>NZ_VRKO01000011.1 GCF_012271765.1 Erwinia rhapontici | reverse complement strand
ATTATCAGGGTCGACCCGGCATAAAAGTGTTACCTGTGTGCCCGGTCTGATCTGTTACCTATGTACCCGGTCCTACACACGCCTGGCCCATTCCAACAACCCGCAGCATTCCGCAGGGGTCAGGCACGTCCGGCCCATTCCAACAACCCGCAGCATTCCGTAGGGGTCAGGCACGCCCGGCCCATTCCAATAACCCGCAGCATTCCGTAGGGGTCAGGCACGCCTGACCCGCCCTGGTCAGCAACGTCACTGCCGTTCGCTATCGCACTGTCACCTGCCTGTCATCTACGCTCAGTATGTTTTAACGCGTTACTGTGACTGACGGAGCTGAACTGCATTTATGTCTGCGATCCTGATCAACAACCTGTGTAAATCCTTTGGTTCGCAGCCGGTGCTGCGCGATGTGTCACTCCATATTGAACACGGTGAATTTATTGCGGTACTCGGCCCTTCCGGCTGCGGTAAGACCACTCTGTTGCGTACGCTGGCCGGTTTTGAAACCCCGGATGCGGGAACGATCAGCATAGGTGAACGCTGTTACAGCGCGCCGGGGCAGCATCTGCCGCCGGAACAGCGCGATCTGAGCATTGTCTTTCAGAACTACGCGCTGTGGCCGCATATGTCAGTGGCGGAAAACGTGGAATACGGTCTGAAAGTGAAAGGGATGGCACGTGAGCTGCGTCAGCAGCGGGTGGTTGCGGCTCTGTTACAGGTCGGGTTGGAAGGAATGGCCGAACGTAAGCCGGCCGATCTCTCAGGCGGCCAGCGGCAGCGTGTGGCACTGGCCCGCTGTCTGGTAACGCGTCCTCAGGTGGTGCTGCTCGACGAGCCTCTGGCCAACCTCGATGTGCATTTGCGCGCCACCATGGAAGAGGAATTCACCCGCTTTCACCAGCACTCTGGTGCCACGCTGTTGTATATCACTCACGATCAGCATGAAGCGATGGCGCTGGCCGACCGCATTGTGGTGATGCACGCCGGGCAGGTGATGCAGTTCGCCAGCCCACAAACTCTCTACCGCCAGCCCGCCTGTGAAATGGTGGCGCGCTTTATTGACGATGGCCGCGTGGTCACCGTCAGCGATATTGAAGCGGACGGACACGGCCGCGCCTGGGTCACGCTTTACGGACAGCGCATCTCCCTGCGTGCCAGCCCCCAACAGCCCGTACTGCCTGTTGGGAAAATCTGTTTGCATGCAGCCGATTTACGTCTGGCAACGGAAGAACAGCCGGGCTTCTGGGGCACTATTCAGCGGGTGATTTACCGTGGCGGTTACCGCCAGTTGGAGATCGCGCCGGAGGCTGACCCGGAAAACCGCCTGACCCTGATGCTTACCGATGCGCCACTGTGGCAGACGGGTGAGCGCCTGAAGCTGTCGGTCGTTGATGGCTGGGTCATTCCTGCTTAATTTTTCTCTCATTTACCATCACTTAAAGGACTTCAGGGATATGCGTAACACGATAAAAATTCTGGCGCTGCTGGTGGGCTTCTCTTCACTGTCCACCCTGGCGGCCGATGGCAAACTGGTGGTGTATACCTCGCAGGCACCGGAAATTGCCCAGCAAACCATGGATGCCTTTAAAGCGGCGAACCCCGGCATCGAGGTGTCCTGGACGCGTAACGGCACCACGCAATTGATGAACGTGCTGCGGACCGAAATGATGAGCGGTGAGGTGAAAGCCGATGTGCTGCTGGTGGCAGATGCCATTAACCTTGGCGCGCTGAAAAAAGAGGGCAAACTGATGGCCTGGCCGGATGCGCCGGTCAGCAACATCAGCCCTGATTTCTATGACAAAGATAAGACCTGGTTTGGCACCAAAATCATCGCCACGGTGATTGGCTATAACACCCAAAAGGCCAAACCGGTAAACAGCTGGATGGCGTTGACGGCGGCAGATAACCGGGGGCAGGTGGCGGTGCCAAGCCCGCTTTACTCCGGTGCGGCGCTCTATCATCTGCACACGGTGATCAATACGCCGACGATTGGCTGGGATTTTTATCAGAAGCTGGCCGCGAACGGCGTGACCCCGGAAGGTGGCAACGGCCCGGCGCTGAAAGCGGTGGCCAGCGGCATGGCGAAATATGGCGTGATCACCGATGCCGATATCATCCGTGCTAAGAAGCAGGGATCCCCGGTGGACCTGGTCTATCCGCAGGAAGGCGTGTCCTATGTGACAGAGCCGGTGGCGATCCTCAAAGGCGCACATAACGTTGCGGCTGCCAAAGCCTTCGTCAGCTTTATGCTGTCGGAGAAAGGTCAGCAGTTAGTCGCGACCCAGGGGAACCGTCCTGTCGACAAACGTGTGGCTGCGCCGGAAGGCTTTGCGCCGATGGAGAGCATCAAACTGCTGACGCTGGATACCGATAAAGCGGTGGCCGACGATAAGCAGGTGCGGGATAAATTCACTGAAATTTTTGGTGGCTAAAGGATGAGCGTGCTGCCTTCTCTGACGCGCAGCCTGCCGGGGCAGCGCAGGTTGCGTCTGCCTGGCAGCGAGCACTGGGTGCTGTGGCTGCTGGCGCTGATGATCGGCCTGCTGTCGGTGGCCCCGCTGGCGCGGCTGGTCTGGGCCGCCGTGGCGCCGCAGGGTGTGCCGGACAGTCAGCGTCTGTTTGAGCTGCTTGCCACCCCGCGGGTGCTGCGTGCAACGGGCAACACGCTGCTGATTGCGCTGGCCTCGACGGCACTGGCGCTGCTGCTGGGTACGCTGGCTGCCTGGCTGGTGGCGCTGAGTAATATGCGTGCGAAAGCGGCATGGGTCTTTGCGTTTATCCTGCCACTGATGATCCCCCCACAGGTCACGGCGCTTGCGTGGGTACAGGCGCTGTCGCCGTCCAGTCTGGTGATGCAGGCGCTGGTGGCCCTTGGGTTGCCGTTTGACAGCGGCGGGCCACCGCCGCTCTATTCACTAGGTGGTATTATTCTGCTGCTCGGCCTGCACAATGCGCCGCTGGTGTTTCTGGCGGTGCGCGCCGGGTTGCAACGTCTGCCTGCTGAACTGGTGGAGGCGGCTCGCATTACCGGCGCATCGCCGCTGCACGTTCTGTTGACGGTGGTCCTGCCGCTGGCGCGTCCGGCGATCTTTGCCGGTGCGGCGCTGTCGTTTGTGGCGGCGGCAGGCAACTTTGGTATTCAGGCTATGCTCGGTATTCCTGGCCGGGTGCCCACGTTGATCACGCTGGTTTATCAGCAGCTTAATACCAGCGGACCGGGCGCATTGCCTGATATGGCGGTGCTCTCGCTACTGCTGACGGCGATCACTCTGGGCGGTATGCTGGTCAGTAATCTGCTGGGCGGGCGACGCGATGTGCGCGTGAATGGCAGCACGCAGCCGTTCACTCAGTCCCTCGGGCGCTGGCGTCTGCCGGTGGAGTGTGCGGTATGGTTGCTGATGGTGCTGATCCTGCTGCTGCCGCTCTCGGCGCTGCTGACCACCTCGTTGACGCAGGGTTTTGGTCAGTCACTGAACCTGCAATCACTGACGCTGCTTAACTACCGCAATGCGCTGTTTGACTACCCCGCAGTGCGTCATGCTTTTCTCACCAGTCTGGGCCTGACGCTGCTGGCAGTGGCGATCCTCACGGTGATGGCGCTGTTTATGGCCTGTTTCCTCAGCTGGCGCCGCAGTCGCCTGGTACGGGTGCTGCATCTCTCCAGCGAACTGGCTTACGCTTTGCCTGGTGTGGTGACCGGGATTGCCGCGCTGCTGTTCTTCCTGAAACCGCTGCCGCTGGTGAATGTCAGTCTTTACGGCACGGTGTGGATTATTCTCGCGGCCTATCTTTCCAACTTTCTGGCGCTGGTGCTGCGGCCAACGCTGGCTGGTTTTGCCCGCATCGAGCGTTCGCTGGATGAAGCCGCACAGCTGGCGGGAGCGGGGTTTCTGCGGCGCATGCGTGACATTGTGCTGCCGCTGGTGGCGCCTTCGGCGATTGCCGGGGCGATTCTGGTATTCCTGACCGCGCTGAACGAAATTCAGGTATCGATTCTGTTGGTGACCTCTGCAACCCAGACCCTTGGGCCGACGATTGTCTTCCTCGATGAGGGCGGTTCCTCAACGCTGGCCGCCGCCGTTGGCTGTCTGATGATCCTGCTGGTGGTGCTGCTGATGCTGCTGGCGTCATGGCTGGCACGACGTCATCGTGGCGTGCTGCCGTGGCAGGTTTAAACCGTTATCTTACGGCGTTTACGGTCAACGGCAGGTCAAGATTAACGGCCAGGCCAAGGGCGTTTCGCTTTCCCACTTTGTGGGCGAAGCGACCAAAGGGCGGCAGTCGCCCCGCCCTTTGGAATCCGCGCTTGCGGCAGGCGTCACGCCCCCTACGGCAACACCGGATACACCCCTGGCCCAATCGGCAGCCCCAGCGCATACCACGCCAGCAGCAGCGCAATCCACACGGCAAAAAACACCAGCGGATACGGCATAATCAGCGTGTAATAGGTCCCGAGCTGCGCGTCTTTGCGGTAGCGTTGCAGGAAGCCAAGGAACAGCGGCAGGAACGGTGACATTGGCGACAGCGGCAACACAGCAGAGTCAGCGATGCGGAAAATCATCTGTGCGAAGGCCGGGTGGAAGCCAAGCAGCATAAACATCGGCACGAAAATTGGTGCCAGGATCGACCAGATAGCTGACCCACTGGCGATAAACATGCAAAGAAACGCCGACAGGAACATCAGCCCGATAAACGCCGGTGCGCCGGTCATGGACATTTGCTCCAGCACATCCGTCAGCCCCACCGCCATAAATGTGCCCATATTGCTCCAGTTAAACATCGCGACAAACTGGGCGAGCGGGAACACCATCACGATAAATCCGGCCATGCTTTTCATCGGTTCAATCAGCAGGGCAGGTACATCATCCGGGCGGGTGATCTGCTTTGTCGCCACGCCGTAAGTGATCGCCACCACAAAGAAGAACAGAATAATCAGCGGCACAATGCCCTGAATAAACGGCGAAGGGATGATCGCGCCGCTGCCCGGATTGCGCAGCATCGCCCCTTCAGGTACCACCATCAGCGCCACCAGACCGATAAACACGACTGCCGCCAGCGCACTCATCAGCAGGCCACGGTTCTGCAACGGTGTCAGGCTGGCGAGCTTCTCTTCACTGTCTCCCTGCCAGGCGGGCAGGCGGGGTTCAACAAACTTATCCGTCAGCAGCCCGCCCGCGAAGGTCAGCACGATCACCGAGCTGGCCATAAAGAACCAGTTATCGATGACGCTGACGTGTACGGTATCGCTCACCGCTTTGGCCGCCTCACTGCTGATGCCCGAGAGCAGCACATCGGTGGTCACAATCAGCAGGTTGGCGGTAAAGCCGGAAGCCACCCCGGCAATTGCGGCAAGCAGCCCGGCGACCGGATGACGACCGACGGCAATAAACATCAGGGCACCCAGTGGCGGCATCACCACCAGTGCAGCATCCGACGAAATATGGCTGAAGAAGGCGATAAACAGCACCATATAACTGGCGTAGCGGGCGCTGACAAACGAGGCCATCTTATTCATCAGTGCCTGCAACAGCCCGGTTTTTTCGGCCAGTCCGGCACCAATCATCAGCGCGAGGATCGAACCCAGCGGGGCAAAGCCGCTGAAGTTTTTGATGATATTCGGCAGGACCCACTGGATGCCCGCCACGCTCAGCAGGTTTTTGACCTCGACCATCTTACCGCTGGCCGGATTTTTCACCGCCACGCCGAACCAGGAGAGCAGCGCGGTCGATATCATCAGTACAGCAATCAGATAAACAAATAACAGAAACGGATTAGGTATCTTGTTGCCGATGCGTTCAATCCAGTAAAAAATCTTTCCCGGGCTTTTGTTGGCCGCTGTTGTTTCGCTCATTGATTAACCCTATTGCCTTGTCGTCGTTATGATGGTGTTTGCGTGTTATTTTTTTAACGGGGCCGGGATCGAGCCAGGCCTCCGGGAACGTCGAATATCGTTACGCCAGCGGCGTTGGTTTAACGCCTGCCGGAATGGGGCAGTAGTAAGGCTGTCTGGCCCGCTGCTGACGGAGCTCCTGCTGCGCCTTATCCAGGACATCCGCATCGCTGAATAATGCCAGCGCGGTTGCCGCCAGGGTTTTACCTGCAAGACACATGCCTTTATGGGCAATCGGGGTGCGGCCCTGGGCCACTAACTGCCAGCTGTGCAGTGCCGTGCCGAAGGCAAAACAGGGGGTAAAACACTGTGCGGTCGGTGCCACCCAACTGACGTCACCCACATCGGTTGAGCCGTACAGCACCTCTTCGCTGGCGCAGTACGGAGCAACGCTCTCCATCAGCACGCGATCGCCCAGCGCCTCTACCCAGGCGTGGCCCGCACTCCCCCCGGTACGCGCAGCGTTCAGCCGGGCGTTACGCAGATCGTCGGCGTTCAGCGTCTGGCGAATATCGGCGGCAAACTGGCGTTCTTCGTCGGTATAATCGGGCAATCCAAAATGCGTGAGCTGGCGATACATCAGCTGTTCCAGCACCCGGTTGGGCTGATAGTTGGAGCAGGCTTTTTCAAAGCGCACGCTCATCTGCGTACCTGTCATCAGTGCGGCGCCACGGGCGATATCGGTTACTCGCTGGTAAATATCCTCCAGCTGCTCAAGCTGCGGTGCGCGCACCAGATACAGTACTTCAGCCTCCGCCTGCACCACATTGGGGGAACTGCCGCCGCTGTTGGTCACCGCATAGTGCAGCCGCGCTTCAGGAATAATGTGTTCGCGCAGGAAGTTAGCGCCGGTATTCATCAATGTGACGGCATCCAGCGCGCTGCGTCCGAGGTGCGGTGCATTGGCCGCATGAGAGGCGACGCCGCTGAAGTGAAACGCCGCCTGGATATTGGCGAGGGTGGCGGTATTAAACATGCCGCTGAAGCCCTCCGGGTGCCAGGTCAGCGCGGCATCGACATCGTCGAACAGCCCTTCACGCACCATAAAGGTTTTACCGGAGCCACCCTCTTCGCCGGGGCAGCCGTAAAAGCGGATCGTGCCTGTTGCGCTGTTCTGTTGCAGCCAGGCCTTGACCGCACAGGCCGCCGCCAGCGCGGCAGTGCCCAACAGATTGTGGCCGCAGCCGTGGCCGTTGCCATCCGTGACCAGCGGCGTGCGCGTGCTGCATCCCGCCTGCTGGCTCAGCCCGGCCAGCGCGTCATACTCACCCAGCAGGGCAATCACCGGCTGACCCTTCCCGTAGCTGGCGATAAACGCAGTTTCAATGCCACCCGCCGCCTGTTCAATGCTAAAACCTTCCTGTTCCAGTGCCCCGGAGAGCAGCCCGGCGGCGAAGGTTTCGGTAAAGCGCGTTTCTGGCTGGTCCCAGATGGCATCGCTTAATGCGCTGAATCGCGCCTGGTGCTGGTCGATGTAGTGCGCCACAAAGTCATTCATTGCCTGGTTCATCACGCCTCCGCTTCGAATTCAGCAATATTGAGTGCAATCGCCGCGAGGGTTTTCACCGCCACCGCCATCACCTGCTCATTGAAGTCGAATTTTTCGTTGTGGTGCCCGGCGCTCAGTTCGGTGCCGAAAATGATGTAGGAAGCCTGCCCGCCGTGCTGCTTGACCCGCTCCATCATGTAGGTGGCATCTTCCGATCCGGCCGCCACACCGCGCTTGTCGACCCGCGAGGTCAGCTCGGGAATATGCCTCGCCTGGTGGCGAATATAACGCACCCATGGGGCGGTGGGCTGGCTGCTGCGCGCCGCGCCCATCAGCGTGACCTGATGCTCCACGCCGTACATCTCTGCCGCCCCTTTCAGGGTTTGCAGCGCACGCTGGTAGATAAAATCGTTGATTTCATTGGTTGCGCCACGGGTTTCCACTTTCATCATTGCACGGTCAGCGACGACGTTACGCCCGGTACCTGCCTGCAAGACGCCAACGTTGACACGGGCGCTGCCGCCGCTGTGCTGGGTCAGGGTGTGCAATCCCAGCGTGGCCTGTGCGGCGGCCAGCAGCGCGTTGCTGCCCTCTTCGGGGCGAGCACCCGCATGGGCAGCATTGCCACGGAAGCTGACGTCGAGCTTGGTGGTGGCCATAAAGTTATCGCTGCCGCACACCAGTTCACCCGCTGGAACGCCGGTGCCGATATGGATGGCGGTAAAGAAGTCGACGTCATCGACCACGCCCGCTTCGACCATCGATTTTGCGCCGCGAGTGCCTTCCTCTGCTGGCTGGAAAATCAGCTTGATGGTGCCGCTCAGTTCGGCTTCGAACTGCTTCAGGACCTGCGCCAGGCCAAGGCCGATGGTGGTGTGGCCGTCGTGGCCGCAGGCGTGCATCATGCCTGCATTGACGGAGCCAAAGCCCTCGGCGTGCGGGCGATGCTCCTCCGTCTGGTTTTCAATCACGTCCAGCGCATCCATATCCACGCGGAATGCCATCACCGGGCCGGGGCGGCCAGTCGCCAGCGTGGCGACAATCGCGCAGAAACCGCCGGAGAAGTGCGGCAGCCACTCCGGCAGCGCCCCCTGTTCCCGTGCACGCTGTTCGTGTTGCGCCAGTACCTCCGGCGCAGGCAGGCCCATGCGCGCTTCGGCCTTCACCACCTCTTTACCCAGCTGGAGCTGATAGCCAAGTCGATGGAGTTCGGCGGCCACGAGGGTGGCGGTGCGGAACTCCAGCCAGCCGGATTCGGCAAATTTATGCAGGTCACGCCGCCGCGCCTGTAGACGGGGTGCAATCTCTTTCACAAAGTCAGCAATAGCCTGGTGCATGGGTCATCCTTCTGATTGGGCATCATGATTTCAGTGTTATTACTTTCTGTTCTACACAATGGAATCCACGGGCAGAAGATGCCAATATCTTGTGACTGATAATCAGCGGTTATCACATAAGGAAAACCTATGCCTGCCTCCATCAAGTTACACCAGCTACGCGCTTTTGTTGACGTTGCCCGTCACGGCAGCATTCGTGCTGCCAGCCGGGCAGCCGGATTGTCACAGCCCGCGCTGACTAAATCGATTCAGGAGCTGGAGGAAGTGCTGGGTGCAAGGTTGTTTATCCGGCGCAGTCAGGGCGTGGCGCTCACCGAGATTGGTGATAACTTTTTTCAACATGCGAGCCTGGTCCTTGAAGAGTTGCGCGTTGCGCAGGAGGACATTCAGCAGCGGCTGGGGCTGGCGGGTGGCACGGTGAACATCGGTGTGGGCGGCAGCATTGCGCGAACGCTGATGCCACAGGTGATCACCCAGTTTCGTCGCCAGTTTCCCAATGTGAAGATCCGCATTGTGGAAGGGCAACTGGTCTCAATGATCCCTGAGCTGCGACAGGGCGAGCTGGATTTCACTATCAACACATCCTATCCCGGTCATCTGGACAGCGAGCTGAGCTATGAAAGGCTGATGGAGCGCGAATATCGCGTCGTGGTGCGCAAAGGGCATCCGTGTGAGCACGTGACGTCGCTGGCGGAATTGCAGCACTGCGACTGGACGATGCCAACGCCACGCGGTAGCTATTATCGCCTGCTGCATGATCTGCTGCACGATATGGGCATGGCCCCGGCGATCAGCGTCACCTGCGAAACCTTTATGGCCTGCACCAGCCTGATCGCACAGAGTGATTTTGTCAGTATTCTCTCCAGTGATGTGATCGGCGACCCGATCCTCGGCAACCAGCTGGTGGCGCTGAATATTAAAGAGGTGCTGCCCAATGCCACGTTTTATCTCATTCAGCGGAAGGACAGTACGCTGACGCCGATGGGGGCAGAGCTGGCGCGCTTATTCCGTCTTCATTGCTGCCATTCACAAAAAGAGAACTAAGCACCGCACATCCCACTAAAACACACGCGGGAAAAACGCTATTTATTGATGATGTCGCCTGGCAGAACTCCCGGCAGTGGGCTGGTTGGAGCAATAAGGTGATATTCAGGATGCAAAAAACAGGGAAGGCGCTGGCTATCGTAATGCTGGTTCTTGCGTCATCTTCGGCCAGTGCGACGATCACCGTGCTGAAAAAAAACACCTTCACCGATCCGTGGTTATCCCCACTGAGTCTTGGCATCAGCGGCAGTATTCGCCCGGAGTTTATCTGGCATAAGGGAGAAGATAACCACGGTGGGCATGATGGCGGTACGCGTTTTCGCTTCAGCGTCGATTACCTGCTCAGGCCCGGCACATCGGTTATCGGCTTCTATTCACTGGGTGTGGATACGGCACATGTACTCGGGCTGAAGCACCACTACGATCATGACAATAACTGGGGGATTCAGCGTAAGCTGTTTGGTGGCATTAAAGATGACCGCTACGGTACGCTCACTTTTGGACACCAGTACAGCGTCTATTACGACACGATTGGGATAAAAAGTGACGTTTGGGACAATGACGGGCATGCCAGTGCTAACTGGATTGGCGTCGGTGGGGACTATGACGGGGGAGAACGCCCACGCAATAGTCTGAAGTACACCAACATCTTCGGTGACCTGACGCTCTATGTTGACTATTTGCTGCCGCAGGATGAACTGGTGTTGGGTGACAGCCAGTATTACCGACGCAAACGCGGTGGTGGCATTGGTGTTGACTATCAGATGGCAAAAGATCTGACGATGAGCGCCAGCTGGAATCAGACCAACGCCACGGTCAGAGGTTCGGGCAGAAAACAACGCGGTTATCGCCAGCAGTTTAGCGGCGCTGCCATGACCTGGCAGCCGGGCAACTGGTATCTGGTCGAAACTGCCACCCTGTATCGACATTATGTTCCTGCCACGATACGGCAGAGCACCGACAACTATTTTGCGCGACGCGGTTATGGGCTGGAGGCCTTTGCCGGTTATACCTTTCCGATCGACAAGCGTTATCTTCACTCCGTTCAGCCCTATTTTGCGGTGGATACGCTGCGCTTGCAGGGAAATGAAAATTATCATGCGAATCATGGATATCTGGGGGTTTACACGCAGCTGGCTTATGGCTTCTCCATTTATCTGGAACACACCTTCACCGCAGCGTCTGACAATGACCCAGACCAGACCTGGCTATCGGTTTACTATGATTTTTAAGCGCCCAACAATGAGTCGCGAACAGAATAGCCGGAGAGCATTTAATCTCCCTGTGGGGATTTTTCATTCGCCAAGGTATTAGTAAAAGCGATAGATTAATCTGCATCGCCGAATGATCTTAACCCCAGCGGAGCCACGCATGATGCCCACCGAGCTTATCACTATCCAGCGCTACCGATCGGAATACCAGCCTGGCGTCGTACAGCTTATCCTGCCGATCCAGAATGAGGAGTTTGGCATTGCCATCACGGCAGCACAGCAGCCGGATCTCAGCGATATCGGCCATTTTTATCAGCAGGGAAACGGTGATTTCTGGCTGGCGCAGATTGGTGAACGCGTGGTGGGCTGTATTGGTCTGAAAGATATAGGTCAACAGCAAACGGCGCTGCGTAAGATGTTTGTTGCCGCGCCGTATCGCGGGCGGGAGTGGGGGGTGGCGTCTGCGTTGCTTAACACCCTGATGATGCATGCACGACACCGGAGGGTGGACGATATCTTCCTTGGAACCACCGCAAAGTTTCTCGCGGCACACCGTTTTTACGAGAAAAACGGTTTTAGCGAGATCCCGGTGACGGAGCTACCCGTCAGCTTCCCGGTGATGACGGTGGACACGAAGTTCTACCGTTTTACCTTCTCATCCTCATGCGAAATTTCCTGACACATATTGTAATAACCCCGGCCTCGTCGTAGCATTCCTCAGCAAAATTGAGATTGAGAATAATTATTATTTCCTCTGTGGAGAGTGCTATGACGTTCTGGGGTAAAGCAGTGATCTTTGCTGGCGGTTTGTTCGCGTCGGCCAGCCTGCTGGCGGCACCGTTTGTGGTGGAAGATGTCAGCGGCCGTAAGGTCGAAATCAAATCCGAAGTGAAACGCGTGATCCTCGGTGAAGGGCGGCAGATCTACCTGCTGGCGGCCTTTGATACCGATGCACCGTTCCAGCGTGTGGTGGGCTGGCGCGACGATCTGCCAAAAGCGGATTTTGACAGCTATCAGATCTACGCCAAAAAATATCCGTCCATTACTTCACTACCGACCTTCGGCGGCGCGAAAGATGGCACCTTTAACGTTGAGCAGGCGCTGACGCTGAAGCCCGATCTGGTGTTGATGAACCTGGAATCGAAAGCGGCCACCGATGAATCTAAACTGACGGAAAAACTCGACAAGCTGGGCATCCCGGTGGTGTTTATCGATTTCCGCGAAAAGCCGTTTGAGAACGCGGTGAAAAGCATCCGCATTATGGGGCAGCTGGTTGGTAAACCTGAACGTGCGGAAGAGATCATCGCCTTCCGTCAGCAGCAGATCGATATCGTCACCGAACGCCTGAAAAACTATCAGGGCCCGCGTCCTAAAGTGATGCTGGATCGTGCCGGTGGCTATACCGAAGAGTGCTGCATGTCCTTCGGCGACGAAAACTTCGGCCGTATGGTCGAAGTGGCAGGGGGAACGAATATTGCCAAAGGGCTGATCCCAGGCACCTTCGGTACGCTGAATCCTGAGCAGATTATCGCTTCGCGTCCGGATGTGGTGGTGGTGACCGGTGCGAACTGGAAAAACTACAATACGGCCGGTGGCTGGGTGGGTGTCGGGCCAGGTGCGGATGTGACGCTGGCGACCCAGCGTTTAACCGCCCTGATGGCGCGTCCGGCATTCCGTACGTTGCCGGTGGCCACCAACGGTAACGCACACGCTATCTGGCATCAGTTCTACGACAGCCCTTATCAGTTTGTCGCGATTCAGATGCTGGCAAAATGGCTGCATCCGGAGTTGTTTAAAGATATCGACCCGGACGCTACGTTCCGTGAGTTCCATCAGCGGTTCTTGCCGATTGATTATCAGCCAGGTTACTGGGTTACCCTGAAACCGACGCCATAAATCTCTGAACAAAGGGTGCGATTCGCACCCTTTGTTCATTATGGAGGTTATCAATGAGCTGAAGCGATTATCCTGGAATAATCTTTATCCAAACTCATATCTGCTAACACGTTTCCCGCCCCCGTCGTCTTCCTTTGTCGCCTATTCTATCCCCCGCAGAAAATAAGGTTTTATGCTGCAGCACTGGCCCCTGTGCGGGCTGAATACCGACTATTCACAGGAAGAAGACAATGGTAGATCATGATGATGTTGCCCGTGGCAGGCGACGTTTCCTGCAACAATCGCTGGCGTTTATCCCGCTGGCTACGGTGGTGGGACGCGGAGTCGCTCCCCTCAGTGCGCAGGCTGCCCCGGCGCAGGGCGTCTCTCCTGGCCCGGTTCCTTTGTGGTTTAACCCCCGTGAATGGCGCTTTATTATTGCCGCCTGCGGCCGACTGATCCCGGAGGATGCGCTAGGCCCCGGTGCCGTTAGCGAAGGGGTGCCGGTTTTTATCGACAGACAGATGGAACAACCCTACGGCCACGGTCAGCTGTGGTATATGCAGCCACCGTTTGCGGAGGCGATCCCGGAGTTGGGATATCAGTCACCGCTGGTACCGCGCGAGATCTACCGCCGGGGAATCGCCGCGATAGACCAGCACTGCCAGCAGCATGAGCAGGCAGACTTTGCCGACCTGAAACCCCGGCAGCAGGATGCCCTGTTAACGCAGCTGGAAGCCGGTGAACTTAACTTTAGCGGATTGCCTGGCGCGCTGTTCTTTACCCAACTGCTGGATAACACCAAAGAGGGCTATTTGGCTGACCCGCAGCACGGCGGAAATCAGACGCTGGCCAGCTGGACGCTGATCGGTTTCCCCGGTGCACGTGCCGATTATCAGGATCAGATGGATAACCCGAATAAACCCTATCCGCTGCCTCCGGTCAGTATTTCTGGCTATCGGGGGCGCAGCGCATGAGTACAATCAAACACCCCCCGGTTGACGTTGTGATTGTTGGGTTTGGCTGGACGGGGGCGCTGATGGCCCGCGAGTTGGCGGAAACCGGGCTGAATATCCTGGCACTGGAGCGCGGTGAACAGCGCGATACCTGGCCGGATTTTGCTTATCCGCGCATAACGGATGAACTGACCTACGGTATCCGGCTAAAGCTGTTCCAGAACCCGGCGCGTGAGACGGTGACGGTGCGCCACACCTCAGCCGACCATGCCATGCCTTACCGCCGCTTTGGTTCTTTCCTGCCCGGTAACGGCGTAGGCGGGGCGGGGGTTCACTGGAACGGGATGCTGTGGCGGCCTCGGGAAACCGACCTGAAGATGCACAGTACCGTCACCGAACGTTACGGGGCCAGCGTGATCCCGGCGGATATGACGTTGCAGGACTATCCGGTGAGTTATCAGGAGCTGGAACCCTTCTTTGAGAAATTCGAAAAAATCTGCGGCACAGCAGGGCAGGTGGGTAACCTCCGTGGGGAGACCGTCGCCGGGGGCAATCCGTTTGAAGCGCCACGGCGTGCACCTTACCCGACAAAGCCCCTGAAGCAACAGTATGCCGGGCAGCTTTTTGCCCGGGCGGCAGAAAGCCTGGGGTACAGCCCGTTCCCTATTCCGGCAGCCAACTGCACCGAAGCCTGGAAGAACCCTTATGGTGTGCAGCTGGGCGTCTGCAGCTACTGCGGGTTCTGTGAACGTTTCGGCTGTTTCAACGGTTCCAAAGCCTCGCCGCAGTCAACTATCCTGCCTTCACTTCGCCAGTTTTCGAACTTTTCGCTGCGCACTCAGGCACAGGTGTTGCGTATTAATACTGATGCCAGTGGGAAAAAAGCCACTGGCGTGACCTGGGTGGATGAGCTGGGGGTACAGCATGAACAGCCTGCGGATCTGGTGATCCTCAGCGCCTTCCAGCTGCATAACGTTCGCCTGCTGCTGCTGTCGGGGATAGGTAAACCCTACAATGCGCAGAGCGGAGAGGGCGTGGTTGGCCGTAACTATGCTTACCAGATGAATGGCAGCCTCAATCTGTTCTTTGGCGAGAAGCATAACTTTAATCCGTTTGCCGCCTCTGGCGTGACCGGGACGTTTATTGATGATTTCAATGCCGGGAATTTTGACCAGAGCGGGCTGGGTTTTATTGGCGGCGCCACCATCGGGGCTGCCACCAGCGGCGGACGGCCGATCCAGCAGATGCCGTTGCCTGCGGCATCCCCGCAGTGGGGCAGCGGCTGGAAAAAAAGCATCAAACAGCACTATCTGCACACCATGACCATCGGTTCATCGGGATCGGTCATGCCGTATAAACAGTGTTATCTCGACCTCGACCCGACCTACAAGGATGTCCACGGCCAGCCGCTGCTGCGCATGACGTTTGACTGGCAGCCGAATGAACTGAAAATGACGCAGTTTATGCAAGGCAAAGCGGAGCAGATAGCCCGTGTAATGGGGGCACAGCAGGTTGAATCGGGTTTTATGAAGCCCGGTGACCACTATGATGTGCGGCCATACCAGTCCACGCATACCACGGGGGGGACTGTGATGGGTGATAACCCGAAAAACAGTGTGGTTAACAAATATTTGCAAAGCTGGGATGTGCACAATTTGTTTGTGCTGGGGGCATCTGTCTTCCCTCAAAATCTTGCCTACAACCCCACCGGTATTGTTTGCGCCACTGCACTGTGGGCAGCGCACGCCATCCGTACTCAATATTTCGCCCAGCCCGGACCGCTGGTGCAGGCCTGACAGGGAGTGAGCCATGAATATCAGACAATACGGTCTGTGTGTGCTGCTGGCAGTGGCCAGTAACAGCATTGCCGCTGTGCCTGAGCGCAGCATCAGTCCGGGGCACTATCTGGCCCTGGCGGCAGATTGTGCAGCCTGCCACACCGCAGAAAAAGGCACGCCTTTTGCCGGGGGACTGAAGATGGATACCCCCATCGGGGCTATTTACTCCACCAATATTACCCCGGATGCACAAACCGGCATCGGTCAATACAGCTATCAGGATTTTGCGCGGGCGCTTCGTGAGGGGAAGGCCCGGAATGGTCATTATCTGTATCCGGCGATGCCTTATACCGCGTTCAGCAAGTTTGACGACCAGCAGCTGCACGATTTGTATGCGTACTTCACACAGGAGGTTCCTGCCGTCCGGCAGGCAAACCGAAAAAGCGATATCCCCTGGCCGTTAAATATACGCTGGCCGTTGTGGGTGTGGAATATGATGTTTCATGACGATGAACGCTATCTTAACGACCCGCTGAAAAGCGCCGAGTGGAACCGGGGCGCCTGGCTGGTGATGGCTCCGGGGCACTGCGGTAGCTGCCATACGCCACGCGGTATAGCGATGCAGGAAAAAGGGCTGGACCACAATGACAGCGCCTATCTGTCCGGAGGAACCATTAACGGCTGGCATGCACCGGATCTGCGGGGCAACAACGTTCGCGGGTTGGGGAGCTGGACGCAGCAGGATATTATCAATTTCCTGAAAACAGGGCAGAACGACCGCACAATGGCATTTGGTTCCATGGCCGATGTGGTGCAGCAGAGTACGCAGCATCTTACGCCGGCGGATCTTAGTGCTATTGCGGTGTTTCTGAAGAGCCTGCCTCCCGGTAAATTCTCTTCTTCGCCAGCCAGTGAAGATTATGCCGAAGCTCAATATCCGGGGGCGGCGCTGTATCAGGATAACTGTGCCGCCTGCCACCGTAGCGATGGTCGGGGATACACTCACACCTTCCCGGCACTGGCAAGTAACCCGGCGCTGTTGGGGGATGATCCTTCGTCACTGGTTTCAATGATTTTGCACGGAGGCCGGGCTGCGGTGACAGAAAGAGCATTGACAGGTATGCGAATGCCAGGATTTGGCTGGCGGCTGACGGATCAACAGGTGGCCGAGCTGAGTAACTATGTGCGCAACAGTTGGGGAAATCAGGCCAGCGATGTGACGGCGGAGCAGGTGAAAAAATTGCGGAAAGGGGAGTAAAAGAGCAAGAAAAGGAAAAAAACGTCGTCCCTGAAAAAGGGGCGACGTTTGTCAGCGATTACGCCTGGTGTGCACCAGGTTCGCTCAGTTTCTGCAAATCTTTATCCACGAAGAACAGGGCCTGACCGCTGTTACCCACCAGTGCCAGTTTATCCAGTACAGATTTGAACAGCTTCTCTTCTTCGTGCTGCTCAGACACATACCACTGCAGGAAGTTAAAGGTGGAGTAGTCCTGGGTGGTCATGGCTGCGTGCGCCAGTTCGTTGATTTTAGCGGTGATCAACTGCTCGTGCTGATAAGCCTGCTCCAGCACTTCGTGCAGGGAGTTGAAGGTGACCGGTGGGGCTTCAATGGTGCCCAGTACCGGCATCGCGCCCGTATCGCTCAGGTAGTTGAACAGACGCTGCATGTGCTGCATCTCTTCTGTGGAGTGCTCACGCATAAACGCAGCCGCACCCTCGAAGCCTTTGTCGTTGCACCATGCGCTCATCTGCAGGTACAGGTTGGCAGAATAGAATTCCAGATTCAGTTGATCGTTCAACTGAGCGGTCATTTCATTAGTCAGCATGGTGACTCCTTTAACATTATATTTTGCGATTTATTACTCTCAATAATTCATGTTACAGGGACAGAGTGAATGTTTCTGTAACGTGAAGTATAACGAGTAAAACAGGTGATTTCTGCGCATTATGCACGCAGATTGATAAAATAAAAACCGTTTTATATAGCATAGGCTAATTTTATTGTTATCGCCTAAGAGTATGATTGGTAAGTGATAATCATTCCATGATGAATATAAACAGTTCTGCTTTTTAAATGATTATGATAACTATTCCTATTAAAATATAAATTGGATCAATATTACGGAATGAGAATTAATCCGTAATAGGTTATTTCTTATAAGGTGTTATTTTTACAGAGAATGAACTGCCTTTATCCGCCAGGGATAAAGGCAGTTATGGTTTACTGCGGCTCGGTGACCAGACGGTCGAGGATGGCCTGAGCTGTTTTAATATCGGTCACCAGTGCGTTGATCATGCCGGAACGTACGGCACCAATAATCCCGGCGGCTTTCTCTGCCGTGGCCGCCACCCCGATGCATAACGGGGTCTGACGAAGCTGGTCTGGTGATGCTGCAATCATCCGCTGTTCGCCCTCCCAGTGCAGCACTTCCCCCTGTTCGGTCACGTAGTGGCGCAGAACATCGCCCGCTGCATGGCTGAGCGCCTGCTCATCAGGGGTGGCCGTGCTGGTTTCGCTGGGGTGGGGCGCATGATGCGTCAGGCCGACGCCCACGATGGCCACGTCCAGCTTATCCCATAGCGAGGTAATTTGTTGCACGCCCGGATCGCAGAGAAATGCATCACGCAGCACCGGCGACGAGATATAGGGCGCGTGCAGGAAATGCGGCGTTCCCTCCATCTGTTCTGCGGCCTGGCGCACAAATTCGTTAATCTGAAAATGCGCTGCCGCCTGCTGCATACCGCCGTTGAGTGCCACCGTCATCACCCCCGGCAGGCGCGGCAGGCCGGATAGCGTCACTTCACGTACCGCCCGTCCCCAGCCAATGCCCACGACCGAACCACTGACCAGGTCGGCCTGCTGAAGCAGCGAGGCCAGCGGCGCATTCAGGGCACTGAGGATATTGGCAGGTGGGGACTCCACCACGGCAGCGGTTTTTAACCCCAGCCGGGCAATCAGATCCGCCGTGATCTCCTCAGGGGACGTCAGCTCAATCACCTCTATTCGCACAATCCCCGCCGCGCGCGCTTTGGTCAGCAGACGCGAGATCGTGGCGGTGGACACGCCCAGTTTTTTAGCGATATCGACCTGCGACATATCGGACTGATAGTGCAGCTTCGCCACCATATGCATCATTGCCCGCGTGGTGGCGGGATCTTGTAAAAGTGGCTCTTTCAGGGTTGTAATTCCTTTCTGCAATGTATTACACTCAGTTCATCGGTTGGAGAATTATTGCTCAACACCAGCAAAATTGCAACGTGCACAGGTGGCTGAAACCCCTGACAGGACTGGAGATTCACCGGCAACAGCCCGGCGTCGTGCACACAGGCTAAAGGTAACTTTCGGGTCGTCTACGACGGCTTTTTTACCCTGTAATCTGTATAGGAGTTCACCCTAATGTCACACATGTCCACTTCTGAACTGCGCGGTTATCAGCAAATTTGCGGCAGCAACGGCGCGATGCTGGTGATTGCCTGCGACCAGCGCGGTGCGATGCGAACGCTGTTAAGTGCCGATCCCGACCAGCAAAAAGCCATTTCCGAGCAGCAGCTCGGCGGTATCAAGGCGGATATCACCCGCTATCTCGCCAGTCAGGCTTCCTGCGTGCTGGTGGATGCCGTCTGTGCTGTACCGGATCTGGTGGATCACGGGATCATCAATCGCGATACCGCTCTGCTGATTGGCCTGGATGCGTCGGGTTTTGATACCACCCCGGAAGGCTACCGCAATTCACGCCTTGTGGAGGGCATCAGTGCCCGCCGTGTGCGCGAGCTGGGCGCTAACGGCGGTAAAATTATGGTCTATTTACGCGCCGACCGCCCGGATGCGAATCAACATAACCTCGATATTCTGCGCCACTGCATCGAAGACTTTGCCCGCGAAGATCTGCTGCTGGTGGTGGAGTTTCTTACCTATCCCCTGCCGGAAGAGACGGACGACGCGTATAAAAGCCGTGTGCCGTCACTGATCTATGAAGGCACCAAACTGTCACTGGAGCTGGGTGCCAAAGTGCTGAAGATCCCGTATCCTGGATCGGCTAAAGCTTGTGCCGATATCACCGAGCTTGCCGGGGATGTGCCCTGGGCCGTACTCTCGGCGGGAGTGGATCATACAACTTTCCTGACCCAGGTGGCGGATGCTATGAGCAACGGCGCTTCCGGTGTGATTGCCGGGCGTGCATTGTGGAAAGACTGCATCTCGCTGGACCGCCGTATCACCCGCGAAAAACTGGAAACGCTGGCCATCCCACGCCTGCGTGAAATCCAGGCGGTGATCGGCAAGTACTTCCATGCCCGTAGCACAGAGGAAAAAACCAGCCATGCCTGAGCAGCCCGTTTTGCAGCACTCTGCCCCCCGGAACCACGGTAAACGCCTGGTGATGGTGAACGGCGTACCCGCATCGGGAAAAAGCCATATCGCCACCCGTCTGTCGACGGCGACCGGTTGGCCACTGCTGACGCTGGATCAGATTAAAGAGCCGTTTATGCGTCAGATTGACGGTATTGACCGCCCGATGAACCGTAAGCTGGGCATTGCCGCTTATCAGGTGATTTGGTCGATTATTGCCGCTGCCCCGGCAGGTAACACCTTTATTGTTGATGCGTGGTTTGGCTTCCAGCCAAAAGCGGATCTGTCAGGGTTTATCGACGCGGCGGGCATTGATCGCATTGCTGAGATCTGGTGCCAGATCCCTGGTGAGATGGCAGCGCAGCGCTACAGCAGCAGGCTGGGCGCAAGGTTGCCGGGACATCCGGGAGCGGAATACGTGGCAGAACTGCAACAACTGGCTGACCGCGCCGAACCGATGCAACTCGGGCCGGTATGGGTTGCCGATCAACGCAGCGAGATCGACTTCAATGGGTTAATTCGCTGGACGCAGGAGATCGTGAATCAGGCTTAGTTAATTTATTCGCCTCTGCCAAAAATAAACAGGATTAATCCTGAATATTTACGGCGTATTAAATAAAGAGTGTTACCACTGGTGTAATTAACCAGGGCGAAGCTATGGTTATTAATCTAATTAACTGATGTTTAATAATTTATTATTAAATAAGTCATATTGATCACGTTTTTATCATTCTGCGGAAAGTATAGTGAATTAACTTGCTGAATAATGAACAGGGCGACGATGTATGTTAACCGACTGGATTAATGACAGTAACCTGAAACTGTTAACGCATACGGATAACTGGCGTAAAGCCGTTGAGATTGCATTGCAACCGATGATCGATAATGGTGCAGTACAACCCCGATACCTTAATGCTATTTATGATATGCATGAACAGATTGGTCCCTATTATGTTCTGGGTGAAGGTATTGCGATGCCCCACGCCCGGCCAGAGGAAGGGGTGAATCATACGGCACTCTCCTTATTAATTATTTCTGAGGGTGTGAACTTTGGCAGTGAAGATAATGATCCGGTGTATGTGATATTTGCACTGGCCGCTATCGATAGCCACTCGCATATTGAAATGATCGCCAGCCTGTCGCAGCTTTTTTGCCAGGACGGCGTGGTCGAACAGTTAAGGCAGGCACGGGATAAGTCAGCGGTACTGAACATTCTGCAGCAGTTCTGAACCGCCGTCAGGGCTGGGATGCCCGTCATCATACCCGCAGTCAGAGGTCGCGGACTTACAGACACTTAATTAAGGTATGCCTGATGAAAAAGTTATCTATTCTGGCCGTATGCGGTGCCGGGCTGGGCAGTAGTTTTGCCTGTGAAATGAGTATTGAAGCGGCACTGAAAGATCTGGGTGTGGATGCCGACTTATCTCACTGTGATATTTCCAGCGCGACCTCATCGCGTGCAGATATTATCATGACCGGTGAAAATTTCCGTTCGCAGTTCCAGCATTACACCATCAATTCCACCATTATTTATCTTAAGCGTCTGGTGGATAAGAACGAAATAAAACTAAAACTAGAGCCGATCCTTAAAGAGAAAGGCTATCTTATCTAATTTTTTTTAAAAATCCGATTAAATCCAAAATGGTTTACGTCGCCTTCGGCACCTTAAATCATAAATAATATCTACCCAAAATAATTCGAGCCAACACATCTGTAGTTTGAAGTATGAAGGGTATATGTGAAAGTAAACAGGGGAGTTCTATGTCTTTCCTTACCTTTATTGTCCATGATGTTCTGGGGCAGGCGTCTATCCTGATCTCTTTAATTGCCATGATTGGCCTGATTGCTTTGCGAAAAAGCCCGGGCCAGGTGATCACCGGAACATTAAAAACGTTACTGGGTTTCTTAGTGCTGCTGTCGGGTGCCAGTATTATTGTTGCCACATTAACCTTCCTCGGCGATATCTTCCAGAAAGGCTTTAATATGCGCGGTGTGGTGACCGATGTGGGTTCCATCGCCGGTATCGCCCAGCAAACCCTCGGGCGTGAAACAGCCCTGATTATGGTGGTCGCCTTTGTCGTCAATATTCTGATCGCCCGTCTGACGCGCTACAAATATATCTTCCTCACCGGGCAGGCATCGCTGTGGATGGCGACCGTCTGCTCGGTGATTGGTTATATGGGCGGGCTGCGCGGCGTGGAGCTGATCCTGCTTGGCGGGGGCATTGCCGGGGTGATGGCGGTATTGATGCCCGCGATTGCCCAGCCGATTGTGCGTAAGATCACCGGCGGTGATGATATTGCCCTCGGCCACTTCTGTACTATCGGCTATATGGTGCAGGCGGGTGTGGCAAAAGTGACCGGCGATGTCAGCAAAAGCACTGAAGATGTGGAGCTGCCGCAGGCGCTGTCCTTCCTGCAAGACACCTATCTGTCGATGATGGTGGTGATGATCCCGATCTACTTGATTCCGGCGATTGCTGCAGGCCCGGAAGTGGTGGCCGCCTCCTCTAATGGTGTGAACTATCTGGTCTATGCCTTCCTGCAATCTATCCAGTTTGTTGTCGGTGTGTATGTGCTGCTGGCGGGTGTACGCCTGCTGCTGGCAGAAATTGTTCCGGCGTTTCGCGGTATTGCGCTGCGCATCGTGCCGGATGCGGTTCCGGCACTCGACTGCCCGGTGCTGTTCCCTTATGCGCCTAACGCGGTGATCATCGGTTTTATCTCGACCACCATTGGTGCGGTGATCGGCATGTTCCTGTTCCCGTGGGTTGGGCTGGCGATGATCCTGCCGGGAATGCTGACCAACTTCTTTGCCGGGGGCACCGCCGGGATCTTTGCTAACGCCGTGGGTGGACGGCGCGGTGCGGTGATTGGTGGCGTGTTCCATGGGCTGTTTATCACGCTGCTGCCCGCGCTGTTACTGCCGCTGCTCGGCCAGTATGGCTTCCAGAACGTGACCTTTAGCGACTCGGATGTGATCGGCGTCGGACTGGTATTCGGCCATATCCTTAACTTCTTCCATTAATGAATCAGGAGGTTTTATGGACGCAATTGAGAAGATCTTACAGCAGGAACTGCCGGCTAAAGCCTGTGCTGACGCGCTGAATGAGCTGGGTAAGCAGTTTATGGCGCAGCAGGACAGCGACAGTGCCATCCAGTGCTGGGAGCAGAGCATGGCCCGCTACGGGAAACCGGGTTTTGCCCAGGCCCAGCTGATGAAGGCCTGGAATGCGAAGCGTCGCGCCTGTTCACTGGCGGGTGACGGCAAGGGCGTGGAGCTTTACTCAGAGAAAATCGACGGGTTGATGCAGCAGAGTAAGGATGCGATCCGCTACGGTTTTTGAACACGGATTCTGTTGGGCCATCAAGGGCCGGGCATGCCCGGCCCCTACGGTTATGGTGCGGTTTTGCCGCGCGGGGCATGGTGGTCCCGATTTTCGTAGGGGTCAGGCATGCCTGACCCGTATTTCAACTGACCCAAATTTGACTATCAGAAATCCATCTTCACGGTGAACTGCACTTCACGCGGATCGCCAATCTGGTTGGACAGATTGTTGGTGGCGATCGACGAGGTATAGTACGTCTTATCGAACAGGTTCTTCACGTTTACCTGCAAGGTCACCGGGTTCTGCGTTTTGATCTTATAAGACGCGAATGCATCCGCTACCGCGTAGCCCTGTAACGAGTAATCCTCGCCATTGTCACCGGAACGACGGCTCACCGCATGACCGCCGCCGCCAACGGTCAGCGTATTGCCGCCAATCACGTTGTGGAAGTCATAGGTCAGGAACAGTGAACCGGTGTGACGCGGCACGTTAGGCAACATCTTGCCCTGATAATCCGGGTCTTCCATCACCTTGGCATCGGTATAACCGTAGCTGGCAATGACGTTGACGTTCTGCGTCAGCGCACCCGCCACATCCACTTCTACCCCACGCGAACGCACTTTCCCGGCGGTTTTCGCCACGCTCTCGCCGTTAACCGTATCGGTATACAGCACGTGGCTCTTATCGATATTGAACATTGTCACGTTAGCGGTCACACCGCTGAACAGGTCAAACTTGGCACCCACTTCATAGGCGGTCGCGGTTTCCGGCGGCAGCTCACCGATGTAGCTGGCAATCGAATACTGCGGCATAAACGAACGCGAAACGTTACCGAAGAACGAGATATTCGGTGTGGCTTTATACACCAGACCAAATTTCGGCACCCACGCGCTGTCGCGGCTATCAGTATTGACGTTGAACGGGCGGCCTTTACCGGCATATTCGGTAAAGGTGGTGTAGCGCATGGCGCTGACCGCAATCCACTTATCGGTCAGGTAGAGCGAGTCCTGCACGTAGCCGGAGTAACTGACCTGCTGGATGCGCTGGTCGCTGTCGGCGGCCGATACCGTGGTGCATTTCCCGGTAGTGCCGTAGGACGGGGTGTAAATATTGAAATCTTTCACGTTCTTACAGCGGATCATATCGGTGCGCAGCAGATCGTAGTTCTCATACGACAGCCCGGTCAGGATCTCATTATAGAAACCGCCGATGACCACGTCGCCCTGGAGATCGAAACGTGCGGAGTGCTGGCGCTGGGTCGATCCCTGGGTGGCATCGACACGACGCGTCAGGTTGCCGGTGGCGGAATCATAGGCCATCACGCGTGCCTGATTATCGCTGTATTTGTCCTGGCTGAAGCTGTAATCGAACTTCGCCGTCCACTGATTATTGATGCGGTACTCGGTATTCAACTGGGCCAGATCCGACTCACCGTCGGTAATGTTATAGGCTTCATCGAAACGGGTTTCGCGATTCACATCCACCGCATGGCCGGTATCCAAATCGAAAATGGTGCCGCGGTCGAACGGGGTGCTGTAGTTACGGTGTGAGTAAGCAACGGTCACTGTGGCATCATCGCCAAACCAGGTCAGAGACGGGGCAATAAAGCTGCTGCGTTCTTTGCCGAAATTACGCCAGTAATCTTCATGCTGATAAGAACCGATCAGGCGGTAAGCAAGATTGGTGCCTTCAATCGGGCCGGTAACATCCACGCTGCCAGTGCCGCCGCCAAAGCTGGTGGAGGTGGCCTGAATCGAGCCACCGAAGGTTTTTTCCGGGCGTTTAGTTATCACATTGATCAGGCCGCCGGGATCGAGAATACCGTACAGCGTTGATGCCGGGCCTTTCAGCACTTCAACGCGATCGGTCGCAGCGTTAAAGCTGCGCGGCAGCACGGTTTTCAGGCCGTTGGTCATCACCGAACCATCACGGTTGCTACCAAAACCACGGCGTACAAACGCGTCCTGAGTGCCGCCGAGGGTGTTGGTCTGAACCACGTTACTGACGTTGTTCAGCACTTCATCCAGCGTGGTAGCGTGCTGATCCTCAATCACCCGGTCGCTGACGGTGTTCACCACCTGCGGAATATCCAGCAGCGGGGTATTGGTCAGCGTGGCGGTGGAAGAGTTCAGCGGCTGATAGCCGGAGGTCATTGGCTGGTCTGCATCGGATACTTTCGCTTCGACCGTCAGCGTGCCGCTATCATTGCTGCTGTCGGCATCGCTTTTGTTCACGTTGCTGGCTGGCGTGACTGCTGCCATCGCTACCGGCGTTGTCAGCACCCCGATAAAGAGCATTGAAAACAGTACGCGCCCTTTTTTCCCCAGAAAAGAAGGTGATAATTCAGTCATTTATTGTATTTTCCGCAAGCTTTCTCATTCCCTGTTGAATGAGAAAAGGTGTGTTGTCTTCATTGCCCGATGGGTTGCGTCACGCGCAGTCCTATCCGTTAAACCCGGTGTTCATGGCTCGGATATGTAATTGAGAATCATTCAAACACGCCGTTATGTAGTAGTAAATGTAAAAAACATCAAAAAAACAGACAGACTGATTACCGCTGAATTATCACATTCGCATTGCGGGTATTATTTTTTAATCTTTTGATAAATAGGTTAAATAATTTCATATCCAGCATCTTTTTATGGCTTTTATAACCGGGTATCGCTCTGTCAGTAAGCTGTCTATTATTTCTTGACTACTACAGGCATTCTACGCATGATCGAGAAAACGAATGAGATTTATTTTTATTTAAGGCGTACGCGCGCGCTGGCCCGGTTGCCACGCCGTTGCGGTGCAGGAGCGGTAGATGCCACAGCGGGTGGAAAAGACAGCAGGCGCACTCCCGGCGTCCGCAGAACAGGGTATTGTCCTCGACAAACTCTCTGCCGGTTATGGCAAAAAAATCATTGTTGACGGTGTCAGCCTGACCATCGAACACGGCAAAATGACCGTACTGGTCGGCGCGAACGGTTCCGGTAAATCCACATTGCTGACCACCATTGCCCGTATGCTGGCGCCTCTCGACGGCTGCGTGCGGCTCGACGGTAAAATCATCCACGATCAGCCCACCAAAGCGGTGGCACGCCAGCTGGGCATGTTGCCGCAATCGCCGCTGTTGCCGGATGGATTAACCGTATTTGAACTGGTGTCACGCGGGCGCTATCCCTGGCAAAACTTTATGCGTCAGTGGTCAACGGAAGATGAAGAAGCGGTGCACGATGCCCTGCGGATGACCGGCACGCTGGAGTTTGCCCATCTGCCTGTCGACAGTCTGTCCGGCGGCCAGCGCCAGCGCTGCTGGATTGCGATGGCGCTGGCACAGCAAACCGCCACTATCCTGCTGGACGAACCCACCACGTTCCTCGATTTGCGTTATCAGGTCGATATTCTCGAACTGCTGCATGATCTGACGCGACTGCATGGCCGTACCGTTGTCGTCGTGCTGCACGACCTGAACTTTGCCGTGAACTATGCCGATACAGTGGTATTCCTGCGACAGGGGCGCCTGGAGGGTGTGATCCGCGAAGGAGAGCACTGTACACCCGCGTTGATCAAAGCGGTGTTTGATGTCGACGTTCAGATGTCGGTAAACCCGCTGACCGGAAAACCCTTCTTTATGCCGTTCCGGGCGCCCGGTGACCGCACCGGATGAGTGATTTTGCTGCGGTGGTACGCCGTCGTCGCGCCCGTTCGGGCGTGGCACTGATCATCCTGCTGGTGGCCCTGCTGGGCTGCGCGCTGATCCATCTCGGTCTGGGGGCGCGTTATATCGGCCCCGGAACGGTATTACAGGCGCTGCTGGAATTTAACCCACGTAACTTTGACCATAAGGTGATCGTGGATCTGCGGTTGCTGCGACTGGTTGCTGCACTGATGACCGGTGCGGTGCTGGGCGTGGCCGGAATGCTGCTCCAGGCGGTGATCCGCAACCCGCTGGGCGAACCCCATATCCTCGGGCTGAATGCCGGGGCAGCACTGGCAGTCGTCATTGCGTCCGCGCTGGGCAGTCAGTGGGGCGGGCTGCTGTTGGGTCGCCCGCTGATTGCGGCTGGGGGCGCTGCCGCGTTGTTTGCGCTGGTGATGCTGCTGGCATCCGCCGGGCGTACCGGTCTGACGCCGCTGAAGGTGACCCTCTGTGGCGTGGCGGTCTCCTCTTTTGCCTCGTCAGTCACGGCGGCTATCCTGATCCTCGATGAACAAACGCTGATGGAAATACGCACCTGGCTGGCGGGCGATCTTGCCGGGCTAAGCTGGACGTTGACGCGCGCTGCTGCGCTGCCGGGTGCGGTAGGGATGGTTCTGGCACTGTGGATTGCCCCGCGTCTGAATGTGCTGGCACTGGGCGATGTGATTGCCAGCGGGCTGGGGGTGAATATTGCCCGTACCCGGCTGCTGGGGCTGATCGCCACCGCGCTGCTGTGCGGTGCGGCGGTGTCGGTGGCAGGACCCATTGGCTTTATTGGTCTGGTGGTGCCGCATATCGTGCGGCGACTGATCACCGATGATATTCGCCTGGCAATCCCGCTGTCGGCCTTGTGCGGCGCACTGTTGTTGCTGCTGGCGGATATTGCCGCCCGCACGCTGATTGCCCCTCAGGAACTGGCGACGGGCGTGATGACGGCGCTGGTCGGTGCGCCGGTATTTATCTTTATCGCGTCGAGATTTTTTAAATGAAAATGTCGCTTCAACGGGTGGGCTATCGGCGCTGGCAGTGGGGTGCCTTTAGCCTGCTGCTGCGCCCGCGTGCACTGGCCTGCGCTGCGCTGTTGGCGTTGCTGGCGCTGGCGCTGGTGATTTTTGGCGTTACCCAGGGATCGCTGCCCGTCCCTGCATCGGCCATTGGCCGGGCACTGTTCTACCCGCAACCGTTGCCGTCACAGCAGGACTACATTGTCTGGGATATTCGTCTGCCGCGCCTGCTGATGGCCGCCCTGAGTGGAGCGATGCTGGGGATGGCGGGCGCTGCGATGCAATCCATTACCCGTAACGGGCTGGCCGATCCGGGGTTGATCGGGGTGAAAGAAGGCACCAGCGCGGTGGTGTTGACGCTGATCCTGTTGTTCCCATCGCTCGGTCTGCTGTGGCGGCCGCTGGCGGGGATGGCGGGCGGGCTGCTGGTGGCATTGCTGGTGGTGGCACTGGCGCGGGATTTCTCGCGTCCCCGTTTTATTCTGATCGGCATCGGCGTTTCCTGGGCATTCTCGGCTGGGATAGGGGTATTTATGACCACCGCCGACGTGCGCGATGTGCAGACGGCGCTGGTGTGGATGGCGGGCAGCCTGCATGCCGCGACCTGGTCACTGCTGGCCGTTGCCGCCTGCTGGGCGCTGCCGGGCGCGCTGATCCTGTTTCTTACTGCCCGTGCCTCTGATGTGGCGCTGCTCGGTAATCAGGCGGCCAGCGGTCTGGGCGTGCGGCTACAGCATCTGGCGTTGATCCGCTTTGCCGCACCAGTCCTGCTGACGGCGGCCAGCGTCTCGTGCGTGGGCAGCCTGGGGTTTGTCGGGCTGATCGCCCCGCATATGGCGCGTTTTCTGCTGCGCGGCGGGCAGGTTGCGCTGCTCAGCGGCAGCGCGCTGATTGGGGCGTTGCTGGTGCTGGTCACGGACACCATCGGGCGGCTGGCCTTTGCCCCGTTGCAAATTCCGGCGGGCATTGTGATTGCCCTGGTGGGCGGGCCGTTTTTCCTGCTGTTGCTCTGGCGCCGTCGTGATGCGCTGTAATCCGGACGAGGCGTGCCTCGCCCCTACTAAAGGAACTGCTATGCGTTTTCTCTTTTCTCTGCTGCTGCTAATCGGGGCTACCGCTGCTGCTGCGGTGCCCACGCAGTCGTTTACCGACGATCTGGGTCGCACGGTGGTAGTGCCGCTGCACCCTATTCGTATCGTCTCGCTACATGATCTGGATATCACCATTCCCCTGATTGAACTGGGTGTACCGCCTGTGGCCAGCCACGGACGCACGCGCCCGGACGGCAGCCATTTTTTGCGTTCAAGCGGTCTGCTCACCGGGGTGGATTTCGATAACTCGTCCATTCAGTTTATTGGCACTGCCGATATGGATATTGAAGCGATTGCTGCGGCCAAACCGGATCTGATCATCACCGAGCCTGCCCGCAATGTGGCGGTTGAACAGCTGGAGAAAATTGCCCCGACGGTCAGTATTGACCACCTTAAAGGGGGCGCTCCGCGTATCTACAGCAAGCTGGCGCAACTGACGGGCAGCCAGGCACAGCTCGCGATTCTGGAACGCCGCTACCAGGAGCAGATCAAACAGCTTAAACACGTGGTGGATACGCAGCACATTACCGTATCGGTATTACAGGCCAACAATGGCAAGCTAACCGTGCATCACAGCTACCATTCGCTTGGGCGGGTGCTTCGCGATGCCGGTTTTCGTTTTCCTCCGTTGGTGGACGCGATCCCTGAGGGAGGAAGAGTCGATGTCAGCGCAGAAAGACTCCCTGAATTGGATGCAGATTATATTTTTGATACCTGGCGGGCTGATACCGGAGGTAAACCTGCTGATGAGATCGCCGATATGAATCGGGTCATGCCGGGATTCTGTGATTTCTTACGCGCCTGTCGCGAAGGGCATTACATTTTATTGTCACGCGACGAAGTGATCTCGAACTCTTATGCCTCGCTGGGGCTGCTGGTGGCACAGGTGCAATCGCATCTTTCCGGGCGCACGCTGCCGGAAAAAGCGGGGCAGCCATGAGTTTGTCTACCGGGCGCAGGCGTGTGGATCTGTACGGCGAGCGTTTTCGCGCACGTGCGCATCAACTCTCCCCACGGTTATATGCGGTGGCCAGCTATATCAACGAGCACCGTCATGTGGTGCTGGAGAATACGGCGATGGAGATCGCCGCTGCGACGCAGAGTTCAGATGCGACGGTAATCCGGGCCATGCAGGCGCTGGGTTTCGCCGGGTTACGTGATTTAAAGCTGACTATCGAGCGTTTCCTGGGGCCAGGGATCAACTCAGCGGAGAAGATGAATACCACGGTCAGCGCGCTGTCCTGCGATATTAATGCCAGCATTGATTTTGTGGTGGAAGGGCATCAGCGTGCTTGTGAAGCGCTAAGTGAACCGCAGAATCGTCGGGCGATGGCACAAGCCGTCGCTCTGCTGGCCGAGGCGCGACAGGTGGCGATTTTTGGGATTGGGGCTTCCGGAATTCTGGCTGACTACACGGCGCGATTATTAACGCGTATCGGTACGCCTGCGTATGCGCTGAATCGCACCGGAATTTTGCTGGCTGAACAGTTGTTAGATCTCCAACGCGGCGATGTACTGATCATGATGGGGCAGAAATCGGCGCATCGCGAAGGGCTCACCACGCTGGCCGAAGCGCGACGGCTGGGGATCCCTGCCATCTTACTGACCAATGCGCCGGACTCCCGTTTTAGCCGGGAAGCGCATACGGTGATCACCGTGCCGCGCGGTGGGGAAAACGGCAAAGTCCCTCTGCACGGTTCCGTCCTGCTATGCCTGGAGATGCTGGTCATGTCGCTGGCGTCTACTGCCCCGCAGAAAACCATGAAGTCGATGAAGCGCATTCAGGATCTGCATCGGTCGATTGGTAAATCGGGGGGGAAGAAGGGCTGATTTATCGCTGATAAACCGTCATTCGGCCTATCAGGGCTATCCGAAACGCGGACACGCCGTAAACCCATCCCTGGGGGCTCGTGTTCGCGCATCCCTGCGCTCAACGGTCCGCTAACCCGGATAGCCCCGATTGCCATTTAGCACGGTGTTGCTGTGACTTTTTTCAACAGCGACGATGTTGTCAGACAGGGACCACAAAGGGACAGGTTAGCCGGGCCTCCGCCGCATGGATGCGGCGGCTGGAGCCTCCAGGGATGGATTTACGGCGTCCCGGCGTTCTGCCCTTTGTGGTCCTGTGACACCACATCACCGCAACACGTTACAGATCCGCACCGTTGCTGGCGATCACCTGCTTATACCAGTCGAAGCTTTTCTTCTTCGAACGTGCCATGGTGCCGGTACCGTCATCGTTTTTATCCACATGGATAAAGCCATAACGTTTGTTGTACTGGCCGGTGGTGAATGACACGCAGTCGAGGCAGCCCCATGGGGTGTAACCCATCAGATCAACGCCATCTTCCAGTACCGCAATTTTCATCTGCTCAATATGTGCCTGCAAATAAGCAATACGGTAGTCATCGTTGATCTGACCATCGGCTTCAACGGTATCGTAGGCACCAAAGCCGTTCTCAACGATAAACATCGGCTTCTGATAGCGTTCCCAGAAGGCGTTCAGCGTGTAGCGCAGGCCGACCGGGTCAATCTGCCAGCCCCAATCGGAGGCTTTTACATGCGGGTTCGGACGGCTGCCCGGGAAACCTTCAATATGACGACCGTCGTCGCTGTCCTTCGCAGAGAACTGCACCGCATTACTCATGTAGTAACTGAAGCCCAGATAGTCAGCACAGCCATCACGCAGCGCCTGCTCATCGCCCGGCTGCATCTCAATCTGGTAACCCTTACGCTCCCACTCTTTCAGAATGTACGATGGGTAGTAACCGCGCAGGTGCACATCACCGAACAGATAGCGCTCACGCATCGATTCCTGCGCGAACATCACATCATCCGGGTGGCATGACCACGGGTAGAGCGGCACAATCGCCAGCATGCAGCCGATCTGCAAGTTCGGGTTGATCTCGTGACCCAGTTTTACCACCTGCGCACTGGCAACAAACTGGTGATGCAGAACCTGATACATCGCCTGCTCGGGTTTTTCGTGGTCGTTAAAAATCACCCCGGAGTTACAGTAACCGAACAGCGGATAACGCCAGTTACGCTGGTTATTGATCTCATTAAAGGTCATCCAGTATTTCACTTTGTGCTGATAGCGCTTCAGTACCACTTCGCTGTAACGCACAAAGAAATCCACCACTTTACGGTTCAGCCAGCCGCCGTACTCTTTCACCAGATGCTCTGGCATCTCGAAGTGGGAGAGGGTGATCACCGGTTCAATATTGTATTTCAGCAGTTCATCAAACAGGTCGTCGTAGAACTGTAAGCCCGCTTCGTTTGGCTCCAGCTCGTCGCCTTTCGGGAAAATGCGCGTCCAGGCAATCGAGGTACGGAAGCATTTAAAGCCCATCTCGGCAAACAGCGCGATATCTTCTTTGTAGCGATGGTAGAAATCCACCGCCAGGTGATTCGGATAGTGATGCGCCGGGTCAATGCCATCGGTGATCACGCGGTCCACACCGTGCGCGCCGCCGGATAAGACATCGACAATACTTGGACCTTTACCGCCCTGGTCCCAACCGCCTTCAACCTGGTGTGCCGCAACCGCGCCGCCCCATAAAAAATCTTTTGGTAATTGCTGCTCTGACATAATCCATCCTTTCTGGTGAGATTAACAACGTCTTAATAATGTGGGCGAGGCGTGCCTCGCCCCTACAAATCCCCAACGATTGATGCCGGGATTTAATACTCGATATCTTTGTTTAACTTCGCCCCGTTGGTCTGGATTACGCGCTGATACCAGCTGAAGCTTTTCTTGCGGTAGCGGGCCAGATCCTTCAGATCGTGCTCATCACGGTTGACGTAGATAAAGCCGTAACGCTTGCTGATCCCCTGATGTGTACTGACCAGATCGATAGCCGACCACGGGCAGTAACCGAAGACGTCGACACCATCGCTGATCGCTAACTGGAGCTGCTCAAGATGGTCACTGAGGTAAGCAATACGGTAATCGTCATACACTTTATTCCCGGCGGCCAGCTCGTCAAAGGCACCAAGACCATTCTCAGTGACAATCAGCGGCAGCTGGTAACGATCGTAGATCTCGCGGGCAGTGATGCGGAAGCCAACCGGGTCAACATACCAGTTAAACTGATTTTTCTTCAGATGCGGGTTATTGGTGCCAACGTAAACGCTTTTATCGATACCGGCCATCTGCTGGTCAACTTTCTGGTTGCCTTCCCCTTCATCGCTCAACTCGGCGGCAACGGTCGCGGAGGCATAATAGTTGAAGGCGATAAAGTCAGGTTTCGCCTGCTTCAGCAACGCCATCTCGGCATCGGTAATCGTTGGCAGCCAGCCTTTCTCCTGCATAAAGCGCCAGGCAATGGTGTTGTAACGGCCATAACAGGCGAGGTCGAGGTACAGCCAGTTGCGAATAGAGGTGAAGTTATTCGCCGCCAGCACGTCTTCGGGCTTGGAACTGGCCGGGTAGACGCAGGAGATATTCGGTGCCGGGCCGATTTTTGCCGCAGGCAACATCTCGTGGCAGGCGATCATCGCCCGCGCCTGCGCCAGCATCATATGGTGGTTCTGTTGATACAGGGTTTTGTGCGGGTCCGGTGTGCCGGCGGGCAGCGTACCAATGACATCCCCTTTGAGGATCATCATGTTCTGCTCGTTTATGGTCAGCCAGTATTTCACCCGATCGCCGTACAACTCAAAGCAGGTGCGGGCAAAGTGCTCAAACGCCGCGATGGTGGCGGGATCGGACCAGCCACCTTTCTCCTGTAACGCCCAGGGCAGATCGAAATGGTACAGCGTGACCAGCGGCTCAATCCCTTTGTCGGTGAGTGCGGTGATCAGCTTCTGATAGAACTCAACGCCTTTGGCATTGATCTCACCGGTTCCCTGCGGGAACAGGCGGCTCCAGGAAATAGAAAGACGGTAGGTTTTCAGGCCCAGTTCAGCGAACAGTGCCACATCTTCGGCAAAGCGGTGGTAGTGATCGCTGGTCACAGTGAAGTCTGTCAGGCGCGGATCGAAACGGGCTTTATCAATGACCGAGGGTCCTTTACCGTCCTGGTTCGACGCCCCCTCTACCTGATAGGCCGAGGTGGAAGCTCCCCATAAAAAACCGTCAGGGAAGGGCGATAGCTTGCGGTATTGCATCCTGTTCTCCTTGCGTTTTTGACGGGTCAGGCATGCCTGACCCCTACGAAATACGTGCAGGGCGAGGCATGCCTGACCCCTACGAAATACGTGCAGGGCGAGGCATGCCTGACCCCTACGAAATACGTGCAGGGCGAGGCATGCCTGACTCCTGCGAAATACGTGCAGGGCGAGGCATGCATGATCCCTGCGAAATACGTGCAGGGCGAGGCATGCATGACCCCTGCGAAATACGTGCAGGGTGAGGCATGCCTGACCCCTACGAAATACGTGCAGGGCGAGGCATGCCTGACTCCTGCGAAATACGTGCAGGGCGAGGCATGCATGACCCCTGCGAAATACGTGCAGGGCGAGGCATGCCTGACTCCTGCGAAATACGTGCAGGGCGAGGCATGCCTGACTCCTGCGAAATACGTGCAGGGCGAGGCATGCCTGACCCCTACGAAATACGTGCAGGGCGAGGCATGCATGACCCCTGCGAAATACGTGCAGGGCGAGGCATGCATGACCCCTGCGAAATACGTGCAGGGTGAGGCATGCATGATCCCTGCGAAATACGTGTAGGGGCGAGGCATGCCTCGCCCAAGATTATTTGGCCTGTTTCAACGCCTGCACTTCACGATGCAGGATGATGATCTCTTCCGCTAGCTCACGGCACAGCATGGCGTTCATCAGGTGATCCTGCGCATGGACCAGAATCAGGTTCACCGGCACCTTGCCGACCCCTTCATCAGCACCAATCAGCGCCGTCTGGATCTTATGCGCGGCTCTGGCAGCGGCTGTCGCGGCCGTCAGCTGTGCGTCCGCTTCCTGCCAGTCATAAGTCCGTGCTGCACGCAGCGCCTGCATTGAGCAGGAGCGGGCTTCGCCGGCGTGAATGATGAGTTCCATTACGGTGGTTTCCATATCCATGATCAGTTCTCCACGGCTTTCAGTTCAGTATCCGACGGGGTTGGCTTCTCCTGCTTCAACAGCTCGCGCTCATACATTTTGAAGAAGGGATAGTAAATCAGCGTTGATACCACAATCAGCACGCCCACCAGAATCACGGCGCGGAAGTCCCAGCCCGTTGACCAGGCGGCACCAATCGGGCCGGGTGTGGTCCAGGGGGCCAGCGAAACCACGTGGTTCACCAGGTCAGTACGCGTGGCCACCCAGGCAATAATGGCATTGACCAGCGGTGCGGTAATAAACGGGATAAACAGCAGCGGGTTCATCACCACCGGGGAACCGAAGATAATCGGCTCATTGATATTGAACATACTCGGCACCAGACCCAGCTTGCCGATGGAGCGCAGGTGTGCCGAACGGCTCCGCAGATAGAGGAACACCAGGCCCATGGTGGAACCGGAACCGCCCACCACGATAAAGAACTGCCAGAATGGCTCAATAAAGATTTGCGTGATCGGCTGGCCTGCGTTTAATTCCTGCTGGTTAATGCCGAGGTTGGTCAGCCAGAAGGCCTGCAAAATCCCACCGACGATCACCGCACCGTGGATACCGGCAAACCACAACAGATGGCACAGCAGCACGGCAATCAGTACCGCTGGCAGTGAGTCAGACGCGGAGATAATGGGTTTGAAGATCGCCATAATCGCCTGCGGCAGCAGCATACCGAACTGATCCTGTACCAGCAGACTGAGGGGGAACAGTGTCAGGAAGATGGCAAGGATCGGGATCAGCAGATCGAACGACTGGCGAATTTTCGGCGGAACCTGCTCTGGCAGCTTAAAGCCGATATGGTGTTTTTGCAGGAAGTGCATCAGCTCAGTGGAGTAGAGGCTGACGATAATCGCCGTAAAGATCCCTTCTCCCCCCAGCGAACCCACAGGAAGTGCGCCATTGCCCTGCGGCGCGGCGACCAGCAGAAACGACATTAGCGACAGACAGGCGGCCATAAAACCGTTCATCTTATAGCTGATGGCGAGGTTATAGGAGATGGCGGCGGCGATATAGACCGCCATAATGCCCATCGTCATATTGTAGGGCATCATGATTTGCGCTGAATGACGCTCCACCATGCCCAGCCACCACTGAGCAAAAGCCCACTGGCTGTCGGCACCGAACGGTGGATGAGCGAACAACAGCATGAACGAACCCACAATCAGGAACGGCATCGACGAGATAAAGCCATCTTTGATCGCCACCACGTGGCGCTGGCTGGAGAGCCTGGCCGCGATCGGGCTGATGCGATTCTCGATCACGCCGAACAGGGACTCGCTGAAGCGACTCATTTGGCGGCCCCGCCGTTCTGGATCATCAAGAGGGCGTCTGCGAGGATTTTTTCGCCGTTCATCATGCCGTAATCCATGGTGTTGATCACGGCGATCGGCTTGTTGAGTTCATCGGCCAGCGGCTTGAAATCCACCAGCTTGTATTTGATTTGCGGGCCGAGCAGGCAGCAGTCGTAATCGGCGATCTGCTCAACAAACTCGTCCAGCCCAACCGCATTAATCTCCACGGCAATATTTTTTTCTTTAGCGGCTTTTTCCATACGCTGCACCACCATGCTGGTGGACATACCTGCGGCACAACAGAGTAAGATTTTATTCATGGTTGTTCTCCGGTCTAGGTTTCTTTAATAGATAGCTGAAACTGACCTGTTTCTGCAACCGGTTTCATATTCAATAATTTGTTCTGTGAGCGGGATCGCATCGGTCAGAGACAAAGCAGGTGAAACAGCAAAGTTGTGCGGGTAATGGATATATCGCTAATAACGTTGCAGGCAGGTTTAAACGGTTTTTTTCCGTAGAAAGAGGCAACTGACAGGTGAGATGAAAACGTCACTAACAGACACTAAAGCTAATAATTTCATTGTGTTATCATATTAGGTATGGGCGCACGATAAAACAGGTTATTATAACAAGCAGAACTTAGCTTTCAGGAAACCATGATGATTACCATGCTGGATGTCGCAAAAAAAGCCGGTGTTTCAAAAGCCACGGTTTCACGGGTGCTGGCAGGAAATAGTTACGTCAGTAAAACCACGCAGGATCGGGTATTTAAAGCGATTGAAGAAACTGGCTATCGGCCTAATTTGCTGGCACGTAATCTGGCGACCAATAAATCACAAAATATCGGGCTGGTGGTCACCAATACCTTATATAACGGTCCTTATTTTAGTGAGCTGTTATTCCAGGCGGCAACGTTAACCGAGCAGCATGGCCGCCAGCTGTTACTGGCCGACGGTAAGCATGATGCCCGTCAGGAGCGCCAGGCCATTGAGTTCCTGCTGGATCTGCGCTGCGATGCGATCATCATCTATCCCCGTTTCCTCAATACCGCCGAACTGGATGAGATTATTGAGCAAACCCGCAAGCCGATTATTGTGGTGAACCGCCAGCTGGAAAAACATCCTCAGCACTGCGTCTTTGCCGCCCATGAACAGAACACCCTGGACGCCGTTAATTATCTGGTTTCTCAGGGGCACCGTGATATTGCCTTTATTTCGGGATCCGACGGTTCGCCTACGGGCATCAGCCGCTTGAAAGGTTACCGTGAAGCGCTTCAGGCGCACCATATCGCCTTTAACCCGCAGCGGGTGGCACAGGGCAGCTGGTCGCTCCAGAGCGGCTATGAAGCCGGTCTGGAGCTGCTGGCGCGCGGCGCTGAGTTTACCGCGCTGGTTGCGAGTAACGATGATATGGCCATCGGTGCTGCCCGGGCGCTGTCTGCCGCGGGAAAACGCATTCCGCAGGATGTGTCTCTGCTGAGCTTCGATGATATTCCGATGGCATCGTTTTTTGTTCCACCGCTCACCACGGTTCATGTCCCCGTTGGAGAGATGATCCGGCATACGCTGGAAAAGTTGGTACTGATGCTCGATGGGCAGCCCGGTGAGCCGTTACCGGCATTTAACGGCCAGCTTATCGTGCGTGAATCAGTGGTGGCGGGGCCTTATCTGGGGCGAACCTGACGTTTCAGTTGTTGCAGAATGATTGGCCCGAAAAAAATCAGTAATTTTACTGATTTTTTTTGGCGCCCATTTGCGCTATTATTCAGAGCGATTTTATCTAAGCCAATATTGTTAAGAAAACATTGTTAAGTAACGATGATTTAATTATCGTTTTTATAAGTATTATCTTATCGCTAAATACTGCACTGGACTGTGTTGAGAATATTCCTACCTTACTGGCGCTACAGGAGTTATGCCATGAATCCCCCCAGAATAATAGACCCTGTGCGTTCTGCGCACGTCGGCGGATTGTCTCAACCGGATCATTCCGATGATGAAATAAATTTAATTGAACTACTGAGTATTCTGGTGAGAAGTAAATTCACCATTATGTTCTTTTGCGTTATTGCCATGTCAGGTGGCGTGGCGGTGAGCTACCTGTTGCCGCAGCGCTGGACCAGTTCAGCGGAGCTGATCATACCGCAAGCGACGCAGCTGCAAGGCATGGATAAGATGCTCGCCGCGCTGGAGGTGCTGGATATTCAGTCGGATATCTCGCCGGGTTCTTTGTTATCCGAATTTATGCGTAATTTTGACGCCTATAATCTGCGTGAAAAATATCTGGTCAGTACCGATTATTTTAAACAACTCTCTAAAAATAAAGCGAATACGCCGGAAATGCGTCATCGCTTAATCAATGCTATTCTGCAGGGGAATATTTCATCGCGCAGCTCTTTGCAGGATAAAGCCGCGAATCAGAAAGAATATCTTTACTACGATGTGACCTTTAGTGCTGAAAATCCGGTTGTCGCGCGTGACCTGCTGCAGGGCTATATTAACTATGTGACAACCGTGGTTGAAGATGATGTATATCATCGTCTTCGCTATCAGGTTGAAATGCGTAAAAGCCAGGCCATTGGGAAATATAATTTCGACAGCGCGCGCGCGGAAACGGCCTATCGTATCAATCTCGAACGCCTGCAATATGCCCTTGAAATCGCCAAGGCTGCCGGGTTGCAGAAACCGTCATGGAGCCATGGTTCATCCAATCAGGATGACCCGGATTTTCCGGTGACGCTGGGGGCAGATGGCCTCGATCGTAAGCTGAAAATCGTCGAGTCTCTTAAGACCCCGACCGTGCTGAATGCTGATTTGCAGAATCGTCATCTGTATATTGAAAAAATCAATGAGCTGAACATCGACAAGCTGATTTTCCAGCCATTTAAATATATGCGCGCTCCCATGGTGCCGCTTCAACGTGATGCACCAAAACGCTCGCTGATTGTCCTGTTATCTGCTCTGGCGGGCTTGATTGCGGGCTGTGGCTATGTGCTGTTAAATACAGCGATTAAGCAGCATCGTCTGACAACGGACAGGTTATCATAGCGCTTGAATGGTGTGTCCAACCGGGCAGAGGCGAAGCGTGCTCTGCCCGATTTTTTAAGGGTTTCTTAACGCGACGGAACCACCGCCCGGTCACGTAACGCCAGCGATAACACGTAATAAATCACGCACGACACCAGCAGCGAGTTAATCGTTGGCACACCCCACTCGGTCATCAGGCCAATCACACTGCCGACAAGCGTCGCGATAATCGCTATCCAGCCAATGGTTGGTGTTTCGCTGTCCCCAGGCAGTTTTCCTTCTGCACGGCTTTTATCCAGCGCGGCACGGTGTGTGCGCAGCAGCAGATAGTCAACCAGCATAATGCCGAGGATCGGAGGGAACACCACGCCCAGCACGGTGAGGAAGTCAACGAAGCGGTCAAGGATACCCAGCACCGAGAGCAGGGTGCCCAGCACGCCAATCACCAGCGTGGTATTCCGGTATTGTAACTTTTTACCGGAGATACCTTCGACGGCGTTAATCACCCCGAGAGAAGAGGAGTAGAGGTTTAAATCGTTCACGCGCAGTGTGGAAAGAATCACCACCAGTAACCCGACGCCGCCGGCTACCTGCGACATAATCGTCACGACATCGGCCGTTTGCAGCGTGCGGGCAATCATAATGGCCAACCCGTTCACGATAAACTCTCCGGCAATAATCGTCAGCAGAGTTACGCCGGCCACATGCCTGGATGAGCGTGAATAACGGGTCAGATCCGGCGTCATCAGGCTGGCAACAATCGCTCCGCCAACCACCATGGTGATGGCCGCGCTGATGGTCAGCGGGCTACCGGTGGGCGGCAGGTCAATAATTTGCTGAAGAGTGTGGCCGGACAACGTCTGGAAGGAGATAAACGCCACCAGACAAATAAACAGCGGCACGGCGATACGGGCGGTTACGCGCAGCGCTTTAAACCCGAAGGTCACCAGCACGGTCAGCAGCAGGCCGGAAAGACTGGCGGCCAGCGGGAACCCCAGGGCGCCACCGAGGGCAAAATTCAACGACTTGGCGAAGATGGCATTTTGAATGCCAAACCAGCCGAGGAGGCTGACGGCGACGACCAGGCCAATCAACACCGAACCGATGCGACCAAAACCGCACCAGCGCGCCAGTAAGCTCCCGGATATGCCTTCTTTCATCCCGGCATAGCCCAGCCCGAAGGTCACGATGCCAAAGATCACGCTGCCGGCCAGAATGGCCAGGAAAGCGGAGGCCAGACTCATCGAATCCCCCAGTACCGCCCCCAGCATAAATTGGTCGAGTGCGGTAAGCATACCCATATGGACCACGGCAACGCTTAAAAATGAGACGCGCTTATTTTCAGGTACGCGACTTAACGGGTAGTCTTCAATACGAATCACGGAGTTTCCTTAGCAAAAATTAAATAAACTGGATGCCCTTTTCAATCAGACGGTCCGGTATAAAATTGTCCAACCCTGCGTGGCGGCAATACTCTTCGAACTGGCTCAGGGTATGCACCCCCGCTTTTTGATAGATGTTATAAATCCGGTTCTCTACGGTGCGATGGCTGAGATTATAAATCCGCGCTATTTCTTTCGTAGATAAGCGTTGCAGCATCAAAAAAAGCGTATCCAGTTCGGAACGGGTAAACACATCGTTATCGACTTCGGTTGTCAGCACCCCGGGTTTTTGCTGAGTGATATATTTCAGCGGTGACATGGTGTTGAGCAGTTTAGCGTTCCATGCAATACCGATAAAATCCCCATTTTCTCCATACAGTGGGATTTTTTCACAGACATAGGGCGTTAAGGTTTTCTGCCCATACCAGTAGTGAGTTTCGATCACGGCAACCCGTCCGTTACACGCCTGAGTGCGACGATCGTGCTCAATAAGCTCGTCTTCACATTCGGCCCATGCGGCAGGAAAATCACTGTCGAATCGGCCTTCAATCGCAAAGTTTTTCGGCGTATTGGTATATAAGTACGCCGCTTTATTCATATACAGGTGTTCTGAATCGGGGGCCTTGATACCCCAGGGTTCGGATAAGTGTTCCATCATGGCAATCAGAGCATTGAGGCTTGATCGTGGTTTATCTTCCGGTGATTCCATTTTTCCCCCTGAGGTGTATTTCAGATCTTCTTAGCCAGATAGTGGCGCGTATGCAAATGTGCATAATCGCCGAGTTCGCCATAAGCGGAGTAGCCTAACTTCTCGTAAAATCCGACGGCCTGGAAATTGAACGTATCAACATAGGCCATATGACAGCCGCGTTGTTTTGCTTCTTGTTCTGCTGCCAGCATCAGGTCACGCCCCACACCTTTACCCCGGCAGGCATCGCTGACCCACAAATACTGCACTTCCAACCCCCCCCACCAGGTTCTTGCGACCAGGCCTGCAAAGATTTGCTGGTTTTCGTCGCGTAACGTAAGAAAAAGGGGGTGGATATCAACGGGGGTTATTTTTGCATTGTGCTGCCACAGGCTGTTGATAACAAACGCTTCATCAGCATTTTCGGGCGTATCAGTTACAGTGATTTTCATTAGCCTCATGCTCTCATTATTCGAATAACAATTAATAAGATAACTTGTATATTAACCACGCGTAATTATCATTTATTCCCAGGTATTTCAAGAGTGTTTTTCCCCCTATCCCGGAATGATAAAAATGCCTAAAGTATGAGTCATGGGCGGCGATGTGAATCAGACGATACTAATATCCTGCTGTCCTTCCAGTTTGGCAAGGCAAAATTTCGGCCTCACCAGGGAAATTTCTACATGCAGTCCTTTTTCAGCGACCCTGTCTGCGGCGGATGAGAAAGTGAATAAATAAAGAAGTCTGAAGATGACGCCGGATGTCACTTTAGTAAATCTTTTTAAAATGATGTCGTTTCAGTAAAAGGCTGCTGCTAAAGCGGCCTTTTTTACTTGTTTCCTCACAGATTGATAACGCCCCCGTAACCCCACCCGCAAGATAACGCTATATAGTTGTAAAGATCCTCGCCAATTCTGCCGTTAATGATCTTTCAGGATGCCCACTTTACTTGCCCGGGAAACAATTATGGTCGATACATCGTTACCGCCGGCTATTGGCGGGAGCAGTGAGATGGTTTCATTGGTAAAAATCTGGCAACAGGCTGATTTTTTGATGCTTTTCCTGTCGTGGGGCATGTGGGCCATTGCCTGTCTCATTGGCTGGATGATGGACTCCTTCATGCTGGCGCTCGGCGTTGGCGGGGCGCTGGCGATTGTCGCCACGCTGGTACGTTATGTCTGGCCTGGCCGCCTGATCACCCGGCTGTGGTTTGCTTTTACGTTGATCGCGTTTTCCGCGCTGTTGATTCAACTCGGTCAGGGAGAAGTTGAATACCACTTCTCCATCTTTGTCCTGCTTTCCGCATTACTCGCTTACCGCGACTTTCGTCCGCTGCTGATGGGCGCTGCCACCGCTGCCGTGCACCATGCTCTGTTCAACTATTTTCAGGAAAACGACCTCTACGGCATCGTCTGTTTTACGCATCCCGGTTTCCATATGGTGGTGTTCCACGCCATTTTCGTCGTGGCACAAACCGCTATCCTGATCTTTATCGCCCACCGTATGGCGGCGGATGCCCGCGCGGCGTGCGAAGTGGCTGAGCTGGCGGCGTGGATTAACCGCGAACCCGGGCGCCTGACGCTGGGGCAGGGAAGCAATGAAAGCAAAACGCCGTTTGCCCGCACGTTCAGCAGTACGCTGGGTACCATGCGGGGCACGCTCAATCAGGTGAGCGAAGGGGTCAGCACATTGCTGGAGGAGTCAGACAGTATTCTGCAACGTAATGCTGCGCTTTCGCAGCGCACCGATGAGCAGGCGAATGCACTGGCCGTTGCTGCAACGGCGATGGAGCAGATGAGTGAAGCCGCCACGTTGACCAGTGAAAAAGCGCATGCCGCACAGCAGCTTGCGCAGGGCGCGAACAGGGTGGCAAAACGCGGCGGAGAGAATATCGCCTCAGCGGTGAACTCGATGACGCAGATCGAGCAGGAGTCGCAACGCATTAATGTCATTCTGGAACTGATCGACGGCATCGCCTTCCAGACCAATATCCTGTCACTGAATGCGTCCGTTGAGGCGGCTAACGCGGGTCAGCACGGTCAGGGTTTTGCCGTGGTGGCGGCGGAAGTACGCATTCTGGCCGGGCGTTGCGAAAATGCGGCGAAAGATATTCGCCAACTGATCTCGACCTCTGTAGAACGCACCCACAGCGGTACTGAGCAGGTCGCCGAGGCGGGAAAAACCATGCAGGAAATTATTCAAACCATCAACGGATTGAATGACCTCGTGAAGGAGCTGGCCGATATGAACGACCAGCAGCTCACCAGTATCACGCAGATGAAAGACAGCGTGGAGAGCATTGACAGCAGCGTGCAGCACAACCTGAAACATGTGGCAGAAACGCTGGAAGTGGCTCAACTGCAACAGCGTCAGGCTGAGGCTGTTCAGCAGGCGATTGCGGTCTTCCGCTTTGCCTGAGGAGCGTCAGTGTCCGGCGGCGTTCATCACATCAATGCAGCTGGCTACATCCTTTGCGGCAGCCTTTTTTTGCTCCACGCTGAGCGCCTGGTACTTCTCAATCGACGATCGGCCCAGCCGATCGTCGTAGCTGACCTGTTTGACCGAGTAAGAGCTGTTTTCGTTAATAATAACTGTACGAATTTTATCGGCGAAGTCCTGCTCGCTGGTCGGCGTGCCCAGCACATCGACGGCGGCACAGGCAGCGGCGTCATAATGCGGATCGTGGGCCGGGCTTCTGAACATAAACCACCACAACGACAGTACGGCGGCAGCGAGCACTAACAGCGAGAACAGCTTTTTCATCACATCAACTCAATTCACCCGGAGCGGGCTATCATCAGGGGGCGCATTATACGGAGATATGCGCCCGGGGCGACCAAAATAAGCCTGACGGCGCTCAGCCATGCCTCTCGCGCAGCAGCGCATGCAGTTGTTCCGCCGGCTGTGGCTTACTGAGAAGGAATCCCTGTAAACGATCGCAACCTGCCGAGGCCAGCATCAATCGCTGCTCTTCGGTTTCCACCCCTTCGGCGGTAACGGTAATACCCAGACTGTGCCCCAGCTTGATCACCGATTCAACGATGGTGGCTGAGTTTTCGCGTACCCCTAGCGACTGAGTGAAGGCGCGGTCGATTTTAATGGTATCAACCGGGAACTGGACCAGATAGCTCAGGCTGGAATAACCGGTGCCGAAATCGTCGAGCGCAATACAGAATCCGGCGGCGCGTAGGGTCTTAATGGTTTTCAGCGCATGCTGTTCATTTTCCAGCAGCACGCCTTCGGTAATTTCCAGTTCGATTTGCTGCGGATTGATCCCATGCCGCGCCATAATCGCCATCAGATTGTCAATAAACCCAGGGGCAAGGAATTGCAGGGGTGAAACATTGACGGCAACGATCAGTTTTGGACAGGTGATCGCCAGTTTACAGGCCTGCTCCAGCACCCACTCGCCCAGAGCAATAATCAGCCCGGTCTCTTCGGCAATCGGCACAAACTCCGCCGGCGAGATGTTGCCAAGCTGCGAATGCTGCCAGCGCAATAGCGCTTCGACGGCAATGATTTTTTGGCCACTGACATCCATAATCGGCTGATACCACTGCATTAATCCCGTCTCATTTTCCAGCGCCAGATGGAGTTGCTGCGCCAGCCGCTGACGTTTTTGCAGGGCTTCATCCATGGCTGGAACAAACAGGCAGTAGCGCCCGCGTCCTTCCGCTTTGGCAGCGTAGAGGGAAATATCGGCTTTGCGCATCAGTTCCAGCCGCTCCAGCCCATGCCGTGGTGACAGTGCCACCCCAATACTGACGCCTACCCATAGCGTATGACCGCGCAGCGTCATCGGTTCGGCCAGCCGGGTAATAATTTTTTGGCACAGTTCGGCAACCTGCTGATCGTCTTCTACATCACCGATCATCACCACGAACTCATCACCACCCAGACGTCCGACAGCATCCTGTACTGGTAACAGCGACGACAGCCGTTGACCGATCTCGACGATCAGATCATCGCCCGTATGGTGGCCATAGGTGTCGTTGATCATTTTAAAGCGATCGAGGTCGAGCAGCAGCAGCGCCAGCTTCCCGCGCTTCAGAGGTAACTGATGCAATCGCTCATTGAGCTGTTCTTCTATCCAGGCGCGGTTGGGCAAGCCGGTGAGCACATCATGGCGGGCCAGATGCTGGGCGTGCGCTTCGCTGGCGGCGAGGCGGCGCATTGAGCTGGAGAGCTTGAGGGATGAATGCCACAGGCGGCGCGTCATAATGATGCACATCAGTGTGATACTCAAAATGGCCACCGCAATCAGCGGGCCTGTCACCATCAGCATCTGGCTGCCGGGGCGCATGGGTATCCAGGAGACACTGCTGACGGGAATACCGCTTGCTGAGGTCAGAAGAAAACCAGCGCTATTGGGCTGGTCTGGCACGCTGGGGGTAAAGCGAAAATGGCTGACCACACCGCGATGCTCAAGGAAATCGATAAAGCTGTAATGCAGATAGCGGATAAACACCAGTCGTCGCCCGGAATGATCCGGCAGAGTGCCGATCACCACCTCCGCAACCCGGCCACGCAGGCGGATAAAATCATGGATAAGAGCCGGCGATGCCGTGGGAAGCAGCCAATGCGATAGTGACGGGCTGAGCGCATCGTAGCTGGAAACGGGGGTCAGCTTGCCCTCCAGCCAGCTGACCACTGGACGCTGCTCTGCATCCAGAAGATACATTTCATTATCGCCAACAAGATGAAACAGCCAGCTGCCAAATTCTGTGGGCTTCGCCAGCTGTGAAATTAGATCCGGTCCATTCAATAGGTTTTTGTGCTGAAGAGTAAAGTCGACCAGGTGCTGGGCGAAAATGTTTTCAATAACCTGTTGTTGTTTTTCTTGTGCTTTGGCATTGCTTTGCACGGTGACCCAATATGCAGTAAACCCACACCCTATCAGGGCAAAAAGCACCACAGCTACAACGGGTGCAACAACGCTACGCATAAACTCGCGGCGCAGTTCAGCTACCGTGCTGTATTCGATTTTCATTGATATTCCAGGATAGTCGAGTCGTTGCCTCAGGAAATACTGGCCCTGTTAAGCGCAAACATTACCTCATTACGTATTATTGGCAAAGTCAAAGACGTTATAAAATATCCGTTTATCTGAAATTCATCTCAGGAGAGGGGGGGTTATCTCGGGCGCAATACACATCAATAATGAAAGGGTCGTCTGTCGGGGAGAGAGGCGCCCGGGAGGGTCATCAGCATGAACACCCCGGGAGCGTATTCATCAGAACGCGAGTTTCTCAGGTGTAAATTCTCTGAATGCATTATCTGAAGGGTGATAGCCCAGCACTTCCCGGGTACGGGTCAGATCAAAACGCTTGAAACGATTATCCGAAATGCCGTAACCGATGAAGAACGTTATATTCTCTGCTTCAACCGCCCCCGTCAGCAGCCTGACAGCATCTTCCGGACTGAGCCATGCACTGTAATCGCGGGCGTTATGAAGGTTGTCGGCGTGCCTTTGTTCAAACGCACCGATTCTGAGTGCGACGCAGCTCAGGCCGCGCTGCGTGGCATAAAATGAGCACAGCGCTTCACCGTAACATTTCGTGACACCGTATAAATTGGCGGGCGACACTTCCATTCCGGGATGGATCTGTACGTCGACAGGATATCCTTCAATGGTCTGTGCACTGCTGGCAAAAATGAAGCGCTGGCAGGGGGTTTCTGCCACGGCTTCCATTAAATAGGTCGTGGTCAAAATATTTGCGGGCAGCAGATCGGTGAAAGACGCATCGGCGTCAGGTATTCCCGCCAGATGAATGACCACATCAACCGGCTCTTCGGCCAGCAGTTCCGCTGCCGCACCCGCCTTTGACAGGTCCAGCGATATAAAACGGTGTGGTGAGGAGACGTCATAATCTGCTGCCACCCGGTCAGTCAGGACAAATCTGTAATGATCTTTCATCGCGCTGAAGAAGGTTCGCCCTATACGTCCACTGGCACCTGTCATCAATATTTTTTTTAACGCCATTCAGTCAAACTCCAGAGGTTGATCAGGCAGCCATTGTGCAGGGTCCAGGCCGTGCTGCAAACAGGATCCTATGCTCATTAATAAGTACAGAGACCCGCCCGTCATTCTGTGGCGTTTTACAGCCGCCCGGTGCTGCCACAAATGCGGATTTTCTCTGCCACCACCTGCTTCATCGCGGCCTTGCCCGGTGCCATATATTCTCGTGGGTCACTGGCGGCGGGATGTTCACCAAACCAGGACTTCACCGCGCTGGAGAAAGCGATTTTCAGCTCGGTGGCAACGTTCACCTTGCATATCCCCAGCGCTATGGCTTCGCGCAGCATCGCCTCCGGAATACCGGAAGCGCCGTGCAGCACCAGCGGAATATCTACCTGTTCATGGATTGCCGCCAGCCGGGCAAAATCCAGCTGAGGTTCACCCTGATACATCCCATGTGCCGAGCCAATGGCTACCGCCAGAGAATCAATACCAGTGCGCGTCACATACTCTTTCGCTTTTGCCGGATCGGTAAAGAAACTGTCCTCTTCATTGACGACCATGTCATCTTCCTGACCGCCAAGGCGGCCCAGCTCGGCTTCCACACTGGCATCGTAACGCTGACACAACGCCACGACCTGTTGTACCCGCTCAATATTCTGTGCGAAGGCAAAATGTGAGGCGTCAATCATTACCGAGCGGATACCCCCCTGCACTTTATGGCGGATATCATCGAAGGTTTCGTGATGGTCAAGGTGCAGCGCTATCGGCAGGTCGTACTGGCGTGCAGCGTCCTGACAGATGGAAACCAGATAGTTCAGCCCGGCGTACTGATAGGTGCCCGGTGTCCCGGCCATAATTACCGGGGAACGCAGTTCGGCGGCAGTTTCCGCAATGACCTGGACGGTTTCCAGGTTGTGGATATTAAACGCCGGAACGGCATAGCCCTCGCGCTGGGCTTTCTTCAACATTTCACGGTTAGACACTAAGTACATAACGCCTCCTGTTGCTTAATTATTCTGAAAATTCAGCATGATCTTGCCGTTCATCGGCTGACCATGAAGGGCACTGATGGCGCTGGCGTAGGTGTCGGCATCGCCCAGTTCGGCCATCAGCGGGGTGAGCTGAATGCACCCGGCGTTGAACAGCGCCACGGCCTGCTGCCACTCCACGCCTGGCCAGCGCCCGGAGTAGTTCATCCAGCTACCGAGAATGTGCAGCTCTTTGCGCAGGATCAGCCCAAAGGTGCTGCTGCTGAGGTTGAGATCGCGATGTAGCGTGCCGATCAACGCCAGCTGTGCCTGGGGGCCGGCCAGGGTAATGGCCAGTTCTACTGTTTGCGGGGTGCCTGCGGTTTCGAGGATCAACTGATCAAAGCGCTGATCATGCAGCAGGGACTGCATATCAGCAGCGGTCAGCTCAGCGCTGTTAAACACCCGATCGGCTCCCAGCTGCTGCGCCAGTGCCAGACGTTGCGGATTGATATCAATCGCGCTAACGCTGCGAGCGCCCAGCGCTTTTGCCGCCTGCAACGCCAGCTGACCAATGGTGCCGGCACCGATAACCAACACCTCTTTATCCTCACAGCCCCCCGCCAGCTGCATGGCGTGCAGGCTGACGGTCAGCGGTTCAAAAAAGGCCCCCGCCAGCGCGGTAGTTCCCGGAGGAAGAAGGAACAGATTACGGCGCGGCAGGACGATAAACTCCCGGTTGCCGCCATCGCTGCGTGAGCCGATAAACTGATAGTGCCGACACTGCGACCACAGTTGACGCTGGCACTCTTCACAGGCAAAACAGGGCTGCAATGGCACGCAGGCGACCCGATCGCCAGGATGTAAATCGGTAATATCGCTGCCGCAGGCGGCAACCCGGCCGCTGAACTCATGGCCGAGGATAATTGGGTAAAAGTGCGCCCCCTCGTGGAAGATGCGCGGAATATCGGAGCCGCACAGCCCGGCACATTCAACCTGTACCAGCACCTGATCGGGCTGTTCGAGATGAGGCAACGGTCTTTCTTCAACCGTAACGCTGCCTCCGGCGTGTATAACGACAGATTTCATGTTGATTACTCCGGTAACGCGGGGTTGACCCCCGCGAGTTATTTCGACGGTTCGGTGAGATCAGACGCCTCAGGTGCGGGTATCGCCTGACGTGCACGCCGCCAGGTCAGGAACACGCCGATGGCATAGACCGAGCCAATCGCCATCAGGGCCGTGACGTTTTGCCAGGTCAGTAGCTGGATGAACAGATAAGTGATCGGTGAGCCGCCCTGGTCCATGGACGCTACCATGCCGCCGGGGGTTTTCAGCGCACCGGCATTGGCCGCCAACTGGGTATGCAGGCCGATGGTTTGCGTGGCAATCCAGAGCGTGATGCTCATGATGATCACGCCGGAGATCAGTGTGCGGAACAGATTGCCCTGGTGTACCGCAACCGCCATCGCAACAAAGAAACCAATGGTTGCGAGGTCACCAAACGGCAGCACTTTGTTACCCGGCAGCAGAACCGCGACCAGAATTGTCAGTGGGATAAAGATCAGGCTGGCAGATACTACGGCGGTATGACCGAGCAGCAGGGCAGGATCGAGACCAATCAGGAACTCCTGGCCGCCAAATTTAGCCTGGAGCCGCTTGCGTGCATGTCGGGCGATCGGTGTCAGGCCGTCCATGATCGGTTTGATTACGCGCGGCATCAGCAGCATTACCGCTGCGGTTTTCACCGCCAGTTGCAGGATATCTTTCACATCATAGGAGGCCAGCACGCCAATAATCAGCCCCATGATAAAGCCCACCGTGACCGGTTCGCCAAAGGCGCCAAAGCGCTTCTGAACATCGTCGGCACTGAAGTGGATCTTGCGCAGGCCGGGGATCTTTTCGATCACGGCATCCACCAGCACGGCGAAAGGCCCCATATAAGCAGAGGTGCCGTGTGGAATGGCAATCCCATCCAGACCAAAGAAGTCACGCGTATCGCGGGCAAACCAGTCGCCCAGTTTGTAGACGAACGCGGCATGCACCACCACACCCAGAATGCCGAGCCAGTAGGATCCCGTCGCCAGATGCACGAGTGCACCGGTGAAGGTCATATGCCAGATATTCCAGATATCCACGTTCACCACGCGCGTCATGCGGGTGATCAGCATCAGGATATTCACCCCGATGGCGATTGGGATCGCCACTAACGCAATCTGTGATGCCCAGGTCATGGGGGACGATCCCGGCCAGCCCACGTCCACCACCTCCAGGCCGATCTGGAAATGCTCGGCCATGGCTTTTGCGGCCGGGCCAATGGAGTCCAGCATCAGGCCAATCACCAGCCCGATACCGACAAAGCCAATGCCGATATGCAGCCCGGATTTAAACGCATCCCCCAGCTTCATACCCAGCGCGACCGAGAAGAGAATGATCACCAGCGGCAGCATCACCGTCGGGCCGAGATCGAGGATGTAACGCATAATTTCAGTAAACATAGAATTACCCCTGCAACAGCGTCAGGATTTTTTGCCGGAGCGCATCAATTCCTACGCCGGAAACGAAAGGCATCCCATGGACCACCGGGATATCACCGAACGTGCGATCCACGCGAGCGGTCGTGCAGATCAGGTCGGCATCGTCCATATAGGTTTCGATCTCGGTGACGCGGCACTGCACCAGGTCTAGGGTGATGTCGTGCTCTTCACACAGCTCTTTGATCTCTTCTGCTGCCAGAGTGGAGGTCGCGACGGCACCGCCGCAGGCAACGATAATTTTTCTTTTCATAGGTCACTCCTGTTGTAGGGTCAGGTAAGACAAGGGTCAGGCCGCCGTCGCCAGCAGTTGCCGGTTAAAACAGGTGGCAATCTCTGCTTCCGGGACGTTAAGTAGCGTTTCAATAAATTCTGGCTGTTGCAGCTGGCTAAACAGTGCCCGCAGTAACGTCATTTGCTGTTGTGGATGGGTAACCACCAGCGCGATAATCAGCGTGGCGGCCACTTTTCCGTCGTCATCGGCCTGGTCAAATTCGATCGGGATAGTTGGGCGGATCAGATAAATGGCCGGTTCAATCGCATGGATAGCTTCACAGTGCGGGATGGCAACGGCGTGATTTTCCAGCGCAATACCCGTCGGGTAACGGTGTTCCCGCGCCAGCAGTGCCGCCGGGTAACCCGGCAGCACTACACCTTCGGCCAGCATCCGTTCTCCTATATGCGTCAGCACCTGCTGTGCGTTGTCGAAATGCACGCCTGACGTGATGAACAACCGATAATCATGCATGGCTGACCCCTTTCAGTGTCTGTGGTTGACGTTCGCAGCCAAAGGCATAGTCGCGCAGGACGTCCTGAATTTTATCGATGATTAAACGGGTCGGTGTCGGGGTGAGTTCGCCGCACAGCACGCGGGAAAACTGCTGTGGAAGATATTGGCTGAGCAAACCTAACGGGATCGCTGTCGTTGCCAGGTTATCCATCAACTGGCTGAAGGCGCGATGAATGCGCGGATGTGGCCAGTAATAACGGATGCGGTCAGACAGACTGAAATGAATATCCACCAGCGAGTCGCTGAATACCGGGCGGTAGTACTTCTTCCAGTAGCCGGGTTCGTTAAGCATGACCTGGTCAATCACGGCAAGGATCTGGCTCTGCTGTTCCGGGGCGATCAACACCTGCTCAATCGCGGCCAGAGCGAATACGGCCTCGCGCAGGGCAAAGGTCAGTGCCGGGCCGACTTTCAAAATGGCGAAGTGATCCTGCACCAGTGCACGATAGGCGCTGCGGGTTTGGTAGTCCGTTGAGTGGGCTTCATACACCAGCGGCGTGGTGGCAATGAAGTCGCGCAACCCTTGTGCCAGTGCGGGCTGATAGTGCACCACGCTGCTGTGATCGAACTCAACCCCAGGTTGCACCACGATGGCGATGATCCGCCCGATGGCGTCTTCCAGCCCTGCAGTGCGGAACGCCTGATGATGCAGCTCAATCGTCGCCGCTGCATCCGCTACGTGGGTGATATGCACTGTATTAATGGCGCTGGCTTCGCCACCCGGCACCGGAACTTCCGTGCCGATCACGTAGGTCAGTGCGGCTTTCTGCTGAGGTGTTGCGGTAATCTCGGCAATACAACACAGCTCAGCGGCACGCTGCGCCACCGTTTCCGGTGGTAACGGGTTGGGATCGTCTGCGCAGGGCATGGACGCATCAAGATGGATCTTGCTGAAACCCGCCTGCACATAGGCAGCGATCAGATCCCGGGATTTGGCCATCGCCTGCTCTGCGGGCTCATGTTGCCAGCAGTTCGGCCCAAGATGATCGCCGCCGAGGATCAGACGTTGTGACGGAAACCCCACCTGGTCGGCAATCGTCAGCACGTAATCACGAAAGCTCTCCGGCGTCATGCCAGTGTAGCCACCAAACTGATTGACCTGATTGGATGTGGCCTCGATTAATACCGCACGATCGCTGTGCAGATCCATTCTCAGTGCCGCTTCGATCACTAACGGGTGTGCAGAACAGACTGAGCAGATGCCAATCTGTGGATCTCGCTGGTGTTGTTCAATGATCTTTCTCATATACCCTCCGGTTGACTACGCAAACAATCGTTTGTTTTCGAATGTGGCGCAATTGGCTTCCTGTTCTTTTGTGATCGGAGTCATAATATTTTCGTATTCTTTCGTTGTCTTTCTTTGTCTTTATTGTCTTTTACTTTCTAATACTTCCGTTTAAGCTTTCGCCTATCATCATTTCAGGAGCCGTTATGAATACGTTTGAACGCCGGAGGAAGATTGTTGAGCTGGTCAATGCTCAGGGAAGCCTGTTGGTTAACGATATTTCGGGGAAGTTAGGCGTGACCGAAGTCACCATCCGTGCAGATTTACGGCTGCTGGAAGAGAGAGGGTTACTGACACGTTTTCACGGCGGTGCCGCCAGAGTCAGCAGTGTGCTTCAGGAGCCTGAGGCCGTGCAGTATCATGCGGAAGTCAGCCTGACGGACCGTTATCAGCTGGCCTCCTGGCCGAAAAAACGCATTGCCATTGCGGCCGCAGGGCTGGTGCAGGAAGGCGATACGCTGATCCTCGACAGTGGCAGCACCACCAAACTGATCGCCGAGGAGCTGGTGGCTTTCAGCAATATCACGGTGATCACCAACAATCTGCCCGCGGCTTTTATCCTGGCGGAAAACAAAGATATTACGCTGGTGGTGTGCGGCGGCACGCTGCGGCATAAAACCATTTCGCTGCACGGCTCCATTGCGGAATATGCCCTGCGCGACGTCTCTGCCAATCTGATGTTTGTCGGGGCCGATGGGCTGGACCCGGATAACGGCATCACCACCTTTAACGAAGGGTTTGCCATCAGCAGCGTCATGGCGGCGGCCGCGCATAAAGTGGTGGTGGTAACCGATGCCAGTAAGTTCGGCCGCAAAGGTTTTAACCAGGTCCTGCCGCTGGCAAAAATCGACACCATCATTACCGATGATGCCGCCCCGCCAGAGGTGCTGGATCAACTGATCGGCAAAGGGAAGACAGTGATGGTCGTGTAGGCGAGAATGGTGGCGGTTATGGCCATTGACGGGCAGTGTGCAGGATACGCAGTATCTGCAGGCTACAACTATCGACCTGATAAATCATGACGTAATGGGGATGTACCACCGCCTCATGAGTGCCGGGCACTCGCCCCATTTTGTACATGTCCGGGTGACGACATGCTGATTCTGCGATAATTTCAAAGCGATCATCCAGTTCAACTGCGGCCAGCGGGTTGTCTTTGGCAATATAATCCATGATGGTTTCCCTGTCCTTCAGGGCATGTGGCTTCCATACCAGTTCCATGATTATTCCTTAAGCAGAGCGCGCTTCCTCGCGGCAAAAATTTCCCGGACTTGCTGATGATCAAGGGAAGGGCTGTCATCATTCTGTGAAATCAAAACCTGTTCACTAAACCACTGCTCATACGCTGCGGCTTCATGGGCGCGTTTAAGCGCCGCAGAACGATCGGGCCGTGTACCCGTTGGTCCTATTTGTGGGTCAAAGCCTGAAGAGTCAATATCAAAGCGTTCGATGCCCAGGTCTTTCAAATAGATAACCAATGACTCCAGTCGTTTAAACAGACGCGTCTTGCGGCTGCGTTGCGTAGTCAGTTGGCTCTCTATGCGTCCATAGCGGATCAACAATATCCAGCCTCCGGGCTGAGCCACCACCTGGACGGAGTTGATTGCACCGGCTTCTGCCAACTTATTGAACGTGGCGTGATCGATTGTTTCGTTCATCGTTATGCACCTTAATTCTTGCGCGCAAATAATAATCGAATTATACGCAATTAACTGTTAATCGCAATTCTGCCGGGGTATTTACCCGGCTTTAATGGGATAGCTGACCAGCGGCTTAATCTCTTTCAGCACAAACATACTCTGCATCTCTTTGATGCCTGGCAGGCGGCGGATCACTTTCATGGCAAAGTCAGCGTAGGCATCCAGATCCTGGGCTACCACCTGTAACAGAAAGTCTGCATCGCCGCCGATACTGTAGCAGGCCACCACATCCTCCAGTGCGGTGACTTCCTGTTCAAATTTGCGTGCTTCGGCCTCGTTGTGGCTATCGATCGATACGCGGACAAAGACCATTACCCCCAGGCCAATTTTCTTGCGATTCAGCACGGCGCGATAGCCCTGAATGACTTCATCCTCTTCCAGCTTGCGCACTTTACGCCAGCATGGCGATGCCGACATACCGATATGGTCGGCCAACGTCTGATTGGTGACGCGCGCATCGTTTTGCAGCAGCGCCAGAATTTTCATGTCGATTGTGTTTAAGGTCATCAGGTCCATTTCTTCTCATATTGATATTTCAATAGGTTAATCTTGCCCTTTTTAGGCATTTTTACAACAGATTGAGACAACCTTTTCCCGCCACGCTGCGCAATAATATTCGCCTGATTATTGTGACTGACACCAGGAAATTTCGATGAAATTTGACGCCACGCAGCACCGTTGTACGATTATTATCGACAATCAACTCAGCCCCGGGCTGGCGATGAATGCTGCCAGCGTGATTGGCATCAGCTTTGGCCGCACGGTCGACAATCTGGTGGGGCCGGATCTGCAAAGTGGCGATGGGGTGAACTATCCGGGGGTGATCTATGCCCCGTTGCCTGTGCTGCTGGCAGAGGGCAGTTATGTGCAACAATTACTGTCTATCGCCAGTCAGGATGAGGATATCTACGCCATGCCGTTTAGCGCGCTGGCACAGTCGTGCCGGACGTATGAAGAGTATGGGGAACGTATTTCCACAGTCAGCAGCCCACAGATTGAGCTGGTCGCGATTGGCTTAATCGGGCCAAAGAAGAAGATCACGCAACTGACGGGGAATCTGGCGCTGTATAAGTAGAGGGTGCAATGAAGATTATCGACAGTGACATTCGCAATGTGGTCAGCGGGCAAAATGTTCGGGTGATGACCCCGGCAAACATCTATGAATGTGTGTTACAGGATGATGTGTTTGTCGGCCCGTTTGTCGAGATCCAGAAAGGGTGCGTGATTGGGCGCGGCAGTCGTATTCAGTCGCACACGTTTATCTGCGAGAACGTCACGCTGGGCGATCACTGCTTTATCGGGCATAACGTCACCTTTGCCAACGATCTGTTTCACAGCGGTAAACCGGATGCGGATGCGCAAAACTGGCTGCGCATCACGCTGGGCGACCATGTTACCGTGGGCAGCGGCGCGACCATTCTGACGGAAACGATATGCAGCGGTGCGGTGATTGGCGCGGGCAGTGTGGTCGTGAAGCCGGTGACCATCAAGGGAATTTATGCCGGCAATCCTGCCCGGCTAATCAGAACGCTGTGAACCTCTTCGCCTGTCAAGGCAACCCTTTTTCCAGACTGGCCCCATCCCCGCAAGAGAGTGCTTGCTGTGGATTTTAAAACCTCCACGGCATCTCGATCTGATGTAGGGGGCGATCATTTTTCCGATCGCCCCGTACCAACGCTGGACAGCGGCCTGATCAACGTGACCCGGAATGGAAAAGGATTATCTTCAGAACGATGCTGCCATCGGTGTTTTACTGACGGCATAATCGACTAAAGTGATTGCCGGAGTGCCTAACTGATACGTGCTTTTAACAGGGAGTGATCTGTGTCTGATACCGTTACCCACCCATTGACCTGGCAGACCGACCCGGCAAACGGCCTGCTGCCAGTGCAACTCTGCGAGTGTATTGAAAACCTTTTGCTGCCTGCCGGGCTGGTCGTGACCCATGCGCCGCAGCGCGAGGCAGAAAGTGCCGACTACGGAGCCTGCCGCCTGTCGGTCAATCATCAAACCGTGGTTTTCCGTGTTGCGCGTACTACCCCGACGAAAGTCGGTCAGTTTGTCACGCTATGGCAGCGGCCAGGCGTGGGTGATGAGATTGCCCCGCTGGACAGCGAGCAGGACATTGCCGCCGTGATAGTGGCCGTTTTTGATGAGGAGAACCGCGGTATTTTTCTGTTTGATGGCGACATTCTGGTGAAACAGGGCGTGTTCTCCCGCCAGGGCGTGGGCGGCAAGCGTGCGCTGCGGGTTTACGCGCCCTGGGTCACACCTCTGTCGCGCCAGGCGCTCAAAACACAGCAGTGGCAGAGCCGCTATTTTTATCCGCTACATTCTGAATACTCTGCGGGTGGCGATGTGTGGCGGGGGCTGAGTCGGGAGAACCGGGGAAGCTAGCCCCACGACATGATGATGTTGGCGTACGGGCCAGCTCTTTTTTCCGGTCGGCCGTGTTGATGGTGTGCACCTTCTTTTCAGCTCGACGTTACTCCGCAAAAACCTCAATCCCTTTACGATCAAGGGTGTTTAACAGGCGAAGTGCGGCACCATTTGGCTTTTTCTCTCCACGTTCCCATTTTGAGATGCTGGCTACTGTCATATTCATCGTATAGGCAAGTCCGGCCTGGCTGATCCCCAAACGGTCACGCATCGCCCGGATATCTTTGCCTTCCATTACCATGATTTTTGGCAACTTTTCGCGAATTTCCTGCGCTCTGATGCGAGCATCCAGGCGTTTCACTGTCTCATCTGAAACGGCACCTATTTCATTAAAACTGTGCGCCATTTCCTGTAGTTGTTTAAGACGGCTCATAACAATGTACCTCTCTTAATCTGCCTGTCTCTATTGCCTTATTAATAGTCTGAGCTGACATGCTGAGAAAATCGTGAGCAATATCGCGATAGGTTTCCAAATCATCATCTGGAATTTCTTTCTGTCCGCGTTTGCTGACATCGCTTTTAATCCAGCCATCAATGAAAAATAGGTTTTCGCCCAATCTGAAGGCAACAATTGAGCGCGACCCTCCGCTTTTGCCTCGCTGTAAAGGGATGCGCTTTTTGTAAACATTTCCGCCTAAATCTGCATCGAAAAGTCCGCTGACAATTTCCTGAGCGATTTTGCACAGTGTTGTGTCTGGGATATTTTGCTTCTTAAGGCTTCTTTCGAAAAGGTTGGTCACATAAATACCCACGGTTCGATTCTTCCATAATCGTTCACCACGCTGTAATGCCTCTTTTCCTTGTGGTACTGAGTACTATAGTTTTGTGAGGAGCATTCTGCAATATGGATGAACAAAAAAACATCAGTTGCAGAAGAGGAAATGACGCCTTCTTATTCATGATTAAGTGGTCTGATGGGCTTGCCGATGATGATTTTAAAACATCTTTTTCATCATAACACTGTGTTCAAAATGCCAACCTCCGTTACCTGCCTGCCATAACAATAAATAATTAAATCAATATGTTATGCACCATATCTGCACATTGCTGTGTGCCAGGATAGTGCATATATCGCTCTGATAAACACACCGACAGTGCCCACGCGGCGTACTGCCTGCCCCCGCAATCCTGGCCTGTTAATTGCTTAGTTAATCCTGCTAACCCTTTAGCCTGACAATGGCGTCAGTCAACGTTAACCATCCCAACATCCCCTTTCTCTTTCATGGCGATCATGAAGGGCTTCCCGTGGGGGAAATAAATTAAAAAACAGCATCAGGAGTGTTTATGGCTATCAGTCGGCGTTCATTTATCAGTGGCAGTGTGGCATCCGCAGTCGGCATGGCAACGCTGGGGTTACCGAAGTTCAGCTTTGCCGCGGGCGACAACCCGATCAAAGTGGCGACCATTCTCGACCTGTCAGGCGGCCTGGATATTTACGGTAAACCGATGGCCGATGCCATCAACCTCGCGGCGTCCGAAATTAACGCCAGCGGCGGCCTGCTGGGGCGGCCGTTGCAGATGATTACCTATGACGCGCAGTCGAATATGCAGCTCTATGCGCAGTACGCACAGCAGGCCGCGCTGAAAGATAAAGTGGCCGTGGTACACGCCGGGATCACCTCTGCTTCACGCGAAGTGATCCGTCCGGTACTCGACCGCTTCCGCACCCTCTATTTCTACCCGGCGCAGTATGAAGGCGGTGTCTGCGACCGTAACTACTTCTCCTCCGGCTCCACCCCGGCGCAAACCGTTGAGAAGATGGTGCCTTATGCGATGAAGAAGTGGGGCAAAAAGGTTTACATCCTGGCGGCCGACTATAACTACGGCCAGATCATCTCCTCCTGGGTGAAGAAGTATGTTGCCGATAACGGTGGGGAAACCGTGGCCGTCGAATTCTTCCCGCTGGACGTCACCGACTTTGGTGCCGCCATCTCGAAAATCCAGACGGCGAAACCGGACTTTATCTGGTCGGCGCTGGTGGGCGGGGCGCACCTGTCGTTCTACCGCCAGTGGCACGCGGCAGGCATGACCGGAAAAATCCCGATGACCTCCACCAGCTTCGGCAGCGGTAATGAACACATCATTCTCTCGCCGGAAGAGAGTAACGGCATGCTGATCTGCGCCAACTATATGCAGGAGATCAACCAGCCGACCAATATCGACTTCGTTAAGCGTTTCAAAGAGAAGTATGGCCCGAATGCCCCTTATGTCAGCGACCTGGCGATGGGCGCCTATCAGGGCTTCCTGCTATGGGCGGAAGGGGTGAGAAAAGCGGGGGATACCGATCGGATGAAGGTGATTGAAGCACTGGAAAGCGGATTGTCGATTGATTCACCCAGCGGTAAAGCGACCGTCGATGCGGGCACCCATCATCTGACGCTGGATGTGCATATCGCGGAGGTCAAAGACCACCAGATGCAGATCCTCGAAACCTATGCGCAGCAGCCACCGCTGGATACTGCAATGGTGTGCGATCTGAAAAAGAATCCGCGTGACACCAAGCAGTATCAGATACAGCTGTAAGGAGGGAATATGGACTGGATCATTATCTACAGCGTTGAAGTGCTGAACGCGATTGCCACGCTGATTGTCATGAGCCTTGGGCTGGCGGTGGTGTTCGGCATGATGAAGATCGTCAATATGGCACACGGTGAATTTATGATGCTGGGGGGCTATGTGGCGATCCTCGCGACCAATCAGTGGGGCGTGCCGATCTGGATCTCCATGCTGGTGCTGGCACCGCTGGTGGTGGGGATCTTTGGCATCGTGGTGGAGCGGGTGATCATCCGTAACCTCTACGGGCGCATCATCGACACCATGCTGGCAACCTGGGGGTTGAGCCTGGCGATTATCGGCTCGGCAACCATGGTGTTTGGCAATACGACGCTCGGCATCAGCTCCCCGCTTGGGGGCGTGACCATTGGCAGCCTGAATACCAGCGGTTATGCGCTGTTTATGATCGGCTTCTCGCTGTGTCTGATGCTGGCGCTGTGGCTGCTGCTGAAGTTCACCACCATCGGGCTGTGCGCCCGCGCTACCATGCAAAATGCACGGATGGCAGCGGCGCTGGGCACCAACCCCGGAAAAATCTACAGCCTGACCTTTGGTCTGGGGGCGGCGCTCTCCGGCCTCGGCGGGGCACTGCTGGCGCCGATCACCGGGGTGATCCCGACGATCGGCATCAGCTATATCGCCAAAGCTTTTATCACCGTGATCGGCGGCGGTAGCGCGATCATTGCCGGAACGCTCACCTCCTCAACGCTGTTTGGTTCTATTTCGCAGGTGGTCACCTTTATGTCTACGCCGGTGTTTGGTGCGGTAGCGCTGCTGCTGTCGGCCATTGTTCTGCTGCGCCTGTTGCCGCAGGGCATTACTGGTCGCTTCTTTCGGAGATCCCTGTGATGAAAACATGGCCTGAATGGGTAAAAACACTGCTGGTGGTGATCCCGGCGGCGGGGGTGACGCTGTGGTTATCCGGTGCGCTGGAGCTGTACACGCTGCTGTCGCTGACGGTATTTCTGGTGATGGCGATCCTGTCGCTCAGCCTGGCATTTATCTGGGGCTACGGCGGTATTCTCTGCTTCGGTCAGGCGGCGTTTTTCGGTATTGGCGCTTACACCTACGCTATCTGTGCGATTAACGTTGGCGACTCCACCTGGGCTGTGGTGGCAGCGATTGTCGTGCCAACGCTGTTCTCGCTACTGCTGGGGTACGTGATTTTTTACGGCGGCGTCAGCGACGTCTATCTGGGAGCGATCACCCTGGCGGTCAGCCTGGTGCTGTTTAACTGGATGAACTCCACCTCCGGCAGCGAATACCGCCTGGGTGAAGCGCTGCTCGGCGGTTTTAACGGCATGCCATCCGTGCCAACGCTGAACGGCCTGTTCAGCCCCGACGATATTCTGTCGCCGGAAGCGATTTTCACCGTCACCGGTTTCTGCCTGATCCTCTGTTACGCGCTGCTGAAGCTGACGCTGGCCAGCCGCTTTGGCAAAACCGTGGTGGCGATCCGTGAAAACGAACAGCGCGCCGGGCTGCTGGGCTATAACGTCCCGGCCCATAAGCTCGGCACCTTTGCCATCGGCGGTGCGATTGCCGGGGCGGCGGGCTGCCTGTACGTCAACTGGGGGGCATTCGTCAGCCCCGGCGTCTTCAGCATTAGCCAGTCGGCGCAGATCATTATCTGGGTGATTGTCGGCGGGCGCGGCACCTTAATCGGCCCGGTGATCAGCTGTGTGGCGTTGCAGTGGCTGGTGACCCGGCTTGGGGCGCAGCAGAGCGTCGACACCAATCTGGTACTGGGGGTGATCCTCACCGCCTTTGTGCTGCTGATTCCTGGTGGACTGCTGCCTACCTTACAGCGGCTGATACGGCGTAAAGCCAGACCACAAGCGGATGCTGAGATGTCGGAGGTGAAACTGTGAACAGCCGGATTATTCTGCAGACAACGAAAATGGGCGTCAGTTTTGGCGGCGTCCATGCGGTGAAAGAGGTGGATTTTACCCTGCGTGAGGGCGAGCTACGCTGCCTGATCGGGCCGAACGGCGCGGGGAAGAGCACCTTCTTCAAGATGCTGAGTGGCCAGGTGCTGCCTACGCGCGGCGAGTGCCGTTACCGCGACCAGGTGATCTCCGGCCTGAAACCCTGGGCCATCGCCCGGCTCGGCATCGGAATTAAAACCCAGGTGCCCAGCGTATTCGAGGGCTTAAGCGTCTATGAAAATCTGTGGCAGGCGGCAGCGGTCAAACTGCCGAAAGCGCAGATCCCGCAGCATATTGCCCAGGTGCTGGAGCAGATCGATCTGGTTGCCAGCGCCGACACGGTGCTGTCTGAGATGTCGCACGGTCAGCGGCAATGGGTGGAGCTGGGGATGATCCTGATTTCAAAACCCGATCTGGTGCTGCTGGACGAGCCTGCCGCCGGGATGACCTGGCACGAAGTGCGCAAAACCGCCGAGCTTATCAAAGAGATCAACCTCAACAGCACGGTCGTGGTGGTGGAGCATGACATGGAATTTATCAGCATGATCGCTCAGCAGGTGACGGTGTTTAACCAGGGGGAGGTACTGGCGGAAGGCACCTTCCGCGAGGTCACGCAGAACCCGGCGGTCAAAGAAGCTTACCTCGGAAATACGGAGATCAAACATGCTTGAACTGAAAGGGCTGGTTTCCGGTTATGACAAAGTGCCGGTGCTGCATAACGTTGATCTGTTTGTCGGTGCCAAAGCCTTTACTGGCATTCTGGGCCGTAACGGCATGGGGAAAACCACGCTGCTGCGCGCCATCATGGGCGAACTGCCCGGCTGGCAGGGGCAGGTGTTGCTGAACGGCATTGATATCAGCCGCTATGAGGCGCATCAGCGCGCGGTGGCGGGCATTGGCTTTGTGCCGCAGGGGCGGCAGATTTTTCCCACGCTGACGGTGGAAGAAAACCTGCGCATGGGCTGTGTGAAAAACTTCGCCAAGGCGGCACCGATGGTGGAGCGGATGCTGGAGCTGTTTCCGCGATTGAAGCGGCTGGTGGCTCAGCCCGGCGGATCGCTGTCCGGCGGTGAGCAGCAGTTGCTGGCGCTTGCCCGCTGCCTGTGCGGTGAACCGCAGCTGGTGTTGCTGGATGAGCCAACGGAAGGGATCCAGCCGAATATCTGTGAGGAGATCATCGAGACGCTACGCGTGCTGCGCCATGAAATGGATATTTCTATTATCCTGGTTGAGCAGGACATCGAGTTCCTTTATGCGCTGTCCGACCGTATTCATGTGATTGAGAAGGGGGCGATTGTTGAAGTGATTGACCCGCGCCAGACCAGCGCGCAGGCGATTGCCGAACAGCATATCGGGTTCCATGTAGCGTAGGGATGACCTTCTGTTTCGGTCTGCCCGCAAACCCTGGCGCGTTGAATATAATACCCGTCCTGCGCGGCACAGTGTGGCACAGCACAACGCGTTACCTTCTCTGATGATGGTACGGCCTGTTGTCGTGCTGCACTGACGGGAAATGCATGCGATGGGTACTGATACAACGCTGGGTGGGTTAAACGGCCTGAAGGTGTGCATGGTGCATCCGGCCAACCGCGAGATTGATGCCGTTGCCGGGCAATTGGTTGCGCTGGGCTGCACAATGTTGCACTGCTGGCCGCTGGCACAGCCGATGCCGCAGGCGGATGTGGTGGTGGTGCGCATCGATTGCCGTTATCGCCCGGCGCTGCTGGCCCTGAGCCAGGCGCTGCGCGAGCGCGAAGTGCCGCTGATAGCGCTGGTGAACTATCAGGATCTCGCCGCGCTGGCACTGATGCTGGAACTCTCCCCACAGGCAAGCATCGCCGAACCGCTTAACCCGTTCGCCCTGGCGGCACAGCTAAACGCCTGCGCGCAGGTGGCGCAACAGCTGCGTCATCTGAAGCAGGAACTGACGCAAAGCCAGCGCCGTCTGTTTCTTCACACCAAACTCAGCCGGGCCAAACTGCTTCTGATGAGTGAGCGCCATCTTGATGAAGGAAGCGCCCACCGTTTACTGCGCTCTGAAGCGATGAACCGACGTTGTACGCTGGAGCAGGTGGCCGACCGCATTATTGATGACAGCCTGAACCTCACTCGCCAGGCAGGCTGACGCTGCGTTTTTTTATCAGTGAGGTGGGCGAACAGCCAAAGGCCTTGCGGAAGGCCAGGCTGAAATGTGACATATCGTTAAAGCCGTGATCGAACGCCACTTCGGTGATGCTGCGCGCCCGTCCTTCCAGCAGCACTTTGCGGCAGGCGACCAGGCGCAGCTGCCAGAGCGTGCCGATCGGCGTACTGTCGTGGGCGGCAAACAGGCGGCTGACGGTGCGGGGGGAAACGTGGTGGGCGCTGGCGAGGCTGGCAATCGAAAGCTGCTGTTGATGCAGGTTCTGCTTCAGCCAGGCGACCATGCGGGCATACAGATCCGGTTTGCCTGACGCATCGCTTTTTTGCAGGTTAATGGCGGCGGCAATCAGTTCAAACAACGTGCTGGCAAACTGCCCGGTGTGCCCGGCACTCTCGGTATCACTGTTGTAGTCGAAGGCTTCCAGCATCATCTGCCGTAAGGTGGTGACGCCCGGACGATGGGCATCAAGCCTGACACCGGCAAGCGCATCAATCCCCGGTGCGCTGTGATCAAACACGGTGCGCGGCAGGCGGATGATATTGATCGCGGCCTGATCCATGGCGAAGTTAAACGGCCGTGCAGCATCATAAATCACCATATCCCCTGACTGCGCCGTACTGCGGTGACCATTCTGCTCCAGCTGACCGCTACCGCTACGAAATAACCCGATATAGTAGTCACTGGCCGGGTGCTGGCGGATGCACTGTGGGGTGCGCTGCCACACCAGCGCAGTGCGCGAGGTATGGCTGGCAATATCAACATCGGCCAGTGTGCTGTAGGTGAAACTACCCGAGAACTCCGTGGCCTGGGTCTGCTGTGCCCGGGCATTGATCAGCCGCGAACACACGGCATCGCGCCAGGCATCAAAACGGTGGCGGGATTCAAAATCCTCAGTGGAAAAATACTCTTTCATGCTCTTTCCTCGCAGAGTGACCGGGCATCAGCGCAATATTCTTCGCGAACTCATCACTGATACTGCAAAAACAGGGCCATAACGCGCGGACAAAGAGAAAATTAACGGTTTTTAACGTGATGATGTTAAAGGGATTTTTTCAGCATGGCAGAAGGGCAAAGCCGGGCGCACCATCGCGGGGAGCGGGTGCGCCGCAGCGGGGCGACAGGTTACAGTTCGGGGTGCATCCGGTGCCATTCGGTCACCTGTTGCCAGGCCCAGCCGCCCTGGATGGCGCGGGTTTCATCAAAGTGGGCCGCGACCAGCTGGAAGCCGATCGGTGCACCCGCGGCGGTTTTGCCGCAGGGCAGGGTGATAGTCGGGTGGCCGCTGCTGTCAAAGGCGCTGGTAAAGCGCAGCACACCCCGGAACAGCTCGTCGTCGGTGCCGAAGCGGTCCATGGTTTCCCAGGTCAGCCCGGCAAAGCTGTTGGCGGGGGCGAAGATCAGATCGACCTGCTCAAACAGCGCATTAAGGGTGCCGCGCAGGCTGGCACGGCGCAGCCACAGCTTCTGGTACTCCAGCGCACTCAGCGAGTGGCCGAGGTCGAGTAATCCGGCCAGCCCTGGCCCGTACTGGTCGCGCTGCGCCGGGAAGGTTTTTTCATGAGCGACGGCCGTTTCTACCGAGCACAGTGCGCTCCAGTCACGGGCCGCTTCATCGGTGTCTGGCATGGTGATCGGGACTATTTCTGCCCCCAGCGCGGTCAGGGTGGTGAGCACCTGAGTCAGGGCGCTGCGTGTCTCGGCATCCACACCGTCCAGCGCCCAGGCGCTGTCGAGGCCGATGCGGCATTTTTTCAGCCCTTTGGTCATCAGCGCCAGGTAGTCGGGAACGGGCTGGGTGCTGGAGGTCGGGTCTTTTTCATCGCGCCCGGCAATGGCCTGCAACATGGCGGCGGCATCGGCGACGGAACGCGCCATCGGGCCGATATGGTCAAGCGACGCGGCCAGTTCAAATGCACCGTGGCGGGTGACGCGGCCCCAGGTCGGTTTGATGCCCGTCAGGCCATTGGCGCTGGACGGGAAGCGAATGGAGCCGCCCGTGTCGGTACCTATCGCGCCAAAGCACAGCCCGGCGGCGGTGGCCACACCGGACCCACTGGACGACACGCCGGTCCACAGCGCCTCTCCCCAGGGATTGATGGGATGGGTGACCTCGGGATGGTGATCGGCAAAGGCGCTTTCTGTCTGTACCAGCTTGCCTAAGATGACCGCCCCGGCTGCCCGGAACCGTTCCACGACCGTGGAGTCTTCCGCCGGATAGAAATCTTTATGGATGCTCATACCGTGGGTGGTGGGGGCATCTTTGGTCCAGATCAGATCTTTCAGGGCGATGGGAACGCCGTGCAAGGGGCCACGGAAGTGCCCCCGGGCAATCTCATCATCGGCCTGCTGCGCCTGTTGCAGTGCGCTTTCGTTCATGACATGCAGGTAGCTGTGCAGCGTCGGGTCGAGGCGGGCGATACGTGCGAGCAGGTGTTGTGTGACCTCGACGGAAGAGAGTTCGCGTGACTGAATACGCTGGCCGACTTCTGACAGGCTGAGATAGTGCACATCGTTCATGATTGAGCTTCCCGTAGGCAAAGTGGAGTTGACCTGTTGAAGCTAAAGCAGTGGGCAACGGTGGGCTTTGTTGAGATGGACAAGAAGTGTGGCGGGGCAGCCACTGAGTTTTCATGGCGCTCCCTATGGTTTCAAAGCTGCCATAATATTGCGATAATTTGTTCTGATCGACCTGTGACGATGGCCTGCAGGATTGTTCAGGTCAACGTCAAGGGCATTTCGCTTTCCCGCTTAGAGCGTCATGTGATGGTGGTTTTAAAACTGACCGCGAGCACAGTTTTTGCGGGGATGGGGCCAGCTTGAGGTAAGCCGGACGTCACGCGGCAGGGATGCCGCGAGCCGAGGCCCGCAAGGATGCGGGTTTTGCCGATCCGGCGTGCTCAAACTGGCCTCAGACCGGAAGCCAAACTGGCAGCCACAAAAAATGACTGGGGATCTCTCAGTGGTCGGCCCTTGCGCTAAGTTGAGTTTAACCCAATCCGTTCTCCACCAGTGCCGAACGCGAAATATCCGCCACTGATTTCATGCCGGTCAGCGTCATCGCCACGCGCATCTCTTTCTCGATCAACGTCAGCAGATTTTCCACTCCAGCCTGACCTGCTGTTGCCAGCGCATAAAGATACGCACGGCCCAGCAACACGGTATCCGCGCCCAGCGCCATCATCCGCACCACGTCCAGCCCGTTGCGGATGCCGCTGTCGGCCAGAATGGCGATATCGCCTTTCACCGCATCGGCAATGGCGGGCAGCGCACGCGCCGTTGACAGCACGCCGTCCAGCTGACGGCCGCCGTGGTTGGATACCACAATGCCGTCGGCACCGAAGCGCACCGCATCGCGTGCGTCGTCAGGATCGAGAATGCCTTTGATGATCATCGGGCCATCCCAGAACTCGCGGATCCACTCCAGATCGCTCCAGCTTATAGAGGGATCGAAGTTATTCGCCAGCCAGCCAATATAATCTTCCAGCCCGGTGGGTTTCCCGAGATAGGCGGAGATATTACCCAGGTCATGCGGCTTGCCGTGCAGCCCAACGTCCCAGGCCCACTGCGGATGGGTAACGGACTGCAAGTAGCGGCGCAGGGCGGCGTTCGGGCCGCTCATCCCCGAATGCGCATCGCGATAGCGCGCGCCAGGCGTCGGCATATCCACGGTAAACACCAGCGTGGAACAGCCTGCGGCTTTGGCACGCTCGAGCGCATTACGCATAAAACCGCGATCTTTCAGTACATAGAGCTGAAACCACATCGGGCGGGAGATCGCCGGGGCCACCTCTTCAATCGGACACACCGATACGGTGGAGAGGGTAAACGGAATACCCTTCGCCGCGGCGGCTTTCGCTGCCTGCACTTCACCACGGCGGGCATACATCCCGCACAGCCCGACCGGGGCCAGCGCCACCGGCATCGACAGTGTTTCGTTAAACAGCGTGGTTTGCAGGCTGAGGGTGGACATATCGTTCAGCACACGCTGTTTTAGCGCGATCTGCGCCAGGTCATCGACGTTACGCCGCAGCGTATGTTCTGCGTAAGCGCCACCGTCAATATAGTGAAACAGGAACGGGGGCAGGATGCGTTTGGCTGCGGCACGGTAGTCGGTTCCGGCTGAAATAATCATCGATTTTCTTCCCTTGTGACATCGGTATCGTCATCCGGCAGGCGAGTGCTGCGCTGCTGCCGGGCTTCATTTTCATGCAGGGTTTTGAGCGTGGTCTGCACAAAACCCAGGTGACTTTTCGCCGCCTGGCTGGCCCGTTCCGCATCGCCCGCGAGGATCGCCAGCAGCAGTTCTTCATGCTGCTCCGTCAGGTGAGCAAAAATCGTCGGTACGGTGTACATACGCTGGCGGCTGTGTGCCACGGAGGATTGCAGCAGATCGAAGAAGCCGCGCATGGTCTGTAACAGCACCACGTTATGCGAGGCTTCAGCAATCGCCAGATGAAAGCGCACATCGGCCTGCGTGGCCATCTCCGGTGACAGACTCTCCTGCTGCTGGATGGCGTCAAAACAGCTCTGCAGCTTTTCTTTATCAGCATCGGTCGCCCGCAGCGCCGCATACCAGGCGGTGCTGGCTTCGATGGCATGACGTGCTTCCAGAATATCGTTACGGTAGTCCGGATCATCTGCCACCAGCGCTTTCAGCGGCTGGACGATGCGCTGTTCCGACCACGGTGGCGGCGCTTCACACAGGTAATATCCCCCGCCGTGGCGGCTGAACAGCACCCCTTCACCCACCAGCTTTTTCAGGGCTTCACGCAGTGAGGATCGCGACACCGTCAGTTCATCCGCCAGTTTACGCTCGGATGGCAGGCGGGCGCCTGCCATCAGCTGGCGATCGGCGATCAGCGTTCGCAGACGATCGATCAGTGAGCCTGAGGCGGTCATGGGATCATCCAGGTCAGCACGTAGGCCTGTAGCGTGGTGATCACCCCAACCATACAGGTGAAGATCAGGCTGTGTTTCACGGTAAAGCGGAACAGGTCCGACTCTTTCCCGACCAGCCCCACCGCCGCACAGGCAATGGCAATCGACTGCGGAGAGATCATCTTCCCGGTCACGCCGCCCGTAGTATTCGCTGCCACCAGCAGCAGATCGGACACGCCAATCTGCTGCGCCGTGGTGGCCTGCAAGGCGGCAAACAGGGCGTTAGACGAGGTATCCGACCCGGTCAGGAACACGCCCAGCCAGCCGAGGAACGGCGAGAAGAAGGTGAACGCAGGGCCGGTATGGGCCAGCGCCAGTGCCAGCGTGGCTGACAGTCCGGAGTAGTTAGAAATAAAGGCGAAGGCCAGAACCATGCCGATAGAGTAGATGGGCAATGCCAGTTCTTTCAGCGTGCTGCGGAACGTCGACAGGGCATCAGCAGGTTTCATCTTCAGATAGACGATGGAGATCAGCGCCGCCACGATAATCGCGGTACCGGTCGCCGACAGCCAGTCGAATTTAAACACCGCCGCGTAAGGCGTGATGGCGTTGACCACGGGGGGCATCTTCGCCACCAGCTTGTCGAGGAACGGGATGGGGATATTCACCACCAGGTTGTACAACGCACCGCCAGGTGCAAACAGCGCCTTGAACGGGGGAATACTCCACAGCGTAACGGTGGCGGTCAGGAACAGGAACGGCATCCAGGCGCGGACAATCTGCCCGGTGCGGTATTTCTCCACCACCAGTGGCTGTTCAGGGGCATTATCCGCCGGTTTAAAGCGGAAGATGCGCACCGGTTTCCACACGCGCAGGAACAGCGTCAGACATACCAGCGACACCAGCGAAGAGATGATGTCCGGCAGTTCAGGGCCGAGGAAGTTAGAGCTGAGATACTGGGCAAGGGCGAACGATCCCCCGGCCACCATCACCGCAGGCCAGGTCTCTTTAATCCCACGCCAGCCATCCATGATCGCCATGATCCAGAACAGCACGATAATGGTCAGGAACGGCAGCTGGCGGCCAACCATCTGGCCGATCTCAAAGCTGTCCAGCCCTGTGACCTGCCCGGCAACAATAATCGGTATCCCCATTGCCCCGAAGGCCACGGGGGCCGTATTGACGATCAGGCACAGACCCGCCGCATACAGTGGATTAAAACCAAGGCCGACCAGCAGCGCAGCGGTGATCGCCACCGGTGCGCCGAACCCGGCGGCCCCTTCAAGAAAAGCACCGAACGAGAAGCCGACAATCAGCATCTGCAGGCGCTGATCGGGGGTGATCGACAAAATTGAGGCACGAATAATATCGAACTGCCCGGTTTTCACCGAAATTTTATAAACAAAAACAGCAGCGATAATAATCCAGGCAATCGGCCATAGTCCGTAGAAGAAGCCATACACCACCGATGCCAGCGCGCGATCCACCGGCATGCGGTAAAGAAACAGCGCCACCATCAGCGCCAGCACCACGGTGATGGTGGCGGCGAGGTAGCCTTTCAGCTTGAGCTTAATCAGCGCAAAGAAGAAAAACAGGATAGGGATGGCGGCGATCAGGCTGGATAGCCAGATATTGTTCAGCGGGTCATACACTTGTTGCCAGGGTTGCATGCAGGGTTCTCCAGAGTTTTTCTCCCCCTGCTGATTATGGTCCTACCAATTCAGCTGTCTGGGGTTAACAGCTGCTGATAGTTAATATTTTGTTAGTTGAATACAATGATTGTTGCGCAATTTTTGCTTTTCTGTGGCCGGGATGACTGTTTTTTTACGATTGGTAGGACCATGTTGGGTGAAGAAGTGAGGTCAGAGGGGGGAGATAAAAAACGCACCCGCAGCGGATGCGTTGAACAGAAGAGGGCCCGATTAACGCCAGGCGCTGTGGCCGACGACCGAATATTTTCCGCCGCCCTGGAACAGGATCGCCAGTGAGGCGAACGCAAAGAAAGCCATGCTCTCAATCGCCCAGGCTCCGACCGGGCTCAGGCTGAAGGTGTCGCCAAGACCTGCCAGCAGCCACGCCACCACCATGGTGCCAATGATTGTCAGGGCTGAGAGGCGGCAGAGAATGCCGAAGATCAACAGCAGCGGGGCCACCACTTCTCCGATCAGCACGCCGTAACCGATGAAGGACGGAAGCCCGTGCGCGGCCAGCATGCCCTGAATGCCGCCAATGCCGGAATGCAGCTTATGCCAGCCGTGGAACAGCATCAGGCCGCCGACCGTCAGGCGCAGCAATAATTTGGCAAAATCAGGATGAGAGAGCAGCTGGTTAAAGCGGGTAAGCGTATTGGCTATCATCATTGTTATTCCCGTGTGAGGTTATCATCAGATAATACTCATTCTCATCTTTTGGCATACGGCTACTGACGGTAGCCTTGTCCAAAGTCAAAAAATGCGGGGAATAGTGGGAAGGTTTCAGGAAAGGCGTGGATGGGTCCAAGGGACTGACCGAAACAAAAGGTCAGCCCCCACAGGAACCGTGTTGCTCTGTGTTGTTGAAACCGGCTATCAGAAGCCCATCGTTACGCCCGCATAGTACGCGCGACCCGGTTCGTTATAAGTAGAAGCGCCGTCATTTTCGCGGTAAATCTGCTTATCAAACAGGTTGCTGACGCCGCCTTTCACACTCAGGTTTTTGGTGAACTTGTAGTTGAGATTCAGCCCGACAATGGAATATGCACCAATCTCGGTCGTGGACATAGGGGTTGTCCCTTCCAGACGGCTTTCCACAAATTCACGCGGCTTCTGGCGTCCGTACAGCGTCCAGTTCAGCTCGGTGGAGAACTTATCGGTAATCTGATAATCCAGCATCGAGTTGATGGTGTACTTAGGGATGATCGACAGCGGGTTGCCGGTTTTTTTGTCTTTCGACTCCAGCATATAGGTGGCATTAGTCCGCCAGTCGAGCACATCACGCACCACCGGGATCGTCAGGCTGGCTTCCAGCCCTTCCACCAGCGCTTTGCCACCATTTTCCCATTGCAGGATATTCCTGTCATCGGAGGCAGTGCCAATCAGCTCGGTGCCGGAGACAATTTTATTTTTGTAGTCATTGCGGAACCAGGTCACACCCGCGGTATAGCCATCGGCAGCAAACTCCAGCCCCAGCTCTTTATTGACGCTGACTTCGGCGTCCAGATTGGTGTTACCCAACAGGTAGCAGCCGACACCATTGTTAATGCCTGAAGGACAGCCGTTACCCCGGGTGGCCAGCAGGTAGCCTTCGCTTGACTGGTAGAGGTTCGGGGCTTTAAACACCCGCGCAATACCGGCTTTCAGTTTGAACCCTTCACCCAGGTCCTGAGAGAAGTTAAAACTCGGGCTGAAGTTACTGCCGAATTCACTGTGGTGATCAAAACGCAGGCCCGGGATCAGGAAGGTGCCTTCCCATGGCTGGATGTTGTCTTCGACGTAGAGTGCGGCCGTGGTTGCGCTGTTCTTGCTGCTGCGATCGGCGGGATCGCCCGACATATCACCAATGATCACGCCACTGGCATCGGTGGCTGACATGGAGGCGCTATCGTCCAGCTTTTCGTGATTCCACTCAGCGCCGAGGGTCACGGTCTGCTCAATCCAGCGGTCCATCGGCATATTGGCTTCCGCGCTGGCACGGTAATTTTCCAGTCGGCTGGTGCTGTACTCGTCGCTGTTAATCATCCCTTCCACGCGTCCGGTAGAACCTTCTTTCAGGCGCGTGTTATTGGTTTTTTCATAGTTGAAGGCGAGCTTAGAATCGCCCCATTCCCAGAAGCCGTTATGGGTCAGGCCGTAAGACTGACGGTACAGGCGATTCGTCTCGGAACCGTACAGCGAGTCGACCAGGCCACCGGGGCTGATGTTGCCATTGCTGTACTGGGTATCTCCGGCGTAGATATTGCCCTGGCGGCTGTAGCCATAGCTGAAGTCGAGGATCTGCGAGGGGGTCATTTTCCAGGAAACCAGCGCATTAATATCTTTGTTACGCACCCCTTCACGGCCCGCGGCATACGCGCCGTTTTGCGCCTGGTTGATATCGGCGGCATCGGCGTCGGTTTTGTTGAGGTTACCGTAGAGGCGCATGGTCAACGCGTCACCCGCCAGCGGGCCGCTCAGGCTAAAGTTGGCACGTTTGGTGTCACCTTCTTTGCTGTTTTCCGGCTGGTTGGTAAACAGCGACAGGGAACCGTGCCAGTCTTTGGTCGGGCGCTTGGTGTGAATATTGATCACGCCACCGGCGGCACCGGATCCGTAGCGGGCGGCGGCCGGGCCACGCAGCACTTCAATACGCTCGACCATTTCAGCTGGTACCCAGTTGCTGTCGCCACGGGTATCACGTTCGCCTTTCCAGCTGTAACGCACGGAGTTACGCGAGCTGACCGGCACGCCGTCAATCAGGATCAGGGTGTTTTCCGGGCCCATACCGCGAATATCAATCTGACGGTTATTCCCCCGACTGCCGTTAGCACTGTTTCCGGTCAGGTTGACGCCGGGCATTTTGCGGATGATGTCGGACAAATCGTTCACTGGCGGGTTCTTCGCGATATCCTCTGCCGTGATGATAGAAACGCCAGGCTGTTGTTTTAACTCCTGTTCTGCTGTTTTTTGTACCAGCAGCACATCTTCCACGTCACTGGCGGGGGCGGTATCGTCATCGGCACTGGCCGTCCCGGCCAGCGTGGCGGTCAGTAGCAGTGCCAGAGGGTGTAATCGAAAGCGTCCATTCCTGTTCATCGCATCATCTCAAAGTGTTCGGTGTTGTAAGAGAATGTGCATGATAACGATAATTGTTATCATTTCTATGGTGGGAAATACGAATCCTTAAAATCTCCACAATTGGCCAGTTTTGTCAGTAAAAGTCAGTGGTTATATTTAATTCGCTATAAATCAATTGATTGCATCCTTCACATTTGGCTCGCAATCTTCTTATTTGATACGGATTGTGAGGTTTGTCTGTTTTGTGAACAGCGGATGCCATGTTCTGTCTACCCATCCTGCCAGGCAGTCGTTATTATCCCGCAACAAAATCGAACGCGAATCGTTCTCATTTTTGCTACTTATCTGATTCTCAGGAGAGAAAATGCGCTTCCCTCAGGCCTTCGTTTTATCGCTGTTTTCCGCCATGCTCGCCTGTGCGCCTGCGGCTTTTGCAGCAGATGCTCCCGCACTGACGGTCGTGCACGCGCAGGGTTCCACCGCTGTGCCGAAACATCCGCAACGTGTGGTGATCCTCAGCCCGGCAACGCTGGATATTGCTGATGCCCTGGGGATTAACCCGATGGGGGTGCCACAAACCAGCGCGCACTATCCGCAGCATCTGGCGAAGTACAATGGCAAGGCGTATCTGAATGCCGGCACGCTGTTTGAACCCAACTTTGAAGCCCTGAGCAATGCCAAACCCGATCTGATTCTGGCCGGTGCCCGCGCTCATGATGCCTATGGCAAGCTGAGTGAAATTGCCCCGACCCTCTCACTGGATCTCGACCCGAAACACTTCGTGCAAAGCCTGACCGAACGTACCGAACAACTGGGAGCGATCTTCGGTAAAGAAGAGAAGGCACAACAGGTGATTGCGGCGTTTAATGCCCAGATTGCTGACGTGCGTAAAGAGTCCGCCACCGCCGGTAGCGCGATGATGCTGATGATTAACGGCGGCAAGATCAGCGCGCACTCACCGGGTTCACGTTTTGGTTTTATCTACGATGTGCTGGGATTTAAACCGGCCACGGCTTTCCCGGAAACCGGCAAACACGGTAATGCGGTGTCGCCTGAGTTCATCATGGAAGCGAATCCTGACTGGCTGTTTGTGCTGGATCGCGACAGCGCCATTGGCCGCAAAGAGGGCGTATCCGCACAGCAGGTGCTGGATAACCCGCTGGTGCGTAAAACCAATGCCTGGAAAAAACAGCAGGTGGTCTATCTCGATTCCGGTTCGCTTTATATTGCAGGCGGCATTCAGAGCTACAGCAATCTGATGACTCAGGTGAAGCAGGTGCTGGATAAAACGAAAACCCAGCCGTAAATGAAATCCGTAGCCTTTATTGCAGGCCTGGCATTACTGCTGGGCCTGATTGTTTGCAGCCTGTTTGTCGGCGTCAGCCGTGTCACTCTGCTCAGTCTGTGGTCAGATCCTGAAATGCGGGAGATCCTGCTGATCAGCCGTTTTCCCCGTACCGCCGCGTTACTGCTGGCGGGGAGCGCGATGAGCGTGGCAGGGCTGATGATGCAGATGCTGACGCAAAACCGCTTTGTTGAGCCTTCGGTGGTCGGCACCACGCAGTCTGCCAGTCTGGGACTGCTGCTGGTGATGATCATCAGCCCTGCCGCGCCGATCATGCTGAAAATGGGCGTTGCCACACTGTTTGCCCTCGCAGGCACCGCGTTGTTTATGCTGATGATCCAGCGTATCCGTATGAAATCCTCCCTGATGGTTCCACTGGCCGGCATTATGCTGGGCGCGGTTTTCAGTTCAGTCACCACCTTCCTTGCGATGAAGTTTGATCTGCTCCAGTCGCTGGGCGGTTGGGAATCAGGCGACTTTTCCAGCGTGATGCAGGGACGCTATGAACTGCTGTGGGCGGTGGGCGCGATCACACTGCTGGCAGCGGTGATGGCTGACCGCTTTACGGTGGCGGGCATGGGGCGTGATTTTTCGGTCAATGTCGGGCTGCACTATCGCCGCGTGATGCTGATGGGGATGGCAATGATCGCCATGATCAGTGGCGTGGTGGTAGTGGTGGTCGGCGTGCTGCCATTCCTGGGGTTGATTGTGCCTAATATTGTCAGCCTGGCGCTGGGTGACAACCTGCGGCGCACCGTGCCCTGGGTGGCACTGGTGGGCGCGATGCTGGTGATCGGCTGCGATATTCTCGGCCGTCTGATCATCCACCCGTTTGAAATTCCGGTCAGTGCGCTGCTTGGCGTGCTGGGCGCGATGATCTTCCTCGTGCTGATTGTGAGGTCGAAACGCCATGCGCACTGATGCTTTGTCACCCGGCAAACGCCTGTTGCTGCTGACGACGCTGCTGCTGGTGCTGATGGGGATTTTCATGACCCTCGGTCTGCACGGCAATATCGCTTATATCCTGCGGCATCGCGGGCAGATCCTCGCCACGATGGTGCTGGTCGGTTTCGCCTCCGGCATCAGTACGTTGCTGTTTCAGACCCTGACCCGTAACCGCATTCTGACGCCGTCGGTGATGGGGCTGGAGTCGCTGTTTGTGTTGATGCAGACGCTGCTGATCTTCGCGCTGGATGTCGGCGGGCTGAATATGCTGGGCAGCGTAGGGCGCTTCATCGCCGAAAGCGCACTGCTGGTGATGTTTGCCACGTTGCTGTATCGCTGGCTGTTAGGGGGCGCCGGGCTGGATCTGCACCGGGTGCTGCTGATAGGCCTGGTGTGCGGCACGCTGTTCCGCAGTATCTCGGGCCTGATGCAGCGCCTGATGGAACCGGGTGAGTTCGCGGTGTTGCAAAGCCGCATCTTCGCCACGTTTACCCGTGCCGACAGCGATGTGCTGCTGATTTCAGCCGGGGTGATTGCCGTGGTTGCCACGCTGGTCTGGCGATTGCGTCACCGTCTGGATGTGATGGCGCTGGGGCCGGATAGCGCTATTGCGCTTGGTATTGCCTGGCAACGTCATGTCACCGGTTTACTGCTGCTGATCTCGCTGCTGGTGGCGGTCTCGACCGCGCTGGTGGGGCCGATGATGTTCCTCGGCCTGCTGATCGTCAATCTGGCCTATCCGCTGATGGGAAGCTGGCGACATGCGTATCTGCTGCCCGGCTGTGTGCTGATTGGCATCATCACGCTGGTGGGCGGGCAGTTGATTTTGGAACGGCTGCTGGATATGGCCGGGACGCTGTCGGTGGTGATTGAGTTTAGCGGTGGGGCATTGTTCATCTATTTACTGCTGAGAAAGGGCGCCAAGTGATCGACATTAAGCAGGTCAGCAAACAGTACGATACTCAGCCGGTGTTACAGAACATCTGCGAAACCCTGCCATCGTCAGGCATTACCTCTATTATCGGGCCAAACGGTGCCGGCAAGTCAACGTTACTGTCGGTGATCAGCCGCCTGCTGAAAGCGGACAGCGGCGTGGTGACGGTGGACGCGCTGGACGTCAGCGATGCCAACAGTGAAAAACTGGCAAAGGTACTGTCAGTGCTGCGCCAGGAGAACCATTTTACCAGCCGTCTGACGGTGTGGGATCTGGTGAGCTTTGGGCGTTATCCCTACAGCAAGGGGCGGCTTAATGAAAATGATCGCCAGCATATTGAGCAGTCGCTGGCGTTTCTTGATTTGCTGCCGTTGCGTCATCGCTATCTGGATGAGTTATCCGGCGGTCAGCGCCAGCGCGCCTTTGTGGCGATGGTGCTGTGCCAGGACACGCAATATGTCCTGCTGGACGAGCCGCTGAACAATCTGGATATGAAGCACAGCGTGGCGATGATGAAGCAGCTACGACGCGCCGCCGATCAGTTAGAGAAATCCATCGTGCTGGTGATCCACGACATTAACTTTGCCTCGGCGTACTCCGACTTCATCCTGGCGATGAAGGACGGACAGGTGGTATTCCGCGGTACGCCTGAGCAGGTGATGGTGCCAGAGGTGATTGAGCAGATCTTCGATCTGCCCGTGACCGTTGAGCAGGTCAATGGCCAGCGTATTGCGATGTATTACCGCTAACACAGTAGGGCAGGAAAAAGTGCTGCCCTGCACATCATTTTATTGCGTACCACCATCAATCTCATCCTCATCTTCCTGCGTATACAAAATGTGTCTGTGTTATTGACAGAAACCTCACATCTCGTGAACTCATTAAATTCACCATGTCATCAATTCATTTATGAAAGTTTCACGGCGTTTTTACAATGATTACTTTTATTTCCATGTTTTTTGAATGCAAAAGCAAGATTTGGAGTGTTGTGTCGATAGGGTGTTTATATTGTTGGGGGCGGTGTGAGAATAACAACGGATATGTGTTTTGAAAAATATAAGGATATGTAATGAAACTCTACTCATTTCATTTGTCATCAGCATCAATACGCATTCGCCTTTCACTGGAATATAAGAAGCTTGATTATAAACTGATCGAAGTGGATTTATCCAAGGGGGCCCATCAGACAGGGGGGTATCATGAATTAAACCCTCAAAAACTGGTTCCAACACTGGTTGATGGTGATGTTACCTTGACTCAATCAATCGCTATTATTGAATACTTAGAAGAGAAGTACCCTGACAGATATCCACTTATTCCTGAATCTCCAGAAGATCGGGCAAGGGTGAGATCTATCTGCCAGTTTATAGCAAGCGAAATGCAACCTTTAACAAATGCCCGAGTCAGGTTGTATATGACCAGTCATCATGTAACACCGCAAGATATTCATGCATGGTGTGTACACTGGATACGGTCCGGTCTTGAAATATTGGAAGCTATTTTAGTTAATGAGTCAAAAAAAGGACGTTATTGTTATGGTGATAAACCCACCATTGCTGACGTGTTTTTAGCTTCTCAATTGTTTCTTGCTCGTCGTTTCATTTCTGATTTTAATCATTACCCCAGAATTATGTATCTGGATAATATTATTTCTCAGGTTCCCGGTTTTAAAAAAGCACTGGAAAAATCTTATCTTGGCGTTTAATGATAAAAATGCATAGGAAAAATTATGAATGCTATTAACGGGCATCTGACAGGAATCCATCATATAACCAGCGGGGTTTCTGGAGCGCAAGAGGACGTCGATTTTTTTACAAAAATACTGGGCCAAAGGATGATCAAACAAACCGTGTTGTTTGATGGTGAAAACCCTGTTTATCATTTGTATTATGGCAGTCAGGATGCTCAGGCGGGATCGATTATGACAACGCTACCCTTTAAAGATCTCGGATACAAAGGGCGAAAAGGAAGCGGCCAGATCAGTGCAGTTGCCTATGCTATTCCACCCGGATCGATGGCGTTTTGGGAACAACGTTTATCCTTGCATTTAATAAAACCCATCACGAAAAAATATAAATTTGGTGCGGAATATATTGAATTTGAACACCCCTCTGGACTTGTTTTTGAATTAACGGAATCAGAGGTTAATGATATCCAGGGTTGGGTAACTGATGAAATCCATGACGATCATGCTATTCGAGGTATTTTTGGCGTGACACTTTCTGTGCGGGATTACACTGAACAAGCACGTTTTTTCACGGATGGTCTTAAGATGACGCTGGCCGCTGAAGATGGCGCTTATCAACGCTTTCATATTGGCGCGGGCGGCCCGCAGCGTACCATCGATGTCCTGTACGATCCATCCCTACCTCAGGGAACCTGGGGATTTGCACAAGGTATCGTGCACCATATTGCATTTGCTGTTGAGACAGAGAAAGAACAGTTAGAAATTAAAGAACACCTTGTCGGATTAGGCTTTCCTGATGTGTCAGAAATTAAAGATAGAAATTACTTTCATTCTATCTATGTACGATCGCCTGGCGGTATTCTCATCGAGTTTGCTACTTCTGATATTGGTTTTTGTATTGATGAAACCCCACAGGCACTAGGCAGTAATCTGATGATTCCTCCCTGGTGGAAAGATAAGGAAAGTGAATTTATGGATAAGCTAGAGAAAATAAAAATTGATTAAACTTTTTTAAATTCAATGAGTGTAGATGTTTTTTGATGTGATTTTCAGTTAAGGCGGTCAGGTATGATGGCATCAAAGCAAGAGCGGTTGCCGCGGGAATTTAATAAGATCTCATTTTCTAATCTTTTTGCTCAACTTTCGGAACAATTGGCTTTGGCGGGTGCGTTAATGTACGCCGCTATTTATTTGAATGCATCTGTCAGCGAGATAAGTTTCTTACAGTTAACGCAAACTCTACCCTTTTTATTGATGTCTATTCCTGCAGGATTGTTGGTTGATCGACTTTCAAGAACGCTGACGATGCTCACTGCTGAAGTATTACGCGCTTTGTCGTTAGTACTTATTTGTTTTTTTATATTTAAATCAAGTCTTTCTATTCCTGTTTTGGCTGTGTTAGGTTTTATTGGTGCCACGAGTACCGTGGTATACAGTATTGCGGTGCCTTCTCTGGTTCCTGCATTAGTACCCAAACATAATATGGCCATAGCGAATGGACGAGTCGAATTAGCCCGCTGCCTTGCACTGGCTATTGGCCCCACTATTGCAGGTTATTTAATCGCTCATAGTGGAGTTTCAGTGTCCTTTGTCATTTCTGTTATATTTTCGATGGTCGCATTTATTCTTATATTAAATTTAAAAGAACCTCCTCGTGTTAAGCAAGGGAAAAAACATATTTTATCGGATTTGAAAGTTGGGGCATTGTTTGTTGCCAGGAATTTACATCTGAGGCAGATGCTGTATACATCGATTGTTTTCAACATATCATGGTTTATATTGCAATCCATATATATTATTTATGCAATGAATAAGCTGAATTTTACAACGGACTTAATTGGCAGCAGTATGGGGGTTTATGGTATTGGGATGGTTGCAGGTGCAGTGATTATGCCATTTATCAGCAGGCGTTTATCTTTTGGAACACTGCTGAAGTTGGGCCCAACAAGCGCACTCTTTGGCGCGGTTTTGATGGCGGTGACACTATTTTATCCCTCTTATCCGATTGTGATTTTGAGCTATTTTTTCTTCGGTGTAGGACCAATAATATGGACAATTTCTTCCGTGACCTTACGACAAGCTATTACACCTGAGAATATGTTAGGCCGTGTATCCTCCCTGGTGATGATGGCGACTTTCGGCGCGCGCCCTATTGGGGCGGCATTAGGCGGTGTGCTGGGAACATATATTGGTATTGATAATTGCATCTGGGTTGTTTTGATTGGTTTTCTGATTCAGTTCATTATTATTTATACGGCAGGTGTTTCAAAACTGGCGAGCCTGGAATCATTGCCTGAACCGATCCCTCTTGAAAAATGAGATCAGGTCACTTCGTCCGCGTAGCGGGGAAGCGACCGCCATTCGCGACATCGGTACACTTAGCGTTGCTGACGTGAAAGCAGGGGGGGGGTTAGGTTTTGATACGCGTTGACCACCAGCACAGCAGCGAGCCGAGACTGACCATGCCAGCGCCTTGCCAGAAGTTGACCGACAGGCTGGCGTTCAGCATCCAGGCGGCCAGCATGGCCGAAAGCACGGGAATAAAATAGGACGCGGTGGCCAGCAACGTCACATTACCGTGCAGGATGCCGATGTTCCATGCCGCATAACCCAGGCCCATTGCCAGCGCAGCCAGTGCCAGACTCACCAGCACCGGAAACGTGATGGCCATCTCTGGCTGAGGTGCAGAGAAATATTTTATCCACAACGCCAGTGCGGTCAGCATAAAGAACAGTGTGATGCCGTTACTTCCCCGGGCTATTTTTTGCGTCAGTACGCAGTAAATTGCCCAGATCACGGCGCCCGCGAGGGCCAGCCCATAACTGAGGGGATTTGAGGCGATGTTATTGCCGATCTCCGCCAGCGACAACGTATGCTCACCCGCCAGCACTTTGGCGATCCCGACGAGGGAGACCGCCATTCCCGGGACGATCAGCAGGCTGCATTTTTGCCGGGCGATAAACACGGATAACAGGACGGTGAGGCTGGGCCAGAGATAGTTCACCATGCCCACTTCAATCGCCTGCGTGCCGCTACGGGCATAGCCCAGCGAGAGAGACAGGCAGATTTCATAGCTGACAAACAGCAGGCTGCCCAACAGCAGATAGGCGCGGGGAAATGTTTTTACCTTCGGGAATCCCACCGTCAGCAGCAACAGCAGCGAGCTGAGCGTGTAGATCATCGCGGCTCCGCCGACAGCGCCGAGCCCCTCACTGACACCGCGTATCAGCCCGACAATGGCGCTCCACAGAATGATGGCGATAAGCCCGGTCAGCGTGGCTTTTTTGTGAGTCATGGTGCGGTCCCTGCTGTGATGATGTTATCCGTGAGGATTTTACAGGGTAGAGGGCCTTTTCACATCGAATTGATGGCTTATGATGTCGTATCCGCTAAACGGCTGATATGAATACCCATCCAGGTTAATTCATCATTAGGTAAGCGGTACTGATATTTTTCCTGAATATAGTCGCGTACGGTACAGGCAATCGACATTGCCTGTGGGTGGAACTTCATCATCTCGTGATAAAAGTCATCACTGTGCTGTGTTGCGATTTTTTGTGCCATCACGCGCTCGGCGAAATAACGCAGGTGGGTAATAAAGCGATTGTAATTCACGCTGTTAATATCGATATTTCTATTCAATTTATATCTGATGATTTCGGCAATACGGTTCACTAACTGAACCTGCTGATGCGCATCCCCGCTGTCCGGATCGCCGGAGGCATTAATCAGATGAAAGGCGATATGTACCGCTTCGTCATCATCCAGCACCACCCGAAAACGGTCGTTGGCGAGGTCGCGCGCCTGCACGCCGATCTGATATTCACGTGGGTAATAACGCTTCACTTCCCAGTTCAGCTTATTTGCCAGCGGATTGCCCGCTTTGCAGCGCTCAACCGCATAGAAAAGATGCTCCGCCAGGGTGAAAAACAGTACGTTGTTCAGTTTCTCAACGTACTGTTTTTGCGCCAGCGCAATGATGTCGTGGGTCAGGTCAAAATACGCTGCCGGAACCGTATCGGTGAGTGAGAGAAAGTGCTGAGTTTTAACCCCTTCCAGTGGGATAAACACCTGTTCGATGGCATCCCTATCCACATCAGCACCGGGTTTGGCACCAAAGCCGATCCCCTTGCCGAACAGAATCAGCTCGCTCTGGTCCCGTTGGACCAGCAGCATGCTGTTATTCAGCGATTTCTTCACTTTCATCGAGAGAGTTCCTTGACGGTCAGCTCAGGTCGCTGCCGTTACTGGCAATAACCTGTTGATACCAGTAAAACGAATCTTTACGCAGACGCGCCAGGCTGCCTTGTCCTTCATCATCCTGATCGACGTAGATAAAGCCGTAACGTTTGGACATCTGCGATGTGCCGGCACTAATAATGTCAATGGTTCCCCAACTGGTAAAGCCCAACAGATCAACACCTTCATCAATCGCGGCCTGCATTTGTTCAAAGTGTGATCTGAAGTAGTCAATGCGGTAGTCATCGTGTATCTGTCCCTCGACCACCACGTCTTTTGCCCCCAGGCCATTCTCGACAATAAACAGCGGTTTCTGGTAGCGGTCATACAGCTCCAGCAACGAAATTTTCAGGCCGACCGGGTCAATCTGCCATCCCCATTCTGACGCCGGCAGGTAGGGGTTTTTGACGCCCAGAACGGTATTGCCCGGAATGCGCTCGGCATCGGGCTGGGTGGATTCGGTGATCGACATGTAGTAACTGAACGACAGGAAGTCGACGGTGTGCTGGCGCAGGATCGTCAGATCGTCAGGCTGCATTTCCAGATGAATACCGCGCCGTTCCAGGTCGCGCAGGATCAGCGGCGGGTATTCGCCTTTGACCTGAACATCGGTGTAGAAGTAATTTTCCAGGTTCTTCTTCAGCGTGGCTTCCACATCCTGCGGATGGCAGGTGCGGGAATAGGTTGTCAGTTTGGTCAGCATACAACCCACCTGGCTGCCGGGGATTTTCGCATGACAGTCACGCGTCACCAGCGCCGAGGCAACAAACTGGTGATGCAGCCCCTGATAGATGTCCTGCACCGCCTGGCCGGGTGCGCATTTCTCTTCGCGGATCCCGGCGGTGGTGAACGGATGGCGATGAATACTGTCGATCTCGTTAAAGGTCAGCCAGTAGCGCACCAGATCTTTATAGCGATCAAAGCAGGCATTGCTGTAGTGCACAAAGGCATCCACCACCTTGCGATCAACCCAGCCGTTGTATTTTTCACTCAGCTTCAGCGGCATCTCATAATGAGACAGCGTGACCAGCGGTTCGATATTGTGCTTACGCATTTCACGGAACAGATCTTCATAGAATTGCAGGCCCGCTTCATTGGGCTCGGCCTCTTCGCCCGCGGGGAAGATGCGTGACCAGGCAATGGAAACGCGCAGCACTTTAATGCCCATCTCCGCAAACAGCGCGAGGTCCTCTTTATAACGGTGATAGAAGTCGATGCCGCGACGTTTCGGGTAGCGGGCGTCGTTAGTGCCGTTCAGTGCATCCTGGATGTTCTCATCGGTCAGCGCCATATGGCCGCTGTAATCCGTCAGGTCGAGATTGGATTTGTGCGCAATGGCATCGGCAACCGACGGGCCTTTACCCGCCACGTTCCATGCGCCTTCGGCCTGGTTAGCGGCAATGGCCGCGCCCCACAGAAAGTTTGGGGGGAAAACCGGGGTGTTCTGTTTCATACCGACTCCTTTAAAGTCATCACGTTCCAGGGATGGTCAACCGCAGTGGCGGAGGTGTTCGCTGACACCTGAAAACGCTCACTGTTGGTCACCACCATGACAACCACCGGATCAAATCCGGCGGCGATAATCGCCTCAAGATCGAACTCAACTAACAGATCGCCGGATTTAACCGACTGATTTTCTTTAACCTTAGGAGAGAAGCCGCGACCGTCCATTTTGATGGTGTCGATGCCAATATGGAAAATCAGCTCTGCGCCGCTGTCGGTGAGCATGCTGAGCGCGTGACCACTTTCGAACACGCTGCTGATGGTGCCGTCAGCCGGGGCAAACAGCGCGCCGCGGGTGGGGATCACCGCAATGCCGTCGCCCATCATGCCGGAGGAGAACACGTCATCATTCACCTGGGCTAAGGGGATAACGGTGCCCTCTGCCGGGCTGCTGAGCGCGAAGTCACTGACGGTCGTGGGAACGGGGCTGGCCGCCTGCTGCGGCTCTTCATGCCAGAACAGCAGGGTGGCAACAAAGGTGATGACAAATGCCAGCGCGGCACCCAGCAGGGCATAGAGGATATTGTATGGGTTATCGGCGGAGACAAACATCGAGATACTCGCCAGCCCCGGCCCCACCAGCGCAAAGGCTTCTACCGCCATCCAGCCAATAAAGCCACCGCCGATCACGCTGCCAACGATCACCGCATACAGCGCCTTTTTGTTCAGTAGCGTGATGCCATACAGCGCCGGTTCCGTAATGCCGCACAGGGCGGAAATGGCCGCCGACAGCGCGGTGGATTTTTTAATTTTGTCCCGGCTTTTGAAGTAGATGGCGAAGCAGGTCGCGGCTTCCGCTATGTTATGCGCCAGCGAAGCGGGCAGGTAGAGCATCTCCCGGCCAAACTGTGACATGGAGGCCACGACGTAAGGGATCATCGGTTTGTGCATCCCGGATGCCACCATAAAGGGCAGCACGCCTGCCAGCAGCGCGGTAGCCACAAAACCCAGTTTGCTGAACAGCCAGAAGATCACTGTGGCCATGCCTGCGCCCAACTCATAGCCCAGCGGGCCGAGGAACAGCAGCGTTACCGGCACGGTGACCATCAGCGACAGCATCGGTGAGAGAAACACCCGTACGGCAGAGGGAGAGTAGCGGTTAAACAGCTTCTCGGTTTGCGCATAGAGCAGGACGCACAGAATGGCGGGAAACACCTGCGAGGCATAAGCGACATTTTGCAGGTCGAGGGAGAGAAACTGCGCGCCCTCTGCCAGCTGTTTGGCCATCGCGGGCAGCACCATCACCGACACCGCGGAGACAGCCACCAGAATATTCACCTTCAGCTTGGTGGCGGTGGTGATCGCCACCAGGATCGGCAGGAAGTAGAGCGGGGCGGAACCGATGTTATCCAGCACTTTCCAGGTGGAGCTGCTGCGGCTGAGCCAGCCCATCAGATCCAGCAAAAGCAGCAGGGATTTCAGTACCCCGCCACCGGCAATCGCCGGGATCAGCGGCTGGAAAATGCTGATTACAAAGTCGATAAACCAGGCTCCGGGGCTGACGCGTGCAGACGCGGTTTTCGTACCCGGCTCGCGCCCGGCGGCCATGTCTCGCACGGCCTCATAAATGCCGATCACCTCTTTGCCAATGATCACCTGGCACTGCACATTGACGCGCACGCCGAGGATGCCGGGCACTTTTTCCAGCGCGCTCTGCTGGACCAGCCCGTTGTCATTGAGCGTCAGCCGCAGGCGGGTTGAGCAGTGCTCAATGTGGTCAATGTTATTGATGCCACCCACCAGGGTAATAATTTGCTTTGCCGTTTCCATGTGGTTCATCTGACGACCCTCTTTTGCGCAAAAAAAAAGACCTGAAGCCCTCCGGTGAGAGAGAGCTTCAGGTCTTGCCTGGTGGATACCAGTGACACGCCTGGGATCACTTCTATATTTTGTCGCGGTTAAAGGCAACCAGATTGCGTTTTGCAGAACAGAATTTGTGAGCGGTATGGCAGATAGAGATCAGGCCAGCTTGATCAGCACCATGCCCATCAGTAGCAGTGCCACCCCAATCCAGCCTTTGTAATTGAGGCGCTGCCCGAACATTACCCAGCCTGCTGCAATGGTCGCGACCAGCCCGAATCCACCCCATAATGCGTAAGCGACAGACAGCTCAATGCCTTTTACTGCCTGCGACAGCGCACTAAAGGCCGCCAGTACGGCCAGCAGTGACAGCACGCCCCAGACTTTATGCTTAAAACCATTCGACAGTTTAAGGAAGATATTGGCAGCGATTTCCAGCAGGGTCGCTGCGCACAGCCAGACGGCGTGTACCCATTCAAACGCTTGCATGCTGCCTCCTGCTGGTGGTACCTGATTTAATCAGGGCAATACCCGCGACCAGCGTCGCCAGACCGAGCATTTTGGCGGGCGAGATCGACTCATCGAATAACAGCACGCTGAACAGCGTAATAAATAAAATACCGATCCCTTCCCACATGGCATAGGCAACGCCGAGCGCAATTTTTTTAATCGAAACGGAAAGGGCAATATAAGAGAGGGCAATCATGATCAGCATGAGGAAATATCCCAGCTGATTATCGCTGACGCTCGACCACTTCATAAACAGCGTCCCGGTGATCTCAAGAGCGATCGCCAGTGCCAGTAACATCCAGTAAAACATGATTTTTTCCATCAACAAACACAACTACACGCCAGCCCGAAAAGAAGTCAGGCTGCCTGAAACAGCAGGGGATATGTTTTAGGAAAGGGGACTAAAGCGCGTTACGCCAGTGTTGTTCACCGGAAAGGGAATAAGCGGAAGAAAAAAGGGAAGAGCGGTTTTGCCAGGCCTTGCACATATTATCCATAATATTTACAACTTATCCGCGTTGTTGCTTCTCGTCGATGCGGAAAGAAAATTGTCCTCGGTGGTTAATGTTGCTCCTCTTTTACCCGATCATTGAGGGTTATGCTGGTTAATTTGCAATTCTTTACGCTGGTTTTTTACGTTATTTGCAGTCGATTTCACTGCCTTACATGTTGTAAGGCGTGATAACGCTGACTTTAGAAAATGGCGTCTGTTCTTCGGGAGGCGAAATAAAACCGTGAAACGCCAGAATACTGTGAAAAATGCGTCGGGCGTCCTGCTGTAATTCATGCTGGATAATCGCATCCAGCTTACCGTCACTGAGTAGCTGACGGTTTTCACTGTCGAGATCATGGCCAATAAACACCTCAATCGCGCGCCCCGCATCAGCAAAGGCGCGCAGGATCGCGGTGTTGCCTCCGCCTGCGCAGTAGACAGCGCCCAGCGATGGATGCTGTTCCAACTGCTGTGACAGGGCGCTGTAGGTCGGGGAATCAATGCCATACCCTTCACTGATCCGGCGTACTTTCAGCCCCGGTGCCATCGTCGACATCGCGGCACAGAACCCGTCTGCGCGCTCTTCCTCACCCAGAAAATGCGCACTGCCCGTGACCACCGCCACGTCCGGCTGATGCTGCCCCAGCAGGCGGGACATCAACCAGGCGGCGGTTTTACCCGCAGACGAATTGTCCATGCCCACATAGCGAATACGCTGGCTGTCCGGCAGGTCGGTCACCAGTGTGACCACCGGCACGCGCTGTTTAAGCAGCTCTTCAATCACCTGCGTCAGGTCCCGGCTGCTTTCCGCTTTCAGGATGATGCCGTAACTGTCGCTGGCGCAGCGTAGCATCAGCTGGCGGATCTTCTGCGCGCTGATCTCCTCGAAAAGATGCAGTCGCAGGGTGAGACGAAAGGGGGCAAAGCTGCCCAGCTCGGCCAGCAGCGCATCGGTGACCAGCTGGCTGAAGCGGGCGGGAGTATGCATGATGACATCAATGGTAAGGGTTCTGCCGCTGGCCAGATTCATGCGCTGCTGCTGCTCCAGATCGCGGATTGCCTGCGAGATCCTTCGTTCGGTTTGGGCATGAACGGCACCGCGATTGTGCAGGGCGCGGTCTACCGTGGCTTTACTGACGCCTGCCTGGGCGGCGATCTGTTTAATGGAAAATTTCATCATTGAGGTCTTTCTGAGGTTATCCGTTCCGTAGAGAAATAATGTAGCGGTTAAATGAGTTGCAGGAAATCGTTTAATTGTGTAAAAAACCGTGTCAAATCTAACTGATAATCATTTTTATTTGCCTTTAGTTTCTTACCAGGAACCTGCATCCATGAATACCTCTCTGTTTAACCCGCGCGCGCTGGCTTGCGCGTTATCGTTTGCTGTACTTGCGGTGACCACCTCCGTATCGGCAAAAGTCCAGACCCTGACCGATGTCATTGGCCGTGAAGTGAAAGTTGACCTGCCCGCTAAGCGCGTCGTGCTGGGCTTTTACTTTGAAGACTACATGTCCGTGGGGGGCGAAAAAGCCTATGACTCTGTCGTAGGGATTTCCCGTGAAGCCTGGGAAGGCTGGGTGCCAGCGAACTGGAATATGCACGTCGCGCATCGTCCATCGCTGAAAAACATCCCGGATGTGGGTGAAGTGGAAGCACAGAGCTTCTCGGTAGAAAAAGTGCTGAGTCTGAACCCGGATCTGGTCATTCTTGCCGACTGGCAGTTCCAGGCTCTGGGCCAGGATGTTCAGCGCATTGAAAAACAGGGTATCCCGATTGTGGTCGTCGACTACAACGCGCAGACCGTTGAGCGCCATGTGGCCTCCACCCGCGTGCTGGGCACGCTGACCGGGCAGGATGCGCGCGCCAGTGAAATGGCGGCACTGTATGCCGGTGCATTGAAGCAGGTGGCGGATCGTATTGCTGCGGCGGGTAAACCTCAGCCAAAAGTGTATGTTGAGTTCGGCAATAAAGGCCCGGAAGAGTACTCCTTTACCTACGGCAAAAATATGTGGGGCTCAATGGCAACCGCCGCTGGCGGCAATAATATCGCCACGCCGTTCGTGGAGTGGTGGGGCCCGTTGAACCCTGAGCAGGTGCTGGCTTCAAAACCGGATGCGATCTTTATCTCCGGCCGTGAGAACAACAAAAATCCGCATGCGCTGCCGATGGGCCAGGGCGTGGATCTTGCTGAAGCGCGCACGAAGCTGAAAGGCTTTGAACAACGTCGTGGCTGGAACGAGTTACCGGCGGTGAAAAATGGCAAAGTCTTTGGCGTTTATCAGGGCGCATCGCGCACGCTGTCTGACTTCGCGATGGTGCAGTATATGGCGAAGCAGCTTTATCCTGAGCTGTTTAAGGATATCGACCCGCTGGCTAACTATCTGAACTTCTACAAAAAATACCTGCCGGTTACCCCGGAAGGGACGTTTGTGGTGAGTGTAAAAGAGTAAGTTGAAGATATCCCGCAAGGGCGGCCGCTTCTGGGCCGCCCCTTGTTGTGACACAGGACCGCTGAATGAACACTCCCACCGACAACCGTGCAGCCATTGCTGCGCATCGCGCGCGTGAAGGCAAACGCTGGCGCTACGTATTCCTCTTCCTGCTGCTGACCGCTCTCTGTCTTGTGCTGGATATTGCTACCGGCCCGTCGATGCTGGCGCCCTCTGAAGTGATTCGTTCACTGACCGGCATCGGTGAACGTGCGGCCATGACCGATGCTATTGTGCGTGAGTTTCGCCTGCCGATGGCGCTGATGGCGCTGGTGGTGGGGGCCGCGCTGGGGG
>NZ_VRKO01000001.1 GCF_012271765.1 Erwinia rhapontici | reverse complement strand
ATTATCAGGGTCGACCCGGCATAAAAGTGTTACCTGTGTGCCCGGTCTGATCTGTTACCTATGTACCCGGTCCTACAATGCCCGACCCCTTACGGGAATCTGCGTGGGGGCTTATCTGACGTTGTAAACGGGTCGGGCATGCCCGACCCCTACGGGGATCTGCGTGGGGGCTTATCTGACGTTGTAAACGGGGCGGGCATGCCCGCCCCCTACGGGGATCTGCGTAGGGGCGAGGCAAGCCTCGCCCGGTTTTTTTCCCGGAATAATGGTTACATCCGCAATAAAATCTTCCCTTTCAACTCCCCTGACTGCACGGCTTTGACCGCCTGGTCGATCTCCTCCAGCTCATATTCGGCGACAATCTCGGTGGCAATCACGCCGTCGCGGATCAGCGCCATCACCTCATTGATTTTGCGTTGAACCCGCGTCTTCTCATGGCCGTGCACCCACAGACGCAGATGGAAATTAGAGAAGCGAATATCCGGGCGGCTGCGCCAGAAGGTCGCCGGGATCGGCTGACCAGACAGCAGGCCATAGTGAATAAACTGCCCACCCGGCGTCAGTGCCTGGGCCAGCGCCAGAGACTCTTCACCACCGATGCAGTCGAAAATAGTCGCTACGCCGCCGCGTTGTGCTAACGCGGCCAGCGCCTGCGGATAATCTTGTGCGCTGCTGTTCAGCACCTGCTCTGTGGCATACCCGCCGAAGATGTCGAGGTTCTCTGCTTTACGCACAATTGCAATCGGCTTCAGCCCCAGATGATTGGCAATGCGGATCAGCATTTTACCGATGGCCGAGTTTGCTGCATTGATGATAATGCGCATCCCCGGGGTGAAATGCATTTCCTCGGTCAGCATCAGCAGCGCGGTCATTGGATTGACGTAGCTGGTCGCCGCCTGCTGGTCAGTCACGAAGTCTGGCAGCGTAAAACACCACTGCGGATCGCAGTCCTTATAATGCTGCCAGGCTCCCATGCTGCCAACGGGTAACACACGCTGGCCAACAGGCAACCCGGCCTCATTACTCTGGCTTATTCTGCCCATTCCCTCGAAGCCCGGCACAAAGGGCAGGGCGATACGTGAACGATAGGCACCAGAAATAGTAATAATATCAGAGGGGTTGATGGTGGCGAAGGCCATTTTCACCCGCACCTGGCCTGCGGTTAACTCTGTGAGTGGACTCTGTTCAAGCTGCATCACCTCACCGATTTTGCCGAACTCCCGGACGACTGCTCTGGTGAATAAAGTCTCTTTCATGGTATATTTTCTTCAGTGTTGTCCGGTTGACAGGTTAATGTTTTTTATGCAGGAACAGTATAATAGCGAAACATTTCGCGTATCAATGCGCGATATAGATTTAAACGGTCACGTGCATAATTCTGTTTATTTAGACTATTGTGAAGATGCTGTGGTTAATGCGTTTCGCCGCGCTGATATTCTGCCTTTATTTCGACCACACACTGCGGGTGTGGCCTACCACGTGAAAAAATGCGAAGCCACTTTCTCTCATCCGCTGTCAGTGGATGATGTGGTGTTACCTCAGGTGTTGATTGAGAAAATCGGTAACAGCAGTTTAATTTTCACCATCCGTTTAATGCTCGATGATAAAACCACGCTGTGCGCCGAAGGCAAATTCATCTGGGTCTGTGTAAGTCTGACGGATAATAAGCCGTGCCCGATCCCGGATGAAGCCCGTCAGGCGCTCACCCGGCACTTTCCGTTTGTCGGGGCCTGATCGTCATGCCGGTTCACGACAGAGTTAAGCAGCATGCAGAAAACCATCCCGACCTGACCGCCGTTGATATTGAAGGTTACACGCTGAGCTGGCAGCAGCTGTGGCAGCGTGCGCAGGTGCTGTACCAGCAGCTGTGCCGGATGCCTTCCACTAGTGAAAACCGCACTGTAGCAATAGCCATCGGTAACGATATTACCTTCCCCGTTGCCTGGCTGGCGGCCACTGCGCAGCCTTTTACGGCGGCGATTATCGATCCTCAGGTGCCCGTTGAACAACGCCACGATATGCTGCAACGGCTGGCGCCGGATCTGTTGCTGCTGAAAGCAGAGGATCGGGCGCTGATCGCACAGGCCGAGCAGCTGGCGATCCGCTGGCTGGCCGTCGATAGCGAACCCGCGCCACGTGTTCTGCCAGACGATCCCGAATTTACCGCCGGGATGCAGGCTGAAACGCCGTTTCTGATCAACTTTACCTCCGGCACCACCAGTCTGCCGAAAGCCTTTATCCGATCGCGACGATCCTGGCGCTGTAGCTTTGAAAACGGTGAAGCGCTCTTTGGGTTAAAACATGCCCCCTCAACGCTGTTTCCCGGTCCCCTTTCTCACGGTATTGGCCTTTACTGCCTGAATGAAACGCTGTACGCCGGAGGAACCTTCTACAGCCCCGGGCAGTGGCAGCCTGCGGCGGCGCTGGCGTTGATTGCGCAGCGACAGATCGAACGGCTGGTGGTCGTCCCCACGATGATCGCCGGGTTTGCTCGTGTGGCAGAAGGCAGCGCATATCCCAGCCTCCAGCGTCTGTTAAGCGCGGGTGCCAAGCTGGAGCTAAATCACTACCGTCAGGCGCGGACACTGTTTCCCGTCGCGCGAATGCAGGAATATTACGGTGCCTCAGAGCTGGGCTTTATTGCCGTTTCCACCCTGGAGGATGCCGATATCAGCGCATCGCTGGCAACGGTCGGCCAGGCGTTTCCCGGCGTGGAGATTAGCATCCGTAATGATCAGGGAGAGGTTCTTCCCGCGAACCAGCCGGGCACCATTTATATTACCAGCGAACAAATTATCGACCGTTATTTGTGGGGCGATGACGGCAGCGCCTTTGTAAAAGATCAGTCAACGGCGACGGTGGCTGATATCGGTTATCTCGATGATGATGATCGCCTGCATGTCATTGGCCGTCGGGGAAATATGATCCTCAGCGGTGGCAATAATATTTATCTCTCTGAAATAGAGTCAGCGATTAAATCATTGCCGGGAATTATTGAAGCCGTAGTGATTGCGGTTGATGATGATTATCTGGGTAAGAAAATGGTCGCTATTGTTGAGGGCGCACCAGAAGAACTGACACAGTTATCACAACGTTGTCGCTCACTGCTGGCGAAATATAAAATTCCGCGCCAGTTTTATCATATTACACACTGGCCACTGACGCCGAGCGGTAAAATAAAACGCACCGAGCTGGAAAAAAGGATCGCACAACATGGCAGCAGCAAAGAGCTTACTGAATTACCAGCCAGAGGATGACTGGCAGCCGGTGATCGTCGCTGCACGACGTACTCCGGTTGGCAGAGCTTATGGCATCTTTGACGGTGTGCCGATGGCCGCGCTGCTGACACCGCTGTTTGAGCACATCATGGCGACCCTGCCAGCGGGGTTTACCGCGATTGATGAAGTGATTATCGGTAATGCGACGGGCGGCGGCGGCAATATTGCCCGGCTGGCAGCGCTGACGGCGGGCTTGCCGCTCTCTGTTCCTGCCGTCACGGTGGATCGCCAGTGTGGTTCCGGGCTGGAAGCGGTGATTAATGCCTGCCGTCTGGTGCAGGCCAGAGCAGGGGAGTGTTATCTGGCGGGCGGCGTTGAAAGTGTCAGTACTGCACCGTGGCGCGTGGAAAAACCCGCATCGCTGAAACAGATGCCGCGTTTCTTCGGACGCGCGCAGTTTTCACCGGATGATATCGGTGACCCGGAGATGGGCATGGCGGCCGAGAATGTGGCGCGCCAGTGTGGCATCAGCCGGGAGCGTCAGGATCAGTTTGCCCTGCGCAGCCATCAGCGTGCGCTGGCGGCACAGCAGCAGGGGGCATTTCGGCAAGAGATTGTCCCGGTTAGCGTCAGGGGGCGTCTGGTGGAGAACGATGAGTGTCCGCGTGCCGACACCTCGCTGGCTAAGCTCTCGGCATTGTCGCCGGTGTTTGCCGCTGACGGAACAGTAACGGCGGGCAACTGTTGCCCGCTGAATGATGGCGCATCGTTGCTTCTGGTGATGAGCCGCCGCAGGGCACGTGCCAGTGGTTTTACCGAAGGACTGCTGTTTGCGGATGCCTGTAGCGCAGGCGTCGATCCTAATCTGCTGGGCCTCGGGCCGGTGCCCGCCACGCAGAAACTGCTGGCACGTCAGCCGTGTCTGACGCTGGATCAGGTCAACGTCATTGAGTTTAACGAAGCTTTTGCTGCCCAGGTTCTGGGGTCTGTTGATGCTTTGCATATTGATGAGATGCGGATTAACCGCCAGGGCGGCGCTATTGCTCTGGGGCATCCTTATGGCGCATCAGGTGCGATAATGGTAACGCGTCTGTTCAGCCAGCTTCTGGGCCAGCCGCACAGTGGCGGCTTTGGTCTGGCGATGTTGGGCATCGCCGGAGGGCTGGGATTAAGTGCGTTATTTAAAGCCGTGCGGCTTTAAACCTATTTTCCGCGCCACTGCGGAGCGCGCTTTTCGCTGAAGGCGAGCAGACTTTCCTGATAATCCAGGCTCGCCTGGAGCTGCTGCAATTCTGCAGCGCTGATTTGACAAAGATCCTGGGCGTGGGCTGCTTTCAGCAGGGCGTTACAGGCTTGAACGGCCAGCGGTGCGTTGCGGTTAAGGCTGGCAGCCAGCGTCAGTGTATTTTCCAAAAGGTCTTCCGCTGTGGTCACCTGGTAAAACAGGCCCAGCGCCAGCGCACGCTGAGCGTCCATGGGCTCACCAATAAGCAGCATCTCTCGTGCAACGCTCGCAGGCAGCCGTGTTGCCAGTTGGCCGATGGCCCCGCCAAGCGGCAGCAGGCCATGCTTCACTTCGGGTAGCGCAATTTTCACCTGCTCAGCGGCAATAATAAAATCACATTCCAGCGCCAGTTCCAGTCCACCACCAAAGGCATGACCATTCAGTGCCGCTATCCAGATTTTGCGCCGTGGCAGATGTTGCAACGGGTTAAACCCACCGTGCGAATTGATCAGGCCTTTGCCACCGTCGGTAAAGGCCTCCTGTAGATCGGCCCCACCGCAAAACACGGTTCCGCTGCCAGTAAGGATAACGGTGCGGATATCGGCCTGCTGTTCGCACCAGTTCAGGCACTGTTCCAGCTCGCTGATCATGACGGCATTATAGGCATTACGCGCGGCGGGGCGGTGGAGCGTCAGGCGCGCAACGTGTGGGATGGGGCGGTCGCAGCGGACCAGTTGCGTATTCGGTTGTTCGCTATTCATCGTGGCTCAGCGTGATTCAGCAAGGAATTTGAGTGTATCACGCCGCGATTGGCCTGTTGTACCCACTCAATAAAGCAGCGCATCGCGGCGGAGTGGTATTTACGGCTGGGGTAATAGAGCCAGAAACTTTCAGCTGGCGCCACATAGTCAGTCAGCAGCTCCACCAGTTCCCCGCTTGCCAGCGCGCTTTCACTCAGGTTGCGCAGCACAAAGGCGATGCCGGCCCCGGCTTGTGCGGCCTTAATCATCATCTGATCGTTATCCAGTGTCAGATTGCCGTTGACCGCAATCTCCTTCAATTTGCTCTGCACCTGGAACTCCCATTTATATTGCATTCCGCTGGGAAAACGCCGCTGGATACAGGGATAGTCTGGCAGTTCATCCGGATGCTGCGGCGCACCGTGATGGGCAACAAACGCCGGGCTGGCAATCACTGCGCCAGTGACGGGCATGCCGAAGGGGATCGCCACCATATCCTGCGGAATGACGTTGCCAAAACGTACACCGGCATCAAAACCCTCTTCCACAATGTTCACAAAGCCATCGCTGGTGGCTATCTCCAGGGCAATGTCGGGGTACTGCTGGCGGAACGGCAGCAATACAGGGTGCAGAGCAAGGGCTTCCGCATTGCGCGGCATATTGAGACGCAGTGTGCCTCGTGGATCGGCACGCCAGGTGTTCAACTCATCCACCGCACTGGACAAATCGACCAGTGCCGGTTCAATACGCGACAGAAAAGCACGACCCGCCTCAGTTAACGATACGCTGCGCGTGGTGCGGTTCAGGAGCCGCAAACCGATACGCTGCTCCAGATTTGTGAGGGTATGACTCAACGTCGAAGGTGTGACATTACGCTCCTCCGCCGCCTTGCGGAAATTGAGATGGCGGGCGATGGCAGCGAAAATCTCTAATTCCTGTAGCGTAGTGCGATTTTTCATATTGATGATTATTTTTCATTAAAGCGCTTAATTAGCGTCAATTGTTGATTTTAACCGGGGAAAGTATAACGACATTGTCGCTAATCAACGGGATAAAAATGATGAAACAAAGAACATTAGGCAGTGAACATTTTCACGTTTCCGCTCTCGGTCTGGGATGCATGGGAATGAGTTTTGCCTACGGGCAGCCGGGCGATGAACAGCAGATGATCAAAACGCTGCATCGCGCCTTCGATCTGGGCATAGATTTCCTTGATACTGCGGAAGTTTACGGGCCGTTCACCAACGAGTCTCTGATTGGAAAAGCACTGAAAGGCCACGCGGGTAAAGTAAAGGTCGCTACCAAATTTGGTTTTCATATCACGAATGAGGGGGAAGGCTGGGAACGTATTAAAGGCGTGAACAGCCAGCCTGAAAATATTCGTGCCTCGGTAGAGGCATCCTTACAGCGTCTGGGGGTAGAAGTGATTGACCTCTACTATCAACACCGCCTCGACCCGAGCGTAGCAGTGGAGGACGTGGTGGGAACAATGGCCGACCTGGTACGTGAGGGGAAAGTTCTGCACCTGGGTTTGTCAGAAATTTCCAGCGAAACATTACAGCGTGCACATGCGGTGCATCCCATTACCGCCGTGCAGAGTGAGTATTCGTTGTGGTCACGTGAGCCTGAACACTGCTTGCTCTCAACCTGTCGTCAACTTGGCATCGGTTTTGTCCCTTACAGTCCATTGGGCCGAGGTTTCCTTTCAGGAAAGCTTCCCGTGTTGGCAGCCGATGATTTCCGTCATTATCTGCCGCGTTTCCAGAAAGAGGCGCTGGCCCACAATCTTTTGTTAGTCGAGCAGCTAAAAGACGTGGCTTACGGCTATAGCTGTAGCGCGGCGCAGATGGCGCTGGCCTGGGTACTGGCGAAAGGTGAGAACATTGTGCCTGTTCCAGGTGCCAGCAAAATTCCCCATCTGGAAGATAACTGCCGTGCCGTCGATATCCGTCTGGCAGAGGATGACCTGGCACTGCTCGATCGTTTGTTTGCGGCGGAGAATATTATCGGTGAACGCTATACGGCACAGGAGCTTACGCTGGTGGAAAGCGATTTACCCCGCTAAGCATTATCATGTCGATAATGTCACCCGTGGGCGCAGCGTTTGCTGTTTGGCAATCCTGAAGGGCCACGCGTTGACTGAAGCATGTGCATGTTAAAAATAAATGCAGGAAAAAGTTGAACGTAGCCTAAATTATTTTCGAGTAATGGCTTTCTTGGCATGGATATTGATTTTTACCTTGTTTTTTTGCCCATTTATAATGATTTCTACCCGGTTTGGCGGACAGCTGGCGTTTATATCACCAGATTTTCTCCCTGCCTGACAATTGAGGTGATAAACACTGATAATAATCACATGGCATTAAAAACAGTATTGACTCTTGTTTTTAAAGCAGTAGATTAGAACTCACAGCACGGGAATATTACCGGGTTGTGTCAGATAAAGTTTAATGTTTATTTTGCGATGAAGGTCACGAAGTATTTTTGTATGGGAGAGTCGTTGTGAGTTTAGTTATTGTTATCCACTCGCTTCGATGATGCTTAAGGCCACGCAGTCAGTTGCGAAATCGCAGGGTGGGAACGTAAGCGCGATGACATAAGGCTATGTTTTACCGATATAAGCGAGTCCGAATGTTGTGATGTGTGTTATTAAGTCACAATGGAAGTCAAGCCACGTATCAAAGAGTCTACGTCGCGTTGGGTGTGTACTTGTTTAACCGGCCATGTCTTTCGACAGGCATGATGATGTTAACTGTCATTTATGGAGGTAAGCTAGAATCTTAGTCACTTATACTATCCGTAATAAACACGTACATTTGACGAAGTACTAATAGAAGTCATTACTCGTTAAGTTCATTAATGTTAAAGTTTGAGTTAGCAGTACCTTAAAAGCCCTGGCAATCTCTGTCAGGGCTTTTATCATTTAAGCCTGGTGACATTTTCATGAGCTCACCCACATGAGCACTTATCCTTCAGTACAACCCGCTGACCAGACGTGAACCATAAAGTTCAAAAAATATAAGTGAAATGAATCCTTGCTTGTTGAGTCTTATCCGGTCTACTATGCCTCATCGGTTTGGAATACAGACCTTATGAAAGCAGTTTTAGTAAAGCAGTCCTCAGTACAAGTGTTATCAAAGATATCCCTTCATCGAGAGCCTCCTCCTAAGTGCCCATAAGTTTAAATCTGATGAACAGGCCATGTTCGCCATGTTAAGTGGCTCAAAAATTGAAAGGAAATATCTATGTCTAACAAAATGACTGGTTTAGTAAAATGGTTTAACGCTGATAAAGGCTTCGGTTTCATCACTCCAGCAGACGGCAGCAAAGATGTATTCGTACATTTCTCTGCTATCCAGAGCAGCGATTTCAAAACCTTAGATGAAGGCCAGAAAGTTGAGTTCTCTATCGAGAACGGCGCTAAAGGTCCATCAGCTGTAAACGTTATCGCTCTGTAATTTGCGATAATCTCGCTAACACCGACGACAGCGATGAGGGCATTAGCCTGAGCAGTGATGTGTTAGTCATAAAAAAGCCGCCAAGTGCGGCTTTTTTTGTTTTTCTCCCCGCAAAAAATATCCCCTGTGTGCCCCTCTCCATAAGTCATCGAACCGCTGTTTAAAATAAGCTGCATTTATTTCCACAGGTAGTAGCGGGAGATTGCTGTGCGGCAGGAATGCGGTTTTTTAGTCGCAAGTGAAGAACATCCAATATGGTCATGTTAAAAAAGCAGCTAAAAACGCTGGAAAAAGGCTTTTTTGCCCATAAAAACTGTCAGGCTATTGATGTTGCTTTTTTGTAAACGGATTAACACGCAACCGAAATCCTGCTATGCTGGCCCTCGCGGAACCGGGCACCTTACCCTACACATGGATGGTTTTCACTTTGCGGTGAACTCAGGTAGCCCGGGATGCTAAATACAATGAGAGCGAGGAGAACGTCGTGCTAGAAGAATACCGTAAGCACGTTGCCGAGCGTGCTGCCCAGGGGATTGTTCCAAAACCGTTAGATGCTTCCCAAATGGCCGCGCTGGTTGAACTGCTAAAAGCCCCTCCAGCGGGTGAAGAAGAATTTCTGTCCGATCTGTTAATCAATCGAGTGCCGCCGGGCGTTGACGAAGCGGCGTATGTCAAAGCGGGTTTCCTGGCTGCTGTCGCGAAAGGCGAAACAACTTCTCCTCTGGTTACTCCTGAACTGGCAATCAAACTGCTGGGCACCATGCAGGGCGGCTATAACATCCATGCGCTGATTGACGCGCTTGACGATGAAAAGCTGGCACCGATTGCCGCTGAAGCGCTGTCCCACACGCTGCTGATGTTCGACAATTTCTACGATGTCGAAGAAAAATCTAAAGCAGGCAACCCACACGCGAAAAAGATTATTCAGTCGTGGGCTGATGCTGAATGGTTCCTGAAGCGTCCTAAACTTGCAGAAAAAATCACCGTAACCGTGTTCAAAGTGACCGGCGAAACCAATACCGACGACCTCTCTCCGGCGCCGGATGCATGGTCTCGCCCGGATATTCCACTGCACGCGCTGGCGATGTTGAAAAACGCCCGTGAAGGCATCGAACCCGACGATGCTGGTAACGTAGGCCCGATCAAACAGATCGAAGCATTACAGGCTAAAGGCTTCCCACTGACCTACGTTGGTGATGTGGTCGGTACAGGTTCTTCGCGTAAATCCGCTACCAACTCGGTGCTGTGGTTTATGGGCGACGATATTCCTTACGTGCCGAACAAGAAGGGCGGTGGCGTCTGCCTCGGCGGTAAAATCGCACCTATCTTCTTTAACACGATGGAAGATGCAGGCGCACTGCCAATTGAAGTCGATGTTGACCGTCTGAATATGGGCGATGTTATCGACATCTATCCGTATAAAGGTGAAGTCCGCAATCACGACACCAACGAAGTTCTGGCTAACTTTGAACTGAAAACCAACGTACTGTTGGATGAAGTTCGTGCTGGTGGCCGTATTCCACTGATCATCGGCCGTGGCCTGACCACCAAAGCCCGCGAATCTCTGAATCTGCCGCACAGTGATGTGTTCGAGCAGGCGAAAGATGTGGCAGCCAGCACTCGTGGCTTCTCACTGGCGCAGAAAATGGTCGGCCGTGCATGCGGCGTTGACGGTGTGCGCCCTGGCGCCTACTGCGAACCGAAAATGACCTCGGTTGGCTCGCAGGACACCACCGGTCCAATGACCCGCGATGAACTGAAAGACCTCGCCTGCCTCGGTTTCTCTGCAGACCTGGTGATGCAGTCCTTCTGCCATACCGCGGCTTATCCGAAGCCGGTCGATGTGACCACGCACCATACGCTGCCTGACTTCATTATGAACCGTGGCGGCGTGTCGCTGCGTCCGGGTGATGGGGTAATCCACAGCTGGCTGAACCGTATGCTACTGCCGGATACCGTAGGTACAGGCGGTGACTCACATACTCGCTTCCCAATTGGTATTTCCTTCCCGGCGGGTTCAGGTCTGGTGGCCTTTGCTGCTGCGACCGGCGTTATGCCACTGGATATGCCAGAGTCCGTGCTGGTGCGTTTCAAAGGTGAAATGCAGCCGGGTATCACTTTGCGCGATCTGGTGCATGCGATCCCACTGTATGCGATTAAAGCTGGCCTGTTGACCGTTGAGAAGAAAGGGAAGAAAAACATCTTCTCAGGTCGCGTGCTGGAAATCGAAGGCCTGCCGAAACTGAAAGTTGAGCAGGCATTCGAACTGACGGATGCTTCAGCAGAGCGCTCCGCAGCCGGCTGTACCATCAAGCTGGATAAAGAGCCGATCATCGAATATCTCAGCTCGAATATCGTGCTGCTGAAATGGATGATCTCTGAAGGTTACGGCGATCGTCGTACGCTTGAACGTCGTGTTCAGGGCATGGAAAAATGGCTGGCCGACCCGCAGTTGCTGGAAGGTGATGCGGATGCGGAATACGCTGCGGTGATCGACATCGATCTGGCAGATATTAAAGAGCCGATTCTGTGTGCCCCGAATGACCCGGATGATGCCCGTCTGCTGTCTGATGTGCAGGGCACAAAAATCGATGAAGTCTTTATCGGTTCCTGCATGACCAACATCGGCCACTTCCGTGCGGCTGGGAAACTGCTGGATGCGCATAAAGGCCAGCTGCCTACGCGTCTTTGGGTGGCTCCGCCAACCAAGATGGATGCGGCACAACTGACCGAGGAAGGCTACTACAGCGTATTCGGTAAGAGCGGCGCGCGCATTGAGATCCCGGGCTGTTCACTGTGCATGGGTAACCAGGCACGTGTGGCAGATGGCGCAACGGTGGTATCGACCTCCACGCGTAACTTCCCGAACCGTCTGGGAACGGGTGCAAATGTGTACCTGGCGTCTGCTGAGCTCTCCGCAGTCGCTTCTCTGCTGGGTAAACTGCCAACGCCGGAAGAGTATCTGACGTTTATGGGCCAGGTGGATAAAACCGCTGTGGACACCTATCGTTATCTGAACTTCGACCAGTTGAGTCAGTACACCGACAAAGCCGACGGCGTGATTTTCCAGACTGCGGTTTAATCTTCAGTTAGCGCTAAGAAACCGGGCCATGTGCCCGGTTTTTTTATGTGCTCAGTGGATGGCTGCGATCTCGAATTTCACCTGATAGCCGGCTTTGGCAAGCAGTGTGACGAGTTTATCCAGACTGAAAAGATGAAACTTTCCGCTACGAATTTCGGAAATACGTGAGACGGTGACGCCGAGCAGTACGGCGGCCTCTTTGAGCGGCATGCCGTCAATTTTTTCCTGCAACGCCATCAGTAATTGTGAGCGTGCTTTGAGCTGTTCGGCCTCTTTCGGGGTGTCGGCAAGGGCATCCCAGACACTGTCGAAACGCTGGATCATGAGCTGAACTCCTGTATCAGTTGCTGATAACGCTGGCGGACCAGTGCCACATCCTGCGGGCTGGTCTTGAGCGTTTTCTTATGGAAAGCATGCAGTACATAGATAGCATCGCGGAGCTTTGACACATAGACCACGCGAAATGTCCCGCTGTCACCATCATGTATTCGCAATTCCCACACCCCACTGGCAACAGCAGCCAGTGATTTAAAATCTGCGGGTGTCGCACCCGCCTGTAGCTGAGCGAGTTGATAACCCGCATCATGCATCACATTCCTGGGAAAGCGTTTAAGGTCGCTCAACGAGCTACCAAGAAAACAGATCTTTTTCATTCGATTCTTCCCTGTTGATGAATTTACGGAATTACGTAATTTTAAGCAACTGTTTTTCCGTGATTACGTAATTTTATGTTGCTGGTGAACGGGTATTACCGTTGTGCCGGGCAGAACATGCCATGGGGGAAAGCGGACAGGCCAGTATTTTCACTGTTCCGTTATCAATATTGGAAAGCGCTACGTAAAACCTCCTGCTTTTCCCGCGCCGGGCTGCGATAATGCGCGCCAAAGCTCAGTATTGTCGCGGCAGACGCGCAAAATGTGGTTGAGCCTGTGAGCAGGCTGGCCGGGAGGAAAGCGCGATGGAATATGAATTTTTAAGAGATATCACCGGTGGTGTGAAGGTTCGCATGACGATGGGCCATGAAGCCGTCGGTCACTGGTTTAATGATGAAGTGAATGAAGACCTCACCCTGCTGGATGAGGTCGAAGCCGCTGCCGAAGACGTCAAAGGCAGCGTGCGTCAGTGGCAGCGCGTGGGCAAAGAGTACACGGTGTTACTGGATGAAGAAGAAGTGATGATCCGTTCAAACCAGCTCAACTTTGAAGGCGATGAGATGGAAGAGGGGATGAATTACTACGATGAAGAGAGTCTGTCATTCTGCGGAGTGGAAGACTTTCTGGCCGTGATTGCCGCCTACCGGGAATTTTTACAGGGGCGTTAACGTTTACGCCGAAGCCCCGCAGGAGCCGGGCATGCCCGGCCCTTGCCAATACATGCCTGTTTTATAACGATGCTCCACCGCACATCACCAGCTCCTGCCCGGTAATGGCGGCGGCGGCAGGTGACAGCAGATAGCCCACCAGTTCGGCAACTTCCTGCGGCTGAATAAAGCGGCCGATGGGTGGCAGTTTTGGCGGCGAACCTTCGCGTCCGGGGCTGTTCAACATCGGTGTCTGTGTGGCGCCAGGCGCAACGATATTGGCCGTCAGCCCACGAGGTGCCAGCTCTGCTGCCCAACTGCGAACCATACCTATCATGGCCGATTTGGTGGCGACATACTGACTACGGCCTGCTGCCCCGCGTGACGTGCGGCTGCCCAGTAGCACGATGCGCCCACCGCTGCGCATATGCGGCACAAAGGTATTGGCCAGCGTTTCCGCCACGGCAATATGCAGCTGCCACAGTTGCTGGCTGGCCGTGACATCCAGCTCCCCCAGCAATGCCGCTTTCATCATCCCGGCCGCGTGAACAATGGCCTGCGGTGTCTCCATCCCGGCAAGTACCCGGGCCAGCGCGGCATTGTCGAACAGGTCCACGCTGACAGACCGAAACTGCGGGTTATCATGTTCAATGTGGCTGCGGCTTAATCCTGTCACCTGCCAGCCCTGTGTTAACAGATGATCGACAATCGCCGCCCCAATGCCTGAACTGGCGCCGGTCACCAGCGCATGACGGCTCATAGCGTGCCCTCCAGCATTCCCACCGGGATCTTAAAAACGGCCTTGCGGACCATCATCGGTTGCCCGATGGCGCACAGTGCCTGATGCGCTTCGCCTGGTGCAAACGTTACAAAGTCGCCGGGACGCAGATGGACCTGCTGCGTCAGCTGTGGATCGGCGACGATATACAGATCCGCTTTACGTTCTTCACCGCCGGCCGGGCGTGCATCGGTCAGTCCGTAGCGGATAACCTCCTCGCCCGTCAGCACGATCTGAATATCGAGATATTCCCGGTGAAACTCGGTATGGCGTGTGACCGCTGGTGCACTCTGCTGTGAGCCGATATGACAGAACCAGGCGGCCCCCTCCGGCTGCCATCGCCCATCGGGCAGCGCACTCAATGCTGCCAGGCTGTGCGCGGGCTGCGCCAGCAGTTGAAACAGCGATGCAGGCAGGGTAGCCAGCGTCAGATGGTTGAGGTTACCGGCGATCATCGGCGATCTCCTGTCACCCATTCCTCTTCCACACGCACATATTTAATCGCCTGGCGGAAATAGGTGTAGGCAATATGCAGTTCCCCGTTCAGCCCCTGCTTAATACTGGGGTAGGAGAACTCACGGTTCAGCTTCTGCTGCGAATTATTCGTCATGCAGTAGCCGTCGCCTTCATCCAGATTACGCCGGAACGGCCAGCTTTTTCCGCCATCACGTGAAATCGCCAGCGTCATGGGGGCTCGTGGTGCTCCCCAGAAGGCGGTTTTACCGCTGTGGATCACCGGTTCGGCGGCGACCGCCACGTCATCCTCTTCATCTTCAATTTCGTCATACAGTGAGGTGCGGCGTTCGCTGGCCCCTTCGGCACTCATGGCGTTAAACACCAACGCCAGGTCACCGTTCGCCAGCGTGGTCACCTGAATCGACGAGTTATTGTTTGGCAGTTCGGTGGCCTGTGGGGCGGACCAGCTTTGCCCGCCGTCGTCGGACCGGCTTTGATAGATATGATCTGCCCAGCGGCTACGATACAGCGCCAGCAGCGAGCCATCTTTCAGCAGCGTAATATTCATATGGACGCAGCCGGTGCTGTCCGGCACGGCCACATCGTGCCAGCTTTTGCCTTTATCCCGCGAGATTTTCACCGCGCTGTCGTCATTATTGCCCACCCATTTTTCACCCGGTTGGGTACGGCAGTAGAACACCGGCAGCAGCCAGTCGCCGTTAGCCAGCACGACTACTGGCTGACGGATAAAGGTGCCGGGCTGGTCGAGCAGCGTGGCAATCGGCCCCCAGCTCTGGCCGAAGTCCATTGACTGGCGGTAGCGCACAATTGCCGTATCCTGATTGCCGGACTTTTGCGCGGTGTACAGCAGCCACAGCACGTTGTCCGGGTCGAGGAACAGTACCGGGTTCTGCTCCGAGCGGGTCGGGTCGTCCGAGAGTTTTACCGCGTCGGACCAGCGCTCGCTCCCTTTCTCCAGGCGTGAGCACCAGACAGAAATATCGGCGATCCCTTCCTGAGTACCGCCAAACCATACGCACAGCACATCGCCATCCGGCAGCGGCAGCAGGTTAGCCGCATGATTTTGCGGGCAGGATGAGGGCAGCATCGCCTGCTGCCTGTCACCCTCGGTAGCGATAATGCCGTTACGTTCTACGGTGAGCGTTTCCAGTGTCATATCAGGCTCCACTTTTTTGAATTTGGTGTGCGGTTTTTTTCTGGCTGTCCCGCGATGGGATCATGCGATCAATCACCATCACCAGCGCCGGAACAATCAGGGCGATGTACATGTTATTGATGCCGAACGGATCGCCCATGACAAACCAGACCGAGGTCACGACGCAGGAACCAATCAGCCCCCAGTTTGCGCCGCGCGCACTTTTAAACATCGGCAGGTAGAAGGCGATAATCGCCACCACGGAAATCGACAGACGGATAGCACGGGTGAAGAACGATAGTTTCAACACTTCCGGCACCAGCAACACAAAAATCAGCGGGGCAAAGCCGATGGCCAGCGACAGCCAGCGCGTCATTTTGAACTCACGCTCTGGCGTTGGGTTACGCATCGGCACATAGAAGTCCTTCACAATCAGCGATGCAATCGCCAGCGCTACCGTACTGACGCTGACGAAGATCGAGGCCACCAGCGATGTCGTGACCACACCCGCCAGCCACGGGCTCATATCCTGTAAAAACACGGGCAGGGCATACAGACTGTTGATGTCCGGATGCAGGAATTTGGCCGCCACGCCAATCACCGCAATCGCCAGGCCAATCGGCAGACAGAAGAAGAAGGCCACCCAGGTGGCACGGCGCGCAGAGGCCGGGCTTTTGGTGGAGGAGATCGCCTGGATCACGAACTGGGTACAGAAGATCGAACCGATAGTTCCGATCAGCCACGCCATAATCGTACTGGCACCAACGTGACCATCCCAGGTCCAGTAGAACGACGGCATTTTCTCAACCATGGGCGTAATACCGCCGGTCATCTTCAGTGCCACGCCGAGAATAATCAGAATACCAATGTACTTCAGGCCGCTGTGCAGCATCGTGACCCAGGCCATTCCCTTCATGCCGCCAAAGGCAAAGTAGAAGGTGCTGACAATGGCGGTAATAAAGGCCGCCACCGGCAGGTTCACTTTCAAGACGGTGGAGATCGCCGCCGCGCCGCTGACGTAGTTACCCACGTTCACCAGCAGCAGGGCGTAGATCATAATCAGCGAGATAATGCATTTGGTGGTGTTGCCGTACTTCTCGGCAATGGCACCAGAAATAGTAATTTTTCCGGTGTTATAGATGCGTTTTACCAGAAGCAGACCGAAAATCGGGAAGCCAATGGCGGCACCAATCACCGACCAGGAGGCCGCGAAGCCATCTTCGAACGCCGCCTGTGCGGTACCAATGGTGGATTTGGCGCCGATATATTCCGACATCAGCAGGATGCCGACGATAAACGCGGGCATGGCGCGTGCGCCTTCCATATGTTCACCGGAGGTTTTACTGCGCAGTCGCCAGGTCAGCCAACTGGTAAACAGGATGTACACCAGCACCATCCCGACGATGATCAGCGTACCTTGCGTGGTAAATTCTTTCATAACAACCTCTTAAGTTGTAGGAAGCGCGCTGGCCTTCAGGCTCTTGTGACGCTTCAGTAGGGTACAAAGGCAAAAGAGAGCGATGCACACCTCACAGGAAGGTGTGCCTGTATTGCTGTTCGTGTCTGATTTAGCCGTGACTGGCTGAAGTTTGAGAAAGAGCAGGTTGATCCTCATCGATGATGGGTTCGACCTTACCCAGCAGGAACAGGTAGTTCAGGATCCCCAACACCACCAACGCGGCTGAGAACACCAGTGCATAAGTAAAGGATCCTGTCGCGGCGACGATGGCACCGGTGATAATCGGGCCGACCGCGCCGCCCATATTGGAGACGGTGTTTTGTAGCCCGGCGACCATCGACACACTATTTTTTGGTGCCACATCGCCCGGCAGTGCCCAAACTTGAGACGCCGCTACCGTGGTGCCTGATTTGGCAACGCACAGCAGGAACACGGTCATAAAGACGGAATCTGTGAAAGGCGCGAATCCGATGCACAGTGCCATCAGCAGGCCAATCGTCAGGAACAGTTTGCGGGTGGCGGTCAGCGACAGCACTTTTTTATGGACCATACGATCGGATGCCCAGCCCGCGATCACTTCGATCACCATGCCACACAGCAACGGCAGAGCGGCAACCATCCCCATCTTGATGAAATCCATGCCTTTATCTTTCACCAGGTAGGTCGGTAGCCAGGTGATAAAGAAATAGGAGGTGTAGTTAATGGTGAAAAAGCCCAGGCACATCGCCCAGATATTGCGGTAGCGCAGTAGCTTGTACCACTTCATCGGCAACACGTTTTTATCGCCATGCTTCTGAGCCTGACCATCACGGATCAAACTGACTTCTGCCTTGCTGATTTTCGGATGATCTTCCGGGTTTTCGGCGTAAATCAGATACCATGCGATCACCCACAGAAGGCCGACGCTACCGATGATCAGGAAGGTCATGCGCCAGTCGACCATATAGATCATCCAGACGATCAGCGGCATCGCCACGGCACCGCCAAATTTCGAGGCACTGTCAAACAAGCCAGAGACGGTGGCGCGCTCTTTATCCGGGAACCAGCGCGCGGTGATCCCGGCATTGCTTGGATACGCCGCCGCTTCACCCACGCCGAGCGCCAGGCGTAATGCCAGCAGGGATTTAAACCCGGTGGCCAGGCCCATCATTGAGGTGGCAATAGACCACCAGGCAACGGCAATCCCCAGCCCTTTTTTCTGGCCGTAGCGATCGGCAAACCAACCCGCCGGGATCTGCAACAGCGAATAGGACCAGAAGAAGGCCGCCATAATAAAGCCCATCATTTCCGGATTCAGGCTAAGTTCATCGATCAGGTGCGGAGCCGCCGCTGACAGCACGGTGCGGTCAATGTAGTTAATGGCAATTGCCAGCCACATCAACCCGGCGATCCACCAGCGAATTCTGGTGCTGCTTGCAACATTATTCATCGTAGTAACCGAGGTCAAAGTTATCGTAGGCTACTGATTTAACAGCAGCGTTGTAATTTTCAGAGCTGATTCATAATATTGACGGGCTTCTGGCGTGCTTTAATGCACTGAATAATTTGCTGCACGCAGCGTTCACCCATCGCGCCAATGGCACCGTCGGTATAGCCGGCAATGTGCGACGTCGGCAGGAAATTATTCAGGGTAAAGAGGGGGTGGGCTTCCAGCGGCTCATGCTCAAAGACATCGGCTGCCGCACCGGCAATCACGTTATCGGCCAGCGCCTGATAGAGGTCGGCTTCATTAATAACGCCACCGCGTGACACGTTCACGAGGAAGGCGGATTTTTTCATACGCTTCATGCGGACAGCATCAAACAGATTGTGGGTTTCGGCCGTCAGTGGCGTGTGCAGGGTGATGAAGTCACTCTCCTGCGTCAGATGGTCCATGCTGACGAATTGAATGTCATGGTCGGCGGCAAATTGCTGGTCAGGATAGAAATCAAATGCCAGCACGCGCATATTGAAACCGCGTGCCCGCAGTGCCACCTGCTTACCAATATTGCCCAGCCCCACTATGCCAAGGGTTTTGCCGTACATATCGGTGGCAAAAATACGTGGCCACTGCCCGGAGCGGGTGTCGTTGATGGCCTGATTCAGCTGCCGGGCGCTGTTGAGCATCAAGGCAAAGGCAAAGTCAGCCACCGCATGTTTATTGGCATCCGGTACGTTGGTGACATAGATGCCGCGTTCGCGGGTAGCATTCAGGTCGATATTGTCGACGCCCACGCCGTGCTTGCAGACGATCGCCAGTTTTGGTGCGCACGCCAGTAGTGCCTGATTCACGTCCGTAAAGGCAACGATCATCGCCACGGTATCGGCCAGATGTGGCTCCAGTGCACTGAGCGGTGCATCCGCAGGCAGGCTGATCAGTTCGAAGCCCTGTTCACGCAATGTGGTGATAGGCTGGGCATCATATTTAGCAAAAGACGGTGAAGTACAAATCACTTTCATGACAGGGATCCCCGGTGTCAGAGCAGGCGGCATCGCAGTGCCGCTGCCGGAAAATTATTGAAGATACTGGTTAACGATCTGGCGAATTTTTTGCTCTTCTTCCGCGCTAAACTGCACCGCGTAGCGGCTGTCACCCACGTCAAAGCCCATCAGTGCCACGGCTTTTTTCACCGCTGCGGGTGAGAAGGCCACGGCATACAGGTCGGTACGCAGTCCGGTGACGTTCTCCTGGGCTTTGCGTGAGGCCGCGATATCGCCCGCGTGGAAGTGCGACCAGATGGCGTTGATCTCTTGCGGTGCAACGTTAGCCAGACCGGAAATACACGCCGAGCAGCCGTCCACGAATCCTTGATGGATCAACGAGTCCGGACCGTTCAGCACGTTAAAGTGATCAATACCTTCGGCTGCTTTCAGGAAGCCGCTCAGGCTCTCATAGCTGCCTGCGCTGTCTTTGATGCCGATAATGTTGGGGTGGGCAGCCAGCTGGCGAACGGTTTCCGGCTGTAAGGTATTGCCGGTACGCGCCGGGATGTTGTAGAGAAACACCGGCACCGTCAGTGCATCGGCCACGGCGGTGTAGTGGGCGATCAGCTCTGACTGTTTGAGTGGAACAAAGTACGGAGTGATCACCGACACGGCATCCACACCCAGCGCGGCAACCTGTTTACCGAGGCGAATGGTTTCACGTGTGGATATCTCGCCGACGTGGGCCACCACATTGGCTTTTCCGGCCACTTCGTCGACGCAGGTGGCCGTCACAGCCAGCTTTTCCTGTTCGTTTAATACGAAGAACTCACCGTTGGTGCCGCCGCAGAAAATACCGTTTCCGGCCGCCAGCTGGCGCTGCACCTGACGGCGCATGGCTGCTTCAGCATAGGCGCCGTCATGATCGAAAGGTGTGACGATGGCGGTCAGTACGCCCTGAATAGTTTTGCTCATCATAATCTCTCTGTTAGTGATTCAGTGCCGGAAACAGCGTCAGGTACACGTTACGCACGTCGTTTGCGCTCACCGGTGCCGGGACATTTTTCATCAGGCGCTGCACATCGAGTGCCGCTTCCACTAAATAAGGCAGGTGTTCTGAGGTGATCCCCAGCTCGTCGAGGCTGGCAGGCAGCTTCAGTCGCTGGACCAGGGCCGCGAAGTAATCCACCAGTGCGTGAGACTTCTCCTCCGCGTTGAGCTGCGGGTTAGCCTCTGGCAACAGATCGTAGACTTCGGCGAATTTGCTTACCGCCGCCGGGCGCACAAAGCGCATGCAGGGAGCGAGCAGAATGGCGTTCGCCACGCCGTGCGGCAGGTGATATTTGCCTCCCAGCGGGTAGGACATGGCGTGCACCAGATGAGTCCCGGCATGGGCGATGGCCGCCCCGCCGTAATAAGACGCCCACAGCATATTCAGTCGGGCTTCCAGGTTACCGGGTTCAGCCACGGTGGTTTCCAGGCTGGCAAACAGCTTCTTCATCCCGATCAGCGCGTAGTTGTCACTCACCGGGTTTGAAACCGTCGCGGTAAAGCACTCAATCAGGTGGCAGAGCGCATCAATCCCGGTTGAAGATGCAATATGTGCCGGCATGCTGGTGGTCAGTTCCGGGGCCAGAATCACATAGTCCGGCAGCATCACTGGGGAAATAATGCCGACTTTCGTCTCTTTCTCCGGGATGGCCAGAATGGCGTTTGGCGTGGCTTCTGACCCCGTACCTGCAGTGGTCGGGATCAGCAACGAGGAGGTGCGTCTCTGAGGTTTCTCTCCGGCCAGCAGGGCCTCTAGCGTAGGTGCATTCTCAACGCACAGCACCGACAGCAGTTTTGCCACGTCCAGCACGCTGCCACCGCCTACGCCAATCACCAGATCCACATCGCGCGAGGCCAGGCCGGCGAGGATCTCTGCTACATCATGCTGGCTCGGCTCGGGTGGCACGTTGCTGACGGTATGTAAGGTTGAGACCTGACGGCGTACCTGCTCCGTCAGCGTCTGCACTGCCGGGATCGCCGCAATATTCTTATCGGTGACCAGCAACACACGCTGCTTACCTTTTAACAGGTAGCCAATGTCATTGAGTGTCTGGTAGCCCGCGATCACGGTACTGTTTATGTTCATGCCTGATTTCTCCTCATCACGCCGCTTTCAGTTACGGGTGATTGTATTTCGTCATTTGTAAGGGCTTTCCGACTTTGATGGGTAATTTATAGGGCATATTGATTCTGATTAATTTGAACTTGCTCACATTTAATCAAATGTGATTGAATATAATCATATTCAGATAATGAGTGGTGTCCTGAACCTCTCTTCACAGACAGGCACCTCAATGTTCCGTACAGGAGTGGCGATGACGCAGCGTAAATGGCAAACGCCGGTACTGGTGATTGCGGATGATTTTACCGGGGCCAATGATGCGGGCAGCGGGCTGGCCAGAGCGGGAGCGCGGGTGAATGTGCTTTTTGACAGCCAGTCACCGCGTGGTGACGAGCAGGCCGACGTCTGGGTGGTTAGCACGGACAGCCGCGCGCTCTCTGCCCAGGATGCTGCAGAGCGGGTGCATCGTGCGCTGATGCACTGGTCGCCGGTTGCCCGCGAAGGCTGGCTGTTTAAGAAGATGGATTCCACTCTGCGCGGCAATCTGGGCGCAGAAACCGAAGCGGCTCTGCTGGCCAGCGGTGCATCGCTGGCGCTGGTAGTTCCGGCGGTTCCACGGCTGGGGCGCATTACCCGCGACGGCGAGTGCTTTATTCACGGCTTGCGACTGACCGAGACCGAATTTGCCAGCGACCCGAAAACGCCGGTGACAACGGCGAACATTGCCCGGCGGTTATTGGAGCAGAGCACATTGCCTTGCGGCGGCCTGACGCTGGCGCAGGTGCGCGGGCCACAGCTGCTGGCGCTGATGCAACAGTCCGCCGACAGCGCACCGTCGCTGCTGGTGGTGGATGCAGAAACCGATGATGACTTACAGCGCATTGCGCAGGCAGCGTCCCGCCTGGCACAGCGTCCGCTGCTGGTCGGTGCTGCCGGGCTGAGTGATGCTCTGACGGCGTTGCTGGTGGATCGCCACCCGTCACCGCTGCTGGCAGTGGTGGGCTCGATGAGTGACATCGCCCGTCAGCAAATTGACCGGATTCAGCAGCAGCATCCTGTGACGCTGGTGGATATCGATATTGCCGAACTGTTTTATCGCCCGCGTTGGGTATCGTTTCCCACCTGGCGCCAGACCGTGACCAATGCATTACGCGCCGGGCAGCACTGTGTGGTCCGCACCTGCCAGCATAACGGGCAGCGTGAAGCGATTGCTGCACTGTGTGAAGAACATCAACTGAGCCGTGCTCAACTGGGTGAAGAAATTTGCCAGCTACTGGCACAGCTCACGGCTGAAGTGCTGGCAGAAGCCCAGCCTGGCGGGTTGTATCTTTCCGGCGGTGACGTGGCGATTGCCGTGGCGCGCGGGCTGGGTGCCAGTGGATTCCAGATTCAAGGCCAGATTGCGGGCTGTGTGCCCTGGGGCCGCTTATTAAATGTGACTGAACCCTTGCTGGTGATGACCAAAGCCGGTGGCTTCGGTGATGCAAACACCCTGGTCGACGTTATTCGTTTTATTGAGGAGAAATCGAGTGAGTAAAATTATTGCGATCACTATGGGCGACCCGGCGGGTATCGGTCCGGAAATCATTATCAAATCACTGGCCAGCGGTGAGCTGTCCGGGGTTCCGGCAGTGGTGGTGGGCTGTGCCAGTACCCTGCGGCGCGTGCTGAGCCTGAATATTACCCCGCAGGCAGAACTGCGCGTGCTGGATCGCGTGGCCGATGCTCACTTCGCCCCTGGTATTATCAATGTTATCGATGAACCGCTGGCCGACCCGGCTGCCCTGAAGCCCGGAGTCGTGCAGTCGGAAGCGGGTGATCTGGCGTACCGCTGCGTTAAACGTGCCACGGAACTGGCGCTGGCGGGGGAAGTACAGGCGATTGCCACCGCCCCGTTAAATAAAGAAGCGCTGCACTCAGCCGGGCATCTTTATCCCGGGCATACCGAACTGCTGGCGAAGCTGACCGACAGCAAAAATTACGCGATGGTGCTGTATACCGATAAGCTGAAAGTGATCCACGTCACCACGCATATTGCGCTGCGTCAGTTCCTTGATACCCTGGGGCGTGAACGTGTTGAGACGGTGATCGGCATGGCGGATACCTTCCTCAGGCGCGTTGGTTTTGAGAACCCGCGTATTGCCGTGGCCGGGGTGAATCCGCATGCGGGTGAAAATGGCCTGTTTGGCGATGAAGAGATCACTATCGTCGGCCCATCGGTAGAGGCGATGAAAGCGCAAGGGCTGAACGTGACCGGGCCGTGCCCGCCGGATACCGTTTTCCTGCAGTGCCAGGAAGGCCAGTACGATATTGTCGTCGCGATGTATCACGATCAGGGGCACATTCCGCTTAAGCTGTTGGGCTTTTACGATGGGGTCAATATTACCGCCGGGCTGCCGTTTATCCGTACCTCGGCAGACCACGGCACGGCGTTTGATATTGCCTGGACAGGAAAAGCGAACTCTGCCAGCATGGCGATCTCTATTCAGTTAGCGATGCAGCTTGCATAAGGACATATGAAGGGACAAAGCCGCCTCGATCAGATTATGGACTATCTGAAAAGTCATAATCTGGTCACGGTCGAACAGCTGGTGGCTGCCATTGCGGCGTCACCCGCCACCATCCGACGCGACCTTATAAAACTCGATCAGGAAGGGGTGATCAGCCGTAGCCACGGTGGGGTAACCCTGAATCGCTTTATTCCCAATCAGCCCACCACGGTTGAGAAGATGCAGCGCCATCTGGCAGAGAAACGGGTTATTGCGCATACCGCGGCCAGCCTGGTGAAATCCGGTGATGCTGTGGTGCTGGATGCCGGCACCACCATGCTGGAGCTGGCACGTCAGCTGACGCATTTGCCGCTGCGGGTGATCACGGCTGATTTGCATATCGCGTTGTTTCTTTCCGAGTTTAAGCAGATTGAAGTGACGATTATCGGCGGGCGCATCGACGACTCCAGTCAGTCCTGTATTGGTGAGCACGGACGCCGTCTGCTGCGTAATATCTATCCGGATATTGCTTTTGTCAGCTGTAACTCCTGGAGCCTGGAGAAGGGCATCACGGCACCGACGGAAGAGAAAGCCGGACTGAAGCAGGACCTGCTGGCCAATGCGCGCCGCCGGGTGCTGCTGGCCGACAGCAGTAAGTACGGTTCCTGGTCGCTGTTTCAGGCGGCACCGCTTCAGCAACTGACGGATATTATTACCGACAGGCTGCTAACCGATGAATCTCAGAGTGAGCTGAGTGAGCAGGACTTTACGCTGAGGCTGGCGCTGTAACGCTAAATCCCGGGCCGATTAACGATCGACCCGCGCAATTTTCAGTAACAAAATCTGACGCCAATAAAAAAAGCGACCCGAAGGTCGCCTTTTTGCGGATATTAATACACCCAACCAGTTACTGCGTTTTTAATCCCAACGACGGAATATTGCGGCCGTAATAAATCTCACGCATCTCTTTCCACAGTAAATCCGTAATGCGTTTATGTTCCTGTGGACTCAGATCGGCGGGTTCGGTATTGAACAGATAGTGTTTCAGATCGAACTCTTTCAACAGCATTTTGGTGTGGAAGATATTTTCCTGATACACATTCACATCCATCATGTCGTACATCGATTTCATATCATCCGACATGAAATTCTGAATAGAGTTAATCTCGTGATCGATGAAGTGTTTCACCCCGTTCACATCGCGGGTAAACCCACGCACGCGATAATCGATGGTGACAATATCGGATTCCAGCTGATGAATTAAATAGTTCAACGCTTTCAGTGGTGAAATGACACCACAGGTCGAGACTTCAATATCTGCACGGAAGGTACACAGACCGCCTTCAGGATGGCTTTCCGGGTAGGTGTGTACGCAGATATGACTTTTGTCGAGGTGCGCCACAACGGAGTTGGGCAGCGGGCCAGGATGTTCGGAGGTGTCGATGTCGCGCGGATCGATCGGCTCTTCACTGACCAGAATCGTAACGCTGGCCCCCTGGGGTTCATAATCCTGACGCGCGATATTCAGCACGTTGGCACCGATAATTGAGCAGGTCTCGCTCAGGATCTCGGTCAGGCGGTTAGCATTATACTGCTCATCAATGTATGCAATATATCCGTCACGCTCCGCATCGGTGTTTGCGTAACAGATATCGTAGATACAAAAACTCAGGCTTTTCGTCAGGTTGTTGAAGCCATGTAGTTTAAGCTTTTGCAATTTAGTTCACCCCCTTGAAATACCTGGTTAGTCGGCCAGCGCATTTAACAGATATTGCGGCAGGGCAAAGCTGCCAGTGTGGATCGCCGGATTATAGTAACGGCAGGTCAGGCCCGCTTGTGCAAAGCGTGAGGCAATCGTCGCGGCATCGAGCTGGCGCAGCGCCGGATTATCACTGGCCCAGGCGAAGGTCATAATGCCACCGTAGTAGGTCGGGATCGCAGCCTGGTAGAAGCTGACATCAGCGAAATAGTGGCTGAGCTTGCGATGGCTGTTCACCGCTTCATCTTGCTGCAGGAAACAGACGCCGTTTTGTGCCACGAAGATGCCATTCGGGTTCAGGCAGCGGTGGCAGCCTTCATAAAAGTCTGAAGTAAACAGGCTTTCTCCCGGCCCAATCGGGTCGGTGCAGTCAGAGATAATCACATCGAATTTTTCGCTGGTCTGTTTAACGAAGTTCACGCCATCGTCAATCACCAGGGTAAAGCGCGGGTCGTCATAGGCGCCCTGGCTGTGGTTCGGCAGGTGTTCTTTGCAGAAGGTCACCACGCCAGCATCGATTTCGACCATCGTGATCTGTTCGATGTTTTTATGACGGGATACTTCACGCAGCATGGCCCCGTCACCGCCGCCGATGATCAGCACTCGCTTTGCGGCGCCGTGGGCCAGCAACGGAACGTGGGTCATCATCTCGTGATAGATAAACTCATCGCGTTCGGTGGTTTGTACTACGCCGTCCAGCGCCATTACCCGGCCTAATGCCGCATTCTGAAAGATAATCAGATCCTGGTGTTCGGTCTGCTCGCGATACAGTACGTTGTCGACAGAAAAATACTGCCCGAATCCGGCATGAAGCGTTTCATACCACATTTCTTTATCGGTCATGGTGGGGGTTTTCATCCTCATATACTCTCCGTCATGCACGTTGCAGCCCGGCGGCACCCGTGTGAACACTGTGTGACGGGGGAGCAAACGTGGCCTGCGCAGGTGCAGGCTGAATCAGGGCGAATATAACAGCCGCGAAAAATGGGCCAGTATCATAGCGATTAATGACCGCAGTTGCACGGTCAAATCAGCAGCAGGAGGGCGAGAGAACGATTACTTCACGTAGGCCAGCAGGCTCAGAGAGTCACGCGCCAGAGATTTACACTTAGTATCGTTCGGTACGGCAATACCACTGAGATCGCGATAGCTGTCTTCACCTAATGCTTTCATATTAAAACTGTTGTAATTGGTTAAATCCCAACGATTTTGCTGTGCGAAAAACACCAATGCACGGCGAATTTGCCCGTCGGGGAGATCCTGATAACCACAATCGTTTTTCAAATAAACAAATACGGCGGTTAAATCTGCCAAATCTTCTGCTTCCGATTCGCTGAGGGCGAAACTGGTGGAGGAGAAGCCAAACAGCCCTAACAGCAACAGAGCCTTGATGCTTTTCTTCATGGTTTATCTCATACGTGTGCAATAGCTTGACGTTAGCACAGTTCAGGCCGGGTGCCAGCCACTTTTAAGACAGAAAAGTCCTGAAGGGCTTATCTGCATTCTTTTAGCAGGCTTGACCTTCCCGCTGGGGCAGGGTTTATGCTGTCAGTCGCTATCGATATCTGACACAGACATCTTACACAAGGACTGAATAAGGAATGGATGATGCAACGTCGTGATTTTATCAAATTAAGCGCCGCTATCGGCGCAGCCAGTGCCTTGCCACTGTGGAGCCGTTCATTAATGGCGGCTGAACAGCGCCCGCTGTTGCCGATACCCACGTTACTGACGGCCGATGCGCGCAGTGAAATCACCCTGATTGCCCAGACCGGTAACAGCCTGTGGCGCGGTAAAAACGTGCCAAGCTGGGGCTATAATGGCAGCCTGCTTGGCCCGGCGATCCAACTGGATCGTGGCAAAGAGGTCAACATCACCGTGCATAATCGTCTGCCCGAAACGACGACGGTGCACTGGCACGGTCTGGAACTGCCGGGCAACGTCGACGGTGGGCCACAGGCGCGGATCGCGCCGAACAGCAGCCGCCGGGTGACATTCACGCCCGATCAACCGGCTGCGACCTGCTGGTTCCATCCGCATCAACATGGCCGTACCGGTTACCAGGTCGCGCAAGGACTGGCTGGGCTGGTGCTGATCAACGACCCGGAAAGCGGCAAGCTGCTGCTGCCCAAACAGTGGGGCGTTGATGACATTCCCGTGATTTTACAGGATAAGCGACTGAGTGCTGACGGCAGCCAGATCGATTACCAGTTGGATATTATGAGTGCGGCGGTGGGCTGGTTTGGCGACACGATGCTGACGAATGGGGCTATCTACCCGCAGACCGGCGTACCGCGAGGCTGGCTGCGCCTGCGTCTGCTGAATGGCTGTAATGCCCGTTCGCTCAATCTGACCACCAGCGATCAGCGCCCGATGTATGTGATTGCCAGTGATGGCGGCCTGCTGGCTGAGCCCGTGCAGGTCAGCGAGCTGCCGATGCTGCCGGGTGAACGTTATGAAGTGCTGGTAGATACCTCTGACGGTAAACCTTTCGATCTGCAAACGCTGCCGGTGCGTCAGATGGGCATGACACTGAAGCCCTTTGATCAGCCGTTGCCGGTGTTGTCGATCAACCCATTGCGGGTGTTGGCCAGCGGAACGCTACCGGACAAGCTGGTGGAGCTGCCCGCCGTTCCTGCGACTGACGGGCTTAAAACTCGCTGGATGCAATTAATGATGGACCCGGAACTCGACCGGCGCGGCATGATGGCGCTGATGGAAAAATACGGACATGCGTCAATGGCGGGTATGGCGATGGACGGGCACGACAGCGATAAACCGGCAAGCCCGGCGAAATCTGATATGGCTGGAATGGATCACGGCAACATGGCCGGAATGGATCATGCAAAACCAGTGAAAGGCTATGATTTCCATAACGGTAATCAGATCAACGGTGTGGCCTTTAATATGGATAAACCCTCGTTTGAGGTCGCGAAGGGCGTGTATGAGAAGTGGACCATTTCAGGTGAAGGCGATGAGATGCTGCATCCGTTCCATATTCACGGCACCCAGTTCCGTATCCTGTCGGAAAATGGCAAACCCCCTGTCGCACATCGCAGCGGCTGGAAAGACACCGTTCGTGTTGAGGGCTGGCGCAGCGAGGTGCTGGTGCGCTTTAACCATCAGGCCGATGCCGCCAATGCTTATATGGCGCACTGCCATCTGCTGGAGCATGAAGATACCGGCATGATGCTGGGCTTTACCGTGGCGTAATCACCACGGTGTGACAGACCCTTTTTTTAGATGTGTTTTTATCTAACTGATTTATATCAGTATAGGGATATGGCGATCAAAAAGGGTCTGGCATGATAAAAAGTGATAAAAGGTAAGAAAGTTAACAGGTTAGCGTTGTAAGCTAACGGTTCACTGCCGTACAGGCAGCTTAGAAAACCCAGCGTTAACGGCTATTGGCGTTCTACCTGTTCACTGCCGTACAGGCAGCTTAGAAATCATTGATGAGGCTATTCGCGACTCTGAAGCATGTTCACTGCCGTACAGGCAGCTTAGAAAAGCGTCTCTACCGCCTTCGGCCAGCGAGGCAAGTTCACTGCCGTACAGGCAGCTTAGAAACAGACGTATGCGGATAACTTAACGCTCATAGAAGTTCACTGCCGTACAGGCAGCTTAGAAATCGGAAGGCGCTACGAAGAGCAATACGCAGAAGTTCACTGCCGTACAGGCAGCTTAGAAAATGCAATATGCACTATTTGTTCTCTTCCGCTTGTTCACTGCCGTACTGGCAGTTTAGAAAAGGCGGACCGGAAAAGGGTCCGCCCCTGCATTGGGCTGGCGCAGCGCAAAACGTTATATCTCGCGCTCTACAAACGAGAGCTTCTCTGCGCTGCGGATAACACGTTTAGCCCAGCGATAACCTGACGTCTTCAATCAAATCATCTTTATTCTCAATACCAATCGACAGACGAATGGTGGATGAGGTGATACCAAAACGGTTGCGCACATCAAGCGGTACGCCGGAGTGGGTGGTGCTGGCCGGGTGGCTGGCGAGGGATTCGGTGCCGCCCAGGCTCACCGCCAGCTTAAACAGTTGCAGACTGTTGAGGAAACGGAACGCTGCTGCCTCGCCGCCGCGAATATTAAAGGAGAAGGTCGAGCCTGCGCCGCTGCACTGAGTGGTATACACCTTACCCTCTGGGGAGGCCGGGTCCAGGAACGGCAAATAATGGACGTGCTCCACCTGCGGATGGCTCCGCAGGAACTCAGCAACCGCCGTGGCGTTATCGTTGGCGCGTTCCATACGCAGCGCCAGCGTCTCCAGCGAGCGGCCAATCATCCAGCTGGAGTGTGGGTCCAGTTGGGTGCCAATGGCACTGCGCAGGGCTTTTACCTGGCGAATTAACGCCTTGCTGCCCATGGCGGCTCCGGCAATCAGGTCGGAGTGGCCGCCTACGTATTTGGTCAGTGAGTAGAGAGAAATATCGGCACCGTGTTCCGTCGGGCGTGAAAACACCGGGCCGAGCAGGGTGTTATCGCAGGCGATCACCGGGCGATGCTGCTGCTGGCGCTCAATATGGTCGGCTACACGCTTAATCAGCGCAATATCCACCAGGCTGTTGGTCGGGTTTGCCGGGGATTCAATCAGGATCACCGATACCCGTCCCAGCTTCATCGCTTCTTCAGCGGCGGCTTGCACCACGGCTTCGTTCACACCATCCGCAAAGCCAAGCGTCGAAACGCCCAGATTACGGAAGGTTTTACTCAGCAGCGTCTCCGTGCCGCCATACAGCGGCTGTGAATGCAGGATGGTATCGCCCGGTTTGACGAAAGCCAGCAGGGTGGTGGAGATCGCTGACATGCCGGAAGAGAACAACGCAGCGCTGTCGGTGCGTTCATAAATTGCCAGGCGGTCTTCAACTATTTCGCTGTTCGGATGGTTAAAGCGCGAGTAGACCAGCCCGTTGCCCTCTCCGGCTGGCGGTTCACGGCGGCCGGAAACATAGTCAAAGAAGTCCCGCCCCTCTTCTGCGCTGTTAAATACGAACGTGGAGGTGAGAAACACCGGCGGTTTGACCGCGCCTTCTGACAATGACGGATCATAGCCATAGTTGAGCATCTGGGTTTCAGGATGTAGCTCGCGGTTACCGATATGTGTTTTTTTCGAATGTGAAGAAGGCATGCAAACTCCGGCTATCAGGCCTGTGACTTATTATTGTTGCGCATAAGCTAGCATGGGGCAGGAGTGAGAGATAAATGAATAATCGCTCTATGGTTAAATCAAAAAGCCATATGAAATAGGGCTATCTGAACGTATGGCAGTCTATATGTCTGTGGCGAGAAGTGAGTAAGCGACGTTGCGCAACAGTGAGGGAAAGCGCTGAAGTGTGATAAACTTCACCGCTTTCCCTGAGCAATCGACGAACCACTATCTATGAAACACACCGTTGAAGTGATGATCTCCGAAGCTGAGATCAAATCCCGCGTTGCCGAACTCGGCAAGCAAATCAGTGACCACTACCGTGACAGCGGCAGCGACATGGTGCTGGTGGGCCTGCTGCGTGGCTCCTTTATGTTTATGGCCGACCTGTGCCGCACGATCGATGTTTCTCACGAAGTCGACTTTATGACGGCGTCCAGCTACGGCAATGGCACCTCAAGCACGCGTGATGTGAAAATCCTGAAAGATCTGGATGAAGATATCCGTGGCAAAGACGTACTGATCGTCGAAGATATTATCGATTCAGGTAATACGTTGAGCAAAGTGCGTGAGATATTCAGCCTGCGTGGGCCAAAGTCGCTGGCGATCTGTACCCTGCTGGATAAACCGTCGCGTCGCGAAGTGGATGTGCCAGTAGAATATGTTGGCTTCGCCATCCCCGATGAGTTTGTGGTGGGCTACGGTATTGACTACGCTCAGCGCTATCGCCACCTGCCCTATGTGGGCAAAGTGGTGATGCTGGACGAATAATCCGGCAGAGCACAATCGACCAAGGCCGGATCCTCCGGCCTATAATAATATGTGCCGCTTAAGGATTAAGGTCCGGGTCATTGAGCAGGTTAGCAATGCCCTGGCGATAGCGCTGTTCCAGGGTTTCACGATTGGTTGAGCTGACGCCCAGATCGCGCAGATAACCATCCATGATGCCGTAAACCCAGCCATGAATATTGACCTTCTGCCCGCGTTTCCACGCTGACTGCATCACGGTCGAGTGACCCAGGTTATACACCTGCTCAATCACGTTGATTTCACACAGTTTGTCGAAACGCTTTTCTGGCGGCAGCTCACCCAGTAACGAACTATGCTTGTACCACAAATCGCGAATATGCAGCAGCCAGTTGTTGATCAGGCCAAGCTCTGGATTTTCAACTGCCGCTTTAACGCCGCCGCAGCCGTAGTGACCACAGATAATAATGTGTTCCACTTCCAGCACTTCAACCGCGTATTGCACGACCGAAAGACAGTTTAAGTCAGTATGGATCACCAGGTTAGCGACGTTGCGGTGAACGAACAGTTCACCCGGCTCCAGCCCGGTCAGGCGCTCGGCAGGTACGCGGCTGTCTGAACAGCCAATCCAGAGAAAACGGGGGTTTTGTGCCTGAGCAAGGCGCTCAAAGAAACCGGGATCTTCCTCTTTCAGCAACCTGGACCACTGGCGGTTGTTGCTGATAAGGGTATCAATGTCTTTCATAATGGTGTCGGCCAATAACTCGAAATGCGTACAGTAATATAGGGTAATGCGGCGCAATTGAAAATGACAAACAAGAAACCACAACAAAACAGGGCACTCTTTAATCTATGACTTATGCACTGGAGCTTGAAAAGCTAACCAAAACCTACGCAGGTGGGGTTCAGGCGCTCAAAGGAATCGACCTTGCGGTAGAAGCCGGTGACTTCTATGCACTGCTGGGGCCTAACGGCGCAGGCAAGTCCACCACCATTGGCATTATCAGTTCGCTGGTGAACAAAACCGCCGGTAAGGTGCGCGTGTTTGGCTACGACCTTCAGCAGGATGTGGTTAACGCTAAGCGCCAGCTGGGCCTGGTGCCGCAGGAGTTCAATTTTAACCAGTTCGAAACGGTGCTACAGATTGTGGTCAGCCAGGCTGGACTGTACGGCGTGGAAAAACCGGAAGCGCAGAAACGCGCTGAAAAATACCTAAAGCAGCTGGATTTGTGGGAAAAACGCAACGAACGTGCGCGGATGCTCTCCGGTGGGATGAAGCGCCGTTTAATGATTGCCCGTGCGTTGATGCATGAGCCTAAACTGCTGATCCTCGATGAACCCACCGCGGGCGTCGACATCGAGTTGCGTCGATCAATGTGGACCTTCCTGCAAGAGCTGAACGCCCAGGGTACCACCATTATTCTGACCACCCACTATCTGGAAGAAGCCGAGATGCTGTGCCGCAATATCGGCATTATCCAGCGCGGTGAGCTGGTGGAAAACACCTCAATGAAAGGCCTGCTGTCCAAGCTGAAATCAGAAACCTTTATCCTCGACCTCGCGCCAAAAAGCCCGCTGCCGAAGCTGGAAGGATTCCAGTATCGTCTGGCGGATACCTCAACGCTGGAAGTGGAAGTGCTGCGTGAGCAGGGGCTGAACAGTGTGTTCAGCCAGCTGAGCCATCAGGGGGTGCAGGTGCTCAGTATGCGCAATAAAGCCAACCGTCTTGAGGAGCTGTTTGTCGACCTGGTGAACGGTCGCAAAGGAGATAAAGCATGACACATTTGTACTGGGTGGCGCTGAAAAGCATCTGGGGCAAGGAAGTGAATCGTTTCGCGCGCATCTGGATTCAGACGCTGGTGCCGCCGGTGATCACTATGACGCTCTATTTCATTATTTTCGGCAACCTGATTGGTTCGCGCATCGGTGAAATGCACGGTTTCAGCTATATGCAGTTTATCGTGCCGGGTTTGATCATGATGGCGGTGATCACCAATGCCTATGCCAACGTGGCCTCATCCTTCTTCAGCGCCAAGTTCCAGCGCAACATTGAAGAACTGCTGGTGGCACCGGTGCCGACGCACGTGATCATTGCCGGATACGTGGGCGGCGGTGTGGCGCGCGGTATCTGTGTGGGTGTGCTGGTGACGGCGATTTCACTGTTCTTCGTGCCGTTCCAGGTGCATTCATGGCTGATGGTGGCGGTTACGCTGGTGCTGACGGCGGTGCTGTTCTCACTGGCGGGTCTGCTGAACGCCGTATTTGCCCGGACCTTCGATGATATCAGTCTGATCCCGACCTTTGTGCTGACGCCGCTGACCTATTTGGGGGGCGTGTTCTACTCGCTGACGCTGTTGCCACCGGTCTGGCAGATGGTGTCTAAGCTGAACCCGATTGTCTATATGATCAGTGGCTTCCGCTATGGTTTCCTGGGGATTAACGATGTGCCTCTGGTGTTTACGCTGGGCGTGCTGGTGGCGTTTATCGTGGTGTTCTATGCGCTGGTGTGGGTGTTAATTCAGCGGGGACGCGGGTTACGTACTTAATGTGAGATAGCGGGTTGACCGAAAAAGAGGGGCAACCCCTACAGGTCACAAAGGGGCCGATCATTTTTCCGATCGGCCCGTTAAATATCACTTACGCGACCTGAACCGGCACGGCTTTCGCCAGGCGCTTCATCTGGTTGTCGCCTTCAAAATAGGCCACTTTAGGCTGCCATTCACGCGCTTCGGCATCGGACATCTGCACGTAAGAACAGATAATCAGCAGGTCCCCTTCGCAGGCACAGCGCGCTGCCGCACCGTTCACCGAAATGATTTTTGAACCCCGTTCGGCAGCAATCGCATAGGTGGAAAAACGCTGGCCGTTGTTCACGTTATAGATATCAATCGCTTCGTATTGCAGAATGCCGGAAGCGTCGAGGAAGTCCTGGTCGATGGCGCAGGAACCTTCGTAATTCAGGTCCGCCTGAGTCACTTTGACCCGGTGAAGTTTGCCCTGCAACATAGTACGTTTCATAAAGAGTCACTCTGCAATCAATTCAAAAAAACGGTCGTCAGTATTGCCTGAGAGGGCGCGGCTGTCTACTGCGTCAGATCAACCTGTTGGTTATCAATCAAACGCGCTTTACCCAACCACGCCGCCATCAGGATGACTGCGCGCTGGCTGTCGACATTCAGCGGTCGCAGCGTATCGGCATCGACAATCGCCAGGCCGTCAGGCTGTAACCCCTGATCGCTGAGGGCGTTTTCGGCCTCTGCAATCAGTGTGTCCACATGGCGTTCACCCTGGCTCAGTTTTTCCGCAATACCGTTCATGACCTTGCTCACCACGGGCGCAATTTTGCGCTCATCGGCGGTGAGGTAACTGTTACGCGAACTGAGCGCCAGGCCATCTTTGGCGCGCACGGTTGGCACACCAACGATGTCAATATCGTAGCCCATATCCGCCACCATTTTGCGGATCAGCGCCAGTTGCTGATAATCTTTTTCGCCAAAGCACGCGAGGTCGGGCTGCACCAGATTAAACAGCTTGCTGACGATGGTGGAGACGCCACGGAAGTGACCGGGACGGCTGGCACCTTCCAGCAGCGTGGAGAGGCCGGGAACCTCAACGAAGGTCTGTTCACCCAGACCTTGCGGGTAAACGTCGCCAGGGGCAGGAGAGAACACCAGGTCAACGCCACGGCGATTCAGCTTTTCGCAATCTTCCTGCAACGTACGCGGGTAGCGTGCCAGGTCATCAGCGCGTTCGAACTGCATCGGGTTAACGAAAATCGACACCACGACGATATCGGCACTCGCGCGTGCTTCGTCGACCAGCGTCATATGCCCGTCATGCAGGTTACCCATCGTGGGAACCAGCGCGATACGCTTGCCATCCTGGCGCCAGCGCCGCACTTCACGACGCAGCATCGGCAGGGTTTCAATAATCAGCACGGCTTACTCCTCGGTTACTGGAAACTGTGTTGGGCAGCCGGATAGCTTCCGGCTTCCACTTCTGCCACATACTGGCGCACTGCAGCGCGGATTTCTCCAGCCTCAGCGAGGAAGTTCTTGGCGAATTTGGGGATATGGCCGCCGGTGATGCCAAAGGCGTCGTGCATCACCAGGATCTGACCATCGGTAACGTTACCCGCACCAATGCCGATGGTTGGAATGGTCAGTGCTTCGGTAATACGCTGCGCCAGTGCAACCGGCACGCACTCCAGTACTACCAGTTGCATACCTGCGGCTTCCAGCGCCAGCGCATCATCCAGCAGGCGGTCAGCATCGCTGCTGGAGCGCCCCTGGACTTTGTAGCCGCCGAAAATATTGACCGACTGGGGCGTCAGACCCAGATGCCCGCAAACGGGCACTGCGCGTTCAGTCAGCTGTTTTACCGTTTCTGCCAGCCATTTCCCGCCTTCCAGTTTGACCATATTGGCCCCGGCACGCATCAGCTGCGCGGCGTTATCAAAAGTCTGTTGCGGTGTGGCGTAACTCATAAACGGCAGATCGGCGAGCAGCAGGGCATTGGCGCTGCCACGGCGCACTGCCTGAGTGTGATAGGCAATATCTGCAACCGTCACGGGCAGTGTGGAGTCATGGCCTTGTACGACCATGCCGAGCGAATCCCCGACCAGCATCACTTCAATGCCTTCATCGGCAAAGAGTTTGGCGAAACTGAAATCGTACGCGGTAATTGAGGCGAATTTACGCCCCTGTTGTTTCCACTGATGCAGGGTCGAGACAGTTGTCGGTTTCATCATTCCACCTAATAAAATCCAGTTGGGCAGTATCTTAAAGGAAGGGAAGAGGGATGTCAGCACTGTCGCGGGTGAGGCAGGTCAGCATGGTCGCGGGCGAGGCGTGCCTCGCCCCTACGGGTAAGGGAACAGACGTGTGATTTTCCCGTAGAGGTGGGAACAGACGTGTGATTTTCCCGTAGAAGTGGGAACAGACGTGCGATTTTCCCGTGGGGTGGGAACAGACGTGCGATTTTTCCGTTGGGGTGGGAACAGACGTGCGATTTTTCCGTAGGGGTCGGGCATGCCCGACCCTTATGCTTTACCAGCGCCGGATACTGCTGCTGTCGAGGGTGGCCAGAATATCCGCCAGCCGCGTGCCATCTGGCAGGCAAAGCTCTGGCGCTATCTCCAGTAACGGCAGCAGCATAAAGGCGCGGTTGTGCATATCATAATGCGGCACTGTCAGGCGCGGCGTGTTCAGCGTCTGCTCACCAAACAGCATGATATCCAGGTCGAGGGTGCGTGGCCCCCAGCGGTGTGCTTTACGTACGCGGCCCTGCTCCAGCTCAATACGCTGGGTATGGTTCAGCAGGGATTCAGCGTCAAGTCGGGTATCCAGCGCCACGGCGGCGTTGAGGAAATCAGGCTGATCCGGCGGACCGTAAGGTGGGGTGCGGTAGAGGGACGAGGTGGCAACCAGCATACTATCGGGAATGGCCGCCAGCGCATTCAGTGCAGACTGCACCTGATGCAACGGGTCGGCCAGATTACTGCCCAGCGCCAGATAAACGCGGATCATGCGTCGTTATTATGATCGCGACGTGGGCTGCCCGGTACGCGTTTACGCGGACGGCGCGTACGACGGCGTGGCACCGGATCGTCGCCCAGGGTATTGAGCATGGTTTTCTGCTGCGGTGGCGCAGAAACCTGGAACTCGCTCCACCATGTGGTCAGTCGTTGCAGCTCGTGGTTATGTTCCACTTCAGCACGCAGTGCCAGCAGGTCGTAGGCGGCACGGAACTTAGGATGCTCCATCAGCTTCCACGCACGTTTGCCGTGACGGCGTGAAAGGCGGAGTTGCAGCGTCCAGATGTCACGCACCAGCGTGGTAATACGTTTTGGGATCGCCAGCGAACGACAGGCTTCATCCAGCACATCATTCATCGACAGGGCGAAGGCATCGTAATAAGCGAGGCCACTTTCCTGAGCAATTTTCTGTGCCGCTTCCAGCTGTGGGTACCAGAAGATGGCGGCAAAGAGGAACGCCGGGTTAACACGCATCTGGTTGTGGATGCGGCTGTCGGTGTTTTTGAGCACCTGAAGGATCATCCGCTCCATATTACTGTCACCCTGTTCGGTGAAGTAGCGAGTGATGATTGGGAACAACGGCTGGAACAACTGGTGTTCACGCAGTTTCAGGTAGGTATTGTGGCCGTAGCCCGCCTGCAACAGTTTAAGGGTTTCCTCAAACAGACGTGCCGGGGGAATATCATTTAGCAGCGTTGCCAGACGCGGGATAGGTTCACCTGTCTCGGCCGCGATGCTCATATCCAGTTTGGCGGCAAAACGCACTACGCGCAGCATACGCACCGGGTCTTCACGGTAGCGGGTTTCCGGGTCGCCGATCATGCGGATAATGCCTTGCTGCAGATCGCTGAGCCCACCAACGTAATCACGTACGGAGAAGTCAGCCACGCTGTAATACAGGCTGTTAATGGTCAGATCGCGGCGCTGGGCGTCATCTTCAATTGAACCAAAAATATTGTCGCGCAGCAGCATGCCGTTCTGGCCGCGCTGCGAGCTGTTGCGGTCATCGGCGACCTGTTGTTCGGCTTCGTGATGCCCACGGAAGGTGGCAACCTCGATAATTTCGGGGCCAAACATAACGTGTGCCAGACGAAAGCGACGGCCAACCAGGCGGCAGTTGCGGAACAGCTTGCGCATCTGGTCCGGCGTGGCATTGGTGGTCACATCGAAGTCTTTCGGTTTTTTACCCAGCAACAAATCGCGCACGCCGCCGCCTACCAGGTAGGCTTCATATCCGGCTTTATTCAGGCGATACAGAACCTTGAGGGCATTTTCACTGATGTCCTTGCGCGAGATGTTATGGGCGTCACGCGGAACGATGGCCATCTGGCGCACTTCCTCGACCACGGCTGGCGCCACCTCATCACGACTGAGGACTTTCCGGCAAAAATTAGCAACTCGGGTAAAAATGGGACACCTCGATAGTGACATTGAAATCTGGTCAGTAAAAACAGCGGCTAATCATAGCTCAGAGTGAGCCGTTTGAGAATGCCGAAGTCGCGGTATGCGCCAGCCTGGCATCGTTAATGGGGATTTTTTCGCAATCCCAGCCATCAACGGCCTGCTGTAATAGTGTTGTTAGCGTTAAATCGCGCCAGCCAGCGGTGACGGTCTGGCCGAGAAAACGCAATGCGTCAACCAGGGCCGGACGCGAATCCCCTGCGGGCAATGCCGGGGCATGATTTTGCTTGGACAGTTTATTGCCGTCTTGATTAAGCACCAGCGGCAGATGTAAATGTGCGGGCGCAGTCCAGCCAGACTGTTGATACAACGTTATCTGGCGCACCGTGGGTTCAATCAGGTCTGCCCCGCGCACCACTTCAGTGATGCCCTGAAAATGGTCGTCGACCACCACCGCCAGATTGTAGGCAAAGAGCCCATCACGGCGATGAATAATAAAGTCTTCACGTGCCAGTGCAGGATCGGCCTCAACCCGCCCGCGCAGCCGATCGTTAAACGCCAGCACCGGATGGTCGACTTTTAAACGCAGCGCAGCCTGATGCGGGCCATGACCTAGCGTGCGGCAGTGGCCGTCATACAGTCCGCCTGTTTGCTGGATCCGGCTACGGGTACACGTGCAGTAATAGCAATGACCCTGCCGTTGCAGATCGTGGAGTGCTGCACGGTAAGCGTCATGGCGTTGCGACTGCCACAGCACATCGCCATCCCATTCCAGCCCGTGATCTTCCAACTGCTTCAGGATACGCGTTGCGGCGCCGGGAATTTCGCGGGGAGGGTCGATATCTTCAATACGGACACGCCAGAGGCCACGTTGCGCACGTGCCTGTAGGTAACTGCCTAAAGCAGCAATCAGTGAGCCGAAATGCAGGTCGCCAGACGGGGAGGGGGCGAAGCGCCCAATATAAGATGATGACATCATGAATAAGAGAGGCAGTGAAGCGGCAGCGGAAACCGCTCCCTGCTTCACTGCACAATCAATGCGCCGTTAACCGGCCATTTGTTTTTCGCGGATTTCCGCCAGCGTTTTGCAGTCAATGCAAAGATCAGCCGTTGGACGTGCTTCAAGGCGACGAATACCGATTTCAACACCACAGGAATCACAGTAGCCAAAATCGTCATCCAGCACTTTCTTCAGCGTCTTCTCGATCTTTTTGATCAGCTTGCGCTCACGGTCACGGTTACGCAGTTCAAGACTAAACTCTTCTTCCTGAGTTGCGCGGTCAGCGGGGTCCGGGAAGTTAGCGGCTTCATCTTGCATATGCGAAACAGTGCGGTCCACTTCATCCCGAAGCTGGTTACGCCAGGCTTCAAGAATTTTCTTGAAGTGCTCCAGCTGGGCTTTGTTCATATACTCTTCGCCCGGCTTCTCCTGGTATGGTTCCACACCAGCAATGGCGAGAATACTCAGGGACGATGTTTTACGGTTTTGCCCTTCTTGCATGTTGTTTCTCCTGGATAACACGCACTACACCCTTTGTCTTTAAGCTGCAGGTGCGTTAGCAGCCACCCTGCAACCCGAATCTTCGGGTATCGATCCCACTAAGGGGAAAAAACAGGCCGCTATAAATAACAGAAGCGGTCAAGGTTAGCAATTATTCCTGAACATCTATTGACAAGCATGTGAGGAAAAGCGTATTTAGCGCGGCTCATCTTCCTCTCTCAATCCACAGCGATGTTGGCTTCTTCTTTTTCCCCCTGCACTTAACATGATGTAAGCATTGGGAGATTCTTTCGGTTGCCCTTTTTCTGCCGTTTGAAATCGGTTGGAAATGCAGATTTGCCGTATCAAAACAAATTGCGCTAAATTTTACAACTCTACCGTCAGGGGGCTGTGCAGGTTGATCCCTTCGGGTGATAACTGCGCCTTATAACAGAGCAGTTCAACGCCACTCTGTTGTGCCTGTGCCAATAGTTCCGCGTAGCGTACATCGATATGACGCGCCGGGGAAACGTCCTCAATCCCCGAATGCAGAACGGCGAAGAACAGTACCGCACGATGGCCCGATTGCGCGATCTGCATGAGTTCGCGCAAATGCTTCTGGCCACGCTCGGTCACCGCATCCGGAAAATACCCTTTACCCTGCTGTAATAGCGTCACGGATTTGACTTCAATATAGCAGTTACTGCGATTATCCGCCTGTAACAGGAAGTCAATCCGGCTGTTTTCGCTGCCGTATTTCACTTCAGGTACGATTTTATCGTAACCGGATAACTCTGGAATCCGATCGGCGGCGAGTGCTTCACGTACCAGTCCATTAGCGCGCAGGGTATTAACACAAATCCAGTGCCCCTGCTGCGTGTGCGTCAGCTCCCAGCTGTGCGGATATTTCCGCGTCAGGCTGGCCGATGTCGAGTACCAGACCGTATCGCCCGGCGTGGCACATCCGGTCATCGCACCGGTATTGGCACAATGGATGGTCAGGGCCTCTCCTTCGGGCGTCACAATATCGGCCAGAAAGCGTTTATAACGTTTAACCAGTCGTGCTGACAGCAGTCCGGGCGTAAATTCCATAGGAATTCCTTATCGTAAATTGCCCGGCAGCAGCACGTCAGGCTGCGTAGCGTTGCGCAGAAATGTGACAGGCAGATGAATAGGGTGGATAGTTGCAAACACGCATTGCGTCCTGCGGTCAATCCCTCGCGGGCAATGCTACAATGCCCGCAAAAATTAGACCATGTTGTTCTGGAGCAAAACGTGAGTTCATTACCCGTCAGTGTCGTATTACCTGAGCTGTTGGCCGCCTTGCAGACATCACAGCAGGTATTGCTGGCTGCGCCCACCGGGGCCGGGAAATCCACCTGGCTGCCGCTGCAGATCCTGCAACAGGCCGGTTTTGACGGGCGTATTCTGCTGCTTGAACCCCGCAGGCTGGCGGCGCGAAATGTGGCGCAACGGCTGGCCGAACTGCTGGGGGAAGAGCCGGGTGCCACCGTGGGTTACCGCATGCGGGGTGAAAGCCGCAGCGGAAAACATACCCGCCTGGAAGTCGTGACGGAGGGGATACTGACGCGCATGCTGCAACAGGACCCGATGCTGGACGGTGTGTCGCTGGTGATCCTCGATGAGTTCCACGAACGCAGCCTGCAAGGCGATCTGGCGCTGGCGCTGCTGCTGGATGTGCAGGGCGGATTACGTGATGACCTTAAAGTGCTGATCATGTCTGCGACGCTGGACAATTCACGGCTGCGCGAAAGGTTACCCGAGGCACCGTTGATCAGCTCAGAAGGGCGATCATTTCCGGTGGAGCGCCGTTATCAGCCTTTGGCGGCCAACCTGCGTTTTGAAGAGGCGGTGGCGCGGCAGGCCAGCCAGTTATTGAATGAAGAGTCGGGTTCGATGCTGCTTTTTTTGCCCGGCGTGGCTGAAATTCAGCGCGTGCAAACGCAGCTGGCGGAACGAGTCGCCAGCGATGTTGACCTCTGCCCGCTTTACGGCGCGCTGTCGCTGGCGGAACAGCGCCGGGCGATCCTGCCTTCCGCTGACGGGCGGCGTAAAGTGGTGCTGGCGACCAATATTGCGGAAACCAGCCTGACGATTGAAGGCATTCGCCTGGTGGTGGACAGCGCTCAGGAACGTAGCGCGCAGTTTGATCTGCGCAGCGGCGTGACCGGCCTGCAAACGCAGCGCGTCAGCCAGGCATCAATGACCCAGCGCGCCGGACGTGCCGGGCGTCTGGAGCCCGGCATCTGTCTGCATCTGATTGCCCGTGAACAGGCGGAGCGTGCCGCTGCCCATAGCGAACCGGAAATCCTCAACAGCGATCTGGCTGCGCTGTGGCTCGATCTGTTGCAGTGGGGCTGCCAGGAGGTCAGCCAACTGAAGTGGCTGGATGTGCCTCCGGCTGCAGGGATTGCGGCCGCCCGTCAGTTACTGCGCCAACTGGGCGCGACCGATGATGAAGGCCGGCTGACGTCGCGCGGGCGTAAAATGGCGACGCTGGGCAGTGAGCCGCGCTTTGCTGCACTGCTGATGGCGGCCGGGCAGGAGGCGAATGCGGTTGCCACCGCTGCGGAGCTGGTGGCGATGCTGGAGGAGCCGGTGCGCGGCAGCACGGATCTGCGTGACAGTTTTCATCGCCGCCTGCCACAGTGGCAGCGCCGCGCACGTCAGCTTCAGCAACGGTTAAACATCACCGGAGGACGGGCTGACGACGATCTTATTGCGCCGTTGCTGGCGGCGGCGTTTCCAGACCGGATTGCACGGCGGCGGGGTGTGGACGGGCGCTATCAGTTAGCGAACGGCAGCGGTGCTTCGCTCGATCGTGAAGACGGTTTAACTCGCCATGAATGGCTGATCGCCCCCGCCCTGTTGCAGGGAAACAGCCAGCCGGATGCACGTATGTTACAGGCGTTACCGCTGGATATTGAGCGTCTGGTCAGCCAGTGTCCTGAGCTGGTGCAGCAGCAGACTGACGTTGAATGGGATGAAGAAAAAGGCACCCTGCGTGCCTGGCGGCGCGAACAGATCGGCCAGCTGGTATTGAAATCCCAGCCGCTGGCAAAACCCGAAGAGGGTGAGCTGCATACCGCGATGCTGCGCTGGGTGCGGGCGAAAGGGCTGTCGGTGCTTAACTGGACCCCGCAGGCAGAACAGCTGCGGTTACGTCTGGTGTGTGCCGCGCAATGGCTGCCCGAAGGGGGCTGGCCCGATGCAGAGGAGCCTGCGTTGCTGGCATCGCTGGAAAAATGGCTGCTGCCGGCGATGAGCGGTGTGCGTGATGGTAAAGGATTGCGACAGCTCGACGTGACCAGCGCGCTAGCGCAGCTGCTGAGCTGGGCGCAGCGCCAGCAGTTGGACGCGGTACTGCCGACTCATTATGTCGTGCCCACCGGCAGCCGCTTACCTGTTCACTATCATCAGGATAAGCCCCCGGCGCTGGCGGTGCGTTTGCAGGAGATGTACGGCGAGGCGAAGAACCCAAGCGTGGCGAACGGACGCGTGCCGCTGGTACTGGAGCTGTTATCCCCGGCGCATCGGCCGTTGCAGATCACGCGGGACCTGGCAGCATTCTGGTCGGGTGCCTATCGGGAAGTGCAAAAAGAGATGAAAGGGCGTTATCCAAAGCATTTGTGGCCTGATGATCCCGCCAATACCCTCCCCACCAGCCGGGTGAAACGGTTTTCCCCGTCTGCAACCAAGAAGTAACTTTCTGCTGTCAGTGCGCCTGACGACAATCGCCCCGGCAACCTGCCAGGGCGATGATCCTTTGTGAAACCCGCAATAATCAGGTTCTGATCCTGAGCCGTGCTTCCAGTTTATCGGCCACTTTGGTGATTACCCAGGCGATCACCATATAGAACACCACCGCCACCAGGAACGCTTCCAGGTAGTAATAGTTCAGTGCCGCTGTCAGCTGTGCTTGCGCAAAGATATCCACCACTTCAATGGCGAAGGCCAGCGAGAGCGCCTTCATGATCACCATAAAGGAGTTTGCCAGATCCGGGATCGCGGCAATGATCGTCTGAGGAAACAGCACGCGGCGGAACAGCTGGCCGTTGGAGTAGCCCAGCGAACGCGCGGCGTCCGACTGCCCGGTATCAAAGGAGTTCAGCGCCCCTTTGATCACTTCGGCCTGGAAGGCGGCCACGCAGGCCGTGAGCGCCACGATAACGATTACCCAGTTCGGCATGGAATGGCCGTTATAGTCAACACCGACCAGCGATGCGCTGAAATGCAGTGCCGGAGGCAGGCCGTAGTAGGCAAGGAAAATCATCACCACCATCGGCACGCCTTTAAACACCACCTTATAACCGACAACCAGTTGCCGCAGCACCGGGATTTGTCGGTATTCGATCAGGGCAAACAGACCCCCTGTCAGCGTCGAGAAGATAAAAATCGTCACGGCCATCATCAACGTTAATGGCACAGCGTCCATAATGCTTAAAAAATCCGGCAGCAAGACATCTAAATCAAACATGGTTAATCACCTTCTTCAGTCAGATGCTCGCCGTGAGCTTAATTCTGGACGGGGCGGTTTTCGAGGTGTAGCGAGAGAACCGACGCTCGAAGACGCGCACAATCAGCCAGGAAATCAGGCACAGCAGGGAGTAAATCACCCCCAACACCAGATAGGTGCTGAACTGATACTGGTTGTAATCCCGCTCCATCACCAGGTGCGCGGTCGCCATGATATCGGCAGCCCCGATATACATCACCAGCGCCACATTGTGGATCATGTAGATCACCGCATTGCCGTAACCCGGTAACGCAATGTGCAATGCCTGTGGCCCGGCGACGCGGGTGAGTTTTTGCCAGAAGCTGTAACCCAGGCTGTCTGCGGCATCATGCTGGCCGCGTTCAACCGCCAGCCAGGCCGGGCGAATCACCTCTGACAGATAGCCGCCGTGATACAGACTCAGCCCAACCATTGACGCCAGCGTGGGCGTGACGAAATCTTTCATATCAAACAGGGCAACAAAAACAGGCAGGCCGTAGAACGCCACGAACAGCTGCAATACCACCGGCACGCTGCGGGCATAGGAGACGTAAAGGTCGGCCAGTTGGCTGAGCACCAGTACCCTGCGAATCCTGAAGGTTGTGGCAATCAGTGCCAGCACGAAGCCAGCGATGAGCGCTACAAACATAATCGCGAGCGTTAACGGCAAGGCCGAGAGTAGCTCTGGGATCATGACGGTAAGATCCATGGTGAAACACTCCTGCTAATAATGTCGGCATTGACCGTTGACCCGGCAACGCCGGGCCATCGTCAGAGTTACTTGATGTACTTCACCACGTCTTCGCCGAACCACTTCTGCGACAGTTTGTCGAGAGTGCCATCGGCTTTCAGCGTTTTCAGCACGCCATCAATATCGTCTGACAGACGCTGGTTCTCTTCTGAGCGGTGGATCAGCACGTAGGTATTGTTGATTGACACCGGCTCACTGGCTTTGATATCGAGTTTCTGGGTTTCGATAACCGTCTGCTCACCCAGGTTTGAAGGCAGGATCAGGGCATCGTACTTACCACGCTGCACTTCTTTCAGACGATCCGGGTAAGGAATACCGGCACTGGACGCTGAGATTTTCACCGCATCGTTCGGGTTCTCTTGCTGCCACTGAGTCACAAATTTATAGACGCCACCGCCGGCAGTGACCGGAACAATTTTCTTACCCACCAGATCCTTCATGGTGTTGATGTTGCTGTCCTTGCGGCTGTAGATTTTCATCATGCTGGCCCCCATCGGGGTGGCCGGGATCAGGAACTGCTTGCTGCGTGCCGGAGCGGTGTAGAAACCGCCGGTCGCCATATCGTATTTGCCGGTGGCCAGCCCGGTTTCCTGGGCAATATCCGCGGCCCCTTCCAGCTCGAAGCGATACTGCGGAAGTTTGGCGTTAATCGCTCTCAACAGATCGGGCTCGTAGCCCTGGGGTTCATGGCCGATGGCGCCCCAGGAGAGCGGCTTAGATTCTGCAGCGGTAGCCACTTTAATAACGCGTACAGGCGTCTGTGCAGAGGCGGAACCCATGCCGGATGCCGCGATGGCGACACCGGCAAGTAATGCCAGGGTCAGACGACGGAAAGGGGTAGTGTTTGCAGGCATTGTTATTATCCTTTTAATTAGTAGAGCGTTGTTTCGGACTGGAGGAACTGCGCGAGTCGTGGATTTGACGGCGTGTCAAAAATCTCCGTCGGGCTACCTTCCGCCGCGACAACGCCCTGATCCATAAACACGATGCGGTTTGAGACATTTTTAGCAAATTGCATCTCATGGGTGACCAGCAGCGAAGTGATCCCCGATGAAGTCACCTCTTTGATCACTTTCAGTACTTCGCCGACCAGCTCCGGGTCCAGTGAGGAGGTCGGTTCATCGAAGAGGATCACATCTGGCCGCACGGCCAGCGCCCTGGCGATGCCGGTACGCTGAAGCTGTCCGCCGGAAAGCTGAGACGGATAGTGGTCGCGCTTGTCAGACAAACCGACGCGATCCAGCTCTTCAAGGGCAATTTTACGCGCTTCATCAGCAGACTTACGCTGTACGACAATCAGCGGATCCATCACGTTCTGAATGACCGTCATGTTTTTAAACACGTTAAACTGCTGGAATACCATGGCGGTACGCAGACGGATCGCCTGAACGGCGTTTTTGTCGACGGACTGATAATCCATGCGGATTTGATCGAATGTGATGCTGCCGGATGAAGGCTTCGCCAGATAGTTAATACAGCGCAGCAGCGTGGTTTTCCCGGTGCCGCTTGGGCCAATAATCGACAGCACATCACCGCGTTTCACCGAGAGGTTCACGCCTTTCAGAATTTCTGAGCTACCGTAGGCGAGCTTAATATTGTCAAGTTCAAGCATGTTGGTCAGTTTCCTGGCACAGGTGGCGTTAAGGTGCTTCAGTTTCCGCTATCGGCGTGGCCGAGAACGTGCATCAGGCGATTTGCCCAGCCGAAGATGGAGATGGCGTGGATCAGGTCGACGATGTCGACGTCATCCATGCCAACGGATTTCAGCAGGGCGATATCTTCCGCCGTCGCTTCCGAGGGCACGGCCGACAGACGACGGGCAAAGCGGTGGATCGCCGCATCGCGTGGGCCGAGCTGCTCGGGTTTATCGAAATAGAGTGCGCTGACTACGTCGTTGCTTTTGGTCAGGTTGGCATGGCGGCGCGCATGAACCACGGCGCAGAACTTGCAGCCATTCACCATTGACGCTCCAAGCGCACCCAGTTCGCGGTCGGCATGGGGCAAACCGCCGTCAACATACATAATGGCATTGAACAGCACGGTACGGGCTACGTAGCTCTCGGGGTCGTGCGCCAGCGTGCGCACATATTCCGAGACCTTCTTATTCGATGGCGTGACCTTCATCGCTTCAATCTGCTGTGGCGTGGCTTCAGACAGCTCGACCGGAGCGATATGCGGGTGCCAGGTCAGGGGCTTCAGGGTAACAGATGGGATCATAACAACCTCATCAGGCGCAAACCGCTGGCCACTTTGGTCTGGAAATTCACGAAGGCAATCAGTTCAGATAGCGCGACGATCTGCGGATTGTTGAAGCCCGCCCCGGCCAGCCGGGCGATATCATCGGCTTTGGCTTCACCCGGAGTCAGTGTGATCCGGTCAACATGGCGAGCGAGGGTCGCCAGCGGTTCGTCGCAGACGGATGCTCCACTGGCGAAAGCCAGCAGCGTGTCGTCAGGCGTCAACGCCGCCAGCTGTGCGCTGTATTCGGCTATCAGTGCTGTATCCGCATTCAATGTGGCGATGCGCAGGGCCACCGCATGGCGCCATGCCGCAGACAGACCCTGATCGTTTTCGGGGTGCAGCACCGAGAGACGGCACAGTTCGGCCCCCTGAACAAATTCTGGGCGAAAACGCCGGGTTGCGTACAGTGCATCCTCGGCGGCAAGGCCTGCCGCCTTGTCGATAGCATCAATCACAATGCGTTATCCTTTTGAAGTTGGGGAGTGGAATCAGTCCATTCATCTCCCTGGAGTTCTGGGATGTCATAAGCCATCAGGCTGGTGAAGTGTGCATCGACATCTTCAGCAAATAATGCAGCGGCAATGCCGCGCACAAGACGTTCTGTCCCGGCGCTGACCGCCGGGATATCACCGGACACCTTCCCGTGCGTCAGCATGGCGGCATCGTTAAAGCAGTGAATATTCGCCAGCATCGGGCAGGCACCCGGTACGCGTTCACGGAATTCAAACGTTGGCCCCAGGTCCGGTGACGCCAGCATGCCAGGGCGCGGTGCACCCATTTCCGGCGTGTAGCGGCCATCCGACCAGGTGCGGATATGCGGCGCTATGGCAGCAAATTCCGGGCGGCCGTTAAAGTCATTGGAAAAGCCGGTGGCGGCGATGAGAAAATCGTAATGCAGCGGACCCTGAGTGGTGTCAATGCGTAGCGCGCCCGCGTTTTCTTCAACCGCCCTGATACCGCAATCGAGCAGGAAGCGGGCATTTGCATGACGGGAAACGCGCAGGGTGGAGGAGCGTGGCGGCGGCGTCTGGGTGGTGTTGGTGTAGTCGACAAACTTCCATTTCCACGCGTCAGGCAGCAGATGCATACCGTGCACCACGCCCTGGCTGCCGATGCCGGTCATTTTGTTGATGCGTGGCATCTCTTTGCGGCGGATCAGCAGGTCAACGGAGCCGACACCGGACTCCAGTGCCGCAGCGGCATTGTCCATCGATGATGCACCCGCCCCGATCACCGCCAGGCGCTTGCCCTTCAGTGCAGCGAAATCGATATCATCGGCAGAGTGTGCCCAGAGGGCGTGGTCGACCCCTTGCAGGAAATCAGGAACGGCAAAGCCGCCCAGCCCTGAACGTCCCGTTGCCAGCACCAGATGCCGGGTATAGACCCGGCCCGTTTCTGCGCCCTCAAGATCGATAGCGATCAGATCGTCCGCTGCAGTGATGCTGGTCATGCGCACATTGTTACGCACGGGCAGCGCCAGCACCTGGCGATACCAAACCAGATAATCCATCCACTGACCTTTCGGAATTTTATCCAGCGCTTCCCAGGCTTCTGCTCCCCACTGCGCCGTGAACCAGGCACGAAAGGTCAGTTGCGGCAGGCCGAGTGCCGGGCCGTGCAGCGTTTTGGGGGATCGCAGTGTTTCCATACGGGCAAACGTTACCCACGGCCCTTCCAGCCCGGCAGGCGCGGCATCATAGGCAACGACATTGGTGATCCCGCTCAGGATCAGCTTTGCCGTGGTAGCCAGGCCGCACATACCGCCACCAATCACCACCACGTCACGCACAGCGGTACCATGGTAAACACGTGTGGGAACCCAGGGCCTGGCGGGCAGTTCCAGCAAAGACAAATCCTCAGCCAGGCGTTGTTGCAACGCGTCTAAACCGGTTTTGTTTGCACCCTTTGCTGACATGATTAAGCCCCTTTTCGTCATCTCAATGCATATAATGGATTATATGAAAAACGCATTATGAATTAGTGTGTATGCGTATTCTTAATACTAATTAATAATTAGCTTATTCAAAAATTGCACTTGATAATTATGGCTGTTGAAAAATAAAGGATTCCCGTATGCAGAACCTGGCTTCACTTAACGATCTTGACCTTCGCCAGTTACAGGCTTTCTCGGCGGTCATCTCGTCCGGCAGTGTGACGGCAGCGGCTAAAGTTCTGCAACGTTCGCAGCCTGCCGTGACCCGGCTGATCCAGGATCTGGAGAACACCCTTGGTTATCCGCTTTTTTTGCGTAACGGGCCACGTATCTACCCGACCGAGCAGGCACTGCGTCTGCATGAGTACGTTGAGACGGCGTTGACGTCGTTGCAACAGATACGCCTGCGCGCCAATGAGATCTGGAAAGAAGAAAAAACCCCGCTGCTGATTGCCGCTACGCCATCAATGTCCTCCGGCCTGCTGCCCGTGGCACTGGCGCAGGTGAATCTGGATGACTCGGTGCAAATCCTAAGTGATTCCGCAGAACAAACGGCGCACGCCATTATTACCGGCCAGGCGGAGTTGGGGATCAGCAGCCTGCCGCTGGAGCATCAGGGGGCGCAGGTTCACTGGATTGGTCAATCACGCTGCGTCATGGCGCTGAGAGAAGATGACCCGTTGGCCCAGAAAGAGCAGGTGCTGTTAACCGACTTAACGTCACGCAAGCTGATCACACCTTACAACCCGTATCGCCTGCGCAGGCGCTATGAGCAGGTATTACGTAAGGCAAAGGTCAAACCGGCGGGTGTGATTGAAACGAACTCATCGGTGAATATTCTCTCCTGCATTCGTTCGGGATTAGGCGTGGCGATTATGGAACCCGTCACCGCTTACGGTTTGCCCGTGGCAGGTGTGGTGATCAGAGAGCTGGATGTGGACATTCCTTATTACTTTGGGGTCACCACTCCGCAATCCCGCCCACCGCGTTCCAGCGTTCTGGCCTTGATCGATGCCTTGAAACAGGCGGCTACCAGCCTGCTCCCGGAGTTTATCTGCCTTGATGCGAATGAACATGCGCGTGTGATGCAGTCCCTGCATCAGGAGAATTAAGGTTTTTTGTTGCAAAGGCACAATAGATGCTCGCCAGTAATAAATGGTATTCTGTCGCGCTTGTGTGACTGCCAGAGGCTTTCAGAAGGTTCTGGTTCCGCAACTGTCGTCATACGACGAAAGTAGTCGGCCCGGCCGACGCCTGCTTCTGGAGAAATAAACAAGATGTCTGACGATCGCGAACCTATCGGGCGTAAAGGAAAACAGCCCCAGCCTGCGCGCAACAAAGCGGGGCGTGGTCGCCGCAGGGAAGAAGAATATGATGACTATGACGATCAGGATGATGAAGATCTGGATGAGGAAGAGGTAACTTCGATGCCACGTAAAGGAAAAGGGCGCGGGACGCGTAAAAAAAGAGGCTGGATAGGCTTATTGTTTAAGCTTTTCCTGATCTTCGCGGTGGTCATGGCCATTTATGGTTTCTACCTCGATTCACAGATCCGCAGCCGTATTGATGGCAAAGTCTGGCAGCTACCGGCCACGGTCTATGGCCGCATGGTCAACCTTGAGCCAGGCATGTCGTACAACAAAAAAGAGATGATCACGCTGCTGGAAGGCACACAGTATCGCGAAGTGACGCGCATGACGCGCCCCGGCGAATTTACCGTGCAGGCCAACAGCATTGAGATGATCCGTCGTCCGTTTGATTTCCCCGACAGCAAAGAGGGGCAGATCCGCGCGCGTCTGAGCTTCAGCGGCGATCGGCTGAGCGATATTAAGAACCTCGACAACGGGCGTAGCTTCGGCTTCTTCCGCCTTGACCCGCGTCTGATCACCATGTTGCAGTCGCCTAACGGCGAACAGCGCCTGTTTGTACCACGCGCCGGGTTCCCGGACCTGTTGGTGGATACGCTGGTGGCGACCGAAGACCGTCATTTCTATCAGCATGATGGCATCAGCCTCTATTCGATTGGCCGTGCTTTTGTCGCCAACATCACTGCCGGACGTGCAGTGCAGGGCGGAAGTACGCTGACCCAGCAGCTGGTGAAGAACTTGTTCCTCACCAACGAACGCTCGCTGTGGCGTAAAGCCAACGAAGCCTATATGGCGCTGATCATGGATGCGCGCTACAGCAAAGACCGCATTCTGGAGCTGTACCTCAATGAGGTGTATCTCGGCCAGGCAGGCAACGATCAGATCCGTGGCTTCCCGCTGGCCAGCCTGTATTACTTTGGCCGTCCCGTGGATGAGCTGAGCCTTGACCAGCAGGCACTGCTGGTGGGCATGGTGAAAGGCGCATCGCTGTATAACCCGTGGCGCAACCCGCAGTTGTCACTGGAGCGTCGTAACCTGGTGTTGCGCCTGTTGCAGCAGCAGAAGGTGATCGACCAGGAGCTTTACGACATGCTGAGTGCGCGTCCGCTGGGCGTGCAGCCGAAAGGCGGCGTGATCACCCCACAGCCAGCGTTTATGCAGATGGTGCGTAACGAGTTGCAGAGCAAACTCGGCGATAAGGTGAAGGATCTCTCCGGGGTGAAAATTTTCACCACGCTGGATTCGGTGTCGCAGGATGCTGCTGAGAAGTCAGTCGAAGAGGGGATCCCGGCGCTGCGTAAACAGCGTGGGGTCAACGATCTGGAAGCGGCGATGGTGGTGGTGGACCGCTTCAGCGGTGAAGTGCGCGCCATGGTCGGTGGTGCCGATCCACAGTTCGCGGGCTACAACCGTGCCTTGCAGGCGCGTCGTTCGATTGGTTCACTGGCAAAACCGGCGACCTATCTGACCGCGCTGAGCCAGCCGGATACCTACCGTCTGAATACCTGGCTCGCGGATAATCCGATTGCGCTGAAACAGCCTAACGGCCAGGTGTGGAAACCGCAGAACGACGACCGTCGTTACAGCGGCCAGGTGATGCTGGTGGATGCACTGACCAACTCCATGAACGTGCCGACGGTGAACCTGGGGATGACGCTCGGTCTGCCGCAGGTGGTGGATACCTGGACCAAGCTGGGTGTACCGAAAGATCAGCTGAATCCGGTGCCGGCGATGTTACTGGGTGCACTGAACCTGACACCGATTGAAGTGGCACAGGCTTTCCAGACTATCGCCAGCGGCGGCAGCCGTGCGCCGCTGTCGGCCGTACGTTCCGTGATTGCTGAAGATGGTAGCGTGCTGTATCAGAGCTTCCCGCAGGCCGAACGTGCCGTTCCGGCGCAGGGGGCTTACCTGACGCTCTACAGCATGCAGCAGGTGGTGGATCACGGTACGGCGCGTGCGCTTGGGGCTAAGTATCCGAAAGCGACGCTGGCAGGCAAAACCGGCACCACCAACAATCAGGTGGATACCTGGTTTGCCGGGATCGATGGCAAAGAAGTCGCCATCACTTGGGTGGGTCGTGATAACAACCAGCCGACCAAACTGTATGGTTCCAGCGGGGCGATGCAGCTGTATCGTCGTTATCTGGAAATGCAGGCGCCGATGCCGTTAACCCTTACGCCACCAGAAGATATTGCACTGATGAACGTCGATTCTGCCGGTAACTTTGTCTGCGGCAGTGCCAGCAGCAGCTGGCGTAGCCTGCCGGTCTGGACCACGGATGCTAACGCCCTGTGCCAGCAGCAACAGCAGCAGGTTCAGCAGCAGCAACAGATGTTGCAGCAGCAGAATCAACAGCAGAATCAGCAACAGAATCAGCAACAAGGGCAGCAACCGCAGAATCAGCAAAAGGATGGCGATGGTGTGGCTGGTTGGATCAAAGATATGTTTGGTCAGTAGCCTTCACTGTTATCTGAATGAAAAAGCCGGGAAACCGGCTTTTTTTTTGGCTTTTTTCCGCGCCAGGTCAATGCCCATGCCGCTTGTGTGGCAGATCATGTGGGGCGTTTTTCCTTGCAGAACTGACTTTGTTTCGCATATTATCCGAGCGTTATAATAATAATTATCGTTTCGTTTCACATTCAACAATCCTTGTTCAGAGAAAAGCTAAATGGCCAATGTGCGCGATTTATCCACTGATTTTACACACCTGAAAACAGCAAAACGACAACTGGCGGCGCTGGTCGCTCTCTCACTCACCAGTGGTGCAGCCTTTGCTGCCGCTGAGCAGACGATTAATGTCACGGCGGATGCTGGCAGTGCGCCGCAGGAAAGTGCCTGGGGCCCGGCCCCGACCATTGCGGCAAAACACAGCGCCACCGGCACCAAAACCGATACACCGATTGAGAAAAACCCGCAGTCTGTGTCTGTTATCACCAGCCAGGAAATGCAAACACATCAGCCTTTGTCAGTAAAAGAAGCGCTGGGTTATACCACCGGAGTGATGGTAGGTAACCGCGGTGCGTCAAACGTGATTGATGCATTATCCATTCGTGGTTTTAGTGAAACGAATACCAATCAGTATCTCAATGGCCTGAAATTACAGGGTGATAACTACTCCGAATTTGCTGTTGACCCTTATTTCCTGGAACGCGTTGAACTGATGCGCGGGCCAACGTCTGTGCTGTATGGAAAAAGTAACCCGGGTGGCATTGTATCGATGGTGAGCAAGCGCCCAACCACCGAAACTCTGCGTGAAGTCCAGTTCCAGATGGGGACCGATAACCTGTTTTCTACCGGCTTTGATTTCGGAGGCGCTCTGGATGACAACGGCGAGTTCTCTTACCGCTTAACGGGTCTGGCACGCAGCGCAGATGCGCAGCAGCAGATGAATAAAGAGAAGCGTTATACCATCGCGCCATCTTTCAGCTGGCAACCGGATGAGAATACCCATTTCACCTTCCTGAGCTACTTCCAGAATGAACCGGAAACCGGTTATTACGGCTGGTTACCGCGTGAAGGCACGGTCGTGCCCATTACGGATGCCAACGGCAATCAGCACAAGCTACCAACCGATTTTGATGAGGGTGAAGACAGCAATAAAATCTCCCGCAACACCAAAATGATCGGTTACAGCTTCGATCATGCGTTCAATGATACCTGGACCGTACGTCAGAACCTGCGTTATGCGCAGATGCGTACCAATTACTTGAGCATTTATGGCAATGGCCTGAATACCGCTAACAACACTATCGATCGCGGTTACGCGCATTCACAGGAAAAGCTGAATCAGTTTGCGGTTGATACCCAGGCCCAGGCGAAGTTTGCTACTGGTCAGGTGGATCACACTCTGCTGATGGGCGTGGATTATCAGCGTTCACGCAATGATATTGATGCGATTTTTGGCGCCGCCGCTCCGCTGGATGCGTTGAATCCACAATATGGAAACGATCAAATGATTCAGGGATCAGGATTCCCGTATCAATATCTGAATAAGCAGGAACAAACCGGTCTGTATGCGCAGGACCAAATGGAGTGGGATCGTTGGGTGCTGACACTGGGCGGACGCTATGACTACCTGACCATGTCGGCGTTTGACCGTAATGCCAGTGAAAACAAAACCCACGACCAGGCCTTTACCTGGCGCGGCGGGGTGAACTATGTCTTCGATAACGGTATTGCACCTTACTTCAGTTACAGCGAATCATTTATTCCTAATACTGGCACTACTCTCGGTGGGGAAACCTTCACACCTTCCCGTGCAAAACAGTATGAAGCAGGCGTGAAATACGTTCCGAAAGATCGTCCTATTGTTCTGACCGGGGCGATTTACCAGTTGACCAAAAATAACAACCTGATGGGTGACCCGACTGCGCCACTGTTTAGCGTACAGGGCGGGGAGATTCGTTCCCGTGGGTTCGAGTTTGAAGCCAAAGCCGCCGTCAATGCCAACATCAACGTGACTGCGTCATACAGCTATACCGATGCTGAATATACAGAAGACAATTACCTGCGTGGAAAAACGCCAGTGCAGGTGCCTAAACATATGGCATCACTGTGGGGCGACTACACATTCAATGAAAGTGCCTTATCCGGCCTGACGCTGGGCACGGGCTTGCGCTACGTGGGTGAGAGTAAAGGTCTGTATCGTCATCAGGCGAGTAATGGCGATAACCAGGATCAGAATTTTGATGTTGCCGGTTATACGTTGGTTGATGCCGTCGTGAAGTACGACCTGGCTCGTTTTGGACTTCCAGGGTCATCGGTCGGTATTAACGTTAACAACCTGTTTGACCGTGAGTATGTTGCCAGCTGTTATCGTGAGCATGCCTGCTACTGGGGCGCAGAGCGTCAGATTGTCGGTACTGCCACCTTCCGTTTCTAAATATCTATCCGGGCGCGGTTCGCCGCGCTCGCCAATCAGAAGATCACCATGCAACAACAGCACACGTCAGAAACGACCTTCACCCTGGACCGCGTCAGTTTTAGCGTTCCAGGCCGTACCCTGTTACAACCGTTGTCGCTGGCCTTTCCCGCCGGAAAAGTCTGTGGGCTGATCGGCCATAACGGTTCAGGAAAATCCACACTGCTGAAAATGCTCGGCCGCCATCACGCGGCATCGGCCGGGCAGGTGCTGCTGAATGAGCAGCCGGTGGCCAGCTGGCAGAGTAAAGCCTTTGCCCGTGAAGTTGCCTATTTGCCTCAGCAACTGCCTGCGGCGGAAGGGATGACAGTACGTGAACTGGTCGCCATTGGCCGCTATCCGTGGCACGGTGCGCTGGGGCGTTACGGTGTGGAAGATCGCGAACGTGTTGATGAAGCCATTGCACTTGTCGGGTTGAAGCCTTTTGCCCATCGCCTGGTGGACAGTCTGTCCGGCGGTGAGCGTCAGCGTGCATGGATTGCCATGCTGGTTGCGCAGAACAGCCGTTGCCTGCTGTTGGATGAACCCACTTCCGCGTTGGATATCGCCCACCAGGTCGATGTGCTGGCGCTGATCCAGCGTCTCAGCCGTGAACGTGGCCTGACGGTGATTGCGGTACTGCACGATATCAATATGGCTGCGCGTTATTGCGACCACCTGGTGGCGCTGCGCGGTGGCGAAATGATTGCTCAGGGCGAGCCTGCTGAGATTATGAACGGGGATGTGCTGGAACAGATTTATGGCATTCCTATGGGAATTTTACCGCACCCACAAGGTGGCGCGCCGGTAAGCTTTGTTTACTAAGCGCTTAGGCTCTGAGAATTGGATGTTGTGATGCCGGATATTTTGCGTCGCCGTTTACTGACGGCACTGGCTTTTTCCCCGCTGCTGGCCCAGTTTCCCTTCCCGCTGCGTGCTGCGACAGAACAGCGCATTATCGCACTAGAGTGGTATCCCCTTGAGCTGCTGCTTGCGCTGGGCGTGATGCCGATCGGCGCCGCCGAGCTTTACGGTTATGGCCAGTGGGTTGGTGAACCGAAGTTGCCCGCCTCCGTGGTCGATGTCGGGCTGCGAACCGAACCTAATCTTGAACTGATAACTCAGATGAAGCCTTCTCTGATCCTGTTTTCACAGGGCTATGGGCCCGATCCGACTCGCTTTATGCGCATCGCCCCGGGAATGGGTTTTGCCTTTAACGAAGGCGGGAAGGGGAAACCGCTGACCAGTGCGCGTCACGCACTCATGGAGCTGGCAAAGCGGGTCGATCGCGTCCCGCAGGCCGTGGCGAATCTGGCCGAACTGGATAGCCAGACTGAGCGCCTGAAAACCAAACTGGCAAACAGGCCGAAGCGCCCGCTGCTGCTGTTGTCGATTGTCGATCCGCGTCATGTGATTGTGTTCACTGAAAACGGACTGTTCCAGGAAGTGCTGGATAATCTCGGGCTGGAAAATGCCTGGAAAGCAGAAAGCACTTTCTGGGGGAGCGTGATCATTGGCATTGAACGTCTGGCCGATCTGGGGGATGTCGATGCCATCGGCTTCGAACATGACAATCAGGCGATTGTTGATCAGGTGACCGGGACCGCACTCTGGCAGTCGCTGCCGTTTGTGCGTGCCGGGCGTTTCAGGCAGATGCCGCGCGTGTGGTTCTACGGTGCCACACTGTCGGCAATGCAGCTGATCCACAGCCTTGACCATGCGCTGGAGGTGAAATGATGCGTCACTATCGTTTAGCCATCCTGCTGTTAACAGCATTGTTTGCCAGTGCACTGGCTCTGACGCTGATTAACCTGCAACAGCGGCTGCCTGGTGCGCAGTGGCTGACGGCGTTGCTGTCCCCGGACACCAACCGCATTGAGCAGATGGTGTTTCATTACAGCCTGATGCCGCGCCTGTCGCTGTCATTGCTGGCGGGCGCAGGCCTGGGGCTGGTGGGCCTGCTGTTTCAGCAGGTGCTGCGCAATCCCCTGGCCGAACCGGCAACCCTGGGCGTCGCCAGCGGTGCGCAACTGGGGCTGACCGTTGTCACGCTGTGGAGCGTGCCGGGCGGTATGGTCACGCAGCAGCTGGCCGCGATGATCGGTGCGGTGCTGGTGGGGCTGATTGTGTTCGGCGTCGCCTGGGGCAAACGGATGTCGCCCGTAACGCTGATCCTCGCCGGGCTGGTGGTGTCACTTTACTGTGGTGCGGTGAACCAGATTTTTGCCATCTTCAATCACGACCAGCTGCAGAATATGTTTCTGTGGAGCACCGGTTCACTGAATCAGATGGACTGGAGCAACGTGGAGTTCCTCTGGCCACGGCTGCTCGGCGGCCTGTTGCTCACGCTACTGATGTTACGTCCGATGACCCTGATGGGGCTGGATGATGGTGTGGCAAAGAACCTGGGCCTGGCGATCTCGCTGGCCCGCTTTGGCCTGCTGGCACTGGCGATTTTAATCAGTGCTTCCCTGGTAAATGCTGTCGGTATTATCGGCTTTATCGGGCTGTTCTCTCCTCTGCTGGCGCGGATGCTGGGCTTCCGTCGTCTGATCAGCCGTTTGCTGGTGGCGCCGATTATTGGGGCGCTACTCCTGTGGCTGGCGGATCAGTCGGTGCTCTGGCTGACCAGTCGTCTGGGAGAGATCTCTACGGGAACCATCACTGCGGTTATCGGTGCGCCGCTGCTGCTGTGGCTGCTGCCGCGTCTGCGAACCGGTTCGGTGCCGCCAGCGATGAACCAGGGTGACAATGTGCCGACAGAACGTCACCGGGTACTGTGGTGGGCGCTCATCGGGGGCGGTGCACTGCTGTTGCTGATGGCGGTGGCGTTGAGCTTTGGACGCGATGCTCACGGCTGGGTATGGGCCAGCGGTGAACTGTGGCAGCAACTTCTGCCGTGGCGCTGGCCGCGCCTGGTGGCCGCGATGGCGACCGGGATGATGCTGGGTGTGGCAGGGTGCGTCGTGCAGCGTTTGACAGGCAACCCGATGGCCAGCCCTGAAGTGCTGGGGATTAGCTCTGGAGCGGCATTTGGCGTCGTGGTGATGTTGTTTATCGTACCGGGTGATGCGTTTGGCTGGCTGCTGCCTGCCGGGAGTATTGGCGCGGCCCTGACGCTGCTGGTGATCTCGATCGCTGCCGGGCGCGGGGGTTTTTCACCGGAGCGGATGCTGCTGGCCGGGATGGCGCTCAGCACGGCCTTCACCACGCTGATGATGCTGCTGCTGGCCAGCGGTGACCCGCGTATGGCGAATCTGCTGACGTGGATCTCCGGCTCAACCTATAACATTGATGTTTTGCAGGCGAAGCGCACGCTGATCATTATGGTCGTGCTGCTGGCGCTGGTGCCGCTATGCCGTCGCTGGCTGACCATCCTTCCACTGGGCGGTGCCACGGCGCGCGCAGTCGGTATGGCGCTGACGCCAACGCGTCTGACACTGCTGCTGCTGGCTGCGGTGCTGACTGCTGCCGCAACGCTGACCATTGGGCCATTAAGCTTTGTGGGGCTGATGGCACCGCATATTGCGCGGATGCTCGGTTTCCGCCGGGCATTGCCGCAGCAGGTGATGGCGGCACTGTTGGGCGGTGGATTGATGGTGGCGGCGGACTGGTGCGGCAGAATGCTTTCGTTCCCGGATCAGATCCCGGCAGGGCTGCTGGCGACCTTTATCGGTGCGCCGTACTTTATCTATCTGCTGCGTAAGGTATAAAAAAAAAGGGTCAGGCATGCCTGACCCCTTCGGGTCGGGGCGGGGCATGCCCCGCCCGTCTGGATGTTACAGCTTCGCGAAACTACGGCGTGCCGCATCGATGGTGTGCTGAATATCATCCGGGCTGTGCGCCAGCGACATAAAGCCTGCTTCAAAGGCGGACGGTGCCAGATACACACCTTCTTCCAGCATCAGATGGAAGAAACGCTTGAAACGCTCAACATCGCACTTCGTCACATCCGCATAGCAGGTCACGCTGTCTGCATCCGTGAAGAAAATCCCAAACATCCCGCCGACATGGTTGATCACCAGCGGGATATTTTCGGCTTTTGCCGCAGCGAGCAGGCCATCGGCCAGTTGGGTGGTCAGACGGGTCAGCGTCTCATGCGTGCCCGGGCGGGAGACTTCCGTCAGACAGGCAAAGCCCGCTGCCATCGCGATCGGGTTACCGGACAGCGTACCCGCCTGGTATACCGGGCCGGTCGGTGCCAGCGCATCCATCACTTCGCGACGACCACCAAAGGCGCCCACTGGCATACCGCCACCGATGATTTTACCCAGGCAGGTCAGATCCGGTTTCACACCGTAATGGGCCTGTGCACCTGCCAGCGCAACGCGGAAACCGGTCATCACTTCGTCGATAATCAGCAGCGCGCCAAATTCGTCGCACAGTTCACGCAGGCCCGGAAGGAAGTCCGGCTGCGGTGGAATGCAGTTCATATTGCCCGCGACCGGTTCAACGATGATGCAGGCGATCTCTTCCGGGTACTGCTCAAAGGCGGCGCGTACGCTGGTGAGATCGTTGAAGGTGCAGGTCAGGGTATGTTTGGCAAAGTCAGCGGGCACGCCCGGTGAGTTCGGCTGGCCCAGCGTCAGTGCGCCAGAGCCCGCTTTCACCAGCAGGCAGTCAGCGTGGCCATGGTAGCAGCCTTCAAACTTAATAATTTTGTCACGGTGGGTGAAACCGCGTGCCAGACGAATGGCACTCATGGTGGCTTCTGTACCGGAGTTGACCATGCGAACGGTATCCATGGTCGGTACCAGTTGGGTGACCAGTTCGGCCATTTTGACTTCCATCTCCGTCGGCGCGCCGAAGCTCAGGCCGCGTTCGGCAGCGTCGATAACGGCATGACGGATGGCGGGATGGTTGTGACCCAGCACCATTGGGCCCCATGAACCGACATAGTCTATATAGGCTTTACCATCGACATCGTACAGCAGGGCACCGTCAGCACGTTCGATAAACAGCGGCACGCCGCCCACGCCGTTAAAGGCCCGCACCGGTGAATTTACGCCACCGGGAATTAACTGCTGCGCCTGGGCGTACAGGTTTTCAGACTTACTCATGGAACCGCTCCTGATCATTCATTTAAAAACCCCTCTATTCTAAGTGAACATCATGGGGTAGCGAAAGGCTACTCGCATCTGCGACACGATTAGAGAGCCTTAAATGCGGGCATTCAGCGTGAGAATACGTAAAATGCTGACATGGATTGACAATGTTATGAATGGCTCATGAATCAACAATCACTTTCTACCAACGAACTGAATGTTGTGCCTGCCCGGCGCGGTGATTTCCTGCGGATGTTGTTACGCCGCGATAAAACGCCGCTGGCGGTGCTGGTGATGGCGGGAATTGTTGGCACACTGACTGGCCTGGTGGGCGTGGGTTTCGAGCTGGCCGTCAACGAGATTATTCACCAGCGCACCCGTTGGCTTGCCACGTTGGAAAGCCATCCTGGGGTGATGGTGCTGTGCGCATTTCTGGTCTCCGCGCTATTGGCCACTATCGGCTATTACCTGGTGCGCCGCTTTGCACCAGAGGCGGCGGGGTCGGGGATTCCGGAGATTGAAGGTGCCCTGGAGGAACTGCGGCCGGTGCGCTGGTGGCGGGTGATCCCAGTGAAGTTTATCGGCGGGATGGGCACGCTGGGAGCGGGGATGGTGCTGGGACGTGAAGGACCAACGGTTCAGTTGGGTGGCAATATTGGCCGCATGATGCTGGATATTTTCAGGATGAGAAGCACTGAGGCGCGGCACACGCTGCTGGCAACGGGCGCGGCGGCGGGTCTGTCGGCTGCCTTTAATGCCCCTCTTGCCGGGATCCTGTTTATTATTGAAGAGATGCGTCTGCAATTTCGCTACAGTCTGATTTCCATTAAAGCCGTGTTCGTTGGCGTGATTATGTCGAGCGTGGTGTTTCGGATTTTTAACGGTGAACATGCGGTGATCGAGATAGGCCGCCTGACCGATGCCCCTGTCAATACTCTGTGGCTCTATCTGCTGCTCGGTATGGTGTTTGGCGTGGTGGGGGTGCTGTTCAATCAGCTGATTTTCCGCATCCAGGATCTGTTCCAGCGTTTCCACGGCGGACGTTTAGGTAAAATACTGTTGGTGGGGGCTGTGCTGGGAGGGGCGTGCGGCGTATTGGGGGTGTTTCTGCCCGCGGCGGCCGGAGGGGGAGCCAGCCTGATCCCACTGGCGGCGGCGGGAAACTTTTCTATCGGCATGTTGCTGTTTCTGTTTATTGTTCGACTGATTACCACTTTACTGTGCTTCTGTTCCGGCGCACCCGGCGGGATTTTTGCCCCGATGCTGGCACTCGGCACGCTGCTGGGAACGGCATTTGGCCTGTGCGCCTCAAGCTGGCTCCCGGAGTATCACTTGCAGGCCGGCACCTTTGCCATTGCCGGGATGGGCGCGCTGTTTGCCGCCTCGGTACGTGCGCCACTGACCGGTATTATACTGGTACTGGAGATGACGGATAACTATCAGCTGATTTTACCGATGATTATTACCTGCCTTGGCGCGACGCTATTAGCCCAGTTTCTTGGGGGGCAACCCTTGTATTCGTCACTGCTTACCCGCACTCTGGCGAAACAACAGCAGCAGGAAACGGCTAATGCTACCGCACAGGGTGGTACAGCCTGAGCTTGATTGCTATACCAGTGTGTAAGATAATAACAACAATTATGGTCGATTTGTGACCTGTCAGGCACCCGGCCTGTACGTATGTATACTGGAGTTACCTATGAGCGACGATGTAGCACTGCCCCTGCAATTTACTGAAGCAGCGGCCAGTAAAGTCAAAAACCTGATTTCCGATGAAAACAATCCGGATCTGAAACTGCGCGTCTACATCACCGGCGGCGGTTGCAGCGGCTTCCAGTACGGTTTTACCTTTGACGATAAGATTAACGATGGTGATATGACCATTGAGAAAGCGGGCGTGGCGTTGGTTGTTGACCCGATGAGTCTGCAATATCTGGTGGGTGGCGCAGTGGATTATACCGAAGGGCTGGAAGGGTCGCGCTTTATTGTGACCAACCCGAATGCCAAGACCACCTGTGGCTGCGGATCGTCCTTCAGTATCTGATTTACCCTTCATACTTGACGCCGCTGCTGTGTTGGCTGCGAACCCTCACCCCGGTCACTTACTGATGTAAGCTCCCGGGGATTCAAGCACTTTCCGCCTTGCTGCACCGCCAATTATTCTGGGTAAACAGATACTGTTTAGTAAGAACTTACCATTCGACGGTCACTAACCTTGCTTCCTGCCGCGTATCCGCATTACGTGATATAACGCTTTGCGTCACTTTTGGCTGCGCATCAGGCTGAGCTCCACACACAACACCGGGTAAATTGACAGCAGACAAGCTGCGACTCTCTACGCTGCACTGTGAGTAGATGGTTAATTTCACGCCAATGCTGCCGGTAATCGAAGCGGCAAAGGCGTGACCCGTCATCATCAGCCCGAGGGCCAGATAAACGGTTTTCATGTTGCAATTTCCTGGTCAAAATCAGAGCAAAAAGCCCTGAATAAAAAACGAGCGTAAAGTCGCCCGTTATCTTTGGTTAACGGCAATTTTTGTCAGAACTTTACTCACCTTTGGCGGCGATTATTGCGGTTTTGACGTGCCGATGGTGTGTAATTCACTGCACAATTTTTGTGCGGCCAGAATCATACGCGGTCCGGCTCGGCTTATCCAGTCATCATTGATGGCGATGACCGGGAGTGTGAGCTGGGGTTGCCAGAACTGCACAATCTGCTGTGCATGAGTATGATCGCCGGGGATGACGACAGCGGCGGGATGGCGTAACAATACCTGCTCGCGGCTCACCTGTGGCCAGGGCACGCGGGCATCGGCAAAGATGTTCTCTCCGCCACATAAGCGCAGAACTTCATCCTGTAAGGTATTGCCCGATGCGGTAAACAGCGGTTTGAGGCCAAACTGAAGAAAGACGCGCTGCCTGGGTGAGTGCTGATAGCGTTGGCGCAGGTTAGCAAACTGCTGTTGCAGCGTGGCAGCCGCCTGCTCTGCCTGTTGCGGTTGCGGGCTCCAGGCGGCAAGCTGACGCAGGCTGGCAATCAACTGATCGATAGAATCCGGTGCCAGCCAGACCACCCTGATGCCCAACGCCTGAAGCTGATCGACCTGGCGTTGCGGCGTGCCGCCTTTCCAGGCAACCACGACATCCGGCTTCAGCCTGAGTAGCTTTTCGCTGTTGATCCCCTGCCAGTTAGCGACCTGTTCGATGTGCTGTGCGGCGGCAGGGTAATCGGAATAAGCGCTGACGCCCACCGGAGTAATTCCGGCAGCAAAGGCCAGTTCGGTAATATTGGGTGCCAGCGTGACCACGCGGGGGGCGGCCTGAGCTGTGGCGGCGCAGGCCAGCCACAGCAGCAGGCAAACAAGGCGTTTAGCCACGAGACAGATGGGTCAGCAGGGTTTCCACCATCAGTGATGATTGCTGTGCTGCCACCACCAGGAATTCATCAAAGCTGAGGTGTGATTCTTGATCGGCTACATCGGAGATAGCACGGACCACGACAAACGGTGTGCCGAATTGATGGCAAACGTGGCCAATCGCGGTCGCTTCCATCTCAACCGCAATGGCCTGCGGGAAGGTGCTGCGAATACGTGACAGCGGCGCTGCGCCATTGATAAAGGCATCGCCGCTCACCACCAGACCACGGACTGCGTTGAGGTTCAGTTCGCCAATGCACTGTTCGGCAGCGGCAATCAGCTTATCATCCGCCTTGAACGCCGCCGGACAGCCCGCCATCTGGCCAGGTTCATAGCCAAAGGCCGTCACATCGGCGTCGTGATAACGCACTTCATCAGACACCACAATATCACCCACTTTCAGCGTAGGGGCCAGGCCGCCAGCTGAACCGGTATTGATGACCACATCGGGTTTGCACAGTTGCAGCAGCAGGGTGGTGCCCAGCGCCGCAGACACTTTACCGATGCCCGACTTCAGCAGAGCAACTTCAACGCCATTCAGTGTACCGGTGTAAATTTCACAGCCCGCCAGGGTGAGGGTCTGACGGTTTTCAATTTTGTCACGCAGCAGCGTCACTTCCTGTTCCATTGCGCCAATAATGCCTGCTTTCATAGGGATACTCTCTGAAGTTGTGGAATGTATTATTCATTGCGGCGCATAGTTTATCATGACAAACATCATCGCTATACCCGTCATACTTCAAGCTGCACAGGCGTTGGCTGCATCAAAAGTAGGCCCCATGAGGGGACTCGAATTATTTTGGGTATACTGCGAGAATGACTGCGCCATTTATCAGAGGGAATAAGGTATGACTGGGATCGATTTTCGCATAAAAATCAACTGGCAGCGGCGCTATCGCCCCTATCAGGGACCGAAGGATGAACATGAAATCCTGCGCATATTTGAAAGCGATCGTGGTCGTATTATTAATTCAGCAGCTATCCGCCGACTGCAGCAGAAAACCCAGGTCTTCCCGCTTGAGCGTAATGCCGCCGTTCGCACCCGGCTGACGCATTCGCTGGAAGTGCAGCAGGTGGGGCGCTATATCGCAAAAGAAGTACTGACACGCTTGCAGGAAGCTGACCGTTTAGTCTCTTTGGGGCTGGCGCAGTTGACCGGGCCATTTGAGAGTATCGTCGAGATGGCTTGCCTGATGCACGATATTGGCAATCCGCCGTTTGGTCACTTTGGTGAGGCAGCGATCAATGACTGGTTCCGTCAGCAGTTTGATACAAGCTGGCAGCCGGAGAGCGGACGGGAAGATCGCTGTGTACCCGAGGTATTACGCCATCAGGATGATGGCTTGAATGCGCTGCGGGCTAAAGTCCGTCAGGACCTGTCTCATTTTGAAGGCAACGCGCAGGCAATCCGCACGGTGCATACGCTGATGAAGATGAACCTGACCTGGGCGCAGGTCGGCTGTATTTTAAAATACACGCGTCCTGCCTGGCATAGCGGAGCCATTCCCGCCAGCCATGATTATTTAATGAAGAAACCGGGATACTACCTGGCAGAAGAGGAATATATCGCGCGACTGCGTGAGCAATTAGATCTTCAGCCGCATTGCCGTTTTCCGCTGACTTATATTATGGAAGCTGCTGACGATATCTCTTACTGCGTAGCCGATTTAGAAGATGCCGTAGAAAAAAATATCTTTACTGTTGAACAACTGTATCATTATTTATTCCAACTCTGGCCTGACCATCAGGCAGGCGATCTGTTTGCCACCGTGGTGACCAGCGCGTTAGATAAATCACGCAGTCGCCGCACAAATCGCAGCAGTGAAGACCAGTTCTTTATGTATTTACGTGTGAATACGGTGGCAGAACTGGTGCCCCATGCGGCCAGCCGTTTTATCGAGCATTTGCCTGCGGTGTACCACGGCGAGTTTAATGAGGCGCTGCTGGAAGATGGTAGCCCGCATAGTCAGCTATTAGATATTTTCAAAAAAGTCGCTTTTCGTCATGTGTTTAACCATCCTGAAGTGGAACAGTTAGAGTTGCAAGGGTATCGGGTGATCAGCGGCTTGCTGGATATTTACCAGCCACTGTTGCTGTTGACGCGCGAAGAGTTCAGCGAATTGACGGAAAAGGATTATTTAAAAGGTTATCCGATTGAAACACGCCTGTTCCATAAGCTTTCGACGCGTTTTCGTCTTGCTTACAGCGAAGCGGTGGAGTCTCTGGATAAAAATCCCGACGAAGAGAATATATGGGAATACTATTATCGCGTTCGTTTATTGCAGGACTACATTAGCGGGATGACAGATTTGTATGCCTGGGATGAGTATCGACGGTTAATGGCCGTGGAATAAATCCATCAGTCGTGATGATTTGTAAAGAAGAACAATATTTTTTTACTTTTTCTTAGTGGTTAAATATGAACTTAGGGATAAAAAATTAATCTCACCTTCACAACCACAGCAATGGTTATCCCACAGAATCACTTGAGAATCCGACGAATGAAAAAAACCACGTTAGTATTGAGCGCATTGGCTCTGAGCCTTGGGCTGGCGTTAAACCCTTTAGCGGCGAGTGCTGCTGAAACGGCCTCTTCCTCTTCAAGCCAGCCATTACCCAGTCTGGCTCCTATGCTGGAAACAGTGATGCCTTCGGTTGTCAGCATTAATGTTGAGGGCAGCACGACGGTACGTACGCCGCGCATGCCTCAGCAGTTCCAGCAGTTCTTTGGCGATAATTCCCCATTCTGTCAGGACGGTTCTCCATTCCAGGGATCGCCGATGTGTCAGGAAGGTGGCCCGGAAGGGAAGGGCAACGGCGGCGCTGACAGCCAGCAGCAGAAATTCCGCGCACTGGGTTCCGGTGTGGTGATTGATGCAGCTAAAGGCTACGTCGTAACCAACAACCACGTGGTCGACAATGCGACAAAAATTCAGGTTCAATTGAGCGATGGTCGTAAATACGATGCAAAAGTGATTGGTAAAGATCCGCGTTCTGATATTGCGCTGATCCAGTTGAAAGAGGCGAAAAACCTGACCGCGATTAAGCTTGCTGACTCCGATAATCTGCGCGTGGGCGATTACACGGTAGCGATTGGTAACCCGTATGGTCTGGGGGAAACGGTTACCTCCGGTATTGTCTCTGCCCTTGGCCGCAGTGGTCTGAACCTGGAAAACTACGAAAACTTTATCCAGACTGATGCCGCGATTAACCGGGGTAATTCCGGGGGGGCGCTGGTGAACCTGAATGGTGAGCTGATTGGGATTAACACGGCGATCCTCGCGCCAGACGGCGGCAACATCGGTATTGGCTTCGCCATCCCAAGTAATATGGTGAAAAACCTGACGTCACAGATGGTTGAATTCGGTCAGGTGAAACGCGGTGAGCTGGGGATCATGGGCACCGAACTGAACTCCGAACTCGCGAAGGCGATGAAAGTTGATGCCCAGCGCGGTGCGTTCGTCAGTCAGGTATTGCCGAAGTCTTCAGCGGCGCAGGCGGGCATTAAAGCCGGTGACGTGATTGTGTCGATCAACAACAAGCCGATCTCCAGTTTCTCTGCGTTGCGTGCGGAAGTGGGGTCGTTGCCGGTTGGCACCAAAATGGAACTGGGCCTGATCCGGGATGGCAAGCCAATGAAAGTGAACGTGGCGTTGCAACAAAGCGCCGCAGCGAAAGTCGATTCTGGCACTATCTATAACGGTATCGAAGGGGCTGACCTGAGCAACTTTGATGCGAAAGGCGTTAAGGGTGTGAAAGTGGACAGCGTTAAAGCGGGTTCTGCGGCAGCGCGCGTTGGCCTGAAGAAAGATGATGTGATTTTAGGCGTTAACCAACAGCCGGTCGCGAATCTGGGCGAATTGCGCAAAATCCTGGATACCAAACCGTCAGTGCTGGCGCTGAATATCCAGCGTGGCGATGCCAGTATTTATTTGCTGATGCAGTAAGTTATGCTGAAAAGTGCCGTTCGAAAATAAGAGCGGCACCGGACAAAAAAAAGGGGTGACCAGTATTCTGGTCACCCCTTTTTATGTCAGAAAAGGAATTAACGACCGCCGCGGGTCAGTTTATCCAGGTCTGATTCAATTTCAGCAATCTTGTTGGAGACCACGCTCTCCAGATGACGCAGGTCATCAAGAATTTTGCGCTTCAGATCAACTTCTACCTGGTCACGTTGGCAAATCTGGTCAAGTTCATCAATCACATAGCGCAGGTTCGGGCTGATTTCCTGAACTTCTTTGTAACCCTGGCTGGCATTGTCAGCTACCACGGTTTTGCGCTGGCGCGGATATTTAAATTTCACGCTTTTGGCAAAGAACTCGCCTTTATCTTTACGGAAATAGATTTTCAGGATGTCATTGTTGGCTTCCTGACGCAGGCTGTAACGGTCGATATCTTCCGGCGTCGCGATGCCCAAACCCTTGAGATTGTCGTACATGGTATTTTCCTTTAAGAGACTATCGATCCAGATGCGATCAGAGTAGTCGCTATCCGAGAAACGGAAAAGGATCGTTTAATTTAAATACAGTATTTTCTGGCGCGGATTATGGCGCAGATTGTGCACAATAGCACCACTTGTTTCGTGACGTGAAAGAGGTAGTTCAGGGCAGGAGTGTAAAACTTACTTTACAGTAAGGTGCGGACCACTGGTGTGGCCCGCAGGAGGATCAATCGATAGTGCGCAGCAGTTCGTTGATGCCGGTTTTGCTCAGCGTTTTCGCATCGACTTTTTTCACGATAACGGCGCAGTACAGGCTGTAAGTCCCGTCTTTCGATGGCAGGTTGCCTGAAACGACAACGGAACCCGCAGGGACACGGCCGTAATGCACTTCCCCGGTTTCGCGGTCGAAGATCTTGGTGCTCTGGCCGATATAAACGCCCATTGAAATCACGGAACCTTCTTCTACGATCACGCCTTCAACGATTTCTGAACGCGCACCGATGAAGCAGTTGTCTTCAATGATGGTTGGATTGGCCTGCAATGGCTCCAGTACGCCACCAATGCCAACGCCGCCAGACAGGTGAACGTTTTTACCGATCTGCGCGCAGGAACCTACGGTGACCCAGGTATCAACCATCGTGCCTTCGTCAACGTAAGCGCCGATGTTAACGTAAGAAGGCATCAGCACGGTGTTACGTGCGATGAATGCGCCCTGGCGTACTGCCGCTGGTGGAACAACGCGGAAGCCTTCTTTTTTGAAGCGTGCTTCGTCGTAGTCAGCGAATTTCATCGGAACTTTGTCGTAATAACGGCTTTCTGCGCCATCAATTACCTGATTGTCATTGATGCGGAAAGAGAGCAGGACCGCTTTCTTCAACCACTGATGCGTAACCCATTCGCCGTCGATTTTCTCAGAGACGCGCAGGGCACCGCTATCCAGCTGGGCGATAACCTGGTTGACGGCTTCGCGGGTTGCGGCGTCAGCGTTTGCTGGGGTAATGTCCGCACGGCGTTCGAAGGCCGCTTCAATAACACTCTGTAACTGTTGCATATTAGATCTCTCAATTTCAGTGAGTTCGGTGTAACAGGCTATTTTACTTGCCATTTTGAGCGCAGGCAGTGCTCGCCATCCTCACGTACTTCAGTACGCTGCGCTGTCTGCGCTCAAACTGCCTGCGACAATGACGCCTGTGTCACTCTTTAGGGATGAAAAGTAAATCTGGGTCACACTTTATCGTTTGGAACAAGGGCCTCTGTCAACCGTTGTTGCAGCCGTTGGCGCAAATCGGCATCCAATGCCCGGCGCTCGCTATTGGCGAGAATAAACAAATCCTCGACGCGTTCACCGATGGTACTGATGCGCGCACCGTGCAGCGACACGTTCAGGTCAGCAAAAACTTCGCCAACGCGCGCCAGCAATCCCGGCTGATCCAGCGCGACTAATTCCAGATAAGTTCGCCTGTCAGTGTGTGTGGGTAAGAAGTTGACCGCGGTATCGACATTAAAATGCTTCAAACGAGCTGACTGACGGCGCGTGCGCGGAGGCTGCCAGCTGGTCTGGCAGATCGCCTGTTCCAGCGCCTGGCGTGTCATCTCATGGCGGTCAGTCGCCAGCGGGCTTCCATCCGGCTCCAGCACGATAAAGGTGTCCATTGCCATGCCGTCGCGGCTGGTGAAGATCTGGGCATCATGGACGCTTAGATTACGACGATCCAGCTCACCGGCTACAGTGGCAAACAGGTACGGGCGGTCCGGGCTCCAGATAAAGATCTCGGTACCGCCGCGTGTCGCCTGCGGGCTAACGAGGATCAGGGGCTGGTTGAGATCGTGATTCATCAGATGACGCGCATGCCACGCGAGCTGGTTTGGCGTGTGCCGCAGGAAATAGTCGGCGCGGCAGCGGCCCCAGATGCTGTGCAACGCTTCTTCGTCGATATTATCCATGCGCAGTAAGGCCAGCGCCTGAAGCCGATGATGGCGCACGCGTTCGCGCAGGTCCGGGCTGTTTTCCATTCCACGGCGCAGCTGTTTCTCTGTGGCGAAAAACAGTTCGCGTAACAGGCTCTGCTTCCAGCTGTTCCATAAGGTTTCATTGGTGGCACAGATATCGGCAACGGTCAGGCACACCAGATAACGCAGGCGGTTTTCATTCTGCATCACCTCGGCAAACTGCTGGATCTCCGTCGGGTCTTGAATATCGCGGCGCTGGGCGGTGACCGACATCAGCAGGTGATGGCGCACAAGCCAGGCAACCAGCTGCGTCTCGCGTGAGTTCAGGCCGTGCATCTCGGCAAACTCCAGCGCATCCTGGGCCCCGAGAATGGAATGATCGCCGCCGCGCCCTTTGGCGATATCGTGAAACAGCGCCGCCATCAGCAGTAATTCCAACTGCGGCAGGCGTGGCCAGAGTTCAACGCACAGCGGATGTTGCTGACGTGTACGTTCGTCGGCAAAGCTTTCCAGCTTTTGCAGTACGCGAATGGTGTGTTCATCGACCGTATAGGCGTGGAACAGATCAAACTGCATCTGACCAACGATGTTGCTCCACTGCGGCATATAAGCCCACAGCACACTGTGGCGGTGCATAGGCACCAGTGCCCGGCTGACTGCACCTGGATGGCGCAGTATCGACAGGAACAGCTCCCGGGCCTCTGGGATGGTACACAGGGGCTGCTTCAGGTTACGGCGCGCGTGACGCAAATGGCGCAGCGTATTGGAGTAGATACCGGTAATTTTCGGTGTACGCGCCATGGTGTAGAACATACGCATGATGGACTCTGGCTGACGTGCAAACAGCGTATCATCACGCAGATCAATCAGCGTGCCGCGTAGCTGGAATTCATCGTCCAGCGGGCGGGGTTTCTCGTCGGTTGGCAGCGCCAGAATGGCTTCATCAAACAGCTGTAACAGCATCTGGTTTAACTCGCCAACGCGGCGTGTGACACGGAAGAAATCCTTCATCATGCGCTCAACCGGCTCGTTCCCTTCGCCCTGATAGTTCAGGCGTTGGGCAACATTGAGCTGACGATCAAACAGCAGGCGGTTGTCGTAGCGCGTCAGTGTCAGGTGCAGGGCAAAACGGATGCGCCACAGGAAGCTCTGGCACTCGTTCAACTCGTTACGCTCGGCTTCCGTCAGAAAGCCAAAACCGACCATTTCATCCAGTGAGGTCGCGCCGAAGTGACGGCGTGCCACCCACAACAGCGTGTGAATGTCGCGTAGGCCACCGGGGCTGCTCTTGATGTCCGGTTCCAGATTGTAGCTGGTGCCGTGATAGCGTTGATGACGTACCTGTTGTTCATCAATTTTTGCTGCGAAAAAGCGGTCTGACGGCCAAAAGCCATCGCTGAAGACGTTCTTCTGCATCTCAAGAAATAACGTGAGATCGCCGGTCAACATGCGCGATTCAATCAGGTTGGTTGAGACGGTGAGGTCGGACAACCCTTCGAGCAAACACTCTTCCAGCGTTCGCACGCTGTGACCGACTTCCAGCTTGAGGTCCCACATCAGGGTCAGCAACTCACTGGTACGACGGGCATCTTCCTCGGACAGGGGTTTACGACTGAGGATCAGGACATCAATATCCGATAGTGGATGCAGTTCACCCCGACCGTAGCCACCGACCGCAACCAGTGCAATGCCGTCTTTTTCCGGGAATCCGAAGAAGCGCCACAGGCGCCGGAGAAGGCGATCGATGAAGAGGGTACGGGCGTCGATCAGGCTTTCTGCATCCTGCCCGGCGTCAAAAGCGGCAGCGAGATGCTGCTGGAAAACATCCAGGTGATGCCTGAGCGTATCGCGGTTCAGTTCGGCATCTTCCCAGCGGCGCGGGGCCTTGGTGAGTTTTTTCAGGATGCTGGCTTCAGGTACGTCTTTATTCATTTCACCGCCCCAATGTGGATCTGATCATACTGAACACGTAAAAAAGCCGGCTGGCGCCGGCTTTAAATTTGACCCGGGTTGACCGGAAGATAAGGTCAGCCCCTACGCATTATTCTGCGACCAGAATGGCCGGAATGGTGTCATCTTTGCGCAGCGTCATAATTTCGCAGCCGTTTTCTGTCACCACAATAGTGTGTTCGTACTGAGCGGACAAGCTGCGATCTTTCGTTTTTACCGTCCAGCCATCTTTCATGACGCGAATGCGGTAATCACCGGCATTGACCATTGGCTCAACGGTGAAAGCCATACCGGCCTGCAAGACGACACCGCCGTCATCGGCATCGTAGTGCAATACTTGTGGCTCTTCGTGGAAGCCCTTACCGATACCGTGACCACAATATTCACGCACAACAGAAAAATCCTGTGCTTCAACAAATTTCTGAATTTCGCGGCCCAGGGTACGCAGGCGAATGCCGGGTTTGATCATGCGCAGAGCCAGATACAGGCTTTCCTGAGTCACACGGCACAGACGCTCGCCCTGAATGGTCGGTTTACCGACGATGAACATGGTAGAGGTATCACCGTGGTATTCATCTTTAATGACGGTGACATCGATATTGACGATATCGCCATCTTTGAGGATTTTTTCGTCGCTGGGAATACCGTGGCACACCACTTCATTCACAGATATGCATACAGATTTAGGGAAACCGTGGTAGCCCAGGCTGGCAGAAACCGCATGCTGCTGGTTCACAATATGATCGTTACACAGGCGATCAAGTTCACCGGTGCTGACGCCCGGTTTAACGTGCGCTTCAATCATTTCAAGAACTTCGGCGGCCAGGCGGCCAGCCACGCGCATTTTTTGGATTTCTTCCGGGGTTTTAATTGAAATAGCCATTCATCAGGTCCGCATTTGTCGTCATTTTCGACAATAATAAAGAAAGTGCTGCAATGGTAGCAGTCCCCCCGGACGCTGCCAATTGTAGTTTGTAGCGTAAACCGCGGCGCAGACGTGAGTCAGCCCATTTCGGTGAATAAGGCAACTACCAGTTGGCTTCAATGCCTCATTTATGGTATAAAGCGCGCCGACGATTCTCTGTTCGGTGATTCTCACTGCGATGAGAGAAACGCATAAATCTCACTATGTGTAAATAACACACACGTATCGACACCTACGCCGGGGTGCCTTGCTGGTTCGAAAGAGCCGATGGGTCGGTTGTATGGGATACGTGGAGGCTTAACCCCAAACTATATCTATAGAGGTAATCATGGCAACTGTTTCCATGCGCGACATGCTCAAGGCCGGTGTACACTTCGGTCACCAGACCCGTTACTGGAACCCGAAAATGAAGCCATTCATCTTCGGCGCTCGTAACAAAGTTCACATCATCAACCTTGAGAAAACTGTACCAATGTTCAACGAAGCTCTGGCTGAGTTGAGCAAGATCTCTTCCCGTAAAGGTAAGATTCTGTTCGTTGGTACTAAGCGCGCTGCAAGCGAAGCGGTAAAAGAGCACGCTCTGAGCTGCGACCAGTTCTTCGTTAATCACCGCTGGTTGGGTGGTATGCTGACTAACTGGAAAACTGTTCGTCAGTCAATCAAACGTCTGAAAGATCTGGAAATTCAGTCTCAGGACGGCACTTTCGACAAACTGACCAAGAAAGAAGCGTTGATGCGCGACCGCGAACTGGCCAAGCTGGAAAACAGCCTGGGCGGTATCAAAGATATGGGCGGCCTGCCAGACGCACTGTTTGTTGTTGATGCAGATCACGAACACATCGCTATCAAAGAAGCAAACAACCTGGGTATCCCAGTATTTGCTATCGTTGATACCAACTCTGATCCAGACGGTGTTGACTTCATTATCCCTGGTAATGACGATGCAATCCGTGCTGTTAGCCTGTACCTGACTGCAGTGGCTACCACTGTACGTGAAGGTCGCTCTCAGGACCTGGCTCAGCAAGCTGAAGAAACCTTCGCTGAAGCTGAGTAATAAGGCTTGCTCTTTAGAGAGCCCTTGTACATCAGATGTGAATCTGTAAGGAAGGGGCCTTGATTGGCCCCTTTATTTTTTCGACTTCGCTTTGCCGGTTGTCACAATCGGCGGGGCAGAATGTTTCTCCCGAGACCAGGCATCTCAAGCGAACGCCGCAAGGCGAGCTGGCAGATGCAAGCTAACCGAGGATTAGAGAATGGCTGATATTACCGCTGCTCTGGTAAAAGAACTGCGCGAGCGCACTGGCGCTGGCATGATGGATTGTAAAAAAGCACTGACCGAAGCCAACGGCGACATCGAGCTGGCGATCGAGAACATGCGTAAATCTGGCGCGATCAAAGCCGCTAAGAAAGCAGGCAACGTTGCTGCTGACGGCGTGATCAAAACTAAGATCGACGGCAACTACGCAGTGATTCTGGAAGTTAACTGCCAGACTGACTTCGTTGCTAAAGATTCTGGTTTCCAGGCTTTCGCTGACAAAGTGCTGGATGCTGCTGTTGCAGGCAAAATCACTGACGTTGAAGTGCTGAAAGCACAGTTCGAAGAAGAGCGCGTTGCACTGGTTGCTAAAATCGGTGAAAACATCAACATTCGTCGCGTATCTACTCTGGAAGGCGAAGTACTGGGTAGCTACCTGCACGGTGCTCGCATCGGCGTTCTGATCGCGGCTAAAAGCGCTGACGAAGAGCTGGTTAAGCAGCTGGCAATGCATGTTGCTGCAAGCAAACCAGAATTCGTTAAGCCTGAAGACGTGTCTGCTGAAGTGGTAGAGAAAGAGTACCAGGTTCAGCTGGACATCGCTATGCAGTCTGGCAAGCCAAAAGAAATCGCAGAGAAAATGGTTGAAGGCCGTATGAAGAAATTCACCGGCGAAGTTTCTCTGACCGGCCAGCCTTTCGTCATTGACCCAAGCAAAACTGTGGGCCAACTGTTGAAAGAGAAAAACGCAGACGTGACCAACTTCATCCGCTTTGAAGTGGGCGAAGGCATTGAGAAAGCTGAGACAGATTTTGCGGCAGAAGTTGCTGCCATGTCCAAGCAGTCTTAATGATCCGAAAAGAACCGCCAAATGGCGGTTCTTTTTTGCCTGCTTTTGGCAGCGCATTTTCAGTCTCATCCCAATAGTATTTCTCTGATGCTTTTAGGATGATACCGCACACAGTTAACACCCCTTTTCGACGATATCTTCCAGGAAAAAAACCATGGCGACCAATGCAAAACCCGTATATCAACGTATCCTGCTAAAACTGAGTGGCGAAGCCCTGCAAGGTGCTGAAGGCTTCGGTATCGATGCCAGCGTGCTGGATCGTATGGCTCAGGAAGTGAAAGAACTGGTAGAACTGGGCATTCAGGTAGGTGTGGTTATCGGTGGTGGTAATCTGTTCCGCGGTGCTGGTCTGGCTCAGGCTGGTATGAACCGTGTTGTTGGCGACCATATGGGTATGCTGGCAACCGTGATGAATGGCCTGGCGATGCGTGATGCGTTGCACCGTGCCTATGTTAACGCCCGCCTGATGTCGGCTATTCCGCTGAACGGTGTGTGTGACAACTACAGCTGGGCAGAAGCCATCAGCCTGCTGCGTAATAACCGCGTGGTGATTTTCTCCGCCGGTACCGGTAACCCGTTCTTTACCACAGATTCTGCAGCCTGCCTGCGTGGCATTGAAATCGAAGCCGATGTGGTGCTGAAGGCCACCAAAGTGGATGGCGTGTACTCCTCCGACCCGGTGAAGAACCCGGATGCGGTCCTGCACGAGCAGTTGACCTATACTGAAGTGCTGGATAAAGAACTGAAAGTGATGGATCTGGCCGCCTTTACCCTGGCGCGTGACCATTCACTGCCAATCCGCGTGTTCAATATGAACAAGCCGGGCGCACTGCGTCGCGTAGTGATGGGTGAAAAAGAAGGCACACTGATTACGCATTAATATCAGTCTGCGGTTAAAAGGGTTAAAATAAGGTATATTCTGCATGTCAGGATTATCTTTAAATGTATTTGAACGGCTTCTGGCGATGCCAGAGGCTGGTGGATCAAACAGAATCCAAGGGTTCCCACGTGATTAACGACATCAAGAAAGATGCAGAAACGCGCATGGATAAATGCGTCGAGGCATTCAAAAACCATATCAGCAAAATCCGCACCGGCCGTGCATCGCCGAGTATTCTCGACGGTATCATGGTCGATTATTACGGTTCTTCAACCCCGCTGCGTCAGCTGGCCAGTGTGACCGTAGAAGATTCGCGTACGCTGAAAGTCAACGTCTTCGACCGCTCTATCAGCGCTGCCGTTGAAAAAGCGATCATGGCGTCTGATCTGGGTCTGAACCCAATGTCAGCAGGCACAGACATCCGTGTTCCATTGCCAGCATTGACCGAAGAGCGTCGTAAAGACCTGATCAAAATCGTGCGCGGTGAAGCTGAGCAGGGTCGTGTGTCTGTGCGTAACGTTCGTCGTGATGCGAATGACAAAGTGAAAGCACTGCTGAAAGACAAAGAGATCAGTGAAGACGATGATCGTCGTTCACAGGAAGATGTACAGAAAATGACTGACGTATTTATCAAGAAAATTGATACTGCGCTGGCCGAAAAAGAAGCGGAGCTGATGGACTTCTGAGTTCGTCATCACCCAATGAAACGCCGTACAGATTGCCATTCACATGAAGGGTCGGTCTTACGGCGTTTTGCATTTGTTAACTTCCCCGGCAGGTTTCTCTCCCTTCTCCTGATTGCTGCCTGCGCCGGGTCATTACACAGAGCAGCCTCATGAAACACTTGACGATCCTCGGTTCGACCGGCTCTATCGGGACCAGCACGCTGGCCGTGGTACGTGCTAACCCTCACTTGTTTGCCGTGAAGGCACTGGTTGCCGGGCGCAATGTGGAACTGATGGCCGAACAATGCCTGGCATTTCGCCCGGATTACGCCGCAATGTCAGATAGTAAAGCGGCTGAAACACTGCGTCTTCGTCTGAAAGATCTGAATGTGGCCACTGAAGTGTTAAGCGGGGAGCAGGCTGCCTGCGATCTGGCCGCGTTGGATGGTGTGGACCAGGTAATGGCCGCGATTGTTGGTGCAGCAGGATTATTGCCTACCCTGGCTGCAATTCGCGCTGGAAAACAGGTCTTACTGGCCAATAAAGAGTCGCTTGTGACCTGCGGCCGCCTATTCCTGGAGGCAGTAAGCGCCTCGAAAGCGCAGTTGTTGCCCATCGATAGCGAGCACAACGCCATTTTTCAGAGTTTGCCTGCTTCCCTCCAGCAGCAGTTAGGGTACGCTTCTTTAGAAGATAATGGCATTGACAGCATTATCCTCACGGGGTCAGGTGGCCCGTTTCGTGAGACGCCATTGGCAGAGTTACGCCATATGACGCCGGATCAGGCGTGTGCGCATCCGAACTGGTCGATGGGGCGAAAAATCTCTGTCGATTCGGCCACCATGATGAACAAAGGCCTGGAATATATTGAAGCCCGCTGGCTGTTTAATGCGACTGATGCGCAGATGGAAGTGGTTCTGCATCCGCAATCCGTTATTCATTCAATGGTCCGTTATCGTGATGGCAGTGTGATTGCCCAGCTTGGATCGCCGGATATGCGTACGCCAATTGCTCACGCGATGGCCTGGCCGCAGCGCGTGACTTCAGGTGCCCAACCGCTTGATTTCACACGTATGTCGGCATTGACCTTCTCTGAGCCTGATTATGCGCGCTATCCCTGCCTGAAACTGGCTATTGATGCCAGTATTACCGGGCAGGCGGCGACCACCATGCTGAATGCGGCGAATGAAATTGCGGTTGCCGCGTTTCTTGCGTCTGAGATCCGCTTTACCGATATTGCTGCTTTGAATGTTGCGGTACTGGAGACACTGTCCTGCCAGGAACCTTCTAGCGTCGACGCGGTGATTGCCATTGACCGGGAAGCCCGCGCGATGGCAAGTGCTTTACTGCCACGTTTTTCTGCAGGCAGAGCCAGCGCGATTTAACGCGCCGCTATTTGTGAGCGCTGGGCGGAGGTGGTATAGTCTTGCCCCACCGTTCCGGTGCCAGTGCGTGATTAAGCGGATAAGTTCGTGCAATTGCAGTCTATTTACGCCGGGCGGGTGAGATATTTCAGAAGCCATTGCATACCCAAATCATTGGCGCTGCAGCAAGGCGGCAAGGCATTGTTCTGTTTACGCTTACAGTAGTAAGTGACAGGCGCGAATGTCGGCGGTCGGCGCAGCAGCAGCTTAAAATATGAAGGGTATATTTCTGAATAAGGAAATAATTACGCATTATGTCGTCCGAAAATCAATTACAAACCGATGACCAGCAGGGGGCAGGCCCCCGCCATGTGGCCATCATTATGGATGGCAATGGTCGCTGGGCTAAAAGCCAGGGCAAGCTGCGTATTTCTGGTCATAAAGCGGGAGTGAAATCCGTCCGTCGCGCCGTGAGTTTTGCGGTGAGCAATAAGCTGGATGCGCTCACACTCTATGCCTTCAGTAGTGAAAACTGGAACCGTCCTCAGCAGGAAGTTCTGGCGCTGATGGAGTTGTTCGTTTGGGCACTCGACAGTGAAGTAAAAAGCCTGCACAAACATAATGTCCGGTTGAAAATTATCGGTGATATCAGTCGGTTCAACACACGTTTGCAAGAGCGTATTCGCCGTGCTGAAGAACTTACTCAACAAAATAATGGACTAACACTCAACATTGCCGCGAATTATGGCGGACGTTGGGATATTATCCACGGAGTCAGAAAAATAGCAGAACAGGTACAGGAAGGACTTCTTCGCCCGGATCAGATCGAAGAAGAGACCTTGCACCCGTATCTCTGCCTGAATGAACTGGCACCTGTGGATCTGGTAATAAGGACCGGGGGAGAGCATCGGATTAGTAACTTCCTGCTGTGGCAAGTCGCCTATGCAGAGTTTTGGTTTACCGATACTCTTTGGCCTGATTTTGATGAACAAGTTTTTGAAGGTGCACTGAATGCGTTTGCACAACGAGAGCGTCGGTTTGGCGGCGCAGCACCCGGCGGCGCATAAGCGCACTGGGGGTAATCTTTGTTAAAGTCTCGCCTGATTACCGCGTTTATATTAATACCTATCGTCATTGCAGCGCTGTTTATGCTGCCGCCGCTAGGGTTTGCCATCACAATTTTAGCGATCTGCATGCTGGCCGCGTGGGAATGGGGCCAGTTTGCGGGCTTTGCTGCCCGCTCACAGCGCATCTGGCTTGCACTGCTGTGTGGGCTGCTGCTGGCCTTTATGCTGTTTACATTGCCTGCATATCAGCACTCCGTGCATCTGCCGCAGATTGGTGGCGCCTTGTGGGTGTCACTTGGCTGGTGGATTGTGGCGCTACTTTTGGTCTTGTCCTATCCCGGTTCTGCCGCATTTTGGCGTAATTCCCGCCCATTACGTCTGGTATTTGGGTTGCTTACCATTGTCCCGTTCTTCTGGGGGATGCTGGCGCTGCGTCAGTATCACTACGAAGCTGACCATTATGCGGGTGCATGGTGGCTGCTTTATGTGATGTTCCTCGTGTGGGGAGCTGACTCTGGCGCGTATATGTTTGGCAAATTATTCGGCAAACACAAGCTGGCACCTAAGGTCTCACCAGGTAAAACGTGGGAAGGTTTCTTCGGCGGGCTGGTGACATCAGCAGTACTCTCATGGCTGTTTAGCGTGTTCGCTCCGCTTCAAGTGCCATTGTCGACATTGCTGATTTGTTCAATTACTGCCGCGCTTGCATCGGTCCTGGGTGATTTAACCGAGAGCATGTTTAAACGCGAAGCGGGCATTAAAGACAGCGGCAGTCTTATTCCAGGTCACGGCGGTATTCTTGATCGCATTGACAGCCTCACGGCAGCTGTACCGGTGTTTGCCTGCCTGTTGCTGCTGGTCTTTGGGACGCTGTAGGGAAACATTATGTTGAGCGTACTCTGGAGTTTTGCTGCCTTTATTGTTGCACTGGGGATATTAATCACCGTGCATGAATTTGGCCATTTCTGGGTAGCCCGCCGTTGCGGCGTGAAAGTTGAGCGCTTCTCCATTGGTTTCGGTAAAGCGCTGTGGCGGCGCCGTGACAAGCAGGGCACTGAGTACGTTATCGCGTTGATCCCGCTGGGCGGCTACGTCAAGATGCTCGATGAGCGTGTAGAAAGTGTACCGCCAGAACTTCGCCATCAATCCTTCAATAACAAAACGGTCCTCCAGCGTGCCGCGATCATCAGTGCCGGCCCTATCGCAAATTTCATCTTTGCCATCTTCGCCTATTGGCTGGTGTTTATCATCGGCGTTCCGGGTGTACGCCCGGTTGTTGGCGAAATAGTGAGCGGATCGCCAGCTGCTGAAGCGCAAATTACCCCAGGCACGGAACTTAAAGCCGTTGACGGTATCGAAACGCCTGATTGGGATGCTGTGCGTATGGCACTGGTTGCGAAGATTGGTGACGAAAGCACCACGTTAACCCTTGCGCCATTCGGCAGTGAAAAAACCAGTGATAAGACAGTGAATCTGCACGGCTGGCAGTTTGAGCCAGACAAGCAGGATCCCGTGACGTCATTGGGGATACAGCCGCGTGGACCACAGATCGAATCGGTGTTGGCACAGGTGCAAAAGGATTCCGCTGCAAGTCGAGCGGGTTTGCAAGCTGGCGACAGGATCGTTAAAGTCGATGGTCAGCCTTTAGACCAGTGGCAAAATTTTGTTGCCACAGTGCGCGATAATCCAGGTAAAGATATAGCCATTGAGGTGGAGCGTCAGGGCAGTACGGTCAGTTTGACACTGACACCGGACGTTAATCCTCATAACAAGGCCGAAGGGTTTGCCGGAGTGATACCGCGCATTATTCCTCTGCCTGAAGAGTACAGAACGGTGCGCCAGTATGGCCCGTTTGCCGCAATCGGTGAGGCCAGCGCGAAAACCTGGCAACTGATGAAGCTTACGGTCAGCATGCTGGGCAAACTGATTGTTGGTGATGTGAAGTTGAACAATCTCAGCGGGCCGATTTCGATCGCGCAGGGTGCTGGGATGTCAGCGGAATACGGTTTGATTTACTACCTGATGTTCCTCGCTCTGATTAGCGTGAACCTTGGAATTATCAATCTGTTCCCATTGCCGGTGTTAGATGGTGGCCATTTGCTGTTCCTGTTGATCGAAAAGATCAAGGGAGGGCCGGTGTCCGAGCGAGTTCAGGACTTCAGTTATCGTATCGGCTCGATTTTGCTGGTGCTGTTAATGGGGCTTGCGCTATTCAATGACTTCTCAAGGCTATAGTTTACCAATCGGTAAATTGTCTGTGAGAACTAGTTAGGAAGATTGCAGAAAAACGATGGCGATGAAAAAGTTGCTCATAGCGTCGCTGCTGCTTAGCAGCGCTACCGTATACGGTGCAGACGGATTCGTGGTGAATGATATTCACTTTGAAGGCCTGCAGCGAGTCGCCGTCGGTGCGGCATTGCTCAGTATGCCAGTCCGCGTTGGAGATACTGTCTCCGATGAAGATCTCAGTAACACCATTCGTGCACTGTTTGCCACCGGGAATTTTGAAGATGTTCAGGTCCTGCGCGACGGCAATACGTTGATCGTCCAGGTGAAAGAGCGTCCGACCATTGCCAGTATCACTTTCTCCGGTAACAAAGCGGTGAAAGAGGACATGCTCAAGCAGAACCTTGAAGCATCCGGTGTGCGAGTGGGTGAAGCTCTGGATCGCACCACGATCTCCTCCATTGAGAAAGGCCTGGAAGACTTCTATTACAGCGTCGGTAAATACAGTGCCAGCGTGAAAGCAGTGGTTACGCCACTGCCACGTAACCGTGTTGACCTGAAGCTGGTGTTTACTGAAGGTGTCTCTGCTCAGATCCAACAGATCAACATCGTGGGTAATAAAGCGTACAGTTCAGATGAACTGATCTCGCGCTTCCAGCTGCGTGATGATGTGCCATGGTGGAACGTCGTCGGCGATCGTAAATACCAGAAACAGAAACTGGCGGGTGACCTTGAAACCCTGCGCAGTTTCTATCTGGATCGCGGTTACGCACGATTCAATATCGACTCAACCCAGGTCAGCCTGACGCCAGATAAAAAAGGTATCTACATTACCGTTAACATCAATGAAGGCGAGCAGTACAAGCTTTCCGGTGTTGCGGTGACGGGTAATCTGGCCGGGCACTCAGCAGAAATCGAAACGCTGAGTAAAATCACCCCAGGTGAACTGTATAACGGTTCGAAAGTGACGCGCATCGAAGACGATATCAAGAAACTGCTGGGTCGTTATGGCTACGCTTATCCGCGTGTGCAGACACAGCCAGAAATTGATGATGCGAACAAAACCGTAAAATTACGTATCAATGTGGATGCGGGCAACCGTTTCTATGTGCGCAAAGTCCGCTTCGAAGGTAACGACACCTCTAAAGACTCTGTTCTGCGCCGCGAAATGCGCCAGATGGAAGGTGCGTGGTTAGGCAGCGACCTGGTCGAGCAGGGTAAAGAGCGTCTGAACCGTCTGGGTTACTTCGAAACCGTCGACACTGACACTCAGCGTGTGCCAGGTTCGCCTGACCAGGTCGACGTCGTGTACAAGGTGAAAGAACGCAACACCGGTACATTGAACTTCGGCGTGGGTTACGGCACCGAGAGTGGCGTGAGCTTCCAGGTCGGCGTCACCCAGGATAACTGGCTGGGTACGGGTAATACCGTTGGCATCAGCGGAACCAAGAACGATTACCAAACCTATGCTGAATTCTCACTGACTGACCCGTACTTCACGGTTGATGGTGTCAGCCTGGGTGGCCGCGTCTTCTATAATGACTTTAAAGCGGACGATGCTGACCTGTCTGACTACACCAATAAAAGTTATGGTGTGGATGGAACGCTGGGCTTCCCAATCAATGAGAACAACAGTTTGCGTGTTGGCCTGGGCTATGTTCATAACAGCCTGTCTAATATGCAGCCTCAGGTTGCCATGTGGCGCTACCTGCGTTCTGTGGGGCAGAATCCGACGTTGTCTGGTGATGAAGACTACTCCGCAGATGACTTCACCTTTAACTATGGCTGGACGTATAACACCCTTGACCGTGGGTTCTTCCCAACGGCGGGTAACCGTACCAACCTGAACGGTAAAGTGACCATCCCAGGTTCCGATAATGCCTTCTACAAAGCGACGCTGGATACGCAACAGTATCTGCCACTGAACCAGGATCGTACCTGGGTTCTGTTAGGTCGTGGCCGTGTGGGCTATGGGGATGGCCTGAGCGGTAAAGAAATGCCGTTCTATGAGAACTTCTATGCCGGTGGTTCCAGCACCGTTCGTGGTTTCCGTTCCAATAACATTGGTCCTAAAGCGGCTTACCTGAATAACGGTTCTTCGGACTGTTCAGGTACCGATGTGAATAAGGTGTGTAACTCCGATGATGCTATCGGTGGTAACGCCATGGCGGTTGCCAGCGCAGAGCTGATCACCCCAACGCCGTTCCTGAGTGAGAAGTACGCTAACTCTGTACGTACGTCCCTGTTTGTGGACGCTGGTACTGTGTGGGACACCAAATGGGAAAACACTGCTGCCACCCGTGCAGCAGGTATCCCGGACTACAGCGATCCAAGCAACATCCGTATGTCAGCAGGTCTGGCATTACAATGGATGTCCCCTCTGGGCCCGCTGGTGTTCTCTTACGCCCAGCCGTTCAAAAAGTATGATGGAGATAAGGCCGAACAGTTCCAATTTAACATTGGTAAAACCTGGTAATTCGGATTTGCACGGAAGCACTGCAAGAGAGTATCGCGCTTACTCTGTTTGAAAAAAGAGCGGGTAAGCGCAACACATGTGTCCGTGACACAAACGTTGATGGTGAGGAGTTTTATAGTGAAAAAGTTGTTGTGTGCCGCAGGTCTGGGTATTGCTCTGGCGGTTTCCGCCGGTGCTCAGGCTGCTGATAAAATTGCAGTGGTGAACGTTTCCAGCATTTTCCAACAGTTACCAGCGCGTGCGACCGTTGCGAAGCAATTGGAGAACGAATTCAAAGGCCGTGCAACTGAGTTGCAGGGTATGGAACGTGATCTGCAAACTAAAATGCAGCGTCTGCAGCGTGACGGTTCTACCATGAAGGCAGCCGACCGCAGCCGCATGGAAAAAGACGTGATGGCGCAGCGTGAAGCATTCTCATCGAAAGCGCAGGCTTTCGAGCAGGACAACCGTCGTCGTCAGATGGAAGAGCGTAACAAGATCCTGAGCCGTATCCAGGACGCCGTTCAGAAAGTGGCTGATAGCGAAGGTTACGATGTTGTAATCGATCAAAATGCGGTTGCATACTCTGCTAAATCTAAAGACATCACTGCTGATGTTCTGAAACAGGTTAAATAATTCATGTCTTCAATTCGACTGGCTGATTTAGCCCAGCAGTTGGATGCAGAATTGCACGGAGATGGCGATATCGCCATCTCCGGCATTGCTTCTATGCAATCCGCCCAAACCGGTCAGATCACGTTTCTTTCAAACAGCCGTTACCGCGAGCAGCTCGCAGCCTGTCAGGCTTCAGCCGTGGTGCTCACTGAAGCGGATCTGGAATTTTTCCCTGGCGCAGCGCTGGTGGTTAAAAACCCGTATCTGACCTACGCCCGTATGGCACAGTTGCTGGATACTACGCCGCAACCTGCCAAAAATATCGCCCCCAGCGCCGTGATTGATGCGAGCGCACAGCTTGGCAATAATGTCTCGATTGGCGCGAATGCGGTGATCGAATCTGATGTTACCCTTGGCGATAATGTTGTTATCGGCCCAGGGTGCTTTGTGGGTAAAAAGGCACGTATTGGTGCCGGTAGCCGCTTGTGGGCCAACGTTTCTGTCTACCATGAAGTTGAGATTGGCCGTGATTGCCTGATTCAGTCTGGCACAGTGATCGGTTCTGATGGCTTCGGTTATGCTAACGATCGTGGCAATTGGGTGAAAATTCCCCAGCTTGGCACGGTGATCATTGGCGATCGTGTAGAAATTGGTGCTTGTACCACCATCGATCGCGGTGCTCTCGATAACACCCAAATAGGGAATGGTGTTATCATAGATAACCAGTGCCAGATTGCTCACAATGTGGTGATTGGCGACAACACCGCAGTGGCCGGTGGCGTAATTATGGCTGGCAGCCTGAAAATTGGCCGCTATTGCATGATTGGTGGTGCCAGCGTGATTAATGGTCATATGGAAATTTGTGACAAAGTTACCGTCACAGGGATGGGAATGGTGATGAGGCCAATCACTGAACCTGGAGTATACTCCTCCGGGATTCCGCTACAGCCCAACAAATCCTGGCGCAAAACTGCAGCTCTGGTGATGAACATCGATGAAATAAGCAAACGCTTAAAAGCCATCGAACGCAAGGTCGGCAAAGACTAAGCGCGTCAACATCACGCTGCCCGGCTTTCATAAATACAATATGCGAAAGCGTTAGCGTACAGAAAAATTTGCGGCCTGCAGACGATGGGATGATCGTTGCGGGCCGTGTCATTGATGCCATCAGAATTTTTAGGACAGGAAGAGTATTTTGACTACTGAAACTCATACTCTGAAGATTGAAGAGATTATTGAACTTTTACCGCACCGTTATCCGTTTTTACTGGTTGATCGCGTCCTTGAGTTTGAAGAACACAAGTTCTTGCGTGCAGTAAAAAACGTCTCGGTCAACGAACCGTTTTTCCAGGGCCATTTCCCTGGTAAACCGATTTTTCCCGGTGTGCTGATTCTGGAAGCAATGGCACAGGCAACAGGTATTCTGGCGTTTAAAAGCGTTGGTAAACTTGAGCCGGGTGAGCTGTACTACTTTGCCGGTATTGACGATGCGCGCTTCAAGCGCCCCGTAGTACCAGGCGACCAAATGATCATGGAAGTCACTTTCGAAAAAACCCGCCGTGGTGTGACACGCTTTAAAGGTGTGGCCACTGTTGACGGTAAAATTGTCTGCGAAGCAACGATGATGTGTGCCCGCAGCCGGGAGGCTTAATTCGTGATTGATAGCACCGCCGTAATTCACCCCAGCTCGATCGTAGAAGAAGGCGCCATTATTGGTGCCGGTGTCCAGATTGGTCCGTTTTGCATCGTTGGTGCGAACGTTTCGATCGGCGAAGGCACGGTTCTGAAGTCCCATGTAGTGGTCAATGGTCACACCGTTATCGGTAAAGACAATACTATCTACCAGTTTGCTTCAATTGGTGAAGCGAATCAGGATCTGAAATACGCTGGTGAACCGACGCGAGTTGAGATCGGCGACCGTAACCGCATCCGTGAAAGCGTCACCATCCATCGTGGTACGGCGCAGTCCGGTGGGCTGACGAAAGTCGGTGATGACAACCTGCTGATGGTCAATGCGCACGTGGCGCACGACTGTGTGGTAGGAAGTCATTGCATCCTGGCGAATAACGCAACGCTGGCCGGCCATGTGACCGTCGATGATCATGCGATCATTGGGGGGATGACGGCAGTGCATCAGTTCTGCATCATCGGTGCTCATGTGATGGTAGGTGGTTGTTCTGGCGTTGCCCAGGATGTGCCACCCTACGTGATTGCGCAGGGTAACCATGCGACGCCGTTTGGTATTAACCTTGTGGGCCTGAAGCGCCGTGGGTTCAGCAAAGACGCGCTGCATGCGATTACTGCCGCCTACAAGCTGTTGTACCGCAGCGGCAAAACACTGGACGAAGTGAAACCTGAAATTGAGGAAATCGCGAAAGCGCATCCTGAAGTTCAGCCGTTCTATGACTTCTTTGCCCGCTCTACAAGGGGTTTGATTCGTTAACTCATGCCAAAGCATCCCTTAACGATTGCCCTTGTCGCCGGAGAAACCTCCGGCGATATTCTTGGTGCAGGTCTCATTCGTGCGCTGAAAGAAAAGCATCCTGACGCCCGTTTTGTTGGGGTGGCTGGCCCGCTGATGCAGGCTGAAGGCTGTGAAGCCTGGTATGAAATGGAAGAACTGGCGGTGATGGGCATTGTTGAAGTGCTCGGCCGCCTGCGTCGCCTGTTACATATACGCCGCGATCTGACCCGCCGCTTTACTGCGCTAAAGCCTGACGTTTTTGTCGGCATTGATGCGCCAGATTTCAATATCACCCTGGAAGGGCGTCTGAAACAGCAGGGCATCCGGACAATTCACTACGTCAGTCCGTCCGTTTGGGCATGGCGTCAGAAACGGGTGTTTAAGATTGGTCGCTCCACTGACCTGGTGCTGGCATTCCTGCCATTTGAAAAAGCTTTCTACGACCGTTTTAATGTGCCGTGTCGCTTTATTGGCCATACCATGGCTGATGCGATGCCGATAGAACCGGATAAAGAGGCTGCACGCCGCGAGCTGGGCATTGCCCCGGATGCACTTTGTCTGGCACTGCTTCCTGGCAGTCGTGGGGCTGAAGTCGAGATGCTCAGTGGCGATTTTCTGCGAACGGCGATGCTGCTTCGGGCAAAATACCCGGCGCTGGAAATTGTGGTGCCGCTGGTGAATCCGCGCCGTCGCGAGCAGTTTGAGAAAATCAAAGCCGAGGTTGCACCTGACCTGACCATGCATCTGCTGGATGGTAAAGGGCGACAGGCAATGGTCGCCAGTGATGCCGCACTGCTGGCTTCCGGTACGGCCGCGCTGGAGTGTATGCTGGCGAAGTGTCCGATGGTGGTGGGATATCGTATGAAGCCTTTCACCTTCTGGCTGGCAAAACGCCTGGTAAAAACGGATTACGTCTCACTCCCCAATCTGCTGGCGGGCCGTGAGCTGGTGAAAGAACTGCTTCAGGATGAATGTCAGCCCGAGCGGCTGGCCGCAGCATTAGAACCGCTGCTGGCACAAGGTGAAACCCGCGATAAACTGCTGGCGACTTTTGCTGAACTCCATCATCAGATCCGCTGGAATGCCGATGAGCAGGCAGCGGCAGCCGTACTGGAGCTGTGCCCATGAGTGAATTTATTTATCCCAATGCCGCGCTGATTGCGGGCGTTGATGAAGTTGGCCGTGGCCCGCTGGTGGGCGCCGTGGTGACTGCCGCCGTGATCCTCGATCCGGCGCGGCCTATTGTCGGGCTTGCCGACTCGAAAAAACTGTCGGAAAAACGCCGGCTGGCGTTGTACGATGAGATCAAAGAGAAGGCACTCAGCTGGAGCCTGGGCCGGGCAGAACCGGAAGAGATTGATCAGCTGAATATTCTGCATGCCACCATGCTGGCGATGCAGCGTGCGGTGGCCGGTTTGCACCTGACGCCAGACTTTGTACTGATTGACGGTAACCGTTGCCCGGCGCTGGCCATGCCCAGTCAGGCAGTGGTTAAAGGTGATAGCCTGGTGAAAGAAATCAGCGCCGCTTCAATTATTGCGAAGGTGACACGCGACCGCGAAATGGCTGAGCTGGATCGGCTCTATCCTGAATATGGTTTTGCCCAGCACAAAGGTTACCCGACCGCATTGCATATGGAAAAACTGACTCAGTTTGGCGCGACATCGCAGCATCGGCGCAGTTTCGCTCCGGTACGCAATGTCTTAATGGATGCCGATGTTGCCGCTACGGTTGCGTGTACGCGTGAGCCGATATAACGGTTACGGTGGCAGCGCTGCCGTTTCACGTTTGCAGAATAGTTAATCTTCTTCCTCTGTTTTAACAGGATCACCGATGGCCGAACCTCGTTTTATTCATTTACGCGTCCACAGCGACTACTCCATGATCGATGGGCTAGCCAAAACTGGCCCGTTGGTGAAAAACGCGGCAAAAATGGGCATGCCAGCCATCGCGATCACGGATTTCACCAACCTGTGTGGGCTGGTAAAATTTTACGGCACTGCACACGGTCAAGGCATGAAGCCGATTATTGGCGCAGATTTCAACGTCAGTAGTGAGGCCATGGGTGATGAGCTGTCCCAAATCACCGTACTGGCCGCCGATAACGACGGTTATCAAAACCTCACCTTGTTGATTTCCCGAGCCTACCAACGTGGCTACGGTCCGGCGGGCCCGACGATTGATCGGGACTGGTTGGTTGAGCATCAGCAGGGGATTATTTTATTGTCAGGCGGACGACGTGGCGATGTCGGTAAAATGCTGTTGCGCGGCAACACGGCGCAGGTCGCAGAGTGTCTGGCGTTTTATCAGCATCATTTTCCCGATCGCTACTACCTTGAACTGATTCGTACCGGTCGCCCGGACGAAGAAACGTACCTGCATGCTGCCGTTGCGCTGGCGATGGAGAACGCGATCCCGGTGGTCGCCACCAACGAAGTCTGTTTCCTGACGGAATCAGAATTCGATGCACATGAAATCCGCGTCGCCATCCACGATGGTTTTACCCTCGACGATCCAAAACGTCCGCGCAACTACAGTCCGCAGCAGTATATGCGTAGCAGTGAGGAGATGTGCGAGCTGTTCTCGGACATCCCGGAAGCGCTGGAAAACAGCGTGGAAATTGCCCGTCGTTGTAACGTCACTATCCGTCTGGGTGAGTACTTCCTGCCGCAGTTCCCGACGGGTGACATGACAACGGAAGATTTCCTGGTGGTGAAATCGAAAGAAGGGCTGGAAGATCGCCTGGCGTTTCTGTTCCCTGATGAGCAGGTGCGCGCCGAACGCCGCCCCGCCTATGATGAGCGCCTGGATATTGAACTCAACGTTATCAACCAGATGGGATTCCCTGGTTACTTCCTGATCGTGATGGAGTTTATCCAGTGGTCGAAGGATAACGATGTGCCAGTGGGGCCGGGACGTGGATCGGGTGCCGGTTCACTGGTGGCCTATGCGCTGAAAATTACCGACCTCGACCCGCTCGAATTTGATCTGCTGTTTGAACGTTTCCTCAACCCGGAACGTGTGTCGATGCCCGACTTCGACGTCGATTTCTGTATGGAAAAACGCGATCTGGTGATTGAGCATGTGGCTGAGATGTACGGGCGCCAGGCGGTTTCACAGATCATCACCTTTGGTACCATGGCGGCAAAAGCGGTCATCCGCGATGTCGGCCGCGTGCTGGGGCATCCTTACGGTTTCGTGGATCGCATCTCCAAACTGGTGCCACCTGACCCCGGTATGACGCTGGAAAAAGCCTTTGCCGCAGAACCGCAGCTGCCAGAAATCTATGAGGCAGATGAAGAGGTTAAAGCGCTGATCGACATGGCGCGCATTCTGGAAGGGGTGACGCGCAACGCCGGTAAGCATGCCGGGGGCGTGGTGATTGCGCCGACCAAAATTACTGATTTTGCCCCGCTCTACTGTGACGAAAATGGCCACCATCCGGTTACCCAGTTCGATAAGAACGATGTGGAATATGCCGGGCTGGTGAAATTTGACTTCCTGGGGCTGCGCACGCTGACGATCATCGACTGGGCGCTGGCGATGATCAACGCCCGTCGTGCGAAAGAAGGTAAAGATCCGATCGATATTGCGGCGATCCCGCTTGAAGATCAGAAAAGTTTCGATATGCTGCAACGCTCGGAAACCACGGCGGTGTTCCAGCTCGAATCACGCGGCATGAAAGACCTGATCAAACGCCTGAAGCCTGACTGCTTCGAGGATATGATCGCTCTGGTTGCCTTGTTCCGTCCCGGCCCGCTTCAGTCCGGCATGGTGGATAACTTCATTGACCGTAAACACGGGCGTGAGGCGATATCTTATCCGGATATTCAGTGGCAGCATGAGTCGCTGAAGCCCGTGCTGGAGCCGACCTACGGCATTATCCTCTATCAGGAACAGGTAATGCAGATCGCCCAGGTACTGGCAGGATACAGCTTAGGCGGGGCGGATATGCTGCGTCGTGCGATGGGTAAAAAGAACCCGGTTGAGATGGCCAAGCAGCGTGGCGGCTTTGAAGATGGGGCGAAATCACGCGGCATTGATGGCGAGCTGGCGGTTAAAATCTTCGACCTGGTGGAAAAATTCGCCGGGTACGGATTTAACAAATCTCACTCCGCCGCTTATGCGCTGGTCTCTTATCAGACTTTGTGGCTGAAAGCACACTATCCGGCTGAGTTTATGGCCGCCGTGATGACTGCCGATATGGACAACACCGAAAAGGTAGTTGGCCTGGTGGATGAGTGCTGGCGCATGGGGCTGAAGGTCTTACCGCCGGATATTAACTCCGGGCAGTACCAGTTCCACGTTAACGATAACGGCGAGATTGTTTACGGCATTGGCGCGATCAAAGGGGTGGGCGAAGGCCCGATCGAAGCCATCATTGACGCACGTAATGAGGGCGGGTATTTCCGCGAGCTGTTTGACCTCTGCGCACGCACCGATACCAAAAAGCTGAATAAGCGGGTGCTGGAAAAACTGATTATGTCCGGCGCGTTTGACCGTTTAGGTCCGCACCGCGCCGCCTTGATGAGCGCCTTACCGGATGCATTGAAAGCAGCCGACCAACATGCCAAAGCCGAAGCCATCGGCCAGGCAGATATGTTTGGTGTGCTGGCAGAAGCCCCGGAACAGGTAGAGAAGTCCTATTCGGACGTCACGCCATGGCCGGAACAGATTCAACTGGATGGCGAAAGAGAGACGTTAGGGCTTTACTTAACGGGTCACCCGATCAACCAGTACTTGAAAGAGATTGAGCGCTACGTCGGTGGACTGCGCCTGAAAGACATGCACCCGACCGAGCGTGGTAAGATGATCACCGCAGCCGGTCTGGTGGTGGCGGCCCGCGTCATGGTAACAAAACGCGGTAACCGTATTGGCATCTGCACCCTGGATGACCGTTCTGGTCGTCTGGAAGTGATGTTATTTACAGATGCGTTAGATAAGTTCCAGCATATGTTGGAGAAAGACCGTATCCTGATCGTCAGTGGGCAGGTCAGCTTCGATGACTTCAACGGCGGGCTTAAAATGATGGCCCGCGAGATGATGGACATTAATGAAGCACGTGAAAAATATGCACGTGGGCTTGCTATCTCGCTGACGGACAGGCAAATTGATGACCAGCTTTTGAACCGTCTCCGTCAATCCCTGGAACCCCATCGTTCGGGGACAATTCCGGTACATCTCTACTATCAGAGAGAGGATGCGCGGGCGAAGTTGCGCTTCGGTGCAACCTGGCGCGTGTCGCCGAGCGATCGTTTGCTGAACGATCTGCGATCGTTGATAGGATCGGAGCAGGTGGAACTGGAGTTTGACTAAAACAGGATTATTATGAGTCTTAATTACCTGGATTTCGAACAGCCAATCGCTGAGCTTGAAGCGAAAATTGATTCGCTCAAGTCGGTTGGCCGTCAGGATGAAAAACTGGATATTAATCTGGATGAAGAGATTCAGCGTCTGCGCGATAAAAGCGTTGAGCTGACCCGTAAAATCTTCTCAGATTTAGGTGCCTGGCAGATCGCGCAGCTTGCGCGTCATCCGCTGCGCCCGTATACGCTGGACTATGTTCGCAATGTGTTCACTGACTTTGACGAGCTGGCGGGCGATCGCGCCTATGCCGATGATAAAGCTATCGTTGGTGGTACTGCGCGTCTCGATGGCCGTCCGGTGATGATCATTGGTCATCAGAAAGGGCGTGAAACCAAAGAGAAAATTCGTCGTAACTTCGGCATGCCTGCGCCGGAAGGTTACCGTAAAGCGCTGCGCCTGATGGAGATGGCCGAGCGTTTTAATATGCCGATCATCACCTTTATCGACACCCCGGGTGCCTATCCTGGTGTGGGCGCAGAAGAGCGCGGTCAGTCTGAAGCCATCGCACGCAACCTGCGTGAGATGTCTGGCCTGACCGTGCCGGTTATCTGTACTGTTATCGGTGAGGGCGGTTCCGGTGGCGCACTGGCCATTGGTGTCGGTGACAAAGTGAACATGTTGCAGTACAGCACCTACTCGGTGATTTCGCCGGAAGGCTGTGCATCTATTCTGTGGAAAAGCGCCGACAAAGCGCCACTGGCCGCAGAAGCGATGGGCATCATTGCACCGCGTCTGAAAGAGCTGAAGCTGATTGATACTGTGATCCCGGAACCCCTGGGCGGCGCACACCGCAACCCACTGGCGATTGGTGTGTCACTGAAGGCCCAGCTGCTTGCCGATCTGGCCGATCTCGATACCTTCACGAAAGAAGAGTTGTTGGATCGCCGCTACCAACGTCTGATGAGCTACGGCTACGCCTGATCGTTCAGCATTCGTTACCCAAAGGGCCAGACATTGTCTGGCCCTTTTTGTTTTGCGTCCACTATGCTTACACACTGGAGCAAACCGACCAGGAGGCCACATTGAATATTATCGCGATCATGGGACCGCATAACGCATTCTATAAAGATGAACCCATCCGTGAACTCGACGCTACGTTAAAAAACCAGGGTTTTCAGACCATCTATCCGCACGATGCCAGCGACCTGCTGAAGCTGATTGAACACAACCCGCGCATCTGTGGCGTGGTGTTTGACTGGGACGAATACAGTCTCGAACTCTGCCGTGATATCAACCAGTTAAATGAGTATCTGCCGCTATACGCCTTTATCAACACCCACTCGACGATGGATGTCAGCATTAACGAAATGCGCATGACCCTCTGGTTCTTTGAATATGCCCTGAATGCGGCCGATGACATTGCTCAGCGCATACGGCACTACACCGATGAATACATCGATACCATCACGCCACCCCTGACCAAAGCGCTGTTTACCTATGTGAAGGAGGGTAAATACACCTTCTGTACGCCAGGGCATATGGCAGGAACGGCGTTCCAGAAAAGCCCGGTGGGCAGCCTGTTCTATGATTTCTTTGGTGCCAATACGCTGAAGGCGGATATCTCGATTTCCGTCACAGAACTGGGATCGCTACTCGACCACACCGGCCCGCATCTTGAAGCTGAAGAGTATGTCGCGCGCACCTTCGGTGCCGAACAGAGCTATATGGTCACCAATGGCACCTCGACGTCGAATAAAATCGTCGGTATGTACGCCGCCCCCGCAGGCAGCACCATGCTGGTGGATCGTAACTGCCATAAGTCGCTCACCCATTTGTTGATGATGAGCGATATCATCCCGATCTGGCTGAAACCGACGCGTAACGCGCTGGGTATTCTTGGCGGCATCCCGAAACGTGAATTCACCAAAGAGAGTATTGCCCTGAAAGTCGCGCAAACACCGCGTGCCAGCTGGCCGGTCCATGCGGTGATCACCAACTCGACGTATGACGGATTGCTGTATAACACGCAGTACATCAAAGAGACGCTGGATGTGCCGTCTATCCACTTTGATTCTGCCTGGGTGCCCTATACCAACTTTCACCCGATCTACCAGGGACTCAGCGGTATGAGCGGAGAGCGCACGCCGGGTAAGGTGATCTATGAAACCCAGTCGACGCACAAACTATTGGCGGCCTTTTCACAGGCCTCGCTGATTCATATTAAAGGTGACTATGACGAGCAAACCTTTAATGAAGCCTACATGATGCACACCACGACGTCCCCCAACTACGCGATTGTGGCTTCTATTGAGACGGCGGCAGCGATGCTGCGTGGTAATCCGGGTAAGCGTCTGATTAATCGGTCAGTGGAGCGGGCACTGCATTTTCGTCGCGAAGTTCAGCGTCTGCGCGAAGAGTCTGAGGGCTGGTTCTTTGATATCTGGCAGCCGGAAGGCGTCGATGAACCAGAATGCTGGGCGATTCAGCCCGGGGACGAGGAGTGGCACGGTTTCCGCGATGCAGATGCTGACCATATGTATCTCGACCCGATCAAAGTCACGATCCTGACACCAGGGATGAGCGAACTGGGTGAGATGGCAGAAGAGGGGATACCGGCGGCGCTGGTGGCGAAGTTCCTCGATGAACGTGGTGTGGTGGTGGAAAAAACCGGGCCATACAATTTGTTGTTCCTGTTCAGCATCGGTATTGATAAGACCAAAGCGATGAGCGTCCTGCGCGGGCTGACCGAATTTAAGCGCTCGTACGATCTTAACCTCCGGGTGAAAAACATGCTGCCGGATCTGTATGCAGAAGATCCCGATTTTTACCGCACTATGCGTATTCAGGATCTGGCGCAGGGGATCCATACGCTGATCCGCCAACACGATCTGCCGCGTCTGATGTTACAGGCCTTTGCCACATTGCCCGAGATGAAGCTCACACCACATCATATGTTTCAGCAGCAGGTGAAGGGCAATATCGAAACAGTAGATATCAGTGAGCTGGTGGGGCGTGTCTCGGCCAATATGATCCTGCCTTATCCTCCCGGCGTACCCGTGGTGATGCCGGGCGAGATGATCACCGAGCAGAGCAGGGCAGTGCTCGATTTTCTCCTGATGTTGTGCGCTATCGGCAAACACTATCCGGGGTTTGAGACCGATATTCACGGCGCGAAGCTCACCGATGAGGGGCAATATCTGGTGCGCGTGCTAAAGGACGACGTAGAGATTTAACCCAAGATCCAGAATCGTGCCATTGTCGCTGTCAGGCCTGGCGGTTAAGGTCGTCAGGCATGTATTTATCAGGAGCATTCAGGAGCCACAATGTCAGGTTTACAGTTAAAAAAAGTCCATCACGTGGCAATCATTGCCGGGAATTATGCGGTGAGTAAGGCATTTTACTGCGATATCCTGGGGTTCGGCCTGATGGGCGAAGTGTATCGCGAGGAGCGCGATTCGTGGAAAGGGGATCTGACGCTAAACGGTGAGTACATTATTGAGCTGTTCTCCTTCCCGCACCCCCCTGCACGACCAACTCAGCCTGAAGCCTGCGGTCTGCGCCATCTGGCATTTAGCGTGGAGGATGTTGATGCGGCGAAACGACAACTGGAAGCACACGGCGTGTCCTGTGAGGTGATCCGTATTGACCCGCTGACCGGTAAGCGCTTTACCTTCTTTAATGATCCGGATGGATTGCCGTTAGAGTTGTATCAGGCTTAAAATACCCCTCTGCTAAACCCGGCTTTTTGTCGGGTTCTTCTTTCAGGAAAGCCATGTCATCCCTTGCCCATCTTGAAGCCACACTGGCGAATGAGCACAGCCTGCTGCTGGCCTACAGTGGTGGGCTCGACTCCAGCGTATTGCTGCATCAACTGGTGTTGCTCAGACAGCAGCGTCCGGCGTTGCAGCTGCGGGCGGTGCATATTCATCATGGCCTCAACCCGTTGGCGGAGAGTTGGGTCGCGCACTGTCAGCAGCAGTGTGCACGCTGGCAGGTGCCACTGGAGGTGGTCTATGTCAGTGTGGATGCACGTCAGGGGGGGGTTGAAGCAGCCGCACGTACCGCACGCTATCTGGCCTTCCGTCAGCGGCTGCGGGCGGGGGAAACGCTGTTAACCGCCCAGCATCAGGACGATCAGAGCGAAACCCTGTTACTGGCGCTGAAGCGGGGCAGTGGGCCGGCTGGATTGGCGGCGATGCCGGAACAACACTGGCTGGGCGAACACCGGCATCTGCGTCCCTTGCTGACACACAGTCGTCAGCAACTGGAGGAGTGGGCCGAACAGCACCAGCTGATGTGGATTGAGGATGACAGCAACAGCGATGCGCGCTATGACCGGAATTTTCTGCGCCTCGAGGTGATGCCAATGCTGAATGCCCGCTGGCCGCACTTCTCACGTGCGGTGGCCCGCAGCGCAGCGCTGTGTGGCGAGCAGGAACAACTTCTGGATGAGTTACTGGCGGAGTCACTGGATTCGCTGATGGATGCATCCGGCACGTTGTCGATTCTCCCGATGCTGGAGATGAGTGAAGCCCGGCGCTTTGCCCTGCTGCGGCGCTGGATTGCGCATCAGCAGGGCAGTATGCCCTCGCGCGATGCGCTGCGGCGTGTATGGCAGGAGGTGGCCTGTAGCCGTGAGGATGCAGAGCCGCGTTTTCGGCTCGGGCAGAACGAGGTACGCCGTTTTCGTGGCCGTCTTTACTGGTTGCCATTACTGACATCGTTAAGCGAGCACGCGCTGCCGTGGCCGGATAGAGCACAACCGCTACAGCTGCCTGACGGGCTAGGGCAGTTGGAACAGCATAATGATGGTCTGGCGCTGCGGCGCCCCCTTTCCGGTGAGGCGGTCAGCGTACGCTTCCAGGCACAGGGATCGTTGCATATCGTCGGACGCGCAGGCAGTCGCCCGCTGAAAAAACTGTGGCAGGAACTGGCGGTGCCGCCGTGGCAGCGGGGTCGAATACCGCTGATTTTTTATGGCGACCGTCTGATTGCCGCCGCTGATTTTTTTGTCACCCGTGACGGTGCCCCAACGGCTGCGGATACGGACTGGTTTGTGTACTGGCGTCGCTAAATATTGAGAGAGTCATGATAATTATCAGAGTGATGGTGTTGCTGCTGCTGAGTGGTAGCCTGCCCGCCCTGGCCGCAGGAGACAGCGGCGCCGGGCAGGAAAAATCAGCGCGTTGTATGGCCTGCCACGGAACAGAAGGAAAAGCATCGGCACCGATCTACCCCAACCTTGCCGGGCAGCATGCGCCTTATCTGGCTCAGGCATTGCAGGCGTATAAAAGTGGGGCACGCAGCGGCGGCCAGGCGGAAGTGATGAAAGCGTTTGTTGCCGGGCTGAGTGATGACGATATTGATGATTTAGCAGCGTATTATGCGGGGCTGAAGCCCTGAGAAGAGAGGCGGATCGACGATCCGCCTGACTGGGAGACTAATCGGATTCACTCACCACCACGGTACCGAGGTCGGGGTGGCTGAAGCTGGCAATATGGTCGAGGCGGAGATCGCGGTTTTCTCCGGCAATGTCAATGCTCAGGTATTCCACGTTCTTTCGCGACACCATATCTTTGGCCTTTGCCTTAAGCTGTTCACCGTCTTTTAACGCCAGTGTCAGCATCCAGTTGTTCTGGCAGGCGAGTTCCAGGTTGTCATAGTCATCACAGTTGATCGGTTTGTAGGCTTCATCTTTCGTCAACATAGTCGCTCACCAATAAGTTCGCGGCAGCAAACGCTGCCTTTTCCCTGATGGAAGACGGTAGCACAGGATCGCCCGCTACTTCATCAAGCGCTTTCAACACGCACGCTAATGCGTCAGGCACGTATCCCAGGTCGCCACTGCCTATTTCGGCATATTTCCGGCGAACTAATTCACAATACTTTTGCACATGCACCCCCTTCCGAGTTTTCTCTGGCGATTATCCGACTATAGCACAGGCATTTACGGGAAATCAGCCTGCGAGCGGGTGATTTGCTTCGTCATCAGGTTACAATAGCGGGTAACTGAGATAAGGATCCTTATGGCACTGAAAGCAACGATTTATAAAGCCACGGTTAACGTCGCAGACATGGACCGCAATGTATTTATCGATAATACCCTGACGCTGGCCCGCCACCCTTCGGAAACCGAAGAGCGTTTGATGCTGCGTCTGCTGGCCTGGCTGGTTCATGCGAATGAGCGTTTGACCTTTACGCGTGGACTGAGCGCAGAAGATGAGCCAGAAATCTGGCAGCTGAACGATCATGGTGGGATTGATGTTTGGGTGGATCTCGGTCTGCCAGATGAGCGCAGAATTAAAAAGGCCTGTAGTCGCTCTCAACATGTCTGGCTGTACACCTATAACTGGCGCGCGGCACAGCCCTGGTGGCAGCAGCATCAAAACAAACTGACCCAGCATGATAATCTGACGATACGTTACCTCAATGACGAGCAACTGAGTGCTCTGACGCAACTGGCATCACGCTCAATGACGTTACAGGCCACTATTCAGGACGGCACTATCTGGCTCTCTGATGAGACTCATCATCTGGAAATTCAGTTTGAGCAGTGGCTGGAGGCAGGAAAAAGGGTATGATTGTATTATCACGTAGCGTCACTATTCCTGATGCCGAAATCGAAATCACCGCGATCAGAGCGCAGGGAAACGGTGGTCAGAACGTGAATAAAAGTTCGACGGCAATCCATTTGCGCTTTGATATTCGGCGCTCCAGCCTGCCGGTGTTTTATCAGGAAAGGATGATGGCTGTCAGCCACCATCTGATCACTCCCGAAGGCATTGTGATTATTAAGGCGCAGGAATATCGCAGCCAGGAGATGAATCGTGAGGCGGCATTAAAGCGGCTGGAGAATTTGATTCTTGAGCTTACCGTGGTGGAGAAAACCCGCCGCGCAACGCGTCCGACGCTGGCATCAAAAAAGCGTCGGCTGGAAGGTAAAGCGCATAAGGCCTCAACCAAATCGCTGCGGGGTAAAGTTCGCGGCGACTGACTTGTTTATTTTTTGCAGGAGCGACTATGAAAGCTGTTGTTCTCACGCTGTTTGCCACACTGGCATTGGGCGCGTTATTTGGCTGTAATAACCGACAAAACGCACAACAACCCTCACCGCTGGAGCCGATGCAGCAGAGTTATAGCGGGTTGCTGCCCTGCGGACCTGCCTGTCAGGACAGTGAATCCTCGTTGTTCCTGGCGGCCGATGGCAGTTATGTGCTGGAGCAGCGTGCGGGCGGAGAGAGTACGCTACGTAGTGCGCAGTATGGTAAATGGGCGCGCACGGCTGATACGCTGACGCTGGTGGCCATGAACGGTGAGAAACAACGTTTTCGCCCCACGGAAAATGGCCTCGACGTGATTTCCTGGCGCTCGGTGGCAATGAACAGTCAGCATCCTTATCATCTCACGGCGAATAACCGTAAGGTGTTATAAAAGTCCCTTAAATCATCCCGTATTTATTAACGTGATGCATTTCCGGGATTAAGTGGAATTAACTCAAATTAATATGGCCATTGTAGAACAGAACGATTCTCTGCAATGGTCATGGCGCACTTCCCCAGGTAAATAATCCTAAAACGTGGCTAACCTCTTGTTGCTTCGGTTCATTTATCGTTTTATATCCTCGTTCTGACCTTTATTATCCAATATAGCTGAAGCACGCCAGAGAAGGATCTCACGCCATTTCCCATTATGTCGGGAGATCACTCTTTCGGTATTGCCTGATATAAGCAGCTTTGTCTTCTTACACACAGTTTGCGAGTTTATAATTTTGAATCAATTAACGGCATTGAAAAAAGGCTATGCAAAAGTCTTCCTGTGGCTTTTAGTCACGCTTTTCCTGATCCCCACTATTACGCTGGTTTTTGCTGAATACGGCACACGCCAGCTCGATCAGGAATACAGCGAAATTTTTATTGATGATGCCCGCGGGCAAGGTCAGGACGTCAATAAACTGACTGCTTTCCTGCAACAGAATCCCCCTTCCAGCGTTTGTGGTGTGGTACCGGACGATCTGCTCGACTATCAGGGGGCGGTTTGTGCAGAGAAGTCAGAGCTGTGGCAGTTCTGGATGATGGATAAAGTTGCCTTCTGGACGTTGGTGGGCGGTGTCGCCATGCTGCTGATGATTGTTCTGTTCAGCGTGCTGGCATTTAAAAATCGTCAGGGACAGTTGCAAAGCCTGACGCTGGCACGTCCCTTCCTGATGCTGGCCAGTGCGCTGGAAGTGCTGGTGCAGGGAGGTATGCTGGTCTGGCTCTCCTTCTGGGGAACGGCATTCTTTACCCAAACCTATTATCCGAAGCTGGTTATGGCGATGGGCCTGCTGGTGCTGGTCGCGATGTTCTATATGATCAGAGGCATCTTCAAAAAGCTGCCACGTGATGAGGATGTTGAAGGTGAAGTGGTCACGCGCGAAGCCGCACCTGAACTCTGGGCACGCATTGATGCACTGGCGTCGCAGGTGGGGACCACGCCGCCGGATCATATTATTGCGGGTATCGATACCAACTTTTATGTTACTGAAGCGCCTCTCAGCGTGAATGAGCAGGCACTGAATGGTCGCAAACTGTACGTCAGTATTCCCTTGCTGCGCCAGCTAACTACGGCACAGGCAGATGGCGTGATGGTGCATGAATTAACGCACCTGCATGAGGGGGATACCGCCTCGGGTGCCCTGCTGGGGCCGAAGCTGCATCGCTTCGATCAGTACATTCATCTGATGAGCAGCGATGTGTCTACGCTGGTGGTGTTCTATCCGCTCTGCCTGTATCGCATGCTGTTTGAACTGGCGTGGCAGCGTAACAGCCGTGAGCGCGAATTTGTGGCTGACCGCAGTGCCGCAAACGTAATTACCCCGGCGGCGATCGTCGAGTCGCTGATTAAAATCTCGGCCTATGCCAGCTATCGTAGTGAAGTTGAGCAAATGCTGTTTGAAAATAAAACCCTGCATGGGAATGAGCTGGGGATCAGTAAAGCGATTGCCATTGGCCTGCCTCAGCACGTTAATTCACCTGACTTTATTAGCGTGATGCGTGAACAGAACGTACCGCATCCGTTCGATTCGCATCCGCCGCTGGCCGATCGCATGCGCAATGTCGGTTATACGATCGACGAAACGTGTTATGCCGCAATCGCGGCGGAACTGCCGACGGAGAGCTGGGTCGACCTGATGCCAGTGGCGTCAGACATTGAACAACACCTTTGGCAGAAATATGAGCAGGATTTCTCATCTGCTCATGAACAGAGCCTTGCATGGCGTTATGAGCCGGAAGGTGAAGAAGAGACGGCGTTGGTACTGAAGCATTTCCCACCGGCGGCCTGGACGCTGAAAGACGGCAACCCGATTGAGATTACGTATCAGGGGATTGTGAAGCCAGGGACCGCTGAACTGTTACCGTGGGATAATATTAAAAATATCAATGTGATTCGCCGTTTCGGCACTGACGTGCTTTATCTACAACATGTTCAGCCTAATGCAGCGGGTAAAAAACGCACTGAGATCCGTTTGCCTGGGGTGAAGAAGGATATTGAGGTATTTAAATACACACTGAGTCACTACTGGCAGCGCCATCAGACAATGCGGGCGTTACAGGAACAAGACCAGGCTCTGGCAGCGCAAAGCTAAAAGCTAAAACGAAAAAGCCACCGCATGCGGTGGCTTTTTTATGTCTGATCGCTTTGGTCAGTAGTCGTGGATCTTAAACCGCCAGCTCACTCACCAGGAAATCAACGATTTCATTGGTTTTGATCATACGTTTCTCACCGGCACGACGCGCTTTATACTCAACTTCTTCGCTATCGAGGTTACGGTCGCCAATCACGATGGTATGCGGTACGCCAATCAGTTCCATATCGGCAAACATCACACCCGGGCGCTCTTTGCGGTCGTCGAGGATCACATCAATCCCTTTAGCACGCAGAGTGGCATATAGCTCTTCCGCCAGCTCTTTCACGCGGAATGACTTCTGCATGTTCATTGGCAGGATGGCCACCTGGAAAGGTGCCAGCGCAGGAGACCAGATAATGCCGCGCTCATCGTGGTTCTGCTCAATGGCCGCCGCAACGATGCGCGTAATACCAATCCCGTAGCAGCCCATGGTCATAATCTGGTTACGGCCGTCTTCACCCTGTACCGATGCTTTCATCGCTTCAGAGTACTTGGTGCCCAGCTGGAAGATATGGCCAACTTCAATACCGCGTTTGATCAACAGCGTACCTTTCCCATCCGGGCTGGCATCACCTTCGACCACATTGCGGATATCCGCAACGCGTGGCAGCGGCAAATCGCGCTCCCAGTTGATGCCTTTCAGGTGCTGTCCGTCAATATTGGCACCTGCGCTGAAATCGCTCATCGCTGCCACAGTACGGTCTGCAATGATCGGCATGTTCAGGCCTACCGGACCGAGGGAGCCAGGGCCCGCGTTAACCAGCGCACGGATTTCTTCTTCTGTTGCGAAGGTCAGCGGGGCAGCAACGATATCAATATGTTCCGCTTTCACTTCATTCAGCTCATGATCGCCACGAACCAGCAGGGCAACCAGCGTATGGCCGCTCTCTTTGGTTGCCTGCACCATCAGTGTCTTGACGGTTTTCTCGATCGGCAACCCAAACTGTTCTACCAGTTCGGCGATGGTTTTTGCATTTGGCGTGTCGAACTGCACCATCGGTTGTGTGGCGGTTGCACGGCCACCGGCAGGGGCGACTGCTTCTGCTTTTTCAATATTGGCGGCGTAGTCAGATTCGGTAGAGAACACCACATCGTCTTCACCGCTCTGCGCCAGCACCTGGAACTCATGGGAGGCGCTGCCGCCGATAGAGCCGGTATCTGCATCAACGGCGCGGAAGTCCAGCCCCATACGGCTGAAACTCTGGCTGTAGGCACGATACATCGCATCGTAGGTTTCCTGCAGCGACTCCTGCGAAGTATGAAACGAGTAGGCATCTTTCATGATGAATTCACGTGAGCGCATTACACCAAAGCGTGGACGCACTTCATCACGGAATTTAGTCTGGATCTGGAACAGGTTCAGCGGTAATTGCTTATAGGAGCTGAGTTCGTTACGGATCAGATCGGTAATCACTTCTTCATGCGTTGGGCCGAGAACAAACGGGCGCTCGCCACGGTCAACGAAGCGCAGTAACTCCGGGCCATATTGCTCCCAACGACCACTCTCCTGCCACAGATCCGCAGGCTGAACGACGGGCATAGAAATCTCAATTGCACCGGCGTTGTTCATCTCTTCGCGCACGATGTTTTCAACTTTTTTCAGCACCCGTAAACCGGTCGGCAACCAGGTGTACAGACCGGAGGCCAGTTTACGGATCATCCCGGCGCGCAGCATCAGCTGGTGGCTGATCACTTCAGCGTCGGCAGGTGTCTCCTTCAGAGTGGAGAGCAGGTATTGAGTAGTACGCATGAATTACGATTCCATATGAACGCATAAAGCCAAAAAACGTGGACGCTAGTGTACCAGCGTGTCAGGTGAGTCAAAAGATGCCGGGAGAAATTAACGCGGGTCGATGGCGATAACTTCCGTACCGGACTGGGTCACGCGCCAGCGTACATTGAATTCCAGCAGCCAGGCGGCATATTCCCGGTCCGGTTCTTCGCCTTTGCGATATGCTGGCCGGGGATCCTGAGCCAGCACCTGAGCGATAAAGCGTTCAAGGTGCGGATAGTGCCGCTGATGCTGTTGTAACTGCTGTTGTGCCGGGAGGCTGAAGCAGACCGGCATATCGGCATCGGGGGCTTGCTGGGCAAACCCGGCGCGCGCTTCGGGGAGCGCCTCGGCAAACGGCAGATAAGGTTTGATATCCACGATGGGCGTGCCGTCAACCAGGTCGAGGCTGCCTAATTCGAGGATCACCTGCTGCTGTTCACAACGAACGCCCTTTAACTCAACCAGCGACATGCCGATAGGATTTGGACGGAAGGTTGAGCGGGTGGCAAACACACCCATGCGCGCATTACCCCCTAACCGCGGTGGCCGTACGGTAGGCCGCCAGCCGCCTTCCATCGTCTGATGAAAAACAAACAACAGCCAGAGATGACTGAATGCTTCAAGCCCACGTACGGCTTCCGGCTGGTTATAAGGCGCTTGCAGATGCAGCTCGCCGCCACCATCCTGTATCAAACCAGGCTGACGGGGAACGGCAAATTTCTCCTTCCACGGTGAATGGATCACGCCAATCTGATCGAAGGAGAAACGACTCATTGATTGCTGACTTTGAGGGCTGAACCCTGGCATACGGCCTGACGCACGCAGCCCTGAGCGCCACTCACGATCTCACATTTATGTACCAGCACCGCATTGGCTTTCATACCGGATGCCCGGATCTGCAGACGTTTACGTGCGGTGGCGAGATTCGGTGGTGAATCCTGTGCGCTGCTCTGGCAATCTTCGCCATAGACTTCGCCCAGGTCAGCAAAAGGTTTGCTAACGAGGTCAGCAGGGTCGGTATACAGTTTTACCGGGGCAGGGCGGGCTGCGGGTTTCGACTGAGATGCGCCAGTTTGCGTAGACTGTGGAAAAGGTTTCACAGGCTCATAGGGCCGTGGTACCAACGAGCACCCTGTCAGCGTTAGCGCTAACAAACAGAGCGGTAAAACACGCATGGGAAAATCCTCACGATCGGTAAAAGTGGCGTTATTGAAGCAAGCCGGGAGGGAAATAACAAGCGGAGAGCGTACAGTCTGGCACGTATGGACGATGAGAATGTGATAGCGGGCGGCAGAAGCCACCCGCATTGGTTAAATTACCAGCCTTTCACTGCGCCGCCGTTGAACACTTTGTTCGCTGCGTCGTTAACTTCATCTGACTGATAAGCCTGTACGAATTTCTTCACGTTTTCCGCGTCTTTATTATCTTCGCGGGCAACGAGCAGGTTTACGTACGGCGAGTTTTTATCTTCAACGAAGATGCCGTCTTTTGCTGGCGTCAGGTTAATCTGGCTGGCGTAAGTGGTGTTGATCACTGCCAGGGCAATTTGCTGATCGTCCAGGGAACGTGGCAACTGCGGTGCTTCCAGTTCAACCAGTTTCAGGTTTTTCGGGTTCTCAACCACATCCAGTGAGGTTGGCAGCAGGCCAACACCCTCTTTCAGTTTGATCAGGCCCACTTTCTGCAGCAGAAGCAGTGAACGACCCAGGTTGGTTGGGTCGTTAGGGATAGCCACCTGTGCACCGTTTTGCAGTTCATCCAGCGTTTTAATCTTTTTCGAGTAACCCGCAATCGGATAAACGAAGGTGCTGCCTACAGAAACCAGCTTGTAACCGCGATCTTTGATCTGCTGGTCCAGGTAAGGTTTATGCTGGAAGGCGTTAAGGTCGATATCGCCTTTGCTCAATGCTTCGTTAGGCAGTACGTAATCGTTGAAGGTCACCAGCTCAACATCCAGGCCGTATTTATCTTTTGCCACTTTCGCGGCGACTTCAGCTACCTGCTGCTCGCTACCCACGATCACACCCACTTTAATGTGGTTTGGATCTTTCTCTTTCTGATCGCAGCCAGCCAGTGCCAGAGTACCGATAAGTGCGCCAACAGCGGCAAGCGTTTTAACGTTAAAAGACATATCCCTTCCTTAAATAGAGAGAAATTACTGTTGTGTTTACTTGTGGCTAACCGCACGAACAATGCGATCGCCACAGAACTGAATCAAATACACCAAAACAACCAGCAGAACCAATACCGTATTCATCACTGTCGCGTTGTAACCGATATAGCCGTACTGATAGCCAATCTGACCCAGACCGCCTGCGCCGACGGCGCCACCCATTGCTGAGTAACCGACCAGGGTAATCAGAGTAATAGTAGCGGCATTCACCAGACCTGGCAGTGCTTCAGGCAGCAGAACCTTACGGATAATCTGCAAAGGTGTGGCACCCATGGCGCGTGATGCTTCAATCAGGCCGGTAGGTAATTCAAGCAGGGCATTCTCAACCATACGGGCAATAAAGGGTGCTGCGCCTACGGTGAGCGGAACAATCGCGGCCTGCAGACCGATTGAGGTACCGACGATAATCCGGGTGAAGGGGATCATCCAGACCAGCAGGATAATGAAAGGAATCGAGCGGAAGATATTCACCGCGGCTGACAGCACGCGATAAAGCTTCGCGTTCGCCACGATCTGCCCTGGACGGGTAACATAAAGAAGCACACCCACTGGTAGCCCCAGCACAAAACCGAAAAAGCCGGAGACAAAGGTCATCATCAGGGTTTCCCAGATGCCGCGGCCCATTAACCACATCATCGCCTCAGACATAACCTAGTACCTCTATCTTCACATGGTGCTCTTGCAGGAACGCGATGGCCGCTTGAGTATCGGCTGACTCACCGTGGATTTCGGCCAGCATAATGCCGAACTTCACGCCACCGGCGTAATCCATCTGCGCGCTGATAATATTGTTGTTCACATTGAAACGGCGTGCTGACTCGGACAGCAGCGGGGCATCCACTGACTGACCGGTGAACTCCAGGCGTAATAAAGGAACGGTTGTTGCGCTGGGTTCTGGGGAGAGACGTTTCAGGTAGTCTTCCGGGATATCCAGATGCAGCGTTGATTGAATAAACTGTTGGGCCAGCGGCGTCTTTGGATGAGAGAACACTTCACTCACCGTATCCTGCTCAATCAACTCACCGTTGCTGATGACCGCAACGCAATCGCAGATACGTTTCACCACGTCCATCTCATGAGTGATCAGCAGGATGGTGATCCCAAGACGACGGTTGATGTCTTTCAGCAATTCAAGAATGGAACGGGTGGTCGCCGGGTCCAGCGCGCTGGTGGCTTCGTCACACAGCAGCACTTTGGGGTTGCTGGCCAGCGCACGGGCAATGGCCACGCGCTGCTTCTGCCCGCCGGAGAGATTGGCAGGCCAGGCATCGTGTTTATCCGCCAGGCCAACCAGGTCAAGTAATTCACTGACACGGGCTTTAATCTCAGCCTTTGACAGGTTGCCCAGCTCCAGCGGCAGTGCAACGTTACCGGCGACGGTACGTGAGTTCAGCAGGTTGAAGTGCTGGAAGATCATGCCAATCTGGCGACGCGCCAGTGTTAACTGGCTTTCTGATAGTGTGGTGAGATCCTGGTTATCAACCAGCACGCTGCCGGAAGTTGGACGCTCCAGCAAATTGACGCAGCGGATTAAGGTGCTTTTACCTGCACCGGAAGCGCCGATCACGCCATAAATTTGTCCGGCGGGCACATGCAGGCTGACATCAGACAGCGCTGTAATCGTGCGTGAACCCTGCTGGAACACTTTGGTGATATTTGAAAGTTTAATCATTGATTTATTTATTATCGTGATGGGAGTTATCCGTGGCATTCATTATAACGGCATCCCGCATTGAAGGGACTGGATGGATGGTAGGGCATCCAGACGTCTAAATCAATCGAAGTCATTCAATCTGCCATTCTCTCTTTTATGGTAGTGATGCGATACACTACGGCAAATTTTGTAGCAGGAGTTACTACGTGGCTGAGAAAGTCCCCGCAATTTTCCTCGATCGGGATGGCACCATTAATGTCGATCACGGTTATGTGTTTGAAAGCGACAACTTTGAGTTTATTGATGGTGTGATTGATGCCATGCGTGAACTGAAAGAAATGGGCTTTGCGCTGGTGCTGGTGACAAACCAGTCCGGTATCGCGCGCGGCTTGTTTACCGAAGATCAGTTTATGCATCTGACCGAATGGATGGACTGGTCGCTGGCCGACCGCGATGTCGATCTGGATGGCATCTATTTCTGTCCGCATCATCCGGAAGCAATAGTAGAAGAGTTACGTCAGTCATGTGATTGCCGTAAGCCGCAGCCGGGAATGTTCCTGACCGCGCAGCAGGAGCTGAACATCGATATGGCCGCTTCTTATATGGTTGGCGATAAGATTGAGGACATGCAGGCCGCTTTAGCTGCCGGAGTCGGTAAAAAAGTACTGGTTCGTAGCGGGAAGCCTGTCACTGCTGAAGGCGAGAGTGCAGCGGATTGGGTGCTTAATAGCCTGAAAGAGCTGCCTGGACGTATCAAACAGGGCTAAAAAGCAGCGTTTCGCTGGAACTTTCAGCAGGCAGTGAAAAAGTTGAGATTACTGCTTGCGTTCCCGGAGCGCCTGTCTATAATGCGCAACCACTGAGACGGCACAACGGCTTACGGCCAGCGGCTCAGGAGGTTCAGGAAGCATCTGAACCGCCGGAAAAAACTTCTCAAAAAGAAGTTGACTCCGAAGGAGGAAAGCGTAATATACGCCACCTCGCAACAGGAAGCT
>NZ_VRKO01000002.1 GCF_012271765.1 Erwinia rhapontici | reverse complement strand
AGCTTCCTGTTGCGAGGTGGCGTATATTACGCTTTCCTCCTTCGGAGTCAACTTCTTTTTGAGAAGTTTTTCCGGCGGTTCAGATGCTTCCTGAACCTCCTGAGCCGCTGGCTGTAAGCCGTTGTGCCGTCTCAGTGGTTGCGCATTATAGGCAGTTTCCGACGAGTGACAAGTGTTTATTGCAATAAAATGACTGAGCGCGTTATTTTTCATCAGAAGCGTTAAAAGCATACGCTTTCAGGGCAATAAATCAGCATTTACTGACAGAAAACTGCGAAAGACCGAGGAGGAAAGCAAAAATGAGATGCTATTCTTTCTGCTTCACAGGGGATTTTTCTGCCGCACTCACAAAAGAAAGGGATACCAATGATTAAATCCGCGCGCAGTATGGCCGGACTTCCATGGATTGCCGCTATGGCTTTCTTTATGCAGGCGCTGGATGCCACCATTCTGAACACGGCCCTTCCGGCCATCGCCCACAGCCTGGGGCGTTCTCCGCTGGCGATGCAGTCCGCCGTTATCAGCTATACCTTAACTGTCGCGATGCTGATCCCGGTCAGTGGCTGGCTTGCCGATCGCTTTGGTACCCGTAAAGTCTTTATCGCCGCGGTATTTCTGTTTTCCCTGGGTTCTCTGGCCTGCGCACTTTCGGGTTCGTTGTCGATGCTGGTCACATCCCGTGTGGTGCAAGGTGTGGGTGGGGCAATGATGATGCCGGTGGCTCGTCTTGCCCTGCTCCGGGCCTATCCGCGCAGCGAGCTGCTACCGGTACTCAATTTTGTCACGATGCCGGGACTGGTTGGCCCGGTGTTAGGCCCTTTACTGGGGGGCGTATTGGTCACCTGGGCCACCTGGCACTGGATTTTCCTCATTAATATCCCAATCGGTATTCTCGGCATTTTCTATGCACGCAAATATATGCCGGACTTTACCACTCCGAAACGCCGCTTTGACCTGATCGGCTTCCTGCTGTTTGGTTTGGGTCTGGTGGGCATCTCCAGCGGCATCGAATTATTCGGTGAACAGGTTGTATCAAGCGTGATTGCTCTGGGTGTGTTGCTGGCGGGTATCGCATTATTACTTCTATATATAGTGCATGCGCGGCGCCACCCTGCCCCGTTGCTGCCATTACCCATGTTTAAGACGCGCACCTTCTCCGTCGGCATCGTGGGCAATATCGCTTCAAGACTGGGTACAGGCTGTATTCCCTTCCTGATGCCATTAATGTTACAGGTCGGATTTGGCTACACCGCCCTGCTGGCGGGCTGCATGGTCGCGCCCACCGCCCTCGGTTCCATTCTGGCGAAGTCGACGGTCACCCAGGTACTGCGCTGGTTTGGTTATCGCAAAACCCTGGTCGGGATCAGCATGATTATCGGCGTACTGATCGCCACCTTTGCTTTGCAGGTTCCTGGCTGGAGCATGCTGGCGCTGCTCATCCCACTCTTTATTCTGGGTATGGCGATGTCCACACAATTTACCGCGATGAACACCATCACCCTTGCAGACCTGACGGATGCCAATGCCAGCAGCGGTAACAGCATGCTGGCCGTCACACAACAGTTAGCGATTGGGTTTGGTGTCGCAGTGAGTGCAGCGGTGTTACGCTTTTATGAAAACTTTGATGGCACCACACTCCAGCACTTCCATGCCACCTTCCTGACGATGGGGGTCATTACCGTGCTGTCAGCGCTGGTCTTCCTGCTACTGAAACCAGGGGACGGTCGCAACCTGATTAGCGACCGTGATAAGAAGAAAACCTAGGCGCTTATTCCTTGCGGATATCGCCCACGGAGGCACGTTCCATCAGTTCCGGCGTCAGCACCAGCAACTGGGGGCTGGCCGTTGGATCTGTCAGGCGGTGTAGCAGAGCATCGATCGCCAGCTCCCCCAGTTCGTCTTTAGGCTGGTGAACGGTGCTGAGGGGCGGCGTCATATAGCGCGCCAGTTCGATATCATCGTAACCCACCACGGCCATATCCTGCGGGATACGCATTTCCGCCAGATAGAGCGCGTGATACACGCCAACAGCCATCGCATCATTACAGGTAAAGACAGCCTGAGGTGGAGGATCGAGGGCCAAAAGCGTATTCATGGCATTGAATCCGCCCTGGAATTCAAAATCGCTACTGACAATGTAGTCAGGCGGTATCGCTAACCCGGCGCTATCCATTGCCTGCTTATATCCTTCAAGACGCAGACGCGCAGGTGTTTTGTCCTGTGGCCCGGCAATACAGGCAATCCGTGTATAACCACGCGAAATGAGATGTCGCGTCGCCATCTCCCCACCCAGCAGGGAGTTATCCTGGATAATGTCGCTGCCGCCTTCAAACGGCGCCCAATCCATCATGACTGAAGGGATCGTGGGATAACGATGAAGTAATTCAGCGGAAGGCAGGTGACTTTCGGTACACATAATCAGTAAGCCATCAACACGCTTTTGCAGCAGTGTTTCAAGGCTTCGATTCATACGGTCTTCATCGCCTTCGGTATTGCACAATACCAGGCTATAACCACGCTCATAGCAGCTACGCTCAACACCCCGTACCACCTCGGAATAGAACGGGTTACTGCTGGCCGTCAGTAACATGCCAATAGTACGGGTCTGATTGAGCTTCAGACTACGCGCCAGCGCAGAGGGTGCGTAATTCAGCTGGCTTACCGCCGAGGTCACTTTTTCACGAACCGCTTCGCTCACGAAGCGGTTGTTATTGATAACGTGAGACACGGTGGAGGTTGAGACGCCCGCCAGGCGGGCGACATCTTTCATGGTCGCCACATCTACCCCTGCTGTTGCAAGAAGCTGTCAATCTCATCACGCCAGGGAACGGAAGGTTGTGCACCACGGCGGGTCACGGCAATCGCTGCGGCTGCATGGGCAAAGCGTACGGCTTCAGCCATCGGACGCTGCTCAATCAGTGCCGTGATCAGCGCACCATTAAAGGTGTCGCCCGCGGCAATAGTATCCACCGCTTCCACACGGAAACCAGGAATACGCTGACCATTCCCCTGCTCACTTAACCACACGCCCCGGCTGCCGAGGGTAATCAATACTGTACGGATACCTTTTTGATGCAGCACTGCCGCTGCTCGTGCAGCGTCTTCATCGCTGTTGACCGCCACACCCGTGAGGATCTGCGCTTCGGTTTCATTCGGGGTAATCATATCCACCAGCGACAATAGCTCGTCAGAGAGTTCTGTCGCCGGGGCCGGATTCAAAATCACCTGCGTCTGATGCTGATGCGCGATCTTCGCAGCCGCCAGCACGCTTTCCAGCGGTGACTCCAGCTGCATCAACAGTGCTGCGGCATCCGCAATCACCTGCTGGTGCTGCTCAACGCGCTCGGGCGTCAGGGCAGCGTTGGCGCCGGCGTGAATGCCGATCGTATTCTCACCTTCACCGTTAACAAATATCAGTGCCACACCCGTCGAGTCGCCGGCAACGGCTTCCACCGGGCTGACATCAATACGGTCATCAACCAGTTGCTGGCGGATACGTTCGCCAATGTCGTCTTCACCCACGCAGGCGATAAAGGCAATGTCTGCGCCACTGCGCCCGGCGGCAACGGCCTGGTTTGCACCTTTCCCACCGAATGCGACCTGATACTGCTTCCCGATCACCGTTTCACCCGGACGCGGGAATTGCGCCAGATTCAGAATGTGATCTGCATTAATGCTGCCGAGGACAGCCAGTTTGCCAGTTTTCATCATAAGGGGATTGTCCAGATAAGTGCGCCACCCGAAGGTGGCGCGTGCCATGCTTTTCTTTGATTTATTGGGTAACCAGCTTCAGGTCAACCGGATTGATAGCCTGTACTTTCTGGCCTTTCAGCACTTTATCAGCCGTCTGAACGCCGATAACGCCGATTTGCTCCGGTAACTGAGCCACGGTCGCAGCCAGTTTGCCACCTTCAACCGCTTTGATACCATCTGGGGTGCCGTCGAAGCCCACCACTACGACATCAGATTTGCCTGCCGTTTGCAATGCACGCAGGGCACCCAGTGCCATTTCGTCGTTCTGAGCAAACACCGCCTGCACGTCCGGGTGAGCGGTCAGCAGGTTCTGCATCACGTTCAGGCCTTTGGTACGGTCGAAGTCAGCTGGCTGGCTGGCGAGAATATTGAATTTGTGTGCATCGGCAGCCTGCTTGAAGCCTTCACCACGCTCACGCGCAGCAGACGTTCCGGCAATGCCCTGCAGCTCAATGATTTTTGCATTGTCGCCGACTTTTTTGGCGATGAAGTTACCGGCCATTTTGCCGCCGAAACGGTTATCAGACGCCACGTGGCTGACCACGGTACCCTGAGAGGCTACACGGTCCAGGGTGATCACCGGAATGTTCGCCTGGTTTGCCATTTTCACGGCGTTACCCACCGCATCAGAATCGGTCGGGTTAATCAGCACCAGCTTGGTGCCACGAACGGTCAGATCCTGCACGTTAGCCAGTTCTTTCGCCGGGTTGTTCTGAGAATCCAGCACCACCAGGTTATAACCCAGTTTATCCGCTTCTTTCTGCGCGCCATCTTTCAGCGATACGAAGAACGGGTTATTCAGGGTAGAAACCACCAGCGCAATGGTGTCCTTTGCCAGCGCGTTAGCGCTCAGCGTGGCGCCTAACAGTACAGCCAGTGCAGTCAGTTTATTCATCTTCATTTTCATATCCTGTAAAGGTAAAGAGTGTTATTTACTGCTTTTGTTGTCTACCAGCACCGCCAGCAAAATCACCACAGCTTTGACGATCATTTGGTAGTAAGAAGAAACACCGAGCAAGTTCAGCCCGTTATTCAGGAAGCCTAAGATCAGCGCACCTATCAGCGTGCCCATAATCCGGCCTTTACCGCCTGCGAGGCTGGTTCCACCCAGCACCACAGCTGCAATCGCATCCAGCTCATAGCCCGTACCGGCCGTCGGCTGCGCCGAAGAGAGGCGTGCCACTTCAATGGTGCCCGCCAGTGCAGCCAACATGCCGCACAGTGCATAAACGATAATTTTGACGCGGTTAACACTGATGCCGGACAGACGCGTTGCCGCTTCGTTACCGCCCAGCGCATAAATGTAACGGCCAAGGCGCGTGTGATGCAGCATGTACCAGGCGGCGAGGAACACCACACCCATTAACCAGACCGGTGTCGGGATACCCATAGGACGACCGATACCAAACCAGCCAAACAGGTCTGCATTGTCGTTAAAGCCGGTATTCACCGGGCTGCCGTTGGTGTACACCATCGTCACACCACGCAGCAGCAGCATCATGACCAGTGTGGCAATAAACGCCTGCACTTTACCTTTCGCGACAATCGAGCCGGTAATCGCACCAATAAAGGCACCCAGTGCCAGCGATGCCGCCACCGCCACCAGAGCATTCACTTCCAGCCCGACAATCGAGGCAGCGACTGCCCCGGTCAGCGCCAGCAATGACCCCACGGAGAGATCGATACCGGAGGTGAGGATCACCAGCGTCATACCCACCGCCATAATGGCGTTGACCGACGTCTGTTGCAGAATGTTAAACAGGTTAGCCACGGTGAAGAAATTCGGGCTCAGACTGGAAACGATGGCAATCAGCACCACCAGCGCAATCAGCGATTTCTGCTCAAGCAGCCATGCCTTACTGATCAGGCGGCGTGAAGGAATTGTTTGCGTACTCATAGTTATGCCAGCTCCGCGCTGTAATGTTTACCAACTGCCGCCGCCATCAAAATTTCCTGCGAGGCTTGTTCAATCGGGAAGTCACCGCTCAGGCGACCTTCGTGCATCACCAGCACGCGGTCACTCATGCCCAGGACTTCCGGCATTTCGGAGGAGACGAGAATGATGCTCAACCCTTCCTGTTTAAACTGATTAATCAGCTGATAAATCTCTTTTTTCGCGCCAACATCGACGCCACGCGTTGGCTCATCCAGGATCAGCACTTTTGGCCGCGTCATCAGCCCGCGCGCAATGGCCACCTTTTGCTGGTTACCCCCTGAGAGCAAACCAATCGGCTGATTCATTGATGGCGTTTTAACGTTAAACAGCTTGATAAAATCACCGACCGCCTGCTGCTCTTCCGCATGTTTCAGGCGGCCCGCGCCATAGCTAAAATAGTTGAGGGCGGTCAGTGACATGTTCTCTTTCACCGACATGCCCAGCACCAGACCATCACGCTTACGATCTTCAGAAATATAGACGATACCGTTGGCCAGCCCCTCTTCCGGGGAACGCGCGAAGACGGTTTTTCCGTCCAGCGTTACGCTACCACTGCTGCGTGACAAGGCGCCATACAGCACTTTCATCAGTTCGGTACGCCCCGCGCCCATCAGCCCGGACACACCCAAAATTTCGCCTTTACGCAGCGTAAAGCTGACATCCTCAACGCCGGAACCACTCAGATTCTCCACCTTCAGGCGAACCTCACCCGGTGCTTTATCCAGGCGTGGATACTGCTCTTCCAGCTTGCGGCCGACCATCATTTCAATCAGCGACTCTTCCGTCAGCTGAGCCACTTCACGTTCTGCAATAAACTGCCCGTCACGGAAGATGGTGACATCGTCGCAGATCTCAAAAATTTCTTTCATTCGGTGGGAGATATAAACAATGCCGCAGCCCTGCGCTTTCAGCTCGTTGATCACCCGGAACAGCGAAGCGGTCTCGGTATCCGTCAGCGCGTCCGTCGGTTCGTCCATGACGATCACTTTTGACTCGAAGCTCAGGACCTTGGCAATTTCCACCATCTGCTGGTCACCGATCGACAGATCACCCACCAGCTTATGGCTGCTGAAGCGCAGATTCAGGCGCTTCAGTAAGGCATCCGCCTCGGCATACATCTTTTTCCACTGGATGCGGCCAAAACGGTTAACAAATTCGCGACCCAAAAAGATGTTTTCCGCAATGCTCAACTGGGGGATCAGGTTCAGTTCCTGATGAATAATACCGATCCCGGCTTCCTGCGACTCTTTCGGCCCGTTAAAGGTGGTTTCCTGACCGAGCCATTCAAACGTGCCCGCATCACGGGCGTAGATCCCGGTAAGCACCTTCATCATGGTCGACTTACCCGCACCGTTCTCGCCCACCAGCGCCATCACGCGGCCAGGATAAACAGAGAGGGCGGCTCCCGACAGCGCCTTGACGCCCGGGAAGGCTTTATCAATGCCTTGTAATTGCAGTAAAGGTTGCATAACAGCCTCTAAAAGGTCACGCCAGCGATCAGGATGACATTCGCATACGGAGAACACTCTCCGCTGCGAATGACAGCCTGACTACGCTGAGTTTGGTGTTTGAACTGTTCGTGACTGACATAACTGATACTGATTGAATTACCCTGGTGTTGTTGCAGTAAGTCGAGCAGGGCGATCAATTCACTATGAAGCTGCGGATTATGCTGCTTAATTTCTTCCGCAATGATGGCACTCTCGACCTGCATCTCGCTGGTGACCGCCTGGGTAACCTGTAAAAATGTCGGAATTCCATGCGTCAACGCCAGATCAATACGCTGCGGACCTTGTGGGACCGGCAGGCCGGCATCGCCAATCACGATGCTGTCAGTATGACCGAGACGTGAAATCACGGACGAGATATCAGAATTCAGTAAGGTGCCTTTTTTCATTATTCACTCCAGAGCGAAACGTTTCGCTGAGGGGCAGTGTAAGAAATGGTCAGGGGAAAACAATCATCAAATGTTGAAAATGTGATCGCCATCGAAACGTTTCGCTGACGCAGAGAGAGGATTTGTTTTAAGGAAAAAAATAGCCCTTTTATGTTACCGGTAAAGGGCCATGACTGAATGTAATGAATATCTGGAAGGTATAGCAGCTCACAAAATCTGGCTGAGATGAAGCTGTCCCATCAGCAGAGGGTTGTCTGCGTAGTCCACCGGAATAGCCACTACCGCCGGGCCCTGCACATCCATCGCTTTACGCAACGTCGGTTCCAGCATTTCTGCACTTTCCACAGCAAACCCCGCGGCACCAAACGACTCGGCGTAAGCTTTAAAATCGATCGGACCGAATTTCACCCCGGAAACCCGCTGATATTTCTTCTCTTCCTGCATCGCCACCATGTTGTAGCACTCATCCACCCAGATGATATGCAGCAAATTAGCGCCCAGCCGTACTGCCGTTTCCAGCTCCATACTCGATTGCAGGAACCCGCCATCCCCGGAGACCGACACCACTTTGCGCGACGGGTCCACCAGCCAGGCACCAATCGCCCAGGGCAGGGCAACGCCCATGGTTTGCTGACCGTTGGAGATCATGATCTGACGGGCGCGGAAGCTGTAAAGATAACGCGCGATCCAGATATGAAAGCTGCCCATATCCACCGTCAGGGTGACGTCACTGTTGATGATGTCCTGCATAGCACGCACGATGCGCAAAGGATGCAGGGCAAACTGATTCAGCTGATGGCCGCGCAGCGCCAGCAGTTCACGCTGTTGCTGGCGGTCGCTGAGGATCGCCGCCGCCTGTGGGCTAAGCGTTAACGGGCCGTGGATACGTGCCGTCAGTTTATCCAGCGTGGCAGCAATATCACCGACCAGCTCGGCATCAGGCTGATAACAGTTGTCGGTATCGGCGGGCAACACATCGATATGCACCAGGGTGGCTTTGCCACTGTTCCACATCGCAGGTTCATACTCTACCGGGCTGTAGCCAATGGTGATAATCAGGTCGGCTTCTCGCAGTAACCGATCGCCCGCCTGATTATTAAAGAGCCCGACACGCCCGGCAAAGCGGGAAAAATGCTCCTGCCGCACTGCACCTGCCGCCTGGTAGGTACTGGTGACCGGAATATGGCTACGCTCCAGCAGCTGATGCAGCGCATCGCTGTTGGCGGGCTGGCTGGCCATCAGGCCCAGCAGCAGCACCGGGTTTTTCGCCTGTGCGATTTGGCGGGCAACGGCGTCAATCGCCACATCCGGTGCTGCTCCCAGCAGCAGCTGGCCGCTGGTATTCAGCAGATGTCCGCGTGCGGGCTCATTAATAATGTCCTGCGGCAGGCTGACAAAAGCGCCGCCGGGGCGCCCCTGCTCCGCACTGCGAAACGCATTCGATAACACTTCGGCAATGGCATCTGAGGAACCGACTTCTACCGCATATTTACTCACAGGGCGGAACATCGCGACGGTATCCATGCTTTGATGCACCTGTTTGGCGCTATCCGCGCGTTTTACCGCCCCCCCCAGTGCCACTACCGGATCGCCCTCGGTGGTCGCCGTTGCCATACCGGTGATCAAATTGGAACAGCCAGGCCCGGAGGTGACCAATGCAACGCCGGCTTTGCCGGTCAGCCGACCCACGGCCGCTGCCATAAATGCGGCGTTGGCTTCATGACGTACGGCAATCGTCTGGATGGAGGTGTCCAGCAGCGAATCAAAGACTTTATCGATTTTGGCACCGGGAATGCCGAAGACCTGCTTCACCCCCTGTGCTTCCAGTTGAGCCACGACCAGATCGGCACCGTGTGCCCACTGTTGAACCTCAGTGACGTTTTTCATCTTTTGTTCTCTCTCTTTTTCAGCTTTCAACAGAACGAATGGCGGAATCCAGGTTTTCCGGGCTGAGATCCGCCCGCAGGAAGTCGCTGTCGCCAGGCAGGTCAATCACCAGCTTGCTGATCTCACCAAAGGTCAGCGTGCCGTGATCAAGCTGATAGTCCAGAAGATGACCGCCACCCTGGCGATCGTCAGTAATGAAATGTTCGTGATAGCCCGCGACGTTGATGCCCTGCATATACTGCGGCGTGCGAAAACCGATCAACACGCCATTGCGCTGCTCAAAATGAAAGGTGGGCTGCTTGCCGAGCACCTCTGGCATCGATTTATACGGGCGGTGCTGACAGGGAACCGTGCGGGTTTCTGCGCGGCTGAACAAACCGTCGAGACGCAATGCGCAGAACTGATTATCGGAACTGACCTGCTGGTCGATGACCTGATGTACCCCGGCCCGATCAACCGGGCCGGTAAAGCGATGCTGATACTGAGGGTGGAAGAAGGTCATCACTGCAAACGGCGATTGCTGATCGGGACTGGCAGCACGGGCACTGCCATCTGAACGCAACTGGTACACTTCACGGTTAAAAGCGATCAGCTCGCCATCCAGCTGATTAAACGTCCCGAGGCCAAAATCGCCTTTCTTCAGCAGGTCAGCCACCGTGGTGGTACCGTCATAGACGCCGCTCAGTAACGCGCTCATCAGAGAGGTCTGATAGATTACACTTTCTGGCCTTTCCTTCTGCATCCCCCTGACCGTTTCGGTCAGTTGTTCCGAACATGAACAATCAGTTACATAATGTGTCATTGCCATTTCCCCCGATAAACTGTTAAGAAGTATTGAATCAATGTTGACTCGATTCAGTTCGGGATTCCAATATAGAACACCCCCCACTTTGAGACGTTTTCGATATGGAACTGCGGTATCTGCGTTACTTCGTTGCGGTCGCTGAGACGAAGCACTTCACCCGGGCGGCGGAAAGGCTGGGTATTTCCCAGCCCCCGCTGAGTCAGCAAATCAAAAAACTGGAAGAAGAGATTGGTACACCGCTGCTGAAAAGGCTGACGCGTGGCGTGAAACTGACGGATGCCGGGGAAGCGTTTTATCATGATGCCTGCCAGATCCTGGCACTGACCGGCCATGCGCTGGAGAAAGCCAAAGGGATTGCCCGCGGGATCAGTGGAAAGCTGTCGATTGGTTTTGCCAGCTCCACCGCGTTTCATCCGCAGATTTTCCGGCTGCTGCACTGTTTTCAGGATCGTTTTCCGGCCATCACCTTACTGCCCCAGGAAGAGAGTATGGCGACGCTGATGCATAATCTGGAGGAGGGATTACTGGATGCCGCCTTTGTACGTCTGCCCTGTGAGAGCAGTAAGACGTTTAATCTGAAGGTGATTGCTTCTGAGAAAATGGCTGTGGTGCTACCGACGGGTCATCCGCTTGGCAGCGTACCCTCTTTGTCGCTGGCACAGTTACGTCAAGAATCACTGATTTTATTTCCACGTGAGGTTGCCCCCAGCCTGTACGAAGTGATTATCAGTGCCTGTCTGCGTGCCGGTTTTCAGCCAGATGGCGTGCAGCAGTCACCGCAAATTTCGTCGGGCGTGAGCATGGTCGCCGCAGGCTTCGGCATCACCATCGTGCCTGATTCACTGCGCTGCATCAGCCTGCCCGGCGTCAGCTTCCATCAGATTGAGGATGCTGCGCTGGGCAGTGATATCGCCCTGGCCTGGCGGCGTTGGGATCGCTCCCCCGCCGTCCACCACCTGGTCACGATGCTTGCCGGCGATTAGCCACCGATTTTGCGCACCTGTTTGACGTCCAGCTCCAGCGAGTTGAAGTCTTTATCCAGCTTGCCCTGGAGTTCAACATTGTCTTTCGGACCAATGGTCTGTCCGTCCCAGCGCTTATCGTCAATTTCGACGGTCATGGTGCCGGTGGCATCACGGAACAGATAGTCTTCATCACCAATGCGCTTTTCAATATGACCACGCATTGTTACCCAGGCATCATCACTCATATCCTGAGCCTGCTTGACGGTAGCCACCGTACCGTTCGGGCCGCTGAACCCGCCCTTCTGTACCTGGGCTGCCGGGGCACTCGGGTCAACAAAACCGCCGCCCTGGACGGCAAGTACGGGCATGGACATCAGGGCGGTGATCGCCAGTAATGCAGCTGTCTTCTTCATCATGTTCACTTTTCCTTATGCAATAGAGCAGTCAGTTCTGCCCGGTAACGTCGGTTCAGTCAGTATTACAGCAAAAGGTTCTTAACAGGATCTTAAGAACTCTTTTATCACGAGTTTATTGTTCTAAATTGACGAAAAGTCGCGAATTTCGTCGATCGTTGCTGTACAAGCCGTATCATGATTCCGTATAACTCGGTGAACTGCGAAGGATAACACCATGCGAATTCTGTTAATCGAAGATGACCGCCTGATTGGCGACGGCATCAAAGCCGGGTTAAGCAAACTGGGGTTCAGTGTTGACTGGTTTACCCAGGGCAACGAGGGACTTCGGGCGCTGAGTGCCGCGCCCTATGATGCGGTAGTACTGGATCTCAGCCTGCCAGAAATCGACGGACTCACCATTCTCCGCCAGTGGCGACAGCAGGGGCGTGATGAACCGGTGTTGATCCTCACGGCCCGCGATGCCCTGGAACAACGCGTCAGCGGGTTGCAGCAGGGAGCCGATGACTATTTATGTAAACCCTTTGCCCTCAGCGAAGTGGCCGCACGTTTACAGGCACTGATCCGCCGCCGCCACGGTCAGCTTCAGCCGACACTGCAACATGGCTGCCTGATCATGGAACCGGGTTCCCATACCGTTACCCTGAAGGGTGAACCGCTGGTACTGAAAGCGCGTGAACTGGCGCTGCTGGAACTGTTTCTGCTCAACAACGGGCGCGTGCTCACCCGCCCACAGTTAGAAGACAAACTCTACGGCTGGGATGACGACGTTTCCAGCAATGCCGTGGAAGTGCACATCCATCACCTGCGTAAAAAACTGGGCAGTGAGTTTATTCGCACCATTCACGGCGTGGGTTACACACTGGGAGCGGCACCCTGATGCGCCAAAGTCTGCGACTGCGTCTGATGCTCGGTTTTTTGTTGCTCAGCCTGCTGTGCTGGGGAGTGGCCGCTGTGGGGGCCTGGTGGCAGACCCGTCACAATATCAATGCGTTGTTTGATACACAGCAAATGCTGTTCGCGAAACGGCTCATCACCCTGAATATTGAGTCAGGGGACGAGAAAACGATAACACTGCCGAAAACAAAAAAAATCCTGCGCCATCACCGGGGCGATCAGGACGATGATGCGCTGGCCTTTGCCGTGTTTCGCCGCGATGGCCAGATGCTGCTTAATGATGGTGATAATGGCCGTAATTTCATCTTTGATTATCAGCGTGATGGTTTTGTTGATGGCCGCCTGCGCGGTGACGATGACCGCTGGCGTATGGTGTGGCTGCGTACCCCGGACGATCGCTATGTGGTGGTGGTCGGTCAGGAGTGGGAGTATCGCGATGATATGACCCGCGATCTGGTGCAAACCAACCTGACGCCGTGGCTGGTGGCACTGCCGGTAATGCTGATGTTGATGTTGTGGCTGATCACCCGGGAGCTGGCGCCGCTGAAACAGATCGCCGACCAGCTGCGGCAGCGCGCCCCGGATGACATTACGCCCCTCACCGCACAGCGTGTGCCGCAGGAAGTCCGCCCGTTGCTGACTGAACTGAATCAACTGTTTGGGCGCATCGGTGACATGCTGCTGCGCGAACGCCGTTTTACCTCGGATGCCGCACATGAACTGCGCAGCCCGCTGGCCGCGTTAAAAGTGCAGACGGAGGTTGCCCAGTTGGCTCATGACGATGCCGCAGTACGCCACCATGCGCTGACCAGCCTGGATGCGGGGATAGATCGCGCTACCCGGCTGGTGGATCAACTGCTGACGCTGTCGCGTCTGGATGCCGGGGAAGATCTGGAAACACAAAGCGTGCAGTGGCAGGCGATCGTGCAGAAAGCCGTGGTGGATCAGTATGCAGCCGCACAGGCTGCGGGCGTGGAACTGGCGCTGGATGCCCCTGATGCGCCCGTTATCTGTCAGGGTCAACCGCTGCTGCTGGCACTGTTGGTTCGTAATCTGCTGGATAATGCCATTCGCTACAGTGCGGCGGGCAGTGAAGTATGGCTGAAACTGACCGCCGGCACGTTGCAGGTGCTGGACAATGGACCGGGCGTCAGCCCGGAAGCGCTGGCACGTATTGGTGAACGATTTTATCGCCCGCCAGGCCAGCAACAGTCTGGCAGCGGTTTAGGCTTGTCGATCGTTCATCATATTGCCCGCCTGCACGGCATGACGGTGACCCTGGAAAATCGGGCAGAAGGCGGATTTGCGGTGACGGTAAATATTAACGGATAACCAGGGCGAGGCGTGCCTCGCCCCTACGATGGATCTGCTTAGGAGAGGGCGTGCCTCGCCCCAGCGACAGACAGGTTTGTAGGGGACGGGCATGCCCGTCCCGAACCGTGCTAAATCTCGACCTGAGTACCCAGCTCAATCACCCGGTTAGGCGGAATTTTAAACTGATCGGGTGCCCGCAGCGCATTACGTTGCAGCGCAAGGAACAGCTTGCCGCGCAGGCGCAGGTACCACGGACGCTTACCGATAATCAGCGACTCATGTGACATAAAGAACGAGGTCTCCATCATCCGGCAGCTCAACCCTTCCAGACCGCAGCGGTGGAAAATCTCCTCCACGTTTGGCGTTTCACGCCAGCCGTAACTGGCCACCACACGCCAGAAGGTCGGCGACAGTTGCTCGATGGTCACACGCTTCACGTTATGGACATAAGGCGCATCTTCGGTACGCAGCGTAAGCAGCACCACGCGCTCATGCAGCACCTTGTTGTGTTTCAGGTTATGCAGCATGGCGAACGGGATCACGTTCAGGGCGCGGGACATATACACCGCGGTGCCCGGCACGCGCACCGGTGGCGATTTCTCCAGCGAGGCGATCATTGCCTCCAGAGAATTACCGTGTTCGTGCATCCGACGCAGCAGACGGAAACGTTCGCTCTTCCAGGTGGTCATCACCACAAACATCACCAGCGCCAGCGAAAGTGGTAACCAGCCTCCGGCAAACACTTTCACCAGGTTTGCGGAGAACAGTGACACGTCAATGCACAACATGCCCACCAGCAGCGTCATCACCAGATAACGATTCCAGTGCCAGTTTTTAATCGCCACCACGCTGCACAGGATTGCAGTGAGAACCATCGTTCCGGTTACGGCAATACCGTAAGCCGCAGCCAGGTTGCTCGAATGCTCAAAGCCCACAATCACAATCACTACCGAGACAAACAGCAGCCAGTTGATTACCGGAATGTAAATCTGGCCCGACTCCTCTTCCGAGGTGTAAACAATACGCATCGGCGGCAGATAGCCGAGACGTACCGCCTGACGCGTCAGGGAGAAGACACCGGAAATCACCGCCTGAGAGGCGATCACTGTCGCCAGCGTGGCCAGAATCAGCATCGGGATCAACGCCCAATCGGGGGCTAACAGGAAGAAGGGGTTTTTAATCGCTTCCGGATTTTTCAGCAGCAACGCGCCCTGGCCGAAATAGTTCAGCACCAGCGACGGCAGCACCACAATAAACCACGCAAGACGGATCGGATACTTACCAAAATGGCCCATATCGGCGTACAGCGCCTCAACGCCCGTGATGGCCAACACAACGGCCCCAAGCGCAAAGAAGGACACCATTTTGTATTCAACAAAGAAATGAATCGCCCAGTAAGGATTCATGGCGTGCAGCACTTCGGGGTTACTGATGATGCCGCGCGCACCCAGTACCGCCAGCACCAGAAACCACAACAGCATCACAGGTGCGAACAGCTTACCGACCAGGCCGGTACCGTGTTTCTGGATCATGAAGAGCAATGTCAGCACGCCAATCGCCAGCGGCACGATATAGCGGTCAAGGGAGGGCGCGGCTATCTCCAGGCCTTCAATGGCCGAAAGCACCGATACCGCCGGGGTGATCACCACCTCGCCGTAGAAGAAACTGCCACCAATCAGGCCCATGATCACCAGCACGGCGGTTGACCGCGCACCGGTATTGCGTCCCGCCAGTGACATCAGTGTCAATATCCCGCCTTCCCCGGCATTATCGGCACGCATCACGTAACTGATATATTTCAGTGAAACGGTGAGTAATAACAGCCAAAAAATCAGCGACAGGAAGCCGAAAACGGCATCGCGCTCAACACCAAAACCAAACTGCCCGGAAAGACACTCACGCAGTGTATACAGCGGGCTGGTGCCGATATCACCATACACCACACCTATCGCTGCCAGGGTAACGGCACCAAGGGATTGCTTCTTCTCAGAACTCATAGACTTGTCTTTTGTTGCGGTGGACTGACGCGGGATTGCGTACGGCTCAACTGCCCGTCAAAACGCGCACAGTATGCATGATTAAACATGAATGCCTATCCTTAATTGCCTGTTAAATGACAACTTCAATGGTCAGTGTCACCCTTTGATAATAAAAAAGCTGACTGCAATCAACTCTTTCAAGCATCATAGCCAGTAGTGTTTGCGCTCGCCAGACAGCAATCTGGCCTGACCGTAGAAAAAGGATGAATGTTTGATTATGGCCCACTCTCAATTATTGGCGGAACGCATCGCCCGCCTCAGCAATGCATTAGAGAAAGGACTTTACGAACGCCATCATGCGATTCGCCTTTGCCTGCTCGCCGCCCTGTGCGGTGAGAGTGTCTTTTTACTCGGCCCACCGGGCATTGCCAAAAGCCTGATTGCCCGCCGGCTCAAGTATGCTTTCCAGCATGCCCGCGCGTTTGAATACCTGATGACGCGCTTCTCCACGCCGGAAGAAGTCTTTGGCCCCCTTTCTATTCAGGCACTAAAAGACGAAGGGCGCTACCAGCGCCTGACTAAAGGCTACCTTCCTGACGCAGAAATCGTGTTTCTTGACGAGATCTGGAAAGCCGGGCCCGCCATCCTGAATACGTTGCTGACCGCGATTAATGAACGCCGTTTTCGTAACGGTGACAGCGAAGATAAAATCCCGATGCGCCTGCTGGTCACTGCCTCTAACGAACTGCCGGAAGCGGATAGTGGGCTTGAAGCACTGTACGACCGTATGCTGATCCGCCTGTGGCTGGATAACGTGCATGAAAAGCAGAACTTCCGCAGTCTGTTGACCCACCAGCAGGATGAGAATCAGAATCCGGTATCCGATTCACTCTGCATCAGCGATGAAGAGTATCTGGAGTGGCAACAAGGTATCAGTAAAGTCAGCCTGCCCGACGATGTTTTCGAGCTTATTTTCCAACTGCGTCAACTGTTAGAAAATCAACCAGAAGCGCCGTATATCTCCGATCGCCGCTGGAAAAAAGCCATTCACTTGTTGCAGGCCAGTGCCTTTTACAGTGGCCGTAGCGTGATCGCGCCTATTGATTTGATCCTGCTGAAAGACTGCCTGTGGCACGATGTGGGATCGATGAAACTGCTGGATCGTGAACTGGATAATCTGATCACCCAGCAGGCGTGGCAGCAGCAACCGATGCTGTTCAAATTGCAGCAAATTAATGCCCGCCGTCTGGCGCTCCAGCAGCAACAAAGTGTGGAACAGGCCATCCGCCTGGAGAAACATGGCGGCATGTTCAGCCGCAAACCTCACTTTGATCTGCCGGCAACGCTGTCAGCCGATGCGCTGACGCTGATGCTGCAAAAACCGCTCACGCTGCATGATATGCAGGTCACGCATATCACCCTGACCCGCGAAGCTCTGCATCACTGGCTGCAAAAAGGCGGCGAAATGCGTGGCAAGCTCAATGGTATTGGCTTTGCCCAGACGCTGGATTTGCACGTAGACGGCCATGACTGCCTGACATTGCGCGACGTCAGCCTGCAAGCCTCACGCCTGATGCTGCCGGGTAAACCGCAGCAAGGGCTGCCGGAAGAGATTTCGCTGGCGCTGGATGAGCTTGATACCCAGCTTCGGGCACAGCGCACGCTGTTCAGCCAGCATCATCGCTGCCTGTTTATCAGCGATGACTGGCTGGCACGTGTTGAAGATAGCCTGCAACAGGTGGCGGAACAGCTGAAGCAGGCGCGGCAGTGATCTCACTTGATACATTGAGTATGTTTCTGGCAGTCAGTGAAAATGAGCTGATTGAAGAACTGGTGATCACGTTGCTGGCCTCACCGCAGCTGGCCGCCTTTTTTGAAAAGTTTCCCCGGCTGAAAAATGCCCTGACGCGCGATCTTCCACGCTGGAAGTCAGAGATCCTGCAACAGTTAAAATCGACCCCGGTTCCGGACGATTTGGCGGCAGAGTTCAGCCGCTTCCAGCAGTGCCAGACTCTCAGCCAGCATGACTTTAGCAGTCAGCTGCCCGAATTACTGACATGGCTTGCGCAGAATCACTCACCCTTTGCTGAAAAAGCGCAAGCGCTGGTCAGCCATCACGATACCTTGCAGCTCAGCGGCGCTCAGCAGACGCTGTTTTTACAGCGCTGGCGACTGAGCCTGACGCTGCAAACCCTGACCCTTAACCAACAGTTACTCGATCAGGAGCGTGAAAAACTGCTGGCTGACCTGCAACAGCGGCTGGCCATGAGTGGTCAGCTGGCTCCCGTGCTGGCCACCGACGACGAAGCCGCTGCCGGGCGCTTATGGGATTTGACCCGCAGTTCACTGCAACGCGACGACTACCAGCTCATGGTGCAATACGGCGATTTCCTGGCCAGCCAGCCGGAGCTGCTGAAACTGGCGGAACAGCTGGGCCGCAGCCGTGAAGCCAAAGCGGTACTCTCGGACGATGCTCCGCCGGAAGCCTTCCACCAGCTGGTGCGCGAACCAGAAAGCGTGCCGGAAGAAGTCAGCGGTCTGCACCAGAGTGACGATATTCTGCGCCTGCTGCCACCAGAGCTGGCCACGCTGGGCATCAGCGAACTGGAGCTGGAGTTTTATCGTCGGATGGTGGAAAAACGCCTGCTCACCTATCGTCTCCAGGGAGAGAGCTGGCATGACAAAGTCACGCTGCGCCCGGTGACTCACCACCATCATGATGAGCAGCCGCGCGGCCCGTTTATCATCTGCGTGGATACATCCGGTTCAATGGGCGGCTTTAATGAACGCTGTGCCAAAGCGTTCTGCCTGGCCCTGCTGAAAGTGGCGCTGGCAGATAACCGCCGCTGCTACATTATGCTGTTTGCCCATGAAGTGGTGGGCTATGAACTGACCGCTGAAGATGGCATCAGCCAGGCGATCCGTTTTCTCAGCCAGCGTTTCCGTGGCGGCACCGACCTGGCTGCCTGCCTCGATGCCGTCTTACTCAAGCTGTCCGGCCCACAGTGGCAAGATGCTGACGCCGTTATTCTCTCTGACTTTATCGCTCAACGTCTTCCTGATGTACTGGTCAAACGCGTACGCGACCACCAGAACCAACAGCAACAGCGTTTTCATGCCGTTGCCATGTCCGATCATGGAAAACCTGGCATTATGCGCATCTTTGACCACATCTGGCGTTTCGACACCGGGCTAAAAAGCCGCCTGCTCCGTCGCTGGAAACGCTGAGCCCCGCCTTTGACCTAATCTGACAAAGCTTATTTGCTATAGTGATGTATACGCTTTAGCCACATGGCAAGATGGGAGCATCACGTGACTTCGCAACAACACCAGACAGGATTACCTGCCCCAACCCGCACGCTGCAGTTAACCGGCAATGACCCGGAACAAAAACGTCAGCAATTGCTCAATTACTTCCGCCAGACATGGGAGCTGTATGAAAGCCTGTTTGACTGCCTGGCGGATGAACGGGCGTGGACAACCAAAGCGATATCGCTACGGCATCCGCTGATCTTCTACTACGGTCACACCGCCACGTTCTATATCAATAAGCTGATGGCAGCTCGCCTGCTCGACAACCGTACCGACGATAGCATTGAAGCGATGATGGCCATCGGCGTCGATGAGATGAGCTGGGATGACCTCGACACCAGTCACTATGCCTGGCCATCGGTCGCTGAACTGCGCGATTATCGCGGTAAAGTGCGCGCCCGCGTTGAACAGCTGATCCGTGAGATGCCGCTAACGCTGCCGATCACCTGGGATAGCCCGGCCTGGGTTATCCTGATGGGCATCGAACATGAGCGTATCCATCTGGAAACCTCCAGCGTGCTGATTCGACAGTTGCCGCTGGCATGGGTCAAACCGCAGCCACACTGGCCGGTGTGTCCGGATGCGCGCCATGAGCGTCAGACGGTGCCGCATAACAGCCTGATCAGTGTTGCCGCAGGACGGGTCACTCAGGGAAAAACCGACGACACCTACGGCTGGGATAACGAGTATGGCAGCCGCATCACCGACGTGAAGGCTTTCGAGGCCAGTAAAATGCTGGTCAGTAACGCAGAGTTCTTCGACTTCGTGACGGCGGGTGGCTATCAGACACCACGCTGGTGGGATGACGAAGGCTGGGGCTGGCGTGAATTCGCGAAAGCCAGCCAACCTACCTTCTGGAGCGGGAACGCAGACCAGCCGGAAACGCTGAAGCTCCGCCTGATGGCGGAAGAAGTCCCGATGCCCTGGGACTGGCCAGCCGAAGTCAATCAGCTTGAAGCTGCGGCATTCTGCCGCTGGAAAGCCGAAGTGACAGGCCAGTCTGTTCAGCTTCCCGCCGAAAGCGAATGGATGCTGCTGCGTGAGAAGGTGGCCGGCGATCAGCCTGACTGGGATAACGCACCGGGTAATATCAATCTCTCCCACTGGGCCTCATCCTGCCCTGTCGATCGTTTTGCTCAGGGTGAATTTTTCGACCTGATCGGCAACGTCTGGCAATGGACAACCACCCCGATTTCAGGTTTTGAAGGTTTCCGCGTCCATCCTTTATATGATGACTTCTCCACGCCGACGTTTGATGGTAAGCATTCGCTGATCAAAGGCGGCAGCTGGATATCTACAGGGAATGAAGCGCTAAAGTCGGCACGTTACGCTTTCCGCCGCCACTTCTTCCAGCACGCGGGTTTCCGCTATGTGGTCTCCGATCATCAGGAAAGCCGGGCCAGTAACCCCTATGAAACCGACAGCATGGTGTCACAGTACCTCGACTTCCAGTACGGGCCGGAATACTTCGGCGTGGCCAACTACGCGAAAGTGCTGGTTGAGATAGCCTGCGGTGTCACAAACCAGCGTCAGCGGGCACTGGATATTGGCTGTGCCACAGGACGTGCGAGTTTTGAACTGGCACGTCATTTCGGCCAGGTGGTGGGAATGGACTATTCCGCACGCTTTATCGACGTGGCATTACAGCTCACCAGCGGCGAAGAGTTCCGCTACGTCACCCAGGAAGAGGGCGAGCTGGTGGAATACCGACAGGTACAGTTGAAGGATATTGACCTCGGTACTGAACAGGCCAGCCGTATTCAGTTTGTACAGGGCGATGCCTGTAACCTGAAACCGCAGGCTGAACCCTTCGATCTGGTGCTGGCTTCGAACCTGATTGATCGTCTGCGCCAGCCACGTCGCTTCCTGCAGGACATCACCCGCATGATCCGCCCCGGCGGTGTGCTGATGCTCTCTTCTCCTTATACGTGGCTGGAAGACTTCACGCCGAAGGAAAACTGGCTGGGAGGCATTCGTGAAAACGGTGAGGCGCTATCGACTTACCAGGCGTTGCAGCGCCTGCTGGCACCCGATTTTGAGGAGATCGAACCCGCACAGGATGTGCCGTTTGTCATCCGCGAAACGGCGCGTAAGTACCAGCACACCGTCGCTCAGGTGACACTGTGGCGTAAACGTTAATCTTTTGTTCTCCGGCGGGCACCCTTCGGTGCCCGCTGTCATATCGGCACTCTGATTGCCATTCTGTTCACGATCCCGCACATTAATACTCTGTTCATTGAATAACATTCAATCTCGGAGTCACTATGCCGGAAAATATGCAGCCAGATAATCTCGACCGCGGCATTCTCAATGCACTAATGGAGAATGCCCGTACCGCCTATGCCGAACTGGCCAAGCAGTTCAACGTCAGCCCCGGCACTATCCACGTGCGCGTGGAGAAGATGAAGCAGGCGGGGATCATTAAAGGAACGCGCGTTGAGATAGATCCGAAGCAGCTTGGTTATGATGTCTGCTGCTTTATCGGCATCATTCTGAAAAGTGCCAAAGACTATCCGTCAGCAGTGGCGCGACTGGAAGCACTGGATGAAGTGGTCGAAGCGTATTACACCACCGGGCACTACAGCATCTTTATTAAGGTCATGTGCCGCTCGATCGATGCCCTGCAACAGGTATTGATCAACAAGATCCAGACCATCGATGAAATCCAGTCCACCGAAACCCTGATCTCCCTGCAAAACCCGATTATGCGCACCATTATCCCGTGATCGGTGCATAAGGTTATCCACACCAGAATGTTTTCTCAGATCCCCTCCTCGTCATGCACCGTCGACGGTGCCGTCAGTTTCGATCCGGCCAGCGCACAGCACCCGCAGCGTACTGAAGTACGTGAGGAGCGCGAGCACTGCCCGGATTGGAACTGGCCAACAAGCCAGGTGCCTGGCAGTAATACCCTTAATTATCCACAGGTAGATCCCATGGTGATCACAGAGTACAATGCCCGCCATTATCATTCAGGGATCTCATCATGGCCGACATTACCTTAATCAGTGGCAGCACCTTAGGCAGCGCAGAATATGTGGCCGATCATCTTGCTGAGAAGCTTGAAGAAGCAGGACATACAACAGAAACACTGCATGGGCCGGAGCTGGAAGAGCTGAAAATGGAAGGGATATGGATTGTGGTGAGTTCTACCCACGGTGCCGGTGAACTGCCCGATAACATTCAGCCACTGTTTGAAGCCATAAAGGAACAGCAACCGGATCTGAGTAACCTGCGTTACGGGGCTGTAGGCATTGGTAATCGTGAATATGATCTGTTTTGCGGTGCCATTATCCAGTTTGACGAGCTGCTGACATCACTGGGAGCACAGCGTATTGGCGATCGACTGGATATAGATGTGCTGCAACATGAGATTCCCGAAGATCCTGCCGGTGTCTGGGTAGAAAGCTGGAAAGAACTGATCTAACTCTTGCCCGGATCGGCCGGAGATCCTCTGCCCGATCCGCAAAACTGGCCTTTTTCGATCCTGAGTTTTGTAAATATTGCCCTTTTTTGCCTGGTTTTAACGCATTCAACTGTGGATAACTAGGCTCAATACAGTCTGATAACCGGTGTTTATCCCAAGGACAACATGAGTACCTGGCTGAGCCTGTGGATAACATGCCATTTAGATCCCAGCTTATACGGTGTGGGATCACCGATCATTAACAGCTAATGATCCTGTCTAATCACTTGATCCTTATCAGCAAAAAAGGCTTATCCACAGAGGTCGTCGATCCTAATAGAAGATCTAATAAAGAGATCTCTAAATAAAAAAGATCTTCTTTTTAATACACGAAGATCCCGGTGCTTTCGCCATCGTCTAAAGTTGAGTAGAATCCACGCCCTCAGCAACACTCCCTTAATTCGCACAAACCGCGAGGTGCAGTACCATGTTTTATCCAGATCCTTTTGACGTCATCGTAATCGGTGGTGGTCATGCGGGAACGGAAGCAGCGATGGCTGCTGCCCGTATGGGTCAACAAACCCTGTTATTGACCCATAACATCGACACACTGGGGCAGATGTCCTGCAACCCAGCGATCGGCGGTATCGGAAAAGGACATCTGGTAAAAGAAGTGGACGCACTGGGCGGGCTGATGGCTCATGCCATTGACCAGGCGGGTATCCAGTTTAGGATACTAAACGCCAGCAAAGGTCCGGCAGTGAGAGCAACCCGTGCTCAGGCCGATCGTGTACTGTATCGTCAGGCGGTACGTACAGCACTGGAGAATCAGCCCAACCTGATGATCTTCCAGCAGGCGGTTGAAGATCTGATTGTCGAAAACGATCGTGTCGTGGGTGCCGTCACCCAGATGGGTCTGAAGTTCCGTGCCAAGGCCGTTGTGCTGACGGTAGGAACGTTCCTTGATGGTAAAATTCACATCGGAATGGACAACTACAGCGGTGGCCGTGCTGGTGATCCGCCTTCCATCTCGTTATCACAGCGTCTGCGTGAACTTCCTCTGCGTGTAGGACGTCTGAAAACCGGAACCCCTCCGCGTATTGATGCCCGAACCATTGATTTCAGCGTTCTGGCTCCGCAGCATGGTGATACGCCGATGCCAGTGTTCTCGTTTATGGGTAATGTCAGCCAGCATCCACAACAGGTGCCGTGCTACATCACCTACACCAACGAAAAAACCCACGATGTGATCCGCAATAATCTCGATCGCAGCCCAATGTATGCCGGGGTGATCGAAGGGATCGGTCCACGCTATTGCCCATCGATCGAAGACAAAGTGATGCGCTTTGCCGATCGCAATGCACACCAGATCTTCCTGGAGCCGGAAGGGCTGACCAGCAACGAAATTTATCCAAATGGCATTTCTACCAGTCTGCCGTTTGACGTTCAGATGCAGATCGTACGTTCTATGCAGGGAATGGAGAATGCCAAAATCGTTCGTCCTGGCTATGCCATTGAGTACGATTTCTTCGATCCACGCGATCTGAAACCGACGCTGGAAAGCAAATATATTGAGGGTCTGTTCTTTGCAGGACAGATCAACGGCACCACAGGTTATGAAGAAGCCGCTGCACAGGGGTTACTGGCGGGTCTGAACGCCGGGCGTCTGTCTGCTGACAAAGACACCTGGGCACCGCGTCGCGATCAGGCCTACCTTGGCGTACTGGTTGACGATCTCTGCACACTCGGCACAAAAGAGCCGTACCGCATGTTTACCTCACGTGCTGAATATCGTCTGATGCTGCGTGAAGATAACGCCGATCTGCGACTGACGGCTGCGGGTCGTGAACTGGGTCTGGTGGACGATGCCCGTTGGGCTCGTTTCAACGAGAAACTGGAAAGCATTGAACTGGAACGCCAGCGTCTGCGAGATATCTGGGTACATCCGAAATCAGAGTGCGTTGCTGAGGTGAATACACTCCTGAGCGCAGGCCTGACGAAAGAAGCGAGTGGTGAAGATCTGCTGCGCCGCCCTGAAATGACTTACCAGAACCTGATGACATTGAGCAACTTTGGCCCGGCATTAACCGATCCTCAGGCGGCTGAACAGGTTGAGATCCAGGTCAAATACGAAGGCTATATTGTCCGTCAGCAGGAAGAGATCGATCGTCAGTTACGCAATGAGAACACCTTGTTACCTGTTGATCTGGATTATCGTCAGGTCAGCGGCCTCTCTAACGAAGTGATCGCGAAACTTAACGATCATAAGCCAGGGTCAATTGGCCAGGCGTCACGTATTTCTGGGATTACACCTGCAGCCATCTCAATTTTACTTATTTATCTTAAAAAACAGGGGCTTTTACGTAAAAGCGCATGATTAATAAATTATCCGTATTGCTAAAAAGCGCCGGTATTTCCCTGTCCGATCAGCAGAAACAACAGCTGGTCGGTTATGTGGAAATGCTGCATAAATGGAATAAAGCCTACAATCTGACGTCAGTACGTGACCCTGAGCAGATGCTGGTACGCCATATACTTGACAGTATTGTGGTGGAGCCTCATCTGTCAGGCGATCGGTTTATTGATGTGGGTACCGGGCCTGGATTACCTGGCATTCCACTGGCGATTGTCAGGCCGCAGTCTCATTTCACGCTGCTGGACAGCCTGGGCAAGCGCGTACGCTTCCTTAAACAGGTACAGCATGAGCTGAAGCTGGAAAATATTTCACCGGTACAAAGCCGTGTAGAAGACTTTCCTGCCGAGCCGCCGTTTGATGGCGTGATCAGCAGAGCTTTTGCCTCGCTGACGGATATGGTCACCTGGTGCCATCATCTGCCGGGTCCACAGGGTCGTTTTTACGCGTTAAAAGGTGTGCTGCCTCAAGATGAAATCGCGGTATTACCTGTCGGTTTGACGGTGGAAAACGTTCTCCCACTGAGCGTTCCTCAGCTCGAAGGTGAGCGCCATTTGGTGATTATTGCCCCTTCTGCCTGATTTTGACGTTGTGCGAACCTGGCCTGTCAGCCTGTTTTTTTAGCGTTGATGGGTTTTTTTTTCGCAATTATTGGCCTTTTTAACCAGAAAAAACGGTATTTCAGTGATAGTTAACCCCTGAAATTATATGACTTTTTGGTATATCAATAGCACATTTAAAATGTGGGTATTCAGAATATGCTCATCCCATGATTTTTTTTGCGAAAATTTGCCTGGACGGAGCTGTTACCATCGGGTTAAATCACTCAGCGGAAATTATCTGAAAACCTCTGTTACATTTAACGTTATTTTCACATTTAGTTATCACTTGAGTCATATTTTCGTGGTGCGACAGGGATAAAATAGTCACGCAGGAAAATATATCGCGCTAATAAATTAGCGTGAGTGATGACCGGGTCGATGTTAAATATTTGCTACAGATGTCAATAAAAGCTTTTAATCGAGATAACAGTGTGTTTTTACAAAAATTATAATTATCTATCTGATTTTAATCATTTTATTGGTGTTATGTTATTCAAGTTCATTCAAAAGGCAGTTTGATTCTCCGCCATTACATTACTAATTTGTGATCTTCCGCACGCTTTGTAAGCATGGATTCGCGGGCATTGCAGAAAAAAGTCGATAAGCAGCCGTTGTCATTGGTTTTGGAAAATAGGCTGCTGGAAAGAAATTTAAATAATTGTTCACCTTTTCTCTACTTATCGATTGAAATCACAGGTGCGCACCGTATAATTTGCACGGTTTTTGCTGCTTGACTCAAAAGAGCAAAGGCAGTTTTATACGACACGCGACATACCCCTTTCGGGGCAGGAGAGTTTCAGCGACATGTCAGTGTCCCTTTACAGAGTTAAATTTGCCCGAACCATACTGCTGTGGCAGTTGGCGACCTTCGTCGTAATCGGTGCGCTGTTTTCCTTTAAAGATCTGACCTGGGGCGTGTCCGCCCTTGCCGGCGGGCTGGCAGCCTGGCTGCCAAACGTGTTGTTTATGATTTTTGCCTGGCGCCACCAGGCGGGGCATGAAGTAACGGGACGGCTTGCCTGGACTTTTGCGCTAGGCGAAGCGCTGAAAGTTTTCGTTACGATCCTCGTGATTATCGTGGCGCTGGGAGTGTTTAAGGCGGTGTTTACGCCGCTGGGACTGGCCTGGTTATCGGTGCTGATTGTGCAAATCGTCGCACCGGCTGTAATTAACAACAAAGGGTAAGAGGCATCATGGCTGCAGGAGAAATCTCTACGCCGCAAGAATACATAGGCCACCACCTGAAGAACCTTCAGTTGGACCTGCGTACCTTCGAGCTAGTGAATCCGCACGACGCACCGTCGTTCTGGGTATTAAATATCGACTCCATGTTTTTCTCTGTGGTGCTGGGACTGGTGTTCCTGGTGCTGTTTCGCAAAGTGGCGAAATCAGCGACCAGCGGCGTGCCAGGCAAATTACAGGCCGCTGTTGAGTTAGTTGTTGGTTTCGTTGACGACAACGTGCGCGACATGTACCACGGTAAAAGCAAACTAATCGCTCCGCTGGCCCTGACGGTTTTCGTCTGGGTGTTCCTGATGAACTTTATGGACCTGTTACCTATCGATTTGCTGCCGCATATCGCCGGGATGATGGGGCTACCAGCGATGCGTGTGGTGCCTTCTGCTGACGTGAACGTTACGTTGTCGATGGCCCTTGGCGTATTTATTTTGATTCTGTTCTACAGCATCAAGATGAAAGGCATTGGCGGCTTTACTAAAGAGCTGACTCTGCAACCCTTCAACCACCCTGTGTTCATTCCGATCAACCTGATTCTGGAAGGTGTGAGCCTGCTGTCCAAACCGGTATCTCTGGGTCTGCGACTGTTCGGAAACATGTATGCGGGTGAATTGATTTTTATCCTGATTGCCGGTCTGTTGCCGTGGTGGTCACAGTGGATTCTGAGTGTGCCTTGGGCCATTTTCCACATACTGATCATTTCGTTGCAGGCTTTCATTTTCATGGTCTTAACGATTGTCTATCTGTCGATGGCATCTGAAGAACATTGATTTTTTTCTCAACACTACTGCGTTTTAACTGAAACAAACTGGAGACTGTCATGGAAAACCTGAATATGGATCTGCTGTACATGGCTGCCGCTGTGATGATGGGCCTGGCGGCAATCGGTGCTGCGATCGGTATCGGCATCCTCGGAGGCAAATTCCTGGAAGGCGCCGCACGCCAACCGGATCTGATTCCTCTGCTGCGTACGCAGTTCTTTGTTGTAATGGGTCTGGTGGATGCAATCCCGATGATCGCTGTTGGTCTGGGTCTGTACGTGATGTTTGCTGTCGCGTAAAACCGTTTGTTCATCGCCGTACTCACGTATAGCGATGAACGGATTCTGCCGCTGTCATCACAGCGGCAGAAAACGTTAACTTAACAAGAGGCATTGTGCTGTGAACATTAACGCAACAATCCTCGGCCAGGCTATCGCGTTCATCCTGTTCGTAGCGTTCTGCATGAAGTACGTATGGCCGCCGCTTATGGCCGCTATCGAAAAGCGCCAGAAAGAAGTTGCTGAAGGCCTTGCTTCCGCTGAACGTGCCAAGAAAGATCTGGATCTCGCGCAGGCTAATGCGACCGATCAGTTGAAAAAAGCGAAAGAAGACGCTCAGGTAATCATCGAGCAGGCGAACAAACGCCGCGCTCAGATCCTGGACGAAGCTAAAGCTGAGGCTGAACAGGAACGTAGCAAGATCGTCACTCAGGCGCAGGCAGAAATTGATGCCGAACGCAAACGTGCACGTGAAGAGCTGCGCAAGCAGGTCGCGATGCTGGCTGTTGCCGGCGCCGAGAAAATCATTGAACGTTCCGTGGATGAAGCTGCTAACAGCGACATCGTTGATAAACTGGTCGCTGAACTGTAAGGGAGGGGCTGATGTCTGAATTTACTACCGTAGCTCGCCCCTACGCTAAAGCCGCTTTTGACTTTGCGGTTGAACATCAAAGTATCGATCGCTGGCAGCAGATGCTAGCGTTTGCCGCCGAAGTGGCTGGCAATGAACAGGTATCAGAACTTCTTTCCGGCGCTCTGGCGCCGGAAGCGTTGTCTGGCGCGTTCATCGCAATCTGTGGTGACCAACTCGACGAAGCCGGTCAAAACCTGATTAAGGTGATGGCTGAAAACAAACGTTTGCCTGCGCTTGCCGCTGTTCTGGAACAGTTCATCCAACTGCGTGCCGCACATGATGCGACCGCCGAGGTTGAAGTTATCTCTTCCACAACATTGAGCGATGAACAGCTGACCAAAATCAGCAGCGCGATGGAAAAACGTCTGTCACGCAAAGTTAAGCTGAATTGCAAAATTGATAAGTCTGTAATGGCAGGCGTAATCATCCGAGCGGGTGATATGGTCATTGACGGAAGCGTACGCGGTCGTCTTGAACGCCTCGCAGACGTCTTGCAGTCTTAAGGGGACTGGAGCATATGCAACTGAATTCCACCGAAATCAGCGAACTGATCAAGCAGCGCATTGCTCAGTTCAATGTAGTGAGCGAAGCTCACAACGAAGGTACTATTGTTTCTGTAAGTGACGGTATCATCCGCGTCAACGGCCTGGCCGATGTGATGCAGGGTGAGATGATTGCCCTGCCGGGTAACCGTTACGCAATCGCACTGAACCTGGAGCGTGACTCTGTTGGTGCAGTTGTGATGGGCCCATACGCTGACCTCGCCGAAGGCATGAAGGTGAAGTGTACTGGCCGTATCCTGGAAGTGCCGGTTGGCCGTGGTCTGTTAGGCCGCGTGGTGAACACCCTGGGTGCACCTATTGACGGTAAAGGCGCTATCGACAACGACGGTTTCTCACCGATCGAAGTGATTGCACCTGGTGTTATCGATCGTCAGTCCGTTGACCAGCCTGTACAGACCGGTTACAAATCTGTCGATGCAATGATTCCAATCGGCCGTGGCCAGCGTGAGCTGATCATCGGTGACCGTCAGACCGGTAAAACCGCGATGGCGATCGATGCGATCATCAACCAGCGCGATTCAGGCATCAAATGTGTGTACGTTGCTATCGGCCAGAAAGCCTCTACCATCGCTAACGTGGTACGCAAACTGGAAGAACACAACGCGCTGGCTAACACCATCGTTGTTGTTGCGACTGCCTCTGAGTCTGCTGCTCTGCAATACCTGGCTCCGTATGCCGGTTGCGCCATGGGCGAATACTTCCGTGACCGCGGCGAAGACGCTCTGATCGTATACGATGACCTGTCTAAACAGGCTGTTGCTTACCGTCAGGTTTCTCTGTTGCTGCGCCGTCCACCAGGTCGTGAAGCCTTCCCTGGCGACGTGTTCTACCTCCACTCCCGTCTGCTGGAGCGTGCTTCCCGTGTGAGCGCCGACTATGTTGAGCGTTTCACCAATGGTGAAGTGAAAGGTAAAACCGGTTCACTGACCGCGCTGCCAATCATCGAAACCCAGGCGGGTGACGTTTCTGCGTTCGTTCCAACCAACGTAATCTCGATTACTGATGGTCAGATCTTCCTGGAAACTAACCTGTTTAACTCCGGTATTCGTCCGGCAGTTAACCCGGGTATCTCCGTTTCTCGTGTTGGTGGTGCTGCTCAGACCAAGATCATCAAGAAACTGTCCGGTGGTATTCGTACCGCTCTGGCACAGTATCGTGAACTGGCTGCGTTCTCTCAGTTCGCATCCGATCTGGATGAAGCAACCCGCAAACAGCTGAGTCACGGTCAGAAAGTGACCGAGCTGCTGAAGCAGAAACAGTATGCGCCGATGTCAGTAGCGCAGCAGGGTCTGGTTCTGTTTGCTGCCGAGCGCGGCTTCCTGAATGACGTCGAACTGGCGAAAATCGGTAGCTTCGAAGCAGCACTGCTGGCATTTGCTGATCGCGATCACGCAGAGCTGATGGCTGATATCAACCAGTCTGGTAACTATAACGGCGAAATCGAAGAGAAGCTGAAAGGCCTCCTCGAAACGTTTAAAGCAACCCAGTCCTGGTAATGTCTGGCGGCTTGTCCCTTAGGGGGCAGGCCGCAAGGCTTTGAGGAGAAGCTTATGGCCGGCGCAAAAGAGATACGTAGTAAGATCGGCAGCGTGCAAAACACGCAGAAGATCACCAAAGCGATGGAAATGGTCGCCGCCTCCAAAATGCGTAAATCGCAAGAACGCATGGCGGCCAGCCGTCCTTATGCAGAGACCATGCGCAAAGTGATTGGTCACATTGCGTTAGGTAATCTGGAATACAAGCACCCTTACCTGGAAGAGCGCGACGTTAAACGCGTTGGCTATCTGGTCGTATCTACCGACCGCGGGCTTTGTGGTGGTTTGAACATTAACCTGTTCAAAAAAGTGCTGGCAGATATGAAGGCCTGGTCTGATAAAGGCGTCGAGAGCGATCTGGCGGTTATCGGTTCTAAAGGTCAGTCATTCTTCGGTTCTGTTGGCGGCAACGTGGTTGCTCAGGTAAGCGGAATGGGTGATAAACCTGCGCTGTCCGACCTGATTGGCCCGGTCAAAGTGATGCTGCAAGCATACGATGAAGGCCGTCTCGACAAGCTGTTTATTGTCAGCAACAAATTTATCAACACCATGTCTCAGTCTCCACAGATCGTACAGCTGCTGCCGTTACCGCCAGCAGATGATGCGGAAGGCGTTGTGAAGAAGAGTACCTGGGACTATCTGTATGAACCCGATCCGAAAGCGCTGCTGGATACATTGCTGCGTCGCTACGTCGAGTCTCAGGTTTACCAGGGTGTTGTTGAAAACCTGGCCAGCGAGCAGGCCGCGCGAATGGTGGCGATGAAAGCCGCGACCGATAACGGCGGAAACCTGATCAAAGAGCTTCAGTTGGTATACAACAAAGCTCGTCAGGCCAGCATCACCCAGGAACTTACCGAAATTGTCGGTGGGGCCTCCGCGGTTTAACCAGGTATACGCAGAATTTAGGTAGAGGATTCAAGATGGCTACTGGAAAGATTGTCCAGGTAATCGGCGCCGTAGTTGACGTCGAATTCCCTCAGGACGCAGTACCACAAGTGTACAGCGCCCTTGAGGTTAAAAATGGTGATGCTCGTCTGGTGCTGGAAGTTCAGCAGCAGTTGGGCGGCGGTGTGGTTCGTACCATCGCAATGGGTTCTTCCGACGGCCTGAAACGTGGCCTGGAAGCGGTTGACCTTCAGCACCCAATTGAAGTCCCTGTCGGTGTGGCAACACTCGGCCGTATCATGAACGTGCTGGGTGAGCCAATCGATATGAAAGGCGACATCGGCGAAGAAGAGCGTTGGGCAATTCACCGCGCAGCACCTTCTTACGAAGATCAGTCTAACTCGCAGGAACTGCTGGAAACCGGCATCAAGGTTATCGACCTGATGTGTCCGTTCGCTAAGGGCGGTAAAGTTGGTCTGTTCGGTGGTGCGGGTGTAGGTAAAACCGTAAACATGATGGAACTGATCCGTAACATCGCGGCAGAACACTCAGGTTTCTCGGTATTTGCTGGCGTGGGTGAGCGTACTCGTGAGGGTAACGACTTCTACCACGAAATGACCGACTCTAACGTTATCGATAAAGTTTCCCTGGTCTATGGCCAGATGAACGAGCCACCAGGAAACCGTCTGCGCGTCGCGCTGACTGGCCTGACTATGGCTGAAAAGTTCCGTGACGAAGGTCGTGACGTTCTGCTGTTCATCGATAACATCTACCGTTACACCCTGGCCGGTACTGAAGTATCAGCACTGCTGGGTCGTATGCCTTCTGCGGTAGGTTATCAGCCAACGCTGGCGGAAGAGATGGGCGTTCTGCAGGAACGTATCACCTCGACCAAAACCGGTTCAATCACGTCTGTACAGGCCGTTTACGTTCCTGCGGATGACTTGACTGACCCGTCTCCAGCCACCACCTTTGCTCACTTAGATGCAACCGTGGTACTGAGCCGTCAGATCGCTTCCCTGGGTATCTACCCGGCGGTTGACCCACTGGATTCAACCAGCCGTCAGCTGGATCCACTGGTTGTTGGTCAGGAACACTATGACACTGCGCGTGGCGTTCAGTCACTGCTGCAGCGTTATCAGGAACTGAAAGACATCATCGCCATCCTGGGTATGGATGAACTGTCTGAAGAAGACAAACTGGTGGTAGCACGCTCTCGTAAGATGCAGCGTTTCCTGTCCCAGCCGTTCTTCGTGGCAGAAGTATTCACCGGTTCCCCGGGTAAATACGTGTCTCTGAAAGATACCATCCGTGGCTTTAAAGGCATCATGGAAGGTGAATTCGACCATATGCCAGAGCAGGCTTTCTACATGGTCGGTTCTATCGAAGAAGCCGTGGAAAAAGCGAAGAAACTGTAATCGTCTCCCCCGACTATTTCGGCACGTTGTCTGAAGTATGAAGGGGAAAGTTTCCCAGGAGATTAACAATGGCTATGACATTTCACCTGGACGTTGTCAGCGCAGAACTGCAAATGTTCACAGGCACTGTACAGAGCATCCAGGTATCAGGTAGCGAAGGTGAGTTGGGTATTCGCCCAAACCACGCCCCGCTTCTGACCGCCATTAAGCCTGGTATGATTCGCATCGTTAAACAGCACGGCGACGAAGAGGTTATTTACCTTTCCGGTGGCGTACTGGAAGTGCAGCCGGGTGCGGTTACCGTACTGGCTGACACAGCGATCCGCGGCAGCGATCTTGATGAAGCTCGCGCGCTGGAAGCGAAACGCAAAGCTGAAGAGCATATGAACAGCTCTCACGGTGATGTTGACTTCGCGATGGCGTCTGCGGAACTGGCTAAAGCGATCGCCAAACTGCGCGTGATCGAGTTGACCAAAAAAGCGATGTAATTCAGGTTTAAACATCAAAAAGCCGGTCAGGAAACTGACCGGCTTTTTTTATTGTCTGACTCAGATTTATCCACAGAACCTGGGCTAAGGCTTAAGGTTATCAGTGGTGGAGTGCGCATATTTTTGTTTAATCACCATCAGCTCATTGCTTCGGGATAAATCAATACACTTCATCACAATAAGCTCTGAATGCCCCTCTTTACTCACATATTTCTTGTTGAGAAATTGATGAACAAGGTCGGTGGCTTCTTCGTAAGCTTCAGCGGGATAGGATCCCAGTTCAACGTAAGCCCCCACCGCAGCCAGCGCATCTTCTTTTACGCTTTTATCAGAAAAACCATTCGCCAGACATTGGCTTAAGGCAAAGTTTTCTAGATTGTATTTTCCTGCATCACGTTGACTACCTTGCGAAATAGCAGGGAAAGAGAGTAACAACAGGAGTCCTGTTACTTTAAAATTCATCACTGTACTCCGTTGAGTTCGGGGGAACTTATACCCATTGAGTCCTGAGAGTATTCTAAACAGCGTTTCCAGATACAGAGTCGATTCCATGAAAACGAGCACGATGTCCCTTCTCTGGGCCCTTTTAATCACTCCCGGGCTGAGTCGTCGCGGGATGCGCTCTTCGTTCGCTTGGTGAAATAAGCGATAAACCAGTGGCATAGCAATTTTTGCACGCTAAACTGGGCATAAATCGATAGATTTACCCTGTCAGCCGCGCTTTATGATGCGATAAAGGGTGGAAATCATCTGCGAATCGAGACTTTTCGGACGGTACGTTTTTTACTGCAAAATATGTAGAATTTTCAAGGATAAATCGATTTACTTCTCTCACTAAACAGATTCAGGACGCGTATGTCAAACAGTGCTATGAGCGTGGTGATCCTTGCCGCTGGTAAAGGAACCCGAATGTACTCCGATCTCCCGAAGGTTCTGCATACCCTCGCCGGGAAACCGATGGTCAAACATGTTATTGATGCAGCGAATCATTTGGGCGCTCAGCATGTGCATCTGGTTTACGGTCACGGCGGAGAGCTGCTTAAACAAACGCTGACTGACAGCTCGCTCAACTGGGTGTTGCAGGCGGAACAGCTGGGAACGGGCCATGCTATGCAGCAGGCCTCCCCTCACTTCGCCGATGACGAAGACATTTTGATGCTGTATGGCGATGTGCCACTGATCTCCGTGGACACGCTACGCCAGCTTCAGGTGGCAAAGCCCGCTGGCGGCATTGGCCTGCTGACCGTCATTCTGGATAACCCAACCGGTTACGGACGTATTATCCGTGAAGCGGGTCAGGTGGTCGGCATTATCGAACAGAAAGATGCTGCGCCTGAACAATTGCTGATTAACGAAATCAACACCGGCATTTTGCTGGCTAACGGCGCCGATCTTAAGCGCTGGCTGAGCAAGCTGGACAATAACAACGCGCAGGGCGAATACTACATTACCGACATTATCGCCCTGGCCCATCAGGAAGGCCGTCAGATCGCGGCGGTGCATCCGGCAAGAACCACGGAAACCGAGGGCGTCAATAATCGTCTGCAACTGGCAACGCTGGAGCGGGTGTATCAGGCTGAGCAGGCTGAAAAACTGCTGCTGGCGGGGGTGATGTTGCTCGACCCGGCGCGTTTCGATCTGCGGGGTGAACTGATACACGGCCGTGATGTGGTGATTGATACCAATGTGATCATCGAAGGCAAGGTCACGTTGGGTCACCGGGTGAAAATCGGTAGCGGCTGTGTGATTAAAAACAGCGTGATTGCTGATGACAGCGTTATCAGCCCGTACAGCGTGATTGAAGATGCGCAGCTGGAATCAGGCTGTACTGTCGGGCCATTCGCGCGTCTGCGTCCGGGCACTGAGCTGGCTGAAGGGGCGCATGTGGGCAACTTCGTCGAGATGAAAAAAGCGCGCCTGGGTAAAGGCTCTAAAGCGGGCCATCTGAGTTATCTCGGTGATGCGGAAATCGGTGCTAATGTGAATATTGGCGCAGGCACCATTACCTGCAACTACGATGGCGTCAATAAATCGAAAACGATCATCGGTGATGATGTGTTTGTCGGTTCAGATACCCAGCTGATCGCACCGGTAACGGTAGCTGCGGGTGCCACCATCGCAGCCGGAACCACCATTATGAAAAACGTTCCGGCAGCAGGCCTGGTGTATAACCGTAAAGAACAGCAGTTGAAGGCAAGCTGGCAGCGCCCGGAAAAGAAAAAGTAAGCCCATTTTATGAAGGGGTGAGGCATGCCTCACCCTCTGTTTTTGTTGTAAATGCAGTCAATACAAAAATAATCCCCACTCTCTACAAGGCTCGGGGAACCCGAATATACGGGAACAATCAGGTCAGAAGACAACGCTGATGGCTTACCGCCATCATGTCAGGAAAATAATTATGTGTGGAATTGTTGGTGCTGTAGCGCAGCGTGATATTGCAGAAATCCTGCTTGAAGGGCTGCGTCGTCTGGAATACCGGGGCTATGACTCTGCGGGTCTGGCCGTTGTTGATCAACAGGGTAACGCCACCCGACTGCGCCGTCTGGGTAAGGTGCAGAACCTGGCTGAAGCAGCAGAAACCACCTCGCTGGTGGGGGGAACGGGTATTGCGCACACGCGCTGGGCCACGCATGGCGAACCTTCGGAAGCGAATGCCCATCCGCATATCTCTGAACATATCATCATTGTTCACAACGGCATTATTGAGAATCACGAACCGCTGCGCGAACAACTGATTGCGCGGGGGTATACCTTTGCCTCAGAAACCGATACCGAAGTGGTGGCGCATCTGGTGCACTGGGAGCAGAAACAGGCTGGTGGCTCGCTGCGTGAAGTTGTGCAGCGGGTGATCCCACAGCTACGCGGTGCCTATGGCATGGTGATTCTGGACAGCCGCGATCCGTCGGTTATTGTGGCTGCCCGCTCCGGTAGCCCGCTGGTGATTGGCCGCGGCGTGGGTGAAAACTTCATTGCTTCCGATCAGCTGGCGCTGTTGCCCGTGACCCGTCGTTTTGTCTACCTGGAAGAGGGCGATATTGCGGAGATCACCCGCCGTGATGTGACCATTTTTGATCGTCAGGGACATCAGGTAAAACGTGCTGAGATCGAATCGAACGCACAGTATGATGCTGGCGACAAAGGGGTTTACCGCCACTACATGCAGAAAGAGATTTACGAGCAACCTGTCGCGATTAAAAACACCCTGAGTGGTCGTTTCAGCCACGGTGAAGTCGATCTCTCCGAGCTGGGTCCGCAGGCTGATACGCTGCTGGCAAGCGTTGAGCACATTCAGATCGTTGCCTGCGGCACCTCATACAATTCCGGTATGGTTTCCCGTTACTGGTTTGAGTCGCTGGCCAATGTGCCGTGTGACGTTGAGATTGCGTCTGAATTCCGCTATCGCAAATCGGCAGTACGCAAAAACAGCCTGCTGATCACCCTGTCTCAATCGGGTGAAACGGCGGATACCCTGGCAGCACTGCGCCTGTCGAAAGAGCTGGGTTACCTTGGTTCTCTGGCGATTTGTAACGTTGCCGGTTCATCGCTGGTGCGTGAGTCCGACCTGGCGCTGATGACCAAAGCCGGGACCGAAATCGGCGTAGCGTCGACCAAAGCCTTCACCACTCAGCTAACGGTGCTGCTGATGCTGGTGGCGAAAATCGGTCGTCTGAAAGGCGTTGATCCGCAGGTTGAGCACGATATCGTGCACTCTTTGCAGGCGCTGCCAAGCCGAATTGAACAGATGCTGTCACAGGATGAGCTGATCGCGTCACTGGCGGAAGACTTCTCGGACAAGCATCATGCGCTGTTCCTCGGCCGTGGCGATCAGTATCCGATCGCGATGGAAGGTGCGCTGAAGCTGAAAGAGATCTCCTACATTCATGCTGAAGCTTATGCTGCAGGTGAACTGAAACACGGTCCGTTAGCGCTGATCGATGCCGATATGCCGGTCATTGTGGTGGCGCCGAATAATGAATTGCTGGAGAAACTGAAGTCAAATATCGAAGAGGTGCGCGCCCGTGGTGGTCTGCTGTATGTCTTCGCCGATATTGATGCCGGTTTTGCCAACAGTGAAGGCATGCGCATTATTCCATTGCCGCATGTGGAAGAGGTGATTGCGCCTATCTTCTACACCGTGCCGTTACAGCTGCTGTCCTATCACGTGGCGCTGATCAAAGGCACCGATGTGGATCAACCGCGTAACCTGGCAAAATCCGTTACGGTTGAATAAGCCCTGCCCTGCACGCAGGTGAACTCTGCGTGCTGCTCAAGAGTCCGGTATGACTGCTCCGTCAGTCGGCCGGACTTTTTTTGTACAAATTCCCGTTACTCCTTTCCTTACAATGAACGTTCTTAGGTTCTTTTTAAGGGAATAGAATGAAAAAGATGCAAACGGGGTTTTGTCTGATGGCGCTGTGCTTTGGCACCGTATACGAGGCGAATGCCTCATCAGCGAAGGTACCCTGCCCGGTGCCACTGAAAACGTGTCCTGCTCCGCTGGATAAAAACCTGCCAGACGTCAAAAATATGCTTACCTGGACGCCTCAGCAGCGCGTGGTGGGTTTTCGTAACGACTATCGATCCTATCCCGGCGATATTTTCCGCGCCAGCAAAGCAGGCGTACCGCTCCCTGTTGCTCATCGCAATCTCTCTGCCGTGTCCTATGAGTATCAGCAGCATCACTACTCATTGGCAGATTACCTTAAACGCAATAACGTGACAGGCATGATGGTGATTAAAGACGGTAAAAAGGTCTGGGACTATTACGGCCATGGCAACACGAAAACGACGCTATGGACCTCGCGATCTGTCGGTAAATCAGTGGTGTCCACGTTAGTCGGGATCGCACTGAAGCAGGGGAAGATAGCCTCGCTGGATGATGAGACTGTGAAGTACAATCCAGAGGTACGGGGCACTGCCTGGGAACATGTCCCTCTACGCAGTCTGCTGCAGCACACCTCCGGTGTGACCTGGAATGAGGATTACACCAACCCCCAATCTGATTTTGCCAAACTGACCCAGTGTGAAGCAGGAAAAGACACCTATGACTGCGTCAGCAAACTGGTACTCGACCCTCAGCGTAAAGCCTATGCAAAACCGGGTCAGGTCTGGTCCTACTCTTCCGGCGGTGCCTGGGTGCTGGGTGACACGCTGGAGAAAGCGACCGGAGAAACACTGGCCCGCTATCTGCAGGACAACATCTGGCAGCCTTACGGAATGGTGAATGATGGCGTGTGGCACAGCTATCTGCCGGGCAAACATGATGTGGGTGCACACGGCTTTAACGCAACGCTCGAAGACTGGGGAAAGTTTGGTCTGTTCGTGATGAACAATGGCATCCTGCCTGATGGCACGAAAACGCTGCCCGAGGGTTGGGTAAAAGAGGCCAGTACCTGGAATAAAGCCGAAAACTCGGTGACGACCGATTATCCTGACGGACAATTTGGTTACCAGTGGTGGAACATCGGTGTGCCCTTGAGTGCGAAAAACGATGCACCATCAGAAGGATTAACGCGTAATAAGACCCTGTCGGCTGAGGGTATTTTTGGCCAGATGATTGCGATCGACCAGGCGCAGAAACTGGTGATTGTTCAGTGGTCCGCCTGGCCACAGGCAGAACCGGCATCAGATGCCCAGCCGCTCGAAGCCTCTTTGATGTTTAATGCGATTGCGAATGCGCTGTCTGGTGCTTCAGCTTCTCCAGCAAAAAATCGATAAGCACCCGGCATTTAGGGGGAAGATAGCGATTGGGATGATACAAAACCCATGACATCCCGTAATAGGATGTCATGTAGTCCCATTCGGGAAGTACCTGAATAATCTGTCGGTTATCCATGACCTGTTGCGCGGAAAAGCGCGGCAGGCACCCGATGCCCAGATGATGAATGATGCCTTCCAGCCTCGCTTTGCTGTGATTTGAGGCAAAGCGCCCGTGTACCGCAACGCTGATTTGCTCTCCGCTGGCGATATGACGAAACTTCCACTGATTATCCCCGGGCACTTCTCCCAGATAAATACAGCTGTGCTGCGTTAAATCCTGCGGGTGCTGCGGAATACCGTGCTGTTGCAGATACTCTGCGCTGGCACAGAGCACGTGCCTGACAGGAAACAGCGGGCGTGCCGCCAGCCCCGGAGGCGGGGTATCGGTAATGCGGATCGCCAGGTCAACATTGTCATTGATTAAATCCACCATACGATCGGTGAGCATCAGTTGCAGATCCACCTGAGGGTAGCGCTGTAAAAACTCAGCCACGTGCGGGGAGATGAGATCCTTGCCGTAGGCACGCGGTGCACTGATTTTCACCCGCCCCTGCGGGGTGTCACTAATGCGCCCAGCCAGCTCAAACACCGACTCTGCGGACTGCATCATCTCAAAGCAGCGCTCCCAGGCGACGGTTCCGGCTTCTGTCAGGCGCAGCCTGCGTGTCGTCCTTTCCAGCAGTTTCACCCCCAGGGCATTTTCCAGGCTGGCGATCTGACGGCTGACCGAAGACGCGGTGCTGCCCAGCTTTTCTGCGGCCGCCGAGAAGCTGCCGAGTTCCACCACTTTCACGAATACTGCCATATACGGCAGCAGACCCATATATTGATTTGTTCTCATAGCGCACAAGTCTTGTTTACCCGTACGGATTATTCCGTCTGGAGAAAAACATCATAATCGCAGTTGGGTTTATCGCCAACGTCAGGGGAATGCAGGTGGAGAAACAACAGCGTTACGCAGAGTGGATGTTACTGGCTGTCGCCGTGGTCTGGGGAACCAGCTACGGCATGGCAAAACAGGCCGTTCTTTTCTATCCGGTCGTGGGTTTTCTGTTTATTCGTTTTTTGCTGACCTTCGTTCTGCTCTTACCCACGTTAAGGCTCTGCTGGCGCCAGGCGCTGCCCCCGGGGTTGATACTGGGTTCGGTGTTGTTGGCTATTTTCCTGTGTGAAACTTATGGGGTGGCGTTGACCTCTGCCAGTAATGCGGCATTTCTGATCAGCCTGTGCGTGGTGCTGACGCCGTTTGTTGAATGGCTGATGTTCCGTCAGCGGCCCGAAATCAGCGTGTTTATCGCCGCCGCCGTCTCTCTTTGCGGTGCCATGCTGCTGGTGGGCGGTACGCAGATTGCGATGAACAGGGGCGATCTGCTGGTGTTGGGCGCTGCGCTGCTGCGCGCGTTGATGGTGTGTCTGACGAAAAAAATGACCCAGCATCGCAATGTGCCCGCACTGGCGCTGACGGCGGTACAAACCGGGGTGGTCGCCAGCGGTTCGCTGGTAGTGTTACTGGCGACAGAGCATGGGATACCGGCCCTGCCTGAGAGTACGCTGTTCTGGGGCCCGACGCTTTACCTGGTGTTGTTCTGCACGCTGTTTGCTTTCTTCGCGCAGAACTACGCGGTGAAACGTACCTCACCGACGCGTGCCTCACTATTAATGGGGTCTGAGCCGCTCTTTGGTGCCCTGTTTGCCGTGCTCTGGTTGCAGGAGTCGCTGACGCCAGCGGCATGGCTGGGCGGGTTGCTGATTGTTGCTGCATCGCTGTGGGCCACGCGCCCGGTTAAACGTAACCCGGGACTGAGCGCGGTAATGGAAAAAACCGACTGACGTCAGCCTTCATGATTAGAGTGGCTTGTCACAAAAGTGTCATATTTCGTACATTTTACTGTCACCAAACTGTCCTATTTTGCCTCCAGCAGCAATCATTAATTATACCTTTCATACTTCAAGCTGCAGGCGCGTTGGCTACATTCGTTCGCCCGAATCACTTACAACAGTAAGCTCATCGGGACTCGCTCATTTGCCGCCTTCCTGCATCCCGAATTATTTTGGGTATAGACAAACACGGCAACTGGCCTGACTTTTTAATCCCGTGGAGGGAACATGACACTGATGCACAAAACCCTGGCTCAATTCGTCGCAGTAACCCTTTCTCTGAGCGCCGTTACCGCAATGGCCGCGACCAACCTGACCGGTGCTGGCGGGACATTCCCGGCACCTGTGTATAACAAGTGGGCAGCAGAGTACAATACCGCGACGGGCAGCCAGGTTAACTATCAGGGTATCGGTTCATCCGGCGGCGTTAAGCAGATTATCGCTAAAACCGTAGACTTCGGTGCATCAGATGCGCCGATGAAAGACGAAGATTTAGAAAAAAATGGCCTGTTCCAGTTTCCGACAGTTATTGGCGGGGTGGTACTGGCGGTTAATATTCCTGGTATCAAATCTGGACAGCTGACGCTGGATGGCAAAACCGTGGGTGATATCTACCTCGGTACCATCAAAAAGTGGAACGACCCGGCCATCACCAAGCTGAACCCGGGCGTGAAACTGCCTGATTCCAACATCAACGTGGTACGCCGCGCTGACGGTTCGGGTACCTCATTCGTGTTCACCAGTTACCTGTCTAAAGTGAACAGCGACTGGAGCAGCAAAGTCGGTAAAGGCAGCACCGTTAACTGGCCAACCGGTTTGGGCGGCAAGGGTAACGACGGCGTGGCTGCATTCGTACAGCGTCTGCCAGGGTCTATCGGCTACGTTGAGTACGCCTACGCGAAACAGAACAGCCTGGCTTACACCAAGCTGGTGGATGCGGATGGCAAAGCCATTGAACCGGGTGAGAAAAGCTTTAGCGATGCCGCGAAAGGCGCAGACTGGTCCAAATCTTTTGCTCAGGATCTGACCTTCCAGAAAGGCGACAACGCGTGGCCAATCACCTCTACCACCTTTATCCTGGTGCACAAAGAGCAGGCTAATGCTGAGAAAGGCGCCGCCGTACTGAAGTTCTTCGACTGGGCTTATAAAAACGGCAGCAAAACCACGGCTGGCCTGGACTACGCATCACTGCCAGATTCTGTGATTGAGCAGATTCGTAGCGCCTGGAAAACCAACGTGAAAGACAGCTCCGGCAAAGCACTGTACTAAGCGATTGCAGTAAGCACCACGATGCGTGGTGCTTATGCCCCCATGGGCCAGGCTTGCCTGGCCCGATACGTATCAGCAGTATCAGACTCGAGAATTCTATGGCTGCAACCAAGCCGGCATTCAAGGCTCCCGGAAAACAGGGTGACATCATCTTCAGCGCGCTGGTTAAACTGGCTGCGTTGATTGTGCTGTTGCTGCTCGGTGGCATTATCGTTTCCCTGATTATCTCTTCATGGCCGAGTATCCAGAAGTTTGGTTTCTCGTTCCTGTGGAATAAAGAGTGGGATGCGCCTAACGAACAGTTTGGTGCGCTGGTGCCGATTTACGGTACCGTCGTCACCTCCATTATTGCCCTGCTTATCGCTGTCCCGGTAAGTTTCGGCATTGCCTTGTTCCTGACCGAACTGGCCCCTAACTGGCTGCGTCGCCCGCTGGGCGTGGCGATTGAACTGCTGGCGGCTATCCCCAGCATTGTGTATGGCATGTGGGGGCTGTTTATTTTCGCGCCACTGTTTGCCACCTATTTCCAGCAGCCCGTCGGGGACGTACTGGCTAACGTACCGATTGTAGGATCCCTGTTCTCCGGCCCGGCATTTGGTATCGGGATTTTAGCCGCCGGAATTATCCTGGCGATTATGATTATCCCTTATATCGCTTCCGTCATGCGCGACGTGTTCGAGCAGACGCCAGTGATGATGAAAGAGTCCGCGTACGGCATTGGCTGTACCACCTGGGAAGTGATGTGGCGTGTTGTGTTGCCCTTCACCAAAAACGGGGTGATTGGTGGGGTGATGCTGGGCCTGGGGCGCGCACTGGGTGAAACCATGGCGGTGACCTTCATTATCGGTAACACCTACCAACTCGACAGTGCTTCACTGTTTATGCCGGGTAACAGCATCACCTCCGCGCTGGCGAACGAATTTGCTGAAGCGGAATCGGGCGTGCATACCGCCGCGCTGATGGAGCTGGGGCTGATCCTGTTTGTCATCACGTTTATCGTGCTGGCCTGTTCAAAACTGATGATCCTGCGTCTGGCAAAAAGTGAAGGAGCGCGCTCATGACCACGATGGAATTGCAGGCGCGTGACGAACTGCTCGCTTCACGCCGTAAGATGCAGGCGTGGCGCCGGATGAAAAACCGTATTGCCCTCGCCCTGTCGTTGCTGACGATGGCATTCGGTCTGTTCTGGCTGGTGTGGATCCTGTTTTCTACCGTGACTCGCGGTATCGACGGCATGACGCTGTCGCTGTTTACTGAGAATACGCCCCCGCCGAATACGGCGGGAGGAGGCCTGGCAAATGCCCTGGCAGGCAGCGGTCTGTTGATCTTCTGGTCAACCGCTGTGGGGACGCCGCTGGGGATTATGGCGGGGATCTATCTGGCTGAGTATGGCCGTAAGTCCTGGCTGGCCGAAGTGATTCGCTTTATTAACGACATTCTGCTTTCGGCGCCGTCGATTGTGGTCGGTCTGTTTGTGTACACCATCGTGGTGGCGCAGATGCAACACTTCTCCGGCTGGGCCGGGGTGGTGGCGCTGGCACTGTTGCAAATCCCGATCGTGATCCGCACCACCGAAAACATGCTGAGACTGGTACCGGACAGCCTGCGAGAAGCGGCGTATGCGCTGGGGACGCCAAAATGGAAGATGATTTCGGCGATTACCTTGAAAGCCTCCGTTTCCGGCATTCTGACAGGGGTTCTGCTGGCGATTGCCCGCATTGCCGGGGAAACCGCACCCCTGCTGTTTACCTCGCTGTCGAACCAGTTCTGGAGCACCGATATGATGCAGCCACTGGCGAACCTGCCGGTGACCATCTTTAAGTTCGCGATGAGTCCGTTTGCCGAATGGCAGAGTCTGGCCTGGGCGGGCGTGCTGATTATTACGCTGTGTGTACTGTTACTGAACATCCTGGCACGCGTGATCTTCGCCAAGAGCAAACATTAATTGAGCAGCGCGGCGTTAGCGGCGCGGACTAAGTGAGATAAAAATGGTTGATACGACTTCCGCTAAGATGATTCAGGTTCGTGATTTGAACTTCTATTACGGAAAATTCCATGCGCTGAAAAACATCAATCTGGATATTGCTAAAAACCAGGTGACGGCGTTTATCGGCCCATCCGGCTGCGGTAAATCCACGCTGCTGCGTACGTTTAACAAGATGTTTTCGCTCTATCCTGAGCAGCGTGCTGAAGGTGAAATCCTTCTGGATGGCGAAAACATCCTGACCGCCAGCCAGGATATCGCCCTGCTGCGTGCCCGTGTTGGCATGGTATTCCAGAAGCCTACACCGTTCCCGATGTCGATTTATGACAACATCGCTTTCGGTGTGCGTCTGTTTGAAAAGCTGTCACGTGCCGATATGGACGAACGCGTTCAGTGGGCATTGACGAAAGCGGCGCTGTGGACCGAAACCAAAGACAAGCTGCATCAGAGCGGTTACAGTCTTTCCGGCGGTCAGCAGCAGCGTCTGTGCATCGCGCGTGGTATTGCGATTCGCCCGGAAGTGTTACTGCTGGATGAACCTTGCTCGGCCCTGGACCCGATCTCAACCGGGCGCATCGAAGAGCTGATTACGGAACTGAAGCAGGATTACACCGTGGTGATCGTCACCCACAATATGCAGCAGGCAGCACGCTGCTCCGACCACACGGCATTTATGTACCTGGGCGAACTGATCGAGTTCAGTGATACCGATACACTGTTCACCAAGCCGCATCAGAAGCAAACTGAAGATTACATCACCGGCCGCTACGGTTGATTTGACTGGAGAATACAATGGATAGCTTAAATCTGAACAAACATATCTCCGGCCAGTTCAACGCCGAGCTGGAGCATATCCGCACCCAGGTGATGACCATGGGTGGCATGGTCGAGCAGCAGTTGACCGATGCCATCACGGCGATGCACAACCAGGATGGTGAGCTGGCGAACAAGGTGATTGAAGGTGACCACAAGGTCAATATGATGGAGGTGGAGATTGATGAAGCCTGCGTACGCATCATCGCCAAACGTCAACCTACTGCCAGCGACCTGCGTCTGGTAATGGCGATCATCAAAACCATCTCTGAGCTGGAACGTATTGGTGATGTTGCCGAGAAGATCTGCCGTACCGCGCTGGAAAAATTCACCCAGCAGCACCAGCCGCTGCTGGTGAGCCTGGAGTCACTGGGCCATCACACCATTCAGATGCTGCATGACGTACTGGATGCTTTTGCGCGGATGGATCTTACTGCCGCCATTGAAATCTATCGTGAAGACAAGAAGGTTGACCAGGAGTATGAGGGCATCGTGCGCCAGCTGATGACCTATATGATGGAAGATCCGCGCACTATCCCGAGTGTGCTGACGGCCTTGTTCTGCGCGCGTGCCATCGAGCGCATCGGTGACCGCTGCCAGAACATTTGTGAAATTATCTTCTACTTCGTGAAAGGTCAGGATTTCCGTCACGTGGGCGGTGACCAGTTGGATAAACTGCTGACCGGCGATGACACCGGTAGCAATAACCCGTCGTAATCTCTGCTCAGGCGTGCCAACCCCCCGGCATGCCTGACTTCCTTCCCCATCACTTTTTCGTCTGGATACCTTCGTCGCTCATACTTATACTTGCGGCAAATTTCCAATGAAAAGGCCAGAAAATCATGTCAATTTCCCCCCCGGACAAGCGTAGCGTCACGCCGGGCAAAGCGATGGTCGCTGCTGTCAGCGGTTACGCAATGGACGGCTTTGATCTGCTGATCCTCGGTTTTATGTTACCTGCTATCAGTCTGTCGCTGGCATTATCCCCCTCGCAGGCTGGTTCACTGGTCACCTGGACACTGATTGGTGCCGTGCTGGGAGGCATTGTTTTCGGCCATATCAGCGATCGTCTCGGGCGTATTCGTGTACTGACCTTTACCATCCTGATGTTTTCAGTCTTTACCGGGCTGTGCGCAGTGGCGCAGGGATATTGGGATTTACTGGCGTATCGCACCCTTGCGGGTATGGGCCTGGGCGGTGAGTTCGGTATTGGTATGGCGTTGATCGCCGAAGCCTGGCCTGCCAACAAGCGTAACCGTGCTTCAGCGTGGGTGGGCATGGGGTGGCAACTCGGCGTACTGCTGGCGGCATTTATCACGCCGTTGCTGCTGAATGTGATCGGCTGGCGCGGCATGTTCCTCGTTGGCCTGCTGCCCGCCCTGGCCTCGTTTGCCATTCGTCGTGGCATGGGGGAGCCGGAAGCGTTCACCCAGCATGTGGATGTGAATCAGGGGTTGTCGTTCACGGCGCGCATTAAGCTGTTGTTCGTGGATGCGGCTACCACCAAAGCCAGCATCGGCATCTTTATCCTCTGTTCTGTACAGAACTTTGGTTATTACGGTCTGATGATCTGGATGCCGAGTTATCTCTCATCTAACTTTGGTTTTTCGCTGACGAAATCCGGGTTGTGGACGGCGGTCACGGTCGTCGGGATGACCTTCGGTATCTGGTTATTTGGTCTGCTGGCCGATCGCTTCTCCCGCTGGAAAATTTTCCTGCTGTATCAGTTTGGCGCAGTGGTGATGGTGGTGGTTTACGCTCAGTTGCGCGATCCGACGACCATGCTGTTTACCGGGGCACTGATGGGGATGTTTGTGAATGGCATGATTGGCGGTTACGGCGCGCTGATTTCTGACACTTATCCGGTGAAAGTACGTGCCACGGCGCAGAATGTCTTGTTTAACCTGGGGCGTGGTGTGGGTGGATTTGGTCCGCTGGTGATTGGGCTGCTGGTCAGCCAGTGGTCATTTACTGCTGCTATCACCATGCTGGCACTGATCTATCTGCTGGATATTGTCGCCACGTTATTCCTGCTGCCGAAAAAGCAGGGTAACGATGATGCACTGGGCGCGATTGGCTAACTGAGCGGCATCCTGCGCTGGTCCCTTCAGCGCAGGATAATATGAACCTGATTTCTCCCCCCGTTTTCTTCTATTCTTCCTTTTCTCTTTATTATTTTTATAGAAATTTTCTTAAAGTGCTTATTTATTTAAATTTACACTTTAATAGGTGTGTGAATATATCGGCTTGGTAACCTGTTTGGCATATAGTGGTATTATTTTTCTTTGTGATTTTATATTGTTTACAGCGCTTAAGAAAAACGATAGCCTCGAAATTAGTCAATGGTTTTTGTTTTTTTTCTCAGTGTTGAGGCGATATATCCCTTCTTTATTTTCCATTTCGATTTTGATGTGTTCCGCGCTGAAAATATCAACTGGTCACTTAGGGGGAACGGTGCTGGCAGCGATAATAACAATGTAGGTACACGATCCCTCCTCACCGTGAGTATAATTAATATAGCGAAAAGGAGTAATGTATAGCGGGTGATTAACGCTATCATTAATATATTAGATATGAGAAGAAATAAAACAGCCGTTCAGCTAAAGAAACAAGAGGCATTCCGTGCGCTGGCTTTAATCTGCCAGGAACTCGCCTCCAGCCCCAAAGAGGGTACGCATTTATCCGATCCCACGCTATGGCCTAAAACCAGAGAGTTAGCGGATAATTGCGGTGAGAGTATCTATATGATGCGAAATATTCTTTTACAGCTGGTCGATGAAGGCAAAGTTATTAAACATGCTTCACTGCTGTCAAATTCATTACGCTGGTATATCAATGAGGGGGACGGTATTTGATTTTTTCTATACCGCTTGCTGGCAACAGGCCGGGTTGTTTCCGGCCTGCCCCCATTTAGCGCGTTAACTGCCAGCCACGCGCCTGCCATAAATCTGGCAGCTGTGCCATATCATCAAACACCGTCACCAGTGGATGGTTGATTACCGGATTATGCGCATCGACGCAGTAATAGAATACCGGGATCCCGGCGGCGATGCCCGCTTTTGCCCCCGCCTCAGAATCATCGATCAGAATGCAGCGCTCAATCGCAACGCCCATCTGTTTGGCAGCGTAGTACATCAATTCCGGGTCGGGTTTCCAGTGCTCAATGTCATAGCCGCTGTATAAGTGGTCCCCAAAGAAGGAGAGCATGCCGGTCAGGCCGAGCGAATGCTGCATTTTGGGGACTGTCCCGTTAGAGACGACACAGGCCGGAACACTCACTTTTTCCAGCAACGCCTTTGCACCGTGAATCGGTTTAAGCTCCAGGTCAAACAGGCGAGCCACTTCCTGACGATAAGCCGGTTCCAGGACTTCAACCGGGGTCGTCAGCGGGTGCTGCTGGCAGACATCCGCGATGATGTCGTACAGTTTCACTCCTTTGTACTTTTCGAACATCTCCTGCAGCGACAGCGTGACACCAAACTGCGCGAAAGTGTTGACGTACGCCTGAGTACAGAGCATTTCGCTGTCGACCAGCGTTCCATCACAATCGAAAAAAATGCATTCCACGGTCATCCTGATTCCTTCTGTCCAGTGGGTGGATACCCGATAGTAGCGCGAAGCGGGGTGAATTATGTCAATTACTGTTAACGGTTGTGATAAGACGGGTAAAACTGCGCAATCGGTTGCGAAAAAACCGGGTGATCGGCATCCCAAAATCAGAATTTTGGGGTAGGATAACGGCCGACAACTTTTCTCCGTTCTGGAAACACATAATGACGAATCCCGGTCTGTTACAACGGATTTTTAAATTGCAGGAGCATGGCACCACCGTTCGTACCGAGGTGATTGCTGGTTTCACCACCTTTTTGACGATGGTGTATATCGTTTTTGTTAACCCTCAGATCCTCGGCGTGGCCGGCATGGACACGCAGGCGGTCTTCGTTACCACCTGTCTGATAGCTGCCGGAGGCAGTATTCTGATGGGGCTGGTCGCGAACCTGCCTGTGGCACTGGCCCCCGCGATGGGGCTGAACGCCTTCTTCGCCTTCGTGGTCGTGGGTGCGATGGGGATATCCTGGCAGATCGGAATGGGCGCTATTTTCTGGGGGGCTGTTGGCCTGCTGTTGCTGACGATCTTCCGTGTGCGTTACTGGATGATTGCCAATATTCCACTGAGTCTGCGCGTCGGGATCACTGCCGGTATTGGTCTGTTTATTGCGATGATGGGGCTGAAAAATGCCGGTATTATCGTGGCCAACGAAGCAACACTGGTAACAGTCGGTAACCTGACCTCGCACAGCGTACTGCTGGGTGCGTTGGGCTTCTTTATTATCGCCATCCTTGCATCGCGCAATATCCATGCGGCGGTGCTGGTGTCGATCGTGGTGACCACGCTGATTGGTCTGGCGATTGGTGATGTGAAATATACCGGTATCTTCTCAGCGCCTCCTGCGGTGACCTCCGTTCTGGGGCAGGTTAACCTGAAAGATTCACTGAACGTTGGCATGGCCGGGATCATCTTCTCCTTTATGCTGGTCAACCTGTTTGACTCTTCCGGGACATTGATTGGTGTTACGGATAAAGCCGGTCTGACTGATGAGACGGGTAAGTTCCCGCGTATGAAGCAGGCGCTGTATGTGGACAGCATCAGTTCCGTTGCCGGCTCATTTATCGGTACCTCTTCGGTGACTGCGTATATCGAAAGCTCATCCGGCGTGTCCGTGGGCGGTCGCACCGGCCTGATGGCCGTTGTGACGGGCGTGCTGTTCCTGCTGGTGATGTTCCTGTCACCGCTGGCGGGTATGGTCCCCGCTTATGCCGCAGCCGGTGCGCTGATCTACGTGGGCGTGCTGATGACCTCAAGCCTGGCGCGCGTGAAGTGGGATGACCTGACCGAAGCGGTTCCGGCGTTTGTGACAGCGGCGATGATGCCATTCAGTTTCTCGATCACTGAAGGTATCGCACTGGGCTTTATCTCTTACTGCGTGATGAAGCTGGGCACGGGGCGCTGGCGTGAAATCAGCCCGTGCGTCGTGGTCGTGGCGTTACTGTTCGTTCTGAAAATCGCGTTTATCGACGCGCATTAATCAGACTAACGGGTGGTGGTAACGCCACCCGTTTGACTCTCAGGAGTGGTAGAGCGGTTTTTCCGCCGGCAGACTGGTCAGACGCAGCGTGCGTGGCCCAAGATTGTGTGCATAAACGTTAAAATCCCGCAGTGATTCCCAGCCATCTTCCCCGTTATATTCCCACAAATGCAGTCGGTCAGTGCCTGGCGATAACGCACAGGACCACACCAGCAATGGCTCAACATCACACAGCGCCTGAATATCTGGCCAGGTGACGCAGCGCAGTCGTCCTGATGCCGGGTGCAAGCGTAGTGAATCACTTCCTTCATCCGCTTCGCCAGTGAGTTTTAGAATGCTTTGGCGTAGCGTCCACAGCTGCGTAGACGCCTCAATGGCATCATTCTGTGCATTGATCCACGCTTTCTCTCCCGACGACAGACATTCAAAATGGTGCTCCGTCGTCTGACGGCTATGTGCGCGGACAATTTCCATATCGAGTCCGGCGCGGCCCCGTTCCTCAGCTAACATCACACCGACCATGTTACCGGCGTAGGCCAGGCTAAAGTCAGGGAGATCCGGGTCTGCAAAGCAGGGGCGTCCACTGGTGGTGGTGATCAATTCGGGCAAAAGGGGGATGCCATACACGCGCAGCATCAGTTCAGCGAGCAGGCTTCGGGCGGCCAGATAACGGGCCCGGCGTTTCTCGGAAAATCTGCTGGCCTGCTCTACCATCTGCTGCGGGAGTCGGTGAACCTGGGGTCTGGTTTGGGCGAGTGCCCAACGTGCAAAATGACTTGCCATCTGTCGCTCCGTGAAAATGGTCGGGTAATCATCTCTGCCATTGTAAGAATTTTCTTATCAAATTTCACCTGGGATTCCATTCCCAGGGGTATTTTCGGACTATTGTCACTGTTTATAGCCAGATTGCTGGTGGAATAGAGCGATCACACCGGGTGTTTACTTCCCGATGCAAAAACTGGAGAAAATACGCCCCAGCAGATCATCCGAGCTAAATTCTCCGGTAATTTCACTCAGCGCTTGCTGGGCAAGGCGAAGCTCTTCTGCCAGTAATTCACCGGCCCAGGCACCCAGCAGTTGGTCTTTGCCCTGCTGTAAGTGAGTGGCTGCTAACTCGAGTGCGAGCAGGTGGCGTCGGCGAGCCAGGAAGCCACCTTCCATATTGCCAGAGAAACCCATGCTGTGCTTCAGGTGGTCGCGCAGGACATCAATGCCATCGCCAGTGCGTGCCGACAGACGAATAAGTGAGTGACCATTTACTTCTTCGATGCCCAGCACTTCACCTGTCATATCAGCTTTATTGCGCACCACGGTAATCGGTAACGTTTGTGGCAGCCGGGCGATAAAGTCCGGCCATATTTCGGCCGGGCCGGTCGCACCCGTTGTGGTGCCATCGACCATAAACAGCACACGATCGGCCTGTTCGATCTCATTCCATGCGCGTTCGATGCCAATGCGCTCAACTTCATCGCTGGCTTCGCGTAATCCTGCAGTATCAATGATATGCAGCGGCATGCCATCAATATGGATATGCTCGCGCAGCACATCGCGGGTGGTGCCCGCGATATCGGTCACAATCGCTGCTTCGCGTCCGGCCAGTGCATTCAGCAGGCTGGATTTACCGGCGTTTGGACGCCCGGCGATAACCACTTTCATCCCTTCACGCAGCAGGCTGCCCTGGCGTGCTTCGGCACGTACGTCGTCAAGGTCGGCAATCACCTGATGCAGCTGCGCTTCAATTTTACCGTCGGAGAGGAAGTCGATCTCCTCATCCGGGAAGTCGATGGCTGCTTCTACATAGATTCGCAGGTGAGTAAGTGCTTCCACAAGATGGTTTACACGGGCAGAAAATACGCCCTGTAATGAATTAACGGCGGAACGTGCTGCCTGCTCGGAGCTGGCATCAATCAGGTCGGCAATCGCTTCAGCCTGTGCCAGATCCAGTTTGTCATTGAGGAAGGCGCGTTCTGAGAACTCTCCCGGATTGGCAATTCGCAGCCCGGGCAGTGCCACAATACGCTTCAGCAACAGATCAAGGATCACCGGACCGCCGTGGCCCTGAAGTTCCAGTACATCTTCACCGGTAAATGAGTTCGGGCCGGGGAACCACAGCGCGATGCCCTGATCGAGAGTGCTACCGTCGGCGTCACGGAACGGCAGATAGTCGGCGTAACGCGGTTTAGGCAGTTTACCCAGCAGTAACTGCGCAACGTCTGCGGCCTTGCTGCCAGAAATACGCAGAATGCCGACGCCGCCGCGTCCTGGCGCGGTCGCCTGCGCGACGATAGTATCGCTATGGCTCATGTTGAATTCTCTTTTGGAAATAAAAAGGCGGTCATAATGACCGCCTTAGTGTAAGCATTGTGCGTGTTGTTCGCACGGGGCGACCGGAAAAAATGGTTGCCCCCTACGTGCAGGGACTGACCTTCTTTTTCGGTCAGCCCGCAGCATTAACAGATTACGCTTTTTTCTTGTCGCGGCTGTGCAGGCCACGTTTTTCCAGGCCGCGATAAATCAGCTGCTGCTGGAGAATGGTCACCAGGTTACTGACGATGTAATACAGCACCAGACCTGACGGGAACCACAAGAAGAACACGGTGAAGATCACGGGCATAAAGGTCATGATCTTCTGCTGCATCGGATCGGTCACGGTGGTTGGCGACATCTTCTGAATGAAGAACATCGTGATACCCATCAGGATCGGCAGAATGTAGTACGGGTCCTGTGCTGCCAGGTCATGGATCCACAGGGCGAACGGCGCATGACGCAGTTCTACCGAGCCCATCAGCATGTAGTAAAGGGCCAGGAAGATAGGCATCTGGATAACCAGAGGCAGACAGCCGCCCAGCGGGTTTACTTTCTCCGCTTTGTACAACGCCATCATTTCCTGGCTCATACGCTGCTTGTCATCACCTAAACGCTCACGCATCGCCTGAATCTTAGGCTGCAACATGCGCATTTTTGCCATCGAGGTGTACTGCGCTTTGGTCAGCGGGTACATGATGCCACGCACGATGAAGGTGATTACGATAATGGAGAAGCCCCAGTTACCGATAAAGGTGTGCAGGAATTTCAGCAGTTTGAACAGCGGCTGAGAGATAAACCACAACCAGCCGTAATCCACGGTCAGATCAAGGTGGGGAGCCACAGCTGCCATCTTGTCCTGAATTTCCGGGCCCACCCACAGGGTGGCTGCCAGCTGCTGCTGAGAACCTGGTGCGACGGTGACCGGTGCAGATTTGTAGCCAATCGCCGCGATTCCGTTACCCAGATTGCTGGTGTACAGCGTGTTGTTACCCGCCGTCTGTGGAACCCATGCGGTGGCGAAGTACTGCTGCATCATTGCCACCCAGCCATTGGTGGTCGTGGTGCTCAGGTTTTCGTTATCGCTGATTTTATCGAATTTGTACTTTTCGTAGTTTGTCTCACTGCTAGAGTAAGCCGCGCCACGGAAAGTGTGCAGAGCAAAGTTGCTGCTGCCGGTATCGCGATGCTTCGGCAGGTCAATAGACTGCTTCAGCTGACCGAACATTGACACTTCCAGCGGCTGCTGTGAGGCGTTGTTGATCTGATAATCGACATTAATCGCGTATTCACCACGTTTCAGAACGAAGGTCTTGGTGAAGGTTGCGCCGTTTTCCGCGGTAAAGGTCAACGGAATACGCAGCTCGCTCTGGCCATCAGCCAGCTCGAAGTGATCCTGGCCTGCGGTATACAGAGGACGTGCGCCATTGGCCGGATTATCCGGGCCGTTACGACCAGTCAGACCGCTCTGGGCCTGATACAGGAATCCAGGCGTGGTTTCCAACAGTTGGAAAGGCTTGTCTGAACCCAGTGAATCCGGGTAAGTCAGCAATAACGCCTGGTCAATATCGCCACCGCGAGTATTGATGTTTAAAGACAGGACATCAGTCTTAACGGTGATCGTTTTGCCCTGGCCACTGGCAGGTACGCCCTGATTGGCGGCATCACCGGCTGCACTGGTCGTGTTTTGCGTGGTCTGGGTCTGCAATGGCTGCGGAGCGTGGTCCGTCTGCCAGGCTTGCCAGATCATGAAGGACACGAACAGAAAAGCGATGAGGAAAAGATTGCGTTGCGAATCCATCGTTAATGTTCTCTGGGATCAATGGTTATGTGGCGGCACCGGATCGTCGCCACCCGGGTTCAAGGGGTGGCATTTTAATATGCGTTTCATCGTCAACCAACTCCCTTTTATCACCCCAAACCTGCGCAATGCCTCAATTCCGTATTGCGAACAGGTGGGATGGAAACGGCAGTGGGGTCCTAACAGCGGGCTGATAACGCGTTGATAGACGCGTATCAGCCCGATCAGGAGCCGCGAGCCAGGCGACAATGGCGACGCCATAGTTTCTCCAACGCTTCCGTCAGTGCCTTATTATCCAGATCGGCAACACCCTTTTTCGCTACGATGACAAAATCCATCGCCGGAAGCTCATGTTGACGCAGACGAAAGCTTTCGCGGGTCAATCGCTTGATCCGGTTACGCTCGTGAGCACGTTTAACATGTTTTTTGGCGACGGTAAGACCGATGCGGGGATGCCCCAGCGCGTTCAGGCGGCCGAGAATAGTAATTTGCGGCGTGCCAGCCCGTTGTGGCTGCTGGAAGACGAAAGTGAAATGAGTGGGAGTTAACAAACGTAACTCCCTGGGAAATGCGAGCTTAACCACTCAGCGGTTAGCTTTTATTACTTAGAAACGGTCAGACGAGAACGGCCTTTAGCACGACGACGTGCCAGAACCTGACGACCATTTTTATTTGCCATACGAGCACGGAAACCGTGTGAACGGTTACGCTTCAGTACGGACGGTTGAAAAGTGCGTTTCATGGCGATTTCTACCTAAACTTGAAAAATTTCACTTGGTGACGCGTTATCTGGCCCGAAAAAACGACCGACGCCTCAGTGTGTCTTTAATAAAGAGGCGGGATTGTAATAATTGTACAGTCCAGAGTCAATTTACTTCGCGTGAAAAGCGCATCCTGATTGCCCGTAGTGACCGCAAAAACAGCCAAAACGGCCATGGCGCACACGCCGGGGCAAGAATTATACGGCGTCCAGTAAAAAGCGCAAGGATCGCGCAGGATCTTCTGGCGATCCTGTTGCATGCTGTTTGCGGCAATAACGTGATGGCACCATTAAATTTCAATGAATGCAGACGATCCTGAATGTCTTTTGCTCAGGGTGGCGTAAACTTATCCCCGCTGTACATGCCTGTGGATAAATTGGATCAAAACTGTGTAGAAAGTGAAGATCTCTGCTGCGCTTTACGCTATGATCCGCCCTTCCGCTAACGATCCTTCGGGTCGATCCTACCCCTTAAGCATTAGATATGCCGGGGACGGGCGGAGTAACCGTGGATAGCGGTTCGCATGTGTTTCATCGGCATGCGTCAACAATGATGAAATTATCGCTTCAGCGCTTTTATTTCTTATCGAATTTTTTCGAGTGGAGTCCGCCGTGTCACTTACGCTTTGGCAACAGTGTCTTGCCCGCCTGCAGGATGAGCTACCTGCCACAGAATTCAGCATGTGGATACGCCCCTTGCAGGCCGAATTGAATGACAATACGCTGGCCTTGTATGCACCAAACCGTTTTGTACTCGATTGGGTTCGGGATAAATACCTGAATAATATCAATGCTCTGCTAAATGATTTTTGCGGGGCAAATGTGCCATTGCTGCGCTTTGAAGTGGGCAGTAAGCCCGTCGCGCAAACCATCAGCCAGCCGGTGATGGCCACGGCACATGCCAGTTCACCAGGCATCATCAGCCGCCCTGCACCGATGCGCCCCAGCTGGGACAATATGCCGGCACCGGCGGAGCTGTCTTACCGCTCAAATGTGAACACCAAGCACAACTTCGACAATTTCGTTGAGGGTAAATCAAACCAGCTGGCACGTGCGGCGGCACGTCAGGTGGCTGATAACCCGGGTGGCGCGTATAACCCGTTATTCCTTTATGGTGGTACCGGTCTCGGTAAGACGCACTTGTTGCATGCGGTCGGCAACGGGATCATGGCACGTAAGCCAAACGCGAAAGTGGTGTATATGCACTCGGAGCGTTTTGTGCAGGACATGGTCAAGGCGCTACAGAACAACGCCATCGAAGAATTTAAGCGTTACTATCGCTCAGTGGATGCGCTGCTGATCGATGACATTCAGTTTTTTGCCAATAAAGAGCGATCGCAGGAAGAGTTTTTCCACACCTTTAATGCCCTGCTGGAAGGTAATCAGCAGATCATTTTGACCTCGGATCGTTATCCGAAAGAGATCAATGGTGTGGAAGATCGACTCAAATCCCGCTTTGGCTGGGGCCTGACGGTGGCGATCGAGCCGCCTGAGTTGGAAACCCGCGTAGCGATCCTGATGAAGAAAGCGGATGAGAATGACATTCGCCTGCCGGGTGAAGTGGCGTTCTTTATTGCCAAGCGTCTGCGTTCTAATGTGCGTGAGCTTGAAGGTGCGTTAAACCGCGTGATCGCCAACGCCAACTTTACCGGTCGTGCCATCACGATCGATTTTGTGCGCGAAGCCTTACGTGACCTGCTTGCCTTGCAGGAGAAGCTGGTAACTATCGATAATATTCAGAAGACGGTTGCTGAGTATTATAAAATTAAAGTCGCCGATCTGCTGTCGAAGCGACGTTCCCGTTCGGTTGCACGCCCGCGCCAGATGGCGATGGCGATGGCCAAGGAACTGACCAACCACAGTCTGCCGGAAATCGGTGATGCTTTCGGGGGTCGTGACCACACCACAGTGCTACATGCCTGCCGTAAAATTGAGCAGCTGCGTGAAGAGAGTCATGACATTAAAGAAGATTTCTCAAATCTAATCAGAACATTATCTTCCTGACTATGAAATTTATTGTAGAACGTGAGCATTTACTCAAGCCATTACAGCAAGTTAGCAGCCCATTAGGCGGTCGTCCGACGCTGCCGATCCTTGGCAACCTGTTGTTGCAGGTTAATGAAGGCACGCTGTTGCTGACGGGCACCGATCTGGAAATGGAAATGGTGGCGCGCGTTGCGCTGACGCAGGACCATGAGCCTGGCGCCACGACGGTACCGGCACGCAAATTCTTTGATATCTGCCGGGGTTTGCCGGAAGGCGCTGAAATCACGGTGATTCTGGAAGGCGAAAGAATGCTGGTGCGCTCCGGCCGCAGCCGTTTCTCGCTGTCTACCCTGCCTGCCAGTGATTTCCCTAACCTGGATGACTGGCAGAGCGAGGTCGAATTCACACTGCCGCAGGCGACCCTTAAACGCCTGATTGAAGCCACGCAGTTCTCTATGGCCCATCAGGACGTGCGTTATTACCTGAACGGAATGCTGTTTGAGACAGAAGGTGAAGAGCTGCGTACTGTGGCCACCGATGGTCACCGCCTGGCGGTCTGTTCAATGCCGGTGGGCCAGCAGCTCCCCAGCCATTCGGTGATCGTGCCGCGTAAAGGGGTTATTGAGCTGGTGCGTCTGCTGGATGGCGGCGATACCCTTTTACAGGTACAGATTGGCAGCAACAATATCCGTGCACATGTGGGTGATTTTATTTTCACCTCGAAGCTGGTCGATGGCCGCTTCCCGGATTATCGCCGCGTGTTGCCGAAGAACCCGGACAAAACCCTCGATGCAGGCTGTGATCTGCTGAAGCAGGCGTTTTCCCGTGCAGCGATCCTCTCTAATGAGAAATTCCGCGGTGTTCGCCTCTATATCAGCGAAAATCAGCTAAAAATTACGGCAAATAACCCGGAGCAGGAAGAAGCGGAAGAGATGCTGGATGTGACCTACGGTGGCACCGATCTCGAAATCGGCTTTAACGTCAGCTATGTGCTGGATGTCCTGAACGCGCTGAAGTGCGAGAACGTGCGTCTGCTGCTGACCGATTCCGTTTCCAGCGTCCAGATTGAAGATGCAGCCAGTCAGTCAGCGGCCTATGTTGTGATGCCAATGCGCTTGTAATTGCTGAGTTCATCTTCATCTCCGTAGGGGTCAGGTACGCCTGACCCAGACATTCCGCTGCTCTGGATCCTGCTATGGCTTTAACCCGCCTGCTTATTAAAGACTTCCGTAATATCGAAAACGCGGACCTTGCGCTGGCCCCCGGATTTAACTTCCTGGTGGGGCCCAACGGCAGCGGTAAAACCAGCGTGCTGGAAGCGATTTATACCCTCGGTCACGGCCGTGCCTTTCGCAGTTTGCAGGCGGGCAGGGTCATTCGCCATGAGCAGGATGCCTTTGTGTTGCACGGGCGTATCGCCGGGGCGGAAAGGGAAGTGTCGGTTGGGCTGACTAAAAACCGCGCCGGTGACAGCCGGGTACGGGTTGACGGTAGCGACGGCCACAAAGTGGCCGAACTGGCGCAGATGCTGCCGATGCAACTGATCACGCCGGAGGGCTTTACCCTGCTGAACGGGGGGCCGAAGTATCGTCGTGCTTATATCGACTGGGGCTGCTTTCACAACGAACCGGGTTTTTTCAACGCCTGGAGTAACCTCAAACGCCTGCTGAAACAGCGTAACGCAGCGCTGCGTCAGGTGTCACGCTACCAGCAGATCCGCGCCTGGGATCAGGAGCTGGCACCGTTGGCTGAACAGATAAGCCAGTGGCGTGCGGCCTACAGTGAAGCGATTGCGGCAGATATTAACGCCACCTGTGCCCAGTTTTTGCCGGAATTTCAGCTGAGCTTCTCTTATCAGCGCGGCTGGGATAAAGAGAGTGATTATGCCGACCTGCTCGAACGCAGTTTTGAGCGCGATCGGGCACTGACTTACACTGCCAGTGGTCCTCATAAAGCGGATTTTCGTATTCGCGCAGAGGGAACGCCGGTGGAAGATTTGCTGTCACGCGGCCAGTTAAAGCTGCTGATGTGCGCCCTGAGGCTGGCGCAGGGTGAGTTTCTCACCCGACAGAACGGGCGACGTTGCCTGTATCTGATAGATGATTTTGCCTCTGAGCTGGATGAAACCCGTCGCCACCTGCTGGCAGCGCGTTTAAAAGCCACTCAGGCCCAGGTTTTTGTCAGTGCCATTGCGGCCGAGCATGTCTTCGACATGACTGATGAAAAGGGCAAGATGTTCACTGTAGAACAAGGTAAAATAGTGGTTCAACCTGAAGATTAAACGAGCGAGAAAAGTTGATGTCGAATTCTTATGACTCCTCCAGTATCAAAGTTCTCAAGGGGCTGGATGCGGTACGCAAGCGCCCGGGTATGTATATCGGCGATACGGATGACGGTACCGGTCTGCATCACATGGTATTTGAGGTCGTGGATAACGCCATTGACGAAGCACTCGCCGGTCACTGCTCCGATATTCTTGTCACTATTCATGCAGATAACTCTGTGTCTGTGCAGGATGATGGCCGCGGTATTCCTACCGGTATCCATGAAGAAGAAGGTATTTCTGCCGCTGAAGTGATCATGACCGTGCTGCACGCAGGCGGAAAGTTCGATGATAACTCCTATAAAGTGTCCGGCGGCCTGCATGGTGTGGGTGTTTCCGTGGTTAACGCCCTGTCGGAAAAACTGGAACTGACCATTCGTCGTGAAGGCAAAGTTCACCAGCAGATCTACGTCCATGGTGTGCCGCAGGCGCCGTTAAGCGTTAGCGGTGAAACCGATCTGACCGGAACACGCGTGCGCTTCTGGCCAAGCCATCAAACCTTTACCAACGTCGTTGAATTCGAATACGAAATTCTGGCAAAACGCCTGCGCGAGCTGTCGTTCCTGAACTCTGGCGTCTCTATCAAGCTGGAAGATAAGCGTGATGGTAAAAGCGACCATTACCACTATGAAGGTGGTATTAAGGCGTTTGTTGAGTATCTGAACAAGAACAAAACCCCGATCCACCCGAATGTGTTCTATTTCTCTACTGAGAAAGACGGCATTGGTGTGGAAGTGGCGCTGCAGTGGAACGATGGTTTCCAGGAAAACATCTACTGCTTTACCAACAACATCCCACAGCGCGATGGGGGGACGCACCTCGTTGGTTTCCGTACCGCCATGACCCGTACGCTGAATGCCTACATGGATAAAGAAGGCTACAGCAAGAAAGCCAAGGTCAGTGCCACGGGTGATGATGCGCGTGAAGGCCTGATTGCTGTCGTTTCAGTCAAAGTGCCAGACCCTAAATTCTCCTCTCAGACCAAAGATAAACTGGTCTCTTCCGAGGTGAAAACGGCGGTTGAGCAGCAGATGAATGAACTGCTGGCGGAATACCTGCTGGAAAACCCGAGCGATGCAAAAATCGTTGTGGGTAAAATCATCGACGCAGCCCGCGCCCGTGAAGCGGCTCGCCGCGCACGTGAAATGACCCGCCGTAAAGGTGCGCTGGATCTGGCTGGTCTGCCTGGCAAACTGGCTGACTGCCAGGAACGCGACCCGGCACTTTCTGAAATCTACCTTGTGGAAGGGGACTCTGCGGGCGGCTCTGCCAAGCAGGGACGTAACCGTAAAAACCAGGCAATTCTGCCGCTGAAAGGTAAAATCCTGAACGTGGAGAAAGCGCGCTTCGATAAGATGCTCGCTTCGCAGGAAGTGGCAACGCTGATCACCGCGCTGGGCTGCGGCATTGGCCGTGACGAATATAACCCGGACAAACTGCGTTATCACAGCATCATCATCATGACCGATGCCGACGTGGATGGTTCTCACATCCGTACGCTGCTGCTGACCTTCTTCTACCGTCAGATGCCTGAAATCATCGAACGTGGCCATGTGTATATCGCCCAGCCGCCGCTGTACAAGGTGAAAAAAGGGAAGCAGGAACAGTACATCAAAGATGATGACGCGATGGACCAGTATCAGATCTCTATCGCACTGGACGGTGCTTCGCTGCATGCTAACGCCAGCGCTCCGGCCCTGGGTGGCAAGCCACTGGAGGACCTGGTATCAGAGTTCAACAGCACGCGTAAGATGATCAAACGTATGGAGCGCCGTTATCCGGTGGCGCTGTTGAACGCGCTGGTTTACAACCCGACGCTGAGCGAACTGGCAGTAGAAGCGCCGGTACGGGCCTGGATGGATGAGCTGGTTACGTATCTGAACGATAACGATCAGCACGGCAGCAGCTACAGCGGTCTGGTTCGTGAAAACCTGGAACTGCACATCTTTGAACCGGTGCTGCGCATCAAGACGCATGGTGTGGATACCGATTATGCTCTGGATACGGATTTCATGCTCGGCGGTGAATACCGTAAGCTTTGTTCCCTGGGCGAGAAGCTGCGTGGTCTGATTGAAGAAGACGCGTTTATCGAACGTGGCGAGCGCCGTCAGCCAATTGCCAGCTTTGAGCAGGCAATGGAGTGGCTGGTCAAAGAGTCACGTCGTGGTCTGACGGTTCAGCGATACAAAGGTCTGGGCGAAATGAACCCTGATCAGTTGTGGGAAACCACCATGGATCCGGAAAGCCGTCGTATGCTGCGCGTGACCATTCGAGACGCGGTTGCCGCCGATCAGCTGTTCACCACCCTGATGGGCGATGCGGTAGAGCCACGCCGTGCCTTTATCGAAGAGAATGCGCTGCGCGCCGCGAACATTGATATCTGATGTTGCAGGGGGCGACCTGTTGTTCCGGTCGCCCCGTATCAATAAGCAGACCCCCATGGGTCTGTTTTTTTTCGCCTGTCATCCTCATGTCGAAAAAGTGAGTAAATTTCGACACGTCTTGTTTTCATGTTAGGCGCATCGACCTGTCTGCCTTCGTTTTTACCTCACCCTCTTTTGGTTTCACTTCCGTTTGCTTCCGTTTTTCACCGAGCGCTATGACCGCTATCACTTTTAAACTTTACGTGCTCCCTTAGGCTACTGAATAGCAAGAGGTGACTATGTATCTGGAACAACGGCGTAACAGCATTCTCGATTATCTCGACCAGCATGAAAGCCTGAGTGTCGCCTGGCTTGCTGCCGCCTTTGCCGTCTCCAAAGAGACCATTCGCAGCGATCTGGCAGCACTGGCAGGCCTTGGAATGATCCAGCGCTGTCATGGTGGCGCGATGGTGATCCGCCGCAACTTACAGGCCAAGCTGATTTCGGAAACCGGCGGCAACTTTGAGGTGCTGTTACAGCGGCTGGAGAGCCAGCGTCAGCGTTCAGCACCGCGCGACAGCACCCAGACACAGGGCCGGGTGTGCATACTCGGCTCGTTTAACGTCGATATCGTGGCAAAAGTAGCGCGCTTTCCGAAAGGCGGGGAATCCCTGCTGGCGCTGGGCAGTACGCTGGGGCCGGGCGGCAAAGGGGCGAATCAGGCGATGGCGGCCAGCCGTGCCGGAGCACGTGTTCACTTCGTCTCCAAAGTCGGTACCGATCAGTTCAGCCAGTTCGCTTTCGACCATCTGTCGGCGTCAGATATTCACTCTTTCAGGCTGTATCAGAGTGACGTAGAGCCAACGGGTAACGCGATTATCTATGTATCGCAGCAGGATGGCGAAAATATGATCGCCATTTATTCCGGGGCCAACAAGACGTTGACCGACGCCGAAGTGGCAGAAATGACGCATGAACTCGCGGGGTCTGATGTGCTGTTGGTGCAGCTGGAAAACAATTTTTCCGCCACGCTGAACGCCATGAAGCTGGCCACCACCCTGGGCGTGCGCGTCATTATGAATCCGGCACCTTTCTCAGCAGATGCGCTGGCGTGCCTGCACTATGTGGATGTATTGACGCCGAATGAAACCGAGGCTTCTTTGCTATCCGGCGTGGAGGTGAATGACCTCGACAGCGCGAAAGAAGCGGCCCTGGCGATTGTGCGTCAGGGAGCGAAGCGGGTGATTATCACCATGAGTTCGCGTGGGGCGCTGATCCTTGAAAACGGTCAGTTTCAGCATATTGCCGCATTTCCGGCACTCAGCGTCGACACCACCGGTGCCGGTGATGCGTTTAACGGTGCGTTCGCCGCGGCGCTGGCAAAAGGACAGACTATTGCGCAGGCGGCCACTTATGCCGCGGCGTTTGCTTCACTGGCGGTAGAGCGCGAAGGGGCATCGAATATGCCCGATCACCCTCAGGTGGTTGCGCGTCTGGCGCAGCATTAAATCCGACTGACTTTCATGCAGCACTGCTGCTTCAGGAGAACCAAATGAAGAAGATTGAAGGTATTGTTCCCGTCATGCTGACGCCGTTTACCGCTGATAACCAGATTGACTACCCTGGCCTTGAGCGGCTGATTAACTGGTATCTGACACAGGGCGTGGATGCGCTGTTTGCTGTCTGCCAGTCCAGCGAAATGCAGTTCCTCAGCCTGGACGAGCGCGTAGCGCTGGCAAAATTTGTGGTGGAAAAAGTCCAGGGTCGCGTACCGGTCATTGCCTCCGGTCATATCAGCGATGCGCTGGATGCGCAGATTACCGAACTGAGCGCGATGGCCAACACCGGCATTGATGCGCTGGTGCTGGTCACCAACCATCTGGACCCGAAAAATGAAGGCAGTGAGGTGTTCTTCTCCACGCTGAACGCCCTGCTGGAAGCCCTGCCAGTGACCATGCCTCTGGGTCTGTATGAGTGCCCGGCGCCGTATCGCCGCCTGCTGACCGATGAAGAGTTCAGCTTCTGCGCCAACAGCGGCCGTTTTGTGGTGCTGAAGGATGTGAGCTGCGACCTGCCTACCGTACAGCGCCGCGTGAAACTGGCTGAAGGCACACCGTTCAATATCATCAATGCCAATGCCGCCATTGCCTGGCCCGCCATCCAGTCCGGCTCCAAAGGGTTCAGCGGTGTGTTCACTAACTTCCATCCTGAGCTGTATCACTGGCTCTACCACCATGGCGCAGAGCAGCCGGAGAAAGCGCAGGAACTGTCGTTATTCCTGTCACTGTCTGCGGTAACCGAAACCCTCGGCTACCCGAAAAACGCCAAAATTTATCACCAGCAGCTCGGCACGTTCGACAGTGAGTTCTGCCGGGTGAATAAAGATAACGTGCTGGAAAAATTCTGGGGCCTCGGCGTATTGCTGGATCAAATCCAGCAGGGCACTGCGCTGTGGCAAAAGAAAATCGCGGGCTAACCTTCGCGCCGGGCGGCCCTGTCAGGGGCCGCCCGCTGTACCCCACAACCCGCTAAACAAATAACAAAAACTCGTTCGATGCGAGTGAAAACGGGACTAAAACCATGATTTTTTGCGATCGCAACGACTGGGCGAGGGAACGTCATACCCTGCATCCGGTCATTAACCAGGCTCTGGAATGGATTGCAGCAACGGATTTTTCCGCGCTGGAACCCGGTAAGTTCGACATCCTTCCTGAGAACAAAATGTTTTGTCTGTACCAGACGATGGACACCGTCCCGGCCAGCGAGATGCGTGCCGAGTCGCATTTCAAATACGTCGATATTCAGTATCTGCTCTCCGGTGAAGAGACGATCGGCGTGGCGCGTGCGCACCCCTCTCACGAGGTGGTCGAAGACCGCGCAGAGCAGCACGATATTGTGTTTTATCACCAGACCCATAATGAATCGATGATTGCGCTGGAAGCCGACACCTTTGTGGTGTTGTTTCCCCATGATGTTCATCGCCCCTGTTGCCAGACCCACGGTGTTTCCCGCCTCCGCAAAGCGGTGATCAAAATCCACCTGAGCCTGTTTACTGACGAGAGAACCTCATGAAAAATGCCTCTGTTACTGCCTCTGGCACGCAGCCATTGACCACCAACCCGCCGCAGATATCCCGTCTGCGCTGGGGCATCATTCTGATCCTGCTGCTGGCCGCCGTGGTGAACTACCTTGACCGCGCCAACCTCAGCATTGCCAATACCACGATCGCTGCCGAGTTCGGCTTCTCGCAGACGGAAATGGGGCTGTTACTGTCCGCCTTCCTCTGGCCTTACGCGCTGGCTAACCTGCCTGCGGGATGGCTGGTGGATAAGTTTGGCCCGAAACGCATGTTCTCCTGGGCGCTGGGTCTGTGGTCTGGCTTTACCTTCCTCGCCGCTTTTGTGAACAGTTATTCGGTGTTTTATGGCCTGCGTATGCTGCTGGGTATTTCTGAATCGCCGTTCTTTACCTCCGGTATTAAAATCACCCATCGCTGGTTTGGCGATAAAGAACGTGGCCTGCCGACCTCGATCATCAACACCGGTTCGCAGATTGCCAACGCCATTGCTCCGCCGATCCTCACCGTCCTGTTATTGAGCTTCGGCTGGCGCGGCATGTTTATGGCGATTGGTTTGATGGGTATTCCGTTGATGCTGGCGTGGTGGAAATTCTACCGTGACCCGGATGCACGTGAAGATGCACTGATTCATGCCGGCCACCGTAGCGTGACTGCCGAGGGCGAGAAGCAGGTAAAAACCAGCTGGGGCGCACTGTTTAAGCACCGTACTACCTGGTTTATGGTGATCGGTAACTTCTCGATTATGTTCACCATCTGGGTCTACCTGACCTGGCTGCCAAGCTATCTGGAGAAATCCCTGGGTTTCAGCCTGAAACAGACTGGCTGGATTGCCTCGATACCTTTCTTTGCCGGGATTCTGGGTGTGCTGGTGGGGGGAATGCTCTCTGATAAACTGGTGCGCAGCGGAATGAAAGCGATCCATGCACGTAAGATCCCGATTGTGGCGGGTGCGGCGCTGGCAGCCTGCTTTGTTGCGCCGATCCCGTTTGTGGAGAGCACACCGCTGGCGATTACCTTGCTGTCGCTGGGCTATTTCTGCTCTCAGATGCCCCAGGGCGCCATCTGGACACTGGCCACGGATATTGCACCGAAAGATCAGGTCGCGTCGTTGGGGGCTATTCAGAACTTCGGCGGTTTCCTGGGAGCGGCAATGGCACCGATTGTTACCGGGGTGATTCTGGATATGACGGGTAAATTCACCAATGTGTTCCTGCTGGGCGCCGGGTTGCTGATGATGGGTGCGATCAGCTATGGCTTCTTTGTGAATAAACCGCTGGCCACGCGCCACTGATGGCGACGTGCCGTTCATTCCGTGATCAGACTGGTCATCGTGAGCTGAATCGCGCTAGCATGGTGACAAATTGTTAGCTAACGAGGATGGTATGGCGATTAAACTGATTGCGATTGATATGGACGGCACGCTGCTGAACCCGCAGCACGAAGTGACGCCGCGAGTGAAGCAGGCGATTCAGGCGGCACGCGATAAAGGCGTGGCGGTGGTACTGGCAACGGGTCGCCCGTTTATCGGTATCCAGCGCTACCTGGCGGAGCTGGGTCTGCAACAGGAAGGGCAGTACTGCATCAGCAATAATGGCGCACTGGTGCAGAAGGCCGATACCGGTGAATGCGTTGCAGAAGTGGCGGTCAGCTTTGACGATTATCTTTATTACGAACAGCTGGCACGCGAACTGGGTGTACATTTCCAGGCGCTGACGCAGACCCATCTGTACACCGCGAACAAAGATATCAGCCGTTTCACCATTCATGAAGCCAGCCTGACTGGCATTCCGCTGCGTTATCGCCCGGTGGAGGAGATGGATACCTCCATGACCTTCCCAAAAGTGATGATGATTGATGAGCCGGAACTGCTGGATGCGGCGATTGCCCGCCTGCCTGCCGAAGCCAGAGCGCGTAATACCATCCTGAAAAGCTCACCTTACTTCCTGGAGATTCTGAATAAACAGGTTAATAAAGGTGCCGGGGTGAAAGCGCTGGCCGACCGTCTTGGTTTACAGCGTGAAGAAGTGATGGCGCTGGGCGATCAGGAAAATGACCTGGCGATGCTGGAGTTTGCCGGAACAGGCGTTGCGATGGGTAACGGGATCGACGCCGTCAAAGCCATTGCGCAGTTTGTCACCACATCTAACCTTGAAGATGGCGTTGCCGTCGCCATTGAGAAGTTTGTGCTGTAATTCATTGCCTGCTGAAAGACGGCGGATACCCTAAGTCCGCCGAATGCATTACCCTTAACAAAACCGTGTTAAGGGCTTCCTTCCATGAAAGAAACACAGCTTACCTTTTCCCCGCGTCATCATCAGTTGACCAATATTAACGTCTGGACGGCAGACAGCCAGTGGCTGGTATATGACGTACGCCCCTCTGGCGCTTCATTTACCGGGCTGACCATTGAACGGGTCAACGTTGTCAGCGGTGAAACGGAAGTGCTCTATCAGGTCGGTGATGGTGCACATGTGGGTGTGGTCACGGCCAGCCCTGATCTGCCTGCGCGCTATGTGTGCATTCATGGACCGGAACACCCGGACAGCCAGTGGCACTATGATTTCCACCATCGTCGCGGTGTGATTATTCAGCAGGGCGTGGCGGAAAACCTTGATGCCTGCGATATCACCCCGCCTTTTACCGCCGGTGCACTGCGTGGTGGTTCTCATGTGCATGTGTTCAGCCCGGACGGTTCACGCCTGAGCTTTACCTATAACGACCATGTGATGCACGAGTGGGATGTGGCGCAGGATCTGCGTAACGTGGGGGTGGCGGTGCCGCTGCATGCGGTGTGTCCACCGATCGATCACCCGCGTGAATATGATGGCAGCCACTACTGCGTGCTGGTCAGCCGGACCACGGTGACACCTCAGCCGGGCAGCGATGAGATCACCCGCGCCTATGAAGAGGGCTGGATTGGCCATCAGGGCTATCTGCGCGGCGACGGCGTTCGTCAGCGCTGGGCGCTGGCATTTATTGGTGACACCGTTGCGGAGACAGGTGAAAAAGTGCCGGAAGTCTTTATCGTCGATCTGCCGGAAAGCAATGCCGCGTTCGCGATAGCGGGCGATGAGCCGCTGGAAGGGACGTCCACCCAACTGCCTGCCCCGCCGAAGGGGGTACAGCAGCGTCGTCTGACATTTACCCACGGTCGCCGCTTCCCGGGTCTTGCTACTGCGCCGCGTCACTGGCTACGCAGTTCACCAGATGGCAGTGCCATTGCGTTTCTGATGAAAGATGATGCCGGGATAGTACAACTCTGGACGGTCTCACCGCTGGGCGGCGAACCGCGTCAGGTGACACACAGTGAGCATGATATTCAGTCAGCATTTAGCTGGCACCCGGACGGGCAACAGCTGGTCTTTGTCTGCGATAACAGCATCACCCTTTGTGAGGTGGCCAGCGGAACACTGCGGCGCATTACCCGACGCAGTGATATTGCGCCTGTGGCGGATGCCGTGGTGTTCTCCCCCGATGGGCGATCTGTGGCATATCTGCGTGACGGCAGTGATTACCGTCAGATCTTTACGGTACAGACGTGTTAGCGGCGTAAGGCGCCATCGTCTGCGACATGACTTCGTTGGTATGATTTGCCTCCTCGCTGCGGCGTACGCGTTCACGCGGCGAGTCGCTATTACCGGAGCGGTAATAGTCCAGCGGCAGGAGTAACGTATCCAGCACGGCAGAGAAAGGCAGATCGAGCGCCGCCAGTGGCTTCATCACCCAACCACTGTCTTTGTCGGTCAGTACGTCTGCACTGGCCCGCGTCCCAGGGTAGTAGCCATCACTGGGACCACTGTGCATCATCACGCTTGAGCAACCGCTGGTACTGACCAGCGACATACAGGCGACAAATCCGGCAATATGACTCTTCTTCAATGTTTTCATCTTGATTATCCCTTCAGTCTTTGCAACCTGGCTGAGACTCATTACCGGCGCGTGGGTTGACCCTGACCACTCTGCGGTGGCTGACACGATGGCCCGGCGAACTCATCCCTGAGTGTATGTCATTCGCTGCTTTCAGGTAAAAAAATCGTAATTTCTCCCCTTGAAAGCATCGATTTCATCACCATTTTATTTTTACGGTCAGTAAAACCTGTGCCGACAGGGCAGTGTTTTCTGAACCGACGACCCGTCCATTATGGAGGGCCGACACCCCTTACTCGCTGAATATCAGGAGCTGTAACATGCGTAATTTTGACCTTGCCCCACTTTATCGCTCATCCATTGGTTTTGACCGTTTGATCAACCTGCTGGAAACCAGCCAAAACCAGGGCACCAACAATGGTGGCTACCCGCCATACAACGTCGAGCTGGTGGGCGAAAACAACTACCGTATTACGATTGCCGTCGCCGGCTTTGCTGAGAGTGAACTGGAGATTACCTCCCACGATAATCTTCTCAGCGTACGCGGATCGCACCCGGACGAGCAGCAGGAGCGCACCTACCTGTATCAGGGTATTGCCGAACGCAACTTTGAGCGCAAATTCCAGCTGGCCGAACACGTACATGTGCGCAATGCCAAACTGGAAAACGGCCTGCTGTATATCGACCTGGAGCGCGTGGTACCCGAAGCCCATAAACCGCGCCGCATCGAAATTCTGAAATAATACGCTGTTGTTAACGGGCCACTCGCGTCAGCGGGTGGCCTTTATTTTATCCTTCGCGATGTGCCCGCTCGACTTCCTCGGCCAGAATCGTAATGCCTTGCTCAATTTTATCGCTATCCGGCACATAGTTCATGCGCATGCACTGATGCGTATGTGGCCACTCCTGCTCCAGCCCCGGGAAGAAGAGATGCCCCGGCACCATCAACACACCGCGCCTTTTCAACCGCTCATACAGCACTTCCGTGGTGATCGGCAGATCTTTAAACCACAGCCAGAGGAAAATTGCCCCTTCGGGTTTATGGATCAGGCAGCGTTCAGGTGACAAATAGCGGCGAATAACGGCAATAGTCTGGATCACACGTTCCTGGTAGAACGGCTTGATCACCTCTTCCGACAGTCGCAGCAGATCGCCGCGCTGGATCATCTCATTGGCGATCGCCGGTCCGACGCTGCCGGGTGCCAGGCTGATAATGCCATTCATATTACTGACCGCCGAGATCACTTTTTCATCGGCAATAATAATGCCGCAACGTGCGCCAGGCAGGCCAAGTTTGGACAGGCTCATGCACAGAATAATATTGGGGTTCCACAGCGGGCGGGCTTCGCTGAAGATAATGCCGGGGAACGGCACGCCATAGGCGTTATCAATCAGCAGCGGAATGTCATGCTGCTGTGCCAGCGCATCCAGCTTAAGTAATTCGTCATCGGTGATCACGTTTCCGGTCGGATTCGTCGGACGCGATACGCAGATCAGCCCGGTATCTTCACCGATATGCAGATGTTCAAAGTCCACATGGTATTTGAACTGGCCTTCCGGCAGCATTTCAATATTCGGCCGCGTTGAGACAAACAGATCTTCATCCAGCCCGGCATCGGCATAGCCGAGGTATTCAGGAGCCAGCGGGAACAGCACGCGTTTTTTTCTGCCGTCAGCGCGGCGGCCAGCGTACAGGTTAAACAGATAGAAGAAAGCGCTCTGGCTGCCGTTGGTCAGGGCGATATTTTCCGGGGCAATATCCCAGCCGAGCTGTTCGCGTAGCAGGGTTGAGAGCGAATCCAGTAACGTGGTTTTACCGCGTGGCCCGTCATAATTACACAGGGCTTCTGCCAGCTTGCCTTCATCATGCATCTGTTGCAGTAACTGCTGGAAGTAGTCGTTCATCGCCGGGATTTGCGCAGGATTTCCGCCACCCAGCATCACCGTGCCGGGGGTCCGCAAACCTTCACCCATATCTTCCATCAGGCGCGTAATACCTGAATGGCGCGTAAATTTTTCACCAAATGCCGAAAAGCTCATACCCTGTTAATCACTTGTTATCTACAACGGGTGACCACCTTAACGCCAGCATCTGTGGGATGCAATATTGCGGGGACAGGCGATCGCACTTGTTCACTGCGGGCAGGCCTTTAATGGGATGAGCGACAGGCAGAGGCTGTTTTAGCTGAATCGTTTAAATTTCCTGGTACGCATGAAGGATGTTCATCACAGTTACTCATGTATATCGATCAGTTGGCGCACTTTTTAGTGACCTGGTGCACGTTTGGACGAGTTAAAACACCCAATAAATCAGTCGGTGATACCTGTCACGTTTTTATCCTACGCTGATTTGTAGTCTGTGGTTCCATAAAGCTTAATCAATTCAGCTAAAGGACAATAACCATGAAAAAAACACTTCTGGCAGGGGTAGTGATGGCGGTGATCAGCGGTCAGGCAGCAGCGCAAAGCTGGTTGCTGACAGATGCTGAAAGCAGTACGGAGAAGGGAAACTGGCAGATTAACAGTCAGCAGCTGAAGCTGGCGGGTGAAAGCTTCAGCATTGAGCAAAAAGTTCTGCATGGCGGCAAGCAGGAAGGCTCCAAAGTGCTGACCATCACCAGTAAAAACGGCCTGACCATCAGCCTCAGCCCGACGCGCGGCATGGATCTGTTAAAAGTCACGGGCCACGGCGTTCGTCTGGGCTGGGATTCCCCGGTGAAGGAAGTGGTTAACCCGGCTAACATCAACCTGGAAAGCCGGAACGGGCTGGGCTGGCTGGAAGGTTTTAACGAAATGATGGTGCGCTGCGGCTTTGAATGGACCGGCCACCCGGTGACCAAAGACGGCGTGATCTACACCCTTCACGGTAAAGCAGGCAATACACCAGCCTCTAAGGTTGAAGTGATCGTTGATGATAAAGCACCGCATGAAATCCGCATTCGTGGTCTGCTGAAAGAGACGACCTTCAAAAAAGCGAATCTCGAAACCTGGACGGAGCTGCGTTATATACCGGGGTCAGATGCCTTTACCGTGCATGATGTGCTGACGAATCAGGCCGATTATCCGCACGACTACCAGATTATCTATCACAGCAACTTCGGCACGCCGATCCTTGAAAAAGATGCGCGGTTTATTGCACCACTGAAATCCGTGTCGCCGTTTAATGACTACGCCAAAAAAGGGCTGGATGGCTGGAATGTTTACGGTGCACCGACCAAAGACTTTGATGAGATGGTATTCAACCTGACGCCGAAAGCCGACAGCAACGGGAAAACCGTGGCGGCGGTGATCAACAGTAAAGGCGATAAAGGTGCCTCGATTGAGTTTGATACCCATCAGCTTCCGCTGCTGACCATGTGGAAGAATACCGATACCCTGAAACAGGGCTATGTCACCGGGATTGAGCCGGGCACCAACTATGCTTATCCGGTCACCATTGAGAAAGAGCAGGGACGGGTGAAACAGCTACAGCCGGGGCAGAGCACCGCGTTCACCCTGACCTACACGCTGCTGAAAGATGCCAGCGCAGTGCAGAAGGTGGAACAGCGCGTGAAGCAGATCCAGGGGGATGAAACTGTCGCCATCAGCGAAACGCCTATCGCGAAAGAATAATTCCAACGCTAACCGCAGGGGCGGGCATGCCTGCCCCGTACAAATGTGTGCAGGGGAACGCTAACCGCAGGGTCAGGCATGCCTGCCTGCCCCGTACAAATGTGGGCAGGGGAACGGTAACCGCAGGGGCGGGCATGCCTGCCCCGTACAAATGTGGGCAGGGGAACGGTAACCGTAGGGGCGGGGCATGCCCCGCCCGCTGTCATGCCGATCAAAAAAATGCTCGGGTCCTACGCAACCCGAGATTAACGCGGGTTCACGCAGTTCTTCTCGACCTTACCGCTTAACGCGGCAATCAGATTATCCACGGCGTCTTTTGCCATACCGTAACGCGTTTCATGCGTGGCAGAGCCAATGTGCGGCAGCGCCACCACGTTGCGCAGTTGCAGCAGCTCAGAGCTAACCGGTAACGGTTCCTGCTCAAATACATCCAGCCCTGCGCCATGAATCGTCCCGTCTTTCAGGGCCGCAATCAGCGCCTGCTCATCAACCACCGGGCCACGTCCGGCGTTAATCAGCACGGCACTTTTCTTCATCTTCGCCAGTTGCTCACGGCCAATCAGATGGTGGGTCTGCGCTGTCAGCGGCAGACTGATGCAGAGGAAATCAGACTCCGCCAGCAGCGTATCGAGGTCACAATAGTGCGCATCAAAACGCTGTTCAGCTTCAGGATGCTGTTTGCGTGCGTTATAGAGGATGGGCATACCGAAGCCAAGATGTGCACGCTGCGCCAGCGCCAGGCCGATGCGGCCCATGCCGAGGATGCCCAGCTTCTTATGATGCACATCTACACCGTACCAGTCAGGGGCGATGCTTTTTTGCCATTCACCCGCTTTGACGCGCTCAGCCATTTCCACCACGCGACGTGCTGAACTGAGGACCAGCGCCATCATGGTATCGGCAACGGTTTCGGTGAGCACGGTTGGCGTGTGCATCAGCAGGACGCCGTTATCATTCAGCGCCGCCACGTCAAAGTTGTCATAACCCACGGACACCGTTGAGGCTACACGCAGCTTCGGCATGTGCTGTAAAAAATCGGCATCCACTTTACCGCCCGATCCCAGAATACCCTCTGCTTCACTGAACGCGGAGGCATGAGCAGCGAGGGTTTCCGGGCTTAAGTCGTTCACTTCAGTCACACAGCAATGTTCATCCAGCCGTGCGCGCAGATCGTCCGGTAACGACTTATAAAGCACTACATTCGGTTTCATTCGATTCTCTCTGTTCAGGTAGTCGATAGATTAAGCCTGTTTTGCACCATGAGGCAGCGGCATCTGTTTATTCTGTGCGGGTTTCACGATCAACGTCAGCCAGACGGAAACCAGTAAGGCGCTGCCCATAAAAATATACGAGGCCGACGGACTGCCGGTGGCACCATTGAGGTAGCCCACCACCCAGGAACCAAGGAAGGAGCCCAGGGCACCCATCGCATTGATCAACGCCATTGCCCCGCCGGACACGTTGCGCGGCAGCATTTCAGGAATAATGGCAAAGAACGGCCCGTAAGGGGCATACATCGCGGCCCCGGCGATCACCAGCAGAGCATAGGATAGCCAGAAATGACCGGGTCCCACCAAATATGAGCCTAAAAAGGCCATTGCACCAATCAGCAGTAACGGCCAGACAAACAATTTGCGGTTTTGTAACTTATCCGAAGCCCAGGAGACGACAATCATGGCGATGGTCGCGGCCAGGTAAGGCACTGAGGACAGCCAGCCGGCTTCCACCATGCCCATCTGCGTGCCGTTACGCAGAATGGAAGGCAGCCACAGAACAAAACCATAAACGCCAATACTCCAGCAAAAATACTGTGCGCACAGGATAATGACGTTTCGTGACTTAAAGGCTTCAGCGTAGTTACGAACCGCTTTCAGGCCCTCCTGCTCTTTCTGCAACTGCGCCTGCAACGCGGCTTTCTCTGCATCACTCAGCCATTTGGCCTGTGCCGGTTTATCCTGCACCAGGAACCACCATGCCACCGCCCAGATTACCGCCGGGAAGCCTTCGATAATAAACATCTCACGCCAGCCGAAGGCGTTAATCAGATAACCCGAAACCACGGACATCCACAGCACCGTGACCGGATTACCGAGGATCAGGAAGGTATTCGCGCGTGAACGCTCTGATTTGGTAAACCAGTTACTAATGTAGATCAGCATCGCAGGCATCACCGCCGCTTCCACCACGCCCAGCGTAAAGCGGATCGCAGCCAGCATCGGAATGTTGCTGACCATCCCGGTCAGCGTGGCGCAGATGCCCCATAAAATCAGGCACCAGAACACCAGTTTTTTTACGCTGCGTCGTTCGGCATAGATCGCCCCGGGGATCTGGAAGAAGAAATAGCCCAGAAAGAACAGCGCGCCCAGCAGCGAGGAGACGCCTTTGGTGATGCCGAGGTCTTCATTAATTCCTGCGGCGGAGGCAAAGCTAAAGTTTGCACGATCCAGGTACGCCAGGCTGTAGGTGATAAACACGATGGGCATGATGTACCACCAGCGTTTCGGCGCGATTGTCTGATTTTTCATAAGTCTTCCTCGGTGGCCGCATTCTGTTGTAGGGGACGATGCGGTTTGTTTTTCCGGGTTGTGACGGTGTTAGAAATCACCCAGCGCGGCGCGCGTCGGTAATCCTTCACTGTCACCGATGGCCTGAATGGCCAGCGAACCAATTTTGTTACCGCGCCGTATCGCTGCGGGTAACGATTTTCCTTCCAGTAAGGCGCTGATCACGCCAACGGCGAACCCATCGCCGGCACCGACGGTATCGACAACGTTATCCGTTCTGATCGCCGCTATCTGGCCGCTCTCGCCATCGGCGGTTTTGTACCAGGCCCCGTCGCTGCCGGTTTTAATCACGACCGCTTTCACGCCCATCGCCAGGTAGAAGTCGGCAATGGCTTCCGGCTGCGTGTGGCCGGTCAGGATCTGGCCCTCTTTAATACCCGGAAGCACCCAGTCGGCAAACTGCGCCAGACCATTGAGCTGTTTCACCATCTCCTGTTCACTGGACCACAGCACCGGACGCAGGTTGGGGTCGAAAGAAATTGTTTTACCGGATGCTTTCATCTCACGGGCCACCTGCTGTAACAGCGCCAGCGAGCTGTCAGAGAGGGCTGCTGCTACGCCGCTGAGATGTAGATGACGGGCAGAGGTGAAGTAGCCAGGGTTGAGGGTAAAGTCAGCCACGGAGAGGTGGCTGGCGGCAGAGCCTTTGCGGAAGTACTCCACCAGTGGGTCTGAACCGTCGTCGACTTTCGATTTCAACTGAAAACCAGTGGGATAACGCGCATCGGTGGTCACCAGACGGCGATCGACACCTTCGTGGTCCAGCTGCTGGCAGGTAAAGCGGCCAAAGGCATCGTCGCCGATGCGGCTGACCCAGCCCACGTTCAGGCCAAGACGGGCGAGGCCGATCGCGACATTGAGTTCCGCCCCGGCAATACGTTTGCTGAAATGGCTGGCGCTGGCGAGATCGCCGCACTCATCGGCCACAAACATCGCCATGGCTTCGCCAAGGGTGACCACATCCAGCGGATGGTTCGCATCAATACTCATGATTTATTCCTCACGCAGCAGGTCAACATAGTGGCGAGTGACCGCCACCAGGTCCGGCCCTTCCAGCGGAAACTCAATGGCGCGCGGCACGTCTGATGGCAACAGTGCCAGTGTTTTGCGCCACAGATCATCAGCGTCATCCAGTGCAACGGCGCGCCAGCTTTCGCCCTCAGGCACAGCGGCTTTGACATGAATGTAGCTGACGTAGCGGTTTAAGCGATTGGCGGCCTCCAGGGGCTTATCACCCACCCACAGCCAGTTGCCCATATCAAAGGTCATGCCGTTACAGGTACGGCTTTCGCCGCAGGCGTGGAAGAAGCGGTCAAGGGCGGCCAGTTTTCCGCAGTCGGTCTGATCGTTTTCTACCACCAGATGCACTTTTTTTCCGGCGAGTTTGCTGCGCAGCTCATGACATTCGAAATCGGGCTGATAGTTGCCCAGCGCATATTTTAGTAGCTGGGCATTAAGCTGCTCTGCTTCAGAAAAGTGCTGGTCGAGCCGTGGATTCAGTGAACCATCGGCCATAAACAATGCTTCCGGCACGGAATAGAACGTGACCAGCCTGGCGGCGCGGATGGCCTCTGCCAGTGCGGGAAGCACCGTCAGCTCCTGCGTCGTCAACAGTTCGCGGCGGATCTCTACGCCGTCGGCGCCTGCGGCGGCAATAATCGGCAGCAGCGCCTGCTGACCACCCAGCGCGGCGACCTGCTTTTGTCCATAGGCGGCGGTGACAACGATGACTTCTCTTTTCATGGGGTTCTCCGGGAAATATCCACCTGTTCTGCTAAAAACGTTAGATGGAACCGGTTCCAAAAGAAAGGATCAGTGCAGTAATTTATGATCGCGCTCACGATGTGAGCGTTTGAGAGTAGGGAAAAATCTTAAAAAAGGGCGTCAGAGGGGGGCGCAGACAAAGGGCGAGGTGGGGTCGATGAGGGATCCTGCCGGGTGGCCAAGGCGGCAGGATCATCGTTGTTTTAGCGCGTCAGCCTTTGCGTTGATCCACGTACAATCAGTTCGCCGCTGAACACCTGTTCATGGCGGGGAGCATCGTCACCGCCAACGCGTTTCAGCACCTGTTCCAGGGCTGCATACCCTATCTGCCAGGTGGGCTGTTTCAGGGTCGTGATGCCGACACCGGCCAGTTCGGCCCACTCCAGTTCGTCAAAGCCCAGCAGGCCGATCTGCTCGCCCCAGTTGAGCTCCAGATGGCGCAGTGCGCGGGCAACCTGAAGTGTCAGCGCCCCATTGACGACCATAACCGCACAGGGGGCCGCATGATGGCGCTGATAAAACGCATGGAGTACCGTTTCCAGACGCTCACCGTCGCCGAGGGCAACTTCAGCCTGTTCAGCCACGAGATCAGGATGCTGTGCCATACGCTCGCGGAAGCTGTGCACACGCTCCAGTCGGGTGTTCACCAGGCCCAGTGGTTCGCTGATAAACAGCACGGCCTGGTATCCCTTATCCAGCAGATGTTCCGTGGCCATCAGGGCCGCCGTGCGGTTATCCAGGCCGACGACATCGCAGTCAAAATCCGGGATTTTACGGTCGATCAACACCATCGGCAGCAGCGATTGCTGGAGCTGATTTAGCGCCTCTTCGTGCATGCCGACCGCATTCACCACAATCCCTTCCACCTGATAGCTGTTAAGCAGGTTGAGGTAGTGTCTTTCGAGATCCACTTCGTTATTGGTGTTACACATCAGCAGGGTAAAGCCGTTGGCGCGGCATGCTGCTTCAATGCCGCTCAACACATTCACCGAATAGGGATTGGTAATATCCGCGATAATCAGGCCAATAAGCCGGGTCCGTCCGCGTTTAAGGCCACGAGCCATCTGGCTGGGGCGATAATTGAGCGTGGCGATGGCCTGTTCAATACGTGTTTTGAGGTCGATGGAGAGTGCGCTGAGTTCACCGTTAAGATAGCGCGAAACACTGGTTTTCCCGGTGTTCGCGGCTTTAGCGACATCGCTGATGGTGGCTTTCGCGGCCTTACGATTCATGATGTTCCCTGATGGTGATGATTGCGCGAGCCTACCACAACTGCCGCCCGACGGCAGCATCAGGGCAGTTTCAGCGCCGGTTGCCACAACACTTGTAACGTGTTGACGTCTTCTCCCTCAATCAGCTTCAGTACCATCTCTGCCACCTGTTGACCGACATCGGGGCGCGTGGCCTGAACAATACTGGTGACCGGATCGGCGATCACTGAATCCGCGGGCAGACCATCGTAGACCACCAGCTCAACGCGCTGCGGGCCCGTGAGGAAACCTGCTTCCCGCAGGGCAATGGCTGCGCCGTCACCCAGCATATTGCAGTCGGTGATGATCACCTGAGGGCGCTGCGGCTGTGCCAGCAACTGACGGGTCAGGCGATAGCCTTCCCGGCGGGTCGGCTCGATCCGCCAGCAGGCATCCTGAGCCAGGCCGCGTAGCGCCAGCGCATCAAGAAATCCCTGGCGGCGCTGGTCAACAAAGGTTTGATCGTGATGACTGCCCAGCAAAGCGAAGCGTTGCAGTCCGGCATCGGCATAATGCGCAACGGCCAGGGCTGGCCCAGCGTAGTTATCGAAATCAAACCAGGCATAAGGGGAGGCCAGCTCGCTGCGGCCCAGCGCCAGGAACGGGAAGCCCAGCTGTTGCAGTTTAATCAGGCGACTGTCGTGTCGCGCAGTGTGTGCAACAATCAGCGCATCCACGCAGTGTGTGCGCAGCATTCGTTGCATACCGCGATGGTCGTCATGGGTATCGTCGGCAATGATCAGCAGATCAACATCGGACTGCGCAAGCGATTGCGCGATGGCGCCCATCATTTCGACGAAGCTAATATCGTTAAACGGCAGGGGAGTGACGGGAAAAAGCAGACCTACGGCATTGGTGCGTCCGGTTTTCAGGCGGCGTGCGACAGCATTCGGGCGATATCCGCGCCGTCTGGCTTCTTGTTGAATTCGCTGACGCGTCTCTTCTGCCACGTCGTCATAGCCATTAAGAGCCCGACTGACGGTGGTAACGGAGAGGCCGAGTGCGCTGGCGATGGCTTTGAGTGACATGTGTGCGGCGGCGTGTGGGTGATCAATTTCTGCGCAGGGTAGCACACATTGTTAAAGCTCACTACGATATAGCGCAATTATTCTCAAAAACAGGAATAACTACCCGGCAGGGCGTGCCGGGTAGTGAGACGCTTACAGCGGGCTGAGGGTAATCTCAACGCGACGGTTTTGCGCTTTGCCTTCTGCGGTGCTGTTCGAGGCGATAGGGTTATCAGGCCCCATTCCCTGAGTGCGCACGCGGTTGCCCGCAACGCCCTGAGTGATCAGTGCACTTCCTACGCCATCAGCACGCTGCTGGGAGAGCGTCATGTTCAGCTGACGGCTGCCGCTGCTGTCGGTGTAGCCGATGACGTTAACTGCGGTTTTTGGATACTCTTTTAGCACCATCGCTACGCCGGTCAGCGTATTGGCACCCGCGGGTTTCAGCGTGCTGCTGCTGCTGTCAAAGGTGACGTTGTTTGGCATGTTCAGCACGATATTGTCGCCATTACGCGTCACACTCACGCCGGTGCCTTTCATTTTATCGCGCAGTTTGGCTTCCTGAACATCCATGTAATAACCTGCACCACCGCCCAGAGCCGCTCCGGCAGCAGCACCGATCAAGGCGCCTTTACCCCGGTCTTTCTTCGACGAGGAGAGCATGCCAACGCCTGCACCCAACGCGGCACCGATGCCCGCGCCAATACCGGATTTACCCGCTTCACGTTCGCCAGTGTAAGGGTTGGTAGTACAGCCCGCCACGCTCAGGGTGCCGCACAGCACCAGGGCAAGTGTAATGACGCTTTTCTTCTTCATCAGGGGATCCCTCTCATTCGCAGCAAGTGGACAAAATTGCCCGTAAACGCGATCATTATGCCGATGAAATGAGAGGGAAATACGTAGGCTTATTCCCAAATTTGTAAGTGAAAGCTACTTATTGTTATCGGGATGGCAAAAGCAGGTCGTGGTGTGTTCACTGGTCAGCCCGCAGGCCTGCATAAAGGAGTAACAGGTGGTGGAACCGACAAATTTGAAGCCACGCTTTTTCAGTGCTTTTGACATAGCGTCCGAGATGGCGCTGGTGGTGGGGGCAGAGCGATAGTCAGTAAAACGGCTGACCTGAGTTTGATGATCAACGAAACTCCAGATAAACGTTTTAAAGTCTTCTCCGGCGGCTTCCATTGCCAACAGCGCACGTGCGTTAGCCATTATCGCCGTGATCTTCCCCCGGTGGCGGATAATGCCACTGTCCTGCATGAGCCGCTCAATATCGTCATCGTTCATCGCCGCCACCTTCCGGACATCAAAATGATGAAACAGGCGACGATAGTTTTCGCGTTTTTTCAGTACGGTCAGCCAGGATAATCCCGCCACCTGACCTTCCAGGCAGATCATTTCAAATAACGCCTGCGTTTCGGTGTGAGGCACGCCCCATTCCGTATCGTGATAGGCGATATATAACGGATCTGCAGAAACCCAGCCACAACGTTGCATTGTACTCTTCCCTTTACTGGTTATTTATCCAGCATTCTAGCGGAACATCTGGCTGTCGCGCAATAAATGTTCATTGCCTTTGCGCTGAGTGAAGCCACAGTGGTCGAAAAACTCGAGGATCTGCACCGCCAGTTTCCGGCCTGTGCCCAGCTGATCGCGGAAGTCTCCGGCGCGGGTGCCCAGGCCTGTTTCAGCACGCTGAAAGATAAGACCAGCAAAGCGGGTCAGCTGCGTATGACTGTAGTACCGATCGTTAACGATAGCGGTAATGGCACCGCTCTGCGCCGCTTTACGCAGCGTCTGGCGCATCAGCTCCTCATCGCAGCCCAGCTGCGCCGCCAGGTCGCGCACCCACCATGCCTCGCTGCCGAACAGGGATTCTGCCTGTTGCCAGATCGCAGCCTCCCGGTCATCAAAACGGATACGGAAATCGGGCAGATGCAGCCAGCCACGATTGTTAATCATCTGCTTCGCAGCGATCAACTGGTCCGTCAGTGCAAGCACCAGCTCCGCGGGTTGACCAGGGAATGCCAGACGTCGCAGGCGATCGCGGCCAATACCCGGACGGTCGCCGTGTTGCTGATGATAATTTTTTAGCACGCTGAGCAGCTCTGACTGCCACTCTCGCTGGGTTTGCCTCAGCAGCAGATAATCGGCGGCCTGCATAAACGTCGCGCTATTGAGTGAGGCAGTGATGGCCTCTCCGTTACGCTGAAAAAACCAGTGGAGTGCATCCATGCGCCAGGGATGGGGCTGTAACAGCCGTTCCAGCCGTTGTTCAAGACTGGTGGCTTTTTCCAGCTGATGCAGCCAGTCGAGGAACGCGGGCTGGCGTTTTCCTCGCTTCGGCGGGGCCAGCAGCACGATTCTCGCCCCGGCCAGCGTCTGGCGCGCACTGATATCCCGCAGGATTAACCGGTCATCACCGGCCAGCCACAGCGGGTTGTCAAACAGCAACTCGGCAAAACGATCGTCCAGAAGCGAGATGCGGCCAGTGGTATGGCTGGCTGCATGATGAATATGCAGTGACTGACCCTGATGCAGCGGTTGATGGGATTGAAGGCTGACGATCGCCCGCCCGCAGGGCCGTTCGGGAGCGGTGGTCAGCAGCCAGTCGCCGCGACTGACTTCCGCTTTTTCCACCCCACCGCTGAGATTCAGCGCGATGCGTTGCCCTGCGTGGGCCTGTTCCACGGGTTGATTCTGGGCATGCAGATTGCGCACCCGCACCCGTTTATTCATGCCGGTCAGCCACAGGGAATCACCGATGCGCACGTCACCGGACAACGCAGTGCCCGTTACCACCACGCCTGCCCCTTTAACGTTAAACACCCGGTCAATCGCCAGACGGAAGGCCTGATCCTGCCACAGAGGGCGTTCGGGCAGCTGGCGCAGATGGTGGCTCAGTTCAGCAATGCCCTCCCCGTTGACTGTGCTGGTGGTAAACAGGGCGACGCTTTCCCAGCCAAGTTGCCGGGTTAGCTGGCGGATCTGCTGATCGACGGCCTTACGCTGTGCGGGTTCCACGCTGTCGCTTTTGGTCACGGCGACGGTCAGCGCAGGCTGGCCACTCAGTTGCAGGATCGCCAGATGTTCACGGGTTTGCGGCATGATGCCATCATCGGCGGCGACGACCAGCAGAGCGTGATCGATACCGCCGATACCACTCAACATATTACTGAGGAATTTTTCATGGCCGGGAACGTCAATAAAGCCGATTGTCTGCCCGTCGGGCTGAGGCCAGTATGCGTAGCCTAGATCGATGCTCATGCCGCGGGATTTTTCTTCCGGCAGGCGATCGGCATTCACACCTGTAATGGCTTGAAGCAGTGATGTTTTTCCATGATCAACATGGCCAGCCGTGGCAATAATCATGACGTCATCATCCTGATAAAGAGCGCGTCATCTTCCAGTGTTCGAAGATCGAACCACAGACGACCGCTGTGAATACGCCCGATGATGGGGACGTCACCGGTGCGGAGCCTGTCTGCCAGTGCCTGCAGTGTGCTGCCGCTGCCGTTCGTCGGAGTGAGCGTCAGCGCCACGGACGGCAGCCGTTCAACCGGCAGCGAACCGCTGCCAATTTGTGACAGGCAGTCAGCTATTTCTACGAGGAACAGCCCCGTCAGTGCGGTCTGAAGTACAGGTAAAAGCCGCTGCGCCTGATGGGCGATCTCGGACTGTGTGCGGGTCAGCAGCCGCAGCGTTGGCAGCTGCTGTGCCAGTTTCTCCGTGTGCAGATAGAGCTGTAATGTGGCTTCCAGCGCTGCCAGGGTCATTTTGTCTACCCGCAGTGCGCGCTTCAGCGGGTGCTGTTGCAGACGGGCAATCAGCGCTTTTTTGCCGATGATAATGCCTGCCTGTGGGCCGCCGAGCAGCTTATCGCCGGAGAAACTGATCAGACTGACGCCTGCGGCAATCATCTGCTGCGGCATCGGTTCCGGCGGCAGCCCATACTGTGTCAGGTCAATCAGCGAACCACTGCCGAGATCGCTGATGACCGGCAGATTGTATTCGTTGCCCAGCGCCACCAGTTCGACCTCACTGACCGCTTTGGTAAAGCCCTGCACCTGATAGTTGCTGGTATGCACCTTCATCAGCAGCGCGGTATCGCTGTTCACCGCTTCGCGATAATCCTTCAGATGGGTGCGGTTGGTGGTGCCGACTTCGCGCAGCCGGCAACCTGCCTGAGTCATCACATCGGGAATGCGGAACGCGCCGCCAATTTCGACCAGTTCACCGCGTGATACCACCACGTCCTGACCCGGTGCCAGGGCTGCCAGCATCAGCAGTACGGCTGCGGCATTGTTATTCACAATGCAGGCGTCTTCTGCCCCTGTTAGCTGGCAGAGCAGGTCGGCCAGCGCGCGATCGCGGTGGCCGCGTCCGGCATCATCCAGCGCGTACTCCAGCGTTACCGCCGAGCGCATTACGCGGGTCACCGCGTCAACGGCCGGCTCGGACAGCAACGCTCGCCCGAGATTGGTATGCAACAGCGTACCGCTGAGATTCAGCACCGATTGCAGCCCGCTGCTGCCTGTTTGCTCCAGCCGCTGGCTGGCGTGTTGTGCCCAGTTGTGGCACCAGTCAGGAAGCTGCTGGTGTTGCTGAATATGCTGGCGGGCCTGCTGCTGTAACTCACGCAGCAGGGTGACCAGCTGGCGGTGTCCCCAGCGATCGCTGAGCACCTGAAATTCAGCCTGACGTAACAGGCTGTCAATAGAGGGAAGCTGGCTGAACAATATTTTCATCGGCAGGCTCAGGTTGCTGGCGGCTCCGTACGGGCAAAGCTGTCGCGCTGAAACAGGGTAGTGGCAAGCTTGACCAGCGAAGGTCGGTTCACATTCCATCCCGGTGCCACGCGGCGGAAATTCAGATAACCGAGCGTACAGGCGGTAGCGATATCGGCCAGCGAGATCTGTGAACCGTTCAGCCATTTACCTTCCACTGCGGCCGCTTCCAGCGCATCCAGCCCGCGCTGAATTTTATCGCGCTGGCGCAGCATTTCGCTGGTGGATTGCTGGTCCGGATCTTTCTGCTGTTCGCGCACGATCAACAGCGCGGCATCACAGACGCCATCGGCGAGCGCTTCCAGCTGGCGGACCGCAAGCTGGGCGCGCGGATCGACGGGCAAAAAGGCCGGGTCGAGATGCAGCAGTTCCAGGTAAGCGGCGATAATCGACGAGTTGTACCACACGTCATCATCATCACTGACCAGCGCCGGGACTTTCCCCAGCGGAGTATAGTCTTTGACATGGCTGCCTTCGTGCCACGGAGACTCATTGACGAACTCAAAGGTGATGCCCTTTTCCAGCAGCATCACGGAGATTTTGCGCACATACGGACTGGTGTAATTGCCGATCAGCTTCATTGCCTACTCTCCGGGGAATAAAAAGGGGTTCAGACTGCTGCGGGCAAAGCCCTCCTGCTCCATACGTGCATCGAGGATCAGCGACGCCAGATCGTCTGCGACCGGCTCAACCGCCGGGTCTTTATCCTGATACAGCATCTTCAGGTAGGTGCCGCAGTCGCCGCAGCTTTCGGCTTTAATCGCTGACGTTTCACTGTCCAGCGACCAGTAATGCAGATCGCCCGTTTGTTCGCAGTTAATGCATTTGGCGCGCATGACATACCACTCGCTTTCACACAGATTGCAGTGCAGGTAACGCAGGCCGTCCTGGGGGCTGCCCATATGAATCACGCTGGAAACCGGCACGCTGGCGCAGACCGGGCAAAACTGACGTTGTTCACCCGCTTCTGCCCGTGCTTTTCCTGGGATCAGTGCCGCCATCTGTGCCCAGTACAATGACAGCGCAGCCCAGATAAACGGGGATTTATCGCTGCTGACCTGGGCGAACTCGTTGGCGAACAGCGCACTGGCCATGGCTTCCAGTTCGGAGACGGAGGCCTTCTCCAGGTTTTCCAGCACGGAGAGTGCCTGGCCGGTCATCTCCGGCTTCAGCTCGGCGATCAACGAATGCAACAGTCGTTGCCAGTGCGCGTCGCGCGGCAGGGTGCTGATATCCAGCGGCGGTTTACCCAGACGTGCGCTCTCTTCCAGGCGCCCTCGTAGATCCATCTGTAGCGGATGGTCATACAGAACGATCTCCTGTGCGGTGGCGATCACCGCCGCAAAGCGCAGGTAGTCACCTAGCGGATTTTTCTCCGCCAGCTGGCGCAAACGCGCAGCTCGGCGGCTGTAGAGTTGCTTTAGCCGGGGGAAAAGGAGCGGCGGAATGGTCTCCGCCGTCATCAGATCGCTTTTCTCCAGCGAGTCCTGCGGGATAATGCGAATGGTCATCAGGGGCCTTTTTCCTGTTGTTTTTGCCGGTGTTGCTGCTCTTGCTCGCTACGATACCAGCGCGGGTGGTGTTTTTTGGCCCAGCGGGTGGTGACCCAGCCTTCGACCATCGCGGTTATCGTGCCTTTTACCCACAGGGCGGCATAGACATGCACCATAATCACCGCAATCAGCACCACCGCCGCAACAGAATGCACCACCAGTGCGGCACGGATCAGCGGAATACTGAAAGCAGGGGCAAAGTAAGGCCGCCAGATAACAATGCCGCTGGCAAGCAGCAGTATTAAGCTGACGATAGCAGCCCAGAATACGCACTTCTGTCCGAAATTATAGCGCCCGGTATCGCCCACTTCCTTGTTTTGCACAATTTTATGGATGTTTTTCATCCAAATCATGTCCTGCCTGTCGAACAGGTTGTGCCGCCAGTAACGGAAAAACATCCGCAGGAAGGTGATAAACATCACGGTGCCCACAAAGGGATGCAGGATGCGCGCCAGTTGCGGCGTGCCGAAGATGTTCATCAGCCAGTTAAAGGAGGGAAAGAAAAAACCTAATCCGCTCACTGCCGCGAGAAGAAAACAGAATGCCATCAACCAGTGATTAAGCCGTTCTGGTGCGCTGTAGCGCTGAATACGCTGACGTGGTTTCATGGATTTTCCTCCTCATCCTCTTCTTCGGCCCGGTTTGGTCCCACCCCGACATAGTGAAACACGGCTGCCGCAAACGTGGCGGCAAAGCCCAGTGCGGCCAGCGGTTTCCACACGCCTTTCCAGAAGGTGACCGCCGGGCTGATAGCCGGAGCCTGCGGTAACCCGTGATAGAGCGTGGGCCTATCCGCATGATGCAGCACATACATCACATGGGTGCCGCCGACGCCCGCCGGATCGTACAGACCGGCGTTGGCAAAACCGCGCGTGTTGAGTTCGCTAACGCGTTCTGCCGCCAGTGTTTTCATCGCCTCTTTACTGCCGAAGTGAATGGCGCCAGTGGGACAGGTTTTCACGCAGGCCGGTTCCTGGCCCACGTTGACCCGGTCGACGCACAGCGTACATTTATACGCCCGATTATCCTGCGGGTTGATGCGCGGCACGTTGAACGGGCAGCCAGCAATGCAGTAACCGCAACCGATGCACTGCTCAGACTGGAAGTCGACGATGCCGTTAGAGTACTGAATGATTGCCCCTTCCGACGGACAGGCTTTCAGGCAGCCCGGGTCCGCGCAGTGCATGCATCCATCTTTACGGATCAGCCACTCCAGCCGACCGTTCTCCTCCACTTCGGAAAAACGCATCACCGTCCAGGATTGGGCGCTCAGATCGGCGGGGTTGTCATACACCCCGACGTTACTGCCGACCTCATCGCGCAGGTCGTTCCATTCGGAACAGGCCACCTGGCAGGCTTTGCAGCCAATGCAGGTGGTGACGTCAATCAGCTTGGCCACCTCCTGCTGGTGGTCACGCGCCTGCGGGGGAGGCGTCAGGTCGTTCGTTGCCGAACGGCGAATGATATCCTGTGATTGATAAGCCATCGTTTACACCTTCTCCACATTGACCAGGAACGCCTTGAACTCTGGCGTTTGCGTATTGGCATCACCGACAAACGGCGTCAGGGTATTGGCGAGGAAGCCTTTCTTTGCCACGCCCAAAAAGCCCCAGTGAATCGGAATACCGATGGTATCGACCTGTTTACCGTCAATGGTCAGGGTGCGCAGGCGTTTGGTGACCACCGCTTTGGCTTTGAGGTAGCCGCGCTGCGAACTGACTTTGACCCGATCTCCGTGCCGTATGCCCAGCTTGCCTGCCAGCGTTTCGCCGATTTCGATAAATTGCTCCGGCTGCGCTATGGCGTTAAGCCGCGCATGTTTCGTCCAGTAATGGAAATGCTCGGTGAGACGGTAGGTGGTGCCGACATACGGGAACTGCATGGCCTTGCCCATATTGTTGAGATCGCCCGGGAACACGCGGGCCGCCGGGTTGGAGACGACCGCCGGATGCAGCGGGTTGGTGCCAATCGGTGTTTCAAACGGCTCGTAGTGCTCCGGGAACGGCCCTTCCGCCATTTTATCCAGCGCAAACAGTCGTCCCATTCCCTCCGGCTGCATGATAAATGGCCCGGTATCGCTGCCCGGTGGTGCAGTGCTGTAATCGGCAATGTCCTGCCCGACCCATTTAGCGGCGTCCCAGTGCAGCAGCTGGCGTTTCGGGTCCCAGGGTTTGCCCTGCGGATCGGCAGATGCACGGTTGTAAAGGATGCGGCGATTAAGCGGCCATGCCCAGCTCCAGGCAGGGGTATTGCCCAACCCGGAAGGGTCACTGTTATCGCGGCGTGCCATCTGGTTACCTTCCGGCGTCCAGCTTCCGGCGAAGATCCAACAGCCGCTGGCGGTACTTCCGTCGCTGCGTAGCTGGGCAAAGCTACTAAGCTGCTGACCTTTTTTCACCAGCACATTGCCTTTGTCGTCCAGCAGGTCGTTCAGTGCACGGCCATTGCTTTCCTGCGCCACTTCCTCCGACGCCGGGGAATCAGGGGTCTGATAGTCCCAGCTCATGTTGAGGACGGCCTCAGGCAGCGCGCCCCCTTCTTCTGCGTAAAGCTGGCGCAGGCGTAGATAGATTCCCGCGAGGATCTCACCGTCGTTGCGCGCTTCTCCCGGCCCGTCTGCCCCTTTCCAGTGCCACTGTAACCAGCGCGCCGAGTTCACAATCGACCCGTTCTCTTCGGCAAAGCAGGTGGACGGCAGGCGGAACACTTCCGTGCCAATCTCCGCGGGATCGGTGTGGTTAAACTCGCCGTGATTTTCCCAGAAGCTGGCGGTTTCGGTGGTGAGCGGATCGATGGTCACGAGGAACTTCAGTTTTGCCAGTGACGATGCCACCTTCTGTTTATGCGGGAAGGACGCCAGCGGGTTAAAGCCCTGACAGATATAGCCGTTAACCTCGCCGCGATGCATCATCTCGAAATACTGCAACACGTCGTAGCCCTTATCCCACTTGGGCAGCCAGTCAAACCCCCACTGATTTTCTTGCTGGGCCTTATCGCCGTAGAACGCTTTCATCATGCTGATAAAGAACTTCGGATAGTTGCTCCAGTAGTTGACCTGGCCGGGCAGCAGCGCTTTTGGCGTGTTGGCGGCAAGGTAATGATCCAGATCGGGCTGTTTGTCTGAAGGCAGCGTCATATAGCCGGGCAGGCTCTGGGAAAGCAGGCCGAGATCGGTCAGTCCCTGAATATTGGAGTGGCCGCGTAGGGCGTTAATGCCGCCGCCTGCCATTCCCATGTTGCCCAGCAGCAGCTGGATCATCGCCATCGTGCGGATGTTTTGTGCACCGACGGAGTGCTGCGTCCAGCCCAGTGCATACAGGAACGTGGCGGTGCGGTCCGCCGCGCTGGTGGCGGCCAGTAGTTCACAAATGTGCAGGAAGTCTTTCTGCGGAGTACCGCATATGTTTTCCACTACTTTCGGTGTATAGCGGCTGACGTGGGTTTTCAGCAGGTTCCAGACGCAGCGCGGATGGGTCAGCGTTGTATCACGCTGCGCAAAGCCCTGCTCATCCAGCGCATAGTGCCAGCTGGTTTTGTCATAGCTGCGGGTTTCCGGGTCATAGCCGCTGAACAGGCCGTCGTCGAAGCTGAAATCATCGCGCACGATGAGGCTGGCGTTGGTGTACGCCGCAACATATTGATGTTGGATGGTATCGTGTTCGATCAGATAGTGCAGCACCCCCGACAGGAAGGTAATGTCGGTGCCGGAACGAATAGGCGTATAGAAATCAGCCACCGATGCCGTACGCGTAAAGCGCGGATCGATAACGATCAGTTTGGCGTTGTTATGGATTTTGGCTTCCATCGCCCAGCGGAATCCTACCGGATGCGCTTCAGCGGCATTGCCACCCATAACAATAATCAGATTCGCATTGCGGATGTCGACCCAGTGATTGGTCATCGCACCGCGACCGAACGTTGGAGCAAGACTTGCTACCGTAGGTCCGTGTCACACGCGCGCCTGGTTGTCGACGGCAAGCATGCCGAGCGAACGGGTCATTTTCTGGGTTAAATAACCGGTTTCATTGCTGGAGGCCGAGGCGCACAGCATGCCAGTACTGAGCCAGCGGTTGACGGTGACGCCGTCTTTATTGCGGGTGATGAAATTGGCATCGCGGTCATCTTTCATCAGCCTGGCGATACGGCTAAAGGCATCATCCCAGCTGATACGCTGCCATTTATCGGAACCGGCAGCGCGATATTCCGGGTATTGCAGGCGGCTTTCACTCTGAATAAAGTCGAGTAATCCGGCACCTTTCGGGCACAACGCACCACGACTGACCGGATGGTCCGGGTCACCTTCTATATGGAAAATACGCTCTTTCACGTTTTTCGCACCGTCACCCATGCTGTACATCAGCAGGCCACAGCCCACCGAGCAGTAGGTACAGGTATTACGGGTTTCACGGGAACGCAACAATTTGTACTGGCGGCTTTCTGCCAGCGCGGCGGTCGGCGTAAAGCCGAGGACGGCGGCAGTCGTGCCTGCCATTCCTCCCGCACAAATTTTAAAAAATCGTCTTCTGCTGACTTTCATGGCGTCATTCCTGGTTCGACATTGGTCATTAATTTTGCTGCACCCGGGTGAGTGGTTCACAATAAGCGCAGGTGGTTTTTTAGCGTGTACAGTGTGAAATAATACCACAATATTGTTGTGGTTTATGAGCGGAGTGGATTTCAGTGAGCGAAGAACAGCACAAAAAAGAGGGATGTTTGCCACCAGACTCAGGCATACGTCAGATTTCGGTCTGGCAGCGCGATGCGCTACAGCAGGCGCAGCCGGACTGGCTGGCAGAAGAGGTGCCCGTTGCGCTGGTCTACAACGGCATCTCGCATGTGGTGATGATGGCGACGCCGAAAGATCTCGCGGCATTTGCCGTTGGTTTTTCCCTGTCAGAGGGCATTATTGCCTCCCCGGCCGATATTTTTGGTATTGACGTCGTGCCGGTTTGTCAGGGGATTGAAGTGCAGGTTGAACTGTCCAGCCGCCGCTTTGCTGCCTTAAAAGAGCAGCGACGGGCGATGGCCGGGCGCACCGGTTGTGGTGTCTGCGGCGTGGAGCAACTGGCCGAGATCGGCAAGCCAGTACAGCCGCTGCCGTTTACGCAAAATTTTGATTTTCAATACCTTGATCATGCACTGCGTCAGCTAAAGGATTTTCAACCGGTCGGCCAGCTGACGGGTTGTACCCACGCTGCGGCTTGGGTGACACCCACGGGAGAACTGAGCCTCGGCTGTGAAGATGTCGGCCGTCATGTGGCACTGGATAAACTGCTGGGGATGCGCAGTAAAGTGCCTCCGGCTGCGGGCGCGGTGCTGGTGTCCAGCCGCGCCAGCTATGAAATGGTGCAGAAATCCGCGATGTGCGGCGTGGAGATCCTGTTTGCCGTCTCAGCCGCGACGCAGCTGGCGGTGGAGGTGGCGCAGCGCTGTAATCTGACGCTGGTGGGCTTCAGTAAACCGGGGCGGGCAACGGTCTATACGCATCCGCAGCGGCTAATTTAAGCCAGAACCACCTGCGGCAGCACCTGCTGTAAGGCGGAGAACGCAGGCAGGGTGGCCGCGCTGCTGTCGGTGACCAGCGCGCTGACCTGCTCAATGCTGGCATAATTCATGCGGCTGTTCAGGCCAAGTTTGCTGTGATCGGCCAGCAAAATCAGCCGCCCGGCTTGCCGCGCCATGGCGCGTGCAATGGCCGCTTCGTGTGGCTGAAAACTACTGGCACCGTGTTTGGCGTCCAGCCCGACCGGCGAGAGCACCGCCACGTCAGCGCGGAAGCGATAGATCTCACCCACGGTCAGTTCCCCGCGCGTCTCCTGCGCCCCGGCCAGCATATTGCCACCCAGCAGGATCACCTGATTGTTCAGCGTTTCCTGTTCTTCTGCGGCACAGAGTTTGAGAGCTGCGTTCAGGCTGTTGGTGATAATGGTCAGCCCGGACATTGAGCGCAACTCTTCGGCCAGCATGGTCGTGGTGCTTCCGGCATCCAGAAACACGGTCTGACCGGGTTGCAACAGCTGTGCGGCCGCGCGTGCGATAGCGCGTTTCTCTTTCGCCATCACGGAACTGCGTACTGTCAGCGGTGGTTCCGGTGTGGCATTCAGCGCCACCAGGCCGCCGTGGACCCGTTTCGCCAGCCCCTGCGCTTCCAGTTCAATAATGTCCCGGCGGGCAGTTTCACGCGAAACCCCCAGCTCTTTAATGATCCGTTCGGTACTCACCTGGTTGAGGGTGTTCAGTAGCGCCCGGATGCGATGTAAGCGTGTTTCCTGCAGCATAGGTCTGATTTCCTGACGATAACTCACCGACATAGCCTAACCGACAATGCTGCGCTCTGCATGTGTATTTTATTGCATTTGTGTATTTTGTTGCATTTGACGTAAAAGTTGCCATGATAAAGGTCAGACACTGCTGACTGCCTGTCACCAGGCAAATCTCAATTTTGCAACGGGAGTGATTATGGCCACACGTTCAACCATCATGGATACCAACAGTTTCCGCGCCGAGCATGCCGACGGCCTGGATGCGGATGTGCGTAAGCTGACCGACAAGCGCAGCAAGGTGCTGGGTGAGTCTTACCGCCTGTTTTACCGTAAGCCGGTGCATCTGGTCCGCGGGAAAGGGCAGTATCTGTGGGATGCCGCCGGGGATAAATACCTGGATGTGTACAACAACGTCGCCAGCATCGGCCATTGTCACCCGGCGGTGATTGATGCGGTGTATCAGCAGATGAACCAGCTGAACACCCACACTCGTTATCTGCATGAAGCCATCCTGGACTACTCCGAGCAGCTGCTGGCGACGGCACCTGTGGAAATCGACCGCGCCATGTATATGTGCACTGGCTCCGAGGCCAATGACCTGGCGATTCGCGTGGCGCGTGCTTACAGCGGCGGCACCGGGATTATCGTCACTCAGGAGTCTTATCATGGAACCAGCGACCTCACTTCCGGTGTTTCTCCGGCGCTCGGCAGCGGTCAGCCGCTGGCCGCAACGACCCGTCTGGTGCTGCCGCCGGATCGCTACCGTGTGGATGCCCCGGACCTCGGTGCCTGGTTTGCCGGCGAAATTCAAAAACAGATCGATGATATGGCGGCGCACGGCATTAAATTTGCCGGTTTCCTCGCGGATTCCATCTTCTCTTCCGACGGCGTGCTGCCGGGGCCAAAAGGCTTCCTGAAGCAGGCGATAGACGTGGTGCACAAAAACGGCGGCATCTTTATTGCTGATGAAGTGCAGCCCGGTTTTGCCCGTACCGGTGAGGCATTCTGGGGCTTTGCCCGTCACGATGTGGTGCCCGATGTGATCACCACCGGCAAGCCGATGGGTAATGGGATCCCGGTGTCTGGCCTGTTGGCGAAAAGCGATGTGCTGGCCGCGTTCAGCGATGAGATACCTTATTTCAATACCTTTGGTGGCAACCCGGTGGCGATGGCCGCGGCGCAGGCAGTGCTGAAAGTGATCAAAGAAGAAGGATTGCAGGAGCACAGTCGCGTGGTGGGGGCGAAACTGCTGGCGGAACTCTCCACGTTGAAGGATAAGTATGAGTGCGTGGGAGATGTGCGCGGTGCGGGTCTGTTTATCGGCTTTGAGCTGGTGAAAGACAAAGCCAGCAAAACGCCGGATAAACAGTTGGCGTTGGATTTCACCGAGATGTTGCGTGAGAACCACGTGCTCACTTCAGTGGCAGGACCGTATGGGAACGTTCTGAAATTACGCCCGCCGTTGGCGTTCCAGGAAAGCGATATCGACTGGCTGGTAGGTGCGCTGGATAAATCACTGGCGGCACTGGGGCGTTAACCCCGGGTCGGGCATGCCCGACCCCTACGGGGGTTGCCGGGTGAACGGGTCGGGTCTGCCCGACCCCTACGGGGGTTGCCGGGTGAACGGGTCGGGTCTGCCTGACTCCTGCGGGGGTTGCCGGGTGAACGGGTCGGGTCTGCCTGACTCCTGCGGGGGTTGCCGGGTGAACGGGTCGGGCTCTACGGGGTAACCGGGATCGGCGTAGGGTTGTGGCACGCCGGACCCCGCTATGTTGCCCGTAGGGGCGAGGCATGCCTCGCCCTGGCTGACGAAACAATCGCTTAGATCATTTGGTTGTAACACGACAGGTAAAAGATATAACCACGCTGTCCCGCCTGCTGTCATCTATACCCTTATCAACATCGGGGCATTGATATCCCTTTTCCCGATCATTTATTTAACTATAATGATCCGACTGCTTACGCGGTGCTGAACAGCGAGCGCCGCCCATAATCTGAATGGAGACGATGAACATGAGTTATTCACTGCCATCCCTGCCTTATGCGTATGACGCACTGGAACCGCATTTTGACAAGCAGACCATGGAAATTCACCACACTAAGCATCACCAGGCTTATGTGAACAACGCGAATGCCGCGCTGGAAGGGACTGAGTTTGCTAATCTGCCCGTTGAAGAGCTGATTGCTAAACTGGATCAACTGCCTGCGGACAAAAAAGGCCCACTGCGTAACAACGCTGGCGGCCACGCTAACCACAGCTTCTTCTGGAAAGGTCTGAAAACCGGCACCTCTCTGGGCGGCGACCTGAAAGCAGCCATCGAGAAAGATTTCGGCAGCGTTGACGCGTTCAAAGCAGAATTCGAAAAAGCGGCAACCACCCGTTTCGGTTCTGGCTGGGCGTGGCTGGTCAAAAAAGGCGACAAGCTGGCCGTCGTTTCTACGGCTAACCAGGACAGTCCTCTGATGGGCGAAGCCATTTCTGGCGCATCCGGTACGCCGATCATCGGTCTGGATGTGTGGGAACACGCCTACTACCTGAAATATCAGAACAAACGTCCTGACTACATCAAGGCGTTCTGGGACGTGGTTAACTGGGACGTAGCAGCAGAGAACTTCAAAGCGGCTTAATCTCCTCAGTTATCGATGATCCTAACCGGCGACCTGTTCGCCGGTTTTTTTATCTCTGACTTCTGGCCGCGTCCACTTTGGTGCAGCATAACAACAATGCATCTGGTAAATATTCCCCGTTTTTCCACTGGTTATCAGCGCCATGCCAGCGCTTACCCCTGTAGTGTCTGGACATCTGGATGGCTAATAACATTTTGTGTTAGCTTATGCCCTTTCAATCGTTGCCTGCCGTGACAATCCATTAAAAAATGCGGCGCACCCCTTAATTTATTGAGCTTGAGAAAACACGCCCATGACCGCGATAAATCGCCTTGAAATGCGCCAGATCTCCATCGCTTTTGGCGGTTTTTCGGCGCTTAAATCCGTCGACATCACTCTGGAAGGGCACTCCATTCATGCGCTGACCGGAGCCAACGGTGCCGGAAAATCTACGCTGATGGCGGTGCTCTCGGGCGCATACGATCACTACAGTGGTGAGATTTTGCTGGATGGTCAGCCCGTCTCTATCCGTTCTCCACGTGATGCAAAACAGCTGGGTATCCACCTGGTCCAACAGGAAGTGGATGTGGCATTGGTCGCCGGCCTGAGTGTGGCGGAAAACATCATGCTCGACCGTCTGGCTGAAGGTGGCCAGCTTTATCGCTGGGGCGAGATGCGCCGTCAGGCGCGGGCACTGCTGGCGCGGTTAGATGTGCAGATTGACGTGAAGCGCCAGGTGGAACAGTGCACGCTGGCGGAAAAACAGCAGATCCTGCTGGCACGTGCGCTGTCACATCACTGCCGTTTTCTGGTGCTGGATGAGCCAACCGCCCCTCTCGACCAAAACGAAAGTGAAAAGCTGTTCGCCGTGGTTCGCCAGCTGCAAAGCCAGGGTATTGGCGTAGTGTTTATCTCCCACCGTATTCACGAACTGAATGCCATCTGCGATCGACTGACGGTTCTGCGTGACGGTGAACTGATTGAAAGCGGCCCGATGCAGGGATTAAGTGGTGAGCAAATTGTTGAGAAGATGCTGGGTCATCAGCTCAATGATATTTATCCGCCATCGCGTCCGCCGTTCAGTGAGGAAACCCTGCTGCACATTACCGGGTTGCATGATGAACACCTGTTAAAAGATATCAGCCTGACGCTGAAAAAAGGCGAGATCCTCGGTATTGCCGGGCTGGCTGGCGCAGGAAAAACGGAGCTTTGTAAGGCGCTGTTTGGTGCCAGTAAAAGCCGGGTTCAGCATGGCGAACTGCACGGTAAGCCGTGGAAACCCTCGTCCCCACATGCAGCGGTAGATAACCGCATGGCGCTGATCCCGGAAGAACGCCGCAAAGAGGGCATCTTTATTGAAGAATCGGTAGTGATGAACCTCAGTGTGACGGCGGATAATAGCTTTTCACGCTGGAGCCTGTTTGGTCACCGCCAGGCATGGCGCTGGGCAGAAGACGTCATCGGCAAACTGGGCATCCGCACCACCGGGCCAAAGCAGACGCTGCGTCGCTTGTCCGGGGGAAATCAGCAAAAGGTGGCCATTGGAAAATGGCTGCGCAATAACGCTGATGTACTGATTTTTGATGAACCGACCAAAGGCGTGGATATTAAGGCCAAAACCGACCTGTTCGAGCTGATCGACGGGCTGGCCCGCCAGGGAAAAGGGGTGATTTACGCCTCGGGCGAATTTTCGGAACTGGTTGGCCTGTGCGACCGCATCTGCGTACTGTGGGACGGGCGCATTGTGGCGGAAATGGCGGCAAATGACGCCGATGAAGAAACACTTTTACTTTATTCCACCGGAGGAACGCCTGCGTGAGCAGCAAAGAAATTTCCCTGAAGGCGGCACCGTCCGTCCGGCACCAGCTATTTGATTTTCTCTATAAGTGGGGAATGTTGCTGACAGTAGTGGCGCTGATCGCGGGCTTTGGTCTGGCCTCAGACAGCTTCCTGGAACCGACCAATATCATCAATATCCTGCGTTCAATTGCTATTGTTACGGTGATTGCCATTGGCGTATCGATTTCGCTGACTATCGGCGGTTTCGATCTGTCCGTGGGGTCGACCGCTTCGTTGGCGAACTCGCTGGTGATCTCCCTGTTTGTCTGGTACGGATTCGGCCCGACGCAGGCGATTGCCCTGACGCTACTGCTCTGTACCCTGGTCGGTCTGTTTAATGCTTTTATGATCGTGGTGCTGAAAATCCCTGACATGCTGGCCACGCTTGCCAGCCTGTTTGTGGTGCAGGGTGTGGCGATGACCTACAGTTTCGGTGGTTCGATTACCGAGAACATGGTGCTGCCAAGCGGCGATATGGCCGAAGGCACGATCCCGGCAGTGTTCTCATTGCTGGGCCAGGTGCCGATTATTGTGATTGTGATGCTGGCGGTGACGGTGGTGGCACAACTGCTGCTGTCGTTGACTAAACATGGTCGCCGTATGTACGCCATTGGCGGTAACCCGGAAGCCGCCAGGTTGTCGGGTATCCGTACCACGCGCTATCGCGTGCTGGCCTATGTTATTTCGGCATTGCTGGCGGGGCTTGGCGGTATTTTGCTGGCTTCGCGTATTGGTTCCTCGCAGGTGAACGCCGGTGGCGGGTATCTGATGGATGCGGTGGCAGCGGCCTGGATTGGTCTGTCGCTGGCGGGTGCTGGAAAACCCAACGCGCTGGGTACGCTGCTCGGCGCAGTGATCCTCGGTGTATTACAAAATGGTCTGGTGATGCTGTCCGTGCCTTATTACGCGATGGACATCATTAAAGGCCTGGTGCTGGCGGTTGCGCTGGCCATTACCTACGTACAGCGCCGTCAGGCGTAATCTTTTCAGACAGGGTAAAATAATAATGAAAAAAATCACGACATCGCTGCTGGCTCTGAGCCTGCTGACTGCATTGCCTGCCATCGCTGCAGATACCCCCGTTCCGGCGGCCATCGCCAACCACGAAGGGCCGGTGCGTATTGCGGTGATCCGCAACCTCGGATCTGACGATAACACCACCCAGTTTGTTGCCGGTGCCATTCAGGAAGGCCGTAAGCTGGGCTTTAAAGTCAGCACCTTCCTCAGCAACGGTGACGACGCGCGCTTCCAGGACTTTGTGAATCAGGCTATCAGCCAGAAATATGACGGGATTATCCTGTCTCACGGCAAAGATCCGTACTCTACCGCGCTGGTTAAACGCATCACCGATGCTGGAATCAAAGTCTCTGTGTTTGATACCCCAGTTAACCAGCCGATCGATGGCGTAACCGTGACTGCGCAGGACGATGCCTCTCTGGCACAGCTCTCCCTCGATCAGCTGGTAAAAGATACCAACGGGAAAGCTAACATCGTCAAGCTTTGGGTCGCAGGTTTCCCGGCAATGGAACGTCGTCAGGTTGTTTATGAGAAAGTGCTGAAAGCCAACCCGGGCATTCATCAGCTGGAGTCCATTGGTGCGGTGTCTTCCGATGTGCAGGGGGATACGGCCAACAAGATTGGTGCCATCCTGGCGAAGTACCCTAAGGGTAAGATTGACGCGATTTGGGGCTCGTGGGATGCCTTTGCCCAGGGGGCGTATAAAGCCTTGCAGGAAAATGGTCGCACCGAGATCAAGCTGTACAGCATCGATGTGTCGAACCAGGATCTGCAACTGATGCATGAGAAGAACAGCCCATGGAAACAGACAGTGGCTGTCGACAGCAAGCTGATTGGTGCAACGAATATGCGCCTGGTGGCGAACAAGATTGGCGGTGAAACTACGCCGGCAACGTATCAGTTCACGGCATCAGCGATCTCTCAGCAACAGCTGGCTACCCAGACCGGAGCGGTCAATGTGGCTAACCTGAATAAAATCATCCCAGGCTGGGGCACATCAACCGATTTCGTGGCACCGTGGTTCGCTACCCTGGAAGCGAAATACGCGAAGAAGTAATTCTCTTCGTTGTTGAATAAAATTAACGGCTTATCTGCGTGAGTGGGTAAGCCTTTTTTATGCCTTCTTACTGTGCAATACAGACATACAGCGGGGTGTTGGTATCTGAGATCAGCAGTGCGTTATCACTGAACTGGGACAGTTTCACAATGGACAAGTGGCTTTGCAGGATGGCATGAAAGAAAACATCCTCCGGCGCGGTATCAATATCTCTGACATGGCTGCTCGCATAGTTCAGCTCCAGAATGTGGTTTTCCGGATGATAGAGGTAGTCCATCATCAGCGTTCTGCTGAGGGTAAAGTGGCCTTGTTCAGTGAGCAAGTGGCCCGAAAACTCCAAGGCTAGCCGCTTTTCACCCAACGTGGTCAGGCTGATACTCCCCTTCATCGCAACCGTGGAAGTGGGTCTGACAAGATCAAAATTCACGTTCCCTTTGCATGAAATACTCAGTTGGGGTTTATCTAGATCAGCCTTTTTCCAGGAGAAACTGATGAAGTAAATGACCATTAAAACAATGATAGCTCCGCTGGTTAAAATAATATTTCTCATGGTTTTTTTATAGTGGCTGAAAGGTAACTCTCACAGTATGTGAGCCTGTTTTTTCTGTTCTGATGACACTGAGCAAGAAAAATAGCGCTCTGTTCGTACTCTTTCTTTGGAAAGAAATTGTTAAACCTAAAGTAGATGGTGCTTTTGCTTTTTTTACAGTCGATCTTATTTTTATTGATCAATAACTCTAATATCTTTAGTTTTTCTACTCTGTTTTTGTTTTTATCCCCTGCCAAATCCAGGATCTGACATGTTCCTATTTTGATAAAATCCGCTTTTCCTGAATTGAATGAGTAACGAATTAAGATAAGAGAAATAAAAACAAGACTGATGACGATCGCTGAAACTAAACGCATTTTCTTAATTTTAGGTTTTAACGCACACTTGTTAGACTCAGACACAATAGAAGGTGAAATCTCATTCGGGTTTGTCATTTTTGTAATGGATTCATTATCAGAATGATGATCAGACCTGGTGAATGTCGTCTCTGCATCCAGGCGAAACCCTTTCTTGGGTATAGTAATAATGATGTTTTCAGTCATTCCAAGCTGTGAAAATGTCTTTCTCAGCAGGCTGATATGGTTGCTTAAATTACTCCCTGAAGGTCTAAGGCCATGTTCTTCCCATACTAAACGAAGTAACTCTTCACGTGTCATTGTTTTACCACAATGCGTAATGAGTTCAGTCAAAAGTCTTGAACCAGGCCTGGAAAGTTGTATGGTTGAATTATCATTATCGATAAGTTTAAGTAATCCATTTATTGAGTCAAAATGGATGATCTGATTAATAAAATAGTCCATTTTTTACTTTTTAAGTATATTCCATTATTTACTCTTTGATTATCTTAATCCTAAGCAGGGATGTCAATGTTTACCCCGTAAGCACAGGGTGGTGTTCTGCTAAGTGCCGACATTTACTTTTTATTATTAATACAATATTAAGATTAATTGTTACAGGTGATTGATTTAATGGTTTTACCAAAAAGAGGCTAAACTAGTTTTTTATTCTTTAAATTTGCGTTTTTGTGGTTTTTAATTTTGGCTATATTTAATAATTGATATTAAGTTTTGTTTAATGTGGTTGCGTATTATCATGGCTTCGTTGTGAATTTACAGGGTCTAGTTTTATCACATATTTACTCGGCAGGAGCCGGTTATATCATAAGGAGCAAAAACATGAGTGAATCAATGGCTAAAACCATTCAAAGACGAGCATCAGTTGATAAGGTAATAACTGCACTGCATGATTTCTTTGAAGAGAAAGATTCTACCAGTTCGTCCGTTGTCTTTGCCAGCACAAGAGATGTTGCTGATCGGTCTGAATTGAGCATTTATAATGCCAGGCATATTTTAATAAAACTCGAGAGAGAAGGTGTAATCACCTCAACCAGGAAAGAAAATAGCAAGAGCTTGTACTGGAATAAAACAGATTCTTTCAAGGTGTGATTTTTTTTATGGTGCATCCACTCTCTCAGTGGATGCACTTTTTTTAATCCCATTATCGTGCAAGATGTCAATTTCTCCCCACGCCAACGTATGATTGAACTCCTGCATGTCATGGATACATATCAGCAATTCTTAGGTCATAAATTATCGTGGCATTTGGCGGGATTTTAGGTGGATAACCTTTATCCTTATATGCCAGTTCTGGCGGTACGACGATGGTAATTGAACCATGATTTTTTAATTTCTGTAATGCTTCACGGAAGATCGGTGGGAAGTCAGCTATCGGCTGAGTTAGCATAGTATTGCTAGAATCCATATCGGTGACGACAACGCCATTTGTCAGGCTTTCCTTCACGACGACATCAAGAGTGGCATTCTTTGGTATTGGTGCATCACCTGCATAACTGATGTTATACCAAAATCCGGACGGTGATTTTTTCGTTTTTTTCATTTTAGTGAAATTATTTAAATACTTCTTAGTGGTTTCATCTAAATGAGTGACTAACTTTTCCTGATCGTTTTTCTCCCGGTTGCTGACTTCCAATAAAGTATCTCGTAGTACATCAGTAGACAATTTTGCCTGCCCCTTAAAGGCATCAACGATTCCGGCCAGCACAAGATTTTTCTCTGTTGCCGTACCCCAGTTGTTATTGTCTTGCTGCATTTGCAAAATCTCATCGCCAAGAGACATGCCAATAGCGTAGCCTTCACGAGCACTTTTTTTCTTCAGCTGTTCTGGCGTGATACCCGGCAGTTGACTGGTGGTTTTCACCTCTACTTTCTGGCTTTTTACTGAAGCCAGTTCGGCCAATGCTGCCTCTAACCTGGCCTGAAGTTCCGGGAGTTTCTTATCGTTGTCCTGATGACCTTCTTTTGGCGACGTTCCTTCGGGTGCCGTACCGGTAGCGGCGACAACAGGATCTGGTTGCTGTAACTGCACCAGGTCCATCTTCGATTGTAGTGATTTCGCTATGAGCTGGCTCTCGGTTAACTGTGCTTGTAGCTTATCTTTATCGCCTTGCAGCGCCGTTTTCAATTGCTGTGCCTCGGAAAGCTGCTGCTGCAACGCCTGCTGTTGCTTCACGCTGTCGGCAAGCTGGCCTTCGGCGGGGCTGCCCTGGGCAATCTGGTCCAGAAGCTGCTGTTTTTCTTTATCAAACGCCTGTTTATCCGCGGTATTTTCAGCCGCTAATTGCTGCTCTTTGGCGGCGATGCCGTCGCGCTCAGCGGTGATCTTCTCAATATCCTGGCGGCTGGAAGAGAGGTGCGCCTCCAGCTCGGTTATCTTGGCGTTGTGCTGTTCAATTTGCTGCTGCAGTGCCTGCTGCTCTTTTATGCTGGCGGCAAGCTGGGCTTCGGCCGGGCTGCCCTGGGCGATCTGGTCCAGAAGCTGCTGTTTTTCTTTATCAAACGCCTGTTTATCCGCGGTATTTTCAGCTGCTAATTGCTGCTCTTTAGCGGCGATGCCGTCGCGCTCAGCGGTGATCTTCTCAATATCCTGGCGGCTGGAAGAGAGGTGTGCTTCCAGCTCGGTTATCTTGGCGTTGTACTGTTCAATCTGCTGTTTTAATCCCTCTTCATGCGCGCTGACGATGCGATCCTTACCATCGTTAATCGCTTTAAGCTGGCTGCGCAGGGCGGCTTCAGCAAGCTGAACCTCTTTAAGCTGATCTTTTGCTTGCGCTAATTTTGTCACCAGCGAGTTTTGCGTTGGATGGAGGCTGAAAACCTGGCGTAAATCCTTCACCAGATCCAGCATCGCTTCCTTATCGGCAGGGATTAAATGAGGGGGTTCATTGGCTGTATCAGGGGCGGGTGCTGTTTTTTTAAGGGCAACAATCTGCTTTTCAAGCGCGTTTATTGCTCCATTTTTTTGAGCGATTTGCCGGGTTTTATCCTCAATATCTCGTCGTAAGGCGGCCATTTGGCCGCGATCTACGGAAGGTGCTGTCGACGTCGGCTTTTGCTTAGGTTTGACCGTTTTTCCTGGTTCCCTGGCCAAAGATGGAGGCTCAGGTACTCTGGGCGGTGGCTGCTGTTGCTCCTGCAGATAGGAGGTAGCAAAGTTCAAAACGGCCGGCGCTTCGTGTTCTGCTGCGTACAATTTACTTATACCCAGGCATGCCACCACCAGGGCAGCGGCACCTGACAAAGCAAAGGGAATAGTATATTTACCGATCATGGACGTGCTTCACCTTTGCTGGTTAGGCTATCCATCAGTGTTTGTGCAATGTGAGCACAAAGCTGATTTGCGCGATAGTGATAAAGTGAGTCCACAGTTTCCTGAGTATTCTCATCAACGCTTTTTCGCAGGCCAGTGTATTGAGCTGCGCTGTTCATCAGGTTGTCGAATGCATTTTGCATTCTAATGTATTCTGATGGGCTGACGACTTTCAGCGCCTGAAGCTGAGCCTGGCACTTTTTCAGATTCTCATTTTGTTTAATGTATTTTGCAGTGTGTGCGGATTGCGCTGATGCAGCACGCATTTTCTGCGATGTTGTCTGGCAGCCAGAAAGAGAGAAAATAAACAATACGGCGAACATATTGATAATAAATTTCAATGAAGTATTACGAATTGCCATCATAAAAATAACTCTAATTGAATAACTTTACGGATGATGATTCATCACGATAGGGTATCGGGATATCGCATTTTTGCGCTGCATCACATCCTGCCAGGATTAATGAAATTGGTCGCCAGTACGAATGGATTCACACCAGCCTTCCTGAATTAACCAGTAGTTCAGTTCAGCAGGGCGAATCATATTGAGTTTGCACATAATATTCCGTTTATGTGCGCTGACGGTTTTCTCGCTGATATGGAGGAAGCGTGCCACGCCACCATTACTGATGCCGCGTGCCAGATAGCGGAGAATCTCGGTTTCACGTCTTGTCAGATTCGTCTCCGTACGGCTAACCACTGAACACGGTTGAACAAAGGCACTACGCACGCTATTGAGCTGCTCCAGTTGTTCATTGATCACCGATAACATGCTCTCAACGGACTGGTTGCGATAGAGGGGGGTGTAATGGCTAATGTTGTGCGCTATCCCCTCGGGCTGCTCGTCAGCACTATCGCTATTTTTGATAATGAATATACAAAGCGGTCGTATCGACATCCGGCGATTTAAATAATGGATATTGGCGATGGAAAGTGATTCTTCCGCCAGGAAGATCATTTTCGCCCTGCTGTTAAAAGCACAATCGGTAAAATCAGTGTGAATGTTACGGAGGGAAAAGTTTTCAGCAAGACAATTCGTTAACCCTCTAATATAAAAGCGATTTGGGTCACGGATGACAATGGTGATGTGATTCTTTCGCATGATTAATACCTGAAGTTGTCCCTAACCGGAGACGTCTTATCAACGTCTTGCAAACGTCTCTCCGTGCATTCTTAATAGTACGCTTGCGGTATATTATATTGAATAAATTATCTGAGCGGTATCAAACTTCATTGAAAATTCCTATTGCGATATTTAATTCTGTTATATGTTTTAATTCGAGCCTATGAATCGCAAGAGTAATTTAATGGGTTTTTTTCGACATTTAATATCGGGGTGATATTTTTTTCGGGGATGGGAAAATCATTGGGATAATATCGGAGCGTAAAAAAACAGGGTGCCAGGACCCTGTTTTTTCATCAATGGGATAGGGTTTTAAAAGGCAGTTTTCGCGAAGCCCGTCATCTCTTTCAGACCCATTTCACGGCCCAGTGCGGTCGTCGGATGTACCACCACAATGCCACGAACGCTTTTCTTCAGTGCGCCCATGTTCGCCTGCTCTTTCTTGGTGATGGGGCGGCTAAACGGTAGCTTCTGTAACGCCTGGGCTTCTTTGCTCAGGTTTTCGGCACGCACACCGCGCAGACGCTCGATTTCTGCTTCTAATTTGTCTTTTTCTTTCAATAATTCACCGAGTTTCTCGCTGTCGCCAGACGCCAGCAGAACGGGTTCTTTATGATTGAGCGCATCCAGCTTGTCGCTGAGATCTTTGATTTCTGACTGTACTTGTTCTTTCATAACGATTGACCATTAAATTGATTCATTGCTGCAAAGGATACACGAAAGCGGAGCAAAGAGGGAAAAGGGCGGATTACTTTTTGAAAGCTTGCTTGAGACTGATTTGTGAAATCAGCGTGGTCAGTGACAGGACCATCGTGGAGCGCACTACCTGCTGATAGCGTTGCTGCTGCATAGCACGCAGATCCACATCATCGCCGGCGAAATCAGGACATGGCGGCAGGCCACTAACGCAGTGAAGCTCGCCAAATGGCCCGAGAATTTCGTCATCAGTGAAACGATATTCGCTACCGTCATAATTCAACTCTTCGCGCAATGCCATAAGCAGTTCGCAGTCTTCGTACTCGCTACGGTTAATCATGCCAAGGCCGTAGATCAGCTTCAGGCGTACCGACAGTTCACCCAGCGGGCCATCGCCCAGTAGTAGCGGTTCCACAGCGTATTTGACGGCATAATCATCCTTACGGAACACCTGTATCACCAGTATGTTCACCGCTTCTGCCAGCAGTTCAACAGTGGCGATAAGAAAGCTTCTTACTGATCGTCCGGCATTAAGGCGTTCGAGCACCCGGTTTTCAAAAGCCTGAGGTTGTTCCATGAGTGCCTGCATATCATTCATATGGCCTAATAACATCTGCGCGGGCACAGCAGCAGTGCTGTGCCCTGATTGTTCGTCCGTGAGGAGCGCTTGCGCCGACATTATGCCATAGCGTTCCAGGCCTTCACTACCGCCTTGACCACATCGCTGTCGATATCCAGACCGGAAATTTGTGCCAGCGTCGTCGCGACATCCTGGCTTGCCAGCAGGGCAGCCAGTTCCTGCGCCTGTGGATCTTGCTCGCTGCGGTAATGCAGTGCGGCGGCAATCCCGGTGACCAGGTTGTCATGCGGTAGCTGGTACTCCAGTGTGCCCAGTGTTGGTTTGATCAGGCGATCGCCTGCGCTCAATTTACGCAGCGGCTGGCGGCCCACACGCTCAACGTCATCTTTCAGATACGGGTTTTCAAAACGGCCAAGGATTTTCTGGATGTAGGCCGCGTGTTTTACCGCGTCAAAATCATAACGTTTAATCAGCACTGCGCCGCTCTCTTCCATTGCGCCCTGCACGACAGCACGCACTTTTTCATCGAGAATGGCTTCGCGAATGGTTTGATGACCTGCCAGCTGCCCAAGATAGGCGGTAATGGCGTGGCCGGTATTGAGGGTGAACAGCTTGCGCTCGACGAATGCCATCAGATTATCGGTCAACTCCATGCCGGGGATGGCAGGCAGGTCGCCTTTGAACTGCGTCTGGTCGACGATCCACTCGCTGAAGGTTTCTACCGTCACTTCCAGCGGATCGCTGCTGCCGGCTTCAGAAGGCGGGACAATGCGGTCAACGGCAGAGTCGACGAAGCCTACATGTGCTTCGACCCAGGCGTGATACTGCTCAGGCAGTGCTTTCAGCACGTGGCCTTTCAACTGTGTGGTGCCGCGCACCATATTCTCGCAGGCAATAATGTTCAGCGGACGGGTATTAGCGCTATCACTGCGTTTGGCCAACCCTTTGGCAATGCTACCGGCAATGCGCTCAAGGATCTGTGGACCAACCGCCGTGGTAACGATATCAACCTCTGCTACCAGCGCAATAATATCATCGCTGGTACTGTTAACGGCGTTCACACCTTTAACAATCTCAACCTGCGCCTGCTCACCCACCACATGCACCGGGTACTCGCCGCGCGCGTTCAGGGCATCCAGCACCACCTGATTAACGTCTGCGAAAGTGAGCTGAATGCCAGCATCAGCCAGCAGTTTACCGATAAAGCCACGGCCGATATTTCCGGCGCCAAAATGTAATGCTTTCATAATTATTCCCGTATCAAAGATGTAAAGGTTGGACATGCCCAAACCAAAAAAGGGCCGGGCATGCCCAGCCCTACACAGAGGTGTGATGATGAAACCCGCTTACGCGTTGGTTTTACCGGACAGGAGGTCGAGAACTTCCTGCACACTGGTCGTGGTCGCCAGACGGGCGATCACGCTGTCATCATCCAGCGCATTAGTCAGGCTGGTAATAACCTGAATGTGCTCGTTATTACGTGCCGCGATACCAATCACCAGACGCGCGATATCATCCGGCTCTTCGCCGAAGTGAACCCCTGCCGGGTACTGACAGAAGACCACGCCAGTTTTCAGCACACGGTCTTTTGCTTCCACGGTGCCGTGCGGCACGGCGATGGATTCACCGAGGTAAGTCGGTGTCAGCTTTTCACGTTCCAGCATTGCGGCAACGTATTCCGGCTCAACGTAGCCGCCTTTCACCAGTTGCTCACCGGCAAAGCGAATGGCCTGCTCTTTATTGTCCGCATGATTGCCCAGGAACACGTTGCTGGCGCTCAGTTTGAACAGGTGATCCTGGCCTTCGTCAAAGCTGTCGCTCAGCGTGGTACTCACTTTCTCACGGTGACCCGCGCTGCGCCCGGCTTCCACCAGACGTGCTGTCAGGTCGTTATACAGGCCGCTGTCGAGGAAGTTGGTCAGCGAGATGTGCTGGGCATGAGGCGCCTGGCGCATCGCTCGTTCGGTCAGATCGCGGTGAGTAATCACCAGGTCGACATCGCCCGGCAGACTGTTAATCGCGGTGTTGGTCACGGAGATGTTGGTCAGCCCTGCATCGTTCACTTTCTTACGCAGCACACCGGCACCCATGGCGCTGGAACCCATACCCGCATCGCAGGCAACGATGATTTTACGGACGTGGCTCAGATCGCTATGCAGGCCATCAGCACCGCCAGCAGGGGCAGTTGACTGGCCTTTAGACTGGGCTTTCATTTCCTGTACGCGACGTGATGCGGCTTCGATGTCGTCATCTTCTTTCACTTTGCTGGTTTTCAGCAGAATGGCAGAAACCACGAAGGAGACAGCAAAGGCGGCAAAGATCGCGGCGATGTTCGCGAAGTAAGCCCCTTTTGGCGTCATTGCCAGCACCGCCAGGATGGAACCCGGTGAAGCCGGAGACACCAGGCCGCCGTTCAGCAGAGTCAGGGTGAATACACCGGTCATACCCCCGAGGATCACCGCCAGAATCAGGCGTGGGTTCATCAGCACATACGGGAAGTAGATTTCGTGGATACCACCGAGGAAGTGGATAATGGCAGCGCCACCGGCAGACTGCTTGGCATTACCACGGCCAAAGAACATATAGGCCATCAGTACGCCCATACCTGGGCCCGGGTTCGCTTCGATCAGGAAGAAGATCGACTTACCGGCTTCGCTGGCCTGCTGGATACCCAGTGGCGAGAAGATACCGTGGTTAATGGCGTTATTCAGGAACAGGATTTTTGCCGGTTCCACGAAGATCGAGGTCAGTGGCAGCAGGTTGTTCTGCACCATCAGATTCACGCCTGCGGCGAGAATATGGGACAGACCTTCTACCAGTGGACCAATTGCCAGGAATGCGAGGATAGCCAACAGCATGCCGATGATACCGGCAGAGAAGTTGTTCACCAGCATTTCAAAGCCGCTTTTGATTTTACCGTCAACCTGGCGGTCGAAGGTTTTAATCGCCCAGCCGCCCAGAGGACCTGCAATCATTGAACCGAGGAACATTGGCATGTCCGCACCCACAATCACGCCCATGGTGGTAATAGCACCTACCACACCGCCGCGATCGCCGCCGACCAGACGACCCCCTGTAAAGCCGATCAGCAGTGGCAACAGGTAGGTAATCATTGGGCCAACCAGTTTCGCCAGTGTTTCGTTTGGCAGCCATCCGGTAGGAATAAACAGTGCGGTGATAATACCCCAGGCGATAAACGCCCCGATGTTTGGCATTACCATGTTGCTCAGAAAGCGACCAAAGTTCTGAACCTTGATCTTGATATCTGATGAGGACATAAAAAACACCCCTTATTGGTACGCGCCGCCAAATAAGAGAGCGCGTTGAATTTTTGTTTTAGACCCGACAGTGGGAAGCCGTCAGTATCACTGTATGCAGGCGGACTCTATCACGCGAATATGACGCTGCGTAGCTGTCGGGATAAGTGTGATGTAGATCACTATGTTAGGTGGGGTGCATGGGTTGTTTTAGTGATAACGATCACATTTAAGGAGTGTATGAAAAGGACTGTGGCGAATATTTAAACAATAACAACCGCGTGATGTGATGTGTATCACAAATGTATGTTGTTTGTTTGTTTTTGATTTGTGATGTTGATCACAAATTATTTGAGGGCTGAATGCGTGCGATCACACTTCTTCTGCCCGTCGAAACATGAGATGAGTCTTATGTAAGAAAGTGACAGGTGAGAGGGGAAGGAACATCAGAGCTGACGATTGTCAGCTCTGATGCAGAATTTACTGGAAATTGCCCTTCAGCGCGGCCTGCGCCTGGGTCAACGCCTGGGCATTGGTGCTCAGATTGCTCATCAGCGTATTGTACTGCGTGGCCTGAGGCTGGGTCGGGAACTGGATCGCAGAACCGTTAAAACTGACGTTTGCGCCCTGCTGTTGCAGGAAGTCACCGGTCTGTACCGCATCCTGGCTCAGGGTTTGTAACGCGGGCAGCAGCGGTGCCAGTGTTGCAGCAGGTTGAGTGACCACTTTATTAAACACATTGTCGTACACGGTTTTTAAATCTTCCGGCTGTTTCAGTGCCGCCTTGCTGCTGTCGGCCTGCATTTTCGCGGACTGAATCTGCTGGGTCAGTACCCCAAGAGAACCGCTCACCTGGCGCAGGGCATCACGGCGTGTCAGGTAATCCTGCGGAGTGTGGATGGCTGACAGCTCATCAACCACCGGTTTCAGCCCGGAATCCACGGCACGATTTACCTGCTGAGAAAAACCATAAAGAATCGCGTAATCGCTGACGAAGGGACCAAATTTCTGCTTCTGATCTTCACTCAGGCTGGGCAGATGTTCGCCGCTGCGCATAACGGTGTTTTGCAGGAAATCGATAAACGCTTTACGTTGATCGGCTTCGTTATCGCCACAGCCAGTAAGTTGTAACACCATAAATAGCGCCATAACGGGCACCAGCAGACGCGTCAAGATGCGTGATGATCCTGTCATCATAAGAAATTAACTCCTGTTAACAAATACTTATCGGTTTTATTCAAACTACAAATGTTGGGTAAAGAATAGTCGAAATCACTTTTGATGGATAGCGATGTCTGTGTAACTTATTTTTGCGCTGTATTTGTGAGGCGGGCTGCAACGCAGGATGGAAAAATAAACAAAAAATATGATCCCGATCTCGCAAAATGATCTCATACTTATGATCCTGGCGTTTCCCTGTGCTGCCCCAAAAAGCGTCCCAGTGGCTGATGTATGCCAGCATTGAGAACCTGGATTTAAGGTTCTTTCCCTCTGGTTGTTCACGTTTAGTGAGTTTTCGAGGAGTGCTTATGGAGACTAAAGATCCCATGTCCGAACTGCTTTCCAGTCTGGAGCAGATTGTTATGACCCGCCCTATGATGCATGTCATTCCGGCCCTGAAGAGTGATGTGGCGCAGCCCGAGCCAAAGCGAGTTCGGGAAATTACCGGCATGCAGATTGATGAATTTGCTCAGGCGTTAGGTGTCAGTGTTTCTTCAGTGAAAAACTGGGAAGCCAAAAAAACCAAACCCTCAGGCAGTGCGCAAAAATTAATGCAGTTGATACACTCGAATCCGTGTCTCAGCAGACAGCTGCTGGACTGACCGAAAAAACCCGCCATCAGGCGGGTTCTTGTTTTTAGGGTAATGACTATTTTCCGGCTTTCATATCAATCACAAAGCGGTACTTCACATCCCCTTTCAGCATCCGTTCAAATGCCTGCTCAACCTCATCGAGACGAATCACTTCCACATCGGACACGATATTGTGCTGACCACAGAAATCCAGCATCTCCTGCGTCTCTTTGATGCTGCCGATAGAGGTCCCGGAAATGCTCAGGCGTTTGAAAACGATAGGCGTAACGTCCGGCGACGTGTGCGGTGAGTCAGGAATACCGACCAGCACCAGATGACCATTGGTTTTCAGCGCGCTGAGGTACGGGTCAAGATCGTGCGGGGCGGCAACGCAGTCCAGGATCATATCCAGGCTGTTTTTCACCCCGGCCATTTGCTCCGCATCTTTCGAAACCACAACCTGGCTGGCGCCGAGGCGCAGTGCATCGGCCCCTTTGGCAGGGGAGGTGGTAAACAGAACCACTTCCGCGCCCAGCGCAGCAGCCAGTTTCACCGCCATATGGCCGAGGCCACCCAGGCCAATGACGCCGACGCGCTGGCCTGCCTGAATGTTCCAGTGCTTGAGCGGTGACCAGGTGGTGACGCCCGCGCACAGCAGGGGGGCCACGGCGCTGAGTTCCAGATTTTCCGGCACGGCCACCACAAACTTGCTGTCGACCACGATGCTGTCGGAGTAACCCCCAAAGGTTTTGCCGCCGATCACTTTCTCGTCGCTGTTGTAGGTCGCGGTGAAGCCTTCTTCGCAGTACTGCTCTTCACCCTCGTGGCACTGGGCGCAGTGGCCGCAGGAGTCGACCATCACGCCAACGCCGACCAGATCCCCGGCTTTAAACGCGCTGACCGCGCTGCCGGTGCTGACCACGCGGCCAACGATTTCGTGGCCTGGCACCAGCGGGAACTGGCTGACGCCCCATTCGTTACGCGCCATATGCAGGTCGGAATGGCAGACACCACAGTAGTGGATATCGATGTGGATATCGTTAGCCTGGAGTTCTCGGCGGGTAAATTCGAAGGGTTCCAGCGGGGTGTTTGCTGCTTTGGCAGCGAATCCATAGGATTGCATGATGTCTCAACCTGGTTGGCGAAAACCGCACAGGGTAAGGAAATGGGGGGAGGAGGGCAAGGCGGAATTGTAAAGCGGGATGTCGACGAGCGAAAAATACGGCGGGTGCAAACTATCGGCACGGGGCGACCGGAAAAAATGGTCGCCCCTACGGTTCGGAGCAACCTGGATCCCGTAGGGGCGGACACCTGTTTCGGTCCGCCCGTAACAGCATCACATTACTGTAGCAGAGAGATATCCGCTACCTGCAGGAACAGCTCGCGCAGTTTCGCCAGCAGCGTCAGACGGTTAATACGCACTTCTTTCTCTTCGGCATTGACCATCACCTTGTCAAAGAAGTTGTCCACCGCTTCACGCAGCTGTGCCAGCTCAATGAGAGCGTCCTGGTAGCGTCCTTCCGCGAAGAACGGCTGCAGTTTGCTGCTCAACGCCGACACGTAGGTCGCCAGCTTGATCTCTTCATTCTCTTTCAGCAGTGACGCCTGCACGCTGTCGTTCAGCGGTTCAGTCGCTTTAGCGAGAATGTTGGAGACGCGCTTGTTGGCACCTGCCAGGCTGGCTGCCTGCTCCAGCGTACGGAAGTGCGATACCGCCTTCATACGCGCATCGAAATCTGCAGGACGCGTTGGACGACGTGCCAGTACCGCCTGAATGGTATCGACGCTGTGGCCTTCTTCCTGGTACCAGGTACGGAAGCGACCCAGCATAAAGTCGATCACTTCATCCACTGCTTTAGCGTTAGACAGCTTGCTGCCATACAGGCGCACGGCTTCTTCTGTCAGGGTTTGCAGATCGAGCGGCAGGTTCTTCTCAACGATGATACGCAGCACGCCCAGCGCAGCACGACGCAGAGCAAACGGGTCTTTATCGCCTTTCGGATGCTGACCAATACCGAAGATACCCGCCAGGGTATCCATCTTGTCAGCGATAGCCAGCGCACAGGCAACCGGGTTGGACGGCAGCTGATCGCCGGCAAAGCGCGGCTGATACTGCTCGTTCAGCGCCACGGCCACGTCTTCGGCTTCGCCATCATGACGCGCGTAGTGCATCCCCATCACACCCTGGGTGTCGGTGAACTCAAACACCATATTGGTCATCAGGTCGCACTTGGACAGCAGGCCTGCACGGGTCGCGTGATTAACATCCGCACCGATCTGCGCAGCAATCCAGCCTGCCAGCGCCTGAATGCGGTCGGTTTTATCACGCAGCGATCCCAGCTCTTTCTGGAACAGCACGGTTTCCAGACGCGGCAGGTTATCTTCCAGGCGACGTTTACGGTCGCTGTTAAAGAAGAACTCGGCGTCAGCGAGACGTGGACGCACCACTTTCTCGTTACCGGAGATAATCTGCTGCGGATCTTTCGATTCGATATTGGTCACGAAGATAAAGTTCGGCAGCAGCTTGCCCGCGTTGTCGTACACCGGGAAGTACTTCTGATCGCCCTTCATGGTGTAGACCAGCGCTTCTGCCGGTACCGCGAGGAACTTCTCTTCAAACTTCGCCGTCAACACCACCGGCCACTCGACCAGGGAAGTGACTTCTTCCAGCAGACTGTCGCTCAGATCGGCAATGCCGCCAATTTTTGCCGCAGCGGCTTCAGCATCGGCTTTGATGGTGGCTTTACGCACGGCGTAATCCGCCTGCACCTTGCCGCGCTCCAGCAGGATCTGCGGATACTGGTCAGCGTTATCAATGGTGAACTCAGGCTCGCCCATAAAGCGGTGACCGCGAATGATACGTGCAGAGTCGATACCCAGAATTTTTGCCGGGATCAGCTCATCACCCAACAGCAGCGTGACGGTATGCACCGGGCGCACGAACTGCACCTCGGACGCGCCCCAGCGCATCAGTTTCGGGATCGGCAGCTTCGCCAGGGAGGTGGCGATCATCGCGGGCAGCAGGGCCTGGGCACTTTCGCCAGTGACCTGAGCGCGATACAGCAGCCATTCACCTTTATCGGTGCTCAGACGCTCGGCCTGATCAACGGTGATGCCGCAGCCACGTGCCCAGCCTTCAGCGGCTTTGCTCGGGACGCCATTGGCATCAAAAGCGGCCTGAATGGCCGGGCCACGTTTTTCCACTTCGCGATCGGGCTGCGCAGCGGCCAGATTCGCCACTTTCAGTGCCAGACGGCGCGGCGCGGCAAACCAGCTGACTTCGCCGTGGGCCAGGCCAGCGGCATCCAGTTCAGCGGTAAAATTGGCGGCAAAGGATTCTGCCAGGCTGCGCAGTGCTTTTGGTGGCAGCTCTTCGGTGCCGATCTCCACCAGGAAGGTTTTTTCAGTCATGGCTGCCTCTTATTTCTTGTTATTGCACATCGGGAAGCCCAGTGCCTCGCGGGAGGCATAGTAAGCTTCAGCCACGGCTTTCGTCAGGGTGCGGATGCGCAGAATATAGCGCTGACGCTCGGTGACGGAGATCGCTTTACGCGCATCCAGCAGGTTAAAGCTGTGTGCGGCTTTCAGAATACGTTCGTAGGCAGGCAGCGGCAGGGGTTTTTCCAACGCCAGCAGGCTCTGCGCTTCCTTCTCGTACTGCTCGAAGCAGGTAAACAGGAAGTCGACGTCAGCGTATTCGAAGTTATAGGTGGACTGCTCCACTTCGTTCTGGTGGAACACATCGCCGTAGGTGGTTTTCCCCAACGGACCGTCGCTCCAGACCAGATCGTAAACGCTGTCCACGCCCTGGATGTACATCGCCAGGCGCTCAAGACCGTAGGTGATCTCACCGGTAACCGGTTTACATTCCAGGCCGCCAACCTGCTGGAAGTAGGTGAACTGCGTCACTTCCATACCGTTCAGCCACACTTCCCAGCCCAGACCCCAGGCACCCAGCGTTGGGTTTTCCCAGTTATCTTCCACAAAGCGGATGTCGTGGATGGTTGGGTCCATGCCCAGCTCTTTCAGGGAGCCGAGGTACAGCTCCTGAATATTGTCGGGTGAAGGTTTGATGATCACCTGGAACTGGTAATAGTGCTGAAGTCGGTTCGGGTTCTCACCGTAGCGGCCATCGGTCGGGCGACGTGAAGGCTGCACATAGGCAACGGCCGTCGGCTCCGGACCCAGCGCACGCAGGCAGGTCATTGGGTGAGAAGTACCAGCGCCCACTTCCATATCCAGAGGTTGGATGATGGTGCAGCCCTGGCGTGCCCAGTAATCCTGTAAGGTCAGGATCAGCCCCTGAAAGGTCTTGGTATCAAACTTTTGCATTTGGATTCGCACGCGATACGAGTGGTGATAAAAAGTGGGCGTCAGTATACCCTTTGACCGTACCTATTACCAAAATGCCGTGAGGGGGGATTCAGGAATTTTTGTCGCCTCCACCACATAATCCCTTCATCCTGGTCCTATTTTTCCCCTCTCCGGTTGTTGAAGCGCAGCGACCTGGCTACCCTCTTTCTCGCATTAATGCAGATTTTGCCGGGAACAGAGGATGAAATGTCGCAAAAGATTGGATGGATAGAGAATTTACGCGCAGTTGCCTGCCTGATGGTGATTATGATCCACACCACCACCTGGTATGTGACCACCGGGATGTCGGTGGGTGAGCACAGCTGGGATCTCTCCAACCTGCTTAATTCGGCTTCACGCGTCTGCGTGCCGATCTTCTTTATGATTTCTGGTTATCTGTTCTTTGGCGAACGCAGCGCCCAGGGGCGGCATTTCCTGCGCATCGTGCTGTGCCTGCTGTTCTACAGCACGGTGGCGTTGATCTACATCACGCTGCTGACACCGATAAATGAAGCGATGTCTGTGAAGCATCTGCTGCAAAAGCCGGTGTTCTATCACCTGTGGTTCTTCTTCGCGATTATCGTTATTTATCTGCTGTCACCGTTGATCCAGGTGAAGCCGGTGCGGGCGGGTTATCTGGCCGTGGTGACGTTGGTGATAGCGCTGCTGGCTAACCCCAACACCGTCGACAGCTCTATTGCCCGCTTCCACTGGCTGCCGATCAATCTGTATATCAACGGTGATACAATTTATTACCTGCTGTACGCCCTGTTTGGCCGGGCGATTGGGATGATGGAAACGCAAAAACGCGGCGTCTCCTGGCTGGCGGGTGGGGTGTTTGTGGCCTGTGTGCTGATGATTGCCTTTGGCACCAAACGGCAGTTCGCGATCAATGGGGCTTTTGCCGATACCTGGTATCTTTACTGCGGCCCTGCGGTATTTTTCGCCGCCGTCAGCCTGTTGGTGCTGTTTAAAAACACCCTTAACGACCACGTTAACCCGTTCTTTGCCCTGATTTCCCGCTGTTCACTGCCGATTTACGGCTTCCATGCGCTGTTTATTCACTTTATGCGCACCCACGACCTGGATAACACCGACCATCCGCTGATCGATATCCCGCTGATATTCGGCATTACCCTGGCAGGCAGCCTGCTGCTGGCACTCGGCTTGCAGAAGCTGGATAAACGCCACCTGGTTAGCTGACTTTTTTCCCCTGCTCCGGGGCGTTTTTCAGCGGACGAAGACGGCGGATGCGTGGATTAAGGATCACTCCGGGCATGCGTACCAGCCTGCGGCGGTTAGGGTTAGGCAGCGGGCGCTCGTGCCACAGTTTGAGCAGAATCACCGTCAGCGCCAGCAGGGAGGTAATGCCGTTGGCGACCATCACTGGCACATCGTTCATCCGGTGGCCGTACCACGTCCAGCAGGAAACGCCAAAGAACAGCGCTGCCCACATCCCCAGTGACAGGCCGCTGGTATCCTTATTTTTCACGATATGCAGCACCTGCAGGCAGAACGAGCCGGTCGTCACCCAGGCCGCCAGCGTCCCCAGCCAGACCGGCCACGGCGACAAAAAGTAAATCGACAGCAGTGCCAGCGCCACGGTAGCGGCAACAATTAACAGGTTCTTCATAATGATGTGCCTCGTATTTTGTTAAGCCGGAATCGCCTCTTATGGTAGCTAAATCGGTTTAGCTTTTAGGGCGAAAAAGGGCGAATGTTACGAGTAACACTAGCACAAACGTTGAGCGAATTGAAATCGGGTGGGTTGCTCACTGGTGAGAGTGAGCAGAACGGCCTTTTTTTGAGGACGATTATTTCAGGGTTTTATCACCCTCCTTTTTCACGCCTGCCAGCGCTGTAGCGCACGGCGCAGCTGGCGCGAGGAAGAGAACCCGGCCGACAGTGCTGCGCGTTCATTGCCTTCGCCCTGTTGCAGACGCTGTTGGGCAATCGTCAGCCGCAGCTGTTCGTGATAGTCACGTACGCTGATGCCCAGATGCTGGCGGAACAGACGCGTCAGATGACGCGCACTGACGTGCACTTTGGCGGCAATATCCTCCAACGGCCACTCCTGCTCCGGTTGCAGGGTCAGCAAATCCTGCGCACGGTGGATCGCTGGATGGATGTGGTTGCGATAGCGCAGCCAGGGCGACAACTGCGGATCTTCCCCCGAACGCCGGAAATAGACCACCATTTCACGTGCCACATCCATCGCCGTCTGCGCGCCGCACAGGCGGTTAATCAGATGCAGTGACAGATCGATCCCGGCGGTAATCCCTGCGCTGGTCCAGATCCCGCGATCTTCAACGAAAATGCGGTTTTCTTTCACGATCGCACCGGGTTCAGCCACTTTCAGTCGCTCGATCACCTCATGATGAGTCGTACACTGCACGCCGTTCATCAGCCCGGCTTTTGCCGCCAGCAGGGACCCGGAACAGACGCAGACTAAGGTCACCTCGCGGGCATGAATGGCGGGCTGAATGCGCATCAGCCAGTTGCGGGCTGCCACCGCCTGCGGCGTGTCGAACCACACTTTTGAGTCACTGACGCCGGGGATCACCAGCAGGCTCCCGGCGGGCAATGCCTCCGGCAGCGGTTCAATGCGGCTGATAACCATCTCTGTGGAGGTGAGAACGCTCTCATCCGGGCCGATATAGCGCAATGAAAACGCATTCCCCGCCAGCTTCAGTGTTTCCGCCGGACCGGTGAGGTCCAGCGTCATCACACCGGGCAGGGTTAAAAACCACACCGGGGTTGTCATGTTATGCAAGCTCCTTGAGGAGGCCCTCAACGGTACGGATATCGGCAAAACGATTGATCAGCACGCTTTCGGTACGGTGACGTAAATCGGCAATGCTCAGGGTAATCCCATCATGGGTGATTGGGAAGGTCAGCGTCGCTTCCGTCACATAGGTCACGTGGTAGCCGAAGTCCGACGCCACGCGGGCGGTGGTTTCACAGCACTGCTCAGAGCGCAGGCCGGTGATAATCACGTGCTTCACCGCGTTCTGCTCCAGCCACTGCTGCAGGCCCGATTCCGTCAGGGCGTTGTGCACTTTCTTACGGAAGCTGGCGACCGGTTCGTGATCCAGGAACGGCAGACGCACCACCAGACCGGATTCCGGCGCAAAGGCACCTTCACTTTCCACATGGAATACATCCACCACCGGAATGCCCTTCGCCTGGCAGCCCGCGACCAGCGTGCTTAACGCTTTTTCGAAAGCCGGGGTTTCCGGGGCTTCATTGTAGCCACGCTCATAGAAGGATTGCTGCGCATCAATCACTAACAGTACGGTATCGGTCATTTCTGGACTCCTGATGAATGGGATTAACGCTATGATGGACGGGATTAGGCAAGGAAAGAAGACCAAAAACGGACAGCTTGCTGTCGGTGGCGGACATCAGTGAAATAATGCTAAAAACCGGAGTTTATTTGTGGTCATTGGCGATGCTATACTCAGCGCCTCTGCAGTAAGGGAAGATCGTCGTCTCCGGTGAGGCGGCTGGACTTCAAATCCAGTTGGGGCCGCGAGCGGTCCCGGGCAGGTTCGACTCCTGTGATCTTCCGCCAAACATTGCCTCTCATACTCTCCTGAATTCAATAAATCCCCCTTCATTGCTGGTTATTTACATTGTTGGTGTCTTTGCAAGTCAACCAGTAAATATCATGCTACCGCACGTACCAAGACACTATCTCGCCGGGCTGAGTTCATGGCTTATCTCTAATGGATACTACTGACTTTCCAGAACATGGTGAAAGCTGAAAGCAGGATTTATCAGTAACAGTCGATTTTTTGAGTAAAGAGATCCCGCCCCGATCTCTGGCATACTAAACAACTCAAACGCGCTAAATCAGACCAAGCGGAGGCAACATGACAAAGGAACACATTATTAAGTCCCCGGCAGGCGAGTTTGTCATGTTTGCCAGCAGTGATGGGAGTGTGCGCGTCGAATGTCGATTTGAACAAGAGACGCTGTGGCTTTCGCAAGCAGCTATCGCCGATCTCTATCAGGTTACACCTCAAGCCATTACGCAGCATATCAAGGCCATTTACGAAGAAGGCGAACTTGAACAAAACGCAACCTGTAAGTCTTACTTACAAGTTCAAAAAGAAGGCGCTCGTCAGGTAAGCCGCAATACGCTTCACTATAGCCTGCCAGTTATTCTCGCTGTGGGTTATCGCGTCCGCTCCACCCGGGGCACTCAGTTCCGTCAGTGGGCGACCCAAACGCTCGAGGAATATCTGATAAAAAGTTGGATCAGTTCCTGCAATTCAATGACCGAGAAGTTTTGGAAGGCGCAGGAAAGGTCAGTAAGAAAATGGCAGATGAAAAAGCACAGGCTGAATATGTACAGTTTGCTGAGCAGCAGCGCCGCTTAAAAGAAGCAGATGGGGAGAGAGATATTGCCAGTTTACTACAGTGGAAAACAGATACCAGGAAGCAGCCATAAAATCCCCCAGCCCCTTATAAGAAAGATCGCGCGTCCGCGGTATTTTGAGGCCGTGACTCACTCCAATGATCTCTGTGCCGCCGTCGTCTTCCCGGCCTGCGCGGCATAAACCGCACTTCCGGTACTGTCTCCGGCCAGGCCACCGGCCAGCCCGGATGACAGGGTTGCCAGAGCGCTCAGCGTCTGTTTCTGCGTTTCGGTCAGATCAGCAACCGGGGTATCACCGTACAGCTGGTCCTTCAGTATCCCCGCCGTTATCTCGCCGAGCGCCGCGCCGGTCGCGCCCGCCGCCGCATTCTGCCCCTGGGCGGCCGCCAGCGCTGCGCCGACGATGGCGTGGGCCACTGCTTTCGCTTCGGGGTTATTGTCGATACCCATTCTGTGACCAATCGCCTCGGCCAGATACGGGGCTGAACCGTTAGCGATGGCCGCAGCGATATCACCGCCCGCCAGGCCCTGCACCACGGCGGTGGCGGCCTGGATACCCTGCTGGACGGCGCCGCCGGTGCCGAGGCCGGTGGCGTTAAACGCCTGGTCGTAGAAGTTCTGGTAAACCTGGCCGTTGATGGCGTTCTCATCCGGGGTCTGACCCGGATGGGCCTTCACCCAGTCTTTCTGCGCCTGGTCCCTGTCGGCATCGGTGATACTGCCCATCTTGTCTTTTGCATCTTTCGCCGCGCTGATGGCGCCCTGGGTACGCACGATATCCGACACCTGGGTGCTAATCTCACCAATCAGCTGCGCCTGCTGAATGCGCTTCTGCTCTTTCTCTTTGTCGAATATCTGGCTGATGCTGCCGTTGGCGTTCTCCGCGTCGCGGCTGAGGTTCGCCACGTCCTGGGCCTGTTT
>NZ_VRKO01000009.1 GCF_012271765.1 Erwinia rhapontici | reverse complement strand
ACGTCAAAGCCGCCTTTGCCCGCGAAGATGCCGGTCTGCTCAACCACGCTGTCGTAGTTGCTGTGCATTTTGTCACGGCTGAGGTTGACGCTGGCGGAGCCGGTCATGGAGCCGAAGGTAAAGCTGCCGCCGACGCTGGCGTTCTGCTGCTTCGAGTCGTAGCGGTCTCATAAAGTAGACAGAAGGAATTTGTATTCCGAAAACCTACCTATACCACCTCATCTATCGTGAATAAGTGTTTTAGCCTGTCATGAATTACCTATTCTTTTTATGTTGAAAATATTGAATAAGACAAGATACTGTGCTTAAAAAGCAACCCGAACATATCGCGATCACTGCATATTCAATGAGACTTTCATAACCGAAATAAAATATACCTTTAGTTACATAGAAAAATATGGCCGCCAATAGTTTAATTATAATAAATATGAAGATCATCATTGATGATAAAATAAATGAAAGGTAGGTGAAGTAATGTATTTTTTTCATTTCCCCACTCTTTTTTTGTTTCTTCGACGGTGTCATTTAATACTTTGTTTGCACTTTCGGTACTTGATTCTCCCGTTGGATTACTAATATTACTTACCAGGGTTTTCTATTTTTTTTGAAAAACTGTAACCCAATGAACCATATGATTCCTAAGGTAGATCCAATCATGATGCCTGAATGAGTATCATTCCATAAATCAACCATGCCGTACTGTTTCCACTGACTATCCTGTAAAAATAACAAAATCCTATCAGAAAAAGAAACAAAAATATTCCCAATGGTAAACGTTAGCGTGAATGCAGCCATAAAGAAGAATAGAAATAATAGCTCTCTAAATAATTTCATTTTATGGCACTCTCTGTTTTTTCTTCAAAGTGCTTACCCGCTCTTTCTGAGAAATAGGAACCAACTGCAGCACCACCCTGCGATGGTATAGGGCTTATTTTTGGTGGGTTTGTGATCCAAGGAAAAATCGAGTTTTTCGAGTCTTTGAAACCATTTTTCCAAGGATTTAGATATGCGTTTGTAATTTTTTCAACACCTAGCCCACTGTAATATCCTAAGAATGCTCCTCCTGCAGCACCCACCATTTTGGGGATTGGATTTTTACCATCAATCATACCATCTATGCCAGCCCCCACGGTGCTGACGATAACAGTTCCCGGCATTTTCATGCCAGTACTTACTCCCGCAGAAATCGTTGCAATAAACAAGCTTGCAGGATTAAATTGTTCTTTCGGGTCGTTGAGCATGTTCTGTATTTGTGAGGTTGTATTGGCTGCACCTGCAATACCTGCACCAACAAGCCTCTGAGCAACCGCCTGGCTTCCTACCCATTCACCAATTGCAGGTGCAACCGCTTTACTCAGCACGGGTATCGCCAAAGAAATAGTCGCAATTGCTGCTTTAGGTATATTGTTACTCCGTTGCAGTTTCTCATAGTTATCAATCACTGGGTTAAGTTGATTAATACTATATTATGTCAGTTTCTTGCAATCTGTGTTGCAGCCTGGGGATTGAATTTATCTTAATAATTAATATTTTTGTTGAGTCAGTTATTCTTTTGAAATCTCCCCCATCGTTCTGCTGCTGAGTAGCTTCAGCTTTGGATACAGGCTCTATTAGTCGATTTCGTTCTTCATTTGTGGAGGAAGGTTTTTATTTTTCTAGCTAGGGCGTGGTCTGTTCCGCACTCAGATAATTACTCTCCACTGTCTGGTTGTAAAAAAATCCCGTCAGCTAAGGGCGGGGTTTTTATTAATTATTAATAAGGTAAACAATATGCCCCGTCTAAAGAATCATACTGTGTGATAGCATCTCTACCTTCTGCAAGATACTCAACATCGATTGGTTCTGGCGGGAAGTCTTTTGTATAAGATCCTTCCAGGAATAAACGATACTGCTCCAGCACATATAATGTTTGCTCTATGGTTAAAAGCACCTGTTGCTCTTCCACATACTCACACCCAATAAATACTTTATCATGCGTAACCATCACCCAATGGGCATTACCTATTCCGAAGTTGCCTTCAGTTGTTTTTCCTGATGCAAGCTCAGTGAGGTTTTTTACCCAGATATCAACAGAATGAATACCATATTGAATGTCATTGGATAACCACCCTGAAATCTCACGTGCTCCATACCCCAATACCCCTCCATCAAAGGAGTTACGTATTTTTCCACCTACAGGAACAAATAAATTACTATTTTCATCCCACCAGAAAATGATTTTATCATTCAACATTACTTATTCCTCCCTGTATAAACAGGCCATGCAGTCGCACCTGTTCCATCGGGTTTGCCATAATAGCCTTGAATCTTCACACCGCTAGATGATTTCCCGCTCCACATTTCTGTATTAGGTATTCTTTCAGAATTTTTGAACGCACTCTCAATCTCCTGAGCCGTCTGTCTTTTTGACCACTGCTCAGGGAAGAATGTAGTTTCAGCTTTCTTATTTATCCATTGTCCCGTTGCTGGATCTCTCACTGATATATATCCTGTCGAAACGCCATTGGAATCAGGTGTACCCGTTACCTTATCTACTTTAATATTTGAATCACGAATATAGTGGCCACCAGATCCAGCTTTTGTCCCATCCTTGAGGGTTTTCACTTCCCCGTTAAGGATATGATCCATCCTGATATATGCAGTTTGTGAACCTTTGCCAGCCTGCTCTTTAACCAGTTCCAGAGGTGTGGGGGAAGGTTTAAAGTCATCAAGATAGTCACCTGCTCTTTACTAGTATAAACACCACCGGTTCCGGTCTGCGCGAACCACTTAGTATTAGGGGAAGTGGCTATATCTCCGACATCATTAATGATCTTCTCTGCCGACCAGTTATTCGGGAAAGTAGTTTTCCCTGGGTGTCCTGGGAAAATATGACCACCACTCCCCGTCTTATCACCATGCAAGATATGCTGTTTCATCTCTGGAGATAGAATATCGACATATTCTTGCTTAAGAATTGGTTTATCATAAGGAATATTATTGCCGTTGAATTTACCACCTGAGTGTTCAACATTAGGAACCGCCCCATTCGGCTTTTGACTAAATTCACCTTCACCGGCCTTCCATGTCGGTAACGATGGCTTAGGTACAACCTTCTATTAATAACTCACTGACGTATAGAGTAAAGCCCCAACCGTAAGGGTTGGGGTTTTCAGATCATGAGGGAAATTTAGCCAGTAATTCGTTAACTTTTTCCGTATCTTCGGGGTGAAGCTTGAGATATTTTTCACAGGCTAAACGGGTATACTGATAACAAGTTTCTTCACTGACAATGAAGGTATCTGCTTCAGAAGGTGGATAGCCCGATGAAAACTCAACACCTTCAAAATGCTCACTTTCATCATAACTTTCCATATCTGGAAAATTACAATATGAACCATCAGTATTATATCCATGCCCATTTGCAAGACATTCAATTACTTCCATAAATTTTCGATCATTATACATACGATTAAAATAAGACTTAACAATCCAATCATTGTTGGAATAATCGTATGGTAGCTCAAATAAAAATTCATTAAGCTTTGAAAACTCATCCTGATTAGAGCTAATGGTATTAGTCAAAATTTTACTCCCTTTTAAAATTCTACTTGGGGTGAAAGTTAGTAACTCGTCCAGTTTTCTGATCAAGATAAATCCTGAATATTACTCCACCTGCACTGGCATCATATTGATTCACTCCCTTCGATACAGCTTCTTTATATCCATTTGTAGCAGCTTGCTGACCTAAGTCTAAAATTTTATTATCAGTAAATATTTTAGGATCATAAATCGTCTTTGTCTCGAGATTTTTTTTATAGTTTCCAGTCAATTCCCCGGTACGATCTTTAGTAGGTATCAGATATTTTACTTCTGATATTCCCTTCACAGCCGTAGGTGTTTCACTCACAATTTTCACATTGTATTCCTCAGCCGCAGTGTAAAACGCATTGGAGTTATGTCCTCCCGAGATCCCATTTTTCTGTGTGAATCCATCGACTGTTGCCAGATGCTTCGGCTGATCAATTCTGAAACTCATCCCATCAGGGTAAGTAATAGTGGTGGTGCCTTTCTCTATACTGGTTTTGTAATTCAATGAATTAAAGTCATATTTACCAATGGGATGCTCAAGGTTCGTCACCGTCTTATCCGGTTTGGGACTAAATTCACCCTCTCCAGATTTCCAGGCTGATGGCGGTATATCAGGTATGGCTTTTTCAGCTTTCGATACTACTTTTGCTACAACCTTCTCCGTCAGTACCGCGCCACCTTTAACAACCCCTGCACCGCCAGCCAGCAGCCCGGCGATATCCGTAACCAGCTTACCGCCTTCAACACCCGCATTAAATGAACCGCTGGCTCCGGCTCGCTGGTATTCCGCTTCCATCCGATCGATACGGTCAATATAGGACTGTTTTACCGCGTCCGACACGTTGCCCAGTACATCTCCACTGTTAAACAGCGATTTCAGGGCGTCATAGGTTTCCTGCGGATTGCTGGCCGTTTTCACGATGCTGTCTATCGTGTCGTACAGCCCTGCCGGAACTCCGGCAATCATCCCCGCTGCATAGCTGCCATCCTGTCCCAAGTCTATCGCAGTCCATTTCGCCTGCGCTCCGGCTTTGCAGGCCAGGGTCTGACATGCTGCGATTTCTTTATCTTTCTGAGCCTGCTGTTTCTCGCTCAGATAGTTATTCTCCGCCGTCGTCTTCCCTGCCTGCGCCGCATAAACGGCACTTCCGGTACTGTCCCCGGCCAGGCCACCGGCCAGCCCGGATGACAGGGTTGCCAGAGCGCTCAGGGTCTGCTTCTGCGTTTCGGTCAGGTCTGCAGCCGGGGTATCACCGTACAGCTGGTCCTTTAGTATCCCTGCGGTTATCTCACCGAGCGCCGCGCCGGTCGCGCCCGCTGCGGCATTCTGCCCCTGGGCGGCCGCCAGCGCGGCGCCGACGATGGCGTGGGCCACCGCTTTCGCTTCTGGGTTATTGTCGATACCCATTCTGTGACCAATCGCCTCGGCCAGATACGGTGCTGAACCGTTAGCGATGGCCGCAGCGATATCGCCGCCCGCCAGGCCCTGCACCACGGCCGTGGCGGCCTGGATACCCTGCTGGACGGCGCCGCCGGTGCCGAGCCCGGTGGCGTTAAAGGCCTGGTCGTAGAAGTTCTGGTAAACCTGACCGTTGATGGCGTTCTCATCCGGGGTCTGACCCGGATGGGCTTTCACCCAGTCTTTCTGCTCTTTCTCTTTGTCGAAGAACGGACTAATAAAGTAAAATCCCAACCGGAGGCTGGGATTTCTTGTGAAAATTAATCGGGATCTGATGGGGGCGTTTTTCGCGAGTTATACTTGTCGATAAGATTAAAAACTATTGTAGCAACTGTAATTGCTGTTCCTGCAATGCATCCAAAAACAAGTGTTCTTTTTACATGATAGATAGGAAAAAATAACTCTCCTTTTGTTAAAAAAATAAATAACACGCCAACACCCAAAAGCACAAATCCAAGTAAAATACAAAAAAAACATGAATATATAAATAATTTAATATAACTAATCATTTCCCCCCTCCTTTTTTTCTGTGGGAAGTTGAGGTTTAGTATTTACTCCATCTTTGATATATCCACCTAAAATCTCGCTTCCGAAAGAACCTGTAAAATCAAATATTAATCCAGGTATTTCTTTTCCCGTTACTGAGTCCACAATCCCCGGTGCAAACTTACCAAAACCACCGCCAACCCATGCTCCAGTAGCCGCCCCACCAATAGATCCTATATCTGGCCCATCAGTAAACATCGCGCCACCTGCTGCCATACCGGTGTTCTGCCACACTCCCCGCCCCGGAGCAAGCGCTCCCGTAATTCCTGCTGAGATACTTCCCTTATAATCCCAGGTTTTCTTTTCGTTTCCAGGCTGGCTCAGATCGAACCACTGATAACTGCCGTTGGCAATTTCAGATATTATTGCCCCACCCACCACTTTACCCGCCGATGCCGCTGGCCCTAAATAAGCTGCTCCCGCGACCAGCGCGATATCTGTATAACCCTCAACGATAGCCTTCGTTATATTCGCACCATCGGGTAAGTCCCCTTTCACATTTTTGCTTAATGCCGCATTCACTTCTTCCGTTGTCACTCCGGCATCGATCATCGACATGCCAAGCGTAGAAGCTCCCTGACTGTAGTCGGTCATACCTTTTGGCAGACTGAACATCTCGTTATTTTCTGCGGTATTTTTCCCGGCCTGCGCTCCGGCTAATGCTGATGTGCTGCTATCTCCCGCAAGTCCGCCTGCCAGACCACTTGCCAGTGTCGCCAGTGCACTGACAGTCTGTTTCTGCGTCTCTCCCAGGTTATTGAAGTCATCCGTACCATACATCGCTTTTGCAATCGCTGACGTCCCGATGGCTGCTGTAGCCGCTCCGGCAGCAGCACCTGCTGCGTTTCTTCCCTGCACCTCAGCCAGCACTCCTGCAACCACAGCATGAGCCATCACACGACTCGCTTCATCGGGTGCCCGCTTATGTATTTGTTCAGCCAGATACGGGGCCATACCGCCCGCTATCGCGCTGGTGATATCGCCACCCGCCAGGCCCTGCACCACGGCGGTGGCGGCCTGGATACCCTGCTGGACGGCGCCGCCGGTGCCGAGCCCGGTGGCGTTAAACGCCTGGTCGTAGAAGTTCTGGTAAACCTGGCCGTTGATGGCGTTCTCATCCGGGGTCTGACCCGGATGGGCTTTCACCCAGTCTCTCTGCGCCTGGTCCCTGTCGGCATCGGTGATACTGCCCATCTTGTCTCTGGCGTCCTTCGCCGCGCTGATGGCGCCCTGGGTACGCACAATATCCGACACCTGGGTGCTGATTTCGCCAATCAGCTGCGCCTGCTGAATGCGCTTCTGCTCTTTCTCCTTGTCGAATATCTGGCTGATGCTGCCGTTGGCGTTCTCCGCGTCGCGGCTGAGGTTCGCCACGTCCTGGGCCTGTTT
>NZ_VRKO01000008.1 GCF_012271765.1 Erwinia rhapontici | reverse complement strand
GGTCAGACCCCGGATGAGAACGCCATCAACGGCCAGGTTTACCAGAACTTCTACGACCAGGCGTTTAACGCCACCGGCCTCGGCACCGGCGGCGCCGTCCAGCAGGGTATCCAGGCCGCCACCGCCGTGGTGCAGGGCCTGGCGGGCGGTGATATCGCTGCGGCCATCGCTAACGGTTCAGCACCGTATCTGGCCGAAGCGATTGGTCACAGAATGGGTATCGACAATAATCCCGAAGCAAAAGCGGTGGCCCACGCCATCGTCGGCGCCGCGCTGGCGGCCGCCCAGGGGCAGAATGCCGCGGCGGGCGCGACTGGCGCGGCGCTCGGTGAGATAACCGCGGGGATACTGAAGGACCAGCTGTACGGTAAAGACACTAAAATCGCTGACCTGACCGAAACTCAGAAACAGACCCTGAGCGCTCTGGCAACCCTGTCCTCCGGGCTGGCCGGTGGCCTGGCCGGGGACAGTACCGGAAGTGCAGTTTATTCGGCGCAGGCAGGGAAGACGACGGCGGAGAATAACCTGATGGGCGGGACTGAATGGACTCACGAAGTAAAAACCAGAGAACATGGTGCGGATGTTCTCTCCTGCTCGGATAATCCCGGAGGAGATGCCTGCCAGCGAGGAATTGCGGAAAATAAAGCCTATGCGGGTGCGCTGGCTTCTGCTGGCCTGATTTATCTGCCGGGAGGGATGCAAATGACCGCCGGGATTGGTGGAACAGCAAACGCGGGTATTCAGTATCTTATCAATGGCGAGATCAATCCGACAGATGTGCTGATAGCAAGTTATATTGGGGCTGCCACAGCAGGCTCTGGGTTCTGGGGAACGGTTGGATGGAATGCAACAGGTGGTGCGACATCGAATTATCTGAAGGGTGATGATCCGTTAACTGGGGCTGGCTGGGGTGCTGCGGGATCTGCATTTGGTTATGGGATGGGTAAATATCTCATTGAAACGCCGTTGAATAAGGTTCTCAATCCGAACTGGAAAAATTGGGAATGGACAGACATGGGGATGGGGATTAGCGGGCCGTTATTGCCTAGTAATGTACCAGGGATATCAGGTAATGCCGGCGCTGCGGCGGCAACTGAAGGTGGATCACAGGGAGGGCCTAAAATTGTTGACTATCTCAAGAAAAAAGTTGCGGATAATGCGAAATGAAATCTGCCTCTTTGTTTTTATTGTTGCTTTTGTTGTTCTGATGATGTCTATCACTTTCTTTATATTGATTGTTCTGGTGTGTGCTTTTTCAGCTTTCAAGAGTGGAGAGTTATTTTTTCCATGGTGGGAGATGTGTCGCCTGGCTGTAAAACTCGGCATTGGTGGTGGTGGAATATGCGCTATATATACTTGGTATAGATACCGTTCCAATATGCAACGTAGCAGATAATTGCAAAAATCCCGGCCAACACCGCCGGGATCTATTGATCTGTCAGTCGCGGCTGTGTTTCAGGCAATCGTAACGATCACGCTTGAGCACCGGAATATCGACGGTATCGTCAGCGGCGAGACGGTCAGGGCCGACGTCGCCCGCAACCTGACGATGACCAGCGAGCAGGACAGCGACCGCTACGACTCGAAGCAGCAGAACGCCAGCGTCGGCGGCAGCTTTACCTTCGGCTCCATGACCGGCTCCGCCAGCGTCAACCTCAGCCGTGACAAAATGCACAGCAACTACGACAGCGTGGTTGAGCAGACCGGCATCTTCGCGGGCAAAGGCGGCTTTGACGT
>NZ_VRKO01000006.1 GCF_012271765.1 Erwinia rhapontici | reverse complement strand
GGCACAGCGCGATGCTGCTGCCGATCAACTAACCGGAGAGCAGCATGCCAGTCTTACGTGTGATTGATACCGAAACGACCAGCCTGGAAGGTGGCATCTGTGAAATTGCCAGCGTCGATATCGTCGACGGTGTGATCTGCAACCCAATGAGCGACTTCGTTAAGCCGCCTGAACCTATCAGCATTGGCTCCATGGCAATTCATCACATCACCGAAGCGGACGTTGCCGATGCACCACCGATTGACGCCGTTATCGACCGCTACCTGGGGGCTGACGTGTACGTAGCCCACAACGCGAAATTTGACCGCAGCAAGCTGCCACAAATCACCGCACCGTGGATTTGCACAATGAAGCTGGCGCGCAAACTCTGGCCAGAACTGGAGAGCCACGGCAACCAGTACCTGCGCTATCACCTGCAGGTGAATGCGAACGTGCCGGAAGGCCTGCATGCTCACCGTGCGCTGTATGACTGCTACGTGACCGCAGCAATCCTCATTTCTATTAACCAGCACGCCCGTTTCACCATCGCTCAGATGCGTGAGATTACGGCACGGCCTTCCCTGCTTCACGCCATGCGGTTCGGCAAGCACAAGGGTAAGTCGTTCGAGGAGATTGGAGCCACTGACCGGGGCTATCTCAAATGGTGCCTGGCGAACATGGAGCTGGACGAAGATCAGGAATTCACCATGCGGCATTACCTGCAAGCAGGAGGCTGATATGGGTATCCCAGTACTTATCCTGGGTGACTCAGGGTCTGGTAAGTCGGCCAGCATGATGCACCTCAATCCTGAAGAAGGCTTCCTGATCAACCCCGAAAACAAGCGGTTGCCTTTCAAATCGAAAGGCTGGGTAAATCGCGATTTCGTTGCCAAAACGGGAAACGTATTCCACACGGATCTGGCTTCCGACATCGTGATGATTATCACCCACGCCCGCAGGGCCGGACGTAAATTCGTCGTGATAGACGACTTCCAGTATGTGATGGGCAACTCATTCATGCGGCGCCGCAGCGAAAAATCATTCGAGAAGTTCACCGAAATCGGTGGTGGTGCCTGGGACGTTGTGAAGGCGGCGCAGCAGGCGGAAGACGACCTGATCGTTTACTTCCTGGCGCACACGGAAGAAACCGCCGCTGGCCGCATCAAGATGAAAACCATCGGCAAGATGCTGGACGAAAAAATAACGGTAGAGGGCATGTTCACCATTGCCCTGCGCACATCGGTAACTGATGGCCGGTACCACTTCACCACTCAATCCGACGGCACCGACCCGGTTAAATCGCCGATAGGGCTGTTCGACAACTTCCAGATAGATAACGACCTGAACGCCGTCGACGCGGCGATCCGGGACTACTACGAACTCAACAACGGAGTAACCGCATAATGCAGCAACCTATTTTCACTTTCGACCCTGATGCAGCCAAAGCAGCTGGCCCTGCTGGCGCTTCTGAGGGTGGTGCTTATCCAGGCATCATCAGATCAGCAATTTTCACCAGCGCGCGTGATGCAAGCTCTCAGTCACAATCGATGGAGTTTGCTCTCGATGCGGATGTTGGGACCATCAACTATCTGCGCGTTTCTTACATTGGCCGTGACGGAAACCCACTGCGCGGCGGCACAGCCATGATTAACGCCATCATGGGACTGACCAAAGTCAAAGCGCTGCACGCTACGGAGGTGCAGAACGAACAGGGGGAGATTGAGTACCACTGCAAAGAACTGGAAGGCAAGCCGATCGGCTTCGTGCTGCAAAAGGTGCTTTACACCAAAAATGATGGCGGGGACGGCTACCGCTTCGAAATTCGCCAGGCGTTTGGTGCGAACACCCGTAAAACCTATAAAGAGGCGGTCGATAACCTGCCAGCAGAGGTGGTCGATAAACTGGTCGCATCGCTGACTGATAAAGACGAGCGCTCACAGGGTGGCGGTGGTGGCCCGGCAATGAGCGGCCAGCTCGGCAACCAGCAGCGCTCTATGCTCGGTAATCAGCAGCAGAACCAGCATCAGCAGTCAAACCTGCAGCGCAATGCTGGATCACGAAATGTTGGACAGCAGCAGCAAACACCGCCTCCCTTCGACAACGACATTCCCTTCTGATCCCCAGCTTGCAGCCCCTACGGGGGCTTTCTGGAGCATTTATGCGACTGACCTATAAAAACCTCGCTCAGCAGGCCGCTGACAGCGAGAAGAAAGGCGATTTCAGCGAAGCCGCTCACCAATGGCAGCAGGCTGCACGCAGCGCCACCGGCCATAACATCCTTTGGGCAGAGCAGCGCGCGGAGTTCTGCGCCGGTACCGCCCGCCGTAACGCAGCACAGGAACCAACGGTATGACGTGGATTAACACCCTTTCCGGACATCGCTTCAGCTTTACCGATACCGACCCGTCCAGCATCAACATCGAAGATATCGCCGCCGCGCTGTCGAATATCTGCCGCTTCACTGGCCACCTGCCGGACTTTTACAGCGTGGCCCAGCACTCGGTGCACGTCAGTTACCTTGTGCCGCCTGAGTACGCCCTGGAGGCGCTGCTGCACGATGCGTCGGAGGCTTACTGCAACGACATCAGTTCACCGCTAAAAGCGTTGCTGCCGGACTACCGCACAGTTGAGCATCAGGTGGATCAATTTATCCGCGAGAAGTTTGGCTTGCCTCCGGGCATGTCCAGCCCGGTCAAATACGCCGATTTGATTATGCTAGCCACTGAGCGCCGCGACTTTGATATGGATGACGGCACGCCCTGGCCTGTTCTCGAAGGCATCCCCTGCGCTGACTTCATCGTGTCGCCGCTACTCCCCCGCCAGGCGCGCGTGCTGTTTCTGAACCGGTATAACCAGTTAAAAGGATATAAAAATGTCTGAAATCACTACTCCTGAATCGACAAAACAACCAGTTAAACTGCTGGAAGAATCGACCCTCGCACAGGTGCTGGCATCACGTATCACAGCTTTTTCTACCAGCCCCAAAATGCTGGAAATCATCGATGCGAAGATTGCAGCCTGTATGTCCGGGGTTATGGACGATGTTTTAGGCCGCTACAGCGACTTTTCCAAAGGTGCTCAGCAAGCACTCAAAACAGCTTTACCTGGCAGCATTGAAAGCGTCATCGACCTTGGTCGTTACAACGCAATGATCCAGCAGCGCCTGCGCGATACGTTCGCAAGTAGCGGTGTTGCCAACGACATGATCACTAAAGCCGATGCCGCTTTGAAAGAAGCTATGAAGGAAGACCTGTTGCCTCCAGTGATCATGCTGGGAGACCTGCTGGAAGCCTTTATCGATAATCACGCTGAAGAATCTCGGGAGAACAACTGGGAGTTTCCTGATTTCAGACTGATTCAAAGCGACAGTGCGCTTTCAACAGAATATCAGCATTTTTACTTCGACAAAGAAAAGGAAGGTGGATCACGGTACAGCCGGGAACGAAGCCAGTACCAGTTAGCGAACTGCCTCGATATGCGCGCCATTGATGGGGAAGAAATTGACGGCAATCAGGTGTACGAAGTCTACAGCGCGAAAATCGACGATAAGTTCGTGCAGCATATTGTCACCACCGGCACGCTTTACACCAAATGGGAGAAGATGATCTTCGCCCTCTACTACGGTCAATCTAAAATCTGCATTGATTGCGATCCGGACGACTACAGCTATCCGGGTTACGACTAAATAGTTCCAGCCTTATTCATACCCCCCCCGCCAACTCCCTGACGCTTAAGGGCCCGGCAATGCCCGGGCGCGTCTCTTTCGGGGCTGGCGATCAACGCTTCGAAGGAGAACCAATGTCCACAAATACTTTGGAATTCGCCAACCAACTGCTGGCAGAGAATGAGCGCCTTAAACAGATAGTGGTAGCGCTGGAAAGCGATGCAAAGCTATCGACCGAAACACTAAAGAATGCTGACGCCGTAGTGCTGGCCGCTAAGGCTAAATTTGACCAGGTGTGCGCTGATGACGCCGTGCTAATTGAGCATGTGCGGGCGATGGCTGCTGATGGCGACACCTTGCTGAATGAAAGGTTGCGTCTGCTGGAAAAAGTAGAAGCTCAAACACTTTACATAGCGGCGCTGGAGGTGGAACGGAAAGCTTTTGAAAAACGCACGCCAGACTCCATTACCCGCGAGATTCGGGCGCAGGGCGTGGATTTGTTTGCCGCCGCTGAAAAAGGATGGGCCGATCAGTGGGAAAAGCACGGCGTGAACGATGGCAGCGTTACCCGTTCCCGGATGGTGGTTCAAGACGCACAGAAGTTTGCTGCCGCCATTCGCGCTGGGAAGGTCTGAAATGGCTACTCAAATGCAATTAGCTAATCGCGCCTGGCGCATCGAAACGAAAGCGCTGGGCTGGAATACCGGATGGAAAAAAGGCCGCAAGCAGTGGAAAGATTTCTGCCGCCGTAATGCCGAAGTCACTATCGAAGAGCGACAGAAAAGCGGTGAGCCTCCTTTCGAAGACCAGGGCGATGCGTGCTGGCATGTTGCCGAAGAACTGACTTATTGGACGCCATAGCCATGCAGAAAACCATCCTTGATATGTGCTGCGGATCCCGAATGTTCTGGTTCGACCGCACCGATCCACGCGTCATGTTCTGCGATATCCGAAGCGAACAGCACACGCTTTGTGATGGCCGGTCACTGAGTATCGCACCTGATATGGTCGCTGACTTCCGCGCCCTGCCGTTCGAGCATGACTCATTCAACCTGGTAGTGTTCGATCCTCCGCACCTCGAATATGCAGGCGAAACCAGCTGGCTCCGTGCCAAATACGGCGTTCTGAACAAAGCAACGTGGCGCGATGACCTTGCCGCTGGCTTCAGTGAAGCATTCCGTGTTCTCCGACCGGGCGGCACCCTCATTTTTAAGTGGAATGAAACACAGATCACGACGCGGGAAATACTGGCGCTGACGCCAGAGAAGCCTGCATTTGGTCATCCATCCGGCAAGCGTGCCAACACTCACTGGATTGCTTTCATGAAGGAGCAGGCAGCATGAATACACCCTTACTGATTGCTGAATGTGAGCTGCGCATGTCGCAGCTTAAAATCGCCATTGCGCGCAACGCTCCATCGGCTGACTTTATGGAAACAACGTTAGCCCTGCACCAGATTGCGTTGACCAGCCTGAAGCAGAAGCAACCGCCATCGGCAGAACCGGGAAAGTTCTCGTTCACCCTAGCAGTTCAAAACCTGTCGCTTACTCACAACATACCGTTGAATGAGGTTGCCAAGCGTATGGGGATCCCCGTTCGCTCAATTCATGGCGTAATGGCTCACGATAAACCCAGTATTTCGACATGCGAGAAATATGCGGAGGCTCTGGGCGTTTCAATCATGGATTTCTTTAGCGCTGGTCACTACACCGCTTTGCGAGCGTGCGCCTGATGGGAAAGTCAGCAGCAGAACGAAAAGCCGCTCAGCGGGCGCGGCAAGCAGCATCCGGTGAGCATAAGCTCGAGCTGGTTCTCGATGCTCAGGAACTGGCGATGCTGGACCACGACTGCATCGCCCGGCGGCCAGGTCGCGAACCTTACGACCGCGCCGAACTGGTCGCGCTGATGATCCGTAAGTTTCATGCTGAATTGTTGACTACCCAGCAGAAACTGGCAAAGCGATGTTGCGGGAAGTGCGGCGACCGTCTGCCGGTGCAGGATTGCTGCTGCAAAACTGAGGAAGCTTGCTGGGTTAATCTCGGGTGGCATGAAACGAAACTGGTGGTATAACTATCGTGACATGTCACGCAGGGCAAAGGATTAAAATATGAGTTGGCACTCAGGTGATTGGGCAAACTTCAGCGTAGCTTTCACATCAGCAATAGCATCAATATCAGCTGCAATAGCAGCTTTTAAAAGCAAAAAGACATCTGATAAAGCATTAAGATACCAAAAAGAAATAATCGCTTCTGAGAGAAAACGAAACATTGAAGAATCTCTGAAAAATAATGCCAGAAGAGCAAATGATGCTATTGGTGAACTATGGCCCGAAAAGTGGAATTTCAATCATATAAGTTCAATAGCAAATTCAATGTTTTCAGCAAAGAACGACATCCTCAATGAAATTAATAGCTTAATGGAGGTTGAGGTAAAGGATTTAAAAAAGCTCTATTTGAACCATCTTTCAGAAAAGATAGTTTGGGAAATTTATTACAGTGAAGAGCCTGAAGGAATGAAAAAGGAGTTGAACGGAAATGTTATGTCTCTAGTTTTATTGAAAAGAAAATGGAGTGAGAGTAGATCATTTTTTCAGATTGAAGAATGATAAATTAAAATAACAACCGCCACCCTGGCGGTTTTTTTACGCCCCCCCCCCATCCTATGAAAATCAAAATCCGGGCGCACCTGCGGCGCCACCATCTTTTCTATGACGGCGCCCGCCCGGCTGCTGTGCTGATCCTGCTGCTTATCGCAGCGTTAACTTTGGAGCTATATCTCTGACGAGGTGAGTATATGCAAACTCAACTGCCGGAGGGAAAGCCTATTGGGACGGCCGGCAGGTTACCTGCCGATGTTCCGCATATGAGTTCCCGCACCGGTTCACTGGTGGCCGATGCAACGGCTATCACATGGCTAAGAACTGCTTTGAAAATCGCCTCAGTTGCCTGAACTGTAACTGCCTCCACGCTGGCGGTTGTGACGTTGTAAATGAAACCGAAAGCCCCTCTGAATGCCCCTACGTGCTGGATTTCTGCACTTACTACCAAATCAAAATCAGCTGATCCGGAGCAGCAATACAATGACCGATCACACTATCAACCCATACTGCGCGGCTCTCGAAGCCCTTCGCGCAGCACCCACGCACAAGCTGAAAGAAGTCGGTGACCAGTGGCGGTCGCCGGATCGGCTGTGGTGGGGTATCAACTCAAAATATGGCCCTTTCGTCCTGGACCTTTTTGCTGATCGAGATAACGCGAAGTGTGAAGCGTTCTACAGCGCTGAAGATAATGCGCTTACGCAGGACTGGAGTGCACGCCTGGCAGAACTGAACGGCGCCGGATACGCCAACCCACCCTATTCCCGCGCCAGCCAGCACGAAGGCCAGTACATCACTGGCATGCGCCACATCATGGCTCACACGCTTGCCATGCGTGAAGCCGGTGGCCGCTATGTTTTTCTGATTAAAGCGGCAACAGGAGAAGTCTGGTGGCCGGAAGAAGCGGATCACGTCGCTTTCATTCGCGGGCGCATCAGCTTTGACCTGCCAGTGTGGTATCGCCCGGAAGAGGGGCAGCCATCAGAATCATCAGCTGGGTTCGGTGCGGCGATCGCAGTGTTCGATAAAACGTGGCGCGGGCCGAAGTTTGACTACGTGAGCCGCGATGAGCTGGAAGCGCGCGGCGCAGCGTTCATGCGGCAGATTGAGCTGGCGGCGGCCAGAATGATTCCACCAGCACCCACCGCCCGGTCGCTGCCGGAAACCGAAAACGATGTCTGGCCAGAAGAAGTACACCGCATTGCCAGGGGAATAGAACACCTCGCCGAGCTGCCATCAGAAAAAAACCGCAAAGTGATGCAGCACATCAACCATCTGCTGCTGGACCGCGCGCCATCCGGCACGATCATCGTTATGGCTCAGTCACTGGCATCAACTTTTAAGGAATTCCCGAATGCGTGAAATCATCGTAGATAACTTCGCCGGCGGCGGCGGGGCCAGCACTGGCATTGAAATGGCAACCGGGCGCAGCGTCGATATTGCTATCAACCACGACCCGAACGCGATCGCCATGCACACAACGAATCACCCGGACACGCTGCACTATTGCGAGTCGGTGTTTGATATTGACCCGGTAGCAGCCACCAGTGGCGCGCCGGTAGGTTTAGCCTGGTTCTCCCCGGACTGCCGCCACTTCTCGAAAGCGAAAGGCAGCACCCCGGTGAAGAAGGAGATCAGGGGGCTGGCCTGGATTGTCCTGCGCTGGGCGCTGGCCACCCGCCCCCGCGTCATGATGCTTGAGAACGTTGAGGAGTTTAAAACCTGGGGTCCGCTGCTGGCAGATGAAGAACGCCCGGACCAGGCCCGCGCTGGTGAAACGTTCGCCGCGTTCGTGGGCATGCTGGGTGCTGGCGTACCAGCAGATCACCCAGCGCTGGATGAAGTCTGCGAGTTCCTGGTGATTGACCGGCACAGCCCGGCGGCACAGCGGCTGACTGACGGCCTCGGCTATGCAGTCGAATACCAGGAGTTACGCGCCTGCGATTACGGCGCGCCGACGATCCGCAAAAGATTCTTTATGGTGATGCGCTGCGACGGGCGGCCGGTGGCCTGGCCGGAACAGTCGCACGGTGATCCAAAATCACTGCAGGTGCAAAGCGGCCAGCTCAAGCCGTGGCGTACCGCCGCAGAGTGCATTGACTGGTCATTGCCCTGCCCGTCGATTTTCTCCCGTAAAAAGCCGCTGGCTGAAAATACGCTTAAGCGCATTGCCCGCGGCATCCAGCGCTTCGTGATCGACAACCCGACGCCTTTCATCGTGAAGTGCAACCACACCAGCAGCAAAACCAGTTATGACACTTTCCGGGGCCAGGGTCTGGATGCGCCGCTACAGACCATCACGAAAAAGACAGGTTATGCAGTCGTAATCCCACACCTCACTAAATTCCGTACCGGCGCAACCGGGCAGGAAGTGACTGACCCGATGCCGACCGTTACCGCTGGCACCTCCGTGCGACCGGGCGGCAATGGTCATGCGCTGGGAATGGTTGAAGCAGCAATAACTCCGTTCACCGTTGGCGCTGGCGGCCCGAAATACTCAGCAAAGCCGCGCAGCGTTGATCAGCCGATGAATACCGTTGTTAACACGAATCACTCCTGCGTGATTGCACCAGTGATCGCCCGTCAGTTCGGCGCCAGCGTGGGCCATGCAGTAGACCAGCCAGCGGGGACGGTTACTGCCGGCGGTGGTGGCAAAAGCCAGCTGGTATGCCCGACGCTAATACAGATGGGATATGGCGAACGAGTAGGACAGGCTCCGCGAGTGCTGGACCTGCATAAGCCCACCGGAACCGTCACCGCCGGTGGCAATAAATTTGCAGTAACCAGTGCATTCCTGGCTAAGCACTTCGGCGGGAACTACACCGGACCAGGTGCGCCGCTGGATGGGCCAATGCACACCGTCACAACCACGGATCACCACGCGCTGGTGACGTCGAGCATCATCAAAATGCGCGGCACAAACACCGGGCAGCCCATCGACACACCGCTGCAAACGGTCACAGCTGGCGGCCAGCACTTCGGCGAAGTCCAGACCAGCCTGGCGGTACATGACTATGACGAAGATCGCGCCGCGCTGGTCAGTGAGTTCCTGCGTCAGCATGACCTGAGCGAGTTCGTCCAGATCCAGGGGGTGACATACCGCATCGTTGATATCGGCATGCGCATGTTGCAGCCGAAGGAACTGTACGCCGCCCAGGGCTTCCCCGCCTGGTACGTGATTGATCAGGACTACCGCAGCAACAAATACGCAAAAGATAAACAGGTTGCCCGCTGCGGCAACGCCGTGCCGCCGCCGTTCGCCGAGGCGCTGGTGCGCGCAAACCTGCCAGAAATGTGCATTACAGAGGAGAAAGTAGCATGAAAGATAACCAGAGCTGGATGGACACTAAAGAGGTCTGTGAGCACTTGTGCGTATCGGCACGAACGCTTGAGCGGTACCGGAAACGGGATATCAGCGCCAACCCATTCCCGGATCCGGATGATTACTGCATCGGTCGCGCCAATAAGTGGCTGCGCGCCAAAGTGCTGGCGTGGCAGCAGGCGGAAGTGCAGCAACCCAAAAGAAAGGCGTTGCAGCACATCCACGGCAAGTTCCAGCGGGATCAGTTCGGGCGCATCACCCGGCACTGCGCGGCGTGAACTCCAGCACGTCAGGCTCAATGATACCCATCAACCTCGCCCACCACTTCCCGTACGCCACCCGCATTTCATCCATGTACTGATATTTGTCGTACACGCCCAGCACGCCAGGCAGCGCATGCCCCAGCATTTTCTCTGCAACTATCGGATCTGCCAGCTCAGAGAAGTTGGTGCGCGCTGTACGTCTCAAATCATGCACAGTGAAATGCGGAACATTCTCCTGGTACGCTTTGAGCATAAACTGCCGAAGGTTGGCTGTTATGCTCAGGTGATTACCCTCAGGCATTGGCCCCTCTTTCCGACCAGAAAACACAAACTCACCTGGCGCGATATCCATTGCGCGCTGGAGCAACGGCACTATTTCCGGGATTATCGGCCGCAGAAGCGGCTGCCCGGTCTGGCGCCCGGTTTTGTGATTCTCTGGTGGCACAGTCCATACCCCCTCAACGAAATCAAAATCACTCTCCTTCGACAGGCGCAGCTCAGATAGTCGGCAGGCAAAGAACAACAGCAGCTTCAGTAGTAGCTTGTTCCTCTCCATTAGCCTCGAGTCGTCGATCGCCATCCAGACCATCGCAATTTCCTTCCGATCCAGCACCCTTTTCCCGATACCTTTTTTGATACCGAAGTCGCGGCCGGTCAGCTCACTGAGTGGGTTAACCGTCAGGATCTGCCGCTTCACTGCCCAGCTGTAACACTGCTTTGCATTGCTGATCACCCGCTTTGTGATTTCGCTGTATGCCTTCGACAGGCGGTCCAGCAGCGTCAGCCAGTTGTGCAGAGTCAGTTCTGCCGCCGGGTACTTCCCTACTTTCGGGAAAACGTGTAGCTCGAACGATCGGATGATCAGCGGTGAGCTTTCTTTCTGAATGCACACCATCGCGAACCACTCACGGAACAACTGCTCGAAGGTGAACTGCGTGCTGATCTTCCCGCGCTCCAGGTCGCGCTTGATTTTCGGGTTGTCGCCTTTGGCCAGAACTGCGGCCCATTTCTCTACTTCTTCGCGAGCATCCTTCAGGCCAATTTGCGGGTAACTGCCGATCGTCATCTTGTCCTGTTTACCCAGGAACCGATAGCGATAGAAGAAGGTGACGGCGCCTTTTACGGACACACGCACCCACAGACCATCACGGTCTGCTTTTTCAACTACCTTCTCCCGCTCTTTGTTCAGGCAGGATTTAAGGTAGCTATCTGAAATAGCCATGTTTTTTGTCTCCCCGTGTCCATGATGGACACACTGCAACGAGCCAATAGTAGAATATGGACACGCTGATGGACAGTAAAACGATGGCTTATGCGGTCGGATCGTGACGCATGTTGTCGTAGGTGGTTTGGTTTGGGAACAGAGGGGGTAAGGCTTTGAGTGGGATTTTTGTCGGAGGTTGTCGGAGCTTGTCGGGCAGTTAATTATCGATGTGGGCGATGATAGAAAAGTTTCTTATGTGCTTCATTATTGAGATTTTTCTGCCTTACAAATTCTGGAACTCTCGCGATGCGAAGTCAGGAGAGCGTGATATCACAGGCGAACACTGGCCCGAAAGGCAGCATTCTACACTACATATCAAAGGGGTGGAATCTTCACGGTCAGGCAAAAACGCATGCATGACCATATCGAACGGGAAACAGGGAAGATGACGAGGTGAAATAAGGCGGTTGGCGAGGGAATACAGCCAACCGTCTTTTCGCGGGTCAGGCATCGGTACTGACGTGAATAGCGTCAGGTGGCAATGCCACGCTGAGGATCACCGGCTGGAAAGAGGCAGAACGGCCCAATATTCCGGAGATACCTTTTGCAATAATAAACCCGCCCACGCCGCCCAGCAGCGCACCGCAGGCAGCCGCCAGATCGCTGTGAAACAACATCTGAAACACACCGGCCAGGACAAAAAGCCCGATCAGAGGGGTCATGTAAACCAGAAACGCCGAGCTGAGCAGGCTGGTTTCAGCAATGCCCAGTTCGATACGCTGGCCGGGGGTAAGCGGCTGCGCACTGGCGATTTTCATCACATGCGCGTTCTTCGGCCCGAGCTTATCCAGCATGTGACTGCCGCAGCCTTTGCGTGCCGAGCAGCTGCTACAGGATGTTTTGATTTCGGAGTGCAGCGTGGCAATACCATTCTGCCACGACACTACCGTTGCCCATTCTCTCATCATGGCGCGGCCCCTAAAGTGACACTATCAGCAATACGTTTAGCGGTAGCCGGTGGCAGTTCACCCACTACCGTGATCTCCGCATTATTACGCACTTCAGTTTGGACCGTACGACGACCAGTGCGCAATTGCTGTGGCGAACTGGTTTTATCGGCAAGCGTCACGTTAATGGAGAAGCTAAACAGGCCATCAGTAAAGAGGATGGTTTCAACCGGACGGTCAAGTGAGGGAAGCTGACGGCGGCTTTTCGCCACTTCCTTCATCCCTGCTGGCAGCCAACCCGCTTTCCAGTTAAATGTCACGGCATTTGACGTAGGGACAGATAACACCGGAGGAAGCTTGGCGCTTTCCAACCCCTGCATGATATTGCGAACGCCGTCATCCACCGCGAAACTGACCACCCGATACTGTTCGAGTGTCTCGCCATCACGATCGAGGAGATCAACCCGCAAAGGCAGTTTCGTTTCGCTGTCCAACCAGACGATATAACTGTAACGAGTGCCATCACGAGGGACGATGCGAATCACTTCACACAGCTGATCGGCAATACGCGTGCGTCCAACGGAAACAAAATCGTAGGTTTCAGCCAGACGGTCGAAATCGGCATACACCAGCGCAGGCAGCGAATCGACAATATGATCCCCCGTCATGGTGAACGGCTCAAGGCCCGATTCAAAATAGCTGACCTCATTGCCACGCTGGATAATCTCGCGGCGCGGGCCATCCATCTGAAGCAACTGCGCATAACTTTTGTTGTTGATGATGGAATGACGGTAGCGTAGTGACTCGATGCCCAGCCGCGATACGTTGATATAGGCGAGTTCATAGCTGAGAGACTGACTGGCCTGTTCCATCTGATGTAACAACGCCCCGGAGGGCGTTGACGCGGCCGGGGCGACAGAGGAGTAAATCAGGCAGCCAGCGATAAAACTGGCGGCGCACCAAAACGGCTTCATTGCTGCGGTTGCATTCCTAACGACTGAGTACCTGGAACCTGAGCAGCAGCCTGTTGATCAGGGCTTTGCTCAAACTGTAACTGCTCAGCATGCAGACGACGTTGCAGTTCGTAATCCTGCAATAGCGCGTTAACGCGGCGACGTTGATCCTGCACCTGCTGATTCGCATTAAGCTGCGTACTGGCGTTGTCCGCTGGCACACCGAGGCTGACCGGAGAGGCTTGCCCCATCATCGGCAACGTATTGAATACCGGAGAATCTGGGGACTGGACATCAGCCGGTTTGTTGTACTGCTGCACACCGACGATCACCGCCAGTGAAACGCAGGCAGCCAGGCCCACCTGAGTAATCTGAGCCGCCCATGGACGCAGTTTCGCCCAAAATGGCATGGCTGCGACCTGTGCCGGCACAGGCTGTTCTTCCGGAATCAGATGCGTAATATTTTTTGCTGGCTCATTCTCAATCGCTGCCATCACACGGGCAGAAATATCAAAATCAAGCAGTTGTGGGACATCGCCGCGCAGTGTGTCGCGAATCAGATGATAGCTTTCCCAGTCTTTTTGCAGCACAACGTCTTTAGACAACGCAGACATCAATTCATTGTCCAGCGTTTCACCGTCCATAAGAGCGGAAAGTTGTTCTTTCTGCATGCCTCAATACCCTTCCTGTGTCGCTATCGCTAGCGTTGGATAAGCGGTTGAATTTTATTATCAATAGCTTCACGGGCGCGGAAAATACGTGAACGAACCGTACCGACCGGGCAATCCATGATCACAGCTATCTCTTCGTAGCTCAGGCCATCGAGTTCACGTAAGGTGATTGCCATACGCAAGTCTTCGGGTAACATCTCGATGGTACGAAAAACTATCTGTCTCAATTCTTCCGACAACATTAAGTTCTCAGGGTTCGAAATTTCTTTCAGCGCTCCCGCACTTTCAAAATTCTCGGCGTCGATAGCGTCCACATCGCTCGATGGTGGACGACGTCCCTGAGCAACCAGGTAATTTTTGGCCGTATTGACGGCAATCCGGTAGAGCCAGGTATAAAAAGCACTGTCGCCCCGAAAAGATTCCAGCGCACGATAGGCTTTAATAAACGACTCTTGCACTACATCAGGCACATCCCCTGACGGCACATAGCGGGAAACCAGACTGGCCACTTTATGCTGATAGCGAACTACCAGTAAGTTAAATGACTTCTGATCTCCCTTCTGCACTCGTTCAACGAGGACCTGATCCGTTAGCTGCTCGCTCATCCGAGGTAAGATCTCCCCAAACTTGTCTCCACGCGTAATCGCACTTCCAGCAATAACTCAATCATTATGAACAAGCATCCAGTCTGAGTCGCATTCATCGGAAAAGTTCCATTACGCCATTATATTTGTTGTGCCATCAGGGGACATCGACAAACCAGCACGCGTTTTTATGCATTCTCGCTGACCTGTGGGCCACTGCCTCTCTCTCACTCCCGGAACATCATCGCTCAGGAGCCTGATGACGCCCGCAGAGTAACGCAAGAAGCCAGTTTTTTCACCTTATAATCACGTCAACACGTGACAGTTCGCCAGAGTAAAGCCTGCCTGGTGCATTTACGTGATGTCACCAACGCCGTGAGGCTTGTTCAATTTTTGATTTAGCTCCCACTGTGGAGAGGGGCCAATAAAAAGCCTTTTTGCCTGGATAAGTGAGTGCTATGCTCAACAAACAATCTGTTTAGTAAATTAAACAACATGACTCTTTCTTCCGATTACAGCTGTGATGTGTTGATTATTGGTAGTGGCGCGGCGGGCTTATCACTGGCATTACGCCTGGCAGAGAAACATCAGGTCACCGTACTGAGTAAAGGTCCGGTCAGTGAAGGCTCAACGTTTTATGCCCAGGGCGGGATTGCCGCCGTGTTTGATGAAACAGACAGCATTGAGTCGCACGTTGAAGATACGCTGATTGCAGGGGGCGGCCTGTGCGATCGCGAGGCCGTCTCGTTTATCGCCAGTAATGCACGCCATTGTGTGCAGTGGTTGATTGATAACGGCATGCTGTTCGATAAAGAAACCCCGGTGGACAGCGAAGAACGCTATCACCTGACGCGTGAAGGCGGTCACAGCCATCGTCGCATTCTGCACAGCGCGGATGCCACCGGGAAAGCCGTGGAAAACACGCTGGTCAGCCAAGCGTTAAGTCACCCAAACATTACCCTGATTGAGCGCGGTAATGCTGTTGACCTGATCGTCTCCGATAAAATCGGCCTGCCTGGCGAGCGCCGCGTGGTGGGCGCTTACATCTGGAACCGTCAACGAGAAGCCGTAGAAACCTGCCGTGCACGTGCCGTGGTACTGGCCACCGGGGGGGCAGCAAAAGTCTATCAGTACACCACCAACCCAGATGTGGCCTCCGGGGACGGTATTGCGATGGCATGGCGCGCGGGCTGTCGGGTCGCTAATCTCGAATTCAACCAGTTCCATCCGACCTGCCTGTTCCACCCGGATGCACGTAACTTCTTGCTGACCGAGGCACTGCGTGGAGAAGGCGCGGTGTTAAAACGCCCGGATGGCAGCCGATTTATGCCCGACTTCGATGAACGAGGCGAACTGGCGCCACGCGATATTGTGGCACGCGCCATTGACCACGAAATGAAACGCCTTGGCGCTGACTGCATGTACCTGGATATCAGCCACCAGCCGCCGGAGTTCGTGCGCGCGCACTTCCCGATGATCTACGAGAAACTGCTGACACTGGGCATTGATCTCACCACACAGCCGATCCCGATTGTTCCGGCAGCGCACTACACCTGCGGCGGTGTCATGGTCGACCAGCAAGGGCGTACCGACCTTAACGGACTTTATGCTATTGGAGAGGTCAGTTATACCGGGCTGCATGGCGCCAACCGCCTGGCATCGAACTCGCTGCTGGAGTGCCTGGTGTACGGTTGGTCTGCGGCAGAAGACATCAATCAGCGCCTGCCTGCTGTTGAGAGGGTCGAGGGCCTGCCCGCGTGGGATGAAAGCCGCGTGGATGATTCCGATGAGCGCGTGGTCATCCAGCACAACTGGCATGAACTGCGGTTATTTATGTGGGACTACATGGGGATTGTACGCACCACGAAACGGCTGGAGCGCGCGCTGCGCCGCATCACGACGCTACAACAGGAAATTGACGAGTATTACGCCCATTTTCGCATTTCCAACAACCTGCTGGAGCTGCGTAACCTGGTGCAGGTCGCTGAGCTGATGGTACGCTGTGCAATGGCACGTAAAGAGAGCCGGGGCCTGCATTACACCCTCGACTATCCGGAAGCCCTGGGCGAGGCGTTACCAACGATTCTGGCGCCCTGATTAGCGGAACAGATAGAAATCGCGGGTCAGGCTGCAGTGAGCATCGGAATACTGATGGTCCGGCCCGCGTATCGTCATGCGATCCAGTAATTGCTCGCCCGGCTTGGGTGATAACGCCAGCAGCACCCGATTGGGCGGCCGGGTATCATTATCGGCAACATCAGTGCGAAAACGCAGATGCCAGCCGCGCTGTAAAGCCAACTCAACCAACTTACTTCCCGCCGACTCCGGCAGGATCACACAGAAGAAGCCCTCTTCCGCGATCAAGTTTTCCGCGCACACCAACAGCACATCATGCGTCAGATCGGTGGTATAGCGCGCCGAAGCCCGCTCAGGCGATGCACATTCCGACCCCGGTGAAAAATAAGGGGGGTTACTGACGATAAGCGAATAACGCTGATCGCAGCGCTGAGACCATTCGACAATATCGGCCTGGTGCACATGCACTCTTCCCGACCAGGGCGAGGCCGCCACATTTTCCTGCGCCTGCGCGGCCGCCATTTCATCCAGTTCAACGGCATCAATGTTCACGGACTCTGCCGTTCTCTGCGCCATCATCAACGCGATCAAGCCGCTGCCCGTGCCGATATCCAGCACTCGCTGTACATTCGCGACAGGGGCCCATGCACCGAGCAGCACACCATCGGTGCCGACTTTCATGGCACAGCGATCGTGGGCGACAAAAAACTGTTTGAAGGTGAATCCGTTGGCGCGGAGAATGGCTTTCTGTTGTGACATTTGACTGACCTGAAAGGGAAACGGCGCTAGCATAGGACAAACTGTGACGAAGGAAAAGTCATTAACTCCACACAAACAGATGAAGATCGTGTTCAATCTGTCTATAATCAGCGCCCCAAACTGAGGTAGACCATGACTGTAACCACTTTTTCCGAACTCGAACTAGACGAGAGCCTACTGCAAGCCCTGCAGGAGAAAGGCTACACGCGTCCTACTGCCATACAGGCAGAAGCTATTCCGGCAGCACTGGAGGGTCGCGACGTTCTGGGTTCGGCACCAACCGGTACAGGCAAGACTGCGGCCTACCTGCTGCCCGCATTACAGCATCTGCTCGACTTCCCGCGTAAGAAGTCTGGCCCGCCACGCATTTTAATCCTGACCCCAACGCGCGAACTGGCGATGCAGGTTGCAGACCAGGCGCGTGAAATGGCCAAACATACGCATCTGGATATTGCCACTATCACGGGTGGCGTTGCGTTTATGAACCATGCCGAAGTGTTCAGTGAAAACCAGGACATCGTGGTAGCGACTACCGGGCGTCTGCTGCAATACATTAAAGAAGAGAATTTTGACTGCCGTGCAGTTGAAACGCTGGTTCTCGATGAAGCCGACCGCATGCTGGATATGGGCTTTGCTCAGGATATCGAAACCATTGCGGCTGAAACCCGCTGGCGTAAGCAGACTTTGCTGTTCTCCGCCACGCTGGAAGGCGAAGCGATCAAAGATTTCGCCGAGCGCATTCTGAACGAGCCGATTGAAATTGAAGCCGACCCGGCGCGCCGTGAGCGTAAGAAAATCCAGCAGTGGTACTACCGCGCGGATGATATCAAACACAAAACTGCGCTGCTGATCCACCTGATGAAACAGCCGGAAGTGACCCGTTCAGTGGTCTTCGTGCGTAAACGTGAGCGTGTGCACGAGCTGTGTGGCTGGCTGCGTGAAGCAGGCATTAACACCAGCTATCTGGAAGGGGAACTGGTTCAGGCGAAGCGCAACGAAGCGATTAAACGTGTGGCTGAAGGTCGTGTAAACGTCCTGGTCGCAACCGATATTGCTGCACGCGGCATCGACATCGACGATGTCAGCCACGTGTTTAACTTCGATATGCCAGTGACCGCCGACACCTACCTGCACCGCATTGGCCGTACCGGCCGTGCAGGCAAAAAAGGTATCGCTATTTCACTGGTTGAAGCGCACGACAACATGCTGCTGGGCAGAATCATTCGTTACATCAAGGAGCCGCTGAAAGCGCGCACCGTTGATGAACTGCGCCCGGTCACGCGCGCACCCAGCGAAAAGCTGCAAGGCAAACCCTCGAAGAAAGTGTTAGCCAAGCGCAAGCATTTAAAAGATAAAGAGAAGCAGGAAGAGAAGCCGCGCGTTAAAGAGCGTCATCGCGATGCCAAAAATGTGGGTAAACGTCGTAAGCCAACAGCAGCAAAAACTGACAGTGCTGAATAATCACACTGCATGACAAAAAACCGCCTTATTGGGGCGGTTTTTTATTGCCTGAAATTGACAGAAACAGGGGTCAGAGCAAGAAAACTCACGTTCTAATACAAATGAATAATTTTCGTTAGATCCCCGGCCTGTTAAAAACAGATTCTGCACAATGTAATCATGATGTTAATAAAAAAGGACCGAAGGTGTATTTTTCACCCCCGGCCCTTTTATCGTACCCCGTTCAGGCTTACAGGCTTTCAGTAAAGGTACGGGTAATCACATCTCGCTGCTGTTCTGGCGTCAATGAGTTAAAACGCACGGCATAGCCCGAAACACGGATAGTCAGCTGTGGGTATTTTTCCGGGTTTTTTACGGCTTCTTCCAGCGTTTCACGGCTCAGGACGTTCACGTTCAGATGCTGGCCGCCTTCCACGCGCACCTGCGGTTTCATTTCCAGTGGAATTTCACGATATTCGATCTGGCCAAGCTCGCTGACTGGCACGATCTGATCTTCGCTATAACCTGCTTTGGCACAAACGCAACGCGCTTCCGCTTTATCACTGTCCAGCAGCCAGAATGAATTCAGTAATGCACTGTTGGATGCTTGAGTAATTTGAATTCCGGTAATCATGTGAGTCGCCTCCCAGGCAATACGGCGCTGCTCTCATTTCCAGCGCCAGGTTGATGAAAAAAACCGTGATCTTCTGGGATCTGTATACCAGCACCAGAATGGTGTCTCCTTGATACAAATCAACCTGCGAGGAGGAATTTAAAGCCTGAAAACAGCAACTTTCTGTTTTATATCAATTTTATCAAATCAAAAAATTCTTCTTTTTTTGCAAATTTTCAACTTTATTTTAAGTATTACCTTGTGGCAAAGCGCGATAAGCTACGCACTTTGATGATGAGAAGGAGACGGTAATGGTCAATACCATGACCTGGCACGACGTGCTGGCCGAGGAAAAAGAGAAGCCTTATTTCAGGGAAACACTGGCAAAAGTCGCGGCAGAGCGCGCAGCCGGTAAGACCGTCTATCCACCGCAAAAAGACGTTTTTAACGCATTTCGTCTCACTGAACTGGGCGAAGTGAAAGTGGTGATTTTAGGTCAGGACCCCTACCACGGTCCGAATCAGGCACATGGGCTGGCGTTCTCCGTTCTGCCTGGTGTTGCGGTACCCCCTTCACTGGTGAATATGTATAAAGAACTGGTCACGGATATTCCTGGTTTTGAGCGACCAAAACACGGCTTTCTCGAAAGCTGGGCACGTCAGGGCGTGATGCTGCTCAACACCGTACTAACCGTGGAAGCGGGCCAGGCACATTCACATGCTAAATTCGGCTGGGAAACCTTTACGGATAATGTGATTGCGGCCATTAATCAGCATCGTGAGGGCGTGATATTTCTGCTGTGGGGCTCTCACGCGCAGAAAAAGGGCGCGATTATTGACCGTAACCGCCATCACGTACTACAAGCCCCCCACCCTTCCCCGCTCTCTGCGCATCGCGGTTTCTTCGGCTCTGCCCATTTTTCGAAAACCAATCAGTGGCTCAGTGAGCACGGCGAAACCCCCATTGACTGGGTTCCGCACTTACCTTCCGAGTAAGCTCGATTATCAGGGGGTATCAACCCCCTGTCAGGCACGGGCATCCTGTTCATTTACATTCCCACACGTAATAATGCGATTTTCGTCACAATTTTTTATCAAGATTTCCCTCTCCCTGCCGATCTGATCGGCTTCAGGGTGCATATTCATGCGCCCAAGATTGGCTGGTCCATTCAGGGGAGAAGAACGGATGTTATCCATGAAGAATATGAAAGTAGGTGTCCGTCTGGGCGCCGCCTTCGGCCTGGTGATACTGTTATTGATTATCGTTAGTGCCACAGCAACACTCAAAATTGGCAACATTAATCAGGCGGTAGACAGTATCGTCAGCGATCGTTATATCAAAGTCCGGCTGGCATTTGATGTACGCGATGGCGTCAACGAACAGATTAAATATTTGCGCGGTATGGTTCTGGATATTGCCCGTCCGGACAGTAACATCAAACGGTTTAAGCAGCTCGATGGCGCGACGCAGAAAACCAATGCGGCGATTGAAAAAATCGCACAGTTGCAAAGCACTGAGATGGGGATTAAAAAAATCCAGGACGTCAAAGATGCCGCCCAGCGTTTTGAGAGTGATAAACAAGAACTGCTGACCCTCATCCGTGCAGGAGATGTTGCGCCGGCCACGGAATATGTACTGCGAAAAATCACCACCTCGCAGAATGCGTTTCTCGATATAGTGGTGAGTTTTGCGGATTCACAGTCCTCACAGTTGCAGGCTGAAGGAGCCAATGCCGTCAGTGATGGCACCACCGCCATTCACATCACGCTGATTTTCTCGCTACTGGCTATCGCTGCGGCGATGCTGCTCGGCTTCTTCTTAACCCGTTCGATTGTGCGCCCGCTGCGTGAAGCCGTCGGCATTGCTGAAAATGTTGCCGCTGGCGATCTGCGCACCACCATTCATGTCAACTCGACGGATGAAACCGGTCAGTTGATGCTGGCGCTGAAAAATATGAATGACAATCTGCTGAAAATTGTTAACGAAGTCCGTTCCGGTACGGACCTGATTGCCAAGGCATCCAGTGAGATTTCAGCGGGTAATATGGATCTCTCCTCACGCACTGAGCAACAGGCCAGCTCCCTCGAAGAAACCGCCTCTGCGATGGAGCAGATTACCGCCACGGTGAAACAAAACGCCGATAACGCTCGCCAGGCTAACCAGTTAGCCGCTCAGGCCTCTCTGGTGGCGGAACAGAGCGGCGATGCGGTGAAGCAGGTGGTCAGTACGATGGAAATGATCAACGGATCATCGAAGAAAATCGTCGATATTATCAGTGTGATTGACGGTATTGCCTTCCAGACCAATATCCTGGCGCTGAATGCGGCGGTAGAAGCCGCCCGTGCAGGTGAGCAAGGGCGTGGTTTTGCCGTTGTGGCTTCAGAGGTTCGCAGCCTGGCACAGCGCTCGGCATCTGCTGCCAAAGAGATTGCACAGCTGATTCAGGATTCTGTTGCACGGGTGGATGAAGGTGGCCGCCAGGTCGCAAAAGCCGGGCTGACCATGGACGACGTCCTCAGCAGCGTGAAAAACGTGACCGGAATTATCGGTGAGATTACTATCGCCAGCGCCGAGCAAAGCAGCGGCATTGATGAGATCAACATGGCCATCACGCAGATGGATCAGGTGACTCAGCAGAATGCGGCGCTGGTGAATCAGTCGGCAGCGGCAGCCCAGTCAATGCAGGAACAGGCCGAACAACTGTCTCTGGCAATACGCGTGTTTAAGGTGAATGAACCCGCTTACCACTAATTCACCGGCAAAAAAATAGCCGCACTAGGCGGCTATTTTAAACAGGCAGACACAGGGGCGACCGGAAAAAAAGGTCCCCCCCTACAGCAATTAATTTTTAGCTTTCGATACTGCAACCATCGCCGGGCGCAGCAGGCGACCGTTCAGGGTATAGCCACGCTGCATCACCATCAGCACATGATTTGGCGCAACGTCTTCAGATTCCATCATAGACATTGCCTGATGGACTTCCGGGTTGAACGGCACGTTGATATCCCCCACCACTTCCACGCCAAACTTGCGCACAGCGCCCAGCAGGGATTTCATGGTCAGTTCGATGCCTTCAATCATAGCGGCCAACTCAGGATTGGATTTATCCGCCACTTCCAGCGCGCGTTCCAGGCTATCAATCACTGGCAACAGCTCGTTGGCAAATTTTTCCAGCGCAAATTTGTGCGCTTTTTCCACATCCAGTTCACTACGGCGACGGATGTTTTCGATCTCAGCCTGAGCACGAAGCTGTGCGTCACGCACACCGCCCAGTGACTCCGCCAGTTGGGCTTCCAGTTGTGCAATACGCTCATCCCGCGGGTCCACCACTTCTGCTGTCTCCGCGTCCTGGGTTTGCGCCTGCTCCATCTCAATTTCGTCTGAGACTTGCTCGTTAGGTGTGTTCTGTTCTTTACTACTCATGAATTTCTCCGCGTTTGTGCATATTCATCTCGCTGGTTCGCTTATTATGGGGATCAGAATCGCGGTTTCAAGGGAACCAGTCACATTGTCGGGGGAGTTTACCTCGTGAGGAATGCCAGGAACATGAATAACCACTTCAACTGCATCGGGATCGTCGGCCATCCACGCCATCCCACTGCACTAACCACCCACGAGATGCTCTATCGCTGGCTGACAGCGAGAGGCTATCAGGTGATTATTGAGCAGCAGATTGCGCGTGAGTTAAAACTGGAAGGCGTGCAGACCGGAACGCTGGCAGAGATTGGCCGCAAGGCCGACCTGGCGGTGGTGGTCGGTGGTGACGGGAATATGCTGGGCGCAGCAAGGGTGCTGGCACGTTACGATATTAAGGTCATCGGGATTAATCGCGGCAATCTCGGGTTTCTCACCGATCTCGATCCTGATAACGCTCAGCAGCAACTCGCTGACGTGCTGGAAGGAGAATACTTCGTCGAGAGCCGCTTCCTGCTGGAAGCTCAGGTTTGCCGCCAGTCCGGCAGCCCGCGTATTGGTACGGCGATCAATGAGGTGGTGCTGCACCCGGGTAAAGTGGCACATATGATCGAATTCGAAGTGTACATTGATGAGAACTTCGCGTTTTCACAGCGTTCGGATGGCTTGATCATCTCCACGCCGACCGGGTCGACGGCTTATTCATTGTCAGCAGGAGGCCCCATTCTGACGCCATCGCTGGATGCTATCGCCGTGGTACCGATGTTCCCCCATACCCTCTCGGCTCGCCCGCTAGTGATTAACAGCAGCAGTACGATTCGTCTGCGTTTTTCTCATATGCGCAGCGATCTGGAGATCAGTTGTGACAGCCAGATAGCACTCCCCATTCAACAGGGAGAAGATGTATTAATCCGTCGCAGTGATTACCACCTCAACCTGATACACCCTAAAAATTACAATTATTTCAACACGCTAAGCTCAAAACTGGGTTGGTCAAAAAAATTATTCTAAAACTGCTGCCAGCGGGTTTACTGTTTATAAAACCAGTATATACTGTATGAAAAACCATATCTGTGTTTTCATACAGGAATACCATCATGCTGGCACAACTGACCATCAGTAATTTCGCGATTGTACGTGAGCTGGAGATCGACTTTCAGCGTGGAATGACGGCCATTACCGGTGAGACAGGTGCAGGTAAATCCATCGCTATCGATGCGCTGGGTTTATGCCTGGGTGGCCGGGCCGATGCAGATATGGTGCGCCAGGGTGCGGCACGCGCCGACATCTGTGCGCGATTCTCGCTGAAAGATACTCCTTCAGCCCAGCGCTGGTTAACCGACAATCAACTCGACGACGGCAATGAATGTCTGCTGCGCCGGGTGATCAGCAGCGATGGGCGTTCACGTGGCTTTATCAACGGCACCGCCGTGCCTCTTTCACAGCTGCGCGATCTCGGCCAGGCGCTGATTCAGATCCACGGCCAACATGCTCACCAGCTCCTGCTCAAACCTGAACATCAAAAAAATCTGCTGGATGCCTATGCGGGCGAACCGTTGCTGATGCAAAACATGGCGCAACACTATCGCCAGTGGCATCAGAGCTGTCGCACCCTTGCCCAGCATCAGCAACAGTCACAGGAGCGTGAAGCCCGTCGTGAGCTGCTGCAATATCAGCTCAAAGAGCTGAATGAATTCGCCCCGGTCAGCGGTGAATATGAGCAGATTGATGAAGAGTACAAACGTCTGGCGAACAGCGGACAGCTGCTTTCCACCAGCCAGCAGACTCTGCTGATGCTGGCTGATGGCGAAGATAACAATCTGCAAAGCCAGCTGTATAACGCACGCCAGCTGATGGCAGAACTGATTGAGATGGATGACAAGCTGAGTGGCGTCTTTGCCATGCTGGAAGAAGCCGCTATCCAGATCAGCGAAGCCAGTGATGAACTGCGCCATTATTGCGATCGTCTGGATCTCGATCCCAACCGTCTGCACGAACTGGAGCAGCGCCTGTCACGTCAGATCGGCCTGGGACGTAAGCACCACATCGCGCCGGAAGAGCTGCCGACCTTTTACCAGCAGCTACTGGCTGAACAGCAGCAGTTGGATCAGCAGGAAAGCGATCAGGATGAGCTGAGCCAGGCCGTCAGCCTTCATTACGATGCGGCCCTCAGCTGCGCACGGCAGTTGCATGACCGCCGTGTTCACTTTGCCGATGAACTGACCGGGCTGATTACCGAAAGCATGCATATGCTGTCGATGCCTCACGGGCGCTTCACCATTGATATCCAGTTCAACCCGGATCATCTGACTGCCGAAGGCGCTGACCGCATTGATTTCCGCGTCAGCACCAACCCAGGTCAACCGGTTCAGCCGCTGGCGAAGGTCGCTTCCGGCGGGGAGCTTTCGCGTATTGCGTTAGCGATTCAGGTCATTACTGCCCGTAAGATGGACACACCGGCGTTGATTTTCGATGAAGTGGATGTCGGTATTAGCGGGCCAACCGCCGCAGTTGTTGGAAAAATGCTGCGTCAGCTGGGTGAATCTACGCAGGTTATGTGCGTGACGCATCTGCCGCAGGTTGCTGGTTGTGGTCATCAGCATTTCTATGTCAGCAAAGAGACCGATGGCGAGATGACAGAGACGCATATGAAGCCCCTGGACAAGCGTGCACGCCTGCAAGAACTGGCGCGCCTGCTGGGTGGCAGCGAAGTCACACGCAACACGCTGGCGAACGCAAAAGAACTTTTAGCCGCGTGAAGATTGCACTTTTTTACCGGATTGTGGTCATATCGTTGCTTCGCAGAGGTTTTAAACTGCGGAAAGGTTTATTATCATCGGCAAGTTACGCTGGTATCATCATTGCACACTGATAAACCCGAAAGACCCGGAGCTGCGGTTTCAGGGGAAACGAATATAGCCACAAAGGAATAAACATTGATTATGCGCTGTAAAACGCTGACTGCTGCTGCGGTGGTTCTTCTGATGATGACCGCGGGTTGTTCCACTCTGGAGCGCGTGGTTTACCGCCCGGATATCAACCAGGGCAACTACCTGGTCGCCAACGATGTTGCTAAAATTCATACGGGGATGACCCAGCAGCAGGTTGCCTATACCCTGGGTACGCCGATGATGCATGATCCGTTTGGCAGCAACGTCTGGTATTACGTGTTCCGCCAGCAGCCAGGCCACGAGGCGGTGAAGCAGCAGACACTGACCCTGACCTTCGATCAGAGCGGCACACTGACTAACATTGATAACAAAGCTGCTCTGTCTGCTAACGCAGGCTAAAAGCAGGTTGTGAGCTCAACAAGATAAGGCGCAGATTGCGCCTTATTTTTTTGCCGCGCGTTCAGCACGCTGACGACGAAGATCTTTAGGGTCGGCGATCAGCGGACGATAGATTTCAATACGATCGCCGCTCTGTACCACATCATGCAGTTTAACCGCGCGACTGAAGATGCCTACTTTGTTTTCCTGCAAATCAATATCGCTGCGTAGAGCCAGCAGACCAGAAGCGACAATGGCCTGCTCAACGGTGCTGCCCTCTTCGACCTTTACGCTGTAAAGGTACTGTTTATCCGGCAATGCATACACCACTTCAACAGCGATATCAGGCACTGTACACCTCTTTCGCGCGCTGGGTGAAAGCCTGTACCATGCTGCTGGCCAGCTCTTTAAAAATACGGCCAAAAGCCAGTTCGACCAGCATATTGGTGAACTCGAAATCCAGATTTAACTCCACTTTGCAGGCTTCATCGCTCAACGCCGTAAAGCGCCAGCCGCCGCTCAGTTTGCGGAACGGACCGTCAACGAGTTGCATATGGATGCTTTGGTTATCCGTCAGCGTGTTACGCGTGACAAAAGTCTTACTGATTCCAGCTTTAGAGACATCCACCGAGGCCGTCATTTGATCGGAACTGGCATCCAGCACCCGGCTACCGGTGCAACCCGGCAAAAACTGCGGATAACTGTCAACATCATTCACTAAGCGGTACATTTGTTCCGCACTGTACGGCACCAGCGCCGAACGACTAATCTGGGACATATCGATTCCTGTCATTTTCTAAACATACCAATAATACCATCGCCGGCAATCAAACAAAAATTCTCTCCTGCTAACCATCTGCTAGAATAGGCTTTTCCCCCATGCCTGGCGCTACAGGGGATGCCATTAATCACTGCTTCATGTACACTAAGTGGCACTATGACAAAGAAAAAAGCACATAAACCCGGTTCCGCGACCATTGCCATGAACAAGCGCGCCCGCCACGAATACTTCATCGAAGAAGAGTTCGAAGCCGGGCTTTCGCTCCAGGGATGGGAAGTCAAATCTCTCCGCGCCGGTAAGGCCAACATCAGTGATAGCTACATCATGCTACGCGATGGCGAAGCCTACCTGTTCGGGTCAACTTTCCAGCCTCTGAGCGTCGCCTCATCGCATTATGTTTGCGATCCCACGCGCAGCCGTAAGCTGCTGCTGAAAAAGCGCGAGCTGGATAGCCTGATTGGTAAAGCCAATCGTGATGGTTTTACTATCGTTGCACTGTCGATGTACTGGAAGAATGCCTGGGCCAAGCTGAAGATCGGCGTGGCGAAAGGTAAGAAAGAGCACGACAAGCGCGATGACATTAAAGATCGTGAGTGGAAACAAGACAAAGCACGTATCATGAAGCACGCTAATCGCTAACCTACTGGTACAACGACAGGTTTTTCTGATATACTGCGAAACAGTACTTGGGGCTGATTCTGGATTCGACAGGATTTGCAAAGCCCTAGGAGCATGCCGAGGGGCGGTTTGCCTCGTAAAAAGCCGCAAAAAAATAGTTGCAAACGACGAAAACTACGCACTAGCAGCTTAATAACCTGCTTAGAGCCCTCTCTCCCTAGCTTCCGTTCTTAAGACGGGGATCAAGAGAGGTCAAACCTAAAAGAACTCGCGTGAATACCTTGCCTGGGGTTGAAGCGCTAAAATCTAATCAGGCTAGTTTGTCAGTGGCGTGTCCGTTCGCAGCTGACCGGCGAATGTAAAGATGGACTAAGCATGTAGTGCCGACGGTGTAGTAATTCTGGACGCGGGTTCAACTCCCGCCAGCTCCACCAAATCTTTTCGCGGCGGTTCCAGAGCCGACCGCGTAGAAGTCCTGAAAGCCCACAAGGTTAACGCCGAGTGGGCTTTTTTGTGCCCTCGATTTGCCCCGCGAAGTCCGAACTCAACTCATTAAATCCGAACATTTTAGGCCCATTGATAGGCCAATGAAAACGATTATGTTTTTCGATGGGCCTCCAGGAGCAGAGACTGAGCATGGCAAGTCAAACCATAGCCATTGACCGATACAGAAATCAAAGCCGCCAAACCTAAAGACGTCGATTACCAGCTGTATGATGGTGACGGGCTTACTCTATTAATCAAGTTCAGTGGTAGTAAACTCTGGCAGTTCCGTTACTATCGACCGCTGACAAAACAGCGAACCAAACAGAGCTTCGGTGTCTACCCTGCCGTCTCACTTTCTGATGCGCGTAAACTCAGAGCTGAATCTCGTGCATTACTGGCAAAAGAGATCGGCCCTCAGGAACACCAGAAAGAACTGGCAAGGAATTCTCTGGAAGCAAAGACCAACACGTTCAAACTTGTCGCTGAACGTTGGTGGAACATCAAGAAAGCCAGCGTCACAGAAGACTACGCCGAAGATATCTGGCGTTCACTGGAGAGAGATGTTTTTCCTGCAATCGGTGATGTAAGCCTCACCGATATCAAAGCCCATATATTGGTTCAGGCAGTACAACCAGTACAGGCAAGAGGAGCATTAGAAACCGTCCGTCGCCTTTGCCAGCGTATCAATGAAGTTATGATTTACGCGCAGAACACAGGTCTGATTGATGCTGTTCCCAGCGTCAATATTGGCAAAGCCTTCGAGAAGCCTCAGAAGAAGAACATGCCAAGCATTCGGCCCGATCAGTTACCGCAACTGATGCAGACCATGCGCACTGCCAGCATCAATCTGTCAACCCGGTGCCTGTTTATGTGGCAGCTTCTCACTATCACCCGCCCAGCCGAAGCAGCTGAGGCTCGCTGGGATGAAGTGGATCTGGAAGCGCGAGAATGGAAAATCCCCGCATCACGGATGAAAATGAACCGTGACCATACTGTTCCCTTGTCAGATGAAGCAGTGGCTGTTCTGGAGTTGATGAAGCCGTTAAGCGGCAACCGGGAATTTATCTTCCCTAGCCGTATCAAGCCCAACCAGCCAATGAATAGCCAAACCGTCAACGCTTCACTGAAACGTGCAGGTTTTGGTGGTGTGCTTGTTTCACACGGCCTGCGATCTATTGCAAGTACGGCCGTTAATGAGCAGGGATTTCCACCTGATGTCATTGAAGCCGCACTTGCTCATGTGGACAAAAATGAAGTACGTCGCGCTTATAACCGCAGCGACTATCTTGAGCAACGACGTCCCATGATGCAATGGTGGGCGGACTTTGTTATGGCAGCAGATCGTGGGAGCATTATTGAAGGGGGAATGAAAGGAATGCGGTTGATCGGATGACTTATATGAACTCAGATGAGCCTAGACTTTTGGGCTGATCTGGAGAAATTATTATATTTCCATCCGGTATGTGCTTTGATTTCAACGGGTCGATGCATTGCAAAGCCAAAAGCGGGCCTCGTCGTTGGACTGACCCAGCACCTGCAGCGTGTTGCGCGATAAAAAGCGCATCCCTGTTGAAGACTTTCCACTCACGTAAAGGGGATACGATCACGTGCACCTGGATAAGTTGGAGTTACCGAGCTAAAAAATGATGTTTTCAATTTCAACATATAAAACTTCCCGGTTATGCAACTTTACTTGTATCGCATTGATCGTGCTTGATATAGTAATGGAAAGTTCTAATAGATTTGATCTATTCATTTAAAACCAGATTAGTCAAGGAAAAACTAATGACACTTTTATGCGATAAAGAATATCCCAATGGCATGTTAACGGATAACTTTATTAAAAAAGCCTTGTCGCAATTATTTTGTGAAAATGCAGATGAGACCAAAGCTAAATATTCAACATATGAGTTATCTTTAGATGCCGGTTTTGAGCTCATCAAATATGACGACAAAGGTAATATTCAACGAAATGAAAAAGAAGAGTCGACTGGAAAAGTTTGCGCTAATCCGGGCGATACCATATTAGTCTACTCGAAAGAAGTTTTTTCTTTACCTAAAAATGTTTATGCTCGAGTAAATACTGTCGGGCAGATTTTTATGGCTGGATTTTCAGCTGAAAATACTTATGTTGATCCGGGATTTACAGGTCAAATATCTATCACGTTAATCAATAACTCCAACCGAACTTTAACAATGGATGAAGGGATTCCCCTTGCCAGGGTTGAGTTTATAAAATTATCAGATGAACCATCAATAACTCATAAAGGAAGGAGTGGTGTACGAGCGACAAAAGTTAAGCAAAGTATTGATAAGGAGTTAACCTCTGCTTTCGAAAAAGTTGAGTTGAAAGAATTATTCGATGAAATTAAAAGTTCTATAGCAATTGATGCTATACAGAAAAAATCCGTTCGGACAGATATTGCATTGTCAAGAGCATATATTAAGCTGGTTTCTGATATTGATTCAATTAATACATTATTACAAAAACAAGAAAAAAAGATCAAATATTGGTCTTGGCTGGCATCATTAGGCTTGGGCACTGCATCTGCGTTTTGGATAGATAAATTTGGGTTAACGACTATTATGGCTGGTTGGATTAATAGCGACTCGAATCAACCTATGTGGTTGGTAGTAATTATCAATATTGTTTGTTCTATAATTGCTACTTTCATATATGAGAAATTTTTGAGGAGATTTATTAAATGATTAAAATTACTCGTAAAAAATTTAGGGAATATTATCAACCTAGTAAAATAATGCTAGGTATTTTTTCCGACATTGAATTAAATAGATTTAATATTATTACGTTATGCTTTACAACTACCTGTTCTTATAATCCGCCGATGATAGCGATATCAATAGAAGATAGGAATCATTCTTATCACTTAGCAGAGCAATCTAAGGAGGTGGTTTTAGCTATTCCAGGAAAGTCGTTAGCCAATGAAGCTATGCAGTGCGGATTTTATAGCGGTCGAGATATCGATAAATTTTCGACGTGTGGATTTACAAAATTAAAGTTGCCTAATGTAGAGATACCCGGCATAGCTGAAGCCATTGCCAATATCGAAGTTAAAGTCATTAATCGTATAAAAACAGGTGACCATATAACCTTGTTTTGTGAAGTTTTAGGTTATCACTTAAATAATGCAATAGTTGAAAAAAATTTAGTATCTATCGGTCCAAATACGCTTGGGTATGATTTATTAATTAAGAAAGGAATGCATAGGATCGGAGTCGTAAATGGTGAGAATGAAAAATACATCGATTTTTTTAACAATTAAATATGAATTTGAGCAGGTCTGTTTTGGGCATTTTTTAATGCCCAAAAAAACATTTTGGATTAAGTAACTTCGTAATTTTCAAACCAAATAAAATTATCTCTAAGGCAAAGATCTAATTCAATCATTTTCTTTTGGAGTGGAAAAATTTCGTTTTTTACAACAATTTTGCTTGCATTCCCCACCCCCCAAAAACCCACCCTTGCTCGACATAATTCCCATCATTGATGAGTTACGGGTTCGCTATGTAAGTAGACCCGTTTTAGTTCCACACACTTTTTGAGGTTTCCGGTTTTTCAGCCATCAGCCGGTATTCTTCCGGTGTCAGGTTATTCAGGGATTCATGAGGCCGCTCGCTGTTGTATTCCGTCAGCCAGCGCTCTGTAATTTCCCGTGCTTCATTCAGCGTTCCGAACAGATAAAAATCCAGGATTTCTGTCCGGTACGTCCGGTTAAAGCGTTCGATAAAGGCATTCTGTGTCGGTTTGCCTGGCTTGATAAATTCCAGCATCACGCCATGGTCCTCAGCCCATTGTGCCAGAGTCAGTGATATCAGCTCCGGTCCGTTATCCATCCGCATCTTCACCGGATATCCACGGTTTGCCACTATCCTGTCCAGCACCCGCACAACCCGCTGCGCCGGGATATTCAGGTCAATTTCGATGGCCAGAGCCTCGCGGTTAAAATCATCCACGACGTTGAAAGTCCGAAAACGTCGGCCACATGTCAGCGCGTCGTGCATAAAATCAATCGACCAGCTCTGATTGAGTGCTTCCGGCGTCGCCAGCGGAACCGGATTGCGCACCGGCAGGCGTTGCTTTCCGTTACGACGAAAATTGAGTTTCAGCAGGCAGTAAATCCGGTGTATACGCTTGTGGTTCCAGACGTGTCCCTGCCTGCGAAGCACCTGAAAAAGCTTCTTAAATCCGTAGCGCGGATAGCGTTCTGCCAGTTCAGTCAACGCCAGGATCACTGGTTCATCACGCCGGGTATCGGTCTGATAAAAATACACCGTCCTGCTCAGCGATACTGTCCTGCATGCCTGGCGGATGCTCATGGAAAATTGTGCAGTCAGATAGCTGACAAGCTCCCGCTTTATCGCTGGTTTTAGAGCTTTTTTTCGATAACGTCCTTCAGCGCCCGGCATTCCAGACTCAGATCGGCAAACATCTGCTTCAGACGACGATTATCGTCCTCAAGATCTTTGATTTTTTTGATATCAGCGGCTTCCATCTCGCCATATTTCGCCTTCCAGTTGTAGTAGCTGGCTTCGGAAATAGCGGCCTCGCGACACACATCTTTGACGGTGCGCCCGGCTTCGACAGACTTCAGAACGGCGATGATCTGGTGCTCGGTGAATCGGATCTTACGCATAGCTATATCCACAGGTGACATAATCAGTATGTCGGAAGATCTCTAAAAGTGAATGGGCCGTTTTGCCGGGATACTTACAGATACACCTAGCGAACCTACCAAAATGCGTATTGATATCGTCATAACAAACGCAGGGAAAGTAGTTCGTACACCAATCCAAGAGGTTTACCGCTAATCATCAGAATCTTTGGTTTCCGCAGATATACGAATTCAGCTTCCAGTTAGGGAGTTGAATTCGCCACACTCAATAACGTGACGCAAATCACATATTTTGACATTGCGGAAAAATCCACTATTCCTTCTCTTGAAAACCACAATCTTGCACCCAGATCTCATTAGCATTAATTACTAATCATGAGGTTCCTTATGGCAACTTGCCAAGATGCACACCGCTATAACTCTCTTTTTAGCGTCCTCCCAGAAGACCAAAGTTATCCTTTTCGCCATAAGTGTGCAGGCTGTGCATACGATTTAGGATTTAACGCTGGCGTTTCCAACCAGTTGCCAAACGAATCCACTGCAATTGATTCGATTTTAAAGAGCCAAGCAGCTGAAGTCCGCCATAGAAGCCCAAGAGTTGCTTATTACCAAGGTTTCACTGATGGACTTAATGAGTATTACAGATTAAACCCAAGGGCTTGAAACTACGTTCAACTCTAAAAACTTACTAAAACCAGTGGTAAAGGAGTTTTAAATGATTGTTTATGCTTCTGAATTTTCTGAAATACCTCATGCACTTCGTAATAACCCGGCACTTAAAGACCATATGCTGGCACTCATTTCTGCTAATAAAATCTCAGGGAAAGTTACTGAGGGGGGCGACCGTCTAGGTAAGTTCCGGCAGATTTTATCTCGACTCACTAGCGATCAGCTCTCACTTCAAGAAGCCATTAGAGAAGTTGAACATCAACTCGCCCGGCATCTATCAATTCATGCCGGAAGCAACCAAGTTTTCGCAAGTAACTGGGCTGAACGGCTTGTAAGAACTCAATTTAGTCGTTTTTACAATCAAGCCGTTCTTGAAAGCGAAATCTCCAAAGGCAACAGCGAATGCTTTGTGCCGCCCTCCTCTCAGGAGCAGGCCACATCCCAATGCTCACAGACTTTAGCTGGAAGATCTCACGACGTTAGCCATCTACTTAAACTTCTGGTTACTTCCTATGAGGATGGTAAGTGGGAGAAGTCACCAAAAATCCCGGATCATCCGCATTGCACACACGTTGTTAAGCCTATTTCTTGATTCAATATCCATTCAATATGTGCCATACTTCTGTGACATTGATTCTTGCTACACAGCCCAATGAATCAGAAAGTTAGCATTTGGTGGCGCTTGCAGCCAGCTCCACCAAATCTTTTCGCGGCGGTTCCAGAGCCGACCGCGTAGAAGCCCTGAAAGCCCGCATGGCGTAAGCCCTGCGGGCTTTTTTGTGCCCTCAATTTGTCCCGCGAAGTCCGAAGAGAACTAATTAAATCCGAACCTTTTAGGCCCATTGATAGGCCCAACGAAAAGCTCTATTGTTTTCGTTGGGCCTAAACGCATGGAGACTCACCATGGCAAGAAAAACCAAGCCGTTAACCGATACGGAAATCAAAGCCGCCAAACCTAAAGATGCCGATTACCAGCTGTATGATGGTGACGGGCTTACTCTATTAATCAAGTCCAGTGGAAGCAAACCCTAGTAATTTCGCTACTATCACCCCTTCACCAAGCAGAGTTTTGAAGCCTACCCTCCCGGTGACACTTTCCGACGCACGGAAAGTGAGAGCAGAATCGCGTGCGTTACTTGCAAAGCAGATCGATCCTCTTGAACATCAGAAAGAGCAGCTTCGATCTTCACAAGAAGCCAAAATCAAAACTTTCAAATTGATTGCCGAATGTTGGGGGAACGTGAAGAAAACAAGCGTAACTGAAAATTATGCTGAAGATATCTGGCGGTCTTTGGAGAGAGATGTTTTTCCTGTTATTGGTGAAATCTGCATTACCGACATCGAAGCTCATGCTCTGCTCAAAGCCATACAGCCGGTTCAAGCCAGCGCATTAATGAGGTGATGGTATACGCCAAAAATACCGGGATTATTGACGCTGTTCAGGGCGTTAATATCGGTAAGGCCTTTGAGAAAACTCAAAAGAAGAATATGCCAGCTTTATGAAAATAAGTGTTTTTACGAAAAAGATGATGGCGTACAGGATAACGTTTACCCGTTCACTCCTCGCCATTACTATCAATTCTGGATAGCTTGATAACAAGGAAAGGTTATGGAAAACGGTTTTAGTATTGCAATGACCCCGGTCCAGCTGGCAGCCGTCATGGCTGATGAATCTGTGCTCACTGAACGTATCTGGGGTAGCATCGGGTTTCTCGGGAGTATACTGGAGCTGGCCGGTGCCACCGCCCTTTGCCTGGTCCCGGAACCTACCGGAGTGACGAAAGCGGGATGCATTATTGTGGGGGTGCACAGTCTGGATGGGAAGTGAAATCATGATTGATTACAAAAATATCAGAACATACTTCTCTGTATTTCTCGGTAGTGATATCGATGCGTATGGAGAAACTTACCCTGAAGTTGTGGACTCTTCGATAGACGTTATTGGTGCAATAGATAATGATCTTATTGATGAAATCGATAAATTTCTTGCTGAATATCCAACAAATGATCTGGCTGGACCAGCCATGAACCTAATTACTGAAAACAGAGTTGGCGATTGCGCCGGGTTTCCCCCAACGTTAATCGACTTCCTGACCTGGCTCTCAGCTTACCTGAAACAAAAGCGTGATGAATAAATATGAAGCCCGCTACTCAACGCTGCGGGACAGCAGGCTGAGTGCTACCACAGGTGTACGGATGGTTATAGCCAGTGATTTAAGTCCTTTGGGCACCTCACCAACGACCAGATCGTGACGGCTGTTTCCTTCATCTAAATCAGGCGCAGATAGTCGATGGCAATCAGCGCCGTCTTTGGCTGCTGTTGCTTGTGGCAATTCTCGCCCAGTCTTCATCCCATATCCCCCCGAAGCCGCAGAGGCCTTTCTTACCCGGGTTCATCTGACATCCTCTACGGTTTCATGGTATGGTGCCGGGCTGTAACGTCATCATGTACAATCCGTTAGCAGGATGGCACCATCCCCCGGTTTTTTAGCCCCCCCACGTTGATGTGCACTGCTACGCACAGGGGCAGCCGTGGCGTATTCCGGGCATCTTATGGCGTCACAGTTTCGCTTTCTGCCGGGCCTGTCTACGGGTATCATCGCTACGCTCCTGGCACCGGTTCGGCCTGGTATAATATAGATTCAAAATTTGCCATTTTTTCCAGTACCGCCGTCTTTGTTATTGATACGAAAATCGGCTGAAATAAGGTATAAAGCCGCATGAAAATTCCCAACAGACTCCAGCCTCTGGTTGATGATGGCCTGATAGACGATGTGCTTCAGCGACTAAAAAGCGGTAAAGAAGCAGACGTTTACACCGTTTTATGCGGTGACAACATCCGCTGCGCCAAAGTTTATAAAGAAGCAACCCAGCGTAGCTTCAAGCAAGCCGTGCAGTACCAGGAAGGGCGTAAAGTCCGTAATACCCGTAATGCCCGTGCCATGCAAAAAGGCTCAAAGTTCGGCCGTAAGCAACAGGAAGAGACCTGGCAAACGGCAGAGGTTGATGCCTTGTTCCGCCTGGCGAATGCCGGAGTTCGCGTGCCACAGCCCTATCTTTGTATGGACGGGGTGTTGTTGATGGAACTGGTCACTGATGCAAACGGTGGAGTTGCCCCACGTCTCAGTGATGTGACCTTAACGGAAGAGATGGCCGTTACTGATTTCCACGAGATGATCCGCAATATCGTGCGCATGTTGTGTGCAGGGATTGTGCATGGTGATTTATCGGAGTTTAACGTGCTGCTGGATGCACAAGGGCCGGTCATTATCGACTTGCCCCAGGCCGTTGATGCCGCCGCTAATAATCATGCTGAATCCATGTTTGAACGTGATGTGAATAACATCACTACTTACTACGGCCAGTTCGCACCACAGCTTCTGCAAACACGTTATGCGAAAGAAATCTGGTTGCTGTATGAAGACGGCAAATTAACACCAGAAGCCCCGCTCACCGGTCTGTTCGTTGAAGAGGTCCATGATGTGGATATGGATTCCCTGATGGATGAAATCATCTCAGCAGAAGATGAGTTTTACGACCGTCAGCGAGCAGCCCAGGAACGCGAAGATTAATAAGAGAGTGCGCCAGGTTACAGCAGCAGGATGATGACAGCCCACAAGGTTAATACTGGTGGGCTTATTTAACACTGAACCGATAGCGTAGAAAAATGTGATACCTTGCCATGTTATAAAATCTAATACCTCCCTTCCCTAACAGCCGCTACAAAGTGCTCCTCCTTAAGACATCGCATTTTCTGAAATGAAACCCCCTCTCGCTGTCGTTATGCTGCAGTCCCTCACTTCTTAAAATACATGGATTGTTATGATGAAGAATTATCCTCACGCGACAGCGAGACTGCTTTTCGGCATTTTTTTTTGTACAGCCCCGGTCACAGCCGCCCTTGCCGGTGTCCCAAACGCAATACGTACGCCGCTTTCACTCGACTATAACGGTGATAATGTCGATTTGAAGAAAGAAAAAGAAGCAAAAGAAGCAGAAGCAACAAAGTCCCCAGACTTATTTGGCCCAACGACAGGACCGCTGCCTTTCTTTGGTGAGGAAATACGCAAGCGGGGTTATGACTTGCCCGATCCTTATGGGATTGGCTATAACCATATGAATATGCGCCAGAACATCAAAGTTAATAGCATCGACTTTTCCGGACTTAAACTTTTCGGCTTTCCTATCCCTCAGAGCATTTTTAAAATCGATGTCGGCCACACGCGGGAAAGGTCTCTGACTGATACCGCGAAACTGGACACCTGGTTATTCCCTTTCTTAAATGTTTACGCGGTTGTCGGGCATACCAAGGGAAGTTCAAACTCTACTGTTTCCGTTAATGCACCCATCATCGGAAAAATGTCAGATATCGATTTTATCCTGAAATTCAAAGGGACCACCTATGGTGCGGGCACAACCCTGGCCTATGGCTACCATAACTGGTTTGGCACTATGGATTTCAATTATACCCGTACGAACTTTGATATCCTTGACGGTAGTACTACCGCCTATACGTTTACGCCGCGCATTGGGTATCGTTTTACCGTTCCTGGATCAACGAAATATTCTATTCCCGTTTCTCACGCCAGTTTATGGGTTGGCAGCATGTACCAGGATGTTTCCCAGAATTTTGGTGGCAATCTGAGCAATCTACATATGCCGGCTAATTTGATTAACCTGGTTAACTTCGTTAATAAAGACAAAGAAGGACGCTTTCGTGTCAAACAGCACCTCCAGTCGCCCTGGAATATACTGGTGGGTGGTCAGTACGAATTGACACGTAACTTTAATGTCATGACTGAAGTGGGCTTTGAGAAACGTAATAGTATTATGGTTGGCGGCGAGTTCCGTTTCTAAATATGCGCTATTTCCGCGCCCTGTTAGTGGGGTTATTGTTAATTCCAACTTTGTCTGAGGCAACATTATTACCCAGCAGGGCGACAGTCGACGGCTATCTTGCCAGATTCAGCTCAGACCCTGTTGATATGCACAAAAGGATCGACTGGGGCGTTGTGCCAGGCCCCTTTTATACTCCCGAGCTGGGCATTGGCATCGGGGTGGCGGCTGTAGGCTTTTATCGTCCCGATGAAGAACAACAGCGGGCCCCGATTTCGTCGCTCTCACTGACCGGATTTGTCAGCTCTACAGGCGCCTTTGGCGTTGGTTACGAAAACAACACATTTCTGCGTAATGACCAATGGCGTTTTATTCTGAGCGGCGATGTCAGCTATCGCCCACTGGATTATTGGGGCCAGGGATATGCGGAGGGCCATCACCAGCGAGGGAAACAGTCCTATAACTCGCGCACCCTGTCGTTCAATCCAGAGATCCTGTATCGATTACAGGCGCATACCTATGTCGGTATGGGGGGGGCCCTCGCCTATGAGAAGGCAACCGGACTACAGAATAAGGCGGCAGGCAGTTTCTTCCAGCATCCGGTACCGCTAAACGAGCTTAACACCGGTGTCAGTTTGCTATTCAGCTACGACACACGAGATGTCACCATTAACCCCTCTAAGGGACAGTTGTTGAATCTCCGCTACACCGATTACCTCCCGGAATTAGGCGGAGATAACCGACTCTCCATCTGGGATATGCAATACAACCTTTACCACGCCGTCAACCCAACCACGCTGCTGGCATGGGATCTGTACGGCCGTTTTGCCGGCGGCAATGTGCCCTGGACGATGGACGGCACACTCGGCGACAGCCATCACCTGCGCGGTTACTACCAGGGACGATATCGCGATCGCAATGTGCTCACTACGCAGATTGAACTGCGTAAAAAACTCAGCTGGCGACATGGAATGGTTGCCTGGGCTGGCGCAGGCAGTATGTCTCCCCATCCCAGTGAGGTTGTGGACGGGCATTGGCTCCCTTCTGTCGGTATCGGCTATCGTTTTGAAATTAAGAAAAGAATGAATTTGCGTCTGGATTACGGTGTAGGACAGAAAAGCTCAGGCTTCTATTTTCAGGTAGGAGAAGCCTTCTGATGAAAAAAGTACTGCTCCTGTTATGCCTGTTCCTTAACGCCTGCCATGCCAGCATTCCCCTGACTGATAAGCCGATAACGCCGGGTGATTTTCAGCTTCCGCCCCCACCCGCGCAACACGTCTGGCCAGCGATCCTGCCACTCCCTCCTCCTGATGGTCTGCGCCCTTGTTGTGCTTTTGGCTATAACATTCGGGCTAAGCTTTTAGGGGTTCCTGTCCCCTTTTTTCAATTACGTAATGTCGTCGATCCTGATAACACGGGAAAGCATCACTATAACGACAGCTGGAAAAGCATCTTTACGACACTGACGGGAATAAACAGTGAGCTCAACGGTATTATCTATACCCGACGGGGCGGATTTATTGACCTTGCTCATGTGCGTGATACCGCGGACAACACGCTATGGCTGTTCAGCAAAATTTGGCCAGCGCTGGGGCGTGCTACCACGATAAAGATGAGCGATGAACTCGGGCAACGCATTATCCGACTACGGCAGTTCTCGCCCCCTGAAGACACGCTGGCGCGTTACAATCTGAGTGTCAGTCTGGCGGCTTACCTCGCCTTTCAGCTCGCCGCCTGGCATGAGGTCGCTCAGTGGTATGGCTTCGAGTCCGTACCCGGCTATCCTGAAACCGTTTCCGCATTTTCACCAGAAGATCTCTATTCCAATCTGCTCGGGGCGCGCATGGCTACAGATATACTTAATGCGGGCGGAGCATCATCACTGCCGCAGTATCAATATTCGATGGCACAGATGCTTCCGCAGGCGCTCGCACAGCTACAAGCCGTCAGCCCGCAAGCCACCCGCTTTCACTTTGATATGCTGGATGGCATATGGTGGAACAACCATTGTCGCCTGCCCGACAAATTTCTGGTGCGTCTGCGCAACTACAGCGTCAGTCACCAGCGGCTGCCGTCGCGTCCTGCGGATACTGTGCCGGAACTGTGGCTGACGTTACCCGATCATTTTGACCATCGTCCGTTGTCACAATTTGCACGACTTGAAATCTGGCGCGGTGATCATATGGCTAACCTGCCTTCGCCGTCATTGATGTATAGCGATAATGATTTTGTCACTCTGGCGCAACAGGCAGCAAAAAATGACCGCCACGCCCTGGCAAAAATCGGTAACCAGTGTGATTAACGCCCCCCTGCCAACCCTCCGTAATATAAGAAAATATTATTAATAACCAGAGAGCGTGAAGCACACTCCTGGTGTTTCAGTATGTCCACTCTCCCCGTATTTCTGCCATTTCCGGCAGGCAACCGTTTTCGCCTTGCCACAAACGGCCCTAAACCCCATTACGGGAAAAGTTCCCCTCACACGGCACTTTAATGTGACATTCATCACACTTTAACTGAATTAAAATGAAACTGAATTTGACAAGTGTGAGCAATCTCTATTTCCTAATGCCCTGATAGCGGCACACTGCCGCAGTATTCATGGCGGGTGTTTTTGTTACAGTCACAAGCACCCATTTGTCGCCCGTAGATAACATGACCCGACCAGCGCGCTGGCTGCCGAGCAGGGTCTCAGAGCATGTGGTAATAATAATGAAATATAAAATTATGATGGCTGGCGCACTGGCAGCACTTTCCTATACCAATGTTTCTCTCGCCGAAACCAACAGTCCGGAATATGTTTCTGACTGGTGGCATCAGAGCGTGAACGTCGTAGGAAGCTATCACACCCGCTTCGGGCCGCAGCTGAACAACGACGTCTATCTGGAATATGAAGCGTTTGCGAAAAAGGACTGGTTCGATTTCTACGGCTACATCGACGTTCCTAAATTCTTCGGCGTGGGTAACGGTAACGATGTCGGCGCGTGGGATGATGGTTCTCCGTTCTTCATGGAGATCGAACCGCGCTTCTCTATTGATAAACTGACCGGCACCAACCTTGGTTTTGGTCCGTTCAAAGAGTGGTATTTCGCCAACAACTATATCTACGATATGGGCGACAACAAGGCGAGCCGCCAGAATACCTGGTATATGGGTCTGGGTACCGACATCGACACTCACTCTGATGTGGGCCTGTCACTGAACGTGTATGCCAAATACCAGTGGGAAAACTACGGTGCAGCCAATGAAGACAGCTGGGACGGCTACCGCTTCAAAGTGAAATACTTCGTTCCACTGACTCAGCTGTGGGGCGGCAACCTGACCTATATCGGCTTTACCAACTTTGACTGGGGTTCTGACCTCGCCGATAAAGCCGGCCCGTCACGCACCAGCAACTCTATCGCGTCCAGCCATATTCTCTCGCTGGGCTATGATCACTGGCACTACTCTGTTGTGGCGCGTTACTTCCACAACGGCGGCCAGTGGAATGACGGCACCGAGTTGAACTTCGGTAAAGGTGATTTTAACGTGAAATCAAACGGTTTCGGTTACTACCTGGTTGTCGGTTACAACTTCTGATAACCCGGGGATATCCCCAATGCTGACATAACGCGCCTTCGGGCGCGTTTTTTTTGCCTGCAATAAACCGCTATACTCCTCCGGCAATATTGCGTCCGCTAAAAGGAATTTTTATGTCTGCCAAGTCTGTTGATCACAGTGTAAAACTGCGCCCGCTCGAACGCGAGGATCTGCGTTTTGTTCATCAGCTGGATAACAACGCCAGCGTGATGCGCTACTGGTTTGAAGAGCCGTACGAGGCGTTTGTTGAGCTGTCCGATCTCTACGACAAGCATATCCACGATCAGAGCGAACGTCGGTTTGTGGTTGAACACGATGGAAGTAATGCCGGGCTGGTTGAACTGGTGGAGATTAATCATATCCACCGTCGTGCAGAATTTCAGATAATTATTGCCCCCAGCCATCAGGGAAAAGGGCTGGCCAGCAAAGCCGCGAAACTGGCGATGGATTACGGATTTTCGGTCCTTAATCTCTACAAACTTTACCTGATCGTCGATAAAGAGAACGAAAAGGCCATCCATATTTACCGTAAGCTGGGCTTTGAAATTGAAGGCGAGCTGATCCACGAGTTCTTTATCAACGGTGAATATCGCAATACCATCCGCATGTGCATTTTCCAGCATCAGTATCTGGAAAAATTTAAACCCGCGCAGGGTATGGTCAAAACCACGGCGCAGTAAACAACAACGGCAGGTGGGATAGCCCGACCTGCCGTTGTTCGTTTAGCCGCCTCGCGCGCCAACCGGATTCATGATGGTCTGCAAGCGTTCCGGTTCAATCTTATACATGCCCCCGTAGAACGGGTCGACCACCAGCCAGCCAGGGATGCCAAGCAGCGGAATGTTGCCCAGCAGATACCACAGGTTCGGGCTCTCTTTCAGTGGGAGCGTTTGCGGAACATAGCCTGCGCGCTCCAGCATCACCAGATACTTTTTCTTACCGAAGTAGTTGCCGTTAGACTTCTGCAGCGTAACGGTTTTTGGCGTGTAACCTTCGGCCACCGCTTTACCCGTTTCATCCTGTACCACAAACTTCACCCCTGGGGGCTGAGTCTGAAGCGTCACATCCTGGGTTTCACTACCGACAATCGTGGCGCAACCACTTAACATCCACGCTGCTGCCAGCGCTGCTATCAGCCGTTTCATCATTCATCCTGCCTGAATCCATCATGCTAACAGTCTACGCGTCAGATAAGGCAAGCTAGCGCGTTAATAGCGCGACGAATTGGTGGTTTATTCAGCCATTGGCACGCTGGGGTTAACCAAACATTCTTTCCAGATAGCGTTCCAGCGCAACGCGTGAGCTGAAACCATGAGGGATGCCGTAGTGATCGTTTGATTCCCCGACCAGATACATCGGGAAACGGACGTAATGGTCGCAGGTTTTAACATCCGATGATGCCGTGGCGATCGCCTGGCTTCGCTCCTTGAGCGTTGGGTGAATGACCAGAGCGGTTCGACCCAGACGTGCCTCACGGTTAACATACACATAGTCTTCACCGCGACAGTAACCGTAAGTTTTTGCGGTGACCGCATCCATCTCAAATCCCGCTTTTTCCAGTACGCGAGCTACCTCATCAGGTCGTAAATACATACTTGCTCCTCTAAGTCTGCTAACCCGGCAACCTTACAACAGGCTGCACAGTCAGCGCTTTCGGAATAGTCCATAAACGCCCTGTCGTGCATGGCGTTCTCTGCGTGTGTTCTATACTTAATAGTACGTTTTCAGAGTAAGGGAGCAAAAAATGTTCAACCGGACCACAAAAAATAACGATATAGACCTGAATCAGGATGTTTCTCTGCTGGCTGATAGCCTGGATGATTTATTGAAATCCTGGGGAAGCAAATCAAAGGAAGAAGCGGATGAGGCACGCTCTCGGGCCGAATCCCTGTTGAAAGAGACGCGGGCCAAACTCCATGGCCGCAACCGCGTAACCCAGGCTGCGAAAGACGCCGGAAATCATGTCGACAACTACATCCACGATAAGCCCTGGCATGGTGTAGGTATCGGTACAGCACTGGGTATCCTCGTTGGGGCGCTTATTGCCACCACCACATCCAGCAGATAGTCGAAAAATTTGCGTTAGAAAAAGAGGCCCGTGGCGAAAGCTGCGGGCTTTTTTTGTCAGCAAAACTTTTTAATCGGGCGCAATCCTTGTGGCACAAGGCTTCAGTGTGAGCTGACTTAACAAATACTAAAATCCTATATGTTGTGTGGTTGCATTTCGGCGGCACTATATCTAGTATTTAGCCCATCAAGACCACACAACATGGTGTGGCAGTGGTGGCGCTTCCTGGGCAGTAAACTGGCGCCAGATACTCAAGATAACCAGCCCACAAGGTAAATACGAATCATGCGCATTATTATTTACACTAAAGATAACTGTGTCCAGTGCAATGCCACAAAAAATGCTATGGACAAGAAAGGCATCGATTATCAGTTGATCAATCTGGACAGCGAACCTGCACATGTGGAGACACTGAAGTCTCTCGGTTACCGCCAGGTGCCGGTGGTGATGGCTGAACAGGATCACTGGAGCGGTTTTCGTCCGGACAAAATCCATGCGCTGAGCCACCTGGCTGCGGCGCGGGGATGAGATCATGACCACGCTGGTTTACTTTTCCAGCCTGTCTGAAAATACCCATCGATTTATCACCCGTTTAAATCTGCCTGCTGTGCGTATTCCACTGGACTACGCGCAGTGCTTGCAGGTTGATCAGCCCTACATTCTGGTGGTGCCCAGCTACGGCGGCGGTACGGCTCAGGGTGCGGTCCCTAAACAGGTGATTCAGTTTTTGAATGACACCAATAATCGTCAGCTGATCCGCGGCGTTATCGCTGCTGGCAACCGCAATTTTGGCGAGGCTTACTGCCTGGCTGGCGACATTATTGCGCGAAAATGTCAGGTGCCTTATCTCTATCGCTTTGAGCTAATGGGCACCTCTGACGATATCGCTAACGTACACAAGGGAGTAACCCAATTTTGGCAGCGACAGACAGCACACTCATAGAGGCCACCGCAGCAACGCCGGATTACCATGCGCTTAATGCCATGCTTAATCTGTACGATGCTGAAGGTCATATTCAGTTCGAGAAAGATCGTGAGGCCACGCGTCAGTATTTTATCCAGCACGTGATCCCTAATAGCGTTCAGTTCGACTCTATTGCTGACCGTTTACAGTATCTGGTTTCCGAAGGCTATTACGAAGCTGACGTTCTGAATGCCTATCCGTTTGAGTTCGTCTGTTCGCTGTTTCAGCAGGCTTACGACCGTCGTTTCCGCTTCCAGACGTTTCTCGGTGCATGGAAGTTTTACACCAGCTATACGCTGAAAACCTTCGACGGCAAACGCTATCTGGAAGGCTTCACTGAACGCGTCTGCATGGTGGCCCTGACGCTGGCAAAAGGCGATCAGGCGCTCGCCCTGTCACTGACCGATGAAATTCTCGCTGGCCGCTTCCAGCCTGCCACGCCAACCTTCCTGAACTGCGGTAAGCAGCAACGCGGTGAGCTGGTTTCCTGCTTCCTGCTGCGCATCGAAGACAATATGGAGTCGATTGGCCGTGCGGTGAACTCCGCGCTGCAACTCTCCAAACGCGGCGGTGGTGTTGCCTTCCTGCTGTCAAACCTGCGTGAGTCCGGTGCGCCAATCAAGCGCATCGAAAATCAGTCTTCCGGGGTGATCCCGGTGATGAAGATGCTGGAAGATGCCTTTTCCTACGCCAATCAGCTGGGTGCGCGCCAGGGCGCAGGGGCTGTCTATCTCAATGCGCACCACCCCGACATCCTGCGTTTCCTTGATACCAAGCGTGAAAACGCCGATGAAAAAATTCGTATCAAAACGCTGTCGCTTGGCGTGGTGATCCCGGATGTCACCTTCCAGCTGGCGAAAGACAACCAGCCGATGGCGCTGTTCTCGCCGTACGATGTCGAACGCATTTACGGCCTGCCCTTTGCCGATATCAGCATCAGCGAGAAGTATGACGAAATGCTGGCCGATGAGCGCATCCGTCGCACCTTTATTAATCCGCGCGAATTCTTCCAGACGCTGGCCGAAATCCAGTTTGAGTCCGGTTACCCGTACATCATGTTTGAAGATACGGTTAACCGCGCCAATCCGATTCATGGCCGCATCAATATGAGCAACCTGTGTTCGGAGATCTTGCAGGTCAATACTCCAACGGAATATAACGATGACCTCAGCTACAAGCGCATCGGTAAGGATATTTCCTGTAACCTCGGCTCGCTGAATATCGCCCATGCCATGGATTCTGTCGATTTCGCACGCACGGTGGAGATTGCTGTACGTGGCCTGACAGCGGTGTCAGATCAAAGCCATATCCATTCCGTGCCCTCCATTGAACAGGGCAATGCGCAGTCGCACGCTATCGGCCTGGGACAGATGAACCTGCATGGCTATCTGGCGCGTGAAAGCATTCAGTACGGTTCCGACGAAGGGCTGGATTTCACCAATATCTACTTCTATACCGTCACCTATCACGCGCTGCGCACCTCAAACCTGCTGGCGCGCGAACGTGGTGCCAGCTTTAGTGGCTTTGCCGACTCACGTTATGCCAGCGGTGAATACTTCAATCAATATGTAGAACAGAGCTGGCAGCCGCGCACGGCTCAGGTCGCTGCGCTGTTTGCCAAAGCGGGGATCGCCATCCCTACGCAGGCACAATGGCAGGCACTGAAAGAATCGGTGATGCAGTACGGGCTGTATAACCAGAATTTACAGGCGATCCCACCGACCGGTTCGATTTCTTATATCAACCACGCCACATCGAGCATCCATCCGATTGTGTCGCGCATTGAAATCCGCAAGGAAGGAAAAACGGGCCGTGTCTATTACCCTGCGCCGTTTATGAACAACGATAACCAGGCGTTCTATCGTGATGCCTATGACATTGGCCCGGAAGCGATTATTGATACTTACGCGGAAGCCACGCGCCACGTGGATCAGGGACTGTCACTGACGCTGTTCTTCCGTGATACCGCCACCACGCGCGATATCAACAAAGCTCAGATTTACGCCTGGAAAAAAGGCATCAAGACGCTGTATTACATCCGTCTGCGTCAGATGGCACTGCAAGGCACCGAAGTTGAAGGCTGCGTGTCCTGCTCGCTGTAAAACATCGCTGTGGGAGGGCGAGGCATGCCTCGCCCCTACACATCATGCACAGCATGCCCCGAACCGTATTGCGTAGGGGTCAGGCATGCCGACCCGACAAATCGTGCACCACATGTACAGCACCGTATTGCGTAGGGGTCAGGCATGCCTGACCCGACAAATAGTGCACCATATGTACAGCACCGTATTGCGTAGGGGTCAGGCATGCCGACCCGTTAAGATCCGCTCCAGGAACAACAACATGAAATTAAAGAAAATTCACGCCATTAACTGGAACAAAATCGAAGACGACAAAGATCTGGAAGTGTGGAATCGCCTCACCAGCAATTTCTGGCTGCCCGAGAAAGTGCCACTTTCTAACGATATTTCCGCGTGGAACTCCCTGAATCACGATGAACAACAGCTGACGATCCGCGTGTTCACCGGCCTGACTCTGCTGGATACCATTCAGAACACCCTGGGCGCACCCGCGCTGATGGCTGACGCACTGACGCCGCATGAAGAAGCGGTGATGTCGAATATCAGCTTTATGGAAGCGGTCCATGCGCGCTCCTACAGCTCGATCTTCTCCACGCTGTGCCACACCAGCGATGTCGATGCTGCTTACGCCTGGAGCGAAGAGAACGGTCCGTTGCAGCGCAAAGCCGAGATCATTCTTCAGCACTATTATGAGAACGATCCGCTGAAGAAAAAAATCGCCAGCGTGTTCCTTGAATCCTTCCTGTTTTATTCCGGTTTCTATCTGCCGATGTACTGGTCAAGTCGCGGCAAGCTGACGAACACCGCTGACCTTATCCGCCTGATTATTAAAGATGAAGCGGTTCACGGCTACTATATTGGCTACAAGTATCAGAAGGCGCTGGAGACGCAGAGTGCGCAGCGTAAAGAGGAGCTGCAACAGTTCGCCGTTGACCTCCTGCTGGCACTGTATGAGAACGAGCTGGAGTACACCGATGCCCTGTACGAAGGCGTAGGCTGGCAGGAAGATGTGAAGAAGTTCCTGCATTACAATGCCAACAAAGCCCTGATGAACCTCGGCTATGAGGCACTGTTCCCGTCAGAGATGACCGACGTGAACCCGGCGATCCTCTCTGCGTTGTCACCGAATGCCGATGAAAATCACGATTTCTTCTCTGGTTCCGGCTCCTCTTATGTGATGGGGAAAGCCGTCGATACCGAAGATGCCGACTGGGACTTTTAACCCTTTCAGAGATGGCTGTGACTGACAGCCATCTTTCTCCTCTTCCCGTTTTAATTAGTTATTAATTTTCAAACCTTCCCTCCTCTTTCAGCGTCATCAATATGGCAGTTTTCTTACAATTATTTCCGTTGTCATAACGTCAGATAGCGAGCTAATTCAGCAGTCACTGAGATGTTTCTTAGCGAAATATTCATTTTTTTCAGACCAACTCAATTCGCTCTCATCCCTTACCTGCTCTGGCATTCGCCGGGACTGGCATCTCAATCAACATTTATGAACAGCCCATTTAGGGTTGTCTCAGATTCTCAGTGTGCTACGGTATAGGCCGTTAATATTTAACCACACAGAAGAGCAAATATATAAAACCAACCAATAACCAGGAAATTAATTAATGCATGGCTATTAAACTTGAAGTTAAAAATTTATATAAAGTTTTTGGGGAAAACCCCGAGCGCGCATTTAAGCACATTGAAAAAGGGATCAGTAAAGAGGCACTTCTGGAAAAAACCGGACTGTCTCTCGGCGTGAAAGACGCCAGTCTGGCCATTGAAGAAGGCGAGATTTTTGTCATCATGGGGTTGTCCGGTTCTGGGAAATCCACCATGGTTCGCCTTCTCAATCGTCTGATAGAACCCACCCGCGGCCAGGTCATCATTGATGGCGAAGATATTGCCAAAATATCTGACAGTGAATTACGCCAGGTTCGTAGAAATAAAATCAGCATGGTATTCCAATCCTTCGCACTGATGCCTCATATGACGGTATTAAATAATGCCGCCTTCGGGATGGAATTAGCCGGTATTCCTTTGCAAGAACGTCAGGAAAAAGCACTGGATGCATTACGTCAGGTTGGGCTGGATAATTATGCTCATGCCTACCCGGATGAACTCTCCGGAGGCATGCGTCAGCGTGTTGGATTAGCCCGTGCACTGGCCATCAATCCCGACATATTATTGATGGATGAAGCCTTCTCTGCACTCGATCCATTAATTCGTACCGAGATGCAGGATGAGCTGGTGAAATTACAGTCTCGCCACCAGCGTACTATCGTCTTTATTTCCCACGATCTTGATGAAGCAATGCGCATCGGTGACCGCATTGCGATCATGCAAGGCGGGGAAGTGATTCAGGTCGGTACGCCGGATGAAATTCTCAATAATCCCGCTAATGACTACGTGCGTACCTTCTTCCGTGGCGTCGATATCAGCCACGTGTTCAGTGCGAAAGATATTGCCCGCCGCAGTGCCGCAGCACTGATCCGTAAAGCCCCCGGTTTTGGCCCTCGTTCAGCGATCAAACTACTCCAGGATAATGACCGCGAATACGGTTATGTCCTGGAGAAACAACGATTCGTCGGCACCGTGTCGATTGATTCTCTGAAGGTGGCACTGGCCGCCGGCGAAGGCCTCGATCAGGCACTGCTGGAAAGCCCGGCGGCGATGCCTGCGGAGACGTCATTAAGCGATCTCCTCTCACATGTGGCGCAGGCCCCTTGTGCGGTGCCTATCGTGGGCGAAGAAGGTCAGTATGTGGGGATTATTTCCAAAGGAATGTTGTTGCAGGCATTAGACCGTGATGGAGGCCAGCCATGAGTGAACAAACCAGTAACCCGTGGGAGTCCGGCGCCACGCAGAATGCCGCACCCGCCACCAGCGCCCCAACGGACAGTAGCCAGGCTGCCGCCAGCAGCAGCGATCCCTGGGGTTCACCCACGGACGCGGCGACTACTCAGCCCGCACCGGATGCCGCCTCCAGCGGTGGTGACGCCTGGGGAACCGCCCCAGCCGGTGGCCATGATGCCGCAGCCAGCGGCGACTGGCTGAACAGTGCCCCGACCCCGCAGGTGGAACATTTTAATATTCTCGATCCGTTCCATAAAACCCTGATCCCGCTCGACAGCTGGGTAACCACCGCTATTGACTGGATTGTTGTCCACTTCCGTCCGCTGTTTCAGGGTATCCGCCTGCCGGTGGATTACATCCTCAGCGCCTTCCAGAACCTGCTGCTGGGCATGCCCGCGCCGGTGGCGATTATCGTATTTGCGCTGATCGCCTGGCAACTGTCCAGCTTCAGTATGGGCGTGGCCACGCTGGTCTCTCTGGTGGCGATTGGCGCGATAGGTGCCTGGTCACAAGCGATGGTAACACTGGCGCTGGTACTGACCGCCCTGCTGTTCTGCATCATTATCGGTCTGCCGATGGGGATCTGGCTGGCACGCAGCGAGCGAGCGGGCAAGATCATTCGCCCACTGCTGGATGCGATGCAGACCACGCCGGCGTTTGTCTACCTGGTGCCGATCGTGATGCTGTTCGGTATCGGTAATGTGCCGGGTGTGGTGGTGACGATTATCTTCGCCCTGCCACCGATTGTACGTCTGACCATTCTGGGTATTAAACAGGTGCCTGCCGATCTGATCGAAGCGGCAGAGTCGTTCGGCGCCAGCCCACGTCAGATGTTGTTCAAAGTACAGCTACCACTGGCGATGCCCACCATTATGGCGGGGGTCAATCAGACGCTGATGCTGGCACTGTCGATGGTAGTGATTGCCTCGATGATCGCCGTCGGTGGTCTCGGCCAGATGGTGCTGCGCGGTATCGGCCGCCTGGATATGGGGCTGGCCACCGTCGGTGGCGTCGGCATTGTGATTCTGGCGATTATTCTCGACCGCCTGACGCAGTCGCTGGGACGCGACAGCCGCAGTCGTGGCAACCGTCGCTGGTACGCCAGTGGCCCTCTGGGTCTGCTGACTCGCCCTTTCTGCAAAACCAAATAACAAAAAGGTACTGATGACTATGCGAAAAATAACACTGCTGGCCGCCGCGTTCACCACGCTGGCCGCCGCCCAGGTATCCGCCGCCGATCTGCCTGGTAAGGGTATTACCGTTAAGCCCGCACAGAGCACCATCACCGAAGAGACGTTCCAGACGCTGCTGGTCAGTCGTGCACTCACGAAGCTGGGCTATACCGTTGAAGCGCCGAGTGAAGTCGACTACAACGTGGCATACACCTCGATTGCGTCCGGCGACACCACCTTTATTGCCACTAACTGGAAACCGCTGCATGACGATATGTATAAAGCGGCAGGCGGTGACGCTAAATTCTATCGTCAGGGAACCTATGTGCAAGGGGCAGCCCAGGGCTACCTGATTGACAAAAAAACTGCCGAAAAATACCACATCACGCGTATCGATCAGTTGAAAGATCCGAAGCTGGCGAAACTGTTCGATACCAATGATGACGGTAAAGCCGATATGACCGGCTGTACGCCAGGCTGGGGCTGTGAAGCGGTGATTAATCACCAGATCAAGGCCTTTGATTTGACGAAGACCGTTGAGCATAACCAGGGTAACTACTCGGCGATGATCGCCGATACCATCACCCGCTTTAAAGAAGGTAAACCCATCTTCTATTACACCTGGACGCCATACTGGGTGAGTGATGTGCTGGTGCCAGGCCGTGATGTCGTCTGGTTGCAGGTGCCTTTCTCTTCGATGCCTGGCGAACAGAAAGACGTAGATACCAAGCTGCCTAACGGTGCGAACTACGGCTTCCCGGTGAACACTATGCACATCGTAGCCAATAAAGCCTGGGCTGAGAAAAACCCGGCGGCGGCAAAACTGTTTGCTGAGATGAAGCTGCCGATTGCCGATATTAATGCGCAGAACTCACGTATGCATCAGGGGCAGTCTTCTGAAGCCGATATCAACGCACACGTTGACGGCTGGATCAAAGCCCACCAGGCACAGTTTGATGGCTGGGTGAAAGACGCGCTGGCTGCGGGTAAATAATCACTCGCCAGGGGCAACCAGAACAACGGTTGTGCCATGAGCGTGAATCACCTTCAGACTGACGTAAGGGTCGACCTCTTTTTCGGTCGACCCTTTTCTTATCAGATAAAACAGGACAACCCTGCTGCCGAACTGGTTTGTCCTGTCAATTATCATGTGAGTGAAATAGTTTTTTAGGTTATTATTAGCCACTCAGATAATTCTCACACTCATACTGGTTGTTATGACATCCCCTCGTCCCGGCCTGAATTCTGCACTTGTCGCCCTGATGTCCATCGCTACAGGCTTATCCGTTGCCTGTAACTATTACGTGCAGCCCTTGCTGGCAACCATTGCTCAGACCTTCGATCTCTCATTCCATCAGGCAGGATTTATCGTCACCACCGCTCAGTTAGGCTATGCCGCCGGGCTGCTTCTGCTGGTGCCGCTTGGCGATATGCTTGAGCGCCGGGGGCTGATCGTCATCATGAGCCTGCTGGCAGCCGGCGGTATGGTGATCACTGCGCTGTCAGGTTCGCTGATGATGATGCTACTGGGCACCGTTCTGACCGGACTGTTTTCTGTGGTCGCGCAGCTTCTGGTGCCACTGGCTGCCAGTCTCGCGGCACCGGAAAAACGGGGAAAAGTCGTCGGCACTGTCATGAGCGGCCTGTTGCTGGGTATCCTGCTGGCGCGCACCGTTGCCGGGGGGCTGGCGCAGTTGGGCGGATGGAGACTGGTTTACTGGGTAGCGAGTGTATTGATGGTGATGATGGCACTGGCCTTGTGGCGCGGGTTGCCACGCTATAAGCAATCGGTTCCGTTAAATTATGGCCAGCTGCTGGGATCTATTTTCACCCTGTTCGCACAGCATCCGATATTGCGTACCCGTGCCATTACTGGCTGCCTGGCGTTTGCTAACTTCAGCGTACTGTGGACCTCAATGGCGTTTCTGCTGTCATCACCAGAGTGGAATTATTCTGAAGGCGAGATTGGTCTGCTGGGCCTGGTTGGCGCAGCGGGTGCCCTGGCAGCACGGCAAGCCGGGTCACTGGCCGATAAAGGCAAAGCCCGCCTGACCACCAGCGCTGGCCTGCTGATCCTGCTGGCTTCATGGGGCATTATCGCGTTTGGTGCGCACTCATTAATCGCTCTGATTATCGGGATTATCCTACTCGACCTGGCCGTACAGGGTGTGCATATTACCAATCAGAGCGTGATTTATCGTCATATGCCAGAAGCACGGAACCGACTGACGTCCGGGTATATGACCAGCTATTTTATCGGCGGTGCCGCCGGCTCACTGCTTTCCGCATCCGCTTTTCAGACGGCAGGCTGGTATGGTGTCTGCACCGTGGGTGCTCTGTTAACCTTAGTTAATCTATTTAACTGGTGGCGAAGTCATCATTATGAGGCTGAATTGCATTGATTTTTTGCAGTGAAAATGAAGTTTTTTCAATGCCAGCGGCCTGTTAAGACATTTCGTACTCTGGTAAGGTTAGGCGCAATTTATTCAGGCTGGTGATGTTTTCAGATGAAATTATTCAGTAACAGTAGAGTAACATTTGCTCATGGCTGAGCTTCAGAACCCGGTTAAAAATGAAAATCGTCCGCGCGCCAGCTGGCGTGAAGGCGCCACAGACAGTCTGCCAATTGTTATTGGCTACCTGCCTGTGGCATTTGCCTTTGGTCTGAATGCCTCCCGCCCTGGTTTTACTCCAACTGAAGCCTCTGTTTCATCTTCGTCACTGACCGATATTTTCGCGATTTTGCCAACCCTTGTGGGTTTCGGCTTGCTGAGTATTACCTTCAATTTTTCGCGCAGCATTGTTTTTTCAATGCTGTTGAGCGCCCTGGGTTATGGAGTGACCTGGAAACTACTGATGATGGCAGCATAAACGTGAGTGAATCACCGTCTGCAGAGAAGTGGAATTACTTTATTAATCATCATTGTTATTATACCAGTTGCAACTAGTGAGGTTCCTACATAATGGAAAGTTCGTTTACTCCCATTGAACAGATGCTGAATTTTCGCGCTAATCGTCAGAAAGATTTCCCGTTACAGGAAATTATGCTGACCCGTCTGTGTATGCACATGCAGAGTAAGTTGCTGGAAAACCGCAACAAAATGCTGAAGGCACAGGGGATCAACGAAACGCTGTTTATGGCATTAATTACGCTGGATGCGCAGGAAGATCACAGCATTCAACCGTCAGAACTGAGTTCTGCGCTAGGTTCATCCCGCACTAACGCCACGCGTATTGCCGATGAGCTGGAAAAACGCGGCTGGATTGAGCGTCGTGAAAGTGATAACGATCGCCGTTGTCTGCATCTGCATCTGACGCCAAAAGGACACGAGTTCCTGCGCCAGTTGCTGCCACCACAGCATCAGTGCCTGCAATTATTGTGGTCTGCACTGAGCTCATCAGAAAAATCACAGCTTGAGGGAATCACCCGCAAACTGTTGACCCGCCTCGATAAAATGGATGAAGAGGAAGTTGTCGCCTCCCTTTCCAGATAATTGATCCACTAATAGCATAATGTGCGACACACCATTTATTGGAAATCGCTACTTTAAGCCCCTTTAGAACACATTCATGCCAGCGCTTACCCCGCTGGCATTTTAGACTCGGGCGATCGCGCGTATTGATGATAGCGGCCCCGAATGGCAGAGAATCAGGAGAACATCATGAGTGCAAGCGCGGTGACACAAGACCCGCAGCAGCCACGCAATAAGAAAAAGACGCGCAAAAATGCACTGATTTTTCTGGCTGTACTGTTCGTCATTATCGGGGTGGCTTATCTGACGTACTGGTTCCTGGTATTACGTCATTTTCAGGAAACAGACGATGCCTATATTGCCGGAAACCAGGCGCAGGTGATGGCGCAAGTCTCCGGTAGCGTCAATAAAGTCTGGTTTGACGATACTGACTTCGTGAAAAAAGGCGATGTGCTGGTCACGCTGGATCGTACCGATGCTGAGCAGGCTTTCGAGAAAGCGCAGACGGCACTGGCAACCAGCGTACGTCAGACGCACCAGTTGATTATCAATGGCAGGCAGTATCAGGCCACTATCGGCTTGCAGAAAACGGCCCTCGAACAGGCTCAGGCAGATTTACGTCGTCGTGAGCCGCTGGGTGCATCTAACCTGATTGGCAAAGAAGATCTGCAACATGCGCGTGATGCGGTTGCCACAGCGAAAGCTCAGCTTGATGTGGCGATGCAGCAGTACAACGCAAACCAGGCGATGATTCTGGATACGTCACTGGAAAACCAACCCGCAGTGAAACAGAACGCCGCCGCCCTGCGTGATGCCTGGCTGGCATTGCAACGTACCAACATCATCAGCCCCATTGATGGCTATGTGTCGCGCCGCAGCGTGCAGGTAGGTTCACAAATCGGTACAACCACGCCGCTGCTGGCGATTGTTCCGGCCAATAATCTGTGGGTGGATGCTAACTTCAAAGAGACGCAACTGGCAGGCGTTCGTATCGGCCAGCCAGCCACAGTGGTCAGTGATATCTACGGTGATGACGTGGTGTATAAGGGCAAAGTGGTCGGCCTTGATATGGGAACGGGCAGCGTGTTCTCCCTGTTACCGGCACAAAATGCTACCGGCAACTGGATCAAAGTCGTTCAGCGTCTGCCTGTACGTATCGAACTTGACCCACAGGAAGTGGCGAAACATCCACTGCGCATTGGCCTGTCGACGCTGGTCAAAATCGATACCAGCAACAGTGAAGGTGCCGTACTCGCCACCAGCGTACGCAGCAAGCCTGCCTACGAAAGTGATGCTCTGGCACTGGACCTGACGCCAGCGAATCAGCTGATTAGCGATATTATCCGTGCCAATGCCGGCTAAAACGGCGGGAGACTGTTATGGCGCGTAAACCGCTTGAAGGCGCGCAACTGGTTCTGATGACCATTGCGCTGTCGCTGGCTACTTTTATGCAGGTGCTGGATTCCACGATTGCTAACGTGGCGATCCCCACCATCGCCGGGAACCTGGGGGCCTCGAACTCCCAGGGGACCTGGGTGATCACCTCGTTTGGCGTAGCTAACGCAATTTCGATTCCGATCACCGGCTGGCTGGCCAAGCGTTTCGGGGAAGTGAAACTGTTCCTGTGGTCGACGGTGGCCTTCGTCATCGCCTCCTGGCTATGTGGCATGTCTGAAAGCCTGAGCATGCTGATCTTCTTCCGCGTGATCCAGGGGATCGTCGCGGGCCCTTTGATCCCGCTGTCACAAAGCCTGCTGTTAAGTAATTACCCCCCCGCAAAACGCAGTGTGGCACTGTCACTGTGGGCAATGACCGTGATCGTTGCGCCGATCTGCGGCCCTATTCTGGGTGGCTGGATCAGTGATAACTATCACTGGGGATGGATCTTCTTTATCAACGTGCCTATCGGCGTGGTGGTGGTGATCCTGGCTTTACAGACATTACGTCATCGCGAAACGGAAACGGTCATCCGTCCGATAGATACCGTCGGTCTGGTGCTACTGGTGGTCGGTATCGGCTGTCTGCAGGTCATGCTGGATCGCGGTAAAGAGCTGGACTGGTTCAGTTCCCCTGAAATCATCACATTAACGGTCATCGCCGTCGTAGCCCTGGCGGTGCTACTGGTGTGGGAGTTGACCGACGACCACCCGATCGTGGATTTGTCACTGTTCAAATCGCGCAATTTCACCATCGGCTGCCTGTCGATCAGCCTTGCCTATATGCTCTATTTCGGTTCAATCGTTCTGCTGCCGCAACTGTTGCAGGAGGTTTACGGTTATACGGCAACCTGGGCGGGGCTGGCCTCGGCACCGGTGGGGATTATTCCGGTCATACTGTCACCCATTATCGGCCGCTTTGCGCATAAGCTCGATATGCGACGGCTGGTGACATTCAGCTTCATTATGTATGCAGTGTGCTTCTACTGGCGCGCCTATACTTTTGAACCGGGAATGGACTTTGCTGCCTCCGCCTGGCCGCAGTTTATCCAGGGGTTTGCGGTGGCCTGCTTCTTTATGCCACTGACAACCATTACCCTTTCGGGGCTGCCACCGGAAAGACTGGCGGCGGCATCCAGCCTGTCGAATTTTACCCGAACGCTGGCGGGTTCGATTGGCACCTCGATTACCACCACCATGTGGACCGATCGTGAGTCGCTGCATCATGCTCATCTGACGGAATCGATAACGCCATACAATACAAACGCGCAACAGATGTACGCGAAGCTGGAACAAATGGGGATGACCCATGACCAGGCATCAGCCTACCTTGCACAGCAGATCACCAATCAGGGGCTCATCATCTCAGCCAATGAGATCTTCTGGGCTTCTGCGGGGGTGTTTATCCTGCTGCTGGTGCTGGTGTGGTTTGCCCGTCCGCCGTTTGGTGCGGGTGGGGGCGGGGGCGGCGCCCATTAAAAAGGGGCAGATCATTGATCTGCCCCTGGAATCAGGGGGTGGCCTGTTTGACGGGCCACCCCTTTTTTATTGCCGTTCGTTCATGGCTACATCAAACGTTCTGACGCCACCATTCGGCCAGCAGTACACCGGTTGCGACGGAAACGTTCAGACTTTCCACTTTCCCGGTACCACCGATAGAAACACTCAGGTCACCCTGGTCGAAGGTGCTGTCAGACAGACCATCACGTTCCTGACCCAGTACCAGTACCATTTTTGCCGGCAGTTCAGCTCGTGAGAGCGGCACACCTTTATGGCTGGACGTGGTAACAATGGTATAGCCTGCTTTACGGAACGCGCTCAGGCCCGCAGCAAAGTTCTCGCCGCTAATCGCCTGAACATGCTCTGCACCACCTTCAGCGGTACGCACAGCGGCGCCCGACTCCAGCAGGGAAGCATCATCCACCAGCAAACCTTTCACACCAAAGTGTGCGCAGCTACGCATAATGCCGCCGAGGTTGTGCGGGTTGCCGATATCTTCCAATGCCAGCACGCAATCTTTCTCACCGGCTGTTGCCAGCCATTCGCTAACGGGCATGCCCACGCGTTTTTTGATCAGGAAGCAAACACCGCCGTGGTGTTCAGTGCCGGAAGCTTTCTGCAGCTCGGCTTCATCCACAGTGTGGTAAGCCTTGCGGTTCGCCGCCATATATTTTAACGCTTCACGAAAACGCGGTGTGACGCTCTGGATAAACCAGGCACGCACAATACTTTCCGGACGGCTCTGGAACAGGGCCTGGCAGGCATTTTCGCCATACACACGCGTCTCTTCCATACGCTGACGGCGTATCTGCTCGGGATCGATATAACTTTTACCGCTGATGCCACCATGGTCCGGTTTATCATCAACAGCGGGTGCAGCATTTGGCGCACGGGAAACGGTACGCCACGGAGAGTCAGAGTGCCCTTCGTCGCGATCGCGCCCGCCACGTGGCTTGCTGTCTGCATTACGTGAAGGACGGCGTGCGCCATCCTGCTGACGTGGGCCGCCTTTACCGGTACGGGGATTCCCGCCCTTGTTGCTGCTCTCGTCATCACCGCGGACATACATCACTTTGACCTTGCCGCTCTTACCTTTAAATTCGTCGTTCATTTTTCCTCCACCTGGCCTGAGCGCGAAGCGCGCAGATTACCTGATGTGGCAGCACTTAGCTATCAACTTCCAATAAAAGCCAGTAGCCGCTAATCCGCATCATTGTTATGAGACATTACCTATTATACCCATTGAACAAATCTCGTTGTTAGCCTCTTCACCCGACAGCATAATGTTGGCTGATTTACTAAGAATTGCAGTAAGTAATCACTTACTCCTGAACTGAGGTGAATAATGAATACGGTTTGTGCATCCTGCCAGGCGACCAACCGCGTACCGGCTGAACGGCTGACTGACGGCGCCAAGTGCGGCCGCTGTGGTCATGTGCTGTTTGACGGCCATGTGGTCAATGCCACCGCCGCGACGCTGGACAAATACCTGCAGGATGACCTGCCGGTAGTGATCGACTTCTGGGCGCCCTGGTGCGGCCCGTGCGTTAACTTTGCCCCGGTGTATGAATCGGTGGCGCAGGAACGTAACGGTAAGATTCGTTTCCTGAAAGTGAATACCGAAGCTGAGCCAGAACTGAGTGCACGCTTTCGCATCCGCAGCATTCCGACCATTATGGTGTTTAAACAGGGCCAGATGGCGGATATGTTAAACGGTGCGATGCCAAAAGCGCCTTTCGAAGCCTGGCTGGACGAAAATCTGTAACCATCTGGCCGGGCACGCCCGGCCAGAATCCGTTAGAATAGCGTTTTTCCTTGATGACCGATCATGACCGATAACGCTGTTCTGTTGCTGCGCGCTGCACGCCTTGCCCGAGCCACCCGTCCTTTCCTTGCCCGAGGTAATCGCATTACGCGCTGCCAGCGTTGTCTGCTGCCGCAAAAAAATTGCCTGTGCGACACCATTGATAGCCAGCAGGCACGCAGCCGCTTTTGTCTGGTAATGTTTGACAGCGAACCCCTGAAACCCAGTAACACCGGACGGCTGATCGCAGATATTCTGCCGGATACGCTGGCGTTTAGCTGGTCGCGGACCGAACCCGATGCCGCCCTGCTTGAAGCCGTACGCGACCCGCGTTATCAGCCCGTTGTCGTTTTCCCGGAATCCTATGCCGACGCTGGCCGTGCAGTACTGAACAGCCCACCCACCAGCGGAAAACCACCGCTGTTTATCATGCTGGACGGCACCTGGACCGAAGCGCGTAAAATGTTTCGCAAAAGCCCGTGGCTGGACACTCTCCCGGTGATGTCGCTGACTCTGACCCGCCCTTCTAACTATCAGTTACGCGTCGCTCACGCCGAAGGCCAGCACTGCACGGCAGAAGTCGCCGCCGAGTTGCTGTTACAGGCGGGCGACACCGCTGCGGGTGAGGCCCTGTTTCGCCACTTTGATCTGTTCCGCCAACGTTACCTCGCTGGAAAACCCCATCACCCACAGCAGATGGCTGAAAATGATGAATAAATTCTGGCTGCGATCAATTAACTGATACGCAATCCAGCATCTTCGTCAGACCCGGAGTAAACTCAAGCTACTTTGCCCGGCAGCATAGCGGGTCATTCTCGAAGGGAGCGGAGATGAGTCAACGAGGATTAGAAGCCCTGCTTAAACCGAAATCTATTGCGGTGATCGGTGCCTCCACCCGGCCTGAACGTGCCGGCTATCTGATGATGCGTAACCTGCTGGCCGGGGGATTCAGCGGGCCGGTACTCCCGGTAACGCCCAAATATCAGGCGGTTTGTGGTGTGCTGGCATGGCCTGATATTCCCAGCCTGCCACTCTCTCCCGATCTCGCCATTATCTGCACCCATGCAAAACGCAATCTTGAGCTGCTCACGGCACTGGGCGAACGTGGCTGTAAAGCCTGTATCATTCTCTCTGCTCCTGCCGAGCAGCTTGCTGAACTGAAAGCCTGTGCCAGCCGCTGGCAAATTCGACTTCTTGGGCCTAACAGCCTGGGTTTGCTTGCGCCGTGGCAGGGGCTGAATGCCAGCTTCTCCCCGGTGCCTATTACCCCTGGCAAACTGGCTTTTATTTCCCAGTCTGCGGCGGTGTCCAATACCATTCTTGACTGGGCGCAACAGCGACAACTGGGTTTCTCCTGGTTTATCGCATTAGGTGACAGCCTGGATATTGATGCCGATGATCTGCTGGACTTCCTGGCGAGAGACGGGAAAACCAGCGCCATTTTGTTGTACCTTGAGCATCTCAGCGATGCCCGTCGTTTTGTTTCTGCGGCACGTAGCGCTTCGCGTAATAAGCCGATTCTGGTGATTAAAAGTGGCCGCAGCCCTCATGCCCAAAAGTTACTAAAAACCCACGGTGGGATGGACGCCGCCTGGGATGCCGCCATTCAACGTGCGGGTCTATTGCGTGTGCAGGATACCCATGAACTGTTCTCCGCGGTGGAGACACTCAGCCATATGCGCCCACTACGTGGGGAGCGGTTGATGATCATCAGTAACGGTGCGGCACCGGCGGCACTGGCACTGGATGCACTCTATGCCCGTAACGGTAAGCTTGCTACGCTGAGTGAGTCTTTACTTACTGAAATGGCCTCACTGCTCCCGGAAGGTGTCACGCCAGGTAACCCGCTCGATCTGAAAGATGATGCCACCCCGGAGCACTATTTACAGGCGTTGTCCCTGCTGCTCTCCAGCCATGACCTGGATGCCATTTTGATCATTCATGCGCCCAGCGCAGTCGCACCGCCGACACTAACGGCCCAGAAGATTATCGCCCTGGTGAAACAGCATCCGCGCGGTAAACAGCTCACCCTGTTGACCAACTGGTGTGGTGAGTATTCATCACTGGACGCACGTCGTCTGTTTAATGATGCCGGTATTCCAACGTATCGCACCCCCGAAGGGACGGTTACGGCCTTTATGCATATGGTGGAGTACCGCCGTAACCAGAAACAGCTACGTGAAACGCCTGCATTGCCCGCCAACCTGACCGCAAATACCACCGATGCTCATCGTTTGATCCATGAGGCATTAAAAGACGGTGCCACCTCGCTGGATACGCATGAAGTTCAGCCTATCCTGCAAGCCTTCGGCCTGACCACACTCCCCACCTGGATTGCCAGCGACAGCGCAGAAGCCGTGCAGATCGCCGGGCAGATTGGCTATCCGGTAGCGCTGAAACTGCGCTCGCCGGATATTCCGCATAAATCTGAGGTGCAGGGGGTAATGTTATATCTGCGTACCCCGGACGAGGTACAACAGGCCGCCGAAGCCATTATCGATCGCGTGAAGCTCGCCTGGCCGCAGGCATGCATCCAGGGATTGCTGGTACAAAGCATGGCGAACCGCGCCGGAGCGCAGGAACTGCGCATCGTGGTAGAGCAGGACCCGCTGTTCGGGCCGGTGATTATGCTGGGAGAAGGCGGAGTGACCTGGCATGCCGACAAGCAAGCGGTTATCGCCCTGCCGCCGCTGAATATGACTCTGGCTCGCTATCTGGTGATTCAGGCCATTAAGAAGGGAAAAATACGTGGCCGCAGCGCGCTTCATCCACTGGATATTGTGGGCCTGAGCCAGGTGCTGGTCAGGGTATCCAACATGGTGGTTGACTGCCCGGAAATCGTGCGGCTTGATATTCATCCGTTACTGGCCAGTCATGATGAATTTACCCTGCTGGATGTGACGCTCCAGTTGGCTGAGTTCAGCGGAGATGCCGAAGGCAGGCTGGCGATCCGCCCTTATCCTCATGAACTGGAAGAGGCCGTGCAGTTAAAAAATGGCCAGCAGTGTCTGTTCCGGCCTATTCTCCCGGAGGATGAACCGCTGCTGCAGCAGTTTATTGCTCAGGTAACGAAAGAAGATCTCTACTACCGCTATTTTAGTGAGATCAACGAGTTCACCCATGACGATTTGGCTAACATGACGCAGATCGACTACGATCGTGAAATGGCGATTGTCGCAGTACGTCAGCATCAGGGGCAGGATGAGATCATCGGCGTGACCCGTGCCATCTCTGATGCCGATAACATTGATGCCGAATTTTCGGTATTGGTACGCTCAGATTTGAAAGGACTTGGCCTCGGCAGGCGTCTGCTGGAAAAGATGATCATCTATACCCGGCAGCATGGTTTACAGCAGTTGAACGGCATTACCATGCCGGGTAACAGAGGTATGGTCACTCTGGCACGTAAGCTGGGTTTTGCCATCGATATCCAACTTGAAGATGGCATTGTCGGCCTGTCACTGCTGTTGCAAAACGCTCACACAGGCGACGAAAAGTAAATCTGATAGCATCATGACCAACTAGTGGTATTATTCGCGGTTAGGGTCATGATTTTATGGCAAAAGGCCATTCTATGAACAGAGAAGAAACGCACTGTGATGTTGTCAAAATTTAAACGCAATAAACACCAACAGCACCTTGCGCAACTGCCTAAAATAGCTCAGTCAGTTGCTGATTTCACCACGCTGTATTCACCCGCAGAATTTCGCGAAACGCTGCTGGAAAAAATTGCGTCTGCCACACGGCGTATCTGCATAGTGGCCCTCTATCTGGAAAATGATGAGGGTGGTCGCGCCATCCTGTCTGCACTTTATGCAGCAAAACAGCAGCGCCCTGAACTGGATATTCGCGTTCTGGTCGACTGGCATCGTGCACAGCGTGGGCGCATCGGCGCGGCGGCCGGAGCAACCAATGCCGACTGGTATTGTGACATGGCGGCTCAACACCCCGGTCTGGCGATTCCAGTCTATGGTATCCCGGTCAATACGCGTGAAGCACTCGGTGTTTTACACCTGAAGGGCTCCATCATTGATGATACCGTGCTGTATACCGGGGCCAGTTTTAACGATGTGTATCTGCATCAGCAAGACAGATATCGCTATGACCGCTACCAGTTGATCGGTAATCGCACGCTGGCAGATACCATGTTTGACTGGATTGAAAACAATCTGATCCAGGCGGAAGCGGTTAATCGTCTTGACCAGTATGAGCGGCCAAAAAGCCCGGAAATAAAAAATGAAACCCGGCAATTCCGTCAGGATTTGCGTGGCTTCGACTACCAGTTTAACGGGGATGCCAACAACGAAGAGCTGGCGGTTACGCCTCTGGTTGGCCTCGGTAAACGTAGTCTTCTGAACAAAACCATCTATCATCTGATGCCTTGCGCAGAGCAGAAGCTGACGATCTGTACACCTTACTTCAATCTGCCCGCTATTCTGGTGCGTAACATTATCTATCTGTTACGACAGGGCAAAGATGTCGAGATTATTGTTGGCGACAAAACGGCGAACGATTTCTATATCCCGGAAGATCAGCCATTCAAGATCATCGGCGCGCTGCCTTATCTGTATGAAATTAACCTGCGTCGTTTCCTTAGCCGCTTACAGTATTATGTCAACAGTGGGCAACTCACCGTACGCTTGTGGAAAGATGGTGAGAATAGCTACCACCTCAAAGGGCTGTGGGTTGATGACGAATGGATGATGGTCACGGGGAATAACCTGAATCCGCGCGCCTGGCGCCTGGATCTGGAAAATGCTGTACTGATCCACGATCCCCTCCAGCAACTGACCGCGCAGCGCGATCACGAGCTGAACCTGATCCGTGAACATACCACCACCGTGCAGCATTTCCACGATCTGGAAAGCATTGCAGATTATCCGGTGAAAGTTCGTAAACTTATCCGCCGCTTACGACGTATTCGTATTGACCGGTTAATCAGCCGTATTCTCTAATCTGCCTCTGTTTTCGCGCCCCGCTCAGCCGGGGCTTTTTTATGGGAGGATGTATGCGTATCTGCCTGCTGTCTGCCGTACTATTTTGCAGTGGCTGTACTCATATGGCCCAGGATGAGTGGACCGGGCGTGATAAAGCCCAGCATTTTCTCTCATCCGCTTTTCTTTCTGCCGCCGGAAGCGCCTATGGAGAACATCAAAACTGGCGTGAAGGCCATAGCGGCAGCTTCGGGGTGATGTTTGCGATTAGCCTCGGCGCGGTAAAAGAGCTGTACGATAGCAGAGAGGGTGGAAGCGGCTGGAGCTGGAAGGATTTTAGCTGGGATGTCGCCGGTGCTGCCACCGGCTATGCATTATGGAACCTGGGTCAGTAGTGACAGCTTCAGACTATTTCGTGTCAGATCGACGATTATCGCCAGATTCAAAGCACAAAAAAGCCTCATACTTTCGTATGAGGCTTGTCTGCTTATTTGATGCCTGGCAGTTCCCTACTCTCGCATGGGGAGACCCCACACTACCATCGGCGCTACGGCGTTTCACTTCTG
>NZ_VRKO01000018.1 GCF_012271765.1 Erwinia rhapontici | reverse complement strand
CAGCGGGAAAGCGAAACGCCCTTGACCTGGAACTTGACCTTAAGACGTTGACGTTGATCTTAAGACGGTAGATACAAATGATAAAACTACATCTCCAACGGAGACAACGCCCCCACCAGATACTGATTCGCCTGACGGATAATCGACTGCGGATCCTTCGGCAAATCATGCTCTACAATAAACCAGCGCGTATCGGCTTTCACCGCTGCGGGCAGTACCTCGTTCCACGCCAGCAGACCTTCCCCCGCCGGGGCAAAATTCATCTCGTCGTTACGAATGCCGATACCGGCATTATCCTTGGCATGAATGGCGTAAATACGCCCCTGATATTTCTTCAGCAGACGCACCGGATCCTGACCGCCGCGTGATACCCATGCCACATCGAGTTCAATTTGCAGGTTTGCTGGTGTGCTGTTATCAAACAGAATTTCCAGCGCGGTCTTACCACCATACTTTTTCATTTCGAAGTCATGGTTATGGTAAGCCAGCACCATGCCCTGCTTTCTCACCTGACTGCCGAGCGCATCCAGCTCGTGCGCCAGCTTTTTCCAGCCTGCGGCAGAGTCCGGGCGATCCGGGATTTGCAGGTACGGCACCACCAGCACCTTATTGCCCACCGCTTTATTAAACGCGATGATTTCAGCGGCGTTGCTGCGCAAATCGGCGAGCTGAACATGGTCAGATGTGACCTTAAGCTGATATTTCTCCAGCAGCGTTTTCATCTCATCGGCGCTGACGCCCTGCGTCCCCACCAGCTCCACCGCGCTGAACCCTGATGTCTGCGCCACAGCAAATTGCTGCTCCAGCGTACCCACGTTTCTCAACGTGTACATTTGCAGCGCGAGATGCTTTTTGGCTGCGGCGTCATCGGCCAGCACAGGATGAATCGCGCCCAGCGTCAGTGCGCCAATGAATAACGTAGAAGTCACTGCTTTTACCAGCTTCATAACGGTTCCTTAGTGGTCAGTAATCGGAATGTCAGTCTCTTTTTTGTATGTAATCGATTACTTTATCTATTAACCATTTTGTAATCGATTACTTATGCTAACGAGTATTCTGATAACAGAGCAAGTGGCACCGGTTGCAGACCGCTAAATTAGACGGGATTTATGAAGCAGATCACAGATAAAGCGGAGCCAAACCCTGTTTAGCTCCGCATTCAACAGCAGATTAGAGGTGTTTCTTCAGCAGATCGGCCAGCGCCGTCATACCTTTGATGATCTTCTCGTCACTGTGGGTCGAATAGCTGAAGCGGGCAAAATTGTCGCGCTGCACGGTCGGGAAGAACGTTGCGCCCGGCACCCAGACCACTTTCGCTTCCGGCACCGCGTGTTCCAGCATAAATTTCGCCGTATCAAACCCGTCCGGGAACTCCATCCAGGTAAACAGGCCACCGTCAGGATCGGTCCAGCTGATCCCCTGCGGGAATTCGCTTCTGACCACCGAGAGCATGGTTTCCTTTTTACGCAAATACTGCGCTTTGATGGTCTGGATATGGTCATCAATATTGTGTCTTTCCAGATACATCGACACCGCCGCCATATTCAGCGTGCTGCACTGCGTATCGGCGGCCAGCTTCAGCAGCCCCAGCTTTTCAGTGATCTCAGCAGAAGCCACCGACCAGCCCAGGCGCAGACCCGGTGCGAGGATCTTCGAGAAGCTACCGAAGTAGATCACCCGCCCTTCCGTATCCATGCTTTTCAGCGTGGCGACTTTGTCGCCCTGGTAACGCACTTCGCGGTACGGCGAATCTTCGAGGATAATAAAGTCATACTGATTCGCCAGCTGGATCAGATGCTGACGGCGTGCCAGTGACAGGGTGATCCCGGTTGGGTTATGGAAGTCCGGCACGGTATACAGCAGCTTAATCCGCTGCCCGGCCTTGAGTTTTTCTTCCAGCACCTCGGTCATCAGCCCCTGCTCATCCATCGGGATGGCCAGATAATCTGGCTGGCAGGTATTAAAGGCGATCAGCGCCCCGAGGAAGGTGGGTGCTTCGGTAGCCACCAGGTCGCCAGGGTTGATCAGCAGTCTGGCCGCCAGATCCAGCCCCTGCTGGCTTCCCTGCAGGATCAGAACATTGTCTTCTTCACAAACGATGCCGTCTGCTGCCATACGCTGCGCGATCTGCTGACGCAGCCTGGGCATCCCGGTGGAATGGGTGTATTGCAGAGATACTTCGCCAGGCCCTGACAGCAGTTCAGCAAAAATATCCTGCAATGCCTTTGCCGGGAACAGGCTGGAATCCGGGTAACCGCCGCCGAATGAAATAATCGACGGATCTGCACCGAACTGGAGCAGTTGCCTGATTGCCGAAGGCTTCACGCCCTCCATTCTGTCAGCGTAACGCGTGGTCATGTTCCGTATTCTCTTTATTGGTATTGGGCTGGAAATCACGTTATGAGAAGTCCATGCGCTGTGTCAATTACTCATCGTAATTTTCACTGTTTCCGGGTGCTTATATATCTTGATGAGGTAAAAACGGTTTAAAATCAGCCAAAAAGGAGTAAGCATCAAAGATGGCTAAAGCTGGTTCGAGCGAGAAAAACATCGAATCCTAAACGAGCTTGCCAAGATGTGGTGGTTTTAAAACCCACAGCAAACACCTTTGTTGCAGGGATGAGGCCAGATTGAGGTAAGCCGGACGTCACGCGCCAGGACGTCGCGTGCCGAGGCCCGCATGGATGCGTCTTTTGCCGATCCGGCGTGCTCAACCTGGCCTCAGACTTGTAGCGGAACTATTCGCCAATAAAATGATCCAACTTCACGCAAGAAACTGACAATTCCATCGTCTAAAATGCATATGTTTTATTTTTTTCAAAAAAGAATTCACAAGGAGAGTGTTATCAACAGTTATCTAAAATTAACCAGCACATTAAAAGTCCCAATGACGGAAATATATCGCCACCCGGACATTGGAAGAAAAAATACAACTGAAGTGAGCACGGCAAAATGGTGAGAATGATATATGCCTTACCCATTATCCTTATGTGTTCACATCAAGTTGGTGCCATAACTGTCGAAGAGGTGGAGATAACAGAAGTCGGCATAAATTCCAGTGTAGAACAAACACTATGCTGATCCTGAATCCCCACCACCCTTATTAAGGATCAGCTCGTACTACTGTCGCTCTCCAGCTTCTGCCTGCGCCTCAAATGCGGGAACAGCGTCATCCACAGACCGACTACTACCAGCGTACCAACACCGCCCAGCACCGCAGCCGGAACAGCGCCCATCAGCGCGGCCAGCATCCCGGACTCAAACTCGCCAAGCTGGTTTGAGGTGTTAATAAAGATACTGTTCACCGCATTGACGCGGCCACGCATATCATCAGGGGTATCCAGCTGCACCAGCGCCCCACGGATCACCATGCTGACCATATCAAACCCACCCAGCGCGGCCAGTGCCAGCAGCGAGAGCCATAGCTGGCTGGAGAGTGCAAAAATCAGCGTGGCGACGCCAAATCCAGCCACCGAACCAAACATGATCATGCCGACGTTTTTCTCCAGCTTGTTACGGCTGAGCCAGATACCGACCAGCAGCGCACCCACTGACGGCGCACCGCGCAGCATTCCCAGTCCCCAGGGGCCGGTATGCAGAATATCTTTGGCGAAAATCGGCAGCAGCGCGGTCGCACCACCCAGCAGCACGGCAAAAAGATCGAGGGAAATCACCCCCAGCACATCGCGCCGCTCACGGATAAACTTCACCCCGGCAAACAGCGTCTTGATATTGGCGGGCAGGCGCGGCTGCGGCGCACGAATAAAGCGGATGTAAGCAATCATCACAATCGACAGCAGATAGAACGCAGCGGCCACGCTGTATACCACATCCGGCCCGGCAACATACAGCAGCCCGCCCAGCGTAGGACCAATAATCACCGCACTTTGCCCGCTAACGGCCGCCGCCGCCGTGGCGCGTGCCAGCATCGCAGGCGGCACCAGCGAAGGCAGCATTGACTGCATCGCCGGGCCTTCAATGGCTTTTGCCACAGAGATCAGGAACACCAGCCCCCACAGCGCGTTTTTATCCGACCACTGATAGAACGTCAGCAGGATCAGCGCCAGCAGCGCGCCCCACTCCAGCACCTGCCCGAACAGCACAATCCGTCGACGGTCGTACTGATCCGCCAGATGCCCGGCCGGTAATGCCAGCAGCACCGAGGGCAGAAACTGCATCAGACCGATCATCCCCAGCGCCATTGCACTGTTAGTGATGGCATAGATTTGCCAGCTCACCGCCACCGAGAACATCTGGAAACCGAATGAGGAGAAGGTTCGTGCCAGCCAGAAGCGCACGAACGAAGGATGGCGCAGCAACGATTCATTGCTGTCCTGTTGGAGGTGCTTCGACGTCATTAACTATCCCTACCTGCAAGTGCTCCAGCCAGCGCAGGACTGGCAGACAGCTTTATTCGTTTTATTGTTATCCCGGTGAAGCCCGGGTATCGACCTGATTATGCCAGAGAAATCCGGCGCGACATGGCGTTAATTGTTACAGGCTTAGTACATTTTTTTATTCAAATTATTTGACAGTTATCGACAATAAATTCCGATTTTAGTTTATTATTAGCAGGCGTAGTATTTATCACATCGAGACAGAACGTCTCAACTTACATACAATACTCTGAGGAATTAACCATGAAATCCATCAAAACTTTCGTAGCAGTTGCCGCTCTTTCACTGATCTCTTTCGGTAGCTTTGCACAGAGCGTGACCGCCACTGGCTCTACCCTGTCAGCCGCTGAAGCGCAGATTGCCGCTCAGGCACAGCAGACAGGCAGCAGCTACAAAATCATCGAAGCCAACTTCAACAACGGCGTGCATATGACCGCCGAACTGACTAAATAAGTCACGCACCACTGAATTAAGCCCATAAAAAAGCCCCTTTCGGGGCTTTTTGTCGTTTCAGAACAACCGTCTTTCTGGTGCCAGTAACAGTCAGTTCACGGCTGCCTTGCGCCGTACTGTGGCACTTTTCTTCTCTGCGATAAGTGCCATTAATGTGCTTCGCTCGTTTATCAGCAGTTGCCCGATATGATGACGACTACGATTTTTAGCCCGTCGGGCAAAACCCTCTGGAGAGAAAATGCCCGCAAGAACGGTAAAGCATTTCTCACCGAGACGTTGTTCAAGCAGCTCCGGGATTGATTGCTCATAAATGGGGAATGCTGCCGATGAATGACGATGAATAGCGATAGCCCGTAATTCGGTATGGCAAATGATATCTTTCACATCTTCATCGTAAGTTATTAAATTAGCCATATAAAAATCTGCACCATATTGGTCCCGCGTCGAGTTTGTCAGCATGTCCATTGCTCTTAGAAAATAGAGATCCTGTGCGCAGTTACGCACCAACTCAAGGGGACTTTTTTTACTCTGAAGCGAGTGCAGTTTTCTGGCCATTTGGGTGCTATTTTCTTTTGACAGAATATCGCAGCATATCATCAGCTCCCTGAACATCAGCGTCGACACGTCTTCATCCATAAACTGCACAAGTTCTAAAATTTTGTTTTGCGAAGAGCGATTTGAACTCATCTCGATGACCTTTGTTCTCAACAGGATCAGTTCGAGAATATCGACCATTGCGCTCAGCTCTTTCTCCAGGCCCTGCTCAATGTTCTGAAAAAAATCAGCCAAAAAAAGATCGGCCTTCGCTTCTGATTCTTGCTGATATTCTGCTCTGTAACGCCTGCCCCATTCCGCATCCAACGGCCCCGGGAATTTCTCCAGATAGTTCAGTGCCGCCATTGTCTGGCGCATGCCATTAAGGGATTCTGAAGAGCGATGGCTTTGTGATTCCCACAGATAAAGATAAGGGTTTACTCTCGCCAGCTCTTCGGCAGGGATCGACTGCGTCAGCTCCTGGCAAAAAGTTAAAAGATTTTCACTAGGATCAGGTTTGTAGGCCAGCGCACTGATATAGCTGGCAACGTTCGAATCAACATAGGTTCCATAGCCGATATAAAAAGCCTGGACGCCCTGATTAGTGACCACATCGCTATCCAAAATCCAAAGCGTGTTTCCACGGAAAAGCGTGGAGACAAACCCTTTCTTTGAAAAATGATGTCTTCGTAACGGATATGGCCCGCTGTCACTTTCATCGGCATAGAGAATACGCCACTCTTTCAGTAAGCCTTGATGCTCTTCATAACGGTCATACGCTTCCGAACGGTTCGGGGCTGTAGCCACATACTGAATCGCCTGATTGAGTTCATACTCATCGATCATCGCTTTCACCAGAAATACTCCTCCCTGGCACATTGCCTGTATTGATAAATTAATCTTATCAATATAGTGCCGTGCATATAGACAGAGTCAATCGGATACAGTGAAAATCGGGTCTTTTTATTACCTTCAGGGTATAAAAAAAGCCCCTTTCGGGGCTTTATGACATTACAAGCGTGACATTGTCACTCTTTGGTTACCACCAGTTTCTGCAACACCTTCAACTGAGCCACGGCTTCCTGCATGGCATCAATACCGGAAGTCATCTCGCTCAGCTTATCCAGATTATCGCTGATGCTCTTCCGCTCATTGGCGGTCTGGCTGCTCATCTCCGCAATGGCATTAGCTGCATCAATACTCTCCTGCGCCATCTGCCTGGCACTTTCTACCGTATCCACCGCGACCTTTCTGATATGAAGAATGGTGCTGACGGCATCATTGATACTGTGTGAGGTGGCATCAGCCTGATCTTTCGATGACTGTGCCAGACGGCGAACCTCGCTTGCCACCACGGCAAAACCGCGCCCTGCTTCCCCGGCGCGTGCAGCTTCTACTGCTGCATTAAGTGCCAGAATATTGGTCTGGAAGGCAATATTGCTGATGCCGCTGTTAATGGTGGTAATGCCGGAGGAGATCGTCTCCAGCTCATCCAGCCCGGCGCTGAGCTGGTGCTGGGCCTGCTGGCTGTGCAGCGCGGCATCACTGATGGAGCGGATATTACTTTCCGCCGCCTTCAGCGCATCGCTCTGACTGCGGGTGGCATTTTCCAGCAGCGGCAGCGATTTCATCAACGGGTCCAGCTTTTGCTGATACTCCACCACCTGGTTCACAATGCGCGTTTGCAGCATATTCAGCGCTTCCCAGCGACGCAGCGCACGCTGGGCATAATGGCTGGCATACGCGGCATACTGCACCGGGAAGTTACGCATGGCATCGGACGGTCGGTTGAAGAATGCCAGCGCCGACAGCGTCTGGTTAATAGGCACGCCGAGGATTTCACCGAAACTGGAGAACCCGGCAGATGGGATCCCGCTAAAGAAGTGCGACTGCGACAGGCGGCCCTGATTCCCCACGCGGCGCAGAACGCAGTCGTTCAGCAGCATCGCCGCGGGCTGGCCGTGTTGCGCGGTGAACGCCTCCCAGTCGGTGCGCGTGGCGCTGGCAAAATCGGTCTCTTTTAACAGATGCAGACGGTCACCAAACTCCAGATCGCAGAAGAACTGGATGCGATCCGGCAAGATTTTGGCGATGGAGCGAATAAAGAACTCCTCCTCCACTTTTACGGCAAACGTCAGTCCCTGAAGACGCGCCTGTAAATCAGCGGGAGCACACTGCAAGCGTGCGCACAGGGCTTCAATCACATTGTGCTGCCGCCCCTGGGCATCAAACAGCGACGAGACGGTGCGTGCCACGGGATCGGCTTCGGCCACCAGCCAGCTCTGCCGGGTGGGCTCAAAGTTCTGGCTTTTAAAGGGCGCAAACGACTTTCCTTCCGCCATCTGGCAGAAGACGATCACCGCCTTGCCCTGCAATATCCGCCCGCCGTTGCCAATCCAGGTGCCGTCGAAATCGAGTGTGCCGCCCGCAGAGCCGCCAATCGCCAGGCACGGGAAGCGCCCGGAGGCATACCAGGCCTGCATCAGGAAACCTTCAGAAGCGGATAAGCCATCACAGAAAATCAGCGCAAAGGTACGATCGGCCGACAGTGGCATCTTCACCACCACCCGCTCCAGCTCGTGCTGGATGGCGCTGACGCGCTGCTGAGCAGTTTGTGTATCCTGCACATGTAGATCGACTTCATGCACTTCATGCCGGGCGATCAGGCTTTCCGGCAGCCACAGCCAGCTCCCCTGCTGGCCTGCACCATCACAATAGGTGCTCTGCCCGCGCCCACTGCACAGCGCGCCGTTGGAAGAGAGGGTTACCACGCTGCGGCGCGTACCGTTCAGGCTTTGCCACGCCTGGCTGACACGGCTGAATTCCGCAAAAGGGGGAACAAAACTTAACAGCAGGCCGGCGCTGTTACGGCTCAACCCCAGAGCATTCATACTCACCGGGGGTTGGCTGGAATCAAAAACACCCGCGCGCGGCTTACTGCCGCTTCTTTTCAGCCGGGCGGCCGTGTTCCAGAAAGAAGATTGACTCATTGTTGCCTACTTAAGTGCTGACGATAGTTTATTGATTTACGTAATCCGTCACAGGTGATGCGGCAGAACGGTGATGTTACCTCCGCTGCCATGCGGGGGGGTTATCGGCACAAAGAGGAAAAAGCCTAAACGGCAAGGGTAACAAAGGATGACAGGACGGCAGCCTAGCTGCCGCCCCGTAGAGGAAGGATCAGGTGCCATAAAACTGCCCGCCCACCCACGCCGCGGCCATCACATCTTCCACATCGTTAGGTTGGGGGGAAATGGGATGGAGAAAGTTATTGACCAGGTAGAACGATCGTTCTACCATCATTTCATGAACAAGAAGCCAACAGATACCCGAGAAAAAATTCTGACTACCGCCGAGCAATTGATCTATCGGAACGGAATTCATGCCACAGGTATGGACCTCCTGGTCAAGACCTCAGGCGTAGCAAGAAAAAGTATTTACCGCTATTTCGCAACCAAGGATGACGTGGCAGCAGCCGCGTTGAAAGAACGTGATGAACGCTGGATGCAATGGTTCAGAACGGAATCTGATAAAGGTGATACTCCTCAGGAGCGTATTTTGGCGATGTTCACTGTGCTCAGGGGCTGGTTTGAGTCGGACGGTTTTCGTGGCTGTGCATTTATCAATACCGCCGGAGAAGTGGGTGATCATACTGACCCTGTTCGCCAGATAGCAAAACTGCATAAACAAAAATTGCTCGACTACACGCTCGAACTCACTGAGCAATTAAACATTGAGCAACCCGCCGTTCTGGCCAGGCAGTTGCTGATTCTTATAGAGGGCGCTATCACCATGTCCTATGTGATGGGCGATTGCAGCGCCGCCGACAGTGCAAGGGACGTTGCGAAACATTTGCTGGAACAGGTCTCTTCTTAATTCCTGAGTAACATAAAACGGTTTCTACTGATCTATCCACATTTACGGGAGGCTTTATCATGTCCGATTCACACACTCGCCCGCCACTTCCTCCGTTCACTCGCGAATCCGCGACGGAGAAAGTTCGGCTCGCCGAAGATGGCTGGAACAGTCGCGATGCCGAAAAAGTATCGCTGGCGTACTCACTGGAAACCCAATGGCGTAATCGAACCGAGTTCGCAAATAATCGTGAAGAAGCCAAAGCATTCCTCACTCGTAAGTGGAAAAAAGAACTTGAGTATCGTCTCATTAAAGAGTTGTGGGCATTTGATAGCAACCGAATCGCTGTCCGGTACGCTTATGAATGGCGTGATGATTCAGGTAACTGGTTCCGTTCTTACGGGAATGAAAACTGGGAATTTGAAGCAGATGGCCTGATGCTCCGTCGCTTCGCCTGTATCAATGACATGCCGATTAAGGAAAGTGAACGCAAGTTCCACTGGCCTCTGGGACGTCGCCCGGATGACCATCCGGGTCTGTCAGCGTTGGGTCTGTAAATTCGAAAAGCCCACGACGACTGTCTTCGCCGGGGCTTTTTCTCAACTCAAAAGGCATATCAATTAAACCTGTCACATATGCCCTCTGCATTGATGGGCAGCCAAGTGCCATGGGCGGACACGACTTACATACCGGAGCGATAGCAAATAAGCTTTTGTCACAACCCCCGAGAGTTTCAATTTCATACGGGCAAAAAACATTATATTCTTATCAATCCTCTGGCACCGCCCAGTCGCTTAGCTACGGCACCGTCCATCGCTATGCTATTGATTAACAATCACGAGGTTGATCATGCAGCATCTTGTCAGATTTGATCGTATAGCCGCCGTATTACCTGCTAAATTATCCCTAAGCCAGACTTTTGAATTTTTCTTTTAAGATAATATTCACTCGCAAGATAAAGAGTGACAGCAATGAAGGTTATGCTCCCGCCCAGTAACGTGTATCGGGTTGGCAGTTCGCTGACAAATAGCCAGACCCAGAAGGGGCCCAGCACGATGTCGACCTGGGCAATCAAGCTCGCCTCTGCCGAGGCGACATACCGGCTTCCAACCATAAACAGCAGATAACTCAAACTTTGAGTGGCAAGCGCAAAAACCAGCAGCCATCCCATATCCTTCAGACCAGGAAGGGGAAGACCGCGAGGCATCATGATAAAACAGAATGCGCCACAAAGTGCGCAGGCCAGGGCAGTTACGGCTGGCAGGTTCATCTCTGGCCACTTGCCTGACATCACTATGCTTGCAGCAAAGCCCGCCGTCATCGTCAGAGCCAACAGATTACCCTGGATGTCGCCCGGCCCCACCGCAGAGGTGGCCATCAGGATGACACCCGACAGGCTCACCACCGCAGCCAGTAGCGCACGTTTTGTGATTTTTTCCCGGAGCATGAGCCAGCCAAACCCCATAGCAAAGAAAGGAATGGTGGCATAGACCGTCATCACACCGGCCACGCTGGTCAGTTTCAACGCCGCCACATAACAAAACATTGATGAAGCCATAACCGCAGCGGTTATCAAGCCTGGTAACCCTAAATCGCGCCGGAATGAAAAGTGGCGCAGGTTACCGCACACCGCCAGTAACAGGCCAAGTGACAGGAAAGCAAACAGGGAGCGCCAGGCGACCATAGCCCAGGTGTTCATATCGAGTTGTCTCACGAAAATACCTGCCGTGCTCCACAGAATGGCTGATGAAAACACCATAATGAGTCCCGACGCGCGCGGTGTAATGGCTTTCCAGGGTGGCATGGTCTTTCCTCTGTCTGTGCAACGGTGAATGCTTATTTTGCCTCATTTACGGACATGAGAGCAGCAACGCTTTATAACCGCAATCTGACTCCGTGCGAACGCCTGAAAGCCTGGCTTATGAGACACAGGGAATATATTGAACATCATCCTGATATGCCTCTTGAATGCGGTTCTGGATCAACCCGTCAATCCAGAAACCTTAAAACGACGGATGATACTCATGACACATGCCCTTCAGGGGGCTTCGCGCGCATCCAGACGCAATTGCAAAAAGGTCAGGTCCAGCCATCTGCCAAATTTGCTCCCGACCTCAGAAACACGGCCTGCTTCGGAGAAGCCCAGTTTTTTGTGTAGCGCGATGGATGCCCTGTTTTCAGACTCAATCCCTGCCACCATGACATGCTTACCCTGCTCTGTCGCCAGTCTGACGAGTTCCTGCATCAGCACTGTGCCTGCCCCCTTTCCACGGGCACTTTTATGAACATAGACAGAGTGCTCAACGGTATGTCTGTAACCGTCCCAGGGACGCCAGTCACCATATGAAGCATATCCCTGCACGATATCGGTTTCATCCACCACCACGACGACAGGAAAACCGGCATCATGCCGGTCATTAAGCCACTTAATCCGGTTTAGCGGATCGACGGTTTTTTCATTCCAGATCGCGGTGGTGTTCAGTACCGCGTCGTTATAAATTTCCGCAATCATTTCAGCGTCACTTTCTCGGGCAGAACGAATAAGCATGGTAGACACCCCTCTTGTCATTCACTAAAGTAGATGAATCGTACACTATTGTAGTTATCCACTATGTCAGATGAAATGTCCAATAAAGAAGACAGCCTTAATGCACGCATCGGTCAGAAAGTGCGGCAGGAAAGAGAAATCAGAGGATGGTCGCTCACGGAGCTGGCTGAGAGTTCCGGCGTCTCGCGCGCCATGATCCATAAAATAGAACGCGGAGAAAGCAGCCCCACAGCGACGCTGCTGGCACGACTTTCAGGCGCATTCGATATGTCAATGTCGCATCTCATTGCCCTGACAGAAGTACGCCCGGGTACGCTGGTCACGTTTGAAAATCAGCCTGTCTGGCAGGATCCCGAAACCGGTTATATTCGCCGCCACGTATCACCGGGTCATATTCCTGTCGACCTGGTCAGCATCGATCTTCCGGCCCATACTGCGGTGCCCATGCCGGCCATTGCCTACCTTTCCCGTCATCAGCTCATATGGGTGCTCGAAGGCAGGCTGACGTTTGAAGAAGGTGCGCATACGTTTAAAATGTCCACGGGTGATTGTCTGGAGGTAGGCGATCCGGCTGATTGTGTTTTCAAAAATGAGACTGATGAGATATGCCGATATGCGGTGGTGGTGCTAAAGCCTGCCTGAACAGAACCCATTGAGCACCACAGCGGTTTAATGACACACTCATCAAATTCATACCGTAAACAGAGGCAGGGAAAGTATGAGGGAGCTTGCACCCGTTGGCATCACCGGCATGCCGTCACGCACGGCAGAGTATCTTTGCCGCCAGATCGCACGCCTGGTGAGAGGAGGAAGCCTGACCCCGGAGACCTGCCAGCGTATCTATGCTTTTTGTGGAATCAGACCGTCAGATGCTCAGTGGCGTCAGTTTCTTATTCCGGTTCTTTCCTGTCTGGGATTATTGTCGCTGGTTGCCGGAGCGGTGTTCTTTGTTGCCTGGAACTGGGCCTGGCTGCCGAAAATGGCGAAATTTGCCCTGGCCGAACTGCTGATCGTCGCGCTGGCGGCGGTGGTCTGGTGGCGCTGGTACGGCACGCTGGCACGCAGCGCATTGCTGGCGACAGGGTTAAGCTTCGGCGCCCTGTTTGCGCTGTATGGACAGATTTATCAGACCGGTGCTGACAGTTGGGAGCTATTCCGGGCCTGGTTATGCGTTCTTCTGCCACTGGCGCTGATTGCCCGGCAAAACAGCCTGTGGTTTTGCAGCTGGCTGGTCGCTAACCTGGCGTTCCAGCTCTATTACAACACGCTGCCGACGTCACTGCTGGATCTCGCCGTGTCTGACAGTTTCACCAGGCTCCCGTCGGTTATGCTCCACGGGTATCTGGCGGTGCTGGCAGCCTGCCTGATTGTCAGGGAAGCGCTGGCCTGGCGGGCGATAACGCATCACCCCGAGAGCTGGCTGGCAAGCCGCTGGTTCTCGCGAGTCATGGCGGGATTTTTACTGCTGCTGCTGACCGGCATCGTGGCCGGGAACCTCTCTGACTGGGGCGGCGGTATCCCCCTTCCTTATATCACGGGCGGCTGGGTGATCACCCTGCTGGCAGGTTATTACCTCTACCGTTACCGCTATCAGGATCTCTGCATGCTGACGCTGGGCATCGCCAGCCTGACCGTTGTTGGCTGTGCGCTAATCATGCAGTTATTTCTTTTAGCCTACGATACGGGTGATCTGTTTTTGACCGGCGCCCTGATGGCATTCTGGGTGGTGGTAAATGGTTCGATCCTGCTGAAGTGGCAACGCAAACTGGTTGATAAAGGGCCGATCGATCGGGTTCCGGCCAGGCTGACCTTACTGACAGACACGTTGCGTCAGCAGGGTTTGCTGAGCGCCTCGCAGGTTGAAGAAATTCAGCAACACGGTCACGCGTCCGACCTGCCCTGGTATCTGAGGCTGGCGCTAAGCGTCGGAGGCTGGGTCGCAGCGGTCATCATTCTGTTACTGATGATACTGATGCTCTATGTCGCTGATCTGCTCGAAGACCCGAATGCTGCCACCCTTATTATTCCTTCGCTGCTGCTCGCCGCCATTGCGCATGTCCTGTTAAGCAGTCAGCGTGACGGTCATCATCACCTCGGACTGGCATGGGCGATTGCGGCAACGTGCGGGCTGATATCCGGCGTTCTGCTGCAAATTCAGAGCAATGATGTCAGCTTTATTATGCTGAGTTCACTCACTGCATTGCCGATCCTGGCCGCGATGGCGGTGGCTATGCCCAACCGCACTTATCGGTTTATGGCCATCACTGCCCTGACCTTTTTTCTGGTGCTGGCGGGCCATTCTCTGGCCCGGCTTTACCTGTCCCCGACGGGGGGACACCTTGCTGTGTCCGTACTGGTGGCGGCGGTCGTATTTTTGTGGCTGTGGACTGTCAGTCATCAGTTGAGGTTACAGGCAGGAACGTATGCTGAGGCGTTACATCCGCTGCTGTATGGCATCCCGGGGGGGCTGATATTGCTGAGTTTCCTCGGGATAAACGCGGCCTATCTCACGGATTTCTTCTGGGAAGAATTGCAATTTTCCACGCTTCAGTCTGCAACAGGCACAGGGATCGCGGCAGGTTTAGTGTTGAGTGCGCTCTTTCAGAAAAAAAGCAGACGGCTGCTGTTTTCGATCATCACACTGCCCGCTGCGCTTATTTGCGGGGCTGCCGCCCTCTATGCACCGGGTATTGGGCTGGGACTGTGGTTAATTCTGATGGCGCGTTATCAGGGAAGTTTGGGGTTACTGGTGGTAAGTGGCGGTTTCATGGTGCTGTATGTTATTGGCTGGTATTACTTCCTGGAGGTCATTCTGCTGCAGAAATCCCTGCTGCTGCTGGTCAGCGGTCTGGTTTTACTGGGGCTGGCGTGGGGAGTCAAAAAAGTATTACCCGCACAGATCGGAGGTGCAAGTGAGAATGCATAAACAGAGCCGATGGCTGGTTGGCGCTGTGGTAGCGCTGGCGCTGGTGGCCGTCAATGTCAGCATCTGGCAAAAAGAGCAGTTGCTGAAGCAAGGCGTGATCATGATTTTACCCCTTGCCCCGGTTGACCCGCGCTCCCTGATGCAGGGTGATTACATGGCGCTCAATTATGCCCTTACCCGCCCTCTGGAGCTGACGTTATATCAACAGGCTGAGTCCTGCGGTGCGACCCTGTCAGCGCCATGCCTGCCGACCAGCGGAACCCTGATTGTTGACCTTGATGCTCAGCGTCATGCGACTCAGGCCCGCTTTGATCAGGGTGAGCCTTTGCAGCCGAATCAGCTTCGGGTGAAATACCATCAGCATGACGGCTCGCTGACCGTCGGCACCAACGCCTGGTTCTTTCAGGAAGGCCATGGCGAGCGTTTTGCGCAGGCACGTTACGGAGCATTCCGGGTGGGGAGTGATGGTACGGCACTCCTGACGGATCTGCTTGATGAGCAGGGTAAGGCGATTCAGCCTTAACGATGCGAGACACTCACTGGCCTGCCCACAAAAAAACTGACGGCCGCCTTAATATCCTTCGACTATGCAGAGGATGTCGTGCCTGAAGCCTGTTTTTTGATCAAACCTCGCGCCGAAAAATTCAAGCGGGTACGCCGCATAAAATATAGCCGCTCAGACGTAGAGAAAATTATGCCGAAAATTATTGACGACAACTGGGTTAGGGAATCTACGATATCAGCAATATTTAGTAGTATAGTGGGTTCATTGCTGGTTTTAATCTATCTTTCCTGGGGAAATAGCAGCACATCCGCATCGGGTCTCATTTTAACTTATTTGTTCATCGTGATGACAAGTATTATTGGGACCACGATAGGTTCATTAATAATCGGCATGCCATTAGCCATGATTGCAAAGCGATTTTATCCTGATGCTTCCTTAAAGGGGAGCTTTTTTATCGTGTTCTCTACCCTCTTCATGTGGCTGGTTGTACTGGCATGGCCAGTTACCCGGATATTTGAAACGCCTTATTCGGATGTTTTGCTTTTAAGCCCCTATGCTTTCTGTTCAGCTGCCGCATTGACTTATCTGATTTACTGGAATTGATACGCATGGCATAAATCAGGTTCGAGGTACAAGGACCGTTAAAGAAATAGGCTAGTAGCGTCGTTTTTCCTCCAGATAAAAATAAATAGTTACCGGATGTTTACAAGGCACTTTTACTGTCCATTTTTCGCTCAACGCTGCCCTTTGTCATCACGGGCAGCTCAGTGCCAGGAGCGGAAGTTATGCTAATCAGTGATGAGATGATCTGGCCGGATATTACGTTTAGCCAGTTTCTTTTGCAGAATGATCACGATGATTGGGAACCCTGATGCGGAAATTGCACATACCGCCAACAACGTATTCAGATTTTGGGGTGCCATGCCGTAATCGGGTAATAGAAAAGCAGAAAGGAAAAATGCGACGGTGGTAATCAGATACATTATCGATGTCTGTAATGAAGAAAATCCAGCGCGTTGCCTGTCATCAGGATACTGAATAGACACTGCCGAAGATGAAACCAGACGGCTGTATGATGCACCGAGAAATAAAGTAATAAACAACGCCGCATGCTGATAGCCCATGAATGGTAATAACAGACTCAATATAAAGACTATCGTTGACCCTGTCGCCAGAATCAAAGCAGAAAAACGCAAGGTTAACACGCCTGTCATTTTTGTGGACAAGTAACCTGTAACCCCCCCGCCGAAGAACAACCAGGGCAAAAGGTCTTGCGAAGCGCCCAACTGCTGTGTCAGTAAGGGCACCATAACAGGAATAACCAGCATTGGACTAAACTGCACAAGCGCATTACTGGAGGCGAACAGCAAAGTATCCACATCGATAGGTTGCGCGTGGAGCCTGTCTAAAGAGACGGGTTCGTGGGGGATGATGGATACAATCAATGGCAACGCCAACAAACACAGAATGCTTATTAACCACAAAGCGACATGCCAACCATAATGCGTACACAAGAATAATATAGTGGGCATTCCTACAATGCTTACCATCGAAAATGACGCAATTACCGTCGCCAACATTTTCCCGCGCACGTTAGTCGGCGCGTTATTTATCAAGATACTGATACCCACCCCCATTGTCGTACCGCCAACCAATCCTGCACAGAATCGTAGCGTAAGCAGAAGACTAAAACTGGAGGTAAATGTCGCAAAAAGCGTCAGTAGGCCTAAGAGTGCCATATTGGCGATTAAAAAATGTTTCTTATTGAAACGATCAATCCAGTAAAAGGCGATTACTCCCGAAATGACAGCACCCGATGTGTACATACCGGATACATAGCCGGAGAATGATACGGGAACGGCGAAATCTGCCGCCATAAAAGCAAAAACAGGATTGAACATCATATATTCCAGCGCATTCGTGAACTGGATAAAAGCCATTACAAAGGCTATCCGCATAAGGGCTTTATGATTAAACATCTGTGTGACCAGTGGCATAGCAAGCAACCTGTAGTTGAAAGATATCCGAGTTTAACTGCTATCATTGTTGTTCATTAGATGGTAAAAATGGCATTGATTGTTATCATATGTGGGATAGTTAATGCGTTCAGCTCTTGATTTTAATACCCTGAAAGTGTTCATTGCTGTGGTTGAAAGAGAAAGTTTTGTTGGGGCAGCGAAAGTCCTTGAAATGCCGACATCAAATGTGAGTCGTTGTATTTCTCAGTTAGAAGAAAAACTGAATCTTCAGCTCATTGAACGCAGTACCCGACATATGAAACTCACCCAGGCGGGGCACTTACTCTATATCCGGGCAAAACCATTACTGGAGGCCCTGGAGCAAACTGAGACAGAATTAACCTTGAGGCAGATGCAATTCAAGGGTCCACTACGTCTCTGTATCCCCAATGAAGTCGGTCCTGCATTACTGGGTTCTGTTATTGCCGATTTTGCCTGCCAGTATCCGGACCTGGAGATCAGCTGCGTCACAAATTTGTCAGGTTTCGAATCCCTGCGAGATGATCTGGATTTAGCGATCATTATTACCCGTGGTCAGATGGATGACAGTGACTACATAGCCCGTCATCTGGTGACTATCCCTTGCACCATTGTCGCAGCCCCCTCCGTCATTCAGCGTTATGGCACCCCTACCCAGATCCAGCAATTTGAAGAATTACCCTGTATTACAACAGTAAGTGCACTGAAGGGTGCACCCTGGCAGTTTGTCAATAAAAAGGGGGGATTCGAGACAATCAAGGTTAAAGCGCATTATCGGGTAAACAGTGGAGAGATGGCAGGACGAGCGGCGGTATCAGGTGTCGGTTTTGCCATTCTATCGAAACAAGCCTGCCAGCCCTACATTAACGATGGACGGTTAATTGAGATTGCGTGTGAACAATCGGCAGCCCCATTGCAATTGTTTGCACTTTATTCAGATCGACGTTACTTGCCCGCTAAAACACGAGCGCTCATTGATTACATGCATCAGAAATTGAGTGATATATCATGACCAGTTCATTATTTAACAGTCCCGGTGCGATTGCACTCATGCAGTTTGATGATGGCAGAGCTATCGAGTTCAGAATGAGCGGTAGATAAAGGGTCGGTAGGCAGGATGAATATGGTCTGTCACCTTCGTTAAAGAAGATTTTGCGACCGCACCGTAAAGTTTCTCAAGCTCATGACTGTCCGTAATTCGCATGTTTTCATCAACCATCTCATTCACCTCCGCTGTTTTCTGCTAAAAGCAGAACTTGTACTCTCAAAGGACTCGTGGCCGGGCATTATGAACGCTTGTTATGTTTACTTTTGACTGTAGTGTAGATATCAGGCCGGGCAATCGCCCACGCGTAGTTTTTCTGATCGCGCTGACTGATATGAAGAGTGAACCGTTAGCGCTCAGGCATAACTTCCGCTCCTCGCTCTCCGCTGCCCTTCAAGCCTTACCCTCGGCATCCAGGTGACAGGAGCGGCCGTTGTCGCTATAAGTGATGAATTACGGGATCAGGCTGTGCAGAGAAAAAACAATAAGCAACATTCCGCCGGCAATGTTGACGTATTTTTTGAGCATTGTTGGGTTGGCTTTTTTAACTGAAAAGATCAGTGTTTGACTGACGGCGTAAAGCCAAATGCACATAACCACGACATGTACTGACGCCAGTGTCAGATAGTTGCAAACGCCTCCCTGTATCCCTGCGAACTGCGAAACGACAGTCAGATAGAAAATAATGGCTTTAGGATTCAAAACATTGGCTATCCAGGCCTCTCTTAACGTCACAGAATGCTTTGCATCAGCAAACCCTCCTGGATTTGCCCTTATGCCGTTGCGAATGAGCATCACCCCTAACCAAAGCAGATAGGCGGTACCAAAAACGTTCAACACAGCAAAAGTTTCTGGAGACGAGATGAGCACAGCGGTTATCCCAAGGCCTATTAGAACTGCATGGGTGTAAATGCCCAAAGCCGTTCCGGCAAGAGTCCTGAACAATCCTCTTTGACCACCTGCCAGAGCACCACTCATAACAAGAGTGAAGCTTGCTCCGGGGGACAGTGCAACAGGGAGTAATGCTGGCATAAAGCCAAGAAGGTTTATATCCATAGATTTTTGTTAGTCATTGACGCTCTAGTGTATTGCCCGTCAAGGCGCTTTGGAGATGTTATATTTCAACCTATCCTTGGCGTATTGGGTGCTCAGTTGGCACTGCTCTGTGCCAAAGCATGATCTTGCGGCCTGCGATAGCGGCCAGACGGCAAATGTTTAACGCCCTTCAATAGCCCTTCTTCAGATATCACCACGGCTAACCTCGACATCTTATCCTACTCTAAGTAGCAACCAGAACCTTTGCTTCTCGCTCACCGCGGACCTTGATGTCTCCGAGACTGTTCACCGTGTCAGGAGCGGGTGTTGCTTACATTGCGATAGGCTAATTTATGGGAAGCCGCCAGGCTGTGTTTCATAAGGATTCATGTATAATCCTTACCAAAACAAGGAGATGAGAATGTATATCAAATCTGGGGCGTTGTTAATCGTAGCACTCATCCCATTGACATCGGTTGCAGCAAAAGGAGATTTTGATTTTTCGGTCTCAGGGGAAAATACTTCCTTCGACTCTGGATGTGTAGAGTCCATTCAATATGTTGAGACGGATGAAGTGGATAATGAGAATATAATCATGAAATTCACCGATGAATGTGGGAAGAAATTATCGACCCTGACCCGACAGAACATCGGCAAGCAGATGACCATCGCCTATAACGGTAACAAACTTACATCCGCTGTGATTGCCTCGCGCCTGAGCACTAGTTTCAGAATCTCTGCAAAGGAAATACCAAGGGTTCTGTTGATGAAAATATTTAATGATTATGAAACAGTTATTATTCGCCCAGAATAACTTTTAGCTCATCCATATCTTCTTGCACTGCGGTTTTAAGACCGCGTCTCTCGAGCCACTTTCTGCCCCAGATACTTAAATCCATGACGATCTTGTTGAGCTCACGACCTTCCTCACTCAACGAATACTCTACTTTAGGCGGAACAACAGGATAAACCTTTCGCAGGATCAGACCATCCTCCTCAAGCTCGCGTAACTGCTTCGTCAGTAGCCGCTGATTGATAGTGGTCATAGATCGCTGAAGCTCACTGAAACGCTGTGTACCGTCCTTAAAGAGATGATAGAGGATCACCCCTTTCCACTTTCCCCCCATGATGTGAAGAGCCGCTTCCATCGAACATCCCGGTGCGCAGTTATAATTACGTAATTTTGTCATAATTTTCACGGTTACCTTTTGGTAAGTAGGTGCTTTTTTTTAGCGTATTTACTAAAGATGACCGCATGGTACTTTGAGCGGGTCAAATATAAAACACTTTCTGGAGAAGAAATGTCAGCTTTACTTTTTGAGCCCATTACCATTAATGGCGTTGAATTCCGTAACCGTATAGCCATGTCCCCGATGTGCATGCACTCTGCTTCTGAGGACGGCCATGTTAACGATTTCCACGTTATTCATTACGGCTCGCGGGCCTTGGGCGGCGCGGGATTGATCATGCTGGAAACCGCCTCCGTATTGCCAAATGGCCCGATTGGCCCGGGCGACATTGGTATTTGGGACGACAGCCACGTTGAAGGGCTGTCTCGCGTAACCGACGCTATTCATCGTTTTGGTGGGAAAGCCGGCGCGCAAATCGGTCATGCTGGTCGTCAACTGGGTATTGACCTGCCGTCAATCGCGCCTTCATCGATTCCTTTCACGCCGCAGTCCCGCGTACCGCAGTCCATGAGCATTGAGCAGATCAAAGAGGTTGTAGAAGCTTTCCGCCAGAGTACGCGTCGTGCACGTGAAGCCGGTTTCGACGTTATCGAGATTCACGGTGCGCATGGTTATTTGCTGAATCAGTTCCTGTCTCCGCTGGCTAACAACCGTACCGACGAGTACGGAGGAAGCCACGAAAACCGCTACCGCATTATGCGTGAAGTTATCGATGCGGTACGCAGTGAGTGGAAAGGCCCGCTGTTCCTGCGTATTTCCACGACTGATTATGTGGAAGGTGGTAACCGTCCAGAAGACTTCCTGATATATGGGAAATGGATGAAAGAGCAAGGTATTGATTTACTCGACTGCTCAAGCGGTGGGATCGCCATGGTGCCGGTAACTACCTATCCCGGTTATCAGGTACCGGCTGCTGAGTTGCTGCGCCGCGAGTTGGATATCAAAACCGGTGCAGTCGGTCTGATCGAAACAGGTCGTCAGGCTGAAGAGATTTTGCAGAACGGTCGCGCCGATATCATTCTGGTGGGTCGCGATATGCTCAAAGATCCGTTCTGGGCACGTACAGCTGCGGATAATCTGAATGTCGAACTTCCGGTTCCGGCGCAGTACACGCGTTATGGTTCAGGCTGGCAACGTTCTCAGCCACGTCAGCCAGCAGCTGAACTAGAGAGCACTGTAGAGCGTTAAGTTGAAAGCCTTCGAAGCCCAGGTGCGTCATTTGCAAAATGGCACTGATATTGCTGCGACTCGAATTAACAACCAGGAGTAATGACATGAACAAGCCGACTTACGTGCACGAATACCAAGCCATCAACGAGGTGCTGAACCAGTACATTGAGGGCTGCAAACAGGCCAAAAGCAGCATTATGAAGCCAGCATTCAGTAAGCAAGCCACGATGTTCAGCGTCGATGACGATGGTCAGCTCGCTGGCGGCGCGATTCCAATCCTGTTTGATGGAATCGACAACGGTTTTACCCCCTCTCCAGACGCCCAGGCCGCGATCACCCGCATCGAGATCGTTGGTTCGGCGGCTAGCGCCCGTATCGACGCCAACGACATGTCTGGCATCTCGTTCACCGACTTCTTCCATCTGCTGAAAGTCGATGGCGAGTGGACCGTTGTCAGCAAAATATTCCACACCCACGTTGCACCTTGAATGCTCACAGCAGATGACGCTTCCAGTCCTGTCTGTCGTGTTTTTGCAGTCGAGCGGCGCTGTAACTGTGAATCCTGTATATCGCAATGAAGTCGCTGTCTTCGATCGCCTGACTGAAGGCGCACCAAAGTAATCAAACAAGTCGTTCTTTAATTACACATACCAAGGCAACATCATGAAAACTGTCACCTCTGCTTTCGCCCTTTCCATCGTGGCTTTGTCGCCTGGAATCGCTTCTGCAGTAGATCGGCCCGGCGTAGAACATAACGTAGCAAAATTCTTGAAATCCCTTGAAGGCGGTCAGACGCTCGACAACATGACACCGACCGAAGCCCGTAGTGCGCTGTTGGCTGCCCAGACCGCCCCCAACGTGGCCTTGCCTGCTGCTGATGTCAGCGAGAAGACGATTCGTTTCAATGACAGCGATCTAAAACTGACCATCGTGCGCCCTACAGGCAGCCAACAGAAGACCCTTCCCGCGTTCATGTACTTTCACGGCGGTGGCTGGGTGCTGGGGGACTTCCCGACCCATGAACGGCTAGTACGTGACCTGGTGGAAGGCTCTGGTACTGTGGCTGTTTTCGTCAACTACAGCCTGTCGCCTGAGATGGGATACGGCGTCGCCATTGAGCAAGCCTATGCCGCGACACAATGGGTGGCCCAGCATGGCAGGGAGATTAACGTAGACGGCAGTCGACTCGCAGTGGCTGGCAATAGCGCTGGCGGCAACCTGGCCGCCGCGGTTGCCTTGATGGCGAACGAGAAGGGTTCACCTGCACTGCGTGCGCAAGTTTTACTGTGTCCGGTGACGGATGCAAATTTCGATACGCCGTCGTATAAGAAGTTTGCCAACGGATACTTCCTGACGAAGGACTTGATGGTCTGGTTCTGGGACAATTACACAACCGACGCCAGGGCACGCAAGCAGATTTACGCTTCGCCGCTGCAGGCGACGGCCGGGCAATTGGAGGGCTTGCCTCCTACGCTGATCCAGACTGCCGAATTTGATGTACTGCGTGACGAAGCCGAAGCTTACGGTCGTAAGCTCGACGCCGCGGGTGTGCAAGTGAAAACAGTGCGCTACAACGGCATGATTCATGATTTTGGTTTGTCGAATGCGTTCAGCCACCTTCCGGCGCCCCGCACTGCAATCGCGCAGGCATCTCAGGAACTCAAGAATAACCTCAGCAAGTAATTTTAAATCCCAGGAACCCGTCGGCCCAGGCAATGCTGCGGCATTCATAACTGTAAATAGACCACTCAATTCATTACGAGACTAGAGCGGCAGAAAGGTTATTGGGATGTCTGATGCTTTTTTACAACTGACTATTAATCAGTATGTGCCACCCTTCGTTAGGAGCAACCAATTGAAAACAACCATTCTTAAATCGTTATTTTTCGTCGCAATGGTTACGGGCTTAAGCGCGACAGCTCAAGCAGAACAACAACTACTGCGCGACCAACACGTTATCAGTGATCAAACCCTGAGCGGGCCTGCATATGTACAAGAATATAAGGCCATAACCGAAGTGCTAAACAAATACATAGAGGGCTGCAAGCAGGCCAAGAGCAGCATCATGAAGCCAGCATTCAGCAAGAATGCGACTATGTTCAGCGTTGGCGACGATGGCAAGTTGGTAGGTGGGCCGATTCAAGGCCTGTTCAATGGGATCGACAAGGATTTCAGACCCTCTCCAGACGCCCAGGCCGCGATCACCCGCATCGAGATCGTTGGTTCGGCGGCTAGCGCCCGTATCGACGCCAACGACATGTCTGGCATCTCGTTCACCGACTTCTTCCATCTGCTAAAGGTCGAAGGCAAATGGACTGTGGTCAGCAAGATTTTTTACACACACCCAAATCAGTAAATGGAAGATGACGTAAAGCGCATTTGAAAAAACGTATTCTTTGGCCAGGCATGAACCGCGTGGCCAGAAGAGAGGTAAGTTGTGACGGACATCACTTGCATTTTCAGCCCTGCGGAGCACCCGGCGTGTCTGAAGGGACATCCGACACCTCAAGCACCTCGCCGGTGGTGTAGAAATGTCCGCCGGCAATATAGTGCAGGCTTCGCCAGTCTGAAGACGCGTGTTCAAACTGCCAGTGTCCGTCCCTGAAAATGCGCGTGTCAGCCCACGCTGCCTTGATCTCGCCAATAAACAAATCATAGGCCTGCTGGTTATGCTCTTCGGGGATAAGCTCGCAGTAAAGCCAGGCGGCACATCCAGAAACCAGTGGTGCATCTACGTCAGGAAGGTGAAAAAGCGTCGCGCCTGAACGGGCCAGTTTGTCCTTATCGCTGAAGAAGGATTGTGAGCCCAGATGATGTACCAGCGGAGCCTGTGATGCGATCGGTACCTGAATCATAAAGTGCCCGCTCTGCTCAATCAGCGCGCGGGTGAAGGTCGCCTTATCAAGGACAACGGTCAATCGCGCTGGCCCATAATCCAGCGCACAAACCCATGACGCAGCCATGACGTTTTCCGTTCCGTCATGCTGCGCCGAAACCAGCGTTGTCGGGCCATGATTAATCAGACGATATGCCTTTGCCAGTTCAACAGGCTGGATGTAATCGTTCATTTTCAGACGGTCTCCTCAGTATTCACTGTTGCTGTAGATAATCGGACAGGCTGTTATGCCCTGACATGATGAGATGCATAACGACGTCTTCCATCTTTTGCGTTTCACCGCGCGAGCGGGCTTCAAAACTGGCCTGCCACACAATGACAGTTTCCTCTTTTCCCGTCAGCAGAATCAGGCTCACCGTACGCAAGGCTGAGCTGGCCAGCTCCAGCTCCAGCACATGGCTACCGACGAGTCCGGTAGTGCTTGCAGGCTGCATCAGTGAGCTGACCAAATGGATATCAGGATGCGACGTGGGTATGGTAAATCTTGCTGACCACGGTCCAGCTGCCGTTCACCTTCAGAAGATTGAAAAAGTCGGTGAAGCGGAAGCCTGAAATGTCATCGGTATCAATGCGTGCGCTGGCTGCGGTTCCGACGATATCCACGCGAACGATAGCGGCCTTCGCCTCAGGAGAGGGACGGAAATCGCGGTCAATAACGTCGAACAACCCCTGGATGGGGCCGCCGGTGAGGTTACCGTCGCCGTCAGTGCCAAAAATGGTGGCCTGTTCACTAAAAGCGGGCTTCATGATCTCGCTCTTAGCCTGTTTACCGCCTTCGTTGTACTGATTAAGTACAGCCACAATGGCGTTGTAATCCTGCACGTAAGTTATTTCGCTCATTTTCTTTCTCCGTAGTGATAAACCGGGTATCCGTTCAGATACCCGTCTTTTGCCTGATGCATCGCTGCAGCAGATAAAGGAGCACCAGACCCAGCACGGTGACGTTCACGTGCTGGCCCTATTTTTGTAGTGCTCACTAAGTAATGTTATTATTGTATAGTGATCACTATGTAAAGTGTCAAGCGATAGATTGAGAACCCAGAAATGAAAATGTCAGGTGTAAACACAGCCAGCGGAAAGCCCAAGGGCAGACCGAGAAGTTTTGATCGTGATAAAGCCCTGCTCCGCGCACTGGATATCTTCTGGCGAAAAGGATTTGAGCCAGCATCAGTCGCCGAGTTATGTGAAGCGATGGAGATCAATCCGCCCAGCCTCTACTCCGCCTTCGGTAACAAAGCGAAACTGTTTATGGAAGCCGTGAGCTATTACGAAAAGGTTTACTGGAAAGCGGCCTGGGAACGGCTGGAAGAGGTAGAGAATATTCACCAGGCCATTGATAATTTCTTCAGTGAATCGGCCGATATACTGCTCTCACCCTCCGCGCCGTGCGGTTGCATGGTGGTGCTTGCGGCCATCAATGTTTCGCAGGAGTCCGCCGATGTTGTTAAGGCGGTCAGCGTGCTCAGGCAGGAAGGCAAAGATCTATTCAACAGGCGACTCACCAGGGCCGTACGGGAAAAGCAGCTACCGGCAGACACTAATACCGCCGCGCTGGCGACCGTTCTCAACACCTTGCTGGAAGGGATGTCGATTGAAGCTAAAGACGGTGCGACGCTACGGAGCCTCAAAACAACCGGACAGTATGCTACCGGGCTGCTCTGCCAGCGAACAAATGATGATCGCACAAAATGTTACACACAAAACTAGACGACTGGTCAGTTTTTAATTTACAGTAACCGGACTATGAAAAAACACGCGACTAACGTGCGTCAGCACATCATCGATGTGGCCAGAACGCTGATCACTCACAAAGGCTACAGCGCCGTCGGCCTGGCTGAGATTGTTAAAGCCGCCGGGATCCCCAAAGGATCGTTTTATTACTACTTCCAGTCCAAGGAAGAGTTTGCTCAGGCGTTGTTAGAGCACTATTTCAGCAACTACCTTATTCAGGTGGATGAACAACTGCGCGGTGCCGAACCCGCCCGCGAGCGGCTGCTGCGTTATTTTTCCTTCTGGAAAACGACACAGGGTGCCGACCTGCCGGAAAGTAAGTGCCTTGTTGTTAAGCTTGGTGCGGAAGTGTGCGACCAATATGACAGCATGCGAAGTGTACTGGCGACAGGAACCCTCGACATCGTGGCGAGAATTTCGGCATGCATTCGCCAGGGCCAGCAGGATGGCTCATTATCCGGTGATGATGATGCAGGAAATCTTGCTGAGGAGCTCTACCAGCTCTGGCTGGGTGCTTCACTAATGGCAAAAATTCACGACCCGGATACGTCATTCGACAAAGCAATGAATGCGACAAAGCGGCTGCTCAGATAGCCGCATTTTTTTTCACCAATTAACTAGACGACTGGTCAACTATTTGGAGTATCTATGACTGATAACACCACCCGTACCGATTTATTTTCACCCGTTGCCATGGGGAAACTTCAGCTGTCGAATCGTATTGTCATGGCGCCGGTAACCCGCAGCCGTTATGGCGAAGAGGGTATTCCTGACGAACTGCATGCGACTTACTATGCGCAGCGTGCCAGCGCTGGCCTGATTATTTCAGAAGCGACCAATATCTCCGCTCAGGGCCGTGGCTATGCGGCTACGCCTGGGATCTGGAGTGAAGAACAGGTTGCAGGCTGGAAGAAAGTCACCGATGCCGTTCATGCTGAAGGCGGAAAAATTGTCTGCCAGCTCTGGCACGTGGGCCGTTTCTCCAGCGTTGAGCTTCAGCCTGATGGGGAACGTCCGGTGGCCCCGTCGGCCATCAAAGCTGAAGGCCAGACCTACACCGTTAACGGCTTTGTTCCGGTTTCCACGCCGCGCGCGCTCGAAACAGACGAAATTCCCGGCATTATCGAGCAGTACAAGCATGCGGCAGAAAACGCCCTGCGCGCCGGGTTTGACGGTGTTGAAGTGCACTCTGCCAATAGTTACCTGCTCGATCAGTTCCTGCGCGATTCCACTAACCAACGTACCGATGACTGGGGCGGCTCAATTGAAAACCGTGCCCGCCTGACGCTGGAAGTGACGAAAGCTATCGTCAACATCTGGGGCAATGAACGCGTTGGCATCCGCCTGTCACCGGTGACCCCTGATGCGGGTAACACGCCGCCGGACAGCAATGTGATGGCGATGTATGGCTATCTGATCCAGCAGCTGAATCGCTTTAATCTGGCGTATCTGCACTTTGTTGAGGGTGCAACGGCAACCTCGCGTGAAGTTCCTGCTGATGTGGATATGGATGCGCTGAGCGCCCAGTTCGACGGCCCGTTCATCGGTAACAACAACTATGACCTGGAGATGGCCATCAGTCGTCGTAATGCCGGGATCATTGATGCCGTCGCCTTCGGCCGCCTGTTTATTTCCAACCCGGACCTGGTGAAGCGCCTGCGTTATGGTGCCGAACTGACCATCGCGCCGAAAGAAGCCTATTACGGCGGTGGCGCGAAGGGCTACACCGACTGGCCAGAAGCGAATCATTGATAAACATTGATGGCGGGTATTCGTCCCGCCGCTGTTACAGAAAGGAAAGATAAAATGAATTACCTGCAAAACAAAACGGCGGTGATTACCGGCGCGTCATCCGGTATCGGTGCTGCTACCGCGCTGGAACTTGCACGTCACGGTGTGAATATTGTCGCGGCAGCGCTGGATCAGAGCGGCCTGGATAAGCTGGTCAGTGATATTGAAGCTGGAGGTGGCCGCGCTGCTGGACTGGTCACTGATGTCACCCGTCCGGAAGACACCCGGGCTTTGGTTAAGCACGCCACTGACACATACGGATCGGTAGATATCCTGATCAACAACGCTGGCCTGATGCTGTTTTCAAGCTGGAGCGACGTTGCCTGGGACGACTGGAACAAGATGGTCGACGTCAATATCAAAGGCTATCTGAACGCCATCGCGGCTGTACTGCCCGTTATGCTTAGCAAAAATGACGGTCAGATCCTGAATATGGCATCCGTGGCAGGACACCAGGTTGACGCCGGTGCGGGCGTTTATAGCGCCACTAAATTCTTTGTTCATGCTATGACGGAGTCCATGCGCAAGGATTTAGGTGTCAATAAAGGGATCAGAGTGAATACCATCAGTCCCGGCGTAATTAATACCGGATGGGCGGACAAGGTAGCCGATCCTGAAGGCCGTAAAGTGGCTCAGGAACTGAATAAGTTAGCCATCAGCCCGCAGGATGTGGCTAATGCGGTGGTGTATGCGCTTAATCAACCGCAGAACGTCATCGTCAATGACCTTATCGTTTCGCCTGCTAAGCAAAACTGGTAGAAATTTGAGCTATGGCATGAAGAAGAGTACCTGATTTTCTCAATGCCTTACTGTGGCGCTACAGCGTTATTCCTGAACCCTGTGCGCCATGCTTGCTTAGCGCCAGCAAAGTTTTCCCGTAGCATCCCCCCTACCCGCGCGTGCCAGCATGCTCTCAGCCCGCCCGTCGCAATCCACGAAGTAGCAGGTTCAGCGCGGTAATGCCTTGTGTCAGCCGCGTATTGCTCTCATCACCCTCGGCAATCCAGAATGCCGCTTCTGCCAGGCTACCGTAAATCAGCGAAGCCAGTCCCTCAGGATCGACGTCGTCTACGACACCTTGCTGAATCAGATTGCGAATCAGGCCGCGCATGGATTCCACGCAATGACGCTGCGATTCAGGTGAAGAACCGCCCAGCACCGCTTTAGCATCTCGCAGCACAATACGCTGAAATTCAGGTTCCAGCGCCATCTCAAGGTAAGCCCGACAGCGATTGCAAAAGCCCTCCCACGGATCATTTGCATGAGTGGAAATCGCCTGCAGACGCTGATCCATCTCGTCATCAATCTGCTCCACCACTGCCACCAGCAATCCTTTCTTGTCACCAAAGTGATGATAAAGCGCGCCACGGGTCAACCCTGCCTGCGCAGTCAGATCATCCATTGAGGTATCAGCGTAGCCATATTCACAAAAGACCTTACGGGCAGTGGCTAACAATGTGGCTCTGGTCTCTTCCATCTCGGCACGGGTGCGGCGAACCATAATTTTCTCCCTTACATACGACATGAATGATTATTTACAAACACTCCGTATGAATATAGGATTGGATTCATACGCGTTGTATGTATTGTCGCTGTGTCACCTCGTTGTGGCAAGCAAATGCTACCGGAGATGATGATGGCTAATCTGTATCGAGACCTTTTTACTGCACCTGGCACGGCACATTTTGCCGTTGCAGGCCTGTTAGCGCGCATCCCGTTGCCGATGGCCGGCATCGGAATTATCACGCTATTTTCGCAGCAATACGGAGGCTATGCGCTGGCGGGAGCCATTTCCGCGACCTTTGTTCTGACCTACGCCCTGCTGTCACCGCAGATCTCCCGATATGTGGATCGCTATGGGCAGCACCGCGTTTTGCCTGCGGCTACGGCTATCAGTGTCGCGGGTTTTGTTATCCTCATCGCCTGTTCCTTTTGGAGTGTTGCCAGCTGGGCTCTGTTTTTTGGTGCATTTCTGGCGGGGTTTATGCCCAGCATGTCGGCCATGGTACGGGCACGCTGGACGGCACTTTACCGGGGCCAGCCGCGTTTGCAGACTGCCTATTCGCTTGAAACGGTGCTCGATGAGCTGACGTTTATTGTTGGCCCGCCCCTCTCGATTGGCCTTTCCATCGCGCTGTTTCCCCAGGCGGGTCTGCTGCTCACGGCACTTTTGCTGTTTTCAGGCGTGTTTGCACTGGTGATACAGCGCGGAACGGAACCTCCGGTCATGGCCGTCTCCTGCAGCAAGACTGGCTCAGGTTCGGTCATCCGGATAACCAGCGTGCGGCTATTGGCGCTGCTGATGGTAGCGATGGGCGTTATCGTCGGCACGATTGATATCGTGAGTGTCGCCTGGGCCGAAGCGCTGGGGCACCCGGCGGCGGCCAGCCTGGTGTTATCAGCCTATGCCGTGGGTTCGTGTGTATCCGGATTGCTGTATGGCTCACTCAAGCTGAAAACCCCCCTCCATCGGCTGTTGTGGCTGGGCGGGCTGGCCACTGCAACAACCACTGTCCCACTGATACTGGTCACCCATCTTACCGCGCTGGCGGCCGCCGTCCTGGTGGCGGGCCTCTTTTTCGCCCCAACCCTGATCGTGGCCATGTCGCTCGTTGAACGTCAGGTTTCTGAAAGTCAGTTAACAGAAGGCATGACCTGGCTGCTGGCCGGGCTGAATGTGGGCGTTGCGCTGGGCGCCGCCCTCGCGGGTCAGGTGGTTGATAACAGTGGATCACCCGCTGGATTCTACGTCGCCGTAGGTGCCGGAGTCCTTGTACTGCTCATGGCACTGTTAAGTCATTTAACCCTGCACAAGCAGGATAATCGCGCCTGAGTTCGGTGCATTCTTTAGGATCTGAATGATGAATACATTTTCTACCATGGACTCTGTTCGCCACACCTGGACGGCAGTGATCGCGGTCGGTCTGGCGACGTTCTCTGTTGTCACAACAGAAATGCTGCCGGTGGGGTTGCTGACATCCATTGCCGGCACACTCAGCATTACGACAGGAAGCGCAGGTCTGATGATTTCCCTGCCAGCACTGCTGGCCGCTCTGTTCGCGCCATTCGTCGTCATCGCATCGGGTGGAATAGATCGCCGATGGATACTGTGTGGCCTGCTGGCATTGCTGGTTGTGGCAAACCTTGCCTCCGCGCTGGCCCCTGACCTGATCGTCATGCTCGCAGCCCGGATGCTGGTTGGCTTCTGCATGGGGGGAATATGGGCAATCGCCGGCGGGCTTGCCTCGCGTCTGGTCCCGGAGAAGGCGATTGGCCTGGCCACCTCCATTATCTTCGGCGGTGTTGCTGCTGCATCAGTATTGGGCGTGCCCCTGGGGGCATTTATTGGCGATATCATCGGCTGGCGCTGGGCATTTGGCATCATGGCCATTTTCAGCGCACTGGTGCTGGCATTCCATCTTGCGGTCATTCCGGCGTTGCCCGTTACGGGTTCGGCTAACCTTAGCCATTTCATCGCCCTGCTTGGCAACCGCAAAATACAAACCGGTCTGTTCCTGACGTTATTACTCGTAACAAGCCATTTCGTGGCCTTTACCTTTGTACGCCCACTACTGATCTCAGTGTCAGGATTTGATACCCAGTGGATAGGTGCCATCTTGTTGGCCTACGGTATCGCCGGTATTGGCGGTAATTTTCTGGCAGGTATCACCGCAGCGCGCTATACGGCATTCACCCTGACTGCGATTGCGACAGGGCTGGTGTTAACGCCGTTACTGTTCATTGTCGCCGGGCAATCGGTCACAGGGGGTAGCAGTGTCCTCATCTTCTGGGGGCTGGCTTACGGTGGGCTTTCGGTGGGACTAATGACCTGGATGATGAAAGCCGCACCCCGTGCCGTGGAGATCGCCGCTGCGCTTTATGTCGGGGTTTTCAATACAGGAATTGCGCTGGGGTCGTGGAGCGGGGGCCAGATCGTCGACAGATTGGCCCTGACAGATACACTCTGGCTGGCCTGTGGCTTAGCGACTGTCGCCTTAATTTTGGCAGTCGCTGCTGGCATGAATAGAGGGGAGACACGATGAGAGTGACCCCCCATTCATTTTCCGGTCAGGCAATACGGTATCCCTCACCCGCCTTAAACACCCTGGCAAATCCCGTACTGTCTAAGTGCATTCCGGCGATAAGCAGATTTTCTCTTACCGCCTGAGCCATGATTTTTTCCCGTGTTTCTCTGGCCTGAAGGGGGTCACAGTCAAAGACAATTGAAACGTCGGGGCGTGCTGACTGGATATGGGGGAAATGGACGATGTCTCCCCAAATCAATAAGCATTCATCGCCTGAAGTGATGCGAAAACCCGTATGCCCTGGCGTGTGACCCGGCAACCATTCCGGAAGAATGCCCTCAGCCACCTCGCCCTTACCAATCAGGCGCACTTTACGGGCATAGGCGTCTAACGTTCGGCGGGCCAGATCAAAATTGCGCTGCCCACGTTCATTCGCCATTTTTCGTTTTTCATCATCCTGCCAGTATCTCGCTTCAAGCGGATGGAGATGAAGTTCTGCCTGATTAAATACCGGTTGCCCTTCAGCATCCAACAGACCCCCAATATGGTCAGGATGACCGTGCGTCAGTAATACGGTATCCACGTCATCGGGGCTGACGCCAGCAGTAGCAAGCGTCTCTTTAAGCTGCCCGCCGACGTTGTTCAGACCTCCCGCACCAGCATCGACCAGGAGGGTCCGCCCCCTGCCCTGAATAAGGTACCCGTTGATATGGATATTGCCGGGTTCAGCGATCCGGGCGTTATGCTGAATAGCCGCCGCTTCTGCGGTCTCAATACCTGACAGTAACTCCAGGCTCGCTGACATCGTGCCATCGCTGAGGGCTGTCACCCAAAAATCCCCAATCTGACGGCATGGTAATGACGGATTGCTCATAGTGACCTCGGCATGAATAAATAATAGGTGCTCATTAGCCTGCTTAGTGACTTTTACTCATCCTACAAGCCGCCAGTTCGGTAATAAATCGATATTTACTCAACCATTAGTGACATTATATCACTGACAGTTCATCACCCTTTTTGGAGAAGGTCATATTCATGCGCAGAAAAATTCCCAGCAGTGCTTCACTTCAGGCATTTGAGGCCGCCGCCAGGCACGGTAATTTTGCGCGGGCCGCAGAGGAATTGTCATTAACGGAAGGCGCCATCAGCCGTCAGATTGCCCGCCTGGAGTCTCTGCTCGATTGCAGACTGTTTGACCGTACGGGAACCCGGGTAAAGCTCAATCCAGTGGGGGCTCGCTATGCCCATCACGTGCGGCAAATACTGGAACGGCTCGAACGCGATACTCAGTACGTTATGGGAATGCCCGAAGGCAGCAGAACGCTGGAAATTGCCGTCCTGCCGACGTTTTGCAGCCGCTGGCTTATCCCCCGCCTCAGTGGCTTCCAGTCTTTATACCCGGACATCACCTTGAATATCGCGGCCAGAACCGATCCCTTCATTCTCACCGGGAGTGGCTTTGACGCAGCCATTCATTTTGAGCATCCGGCATGGGCAGGCATGCGTATGAACGTTCTCTTTGAGGAGAAACTGGTGCCGGCGTGCCATCCCGACCTGTTAACAGACGAGGATATCTTTAGTCAGTTGAATACTCTGCCCCGGATTCACCGACGGCAGAATCCGGAAGCGTGGCCTCATTATGCCGGGCAAAGCGGGATCGTCCTTGATAACCCGGCTCAGGGTGTCCGCTATGACCTTCATGAAATGGCGATAGCGGCTGTATTAGCAGGACAAGGGGTCGCCATGGTGCCTCGCATCTATATCGAAAAAGAGCTTAACAGCGGGTCGCTTGTTGCACCCTGGCCGCAATCAGAACAACTGAGCAAGACATTTTGTTTAGTCAAATCGGTTGAAACCGCAGTCAATGAATCTGCATTGCACGATTTTGAGCACTGGTTGCAGGCAGAATCATTGCTGATGACATCAGAATCATTGCTGATGACATAATGGTGGGCAGCTTTGTGCCGGGAGCAGACATAATCTCACATCAAAAAGAGAGGGGCGGCACAGGACAATTCAAGCGCTGCACGATCCGGCCATTCCTCTATAAAAATAAAATGCCCCGGATCCTTTTCATCGATATACAGATCATAAGCGATGCAAAGAGGTTCCTTTTTTGTGGCCGATATTAGCTCACGGTACAAAGGCATAACTTTTTCAATCCCATCAGGTTTTATAAAATCTTCGGCAATGACTTTTAGCATTACAGCCTCTAAAGATAAAAAGAATATACATAAAATGGCGAAAAAAAATGTTTTGGAAAAATGGCTCAGAGCTGCGCCTGAGAAATATCAAAAATCATTATCCAACATAACTGTTTCTATCCATCCTTGTGTTCGCTTGTCGCTGATAGCCGCCAGTTCCATCCTACCACTATATCAGGCGTTTTCTTAACACCGACCCACCAGAAAAAATGTCATCTCCACAGGAGATCGCCGTCGTGGTTTTAAAACCCACCGCGAGCACCCTGTCGGCGGGGATGAGGCCAGCTTGAGGTAAGCCGGACGTCACGCGCCAGGGATGGCGCGTGCCGAGGCACGCAGGGATGCGGATTTTGCCGTTCCGGCGTGCTCAAGCTGGCCTTAGCCCGGTTGCCAATGATGTCAGCAACACCTGCCGTTGACCTGAGTCAGTGTGCAGACCATCACGCACAGATTGGCCCATTGCGTTATGGTTCCGACGAGCAAACATGCGTGGTATCGGCCTTTATGCATAGCCCTCTTTCCGTAATGGCATACGTGGATTACGCTGAGAGTAAAACCCCAACGGAGTCACATCATGCCACTCTTTATTGCGTTACTGGTTGCCCTGCTCACTCCCGGCACCAACGCCATTGCCGCCAGTGACAATAGCGCCTGCCAGCAAAGCTGCTATGTGCAGAACAGCCGCTGCGATCGGGATAAAAACAGCGGCTGTAGCGGCGCATTGCAACGCTGCGTGCAGGCGTGCCCCCGCTAGCCGTGTTCTTTACTGAGCGGGATCACCAGCGGTGTACCGTAGAATGGGTCATCGATAATGCGGCAGTTCAGGTCAAACACGGTTTTTACCAACGCTTCACTGAGGATCGCCTGCGGCGCCCCTGCCGCCACCACGCCGCGCTGATGCACAGCGACCAGATGGTCGGCATAACGACAGGCCAGATTGAGGTCGTGGAGTACCATCACAATGGTTTTATTCTGCTGGCGATTCAGGTCACGCAGCAGATCCAGCACCTCAATCTGGTGGGCAACATCAAGAAAGGTCGTCGGCTCATCCAGCAGCAGAATATCGGTGCCCTGCGCCAGCGTCATGGCAATCCACACCCGCTGACGCTGCCCACCCGACAGCGCCTCAACCGGACGATCGGCAAGCCCTGCAACATGGGTAGCGTGCAGAGCAGCATTAACCTCGTCTTCATCCCGGGCTGACCACTGCTGCAACCAGTTCTGCCAGGGGTAACGCCCCAGGCTCACCAGCTGGCGCACGTTAATGCCTTCCGGGGCTACCGGGTTCTGCGGCAGGATCGCCAGCTCACGGGCCACCGCAACGGTCGACTGCTGCTGAATATCCTGACCGTTGACGCGGACCGATCCGGACTGCGGCTTCAGAAGGCGCGCGAATGATCGCAGCAACGTGCTTTTTCCGCTGCCGTTGCTGCCGATCAGCACCGTGATTTTCCCCTGCGGCAGGTCAATATCCAGACCGTCAATAATGGTCTGATTCTGGTAACTCAGGGTCAGATCGCGGGCGGCAATGGCCGTCATAGTTCAGCTTCCTTAGTGACGTTGGGTGATCAGCAGAGTTAAAAAGAACGGTGTGCCGAGTACCGCGACAAAAATCCCGGCAGGCAGATCGGCGGGCAGAAACAGCACGCGGCCGATCAGATCGGCCAGTATCAGCACCATGGCACCGACCATCGCACTCATCAGCGCCTGCCCGGCAAATCCGGCGGCAACCAGACGCTTGCCGATATGCGGGGCAATCAGCCCGACAAACGCCATCGCCCCGCCCCAGGCAATCGCCACGCCCGCCAGCGCCACGCTCACCAGTAACAGCCCGCCGCGCTGCCACTGCACGCGCACGCCAATGCCGCCTGCCAGCCCCTCATCCAGCTGTTGCACCATTACCTGACGGGCCAGCCAGATCAATAAGGGCAGGATCGCCAGCAGCCACTGCGCCAGGGCAACGGCCTGCGACCAGGTGGCACCGTATACGCTGCCGGTCAGCCAGACGTAGGCCGATAGCGTGGTGGTCAGCGGGCTGAACACCAGGATCAGCGTGGTCACCGCCCCGAGCAGCGCCGACACACCCACGCCGATCAGCACCAGTCGCAGCGGTGATGCCCCCTGCTTCCAGGCCAGCAGCCAGACGCTGGCGGTGGCCAGCCCGGCACCCGCAATAACCGCCAGCGGCAACAGACTGTCGCCCAGCGTCATACTGAAGAAGGCCAGGTAGATCACGGCGGCCGTCCCGGCACCGCTGGTGATCCCCAGGAGATCGGGCGAGGCTAACGGATTGCGAATAATGTTTTGCAGGATCAGACCCGATACCGCCAGCGCCCCACCCACCAGCCCCGCCAGTACGATGCGCGGCAGACGGAGCTGCTGCACAATAAACGTCAGCCCGCCGGAGTCATCGCTAAACAGCAGCCGCAACACGGTTATGGGTGACATTGTCACTTTCCCCTGCGCCAGCGACAGCAGCATCACCAGCAGCAGAATACCCAACGCCAGCAACAGCCGTAACACGGTGTTCAGATTGATCTGGCGTGAAAAAGCGCCCCAGCGTAGCGCGATAATTTTATCCATAGCGCCCTCCACGCCTCGCCAGCCAGATAAAGAAAGGCGCACCAAACAGCGCGGTCATCACCCCCACCGGCACCTCCTGGGGCAGGATCACCACGCGGGCCAGGATATCGGCCAACAGCAACAGTAATCCGCCTCCCAGCGCGCAGCCTGGCAACAGCCAGCGATGATCGATGGAGAGGCCTTTGCGTACCATATGCGGCACCACCAGGCCGATAAAACCAATGCTGCCGGCCAGCGCCACGGCGCTCCCTGCCAGCAGCACAATCAGCCCCGCCAGCAGCAGGCGAACAGGCCCGGCACGCTGGCCCAGCGCGGTGGCTATATCGTCCCCGGCATTCAGCACGTTCACCTGCCCGGCAAACAGGAGCGTCACCGCCAGCCCAACAGCGCTGAGCGTCAGGATCGGCCATGCAGCAGCCAGTTCACGCTCACTGAGCGATCCGGCCAGCCAGAACAGCAGCGTATCCAGCCCCTGCTGGTCGATCACCAGCATCGCCTGGCTAAAGGCGGTAAACAACGCGGTGATCGATGCCCCGGCCAGCACAATGCGCAGCGGATTAAGACGTCCACGCCCGGCCGTACCGATCAGCCACACCAGCGTTCCCGCCACGGCGGCGCCGGCAAAGGCGCACCAGACCAACGCGTTGAGGGAAGCCAGTGAGAATACGGCGCTGCACAGGATAATACAGAAGGTGGCTCCGGCATTGATGCCGAACAGGCCAGGTGACGCCAGCGGGTTGCGCGTCAGCGCCTGCATCAGCGCGCCCGCAACGGCCAGACTGGCCCCCACGGCCAGCGCCATCAGCGTACGCGGCAATCGGGAGGTGGTCACCAGAATATGCTGGAGGTTCATACTATCGTGCCGGGTCAGCGCCGCCAGCACCTGCGGCAGTGATATCCAGTTGGCCCCGGCCATCAGGCTGAGCAACACGGCCATCAGGAGCAGCAGCGCCAGGATGCACAGTTTCATCGCTGGCGTCATGCTGGCTGCCCCGTAATCAGCAGGCGTTCGATATCTTCCAGCACCGCATTCGCGGCGATAATCCCGCCGGAGAGTACCCAGGTCACGCTGTCCACCTGCCACACCTGGTGGTGTTGCGGCGCCTGCATCTGTTTCCAGAGTGGATGACTGACCAGCGTGCGGTAATTATCCCGCACCACCGATTTTTCCGCGTGCAGCATGACAAAAAACAGATCGGCATTGACCACCGGCAGACTTTCGCGGCCGCTGAGTTTGATCGACACACCTGTTGCCTGGCGTGCGGCCTCATTCCAGTGAAAGCCGAGTTCGCTGAGGATCATGCCGGGAAAACTCTGCGGCAGATAGCTACGCAGATGGTCCGCACGGATATCCAGCACGGAGACCGTCAGCGGCCAGCGTGCTGCATAGTGCTGTTCCAGTAACTGACGCAGGCGATTAACGCGCTGTTGCCAGCGGAGTAGCAACGCGGCAGCTATCTGCTGACGATTGACCGCCCGGCCCACCGCCTCAACGGTCTGCTTAAATTCGTAGACGTTATCGAGCATCACCAGCGGCGCGATCTGCTTCAGCAGCGGCGCGATCGCCTGGTGGCGAAAGCGCGAGGCAATAATCACATCTGGCCGCAGCAGCACGATATCTTCAAGGCTGGGCTGGGTTTCCAGCCCGACGTGCGGCACACCGTTTAATGCCGTGCGCAGATAGCGGTAGGTGGGCTTTTCACTCCAGGAATCCACCACGGCGCAGGGGGTGATCCCCAGCGCCACGATGGCATCGGTCGCCCCCTGAAACAGGGTGATCACGCGCAAGGATGCGGTGCCCTGCGCCCTGAGCGGCAACAGCGCACCGGCGGCCAATATGCCAAGGCCTAGTCGCAGCACCCTGCGGCGGTCATTATGGGTGACATCAGAAATCAACGTTGTAACCCAGCGTCACCGTACGGCCACGGCCGGAGAAGTAGCGGTCCGGCTCCACCAGGGCACTCTGCGAATAATAGGTGATGTACTGCTTATCAAACAGGTTAGAGATTGCCAGGTTGACCCGTCCACGCGGCAGTTTATAGCCTACGGCGGCATCCACCAGCGCGTAACCGCTGAAGTCTTTATCCTCTTCATCAAACTCGCGGCTTAACGCCCAGTTGGCCTGAATAAAGGAGCTCCACTGCGGCGTCCAGTTCGCCGACCAGCTGGCAATAATGCGGTCCGGCGAAACATTCAGACCATCGAGTTTGGCATCCAGGCTACCGTTTTCATCACTGTCATAGCGGCCGCGCATATGCGAATAGCTAAGTTTCAGGCGGTGATCATCATTGACCGCATAACCCAGGGTGCCTTCGAAGCCGTCGATTTCGGTTTTCTCACGGCGCGTTACGTAGACATCCCCCACGCGGTCAACACGGCTACCCAGCTTTGAGCGGGACTGGTAGTAGCTCAGTTCAAAATCAAACGGCTGCTGATCGATACGGAAACCGTATTCGGTATTCTCGGTCACAATCGGTTGCAGGTTCAGGAAGGTCCCTGCACTCATCCCCGGCTGGTTAATGCCGCGCAGCACACGGCCGACATCCGGCATGGCAAAGCCCTGAGAGTAGTTGGCAAACAGGCTGAGTGGCTCAACGGGCGTCCATACCGCGCCAACGTTATACAGCGTTTTATCGAAACTCGGTTTCCCGCCGCCGACCGTCACACTGTTGGCGCTGGCGATGGTCTGGTAGCTGTCGATATCCAGGCGTGCATATTCATAGCGCACGCCACCGGACAGTTTGAGTGAGTCCACGGGGGCGACTTCAAGCTGCACAAACGGCGACAGATCGGTGTATTTAATTTCCGGTACATAGGTGCGATGTGTGCCCCACAGATCCTGCTTAGACTGGTCGAACAGCGTATCGAAGCCCAGGGTGACTTTCAGGTAGTCGTCCCAGATATCGTCTTTGGTCAGCGCCATTTTGGTGCCGTACTTGGTGGTGACCGCGCGCGACTGATCGTACAGCGTCCCCACCGGGGCAATGTTGGCATCCTGGAAGGAGCCGGACAGCGTTGATCCGAACAGGGCTTCATACTGCTGGTAATACGCCAGCGCCGACAGTTTCATGCCGGCCAGATTGTAGTTGTCGTAGGTTATCGCCGTGCTCCAGACCTCATTATGTGGCGCTTCGCCTTCCGGCGTGCCCTTGATCGAGGTGGTCGGGATGCCGCGTTCGCGGTCGCCGGTGACGCTGAGATAATCATTTTTGCCTTTGAGCTGGTAGTAGCTGGCGCTGAGCTGAATGCGCTGATCGTCATCCAGCCAGTAACCGACTTTGCCTAACAGATCATAAGCGCGGGAGTTCATCAGATCGCCCTGGGTGTTATCCACTCCCACCGGGCGGTTATTGCCATCCAGATACAGCCCCTGATCTTCATAGCTTACCGAGAACAGGTAATCGAGATACTCTTCGCGCCCGTCAACGCCATAGGTGGTTTTGTACCCCATGGTGTCGCCTTTGAGCTGCGAGGTCGGAGATGAGGCTTCCACGCCAAAATGCTGATTAAAGGCACCCGGTTCCGGCCGTTTGGTGATCAGGTTAATCACCCCGCCCGCGGCACCAATGCCGTTGCTGGCGTTGGCACCGTGGATCACCTCAATACGTTCGATCATTGAGGCATCAATGGTGTGCATTTCGCGCCCGGTAGGACGCAGCGGGTTCGACTGGGGAATACCATCAATCATCACCAGCGGGATGCGGCCGCGCAGGGTTTCGCCGCTGCCGCTCATTTTCTGACGGCTGGGGGAAAACGACGGTAACAGGTTGCTTAAAATCTGTGAGGTATCAGAGGTGATCTGCCGCTGCTGTTCAATCTGCTGTTGGGTAATGATGGTGATGACCTGCGGGGAATCTTTCTTCTCACTGGCGGTACGGCTGGCGCTGACCACCATATCTCCCCCGCTATCGGCTGTTTCTTCAGCATAAAGTGGCCCTGCCATTAATAACGGCATCAGCGAACATAGCGCCCTGACTTTCATCTCACGATCCTTTTTACCTGGAGGAAAACCCGCTTTGGTGCAGGTTAAATGTGCCAAAGGGCACCAGTAGGAATGCGAATGCGATTATTATCATTATCATTTACGGTAACAATAGGAATAATTAGACATTCTTCCTTACATATTCCTTACACCAAAAGTGAAAAGCTGCTTTAATTTGACTTAACAGACTGATGAAAAACAGAAAATATCGGTTTTCGCCTCTGCTGATGCGTCTCTGAACGAACGCTGTTTTTTGCCGATAAATGTGACGCAGATCACCTTCACCCGTCTCAAAAAAACAGAACTGGCGCGTAAACAGGACCAAAAAATGCCCGTATTACCGTCTTAAAAGACGATTTATGAATTTTTTTCATCACTTCTATACACCAGACGTTCTCAATCGTATGGCGCTAATCCCCTATGATGGACAGATATCAATGTAGAGGAAAATAAGATGATCGAGATTATTAAACACGGCAGTAAACCTGCGGCAGCTGGCCCGGCAGACTATTTCACCGGTAAGGTGGAAATCAACGCACCGTTCAGCGCTACTGAACCGGCCCGCGTGGGCGGTGCGACCGTGACGTTTTCCGCCGGGGCGCGCACGGCGTGGCACACTCACCCGCTGGGGCAAACGCTGATTGTCACTGCAGGCCAGGGCTGGGTGCAGGAGTGGGATAAGGAAGCACAGGCGATTACCACCGGGGATATCGTCTGGATCCACCCGGGTGTGAAGCACTGGCACGGTGCAGGAGCGGATACCACCATGACGCATATTGCGATTGCTGAGGCGCAGGACGGTAAAGCGGTCGACTGGCTGGAGCATGTGAGTGAGGCGCAGTATCAGCGCTAATGGCTGACTTTGATGGCTGACCTTCTCCGGTCAGCCCCGCCCGACCTGAACACAAGCCCCCTACCCGTGAATGCCGTCAGGCGCTACACTGCCTGCCTTCCCCCTGAGATGTGCCGAGGTCTCGCGTGTTAAAAGATAATTTCAACGATCTTATTTCCCTGATGGTGGTGGCGCGCGAACGCAGTTTCACCAAAGCGGCCGCGAAACTCGGGGTCTCTCAGTCGGCGCTCAGCCACTCGATTCGGGCGCTGGAAGAGCGGCTTGCCCTGCGCTTGCTCACGCGCACCACTCGCAGTGTGGCCCCCACCGAAGCCGGTGAGCGCTTGATTAATTCCATTGGCCCGCGTTTGACAGAAATAGAGTCTGAGCTGATCGCCATTACAGAAATGCGCGACAAACCCGCCGGTAATATTCGACTGACGGCCGGAGAGCACGCGGCGCAATCCACCATCTGGCCTGCCCTGCAACCGTTTCTGCACCAGTACCCCGATGTGAATGTGGAAATCACCGTCGATAATACCCTGACGGATATTGTCAGCGGCCGCTACGATGCCGGATTGCGTTTAGGTGAGCAGGTGGCGAAAGATATGATCGCAGTGCGTATCGGGCCTGACTGGAGTATGGCGGTGGTCGGTTCACCGGATTATTTCGCCCGCTATGGTCGCCCGCAAATACCGCAGGATTTGCAGCAGCACAACTGTATTAATATGCGCCTGCCGACCATGGGCGGGTTATATGCGTGGGAATTTAAGAAGGATCAGCGGGAAATACGCGTGCGGGTTGAAGGGCAGCTGATTGTGAATTCGCTGGTGCCACGCATTGATGCCGCCCTCTCCGGCCTGGGACTGGCCTGCTTACCGGAAGATACCGTCGCCGATCACCTTGCCAGCGGCACACTTGAGCGTGTGCTGCTCGACTGGAGCGAACCCTTTGCGGGCTATTATCTCTATTATCCCAGCCGTAAGCAGCATACAGCGGCTTTTTCGCGCATGATTGAGGCACTGCGCTATCCGCGCCAGCACGCGTTTGCCGCCCCCGCTGCACCCTCCCTTTAAACACGCAGTTTCCGCTTTTACTGCCTCTTACAGCAGTAAACTGTGACCTCCCCCGCGATAAATGACCGGTTTTGGCTAAAACCGGAAAAAATCCCCGCGTTGATGTTCAGTTTTCCGGTTTTCTTTCCCTGACGATAATCACTCCATCAGGCTGCGGCTGCCGCCGTAGCTCAACTATCCCTGTAGGGGTAAAGGAGAGCGTGATGGAAACTTCGGGTAAAATTAACGTCGGTGTACTGGGCTGCGGGCCGATCTCGCAGGCGGGTCATTTTGAATCCTGTATCAAAGCCAGTAACGCCCGGTTGTATGCCATTTGCGACAGCGCCGATGACCTGCGCCAGCGCATGGCCGCGATGTGGGCGCCGGAAGTGGCGTATGCCGATTATCAGCAGATGCTGGATGATGAAAAGGTCGATGCGATTATTATCGCCACCGCCGATGCGTTCCACGTGCCCCTGGCGATTAAAGCGTTAAAAGCAGGCAAACACGTGCTGTGTGAAAAACCCCTCGGGATCACGGTAGAAGAGAGCGAAGAGCTGGTACACATTGCGCAGACCAGCGGCAAATTATTGCAGGTCGGCCATATGAAACGCTTCGATGGCGGCATTCAGGCGGCGCGTGATTTCGTTCAGCAGGAGATGGGCCAGGCGGTGGCGTATAAAGGCTGGTATGGCGATAACAGCCACCGTTACACTGTCACCGATGCAGTGCAGCCAAAAATGATTACCAGCGCGGCAAAACGCAAACCCAGCGTCGATCCGAAAGCGGACCTGCAGCAATACTATCTGCTGGCACACGGCAGCCATCTGGTGGATACCGCCTTTTACATTAATGGCACCATCACCGATGTGGAAGCGCGTTTCCTGCATCGCGGCGGGGTCCACTGCTGGTTTATTGATATCGGTTTTGCCAACGGCGCGCTTGGCCAGCTTGATCTGAGCGTTGGTGTACGCATGGACTGGCATGAAGGTTTCCAGCTTTATGGCGAAAACGGCAGCGTGCTGGCAAAAACCTATAACCCGTGGCTGTTCAAATCCAGCGATGTCGATATTTTCCATGAAAAAACGGCATGCTGGCAGCGCCCGTTAGCCGCCGATGGTCATTTTTATCGCCGCCAGCTGGAGGCCTTTGCCCACGCTATCCTCACTGAACAACCGGTGACCGGTACCAGCGTGGAGGAAGGTCTGCATGTGGTTCAGGTGCTGGCCGCTATCCAGCAGTCGGTACGGGAAGGTCGCAGTGTATCGGTCACCAGCGCGCGGGGGTCTGTCTGATGTATAGCGGCATATTCTCGAAAACGTTCGCCACCGCCAGCGTGGATGAAAACTTCGCCCTGATAAAACAGTGTGGCTTTCAGGCCACCCAGTTTAACTACGCCAGCGCCGGGCTGCCCTCCCTGCCCACGGCCGTCCCGGAAAACATCCTCGACGAGATCAACGCCGCACGCGTTAAACATCAGATAAAAATGGAAGCCATCTCAGCGACCTTTAATCTGACGCATCCCGACGCGGCGGTGATTGCACGGGGGATGGCATCACTGGAGACCATTGCGGCATCGGCCGCCCGTCTGCACTGCCCGCTGTTAACACTGTGCAGCGGCACGCTGGATGCCGATGACCAGTGGCGCGCGCACCCGGAGAACAACAGCCCCGCCGCCTGGCGCACACTGTTACGCTCGATGGAACAGGCGCTGGCGATAGCCGACCAGTACCAGGTCAACCTCGGTATTGAGCCGGAGCTGGCCAATATTGTGAATTCCGCTGCCCGGGCGCGTCAGCTGATCGATGAACTTCAGCACCCGCGCCTGAAAATTATTTTTGACCCGGCAAACCTGTTTGAACAGGCAGATGCGGCCCAGCAGCAGCGCGTGATGGGTGAGGCCCTGGATCTGCTCGCCCCGGCCATTGCCATTGCCCATGCTAAAGACCGTGATGCCCGCGGTGAGTTTGTTACCGCCGGGCACGGGGTACTCGATTATCCGTGGTATATCAACGCGCTGCATACCGCCGGGTTTGACGGCTGTGTGGTCACGCACGGCCTGCCAGCGGACGATGCCGCTGGCGTCAGTGCTCTGCTGGCGCGCCTGATACCGCAGACGGGAGGGGTTCATGCTTAGTACCTTTACGCATCAGGGGCTGGCGCTAACTTACAGCGATAATCGTGCGGCGGGCCCGGTGCTGGTGTTCCAGCACGGTCTGACCGGGGACCACCAGCAGACACGTCAAAGTTATACAGCCGAAGACTGCCGCCTGATCACTCTCGAATGCCGCAGTCATGGCGGTTCTGCGCAGGGGGATGAAGCGCAACTGGGCATTATCCCGTTCGCCAGCGATCTGAGCGCGTTGCTCGATCACCTGGAGATTGAACAGGCGCATTTTGCCGGTATTTCAATGGGGGCGGCCATCGTTGCCCGGTTGGCCGCACAGCAGCCGCAGCGCGTGAGCAGCCTGACGCTGGTGCGCCCGGCCTGGCATCAGCGGCGCAGCCCCGCCAATATGGTGCCGTTTGCCCTCGCGGCCGATTATTTGCACTATTTCCCGGTGCACACCGGCCTTGAGGCCTTCCGTCAGTGCGGCCTGTTCACCACCCTGGCTGCCCTGTCCCCTGATAATGCCAGCGCGCTGGAGGCGCTGTTCAGCAAGGAAGTGGACCCGCAGTTACTGCGGCGTCTGGTGTTGTGCGATCCGGGTTTCGACAGCGAAGCACTGCGTGCCCTGCCGGTTTCACGTCGAGTGGTAGGCTGCGCGGAGGATGAGATCCACCCGCTGGCACTGGCGCAGGCGGTGGCTGCCGATCTGCGCGTTCCATGTGATGAAATCACGGCCAAATCCCGCGATAAAGCAGCCTATTTCGCCGAACTGACCGCCATCCTTCAGCAGCAGATACACGCATAACCCTCAGATTACTCAATCCACAGCTGGCTGAAGTCTGGCCAGCCTAACGTACTGAGATCGCGCCAGGTAAAGGCAGAGTCCGATTCGTAATCCAGCCAGTGATGGAACAGCGGCAACAGCCAGCGCTGCTGGGTGATGCGCATAAACCAGCGGGCGATGGCGGGCATAAAGCGCTCGTTCTCGTGCTGGCTGTATTGCTGGATCAGCAGATGCAGGCTCTGCGTCATCTCCTGCGGCAGATGTTTTAACACCGGGTCCGGGATCATCCAGCTCAGGGCCGAATAAATATCGTCGAAGTCGATCATAAAGTTGCTCAGCCACAGATCGGCCCCTTCCACTTTCCCGCTCATAAACTCCAGCCAGCTGACCTGTTTGATCTGGCAGCTGATGCCATGCTGCTGAAGGATAGCGACAATGCCACGCGCCAGCTCACTCAGCTCCGGTTGTTCAAAAGTGGCCAGCACCAGCGGGCGATTATTGCCAAAGGAGGGGTTCGGCTGGCCGTAATCGATAATACGGTGGTTCCAGTCCGGCAGCATCCCGGTGGCATAAGCCAGCGCCGTTGAGTAGTTTGGCGTCAGCTGGCTGCGGCGCAGAATATCCAACGGTTGGAGCACCTCATTGAGAAAACGCCGCCAGTGCATATCCGCGCAGTGACCTTCACTGTCAATCAGCAGGAAACAGCCGCCCTGCTCCAGCTTGCGTTCGGTGGGCTTATTGATCGACTCGGCCTGATGCGTATGCAGCAGCGTGATAAAGCTCATGTTCAGCTCCTGCGTATCGAAGCGATAGACATTCACCTCGTCGATCATCGGCCTGCTCTGGTGGTAGTGACTGTTGCGCCGCAGACAGAGAACGGTATCGCTATGCTCGCTGATGCAAAACGGGCCGCTGCACAACCACTGACCATTACGCGTTTTGAATAGCCGCGCGGCCAGTACCGAAAGCAGACCGGGGAAGTTTTCCAGTGGCCGCTGTAGCAGAAAGCTTAGTTTTAATTCACCATCGAGTGAAATCTCGCTGATATCGCTAAACAGAGCGCGAAATTGCGCCGAATGGCGGGCATGTTCAAGGCAGCGGCGTACCTCATCCGCATTGATTTTACTGCCGTCTGAAAAGTGCAGGTTTTTACGCAGAAAAAACTGCCACTGAGTAAAGCTGTCGTTGTGCAACCAGTAGTGCGCCAGGTCCGGCACCACCGCACGCTGAAAGGGATCGTAACGCGTCAGGCCGCTAAAGCACTGGCGGATCAGGTGGCGCTCGGTGCGACGCTGCGGCAGCAGCGGATTCAGCCCGTCAATCGCCCGGTAATACGGGATTTTAAGCTGCACTTCATCGTTGGTGATAAAAGTGCCGAAATTATCGCGGATCAGATCTTTGATCTTCGGACTGCTGCCGCCGACCATTTTCAGCGCTTTATCGAACTGGCTGTGCTCCAGTAAGTCGCTGAGATTGTGCTGTTGCAGCGCCTGCGGGGTGATCAAAAAGCGTAACGAAGAGCGTTTTCCCCGACCGCGCTGGGGCTGCCAGTCTATCCACCCTGATTCCCGCATCCGGCTTAACAGAATGCGCGCATTACGCGGCGTACTGCTCAGGGCATGTGCCACTTCATCCACCTGCAAATGCGCAACATCATGCGCGGCGTAAAGCATATAGAGTCGCTGAAAATGCTCACCCAGTGCGGCCATCATCTTACCTGTTTTGCTGTTTTTTCCTATTTTAGGGCAAGACATGTTGCCTGACTGTGATCGTATTCATATTCATTTCCGGTTTTAACGAAAACCGGAAATGAATTTATCCGTGGCGCTGTGTTTTTAAGCGACAGCAAAAAATCAATGATGAAGATAAGGCGGGTCAGCCTGTTGGCCCGAATTAATCGACTCTGTGAACAAGGACATGATGATGACCACAACCCCACGTACCCACTGCCTGCAACAGCTGCCTACTGACCGCCTCCTGGCTGAAATGTCGGTATGGTCAGCCGACCTCGCCCATCTGGCCGATGACATCACTCGCGTCGATGAACTGGCGGATATCTACCATGTTGACGTTGCTGACGGCCACTTTACCCCCTCAATGCTGTTTTTCCCGGACCTGGTGGCGGCGCTGCGCAAGGTCACCACCAAACCGCTGCATGTTCACCTGATGGTATCCGACGCGATCCTGCTGGAGCAGATCGACCAGTTTGCCGAGGCCGGTGCCGATATCATCTCGATTCAGGGGGAAAATCAGCCCATCGAACAGGCGCTGGCGCGGATTGAGCACCACGGCTGTGCCGCCGGGATGGTGTTGCAACTGCATACCCCGGTCAGCGATTTAACGCCGTATCTCTCCCGCCTGGCGTTTGTCACCCTGCTCGGCACGCGCATGGGAGTCAAAGGTCAGGGACTGGCCGATGAGGCTTACGACCGGCTGCAACAGGCACGCCGTCTGATCCAGGATTCCCCTGCGCAGCAACACATCTTCCTCGCGGCCGATGGTGCCATCCGTGAACATACCGTGCCGGAACTGCGTCGCAGCGGAGCGGATACCGTGGTCATGGGATCGCTGGCGTTTAATGCCCCCGACTACCCGGCCACTATGAACTGGATACGCACCCTGCCGTAAGTCACCCGATCTTATTGCTGTACCCCCTACTGACCGACCGAGAGGCTGCATAATGATTAACACACTTATAAATGAAACATTAATCTGCCTTGATTTACACGCCACCCGCAAAGAGCAGGTGTTCAGCGAGATGGCTGAACTGCTGTTCCGTGCCGGCAATATTACGGATAAAGCGCAGTTTATTGCCGATGTGCAGGCGCGCGAAGCCATTGCGAACACCGGGTTTGAAGATGGGATTGCCATTCCTCATGCAAAAAGTGCCGCGGTGAAACATCCCGCCGTCGCTATCGGCATCAGCCGTCAGGGCATCGATTATGGTGCTGAAGACGGTCAGCCCAGCCGCCTGTTCTTTATGATCGCCTCGCCTGAGCAGGGTGCCGACCACCATATCGAAGTGCTGGCGGCATTCTCCGGGAAGTTTATTGAGGACGGTTTCAGTGAACGTCTGCTGGCCGCCGACAGCCCGGCGGCCGTCATGGCGCTGCTGACCGCCCCCACCCAGACGTCTGCGTCCACGGTTACCGCAACCAAAGGCTTGCTGATCGGCGTTACCGGCTGCCCGACCGGGATCGCGCACACTTACCTGGCGGCGGAGGCGCTGGAACAGGGAGCACGTGAACTGGGTTACCAGATTATTGTCGAAACCAACGGCTCCATCGGCGTGCGTAACAGCCCGACGGCACAGCAAATTGCCGAGGCCGACGCCATTCTGGTGTGCAGTGATAAACAGGTGGAGATGGCGCGTTTTGCCGGGAAGAAGCTGATTCAAACCCCGGTCAAAGCCCCGATTAAAGCTGCGCAGCAGGTGATCCGCCAGGGGCTGGAAGCCCCGTTGTATCAGGCTGATAAATCTTCCGGCAGCAGCAGCGCGGCTGCGCAGCCTTCAGGACGCAGCGATATCTACCGTTTTCTGATGAACGGCGTGTCGCATATGATCCCCTTTGTGGTCACCGGTGGGCTGATGATCGCTCTGTCGCTGGCCATTGGCGGCCAGCCCGGCCCTTCCGGCATGAGTATTCCCGAAGGCAGTATCTGGCAGTCGGTGCTGGATGTCGGTGTGGTGGCCTTCAAACTGATGATCCCGATCCTTTCCGCCTATATCGCTTACGCTATCGGCGACCGCTCCGCGCTGGCCCCCGGTTTTATCGGCGGCTGGATTGCCAATACTGGCAGTTTCTACGGCGCAGAAGCGGGAACCGGGTTTATCGGTGCGATCCTCGCCGGGCTGATTGTGGGCTATGTGGTGCGCTGGCTGGCTACACGCCGTTACCCCAAAATGGTACAACCGCTCGTACCGATCCTGATCGTTCCCCTTACGGGTACGCTGTTTATTGCCGGGCTGTTTATTTTTGTGATTGGCGCACCGATTTCCAGCGCCATGACCGGAATGAATCATCTGCTGGTGTCGCTGAATGGCAGTAGCCTGGTGCTGCTGGGTATTGTGATAGGCGGCATGGCCGGGTTTGATATGGGCGGGCCGGTGAATAAAGTCGCCTTCCTGTTCTGCCTGAGCATGCTGACGGCAGGCCATGCGGAGTATATGGGCGCAATTACCTGCGCCATTCCGGTAGCCCCGCTGGGGATGGGTCTGGCCACGTTCCTGTCCCGTAAGCTGTCGCTGTTTGCTGGTGAAGAGAATGAAGCCGGTAAAGCCTCGTTTGCGATGGGTCTGGTGGGTATTTCTGAAGGGGCCATTCCGTTTGCGGCACGCGACCCGCTTAGCGTGATCCCGGCTAACGTGATCGGCAGTATGGCGGCAGCGGTGATGGCGTTCCAGTTGGGCATCACCAATCAGGTTGCGCACGGCGGGCCAATTGTGGTCCTGCTGGGCGCGATGAACAAACCGTCACTGGCCCTGCTGACCATGTTTACCGGTGCTCTGCTGACGGCGGTGATTGCCATTGCGGTGAAATATATGCGCGTGAAGGCGGCACAGAATAAGCGCGCCGTCACCACCGCCTCCATGCAAAAATCCGCCACCCACTAACCCCCCGACAGAGCGAGCCGGACGGCTCGCTCTGCACTTCAGCCCTGTTTATCAACGCTGAATGCAATGTCTTTCGTTGCGTCAAGCACCTGCAAACGCGAGGTCAGCGCTTCACGAATAGAGTGGTACGCCTTGCTGCCCAGCGCCAGACGAAACAATTGGCATGAAGAGGTGAAATGAAATCACCAATACGAACCCCCTCGATCTCTGACCTGAAAGCCTTTATCGCCGTGGCAGAGCAACGTAGTTTTCGCCGGGCGGCAGAATTATCAGGCGTGACCCGCTCAACCCTGAGCCATGCTATTCGCGGGCTGGAAGAGCGCCTTGGCGTGCGCCTGCTGCACCGCACCACGCGCAGTGTGGCATTGACCGATGCCGGAGAAAAGCTGCTGCGGCGCATTACACCGCACCTCAACGGGCTGGAGCAGGCGCTGGAAGAGGTGGCGGATGCACAGGGACAATTACTGCTCAGCCCTGATGGCCGGGGCCGCTCTCCAGGGGCTGGGGATCGCCTATGTGCCAGAAAGCCATGTGCGGGAAGCGCTCAATCAGGGCACGCTGGTCAGGGTACTGGAGGCATGGTGCCCGCCAGTCCCTGGTTTATGCCTCTATTTCCCGGCGAATCGCCATATGCCCGTCAGCCTGAGGGCGCTGGTAGATATGATCAAACGCCAGAGTCCGGTTACACCAGATACTGTTTAAACCAGGCGATGGTTCTCTCCCACGCCAGATCTGCCGCCGCTTTGTCATAACGCGGCGTCGAATCATTATGAAAACCGTGGTTCACGCCTTTATACACATAGCCTTCGTAGACTTTATGATGCTCTTTCAGCGCAGCTTCATAGGCCGGCCAGCCCTCGGTAATCCGTGTATCCAGCTCCGCATAATGCAGTAGCAGCGGCGCTTTGATTTTGGCCACATCTTCCGCTTTCGGCTGGCGACCATAAAACGGCACGGCAGCGCCCAGTTCGGGATAGGCCACGGCCGCCGCATTCGCCACCCCGCCGCCATAACAGAAGCCGGTTATGCCCACTTTGCCGCTGGCACCATCGTGCTGCATCAGAAACTCAATCGCCGCAAAAAAGTCGTTCATCAGCTTTGTCGGGTCAATCTGCTGTTGCAGCTCGCGCCCTTTCTCATCATTGCCCGGATAGCCGCCAACCGAACTCAATCCGTCCGGGGCCAGCGCAATAAAGCCGGCTTTCGCCACCCGCCGCGCCACATCCTCGATATACGGGTTCAGCCCGCGATTTTCATGCACCACCACCACTGCAGGCACCTTCCCCGTGACTTTCGCCGGACGGACGAGGTAACCCTTCACGCTCCCGTGTCCCTGCGGGGACGGGTAGTGAATATACTCCGCGAGAATATCGGGATCGGTAAACTCAACCTGCTGCGCATAGGCATAATTCGGCGTCAGTAAGGTGCCGAGTGCCGCCGCCGACAGGCCACCGACAACAAACTTCGCCGCGATATCCAGAAACTCACGTTTCGTGATTTTACCGTGTACATAGAAGTCAAAATATTCGAGCAGTTCAGGAGGGAAATCTTTTGCCGTCATACGTGTCATTAGCCAGGCTCCGTACGGTGCATAAAACGTGGGGCCGACGTTGCTGGTCGGCCCGGTTTGGCAGGATAGCGCGTGAGTTACAGTTCCACGCTGTGACCCTGAATATCAGGAATAGCCTTAATCAGCCCCTGTTGCAAGTACCACTCAGCAACATGCTGAATATGCTGGCGCTGCTCTGCCCCTACTGACGACAGCGGAACAGTATTGACCTCGCCCAGCCGATCGCCCAGCCCTTCGCCCAGACGGCCCATCTGTTGTGCCCAGATTTTCCCGGCTTCATGCGGGTGCGCTTTGGCCCAGACATTCTGCTCTTTCATCACCTGCCAGACGATCTTCACCACGTCCGGATGCTGGCGGTTAAACTGCTCAGTGACAAAGTAACCCACGGCGTTCTCCGATCCCAGCTGTTTGCCATTGGTCAGCAGACGCCCTTCGTAGCTCTGACGCGCCAGCGACAGGAACGGGTCCCACACCGCCCAGGCATCCACATGACCGCCGACAAAGGCACTGCCGCTGTCCGTCGGCGTCAGGTACTCTTTCTGTACTTCGCTCTCTTTGATCCCGGCCGTCTGCAACGCGCGTGACAGCAGATACTCTCCCGTGCCACCCTTGTTCACCGCCACTTTTTTACCGCGCAGGTCCGCCAGCGTTTTCAGCGTGGAATCGTTGCGCACCACAATGCCTTCTCCATCAGGCGACATCGCCTGATAACCAAAGAACACCAGCGGCAGCCCGGCGGCAATGGCGGTGACAAAGGCCGTGGAGCTGCCGGTGGTCATATCAATGGCATTGGCATTCATTGCTTCATAGGCGGGTGCCGCTGATGAGAACGGCCCTGCCCATTCCAGTTTTACGTTGTGCGCAGCCAGCGCTTTTTCCAGGCTGCCATTCTCTTTCGCCAGCGCCAGGTCGGTCGGTGCCCGTAAAAAGCCTATTCTCAGTGTGATCTCGTCTGCGGCCTGCGCCGTCATTGTTACGCCTAACGCCGCAGCGACCAGCCAGCGCAGCACTCCCTTATTCATGCCTGTACTCCATTGTCGAGCGCAACGTTAATCCGCAGCGCCTGGGTGATAAATCGGGCGGCCAACAGATCGTCGGCCTGCTGTTGCTGCTCTGCCAGCAGTTCCGGGGTCACCCGGTGAATGCCCCACGGGCGGGATCGAATAGTCGAGAGCCAGCTGGTGACGCTGAGTGAGCCGGGAAGATGCCGATGGATCAGCTCCGCGGCCTGCTGACTGTTGCTGGCGATCCAGCGGTCATTCTCGGCCAGTACCGTCAGCAGGATTTCCGCCTGCTGCGCAGACTGATGCAGCCAGCGTTCACGGCACCAGAACAGGGAACGGTTGCGGATCACCTCGCCCACCTGAACAAGGCAGCGCACCTTTTTAGCATCCTGTGCCGCGGTTAGCCAGGGATCGATAGCCGCCCACAAATCCACCCGTCCCTCGCGCAGCGCACGGGCAGACTCACTGCCGTTAAGGTCAACCAGCTGGGTATCGTCCAGTGTCAGCCCGTTCTGCAACAGCAGCCGGGCGAGGAAATGGTCGGTAAACGATCCTTTCATGCAGGCGATGCGCGCGCCTTTGAGATCGCTGGCGCTCTGACGCGGCCCGTCTTTCATCCCGAGCAGCGCGCAGTTTGCCGTCCGGTCGGGTGAGGCCGCCAGATAGGCCACGTCCAGACCGTTGCCCTGTGCCAGCAGCGGCGGCGTGGACCCGGTGCCGACGACATCCAGCCGTTGTTCTGCCAGAAAAGTGGCACTGTCGCCCCCATGCAGATAATCCGTCCAGACCACGCCGCCCTGCGCTGCCAGTGCCGTTTCCAGCACGCCGCGATGGCGCAGAATAAACAGTGAAAGATTGTTCGGGTGACTGCCAATACGTAACGTCATCCACGATCCTCCTGCTGCCCCACCGGGCTGTCCCACAGATTGCTCCAGGTGAAAGTATTACCGGAATCATCGGCCACGTGCGTCACCGTGGGCGCGTCCAGCGACAGACGCGGTAACACCAGCTGGCTGAAGCGTTGTGCTTCCTCCACCAGCGGGAAACCGGACAGGATAAACACCTCTACGCCGGCCTGCTGATAGTCACGCAGTACGCGTTCAACGGTTTCCGGGCTGCCGACAATCGCGGTACCCGGCCCCGGACGGACCAGGCCGATGCCAGCCCACAGATTCGGGTAAATCTCCAGCTCACGCGGGTTTTCCGGGCGGGCGTTATTGTGCAGTGCGCTCATGCGTGCCTGACCGACAGAATCCGATCCGGCGGCCAGCGCCTGGCAGGCAGCAATCGCTTTATCGTCCATTGAACGGTACAGCTCCTCCACCGCCTGCCACGCGGCTTCATCCGTTTCCCGCAGGATCACATACAGACGAATGCCAAAGCGCAGCGTGCGCTGATGCTGAAGCGCTTTCTGTTTCACGGCGGCAATTTTCTCTGCGGCCTGCGGCGGCGTTTCACCCCAGGAGAGATAGGTATCAATATGTTTTGCCGCAACGTCCTGCGCTGCCTCCGATGAACCGCCGAACCATAGCGCAGGCGGTGGGTAGCCACCGTTGCCCAGCGCCAGACGGGCGTTGCTGATATGCAGGTGTTCACCTTCGAAATCCACCGTCTGTTCTGCCAGCAACGGCTTCAGCACGGTAAGAAACTCATCGCTTAACTGGTAGCGCTGGTCGTGTTCAAGATGCAGACCATACGCACCCAGGGTATTTTTATCGCCGCTCACCACATTGAGCAGCACGCGTCCCTGGGAGAACTGGTTGAACGTCACCGCCATTTTGGCCAGCAGCGTGGGGGAAACCAGCCCAGGTTGGATCGCGATCAGGAACTTCATCCGTTGCGTCAGCGGGATCAACGAAGCCCCGACAATCCAGGGGTCGTGCGCGCCGGTGGCCAGCAGCGCGCCGGTAAACCCCAGATTATCCACCGCCTGCGCCACTTCCTGAAACCAGGCATAGTCGATTTTGCGACTGCCGGAGGCGGTCCAGGGCTGCGGCCCGTCGGGGGCGGTGAGATACCAGTAGATTTCCATTAAGGCTTCCTTCTTTTTTTTGCCTGAAGTAAACGACAGCAATAACAAAGCCGCACAGACAGAACAAAGAAGAAATCGGGGAAAGTTCAGCGTTAAAAAGCATTTAGAAAAAAAGCGGCTCTGCGGCCGCTTCTGTTTCCGGGTATTTCCTGGTGTTGACGTCAGACTATTTCAGCACAGCCAGCAGCTGGTCAGCCCCTTTATCAATGCCCACTTTAGCGGCCGACAGGGAACCAAAGCTGGCCCCGACATTCATTGCATTGGGATACTGTTTCGTCACCCAGGCCTGTAATAACTGGTTATTGTCGGCCTGATAGATCTCAACGGCATAACTGACTGAACCGTTCATCAGCCCTTCCCGCCCACGCACCGCCTGCACAATATTGTACGGCCCACCCGCCAGATCGAACTTGGTGAACGTTCCCAGCACCGGCGTGGTGGTCTCGGCTCCGGTAAGCGTCAGCTTAATGCGCAGCGCCTGTGGCGAGGGATGCTGGCTGGGTGAAAACCGGGTTTTCAGCACCTCGTTGCAGCGCTGGTACAGATAATCGGCCAGCTCCTGACGATCGGCCTGGCTGAGATCGCCAAACTGATTATCCGCGCCCTGATAGACGATGACCGGATCCACCGTCACTGTGGTGTATTTTTTCCAGTCGACCTGGCCTGCGGTGCGCCACGGCTGGCGATAGGCATCCTCACCGCTGTTAGGCCGCAGCTGTTCAGCAGACGATAACCCGGCATAACGTGGCGGCTGCGTGCCCGCACAGCCTGCCAGTATTAGTGAGAGGAGTAATAAAGACGATGTAAAAACCTGGCGTTGAGTGAACATAAGAATATCCTTTTTTATAAGTGAACCGTACTGTACGGTATAGTTATGCCCTGGCAGGATTTTTCTGTCAATAAAATGTACACTCGGGTTTATTTTTCGCGGGAGAGCCGATGAAAGTCCGAACTGAAGCACGCCGTGAGGCAATCGTGGAAGCTGCCGCACAGCTTTTCCAGGAGATGGGTTACGAGCGCGCGTCCATGAATGAGCTGTCAAAGCGCCTTGGCGGCTCCAAAGCCACGCTGTATAACTATTTTCCCTCGAAAGAGGAGCTGTTCAGCGCGGTGATCCGCACCTATGCCACTCAACATTTGACAGACGCCGCCAATGTACTTAACGATGCGGTGGCGAAAAGCGTCACGCTGGAAGAGAAACTACAGCGCTTTGGCGAGCAGATGTTGCAGGTGATGACCACGGATAATACCGCCCTGTCGGTTTATCGTATGGTGGTGGGAGAAGCCGGGCATTCCGATATGGGCATGCTGTTTTATGAATCCGGCCCGCGTGAGAGCGTGGAAAAACTGGCGCGGTTGTTCTCGTCAGCGATGGATAACGGCGCGCTGCGCCTCGGCGATCCGCAGGTACGCGCCTTGCAGTTTCTGGCACTGCTGACCGCTGAAATTGAAATCCGTATTTATCAGCGCACCGCTCCGCCAATGAGCGAGAAGCGGGTACGTGAAATGACAGCCTGCGCGGTCCGGATGTTTATGGCCGGGGCTGGAAAATAATCTTCTCAATACGATGGTGAGGTTACTTGCATGAGCCAATTACCGGTTGTCACGATCCAATATTGTTCCCAGTGCAACTGGATGCTGCGCGCCAGTTGGATGGCGCAGGAACTGCTGCATACCTTCAGTACCGATCTCGGTGCGGTTACCCTCATCCCCGGTACCGGCGGCGTGTATGAGATCACGGTAAATCAGCAGGTGATCTGGAACCGTAAAACCGATGACGGCTTCCCGGATGCCGCCGAGATCAAACGCCGCCTGCGCGCCGTCTGCTTCCCGGAGCGGGATTTGGGGCATATTGATCAGCACGCAAAATAAAGGGCTGACCAAAAAAGAAGGTCAGCCCCTACGCAATCCTGTACGGGGCGACCCTTTTTTCTGGTCGCCCGTGCTGGTGTTCAGCGTTTGCTTTACATCAGAAATCGACGTTCACACCTAACTGGAAGTTACGTCCTGGCTGGACGGCCAGTGAGCGATCGTTGATATCCACCTGAGTTTCCCCGGTCATATTACGGCTGCTGAGATAATCCCAATATTTACGATCGGTCAGGTTATATACTCCACCGCTTAGCTTCACGTTCTTCGTCACTTTCACCCAGGCCGTCATATCCACCATGCCGTAACCCGGCACGCGCGTATATTCCGTGGTGGCGTCCGTCAGCGCACCTCCGCTGTTCAGGTAGCTGTTGCGGTTGGTGCTCTGCGCCTGCTTCCCTTTAACAAAAGTCGCGGTGATCGCCGTACCAAAGCGCTGCGCCGGATCGTCAAACGCCACGCCAACCACGGCTTTCATCGGGGCCACGCTGTCGAGGTCAACATACTTGTCGCCATCATAGCGGGATTTGGCCTGGCCCTTGCTGTAGCCCAACGCAAAGGTGGTACTCAGGCCGTTAACCTGATCAAACCAGGTGCCATAGTTGATTTTGGTGCTGACTTCTCCGCCCCAGATATAGGCTTTATCACGGTTTTCTGCCTGATAGATAGTGGCTATATTCGCAGGAACGTTAACGAACTTATCCGGTGCCGTAGCGCGAGAATAACGGGTCGACGCAATAAAGTTTTTGTACGTGTTATAGAACATCGCACCGTGCAGCGTTACGCCTTCCGTTGCCTGGCCCTTCACGCCCCATTCAACGTTGTTACTGGTTTCCGTTTCCAGATCGGTATTGCCCAGCAAGGCATACTGACGGTTTCCGGCGTAGCTGGAACCGAGGTTCCATGAACCATACAGCTGGCTGGCGTTCGGGAACTGCGCGCCGCGCTTGTACTGCACGTAGGTCATCAGCTGCGGGGTAATATCATAGTTAAAGCTGATGGACGGCAGCAGCTGCGTATCGCTGTTGGTTTTTCCGTACAGCTTCTCTGCATCGGCAGGCGTCAGCACATCCGTGCCCGCGGCCATATTGGCGAGGTTCTGCGGTTTGGTTTCCTGATGCGCCACACGCACGCCCGGCACCACAGAGAACGCATGACCATCAAGGTCAAACAGGATACTGTCCTGCACAAACGCGCCCAGCACCAGGGTACGGCTGTCACCCTCAGGTTTGGTGGTCATGCTGGTGCCGCTCTGTGCCGGAGACTGGCTGAACGGGCGTTCGGTTTCTGAAAGTCGCCCGTTGATCCCGGCCAGCAGATCGTGGCGACCCAGCGTCTTCGCCAGTTGGGCTTCGTAGCCGTACGTTTCCACGTTGTAATCAGAGTACACGCGCTGCATGGCACCCGCAGTGCCTAATGGCATCAGCGTATTGTCGTGTGCTTCAGTGTGCTGGTAATAAATTTTATTACTCAGGCTGTCGACCCAGTCGTTACCCGGTGTCCACTCATCTTTCAGGCTGACACCCCAGCGGCGGGTGTTGCTTTGCTGGTTCGCATCGCCCAGTAAGGTATTGCCGTCAGTGGCCCAGCTGTCATAGCGGCTGTGATTCACTTTGCTGTAAAAATCGACCGTTCCGGTCAGCTTGTGTTCATCGTTCGGCTGCCAGATACCGGACGTCAGCAATGCGTCGGAGTGCCAGTTTTCCGGGTAAGCGTCAAGTTCATCGCTGTTATTACGGGTCTGCTGACCATCACGGCGGCTGTACACCATCAGACCACGCAGGGTTTCATCCCCGGCGGCAGCGGTGATGCCGTTATGCCAGCTGCGGCTGGAGGAGTCGTAATCGCTCTGGAAGCCAAACGCAGTGTGTTTGCCCGGCGTCAGATAATCATCGGCTGATTTCGGCAGGAAGGAGACGGTACCGCCCAGTGCGGTATTCGCACGTGACGTTATCGTTGCGCCGGATTCAATCTCGACGCGACCGTAGAGATAAGGGTCAATGTAGTCACGGCCGATGCCGAAGGTGTTCACCCCGGCACGGCTGGCGTAGCTGCGCCCGGTGGCTTCTGGCTGCGGGATGCCATCGACGTCAAGCGCCACGCGGTTACCTTCCAGGCCACGGATGTTATAGCCGGTGTAGCCGCCCCGGTCGAAGCCGCTTTTGCCCGTGGAAGAACCGCTGCTGCTGCCTACCGCGCCGATCAGCGGCTGGTAACGCATGATGGTGCCGAAGTTATTGCCACCACGCTGCTGCATATCGGCAGCATTAAGGGTGACTGAACTTCCTGCCACTTTCTTCACTTCTGGCGACAAGACGGTCATCACCGCATCATCCTGCGGCGTGTTTTGTTGGCGGGCTTTGGCGGACGATTCATCGGTCTGCTCAGCCGCGGTAAGCGGCGTGGAGACGGCGGCGGTGAACAGTGTCCCCACGACGAGAGACGTGTGCAGTAATCCCTGGCGGGATGAAAACTTAATCATGCGAAATACCTGCGATGTTATTATGGGTATTCGCTCAACAACGGCTTCAGGAATAGCAATTAACAAAGCCCTGTGGCAGGGCAAACAACGTTTATAATTTGCGACATAATATATGAATGATAATCATTATCAACATTAATGTTGCATTAGATTACCGTTTCCTGCGTCATTATTTCTTTTGTCTTACAAATGTAGGGGATGACCTTTTTTTTTGGTCGACCCGAAAAACAACGTCAACGTCAACGTCAACGTCAAGGTCAACGTCAAGGGCGTTTCGCTTTCCCGCTGCGCGGGCTGAGCGACCCAGGGCGGCCAGTCGCCGCCGCCCTGGGGGCCCGGGCTTTGCGGCAGGCGCTGCGTCCACTGCGTGGATACCTTCGCAAGCATCGTTCACCGACGGAGCAGTCGTGACGGCACATCCCTGTGCCGGCTCTCACTCTCACCGCCGTCCTGGCGGTTCGTCCTGGTTCACTGCGCTTCCTCAGTGCTGCTGAATGCCGCCTCAACGTCAAAATCCAGGTCAAAACCAAGATCCAAAATCCTGATTCAAATCAATCCGCAGAGACTGTCACATGGTGGGGGTTGTAATACCTACAGCGAGCAGACGTTCTGCGGGGATGGGGCCAGTTTGAGGTAAGCCGGACGTCACGCGGCAGGGACGCCGCGTGCCGAGGCCCGCATGGATGCGGCAGTTGCCGATCCGGCGTGCTCAAACTGGCCTCAGACCTGAAGCCGAATGATCAGACATTAATTTTTCCGGTCGCCCCGTCTTTACACCATTGCCTGCACTGCGTGCTCCAGCGCCATACGTAGCAACTGGCGATCGTGGCGATACGGAATATCTCCGGCCTCCAGCGGTTCCTGAATGATCAGTCGCCCGTCGAGTTGGCTGCTGTCGACCTTTGGCCCCAGCACCAGCGCATCAATCACACGTTTGCCTATCGCCTTCTCCATCATGGCCAGCTTATCGGTGACCGTCAGCTTCGCGGCCGCCGGGCTGAGTTCTTTCCCGAGATTACCAATAAACACCATCGTGGCCGGCGTGCGGCGCAGGGCCTGAGCAATCTCAGGCAGCAGCAGAACGGGCATCAGGCTGGTGTAAAAACTGCCCGGACCAATCAGGATCAGGTCAGCTTCGCCAATGGCCTCCACCGCTTCACGCGTGGCGCTGACTTTGGGCGCGAGCATCAGCTCCTGCGGCGGTTGTATCATCTGATCAATTTCAGTTTCGCCGTATATCAGATGGCCTTCTTCATCCAGCGCCACCAGGTCAACCGGCTGCTCGGACATCGGGATCAGGAATGCATCCACCTTCAGCAAATTGCGGATCAGATTGATAGCTTCAAACGGCCTGACGCTGAGGTGATCGAGGGCTTTCAGCATCAGGTTACCGAGGTTATGCCCTGCCAGCTCACCGTTACCGGCAAAACGGTACTCAAACATGGCGGAAGCAACGCTCGGTTCGGCGATCAGCTGATTCAGGCAATTACGCATATCGCCCCAGGCGATACCGCCTTCAGAGCGGCGTATACGCCCGGTGGAACCCCCGTTATCGGTGGTGGTGACAATGCCGGTCAGGCGGGAACCCAAAGGTGAAAGGGCGGACATCACACGGCCCAGACCGTGTCCTCCCCCTAATGCTACCACGCGGTCGAGGTCAGCTAACGTGCGATTTCGCATAATATCCATTCGTCATGTGATGAAACTGTTATGAGCCTTATTTTACGCTAAACGTCCGCTAAAATGCGGGGAAAATGCGTTATATATAATAATACATAGCGAAATACTGCGCTGGTAACCCTGCTGTATTAGCGCTAACATTTGCGCTATCACGGTTTACCGATGTTCGGTGAATCACACTTAAGCCCTGATACCTGTGTCCTGCTGGATATGGTGTCCTGGCCGCAACCGTTGAGTTGCCAGGGTGCAGAAAGAAATGACTGCATCTCCCTATCTGGAAAGGTGTCACAGGTGCCACAATTTACTGATAACTTCGCGCGCAGGTTTTATTACCTGCGCCTGTCGATCACCGACGTGTGCAATTTCCGTTGCACTTACTGTCTGCCCGACGGTTACAAGCCGCAGGGCGCGCAGAACAAAAGCTTCCTGTCGCTGGATGAAATCCGCCGCGTCACACGTGCCTTCGCCGCAGCAGGTACGGAAAAAGTGCGCCTGACGGGCGGTGAACCTTCCATGCGCCGTGATTTTACCGAGATCATCGCGGCCGTGCGTGAAAATCCTTCCATTCGTCAGATAGCCCTCACCACCAATGGTTATCGCCTGAAGCGCGATGTCGCGCAGTGGCGTGCTGCCGGGCTGACCGCGCTGAATGTCAGTATCGACAGCCTGGATGCGCGCCAGTTTCATGCCATCACCGGGCAGGATAAATTTGATGACGTGATGCGCGGGATTGATGCGGCCTTCGACGCCGGATTCAGCAAGGTAAAAGTCAACACCGTACTGATGCGTGACGTCAATCATCAAAGCCTCGATACCTTCCTCGACTGGATACGCACCCGTCCCATTCAGCTGCGTTTTATCGAACTGATGGAAACCGGTGACGGTGGTGCACTGTTCCGCAAACACCATGTATCCGGGCAGGTGATCCGCGACCAGTTAGTGCAACAGGGCTGGGTGCAGCAACTACGCGCCCGCAGTGACGGCCCGGCGCAGGTGTTCAGTCATGCGGATTATCAGGGTGAAATTGGCCTGATCATGCCGTATGAAAAAGACTTTTGCGCCAGCTGTAACCGTCTGCGCGTCTCTGCGACGGGAAATCTTCATCTCTGCCTGTTTGGCGATGGCGGTGTGCCACTGCGCGATTTGCTGGCCGATGACAGCCAGCAGGCCGAATTACAGGCGCGTATTGCCGGTAGCCTGACGACGAAGAAAGAGACGCATTTTCTCCATCAGGGAAATACCGGTATTACACAAAATCTCTCGTTTATCGGCGGCTAACAGCCGACGATACAGGCGTTAATCTAAGGAGTATATATGGGCAAAGGATCAACGGATTTTATCCCCCTTAACGTGGCGGTACTCACCGTCTCCGATCGCCATACGACTGAAACTGACAGCTCCGGCGACTATCTGCGCGAAGCGCTGGCAGAGGCCGGGCACCACACGGTGGAGAGCGGTATCGTGGCGGATAACCGCTACGGTATTCGTGCCGAAGTCTCGCGCTGGATCGCCAGCGATAATGTGCAGGTGGTGCTGATTAACGGCGGCACGGGGTTTAACGAGAAAAACGCCACGCCAGAGGCGTTACTGCCGCTGTTCGATCGCGAGATTGAAGGCTTTGGCGAACTGTTCCGCATGATCTCCTATGAGGATATTGGCACATCTACCCTGCAATCGCGCGCGGTGGCCGGTTTAGCCAATAACACGCTGATTTTCGCCATACCGGGATCAACCGGGGCCTGCCAGCTTGCCTGGGAGCGCATCATTCAGGATCAGCTCGATGCCCGCACCCGTCCCTGTCACTTTGTTTCGCATGTGAAGAAGCCGTAAATGTCTCAGTTAACGCATATTAATGCCGCCGGAGAGGCGCATATGGTGGATGTGTCCACCAAACAGGAAACCGTGCGTGAAGCACGGGCAGAAGCCTATGTCGTCATGCGTCCTGAAACGCTGCAAATGATTATCGATGGCAGCCACCACAAAGGGGATGTGTTCGCCACGGCGCGCATCGCCGGTATTCAGGCGGCCAAACGGACCTGGGAGTTGATCCCGCTGTGCCATCCGCTGCTGCTGAGCAAGGTCGAAGTGTCGTTAAGCGCCGAACCTGAACATCACCGGGTTCGCATTGAATCGATGTGCCGCCTGACGGGGAAAACCGGGGTTGAGATGGAAGCGCTGACGGCTGCATCGGTCGCTGCGTTAACGATTTACGATATGTGCAAAGCCGTGCAGAAAGATATCACCATTGAGCAGTGTCGCCTGTTAAGTAAGAGCGGCGGGAAATCCGGTGATTTCCAGGCGGTGGCCCATGATTAACGTGCTGTTTTTCGCCCAGGTGCGCGAACTGGTCGGTATTGATCGCCTTGAACTGCCCGCGGAATATCAGAATGTCGAAGCCCTGCGCAGTCAGCTGGCGCAGCAAAGCGAGCGCTGGGCGCTGGCGCTGGAATCCGGCAAGCTACTGGCCGCGGTTAATCAGACGCTGGTGTCAATGCAGCATCCTGTTCGTGCCGGGGATGAAGTTGCCTTCTTCCCGCCGGTCACCGGGGGCTGAAATGGATACCCGCATTCGCGTGGGCAGTGCGCCCTTCAGCATGAGTGATGAGTACCAGTGGCTGGCGGCATCCGATCTTGACGGTGCCGTGGTGACGTTCACGGGCAAGGTGCGCAACCACAATCTGGGGGATAATGTCAGCGCGCTGAGGCTGGAACACTATCCCGGTATGACCGAAAAAGCGCTGGCAGAGATTGTCGAAGAGGCGCGCGCCCGCTGGCCGATGCAGCGTGTGACGGTGATCCATCGTATTGGCGAGCTGTTCCCTGGCGATGAAATCGTGCTGGTGGGGGTTAGCGGTGCGCATCGGGGAGCGGCGTTTGCCGCCGCAGAATTTATCATGGATCAGCTTAAGACCCGTGCCCCGTTCTGGAAACAGGAAGCCACCGCTGAAGGTGACCGCTGGGTTGCCGCGCGTGACAGCGACCATCAAGCCGCAGACCGCTGGAAATAGCGTATTTATCATTTTGACTCTGCCTTGAGGATTTTCATGCGCCGGATTGAACTGCATCATCTTTTGCCGCTGGCCCTGCTGGTGCTGGCGGGTTGTAGCCATCAGCCGTCGGACACAGCATCTCAGCCGCGCCCGACCGATGTAAAAGCCGATATTGCCCGTCTGTTACCTGCGGGCGTCAGCGATCGTCAGGGATGGACGCAGGATATTTTCGTGGCATTTAACAGCCAGAATATCGTGCCCGACGTCAGCAATATCTGCGCCGTCATTGCGGTGACCGGACAGGAATCTAACTTCAGCGCCGATGCCACCGTGCCGGGTCTGCCAAAAATTGCCTGGGCGGAGATAGATCGCCGTGCCGGGCAAATGCATATTCCGTCCTTCCTGGTGCGCACCGCACTGATGATCAACTCACCGACCGGCAAAAGTTATGCCTGGCGTCTGGATCACGTCAAAAGTGAGAAAGAGCTGAGCGCGGTATTTGATGATTTTATCGATATGGTGCCAATGGGACAGAAGCTGTTTGGCAACCTGAATCCAATCCACACGGGCGGGCCGATGCAGGTCAGTATTGCCTTCGCGGAAGCCAATGCTAAAGGGTATCCGTATCAGGTGGACAGTTCTGTTCGCCGCGAAGTCTTTTCCCGCCGGGGAGGCATGTGGTTTGGCACCCGGCACCTGCTTGGCTATCCGGCTAATTATCCGTCGCCGCTGTATCGCTTTGCCGACTTTAATGCAGGCTGGTACGCCAGCCGTAATGCGGCATTCCAGGCGGCAGTGTCGCGGTTAAGTGGCATTAAGCTGGCGCTGGATGGTGACCTGATCAACTACGGTTCCGACAGTGCAGGATCGACCGAGAAGGCGGTACGTACTCTGGGTAAGCGGCTGGATTACAGTGACCGGGCGATTCGCCGTGCACTGGAGAAAGGCGACAGCATCGATTTCGAGAAAACCGATCTGTGGAAGTCGGTATTTGCTCTGGCTGAGAAAGATGCCGGGAAAAAGCTGCCGCGCGAAGTGTTACCGGGGATCAAGCTGGAGAGTCCGAAGATTACCCGTAATCTCACCACCGCGTGGTTTGCCCAGCGGGTGAACAGCCGATATCAGAGCTGTATCGGTCGTCATTAACAGGGACGGGCATGCCCGTCCCCTACCGCTGTCTTAAACTGATTGCAGTTTGAAAATCTGCACCGTCTGCGCCAGCGTCTTCGCCTGATCTTCCAGCGAAGCCGCAGCCGCGGACATCTCCTGAACCAGCGCGGAGTTTTGCTGCGTTGCGCCATCCATCTGGTTCACGGCGACCGTTACCTGACCAATACCCTGTGATTGCTCATCCGAGGCATGCACAATTTCCCCGATAATGGTTTTCACCGAGTTCACCGCCTGGGTCATCTCCTGCATGGTTTTTCCGGCGCTCTGCACCAGCGTCACCCCCTGATCAACACGTTGAGTCGATTCGCTGATCAGGGCAGAAATGTCTTTCACTGCGTTGGCACTGCGCTGCGCCAGATTGCGCACCTCTGCCGCCACAACGGCAAAACCACGCCCCTGTTCCCCGGCTCGTGCAGCTTCAACCGCCGCGTTCAGCGCCAGGATGTTGGTCTGGAAAGCGATACTGTTGATAATGCTGGTGATAGCACCGATTTTCTGTGAACTTTCATCGATCTGTTGCATGATCTTCACCACCTGCGACACCAGATGCTCACCGCGTTGGGCAATATCCGTGGCATTTTCGGTCAGTGCCGTGGCCTGATGCGCGTTATCGGCGTTATGTTTTACCGTCGCTGTTAACTGCTCCATGCTGGCTGCTGTCTCTTCCAGCGCTGCCGCCTGCTGCTCGGTACGGGAAGCGAGGTCAAGGTTGCCGCTGGCAATCTCTTCTGCACCCTGGCGCACGGAATCACTGGCCGAAATAATCTCACCGACCATATTGCGCAACTGATGCTGCATGGTCTGCATGGCGAAGAAAATACTCTGCTGATCGTTCTTTTTCACCGGAATATTGGCGCTGAGATCGCCTTCCGACACGGCCATGGCGATATCTGCCGCCTGACGCGGTTCGCCACCAATAGGCGTTGCCACTTTACGGCTGAAGATCACGCCCAGCACGCCGCACACCACGATGATACTGATCAGCATCATTGCCACTGCGTACATTAACTGGCGGTTAGCGGCGGCCATCACCAAATCAACCGGAGCGACAACGCTGAGATACCATGAAGCTTTGCTGTTACCGACGGTCACCGGACGCCAGGTTTGCAGCACCTCTTCGCCCAGTACCGGATCAAAGCGTTCGACCATTTTGGTGGTGAAGCCGTCAGTTTCGCCTTTGTACTGCTTACCGGCATCCGCTTTATTCGGACTGGAAACCACTTTACCGGCGGTGGAAATCAGCATGGCATAGCCGCTGCCTTCCCAGGGTTTGATTTTACTGACACGCTCTTGCAGCGAGGCGAGGGAGATATCAGAGGTGGTGACCGCTTTCAATTTACCGTCATCGACAATGACCGCAGAAACCGACGTCAGCAGGGTAGGGATGCCGTTATAAGCGTAGCTATAGGGTTCGGTCAGGGTGTCGCGCTCAAGTTTGCGCGGCACCAGGTAGTAGTCACCCTGGCCTGGTGTCAGGAACGATCCCATAAAGTGCGCTTTATAGTTTCCGGCCTGGTCACGGTCAACAAAACGGGCAAAACGCCCGGCGGGCGGCGATCCTGGCTGGCTGGCGAACTCGGCATCGCGGCCATCAAAGGCATCAGGTTCGAACACGACCGACATCGACAGATAGCTTGGGTTAAGTTTCAGGGAGTAGATCATCTGCTGTTCTGCAATAGCACGATCGCTGATGCCAGAGGCACGCAGAGCGACCAGGCTCTGTCCCATCGATGTGGCGACAGTACGGGCATAATCCAGCTCATTCTGTACGGCCAGTGCCTGGCTCTGGGCGATCTGACCGAGATATTCTTCTGCCAGTTTCCTTTGCTGTTGGCTGGACTGCCAACTGAGCAGTCCAATCGTCACGCTGAAACCGAGGGTGATAGTCAGCACCCCGGTCAGCAGCATCAGTGTACGGGTACTCATTTTCTTTTTTGGAACCGACTGACTCTGCATCTGACTTCCCCCGATGTGGCAATAATGTGATCGCTATGTGTCTTCTTGTAACTAAAATTCCCTGTAAGCGATCTATCGGCAGAAGCTGCACAATCTTTATCCGCTTATTGTCTCACTCCGTAATAACTTCAACAGGTAATCAATCTGGCAAAAAGAGCACGGTTGCAGGGTGGCGGAGCGGGTGGAGTTTGTGCCAAGCTAATAGCGGATCTAACCGTAATTTCATTCACCTTTTAAGGGGAGCATCATGGACCGATATCCACGTTCCAGTGATTCAATCGTACAGCGCGCCAGCACCGGCCTGTCTGTTTATATGGCGCAGGTCTACGGCTGGATGACCTGTGGACTGCTGTTAACCGCCTTTATCTCCTGGTATGCGGCCAATACGCCGCAGGTGATGGAACTGGTGTTTGCCAATCGTATTACCTTCTTTGGCCTGATTATCGTCCAGTTGGGACTGGTGTTTGTGCTGTCGGGGATGGTGCATAAACTCAGCGGCACCGTTGCCACCGTGCTGTTTATGCTCTATTCGGCGCTGACCGGACTGACGATGGCGAGTATTTTCCTCGTGTATACCTACTCTTCCATTGCCAGCACTTTCCTGGTGACGGGCGGGATGTTTGGTGCCATGAGTCTGTGGGGCTACACCACGAAACGCGATCTGAGCGGAATGGGCAGTATGCTGTTTATGGCGCTGATCGGCATCGTACTGGCATCACTGGTGAACATCTGGCTGAAGAGCACGGCACTGATGTGGGCGGTAACCTACATTGGGGTAGTGGTGTTTGTTGGTCTGACGGCGTATGACACTCAGAAGCTGAAAAATATCGGTGAAGGGATCGACGTTAATGATAAAGAGAACCTGCGTCGCTTCTCCATTATGGGGGCGCTGACGCTGTATCTCGACTTTATCAACCTGTTCCTGATGCTGCTGCGGATTTTCGGCAACCGCCGTTAAAACCAGAGTGGGCGAGGCGTGCCTCGCCCCTCCGTGTCTGCATGTCCCGCAGGTGTCAGGCGCGTATCTGAATTCACGTAGGTGTCAGGCGCGTATCTGAATTCACGTAGGTGTCAGGCGCGTATCTGAATTCACGCAGGTGTCAGGCGCGTATCTGAATTCACGCAGGTGTCAGGCGCGTATCTGAATTCACGTAGGGGTCAGGCATGCCTGACCCGCTATCACTACGTTGACAAATTCTTTGCCCGTAACGATTTCGCCCGGCCTTCCAGCCATAAATACAGCACCAGCGCCAGCAGCAGCGGGGCAATAAAATAGAGCACTCGATAGGCCAGCAGCGCGGCGATAATCGCACCATGCGAAATCGGTTCACCACGCAATAACGCCAGGAACACCGCCTCCAACACGCCAATTCCGGCCGGAATATGAATGATTACCCCGGCAATACTGCTGATCAGCAATACGCCCAGCACCTGCGGGAAATCCACTTTCTGCATTAACAGCAGCCAGATAATGGCGCCCATCACCAGCCAGTTGGCGCTGGATACCGCAAACTGAATCAGCGCCATTCGCAGTGACGGGAGCGCCAGCTTCTGTCCTTTGATCGTCCAGCGCCGTTTTTTTGAGAATGCACACAGCGCCAGATACGCCACCACAAAAGCCAGCAGTGCGAAGCCCGTGATACGCAGGGTGCCGGCACCGATAAACCAGCCGCCTGGCACGCTGACCATGCCGGCGCTGAACACCACGCCGGCCACCAGTACATAACCCAGCCAGTTAGTCGCGATACTCAGTGAGAAGATGCGCGTAATGGTGCTGCCGTCCAGGCCCAGCCGTGAGTAAAGGCGATAGCGCATCGCTACCCCTCCGACCCAGGTACTGAGCGTCAGGTTAAAGGCGTAACAGATAAACGACACCAGCATGACCTGGCGTTTTTCCAGCTTATGTCCGCAGTAGGCGCGGCCGATCAGGTCATACAGACCGTAAGTCAGGTAACTGACCACCACCAGCGCCACTGAGCCTAAAATGGCCAGCCGGTTATAATTGACCACCACATTCCAGACATCGGCCCAGTTCACCTGGCGGGCGTAGACCACCAACAGGACAATAACCGCGATAAAAAACAGCCAGGTGAGGACTTTTCGCGTACGTTTCCAGAGTAACGAGGAGGTTGCCATCAGGGTTTTGCCCCTTCGTTTTCCGGTTCAACGCGATCCTGAGTTTCCATCTCCGGCTGAACCGGTGGAGGTACCTGGGCCAGTTTCGGCGTATGGGCCGGCAGCCAGCCTGCAATTGCCGGGAAGTGGCGCAGAAAGTGGAACACCACCACATTTTTAGTGAGCTGCCACCAGCTGCGTGACGGTAGCTGACTTTCCTGCACCCGCTGACAGTCGGCTGACAGCAAGCCCTCCAGGTTATCACGCACCTGCTGATTAAATGCACGATCGTGGATCATTAAATTAGCTTCCAGATTTAGCGACAGACTCAACGGATCAAGGTTACTGGAGCCCACCGTTGCCCACTGGCTGTCCTGCACCGCGATTTTGGCATGCAGCGGGCGACGGCAATACTCATAGACTTCCACGCCGCCCTCCACCAGGTAGTTGTACAGCAGCTCGGCACCCACTTTGACAATCGGCATATCCGGTTTGCCCTGCACGATAAGGCGCACGCGCACTCCGCGCCGCGCCGCCTGACGCATCTCACGCAGCAGGCGATAGCCGGGAAAGAAATAGGCATTGGCGATGATCACATCCTGTCTGGCATTTTTCAGCATTTCGATATAATGCTGTTCAATATCATCGCGGTGCTGATGGTTATCACGATAAACCAGCAATGCCTGGGCATCCCCTGGCGTGGCATTGTGCGCCGGACGGTGAGAACGGTGTCCCCACCAGCGGTAATGTTTTTGTTCGCTGCCGATCTCCTGCTGCACATAGTGTGCAATATCGTCAACAATCGGGCCTTTCACCTCAACGGCATAATCCTGTTTGGCCTGCGGGCCAAAGCTGGCGTTATGCTCTGCGGAATAGTTGATGCCCCCGACGAAAGCGATCGTACCATCGACGACCACGATTTTACGGTGCAGGCGGCGGAACAGATTGGTGCGCATCCCCAGCACCAGCGGACGCGGATCATAATAGAGAAAACGTACCCCCAGCGACGTCAGGCTGTGAACGAATGTGTCCGACAGATCCGGTGAACCATAACCATCCACCATCATCTCGATTTTCACCCCGCGCTGCGCGGCCGCCAGCAGTTCCTCATGGAGGGCGTTACCCACGTCATCCTCAAACAGGATAAACGTCTCCAGCAGCAGGCTGTGCTGTGCGCGGCGGATCGCCCCAAATACCCGGGGGAAAAATTCTTCACCGTTTTCCAGCAGCGTAATCTGGTTGCCCTCACGCCAGTTCAGATTCATAGGTGGATCTCCACGGCGAGCGGGGCATGATCGGAGAGATGTGCCCACGGGCGTAACGGGATGGTTTGCGGATGGCTAATGCCCGCATTGCGCACATAGATACGGTCAAGCCGCAGCAGAGGAAAGCGGGCAGGGAAGGTGCGAGCCGGACGGCCATTTTTGCGGCTGAATACCTCTTCCATCCCCGCCTCACGCTTCAGAATGGCATTCGCCCGCTGGCGCCAGTCATTGAAATCGCCGGCGATCACCACCGGCGCTTCCGGCGGCAATTCATTGACCAGCTGACACATCATGCGCAACTGGGCCGAACGGTGCGCCTCGCGCAGACCAAGATGTACGCAGAGAATATGCAGCGTAACGGGGGAGTCCGGCACCTGAATCTGGCAATGCAAAATGCCGCGTTTTTCCGTGCCCGCAACAGAGATATCCCGGTTTTGATAATCGACGATCGGCAGACGTGATAACACGGCGTTGCCGTGATGCCCCTCCGGATAGACCGCGTTGCGCCCATAGGCAAAGTCTTTCCACATGGTATCCGCCAGAAATTCGTAATGAGGGGTTTCAGGCCAGTCAGCAACGCGTAACTGATGCAACGCATGGCTGCCCATCACTTCCTGTAACAGCACAATATCCGCCCCGGTGTTGCGAACGGCATCACGCAGTTCAGGCAAAATAAAGCGACGGTTAAAGGCGTTAAAACCCATATGTGTATTGATCGTCAGGACTTTAAATGAAAATCCTTGCGCTTTTTGTGACATACTGATGACGCTACCTTCATAACTAATGAAGGATAAAGTGTAGTCTTTGTCACAAAAGTGTGGCGGGATATGCGTTAATTTGCAGCATAATCCGAAAACTACGTTAGTCTGAGGAAATATGTTACTGGCCTGTGTCAGTAACCCGCTTGGGTAACCTTTAACGGAGGTTGCCAGGAGAAGAGCATGAAATGGTCTAATCGTATTCAGATTGTCACCGGACAAAACTGCGTACATATCGCACTGCACCTGCTGCTGATTGCTGCGCTGGTGTGGGGGTGGAAACATCAGGCCTTGTTACAGGTCAGCACGATTTTACTGGCGATGTATGTCAGCGTGTTTGCCGCGATGTTATTGACCCAGCGTTTGCCGCGTCTGCGGCGTATTGGCGATTTTCTGGAAGACGTGACCACCACTTACTATTTTGGTGCCGCAATGCTGGTGCTGTTGGTGCTGTCACGAGTCATCCATAATAACCTGCTGCTGTGTGCCGCAGGGGTCGTTATGTTAGCTGGCCCTGCGCTGGTCTCCCTGCTGGTGAAAGAGCGGGTGCAGCCGAGTCAGCGCCCACGCTAAACCCCAACGGGCCACTTCGGTGGCCCGTCTGTTTTATGGCCTTTCTCTCCGTCGTTTCAATCACTCTGCCAGCGTTAGCAATACCACCACGACCACCACGTGCTGCAGTGTCACCAAGGCCGTCATCACTTCATAAACCTCCTGCATGACAAAAGTGTTGTTACGTTAATGCGTTGTATGCAACAGCAAGCGATCGTTTGTGCACTGTTACAGGCTGTAGCGCATTTTCGGATAACACGATAAGAATAACTCCCTGTGCAGCGTAGGGATCTGTTATAATGCCCGGCTTACGCACCGTGGTTTGTGCTCTCATTCAAGCGTCAGGAATGATCCTGGCGTCAACTCTCCCCCTGGAAACTACACCGCTATGCGGTCAGGGCGGATCCGGAGTCAGTCAACTTTATGTCATTTGATTCTCTCGGCCTTAACGCCGATATTTTGCGCGCTGTTGCAGAACAGGGCTATAACGAGCCGACGCCTATTCAGCGCCAGGCTATCCCGGTAGTCCTTGCTGGCCGCGACCTGATGGCCAGCGCACAGACCGGTACCGGTAAAACCGCAGGTTTCACCCTGCCACTGCTGCAGTTGTTAAGCAGCAACAACCCGCACCCTAAAGGCCGTCGCCCGGTGCGCGCACTGATTTTGACCCCGACCCGCGAACTGGCGGCTCAGGTGGGCGAAAACGTGCAGGAATACAGTAAATATCTGGATATGCGTTCGCTGGTGGTCTTCGGCGGCGTGAGCATCAACCCGCAGATGATGAAACTGCGCGGTGGTGTGGATGTGCTGGTCGCGACCCCGGGTCGCCTGCTGGATCTTGAGCACCAGAACGCTCTTGATCTGTCTCAGGTGGAAATCCTGGTTCTGGACGAAGCGGACCGTATGCTGGATATGGGCTTCATCCACGACATCCGTCGCGTGCTGGCAAAACTGCCTGCAAAACGTCAGAACCTGCTGTTCTCTGCCACTTTCTCTGATGAGATTAAAACCCTGGCGGAAAAACTGCTGCACAACCCGGAACAAGTGTCCGTGGCGCGCCGCAACACGGCTTCTGAGCAGGTGACGCAGCATGTGCATATGGTTGATAAGAAACGTAAGCGCGAGCTGTTATCGTTCCTGATTGGTCGTGACAACTGGCAGCAGGTGCTGGTGTTTACCCGTACCAAGCACGGTGCTAACCATCTGGCTGAACAGTTAAATAAAGACGGCATCACGTCTGCTGCTATTCACGGTAACAAGAGCCAGGGCGCACGTACCCGTGCACTGAGCGACTTTAAAGACGGCAAAATTCGTGTGCTGGTGGCAACGGATATCGCTGCCCGTGGTATCGATATCGAAGAGCTGCCACACGTAGTGAACTACGAACTGCCAAACGTGCCGGAAGACTATGTACACCGTATTGGTCGTACCGGTCGTGCGGCCGCAGTGGGTGAAGCGTTGTCACTGGTGTGTGTGGATGAGCTGAAGCTGCTGCGTGATATCGAACGCGTACTGAAGCGTGAAATCCCGCGTATGGCGATTGACGGCTACGAGCCAGACCCAAGCATCAAAGCAGAACCGATCATCAACGGTCGCCAGCAGCAGCGTGGCGGAGCCGGTGGCGGCGGTGGACGTGGTCGTGGCGGCCCGGGCCAGGGTCAACGCAGTAACAGCGGTGGCGATCGCAGTGCCAGCGGCAGTCGTACCGGTAACGGCGGCGGCGGCAATGGCGGCGAACGTCGTCAGGGTAATGCGAATGGCAGCAGTGCAGGAGCCCCACGCGGCGCTCGCCCTGAAGGCGGTAACGCTGGCGCACCACGCGTCAACAAAACCCGCCCACGTCGTTCTAACCCGGCGAACAACGGCTAATTAATCAGGGGGAAGCGCCCGCTTCCCCCTTTGCTCACCCATCCCACAGGTTTACCATGCGCGTATTACTTGCCCCGATGGAAGGCGTTCTCGATTCGCTGGTGCGTGAACTGCTGACCGACGTCAACGACTACGATCTCTGTATTACCGAATTTCTGCGGGTAGTGGATGCACTGCTGCCGGTGAAATGTTTCCAACGCCTCAGCCCCGAACTCGATCATGACAGCCGCACGCCGTCAGGCACCCGTGTGCGTATTCAGCTGCTTGGGCAGTATCCGCAATGGCTGGCAGAGAATGCCGCGCGTGCCGTCGAGCTGGGCTCCTGGGGCGTGGATCTCAACTGTGGTTGCCCGTCAAAAACGGTGAACGGCAGCGGCGGTGGGGCAACGTTATTAAAAGATCCCGAGCTGATTTATCAGGGCGCGAAGGCGATGCGTGCCGCCGTGCCTGCCCATCTCCCCGTCACGGTGAAAATCCGGCTGGGCTGGGATTCCGGTGCGCGGCAGTTTGAAATTGCCGATGCGGTGCAGCAGGCTGGCGCCACGGAGCTGGCGGTACATGGCCGAACCAAAGAGGATGGCTATCGCGCTGAGGCGATAAACTGGGCGGCGATAGGCGAGATTCGTCAGCGGCTGTCGATTCCGGTGATTGCCAACGGTGAAATCTGGGACTGGCAGAGTGCGCAGGATTGTATGCAGGCCACGGGATGTGATGCCGTTATGATCGGGCGCGGTGCGCTGAATGTGCCCAATCTCAGCCGGGTGATCAAATACAACGAACCGCGGATGCCGTGGCCGCAGGTTGTTCAACTGCTGAAAAAGTATGTGCTCCTGGAGAAGCAGGGCGATACCGGACTGTATCATGTGGCGCGTATCAAACAGTGGCTGGGGTATCTGCGTAAAGAGTATGAAGAAGCCTCACCGTTGTTTATGCAGGTGCGCGTGTTGCAAACCTCCGCGGATATTGCGCGGGTGATTGGTTCCGTGAATGGCTAACCCTCTGTTAATGGCTGGCCCACAGGCCAGCCTCTGCCTGCTCATCTGCATCAACCCTCTTTCCTCTCACGGACATAACTTGTCTCTAAACTGATCGGGATCTGTTAGCAAGCTAAGCGTATAATGTGACACATATCGTATCTTTTTCTGGCTCCGCTATGTCCGCAATCCCGGCGTTAACCAATGCCCAACTGAACAAACGTATTATCTCTGTCGTGATCTTCACCTTCTTTTGCTACCTGTCTATCGGCCTGCCGCTGGCGGTATTGCCGGGCTACGTGCATAACCAGCTGGGCTACAGCTCGTTTATTGCCGGGCTGATTATCAGCCTGCAATATTTCGCCACGTTGATCAGCCGACCGCAGGCCGGGCGTTATGCCGATCTGCTGGGGCCGAAAAAAGTGGTGCTGGTGGGGCTGATCCTCTGTGGTGCCAGCGGGCTGTTTACCCTGCTAGCGGTGCTGATGGATGCCTCACCGCTCACCAGTCTGCTGCTGCTGGCCGTGGGGCGCGTGGTATTAGGCTTTGGTGAAAGCCTCACTGCCACCGGATCGATCCTCTGGGGCATCAATGTGGTGGGCACCGTGCAGAGTGCTCGGGTAATCTCGTGGAATGGCGTGGCGACCTATCTGGCAATGGCAATGGGGGCACCGCTGGGCGTGATGCTCAATGCGCTGTTCGGCATCCCCGGTTTTGCCGTGTTGATCATGCTGATGGCCGCCTTTGGCTACTGGCTGGCGACCCAACGCCCGGCGATTCAGGTACAAGTGGGGCAGCGCATTCCCTTCAACCAGGTGTTTGGAAAAATCTGGCTGTATGGTCTTTGCCTGGGATTAGGCACGGTCGGGTTTGGGACTATCGCCACCTTTATTACGCTCTACTTCTCCCATCATGGCTGGAACGGTGCGGCGTTCTCCCTGACCCTGTTCAGCATCGGTTTTATTCTCATGCGCCTGCTGTTTAACAACAGCATTGCGCGCTACGGGGCCATTCGTGTTTCGCTGGTCTCCTTTGCCATTGAATGCGTAGGATTGCTGCTAATCTGGCAGGCCGGTTCGATCTGGCTGGTGGATCTGGGGGCATTTCTTACCGGCAGCGGTTTCTCGCTGATCTTCCCGGCGCTGGGCGTGGAAGCGATCCGTCGGGTTCAGCCACAAAATCAGGGATCGGCGCTGGGGCTTTACTCCGCGTTTCTCGACTGTGGATTAGGCATTACCGGGCCGATTGCCGGATTGCTGATTGGGCACTGGGGCGTGGACAGTATCTATCTGGCGGCGGCAGGGGTGGTGTTGCTGGCCCTGTTAATCATGGTCAGTGTGCTAATCCGGGGCAATAACACATTGCCCCGACAGGCTTAGTACACTTCCGGCACAATCATATCGTCCGGCACCGGGGTGCGGTGATAATCCTCGTTGCGCTCACGGCTGGGCAGGGTGATGGGTTTTAAGGCGCTGTCCTCATACGGCACCTGGCGCAGCAGGTGGCTGATGCAGTTCAGGCGCGCCTTCTTTTTATCCACGCCCTGGACCACCCACCACGGCGCTTCGTCAATGTGGGTGCGCGACAGCATAATCTCTTTGGCTTCGGTGTAGTCTTCCCAGCGGCGGCGGCTTTCCAGGTCCATCGGGCTGAGCTTCCACTGCTTCAGCGGATCGTGAATGCGGCTGAGAAAACGCAGTTCCTGCTCTTCATCGGTGATAGAGAACCAGTATTTAACGATCTGGATCCCGCTGCGCGTCAGCATCTTCTCGAACTCCGGTACGCTGCGGAAAAACTCTTCCACTTCCTGTTCATTACAAAAACCCATGACCCGCTCAACGCCTGCGCGGTTGTACCAGCTGCGGTCGAACAGCACCATTTCGCCCGCCGCAGGCAGGTGTGCAATGTAGCGCTGGAAGTACCACTGTGTACGTTCACGGTCGTTGGGGGCGGGCAGGGCAGCCACACGACAGGTACGGGGGTTCAGACGCTGGGTAATACGTTTGATCACGCCACCTTTGCCCGCGGCATCGCGGCCTTCAAAGATAATCACCATGCGGTGCCCGGTGCGCATCACCCAGTCCTGCATCTTCACCAGTTCGCCCTGTAGCCTTAGCAGCTCGCGGAAATAGTGTTTACGCCAGGCTTTCTCGCCTTCTTCCATCTTGCTGTCATCGCCAAAACGCAGATCGTCCAGCTCCATTTCCAGCTCTTCGTCGTAGCTGTCGTAAAATTCCTGTAGCAGACGATGGTGAATATTCTCAGCTGAGAAATCATTACCTTGCATCGCCATACGTCGTTCTCCCGGTCATGTGGTGAAAATAGCCATTCAGGCAGGTTCATCAATTTATCCTCTGGTAATACGCACTCTGTGTGACAGGAAAATGACATCCGTGAGGGATTTCTGCGCGAACAGTCGCTCCGGTAACAAAACTGTCATCGGCATACGGCAGGATAAGACTATCGCCATAACGCGCCCGAACCGGAAAAAAACGAATGACGCAACACCTGCCGTTACTGCGGCAAAAACCGGACTTCAGTGATGATGTTTCCGGCCTGATTTATGGCTACCGCTTTGTTCAGGATCACGCACCCGAAAGCCTGACCGTTCAGCAATCCTGTGAGGCCTGGGCCAGCGGAGCCGTTGAGGGCAGCTTTCTCTGGCTGCACGTTAATCTTAACCATGCCGCCGCCGCCCGCTGGCTGAAAACCCACTTTGGTGTTGATGAAGACTTCTTTGACGAAATCCAGCAGGGGTCGCACAGCACCCGTATAGAACGACAGAATGATGCGCTGATGGCGGTACTGAACGATGTTACTTTCAACGCACGGGAAACCAGCGACGAAAGCGCTACGCTGTGGATCTGGTGTCGCGATGGGCTGGTGGTCAGCGCCCGCTTTAAACCGCTGCGGCTGGTGGAACGGTTAGTCAGTAAGCTGGACCAGCTGGAGCTGCGTTCGTCGACCGGGCTGCTGGCTCAGTTGCTGGCGGAACAGGAAGAGGTGCTGGCGCTGATTGTGCGCCAGTCGAATCAGTATGTGGATCAGATAGAAGAGCGCCTGCTCGGGCAGCATATAAAAAGTAATCGTGGTGAACTGGGGCGCCTGCGCCGCACATTGCTGCGTTTCCAGCGCCTGCTGGCGCCGGAACCGGCGGCACTGTTTCGCCTGATCAATCGCCCGCCGGGCTGGCTGCACCATCATGTGGTGCAGGATCTGCGTCAGTTTACCGAAGAGTTCACCGTGGTGCTGAACGACCTGAATGGACTGACCGAGCGCATCCGGCTGTTGCAGGAAGAGATCGCTGCGCAGCAACTGGAACAGAGTAACCGGACCCTGTTTACCCTGACGCTGATCACCGTGCTGGCCCTGCCAATTAATCTTGTGGCCGGGTTCTTTGGCATGAATGTGGGCGGTGTGCCGCTGGCCAATAATCCGCACGGTTTTTTCCTGCTGGTGATGCTGGTAACGCTTTTCACCTGCGTCGCGGCCTGGCTGGTGTTGCGGCGGCGTGATAAGCCCTGACGGCTATCTCGCGCCAGTAAAAACGCCCCAATAAAAAACCCCCGAACCTTAACGGCACGGGGGTTTTTATATCTACTGCGCGGAATTAAGGCTTCGGCGTGCTGTAGATCGGGCCAGGCTGAGTCAGCGCGGGAACCGCCTGTACTGACGCATCGGTCGCTGCCTGTGCTTCAGTCGTCGCTGGCGCTTCCGTAGCGGCAGGGGCTTCAGTGGTGACAGGAGCTTCTGCGCCCTGAGTGGCAACGGCGGCGGCTGGCTCTTCCTGCGGAGCGGCTGCCTGCTGAGGCACTACAACCGGAGCAGAAGGCTGGCTATTCGCATCGCCGTTCACTTTGGTTGGCATGCCAGAACGTGCTTTCAGCGCGTCTTCCATGGCGGTGGTATTAACGCTGGCGTCTGAAACCACCTTGTTCACCGCATTGGTCAGTGTCAACGGAACCGGCTCGCGTGAAGCAAACTGCTCTTCGGTCTGCGACAGTGGGTTATGGATTTCCACGTAGCGCGAACCGTCCGGCTCAACCGATGCTTTGATCGGCTGGTCGATAAACTGCACGCGTGTACCCACTGGCACATTCTTGAACAGCCATTTGATATCGTCAGCACGCAGACGCACACAGCCGTGACTCACGCGCAGGCCGATACCGAAGTTGGCATTGGTGCCGTGGATGGCATACAGACGGCCGATGTACAGCGCATACAGACCCATTGGGTTATCCGGGCCAGCCGGGAAGACCGCAGGCATAGATTCACCGCGCGCGGCGTACTCTTCATGCATCTTCTTGGTTGGGGTCCAGGTCGGGCCATCTTTTTTGCGCTGAACGGTAGTCGTCCAGTTTACCGGTGTATCACGGCCCAGTTCGCCGATACCAATAGGCAGCACAACCACGGTTTTACTGCCTTTCGGGTAGTAGTACAGACGCATTTCCGCACTGTTGATCACGATGCCTTCACGCGGAGCGTCAGGCAGGAGCAACTGCTGAGGAATGATCAGTTTGCTGCCTGCTTTCGGCAGATAAACGTCCACGCCTGGGTTCGCTTCCATAACGTTGCTCAGACCCATCTGGTACTGAGCAGCGAAAGCTTCCAGCGGAAGTTTGCTGTCTTCCGGGATGGTAATTTCCAGATTTTCCCCGGTCAGGCGGCTGTTGGCGGCCGGAAGAGGGTAAACCACAGCGAAGGCAGAGTGGCTGAAAGCCGCAGCGGCCAGAATCAAGGTGACTAACGCACGGATGTTCTTTTTCATAGTAATTTCAGGTGTAGCGCCATGTAGACTGTTGATAAACGACCTAATACTGGCCAACTGTGACCGGCTGCACATTATATGTGCATTATGGCCCCGGATGAAACCAGGATTTTCCCTGTTGAACTATCTTTACGATAAATTGTCTGCAATACGACCATTTTTGCGATGCATCATTCTGTTTCTGCGATGCATCGTCCTGATTTCAGGGTTGCCAGAGCGGATCTTTCCCACTCAGTTTCCGGTCAAGGAAAAAGGCAGCACTGATCAGGGCCAGATGGGTGAGCGCCTGAGGCGTATTGCCTAACGCGTGACCGCGACTGTCAAACTCCTCCGCATACAAGCCGAGGGGGTTGGCGTAATTTAGCAGCTTCTCAAATTCAAAGTGTGCTTCATCAAGCCGCCCGGCACGCGCAAGGCACTCAACGTACCAGAAAGAGCAGGCGGCAAAGGCGCCTTCTTCACCCTGCAGGCCATCGGCCGGGGTTTCGCTGACGTTGTAGCGGCGCACCATTCCATCACTGACCAGCTTCTCTTTAATCACATCCAGCGTTGCCAGCCAGTCCGGGTCGGTCGCCCCGACAAAGCGCACCAGCGGCATCAATAGCATTGAGGCATCAACAAACTCGCCGTGACGGGTGGCGACAAAGTGACCCGCCTCTTTATGCCAGAAATTCTCCCAGATATCGCTGCGGATCGCATCCCGGGCAGCGGTCCAGCGTTCGGCAGGCATTGACAGCGATCGCTTTTCACCCAGACGTATTGCACGGTCGAGTGCTACCCAGCACATCAGGCGTGAATGCAGGAAGTGCTGCGGTTCCCCGCGCATTTCCCAGATGCCGGCATCACGCTGCTCCCAGTGGTCGGCCACATAGTCAATCATCCGGCTGACGTGGCTCCAGCCGCGCTGGGAAATCGCTTCGCCGTATTTGTTGGCGAGATAAATGGCGTCCATCAACTCACCGTAGATATCCAGCTGCGACTGGCGCCAGGCATCATTACCAATGCGCACCGGGGTGGAACCGGCATAGCCGGACAGGTTCAGCAGTTCGCTTTCGTGTAGCTCGGTGCCGCTGTCGATGCGGTACATCACCTGTAATTTTTCAACGTCGTTGTGACTGTTCTCAACGCAGCGGCTGACCCAGTGCGTGAAGTGTTTTGCTTCATCGACATAGCCGAGGCGCATCAGGGCATACATGCTGAAGGAGGCATCACGGATCCAGGCGGCGCGGTAGTCCCAGTTCCGTTCACCACCCAGCTCTTCCGGCAGGCCAAACGTGGCAGCAGCGGCAATCGAACCGTGTTGCCAGGAGGTCAGCAGCTTCAGCGTCAGCGCCGAGCGGTTCACCATTTCCCGCCAGCGTCCCTGGTAGCTACTCTGCGCGCTCCATTGCCGCCAGAACGCCAGCGTGGCATCAAAGCAGCTTTCGGTACCTTCTTCTTCACGCTGCGGATCCTCATCGCCCCCGAAAATAAACTCGCGCGATTCCCCTTCCTGTAGGGTGAAGCGGGCGACCGCCGCGGCACCTTCCAGGGCAAAGTCCACTTCGCCCGTCAGGCGTAACGTGGGCTGACCTTCTGCGTGGAATATCACGCCTCCTGATTGCAGAGTGGCGCGGGTTTCTGCCCGGGCATAATCATGGACAGGCGCACAGCGCAGGTTGATGGTGGCGCTGCCGTGCACCACATTAATCCGACGAATTATGCGCGGCTGGCGGTCTTCCCGCTGGCATACCGGCATATAGTCGGTCACTTCCACGACACCCAGATCGTCCAGCCAGCGGGTTTGTAGCAGGGTGGTATCGGGCAGGTAGAGCTGCATACGACGCGCATCGGGCCAGTCGGGGCTGAGGCTGAATAAGCCCGCCTTATCGCTGTCGAGCAGGGCGCTGAATACCGAGGGGCTATCGAGGTTGGGCCAGCAGAAGTAGTCGAGGGTTCCGTCATTGGCGATCAGTGCGCAGGTGCGCAGATCGCCAATGACGCCGTGGTCTTCAATCTTTCGTTTGATTTTATTCATCGTTTAACTATAGCGGTTGTTTTGGCTGATGGGCGCGGCATGCCACGCCCCTACGACAACCGCACTATCTTTTCGCCGGGGTCAGGCATGCCACTCGTCTACTACAACCGTAATCTTTCGTAGGGGTCAGGCATGCCACTCGTCTACTACAACCGTAATCTTTCGCCGGGGTCAGGCATGCCACTCGTCTACTACAACCGTAATCTTTCGTAGGGGTCAGGCATGCCTGACCCTCACTCAACTATCATCCCGTAAAAAACGCTCTTCCAGCGTCGCCTGCAGCAACAGCATCGCCTGCTCAGCATGCTGCATATGATCGCGCATGATGCGTTCCACCGCGGTGACATCCTCACGGCGCAGCGCATCAATCAACTGATACTGATATTCGATGCCCTGGCGACGATCGACGGGCTGCGGCTGCTGATAAATATCTTTGCACACCGCCAGATCTTTCAGCAGACGTTGCAGAAAGCGACAGAAAAAGGCCAGCAGCGGATTAGTCGAATAACTCGCCACCACACTGTGAAAATCCAGCTCGGCCATACGTTGCTCCCAGCGCTCTTCCTCACTGGCGGGCGGGTGATCATAGATACGAATCAACTGATGCAACTGCTGAAAACCCGCCTCATCAATCTGGCCGATGGCGCTGACCGCAACCTGCGGTTCCAGCGTTTTACGCAGCGCATAGATATGGCTGATGCTCAGCTCACGGGTAAACAGATAATTCGACAGCAGGCTCATGGCACGGTTTTCCGGCATGCTGTCGATAAACGCACCACCGCCAGGTCCGGTACGTGTGCGGATCAGCCCCTGCGCTTCCAGCGCCTTCAGCGCCTCGCGCACCGTACTTTTTCCGGCGGAAAACCGCACCATCAGATCTTTTTCCTGCGGCAGGCGATCGCCGGGCAGCAGGTTGTCATCCACAATGCTCTGCTTGATGGCATCAATGATGGTGTCGGTGCGTTTACGCTTTACTGCCTCGGGGGGCGTTGATACTGAAGACATGGTCACCTGTATGTCAGAGAGTGGGCTGAACGCTGGGCGGCGTGGCCTGCCAGGCTGGCGCGGCTGCCAGCAGTTGACGACTGTATTCGTGCTCAGGCGCACTGAACAGCGTCTGCGTGGCGGCGCATTCGACGATAGTACCAGAATTCATCACTGCAACGCGGTCGGCAATCGACTCCACCACGGCCAGGTCATGGCTGATAAACAGATAAGACAGACCCAGTTCCTGTTTAAGATCCTCCAGCAATAGCAGAACCTGTGCCTGTACTGAGACGTCAAGCGCAGAGACAGGTTCATCCAGCACCAGAATCTGTGCCTCTGCCGCCAGCGCACGGGCAATCGCCAGCCGCTGCGCCTGACCGCCAGAAAACTCATGAGGATAACAGTTCAGGGCATCGGCAGGCATATTGACCGCCGCCAGCAGCTGTTGCATACGCGGCAGACACTCACGCGCAGAGTAACCACACAGCCGCCGCAGCGGCACGCTCAGGATCTGGCGAATGGTTTTACGCGGATTGAGCGATGCCACCGGGTCCTGAAACACATACTGAATGGTTTTGCCAAAGGCCTGCACGCCACGCTGTGCCAGCAGGCTGGCCTCTTCACCCTGTAGGGTCAGGCTGCCAGACGTGGGGGATTCCAGCCCGACCAGCATACGGGCGAGGGTGCTTTTTCCACTGCCACTTTCACCGACCACGGCAAGGGTTTCCCCCTGGCAGAGATCAAAACTGATGCCTTTTACCGCCTCAACGGCGTTACTGCGTCGCCACCATCCTCCCTGACCCGGGTAGGTTTTTATCAGATTTTTCACTTCAATCACGTTCTTCATGAAGAGGTCTCCTGCTGGTGTAGCTGGCGGATTTGTTGCAGGAAGGCGCGGCCCTGACCGCGCTGCGGCACGCTGGCAATCAGTCGTCGGGTATAGTCGTGTTGAGGAGCCTGTAATACCGTGGCGGTGAGACCGCTTTCCACAATCTCACCCTGACGCATTACCGCTACCCGGTCACACATCTCACTGACCACGGCAAAATCATGCGTGATAAACAGCAGGGCCAGCCCGCGTTTGTGACGCAGTTCGTTCAACAGGGCGAGGATACGCGCCTGCACCGTGACATCCAGCGCCGTGGTGGGTTCATCGGCAATAATCACCTGCGGATCGTTGGCGAGGGCGATTGCAATGCCCACGCGCTGACGCTGGCCGCCGGAAAGCTGATGAGGCCAGGCATCAAAGCGTTCTGCCGCCTGCTGAATGCCGGTATCTTCCAGCAGCGTAATGGCTTTGGCGCGTGCTGCCGCGGCGTTTAGCGGCTGGTGGCACTGAATCGCTTCGACCAGCTGCTGACCAATGCGCATCTGGGGATGCAGTGACGTCAGCGGGTCCTGGAAGATATAAGCCACGCGTACACCACGGCGTTGCTGCATCTGGGTGGCAGAGAGAGACAGCAACTCCTCATTCTCCAGCCAGACGCTACCGCCGGTGATCACACCGGGTGGCGAAGCCACCAGACCCATAATCGCCAGCGCGCTGACGCTTTTACCGGAGCCGCTTTCGCCAATCAGCCCGAGGCATTCACCCGCCTGCACATGGAAGCTGACGCCTTTTACCGTGGGCACCCGATGGCTGCCACGGCTGAACGCCACCTGTAAATCCACCACTTCCAGCAGCGCATCAGGATGAGCACGCGGGGCGACCGCTGCACGATCAACGGTGGTCATTGCCTGTGAGCGTAGCAGGGCGCCGGACTTCAGACGCGGATCCAGCAGGTCACGCACGCCATCTCCCAGCAGGTTAAAACCGATCACCAGCAGGAAGATCATCACGCCCGGCACCAGGGCAACATGGGGGGCGATAAACAGCTGGTTGCGCCCCTGGCCCAGCATCGAGCCGAGATCGGCATCCGGTGGCTGCGTGCCCAGACCGAGGAAGGAGAGCCCGGCCGTTTCAAGGATCATCCAGCCGATGGTGGTGGAGAGCGTCACCACGATCAGCGGCAGTACGTTTGGCAGGACTTCGCTTAACAGGATCTGCGTATGATTTTTCCCCGACAGTTTGGCTGCCTGAATAAAATCACGGCTGCGCAGGCCAAGGGTCAGACCACGTACATTACGGGCAAAGAACGGAATATTGACCAGCGCGATGGCATAGAGCGCATTCAGTAGCCCTGGCCCGAGCACCGCGACAATCGCCAGCGCCAGCAGGATATAGGGAAAGGCCATGATCATATCGATCAGGCGCATCAGGATACTGTCGGTGCGCCCGGCGGCGTAGCCGGCAATCAGGCCGATCAACGTGCCGAATACGGCGGCCAGCAGGGTGGCGCTCAGGCCCACGGCAACGGAAACCCGGGTGCCCCACAGCAGGCGCGATAACATATCGCGGCCCAGCGCATCGGTGCCCAGCAGGTGGCCCGGCGTCAGCGGTGGAGCAAGACGTTGCAGCAGGTCGGTGGCATCCGGGTCCGGCAACGGCAGCAGCGGGGCGATAAAGGCCGCGGTTAAGGTGATTGCCAGCAGCAGCAATCCCAGCGCGGCGAGGCGGTTGTGCAGTAACAGCGACCAGCTGGAGCGGCGCGTGGGCAGGGTAGTGGAAGTCGTCATGATTTTACCCTCGGGTCGAGGCAGGCCTGAACGATGTCGGTCAGCAGATTAATCAGCACGTAAGCAATGGCAGCGACCAGCACGCCGCCCTGAACCAGGAGCAGGTCGCGGGTCGAGACGGCTTTCACCAGCATCGCGCCCAGGCCCGGCCACTGGAACACGGTTTCGATATACACCGCACCGCCCAGCACAAAGCCAGCCTGAATACCGATCGCCGGGATCACCGACACCAGCGCCACGCGAAAGGCGTGACGCCATATCACCCGGCGCTCGCTGACGCCTTTCGCGCGTGCCGTACGGATGTAATCCTGGCGCAGCACTTCCAGCATCGCGGTGCGCGTCAGGCGGGCAATCACCCCGGTGGCAACAATTGCCAGCGTGATGACGGGCAGCGTCAGATGATGCAGCAGGTCCCATGCATCGCCGCCACCATAAATCGCGAACATGCCGGAGGCCGGGAACCAGCGCAGGCTGACGGCAAACAGCATGATCATCAGCAGGCCGATCAGGAACGAGGGCAGGGAAATGCCGATCAACACCAGCAGGGTGATCAGTTTGTCGCCCCAGCCGAACTGGCGTACCGCCGAGGTGACACCCGCCAGCAGGCCGAGGATCACGCTCAGCAACAGCGCGCAGCCGCCCAGCAACAGGGTGGCGCTCAGGCGTTCCAGCACTTCATCGATCACCGGGCGGTTCAGCACATAGGAGCGACCAAAATCGCCGTGCAGCAGGTTGTTGACCCAGATGAAATACTGCTGCCACAGCGGTTTATTCAGCCCCAGTTCGGCGCTGACGCGCGCCACATTTTCCGGTGTGGCAAATGCGCCGAGCAATGCCTGTGCCGGGTTGCCGGGGATCATCGCCATCAGCAGAAAGACAATCAGCGACAGGCCGATAATCACCGGGATGATGCCAATCAATCGCCGCAGTAAATAGTTCCACATGGCAGGCGGCCTCCGTCAGGGTTTGCTGACCTGATGCAGGATCAGGTTGAAGTTAGGTTGCAGCGCAAAATTCTGCACCTGGCGCGTGGTCACAGCGTTTTGCTTCCAGTTGGCGACGAACAGCCAGGGCGCATCATCGTGAACGAGGGCCTGGACCTGGCGATACAGTGCACCGCGCGTCTGCTGGTCGCTGCTGCTACGGGCTTCATCCAGCAGCTTATCGACCTCGGGATTGCTGTAATAACCGGAATTAAAGCCGCCTTTATCCGGCCACGCATCGCGCCGCAGGGTGAGGAACGGCAGGGTATCCGGGTCATTGGTCATCCATGCCATCTCTGCCATCTGGGTTTGCGGGGTCAGCCCGGCATTCACTTTGGCCAGATAGGTGTTCCACTCCCAGGTCTGAATAGTGACGTTGAGGCCCACGGCTTTCAGATCGGCCTGAATCGCGGTGGCCATTGGGATCGGATCAAGCATCCCTGATCCCCCTTCTGTGACGTAGAAATTCAGCGTAGCTCCTTCTGCCCCGGCTTCTTTCAGCAGCGCACGGGCCTTTTCTGGATCGTAAGGATACGGGCTGACCTCTTTATTCGCCGCCCAGGTAAATGCTGAAGGGATCGGGCCATCGGCAACCTGTGCCGATCCCTGCAAGACTTTATCGACCAGTGCCTGCTTATTCACGGCGTAGTTCACCGCCTGGCGGACGCGCTTATCGTTAAACGGTTTCTCTTTGGTGTTCAGCAGCAGGAACCAGACGTGCGGGCCGACCGCCTGGTGCATCTTGAACTGCGGGTTATCGGCGAAGGTTTTTACCGTGTCAGGTGGCACTTCCACCATCGCATCAATGCCGCCGGAGAGCATCTCCGCGGTACGGGTGTTGCCATCGGTAATCGGACGGAACACGGCGGCTTCCAGCTTCGGTGCGCCGTCCCAGTAGTCTTTATTGGCGGTCAGCACCACGCGCTGGTTGGCCTGCCACTCGCCAAAACGAAAGGCCCCGGTGCCGACCGGATGGCGACCAACGTCTTTGTCATATTTCTTCACCGCTGCCGGAGACACAATCAGCCCGGCAGGGGTCGCCAGATTGGAGAGCAGGGGGGCGAAGGGTTGTTTCAGCGTAAACACCACCGTTTGTGCATCCGGGGTGGTGATGGTATCGATGGAAGAGAAGAAGAAACTCAGCGGGAAGGGGCCGGTGTGATAGTACGGATGTTGCTTGTTAAGCATGCGTTCAAAGGTAAATTTCACCGCATCGGCATTGAACGGCGTACCGTCGTGGAACGTGACGCCTTCACGCAGATGGAAGGTATAGCGCAAGCCGTCCGGGCTGATTTCCCAACGGCTGGCGAGTGCCGGTTCAATCGAGAGTGAACCCGGCGCATTGCGCACCAGACCATCGTAAATATTGACCAGAATACGCGAATCGTTAGCGGCCGTAGCGACCTGAGGATCGAGCGACTGTGGCTCTGCCACCTGGCCGATAATTAGCACGCCGGGGGGAGATTCTGCCCCGGCCTGGGGTGCCAGGGCCAGCAGGCCCAGGCAGAGGGAAAGACAGTGCAACCCGGTGCGTAGCGATGTGAACATGGTGGTCCCCGTTAAGCAGAGTGGTCAGCGCACGGTGTGACGTGCGGATGAACAAAGTTTGTCCTGTTTGTTATTTATGCGTATAAATAGCGTTAAGTGCAATAATTTATCCATATAAATTTGATCTGCCTGGCAGAAGGAGGGTGCAATGACCTTTTCTATTGTGGCACGCGATCCACAGAGTGGCGCACTGGCGGCGGCCACGGCCACGGGCGGCCCGGCCGTGGGTGCGCTGGTGATCCATGGCCGCGCCCGTACGGGTGCTATTGCCACGCAGGCGCTGACCAATCCACTGTACGGCAGTCGCGGGCTGGCATTGCTGGCTGAGGGGCTGACGGCAGAACAGACGCTGCATCTGTTGCTGAAGGAAGATGATGCGCGTGAGCGGCGGCAGTTGCTGATTATCGATAATGCCGGAGCGACCGCGCACTGGAGCGGCAACCTGTGCGGGCGCTGCTTCAGCAGCATGGCGGGCCCGCAGCTGGCCGTGGCGGGCAATATGCTGGTCAGTGAACAGGTCCTGACGGCGATGCAGACTGCGTTTGCAGCGGCGCACCGTCTGCCGCTGGCCGATCGGATGCTGGCGGCGCTCAATGCTGCGCATCAGGCCGGAGGGGATGAGCGTGGCATTCGTTCTGCGGCGCTAAAGGTCTGGGATCGTCGTGCTTATGCCGACATTGATGTGCGTGTTGACTGGTCGGATGCCCCCCTGGCGCAATTAGCCGCGGTGCTGGAGCAGGTGCGCGCGCCCACCTATGCGGATTTTTTCCGGCAGTTGCCGGGGGGGGAATAGGGACCGCAACTGGTCAGGTATTCACATTTCGTCGGGGATGACCTTTTTCCGGTCATCCCGCGCCGGGGGCTGCCCGAAGAGTCTGGTCAGTGTTGCCGGCCGACCAAAATGGAGCCGACTGCGCTGGCCGACTGGAAACGAAGGTCGACCACTGAAGGTCGACCACTACTGATGCTTTTTATGGCGGTGTTTCACCGCCAGGCGTATGCCCCACACCAGCACCACCGCCAGCAGCAGCCAGAAAAGGTGCTTGAGATGATGGTCAAGCTGATGCAGCCACGGCGCAATCACCTGGCCGCCGAGATAACCGAGCGAAACAAAAATCAGCGCCCACAGTGCGGCGCCAATCGCGTTAAAGAGCAGGAACTTGCGCGGCGAGAGCTGACTGGCCCCGATAATAATCGGCCCGACAATGCGCAGTCCGTACATAAAGCGCACGCCAATCACAAACAGCACCGGACGTTTGCGTATCAGGCGGTTAGCACGCTCAATTTGCTGCTGATGTTTTTTGAAACGCTGGAGGATCGGCTCACCGTAGCGGCGGCCAATGAAAAACAGCGCAGTATCACCCAGAACACCCCCACACATCGCCACCAGCACCACCCAGCCGAAATGCAGCAGGCCTTCATGTGCGGCGACACCGCCCAACAGCGTAAATGTCTCACCCTCAGCCAGACAACCAATAAACAGTGCCCAGTAGCCATACTGGGAAATCAGCGTATTCACATCCATCTGTTAAACCCGTTCCTCATGTTGCTTTTAGGGTTAAGTCTAACCCTTTTGATAAAAGTTGCAGCGAAAAGGGCCGTCTCCGTGTTTATTTTTAACGGAAAATGAAGCGCTTAACGCGTTCATCTGCTGGATGAAAAACAAACAGGCCAGGGCCGCTTATACTTGAAGAGATGCCGCCCGAGACTGTGCCTGCTGGCGGTCCGTTGTACAGAGGAGTGAAGATATGAATCATGTCTGGGGACTTCTTGCGCACCCGGGTCGGGAGATGCGCGACATTAAGCAAGAGAATGAAACGCTCTCGCATCATTACACTCATCATGTGCTGCTGATGGCGTTGATCCCGGTGATCTGCGCCTTCATTGGTACCACTCAAATCGGTTGGGATATCGGCATTGAACGGACTATTCCGCTGTCGTTATTCAGTGCGTTCTCACTGGCCATCCTGTTCTATGCGCTGATCCTGCTGGGTGTGGCCGTCATGGGAAGGGTGATCTGGTGGATGGCGCGTGACTACCCGCAGCGGCCCTCACTCTCAAACTGTCGTGTCTTTGCCGGTTACGTGGCAACGCCGCTGTTTCTCAGCGGGCTGGTCGCTCTCTATCCTCTGGTGTGGCTTTGTGTCCTTGTCGGCGCGCTGGCGCTGGTTTATACCGGCTATCTGCTGTATGTCGGTATCCCGCTGCTCCTCAACATTGACCGCGAAGAGAGCTTACGTTTCTCCGGCTCCACACTGGCCATCGGTATCCTGGTGTTTGAAGTGTTACTGGCGATAACCGTGCTGATGTGGGGTTACGGCTATCAGCTATTTTGAGCGTGGATACCGCCGGGAAACCGGCGGTGTTTTGGTAACGCTCAGAAACGAATATCCTGTAGGATAATCCTTAACTTCCGGCGTATTATGCCTGCGCCAGCCCCCGCAACAGTGCGGGACGCGGTGTGTGGTCTCCACACCCTCATTATCAGCCGCTAAGTTTACAATGCCTGCAAAAATCCGTTTGTCTCTATTAAGTGTGGTTATGCTGTTTTCTGGTCAGGCCATCCTGAATCAGGCCGTTGCCCGTACTCACCAGCCTGCCGTAGAAACTGCATCGGCCCAGCCTGAAATTGCATCAGGCAGTGCGATGATTGTCGACCTGACCACCCAGAATGTGATCTACGCCAGTCACCCGGATTTGGTCCGTCCGATTGCCTCGATCACCAAGCTGATGACGGTGATGGTGACGCTGGATGCCCATCTGCCGATGGATGAAATGCTCAAGGTTGATATCAGCCGTACGCCAGAAATGCGTGGAATCTATTCGCGCGTGCGTCTTAACAGCGAAATCAGCCGTAAGAACATGATGTTGCTGGCATTGATGTCCTCAGAAAACCGCGCGGCGGCCAGCCTGGCGCACCACTATCCGGGCGGATATGATGCCTTTATTCGCGCCATGAACGCCAAAGCCCGTGCACTGGGTATGAGTAACACGCATTACGTAGAGCCGACCGGACTGTCGATTAAGAACGTCTCAACGGCGCGTGATTTGAGCAAACTGCTGATCGCGACCAAACGTTATCCGCTATTGGGCGAACTCAGCACCACCCATGAAGATATGGCCACGTTCCGTAACCCGAATTACACCCTGCCGTTCCGTAACACCAACCATCTGGTGTATCGCCCGGACTGGAATATACAGCTGACGAAAACAGGGTATACCGATGAGGCAGGACACTGCCTGGTGATGCGTACGGTGATCAATAAGCGCCCGGTTTCACTGGTGGTGCTGGATGCCTTTGGCAAATACACCCATTTTGCTGACGCTAACCGTCTGCGTAAGTGGATGGAAACCGGCAAAATCTCTCCGGTTCCTCCGGCAGCGCTGAGTTACAAGAAGCAGAAAGCCTCGCAGGTGGTCACTAACCGGGCGGTCGATGACAGCGCGGTAGAATAACCTGCGCTCACGGGGCGACCTTTTTTTGCGGTCGCCCTGGTTATAACGCTCGCTGCATCAGTAATGTATCGCGCCATTCGCCATGTTTAAAACCAACGGCGCGAAAATTACCGACAATCTCAAACCCCATTTTTTTATGCAGATTAAGCGAGCCGGCATTGCGCTCGCCATTGCCGATAATCGCCAGCATCTGGCGGTATGGACCTTGCTGACAGCGGACGATCAGCGCGGCCAGCAGGGCGCTGCCGATGCCCCGCCCCCCCATTTCCGCATCAATATAGACCGAATCTTCAACGGTAAAACGGTAGGCGGGGCGTGGCCGATATTGTGTGGCATAGCAGTAACCCACGACCTGCCCGTCGATCTCGGCGACCAGCCACGGCAGTTCGAACGAACAGACTTTTTGATGTCGGGCAGCCATCTCTGTTGCATCGGGGGGCGTTTCCTCAAAGGAACCGCAACCGTGCAGCACATGCCAGCTATAAATACGGGTCACCGCGTCGATATCGCCAGGCGTCGCGTCACGGACGATTGGTTCAGAAGAGGGAAGGGACATTTTTTGCTCCATGCATTTTTGGATAATTTGCCATAACACCAGGAAGGTGGGGTCATAGAATATTCTTATGACAACGACCTCATTTTTCCATCACGAATCCTATAGTCCCGGCCAGATCAAAAGCTTAAACTAGCCGGAAAATTGACTGGCGCCGCCCGGCGCTGCCCTTAGTCTCAGGAACCTGCACATGTCTGGCTTGTTAACTTTTCTTCGTGTTTGTCTGCTGGCGCTGGTGGCGCTGTCGCCCCAGTTTGTGCTGGCGGCGGATAACGACAACACTCAGCAAAATGATGCTCCCCCTAAAATCAACGCCTCCGTTGAACTGCCGAAAATGCAGAAGGTGCTGGACAAGATCAAACAGCAGGTTTCCGGTGAAACAAACGACAGTAAACTCAATGCGCTCAACGATCTGGCGCTGGAGTTGTCCGGCGATGCCGATACGCTGATGCAAAGTATCATCCCACAGCGTGCGCAGTTACAGGCGCAGCTGGCGGTGCTGGGCCCGGCCCCGGAAGCCAGCAGCGGTGTGAAAGAAACGGCTGAGGTCACCAGCAAACGCAACAAGCTGGAAAACCAGAAAGGCAAAATGGATGACCAGATAAAACAGGCCGAGGCGATCAAAAGCGGGGCGATTAACCTGTCAGCGCAGATCGTCAACCTGCGTCGTGACGCGCTGAAAACCCAGCTTGCGCTCAACGCAGGCAGTATTTTCGGCCCGCGCTTCTGGGCACCGCTGTTTAACACCCAAAGCGATGACAGCGAAAAGATCAACGGTTTTGTCGATGAGCTGACCGGCGCCGCTGCGCTCTCCTGGGAACCCGGCTGGCGCTTTGGCACGTTGGCATGGCTGTTGGCCGCCGGCCTGGTGGCCACGCTGGGGCGCCGCTATCTGGAAGAGTTTCTTGCCTGGGTGGGGATTCACCATTTGCCGGAAGGGCGCCTGCGCCGCAGTTTCCTGGCGGCAGCGACCGCTATCACCACCCTTGCCGCAGTAGTGCTGGCCTTTAACTTCCTCGACCTTGCCTTCACCCGCCACGATGACGTTGTCGACGAGGTCCGGGATTTCGCTGACAAGCTGGTCGGACTCAGTGTGCTCTGTGGTCTGATTGCCGGCCTCGGGCGGGCTTTCCTCTCCACCCGTCGCCCGTCATGGCGTTTGCCGAATATCTCTAATGAAGTGGCGATGGCGTTAAAACCCTTCCCACCGCTCACCGCTGCGCTGGTGTTTATCTTCCAGACAGTTGAAAGCTTCAACAGCAGCGCCAGCACCAGCGTTGGCACCACTATCTTTGCTAACGGCCTGACTGCACTGCTGATTGGTGCCACGGCGCTGTCAATCAGTATGCGCACCAACCGCGTACGTCGCCGTATGATGCAGGAAGGTAATCAGCCGGAGGCGAAATCTACGCTGGTCGGGCTGATCCAGATGGCGCTGACGCTGATTGGCGTGGCGATTATGATTGCGCTGGTCATTGGCTATATCACGCTGGCGCGCTTCCTGAGCTACGAGCTGATCTGGATGGGGATTGTTTTTGGCTCTTTCTATATCCTCAGCCAGCTGGTGGCCGATGGGTGTGAAAGTCTGTTTTCCACTAACAATGCCTCCGGTAAACGCATTCAGGCTTCGCTGAATATCGATGAGCGTCATCTGGGGCAGGTTGCAGCAGTGCTGGGCGCCATAGGCAAAACTGTGCTGGTGCTGGCTGCTGCGATGGCGTTGCTTAACGGTACTTTCGGCAGTTCGACACCGATTGAGCTGGTGCAGAAAGCCATTGAGTTCTGGGGCGGTAAAGGCCTTGAATCCCTGAATATCGTCCCGGCGCATCTGGTGAATGCGCTGATCTGCATGGTGGTGGGCATCTGGGTTCTGCGTTCGGTCAAGCGCTGGCTGGAGCATGATTTTCTGCCGAAAACGACGATGGACAAAGGGATGCGCCTGTCGCTGATCACCCTGTTCAGTAATATCGGTTTTGTGCTGGTGATCCTGATGACCCTGTCGATTATGGGCCTGCAATGGAACAAGCTGGCCTGGATCGTCAGCGCCCTGTCAGTCGGTATTGGTTTTGGCTTACAGGAAATTGTGAAGAACTTTATTTCCGGCCTGATCCTGCTGACGGAACGTCCTGTTAAGGTCGGTGATCTGGTGAGTATCAGCGGCATTGAAGGCGATATTCGCCGTATCAATGTGCGTGCCACGGAAATCCAGCTGAGTGATAAATCGACGGTGATTGTGCCTAACTCGCAGCTGATTTCGCAGAACGTACGTAATGCCACAATGGGCAATGCCCAGGGGGTGGCGACCATTACGCTGACCTTCCCGCTGGATATTGACCCGCAGCAGGTTCGTCAACTGCTGCTTGAGGTGTATAACGAGAACGAACGCATTCTGGAGACCCCGGAGCCGTCAGTCACCTTTAAGGATCTGACCTCCACGGGGATTGTGCTGTCTGTAACCGGTAACGTTGCCAGCCCGCGTCAGGTGGGTGGGGCGAAAAGTGATCTGCTGTTTGATATCCTCACCCGCTTACGCAAAGAAGGGGTGATGTTATCCACACCGCAGACCATGATCATTGAACGTAAAAACGGTCAGATGGTATTGCAGGAGCCTAAAACGTAGGGGCGAGGCATGCCCCGACCAGGGCACATTGAACGTAACAATAATGTAGGGTCGAGGCATGCCCCGACCAGGGCCGTAACAATGTAGGGTCGAGGCATGCCTCGACCGTCTCAAGGGTCAGGCGTGCCGGTCCCCCTGTGATTTATCGCATTCGCATTCGCCCCAGTGCTTCGCCCGCGTGGTTTTACCAATCCCCGGATTAAAGCTGTTGGTCGGGTCGAGCTGCTGATAGAACGCCTTCAGCTGCGGTTTGGCTTTGTACAGATGCCCGACGTTATGCTCTGCCGGGTACTCCGCGCCACGCGCGTGCAGGATGTCCAGCATCTTCTCCTTGAGCGCGTGCACATCCACCCCTTTTTTCACGATGTAATCCTGATGGAACACATGACAGAGGAAATGGCCGTAATAAAGACGGTGGGTCAGCGCATCGTCGAGCTCCGGCGGGAGTTGCTCAAACCAGTCACGATCGTTACGGCGCAGGGCAATATCCAGCGCCAGGATATCCTCCACTTCCTCATGGTGTACCGCGTGATAACGCACGGCCGCGCCCGCCGCGGCAAAGCGATGCAGGAAAGCGTGTGCTCCCTCTTTTCCTTCGCACGCGAAGAACTCCCCTTCGGCGCTGCTGAAAAAGTCGTTTAAATAAGCGCGCGCTTCCGCCACCCCGTCGCCGGACATCTTCAGCATCAGATGGTGTTCAAAACGATCGCGATACTGCTTCATGCGCGGTGGCAGATGTGACGGCAGCAACGCGGCTATTTTCTGCAACAGACGGTCGCTGAAGTGGGGCTTCAGCCATTTGATCCGGGCGAGCAGGGCATCTGCGCGTCCCTTGAGCGTGAAGAACAGCGGCATTTTGTCGGTGCCGAGCTTATCGATCATCACAAAGGTGTCTTTGCCGTAGGTTTCCGCCATATCAAAAATATCGCGGTGCATATATTCCCCGGCCACGGGCAGATTATCGAAGCTGGCCAGCATATGGCGGCGCAGCTGGTCGAGAACCGCCGTGTCATTGGTGCCGATGTAAAACACCTGCTGGGCGCTTTCGCTGGCAAAGGTGTCCAGGCGGACGGCAAACAGGGCCAGTTTGCCGGCACAGCCGGAGGCCTCAAACAGCCGGCGTTCATCGGCATTAAAACGCGATGGCGTGTCAGCATCGACGTCGCGCACCCGTTCGGCGTAATCCGGGTCAGAGGCGTGACGCTGGTCGTGCAGCACATCACTCTGCTGCCAGCTGTCGTCATCCAGCTTGCCTAAAATCTGCTCCGGTGTGACGCCGAGGTTGATCCCAAGATGATTCACCAGCTGCAATTTTCCGCTGGCATCAATCTGCGCATACAGCGCCATCTCGGTATAGGCCGGGCCGCGTTTCACCAGCGATCCACCCGAGTTATTGCAGATACCGCCCAATACCGAGGCGCCGATACAGGAGGAACCAATCACCGAGTGCGGTTCACGTCCCAGCGGTTTCAGGGCTTTTTCTAACTGATAGAGCGTGCTGCCGGGAAACGCCAGCACCTGCTTCCCCTCATCCAGCAACTGGATTTTATCCATCCGCAGGGTGCTGATAATCACGATATCACGCGGATAATCTTTGCCGTTCGGCGTTGAGCCTTCGGTCAGCCCGGTGTTGGCTGCCTGCATCAGAATAATCACGTCGGCGGCAACACAGGCCTGCAAAATACGCCACTGCTCCAGTAAATTGCCGGGGAAGACCACCGCCAGCGCATCGCCTTCGCCCGATCGGAAGCCTTTACGATAGCGTTCCGTTTTTTCCGGTTCCGTTAACAGATGGTTGCGGCCCACAATGCGGCCCAGTTCAGCGATCAGTTTTTGTTCTGCGTGTTGGGAAGTGTGCATGTCATATCCTTGTCAGTATCACCGTCCTACTGTAGCACTCGCAGCGTGGCAATAAAGTCCGGCCTGTGGCGTCTGTGATTCATCACCTGAAAACTAGCTGCTATTCTCAAGGTATGACACACTGCACCCGCTTGTTACTTGCACTAAAATAATATAGATACGCCACAGTCACTTGAGAGAAAATCATCTGATGAAATGGATTTGTTCTGTCAGCCTTGCCGTTACTCTGGCGATCCAGCCAGCTTTTGCCGACGATTTGATCGGCCCACATCAACTGACTCCGCAGGCGCGTGACGCATTCGTTACCGACCTGCTGACAAAAATGACCCTGGATGAAAAGATCGGCCAGCTCCGGTTGATCAGCGTGGGGCCGGAAAATCCGAAATCCGCCATACGCGATATGATCCAGCAGGGGCAGGTGGGGGCGATCTTTAATACCGTCACCCGGCATGACATTCGTCAGATGCAGGATCAGGTGATGCAACTCAGCCGCCTGAAGATCCCGCTGTTCTTTGCTTATGATGTGATCCATGGGCAACGCACCCAGTTCCCGATCCCGCTGGCGCTGGCCGCGAGCTGGGACACCGAGGCCGTAGCGAATGTTGGCCGCATTGCGGCGTATGAAGCCGCTGATGACGGGCTGAATATGACCTGGGCGCCCATGGTGGATGTGACCCGTGAACCCCGCTGGGGACGTGGCTCAGAGGGCTTTGGTGAAGATACTTATCTGACGTCGGTGATGGGCCGCACGATGGTGCAGGCGATGCAGGGCAAAAGCCCGGCGGATCGCTATTCTGTCATGACCAGCGTCAAACACTTTGCCGCCTATGGTGCGGTGGAAGGCGGGCGTGATTACAACACCGTAGACATGAGTTCGCAGCGTCTGTTCCAGGACTATCTGCCGCCGTACAAAGCGGCGTTAGATGCGGGCAGCGGCGGCGTTATGGTGGCGCTTAACTCGCTGAACGGCGTACCGGCCAGCGCCGACAGCTGGCTGTTGAAAGAGGTGCTGCGTGATGACTGGAAGTTTAAAGGCATCACCATCAGCGATCACGGTGCCATTAAAGAGCTGATCAAACACGGCGTGGCACGTGATCCGGAAGACGCGGTGCGTATTGCGCTGAAGTCCGGCATTGATATGAGTATGAGCGATGAGTATTACAGCAAGTACCTGCCGGGCCTGGTAAAACGCGGTGAAGTGAGCGAGAAAGAGATCGACGATGCGGCACGCCATGTGCTGAATGTGAAATACGATATGGGGCTGTTTAACGACCCGTACAGCCATCTTGGTCCGGTGGGGAGCGACCCGGAAGACACCAATGCGGAAAGCCGTCTGCATCGCACCGAAGCCCGCGATGTGGCGCGCAAAAGCATGGTGCTGTTGAAAAACCGTCTGGAGACGCTGCCGCTGAAAAAATCCGGCACAGTGGCTTTAATTGGCCCGCTGGCGGACAGCCAGATCGACATCATGGGTAGCTGGTCTGCCGCCGGTGTGGCAGCGCAGTCCGTCACGCTGTTGCAGGGGATGAAAAACGCCACGGCCGGTAAAGCCACGCTGCTGTACGCCAAAGGCGCGAACGTCACCGACGATAAAGGCATTCAGGACTTTATCAACCTGTATGAAAAAGCGATGACCGTCGATACGCGTTCACCGCAGCAGATGCTGGATGAAGCCGTTGCCACCGCTAAAAAAGCGGATGTGGTGGTGCTGGCGATAGGTGAGGCGCGTGGTATGGCGCATGAAGCCTCCAGCCGGAGTGACCTGACGCTGCCACAAAGTCAGCTGAAACTGATTGATGCGCTAAAAGCGACCGGAAAACCGCTGGTGCTGGTGCTGATGAATGCCCGTGCGCTCACGCTGGTGCATGAAACGCAGCAGGCCGATGCGATGCTGGAAAGCTGGTACAGTGGCACCGAAGGCGGTAACGCCATCGCCGATGTGCTGTTTGGCGACTACAACCCGTCTGGCAAATTGCCGATGTCCTTCCCGCGCTCCGTGGGCCAGATCCCGATCTATTACAACCATCTCAACAGTGGCCGTCCGTATAACTTCGAAAAACCGAACAAATACACCTCACACTATTTTGATGAAGCGAATGGCCCGCTGTTCCCGTTTGGCTACGGTTTGAGCTATACCTCGTTCACGCTGTCGCCTGTGAAGATGTCTGCGACGACCATGCCACGTAACGGCACGGTCAACGCCAGCGTCACGGTGACCAACAGCGGTAAGCGCGATGGTGCAACCGTGGTCCAGCTTTATCTGCGCGATCAGGTGGCCAGCATTAGCCGCCCGGTGAAAGAGCTGAAAGGCTTTAAGCGCATCATGCTCAAGGCCGGTGAATCACAAACCGTCACCTTCCCGATTGACGTCAGCGCGTTGCAATTCTGGAATGCCAGAATGCAGCAGGTGGCCGAGCCGGGTAAATTCAGCGTGATGATCGGGCTGGATTCCGCGCGCACCGTCGATGCGGAGTTTGATTACCTGTAAAGCGGGTCGGGCAGGGCATGCCCACCTCATTTTCCATTGGGGTGAGGCATGCCTCGCCCGGTTTCACTGGACGCTGTAATGGTCAATTTTCGCGATAAAATTCAGCAGCAGGTGTTCCGCTTAAATGGCCTGTCATTAAATGAGTTTGACCTGTCAAAACCACCTGGTGACCCCGGTCTGTACGGCCCGGACAGTGTGATATGGCGGGTGCACGGTGATTTTTCTTCCATGCTGTGTGGCGGGATCGCCGCGCTGTTGTTACAGATGCAACATCCGCTGGCGCTGGCTGGCGTGTGGGATCACTCCACTTTCCGCGACGACATGATGGGGCGGTTACGCCGCACCAGTCAGTTCATCGCCGTCACCACTTTTGGTAACACCATCGATGCACACACCCTGATTGAACGGGTGAAGCGCATTCATCTGCGCGTCAGCGGTGTGGATGCGCACGGGCAACCTTATGCCGCCAGCGATCCGGCGCTGCTCACCTGGGTTCATGTCGCGGAAACCCGCAGTTTCCTGGCGGCGCATTTGCGCTATAAAAACCCGCAGCTCAGTCTGGCTGAACAGGATCGTTATTATGCAGAGGCAGCGTTAGTGGCCGAAGCGCTGGGCGCGCAGGATGTACCGAAAAGTGTTGCCTGCGTTGCTGCGTATCTTGAGGCGATGCGGCCGCAGTTACGCTGTGATGAACGCACACAGGAAGTGTTATCCCTGCTGCTGAATGCGCCCGCGCCATCATGGCAGGCGCGTCCGGCGATGAATGCCATGCTGCTGGCGGGCATTGAACTGCTGCCGGAGTGGGCACAACAGGCGTTCGGACTGCATTTTTCTCCGCTACGGCGGCGCATTATTCGCCTGCGTATTGAGGTGATTGCCAGGCTGCTGCGCTGGGCGATCTCGCGCGGGGCGTATCAACGGGCCATGACGCGGGTCGGACGTTAATTCTCTTTCACGGTTCAAGGATCTCATCATGAAAAATATTCTCATCAGCGTGCTGCTGCTCAGCGGCACGGCCAGTGCAGCAGAAACATTACGTCAGGATCTGGATACGCGCCTGGCAAACTGCCAGCAGCAGGCGGTCAGCACGCTGGAGAATCTTCAGTGTTATGAGGTGGCGAATAAAGCCTGGGATAGTGAGCTGAATAAACAGTACCGGCTATTGCTGGCAGGGCAGTCACCTGAGGCGCAGGCCGCGCTGAAAAATGCCCAGCGGGCGTGGATCAGCTACCGTGACAGTTATTTGCAGGCAATGAACCGCTTTTATCAGCAGCAGCAGGGAACAATCTGGGGGCTGGTGGCGTCAGAAGCGAAGCTGAATGTGATTAAAGAGAAGGCCCGCGATCTCTATCGATTGCGTGAAAGCACCCATATGGGGGAGTAACAAAAGGCATTTTGAGACTTTTACCCTTGCCCCAACGTGATGTAACGCGCCATTCTCTTCTTATTGCCCAGGCCTATTCTCAAGGGAATGGAACCCGCCACACACCGTCGAGGCGTTATGACACAGCCCTATCAGATTGCTGAAGTCACCAATCAGCAACAGACGCTCATCGCAATTGTCGAACAGGATGAGCGCACCGCGTATTTTTATATCTGGCCGACAGACGCATTTCGTCAACAGTTTGCCGTGCGCGGCTGCTGGTTGCGTAACCTGTTGCCTGCCCCCTTGCAGGATGATGTTGCCGCGATGGAGCAGGGCACACCGCCGCTGCTCAGTGCCGAGTATTGCCGTACGCTGGCCGCCGAGCCGATGCTTGACCCGGCCGGGCTACAGATCATTTGGGAGCCGTCAGATGACGGTGCTGCTCTGTGGTACCAGGGGCAGCTTCTGGCCGTGATCCCGGGCTGGAGCCTGTACCAGGATCAGCAGGTGAGCTTTTCGGCGGGCTGCATTAAAGCGAACCGTCTGACCGCGCCGCTGGGTTCTGCGTCGACCAACAAAAACTACGCCGCCGCACAACAGCACCGGCAGTTTTTTCGCGAGTGGCAGGATGGCCAGCAGTGGGAGCCCTTCCAGCAGGAGATGCTGCAATGTTATGAAGCGCAGTACGGTGAATCACTGAAATATTACTCTATTGATCAGGGCAACTGGCCGCCGATGGCGATCTCCCAGCATTACCATGAGGGCTGCTGGTACTTTCTGACGCTTGGCATGTGCATCCGCCCGATGCCGTGGGTGGATTTCCTGTTTGATGACCTCGCCCCGGAATATCGTCGGACGGAGCTGGCGCTGGCCATCGATGCCGAGGTGATGACGGAAGAAAATGCCGTGCAAATGGCCAGTGCGTTAGCCGGATTTGCGCATATGCCATGGTCTCGCCTCAGCTGGCTGGGGGAAGGGCATACGCTCGAATCCTCAGTGGCCCCGATGGGGTTTGAAGGGTTTATTCTCTCATCTGCCCTGGGGCGTGAAAGCGGCCAGTTCCCGCTACCAAAACGTGACGGCGAAAAGGTCAATCTGCTCTGGGCGGCCCCGATCACGCAGCTTGAGCGCGAATTCGCGCAGGCCGAAGAGAACGGTGGCCTGGATCTGGTGGCGCGTCTGTTGCAGTACGGCGGCGGGCATATTTTTCGCGCCCGTCAGCAGGTGGTGAATGTAGAAGAGTAATTTCTCGCGATCCCGGCCTGCCAACGCCGGGAAACTTTCGGTTTACGCCCGCCTCGCATAAAGCACGATTTTATGCAGACCATGAGATGCCTCTTATGCCAGAATAGTCAGTATCATTTCTGAGGAGTCGGCATGTCTGCAATTGAAGTTATTCTGGTCGACAGCCAGGATCGTCCTACCGGTAAGATGGAAAAAATGGAAGTTCATGAAAAAGGTCTGCTGCATCGTGCGGTCACCGTTTACGTGTTCAACACCGACCATCAGCTGCTGTTACAGCGTCGTGCCAGTGGTAAATACCACTGTGGCGGGCTGTGGAGCAACACCACCTGTGGGCACCCTTATCCGCAGGAGTCGACTCAGGATGCCGCTGAACGCCGCTTGCGCGAGGAGATGGGGCTGCGCCTGACGCTGCAACCGGTGTTTGAACTCAGTTATTATCTGCCGCTCAGTAATGGCCTGACCGAACATGAATATGGCCACGTCTATTTTGCCATCAGCGATGTGCAGCCTGATATTAATCCGGAAGAGGCCGACGACTGGCATTATTGTTCCCTGGCCGATATCCAGCGAGAAATGCACGCTCACCCGGAACGCTTCACTCCGTGGTTTTTGCTGACGTTTTCCCGCATCCCTTCTGAATTTGCGCGTTTTACCGCGCAGCAGTCAGATCACTCTTCCAGATAGATCCCCATTCGGTCAGCCAGCGCCAGTAACTCGCCAACCACCGGCGGGGTAGTGAGAAGCTGAGTTCCCTGGTGGTGCATCTGTAATTCTCCGTTAATACGGTCGCCAAAAAACAACCATGCCTGGCCTTCGTGTTGACGTGAAGGCCAGGTCAGACCCTGAATGTGCGGATATTGATGATGGACTGCTTCAGCCCACTGGCGTGTAATGTTGTATTCACTGGCATCGGAGTGAATGAGCTTTTTGTTGGCGCGCATTTTTACCAATGAAGCCAGGTCGAGGCTGGCTAACTGCATGGGGACTGTGGTGACCAGTTGGCTATGACGAAATGCAGCCAACGCTTTAACCTGATAGACGATAGCCGACTGCGAAATATCGATATCATGAAATATCACTTCGCACAGCGCCACCCTGGTGACGTCTCCGGCATAGAGTGTCGGAATGAGTCTGCCCTGCTGGTCGAAAATCGGGCTGAAGCGCGCGTTACCCTGCAATGTATTGTTAAAACTGTCGCCAGCAAACTGCTGACGATGAACGCGAAACAATAAATGACCTGCAGGTAGTAACACAGGGTTAATCGCAACCGAACCTACAGGACATAAAAACGGCGAAAGTCCTTTTCCGTTACTGCTCTCCTTAGCCATGCTGTGCTCCGGATTTTGCCTGAAGCGCAGCATCGGTGACTGCCTGAGGATCGCTGGTGAGCAGGTCTTTTGGCCTGCGTCCCCCCAGCCAACTGTTTCCAGTAGCAAACCAGGCGGCCAGCGACCAGGGCGTGCGTGTGCCATCGAAGATGTCCAGCACCTGTTTGATCACGGGCAGAGGTTGCCAGGCTTCATCAAACGCGTAATCCGGGTAGCGGTCCTGGCCTTCAACGTTGATGGCAAAGGTTTTACCCCGACGTTTCCAGGCATTGGGCCCGGCACTGCGGTTAGCATTGGTAAAATGGGCTTTGTCAGACAGTTCGCCGGATCTGATCCATCGGTCTTCGCTCAGTACGAATTCACGGATATCGTGCTGACGCTGTTGATTACGTGCATGGTACTGCTCATAGCCATCAAAAATACTTTCTGATTTATTTCCCCCGGCGTGAGCGGTTTTTTTTTTGCGCGCAGGTTTAAGCAGTGTCTGGGCAATTTCAAAAAAAGCCAGCGCCAGGGAGGGATCAAGAAGGGGATTACTGACCATCTTCTCCAGTTTTTTGCGCAATGCGACACCATTGCCTGCAGGCGAAGGGGCGGCATCTTTTAGCTGATTAACATTGATGACCAGATATTCAGCACTCTCTTCAGCAGCCATATTGCGTAGCTGCTGACCATTAAACAGGCTGATGGTTTCTGATATGGCTGGTGTAGATTTTGCTGACATAGAACACCCCCGACTGGATATATTGCATATTTTGAATATATCGAATATTTGTCGGTATGTCTAAAATTTCATCGAAATTTGCGTGCAATGCGGGAGCGTGTGACGAATCATTTCGCCACACGCTTTCTCCTCTACTGATGACTGAAAGCAAAATCCTCGGAATCCACATCATAACCTGAGGGTTCCCAGCGGATAGCCAGCAGGGCGATCAGGCCGATAATCGGTGCCATCCCAATCACCCAGAACACATTAGTGCCCAGCAGGGCGGCCAGCACCGGGAACAGGAACAGCGAAGCCGTCGAACTGGCGCGCACCATTGTCTGATTGAAGCCCACGCCCACGCCGCGCAGCGACGTCGGGTAGCTGAGTGAGGCGTAAGTCATGGTATGTGCGCCCGGTCCGAAGCCCTGGCCCAGCAGGAACAGGGCCAGCATGCCAATCGAGATCGCCGCCTGTTGCCCGTCTTCCGGGCGTCCAACCAGTGCCAGACCGACCAGCGCCGCAATCTGGAACGTATAACCGAGTGTCATCATTTTCCAGGCACCAAAACGTGGCACCAGCCGTACGGCCAGCGTACCCCCGACAAAGGCAAACAACAGATTCAGCGCCAGCGACAGCAGAATGGTGTTCAGCATCGATTGTGCCAGGAAGCTGGAGATAATCACCGGCAGGCCAAACGCCACCGCGTTATAGGCGAAGGGGGAGACAATCGAGGTAACGGTCGCCAGCACGGTACGCTTCAGGTAAACCCCTTTGAACAGCGAGCCGTAGTTGCTCCAGCTGGCACGGCGTACCGCTTTGACTGGCGCGAGATCCGCATCTGCGGCGACATGTGCATTAATGCCCCAGGAGCTGCGCAGGATGGCCGCTGCCCCTTTCAGGTCACCCTGATTGGCGGCCCAGACCGGAGACTCGCTCATATAGCGACTGCGAATGGCGATAATAATCAGTGCCGGAACGGCCCCGAAGCCAAGAATAATGCGCCACATCAGGTCGCTGTGGCTTTCCGGCAGCACTGACCAGAAGAACAACACCAGCAGATAAGAGATAGAGATCGCGGCGTACCAGGTGGGGCACCACATGGCAATACTGGCGGCTTTATTGCCGCGCCCCCGCAGTTTGGAAAACTCGGCAAGAAAAGCCATCGCTACCGGTAAATCAATACCGATGCCCATGCCCATCACGAAACGCGCACCGGCCAGAACGTACTCATTGGGGGCAAAGGCACAGGCGAGGGCTGCAAAAACAAAGAAGAACATATCCGCCATAAAGACGCGGTAGCGGCCAATTTTATCGGTAAGGTAGCCACCAATCAGCGCGCCGACGATGGCACCCAGCGTAATCGATGAGGCGATCATACCTGCCCCAGCCGGGGAGAGGCCAAATTCGCGGGTGACATCTTTCATGCCAAAGGCCAGTGCACCCAAATCATAGGCGTCAAGAAAGACACCGCCGAGGGCGATACCGATAACAATACGTGCATTGTTGCCAGAGTGACTGCTGGTGTTGACCAGCTGAGAGACATCCGATGCCTGACGGAGGGTGACGACTTCGCCTGTCGGCGTGTTCCCTGCCAGCGCGACGTGCGCCGAAGAAGTGATTTCAGTCATGATGTTGAGTTTTATTGTGATGAGTAAACTCAGAGCATAACTGTCTGACCTGTCGTGTTAAATTCCGTCTGGTTATAAGTTACAACCAACGGTGCGAGCGGGGCGGCAACAGGCTGCCGCCGGGCCGCACGATCAGGAACGCACGATGAAGGTATATCCGGCCAGCATCACGCCGCCAATCCCGCCGAGCGCCATCAGCAGGAAGATAAATATCACACCAATCTTTTGTAAGTTCATCACTTCATCCATTTTCTTAACCAGGGGCGAAGTATAGCGCTTTCGCCCGTGGGAATTAAGCCAAAGCCGGCGTTTTATTGTGCCGAATCGGGCTGTTTTGAGAAGAACAGCGTGACGCGTGCCACTTCAATACCAAATTTTTTCATCGAGGTGACGTTCATCAGATGCTGCGCATCCTGCTGATAAATCCAGTCGTCAAAGTTCAGTTTATAACTGCTGTCGTCGGTTTTGACCGTCATGGTGTAACGCCAGTTAAACGCGTTACCGCTGGCATGGCCGGTTGCCGTGCCGATAATATCCCCGGCCGTTCCGGTGTAGCTGCCGTCGGCCAGGCGGCGGATATGCCAGACCCGCGTCTGCTTCTCGCCGTCGTCATAAACGAACTGCTCGTTTAACGTCAGGGTTTCGCCCACCACCTGGCCGCGGATAACCACTTCAAAACGGCGGATCTGCTTCCCTCTGTAATCCTGCACCATGCCCCAGGCGCGGGACTCACCGTTGAACCAGCTGAAAATATCAATCTTCGGTTGCGCCTGCTGATAGTCTTCCAGCGTGGCACCACAGCCTGCCAGCAGCAGGCTGAACGTCAGTAACAGGGATTTCCACATGATTAACCTCCGGTCAGTTCCCGACGGATATCGGGGTAAGTCGACGATGGCGATAGCCAGATATTGAGGAAAGCGTCGCGAAAGGCAGCGTCAAAGCGCGGGCCGATCGGGCTAATAGCCGCCTGCGTTCCGGCGGCCTGCCAGTAAAACTGTCCGCCGCGGGCATCCGCCTGAAATGCCAGGCGGGTGCCATCGCTGACGTCCGGCCAGACGGTGGCCAGCTGTTGTAGCCACTGCTGACGCTGATCGCTGCTGCCGGTATTCTGTGCCTGCCACTGTTCCAGCGTGGCATCCAGCAGTTCCTGGCGGCTGATGTCGCGGCGGTAGGTGATCACCAGTGCCAGCGGCCACTGCTCGGGTTGCCAGCGTCCGCCGGGCGTCAGGAGCTGGGAATCGTACAGTGTAAATGGCCCCCAGGTCAGCGTCGCTTTGCCCACGTTCTTCCAGCGTAGCCAGTCAGCGGCCTGGCTCAGCGATGAAAACAACAACAGCAATAACAGCCATTTTTTCATGAATTTCTCCGCAGGAGTCTGCTGGCTAACGGTAGCCAGATCGCCCAGCCAATCGCCAGCGCACCCAGCGCCATGGCGGGTGACTGATGCCATTGCAGGCCACCGAGCCGCTCACCAATGAAATAGGAAAAGGGTCCGCCGAATGCGCCAGCCACGATCAGCCAGCGCCAGTCAGGTGCAAAGCGATGGAGGATCAGCCCCCACCAGCAGGCGAACGTCAGCCACAGTGCAAGCATCCAGACGGGAAACGCGTGGCTGCCGCTAAAACTGAACAGATCGACGCCCAGCCACAGACTGTCGAGCGCGATACCTGCCAGCGCGACCAGCAGCAGGCGCAGCTTCATCACGCGCGGGCTCAGCAGCCAGGCCAGCAGCGCCCCGGCGCACAGCAGCAGCCCGATGCGCTCGCGCAGCGCCACGGCCAGCCCCCAGTAGAGATCAAAACCGAGGGTGAGCAACCAGAAGCGCAGGCGGCTCATGCGCGTTGCAGTGTGAGCTGGACGGTGCCAATGGTCTGCGCGCGGAAACCCGCCTCGCAATAGCAGAGATAAAACAGCCACATACGGCGGAAGCGCTCATCAAAGCGTCCTTTTGACAGCTGTGGCCAGGCGTTGTCAAACCGCCGCCGCCACAGTTGCAAGGTCTGCGCGTAGTCCGGGCCGATTTCCAGCTGGTCAATTTCGCTGAAATCGCTGATTTCTTGCAGCGTGTTCTGCAACAGGCTGACGGAGGGTAAAAAGCCGCCGGGGAAGATATAACGCTGGATAAAATCGACGCCGCGCGCATAGCTGTCAAAACGTTCTTCACTGATGGTGATCGCCTGCAATGCCAGACGGCCGCCCGGCTTCAGCAACTGCTGGCAGCGCTGAATAAACAGCGGAATATAGGCTTTACCCACCGCTTCTATCATCTCTATCGAGACAATTTTGTCGTACTGGCCGCTAAGATCACGGTAATCTTCACACAGCACGGTTACCTGGTCGCTCAGCCCGGCGGCGGCGATGCGCTGACAGCAATAGACATACTGTTCGCGCGAGATGGTGGTGGTGGTCACCCGGCAGCCGTACTCGCGAGCGGCAAATTCAGCCATGGCGCCCCAGCCGCTGCCAATCTCCAGCAGATGATCATTCGGCGTCAGCCCCAGCTTCACGCACAGGCGTTTCATTTTGGCCTGCTGCGCCTGCTCCAGCGTCATCTCCGGCTGCTGGAACCAGGCGCTGGAATAGAGCATCGCCTCATCAAGAAACGTGGTGTAGAAGTCGTTGCCGAGGTCGTAATGGGCGGCGATATTGCGCTTTGCCTGGCGCACATTGTTGCGGCGCAACGCATGACGCAGCTGATTAAACGGTGCGGTCAGCCAGCTGAGGCGGGCCTCCAGTTTATCAGCGACACGGGTATTTTGTGCCAGCGTCAGGATCACGGCGGTTAAGTCCGGGGTTTCCCATTCGCCATCCATATAGGTTTCTGCAGCGGCAATGCTGCCGCCCAGCAGGATACGGCGATACGCTCGTGAGTGATGCACCATCACTTCGGCCTGAAGCGCAGCCTGCGCATCGCCGAAGAAGCAGGTGCCGAGATGCGGGTCATGCAGGGTTAATCCCGCCCCTTTGATGCCCTGCAACAGGGATAAAATCACCCGGCGTGATGCGGAGAAGCGTTTACCCGTTTTTGCACGGCGTGCCAGGCTGAAATCAGTGCCAGTCATGGGTTATTTCTCCGACTTGCTGTGGTCATACACCGGCGCACCTTTGCGCCAAAGTTTCCACGCCTGCCAGTAAATCGCCAGCGCGGTACGAACGGTCATCATTGGAAAACGCCAGAGAAAATGGCGCAGCGTCTGCCGGGTCAGCGGCTGACGTCGTAAATGCAGGGTGGCGTCAAACTCGCGCCCCTCACGGTGATTCTCAATATGCACCAGCAGTGATTTACCCGGCGGGGACAGCCGCCAGTGGTAAACCATCTCCATGGGATTAAACGGAGAAACATGAAACGCTTTCTGCGTGGTTTCGCTGCCGTCAGGTTTCACCGCATACGTATGACGCTCATTCCACGGCGTATTACGCACTTCGGCCAGCATCCAGCGCAGGCTGTCGGCGGCATCGTACAGGTAGTAAAGGTTGACAGGATTGAATGAGCAGCCAAAGTAACGCAGCTGCGTCAGCAGCATCACACGTCCGGTAAGATGTTCCCCAGTCAGGGCGGCAATGCGCGCCTGAGCACGCTCTTTGATGCCGCTGCCGCCACCAAGATAATCGTCCTCACTGAAGCTGGCAGCGCGCAGATTGTGGTGGCCGATGCCGACGCTTTTCAGTAACGGCAGTTCATCAAGATCAATCAGCGGCATAAAAATGCGGTAGCTGAACTGATGATCCACCGGGGTGAAGCGACGATGGCGCACATGGCCGCTGTACAGCACGCTGTTCACAGTAAACCTGCCTGGTCCATGGCCGTCGTCACATCTAACGCGCTGCGAATGCCATCTTCATGAAAACCGTTGTAGCTCCAGGCACCGCAGAACCAGGTGCGGTTGTTCCCGTTCAGCAGCAGCCGCTGCTCTTGTGTGCACAGAGCATGTGGTCCGAACTGCGGATGATGGTATTCAAAGCGGCGTAACACGCGGGCCGGATCGATCGGTTGTGTCGGGTTGAGGCTGACGCAGAACGTATGCGGTGACTGAATGCCCTGCAGGATATTCATATTGTATGTCACGCTGGCACCCTGCTGTTCGCTGTCGTTTGCTTCATCATCCAGACGGTAGTTCCAGCTCGCCCAGGCTGCGCGGTTCTGTGGTAGCAAACGGGTATCGGTATGCAGCACCACTTCATTGGCGCGATAGGGCACCCCGGCCAACATCTCACTTTCCTGCGGCGACGCATCGCCCAGCAGCTGCAATGCCTGATCGCTGTGACAGGCGAAAATCACCTGGTCATAGCGCTCAACGCCTCGCGGGCTTTCCAGCGTGACGCCATCGGGGTCACGCGTTATCCGGGTGACCGGGGTATCGAGATACACCTGCATCTGCTGCCCGATAAGCTGCATCATGCGGCGGATATATTCCCGTGAACCGCCGGGCACCACGTACCATTGTGGTCGCTGGGTTAAATCCAGCAGGCCGTGATGATGGAAGAAGTTCAGAAACTGGGTCAGCGGCATACGGCGCATCTCACTCAGTGAGACTGACCAGATGGCGGCACCCATCGGCAAAATATAGTGCCGGGCAAAAAATTCACTAAAGCCCTGCGCGGTCAGAAACTCATCCAGTGAACCCTGGTCCTGCTGCTGCGCCAGCCACTGCTTTCCACAGCGATTAAACCGCACGATCTCTGCGAGGAAGCGATAAAACGAGGGCTTTAACAGGTTGCTACGCTGGGCGAAAAGGCTGCTGAGCGTGTGGCCGTTATACTCCAGCCCGGTGCGGGAATTGCGCACCGAAAAACTCATTTCCGTGGGCCTGCCTTCCAGCCCCAGTTCGGCCAGGAATCCCTGAAAACGCGGATAAGTGCGATCGTTAAAAACAATGAATCCGGTATCAATCGCCCAGTGCTGACCGTCCAGCTCAACGTCCACCGTGGCGGTATGGCCACCGAGTGTACTGCCGGTTTCATAAAGATGAACCTCGGTGCGTGGGGCTAATTTCCACGCACAGCTCAGGCCAGCAATTCCACTGCCAATAATCGCAATGCGCACGCATTACCTCGCTATTTTTTGCGTTAACAGACGCTGAAGGGCCTGGGGCAACCGTGAGGTCACCCGCAGAATAAAAGCAAACAGCGCCGGGAAAGCGATTTCGGCCTTTCCTTTTGCCAGCCCGCGCCGGATAAAGCGCGAAGCCTGAACCACGTCGACAATCATCGGCATGGCAAAATCGTTGCGCTGTGTCAGCGGCGTGTCGACAAAGCCGGGCAGCACCAGCGTGATGCCAATCTGCTGACGCTTGACATCCTGCGCCAGGCTGCGGGCGAAATAGGCCAGCGCGGCTTTCGAGGCACCGTACGCTTCGGCGCGCGGCAGGGGAACCATGCTGGCGGTAGAGCCGACCAGCGCCACGCGGCTGCCAGGCTGCATCTGTGGGAGCAGGCTGTCCAGGCAGTTCACCGGACCACTGAAGTTCGTCAGCATCACGCGGTGGACTTTTTCGGCATCGACAATGCCATGGTCAAGATATTCACAGGTGCCTGCACAGAGGATCGCCAGATCTGCCCGCTTGCCGTCCAGAGCGGCGCGCGTTTCAGCCAGGTCAGTGATATCAAACAGGCAGATGTCAATCAGCGGGAACTGCTGGCGCAGTGCGTCCAGTCGCTCCGGATTACGCCCGCAGGCGGTGACATGCCAGCCTTCCGTTGCATAATCCTGCGCTAATTGCAGGCCGATGCCGGAGCTGGCGCCAGTGATCAGGACACGTTTCATGGTTGCAACCTCTTTTTGACCAGGCCGATGATCGTGCCCAGCAACGGTAGCTTTTCGTAGAGCATGGCGCCCATATCGTAGTAATCGCGCTGAAAGACCACTTTATTGTCGCGAAATTGCAGGTAGCTGCTGCCCTCCAGCGTCTGGTCAGCTCCCCGTTGCAGGGCAGGGTGGGCATACTCCATGCGCCACAGCAGCAGCGCGTCGGTATCAAACTCGCGCACCTGCGTCACCACAAAGCGGCAGTAACGCATGTTTTTCAGCAGGCTGGCAAAGTACTGCTCCACCACCGCAATGCCCTGGTGTTCACCTACCGGATCGCTCAGGCAGATCTCCGGATGGTAAATCTGCGCCAGCATTGTCAGCCTGTCGCTGTCCAGCGTCTGGTAAAATGTCACTAACTGCTGTAGTGCGGCCTGCTGAGTCATACCTGATTCCTTAGTGACCGTATGCGGTAATCGAGAACCCCTGCGCCTGCCAGTGGCTCATCTGTTCCTGCTGGCGTTTGGTTAACGCTTTTCCGGTATAAACAAAAATATGCTGACCGGGGAAAAGCTCGGGGCGGGGAGACTCCAGCGGCTCGGCCAGGATGTCAATGCGCCAGCCCTGCTGCGAGAGTCGCCAGGCTTCCAGCCACAGGCGGGGTCGGTCCGTCAGGCCCCAGCCAATCAGCAGTGCATCTTTGCCTGCTTTCTTGCGTGAACCCGTTAAACAGAAGCTTATGTAATCAATTAAAGCACCATCTAATAAACTACACATGGCCCGGGCGGTATTTTGATCTAAACCAAGGCGCTGGCGGATGGGGATGAAAACATGGTCGATAAGCATTTCTGCCGGGTTTTCTTTACCCATTGAGGCGATTTTTACGCGTAGCTTTGACGGACGCACGAGGCGAATAACCGCCAGCATCTCTTCCTGAAGGGCAAGCCACCCATCATCAATATTAACGTTTTCGCCTTCGAGCAGCGCTTTGACCTTACCGACCGGCACGCCGCTCTCAATCCAGCGTTTAATCTCTTCAATGCGCGCAATATCGTCTTCATCAAACAGACGATGACCCCCTTCGGTGCGCTGTGGTTTCAGCAGACCATAACGACGTTGCCAGGCGCGCAGCGTGACCGGATTAATGCCGCAGCGTTCTGCGACGTCACCGATGCTGTACAGTGCCATGTATTACCTCTTGACTTGCTGTCAGACTTTTTATCAGCCTAACCAATATTATCAGGTTGTACAAAGTATTATTTGTTGTACAAGTTGAAATGATGAAAATAAACGGCTATATCTCATATTAGAGATTAATTCCCAAATATGAGAAACCAAGATGGAACAAACCCCAACGGAACAGCGGCTGGCACAACGTCTGGCCGACCTGCGTGTGGAAAAGGGCTGGTCGCTGGAGACACTTGCCGAGCTTACCGGGATTAGCCGCGCTTCGCTATCCCGTATCGAGCGGGCTGAGACCAGCCCGACAGCCTCTTTGCTTAACCGACTGTGTAATGCCTACGGATTAACGATGTCACGTTTGTTAAGCGAAGTGGAACAGGAAGCTGTACAACTTTTACGGCCTGAGCAGCAAAGCGTCTGGCACGATGTAGAAAATGGCTACCAGCGCCGATCGCTCTCCCCGCCTGCGCAGGCGTTTCATGCGGAGCTTGTGGAAGCCCGGCTGGCGGGAGGGGCACGTATTGACTACGACATTCCGCCGATTGCCGGGCTTGAGCAACATATCTGGATCCTGGATGGCGTACTGGAATTTCAAATGGATGAGCGTTTCTGGCGGCTGGAGCAGGGGGACTGCCTGCGTTTTCATCTGTTTGGCCGCACCCGCTTTCATGCACCTGAAGCGGGCGGTGCACGCTATGCACTGGTGGTGGCCCGTCCATGAACAATATTGATTATCAATGGCTGGATGCCGGTCAGGCGCAGCAGGCGCTGCCTGCATTGTGTGAGGTGCTGGATGGCTGCGTGGCGCAGGGTGCCAGTATTGGCTTTATCGATCGTGATGCGCAGAGGCTGCACCATTTCTGGCAGGATGCCGTTCTCAGCCTGGCCTGCGGGGATAAACAGCTGCTGGTGGCGAAGCGCGACGGGCGAATTGTCGGGACGGTAATGCTGGTGCTGGCTATGCCCGCGAACGGCGTGCATCGTGCCGAAGTGATCAAACTGTTGGTGCATCCGGATGCACGCCGCTGCGGGATTGCCCGTGAACTGATGCAGCAGGCAGAAGCCCGGGGACGTGAACTCGGGCGCAGTCTGCTGGTGCTGGACACGCGCAGCGGGGATGCGGCTGAACCGCTTTACCTCTCGCTGGGCTGGAAGGTGGCCGGGCAGATCCCGGGCTATGCCCGATCGACCGCTGGCGTGATAGATGCCACCACGATCATGTATAAGGCGATCGATCCGATTGGGTAAGCGGTCGGGCGCGCTCCCCCGGATCACTTTCCGGGGGAGACGGGGCTAAACGCGGGCGGCCAGCGCGTCCACGCGCGCCATCGCCTGATACAGCGCACTTTCTGTCACCGTCTCGCGCATATTTTCCATATCCGGTGCATGCACCGATTCACGCACAATCACCGCCAGTTCGTCCGCATTCAGTTCGGCAATCTCTGCCAGACTAAGCGGTACACCACAGTCTCGCGCCAGGCGCATTTCTGCCAGCAGCTCTGCATCATCGCGCTGCTCCAGCGCCAGCAGGCAGAGATTGCCGTAGCCGACCAGCAGGCCGTGGCCGAATTCGCGGGTTTTGTCGACGAAAGTGAACCCTTCGTAAATGGCATGGGAAGCCGCCGCATGGGCGCCGTTGCTCATCAGTGAAGTCAGCCCGGCAAAGGTGAAGATGGCATCCAGCGCCTGATCGAGAGCGTGATCAGGCTGCCGCTGGCGCACGGCTTCACAGGCTGCCGGGCCGTGTTTTGCTATCACGTCATAGCAGAGACGGCTGTGTGCCAGCGAGGAGAGCGCATTCGCATCCACGGCCGGGTGGCGTTCGCTCACCGCACGAAACTCATACCATTTTGCCAGCGTATCGCCCAGCCCTGCGGCCAGCCAGCGCAGCGGTGCCTCGGTCAGCAGTTGGCTGTCGATGATCACCGCCGCCGGAGCCTGCGGCAGCGGGAAGATATCAAAAAAGTTGCCGTTATCGTCATAGCGAATGGTTAACGGCGTCACCGCCGAACAGGTCGCGGCGATGGTGGGCAGGGTGATCACCGGGATATTCTGCTCGGCACCGACCGCCTTGCAGGTATCCAGCGATTTACCTCCCCCCGCTGCAATAATCACGTCGGCCTGATATTCCTGCGCCAGCGCGCCCAGGCGGGCAATCTGGCGTAATGAGGTTTCGCCGCCAAACCATTCGCTGCCCACCAGCAGACAACCTGCTGCCGTCAGCTGTTGCGCCACCCGGTCTTTGACCGCCGCCAGCGCCTGGTGGCCGCCAATCAGCAGCACACGCTGGCCCAGTTCACGGCTGAGGGTGCCGATCTGGTTGATGACTCCCGCGCCACGCAGTACGCGCGCCGGGAAAATCAGATGTTGGTGTGACATGGTTATCCTTCAGAAAAAAAGGGGGAAAGTTATGGCTATCATCTGACGGAACCCTCCGCAGGAAAATCACTCGTATCCACTATTCACTTCATGATTTACTTAACTATCGATCGTTTAATCAGTGGAACGAAAGTGAGCCTCAACCGTTTACCCAATCTGAAACTATTGAGTGTGTTTGTCTGTGTGGCGCGCTGCCAGGGCTACTCCCGCGCCCAGCAGGAGCTGAATATGACCACGCCTGCGATCAGCGCCTATATGAGTGAGCTGGAGCAACAGCTGGGTTTCGTGCTGTGCCGACGCGGGCGGGCAGGATTTTCACTGACAGAAAAAGGCGAACAGTATCTGCAATACAGCCTGCAATTGCTGGATACCTTGCAGGACTTTGACCGCCAGGTGGACGGGCTGAAGAATGAGCAGGGTGGCGTGTTTTCACTTGGCGTCGTGGACTCCATCGCCACGGATGACCGACTGCATCTGGCCGATACCCTGCGTCAGTTCAGTGACCGCTTTCCGGCGATCTACCTCAGCCTGGCGGTACGTGACCCGAATGAGTTGCAGCAGCAGGTGCTGGATAACCGCCTTGACCTGGCCATCGGGCATTTCCCGGTGAACGTGAATAATCTGGTGACAGTGCCGCTGCACCATGAACAGCACTGGCTTTACTGTAGCGACAGCCATTCGCTGTTTGCCCGCCACACCCTGGATGACCTGCAAAATGTGGGCTTCGTGACTCGCAGCTACTGGAATCAGAGCGAGCTGGCGCGGCGCGGCTTTAAAGACAGTAGCGCCTCTGTGGAAAGCATCGAAGCGCAGCTGATTCTTATCCTTTCTGGTAAGTATATTGGTTACCTGCCGGAGCACTGCGCGCGGTCATGGGTGGCTGAGGGCCGGTTGCGGCGTCTGTCACCGGAACAGTTCAACTATCGTGCAGCATTTTCCCTGATTTTTCGTCGTGGCCGCAGCCGGGAAGTTCCGATCCGTGCCCTGCGTGACCTGCTGAAACTGCAAGCCGCCGCAGGAGATTAACGTTTGCAGGCTGACGCCGCCGCAATACTGTGTAAAAATACAGCCTTGTTTAGCTGGAAGTGATTGTCATGGCGTTAACTGTCGCGTTAAAAACGCAAATTGCCGGGTGGTATAAAGCCCTGCAACAGCAAGTTCCCGATTTTATTCCGCGTGCGCCGCAGCGGCAGATGATTGCCGAGGTCGCGAAAACGCTGGCGGGGGACGACGGTCGTCATCTGGCAATTGAAGCGCCGACCGGGGTGGGGAAAACCCTCTCCTACCTGATCCCCGGTATTGCTGTCAGCCGCGCTGAGGAAAAACCGCTGGTGGTCAGCACCGCTAACGTGGCCTTACAGGATCAGATTTTCAGTAAGGATCTGCCCCTGCTGAAGAAAATTATTCCCGATCTGAAGTTCACTGCGGCGTTTGGTCGTGGTCGTTACGTGTGTCCGCGCAATCTGTCGGCGCTGGCAACAGATGAAGAAAATCAGGGCGATCTGCTGCTGTTCCTCGATGACGATATGACCGCCAGCAAAGATGAGCGGGTCATCTGCACTGAACTGGAAAAATCCCTCAAGCGCTATCAGTGGGATGGACTGCGCGATCACTGTGCGGAAAATATTGAAGACTCCCTCTGGCAACGCCTGAGCACCGATAAAGCCAACTGCCTCGGCAGTAACTGCAACTGGTTCCGTGAATGCCCGTTTTATGTGGCGCGGCGTGAAATCGAAGATGCGGACGTGGTGGTGGCGAATCACGCCCTGGTGATGGCCGCACTGGAAACAGAATCCGTGCTGCCACCGCCGAAAAACCTGCTTCTGGTGCTGGATGAAGGCCACCATTTACCGGATGTGGCACGCGATGCGCTGGAGATGAGCGGCGAAATCACCCCAGGCTGGACCGTGTTACAACTGGATCTGTTCTGCCGCCTGGTGGAGCAGTGCCTGGCGCAGTTTCGTCCGAAACGCCCGCCGTCCCTTAGCCACCCGGACAAGCTCAAAGCCCACTGCGAAGAGGTGCGTGAGCAGTTACAGATGCTGTCGCAAATCTTAGGCCTGTATCTGCCGCCGGAAGGGCAGGAGGGCGAATATCGCTTTGAGATGGGGCTGCTGCCCGAAGAGATCCTGACAATCTGCGCCCGCCTTTTCAAACTCAGCGATGCGCTGCGTGGGTTGGCGGAAGGGATGATGAATGACCTCAGCGAGAAAACCGGCCAGTTTGACGTAGTGCGCCTGCACCGTACGCTGATCCAGATGAACCGTGCGCTGGGCTGGTTTGAAGCCAGCAGCAAGCTGTGGCGACTGGCGGCAATGGAGCAGGCATCCGGCGCCCCGGTGTCGAAATGGGTCACACGGGAAATCCGCGACGGTAGCGCGCATCTGATGTTTCACTGCGCCGGGATACGCGTCAGTGAACAGCTGGAAAAGTTGCTGTGGCGCAAGATCCCGCATGTGGTGGTGACCTCGGCGACGCTGCGCTCGTTAAACAGTTTCCAGCGTCTGCAGGAGATGTCCGGCTTGAGTGAGAAAGTCGGAGACCGCTTTGTCGCCCTCGATTCGCCGTTTAATCATGTGGCTCAGGGGCAGCTGATTATCCCGCAGATGAAGTACGAGCCGATGCTGGCGAACGAAGTGATGCATCTGGCGGAAATGGCGCACTTCTTTCGTCATCAAATTAAGCTGGCGGCCCATAAAGGTATCCTGGTGCTGTTCGCCAGTGGTCGCGCCATGCATCAATTCCTCGCTTACCTGCCCGAGTTGCGCCTGATGATGCTGGTGCAGGGCGATAAGCCACGCCCGGCGCTGGTGGCGCTGCACCGTAAACGCGTAGAGCAGGGGGAAACCAGCGTTCTGGTGGGATTACAGTCCTTTGCGGAGGGGCTGGATCTGAAAGGTGACCTGCTTTCTCAGGTCCATATTCATAAAATCGCTTTCCCCCCGATAGACAGTCCGGTTATTTTGACAGAGGGAGAGTGGCTAAAAAGCCTCAAGCGCTATCCGTTTGAAGTGCAAAGCCTGCCCAGCGCCTCGTTTAACCTCATCCAGCAGGTCGGGAGGTTGATCCGCAGCCATGATTGCTTTGGCGAGATTGTGATTTACGATCGGCGCTTGATCAGCAAAAGCTATGGTGCACGCCTGCTGGGGGCGCTGCCGGTGTTCCCCATCGCGCAGCCTCCGATGCCGGAAGGTGAACTGCCAAAAGCCGTAACCCCGGCCGCGAAGAAGAAACCCGCGCCGCGCCGTCGTCGTTAACCCTTTTTACTGAGCAAAAACATGAGCATGGACTATAAAAAAATCATCAAAGAGGTCGGACGCGGTAAGAATCATGCCCGCGATATTGATGCGGATACCGCGTGCGAGCTTTATCGCCGGATACTGAACGGCGAGGTACCGGATCTTGAACTGGGTGCTCTGCTGATTGCCCTGCGTATTAAAGGCGAAGGCGAAGGGGAGATGCTGGGCTTCTACCAGGCGATGCAGCAGCAGATGCCGCGCCTGATACCGCCTGCACAGCGACCGATGCCCATCGTGATCCCGAGTTACAACGGGGCACGCCGTCAGGGAAACCTGACGCCGCTGCTGGCGCTGCTGCTGTCGCGTCTGGGCTTCCCGGTGCTGGTTCACGGCGTTAGCGACGATCCGACCCGCATCACCAGCGAGGCGGTCTTTGCAGCGCTGGATATACCCGCTGTTTCCACCCTGGAAGAAGCACAGGCGAAGCTGGATGCCGGTGAGCTGGTGTTTATCACTATTGGCACGCTTTGCCAGCCCATGGAGCAGCAGCTGGCGTTGCGCTGGCGTATGGGGGTGCGTAACAGTGCGCATACGCTGGCCAAGCTGGCAACGCCGTTTGCCGCCGATGCGGCGCTGCGGTTGGCCAGCGTTTCGCATCCGGAGTATATCCCGCGCGTGGCAACATTTTTCAGCGCCGTTGGCGGGCGGGGTTTGTTGCTGAACGGTACGGAAGGGGAAGTGTACGCCAGCCCGCAGCGGTGCCCGTCGATAACGCTGATTGCTGGAGAAGACACGCGTGCGCTGTTGTCCCGGCAGGAAGAAGTTGTGCTGAGCGCTGACCATCTGCCTTCAGCTAAAGATGCGGCCACCACGGCCGCATGGATCCGTCGTTGCCTGGATCGCCAAGTGCCGGTGCCCCAGTCGCTGCGTTTGCAGATTGCCTGTTGTTACCTCGCTACCGGGCGGGCGATTGATCTGGATGGCGCGTTAGCGCAGATCGATTCGGCGGGCTATTAACACCCGCGCCGCATTCGGGTCGGGCATGCCCGACCCCTACCAATCCCTCATCATCGTTAACCGCTGTAGGGGCGAGGCATGCCTCGCCCGGTGTTGAATGCCGGATTTAACGAGGCAATAACGGCCCGACCCCGACGAGATCCCCCTTATCTGGAACGGATGGACCGGATCCGAAAGCCCTTTTATCTGGAATCGCTGTAGGGGCGAGGCATGCCTCGCCCGGTGTTGAATACGCGGTTCTAACGGGGCAATAACTGCCCGACCAGGGCGGTCCACAGCGCAATACCTGGGCCGATCAGCGTATCGTTAAAATCATAGCGAGCATTATGCAGCGGTGCAGAAGGGGTTTCACCGTCGGCCCCCAGCCAGAAATAGGCACCGGGACAGGCTTCCAGCATGCAGGCAAAATCTTCCGATGCCATCGATGGGTTAACATTCCAGTGCACCTGCTCTGCGGGAAGTAACGTCAGCGCACAGTCACGCACCTTCGCGGCTTCCTGTGGATTATTCGCCGTGACCGGATAATCCGTCTGATAAACAATGCTGCCTTCGATGCCCAGCGGGCGAGTGAAGGTGGTGACAAACTCATCAATCATCTGGCGTACCCGTACACGGACATCCGCCTGCAGGCAGCGCAGCGTGCCGCGCAGCACCACCGTCTCCGGGATGACGTTGATCGCTTCGCCACCGTTAATCTGCGTAATGCTGACGACCGCCGAGGCCAGCGGCGACAGGCGACGTGCAGGGATGGTTTGCAGCGCCAGAATCAGTTGGGCAGCAGCGACAATCGGGTCTGCGCCGTTTTCCGGCATGGCGGCATGACAGCTGCGTCCGTTCAGCGTGATTTCGAACGAATCCAGCGAGGCCATCATCGCTCCTTCATTGACCGCCACATGGCCCGCAGGCAGGCCCGGCCAGTTGTGCATACCGTAAATGGCATCCATCGGGAACAGGGTAAACAAGCCGTCTTCAACCATGCGGCGTGCACCGCCGAGGTTTTCTTCCGCAGGCTGAAAGACAAAGTGAACGGTGCCGCTAAAACATCGGGTGGTGCTGAGGTGTCTGGCCGTTGCCAGCAGTATTGCCGTGTGGCCATCGTGGCCACAGGCATGCATCACGCCCGGCTGCGTGGAGCGGTGCGGCGGGTTTCCCAGTTCGGTCATCGGCAGTGCGTCCATATCAGCGCGCAGACCAATGGTCGGGCCGGGGCCGTTTTCCAACGTCCCGACGACGCCCGTCCCCGCCAGGCCACGATGCACCTGAAGCCCCATCGCTGTAAGCTGTTCCGCCACCGCTTGCGACGTATGATGCTCCTGATAGCCAAGCTCCGGGCGGGCATGAAATGCCCTGCGCCAGCCAGTGGCTTCATCAATCAGCGAAACGGGAATGACCATAGATTACTTCTCCTGTCAGGGGCTTTGCTATCCAGTAGCGGGCACAAAATAAGTTAGCATAAAACGGATAAGGAAAGGGGCAGGTGCAGAGAAAAACGGGCCTGAGAGCAGGCCCGTGTGGGGTTATTTGATCATGGGAAGATTTAGCTCGTGCTTGCGGGCACAGGCTTTGGCTGTTTCGTAACCCGCATCCGCATGGCGCATCACGCCGGTAGCCGGGTCGTTCCACAGTACGCGCCCGAGGCGCACATCAGCTTCCGGGGTGCCGTCTGCAACAATCACCACGCCAGCATGCTGTGAGAAGCCCATCCCGACGCCACCGCCATGATGCAGACTGACCCAGGTGGCCCCGCCAGCGGTGTTCAGCAGGGCGTTCAGCAGCGGCCAGTCCGACACGGCATCCGATCCATCCATCATCGCTTCGGTTTCACGGTTAGGGGAAGCCACCGAACCGCAGTCAAGGTGGTCACGACCGATAACCACCGGTGCTTTTAGCTCACCGTTGCGCACCATTTCGTTGAAGGCCAGCCCGGCAAGATGACGCTCACCCAACCCCAGCCAGCAGATGCGGGCAGGCAGACCCTGGAAAGCGATGCGCTCCTGCGCCATATCCAGCCAGCGATGCAGGTTGCTGTGATCCGGGAACAGCTCTTTCAGTTTGGCATCGGTCTTGTAGATATCTTCCGGGTCACCGGACAGGGCGACCCAGCGGAAGGGACCTTTGCCTTCACAGAACAGGGGGCGAATATAAGCAGGAACAAAGCCTGGGAAATCAAAGGCATTTTTCACCCCTTCGTCCAGGGCAACCTGTCGAATATTATTGCCGTAATCCACCGTCGGAATGCCCATATGGCAGAAGTCGAGCATCGCCTGAACATGGACTGCCATTGAGGCACGGGCGGCTTTTTCTACGGCTTTTGCATCGGTCTTGCGGGTGGATTCCCAACGCGCCAGATCCCAGCCCGCAGGCAGGTAGCCGTTGATCGGGTCGTGGGCAGAGGTTTGATCGGTGACGATATCCGGCTTCATGCCGCCGGCTTTCGCACGTTTCACCAGCTCTGGCAGGATTTCGGCCGCGTTACCCAGCAGGCCGACAGAAATCGCGCGTTTCTCTTTGTTTGCCCGGTCGATAATTTCCAGGGCTTCATTGATGCTAAAGGCTTTGTAATCCAGATAACGGGTGCGCAGACGGAAATCAATACGGGACTCCTGGCACTCTATCGCCAGCACGGAGGCACCGGCCAGCACGCCCGCCAGAGGCTGTGCGCCGCCCATCCCGCCTAGCCCGGCGGTCAGGATCCATTTACCGGCAAGATCGCCCTGATAATGCTGGCGCCCGGCCTCCACGAAGGTTTCAAACGTCCCCTGCACAATGCCCTGCGCACCGATGTAGATCCAGGAGCCGGCAGTCATCTGGCCGTACATCATCAGCCCGGCTTTATCCAGCTCATGGAAGTGGTCCCAGGTGGCCCAGTGCGGCACAAGGTTAGAGTTGGCAATCAGCACGCGTGGCGCATCGGCATGGGTGCGGAATACGCCCACCGGTTTGCCGGACTGCACCAGCAGCGTCTCTTCCGGTTTCAGCGCTTTCAGCGATCGCAGGATCTGCTCAAAGCACTCCCAGTTCCGTGCTGCTTTGCCAATGCCGCCATAAACCACCAGGTCTTCCGGGCGCTCAGCAACATCCGGGTCAAGGTTGTTCTGGATCATGCGATAAGCAGCTTCAATCAGCCAGTTAGCACAGTGCAGTTCACTGCCGTGCGGGGCGCGTATGGTACGGGCGACGGCATTTTTTACAGATTCAGTCATGGTGTATTCCTTCTCAATATGGGCTTAGCGCGCGCGTGAGGGTTGCAGGGCGGCGATCATATCCGGCCAGCGATCCGCGCCAGCCCACAGACGCATCTGCTCGATATCCGGTGCCATCAGGCGGTCTTTTTCCAGGTAAGGCACGCGTTCGCGGATGGCGGCGAGCACGTTTTCCAGCTGAGGGGAGCTGTGCAGCGGGCGGATAAAATCAATACCCTGCGCAGCGGCCATCGCTTCGATGCCGACCACGGCAGCGGTGTTAAAACACATCGCGCCCAGACGACGGGCGGCGTAGGTTGCCATGGAAACGTGATCTTCCTGGTTTGCGGAGGTGGGCAGGCTGTCGACGCTGCCCGGATGGGCCAGCGATTTGTTTTCAGAGGCCAGCGCAGCGGCGGTCACCTGAGCGATCATAAAGCCGGAGTTCACCCCACCATCGTTCACCAGGAACGGCGGCAGACCGGAAAGGCCGGTATCCAGCAGCAGCGCCAGGCGACGCTCAGAGATGGCACCGATTTCGGCAACGGCCAGTGCGATGATATCGGCGGCAAACGCCACCGGCTCGGCGTGGAAGTTACCGCCGGAAATCACTTCGCCGGTGTCGGTAAACACCAGCGGGTTATCGGAGGCGGCATTAGCTTCAATCTGTAACACTTTCGCCGCATGATTGAGGTTATCGAGGCAGGCGCCCATCACCTGTGGGACACAGCGAATGGAGTAGGGGTCCTGCACGCGGCCACAGTTGGCATGCGAAGTGAGGATTTCACTGCCTTCCAGAAGCGCTGACACCGCAGCGGCCACGTCAATCTGACCCTGCTGACCACGCGCTTCATGAATACGGTGATCGAAAGGTTTGATCGAGCCTTTAATGGCTTCCAGCGACAGAGCGCCCGCCACCAACCCGGCGGCAAACACATTCTCCCCCTCGAACAGTCCGCGCAGTGCCAGCGCCGTCGACACCTGGGTACCGTTGAGTAGCGCCAGGCCCTCTTTGGGTCCCAGCACAAAGGGCTTCAGCCCGGCGATCGCCAGCCCTTCAGTGGCAGGTATCAGTTTGCCCTGTACGCGGACGTCACCTTCACCCAGCAGCATCAGCGACAGATGTGCCAGCGGGGCCAAATCGCCGGAGGCGCCAACGGAGCCTTTCTCCGGGATGCAAGGCATGATGCCTGCGTTAAACAGGGCGAGCAGTGCGTCGACAAGTTCAATGCGTATTCCTGAATGACCGCGTGCCAGACTGATGACTTTGGTCGCCATAATCACGCGCACAACATCATCTGGCAGCAGATCACCCAGCCCGACGCTGTGTGACAGAACAAGGTTACGTTGCAGCTCGGCCAGGCGCTCCGTTGGAATGGTGGTTTGCGCCAGTTTGCCAAAACCGGTGTTGATGCCGTAGGTCACTTTGCCTTCTTTGACGATCGCGGCCACCGTGGCACTCGCCTGCTGAATACGGCTGCGTGACGTTTCGTCCAGCGCCAGTGTGACACCCCCGCGATAGATCCTTTTAAGGGTGGCCAGGTCCACCTTGCCCGGCGTCAGCAGGCAATGATGCGTAGTCAGTGACATGGTATACTCCTGTATAGACAACTAAGGTTGCTGTGTTTTGTTAGGAAGACGTTAATGAGTGAAACACATGTGTATAGTCTTGTCTATACAACCAGCAAGAGTTGTGCCAGCTGCGTCACAAAAACGATTTCGGAGAAAATGTGTGTTTAACCGGGGATTTTTCCAGCAGCCCGCGCACAGCAGGCTTTCGGGTTTGCACTGCATCAGGGCATCATGCTTTATTCAGGTGCGGTCCGGATGTCTATACATATCAGGTTTTAGCCCGTAAACTTCCGTTATCAGATAATTAAGGAATCCGCTATGGTCGTGCAGACTGCCATTTCACAACTCTCCGCAGCCATGAGCGATCAGCCTGCTCCGATTTACCTGCGTGTTAAGCAGGCGATTATCAGCCAGATCCGTGAAGGGGTGTGGAAAGCCAACCAGCGCGTGCCGTCAGAAAGCGAGCTGGTCAATGAACTCGGCGTCAGCCGTATGACCATCAACCGCGCGCTGCGCGAACTCACCAGCGAAGGGTATCTGATCCGTATGCAGGGGGTGGGCACCTTTGTGGCCGAAGTAAAGGGCTATACGGCAATGCTGGAAGTGCACAATATCGCAGAAGAGATCGCCCAGCGTGGTCATCGGCACAGCAGCAAAATCCTCACGCTGCGCGAATGTAAAGCCGACCCGGAACAAGCGGCTGTTCTGGGATTAGCCACCGGTCAGTCACTGTTCCACTCGCTGATGGTGCATTACGAAAACGAGCAACCCGTACAGCTGGAAGATCGCCTGGTGAATCCGCAAATGGCACCGGATTATCTGCAACAGGACTATGAGCATCAGACGCCTTATACCTATCTGATGCATGTGGCACCGCTGACAGCAGGTGAGCATATTGTGGAAGCGGTATTGCCGGATGCACAGCAGTGCCGTCATCTGGCAATCGAGGCTACGGAACCCTGCCTGTTGATCCGCCGCCAGACCTGGAGCGAGGGCAAGATTGTGACTTACGCGCGCCTGCTCTATCCTGGTTCACGCTATCAGTTATTCGGACGTTTTAAGTGAAGTGTGCCCCAGAGCAACTGCGCATCTTCTGACACCGGGATAAACGCCCCGGCATTGTTCTCCCACCATGCGCCCTGGCCCGCTTTTAGCAGCGTTTGCTGATGCTGCCACTGACCTGAAATCACATACACCACGCCCGCCTCAATCGCCGCAGGTGCAAAGCGCGTGGTGGCAATCCCCGCCTCCGGCAGAAAAGCACTGCGCCGTGCCATGATATTAAAGTCTGTACTGATTTTGCCGGAGAGCCGGGCGCTGATGGCTTCTTCGCCACGAAAGGCGAACGGCTGATGCAGGCTCAACGGCTGATAAAGCTGGTCATGACGATAGAGCGCCACATCCCCGCTGAGCAGCGTAATAATGCGATCGATGCCGGGGAACAGTGAAAAATCACCGTCAGCGGCAATGGTGGCAATGCTAATGCGCCAGTCAAAATCCGCTGCACCGGGTGGATAGCTGACAATTTCCCGCGTTTCACCACCGCCATTACGCCAGCGGCTGGCGGGCAGGCGGTTGCTCTCATACAGATGGATCACTGTAATGCCTCCAGGGCATCACGCAGATCGGCATTAATTGCGGTCTGTTGTGCATGCTGTCCGTCACGGATGCGCTGCTGTCCGGCGACAAACACATCCTGAATCTGGCTACGGTGGCCGGCAAACAGCCAGCGGTTCAGCAGTGAGGTATCCGGGGTGCTGTCCAGCAGGGCATCCCCGGCCAGCACCAGCCAGTCAGCGCGGTAGCCGGGCTGCAGGCTGCCGATCTTCACGCCGCATGCCTGAGCACCACCTGCCAGCGCTTGCTGATACAGCACGTCACCCACTGACGGTTCCTGCGCGGTCACAATACGGTTGCGGCGGCGGTCGCGCAGTCGCTGGGCATATTCCAGCCAGCGCAACTCTTCCACCACATCCAGCGAAACATGGCTGTCAGAGCCAATCCCCCAGCGACCGCCCTGAGCCACGTAGTCGGTGGCCGGGAAAATCCCGTCCCCCAGATTAGCCTCGGTGGTCGGGCACAGACCGGCAACGGCCTGGCTGGCGGCAAGGCGGCGGATCTCCTGTTCGTCCAGATGCGTGGCGTGAATCAGACACCAGCGTGAATCCACGGCAAAGCGATCCAGCAGCCAGCTCACCGGGCGTTCACCGCTCCAGGCCAGCGAGTCGTTGACTTCTTTTTCCTGCTCCGCAATATGAATATGCACCGGAAGATCGGCGGGACTGCTTTCCAACACCTCGCGCATCTGCTGTTCGTTCACCGCACGCAGAGAATGGAAGCACAGCCCCTGGTTGTACAACGGCTGCCCGGCAATCAGCTGGTGCAGGCGCTGCTGCTGAGCCAGATAGGTGTTGGTATCCTGAATAAACCGTTTCTGCCCCGGCTGTGCGGGCTGGCTGCCAAATCCGGCATAACTGTACAACACGGGTAACAGTGTCTGACCAATGCCGCTGCGGTCGGCGGCGTGCATCAACTGGCGCAGCATCGCATCGTCAGGATAGGGCTGGCCATCGGGCTGATGGTGCAGATAGTGGAACTCGGCCACCTGGGTATAGCCGCCTTTCAGCATATCAACATACAGATGTGTGGCGATGGCACCGACCTGCTGCGGCGACAGACGCTGCACCATGCGATACATCAGGTCGCGCCAGGTCCAGAAGCTGTCCTGCGGGTCACCCGCCACTTCGGCCAGCCCGGCCATCGCCCGCTGGAAAGCGTGTGAGTGCAGGTTGGCCATCGCAGGCAGCACGACGCCATTAAGCCGCTGTGCTCCCTCGGGCGTGCTGTTGGCAGCAGTGGCGGTGATCATGCCCTGTGCATCGACATCAATCAGGACATTGCGCTGCCAGCCATCGGCCAGCAGGGCGCGGGGCGCAAAAAAGCGTGTCATGGTTGCTTCCTGTGCAATGAGGTTGTATATACATATACATACTTATGATTCAACAGTAAAGTGCATAACATGGGAGAGCGGATGAACCAGCAACTCAGCTGCGACCATCTTTGGTATGGGGCCGATATTGTCACCATGCAGGATGGGCGTTACAGCATCATTGAGCAAGGCGCCATTGCCGTCAGCGGGGAAGAGATTGTCTGGCTGGGGCCTTATACACACAGTGCGCATATTGCGGCCAGTCAGCGCACCGATCTCGGCGGGGGGATCATCACGCCCGGTCTGGTGGACTGTCATACGCATCTGGTGTTTGGGGGCGATCGCAGCCATGAGTTTGAACAACGTCTGAACGGGGTCAGTTACAGCGAGATTGCGGCCCAGGGCGGGGGCATTTTGTCTACCGTGCGCGCAACCCGCAGCGCTTCCCAGGCGCAGTTAGTGGCCAGTGCCCGCAAGCGCCTCGATCATTTGCTGGCCGAGGGTGTCACCACCGTTGAGATTAAATCCGGTTACGGGCTGGAAATTGCCAGCGAGCTGCGGATGCTGCAGGCCATTCGTCAACTGGCGCAGCAGGTACCTGCACAGATCCAGGCAACCTGCCTGGCGGCACATGCGGTGCCGCCGGAGTATCAGCAGCAGCCCGATGCCTGGGTTGACGTCATTTGTGATCGGCTGTTGCCTCAGGTGGCGGCAGAAGGTCTGGCCGATGCGGTGGATGCCTTCTGCGAGCACCTGGCCTTTTCCCCCGATCAGGTACGGCGGGTCTTTACCGCGGCGCAGCGGCTCGGATTGCCAGTGAAGCTGCACGCAGAACAGCTGTCACCGCTGGGTGGCAGTGCGCTTGCGGCAGAATTTAATGCGCTGTCGGCGGACCATGTGGAATATGCCACTGAAACTGACGTTGCTGCGATGGCGCAACATGGCACCGTTGCCGTACTGCTGCCCGGTGCTTTTTATCTGTTGCGTGAAACACAGCGCCCGCCTGTTGAGTTGTTCCGCCGTTATCAGGTGCCGATGGCGCTGGCCAGCGACGCCAATCCGGGAACGTCCCCGGCTTTGTCACTGCGTCTGATGCTGAATATGGGCTGCACGCTGTTTGGTATGACGCCGGAAGAGGCGCTGGCAGGAGTGACGCTGAACGGTGCGCGTGCATTGGGTCTGGCCGATCGACTGGGTTCGCTGGAGGTGGGTAAGTTGGCCGATTTCGTCCACTGGCCGCTGGCGCGCCCGGCTGAACTGGTTTACTGGCTTGGCGGGCAGTTACCCTGCCGGGTCATCTTTCGTGGAGAAGAACGATGAACGCTTATCAATTCAGCGCCGGTACGCTTCCGCTGCTGCTCAGTATTCCCCATGCGGGCACGCAGCTCACGCCTGAAGTGGAATCCGGCTTAAGTGATGCCGCACGCGGGCTGCCCGATACCGACTGGCATATCCCTCAACTGTACGACTTTGCCCGGGCAATGGGCGTCAGCGTGCTGGTGGGCAACTATTCACGCTTTGTTATCGACCTCAATCGTCCGCCGGATAACCAGGCACTGTACACCACGGCGACCACCGGGCTTTATCCGGAAACCCTGTTTGACGGCTCTCCAACGTTTGCCCCGGGAAAAACACCGATACCGGCACAGCGTGAAGGTTATCTGCAGCATATCTGGCAGCCATATCATGACAAAATCGAGCAGGAGCTGGCGCGGATCAGGCATCAATTTGGTTATGCGCTGTTATTTGACGCCCATTCGATAGCGTCAGTTATCCCACGTTTATTTGATGGCAAATTACCGGATTTGAATCTGGGAACCAACGATGGTGCCAGTTGCCACCCGGAACTGGCGCAACAGCTCGCTGCCTGCTGTGATGCCCAGTCTCAATTTAGCTGGGTGCTGAATGGGCGCTTTAAAGGCGGCTATATTACCCGCGCTTACGGTAAACCGCAGGAGAACCAGCATGCGGTGCAGCTGGAACTGGCGCAGTGTCATTATATGGATGAGCAGCCGCCCTTTGGCTGGAGAGAAGATAAAGCCAGCAGGCTTCAGCCGCTGCTTAAGCAGCTGATCGAGACGCTGCTGCACTACGGAAAATCGCGTTGATCTTTCGGGCGCAACGGTGTTGCGCCCTGATTTTATCTGCCTTACAACAATTTTTATGTCTTACAACAACGTTTCTGTCTTACAACAACAGGGTTTCAATGTCCTGCCAGTTTTCCACGCGTCGGTAGCCCGTCACATGACGGTTATGCGGCGCCGAATAGAGAATGCCTTCCCCGCAGAAATTCGCGAAGTTAATCACGTTATCATCGATCATATAGTCGGCATTGATAATGCTTTTGTTGCCGCAGAACACGATATTGCTGGGTTTGATGGCCGGGAAGTGTTGTTTCAGCCACTGGAATTTAGCGTTGAACGATGTCGGCACTTCCATCGCAGCGGTGGTAATAAAAATCTCGTAATGCTCGCTCAGCCGGGCGATCACCCGCTGACTGTCGGCGATCACGCCCAGGTCGGCAAAGAAGGTGGGGTCGCCGACCAGCTCAAAGATTTCCACCAGTTTATCTTGATCGTCCTGATGCAGATTAAACAGGTTCAGCTCATCCGGCATCAGCTGCTGTGAAAAATGGGCGTTCCAGGTGGCTAATATCTTAGTATGAAAATCAGCGATGACTTCATCCATATCGATGGCGATGCGTTTCATAATCACTCCATGACTAATGTTTTTAGAATTCGCATCATAGCAAAAAAGCCTGCGGACGGCATGTCGGCGTTTGTCATGCCTGCCTCACTGAATGGTCTGCTATCTGACGTTTATTCCATTGCACCTGCCGGGCATGCCCGACTTGTATTTAACCCCGGGCATCCGGCCTGACCATATCAAACTTAAGCGCTTCACTGATGCCGTAATAGGCGGAGGGGCCGCCTGCACGCAGGATCGGTTCTGCTTTTGCCGTCTGATAGATCCCGTCAACCAGCAGATCCTGATCAATATGGATCGCCACCACTTCGCCCAATACCAGCCAGGTCGGGATCTGCTCGCCATCGGCGGTTTGCAACTGAATGCACTGTGAGAGTCGGCACTCAAAATTGACCGGGCTTTCGGCCACCATACTGACGTTTACCAGGCTGGCCGGCAGGGCAGTCAGCCCCGCATAAGCAAACTCATCCTCGCCGTGGGCAAGAGAGGCCGAGCTTTCATTCATCGGAACGGCCAGCGAACGTGTCGCCAGGTTCCAGACAAATTCTCCGGTTTCAACGATGTTCGCCACGCTGTCTTTCCAGCCGCTGCTGGCGAACCCAATCACTGGAGGGCGGTAATTAAAGCAGTTAAAGAAGCTATAGGGTGCGAGATTACGCTGCCCGGCCACATTCTGTGAACTGATCCAGCCAATCGGGCGCGGACCAATGATCGCATTGAGTGGATCGTGCGGCAGGCCGTGGCCTTGTTTAGGTTGATACGAATGACGCGTACGCAAAGGGAACTCCTATAATAATAAAGATAAATATTAATGACTTAAGTCAAATGCATTCAGTTGGGAAATCATTTGAAACATGCAATATATTAGGGGCGCTATCTAAGAAGATATGCCCTTATATTTTTTAAGGAACTTAATTTTAAGGAGCTTTACATGTATTCAAATGCCTCGCGTTTTACTGCAACCCCTCTTCTGATTGCTGCCGCGGTACTGTTTTCGGCTACAGCGGCTACAGCGGCGGATAATAGCGCATTTTTTGATGCCGCATTATGCAAACCAGCCTACACCACCAAGGCTGCCAGCGCGCTCTACAATGAAGCAGAAAAAGTGTCCAAATATCAGCTGGTGGGTGCAATGGCGGTTTACCCGCTGACTGAAGCTGTGGTCAAAGATGGTTACAGCACCAAAGCCTTTGTGCTGGCAGGTACCACCTACGGCGTGCTGGTCGAAGGCAATAAAGCCGATGAGCTGGCGAAAACTTATCAGTTAACGCCTGAGCCCAAAAACCCGATGATCGTGGCGACCAAAAGCTACATTCGCGTATTAGCCGATGCCGACCAGCCTTCACCGGAGATGGGACGCGTGGCGATCACGGCACGTGAAGCGCAGGGGATCCCGGGTAAGACACTGCTAAGCTGCGAATTTACGTCATTAGCCGATCTCGAAGCGATGAAAGCGATGGCGAAATAGTCAGCACAAAAATCAGGGCCGTCAGGCCCTTTTTCTCTCAGCAGGCGCTCCCCACCCGCAGGCACAACGCGTGAATTATCTGCCAGTGGTTTACCATTAATAGCGCAGCAGGTATCTTACGCGTCTGCTGATAAGAGAATGACTGATGAAAACCCCTGTTGAAAAAAATGTGCTTCACCCCCGTAACCGTCATCGCGGTCGCTACGATTTTGCCGCGCTGATTGCCAGCCATCCCTCCCTGGCACCTTTTGTCGCGGTCAATAACTGGGGCAGCGAGTCCGTGGACTTCGGCAATCCCGATGCAGTTAAGGCGCTGAATCAGGCCCTGCTGAGCCATTTTTATCAGATCGCTCACTGGGATATCCCGGAAGGTTTCCTTTGCCCGCCAGTGCCGGGACGTGCCGATTATATTCATCATCTGGCTGACCTGTTGGCGGAAGATAACCGCCGCGTGGTGCCGCGTGACATTAACGTGCTGGACGTCGGCTGCGGTGCAAACCTGATTTATCCGTTGATTGGCCACAGCGAATACCAGTGGCGCTTTACCGGCAGTGAAGTCAACGAGCAGGCGATGGCCTCCGCCAATGCGATTATCGCGGCGAATCCGGGCCTGAACCGTGCCGTTCGTCTGCGCCGTCAGAAAGACACTAACGCGATTTTTAAAGGTGTGATTCACAAAAGTGAGCTGTATCAGGCCGTACTGTGTAACCCACCGTTCCACGCATCCGCAGCCGATGCCCACCAGGGCAGCCAGCGCAAGCTGCGCAACCTGGGGCTGGATCGCCACTCTCCGTTGAACTTCGGCGGGCAGCAGGACGAACTCTGGTGTGAAGGCGGCGAAGTGGCGTTTATCAAGCGCATGATTGAAGAGAGCGCCAGCTTCGGCCGTCAGTGCGTGTGGTTCACCACGCTGGTATCACGCAAAGAGCATCTGCCGGAGCTGTGGCGTACGCTGGAAGAGGCGGATGTTGCTGCCATGCGTACCGTTGAAATGGCGCAGGGACAGAAGCAGAGCCGCTTTATTGCGTGGAGTTTTATGGAACAGCCGCAGAGAACGCGCAACCTTAATCTTTAACCTTGCCGCTGTGTGAGTCGGCCCGTTTCGTTTAAGCGGGCGTCAAACACCCTGTTCGTGTGCGCGAATCCTCTTCTCCTGTAGTGGCGATCGGCAGAAAAGTATAGACCGTCAAGACGGTGTGAAAGAGAAAGGAGAGGTTTTGAGACAAAGACGAAAAGCAGGGGCGAACGCAGGTTCGCCCCTGAAGGGATTACGACACGTGCTGTAAGAACTCACGCAGACGGGCGCTTGGCGGGTTGGAGATCAACTCGTCAGGGTTACCGTCTTCCGCAATACGGCCTTTATCGATAAAGATCAGGCGCGATGCCACTTTCTGCGCAAAGCCCACTTCGTGGGTCACGATGACCATGGTCATGCCTTCTTCAGCCAGGTCCTGCATTACTTTTAACACTTCGTGACGCAGTTCCGGGTCAAGCGCAGAGGTGGGTTCATCGAACAGCATCATTTTCGGCTTCACGGCTAGCGCACGGGCAATCGCCACGCGCTGCTGCTGGCCACCGGACAGCTCGGAAGGGAAGTGGTTAGCACGTTCAGCCAGGCCGACTTTACCCAGCAGTTCCTTCGCCAGACGCTGAGCATCGGCTTTCTTCGCACCGCGTACGCGGATAGGACCGAAGGCAACGTTGTCCAGCGCACTCATCTGTGGGAACAGATGGAACTGCTGGAATACCATGCCCGCTTCCTGGCGGATCAGACGATCGTCCACTTTCGGGTCGTTGACCTTTTTGCCATCAACAATCAAATCACCGCTGGTGATCTCTTCCAGTTTGTTGATGCAGCGCAGCAGTGTGGATTTACCGGAACCCGATGGGCCGATAATCACCACCACTTCGCCCTGGTTTATTTTCAGATCGATGTCATGCAGGACCTGAGTAGCACCGAAGTGCTTGGAAACATTTTTAAATTCAATCACAGGATTTTCATCCTTCTCTCAAGGCGACGCAGAACGAAACTCAGCACCAGCGTAATAATCAGATAGATAACCGCAACGGCGCTCCAGATTTCCAGTGCGCGGAAGTTACCTGCAATAATTTCCTGTCCCTGGCGGGTCAGTTCTGCCACACCAATCACGATAAACAGTGAGGTGTCTTTGATGCTGACGATCCACTGGTTACCCAGCGGTGGCAGCATACGGCGCAGCGCCAGCGGCATAATCACGTAGCGCAGCGTTTCACGGCTGGAGAGGCCCAGCGCCAGGCCGGCTTCACGGAAGCCACGGTTAATCGACAGCACAGCACCACGCGTAATCTCAGCGATGTAGGCACCTGAGTTGATCATGATGGTCACCACCGCAGCAGTGAACGGGTCGATTCTGAAATCGGGCAGTGCCATTGGCAGTGCGAAATAGATAAACATCACCTGCACCACGATAGGGGTGCCACGGATCAGTTCAATGAAAACCAGCGCGATGTTGCGTGAAAGCCAGCCACCGTAGGCGCGGGCGAAACCTGCGGCCAGACCGATGATCACACCGCCAAGCAGACCGAGGACCGAAATCCACAGGGTCATTTTGGCACCTTCAAGCAGGATTGGAATAGCAGGCCAGATGGCGCTCCAGTCAAACTGCATGTTTATTCTCCGGATCTAAAACAGTGTGTTGATGTGGAAAAAACGCAGGAGCAACACGCTCCTGCATTTAAGGCGTTACCGATATTTTCTTATTATTTAGGTTCGCTGCCGAACCATTTTTTGTACAACGTATTGTAGGTGCCGTTCTCACGCAGTGTTTTCAGTGCGCCGTTCACTTTCCCACGCAGCTCATCACTGCCTTTCGGGAAGGCGATACCGTACTGCTGTGCTTCAATTGACTCACCTACAGCTTTGAACTGGCCTTTGCCTGCGGTGTGGATGAAGTAAAGAATGTTTGGTGTGTCGTGCAGGACCGCGTCAGCACGGTTGGTACCCAGTTCCATATAGGCATTGTCGATGTTCGGGAACTGACGCAGATCTTTAAATTTGATGTGCTGTTTAGCGTAGTCAACCGATCCGGTGCCGCTCTTCACTGCAACCACTTTGCCATTCAGGTCATTGATGCCTTTGATGGCATCGTTACCCGCTTTCACCATCACTAACAGGCCGCTTTTGTAATAGCCGTCAGAGAAGTCGATCGCTTTTTGGCGCTCTTCAGTAATGGTGATACCGGCCAGAGCCAGGTCAACGTTACGGGTTTGCAGCGCAGGAATGATGCCGCTGAAGTCCATTGGCTTCAGGGTGTATTCCATGTTCAGTTGTTTGGCAATCGCATCCCACAGGTCGATGTCGAAACCGACATATTTATCACCCTGTTTGAATTCAAAAGGCACGAAAGCGGTATCGGTAGCAACAACCAGTTTTTTGTCAGCAGCCGTGGAAGACATCGCAAACGCCAGCGTCAGCGCTGCAAGAGAAACCTTAAAAATTGACTTCATCATTTTATCCTTATCGCTTCTCGGGAAAGGTCTTTCCCGATTAAATGCCCGCAGCCCTATGAAAGAATCGTGCCAGTTTTGCAAAAACAATGAAAAACAGCAAGTTAAATGCGATTTTTCTTAAGCTCATTGACAGGGTTCAGGGTGGTGCACAATTTTGGTGCCCCATTATGGTGCGCTGTGTCTATGGTGGTGCATCAGCAGTTTTAGCAAATTACGGGATAAAAACAACAGATAGTGTCGGGGGGGATTAATTTAATGTCACAGAGTTCTTACTTTAGCAACATTTTGGCAAAAAAAAGGCAGATGGATCACCATCTGCCAGGAGCTGAGCGGAATCGTCAGTGCGATTATTCGATGTTAGATTCGATAAACCACAGGAATTTATCCAGATCGCGTGATGCGGCGGTGAAGATGTCGGCAGAGTCTTCATCCGAGACTTCACTGATAGCTTTACGCACGTCATTAGCAACGATGCCATAACGATCGGCCAGCGCTTTCAGGTGATCCTGCACGCTGTGAATATTCAGCGGGTAGCTTTTCAACGGTGTTTTGTCGGCAACGATCTGCGTGGTGCCCAGTGCCACGCCACCCAGCTGCACAACGCGTTCTGCAATGGTATCCTGGTGGTCGGTGATCGCAGTGCGGAAGCCATCAAGCATCTCGTGGACGCCAATAAAGTTTGCTCCGCGCATGTTCCAGTGCGCCTGCTTGGTGATCAGCGACAGATCGATAAATTCAATAACCAGACGATTAAGCACCTCAATGGTGGCTTTTTTCTCGTCATCGGCCACGTCGTTACGGGTGTAAATCAGATCAGAAGATTTTGCTTTAACCAGTTTAGCGGTACTCATCATTAATATCCTCTTGATAGTCAGGTTGTCCTAATTGAATACGGGATTAAGTATAGCACTGGTTTTTAATTTTGTTGGAAAGTTAGTGCCTATTGATTGAATAGTGCCGGCCTGTTGACAGAATAAAGACAGAGAAGGGTGAGGTTAAATAATGATGCGAATGATTTTTGTTTATTTTATTATTCTATCTTTCTGTTTTTAAAGGATAATTTTTTTAATTTTGCATTAAGTGATTCATTTTTATTAAAATTATAACTGGATGTTTCTGATGAGGTAATTAACCAATTTGTCACAATTCGCGCTGTGGAATTAAGCATGGAGGATGTCATCACCTGCGGGAGATACATTTCCCGCAGGCAGGGTGCCGTTTATTCTCTTAATTCTCCCACCGGGTCAATGTCCTGCTTTGCCGGGCGCATCGTCAGGGTTGAACCCGCCGAGGCGGTAATAATCGCCAGCAGTGCCAGCCACTGCACCAGCGTCAGTACTTCACCCAGGAACAGCATGCCAGAGATAGCCGCCATTGCCGGTTCCAGGCTCATTAACGTACCAAAAGTCCGTGCAGGCAGACGTGTCAGTGCGACCATTTCCAGTGAGTAGGGCAGAGCACTGGAGAGCACCGCAATCGCCAGGCCAATGGGGATCAGTGATAAGGTCCAGATCCCGGGGTTGGCATACGCCAGGCCCAGAGGTACAAACACCAACGCGCCAATCAGGGAGCCTGCCGCGACGGTGGCCGGGCCGTGCTGGCTACCCGCACGTTTGCCCGCCAGAATATACACTGCCCATAGGGCGCCAGCGGTCAGCGCATATATCGCACCAAGCGGGTCTATGCTATCAATGCTATGCCCGATCGGCAGCAGGAAGAACAGCCCCAGTACGGCCAGCCCGACCCAGAGAAAATCCAGGGGTCGTCGTGATCCTGCGAGCGCCAGCACCAGTGGGCCGGTAAACTCCAGTGCCACGGCAATACCCAGCGGTACAGTGCGTATCGATAAATAGAAGGAATAGTTCATTCCGCCCAGCGCCAGACCGTAGATCACCAGTGGCAAGATCTGCTGACGGTTGAAACGCAACCGCCAGGGTTTGAAGATCACGCAGAGAATAACCGTACCCAGGCCAAGACGCAGGGCGGTAATGCCTGGTGCACCGACGGTAGGAAACAGTGTTTTGGCCAGCGCAGCACCACCCTGAATTGACGTCATGGCAATCAGCAGCACCAGCACGGGTAACCAGACAGCATTTTTTACGTGTGAAGACATCCTGTATTCCAGCCTTAATTGATCCGTTTCGAAGATAAACGCGCTGTGACAGTGTACTGGAAGGCGCTGTTAAACCCAGTGAGGGGAAAAAAATAAGTGAAAAAAACAGAAATTTTGTCAGAAAACAGGGCCAGTTCAGTAAAGAACTGTCAGATTTGATTAGGATTTATCTCAATGAAGCTTTTTTTACAGTCGATAAAAATAGAATGAAAATGGCAATAATCATAAGAAAAAAGAATGACATAGAAAGCATCATTAACTTTCTGTTACACCAAACATTCTGTTAGACAACAAAATCAGGGCAGAGTTTCTCGCTGATTTTTGTTATATTTCCAGCGTTGTCAGGAGAGAAGTACTTTCACATTTGAGGTGGTTATGAAAAAAATTGCATGTCTTTCAGCATTAGCTTGCGTACTGGCAGTATCTGCTGGTTCAGCAATGGCGCAGAGCACCGTTTCCGCTGGTTACGCTCAGAGTGATTACCAGGGCGTAGCTAACAAAGCTAACGGCTTCAACCTGAAATACCGCTACGAGAACGGCAGCGATGCACTGGGTTGGATTGGCTCTTTCACTTACACTGAGAAAGACCGTACCGATGCAGGCGACTACATCAAGGGCCAGTACTATGGCATCACTGGTGGTCCAGCTTACCGTCTGAACGATTGGGCAAGCATCTACGGTGTTGTGGGTATCGGCTACGGCAAATACCAGTACAACGAACCAAACCGTGAAAAATATGATTCAAGCGACGTAGGCTTCTCCTACGGTGCTGGCCTGCAGTTCAACCCAATCCAGGACATCGCTCTGGACGTGGGTTACGAGCAGAGCCGTATCCGCAGCGTTGACGTTGGCACCTGGACTGCTGGCGTAGGTTACAGCTTCTAAGTTGCTAACCGCAAGTCCGGATTACCGGACTGACGTTGAAGAATCCGCCCCTCGGGGCGGATTTTTTTTATGTGAATGTCCTATTTAGCAAAATGATCCTGCGGCAGTTGATTAAACGGCAGGCGCTTCAGTGCAAAGTTAGTCACTTCAATCGGTGGCGCTTTCTCTGCGGATACAAAGCGATAGCGTGATGTAATTTCCCTCGTCTCAATCCCCGTCCACTGTGAGAACAGCATCAGGAAATCATTGGCTGAGCGCGGCGTAGTAATCATCTGATGACGACTGTCGTTACTTGAGCTGATAAACATCGGCACCTCAAAGTTCTGACGATATTTATCATCGTGAGTCAGATACTCGTTACGCGTCCCTTTCTCTTTCAATGCCAGGCCGTGATCGGAAAAATAGATCATCGAAAAAGTCAGGCCGCTGCTGTGTAACTGCTCCCAGAGCTGCTGCAGGAAACCATCGGTCTGCGTCATGCTGTACAGATAACATGAGGTTTCCAGCGAATGCAGACGTTCGACAAAGCGACCACGCGTGCGATCACAGGCCTTCGGATGCGAGCCGACAAGGTGATACACCAGTAAGCGAGGACGATCGACCGGACGTGCCAGTGCACCTGGCGTAAAACTCAGCAGGTCTTCATCCCGCGTGTTTTTATCCGCTTCAAAGTCGCCGCTTTTAAGGAAATGCACATTTTTGGCTCGCTGAGCAATGCTGGCAATCGGCGTATCATATTGACCAATCTGGCCCTGGTTCGACATCCACCAGGTATCAAAACCAGCGCGGTTAGCGAGAGTAATGATATTGTTCTGGTATTCAGGGTTACCGTCCACCACCTGATTAAGCGTCAAGCCCAGCGATTTCTGAGTGGAAGAGGCCGCCGAGGTATAGCGGGTGAAAAACTGGCCGTTAAGCTGGCTGGCAAAAGGCGTATTATCCCAGTGCCCGCCAAAGGCACCCAGCGCATCACGACGCGCGCTTTCCCCAATGACCACCACATAAATCTGCTGCTGGGGTTTGACGCTTAACACATGCCAGTCGTCTTTCAGCGTGGCCAGCTGGTTCATCCGGTCGATCTCTTTATCGACAGAAAACTTACTCTCCAGCGTATCTTTCACAAAGCGCACCAGTGGGAAACCGGTATCCTTCAGATTAAACACCCCGCCCGTCAGCTGATTCATCACTGGCTGTGTCACCCACGCCACCAGTACGAAAGCGAGGCAGGCACTTTCCGCGTGCCACCAGCGCTGTTTTTCCAGTGGTTTACGCCTGAGCGCCAGCAGCCCGGCGGCCAGAATGGCCATGCCAATAAAATAATCATGCAGTGGGAAGATCAGCATTATTTCACTGGCTTCTTCCACATTGGTCGCGTGCAGTGCCAGCAGGGTATTAAAATTGGGTGGGCCATAAACCTGACCAAAAGGGTAATAGAACCCGGCCATCAGTACACCGACGGCAATCAGCGTTTTCTGTGTCTTCGGGGCAACCGCCGCCAGCAGCACCAGCAGTGCCGTAAAGGCCAGACTGTATAAACCGCTTAACGGGTAACCGAATGCCAGATTAATCAGAACGGATAAAAGTAAATACAGCCCAACGTACGGGCTAACCCAGGCACGATAACGGCCTGCTGTAGCAGTTTTAATTAATGTCAGATTCATTATTGGTTCTTATTAGGGAAAGCTATAGCGACCATTCAGTTCGACGCTGAAGTGGCAAACTGCCTGATACAACTCGTAAGATCATGGGGGAAGGGGTGGGGTGGAGCCCGATCGGCCTGCATTCTTTACGAAAGGCTGGCACGATAATCGCTGTTTTGCCGAAAGGCAACCAGCATCATCAATAAGTTCTGTGAAGTGACAAACAAAATAGTCGGAACAAGGGCTGAGTGGTTAAGAAGCCTGACGGGCAGGCTTCGAATTCACCAGCATTTCCAGCAGCATCAGTCGGAGTGTAAACGGCGAACGGCAAAAGAGTTTTAATAGCAGTGGTGTTTTCATCTGATGTCCCTCCGGTCAATCAGGATATGCGCGAATTATCATCAGGTATAGCACAGGCTATACCCTATAGCCATAGCTAATACGCTAAATTTTGTGCTTGCCTGCGGTTCGTTTACAATGTGGCACACAACAGACCGCTGCCTGCTATAATGCAGCGGTTGATAAGAAGAGGAAGCTGAATGAGTCGTCGCGCAAAAGTGGCAGTGCCCGCGCCACTGAAAGATATTGAAGAGCATGTCGAGGGTTTCCGTCAGGTACGTGAAGCGCACCGTCGTGAATTAATCGATGACTATGTAGAGCTGATTTCTGACCTGATCCGTGAGTTTGGTGAAGCCCGCCAGGTGGATATGGCTGCTCGCCTGGGCGTGTCGCAGCCAACGGTGGCAAAAATGCTTAAACGTCTCGCCACAGGCGGGCTGGTTGAACAGGTACCTTACCGGGGCGTTTTCCTGACACCGGAAGGGGAAAAACTGGCTGAAGAGAGCCGCGAGCGTCACCATATTGTTGAAACCTTCCTGCTGGCACTGGGTATCAGCCCGGATACCGCACGCCGCGATGCGGAAGGGATTGAGCATCACGTCAGCGATGAAACGCTGGCCATCTTTAAAAAATTTAGCGAAAGTCGTTAATCACCTTCTTCCCCCATCACTGGCGTTGCCTGCGACAGCCCTGAAGAACCTTACCCCATCCAGGGACGGTCGGGCGTATGCTGATGCAGCGTCAGGGATAAAGGGGATATCACAGGGCGCGCCAGCATGACTTCTCTGCTCAGACCTTTTTTGCACGATCGTTTTTTGCATCTGTTGGTGGTTCTGGGGCTGCTGCTGGCCTGTTTTGTGCCTTTCCGCCTGGCAGAACTGCCTGGTGCCGTAGACTGGCCCACCATTATCACGCTGAGCGGCTTGCTGATGCTGACCAAAGGCATTGAGGCCAGCGGTTATTTTGATGTGCTCGGGCGTCGTCTGGTGCAGGGCTTTCGCCACCAGCGCCAGTTGGCGCTGTTTCTGGTGGCTGCTGCCGCACTGCTCTCAACGTTCCTGACCAACGACGTTGCTCTGTTTATTTTGGTGCCGCTGACGCTCTCTCTGCGAAAGTATTCCGCGCTGCCGATTGCCCGGTTAATTATCTTTGAAGCCCTGGCGGTGAACGCGGGTTCGCTGCTTACCCCCATCGGTAATCCGCAAAATATCCTGCTGTGGCGCCACGGTGAGGCAGGCTTTGCCGGTTTTATCTGGCAGATGTTACCGCTGGCCGGATGGCTGGTGCTCAGCCTGCTGTTACTGACCGCCTGCTGTTTCCGCGCGAAGAAGATTGAGCAGCATCAGACGTCAGAGGATGCCCCCTGGCAGCGCCGGTTGCTGTTCGCCAGCGCGCTGCTTTATCTGCTGTTTATTACGGCGCTGGAACTGGATATCGCCGTCTGGGGGCTGGTGCTGGTGTTTGCTACCTTCCTTGTGCTGGCGCGTCGCATCCTGTTAAGCATCGACTGGAGCCTGCTGGTGGTGTTTATTGTGATGTTTATCGATGTCTTCCTGCTGACAAAGCTGCCGCTGGTACAGTCCACCCTGCATCTGGCCGGGCAGCTTCCGGCTGGCGGGCAGTTTTTGCTGGCTGCGGGGCTGTCGCAGGTGATCAGTAATGTCCCTGCCACCATCCTGCTGCTCAGCAGCCTGCCGCCGTCGGTGCTGCTGGCCTGGGCGGTGAATATTGGTGGGTTTGGCTTGCTGCCAGGCTCGCTGGCCAACCTGATCGCGCTGCGCATGGCAAAAGATCGCGCTATCTGGTGGCACTTCCACCTCTATTCCCTGCCGATGCTGGTGTGGGCGTTAGTCAGTGGCTGGGGGCTCTATTTGTTTATTCATGCGAACTGACGTCAGGCAATTCCGGATTTGTCAGGAAACCCTGGCATTTGTCAATTTTGGCCCTATGGTTATACCAGACTGAATCATTGCGCTCGCTGAACCCGGGCGCACTCACCGACGGATACTATGGCTAATCAAACCTCCTCTGCACCTGATGATGAATCCCAGCATCAGTCTGATGCTGCGCAAAATGAAGAAACTCCACGCCAACGCCCCGGTAAAAAGCCTCTGGTTATTCTGGCGATAGTGGTTGTCGTGATGATTATCGTGGCGCTGTGGTTCTGGCTGACCACGCGCAATATTGAAACCACCGATGATGCTTTCACTGAAGCGGATGCGGTGACCATTGCGCCGAAAGCCTCTGGCTATGTCACCGAGCTGCGGGTTAAAGATAACCAGCGAGTGAAGAAGGGCGATCTGCTGGTAGTGATCGATCCGCGTGATACCACTGCCCAGCGCGATCAGGCGAAAGCGCAGCTCGGCCTGGCTCAGGCACAGCTGCATCAGGCGCAGGCTCAACTGGAACTGGCACGGGTACAGTACCCGGCACAGAAAGACCAGGCGCTGGCACAGCTCGCCAGTGCGCAGGCCAATTATATGAATGCTCAGGCTGACGATAAGCGCCAGCGTGGCGTCGACCCGCGTGCCACGTCACAGCGCAATATCGATACAGCAAACGCCCAGTTACGCAGTGCCAGAGCTGAACTGGCGAATGCCCAGGCGCAGGTTGAAGTCGCTTCTCAGGTGGCTTTGCAGATCCGTCAGCAGGAAACCAATGTTGAAGCGCGGCAGAGCCAGGTTGAACAGGCACAGGCACAGCTCAATACCGCGAATCTGAATCTCTCTTATACCGAAGTCCGTGCCCCTTACGACGGTTTTGTCACCAAACGTAATGTACAGGTGGGGACGCTGGTGCAGGCTGGCTCGTCGCTGTTCTCACTGGTATCACCGGACGTATGGATTGTGGCTAACTTTAAAGAGTCGCAGCTGGCACGGATGAAACCGGGCGACAGAGTGGAGATTGGTGTCGATGCCTGGCCGGACCTCAAGCTGGAGGGACATGTCGACAGCGTACAGATGGGCAGTGGTTCCCGCTTCTCTGCTTTCCCTTCTGAGAATGCTACTGGCAACTACGTGAAAATCGTGCAGCGCGTGCCGGTGAAAATCGTGATTGATAAAGGGCTGGATCCGAACCATCCGCTTCCGATTGGTCTGTCGGTTGAACCTAAGGTCACGCTGGAATGAATCCCGGCCAGAACTGGAAGCCCGCCAGTAACCCCTGGCTGGTCGCGATGACCGTGACGCTGGCGGTGTTCATGGAGATCCTTGACACCACCATCGTTAACGTTGCCCTGCCGCATGTAGCCGGATCGCTCTCGGCCAGTTATGACGAATCCACCTGGGTGCTGACCTCCTATCTGGTGGCCAACGGCATTGTGCTGCCGATTTCAGCCTTCCTGAGCCGCCTGTTGGGCCGTAAGCAGTTTTTTCTGATCTGTATTGTGATGTTTACCGTCTGCTCATTCCTGTGCGGCATTGCGACTGAACTGTGGCAGATCATTCTGTTCCGCGTATTACAGGGATTCTTCGGCGGCGGGTTACAGCCTGTGCAGCAGTCTGTGCTGCTGGATTATTTTAAACCTGAGGATCGCGGTAAGGCGTTTGGTCTCTCCTCCATCGCGATTATTGTGGCACCGGTACTGGGTCCGACGCTGGGCGGCTGGATCACCGACAACTACAGCTGGCGCTGGGTATTCTTTATCAATATCCCGGTGGGGATCCTCAGCGTGCTGGCGATTTATCAGTTGCTGGAGGATCCGCCGTGGGAGCGTAAATGGGCGAAGGGCAAGCTGCGGGTCGATTACATCGGCATCAGCCTGATTACGCTGGGTCTGGGCTGTTTACAAGTGATGATGGACCGGGGAGAAGATGAAGACTGGTTCCAGTCGGGGTTTATCGTTACCTTCGCGCTGTTGGCGCTGACCGGGATTGTCGGAGCGATTTACTGGTTGCTGTATGCCAAAAAGCCGGTGGTCGATCTGCACGTGCTGAAAGATCGTAACTTTGCGGTGGCCTGCCTGCTGATGGCGGGTATGGCTGCCATCCTGTATGGCAGTTCGGTGGTTATCCCTCAACTGGCACAGCAGGACCTGGGGTATACCGCCACGCTCTCGGGGCTGGTGTTGTCGCCCGGGGCGGTGCTGATTGTGCTGTCGATCCCGCTGGTGCTGAAGCTGATGCCCATCGTGCAGACGCGTCTGCTGATTGCCTTTGGCTTTGCATTGCTCGGGGTGTCGTTTATCTACTCATCGACCCTGACGCCGGATATCGACTTCACCACGCTGGTCATCATGCGCAGTTTCCAGACCATTGGCCTCGGCTTCCTGTTTGTACCGCTGACCACCATCGCGTTTGTCACTATTCCGCAGCGGCTGAATGCCGATGCCTCGGCGCTGTTTACCATGTTTCGTAATGTGGCGGGATCGATTGGTATTTCGCTATCGACGGCGATGATCACCGAACGCTCCCAGGCGCGTAGCGCGCAACTGGTACATAACATGACCCCACTCAATGAGCCGTTTAACCTGACGGTTGAGCGTTGGGCCCAGGGCGTCAGGGACTATGTGCATATGGCGGGTGACCCGGTGACCATCGCCACCGGGCAGTTGTATAAACAGATGATCGTGCAGGCGCGTTTCCTCGCCTATATCGATGTTTTTATGGGCCTCAGTATTGTTGCCCTGGTCCTTATTCCATTTTGTCTGTTACTGGCGCCTATCAAGAGCCAGGGCAGTGCAGGAGCACACTGACATGAACGTTCCTCCTTCTTTTTTGCGTTCGCGCAGTGGTGGGCTGATAGCCGTTGCACTGATGCTCAGTGGCTGTGCCGTTGGCCCGGATTACCAGGCGCCGAAGCCCGCCACACCGGAGCGTTTTAACAGTATGCAGCCGGACGGTATCTCCGCGCCGCTGGCGGCAGCGACTAACCCGAACTGGTGGAAGTCATTTAACGATCCGCAGTTGGACAGCCTGATCGCACGTGCCATTAAAGGCAATTTATCCCTGCAGCAGGCGGTACTGCGTATCGCTGGCGCACGTCAGCAGCTGAACCAGGCACGCGGTGCCTGGGCACCTTCTGTGAACGGTAACGCCCGTTTTACCCGCCAACAGTTGGGCATTAAAGGCGAATTGGAGTCCGAAGGGGTCTACGACCAGATTGACCAGGCGGGAAGCGAAACCGATTTAAAACCGGCGCTAGACAGCCTGTCTAAGCCGGTCGGGCTGTATCAGGGCAGTTTTGACGCTTCGTGGGAGCTGGATCTGTGGGGCAAAGTGCGTCGTCAGGTCGAAATGGCCGATGCGCAGCAGCAACAATCGGTAGAAAACCGTAATGATGCGCTGGTGTCACTGGAGGCCGAAGTGGCGCGGGCTTACCTGCAGCTGCGGGGCGCGCAAGCCATTACCCGTACCCTGCAAACACAGATTGACGTGGCGGAGCAGACACTGGAGCTGACGCAGAGCCAGCAGCGTAATGGGCTGGCACCGCAGACCAATGTGGAGAACTCCCGCGCCCAGGTGAATTCACTGCGCGCTCAACTGCCGCAGTATCAGGCGCAGATCCACCAGGCGATGAACGGTCTGGCCGTGCTGACGGGCAGAGTCCCCGGCGCACTGGATGCGGAGTTAATGACCGCCAAACCGCTGCCGGCTCTGCCGAAAGCGGTGCCGGTCGGCGTACCGTCTGAGCTGGCGCGTCGTCGCCCGGATGTGCGTGAAGCGGAAGCCAGCCTGCACGCGGCGACCGCCAATATTGGTGTTTCTGTGGCGCAGCTATTCCCCAGTCTGTCACTGACCGGGCAGTTTGGCATGCGTAACAGCGATGCCAGCTATCTGGATAACTGGAGCAGCCATTTCTACAGCTACGGACCGTCCGTCACCATCCCGATCTTCCAGGGGGGGCGGCTGGTATCCAGTGTGAAGCTGGCCCGTGCGCAGCAGGCGAGCGCGGCGCTGGGTTATCGTCAGACGGTGCTGACGGCGTTGCAGGATGTGGAAAATGCGCTGGTCAGCTATCGCAGTGACCAGCAGCAGGTGGAAGGGCTGGATGACACTGTGGCGGCGTTACAGCGTGCCTTTACGCTGGCCAGCGACAGCTATCGCCAGGGGATCTCGACCTTTATTGAGGCGCTGGATGCACAGCGTCAGCTGGCGCAGGCGCAACAGCAGGCGGAACAGGCACGGGTACAGAGCACGCTTGACCTGGTCGCGCTGTATAAAGCGCTGGGCGGCGGCTGGGAAGCGTATCAAAACGTGAACATGCCGGATTATTCGGTATTTGGCCCCGCAGAAAACCCACAGTAAGTTTTTATCTTTCTAAAAAAACGCGGCTCTCATCAGGGGCCGCGTTTTTTTGGTTTGAATCTCATCGCCTTTTTTCCTCAAAAAATGCAAGAAATGAGAGTTTACTCCATTTCACTCTTTTAACCTGTGTAAGCCATAACGATGGAATTCCTGTTTATTTTCATTATGTTTGACCATAAATGAGAGGCCTGTTCTGCGAAAAGAGAGTTTTTTATGATTCTATGATAATTGATTATCATTTTCTTAATTTGTTGTAATTAATGGAATTTATGAAAGAGATTTACGAGATTATCTGTTTTTTGGTTTGATATTTTCCTATCATTTCTTTATTTCAAATGAAATGAATAATGATTATTTCATTCTGGATGAAATGTTCTCAAATATTTTTTTCGCCAATTAGATCACATTAATACAACGTCATTGGCATGTTTATGTGATGGGTGTCGCAATTAAAATGAAATAATGCGATGTAACGCTCAAAATTTAATTTTCATTGTTAATTGAAATGAAAGAAATAGTCTAAATTAAGGTTCAGAGGCGGTGAACGGTTGAGCAAAATAATGATTTACCCCCCTGCACCCTACTAACCAGGTCGATGAGAGGTCACTGTAGTCACCATGGCAAAAGAACAATATTTAACACCTAACCGGGCATCAGGGCCCAACAGCAACACCAAAACAGAACCCTTTGTTAAGGTGATTGCGTTGGTTGCCACCCTCGGCGGATTACTCTTCGGTTATGACACCGGGGTTATCTCCGGCGCGCTGTTGTTTATGGGCGACGAATTACACCTTACTCCCTTCACTACCGGACTGGTCACCAGTTCACTGCTGTTTGGTGCAGCCTTCGGCGCACTGTTTTCCGGGCATTTCGCGGCTTCTGCCGGGCGTAAAAAGATCATTATCATTTTGGCGATTATTTTCGCTGTCGGCGCAATGGGCACCGCCCTTGCGCCAAACGTGGAATGGATGATCTTCTTCCGACTGGTGTTAGGAGTTGCCGTTGGTGGTGCATCCGCCACTGTGCCGATCTACATTGCAGAGATCGCCCCCGCGAATAAGCGTGGGCAACTGGTGACGATTCAGGAACTGATGATTGTCTCCGGCCAGATGCTGGCTTATATCTCGAATGCCGGATTTAACGCCGCGTGGGGTGGCCATGAAACCTGGCGCTGGATGCTGGCCGTGGCCACCATTCCTGCGGTACTGCTATGGTTTGGCATGATGTTTATGCCGGATACGCCACGCTGGTATGCGATGAAAGGGCGACTCGCGGAAGCGCGTAAAGTGCTGGAACGTACCCGCGCCAAAGAGGACGTTGACTGGGAACTGGAGGAGATCACTGAGACTCTGGAGGATGAGGACAAAGCCCAGACGCGAGCCAGCGTGCGTGAGCTGAAAAAACCCTGGCTGTTTAAGCTGTTCCTGATCGGTATCGGTGTAGCGGTGATCCAGCAAACCTCCGGTGTAAACACTATTATGTACTATGCACCGACGATGCTAAAAGCGGTGGGAATGAGTACGGATGCAGCGTTGTTTGCCACCATCGCTAACGGGGCTATCTCGGTGCTGATGACCTTCGTCGGTATCTGGCTGTTGGGTAAAATTGGCCGACGAACGATGGTCAAAATCGGCCAGTTTGGCTGTACCGCTTGCCTGTTCTTTATCGGTGCCGTCAGCTATTTCATGCCTGAGACCATCAACGGTCAGGTGGATATGCTACGCAGCTACATGGTTCTATTGGGAATGCTGATGTTCCTGAGCTTTCAGCAGGGGGCTTTATCGCCCGTCACCTGGCTGTTGCTGTCAGAGATCTTCCCAACAAGGCTGCGCGGTGTCTTTATGGGCGGTGCGGTCTTTGCCATGTGGATTGCCAACTTCCTGATATCTCTCGCCTTCCCGATGTTACTCGCCAGTGTGGGGCTGTCAGGTGCGTTCTTTATCTTTGGCTTAATTGGTATTGTCGGGGCGGTATTCGTTATCAAATGCATCCCGGAAACACGCAATCGCAGTCTTGAGCAGATAGAACATTATCTGCATGACTGGCTCAGTAACGAGGAAGAGAGCAAAGCATTAACTGCGTCGAAACGTAAAGCAGAAAGTCATTAACCGCCAGGGCCGGGTTTCTTCCCGGCCCTGATGTTCCCCCTCTCCAGGATTTCCCGCTGTATGCCCCGCGCCTTTTTTTTGGCATAATGCGCGCTGACTCACATACTCACATTAAAAATTAAAGGCTATCTCTGTGCTAGTTTCCAGCAACGTCACCATGCAGTTTGGCAGTAAGCCGCTGTTCGAAAACATCTCTGTCAAATTTGGCGGCGGCAACCGCTATGGCCTGATTGGCGCCAACGGCAGCGGCAAATCCACCTTTATGAAAATTCTGGGCGGCGATCTGGTGCCCTCTGGCGGCAACGTTGCTCTTGATCCGAACGAACGCCTGGGTAAATTACGCCAGGATCAGTTCGCCTTTGAACAGTATTCGGTGCTGGATACTGTGATCATGGGTCACGGCGAGCTGTGGGCGGTGAAAGAAAAGCGCGATGCGATCTATGCGCTGCCGGAAATGAGCGAAGAAGACGGCTACAAAGTCGCCGATCTCGAAGAGAAGTATGGCGAGATGGATGGCTACACTGCGGAAGCGCGTGCTGGTGAACTGTTGCTGGGCGTGGGGATTCCGCTGGAACAGCATTACGGCCCGATGAGCGAAGTGGCTCCCGGCTGGAAACTGCGTGTGCTGTTGGCACAGGCGCTGTTCTCTAACCCAGAAATTCTGCTGCTTGACGAACCAACGAACAACCTGGACATCGATACTATTCGCTGGCTGGAGCAGGTGCTGAACGAGCGTAACAGCACCATGATCATCATTTCGCATGACCGTCACTTCCTGAATATGGTGTGTACGCACATGGCGGATCTGGATTACGGCGAACTGCGCGTCTATCCGGGTAACTACGATGAGTATATGACCGCGGCCACCCAGGCACGTGAGCGTCTGCTGTCGGATAACGCCAAGAAGAAAGCGCAGATCAACGAACTGCAATCCTTCGTGAGCCGTTTTAGCGCCAACGCCTCTAAATCTCGTCAGGCAACGTCACGCGCCAAGCAGATTGATAAAATCAAGCTGGACGAAGTCAAAGCCTCCAGCCGTCAGAACCCGTTTATCCGTTTCGAGCAGGACAAGAAGCTGTTCCGTAACGCATTAACACTGGAAGCGGTGACCAAAGGTTTCGACAATGGTCCCCTGTTTAAGAACGTCAACATGCTGCTGGAAGTGGGCGAAAAGCTGGCGATTCTGGGGCCAAACGGTATCGGTAAAACCACGCTGCTGAAAACCCTGATCGGTGAACTGCTGCCAGAAAACGGTACGGTGAAATGGTCTGAAAACGCGCAGATTGGTTACTACGCGCAGGACCATGCCCATGACTTTGCCGACGACCTTACCGTGTTTGACTGGATGAGCCAGTGGAAGCAGGACGGTGATGACGAGCAGGCCGTACGCGGTATTCTCGGCCGCCTGCTGTTCAGCCAGGACGATATTAAGAAGCCTGCGAAGGTGCTGTCCGGTGGTGAAAAGGGCCGTATGCTGTTTGGTAAGCTGATGATGCAGAAGCCTAATGTGCTGATCATGGATGAGCCAACCAACCACCTTGATATGGAGTCCATCGAAGCGCTGAACATGGCGCTGGAAATGTACGAAGGTACGTTGATCTTCGTGTCTCACGACCGTGAATTCGTCAGTTCGCTGGCGACCCGCGTGATTGAAATGACACCAGGCAAAATCAACGACTTTACCGGTGACTACGAAGATTACCTGCGTAGCCAGGGTATCGTTTAAGGCCCAGTGGCTGCGGGCTGACCGAAACAGAAGGTCAGCCCCTAAGGAAGACCCGCACGGGATGACCATTTTTCCGGTCACCTCCACGCCAAACCCGTAGGGGTCGACCATTTGTTTCGGTCGACCCGTGCCAGGGTTAGCACGATTTATCAGGTCTCTGCCTCAGATTGATTTTCCGCTACCCGGTTTTTCCCCGCCTTTTTCGCTGCATAAAGCGCTTTATCCGCCTCCGCAATCAGTGCCAGACTGATATCAACATTGCGTTCTGCGTTTACCACATGCACTCCCACGCTGATGGTGACCACATTCCCCGTTTTTTCGGCATGCTGATGAGGAATAGCAAGGTTGGCGATGGCCGCGATGGCCTGATGAGCAAAGCGCAGCGCGGCAGCACGATCCGCCCCTGGCATCACCACCGCAAACTCTTCCCCCCCATAGCGCGCAACCAGATCCTCGGGTCTGCGCGGTAAATGCGCCAGCGTATCACCCACCTGTTTCAGGCAGTCATCACCTGCCAGATGCCCGTAGCTATCATTAAACAGCTTGAAGTTGTCGACATCTATCATCAGCAGCGCCAGCGGACTGTGCAGTTTTACCGACCGTTCCGCACTGCGCTGCAGATAGAGATCAAACTGCCGCCGGTTAGCTAACCCGGTCAGGCTGTCCACCAGCGCCAGCGTCTGCAGAGTCCGGTTCATTGAGGTCAGCCTGTCGCGCACCAGGGACAGCTCCTGCTGATTTTTCAGGTTAAGTGAAATATGGCGCAGCACCAGGAATCCGAGCAGGGCGATCACCAGCAGCAGAATGCTGCAGAGCGTAATAAAGATGCTGATATCGGAGAACCACACTTCCAGCAGATGGTTTTTGTCGTAGCCTGCGGCCACAACCAGCGGATACCGTTTCAGGCTGGAGTAACCAAACACCCGTTCGATGCCATCCAGCGTAGAGCCATAAATGGCGGTACCGCTGGTCGCATTTTTGAGCAGGCTGGTAAACAGCGGGCCGCCGGCAATATTGCGATTAATGGTGTCATCGGAGAAAGGACGAACGTACAGAATTGTGCCGTCTTTCAGCATCAGCGCCAGCACATCGTGCTGGCCGAGGTTGTAGTAGCTGTACGCCTGCTTGAAGTAGCTCAGCCTGACGCTGGCCAGCAGCACACCCCGAAAAGAACCATCGTAATTATCCAGGCGCATGGACACTGGGATAATGAGATCCCCGGTCGTTCTGCTGCGGATCACTTTGCCAATGTGCACCTGCGTGCTGCTGTTCTGCTGGTGATAAAGATAATATTCGCGGTCGCTATTATTGGCACGTTTGGGGATATTGCCATCTGAGGTCACCAGCCAGCGGCCCTGGGCGTCAAAGATAAACAGACCATGCAACTGTGGCAGACTGGCTTTACGATTGGTCAGGATCTCACGCAGGTACTCGGTCTGATCGTCGCGCAGGCCGATCAGAGATATGCGGTCACGCAGATCCTGTAATGTCAGATCAACCTGTAAGAAGGTATCTTCCGCCTGGCGGGAAAGGGACTGGGAGAGATTACGCGCATCATCCTTCGAGGTGGAAATCATGCGGTTCCACGAGCTCCACACAATCCAGCTGTTAATCGCAATCACCGCTGTGACAATCACCAATAGAAAAATAATCATCATCTGGCGCAATGATGATTTTTCACTCGCGCTTATCCCACTTTGCTCATCAGTCATGTGCTAATCAATCCTTTACGCATCCAGGCATCTCCCCTAACTATAGTGCTGCTTGACGATGCCACAGACTTCACAATCCGGATCTTTAGCCAGCGTCATACTTCGGAACTGCAAGGTCATTGCGTCATACAACAGCAGTTTCCCTGCCACCGGGCTGCCGTATTGGGTCAGGACACGGATCGCCTCCATCGCTTGCAATGAACCGATCACGCCCACCAATGGCGCCATCACACCCGCTTCCACACAGCTCAGGGTCGCTGTACCAAACAGGCGGCTAACGCAGCGGTAACAGGGTTCATCGTGGCCCCAGGTGAAGACGCTGATCTGGCCTTCCATGCGGATCGCCGCACCGGATACCAGCGGAATTTTGCGCGCATGGCACAACCGGTTGAGCTGTTCACGCGTTTCCAGGTTATCGCAACAGTCCACCACCAGGTGATGCGCGGCGATCTGATCGCCCAGCGGTTGATCGTCCAGCCGGTCGTTGATGGCCTCAAGGGATATCAGGGAATTGATGGCCGCCAGCCGCAGACGTGCTGAGTCCACCTTTGCCATACCGACCTGCGCTTCGCCGTGCAGGATTTGACGTTGCAGATTCGACACCGACACGTGGTCGAAATCGAGCAGTGTCAGATGACCCACACCGGCCGAAGCGAGGTACTGGCTGGCGCTACAGCCCAGCCCGCCCAGCCCGACCACCAGCACCCGGGCAGCCTTCAGTCGCTCCTGTCCGTCAAAATCGAAGCCGCGCAGCACGATCTGGCGATTGTAGCGCAGCATCTCTTCATCATTCAGTTCGGGGAACATATCAGCCTTCCAACAGGGAATTGAACGGTTCGACTTCCACCCATTCTCCCACGTCGACGTTGCCGCGATCCCGTTCCAGAACAATAAAGCAGTTAGCCTGTTGGAAGGAACTGAAGATATGTGAGCCCTGATGGCCGGTGGTGGCTACCTCCAGCTCGCCTTGCCCATTACGCTGCAAAATACCGCGCTGAAAGTCGAGGCGGCCGGGGGATTTCTTGAGAAAGCTGGCGCTCCGCACCCGCTGACGTGGCGGCAATGCCGGGCCTGCCTGCCCCGTCAGCTTCGCCAGTAATGGCTGCACCAGCTGGTAAAAGGTCACCACCGCCGAGACCGGATTGCCAGGCAGACCGCAGAACCAGCTGTTCGGCAGGCGACCGAAAGCAAAGGGCTTACCGGGTTTCATTGCCAGCTTCCAGAAGCCGATTTCACCCAGTTCTTCCAGCATCTGCCGGGTGTAATCCGCTGCACCCACCGATACGCCGCCGCTGCTGATCACCACATCCGCACGACTATCGGCCTCAATAAAGGCAGCACGCAGCGCAGCCGGGTCATCACGGATAATCCCGAGATCGATCACCTCGCAGCCGAGTTTGTTCAGCATCAGCTGCACGGCGAAGCGGTTAGTATCGTATATCTGGCCCGCAGCCAGCGGCTGACCCACCGGCTGTAACTCATCGCCGGTGGAGAACAGGGCAACCCGTAGCTTACGCAGCACCGCGACCTGGGCAATGCCCAGCGAGGCGAGCAGCGGCAGTTCGGCCGCACCCAGTTTTATTCCCGCCTCCAGTACCTGGGTTCCCTGGCGGATATCTTCACCCACCCGGCGGATATTTTGCCCGGCACTGACGTCGGCAGTGATGCGGATGGTCTCACCTTCCTGCTCAGTCTGTTCCTGCATCACTACCGCGTCACAGCCCACAGGCAGCGGCGCACCGGTCATAATTCGAATGCAGGTCCCGGCAGGCCAGTTGCCATTGAACGGGCTACCGGCAAAAGCTCTCCCCGCCACGGGCAGCGCGCATCCCGCGGTGAGATCGGCCATGCGCAGGGCATAACCGTCCATGGCGGAATTGTCGAACGGGGGCACATCGATGGGGGAGATCACCGCGTTGGCGGTAATACGGCCAGCGGCATCCGGTAAAGCCACGGTGTCATGTTGCTGAACAGGGATCACGCGCGCCAGCAACGTGCTGATTGCATCATCAAGCGAGATTAACCCCGCAGTGAAAGCTTCCATTGAGTTATTTCTCCAGGATTCGGGCAAAAAACTGATGGGATCATTATGGCGTGAATCGGTCGCAGGGTCACGTTTGCCCGCCTGCGTAAGCCATAACCGTCTATAAAGTTTATCTTAGAATTAATGGTTATTATCAGGGTGCGAACTTTCTGCTTTACATCGCTATATTGCCTGCCTATAGTCAAAAACTGCTTTTTTTCGACAAATATATTCTAACTCAGTGTTTTTCATGCTGATTTGGCACACAGGGTAAAATGAATTATGGCCATAGCGACGATTGCAATTCACGGTGGTGCAGGAGCTATCGCGCGTGCCAGCATGGATGCAGAGAAAGAGCTGCTCTATCGCCAGGCGCTGTTGCAGATCGTTGCCAGCGGGCAGGCATTGCTGGCGGCGGGGTGCAGTGCACTGGATGTGGTGACCGAGGCAGTGCGCCAGCTGGAAGAGTGTTCACTGTTTAATGCCGGGGTCGGCTCAGTCTTTACGCATGAAGGCACGCATGAGCTGGATGCCAGCGTCATGGATGGCCGCACGCGAGAAGCCGGGGCTGTGGCGGGTGTTACCCGCGTGCGTAATCCGGTGCTGGCGGCACGCACGGTGCTGGAAAACAGTCCTCATGTGTTGTTTATCGGCCAGGGTGCGGAATCGTTTGCGGCATCACATGGCCTCGAAATGGTCGAAAATGCGTTTTTCTCCACGCCAGAGCGCCGTGCACAGCTTGAGCGCGCCATCGCCACACAACAAACTCTGTTGGATCACGATGGTGATGCGTCCGGCGAACCGCTGGATCCTGATCGCAAGTTTGGCACGGTGGGGGCGGTTGCCCTCGACCAGGCGGGCAATCTTGCAGCGGCAACCTCTACGGGCGGCATGACTAACAAGCAGGTGGGTCGTGTCGGTGACTCCCCCTTACCCGGCGCAGGATGCTACGCCAGCGACAGCGTGGCCGTCTCCTGTACGGGCACCGGGGAAGTATTTATGCGCACGCTGGCGGCCTATGATATCGCCGCACTGATGACGTACGGCGGTCTGTCGTTACAACAGGCCAGTGACAAAGTGATCCACGAAAACATTCCCGCACTGGGCGGCAGCGGTGGGCTGATTGCTATCGACGCTGCTGGCAACGTGGTGCTGCCGTTTAACAGCGAAGGCATGTATCGCGCTTATGCCGTGGTGGGTGAACGGCCAGTGGTCGCCATTTATCGGGAGGAGCCCTGATGAGTGAGTTACCCCATCAGGATGATGTGGTGCTGTCGGTAAGCGACCTCAGCGTCAGCTTCCAGCATGAAGGCCAGCGTATTCAGGCCGTCAATAACCTGTCACTGGAGGTCCGCCGTGGCGAAACACTGGCGATTGTTGGTGAGTCCGGTTCCGGTAAATCGGTCACCTCTCTGGCCCTGATGCGGCTGGTGGAGCAGGGCGGCGGGCAAATTGACAACGGGGAGATGTGGCTACGTCGTCGCAATCATCAGTTGGTCAATCTGGCCACACAGTCGCCGTCGCAGTTGCGCACCCTGCGCGGTGCCGATATGGCGATGATTTTCCAGGAGCCGATGACCTCGCTGAACCCGGTATTCCCGGTGGGTGAGCAGATTGCCGAATCCATTCGTCTCCATCAGGGCAAAAACCACGCCGGGGCCCTGGCCGAGGCGCAGCGGATGCTCGACCTCGTGCGTATCCCTGAAGCAAAAAATGTGCTGGCGCGCTATCCGCATCAGCTTTCTGGCGGGATGCGTCAGCGTGTGATGATCGCGATGGCGCTCTCCTGCCGTCCTGCGCTGTTGATTGCCGATGAACCCACTACCGCGCTGGATGTGACCATTCAGGCACAAATACTCCAGCTGATCCGCGTGCTGCAAAAAGAGATGCAAATGGGGGTGATCTTTATCACTCACGATATGGGCGTGGTGGCCGAGATGGCCGACCGCGTTCAGGTCATGTATCGCGGTGATGTGGTGGAAACCGGCAGCGTCGAGGCGATCTTCAGTCACCCTCAACAGCCCTATACGCGTGCGCTGCTGGCAGCCGTACCGAAACTGGGGGCGATGACCGGGCGTCACTGGCCAGCCAAATTCCCGTTGGTCAGTGAAGGTGAATCCGTGGCAGAGCAGCCGCAGGATACGGTAAACCCGCAGGATACGCCGATTCTTCAGGTGCGCGACCTGGTGACGCGTTTTGATATTCGTGGCGGCCTGCTCAACCGGGTACAGCGGCGTGTGCATGCGGTGGAGAAGGTGAGCTTTGATCTGCGCCCCGGCGAAACGCTGGCGCTGGTGGGAGAGTCCGGCTGCGGCAAGTCCACCACCGGGCGTTCGCTGCTGCGGCTGGTTGAAAGCCAGGGCGGCAGCATCACCTTCAACGGCCAGCGCATCGATAATCTTGCAGGGAGCGCGCTGTCGCATCTGCGACGTGATATTCAGTTTATTTTCCAGGACCCTTATGCGTCGCTCGACCCGCGCCTGACGGTGGGGTTTTCGATCATGGAACCGCTGCTGGTGCACGGCATTGCCCGTGGGCGGGAGGCCGAGCAGCGCGTGGCCGCCCTGTTAGAGCGCGTCGGCCTGCTGCCTGAACACGCCCAGCGCTATCCCCATGAATTTTCCGGCGGGCAGCGACAACGCATCTGTATTGCCCGCGCGCTGGCGCTTAATCCGAAAGTCGTGATCGCCGATGAAGCGGTTTCCGCGCTGGATGTGTCGATCCAGGCACAGATTATTAATTTGATGCTCGATTTGCAGCGTGAATTTGGCATTGCGTTTCTGTTTATCTCGCACGATATGGCGGTGGTGGAACGAATCAGCCACCGTGTGGCGGTGATGTTCCTTGGGCAGATTGTGGAAATCGGTCCGCGCCAGGCGGTGTTCGAACATCCCCAGCATCCTTACACCCGTAAGCTGATGGCCGCTGTACCGGTGGCCGACCCTGCGCACCGGAGACGTGAACGCGCACTGCTCGTTGATGAAATACCCAGCCCAATCCACGCCCTCGGTGATGAGCCGGATGTGGCACCGCTGGTAGAGGTGAGCGCCGGGCATTACGTGGCGCGCCATGCCATAAATCGCAGCTAGAACCTGTTTACTCCAGAGTAGAACGACAATAAGGGATGACATGATGAATCACTACACGCGTAAATTGCTGTTAACTGCTGGACTGCTCGGCAGCGTTGTTGCACTGCCTGCCTGGGCGGCGAAAGATGTCACCATTGCAGTCGCCTCAAACTTCACCACCCTGGACCCGTACGACGCGAATGACACGCTGTCGCAGGCCGTGGCAAAGTCGTTTTATCAGGGGTTGTTTGGCTTTGATAAAGAGATGAAGCTGGAAAACGTGCTGGCAGAAAGTTACCAGGCCAGCCCGGATGGACTGAGCTATACCATCAAACTAAAAACCGGTGTTAACTTCCAGGATGGCACCCCGTTTAATGCTGAAGCGGTAAAAGCCAACCTCGACCGTGCCAGTAACCCGGACAATCATCTCAAGCGGTATAACCTGTTTAAAACCATCGCCAGCACCGAAGTGGTGGACGCTAACACGGTAAAAATCACGCTTAAGCAACCGTTCTCTGCCTTTATCAACACCCTGGCTAGCCCGGCAGCGGCGATGATCTCCCCGGATGCGCTGAAGAAATACGGTAAGGATATCGGCTTCCACCCGGTCGGCACCGGTCCTTACGAGTTCGTCACCTGGAATCAGACTGATTTTGTGAAAGTGAAGAAGTTTGCGGGTTACTGGAAAGCGGGCTATCCGAAGCTGGACAGCATTACCTGGCGCCCGGTCGTGGATAACAACACCCGTTCCGCGATGCTGCAAACGGGCGAAGCCAACTTTGCTTTCCCTATCCCGTTTGAGCAGGCGAAACTGCTGGAGAAAAACAGCAAACTGGATCTGGTGACCTCGCCATCGATCATGCAGCGTTACATCAGCTTTAACGTGACGCAGAAGCCGTTTGATAACCCGAAAGTGCGTGAAGCGATCAACTACGCGATTAACCGTGAGGCGCTGGCGAAAGTGGCCTTCGCCGGTTATGCCACCCCGGCAACCGGTATTGTACCGCCGTCGATCCAGTACTCACAAAGCTACCCGGCCCCGGAATACAACCCGGCTAAAGCGCGTGAACTGTTGAAGGAAGCGGGCTATCCGAACGGCTTTACTACCGCACTGTGGTCTTCGCATAATCACAGCACTGCGCAGAAGGTGTTGCAATTCACCCAGCAGCAGCTGGCACAGGTGGGCATCAAAGTGGAACTGACGGCGATGGATGCCGGTCAGCGTGCGGCACAGGTTGAAGATAAAGGCCAGAAAGAGAGCGGCGTGCGCATGTTCTACACTGGCTGGTCTGCCTCTACCGGGGAAGCCAACTGGGCCTTAACGCCGCTGTTCGCCACGCAGTCCTGGCCGCCAACCATCTTTAACACCGCTTTCTACAGCAACACACAGGTGGATAAAGATCTGGCTGATGCGCTGAATACGACTGATGGCGAGAAAAAAGCCGCGCTGTACAAAGATGCGCAGGACCGTATCTGGAAAGATCAGCCGTGGGCACCGCTGGTTGTGGAAAAGCTGGTTTCGGCGAACACCAAAAACCTGACCGGGTTCTATGTGATGCCGGATACCTCGTTCAGCTTTGACGATGCTGACCTGAAGTAATGGACTAACGCGCCTCCCGTCAGGGAGGCGCAGGGTACAAGATGCTTAACTATTTTCTCAAACGCTTACTGGGGCTGATCCCCACGCTGCTGATCGTGGCGGTGCTGGTGTTCCTGTTTGTTCACCTGCTGCCCGGCGATCCGGCGCGACTGATTGCCGGGCGCGAAGCCGATGCCGATGTGGTGGCGATGGTGCGCCAGCAACTGGGGCTGGATTTGCCTTTGCCGCAGCAGTTCTGGCAGTACATCACCCATGCCGTGCGCGGGGATTTTGGCATCTCGATGGTGTCGAAACGCCCGGTCTCGGAAGAGATCGCCCAACGCTTTCTGCCGACGCTGTGGCTGACCCTGAGCAGCATGGTGTGGTCAGTGATTTTTGGTATGGCCATTGGCATTGTCTCTGCCGTATGGCGCAACCGCTGGCCGGACAGGCTGGGGATGACGCTGGCGGTTTCAGGGATCTCTTTCCCGGCGTTTGCGCTGGGCATCCTGCTGATGCAGGTTTTTTCCGTGGAGCTTGGCTGGCTGCCGACCGTCGGCGCCGATAGCTGGCAACACTATATTTTACCCTCCATTACCCTCGGCGCTGCCGTAGCGGCGGTGATGGCACGCTTTACCCGAGCCTCTTTCGTTGAGGTGATGCAGGAAGACTATATGCGTACCGCACGCGCTAAGGGCGTGCGTGAATCGGTGGTGGTGATCAAACACGGCCTGCGCAATGCGATGATCCCGGTGGTCACGATGATGGGCCTGCAATTTGGCTTCCTGCTGGGGGGCTCCATCGTGGTCGAGGTGGTGTTTAACTGGCCAGGGCTGGGGCGGCTGCTGGTGGATTCGGTGGAAATGCGTGATTACCCGGTTATTCAGGCCGAAGTGCTGCTGTTTTCGCTGGAGTTTATCTTGATTAACCTGGTGGTCGATATGCTGTATGCCGCGATCAACCCCGCCATTCGCTACAAGTAAGGATGCATGATGATTAACTGGCGACGTAACGCCGTACTCTCAGCGCTGCCGGGTATCAGTCCCAATCGCGTCCGTACCCCGTGGCGTGAGTTCTGGCGGCGTTTTCGTCGCCAGCATGTGGCGATGATTGCCGCTGTTTTTGTGCTGCTGCTGATCCTGATTGCGCTGTTTGCACCGCTTCTCGCCCCGTTCGATGCCGAGAACTTTTTTGATTACGATCGGCTGAATGAAGGGCCGTCGCTGGTCCACTGGTTTGGCGTGGATGCGCTGGGGCGTGATATTTTCAGTCGCGTGCTGCTGGGTAGCCGGCTATCACTGGTCGCGGGTTTCTTCTCGGTAGCGGTGGGTGCCGCGATAGGCACGCTGCTGGGGCTGTTAGCCGGTTACTACGAAGGCTGGTGGGACCGCATCATTATGCGTATCTGCGATGTGCTGTTCGCGTTTCCCGGCATTCTGCTGGCGATCGCCGTGGTGGCGGTGATGGGCAACGGCATGTCGAATGTGATTCTGGCGGTGGCGATATTCAGTATTCCGGCCTTTGCCCGCCTTGTCCGCGGCAATACGCTGGTGCTGAAGCATTTGACGTATATTGAGTCGGCACGCAGTATCGGCGCATCGGATCTGACTATCATCCTGCGGCACATTCTGCCGGGGACGCTGTCGTCGATTGTGGTTTATTTCACTATGCGTATTGGTACTTCAATCATTTCGGCAGCCAGCCTGTCATTTCTTGGGCTGGGCGCGCAGCCGCCGACCCCGGAGTGGGGGGCGATGCTCAATGAGGCTCAGGCTGATATGGTGCTGGCACCGCACGTGGCGATTTTCCCCAGTCTGGCGATTTTCCTGACCGTGCTCGCCTTTAATCTGCTGGGGGATGGCCTGCGGGATGCGCTGGATCCGAAGCTAAAAACCTGACGCTGACCGCAGTCAGATCAACTATTTTGCTTATCCCGCTGGTGAAAGGTCAGGCGCGCTCTATGCTTGAATAACCTTCACTGAGCAAGGAATTTGGCAATGCAGAATTTGCGTCTCCCTCTGGTCGCCGGGCTGGCAACGTTGTGTCTTGTGCTGGCCGGCTGTTCGTCAAAAGTAGCTGATACCACACAATATTCCGGTTTTTTGCCGGATTATTCCCGCCTGAAAGCATCGGAGTCTCCCAGCGGTCATGAAACGTTGCGCTGGGTTTCACCTGATTTTAAACTGTCTGATTATCGCGGCATTTATTACACCCCGGTGGTCTATTACCCGGCAGCAAAACCGACTGCCCGCGTCAGCCAACCCACGCTGGACCAGGTGCGCAGTTATCTCGACCAGCAGCTGAAAAGTGCGGTTGGGCAGCGTAAAGCGCTGGTGAATCAGTCCGGCCCCGGCACGCTGATCATGAAAACGGCGATCACGGCGGTGAATGCCGAAAATCAGGATATGAAGTTCTATGAAGTGGTGCCGGTGGCGGCGGTCGTTGCCAGCACGATGGCGGCCTCCGGGCATCGTACTCAGAACAGTGTGCTGTTCCTGGAAACGCAGTTGCTGGATGCGAAAACCGGCAAACCGGTGGTGGAAGTGGTCCGCAAGGCTTACGGAAAAACCGTGCCTAACAGCAATGCACCGATCAATCTGAGCGAGCTGAAAAGCGGTATCGATGAGATGGTACGGGACGTTGTGACTTTCCCTGCGCAGTAAAGTACTCGTTGTTGGCCGACCGCAACACTCGGTCGGCCACTTTTATCTTGATGCTGTAACGGGTGAACTTTCTGCCCGGATTTAACGGATCATGCTTTGTAACTGACCGGCGGTTTTCATCAGATCCATGACTAACGGCTGGAGTTTTTGCTGAATGGCATTGTACTGATCCAGAGCTTTCTGGTCGGTAAACTGCACGATATTCCCGGATACGGTGACTTTGTCTCCCTGCTGTTTCAACAGATCCACCTGGCTCACCAGCAGCGTCAGCACCTCCGGGACCTGCGTGGCAACCTGCAACGCCGCATCACTCGGTGCAACAATCACTTTAGCCCACACCTGGTCATAAACCGCCTTCAGATCGTCCGGCTGTTTCAGCGCGGCATGTTTGCTTTCGCTATCCGCACGCAGCTTCTCCAGCACCGGTTTCCAGGCGGCACTTTGATCGGCCATTTTTTTGAGGTCATCGCGCTTAGCCATCAGGTTGCTGACGGTATTCACACCCCTGAACTGGGCAAAAACTTCGCCCAGGGAGGCGCTGAACACGTTGCTCATCCCCTTGTGATAATCCGTCAGTAACGCATAGTCGCTGGCATAGGGGCCGAATGCTTTGGTCTCCTCGTCCGTCAGGGTAGGGACGGCAACCTGCGATTTTGCCAGCACGCGTGTTTGCAGGAATTCAATAAATGCCTTGCGCTGTTCTGGCTCTTTGTCGCCGCAGCCGCTTAATGTCAGCAGCAGGGCCATCATGATCAACGGTAGCAGTAAAAAACGGATGAAACCCGTCTGTGGTAATCGTGAAGTCATCAGACATATCCCTTGTAGTATTGAAAAAATAGCCCGGGGAATATAGCGCACTGAACCGGATAATTCGGCAATTATTGGTAATTTAACTACGTTTAATTAACAAATAGCGATAAGGAGCATAACGATGAGAGGTTGCCTGGCGGCGTTAACGATGGTGTCAGCGTTATTACTCAGCCCAGCGATACGGGCTGAAAAAGTCCATGCTGAGGTGCTACAGGATGGGTTGGATCATCCCTGGTCGCTGGCCTTTCTACCGGATAACCAGGGGATGTTGATCACCGAACGTTCCGGCCAGTTACGCCGCTGGCAGGCCGGAGCGGGGCTGTCTGAACCGATTGGTGGTGTGCCTGAGGTCTGGGCGCAGCGCCAGGGCGGATTGCTGGATGTGGTACTGGCACCTGATTTCTCCAGCAGCCGCCGCGTCTGGCTCAGTTATACCGTCGCCGGGCAGGACGGCCGCGCCGGAGCGGCAGTTGGCTATGGCCGGCTCAGCGAGGATCATCGCCAGCTGAGTGACTTCCGCGAAGTGCTGCGGCAGCAGGGGATGTCAACCGGTGCCAATCTGGGGACACGCCTGGCCTTTGACCGCAGCGGCCATCTGTTTATCGCTTTTGGTGATAATTTCCAGGCTGAAAAAGCGCAGGATTTGTCGGCTCTGCAAGGCAAGATTGTTCGTCTTAACGCCGATGGCTCTGTTCCGGCCGATAATCCACTGACCACTAAAGCAGGGGCTCGGCCTGAAATCTGGAGCTGGGGGATGCGTAATCCGCAGGGACTTGCCCTGAATCCGGCCAGCGGTGAAATCTGGGAGAGTGAACACGGTCCGCGTGGCGGCGATGAAGTGAATATCCCACACCGGGGCAATAATTACGGCTGGCCGCTGGCGACATGGGGGATTGATTACAGTGGTGAAAAAGTCCCCGGCTCGAAAGGAGGCCGCGTGGCGGGAACCGAGCAACCCGTCTGGTACTGGAAAGTTTCTCCGGCGATTAGCGGCATGGCGTTTTACAGCGGCACACGCTTCCCACAGTGGAAAGATTCACTGTTTATCGGTGCACTGAAAGAGAAAAACCTGATCCGCCTGAGCCTTAATGGCAATCGGGTTGAAGGGCAGGAACGTCTGCTGGCCGACCGTGGTGAGCGTATTCGTGATGTACGGGCCGGGCCGGATGGCTGGCTGTATGTGCTGACTGACGAGGCGAATGGCAAACTGCTGAAGGTGGGGTTGCAGCCTTAAGCAACAAAGCAGGGCTGACCGGAAACGATCAGCCCTGAACGTTACCGAAGCCAGTGACAGATTTCCCAGCCGCGCTGCTGAGCCAGCAGGCTTAGCGGTTCCGCAGGGTTAATAACCCAGGCATGGTCCGCATGTTCCAGCATCGGCAGGTCGTTGATGGAATCACTGTAAGCCCAGGTGCGGGAATAGGTCGGCGTTTGCGCCTGTAGCAACCAGTCGTTCAGACGGCTGACTTTGCCCTCTTTATAGGTCATGGTGCCATAGGTCTGGCCGCTGTAGCGGTCATCAACGATCTCCACGCCAATCGCCAGTGCACCGCACGCGCCCAACTGTTCTGCGATCGGTGTAACCAGATGTTCACCACTGGCCGAGATAACAATGACGGTATCGCCACGTTCCTGATGCCAGCGCATTCGCTCGCGGGCGGCAGGGTAGACGCGTGGCAGGATGTCTCGCTGAATAAAGCGGCGGATCCAGCCGGATACCGTGGCGGCTGACATCCCAGCCAGCGGGGAGAGTGTGGTATGCATATAGGCTTCCATCGACAGCGAGCCTTGATAGTATTGTTCCATCAGAGCCCGCTCTTCATCGATCAGAGCGGCAGGGGCAAATCCCTGGGAAACCAGCCAGCGCAGCCACAGGCCGGTACTGTCTTCACAAATCAGTGTTTCATCAAGATCAAACAGCGCTAAATCCATCGTCGTGACTCCTCTTGCAGACTTTTCTCAGATTAGCGGATTTTTGTGACAGGCTTAACTGTTCGCCGATAATTCGGATTTACGCCCGTTTTACACTTTGTGAAAATGACGCTAAATTGTGCCTTATTGCAGGCAAAATCAGCCATATTGAATAAACTGTAGAAATCTTTACGGTAAAATTGTTCTTTTTCAGGATGTAACACCTTAGTGTAGGGCGGTTAGTCTCCTGGCTTTAATTTTAATCATTGTCTTTCAAATGGATACCTGGTCACGACATGAAGAATATTTCCCTGTCATCCCGTGTTTTTACACTGGCTACCACCTCCACGCTGTTGCTATTAACACTGTCCCCCGCCAGGGCAGAGCAGGCACCTGCCGCCCCACAGATTGAGGCGAAAGCCTGGGTGCTGATGGATTATAACAGCGGTAAAGTGCTTACCGAATCTAATGCCGATCAGCGCCTTGACCCGGCCAGCCTGACGAAAATGATGGCAAGCTATGTTACCGGGCAGGCTCTGAAAGCAGGCAAAATCAGCAACGATGATATGGTGACCGTTGGCAAAGACGCGTGGGCCACCGGTAACCCGGTATTGCAGGGGTCATCCCTTATGTTCCTGAAACCCGGCGACCGTATCCCGGTTTCAGAGCTGAATAAAGGCATTGTGATCCAGTCCGGTAACGATGCCAGTATTGCCCTGGCCGATCATGTGGCGGGCAGCCAGGATTCGTTTGTTGGCTTGATGAATAACTACGTGAAGGCGCTGGGGCTGCAAAATACCCATTTCAAAACAGTGCACGGGCTGGATTCCTCCGGTCAGTACAGCACTGCTCGCGATATGGCGCTGATCGGCCAGGCGTTGATTCGCGATGTGCCGGAAGAGTATGCCCTGCACAAAGAGAAAGAATTTACCTTCAATAAGATTCGCCAGCACAACCGCAACCGCCTGCTGTGGAGTACCAATTTGCACGTTGACGGTATCAAGACGGGTCATACGTCCGGTGCCGGCAACAACCTGGTGGCTTCCGCGACGGACGGCGATATGCGCCTGATCTCCGTGGTGCTGGGTGCGGCTACCGATGCGATTCGTTTCCGCGAAAGTGAAAAGCTGCTGACCTGGGGCTTCCGTTTTTTTGAGACCATCACGCCGATTAAAGCGGGGAACGCATTTGCCACCCAGCGCGTCTGGTTTGGCGACCGGAAAGAGGTCAGTCTTGGTGTGGCGAAGGATGCTTCAATTACGCTGCCAAGAGGGCAGATGAAAAATCTGAAGGCCAGTTTCACACTGACCCAACCGCAGCTGACGGCGCCGCTGGCTAAGCATCAGGTCGTTGGGACAATTGACTTCCAGTTGGATGGCAAATCGATTGAGCAACGCCCGCTTGTGGTGCTGGAGGAAGTGAAAGAGGGGGGATTCTTTAGCCGCATGTGGGACTTCGTGATGATGAAGATGAATAGCTGGTTTGGTAGCTGGTTCGCGTAAATCGTCAACGTATTGGGCAAGGCGTGCCTTGCCCCTACATACGACTTCGGGATTTTACAGGGCGAGGTGTGCAAAGCGGTAGGGGTCAGGCATGACTGACCCTGTGAACATCAGATCAGGTCATACGCCACGGCGGAAATTGCCACCAGGCCTACCAGCACGACAAACACATTGCTCAGCTTGCCGCTGTATTTGCGCATCGCCGGGACTTTGTTAATCGCGTACATCGGCATCAGGAACAACAGCACGGCGATGATGGGGCCACCCAGGCTCTCAATCAGGCCGAGAATGCTTGGATCGAGTGTTGCCACAATCCAGGTCGTCACCAGCATAAACAGCGCGGTAAAGCGGTTCAGTTTATGCTCGGCAATGGTTTTACCCCGGCTGCGCAGCATCTTATTCACCGTACCATTAAAGCCTTCACGTGCACCCAGATAGTGGCCCAGGAAGGATTTGGTAATGGCCACCATCGCAATAATTGGTGCCAGCCACGCCATCAGCGGGGTGTCAAAGTGGTTCGCCAGATAAGACAGAATAGAGATGTTCTGGGACTTGGCTTCCGCCAGGTTTTCCGGTGTCAGGCTCAATACACAGCTGAACACGAAGAACATCACGGTAAGCACCATCATGATATGGCTGCGTGCCAGAATGCGTGAGCATTTTGGTTCAGCCTGGTCGCCGTACTCTTCGCGTTTGGCAACGGCAAAGGCAGAGATAATCGGTGAGTGGTTGAAGGAGAACACCATGACCGGGATGGCCAGCCACAAAGTCATCATCAGACCTTTTCCGCTGCCACTCAGGCTGACGTTGTCGAAGATTGCGCTGCTCCAGTGTGGGATCAGGTATAACGCCAGCAGCATCAGTACCAGAACAAACGGATAAACCAGCACGCTCATCGTTTTGACGATGATCTCTTTACCAAAACGCACAATCGTCATCAGACCGACAATCAGAATCAGAGACAGCAGCGCACGTGGCGGTGCCTGAATCTGCAACTGGTGAGTCATGAAGCTTTCCACGGTATTGGTGATCGCCACGCTGTAGACCAGCAGGATCGGATAGATGGCAAAGAAGTAGAGCAGGGTGATCAGCTTACCGGCACCCACGCCAAAATGTTCTTCAACCACTTCAGTAATATCTTCGCCCGGATTACGGCCAGACAAGACGAAGCGGCAGAGTCCACGGTGAGCAAAATAGGTCATCGGGAAGGCCAGTACGGCCATGATGATCAACGGGATCAGGCCACCAATTCCGGCATTGATTGGCAGAAACAGTACGCCCGCACCAATCGCCGTACCATAAAGGCCGAGCATCCACATAGTGTCAGTTTTACGCCACGCGCTGGCATCCTGCGTTGCTTCGGGGCTCAACACCGCCGTTTGGGATGTGTCCATGATTTCTCCAGGGTTGAAATGTTAAAACAATTAACTAAATCGTATTCCTTCCGCGATATCAGAATTAACCCCTGATTACGGCTTTAATTAATTACTCTGATTTTATGGCGCACACTCTACCACTAGAAAAAATAGAAGAAAGCACTGTCTTTGGGGTTACCGGTGATCGAAATCACATTTCCATCACCTTTTTTAGTGTGAACATCTGTAGGGTGGGTTTTTGAAGGGGTTATTGACCAGGTAATGAGTGTTTAAACAGGTATTTACACTGATTTTTATCATTTTGGTATGGTGAAATAGTGAGCGTAGGCGGCGAAAATATCAGCTTTGTTTTTCGTAATTTTTTAATTATCAATGGGTTGTATTTTTTTTAGTGGAGTGGTTTGCGGTTAATTTAAGCGCCTTGCGCAACACGCATAATATCTGGGAGATAGGTTGATGATGTTGCGCAATAAGCAAAAAGTGATTTGCATGAAATAGCCGTGCATTTTTTAAAAAAACAGGGAGAGGTGTGATCTGCATCAAAGTAAAAGAGCCTGAATAATCAGGCCCATCATGTTGGATTAATCGCGTACCCATCCTTTACTGATGGGGAAGGCAAACAACGCCCGATAGAGAGAAGAGAGGCGGGGTAGCAATGTCGCGCCAAACAACTGCCAGAATATTTGCGCAAACAGGCAGGAGAGCAGTCCCACCAGCATGCCACCCAGCATATCCAGCGGCCAGTGTACGCCCAGATAAACGCGCGACCACGCAATGGCTGCGCCAGTCACCATCAAAATCGCGCCTGACCACAGGCGGTGCCAGCAGATAAAGGCAATGGCAAAGGTAAAGATCACCGTACCGTGATCGCTGGGGTAAGAGTCATCCGGCGCATGTGACAGGAACTGATGCCCCAGACCAATAGCAAAAGGGCGCGGGTGTGGGAAGAGTTGCGCCAGGCACCAGGAAATCGCAAGGGCGTAAAGCAGTGCTATGCCGGTTTTAACCACCAGCACACGTTGTGAAGTGAGCTGGCTGCGAGGCCCCCACAGCCACAGGCCCACGATCAGCAGGGGAACAATGGCGATCACATCGCGGGCAATAAAGGTGGCCAGGTCGATCAGCCATTCGGGTGACGCCGCGTTGGCATTGACCCAAAGAAACAGTGCCCGGTTCAGCTCTTCCATCATGTTGATTTCCTCGTCTTGTTAAGCAGATACGTTACGCATCCGAAAGTCACACATTGCGTCAGCCAGACCCACCATGCTGCCCACAGGTTGTGGGAGAGAAAGTGGGCGCCGCGCATAATCTGTCCAAAGCCCATCACCATGCCAACGGCCAGGGCTGCCCACCAGCAGGCCCAGGCCAGGCGTGTGCGTTGTGGGTAGAACAGAAAAAACAGCGCCAGGGCACTGAAGCCGCTGGATGCATGGCCGCCGGGGAAACAGCGTCCCGGCCCGCTGTTCACCGGGACAGCGCCGAACAACGGGTATGAGACCGCCTTCCCCCCAAATTCCACCAGATCCCACGGACAGGAGTGGGCACTGGTGGCCTTGAGTACGCCCACCACCAGCGGGCCAATGCCCATCAACAATGCCACTAATACCCAGCGTGGCTGACGGCGTACCACGCCGGCCAGCAGCAGTACGATACCCCCGCCAATGACCATCTGTTTAAGCAGCCGATGGTTAATCAAATCAAGCCAGTGATTATCTTTCCACGGAAATTGCTGTGTCAGCGGGTCAAACCACAGGCGAGTGATCGCCATATCGATGCTTTCACTGCGCGACAACCAGATAAACACCATGGCGCTGAGGATCAGTAGCACGAATTGCTTAAGGTAAAAGTGTGTGGGCAAGGGGTAAAGAGAATCGCTCTTAATTACACGATTCGTTTGGCTTTTGTTGAGAATTAATGATGATTTCATGACAGTTTGGCGACCAGGGGAGCATGGTGCTACTTTGCCGTGAGGGGCTTAAGGAAACATTAAGAAGGCCGCAGAAAATCGGACAGGAGCAGAAAAGAAAAAAACCCGAAAATCATAAGATTAACGGGCTCCACAATAAGGGGATTTCAAAGAAAAGCAGTGGCATAAATTAAGACTTCACGCCGTCACAAAAGTTCTCTGAAATCGATTAATTATTTTATCCGCCTAAAATCGGCCAGATTATCACGATTAATGTTCCAGCCAGCGTCAGTAAAACGTTAGCAATGGCATAGGTTCCTGCATAGCCCAGTGCCGGGATGTTACTGCGTGCAGTATCGCTGATTATTTCCATCGCCGGGGCGCAGGTGCGGGCACCCATAATGGCGCCAAACAGCAGGGCGCGGTTCATTTTCAGTACCCAGGCACCGAACAGGAAGCAGATAATCACCGGCACCAGACTGACAACCAGCCCGGCACCCAGCATCAGCAGACCGGTTTCGCCTAAACCGTGGGTGATGCCGCTACCGGCGCTTAAACCGACACCCGCCATAAATACCATCAGCCCGAACTCTTTCACCATCGTCAGCGCGCCCTGAGGAATGTAGCCAAAGGTTGGATGATTGGCACGCAGGAATCCCAGCATAATACCGGCAAACAGCAGACCTGCCGCGTTGCCAATGCCGAAACTAAAGCTGCTGAACTGGAAGGTGATCATCCCGATCATCAGGCCGACGATAAAGAAGGCACAAAATGCCAGCAGGTCGGTCATCTGACTGTGAATCGAGATAAAGCCGATGCGGTCGGCGACGGATTTCACGCGTCGTGCTTCACCGCTGATGTGCAACACATCGCCTTTGTTCAGGATAATGTTGTCGTCGATAGGCATTTCGATCTGGCTGCGGATCACCCGGTTAAGGAAGCAGCCGTGGTCTGTCAGCTTCAACTGGCTCAGACGTTTATTCACGGCATTGTTATTCTTAACCACGATCTCTTCATTGACGATGCGCATATCCAGCAGGTCGCGGTCGAACACTTCTTTTCCGTTACGGAAGCTCGGATCCAGGCGGGAATGCGCGTCAGGATAGCCTACCAGCGAGATCTCATCGCCAGGTTGGAGCAGGGCATCGCCGTCGGGGTTGGCGAGAATGCCATTACGGCGAATTCGCTCAATGTAGCAGCCGGTTTGACGGTAGATACCCAGCTCACGCAGATTCTTCCCATCGCTCCAGGCAACCAGTTCCGGGCCAACGCGATAGGCGCGGATCACTGGCAAATAGACTTTGCGCTGGCTGTCCGGGTCCAGCCCACGTTCGCGGGCAATCTGCTGTGCGCTGGTCGGCAGGTCCTGATGCTGTAATTTAGGCAGGTAACGTGCACCAATAATCAAACTTACCAGGCCCATCAGGTAGGTCAGCGCATAGCCAAGGCTAAGATGATCCTGTGCCAGCGTCAGGCTTTTCTCGTCGGTGAGGGTTTGCCGCAGGGTATCGCCCGCGCCAACCAGCACCGGCGTGGAGGTCATTGAACCGGCCAGCATCCCGGCGGTCAGGCCGATATCCCAGCCGAACAGTTTCCCGAGTCCAAGCGCAAGTATCATCGCACTGGTGACCATGACAATCGCCAGCATGAGATAGTTTTTTCCATCGCGGAAGAAAATAGAGAAAAAATTCGGCCCGGCTTCCACGCCGACACAAAAAATAAATAACATAAAGCCGAGATTGAGTGCTTCAGTATTAATCGAAAAATGCTGCTGGCCGAGCAGTAATGAAACAACTAAAACACCAATAGAATTACCCAGTTGAACAGATCCTAACCGAAGTTTGCCTAAACATAACCCCAGGGCGAGTACGACAAATAATAACAGAATGTAATTTCCACTTAACAAATCTGCGATGTTTATATTCACGGTTTAACTTCTTGTTTACCAGTAACCTATTGAAGAAAAGGGGTTTATACGCTAGATTCCACCCTGTGTTCGTCATTCGTCCGCTGTGGGTTAACAGGACTTGCCAACAGCCAGATAAATTGCACCACTATGTTAATCCCTATGCCGATTGACAGCCAGTCTCCGGCACGCTTATTTGTTACCCGTTCTGTTTTTATCGAATAGGCTGACCAAAAACGGCAATTACCCATAGTGACTGAAATGGCTAATTGATGCGTTGAATTGAATTGGGTTTTAAATAACCTGGAGAAAATTCCCGTGTGGATAAAAGGTATCCGTTGGACAGGCCTGATTGCCTGTAGCGCACTCTATGGTGCTATCTATATCGCCGTGCGCTATCCGCTGCCCGCAGGGTACATCGGGCATGCGCAGTTGGGTCTGTTGTTGTTTGTGCTGCCGGGCGCACTGGCCGCGTTGACCTCAAAAGAGTCCCCACTGACCGCAATGGTCATTGCTATCGCACTGGCGTCCCCTCCTTGCCTGGTGCTGATGCAGTCAGACGGTTTTAACTCTGTGGGCCTTGGGCAGGAGATTGCGTTTATTGCCAGTGCGGTATTCTGGTGCGGGTCTGGCACCTTGGGCGTGATGCTGTGGCGCACGCTGATGGATATCCATCACCAGCAGGATGGGAAAGGGCGTTTATAGCATTGCTGCAAAAGCAAAGGGCCGATCTCAACGATCGGCCCTGACAGTCATCATGGCTGCGGTGATGATTACTGGAACAGGCCCAGATTCTCTTTGGCATAGGCTTCGAAATCAGTGCAGCCGCCAATGTGGGTTGAGTCGAGGAAGATCTGCGGCACGGTTTCTACCGGCTTACCCACCGTCTTCTCTAAGTCAGCTTTAGTGATCCCTTCCGCGTGAATATCGATATAGCGGAAATTGAAGTCTTCACGTTCTTCAGTCAGTTTTTCTGCCAGCTCGGTCGCGCGAACACAGTAAGGGCAGCCAGGGCGTCCAAAAATCACTGCAAACATAGGTTTCTCCTCAAAGGGTCAGAATTTTATGTGATTCATATCACATTTCATTGCTCAATGGCGCTTATGATGCCCGCATCCCCCGTTGAAAGGAAGAAGGAATTACCTGTTAGTCTGATTCGCAGCACCTATGCATAAGGGCACAAACTGCGCTTTAATAACCCCCTTTCAGCAGGAATATCGTCATTAGCAGGAGAGCCGTTATGCGTGCCTTTAGTCAGCTGCCCCGGGCGGTGTTAGTTCTCGAAGTATTCGGTATTTTGCTCTTGATCCTGTCTTACCTCACGTTACATGAAATGCTACCCTTGCCGTCGCCTTTTACCGGTAAGCTTGCAGCAACGTTGATGATCTTTGCCGGTATTGCCCTGATGCTGCCTGCTGCCACGGTGATGATGTGGCGGACAGCGAAGGTAATGGCACCCGAACTTTTTAACACGCGCCGTTCGCGTGATAAGCCCAAATCAGGAGATTCCCATGACGCCGACCATTGAACTACTGCGTTCACACCGTTCGATTCGCGCTTACAGCGACCAGGTAATCACCGCAGAGCAGCGTGCCGCGATTCTGGATGCTGCACAGTCGGCCTCCACCTCCAGCTTTTTGCAGTGTTCCTCGATTATTCGTATTACGGATACTGAGACGCGCAATGCGCTGGTCGTTTTGAGCGGCGGGCAAAAATACGTTGCCGAAGCCGCCGAGTTTTGGGTGTTTTGCGCCGATTTCAACCGTAACCAGCAGATCTGCCCGGACGCTGAATTAGGGCTGGCAGAACAGCTGCTGCTGGGCTGCATCGATACGGCTCTGATGGCGCAGAATGCCCTGGTCGCTGCCGAATCGCTCGGTTTCGGCGGCTGCTTTATTGGTGGCATCCGTAACCATATCGCTGATGTGACGGAGCTGCTGGGTTTGCCGAAGTTCGTTCTGCCACTGTTTGGCCTCTGCCTGGGCAGCCCGGAGCAGGATCCTGATCATAAACCGCGTATGCCTGCGGGGCTGTTGATGCATGAAAACTGTTATCAGCCGATCGATCCTGCGTTACTGGCGCAATATGACCGCGAACTGGTGGCCTATTACCAGTCACGCGACAGCAACCGTCGCTCGGAAAGCTGGAGCGAGCACATTCAGAAGACGCTGATCAAGGAGAGCCGTCCGTTTATTCTTGATTACCTTCATCAGCAGGGCTGGGCTACGCGCTAATCCTTTTGGCCCCGGAGGCTATTGGTGAAAATTGCTATTCTTTCCCGTGATGGTTCGCTTTACTCGTGTAAACGTCTGCTGGAGGCCGCGCGAGCGCGTGGTCACAGCATTGACGTCATAGACCCGCTCTCCTGCTATATGAATATCAATCCTGGTGCATCGGCTATCCATTACCGGGGTCGCCAGCTGTCACATTATGACGCGGTTATTCCACGCATTGGTTCGGCCACCACGTTTTACGGCACGGCGGTACTGCGCCAGTTTGAAATGTGTGGCAGCTACCCGCTGAATGAATCGCTGGCGATAGCCAGGGCGCGTGACAAGCTGCGCTCGCTGCAACTCCTGGCGCGAGCGGGGATTGCCATGCCGATCACCGGATTTGCCCATTCACCGGATGACACCCGCGATTTGATCGAGATGGTGGGCGGTGCGCCGTTGGTGGTCAAGCTGGTGGAAGGTACCCAGGGGATTGGAGTGGTGCTGGCAGAAACCCGCCAGGCTGCGGAAAGTGTGATTGATGCTTTTCGCGGTCTGAATGCTCATATTCTGGTACAGGAGTTTATCAAAGAGGCGCGCGGGCGTGACGTGCGTTGCCTGGTGATCGGTGGGAAAGTGGTGGGTGCGATCGAGCGTGAGGCAAAAGAAGGTGATTTTCGTTCTAACCTGCATCGCGGCGGCACTGCCCGGCGTGTGACGATCAGCGACAGCGAGCGAGAGATAGCGATTAAAGCGGCCACCACGCTGGGGCTTGATGTGGCCGGCGTCGATATTCTGCGTGCCAGCCGGGGACCGCTGGTGATGGAAGTTAACGCATCTCCTGGATTAGAAGGTATTGAGAAAACCACCGGCCTGGATATTGCGGCGATGATGATTGGTTGGATTGAAGAGCAGGCCCAGCCGGGTTTTTGTTTGAAAACCGGTGGTTAACCTCAAGAAGCGATCTTATTCAACAGAGGGGTGACGCTGTAAAAGGGTAATGCAGAGAGTACCGTGAATAAAATCATGCGGTCAGGTGTTTACGCAATGACGTCTAAAGAGAGGTTTACCCATGATGCGTTCTTGCTGCTTTCTGAGTTTTTTACTGCTGATCAGCCCGGTTCTGTATGCTGCGCCTGAAACCTATGTCATCTCGACGGACAAAACTGCCATCGGGCTTTCCTGGCGCGCGTTTGGCCACGCGTTTTCTCAGGCGCATTTAGAGGGGGTGACGGGAACGGTGATACTGGATCCCATGGCGGACTGGGACGATCATATTGAGGTGAAAATACCGGTCGCCACGCTGGTTGCGTCAAACATCCTCCTCACCAGTCAGATGAAAAGTGCCCTGTTTTTTGATGCGGTTCATTATCCCTGGATACGCTTTACCAGCAGCCGCGTGGTGGCACTGGGGCAGGGGCAGTTCAGAATTTTCGGTCTTTTATCCGTCAAAGATGTTCGTCGTCCGATCATCATGGAGGCGACGCTGGATAATCACGGTGTGTTATCGCCAGAGGCACAAACGCTGGCACTGCATGCATCCACCGCGATTTCGCGCAGTGCATTTCGGGTTGATCGCCTTGTCGGCATTGTTGACGATCGGGTGGCAATTGACCTGACGATTGCAGCGCACGCCACGCGGCCATAATATTCGTTGGTCTGAATGCTGCAGCGGCAGGGGGCGTTCTGTTGTTGCCTCAGGCGGCGTGGCCAGGAAGTGTCTCCCTGAGTTAATGCTTAAAACCAGCTGCTGGCGTCATATTTCTGTCGTAATCATGGTTTTTGGCGGCGTTTTTACGTAAGCTAGGGCGCAATTTTATTGCGGCATGAGACAAAGAATATGGATTCACTCGTCGTTCCGGATCTCGACGTATTGCGACGTTGGCTGGATCAGCAAAGCATCACCTGGTTTGAGTGTGATTCATGCCAGGCACTACATCTGCCGCATATGCAGAATTTTGATGGGGTGTTTGATGCCAAACTCGATTTGGTGGATAACGTCATTCTGTTTTCGGCTCTGGCTGAAGTCAAACCCACGGCCCTGATCCCGCTGCTGGGCGAATTGTCACAGATCAATGCCAGTTCGCTGACGGTGAAAGCGTTCCTTGATATTCAGGACGATAATCTGCCGAAACTGATAGTCTGCCAGTCGCTGAGTGTGACCGCCGGGTTGACCTATGGCCAGTTTGTCCATTTTATGAAGCAGAGCGAAGAACAAATTTCGATGATCGTCATGGAGGCTTTTGCCAATAATCTACTGATGATCGGTGAAGATGACGATCGGACACCCGTGAGCACGGGGCATTCGGTTCTGCATTAATCGGCATTTTTACACCTCATGCTTTCTTCCGGGCGGATACTCTTTCCGCCCGTTTTAATCCTGTTTCCTCTGTTCATTCCACGCCCCTGAATCAAATGCTGTTTTAAACACCAACTTCAGCATGATCATAACCACTTTTTATTCTGCATTTTGCCCTATATTGCCAGATATCTGTCGCTGTTTATGCCGTGAATGGCGTATCACATAGAGGAAACATGCATAAAAAATCGATAAAAGGCGTTTTTTACGCTAGGGGCTGGTCTGATCCTGATACTGGGGCTATTCTTGCGTGGCTGCATTACGCGTGCAACGTCCCCAGATATATAGGTTTTTAGTATTAACGGGCCGGTGAATAATGATTCATTCTTTAGCCTTAATTCTTCAAACTTTATCTATCAAGAAAGCAGGTGTTCACCGGTTCACCTGCCCGGCAAAATGTTTATCTCTGTTCATGAGGATGGAAAATGTTCAACCAACGTAAAAAATGGTTGTCAGGTGTGGTAGCGGGTACGCTGATGGCGATCTCTGCTGGCTCACTGGCCGCAGACAAGACGCTGCACGTTTATAACTGGTCTGATTATATTGCGCCGGGTACGGTGGCGGATTTTGAAAAGCAAACCGGTATCAAAGTGGTGTACGACGTATTCGACTCCAATGAAGTACTGGAAGGCAAACTGATGGCCGGTAGCACCGGTTATGACGTCGTTGTGCCGTCCTCCAGCTTCCTTGCGCGTCAGCTTCAGTCGGGTGTGTTCCAGCCGCTGGACAGAAGCAAACTGCCGAACTACAAAAATCTCGACCCTGATTTGATGAAAAAGCTCGAGCAGCACGATCCGGGCAACAAATATGCGATCCCTTATCTGTGGGCGACCACCGGGATTGGCTATAACGTTGAGAAAGTGAAAGCCGCTCTGGGTAAAGATGCCCCGGTCGACAGCTGGGATCTGGTCCTGAAGCCGGAAAATCTCGAAAAGCTGAAGAGCTGTGGCGTCTCCTTCCTCGATGCACCTGAAGAGATCTTCGCGACTGTGCTGAACTACATGGGCAAAGATCCGAACAGCAGCGATGCAAAAGATTATACGGCGGCGACCGATCTGCTGTTGAAACTGCGTCCGAGCATTCGCTATTTCCACTCTTCCCAGTACATCAACGATCTGGCAAACGGCAATACCTGCGTGGCGATTGGTTGGGCAGGTGATATTCTCCAGGCGAAAAACCGCGCTGTAGAAGCGAAGAACGGCGTGAATATCGCCTACAGCATTCCTAAGCAGGGCGCGCTGGCGTTCTTCGATATGCTGGCGATCCCGAAAGATGCGAAAAACGTCGATGAAGCCTATCAGTTTATTAACTATCTGATGGAGCCGAAAGTGATGGCGCAGATTTCCAATACGGTGTTTTACGCCAGCGGTGTAAAGGCTTCCCTGCCGTTTGTTGATGCGGCTATTCGCGACAACCCGGGAATCTATCCAACCCCTGAAACCATGGCGAAACTGTTCACCCTGAAGGTGCAGGATCCGAAACTTGACCGTGTGCGTACGCGTGCATGGACTAAAGTTAAAAGTGGTAAGTAAGCCATAACCGTTTCACACTCGTTAAGCAGCAGAGGCGCGGTTACCGGCCTCTGTTTTGTTTTTTTTAGGGCAGGGCAGACGTCAACCCGCACAGCGGCCCCGCCTTTTAGCGCCGGAGTATAATGGTAGTGAATGACGCGATCCCCCGTCCTCAAAGCAAAGCAGGTAAGGCGCTGACGCCACTGCTGGAGATCCGCAATCTGACCAAATCGTTTGATGGTCAGCATGCGGTGGATGATGTGAACCTCACCATCTATAAAGGCGAGATTTTCGCTCTGTTAGGTGCCTCAGGCTGCGGTAAATCAACGCTGCTGCGTATGCTGGCCGGTTTTGAAGCGCCAACGCAGGGGCAAATCGTGCTGGATGGCCTGGATCTCTCCCATGTGCCACCGTATCAGCGCCCCATTAATATGATGTTCCAGTCCTACGCCCTGTTCCCCCATATGACGGTGGAGCAGAATATCGCCTTTGGACTGAAACAGGACCGTCTGCCGAAAGCCGAGATTGCCGAGCGTGTGGCTGAGATGCTGACGCTGGTGCATATGCAGGAGTTTGCCAAACGTAAGCCTCATCAGCTCTCTGGCGGTCAGCGTCAGCGTGTCGCACTGGCCCGTAGCCTGGCAAAACGCCCTAAACTGCTGCTGCTGGATGAACCGATGGGCGCGCTGGATAAAAAACTGCGTGACCGCATGCAGCATGAAGTGGTGGATATCCTTGAGCGTGTAGGGGCGACCTGCGTCATGGTGACCCACGACCAGGAAGAAGCCATGACCATGGCGGGCCGCATCGCGATAATGAATCGTGGCAAGTTTGTGCAGATCGGTGAACCGGAAGAAATTTACGAGCACCCGACCACGCGTTTCAGTGCCGAATTTATCGGTTCAGTTAACCTGTTCGAAGGACTGCTGCGTGAACGTCTGGAGGATGGGCTGATTATTGAGAGTCCGGGCCTGATCCATCCGCTGAAAGTGGCCTCTGACGTGTCGGTGGTTGATGGTGTTCCGGTGTCCGTGGCGCTGCGCCCGGAAAAAGTGATGTTATGCGATGAGATCCCGGCCGATGGCTGCAACTTTGCCGTGGGTGAAGTGGTGCATATTGCCTACCTGGGCGATCTGTCGATTTATCATGTCCGTCTGCATAGCGGGCAGATGATCAGTGCCCAGTTGCAGAATGCCTATCGCTTCCGTAAGGATACTCCGACCTGGGGTGACGAAGTGCGTCTTTGCTGGGATGCCGATAGCTGTGTGGTCTTAACGGTATAATCATGAGCCAATTTTCTGAACGCCCTCCCGAGCCGCCAAGCGGCCAGCAAACCGGCATTAAAGGCCTGTTGACGCGCCTGTCGATGGCGCACGGCCGTAAGCTGGTGATTGGACTGCCTTACCTCTGGCTGTCGCTGCTATTTCTGCTGCCGTTTCTGATTGTTCTGAAGATCAGTTTTGCCGATATCGCCCGTTCAAGCCCGCCCTATACCGAGCTGTTAAGCTGGGCGGACGGCCAGTTGAACATGGCGCTGAACTTCGGCAACTACCTGATGCTGACTGAGGACCCGCTGTATATCGATGCCTACCTGCATTCATTGCAGGTGGCGGGGATTGCCACGCTGATCTGTTTAGCGATTGGTTATCCGCTGGCATGGGCGGTAGCACATGCTTCACCTTCTACGCGCAATATCCTGCTGTTGCTGGTGATCCTGCCGTCCTGGACCTCGTTCCTGGTGCGCGTTTATGCGTGGATGGGCATCCTCAATAATAACGGTATTCTGAATCGATTCCTGATGTGGACGGGGGTGATCGATCATCCGATCACCATTCTTTATACCGACCTGGCGGTGTATATCGGTATTGTTTACTGCTATCTGCCGTTTATGGTGCTGCCGATTTACACCGCGCTGACACGTATTGATTACTCGCTGGTGGAAGCCTCGCTCGATCTCGGCGCACGTCCGATAAGAACTTTCTTCAGTGTGATTGTGCCGCTGACCAAAGGCGGCATTATCGCCGGGTCGATGCTGGTGTTTATTCCGGCGGTAGGGGAGTACGTGATCCCGGAACTGCTGGGCGGCCCGGACAGTATTATGATCGGGCGCGTGGTGTGGATGGAGTTCTTTAACAACCGTGACTGGCCGGTCGCATCGGCCCTGGCGGTGATTATTCTGTTGATCCTGATCCTGCCGATTATCTGGTTCCATAAACATCAGAATAAAGAGGGGGATAAAGCGTGAGTCAGCTACCGGTTATTCGCTCAAAGTGGCGCACGGCTATCCTTGCCGTCTGTTTCTTCTTCCTGTACGCACCAATGCTGTTGCTGGTGATTTATTCGTTTAACTCATCGCAACTGGCGGCATGGGAGGGCTTCTCGCTGCGCTGGTATCAGGTACTGTTTAACGACGATGCCATGATCCGTGCGGTAACGCTTAGCCTGTCCCTTGCCGGGCTGTCGGCGACGGCAGCAGTGATCCTCGGGACTATCGCTGCGATGGTGATTGTGCGCTTCGGCCGCTTTAAAGGCTCCACTGGCTTTGCCTTTATCCTGACGGCACCGCTGGTCATGCCGGATGTGATCACCGGGCTTTCGCTGCTGCTGTTGTTTGTGGCCATGGCGAATGCGTTCGGCTGGCCTGCTGAGCGCGGGATGCTGACGATCTGGCTGGCCCACGTCACCTTCTGCACCGCCTATGTGGCGGTGGTGATTAACTCGCGTCTGCGTGAGCTGGATCGCTCGATTGAAGAGGCGGCGATGGATCTGGGGGCGACGCCACTGAAGGTGTTTTTTGTGATCACGGTTCCGATGATTGCGCCTGCCATTGTCACCGGCTGGCTGCTGGCATTTACCCTGTCGCTTGACGATCTGGTGATCTCCAACTTCGTCACCGGGCCAGGTGCTAATACGTTACCGATGCAGATATTTGCCACCGTGCGCCGTGGGATTAACCCCGAAATTAACGCGCTGGCAACCTTGATTCTGCTGGTGGTGGGGATTGTTGGCTTTATTGCCTGGCGTTTGATGGCCAGTAAAGAGAAGCAGCGCCTGAAAGACATTCAGAGGGCGCGCGCCGGGCATTAATCCGCGTTTAAGCAAGACCTGTCGTGGCTGACCTTCTGTTTCTTCCAGCCTGCGACGTTATGCCGCAATGAAAACGGGACGACCGGAAAAAGGTCGTCCCGTTATCTCTACGAGGTTCCTTGGCGATCAATCACCCAAGCACCTTCTTCACACAGGCTTTGAAAATCTTAATCCCCACCGGCAATGAATTCAGATCAAAATGCATATCCGGATGGTGCAATCCAGGAACTAACCCGGTGCCCAGGCCCCAGAAACCGGCCTTCACTGAAGGACGCTGCACCGGATAGTGGAAGAAATCTTCACTGCCCGGCGTGGAGCGCGGTTCAAGTAAAGCGTCCTGACCCAATACCTCGACAATCGCGCCGGAGATCAGCGCACTCATCTCATCATCAATTTCGGCTGCGGGCATGGCTTTCAGTACCTGCACTTCAGCCTGTGCGCCAAAGGCGGCAACGCTGTGCTCAATGGCACGCTGCACACGATGTTGCAGTTCGATCATATCCTCGTTCTTTGCGGCCCGAAGATCGAACACCACGCGTGCTTCATCCGGGATCGAGTTAGTCACGCCTGCATCGCAGAGGAAACGCGTGGCTTTAACGCTCCACACGCTGTTCGGTGCCATATGAATCGCATTTACTGCCTGCACTGCGCTAACGCCAGCATCCAGCGCATTGACGCCAAGGTGTGGGCGAGCGCCGTGCGCGGTCTGGCCGCGGATAATGGCTTCAACGGTCACACAGGCTGAGTAATACACGGCAGGGATAGCTGTGCCAACCGCGCACTCTTCCGCCGGACGGACGTGGAAACCGAGGATCATATCGACATCATCAATTGCCCCGCCGTCGATCATCGCCAGCGCGCCGGTTCCCAGTTCTTCAGCAGGCTGGAAAATCAGTTTCAGGCGACCTTTTTTAATCGCCTGCTCGGCGATCAGTTCCTGGGCGGCGGTGAGCACCACTGAAGAATGACCGTCGTGGCCGCAGGTATGGCGGGCGCAGGGAATGCCGTTGATGATATGCCCCAGCGCATCCATATCGGCACGCAGTGCCAGAGTCGGGCCTGGAACACCGCTGTCCAGCACAGCGACAATGCCGGTGGTGGCATTAAAATGATCCTGAACCTCATAACCGGCGGCTTTAAGCTGCTGGCTGATGTAGGCCGAGGTCTTAAACTCCTGGAAACCCAACTCCGGGATTTCGTGCAGGTAGTGGTAATGTTCTAACACTTTTGACACGTTATACACTCCATTCAGCTTCTGTTACGCAATGACTCGCATCACCAGCATCGCGATGACCGAGTTCATAATGCTGGTCAGCATTAACAGCGGCCAGTATTTTTTCGGCACGTCGGAAACACCGAGCAGGCGGCCCATATACTGTAACTGAGAACCCATTAAAAAGATCGCCGGGGCCAGAATAGTGATATCTCCCCCGGTCAGCACGCCTTTCGCCAGCAGGCTGATAGCAACGCCGGTTCCGGCAGAGGAGGAGAGCCAGGCGGTCAGCAGTACGGTAACCGCTTCACCGGGCAGGCCGAACAGCCCCATGACGGGCGCGAAAACGGTACCAATCAGTTTCATCACGCCGAGCAGGTTCAGCACTTCAGCAATGACATAAGCCATCACCACGTTCGGCATTAAATTATGAATGGCAATATGAAAGCCTTTACGTGCACCAATCACAAAGATATCGAAGGGATTATTAGAAACGCTAACCTGAGGGTTATTCTGCATGTTGGAAATCTCGCTTGTAAACGGTATTCAGCATCAGACGGACAAAAGCGCCGCCAACAAATTTCAGTACGAACATCAGCACCAGCGGGACCAGTACCGGTGTGGCCAGCGAAGCAAATAACGCCGACCCGATAGAGAAGTAGTTATTAATCAGCCCTGCGCCGGAATATTGCCAGGCCGCCATGATCACTACATCTTTTTTCGTCACCTGTTTGTTGTCGTACAGCTCTTTCGTTAATGCCGCACCTGCATCGGTGCTTTGTAAATCGGTAATTAAGGCCAGCCCTGTGCGTCCTGGAATACCTAACAGGGGACGTAACAGTGGCGTCAGCAATTTGTGGGCCGCGCGAATGGCGCCGTAATGAGTGAAGATCTCCAGTAGCCCCAGCGCCAGCATCACGGTTGGCACCAGCGACAATGCAAACAGGAAGCCGGCTTTGGCACTGAGTCCGCCCGCACCGACAAAGGTATTATGGGCCGGATCTTTCATGGTGCCGAAACTGCCACCCAGTGTGGTGAAATCAAATGCACCCAGCCATGCCATGCCGTCGACGTTAAACAGCAGGCCGGAAAAAAACAGTATGGCTAATATTAATGCCAGCCAGGCCCCTTTGCCGACTGACCACTTTTCACCCGACAGGGTTATTTTATCTTCAGACATCTGGTTCCTACTCCCCGGTATTCATCAAAGGTTATGCAAATAGCCCATAGCGGATTTTTCGTTCCATATAGTGGAATTATTGACCGACCTGGACTAAAAATAATGTGGTTGCTGCCGATAACGATCGAACCACCGGGTTCGGATTGCAGATATCGTGCCAGAATGCATTCATATCATTAATCTTACGGAATGAACTGAGGCAGGGCGGGTTAATTTCGCTATAAGATAAAAGTGAAAAACCGATTATTTATTTTCAACGATGAAATAAAAGACACTTTTTTTCTTTTCTCAGTGGGAATATTCTTGTGAGTGCAACCGTAAGACACCATGATGGATCAGTTGCACCATCACAGGGCGTGACAGCAGCAGGAGGGAAGAAATGTCTGAAGTGATAAGAGAGAGCAAAACGCTGTTCAGCGGCGCGGCAAGCATTCCGGTGCCCGTATGGATTGCGGGTATCGCCATTATTGCTACCCGCTGCCTCGGCGTATTGCTGCTCGCTAACGAGCTGGGGTTGATGGAGCTGATGAACTTTGTGCATCGCAGTGCACAGGCCTGGGATTCAACGCTGATCTTTATTGCCAGCCAGCTGATCTTCTTTATCGAGCTGCGCTGTGCCATTGCCCTGATGCGCGGGCACAGCTGGGGGCGCTGGGGTTTCCTGGCAGCTCAGGTGCTGGTGCTGATCTATATGTTTGTGGCGTCTATGGGCTGGGTCTATCCGGAGATTTTCAGCATTAATAGCGATAATGATAGTCAGGTCGTTCCCTCTCTCCTGGTACAAAAGCTTCCCGATATCTTGGTGTTGTTGCTGCTTTTTGTGCCGCAAAGTAGCCGACGGTTTTATCGTTAATCCTCCACTGCTATACTGTCCGACTGCATTTCGCTTCCCAGATCAGGCTTCCATCATGCATTGCGCGCTTTATGACGCCGGCCGTTGCCGTTCCTGCCAGTGGCTGGAGACACCTTACTCCCGGCAAGTTTCTCAAAAACAGTCACATTTACAGCAATTGTTGGCATGTTTTCCGGTTGGTCAGTGGTTGCCGCCTGCGCTCTCTCCGCTACAAAAATTCCGCAATAAAGCCAAAATGGTGGTCAGCGGCAGCGTCGAACGCCCTCTGCTGGGTATGTTGCATCGTGATGGTACGCCAGTCGATCTGAGCGACTGTCCGCTCTATCCTGACAGTTTTGCCAGCGTGTTTGCTGAACTACGCCCGTTTATTGCCCGTGCCGGGCTGACGCCCTATAACGTGGCACGCAGGCGAGGTGAACTGAAATATATCCTGTTGACCGAAAGCCGGCATAACGGGCAACTGATGCTACGTTTTGTTCTGCGCTCAACCACCAAACTGGCGCAGCTGCGCGCCGCACTGCCCGAGCTTCAGCGCGCATTGCCTCAATTGGCGGTGATTTCTGCCAATATTCAACCTGTGGCGATGGCGATTATGGAGGGGGAGGAAGAGATTCCATTAACGGATAATCAGGTCCTTGCCGAACAACTCAACGACGTGCCGCTGTCAGTACTGCCGAAAAGCTTTTTTCAGACCAATCCACGGGTGGCGGCCGAACTGTATGCCACTGCGCGAGTCTGGGTCAGAGAATTGCAGGTGAGTGCTATGTGGGATCTGTTCTGCGGTGTGGGTGGTTTTGGTCTGCATTGTGCGACGCCCGAGATGCAGTTGACGGGGATCGAGATCAGCCAGGAGGCGATTGCCTGTGCGCAGCGGTCTGCGGAACAGATGGGACTGAAACAAGTGAGCTTTGCAGCACTGGACTCCACCGCTTTTGCCACCGGAGAGGGCAGCGTGCCGGAGCTGGTGCTGGTCAATCCACCGCGCCGCGGAATTGGTGCCGGGCTTTGCGCGTATCTGGAAAAAATGGCACCGCCTTGGATACTCTATTCCAGCTGTAATGCCGAAACGATGGCCACCGATATCGGACGTCTGAAAGCCTATCGCATCATCAAAGTTCAGATCTTTGATATGTTTCCGCACACCGCGCATTACGAAGTGTTGACGCTGTTGCAGCGGGTGTAAAGTGGGTCGGGCATGCCCGACCCCTACGATGATACCACTATATGGGGCGGGGCGTGGCACGCCCTGATGCCTTACGATGACGTCAGCATGTGGGTAGGGGCGTGGCATGCCGCGCCCTGATGCCGAAAATTACTCGGGGAACCACTGCTTATTGAGTTTATCAATCGTTCCGTCAGCTTTCAGTGCAGCCAGCGCGGTGTCCAGCTTCTTCAGCAGCGCATCATTATCTTTACGTACCGCAATACCCAGACCCGTGCCGAAATAACTGCTGTCCGTAATATGCTCGCCGACGGCGCTGAGATTAGGGTTGGTCTTAAGCCAGGCGCCGACCACTGCGGTGTCACCCAAAATGCCATCCAGGCGATTATTTTTCAGGTCGAGGATCGCGTTCTGGTAGCTGTCATAGGCCACCGCCGTGATGTCCGGCTGCTTATCATGCAGGTACTTCTGGTGAGTGGTGCCGTTCTCAATACCCACACGTTTACCCTTCAGCTGATCCAGGCTGGTGAACTTGCCTTTCTGCGCAATAATAATCGCTGAGTTGGCGTAGTAAGGTTGAGTAAAGCTGACCTGTTTCTGGCGCTCTTCAGTGATATCCATACCGGAAATCACGGCATCGTAGCGGCGGAACTTCAGCGCAGGAACCAGACTGTCAAAGGGATTATTGGTGAAGCTGCACTCCGCCTGCATCTGTTTGCACAGTGCTTTCGCCAGATCGATATCGAAGCCGACAATCTGGTTATCGCTGTTCAGGGATTCAAAGGGAGGGTAGGTCGCGGAGGAGGCAAAACGAATCTTGTCTGCAGCCTGCGTTCCTAAGGCAACGCTGGCCAGCAAGGCTGCCAGAACGAGTTTTTTCATCTATTAATTCCTTTAGGTCTCATTGTCCTGACCAGTATCGACGACAGAAGCTGTTCGTTATCCGTTGATTAAAGAGCTACGAAGGCTTTTTTTTCATGAATGCCCGAGGCGCGGGTGCGGGTCGGGCATCGGTAAGCATCAATTCCGCTGTTCGAACGCCAGTGCCCGGCGCTCAATCATGCGCATCATCAGGGTCAGTAATCCGTTTACGCACAGATAAATCACCCCGGCGGCGGCAAACACGCTGACATCGTAGGTGCGTCCGTAAAGCATTTGCCCGTGACCCATGACTTCCATCAGCGTAATGGTGTAGGCCAGCGAGGTACTTTTAAACACCAGCACCACCTCATTGGAGTATGAGGAGAGCGCACGTTTGAATGCATACGGCAGCAAAATTCGCAGTTGATCGCGGCGGTTCATGCCCAGCGCCGCACAGGACTGCCATTGCCCGGCAGGAATAGCACGCACCGCGCCGTGGAACAGCAGTGTGGTATAGGCCGCGCTGTTCAGTGACAGGGCCAGCAGCGCACACAACCAGGGTTGTGAAAGCAGGCTCCATAACCAGTGAATATTCTGGATCGCCGGGAACTGTCCTGGTCCGTAGTAGATCAGGAAGATCTGCACCAGCAGTGGGGTGCCGGTAAACAGGGTGATATAGGCGCGAGTCATCTGGTTCAGAACCGGGACTTTTAACGCCAGGATCACGGTAAACACCAGGGCCAGAATCAACGCCAGCAGCAGTGACGCTACGGTGAGCATCAGGCTGGTATTCAAACCTTTCAGCAGTTCAGGGAAATAACTCAACATCAGCAGTCTCCCCGCTCAAAGCGTGTGGTGCGCAGTTCAATGCGTTTCAGGACGAATTGGCTGAACAGGGTGATCAGCAGGTAAATCCCCGCCGCGATAACGTACCAGGTAAAAGGTTCCTGGGTGCGGGTCGCGATGCTTTTGGTCTGCAACATAATATCGTTAACGCTAATCAGGGAGACCAGCGCGGTATCTTTCAACAGCACTAACCACTGATTGCCGAGGCCGGGCAGCGCATGGCGCCACATCTGCGGCATAATCAGGCGGAAGAAGATAGCGGTCTTCTTCATTCCCAGCGCTTGTCCTGACTCCCACTGGCCTGACGGTACGGCTTTCAGCGCACCGCGCAGGGTTTGTGATGCATAAGAGGAGTAGAGGATAGCCAGCGCAATCACCCCGCAAAGAAACGGGCTGACGTCAAAATTCTCAATGGCGACCTGAACCGGGATTTGAACGAACCCCAGGTTAACGGTGAAGCCGTCCGACAGCGTCAGCAGCAACTGTGAGGCACCGAAGTAGATAAACAGCACCACAAGGATTTCCGGCAGGCCGCGAAACAGCGTGACCAGTCCGGTTCCCAGCCAGGCGAGGGGACGCCAGCGCGCAGATTCCCAGACGGCGAAAATCATCGCCAGTATTAAACCGGCAATCAGTGCACAAACGGCCAGGCCGACGGTCATCCCGGCGGCGCTGGCGAGAGTATAAAGTTCGCTCATTAATTACTGCTGAAACCACTTGCTGTAGATAGTCTTATAGGTGCCGTTGGCTTTCACCTTGTCCAGCGCCGCGTCGAATTTGCTCTGAAGCTCGGTATTACCCTGACGCACGGCAATGCCGAGGCCGGTGCCGAAGTAGGCTTTATCCGTCACTTTCTCGCCCATTGGCGTCAGATTTGGGTTCTGTTTCAGCCATTCGTTGACCACCGCTGTATCACCAAATACCGCATCGATACGGCCATTTTTCAGGTCGAGGATCGCGTTCTGATAGCTGTCGTATGGCACAACGTTAATAGCAGGCAGCTTTTCGCTCAGGTATTTCTGGTGTGTAGTGCCGTTCTGCACACCCACGCGTTTGCCTTTCAGTGCATCTACGCTGCTGACTTTATCTTTCTGGATAATAAACAGCGCAGAGTTGTCGTAATAGGCTTTGGTGAACAGGACCTGTTTTTCACGCTCAGGCGTGATATCCATACCGGCCATCACCGCATCAAAACGACGGAATTTCAGACTGGGGATCAGGCTGTCGAACGCCTGGTTGGTGAAGGTACATTCGGCACCGATTTCGCGGCACAGCGCGTTGGCCAGATCGACATCAAACCCCTGGATCTTATTATCAGAATCCACGAATTCGAAAGGAGGGTAAGACGCCTCAGTAGCAAAACGAAGGGTTTGAGTGGCGCTGGCGCTCAGGCTGCAACCGGCTAACAGTGCGGCAATGACAATTTTTTTCATCGTTATGTCCTGCAATTAATGCGAAAGATAATGGGCAAACGCCTCGGTTTGCGGCTGTGTAAAGCGGCTGGCATCACCCTGTTCGACAATATAGCCATTTTCCATATACACCACGCGGCTGGCCGTTTTACGCGCCACTTCCACTTCATGGGTGACGATCACCTGGGTGATATTGGTCTGCGCCAGTTCACGAATGATGCTGACGATCTGGGCGGTGATTTCCGGGTCCAGTGCAGCGGTGGGTTCATCGAACAGCAGCACAGCCGGTTCCATCATCAGAGCACGAGCAATGGCTACGCGCTGCTGCTGGCCACCGGACAGGTGCAGAGGATAACGGTCGGCAAAGGTCGTCAGACGCAGGCGATCGAGCAGTTTCGCAGCACGTTCATGTGCCTGCGCTTTGCTTAAGCCCAGCACGCGGCAGGGGGCTTCGATCAGGTTCTGAACGACAGTCAGGTGAGGCCAGAGATTGTACTGTTGGAACACCATGCCGACGTTTTGACGCAGTTCGCGTATTGCCGCGTCGCCAGGGGGTTTTGTGAAGTCAAAGCGATTGCCAGCGATTTCCAGCGTACCGGAACGCGGCATCTCCAGCAGGTTTAACACACGCAGGAGAGAGCTCTTCCCGGCACCGCTTGGCCCCAGCAATACCAGCGTCTCACCCTGAGGGCAAGCCAGCTGAATGTCAAAAAGCGCCTGGTGGGCACCGTAGTAGCAGTTAATACCGTTTAGTTGAATACTCATGCGCAAAAAGTGAATAGCAATTGATGCCGCGAATCTTAACGTCGACAGCATAGTTATGCAATCATTGTGCGTTAAAATTTATTTATGCGGGCAGGGTGAGTAAATAGTAGCACAAGATAGCGCGATGTTACGGTTTTCACTGAAATGTATCGGGGCTGTTATGCAATTATGTGCGCGGGATCGGATCAATGACTGTGCTACAGAAGGATGGCGAGCCCGTGAACCTTCATGAGCATAGATCACTATGTGGCTGGGGCGAATGGGTGTAGAAAACGCATCTGCATCTTAAAGTATGAAGGGTATGCCTCTGATTATTAAAATACGCCATCGAATTCTTAACGTGAATGCATGCGATAATCAGGGATTACTGGTTGTGGCTAGAAATTTAATCATGATAATAATTTACGCTCATTGAACTAATTAAAAGTTACGGTTACAATATCCACGTGATTGCAGATGTCGTATTTTTATGGCTTTCATAGAATCGGATCTCAAGCAAAGTAATGATTTATTGTTTCAATTATGATTTTTTCGAAATGCAATTTTTTCTGATAAACCATGACGGTTCGTCACTTCCGGGATCAGGTGGATTACATGTAATATGCTATTTGCATGTCGAAATCATTAAGGTGAGAATAACTTACAGGAGTTATATTGAATGGATTCAAAAAAGCACTTTAAAATGTTCATGGTTTTTATCTCTTTTCTTTTTTTTGCTTTTTTTTGCTTTGTTTTTGTTAGCGCTATTTTTTCAATAAAAAGAATTGTCGAGGATGGTGGTATCTATTCTTTTAACTCAGGAGATCTGATTGGTCACCTGTTAATATTGCTGATTATAGTAGGCTGTCTTTATTTTTCAATAAAGACATCATTGTTAATGTAATAATATATTTTCTCAAAATATTGGTGTTAGGGAGTGGGCTAACGCCGTTGATGAATTTTTTGGGTGTTGTTGTTTTTTTATCGAACTTTGATGGCACTAATTGATAGATTTAAGATAATAGATATGCTAATTTCTAATTAATTAAAATGACATTTAGTTAATTCCACTTAAAATATTTTTTATTATCTCATGAAATTCCTCTTCATTATTTTCCTTTATTGATAGTGCGTCAATAAAGGGTTCCAGGTAATCATCGACAAGAAAATAAAACAGGTCGAGGTCATCTTTTTTTCTCATCATATAAAACAATGAAGGTGACTTGTTTTTTAATTTTCTCGAAACATATAAAGATCTTGCTCTGGCTCCAGCTATTGTAACACTCAGTGTGAATGTTGCGTTGAATATAATCTTGGGAAGTAATTTACTGGTAAAGTAAGATGCCATGTCCTGAAGCAGAATGCTGTTTATAAATATTCGCCCAGAAGCCTTTCCTGCTTGTTCAGCGATAATGTCTGTGACGTGTTTTCTCGAGTTTCTTGTAAATTCGCCCACAACTAATACTATTATTTTTCTTATCTCATCATTAGAAATACCGAATTTAATTCGTCTAAATAACCTGTCTGAATCCAATCTATTTATCCATCTGTTTTCGGTATCAAAGTATTCATAAGAAGAATATCCGATATCTCTTGAGAAGTCCTTGACGATATTACCAGCGAAGGTTGTGTATTTTATATAAAATGGTTTGCTGTCAGTTTTCATTAACGCTATTATTTGTTTTGAAATTCTTTCTGTATCACTCATTTTACATCCTTTTTTGTGTTTTTTTCATTAGGTTGAAGTGACATTGTTATTATTTTAACTGAGTAATTATAATGTGTTTCATTGGTGCCTGCCTGCTTGGTTTGTTTTGCGCCAGTGTGACTTTCTGAATAAACCATCTGCTCGGCGAATTTTACGTTCAATGAATTAGATTGGAAATAGTAATAATACGATTATAAATCAGGGGGCAGGAGGCGATCGTATGAATTATGCTATGGGGATAAAGACGGCATTAAACATCGTGCCGCCAGCCAGCGGCACGTATTCGTGACTTATTTTTGCAGCAGTTGGACGAGTGAGCCGCCGGAAAGATGCGGATTAGGGCCCAGATAGCGCACATCACTGACGGACCAGCAGGTGCCCTCACGAACCATCAGCACTTCATCCTGCCAGCTTGTATCACCCCGTTTCAGCGTGACGCGCAACGGGATGTTACGGGCATCGGTATTCGGGATAGTCGAAGCATCCGCCACGCTGGCGTCCGTAGCACCCTGGCTCTGACTGGAGAAGATATCTCCCGTCAGCAGTGCGGTTTTATTCGGTTTCGTTTGTGCGTTAATCAGAGACTGATAGAGCGCATCACTGAGTAGCGGGCGGTACTTTGCCAGCAGTTGAGCATCCGGCAATCCCGGTGAAGGTTGTTGTGTACGCAGATCGTAGAACTGCTGCGCTACGCTGTCCGGGCCACCATCAGCACAGGGCCCCACCCGGGTACCAATGTCCTTATAGGCAGGTTCTACGGTAGTACAGGCACTCAGTAACAGCGCAAGGGGTACCACGGAAGCAAAGGGTAGGTATTTCATTCTGATTTCCTTATTGTTATCAGCGAGTGTGCTTTATCATTGATTATAGCCGCTGAGTATAGTTGCAAGAGCGAAGTGAACACTGAACAAGGAGAGCGACATGAAATTTTCCACAACGCCAACGCTGGAAGGCCAGCCCATTACTGAATATTGCGGTGTCGTCACCGGCGAGGCGATTCTTGGCGCCAACATTTTTAAAGACTTTTTTGCCGGCATCCGCGACATCGTCGGCGGCCGTTCCGGGGCGTATGAGAAAGAACTGCGTAAGGCGCGCCAGATAGCGTTTAGCGAGCTGGAAGCACAGGCGAAAGCACTGGGGGCCGATGCCGTTGTCGGAATCGATATTGATTATGAAACCGTGGGCAAAGACAGCAGTATGCTGATGGTCAGCGTCAGTGGCACCGCAGTGAAACTGCATCACTGATGCGTCCGTTGTCTATCGTTCGCCCGCTGTTGCTGCTGCTGGCGGTCTTTCTGTATACCTCTATTACCCCGAAAGGGCTGCAACCGCATCAGGGATACACGGTGGATACCCGGCAGGAAGCTTACGGTGCGCGCCCGCGCGTCAAAGTGCTGGTGATCCACTATACGGCCGGGGACTTCCCGCGTTCACTGAATACGCTAACCGACCGTCGGGTAAGCGCTCACTATCTTTTACCGGCAACGCCACCGAAATATGATGGTCAGCCGCTGGTATGGCGACTGGTGCCGGAGGCGATGCTGGCGTGGCATGCCGGGGAGAGTTTCTGGCGCGGCGCAACCCGGCTGAATGATACCTCCATCGGTATTGAGCTGGAGAATCAGGGCTGGCACCGTGAGGGCGGCGTTGTGGTCTGGCAGCCGTTCCCACAGTCGCAGATGGATGCACTGTTGCCGCTGGTGCGTGACATTGTGCAGCGCTACGGTATTCAGCCACAGGACGTGGTGGCGCACAGTGATATTGCTCCGCTGCGTAAACAGGACCCTGGCCCGCTGTTTCCCTGGCAGTGGTTTGCCGGGCAGGGTATTGGTGCATGGCCTGATGCAGAAAGGGTGACATTCTGGCTGGCGGGTCGCCCACCGACACAGCGCGTGGATAAAACCCGCCTGCTGGATCTGTTAGCCCGTTATGGTTATGAGGTGACGCCGCAGATGAAACCGTATCAGCAGCAGGCGTTGATCGCCGCCTTTCAAATGCACTTTCGCCCGTCAGATTACAGCGGCGTGGCCGATGCTGAAACCGAAGCCATTGCCGCTGCGTTACTGGAGAAATACGGTTCTGACTAATTTACTGCGCGGCTAAAAATGCCTGCCACTGGCTGACCAGCTGTTGCAGTGCATCACGGTCGGCATCCAGGTGGGTTACCAGACGCGTCACGGGCCCGGGGCTGAGGAGAATACCGCGTTCGCGCATCCACGGCCCCAGCGTGGCAACCTGCGCTTCTGGCAGCCGCAGGAACACCATGTTGGTATCGTGACGGGTGACATCCACGCCGATGCCACGCAGTGCCTCTGCCAGCCAGGCGGCATTGTCGTGGTCATCTTTTAAGCGGGCGACGTTATGCTCCAGCGCATACAGCCCGGCGGCGGCCAGAATTCCCGCCTGACGCATGCCACCGCCTGTCATCTTCCGCCAGCGGCGAGCGCGATGAATAAATTCCTCACTGCCGCACAACAGCGATCCTACCGGCGTTCCCAGCCCTTTAGACAGGCAGATCGTCAGCGTATCGCAATAGCGTGCAAGTGCCTCCAGCGGCACGTCCAGCGCCACCGCCGCGTTGAAAATACGTGCACCATCGATATGCAGCGCCAGTTGACGTTCGCGGGTAAAATCCCACGCCTGTTTCAGATAGGCAATCGGCAGCACCTTGCCGTTATGGGTATTCTCCAGGCTTAACAGGCGAGTGATAGCGAAATGGACATCATCGGGTTTGATAAACTGCGCCACCACATCCAGCGGTAACGATCCGTCAGCGGCTGCAAGGATCGGCTGGGGCTGTATGCTGCCCAGCACTGCCGCGCCGCCTGCTTCGTATTTGTAGTTATGTGCCAGCTGACCGACGATATACTCTTCACCACGCTGACAGTGGCAAAGCAGGGCGACCAGATTCGCCTGGGTACCTGTGGGCAGGAACAGGGCGGCGGCCTTGCCGCTCAGGCGAGCAGCCTCTGATTCCAGTTGATTGACGGTGGGGTCATCACCATAAACATCATCGCCGGTTTCAGCCGACATCATTGCATTCAGCATCGCCTGGCTGGGGCGGGTCACGGTATCACTACGCAGGTCAATCACGCTCAACTCTCCTGTCAACAGTAAAACGGACGCCGCAGCGTCCGTGAAAAGGCCTTCACTCTTTTTTACCGCAGCCAGTTGGTTTTTGCCAGATCAACCACTTCGTCACCGCGACCATTAATAATTGCGCGCAGCATATACAGGCTGAAGCCTTTCGCCTGTTCGAGTTTGATTTGCGGCGGCATCGCCAGCTCCTCTTTGGCGGTGACCACGTCGATCAGTGCCGGGCCATCATGTGCCAGCGCCTGTTGTATGGCGTCGTCCAGTTGCGATGCCTGTTCAACCCGAATGCCTTTCACTCCGCAGGCGTTAGCAATCGCCGCGAAGTTGGGGTTTTCCAGGTCGGTGCCGTCGGTGAGATAGCCGCCAGACTTCATCTCCATTGCCACAAACCCCAATACGCTGTTGTTAAACACCACGATTTTGACCGGCAACTTTAGCTGTGCCAGTGAGAGGAAATCGCCCATCAACATGCTGAATCCTCCGTCACCACACAGCGCGATGGTTTGACGGCCAGGATCTATGGCCTGGGCACCAATGGCCTGCGGCATCGCATTGGCCATTGAACCGTGACTGAATGATCCAAGCAGGCGGCGTTTGCCGTTCATTTTCAGATAACGGGCTGCCCAGACGGTTGGGGTGCCGACATCACATGTGAAGATCGCATCTTCGCTGGCGTAGCGACTGATCTGCTGTGCCAGATACTGCGGATGGATCGGTTGTTTATCGTTAGCGGTGGCCAGCGCATCCAGCTCTTTACGCGCTTTGGCGTAGTGCTCCAGCGCCTGATCGAGGAAGCCGCGTTCGGTTTTCACACTGAGCTGTGGCAGTAAGGCCGTGAGCGTGGCCTTGACATCACCGACCAGCGCCATATCCAGCGCACAGTGGCTGCCCAGACTGCCGGGATTGATATCGATCTGAATGATTTTCGCATTGGCCGGATAAAAAACCCGGTAAGGGAACTGGCTACCGAGGATCAGCAGCGTGTCAGCATTCATCATTGCGTGGTAGCCGGAGGAGAAGCCGATTAATCCGGTCATACCCACGTCGTAGGGATTATCGTATTCGATATGTTCTTTGCCGCGCAGGGCGTGCACCACCGGGGCTTTCAGGGTTTCAGCCAGTGCCAACACTTCGCTGTGCGCGCCTGCACAGCCGCTGCCGCACAGCAGGGTGATATTGCCGCCCTGATTGAGCGCAGCAGCTAGTTTCTCCAGCTCAGCGGCAACGGGCTGCACCTGCGGTAACTGCGGAGGATACCAGTCGGCACTGGCGGTTTCCGGGGCCAGCTGGAGAGCAATATCCCCCGGTAACACCACCACGGAAACGCCTTTATTGAGGATCGCTTTACGCATGGCAATCCCCAGCACCTGAGGGAGTTGCTCAGGGTTAGAGACCAGTTCGCAGTAGTGGCTGCATTCACGAAACAACTCTTGTGGATGTGTTTCCTGAAAGTAGTTGCTGCCGATTTCCGCTGACGGAATATGTGCGGCAATCGCTAATACCGGCACGTGGTTGCGGTGACAGTCGAACAGACCATTGATGAGATGCAGGTTACCGGGCCCACAGGATCCGGCACAGACCGCCAGTTCTCCAGTAAGGTGAGCTTCAGCGCCAGCGGCAAACGCCGCCACTTCTTCGTGACGCGTGGGCATCCAGCGAATGGTTCCCATACGATTAAGGCTGTCACTCAAGCCGTTCAGTGAGTCGCCCGTGACGCCCCAGATACGTTTTACGCCCGCACTTTCCAGTGTTTTTGCGACCAGGGCTGCAACAGTTTGCTTCATGCGTTCTCCTCAGTGATGGGGATGTCCTTTGACGGGAAGATAAAGTTCACGGTTACAAGCTTAGTTTAGGATGCGCCGGGCAGGTGATACCGTGTGAAACAAGCGGTTTCACACGGGAGTCAAACGTGAGATCAGGCGAGGACGATATCGCTTTCTGGATAGCAGCTGCATGCCAGTACGTAACCCTGGCTAATCTCGGTGTCACTAAGTGTCTGCTGGCTGCGGGTTTGGTAGTGGCCTTCCGTCACGCGGGTTTTACAGCAGCCGCACACGCCCGAGCGACAGGCAGCGGCAACGGGGAGTTTATGGTGTTCCATCGCGGCCAGCAGTGACCAGCCTGACGGAAAGGTGTCAGCCTGTAAGCGCATCGGGCTGCGCAGGGTAAACTGCGTCTCTTCTTTGGCGACATCGGCTACCGGGGTGAACTGTTCTGTGAAAATCGTCTTTGCCCCCAGTGCCTTCACATCATGTTGCAGGCTCGCCATATAGGCCTCGGGTCCGCAGATCATCACGGTACGCCGAACCATATCAGGCACCAGTGCGGCCAGGCGCATACGATCAAGGCGGCCGGATAGCATCGCTTCCGTGCCGCTATTTTCAGCGATAATCGTCAACGTTAACCACGGCTGCATGGCGCTGAGTTCATGGGCAAAAATGACATCCTGCGGTGAGCGAACGCTGTACAGTAGTTGCACATTGCAGGCCGGGCGCTGCGCATGTAGCCAGCGGCACATCGACATCATCGGTGTGATGCCGCAGCCTGCCGCCAGAAAGAGATAATGGCTGGCGGGATGGCGCTGACAGCTGAAATCTCCCTGAGGATCGGACAGCCAAATATCGTTTCCCGGGCGAACATCTCGCGTCAACCAGCCCGAGCCTTTGCCCTGTTCGATCTGCCGCACGGTGAGCGTGATAAACGGGCTTTGTCCTGGGGTGGATGACAGCGTATATGCGCGCATTTCATCGCTGTTACCGATTTTCACCAGCGCGAACTGGCCCGCCTGCCAGCGATAGAAGTCATGGTTAATCAGCGCAAGCGTCCAGACATCGGGGGTTTCCTGCTGCACATGGTGAACCTGCATGCGCCAGGGGCATAGTATCGTTGAATTCATGAGTTACTCCACGTTGCCGAGGATGGTGGCCAGATCGTTTTCCACGCTGCTAACCGGGATCATACCGAACTCTTTTTGCAACAGTGCCAGCAGGTTATCGGTGAGGAATGCCGGGGAGGTTGGGCCGGTACGAATGTTTTTTACCCCCAGTGATAACAGCGTGAGCAGTACGACAATGGCTTTTTGTTCAAACCACGAAAGCAGCAGTGACAGCGGCAGGTCGTTGACGCCGCAGTTGAGTTTTTCTGCCAGTCTGACCGCCAGCATAATGGCCGCGTAGCTGTCGTTACACTGGCCCACGTCCAGCAGGCGTGGTAACCCTTCGATATGGCCAAACTCCAGTTTATTGAAGCGGTATTTCCCGCAGGCCAGCGTCAGCACCAGGCAGTCCTGTGGGATCGCCAGCGCCATATCCGTGTAATAGCTACGCTGGTCACGGCTGCCATCACAGCCACCCACCAGGAACACATGGCGCAGTTTCTGGCGGCTTACCAGGTCGATGATACTGTCACAGGCATCCAGCAGCACTTTACGCCCGAAGCCGACAGTGATCTCATGAGGAATTTCACTCCAGGGGAAGCCCGGCATACTCTCTGCCTGGTCGATGACGGCAGAGAAATCGTCACCTTCCAGGTGATTGACGCCAGGCCAGCCGACGATGCTGCGTGTCCAGATACGCTGCTGATAATCGCCTACCAGCGGGTCAATAATGCAGTTGGAGGTCATCACTATCGGGCCTGGGAAGCGGGCAAACTCCGTTTGCTGGTTCTGCCAGCCACTGCCGTAGTTACCCACCAGATGCGGGTATTTTTTGAGTTCCGGGTAGCCGTGGGCAGGTAACATCTCGCCGTGGGTGAAAACGTTAATGCCTCTTCCGGCGGTCTGCTCCAGCAGGAACTGGAGGTCTTTCAGGTCGTGACCAGAAATCAGGATCGCCTTGCCGGCCACCGGGCGGACATTGACGGTGACGGGCTGTGGATCGCCATAAACCGTCGTTTGCGCTTCATCCAGCATCCCCATGATGGTGAAGTTCATTTTGCCGATCTGCATGGCGCAGGCCACCAGATCGTTGGTGGCAGAAGGGTTTGTCCCCAGCCAGGCCATGATCTGATGATACTCAGCATAGATCGCGTTATCGAAGCGGTTATGGACGTGTGCATGCTCCATGTAGGCTGCCGCCCCTTTTAGTCCATAGAGACAGAGCAGACGCAACCCGAGGGTATCGGCATCCGCGCCACCCTCGTTCAGTGCAAACTGTGCGGCCTGCTGCTGCAACCCGGCAATTTCATGGCTTGCCAGGTTGAGCGCGGCGAGCGGGTGATCGAGAAGCAGGCTACCCCCCCTCTGCACGCAGCGCTGTTGCAGACGATCGCGCAGGGCGATCGCTTCAAACGCATAATCCACGATACGCGCGGAATCAAAGTTGACGTTAGTCAGCGTGGAGAAAAACGCGCGCGGGGCGAAATTATCCACTTCGTGATCGATAATTCCCAGACTGCGTGCCTGAAGTGCCCAGGCTGACAAGCCCTGAAGCACCGCCACCAGCAGATCCTGTAGATCGGACGTTTCCGCTGTTTTACCGCACATACCTTGCGCGTAAGCACAGCCGTCGCCGACCGGAGTACGCATTGTTTGCTCACATTGAATACAGAACATGGTCTCACCTTTTATAAGATGTATTTAATATGCATCTTTATGTATGAGATTACGGCCCGGGATACAAGCAGCCGTAAAGATTAACCTGCCCTGGTTTGATCTGGCGCAATTCTGCAACGGCAAACAGCGTTTTTTCTCCGTGGCTTGACCCACCGACGCAGGCCGACCATTCTCAATACAAAAGCAAAAAGGGGCAAAGATGATTCTGGAAAAAATGGCCATCGTCGGCTTTCGTGGCATCAACCGCTTGTCGTTGCCGCTGGAAGGAAACAACGTTCTGATTGGCGAAAATGCCTGGGGGAAATCCAGCCTGCTGGATGCGCTGACGCTGTTGCTGGCTCCTCAGCAGGATCTGTACCAGTTCAGGCGGCATGATTTTCATTACCTGCCGGGTGAACGGCATCGTCGGGAACGCGATGTGCAGATCGTACTGACGTTTTGCGAACGCGAGGTGGGTGAGGCGGAAGCGGTGCAGTATCAGCCGCTTTCCTCCCTGTGGTGGCGAGGCGAAGGCGGATTGCGCCGTCTTGAACTCTGTATCGAGGGGCGGCTGCTGGACGAAGAACAGATAGTAACCCGCCGACAGTTTCGAGATGCTCGCGGACAAAGCATCATTAGCGGCGACCAGGCGACGGAGGCGATAACAGCACTGATCCGCCTGCATCCCGTGCTGCGCCTGCGCGATGCACGTTTCAGCCGACGCCAGCCACACGATGCAGCACCGTCTGCGCCGCTGACTGAACTGACAAGTATGATGGAAGATCTGATGCGTGACGTGGCGATCTGCCCGCAAAATCTGACGGATACCGCACTGCGCGAAGGGCTGAATACCCTGCAACAACTGGTGGAACACTATTTTTCTTTTCAGTCGTCCCAGGCCTCTCTTCCGGCCAGCCGTGTCCCTCCCCAGCAGCGTGAATCCGGCAGTGGCTGGCGTCATCTGCGGGAGATGAATCACCTGATTGCCGAAGGCGACCGCAGCCGTCGACTGATCCTGTTGCGCATGTTTGCCCTGCTGGTTCAGGCGCGTGGCGCGCAGCAGTTGGATGCGCAGGCCCGGCCGTTATTACTGGTGGAAGACCCGGAAACCCGCCTGCACCCGACCATGCTGGCAGTGGCCTGGGAGTTACTCTCCCTGCTGCCCCTGCAAAAAATCGTCACCACGAACTCGGGTGAACTGCTGTCGCAAGTGCCGGTGGAGCAGGTGTGTCGCCTGGTACGCGAGCCACAGCGCGTAGCCGCGTGGCGTATTGGCCCCGCAGGCATGAGCGCTGAGGACAGCCGACGCATCGCTTTTCACATTCGTTTTAACCGCCCGTCTTCGCTGTTTGCGCGCTGCTGGTTACTGGTGGAAGGTGAAACAGAGGTGTGGGTGATGAACGAGCTGGCGCGCCAGTGCGGTTATCATTTTGCGGCAGAAGGCGTGAAGGTGATTGAGTTCGCCCAGTCCGGGTTAAAGCCGTTGCTGAAATTCGCTCAACGTATGGGCATTGAATGGCATGTTCTCACCGATGGCGATGATGCCGGAAAGAAATATGCTGCTACGGCTCGCAGTATGCTGGATCAGGCGCGGGCAGACGAACACCAGCACCTGACGCAATTACCCGCACTGGATATGGAGCATTTCCTGTACAAAGCGGGTTTTGCTGCGGTCTATCATCGTATCGCCAGGCTGCCTCCCAATGTACCGATGAATATGCGGCGAATTATTGGCAAGGCCCTCCAGCACGCTTCCAAGCCGGAGCTGGCCATTTCAGTGGCGATGGATGCCGCTGAACGCGGAACGGAGTCAGTACCGCCTTTGCTGCGTAACATGTTTGCCAGCGTACAGGGGCTGGCGCGAGGGAAAGCGGATTAATGCCGTTATTTCCGTTCATGGCATTCTGCCTGGGTTGAAAAACGCATCTGTCCACCCATATTAGGAGAGTGAGCAGAGCGCCCAATAAAAATGCCAGCATCACTGGCTGGCATTTTGTCGCAGGGTTGTACAGAATGAGTAAAGGGTCATGCGCTGATAGCGATGGCCTCTTCAACAGGGACGATGAGGCTGGCATGATTGCCTTTTGGGCCCTGATGCAAATCAAACTGGACTTGTTGCCCGGCTTTCAGCGTTCTGTAACCGTCCATCTTAATCGTTGAGTAGTGAGCGAAAATATCCTCGCCGCCGCCCACCGGACAGATGAAACCGAAGCCTTTGGCGTTATTAAACCACTTAACAGTACCCGTCTCCATGCTTCTACATCCCTCGCAAGACATTCAAATTGAGTGAGGTGTCCAGGTTTAAAAACCTGACGGCTGGTTAATCTTCATTCAGCCTGTGTTTGTACTGTAGAGAATTGGCATCAAGGGTCAAGCAAACGGGCGGTTATGATGGGGATGAAATCATCAAAATTTGAAGCAGTTAACGCTATTGCGAATTTTGTGATGAAGGTCGCGATTGATGATTTCTGTACACAATTTCAACCGCGCTGTACAACATTGTGCTCATGTTATTCCTAACATGAATGATGTTAGTCTGGCGTAAGTAAGCAATGTTGATCACACTGGGTAGGTATGGGAAAGACTAACGATTGGCTTAATTTTGAAAAGCTTGCAGACGATAAAGTCCGTGAGGAGCTCAAGCCACCCTCGATGTATAAAGTTATTCTGAATAATGACGATTATACGCCTATGGAATTTGTTATTGACGTTCTGCAAAAGTTCTTTTCTTATGATGTTGAACGTGCAACGCAACTGATGCTCGCGGTTCACTACCAGGGAAAGGCGATATGCGGTGTGTTTACTGCTGAAGTCGCAGAGACTAAAGTCGCTAATGTGAACAAGTATGCCAGGGAAAATGAGCATCCGTTGCTTTGTACGCTGGAAAAAGCCTGAATAAGGCGATCTATTTGTGGGGGAGGTGCCTATGCTCAATCAAGAACTGGAACTCAGTTTAAACATGGCTTTCGCCAGAGCGCGCGAGCACCGACATGAGTTTATGACCGTCGAGCATTTGTTACTGGCATTGCTCAGTAACCCGTCGGCCAGAGAGGCACTGGAAGCCTGTACGGTGGATATTGTCGCGTTACGGCAGGAGCTCGAAGCTTTCATTGAACAAACCACCCCGGTCTTGCCGGTCAGCGAAGAAGAGCGCGACACACAGCCGACGCTAAGTTTCCAACGCGTACTGCAACGTGCTGTTTTCCACGTGCAGTCATCCGGCCGCAGCGAAGTTGCGGGCGCTAACGTACTGGTCGCGATCTTTAGCGAGCAGGAGTCGCAGGCTGCTTATCTGCTGCGCAAACATGAAGTCAGTCGTCTTGATGTGGTGAACTACATCTCACACGGCACACGCAAAGATGAACCAGGCCCGGCATCGGGTGCTGAGAATCCGGTTAATGAAGAGCAAGCAGGCGGGGAGGAACGTATGGAAAACTTCACCACCAACCTTAACCAGCTTGCTCGTGTTGGCGGTATTGACCCGCTGATCGGCCGTGATAAAGAGCTGGAACGCGCCGTTCAGGTTCTCTGCCGCCGTCGTAAAAATAATCCACTGCTGGTGGGCGAATCTGGGGTCGGTAAAACGGCAATTGCGGAAGGTCTTGCCTGGCGTATTGTGCAGGGTGATGTGCCGGAAGTGATGAAAGATTGCACCATCTATTCACTGGATATTGGTTCTCTGCTGGCGGGCACTAAATACCGTGGTGACTTTGAGAAACGCTTTAAAGCGTTACTGAAACAGCTTGAGCAGGACACCAGCAGCATTCTGTTTATCGATGAAATTCATACGATTATTGGTGCTGGCGCGGCATCAGGCGGCCAGGTGGATGCCGCAAATCTGATTAAACCGCTGCTGTCGGGTGGGAAAATTCGCGTGATGGGTTCTACCACTTACCAGGAATTCAGTAATATTTTCGAAAAAGATCGTGCGCTGGCACGTCGCTTCCAGAAAATTGATATTACTGAGCCAACGGTTGAGGAAACGGTGCAGATCATCAATGGTCTGAAGCCGAAGTACGAAGCGCACCACGACGTTCGTTACACCGCAAAAGCGGTGCGTGCGGCGGTGGAGCTGGCGGTGAAATACATCAACGACCGTCATCTGCCCGATAAGGCGATTGACGTTATTGATGAAGCCGGTGCCCGTGCGCGTCTGATGCCGGTCAGCAAACGCAAAAAAACCGTCAACGTGTCGGATATCGAAACGGTGGTGGCGCGTATTGCCCGTATTCCTGAGAAGAGCGTGTCGGCTTCCGACCGTGATTCACTGAAAACGCTCGGCGATCGCTTGAAGATGCTGGTATTTGGCCAGGATAATGCCATTGAAGTGCTGACCGAAGCGATCAAAATGAGCCGTGCAGGTTTGGGCCAGGATCGTAAACCTGTTGGTTCCTTCCTGTTTGCCGGCCCGACCGGTGTTGGGAAAACCGAGGTAACGGTTCAGCTGGCGAAAGCGTTGGGTATTGAGCTGCTGCGTTTTGACATGTCCGAGTATATGGAACGTCACACCGTCAGTCGTCTGATTGGTGCGCCTCCGGGCTATGTTGGTTTCGATCAGGGCGGCCTGTTAACCGATGCGGTGATCAAACATCCGCATGCGGTGGTGTTGCTGGATGAGATTGAGAAAGCGCATCCGGATGTCTTCAACCTGCTGTTGCAGGTGATGGATAACGGCATGCTGACGGATAATAACGGCCGTAAAGCGGACTTCCGTAATGTGGTGGTCGTGATGACCACGAACGCCGGGGTACGTGAAACCGAACGTAAATCTATCGGCCTGATCCAGCAGGACAACAGTACCGATGCGATGGAAGAGATCAAAAAGATCTTCACACCAGAGTTCCGTAACCGTCTGGATAATATTATCTGGTTCAAACATCTCGACCAGGTCGTGATCCATCAGGTTGTCGACAAGTTTATCGTCGAACTCCAGGCCCAGTTGGATGCGAAAGGTGTCTCGCTGGAAGTCAGTGATGACGCCCGTGACTGGCTGGCAGAGAAAGGCTACGACAAGGCAATGGGCGCACGCCCAATGGCCCGTACCGTTCAGGAGAGCCTGAAGAAACCGTTAGCCAATGAGCTGCTGTTTGGTTCACTGGTTGATGGGGGATCGGTGTCGGTGGCGCTGGATAAAGATAAAAACCAACTGACCTATCACTTCCTGAGTGCACAGAAGCGTAAAGCGGAGGGGACCGTGCATTAATTTGCCGGACCTGCGCGAATAAAAAAGCCTGATGATGATTCATCAGGCTTTTTTTTGTCTATTTACAGGCGGGCTGTTGCGCCAGTAGGGCGGTCCAGTGCGTTTCCCAATGACCCCCGTGTGTCAGCCCAGGAACCTCAACGATTTGTACGCAGGAAGAGTGGCTGGCATCCGCATAGCCTTGTGCCACGCTGTGCGGCACCACCCGATCCTCACTGCCAGAGAAGTGGATCTGTGGCAGCCCTGACAGCCTTGGGGCAACGTCTTTGGCATTCAGCGACTGTGGCATCGGGCTGGCCTGATGCAGACGGTTCACCTCATCCATATCGAGATTTCCCGCCACCGTGCGCAGCGACTGCACATCATGGCGCCGCGCCGTGACTAACGCAGCCACCGCACCACCACCCGAGTAGCCTACCAGCACGAGCGGCTGACCGGGGGCCTGGCGGGCAATCTGTGTGATGGCATTATTCATTGCATTAATCACCTCTGGAGCAAAGCGGCGGTCGGTCCACCAGCTCTTGTTACAGACGGGATTGCGCGTCATTGGGATGTACTGGCAGGGACGTGCCAGATAGACCACATTCAGGGCAGGGTCGGCAGCGGCAAGTTTAAGCGCAGTAGGGTTAAACGGGGTGGGATCGCGTGAGGGCTGACTGGGAGTGACCCAGGCAAAACCATCACCTTCAATATAGAGATGCACAGGCTGCTGAGGATCGCGAATGCGCCCCCACCAGCTGAGTACAAAGGGGGCGGAGTTGATTTCACCCTGCTGTAAACCCGCCGCACGCGCAATGGCGTCGGCGGTGACAACTCGGTTATCGGTGGCGCAACCGATGAGCAGGCTGCACCACAGTAACCCAACGCAACGGGATGTGAATTTCACCCGTGGCTTAGAACAGCTTACGCACTTGCAGACTGACGGTCTGACCCATGAACTGCGGTGCAGTTTGCAGGTCGTAACGCGCTTCCAGGGTCAGGTCATCGGCATGAGCCAGTGAAACACCGACGCTGGTATCTGCACTGTCTGCAGCCTGGCGGGCACCCTGCGAGGTAAAGCGGGTTTCCCCCAGACTGTCCGCGCTGAAACCGGAATTAGTGGTCATCGGGCTGCGATCGTACTGATGGCTCCACATTACCTGGACAAACGGAGACAGGTCGCCGGCAGGCGTTGACCAGCTGTGCGCCAGTTTACCGCCGAGGCTGCTTTCGACCGACTGGCTGTGGGCGCTGTCGACATCCAGCGCACTGCCGTTGTCGCTATTTTCCTGATAGCTGCCCTGATGAAGGTAGCTGTAGCTCAGGCTGGCCAGCGGGGTCAGGGTGGTGTTAGCCCCTAATGCCAGCGGGTAACCGACCTCCGACTTCAGTGCCACCTGCTGCCCGGTAAAGTGCGCGCTGGCGTTGTCGTTGAAGCCGTCGAAGGCCACCTGACGCTGGCTGTCGTAAGACTGACGGGTCAGGCTGGTGCTGAGGTTAACAAACCACGGCTCGCCGCTGTAGGTGGCATAAAGAATGCCGCCCCATGCGTCAACGTCGCTGCTGCTGCCTTTGACGTTGTCCTGGCCTTTAACGGAGGTGCGGCTGTAGCTTAACGCCGCACCGGCACGCCAGCTATCCAGAATCTGACGGTCAGCACCCAGCACCAGGCCGCCGTAATGGGCGCGGTAACCACTGACGTTATCGACCATGCCCTGACGCGCGCTGCCGTAGAAAGGTTTGCCCCATGCTGCCCAGTCGAGGCTGTCGTCACCGGTGGCGACACCACGTGCGCTGGCGCCCGGGGTGATGCGCAGGCCGTCCAGATGCGTGCCAACGACGCCCAGGGCATCCATGGATGCGGCCGAGGTGGCGGCGGATGCCATGCTGTTCTGGCCTGGCGAAAGCTGCTCGCCGATGCGGTTGGCTTCTGCTTCCGTGGTGATGGTTTTTGAGGCGTTGAAGAGATTCAGCAGCGCAGGGGAGGAGATGCCGCTGTAGCTCGACAGACCATTCAGTGACGAGATGGCATTGCCAGTTGTCGGAAGCGGTCTGCCCGTGCTTGGGGTATTGCCACCACCGTTGTTATTACCGCCACCGCTGTTATTACCGCCGGACAGATAGACGACCAGGTTGTCGGTATTACTGACTTCGTCGCTAATCGCTGTACCTGTCACTGTGCCATTAAACGTGTCAGCACTGTAGTGCAGCTTGCTGGCATTATAATCGGCAGTACTGGCTTTGATCACCACATAGCGCTGACCATCGGCAAAACCATAGCTGCCTGTATTGAGTAATTTGATTGAAGACCCTGCATCAATCACCGCATTTCCTCTGACGTTCAGGCGTCCATAGCCACTATCCAGCGCGCTTCCCAGCGCCTGGGAGGCATCGGAAACCCCAATACGCAGGATCGCGTTAGCGGTCTGATGGTAGTTGCCGTCGACCTTCAGACTCTCATTAACCAGAACATCAGCGTTGTTGGTCAGGGTATGAGTGCCACCCAGATACACGTTGTCGTTCAGCAGCAGCTGTCCCGTCTGGAAACGCACATCTGCCCCTGTGCTGTTTATCGCACCAATCGGTGAGGATGTTGGTAATGAGAATGAATAAATCATCTGATTACTACCGATCAGCGAACCGCGACGATTTACGCCCCCGTTGATCACCAGAGCATTACTGGTATTGTTGACAATGTCACCGGCGATGGTTCCGCTGTTGTTGATCGCGCCAATCGTACCTTTGTTGAGAATGGCAATGCTATCAGATGAGTTCAGCCCGTTACCATACACGCCAATATAACCATCGTTATTCAGAGTCGTTATCACGCCAACGTTAAAAATAGCTTTTGTTCCCCCGATGATTTCACCGGTATCGGTGTTAGTCAGCGTAGTGATCGTACCGAAGTTAGCGATCCCTGACATCGGATCCGACGTGCTTGATGTGTTGTTGCCAGAGGTGATTAGCCCGCTGTTTACCAGAGAACCAATCGTGTTGTCGTTTTCCAGCGCAATGAAATCTGTTGAGTTCATTACCCCTGAGTTTTTCAGAGAGGAAAGCGTTCCCCCGCCACCGTTATAGAAAGCAAGCTTGGAGTCGTTGTAGATACTGCCCTGATTATCCACTAAATCGGTATCTTTCATATTGGCTACGGTAGCAAGATACGACATGGATGTGGTAGTTGAACTCAAGGTTGCCGCAGGCTCAATCGTCAGAATATCGGTAGAGACGGTGAGCTGATTAATGACAGCTGAGTGACTAATTATCTCTTCGGTTTGTGCCGGGTCGGCGTGAGCAAGGTTAAAACATTGAGCCGCCGCCAGCGCAACAACCAGCGGCTTGAGTGGGAAAGAATACAGCGATTTATTCATTGTGTTTGCCACCATCAGAGTTAACAAGACGGTTTTCTCCGTCCGTTTTATAGGAATTATCTGATTTATCGGCAGCATTGAGAGGCACTTTAGATGTGCAAATCACTATATTTCAGGCATAAAAAAACCGGACTGAAAGCAGTCCGGTTTGGCGTAGCGGTACTGCAGGCAGCGCCCCGGTATAGAAGCCAGAGGCACCACTTTTGCAGCAGGATTACTGCGGCAGACTACACCGCAGTAATCCAACGCCTGGGGGCATGAATTTCACCCGTGGCTTAGAACAGCTTACGCACTTGCAGGCTGACGGTCTGACCCATGAACTGCGGTGCAGTTTGCAGGTCGTACCGCGCTTCCAGCGTCAGGTCGTCGGCATGGGCCAGTGAAACACCAACGCTGGTATCCGCACTGTCTGCAGCCTGGCGGGCGCCCTGTGAGGTAAAGCGGGTTTCCCCCAGGCTGTCCGCGCTGAAACCGGAGTTAGTGGTCATCGGGCTGCGATCGTACTGATGGGTCCACATCACCTGGACAAACGGAGACAGGTCGCCGGCAGGCGTTGACCAGCTGTGCGCCAGTTTACCGCCGAGGCTGCTTTCGACCGACTGGCTGTGCGCGCTGTCGACATCCAGCGCACTGCCATTGTCGCTGTTTTCCTGGTAGCTGCCCTGATGCAGGTAGCTGTAGCTCAGGCTGGCCAGCGGGGTCAGTGTGGTGTTAGCCCCTAATGCCAGCGGATAACCGACCTCCGACTTCAGTGCCACCTGCTGCCCGGTAAAGTGCGCGCTGGCGTTGTCGTTGAAGCCGTCGAAGGCCACCTGACGCTGGCTGTCATAAGACTGGCGGGTCAGGCTGGTGCTGAGGTTGACGAACCACGGCTCGCCGCTGTAGGTGGCATAGAGAATGCCGCCCCATGCGTCAACGTCGCTGCTGCTGCCTTTCACGTTATCCTGGCCTTTAACGGAGGTGCGGCTGTAGCTTAACGCCGCACCGGCACGCCAGCTGTCCAGAATCTGACGGTCGGCACCCAGCACCAGGCCGCCGTAATGTGCGCGGTAACCGCTGACGTTATCGACCATGCCCTGACGCGCGCTGCCGTAGAACGGTTTGCCCCAGGCGGCCCAGTCGAGGCTGTCATCACCGGTGGCGATACCGCGTGCGCTGGCGCCCGGGGTGATGCGCAGGCCGTCCAGATGCGTGCCAACGACGCCCAGGGCATCCATGGATGCGGCCGAGGTGGCGGCGGACGCCATGCTGTTCTGGCCTGGCGAAAGCTGCTCGCCGATGCGGTTGGCTTCCGCTTCCGTGGTGATGGTTTTTGAGGCGTTGAACAGATTCAGCAGCGCAGGGGAAGAGATGCCGCTGTAGCTCGACAGACCATTCAGTGACGAGATGGCATTGCCCGTCGTCGGAAGCGGTTTACCCGGCTTTGGCGTATTGCCGCCACCGTTGTTATTACCGCCACCGCTGTTATTACCGCCGGACAGATAAACGACCAGGTTATTGGTATTATTGACTTCGTCGCTAATCGCTGCACCTGTCACTGTCCCATTAAACGTGTCAGCGCTGTAATGCAGCATGGCGGCATTATAATCGGCCGTGGTGGCATTGATCACTACATAGCGCTGGCCGCTGGCGAAACCATAGCTGCTGCCAGTACTGGTTAAGCGAATGGACGACCCAGGGTCTATCTGTGCATTGCCATTCACGTTCAGGCGGCCGTAGCCCACATCGAGAGTGCTGCCGTTAGCGTTTGTAAAGTCGGTAACACCAATATTCAGGACGGCCGCAGCAGTTTGATGATAATTCCCATTAATGTTTACCGGTTGGGTAATCAGAACGTCAGCGCTATTGGTCAGTGTACCGTTGCTGCCGAGCCCGACATTATCATTCAACCAAAGCTTGCCCTGCTGGAAAGCGAGATTAGCATTGTAACTGCCCAGTGTACCGAGCGTTGAGTTTGGTAAGATTATCGAATCACTTGTGATGCCGGTCAGTATGCCACGTCGGATGTTCCCACCGTTTATCACCAGGTCGGTCATGGAGTAACTGGTGACATTCCCGATGATAGTACCGCTGTTATTAAGGGTCGTCAGCGTGCCGTAGTTGGTGATAGCCGTTCCAATATAGATGTTGCTATTACCCAACTGACGAATGGTGCCCTCGTTGTTCAGCTCGGTAATGGTACCTGAATTGAAGATGGCCGTATTAGTGCTGGAAATAGTGCCGAGCGCCTGATTAGTCAGTGTCGTAATGATTCCATTGTTCTGAATCCCCGCAGCTCCCATACCGGGCATCGGCATAGACGTACCATTGGTACTGATGGTACCGCTGTTAATCAGGTTAGTAATGGTGGCGTTATTGGTGTTGTAAATCGCGCCGCCCGATAAAACCATTCCACTGTTGGAACCAATAGTGAGCTGACCTGAATTGCGCAGGGTGTCGATGATCCCCTGGTTCATCAGCGTCGATGAGTAAATCGAGTTGAGAATGCCCTGATTATCCACCCGTTGGGTATGCTGCTGGTTATTTACCGCAATGCTGGAGATGGAAAAGTTGGCGTCAGGTGTGAACGTCAGAATATCAGTAGTGGGGCTCAGTGTTGTCGTATAGCTATAACTGGCGTCAACAACCTGCTCAGTCTGTGTTGGGATGGCATGTGCCAGAGACGTCAGACTTTGAGCCGCCGCCAGTGCAATAACCAGCGGTTTAAGAGGGAAAGAGTGCAGCGTTCTTATCATTTATTTGCCACCATCAGAATTATAAGGTTGAGGTACCCATTTTTTAAGAATTATCTGATTTATCGGCAAGGAGGCAACGGCACTTTAGGGGCACGAATCACTATATTTCAGGCGTAAAAAAACCGGACTGAAAGCAGTCCGGTTTGGCGTAGCGGTACTGCTGGCGATTAACGCGGCAGCACCTCAGAATGGGTCACTTAGCGACTACGGAAGACAATGCGGCCTTTGCTCAGGTCGTACGGGGTCAGCTCTACAGTGACTTTGTCGCCCGTCAGGATGCGGATGTAGTTTTTGCGCATTTTACCGGAGATATGAGCGGTAACCACGTGACCGTTTTCCAATTCAACGCGGAACATGGTGTTAGGTAACGTATCGAGTACGGTACCCTGCATTTCAATATTGTCTTCTTTGGCCATCGAATCCTCTAGGTGGACTACCTTAGTTTTGAACCGGCGAGATAATGCCGAATTTCACGTATTAAGTAAAGAATTGCGGATGAATTCATCCACATCAATCCCTCTGACGCGCACCTGGCGCAGACGGATTACGAATTAATCTGGAGTCAGTGACGTCAGCGTGGGGGAACAGCGGGCTAAGAATCTGTTTAAAATATGCTTTGGTCGCACGATTAAAACAGTTCTGAAAAGGTGCGTTGAGATTCCCAGCCTGGTATTCCGCATCACCATCTTGTACCGGTGAAAGGCGGACGACATACCAAACGCGCATATTATATCACTGTTCTTGCCCTGTTGCGTGCAAAACATAGAAGGATTGCATTAAAAAAGCCGACGTGGCTGCCAGCAATCAGCAGAAAGAGGCTGATGCGCCAGAGAATGGACATATTGCAGGTAGGCCGCGCGGGGAATTTCCTGCGCGCCCAGAGAGAGGGTATGAGGATTAAGCACCTGGCAGTCGATTAACTTGCCACCCTGTTGCTGAAAGTACTCACTGAAGACCAGCAATGCCGTTTTGGAGGCATTCTCGCTGCGGCTGAACATCGATTCACCGCAAAAGATTTGCCCCAGTTCCAGCCCGTACATACCGCCGACCAGGTCTTCACCACGCCATACTTCTATCGACTGTGCGTGTCCCAGCTCATGCAACTTTTGCCAGGCGCGTTTCACCTCATGGGTGATCCAGGTTCCTTCATTACGATCGCTGGCGCAGCCTTCTATCACCTGCTGAAATTGTTGGTTCAGTGTGACCTGATAAGGGGATTTTTGATGAAAGCGTTTCATACTGCGGCTGAGATGGAAATGTTCAGGCAGCAGCACTGCCCGCGGATCGGGTGACCACCAGAGGATAGGATCGCCAGGGGAAAACCACGGAAAAATGCCCCGATGATAAGCGTTAAGCAAACGCTGCGGACTGAGGTCTCCCCCCATTGCCAGCAGGCCATTGGGTTCCCGCAACGCCATTTCTGGCGGCGGGAAATTAAGCGATTCACGTGAGAGCTGGATCAGGCGCATCGGGCAATACTCATCAGCACGAGAGGTAATGACTATAGCGCAAAGCGCTGCAGAAATGTCCAGTATCGGCCCTGTTTTGAGACTAATTCCTGGTGATTGCCTTGTTCAATAATCTGGCCGCTATCCATAACACAAATTCGATCGAAATGTGCCAGACCCCGCAGACGGTGCGTCACCATAATCAGGGTTTTCCCGCGGGCGACCTGGCGCAGCAAAGCCAGGATCTGCTGTTCGGTTTCCGCATCCAGGCCTTCCGTCGGTTCATCCAGTAACATTAAATCGCCGCCGTGCAGCAACGCGCGCGCCAGACCCAGTCGGCGCAGCTCCCCACCGGAAAGCTGACGACCGCCTTCACCCAGCCAGGCATTGAGTCCCTGATCATTATCCAGCAGTGTCTCCAGCCCGACCTGATGAAGGGCATCACACAGCTGCTCATCGCGGAATGCCGGTGCGGCCAGCAGCAGATTGTCACGCAGGCTGGCGCTGAACAGATGCACACGCTGGGTGACCACGCTGGTGCGGGCACGTAAATCGGCTTCACTCCAGTCAGTCAGCGGTTGACCATTCAACAGGATAGTCCCTTGTTGCGGATCCCAGGCGCGGGTGAGTAGTTGCAACAGCGTGGACTTGCCGCAGCCAGTCCGACCGAGCAGGGCGATATGTTCGCCAGCGCCAATCTCAAGCGTCAGCCCGGCAAGGGCGTACGGGCCTTCGCCGTAACGGAAGCTGACATCACTCAGGCTCAGCGCCGCACCAGCACTCTGTAATGTTCCACTTTCCGCTGTGAAGTTAACGGCCGGTCGCTGTTCGATAATCTGTGAAACGCGTTTTGCTGAGGCGATAACGTGGCCGAGATGCTGGAATGCAGTACCGACCGGTGCCAGCGCTTCAAAGGCCGCCAGCGCACAGAAGACAAACAGCGCAATGTAAGCACCAGGATAAGGATCGCCGCCGATGCCAACAGCACTTAACCACAACAGCAGCGTGACGGCGATGCCACCCATCAACATCACCAGTCCCTGAGACATCCCGGTCAGGCTCGCCTGACGCTGTTGCGCAGCCAGCCAGTTCTGCTCGGTGGCATTCATTGTGCTGCGGAACTGGCTGGCAGCCCCATACAGACTTAATTCGGCTTGCCCCTGAAGCCAGCGGGTCAGGCCGCTGCGATATTCGCCACGCAGGCGAGTTAAATCAGCGCCTACCGGCAGCCCGGCACGGTAAAACACAGGAGGGATAACAATCAGCGTCAGCAGCATCAGTGCGCCAAGGGTCAGTGCCAGACTGGTATCCAGCCAGCTCAGGCCGATCGTCACCACCACAATGACGGCCAGCGCCCCCACCAACGGTGAAATGACACGCAGATAGAGATGATCCAGCGTATCCACATCCGCCACCAGACGGTTGAGCAAATCGCCTTCACGGAAACGGGCGATACCGGCAGGAGAGAGCGGCAGCAGCTTGCTGAAGGTGAATACCCGCAGATGCTGAAGCACACGGAAGGTAGTGTCGTGGCTGACCAGGCGCTCCAGGTAGCGTGCCACCGTACGGCTGATTGCCGTGCCGCGAACCCCGGCGGCAGGAAGCATATAGTTAAAGCTGTAGATCCCGGCGACGCCCGCCAGAGACGTCGCGGCGAGGAACCAGCCCGACAGCGTCAGCAGGCCGATACTGGCCAGTAGCGTCAGCACAGCCAGCACAATGCCCGCCAGTAACCGCAGGATATGGCGACGATAGAGTCTTAAAAACGGCAGCAGGGTTTTCATTCGAGCGATCCTCCTCGCTGGGCCATCAGGTCTGCAAATGGGCCTGGTTGATGGGCCAGAGCCTCCCAGCTTCCTGTCTGAACAATTTCGCCTTTGCGCATCAGCCAGATTTCATCCCACTGATCCAGGCGATCGAGCTGGTGGGTGATCAACAGCGTACTCTGGGCATGAGAAGCCTGTAACAGCGCGTGGTTAACATGCTGTTCACTGTGCGCATCGAGGCTGGCATCAGGTTCATCCAGCAGCAGCAGCTGGCAGGGCTTCATCAACGCACGTGCAACGGCAACACGCTGCGCCTGGCCAACAGAAAGCCCCGCAGCCTGATCACCGGTTTCACTGTCAAGACCCGCGGGTAACTGTGAGAGGAATTCATTCACACCAGCCAGTGCCAGCACCTGGTGCAGACGGGCTTCATCGCTATTACCGCTCAGCAAAATGTTCTGCCGCAGTGTACCGGCGGGAAGGTGCGGGTTTTGGCCCACCCAGGCCAGCTGCAGCTGCCAGTGCGGCAGAGCGATATCTCGCAGCTCTGTGCCATTAATCAGCAGCGAACCGCGATAGGGCAGGTAGCCGAGCAGCACATTCATCAGCGAAGTTTTGCCCGCACCGCTTTGCCCGACCAGCGCCACGCGTTGTCCCGGTTGTAAAGTAAAACTCAGTGGACCCGCAAGCGGTGTGCCTTCTGCCGTAGTGATGACCAGATCCTGGGCCACCAGACTCAATCCATTACTCAGGTCCGGAGTCAGCGATCCACGTTCAACTGAGGCAGACTCACTCTCTTCAAGGAAGGTTTGCAGCGCATCGGCGGCGCCAATCGCCTGTGCCTTGGCATGGTAGTAAGTCCCAAGGTCACGCAGTGGCTGGTAAAATTCAGGGGCGAGTATCAGCACGAGGAACCCGGCAAACAGGGTAACCGGGGTGCTGTAGTGACCAAAATTGAAGACGCCAAGATAAGAGAAACCGAAATAGACCGCGATCAGGGCAATGGAGATTGACGCGAAGAACTCCAGCACCGCCGAGGACAGAAACGCCATGCGCAGCACTTCCATGGTGCGCAGACGGAACTGCTCGGACGCTTCTGCGATGGTGGCGGTTTCAGCCTGTGCGCGGTGAAACAGACGTAACGTTTCCAGCCCGCGCAGACGGTCAAGGAACTGACCGCTCAGACGTGCCAGTGCCTGAAAGTTACGGCGGTTTGCATCGGCAGCACCCATTCCCACCATTGCCATAAATAAGGGGATCAATGGTGCAGTCGCCAGCAGGATCAGCGAGGCTGCCCAGTTCACCGGGAACAGCAGGATCAGTACCAGCAATGGGATGATCCCCGCCAGCATCATCTGCGGCAAATAGCGCGCATAGTAATCCTGCATCTCCTCAATCTGTTCCAGCAGCAATGTGGCCCAGCTCCCGGCGGGTTTACCCTGAATCCAGGCGGGCCCGAGATCAGACAGACGGTTCAATACCTGACGGCGCAGGGTCTGGCGGATAGCCTGGCCGGTTTTGAAACCGATCTTTTCGCGCAGCCATGCCAGAAAGGCACGACCCGCAAAGCAGGCCAGTAGCAGAATAAAATGCAGCAGCTGGCTATCACGCGGCTGATGGTCAATCAGCAGGGCCTGAAGCAGCGAGGCAAGAAACCAGGCCTGGGCTAAGATCAGCAGGGCGCTCAATGTGCCTAGCAGGTATGAGAGGCGCAGCCAGCGATGGCCATGCACACTCTGACTTTTCAGCCAGCGGGTGAGTTGTTGTTGTCGTGTTTTATTCATCTGTTGCCGTATTGCCCTGACGTAAACAGTAGTGAGGCAAAGGCCCCAGGAAGATAGGTGTCAAGCGCGGCAATGTTACAATGCGGAGGATAAAAAGGCGACAATTGCTCGTCGCCTTAGGCAAGATTAGCTCAGAGTTTTAACAACTTACTGATTATTTTTAACTAAACCGTCAAGATAACGCTCTGCGTCCAGGGCGGCCATACAGCCCGTTCCGGCAGAGGTAATCGCCTGGCGGTAAATATGGTCCATCACATCACCTGCGGCGAATACGCCCGGAATGCTGGTCTGCGTGGCATTACCCTGAAGTCCGGACTGGACTTTGATGTAACCATTTTCCAGTGCTAACTGACCATTAAAGATAGCGGTGTTCGGGCTGTGACCGATAGCAACGAACAAGCCTGCGACTTCCAGTGTTTTAGTCTGATCGTCTTTGGTGGAGCGCAGACGCAATGAGCTGACGCCCATCTGATCGCCCAGCACTTCATCCAGCGTGTGGTCAGTATGCAGCACGATATTGCCGTTTTTGACCTTTTCATTCAGACGGTCAATCAGGATTTTTTCCGCACGGAAGCTATCGCGACGGTGGATCAGATGCACTTCGGCGGCGATATTCGCCAGATAAAGCGCTTCTTCCACTGCGGTGTTACCACCGCCAATCACCGCGACTTTTTGGTTACGGTAGAAGAAACCGTCACAGGTGGCGCAGGCTGAAACACCGCGACCTTTGAACGCTTCCTCTGAAGGCAGACCCAGGTAACGAGCGGATGCACCGGTAGCAATAATCAGTGCATCAGCAGTGTACACACCTTCATCGCCGGTCAGCCGGAACGGGCGGTTTTGCAGATCCACGCTGTGGATATGATCGAAAATGATCTCGGTGTTAAATTTCACCGCGTGCTCGTGCATGCGTTCCATCAGCAGTGGCCCGGTCAGCTCGTTCGGATCGCCTGGCCAGTTTTCCACGTCGGTGGTGGTGGTCAGCTGACCCCCTTTTTCCAGACCGGTGATCAGCACCGGGTTGAGGTTAGCGCGGGCTGCATACACGGCAGCGGTATAACCTGCCGGGCCCGAGCCCAGAATCAGTAATTTACTGTGTTTAGCCGTACCCATGAGACCCTCATTAATTGACTGGCAAACCTATACCCGGATTGTAGGGAATTTAGCGAGGCAAAAAAAGCATTCTGCGATTTTGTTAACAATTAATGAAAAAGGTCTGGCCAATCGTTGTCCGTATGACAGGGTGAGGGTGGAAAAATAGCATTTCAGCCATTTTTTGTCATTTTGGCGACAAAATTGTCATTGAAAAACAGAGAGACAGCATTCGCTTTGGCATGTTGTACTGATTTTGTTTGTTTTGCTTTGACAATCGGCTGCGCTTTTGCGAAAACATTATGGGAAGCAGAGTGTATTTGGTCACCTAAGTCAGGGTTTCATCCCGGATTTTGCGTTTATCGCCCGATATACTCAGCCTGTTATTTGGAATGACGCATGGTGTGGACAGACAACATGCGTCATGCAGATAGAGCGTTTAATACCGCGACAGGCTCGATGTCTTCACTTAGATCAACCCTGTTACATTGAGTCGTTCAGGGTATGGCAGGTAAAGGGAAGAAATTTAAGAGAGACAATAATAATGGTAGACAATAAAAAACGGCCGGGTAAAGATCTCGACAGAATTGACCGCAACATCCTGAATGAACTGCAGAAAGATGGGCGTATTTCTAACGTCGAGCTTTCCAAGCGCGTAGGCCTATCACCCACGCCGTGCCTTGAGCGCGTTCGCCGTCTGGAGCGACAGAACTTCATTCTCGGCTACACTGCTCAGTTAAATCCGCACTATCTGGATGCATCACTTCTGGTATTCGTTGAGATTACTCTGAATCGTGGTGCGCCTGATGTGTTTGAGCAGTTTAACGCCGCAGTACAAAAACTTGAGGAAACTCAAGAGTGTCACCTCGTTTCCGGTGATTTTGACTATCTGCTAAAAACCCGTGTTCCAGATATGTCTGCGTACCGTAAATTGCTGGGCGAAACCTTGCTACGTCTGCCGGGTGTGAACGATACCCGTACTTATGTGGTCATGGAAGAAGTGAAACAAAGTAACCGGTTAGTGATTAAAACCCGGTAACACAGGGCAGGTGCAAAACCTGTTAGTTTTCGGTACACTCCTGTGAATTCATACAGGTTCAGCGCCGGGCATGCCCGGCGCTGTTACCTCCATAGTTTACAGGCACCTGGAGAGTACTCTTGAGCCAGGAATACACAGAAGATAAAGACGTTTCGTTAGAACCGTTGAGCAGCGGGCGTCGCCTGCTGGAAGCGCTATTAATTGTTGTTGCTCTTTTCGCCATTTATCTGATGGTGGCGCTGGTGAGCTTCAATCCTTCCGATCCCAGTTGGTCACAAACCGCCTGGCACGAACCTATCCACAACATCGGTGGTGGCGTTGGGGCGTGGCTTGCAGATACGCTATTCTTCATCTTTGGCGTGATGGCTTATGCGCTTCCTCCCGTGATTTTAGGCCTGTGCTGGATCACGTTCAGCCGACGCCACTTCCAGGATTACATTGACTATTTTGCCGTTGGTTTGCGCATGATTGGCGTGCTGGCGCTGGTGGTTACTTCCTGTGGTCTGGCCGCATTGAATGCTGACGATATTTGGTATTTTGCGTCGGGTGGTGTGATTGGGAGCTTGTTAAGCAATGCGATGGCTCCCTATTTTAGCGGGCCGGGCGGCACGCTAACCCTGCTGTGCATTTGGGCAGCGGGGCTGACGCTCTATACCGGCTGGTCATGGCTGACGATTGCCGAGAAGATTGGTGGCGTGGTGATGGGAGTACTGACTTTCGCCAGTAATCGCTCACGTGCTGATGAGAAATGGCATGAAGAAGACGATGAAGATGAAGTGGATGCGCCGGTAGCGGTACGCAGTGCACCGATGCATGCTGACGATCACGACGACGTACTGCTGACGAAACCACAGCCCGTTCACGCAGATGATGAGGAGGGCGAGCAGGACGATCCGCTGCTGGCCAAACCGACATCCAGCGATGTTGTTTCGGTTCCTGCGCAGCAATCTGCGATTGCCCCCGTTGCGCCGGTCATTGCTCCTGCTCAGGAATACGCAGCCCAGGCTGAGGTGCAGGTTTCCACACCAGTGGCACCGCCACAACCATCGCTCTATCGTTTTGAAGTGCCAGCAGAAGCCAGGACGCCAGCGCCTTCGCTACCGGTTGATGAAGAAGACGGTCCGCAGATGGGCAACTGGCAGGATACCTCAGCGGCTTCGCCGTTTGATTTCTCCACACCACATGCCTCTCATCCAGCCTCAGTAGCTGCTGCTGCAACCGGAGCTGCGCTTGGTGCTGTTGCACAGTCAGCCAGCAGTAATATGCCGTTTATGCCGGGCTTTACGGCAACCAGTGGCGACGATCTTAATCCCCAGGTTAAGCAGGGTATCGGCCCTGAACTGCCGCGCCCAAATCCAGTAAAATTGCCGACACGCCGCGAATTGGCTTCTTACGGCATTAAGTTGCCTTCGCAGCGCATGGCGGAAGAAAAAGCCAAAGAGCAGGAGTCCCTGCAGCCAGAGGTTGCTGAAGGAGATGCCTGGCAGGCTGTCACGCCTGACGAGCAGGATGATGCGGAACAGGCACAGCTACGTGAAGCGTTCCTGGCACGGGAACAGCAGCGTTACGGCGAAGAGTTTGCTGCTGAAGATGAAGAAGCACTGCAACAGGCGGCGCTGGCGCGTCAGTTTGCTGAACAGCAGCAGCAGCGTTATGCCGCCGAAACGTCAGGCCAAAGCCCAACCTTTACGCTTGATACCTCCGGTGCTTTCGATTTCTCACCGATGGACGATCTGGTCAATGACGGCCCGACTGAGCCATTGTTTACGCTGTCGGCAGCACCGGAAACAGAGTCCGTTGCCCCCGTTCAGTCACAGTGGCAACAGCCCGAAGAGGCGCAACCGCAGGCTCCCATTGCGCAGACTTCTCCTGCCTGGCAACCCGCTGCTGCACCTCCTGTGACGGCCCAGCCAGTGAAGCCGCAAGAACCGGATATGGACAGTTTGATCCATCCGTTCCTGATGCGTCATGAGCAGCCAACGTACAAACCAACCACGCCGCTGCCAACGCTCGATTTGTTAGCGTCGCCGCCAGCCGAAACGGAACCGGTAGACCAGTTTGCGCTTGAGCAGACCGCTCGTTTGATTGAGGCGCGGCTGGCTGACTATCGCGTGAAGGCTGAGGTGGTTGGGTACTCACCGGGTCCGGTTATCACCCGCTTTGAGCTGGATTTGGCGCCGGGCGTAAAAGCTGCGCGTATCTCTAACCTGTCGCGGGATCTGGCTCGCTCATTGTCAGCTGTTGCCGTGCGTGTGGTGGAAGTCATCCCTGGCCGTCCATATGTGGGGCTGGAGTTGCCTAATCTGAATCGCCAGACGGTTTATCTGCGAGAAGTGCTGGATTGCCCGGCATTCCGTGATAATCCCTCCCCGTTGTCGATTGTGCTGGGCAAAGATATTTCCGGCGATCCAGTGGTAGCCGATTTGGGCAAAATGCCTCACTTGCTGGTTGCCGGTACGACCGGTTCCGGTAAGTCGGTAGGCGTTAATGCCATGATCCTCAGTATCTTGTATAAAGCCACGCCAAAAGAAGTGCGCTTTATTATGATCGACCCGAAAATGCTCGAATTGTCGGTGTATGAAGGCATTCCACATCTGTTAACCGATGTGGTCACCGACATGAAAGATGCGGCCAATGCGTTGCGCTGGTGTGTGGTTGAGATGGAGCGTCGTTACAAGCTGATGTCGGCACTGGGTGTGCGTAACATCGCGGGCTATAACGAGAAGGTGGATATGGCTGAGGCGATGGGGCGTCCCATCCCTGACCCGTTCTGGAAGCCAACCGACAGCATGGATATGACACCACCGGTACTGGAAAAAGAGCCTTATATCGTGGTGATGGTGGATGAGTTTGCAGACCTGATCATGACCGTCGGCAAAAAAGTGGAAGAGCTGATCGCACGTCTGGCACAGAAAGCACGTGCGGCGGGGATTCATCTGGTGCTGGCCACACAGCGACCTTCTGTGGATGTGATCACCGGTCTGATTAAGGCCAATATTCCGACACGTATTGCCTTTACGGTATCCAGTAAAATTGACTCACGTACCATTCTCGATCAGTCGGGTGCAGAATCTTTGCTGGGCATGGGTGACATGCTGTATCTGGCACCTAACTCTTCTATTCCGGTCCGAGTCCATGGTGCCTTTGTTCGCGACCAGGAAGTGCATGCCGTCGTGAAAGACTGGAAGGCACGCGAACGTCCTCAGTATAAAGAAGGTATCCTTAGCGGCGGCGACGATACTGAATCGGGTGCGGGTGGCGTTGACGGTGACGAAGAACTGGACCAGTTGTTCGACCAGGCCGTTGAGTTCGTTGTCGACAAGCGTCGCGCCTCGATTTCCGGCGTTCAGCGGCAATTCCGTATCGGTTATAACCGTGCTGCGCGTATCATTGAACAGATGGAAGCGCAGGGAATTGTTTCGTCACCGGGGCATAACGGGAACCGCGAGGTGCTGGCACCACCTCCGCATGAGCGTTAAGTCTTCTTGTTTCGCTCACCATCAACGGGTCAGGCACTGCCTGGCCCGTTGAATTCCTGACAGCAGTCCCAATATTTGTAGGGTACGGACTGGGAGATTCAGTTTTTTCTCCTGTTGTTGTTATCAGCGCCTGGCTAAAGTTATCCACGTCACGCTTAACCCGAACGGGATACAAGAGTTTCAATAAGGATGCCGTAATGAAAAAATTAATGATTTCCTGCTGTGTGTTGGCTGCTTTTTCCTCGGTTACCGCCTGGGCTGATGCATCTGGCGATTTGCAGCAACGCCTGGATAAGGTGAAAAGTTTCCATGCCACGTTTAGTCAAAAAGTAACCGACAGCACCGGTGCATCGGTGCAGGATGGCGAAGGTGAGATGTGGGTTCAGCGTCCGAACCTGTTCAACTGGCATATGACAGCGCCGGATGAAAGCACCCTGATTTCCGATGGTAAAACGTTATGGTTCTACAATCCGTTTGTTGAGCAGGTTAGCGCCAGCTGGGTGAAAGATGCCACCAGCAATACCCCCTTTATGCTGATTGCACGTAACCAGGCGAGTGACTGGAAGCAATACAACGTTGCGCAAAAAGGGGATGACTTCTCTCTGACGCCAAAAAATGCTGATGGCAACCTGAAGCAGTTCACCATCAACGTGGCGACCAATGGCACCATCAATCAGTTCAGCGCGGTAGAGCAGGATGGGCAGCGCAGTAGCTATACGCTGAAAAGCCAGCAAAATGGCAGCATCAGTGCCGATAAGTTCAAATTTACGCCACCTCAGGGTGTGACTGTGGACGACCAGCGTCAGTGAGGTTTGCGTGAGTAACCTGTCCCTCGACTTTTCCCGTAATGAGTTTCAGCCTCTGGCCGCGCGTATGCGGCCACGTACGCTGGCCGAGTATATTGGCCAACAGCATCTGCTGGCAGCGGGTAAACCGCTGCCGCGCGCTATTGAGGCGGGTCATCTTCACTCGATGATTCTATGGGGACCGCCGGGGACGGGGAAAACCACGCTGGCCGAAATTATCGGTCACTATGGACAGGCTGACGTTGAGCGCATTTCCGCTGTCACCTCCGGGGTGAAAGAGATCCGTGAGGCGATTGAGCGTGCGCGGCAAAACCGCAATGCAGGTCGGCGTACCATCCTGTTTGTTGATGAAGTTCACCGTTTTAATAAAAGCCAGCAAGATGCTTTTCTGCCACATATTGAAGATGGCACCATTACCTTTATCGGTGCCACAACGGAAAATCCCTCATTCGAACTGAATTCAGCGCTGTTATCGCGTGCCCGCGTGTATCTGTTGAAATCTCTGACCACGGAAGACATTGCTGCCGTGCTGAACCAGGCGATGCAAGACGGTGAGCGTGGCTATGGTAATGACAACATCATCCTGCCTGAAAATACCCGCAATATGATTGCTGAGCTGGTCAACGGCGATGCGCGCCGCGCGCTGAATACGCTGGAAATGATGGCCGATATGGCTGAGGTGAATAGCAAAGGCAAGCGTGAACTGACGCCGCAGTTGCTCAATGAAGTGTCTGGCGAGCGTAGCGCACGCTTTGATAATAAAGGTGACCGTTTCTACGATCTCATATCGGCGCTGCACAAATCAGTGCGGGGGTCGGCCCCGGATGCGGCACTTTACTGGTATGCACGGATCATTACCGCAGGCGGTGATCCGCTGTATGTCGCGCGACGTTTGCTGGCTATCGCCTCCGAAGATGTTGGCAACGCGGATCCGCGTGGCATGCAGGTAGCGATCTCTGCCTGGGATTGTTTTACTCGTGTCGGCCCGGCAGAAGGTGAGCGGGCGATCGCCCAGGCGATTGTTTACCTGGCCTGCGCGCCAAAAAGCAACGCGGTGTATAACGCTTTCAAAGCGGCCATGCGTGATGCGCGTGAAAGCCCGGATTATGATGTTCCTGAACATTTACGTAATGCGCCAACCAAACTGATGAAAGAAATGGGGCTGGGAGCGGAATACCGTTATGCCCACGATGAACCTAACGCGTATGCAGCAGGTGAGGACTATTTCCCGGCGCAAATGGCACAAACCCGCTATTACCATCCGACCACGCGTGGGCTGGAAGGGAAGATTGGTGAAAAGCTCGCCTGGTTGATTGAACAGGATCAAAATAGCCCGACAAAACGCTACCGCTGACAGTGACGTTGCGGTAAGGTTAGCAATGAATTCAACGCATTCGATATGTCGGTGCGCCCCTTCTTTTTTAACTCAATCAATCATCACAGGACAAGCATGCTCGATCCCAATCTACTGCGTACTGAGCCAGACGCAGTCGCTGAAAAACTGGCACGCCGTGGCTATAAGCTGGACGTTGATACGCTGCGCGCACATGAAGAGCGTCGTAAAGTACTGCAGGTCGAAACTGAAAATCTGCAGGCAGAGCGTAACTCGCGATCCAAATCCATCGGGCAGGCCAAAGCACGTGGGGAAGACATCGAGCCATTGCGTCAGGAAGTGAACGTACTGGGCGAACGCCTGGACGCTGCAAAAGCAGAGCTGGATGCACTGTTGACCAGCATCAATGACTTTTCAATGGCCATTCCCAATATCCCTGCGGATGTAGTTCCACTGGGCAAAGATGACAGTGAAAACCAGGAAATCAGTCGCTGGGGTGAGCCGCGCAAGTTTGACTTCGCGGTGCGCGACCACGTTGAGCTGGGCGAAATGGCCGCAGGCCTCGATTTTGCCGCCGCAGTTAAACTGACCGGTTCACGTTTTATCGTGATGAAAGGCCAGATTGCACTGATGCATCGTGCTTTGAGCCAGTTCATGCTCGATCTGCATACCGAGCAGCATGGCTACCTGGAAACCTACGTACCTTACCTGGTGAATCATGCCAGCCTGTACGGCACGGGCCAGTTGCCTAAATTTGGCGAAGACCTGTTCCATACACGTCCGTTGGAAGAAGAAGCCTCCAGCAGCAACTATGCTCTGATCCCGACCTCCGAAGTCCCGCTGACCAACCTGGTACGCGATGAGATTCTGGAAGAAGAATCACTGCCGATCAAAATGACCGCACATACGCCATGTTTCCGTTCCGAAGCTGGCGCGTATGGTCGTGACACTCGTGGTCTGATCCGCATGCATCAGTTCGATAAAGTTGAAATGGTGCATATTACACGCCCTGAAGACTCAATGGATGCGCTGGAAGAACTGGTGGGTCATGCAGAGAAAGTGCTGCAACTGCTGAACCTGCCATACCGTAAAGTACTGCTCTGTACTGGTGACATGGGCTTTGGTTCTCACAAAACCTACGATCTGGAAGTGTGGTTGCCAGCGCAGGATACCTACCGTGAGATCTCGTCCTGCTCCAATATGGGCGATTTCCAGGCGCGTCGTATGAAAGCGCGCTGCCGTCCACGTGGTGAGAAAGCAACACGCCTGGTACACACCCTGAATGGCTCTGGCCTGGCAGTGGGTCGTACTCTGGTTGCGGTGCTGGAAAACTACCAGCAGGCTGATGGCCGTATCGCCGTACCGGATGTTCTGCGTCCGTATATGAAAGGCCTGGAGTTTATTGGCTGATCCACGCACAGGTTCGAGGCTGTACCAGCAGGATAAGTCGCCCTGAACAGTGTTTTGAAAAACCCGCCACTGGCGGGTTTTTTATTGTCAGAGATTGAGCAAAAATAATGATGGATAATAGTGATGCTATTCTGACTTATTACATGTGAATTCAATAAGATAATTCCGTCGACAGTCCTCTGCTAAACAGCTCTAAGCCATTGAAGATAAAAATTTTAAATCGCGTAGCTACAAATCGTGCTATTGCCTTTTTATTGTGCTTTTCCAATCGTCTACTCAGTGGCATGATGCGCGCAAAATCTCCCTCGTTTTCGGTCCCCCAACTACTATGTCCACCTGGTCACGTCCTGTTTTGGTGCTGCTGTGCGGCTTGCTGCTGCTAACAGTCTCTATTGCTGTGCTCAATACGCTGGTGCCGCTCTGGCTCACGCATGATGCACTGCCGACCTGGCAGGTGGGGATGGTCAGCTCGTCATATTACTGCGGGAACCTGCTGGGAACGCTGATGGCGGGTTGGGTGATCAAACGCTATGGCTTTAACCGTAGCTACTATCTCGCCTCTCTGGTCTTTGCTCTGGCAACGCTGGCACTGGCGCTGGGTACCGGCTTCTGGTCCTGGACACTATGGCGCTTTGTGGCCGGTATTGGCTGTGCGCTGATCTGGGTTGTGGTGGAAAGTGCGCTGCTGTGTAACGGGACGCTGCGTAACCGTGGACGACTGCTGGCTGCCTATATGATCATTTATTATATTGGCACGGTTATCGGGCAATTACTGGTCAGCAAAGTCTCGACTGAATTGATGCACGTTCTCCCCTGGGTCAGCAGTGTGATACTGGCTGCGGTTCTGCCATTGGTCTTTTGTCGTGTCACTGCCAGCCAGGAAGGTGACGAAGAAACACCTGCAGGGCGGCTGTGGCCGATGCTGCGCCGCCGTAATGCCCGTCTTGGTATCAATGGCTGTATTATTTCAGGCATTGTTCTGGGGTCGTTATATGGTCTGATGCCGCTTTACCTTTCGCATCAGGGGATGAGTGACTCAACGGTAGGTTACTGGATGGCGTTACTGGTGAGCGCCGGTATTATTGGCCAGTGGCCGGTAGGCCGTCTTGCCGATCGTTATGGGCGCCTTTTGGTGTTGCGGGTGCAGGTGTTTGTGGTGATCCTCGGCGCTCTGGCGATGCTGAGTAATGCTGCGATGGCACCTGCCTTGTTTATTCTCGGCTGTGCAGGCTTTACTCTTTATCCAGTGGCGATGTCCTGGGCGTGTGAAACCGTTGCCCACCATGAACTGGTTGCGATGAATCAGGCGCTGCTGCTGAGTTATACCGTTGGCAGTCTGGTGGGGCCGACGATGACCTCAATGTTGATGCAAAGCTATTCAGACCGCTTGCTGTTTGTAATGATTGCCGCGGTCGCAATGGTGTATCTGGCGATGTTGCTGCGTAAGGCCGATCACCACGTCAATCCTGTGGCACACGCATAAAACAGACATTAAAAAGGCTGACCTTCTGGCCAGCCTTTTTAATCACTAAAATTGAGTCCGAACCGCTAATACATCACGTAGTGACCGTAGCTTTCGAGAATACTTTTGACCCGTTCCATCGTGTCGGCTTTCGGTGGATGAACGCCGTCCAGCTTGTACTCTTCCCCCATTGCCACCCACTTATGTTTGCCCAGTTCGTGATAGGGCAGCAGTTCGATTTTCTCAACATTGCCCATATCGCGTGTGAACTCACCCAGACGATGAGCCGATTCATCATCATCAGAATAGCCTGGCACAACAACATAGCGGATCCAGGTGCGAATGTTACGCTTGGACAGATAACGAGCAAAATCGAGTGTACGGTGGTTGGATACGCCGACCAGAATCTGGTGGACATCATCATTGATCTGCTTAAGGTCGAGCATCACCAGATCGGTAACGTCGAGCAGTTCGTCAATCACCGGGTCATAGCGGCGAACAAAACCGTTAGTATCCAGGCAGGTATTAATCCCTTCAGCTTTACAGGCACGGAACCAGTCACGTACGAATTCGGCTTGCAGGATAGCTTCCCCGCCTGACGCGGTAACACCACCGCCAGAAGCATTCATGAAGTGGCGATATGACACCACGTCTTTCATCAGTTCTTCTACGGTGATTTCTTTGCCGCCGTGCGTATCCCAGGTATCACGGTTATGGCAATACAGGCAGCGCATCAGGCAGCCCTGGAAGAAGGTGATAAAACGGATGCCGGGGCCGTCAACGGTCCCGCAGGATTCAAAAGAGTGGATGCGACCGAGTACTGACATTGCGATGAATTCTCCACGGTGACACAGTCTTTAGCTGTGTTAAGTCTGTTTTGGCAGGCGTCCGTATCAGGCGACTGACAAAACCGGCTGGTGGTGAGCAGGCCCCCTTACGGGAGCCTGTTTAGAGCGCAGCGACTTACATAGACTGTGTAAAGGTACGTGTAATCACGTCCTGCTGCTGCTCTTTAGTCAGTGAGTTGAAGCGTACTGCATAGCCTGATACGCGAATGGTGAGCTGCGGGTATTTTTCCGGGTTCTCCATTGCTTCTAGTAGCATTTCACGGTTCATCACATTGACGTTCAAGTGTTGACCACCTTCGATGCTGGCTTCGTGATGGAAGTAACCATCCATCAGACCCGCAAGGTTGGTTTTGCGTACGTCGTCATTTTTGCCCAGTGCGTTTGGCACGATGGAGAAGGTGTAAGAGATACCATCTTTCGCGTAAGCAAACGGCAGTTTTGCAACCGAGGTAAGAGAGGCAACCGCACCTTTCTGATCGCGACCATGCATTGGGTTTGCACCTGGCCCGAATGGTGCGCCAGCACGACGTCCGTCCGGGGTATTACCCGTTTTCTTACCATACACCACGTTAGAGGTAATGGTCAGTACGGATTGAGTTGGCACTGCATTACGGTAGGTTTGCAGTTTCTGAATTTTCTTCATGAAACGTTCAACCAGGTCGCAGGCAATGTCATCCACACGTGAATCGTTGTTACCAAACTGCGGGTATTCACCTTCGATTTTGAAGTCTACAGCCAGACCATCTTCATCACGAATGGTGGATACTTTGGCGTATTTGATAGCAGACAGGGAGTCAGCCGCAACGGACAGACCTGCGATACCGCAAGCCATAGTACGGTAAACATCACGGTCATGCAGTGCCATCAGTGACGCTTCATAGCTGTATTTATCGTGCATATAGTGGATAACATTCAGCGCAGTGACGTACTGTTTTGCCAGCCAGTCCATAAAGTGATCCATACGGTTCATCACTTTATCGTAGTCCAGCACTTCATCCATCATTGGCGCTTCTTTTGGGCCAACCTGCATTTTCATTTTTTCATCCACGCCGCCGTTAATGGCATACAGCATGGTTTTCGCCAGGTTGGCACGTGCACCGAAGAACTGCATTTGTTTGCCGACGATCATCGGGCTTACGCAGCAGGCAATAGCGTAATCATCATTGTCAAAATCAGGGCGCATCAGATCATCATTCTCATACTGCAGAGAAGAGGTATCGATGGACACTTTTGCCGCGTATTTTTTGAAGTTCAGTGGCAGTTTTTCAGACCACAGAATGGTCATGTTTGGTTCCGGTGAAGGACCCATGGTGTAAAGGGTATTCAGGAAACGGAAGGTGTTTTTAGTCACCATGGTACGGCCGTCAACGCCCATACCTGCCAGTGATTCTGTCGCCCAGATTGGGTCACCTGAGAACAGTTCATCGTATTCAGGAGTACGCAGGAAACGTACCATACGCAGCTTCATCACCAGGTGGTCGATCAGTTCCTGTGCTTCCAACTCGTTAATCACGCCTGCTTTCAGGTCGCGTTCAAAGTAGATATCCAGGAAGGTCGATACGCGACCAAAGGACATTGCTGCACCGTTCTGGGATTTCACCGCAGCAAGGTAACCGAAGTAGGTCCACTGTACCGCTTCTTTTGCATTGGTAGCCGGACCAGAGATATCACAGCCATATTTTGCTGCCATCTCTTTAATCTGCTGGAGTGCGTGATGCTGGTCGGCAATTTCTTCGCGCAGGCGAATTGTCGCTTCCAGGTTAACACCGTTTTCCATATCGCTCTGCAGTGAGGTGAACTGAGCGAATTTATCTTTCATCAATGCATCGATACCGTACAGCGCTACACGGCGGTAGTCACCAATGATACGGCCACGACCGTATGCGTCAGGCAGACCCGTCAGCACACCTGATTTACGGCAGCGCATAATATCTGGAGTGTAGACATCGAATACACCCTGGTTATGGGTTTTACGGTATTCGGTGAAGATTTTTTTCACGGTAGGATCAAGTTCGCGGCCATACACTTTGCACGAACCTTCAACCATTTTAATTCCGCCGAAAGGGATCAGCGCGCGTTTCAGTGGAGCTTCTGTCTGCAGACCAACGATTTTTTCCAGGCTTTTATTGATATAGCCGGCATCATGAGAGGTAATGGTTGATGGCAGGTCGGTATCAAAGTCAACCGGTGCATGAGTGCGGTTTTCTTGTTTGATGCCTTCCATCACTTTGTCCCACAGGGCAGTTGTTGCCTCAGTGGCACCGGCCAGGAACGCTTCGTCGCCTTCATACGGTGTGTAGTTTTTCTGGATGAAGTCACGGACGTTAACGCTGGTCTGCCATTCGCCCTGTGCAAAGCTTTCCCAGGCAGTCGCCATTTTTTGATTAAGCTCGGTCATTTGATACCTACCTTATAACGTGAAGTTCGTTGTACGTTCCCGCCGTGTGACATCACACCGACGGTTGCAAAATTCTGTTAGTGGGTGAATCAGTGATGATCGCCATCACGCAGATAAATTACCCAGTAAGTTAAACCAACAAGCAAACCACCACCGATGATATTGCCCAGGGTAACCGGGATCAGGTTATCGGTAATAAAATGGCCAACGGTGAGGTGCGAAAACTGCTCTGCACTTGCTCCGGTAGCTTGCCAGAATTCGGGAGTCGCAAAGTCTTTAATGATGATCGCCATCGGGACGAGAAACATGTTGGCGATGCTGTGCTCAAATCCACTGGCAACAAACATCGCAACCGGCAGTACCATGGCAAACATTTTATCCATCAGACTACGACCGGAGTAACTCATCCATACTGCCATGCACACCATCAGATTCGCCAAAATGCCAAGGCAGACTGCTTCAGTGAAGGTATGGTGCATTTTGTGGTCAGCGGTTTGCAGGACATTCAGTCCCCAGGCACCGTTGGCCGCCATGTATTGCCCGGCAAACCAAATCAGAGCGACAAATAAGATGGCACCGATAAAGTTACCGACGTAGACGATAATCCAGTTGCGTGCGAGCTGCGCCCAACTGATACGACCGCTGGCTTTAGCAACCACGGTGAGAACAGTGGAAGTAAACAGGTCAGCACCGCAAACCACAACCAACATCAGACCCAGTGAAAAGCAGATACCACCAACCAGTTTTGCCAGCCCCCATGGGACAGCAGCCGTACCCGTTGTCGCAGTAATATAGAAAGCAAAGGCGATGGAAATGAAGACTCCAGCGGTAATTGCCAGAAAAAATGTGGTGAAGGGGTGTTTCGTTGCTTTATAGACACCTGCATCTTCAGCAACTTTCGCCATTTCTGACGGTAATAATAAATCAAAGGGGTTGCCAGCTTTCACACTAACGTCCTCCCAAAAGTAATCAGCGAGGAAAGTCTAACAAAGGAGTATAGGAAAGAATTTGATGTGGATCATATAGGCCCGGCTAATTCGCGGATAAGACCCTATTTTTATCATGGGTTTATTGTTTAAGTTGTTGTTTTATTTAAATAAAACTTTTTTAATTATTAAAAAAATATTTGAATCTCAGATGTGTTTCGCGAAAGAGTGGGTGAATAAACGAGAGTAAATATAGCCAGGTTGTAACAATTAAAAAGGTAACAGCCTGCGCTGTTACCTTTTATTAACCTGCAGATAGAGATCGGCTGCGGTGAAATAATCTTGTCTGTTTATAACCCCCTTTAACCGGGTGCTATTTTTATAGTCAATTATTTCCAGTAAAGACGTTTGGCCGCCTGAAGTTTTTCATAAGCCGCCAGCAGAGATTGGTGTGCCGGGAACGCTTTCAGATCGTTATCAACCGCCTGCAAACCATAAAATGGCGCTTCACCACTGATAGCTGCTGAAGCTGTGTCTACGGCTTCCTGCCCATACATACGGACGAATGCCGTATGATACTGCAAAGGGTCGCGACCTTCTTCCTGGCTCAATAACAGCAGTGTTTGCAGGCAGCGATAGTAGTTGGCGCGTTCGGCGCTGAAGATCGACTGATTGAACTCCATGGTCCATTCCGTCCAAATCAATGCCTGTTCCAGATCGCCTGCTGCCAGTGCTAACATCGCCTTAAGTTCACCAATACGCAGTGTGTACCAGCCGTTATCTTTACCCGTTGCAAGGCCCAGCAGTTCGCGTACACGGGTGAAGTCGTCATGGCCGTCTTCATCCAGCTGCTCCAGCAGAGACAGATAGTCTTCTTTTTCCCAGCTGCTTTCCGGCAGGCTGAGTAGTGTATCGCGCAGGTAAGCACCCATGCTGTTGTTCGCCAGCAGCAGGTCTTCTGCCGGGTAGATATCAGACATGCCCGGCACGATGATGCGGCAAGCGTACACATCCAGATGCTCATAGTCCGCGATGTAAACTTCCTGATCTTCTGACTTGAATATGTCCATCAGTGTCGAGAACTCTTCTTCAGTGCTGCCTTTAAAGCTCCAGTCAACAAACGGATAATCGGCGTCATCCTTAAACATATCCCACGAGATCAGACCGCTGGAATCGATAAAGTGTGTTTCCAGGTTGGCGTGTTCCGCCACTTCTTCATCGTCGAAGGTCGGCGGTGTGAACACATCCAAATCTTTGAGGCCACGACCTTGAAGCAGTTCGGTGACGGTACGCTCAAGCGCTACGCCAAAGTCAGGGTGAGCACCAAAGGAGGCGAAGCACGTGCCATTAGCAGGGTTAAACAGCACCACACAGATAACAGGATATTTACCGCCCAGTGAGGCGTCGTAAGAGAAGATTGGGAAACCTTCTGCTTCCAGCGAGGCGATGGCTTCGACAACGCCTGGATAACGATTTAACACGTCTTGCGGAATGGCTGGCAGGCTGATTGATTCCGCGATAATACGGTTTTTAATATAGCGCTCGAATACCTCTGACAGCCCCTGAACGCGGGCTTCGTTGGCGGTATTACCGGCAGACATACCGTTTGATACATACAGGTTGCCGATAATGTTCATCGGGATGTAAACGGTTTGCTGATCCGACTGACGGGTAAACGGCAGGCCACAGATGCCGCGTGCGGCATTGCCCGACTGCAAGTCAACCAGTTCGCTGGCGCTCACTTCGTTTTCCGGGTCGTAGAATTTACGCAGTCGTGGATCCAGAATGCCTTCTGGCAATTGGTCATCTTCCGGCAGTGGGAACCACTTCTCGTTAGGGTAGTGAACGAAGTCGCCGTTAGCGATCTTCTCGCCTAACCAGAAGTCAGCGAAGAAATAGTTGGTGGACAGGCGTTCAAAGTATTCGCCCAGCGCAGAGGCCAGAGCCGCTTTTTTGCTCGCGCCTTTACCATTGGTAAAACATAGCGGGCAGTCGCGATCGCGGATATGAACTGACCAGACATTCGGGACCGGGTTCAGCCAGGATGCTTCTTCGATGTTGAAGCCAAGATCCTGCAGTTTTTGCTGAAAGCGTGCGATGGAAACTTCCAACGCGGCGTCTTTGCCTGGGATATAAGTTTGAGTCATTTTGCCCACTCGTTATTGATTGTGCGGAAAGCGCGCAATGATACGGGGTTTCCGGCGGAATCGCTATCCGACATCATTAATTTCATGAACGCAAGAATGCCATTTTAGGATGAAAAGATAACGGGTCTGTTTTTCAAACAGGAAAACACCTCACAAAATATCGTCTGCTGTTGCATTTCCCCTACAAGCTGTTGCGGCACAGGCCGGTGAACTGGTCGGTCGACCTGATAAATCATTGCAGCAACGGGGTGGCAATGATAAAACCGATAGAGGAATCAAAACCGATTGATCTGAAAGTGGTGAGGGGAAATGAGTCAGGTTTTCAATTTTAGCTCAGGCCCGGCTATGTTGCCGGTAGAAGTACTTCGTCGCGCTGAACAGGAACTCTGCAACTGGCAGGGTTTAGGAACCTCCGTAATGGAGATCAGCCACCGTAGTAAGGAATTTATTCAGGTCGCGGAAGAGGCTGAAAAAGATTTTCGTGATCTGCTGAAAATCCCCTCCAACTATAAAGTTTTATTCTGCCATGGCGGTGCACGCGCTCAGTTTGCTGCCATCCCGATGAATCTGTTGGGGCAGCATGCTACGGCGGACTATGTTGATGGCGGTTATTGGGCAGCCAGCGCAGTAAAAGAGGCTCAGAAATACTGCACGCCAAATGTGATCGATGCCAAAACGACGATTGATGGCCTGCGCGGTATCAAACCAATGAGCGAGTGGGCACTGTCTGATGATGCTGCCTACGTTCATTACTGCCCGAACGAAACGATCGACGGTATCGCGATCCCGGAAACCCCGGACTTTGGTGATAAAGTGGTAGTGGCCGATCTTTCTTCCACGATTCTGTCGTCCCCGATCGATGTTAGTCGTTACGGCGTGTTGTATGCCGGCGCACAGAAAAATATTGGTCCTGCCGGGTTAACACTGGTCGTTGTGCGTGAAGATCTGTTGGGTCAGGCGCGTAAAGAATTGCCTTCCATCCTGGATTATAAGGTCCTGGCGGATAACGAATCTATGTTCAACACGCCACCGACCTTTGCCTGGTATCTGTCCGGCTTGGTGTTTAAGTGGCTGAAAGAGCAGGGCGGCGTGGCGGAACTGGATAAACGTAACCAGGCAAAAGCCGATCTGCTGTATGGCACCATCGATAACAGCAGTTTCTATCGCAACGATGTGGTAGCCGCTAACCGTTCACGTATGAACGTACCCTTCCAACTGGCTGATGCCACACTGGACAAACTGTTCCTTGAAGAGTCATTTGCAGCAGGTCTGCATGCTCTGAAAGGCCACCGTGTGGTCGGCGGCATGCGTGCTTCGATCTACAATGCGATGCCGTTGCAGGGCGTGAAAACGCTCACCGATTTTATGGTCGACTTCGAACGTCGCCACGGCTAAGGTACGCCTGCATTGGCAGTAAGTTTTGAATCTGAAACCCCGCAGCCCAGCGGGGTTTCATTGTAATTATTTTGGAGAATACGTTTCACATGCAGGATTCCCTGACGTTACAACCTATCGCCCTGGTCGATGGCACCGTTAACCTTCCCGGCTCTAAGAGTGTGTCTAACCGCGCGCTGCTGCTTGCCGCACTGGCAAAAGGCACCACCCGCCTGACGAATCTGCTTGATAGCGACGATGTTCGCCATATGCTGAATGCACTACAGGCGTTGGGTGTTCATTTCACACTGTCTGCCGATCGCACGGTGTGTGAAGTCGAAGGTCAGGGCGGTGCACTTCAGGCAGAAGGCGCGCTGGAACTGTTTCTTGGCAATGCCGGAACGGCAATGCGCCCTCTGGCGGCGGCACTGTGCCTGGGCAGCAACGACATCGTTCTGACCGGTGAGCCTCGCATGAAAGAACGTCCGATTGGCCACCTGGTTGATGCTTTACGTCAAGGGGGGGCCGATGTCGAATACCTTGAGCAGGAAGATTACCCGCCGCTGCGCCTGAAAGGCGGGTTCCGCGGTGGCGAAGTCGCCGTCGATGGTAGCGTTTCCAGTCAGTTTCTGACGGCGTTGCTGATGGCCGCACCGTTAGCCGAAAACGATACTCGCATTGTGATTAAAGGCGATTTGGTATCAAAACCCTATATCGATATCACGCTCAACCTGATGGCGACTTTTGGCGTTAACGTTGAGAATGAAGATTACCGCGCGTTCCACATTCGTGGCCAGCAGCAGTATCAGGCACCCGGCGACTACCTGGTTGAAGGTGATGCATCCTCTGCGTCTTATTTCCTTGCCGCGGCAGCAATCAAAGGTGGAACGGTGAAAGTTACCGGTATTGGCCGTAACAGTATGCAGGGCGATATTCGTTTTGCCGACGTACTGGAAAAAATGGGCGCCAGCGTGGAGTGGGGCGATGATTTTATTGCCTGTACGCGTGGGGATCTTAATGCTATCGATCTGGATATGAATCATATCCCTGATGCTGCGATGACCATTGCAACAGCTGCCCTGTTTGCGAAAGGTACAACGGTTATGCGCAATATCTATAACTGGCGTGTGAAAGAGACCGACCGTCTGGCGGCGATGGCCATTGAACTGCGTAAAGTGGGTGCTGAAGTTGAAGAAGGCCATGACTTCATTCGCATTACACCACCCGCGCAGGTTAAATTTGCTGAAATTGGAACCTATAACGATCATCGTATGGCGATGTGTTTCTCCCTGGTTGCTCTTTCCTCAACGCCAGTGACCATTCTTGATCCAAAATGCACGGCGAAAACGTTTCCCGACTACTTCGAACAGCTCGCCCGTATCAGTCAACTGGCGTAACGGGCATCTTCGTCAGGAATGCGTGCCGCCTATGACAGAATACGGTGCGCAACCAACGCAGTTGCAGCTTCATGCATGAGGGGTATAATGCGCGTCGATATTTGTCTGGGCACCCGTTGCCCAGGCATTCCACCGACAGGAGAACGACATGATGGCAATAGCCCCAGTGATCACCATTGATGGCCCAAGTGGTGCAGGGAAAGGTACATTGTGTAAAGCGATGGCCGAGGCGTTGCAGTGGCACCTGTTGGACTCCGGTGCAATTTATCGCGTTCTGGCCCTGGCTGCGCTGCATCATCAGGTGGATATGGCTTCTGAAGAAGCTTTGGTTCCTATCGCCGCCCATCTTGATGTGCGTTTTGTTTCTAACAACGGCGAAATGGAAGTGATTCTGGAAGGTGAAGATGTTACCGGTGAAATCCGAACTCAGGATGTCAGTAACACCGCCTCCAAAGTGGCCGCATTCCCTCGTGTGCGTGAAGCATTGCTGCGTCGTCAGCGTGGTTTCCGGGATTTTCCGGGATTGATTGCCGATGGTCGCGATATGGGCACGGTGGTTTTCCCTGATGCACCAGTGAAAATTTTCCTTGATGCCAGCTCTGAAGAACGTGCTAACCGTCGTATGCTACAGTTGCAGGAAAAGGGCTTTAGTGTTAACTTTGAGCGCCTTTTATCTGAGATAAAAGAGCGTGATGAGCGAGATCGTAATCGAGCCATTGCACCACTGGTGCCGGCTGATGATGCGTTAGTGCTTGATTCGACAACGATGTCGATCGAGCAGGTTATCGACATTGCATTAAAGTATGCGCGTGAGAAGCTCGCGCTGGCGTAAATATCAACTACGCTTAATGACCTCTGCATGAGCTTCGGCTTGCAGAATGATTTATCTAACTCTGTGATATGGATGTCATGGAGCATGTGAAACAACCCCACCCGGCAGGATGTCAGGTGGACGTTAAATTGAAGAATCCTGAAGATTATCAATATGACTGAATCTTTTGCTGAACTATTTGAAGAATCCCTAAAAACAATCGAAACCCGTCCGGGTTCCATCGTTCGTGGCGTTGTTGTCTCTATCGACAAAGACGTAGTCCTGGTTGATGCGGGTCTGAAATCTGAATCTGCGATCCCTGCAGAGCAGTTCAAGAACGCAGCCGGCGAACTGGAAATCCAGGTAGGCGACGAAGTTGACGTTGCGCTGGATGCAGTGGAAGACGGCTTCGGTGAAACTCTGCTGTCTCGTGAGAAAGCTAAACGTCACGAAGCATGGATTACACTGGAAAAAGCTTACGAAGATGCTGAAACTGTTACCGGTGTTATCAACGGCAAAGTTAAAGGTGGCTTCACAGTTGAGCTGAATGGCATTCGTGCGTTCCTGCCAGGTTCACTGGTAGACGTTCGTCCAGTGCGCGATACACTGCACCTGGAAGGCAAAGAGCTTGAGTTCAAAGTCATCAAGCTGGATCAGAAACGTAACAACGTTGTCGTTTCACGTCGTGCGGTTATCGAATCCGAAAACAGCGCAGAGCGCGATCAGCTGCTGGAAAACCTGCAGGAAGGCATGGAAGTTAAAGGTATCGTTAAGAACCTTACTGACTACGGTGCATTCGTTGATCTGGGCGGCGTTGATGGCCTGCTGCACATCACTGATATGGCATGGAAACGCGTTAAGCATCCAAGCGAAATCGTGAATGTTGGCGATGAAATTACCGTTAAAGTTCTGAAATTCGACCGCGAGCGTACCCGTGTTTCTCTGGGTCTGAAGCAGCTGGGCGAAGATCCATGGGTTGCTATCGCGAAACGTTACCCAGAAGGCACTAAGCTGACTGGTCGTGTAACTAACCTGACCGACTACGGCTGCTTCGTTGAAATCGAAGAAGGCGTTGAAGGCTTGGTACACGTTTCTGAAATGGACTGGACCAACAAAAACATTCACCCATCTAAAGTTGTTAACGTTGGTGATGTTGTTGAAGTTATGGTTCTGGACATCGACGAAGAACGTCGTCGTATCTCCCTGGGTCTGAAGCAGTGCAAATCTAACCCATGGCAGCAGTTTGCAGAAACCCACAACAAGGGCGACCGTGTTGAAGGTAAAATTAAGTCAATCACTGACTTTGGTATCTTCATCGGCCTGGACGGCGGCATCGACGGCCTGGTTCACCTGTCTGACATCTCCTGGAACGCTACCGGAGAAGAAGCAGTTCGTGAATACAAGAAAGGCGACGAAATCGCTGCTGTTGTTCTGCAGGTTGACGCAGAGCGCGAGCGTATCTCCCTGGGCGTTAAGCAGCTGGCAGAAGATCCGTTCAACAACTACATCTCTCTGAACAAGAAAGGTGCAATTGTTAACGGTAAAGTGACTGCAGTTGACGCTAAAGGTGCTACAGTTGAATTGGCAGACGGCGTTGAAGGTTACCTGCGTGCTTCTGAAGCATCGCTGGACCGCGTAGAAGACGCAACTCTGGTTCTGAACGTTGGCGACGATGTTGAAGCTAAGTTCACCGGTGTAGACCGTAAAAACCGCGTTGTTAGCCTGTCTGTTCGTGCAAAAGACCAGGCTGATGAGAAAGAAGCAATCAATACTGTTAACACCAAACAGGAAGAAAGCAACTTCTCTAGCGCAATGGCTGAAGCTTTCAAAGCAGCTAAAGGCGAGTAATCGCTTTCAGGGCAGCGCAAGCTGCCCTGTACCGTCGTTACTGTCAGAACTTTTCCTAACAAGGATTAACCGGAGGTTATATGACCAAGTCAGAACTGATTGAAAGACTTGCCGGCCAGCACTCTCATATTCCGGCGAAAGTCGTTGAGGATGCGGTAAAAGAGATGCTTGAGCATATGGCAACAACGTTGTCAGATGGCGAACGCATTGAAATCCGGGGATTTGGCAGCTTCTCTTTACACTATCGTGCACCTCGTACTGGCCGTAACCCGAAAACGGGTGACAAAGTGGAGTTGGAAGGTAAATACGTTCCACACTTCAAGCCAGGTAAAGAGTTGCGTGATCGCGCTAATATTTACGGCGGTTAATACCTTAGGGTATTGCGATGAATCGATAAAACGACACTCCGGTGTCGTTTTTTTTTGCCCAAAATAAAACCATTGGTTTATGCATAAAATCTTGATGACATTTGCAAATAGCGAAAATTGTTTGCGAGGTGTTTTCCACATCCTTTCCGGGTGATATGACTTTCAGGAGTGATTGCTGCACACTGGTCATCATTGATACAGGGAGGTGTCATGTTGATAACTGTGAACCGGCTGGCATGGAGTGTCATTGCTGCAACGCTACCGCTGAGTTTCCTGTCTAAGCTTCCTGCTGCTGTCTACGACCTGCCCGTTTTGTCCGCAGCTGTTCTCATGGCGCTGTCCGGATGGCGTTGTGCAAAATTGGTCGCCCTGATATTAGTCTTGTTCCTCTGGGCAGTCTGTGCTGGGCGGGTCATGTTGGATCAAATAGAACAGCTGACGCACGGGCAGTTGAAAGCAGAAATTGTCGTAGAAAACGTACTACCCGATGGGAAGATGGTTAAAGTACGGCTGCTGCGCTACAAAGACAGGATTCTGTTCCCTCCGATTTATGCCACCTTGAAAGTTCCGCCGCAGGAGATAGCCTTTTGCGCCGGACAGCACTGGAACATGGAACTTGTTCTGCGTCCAGTGCATGCTCAGCTCAATGAAGGAGGATTTGACCGACAGCGTTTTGCGCTGGCTAATCATACGCCACTCACTGGCAGAGTGGTGTCGACAGAGGTTATTGATTCACAGTGCAGCTGGCGTGCCAGGGTGATTAATGCAACGCAAAAGAACTATGGGCATCTGACGTGGCAGGCATTGATTTCTGCACTGGCCTTTGGCGAAAGAGCGGAAGTCGACAGGGAAACAAATCTGCTATTGCGTGAAACTGGCACGGCACATCTGATGGCGATTTCAGGTATGCATATTGCCCTTGCCGCGAGTTTCGGCTGGTTATTATCGCGTGGTGTTCAGTTCCTGTTGCCTGCCTGGTGTATTGGCTACCGATTGCCTATGTATTGCAGCCTGATGATTGCATTAGCCTATTGTTGGTTATCCGGTGGCAATCCCCCCGCGCTGCGGGCAATGCTGTCTTTACTGGTCTGGAGTACGCTTCGTTTGCGTTTTATCCACTGCCATAGTTGGCAGGTATGGTGCCTGTGCATCGCTTTGATCCTGTTTTTTGATCCATTAAGCGTACTTTCTGACAGTCTTTGGCTGTCAGCGCTGGCGGTAGCGGGTCTGTTACTGTGGTTTCACTTTTTTCCTCTACCTCGCCGTTTTAACCGTGGTAAACGCTGGTTGCTCTTGCGTTTGCTGCATCTTCAAATTGGAATGCTACTGTTATTAATGCCACTACAAGCGATGCTGTTTCATGGGTTTAGCTTGAGCGCGTTGGTAGCAAATTTGTGGGCAGTGCCGTTAATCACGATGCTGACAGTGCCTTTGATTCTTGTGGCGATCGTGTGCAATCCGTTGCCGTGGGTCAGCCCGCTACTGTGGCAATGGGTTGACCACTCTCTGGCTCTGGTTTTTATTCCTCTTCAACATTTACCTCGCGGCTGGTTTCCTTTGGACCAAACGTTGGGCGCTGCCAGCCTGTTATGCTGGCTGATACTTTTGAGTCTGCGTTTCGGCTGGTGGCGTACCTCACCTGTCAGCCTGTTTAGTGCGGCTCTTTTGCTGTGTAGCTGGCGCGAAGTAGGATCCCATCCGCATTGGCGTGTTGATATGTTAGATGTTGGCCATGGGTTAGCCGTCGTTGTCTCTCGTAACGGCGAGGCAACGCTATACGATACCGGTAACCGCTGGCCAGGAGGGGATGTTGCCCGTAGTCAGATCCTGCCCTGGCTCAACTGGCAGGGATTAAACGTCACCGATGTTATTATTAGTCACGGCCATCTTGACCATATTGGCGGGCTGGAAACGGTGCAGGCTGCATTCCCGGCGGCGCGTGTACGCAGCGCTCTGGCGCGTAGGGGGCACTTACCCTGTCGCCAAGGTACTCGCTGGCGCTGGCAGGAACTTCAGTTCAGCGTTCTCTGGCCACCCGAGGCGGAAAAAGGTGAGGGGAACAACCAATCCTGTGTCGTCGCCATCACGGACGGAAAATGGCGAGTGCTACTGACAGGAGACATTGAGGCCCCGGCAGAGCTAAAACTGGTCGCAGAACAGCGTGCCAACCTGTCGGCGGATCTGTTGCAAGTTCCACATCACGGTAGCAGAACGTCCTCTTCTCCACCTTTCTTACGCGCGGTGGGCGCCACAGCGGCGGTCGCATCAGCCGCGCGTTACAGTGCCTGGCGGCTACCAGCTGCGAAGATTATCCAGCGTTACGATAAAAATCACGTCGAATGGCATGATACGGCCCTTTCGGGACAGATCAGCGCCCATTTTTTTGTTGATAACTGGCAACTTATGGGGTTAAGAGAACAAATAATGAACCGTTGGTATCATCAGTGGTTTGGCGTAGTCAGGGATTCCAGGTAGAATGAGCGGCTATTTCATTCAAAGCTGGTTAAATAATGCATCTGGATAAAGATCTCTCCACCTGGCAGACCTTCCGTCGACTCTGGCCAATGATTGTGCCATATAAGGCGGGATTGATTGTGGCTGCAGTCGCACTGATTCTTAATGCGGCTGGCGATACACTCATGCTGTCACTGCTGAAGCCTTTACTCGATGATGGTTTTGGTAAAGCGAACAACGCCGTACTGCTATGGATGCCGCTTGTCGTAATGGGTCTGATGCTCGTTCGCGGCGTTACCAGCTACGTTTCCAGTTACTGTATTTCCTGGGTGTCTGGCAATGTGGTCATGGGCATGCGCCGCCGCCTGTTCAGCCATATGATGGGCATGCCGGTCGCCTTTTTCGACCAGCAGTCTACCGGTACGCTGCTATCGCGCATCACCTATGATTCTGAACAGGTTGCCTCATCCTCTTCCGGTGCCCTGGTGACTGTGGTGCGTGAGGGTGCTTCGATTATCGGCCTGTTTATCTTGATGTTTTACTACAGCTGGCAGCTGTCGCTGATCCTGATCGTTCTGGCGCCGATCGTTTCATTTGCTATTCGTACGGTCTCAAAGCGTTTCCGCAATATCAGTAAAAATATGCAAAACACCATGGGCCAGGTGACGACCAGCGCTGAACAGATGTTGAAAGGGCATAAAGAAGTACTGATCTTTGGTGGTCAGGAGATCGAAAGCGAGCGCTTTAACCGTGTGAGTAATCGCATGCGTCAGCAGGGGATGAAACTGGTTTCAGCATCCTCTATTTCAGACCCGATTATTCAGATGATCGCCTCGCTGGCACTGGCCTTTGTGCTGTATGCCGCGAGCTTCCCGAGTGTGATGGAGACCCTGACGGCGGGTACGATCACCGTGGTGTTCTCGTCAATGATTGCCCTGATGCGTCCGCTGAAATCACTGACTAACGTCAATGCTCAGTTCCAGCGCGGTATGGCTGCCTGTCAGACGTTGTTCTCCATTCTCGATAGCGAACAGGAAGTGGATACCGGTAAGCGCATAGTTGAGCGGGCAAAGGGCGACATTGAGTTCCGTGAGGTAACATTTACCTATCCTGGTCGCGAAGTGCCTGCCCTGCGAAATATCAATCTGACGATCCCTGAGGGTAAGACGGTGGCTCTGGTCGGGCGCTCGGGTTCAGGTAAATCAACGCTGGCGAGCCTGCTGACCCGTTTCTATGATGTGCAGCAGGGGGCCGTCCTGATGGATGGACATGACCTGCGTGAATATACCCTTGCCTCACTGCGTAATCAGGTGGCGCTGGTATCGCAAAATGTGCATTTGTTCAATGACACCATTGCCAATAATATTGCCTATGCGCGCGAGGAACAGTACAGCCGCGAAGATATTGAGAAAGCGGCAACGATGGCCCATGCCATGGACTTTATCGGCAAGATGGAGAATGGCCTGGATACGATGATTGGTGAGAATGGTGTATTGCTCTCAGGGGGGCAGCGCCAGCGTATTGCCATTGCCCGTGCCCTGCTGCGTGACAGCCCGATTCTGATCCTGGATGAAGCCACCTCGGCTCTGGATACCGAATCTGAGCGTGCTATTCAGTCAGCCCTGGACGAACTGCAAAAGAACCGGACTTCGCTGGTGATTGCCCACCGTCTTTCCACGATTGAAAAAGCGGATGAGATTGTAGTGGTTGAAGATGGTCAAATCGTTGAGCGTGGCAGTCACGAGATGTTGCTGGCAGAACGTGGTGTTTACGCGCAGCTGCATAAGATGCAATTTGGCCAATGATTGAACGCATCTGGAGCGGCCGCTCTGCGCTTTATCTGTTGTTGTTGCCTTTCAGCCTGTTATACGGGCTGATCAGTAATGTGCTCCGTCTTAGCTATTACTGGGGCTGGCGTAAAGTGTGGCGTGCACCCGTTCCGGTGGTAATCGTCGGTAATCTTACTGCCGGCGGGAATGGTAAAACGCCAGTGGTCATCTGGCTGGTACAGGCACTGCAACAGCGGGGTTTTCGCGTTGGGGTGGTGTCTCGTGGTTATGGTGGTAAAGCAGAAAGCTATCCGCTGGTGCTGGGCGAAGAGACGACTACCCGTGAAGCCGGTGATGAACCGGTTCTGATCTATCAGCGTACCGGTGCGGCGGTCGCGGTCGCACCCCAGCGCCGTCAGGCCGTAGAGGCGTTGGTGAGCGGTGGCGGGGTGGATGTCATTATCACTGATGATGGATTACAGCACTATGCTCTGGCGCGTGATGTTGAAATCGTCGTCGTTGATGGTGAACGTCGCTTTGGTAATGGCTGGTGGTTGCCCGCAGGTCCCATGCGGGAACGCGCTTCTCGCCTGAAAAGTGTGACTGCCGTCATCGCCAACGGTGGCCATGCACAGCCGGGTGAACTGTCGATGCAACTGGTGCCGGGCCAGGCGGTAAACCTGCGTTCAGGGGAACATCGTCCGGCCGCACAACTGCAAAATGTGGTGGCAATGGCCGGTATTGGCCATCCGCCACGTTTTTACAACACGCTGCGTCAGCAGGGGGTTGTGATCCAAAAAGAGGTCTCTTTCGCTGACCATCAGAATTACACTGCCGCTACTCTGAATGCCCTGATAACGGAAGGACAGACACTGTTGATGACAGAGAAAGATGCGGTCAAAGCGCGCGCTTTTGCCACTGACAGCTGGTGGTATTTACCGGTTGATGCCATGCTTCCCGATGAGCAGACCATCGTATTGCTGAACAAAATCAGTGCATTAATTCCACGTTAATTCAGTCCACAACTCTCCACATCGCGCTACACTAAAGCCATCTGAACTTTACGGATGGCATCATGACGGCGGTAACTCTTTCTCTTGTTCAGGCGCGCCAGCTTCAGCTGGCGGCTCAGGGCCTGCTGCGGCCACCTTCACATAAAGCCCGGTTTGACGATCTACTGTCGGCGGTACGCCGAATGTCACTGCTGCAAATCGATACCATCCATGTGGTGGCGCGTAGCCCTTACCTTGTGCTATTCAGCCGTCTCGGCGAGTATCCGCACATCTGGCTTGAGCAGGCGCTGGCACAGCGAAACCTGTTTGAATATTGGGCGCATGAAGCCTGCTTTATTCCCATTGAGGATTACCCTCTGCTGCGTCACCGCATGCTGAACCCCTCAGCATTAGGCTGGAAGTACAGCCAGACATGGATGGATGAGCATCAGCAGGATATCACCCATTTGCTGGCACATATCCGTGAAAATGGCGCGGTTCGTTCGGCGGATTTTACCGCTCCGGCAGGGCAGAAGCCTGGTTGGTGGGCGTGGAAACCTCATAAGCGCCACCTGGAAAATCTGTTCACCGCCGGTGAGTTGATGGTCAGTGAACGTCGTCAGTTTCAGCGCGTTTATGACCTGCGTGAGCGGATGATGCCAGATTGGGATGATGCACAGCATGCACTCACCGAAGCAGAAGCGGTACAGCGTATGCTGGATAACAGTGCGTGCAGTCTGGGGATCTTTCGTCTGGCCTGGCTGGCAGATTATTACCGTCTGAAACGGGCGCCAGTTATCCAGGCCATCGATCGCTGGCTGGAGCAGGAAACAGTACGTGAGGTACAGGTTGAAGATCTCGGCACGATGTATGTCCATCACAGTCTGTTTACACAACTGGCTCACCCGCAAGCCGCTACTCATACTGCTATTCTGTCGCCATTTGACCCACTGGTGTGGGATCGCAAACGCGCGCTTGAACTGTTTGATTTTGACTATCGCCTGGAATGTTACACCCCGGAGGAAAAACGGCAGTATGGATACTTTGTCCTGCCTGTTTTGCATCGAGGTGCGTTAAAAGCACGACTGGATGCCCGTATGCAGCGCAAAACAAAAGTGCTGGAGGTCAAACAATTATGGCTGGAGCGGCACACACGCGTCAGCCAGCAGTTCGTGGATGATGTGCAGCGTGCTCTGACGAAATTTGCACGCTGGCAGGGGGCGGAGATGATCGAGGTCAATAAACTCCCTGACGCAATGGGTTCCTGCTGGCCAACTCGCTGGGAAATATAATCCGGGGCATGTTTTTCGTGGTGAGCGGGTAACTGCACCAGTACAGCTATGGTATTCTTAGCCCATTGCAAAATTGGATTTATCGCGGAGGATTTATGGATCATCGTCTACTCGAAATCGTTGCTTGTCCGGTCTGTCATGGCAAGTTGTACTACAACAAAGAGCAGCAGGAACTCATCTGCAAACCAGATGGTCTGGCGTATCCGGTACGTGACGGTATTCCTGTGCTGCTGGAAGTTGAAGCACGCGCATTGACACTTGAAGAGAGCCATCCATGAGTTTTGTTGCCATTATTCCTGCCCGCTTTGCTTCCACCCGTTTGCCGGGTAAACCCCTGGTCGATATTCACGGCAAACCGATGGTGGTTCACGTGATGGAACGTGCACTGGAATCCGGTGCTGAACGGGTAATTGTAGCCACGGATAATCAGGATGTGGCACGCGCGGTTGAAGCTGCGGGTGGTGAAGTCTGTATGACCCGTCCTGACCATCAGTCCGGCACTGAACGCCTTGCCGAAGTAATTGATCACTACCAGTTCCCGGATGACACGGTGATTGTTAATGTTCAGGGTGATGAGCCCATGATCCCACCGGTTATTATTCGCCAGGTGGCGGATAATCTGGCCAGCAGCACTGCGGGTATGGCAACGCTGGCGGTGCCGATTGAATCAGCGGAAGAAGCCTTTAACCCGAATGCGGTGAAGGTGGTACGTGATGCCAACGGTTATGCGCTGTACTTCTCACGAGCCACTATCCCGTGGGATCGTGAGCGCTTTGCGGCTTCCCATGACACTATCGGTGACCACTTCCTGCGCCATATTGGTATCTACGGTTATCGTGCCGGATTTATCCGCCGTTATGTCCGATGGGAAGCCAGTCCGCTGGAGCAGATCGAGCTGCTGGAGCAGTTGCGAGTGCTTTGGTACGGCGAAAAAATCCATGTTGATGTGGCAAAAGCCATTCCCAGCGTGGGTGTTGATACGCCAGAGGATTTGCTACGCGTTCGCGCAGCCATGCAGTAAATCCGCGTCGGGGCCACAGTGCTGGCCCCGCACTTTATACGACGAATTTGATCCAGTTCGGAGCAAATCTCATCCATTCGCACCATCATAAGACCTCTTGCCTGATAAGGAGGGCAGATGGAACAACTGCGATCTGAACTGGCACTGGTACTGGGCGAACCCGTCAGCCGGGTGGAGTGTATCAGCCAGCAGCCTTACGCCAGTCTTTATACTCTTTACGATGACAGTGGTCATTCACTGCCGTTAGTGGCGAAATACTTCAATATGAAGGGCATTGCAGCCCAGGAAGCGCATAAGCTCTCAATGCTGATGCGTGAAGGGAAGGTGCGTGTGCCTGCCGTATATGGTTTGGTGATCAGCCAGCAGCCGCCCCTGCATGAAGTCTTACTGATAGAGCGTATTGGTGGCGTTTCCGTTGAGGCGCCCACGCGTACGCCCGAGCGCTGGCAGCAGCTGCAGGAACAGATTGTTGAAGGGATGCTCGGCTGGCATCGTATCGACAGTCATGGGCTGGTGGGAACGGTAGATAGCACCCAGCAGAACCGATGGCCCGCCTGGTATGCGCAGCGAGTGGAGGTGTTGTGGGCGACGCTCAACTACCTGCGACCGGCATTGCTGAGTATGGATGACCGACGTGTGCTTTATCGCAGCCGTCAGAGTCTGCACGCACTGTTTAAAGATTTTGACGATCCCTGTGTTCTGGTCCACGGCAACCTGGTGCTCAGCAGCATAATGAAAGAGGCCTGGGGGGATCAGTTACTGGCGATGATCAATCCCGGTACGATACTTTGGGCACCACGAGAATTCGAACTGTTCCCGCTATGCGCATCCGGCGCAGGCGACGGCATCGTCAGTGAATACTTGCGGCGAGCCCCCGTAGCGGAAGGGTTTGTTGCACGCCGTTGGTTCTATAGTCTTTGGGAGGAAACTGCGCGGCTCATTCACACCGCGCAGTTTGACCGTGCGCGTTTTACGGCAGCCAGCCAGTCACTCCTTCCCTGGCTCGACTGACGGTTTGGCGGCGGGTTTCAGCCATTGCCACAAACGCCCCAGGCTTTCGTAGATCGCGCGCTCGCTGTGGCCCAGCCAGAATGATGAAGGTAAAACCCGCTCCCAGAAGTTCAGTGGTGATGTGACTGCCAACTGGTTTGCAGGCGCAGGCCAGGGGGCCAGGCCCTGACGCTGGAAGAAGATCATGGCCCGCGGCAGATGGTTAGCGGAGGTCACCAGCGCAAATGGTCGCTGCCCGACAATATGGGAAACTTCCAGGGCTTCCTGCTCAGTGTCACTGGGTTTATCCAGCGTAATAATCGCACTTTGCGGTACGCCCAGTGATTGTGCCACGAGTGAGGCCACTGCTGCTGAACTCATCGGGTTGCCCTGCGCATGTCCGCCGGTCACAATCAGTTTTGCCCCTGGGTTCGCCTGTAAAATACGAATGCCCTCTGTGAGGCGTGGCAAGCTATTGTTGAGCATATTTGAGCTGGGTGCCCATTGCGGATTCCATGTGTAGCCACCGCCGAGAACCACAACATATTCCACCGGGTGCTGATTGTGCCAGGTGGGATAGTTATTCTCGATGGGGGCCAGCAGTCTGTCAGCAACAGGTTGCAGGCTGATCAGCAACAGAATAGCCCAGGCAACGGAGATGAGTGTTTTGCCGCTTTTCTGCCAGCGGCTGAACCAGAGTAAGATAATCCCTAGTGCCATCACCAGCAGCAGCATTGGCAGTGGAAGCAGCAGGCCGCCAACAATTTTTTTCAGTGCAAAAAACATCAAAAAGGGTTCCTTTTGTCCGAAAAAACATCACACAATCACGAAGCGATGACTGAAAGGTTCATTATTTGCCAGTGTATGCCAAAATACCCCGCATCTTTCAAGCTACAGACGCGCTGACGCATTCCCTTCACTTCGCTGAATGACGTGAATGAGCACAGTGTAACGTCTGAACGCCGCTCGAAATAGCCGGGTAACCCCGTAGAATAAAGCCCTGAATGCCGGAGTCGTTGTATGCAGGATCGCAACTTTGATGATATCGCAGAAAAATTTTCTCAGAATATTTACGGTACCACCAAAGGCCGTATTCGCCAGGCCATTCTCTGGGAGGATCTTGATGCGTTGTTAACATCGTTCCCTGACGGTCCTTTATCTGTGCTGGATGCAGGGGGCGGAGAAGGGCAAACCGGCTGTGGCATTGCAGCCCGGGGTCATCAGGTGCTGCTTTGTGATGTCTCCGAAGAGATGTTGTCCCGTGCCCGCCGCCTCGCCGATGAAAAAGGTGTGAGCGGTAACATGCAATTCGAACAAATTAGCGCTCAGCAGGTCGGTCAACATTTGGATAAACCGGTTGATCTGGTATTGTTTCACGCGGTGCTGGAATGGGTGGCGGAACCTCAGCAGGTGCTGGCGGCGTTGTATGATGCACTGAAGCCTGGTGGTGTCCTGTCGCTCATGTTCTATAACCTCAATGGTTTGCTGATGCAGACGATGGTGCTCGGCAACTTCGGCTATTTACAAACGGGGTTGGCCAAACGTAAAAAGAAAACCTTGTCTCCGGACTACCCAAGGGATCCTGAACAGGTGTATGGCTGGCTACAAGAGTGTGGCTTTACGATTGAGCACAAAACCGGCATCCGCGTTTTTCACGACTACATGCGTGATAAAACCAAACAGATCGATCGTTTTGATGAGGTTCTGGCCCTGGAAAAGCAATACTGCCGCCAGGAGCCGTTTTTAAGTTTAGGGCGTTATATCCACGTTACAGCGCGGAAACCCATAAGGCAGACGAACTATGAGTGAATTTTCCCAGACTGTACCGGAGCTGGTAGCCTGGGCGCGAAAAAATGATTTTTCCGTCTCATTGCCAACCGAACGTCTGGCTTTTTTGCTGGCGATTGCCACCCTTAATGGGGAGCGCATGGATGGCGAAATGAGTGAAGGCGAACTGATTGATGCCTTCCGCCATGTCAGTGAAGGCTTCGAACAGACCAGCGAAACTGTCGTGGTACGTGCCAACAATGCCATTAACGATATGGTGCGCCAGCGCTTGCTCAATCGTTTTACCAGCGAACATGCAGAAGGTAATGCGATCTATCGTCTGACGCCGTTGGGCATCGGCATTACCGACTATTATATTCGCCAGCGTGAATTCTCCACCCTGCGTCTCTCTTTGCAGTTGTCGATCGTAGCGGGTGAGCTAAAACGTGCCGCCGATGCTGCTGATGAAGATGGCGACGAGTTTCACTGGCACCGCAACGTGTTCGCTCCGTTGAAATATTCGGTGGCAGAGATCTTCGACAGCATTGATATCACCCAGCGCATCATGGATGAACAACAACAGGGCGTTAAAGATGATATTGCTCAGTTACTCAACAAAGACTGGCGTGCGGCGATATCCAGCTGTGAACTGTTGCTGAACGAAACGTCCGGTACGCTGCGTGAACTTCAGGATACCCTGGAGGCTGCGGGCGATAAGCTACAGGCCAATCTGTTGCGCATCCAGGATGCCACGATGAATAGCCCCGATCTCGGCTTCGTCGACAAGCTGGTGTATGACCTGCAAAACAAGCTCGACCGCATTATCAGCTGGGGCCAGCAGGCGATTGACCTGTGGATCGGCTATGACCGCCACGTGCATAAATTTATCCGTACCGCGATTGATATGGATAAGAACCGCGTCTTTGCCCAGCGTTTACGTCAGTCGGTACAGAATTACTTCGATCAGCCCTGGGCGCTGACCTATGCCAATGCTGACCGCCTGTACGATATGCGTGATGAAGAACTGACGCTGCGCAGTGAGGAAGTGACGGGCGAACTGCCTTCTGAACTGGAATACGAAGAGTTCAATGCTATCCGTGAACAGCTGGCGGCGATGATTGAAGAAGCACTGGCCATCTACAGGACACAGCAAAAGCCGCTGGATCTTGGGGCGGTGATTCGTGATTACCTGACACAATACCCGCGTGTACGTCACTTTGACGTGGCGCGTATTGTCGTCGATCAGGCTGTACGCTTAGGCGTGGCCGAAGCAGATTTCTCTGGCCTGGCTGCAAAATGGCAGGCGATTAATGATTACGGAGCCAAGGTGCAGGCACATGTCATCGACAAATATTGAACAAGTGATGCCAGTTAAACTGGCGCAGGCACTGGCCAACCCGATTTTCCCGGCACTGGACAGCCAGTTACGCGCAGGGCGCCATATTGGTATTGAAGAGTTAGATCAACACGCCTTTCTGATGGACTACCAGGAATTTCTGGAAGAGTTCTATGCCCGTTACAACGTTGAGCTGATCCGTGCGCCGGAAGGTTTTTTCTACCTGCGGCCACGTTCCACCACGCTGATCCCGCGTTCAGTGTTGTCCGAGCTGGATATGATGGTGGGTAAAATCTTATGTTATCTCTACCTCAGCCCGGAACGTCTGGCCAATGAAGGGATCTTTACCCAGCAAGAACTGCACGACGAGTTGATGTCGCTGGCCGATGAAAGCAAATTGCTGAAGCTGGTTAACCAGCGTTCTACCGGCTCAGACCTTGACCGCCAGAAACTTCAGGAGAAAATGCGCGCGTCGCTTAATCGCCTGCGTCGCCTGGGAATGGTGTGGTTTATGGGTAATGACAGCAGTAAATTCCGTATCACCGAATCCGTCTTCCGCTTTGGCGCCGATGTGCGCAGCGGTGACGATGCGCGTGAAGCGCAGCTGCGGATGATCCGCGACGGTGAGGCGATGCAGCTTGACGGTGGCCTGGCGCTGAATGATGAAAGCGAAGACGGTGAAAGTGACACTGAAAACAGTGTGCCGGACAGCGCGGAGGAAGAATAAATGATTGAACGTGGAAAGTTTCGCTCGCTGACGCTGATTAACTGGAACGGTTTTTTTGCCCGTACTTTTGACCTCGACGAATTGGTGACAACGCTGTCAGGTGGGAACGGTGCAGGTAAGTCGACCACGATGGCGGCATTTGTTACTGCGCTCATCCCCGACCTGACACTGCTGCATTTCCGTAACACTACTGAAGCCGGGGCAACCTCAGGTTCCCGTGATAAAGGCCTGCACGGCAAACTGCGCCCAGGCGTTTGTTACGCTGTGCTCGATGTGGTGAACTCGCTGCATCAGCGCGTGCTTGTTGGGGTCCGACTGCAACAGGTTGCCGGCCGTGACCGTAAAGTGGATATCAAACCTTTTAGCATTCATGGCCTGCCGACCTCCATTAACCCGACCGAAATTCTGACTGAGACGGTGAATGCCCGTCAGGCGCGTGTGGTGCCAATCAGTGAACTGAAAGAGCGGTTTGAAGCGATGGAGAGTGTGCAGTTTAAACAGTACAACTCCATTACGGATTACCATTCTGTGATGTTTGACCTCGGTATTGTGGCGCGTCGTTTACGCTCTGCCGCTGACCGTAGCAAGTATTACCGCCTGATTGAAGCCTCGCTGTACGGGGGGATTTCCAGTGCGATCACGCGTTCCCTGCGAGATTACCTGCTGCCTGAAAACAGCGGAGTACGTAAAGCGTTCCAGGACATGGAAGCCGCGCTGCGTGAAAACCGCATGACGCTGGAAGCGATTCGCGTGACCCAGTCTGATCGCGATCTCTTTAAGCATCTGATCTCAGAAGCGACCAGCTACGTGGCGGCAGACTATATGCGTCATGCCAACGAGCGCCGTATCCATCTGGATGGTGCGATGCAGGTGCGTAATGATCTTTTCACCAGTCGTAAACAGTTATCCGCTGAGCAATATCGTCATATTGAGATGGCGCGGGAACTGAGTGAGCACAATGCCGCTGAAAGCGATCTGGAAACAGATTATCAGGGTGCCAGCGACCATCTCAATCTGGTTCAGACGGCACTGCGTCAGCAGGAAAAAATTGACCGCTACGATGCCGATCTCGAAGAGCTGACCTTCCGCCTCGAAGAGCAGAATGAGGTCGTCGCTGAAGCGCGTGAAGGGCATGAAGAAAATGAAGCGCGTAGCGAAAATGCTGAGCTGGAAGTGGATGAGCTGAAAAATCAGCTGGCTGATTACCAGCAGGCGCTGGATGTGCAGCAGACGCGCGCCATCCAGTATCAGCAGGCGTTGCAGGCACTTCAGCGTGCTCAGGAAATCTGCCAGATACGCGACCTCAGCGTGGATAACGCAGATGAATGGCAGGAAACCTTCCAGGCGAAAGAGCAGGAAGCGACCGACAAACTGCTGATGCTGGAACAAAAAATGAGTGTGGCGCAGGCCGCACACAGCCAGTTTGAGCAGGCGTTTGAACTGGTCAGTAAAATTGCCGGCCCGGTTAGCCGTAGCGAAGCCTGGCAGGTAGGGCGCGATCTGCTCCGTGATGCCAGCAACCAGCGTTATCATGCCGAACAACTACAGCCGCTGCGCAGCCGCCTGAGTGAACTGGCACAGCGTGTACGTGAACAGCAGGATGCCGAACGCCTGCTGAGTGACTTCTGCAAGCGACACGGTCAGCATGATGCCAGTGAGCTGGAGTCCTTACAGGCTGAACTGGAAGCACAGATTGAGCTGTTAAGCGAAAGCGTGGCGGACGCCGGTGAGCGCCGTATGACACTGCGCCAGGAGCTGGAGCAGCTCCGTGAACGCATTGCGCGTTTGACTAAACAAGCGCCGCAGTGGCTGGCCGCGCAGGAAATCCTCTCGCAGTTGAGTGAACAAACGGGCCAGGCGCTGGAAAACAGCCAGCAGGTCACCGAGTTTATGCAGCAACTGCTGGAGCGTGAGCGTGAAACCACGGTAGAACGTGATGAAGTCTCAGCCCGTAAGCGCGACATTGAGAAGCAGATTGAGCGTCTCAGCCAGCCGGGCGGGGCAGAAGACGCTCGCCTGAACAACCTCGCCGAACGTTTTGGTGGCGTGCTGCTGTCAGAAATTTATGATGATGTCACCATTGATGATGCGCCGTACTTCTCAGCATTGTATGGCCCGGCTCGTCATGCCATTGTGGTGCCTGACCTGTCACTGATCCGCGATCAGCTCGACGGTCTGGACGATTGCCCGGAAGATCTCTACCTGATCGAAGGGGATCCGCAGTCGTTTGATGACAGCGTATTTAATGTCGAAGAGCTGGAAAAAGCCGTCGTGGTGAAAGCGGGGGATCGCCAGTGGCGCTATTCTCGTTTCCCGAAAGTACCGCTGTTTGGTCGTGCTGCGCGTGAAAACCAGTTAGATGTGCTGCACGCTGAGCGCGAGGCGCTGGCCGAACGTTACGCTACGCTGTCATTTGATGTTCAGAAAACCCAGCGTCTGCATCAGTCCTTTAGCCGCTTTATCGGCAGCCACCTTGGCGTAGCGTTTGAGTCCGACCCTGAAGCAGAAATGCGCCTGCTCAATACCCGCCGTAACGAGGTGGAGCGTGCGCTGACGAATCATGAAAGCGAAAACCAGCAGCAGCGCCAGCAGTTCGAACAGGCGAAAGAGGGCGTTGCCCAGCTTAACCGTCTGTTGCCTCGCGTCAGCCTGCTGCTGGATGATACGTTACAGGATCGTCATGAAGAGATTCAGGAAAAGCTGGATGAAGCGCAGGAAGCCGCGCGCTTTGTGCAGCAGCACGGTGCTCAACTGACGAAGCTGGAACCCATTCTCTCTGTCCTGCAGAGCGATCCTGAGCAGCATGACCAGTTAAAACTGGACTACCAGCAGGCGCAGCAGCAGCAGCGCGATGCGCGTCAGCAAGCCTTTGCCCTGACCGAAGTGGTTCAGCGTCGTGCGCACTTTGGCTACATTGATTCTGCAGGTATGCTCAACGGCACCAGCGACCTCAATGAGAAGCTGCGCCAGCGCCTTGAACAGGCGGAAGGTGAACGTACCCGCGCCCGTGAGCAGCTACGTCAGCATCAAACCCAGTTAGCGCAATACTCCCAGGTTCTGGCCTCGCTGAAAAGCTCCTATGACGCGAAACGCGACATGTTGAAGGAGCTTCAGCAGGAGATGCTCGATATCGGCGTGCAGGCGGATGCCTCCGCTGAAGAGCGGGCGCGGCTGCGTCGTGACGAACTCTACAGTGCCCTGAGCAACAACCGACTGCGTCGTAATCAGCTGGAAAAACAGCTGACCTTCTGTGAAGCCGAAATCGATGCGTTGCAGAAAAAACTACGCCGTCTGGAGCGCGAGTACCAGATAGGCCGTGAGCAGGTTGTGAGTGCGAAGGCGGGCTGGGTTGCGGTACTGCGACTGGTGAAAGACAATGGCGTTGAGCGCCGTCTGCACCGTCGTGAGCTGGCGTATCTCGGCGGTGACGAGCTGCGCTCCATGTCGGATAAGGCGTTAGGTGCGCTGCGTCTGGCGGTAGCGGATAACGAACATCTGCGCGACGTGCTGCGTCTGTCGGAGGATCCGAAGCGGCCGGAGCGTAAAATTCAGTTCTTCATTGCGGTTTATCAGCATCTGCGTGAGCGTATCCGTCAGGATATCATTCGCACCGATGATCCGGTCGAAGCCATTGAGCAGATGGAAATTGAGCTGAATCGCCTGACGGAAGAGCTGACTGCCCGTGAGCAGATGCTGGCCATCAGCTCGCGCAGCGTGTCGAACATTATTCGCAAAACGATTCAGCGCGAACAGAATCGTATTCGTCAGTTGAACCAGGGCTTGCAGGCCGTGAGTTTCGGGCAGGTGAAGAGTGTGCGTCTCAACGTTAACGTGCGGGAAGCTCACTCTACGCTGCTTGATGTGCTGTCTGAGCAGCATGAACAGCATCAGGATCTGTTTAAGAGCAATCGTCTGACCTTCTCCGAAGCACTGGCAAAACTCTACCAGCGCCTGAACCCACAAATCGATATGGGCCAGCGTACACCGCAGACCATTGGTGAGGAGCTGCTGGATTACCGCAACTATCTTGAGATGGAAGTGGAAGTTAACCGTGGCTCTGACGGCTGGTTGCGTGCAGAAAGTGGGGCGTTATCGACAGGGGAAGCGATTGGTACCGGTATGTCGATTCTGGTGATGGTGGTACAAAGCTGGGAGGAAGAGTCACGCCGTCTGCGCGGGAAAGATATCTCCCCTTGCCGTCTGCTGTTCCTTGATGAGGCCGCGCGTCTGGATGCAAAATCCATTGCCACCTTATTCGAGCTGTGTGACCGACTGGAGATGCAGCTGATTATCGCGGCACCGGAAAATATCAGCCCTGAAAAAGGCACCACTTACAAACTGGTTCGTAAGGTCTTCAATAATACTGAACATGTTCACGTTGTTGGGCTGCGTGGATTTGCTGCAGAACCGACGATAACGGCAAAAGATGTTGAGGCAGGAGCCTGATTCACGAAATCCTGTAAAAAATAATGGTACGCAGTGGTAAAATTTCTGTGTCCAGATTACTCTGCATAACGGCATTTGCAACGTAAGAGGCAAATGCCGTTTTCTGTTTCTATACTTATAACAACGACTAATTGCTGCGGGTTACTCATCCGGCAGTCTTAACAGGGAGCAAGGGATGTTGCTGCAGAAATCGTTTTCCACCCAGGTTGTTGCACTGGGTTGTAGTCTTTTGTGCTGGCTGGTGCCGGTGTCTTCTTCTGTGGCGGGAATTCCACCCGTCTCTGCTCCGATTGTGCAAAGTATCAGCGTCTCGCAGAGTGCATCGCATATCAGCGGCTTGTTCTCTCAGGGGATGGCGCCGTTCTATCTGAAAAACCTTGCACCGTTGTATGCCAGTCGTGGCATGCAGCCAATGTGGCAGGATGAGCAGGCGGTAAAACAGTTCCAGCAACAGCTGGCTGAGGTCGCGATTTCCGGTGTTCAGCCGCAGTTCTCCCACTGGGTAAAACAGCTGACGGATCCGAATATTACTGGCATGGCACGTGATGTGGTGTTGTCTGATGCCATGTTGGGTTATCTGCAGTTTACTTCTGGCGTTCCCAGCAAAGGGGAAACCTGGCTGTACAGCAATGTACCTTATAAGATGGAGGCCCCGTCTGTCGCGGTGATTAATCTGTGGCAAAACGCGGTAGTTCAGAATCGTCTCAATGGTTTTGTTCTCTCACTGGCCCCGCAGCATCCGCAGTATGTGCGTATGCATCAGGCATTAAAAACGCTGCTGGCAGAAAACCGTCCCTGGCCACAACTGGTTGATAAGCAGACCCTGCGTCCTGGCCAGATCAGCAATGATGTGCCTGTGCTGCGCGATATTCTTAAACGTACCGGCATGATGTCGGCAGACAGCGAGCCACCAAAACCCACGGAAGAAGTGGTGGGCCCTATTGATGCGCCGTTGGTGCATGATGATGATAATGCCCAGCCTGATGCCCCTGTGCAGGCGAACGTTGATAACAATGTCGTGGTCAGCCCGTCTGCAATGCCGTCAGAAAATAATCCTCAGACTGCCGTTCCTCAGAATGTCGGTAATGTGCAGGGAACTGCCGCACCTATCAATGCTGATAATGTTTATACTCCGGACCTGGTCGCCGCACTGAAACGCTTCCAGACCTGGCAGGGGTTAGAGGCCGATGGTGCGATAGGTGCTCGCACCCGCGAATGGTTAAATGTTTCCCCACAACGTCGTGCATCGCTGCTGGCATTGAATATCCAGCGTCTGCGACTGCTGCCGGATGATATGCATAACGGCATTATGGTGAACATTCCTAATTACTCACTGGCCTACTATGTCAACGGTAATGAAATTCTCTCTTCCCGAGTGATTGTCGGCCGCCCTGACCGTAAAACGCCGTTGATGCGCAGCGCGCTGAATAACGTTGTCCTCAACCCGCCGTGGAATGTGCCCACCACCTTAGTGCGCAAGGATATTGTGCCGAAGGTCAAACAGGACCCGATGTACCTGTATAAGCACAATTATACGTTACTGTCGGGTTGGAGCAGTGATGCTCAGGTGGTTGATCCTTCGATGATTGACTGGAGCATGGTTTCTGCCGCTTCGTTCCCGTACCGCATTCGTCAGGCACCGGGCCCGACGAATTCACTGGGGCGCTATAAATTCAACATGCCGAGTTCGGATGCGATCTACCTGCACGACACACCAAATCACGGTCTTTTCCAGAAAGATATTCGTGCTCTCAGTTCTGGCTGTGTACGTGTGAACCGGGCATCCGATCTGGCTAATTTGTTGCTGCAGGATGTGGGCTGGAACGACACGCGGATTTCCAGCACCTTGAAAGAGGGGGATACACGCTATGTGTCCATCCGTCATCGTATCCCGGTTAACCTCTATTATCTGACCGCCTGGGTGGCAGATGATGGCCAGCCGCAATTTCGTACAGATATTTACAATTATGACAATACGGCACGTTCTGGTGCGCAGGTGCTAACGCAGGCTGGTCAATTATTGCTCTAATGATTGATTAATCAGCAGTTCCCGTGCAGGGAATAGTTATGCTAAAAAGCCGGTGTAAAGGGTGTGATGCCAATCTTTGCGCCGGTTTTACTTTTGTTGGGTTGACGTAGGTATTCTCCCCCGGTAAGGTTCAAAACGGTGTAATTAGTGCACTGTTCCGAATTCTTTAGCTGGGTAATACTGATTCATGGATAAATTCGACTCTCATCGCCGTAAGTGGCTGACGTTAGGCGGCGCGGCGCTCGGTGTGGCATTGCTCCCCGGGCAGGCCTTCGCCTCGCTTTCAACTTCCCGCCCGCGTGTATTAACGCTTAATAATCTCAATACCGGCGAAAACCTTAAAACGGAATTTTTTAACGGTAAAAGCTATGACAAGGATGAACTGGCACGACTGAATCATTTCTTCCGTGACTACCGGGCCAATAAAAGTAAAAGCATCGATCCCCATCTTTTTGACCAACTCTTCCGTCTGCAATCGCTGCTCGATAGTCGTAAACCGGTGCAGCTAATCTCTGGCTACCGTTCTCTCGGCACCAATAACTCATTACGGTCGCATACCCGCGGTGTAGCGAAACATAGCTACCACACGCTGGGGCAGGCGATGGATTTCCACATTGAAGGAATTTCGTTAAGCAATATACGCAAAGCCGCACTTTCGCTGCGGGCGGGTGGTGTAGGATACTACCCAAGTAGTAACTTTGTGCATATTGATACCGGGCCGGTTCGGAACTGGTAAAACGAAATTCCGGCACCCTGTGGTGACCGGTAACGGAGAGTTATGGACTATCATATTATCCCGGTCACTGCGTTCTCGCAGAATTGTTCGGTGATCTGGTGTACGGAATCAAATGAAGCTGCGCTGGTGGATCCGGGTGGCGACGCAGAGACAATTAAACGTGAAGTGGCTGCGCTGGGTGTTAACCTGACCCAATTACTGCTGACGCACGGTCACCTTGACCATGTCGGTGCCGCTGCTGAACTGGCCGCACATTATTCTCTACCGATTGTAGGGCCACATAAAGCCGATAAATTCTGGCTTGATAGCCTGCCGACACAAAGCCAGATGTTTGGTTTTGCCGAATGTCCTCCCCTGGTCCCCGATCGCTGGCTGGAAGAGGGTGAGACTGTGCAGGTAGGGCAGACCTCTCTGGAAGTGCTGCTTTGCCCGGGGCATACGCCGGGACACATTGTGTTCTTTGACCGTGCAGGGCGCCTGCTGGTCTCTGGCGATGTGATTTTCAGTGGCGGGGTAGGACGATCTGATTTCCCCCAGGGCAGCCACAGCGACCTGATAGCCTCTATTCATAACAAACTGTTGCCACTGGGGGATGACGTCACCTTCATTCCAGGCCACGGACCGATATCGACGCTGGGGCGTGAACGAATCAGTAACCCGTTCCTGCAATAAACGCATCTCGGCATTGGTGCCATAAAAAAGCCTGCTTAAGCAGGCTTTTTTGATCGCGATAAAGCTCAGCGGTGGGGCAACGAAAGACCCACCGGCTAAATTACAAAACCGCGACGATGGCTTCACACAGTGGAGACATATTGTCAGGTGTCATCCCCGCCACGTTCACACGGCCTGAATTTACCGCGTAGACGCCAAACTCATCTCGCAGGCGCACAACCTGATCTTTCGTCAGGCCGCTGAATGAAAACATCCCATTCTGATCGATGATAAAGCTGAAATCGCCTTTCGCGCCTTTCTCTTGCAGGGTATTCACAAACAGCTGACGCATCCGCTGAATACGCTCGCGCATGCTGGTCAGCTCCTGCTCCCACAAGGCACGCAGCGCGCTGTTGCCGAGAATGGTGGCGACGACGGCTGCACCGTGTGCGGGTGGGTTGGAGTAGTTGGCACGAATGGTGGCTTTCACCTGACTGAAGGCCGTATCCACGATGGCTGCATCAGCAGCGACCAGCGTGAAAGCACCGACGCGCTCATTGTAGAGGCCGAAGTTTTTAGAGTACGAGCTGCATACAATCAGTTCCTGATGGCTGGCAGCAAACGCACGCAGGCCTTCGGCATCTTCTTCCAGACCACGGGCAAAGCCCTGATAGGCAAAGTCGAACAGTGGCAACCAGCCTTTCGCCAGTGACAGTTCAGCCAGCTGGGCCCACTGAGTGGCCGTTGGGTCAATGCCGGTTGGGTTGTGGCAGCAGCCATGGAACAGCACGATATCACCCGCCTGTGCGGCGCTCAGGCTGTTTAGCAAGCCGTCAAAGTCCAGCGCATGCTGTGCAGCATCGTAGTAGTTGTATTCACACACTTCCAGGCCGGCAGCGGCAAAGACATTTTTGTGGTTTGGCCAGCTTGGGTTGCTCACCCAGATGCGTTTAGCGCTGGTCTGGGTGGCGATGAAATCGGCTGCTATGCGCAGTGCGCCAGTGCCGCCAGGGGTCTGTGCGGTACGTGCACGATGGTTGCTGATAAGGGCGCTGTCTGCTCCGAACAACAGCTCCTGGGTGCAGCGGCCAAAATCGGCGATACCATCAATGCTGAGATAGTTTTTGGTGGTTTCGTTTTCCAGCAGATACTGTTCAGCTTTTTTCACGCTGGTCAGTACCGGCGTTTTGCCGGTTTCATCTTTATACACGCCAATACCGAGGTTGATCTTATTTGTGCGGTCATCAGCGCGGAACAGATCGGCTAAACCAAGAATAGGGTCGGCGGGTGCAGCTGCAATACGTTCAAACATAGTCGAAGTCCGTTAGCTTAGTCTAAAGCGAAGTGAGGACTCAGGTTACCGCCACAAGTGGCAAATTACCAACCGTTTGCATCAAAAAAACAGCAGAAAGCGAGCGGGGAAGGGAGAAAAACAAAAAAGGGGCCGAAGCCCCTTTTTGATGCACATTTAATCGCGACCGGAGTCGCGATTAAATGGCAATTAGAACTGGTAAACCAGGCCCAATGCAACGGTATCACCTGAACCTATGCCCAGTTTGTTGTCATCACCGATCTGGTTGATGATGTAATCAACATAGGTGGACATGTTTTTGTTGAAGTAGTAAGTCGCGCCTACTTCGAAGTATTTGGTCAGATCAACATCGCCTACGCCTTCAATATCCTTAGCTTTGGTCTGTACATAGGCAATGGACGGACGCAGGCCAAAGTCAAACTGGTACTGCGCAACCACGTTGTAGTTCTGGGTTTTGTTAGCAAAGCCTTCGATACCAGTGGTTGTCACGCCAGCTGCATTGGTGATGCTTGCGCCAGTAATACGGGTGGCGTTACGACCTTCAGCATAAGATGCTGCCAGGTATACATTGTTCGCGTCATATTTCAGCGCAGTGCCCCAGAATTCAGCACGGTCACCACGACCCAGCACGGCTTCATTCTGGCCGTTAGTACGGTCCTGAGAGCTGTATGCGCCAGTGATACCTACACCAATTGGTGAAGTGTAAGTGGTAGAGAAGCCGTAGCCGTCACCGTTAGCACGGGTGATGTCATCAGCACGTTCGTTTTTGCCCTGGTATTGTACAGCGAAGTCCCAGCCGTCAACCAGACCAAAGAAGTTGGTGTTACGGTAGGTAGCCACACCGGTAGTACGGCTGGTCATGGTGTCAGACTGACCGAAGTCACCACCAAATTCTGGCAGCACGTCAGTCCATGCCAGAGCATCATAACCTACAGCATAGTTACGGCCGTAGTCGAATGAGCCGAAGTCTGCAAATTTCAGACCGGCAAAGCCCAGACGGGTTTTGTTACCGTCCTGCGCGTCGCTACCTTCAGAGTTGTTAGTCTGAACGTTATATTCCCACTGGCCGTAACCGGTCAGCTGGTCGTTAATCTGGGTTTCACCTTTAAAGCCGAAGCGCACATAAGACTGATCACCATCTGAAGCAAAACCGTCGTCATCAGAGAAATAATGCAGACCAACAGCTTTACCGTACAGGTCCAGTTTGTTGCCATCTTTGTTATAGATTTCTGCTGCGTTAGCGGCACCAGCAGCCAACAGTGCTGGGATCACTACTGCAAGAATGTTGCGCTTCATCATTTTGTTATTACCCTCATTGGAGTTATTTGGACACCTGCCACTGCCGTCAATAATTCTTTACAGAACCAAGATGAGAGTTTGGTGTCTTCCTGTGTCTGCACGCATCTTTCCATTCGCAGCCTGGTTAATCTAGCCCGAAAATGCTACTAATCTCTTATTCTGGTAACAAAGAGAAAATATGTATTACAAAATGTAAAATTTACGGAACTTTGTGAACCAACTCTAAATTTACAAAAATAAAAAAAGGTCAGCGAGGCTGACCTTAGTATATATATGAATTTCTTATATTTAATGCAGAAATCAGAACGTCGCGTTGCGTGGAGTACGTGGGAAGGCGATAACATCCCTTACATTTTGTACACCGGTGACATAGGCGATTAATCGTTCGAAACCTAATCCGAAACCTGAATGTGGGACCGTACCGTAACGACGCAGGTCGCGGTACCACCAGTAATCTTCTTTATTCAGGCCCATTTCGGCCAGACGCGCATCCAGCACATCCAGACGCTCTTCACGCTGAGAACCCCCGATGATTTCACCAATTCCTGGTGCCAGAACATCCATCGCGGCAACGGTTTTGCCATCGTCGTTCAAACGCATATAGAAAGCTTTGATATCTTTCGGGTAGTTCTTCACCACCACCGGTGCTTTAAAGTGTTTCTCTGCCAGATAACGTTCGTGCTCAGAGGAGAGATCAATACCCCAGGAGACGGCGTTTTCAAACGTCTGACCTGACGCCAGCAGGATCTCGACAGCTTCGGTGTAATCCACCTGCGCGAAATCGGTAGTCACAAAACGCTCGAGGCGCGAAATGGCATCTTTGTCTACGCGCTCGGCGAAGAAGGCCATATCATCAGCGCGCTCTTCAAGTACCGCTTTAAACGCGTACTTCAGCATGGCTTCTGCCAGGGCAGCGTTATCTTCCAGGTTGGCGAAGGCCATTTCCGGCTCCAGCATCCAGAATTCCGCCAGGTGACGGCTGGTGTGGGAGTTTTCCGCACGGAAGGTTGGGCCAAAGGTGTAGATTTTGGAAATCGCGCTGGCATAGGTCTCGCCATTAAGCTGACCTGATACGGTCAGAAACGCTTCTTTGCCGAAGAAATCTTCGTCGTAATTAACTTTACCTTCCGGCGTGCGCGGCAGATTTTCCAGATCGAGCGTCGATACACGGAACATTTCACCCGCGCCTTCGGTATCGGACGCGGTAATCAGCGGCGTGGACACCCAGAAGAAGCCCTGCTCATCGAAGAAACGGTGCAGTGCCTGTGCCAGCGTATGGCGCACACGGGCGACGGCGCCAATCAGATTGGTACGCGGGCGCAAGTGGGCCACTTCACGCAGATATTCAATGCTGTGGCGCTTAGCAGCCATTGGGTAGGTATCCGGATCATCAACCCAGCCGATGACTTCCACGTGGGTGGCCTGAATTTCAAAACTCTGACCTTCACCCGGAGATTCAACCACTTTGCCGGTAATAACCACCGAACAGCCGGTAGTCAGGCGCAATACTTCTTCCTGATAATTATTCAGAGAATTATTAACGACAGCCTGAACGGGATTAAAGCAGGAACCGTCATAAACGGCGATAAAGGAAATACCGGCTTTTGAATCTCTTCGTGTACGCACCCAACCACGTACGGTGACTTCGCTGTCAACCGCGACCCGGCCGTGCAGTACATCCGCTACAGGCACAACGCTCATATAAGTCTCTCACTATTAATCTGAATGAATTACCCCGAATTTAGGGTCTTGCTATGTTACTTGCCGGGCGATGATAAACAAGCGAAATTCCGGCAATAAAGGCAGATTTCTTTAGAAGAAGAGGGAATCTGGGGCCGACACGTGTGCCGACCCCTGAGGTATTCCTATAAATTAAGACAGGCATAAAGCGGAGTGGCCGACCTTCTGTTTCGGTCGGCCAGTGATGCTAGCTGGCTTTTTTGACCAGCGGCAGGTCGAAGGCTTTGCGCAGGGCGCGAACAAAGGCTTTATCCTGGCAAATGGTTTTACCCGGACTGTCCGACAGTTTAGCAACGGGTTTGCCGTTACACTCCACCAGCTTAATCACGATATTAAGCGGTTTAACCTGAGGAATATCGCAGGTCAGGCGGGTACCAATGCCGAAAATAACATTAATACGCTGACCGAAATGGCGGTAAAGCTCCACCGCTTTTTCCAGATCGAGGTTATCAGAAAATACCAGCGTTTTACTTAGCGGGTCGATACCCAGCTGTTGATAATGTGCGATGGCTTTTTCACCCCATTCCAGCGGATCGCCAGAGTCGTGGCGCAGTCCTTGATAAGCGCTGGCAAACTCAAGGCCGAAATCACGCAGGAAGGCATCCATAGTAATACAGTCTGTCAGGGCAATACCTAACTGGTCCGGGTACTCTTCAAGCCAGGATTGCAGTGCGGCGCGCTGGCAGTTAGCCAGCACCGGGCTAAGCTGCTGGTGGGCCTGGAACCACTCGTGTGCCTGGGTGCCCACCGGCATGATATCCAGCTGACGTGCCATCTCGTAATTACTGGAGCCAACCAGCCACGGGAAATCCTGTTTCAGCGTACTGACGATCGCCAGCTGAACATCGTGTGAGAAACGGCGACGCGTGCCGAAATCCATCAAACGAAAACGCGACATATCGAGATCGGCGGTCAGCGCTTTAAACTGTGCCAGTTTACTCTTCAACTGACTCACAGCCATTTCCGGCGTGACCTGCGGTGAACGATGGCGATGCACCACTTCGCTGATCAGCGCCAGCAGCGGCACTTCCCACATGATCACTTCACGCCACGGCCCGCTGATGCGGATATCCAGTTTTCCCTGGTGATTGCGCACGCGAACCTGAGCGGGGTCATAGCGGTAACTGCGCAGCCAGTTGAGGTAATCCGGGGTGAAAAAAGGCAGGCCAGAGAGATAAGTGAATTCATCTTCGGTCAGCGTTAATGCGGACATGGTTTCGATTTGTTGCTGTATTTCATCAACATAAATACCCAGCATGTCGTCACCCCGGCAGCGAAACTCGGCGGCCACAGTCACATCGTAATAACGATGGAATACCGCCTGCTGCATATGGAGTTTGTAGGCATCGGTATCGAGCAGCGTAGTCAAAATCGGGGAAGCGTGTCGTGTCATGGTGCGTTTCAGCATCCTCTGGCGAAGAGCGTTATCCCTGGTTCAAATGAAGAAAAAGTCGCAGGAGTATAACCCGAATAGATATTTAGTGAACCCAATCACAGCACAATTCAGGCTGAGAGGTCGAGGTAAATACGTGCGATTGTTAATGAAATGTCTTCTTTTATGGCAAAGGCCGCAATTGGCAGTGATTCAACGTGGCAACCTGGTGATAACAGGAATAGACTTGAAAAGGTTAACTAATTATCGACGTGAGAAGGACTTATGACGCAACTGCCACAAGCCAAAAATCGCCATGATTATCGTGCGCCTGACTACACTATTACCGACATCGATTTGACGTTTAATCTTGATGCCAGTACCACCCAGGTCACCGCCGTCAGCCAGATTAAACGGTTGGGAGCCAGTGGCGCCGAACTGCGCCTTGACGGCGAAGACCTGACGCTGATCTCGTTACATGTCGACGATCAGCCCTGGCCGCACTATCGGCAGGAAGAAGGGGCACTGGTGTTACAACAGCTGCCTGAGTCCTTCACGTTAAAAATCGTCAATGACATTCATCCGGATAAAAACACCGCGCTTGAAGGTCTGTACAAATCAGGCGAAGCACTATGTACCCAGTGTGAAGCGGAAGGTTTCCGCCATATTACCTGGTATCTCGACCGTCCCGACGTGCTGGCGCGTTTTACCACCACCATTATTGCAGAGCAGAAGCACTATCCCTTCCTGCTTTCAAATGGTAATCGCGTTGATGCCGGGCATATGGAAGATGGCCGCCACTGGGTTAAGTGGCAGGATCCATTCCCGAAACCTTGTTACCTGTTTGCCGTGGTGGCCGGTGATTTCGACGTGCTGCGCGACAGCTTCACCACCCGTTCCGGCCGTGATGTCGCGTTGGAAATCTTCGTTGATCGGGGCAACCTTGACCGTGCTGACTGGGCGATGACCTCGCTGAAAAACAGTATGAAGTGGGATGAAGAGCGTTTCGGCCTGGAGTACGATCTCGATATCTTTATGATTGTCGCCGTCGACTTCTTCAATATGGGGGCGATGGAGAATAAAGGGCTGAATGTCTTTAACTCCAAATACGTGCTGGCCAAAGCGGAAACCGCCACCGATAAAGACTATCTCGGGATTGAGGCGGTTATCGGTCATGAATACTTCCACAACTGGACCGGTAACCGCGTCACCTGCCGCGACTGGTTCCAGCTCAGTCTGAAAGAGGGACTGACGGTGTTCCGCGATCAGGAGTTCAGTTCTGACCTCGGTTCGCGTGCGGTCAACCGCATTGATAACGTGCGTGTGATGCGCGGTTCACAGTTTGCTGAAGATGCCAGCCCGATGGCGCACCCGATCCGCCCTGAGCAGGTGATCGAGATGAACAACTTCTACACCCTGACGGTGTATGAGAAGGGGTCTGAAGTGATCCGCATGTTGCACACCTTGCTTGGCGAAGAAAACTTCCAGAAAGGCATGCAGCTCTACTTCGAGCGCCATGATGGTAGTGCAGCGACCTGTGATGACTTTGTTCAGGCGATGGAGGATGCTTCCAATGTTGACCTGTCACAGTTCCGCCGCTGGTACAGCCAGTCGGGTACGCCCGTGTTGTCCATCCGTGATGACTACAATCCTGAGCTGGAACAGTACACGTTGCACGTGACACAGATGACGCCGCCAACCGCCGATCAGAAAGAGAAGCTGCCGCTGCATATCCCGCTGGATATTGAACTGTACGATGGGGAGGGGCAGGTCATTCCGTTACAGCACAATGGCCATCCGGTGCATCATGTACTCAATGTCACCGAGTCTTTCCAGACCTTCGTCTTTGATAAGGTTTACTTCCAGCCTGTGCCTTCCCTGCTGCGTGAATTCTCTGCGCCGGTGAAACTGGACTACAACTGGAGCGATGCGCAGTTAACCTTCCTGATGCAGCACGCACGCAATGATTTTGCCCGCTGGGATGCGGCACAAAGTCTGATGGCGAACTACATCAAAATTAACGTGGCCCGCCAGCAGCAGGGGCAACCGCTGTCGCTACCCTTGCACGTTGCGGATGCCTTCCGTGCGGTGTTGCTCTCTGAGTCCAGCGATCCTGCCCTGATGGCGTTGATCCTGTCGCTGCCGGGTGAGAATGAGATTGCCGAGCTGTTCGACATCATTGACCCGCAGGCAAATGCTGTTGTGCGTGAGGCGCTGGTTCGCACGCTGGCAACCGAGCTGGAAGATGAGCTGCTGGCGGTGTATTACGCCAGCCAGACCCCGGAGTATCGCATTGAACACGCGGATATCGGCAAGCGGTCGTTGAAAAATGTCTGCCTGAGTTACCTGGCCTTTGCGGATGTACCGCAAGCCGATAAGCTGGTCAGCGCACAGTATCACCATGCTAATAACATGACGGATACCGTGGCGGCTCTGTCGGCTGCCATGGCCGCACAGCTTCCTTGCCGTACGGCGCTGTTCGCTGATTTCGATGAGCGCTGGCATCAGGATGGTCTGGTCATGGATAAGTGGTTTGCCCTGCAGGCGACCAGTCCGGCAGCGGATGTGCTGGCACAGGTACGAGTACTGTTGAGCCACCGTTCGTTTACCCTGAGTAATCCGAACCGTATCCGCTCGTTGATTGGTGCATTCGCTTCGGCGAATCCGTCCGCATTCCATGCGGCAGACGGTAGCGGTTATCAGTTCCTGACGGAGATCCTTAGCGATCTGAATACCCGTAATCCACAGGTCGCGGCACGCATGATTGAGCCGTTGATTCGTCTCAAGCGTTATGATGCAGGCCGTCAGGCGCTGATGCGCCAGGCTCTGGAGCAGTTGAAAGGGCTGGATAAGCTGTCAGGCGATCTGTTCGAGAAGATCACCAAGGCACTGAACGCCTGATAAAAGCGGTCAGTGATAAACAAAAAAATGGGCGATATCTTCGCCCATTTTTATTTTTTAGCCATGTGCATAATGGCGGTCCTGTTGGACGGGTGAACGTTTCATCACGCGGTCGAGCACTTCCGCTTCCAGTTCCGCCAGTTTGACCGAGCCTTTACGGCGTGGACGTGGCAGCTCAACCAGCAGATCCAGTCCGATATTCCCTTCTTCAATCAGCAGAACCCGGTCAGCCATTGCTACCGCTTCACTGACATCATGGGTCACCAGCAACACGGTAAAGTGATGCTGTTGCCAAAGCGATTCAATCAGATCCTGCATCTCAATACGGGTTAAGGCATCCAGCGCACCGAGTGGCTCATCCAGCAGCAGCAAGCCCGGGCGATGAATCAGGGCTCGCGCCAATGCCACGCGTTGTTTTTGCCCGCCGGACAACGCAGCAGGCCACTCTTTGGCACGATCTGCCAGACCAACGGCATCCAGCGCCGCCAGCGCCTGTTCTTTCCAGGCTTTGCCTTTCAGGCCAAGGCCAACGTTATCGATCACGCTTTTCCACGGCAGCAGGCGCGCATCCTGGAACATCAGACGAATATCTTCCCGTGCTTCATTCAGTGATGCACTGCCGGCCAGCAGCTCGCCACTGCTGGCTTTCTCCAGCCCGGCCAGCAGTCGTAACAGGGTGCTTTTACCGCAGCCACTGCGGCCCACCACGGCGACAAACTGGCCCGAGGGAATATGCAGGTTGATGTTATTCAGTACTGTGCGCTGGTTATATTGCTTGCTGACACCATTGATCACCAGCGGCGTACCGGCATTAAGACGCGCCGGAGACGTGTTTAATTCGCTCATGCGTTTTCCTCTTTTAGTTGATACGCTGGATGCCAGCGCAGCCAGACACGCTCCAGCAGTTGAGCGCTGACGTCAGCCAGTTTGCCCAGCAGGGCATAAAGAATAATCGCCACCACCACCACATCGGTTTGCAAAAACTCGCGGGCATTCATGGCGAGGTAGCCGATGCCGGAGTTGGCTGAAATGGTTTCGGCAACGATCAGGGTCAGCCACATCAGGCCCAGCGCAAAACGCACGCCGACCATAATGGAGGGCAGGGCGCCAGGCAACACCACCTGGATAAACAGACTCCAGCCAGACAGACCATAACTGCGTGCCATCTCCACCAGCCCGCGATCGATATTACGGATACCATGGTAGGTATTCAGGTAAATCGGGAACAGCGTCCCCAGCGCAACCAGAAAGATTTTGGCCGATTCATCAATGCCGAACCACAGGATCACCAGCGGGATCAGCGCCAGATGGGGGACGTTGCGCAGCATCTGCACGGAGGTATCGAGCAGGCGCTCACCCAGACGTGACATTCCGGTGATTAACCCCAGTATCAGACCAATCGACCCACCGATGCTGAAACCAATCGCCGCACGCCAGCTGCTGATCGCCAGATGTTGCCATAGCTCACCGCTGGCAGACAGCTTCCAGAAGGTCACCACAATGGCTTCCGGTGACGGCAAAATGCGCGTTGAAAGCCAGCCCATTTGTGAGGCTAACTGCCATACCGCCACCAGCAGGATCGGCAGCGCCCAGGGCAGCAGGCCATTGCCGATACGATTAAGGGTCTTACTCATTCTCCACCTCTAACTTTGCGATACTTTTTGTGGGGCAAAATCATGCGCAACATGTTCCCCGTGCGCCTGAACGACCTGCGGTTGCGGTATCGAAGGGACATTAAGATCCAGATGTGGGAACAGCAGTTCGCCCACGCGATACGCTTCTTCCAGGTGCGGATAGCCGGAAAGAATAAAGGTCTCAATGCCGAGATCGGCATATTCCTGCATACGGGCTGCCACCGTCGGGCCATCGCCCACTAAAGCGGTTCCGGCACCGCCACGCACCAGGCCCACACCTGCCCACAGATTCGGGCTGATCTCAAGCTGGTCACGTTTGCCACCGTGCAGGGCAGCCATTCGCTGTTGGCCAACAGAATCTGTTTTCGCCAGTGCGGCCTGCGCTTTGGCAATGGTCGCATCATCAAGATGCGAGATCAGACGGTCAGCGGCCTGCCATGCCTCTTCATTGGTTTCACGCACAATCACATGCAGACGAATACCAAAACGCACTTTACGCCCTAATGCGGCGGCTTTCGCCTGTACCTGAGCAATTTTTTCTTTGACCTGCTCAGGCGGTTCCCCCCAGGTCAGATAGACATCAACCTGTTCGGCAGCCAGATCCTGCGCGACATCAGACGACCCGCCAAACCACAGTGGCGGACGGGGCTGCTGAACCGGCTTAAACATCAGACGCGCGCCACGCACATGAACATGTTTCCCTTCGTAATCAACCGTCTCGCCTTCCAGCACGCGGCGCCATACGCGGGTAAACTCGGCAGACTCTGCATAGCGCTCACGGTGATCGAGGAACACGCCATCTCCCGCCAGCTCTTCCGCATCGCCACCGGTGACCAGATTAAACAGTGCGCGGCCGTTAGAGAGGCGGTCGAGCGTGGCTGCCTGACGGGCAGCCTGCGTGGGCGAGATCACGCCGGGGCGCAGTGCCACCAGGAAGCGCAGACGCTGGGTGACCGGGATCAGCGAGGCGGCAACCAGCCAGGCATCTTCACAGGAGCGGCCGGTCGGGATTAGCACTCCGCCAAATCCCAGGCGATCGGCAGCCTGCGCGATTTGTTGCAGGTAAGCATGATCCACCGGGCGGGCACCTTCGTTGGTACCCAAATATTTCCCATCACCGTGAGTGGGAAGAAACCAGAATACGGAGAGACTCATTATGTTATTCCTCAATCAATGGGTTGACGGGCCATGCCAGATGCGGCTGGAAATATCGACTTTCACCGGCATCAGCTTGCTGGTGTAAAACAGATCGGCAGTTTGCTGCTGAGCCTTTGCTGTCTTCTCACTGACCAGGGTAATGGCGGTTGGCGGGCGATGATCGAAATAGGTTGAGATCACCGGTTTTGGCAGACCCATCGCCGTTGAAAGCAGGTCCACGCTCTGTTCACGATGGCTGCGCGTCAGGGCATCGGCCTGGCTGAAGGTGTCCAGTACCTGTTGCAGAAACACGCCATTCTTTTCGGTGAACGGGCGAGTTGCGAGGTAGAACGAGCCGGTCAGATTTAACGTGTCGCCATTTTTCAGTACGCGCACGCCGCCCTGCTGGATGGCCGCAGAGTAATAGGGATCCCAGATTGCCCAGGCGTCAACATCTCCCTGCTGGAAAGCGGCGCGGGCATCCGCAGGCGTCAGAAACGCAGGCTGAATATCATTGAAACCCAGTCCGGCCTCTTTTAATGCACGTAACAGCAGATTGTGGGAGCTTGAGCCCTTCTGGAAGGCCACTTTATGGCCCTTCAGGTCTGCCACGGTTTTCAACGGACTGTCTTCACGCACCAGAATCACTTCAGATCGTGGTTTTGGCGGTTCGGAACCGACATACAACAGATCCGCGCCAGCGGCCTGAGCGAAAATCGGCGGGATGTCGCCGGTGCTGCCAAGGTCAATGCTGTTGACGTTTAATGCTTCCAGCATCTGTGGCCCGGCAGGGAACTCTACCCATTTAATGGTGGTATGCGGGAAGCGCTTCTCCAGCAGCTGGTGGGATTTCGCCAGCACCATACTGACCGAGCCTTTTTGGTAACCAATACGGACCTGGTCGGGGGCCGGGATGGCGTCAGCAGCAATCGCCTGGCTGGCCAGCAGCCCGGTTATCAGCAGGGTGCTAAATATGCGAGCAAACAATGTCATAGACGGTCACCTTTTCAGACGGCAGCAGCCAGAGGTTGATGGCGGCGGGCAAGTGCATGCCAGAAGGTATCGATCGACTCTGCCAGCCGCTCAGCCAGAATCGGAGAGAGTTCAGGCGTCCGGTCGTAATGGCTGATCTGCGTATCGTCAGCGAATACCCCGTGCAGCACTTCCTGCGCTTTCAGTGCATTCAGAACGGGTTTCAGTGCGTAATCGACGGCCAGCAGATGGGCTACGGTGCCGCCTGTTGCCAGCGGTAACACCACTTTATGTTCCAGCGCACGTTCTGGCAGCAGGTCAAGCAGCGTTTTCAATGCCCCGGCAAACGATGCCTTATAGACAGGGGTTGCGACGATCAACCCGTCAGCCGATTCGAGGTCTTCCTTTAAGGCCAGCAGGGCGGGGGAATCGAAGCGGGCATACAATAAATCTTCGGGATTGAAGTTATGCAGATTCCACGGGATAACCTCGACGCCGCGTTTTTCCAGCGCATGCTGGCAAATGGTCAGTAGTGCGGTGGAGCGTGAAGGAAAACGGGGGCTTCCCGCCAGAGTAATAACGCGCATAACCTCTCCTTATAACCAAAAGTTATTGATAAACGAAATTCAAGAACCGATGGCTCATCCTGACAGAGCGCGTTTGGACGCTTAAATGATTTATCCGGCATATTTTTGCCAGTTTGCACATATAGCGCGGCATAACGGCCTTGATGAAGTAAAAAAACCGTCGATTCAGGCCCGCTTTTGCGCCAGGTCATTTCCCTTTACCCCATGAAACCCGGATAATACGACCCCGATTTTCCATCGGGACCTCAGGAGTGACCATGTATTACCCTTTCGTTCGTAAGGCGCTGTTTCAGCTCGATCCTGAGCGCGCGCATGACCTGACTTTGCAGCAGTTGAAGCGTATCTCCGGCACCCCGCTGATGGGTCTTATCCGTCAGTCGCTCCCTTTTAAGCCCGTAACCTGCATGGGACTGACCTTTAAGAATCCACTGGGCCTGGCCGCTGGTCTGGATAAAAACGGCGAATGCATTGATGCATTTGGTGCGATGGGGTTTGGTTCCATTGAAATTGGTACCGTGACGCCGCGCCCTCAGCCGGGCAATGATAAGCCGCGTATGTTCCGGATTGTGGCAGCGGAAGGGATCATCAACCGCATGGGCTTCAATAATATGGGCGTTGATAACCTGGTAGAGAATGTTAAAAAAGCCCATTTTGACGGTATCCTCGGCATTAATATTGGCAAGAATAAAGATACCCCGGTAGAGCAGGGTAAAGACGATTATTTAACCTGTATGGATAAGATTTATCCGTATGCTGGCTACATCGCCATCAATATCTCTTCACCTAACACCCCAGGCTTACGATCTTTACAATACGGCGAAGCGCTGGATGATTTGCTGGCGGCGATTAAAATCCGTCAAAACGATCTTCAACAGATCCATCATAAATATGTTCCTGTGGCGGTTAAGATCGCACCGGATCTTTCTGAAGAAGAATTGATCCAGGTGGCCGACAGTTTAGTGCGTCACAATATTGATGGCGTGATTGCGACCAATACCACCCTCGATCGTGAGCTGGTAAAAGGATTAAAGCACGCGGAAGAAGCGGGTGGGCTAAGTGGTCGTCCGGTACAGCTGCGCAGTACCGAAATCGTTCGCCGTCTGGCGCTGGAATTACAGGGGCGCATCCCAATTATTGGCGTTGGTGGGATTGATTCACTGGTTTCGGCGCGTGAAAAAATGACGGCGGGTGCTTCGCTGGTGCAAATATATTCTGGATTTATTTACAAAGGTCCGCCTTTGATAAAAGAAATTGTGACTCATCTCTAGGTTAATTTAGCGTTAAATATGCCAGGGGCTTTATTTTCGCTGCTCTCTCGTTTATATTTTGTGCTGTTCAGACAATATTCAAATTTTACAGAGCGAGCTGAGAGCGTTAACGAAGCCTCTGGTTTCCGGAAAGGGAATATGCTTTTCCGGCTACTTGTAACTAAGTATTAATACAGGAACCATCATGAGGATAAAACCAGACGATAACTGGCGTTGGTTTTTCGACGAAGAACATGACCGGATGATGCTCGACCTGGCGGACGGTATGTTATTTCGTTCCCGCTTTCCGCGCAAAATGTTAACGCCTGATGCTTTTGATGTTTCCGGTTTCTGTGTTGATGATGCTGCACTGTTTTTCACCTTTGACGAACGCTGCCGTGATACGCAATTGAATGCCGATCAGCGAGCTGAGCTGGTGCTGAATGCGCTGGTGGCCACGCGTTTCCTGAAACCATTGATGCCTAAAAGCTGGCATTTTGACAGCTATATTCAGGGAAACTGGCGTCCGGCTGACGGTGAACTGGTCAACGTCAAGGTCTCTGACAGCGGTGAATCGGCAAGTCTGCTGGTGGTAGAGTCTGGTGACAGCGCCGCACTGTGCCTGCTGGCGCAGGCGCAGTTAACTGTGGCTGGTCGTGGAATGGTATTGGGTGATGCAATTAAAATTATGCATGATCGCTTGCTTCCTCACGCCAGTGCAGATGGTATTCGCTTCGCACGCGCGGTGTAAGTCACCGCGCTTGCTATTAGCGCAGCACCACATCGCCCGCCGGAATACAGCTACAGCTTAATACGCTGCCGTCCTGACGTATCGCCCCTTTTTTCATCGCTTTCACTTCCCCACTGACCAGTGTGACTTTGCAACTTCCGCAGATACCTGAGCGGCAGGAATAAGGCACTTTAATGCCCTGAAGCTCCAGCTGTTCCAGCAATACCTGTTGATTGTTACCAGTAAAATGCTGGCCCTGCCAGTGGATGGTCACATCGCGGGCTGCAACGGTGGCAACCTCCAGCGTTTCTGTTACGCGTCCTGCACCGTAAGCGCGTGGCGTATGGCTGGTTAACACCTCAATTTTATCGCCCACGCGAACGACGCCGCTGCTGCGAGCCACCAGGTTAAGGCCAAAATCAATATCACCGCTTCCATCCAGCGCACTGCGAAACCCCTGTAAGGTATTCAGTGGCTCGCCGCCGGGATGTTTACGACCATATTGTGTGCTGACGGTGGTTAATACACAGCGGCTACAGGGTTTCGGCACATCGAAGATAATTTCCCCGATACGTAATGACGACCAGCTATCTTCCGCCCATGCACCCGCACCGCTAACCACCAGGTTGGGGCGAAACTGTTCCATTCTCACCCCCGCCGGACAACGTTGTTGCAGATCGTGCAAAGAGGCCTCATTGACCAGCAGAAACGGGTAACCGTCAGCAAATCCCAATGGGACCTCGTCAAAGCGTTTTACCCGGCGGGTCATCTCCGGGCCGACCCAGCGTAACTGCACCTGGCGCGGGAAAAAATCACTCAGCCATTGATTAATCGTGTCGGGAGCGATTAACGCGGTGAACTGGCTACCCCAGACTTCGGTTGGCGCGGGAGTCTTGAGGAAATCCTCAAAGCGCACGGTCGCACTGCTGCCATCCGGCGCGCTCAGGTGTAACCCGTCGACGATCAGCGCCGGGGTAAACAGCACCATTTCAGGATATTGCCGCGCGGTAATAAAGGTGCCATCGGGTTCGGTCAGCATAAAGATACGGTCGAAGGCCAGACCGCTGTTCAGCGCCTGCGCATGGGAAACCTGCATCCCTCGCATTGATTTAACCGGATGAACAAATAAACGAGACAGACTGATCATGGCGATTCTCCATTGCGCCCACCGCGGACCCTGTTATTTACAGGGTTTTTGCAGTAATAAACGCTAACTTTATGACATGACGTCATGATTAGCTATAATGCGCAGCAATTTCTGATGACGATAAGTGACGCTATGAATTCTCTGTTTGCCAGTACGGCGCGTGGGCTCGAAGAGCTGTTAAAAAGTGAACTGGAAGCGCTGGGGGCCGAAGGCTGCCAGGTGGTCCAGGGCGGCGTACATTTCCAGGGCGATGATCGTCTGATGTATCAGAGTCTGATGTGGAGCCGACTGGCTTCACGTATCCTCCTGCCGCTAACCGAATGCGGCGTTTACAGCGACCTCGATCTTTATCTCGGGGTGCAGGCGATTGACTGGCCAGCCATGTTTGGCAGCGACCAAACCTTCGTGGTGCATTTCAGCGGGTTGAATGAGGTGATCCGTAATAGCCAGTACGGCGCGTTGAAAGTGAAAGACGCTATCGTTGATAGCTTTACCCGTAAAAACCTGCCGCGCCCGAATGTTGACCGCGAGCAGGCGGATATTCGCGTTAACGTCTGGTTGAATAAAGATACGGCCAGTATTGCCCTGGATCTGAGCGGGGACGGCCTGCATCAGCGCGGCTATCGCCAACAGACGGGTCAGGCTCCGTTGAAAGAGAACCTGGCAGCGGCCATCGTGCAGCGATCCGGTTGGCAGGTGGGATCGCCGCTGGTGGATCCGATGTGTGGTTCCGGGACCTTGCTGATTGAAGCCGCAATGATCGCCAGCGATCGTGCGCCAGGACTGCAACGTAAACACTGGGGCTTTACGGGCTGGAGCCAGTTTAATCAGTCCCTGTGGAGCGATGTGACGCGCGAAGCACACGAACGCGCCCGTAAAGGGTTAGAGGAAACCACGTCGCGGTTCTACGGCTATGATAATGACTCCCGGGTGATCGAACGTGCCCGCGCCAACGCCCGTAACGCCGGGCTGACTGACCTCATTGAGTTCACGACCCAGGACGTGCTGAAGTTGACCAACCCGCTGGCGCAGGGAGTGACCGGGACGGTGCTGAGTAACCCACCGTACGGCGAGCGTCTGGACAGTGAACCTGCGTTGATTGCGCTGCACGGCCAGCTGGGCCGTATTATGAAAACGCATTTTGGTGGCTGGAACCTGTCTCTGTTCAGTGCTTCACCAGAGCTGCTGAGCTGCCTGCAATTGCGAGCCGACCGCCAGTTTAAAGCGAAGAACGGCCCGCTGGATTGCGTGCAGAAAAACTACCAGTTGGCGGAAAATCCGACCGGTGCCGCTGCGGGCCAGTTGGCAGAAGACTACGCCAACCGTCTGCGCAAAAATACCAAGAAACTGGATAAATGGGCGCGTCAGGAAGGGATTGAATGCTATCGCGTCTACGATGCCGATCTGCCCGACTACAATGTGGCGGTCGACCGCTACGGCGACTGGGTTGTGGTGCAGGAATATGCGGCGCCGAAAACCATCGAGCCAGCCAAAGCGCGTCAGCGCCTGTTTGATGTGATTGCCGCAACCCTCAGCGTGCTCGAACTGCCGGCTAACCGACTGGTGCTGAAAACCCGTGAAAAACAGAAAGGAAAAAATCAGTATCAGAAACTGGGCGAGAAGGGCGATTTCTTTGAAGTCGGTGAGTTTAACGCCAAATTATGGGTTAATCTGACGGACTATCTCGACACTGGCCTGTTCCTCGACCACCGTGTTGCCCGCAAAATGCTGGGGCAGATGAGTAAAGGGAAAGACTTCCTGAACCTGTTTGCTTACACCGGCAGCGCCAGCGTTCATGCTGGTCTGGGAGGCGCGCGCAGCACGACTACGATCGATATGTCGCGTACCTATCTCGAATGGGCCGAGCGCAATATGCGTCTCAACGGTTTGTCCGGGCGTCAGCACCGTCTGATGCAGGCAGACTGCCTGAGCTGGCTGCGTGATGCGGATGAACAGTTTGATCTGATCTTTATCGATCCGCCGACGTTCTCTAACTCCAAGCGTATGGAAGAGAGCTTTGACGTGCAGCGCGATCATCTTGATCTGATGAAAGATCTGAAGCGTCTGCTGCGTAAAGGGGGCACCGTAATGTTCTCCAACAATAAACGCGGCTTCAAAATGGATTCTGCCGGCCTGGAAGCTCTTGGCCTGGCTGCTACTGAAATCACTGCGAAAACACAGTCGCAGGATTTTGCCCGTAATCGTCAAATTCACAACTGCTGGCTGATCACTCACGCCGGTAAGGAATAAGTTTTTATGTCACTAATCAGTATTCATGGCGCTTACCTCTCATTCAGCGATGCGCCGCTGTTGGATAACACTGAACTGCACATCGAAGAAAACGAGCGTGTTTGTCTGGTTGGACGTAACGGGGCGGGTAAATCCACCCTGATGAAGATCATCAACCGCGAACAACCGCTGGATGATGGGCGCATTATTTATGAGCAGGACCTGGTGGTGGCACGCCTCCAGCAGGATCCGCCACGTAATGTGCAGGGCTCGGTGTATGATTTTGTCGCGGAAGGTGTGGAAGAGCAGGCGGAACACCTGAAAGCCTATCACGCGATCTCGCATAAAGTGATGGACGATCCGAGCGACAGAAACCTGAATGAGATGGCGCGCTTACAGGGCATTCTTGACCACCAGAATCTGTGGCAGCTGGAAAGCCGTATTCACGATGTGCTGCAACAAATCGGTCTGGATGGGGACGCCGAGCTGTCCTCATTATCCGGTGGATGGTTGCGTAAAGCTGCGCTTGGGCGCGCGCTGGTCAGCAATCCGAAAGTGCTGATGCTGGATGAACCCACTAACCACCTCGATATTGAAACTATCGACTGGCTGGAAACGTTCCTGAAAACATTCCAGGGCAGCATCATCTTCATTTCGCATGACCGTTCGTTTATTCGCAACATGGCGACGCGCATTGTTGATCTGGACCGTGGCAAGCTGGTTTCCTGGCCGGGCGATTACGATCTGTATCTGACCAGCAAGGAAGAAGCGCTGCGTGTTGAAGAAATGCAGAACGCCGAATTCGACCGCAAACTGGCGCAGGAAGAAGTGTGGATCCGTCAGGGCATCAAAGCGCGCCGTACGCGTAACGAAGGGCGTGTTCGTGCGCTTAAAGCGTTACGCCGTGAGCGTTCCGATCGCCGTGAAGTGATGGGTAAAGCCAATATGCAGGTCGAAGAGGCTTCTCGCTCCGGCAAGATTGTCTTCGAGCTGGAAAACGTCAGCTATGCGGTGGGTGGTAAACAACTGGTGCGTGATTTCTCCCGCCAGGTACAACGCGGTGATAAAATTGCCCTGATCGGCTCTAACGGCTGTGGCAAAACGACCATGCTGAAGTTGATGCTCGATGAGCTCAAGGCTGATAGCGGCCGCGTGCATATTGGCACCAAGCTTGAAGTCGCCTACTTTGACCAGCACCGCGCGGACCTGGACCCGGATCGCACGGTCATGGACAACCTGGCAGAGGGTAAACAGGAAGTGATGGTAAATGGTAAGCCACGCCACGTGCTGGGCTACCTGCAGGAGTTCCTGTTCCACCCTAAACGCGCGATGACGCCGGTGCGTGCTTTGTCTGGTGGTGAGCGTAACCGCCTGTTGCTGGCACGTCTGTTCCTTAAGCCAAGCAACCTGCTGATCCTCGATGAACCGACCAACGACCTCGATGTGGAAACGCTTGAGCTGCTGGAAGAGTTGGTTGATGGTTATCAGGGCACCGTTCTGCTGGTGAGCCACGATCGTCAGTTTGTTGATAACACCGTGACCGAATGCTGGATCTTTGAAGGCAATGGTGAAATCGGTGCGTTTGTTGGCGGCTACCACGATGCGCAGCTGCAGCGTAGTGCCTATAAACAAAACCGCGCCAGCGCAAAATCCACCAGTGCGCAGCCGCGTCAGGAAAACGCAAAAACTGACGCCGCAAAAAAACCTGCGGCTAAGTTAAGCTACAATTTGCAGCGTGAACTCGAACAACTGCCGAAGAAAATGGAAGAGCTGGAAGTCCGTCTTGAAACGTATCAGACGCAGGTTGCCGATGCTAACTTCTTCAACCAGCCCCATGATGTGACCCAGCCTGTACTGGATTCGCTCGCCAAGGCTGAACAGGAGCTGGAAGTCGCTTTCGAACGTTGGGAATACCTGGAGTCGTTAAGCAACGGCGCCTGATACTGCTGTTCTGAAATTATCGAGGGTCAGGTATGTGTTCGTCGCACCACGCGCATCAATGGATGCTTTGCCCACAGTGTGACCTGATGACACAGTTGCCAGATATCCGGCCGGGCAGCAAGGCAAGCTGCCCACGTTGTCATACCACACTTCAGTCTAACTGGGTTGAGCCGCGAAAGCGGCCAACGGCCTATGCGCTGGCAGCACTGTTTATGCTGCTGCTGGCTAACTTATTCCCTTTCATCAATATGCATGTTGCCGGACTCAGCAGTGAAATCACCCTGACCAAAATACCTCAGGTGATGATTTCCGATGACTACAGTAGCCTTGCGACGCTGTTTTTGCTGTTTGTTCAGGGGGTTCCGGCCTTCTGTATGCTGGTGATCCTGCTCTTAGTGAATGATATTACGTTGCCACAGGGGCTGAAACGCACTCTGGCACGCGTGCTGTTTCAGCTGAAAACCTGGGGCATGGCGGAGATCTTTCTCGCCGGTGTGTTGGTGAGCTTTGTAAAGCTTATGGCTTATGGTGATATCGGCATTGGCACCAGTTTTATCCCCTGGTGCCTGTTCTGCCTGTTACAGCTCAGAGCGTTTCAGTGTATTGATCGCCGTACATTATGGCTGCGGGTCGCCCCATTGCCTGTGCTTCCCTTCACGCCATTACCCGCCGTGAGTGGCTTGCGTCAGGGGCTGCGTTCCTGCAGTTGTTGTACTGCGGTACTCGCCAGCGATACGTTGGAATGTCCGCGCTGTGGGGTTCATGGGCATGTCAGACGAAAGCACAGCCTGCAATGGACACTCGCTTTATTGATGACATCAATCTTGCTCTATATCCCGGCCAATCTGATGCCGATCATGATTACCGAGGCGCTGGGCAATAAAATCACCTCAACCATTATGGCTGGCGTGATCCTGCTGTGGAGTGATGGATCCTACCCGGTGGCGCTGGTGATTTTTATCGCCAGTATCATGGTCCCAACGCTGAAAATGATGGCCATCGGCTGGTTGTGCTGGCATGCCAACGAGCGCGACAGCAACCGGGACGACAGTGATAAAATGCATAAAATATATGAGGTTGTTGAGTTCGTCGGGCGCTGGTCAATGATTGACGTATTCGTGATTGCCGTGTTATCGGCACTGGTGCGAATGGGGCAGTTGATGAGTATTTATCCAGCCAGTGGTGCGGTGCTGTTTGCCCTGGTGGTGATCCTGACGATGTTTGCCGCCATGACGTTTGATCCCCGTCTCACCTGGGACCGGATACAAGAAAAGAAGACTGAGGAGCCTGCAAGTGACGGACAATAACCACGGCGTAGCCACGGTAGATAAGATAAAGCGCTGGTCGCCGGTGTGGATCATCCCCATCGTCACCGTCTTGATAGGCGCATGGATTTTGTTTTATCACTTTAGCCATCAGGGCCCGGTAGTTACGTTGATTACGACCAACGCTGAAGGTATTGAAGGGGGGAAAACCCTGATTAAAAGCCGCAGCGTTAACGTCGGGGTGGTCGAAAGTGCCGTGCTAACTGACGATTTGCACCATGTGGAAATCAAGGCACGGCTTAATTCCGGCATGGAAAAACTGCTGCGTGAAGACAGCGCTTTTTGGGTGGTGAAACCCGCTATTGGTCGTGAAGGGATCACCGGGCTGGGAACGCTGCTGTCGGGTGCCTACATTGAACTTCAGCCGGGGGCCAAAGGTGAAAAAGCGGCGCAGTATGAACTGCTGGATTCACCCCCACTGGCGCCGCTGGATGCTAAAGGTATCCGCATTACCCTCGACAGTGAAAAAGCAGGCCAGCTTAATGCGGGTGACCCGGTGCTGTTCCGTGGTTATCGCGTGGGGTCTGTTGAAACCAGCGCCTTTGATGCGGACAAGCGCATGATGACCTATCAGTTGTTTATTTCCGCACCTTATGACCGCCTGGTGACCAGCAACGTTCGCTTCTGGAAAGACAGCGGAATAGCGGTGGATATGTCGGCTTCAGGAATGCGTGTGGAGATGGGATCGCTGACGACTCTGTTCAGCGGTGGTGTCAGCTTTGATGTACCAGAAGGCTGGGAGCGCGGCGAGCGGGTTGAAAACAAAGCGGAATACCGGCTGTTCAACGACCAGCGCAGCATTCAGGATTCACTCTATACCGAACACAAAGACTTCCTGCTGTTCTTTAACGACTCTATTCGTGGTCTGCAAAAAGGCGCGCCAGTCGAGTTCCGCGGTATCCGTCTGGGGACGGTCGCGGAGGTACCATTTACCATGCCAGGCCTTGCTCAGCGTCTGAATAATGATTACCGCATTCCAGTTCTGATCCGTATTGAACCGGACCGCTTCGAGAATCGCTTAGGTAATGATTTCAATATTGAGCAGCATCTGAAAGACGGTATCAAAAGTGGGCTACGAGCTTCACTGAAGTCTGCCAATCTGTTGACGGGCGCATTGTATGTCGATCTCGATTTCTACAACAACGCGAAACCTGTTAGCGGTCCGACAACGTTTGCTGACTATCAGCTGATCCCAACGGTCAGCGGTGGCCTGGCGCAAATTCAGCAGAAGCTGATGGAATCTCTGGATAAGATTAACAGTCTGCCGCTGAATCCGTTGCTGAACGAAGCGACCGGCACGTTGAAAGAGAGCCAGCGTACGTTGCGTGAAATGCAGAAAACGCTCGACAGTCTTAATCAGATCACTTCCAGCCAGTCGATGAAAGAGCTACCGGCGGATATGCAAAGCACGCTGCGTGAACTGAATCGCAGCATGAAGGGCTTCCAGCCAGGCTCACCGGCTTACAATAAGATGGTGGGAGATATGCAGCGTCTCGATCAGGTCCTGCGTGAATTGCAGCCTGTATTAAAAACGCTCAACACCAAGAGTAATGCGTTGGTATTCGAAGCCAAACCCGGTCAGGACCCACAGCCGAAGAGGGCGAAATAATGATGAAATGGATCCCCGTAGCTTTTGTGCTGGCACTGAGTGCTTGCAGCACCCCCAAAACGGCTTACTACCAATTGCCAACGGCGGGCAGCACGGCTGTTGTGGCCAGTCGGAACGTGGCGACGCCAGTATGGATAGAACGCGTATCGGTGCCGGATTACCTTGCCGGGAATGGTGTGGTCTACCAGAGCAATGATGTCCAGTTCGTGATAGCGGCGAATAACCAGTGGGCCAGCCCGCTGGATCAACAGTTGCAGCAAACGCTGGTGACCAATCTCAGCACGGCGTTGCCGGGAGCGCTGGTCTCGTCTTCTCCACTGGGACAGCAACACGATACGCTCAATGTCACCGTAACGGGTTTCCATGGTCGCTATGATGGACAGGCGGTGATCAGTGGTGAATGGATACTTGAACACAATGGGAAACTGCAAAAGCAGCCGTTTACGCTGGTACTACCGCAAAGCGAAGATGGTTACGATGGGTTAGTAAGAACCCTGGCTAAAGGATGGCAGCAGATTGCGGGGCAGGTCGCTAATGCGATAATTCGCGAACAATAAGAAAAAATTAACTAACGTACTAAGCCTTTGATTGTTGCAGAACCTGATTTCTGTGGCATCAAAGGCTTTTTTATTGCCATTCAGTCAGATAGCAGTGTTTTTTCAGCGAGCAGTGGCGAGAAATCATCATGGGTTTGATACACATTCATGACATTGGCGTGAAATTTGCGCGTTGATCTTTACTGAAAGTCGCGGTAGAACTTATGAGTGGTTGCGCGAAACGTAACCACTGTATCTTTCCACCAGATTCCACCAGACTAAATGAGGGAAACGCGGCATGAAGAGACAGAAACGAGATCGCCTGGATCGGGCACAATCACGGGGTTATCACGCAGGCATTACAGGACGCTCAAAAGAGATGTGTCCGTATCAAATGCTGGATGCTCGATCTCACTGGTTGGGAGGTTGGCGACAAGCCATGGAGGACAGGTCGGTTACCGCGTAACACCTGTCAGAGAAAGGGAAAAACCTCCGCTTATGCGGAGGTTTTCATTTTTATCCTTCATACTTCAAGTTGTCTCTGCGTTGGCTGCTTTCAGTCACCCGAATCACTGACTTCACTCAGCTCATCGGGATTCCTTCTTTTGCCGCCTTAATACAACTCGAATTATTTTGGATATCAGAAAGCAGTGAGAGACTTAGAACGCGGTGGTGTCTTTGAACAGGCCCACTTTCAGGTCAGTAGCGGTGTAAATCACGTTACCATCGACCAGTACTTCGCCATCTGCCACGCCCATCACCAGTTTACGGTTGATAACGCGTTTGAAATGAATACGGTAAGACACTTTCTTCGCGGTTGGCAGAACCTGGCCGGTAAATTTCACTTCACCCACGCCCAACGCACGACCTTTACCTTCAGCGCCTAACCAGCCGAGGTAGAAACCAACCAACTGCCACATAGCATCAAGGCCGAGGCAGCCTGGCATGACCGGGTCACCGATAAAATGGCAGCCGAAGAACCACAGGTCAGGATTGATATCCAGTTCAGCTTCAACGAAGCCTTTACCGTAGTTACCGCCGTCTTCGGTCATTTTAACCACGCGGTCCATCATCAACATATTGCCAGCTGGCAATGGCGGGCCTTCCGCGCCAAACAGTTCACCGCGACCAGAGGCAATCAGGTCTTCTTTTGTATAGGATTCGCGTTTATCTACCATGTTTTCAATAAGCCTTATTTTAATGAAGCAGGGAGTTTAGCTTACACGTGTACGCCGGACAAGTCCGATCAGCCGGGCGTAAACCAGTTTAACCAACGCAACGGCCACGGTCGATGGCGTGGTTCAGGGTGAAGTATCTGTGCGATACGGTCCTGAATCGAACGTAACAGGCACGCTCCTGTCTCTTTGTCCCACTCTACACCCGTTAACAGCGGCAGAGCTTCATCAACGCTGGAGACGGCCCACAGATGGAATTTACCTTCACGAACGGCATCAACCACCTCCTGCTGAAGCGAGAGGTGACGCACATTGGCCGCAGGAATAATGACCCCCTGGGTTCCGCTTAATGTGCGTTGATTACAGATGTGGAAGAAGCCTTCAATTTTTTCATTCAGCCCGCCAACAGGCTGCACGCGACCAAACTGATCGACGGAACCCGTCACAGCCAGCTGTTGATTGAGCGGCTGTGAGGCGAGGGCACTGATCAGTGCACACAGCTCAGCCAGGGAGGCGCTGTCACCATCGACTTCGGAGTAGGATTGCTCAAAAACGATTGAGGCAGAAAACGGCAGCTGTTGCTCAAGCTCCAGCTCTGCAATCAGCCATGCCTGCATGATCATCATACCTTTGGCATGAATATTACCGCCAAGCTCGGCTTTGCGCTCTACGTCGGTGAACTCACCATCGCCTACATGAACGACGCAGCTAATGCGTGAAGGTTCACCAAATGCGCGAGGATGGCCTGGGAACTCCATGACCGATAAGGCGTTGATCTGACCGATCATCTCGCCTTCTGTTTCAATCAGAATCTGATCAAGCAGGATCTCGTCACGAATGCGCTCAGGCAGGAAACCTTCACGCCATTCGCGCGTGCTGAGGGCATCCTGAAGATTTTCGGCAGTGAGCTGGTTGTCTTCGCTGTATAGTGCGGCTTCCTGTAACTGTCGGCCCAGCCATTGAGGATCCAGTGGAAGGGTATCCTGATCGCCGGTATAGCGTGCGGCCTCACGGATCAACACTGGCCAGAAATCAGGCGCAGGAGAGGGATAGCCAAGACTGTGGGCAACACTTTGCACCCACTGTAACCAGTGGTTGAATTCCTCTTCGTCCACGAGTTGAATATTGTCTTCGAACTCGCTGTACAGCGATAGCCCTGCCAGTTCAGGCTCCATATCCTGGAAATCTGCCAGCACATCGCGTTCACCCACCAGTACCAGGCGGAACTGCATTGGCATGGATGGGATCGCTAATGGCAGAGGACGGGTTTCATCCTGGGAATACCAGTCAAACCGTTGATTAACCATGATCTGTTTTAGCCGCAGCCACAGCAGCGGTTGCGCCATCAGGGCACGCATTGACAGGATCAATACTCCGCCATTGGCACGATGTACCAGACCTGGTGACAGCGTTATCGTAGACTGATGGATGCGTACACAGCCAAAGAGTTGTTCGGCTTCAATCCATTCAGCCTGATGAACTCCCCCTTCGCTGGCGAAATTATCCGCAGCGTTTTCCGCCGGACGCCAGTTTACCGCGTGTTCGCTGATGTCATATTGGCCACCAAATAAGGCCGGAACATCATCATCATCGACAGTAAGAGAGGAAAGAATATCCTGCAATAAAGCGAGATATTCAGCGCTCTCAGGGCTTTTGACCAGCATTAGCGGTACTTTGGCCGGGGTTTGCAGTAGCAGGCTCAAGCCATTAAACAGGCGTGCCTGCACGGATGCAAAGCACTCTGTATCGGCAGCATAGGCCTGCGAGAGGAGATGCTGGAAGCGTTCTGTATCGGGCTGTAGGGCGCGCCACTCTAATCGGTTGTTGGTCAAAGTTATCGTATTTTTCTTAGATGATTAAAAGCGGCATTATACAATATTTCAGCCGGTTAAGCACAGTGCACATGCACATCTGCGCTGCTTGCGTTAACATTGACGCTGATGTCCCTGTTTTCTTTACAGCCTGATGAAAAAAAGCTGTTATTCTTAATTCGTAATGTGGTCAGCATGAGATTCCGATGAAATACCAGCAACTGGAAAATCTTGAAAGCGGATGGAAATGGAAATACCTGGTCAAAAAACACCGTGAAGGTGAATTGATCACGCGTTATATCGAGTCAAGTGCAGCGCAGGCCGCCGTCGATGAGCTACTGGTGATGGAAAATCGACCAGTAGAGGTATTGAAATGGATCAGCCAGCATATTAATCCGCTGCTTGAAAATCGCATGAAGCAGACTATCCGTGCGCGTCGCAAACGTCATTTTAATGCCGAACATCAGCATACGCGTAAGAAATCTATCGATCTGGAATATCTGGTTTGGCAGCGGTTGGCTGGTCTTGCGCAGCGTCGAAATAGTACGTTGTCTGAGACGATAGTGCAGTTAATTGAAGATGCAGAACGTAAAGAGCAGTATGCCAGCCAGATGTCCTCGCTGAAGCAGGATCTAAAAGCGATTTTGGGCAAGCCTGAATAAAATCGACATATGCCTTATCCCTTCCTCTTTTTCACCTTATTCAGCCAATAAAAAACCCCGCCGGAGCGGGGTTTTTTTAACGAGATAACTTAAGCCTGTGGCTGAGTTACAACGTCTTTGATGCCTTTAACTTCGATTTCTACGCGACGGTCTGGCGCCAGGCAGTCGATCTGGGCGTTACGGCCTTTCACGCTGTCACAGGTGCTGCCGGTAACAGGGTTAGATTTACCCTCGCCACGTGCAGAGATCTTGTTAGCAGGGATGCCTTTAGACACGAGGTAGTCTACAACAGACTGAGCGCGTTTTTCAGACAGTTTCTGGTTGTACTGCTCTGAACCGATACGGTCAGTGTAGCCCAGAACGACAACAGAGCCGTCTTTAGGATCCAGATTGCTCAGCTGGGTATACAGCTGATCCAGAGCCTGCTGACCTTCTGGCTTCAGAGTGGCCTTGTTGAAGTTGAACAGAACGTCAGACTTCAGGGTGAAACGCTTGGTTTCAACAACTGGCGCTGGAGCCGGAGCCGGAGCAACAACTGGTGCTACTGCATCATCCTGACCGAAACGGTAGGAAACGCCAACACTCAGCATTGAGTTATCAGGACGCGCACCAACGGTACCTGCGTCACCGATGTTGTTAACCCACTGGTAATCCAGACGAGTTGCCCAGTTTTTGGTCACTGCGTATTCAACACCAACAGCAGCCAGCGGAGAAACGCCGGTGTCGTGGTCGCTGATACGAGTGCCGTTAGCGTTCTGGGTGGAGTCTGCACGCCATACCATGCCGCCCAGACGAGTGTACACGTCCAGATCGTCAGCAACTGGGTAGCTTAATTTAGCTGCCAGCTGAACGCCCTGCGCTTTGAAAGCGCCGTTGACGTTGTTGCCTTTGTTAGGCATGCGGCCTAACCAGTCGTAACCCAGCTCGAAGCCCAGGTACTGGTTTGCCTGATAGCCACCAAATGCACCAGCGCCGAGCTGGCTTTCATGTGATGGGCCGTCGTTATCTTGGTAACCGTTACCGTAGTAACCTTTGTCGTGGTACTGAGACCAGCCCAGTTTAGCACCGGTGTACCAGGTGTCATCTTTAGGGGCGGCCTGCGCTACGGTAGCGAAGCCAGCCAGTGCCACTGCAATTGCGATAGCTGTCTTTTTCATTTTTGCGCCTCGTTATCATCCAAATAGGCAATGAGCTTTAAATTAGCTCTTTGATTTAATCCTTCGCCGGGTTGAGAAGCTCGATTGTGACTCTTCCAAAAAATGGAGGTTATTGAGCACCCTGGCGAGCTAAAGTCTACAACGTACCAGCAAACTTACAAGTATGATGTGACGATGGTCAGCAAAAAAACAGCGTTTCATACACATTTTTTAACATTTGAGGGTGAATTCTTTGCTCAAAAACAGGTCTGAGAACCCAGCTAAACCGTTGTCGCACCGCGTCATAACATTATTAGCCTGTTAAGAAGGGTCTGGCAGAGATAAAGTCTGAGAAAAATCTTATTTTTACTTAATGATACAAAGATGAGTGAATTCTTAATCCATTAAGCGGTCTGGCTGAGGAGTAAATGCTATTTTCTGAGCGCATAATTAACCCCAGTGCCTGCCCTGAACTTGCTGCTTCTTGCAAGCGTTGACGATCCACTTCTGATACTTCTTCATCCAGCCAGCCTAAAACCACACTGTAATTCCCTGTCTGCAATGCTTTGATCATGGCTTCTACCGTGGTGATCGTACCGCAGTAGGGAGACTGCATGACTTTATCAAGGGGTAACCCGGAGCGCTGTAACCAGTCGCGGCTGAGCTTCTGTTGCGGTGTCAGCCATAACTGCCAGCGAGACTGCATCCCCAGCTGCTGCAACAAAGGCAGCAGCAGCAATTGAGTCATGTCAGGTTGATTCTCACTGTAAATCAGTTCGCTGATCAGGCCATTCGCACAAGTCGAGCCAGAGGACGCAGATGCGGAAGCATGCATGTTACGACTAACAGACTGAGATTTCAGGAAATGAGTACGCATAATGTCTTCGCTCACTAGGTTACTGTATGGATATACAGTATATGTGTGGTGAACAAAGATCAACCTTTAATCTGACTTCCTGACACATGTCGGCTCAGAGGCTGGTGTACTGAGAGTCTGTGTACACATGGCGAATGTATTAAGGCTTTTTTTCAGGTCTGACGGGTGTCGTTCCAGAGCTTCCTGACATTTCAAGCATTCTTGTTCTTACGGTTAAGAATTTAAACATTTGAGGTACATGGCAATCATTTATCAATGATAAGTGTCCGCACTTTGTATCGCAATTAACGATTACATCAGAAAGGAATAAAAGATAATATCGCTGCGAGTACCTATTTTCATATTCTATTTCCCGCCCTGGAAAGTAACGATACTTAACTTGTTTCTCATCGGGGGGATTAACGTTTACTCAGTCATGGTCGAGTAGGTGCTCGGGGCTTTCTGAACATTTGGTGGATGGCGATGAAAACATGAAAACTTCACCCATACATCCGCAGGATAAAAATTGTGGAATACATCCATTTTGGATCTCATTGGAACAGAATATCAGCATGTTTATTTTTCATGGTAACCCAGCCTTAACGGGCTGCAGAGGGATTCGATAGGGGGAGAATCGTGGTTTTTTTTTGATGAAGGGCCGTGAAACGCGGTTTGTACAGTATCTTCTTGCTTAACTTCCTCTGGTTAGCATGCCCGTTTGGTTGACCGGCTTTGTCGCGTTACTGTTATCCCGCTGGACGAAAAAATATTTAAGACTGAATTTTAACGAAGTGTGTTTTATTGAGTTTTTAACCGGATGCAGATATTGTGGTTTTTAATGCTATTTTTTTCTAAGGAGAAAATGCCGTCCTTGAATGTATTCTTATGAGCGATTTTTTTCGTAACGCCTCGCAAAATTACAATGTAAACACATGAAATAAAAATTAGTCGTTGAACCTGTAATGAGTATTGCCTATTTTCTAATATGTTTTACCGAGACCTTATGAGTTATTTCTTAACTAACTTGGGATGAGAATATGGATCGTTCGAAACGTAAAATTGCAGAAGCGAAACAACGACTGGCTCAGCTTGGAGAGGTGCAGTCCCGTACACAGTTTGGCGGTTATTGCCTGGCAGTGGAAAAAACTGTGTTTGCCGTGGTGGCTCAAGGAGAGCTTTATCTTCGCGCCTGTGAAGAGGTTCAATCCTATATTGTTGAGCGTAAGATGACACCGCTGAGCCTTAGTAAGCGTGGTGTGCCAGTAGAACTCAATTACTATCGTGTTGATGGTGCCTTGTGGTCTGATGGTGAACAGCTGGTAGCCATCTCCCAGCTTTGCCTGCAGGGAGCGAAGCAACAGCAGAGAGAGCGTCAGAATAACCGCCGTCTGAAGGACCTGCCCAATATGGGCATCAGAATGGAAATGTTACTACGGCAAGTGGGTATTTCAACCATCGAGATGCTGGTTCAACAGGGAGCAAAACGAAGCTGGCTGCTGCTACGTAACAACAACAAGAATCTGGGGTTAACGGTGCTCTTCGCTTTGCAAGGGGCCATTGTCGGTCGCCACTATGCCGCGCTTCCACAAGAGATGAAAGAAGAGCTGCGCCTTTGGTTTAACTACAATACGCAGCGAGAGCGTAAAAAGCCGCGTGAAGAAGATTAACCACGTAAGGCTATTTGTTTTTTAAGGCGCGTAATTTCAGGTAAAAGAGCCACCAGTAAACCAACCTGCTGCAAGACCAGTGGTTCTTTTGTTTCGGCATTGGCTTCGCTGTGCTGTAAGCGTAGCGCCAGACTGTCGATCATACGCTGTGCTTTCGCCTCATCGACGATGTCAATATGCAGTACATCGTCGACATAACAGACGGCATCATCCATGAGCTGCAGCATGGCATCGTTTTCCAGCTTCTCACGATGCGCGCCTAAAGCAGAAATGTAGCTCAAAAATGAATGGTTAAGGCACAGCAAACGGAAAGCCGCTTCTCGCAATGCCAGATCAGATTTATTTTCGACCGAGAGATTAGAAACAACGGATGCCAGTTCTGCATCACCGTTATGGGCATCGCGGCGAGCAATACGATAATCCAGTCGGTTATCTTTACCCTGGTGATACTGCACCAGAATAGCATCGAGATAGCGGCAGTTCGCATTCAGGGTGCGTTCAGCAACGGCAGGAAGCCGGCGAAAACGCCAGTCAGGCCAGATAAATGTCACCGCCAGCCAGGCAATACCGCAGCCAACCAGCGTATCAACAATACGCGGTATCGCGACTTCAAATCCTTCGCCCAACAGGTTGAAGCACAGTAACACCAGCAAGGTAATAAACATGGTGGCATGCGCATACTGAACGTTGCGGAAAGCGAAGAACAGCACGCCCGTAACCACAATCAGCATCAATTGTCCTTCAACAGAAGGAACCAGCCACAGCAACGGCAGACCCAGTACAATCCCGGCGAGTGTACCGATAATACGTAATGCCAGGCGACGACGCGTCGCACTGTAATTGGGCTGGCAGACAAACAGACTGGTCAGCAATATCCAGTAACCGTGTTGCACCCCGGTAGCCTGAATAATGCCATAGCCAACGCACAGCAGAAGCGACATGCGGACTGCATGACGAAACAGCGGAGACTCCGGGCTGAGATGGCGGCTCAGGCGAAGAAGAATATCGCTCCAGCCAGTTAGCCCCTCGCTGGATAGCGTCTGGTCATGCGGGGCATCGCCCTCTGTCAGAACTTGCTCTGATTCAATAGTCGCCAACTGGGCATCAATCGCTTTAAGGTTGTTCAGCAGGTAGGCCATGGCTTTGACCTCCGTGCTGTCAGGCTGCGCGGTTTCAAGGCGATGCAGCGCAGCATGCAGGTTTATAAAGACTCGTTCGAAGCGCGCATCATGCTGATAAGGCTCTCGCAGTAAGATTGAGCGCGAGAGCCGTCGGCAAGCTTGTGCCTGTAAAGATAAAAGACGCTGAAAGCGGAACAGAATATCGCTCTCCCCCCATGCTTTACGCAGTGCGTGATACTGCACATGGGAAGAGCTGGCTCGTTCATGGATATCCTGCGCAACAAAATAGTAGTGTAGCGTTCTGCGAGTACCACGCTGACCACGGTCACCGCGCAGTCGTGACTGAATCGATGCTTTGGCCTGATTAAGCAGTTGAACCAGTTGACTGTTCGCCATTGCCACGTCGACCAGCGTTTGGTGGTCATCCCCTTCAATATCGGGATCAAACAGGTTGGCTTTGGCTTCCAGATAGCGCGCCAGTTGCGCAAAGCAGCGAGATATATTTTCCTGCAACGGCCGGATAGGGAACAGCAGATGTCCGGATAAGGTCAGAAGGTTGTACCATACTGCACCCAGCAGTAGCAGCACCGGTTGCAGATACCATTGCGGAAATAAATGAATGCCCAGCATGGTATAAATGGCGATCAGTAATGCGCCAAAGGCGATTGTTGCGTAACGAGGCCCCAGTGCGCCGAGCAAAATGAAGCCCCAACTGGACAGCGCTAGCCCGGCAACAAATAGCCACGGATGCGGGAAGAGTAATTCGACTGAAACGGAAGCAATACAAAAACAGACCAGCGTGATCAGCAGGTTACGTAATCGTCCGGCAAGACGATCGTCAAGATCCGCCAGCGCAGCAGCCACGACTCCCAGCGTTAGTGGGATCGTCCAGGTAATCTGATGCAGCCACCAGGGTACGGCAGTGGTGCCTGCCAGCGCCAGAGTGATGCGGATATTGTACAACCAGGTACTGTTAAAGGCGTAGCGGCGTACATTGCCGATCATGGTCTTGTTCATTATCGTAACTTAGCGGAAACGCGCACGTGCGTTGGCTTCACGAGCGGCCTGAGCAACTTCGACGGAAACCACGCGGCGGCCAACCGGCCACAAGGCAATAGCAGCAATTTTAAAATTAGCGATACCAACGGGAATGCCAATAATCGTCACACACTGTGCGATGCCTGCCATGATATGCATCACGCACAGCCACCAGCCAAACAGTACCAGCCAGAAAATGTTCAGCAGAGTGCCGCCAGAATTCAGAAGCGCATTTTTACCTGATGGGTTCAGCTCATCAACATGCACTGCTTCATTACCATAAGGGAGGAGAGACAGTTTGGTTATCTCCCAGCAGGAGCGGGTGAGTGGCAGGGTAAAGATAAAAATAATGCTCACAACCGTGGCCACCAGCCAGGAGAATGTGGTCAGGAATCCACCCAGCACAAAATTCAGAACATTTAATACGGTGCGCATAAAAGAGTTTCCCTTCAGCAGATAACGGTGATTAACCGACAATACCTTGATTGTAACGTGTTTTAGCGCTGGAGAGGTACACGTCAGCCAGTTAAACTGTCTGATGATGAAAATAACCTCAGCCAGGGTCACCGGAATGGAACTGAAAGCAACAGCGTTGGGTAAACATCTGGCACAGCATCCTTATAATCGGGTGCGTCTTCTGACCGCAGGTGTAGAAGTTAGCGGTGAAAAGCATGAGTATTTGATCCCGTTCAATCAGTTACTTGCAATTAAATGTAAGCGTGGGCTGGTATGGGGTGAGCTTGAGTTTACGCTGCCTGACGAAAAGGTCGTGCGCCTTCACGGCACCGAATGGAGTGAAACACAGCGCTTTTTCCACTATCTCAACCAGGAATGGCAGCAGTGGAGTAAGGAAATGAGCGATGTTTCAGCCAGCGTTCTGTTAGCACAGCAGCAGCAAATTTATGAGGCGGAACAACAGGACAAATGGCTGCGTCGTAGTGATATCAGTGCCTGGCAACTGGCGATCCGTAAAGCGTTTGACGCCGTGCCGTTGCCCGCAGAACGATTGGGGGAATTTGATAATTGTCGCGAACCCTACCTTTACTGCCAGCAGTGGCTCCATAACAGCGATGCACGCCGTGTTCAGCGCAACAATGAATGGACCAACCGTATGCTGGAACAGCATGCGGATTTCTTTAATCAGGTGGAAACCTCACCGCTGAATCTTTCCCAGGCACGCTCCGTTGTTAACGGAGAGGATGCCGTGCTGGTTCTGGCGGGGGCAGGCAGTGGTAAAACATCCGTGCTGGTGGCGCGGGCAGGTTGGTTGATGATGCGTCGGCAGGCCAGTGCGGGGCAGATTCTATTGCTGGCGTTTGGTCGCCAGGCGGCCAAAGAAATGAACGAACGTATCCAGGAACGTTTGCATACCGAAGACATTCAGGCGCGAACCTTCCATTCTCTGGCATTACACATTATTCAGCAGGGCAGCAATAAAGCCCCCACGATCAGCAAACTGGAAACCGATCATGGTGCGCGTCAGGCGCTACTGATTGAGATCTGGCGACAGCAGTGTAATGAGAAAAAAGCGCATGCGAACGGCTGGCGGCAGTGGCTGACAGAGGAGCTGGAGTGGGAACTGGAGGAAGGCAGTTTCTGGCAGGACGATCGCCTGGCGCGGCGCCTAGCCAGTCGGCTTGAGCGTTGGCTTGGACTGATGCGTATGCACGGCGGAGCACAGGCTGCGATGATCGAGAGTGCACCTGACGAAGTCCGCGATCTTTTCAGCAAACGGGTCAAATTAATGGCACCGATGATGAAAGCGTGGAAGGGTGCGCTGAAAGAAGAGGGAGCGGTTGATTTCGCCGGGCTGATTCATCAGGCGGTAAATATCCTTGATAAAGGGCGCTTTATCAGCCCCTGGAAACATATTCTCGTCGATGAGTTTCAGGATATCTCTCCGCAGCGTGCCGCTTTGCTGGCGGCACTGCGCCGTCAGAATAAACAGACCACACTGTTTGCGGTGGGGGACGACTGGCAGGCTATCTATCGCTTCAGTGGCGCTGAAATGAGCTTAACAACGGCCTTCCATCACCATTTTGGTGAAGGCGACCGTTGTGTGCTGGATACCACCTACCGTTTTAATCAGCGTATTGGCGAAATCGCGAATACCTTTATTCAATGCAACCCTCATCAGTTAAAAAAACCACTTAACAGCCCGATTAAAGGCCATAAAAAAGCCATCTCTTTGTTGCCTGAAGAGCAGTTGGAAGCACTGATGAACAAGCTGAGTGGCTATGCCTCTGCTGGCGAGAGAATTCTGGTTCTGGCGCGTTATCACCATCTGCGACCGGAAATACTGGATAAAGCCGCAACGCGCTGGCCGAAGCTCAATATTGATTTTATGACTATTCATGCCAGCAAAGGGCAGCAGGCAGATTATGTCATTCTTCTGGGGTTGGCAGAGGGCAAAGAGGGCTTCCCGGCAGCAGCCAGAGAGTCAGTGATGGAAGATGCGCTGTTACCTGCCCCGGAAGACTTTCCGGACGCCGAAGAGCGAAGACTTGCGTATGTTGCAATCACGCGTGCGAAGCAGCAGGTGTGGTTAATGTATGATCGTGATCATCCCTCGGTGTTTGTTGCCGAGTTCAGCCGTCAGGGCGTACCGGTATTACGTAAACCCTGACGGCCAGCGCCTGAGTTACTTCAGGCGCTGTTGCAGGTAGCGTTCGTAATCCGGGATCTGGATTTCAACCTGGCGGGCGAACAACGGTGACTGAATAATGAAGTCAGCGGTGGCACGGTTCGTTGCAACAGGAATATTCCACACGGTGGCCAGACGCAGCAGCGCTTTCACATCGGGGTCATGTGGTACCGCATTCAGTGGGTCCCAAAAGAAAATCAGTACATCAATTTTCCCCTCCGAAATCAGCGCACCGACCTGCTGATCGCCGCCCATTGGGCCACTCAGCATCGCCGTTACCGGTAATCCGGTGGCGCGTTGTACCAGATTGCCGGTTGTTCCGGTGGCGTAAAGCGTATGATGCTGCAACTGCTCTTTATGAACATCCACCCACTGCATTAAAGCATTCTTACAGTGGTCGTGGGCTACCAGCGCGATATGTTTCTGTGGCTGGAGAGTGCGGGTTGTCTGATCCATTCAGTATCCTGGTTGGGTAGGGCAAGAGGAATAAGCAAACAGAGGATTGAGTGTAGCGCCGGGTATCTGCCGATATCAACTGGTATGCAGGGCCTTCATCAACATCACAAAACGCTGACGGGTGGCTGAATCGACCTGCAAGTACCAAAGACGCAGCATGCGTTCGGCCGGATGCTGGCTGGTTGAGGGATCGGGAAGAACAGAAGCCGATTGAGAGGTACGGCGCATTGGCTGAGCAAAGCGTGGCACCGAGGCGACTTTGTTATCGAGGTTATACTGTATCATTGCCTGTTCGAGATCGTCCTGCGTCTGCAAACGAAGCGCATCCCGTTGGCTCTCAATCTCGACGCCGTGTTCATTCACCAGCGTAAACTGCGGATTTTTGTCGAAGTGCTTTCCGTCATGCAACGTTTGCAACGCGGGTAACTGAATCACGACCGACTGAGTGCTGGCAGTAAATTTGACAATCTGAGGCGCTGAAACCCAGTTGATCGGCGTCTGCGCGTTGCGTGTGACCGTTCTTTCTACACGAAAGAGCAACTGGTGTTCCCCGCGCTCGAGTTCCAGACCTTCTGCGCCTTTGAGCAGCGAACCCGAAATCTTGTGTCCATCCAGTACCAGCAGGTCAATATCGGCTGAAAGCTTCAGCGTTGTCGCCTGCACGGTTGCGGCAACCAGCATCGCTATCAGTCCGGTGATGACCATACGCAGCTTCATTCTTTCTCCAGCAGGGTAAAGGATATAAGGGGGTGTGAATGTATCAAAGTCTTTCAGTATGGCAGCATATTAACATTTAAAAATACTTAATCGTGCTATAAATCGAGAATCGCATGAGTTGCATTTTTTAATGTGGTGAATAAGCCACACTTAGCGGCAATAGAGCCAGTAAGGCAAATGGAGGCAACAATGAGTGATAAAACCATCGCTGATGTTCTGACATCGACAAAAACCATTGCACTGGTCGGCGCCAGTGATAAACCCGGGCGGCCAAGTTACGGTGTGATGGCTTACCTGTTGTCACAAGGTTATCAGGTCATCCCGGTTAGCCCCAAACTGGCAGGCAGTACTTTGCTGGGGCAAACCGTTTACGCTGAACTGAGTGATATTCCCCACAGCATTGATATGGTCGATGTCTTTCGCAATACGGAGGCTGCGTGGGGTGTGGCGCAGGAGGCGATTGCTATTGGCGCAAAATCGCTGTGGTTCCAGATTGGCGTGATCAACGAACAGGCCGCTGTTCTGGCTGGAGAAGCCGGGTTGAAGGTGATCATGGACCGCTGCCCGAAAATTGAAATTCCCCGCCTGGGGCTGGAAAAATAACAAAAAAACCCCGTGTTAACGGGGTTTTTTTAATGCCTGAGGCTGGGGGCCTGGAGCTGCTGGCGGATTGATGCCGCCAGTTCATCTAGAGAGGGCTGTTCAGGATGCTCACCAGGTGATTCCCATGCGATTTGCGCTTCTGCCAGGTAGGTTTGCACCCGCTGACCATCATCATCTTCCATCACCACGTGATACCAGGGTGAGGAGCGAAGCGTTTCGGCGCCGTCAACCTCGTCTATAGCGGGCTCGGTTAATGAGTATTCCGGGTCGACATCAACAATAACCCCGAGAAAACCGAGTAGCTGGTGGCGTACCTGTTGTCCGATACCATATTTGCTGGCAATCATCGTAACCTCCTGAGAAAAGTTGCCCTTATCTCTATATATATGGAGGCAAAGGCAGCGTTTTCAAGTTACAACACGCGGCAGGCAAATCCTTTCAGATACATTCCTTCCGGATAGCTGGCGATAACCGGGTGATCGGCAGCCTGACGGAACTGCTCAATAAATTGAACGTCGCGCTGTGCATCAAGGGCGGCATCGGCAATGATTTTCTGGAACAGGTCAGTCGCCATCAGGCCTGAGCAGGAGAAGGTCATCAGCATCCCGCCAGGATTGAGTAACTGCATCGCCAGCATATTGATGTCTTTATAACCACGGCAGGCACCCATCAACTGGTTTTTGTTCTCAACAAATTTCGGCGGATCCATGATGATCAGATCGAATTTTTCGCCTTCCTCGCGATAACGGCGCAGCAATTTAAAGACATCGTCACGCTGGAACTTCGCTTTGCTCACATCCAGACCGTTCAGCTCCACGTTCTGGCGGGCCACATCCAGCGCAGCCTGTGAGGTATCTACACTGATCACTTCTGAGCAGTTACCCATCAGCGCCGATACCGCAAACCCACCGGTATAAGAGAAGCAGTTGAGCACACGACGGCCTTCCGCGTAGCGGCGGGTTGCCAGGCGGCTGTCACGCTGATCAAGGTAGTAACCGGTTTTATGCCCGGTCTGAATGTCGACCAGCAGTTTCATACCGTGTTCGGTAATCGGCAGCAGCTCAGGCGGAGTATCACCCAGCACTACGCCCTGGGTCAGTTCCAGACCCTCTTTTTTACGCACGCTGACATCAGAGCGGTCATAGATAGCACAATCCGGGTAGCAGGTCTGCAGAGCGGTAATCAGCGGTGCTCGCTGATACTCAGCACCGGCAGAAAGCAGTTGCAGCACCAGGAAGTTGCCGAAGCGGTCGATGGTGATACCCGGTAAGCCATCAGACTCACCGGCAATCAGTCGGTAACTGTCAAGGTTATCGCGCTGCGCCAGCCAGTCACGCAGCTGCTGCGCGGCCTGTAAACGGCGTACGAAGAAATCGATATCAATCGACTCATCCTGCTGCCAGCTCCACACGCGGGCGCGGATCTGCGATTCCGGTGACCAGGCGGCACGTGCCAGCCATTTACCCTGGCTGTCACAGACATCAATAGTTTCACCCGACTGGGCTTTGCCTTCCATACGGGCAACTGCCCCTGAGAAAACCCACGGATGGCGACGAAGTAAGGACTTTTCACGTCCTTTGGCAAGAATCAAACGAACAGTCATATTTTGCTATGCTTACACTCAGAGAATCAGTCGATATTGTCCGGTGCCGACCACGAAAAAGCAATCGGTGTTGGCAAGAGGAGAGAAAATGGCAATCATCTGCATCCGCGTATGGGTCCACGGTAGTGTTCAGGGCGTCGGGTTTCGTTACAGCACTCAGCGGGAAGCAAAAGCGCTGGGCGTGAAGGGGTATGCCAAAAATCTGGATGACGGCAGTGTTGAAGTGCTGGCCTGCGGTGAGGCGCAGCAGGTTGAGGCCCTGCTGGCGTGGCTAAAAGCAGGTGGGCCACGCAGCGCCCGCGTGGAGAAGGTGCTGGCGGAGCCACACCATCCCGCACACCTTCCGCACGGATTTAGCACGATTTAATGTTTACAGGCACTTGGCAGGTTTTGGTAGTCCGGCAATTTTTGTTGCCTGCTTCGCAGGGCCTTTTGGGAACAGTCGGAACAGATAGCGGCTGTTACCTTTCTCTTCGCCGTACTTTTGTGCCATCGCTTTCACCAGCATTCTCACCGCCGGGGAGGTATTGAACTCCAGATAGAAGGCGCGCACAAAGTGCACCACCTCCCAGTGGGCCTCACTTAATTCAATCCCTTCCTCTGCGGCTAACAGCGGGGCCAGCCCTTCGCTCCACGCGGCAGTAGATTTCAAATATCCCTGAGCGTCACGTTCAATCTCTTTCCCGTCAAACTGCACTGTCATTGCCTCACACTAAAAATCGGCGATCAGTTTACCAAACTTTTGGCCCAGCAAAAATAAAGCCCCGCAGTGCGGGGCTTTAATAACGTTGTTTGTATGACTTAGTTACTGCGTGACATACCCAGCAGGCTCAGCAGACTGACAAAGATGTTGTAGATAGAAACATACAGACTGACGGTGGCGCGGATATAGTTGGTTTCGCCACCGTGAATGATGTTGCTGGTTTCCCACAGAATGGCCCCGGTAGAGAACAGCACAAACAGCACGCTGATCGCCATATGCAGGGCAGGGATGTTAAGGAAGATATTGGCCACGACGGCAATCAACAGCACCACAAAGCCCGCCATCAGCATCCCGGAAAGGAAAGACATGTCCTTACGGGTGGTCAGCACATAGGCTGAACAGCAGAAGAAGACTAATGCTGTGCCCCCTAATGCCAGCCCGATCACATCACCCATTCCAGCAGACAGGAAGCTGTTCAGGATTGGGCCCAGGCAATAACCCAGGAAACCGGTAAAGGCAAAGGCCGCCAGAATACCCGCCGGGCTGTTAGCCAGGCGATGGGTCAGGAACATCAGACCATAAAAGCCGACCAGCATCAGTATTAAACCGGGTGCCGGCAGCGCGTACACAGTACTTAGCGTGGCAGTCACCGCTGAGAACGCTAAGGTCAGGCCGAGCAGAAAATAAGTATTACGCAGGACTGTGTGCGTGCTCAGTAACGAGCTGTCGCGCGTGGACGAAACAATGCGATCCATAAATCACCTCTTAGGGTCACGAAAGTAAGACTCAGACTATCATGCAGAATAAGGAGCAGATGGCGGTGGGGAAAGGCGTTTTACCCTTCTTTACGCGCTAATCCGCTGATTCTTTAAACAAGATGGCGATATTAGCGACAATCAAACCGTTTGAGGCTTTTTTTTTGGCAGTTGATACAAAACTCACTTTACAAGCAGAACAGGGATGTTTATAGTGCGCCCCATTGTGGAAGCGTGGCCGAGTGGCTGAAGGCACCGGTCTTGAAAACCGGCGACGGGAAACCGTTCTAGAGTTCGAATCTCTACGCTTCCACCATCAAATCCAACGGGTCAGCGTAAGCTGGCCCGTTTTGCTATGCGCGAAATAAAAAAGCGGGTGATGTGCTGCTGCGGCTTTTTACTCCTTTTTGATCTCTATTGCTGAAATTTACAGCAAACAATCACAAATGCTCACAAAATCAACAAAGTAGCGAAAAATAGTGTTGGCAAAGTGAAAAACATCTCCTATACTGCGCTCCATCAGTTAGCGAGAGTCTTCTTAAGCAAAGCTGATAACCGTGTGGAAGCGTGGCCGAGTGGCTGAAGGCACCGGTCTTGAAAACCGGCGACGGGAAACCGTTCTAGAGTTCGAATCTCTACGCTTCCACCATCAAATCCAACGGGTCAGCGTAAGCTGGCCCGTTTTGCTATGCGCGAAATAAAAAAGCGGGTGATGTGCTGCTGCGGCTTTTTACTCCTTTTTGATCTCTATTGCTGAAATTTACAGCAAACAATCACAAATGCTCACAAAATCAACAAAGTAGCGAAAAATAGTGTTGGCAAAGTGAAAAACATCTCCTATACTGCGCTCCATCAGTTAGCGAGAGTCTTCTTAAGCAAAGCTGATAACCGTGTGGAAGCGTGGCCGAGTGGCTGAAGGCACCGGTCTTGAAAACCGGCGACGGGAAACCGTTCTAGAGTTCGAATCTCTACGCTTCCACCATCCATTCTGACCCCGTGCTGGCAACAGCGCGGGGTTTTTCGTTTTATCGCATCCCAGATAACCCGTGTTCAACAGTCGCCAGATAAATACAAAAATAATCTTTTACCATATCAATAAATTCCTGAGAAAGTGCGAGTTGCTGTGACTCGTCCTGTATCTTCAGCAGATTGACCTGCTCTGCTGCCTGTAGGCAGCGCCGAATATGTGACCTTGAGACGCCACAGAAAAAAGCGGCTTTGAGAATATTGTAATGAATGATCGGTGATTTCTGTTTGATGCTCTCAAGATAGATATTAAACATAATCATATGACCGCCATCCCGACTCAAAAACTCGCCGCTGCCTGGCACCAAATCATGCAGAAATAACCGATTCAGGGTGATCTCTGAGTAAGTGCGGAAGAATTCCGGCACAAAATTTGGATGTTTTTGATAAAAGTTCAAATCAAAATCATCTATCAACATGGCACAAGGAATCAGCATCGTGTTAATCATGCGCCGGGTTTCTGCCAGCGCTTTCGTTGTCGGTTTATAGTTGAGCTTACGTTTATCTTTTGCATCGCGATAAACCTCCAGTCTTCCCCCCACGCGCAAAAAAAGCAAAAAAGAATCCAGTGAATTACTGCTAAACAGGTCATTTCCAATACAAAATCGTTTAATGTCTTTAAACGTACTACCTGAACGTGTGTAGTAAATACCTAATATGGCTGAGCCGACAATAAATCTGTTTGCCTTGAACAGAGTCTTGAAATAGAGCGGATTAGTTAAGTACTGTTTAAGTAAAAGATCATAGTGGCATTGAATGGCATCATCAATCTTACTCCTCTCCCTGAATTCCCTGGACATACTTTTTAGCTTAACTTCCAGCGCTAACTTCTTCCTACTAACAAAAGGCATACGTAAATATCTTATTTTCTTATTTTAAAATTGGTAAGAATTATCTTATTTGCCACAGGTGATTGTGTCAACCAACTAAGATATTTTGCTTTGCGTTTTTCTCTATGGATTCGATAGCTGGATAATAAACACCTTGTTTTACATGTATTTAGTTGTTGTTGAATATATCGCTCCACTTAAAAATGCTATCACAATGTTAATAATATATTTAACTTTATGTTTTTTAAGGTTTTTAAATTAACAACAAAAATGGACAGTGACTTGATGAAAGATCGGATTAGTATTGCGGCACTTCACAACGGAATACCCGAGATGAGTCTGGCTGTCATTTAAGTAAACTAAAGCCGGAGCTTTTGTGAGGATGGATCATTCTGCAAGACAGATAAAACTCAAGGATATCTAAATGGAAATTAAAAAAATCGCTGCTATTTCACTTTTCACTATCGCAGTGTCAGGTGCAGTTAATGCCGCCGATGAAGGAAGTGGTAAAATTACTTTTTACGGTTCAATCGTCAATGCACCTTGCTCAATTGCACCCAATGTTGACGACCAGAAAATCCCTCTGGGGCAGGTGTCGAATACATTGCTGGCTAACGGCGGAGAGCAGACTGCGATCCCTTTTACCATTGATTTACAGAACTGCGATAACAGCACGAAAAAAACGGTAACCGCGACCTTTACCGGTAAATCCGGTGTGGATGGCCGACTGGGTATTACCGGAGAAGCAAGCGGTGCCAGTATTCTTTTGCGCGATGGTAGCGGCAAGAAAATCGAGCTGGGTACAGCAACTACAGCACAGAATATTAATGGTGGTGCGAACACTCTGCAATTCACCGCAGCACTGAAAGGTGATGGTACAACCGATGAACCTGTTGCTGTAGGCACGGGTGCATTCACCGCGGTCACAAATTTCACCCTGGCTTATCCCTGATATCCTTTTTGCCGGATGAACATGGCGTCCGGGATCCCGGGCGCTATTTATTTGTTTATCAGACGAAAACGGATCCTCCGCCTGCTTAATTATGGAAAAAGTAACATTAAAAATAAAATTTCCAGGGATATTGTCTATTTCCATTTTTCTGGGGTTGGCGGTATGGGGTGGTCGTGTTCATGCTGATGATATTCAGTTCAATACCGATCTGTTTGATGTGGAAGACCGTCAGAATATTGATGTATCGAATTTTACCCATAAGGGCTACATCATGCCGGGTCGTTACCCCATGAATATCCGTCTGAATAACGATCCGCTGGCAGAACGCGCCATCAATTTTTATTTAGCGGAAGACCATCCTGAGACGAGCCTGCCGTGCCTTGATGCGCAACTCGTCAGCGAGCTGGGGCTGCGATCCGAATCTGTCAGTACGTTGAAGTGGTGGCATGAGGGGCAGTGCCTCGATATTCGCAGCCTGAAAGGAATGCAGGCAAGGGGCGATCTTTCCACCACAACGCTGGCGATTAGTGTGCCACAGGCATTCCTCAACTATCAGTCCGCCAACTGGGATCCTCCCTCGCGTTGGGATGAGGGGATCCCTGGCGTGCTGTTTGATTACAACCTGAATAGCCAGGTCCGTTTTACCCCTCATGCCGGTGAGCAGCGAACCACCGCCGGAACAGGCGTCGCCGGTGCCAACCTCGGTCCCTGGCGGCTACGTGCAGACTGGCAGGGGCGTCGCGACACACTCAATGGTATTACGCGCAATACCTTCGACTGGACGCGTTACTCTGCCTCACGCGCGCTGCCGGAAAGCGGAGCCAGGCTGGTAGTCGGTGAGGACTATCTGGTCTCTGATATTTTCGACAGCTTCCGCTTTGCTGGTGTCAGCCTGATCACCGATGACAATATGTTACCTCCCAACCTCCGTGGCTACGCACCGGAAATTACCGGTGTGGCGCGTACCCACGCCAGAGTCGTCGTGATGCATCAGGGACGTGTCCTTTATCAGACTCAGGTGGCCGCAGGGCCGTTCCGCATCCAGGATATTGATGATTCAGTGCTGGGGGAATTACAGGTTCGTATCGAAGAAGAGGATGGGTCGGTTCAGACTTTCACCCTTAACACCGCGACGATCCCCTATCTGACGCGTCCCGGACAGTTGCGTTACAAAATGGCGCTGGGGCAGCCGATAAACGGGCAGCACAGTATGAGTGGGCCGCAGTTTGCCAGCGGCGAATTCTCCTGGGGAGTGAATAACGGCTGGTCGCTGTATGGCGGAGCGATCGGCAGTGAGCACTATCAGGCGCTTGCCAGCGGGATTGGTCGCGATCTGCTGGTGTTCGGTGCCATGTCTTTTGACGTGACTCATTCGGTGGCCCGACTTCCGTGGGGAGATACCCGTCAGGGGAATTCATACCGACTGAGCTATTCCAAACGCTTTGACGATTATGGCAGTCAGGTCACCTTTGCCGGCTATCGCTTTTCTGAACGCGAGTTTATGACGATGGATGCATTTCTCGATGCCGAACGTCACGGTAACGGGCAAAGCAACAGCCGTGAAATGTACACCGTCACGCTGGCTCAGGATTTGCGGGCACTGGGAACCAGCGCACAGCTCAGTTACAACCGTCAAACCTATTGGGACAGGCCGGAAAGCGAACGCTATAGCCTGGCATTGTCGCGCTACTTCGACATTCTGCAGTGGAAAAATGCCAGCCTTTCATTCTCTGCCTGGCAGAACCGTTATAACCAACTGAGTGATAAAGGGCTTTATCTCTCTTTATCATTACCTATTGGTCATCAGGGCACTCTCAGCTATAGCGGTTCGAGTGGGCGCAATAATAACAGCCAGCAGGTTAATTATTACAACCAGATAAATAATAACGACAGTTACAGTCTCAGTGCCGGAACCACCAATAGCAGTAATACCCTGTCCGGATATTATCTGCATGATGGCAGTAGTGCACAGCTGACCGGAAGCGTCAATGTGCAGCAAGATAATTTTCAGGCCTTTGGCGCCTCGTTGAAAGGTGGAATAACCGCGACAGCAAAAGGGGTAGCGGCGCACCGTCAGAACTCTCCTGGGGGAACGCGTTTATTACTGGATACCGACGGTGTTGCCAATATTCCAGTGCGGGCCAACGGCGGAATTGTTTACAGCAATAGTCGCGGGAAATTAGTGATTTCCGATATCAGCAGCTATTACCGAAATCAGGTGGGCATTGATATTAATAAACTGCCGGAAAACGCCGAAGTTACCTCATCCATTGTGCACGCCACGCTCACCGAAGGGGCGATTGGTTATCGTCATTTTCCGGTACTGGCGGGATTGAAAGCGATGGCCGTTATCCGTCTTGAAGAGGGGACATCCCCGCCGTTCGGAGCACAGGTGATGAATGCACGTCAGCAGGCGGTGGGGTTGGTGGCGTATGGCGGCAGCGTTTATCTCAGTGGCATGCAGTCAGGAGAACATTTGAGCGTCTCCTGGGATGGCAGACAACAGTGCCAGATTACGCTGCCGCTATTGAATAAAGACAGGCTGGATAATCTTCTACTGCCGTGTATCGGCGACCACGCGATGTCGGGTAAGCCCCAGAATCAAATCAAGGAATAAATGTAATGAAACAGTCAACAAGCACGGGGGTGCTGAATACCCTTGCCGCCGGTATAGTCTTTTTTTCATCCTGGTCGCAGGCGGCTCTTTCTCTCGATCGTACCCGTATTATTTTGGATGCAGGAAACCCGTCGGTCAGCCTGACCATTGCCAATGAAAATCCCCGGCTTCCTTATCTTGCTCAGGGCTGGATTGAGAATGAACAAGGTGAAAAAGTGAATTCACCGTTAACGGTACTGCCGCCAGTACAGCGCATAGAGGCCGGTGATAAAAGCCAGATAAAGATACAGTCGCTTTCTTCGGTGAATTTACTTTCCCAGGATAAAGAAACGTTATTTTATTTTAACCTGCGCGAAATTCCACCGCGCTCCGATCAGCCAAATACGCTGCAAATCGCGTTGCAGACGAAAATAAAATTATTCTATCGCCCGGAGGCGCTGCAGATTTCGTCCGCGCAATATGCCTCACCGATTCAACAGCAGGTGCAGCTGGTCCGCAAAGGAGGGCGCTACCGTTTGCACAATCCCACGGGTTACTACATCACGATTATTGAAGCCAGCCACGGCAAGGGAGAGGAGCCTCTTAAGGACTTCACCCCGGTGATGGTTGCCCCGCGTGCTGACGTGGAGCTGAATGTCAGCCCCGCTGCGTTGGGGGACGCGCCGGTACTCCAATACGTCAATGATTTTGGTGGCCGATCCAGCCTGATATTCCGCTGCCATGGGATGACCTGTAAGGTCATCACACAAGCATGAAACGTTTGATGCTCTGGCTGATCGTAATGCTGCTGCCGCTAAAGGCGCTGGCCTTCTCCTGCATTGATAAACGCGATGGTAAAGCGTTTGATGCTGTCGGACAGCGCAATATTGATGTCACCGTTAACCTGTCGCCGGAAATTATGATCGGTGACGTAGTGGTGTTCGATCTGTCCCAATACTTTACCTGTCAAAACACCATCCCTGCCCGCTACGTCGACTATATGCGCATCAATGCCGGGACCTATCAAACCTCGCTGGATGCCTCTTTCAACAGCGGTCTGGAGATTAACGGTAAGCGCTATCTCAACCCGATAACCTCAGCGCTGACGATTTATGAGCTGCGCGATGGTAACTGGCATGATCTGCAGGTTAAAGCGTTCTATCAGTTGAAAGATAATCCAGGGCGCGGCGTGTATATCAAGGCCGGTACCGTTGTGGCCAGTATGCAGATGTATAAATGGAGCGCGCCCGCCGGCGGCGTGTTTACCGCTAACTGGCGGGTGATTGCTGCCAATGATGCTTACTACACCTCCGGTACCTGTGCGATCAACAACGGGCAGGATATTGATGTGAGTTTTGGCTATATCGCGCGTAATCAGTTAAGCCAGAGCGCGACCCTGTCGCCGTTCCGCCGTGAAGTGCACATTCCCTATCAGTGTAAAGATACCAGTAGCTGGCCGATAAAAATGACGCTATCAGCGGATGTCAGCAGCTTCTCGGGCAACGCGATTAAAACCACCAATCCTGACCTGGCGGTACAGATTTACCATCAGGGCAAACTGGTCCGTCCGTTCGACAGCATCAGTAGCCGGATTACCCATGGTGTGGGCGGCGATGATTTCAGCTTCGTGCTGCTCAGATCCTCCAATGCGGCGGTGGCTACCGGGCCATTCAACGCCACGGCGGTATTGGTAATGAGTCTGCAATAAAGCCAGTTGCTATTCGGGTCAAGGAGAAAAGATGTCCGATCCACGCTGTTTAACGCTGGTAATGTTCGATCATGACCGTTTCTTTGTCGAGGGGGTTCTGCGCTTTCTACAGTCTCAGTATCCGCATACTGTCAGGAGGCTATCGACCAGGCCGGTCAAAAAAGTGGACCTGTTACTGACGGGACTGGATGCCGTTTCACTCTGTGCCTCGCTGCAGTTCGGGCGGATGATGACAGCAGAAAGCCAGCTAGTCGTGGTTCATCATTCGTTTGAAGAAAGCTGCAGAGGATTACCGCCAGGCCTGCAACGTTACCCCACACGGCATCTTCACCCCAGGCAGTCACTGGAACAACTGGGCAAGGTGTTTAAGCAACTGATACCGGATAAAAATCGGCTGATTACCCTTATCGACCCGCGGGCGGTCAAAGAAGATGTCCTTACGCCACGCGAGAAAATGCTCATTGCACATTTGCGCAGCAGCTTAACACCGCGCCAGATTGCAGCCAGCATGGCTTTACATCCTAAAACCATCAGTACTTACAAACGTTCGGTGATGTTGAAACTGGGGATGCAAAAAAATCTGGAACTTTATCACTGGTTATTTTATTCCTCATTATCAGAAGGGGAACGATCATGACACGATACGGGTCAGCGTGGTTGTGCCTGGCGGTTGCTTTTAGCTGTGAAGGCGCGGATAACGGCTATGGAAAAATTAATATTTCTGGCGTGGTGGTGGATGCCCCATGCTCTATCTCTCCGGGGGCCGATAATATCCAGGTCAACTTTGGTGATGTCAGTGCTTCTGCGCTGCAGAACGGGCATGAGTCCGCAGCGGTGGACTTTTCGCTGGATCTGCTGCGCTGCAGTACCTCGCTGAAAAATCGGGTACGCGTGACTTTCCAGGGTACGGCGTTTCCTGATGGTTTATTTTCGGTCGGGCAGGGTAACACTACCGTGGGTATTGCCGTTCGTGACCGCTTCGGGCAGCAGGTATTCAATAACCAGCCTGTTGCATGGCAGCGCATTAATAATGGCGATAATCAGCTCCGTTTTTCCTCGGTACTGAAAGGACGTGCAGCGGTGGTGAGCAGCGGCAGCTTTCAGACTCAGGTACTGTTTACGGTGGAATACCTCTGAGCCATAAGAAACAGGGCGTAACCGGGACGAACACCCTTCTGTTTTCCCCGGCTTCCTGTTATTTTCTTCACGGGTGGGCGATTAGATCATTCCTAAAAACATCTTGTTTCTTTTCAAACTCCTGAAGCCACTAAACCGCCGGGTGCAGAGTCTGCTATATTCTCACTATTCATCTTTCTATGAGCATCTGGCTTGTACTCTGGAGAGCGGTTGTGGTGAGTCAGTGCCGATGCGCTGATTTATTTCTGCGCTGCATGTTAGGCCAGCCAGCCAGTTTACCCCTTTGAATCAATGGAATACACACATGATCAACAAGTATAGTCTTTGTGCGTTAGCCGTTTGCTCCGCACTTTCCGGGGTTCCTGCCTGGGCTGCTGATAGTGATTACCAGCTGGAACAAGTGCTGATGATGAGCCGCCACAATCTGCGTGCTCCCTTAGCGGATAACGGCAGCGTACTGGCACAGGCGACAAAAAAAGCCTGGCCGAAGTGGGATGTAGCGGGTGGACAGCTGACCACCAAAGGCGGCGTGCTGGAAGTGTATATGGGGCGCTATACCCGTGAATGGCTGGCACAGCAGGGCTTGGTAAAAGACGGTGAGTGTCCGGCACCTGATGACGTCTATGCTTATGCAAACAGCCTGCAACGCACCGTTGCTACCGCCCAGTTCTTCGTGGCGGGGGCTTTCCCTGGCTGTGATGTTGCCGTTTCTCATCAGGATGAGATGGGATCGATGGACCCGGTGTTTAATCCGGTGATCACCAACGGCAGTGAAGATTTTAACAAACAGGCGCTGACCGCGATTAACGGCGAAGGCGAGAAGCTGGCATTGAAACCCGCTTTCCAGCGTCTGGAAAAAATCATCGACTATAAAAATTCACCTGCCTGTGACGGTAAAAAGCAGTGTGATCTTTCCAGCGATAACCAGAACAAATTCAGTGCCGATAACGGTAAAGAACCGAATGTGTCTGGCCCGCTGAAGGTGGGGAACTCACTGGTTGATGCCTTCACCCTACAATATTACGAAGGCTTCCCGATGGAGCAGGTCGCCTGGGGGCAGATCAAAACGCCTGAGCAGTGGAAAGAACTGGCGGCGATCAAAAATGGTTATCAGGACACGCTGTTCACCTCTCCGATTGTCGCACGTGAAGTGGCTGCCCCGCTGGTGGACTACATCCGCAGCTTGCTGGTCGATCAGGATCAAGCCACTGCGCCTAAAGTAACCTTAATGGTTGGCCATGATTCGAATATCGCGTCACTGCTGACAGCCCTTGATTTCAAACCTTATGATCTGCCAGGACAAAACGAGCAAACGCCGATTGGCGGTATGGTGCAGTTCCAGCGCTGGCATGATAAGAAAAATGACCGTGAGTTGGTGAAGGTGGAATACGTCTACCAGACGTCCAGCCAGCTGCGTGATGCGGAAGCTCTGTCCCTGGATAACCCACCGAAGCGTGTCACTCTGCAAATGGCTGGTTGTCCGACCGATGCTAACGGTTTCTGTTCATGGGATCAGTTCACTCAGGTTCTGAACAAGTCGTTGCAGGGAACGCCGTTACAGGTGGCTGAACAGGCACCGGCTGCTGCGCCAGCTACCCCGGCGACCAAACCGGCTGACGAAAAAGCCGTCGTCAATAAGACACTGGCGGACAAAGCGGCCGCAGACCAGGCCGCAGCGGATAAAGCGGCTCAGGCCAAAGCCTCTGCGGAGAAAGCGGCTGCTGATAAAGCCGCTGCAGATAAAGCAGCGAAAGAGAAAGCCGCTGCAGATAAGGCCGCCGCTGAACAGGCCGCAAAAGATAAAGCGGCAGCAGACAAAGCCTCCGCAGACAAAGCGGCTGCCGATAAAGCCGCAGCGGATAAAGCGAAAGCGGACAAAGCAAAAGCAGAAAGCGCGCCAGACGCGAAACCTGCAGCTAACTGATCTGGGGGGAGGCATTGACGTCTCCCCACGTTCAGAGATGAAAAGGGGCGACCTGGTTAACAGGTCGCCCCTTTTTTAATGGCGATATTTTGATGAGCGGGAGCGGCTAAAGAAGACGACTCCCGACACATCCTTAATCCTTACTGATCACCACCAGTTTCTGGTTCACAAACTCTTTAATGCCGAGGTCGGAAAGTTCACGACCATATCCTGACCGTTTCACGCCCCCGAAGGGCAGTTCTGCCGCGGTATTGCTCGACGAGTTGATGTACACCATCCCGGTTTCAATCCGCGAAGCCAGTGCTTTGCCACGGGCGATATCTTTCGTGAACACGGCGCCACCCAGTCCGTAGTGCGAATCATTGGCCAGTTTCACCACGTCATCGTCATTTTTCACCACATAGATCTGAGCCACCGGTCCGAAGAACTCTTCAAAGTACGCCGGATTGTCGCGTGTGATGCCGGTCAGGATGGTGGGCTGATAGAAACAGCCGTCACCCGGTACGGGCGCACCACCGAGCAGCACGTTAGCGCCTTTCTCTTTCGCCTGCTGAACCTGCTTATGCAGACGATCGCGTGCCTCAGCGGAGGAGAGTGGGCCGAGAGTGGTGCTGGCATCAAGTGGATCGCCAATTTTCACCGCCTTAAATGCCTCGGTCATTTTTTCCAGGAAGCGATCGGCCACCTTCTCATGCACCAGGAAGCGTTTGGCGGCGGTACACACCTGGCCGCAGTTGCTCAGGCGGGCACCAACACCGGCCTTCACGGCTTTCTCCAGGTCGCTGTCGTCCAGTACCACAAACACATCGTTGCCGCCCAGTTCGAGCGTGGTCTTTTTCAGATATTTCCCCGCCTGCTGTGCCACTGCGCTGCCGGCACGCTCGGAACCGGTGAGAGCGGCACCCTGCACACGGTCATCAGCGATCAGCGCTGCCACCTGATCGTTACTGGCGAAGATATTGGTCCACGCTCCCGCTGGCGCACCGGCTTCGGTCACCAGAGCCTCGAATAACACGGCACAGTGCGGAACATTTTGCGCATGTTTTGCCAGTACCGGGTTTCCGGCAGCGAGGTTAGGCGCCAGCACACGCATTAGCTGATAAAACGGGAAGTTCCAGGGCTCAACGGCCACCAGAACGCCAATCGGATGGTTCTCTACCCAGGCCTCGCCAAGTTCACTGGGGTAGGGCGTTGGCGCAAGAAAACGCCCGGCATTCTCGGCATAGTAGCGGGCAATCTGTGCACAGAGTTGCACTTCACCGCGACTTTGCTCAATCAGTTTTCCCATCTCAATACTGGCCGCTTCGGCCAGTTCGTCAACACGGCTATCAATCAAATCTGCCAGTTTTTTCAGCACCTGCACTCGGGGCTGGAGATCGCCTTTGGACCAGTCAGAGTGATACAGCGCATCGGCGGTGGCCAGCGCCTGTTCAATCTGGCTGTCGCTATGGTCAGGCCAGGACTTGATCAGCTTATTACTTGCGGGATTAATCGTCTGGTACGGCATTACGCCTCCTTTGGATAGTGTCAGTAATCAGCCGGGTTCTGGCTGTCAGTATGTCAACCCAGCATTAAGCGTAGACGACATGACGGCAGGTTGGTGGGTTCTCAGAGGAGTCTCAGTTGCAAAATGTAAGCGTTGAAACGGCGGGCGCAGATACCCGCCGATGGGGTATCAGACGTTCCTGCGCTCAACCACCTTATTATCCCAGGTGAGCACATCTGCACCGGTCTTATCAAAGGCGCGCAGCAGGACCTCATCGCTACCCTGTTGCTGCCAGATAGCTTCGGCCAGACGCTCATCGTAATTCGCGACCTCAAAGATAGCTTCGGCGATTTCGGGTGACGTTCCGCGCAGACTTGCCCATTCGCCAACGTGATGCGCTTTCGATTGTTGTGTTGCCATAACGCTCTCCTGTGGTTGATGTTGTCCGTTCAATGCCTGATTCGTCAGTATAGAAGAGTGCGCGTTGCCTGCTCGTGGTGCAATCAATGTTTGCTTAAAAAAACAGCGCGTTCACATTTTTTGCCACAATGCATTAATAAAAATTAAGGGGATAAATCAGTGCATTCGGGGCTATCTGGCACAGGAAATGTCGAGTCAGCGATGCATCCTTAGTTGAATACACTATGCTTAACAACGCGGCAGGCCAGCGTTTGCCGCCATTGTTGCCGGGAAACGCCAGCTGAGCACGGGCACAATGCAGTATGATGTCTTAACTATTCGGAGGTAAGAAATGGCAGAACATCGTGGTGGATCTGGAAATTTCGCTGAAGACCGTCAAAGAGCATCAGAAGCCGGGCGTAAAGGCGGCAAGGTCAGCGGGGGGAATTTTAAGAACGATCCTCAGCGCGCCTCTCTGGCAGGAGAAAAAGGTGGCCGCAACAGTCGCGGGAGCAAAAGTAAGACCGATGACGGTAACTAAGCAGCCATGCCGCCCGCCGCCGGGTTCTCCGGCGGCATAAACATCCCCCCATTTTCAACGCTTGACCCCCCGCAGCGAACGCAGCACACTGACGCCAAATTTCCAGCAGAGTGCGCCAATGTCCGGTTTTTTATCACGTTATAAATTTGCAGTGAACCCCCAGGAAGGGGTGCTGATCCTGATCACGATGGTCTGGGGCGGCACCTTCCTCGCCGTGCATCATGCCATGACGGTCAGCGGCCCCTTCTTTTTTATCGGCGTGCGCTTTGCTACAGCGGCCGTGTTGCTCGGGCTGATTTCATGGCGGGTTCTGCGGGGTGTCACCTGGTATGAGGTGAAAGCGGGGGCGCTGATTGGTCTGGCGATTGGCCTTGGCTATGGTTTGCAAACCTACGGCATGCAGACGATTACCAGCAGCAAATCGGCGTTTATCACGGCGCTCTATGTGCCGCTGGTGCCGCTGTTACAGTGGGTTTTTCTTGGCCGAATGCCCGGGCTGATGTCGTGGGTGGGTATCGTGCTGGCTTTTGGCGGTCTGCTGCTGTTGGCGGGGCCGGAAAGCGGTGAGATGGCGTTCAACGCCGGAGAGATTGCCACGTTGTTGAGCACGCTGGCTATCGCGGCGGAGATCATCCTGATCAGCGCCAGTGCAGGAAAAGTCAATGTGCAGCGCGTCACCGTGATCCAACTGGCGGCGGCTTCTCTTTTTGGCTTCGTAATGATGGTCCCGAATGGCGAGTCGGTGCCGCCGTTCAGTCCTTATCTGCTCTACAGCGCCATCGGGCTGGGCATCGCCAGCGCACTGATCCAGGTGACCATGAACTGGGCACAGCGCAGCGTGTCGCCCACGCGAGCCACGGTCATCTATGCGGGTGAGCCGGTTTGGGCCGGGATTGTCGGGCGTATTGCCGGGGAGCGATTGCCGGGTATCGCCCTGCTGGGCGGGGCACTGATCGTACTGGGCGTGCTGATCAGCGAGCTGAAGCTGAAACGGAGAAAAGCTGCCCCTGAAAAGCCTGCGTAAAACGGATGGCATGCCTCATCTCTACGAGATGAATGAAGTGTTCAGCTGTGGATGGGACATGTGGACCGAATTGTTTCGTAGGGGTCGGGCATGGGTACAGACCGACCACATGGGTAACACTTTAGACTGACCACATGGGTAACAGTTATAAACGGCATAGCGGAGGAGA
>NZ_VRKO01000019.1:0-35000 GCF_012271765.1 Erwinia rhapontici | reverse complement strand
TACCGTTTCCAGTAGTTATCCCCCTCCATCGGGCAGTTTCCCAGGCATTACTCACCCGTCCGCCACTCGTCACCCAAGGAGCAAGCTCCTCTGTGCTACCGTTCGACTTGCATGTGTTAGGCCTGCCGCCAGCGTTCAATCTGAGCCATGATCAAACTCTTCAATTAAAAGTTCGATTTGCTGCAACAAGTGCAGCGATGCTCAAGTGTAAAACGTCATAATGAATTTCATTATGTGTTCACTCTTAAGACTTGATATTTTTTGTCACCCGGAGGTGACTGATATCAATCCTGCGAGTGCCCACACAGATTGTCTGATAAATTGTTAAAGAGCGGTGCAATCAGTGCCGAAGCTTCCTGTTGCGAGGTGGCGTATATTACGCTTTCCTCCTTCGGAGTCAACTTCTTTTTGAGAAGTTTTTTCCGGCGGTTCAGATGCTTCCTGAACCTCCTGAGCCGCTGGCCGTAAGCCGTTGTGCCGTCTCAGTGGTTGCGCATTATAGGCAGTTCTCGACGGGTGACAAGGGCTAATTTGCGATAATTTGACTGTTTGCTGCAATCCCCAGCAAAACCCCTGCTTATACCCGCTTATGCACAAACTTATCCACATTCGTCGTATGACCACAATTTTGACGAGCATCGCGCAATCGTTTTCGCTACAATGCCCGCGCGTAACGGAAGCCCCTTCAGGGGCGTTACATGAACCTTACTCTCTGTTTTCTTCCTATATAGAAGAAAGAGAAAGTCTAAGCTTCATATAACGCTCTTTATATGCGATCCAAAGCCAAGGGATAAATCATGCAACAACGTCGTCCTATACGCCGCGCGCTGCTCAGCGTGTCTGATAAAGCCGGTATCCTCGAATTCGCTCAGGCGCTTTCTCAACGTGGCGTCGAGCTGCTCTCCACTGGCGGCACTGCACGCATGCTGGCAGATGCCGGCCTGCCTGTTACTGAAGTGTCTGACTACACCGGTTTCCCGGAAATGATGGATGGACGCGTCAAAACGCTGCACCCGAAAGTGCATGGTGGCATTTTAGGACGCCGCGGTCAGGATGATGCCATCATGGCTGAACACAGCATCTCACCGATTGATATGGTCGTCGTTAACCTCTATCCATTTGCCGAAACCGTTGCCCGTGAAGGTTGTTCGCTGGAAGATGCGGTTGAGAACATCGATATCGGTGGCCCAACCATGGTGCGCTCCGCCGCCAAGAACCACAAAGACGTGGCGATTGTGGTCAAGAGCAGTGACTATCAGGCCATCGTTGCCGAACTGGATGCCAACGATAACTCCCTGACGCTGTCCACACGTTTCGATCTGGCGATTAAAGCCTTCGAACACACCGCCGCCTATGACAGCATGATCGCCAACTACTTCGGTAGCCTGGTTCCTGCTTATCACGGTGACTCCACTGAACCTTCCGGTCGCTTCCCTCGGACTCTTAATCTGAACTTCATTAAGAAGCAGGATATGCGTTACGGTGAGAACAGCCATCAGGATGCTGCCTTCTATATAGAAGAGAATGTTAGCGAGGCTTCTGTCGCAACAGCACAGCAGGTCCAGGGCAAGGCACTCTCTTATAACAACATCGCCGATACCGATGCGGCGCTGGAGTGTGTGAAAGAGTTTGACCAGCCAGCCTGCGTCATCGTCAAGCATGCTAACCCCTGTGGCGTAGCAGTTGGCGGTTCAATTCTTGATGCCTACGAGCGCGCCTACAAAACTGACCCGACGTCTGCTTTCGGCGGCATTATTGCTTTCAACCGCGAGCTGGACGAAACCACTGCGCAGGCCATTATCAGCCGCCAGTTCGTTGAAGTGATTATCGCCCCTTCTGCGACTGAAGCCGCACTGAAAGTGACTGCCGCGAAACAGAACGTGCGTGTACTGACGTGCGGCCAGTGGCAGCAGCGTCAGGCCGGTCTGGACTTCAAACGTGTTAACGGTGGCTTGTTAGTACAGGATCGTGACCTCGGAATGGTAAACGAAAGCCAGCTGCGCGTGGTTAGCCAGCGTCAGCCTACCGAGCAGGAACTGCGTGATGCGCTGTTCTGCTGGAAAGTGGCGAAGTTCGTCAAGTCCAACGCCATCGTCTATGCACGTGACAATATGACGATCGGCATAGGCGCTGGCCAGATGAGCCGCGTTTACTCCGCCAAAATTGCCGGTATCAAAGCCGCCGATGAAGGTCTGGAAGTCAACGGCTCGTCTATGGCCTCCGATGCATTCTTCCCGTTCCGCGATGGGATCGATGCCGCTGCTGCGGTTGGCATCACCTGCGTGATCCAACCGGGTGGATCGATTCGTGATGATGAAGTGATCGCTGCCGCTGACGAACACGGCATTGCGATGATCTTCACCGACATGCGCCACTTCCGCCATTAATTACGGAGCTTCAGATGAAAATTTTAGTGATTGGTAATGGCGGCCGCGAACATGCGCTGGCCTGGAAAGCCGCTCAGTCTCCACTGGCTGATACCGTTTTTGTTGCTCCTGGTAATGCGGGCACCGCGCTGGAGCCTGCGTTACAAAACGTGGCGATCAGCCCGACAGATATTCCTGCCCTGCTGGCTTTTGCCCGCGATGAGAAGATCGATCTGACTATCGTTGGCCCGGAAGCACCGCTGGTCATCGGCGTAGTAGATGCGTTTCGCGCAGCCGGCCTGAAGATCTTTGGCCCAACCCAGGCCGCTGCACAGCTGGAAGGATCTAAAGCGTTCACGAAGGACTTCCTGGCACGCCACAAGATCCCAACCGGCGAATACCAGAACTTTACCGAGGTGGAGCCTGCTCTGGCTTACGTTCGTCTGAAAGGCGCACCGATTGTCATCAAGGCCGATGGTCTGGCGGCAGGTAAAGGTGTGATTGTGGCCATGACGTTGCAGGAAGCCGAAGACGCCATTCAGGATATGCTGGCAGGCAACGCTTTTGGCGATGCGGGTCACCGTATTGTGGTGGAAGAGTTCCTCGACGGCGAAGAAGCCAGCTTTATCGTGATGGTCGATGGCGAGAACGTGCTGCCAATGGCCACCAGCCAGGATCATAAACGCGTTGGTGATGGTGATACCGGGCCGAATACCGGTGGCATGGGCGCTTACTCTCCAGCCCCCGTGGTCACAGATGAAATCCACCAGCGTGTGATGGACGAAGTGATCTGGCCAACCGTACGCGGAATGGCGGGTGAAGGGAATGTTTATACCGGCTTCCTGTATGCAGGCCTGATGATCGATAAAAGTGGTCAGCCGAAAGTGATCGAATTCAACTGCCGCTTTGGCGATCCAGAAACTCAACCGATCATGCTGCGTCTGCAATCCGATCTGGTCGATCTTTGCCTGGCGGCCGTTGATGGCAAACTGAATGAAAAAGATTCAGTCTGGGATCCCCGTCCATCACTGGGTGTGGTGCTGGCCGCTGGCGGCTACCCGGGAGATTACGTTAACGGTGAGCAGATCCATGGCCTGCCTCTGGAAGAAGTGGCGGATGGCAAAGTGTTCCATGCTGGCACAACACTGCAGGACGAGCTGGTCGTGACCAGTGGTGGCCGCGTTCTCTGCGTTACTGCGTTGGGCGAAGACGTTGCTGCTGCACAGAAACGTGCTTATGAGCTTGCCAAACCGATCTCATGGAAAGGGAGCTTCTGCCGTAAAGATATCGGTTACCGCGCGATAGACCGTAAATAACGCATCAAAGCGGATCGTCGATCCGCTTTGACCGATTCAGCATCAAGGCGATCAACGATCGCCTTTTTTTATGCTTAAAATCCCTCTTCTTTCGGTTCCGTCTTGCAGAAGTCACTGGCAGACACCAACAGCAGTTGCGTGCCTGCCGGAGCCTCCAGCCAGGCGATACTCACAGGGCCGGACGTGTCTCGCTGCTGACGAGCGATACGACCCAGCTCAGTCTGATCCAGCTCAGGTCGCACTGTTTTCCCCTGACAGGTGGTGATTGTGCCATCCTGTTGCCAGCTACCCTGCCTGAGCAATACATTCCCTGAGAGCAAATCATCACTGATTTTTAGCATCCGCTGGGCATCAAACTGATACAGCGCAATCTCATCCGCAGAGAGGGCTTCGCGCCGCCCGGACAACTGGCGTTGCATAAAGCTCAGGCTGCCGTCCTGGTCAAAGCGCAGCGTCACATCGTCAGGCTTATCACCGATAACATGACGTTCTACCGAAACCAGCTTGCCCTGCTGCCAGAGATAGTCGCTGGTTTCCGTAGCGGCACCATTAAACGGGGTATATACCGTCATCAGATGTGAAACCTGCTCGTGCTGGTTCTTACGCCAGATGCGCACCGTACCCCGATCGGCAAGATAGCCGCTGGCGGTAAAGTCCGGCAGATCAGAATGCGAACTACAGCCTGCTAACAGAATTAGCATGCCAAGAGAGAGTCGTTGGACTACAGAAGTCAGTTTCATGCGAAAAGAGTATCACAACAGCGGTAAAGCAGAAGAAACCGTTAGCGGGTAAACGGAGGTTTGTCGAGATATGGCGGAGGAGGAGCAGGCAGTGAAAGGATACGGAATGATCCACGCAGGGAGAGAGATAAACAAAAGGGGCGAATTCGCCCCCCTGTTTAAACTCTTCACCGTCAGACGATTACTTAACAGCGTCTTTCAGTGCTTTACCAGATACAAATGCCGGTACGTTTGCAGCGGCAATTTTGATCTCATTACCAGTCTGCGGGTTGCGGCCAGTACGCTCAGCACGGTGGTTAACTTTAAAGGTACCAAAACCAACCAGTTGTACAGCATCACCGTCTTTCAGAGACTCAGTAATCGCAGCCAGGGTGGATTCCAGAGCAGCTTTAGCCTGGGTCTTAGACAGGTCCGCTTTGTCCGCAATTACATCAATCAGTTGAGTCTTGTTCATAAGTTATCCTTACAGTGTATTTATCGCTTGCTAAGCATCAAGTGCGAGGGAAAAACCAGATTCTGGCACTCTCCTGCATACACGCACCGATAGCCACATTTTTCAGCCCCCCAAATGTAGACCAGACTGGGGGCGAATGTGAAGCCCAAAGGCGCTACAAATCAGGCCTGAAGTCACGTTTTGTCGCCTTACTGCTGAAAATTTATACCGATGTTACTAATACCGGATTCACGCAGGTCGGATCGTAACCCTTTTATCAGCTCCAGGTCCCTGTCCTCGCAGGCGGCGAGCAGGCGGAATATCTCCCACTGGATGTCCCATTCCTCTTCAACGGCAGGATTCACCTTCAGCTCTTCTTCGGTCATTTCGCGACCTGCCTGGGTCATTTCCAGCATCGCCACCGTCGTAATTGACGTCTCGCTCACGGCAATAGCATGGACCAGCGTTTCACCGCTCAAACGAGAATGCAGCAACTCGCTGAGCGCCACACAGGCATCAATTGCCGGGTAAACGCCATACAGATCGTAGTCGTCGGCTGAAGGGATCGCTTCTTCCAGTTTTTCCAGCTGGCTGTCAAAGTTCACTTTCGCGTCTTTCACCACCAGGGTTTCCCATAAAAGATCGAGAATACGGCGGTAAAGCTGGCCATCACCAAAACCGGTTTGCTGGCAAAATGCACGGTAGTTGGGCACCATGCGTTCACACAGACAAGCCATAAAAGTAACGTGCTGCCAGCTTTCCAGCTTTTCCAGCCGCAGATGAATCGGGTTACGTAACATATCGGGATCTCAGAATTAATGCACTTGCCGCAGTGTACCTGAAAAGCCACAGGGCAGCACGGTTAACCCCGGGACAGCGCGGTAAAAGCCGTACGGCGCGAGGCAACAGCATCCGCCCAGCGCGTAGGCTCAGGCAGACGATAGCCCTGCAAACAACGCTGCACCCAGTCAAGTGCAGTTGCATGGCTTACGCGGTGTCCGGGAGAGATAAACAGAGGATTACAGCGAGCCTTGCTGCGCAGCACAAAGCCCAGCAACTCATCGTGGTCCATCAGAGGCTGGCAACTGCCCGGTTCTGCTGCCGGCGGGGCGAATTTTCCACACAGGCGTTTTTTCGCCACGCCAATCGTAGGGACGTCGACCAGCAGGCCAAAGTGGCTGGCCACACCAAGACGACGAGGATGAGCCACTCCGTGTCCATCAACGAATAACAGGTCGGGATGATTGGACAGTTGTTTCCACGCCGCTTGCAGAGCAGGTGTTTCACGAAATGACAGGAAACCGGGAATATAGGGCATCGTCGTAGCAACACGCGCCACCTGATGCTCAATAACCTGAAGTGAGGGATATTCCAGAATCACCAGGGCGGCGCGTGTCACCGCACCACTCTGTTCAAACCCCACATCTGCGCCACCAATCAGGCGGGGAGGCATTACATCAAAGTCATCCTGACATCTCACGTCCGCTGCACGCTGACGCTGCTCGTCACGTAATGCTGCAATATCCATATTTTCCCCTAACTGATTACTCCTGGTGGTAAGGACGTGAGAGCTTGTGCACTGCCTCGACGAACACACCGGCGTTTTCTGGTGGTACATCCTGATGAATACCGTGGCCAAGGTTGAACACATGCCCTTCGCCCTGACCAAAGCCCTCAAGAATGCCCGCCACTTCCTGCTCAATACGCTCAGGAGCGGCATACAACATCGATGGGTCCATATTGCCCTGCAACGCGACCTTATGGCCCACACGGCGACGTGCGTCGGCAATATCCGTTGTCCAGTCAAGGCCCAGCGCATCACAACCTGTTGCGGCCATCGCTTCCAGCCATTGCCCGCCACCTTTAGTAAACAAGGTAACGGGTACACGGCGCCCCTCATTTTCATGCAGCAAACCATCAACGATTTTGTGCATGTAGTGGAGCGAAAACTCCAGGTAGTCGCGTCCGGTCAATACGCCGCCCCAGGTGTCAAAAATCATCACTGACTGGGCACCTGCGCGGATCTGAGCATTGAGATACAGCGTGACACTGTCGGCCAGCTTATCCAGCATCAGATGCAGCGTTTTAGGCTCGGCGTACATCATCTTTTTCAGTTTGGTAAACGCTTTGCTGCTGCCGCCTTCCACCATATAGGTTGCCAGCGTCCACGGACTGCCAGAAAACCCGATCAGCGGCACGTCACCGTTGAGGTTTTTGCGGATGGTACGTACCGCATTCATCACATAACCCAGCTCCTGCTCCGGGTCAGGAACAGGCAATTTTTCAACGTCAGCGCGGCAGGTGACAGGTGAGGAAAAACGTGGGCCTTCACCTGCTTCAAAATACAGTCCCAGTCCCATCGCATCGGGAATGGTCAGGATATCGGAGAACAGGATCGCCGCATCCAGCGCATAACGCCGCAGTGGTTGCAGCGTAACTTCACAGGCCAGTTCCGCGTTTTTACACAGCGACATAAAGTCACCGGCTACAGCGCGAGTTGCTTTGTACTCCGGCAGATAACGTCCGGCCTGACGCATCATCCATACCGGGGTAACATCCACTGGCTGGCGCAGCAATGCGCGCAGATATCGATCGTTCTTCAGTTCACTCATCACGAGACTCTCTCACCATACAGGCTGCTAGTGTAACATTTATTGGAATTGACGATGATCGACCACTCGAAAAATTGAGCTAACCAGGCACACCCGCCCCTGAATGCATCGTGAACAACGACAGGGGGAAGATGAAATTCAGCGAAATAACAACAGCTTTCCCTTACTTTTAATTGCCAGCCGCCACATTTTTTCCTGGTGAACTATCGATTTTTCCCTGCGTGTTTTCAACAGCGATAAGAGAAGGTGAACTGTCGCCCATAGTGACCATCCGTTTTTTTTCTTTCTTCTCCACCGGCAACTGTGGCTCTTCAATCTGATGAGAATTTCCTATAAATACCCCACCTTTCTCAATGGAGAACTCGGTGGCGAACACTTCACCCTCAATCCTGCCACGCGACATAATAACAACCGTCCTGGCATAACAGCTTCCTTTCAGCAGACCATTGACCACCAGCTTAACGGACTTTACTGTTCCGACAACCTGACCTTCCTTACCAATCTGCGTCATTTTCTGGCTGGTCAGGTCCCCTTCAACAACACCATTGATTGAAATATTGTTTTCGTTGGTCATTTCACCCCGTAATACAGTACCAATAGAGATCACTGTTTCTTTCGTATTACTGTCATCATACGAAGGAGCAAGGGGCGATACATTTTGTTCCAGCTTGACCTGTGAAGATAAATTCTCACTTGACTGAGGCTCTGCCTTGCGATTGAAATTAAACACGTTTTTAACCGTCCTTTTATTGTATAGAAAGGGGATAGCTAGCAGCATAATCAGGCACACCATAACACCCAGAGAAATTAATAAGGTCGTTCTTATTGATAGCGCAAAGGCAAGTATACTTATGCTCCAGCAAGACCAGATTCCCCACAGATAACATTGTTTTTTCGTCTCAGACATTGTATTCACTCACAACGTACGGAACATCATGCACAAGACTCAGCCGCTGACGTCATCATTAAGCTGAGGACGTGATCGCGTCATCGTTAACCAGAAAGTCATTTCTGGAAAGCAGCACCGAATTAAATAAATGTGAATAGAAGAAAACACCAGTAAAATTAACGGGTGGAATATCACTTTTTAAGCACTTTTAATGAAACCACTCTTTATTATGATAAGCGGCGTAGTTTATGGAATGGAATGATATTTGAATTCACTGCAAATATAAAGTCGTGTTTGTTTATATTATTTAAATAAAGCAATAACTCTCCTGACTCAAAAAATGAACCAGGAGAATATATCGCTAAAAAATCTTTATCAGAAAAAAACATTAAAAACAGTATTATTCGGCTTCTGCGCGACATATTGCGACAGTGTCTTCAATCAGCCTGCGAGCCACCGTTCCTGCTGGAGGTAACTGCGGCAACGCATCGTAACGATACCATGCCGCAGACAGCAGTTCTTTAGGGTCAATATTGATATCACCGCCAGCATAGTCGGCCATAAACGCCATCATCAGTGACTGGGGGAAAGGCCAGGGTTGAGAAGAGACATAGCGCAGATTCTTCACACGGATGCTGCTTTCTTCCATCACCTCACGTGCCACCGTTTGCTCAAGGGTTTCGCCCACCTCGACAAAGCCAGCCAGTACCGTGAAAATCCCGTTACGATGCCGCGTATGCTGCGCCAGCAAAATCTCTTCACCCCGGCGGATCGCCACGATAATGCAAGGTGCAATTTGCGGATAGTAACGCTGCCGGCAATGCCCGCAGAGACACGCCCATTCGGTTTTGCTGGGGTGCATTTCATGGCCACAGTAGCCACACCAACGGTGTGAACGATAGAATTCTGATAACTGAATACCGCGTCCGGCAAGTTGAAACAGGCCCGTATCTTGATCGAGCAACTGGCGTAGCGATCCCATATCCTGAGGATACGTACCGCGGATCAGCCACACTTTCTCGCCCTGCCACTCTCCAATCGGCACCCCTGATCGCCCTGTCAGGCCCAATGAGCCCGCATCACCATGCGGCAGCTCACCTTTTGGTAACCAAATTTTATGTTCCTGGCTGACAACCCACCAGCCAGCGTCTACGCTTAAAATTTCCTGTTCCATCATTTTGCTCATCATCCTCAGCTTAAAGACTGGATTGAGGTCAGACGTTAAAATATAACATTCACGGAGTTGAACATGCTTAACCAGTTAGAAGTCCTCACCGCGCGCGTCGGCGGATGCAGTGAGCTGGTAGACTTCTGCCTGCGCTCCCGCAAGCAGTTGCTGGTTACCTATTACCAAATGGCTGGCATTAAGCCTAACAAGGAAACGCTGACGACGCTCGATGAAAAAGCGCTGGATACATTCTGCCAGCATCTGGTGGACTACCTTTCCACCGGTCATTTCACCGTCTACGAACGTTTTATTAAGGAACTGGAAGGGACCGAGCAACTGGCGAAAGCGTCGTTAATCTACCCCTCTTTAAAAGCCAATACCGATCAGATAATGGAGATTTATGATTCGCATCTGGAAACAGCCATCGATGATGATAACTGCGTTGAATTTCAGCGGGCATTATCGGTAGTCGGTGAAGCGCTGGAGGCTCGATTTACGCTGGAGGATAAATTCATCAAGCTGGCTTTAGAAAAAAATGATGATAATCAAAGCGCTGCCAACTCGTGCTCGCTTGCTCGCCCTGCCTGATTCGTTATCAGAATGTGAACTTCTTGTAGTTTCCAAAAAGCCCCTTTATGCTTGAGGGGTAAGGGCGAGGCATGCCTCTCCCTTACGTTGACTGAAAAACCAGTCGATATCTTGTCGGAGTGCCCCAGGGCTGAGACCGTTAATTCGGGATCCGCGGAACCTGATCAGGTTAGTACCTGCGAAGGGAACAAGAGTAAATCAGCTATTACGGTGTGATACCGTATTTTGTCACATCGTTCTCATTACTCCCGCCTCCAGGCAAGCAAACTTCCGCATTATTATCAGGAACTTGCTATGTCTACCGTTGAAAAACCTTTCATTGAGAAAAAAACCAGCCGCCGGGAACAGCGTGCAGAAGCACAGCAGTTTATCGACTCCCTGCAGGGCACTGCCTTCCCCAATTCAAAACGCATTTACCTGACCGGCTCGCAGCCGGATATCCGTGTGCCGATGCGCGAAATTCAACTGAGCCCGACCACCGTGGGCGGTAGCAAAGACGAACCGCTGCTGGAAGCGAATGAACCGATACCGGTCTACGATACAGCGGGTCCCTACGGCGATCCGGCGGCGGCGATTGATGTTCACAAAGGGCTAAATCCGCTGCGCAGCACCTGGATCATCAAACGGGGTGATACCGAACAGATCGCTGAACTCAGCTCTACCTACACCCAGCAACGCCTCGAAGATGAAGGGCTGGATCATCTGCGTTTTGATAATTTGCCACGTCCGCGCCGGGCGCTGGAAGGCCGCTGTGTCACTCAGATGCACTATGCCCGGCTGGGCATGATCACCCCGGAAATGGAATTTATCGCTCTCCGTGAAAATATGGGACGAGAACGCATTCGCGGCGAGGTGCTGCTGCAACAGCATCCTGGTCACAGCTTTGGTGCACAGTTGCCTGAAAATATCACTGCTGAGTTCGTTCGCCAGGAGGTTGCTGCAGGACGCGCGATTATCCCGGCCAATATTAATCACCCGGAATCGGAGCCGATGATTATCGGTCGCAACTTTCTGGTGAAAATTAACGCCAATATCGGCAATTCCGCGGTCAGCTCTTCCATCGAAGAAGAGGTGGAAAAACTGGTGTGGTCAGCCCGCTGGGGGGCAGATACGGTGATGGACCTTTCCACCGGGCGTTATATTCACGAAACCCGCGAGTGGATCCTGCGTAACAGCCCGGTGCCGATTGGCACGGTGCCCATCTATCAGGCGCTGGAAAAAGTGAACGGTGTGGCAGAGGACCTCAACTGGGAAATTTTCCGCGACACACTGCTGGAACAAGCTGAACAGGGCGTTGATTACTTTACTATTCATGCGGGTGTGCTGCTGCGCTATGTACCGATGACCGCCAAACGCCTGACCGGTATCGTTTCGCGCGGCGGCTCAATTATGGCGAAATGGTGCCTGTCTCACCATAAAGAGAGTTTCCTCTATCAGCATTTCCGCGACATCTGTGAAATCTGCGCCGCCTACGATGTTTCGCTGTCGCTGGGCGATGGCCTGCGCCCGGGTTCCATTCAGGATGCCAACGATGAAGCACAGTTCGCAGAATTACGCACGTTGGGCGAACTGACCAAAATTGCCTGGGAATATGACGTCCAGGTGATGATTGAAGGCCCTGGGCATGTGCCCATGCAGATGATTCGCGTCAATATGACGGAACAGCTTGAGCACTGTCACGAAGCCCCGTTTTATACGCTGGGGCCCCTGACGACAGATATTGCTCCGGGTTATGACCACTTCACTTCCGGTATTGGCGCCGCCATGATCGGCTGGTTTGGCTGCGCGATGTTATGTTACGTGACACCCAAAGAACACCTCGGCCTGCCGAACAAAGAGGATGTCAAACAGGGATTGATTACCTATAAAATCGCAGCCCATGCCGCCGACCTGGCGAAAGGCCATCCCGGAGCACAGATTCGTGATAACGCCATGTCGAAAGCGCGTTTCGAATTCCGCTGGGAAGATCAGTTTAATCTCGCCCTCGATCCGCACACTGCCCGTGCATATCACGATGAAACCCTGCCGCAGGAATCCGGCAAAGTGGCACACTTCTGCTCAATGTGTGGACCCAAATTCTGTTCAATGAAGATCACCCAGGAAGTGCGTGAATACGCCGCACGTCAGGAGGCCGAAGCACGGCCGATCGAAATAGGTATGGCACAGATGTCTGACGAGTTTCGTCACCGTGGCAGTGAACTGTATCATCGCGCCGACACCCTGAAATCAGAGGAACAAATATGAGTCGTGGAGCTTTTCCCCCAACCAATGCCAGATTGGGTCTTTATCCGGTGGTCGATACGGTGGAGTGGATTGAACGCCTGCTTGATGCGGGCGTACGTACACTGCAACTGCGCATTAAAGACTGTGCAGAGCATGAAGTTGAACAGCAGATCGTTGATGCCATTGCCTTGGGTAAACGCTATCAAGCCCGCCTGTTTATTAATGACTACTGGCGTTTAGCGATAAAACATCAGGCTTACGGCATCCATCTGGGTCAGGAAGATCTGGATGTTGCCGATCTGGATGCCATTCATGCTGCCGGACTGCGCCTCGGTCTTTCAACCCATGACGATGCCGAACTGGATCGCGCGCTGGCCGAAAAACCTTCCTATATTGCCCTGGGCCACGTATTTCCAACCCAGACAAAAGCCATGCCCTCTGACCCGCAGGGACTGGAAGAGTTAACGCGCCACATAAAGCGACTGAAGGGGATCTCTACCGTGGCTATCGGTGGGATCAGTCTGGAACGTATTCCCCAGGTGCTGGCCACCGGGGTGGGCAGTGTTGCTGTGGTGAGCGCGATTACACAAGCCAGCGACTGGCGTGCGGCGACGCATCAGCTACTGGACCTGGTCGAGCCACAGAACACCCCACATTCCTGACATCATTATAAATATCGGTAAAAAGCGTTCGGGCAGGTGCTCGGCACGTTCGAGGCTCAGGGCGCGTTTCGCAATAAAATGCAATCTGCTGCAACACGGAAAAACAGGGCTGAAGACATTACGCAGCCTTATTTATTCACGCTTTTATCGGGAAATGCAGCCGCTATAGTGGCCGTGCGGGGGGCAATCCTGCCATCCGCCAGGGTCAGTAGTTTTCCTTCTCACTGACCCTGCCTTCACCCTCTTCTTGTACCTGCGAGGATACCGGAGCACAGGCCAGCACTGCCCGCTCTACCGCCGCCCCCAACACCTCCAGAGCACGTTCGGTTTTATCGGTAAACGACTGCGCATAGCTGAGGCGCAGGCAGTTGCGGTATTTACCTGATGCTGAGAACAGCGACCCGACAGCAATCTGAATATGGGAAGCACGTAGATCCTGGTTCAGGCGCAGCGCATCAAAAGGTTCTGGCAGTTCGACCCAAATAAGAAATCCTCCCTGAGGACGAGTCACACAGATCCCACAGGGAAAGTGATGCCGCACCCGCCGGGTGAACGTCTCCAGGCTGCGCTGATAGTAACTGCGCATACGCCGCAGATGAGGCTGGTAATACCCCTGGCGAATAAAAGCGGCGACCGCCATCTGTGTCTGAGTGGCCGTTGAACCCGTGCTGATATATTTCATATGCAAAACACGATCAAAATAACGCCCCGGCACCACCCACCCCACCCGCAGGCCGGGTGCCAGCGTTTTAGAAAATGAGCTGCACAGCAGAACACGACCATCCATATCCAGCGACTTGATGGTGACCGGACGAGGATAGTCAAAAGCGAGTTCACCATAAACATCATCTTCAATGATCGCGGCATCAAAGCGCTGCGCCAGCGTCAGCAATGCCTGCTTACGCTGCGTTGGCATCACAAACCCCAGCGGGTTATTGCAGTTTGGCACCACCACCACGGCATTAATCGGCCATTGCTCAAACGCCAGCTCCAGTGCTTCCAGACTGATGCCGGTAACGGAATCCGTAGGAATTTCGATAGCGCGGATCCCAAAACCGCGCAGGGTTTGCATGGTGCCGTGAAAGGCTGGTGACTCCACGGCAATAATATCCCCCGGCTGGCATACCGCTCTGATCGATACCGACAGCGCTTCATGGCAACCCGTGGTAATCACAATGTCGTCGGCGGTGACCTGGCAGCCGCTGTCGATCATCAGGCGCGCGACTTGTTCACGCAGTTCCGGCACACCATACAGATTATCGTAACTCAACAGCCTTGGGTCCTGCTGCTGCCCAAGGCGACTGATAATTTTCCACAGCGGCTTGAGCGTAGGAGAATTAATATTCGGCATACCGCTTCCGAGCTGAAGCATATCGTCATCCAGCCGGGCATTGAGCAGATCCATCACCGCATCCCACTGGGTGATCTCCACCGGGCGCTGAACCGGGCGAGTGATCGGCGGCAGCGGCGGTGCCGCCTTGCGTGGGGTGACAAAGTAGCCGGATCTGGGCTGTGGCGTAATCAGCTGTTTCTCTTCAAGCAGATAGTAAGCCTGCTGAACCGTGCTGATGCTGACGCCATGTTCGCCACTGAGTGAACGTACGGATGGCAATCGCTCGCCGGCCTGATACAACCCTTGCTCAATACGTTGAGCCAGCAGTTCTGCCAGCCGTTGATAACGTGTCATCGTATGCTCCACTCCCACTCTATTTTGGGTAAACCAGTACAGATAGCGGTAATAATCACCATTCAGTCACACTATCTCGCAATCTGTATGTCAATAAAAGGTGTTTTTTGCATCTGTATCATAACGGTGTTTATCGACAAAATAGTCGTCATACCCGAGGTGATGAGGAGGCAGTGATGGAATTTGATGAGAACAGAGCAGCGAAGCCATTTAGCTGGACGCTGATTAACGCAATCTTTCTTATGCCTTATCATCGCTGGCAGGCAAGACGCATACGTTCCTGCACCCGCAAGATTCTGTCGCGTCTGAGTGATGCGCAACTGAAGGATATCGGACTGACCTGTGAGGATGTCCGCAACTTATAGTGATGTGGCCTGGGTCGAAGGATGTACCCGAGGGCAACGCGGCCGTCCTGCTGCGTTGCCCCTTTTTTATGGCGATGTGGTTATCAGTTACCGCGATAGGTAGAGTAACCGTACTGACTCAGCAGCAGAGGAATGTGGTAGTGGCTGTCACTGTTCTCCACATGAAAGATCACCGGGATCTCCGGGAAGAAAGTCGGCTGCTTTTGCTGTTTGTAGTAATCACCGGTTTTGAAGACCACTTTGTAGTCACCCGCAGCCATCGTTTTCCCAGCCGGATAGAGTGCCGGGATACGTCCGTTTTTATCCGTGACGCCAGAAGCCAGTTTCACCCACCCCTGCTTTTGCTGCTGTTCGAGTTCAACCGTCACACCGGAGGTCGGTACACCAGTCTGCAGGTTAAGCACGTGCACGCTCAGCGGATTCTTCATCCCTTCATCACCGGCAGCCAGTACAGGCAGAGAAGCACTGACCAGGCTGGTCAGTACCAGGGCTTTAACAATCTTCATGTCGGACTCCTTAGTATTAATGTCGGCATGAAGATAGCAGTCGTCGCCTTTAGCGACGACTTTAGCGCCAAATATGTGAAATTTCCCAGAAGCTTAGGGGAAAAGAGGAAGTCAGAATGCTTCCTCTTAAAGAGGGATTATTCAGTTCCTGCCGTCGCCCAAACGGATGGCCAGTCTCCTGGCTCGCCGCCATTGCAGCTCTGCTGATTGTTATAGTGTGTCAGATGGAATGTCTTACCATCATATTTCCAACCGCCATTATCTCCACAGTCAGCAATACCGCGCCCGCGCCCGGAATAATACAGCTCACCCGTTTGCGGATCGTAGCTTGCTTCAGTAAACCAGCTCATCACCCTGGGTTTGCCGTCTTCATCATTTCCGGGTAATGGCAGGGTCAGCTGCTTTGAGTCCTGGGGATTATTGCGCTCACTGATAAACAGCATACTGGAAGACTGATAAGCTCCCAGACCACAATTGACCAGCACCAGAGCCTGCTTGTCATTCAGTGGCTGCGCTTCACTGCGCTCACGTGCTTCTTTGTCCGGCTCACAGCTCTCTTTCGCCAGCAGTTTGCTGTTAGCCTCAATCGCACCGTCGATTAACGCAGCGGCGTTGGTCAAAGGAATGACTCTGGGCACTGGGAAGTTCAGCACCGCCGGGACAGGCCGTGCCGGCACCATCGAAGGTTCATTATTCCCCACTTTCAGCAGCGCGGTCTGATTCCCTAATCGCCCCTGTCGTTCATCCACCAGCAGCAGTGCCGCATTGAGCCCGCCGAGGGAGGCAGCTTCAGAATCGGGTGTACCGGGTGTGAGCGCAATGGTCAGAGCATTTTTAGTGGCCTGAACCCACTGCTGTACATCAGCCAGTTTTTCACTGCCGCCCGCGCTATAGTCATCACTGATTTTTGACGGTGAAATCTCAATGTTGGAATGCCAGGGTTTGCCATCCAGCCAGATCCCTGTCGGTTTCTGATCGCCCCATTGCTGAAAATTGAGGGAAGGCTGAGACTCTGCACCAGCCTTACGCTTGATGATAATCCGCAATACCTCATCGGTATTGCGCACCTCACAGTCATTGAGATTGTTGCAAGTCACCTGCCAGTTTTTAAACGTCTTTTGCACCGGGGCATTAGCCCACTCTTCTGCCTGAGCGCCTGCGCTTAATCCCAGCAGTGCCAGCGCCATCACAACCTTATTATTTTGCATTTTTTATCCATGTGATTTTGTTTAGTCGAAAAAAAACCCCGCCGAAGCGAGGTTTTTTATTATGCCACAGGCCGTTGACGATTAATCGTCATTACCGCCCAGGTTTCCTGCGTTAAGCAGTTCAGCCAGGCTGGCAGAGGCTTCATCGGCAGTCACTACTGGCACGATTGGCGCTTCGCCCGCGGCTTTACGACGCATACGATCCTGATGATACGCGTAACCGGTACCGGCTGGAATCAGACGGCCAACGATAACGTTCTCTTTCAGGCCGCGCAGTTCGTCGCGTTTGCCCGCAACGGCTGCTTCGGTCAGTACGCGCGTGGTTTCCTGGAACGAAGCCGCAGAGATAAACGACTCGGTTGCCAGGGAAGCTTTGGTGATACCCAGCAGATCGCGTGCAAATGTTGCAGAGATCTTGCCGTTAGCTTCCAGTTCGCGGTTAGCGATCTTAACGCGTGAGAACTCAACCTGCTCGCCGTCGAGGAAGTCAGTGCTTCCCGCGCTTGAGATGGTTGCTTTACGCAGCATCTGACGAACGATGACTTCGATGTGCTTATCGTTAATCTTAACGCCTTGCAGACGGTAAACTTCCTGCACTTCGTTAGTGATATAACGGGTCACCGCATGCACGCCACGCAGACGCAGAATGTCATGTGGAGATTCTGGGCCATCGGAAACCACGTCACCGCGCTCTACGCGTTCACCTTCGAACACGTTCAGCTGACGCCATTTCGGAATCATCTCTTCGTAATGATCGCTACCGTCGATCGGCGTGATCACCAGACGACGCTTCCCTTTGGTTTCTTTACCGAAGGAAATGATGCCGCTGATCTCAGCCAGGATTGCCGGCTCTTTCGGACGACGGGCTTCGAACAGGTCAGCAACGCGTGGCAGACCACCGGTGATGTCCTTGGTACCGCCAGATTCCTGAGGTACACGCGCCAGGGTGTCACCAGAACTGATCTTGATGCCATCTTCCAACTGGACGATTGCTTTACCCGGTAAGAAGTACTGGGCAGGCATATCAGAGCCAGGGATCATGACGTCATTGCCGTTAGCATCAACGATTTTCAGCGCTGGACGCAGATCTTTACCACCGGCAGTACGTTCAGCACTGTCCAGAATCACCAGAGAAGAAAGACCGGTCAGGTCGTCCGTCTGGCGGGTAATGGTCTGACCGTCAATCATGTCAGTGAAGCGAATGAAACCGCTCACTTCGGTGATGACCGGCATGGTGTGTGGATCCCAGTTTGCTACGGTCTCGCCCGCTGCAACCTGCTCGCCGTCACCTTTCGCCATGGTTGAACCGTAAGGAACTTTATAGCTCTCTTTGGTACGACCAAATTCGTCGATCATTTTCAGTTCAACGTTACGCGAGGTGATCACCAGCTTGCCAGCGGAGTTCGTTACCGACTTGGCGTTGATCAGTTTCAGCGTACCTTTGTTCTTCACCTGAATGCTGGATTCAGCAGCCGCACGAGATGCCGCACCACCGATGTGGAACGTACGCATCGTCAGCTGTGTACCCGGCTCACCGATGGACTGTGCTGCGATAACGCCGATGGCCTCACCTTTGTTGATGATGTGACCACGTGCCAGGTCGCGACCATAGCAGTGAGCACACACACCGAAGTCAGTTTCGCAGCTTACTACGGAACGCACTTTCAGGCTGTCAACAGAGTGTTCTTCCAACAGGTCACACTGCTGTTCGTGCAGCAGAGTGTTACGCGGCAGCAGGATGTCAGCAGTACCTGGCTTGATCACGTCTTCTGCGGTCACACGACCCAGTACACGCTCACGCAGCGGCTCTTTAACATCACCACCTTCGATGACCGGAGTCATCATGATACCTTCGCGTGTACCACAGTCATCTTCAGTCACAACCAGATCCTGCGCGACGTCAACCAGACGACGAGTCAGATAACCGGAGTTAGCTGTTTTCAGTGCGGTATCCGCAAGACCTTTACGCGCACCGTGCGTGGAGATGAAGTACTGGAGTACGTTCAGACCTTCACGGAAGTTCGCGGTGATCGGCGTTTCGATGATGGAGCCATCTGGCTTAGCCATCAGACCACGCATACCGGCCAGCTGACGAATCTGCGCTGCAGAACCACGAGCACCGGAGTCGGCCATCATAAAGATGCTGTTGAAGGAAACCTGACGCTCTTCCACGCCATCGCGGTTGATCACGAGTTCGGTAGAGAGGTTTTCCATCATCGCTTTAGCAACGCGTTCGTTGGCCGCAGCCCAAATATCGATCACTTTGTTATAGCGTTCGCCAGCGGTAACCAGACCAGACTGGAACTGCTGCTGAATCTCAGCCACTTCCGCTTCCGCTTCGGTGATGATTTCCACTTTCTTAGCCGGGATAACCATGTCGTCGATGCCCACAGACGCGCCTGAGCGTGCTGCATAGGCAAAGCCGGTGTACATGGTCTGGTCAGCAAAGATAACCGTTGGTTTCAGACCCAGGATGCGGTAACAGGTGTTCAGCATCTTGGAGATCGCTTTTTTACCCAACGCCTGGTTGACGATAGAGTAAGGCAGACCTTTTGGTACGATCATCCACAGGATCGCACGACCAATGGTGGTGTCGATGATGCTGGTTTTAGCAACCCACTCATCCTGCTCGTTTTTCTCGTGTTCGGTGATACGCACCTTAACGCGAGCGTGCAGAGACGCATGGCCAGAGCGGTAAACACGCTCAGCTTCTTTCGGGCCAGTCAGCACCATGCCTTCGCCTTTGGCGTTAACACAGTCGCGGGTCATGTAGTACAGACCCAGTACAACGTCCTGAGAAGGAACGATGATTGGCTCGCCGTTCGCAGGTGACAGGATGTTGTTGGTAGACATCATCAGCGCACGCGCTTCCAGCTGAGCTTCCAGCGTCAGCGGTACGTGTACTGCCATCTGGTCACCATCGAAGTCGGCGTTGTATGCCGCACAGACCAGCGGGTGAAGCTGAATCGCTTTACCTTCGATCAGAACTGGCTCAAACGCCTGGATGCCCAGACGGTGCAGAGTTGGTGCACGGTTCAGCAGGACCGGGTGTTCGCGGATCACTTCATCCAGGATATCCCAGACGACGGATTCTTCGCGCTCAACCATTTTCTTAGCGGCTTTGATGGTGGTAGCAAGACCACGCAGTTCCAGCTTGCCGTAGATAAACGGTTTGAACAGCTCCAGTGCCATTTTCTTCGGCAGACCACACTGATGCAGACGCAGGTATGGACCTACAGTGATAACCGAACGACCAGAGTAGTCGACACGTTTACCCAGCAAGTTCTGACGGAAACGACCCTGCTTACCTTTGATCATATCGGCCAAAGATTTCAGAGGACGTTTGTTAGAACCGGTGATCGCACGACCGCGACGGCCGTTATCCAGCAACGCATCGACCGCTTCCTGCAACATACGTTTTTCGTTACGTACGATGATATCTGGCGCAGCCAGATCCAGCAGGCGTTTCAGACGGTTGTTACGGTTAATCACGCGACGATACAGATCGTTCAGATCCGACGTAGCGAAACGACCGCCGTCCAGCGGTACCAGAGGACGCAGGTCCGGTGGCAGAACAGGCAGCACGGTCAGGATCATCCATTCTGGTTTGTTACCAGACTGTACGAACGCTTCCAGCAGCTTGATGCGCTTGGTCAGTTTTTTACGCTTGGTTTCGGAGTTCGTTTCGTTCAACTCTTCACGCAGAGTTTCACACTCTTGTTCCAGGTCCATGTTTTTCAACAGAGCCTGGATCGCTTCCGCACCCATTTTAGCGTCGAATTCGTCACCAAACTCTTCCAGCGCGTCGAGATACTGCTCTTCAGTCAGGATCTGGCGCTTTTCGAGGTTGGTCATGCCGCCTTCAATCACTACGTAAGATTCGAAGTAAAGAACACGTTCGATATCACGCAGTGGCATATCCAGCAGTAAACCGATGCGCGAAGGCAGCGATTTCAGGAACCAGATGTGCGCAGTAGGCGAAGCCAGCTCAATGTGGCCCATGCGCTCACGGCGAACTTTGGTCTGTGTAACTTCAACGCCACACTTCTCACAGATCACACCGCGATGTTTCAAGCGCTTGTACTTACCGCACAGGCACTCGTAGTCTTTTACTGGCCCGAAAATACGCGCACAGAAAAGCCCGTCACGTTCAGGTTTGAACGTACGGTAGTTGATGGTTTCCGGCTTTTTAACTTCGCCAAAAGACCATGAACGGATCATATCTGGCGATGCCAGAGCGATCTTGATCGCATCAAACTCTTCGGTCTTAGTTTGCGCTTTCAGAAACTTAAGTAAGTCTTTCACGGATTAGCTCCCGTCGGAGTGAGACTTCTCAGAGACGCCCGGAGTGACCCGGGCGCCCTGTAACCAGTACAGCAGATGCGAGTTATTACTCGTCTTCCAGCTCGATGTTAATACCCAGCGAGCGGATCTCTTTCAACAGTACGTTGAAGGATTCCGGCATGCCCGGTTCCATCTGATGATTGCCGTCAACGATGTTTTTATACATCTTGGTACGGCCGTTCACGTCATCAGACTTCACGGTCAGCATTTCCTGCAGGGTATAAGCGGCACCGTATGCTTCCAGTGCCCATACTTCCATCTCACCGAAGCGCTGACCACCGAACTGCGCCTTACCACCCAGCGGCTGCTGAGTAACGAGGCTGTAAGAACCGGTAGAACGCGCATGCATTTTGTCATCAACCAAGTGGTTCAGCTTCAGCATGTACATGTAGCCAACGGTAACCTGACGTTCGAACTGCTCACCGGTACGACCATCAAACAGCGTAATCTGACCAGAAGAAGGCAGGCCGCCGAGCTGTAACAGCTCTTTGATTTCGCTTTCTTTCGCGCCGTCAAACACCGGTGTTGCGATTGGCATACCTTTTTTCAGGTTCTCTGCCAGACGCAGCACTTCGTCGTCGGTGAACGTGTTCAGGTCAACTTTCTGGCGCAAATCGCTGCCCAGATCGTAAGCACGCTGAATAAACTCACGCAGCTTGGACACTTCTTCCTGCTTCTTAAGCATAGCGTTAATTTTCTCGCCAATGCCCTTCGCAGCCATACCCAGGTGGGTTTCAAGAATCTGACCAATGTTCATACGTGATGGAACGCCCAGCGGGTTCAGAACGATGTCGACCGGCGTACCGAACTCATCGTATGGCATATCTTCGATCGGGTTGATCTTGGAGATAACACCTTTGTTCCCGTGACGACCTGCCATTTTGTCACCAGGCTGGATCTGACGTTTAACGGCCAGATACACTTTAACGATTTTCAGCACGCCAGGTGCCAGGTCATCGCCCTGAGTGATTTTGCGGCGCTTAGCTTCAAGTTTTTTCTCAAACTCGTGCTTCAGCTCGTCGTACTGCTCGGCCAACTGTTCCAGCTGGTTTTGCTTTTCTTCGTCGGTCAGGCCCAGTTCCAGCCAGCGCTCGCGTGGCAGCTTGTCCAGTTTTTCCGCTTCAACACCGCCAGCAACCAGCAGGTAGTTAATACGGCTGAACAGGCCAGCTTCGAGGATTTGCAGTTCTTCAGACAGGTCTTTCTTCGCCTGCTTCAGCTGCATCTCTTCGATTTCCAGCGCACGTTTGTCTTTTTCCACGCCATCGCGGGTGAAGACCTGAACGTCGATGATGGTGCCAGACACGCCGTTTGGTACACGCAGAGAAGAATCTTTAACGTCAGACGCTTTCTCACCGAAGATTGCACGCAGCAGTTTCTCTTCTGGCGTCAGCTGGGTTTCACCTTTCGGCGTTACCTTACCAACCAGAATGTCACCGCCAGTCACTTCCGCACCGATGTACACGATACCGGACTCATCCAGTTTAGAGAGCGCAGCTTCACCCACGTTAGGGATGTCGGCAGTGATCTCTTCTGGCCCCAGCTTGGTGTCGCGAGACACACATGCCAGTTCCTGGATGTGGATAGTGGTGAAGCGATCTTCCTGTACCACACGCTCGGAGACTAAGATGGAGTCTTCGAAGTTATAGCCGTTCCACGGCATGAACGCGACGCGCATGTTCTGACCCAGTGCCAATTCACCGAGGTCGGTTGAAGGACCATCAGCCAGCACATCACCACGTTCAATTGGTTCACCCAGGTTCACGCAAGGCATCTGGTTGATGCAGGTGTTCTGGTTAGAACGGGTGTATTTGGTCAGGTTGTAAATGTCGATACCGGCTTCGCCAGAATGCATTTCGTCTTCGTTAACTTTAATAACGATACGTGATGCATCCACGTACTGAACCGTACCACCACGTTTCGCTACGGCAGTAACACCGGAGTCGACCGCTACCGCGCGTTCCATACCAGTACCAACCAGCGGCTTATCAGCACGCAGAGTTGGAACCGCCTGACGTTGCATGTTTGCACCCATCAATGCGCGGTTGGCGTCATCGTGCTCCAGGAACGGGATCAGTGACGCACCGACGGAAACCACCTGCTGGGTGGAAACGTCCATGTAGTCAACCTGGTCACGGTTGAAGAGGCTCGATTCGCCTTTGCTACGGCAGGTCACCAGATCGTCTACGAAGTGACCTTCGTCGTCGAGGTTGGTGTTCGCCTGAGCGATAACGTAGTTACCCTCTTCAATAGCAGAGAGGTAATGAATTTCGTCGGTCACCACGCCTTCGCGAACGCGACGGTATGGGGTTTCCAGGAAACCATACTCATTGGTCTGTGCATAAACAGACAAGGAGTTGATCAGACCGATGTTTGGACCTTCCGGCGTTTCGATTGGACATACGCGACCGTAGTGAGTCGGGTGTACGTCTCGAACTTCGAAGCCTGCACGCTCACGCGTCAGACCGCCCGGGCCCAGTGCAGAAATACGACGCTTATGCGTGATCTCTGACAACGGGTTGTTCTGGTCCATAAACTGTGACAGCTGGCTGGAACCGAAGAACTCTTTCACTGCCGCTGAAATTGGCTTGGCGTTGATCATGTCCTGTGGCATCAGGGTATCCAGATCGCCCAGGGACAGACGCTCTTTCACCGCACGCTCTACGCGCACGAGGCCAACACGGAACTGGTTTTCAGCCATTTCGCCGACGGAACGGATACGACGGTTGCCGAGGTGGTCGATATCATCCACTTCGCCAATACCGTTACGGATACCGATGAGCTTCTTCATCACCTGAATGATGTCGTCTTTGCTCAGGATACCGGAACCTTCGATCTCGTCACGCAGCAGAGAACGGTTGAACTTCATACGGCCAACCGCAGACAAATCGTAGCGGTCTTCAGAGAAGAACAGGTTCTCGAACAGGTTTTCAGCCGCTTCACGCGTTGGTGGCTCACCAGGACGCATCATGCGGTAGATCTCAACCAGAGCGCTAAGGCGATCGCTGGTTGGGTCGACACGTACAGTCTCAGACATGTACGCACCGTGATCCAGGTCGTTGGTGAACAGTGTTTCGATGCGCTTGTGACCGGACTGGCTCAGTTTCGCCAGCAGATCCAGTGACAACTCCATGTTCGCCGCGATCAGCAGTTCACCAGTGCTCTCATCGATGTAGTCTTTAGCGACTACTTTACCGGCAATGTACTCAACCGGAACTTCGATGTGTGCAATGGCATCTTTCTCAAGCTGGCGAATATGGCGCGCAGTAATACGGCGACCTTTTTCGACGTAAACGGTGCCGTTCGATTCAATATCGAATGACGCAGTTTCACCACGCAGGCGCTCTGGGACCAGCTCCATCTGCAGCTTGTTGTCGCGAATTTCGTACACTACTTTTTCGAAGAACAGATCCAGGATCTGCTGAGTAGTATAATTCAGCGCACGCAGAATGATGGTCGCAGGCAGTTTACGGCGACGGTCAATACGGACGAACAGGTTGTCTTTCGGGTCGAACTCGAAGTCCAACCATGAACCGCGGTAAGGGATAATACGTGCGTTATACAGCACTTTACCCGATGAGTGGGTTTTACCCTTATCGCTGTCGAAGAAGACACCAGGACTACGGTGGAGCTGAGAAACGATAACACGCTCAGTACCGTTGATCACAAAGGTACCGTTATCGGTCATGAGTGGAATTTCACCCATGTAAACTTCTTGTTCTTTGATGTCTTTAACGGTGCCTTCCGGCGCTTCGCGCTCGTAGATCACCAGGCGCAGTTTTACGCGCAGAGGTGCAGAGTACGTGACACCACGAATCTGACACTCTTTAACATCAAATACAGGTTCGCCTAAACGGTAGCTGACGTACTGCAGCTCAGAATTACCGCTATAGCTTTGGATTGGGAATACGGAACGGAATGCTGCTTCCAGACCATATTGACCTTCCGGATCTTGCTCGATGAACTTCTGAAACGAGTCAAGCTGGATAGAAAGGAGATATGGAATGTCCAGAACTTGTGGACGCTTTCCAAAATCCTTACGAATACGTTTTTTCTCGGTATAGGAGTAAACCATAGGGTTCCTCAGCTCGCTGAAATGTAGAACCTCGCTGTCCATCCAGGAGGACAGTTCATGCAACGCTGTTTTGTGTTGTTCGAAAAGCAGAGTGCTTTTCGTAATACCTCTTTCTATCACGCTTAAATCATTTCGCTGCAAGTGTCTGAGCAGGGAACCCAGTCAGGAATGCAGTATATTAAGTCGTCGATAGAGAAAGATATTAAGCTAATCAATGACTAAACAGTGTGAAATATCATTGACGCTGTAGAGCGCAAAAAGGCTGGTGACCAAAAAGTCACCAGCCATCAGCCTAAAAGACTAGGCTGCAACCTGAAAGGTTGGCTTATTTAACTTCAACTTCTGCGCCAGCTTCTTCCAGTGCTTTCTTCAGTGCTTCTGCGTCGTCTTTGCTGATGCCTTCTTTCAGGGCAGCAGGTGCAGACTCAACCAGATCTTTAGCTTCTTTCAGGCCCAGACCAGTTGCGCCACGTACTGCTTTGATCACGGCAACTTTGTTAGCGCCGATAGCTTTCAGTACAACGTCGAACTCGGTTTTTTCTTCTACAGCTTCAGCAGCAGCAGCAGGACCTGCAACAGCAGCAGCAGCTGACACGCCGAATTTCTCTTCCATAGCGGAGATCAGTTCAACGATTTCCATTACAGACAGAGCTGCAACGCCTTCAATGATTTGGTCTTTAGTGATTGACATTTCGTGTTCCTAAATTCAGAAAGTAATTTATACGTAAGCAAGTGAACGGAAAAGAAAGGCTGGCTGATTAAGCAGCAGCAGCTTCTTTCTGATCGCGTACAGCAGCCAGAGTGCGAACCAGTTTGCCAGCAGAGGCTTCTTTCATGGTTGCCATCAGGCGTGCGATTGCTTCATCGTAGGTAGGCAGAGTTGCCAGGCGGTCGATCTGAGCCGCACTGATCAGCTCGCCTTCAAAGGCTGCAGCTTTAACCTCGAATTTTGCATTCGCTTTCGCGAACTCTTTGAACAGACGAGCAGCAGCGCCCGGGTGTTCCATAGAGTATGCAATCAAGGTAGGACCGGTAAACGTGTCTTTCAGGCACTCAAACTGAGTACCTTCAACGACGCGGCGCAGCAAGGTGTTACGAACAACACGCATGTAAACGCCAGCTGCACGTCCTGCTTTACGCAGTTCGGTCATTTTATCTACGGTAACGCCACGAGAATCCGCAACTACCGCAGACAGCGCGCCTTTGGCTACTTCGCTGACTTCAGCAACAATCGCTTGTTTGTCTTGAAGATTTAAGGCCATTAGCTTGTGCTCCTGGATTTTTGGCCGGGGATGGATTTCCCCGGAACTCACTTCGCCTGAACAGTGTTGCCACAGACAGGCGCTAAATCACGGTGAGCAGAATCCAGCAAAGACTATAAAAATATTCTTTTGGTTCTGTCACCGTCTACGCAGGAGATTAAGTTTCTTACGAAACACCTGCGGTCTTGGACGGAGGCCTGGATAAGGCCAGGCTCCAACCTAAAAATTCTTGGAATATGTCGCCACGAATGGCTGAATTCCGGGTTCTGTATATTTACAGAACAACGGGCGTAAGATTCTAGATGAATAATTCGCCCGCGTAAAGCACAAGATTAGTTTGCAGCAGCGTTCAGGCCAGCCTGATCAACTGCAACGCCTGCGCCCATAGTGGTGGACAGGCTAACTTTCTTAATGAAAACGCCTTTCGCCTGAGATGGTTTTGCTTTTTTCAGCGCAACCAGCAGGTGTTCCAGGTTTTCTTTCAGTTTTTCAGAATCGAAATCAACCTTACCGATAGTGGTATGGATGATACCGTTCTTGTCGTTACGGTAACGAACCTGACCTGCTTTAGCATTTTTCACTGCTTCAGCAACGTTAGGAGTTACAGTACCAACTTTCGGGTTTGGCATCAGACCGCGTGGGCCCAGAACCTGACCCAACTGGCCAACAACGCGCATTGCATCAGGAGATGCGATAACAACGTCGAAGTTCATTTCGCCTTTTTTGATCTGGTCAGCCAGATCTTCCATACCTACCAGCTCAGCGCCGGCTGCTTTAGCAGCTTCAGCGTTTGCGCCCTGGGCAAATACGGCAACGCGAACAGAACGGCCAGTACCGTGTGGCAGTACAGTTGCACCGCGAACGTTCTGGTCAGATTTACGAGCATCAATGCCCAGGTTTACAGCTACGTCAACGCTTTCTACGAACTTAGCAGTAGCCAGTTCCTTCAGCAGAGCAACAGCTTCGTTGATGTCATACTGTTTAGTTGAATCAACTTTGTCACGGATCACGCGCATGCGCTTGGTCAGCTTAGCCATTTCTTAGTCCTCTACTACCAGGCCCATGGAACGAGCAGTACCTTCGATGGAGCGAGTCATCGCTTCCAGGTCAGCACCAGTCATGTCCGCAGCTTTGGTTTCTGCGATTTCACGTACCTGAGCACGCGATACTTTACCTACTTTGTCTTTGTTCGGCTTGCCAGAACCAGACTTAATACCAGCCGCTTTCTTCAGCAGTACTGCTGCAGGAGGGGTTTTGGTAACGAAGGTGAAAGAACGGTCAGAGTAAACGGTGATCACAACTGGCGTTGGAAGACCTTTCTCCAGGGATTCTGTTTTGGCGTTGAACGCTTTACAGAACTCCATGATGTTAACGCCCTGCTGGCCCAGTGCCGGACCTACCGGTGGACTTGGGTTTGCCATACCAGCTGCAACCTGCAACTTAACGTAGGCTTGTACTTTCTTAGCCATGATAATTCCTCTATTGGGTGATAACGCTCCTGAAGGAGCTCCCCGTGATTAATATTCACACGCTGAGAACAGCGCATAAAAACAAAAGGCGCGAAATTGTAGTGCAATTTCGCGCCTCTCGCAACCACTAGATCACAGTGATTGTGTATTTTTCATGCGCCCCGCAACAAAAGCAGGGGCGTCTTTAAGAAAGGTAATTAACCCTTCTCAACCTGACCGAAGTCCAGCTCAACCGGTGTTGCACGGCCAAAGATGGATACAGAAACTTTCAGGCGGCTTTTCTCATAGTCGACTTCTTCCACCACGCCATTAAAGTCAGCAAATGGACCATCGCTTACGCGCACCATTTCACCTGGCTCAAACATAGTTTTCGGACGTGGTTTATCACCCGCTTGCTGCAAGCGGTTCATGATAGCATCAACTTCTTTGTCGCTAATCGGCGCCGGGCGGTCAGAGGTACCACCAATGAAGCCCATAACACGCGGCACGCTGCGCACCAGGTGCCAGCTGGCATCATTCATCACCATTTGGACCAGCACGTAACCTGGGAAGAACTTGCGCTCGCTTTTACGACGCTGGCCACCACGGATCTCAACCACTTCTTCGGTTGGAACCATGACATCGCCAAACAGCTCTTCCATGTTGTGTAACTTGATATGCTCGCGCAGCGATTGTGCTACACGGCCTTCAAAACCGGAAAACGCCTGAACGACGTACCAGCGCTTTTTTGGAGCTTCAGACATCTCAGAACCTCAGGCCAGTGATAAACGATACCAGACGAACCAGAATTCCATCCAGTCCCCACAAAATCAGTGACATCACGGCAGTTACCGCGGCAACGATTAACGTGGTGTGCAACGTTTCCTGACGAGTAGGCCAGATGACCTTACGAACTTCAGTGCGCGCTTCACGGGCAAAAGCCAACGTTGCTTTACCTTTGGTGGTCCACAGAGCAATGCCAGCTGCTGCTACCATCAGGACCACGACAGCAAGGGCGCGCAGAGGTAATGTTACATCGCGATAATAGGAGTTACCGGCGACAGCGGCGACCAAAAGCACCACGACACCTAACCACTTCAATACTTCCAGGCCGCGCCCGTTTCCTTGAGCTTCGGTATTAGCACTCATAAACCAACCTGCCACAATAAATCAGAAACACTTTTGCCTCGTCAGACGAGGCAACCGAACCGAATGATGCTGTTAGGCGTAACTCGGCATATCCTTTAATTCCAAGCCGTAGCTTGAAAACTATTGGCTTTAACGCCGTGCTACAGAGCCTGCCTCAGCAATGATTATGGTCGAAAAAATCACTGATGAGTCAGGTTCTATGTTACAGCGTGCAAAAAGGGCATCAAATGATGCCCTTTTCCTGTGCGTTGCGTCAAATATTATCAGCGATTAAGCGATAACTTTAGCAACAACACCCGCGCCAACAGTACGACCACCTTCACGGATTGCGAAACGCAGACCGTCGTCCATTGCGATTGGGTGGATCAGGGTAACAACCATCTGAATGTTGTCGCCTGGCATAACCATCTCAACGCCTTCTGGCAGTTCGATGGTACCGGTCACGTCAGTTGTACGGAAGTAGAACTGTGGACGGTAGCCTTTGAAGAACGGAGTATGACGGCCGCCTTCATCCTTGGACAGGATGTACACTTCAGATTCGAACTTGGTGTGTGGCTTGATTGAACCTGGCTTAGCCAGAACCTGTCCACGCTGGATATCTTCGCGCTTGATACCACGCAGCAGGATACCACAGTTCTCACCCGCACGGCCTTCGTCCAGCAGCTTACGGAACATTTCAACGCCGGTACAAGTTGATTTCACGGTATCTTTGATACCAACGATCTCAACTTCTTCACCCACTTTAACAATACCGCGCTCTACACGACCGGTAACAACAGTACCACGGCCGGAGATGGAGAATACGTCTTCGATTGGCAGCAGGAATGGCTTATCAATCGCACGCTCTGGTTCTGGGATGTAGTTATCCAGGTGACCAGCCAGTTCGATGATCTTAGCTTCCCACTCAGCGTCACCCTGCAGTGCTTTCAGTGCAGAACCACGAACAACCGGGATGTCGTCGCCAGGGAAATCGTAAGCAGACAGCAGCTCACGCACTTCCATTTCAACCAGCTCCAGCAGCTCTTCGTCGTCAACCATGTCGCATTTGTTCATGAATACGATCATGAATGGAACGCCAACCTGGCGACCCAGCAGGATGTGCTCACGGGTCTGAGGCATTGGGCCGTCAGTTGCAGCAACAACCAGAATCGCGCCATCCATCTGAGCAGCACCGGTGATCATGTTTTTCACATAGTCGGCGTGGCCTGGGCAGTCAACGTGCGCGTAGTGGCGAGTTGGGGTGTCATATTCAACGTGAGAAGTGTTGATGGTGATACCACGTGCTTTTTCTTCTGGTGCGTTATCGATCTGGTCGAAYGCACGAGCAGAACCGCCGTAGGTTTTAGCCAGAACGGTGGTGATAGCWGCAGTCAGGGTAGTTTTRCCGTGGTCAACGTGGCCGATAGTACCWACGTTGACGTGCGGTTTGGAACGTTCAAATTTTTCTTTAGACATCGCTTGTCCCTCTAAGACACGGATTAATCGGTGATATCACCACATCAACCAGGCATTGCCTGAATCGTTGAATTTTAATGCACAGAGAAGAAGCAGGGAGGGAGATTTGAAAGTGGTGCTGATACCCAGAGTCGAACTGGGGACCTCACCCTTACCAAGGGTGCGCTCTACCAACTGAGCCATATCAGCACGGCTTGGAGCGGGCAGCGGGAATCGAACCCGCATCATCAGCTTGGAAGGCTGAGGTAATAGCCATTATACGATGCCCGCATCCTGGAACTCGGCTACCTGTTCTGTCTGTAGCTTTTGAACAACTCAGAAAAGATTTCCTTGTTGCTCAGCCATCACGCGTTTGCCTGATGACTTTGACTGTGCTTGAGCTCAGTCTGAAATCGTGATGAACAACCTATGGAGGTTGCCATCTTTCCGGTTGAGTCTTTTATCTCTCTTCCGGTTTCAACTCCTGAACACTGAGTCGAAATGGTGGTGGGGGAAGGATTCGAACCTTCGAAGTCGATGACGGCAGATTTACAGTCTGCTCCCTTTGGCCGCTCGGGAACCCCACCTGGGGTATTTCGTTACTTGATGGTGCCGGCTACCGGAATCGAACTGGTGACCTACTGATTACAAGTCAGTTGCTCTACCAACTGAGCTAAGCCGGCATCAAGTGGTGCGCATTCTAGGAAGACCTGAGGGAGGATGCAACAAAAAAATTGCGATAATTGTTCTTATGCTCACTATTTGTGCAAATCTTCTCAAATTAGCGAATTTACATACAAACTTCGTTTAAAGAAACACCAACCCTCTCTCCCCCTCAGCAGCAGGGGAACTCAGTGTATGAGGCTAAAATATCAAACCAATACGCTTAAATGTGCAAAACTTCGCCTTCCACACAAAATGGGGTATCGCTTTTGCGCTTAATCAGGTTGGCTTTCAATTGCCAGAGAAAAATATCATTAATGCGGGTGCGGCTGCGTTTGCATCTGTGCGTTATCTTTTTTCCTTCTTCTTCATGCCTGTCTGGTGGTAACCTCCGACAATTGTTTTATGAAATTTCCCTTAGTACGTAAGCCTGTAAACAACCGGAACATGTTGTCATTAATGGGCTAACGTATTGAAGGGTAAAAAATTGCTGGCAGAAGCACGCATATGAGAAAAAAAGACGCCTTGTTAACGACACCTTATCTGCATTTCAATCGTGGTCAGTGGGCTGCGCTGCGTAATTCGGTGCCAATGACGCTATCCGAAGATGAAATTGCACGTCTTAAAGGCATTAACGAAGATCTCTCCATGGAAGAAGTGGCAGAGATTTATTTGCCGTTGTCTCGTCTGTTGAATTTCTATATTAGCTCTAATTTACGACGTCAGGCGGTACTTGAGCAGTTTCTCGGGACCAATGGCCAAAAAATCCCTTATATCATCAGTATTGCGGGCAGCGTTGCAGTCGGTAAGAGCACTACAGCACGTGTATTGCAGGCGCTACTCAGTCGCTGGCCAGAGCACCGCCGAGTCGAACTAATTACGACTGATGGCTTCCTGCACCCGAATGCGGTGCTAAAAGAACGTGGTTTGATGAAGAAGAAGGGCTTCCCGCTCTCTTACGATATGCACCGTTTGGTCAACTTTGTCTCCGATCTTAAGTCGGGTGCCTCGCAGGTTACCGCTCCGGTCTATTCACATCTGATTTATGATGTGATTCCTGAGGGCGACAAAATTGTGCAGCAACCGGATATTTTGATACTTGAAGGTTTGAACGTGTTGCAGAGTGGCATGGACTATCCACACGACCCTCATCACGTCTTCGTTTCAGATTTTGTGGATTTTTCAATTTATGTCGATGCGCCAGAAGCACTTCTGGAACAGTGGTATATCAACCGTTTTCTGAAATTCCGTCAGGGTGCTTTTACCGATCCAGACTCTTATTTCCACCATTATGCGCAACTGCCAGAAGAAGAGGCGGTAGGGATTGCAACCCAACTGTGGAAAGAGATTAATTATTTGAATTTAAAAGAAAACATCATGCCAACGCGTGAACGAGCAAGTCTGATTATGACGAAAAGCAGCGATCATGCTGTCGATCTCGTCAGATTAAGAAAGTAACGAAGAGGGGGCGCAGTGAACTGCCCCCCCTCTGGTTTAATTCTGCGGTCGCAACGAAATCTCACCGCCAACCCAGGATTTTCTGACGCCATCCTGTTCCAGAATTAACCCCCCTTGCTGGTCAATCCCTCTGGCCGTTCCGAAGATCTCCCGATCACCAATCAGCAGTTTCACCGGACGGTCAATGAAGTTGTCTAAAAGTGCCCAGCGCTGCACGAAGGGTGCCAACCCCTCCTGTTCAAACTCCGCCAGTGCCGTTCGCATTTTATTTACTATCAGTGCTGAGAGTGCATTACGGTCGACATTAACATCCGCTTCCTGGAGATTAATCCAGCCCTGATTAATCACATCAGCACCTGGCGCACGCATGGCCAGATTAATACCGGCTCCAATCACGATCTGTGCAGCATCTCCTGTTTTACCCGTCAGTTCAACGAGGATGCCTGCCAGTTTACGATCATCAAGATAGATATCATTAGGCCATTTAACGCGAATACCTGGTGCTCCCTGTTCCTGTAATGCCTCTGCCAGCACGATGCCAATGACAAGGCTCAACCCCATCGCAGCAGCAGGACCTTGTTCAAGGCGCCAGTACATCGACAAATAGAGGTTCGCACCAAAGGGAGAAAACCACTGGCGTCCGCGCCTTCCACGTCCTGCCTGCTGATACTCAGCAACACACGCATCACCGGACTGTAGAGAGTCCATACGGTCAAGCAAATACTGATTAGTTGAATCTATCACCGGGATAACGGCCAGACGTCCCTGCTCAAGCTGGGCATTAATGACCTCTTCATTCAGCAGCTGCATCGGAGATGAGAGGCTATAGCCCTTGCCGGTAACAGTGAAGACATCAATACCCCATTCTTTCAGCGTCTGAATATGTTTATTAATAGCAGCACGGCTCATACCTAAATGCTCACCGAGATGCTCACCGGAATGAAACTCACCGTCGGCCAGAATACTCACCAGTTTTAAAGGCACGGTGTTATCTTTCATGCGATAACCTCCACAGCGTCTGTTTCACCCTGAGCGGCAATAAAGCGGACTTCCGGCTCCAACCACACATTAAATTTTTCTGCCACGCGCTGGCGCACGGTACGGGCCAAATCGACAATATCCTGCCCGCTGGCATCTTCAGCATTAATCAATACCAGTGCCTGTTGTTGATGCACCGCAGCGCCGCCAAGGCGGAATCCTTTCAGAGCACATTGATCGATCAACCAGCCAGCGGCTAGCTTCACGGTTCCGCCCTCCTGGGGATACTGTGGAATATCCGGGTACTTTATTTGCAGTGCCGCAGCAAGATCTGCGCTTACCAGCGGATTTTTGAAGAAGCTCCCTGCATTTCCTGTCACTTTAGGATCAGGCAGCTTACTACGACGCATATGGCAAACGGCATCAAAAACCTGCTGTGGGGTCACCGTTACAGGATCAAGATTGCGCAGGTCGCCATAGCTAAGCACCGGTTTCCAGTGTTTCGCCAGACGTAACCCTACTGCAACGATGGCATACCCTTCAGCGTAGCGATGTTTGAATACACTGTCGCGATAGCCAAACTGACACTCAGAAGCGGTTAGCCGCTGGCAAATGCCATCACCAAGGCTGACGATGTCCACATACTCACACACCTGATCCAGTTCGACACCATAAGCGCCAATATTTTGAATAGGTGCGGAGCCCGCACATCCGGGAATCAACGCCAGGTTTTCTAAACCAGCGAGATTCTGTTTCAGCGTAGTTTCCACCAATTGATGCCAGTTCTCTCCGGCACCCACGTGAAGACACCACGCATCACTCGTTTCTTCAACGTTGATGCCTTTGATACGGTTAATGATCACCTGACCGGAGAAATCTTCCAGAAACAGCACATTACTGCCTTCACCCAACAGCAATACAGGCTCATTTTGTTGGGTGCTCTGCTGCCAGCACCGGCAAAGTTCTTCAACGCTATTGGCCACGCTGATATGACTGGCATAGGCGTTAAGACCGAAGGTATTCCAGGATTTTAATGAATGTTGCTGGCGGGACATAATACGGCCTTCACAGAGTTAACTGTCAGATAGTGTACCCGATCCACCTTTGGAGGGTTGAGGATTTTCAGGTCATGAACAGGGATGTCTATCGATTCTGATTAACAGAATTTAAGGAATAGAGCTGGAAATATGCACGAACAAGGACGGGAAAATAGAGATAAACGACAAAAATACAGCAAAAATGGATGATGAAAAGACAAATCTGGCGTTGAAACGGTCAGAACTTGACCTTTTATAGCTAAATAGCAGACGAAAAAAAACCCCGGCCTTTCGGTCGGGGTTCTTTCTTCGTTTGATGCCTGGCAGTTCCCTACTCTCGCATGGGGAGACCCCACACTACCATCGGCGCTACGGCGTTTCACTTCTGA
>NZ_VRKO01000004.1 GCF_012271765.1 Erwinia rhapontici | reverse complement strand
TCTCCTCCGCTATGCCGTTTATAACTGTTACCCATGTGGTCAGTCTAAAGTGTTACCCATGTGGTCGGTCTGTACCCATGCCCGCCCCGTTTACAATGTCAGATAAGCCCCCACGCAGATCCCCGTAGGGGTCGGGCATGCCCGACCCGTTTACAACGTCGGATAAGCCCGGCGCACCGCGCGAATGATCAGCACCGCCAGCACCACTTTGACAATATCGCCCGGCAGGAAGCCCAGTGAACCCAGCGCCGCCTGCTTTAAAGATAACCCGGCCACTGCCGCAATCCACGGAATACCTGCCGAGTAGATCAGCACTACCCCGCCCAACACCAGGAACAGCACCTCTTTAACCAGCGTCAGTGAACGCAGGTTACGCTGATACAGGAAGCCAATCAGTAATGCTGCCAGCGGCCATGCCAGAATAAAGCCACCGCTTGGACCGAGGAAAATCCCTAAACCACCGCGACCGCCCGCCAACAGCGGCAGGCCAATCGCCACCAGCACCACAAACAGCACCAGTGCCAGCGCACCGCGCTTCGCCCCGGCAATGGCACCGGCCAGCATCGGGCCTAAAGTCTGAGCGGTGATCGGCACAGCAATCACCGGCAGACTGAACGCCGGAAACAGACCCAGCGCGGCAGTGATGGCGGCAAACAGCGCAATATAAACAATATCTCGGGTGGACATTAAGATCCTCTCACTTTCTCAGCATCGGTGCGCTCACGGCGCAGTTGGGGGTCATAAGCGCGGGCTTCAAGCGCCGCCGCAATATCATCAGCCATTTTCAGGGTACGAACGATCACCGGAATGGCAATGGCGATCAGGCTGCGATCCAGCCCACGCGCTTTTTGCGCCTCCCGCACTTCAGCAACAATCGCTGCCAGTACCGGAATAAAACGCATCGCCAGCGACAGCGCCAGGCTGACCTTCGCCGGATTAATACGTACATAACGCAGCCAGAACAGGCCTTTCTCCAGGGCGTCAATCATCTCAGTGGTGCGCGTGGTGAGCGTCACCAGCGCCGCCATCAGCATCAGCGCCGCCAGCCGTGCAATCACCAGCACGCCGGACTGCCAATTGACCATCCACCACTGCACGGCAAACAACAGCACCAGTACCCACAGCAGCGGTTTAAGCTGCAACAGCATAATGCGGGGTGAGATACGCGCCAGTGGATAGAGCAATCCTACCAGCAGAAGAGCCACCAGCGAGGTTTCCAGCCGGGGGAACACAAACAGCAGCGTGCCCAGTAACGCCAGCGAAAGGATCTTCAGGCCGGGGGGCAGCCGGTGGATCATCGAATTTCCCGGGATGTAATCGCTTAATATCATGACATCATCCTGACGTACTCTTTCAGTGCCACTGCGGGCACATCATCAATCACCACCTGCCCGCGCTCAAACACCAGCACGCGATCGAAATCCTGTAAAAATTCCAAATCGTGAGACACCACGATCGCTGTCTGATCGAGATCGGCAATCGCCTGCGCAATACGCCGTTTATTACGCAGATCGAGTAACGTGGTTGGCTCATCAAAGACGATATATTCCGGCTCCATGACCAGCACGCCAGAGATAGCCAGCAGTTGCTTTTGCCCGCCGCTTAACAGATGAGCCGGATGCTGACGCAGATCCTGCATATCGTAACGTGCCAGCACCGCATCGGTGCGTTCGCGGATCACCTGCTTTGACAGCCCAAGGTTTTTCATGCCGAAAGCGAGATCTTCTTCAACCACCGGAAAGACAATCTGGTTGTCCGGATTCTGAAACACGAAGCCGACTTTACGCCGTACCGCTTTCCCCTGCTGACGGGTGTTCAAGCCATCAACCAGCACCTCGCCCTGTTGCGGCAGCAGCAGGCCGTTCAGCAGACGGGCAAAGGTACTTTTGCCGCACCCGTTGCTGCCGACAATACCAATGCGCTTTTCTGCGAGTTGCAGAGTGATGTTATCGAGGACCTTACGCTCACCATAAGCATGCGATACCCCTTTCAGTTCCAGCATAACGTCTCCTGGGTCAGACGGGTGTACGTGGACGATACTGCCGCCCGATGGTGAGTTGCTCCACAACCGCAGCCGGAGACAACGACATCACGAAATCAACCGCGCGGCACAGATCGTCGGTACTCAGCATCTCATCGGCTGCCAGACCGGAACCCTGCGCCATATCGGTATCCACCACATCGGGGCACAGCGTGGTGACTTTAATCCCCTGAGCTCCCAGTTCACGTGCAATGGATCGGCTGTATCCGACCAGCGCATGTTTGCTGGCGGCATAGCTGGCCACGCTGCCATAAGGCTGCACACCGCTCACCGAGGCGAGATTAAAGATGCGCCCCTCAGGCGATTTCGACAGCCAGGGAACACACAGCTGGCAAAGATGATGGATAGCAGTGACGTTAGTCGCCAGCATAGCGCTGAAATCATCCAGCGCGGTCTGCGTTGATCCGCCACGGAAGATCCCCGCCGCGTTGATCAGCACATCAAGCTGTGCGTGCACGCTCAGTGCCTGCTGCACCTGTTGTGCCACCGCCGGATAATCGCAAACATCCAGTGCCAGCGTCTGCACGCGTGCAGAGCCGAGACTGTTTGCTAAGGCGTTCAGCGCCTGCGCATTCCGTGCAATGAGTATCAGGTGATAGCCCGCAGCATGGAGATGGCGGGCAAGATGGTGACCGATACCACGTGAGGCACCGGTGATCAGGGCAACTTTATTCGACACAACGAGCCTTTTGACCGGTCAGAAATTGCCAGCAAAGATACGCGATTTTGCGGCGCCCTGCGCGGTTTTTTACGGAAAGACAGAAAGCAAAACGGCCCCCGCAGGAGCCGTTTTTTAAACACGAAGGCGAGTTATTTCTTTTTCGCTTTCGGGTTTGGCAGGTCGGTAATGCTACCTTCGAAGATTTCCGCCGCCAGACCCACCGATTCGTGCAGGGTTGGGTGAGCGTGGATGGTCAGAGCCAGATCTTCAGCATCACAACCCATCTCGATAGCCAGACCGATTTCACCCAGCAGCTCGCCGCCGTTGGTGCCAACAATCGCACCACCGATCACGCGGTGAGTGGTTTTGTCGAAGATCAGTTTGGTCATGCCGTCTGCACAGTCGGAAGCGATAGCACGGCCTGATGCTGCCCACGGGAAGGTGGACGTTTCATAGCTGATGCCTTTCTCTTTCGCTTCTTTCTCGGTCAGACCGACCCAGGCAACTTCTGGCTCAGTGTAGGCGATCGATGGGATCACTTTCGGGTCGAAGTAGTGCTTCAGACCAGAAATCACTTCTGCCGCTACGTGGCCTTCATGCACACCTTTGTGTGCCAGCATTGGCTGACCCACGATATCGCCGATGGCGAAGATGTGTGGCACGTTGGTACGCAGCTGCTTGTCGACACGGATAAATCCGCGCTCGTCCACTTCCACGCCCGCTTTGCCTGCATCCAGACCTTTACCGTTAGGTACGCGGCCAATCGCTACCAGAACCGCATCGTAACGCTGTGGTTCTGACGGGGCTTTTTTACCTTCCATCGTTACATAGATGCCGTCTTCTTTGGCTTCAACAGCGGTAACTTTGGTTTCCAGCATCAGGTTGAACTGCTTGCTGATACGTTTGGTGAAGACTTTCACCACGTCTTTATCAGCCGCCGGGATCACCTGGTCAAACATCTCGACCACGTCGATCTGAGAACCCAGCGCGTGATACACGGTACCCATTTCCAGACCGATGATGCCGCCGCCCATAACCAGCAGACGCTCAGGCACTTCTTTCAGTTCCAGCGCATCAGTGGAGTCCCACACGCGTGGATCTTCATGGGGAATAAAGGGCAGTTCAATCGGACGGGAACCCGCCGCGATGATGGCATTGTCGAAAGTGATGACGGTTTTAGAGCCGTCTTCAGCGGTGACTTCCAGGGTGTTAGCACCGGTGAATTTACCCAGACCGTTGACCACATTCACTTTGCGGCCTTTCGCCATGCCCGCCAGACCACCGGTCAGTTGGGTGATGACTTTTTCTTTCCAGGTACGAATCTTGTTGATGTCGGTTTGCGGCTTGCCGAACACGATACCGTGCTCTTCCAGCGCTTTGGCTTCTTCAATCACCTTCGCCACGTGCAGCAGGGCTTTAGAAGGGATACAGCCGACATTCAGACAAACACCACCGAGGGTGCTGTAACGCTCAACGATCACGGTCTCCAGACCTAAATCCGCTGCACGGAAGGCTGCAGAGTAGCCTGCAGGACCTGCCCCAAGTACCACGACCTGAGTTTTAATTTCTGTACTCATCATGACCTCTTATTTGATTGTCCGGCGGGTCAGAGCAGATACCCGTCATACTTGAATCTGCATCTGTGTTGGCTACGCTCGCTCACCCGAATCACTGACTTATGTAAGCTCATCGGGATTCCCTCGCTTGCCGCCTTGATGCAGCTCCAATTATTTTGGGTATATATTTCAACGCCCTTCATCCACCGGGACGCGTTCACCGCAAGAGTTTACAGAATTGTTAATAAACTGCAAAGCGCGGCGCCACGAATCACTACAACAACTTACCAGAAGGCCGGCTTACGCCGGCCTTCTTCAGGATTACATCACCAGGCGGCGAATGTCGGCCAGTGCGTTGTTAATGATGGTGATGAAACGCGCACCATCAGCACCGTCAATAACACGGTGGTCGAAGGAGAGTGACATCGGCATCATCAGACGCGGCGTGAACTCTTTACCATTCCAGACCGGCTCAATCGCAGACTTGGACACACCGAGGATAGCCACTTCCGGCGCGTTAACGATAGGCGCGAAGTGGGTCGTCCCGATACCACCGAGGCTGGAGATGGTGAAGCAACCGCCCTGCATTTCGCCCGCAGTCAGTTTGCCATCACGTGCTTTTTTGGAGATAGCCATCAGTTCGCGAGACAGCTCAGTGATGCCTTTCTTGTTCACATCTTTGAACACTGGAACCACCAGACCGTTTGGCGTATCAACCGCCACACCGATGTTGATGTATTTCTTCAGCGTCAGTTTCTGTGCGTCTTCAGACAGCGAGCTGTTGAAGCGTGGCATCTGCTCAAGCGCAGCCGCGACCGCTTTCATGATGAACACCACCGGGGTGAACTTCACATCCAGCTTACGCTTCTCAGCTTCGGTGTTCTGCTGTTTGCGGAACGCTTCCAGCTCAGTGATGTCGGTTTTGTCGAAGTGAGTCACGTGTGGGATCATCACCCAGTTACGGCTCAGGTTCGCACCAGAGATTTTCTGGATACGGCCCAGTTCAACTTCTTCGACCTCACCGAACTTGCTGAAGTCCACTTTCGGCCAAGGCAGCATGCCTGGCAGACCGCCGCCAGCAGCAGCAGCAGGTGCTTCAGCGCGTTTCACCGCGTCTTTCACATAGCTCTGCACGTCTTCTTTCAGAATACGGCCTTTACGTCCGGTGCCTTTGACTTTCGCCAGGTTTACACCGAATTCACGTGCCAGACGGCGAATAACCGGGGTGGCATGAACGTAAGCATCGTTTTCTGCGAATTCTGACTTCGCCTCCGCTTTCGCAGGCGCAGCAGCCGGAGCGGCTTTCTCTTCCTGTTTAGCCGGAGCAGGTGCAGCGGCAGCAGTGGTCTCGGCAGGAGCGGCGGCTGGCGCAGCGCCTTCCACTTCGAAGACCATTACCAGAGAGCCAGTGCTGACTTTATCGCCAGCGCTGATTTTGATCTCTTTAACCGTACCCGCGAATGGTGCAGGCACTTCCATTGAGGCTTTGTCGCCTTCAACGGTGAGGATCGACTGTTCAGCTTCAACTTTGTCGCCCACTTTCACCATGATCTCGGTGACTTCAACTTCGTCGCCGCCGATATCCGGTACGTTAACCTCTTTTGCTGCGCTGGCCGCCGGGGCCGCTGCAGGTGCGGCTGCCGGAGCCGCTTCTTCTTTCTTCTCTTCGGCTGCTGCCGGTGCTGCTGCACCGCCTGCCGCTTCGAAGATCATGATCAGTTTGCCGGTTTCGACTTTATCGCCGGTAGCAACTTTGATCTCTTTAACCACACCAGCCTGTGGGGACGGCACTTCCATTGAGGCTTTATCGCCTTCAACGACCAGCAGTGACTGCTCAACTTCTACAGTGTCGCCCACTTTGACCAGAATCTCGGTGACTTCAACTTCGTCTGCGCCGATGTCCGGGACATTAATTTCGATAGCCATTACTCTATTACCTCTTATGCCAGACGTGGGTTGACTTTATCAGCGTCGATATCGAACTTAGCGATAGCGTCTGCCACCACTTGTTTGTCGATTTCGCCACGTTTAGCCAGTTCACCCAGGGCTGCAACCACCACGTAAGATGCGTCCACTTCGAAGTGGTGACGCAGATTCTCACGGCTGTCTGAACGACCGAAGCCGTCAGTACCCAGTACGCGATAATCGCTGGCAGGGATATAGCTGCGAACCTGCTCGGCGAACAGTTTCATGTAGTCAGTTGATGCCACAGCAGGTGCATCGTTCATCACCTGAGCGATGTACGGCACGCGGGCTTCTTCTGTTGGATGCAGCATGTTCCAACGCTCACAGTCCTGACCATCACGGGCCAGTTCGGTGAAGGAAGTCACGCTGTAGATGTCAGAACCGACACCGTAGTCTTTCGCCAGGATCTCTGCCGCGTCACGCACGTGGCGCAGGATAGAACCTGAACCCAGCAGCTGAACTTTACCTTTGCTACCTTCTTTGCTGTCCAGTTTGTAGATACCTTTACGGATACCTTCTTCTGCACCGGCCGGCATTGCTGGCATGTGGTAGTTTTCGTTCAGTGTGGTGATGTAGTAGTAAATATTTTCCTGAGCATCGCCGTACATACGCACCAGACCGTCATGCATGATGACCGCGACTTCGTAAGCGTAAGCTGGATCGTAAGAGATACAGTTCGGGATAGTCAGAGACTGAATGTGGCTGTGACCATCTTCGTGCTGCAGACCTTCACCGTTCAGGGTGGTACGACCGGAAGTCCCGCCGACCAGGAAGCCGCGAGCCTGCTGATCACCTGCTGCCCAGCACAGGTCGCCGATACGCTGGAAACCGAACATGGAGTAGTAGATGTAGAACGGGATCATTGGCAGGTTGTTGGTGCTGTAAGACGTTGCCGCCGCCAGCCATGATGCGCCTGCACCCAGTTCGTTGATGCCTTCCTGCAGGATCTGACCTTTCTCGTCTTCTTTATAGTAAGCAACCTGCTCACGGTCCTGCGGGGTGTACTGCTGGCCATTCGGGCTATAAATACCGATCTGACGGAACAGACCTTCCATACCGAAGGTGCGCGCTTCATCGGCAATGATTGGCACCAGACGATCTTTGATCGACGGGTTCTTCAGCATCACGTTCAGGGCACGTACGAAGGCGATCGTGGTTGAGATCTCTTTGTTCTGCTCATCCAGCAGCTGACGGAAATCTTCCAGTACAGGCATGGACAGCTTCTCGCTGAAGTTCGGCTCACGGGTTGGCAGGTAGCCGCCCAGTTTTTCACGCTGACCATGCAGGTAGTTGTATTCGTCAGACCCTTTATCGAAGGTCACGTACGGCAGTTTTTCGATGGCTTCATCGCTGACCGGCACGTTGAAACGATCACGGATATAGCGTACGCCATCCATGTTCATTTTCTTCACCTGGTGCGCAATGTTTTTGCCTTCAGCAGTCTCACCCATACCATAACCTTTAATGGTATGTGCCAGAATCACCACAGGTTTACCTTTGGTATCCTGCGCTTTTTTCAGTGCAGCGAAGACTTTCTTCGGATCGTGACCACCACGGTTCAGAGACCAGATCTCGTCGTCGGTCAGATCTTTCACCAGCTCAGCCGTTTCCGGATATTTACCGAAGAAGTGCTCACGAACGTAGGCGCCGTTACGGGATTTGAAGGTCTGATAGTCACCGTCAACGGTTTCGTTCATCAGTTGGATCAGTTTACCGCTGGTATCTTTACGCAGCAGCTCATCCCAACGACCGCCCCAGATCACTTTAATCACTTCCCAGCCAGCACCACCGAAGATACCGTCCAGTTCGTTGATGATCTTGCCATTACCCGTCACCGGGCCATCAAGGCGCTGCAGGTTACAGTTGATGATGAAGACCAGGTTATCCAGTTTTTCACGGGTCGCGATAGTGATCGCCCCTTTGGATTCCGGCTCATCCATCTCACCGTCGCCCAGGAAGGCGTAAACGGTCTGCTGAGAGGTATCTTTCAGGCCACGGTGTTCCAGATATTTCAGGAATTTAGCCTGATAGATCGCACCCAATGGGCCCAGGCCCATAGATACGGTCGGGAACTGCCAGAAGTTAGGCATCAGTTTAGGATGCGGGTAAGAGGACAGGCCTTTACCATCAACTTCCTGACGGAAGTTGTTCATCTGGTCTTCGGTCAGACGACCTTCCAGGAAGGCACGCGCGTAAACGCCCGGAGAAATGTGGCCCTGGAAGTAAACCAGATCGCCGCCGTCTTTTTCAGTGCGCGCACGGAAGAAGTGGTTGAAACACACTTCATACACGGTGGCAGAAGACTGGAAGGAAGACATATGGCCGCCCAGATCCAAATCTTTCTTGGAAGCACGCAGAACGGTCATGATGGCGTTCCAGCGAATAGCGGAACGGATACGACGCTCTAAAGACGTGTTGCCCGGGTATTCCGGCTCATCTTCAACAGCAATAGAGTTAATGTAGTTATTGGCTCCCGCGCCGGCAGCCACTTTAACGCCACCTTTGCGTGCACCGCTCAATACCTGGTCAATCAGATACTGTGCGCGCTCAACACCTTCTTCACGGATGACCGATTCGATCGCTTCTAACCAGTCGCGAGTTTCGATCGGATCCACGTCATTATTTAAACGTTCTGACATGGGGGGTATTCCTTATCTGTGTCTAATTACGTTGAATTGTCTGGAGCCTGTCTCTTTGTGCTCTGTGGGCAAAACACAAAGAGACAGGCCCGTCGTTTATACCTTTATAGGTACGTGCCGCGTTATATTTACGCGTTAATCCTTACGTTGCTGTAAACGTCGCAAGGAGCGCTCTCTACGACTTTGCTCCCGACTTCTGTCCAGCAATACTTCCTCGATAAACGCCAAGTGGCGGTGTGAAGCCTCGCGTGCCTGCTCTGGCTCACGTGCCACAATCGCCTCAAAAATACTGGCGCGGTGGCTACTTACTTTCTCCAGCATCTCACGACGCGTGTAGAGCATTTCGAAGTTCTGTCTGACGTTCTGTTCCAGCATCGGACCCATGCTACGAAGCAAATGCAGTAACACCACATTATGCGCCGCTTCTGTTACAGCGATCTGATACTGCATCACCGCTCCCGCTTCTGCGTCGAGATCGCCATTTTGCTGGGCGGTCTGAATATGCAGATGGCAGTCGCGGATGCGTTCCAGATCGTCGTCAGTGCCGCGCAATGCGGCGTAATAGGCAGCAATCCCTTCCAGTGCATGACGTGTTTCGAGCAGGTCGAACTGGGATTCAGGATGGCCGGCAAGTAATTCTACGAGCGGGTCGCTCAGGCTTTTCCACAAATTGGTTTGGACGAAGGTACCACCGCCCTGACGGCGTAATAGCAGGCCCTTAGCTTCCAGACGCTGAATAGCTTCGCGCAGGGAGGGACGGGAGACATCGAACTGCACGGCCAGCTCTCGCTCAGGCAGCAGTTTTTCTCCGGGACGCAGTGTCCCTTCCATAATCAGGGACTCAAGCTGCTGCTCAATAGCATCAGAGAGCTTAGGTTGGCGGATCTTGCTGTAGGCCATCATCCCTTCTTTTCGATTTGCCAGAGTAAATTGGTAATACCAATTGCAAAAAGGTGCCCGTAAAGTAACAAAGTATTCACCTGATGTCCATATGGCAACTGCCCGAAACCAGACCGCCGTCTCCTTCTCTGTCAGGGCACAGGCACGCCGTTGACACGCGAATTTACCTGACGACAAATGTTAAATTTCGTCACTTTTTCGAAAGCAGGCAGCAGCTTAGTGGATAGAATACGATACCCATACCTTCGCAGATAAGGCGTTATTACCCTTTTCTGCATCTTGTTATTTACCTTATCGCACCCGGTGCGATCGGTGGTTTTTTATCCAACCCAGCACACATAATGAGAAAGAAAGTGCAAAGTACCGCTCCTAACATTATTCTCTGCGCCATACCAGACTCATACGCATTTTCGTACTGACATAAGTGTAAATATATCAGTACGTTATTGGTTTTTTAGCCGATGCAGTCATACACAGAAAGCGCATTACGAGGATTATTATGGAGCAACAACCGGGAGAGACGCTGCAGCGCGGATTAAAAAACCGCCATATTCAGCTGATCGCATTAGGCGGGGCCGTGGGCACAGGACTGTTTCTGGGCAGTGCATCGGTGATCAAATCCGCCGGTCCGGCAGTCATTCTGGGCTATGCCATTGCCGGGTTTATCGCCTTCCTGATTATGCGTCAGCTGGGTGAGATGGTTGTCGAGGAGCCAGTTGCCGGCAGTTTCAGTCACTTCGCCCACAAATACTGGGGCGCTTTTGCGGGCCTGGCCTCCGGCTGGAACAACTGGATGCTCTACGTGCTGGTGGCGATGGCTGAACTGACCGCCGTGGGCAAATATATCCAGTTCTGGTATCCGGACATTCCGACCTGGATGACAGCGGCGGTGTTCTTCGTGATCATCAATGCGATCAACCTGACCAATGTGAAGGTGTTTGGCGAACTGGAGTTCTGGTTTGCCATTATTAAGGTTATCGCCGTTGTCGCGATGATTGCCTTTGGCGGCTGGCTACTGTTCAGCGGCACAGGCGGCCCACAGGCAAGCATCAGTAACCTGTGGAGCCAGGGTGGCTTTATGCCGCACGGCATGGGCGGGCTGGTGATGATGATGGCCATCATCATGTTCTCCTTTGGCGGGCTGGAAATGATCGGCCTGACCGCCGCAGAAGCAGAGAACCCGGAAAAAAGCATCCCGACGGCAATCAATCAGGTGATCTGGCGCATCCTGATTTTCTATGTCGGTTCACTCACCGTGCTGCTGTCGCTGATGCCATGGACGAGTGTGACAGCAAATACCAGCCCGTTTGTACTGATTTTCCACGAGCTGGGTGATGCTCTGGTGGCTAACGCACTGAATGTGGTGATCCTGACCGCGGCACTGTCGGTCTATAACAGCTGCGTTTACTGCAACAGCCGCATGTTGTTTGGCCTGGCGCAGCAGGGTAATGCACCAAAAGCCCTGCTAAAAGTTGATTCACGAGGTGTGCCGGTCGCCGCTATCCTGATGTCTGCCACTGCCACCGCCTTCGGCGTGCTGCTCAACTATCTGATGCCCGCTTCTGCTTTCGAGCTGCTGATGGCGCTGGTGGTTTCCACGCTGGTGATCAACTGGGCCATGATCAGCCTTTCCCACCTGCGGTTCCGCAAACGCCTCGTCGAGCAGGGGGTTCAGCCTCGCTTTAAGGCCCTGTTTTATCCGTTTGGCAACTGGCTGTGCCTGGTCTTTATGGCTGGGGTGCTGGTTATTATGGCAATGACGCCGGGTATGGCTATTTCGGTGTGGTTGATCCCGGTATGGATTGGCATCCTGGCTATCGGCTACCAGGTTAAGCGCCGCACTTCGCGCACCTGATCTCCCTCTCCTTTATCCACGTTCCGGCAGCCTACGGCCGGAACGTTCTTCAGCCCCACTCGTAACGCCCCGTCATAAGACAATGTTATTCGTCATTTTCGATAATTTATGACAAAACAAATACAGCGATAAATGAGACGCCGCGCTGCTTTTTTAGTCGTTCCTGCGCATGTTTATCAGAAAGCGAGTGCAAACCTCTGCACATAGCACTATTCTCATCCTGAGGCTACGCCTTGAATTATATTTACTTACACAGTGTCGTAAAGTTTTTAATACACCTGGATAACAGGGCCAGCCGTAGACATAAAAAATAATAAAACATCATGAGGTCATACATGGAACATCAGCAGGGCGAAACGCTGAAACGTGGCTTGAAAAACCGCCATATTCAGCTGATCGCATTAGGCGGTGCCGTTGGTACCGGTCTGTTTCTGGGCAGCGCATCGGTCATCCAATCCGCAGGACCAGGCGTCATACTGGGTTATGCTATTGCCGGATTTATTGCCTTCCTGATCATGCGCCAGCTGGGCGAGATGGTGGTAGAAGAGCCGGTAGCCGGAAGCTTCAGCCACTTTGCTTATAAATACTGGGGCAACTTTGCCGGTTTCGCCTCTGGCTGGAACTACTGGGTACTGTATGTGCTGGTGGCGATGGCAGAGCTGACAGCCGTAGGCAAATATATTCAGTTCTGGTATCCGGATATTCCTACCTGGATGTCGGCAGCGGTGTTCTTTGTACTCATCAACGCCATCAACCTGACCAACGTGAAAGTGTTTGGTGAGATGGAGTTCTGGTTCGCGATTATTAAAGTCGTTGCCGTGGTGGCTATGATCCTGTTCGGTTGCTGGCTGCTGTTCAGCGGCACGGGTGGCCCACAGGCCAGCGTGCGTAACCTTTGGGAACAGGGCGGCTTCCTGCCCAATGGCTTTAGCGGGCTGATCATGATGATGGCGATTATCATGTTCTCCTTCGGGGGTCTTGAACTGGTCGGCATTACCGCTGCGGAAGCGGATAACCCGGAAACCAGCATTCCAAAAGCCACCAATCAGGTGATTTACCGCATTCTGATTTTCTACATTGGTTCCCTGGCGGTCCTGCTGTCGCTGATGCCATGGACCCGCGTGACGTCTGATACCAGCCCGTTCGTTCTGATTTTCCACGAGCTGGGTGATGCGCTGGTGGCGAATGCCCTTAACGTGGTGATCCTGACGGCTGCGCTGTCGGTATACAACAGCTGCGTTTACTGTAACAGCCGTATGTTGTTTGGCCTGGCGCAGCAGGGTAATGCCCCTAAAGCGCTGTTAAAAGTCGACAGCCGCGGCGTGCCGGTGATCTCTATCCTGTTCTCCGCGATTGCGACGGCATTGTGCGTACTGCTCAACTATCTGATGCCGGGTGAGGCGTTTGGTCTGCTGATGGCGCTGGTGGTCTCAGCTCTGGTGATCAACTGGGCGATGATCAGCCTCGCGCATATGAAGTTCCGCCGTAAGAAAGATCAGCAGGGTGTCACCACCCGCTTCCCGGCGCTGCTTTATCCGTTGGGTAACTGGATTTGTCTGCTGTTCCTCGCGGGAATTCTGGTACTGATGGCAATGACCCCAGGCATGGCGATCTCTGTCTGGCTGATCCCGGTATGGGTACTGATCCTCGCCGTGGGTTACTGGATTAAAAACCGCACACAGCGCGCGTAATCATCACGCCCGCTGTTGATTCGGCCAGCACTTGCTGGCCGAATTGTTATCTGCTTCACACTTTCCCCTCTCCAGGCGTTTTGTCCATCTCTGCGACGTTTTGCACCTGCGCACCGCATCCGATAAGCGTGAATACTCTCAAGCACTAAAGACACGCGGGAGAATTATCCATGAAGGGCTCAAAACTCTCAGTCAGAGAGAAAATTGGTTACGGAATGGGCGATGCCGGATGCAATATGATCGGCGGCGCCATCATGCTCTTTCTTAACTATTTTTATACGGATGTCTTCGGACTGGCGCCTGCATTGGTGGGCGTTCTCCTGTTATCTGTCAGGGTGCTGGATGCAGTCACGGACCCGATTATGGGTGCGATTGCCGACCGGACTCAGAGTCGCTGGGGTCGTTTCCGCCCCTGGTTACTGTGGGTCTCCGTACCCTATGTGCTGTTCAGTGTGCTGATGTTCACCACTCCAGACTGGAGCTATAACAGCAAAGTCATATGGGCGTTTGCGACCTACTTCCTGATGTCGCTGACCTATACCGCGATCAATATCCCCTACTGTTCCCTGGGTGGCGTGATCACCAACGATCCCGGCGAACGCGTCTCCTGCCAGTCGTACCGGTTTGTGATGGTCGGGATTGCCACGCTGATCCTGTCACTGACGCTGCTGCCGCTGGCAGAGTGGTTTGGCGGTGACAACAAGGCGCGCGGCTACCAGATGGCTATGGGTGTGATGGCGCTGGTGGCACTGCTGATGTTCCTGTTCAGCTTTGCCACGGTACGCGAGCGTATTCGTCCGGCAGTGCCCAGCAATGACGACCTGAAAGCTGACCTGCGCGACGTGTGGAAGAACGATCAGTGGGTACGCATATTGCTGCTGACCTTCTGCAACGTCTGCCCTGGCTTTATTCGTATGGCTGCCACCATGTATTACGTCACCTGGGTGATGCAGCAATCGACTCACTTCGCCACGCTGTTTATCAGCCTTGGCGTGGTAGGCATGATGATCGGCAGTACGCTGGCGAAGATCCTGACCGACCGCTGGTGCAAGCTGAAAGTGTTCTTCTGGACCAACATCGTGCTGGCAGCATTCTCCGGTGGCTTTTACTTCCTTGACCCGCAGGCAACGATGCTGGTGCTGGTGATGTACTTCCTGCTGAACATCCTGCATCAAATCCCGTCACCACTGCACTGGTCGTTGATGGCCGACGTTGATGACTACGGTGAGTGGAAAACCGGTAAACGCATTACCGGTATCAGCTTCTCCGGCAACCTGTTCTTCCTAAAAGTCGGGCTGGCGGTGGCCGGTGCCATGGTCGGTTTCCTGCTCTCCTGGTACGGTTACAATGCTGGCGCGAAACAACAAAGCCCCGCTGCGCTGAACGGTATCGTGCTGCTGTTTACCGTTATCCCTGCGGTGGGATACCTGATTACGGCTGGCGTGGTTCGCCTGCTGAAAGTGGACCGCACGCTGATGCTGCAAATCCAGAGTGACCTTGAACAGCGCCGTACAAACTATCAGGAGCTGAACGACTATCACGAACACAAAGAACTGAAAACCAAACCACAAGGAGCCGCACGATGAACCACTGGCCTAACCCGTTGATTGAACAGCGCGCCGATCCCTTTATTCTGCGCCATCAGGGGAGCTACTATTTTATCGCGTCGGTACCGGAGTACGACAGGCTGGAGATCCGCCGCGCCGCTACCCTGGCAGAACTGGCGCAGGCCGATGCCGTCGTCGTCTGGCGCAAACCTGAGCATGGCCCCATGAGCGCCCTGATTTGGGCACCGGAACTGCATCTGATTGACGGCCAGTGGGTGATCTATTTTGCGGCAGCGCCATCACAGGAGATTAAACAAGGTCTGTTCCAGCACCGCATGTTTGCCCTCACCTGCGATGATATCGATCCACTGAAAGGAGAATGGGTCGAACGCGGACAGATCCTGACCCCCATCGACAGCTTCGCGCTGGATGCCACACACTTCGTCCATCAGGGGAAAAACTGGTATCTGTGGGCGCAGAAAGATCCGGCCATCCCCGGTAATTCCAACCTCTACCTGGCAGAGCTGGCTACCCCCTGGCAGATAAAAGGCGAGCCGGTGATGCTCAGCCGCCCGCAGTATGAATGGGAGTGTGCAGGATTTAGCGTCAATGAAGGCCCGGCGGCAATACATCACGGCAGGCGCCTGTTTGTCAGCTACTCGGCCAGCGCCACCGATGAGAATTACTGTATGGGGTTGTTGTGGATTGATGTCGATGCGGATCCGCTACAGCCAGAAAACTGGCACAAATCTGCTGCGCCCGTGTTTACCACCGACTGGGAGAACCATCAATATGGTCCGGGCCACAACAGTTTTACGGTCGGGGAGAACGGCGAAGACGTGTTGGTGTATCACGCACGCAATTACACCGAAATTGAAGGTGACCCGCTATACGACCCTAACCGCCATACCCGGGTGAAAACATTCAGCTGGAGTGCCGATGGCATGCCGCAGTTCGGCACACCACCTGCAGACAGCGTGTTACACCAGCGTGCCGTAAATAGTCAGTAACGCCACCACCACCACGAGGACCAGCGACACTTTTTTCGCCAGCATCACTGCCACACGCGGGGTCTCCACCTTATCCAGGTGGGGATCGCGCGCCAGTGAGAACTGGGCCAGACGTGTCAGCACCTGATACTGCGGTGTGTGGCGATCGCCCAGAGACGCAAACCACGCGGGTAATGCACGCTCACCGTGCCCCAGCAAGGCATAAGCTACGCCCACCAACCGTACCGGGATCCAGTCAACCCAGTGCAGAATGGCATCAACACCGGACTGTGCGCGCGCCAGCGGATTCTGCTGCCGCGCCAGCCAGCTCTGCCAGGCACGCAGGAACGCATAGCCCACCAGCAGCACCGGCCCCCAAGGCCCCCCCACCACGAACCAGAATAGCGGTGCCAGATAGAAACGGTAGTTAATCCACAGCAGCGCATTTTGCAGTTCAGACAAAAACTCACGTTCGCTACACTCGCCGGGTACGCCGTGGATCAACGTCAATTCCTCAATCATGGCGTTATGAGCATCAGTGTCGTTATGGCTGGCCGCCTTCAGATAAGCGTGATAGTGCAGACGCACCGACCCGGCGCCAATACAGAGCAGACCGATCAGTATCCAGAACAGCAGCTTAGGCACTCCAAAAAACAGCCCTTTTAGCGCCAGTAAGCACAGAGCGACGATAGCCATGATCATCACAACCATCAACAGCGTACGCACCAGAGAAAAACGCTGACGAGCGCGGAACAGTGGCACCAGATGATGATCCAGTTGCCAGTGTTCACCCATTTTAAATAATCGTTCCCATCCGAGAACCAGCAACAGGCTGAATAACGTCATGCCTTAACTCCCATTGAGTGTGGTCAGGGTGTTATGCCCAAGGTCGGCGCGAAAACGCGCCCAGTCGAAAGAGGGTCCAGGGTCCGTCTTACGTTCAGGTGCAATATCGCTGTGCCCGGTGATGTGCTGCGCCATCATCGGGTAGTGTTCAATTAACAGCTGCGTCACGGCCTGCAACGCCTGATATTGCGCATCGGTATAGGGCAGCGTATCCGTGCCTTCCAGCTCGATACCTACGGAGAAATCATTACAGACTTCACGCCCCTGATAGCGAGAAACCCCGGCGTGCCATGCCCGCAGATGAAAAGGCACATACTGCACGATCTCGCCGTCGCGACGGATCAGACAGTGCGCAGACACCTGTAAATGACAGATATCAGCGAAATAGGGATGAATGCCAGGATCAAGCTGACCGGTAAACAGCGCATCGATCCAGGGGCCACCAAACTCACCGGGCGGCAAACTGATATTGTGCACCACCAGCAGTGAAGGTGCTTCATCGTCAGGTCGCTGATTAACATGCGGCGACGGAACATGCCGCACGCCAGCGATCCACCCATCTTGCAACTGCATACCGATCTCCTGTGTTCAGACTCTCGCAGATTAACATGGTTTTTTTCAGCTTAATCAAACTTATCTGTCGGCCTTTTTACTGTGGCAAAAAATATTTTCATCTTTTTGCATCCGATTTCCACTCTCAACCGTAGATAGATATAACCAGCATAGTTGGGGTTACAGCAGGCCAGCATCCGATGATGCTCATGCCGTTGCCGCTTCAAACATGACGGGACTATGTAAGGCAAAAATGCCTTCTCTTACCCAAAGGAATTCATCATGAAAACGTTCATCCGTACCGCTCTGTGTCTCTCAGTGTTGTTCAGTGCCGCATCAATGGCTGAGATGTCCAAGAATACCGTGATGGTGGGTGGGGCCGCTATGCTCCCTTCCCATAATATCGTTGAGAATGCCCTGAACTCGAAAGATCACACCACGCTGGTCGCTGCTGTAAAAGCGGCAGGCCTCGCGGATACACTGCAAGGCCCTGGCCCCTTCACCGTCTTCGCCCCCACCAATGCCGCTTTCGCCAAGCTGCCCGCTGGCACGGTGGATAACCTGTTGAAGCCGGAAAACAAAGCAACGCTGACCAGCGTGCTGACCTACCATGTGGTGGCCGGAAAGTATGATATGAAGACGCTGGTGAAAAAAATCAAACAAGGCAACGGCAGCACTGAGCTGAAAACCGTGAATGGCGCCCCGTTGTGGCTGATGATGAATGGCCCACACAATATTCAGGTAAAAGATGATAAAGGCAATGTTGCCAATATCAGCACCTATGACGTGCAACAAAAAAATGGCGTGATTGATGTAATTGATACGGTACTGATGCCTTAATCCATCGTGTGCCAACACCAAGGGAAAAATTAAATATACCCGCTGATGTAAAAATAAAGGGTATATAATTGGTGCAGCAGGTTTTTTTCATACTCCTTCTGCACCTCTTTTTTTTCAGGACGTTTCATGACGGACGACGTAACAGATAGCCAGATTTTGTTAATGAAGGCCATTGCGGCCGGCGATAAACGGGCTTTTGAAGCGACCTACCACCGTTATTCACCCTACCTTTTTGCCATCGCATTGCGGATGTTACGCCGACGCGACTGGGCAGAAGAGGTTCTGCACGACAGTTTCCTTACTGTCTGGCAGCGTGCTGGCAGCTTCGACCCGGCGCTCAGTGCCCCCAAGACCTGGCTCACCAATATTGTGCGCAATCGCGCTATTGATTATCTGCGCCTGCAGGACAACCGCGTTGAAGAACTGGAAGAGGATGACACCCTTTTCGATGTTGACCGTTCACCAGCAGAGTTACCTTCAGGCTCGGAGTCGCGCAGGCTGGCAGACTGTATGACGCAGTTGACGTCTGAACAGCGGCAAAGCATCACGCTGGCGTATTACCAGGGGCTGTCGCACAGTGAAATTGCCCTGCACCTGGAGCAGCCTGCCGGAACCATTAAAAGCTGGATCCGCCGTGCATTAACTCAACTAAAAGAGTGTGTGGGCATATGAAAAGCAGACGCGATTTTGACTCAGCACTGGCCGCAGAATATGCCCTTGGCACCCTGCGTGGTGCAGCACGCCAGCGTTTTTCCCGTCGCCTGACGCAGGAACCTGAGCTGGCGGCAGAAGTCAGCCGTTGGCAGAATTCACTCTCTGAACTGGATCAGCGGGTTACGCCTGTTATCCCGCCGGAAGCGGTGTGGCAACGCATCGCCCGTGGGCTTCCTGCCGATAAAATGCGTAAGAGCAGTGTGCGCTGGCCATGGCTCGGCTGGGCGCTGGCCGCCTCGTTTGCCGGGGCATTGCTGTATAACCAGTTTACTGTGCCTCCGGCACCGCAGACCGTGGCGGTCCTTAACGGTGACAGCCAGCAAGGATCCTGGGTGGTCAGCCTCAGCCCGGATAAAACGCAGCTCACAGTCCAGGCCATCAATGCCTCTGCCGTGCAGTCCGATCGCAGCTTGCAGCTGTGGCTGATCCCGCCAGGGGAAAAACCGCAATCGCTTGGGCTGATTGATCATTCAGCTCTTCAGCAGGTGGCCGTGAAGGAAATTCAGCTGGCCAGCCTGCCAACGCTTGCTATCAGTCTTGAACCGCGCGGTGGCTCCCCAACCGGGCAGCCGACCGGCCCCGTACTGTACAGCGGTAAAGTTATCCCGCTGTAGCGAGGCTGGCCTGCGGCAACACCGGGGCCAGCTGCGCAAGCAGTATTTCGCGTAAACGAGCGGCGGCAGGAGGTAAAATCTCCTGCCCTAGATGCAGCACCAGGCCTAAATCGGCCACTTGCGGCAACAGCGGATGCTGCAGTCGCTGTAGTCCGACTGGCAGGCCAAACCCGCTACGTAGCGTCACGCCCAACCCGGCGGCAGCGGCGGCCCAGATGCCACTCAGACTCCGGCTGGTAAATGCCACCCGCCACGGAATTGCAGCATGGTCCAGTGCATCAATAGCACGGGTCCGCATCACACAAGGTGCATCAAACAGCAGCAGCGGTAAAACATCACCTTGTTCCATCCATTGCGTAAACGGCGACTCATCACATCCTATCCAGCACAGCGGTGCAGCGGGTAGTGGCTGCATAAAACGTGAGGTTTCCTCACCCTGCCAGCACAGTGCCAGATCCAGCTCTCCCTGACGAATCCCCTGAAGTAGTTCGCTGTTACGCCCGATGCGCGCGGAGATCTGTATCAGAGGGTGTGCCCGAGAAAACTGCCCCAGCAGCGCTGGCAGCAACGTCTCGCCAAAATCTTCCTGTAACCCAATGCGCACGTTGCCAGCAATATCCCGCCCGGACAATGCGCTAAACGCTTCATCATTGAGCGCCAGCAGGCGCCGCCCGTAAGCCATCAGTAACTCTCCATCATCGGTGAGCATCAGGCGTCGCCCGCTTTTCTGCAACAGGAGTAACCCCGTTTGCTGTTCCAGTTTTTTAAGCTGTGCGCTGACGGCAGATGTCGAGCGGTTCAGGCGATCGGCCGCCTGCGCAAAACTTCCCAGTTCAATACCGAGAACAAACGTGCGTAACGCATCCAGATCGAAAGTCATACGTTTAAACGGTTGCATTAATCATCCTGTTTTTCGGGATTATTGATACCAATCTATGCGATTTTATAAACTATTTTCGCGTTCTATGCTGCTGACTTCTTCCTCACTACAGGAACAGCAACATGACCACCCCTCTTGACCGTCACAGCCTGGCCAGCGTCGCGCCCACGCTGGCAGCGATAACTGAGCAGACACTGTTCGGCACGATCTGGCAGAGACCCGAACTGAGTAAGCGCGAGCGCAGCCTGATCACGGTGGCGGCGTTAATCGCCCTCGGCCGAGACCAGCAGTTACCCTGGCACCTGGATTTTGCCCGGCAACATGGCCTGAGTAACGCCGAACTGGCCGAAGTGATGACGCACCTGGCGTTCTACTGCGGCTGGCCCGCTGCCGTCTCAGCCCTCGGCCATTTAACCCAGCCCGGTCATCAACCTCAGGAGTAACCGACATGCCTTTCAGCCGTATTGCCCTGCCCGCAGGCACAACGCCTGTTTTCCGTCAGGCGTTGTCTGAGATTCTGCACCGCACCCTGGTGGACTTCTTCGACGTCCCCACCGACGACTGTTTTCAGCTACTGGATGAATATGCGCCAGGCCAGCGCGTGTTCCCGCGCCACTATCTTGGCGGCCCACGCTCGGAGGGATTTATCTGGTTCCATATCACTGCCGGCCGGCCCCGCTCGACACAGCAAAAACATCAGTTCTATCATCATCTGGCACACCGATTGGCCTCTGAACTGTCGGTGCGCCCGGAGGATGTGATGGTCACCCTGAGCTTTACGCAGCCAGAGGACTGGTCTTTTGCCAGCGGTAACGCCTTTCACTGGCCGGTGGAGAATGACGGATGATCACGTGGCGCTGGCTGGTATGGGTGCAGTAAACGCGCTAGCATGTCAGCCTCTGTTATCCGACCTTTCGGAGTTTGATCATGACCTCCCGCCGTTACGATCCGGACAGCCGCCGAGCTGAATTGATGGGCCGTATTGAAGATGATATTCCCCCTGGCGTTGCCCAGGCGCTGCGTGAAGATCTGGGCGGGGAAATCGATCCCTGTAAAGACATCACCGCCAGCCTGCTGTCTGCCGACACCCTGTCTCATGCGGTAGTCATCACGCGTGAACCCGGTGTTTTTTGTGGTAAACGCTGGGTAGAAGAGGTGTTTATCCAGTTGGGCGACAACGCGCAAGTGACCTGGCACGTTGAAGATGGTGATGCGATCACCGCCGATCAAATCCTGTTTGAAGTCACCGGCCCGGCGCCGTTGATCCTCACGGCTGAACGCACCGCGCTGAACTTTGTGCAGACGCTCTCGGGCGTGGCGACAGAAGTCAGCCGCTATGTTGCCCTGCTGGAAGGCACACGCACACAGTTGCTCGACACGCGTAAAACCCTGCCGGGGCTGCGCACTGCGCTGAAGTATGCCGTTCTGTGCGGCGGTGGAGCGAACCATCGCCTGGGTTTGTCCGATGCGTTTCTGATCAAAGAGAACCACATTATTGCCTGCGGCTCGATTGCCAAGGCGGTCGAGAAAGCCTCCTGGCTGCGCCCTGATGTACCGGTAGAAGTGGAAGTTGAATCGCTGGACGAGCTGGAACAGGCGTTGCAGGCCGGTGCTGACATCGTGATGCTGGACAACTTTACCGTTGAACAGATGCGTGCAGCCGTCACGTTGAGCGATGGCCGTGCACTGCTGGAAGTGTCGGGTAATGTGACGGATAAAACCCTGCGGACCTTTGCCGAAACTGGCGTGGACTATATTTCCGTAGGTGCTCTGACCAAACATGTGCGTGCCCTCGACCTGTCGATGCGCTTTCGCTAAAAGGTAACGACGCTTAAGAGATATCGCGTCAGACAATGTCCTCGTTGTACCCCAGGCCAGCCATACATGCTGGCCTTTTTTCTGCCTGCGTTTCGGTTTTGCGAGATGGCTTCCTGGTTACCCGCAACTCTCTGTAACGCCCAAAACTCTTTACGTCCCTCCTCTGAAAGCTGCCGTTTGCCGCTGGCTGACCGCACATCCCGGGTTTATGTTGCCAGCCTCAATACACAAGGAGGTTTACCATGAACTACCAAGAGGGCTTTACCCTGATCGAACTGATGATTGTCATCGCGATTATTGCCATTCTCAGCGCCATCGGCCTGCCCGCTTACCAGGGCTATCTGCAAAAAGCCGCACTCACCGATATGCTGCAAACGGCGATGCCGTATAAAACCGCCGTAGAGCTGTGCGCCATTGAACGCGGTAGCAGTGGAAACTGTAGCGCGGGGAGTAACGGGGTTCCGGCTGAACGGACCTCACGCTATGTTTCGGCACTGACCACCAATGCAGGAGTCATCACGCTTACCGGCCAGGAGAGCCTCAAAGGGCTGAGTGTGAAACTGAGCCCCCAGTGGAATAGCAATGATGGCCAGTTAAGCTGGCAGCGCAGTTGTAGCAGCACCAATAGCGGACTGAAGGACGCCTGTCAGGATGTATTCCGTTTTGATGAGGATGAGACGCCATGACAGTAGAGACACAGCGGGCGCTGGAGGCTATCTGCCACCGTTACCAAGCCGTAATTATTGAATGCAATCCGCAACGGCTTCACATTGCGCTGGCAGACTCACCCAGTCATGAAATGATGACTGAATTACGCTTCGCTACGCATAGCGCAATTAATGTCGAATGCTGGCCACAGGCAAGGCTGGAGCAGTTTTCCCGACAGACAATGACAACAGCCGCGCAAGAACCTGCCCCGGAAGAGCATAGCGGTACAGCGGTAGAAAAAGTGGATTATCTGCTGGCCCAGGCACTGCAAAAACGTGCCTCTGACCTGCATATCGAACCACAGGAAAATGGGTTACGTCTGCGCTTGCGCGTCGATGGCGTCATGCAACTGCTGCCGGCAACAGGCTGTGAAAATAGCGCAGCACTCATCGCACGACTTAAAATTCTTGCGGGCCTCGATATTGCGGAACGCCGCGTCCCACAGGACGGGCAGTTTTCACTGGCGCTGAACAATACGACGGAATCATTTCGCCTGTCGACGCTGCCCACCCGCTTTGGTGAAAAGGCGGTGGTGCGCCTGTTGCAAAGCGATACGCGGGCAATTGCACTGGAGAATATCGGTATGCCTGGCCCGCTTCTCAAGCGCTACCGTGATGCATTATCCCGCCCTCAGGGAATGATTCTGGTCACCGGCCCCACTGGAAGTGGAAAAACGTTCACGCTTTACAGTGGCCTCAGTTGGCTAAATGTCGCCACACGTAATCTTTGCAGCGTGGAAGATCCGGTGGAGATCCCCCTGGCAGGCGTGAACCAAACCCAGATTCATGCCCGATCCGGGCTCGATTTTCATCGCGTATTACGCGCCCTGCTGCGCCAGGATCCCGATGTCATTATGATCGGTGAGATCCGCGATGGAGAAACCGCTGAGATCGCCGTTAAAGCCGCTCAAACTGGACATCTGGTGCTATCGACTCTGCATACTAACTCCACCACTGAAACGCTGGTACGTTTGGGGCAAATGGGGGTGCCAGGCTATCTGCTGGCCTCTGCGCTCAAACTGGTGATTGCTCAACGTCTGGTTCGCAGGCTGTGCAAACACTGCCGCCAGCCCGCAGAAGCAACGGCCCATTTTCCGCCTCATATCTGGCCGGGTACCGTGCAGAACTGGCGTGCGGTGGGTTGTGAACACTGTTTTTCTGGTTTCTATGGGCGTCTGCCACTGTTTGAGCTACTACCCATCACTGCGCGGCTGCAAAATGCGCTGGCAAAATCGGCACGCCCGGAAGAGCTGGCAGATATTGCACGTCAACAAGGACTGAACTCACTGTTTGTTGAGGGGCTTCACTGCGTGAATCGTGGCGATACCACTCTGGAAGAGTTAACCCGTGTAGCGGGTGGTAGTGATGAATAAACGAACACTTTTCCGCTGGCAGTCGATTGACGACGACGGGCAGTTACATCAGGGAAGCAGTTTTGCCACCAGCGCCGGGCAGATTATTGAGGATCTTGCGGCTGTTCATCAGCTCCCGTTAAAGATCGCCCGTGGCCGCAGCTATGCTCCGCGTCACTGGCAGTGGCAACAGAAGAACGCATTTGTCCGCCAGTTGGCAACGTTACTGAAAGCGGGAATTCCCCTGACGGGCAGTTTACAGCTGCTGGGCGAAGATCACCCTGAACCCGGCTGGCAGGCGCTGTTGTTGCGGCTTCAGCAGAGCATTTCCGCCGGAGAACCTTTCTCGCAGGCGCTGGCTGCATGGCCGGATGTTTTCCCACCGCTGTTTCCGGCACTGGTGCACATTGGCGAACTGACAGGGGAGCTGGATGAGTGCTGCCAGCAACTGGCAAGCCAGCAAGAACGGCAGCAACAGCTACAGCTGAAAGTGAAAAAAGCACTACGCTATCCACTCTTTATTCTGGCGGTCGCCCTGCTGGTCAGCATCGGTATGCTGGTATTTGTGTTACCGGAGTTCGTCGAAATTTACCACACCTTCAACGCGCCACTCCCCGCCTTTACCTCCGCGGTCATTGCATTTTCTAAGCTACTACAGCAACAGGCACTGATATTTATGGTGTTTATTGTGAGTATCGGTGTTTTTTGGAACGTTCAGCGCAGGACATCCCAAGCCTGGCAGCGGCGAGAACAGCGTCTGTTACTCAGATTGCCGCTGATTGCCACGCTGTATCAGGGCAGTCTGTTGACCCAGATATTTACCACGCTCTCCATGACTCAGCGTGCCGGGCTGACTCTGCTGCAAAGCCTTCAGGCGGTTGAGAAAACGCTTTCGCCCCTACTCTGGCGTGAGGCCATCATGCAGTTACAGCAACATATCGCTGCCGGTAATCCGCTGCATCAGGCGCTGAAGTCGCATACGTTGTTCACCCCACTGTGTTATCAGTTGGTCAAGGTGGGCGAAGAGTCAGGGTCACTGGATACGTTACTGGAAAGACTGGCAAGCTGGCATGAACAACAGACCCATCAGTTGGCAGACCAGTTGGCCGCCGCACTAGAGCCATTAATGATGGTGGTCATTGGGGGAATTGTGGGCACGCTGGTGGTGGCGATGTATCTGCCCGTGTTCCGGTTAGGGGATGCGCTCGGCTAAAAACCATGTCCCCGCCCGGTTGGGCGGGAGCACTTGTGGCGTTAAAGGCTATTCTTATCGGTTAAAAATGCGGTTTTCCTGCTCATTAACACGAATAAACGTCGTGCGCTTGGTCAGTTCTTTCAAGCGCTCAGCGCCCACATAAGTACAAGCTGAACGCAGGCCGCCGAGAATATCGCGTGCGGTAAACTCAACAGGCCCACGAAGCGGCAATTTAACGGTTTTTCCTTCAGCTGCACGGTATTGCGCAACACCGCCTACATGACGCTTCATGGCCGACTCTGAACTCATGCCGTAGAACAGCATAAACTGTTCGCCGTTCTCTTCGACCAGCGTCCCTTCACATTCATCATGGGCCGCCAGCATACCGCCAAGCATGACAAAATCGGCTCCGCCACCGAAAGCTTTTGCAACATCGCCAGGCACCGAACAACCACCATCACTCACGATTTGGCCGCCCAATCCATGCGCCGCATCGGCACACTCAATAACGGCAGACAGCTGCGGGTAGCCAACCCCCGTTTTCACTCGGGTAGTACAAACAGAACCCGGGCCGATACCGACTTTCACAATATCTGCCCCGGAAAGGATCAGTTCCTCGACCATTTCGCCCGTCACGACGTTGCCGGCGCAGATGGTTTTCCCCGGACAGGCTTCGCGTGCCCGCCGCAGGAAAGCCACAAAGTGCTCAGAGTAGCCATTAGCCACATCGATACAGATAAAATTGAGTGCCGGTGATAACGCCAGGATTTGTTGTAACTTCAGGAAATCTGCCTCAGACGTGCCGGTCGACACCATGACATGCTGAAGCACCGCAGGCGTGGAACGCTCAACAAATGCCCGCCACTGCTCAACGCTGTAATGCTTATGCACTGCGGTGAGGATATCGAATGAGGCCAGTGCTTGTGCCATGCTGAAAGTACCGACGGTATCCATATTCGCGGCAATGATCGGTACGCCTGACCAGGCAATACCTGAATGCTTGAAGGTAAACTGACGCTCCAGCTCAACCTGAGAACGGCTTTGCAGCGTTGAACGCTTTGGCCGGATAAGAACATCTTTGAAGCCTAACTTAATATCTTCTTCGATACGCATAACAGATTTCCTGGTTGATGGCGTTGGTGCAATAACGCACTCTGCGGGCAACACTTTTGGTCATAAGCAAATTGCCCGCTCCAGTGACGCTATCATACGCGCTAAAAACGCGCCGACAAGACTGCGAAATTTGATTTATTTAGGCTACAATTCGAGAAATTTACCTGTGAATTTGTCTTGTGATCTGTGCCTCAAATTTGCCTTCAACGCGCAAATTCCAGTACGACAAGGCAGAGAGAATCAAGACCTATGCGCTATACCGTAGCGCTGACCGGTGGTATCGGCAGCGGAAAAAGTACCATTGCGAATGCCTTTGCCTCACTGGGCGTTGATATTGTCGATGCGGATATTATCGCACGTCAGGTGGTGGAAAAGGGCCAGCCCGCGCTAGCCGCTATTCACGCCCGATTTGGCGACGATGTGCTGCACCCGGATGGCTCGTTAAACCGGCCGGCATTACGCCAGAAAATTTTCAGCTCTCCAGCGGAAAAACGCTGGATTGATAATTTGTTACATCCTCTTATCCATGCAGAAACCCGACAGCAGCTAGCATTAACCCAGTCACTATGGTGTCTGTGGGTGGTTCCTCTACTGGTGGAGAATAATTTGCAGCATCTGGCTGACCGGGTACTGGTGGTCGATGTAGACCGTGAAACGCAACTGGCCCGGACCATGAGCCGTGATAACATTAGCCGTGAACAGGCTGAGAATATTCTTGCTGCACAGGCAACACGCGAAGCGCGTCTGGCAGTAGCGGATGATATTATTGATAACTGCGGGTCGCTTGAGACGGTGACAGCGCACGTTGCCGAACTCAACCAGCGTTATCTGGCGCTGGCTGCGACACGCTATCGGGATTAACAGTATGAGTACAATGGTTCTATTTGAGCACCCTCTGAATGAGAAAATGCGCACCTGGCTGCGTATCGAATTTTTACTAAAACAGCTGACTGCCAGCCAGAAAATCACCGACCATTTGGGTGCCCTGACCTTTTTCCGTAATGCTGCCGAACTCCTGGACGTCTTTGAGCGCGGCGAGCTTCGTACAGATATCCTGAAAGAACTTGAACGTCAGCAGCAGAAACTGCTGGGCTGGGCGGAAGTGCCTGGCGTAGATATGGCGCGTATTAACTCACTGCGCAGCGATCTTAAAAGTTTCGGTGCTACGTTGATGTCCGCCCCCCGCATGGGCCAGATTTTACGCGAAGAACGGCTGATAGCCCTGGTGCGTCAGCGCCTGAGCATTCCAGGAGGCTGCTGTAGCTTTGATCTGCCTACGCTACATATCTGGCTTCATATTGAACAGCACCTGCGTGACCAGCAGGTGACCACCTGGATGGCATCGCTCGTACCGATACAACAGGCGCTGACAATGATCCTCGATCTGATTCGCCAGTCAGGGATATTCCGTAATCACACCAGCCTGAATGGTTTCTTCCAGGATAATGCGGAAGGAGCTGACCTGTTGCGTATGCAACTCCGGTTGGATGATGCGTTATATCCTCAGATTTCTGGCCATAAAAGCCGTTATGCCATCCGTTTTCTGCCACTGGACAGCGAACGTGGTGAAGTTCCTGCCCGCTTCGATTTCGAGCTGGCCTGTTGTTAAGGTAAGTGTAATGAATGATGTAACCGTAGTGAACTGCCCGACCTGTAGTAAACAGGTTATCTGGGATGAACTCAGTACCTGGAGGCCATTCTGCAGCAAGCGCTGTCAGTTAATTGACCTGGGTGAATGGGCCGCTGAAGAGAAACGTATTCCCAGCAGCGGTGACCAGACTGACAGCGATGACTGGAGTGAGCAGCCATTTGATCGCGATTAATGATTAAGCGCTGGCTTTCAGTCGCGCAACAATCTCAACGTTTGCGGGGGGGAATGCCTCCGCATCCAGTTCGCTCTGCCTGACCCAGCGCTGTGGCTGCCCTTCACGCCCCCACGGCTCGCCATTCCAGCGATCGACAATGAAAAAGTGCAGCGTAACGCGCAAATCGTCATAGGTGTGATCGACAGTATCGTACGCCGTGGCATTCACCACCTCGATGCCGGTTTCCTCCAGCAACTCACGTTTCAGCGCCTGTTCGGGGCTTTCACCCTCTTCCATTTTCCCCCCAGGAAACTCCCAGCGGTTGGCCATATAGGAGTCTGCGGAGCGTTGCGCTAAAAAAATTTCTCCATCTTTACGAATAATGCCAACGGCCACTTGCAGGTGCTTCATGTTTTCCTCACTTCACTGGCTGACTTATTTTTCCCGCCACTATTCCAGCGTTGCCCCCCAATGACAAGTTGTTATGCGGGTAAGATCGGAAAGATCGAGCCTCGCCGCATGGCTGAAATGTAACATGGTGCAAATGCATTCAGCCCTGCCTTCACCCGGTATCCGGCGCTATAGTGCGCAGCATCATGGATGAGAGAGGGAGAAAATAATGCTGCAATTTGCGACGGAATCAGTATGGATTTACTGGGCATTGCTGGTGATGTCTGGACTGTGTGCAGGCAGTCTGCTGAATGTGGTGGTTTTCAGGCTTCCGCTGATGATACAGCGAAACGACCCTCACCGGTTCAACCTGGGATTTCCACGCTCTTATTGCCCACACTGTCAGATAACACTGACGATGGGCGATAACATTCCTCTGTTTAGCTGGCTGTGGCTGCGCGGGCGCTGTAGAGGATGCCAGGAAACCATTTCCTGGCGTTACCCCGCCATCGAAAGTCTGTCACTGCTGATCACATTACTGGTCGCCTGCCTCCTGCCTGCAGGACTGCTGCTGTTGGCCGCTCTGCTGCTGAGTTGGCTATTACTGGCGCTGGCGATCATCGACAGTATGCATTTTTTATTACCGGACAGCCTGACGCTTGCTTTGTTATGGGTAGGTCTGCTGTGCCATCTTGCCGGAGTGATGCCATCAGTGTCTCTGGAACAGGGGATTGCCGGCGCCGTGCTAGGTTATGGGTTATTTTGGCTACTCGCGTGGTGTTATCAGATCGTGCGTGGTGAAGAGGGTCTGGGAAGGGGGGATGCGAAATTACTGGCTGCCGGAGGGGCATGGTTGGGCTGGCAAACCCTTCCGCCATTACTACTACTGGCTTCATCTCTGGGTATCACTGTTTTCATGCTGGCGCGTCTGGTGGTTAAGCGCTCACTGTCGGCACGACTGCCCTTTGGCCCGGCGCTGGCAGCGGCGATCTGGATACTGTTCCTTTGGCAAAACACATAAAAAAAGGGCCGGAAAATTTCCGGCCCCTGGTGTTATCGTTCGCGGCTGACTACGCCAGGCGACCGTGACACTGCTTGTATTTTTTACCTGAGCCGCACGGGCACAGGTCATTGCGCCCCACTTTGCGTTCGCCGGTCTGTTCAGACAGAGACTGTGCCGCTTCGGTATCGGCATCCACATGGCTTAACTGCTGTTGCTGTGCCAGGCGCTCAGATTCCAGGCGACGCTGTTCTTCCATCTGTTCAACTTCTTCCGGCATACGCACCTGAACCTTGCTCAGGGTGCTGATCACTTCATACTTCAGTGATTCCAGCATTGCCGCAAACATTGCGAAGGACTCACGCTTATATTCCTGCTTCGGATCTTTCTGCGCGTAGCCGCGCAGATGGATGCCCTGACGCAGGTAGTCCATTGCTGCCAGGTGTTCTTTCCACAGGGAATCCAGCGTTTGCAGCATCACGCCTTTCTCGAAGTTGCGCATCATTTCAACGCCAACCACTTCTTCTTTACGCTGATACTGTTCTTTCGCCTGCTCCATGATGCGGTCACGCAACGTCTCTTCATGCAACTCTGGCTCTTTATCCAGCCATTCCTGAATCGGCAGATTGAGGTCGAAATCGTTGCTCAGGCGCTCCTGCAAACCAGCAACATCCCACATCTCTTCCAGAGACTGCGGCGGTATGTAGCTATCAATGGTGCTTTTAAACACATCCTCACGAATGCTGGCAATGGTTTCTGACACGTCAGACACATCAAGCAGTTCATTACGCTGTGTATAGATAGCACGGCGCTGATCGCTGGCAACGTCATCGTATTCCAGCAGCTGCTTACGGATATCGAAGTTACGGCTTTCTACTTTACGCTGAGCGTTGGCAATGGCTTTGGTCACCCATGGGTGCTCAATCGCTTCGCCAGGCTTCATACCCAGTTTACGCATCATATTGGTGACGCGGTCTGAGGCGAAGATACGCATCAGGGCATCTTCCATTGACAGGTAGAAGCGGGAAGAACCCTGGTCACCCTGACGGCCTGAACGGCCGCGCAGCTGGTTATCAATACGGCGTGATTCATGACGCTCAGTACCGATGATATGCAGACCGCCGGAGGCCAGCACAGCATCATGGCGAATTTTCCACGCGCTTTTGATTGCCTCAATTTGTTCAGCCGTTGGTTCTTCGATGGCAGCAATCTCTGACTGCCAGCTACCGCCCAGCACGATGTCAGTACCACGACCCGCCATGTTGGTTGCAATGGTAACCGCTGCTGGCTGGCCCGCCTGAGAGACGATATCCGCTTCGCGTGCGTGGAACTTGGCGTTCAGCACTTCGTGCTTGATGCCCGCTTTGGTCAGCTCATTAGACACCACTTCCGATTTCTCAATCGAAATGGTCCCGACCAGCACTGGCTGGCCGTTAGCGGTGCGCTCGCGGATGTCTTCGATGATCGCGCCGATCTTCTCCATTTCAGTCATATAGACCAGATCCGGCAGATCCTTACGAACCATTGGGCGGTTGGTTGGCACCACAATGGTATCCAGCTTGTAGATAGAGCTGAACTCAAACGCTTCAGTGTCGGCAGTACCGGTCATTCCGGCCAGTTTGTTATACAGACGGAAATAGTTCTGGAAGGTAATTGAAGCCAGCGTCTGGTTTTCGTTCTGGATTTCCACGCCTTCTTTAGCTTCAACGGCCTGATGCAAACCATCAGACCAGCGACGGCCCTGCATGGTACGGCCGGTGTGTTCATCGACGATGATCACTTCGCCATCTTTAACGATGTAGTCAACGTCACGGGTAAACAGCACGTGGGCGCGCAGTGCAGCGGTCACGTGGTGCATCATCATGATGTTACCTGGCGAGTAGAGAGACTCTCCCTCAGCCATAATCCCTTCACTGACCATCAATTCTTCAACGGCCACCAGGCCGCGTTCGGTCAGGTGAACCTGACGCGATTTTTCATCAACAGAGAAATGGCCTTCCCCCTGGAAGCTGTCAGAATCTTCTTTTTCCTGACGGATCAGGTTAGGAATGATTTTATTGACCTTGATATACAGCTCAGAGCTGTCTTCAGCAGGGCCGGAGATAATCAACGGTGTACGTGCTTCATCAATCAGGATGGAGTCAACTTCATCCACCAGCGCATAGTTCAGCTTACGCTGTACACGGTCTTCCGGGCTGAATGCCATGTTGTCGCGCAGGTAGTCAAAACCGTATTCGTTGTTAGTGCCGTAGGTAATATCAGCAGCATAAGCGGCACGTTTTGCTGGAGCGGGCATACCTGGCAAGTTGATGCCGATGCTCAGACCGAGGAACTCAAACAGAGGACGGTTGTTTTCCGCATCACGCTGGGCAAGGTAGTCGTTGACGGTCACCACGTGAACACCCTTACCGCTCAACGCGTTAAGGTAGGCTGGCAGCGTTGCGGTCAGGGTTTTACCTTCACCGGTACGCATTTCCGCGATGCAGCGATCGTTCAGCACCATACCGCCAAGCAGCTGTACGTCGAAGTGACGCATGGCAAACACACGCTTACTGGCTTCACGTACGGTTGCAAAGGCTTCAGGGATCAGGCTATCCAGCTCTTCGCCTTTTTCCAGACGCGCACGGAACTCGACGGTTTTCGCTTTCAGCTCGTCGTCAGACAGCTTCTCGAAATCCGGTTCCATCTTGTTGATCTGTTCTACAGATTTACGCATACGGCGCAGTGTACGGTCGTTGCTGCTACCAAAAACTTTGGTTAATAATTTGATTAACATAATAAATAATTTCTCTCAGCCATCATTGTTCATGATGGGCACTTAACGTTTGATTTTAAACAGACTGTTTTTTATGAATTAAGAGATGAGAACGGGTCCGGCACGAATGCCCTGAACCTGAGCCAGCCAGAGGCCGGTTTGATGACGGGGTGCAGCTTCGACCTGACGTTGGGCTGTATAGCGAATAATGACCGGCGGTTTGGCTTCGTGAGTCAGCAGCGCGTTGAGCGTATCCAGCAGCGCCAGTTTATGCGCTTCGTGGGGCTGTTCGGCAACCGCTGCGGGTGACACCGATGGTGTCAGCGTAAACGACAGATGGCGGATGACCGTGCGGATAGCATGCTGATGCCAGTAGTCTACGCTGAATGATGGGCGTCGAGCACTTTCGAGCAATGCCAGGCTGTCAAAGCGTGCGGCGGTGCCAATATTCAGGCTTCGTGACGAGGTTTCTGCTAAGGTAGTACGCTCGTGCGCTGACGCTTGAGGCAGCCCAAGACTCGCCGCGACCATCCCCAAAAGGAGATGCGGCCAGAAATAGCGTCTGCCAAATTGTCGCCAACGATTAAGAATACCGATCACTGTGTTCCGCCGGAGCTTGCTATGCGAGATAGTCGCCCACAATCAATTGAAAGTTTTTTCGATATGGCCCAGGACCAGAGCGTGCTGCAAAACGTGCAGCAACGTGCCATTGCCCTGAACAAATTGAATCGCGCAGTGCAGGGTGTCATCCCCGCTCAACTGCATCCCTGGTGCCGTGTGGCAAACTTCCGTCAGGGGATTCTGGTCATCGAAACGGCTAATGCCAGCTGGTTGATGCGCTTACGCTATGAACAATCCAGTCTGCTGTCAGCTTTACGTGCGCAAATATTACCATCATTGACGTCAATCGACATCAGGATAAATCCTTCGCTGGCGGCAAAAGGTCAGGAATCTGTACAAGAAAGAAGCAATCAGGCAAAGGACGCAGAAAAACCGCCGTTACGACAGATTAGTGAGCACAGTGCAGAAATGTTGCGAAGTGTCGCGAGCCAGAGCCCGGAAAAACTGAAGAGAATATTAGAACGACTGGCCTCGCTGGCCGGAGAGGGTACCAGCTCAACCAGTCGTAATAAGTAAGTTCAGGCTTACGCCAGAACCAGATTTGGTGCCTTGAATTTCACCGGGAGTGCAGCTTCGTCTTCAAACGTTGCCCATTCCCAGGCTTCCTGTTTCGCCAGAACAGCCTGTAACAGCTTGTTGTTTAGCGCATGGCCAGACTTGAATGCGGTAAACGCACCAATAATGTTATGGCCACACATGTACAGGTCACCGATCGCATCCAGCATTTTGTGACGGACGAATTCGTCTTCAAAGCGCAGACCATCTTCGTTCAATACGCGGTAATCATCCACCACGATTGCACAGTCAAAACTGCCGCCAAGGCACAGGCCACGGGACTGTAATGCTTCGATGTCGCGCATAAAGCCAAACGTACGAGCACGGCTGATCTGACGCGCAAAGGCTTCTGCAGAGAAGTCCATGCGGTAGCGCTGTGAACTGGAGTCAATTGCCGGGTGGTTAAAATCAATGGTGAAATCCAGTGAGAAACCGTTGTGCGGCGAAAGCTCAGCCCACTTGTCGCCATCTTCAACCCGGACAGGCTGCTTGATGCGAACAAATTTCTTGGCGCTGTTCAGTTCTTCAATACCCGCGTCCATCAGCAGATAGATAAAGGGTGCGGCGCTGCCATCCATAATAGGAATTTCAGGCGCGTTCACTTCCACCACGATATTATCAATGCCAAGTCCCGCAAGGGCTGCATTCAGATGTTCGACCGTTGAAATACGTACGTCATGCTCATTAACCAGGCAAGTACAGAGCATGGTATCACGCACGGATTTGGCATCAGCCGGGAAATCAACCGGTGGATTCAAGTCAGTGCGACGATAGATGACCCCGGTATTAGCCGGCGCAGGGCGTAACGTCAGCGTGACTTTCTTGCCGGTGTGTAAACCGACGCCAGTCGTCTGAACAATACGTTTTAATGTCCGTTGTTTGATCATCGTATTATCTCGCAAAAATTAGTCATCCGACCGTCAGTTTACTTCACTGACGGGCAAACACTTTAACACAAAGAGCGAAGAATCCCAATTTCTCAGGTTATTCTTAGTCTGCCTGCTTACGCAGGAAGGCCGGAATATCCAGATAATCAGGCTCTTTGTTCGTCTGTGCCCCCGGATCATTAACCACTTTCGCAGCAGGTTTTTGTTCCTGCGGCAGCGGGGCCATTCCGTGCTGCTGATAACGGTTGTCCATCAGCGGCTGAGTCGGCTGTTTGCTGGTCACCAGGGTAATTTCTGGACGTTTGTCCATGCCGATACCGGTTGCCACCACGGTGACGCGCAGTTCGTCATTCATTTCTGGATCGAGCGATGTACCGATAACAACGGTGGCATTATCAGAAGCGAAAGCACGGATAGTGTTACCCACGGTTTCGAACTCATCCAGACGCAGGTCAAAGCCTGCAGTGATGTTAACCAGCACACCACGTGCGCCTGACAGGTCGATATCTTCCAGCAGTGGGCTTGAGATCGCCATTTCAGCGGCTTCTTCAGCACGGTCTTCGCCACACGCCACGCCTGAACCCATCATCGCGTAGCCCATTTCGGACATCACGGTGCGCACGTCAGCAAAGTCGACGTTCATCAGGCCCGGACGGGTAATCAGTTCTGCGATACCCTGCACTGCACCTTTCAGCACGTCGTTAGCCGCACCGAATGCGTCCAGCAGAGAGATACCACGACCCAGTACTTTCAGCAGCTTGTCGTTTGGAATGGTGATCAGTGAGTCGACGTGCTTCGACAGCTCGGCAATCCCCTGCTCGGCAAACGCCATGCGCTTCTTCCCTTCAAAATTGAAGGGTTTAGTCACTACAGCAACGGTCAGAATGCCGAGTTCTTTAGCCACTTCCGCCACAACCGGCGCAGCACCTGTACCGGTACCACCACCCATACCTGCGGCGATGAACACCATGTCTGCACCTTCCAGTGCCTGACGCAGTGCTTCACGATCTTCTTCTGCAGAGTTACGGCCCACTTCCGGGTTTGCACCCGCACCCAGGCCTTTAGTAATGCCATTACCAATCTGAATGGTCTGGCCTACTGCCGTTTTGCGCAGTGCCTGTGCATCGGTATTTACCGCGAAGAACTCAACGCCTTCAATACGCTCACGCACCATATGCTCAACAGCGTTACCGCCGCCGCCGCCGACGCCGATGACTTTAATCACCGCGTCGTTGGTTAATTCCATAGGTTCAAACATAATTTCTCTCCGTTATGTGCCTGTTCGCCTGGAGATCACCAATAAGTCTATACCTGCAACGTAAAAATTGCTTAGGTACAGCATGATCCCCTTTGGTAAAAATTAAAACTCTTTTCTCAGCCAGCTGTTGATTTTCTTGAACCAATTACCCACTGAGGCTCTTTTTTCTACTTCTGCCTCACCGTTAAGGTGAGATTCTTTTCCGTAGTGCAGTAAGCCAACCGCTGTTGAGTAGTACGGCTCCTGCGCGTAATCCGTTAATCCCGTGATATTCAACGGCTGTCCGATGCGCACCTGCGTGTGGAATACACGCTGGGCGCAAGCCGCCAATCCTTCAATCTGTGCTGCGCCACCCGTCAGTACGATACCGGCCGCGAGGTGATGTTTAACGCCCTGCTGGCGTAACTGCTCCTGCAATTGCAGGATTTCGTCGTTCACCAGATTCAGCAGCTCGGTGTAACGCGGTTCAATAACCTCTGCCAGCGTCTGACGTTGCAGGCTGCGTGGAGGACGGCCACCCACACTGGGGACTTCCACATTTTCGTCTTTGCCGACAATGGAACCCAGTGCACAGCCGTGGCGAACTTTAATCGCTTCAGCATCTGTCGGCGGCGTGCCGAAGGCGTAGGCGATATCGCTGGTGACCACGTTACCCGCGTACGGGATCACTTTGGTATGGCGCAGCGCGCCACCGGTATACACAGCGATATCCATTGTGCCGCCACCCACGTCAACCACGCAGACGCCCAGCTCGCGTTCATCTTCAGTCAATACGGCAAAGCTGGAGGCCAGCCCGGCGAAAATTAACTGATCCACTTTCAGGCCACAGCGTTCTACCGCTTTGACGATGTTCTTCGCCATATCATTGTGACAGGTGATCAGATGCACTTTCGCCTGCATGCGCACCCCGGATAATCCGACCGGGTTTTTGATCCCTTCCTGATAGTCGATCGCATATTCTTGCGGAATAACATGGAGGATGCGGTGTTCATCACGAACACGGACGGATTTTGCGGTGTGTACCACATTCTCCACATCTTCCTGTGTCACTTCCTCTTCGGAAATAGGAACCATCCCTATTTCGTTCTGACAACTGATATGTTTGCCCGATAATGCAAGGTAAACAGACGAAATCTGGCAATCAGCCATCAGTTCGGCTTGGTCGATAGCACGCTGAACGCATTTGACTACCGATTCCAGGTCATTGACCCCACCTTTATCCATCCCACGAGACGGGCAGCTGCCCACCCCGATAATATTCACCATGCCATCAGGCAGAACTTCCCCTACCAGGGCGGCCACCTTCGCGGTGCCTATCTCGAGTCCAACTACCAGTTTTCTGTCCGTCGACTTGATCATTGTTGTTTAGCCTGTGCCTGTGCCTGAGTTTGTTGCTGTTGCTGATTACTGTCAGCGGCCACGATAGGTGCTGGTGCCCATCCTACTGCTGCGCCAGAGTCGTAACGCAGATCAACGTAGGTAATAAGCTTGTTATCCAACTGGGCCTGCTGTTGCAGGGTGGGGTATAACTCGATAAAGCGTTGCAGCCGCTTCATGTCTTCGTTTCGCCCCAGCTCAAGCCGGATATCATTCTCTAGCACCAACTGCCATGAACGCCGTGCGGTCATGGATGCCGCTTTCAATTTCAATTTACTGGCCGCCAGAACATCACTCATCTGGTGGAAGCCGGTTAAAACTTCGGACTCGCTGCCTTCAGGGCCATACAACATTGGCATCACTTCTTTGCCGAGATGACTGGCTGGAACGCTAAACGATTTACCCTCTGCATCAACCATATGCACATCATTCCAGCGTGCAACCGGGACATACTCAACCAGATGAATTTTTAATTCGTCCGGCCACTGCTTACGTACGCTCACCTGCTGAATCCACGGCAAGCGTTCAATCTGTTGCTGAATAACATCCACATCCTGCGACATAAATGTGCCGGGTTCACCCAGCGACAAAATCGCCTGGCGGATGTCATCGTTCGTGGTGTAATGCGTCTGACCGGTGACCACCAGCTTCGACAACGGAAGCCTGGAGGCATCGTTCATCCACTTCAACACCACAAAACCGCCAGCCAGCATCACACCCATGACCATCAGCAGGAAAACGATCCCAGCAAGGCGCGAACCGTTGCTGCGCCCGGTACCGGGGCGTGCTTTTTCTTGCGCTTCACGGTTGCGGACATTCAGAGCAGCCTGAGACATATCAGTCGGCCAGTTCCAGAATGCGCGTCACCAGCTGTGAAAAGCTCATGCCAGCCTGTTTGGCCGCCATCGGAACCAGACTGTGGCTGGTCATTCCCGGGGAAGTATTGACTTCGAGCAGATAGAAACGCCCGTCGCCACCCATCATCACATCAACACGGCCCCAGCCGCTGCAACCCAGTGCACGCCATGCCGCGATCACCAGTTCACTTAATTCCGCTTCCTGCTCCGCACTCAGCCCAGATGGGCAGAAGTACTGAGTATCGTCAGAAATGTATTTTGCTTCATAGTCATAGAACTCACTGGCGGTCTGAATACGGATAGAAGGTAAGATTTCTTCACCAATCACGCCCACCGTATACTCCGGCCCGCTAAGAAATGCTTCAACCAGCACTTCATCGTCATGACGGAAAGCTTCATCCAGTGCCGCAGGGAATTGCCAGGCTTCATTCACCCGCGAAATACCTACGCTCGACCCTTCACGGCTCGGTTTAACGAACAGCGGCAGGCCAAGCGCATCGATGCTTGCCAGTTCCTCAGGCGTCAGGCCGTCATCCATCTGTTTACGCGTCAGGGCGACAAACGGCGAAACCGGTAAACCGCACCCCTGCCACAGATACTTACTGCGCAGTTTGTCCATGGTGATTGCGGACGCCATCACACCGCTGCCGGTGTAAGGAATGTTGAGAAATTCCAGCACGCCCTGCAATGTCCCATCTTCACCACCACGACCATGCAGGGCGATAAAGGCTTTATCAAAGCCCTGTTCTTTCAGTTGTAAAACAGGCACATCGCGGATATCTACCGGATGTGCATCAATACCCGCTTCCTGCAAACCTTTCAGTACCGCAGCGCCAGATAACAGCGATACGTCACGTTCTGCGGAGGTTCCACCCAGCAATACCGCTACTTTCTCAGCCATGATGTTCCTCATTAATCGTCTGCAGTTGTAACTTTTGCTCGGACAAGGTGCGGGCAATACGCCCAACGTTACCGGCACCCTGAACCAGAATCAGATCGTTGCCGGACAGTTTTGGCAACAGCATTTCCAATACCGCATCGTGATCAGAGACCAGGATAGGGTCAACCTTGCCACGACCACGAATAGTACGGCACAGGGAGCGACTGTCTGCCCCGGGAATCGGTGACTCACCAGCAGCATAGACATCCAGCATCAATAACACATCAACCTGCGACAAAACATTAGCAAAATCATCATATAAATCGCGGGTACGGGTATAACGGTGCGGCTGGAAGATCATCACCAGATTTTTATCCGGCCATCCTGCACGTGCTGCTTTAATCGTTACGTCCACTTCCGTTGGATGGTGGCCATAATCATCCACCAGCATCGCAGTACCGCTCTGCCCCTTCGCATCCGTCACCGGATACTCACCAAGGAAGTCAAAGCGACGTCCGGTGCCCTGGAAGCTCTCCAGCGCACTGAGGATATCTTCATCCTCAATGTTCTCTTCGGTCGCTACTGCCACTGCAGCCGCTGCATTCAGCGCATTGTGGCGGCCTGGCGCATTGAGCGTAACGTGCATCAGCGGCTTATCATGGCGCACCAGCGTAAAGTGCCCACGTGCACCGCGCTGTTCGTAGTTCTCAACGCGCACATCAGCGTCATCGCTGAAGCCGTAGGTGGTGATCTGGCGGCCAACGCGTGGGATCAAATCGCGGATCACCGCATCATCGACACACAGCACTGCACGCCCGTAAAACGGTAAGTTATGCAGAAAGTTTATAAACGTCTGCTTTAAATTTTCGAAGTCGCCCTGGTAAGTATCCATATGATCGGCTTCGATATTCGTCACAATTGCCACCATCGGCTGCAAATGCAGGAACGATGCATCACTCTCATCGGCTTCTGCAATCAGGTAGCGGCTGCTGCCAAGGCGCGCATGCGTCCCTGCGGCTTTCACCAGCCCACCGTTAACAAACGTCGGGTCGAGGCCGCCTTCAGCGTAAATGCTCGACACCATCGCGGTGGTGGTCGTTTTGCCATGCGTACCCGCAATCGCAATGCCATGACGGAAGCGCATCAGTTCAGCCAGCATTTCCGCACGGCGGATCACCGGGATACGGGCTTCACGTGCGGCCACCACTTCCGGGTTGTCCTGCGATACCGCGGTAGACACCACCACGACGCTGGCATCACTGACGTTTTCCGGGCGATGGTTAAAGTAAATGGTCGCCCCCAGCGCGCTCAGATGCTGCGTCACCGCATTCGGTGCCAGGTCTGACCCACTGATTTCATATCCTTCGTTCGCTAACACTTCGGCAATACCACCCATGCCAGCACCACCGATGCCAACAAAGTGAATGTGCCGGACGCGACGCATCTCGGGCACGATCGAACGCAGTTTTGCCAGTTGCTGTGTATTCATCTCTTACCTGTGTTGCTGCGGGCCAGGCATGCCTGGCCCCTACTATTCTCAATCAGGTCGGGTATGCCCGACCCCTGGAAATTATTTTGCCGCTTTGCTGACTTCAGCTGCGACACGCTCAGTTGCATCCGGGATCGCCACCGCACGCGCTTTTTCAGCCATCTGCAATAACGTTGCACGATCCCAACGAGCCAGAGTGGCAGCCACTATCTCGGCGGTAAATTCCGGCTGCTCATAAATTTTGGCGGCTCCGGCCTGCTCAAGCGGCAGGGCATTCCAGTACTGCTGACGATCTTTGTGCTGGAATGGCACGAAGATCGCCGGTAAGCCTGCTGCCGCCACTTCACTGACGGTCAACGCACCGGAACGACACACCACCACATCGGCCCAGGCATAAGCACTGGCCATATCGTCGATAAATTCCGACACCCGATGTTGCGTCTGGTTCACACGAGCATAATGTTGATTGACCGCGTCGAGCGCGCCCTTACCCACCTGATGCCACAAACTGATGTCATCACCCAGCAACTCTGCCACCTGAGGCATCGTCTGGTTGAGCACGCGCGCGCCCTGACTGCCGCCAATGACCAGTATACGGGTTGGGCCTTCGCGTCCGGCTAAACGTACCGCCGGTAACGGCAGAGCCAGTACATCGGTCCGCACCGGGTTACCCACCACTTCCGCTTTGGGAAACGCGCCGGGAAAGGCTTGCATTACGGTGGTCGCAATCTTTGCCAGCCATTTGTTGGTTAATCCGGCAATCCCGTTCTGTTCGTGCAGCACCACCGGAATCCCACAGCTCCATGCCGCAAGGCCACCTGGACCGGACACATAACCGCCCATACCCAACACAACATCGGGCTTCCAGGCTTTCATAATTGCCCGCGCCTGGCGCCAGGCATTGAAGATACGCAATGGCGCAGCCAGCAACGCTTTAATCCCTTTGCCACGCAGTCCACTAATGCGGATAAAATCAATGTCGATACCATGCTTCGGCACTAAGTCCGCTTCCATCCGGTCAGCGGTACCCAGCCAGCGCACCTGCCAGCCCTGCGCCATCAGATGGTGTGCGACCGCCAGCCCGGGAAAAACATGCCCGCCAGTACCGCCTGCCATCACCATCAGTCGCTTTCCACTCATCGACTACCCTCTGCTAAACGCCTGCGCTTTCGCCAGGCGCGTTTCATAATCTATGCGTAATAAAAATACGATAGCGGTCGACATAATAATCAGACTCGATCCACCGTAACTGATCAGCGGCAACGTCAGACCTTTGGTCGGTAACATGCCCGCTGCGGCCCCAACGTTTACCAACGCCTGGAAGCTAAACCAGACACCGATAGAACACGCCAGAAAGCCCGAAAAACGCTGATCGAGCTCTAAAGCACGACGTCCGATGGACATCGCGCGAAAAGCGACGAAGAATACCATTAACAGGGCTAAAACCACACCGATATAACCCAGTTCTTCACCGATAATCGAGAAGATAAAATCGGTGTGTGCTTCAGGTAAATACTCCAGTTTTTGCACAGAATTACCTAATCCCTGCCCCCAGAATTCGCCTCGGCCAAAGGCCATCAACGATTGGGTTAACTGGTAACCACTGCCAAAGGGATCTTCCCAGGGATTCCAGAAGGAGGTCACACGACGCATTCGGTAAGGTTCAGCAACAATCAGCAAACACACAGCAAAAATGCCGGAGCCGATAATCGCCAGGAATTGCCACAGTTTCGCCCCCGCCAGGAATAACATGGCCAGCGTAGTAACAAACAGCACGACCACCGTGCCAAGGTCAGGCTGGGCCAGCAGTAACACAGCCAGCACCACCATCACACCCATTGGCTTACAGAAGCCCCAGAAGTTATTACGTACTTCTTCTACCTTGCGCACCAGGTAGCTGGCGAGGTAACAGAACAGCGTCAGCTTCGATAATTCTGCAGGCTGAATACGCAGTGGCCCAAGAGCGATCCAGCGCGAAGCCCCGTTGACCGAGCTACCCACCACCAGCACGATCAGCAGCATCAGCACGGAGGCCAGCAGCATGATGTTGCTGTAACGCTGCCAGAAATCCATCGGGATGCGCAGGGTGACCAGCGACATCCCCAGCGCCAGCGCAATGTAGAAGGCATCACGCTTGGCAAAATAAAATGGGTCGTCAGACAAACGCTGCCCTACCGGCATCGACGCGGACGTCACCATCACGAAACCAATAATCGCCAGGCCGAAGGTCAGCCACAGCAGGGTACGGTCATACAACACGATAGAGTTGGTATCGCTTTCACGCGATCCCATCACCCAGGATTTCAGGCGTTCGGAGAGGCCACCGGCCAGGCTCAGACCCGGTACACGCATCAGTTTGCCTCCCGCGCCAGTTGAGCAAAGACGTCACCACGCTGCTCAAAGTTCTTAAACTGGTCCAGGCTGGCGCAGGCGGGAGAGAGCAGCACCAGATCACCCGGCTGAACCTGGTCGGCAATCTGTTGCATCGCTTCAGCCATCGTTTCCTTCTGCACTGAAATCTCCGGACGCAAGGCGGCCAGCGCCGCACCATCACGGCCAAAGCAGTAAGTACGGATACGGTCGCCCTGCAAATAGCGGCTCAGCGAGCTGAAATCCGCCGATTTGCCATCACCGCCCAGCAGCAACCACAACGTTCCCTTCACCTGTAAACCATTCAGCGCAGCTTCTGTGCTGCCGACATTGGTGGCCTTGGAGTCATTAATCCAGCGTACGCCATTGTGTTCATGCACCAGCTGGAAGCGGTGTGGCAGGCCTCCAAAGGTGGTTAATGCTTTCAGGCTGGTGGCTCGCGGCAGGCCCACGGCATCGGCCAGCGCCAGTGCCGCCAGGGCATTGGTATAATTGTGCTGACCGACGAGGTGCATTTCGTCGGTGTTTAAGACTTTCTCGCCTTTCACGCGCAGCCAGACACTGCCCTGCTGGCGATTAAGATGATAATCGCCCACATCAGCACCAAAGCTGACACAGCGTTTATCCGCTCCGCGGACTGGCATGGTCATCGCATCGTCAGCGTTCACCACGCAGACGGCGGCATTTTCATAAATACGTAGCTTAGCGGCGCGATACTGCTGCATTCCCAGCGGATAGCGATCCATATGATCTTCAGTGACGTTGAGGATCGTGGCCGCTGCCGCCCGAAGGCTGACGGTGGTCTCCAGCTGGAAGCTGGAGAGCTCAAGCACATACAGCTGCGCGGGGTTGTCCAGCAGCATCAGCGCTGGCAAACCAATATTGCCGCCGACACCCACCTGCCAGCCAGCCGCTTTCGCCATTTCTCCCACCAGCGTGGTGACGGTGCTTTTCCCATTGGAACCGGTGATAGCCACAATCGGTGCCTGCGCTTCACGGCAGAACAGCTCGATATCGCCAACGATTTCCACCCCCGCATCGGCGGCATCCATCAGCGAAGGATGGCTCAGCGCCATACCCGGGCTGGCAACAATCAGATCGGCACTTTGCAGCCAGTCATCATTTAACGAACCCAACCAGCGCTCGACGTTTTCCGGCAGCTTTTCCAACCCCGGTGGCACGACACGGGTATCCATCACGCGTGGCGTTACGCCGCGTGAGACAAAGAAATCAACACAGGAGAGGCCCGTCAGACCCAACCCGATAATGACCACTTTTTTACCCTGATAGTCAGCCATAATTAACGCACCTTCAGTGTTGCCAGGCCAATCAGCACCAGCATCAGTGAAATGATCCAGAAACGCACGATGACGCGAGGTTCTGGCCAGCCTTTCAATTCATAGTGATGGTGGATCGGCGCCATGCGGAAAATACGTTGCCCGCGCAGTTTGAACGACCCGACCTGCAGGATCACCGACAGCGTTTCCACCACAAACACACCGCCCATGATCACCAGCAGGAACTCCTGGCGCAGCAGCACGGCGATGGTTCCCAGCGCGCCGCCCAGCGCCAGTGAACCCACATCACCCATAAAGACCTGTGCCGGGTAAGTGTTGAACCACAGGAACCCTAAGCCCGCACCGACAATCGCGGTACAGACAATCACCAGTTCACCGGCATGGCGCAGATACGGAATATGCAGATACTCAGCAAACTTCACGTTACCCGTTGCCCAGGCCACCAGGGCAAAGCCCGCAGCAACAAAAACGGTGGGCATAATCGCCAGGCCATCAAGGCCATCCGTCAGATTGACCGCATTGCTGGTGCCGACAATCACAAAGTAAGCCAGCAGCAGATACAGCAGCCCCAGTTGCGGCATCACGTCTTTAAAGAACGGCACAACCAGTTCGGTCGCCGGGGTATCTTTGCCGATCATGTACATCACGAAAGCCGCAGCCAGCGCAATCACCGACTGCCAGAAGTATTTCCAGCGGGCAATCAAGCCTTTGGTGTCTTTGCGCACGACTTTACGATAGTCATCCACAAAGCCAACGGCGCCATAGCCTAACAGCACGAACAGTACGCACCAGACATACGGATTGGAAGGATAGGCCCACAGCAGCACTGAAATCGTGATGGCAGTGAGGATCATAATCCCGCCCATCGTCGGCGTGCCGCGCTTGCTGAAATGCGATTCCGGGCCGTCGTTACGTACAACCTGACCAAAAGACATTTCCTGCAGGCGGGCAATCATTCGCGGCCCCATCCACAAGGAGATAAACAGCGCGGTCAGCAGGCTGACAATGGCGCGAAACGTCAGATACGAAAAGACGTTAAAGCCGGAATAAAATGTGACCAGATGCTCGGCCAGCCAGACTAACATGCGCCTTTCTCCTGTAAGGTTTGCACAACCTGCTCCATCGCAGCACTGCGTGAACCTTTAACCAATACGGTAATCTGTTGATGTTGTGACAGTAGCTCACGCGCACGCGCGCTGAGTGCTGCCTTATCACGGAAGTGCTCGCCCACACCGCTGGCATCAGAGATGTCCTGGCTGAGTGAACCTACACTTAATACTTTGTCGATACCGGCGGCCTGTATGGCTGCACCCACCTGACGGTGGCACTCGGCGGCCTCAGCCCCCAGTTCGCCCATATCGCCGACGATCATCACGCGATAACCCGGCATCTCAGCCAGTACCTGTGCGGCGGCGGTCATCGAACCCACGTTGGCGTTGTAGCTGTCGTCCAGCAGCAACTGGTCCGCACCCAAGATCACCGGGAACAGACGCCCCGGAACGGCTTGCAGCGAACTCAGCCCTTGTTTTACTGCACTCAGCGGCGCGTCAACCGATAACGCCAGTGCACTGGCGGCCAGCGCGTTGGCAATATTGTGACGCCCCGGCAGCGGCAGCATCACCGCCACATCGCCTTTCGGCGTATGTAAGGTGAACTGCGTGCCCTGAGTGCTAAATGTCACGTCCGTGGCATAAAAATCACTGTCAGCCTGCTGCTCGGGCGAAAAACGCCAGACCGTTTTGGCATGCAGCGCCTGCTGCCAGTGCGGCCAGTCGTTGCTGTCGTTGTTGATAATCGCAGTGCCATGCAGCGGCAGGCCGTTAAAAATCTCACCTTTGGCTTTCGCCACGCCCGCCAGCGACCCGAACCCTTCCAGGTGCGCGGCAGCAAGATTATTCACCAGCGCCGTTTCCGGCCGGGTCAGTTCAGTGGTGTATGCGATCTCGCCCTGGTGGTTAGCCCCCAGTTCAATCACCGCATACTGATGATCGGTTGTCAGACGAAGCAGCGTCAGTGGCACACCGATGTCGTTATTCAGGTTTCCGGCGGTATACAGCGTCTCACCACATTCGCGCAGGATAGCGGCCGTCATCTCTTTCACGGAGGTCTTGCCAGAGGAGCCAGTCAGCGCCACAACGCGGGCACCCGATTGTTGACGGACCCAACCTGCCAGCTGGCCCAGTGCAATACGGGTATCCGCCACCACCACCTGCGGCACGGCGACAGGTAAGTGCTTACTCACTAATAACGCAAGCGCACCCGAGGTGAGTGCATCAGCAACAAAGTCATGTGCATCAAAGCGTTCGCCTTTCAAGGCGATAAACAGACAGCCTGCGGTGACCTTACGGGTATCCGTGGTGACCGCATCCATCGTCAGGTCGCTGCCATACAGCGTGCCGCCGGTGATGTCTGCCAGTTGCCGTAGCGTAAAAGCAATCATGCGAGAACCCCCAGCAGACGTGCGACGGTCACACGGTCAGAGTAATCAAAGCGCTGGTTACCGATGATCTGATAATCTTCATGGCCTTTACCCGCCACCAGAACAATGTCGCCTTCCTGCGCCTGCATTACCGCGTTAGTGACCGCTTGCGCACGTCCCATCACCACGCGTGCACGGCCCGCATCCAGCAGTCCACTCAGTACATCGGCAACAATCGCCGCCGGATCTTCGCTGCGTGGGTTGTCGTCAGTAATCACCACGACATCGGCAAACTGCTCGGCAATGGCCCCCATCAGCGGACGTTTACCTTTGTCACGATCGCCACCGCAGCCGAACAGGCACCACAGCTGACCTTTACAGTGCAGTCGCGCGGCTGCCAGCGCTTTCTCCAGAGCATCCGGCGTGTGGGCATAATCCACCACCACCGTTGGTTTGCCCGGTGCGCTGAACACTTCCATACGCCCGGTCACTGGCAGCAGTTGCTGGCCGGTAGAGGTCAGTGCAGCCAGCGGATAATCCAGAGACAGCAGCGTAGCCAGTGCCACCAGCAGATTGCTGACGTTAAATGCCCCCATCAGGCGGCTTTCAATTTCACCGTTCCCCCAACTGGATTCAAAACGCACAGAGGCCCCACCATCGTGGTAGTTAACGTCTGTTGCTTTCAGCCAGCGCCCACGGCAGCCGGGCTGTAAATTATTTTCCATCGTGACCGCGACGGCATCGGGCAATTTTTCCAGCCAGCGGCGACCCACATCGTCATCCGCATTAATGATCGCCTGGCCCACCTGATGCTCGGAGAACAGCAGCCATTTAGCCGCTTCGTAACGCGTCATATCACCATGATAGTCAAGGTGATCACGGCTCAGGTTGGTGAACGCAGCTGCCGCAAACGGCAAAGCAGCCACGCGATGCTGCACGAGGCCGTGTGAGGAGACTTCCATCGCTGCCAGCGTAGCGCCTTTGTTCACCAGCGAGGCCAGCAGGTGCTGCACATCCACCGCCGAGCCTGTCGTATTTTCCGCAGGTGCCAGTTGTCCGTAGACACCGTTACCCACCGTGCCCATCACCGCACCGGTTTCGCCCAACAACTGCGCCCACTGAGCCAGCAGCTGGGTGATGGTGGTTTTTCCATTAGTACCCGTGACGCCAATCAGCTTCAGTTTCTCACCTGGCTGCTGATAAAAACGCCCGGCCAGCGCAGACAAACGCTGAGAAAGCTGTGCGAGGAAGATCACCGGCACACCGTGCATCTGCACGATCTGTCCGTCTTCTGCTTCACCTTCGGCTTCGGCAATCACTGCCGCCACGCCTTGGGCAATCGCCTGAGGAATAAAACGGCGCCCGTCGGCCGCGTGGCCTTTTATCGCCACAAACAGATCGCCGGATGCCGCAATACGGCTGTCCAGCGTCATTTCACGCAGTGGGAGCTCCGGTGCGCCAGGCACCCAGGGGGCCAGTAAGTCGCGCAGATTACGATCGGTCACTCGATCCCTCATTCTTGTTAGTTACCATCTCGTTCTTGTCACTGGTGGGTAGCGCATCCGGTTCAACATTCATGGTGCGCAATACACCGCCCATGATGGCGCCAAACACGGGCGCAGATACCGCACCGCCGTAATATTTTCCTGCCTGGGGATCGTTAATCACCACCACCAGTGCAAAACGAGGGTTGCTGGCGGGTGCAACACCCGCGGTATAAGCAATGTATTTGTTCACGTACTTGCCGTCCGGACCGACTTTCTTCGCCGTACCGGTTTTAATCGCAATACGGTAACCCTTGATCGCAGCTTTCACGCCACCGCCACCGGGCAAAGCAACGCTTTCCATCATGTGCAACACGGTGCGCACCTGCGCTTCAGGGAAAACGCGTTGACCCGCCACCGGCGGGTCAACTTTGGTAATCGACAATGGGCGATAGATGCCGTAGCTGCCCATTGTTGCGTAGACTCGCGCTAACTGTAACGGCGTTACCATTAGCCCATAGCCGAAAGAGAAGGTGGCCCTCTCTATGTCAGACCACCGTTGTTTTTGAGGATATAAGCCACTGCTTTCTCCGACCAACCCCAAATTGGTCGCTTTGCCGAACCCAAAACGAGAGTAAGTATCCACTAACGCATTGGACGGCATCGCTAACGCCAGTCGTGAAACACCGACGTTAGACGACTTCTGTAGTACCCCGGTCAGCGTCAATTCGCTGTAACGCGCCACGTCTTTAATCTCATGGCCGTTAATCCGGTAAGGCACCGTGTTGAGTACGCTACCTTCACGAACCACGCCACGTTGCAGCGCCGTCATCACCACCATCGGTTTGACGGTGGAACCCGGTTCGAAAATATCGGTGATAGCACGGTTACGCATCACATCTTTGGTGGTACCAGACAGGTTATTCGGGTTATAGGCCGGACTGTTCGCCATCGCCAGCACTTCGCCCGTGTTCACATCCACCAGCACCGCCGTACCTGATTCCGCCTTGTTAAACGCCACGGCGTTATTCAATTCGCGATAGACCTGTGCCTGAAGGCGTTCGTCGATGCTCAACGCCAGGTTATGCGCTGCCTGGCTGTCTACCGTGGAAATATCTTCAATCACGCGGCCGAAACGGTCTTTACGCACCGTACGTTCGCCCGGTTGACCTGTCAGCCACTTATCAAAACTTTTCTCAACGCCTTCAATGCCCTGTCCATCGATGTTGGTGAAACCAATCAGATGGGAGGTCACCTGCCCGGCAGGGTAATAGCGGCGTGACTCTTCACGCAGGAAGATACCCGGCAGTTTGAGTTTCTTGATGTAATCGCCAATGGCTGGATTCACCTGACGCGCCAGATAAACAAAGCGGCCATTCGGATTGGCATTAACACGTGCCGCCAACTGGTCAAGGGGGATAGAAAGCGCATCGGATAAGGCTTTCCAGCGGCTGTCTAGCGTAATACCGCCTTTGTCGTGCAGTTCTTTCGGATCGGCCCAGATCGCATTGACCGGCACACTGACCGCCAGTGGTCGGCCCGCACGGTCGCTGATCATCCCGCGCGAGGTTGGGATGGCCTGAACGCGCAGTGAGCGCATATCCCCTTCTCGCACCAGTCGGTCAGGGTTAATGACCTGAAGATACGCAACCCGCAACAGCAGGCCTGCCAGCGCCAGAAAAATACAGCCACACAGCAACGCAAAACGCCAGCTTACAAAGCTGGCCTGATCTTCCGTGCGTTTCGACTTCTGCGTTTTGGTTGCGGCTCTCATTGAGTCCGTATGTCCTTATTGCTGTACCACAATATTTTCCTGAGAAGGATCAACGTGTTGCATCTGAAGTTTCTCCGTTGCTGTGCGTTCCACCCGGCTGTGATCGCCCAGTGCATTCTCTTCAAGGATCAGGTTACGCCACTCGATATCGAGGGCGTCGCGTTCCAGCACAAGCTGCTCGCGCTGAGCGGTCAGCAGGCGAGTTTTGTGTGCCGTCGTCACCACCAGCACGGCTGAAACCAGCGAGGCAACCAGCAGGATCAGAGGGATCTTGCCATGGCGCAGCAGGTCCCCGCCGATCACTCCCGGCAGGCTGTGACGTTCGTTGCCGATCATGACGCCGTGCGCTCCGCAATACGCAGTACGGAACTGCGCGCGCGCGGGTTATCACCAACTTCAGTGTCGCCAGGCATCATTTTCCCCAAGGCTTTCAGACGACGTCCGCCCAGGCTGTTCAGCTGTGCTTCGGTCATCGGGATACCATGAGGCACCTGAGGACCGCGACTCTGTTCACGCATAAAACGCTTCACAATGCGGTCTTCCAGCGAGTGGAAGCTGATCACCGAGAGACGTCCACCCGGAGACAATGCACTCAGTGCACCTTTCAGCGCCTGCTCAATTTCTTCCAACTCACTGTTTACCCAGATACGGATTGCCTGGAAACTACGCGTAGCAGGGTGTTTAAACTTGTCTTTGACTGGCGTTGCCGCATAGATCACGTCGGCCAGCTCTTTGGTTCGGGTCATTGGCTGTTCGCGGTTGCGCTCAACAATGGCGCGTGCGATACGTTTAGCAAAGCGCTCTTCACCAAAGGTTTTCAGCACAAAGACAATGTCTGTTTCTTCTGCTTTCAGCAGCCACTCGGCCGCCGACTGACCGCGCGTGGGGTCCATACGCATATCCAGCGGCCCATCGCGCATGAAGGAGAAACCACGTTCGGCATCATCAAGCTGGGGTGAAGAAACACCCAGATCCAGCAGGATCCCGTCGATTTTTCCGGTGAGCCCACGCTCTTCGACATACTCCGCCAGTGCGGAAAAAGGGCCATGAATGATGTTGAAGCGCGGATCGGTGATCTCAGCAGCGGCGGCAATAGCCTGCGGATCGCGGTCGATGGCATACAAACGTCCCTGCTCTCCCAGTTGGGAAAGGATCAGGCGTGAATGTCCACCGCGCCCAAAGGTGCCATCAATGTAGATGCCGTCAGAATGAATATTGAGGCCGTTTACCGCCTCATCTAAAAGCACTGTGGTGTGTTTAAAAGTATCCTGCATAGCTATAACGACAAATCCTGCAGCCGGTCAGACAAAGGCGCCTGAGAGGACTGCTCTGCGTCAATATCTTCCTTGACTTGTTGATACCAGGTCTGTTCATCCCACAGCTCAAACTTGTTGAACTGTCCAACCAGCATCACTTCTTTTGTCAGACTCGCATGTTGACGAAGGGTATTCGCCAGCAACAAACGGCCTGCATTATCCATCTGGCATTCACTGGCGTGCCCCAGTAACAGGCGTTGTACACGGCGCTCTGCTGGGTTCATGCTGGATAAACGAGACAGCTTTTGTTCAATAATTTCCCATTCGGGCAGGGTATAGAGCAACAGGCATGGCTGGTGGAGGTCAATGGTACAAACCATTTGCCCTTGTGATTCCCCGATCAGCGTTTCGCGATAGCGCGTTGGCACGGCAAGCCGCCCTTTGCTGTCGAGATTGACTAACGTTGCCCCTCGGAACATGCCAGTCTCACCCCCCAGTTACCCAAGATCACCACTTAACTCCACAAATTCCCACCAAAAGAGTGTACGGAGCAGAGGAAAACATTGTCAAGCCGCAGCAATGACTGAATGGCACTATTTCTTCGTGAGGTAAAATAGGGGGAAGTTAAAAACAAACGACCTTAAGAGGAAATTTAAAAATAAACTAATGAATAATGGCAGGAAATTCTCACAAGCCTGTCAATTGCTCAAAAACTTACCACCTATTCATCGCAAAAAATAAGCTGCCCGCTTTGCGACGTGGGCGGCATTTTAAGTTATTTCTTAAAATTTTCCCAGCACAACCCCAGTGACAGCGCAGGGTACTGTGACTGGCAAGTTACAGAGTATTTATAAACGTCAGGCTTTATAATCAGATGCTGACATTCAGCCTATCTTTTTACTTTTATTTACCCGACCTCTCTCCACCATCATGGCTAAATTGTGCCCACCCTGTTGGACAGATAAGAAAAAGGCAGCTTTCGCTGCCCTGAGTTTTCAGTTTGTTTTACGGTTTAAACGACCCCGTCGATAAAGATTACGACGGATTCGTGTCAGACCCGGTTTAGGTTTACGGGGCTCATCAAGGCTGGCAAGCACCAACTCAAGGACACGCTCCGCAACATCGCGGTGTCGCTGCCCCACGGCCAGCACCGGGCAATCGAGGAAGTCCAGTAACTCATGGTCGCCAAATGTGGCGATGGCCAAATCCTGCGGCAGCCGCCCTTCCCGACGCAACGTCACATCCATTACGCCCTGCAACAGGCCGAAAGATGTGGTAAACAGCGCCTCAGGCATGTCATGGGTTTCCAGATATTTTTCAAATAATGTTGCTGCGGCACTGCGCTCAAAACTGTTGGCATAAATGTAGTCGATCGGCCGTTCGTCCCCTTTCCATGCATCCCGAAAGCCCAACTCACGAAGGAAGCTGACGGACAGTTCCGGTAACGCCCCCAGGAAAAGCACTGATTTTGCGGGCAACTTACGCAATTCAGCACCCAATGCTTCGGCATCATCCTGATCGGCACCCACCACGCTGGTAAAGTGCTCACGATCCAGCGCACGGTCCAGAGCAATGATAGGCAGTGGATCGTTAATCCAGCGCTGATAGAACGGGTGCTCCGGCGGCAAGGAGGTAGAGACAATAATGGCATCCACCTGGCGTTGCAGCAGGTGTTCCACACAGCGCATTTCGTTATCAGGCTGATCTTCCGAACAGGCGATCAGTAACTGGTAGCCTCGCTGGCGGGCCTGGCGCTCCAGATAGTTCGCAATCCTTGTGTAGCTGGTATTTTCCAGGTCAGGAATAACCAGTCCTATCGAACGCGTGCGTCCGGCGCGTAACCCCGCAGCCACTGCATTCGGATGGTAATTATGCTCACGCACCACCGCCATAACCTTCTCGACGGTTTTATCGCTGACACGATACTGCTTGGCCTTGCCATTAATCACGTAGCTGGCCGTCGTACGCGAAACACCCGCGAGGCGCGCAATTTCATCCAGTTTCACAATAACCCCACAATTCGCTATGGATTAGTATTTGTAACATCTAACCGCAGAATAGTTTAGCGAGCAACCGCTTTTCATCTGCGACAGGGGCTTTGTGACAAAATAAAAAAACCCGGCATTACGCCGGGTTAACAAACATTCGGGATTCGGGTGGGAAGCTATCAACGCATAATGCGTTCGCCGCGCGCCACACCAACAATACCTGAACGCGCAACTTCAACGATTTCCGCGACTTCACGTACGGCGCTGAGGAAGGCATCCAGCTTGTCACTGGTGCCCGCAAGCTGAACCGTGTAAAGCGATGGCGTTACATCCACAATCTGACCACGGAAAATTTCAGCACAGCGTTTGACCTCTTCACGCCCATAGCCGCTGGCCTGGATCTTCACCAGCATGATCTCACGCTCGACGAAAGCGCCCTGCCCGAGTTCGCTGACACGCAGCACATCAACCAGCTTGTGCAGCTGCTTCTCGATCTGCTCCAGAACCTTTTGGTCACCCACGGTCTGAATCGTCATACGCGACAGCGTCGGATCGTCCGTGGGTGCCACGGTCAGGCTTTCAATGTTATAGCCGCGCTGGGAGAACAGGCCTACCACGCGGGACAATGCGCCGGATTCGTTTTCCAGCAGAACCGATAATACACGACGCATAGTTACGTCCTCTCCGTTTTGCTCAACCACATTTCGTCCATACCGCCACCGCGAATATGCATCGGGTAAACGTGTTCCGTGCCGTCAACGTTAACATCAACAAACACCAGGCGCTCGCGGCCCAGATGTTCGAGCGCTTCTGCCAGCTTCGATTCCAGTTCATCAGGATGGCTGATGGAGATACCTACGTGACCATAAGCCTCTGCCAGGCGGACAAAATCAGGGAGCGATTCCATATACGACTGCGAATGGCGACCGGAATAAATCATGTCCTGCCACTGCTTCACCATGCCCAGGACACGGTTGTTCAGATTCAGCACCAGTACCGGAATGCCGTACTGCAACGCGGTAGACAGCTCCTGGATATTCATCTGAATACTGCCATCGCCAGTGACACACACGACGGTTTCCTGCGGCAGAGCCAGCTTCACGCCCAGTGCAGCCGGCAGGCCAAAGCCCATCGTTCCCAGGCCACCGGAGTTGATCCAGCGGCGTGGTTTATCAAACTGATAATAGAGCGCAGCAAACATCTGGTGCTGACCCACGTCGGAAGTGACGTAAGCATCGCCATTTGTCAGGCGATAGATGGTTTCGATCACCGCCTGCGGCTTGATCTTATCGCTGGTACGGTCAAACTCGAGGCACTGACGTGAACGCCATTGATCGATGCTCTGCCACCAGTCGCGTACGCTGTCGTAATTCTGCTGCACATCGCTCTGTGCCAGCAGTTCCAGCATCTGTTGTAGAACCAGTTTGGCATCACCCACGATTGGCACATCCGCGGCAACCGTTTTCGATATCGACGTCGGATCGATATCGATATGCAGCACCGTGGCATTCGGGCAATATTTCGCCAGATTGTTGGTGGTACGGTCATCAAAACGCACACCGACTGCGAAGATCACATCGGCGTTGTGCATCGTCATATTGGCTTCATAGGTGCCATGCATACCGAGCATGCCCACACACTGGCGGTGCGTGCCAGGGAATGCACCCAGGCCCATCAGTGAAGTGGTCACCGGGATATTCAGCGTTTCAGCCAGCTGGCGTAGTTCGTCATGACAAACGGCATTAATCACGCCACCGCCGGCATAGATTACCGGCTTTTTCGCGGCCAGCAGAGTTTGCAGCGCGCGTTTAATCTGGCCTTTGTGGCCCTGAGTCGTCGGATTGTACGAACGCATGCTGACTTCATCAGGCCAGACATACGGCAGCTTATTCGCCGGGCTCATCATATCTTTAGGCAGGTCAACCACCACCGGTCCGGGACGACCGCTGGCCGCCAGCCAGAATGCTTTCTTCATAATGGTCGGGATATCTTCTACCCGTTTCACCATAAAGCTGTGTTTGACCACCGGGCGGGAAATACCCACCATGTCGCACTCCTGGAAGGCGTCGTAGCCGATCAGGGAAGACATGACCTGGCCGGATAGCACGACCATCGGGATGGAGTCCATATAAGCGGTAGCAATACCGGTAATCGCATTGGTTGCACCCGGTCCTGAGGTCACCAGCACCACACCCACATCACCGGTTGCACGTGCGTAGCCGTCGGCCATATGCACAGCACCCTGCTCGTGACGGACAAGGATATGATCCACGCCACCAACGGTTTGCAGAGCGTCATAGATATCGAGGACCGCTCCGCCGGGATAGCCGAATACATGTTTTACGCCCTGATCGATTAACGATCGGACCACCATCTCGGCTCCTGACAACATCTCCATTTTTGCCTCCAGGCTTAAGGTGCTGATTTATCTTGCACGGACAGCATAACGTCACCGGACGGCAGATAAGGTCAAAACCTGTTTTTTTTATGCTCAGATAGTGGAAGTCATTTCCAAAATCCAGGTACAGGGCGAAGCCCCAGTTTTTTGAGGTTATGGCAAATACCATAACCGTAGAAAAGTTGGCAGGCAAACGGCAAACCTTACGACATGTGCGGAAAGTGATAATTAAGGCTCTGCCCGCCTGCCCCTGCCATCGACAATTACACTGACGATTTCCCGTTCTAAAAGCGGATTATTCTGCGACGAAGAAATATGCATTGTGATCGTTTTGTTATTAAAACTTTGTGGCCTTTAATGCCCGGCGCGCCAAATAATTCCCACGCTTTGAGGATTGTTATTGAAGGTTGACAGCCCCGGTCTTTATCAGGTATCAATAAAGTCACTGCCAGAATTTAATGAGGTTTGAATCAATGATCCGCACTCACCGCCTACTCGGTCTACTACTAAACGCATCCTCTTTGCGCGGTAGACTGGTGGGCGGAATCAATCACTGATTCAGGCCTGTAAAACCTAAGAAACCCGCGCCGATGCGCGGGTTTTTTTATGCTCGCAGCAGCAGGCGACGTAAACCAGACAAGGAACTATTCCATGAGCGACCAAGTCATTATTTTCGATACCACTCTGCGCGATGGCGAACAGGCATTACAGGCCAGCCTGAGTGTGAAAGAAAAACTGCAAATTGCCCTGGCACTCGAACGTATGGGCGTTGACGTGATGGAGGTCGGTTTCCCGGTGTCGTCTCCTGGTGATTTTGAATCCGTCCAGACCATCGCCCGCCAGATTAAAAATAGCAGGGTCTGTGGCCTGGCACGCTGTGTAGAAAAAGATATCGACGCGGCCTATGAAGCGCTGCGTGTTGCAGATGCCTACCGTATTCACACCTTCCTCGCCACCTCGCCGATGCATATCGCCACCAAGCTGCGCAGCACGCTGCCAGAAGTGATTGAGCGTGCAGTCAAAATGGTGAAACGCGCACGTAACTATACGGACGACGTGGAGTTCTCGTGCGAGGATGGCGGACGCACCCCCATTGATGACCTGTGCCGCGTAGTGGAAGCGGCAATTAATGCCGGTGCCACCACCATCAACATCCCTGATACCGTGGGTTACACGCTGCCGTACGAATATGCCAACATCTTTAGCGCATTACGCGATCGTGTGCCGAATATTGATAAAGCCATTCTGTCTGTTCATACCCACGACGACCTGGGGATGGCGGTAGGTAATGCGCTGGCCGCCGTTAACGCGGGCGCCCGTCAGATTGAAGGGGCGATGAATGGCCTGGGTGAGCGCGCAGGTAACTGTGCGCTGGAAGAAGTGATTATGGCGATTAAAACCCGCGGACAATTGATGAACGTTCAGACGCGGATTAATCATCAGGAGATCTACCGTACCTGCCAGACCGTCAGCAAAATCTGCAACATGCCTATCCCTGCCCACAAAGCGATTATCGGCTCCAATGCTTTCGCTCACTCTTCCGGTATCCACCAGGATGGCGTGCTGAAAAATCGCGAAAACTACGAAATCCTGACACCAGAATCCATCGGTCTGAAACAGGTGCAGTTAAACCTGACCTCACGTTCCGGCCGTGCTGCCGTGAAGCACCGCATGGAAGAGATGGGCTACACCGACAGCGAATACAATATGGATACGCTGTACGACGCATTTAAGGCGCTGGCCGATAAAAAAGGCCAGGTGTTCGATTATGACCTGGAAGCGCTGGCATTTATCAACAAACAGTCTGAAGAGCCAGAATACTTCACGCTGGATACCTTCAACGTGCAGTCCGGCTCCAGCGTGATTGCGACCGCTACCGTGCAACTGGGCTGCGGTGAAGAACAGAAGACTGAAGCGGCGACCGGAAACGGCCCGGTGGATGCGGTGTATCAGGCGATTAACCGCATTACCAGCTTCGATACCGAGCTGATCAACTATCAGCTGACCGCTCAAGGTCACGGTAAAGATGCCCTGGGTCAGGTGGATATCGTGGTGCAGTACAACGGCCGCAAATTCCACGGCGTGGGCCTGGCGACGGATATCGTCGAATCCTCGGCTAAAGCGATGGTCAACGCACTGAACACTATCTGGCGCGCACGTCAGGTTGAACAGGAATTACAGCGTAAGTCTCAGATCAAAGACCAAAAGGAAGCCGTATAACATGTCCCGCACTTACCATATCGCAGTGTTACCCGGTGATGGCATCGGCCCGGAAGTGATGGCACAGGCCAGTAAAGTCCTGGACGCTATTCGCCAGCGTTTTGATCTGCGTATCTCCACCAGCGAGTATGACGTTGGCGGTATCGCCATTGACCGCCACGGCGTACCCTTGCCTGAGGGCACCGTCAAAGGCTGTGAGCAGGCTGACGCTATTCTGTTCGGTTCTGTTGGTGGCCCAAAATGGGAACACCTTCCACCGACCGAGCAGCCTGAGCGCGGCGCCCTGTTGCCACTGCGCAAACATTTCCAGCTGTTCAGTAACCTGCGCCCGGCCAGCCTGTATCAGGGGCTGGAAGATTTCTGCCCGTTGCGCCGTGATATTGCCGATCAGGGGTTTGATATCCTGGTGGTCCGTGAACTGACCGGTGGGATTTACTTCGGCCAGCCGAAAGGCCGCGAAGGCAGCGGTATGCATGAACGCGCTTTCGACACCGAGGTGTATCACCGTTTCGAAATCGAACGCATTGCGCGTATCGCCTTTGAATCCGCGCGTAAACGCCGTAACAAAGTCACCTCGATTGATAAAGCCAATGTGCTGCAATCCTCGATTCTCTGGCGTCAGATTGTGAATGAAGTGGCGCAGGATTACCCGGACGTCGAGTTAAGCCATATGTATATCGACAATGCCACCATGCAGCTGATCAAGGCGCCGTCACAGTTTGACGTGATGCTGTGTTCTAACCTGTTCGGTGACATCCTGTCCGATGAATGTGCCATGATCACCGGCTCGATGGGCATGCTGCCGTCAGCCAGCCTGAACGAAAAAGGCTTTGGTCTGTTTGAACCGGCCGGTGGCTCCGCCCCGGATATTGCCGGTAAAAATATTGCTAACCCGGTGGCGCAGATCCTGTCGCTGGCCCTGCTGCTGCGCTACAGCCTGAATGCGGCCGATGCCGCTGATGCGATTGAGCAGGCCATTAACCGTGCGCTGGAAGAAGGTTTCCGCACCGGCGATCTGGCAGGCAGCGGCAAGGCGATCGGCACCGATGAAATGGGCAGCGTGATTGCCCGGTTTATTCGCGAAGCATAAAAATATGAAAACACTGTACGAGAAGCTGTTTGATGCGCATGTCGTGCACGAAGCACCCAATGAAACGCCGCTGATCTATATCGACCGTCACCTTGTCCATGAGGTGACGTCAGCGCAGGCCTTTGACGGTCTGCGCGCACACGGTCGCCCGGTGCGCCAGCCGTCAAAAACCTTTGCCACGATGGATCACAACGTCTCCACTCAGTCGCGTGACATCAATGCCAGCGGCGAGATGGCACGGATTCAGATGTCGATGTTGATCAAAAACTGTGAGGCCTTTGGCGTCCAGCTGTTTGACCTCCGCCATCAATTCCAGGGCATTGTGCATGTGATGGGGCCAGAGCAGGGATTATCACTGCCTGGCATGACCATTGTTTGCGGTGATTCCCACACCTCAACCCACGGTGCACTCGGTGCGCTGGCCTTTGGCATCGGCACCTCCGAAGTGGAGCACGTACTGGCAACGCAAACGCTGAAACAGTCACGGGCGAAAACCATGAAGGTGGAGGTTCGCGGTCAGACTGCGCCAGGGATTACTGCAAAAGATATCGCGCTGGCCATTATCGGTAAAACCGGCAGCGGTGGCGGCAACGGTCACGTTGTGGAGTTCTGCGGTGCAGCTGTCGAAGCGCTGAGCATGGAAGGGCGTATGACCCTGTGCAATATGGCGATTGAACTGGGTGCCAAAGCCGGGCTGATTGCGCCCGATGACACCACCTTTAACTACGTCAATGGCCGCCGTTTTGCCCCTAAAGATGCCGCCTGGCAGCAGGCCGTCGACTACTGGCGTACGCTGAAAACTGATGAAGGCGCGCACTTCGACAAAGTGGTCACGCTGGATGCAGCAGATATAGCGCCGCAGGTCACCTGGGGAACCAACCCCGGTCAGGTGATTGCCGTCAGTGACCCGATTCCCGATCCGGCTTCGTTCAGCGATCCAGTGGAACGTGCCTCGGCAGAAAAAGCGCTGGCCTATATGGACCTGAAACCCGGTATCCGTCTGACCGACGTGCCGGTGGATAAAGTGTTTATCGGCTCCTGCACTAACTCGCGCATTGAAGATTTACGCGCGGCCGCAGCCGTGGTGAAAGGGCATAAGATTGCTCAGGGTGTGCAGGGCTACGTGGTGCCGGGTTCTGGCCCGGTGAAAGCGCAGGCAGAAGAAGAAGGTCTGGATAAGATCTTTATCGATGCGGGCTTTGAATGGCGTTTACCGGGCTGTTCTATGTGCCTGGCGATGAATAACGATCGCCTCAGCCCCGGAGAACGCTGTGCCTCCACCAGCAACCGCAACTTTGAAGGTCGTCAGGGCCGTGGCGGACGTACCCATCTGGTCAGCCCGGCCATGGCCGCCGCAGCGGCGGTCGCTGGTCACTTTGCTGATATCCGCGAGCTGATTTAAGGAACTGTTATGGCGAAAAAATTCACGCAGCACAGCGGTATCGTGGTGCCGCTGGATGCGGCTAACGTTGATACCGATGCGATTATCCCTAAGCAGTTTTTGCAGATGGTGACGCGCACCGGTTTCGGCCGGAACCTTTTTTATGACTGGCGTTATACCGACCCCGAAGGGCAAATTTCCAACCCGGAATTCGTGCTGAATAAGCCTGAGTTTAGCGGGGCCAGCATCATGCTGACGCGGGAAAATTTTGGCTGTGGTTCCTCACGCGAACACGCCCCCTGGGCGCTGACGGATTACGGAATTCAGGCCATTGTCGGTTCCGGTTTTGCCGATATCTTTGCTAACAACTCATTCAATAACCAGCTGCTACTGGTGACGCTGAGCGAAGCGGAAGTCGACGAGATGTTCCAGTTAGTGGCAGCGGAACCGGGCATTCGCTTCACGGTTGATCTGGAAAATCAGCAAGTGCGGGCCGGGGATAAAACCTACCCGTTTGAGATCGACAGCTTCCGCCGTCACTGCCTGATTAACGGGCTTGATGCGATTGGCCTGACCTTACAACACGACGCCGATATCACCGCGTACGAGCAAAAACAGCACGCGTTTTTGCGTTGATATTGCGGGCTGACCGAAAAAGAAGGTCAGCCCCTGGAACCTCTGTACGAGCCAGGCATGCGCGGCCCGTATTTATACCACGCGCTGTTCTCTGACCCGCCACGACAGCGCAAACGCCACCAGCGCCAGCAGTAACGCCACCCAGTACACCGAGTGATGGCCGAACGTCTCCGCCAGCGCCCCCTGCACCACACCCGCCAGGATCACCCCGGTTGAGATACTGTTGGTAAACAGCGTGGTGGCCGCACCAGGCCGCGACGGCATCAAGTCCTGGAACCAGATCATGCCAATCCCGGCAATAATGCCGATATACACCGCATTAAACAGCTGCAATATCATCAGTGCGGTGCGACTCTGGAACAGCACCAGACCAAGATAAAACAACGCCCCGCAGGCCACCGCCAGCAACATCATATTACGCTTACCAAAGCGTTTCACGTAGTGCCCTGCCAGCAGCATCACCGGGATCTCCAGCCCTGCCGCCGTCCCCATCAACAGACCGGCCAGCGTATCCGGCATTCCCAGCACGCTACTGATATACAACGGCATATCAATGATATACATCGTGTTACAGGTCCACATCAGGACCGATCCGATAAACAGCATACGCACATCGCGGCTCTTCCAGCCGCTGACGTCGGTGATGGGCACATCTGCTGTCGCAGCCTGCACGCGCGGCACCGACGGCAGGGTAAACCAGATTAATGCCACACAAACCACGAACAGCAGCGCAGCGACGAGAAACATGGTGGTAAAACCGTAGTTCAGCGCAATAGCAAAAGAGAGCGGCGGGCCAATTACCCACGCCAGTGATAACTGGGCGCGCATCACTGAACTAAACATCACCGCTTCACGGGCAGAGCTGTCAGCATATTCGCGTGCCAACGCAAAAATTTGCGGCATCGCCACGCTGGCGACCGCAGACAAGAAGACCCCGGCGGTAATTAACGTCAGATAATGACGATTGAAGGCGAATAACAACGCGTTACCTATCGCCATCACGCAGCAAAACAGGATCAGCATACGTCGGTCACCACGACTGTCCGAGCGTTTTGCCAGCAGCAGACTGACCACGATCCCCGCCACCGCATTCACCGTATAAAACAGCCCAACCCAGAAGGGGCGCACCGCCACTTCACGGCTCAGAAACAGGCTAAGAGTGGGGGCCTGCAACGCACCGGCAATCCCAACCATGAAAGAAACCGCCATAAAAGCCAGATAGACCGGATGAATACGACGGCGTTGGAGCGATGTCATGACGGATGCCTCGACTGGCTGAAATAAGAGTGAACAGACTCAGAGCTTAGAAGAAAACCGACGAAAAAAGCCAGCGGCTTACCGCTGGCTGGTGAAAAGCACCATACTCAGAATCAGGGCTTACGCCACTGTGAATGATTGAACGCCATTCCGAAGAATGCCTCCCGCTCTTTCATCTGTTGCCATTATCGCCGTAATATAAGGCAGGAAAAACAGACAGCTTTTAACACAGGGTTCCTCTTTTATGTCCTCACCCCGTTTACAGCAGCAATTTATCCGGCTCTGGCAATGTTGCGACGGCCAGCCACAGGAAACCACGCTCAGCGATCTGGCGGTACAGCTTAGCTGTTCCCGGCGTCATATGCGTAACCTGCTGAATGCCATGCAGGATCAGGGCTGGCTGGAGTGGCAGGCTGAGGCAGGACGCGGCAAGCGTTCACGCCTCACTTTCCGTTATACCGGGCTGGCGTTACAGCAACAACGGGCAGAGGACTTACTGGAACAGGACCGCATCGACCAACTGGTGCAACTGGTGGGGGATAAAAACCGCGTACGTCAGATGCTGCTCTCCCATTTAGGCCGCAGTTTCCGCCAGGGTAAACATATTCTGCGCGTGCTCTACTACCGTCCGTTACTGAATCTGCTGCCCGGGACGCCGCTGCGCCGCTCGGAAACGCATCTTGCGCGGCAAATCTTCAACGGGCTGGCACGGATAAATGAGGAAAACGGGGAAATCGAGCCGGATATTGCCCATCACTGGCAACAGATCGCCCCGCTGCACTGGCGCTTCTTTCTGCGCCCGGCCATCCACTTCCATCATGGCCGTGAACTGGAGGTTGAGGACGTCATTGCCACGCTCGTACGCTTACAAGAGCAACCGCTTTTCAGCCACCTCGAACGTATTGAATGCCACACGCCCTGGACGCTGGATATTCATCTCAGCCAGCAGGATAACTGGCTACCCTGGCTGCTGGGCAGTGTCAGCGCCATGATCCTGCCGAAAGAGTGGCCGCATATGCGTAATTTTGCCCGTCAGCCGGTGGGCACCGGCGCCTACGAGGTGGAACGCAACCAACACAGCCAGCTGCGCATTGCCGCCTTTGATGACTACTTTGGTTATCGCGCATTGATTGATGAGGTCAATATCTGGGTGCTGCCGGAGATCAGCGACGAACTGGTCTACTCCGGTGTCAAACTGCAAAGCGAAAACACTGATGAAAAATCCGAAGAGAGCCGACTGGAAGAGGGCTGCTATTTCCTGATGTTTGATCAGCGTTCTGAGCACGGATGTAACGAACAGCTGCGCCGCTGGATCAGCACCATTTTCAACCCTATCGCCCTGCTGAACCACAGCGGTATTGCCTACCAGCGCTACTGGTTCCCGGCCTACGGCCTGCTGCCACGCTGGCATCATCGCCGCGATATGGCCATTGCAGAGAAACCCGCCGGGCTAACCTCACTGACCATCACCTGGTACAGCGATCATATTGAACACCAGGGCATTGCCAACGCGCTCGGACCGATCCTTGCCGCACACGGCGTTGAGCTGATCACTCAGGAAATTGATTATGAAAGCTGGTATCGCGGCGAGGCTAAAAGCGATATCTGGCTGGGCAGCGCCAACTTTACCCTGCCGCTGGAGTTCTCTCTGTTTGCCCTGCTGTATGAGATCCCGCTGATGCACCACTGTGTGCCGACTGACTGGGAAAGCGATGCCCGACTCTGGCGCGAGCAGAAACTCTCGCTGGCCGACTGGAGCAAGCAGTTGATCGACAGCAACTTCCTCCATCCGCTGTTCCACCACTGGCTCCTGCTGCATGGACAGCGCAGTATGCGCGGTGTACGCATGAACACGCTGGGCTGGTTCGACTTTAAATCTGCCTGGTTCGCTCCCCCCGAATCATGACGCTTTCGTAACAAAGACGAAACCACTAGAATGAGCCGTTCTCAACGGGGTGCGAAGACATCTGCTGACGCCGGATCACTGCCTGCGCAGCACTTTAAAACGCTGCGAGCAAGCATTCAGCCGGTGAAGGCCAGCGCACAGCCACCGCAGCATACATCAGTATGTGAGGATGGCGCGCACTGCCCGACGCCGGATCACTGCCTGCGCAGCACGTTAAAACGCTGCGAGCAAGCATTCAGCCGGTGAAGGCCAGCGCACAGCCACCGCAGCATACATCAGTATGTGAGGATGGCGCGCACTGCCCGACGCCGGATCAATGCCTGCGCAGCACGTTTTCGCTGAGATAAAACCCGTCGAACCTGACCCGGATCATACCGGCGTAGGGATTTGAGAGTGTCACTGACTCAGATCCTTTGCGCATACCTTCAAGGAACGCAAAGTGTTGAAAAAATATTTACCTCTGCTGGTGCTGTTTTCCCTGCCTGCCCTCGCGGCCAAAGAAACCCTGACGGTTTACACCTACGACTCCTTCTCTGCCGAATGGGGACCGGGTCCAGCCATCAAGAAAGCCTTTGAAGCACAGTGTCACTGTGAACTGACATTCGTGGCCCTTGAAGATGGCGTCTCGCTGTTAAACCGGCTGCGCATGGAAGGCAAAAACAGCAAAGCGGATGTAGTGCTGGGCCTGGATAACAACCTGCTGGATGCCGCAGAAAAAACCGGGCTGTTCGCCGCCTCAAACACCGATACGTCCCACAGTACCGTCCCCGGCGGCTGGAAGAACACGACGTTTGTCCCTTATGACTACGGCTGGTTTGCTTTTGTCTATGACAAAACCAAGCTACAGAACCCGCCGAAAAGCCTGAAAGAATTGGTCGAGAGCGATCGTCCCCTGAAGGTGATCTACGAAGATCCGCGCACCAGCACCCCGGGCCTTGGCCTGCTGTTGTGGATGCAGCAGGTGTTTGGCGATAAAAGCCCGGAAGCCTGGCAGAAGCTGGCAAAGAAAACGGTGACCGTCACTAAAGGCTGGAGCGAGGCGTATGGCCTGTTCCTCAAGGGCGAAAGCGATATGGTGCTCAGCTACACCACCTCTCCCGCTTATCATCTGATTGAAGAGAAGAAAGATCAGTACGCCGCCGCCAACTTCAGCGAAGGGCACTATTTACAGGTGGAAGTCGCCGGTCAGTTGAAGTCCAGCAAGCAACCGAAGCTGGCGCAGCAGTTTATGCAGTTTGTGATGACTCCAGCGTTCCAGGACACCATCGCCACCGGCAACTGGATGTACCCGGCAATCAGCACGACGCTACCAGCGGGCTTCAATACCCTGACTGTTCCAACGACCTCACTGCAATACAGCCCACAGGACGTGGCAACACAGCGCAGCAACTGGATTAGTGCATGGCAACGCGCCGTCAGCCGCTAATTCCCGGCTGGTTAGTGCCCGGCGTGCTGGCTGCGATGCTGCTGGTCAGCGTGGCCTCGTTGGCGTTTTTTGCCCTTTGGCAGAATGCGCCCACCACCGACTGGCGCGGCCTCTGGCAGGATAGCTATCTGTGGCACGTGCTGCGCTTCTCCTTCTGGCAGGCACTGCTGTCCGCGCTGCTCTCGGTGTTGCCCGCCATTCCTCTGGCCCGGGCCCTTTACCGCCGCCGCTTCCCTGGCCGCAGCACGCTGCTGCGGCTGTGTGCCATGACGCTGGTGTTACCGGTACTGGTGGCGGTATTTGGTATTCTCAGCGTATATGGTCGCAGCGGCTGGCTGGCGCAGCTGTGCGCCCTGCTTGGCGTTGACTACACCTTCTCGCCTTACGGCCTGCAAGGTATCCTGCTGGCCCACGTCTTTTTCAACCTGCCACTGGCCACCCGCCTGCTGCTGCAGGCACTGCAGCAGATCCCCGGCGAACAGCGGCAGATCGCTGCACAGCTAGGCCTGAGTGGCTGGGCACATTTTCGTATTGTCGAATGGCCATGGCTACGGCGCCAGATCCTGCCCGCCGCAGCGCTGATCTTTATGCTGTGCTTTGCCAGCTTTGCCACCGTACTGTCGCTGGGCGGCGGTCCGCAGGCGACCACCATTGAGCTGGCGATCTTCCAGGCATTGAGTTTCGACTACGATCCCGGGCGCGCAGCCCTGCTGGCGCTGTTACAGATGCTGTGCTGCCTGGGGTTGGTTATGCTCAGCCAGCGTCTGAGTAAAGCGATCCCAGCGGGCAGCGACAGCCTGGGCGGCTGGCGCAATCCGCAGGATAGCTGCCGTGCTCGCATACTGGATTTGTTGCTGATTGCCGCCGTATTACTGCTGATCCTGCCACCGCTGCTGGCCGTGGTGATCGACGGATTGAATCAGGGGTTCAGCACGGTACTGCATCAGTCTGCGCTGTGGCAGGCAATGTTAACCTCTGTGCGCATTGCACTGGGAGCGGGAATACTCAGCGTGGTTCTGACGATGATGCTGCTGTGGAGCAGTCGTGAGCTGCGCCTGCGTCAGCGCCCGTTATGGGGACAAACGCTGGAAATGAGCGGTATGCTGATCCTCGCGATGCCTGGGATTGTGCTGGCAACGGGCTTTTTCCTGTTGCTCAACCAGACCATCGGGCTGCCCGAGTCAGCGGAAGGGATGGTGATCGCTACCAACGCACTGATGGCCGTTCCCTACGCGATGAAAGTGCTGGAAAACCCGCTGCGCGATATTGCCGGGCGCTATAGCCTGCTGTGTCTGTCGCTGGATATTCGCGGTTGGAACCGCCTGCGGCTGATTGAACTGCGCGCGCTGAAACGCCCACTGGCACAGGCGCTGGCCTTTGCCTGCGTGTTGTCGATTGGTGATTTTGGCGTAGTGGCGCTGTTCGGTAATGAAAACTTTCGCACACTGCCCTTTTACCTTTATCAGCAGATAGGCTCGTATCGCAGCAGCGACGGTGCGGTCACCGCCCTGTTGCTGCTGTTGCTCTGTTTCCTGCTGTTTACCCTGATTGAAAAACTGCCGGGGCGCCATGTTAAACCTGACTAATCTGACTTATCTGTATCACCACCTGCCAATGCGCTTTACCTTCAGCGTACAGGCGGGTGAACGCCTGGCGATCCTCGGCCCAAGCGGGGCGGGAAAAAGCACCTTACTGAGCCTGGTCGCCGGATTTTTACCGGTGAAAAGTGGTGAATTACAGCTGAACGGCAGCGAACATCGCGACAGCGCGCCAGCCCAACGCCCGGTATCGATGCTGTTTCAGGAGAATAACCTGTTCCCACACCTGACCGTGGCGCAAAACATTGGGCTGGGGCTGCACCCTGGCCTGAAGCTTAACCACCAGCAGAAGCATGAGTTACAGAATATCGCCCAGCGCGTCGGTCTGACGGACCACTTACAGCGTCTGCCCCATCAGCTTTCAGGCGGTCAGCGCCAGCGTGCGGCGCTCGCCCGTTGTCTGGTGCGTCAGCAGCCGATCCTGCTGCTGGACGAACCCTTCTCAGCGCTGGATCCGGCGCTGCGTAAAGAGATGTTAGGCCTGGTGGATGACGTCTGTACCGAACGCAATATCACCCTGCTGATGGTGTCGCACAGTATTGAAGACGCCGCGCACATTGCGCCGCGTAGCCTGCTGATTGTTGATGGGCGGGTTTACTGGGATGGCAGCACCGCGCAGTTACAGCGCGGTGCAGTGCCAGAAGCGGCGATATTGGGCATCGCCTTAGAAGAACACATCCCACAATAAGTGACGGAAAATCGGCATCATTGGATGGAACTGGATCGCCGTAAAGCTCACCACCGCCAGCACTATCATCAGCGGCGCCAGCCAGCGCAGACGCGTCAGGGGCAGATACGACGTAGCCCAGTCGTTCTGCTTCCTGGAACGCAGCCAGCGCCAACCCAGCCAGCAGCCCAGCCATACCAGTATCGCAACGCCTAACAGCAGCCACTTAAAGAGGCCGCTGCTGGCATCCTTTGGCACATCAATCGCCACCCCGGCGAGGATCCCCGGCAATAAGTAAAGCGGCGGCCACAGAATGCAGCCGATGATATTCGGGGGAATAAACTTGCGGACTGGCAGTTCAAGCATTCCGGCGACCAGCGGGATGAGCGGGCGTGTTGGCCCCACAAAGCGGCCAACGATGATGGTAAACATGCTGTGCTCATGCAGCGCGTGCTCCGTTTTATCCATCAGCTTCTGGTGTTTTTTAATAAACGACCAGCGGTGCAGCGGCCCTTTGAACTGCCAGCCAATAAAATAGGAAATCCAGTCGCCCAGCAGACAACCCAATGTGCCAACGGCCCAGGCAGGATACAGCCCAATCTGCCCGCTGCCGATCAGTGCGCCAAATGACGCCATCAATACCGTACCCGGTAACAGCAACCCGACCAGCGCCAGCGATTCAAAAAAAGTCACCAGCCCAACGGCCAGCAGTGACCAGGCCAAAGATTGGGTGATTAAATGTTGCAGCCAGGCTTCCATAACATTCCAAAAAAATGAGCAGAACCCCGGATTGTCCAGAGGCGGCAGGAAAGCGTCAAGGTCTGTTTTGTATGGGAACGTAGCAACGGAGTAAAGGTCTGGATTCAGGAGATGAACACTGTATAAATAAACATGCTAATATTAACACTTCATCACCCCCGGGAGACAGTGTGAACGACGCACAGGCAGGCTTTCTACTCACACGCCACTGGCGGGATACACCCGCTGGCAGTGAAATCACACTCTGGCTGGCGACGGATGCTGGCCCGCAGATGGTGGTGCTGCCGCCGCAGGAGTCCGTGGCGTTTATTCCAGCTGAACAGCAGGCAGCAGCCACGCGGCTGTTAGCGGGTGAGCGCGACTGGCGTTTTGCCCCGCTTGAGTTGAAAGATTTTCGCCAGCGTCCGGTGGTTGGCCTGTATTGCCGACAGCAACGCCAGCTACAAAAGCTGGATAAGCTGCTGCGTGAGAATGGCATCACGCTGTATGAAACAGATGTACGCCCGCCAGAGCGCTTCCTGATGGAGCGGTTTATCACTGCCCCGGTCTGGTTCAGCGGTCAGCCCTCCGGGGACCGACTGATACAAACCCGTCTGAAACCACACCCGGATTATCGCCCGCCGCTGAAATGGGTATCGCTGGACATCGAAACAACGCGTCACGGCGAGCTGTACTGCATAGGCCTGGAAGGGTGCGGCCAGCGGGATGTCTACATGCTTGGCCCGGAGAACGGCGATGCCAGCCACCTCGATTTTAATCTGGAATATGTCGCCAGCCGCCCGCTGCTGCTGGAAAAACTCAACGCCTGGTTTGCCCGTCATGACCCCGATGTGCTGATCGGCTGGAACGTAGTGCAGTTCGACCTGCGTGTGCTGCAAAAACATGCCGAACGCTACGGCATTCCACTGAATCTGGGGCGGGGTTACAGCCCGGCGCTGGAGTGGCGCGAGCACGGGTTTAAGCCGGGTGTTTTCTTCGCCCAGGCCAGCGGACGGCTGATTATTGACGGCATTGAAGCCCTGAAATCTGCCTTCTGGAACTTTGAATCCTTCAGCCTTGAAGCGGTTTCACGCGAACTGCTGGGGGAAGGGAAAGCCATCAATAATCCCTGGCAGCGTATGGAAGAGATTGATCAACGCTTTGCGGAAGATAAGCCCGCCCTGGCCCACTACAACCTGAAAGACTGCGAACTGGTGACGCGTATTTTCCAGCACACTGAACTGATGCCGTTCCTGCTGGAACGCGCATCGGTAAATGGCCTGGCCGTCGATCGCCACGGCGGTTCGGTGGCCGCATTTGGTCACCTCTACCTGCCGCGTATGCATCGTGCCGGTTTTGTGGCCCCAAATCTGGGGGATGTCGCGCCAGAGGCCAGCCCTGGTGGCTATGTGATGGACTCACAGCCCGGCCTGTATGACTCAGTGCTGGTGCTTGATTACAAAAGCCTGTATCCGTCGATTATCCGCACCTTTTTAATTGACCCGGTCGGGTTGGTTGAAGGCATGGCACAGCCGGATGAGGCCCATTCTGTCGCAGGCTATCGCGGTGCACGTTTTTCCCGCACCAACCACTGCCTGCCCGCCATTGTGAATCAGATCTGGCAGGGACGGGAAGAAGCCAAAAAGCAGGGCAATAAGCCGCTGTCGCAGGCGCTGAAAATCATTATGAATGCCTTTTATGGCGTACTGGGCACCAGCGCCTGTCGTTTCTTCGATCCGCGTCTTGCCTCCTCCATCACCATGCGCGGTCACGATATTATGCGTCAGACCCGGGAACTGATTGAAGCCGAGGGTTTTGATGTGATTTACGGCGATACCGACTCCACCTTCGTCTGGCTAAAATCGGCTCACGACGAAGCGCGCGCAGCGGAGATTGGCCGCCGTCTGGTGGACACCGTCAATCAATGGTGGCAACAGCATCTGCGCGCAGAATTCAACGTAGAAAGCGCACTGGAGTTGGAGTATGAAACCCACTTCAGCCGTTTTCTGATGCCAACCATCCGGGGTGCCGAACAAGGCAGCAAGAAGCGCTATGCGGGGCTGATACGCAGCGGTGAGAAGCCGCGTATGGTCTTTAAAGGATTAGAAACGGTGCGTACCGACTGGACGCCGCTGGCACAAAAATTTCAACAGGAGCTCTATCTGCGCATTTTTACCGGGCAACCCTATCAGGACTATATCCGGGAAACCGTGCGCCAGCTGCTGGAGGGGGAACTGGACGATCAGCTCACTTACAGTAAAAGGCTGCGTCGCCCGCTGGGTGAATACCAACGAAATGTGCCCCCGCACGTGCGTGCCGCACGTATCGCTGATGAACAAAACCAGAAGCTTGGCCGGCCACTGCTCTACCAGAAAGGCGGGAAAATCCGCTATGTGATGGCCACCTCTGGCCCGGAACCGCTGGAAGCGAGGATCACGCCACTGGACTACGATCACTATCTGACGCGCCAGTTACAACCGGTGGCCGAGGGTATCCTGCCGTTTATGCAGGATGACTTTGCTACACTGGTAACAGGACAGCTGGGGCTTTTTTGACAGGTGACGAATGGGCGACCTTCCAGTACCATAGCGCTCCTCCTAAGTATCAATCGTTCTGAATTCACCGCCAGGTACTTTTTTACCGGGCAGCAGTGCTATTGCCTGAAACAAACTAGACGAGAATCGAGCCGAATATTTATGCCTTTTACACTTGGTCAACGCTGGATAAGCGATACGGAAAGCGAACTGGGATTGGGAACTGTGGTTGCCGTAGATACACGTATGGTCACCCTGCTCTTTCCTGCCACGGGCGAAAACCGTCTCTACGCCAGAAATGATTCTCCCATCACTCGTGTGGTGTTCAATCCTGGCGACACCATTACCAGCCATGAAGGTTGGCAAATGGTCGTTGACGAGGTAAAAACCGACAATGCCGTTGTCAGCTATGTCGGAACCCGGCTTGATACCGAAGAAGCAAACGTCGTCCTGCGTGAGGTGATGCTCGACAGCAAACTGGTGTTTGGTAAACCACAGGATCGCCTGTTTGCCGGACAACTGGATCGTATGGACCGTTTCGCGCTGCGTTTTCGCGCGCGTAAATATCAGAGTGAGCAGTACCGCCTGGCCACCAGCGGCCTGCGCGGTATGCGTACCAGCCTGATCCCCCACCAGTTGCATATCGCTCACGATGTCGGCCGCCGTCATGCGCCGCGCGTGCTGCTGGCCGATGAAGTGGGCTTAGGGAAAACCATCGAAGCCGGGATGATCATCCACCAGCAACTGCTGGCGGGCCGCGCCGAACGTATTCTGATTGTTGTGCCAGAAACGTTGCAGCATCAGTGGCTGGTTGAGATGCTGCGTCGCTTCAACCTGCGCTTTGCCCTGTTTGATGATGACCGCTACGCCGAAGCCCAGCACGACAGCGACAACCCGTTTGAAACCGAGCAGATGATTATCTGTTCGCTCGACTTTGTCCGCCGCAATAAGCAGCGTCTGGAAAAACTGGCCGATGCCGAGTGGGACCTGATGGTTGTGGATGAAGCCCATCACCTCGTCTGGTCTGAAGAAGCACCAAGCCGTGAGTATCAGGTGATTGAGCAACTGGCCGAGCAGATCCCGGGCATCCTGCTGCTGACCGCTACCCCGGAACAGCTGGGGATGGAAAGCCACTTTGCGCGTCTGCGTCTGCTGGATCCCAATCGTTTCCACGACTTCGCACAGTTTGTTGAAGAGCAGAAGCACTTCCGTCCGATTGCTGATGCCGTCGCGATGCTGCTGGCCGACAAAACCATCGGTAACGATGAGCTGAATCTGCTCAATGATCTGATGGGTGAACAGGATATTGAGCCGCTGCTGCAAACCGCCAACAGCGACCGTGAAGGCAAGCTGGAAGCTCGTCAGGAGCTGATCAGCATGTTGATGGACCGCCACGGCACCAGCCGCGTGCTGTTCCGTAACACCCGTAACGGTGTGAAAGGCTTCCCGAAACGCGAACTGCATCAGATCCGTCTGCCACTGCCGACGCAGTATCAGACGGCAATCAAAGTCTCCGGCATTATGAGCGCCCGTAAATCAGCGGATGAGCGCGCACGCGATATGCTCTACCCGGAGCAGATTTATCAGGAATTTGAAGGCGACAGCGGCACCTGGTGGAACTTCGACCCGCGTGTAGAGTGGCTGATGGGCTTCCTGACCAGCAACCGCGACAAAAAAGTGCTGGTGATTTGCGCCAAGGCAGCCACCGCCCTGCAACTGGAGCAGGTACTGCGTGAGCGCGAAGGTATTCGTGCCGCCGTGTTCCACGAAGGTTTGTCGATCATCGAACGTGACCGCGCAGCGGCATGGTTTGCCTCGGAAGAAGATGGCGCTCAGGTGCTGCTGTGTTCGGAAATCGGTTCAGAAGGCCGTAACTTCCAGTTCGCCAGCCAGATGGTGATGTTCGACCTGCCCTTTAACCCGGACCTGCTGGAGCAGCGTATCGGCCGTCTTGACCGTATTGGTCAGGCACACGATATCCAGATCCACGTCCCTTATCTGGAAAAAACCGCGCAGTCGGTGCTGGTACAGTGGTATCACGAAGGGCTGGATGCGTTTGAGCATACCTGCCCGACCGGCCGTACCGTTTACGACAGCGTTTATGCGCCCCTGATTGAGTACCTTGCCGCGCCGGAAAATACCGAAGGGCTGGATGACTTTATCCATCAGTGCCGTAAACAGCATGATGCCCTGAAAATACAGCTGGAGCATGGCCGCGATCGCCTGCTGGAACTGAACTCCAACGGCGGCGAAAAAGCTCAGGCGCTGGCGAACCTGATCGCCGAACAGGATAACGATATTGAGCTGGTGAACTTCGCACTCAACCTGTTCGATATCGTGGGCATTAATCAGGAAGATCGCAGCGATAACCTGATTATCCTGACCCCAGGCGATCATATGCTGGTGCCAGACTTCCCTGGCCTGCCAGAAGATGGCTGTACTATCACCTTCGACCGTAATCAGGCGCTGTCACGTGAAGATGCCCAGTATGTCAGTTGGGAGCACCCGATCATCCGTAACGGTCTGGATCTGATCCTCTCCGGTGATACCGGCAGCTGCGCGATTTCACTGCTGAAAAACAAAGCGCTGCCGGTTGGTACCCTGCTGCTGGAGCTGATCTACGTGGTGGAAGCTCAGGCGCCGAAGCATCTGCAACTGACGCGCTTCCTGCCGCCTACGCCGGTGCGCATGCTGGTTGACCGCAAGGGCACCAATCTGGCCGCGAAGGTGGAATTCGAAAGCTTCAACCGTCAGCTTAACGCGGTCAACCGCCACACCGGCAGCAAGCTGGTCAATGCCGTACAGCAGGATGTCCATGAGATCATCAAACTGTCGGAAGATGAGGCGGCCGTCGAAGCCCGCAAGCTGATCGATGCAGCACGCGCAGAAGCGAATGAGAAACTGAGTGCCGAACTGTCACGTCTGCAAGCATTAAGCGCCGTCAACCCAAACATCCGCCAGGATGAAATGGATGCGCTGGAAAACAACCGTGAGCAGGTGCTGGCGAATCTGGACGAAGCGGGCTGGCGCCTGGACGCGCTGCGCCTGATCGTTGTCACACATCAGTAACGAGACAGGGCCGGCGCACGCCGGCCCTTACGAGAGAGTTATGGAACCCTACAACCCACCACAAGAACCCTGGCTGCATATTCTCTATCAGGATGACCACATCATGGTGGTGAATAAGCCCAGTGGACTCCTTTCCGTTCCCGGTCGTCTGGAAGAGCACAAAGACAGCGTAATGACGCGCGTACAGCGTGATTATCCAGCTGCGGAATCGGTCCATCGCCTGGATATGGCCACCAGCGGTGTGATTGTGGTGGCACTGACAAAAGCCGCCGAGCGTGAGCTGAAGCGGCAGTTCCGCGAACGTGAACCGCAGAAAACCTATGTGGCGCGCGTCTGGGGACATCCGCAGCCAGAAAAAGGGTTGGTCGATCTACCGTTAATTTGTGACTGGCCGAACCGGCCGAAGCAGAAAGTTTGTTTTGAAACCGGTAAGTCTGCACAAACGGAATATCAGGTGCTGGATTACGCCAGTGATAACAGTTCCCGCGTACAGTTAAAACCGATTACCGGGCGCTCGCACCAGCTACGCGTGCATATGCTGGCGCTTGGCCATCCGATCCTCGGTGATAACTTCTATGCGCACGACGAGGCAAAAGCGATGGCTCCTCGCCTGCAGCTGCACGCCGAGAGCCTGAGCATTACCCATCCACAGTTCGGTACGCCGATGACGTTCAGGCAACCGGCGGATTTCTGATTTATTGCCATTCATCTGCACGGGGCGGGCATGCCCGCCCCCTACAATGTGTGTTTCGTAGTGGCCGGGCATGCCCGGCCAGCCAGCCTGATAACTATTTAAACCCTTTCTCGCGTTTGATGAGATCGTACGCGCCCTGAATCTCCTGCGCTTTCTGCTTCGCCATCTCCATCATCTCTGGCGGTAAGCCTTTCGCCACCAGCTTATCCGGGTGATGCTCCCCCATCAGCTTGCGATAAGCGCGTTTGATGGTGGTGCCATCGTCAGTGCTTTTCACCCCCAGCACGCTACAGGCATCTTCCAGCGTGGGTCCACGCTGCGCCCCCGTAAATCCGCCCTGAGACGATCCACTATAGTGCGAACCACCGCCAAACTGCTGACCGCTCTCCATCATCCGTAAGAACTGATCGAACTGCGCGCGCGAAATGCCCAGCTCCTCGGCAATCACATACAGCACTTGGCGCTCATTGGGATGCAGTGAACCGTCGGCAAACGCAGCCTGAATCTGAATTTCCAGGAACATACGGATCAGATCGAAACGGCCAAAACAGGCGCTACGCAACTCACGCAGCTTGTCCCGCAGAGGATAATCGCCCTCCTTGCCTTCGCGGAAAGCCTGCTGCGCGGCAATACGGCCGTTACTGTCCAACTGCATACGATCCATCAGCAGCGATGCCATCTGAATGTCGGCATCCGTCACCCGGCCTTTTGACTTTGTCAGATGCCCCATCACTTGGAAGGTGGTGCGGAAAAACAGCGCCTGACGCGTCTGTTGATTCGCAAAATAGCCCTGCCGTGCCGGCGAACGTGCTTTATCTATCAGATGCCCGGCCACAAGGCCAAAAAGCACACCCCAGAAGCCCGCACCCGATAAGAAACCCAGCACAAGACCCAATACTTTTCCCCAATAGCGCATATACTCCTCAATTCGCCATGCTGAAGGCTAAAAATTGCATTATCATACCTGTCATTTCTCTCACAGCCTATTGGTACGCGGCCAGACAACCAGAAGTATACCTGTCATAAAAGATGCAGGGTATGACTAGCGCAATGCAGTTGAGTACGTTAGTCTCTGACCGTTTGTCGGCATGATGCCAGTGATTACGGAATTCTCGATACCGCGTATGAATAAAAGACTACCTACGTTGCTGGCCACCTTGATTGGTTCAGCACTCTACAGCCATCAAGGGCTGGCTGATGACCTCGCATCCCAATGTATGCTCGGGGTGCCCAGTTACGACCGTCCGCTGGTACAGGGAAAGGCAACCAACCAATTACCCGTAACGATTGATGCCGATAGTGCCAAAGGCAATTATCCCGATGATGCAGTCTTTACCGGTAATGTGGATATTCGTCAGGGCAATAGCCGTCTGCAATCCGACGAAGTTCAGTTGCATCAAAAAATGCTCAGTGGGCAGACAACGCCAACGCGTACCATCGATGCACTGGGTAATGTGCACTACGATGACAACCAGGTCATCCTGAAAGGTCCGAAAGCCTGGTCAAACCTGAATACCAAAGACACCAACGTGTGGAATGGTAACTACCAGATGGTAGGCCGCCAGGGGCGCGGTGATGCTGACCAGATGAAACTGCGTGATGATAACCGCTACACCATTCTGGAAAACGGCACGTTTACCTCCTGTCTGCCGGGTCAGAATAGCTGGAGCGTGGTCGGCTCTGAAATTATTCATGACCGCGATGAACAGCTGGCTGAAATCTGGAACGCCCGCTTCAAACTGGGCTCGGTGCCGATATTCTACAGCCCTTATTTACAGCTCCCGGTGGGCGATAAGCGCCGTTCCGGCTTCCTGATCCCGAATGCAAAATACGGCAGTAACAGCGGCTTCGAGTTTATGCTGCCGTACTACTGGAACATTGCACCGCAGGCCGATGCCACGCTGACACCGCACTATATCAGCCGCCGTGGCATGCAGTGGCAGAATGAATTCCGTTATCTGACTGGCGCAGGTACAGGTCTGGTGGAGTTCGACTATCTGAATTCAGACCGCGTCTATAACAGCGATCATCCGGATGATAAAGACGCCAATCGCTGGCTGTTCTACTGGCGTCATTCTGGCGTTTACGATCAGCACTGGCGGTTCAACGCCGATTACACCAAAGTCAGCGATCCTTACTATTTCACCGATCTCGACTCGGTGTATGGTTCAACCACTGATGGCTACGTTACGCAGAAGTTCAGCATTGGGTATGCGGAACAAAACTGGGATGCCACGCTGTCGACCAAACAGTTCCAAATTTTCTCCACCAACGCCAATAACGATGTGTATCGCGCCGAACCGCAGTTCGACTTCAATTATTACAGTAACGATATCGGACCGTTCGATACGCACGTCTATGCACAGGCAGTAAAATTCACTAACGTGAATGAGCGCTTGCCAGACGCCACGCGTCTGCATCTTGAACCGACCATTGACCTGCCGCTCTCCAACGGCTGGGGCAGCATCAATACCGAAGCCAAACTGCTGGCCACGCATTACGAGCAGAACGACGTTGATTATTACAACTCGCTCAGCACCAATAGCAATAATCAGCTGAAAGACTCGGTGAATCGCGTCATGCCGCAGTTTAAAGTCGACGGCAAGATGGTATTTGACCGGGATATGAACTGGTCACCGGGTTACACGCAGACGCTGGAACCGCGCGTGCAGTACCTCTACACGCCTTATCGTGATCAGAGCGATATCCGCGCTTACGACTCCACCCTGCTGCAAAGTGACTACACTGGCCTGTTCCGTGACCGGACCTACAGCGGCCTGGATCGCATCGCTTCAGCCAACCAGGTCACTACCGGTGTAACCTCGCGAATTTTTGATAACGATCTGGTTGAACGTTTTAATGCTTCCATTGGTCAAATCTACTCGTTCACCCCTGCTCGTACCGGGTTGAACAACACGGATGACGACGACCGCGGCAGCCTGGTGTGGGCTGGCGACACTTACTGGAAGGTGAGTGACAACTGGTCAGCGCGCGGTGGACTGCAATACGACACCCGCCTGAATAACGTTTCTCAGGGTAACGCCGTGCTGGAATGGCGTCGTGATGCTGACCGTATGGTGCAGTTGAACTACCGCTATACCAGCGAGGAGTATGTTCAGCAAACGCTGACCCAGTACAACAATGCGTTGTACCAGAAAGGGATTTCACAAGTGGGTGCAACAGCAAGCTGGCCTATCGCTGATGCATGGTCAGTGGTCGGTGCATGGTATTACGATACCAATGCAAACCAGGCGGCCGATCAACTGCTCGGTGTACAGTACAGCTCCTGTTGTTATGCACTCCGCCTGGGCTATGAACGTAAAATCACCAGTTGGGAAAACGACAGCAGTAAATATGACAATAAAATCTCGTTCAACATTGAACTGCGTGGCCTCAGCCCAAGCTATGGCTTAGGCACCGGTCAAATGCTGCGTCAGGGCATCCTGCCTTATCAACGCGCTTTCTGATGTTGTAATGTTTGGTATGCAAACCCGCAGTGCGGATAGAAGAATGGAAAAAGTATGAAGAACTGGAGAATGCTGATCCTCGGTGCAGCCCTGACAGCCAACACTGCGTTCGCAGCCCCGCAAGTTGTTGATAAAGTTGCCGCCATCGTGAATAACGGCGTAGTGTTAGAAAGTGACGTGGACGGCATGATGCAGTCCGTGAAAGGCCAGTCGCAGCAAGCCGGCCAGCAGTTACCGGATGATAAAACCCTGCGTCACCAGATCGTTGAACGTCTGGTGATGGATAATATCCTGCTACAGATGGCCAAACAGGCCGGAATTCAGGTGAGTGATGCGCAGCTGGATCAGGCGATTGGTAACATCGCCGCGCAGAACAAAATGAGTGTTGATCAGTTGCGTAGCCGTCTGGCGTACGATGGCATGAACTATGCCACCTACCGCGAGCAGATCCGCAAAGAGATGATCACCTCAGAAGTCCGTAACAACGAAGTGCGTCGTCGTGTCACGATCCTGCCTCAGGAAGTGGATCAGCTGGCAACGCAGATGGCATCGCAGAATGATGCTGGCACTGAGTTGAACCTCAGCCACATCCTGTTGCCACTGCCGGAAAACCCGACCCAGCAGCAGGTTGACGATCAGGAAAGCCTGGCAAAACAGCTGGCAGGTGAAGCCAAATCCGGTTCGGATTTCGGTAAACTGGCTATCACCTACTCTGCTGACCCACAGGCGCTGAAGGGCGGCAACATGGGGTGGGGCCGTATTCAGGAGCTGCCATCCCTGTTTGCTCAGGCGCTGGTGACAGCGAAAAAAGGCGATATCATTGGTCCGATCCGCTCCGGTGTGGGTTTCCATATTCTGAAAGTGAACGATATGCGCGGTGATAACCAGAGCATTTCAGTCACTGAAGTACATGCACGCCATATCTTGCTCAAACCATCCCCGATCATGACTGACGATCAGGCCCGTCAGAAGTTGCAAGAAGTGGCCGCTGAGATCAAAAGTGGCAAGCTGACCTTTGCCGACGCTGCTAAACAACTGTCGCAGGATCCGGGTTCAGCGAACCAGGGCGGCGATCTGGGTTGGAGCTCACCGGAAGTGTACGATCCTGCTTTCCGTGATGCCCTGCTGCGTCTGCAAAAAGGCCAGGTGAGCGGCCCGGTTCACTCTTCCTTCGGCTGGCATCTGATCCAGTTGCTGGATACCCGCAAGGTGGATAAAACTGATGCGGCGAAAAAAGAGCGTGCTTACCGCCTGCTGTTCAACCGTAAATTCTCGGAAGAAGCACAAACCTGGATGCAGGAACAACGTGCTGCTGCCTACGTGAAAATTCTGGATGCGAATGCTCAGTAATCAACGTGTGGTGATCACCCCCGGCGAACCCGCCGGGATTGGTCCCGATTTAATCGTTCAACTGGCACAGCTTGCCTGGCCGGTTGAACTGGTTGTCTGTGCTGACCCCGAGCTGCTGCGCACCCGCGCGGCAGCTTTGCATTTACCCCTGACCCTGCGCGAGTATCTACCGGGAAGCCCGGTGCAATCCCAGCAGGCAGGAACGCTCACCGTTCTGCCCGTGCCACTGGCCCAGCCAGCGGTTGCAGGCGAGCTTTGCGTGGATAATGGTCACTATGTACTGGCAACCCTTGCACGCGCCTGTGACGGCTGTCTGAGCGGCGAATTCGCCGCCCTGATCACCGGACCGGTGCACAAGGGTGTCATCAACGATGCCGGCATCCCGTTTAGCGGGCATACCGAGTTCTTCGCCGAGCGCGCTGACTGTGAGCGCGTGGTGATGATGCTGGCAACGGAGGAGCTGCGTGTTGCGCTGGCGACCACCCATTTGCCGCTGAAAGATGTGGCGGCCGCCATTACCCGCAACAGCCTGCATGAAGTGATCACCATCCTCCACGCCGACCTGCAAAGCAAGTTTGGTCTGGCTTCACCGCATATCTTTGTTTGCGGTCTGAACCCCCACGCAGGCGAAGGCGGCCATATGGGCCGTGAAGAGATCGATGTGATTATCCCGGCGCTGGATGAACTCCGCCAGCGCGGTATACAACTGACTGGACCTCTGCCAGCGGATACCCTGTTCCAGCCCAAATATCTGCAACATGCTGATGCGGTGCTGGCGATGTATCACGATCAGGGGCTTCCAGTGCTAAAATATCAGGGGTTTGGTCGGGCGGTGAATATCACCCTCGGTCTGCCATTTATCCGTACGTCTGTTGACCACGGCACAGCTCTCGAGCTGGCTGGAAGCGGCCAGGCTGATGCGGGCAGCTTTAAGACGGCGCTTAACCTCGCCATTACCATGATTAAGAGCAGTAATGAATAGTCGCGTTCACCAGGGCCACTTCGCCCGCAAACGTTTTGGACAGAACTTCCTTAACGATCCGTACATTATCGAAAGCATCGTCAATGCCATCCACCCACAAAAGGGCGAGGCGGTTGTCGAAATCGGCCCAGGCCTTGCTGCACTTACCGAGCCGGTAGGCGAGCGTCTGGACGCCATGACAGTGATTGAGATTGACCGCGATCTTGCCGCGCGTCTGCAAACTCATCCGTTCCTTGGCCCAAAACTGACCATTTTCCAGCAGGATGCGATGGCCTTTGACTTCGCCGCCTATGCGCAGGAAAAAGGTCAAAAGCTGCGTGTGTTCGGTAATCTGCCGTATAACATCTCCACTCCCCTGATGTTCCATCTGTTTAGCTATACCGGTGCCATTCAGGACATGCACTTTATGTTGCAAAAAGAAGTGGTTAACCGCCTGGTTGCCGGGCCTGGCAGCAAAGCCTACGGTCGTCTGACCGTCATGGCACAGTATTACTGCCAGGTGATCCCGGTGCTGGAAGTGCCACCCGAATCCTTTACCCCGGCACCGAAAGTCGACTCTGCCGTGGTGCGTCTGATGCCTTATGCACAGATCCCACACCCGGTTGACGACATTCGTGCCCTGAGCCGCATCACCACGGAAGCCTTCGGTAAACGCCGTAAAACCCTGCGCAACAGCCTCGGCCATCTTTTCTCTGCGGAAGCACTGGCAGAAATGGAGATTGACCCGACGTTGCGTGCAGAGAATATCAGCGTTGCACAATATTGCCGTATGGCGAACTGGTTGACTGCGCATCCTCAGCCGCAGGAGAACTGAGTATGAACGATACGCCCAAAGTCTGTGTTCAGGTACAAAGTGCCTATATTGCGTCACAGTCTGCACCTGAAGAAGAACGTTATGTGTTTGCTTACACCATCACGATACGTAATCTGGGGCGTATCCCGGCTCAGCTCATTGGCCGTTACTGGCTCATCACTAACGGTAACGGCCGTGAAACCGAAGTTCAGGGCGAAGGTGTGGTTGGCGAACAGCCGCACATCGAGCCTGGCGGCGAGTTTCAGTACACCAGCGGGGCCGTTCTTGAAACCCCGATGGGCACCATGCAGGGTCACTATCAGATGATCGATGCCAACGGCGAACCGTTCACCGTTGATATCCCGGTCTTCCGCCTGGCGATTGCCACCCATATTCACTAATCCGGCCTTTTTGCATGAGCACTTATTTAATCGGTGATGTCCACGGTTGCTACGAAGAATTGCGATCGCTTCTTAACCAGGTCGCCTTCGATCCTCAGGTTGATCAGCTCTGGCTGACCGGCGATCTGGTCGCGCGTGGGCCAGCTTCGCTTGAAGTTCTGCGTTATGTTCGTTACCTCGGGGACTGCGTAAAAATGGTGCTGGGCAATCATGACCTGCATCTGCTGGCGGTCTACGCCGGTATCAGTCGCAATAAACCTAAAGATCGCATTACACCGCTGCTGGAAGCCCCTGATGCTGACCTGCTGATCAACTGGCTACGCCGCCAGCCGCTGTTACAGGTTGATGAAGAAAAAAAGCTGGTGATGGCCCACGCCGGGATCACTCCGCAGTGGGATATCGAGACAGCGAAAAGCTGCGCGCGTGAAGTGGAATCGGTCCTCAGCAGCGATACGTATCCGCTGTTTCTGGATGCGATGTATGGCGATATGCCCAATAACTGGACACCGGAGCTCAGCGGTCTGGCGCGTTTACGCTTCAGTACCAATGCCCTGACGCGAATGCGTTACTGCTTTCCAAATGGTCAGCTGGATATGATCGCGAAAGAAGCCCCGGACAGCGCTCCCCCACCGCTAAAACCCTGGTTCACCATTCCCGGACCGGTATCGAATGATTACACCATTGCGTTTGGTCACTGGGCATCGCTGGAAGGAAAAGGAACGCCGGAAGGGATTCTCGCCCTGGATACCGGTTGTTGCTGGGGAGGAACATTGACAATGCTACGCTGGGAAGACAAGCGGGTGTTTGTGCAGGTATCGAACCGGAAAAGCGAAATATTGTAAAAGACACCGTTGTTCGGGTCGGGCATGCCCGACCCGTATTATTTTAACGACGGTCTAAAATCTCAAAGCAGAAACTGTGCGAGTTTTTCTCATCAGCATCATGGAACTCGCTGAAGGTTGACTGCCACTCATCCGGCTCGTAGTCCGGGAAATGCGTATCCCCTTCCACTTCGGCATCAATATGCGTCAGATACAAACGGTCAGCACGTGCCAGCATCTGCTCATAAATGCGCCCGCCGCCAATCACCATCAGCTCTTCCACATCACCTGCGGTTTTTAACGCCTCATCAATAGAAGTCACCCAGGTCACACCGTCGGCATCCCCTTTACGGCTGCTGATCACAATATTCAGGCGACCTGGCAACGGGCGTCCAATGGACTCCCAGGTACGGCGGCCCATGATCACGGGTTTATTCAGAGTATGCTTCTTAAACCATGCAAGGTCGGCCGGCAGATGCCATGGCATGGCATTTTCCATCCCAATCACACGGTCGGCCGCAAGGGCCGCAATCAGGCTAATCATCATATAAAACTCAGCAGGGGGGTAAAATTGGCGCCATCATACGGAAAGGCGAAACTTTCGTCGATAGCTAACCGGAGGATATTCAGTAAAGGTTTACAGGGTATCGGTTGCGTCACCTTCTGCCTGTTTTTCCCCCACATTAACCCCAGAGGCATGATAGAATTCTCGGCTCGTTCAGCTACAGACCTTCGTTATGTTAGAAACCAGTTTATTTGTCGCCACCATTGCGGCGCTCGGGATGCTTTCTCCCGGCCCTGATTTTTTCCTGATTATCAAAAATGCTGCCCGCTACCGCCGCAGCGCGGCCATGATGACCGCGATGGGCGTGAACTGCGCCGTTGCCACGCATATGGCTTACTGCGTTGCCGGGCTGGCCGTGGTGATCACCACCACACCGTGGCTGTTTATGCTGCTGAAATATGCCGGTGCCGGTTACCTGATTTATATCGGTATCCAGGCACTGCGTTCCCGTGGCAGCAGTAAAATGGATCTCAGTAACGTGGCCCCTGAGCACACCTCGCTGAAGAAAGCCTTTATGCAGGGTTATCTGTGCAACCTGCTGAACCCCAAAGCCACGCTGTTTTTCCTGTCGATCTTTACCCAGGTACTGAGCGTTAATTCCAGCGTGCATGAAAAGCTGTTGTATGCGGGCATTATCCTCGGCCTGTCGACGCTATGGTGGCCGCTATTAGTGGTGCTGATCCAGAGCGCCCCGGTGCGTCGTGGCCTGGCCAAAGCCCAGCGCATCGTTGACAAACTGCTGGGTGGCGTACTGATTGCACTGGGGATTAAAGTCGCGCTGTCGTAGGGGTCAGGCACGCCTGACCCGGTGCGGGCTATATATAGCCCGCACCTAAAGCCGCACCTGACTGTCCGCATCAAACAGCAGCACGCGATCCACATCGATCTTCATGCCCACCGTCTCCCCCGCCCGGCAATCCGAACGCAACGTGCTGTAGATCATCACCGGCTCACCGTACAGGGTTCCGTGGATCAGCTCGGATAGCCCTGTCGGTTCGATCAGCGACACCTGCAACGGCAACGCCCCTTCATCCGCCAGATCGCATAACGTGATATTTTCCGGGCGGATGCCGTACGTCACCGCCTTCCCCTGTGGCAGCAAGCCGCGATCGCTCAAGGGCAGCACCAGCGGTGCGCTAACCTCGACGCAAGGACCACGATCCCCGGCACGCACGGTACCGCTGATAAAGTTCATCGGCGGTGAACCGATAAAGCTGGCGACGAATTTATTCGCCGGTGTGTCATACAGCTCCAGCGGACTGCCTACCTGCTGGATCACACCGTGATTGAGCACCACAATGCGATCCGCCAGCGTCATGGCCTCGACCTGATCGTGGGTCACATAAACAATGGTATTATTCATCTGCTGATGCAGCTTTTTGATCTCCACGCGCATCTGACCGCGCAGCTGGGCATCAAGGTTCGACAGCGGCTCATCGAACAAAAAGACCTGCGGCTGCCGCACAATCGCCCGCCCCATCGCCACGCGCTGGCGCTGGCCACCGGATAACTCTTTTGGCCGCCGGTCGAGTAAATGCGTCAGGCTGAGGATCTCCGCCGCACGCTGCACCGCGGCCTCAATTTCTGCTTTGGGCCGCTTTTGCACTTCCAGGCTGAAGCCCATATTGCGCGCCACGGTCAGGTGCGGATAGAGCGCATAGCTCTGAAACACCATGGAAATATCACGATCTTTCGGTGCCACCTCATTCATCAGCCGCGTGCCAATACGGATGTCACCGCTGCTCGCCAGTTCCAGTCCGGCGATGGTACGCAGCAGCGTCGACTTCCCGCAGCCCGAAGGCCCCACCAGCACCACAAACTCACCATCGGCGATGGTCAGGTTAATATCACGCAGCACTTCAACATTGCCGTACTGCTTCTGGATTTGTCGCAGAGAAATTTGAGCCATCAGGATTATCCTTTTACTGCGCCAGCCGTCAGCCCCTGGATCAGGTAGCGCTGAATGAAGGCGAAAAACAGACACGCGGGGATCAGTGCCAGCACGGCGGCAGCCATCATATCTCCCCAGGAAACGGCGAATTTCGACACGAAGCTCAGCAATCCTACCGGGAAGGTCATCACATCGTTTTGGTTGATCAGCATCAGTGAGAACAGCAGCTCACTCCACGCGGCAGTGAACACAAATCCCAGCGTGGCGGCCATGCCCGGCAGTGTCAGTGGCACCAGTACGCGGTACAGCGCCTGAAAACGTGTGCAGCCTTCCAGCATGGCGGACTCTTCCAGATCTTTCGGGATTGCATCGAAAAATGACTGCATCAAAAAAGTGGCAAACGGCACGTTAAATGCGCTGTAGACCAGGATCAGGCCCAGCAGGCTGTTGGTCAGCCCGAGCGGTGCCATCACTTTGTAGATTGGGGCCAGGATCATCACCAGCGGGAACATCTGCGTAAACAGCAGCAGCGCCGCCATCACCGTTTTTCCACGGAAACCAAAGCGTGAAAACGCGTAGCCCGCAGCCGCTGCCACCACCGTCGACAAACCGGCGGTGCCAAACGACACAATCAGACTGTTGGTAAAAAAGGTCGGGAAATCGCTCTCCACCAGCACGCGTTTAAAATGGTCAAGAGTCAGCGCAGCCGGCCACATTGTCACCCCTTCGCTGAACAACAACGCGTCGGGCGTAAAGGCAATTTTAATCACCCAGTAGAGCGGGAACAGCGCAAACAGCAGGTAGAACAGGATACCGGCGCGGTGCCCAATCAAACGTAACAGTGCGTTCATCGACCTCTCCTTATTTCAACAACTGATGGCGAATACGCAGTAACACCAATGCATAACAGGTCATCAGTACCAGCAGGAACACCGCCATCGCTGAGGCGTAACCAAAGTCGAGCTTGCGGTAGGCAGTGGTAAAGATGTAGCTGGAGAGAATTGAGGTGGATCCCGCAGGGCCACCGTCGGTCATCACCACGATCAGGTCGGCAAAGTTGGCAATCCAGATGGTGCGCAGCATGACGGTAATCGCAATCATCGGCGCAAGAAATGGCAGCGTGACGCGCTTAAACTGCTGCCAGCCGCTGGCACCGTCCATGGATGCCGCCTCGTAGAGATCTTTTGGAATGGATTGCAACGCTGCCAGCAGGGTGATGGCAAAAAACGGAATACCAAACCAGACGTTAGCAATCACGGGGCCGTATAACGCGAGGGTGGGATCGGACAGGATGTTGTACGGTTCGCTGATCAGATGCAGATCCACCATCCAGTGCGGCAGAATACCGATCACCGGATTCAGCAACCATGACCACGTCAGACCGGAGAGAAACGCAGGCACCGCCCACGGCAGGAATACCAGTGCCTGTGCCCAGCGCCGTAACGGGAATTCGCGGTTTAGCAGCAGCGCCAACCCCAGACCAAGGAAGAATTGCAACGTCAGCGAGGTCAGCGTCCAGTTCACCGTATGGCCCAGCGCCTTAAAGAAACGTCGGTCATCGAACATAGTGCGGAAATTATCCAGACCGACCCAGCCACTGTCCATCGGGTTCAGCAGTTGGATATTCTGGAAGGCATACGAGATGCCAATCATCATCGGTACAAAAATAAACAGCCCTATCAACACCAGCGTTGGGGTGAGGTAAAGCCAGGGTTCCGCCAGCATACGCAGGCGCAAAAAGCGTGGCGCTCGATCGGCGGGTTCGGTGGTGGCGTCAAGCATCATAGGGCGTCTCCGGTATGAGGTTGGCGGGGGGCCGATCGTCTGTTCCGATCGGCCCGATCACCAGGTTATTGCGCAGCCAGCCAGGCTTTCTGCTCTTTTGTCAGATACTTCGCCCAGTCCTGAACCATCGATTCGGTATCGTTCTGGTCGAGTAATGTTTCCTGGCTGCTCTCTTTGACGATCACCGAGTTAAAGTAGCCCCAGCCTTTCAGATGGGTCGGCATGGTCAGCGGCACATATTTCGGGTCATTCAGTTCGGCGAACCAGCCTGCGAACTGCGGTGAATGGTAGTAAGGGTCGCTTTCTGCGCCTTTATAGATGGGCAGCGTACCGACGAACTTCGACCAGGTGAGGTTGTTCTCTTTGTTACTGAGGAACTGGATCAACTGCCAGGATTGATCCTTCTGTTTCGCCTGCTTAAACACCGACCAGCCGGTATAACCTATCGTCGGGAAGGCTTTACCCGATGGCCCTACCGGCATCGGTGCTACCGCGAAATCGTCCGCTGGCATGCTGTTTTTAATTGCGATCAGCGCATCCGGATCCTGGTCAAGCATCGCGCATTTACCCGAGTAGAACCCGGATACGATCTCGTTAAAGCCCCAGTTCACACTGTCTTTCGGTGCGCCGCCGCTTTTGTACAAATCCACCAGCGGCTGTGCGCCCTTCAGTGCACCAGGCTGGGTGAGCGTACTGTTACCCTGCTTATCGAAGAAGTCTGGAGAGCCGTTCATCGCTGCCATAAACATCATCCAGGCATTGGTGCCTCCAACGCCACCACGCATGCAGTAGCCGCTGATGCCATTACCCAGTGCGGTAATTTTCTTCGCGTCCGCGACGAACTCATCCATGGTTTTCGGTGCTTCGCTCAGCCCGGCCTGCTGGAACAGCTTCTTGTTCCAGAACATGGCGCGCAGATAGAAACCGTACGGCACCATCGTGGCTTTACCGTTGGCGGCACGCGCCATCGTCAGCGCTTTATCCGTCAGCTCTGGCGTGCTTTGCCAGCTTTTCAGGCGTGGCTCAAGATCCTCCAGCATATTGTTACTGGCATACAATCCCTGCCAGGTATCCGGCATCTCCACCACATCCGGCACCTGCCCGCTTTGCAGCATGGTGCCCAGTTTTTCAAACGCCTGGCCCCACGGCAGCGAGATCACTTCAATTTCCGTATCCGGATGCTGTTTTTTATACTCCGTCAGCATGGTTTGCAGCACGGCTGTCCGCGCCGGGCTGGTGATCACTTCCACCAGCGTCAGCTTAGTGGCGGCGATACTGCCGAAGGCGGTGGTCATTCCCAGGGTCAATACCACGCTTTTGAATAATGCAGAGCGCAAAGGATGTTGCATCATACTGTCCTCTTGTCGGGTGAAGTTAGCGGGCAGCAGCGATCGCCTGCTGCAAGTCGAGCCACAGGTCATCGGTCTCTTCCAGGCCGATAGAAATACGGACAACGCGCGGAGACACGCCAAAATCGCGCGCTGAGTTAAACTCTCCGGCCTGATTCAGCACCGAAATAGCCGGCATCACCAGGCTCTCGAAGCCGCCCCAACTGACGCCCATATGGAAAAGATTCAGGGCATTACAGAAACGCGGGATATCCACCGAGTCATCGAGTTCGAAGGAGAACAGGCCGCTGTAACCACTCAGTGTTGAGAAGGGCTGCGGGTCCAGCCCTGGGTGATAAACCCGGATGACCTGTGGATGATCCCGCAGTTGCTGCGCAATCGTCAGGGCGCTGTGATGGTGCTGGCGCATACGCAGTGGCAACGTGCGCAGGCCGCGGATCAGCAGCCAGGCTTCGTTGGCAGAGAGCTTACCGCCGAGGAAAGGGCTGACGCCGCGGGTAATGGCCATGATGTGCTCACGGCTGGCAATCACCAGCCCGGCCACCACATCGCTGTGGCCACTGATATATTTCGAGGCAGAATGCACCACAATATCCACGCCCAGGGTCAGCGGTTTTTGGAACAGCGGCGATGCCCAACTGTTATCAATCATCGTGGTCACGCCATAACGTTTGGCCAGAGCGACCAGCGCACGCAGATCCTGCTCACCCATCACCCAGCTGCTCGGGCTTTCAAGATAGAGCAGCGTTGCCCCCGGCAGCGCGGCTTCTACCGCCGCGAGAGAATCACCGTCTACAAACTCGCTGTTGATGTTAAAACGCTGGCAGAAGCCACGTAGAAAGCGGTAGGTATCCGGATAAACGTGGTTGATACACACCACTTTATCGCCCGGTGACACCACGCTGAGAATGGCGTTGCTGATGGCCGCCATCCCGCTACTGAAGGCCAGACAGGCTTCCCCCTGTTCCAGCAAGGCCACTTTGTCCTGCAACGCTTTGACCGTTGGGTTGTCCACGCGTGAATAGAGCGGCTGGTCACTGTCACCGCGAAAACGGGCGATCATGCTGTCGTAGTCGCTGAAGCTGAACAACGACGACTGGTAAATCGGTGGCGATACCGCGCCTTTATCATGGCGGACATCGTGCGTTAGCTGGGTCTGGTCTTTATATTTTTCTGGCTGCATGGATCACGTCCTTCATGTCACGTTCGGTGATATCGAGAATTAAATGGCTGACGCGCCTCGCCTCAATGGCATCACGGCGTGCAATGGCTTCGAACAGCGTGCGGTGCAGCGGAAAGGAGTCGCTGAACAGTGCCTGTTCGGGGGGAGATTCGAAGAACGCGTGCAGGGTGTCGTATAAACCGACCACCATATGTAGCAGTAACGGGTTATGGGCGGCCTGATAGATGCTGGCGTGAAACGCCCAGTCTTCGGCCCCGGCAGAACCTATGGACAGATGTACCCGCTCCATCTCCACCAGCCGCTGTTCTATCAGCAGCAGGTCTTCACGGCTGGCGCGGATCGCCGCCAGGCCACAGGATTCGGCCTCGATGATGCGTCGCACCTCCAGCGCATGCAGCATGTTCTGTGAGTCGTTCTTAAAGCGCAGGGAGAGGAAACTGTCATTGCTGGTGACTTCGGCATGCAGGAAGGTGCCGCTGCCTTTGCGGCGCACAATAATGCCCAGTGCCTCCCAGCGTTTCAGCGCTTCACGTACCGTGTTACGGCTCACCCCCAGTTGCTCTGCCAGTACACGCTCTGGCGGCAAACGTTCACCAATCTGAGTCCCGGACTGCGCCACATAGCGCGTCAACGCGTCCAGCACCAACACATCGCTGTGCTGTACCGCAATCGGCGACAAACTGGCGTTTAATGATGACATCCTGCCCCCTGATAAATTGGCCCAACAACTCAACCTCTTTCAGGTAACGCAATTTTGATGCCAAAAAATCAAGCTATTGATTCAAATGATTTTAACTGAGAAATAAGCAAATCTTCTGAGCGTTAACAGTGCAGATTTGCGAGGCGTTGCGCAGGGAATGAGCAAGTCATGGGACATATCAGCAGGAAGGAGGCAAAATCATCAGGTTCAAAAAACAAACAAAATTCACTTGAACTAACTCATTATTGGGGATAGTTTAAGCCCATCAGGAGATACAGCAGTGGATGCTATCTTTATTGAACTTCCGCCTTTCGCACGTCACCGTGTCGATTATTTTTCTGACGATGCATTTCGCAGTTTGCAGAATCTGTTAATGCTCTGTCCCACCTGCGGTGATGTTATCCAGCACACCGGAGGGCTGCGTAAACTCAGAGTAGGCGATGCCCATCGCCATAAGGGAAAACGCGGAGGTTCACGGGTGATTTATTACTGGTGGCAGGAACAGGCACACTTTCTGCTGTTCACTGTTTACAGCAAAGGAGAGGCAAGCGATCTCTCCCCGGCACAGCGCGACAGCTTACGTTCGCTGCTGGCAAACCTGACTAAAGGAGGGTGATTTTATGGAAAAACGCGATCTTTACCATGAACTGGTCGAGGGGTTTACCGCGCTGGCTGAACATCACCAGGGCAAGAAAACGCTGAAGACGCATCGCCTGGCGGCAAAAGCTGAGGTGGTACTTGCCCCGGAGGAATTGCGCACTATCCGTGAAAACTTACAGCTTTCTCAGGCGGTCTTCGCACAGTACTTACAGACCGGATTAACCACCTATCAGAACTGGGAGCAGGGGCGGGCAAAGCCGAATAAACAGGCCATTTTGCTGATCCGCTTAATTGAAAATGAGTCTACTACGCTGGAAATACTGGCAAAACTGGCTTAAGAAAAGTGTAACCGGAAAAGAATCTCTCAAAGGGCGACCGTAAAAAAGGTCGCCCACTACGGGGGGCTATTCGTTTAAAGCGCGCTGCCTTTCAGACGCTTGAATTCATCTTTGGCTTTTTGCAGCTGGCTGACAAAGGTCGGTTCAGCGTGCAGACGTGCCACAATCGCCGAGGCCACCACGCGAGCCGCGGTGACGTCACTCTGCCAGTGATAACCGCAAATCACCCGGCTCTGGCCCATCTCATAGCCACGTTGCAGAATTTGCCCCTGGCGGTCGGTATTGATCTCAGCCAGCACCAGCGCAGTGGCCCAGCCAATGGTGGTGTGGCCTGAAGGATAGGAGCCATTGGTTGAGAGCTTGCCTTCGTCATCGGAACGGCAGGTGGCTTCATGATAGAAAGCAAAAGGACGGATGCGCATGTAGTGTTGCTTGGCGCTGCGTGTGGCCAGGTCGCCCGCATCTTCGCGCATTTTCTTCACCAGTCGATACTGTTCCGGCGTTTTCTCCAGCGTAATTTCCATGCCGTAAGCCTCGGAGAATGCCTCTGCTACGCCATCGCCCTCAACGTTAGCATCTTTCCAGGCCTGCTTGCCTCTTGGCGTGTCACGCAGCATTTTACCCACGTCATACTGGGTTTTATCATTCAAAAACTCGATGCTGTCCATCGCCGGAGGGGGTGGCAGCAACGCCAGGCTGTCGATGGACTGTGATTCTTTCAGAAAGTAAACGTCAGGTTGCGTGGTGACATCTTTGGCCGCATACGCAGATTGAGCCATTACCGCTCCAACCAGCATCGCCAGAACAATTCTTTTCATGGTTAATTTCCCTATAATCATTGGTGTAAAAAGTGGCTGTTTTTCAATACATAATGTAAAACCCAGCGCCAGTCATCCTAACGAACCCTGACAATGCTGCAACCTGTGCGATCACAAAACCGATAATCAGAAACGACTTTTGCCGAATCGCGCCCCAAAAAAAACCCCGCCGAGGCGGGGTTTGTTGCTGTCACGATGACCGGCGTTAAGCGTTGATCTGCGCGTGCATTTCCTGCACGGAGATCACCTGCTCAGTGGCGCTGGCATTCAGTGACGTGGTGGTGGCGAAAGCACCATTCAGTGTGGTGTCGTAGTGCACCTTGTACTGCAACGCACTGCGGCGGATGAGTTTGGAATCCTCAATCGCCTGGCGGCCTGCGGTGGTGTTAACGATATAGGCGTACTCGCCGTTTTTCACCCGATCCTGAATATGCGGACGACCTTCATGCACCTTATTCACCTGGCGCACCTCAATCCCGGCAGTTTTCAACACCTCAGCAGTACCCGCAGTAGCATCCAGTTCAAAACCAGAATCCTGCAGGCGACGAGCCAGCTCAACGATGCGTTTCTTATCGCCTTCGCGCACTGACAGCAGCGCACGACCGCTCTTCTTCATGTTGCTCTGTGCGCCCAGCATCGCTTTGCAGAAAGCTTCTGCGAAGGTACGGCCCACACCCATCACTTCCCCGGTGGAGCGCATTTCCGGGCCAAGGATAGGGTCAACGCCCTGGAACTTGTTAAACGGCAGCACGACTTCTTTCACGGAGTAATACGGTGGGATGATCTCTTTCGTCACACCCTGAGCAGCCAGCGTTTTGCCCGCCATCACGCGTGCGGCAACCTTCGCCAGCGGCATCCCGGTCGCTTTAGAAACAAACGGTACGGTACGTGCAGCACGTGGGTTCACCTCAATCAGGTAAACCTCGTTGTCTTTCACTGCAAACTGCACGTTCATCAGACCGCGTACGCCCAGTTCAAAGGCCAACTTTTTCACCTGGTCGCGCATCACATCCTGGATTTCCTGGCTCAGCGTATACGCTGGCAGTGAACAGGCTGAGTCACCGGAGTGAACGCCCGCCTGCTCAATGTGTTCCATAATGCCGCCAATCAGCACCTGCTCACCGTCACAGATGGCATCTACGTCAACTTCGACGGCGTCATCCAGGAAACGGTCCAGCAGAACCGGCGCATCATTAGAGACGGAAACCGCCGTGTTGAAGTAACGCTTCAGGTCGATTTCGTCGTATACGATTTCCATCGCACGGCCGCCCAGCACGTAAGACGGACGCACCACCAGTGGGTAGCCAATCAGTGCTGCTTTTTCGACGGCCATTTCAATGGCGGTCACGGTGGCGTTAGCCGGCTGTTTCAGGCCGAGGCGATCAACTGCCTGCTGGAAACGCTCACGATCTTCTGCACGGTCAATGGCATCCGGGCTGGTACCGATAACCGGCACGCCTGCGGCTTCCAGCGCACGCGCCAGTTTCAGTGGCGTCTGGCCACCGTACTGTACGATCACACCCTTAGGCTTCTCGATGCGCACGATTTCCAGCACATCTTCCAGGGTCACCGGTTCGAAGTACAGACGGTCGGAGGTGTCGTAATCGGTAGAGACGGTTTCCGGGTTACAGTTGACCATAATGGTTTCGAACCCGTCTTCGCGCAGCGCCAGTGAGGCGTGTACGCAGCAGTAGTCGAACTCAATGCCCTGGCCGATACGGTTTGGACCACCGCCCAGCACCATGATTTTGTCACGGTCCTGGTTAGGGTTCGCTTCGCACTCCTCTTCATAAGTGGAGTACATGTAGGCGGTATTGGTGGAGAACTCTGCCGCACAGGTATCAACACGTTTGTAGACCGGGTGCAGGTTATGCTGCTCACGCAGCGCACGGATTTCGGCTTCAGAGACACCGGCCACATCGGCCAGGCGTGCATCGGCAAAACCTTTACGCTTCAGGGCACGCAGGAAGTCATAGTTCAGGCCGTTAATGCCCTGGTCTGCTACCTGCTGTTCCAGCTTCACCAGCTCTTCAATCTGCACCAGGAACCAGCGGTCAACGTTGGTGAGCGCGAAGACATCTTCCACGCTCATCGCAGCACGGAAGGCATCAGCGATGTACCAGATGCGGTCGCAGCCAGCATCTTTCAACTCGCGACGAATGGTCGTCAGCGCTTCCGGGTCGTCAAGGCCCACTTTCGGGTCAAAACCATGGGCGCCCACTTCCAGACCGCGCAGGGCTTTCTGCATCGATTCCTGGAAGGTGCGACCAATTGCCATCACTTCACCCACAGATTTCATCTGTGTGGTCAGACGATCATTGGCACCGGCAAATTTCTCGAAGTTAAAGCGAGGGATCTTCGTCACAACGTAGTCGATGGACGGCTCGAAGGAGGCCGGAGTCAGGCCACCGGTGATGTCGTTGGTCAGCTCATCCAGCGTAAAACCGACGGCCAGCTTGGCGGCGATTTTCGCAATCGGGAAACCGGTCGCTTTGGATGCCAGCGCTGAAGAACGTGATACGCGCGGGTTCATCTCAATGACAATCAGGCGACCATTTTCCGGATTTACCGAGAATTGTACGTTTGAACCGCCGGTTTCCACACCGATCTCACGCAGTACCGCCAGCGAGGCGTTACGCATAATCTGGTACTCTTTGTCGGTTAGCGTCTGTGCTGGCGCAACGGTGATGGAGTCACCGGTGTGAATACCCATGGCATCGAAGTTTTCAATCGAACAGACGATGATGCAGTTGTCGTTTTTATCACGCACCACTTCCATCTCGTACTCTTTCCAGCCAATCAGTGACTCATCAATCAGCAGCTCATTGGTCGGCGACAGGTCGAGGCCGCGCTCGCAAATCTCTTCAAACTCTTCGCGGTTGTAAGCGATACCGCCACCTGTGCCACCCATGGTGAATGACGGACGGATAATGCACGGGAAGCCCACGTCAGCGGCAACCGCCAGCGCTTCTTCCATCGTGTGTGCGATACCGGAACGTGCGGTATCGAGGCCGATTTTCTTCATCGCAACGTCGAAACGACGACGGTCTTCCGCTTTATCGATCGCATCAGCGGTGGCGCCGATCATCGTGACACCAAATTCAGCCAGCACGCCCTGACGTTCCAGCTCCAGCGCACAGTTCAGCGCAGTCTGGCCGCCCATGGTTGGCAGCACGGCATCCGGGCGCTCTTTCTCAATGATTTTGCGCACCACTTCCCAGTGGATAGGTTCGATATAGGTCGCATCGGCCATATCCGGGTCGGTCATGATGGTGGCCGGGTTGGAGTTCACCAGGATAACGCGGTAACCCTCTTCACGCAGCGCTTTACACGCCTGCGCACCCGAGTAGTCAAATTCGCAGGCCTGGCCGATAACAATCGGGCCAGCACCGAGGATCAGGATACTTTTTATGTCTGTACGTTTTGGCATTGTCTTTCTCTCCCGACCTTAAATAGCTTTTTTAATCAGTTCGATAAAATGATCGAACAAGGGCGCAGCATCGTGCGGGCCTGGGCTGGCTTCCGGGTGCCCCTGGAAGCTGAAAGCGGCTTTATCGGTGCGGTGAATACCCTGTACCGTATGGTCAAACAGTGAAGTATGGGTCACACGCAGATTAGAAGGCAGCTGGCTGTCGTCAACGGCAAAACCGTGGTTCTGGGCGGTAATCATCACGGTATTGTTATCGTGATCTTTCACCGGGTGGTTACCACCGTGGTGGCCCAGTTTCATCTTCACGGTCTTGGCACCGCTGGCCAGCGCCAGTAACTGGTGGCCGAGGCAGATACCGAACACCGGAATGTCGGTTTCCAGTAGGCGTTTGATCGCCGTAATCGCGTAGTCACACGGCTCCGGGTCGCCAGGACCGTTAGAGAGGAACACCCCGTCCGGATTCAGCTTCAGCACGTCTTCCGCGGAAGTCTGCGCCGGAACAACGGTCAGACGGCAGCCGCGATCCACCAGCATACGCAAGATGTTACGCTTCACGCCGTAATCATACGCGACAACATGGAACGGCAGGTCTGCATCAGTCTTCGGCGCAGGCAGCTCACCTTCCAGCGTCCAGCTCCCCTGCAGCCACTGATACGCATCCTTAGTGGTCACTTCTTTCGCCAGGTCCATGCCTTTCAGGCCCGGGAACGCTTTGGCTTTTTCCAGTGCTACAGCGGCATCCAGCGCATCGCCCGCGATGATACAGCCATTCTGTGCCCCTTTTTCGCGAAGCAGACGGGTCAGCTTACGCGTATCGATATCGGCAATAGCGACAATGTTGTGGCGAGTCAGGTAATCAGACAGGCCTTCTTCATTACGGTAGTTGCTGGCAATCAGCGGTAAATCACGGATAACCAGGCCCGATGCATGTACCTGAGAAGATTCTGCGTCAGCGGAGTTGGTGCCGACATTGCCGATATGGGGATAAGTAAGAGTGACGATCTGGCGGGAATAGGAAGGATCAGTGAGGATTTCTTGATAACCGGTCATTGACGTGTTGAAAACAACTTCTCCCACTGCCGACCCGGTTGCCCCGATGGCCCGACCGTGGAATTGGGTTCCGTCTTCCAGAACCAATAGCGCTGACTTAATCAAAACATCCTCCAGGGAATAAACAGTCACAATATATGCATATTAATTCAGGAATGACCCCAAAATCAATGCAAAAACTGCCTGACTGCTCAGTTTTTGGCAAATTGGGCGCATTCTAATGATCGCCCTCTCTATTGTCTACCCTGCGAGGATGTTTTTCTGCGTTTTTTAACTAACTGAGCGTAAATCCGGAAGATTTACCCTGAAAGCATGACACATCCTGGTCATAAAATCGGTTGCCTGAGCGCTTGTGCATAATTTCAGGGGGTGGGGAGTAAAAAAGTGGACCAAATGGTCAAAAATAGCGCTTACGGAGGGTGAAAAACAGAGATAAGATCAACTTATAAGTGGAACCTATAAAAAAATAACTTAAATGGCTATTTATACAAAATAAAAAGGGCAATAAAATTATTGCCCATCCAATCAAAAAGTTATGATTGAAATAACCACATCACGATGGTACACAACACTTATAAATCATCAAGATTCAGGACACTGCGCATATCATGAAGCCCTGTTTTATGCGCTTTCAACCATATTGCTGCACGAACTGCGCCATTAGCGAAGGTCATACGGCTTGAAGCCTTGTGGGTTATCTCTACCCGCTCGCCAACATCTGCAAACATCGCTGTATGCTCACCGACGATATCTCCGGCACGTACAGTGGCAAAACCGATGGTCTGTGCTTCACGCTCACCGGTGTAACCTTCACGGCTATAGACCGCATGCTCATTCAGGTTCCAGTTCATCGCATCAGCAATCGCTTCCCCCATCGCCAGCGCGGTACCCGATGGTGCATCAACTTTATGACGGTGATGCGCTTCGATGATCTCGATATCCGCGTAGTCACCCATCACTTTGGCGGCTTTCTCCAGCAGTTTCAGCACCAGGTTAACGCCCACACTAAAGTTGGCGGCAAACACGATGCCGATATCAGCAGAAGCGGCTTTGATGGCGGCTTTACCGTCCTCATCGAATCCGGTGGTACCAATAACCATCGCTTTTTTATGCTGACGACAAAATTCCAGATAATGCAGCGTGCCTTCCGGGCGGGTGAAATCGATCAACACATCGAAATCATTCACCACCGCATCAAGGTTATCCGTCACTTTAATGCCCAGTGCGCCACAACCAGCCAGCTCTCCGGCATCTGCGCCCGTCAGCGACGAACCTGAACGCACCAGCGCGGCGCCCAAACGCGCACCTTCAGACTGAACCGTTGCCTGAATTAGCTGACGCCCCATACGCCCTGCGGCTCCCACAATGGCGATACGGATTTCTGTATTACTCATATTTATTCATTCCTGACAGATTTCTATTCATTCAAGCCGCATACAGATTAACCAGCGGTTAACGTCTGCGCCACAATTAAAACCAGATAATAAGAATTTTACGCCAGCGCGTGAGGATTATCAGTAAAACAGATTTTGTAAGGATTGGGGAAGGGAAATGGGATGGCCGTTGAGTGGATAAACTACGAAAATTGGCAGGCATCCTTGCTCAAGCAGAACTGGCTATATAACCTACAAAAGCTGATTGTTAATCAAACCAAGGATGAACCATGCTGTATATCGATGCCAATGGCTATATCGATGCGGTCAGGATTACCAAAAAGATTTTTCACTCCCTTCATCACGGTAACATGGGCCATGTTAACGGCATTGTCGTTCATCAGACCGGGGCCGCAACGTTACAAAGTACCTTTAACAGCTACCAGCACGCCAATGCCAACGGGGCCCATTTTATCATTGATAAAGATGGCACCATTTATCAGACGGCCTCGCTGTTCAAAATGACTTACCATGTTGGCAGGATGAAATCGCGCTGCCTGATCACGCAAAAATGTGAACCCGCTGAACTCAAAAAAGCCACTCAACTGGAAAACGCCTGGCGCACCAAAGAAATATCAGACAGGGAGAGGCAAAAACCCTGGCCCGACCGCTTTCCGGCAAACACGGATGCAATTGGTATTGAGATTGTTGGAGAGGCTTTCAAGACAGAGGATTTAAAGGAATATCCTGATGGTAGAATTTTTGAGGCCGTAAATCAGCACCAGTCAGAATCACTTGAGTGGCTAGTCAGAGAATTAAAAAGCACGTTGAAGATTAGTACGAGTGAAATCTTCAGGCATCCTGAAATTGCCAGAAAAAATATCACTGAAGCGAGTTCAGCCAAATGGTAATCAAACCCTTTTGCTTAAATACTGGCATCTTGCTGGTCTCATTGTTTCTTATCGGCTCCAGCTACGCCAATCCGGTCACATCCGTCAGCATCGTCAGTAGTGGGCAGACGCTGAAAGCAGTCACCAATCCCAGTGAAATTAAGGCCTGTAAAAAGTTCACACCAACCACAGAGCAGGTGATCAACTTCTTTAATCACGCCTATCCGGTTGATAATCATTTCGCTATAGATACCCGCTACTCATCCTGCTACGCACAAGGCGACATCAAATATGGCGACCAGCTACCTGGAAAATGGATGTTATATTCAAGTGGGATTGCGACTTTGGTTCTGAACGATGAAAACTCAGTTAACCTCTTTTATGAACACAACACATGGTACGATCCGAATGAGGGCGGATATGATGATAAGTAATTGAAATAACTGAAATTGCACAACTTAAGGGAATAAGGCGACCGGAAAAAAGGTCGCCCAAGACAGGAGAAAATGCGCCCTACTCGACCTGACGAACTTCCACGCGCAGCTCTTTCGGTACTTCAAACACAATGTTCTCTTCGCGACCAATCAGCTCGATGGCATCGACGCCACCCAGTGAGTTCAGCCGTTCGATCACCTGTTGCACCAGGATATCCGGTGCCGAAGCACCTGCGGTGACGCCAACACATCCCACACCTCTGACCCACTCTTCCTGAATATCATCAGCGGAGTCGATCAGACGTGCCAGCTTGCCGGCACGCTGTGCAAGCTCTGCCAGACGGTTTGAGTTCGAAGAGTTTTTCGAACCGACCACCAGCACTACATCAGCGTCACGGGCCAGCGTACGCACCGCTTCCTGCCGGTTAGTGGTGGCGTAACAGATGTCGTCTTTACGCGGACCAACAATTTTGGGGAAACGGGCACGCAGCGCATCGATCACTTCATAGGTGTCATCGACGGACAGCGTGGTTTGCGTCATAAAGCACAGATTGTCTTCATCTTTAACCTGAAGTTTCCACACATCTGCTGGCGCTTCCACCAGATACATCCCCCCTTTCGGGTTGTTGTACTGGCCCATTGTCCCTTCCACTTCCGGGTGGCCCGCATGACCAATCAGGATCGCTTCCGTTCCTTTTCGACTGGCACGCGCCACTTCCATATGCACCTTGGTGACCAGCGGACAGGTGGCATCAAACAGCATGGTCAGCTCGCGCGCTTTGGCTTCAGCACGAACGGCCTGAGACACGCCATGTGCAGAGAAGATCAGGATAGAACCATCCGGCACTTCAGCAATCTCTTCAATAAAGATCGCCCCGCGCTCGCGCAGGCTGTTGACCACATAACGGTTATGCACCACTTCATGCCGCACGTAGATAGGTGCGCCATACATCTCCAGCGCACGCTCCACAATGCTGATAGCGCGATCAACGCCTGCGCAGAAACCGCGCGGGTTAGCCAACAGGATCTGCATTGCTCGTCTCCCGTACCGGATCAATCTCCAGCACTTCTACGTCAAAGTGAATGGTCTGCCCGGCCAGTGGGTGATTGAAATCAACGGTGATCGAATCACCAGAGATTTCACGGATCACACCAGGCATCTCGTTACCATCCATGCCGCTGAACAGCATGATGGCACCAATTTCCGGTTCTCCTGCCTGCACAAAGTCACGGCGCGAAAAATACTGGATCAGGTCCGGGCTGATACCGCCGAACGCATCGTCTGCGTCCAGCGAAAAAGCACACGCTTCACCCGTTTTTAGTCCGAGAAGATGACTTTCCAGCCCTTCTGACAGGCTACCATCGCCGAGGCAAAACAACGCCGGTTTACCGTGACTGCGCGTGGATTCCGCTGTGGAACCATCCGCCAGTTTTAAGGTGAAATGCACCAGCACTTCGCTGTCACGCTGTACAGAATCGGTCATGCCTTACCCTTTATTCTTAGCCTGTTTGCCGTTCGGGCTCAGGAACCCTTCCAGCACGATCAGCGCGGCACCAATACAGATACCGCAGTCGGCAATATTAAACGTGGCAAAGTGCCAGTCACCGACATAGAAATCGATGAAGTCCACCACAAAGCCATGATATGACCGGTCAAACAGGTTGCCCACTGCGCCACCCACAATCAGCGCATAGGCGATGTTATTCAGTTTATTGCTCGCGCTGGTGCGGTACATCATCACCAGCAGCACCACGACAATGGCAATGGCAATACCGGCAAAGAACCAGCGCTGCCAGCCACCTTTATCGGCGAGGAAGCTGAACGCCGCGCCGTAGTTGTGAGCATAAAAGAAGTTAAAGTACGGCATCACTGGCATCGATTCGTGCAGCATCAGATTATTCATAATCCACTGCTTGCTGCCGAAATCAATGACAATCACCACCAGCACCAGCCACAGCCAGCGCAATCCGGTTGAGAGAACAGGTCTGCTCATCATGCAAACTTACGCTGTTCGCCGCTGCCCGCGACGTTAGAGACACAACGACCGCAGACATCAGCGTGTTCGGCGTTCTGGCCGATATCGCTAGTGTAATGCCAGCAGCGTGGGCATTTCTCACCTTCTGCTTTCTGCAGAGCAATTTTCAGACCTTTCACCACATCACTCTGCTGCGCATCGTCGGTTGCCTGTGCATAGTCAGCGACCTTAGCCCCAGAGGTCAGCAGCACAAAGCGCAGTTCCTCACCCAGGCTGGTCAGCTTGGTTGCCAGGTCAGCATCAGCGTACAGCGTTACGCTGGCTTCCAGAGAACCACCGATACGCTTATCAGCACGCGCCTGCTCGATCACCTTATTGACTTCACCGCGTACTTTCAGCAGTTCAGCCCAGTAGCTGTCATTCATTGGCTGGTTGTCTTCCAGGCTGAACAACCCGTCGAACCACTCCTCGGTAAACACGTACTGGCTGCGTTTGCCCGGCAGATAGCCCCAGATTTCATCGGCGGTAAAGGACATGATTGGTGCCATCCAACGCACCAGCGCTTCCACGATGTACCACAGCGCGGTCTGGCAGCTACGACGCGCCAGGCCATCTGACTTCGCGGTGTACTGACGATCTTTGATGATATCCAGATAGAATGAACCCATCTCAACCGAGCAGAACTGCATCAGACGCTGTACCACTTCATGGAAATCGTAGGCTTCGTAAGAAGCGACGATATCATTCTGTGCGGCCAGTGCGCGGCCCACAGCCCAACGGTCAACGATGACCATCTCTTCCGGTTTCACCAGATCGGTTTCCGGGTTGAAACCGGCGAGGTTCGCCAGCAGGAAACGCGCGGTGTTACGGATGCGACGATAGCTGTCGGCAGAACGCTTAAGGATTTCGTCAGAGACAGCAATTTCACCGGAGTAATCGGTCGATGCCACCCACAGACGCAGGATATCGGCACCCAACTTGTTCATCACGTCCTGTGGGCTGACGGTGTTGCCCAAGGATTTGGACATCTTGCGGCCCTGACCATCGACGGTGAAGCCGTGCGTCAGTACCTGGCGGTATGGCGCTTTGCCTTTCATCGCAGTGGAGATCATCAGCGAGGACATAAACCAGCCACGGTGCTGATCCGAACCTTCCAGATATAAATCAGGTTCGTTACCGCCAAACTCAGGGCGCGCATCAACCACCGAGTAACTGGTCGATCCTGAATCGAACCATACGTCCAGGGTATCCGGCACTTTAACGTAGTTGTCAGCATCAGCACCCATCAGATCGTGGGCATCGAGATCCCACCATGCCTGGATACCGTCCTGCTCAACCCGCTTCGCTACCTTCTCCATCAGTTCCAGAGAATCCGGGTGCAGCTGCTCAGTGTCTTTGTGGACGAACAGCGCCATCGGCACGCCCCAGGTACGCTGACGGGAGATACACCAGTCAGGGCGGTTAGCCACCATCGACTCAATACGCGCCTGGCCCCAGTCCGGGATCCACTGCACGCCTTTGATCTCTTTTAGCGACTGCGCACGAAGGCCTTTCTGATCCATGCTGATAAACCACTGCGGAGTTGCACGGAAGATGATCGGCGTTTTGTGACGCCAGCAGTGTGGGTAGCTGTGATGCAGTTTCTCAACATGCAGCAGAGCGCCCTTCTCGCGCAGCAACTCAACGATCATATCGTTGGCTTTAAATACGTTAACGCCGTCCAGCGTCGGGTATGTGCCTGGCAGGAAGCTGCCGTCCGGGCCGACCGGGTTAGCGACTTCAATACCGTACTTCTGGCCAATCACATAGTCGTCCGGGCCGTGGCCAGGCGCAGTGTGAACGGCACCGGTACCGGCTTCCAGCGTCACGTGCTCACCCAGCACCACCGGAGAGGTGTGGCTGAGGAAAGGATGCTGGAAGCCCATCAGTTCGAGGTCAGCGCCTTTCGCTTCACCCAGCACGGTCCATGCAGCCATGCCAACACGCTTCATCACACTCTCGACCATGTCTTTAGCGAGGATCAGGGCACGGCCCTCAATCTGCACTAGCTGGTAGTCAAATTCAGGATGCAGAGAGATGGCGCGGTTAGCCGGCATCGTCCACGGCGTGGTAGTCCAGATCACCAGGGCAATCGGGCCATCAACGTGGCCTGCGCCAAATTTCGCCTGCACCGCGTCTTTATCGACGGCATTGAACATCACATCGATAGACGGGGAGGTTTTGTCGTAATACTCCACTTCCGCTTCAGCCAGCGCAGAGCGGCAGTCCAGGCACCAGTGCACCGGCTTTGCGCCCTTGTGCAGGTGACCGTTGCCGATGATCTTACCCAGGGCACGGATGATGTTGGCTTCGGTTTGGAAGTTCATCGTCAGATACGGACGATCCCAGTCACCCAGCACTCCGAGGCGGATAAAGTCGGCTTTCTGCCCTTCCACCTGCTCGGCGGCATATTTACGGCAGGCAGCACGGAATTCGGATGCGCTGACTTTCTCGCCCGGCTTACCGATCATCTGCTCAACTTTATGCTCGATAGGCAGACCGTGACAGTCCCAGCCTGGAACGTACGGCGAATCATAGCCCGCCATGCCTTTCGACTTAACGATAATGTCTTTCAGAATCTTGTTAACGGAGTGACCAATATGAATGCTGCCGTTCGCGTAGGGAGGGCCATCATGCAGAATAAAGGTTTTTTTCCCTTTCTTGGCTTCGCGAATGATGCCGTACAGCTTGTCATCATACCAACGTTGCAGCATGCCCGGTTCGCGTTTGGCCAGATCGCCACGCATCGGGAACCCCGTTTCCGGCAAATTCAGGGTAGATTTATAGTCACTCATCAGATTCTCGGTTCCGTATGTCGGTTCTATGTAAACTTAAACCGATGTCTTCAGCCCAAAAAAAGTTCGGGCAGTCACCACATCGTTTGCAATTTGTTCTTTCAGTGCGTCGAGCGAGGCAAAGCGCTGCTCGTTACGTATTTTATCACGCAGTACCACTTCAATATGGCGCCCGTAAAGGTCGATAGAGACATCCAGCAGATGTACTTCCAGCTGCTGACGCAGCCCTGCAACGGTAGGTCGGGTGCCGATATTTGCCACACCGGCTAACGGATGTGAACCCAGCCCCAAAACCTCCACGGCATACACCCCTTTGACCGGGGAGACGGTGCGCCGCAGCGGCAGGTTAGCCGTAGGGAAACCAATGGTGCGGCCCAGCGCATCGCCATGCACTACACGGCCAGAAATGCTGAAAGGACGCCCCAGCAGGGCATTGGCCATCGACAGGTTATCTTCTGCCAGCGCCTGGCGAATCGCCGTGCTGCTGATGCGTTTTCCGTCATCGCAGAATGTCTGGGTACTGATGACATCAAAGCCATATTCGACACCCGCATTCTGTAATAACAGGAAATCGCCCTGGCGACCAGCGCCAAAGCGGAAATCATCCCCAACAGCCAGGAACTCAACGCCCAGCTTATCAACCAGAAGATCGGCGACAAAACTCTGTGCCGTCCTGGCCGCAAAACGGCGATCAAAACGCACGCACAGCACGGCATCGACGCCGGCCTGTTCGAGGTAACGCACTTTCTCCCGCAGGCGTGTCAGCCGCGCAGGGGCTTTTTCCGCCGCAAACAGTTCCAGCGGCTGAGGTTCAAACAGCATGACCATCACTGGCAAATTGCGCTGACGCCCTTCTTTGCACAGTTGCGCCAGCAGCGCCTGATGACCGCGATGTACGCCATCGAAATTCCCGATAGTCAGTACGCAGCCGCGATGCTGCTCTCTAAGGTTATGTATGCCGCGGATAAACTTCATGGCTGGCTCAAATTTGTGGAAATCGGCGGATTATACCTTGTACAGCCGTGAAGGTTAACCCACGAATTCGGGCTTTCATGCTTTCTTCTCCCCATTTCGCTCTGTAGGGTGCTGATCCAGCGTGGTATGATATTTTTCTTGTGAATAAGCTGTATTCGCCTGGATGAAGCTGGTAGAATCTTGCGCCATCGAAACGTAATCAAGTGCCACTGTTTGACCGGCGCTTATTTGCACAAATCCATTGACAACCGAAGGCGAAAAGGGCATATTCCTCGGCCTTTGAATTGTCCTCATAGAACTATTTGGGAGTTGGACCTTGGCTAATATCAAATCAGCTAAGAAACGCGCCGTAACATCTGAGAACCGTCGCAAGCACAACGCTAGCCGTCGCTCAATGTTGCGTACTTTCATCAAGAAAGTTTACGCGGCTATCGCTACTGGCGATAAAGCAGCTGCGCAGAATGCATTTAATGACATGCAACCAATTGTGGACCGTCAGGCAGCTAAAGGCCTGATCCACAAAAACAAAGCTGCACGTCATAAAGCAAATCTGGCTGCACAGATCAGCAAACTGGCTTAATGTCAGCGTGTTAATCGAGCTTTGATAAAGAAACCGCTCCGGCGGTTTTTTTATGTCTTTTTTTTGAGGGTACACCCCGCAAGCAGGTGCGACCTGAAAAAGGCCGCCCCTACCTTTCCATCAATCACTACGTCATTAATGCGATGATTGTGCAGGCAATTTAACCCGCAGAAGACTATATCCCACCACAGCAGACAGTACAGATCCGGTGAGAATCCCCAGCTTGGCCAGCGTGACCATCTCCTCATGCGCGGCGTCAAATGCCAGTGAAGCGATAAAGATAGACATGGTAAAGCCGATGCCACACAGCACACCCACAGCGGCAATATCCACCATCTTGGTGTTTTCCGGCAACACGGCAATCTTCAGCTTCACCGACAGCCAGCAAATCAGCGTGATCCCCAACGGTTTACCCACCAGCAGACCCAGAATAATCCCCAGCGGTACCATCGAGAACAATCCTTCAACTGAGACACCCGTCAGGGAAACACCGGCATTGGCAAAGGCAAACAGCGGCAGGATAAGCCAGCTCACCCAGGGGTGCAGACCATGCGCCAGTTCAATCGACGGCGAGTGTCCATCCTGTTTTTTCAGCGGAATAAACAGACCGACAATCACCCCCGCCAACGTGGCATGCACGCCCGACTTCAGCACTGCCACCCACAGCACCATTCCGACCAGCAGATAGACTGAGGTTTTACGCACACCACACAGGTTCAACAGGGCCAGAGCAACGATAGACGCTGCAGCAACCCCCAGTGAGACCAATGACAGATCGCTGGTGTAGAAGAAAGCGATAATGACAATGGCACCCAAATCATCGATGACGGCCAATGCCATCAGGAACATTTTCAACGCCGGTGGCACGCGGCTACCCAGTAGCGCCAGAATACCCAGCGCAAAAGCAATATCGGTGGCAGCAGGTATCGCCCAGCCGTGGATCGCCAGCGCGTCATTATGATTCAGAGCCGCATAGATCAGTCCCGGGGCCAACATACCGCCTAAGGCGGCAATCAACGGGAACATCGCGCGCTCCCGGCCCTTCAGCGACCCCATCATCAGTTCGCGTTTCACTTCCAGGCCAATCATCAGGAAAAACAGTGCCATTAATGCATCATTGATCCATAACAGCAGATCTTTATTGATATCCAGGGCACCGAAACGGAACTGCACCGGCATTGCCAGAACGGCCTGATAAGCCTGCTGAGTACTGGCATTATTGGCGAGGAACATAGCGACGGCAGCGGCGATAATCAGCACCACACCGCCCGTGGCATCGTTTTTTAAGAGTTTTTTGAAAAAGAGGTTCATGACAGACTCCGCTGTTAATCTCAGTGAATAAGCTTCAGATGACCGATAGCATACGTGTTTAAACCGCTGGAAAAAAACAGTTTATGCCCTCCCGACACCTCGATATTGAAGAATTATTGAGATGAAATGAAAAATAAGGAGCAGGAAAATGCGAATATCAGGCAGGCTAAGGACGTAAAAAAAGCCGCACGAAGCGGCTTTCTTGGCACATTGATAACAACTTACAGTGCGCAGTAAACGCGTGCTTCACGTGGGGTATAAATACCGAAAGTCACTACAGCCAGCAGGCCGTTGACGAAAGTCTGCTGAACTTCAACGCGATCGACTTTATCCTCACCGCCACAAATTGCCGCAGCATCCAGCGTTTTTTTCTGACCGATACCCGACACGAAGAAGTGGTGAGTGGTCACCTGCTTAGGCGCAGCAACCTGATTATGTTTCAGTTGGAAAGTTTGTTGAGCACAACCAGAAAGCAGAACAGCGAAGGCGGCAATTGCCAGAATCTTTTTCATGAACCCAATTCCATTAGATAAATTGAAGCGACATCTAATAACAATCAGATACTCAATGCAATATTAAGAAACAACATTGATACTTTCAAAGAGATTCCACCAAAAATTTTCCTGAAAGAGAGATAAAAGAGCTGAAAAGTGGAAAAATACAGGGGATTTATTGATGTTTCGGCTCCCTGAATGACCAGGGAGCCGTTGCGATTAACGGGTCAGATCGTCAAAGAACTTCTTCACGCCATCGAAGAAGCTTTTAGAACGCGGGCTGTTCTTCTCACCGGATGGGCCGCCGAAGCTCTCTTCCAGTTCGCGTAACAGCGATTTCTGCTTCTCACTCAGGCTGACTGGCGTTTCCACCACCACGCGGCATAACAGGTCACCCTGCGCACCACCACGTACTGATTTCACACCCTTACCGCGCATACGGAACAGTTTGCCCGTCTGCGTTTCCGCAGGGACTTTCAACTTCACGCGGCCGTCCAGCGTCGGTACTTCAATCTCTCCACCCAGCGCAGCCATCACAAAGTTGATCGGGACTTCGCAGTACAGATTGTTCTCTTCACGCTCAAAGATATTGTGCTTACGCACCTGAACCTGAACATACAAATCGCCTGATGGCGCGCCGTGCTCACCCGCCTCCCCTTCGCCGGTCAGACGAATGCGGTCACCGGTATCCACACCCGCCGGAATTTTCACCGACAGGGTTTTCGAACGCTCAACCCGGCCATGACCGCGGCAGGCGTTACACGGATCTTTAATCACCGAGCCACGACCATGACAGGTCGGACAAGCTTGCTGTACGGTGAAGAAGCCCTGACGCATCTGTACCTGGCCAGCACCGTGACAGGTTGAACAGGTTTGCGGTTTGGTACCGACTTTCGCGCCACTACCGTGGCAAACATCACACTCTTCCAGCGTTGGAATGCGGATCTCTTTGGTCACGCCGCGTACCGCTTCTTCCAGCGACAGCTCCATGTTGTAGCGTAAATCTGCGCCGCGTGCAGCACGCTGTTGACGGCGGCCTCCGCCAAAGATATCGCCGAATACGTCGCCAAAGATATCACTGAAGTCAGCACCGCCACCGCCGCCGAAGCCGCCATGACCGCCACCGCCCATACCGCCCTGTTCAAAGGCTGCATGGCCGTACTGATCGTAAGCCGCACGTTTCTGCGCATCGGTCAGAATTTCGTAGGCTTCTTTGACCTCTTTAAATTGTTCTTCGGCACCTTCACCCTGGTTACGATCGGGGTGAAACTTCATTGCCAGGCGTTTATAAGCCTTTTTGATTTCACGCTCTTCCGCTGATTTGGAAACGCCTAAAACCTCGTAATAGTCTCTCTTCGCCATTGTTATTGATCCTGCCCTTAACATGCATGCACGGGCGTAGGATTTCTCCGACGCCCGTGCTGGTAATCAATGGCGCATGACGCGCCACCTTGCCCGCTCAAGGGCGATTATTTTTTGTTGTCTTTCACTTCTTCAAATTCAGCGTCGACAACATCATCGTCTTTCTTCGCACCATCGGTCGCATCTGCTGCGCCGCCAGCGGCCTGCTGCTGTTGAGCAAACTCCATCAGCTTGCTGGACACTTCCATCAGAGCCTGGATCTTGGCTTCGATATCCGCTTTATCTTCGCCTTTCAGCGCCGCGTTCAGTTCGGTCAATGCGGCTTCGATAGGCGCTTTGTCATCCGCTGGCAGTTTGTCGCCCGCTTCGTCCAGCTGCTTACGTGTGCTGTGTGACAGCTGATCGCCCTGGTTGCGTACCTGAACCAGTTCTTCGAACTTACGGTCAGATTCAGCATTTGCTTCCGCATCACGCACCATTTTTTCGATCTCTTCGTCGTTCAGACCGGAAGAGGCCTTGATGGTGATTTTCTGCTCTTTACCGCTGTTCTTGTCTTTCGCTGACACATGCAGGATACCATCGGCATCGATGTCGAAAGTCACTTCGATCTGAGGCATACCACGTGGTGCGCTCTGGATACCGTCCAGGTTGAACTGACCCAAAGATTTGTTATCCGCTGCACGTTTACGCTCACCCTGCACAACATGGATGGTCACGGCAGACTGGTTGTCTTCAGCGGTTGAGAACACCTGGCTGTGCTTGGTTGGGATAGTGGTGTTCTTAGTGATCAGCGACGTCATCACACCGCCCATGGTTTCGATACCCAGCGACAGCGGGGTAACATCCAGCAGCAGAACGTCTTTTACTTCACCCGCCAATACGCCACCCTGAACCGCTGCACCAACAGCAACAGCTTCGTCCGGGTTCACGTCTTTACGCGGCTCTTTACCGAAGAACTCGGTCACTTTCGCCTGAACCATTGGCATACGTGTCTGGCCACCAACGAGGATCACATCGTTGATCTCAGAGACGGACAGACCTGCATCTTGCAGAGCCACTTTCAACGGCTCGATAGAACGAGCAACCAGATCTTCTACCAGTGATTCCAGCTTCGCACGGGTCACTTTGATGTTCAGGTGTTTAGGACCTGTCGCATCAGCAGTGATGTACGGCAGGTTTACGTCAGTTTGCTGGGCAGAAGACAGCTCGATCTTCGCTTTTTCTGCCGCTTCTTTCAGACGCTGCATCGCCAGTGGATCGTTGTGCAGATCGATGCCCTGATCTTTCTTAAACTCAGCCACCAGGTAGTTGATCATACGGCTGTCGAAGTCTTCACCACCCAGGTGGGTATCACCGTTGGTTGCCAGAACTTCGAAGGTTTTTTCGCCATCAACTTCATCGATTTCGATGATAGAGATATCGAAAGTACCACCACCCAGGTCATATACCGCGATAGTGCGGTTACCCTGACCTTTATCCAGACCGTAGGCCAGAGCCGCTGCGGTTGGTTCGTTGATGATACGTTTTACTTCCAGACCAGCGATACGACCGGCATCTTTAGTTGCCTGACGCTGTGCATCGTTGAAGTATGCCGGTACAGTGATAACCGCTTCAGTCACTGGTTCACCCAGATAGTCTTCAGCCGTTTTCTTCATTTTTTTCAGCACTTCTGCTGAGATCTGTGGCGGAGCCACGCGCTGGCCTTTCACGTCCAGCCATGCATCACCGTTTTCAGAACCCACGATTTTGAATGGCATGATTTTCAGGTCACGCTGCACTTCTTCATCCTGGAAGCGACGGCCAATCAGGCGCTTAATCGCAAACAGAGTATTCTGCGGGTTAGTCACGGCCTGACGTTTAGCAGGCTGACCTACCAGCGTTTCACCATCCTGGGTGTAAGCAATAATCGAAGGTGTTGTACGATCGCCTTCTGCATTCTCCAGTACACGCGCTTTGCCGCCATCCATGATAGCTACACAAGAGTTCGTTGTGCCCAGGTCAATACCAATAATCTTACCCATTTAAACATCTCCCACTTAAATTCAATTCAAATCAGCTTATGAACCATTAATGCGGGCATTTTTTACAGTTTCAACTGCTCGCCCTACGCTTTTTTTTCCAGGTCCGTAGCTTCGGATGCCAACTAAGATGGGGCCGGGCAACGCGGCATCAAGGGGGAGAGAGAAAAAAATTTTCACTTTGCCCTAAAAAGACAACGGGCCAGCCTGAGCTGACCCGTAAAACGCTATGATTGCGCGTTATTGTGCGCTGATCTGCTTTAATAGCGCCTGTTGCCCGGCTTCACCTCGCAGCCAGCAGCCGACCAGAACGCCTATCCCCGCCAGTGCCAGCACATAGTAAGCGGGTGACATTGGTGACAGCTTCAGCATCAGCGTCAGCGCCATCGGCGTCAGGCCGCCGAAAAAGGCGTAGGCGAAATTATAAGAAAAGGAGATACCGGTAAAACGCACTTTTGCCGGGAACGCACTCACCATCACGAACGGCACCACGCCCACCACACCGACACACAACCCGGCGACCGCATAGGCAATAAAGAGATATTCCGGCGACTGCGCAGCCACATGGAAAAACGCCCAACTGGAAGCGGCCATTAACAGGCTTCCCACTATCAGGGTAGTGGCAGCACCGATACGGTCCACCAAGGCCCCGGCAATAATACAGCCAAAAATCAGCATCACCGTTGCCAGGCTGTTCGCCTGAAGCGTCAACGCGGCGGGCAGGCCATGTAACTTTTGCAGTAATGCGGGTGCCATCAGCAAGACCACGACAATACAGGCCGACAATAGCCAGGTCAGCAGCATCGACACCACCACGCCATGGCTATGACGGAATAACACCGTGATCAACGGCAGCTCGGCTGAAAGCGTTTTACGCTGCTTCATCTGGAGAAAGACCGGCGTTTCATGCAGCCAGCGGCGCAGGTACATCGCCAGCAGGCCAAAGCCGCCGCCCAGCAGGAAGGGAATACGCCAGCCGGTTTCAGCGACAGCCTGCGCACTCATGGTGGTGGTAATCAATGTTGCCACCAGCGACCCCAACAGAATACCGAAGGTCAGGCCGGCGGTCAGCGTTCCGCAGGCAAAACCAATCCGTTTCTCCGGCACGTGTTCGGCGACAAACACCCAGGCACCCGGTACTTCACCGCCAATGGCAGCCCCCTGCAACACACGCAGCAGTAGCAGGAGTATCGGCGCAGCAATACCGATGGAGGCGTAGGTGGGCAGCAGCCCCATCGCCAGCGTGGGCAATGCCATCATCAAGATGCTCAGGCTGAACATTTTCTTGCGTCCCTGGCTATCCCCGAAGTGCGCCATAATCAGGCCGCCCAGCGGGCGGGCAAGATAACCGGCAGCAAAAATCGCATAGGCCTGAAACTGACGCAACCAGTCAGGGAGACCTAAAGGGAAAAACAGGTCGCCGATCACGCTGGCGAAAAAAATGAAGATAATAAAGTCGTAAAATTCGAGTGCGCCACCCAGCGCAGCCAGAGTTAACGTCTTGTAGTCGTGCCGGTTGAGGTGACGCGCATGATCATGGGACATAATTATTCACGAAAATCCAGAGTCAGAAGAAAGCCGTATAGTTAACGTTTGTAAAGCTGAGATGACTATACCGTCAATTTTCTGCCACAGCAGTGGACGCTGGATCTTATGCCTGAAAAAACGATTTTTTAGTTGTTTGTTTCGCGCCGTGCGCTTTTAGGACGAAATGCTGCTACGACCTTCGGATCAGTCTCCATGTAGGGCCCCTCCAGCAGCTGAATACAGTACGGGACACTGGCAAAGATGCCATGTACCTGCGTATTACCCTCGCTGTCTTTCAGACCTTCCAGCGTCTCCTGAATCGACTTAGGTTGTCCCGGCAGGTTGATCACCAGCGACTGTTTACGGATTACTGCCGTCTGGCGTGAAAGGATCGCGGTGGGTACAAAGTTAAGGCTAATCTGTCGCATCTGTTCACCAAACCCCGGCATTTCCCGGTCAGCAATCGCCAGCGTCGCATCCGGTGTGACATCGCGCCGGGCCGGGCCGGTTCCCCCGGTGGTAAGCACCAAATGGCAGAACAACTCATCGACCAGTTCACAGATCGCCTGCTCAATCATCGGCTGCTCATCAGGCACCAGACGTTTTTCAATTTCAAATGGCGTAGTTAACGCCTCAGACAGCCACGCCTCAAGGGCCGGTAATCCCTGATCCTGATAGATGCCATTTGCGGCGCGATCCGAAACGGAAATCAAACCTATGCGTAATGTATTCATCATGTTCTCGCCATTCATACCCGGCAACATCAGTACGGCCGGTGGGGGTAAGCGTGTTTTCACAAGAATACACTGAATTCAGGAATATTGGCAAAGAGGCAAACAGACATTTTGCTAATGATGACAACGGAAATAGAATGAAAAATAAAACAGAACAATCACACACTATAGATTAAAAATCACAGGCTCATCATATTTAAGAAAAAACAGGACTCATTTTATTTCGCTTTTTTTGTGAATTTATAACTAGTAAAAACCACTAGAATTCGCGAAATCTCATCAGGCACAAGGAAGTAATTATCGTTAAACACCTGCTATAAACGCCCCCTACATTAACTATCGCCAACCGACAGCCACGAGAAAAATCGAGGATGGACGGCCTGTGCAATTAAAAAACCCGATTATTTATCAATAGAAAACTTACAGAGGAAAAAATGAAAAAGGTCATTATTGGCACTGTACTACCCACGTTAATATTCAGTTCAATGTGCTATTCCGAAACCAGCGTTTCAGGCGGAACCATTAATTTTACAGGTGCAGTGACAGATGCAACCTGTACTATCAATGGTAATAATTCTGCCGACCTTTCCGTCGTGCTCAATCCGATAAGTACCGAACAGGCAGGAACGTCAGAAGGGTTAATTGATGTTGGTAAGAAAGCATTTTCACTGGACTTCTCCAACTGTTCATCAGCAAATATAGTGAATACGGGCAATGGGGAAACACCAACGACGCCCAATCTTCAAATGCAGTTCTCATCACCTAACACCATATCTAATGATGGGAAATACCTGATCAACCAGGAAAATGATCCTCAGGGTAATCCTCGAAATGTGGGTGTCGCTATTGTTTTACAAAATACGGAAACGCAGCCTATCCCACTTAATCAGATACTGGATACCAAACTGGGAGGCACATCATCATCACCAGAAACGCTGAACTTCTATGCTAAATATTACAAAGTAGGAACTCAGCCTGCGGAGGCCGGCACGGTCAGAACGATGGTAACGTATAGCGTCACTTATCTTTAATTTTCAATAAGTCCTATTATTGAGCGATTGTTTCATGAGAATAATTTTACTGTTAACTGCATTATTACCTTTTTTGTGTCACGCGAATGTCATTATCAGTGCGACGCGTGAGATCTACCCTTCCGACAGGAAAGAGATCTCAGTTCAATTGCTCAATAACGGTTCTGACCCCTCACTGGTACAGGCATGGATTGATAATGGCGATCCTGACTCAACCCCTGAGACAGCAAAAGTACCGTTTCTGTTAATGCCACCGGTGGTAAAGGTGTCCGCGCATAGCGGGCAACAGCTAAAGGTGCGCTATATGGGTGGGAATTTGCCAGTCGATCGCGAGTCGGTTTTTTATCTTAATATACTGGATATTCCCCCCGTCCCTGAGAACCTTAAGGGAAAAAGCGTAATGCAACTGGCAATACGGTCCCGTATTAAGCTTTTTTTCCGGCCCACCGGACTGAAAGTAAAGCCTAAAAACATAATAGATAAACTGACATTTACTCATGAGAAGGATAGCATCACGCTTCATAATGCCAGCCCCTATTACTTAACATTATCAGGCGTACGAGTTAACCAGGGAGGAAATATATTAAAAAAAGGTCTGATGATGGAACCCTTTTCTCAGAAATCACTGAAAGCAAACGCACCTATTTCCAGCGAAAACTCCGTCTCCATCGTCTATATCAATGATTATGGCGCCAGCATTGAATCGCGGAAAAAATTCAGTAAAAATGCCTAAATTTAAAATAAACCGGGTCACATTACACTTGATGTTAATGTGCTCCCTCCTGTTAAAGCAACACATCTCTTATGCACTCACGTTTAACACTGATTTTTTGGCAGGGAAATCCAGCCATGCTGATTTGTCACGATTTTATACAAACAGTGATTTACCGTCAGGCAACTATGACATTGACATTTACGTCAATGGCGACTGGAAGGGGAAGTATGATGCAAAAGTAGTTAGCAGCCTAACAGACATCCGTATAAACGTTAAGGAATTCACTCGAATGGGATTAAGAAAAGTTATTGATAACCCGAAAAATGTAAAGAATGAATTCCTTAACGTTTATGCTCTTTCAACGGGAATAAAAAGCAGTTTTGATGCCAGTCAGATGAGACTGGATTTGAGTGTTCCACAGCAGGAGATGGACACAAAATGGCAGGGGTATATCGATCCTAAATTCTGGAGTGAAGGCATCCCAGGCCTGACACTCTCCTATCAGGCAAACTACTATCATTCGGCCTCTAACAATCATCAGAATGAAGATAATGGTTATATTTCATTAAATACCGGACTGAATCTGCTCAACTGGCAGCTGCGTGATAACAGCTCCTATAACTATTCACGAACGGGTAAGTCTGACTGGCAAAATAACACCCGCTATTTGCAACGAAATATCAGCACCATCAACTCCCAGTTACGTATCGGCGACAGCTATACCCCTTCTGACCTCTTTGACTCTTATCGCTTTCGTGGCGTGAGCATGGGGACAGATATCCGGATGTTTCCTGACGCGATGCAGGGATTCGCCCCCATCGTACACGGCGTGGCGCAGACCAACGCCCTGGTTAAAATCATTCAGAATGGCGTGACGATTTATCAGCAAAACGTCTCCCCGGGACCCTTTGCGATTAATGATATTTTACCAACCGGCTCCGGGGGCGATCTTAACGTTGAAGTTGACGAGGCCGATGGGCGCATTCAACGCTTTACCGTACCTTATTCCTCCGTTCCCGGCATGCTAAAACCTGGCGTTAACGTCTATAACCTGGCGATGGGCCAGGTGCGGATACCTCAGATCAGCGTTCACCCCGACTTTATACAGGGGACCTGGCGCAGGGGGATGACAAATCTCTTTACTGCCTATGCAGGAGGGATCTGGAGCAGCCACTACGGTTCAGTACTGGTAGGGACCGGGCTGAACCTGCCTGTAGGGGCACTGTCCTTTGATGTTACTCAGGCACGTCAGGCTTCATACAGACACGTGGATAGCAGTAGCGGGCAGAGTTATCGGCTTGCTTATAGCAAATTTTTCACCGATACCGGAACCAACTTTGCGCTGGCAGCTTACCGTTACTCAACCAGCGGCTTTTTGACTATGGAAGATTCGGCGCAGAGGGAAAGTAACGGCGGGAAAAACACGATTACCAATAGCGGTACCATTAATCAGAAAAACAGCTTTAACTTCAATGTGAATCAGAACCTCGGTGGCTCGGCAGGATCGCTGTTCCTATCTGGTACATTAAGGAACTATTGGGGAGAGGCAAACAGCAACAAGGAGTATCAAGTAGGCTATTCGAATACCCTCTCTAACGTCACCTTCAACGTTTCCGCCAGCCGTACCCGAAATAATGATAACCGTGAAGAGATGCGTTACTACCTTGGTTTCTCCGTCCCCTTCAGCGTATTCGACTCCCCTATCTATCTGTCGACTAACTCATCCTTCACACAGAATCACTATAGCAACAGTGATATCGGGTTGAGTGGAACCGCAGGTAAGGCCAACCAGTGGAACTATAACGTTGACGTGGCTAACAGTCGGGGCGGCAATACCACAACCAATGCCAATGTCGGCTATCGTGCCTCGGCCACTACCATGAATGCTTCATGGAGCCAGTCGTCGAACTTTAGCCAGGAAGGGCTGGGGATGACGGGAAGTCTGGTGGCATACCAGGGCGGCGTGCTGTTTGCCAATCAAGTTGGTAGCACCTTTGCCATTATTGATGCTCCTGGTGTGGCCAATGCAGCGGTTAATAGCGATGCGACCATCATCACTAACCGTCAGGGGAAAGCACTGGTTCCCTACATGTCACCTTATCGTAAGAATGCGATGACGCTGGATACCACCAATCTCGGTGATAACGTGCAGCTGCTGGGCAACCGTAAAGATGTTGTGCCTTACGCCGGGTCCATCAGCTATTTGAAATTTGAAACAGATCAGCGCAAAAGCTTCATTTTCCATGCGGTAGATCGTAACAGCGCCCCCCTACCCTTTGGGGCTCTGGTCACTGATAGCAAAAATAATGAAATTGGTTATGTCGGCCAGGGCAGCGTGGTGTTTGTCCACAGTGAAAAACTACCCGACAGGGTAATCGTTCATTTTTCCGGGGAAGACAATAGTACATGCAGCATTACCCAGCCGAAAACCAATCTGGGCAGTGATGTGAATCACTGTCACTAATCAGGGAAGAGAATAATGAAAATGCTACCGCACATCCGATGTATCAAGAGAGCGGGCAAGGTGGTTACCCTGAGTTTGATACTGTTCTTATCCTCCTGGGCAGGAGCTAACTGTATACAGAATGCCCCCGTGGATGCTCCCTTTTTGTATTACGATGCTACCAGCGCGTTAAACCTCTCGGGCAGGGCATCGTTTTCATCCACAACGGCTTATCCGGGTACTTTTAGCTGTAGCATGCCGGCATGGGGGATTATTGGTGGCAAGAACACGGTTGATAACTCAACGCCATACTCCCAGAACACGCTCTACTTAAAATTTCCCGGCGATGCTTATGTCAGCGTCAATGTCACGCAGCCCACACCGCAAGAGTTTCATCCCAAAGTGGGTACCAACAACGGTTCAGCTATTGATTCCACCTTTACCGTTAACCTGAAGCTGTTGGCCAATATTCCCACCAAAAACGTGATGGTCATTAATGGTGACATCGCCACTATCAATCCGATTGTACTTGCTCAGGACAGTACCGGGCTGACTTTCCTGCAGAATATTGCCCGGATGCTCAGCGACTTCGCCTATTTTATTTTCCACTGGAGTTGGCCAAAACATAATTACGATATTTACTACAAAGCCCTGCAGATAAGGTTCGTGAAGCGCGTGACCACCTGCAGCTTCGATGATGATAATAAAACCGTGGTGCTAAACAATATCGATATCGCCTCACTCGCCAGCGGGGCAATGAATGGGAAAAAGGCGTTTACCCTTAATTTCAGCTGTGACGGCATGAAAAATGGTATCGCCGGGCGTAATCTTCGGGCATTTATGAGCAGCAATAACCTTCTTGCATCCGATAGTACCACGCTGACCTCCCCCGTCACCGGCGGTGCAAAAGGGGTGGGTATCCGGGTGGCAAAAGCCAGCGATAATATCCCGCTCACCTTTAGTTCGTCGGAAACCACGCAGGGAAATGCCACCACGCTGTTCTCATACACCGCCAGCCAGGCATTACCTTCGCAACTATCGCTACCGATGAATGCGTGGTACTACGTCTACAACAAGCAGATGCTCTCCAGCGGTTCCGTCAGAACCACGGCCGTGGTGAATTTTGTCTATGACTAATGGATAAAAGGCGATTGCTTTTCGTACACTAAATAGATAAATATCCCTGTGTTGTTTATGGATAAACACGCGAGGATGTATGTTCTGTTTATATCAGACGCAGGATGCCGGAAGGCGGCTTTCTCCACGGGATTTTCAGTTCGTTCAGACGCCCCGTGTAGCATTCGACAATGCCCGGATTTATTATGAAATGGATTATCGGCGCTATGCGAGGCAAGACGTATCAGGCGATCTCCCGCAACGAAAATCCGCCAATAACGATCGCTTTAACCCTTCCGACAAATACTCAGGCATAAGTGGCTACGATCCTATTTATAATGCCACAGAGTGCGACCTCAATAGGGGTCGTATTATCGGCATTGATACTTCAGAACGCTGGGATGCTTTTTACCATCCATTCTATTTCGATGCAGAGAGCAATCTGGTTTATGGCGGTTCCAGGGATCTCCGCGACTCACCGTTCGAGCAGGCAGTCAGGAGAGCCTATGAACAGTGTCTGAAACGTCATCACGGCAAAAAACCCGCTCCCACCCTGAAAAAGCATTATATCGGTGACTCCGGCCAGCAATCCCCACCGGGGAAAATGCTCAACAGCAAAGCAGCCGGGCGACTGCTGGCCGCCGGTGGTGTGTATAATGGAAATGTCGCAGGATTCAGGAAAACGGCAGAGCAGCTGGGGGGCGATGCGGTTAAGGGATATGACCAGGTACTGAACGAGACGACCAAAGGCGCTGCGATTGCTGTTGCTTCGATTGCAGGGGGCTTGGGTAAAGCGAGATTAAATTCTTTAAAAGGAACAGTAAAAACTGAAAAAGCTGTTAAAACAGAAAATTACTCGTCTAAACTCGCATATTTGGTCAATGGGAAAGAGTTCGCTATTGAAGCATTATCTCAATCAGGAAGCCGAATTGATCCATCAGTTAAGTCGGGTAACCTGACGGTAGCAGGTAGAGCACTTCAGAAGCACGGAAGTCGTCCAGATAGCGCATTTCCTGTAGCCCGGGGCGCTCCCGCTAAAATGAATGAGCAGGGAAAGAAAATACTAGACTCAATCATAAAATCACCTAGTACAACTGTAAAAGAAGGTAATCGCTTTGGTGGCTTTGATATTATATCAGCCGATGGGAAGGGAAGCCGCTTCGATTCAAACGGAAGTTTTAGAGGTTTTTTGGAGCCATGATCATGGAAAACAACAGTAGATTGAAAATCATTATTGCCAGTGATGTTGACTACGAGCATCTGATTGCTGAGATATATTGCGATGATGAATATATTGCTCTTGTCCAACAAGAAGAGGGGAAGGATAAGCTCAAAATTGAGTTCTCTCCAACGATAAAGGTCCTGGACGTCGAATGGGTTCGAGATGCAATATCAAAGGCTGAACAAAAACTTGTCGGCGATGAGTATAATAAATCCGATTCCACATCGTAAAATTACATTGCAAAATCCTTAAATAGTGGCCAGAGCTACCGTCTGGCCTACAGTAAATTGTTTGCCGACACAGGAACTAACTTCACGCTTTTAGCCTTTGACCCACCGCTCAGGGCACTGCCACCCCGCTGTTTTCTTACCAGTCTATCAGCCATTAGATCAGAAACTGTCGATTCCGATGAATGCCTGGTACTACATCTATAACCGAAGCGCACTCTCCTGTGGGATCGTCAGGACAAGTGCGGTAGTGAATTTTGTTTATGATTAGATAGCAACGTTATGGATAAAAGGCGATTGCTTTTCGTACACAAAATAGATGAACATTCCTGCATTGTTTATGGATAAACAAGCGAGGATGCATGTTCTGTTTATATCAGGCACAGGATGCCGGAAGGCGACTTTCTCCACGGGATTTTCAGTTCGTTCAGACGCCCCGTGTAGCATTCGACAATGCCCGGATTTATTATGAAATGGATTATCGGCGCTATGCGAGGCAAGACGTATCAGGCGATCTCCCGCAACGAAAATCCGCCAATAACGATCGCTTTAACCCATCCAATAAGTACTCAGGCAATAGTCGCTACTATACCCAAAATAATTCGAGTTGCAGGAAGGCGGCAAGGGAAGGAATCCCGATGAGCTTACTCGAGTAAGTGATTCGGGTGACTGAGTGCAGCCAACGCACCTGCAACTTGAAGTATGACGGGTATATCCCATTTATGATGCCACTGAGCAGAGCCTCGAAAGGGGTCGGATTATCGGCATTGATACTTCAGAACGCTGGGATCCTTTTCACCATCCATTTTATTTCGATGCAGACAGCAATCTGGTTTATGGCGGTTCCAGGGATCTCCGCGACTCACCGTTCGAGCAGGCAGTCAGGAGAGCCTATGAAGAATGTCTGAAACGTCATCACGGCACAAAACCCGCCCCCACCCTGAAAAAGCATTATATCGGTGACTCCGGCCAGCAATCCCCACCGGGGAAAATGCTCAACAGCAAAGCAGCCGGGCGACTGCTGGCCGCCGGTGGTGTGTATAATGGAAATGTCGCAGGATTCAGGAAAACCGCAGAGCAGCTGGGGGGCGATGCGGTTAAGGGATATGACCAGATACTGAACGAAAAAACGTCAGGTTCAATGATTGCAGCTGCGGCGGTCCTTTTCGCTAAAACGGCCCGTAACCCACTAACACGAGGGGAATTAAGCAGCTCTTTAGTTGAGAATAACTCCCTGAGTGGTGACAAAGCCCGCAAGGCTGGCATCCTTATTCCGGGTAAGAAAATTCCAAATATTGAAACCGTTATTGTCTCTGATAGTGTCGCTTTTAGTGCCAAACAGTTAGATAAGAAGTTTAAACATGCCTCTGATTTCGGCGTGGTAACTACGAAGAAAAACGGTGATACCATCATTGAATATCAAACAGCTATCAAGTTACACTTAGATAATACAAAAACTTATGAACACGGAACATACTTGTTAGTTCCAGGATCGAAAGTGTTCTTTAATCCGAAAACTAATAACGTAGTCGTGGTTGATAAAACAGGTAATTTTGTAAGCGGGTGGAAACTTGCTCCCCAAACAAAACAGTATGAAAACTTCATGAATAACGGGACGTTAAGATGAGCCAATTACTTAAGAACTACATTGATAGTTTTATCTCTATGGATATAACTGCTGATGTCTTTGCAGACTCTTATATGACTAAGTGGAAGATAGAACGTGATACTAATTTACTTGTGCAAGATGATGATAACTTAAGCGAATTATTATCCAGCGTATTTTGCATCACTGATATGTATAACCCAGATAATGATCGTGAAGAGTACGAATTTAATGAAGATCAACTTCGACATGAAATAAATAAAATAATAACTAACTATATTAATAATTAAAAGAAAGTCCCAGCCCTCAGTGGCTGGGATTTTTACTTTAACGGTCAACCCGCAGTTCGCTTCTGCGGCTTCGCCATCACCTGAATCCCCCCAGCAGTTCGCGCTGCTTACGCGCCGAGAGCTTCGGGCAGAGCTGGCGCAGGGAAAGCGCGAAGATAATGTTAAGAAAAGCGCTGTGCAGGTTGCTGTTCGCGGTGATATTAACCAGGGCGGTAGCGTGTACGGGAGAAAAAGGCGCGTCCGGGAAAAAAGTTGTCGCCCCGGAAGGGCATCAGGAAAAATGAGCTGTGACTAATTGAAAGCACAGGGAAAAATGGTTTACGGCGTCAGGCTCCGCATCGGATAACGTTATCATCTATCAAAAGAAATGAAGACGTTAAGTGATAAAATGGCGGAACTTCTAAGTGAGTTAGAGAGATAACAATCTGAAAACGAGGAAAAGACAATCTTAGAGTACAGTGTAGGTAGTTCTATGGATAGGGATGATCTGTATGCTGAATTATCATTCAATAGCATTCAGTGGGGAGAAATCTCATTATCTGAGGACAAGAAATCCGTAAATATTATTATCTACCCCAATAATAATGATATTCTTGAGTTCAACTATGGTGAGTTTTTACATCTTGTTGAAAAAGCAAAAAATCATCTTCTCAAGCTGGAACCATTAGCTGAATAAAGAACCCTGTATAGCAAAAACAAAAACAGTGGCCGGTTTCCCGGCCACGCGATCAATTACAGCAGATCGGCAATCATCTTATCGAGTTTGCCCTGGTCGATGGCAAAGTTACGGATGCCTTCAGCCAGTTTCTGTACTGCCATTGGATCCTGGTTGTGCTGCCACAGGAACTCAGATTCGGTCATTTTAGCCGGACGGGCTTTAACTTCACCGCTGTAGGCCAGCTTACGCTCAACGCTGCCTTCAGTCTCAGCCAGCTCTTTCAGCAGGCCTGGAGAGATGGTCAGACGATCGCAACCCGCCAGCTCAATGATCTCGCCAACGTTACGGAAGCTCGCACCCATCACCACAGTCTCATAACCGTGCTGTTTGTAGTATTCGTAAATCTCGGTCACCGACACCACGCCTGGATCTTCGTTAGGCGCATATTCTTTCTTATCGGTGTTGGCTTTGTACCAGTCGAGGATACGGCCTACAAACGGAGAAATCAGGAACACACCCGCTTCTGCACAAGAACGCGCCTGCGCGAAGGAGAACAGCAGCGTCAGGTTACAGTTGATGCCTTCTTTTTCCAGCTGTTCTGCAGCACGGATACCCTGCCAGGTGGAGGCCAGTTTGATCAGGATGCGGTCGTTGCTGATACCGGCATCGTTATACAGTTTGATCAGGCTACGTGCTTTCGCGATGCTGCCTTCGGTGTCGTAAGACAGGCGGGCATCCACTTCGGTAGAGATACGGCCAGGGACCAGTTTCAGAATTTCCAGGCCGATGTTCACAGCCAACTTATCGGCAGCGTAAGACACCTGCTCTTCTTTGTTGCTGGTCTGCTCACGCGCCCATACCACCGCTTCGTCGATCAGCTTACGGTATTCAGGAATCTGTGCAGCGCTAAGGATCAGAGAAGGGTTGGTGGTTGCATCTTGCGGTTTGTAGAGTTTCATCGCTGCGATGTCGCCAGTATCAGCAACAACGGTAGTGACTTGACGCAGGGAGGATAATTTGTCCGTCATAGTTGTCATTCTCATCAAAGTTGATTTGTCAGGGTGTTGAAAATGTCTGCCCCGGATGATAGCACGCGTACCTCACCATGCAAGGGGCGTAAATCATCACGCCACAACCGGATAAAACTGCCGTCATAAAGCCCTTTTTTCTCTAGGGATTGTCCGGTCGTCATCAGTCACCAATGGCAGCGATTCGTCACCCGACCTCACTTTTTTGCTACAGTAGGCGCAGATTCTTTTTCCGATAATGAAATACAAGGACGCGAGCATGTTAATGGTAATTTCTCCGGCGAAGACGCTGGACTTTGAAAGCCCGCTGGCGACAAAACGTTATACCCAGCCCATGCTGTTGGACGAGTCGCAGAAGCTGATCGCCGTGGCGCGTCAACTCTCTCCGGCTGAGATCAGCTCGCTGATGCATATCAGTGACAAACTGGCCGTACTGAACGCTGAACGCTTTAATGACTGGCAGCCTGACTTCACCCCGGACAATGCCCGCCAGGCGATCCTTGCCTTCAAAGGTGACGTGTATACCGGATTACAGGCAGAAACCTTTAGCGAAGCCGCATTTGATTTTGCCCAGCAGCATCTGCGTATGCTCTCCGGCCTGTATGGCCTGTTGCGCCCGCTGGACCTGATGCAGGCTTATCGTCTGGAAATGGGGATTAAACTGGCCAACCCGCTAGGCAAAGACCTCTACAGCTTCTGGGGCGATAAGCTGACTCATGCGCTGAATGCCGCACTGGCAGAGCAAGGGGATTCGGTGCTGATTAACCTCGCATCCGATGAATACTTCAAAGCCGTGAAGCCGAAGCTGCTGAACGCTGAGATCGTCAAACCCGTGTTCCTCGATGAGAAGAACGGCAAGTTTAAAGTGATCAGCTTCTATGCCAAAAAGGCACGAGGACTGATGAGCCGTTACATCATTGAAAATGAGCTGACCCAGCCTGAACAGCTGAAGAAGTTTGATGTGGACGGATATGCCTTTGACGCGGATGCGAGCAAAGGGAATGAGCTGGTGTTTAAACGTCACGAGTAGGGTCAGGCACGCCTGACCCAGGGCGAGGCATGCCTCGCCCCTGCGTATCGAATTATTTCTTCAGTAAGAACTCACGCAGATCCGCAAACTCACCTTTCATGTTGTGCGACAACAGCGGCAGATCCGCGCGCTCGGCCAGCGCTTCCGGTAAAGGCAGCTTCTGATCAAGGATCGCTTCCACGCTCTCTTTAAATTTCGCTGGATGCGCCGTCCCCAGGAACAGACCAAACTCGCCGTCCTGAAGCTGATCGCGCAGCAGGCGATAAGCAATCGCCGCATGAGGCTCAGACAGATAGCCAAGGTCGGCCAGCTCGCGCATAGTGGCTTTGGTGGTTTCGTCATCAACGGCACCGTAACCCAGATCCTGCAAGCGCCAGATTTTGCGACGGAAGATCTCTTCCACTCGCGGCCAGTTATTGGGCTGGCTGACATCCATCGCATTCGACAAGGTGGCAACGGTCACGTTCGGCGCCCATTCACCATTGACGAGGAAGCGCGGCACGGTGTCATTGGCATTAGTGGCAGCAATAAAACGTTTCACTGGCAGGCCAAGTGACTTCGCCAGCAGACCAGCTGTCAGGTCGCCAAAGTTACCGCTTGGCACAGAGATCACCAGCTGATTACGTTTTTCCTGAGGCAGTTGCGCCACGGCTTCAAAGTAGTAACAAATCTGCGCCAGCAGACGGCTAATGTTGATGGAGTTTGCGGAGTTGAGGCCAATGGCCTTCTTCAGCTCTTCATCGTCAAATGCCTGCTTAACCAGTGACTGACAGGCATCGAAATCGCCGTCAATCGCGATGGTCTGAATATTGCCGCCCAGGGTGCAGAACAGCTTTTCCTGTAACGGGCTGATTTTGCCTTGAGGATAGAGGATCACCACACGCACGTTTTCCATACCGTAGAAGGCATGAGCCACAGCAGCGCCGGTATCACCCGAGGTTGCCGTCAGAATGGTGATTTTCTCATCCGCACCGCTGACATAAGAGAGCATCTGCGCCATAAAACGACCGCCGAAGTCTTTGAACGCCAGCGTCGGGCCGTGGAACAGCTCCAGCGCGGCAATATCGTCAGTGACGTCTACGACCGGTGCCGGGAAGGTGAATGCCGTTTTCAGGCGCTCATGCAGCTGATGAGCGTCGATCTCATCGCCGATAAAAGCCGACAGGATTTTGCTGCTGCGGGTCACGAAATCCATTTCCAACATCGCATCGATGTCAGTCAGTTCGAATTCAGGTAATTCCAGTGGAAAGAACAGGCCTTGCTGTTTACCCAGCCCCTGCTTCACCGCCTGGGCGAAGCTGACCTGCTCATTGTGATCCTTAAGATTATAGAGTTTCATGCGTTATCCCAGTTTGCGTGCGCCTGCCGTGTCTAAACGGCAAATATGGACGAAGCCTTCATCATTTTGCAGATAGTGCTGGCGGAGCCAGTCTGCCATACGTTGTGCGGTATCCAGCTGATTGCACACTGCAAACAGCGTTGGGCCAGAGCCAGAAATACCGCAGGCCAGTGCGCCGATATCCGCAGCGGCCTGACGGGCTTCACTGAAGCCCGGTAACAATTTGGTGCGGTACGGTTCCGCAATCACATCCTGCATCAGTTTGGCGGCCAGCAAGGGCTGCTGCGTGTGGCAGGCGTGAATAAAGCCGCCGAGATAGCGACCGTGCCGGATAATGTCCTCTTTACGATACTGCGCAGGCAGGATCGCACGGGCTTCGGCGGTGGACACTTTAATTCCCGGGTAAGCCATCACCCATAACCAGTCATCAAAGCCTGGCACTTCCTGGCTGATAATGCCGTTCTCTTCCAGCATCAACTGCATGCCGCCCAGGAAGCAAGGGGCCACATTGTCATAATGTACGCTGCCGGAAATCCGCCCTTCCAACTCGCCCATCAACGCCAGCAGCTGCGTATCATTCAGCGGTTTACCGCAGTGTTCGTTCATCGCCATCAAACCAGCCACCACCGAGCAAGCGCTGGAACCGAGGCCGGAGCCAATCGGCATATTTTTTTCCAGTGTCATCTTCACCGGCACGCGCTTGCCAATCGCTTCGCAGAAACGGTCCCAGCACTGATAAACGATATTATCCTGTGGGTTTGCCGGCAACTTGCTAACAAAACTGCCTTCATTGTGCAGACTAAATTCGTCGGCGGCTTCCACGGTCACGCAGTCGCCCAGCAGGGTGCCATCAACCGGCGACACCGCAGCCCCCAGGACGTCAAAGCCAACGCTGACGTTGCCAATTGAGGCAGGGGCATGAATTTTAACCATGATTAAACTCCCAACTTCCACGACAGAGTACGTAACAGATCGGCAAACACGCCCGCCGCGGTCACATCATTACCGGCACCGTAACCGCGCAACACCAGCGGAATCGGCTGGTAATAGCGGCTGTAGAACGCCAGCGCATTCTCACCATTTTTCACTTTATACAGCGGATCGTTACCGTCAACGGCATCGATTTTCACTTTACACGCCCCGCCCTCTTCAATCGCTCCCACGAAGCGTAATACTTTACCCGCCTCACGGGCGCTGGCAACACGCGCGGCAAACTCCGCATCCAGTTCCGGCAGGCGTGCCATAAACGTTTCCACATCCGCAATCGCCGTCAGCTCTGGTGGCAATACGGCTTCGATGTCAATATCGCTCAGCTCCAGCTGATAGCCCGCTTCACGCGCCAGGATCAGCAGCTTACGTGCCACGTCCAGCCCGGAAAGGTCTTCACGCGGATCCGGCTCGGTAAAGCCCATCTCACGCGCCATGTGGGTGGCATCGGACAGTGACACCCCCTCATCCAGTTTGCCGAAGATAAACGACAGTGAACCGGACAGAATACCGGAGAAGCTAATCAGCTCATCGCCGGCGTTAAGCAGATTTTGCAAGTTCTCGATCACCGGTAAACCGGCCCCAACGTTGGTATCGTAGAGGAACTTACGACGCGATTTCGCCGCGGCGGCACGCATTTGCTGGTAATAGTTGTACGACGAGGTATTGGCCTTTTTGTTCGGCGTCACAACGTGGAAACCGTCAGCCAGGAAATCGGCATATTGATCGGCGACCTGCTGGCTTGACGTACAGTCAACGATCACCGGGTTCAGCAGATGATACTCTTTCACCAGACGATTCAGACGACCCAGATCAAACGGCTCTTTCGCAGCTTTTAGCTGATCCTGCCAGTTGCCCAGCGGAATGCCGTGGACGTTGGTCAGCAATGCGCGCGAGTTGGCAATGCCGCATACCCGCAGATCAATATGTTTGTTCTTCAGCCAGGTTTGCTGACGATGCAACTGCTCGATCAATGCCGCCCCCACGCCACCAACACCGATGACAAAAACTTCGATCACCTGGTCAGTGGCAAACAGCATCTGATGTACCACGCGCACGCCGGTGGTCGCTTCATCGTTATCCACCACCACAGAGATCGAACGTTCGGACGACCCTTGGGCAATCGCCACAATATTGATGTTAGCGCGCGCCAGTGCAGAGAAGAATTTCGCAGAGATACCACGCAATGTGCGCATGCCGTCACCCACGACGGAGATCACAGCCAGATGCTCCATCACGTCCAGCGGCTCCAGCAGGCCGTCTTTCAATTCCAGATGGAATTCATCTTCCAGCACGCGGCGCGCACGGGCCAGATCGTTCTGTGACACACAGAAGCTGATGCTGTATTCCGAAGAGGACTGGGTGATCAGCACGACAGAGATACCGCTGCGTGACATGGCCGCAAACACGCGGGCGGCCATGCCCACCATGCCTTTCATTCCCGGGCCAGAGACGTTAAACATCGCCATATTATTCAGGTTGGTGATGCCTTTCACCGGGTTGTCCTCATCGCTGCCATCGCCACCAATCAGGGTGCCGGGTGCTTGCGGGTTGGCGGTATTTTTAATCAGGCAAGGGATTTGGAACTGGGCAATCGGGGCAATGGTACGCGGATGAAGCACTTTGGCGCCGAAGTAAGAAAGCTCCATCGCTTCCTGATAGGACATCGACTTCAGCAGTCGCGCGTCCGGCACCTGGCGCGGGTCGCAGGTATATACGCCATCGACGTCAGTCCAGATTTCACAACAATCAGCGCGCAGGCAGGCAGCCAGCACGGCCGCTGAGTAGTCGGAACCATTACGGCCCAACACCACCAGCTCACCCCGTTCGTTGCCGGCGGTGAAGCCTGCCATCAGCACCATGTTGTCTGCGGGAATCTGGCTGGCGGCAATGCGGCGAGTAGACTCAGGAATATCGACAGTGGATTCGAGATAATGACCTACGGCCAGTAGCTGTTCCACCGGGTTGATCACGCTGACGCCATAGCCGCGTGCCTGGAGCAGCCCTTCCATAATGGCGATAGAGAGCTTTTCCCCCCGGCAAATGATGGCGGCATTGACGCTATCCGGGCACTGCCCCAGTAGTGCAATACCGTGCAATACCTGCTTCAGTTGAGCGAACTCCTCATCAACGACGCCTTTAAGCTTGTCAAAAGCAAAGCCAGGCTGTGCTTCAGCCAGCCCCTGCAACAGCTCGGCGAAGATTCGCTCAGCGTCACTGATGTTAGGCAATGCATCCTGCCCGCTGATGGTTTTTTCAATCATCGCCACCAGGTGATTGGTAATCTTCGCTGGCGCGGACAATACGGTAGCAACCTGTCCCTGCTTTGCATTACTTTCCAGAATGTCAGCCACACGCAGAAAACGTTCCGCATTGGCTACCGAGGTTCCACCGAATTTCAGCACTCGCATGTTCAAGCTCTCCTGAATTTTTGCCGAAAAAAAAGCCCGCACTGTTGAGGTGCGGGCTTTTTTTTGATTTTTCCTGTATGCGTCAGCCCGCACCGTTACCTGTGGTAATGGTGGTGGTAATAATGATTGTGGTAATCAGGCTGTTTTTACGCATTGAGATTTATCTTTTATCTGTCTGTTAAATCTGTCGGCTTTCAGAATTAAAGCAAAGTGCCAGCCAAGTCAATTTTTTTATCGAATGGCCTCTTTTTCCCGGCGATGTCGTCAGACCCTTTTCGTCTTCCTTGCCGATCTGTTCTGTTACGCTATGAAAAAATGGCAGTAAATCACACCATTTTTCATGCTTCATCCAGCGTTTTTCTCTACAGCTTTTTTTCTATGTCATGCAGCAGTCGATGCAACATGGCGGTATCTCGCTGCTGAAGCAAACCGATACGTTGCTGCAACCAGTCTGCCAGCTTTTCATCCCCGGCGACGTCCAGCCGCTGCAACAAAAATTGCGCACGCAGGCGGAGCGCCGCAAGTTGTTCAACGTCCGCAGCAGGTTCCGTCTGCGCGCTCACCTGGCGCAATGCCGAGAGTTGATAGCAATAGACCATCACCGCCTGCCCCAGGTTCAGCGACGGATAATCACCCGCCATCGGAATCCCCGTCAACAAATCGGCCTGCGCCAGTTCTTCATTCGTTAAGCCGCTGTCTTCGCGCCCAAAGATCATCGCCACACTGCCTGTCCAGCGTTGCTTCTCTTCCAGTACCTGCTGCACCTCCTGCGGCGTGGCATAGTAACGGAATTTCGCGCGAGAACGTGCCGTGGTGGCAATACTAAAATCAATATCGGCTAATGCTGCCTCAAGTGATGCCCAGTGGCTGGCATTATCCAGAATGTCACCCGCCCCGTGTGCAACGCGTCTCGCTGCCGGATCAAGGTGCGCCTGGCTGTCAACAATACGCAGTTCGCTAAATCCCATGGTTTTCATGGCACGGGCCGCCGCACCGACATTTTCAGCACGCGCAGGAGAGACAAGGATAAAAGGAAAACGCATAACCACCTTCATATAGAGAGAGAAATTCACAATGTTGATGATGCCTTCCCCACAGTGGAAAAAACATCCGGCAATATTTAACATATTATCAACACCCTGGTGGGTTGATTTAAATCGCCGTAATCGAATGATAAACCTATTTTTTCTTGATAACCCACCGAAAAGCAGGCTTCATTACAATAACACCCATATTATCAACTAATTAACATTTATTAATGTGTGCCGTAACCCGACTGTTAACCCTCTGCATTAAATAGCGCTTTTTAGGAGGTATTTGTGAGCTAACCTGCCAATCTGGGAAGAGTTTTTCACAAAAGTGTTAACGTGCTACAATTGGTTTGATATAAGTCAACTAAGCGTTGTTTTATTGCGTGATGGTTGTTGCCTGTGCTGTTATGTTGCTGTTAATACAGTTAGGATATACGCCGTTTTGGCACTGCCGGGGCATGCAGGATACATCCTAATGGCTGCGCAAAACCCAAAAATCATTAAGGGTTGGCCGCGTTGTTGACGGTACATGGATTGTGTATCAAGAACATCATTCTGTACTGCTGTTGTTTTGCTACTGGCTCTTAACACCAGGTGTAGCCAGCGCCAACAGCCGTATGTCCTGTTTTCGATTTTGTTGGCAATTTTAGGTAGCGAACACATGCAGACCCCGCACATACTTATCGTTGAAGACGAATTAGTTACTCGTAATACGCTCAAAAGTATTTTTGAAGCCGAAGGCTACATGGTTTATGAAGCTACAGACGGCGCTGAAATGCACCAGATACTGACGGAAAATGACGTCAATCTGGTCATTATGGACATCAATCTGCCAGGCAAAAATGGCCTGTTACTGGCACGTGAACTGCGTGAGCAGGCAAACGTGGCACTGATGTTCCTCACCGGCCGTGATAACGAGGTCGATAAGATCCTCGGTCTTGAAATCGGCGCCGATGACTACATAACCAAACCGTTTAATCCGCGTGAGCTGACCATTCGCGCACGCAATCTGCTGTCCCGCACCATGAATCTGGCCGCGGTCAGCGAAGAGCGTAAGCTGGTTGAATCCTACCGCTTTAACGGCTGGGAACTGGACATCAACAGTCGTTCACTGGTCAGCCCGCAGGGCGAACAGTATAAGCTGCCGCGCAGCGAATTCCGCGCCATGCTGCACTTCTGTGAGAATCCAGGCAAGATTCAGACCCGTGCTGATTTGCTGAAAAAAATGACCGGACGTGAACTGAAGCCACACGATCGCACCGTCGACGTGACCATTCGCCGCATCCGTAAGCATTTTGAATCCACACCGGATACACCAGAAATCATCGCCACGATCCACGGCGAAGGTTACCGCTTCTGCGGCGATCTGCAGGATTAAGTTTTGAGGGCGAGGTATGCCTCGCCCCAACTTATTATCCCTTGCCCCAGGGGATTATCGGCACCGCACTCAGCGCATTTTTCGGCGAACCATCGACGACCTTATCGGAATAGCTCAAATAAATTAACGCATTACGATTTTTGTCGTAGAAACGTACCACCTGGAGTTTCTTGAACACCAGCGATGTCCGTTTACGAAACACCACTTCCCCTTCGGCTTTACCCTGCTTAATTTTCTCACTGAGTTCTACCGGCCCCACCTGCTGACACGAAATAGCGGCATCCGAGGTATCTTCTGCCAAACCTAAGCCCCCTTTGATTCCTCCCGTTTTCGCCCGGCTCAAATAACAGGTGACATTTTTCACGTCCGGATCGTCAAATGCTTCCACCACGATCTTATGATCGGGACCGAACATCTTAAAGACAGTATCTACAGAACCGACCTGTTCTGCCTGAAGCGTGCCGGAGCAGAGCGCTATTGAAGTGACTATTAACACTTTTTTAATTGTCATGACGTGACCATTTCAAAGAAAATAGATGACATTGTAAGGTACATGAGCAACAGTTCATGCCTTTACGATTTATCACGCGATGTTGTTTAAATCAGCGCGGATATGGGTACATTTTTCAGTTACAACCTAACAATTAGCAATTAATGCTACTATTCGTCGACTTTGCTTACCTTGCACCAATTATGAGTAACATGAGGACGATTTATGGACCAAGCCGGTATCATTCGAGATTTGCTTGTCTGGCTGGAGAGCCACCTGGACCAACCTTTATCACTGGATAATGTCGCGGCGAAGGCAGGTTATTCAAAATGGCATTTGCAAAGAATGTTCAAAGACGTCACAAGTCATGCGATTGGCGCTTATATTCGCGCCCGCCGTCTGTCGAAAGCTGCCGTAGCATTACGTTTGACGAGTCGCCCGATTCTCGATATTGCTTTGCAGTATCGTTTTGACTCTCAACAAACTTTCACCAGAGCCTTTAAGAAACAATTTGCCCAGACGCCAGCCTGGTATCGCCGGTCATCAGACTGGAATGCCTATGGGCTGCGCCCACCGATTCGCCTCGACGACGTCAGATTACCCGAACCGACCTGGGTAAGTCTGCCGGAAATCGTGCTGATTGGGCAAACCCAATCTTATACCTGCACACTGGAGCAGATTTCACGCTTCCGTGATGAGATGCGTATGCATTTCTGGCGCCAGTTCCTGACGGAGACGGATACCGTTCCGCCAGTGCTGTATGGTCTGCACCAGTCGCGCCCCAGCATGGAAAAAGACGATGAGCAGGAGATTCTTTACACCACAGCGGTCACCGCTGAGTCCATTTCCAGCCAGTTGCATTCAACGCAGACGGTCGTGCTGGAAGGAGGCGATTATGTGCAGTTCACCTATGAAGGGCCGCGTAACGGACTTCAGAACTTTGTCTTACAGATTTACGGCACCTGTATGCCAACACTGAATCTGACACGTCGTCACGGTCATGACATTGAGCGTTTCTATACCCACGGCGGTAAGAAACGTCCAGAGCCACCGGTCGACATCCATTGTGAATATCTGATCCCGATACGACGCCAGTCGTAGTCAGCAGATGATACAAAAAGGGCCGAGAATATCGGCCCTTTTTCAGGGTTAGCGCTGCAGTTCGTCGAGGGAAGTATCCTCCAGATGCGCAATATCGCCTGCAGTCTCCACCACCCAGCCAGAAGCCAGCCAGGCGCTGTGTTGGTGATCCACGCGGGAAATTGAGCAATTACGCAAGCGCAGGCGGCGTTCCGCATTCGCCGGTAAACCCAGGATCGTACTGAGCAGTACCCCCAACGCCATCCCGTGGCTGACAATCAGTGGACGGCTACCCTCAGGCAATGCCAGGCATGCATCCAGCGCCTGATGCATGCGCTGCGCCATTTCACTCATAGACTCACCCTGCGGGATGCGGCCGTTCTCCGTGCCATCCACCAGCGTCTTACGCCAGCCCTCTTCTTCAGCATTCAGTGAATCCAGCAGGCGCTCTTCCAGCACCCCCATATTCAATTCACGCAAACGAGAGTCCAGCACGACCGAACAACCACAGGCATCGGCAATGATCTCGGCGGTACGGCGGGTACGGCCCAGATCGCTGGCAATGACATGGGTAATGCCCAGCTTTTTGACGCGATCTCCTACCTGATGAGCCTGCTGCTCTCCTTTCTCAGTCAGCGCGCTGTCTGACTGCCCCTGAATGCGACGTGCCGCATTCCATAGCGTTTCTCCGTGGCGAACAAGATAGACCTGTAACATGCGATTTTCCGTTATACTGCGACAAATTTGCGTAGAGGGTTCAAACAATTATGTACCATGTTGTCGCTGCTACCATCAATCCAGCCAAAATTAAGGCAATTTCTCAAGCGTTCAGCGATATCTTCGGGGAAGGATCCTGCCATATTGAGGGTGTCGAGGTCGACAGCGGCGTTGCTGCACAACCGATCACAAACACAGAAACGCGAACTGGCGCACGTCAGCGCGTGATGAATGCTCGCCAGGTCAGACCGGAAGCCAATTTTTGGGTGGCCATTGAAGCCGGTATTGAAGATAACACTGCCTTCGCATGGATGGTGGTGGAGAATCACAAACTACGCGGCGAATCGCGTTCTGCCAGCTTCACTCTGCCTGCCATCGTGATGAAAGGTATCCATGCCGGACGTGAACTGGGCGAAGAGATGGCCCGCCTGACCGGCGTTAACGATATCAAACATAAAGGCGGTGCAATTGGTGCTTTTACTGCCGGTCGACTGACGCGTACCAGCGTTTATCACCAGGCGCTCATCCTCGCACTGTGCCCGTTTCATAACGACATCTATCAGCGCAAAGACGACGAAGAGAGCTCAGACCTTATCTGATCCACTGAGAAGCTGTGTCTCCAGCCATGTTTTCAGGGCAGGAGGCGCACTTTTCAGGCTGTTTGACCCCCGCGTAATCGTCGCAATCCCGGCTCCCAACTCGTTTTTCAGCTCCCGCTGGCTCATTGTCCCGCGCATCAACTCTTCAACAATACGCAGTCGGGTACCCAACGCCTCACGCTCGTCCGGCGTCAGCATCAATTGTAATAGCGGAAGGTGCAGTTCGCCCTGATAGGCACGTTGCAGCAGCGTGACAAAACGCAGCCAGTCTTCGCTCGCCGGGTCAGTCGTGATGGGAACAGGAGTTGGGTTGGTCATGATATTCCGCCATACTATTTAACTAGTACAGTAGCATATCATCATCGCCGTCATACGAGAAGCCACAGCGGTGTTGGCTGTCTCTTCACGTATTCCGGCGATGACACGCAATCAATAACGCTGCTGCCACTCGCTGTCGGCAAACAGTTTATCCGACTGGTTAAGGAAGTAGCGGTAGTAGGCATCATAAGCCAGTACGTTCTTCACATAGCCGCGGGTTTCCGAGAAGGGAATGGTTTCGATAAACGCCACCGCATCCAGTTTCCCTGCGCTGTTACCCTGCCAGGTGCGCACGCGCGACGGCCCGGCATTATACGCAGCCGAGGCAAAAATGCGGTTCTGACCGAACTGTTGGTATACCGACTCCAGATACTGCGTACCAATCTGGATATTGGTTTCTGCATCCAGCAGCTGGCTGCTGTTGCTGTAGCCCGGGATGCTGAATTTGGTCACAGTATGCTGTGCCGTGGCCGGCATCACCTGCATCAGACCGGATGCGCCAACCGGGGAGCGTGCTTTCGGGTTCCACGCACTCTCCTGCCGGGCAATCGCCATCGCATAGCTGATCGGGATGCTCTTACCGCTGATATTGCGTTCAAACTGCGGCTGCCACGCCAGTGGGAAGCGCTCCTGCAAACTGTTCCACAGTTTACCGGTAATCGTTGCCTGCACGCTGAGATCCCACCAGTTTTGCTGACGTGCGTAGCTGGCCAGCATCTGCTGCTGCGAAGTGGTGCGGCTGGACACCAGATAGCTCCATTCGCTGCGCGCCAGATTATCCATTCCCCAGTACATCAGTTCGCGAACACGGGCAATTTCAGGGCCGCGGGTCAGGCTGCCGTCCACCGCCGGGGCTTTGTCGACCTGCAACGGATACTCCACCCCCAGTTTCTGGGCGGCAACCATTGGATAGAAGCCACGCTCACGCATCAACTTACGCAGAATGCCTTCCGCCTCTTCTTTGCGCCCCTGCTCCATCAGCAGGTCAGCCTGCCAGTACTGCCACTCATCTTTTGCCTTGTCTTCGACCGGCAAACGCGCAATCCAGGTATTCATACCCCGGCGATCGTTGTTCCCCAGCGCCATCCGCACCCGGCGCTCAATCAGCGAGGTTGAATCACTGCGCATCACCACATCGTCGCGCCAGCGTGCCTGCTCACTGGTGGTATCATTGCCCATCAGACGCCAGGCAACCGCATCTTTCAGTTCCTGCGTCTGCTGATCGTCCATTTTTTGCAGCTGCACCAGCGTGGGTATCAGCTGGCGTGCGCGTTCCACATCCGTGCGCGCCAGGCTGGCAAAGGCAATTGCCGTGGCCTGGCGGGTAAAGTCGGTTGCCCCGACATTACGTGCAAAGTTTTCTACCGTGCCGGGATTGTTCTGTAAATCCATCACCGCATTGGCAATGGTCTGGTAATCCTGCGGGAGTTGCTTCGCCAGGAAGTTCACCAGATTGGTGTTACCCGCTTTCATCGCCAGACGTATACGTTCCAGCGTGGTAATCGGATTCTGCTGTCCGGCCATTTGCCAGGCGCTGAACAGTTTATCGCAGGTGCCCGGCAGGGAACTTCCGGTCAGCCAGATAGATTTCGCCCCTTCCCATGCCACCTGCTCCTGGCCGGTAGCCCATTTGGCGTAATACCAGTTACAGCGAGCCGCAACCGGCTTCGGCGCGTCAGGGCTGAAAACCAGCAGCCCACGCCAGTCTTCACGCCGGGCCAGCTCATTCACAAAACGCGAAGAGAGCGAGCGCACCGGCGGCAGCGTAGGATAACGCTGGATAAAGTCTTTCACTGCCAGCCCGGTTTCCTGATCCAGGCTCTGCGCAAGCTGGCGATACTCCAGATAGGGATAGAGTGGGTAGTCACGCAGCGTGGGCATCAACTGCCCCACGATATCCATCTGTTTATTATCCCACGCCTGCTTGATTTGCAGATAACGGGTACGCTGTTCATCCAATGAGTCTGCACGGGCACTGCCGGTTACCGCTGTTAAACAGGCTGCCACCACCCACCACTGCCACTTGTCCACCATGACTTTCCCCACGTTATTGCCTCGTCTTATCCTGAACTGCGAAATATTCCCCCTTCATGCTAACCAGGAGCAGCCCTTCATGCCATGTACTCAACAAATATTTACGGAATACCCACACCGCAACCACCATCATGAAGGGGATGGGGCCAGTTTGAGGTAAGCCGGACGTCACGCACCAGGGATGGCGCGAGTCGAGGCCCGCATGGATGCGTCTTTTGCCGGTCCGACGTGCTCAAACTGGCCTCAGACCTGTCTTCCGTGCCCCACAATTGTACAAACCCTGCTCGCTGATTGTGCACCCTCTGTGCACCTCTTTACATAACATCTTTAAAATCAACAAAATAAAATCTGGCACGCTGTTTGCTCTATTGAATTCCATCTTGTATACCAGATGGAATTCAACTTATGGCTTTTACCACAGGGTTTACGTTACAGGACTGGCAGCACCATTATCAGCAGCATCCGCAGGACGTACTGTCCACGCTGGACGCCCTGCTGGCGGATCTCTCCACCGACGATAATGCGTGGCTGTATCTCGCCACGCCCGCCCAGCTGCGTGCTCAGGTGGAACCGTTACTGGCCGCCTGGCAGCAGGACCCGGCATTGCTGCCGCTGTTTGGCGTTCCCTTTGCGGTAAAAGACAATATTGACATCGCGGGCTGGCCAACCAGCGCAGCCTGCCCGGCCTTTACCTATACGGCCGAAAGCGATGCCGTCGCTGTCGCCAACCTGAAGGGCAAAGGGGCGATTGTTATTGGCAAAACCAACCTTGACCAGTACGCCACCGGGCTGGTCGGCACCCGCTCGCCGTTCGGCGCGGTCTGCAACACCTTTAATCCTGAGTATGTCAGCGGCGGCTCCAGCTCCGGTTCTGCCTCCGTCACCGCTCGCGGCCTGGTCTGCTTTGCCCTCGGCACGGATACCGCCGGTTCCGGTCGCGTGCCGGCAGGATTTAACAATATCGTCGGCCTGAAGCCGACCAAAGGCTGGCTCTCTGCCACTGGCGTTGTCCCTGCCTGTCGCCTGAACGACACCATTTCCGTGTTTGCGCTGACGGTGGAAGATGCCTTCCTCGTCGCACACTGTGCCGCAGGCTACGACAGCCTGGATGCTTACTCTCGCGCAAATCCGGGCCTCGCCCCGGCAGCGATGCCCACCTCACCACGATTTGCCATCCCTGCCAGCCCGGCGTTCTTTGGCGATACACAAGCACAGGCGGCCTGGGAAGCGGCCTGTACCGACCTGATTGCGGGAGGCGCCAGCTTACAACCCATCGACTTTACCCCGTTCTCACAGCTGGCTGAGCAGCTCTATTACGGTCCCTGGGTCGCGGAGCGTACCGTTGCCGTGGGTGACATGCTGAGCCGCCCGGAAGAGATGGACCCGGTGGTGTATGGCATCGTCGCCAGTGGCAACCACTACAGCGCCGTGGACGCTTACAAAGCGGAATATCTGCGCGCCGAACTGACGCGCCAGATCCAGCAGACCCTCAGCCAGTTCGATGCGCTGGTGGTCCCCACCTCTCCGACCATTCATACGCTGGAAGAAATGAAACAGGAACCGGTGCGTTACAATTCGCAGTTCGGCACTTACACCAACTTCACTAACCTCGCCGACCTGGCCGCCCTGGCCCTTCCGGCCCCGTTCCGCGCCGATGGCCTGCCTGCCGGGATCACTCTGATCGCCCCGGCCTGGTATGACCGTGCGCTGGCGACCTTTGGCACCCGCTGGCAACAGCAGCAAGCCCTGAGTCTTGGTGCCACCGGCAAACCTCAGCCTGTCCCCGCCTCCCTGCCCGCCTCACCGCTGCACGTGCGTGTGGCGGTGGTCGGTGCGCACCTGACCGGCATGCCGCTCAACCACCAGCTCACGCGCCGCGATGCCGTACTGGTAGAAGAGACGCAGACCGCCGCCAGCTATCGCCTGTATGCGCTGGCTAACACCGTCCCCGCCAAACCGGGGCTGGTTAGAGATGCGACGGGCGCCGCCATCATCGTCGAACTGTGGGATATCCCACTGGCACGTTTTGGCGAGTTCGTGGCGGAGATCCCCGCCCCGCTGGGGATTGGCACCCTGGAACTGGCCGACGGTCGCAGTGTGAAAGGGTTTATCTGTGAACCTGCCGCCCTGGCGCAGGCTACCGACATCACCGAATTTGGCGGCTGGCGCCGCTGGCTGACCCGCGAGGTATCTTCACATGTTTAATACCGTACTCATCGCTAACCGGGGCGAAATCGCCTGTCGCGCCATCCGTACTCTGAAACGACTGGGGATCACCAGCGTGGCGGTTTACTCCGATGCCGACAAAAACGCGCAGCATGTCAAAGATGCTGATATCGCTCTCGCCCTCGGCGGCGATAAAGCCAGCGACAGCTACCTGGTCATCGATAAGATCCTTAACGCCGCCCGCGAGAGCGGTGCGCAAGCCATCTGGCCAGGCTACGGCTTCCTGTCAGAAAGCCTGCCGTTTGCCGCCGCCTGCGAAGCGGCCGGGATCGTCTTTATCGGCCCAACGGCACACCAAATCGGTGAATTTGGCCTCAAGCACCGCGCCCGTGAACTGGCCGCTGCCGCAGGCGTGCCGATGACACCGGGCACACCCTTACTGGATTCACTGGAAGAGGCATTAAGCGCCGCAGGCCGAATCGGCTACCCGGTGATGCTGAAAAGCACCGCCGGGGGGGGCGGGATCGGCCTGACGCGCTGTGCCGACGAGGCCACGCTGATCGCCGCCTGGGAGAGCGTACGCCGCCTCGGCGAACAGTTCTTCAGCGATGCCGGGGTATTCCTGGAGCGCTGTATCGACCAGGCCCGCCATGTAGAAGTACAAATCTTCGGCGATGGCCAGGGCAAGGTCGTGGCCCTCGGCGAGCGCGATTGTTCACTGCAACGCCGCAATCAGAAAGTGGTGGAAGAGACGCCGGCACCGAACCTCCCTGCCGCCACCCGCACCGCCCTGCTCGACTCGGCGGTGAAACTCGGTGAACTGGTCAACTATCGCAGCGCGGGCACCGTGGAATATATCTACGATGCCGCACGCGATGAGTTCTTCTTCCTCGAAGTGAATACCCGTTTACAGGTGGAGCATCCGGTTACCGAGTGCGTCACCGGGCTGGATCTGGTGGAGTGTATGCTGCTGGTCGCCGCCGGAGAGCAGCCGGACTGGGCGCGTATGGCACAGGCACCGCAGGGCGCCTCCATCGAAGTGCGTATTTACGCCGAAGATCCGCTGAAAAACTTCCAGCCCAGCCCTGGCGTACTGACCGAAGTCTGTTTCCCGGAAGGCGTGCGCATCGACAGTGGGATCAGCACCGGCACAGAAGTCTCCGCATTCTACGATCCGATGATCGCCAAGCTCATCGTACAGGGCAAAAACCGTGCGGATGCGCTGGAAAAAATGCAGACGGCGCTAAATGAAACCCGTCTGCACGGCATCGCCACCAACCTCGATTACCTGCGTCAGATTGTCGCCACTGAGGCATTCCGCAGCGGCCAGGTGTGGACGCGACTGCTCGACAGCTTCACCCCGCTTTCTCCGGTGGTGGAGGTTCTCCAGCCCGGCACCTGGAGCAGCATTCAGGATTATCCGGGCCGCCTCGGCTACTGGGATATTGGCGTACCGCCGTCCGGTCCGATGGATGATTATGCCTTCCGCCTCGCTAACCGCATTGTCGGCAACGCGGAAGAAGCCGCCGGGCTGGAATTTACCCTGCAAGGGCCCACCCTGCGTTTTCACAGCGATGCCCTGATCGCGCTGACTGGAGCCGCCTGCCCGGCCACACTGGATGGCGAAGAGGTGGCGTACTGGCAACCGCTGGCAGTGAAAGCCGGGCAGATCCTGACGCTGGGCCGCGCCCAACAGGGCTGCCGCACCTATCTGGCGGTACGCAACGGTTTTGACGTACCGGAATACCTTGGCAGCCGTTCCACCTTCGCTCTGGGGCAGTTTGGCGGTCACGCCGGGCGCACCCTACGCGTGGCCGATATGCTGGCGATATCGCAGCCCGCACTCGCCGCCTGTACCACTCCTGCTCCGGTCTGCGAACCCGCTGCCTTACCTGTCGCCGCGCAGCCCGTATACGCTGACGAATGGCGCATCGGCGTGCTGTACGGCCCGCACGGTGCCCCGGATTTCTTTACCCAACAGTCTATTGATGAATTTTTTGCCAGCGAGTGGCAGGTGCATTACAACTCTAACCGCCTCGGCGTACGCCTCGTAGGGCCAAAACCCGGCTGGACCCGCGCCAACGGCGGTGAAGCGGGGCTGCACCCGTCCAACGTCCATGATTGCGAATACGCCATTGGTGCCGTTAATTTCACCGGCGATTTCCCGGTAATCCTCACCCGCGATGGACCCAGCCTCGGCGGGTTCGTCTGCCCGGTGACCATCGCCAAAGCGGAACTGTGGAAAGTCGGTCAGGTGAAACCCGGCGACCGCATTCGTTTTCATCCGATCAGCTTCGAAGAAGCCCACGCGCTGGAACAGGCGCAGACGCACAGCGTGACGCGTCTCAACGCCTTGCATACCACGGAATTTACCGTGCCTTCGCTGGCCGAAACCGATCACGGTTCCGCAACGGTACTGGCCGCCATCAAAGCCACCAGCACCACGCCGACCGCTATTTATCGTCAAGCCGGGGATAACTACATCCTGCTGGAGTACGGCGACAACGTGCTGGATCTGGCGCTGCGCCTGCGCGTCCACCTGCTGATGACCGCCCTGCATGAGAGCGGCCAGCCGGGCGTGGAGGAGCTGTCACCGGGTGTGCGCTCCCTGCAAATCCGCTACGACAGCCAGATCCTCAGCCAGAAACAGCTGATGACCCTGCTGCTACAGCTGGAGAAGAATCTCGGCGATGTCACGCGCATGACCGTGCCATCGCGCATTGTCCACCTGCCGATGGCCTTTGAAGACAGCGCCACCCTCAGTGCCGTAGAACGCTATGCCGAAACCGTGCGCACCAGCGCCCCCTGGCTGCCGAATAACGTCGATTTTATCCAGCGCATTAACGGACTCAGCAGCCGTGAAGCCGTCAGCCAGACGCTGTTTGATGCCAGCTACCTGATCCTCGGTCTGGGTGATGTCTATCTCGGCGCGCCTTGTGCAGTGCCGATCGACCCGCGCCACCGCCTGCTCAGTTCTAAATACAACCCGGCACGTACCTTCACCGCGGAAGGTACCGTCGGCATTGGCGGCATGTACATGTGCATTTACGGCATGGACTCCCCCGGCGGGTACCAACTGGTGGGGCGTACGCTGCCCATCTGGAACAAATTCCTGAAAAACGACCAGTTCGCGGCAAACGAACCCTGGCTGCTGCACTTCTTTGACCAGGTGCGTTTCTACCCGGTAAGCGAAGCCGAACTGGACGTGCTGCGTGACGACTTCCGTGAAGGCCGCGCCACCGTTCGCATTGAGCAGTCAGTGTTTGATTTTGCCGAACATACGCAGTTCCTCAGCGATCACGCAGCCTCTATCGCTGACTTCCGCCAGAAGCAGGCCAGCGCCTTTGATGCCGAAGTGGCGCTGTGGGCGCAGGAAGACGAAGGTGCACCGCTGACCAGCGAAGAGACGCTGCGGCCCCCCGAAGAGGATGACGGTGCGTTGCAGGTCAGCGCCGATATGAACGGCAATATCTGGAAAGTGCTGGTGCAGCCCGGTGACGAGGTGGAAGCCGGTCAGCCGCTGATTATCGTCGAGGCGATGAAAATGGAGCTGGCGATCAACGCCCCACAGGCAGGACGCGTCAAACGTATCGGTTGCCAGCCAGGCCGCCCGGTCAGCCCTGGCGATGCCCTGCTATGGCTGGAATAAACATGGACAGCAAACGCAGCAAAGATCGGCCGGAAGCCCTGGCCGATCGCGTCTACCACCAGCTAAAAAATGACATCTTTGATTTTCGTCTGATGCCGGGCGACCGCTTCAGCGAAAGCGAAGTCGCGGAACGTATGGACGTCAGCCGCACCCCGGTGCGTCAGGCCCTGTTTCGTCTTGAGCGTGAGGGCTATGTCGAAGTGTGGTTTCGCAGCGGCTGGCAGGTGCGTCAGTTTGACTTCGAATATTTCGAAGAGCTGTATGACCTGCGCACCGTGCTGGAGTGCGAGGCAGTCAAACGCCTGTGTCGCCTGCCCGCAGATGATTGTGCGGCACTGCTGACGCGCCTGACCTGCTTCTGGATCGATGAGCCGCGTCTGGAAGATGGCATAGCCGTTTCGCTACACGATGAAGCCTTCCATATCGCCCTGGTCGCCGCGGCAGGCAACAGCGAAATCGCCCGCATCCACAGCGAATTAACCGAGAAAATCCGCATTATCCGCCGTCTCGACTTCACCCGCGAAGACCGGATCAGCGCGACCTATAACGAACACGCCCGCATTCTGCGTGCGGTATTGCATCAGCACAGTGAGGAGGCCCAGCGCATTCTGACCGACCATATTGCCGTCAGTCGCGCCGAAGTCAGGAAAATCACCATTCATATGCTCCAGCAGGCAAGGTTACACACCGTTTCATCCAACTAATCTTTCAATACATTTAGGGGTTTACTGATGAAGAGACGTTCACTGCTCAAGGCCTTCGCGCTTTCTGCCACCGTAGTCAGCATGGGATTGTCCTGGAGCGCTCAGGCCGCCGATACCATCAAAGTGGGCATCATGCATTCGCTGTCCGGTACGATGGCGATTTCTGAAACACCACTGAAAGACGTGGCACTGATGACCATTGAAGAGATCAATGCCAAAGGCGGCGTGCTGGGTAAAAAGCTGGAACCAGTGGTGGTTGACCCGGCCTCCAACTGGCCGCTGTTTGCGGAAAAAGCCCGTCAGCTGCTGACTCAGGATAAAGCCGCCGTGGTATTTGGCTGCTGGACCTCGGTTTCGCGTAAATCCGTGCTGCCGGTTTTCGAGGAGCTGAACGGACTGCTGTTCTACCCGGTGCAGTATGAAGGCGAGGAGATGTCTCCAAACGTCTTCTACACCGGGGCAGCACCAAATCAGCAGGCGATTCCGGCGGTGGAATACCTCATGAGTGAAGACGGCGGCAGCGCCAAACGCTTCTTCCTGCTGGGCACCGACTATGTCTATCCGCGTACCACCAATAAGATCCTGCGCGCCTTCCTGCACTCAAAAGGGGTGAAAGACAGCGACATCGAAGAGGTCTATACGCCGTTTGGCTACAGCGATTACCAGACCATTGTTTCTAATATCAAAAAATTCTCTGCCGGGGGCAAAACGGCCGTGGTCTCAACCATCAACGGCGATTCCAACGTTCCTTTCTATAAAGAGCTGGCGAACCAGGGGCTGAAAGCCACCGACGTCCCGGTAGTGGCCTTCTCGGTCGGTGAAGAAGAGTTGCGCGGCATCGACACCAAACCGCTGGTGGGTAACCTGGCGGCGTGGAACTACTTCGAATCAGTGGATAACCCGACCAATGCTAAGTTCGTGGCAGCTTATCGCGCCTATGCCAAAGCCCACAAATTGCCGAACGCCGATACCGTGGTGACCAACGACCCGATGGAAGCCACCTATGTCGGCATCCATATGTGGGCGCAGGCGGTAGAGAAAGCCGGCTCCACCGATGTGGATAAAGTGCGTGCAGCGATGGCCGGACAGACCTTTGCCGCGCCGGATGGTTTTACCCTGACGATGGACCAGACCAACCACCATCTGCACAAGCCGGTAATGATTGGCGAAATCGAAGATAACGGTCAGTTCAACGTCGTCTGGCAGACCGACAAACCGGTGCGTGCCCAGCCATGGAGCCCATATATCGCCGGCAACGACAAGAAGCCCGATCATCCGGTGAAAACCAGCAATTAATCCCGTGTAACCCCAGGGCCAGGCATGCCTGGCCCCTACGCCGAACAATGCTGTACGGGTCGGCACGTCTGGCCCCTACGCCGAACAATGTTGTACGGGTCGGGCACGCCTGGCCCCTACGCCGAACAATGTTGTACGGGTCGGGCAGCCTGGCCCCTACGCCGAACAATGTTGTACGGGTCGGGCATGCCTGGCCCCTACGCCGAACAATGCTGTACGGGTCGGCATGCCTGGCCCCTACGCCTAACAATGTTGTAGGGGTCGGGCATGCCCGACCCGTTATTTCTCCGGAGCCATAATGATGCGATTCCTGGTGTTACTGCTGTTCAGCCTGCCGCTTCTGGCCCAGGCAGGCCCGGCCGCCGACTTTGCCGCCGCCAGCCGCAGCGATCAACTGACACTCTTACAGCAGTGGGCCGCCGCACCGAATGCCAACCGCCTGCCTTTATTGCAGGCGCTGCACAGCGAAAACGTGGTGCTGGATGAACACAAACAGCCCTTTACCCGAACCAAAGACCAACTGGTCCCGCTGGAAGGCAACGCGGCGCCCGTGGGGGCAACCAAAAAATTATTTGTGAACAACCGACTGCGCGTGATGATTACCTCTGCGCTCGCCGCACACCAGTTGGTCAGCCCGATTACCCCCATTCGCCTGCACGCCGCGCGCGCCTTGCAGAATGAAGCCAATATCGACCAGCTACCGCTGCTGAAACAGCGTCTGGCCGCCGAGGAAGATGCTACCGTTCATGCGGTGCTGGCCCAGGCTGTTGCCGGATTACAGCTGGCGGATCCTAACCCGCTGGTGCGTCTGGACGCGGTAAAACGGCTGGGAGAAACCAGCGATCCGCAAACGCAGGCCAGCCTGGAACACCTGCTGCAACCCCAGAATGAAGCCGATGCCCGCGTGCGTGCGGCGGCAGCCGATAGCCTGAAACAGATTCGTTATCGCCTGCTGCCCGGCGATATTTTAGGTCAGGCTTTTACCGGCCTGTCGCTGGGCTCGGTGCTGCTGCTGGCCGCCCTTGGACTGGCGATCACCTACGGCCTGCTGGGGGTCATCAATATGGCCCACGGTGAAATGCTGATGATCGGCGCTTATGCCACCTGGATTGTGCAAAACCTGTTCCAGCGCTTCGCCCCGGAGTGGCTGGCCTTTTATCCGCTGCTGGCCCTGCCGGCCGCCTTCTTTATCACCGCCGCCATCGGCATGGCGCTGGAACGCACCATCATCCGCCATCTGTACGGCCGCCCGCTGGAAACCCTGCTTGCCACCTGGGGCATCAGCCTGATGCTGATCCAACTGGTGCGCATCCTGTTTGGCGCGCAAAACCTGGAAGTGGCGAACCCGCCGTGGCTGTCCGGTGGTTTGCAGGTGCTGCCTAATCTCGTGCTGCCGTACAACCGCCTGGCGGTGATCCTGTTTGTCATCGGCGTGCTGGTTCTCACCTGGCTGCTGCTGAATAAAACCCGCCTTGGCATGAACGTGCGTGCGGTGACACAAAACCGGGCGATGGCCGACTGCTGCGGTGTGCCTACCGGGCGCGTCGACATGCTGGCGTTTGGCCTCGGTTCCGGCATTGCCGGGCTGGGCGGCGTGGCGCTGTCGCAGCTGGGCAATGTCGGCCCGGAGCTGGGCCAGGGCTACATCATCGACTCCTTCCTGGTGGTGGTGACCGGTGGCGTTGGGCAGTTGGCAGGCACGGTGGTGGCCGCACTCGGCCTCGGCATCCTGAACAAAGTGCTGGAGCCGCAGATCGGCGCGGTGCTCGGTAAGATCCTGATCCTGGTGTTGATCGTGCTGTTTATTCAGAAACGACCGCAGGGACTGTTCGCCTTTAAAGGGAGGGTGATTGACTGATGACGCAACCCATAACGCTGACCCTGGCACGAAAAGCCCCGCGCCTGACGACCGCGCTGGGTGCGGTGGTACTGCTGCTCTTGCTGCTATTGCCGTTCCTCGCGCTGCTGCCCGCCGACCACCCGCTATTTATGTCGACTTACACCCTGACGCTGGTGGGGAAAATCCTCTGCTACGCCATTGTGGCGGTGGCGCTGGACCTGGTGTGGGGCTACGCCGGGCTGCTATCCCTCGGGCACGGACTGTTCTTCGCTCTCGGCGGCTATGCCATGGGCATGTACCTGATGCGCCAGGCCTCCGGTGAGGGGCTGCCTGCATTCATGTCGTTCCTGTCCTGGACCGAGATGCCATGGTTCTGGGCAGGCACGCAGCATTTCGCCTGGGCACTGTGCCTGATTGTGCTGGTGCCAGGCCTGCTGGCGCTGGTCTTTGGCTGGTTCGCCTTCCGTTCAAAAATCAAAGGCGTCTACTTCTCGATTATGACCCAGGCGCTGACCTATGCCGGGATGTTACTGTTCTTTCGCAATGAAACCGGCTTTGGCGGTAACAACGGCTTTACCGGATTCACCACCCTGCTCGGCTTCCCGGTGACGGCGACCGGCACACGCATTGGGTTGTTTATGGCCACGGTGCTGCTGCTGGCGGCCAGTCTGGCGGTGGGCCTGCTGCTGGCACGCAGCAAATTTGGCCGGGTGCTGACGGCGGTGCGCGATGCGGAAAACCGCCTGATGTTCTGCGGCTATGATCCCCGGGGATTTAAGCTGTTTGTCTGGACGCTGTCTGCCGTGCTGTGCGGGCTGGCCGGGGCGCTGTATGTGCCGCAGGTGGGCATTATCAACCCTGGTGAAATGTCGCCCACTAACTCGATTGAGGCGGCTATCTGGGTCGCGCTTGGCGGGCGCGGCACGCTGATTGGCCCGCTGCTCGGTGCCGGGATCGTTAACGGCGCCAAAAGCTGGTTCACCGTTGCCTTCCCCGAATACTGGCTGTTTTTCTTAGGCCTGATGTTTATCCTCGTCACGCTGTTCCTGCCGCGCGGCGTGATTGGCCTGCTGCGCAGGAGGAAACATGACTGAGCACCTGTTTACCCAGCCCCACCGCGCCGACCGTCACCGTGAACAGACGGATCCGGTGTTACAGCTGGAGAATATCAATGTGTCGTTTGACGGTTTCAAAGCGCTGACTGACCTCTCCTTACAGATTGGCGTTGGCGAACTGCGCTGCGTGATCGGCCCGAACGGCGCGGGGAAAACCACGCTGATGGATGTGATCACTGGCAAAACCCGCCCGGATAATGGCCGGGTGATCTACGACCAGAGCATCGACCTGACCACCCTTTCCCCGGTGGAAATCGCCCGCATCGGCATTGGGCGTAAATTCCAGAAACCGACGGTGTTTGAAGCGCTGACGGTATTTGAAAATCTGGAAATTGCCTTAAAAACCGATAAATCGGTCTGGGCCAGTCTGCGTGCCAGACTGAACAGTGAACAACAGGATCGCATTACCGAGGTGTTGAAACTGCTGCGCCTTGGCAGTGAACGCCAGCGCCCGGCGGGCCTGCTGTCCCACGGGCAGAAACAGTTTCTGGAGATTGGCATGTTACTGGTGCAGGACCCGCATCTGCTGTTACTGGATGAGCCAGCCGCTGGCATGACCGATGCAGAAACCGACTACACCGCCGAACTGTTCCGCACTCTTGCCGGTAAACATTCGCTGATGGTGGTGGAACACGATATGGGCTTTGTTGAAACCATTGCTGACCATGTGACGGTGCTGCATCAGGGCCAGGTGCTGGCCGAAGGATCGCTGCGCGATGTGCAGGCAAACGATCAGGTGATTGAAGTCTATCTGGGGCGATAATATGTTACAGGTCTCTGAACTACATCAATATTATGGCGGCAGCCACATTCTGCGTGGACTGTCATTTGAAACCAAACCCGGCGAGATCACTTGTCTGCTGGGGCGTAACGGCGTGGGGAAAACTACGTTGCTGAAATGCCTGATGGGGCTGATCCCGGCGAAATCTGGCAGCATCAACTGGCAGGGGCAAACGATCAACCAGCGCAAACCGCACCAGCGGGTGCAGGCCGGGATCGCCTATGTGCCCCAGGGTCGGGAGATCTTCCCGCGTCTGACGGTGGAAGAGAATTTGCTGATGGGACTGGCACGCTTTTCAGGCAGCCAGGCCACGCAGGTGCCGGAGGAGATCTGGCAACTCTTTCCGGTTCTGTGGCAGATGAAACAGCGGCGCGGCGGCGATCTGTCCGGTGGTCAGCAGCAACAGCTGGCGATCGGCCGGGCGCTGGCCTGTAAACCGCAACTGCTGATCCTCGATGAACCCACCGAAGGGATCCAGCCTTCGGTGATCAAAGAGATCGGGGCGGTGATCCGCCAGCTGGCCGCACGCGGGGATATGGCGATCCTGCTGGTCGAACAGTTTTACGATTTCGCCGCCGGGCTGGCCGACAATTATCTGGTGATGTCACGGGGGGAGATCGTCCAGCGTGGCCTGGGAAGGGAGATGGAAAATGACGGCGTGCGCGGGCTGGTAACGATCTGACTCTTCTACTGGTCAGGCATAGCGGCTACTCCTTGCGGAAACCGGCATGCCTGACCCAGGGTTTGCAGCACTATCCTATTGAAGGTAAACTGCAAAACAGGTAAAACGCAGCAGGCAATCGTTTTCGTTCACCCTCATTTCTCTCCGCGATAATGGAAAAAAGACTCATGGAAATCCGGCGCGACGAGCGTATCAATAAGCTGGCCCAGGCGCTGAAACGCACCGATAAAATCCATCTGAAAGAAGCGGCTCATCTGCTTGGCGTGTCTGAGATGACCATTCGTCGCGATCTGAGTAGCGGTCCGGGCGTTGTGGTTCTGCTGGGGGGATATATCGTCAGCGATCCGATGCGTCATCAGAACCATTATTTTGTTTCCGATCAGCAGGAGCAGAATGTCGATCGCAAACGTCTGTTGGGGCAGCGTGCCGCCGCGTTGATCCAGCCGGAAGAGACGGTGTATTTCGATTGCGGCACCACGGTGCCGTGGATCATCGATGCCATCGACGAAGACCTTCCGTTTACCGCGGTTTGCTGCGCCATGAACACTTTTCTGGCCCTGAAAGAAAAAACCGCCTGCCGGGTGATCTTGTGCGGTGGAGAATTCCATCCAGACAACGCCATTTTCACACCGCTGGGCACGCAGTCAGTGATGGACAGCCTGTGTCCCGATAAAGCCTTTATTTCCGCCGCTGGCATCGATATCCGGCAGGGTGCCAGTTGCTACAACCTGAGTGAATTGCCGATGAAACATCTGGCATTACAGCGTGCGCGTTCGCGCCTGCTGGTGGCAGACAGCAGCAAATTTGGCAAAGTGCTGCCTGCTCGCATTGCCGATCTCAGTGCGTTCGACGGCCTGATCAGCGATGCCGCGCCCGGTGAAGATATCGGCATTGAGGTTATCGCCTCGTAAGTATCGGGCGCCGGATATCGTAGGGGTCGGGCATGCCCGACCCGCAAACATCCTCACCAGCGATTCAAAATCGCCTCACCATCGCGCAGACGCCGCAGGTTCTCACACACTCCCGCCACATTGCCCTCCAGTGAAATATCGGTCACGCCGCCAATGTGCGGCGTGGCGATCACATTGTGGTGGAACAGCACATCCTGCGGGTCGGGCGGTTCCTGCCAGAAGACATCCAGCCCGGCACCGGCCAACGGCCCATTCTCCAGCGCCGCCAGCAGCGCCGGTTTCTCAATCAGACCGCCGCGCCCAAGGTTAATCAGGAAGCTGCCCTGCTTCATCTTCGCCAGCGCAGGCTCATCAATAATATGATGCGTTTCCGGGTTGTCCGGTAAACTCAGCACCACAAAATCCGCCTCGCGCAGCAGGTGCGGTAAACGCTCCATGCCGCCAACCCAGTCCAGGCGATGCTGACGGGCAAAATCATCAGACGCCTGACGTTTCACGCCAATCATGCGCATATCAAACGCGGCGAGCCGCTGCGCCAGCGCTTTACCGATGCCGCCCAGCCCCACCAATCCGACGGTCTTGCCTTTCAGCCCCATGCCGACCGGCAGGCCCAGCTGACGGGTAGCCAGCATCTGCGGCACTTCGCTGGCCTTACGTGCCAGGCCGATCATCATCCAGATCCCCAGTTCCGCAACGGAATCTGCATTGCCGGATCGGTCCGATGGCACATTGGCCACGGTAATACCGCGCTGGCGAGCCGTCTCAATATCCACCCCTTCCAGCCCGGCTCCCGCCTGCTGGATCAGCTTCAGGCGATCGGCTGTCTGTAAGAGACGTTGATTGACCTTCGCCATGCCGGGGATCAGCGCATCAAAACCCGCCAGGCTCTCTGCCGCATGCCCGGCAGAAGCAACAAATTCGACATCGGGGAGTCTCTGACGGAACTGCTGGATCATCCCACCCCAGGCATTTTCTTCCGCCGCGATCAGAACTTTCATCGATATCTCCATCATTTATAAGGCAAAAAATGAGCTTAGACGGCTACGGTCATAAATCAAACAGAAATCAGGCAGATCCGTTGATATCGGGATAATCCTCTGCGTTCCGGCTGTGAATAAGGGGGGAAACCAGCTAAACTCCGCTATCTGAGTGGGCACCCTTATGCCCCTGCTAATTAAGAGGCTCAAACTAACGTGGCTCAATTCGTCTATAGCATGCATCGCGTCGGCAAAGTCGTTCCGCCGAAGCGTCATATTTTGAAAAACATCTCCCTCAGCTTCTTCCCTGGCGCCAAGATCGGCGTACTGGGTCTGAACGGGGCAGGTAAATCTACGCTGCTGCGCATCATGGCGGGCATCGATAAAGACATCGAAGGGGAAGCGCGTCCGCAGCCAGGCCTGAAAATTGGCTATCTGGAGCAGGAACCGAAGCTTAACCTGGAACACACCGTTCGTGAGTCGGTAGAAGAAGCCGTTTCCGAAGTGGTCAACGCGCTGAAAGGTCTGGACGAGGTGTACGCTAAGTACGCAGAGCCGGATGCAGACTTCGACAAACTTGCCGCGCAACAGGGCAAGTTTGAAGAAATCATCCAGGCGCACGACGGCCACAATCTGAACACCCAGCTCGAACGTGCCGCTGATGCGCTGCGTCTGCCGGACTGGGATGCGAAGATTGGCACTCTTTCCGGGGGTGAACGCCGCCGCGTTGCGCTGTGCCGTCTGCTGCTGGAAAAGCCAGACATGCTGCTGCTCGACGAACCAACGAACCACCTGGATGCGGAATCCGTAGCCTGGCTGGAACGCTTCCTGCACGACTTCGAAGGGACCGTTGTGGCGATTACGCACGACCGTTACTTCCTCGATAACGTGGCCGGTTGGATTCTGGAGCTGGACCGTGGTGAAGGGATTCCATGGGAAGGTAACTACTCTTCATGGCTGGAGCAAAAAGATGCGCGTCTGGCGCAGGAAGCCTCCTCCGAAGCGGCTCGTCGTAAATCGATTGAGAAAGAGCTGGAGTGGGTGCGTAAAGGCGCTAAAGGCCAGCAATCTAAAGGCAAGGCGCGTCTGAACCGCTTTGAAGAGCTGAACAACGCCGAATACCAGAAGCGTAACGAGACCAACGAACTGTTTATTCCACCTGGCGCACGCCTGGGCGATAAAGTGGTTGAGGTCAACAACCTGCGCAAATCTTACGGTGACCGTCTGCTGATTGACGATCTCTCCTTCTCTGTTCCGAAAGGTGCGATTGTTGGCATCATCGGTCCGAACGGCGCGGGTAAATCGACCCTGTTCCGCATGATGTCCGGTCAGGAACAGCCTGATTCCGGTAGCATCGTACTGGGCGAGACCGTGAAGCTGGCGTCAGTGGATCAGTTCCGCGACAGCATGGATGGGTCTAAAACCGTATGGGAAGAAGTGTCCGGCGGTCAGGACATCATGCGTATCGGCAACACCGAGATGCCAAGCCGTGCCTACGTTGGCCGCTTTAACTTTAAAGGGGTTGATCAGGGTAAACGCGTTGGCGAGCTGTCCGGTGGTGAGCGTGGTCGTCTGCATCTGGCTAAACTGTTACAGGTTGGCGGCAACATGCTGCTGCTGGATGAACCAACCAACGACCTGGATATTGAAACCCTGCGCGCGCTGGAAAACGCCCTGCTGGAGTTCCCGGGCTGTGCCATGGTGATCTCGCATGACCGTTGGTTCCTGGACCGTATTGCCACCCACATTCTGGATTACCAGGATGAAGGCAAGATCGAGTTCTTCGAAGGTAACTTTACTGAATACGAAGAGTACAAGAAACGTACGCTGGGTGCGGAAGCGCTTGAGCCAAAACGTATTAAGTACAAGCGTATGATCAAGTAAGCGACCGGGCTTACGGGGCGACCAAAAAAAGGTCGCCCCCCTACGTATAAAACTCCCGAAACACCGGCGACTGCATCGCAAAATCAATAAACCGCGACAGCGCAGGCGAGTTCAACTTACGGCTTGGGTACACCAGCCACAGCTCATTCCCCTCCACTTCCCACTCCGGCAGCACCTGCACCAGATCGCCCTGCGACAACACCTCATCGGTTAAAAAACGCGGCAACAGCGTAATACCCGCTTTGCCCAGCGCACACTCGCGCGCATACACCAGATTATCGGTCATATGCGTGGGCGGCAGCAGCCAGCGATAATATTCCTCATCACGTTTAAGCACCCATTCGGTCCAGGCGCGGTGCGCAATGCAGCGGTGTGCGGAGAGCTGGCCGGGATGGGTCAGCGGCGGCAACGATGCCAGATACTCTGGCGATGCCACCAGCAGGCGCTGGCAGTAGCCAATACGGCGGCCAATCAGCGACGAATCCTGCGGCCTTCCGGTGCGCAGCGCCACATCAAAGCCATCCTGCACCAAATCGCGGATTTCATCGGAAACTGACACATCCAGCGTCACATCGGGATATTCCTGCTGAAAGGCCGTATTGAAACGCGCCAGCAGCGTGGCACCAATGCCGGCAGGAGAGGTAATGCGCAGCCGCCCGCTGGGATTATCGCGCAGTCGCTCAATCGCCATACCGGCGCGTTCACTGGCCTGCAGCATCTCCTGGCAGTGCACCAGATAGCGCTCGCCCGCAAAGGTCAGGTTGAGCTGGCGCGTGGTACGGTTAATCAGCCGCAACCCCAGCGCCTGCTCCAGCTGGCTGACGCGCTGGCTGACGCTGGATTTCGGTAAACCCGCACGATTCGCCGCAGCGGTAAAACTCCCGCACTCGGCCACCAGCGCAAACAGCGCCATATCCTGCAACTGTTTAAACATGATTGTTCACCTCAAACGAACACTGCGTGCATCATTGTCCATCTTATCATTCGTTTGCTGATTACCTACACTGAGAGACAATTATTCAGGTATTCAGGAGAAACACTATGACCATTAAAGCCATTGCCATCAGCCCGGAAAACCCGCAGCAGTTTATTGAAATCCAGCAACCCCAGCCAACGCCGGGTGAATACGATCTGCTGGTCGACGTCAAAGCCGCATCAGTCAACCCGGTGGATACCAAAGTCCATAAAGGCGCACAGAAAAATGGCATGCAACAGCCACGCGTGCTCGGCTGGGATGCCAGCGGTATCGTGCTGGCCGTGGGCAGCAAGGTCAGTGGTTTTAAAACGGGCGATGAAGTCTATTACGCAGGCGACATTACCCGGCCAGGTAGCAATGCCAGCCAGCAGTTGATTGATGCGCGGATTACCGGCCACAAGCCTCGCTCACTGGATTGGGCAGAATCTGCCGCCATCCCGCTGACTGCACTGACAGCGTGGGAAGGCCTGTTTGATCGTCTGCAACTCGAAAGTGCCACAGCAGGCAAAACGCTGCTGATTGTAGGCGGCGCAGGCGGCGTCGGTTCGCTGGCGATCCCTCTGGCCAAACTGCGCAGCAAAGTGACGGTGATCGCCACGGCATCACGCCCTGATTCAGCACAGTGGTGTCAGGATCGTGGCGCCGACCTGGTGATCGACTACCGTGATATGGCTGGAGAGCTCGCGAAGCATGATATCAAACAGGTGGACTACATTTTCTGCCTGAACGATACCGATGGTCACTGGGAAGCGATGAGCACACTGATCGCACCACAAGGGCATATCTGTACCATCGTTGAAAACGAGAAACCGTTAAACATGGATCACCTGAAGCTGAAAAGTGCCGCGCTGCATTTTGAGTTTATGTACACACGAAGCATGTTCACCACGCCGGATATCGCCCGTCAGGGAGAGATTCTGGATGCCACTGCCGCGCTGCTGGATGACGGTAAGCTGGCAGGTTCACTGAGCAAAACCCTGCATGGGCTGAGCGTAGAAACACTGACAGAAGCCCACCAGCTAGTGCTGGACGGCCATATGCGTGGCAAAGTGGTGATGGTGTATTAAGTTTCACCGTGGCGGGCCGATCGGAAAAAAGGATCGGCCCCTGCGGCGGGGCAGCGATGTTTAAGCGCCCAGCATCTCTTTCACCAGTTCGACGCAGCGCAGGAAGCGCTCGTCGTAGTTGTCCTGCTCAACGTGAACATAGTTGATGTTATTCTCGCCAAGCATGGCGATCAGCAGTGACTGGAACTCTTTGCGATCCACCGAGCTGCCCAGGCTGCGCAGCCCATCGGCCACCCAGGGCACGTTGTTTTCCACTAGGATCACCAGATCGAAACGATACTCGTCAATCAGCGCCTGAACAAACGGATGCTCACGGCCTTCATACTTTTTACAGAATGCCTGCGTGGTCACAAAGTCAGTGTCGATAAACGCCACTTTATTGGCGTATTTCACCGCAAAGTCGATGTACTGCGCCTGGCCGAGGGCGATCTTATCGTAGTCAGAATACTGTAACGCCATCTCGTCGCCGCCCAGATGCGAGAAGACGTAATCGCGGCCAAACTCCCAGGCACTGGTGGTATTGAAGATATTCGCCAGCTTATTGACCAGTGTGGATTTCCCGCTCGATTCACCGCCGAGTATCGCCACAGTGCGCACGAAGAAGGGCTTCACTTCAGTGGGAATATATTCCCAGTAGCGGAACGGATCCTGACGAATCTGCCCGCCGCTAATGTTCATAAATGAACGTTTTGGATCGATAACAATGGTCTCGACACCGAGGTGGGTACTGAACTGCTCGGCATCCCCCTCTTCACTGGTGTAGATACAGTTCGGCACAATGCCGTGATCGTCCATAAACGACTGCACGCCGTGGCTCCAGACGTCCCAGCCGTACGGATACGGCTCCATTCCCTCTTCATTGAATGAGTGAATACGGATGTTTTTCTGGTATTTAAAGGTCTGGAGCAGCCAGCGCAGACGGTCGCTGACCGTGGGCTGCTGTGACATGGCGCTGGCTTCAAACAGCTGACGATCGCGCGGCTCATCGTAACCCATGATGATATGCAGCTCGTCCACCTGGCTACAGGCGCGCTGGATCAGATAAATATGGCCGGTATGAAGCGGATAGAATTTACCAAACACCACGCCAATGGTTTTCTCGCGACGCGGAAACTCCAGCCCGAGAAAACGGTGCAGCGCCTCCAGCTTCTGCGCGCTGGGGCTTTTGATTTTCGCATTCAGCAGCTGACTGAGGTACCCCTTGGTCATACCGCTGGCATCAGATACCTGCTGTAAGGTGCAGCCCTGCTGGCGAATGGCGGTTTTAAGGTAGTCAAACGATGACATGGACTCACTCCATTATAATTCGTCAAGTATAGACAACGCGTCAGCCAGCTTCTTCACACCGTACACTTTCATATTTTCCGGTGGCTTCTTCGGCACATTCGCTATCGGCACAATGGCGCGGCGGAAACCATGTTTAGCCGCCTCGGAAATACGCTCCTGACCACTTGGCACCGGGCGGATCTCCCCCGCAAGCCCCACTTCACCAAACACCACCAGATCGTGCGGTAACGGGCGGTCACGCAGACTGGAAACCATCGACAGCATCAGGGCCAGGTCGGCACTGGTTTCCGTGACTTTCACTCCACCCACGACGTTGACGAACACATCCTGATCGGCCATTTGCAGGCCGCCGTGGCGGTGCAATACGGCCAGCAGGATCGCCAGACGGTTCTGCTCCAGGCCCACTGCAACGCGCCGCGGATTACCCATCATCGAATGATCCACCAGCGCCTGAATCTCCACCAGCAGCGGACGTGTTCCTTCCCACAGCACCATCACTGAACTGCCGGAGGTGACTTCGTCGCCACGGCTTAGGAATATCGCCGATGGGTTGCTCACTTCACGCAGCCCCTGCTCGGTCATGGCAAACACGCCCAGCTCATTCACCGCACCAAAGCGGTTTTTATGGCTGCGCAGGGTACGGAAACGCGAGTCCGCATCACCATCCAGCAGTACCGAACAGTCAATACAGTGTTCCAGCACCTTCGGCCCTGCCAGGGAACCGTCTTTCGTCACGTGGCCCACCATCACGATGGCGACACCTTTGGTTTTGGCGAAACGGGTCAGATAGGCTGCGGTTTCACGCACCTGCGCGACACTACCGGGAGAGGACTGGATATCGGCCATATGCATCACCTGTATCGAGTCGATCACCATCAGTTTCGGCTGCTCCTGCTCGGCGATCAGGCAGATTTGCTCGATGCTGGTTTCCGACAGCATATTCAGATTTTCAGTGGGTAATCCCAGACGATGGGCGCGCATCGCCACCTGTTGCAGCGACTCTTCCCCGGTGACATACAGGGTTTTCATCCCTTCTGACAGCTTGCACAGGGTTTGCAACAGCAGGGTACTTTTCCCCGCGCCGGGGTTACCCCCGATCAGAATCGCACTGCCCGGGACCACACCACCGCCCAGCACACGGTCAAACTCTTTAAAACCGGTGGAAAACCGCGGGAGTTCGTCGAGACTGATGTCCGACAGTTTCTGCACGCGGCTTGGCCCGGCGCTACCGGCGTAACCTGTCAGGCGCTCATTGCGCGCAACAACAGGCGATGCCGCCAGACGCACCTCAGTAATCGTATTCCATGCATGGCAGGCGCTACATTGGCCCTGCCAGCGAGGATAATCTGCGCCGCACTCGTTACAGACAAAGGCGCGCTTTACCGCTTTGGCCAAATCTACCCCTTAACGCTCTTCGTGGATCAGGCTGCCGCTGAGAATACAGAAGACGCCCATCAGGTCAGCATGACGAATAATCACTTCGGTCTGCTCGTTCACTTTCGGTTTGGCATGATAGGCGATGCCCAGCGCTGAGGCTTTGATCATCGGCAGATCATTGGCGCCATCACCGACGGCCACCGTCTGCTCTGGAGCAATCTCAAACCGGGCAGCCAGCTTACGCAACGTGTCTGCCTTATATTGTGCATCAACGATGTCGCCCAGCACTTCGCCGGTCAGCTTGCCATCGCGGATTTCCAGCACGTTGGCGGCAATCGCCGACAGGTGCAGCGTATCGCGCAGGTATTCAGCAAAGTACGTGAAGCCGCCGGAAGCAATCGCTACATGCCAGCCCAGCGCCTGCAGCTTAGCAACCAGCGAAGTCAGGCCCGGCATCAACGGTAGCTGGTCACGCACGGTTTTCAGAATGTTGGCATCGGCATCTTTCAACGTGGCCACACGCTGACGCAGGCTGGCGGCGAAGTCCAGTTCACCGCGCATCGCACGCTCGGTGACTTCCGCCACCAGCTCGCCGCTGCCCGCCAGTTTGGCGATCTCGTCGATGCATTCGATTTCAATCGCCGTGGAGTCCATATCCATCACCAGCAGACCTGGCGTTTTCAGGTGGGGAATGCGCCCTAACGGAGCAACATCCATGCCCGCATCGTGGGCCAGCTTCATCGCACGCGGTGTCAGGGAACCGGCCAGGCGTACCACCTGATAATCCTCCACCACCCAGGCACTGACGATCACCATCGCAGCGCCTAACTGGCGCTGATATTCTGTCAGTCGGGCCTTATCGAGTTGGCGCCCATACAGCAACCAGCCGGTACGGCCAGCACGGTAATCCAACGGCATCACTTCATCACCGCTCAAAGATAGAGGTAACCCCGGCCAGAGAGAGACTTCGGCAGGCAGGTCGCACCAGGTGAGGCTATTTGGCATCACAGCTCCTGTAAGGACTTAATTATCACTATTGTTGCTCAACATAGGCAGAGCATTAAAACCACGCAAGAGGCTACCCTGTAAGCCCGCCTTCTGGCAACATAAAGCTAATGACCGGAAAGCGGTTCTTTCTCCAGGATTGAAGGGTTGAGATGGCAAAAGCCAAACTGAAGTTTCGTCTTCACCGTACGGTGATCGTCCTGATTTGCCTGACACTCCTGGTCGTGCTGATGCAGGGCGCCTCGTGGTTCAGTCTGGGGCACCAGATGGCGCGTTCTGAACAGGTTGAAGAACTGGCCCATACGCTGACACGCCAGGTCGCCTGGACGCTGACGCCGCTGATGGACAATCCGGATGATAATCATCAAAAAATTATCGATTCACTCGACCAGATGACCCATGAAAGCCGCATTCTTGATGCTTCACTGTATGACAGCGAGGGAAGTTTGATCGCACACAGCGGTGAAAGCATTAACGTACGCGACCGCCTGGCACTGGATGGCCAGCGTGCCGGTAGTTACTTTAACCATCAGATTGTCCAGCCGCTGGCGAGCAAAGACGGCCCGCGCGGATTTCTGCGCGTCACGCTGGATACCCATGTACTGGTCACCGAAGCTAAGCAGGTGGATAACACCACCAATATACTGCGCTTAATGATGATCCTGGCGTTGGCCATCGGCATTATTCTCTCCCGTACTCTGCTGCGCGATCGTCGTACCCGCTGGCAGCAGTCGCCGTTCCTGCTCACCGCAAACAATCCGGTGAAAGAGGATGATGACGAGAGTGAAACAGACGCTGAAACAGTCGGTAGCCCTCCGGCTTCCGATACAGAAAATAAAGCGACGTCTTCCTTATCTAACAGCAAATAAAGCTATTCCGTTGAAATAGCTTTTCGTGTTCTGTACTCCTTTTCACCTCAGCTGCATCTTAAACACTCCCGAGCGCTTATGCGTTCTTGATGCCTGAAAACTAAGGAGTACAACGATGAAACGGAGCTTTATTATCATCACGATGACCACTGTGGGCCTGTGTTTTTCTGCTGTTGCTGTTGCCGCAGATCAATCCGGGATCGCTGTTTATTCCACTCAAAAAGAGTTGAAATCCCTGTCGTCAGATGGCCTGGATAATTACGGGAAAACGTTTAACGTTACGCTGAAAAATACCACAGCGAAAAATATCGACTTGCAGATGTTTTGCCTGAAAGGGTATTCGCGTGATGGCCGGGAATTCCCGGTTGACCGTGTTGATGAGCATCTGGCGCGCGGGAAATTAAAACCTCAGGGCAAAGTCACAGGGCCGGTGATTTTCTCTGCCGCTGACGACAGTGTGTTTGATATCAACCGGGTGAAGATTACGGACAAATGTCGTTAATGAAGGTCGGCTGTGCGCGGCATTTCGCGTGATTTTTTGAAAGGAACGCTGATAAACGGAGGCTGGCTGAATGCCAGCCTCGCGGGAGAAATTACTCTTTATCGCCCAGCAACACAGATTCCAGCGCGATTTCAATCATCTCGCTGAAGGTGGTCTGACGCTCTGCGGCGGTGGTCTGCTCATGGGTACGGATATGGTCAGATACGGTGCAGATGGTCAGCGCTTTGGCGCCAAACTCTGCGGCCACGCCGTAGATGCCTGCAGCTTCCATTTCCACACCCAGAATGCCGTACTTTTCCATCACGTCGAACATCTGTGGGTCTGGCGTATAGAACAGGTCAGCAGAGAAGATGTTGCCCACACGCGCTTTCACACCCAGCGCTTTCGCTGCATCAACCGCGTTACGGACCATGTCAAAATCAGCAATCGCTGAGAAATCGTGGTCTTTAAAACGCATGCGGTTCACTTTGGAATCGGTGCAGGCACCCATACCAATCACCACGTCACGCAGTTTCACATCGGCACGTACCGCACCGCAGGAGCCCACACGGATGATTTTTTTCACGCCGAATTCGGTGATCAGCTCTTTCGCATAGATAGAGCAAGACGGGATGCCCATGCCGTGACCCATGACGGAGATCTTACGGCCTTTGTAAGTCCCGGTGTAGCCCAGCATACCGCGCACGTTATTCACTTCCACGGCGTCCTGCAGGAAGGTCTCAGCAATGTGCTTTGCACGCAGCGGATCGCCCGGCATCAGCACAACGTCAGCGAAATCACCCATCTCAGCGTTAATGTGTGGCGTAGCCATGTTTCATCCTTATCTCAAAAAATAGAGTGTTACTTCAACCTTCAGAATAACGGCTTACCGTATTCCATGGGTGAAAGACCAAAATAGTGAGCGACCGTCTGACCGATATCGGCGAAGGTATCGCGATAACCGTAATCACCCGGCTTCACGCCCGGCCCGTAAATCAGCACAGGAATATGCTCGCGGGTATGCTCGGTGCCCTGCCAGCTTGGGTCACAGCCGTGGTCAGCGGTGAGGATCAGGATATCCCCTTCTTTCACCTGTGCCATCAGCTCAGGCAAACGGCGGTCGAATAACTCCAGCCCACCAGCATAGCCAGGAATATCGCGGCGGTGTCCCCAGGTTGAGTCAAAATCAACAAAGTTAGTGAACACAATACTGTTGTCCGGCGCTGTTTTCATTTCAGCGACAGTGGCATCAAACAGCGCATCCAGGCCGGTCGCCTTCACCTTTTTGGTGATGCCGACATGCGCATAGATATCCGCAATTTTACCCACTGAAATCACTTCACCGCCCTGCTCGTCAACCAGTTTTTTAAGGACGGTTGGCGCAGGCGGCTCTACCGCCAGGTCGTGACGATTCCCGGTACGCTCGAAGTTTCCTGCTTTGTCGCCAATAAACGGACGCGCAATCACGCGGCCAATATTGTACCCCCCTTCGGTAAGCGCTTCACGGGCAATCTCGCAAAGTTCGTAGAGGCGATCAAGGCCGAAGGTCTCTTCGTGGCAGGCAATCTGGAACACCGAGTCGGCAGAGGTATAGAAAATCGGCTTACCGGTTTTCATATGTTCTTCGCCCAGTTGGTCGAGGATCACCGTGCCGGAAGAGTGGCAGTTGCCGAGATAACCCGGCAAATTGGCTTTTTCCACCAACAGATCGAGCAGCTCCTGCGGGAAGCTATTTTCCAGATCGCTGAAGTACCCCCAGTCAAACAGCACAGGTACACCGGCGATTTCCCAGTGACCCGACGGCGTGTCCTTCCCGGAGGAGAGCTCGCTGGCGTATGCGTAAGCGCCAATAATCTCGGCGTCTTTATCCAGCCCCAGCGGGAATTTACCGCTAGAGGCTTCCGCCGCTTTACCTAAACCCAGTGCCGTGAGGTTGGGCAGATGGAGTGGGCCTTTACGCCCTTTGTCTGCTTCACCCTTGAAGCACGCCTCAGCAATATGTCCGAGGGTATCCGAGCCTTTATCGCCAAACTTGTCGGCGTCTTTGCTGTACCCGATCCCAAAGGAATCAAGCACCATGATAAATGCACGTTTCATCCTGATCTCCTGCGCGATAGTCGCGATGAGCGTTAAAAAAATGCGATCAGAACAGAATACTCCTTCTCAGGATATTCTGCGATAAATAACTGGCGTTGAGGCGGGTACGCCCTCCCCAACGGCAACGGCGCGTTTTACCGCGCTGGCCGCTTCCTGCCAGCTGGCTTCATCAGACGCGTGGATCACGGCCAGCGGACGCTGACCGTCCACCGCATCACCCAGTTGCGCCACATCGCTGAAACCTACGCTGTAATCAATACTGTCACTGGCGCGACGACGGCCGCCACCCAGCGATACTACCGCCATGCCAAGTGCTCGCGTGTCCATGGCATTAACGATGCCAGGCCTGTCGGCAAACACCGCTTTGCTCAACATCGGTGCAGGCAAATAACTGTCCATCCGTTCAATAAAGTCTGTCGGTCCTTTCTGTGCTGCCACCATACGGGCAAATATTTCAGCCGCACGGCCATTATCCAGCACAGACTGAAGCTTGCTGCGCGCATCATCTGCCGACGTTGCCAGGCCACCGGAGAGCAGCATCTCGCTGCACAGCGCCATCGTCACTTCCAGCAGTCGCGGATTGCGGTATTCACCGGTGAGGAACTGCACCGCTTCGCGCACTTCCAGCGCATTTCCTGCACTGGATGCCAGCACCTGATTCATGTCCGTCAGCAACGCGGTGGTCTTGCATCCCGCGCCGTTCGCCACGCCAACAATCGCCTGCGCCAGCGCCTCTGATTTTTCAAACGTCGGCATAAACGCACCTGACCCCACTTTCACATCCATCACCAGCGCATCCAGGCCTTCAGCCAGTTTTTTGGCGAGGATCGACGCCGTAATCAGCGGGATCGAGTCAACTGTGGCGGTAATATCACGTGTGGCATAGAAACGTTTATCTGCCGGTGCCAGTGAGTTGGTCTAGCCAATGATCGCCACACCCACTTCTTTAATGATCTGGCGGAAACGATCGTCCTGCGGAAAAATATCAAAGCCGGGGATCGCCTCAAGCTTATCCAGCGTGCCGCCGGTATGACCAAGGCCACGGCCAGAGATCATCGGTACATAACCGCCGCAGGCCGCGACCATTGGCCCCAGCATCAGGGAGGTCACATCGCCAACGCCCCCCGTGGAGTGTTTATCCACCACCGGGCCATTGAGATTAAGCGCCTTCCAGTTGAGTACCGAACCGGAGTCACGCATGGCCATGGTTAACGCCACGCGCTCAGGCAGCGACATATCGTGAAAGTAAATCGTCATTGCCAGTGCAGCAATCTGCCCTTCAGAGACCGTGTTATCACGCACACCATTGATAAAGAAACGGATCTCTTCTTCACTTAGCGCCTGTCCATCACGTTTTTTTCGAATAATTTCTTGTGGCAGAAACACGGTAACCCCCGGTATTAATAGCGAAAATGGTTCAACGGGTAGGGCATGCCCTACCCCTACGGGTAAACAGGATGGTGATACCCGCCGTCACAGCGGTCAGGCAGACCTGACCCGTCAGCTGTTAGTATTTGCTGTCGCTGGTTGCGCCTGAGAAGCCCGCCGCATTTAACAGACTGGCCAGCAGGCTGGAAGCGCCAAAACGGAAATGGCGGGCATCGGCCCAGTCGCTGCCCAGAATGTCATCTGCCAGTTTCAGATACAGTGCAGCATCATCGGCGGTGCGCACGCCACCGGCAGGCTTAAAGCCGACCTGCTGCTTGACCCCTTTTTCGGCAATCACACGCATCATGATTTCCGCCACTGCAGGGGTGGCGTTAACCGGCACTTTGCCCGTTGAGGTTTTGATAAAGTCAGCGCCTGCATCGATGGCAATTTCGGATGCTTTGCGGATCAGTGCTTCCTCTTTCAGCTCACCCGTTTCAATAATTACTTTTAACAGCACGTTAGCGTCTGAACACGCAGTTTTACAGGCTTTTACCAGCTCAAATCCGACGGTTTCGTTACCCGCAATCAATGCGCGATACGGGAATACCACATCCACTTCATCCGCACCGTAGGCGATCGCTGCACGGGTTTCCGCCAGTGCAATATCAATATCATCGTTGCCGTGCGGGAAGTTGGTCACCGTAGCGATGCGAATGTCTGGGGTCCCCTGCTCACGCAGCGTCTTGCGGGCAATCGGAATAAAACGCGGGTAGATACAGATGGCTGCCGTGTTACCACCCGGAGATTTCGCCTGGTGACATAACGCGATCACTTTAGCGTCAGTATCATCCTCATTGAGCGTGGTTAAATCCATCAGTTGCAGCGCACGCAGCGCCTGAGTTTTCACATCGGACATCGTTCTCTCCAGACAGGTTTTATGAGGGCGGGGTCGACATATACTCAACCCGCGACGCCCTGTAATGTTAAAATTATAACAGTCAGCATTAGACTGTTTTGTGGGTGATTTCACAATAAAAGGATTCTTGTTTCATCATTTTCGCAAGAAATTTGATGTTCATCACGCAACAAGGCGCCACCGAGGCAAATAACGGCGTTCAGCGACATCATAAGGAAATGTTATAATTATAACATTCTGTTTTTCGTTATGTGGAAGGATAAAAGTATAGTCAGCTCACACGCCAAATAGCGTACGGGTGTTTTCTCGCAGAGTATCAGCAATATGTTGCGGGGATTCGGGCCGGAGTGCACACAACGTTTCCCAGACTTCCCTGACCCGCTCCGGACGGTTGGGCTGCCCCTGATACCCCTGTAATGGCATGTCGGGTGCGTCGGTTTCCAGCAGCAACGAAGTCAGCGGCAGCCGGGAAAGAGTCTGCCGAGTTTTACTGGCGCGTTCATAGGTAATGGTACCGCCTACGCCAATCGCATAGCCCGCACGGATAAAGGCCAGCGCCTGCTGTTCGCTGCCGGCAAAACCATGTACCACACCACAACGTGGCAGGCTGATACGGCGCAGATGCATCGCCAGCTTGTCATGAGTGCGGCGTGAATGCAGGATCACCGGCAGGTCATAATCACGCGCCAGCCTAAGCTGCGCATCCAGCAGCGCCTGCTGTCGTTCGAACTGCGGATTGTCGATGTAGAGATCGAGACCAATTTCCCCAATCGCCACCAGCTTCGGGTGCCGCCGTTGCAGATGCTGCTCCAGCACCTGCAAATCCTCAGGCCGATGCTCTGCAATCGCCATTGGATGCACGCCGAGCGCGGCATAAACCGCATCATGGCACTCAGCCAGCGCAATCACCCCATCAAAGCGCTCTGCGGAGACGCCAACAGCAATAATTCGCTCAACGCCTGCGGCAGCCGACCGTTGCAGGCTGGCCGTTTCATCCCCCACAAACGGCGGAAAATCAAAATGGCAGTGGGTGTCTACAAAGCGCAGCGTCATGCCAGCGATCCTTTATCAAAATCTTCATCATTACCCGGCAACGATGGCAGGTTAATCCCCTGCCGATGCGGTTCATTGGCAACGGGCAGCAATGGCACCACCGGCCGCCGGATAAGACGGTTGCCGTCGTTTAGCCACTGACCGAGCGTGGCAAGAAAATAACGCCCACAGCGGCGGCCAAGGTGATAATCCTGATTGAGCGCAGCAATCCGACTGCCGAGCGCGTTGCTGGCCAGTGGGCGCGGCGGATAGATTTCAATAATGCGCAGCGAATCCGGCGGGTTGTCGATAAAGCGCTGGATCTCGCGATAGCTCTCTTCATGCACCTGCAAAACGTTGATCAGCGGTTGCAGTGCGCCCTCACTCAGCCAGCGTTCAACGCGTTTCAACCACAAAGGAGTATAGGTCATCTGCGAGGGTACCGTGCGGATCACCACTATGGTTTCCGCGCCGCGCCGTGCGGCTTCGCGCACCGGAATGGCATCGCGGATGCCGCCATCAAGATAGCTGACGCCGGAGAGATCAACACCCGGCCGGTAAAAACCCGGAATGGCGCTGGAAGCCTTGATAATGTCATGCCAGGTATCGGCGGTCGGTGAAAAATAATCCGGCGTATAATCGTCGCTTCTGCAGGCACACATATAGAATTCGCGACCGCTGGAGAACAGTTTCTCCCCGGCATCAACGGCCAGTGGGAACTCTTTGCGGGTCACATCGATCAGCCAGTCGAGATCGATCAAATGCCCTCCACGCACAAAACGCAGCGGATCAAAGAACTGTTTACGGGTGGTATAACGGGTGATGACACGGCGAGCGTAGCCCGGTTGGCCGCAGACAAAAGCAGAGAGATTTTGCGCCCCGGCAGAGGTGCCGAGCATCAGATCAAAGGGGTTGAAGCGGGCCTGCTGGAAAGCGTCCAGTACACCGGCGGTGAAGATACCGCGCTGCCCACCGCCTTCGCATACCAGAGCGAGTTTGCCTGGCCGGAAGGGTGTTAACGCCAGTGGCTCAATATTGCCAAGGGTTATCGGAATGCGTGTGCCCAAGCCAGGTATCCTCTCAAGGTAAAGAGAAAGAGGATACCTGTTCTTGGTCAGGTGCGTGAGGCGCTTATTGCTTATTCAGCGACTCAGGCCAGGGACTAAAGTTTTTTACGCCCGGTAAACAGGCTGACAAGGAAAATAATAATACCGACGAAAAACACAATCTTAGCTGCGCCTGTAGCCGCACCCACTAAATTACCGAAGCCCAGGACTGCGGCAATCAGCGCAATAATCAGAAAAATAATACCCCATCGAAACATATGTCTCTCCTTACCAGTAGTGAAGTCTAACTATTTTTTATCATTCACATCTCCTGCCAGGCAGGGGGAATGTTTGTTCTGTGCAGATGAATCAACTGGCGGCCCCGGTAAACCAGGGCCGCTGGTTTATTACGATTTAACGGTCAAATCGTTTTTAACGCTCTTAACACCTTCAATCGCTTTGGCAATGCCTTCAGCGCGTTCAGACTGCGCCTGGGTTTTCACCGTACCGGAAAGCTGTACCACACCATTGGTGGTTTCCACTTTCACATTGCGCGAAGGAACGATGTCATCAGCTAACAGTTTAGCTTTAATTTCGCTGGTCGTTGCTGCATCACCGGCATAACCGCTAACTGTCTGTTTTGTGCTGTCTTTTACGTGCAGTTTGTCACTAACGGATTTCACACCTTCCACTTTCTTCGCAGCGGCCACGGCCAGTTCAGCCTGCTCCTGCGAAGTCACGAAACCGTTAAGTGTCACCACACCACTGTGTGTTTCAACGGAAATATCGGTGCTTTTAATCGCATCGTTATCCACCAATGCGGCTTTTACCTTAGCGGTAACGCCGCTGTCATCCATGTAGCCACCGACTTTTTTCATAGAGCTATCGATTTTCGAACCCGCGCTATCCGCCGTAGACTCTGTTTTGTTCATCAAGGTGCCTTCTGCCAGAGCAGAACCGCTTACCAGAGCAGAACCTACCACTAACGCCATCAGGGTTTTTGTCATCTTAGTCTTCATCATCGATTCGTTCCTTTTGTCTTTTACCACTCACAACGGTGAGCTTTTCAGTCACAAACGGCGTGACTGTAGTTGTCGGCAATTCGTGCTGCTTTTGCCATTGAACGTTGCAGCCATCGCGCCGCATATTTTTCGTCCTGTAGACATGAATATAGTCGGTAATGAGGATTTCACCGGGAATGGTGGTTGATTTGATGGATAAAGCAGCAAAAAAGAGGGGTTTTAGGAGGAGTCTGTAAAGGTGATTCAGGGCGGACCGGTAAAGAAGGTCCGCCCCTCTGCGGGATTAATGCTCGCGGGTTTTGCGGAACACCACGTCAGGATAACGCTCCTGGGTGATATTCAGGTTCACCATGGTCGGTGCGATATAAGTGAGGTTGTCACCGCCATCAAGCGCCAGGTTGACCTCATTTTTACGCTGGAATTCATCGAACTTCTTCGCGTCACTGCACTCCACCCAGCGGGCGGTTGAGACGTTGATCGCTTCGTAGATCGCTTCCACGTTGTATTCGCTTTTCAGACGCGCAACCACCACATCGAACTGCAGCACCCCAACAGCGCCAACGATCAGATCGTTGTTGTGCACCGGGCGGAACACCTGCACTGCCCCCTCTTCTGACAGCTGTACCAGCCCTTTCAGCAGCTGTTTCTGCTTCAGCGGGTCGCGCAGACGAATACGACGGAACAGTTCCGGGGCGAAGTTCGGAATACCGGTGAACTTCATGTTCTCACCCTGGGTAAAGGTGTCGCCAATCTGGATGGTACCGTGGTTATGCAGGCCGATAATATCGCCCGGATACGCTTCTTCAACGTGCGAACGGTCACCCGCCATAAACGTCAGCGCATCGGCGATCACCACATCTTTCCCGGTACGGACCTGACGCAGTTTCATGCCTTTTTCATATTTACCGGAGACCACACGCATAAAGGCCACGCGGTCACGGTGTTTCGGGTCCATATTGGCCTGGATCTTAAACACGAAGCCGGTAAATTTCTCGTCCGTGGCGCTGACGGTACGTACGTCAGTGTCACGCGGCATCGGTGAGGGTGCCCACTCCACCAACCCGTCCAGCATATGGTCAACGCCGAAGTTACCCAGCGCCGTACCAAAGAATACCGGGCTTAATTTACCTGCCAGGAAGGCATCGCGGTCGAACTCATGCGAAGCCCCCTGCACCAGCTCCAGCTCATCACGCAGCTGTGCCGCCAGGTCTTCACCAATCGCCGCGTCAAGCTCCGGATTATCCAGCCCTTTGACGATGCGCACTTCCTGAATGGTATGGCCTTTACCGCTCTGATAAAGGTAGATTTCATCTTTGTACAGGTGGTAAACGCCCTTGAACAGTTTGCCACAGCCGATAGGCCAGGTGATTGGCGCACAGGCGATTTTCAGCTCGCTCTCAACTTCGTCCATCACTTCCATCGGGTCGCGGATGTCACGGTCAAGTTTGTTCATAAACGTCAGGATCGGCGTATCACGCAGACGGGTAACTTCCATCAGCTTACGGGTACGATCTTCAACGCCTTTTGCGGTGTCAATCACCATCAGACAGCAGTCAACCGCCGTCAGCGTACGGTAGGTATCTTCGGAGAAGTCTTCGTGCCCTGGGGTGTCCAGCAGGTTGACCAGGCTACCGCGATAAGGGAACTGCATCACCGAGGTGGTGATCGAGATCCCACGCTGTTTTTCCATCTCCATCCAGTCAGATTTTGCATGCTGGTTAGAGCCACGGCCTTTTACCGTACCGGCGGTCTGAATAGCCTGTCCGAACAGCAGCACTTTTTCAGTGATGGTGGTTTTACCGGCATCCGGGTGAGAAATGATGGCAAAAGTGCGGCGACGAGCCACCTCTTGCATAAACGGTGCATTTGACATGAAGCTTCTTCTGGTTTGGCGCTGTGCCAGTGCACGGCAGAGCGCGTGCGACGGTTTTCACAGCCGATTAATCAATAATGGTCGGCATTTTCGCCTATCCCGGCGTCAGACACAATGACTGACCGGCGCTTATTCAACCGAAAGCGTGCGCGCAGGCTTACTGCTCTTCAGTACGGCCTGTGCAATGCCGCACGTTCAGCTTCACACTCGGCCCGGCAGCCGCAGCCCTCAAGGTGATCGTTCACCAGCCCCAGCGCCTGCATCAGCGAGTAAGTGGTCACCGGTCCCACCCACGTCCAGCCCCGTTTTTTCAATGCTTTCGACATCGCTGTCGCTTCCGGTGAGGTGTTTTGCGTTTGCCAGTAATGCAGGTCAATGCGCTGTGGGCGATCGGCTGCTGTCGGTTCAAACTGCCAGAACCAGGCTGCCAGTGACCCGGCTTCTGCCACCAGTCTCTGCGCACAGCGGGCATTGTTAATCGCGGAGAGGATCTTGGCGCGGTTTCTGACAATGCTTTTATCTGCCATCAGTCGCGTCACATCCTGCTCGTCATACTGCGCGACGAGAGAGAAATCGAAACCGTCGAACGCACGGCGAAAGTTTTCGCGCTTGTTATAAATCATCTGCCACGACATGCCAGAGTGAAAACTTTCCAGGCAGACTTTTTCAAACAGCAGGCGATCGCTCACCACAGGCCTGCCCCATTCGCGATCATGATAGTCAGGCATTGTCGCCTGCCAGGCGCAGCAGCGCCGTCCATCCAGGGTTGTTATCAGCCCCTCCTGCTCAAGATGCGCATTGTCAGATGCCGCCATTTTTCCTCTCCTTTTGATCAACAGTGCTCATTGAGGATAAACCTGGGGTTGCAGAGAATGCTATATGTGAACTGTATTTATCGGCATGGTCCATACTTTCAGGCCATCGCGATCCCGTTCCCCTAAGAAAGGACCATTACTGCTATGAGTAACAACGACTATCAACCAGCCAAAGTCTGGAGCGAGAATAAAGGTCTGGGTGGCACCTGGGGCAGCATTAACCGCCCAACCGCGGGTGCACGTTCTGAAGCCAGCCTGCCCGTCGGGAAACACCCGTTGCAGCTCTACTCCATGGGCACACCAAACGGCCAGAAAGTGACCATCCTGCTGGAGGAGTTGCTGGCACTGAACGTGCAGGGCGCGGAATATGACGCGCATCTGATCCGCATTGGTGAAAGTGAGCAGTTCACGTCCGGTTTTGTTGCGGTTAACCCGAATTCAAAAATCCCGGCGCTGCTCGACACCACCACGGTTCCGGGCACTCGCGTGTTTGAGTCTGGTGCAATCCTGCTGTATCTGGCGGAGAAATTCGGGCATTTCCTGCCAAAAGATGCGGCGGGACGTACTGAAGTGCTGAACTGGTTATTCTGGCTACAGGGCGCGGCGCCTTATCTTGGTGGCGGCTTCGGGCATTTCTATCACTATGCCCCGGTCAAAATTGAATACGCCATTGACCGGTTCACGATGGAAGCCAAGCGTCAGCTCGACCTGCTGGATAAGCAACTGGCAGAGCATCGCTACATTGCCGGAAACGAATACAGCATTGCCGATATCGCTATCTGGCCGTGGTATGGCGCGCTGGTGCAGGGATTGATGTATGAAGCCGCAGAGTTTATTGATGCCGCCTCATACAAAAATCTGGTGCGCTGGACCGAAGAAGTCGCACAGCGCCCGGCCGTCAAACGCGGCCGCATCGTCAACCGGACATGGGGTGCGCCGGAAGAGCAGTTGCCTGAACGTCACGACGCATCAGATTTCGACAAACTGGGGCGGTAAAACACCTGACCGGGCAACGTAAACGGGCCGATCGAAAACAATGTTCGGCCTCTACGCGTCGGGGGCGGACCTTCTTTTTCGGTCCGCCCGTTACACTAATTTATCCTGGAGTTCTTTCAGCGATGTGACCTGCCAGGTCGGGTTGATCCCTTCCGGCTGCGCCCGACCTTCGGCATTCAGCCAGCAGGTGGCCAGACCCGCATTAATCCCCCCCAGAATATCTGAATCCGGGTTATCCCCGACCATCAACACCCGCTCACGCGCAGGATTGCCCATGCGGGTCAGCGCATAATCAAAGATCGCCGGATGCGGCTTGGCATAGCCCACCTGCTCAGAAATCACCAGCAGATCAAACACGCCCAGGAAGCCGGTACGTTCCAGACGCGCCTGTTGAAGGGCCGTAAAGCCGTTGGTGATGATGCCCATTTTCACCCTGCCCTTCAGCGCATTCAGCAGGTCGACGGCACCGACCAGCGGCGTGCAAATCTCAGCCATTGCGCTCAAAAAGCCACTGTTCAGGTCCTGAGCGGTGACATCCAGCTTCGCGGCCCAGCTCTCAAAACGCTGATGCTGTAACTGCAAGGCGCTGATCGCCCCGTTCTGATAATCCACCCACAGCGGCTTATTAATCGCCTGATAATCATCGTAATCGGCACGGCTAAACTGCACGTCGTACTGCTGAAACAGACGCTGCAAACCGGCAAACGCATCGAAGTGGAATAACGTGTCGTCAGCGTCGAATAAAATCCAGTCCCAGTCTTTTAGCATCAGTGAGGTTCCCTGTTAAATAGTTAAAGCCATCATGATCGCGTCTTCTTTACCGTCTATCGTCGGATAATAGTTGCGGCGTATTGAGACTTCATTGAAATCCAACTGCTCATAAAGCGCGATAGCCGCCGTGTTAGACGCGCGCACCTCCAGCCACAGCGTCAGTACGCCGCGCTGTTCCAGCTCGCTAATCAGATGCTGTAACAGCTGGCGCCCGAGGCCACGGCGCTGAAACGCCGGATCAACGGCCAGGTTAAACAGCGTAGCTTCATCCAGCACGACCTGCGTAATGGCAAAGGCGGCCAGCACGCCGTCCACCTCCAGGCGAAAGTTCAGGTAACGTTCGCCCTGATTGCTGGAGAAGGTTTTTTCTGACCAGGGAAAAGCGTGGCTGCGCTGCTCAATGGCAAACGCCTGTTCAAGATCGTTCGGGGTGAGTAAAGAAATCTGATTCATGTTGGCAAATCTGCAGCCAGAGCGCCCGTTTGGCGTCGGCATTGTGATAAAGCTCCGCCAGCAAAGGCGAAGCCAGTTGGGTTCCGGCCAATGGCACCGGAGCATCGAGCCCTAAACACCAGCTGGCACAGCGGGCGTCATCCGGCAGCATCATAAGTTGGTCAGGGGTAAATATCTGCACCTGCGGCTCATGCAGGTTCAGTGCGCGCAGAACGTCCATCACTAACGGATCGTTCAGCACCGGGGGCGTTTCTGCCACAATCACCAGGCGAATTTCTGCGGGCAAGGTCACCGCAATTTCCCCCTGCAAGGCACGCGGACGCCGCAGCGTATACTGCGTTATGCCCATTTGCTGTAATAACCAGTCACGTCTGGAAGACATCTTTTTTTCCTGTCTGGTCGCCTGATTGCGTCGCCATGCTAGCAAATTCGTCGAAACTGCGCCAACAAACGACTATAATCGCCGCTCTGATTTATAAGGAGCCATCGATGTCCGCATTTACCCCGGCCAGTGAAGTGATACTGCGCCATAGTGATGAGTTTACTGAACGCCGCGTGCTGTTTGCTGGTGACCTGCAGGATGACCTGCCCGCCCAGTTGGAAACGGCACTGAGCCGGGTACATACCCAGCAATACCATCACTGGCAGATCCTCAGCCGTGCCCTTGGGGAAAGCGCCCATTATGGCCTGGTTGCCACCGCTGAGGTGGTCGCCGACTGCGACACTCTGGTCTATTACTGGCCAAAGAACAAACCAGAAGCACAGTTTCAGTTACAGAATCTGCTGTCACTGCTGCCCGTAGGCTGCGATATTTTCGTTATCGGCGAAAACCGCAGCGGCGTTCGCAGCGCGGAGCAGATGCTGGAAGGCTGGGCAACGGTCACTAAGATCGACAGCGCCCGCCGCTGTGGTCTCTATCATGGCCGCCTGGACAAGCAACCGACCTTCGACGTTGACAGTTTCTGGGATGAATACCCGCTCGGCGATCTCACGATTAAAACGTTGCCTGGCGTGTTCAGCCGCGATGCACTGGATATTGGCAGCCAACTGCTGCTCTCCACCCTTAAACCGCACACCAAAGGTAAAGTGCTGGATATGGGCTGCGGCGCGGGGGTGATTGCTGCCCTGCTGGCCAGTCACTCGCCGAAAGTGCGCCTGACGCTGACCGACGTGAATGCGGCGGCGATTGAAGCCAGTAAAGCCACGCTGGCGGCGAACCAGCTCGAAGGTGAAGTGTTCGCCAGTAATGTCTACTCCGACATTCCGGGCCGCTTTGACATGATCCTCTCCAACCCACCGTTCCATGACGGCGTGCAGACCAGTCTGGATGCTGCACAGACGCTGATCCGGGGGGCCATTACTCACCTTAACACCGGCGGTGAACTTAGGATCGTGGCGAACGCCTTCCTGCCTTACCCACAGGTGCTGGACGAAACCTTTGGCAGCCATGAAGTGCTGTTGCAGAACGGACGCTTCAAGGTTTACCGTGCCGTGAAAGGCCGTCCACCGAAGAAATAATCCTCTGTGACGTGTCGGATGATGGCACCGGGCGAGGCTTGCCTCGCCCCTGGGATTTCAACTCAGAATCCGTAGGGGTCAGGGCCGCATGAGCCGCTTGCGTTGGTTTTCCAGGCGATTGTTTCGACAATAAGAAATAACTGTTGACGTACTTCATAAAATCTCTAGAATGCGCCTCCGTGGTTGCGATATAACGTTGTTATGTTGCGGGTATGCGAAGGTGGCGGAATTGGTAGACGCGCTAGCTTCAGGTGTTAGTGTCCTAACGGACGTGAGGGTTCAAGTCCCTCTCTTCGCACCAAAAACCACGTTGTTCATATTACGCAGCATCTGCGCGAAGGTGGCGGAATTGGTAGACGCGCTAGCTTCAGGTGTTAGTGTCTTAACGGACGTGAGGGTTCAAGTCCCTCTCTTCGCACCAAATGCGGTGATATGAATAGAAAGTTCAACAGGACGCGAAGGTGGCGGAATTGGTAGACGCGCTAGCTTCAGGTGTTAGTGTCTTAACGGACGTGAGGGTTCAAGTCCCTCTCTTCGCACCATGTTGAATCCCTCTGCAGTGACTCCCACGATACCCTTCTGATTTCATTATTCATCCGCCTTATCTTTATCCATACCGTACTTCTGACGCCAAAACGCTCCCTGCTATTTGTTTATCAGCCCGGATGATCTCCGCTGGTCAGATCGTCGTAAAATTCACTGAAATCGCCGCAAGACCGCCAGCCAGTGCGATGCAGGAAGGCAGCAGCATATAGTGGCGCAGACGCTTGTGAAACAGCATCACCACGGTTGCCAGAAATGCCACGACCATCAGCACACGCCACTCACTGAATGACAACTCCATTAACGCCACCAGCGGCATCATGGCGCAAGGAATCAGTACACCCCACCCACTGTCCAGTCTTTTACCGATCATCCCGCTAACCCCACACAATCTCAAATGATAATGATTACCAATAGCATATGATAGTTTTTATCACTTTGCAGCAACATTGTTGAAACTTTGTCCCTGCGGATGACAGCCCCAGGTTTAAGTGGTAAATTGGCAACGATTACCATTCAGAAAAATCTAATAATAACGGCTCTAAACTATTCCAATTACGAGATATCAGTCGAGTCTGCGTGCCAGCACTTTGATATTTCAGGGCAGTCACGAGTAACTATAATGAAATTACAAAGCTACGATGAATTGCTTCACAGCAAGCATCGGCTATCGCTGATGCTATTTCTTTTTTTAAACACAGCTACCGCCATCTTTTGTCTGTTTAATGTTAATAGCATTGCCACATCCATGGTTACTGTACCAACGGCAGCCATCATAATATTGAGCATTACGTTGTTAATATGGATGGTTTTAAAACCTTTAGGTCAATTTCCGCTATTAAATATTGCCGCACTGCTGACAGGATTACTTTGGGCATGGCAAATCGTATTGAAGTATCACCAGAGCTTTTATTTTGATGGCAGCTATCTGCTGATCGCTCTGGTCAGCGTATTCTTTATCAGTGCGATTGCGCTGGGCGATCACCTGTTCGCCTTCTGTCTGCACACCCTCCCGGCGTCTGTGGCGGTACTGGTGCTGGATCACGGCCAGAATACGTTGGTTATCCTCTTTACCATCATCCTGCCGCTGTTTGGCTTTACCCTGCACCATCTGATGCAACGGCGGCGCGATAACTTTACCCGGCGCCTTGTCAGCCAGTTGTATGAAGAGAAAGAGACCTACAGTGACCTGAGCATGTTGGACCCGCTCACCGGGCTGTATAACCGACGCGGACTCAAAAACCGTCTGGAAAATATTCTCGATAATCATGCCGGCAGCCACTTCGTCCTGCTGCTGGATATTGATCATTTCAAAGCTTATAACGACAACTATGGCCATGCGATGGGAGATCAGGCGCTGGCTCGCGTTTCAGTGGCTATCCGTGACGCGGTGCGATCACGCGATATCGTCACACGCTACGGCGGTGAAGAGTTCCTGGTATTATTGACGAATGTTAATGAATCGATTGCGATGAAGCTGGCAGAGCGTATTCGCCAATACGTACTGGATCTGGAAATTCCTCATCGTTTTAATGATCGGGTAGCGACACATGTCACCATTAGCGCCGGGATTGCCCCGTTGATTGAAGATGACTTTGATAATGCCCTGGCCAATGCTGACCGTGCGTTATATCTGGCAAAAAATCAGGGCCGTAATACCATCCTCTCTCATCAGGATATGATAAAAAAACCGCTTAACCAGCCCGCCGATGCACTTTAAAAATGAAATTGGCCTTTTTTAGGGCCAATTCATTTTAAAAACTTAACCTTTTTTTTAATACAAACTCCCGCCAAACAGCCTACCATTAAGGTATTAGCGCGAATTAAGTTTTTTAATGATTAATATCTCAGTTTATTCTTTACCAGTGAATACCTGTTTTTCCGTTTTACAGACCGCTGACAATATGGCAATTTTATCTCCTTAAAAAGCAGGAGATAAGCATGAGTCTGGAGTCTGTACGGCAGTTTTTTGCCGATCGCGCACCCGAAATTGACATCATTGAACTGTCAGAAAGCACTGCCACCGTTGCCCTTGCCGCCGCCGCCCACCGGGTTGAACCGGGGCAGATTGCAAAAACGCTGTCACTCAAAGTGAAAGACCAGGTGGTATTGATCGTGACCCGTGGCGACGCCCGGTTGGATAACCGCAAACTGAAAGAGGCGCTGGGTGCCAAAGCCCGAATGCTGAACACCGATGAAGTGGTAAGCCTCACCGGGCACCCGGTGGGCGGCGTCTGCCCGTTTGGTCTGGAAAATCCGCTGACGGTGTATTGCGATATCTCGCTCAGGGACTATCAGGAAGTCCTGCCCGCCGCAGGTGCCATCCACAGTGCAGTACGCATTTCGCCAGAGTATATGGCACAGCTGACCGATGCCAAATGGGTTGATGTTTGCCAGCCCCCGGCCCTGTAAGCACACAGGGTCAGGCATGCCTGGCCCTACGCGCTGTCGGAGATCTTCACCCCACGCGTTTCGCGACCAAACGCCACAATCAGGCAGATCAGCACCGCCACCGTTCCGGCAACCACCGCCATCGCCATCCCGTAGTTATTCCCGTTGGCCACGGCAATCTTCGATTGCAGTGTGGCATTCACCGACGCCACCAGATTACCCAGTTGATAGACAAACCCCGGCAACACCGCTCGCGCAGTGGCTGGCACCAGTTCGGTTAGCCAGCCCGGCACCACGCCCCACGCGCCCTGCACCATAAACTGCATCAGAAATGCGCCGATACCCACCATCCATGAACCGCTGGAAAACGCCCACAGTGGCAGCACAGGCAGCGCAAGGAAAGCCGCGATCATAATGGCTTTCTTACGGCCAATTTTTTCCGACAGTGAACCAAAGAAAATGCCACCGAGGATCGCCGCAATATTGTAGAAGATGGCAATAATGCTGACCGTGTGGGGATCAAAACCGTGCTGCACTTTCAGGTAAGTCGGATAGAGGTCCTGCGTACCGTGGCTGAAAAAGTTAAAGCAGGCCATCAGCAGCACCAGATAAACGCACAACTTCCAGTGACTTTTCAGTACCGGCAGCAATGCCACCGTCTCTTTACGCTCACGGGCAGCCAGCCAAACCGGCGACTCCGGCACCTTAAAATAGATAAACGGCAGCAGCAGAACCGGCACGGCACCAATCAAAAACATGCCGCGCCAGCCTACCAGGCCGTAGCACAATCCAAAGACGATCGATGCCAGCAAATACCCGCAGGGATAGCCCGCCTGAAACACGCCGGACATCAGCCCACGCGAACGGTCAGGAATGGTTTCCATCGCCAGCGAGGAAGCCACGCCCCACACGCCGCCCATCGCCACGCCATAAATGACACGGAATACCAGAAACCATATCAGCGTGGGCGACCAGGCGGAGAGCAGCTCAAAGATAGTGAACGCAATGATATTGAGCATCAGAATCGGACGGCGACCATACTTTTCTGCCAGGCGGCCGAACAGTAGCGCCCCCACAGGCCGCACGGCCAGCGTCAGCATAATCGCCAGTGACACATCGGTAATGCTGACATGAAAATTCGCCGCAATATCGCTGAGGACAAACACCAGAATAAAGAAGTCAAACGCATCCAGCGTCCAACTACCAAAGCTGGCGAACGCCACGTTGCGCTGAGTCGAAGTCCAGTTAAACATAGGAGAGAGTCCTGTCTTAAAGGCACACAAAGAATGTTAATTATTTGTTTATAGCATGTAAGACAGACGTAGATTACGGCGCTTTTGTCAGGGTTCTCTTCAGACTGTAAAAGGCGATGTCATTATGTTAACAGGCTAATAATTAGCCTGTTAATTAACATTTCACCACTAAATATCGCGGGCTATCATAGCCTGAAGCCCAACCTGCTGGCCGTATGACAGTTCCAGGGTGTTGCCATCCGGGTCCGCAAAAAACGCCCAGTACCCAACAGGAGCGGGAGACGCAACCGGGGCTTTACGCAGTACCCCTTCTTTCTCAGCCATCACGACTTTAGCGTCAATCTCTTCACGCGTGGCGCAGGCCACACCAAGATGGCCGAAGGGGCCAAGCGGCGTGTCTCTTCTGACAGCCGTCTGCACCAGTACCAACGCAAACGGGCGGGAGAGGTCAGAAAGCCAGGCAACCTCTTGTGCTTCTGGTATACCCGGCTGGCGCTGATGCACCACCTGCATACCGGCATAACGCTGATAGAAATCGATACTCTTTTGTAAGTCCTGCACTTCAAACGCTACATGGGTGAATCCCACATCGTGAGCACTCATCGCCCGCTCCTTCTCGTATCATCAGATGGGTTTATCATGGCGTGTGCCGGGCACAGCAAGTGATCGTCAGTGCGGGACAAAACGAGGAGAGCACGGAAAGCGCTATATTCCCCGCATTCACGGTGCCAGGACTTTGGGGGGCACCAGCGAGTCTGGCATCTTTTGCCAGTTGGCGTCTTCATGCCCATATTTCCCGCCCCAGATGACATCCTTAATGCGCTGGAGGACCCAGTTTCCCTGTGCATCTTTAGTCAGCTCGTACGGCAAACCACGGCACTGACGCAGGCGCAGATCAACCTGTAGGCCAAACTGATAGTCGTGTCCTTTCTGAGGCACAAAGCTCATGCTGCTGCTGCACTGGCTATTGGCCCCCTTATAAACCAGCCCGATATGGGTTTGTCTGCCAGCGATCACCGGGGTTTCGTAATAATCGCGCCAGGACGATTTGTCCTGCTCGCGGGCTACCGGCATCCCGCGATCCTGGGTATTCGTCAGGATAAACTCACTGCTGCGCACCAGGCCACCGGTAGGCAGGCCATTGACCTCCTGCTCAATGGAGGCCAGTTCGGTGCCGCCAACAATCCGCACCGAGGCCGTATGCGGCCCTGCGGCAGGCGGCGTGAAAAATGCATGGTGTGGAAACTGGCTACAGCCACTGGCATACGTCAGCAGTAGGGACAGCGTCATCTGGCGATACATCAACGCTTCTTCTTGTCGTTATCAGACGAGATCAGTGCCAGTAGTTCATTCGCCAGCGCCCTGGCCTCCTGCTGATAGTTTTCACGCCAGCTTGCCAACCCTTCTGCCGGACACCCCTCCTCATCCCACTCCGCCAGCGCCAGACCATTGACGATCTCCAGCTCAAACCACAGGCGTTGCCAGGCGTCGGTATCCGATACCAACGCACTGTCCTGCCACAACAACTCGCTATCAGCGACAAAGCGGGCCCAGCAGAAGAGGTTTTCACTGGCCTGCACACCCGTCATCGTCAACCACCCACCAGAGTCTGACTTACCCTTCAGTGACAAGTCGCACCATCTTCTGCCAGCCGCCATCCTGTGGCAGATATTTATTACCGTAAGTGACGTTAGCAATAGGTTTCAGCACCCACTGACCATCTGCGTTTTTGACCAGCTCATTCGGCCAGGCACGGCACCGATACATTTTCAGATCAACCGCCTGGCTCAACTGATAGTAGTGGCCCTTTTCCGGAACAAAACTGACGATGTTCATGCAGCGGTTCTTACCGCGATTATAGCTGTGATATACCGTGGTTTTTCGGCCCGCATAAATCGGCGTTTCGAAATAATCACTGGTGTAAGTGGCTTCCTTACCGCTGACCTTTGGCATGCCCTGATCCTGCGTATTGCGCAACACCCAGTTGCTTTCACGAATCAGCCCGCCGCGCAGTTTACCGTTCTCCATTTGATACAAGGCATTACTCTCGGTGCTGCCCATAATGCGCAGCCCGGCAACCTCAGCCCCCGCAGGTGGGGGGGTGAAGAATTCCTGCTGTGGCAGCAGGCTACAGCCGCTAAGCAGCAGCACCGCCAGCGGTAATATCCGTTGATAATGCATCGACTTACTCCACAGTATCAGGTCCAGACTTCCTGCCCGTCAGCGGTGATCCACACCAGCCCGGCGGGCGCTTTTGCCAGAAACCAGAAGCCAGTATCATCAAGATCGTCTAACTCATCGTCAGAGTCGGGCTGCGGCCAGGCCTCATTCAGACACTTAAGCTGTTCCTCAACCGTGCCCGTCAGCCAGGTACCGTCGCACGCCAGCCGGACCTGACCGCTCTTCATCAGTTGCTGCAACAGATCAAAGAAAAGCTCTTTTCTCAGGGCGCTGTTATCCGCAATGCTGCGGCACTCAACCTCAAGATGTTGCCAGAGGGCGCCGAGTGACAATCCACGGGCGCTGGCGATCACGGCCTGATAAATGCCTTCTCTTTTCAGCGCACTCAAGGTGCTAAGACTTTGGGAGGCACCTGTGTATCCGGCATTTTTTGCCAGTTTGCATCTTCATGACCATATTTCCCCCCCCAGACGACATCGCTGATACGCTGAAGCTGCCACTCTCCCCGGTTATTTTTTGTCAGCTCATACGGCAAACCACGGCACTGGCGCAGACGCAAGTCAACCTGCAGGCCAAACTGGTAGTAGTGACCTTTCTGCGGTACAAACGTCATCGAACTGCTGCACTGGTTATTACTGCCGTGATACACCAGGCCAATACGGGTTTTTCTGCCCGCTATCACCGGGGTTTCATAAAAATCGCTCCAGGACGCTTTATCCTGTCCACTGGCCACCGGCATCCCGCCGTCCTGAGTGTGAGTTAAGATAAATTCACTACTGCGCACCAGCCCCCCCGTAAGCTGGCCCTCATTTTCCTGCTGAATTGACGCCAGCTCGGTGCCGCCAACAATGCGCACCGATGCCGTATCCGGGCCTGGCGCAGGCGGAGTAAAGAACGAATTATGCGGAAACTGGCTACAGCCGCTGGTGGCGACCAGCAGCAGGGACAGCGTGGTTTGACGGAACATCAGCATTTCTCCTTGTGGGCTATCAGGCGGTCAGGGCCAGCAGCTCCGCCACCAGCTCGCGGGCATCCTGGCGGTAGTTTTCGCACCAGACTGCCGACCAGTCAGCGGGGCGCCCCTGTTCTTCCCACTCTGCCAGCGCCAGGCCATTGACGATTTCCAGCTCAAACCACAGGCTCTGCCAGGCATCGGCATCCTTAACCAGGGCGCTGTCCTGCCACAGAAACTCGGTCTCTGCGACAAAACTGGCCCAGGCAAACAAATCCTCCGACGCCCGCGCTCCCCGTTCAATCAACTGCGCCTTATTTACCATATTTGACCGTCACCACTTTTCCAGAGCTGTTCGTGACCACCGAGACATTATTGGTGGCATCGTAATAGACCGTTGTATTACCCCGGCTTGAGGTAGCATTGCCTGTTTTAATGGTGTTTTCCACCACCGACGGCATGATGCCACGGTCCTGCATTCTATCTAAAGCGTGACCTGAATACTCGCGGTTGCTGATCGTGCCCACCTCGTTTCTTACCGGCTGATAAGACGGGTTTTTAGGCTGATTCATCTGGTTTTGTTTGCTGCCCAGCGGCAGTGCCGGGTCGCGTACGCTACCGGTTACCGGCGGCGTCGGCGTGACGTTGCTGCCCGTTCCGCCGCTACCGCTGACAGGACTGCTGCCCTTGCTGCTGCTCACCGTCGGGGTGCGTGATCCCTTAATTCCGCCACTCAGCGCCCCCAGCGCGGCACCGGCCAGAAGCTGCGCTCGCTCAGAATCCATCCCGTAGCGGCTTTGCAACTGCTTCGCAAACTCCGTGCTGGACACCACCCCTTCCGCCTCAATCTGCTGGGCATAGAGTGACGACATGTCGTTCTTCATCTGCCAGGGCACGTCATCGGCGCCCAGCACCCGATCGATCGCCTCGCGAACCAGCATGCCATTGGCGGTCACATCGCCAAAGTTAGCCTTACAGGCCGCCGCATCGGTGGCACAGACCGCAATCAGCTCATCCTGCTGTTTCAGGCTGAGTTCCTGCATCTCTTTTCTGACCGTTGCGCAGTCACCGCGTGCCTTACATCCCTGAGCTTTCGCTGCAAACTTATCAATCTGCTCAGGCTTCAGGTAATTATTGGTCATCGCGTTGTCGCCCGCCTTGTAGGCATCCACAGCGCCCGCGGTATCGCCGGACACCAGTGAGCCGGTCAGGCTGGTGGCAATAAGAGCCAGGTTCTTAATCGTTTTCTTCTGCTGGTCGTCCAGTTTATCCGTGGCGACATCCGGATAAAGTGACTGATGGATTGCACGGATAGCCAGTTCGCCACCCCCACCACCCACGGCGCCTGCCAGCGCATTCTGCCCGCTCATTTCGGCGACGACACCGCCGAGGATCGCATGGGCAAAGGCGTTAGTGGCTATTTCCTGCGTCGTTGGATGGTCAGGATCGTTATAGGTGACATCTTTAATCACACCCGCCAGGTAAGGCGCCGAGGCCTGCGCCAGCGCTTTCGCCGGGTCGCCGCCTGCCAGTGCGCCCACTGCCGTGACAGCCGCATTTCCTGCCTTAACCCAGGTGTCATCCGGCTCGTAACCTTTGATCGCTTCTTTATAGGCACTGCTCTCTTTTACTGCCGTCCAGTAATCTGCACGATCCTGAGATGTGGCATTAGCCCCCGGTTTTTCACCTACCGCATCCATGCCCTGCTGGTTAGCATACAGCTGGCGTTCGGTGAGTACGGTGTTCATGGTTGAAGCAGCGATAGACCCGATCAACTGCACTTTTTGCAGGCGCTTCTGCTCTGCGGCCTTGTCAAAGATCGGGCTGAGCGTCTGATTAGCATGTTCCACATCACGGCTCAGGGTGCTGACATCCTGCTGCTGGCTGTCACCATTACGCACGATGAGCGTTCCATCAGAGACCGCCGAGTGAGTGGTGCTGGAGTCGTCCCCGGAGGCCTGAATCGCTGACATCGACGTTGGCGCAACATTCTGGCCCAACTGAGTCAGTATCGGTGCCAGAGGTTTTTTTTCTTTACTGCTGTCTTCAGCAGATGCCCCACTGTCTTTTTCCAGCTTGAACTGGCTGGACAGCCCGACGCTGACACCAGACGTCGCGTAATCGGCCTTATTCTCAATATTACTAAAGCCTAACGTGCCGGTATCCAGACGGTTTTTCGCCGCCTCAGCGGTACTGCCAATCACCGCCCCATTAAGTTGGGTATGATTACCGACGGTGACATCGTAGCCGCCGTCCCCGGCGAAGATGCCGCTTTGTTCCTGCACGCTGTCGTAGTTGCTGTCGATCTTATCCTTGCTGATCGACAAGTTGCCGCTGGCATTCATTGTGCCCAGGGTGAATTTCAGGCCACCGCTGATGTTCTGCTGTTTTGAATCGTAGTGGTTACTGTCCTGTTCGCTGGTGATGGTCAGGTCACGCCCGACATCCGCCACCACGCGGTCGGCGCTAATTTGCGCACCAGTCAGGGTGGTATCACGGCCACTCAGGAGCGTCACTTTGTTACCGGCATCCAGGGTGGTTTCGTTATGAGTCAGGCCATCACCCTTCTCATTGCCTTTGCCTTTGTTGCCATTGGCGAAGATGCTGATACCCGCTCCATCGTTGCCGACACCGATGCTGGCGCCAATTTCCCCACCGCCACTGCTGTTACTGCTGCTGGTCAACTGCGTATTTTCGGCGGATTTCAGCGTGATATCGCGCGCCGCTGACAGCAACATTTCATTACCAGCCTGAACCTTGCTGCCCTGCACCAGAATATCGCCATCCTGCGTTGAACCGTCGGTGCCGTTAGCAAAGATATTCAGATTCTGGGCTGCCTGAATAGCACTGCCCGCCGAGGTCATCTGATCACTCTGGCTTTCACTCCGTGATTTCTGCATGCCCAGCGACAGGCTGATGCCGACAAACTCGGTGTTGGTTGGATCCTGGATCGCGCCGCGCACGGCCTGCGCGGCCTGATAGCCGTCCAGCCCGGCTTTAACCCTTTGCAGTTCCGCCATGCGGCTGTCCTGCTTATCCGTTTCCATCTCAGAAATGGTTTTCGCGGTATTTAACGCCGATCCCGCCACACCCGACAATGCCAGCTTCAGCCCGCTGGAACGCGACTCTGTTGTACTGTGTTTACTGGCGCGATTTTCTGCTGAGCCGATTTCAACGTTTTTACCGATCAGATTAATATCGTTACCGGCGATCACCTCCGATCCTTTTATTTTCAAATCGTTACCGGCGATCAGCGTGGTATCGCCGTTGACCGATCCCAGCTGGCTGCCCTGCGCCGTCAGACTGGTGGTTTCATCGGTGGATTTATCGAAGGTGGAGCCAATGGTGACGCCAATGCCACCGCTGCTCATCAGGCCGGACTTGGTTTTCTGCTTCATCGCCCAACCGTCGCGGCTCTCCTCAGCGGTATCAACCGTCAGATTGTTGCCCGCTTTTGCAGTCAGGCTCTTATCGGCAGCCACATTGCTGCCGCTGATGCCAAGATCGTGCCCGGCCGACAGGGTAATATTTTCTCCGCCCAGGCTGCTGGCTGCTGCGTTTTCTGCCTCAAATCCGGCTCGCGTGGTAGTGGTATTGCTGGAGAGGAAGCCCGACCCTTTCACTTTGGAGGCCATATCCAGCGACGACTGCTCACTGGCCGTGCCAATGGTGATGTCATTGCCCGCGGCGAGGCTCAGGCCGCTACCGGCATTCAGCGTGGCCGCTGCCGCTGCAATATTGTTTGCCGCCTGCACCGCCACATCGCCGGCGCCCGTAATTTCACTGCCCACCGCCGTGGTGTTGCTCTGGCTCAGGTGGTTGTCTTTATTCCATACCACATTGTCGCTGGCACCGGAGTTGACCGTTGTCAGATTCACATCACGCCCGGCCAGCACAGTGGTCTGGCTGTTTTCGCCCGTATTCACCACCTTCGCCCCTTGCAGATTGACGTCACGCACCGCCTGTAAGGCCAGTTTGCCGTCATCCTGCTGCACATACATGCCTGCCACGCGCGACACCGTATCGCGGCTAAAGGTGTTGCTGCCGTTGGTGCTTTCCGTATGGGTGGTTTGCGACACAAGGTTGAGGTCGCGTCCCGCGCTGGCCACCAGCGAGGTCTGCGCCTGGATGATGCCGCCATTGTTGGTCAGATCATTGTTCGCCAGCAGCTGCACGTTGCCGCCGCTGATGATCCCCCCCACGTTGGTAATGCTATCGCCGCTGATGCTCAGCAGCTGGGTGGCATTTACGCGGCCCGAGTTCAGCATATTGCCGCTGACACCCACCGCGATATTACGCCCGGACAGCAGCGCGCCGCTGCCATCGATATCGCCCTGTTTCACCTGGGCATAAACCTGCGGCACCAGCACACTCTGACGACTGCCATCAGCCAGTGTGACATCACGCGCCACCAGCCACACCATATCGCTCGAGATGTTCGCCATCTGGCTGGCGGTCAGCGCCACGCCCGGCACCAGATTAAAGGCTTGCCCGAAAGCGACCCCGGCTTCCATCAGCGCCTTGTACTGATCCTCATCGCTCTGATAGCCCGCCAGATAACGCTCGCCGGTCAACTCCACCAGCTGTTCGCGCACCAGGCGCTGCTCGTAGAAGCCATCCCCCAGGCGTTTCTGGGTGATATCAGGATCGGACCGCAGCTGCGACAGCATATAGTCAGAGCTGAGCCAGTTTTTCTGGTTGGTGTAGCGGGGATCGGTTTCGATCAGGTAATTGCTGGAGGACGATGGCAGTGGGTTAAACAAGCTGTTCTCTGGCAGCGTGGTGTCCGGCACCTGTGAGCGGATCACCGTGGCATCGGTGCTGCCCGCGATCTCAATGCGCTGACCGCCAGGCAGTGAAGCCAAGTCCTCACTGTTCAGTAAACCGAGGCTGAAACCGCTGAGCGCAGGCGAACTGCTGTCCACCTTCGTGTTGCCTTTCGCCACGCTCGGTGACAGGGCAATCGACTGGATCTCATCCGGTGGTGTATAAGCGGAGGCATCATGTTTCTGCTTGTCGTGACCTTTCTTGTGGATACGATCCCACTCGATCACCTGCCCCACTTTCTGCACCAGCAGCGTTCCGGCCAGTTCCACGTTGTTCAGGTTGGCATTGCTGACCAGCAGATCGCCCCCGGCAATAATGCGGCTCTTATCGTTAAGGGTATTGTCAGCGTTGATCGCCAGACTGCCGCCCGCAAGGATCTGCGCCGGATCGCTTTCCGTGATCTGTTCCTGCCAGGTGCTCTGGGTGTAAGCATACTGGTAGTAATGATCCTGATTACACACCACGCCGCTAATGCAGATGTGCTGCACTTCGTCATGATAGAAGCTGATGTCATAATCGCTGGTGCCGTAATGCACACCATTATTCAGACCGACCACCATATATTCTTCTTTTTGCTCGTCCGAGAGGTGCACCATCTCGGTAGCAAAGTGGTCGTTAATATTGTTCAGGGTGGCGGTATTGATCAGCATGTTGCCGATAGATTCGATCGTCGCGCTGTGGTTGTTGATCGTCGTCGCCCGGCCGCTGGCGGCATTGTTCTCATCCAGCTGACCACCAATCGACATATCCCCATCGCTGTAAATCAGGCTGTGGGCGCTGTTATTCAGCGTTCCGACACCGAGATCCAGGCGCTGGCGTGCAGCAATGGTCGCCGCACTCTCACCTTCCGCCACGTTATTCAACTCACCGGCCTGGATCGCCAGATGATCGCCATAAATACGTCCGCTGCCGATATTGTTCAGCGTTCCGGCACGCAGCACGGTTTCCACACCGTCAATAATGCCACGGTTGGTCAGGCTGCTACCGACATCCACGTGGGTGATCTGACCACTGATATCGCCACTCTGCTGGTTGTTCAGGCTGGCGGCCGTCACCGCTAACTGCTTGCCGGCATTGAGTTGCCCGGCGTTATCCAGCGCGCCCTGCACGTTAAGGTCAAGATTGCCGTTCGCCAGCGTACTGCCCACGTTACTGAAGTCACCGTTGACCGCCAGCTGCATGTCTCCGAGTGAGAGCAACTGCCCGTTACCGCTCACCGACTGAACGCCGGCGTTGAGGTTTTTCCCGGCAATCACCTTGCCGCCCTCATTATTCAGCGCACCTGCCGTAAGCGTGACGCCCTCCGTCGCCGCAATGCCGCCATTCTGGTTGTTGAGTGCCTGGCCAGCGCTGTCCAGCGTCAACTGCTGGCCAACCATCGTTCCGCCAACGTTGTTAATCCCGGCGCTGCGCACCTGCACCTTGCCCGCCGACTCCAGACGCCCACCGTTATTATCAAGCTGCGCACTGGTCAGGGAGAGATCGCCGCTCAGTGCGGAGATCATCCCGCGATCGTTATTCAGTGCGCCGCCCGAGGTCAGGGTGACGTCCGATCCCGCGCTGCGACTGTCGCTCAGGTCGATCTCTGCAGCCTGCACCGTGAGTTTTCCGGCGGCCAGATTCTGCCCGTTACTCGCCAGTTTCCCGGTGCTGGTCAGCGTCAGATTGCCGCTATTTCCCACGCCGCCATCCGCATTAATCCCCGCGCCGAACACCGAATTTTTACTGCTGTTCAGCTCACCGGCGCTGGCGCGGGTATCGCGTCCGGCGGCGATCAGCCCGTCATTATTCAGCTGTCCGCTGACGCTGGTATGCATATCACGTCCGGCATACAGCGTCCCCCCGCTGTTGCTTAACTGACTGCTGGTCAGGGTCAGATCGCCGCTGTGCGCAGAGACCGTTCCACGATCGTTATTCAGCGTGCCCTGAGTGGTCAATGCCACCTCCGCTGCGCTGGTCTGGCTGTCGCTGAGGTCAATATCGGCCGCCTGCACGGTGAGTTTTCCGGCCGCCAGGTTCTGCCCGTGGCTGGCCAGCTTGCCGGTGCTGGTGAGATCCAGATCGCCGCTTTCTCCCAGGCGGCCATCGGTTTTCACCCCACCGCCAAAGACGGCATTTTTGCTACTGTTGATTTCACCTGCACGGGCGCTGGTGTGACGCGCCGCGACCACCATGCCATCGTTGTTCAACTGACCGCTGACGCTGGCACGCGTATCGCGTCCGGCATACAGCGTACCGCTGTTGCTCAGCGCACGACCACTCACCTGAATATCTTCACTGGCGTTGATCTTACCGCTGTTTTCGATATGCCCGTCGGCGCTGAGGGTGACACTACCGGCCTGCGCCCCCAGCGTTCCCGCGTTACGTACGCCAACACCGCTTTCTGTACCAATCAGCTGGATTTTCCCGGCGTACATGCCGCCAAGGTTGGCCACATCCAGCGCCAGCGCTGGCTTCACATCGTTATCACTGTCCGTATTTTTGCTGACGCTGGCGCCGTCAGCGCTGACGCGGTTTTTACCGGTCGTCACTTTCAGATCGCTGGCCCAGATACCACTGTTCACTTTCACCGTGTGCGCAATCAGATCGGTATAGTCCTGGCGGCTGCTGTCCATTCCCGCCCCCTGCACCACAATCTCCCCGCCATTGACCTGATATCCGGTCAGCTGGCCGTTCTGCATAATGGCTTTACCCGTGGTCAACGTAGAACGGTTCGCATTGATAAAACCGCAGCCGTCACAGGTGATACCGGCGGGGTTAGCGATCACCACCTGCGCCCTTTTACCCGCGACTTCGATATAACCATTCAGCTTGCTGGGGTCGCGTGAGTTCACCTCGTTGAGGATCACTTTGGCTTCTCCGCGTGCCAGATAAGGGTTCGCCGCCACCCAGCCGCCCTGCTGCGTCTGTGTATTGCGGTGGGAGTTATTGAGGATCACGCCTTTTTTATCAACGTCGAACTGGCTATAGGTATTACGCGATACGCCACCCGCGCTCGGTGCCTGAATATTCACCTGCGGCGTGCCGTTGGCTGTTTTCCCGATCATCGGCTGCTGGCCCGAAGGCGCACTGCCATCGGCGACAATCCCTGCGGCCTGCGCTTGTGGCATCAGCGCCACCATGCCCAGCGCCCCCAGCGTGAAGAATGCCAGCGGGGAGAGCTGGCCAATCAGCTGGCTGAGCGTATGCCCTTCGCCGCTCACCGCCGGACCTTTACCATGACCACGGCCGTTTTCGGCCACCACCATCAACAGGCCACGCGCCTTGTTGAAAATTACGCGATACAGATTCTTATTCACCTGGGTTCATCCCTTCCAGTTAATGGCTTGCCAGCGGGGTGTCGCGCTGCCAGCGTGCGAAATCCTGATGCGTTACCGCATCACCACGAAAATTCATGACGCGCAGACCGCGCTCCTCACCTTTGTGATACAGCGAACGTACGCAGTGATGCGGAAATAACGTGCCGCCGACCAGGCGACGCAGTGCCTGCTGATCGCCAAACGGCGCAATCCAGTCGCGGATCCACAGACGGTCACCGCTGTTCCAGTCCCGCTCCTGAACGTGAATGCCGGGCTGCGTGAGATAACGCTGCTCGGCTTCATCATCCAGCCAGGCCCAGCTAAGGAAAAACACTGGCTTATCGTCACGCATCGCCAGCGCAAACTGCTGATGCTTGATCGCAGGCAGCAGCAGCGTGGGGAGCGCACTGAGGGGAATGTCGCGGTGCTGTGCCGAATGCATCCATAACCAGACGCTGGCACCCAGCACTTCAGACTCGCTGAACCCGCTGCTCAACAGCGGGGAAATCACCTGAAAACCATTAACGGGGATCGTCATATCAGTATTCCCAGCTCAGATTGAAACCGAGGGAGACCGGGCTGGTGCTGAAACCATCCGGTTTGGAAAACGGCACGCCCGCAAACAGGTCGTAGCCGGTATTCAATACGTTGCCGCGCAGGCCGATGACCCCGCCTGCCAGATGGTGACCGACCTGATAATCGATGCCGCCTTTCACTTCGCCATAGTCCGCGCCGAGGTAGAGTTCCTGATTCGGCAACGGGGTTTGCCAGGCGATGTCATTACGTACAAACCAGCCTTCGTCACCGTTCAGAGTGTATTCACCATCGAAGCCGCGTACCGTCCAGCGGTTACCAATGGACATCTGATCCTGCGGTGTCAGCGGAGAATGGGTCATCTGGCGCTGGAACTGCCCGTTATAACGGAAGGATTGCCCCCACAGTTGGAACGGTGCATTCAGCTGCACGGAAAGCTGAATAATCTTCGCCAGTCCGGTGCCTTCGCCATAGCTCTCTTCCGGTGCTGGTTCCGCGCCAAACCAGCGCGTCCCGCGCTGATAGCTCACGCCGGTATCCAGCGTGGCCTGGCCGATATAGTGACGATGCTGCAAACCGAGACGCCAGGCGGCGGTCTGACGACGCTGCTGCTCAATCTCGGTATCTTCGATGTAGTTGCGCGACTGACGCGTCATCACTTCATAGCTGAACGAGGTTTTCTGGCTGCCGCTGCGGTGCAGTACGCGCCCGAGCTGGAGGTTCATGCTTTTGCTCTTACCCTTGTATTGGTAGTCAAAACCACTGCCCAGACCCGACTGGTGGTAGTCGTAGTCGCTGAAGGTGACGCCCGTCGTCCAGTAACCAAACGGCACTGAGTAGTGGATCAGGGTATTTTTGCTGCCTTTGTCGCCGCCCTGCTCTAAATCCTTACCTGCGGATACGTAGAACATATCGCTGAGTGACAGAGGATTATCGAGGTAGAGCGTCAGGCCGCCCTGATAGCGCCCGGTACTTTTGCTACCGGAGTCATCCAGCGTGGCACCGAGTCGCCAGTGGCGCGACTGCTTCCAGCTGACGTTGATATCACTTTCGCCCGGCTGCTCACCGGGAACAATCTGCATATCGGCCTGCACGGTGGGCAGGCGCTGTAAGTTTTCCAGCCCCTGTTCAATATCACGCAGATCCAGCAAATTCCCGGCATGGGCCGGCATGGCGCTCCAGAGCTGAACGTAACGATCGCTGTCTGGCGTCAGGCGGACATTGCGCACCTTGCCCGGTACCAGCAACAGCTTCAGGGTGCCGCTATTAATATCCTGGGGCGGGGCCAGCACGCGGGCGGTGACGTAGCCGTGATCCACCAGACGGTTCTGCAAGGCACTCATCAGCAGGTTAATACCCTTACCGCCAAGGCACTGTCCCTGCGCCTGATCGGCCAGCTTTTGCAACGGCATCCAATGCGGGAATGCCTCTCGCCCCTGTAACTCGATATGTTGCAGCGCAAAGCACGGCTCTTCAGCAGGAAACTGAATACGGCTGAAAAAGCTGCCCGGCGCCTGTAAACGGACGTCCGGGGCAGGAGGTGCCAGCTGACGTTCAGTGGCGCGCTGACGTTCCTGCTGGTTAATTAATTGCTGATCGCCGATCGTGGCAGCAGCCACATTCGTGACATGAAAGAGACTGATAATAACGGCCAAACTACTGAGACGAGCAGGGGTTATCCCGTCTTTTCCAGACGCAATCCGTAGCATAGTAATGCCCTGAGCAAGGTTTATTATTTATACGATGTTGATGCCAGGTACTTTAACGATTTCTTATCCAGGATTGTTCCTAAACTTACATAACGCTTACAATTGAATGATGATTATAACAACGACAACATAAGGAAAATCCTAATATCAGGCACAAAAATTAATGTAAAAAATGCTATTTATCATAAAGATAATCTATATATTAGAAAAAATACAAAAATACACATAAGTCAAATCACTCTCAGGAAATTAACCGGAAACAAGTAGAAATAGTTAAGATTATTCCTCAGTTATATAGCGCCGACTGGCCCTTAAATTGTCGATATTAAAAACGGAAACAGAGATTACCTTTCCCCTGTTCTACTAAATTCAAGTACACTCCTTGCGGTATTCCTGCTGAAAGAAAAGACGTGTCACTGATCTCATTTTCTGCCCCCCGCAATCGCCTCGCCGCCTGGCTTGGTCTGCTGGCAATACTGCTGCTGTTTATTGCTCCGGTGATTTCAAAATCACTGGCGCAGACGCGCGGCAGTAACAGCATGATGATGATGATGCATCATGGGATGGCGATGGACATGTCTGAGATGCCGGACATGCATCATGATATGGACGCCACCTCCACTAGCGCGACGAAACAGGAACATCATCCGATGTCGATGATGGATGACAGCGCCTGCGGTTATTGCGTGCTGCTGGTGCATCTGCCGCTCGACCTGATGACACTGCCGCTGCTGTGGTCGACATTACAGGCCGCCACCCAGCCGGATGTTCCTCTTTTTCAACCCGTGGTGGCGCGTTTTGTTCCCCGCTTCTTCCATCCCCGCGCCCCGCCTCTCTTCCTCACCGCACGCTTCAAATAACAATTGATCTGTGGGTTCCCCCACAGTCCCTGCGAATGCCTGTAAAACAGGCTGATGGAAGAGACAATGTCAGAAAATATCCGACGTGCGACCACGCACGCCACCCGCAGCAGCAGCGCGCTGATCCCGCTGCTGCGTCGCCTGCATTTCTATATCGGGCTGTTTATCGCCCCCTTTATCTTTGTCGCAGCCCTGACCGGCACGCTGTATGTGCTGACGCCTCAGCTGGAAAATGTGCTGTATCAGTCACAGCTGTTTACCTCATCAACCGGACCGGACCAGCCGATCTCAGCCCAGATCGCCACCGCCAGTGCCCTGATGGGGCCGAAGGCGAAAATCGCCGCCGTGCGCCCGGCACCCCATCCCGGTGAAACCACGCGCGTGATGTTTGCCAGTGCCGATCTCGGCCCATCGGAAACCCGGGCGGTGTTTGTTGATCCAAAGACGCTGGAAATCCGTGGCGAAATGACGGTTTACGGCACCAGCGGCGTTCTGCCCTTCCGCACCTGGCTGGATTATCTGCACCGCAATCTGCTGCTGGGTGACGTGGGTCGCAATTACAGCGAACTGGCGGCGAGCTGGCTGTGGATTGCCGCTCTGGGGGGTGCCCTGCTCTGGGCCACCAGCCGCACGCCGCGCCGTAAACCCTTGCGATCTACCCCAACGCGCGCCCAGCGTCTGGCGGGGCAACGCCACTGGCACACGACGCTGGGTCTGGCATTGCTGCTCGGGCTGGTGTTCTTCTCCGCCACCGGGCTGACCTGGTCACGCTGGGCCGGGGATAATATCTCCCTGATGCGCAATCATTTTGGCTGGATGACGCCCTCGGTGAATACCGTGCTGCATTCTGAATCCGCGATGATGATGGATATGCCAATGGATGAGCATGCGGAGCATAAGGGTCATATGATGATGACGCAGGATGCCGCTCCGGCTACGGTCAATCCGGCGCAGTTCGATGGCGTGCTGAGCGCAGCGCGTGCGGCGGGGATTGATGCGGCCAAACTGGAGATCCGCCCGTCATACCGGGCTGATAAAGCCTGGACGGTGAATGAGATTGACCGCAGTTGGCCAACGCAGGTCGACAGCGTGGCGGTAGATCCGCAGAGCAATGCGGTGATTGATAAGGTGGAGTTCGCCAACTTTGGCCTGCTGGCCAAACTGACGCGCTGGGGCGTGGATGCCCATATGGGCGTGTTGTTCGGGGTGGCGAATCAGCTGGTCCTGGCACTGTTTGGGGCCGGGCTGTGCGTGATGATTGTGATTGGCTATCGCATGTGGTGGCTGCGCCGCCCGCAGGGTGGGCAGATTTCCCCACTGGATACGCTACTGGGCTGCTGGCAACCGTTGTCGATTAGCGCACGTTTTCTGCTGCTGGTGATCACGTTGATTACGGCGGTCTGTTTGCCGGTGATGGGCGTGAGTTTGCTGGTGTTACTGGGCGTGGATGTGTGGCGCTGGCGGCGTGCAGTGCACGCCTGATCATCAATACGGGGTGACCGGAAAAAAGGGTCGCCCCCTGAGGGATCCCCACTCATTTTTTGTGGCTGACAGTTTGGCTTCAGGTCTGAGGCCAGCTTAAGCACGCCGGATCGGCAAAATCCGCGGGCAGGCTTTACGCTAACGGCTTCGCCAGATAATGCTCCAGCATCGCCAGCAACAACTGGTTATCCACCGTCTGCAACACATGCACCTGGCCACCCTGCGGCTCACCGATGCCCACATCCACACGCAACGGCTGACGGAAACGCCATGACTTACCGCGCGTCATCCCCTCGCGCAGCTCCACGTCGACAAAATAATCCGCCGCCGTGCTCACTCGCTGGTTCAGCAACCAGGCCACTACCAGCGCATCGTGGATCCAGCAGCCCGGCAGATGACGGGTCTGAATCGAGTAATCAATCCACGGGCGCAGCGTCTCGGTGACAAAACGCGCCAGCGGTGTATCAATCTGTGCAATGCGATTCAGATCCTGATGCGTCATCAGCGTTTGACTGGTCACATCCATCGGCACCAGCGTGATATTCGCGCCGCTGGTCAGCACCTTATGTGCGGCCTCAGGATCAATGCCGAAGTTGGTGTCTTTAATAAAATCATCCAGCGCAAACACACCGCCCATAATGGCGATCTCCTGCACCGCATCGGCCATCTCCGGATAACGTTCTAACGCCAGCGCCACATTGGTCAGCGGACCAATCGCCACCAGGGTGATTTTCCCCGGATTCGCGCAAATCAGCTGGCCCATCGCATCCGCGGCTTCCAGAGCCGGGGCGGTAAAAGACTGCGGCTGACGCACGCCACGCCACAGATGCGCCAGCTGGTTGCTGTGCACCCGCTGATCTAACGCTTCGCGCCACGGTTGCGTCGGCTCGCATAAGGCCGCATCGGCCCCTTTCACCACCGCTACCGACTGCCCGATACGCTCCATCAGATCTTTCACCACGCTGTATCCCACCTGGCTTGGGGTATTTCCCGCCACGGTGGTGATCAGCTCCAGCGAAATTTCCGGTGCAGCCAGCGCCAGTGCAATCGCCAACCCGTCATCGACGTTGGCCCCCGTAATACCATTCCCCGGATCACAATCAATAATTAATCGTTTCATATCGTTATCTTATTATCGGCCAGCTTGCAGCCACAGGACTCGCCAAGTTCAAGATGATGAGAGAACTCACTCAGCATGCTCTCCCCTTTCCACGCCGCCAGCATGTTGATAGCGGTCTTTGCCATCTCGCGCACGGGTTGACGAACAGTCGTCAGCGATGGCACATGATAGGCAGATTGATCGGTGCCGTTAAAACAGACCAGCGCCAGCTGATCCGGCACGCGGATACGGTGTTCAGACAAAGCACGAATACAGCCAATCGCCTGCGCTTCGTTCGATGCAAACAGAGCACGCGGGCGCGTCTCGCTCTGCATCATGCGCTGTGCGGCCTGATAGCCACCCACGCGGGTATAGGGGGTATGGAATATCCACTCCGGGCGTTCTTCCACGCCATGATCCGCCAACGCATCGCGCCAGCCTTGCAGACGATCCTGCGTATTCAGCATCTCCGGCGGGCCGCAAATAATGCCGACATGCTGATAGCCGTGGCTCAGCAGATGGGCCGTCACCTGACGCGACGCCTCGCGTTCATCCACGCGGATCACATTCACCTGCAAGCTGGGATCAACCCGGTCGAGCATCACAAACGGAGTGCCGCTGGATTGCAGAAGATCAATATAGGGATGGCGGTCAACGCTGATGTAAAACAGGCCATTCACCTGCTGGCCCAGCAGATTGTTGATCAGCTGCAACTCGCGTTTTCGGCTGTCACCGGCATCGCCCAGCAGCATCACCATATCGTTCGCCAGCGCCTGCTGTTGCAGCTCATGGGCCAGCGAAGCAATAAACGCATTGCCAATATTCGGCACCACCAGTCCATAGGTTCTCGTGGTGCCTGAAGCCAGCGCACGCGCCACACTGTTCGGGCGGTAACCGGTGCTTTTAATCGCCGCCAGCACGCGTTCACGTGTCGCGGGCGCAACCGGTCGCGGTCCGTTATTCACAACGTAACTCACTACGGCAACGGAAGTTCCGGCGACTTTTGCCACATCTGCACGGGTAGCACGATGATGAATCTGTTTTGCCACAGGCAGTCTTCCTCACAAATAAACAGCGTCGGGCCGGATAACAATCCGGCCCGTGAGTCCCTTAGATAATGCAATTAAGGGAAAAAGAGCGGGGGAAAACCCACACTCTTTTCCGCTTTCATCCGTGATTAAATCGCATCTTCCGGTGCGTTAAGGTCGCGACCGCGTGTTTCCGGTGCCACAAACGTGGTCAGGAAACCGATACCTGCCATCACCGCAAAATAAGTGGCAATCGGCCACCAGTGACCCGTCCAGGCCAGCAGTGCCGACGCCACCAGCGGTGCCGTACCGCCTGAAAGAATCGACCCCAGCTCTTTAGCAGTGGCCATTTTGGTATAACGATGATGAACGCCAAACATCTCCACGCCCCAGGCCGCCTGTACGCCGAAGATCCCCAGCGATGCCAATCCCATCCCGACGACGATCGTACTGATGACAATGGCCGGTTCACGCGAGTCCAGCAGCATAAAGGCCGGGAACGCATAGAGGATCAGCAGCAGGCAGAAGCAGCGATAGGTAATACGGCGACCAAAGCGGTCCGACAACCAGCCCGCCAGCGGGATAATCAGGAAGCCCAGCAGCGAAGCAATAAACACCGCCGTGGTCGCCACCGATTTATCCACTGCCAGCACTTTCACCACATAACCGATAATAAAGCCCTGCGCCAGATAGGATGGACCGTTCTCACCGATACGCAGACCAACCATGGTCAGGAAGGCACGGCTACGGCGCCAGAATCCACGGGTATCCTCTACGACGGGCGCGGCGGCCAGCACCTGCTCACGTTCGGCTTCCAGCTCTGCTTTTTTGCGTTCAAATACCGGGGTTTCACGTAAGTGACGACGGATCCATAACGCCACCAGCGCAATCAGCGAACTGCACAGGAACGGAATACGCCAGCCCCACTCTTGCAGTGATTGTTGGTCCATCTGCACCACCGCCAGCCAGACCAGCGATGCCAGCAGCGTGCCGCTGTTAGAACCGAGCGCAATAATGGAGGAGACCAGACCGCGACGCTGCGCGGGTGCGTATTCGCCCAGCATCACCGTACCGCCGGACAGCTCTGCACCCGCACCAAAGCCCTGACTAAAGCGTAGCAGCACCAGACACGCCGGTGCCCAAAGGCCAATAGAGGCATAGCTGGGGATAAGACCAATCAGTGTGGTGGAGGCACCCATCAGGATGATGGTGGAGACCATGACGACTTTTCGACCTTTACGATCGCCGAGCCAGCCAAAGAACAGTGCGCCAATCGGGCGGGCAATAAAGCCAACCGACCAGGTCGCGAAGGTAGAGAGGAGTGCCATTTCTGGCGTTGCTTCGGGGAAGAAGACATCACCGAAGATAATCCCGGCGGCCAGCCCATATAAAGCGAAGTCGGCATATTCCATTGCTGTGCCAAGCCAGCACGAGAATGTTGCCCGCCAAAAATCCTTACGCCCTTCCGGGGTGGCTAAACGTTCATCTGCCGCCGAGTTGGCCGACATTGCAGTATCCTGTGCAACGCTTTGAGGTGTAGACATGAAAAATTCCCTGATGTGAGGAGTTTTATTCGGCGCCATCCCTGGCACGCACTCCTCCGTCGGAGGAAAATTCGCCAGTGAACAGGCCGTGTTATAAAGCCATGACGAAAGGTCGTTTACCCTAAATAATTCGAGCTGCAGGAAGGCGGCAAAGGAGCGAACCCCGATGAGCTTACTGAAGTAAGTGATTCGGGTGAACGACTGCAGCCAACGCACATGCAGCTTGAAGTATGACGGGTAAAAAGGTTCCCTGGTGTTGGAACGCTATATTCGCTTTGCGCCGACGGTCTAAAATTGACCAATCGTATAAGTAACGCGAAACAAATTTGACCTTCACGTAGCTGCTAACCATCAAGCACCGTGAATTTTCACTACGCAGCTATTGTATCTACGCGTGTAGATAAATCAAGGTAACGAAACGGCAATCGTTAGATTTTCTTGACATTCAACACAACTGATTGCTTAGAAAATCAATAAAATCAATGAAATAAATCGGCCAAAAAACATGCGATTTTTTTCACTATTGAAACCGTGCGCAAACTTAAGGCAAACGAAGCTGAACACGCTTTCAACACCGACGTTTTAGCCCACGAGTATTGCGAAGAGATGACAATCTGCACATTAGCTTCAGGTTTGTGTTTGTCGGGGGGGATGGTTAAGCTGAAAAACACACGTAGAGCCTGGCCCAGTAGGCGTACATTAATGGCAAATAAAATAGCCTAATGGGATAGGCTCTTATCAGGCGGGAAATAATGACGATTACATTAATGCGCCACGGCAAGCCCGATCACTCTCTGCCAGGCCGCCGCTCGTCACTGGCGATGGCGGAATGGTGCGAGGCCTACGATCTGGCCGAGATCTGTGACCTGCCGCCAGAACGCAGCCTGAGGCTGGCCGCAGAGGCGGATTGGATTGTCACCAGCACATTACCGCGTGCCATTTCGTCGCTGGCAAAACTCGGCAGGCAGGCCAACCGGGTCGATGCAGTCTATCGTGAAGTGGCACTGCCCGTTATGCCGCTGGCCTTCCCGGCTTTATCGCCGCTGCTGTGGCTGCCGCTGCTGCGGGTGATGTGGCTGCTGGGCTACGCCGGACAGGTAGAGTCTTACGCTGAGGCAAAACAGCGTGCGGTGCTCGCCGCCGATCGCCTGATCGCCCTGTCTGCCGAAGGCAATGTACTGCTGGTGGGTCACGGCATTATGAATAAGCTGATTGCACGCCGCTTACGTCATCTTGGCTGGCTGGGAGAGAAACACGCCAGCAGCCGCTACTGGAGCAGCGCCATTTATCATCCACCGGTGATTTAGCGCTAAAGGCGCATGAGAGCAGGTCTGGAGAGATAATGGTTATGATTCAACCAGTTCGCGATATCGTATTTTTGCCTGGAAATGCATCATACACATGTTAAGCGCTGGATCGTGCCGCAGAGTTACATTATAATCCTGCGCCTCAGGCCCCATAGCTCAGTTGGTTAGAGCACGCGACTCATAATCGCTTGGTCGCTGGTTCAAGTCCAGCTGGGGCCACCAAATTTATCAAGGACTTAGACAGGAAACTGGCTGAGTCCTTTTTGTTTTCTGGCGTTACAGGTGAGGTAGTGGGTGATGTCATCCACATGCTGCATCACCTGCTATCAGCACACAGAACATAGGAGCCTGTTTGACAGACTCGACAAGAAAGTGAGTGAGCGGCGTGACAAAGAAGCCGGCTTCGTCAGCCTTAAACAAATTTGCTTGTAGTATGAGATCTGTCAGGCCATCAGCGTCATGGCAAGATCTTGCCGCGCTTATCAACGTTAATTAGAAACGGGCAATACTTATCTTCGTTATGCAACGGGTGGGCATCTGTGGTCTGTGCTTCGCTGTTGTGTGCCCTGATTTTCATCATTAGTGGGGCGAAGTCTGGCGTGAAGAAAGTTTTGACTATATACCCCAATCTACTCTGACAGATTGTTACAACATAACACGTCCTGCGCATTCAGGATGTCTTCTCGCTTTTCATTGAGTCGGGTAGCCGCGTAGACATCGATATTCAGCTTTGACGATTCGTGATCGGACAGCTCCCGGTAGCATAGACCCTCCTGATTGAACGTGCACTTTGACTGCGGCATCAAGGCAAACCCCTTGCCCCGGGCGATGTGGGTGAGCATAACCAGTGAGTCATCTGGCTCTTTGATCCGCTTAAGCGGAAACCTGAGCCGATCGAAGTAGCTTTCGCACTTATCGTAGAAGGTGGGATTGGCGCTTCTTGCAAACCAGAAGAGCGGTAAATCACAGATGTCTTCCAGCGAGACTTTTTCTTTCAGGCTTGCAGGATGCATAGCCGGCATTGCCATTAACAGCGGCTCGCGGTAGACCCAACGGTACTGGACGATGTCTTCATGACCGGTGCCTTTCTCGCCAGTCAGCACAAGATCAAGCGTGTTTTTTGACAGACATTGAAGCAGCTGCGCCGATGTCAGATTGGGAGTTTCAACATCATCGCCGGCATCCAGTTTATTGAGCTGTTTGTTGATAGGCTCTATCAGCTCAAAATTCAGCGTACGGGTGAGACCGATACGCAGATTCTTCTTTGAGGAAGGTGAAGCCGTTTTCATTTCGCTGAGCTGCTGAAGGAGCTTCTCTGCCCTGATAACCAGTTCGCGACCAGCCTCTGTCAGACTGACCTCGTGCGTGCTGCGGCTGAACAGCTGTATCTCCAGCACAGCTTCCAGGCACTTTATCTGACGGGTCAGAGGAGGTTGGGTCATCCTGAGACGTTCTGCGGCTCTGCGGAAGTTCAGCTCATGTGCGACAGCGAGAAAGCACTGAAGCTGCTTAACGCTGGGGAGGTTGCTACTGATTAAATGTTCTGCAATTGCCATAGATTCCATCCTTCAAATAGAAAAATTATTCTATCTTATTTATACGTAAAGATATAACACGGAATTTCATTTCAGAAAAAGGCTCTTTTACAGTAATACAAAATTTATATTACACATTTAACAATTCCACCTGCGTCACAGATTGATAAATTACACTCGAAATCTAATCCCATATCCTTTCGGAGATAATAATGTCATCTAACTATGTGCTGGTGTCTCGATTCCCATTAAAAAATACTGTTTCTGCTGATACTTTCTCGTCATTAAAAAACACTGAGAGCACGCGCTATTATTTTTGTGAAGAACAGGGTGTAAATGAATTACTGGAACTTCGTTCGTTTAACGACATTAAAGAAGTATCATGGGTGGAAGAAGAGATGGAATCTATGTTCCATCAGTTTGCTGACGTTCTTTCCGCGGATATTCGCAGAGAACTTCTGAAGTTTGTCGAGTCACCTATCGACAGCAAGAGAGATCTCCCTGAGACAAAATATATTCAGCTGCGCCATGTTGAAGTTCCTGCACACAATTATGAGCAGTATCGCCAGTGGCGCGACGAAACGATCTTCAACGTTGTAAGAGATAATAAAGACAAGATCGAAAGCTTTGAAGCTTTTCACTCGCTCATCAGTGGCGTGCCAGGTGTGATGTTCATTTCTGCGTTCAATGGCGATAAAGAAACGTATAAAGAAGCCTTTACCAATGCACGCTACCAGGAAATCATTCAGCAGGCAGGTGATAACTATATTACCGGAGGAAATGAAGGCCTCTATACCCGTATCTATCGTGCTTGTTGTTGCTGAGGAATGATTCATGAATTGTAAGAAACTGGTTGTTGTCGGCGATAAATTCAATGAATTCGCAAATGGAAAAGATGTCCTGACTATTTCTCAGCTGGAGCTGTTAACGCAAATCCCTGCAAATATCATCGATAAAGAACATGAAATTATTATCGGGCAGGGTGTGCGTAAGGATTTTGCCGGGAAAGTGCTTTCAAATCAGGCGAGAAATACCATTCACGGCAATAAACTAAAAATGTGTTCTCTTGAAAAGCTTGTTAACGATAAAAAGAATGAACACTGCCATAAACGGCTGGAGCAGAATGTCCTGATAGGTCCTGCAGAACAGACTGAGCACAACAGTAATCTTTTTGCTATGCCGCTGTTGATCGATGAGCGCTGTGAGCTGATGGCCGATCATCAGACCGGTCAGCATATTCAGGGAATGCTTTTGGTAGAGGCAAGCCGTCAGGCGTTTATCGCCATTACTGAAGAATTTATCTACAAGCAGGAAACGGAGCGTTACTACGTCATTAACAGCATGGCGATAAACTTTTCGAGTTTTCTGTTTCCTTTACCTGCGCTGGTTCATTTTGAGTATCTTGAGAAGGACGTTAATGACCGCCGTGGCCGTTTCAAAGCCCAGGTGCGCGTAACGCAGCATCAGATGCTTTGCGCCAGCATGGACGTCTCATTCACCGTATACCCTTCAGGGCTGATTTCTGAGAAAGAGAAATCCCTGGCTGAGGCGGCTATGCAGGCAGCGATAGTAGAACATCAGGGTGCGACCTTTGAGGTAGCGCATGCCTGAAATAAGCAGTCAGAAATACCGTCTGACTGCTACCACGCAGGGGCCGCTTTATCCCCCTGCGGAGGTAATGGATCAGGATGGTAACTTTGTCGTGGTGGGTATGGTGCCAGGAGACAACGGCCTGGCATGGCGCAGCATGATTGTGGCGGCAGACAGCCCGCTTCCGGGCTTTGGAGAAACGGCACCCTACAAAATATTGCGTGATATCGATGACATGTCACAGGCAGAACTGAAGGACGTGATCCTGCATACCCTTCCGCTGCCGGTACCGCTGAATAATTACGGGATGCTGTTCGCGCCAGAGCAGCGGCCACAGGCTAATACCGAAAGCCGGCCTAGCCTGCCTTTGCATGAAGGCTACATCGCAGATTACCGCAGCAGTGACGGTAAACGTCAGATCCCGCCTGTCACGCTGGCAGACTGGTTACGCGCTGAAGGCAGTCTTGAGGTGTTTCTGTCAGGAGACAGCCGGCGCGCGCTGTTCAGGTTCTCATTTCGCAACCTGGTTCCCGACAGTGTTTATACCGTAATGAGCCTGCGTGAGCAGGATCTGGCAACTGAAAATCCAAGCCGGCCGGGACCGCTGGGTATCCCTAACGTATTTATTACCGACCACGATGGCAATGCGGATTACTGGGCGGAGTTACCCGATCCGTTCCCGGCACATGAACGCAATGATAATCGGGTAATTAACGTGGTTGTCCTTTATATGAGTTCCCGCCAGAGCTACGGGGGCGCAATTGGGCTGTATGGGCTGGGTGGTGATATCCATGCACATCTGAAACTGAAAAGCCGCTCATTCGATGAATTAATTACCGTAAAGTGAGTTAAAAATGCCATTTGTACATATCACGACCTGGCCTGCTAAAGACGAAGGCGACATGCTCAGGCTGCATGAGGACATTACCTATGCCGTGCATAAAAACACCGGAGCACCGCTGGATAAAATCTCTGTAGTGATTTCTGAAATACAGCCCTCACGCTGGTCTGATGCAGGTATTCCCGGCGATCATAAAGATTTCCCGGTAAAAAGCCGAAGAAAGAGTTACGAGGAATAAGCTTTGCAGAAATCAGCCGCATTTTTTGATGTCGACGAGACCCTTATAACAATTAAAAGCATGTTTGATTTTTACGCATTCTGGTGTCGTGAAAATAATGAAATGAACACGCTTGAATGCTATATGACGCAGTTTAAGGAAAACGTTAAAAAAGGAACGAGTCGCGAGTATCTGAACAGAGAGTATTACCGACAGTTCTCAGGGGTCAGTTATAAAAAACTGGAAGAGGTGGGTGAAAAATGGTTCCGATCACAGTGTGTAAAAACTCTCTTTATTAACAGTGCCGTCGCAGCCCTTAAGCAGCATCAGGCGGAAAACAGACTGACTATCTTTGTTTCAGGATCGATGCGTCCTGTACTTGCACCGGTTGCCCGATATCTGGGTGTCACGGAGATTCTCTGTGCCCCACTGGAACTCACTGAGGCAGGAACACTGACAGGTGAAATAGGCACGCCGCAGACCATTGGCAGTGGCAAACGGGAGGCGCTTATTGCGTTCTGTCGCGGAAAAGAAATCAGTCCTGCGGATTGCTATGCCTATGGAGACGATCTCTCCGATATTCCCATGCTTGAATCCGTCGGCCATCCGATTTGCGTAGGAAAGAAGTCATCGCTTGCCAGTCATGCGATTCACCAACACTGGCCCGTTATTTAAATCATTCCAGAGGTAAAAAATTATGAACGTAGAAAGCACTCCGCAGGATATGACCTTAAGGTCGTGGCTTGCTCTTTTTATTCTGGCTCTCTCAACGTTTACGATCGTCACCACAGAGCTGGCACCTGTTGGCCTGCTGACGCCAATCGCAAACGGCCTGCATGCGTCTGAATCAGCCGTGGGTATGACGGTCTCACTGTATGCATGGGTAGGTGCACTGAGCGCACTTTTTGCATCAGTGTTTCTGGGCAATGTGGCCAAGAAGCGGCTGCTGCTTACGCTCACCGTGATCCTTTTCCTGTCTAACGTACTGGCCGCGACGGTGAGCACTTACACGGTACTACTGGCTGCACGTGTGCTGGGAGCGCTGGCACACGGTGCATTCTGGGCAATGATTGGGGCAACGGCCGTCTCCATTGTGCCGACAAGATATATTGGTGCCGCTACCTCAATCGTATTTGGTGGCGTATCTGCAGCCAGTGTGTTTGGCGTGCCGGTTTCAAACTATATCGGCATTCACTTCGGCTGGCGGCAGGCGTTCTGGCTGATGGCGATACTCAGCGTGGTGGCATTTGCCGGTATCAGCGTGCTGATCCCACAGATCACCAGCAAAAGCGCAATTGGCTTTGAGGCGCTCAAAAGCGTACTGAAATCATCTGCACTGTGGAAAATCTATTCTGCTACGCTGCTCGCTGTCACCGCGCACTTTGCTGCCTTTACGTACATTGAACCCTGGCTGCACACGCAGCATTCACTGGCCACATCTGTTATTCCGGCTGTGCTGTTTGTATACGGTATTGCGGGACTTGCCGGCAATTTCCTGACCGGCATGATGATTGATAAATATCTTAAGGCGACAGTATCCATTTCAGTACTGCTCATTTGTGCGGTACTGGTATTCCTGGGAACTTCCGGTTCAGCGCTTTCAGGCAATGCTGTCTTCACCGCTATGGTTATCTGGGGCGTGGCAGTATCCGGAATCTTTGTGGGCTTCCAGACGTGGGTCCTGCGCCTGGCTGAAGATAAAACCTTTCCTGCCTCTGCGGTTTACGTTTCATTTTTCAACACTGCTATCGGTATCGGTGCCTCTGCCGGTGCGTGGATGGTATCCGCATTTTCAGTTCCGATGCTCTACGTCGTAGCCGGCGTGGCCATCGGGCTCTCTGTACTGCTGGTGGCGGCTATCCCGACGCGCGTGGCGTCTGCACAAAACGTTCTGGAGAAATCTTATGAGTGAAGCTAGCGATCTGACCCGTTATGGCAAAGACATCATGGACCGCCTTGAACCCGGTCTTGCCGATAAAGTCACCGGACGACTGGCTGAACTTGATCCTTCATTACCGGCCCTGATCACCGACTACGCATTTGGTGCAGTGGTGGGACGCCCCGGGCTGGACCTCAAGACCCGTGAAATGCTGACAGTGGCATCACTTGTCACGCTGGGTAATGCGATGCCGCAGCTGGAGCTGCATATGAGAGCGGCGCTCAATACCGGCGTCACGCCCGAGGAGTTGCTTGAAATCGTAATTCAGATGGCGGTTTATGCAGGCGTCCCGGCTTGTATGAATGGCCTGACTGCCTATCGTGCCGCAATGGCGGCAACCGGGCATACATTACCCGGTCTGAAAGGAAAAAGTGCATGAATGAAGTAGTGATTGTTTCTGCAAGACGCACGGCAACCGGTGCATTTATGGGTGTACTGTCCGGGCACTCGGCCGTCGCGCTGGGAAGTCATGTTATACGCGCGCTTCTTGAAGAGTCCGGCGTCAAAGCCAGTGAGATTTCACAGGTCATTATGGGACAGGTTCTGACCGCCGGCTGCGGTCAGAACCCCGCACGCCAGTCCGCACTGAAAGCCGGACTGCCTGTCGAAACACAGTGTATGACCATCAACAAAGTCTGCGGTTCGGGCCTGAAATCGGTTCATCTGGGTATGCAGGCACTGCTCACCGGAGAGGCAACGTTTGTGATTGCTGGTGGTCAGGAAAGCATGTCCAGTGCACCGCATATCCTGACATCGTCGCGTACCGGGACACGTCTCGGAAACAGCGAGATGAAAGACAGTCTGGTATCTGATGGGCTGTGGGATGCTTTTGATGATACCCACATGGGCGTTACTGCTGAAAACGTGGCGGATGAGTTTGGTATCACTCGTGAAATGCAGGACGAATTCGCGCTTTTATCTCACATGAAGGCAATCAGGGCGCAGGAGCAGCACCTCTTTGAACGCGAAATTGTTCCTGTAGAGTGGCAGAACAGAAAGGGTGAAACGCAGAGGGTTGATACTGATGAAGGTCCGCGTCAGACCAGCATTGAAAAGCTCGATAAGCTCAAACCTGTATTCAGAAAGGGGGGCACAGTAACTGCTGGTAATGCCTCCTCACTTAACGACGGTGCCGCCGCTGTTCTTCTGTGCACCCGGCGTACGGCTGAGGCACAGGGATTGCCGGTTCTGGCTTCTCTGGGAGAGTTCACCAACTCAGGTATCAAGCCGGCACTAATGGGTGCCGCTCCGATACAGGCAATCACAGACTGCCTTACCCGTTCAGGCTGGAAGCCAGAAGACATTGAACATCTCGAATCAAATGAGGCGTTTGCGGCGCAGGCTCTCGCAGTTATCGCTCAGACAGGCATTTCACAAGAGCGCATCAACCCTTACGGTGGTGCTATCGCGCTTGGTCATGCTATTGGATCGTCGGGGTGCCGTATACTGGTCACGCTTGTACACGGCCTGATACGAACCAACAGCCAACGCGGTATGGCTGCACTGTGTGTTGGCGGTGGCGAAGGTGTCGCGCTGAGCGTTTACCGGCAGAAAAGCTAACAGTCAGCCGTCATATCCAGAAATAAAAAAACCGGGCAATGCCCTAATGCTGGTCACTTAAGGTGATCAGCCGTTTTTCTCGCCGAATATTTCTGTGCATTTACTCTTCGTTTCCGAGGGTAACTTCGCTCTCTTCTCCCCCGGTAATACCCGCCATTTTCTTTCTCATACAACGTTGTTAGCTCGCCACTCCTGCCGCACCAGTTCTGGCAACTTGCTGCGTAACGTCCAGCGACTGTCCAACATTCCCTGTTTCACTTCCCGATAACCCCGTTCGATTTTCCATCTGTGTCGATATAAGTCACTGATATTATTGCCCGGATAGCGATTCTGGTCTGTACGCACGACTTGATATTGTGTGTGTGTGTTTTCAGCGGCTGAAGGCAGCGCTGTTTTCCGGCGTGTCTGCCGTGCGCCAGACAACACCATCCATGGATTCAAGAGGAAGTTTGTGTTTGCGGAGCGTGACAGTGTCAGTCAACGTTAACGCTTTCTGAATGAATTCAGCAGGAATGAGGTCTGAGAGGCTACGGGCGTACTCTGGGAAGGTGGCATTGATAATGCCGAGGGCTTATGAAAGTTCCATTTAAAAAGGGTCCATGATGAACATGAACCCTTTTTATACCAGCCACCGGATCGGCATTAGGGCATTGCCCGGTTTTTTATGAGCTCAGTACTCAGGCGTTAACGCCTTTCATGCCCTCCTCAGAGTAGCGGCCGCCTTTGATCTCAACGCGCTGATGAATGTTGTTCAGCAGGGTGATATCGGTTGCTTCCAGAACAATATTGGCCGCCTGCGCATTCTCGGTCAGGTAACTGATGTGCTTGGTTCCTGGGATAGGCACCAGCTTGTCATACTGTGCAAGCAACCAGGCCAGCGCAATCTGACCCGTAGTGCAGCCATATTTTTTCGCGAGCGGGCCCATAACATCAAGCAACTGAGCATTGTGATCAAGACTCGACTGGATGAACCGCTCATTGTTTTTGCGGAAGTCACCTTCTGCAAAATCACTATTATTACGATACTTACCGGTCAGGAAACCTCTGCCCAGAGGAGAGTAGGGAACCAGACCAATGCCCAACGCTTTCACAGCTGGCAGGATTTCCTGTTCAATATCGCGCGTCCAGAGTGAATATTCGGTCTGCAGGGCTGCCAGCGGGTGTACGGCATGTGCCCGGTGCAGGGTAGCCGCAGAGACTTCACAAAGACCGATGTGGTTAATCTTGCCTTCTTTAACAAGGCGGCTCAGGCATTCCATGCTCTCTTCGATGGGCGTCGCCTGGCTGACCCGGTGCAGATAAAAAAGATCAATACGTTCAACGCCCAGTCTTTTGAGAGATTCATTACAGCAGCGGGTGATGTAGTCAGGCTGGTTGTTGATGGTGCGGGCGTAGGATTCATCAGGCGAGCGATCGATGCCACACTTGGTGGCGATTTTGAACTGCTCACGAGTCGTCTTGTCCAGACCGGCAAGAAAATGGCCGATCAGACGTTCATTGTGGCCACGGCCATACAGGTTTGCGGTGTCAATAAAGGTGATATCGAGGTCAACGAGTTTATGTAAGAGCTTCAGGGAGGCCTGATCGTCAGTCTGACCATAAAATTCGCTCAGCCCCATGGCACCATAGCCAACAGAACTGACAGAGAGGTTTTGAGATAGATTTCGGGTATGCATAAGTTCTCCTTTTTAAGCTATCTGATTGTTTCATCTCTATTCGAATTGATGAATTGTCATTTTCGTTATGCAAAAAAAGTATCGGACTGAGTGTTTAGATAGTTGGCATGGCTTCAATATATATATTACCGGTATGACGCTGTCCGAGAACGATACGTGGGGCGTTGACGTACTCAGCCCACTCCCCCAACGGGGAGGTGACGAGTGACATATTAATTGATAGGATACCTATTCATTTATCTATTCACTTATCTATTCACTCAGTGATTCAACATTATGCCTGATCGCTTCGACACGATACGCCAGTTGCTCAGTCAGGGGCCAATGCAAGCACGGCAACTGATTGAAAAAATGAAAATTAGCCAGCCAACACTGTCCCGTGCATTGAGGCAGCTTGGTGACGATCTTGTTCGATTCGGGGCGGGTCCCTCTATTCAATATGCCCTGCGCGATACCTGGCGCAGATTCAGGTCTGCACCTGTTTACCGCATCACCGATGAAGGGCGCGTTCAGCCTCTTGGCGAGCTGATTCCGGTTCGCCCTGACGGGTTTGTCATGGTGCAAACCGACAATGTGAGCCTCCATAGCGACGGGCTGCCGTGGTGGCTGTTTGACATGCGACCGCAAGGATATCTCGGGCGAGCCTGGGCATCGACGCACGCGGTCGGGCTGGGCCTGGCGGCGAACCCAGAGCAATGGTCAGACGCGGATGTGGTCAGGGCGTTGCTCGCACAGGGTCATGATGCGATCGGCAACCTGCTGATAGGGGAGCAGGCACGGGAGCGTTTCCTGGAGATGCCAGAACCCCACCCCGTTGATCGCGACACAACCTACCCCGAGCTGGCCGTGGCGGCGGCTGCGGGTGAGGCGCCAGGATCATCTGCGGGTGGTGAACAGCCGAAATTCTGCACCTATACAGAACGTGGCCATGTGTTAGTGAAATTCTCGGCCCCGGATGACAACCCGGTTAGCGAACGCTGGCGCGACCTCCTGCTGGCCGAACACCTGGCGCTAAAGGTGCTGGGTGTTAAAACAGAGGTATTTGATTTTGCTGGACAGCGCTTCCTCGAGATCCCCCGATTCGATCGCATTGGCCAAATGGGCCGTGTCGGCGTCTTCTCGCTGCGGGCACTGGATGCAGAGTTTGTCGGTAATGCCAGGGCTTCATGGCCAGCGCTGGTCAATAGCCTGATTACGGAAGGCCATGTCCATGCTGATGCCGCCGTTGACACCGCACGGCTTTGGGCATTCGGGGTCCTGATTGGCAATACCGATATGCACCACGGAAACCTGTCGTTCATCAGTCACCATGGTCGCCCATATCACCTCGCACCAGCCTATGACGTTCTGCCTATGGGGTTCGCACCCAAAGCGAGTGGCGCAATCGTGAACGAGCTTCGACCCGCGTCACTATCGGAAGTGATTAGTGGGGATGTCTGGCGGGAAGCACTGGGTCTGGCGGAGAACTTCTTTGCTATAGCCAGCAGCTGCGATCGCTTTTCCGCCAGTTTCACCCCCTGCCTTGAGGCCTTACGCCGCCACCTTGACGAGGCCAGATCGCGTATCGCCCGCCTGGGATAAGAGGCGGGTTCAACGTTATTGGGCGGTTCATTTTTCCGATCAACCTACTCCACCCGCACCACCACCTTCCCTTTCGCTCGCCCGGTCTCAACATAGGCCAGCGCCTCTTTGATCCCGGCGAAGGGAAATACCCGGTCCACCACTGGCTTAATCACCCCGGCCTCCACCAGTGCGCTAATCTCACTGAGTTGCGCCCCGCTGGCGCGCATAAAGACAAACGAATAGCGGATGCCGCGCCGTTTAGCCTGCTTCCGGATGCGGAAACTCAGCAGGCGCATCACCTGCTTCAGCCCCCAGGAGAGCCCCTGTTCCGTGGCAAATGCCGGGGTTGGCGGGCCGGAGATGGAAATCAGCTGGCCGCCAGGTTTCAGCACCTGCAGCGATTTTGCCAGCACATCACCGCCCAGGCTGTTCAGCACAACATCGTAGTCATGCAGAAGGGTGGCAAAATCCTGCGTTTTATAGTCGATAACCACATCAGCCCCCAGCGCTTTCACCCATGCCACATTGGCTGTGCTGGTGGTGGTGGCAACGAAAGCGCCAAGATGTTTGGCAAGCTGGATGGCAATGGTGCCCACGCCGCCGGAACCGGCATGAATCAACACCTTCTGCCCTTTTTTCAGTTTTGCGGTCTCCACCAGCACCTGCCAGGCCGTCAGGCTGACCAGCGGGAGGGAGGCCGCTTCTTCCATGCTGAGATTGCCAGGTATTAACGCCAGATCGTGCTCGTTAACCGCAATATACTGCGCAAAGGTACCAATTCGCTGCTGGGCAGGCCGCGCATAAACCGGGTCGCCAGAACGAAATCGGGTCACCTCAGGCCCGACACTCACCACCACGCCCGCCACGTCGTTACCCAAAATCAATGGCAGTTTATACGGCAGGATCAGCCTGAACTCGCCTTTGCGAATTTTGGCATCCAGCAGATTCACACTGGTTGCCTGCACCCGGATCAGCACGTCATCCGCCCGCAGTTCGGGTTCAGGTCTATCAGCGATGCGCCCGCCGTTTTTGCTGCTGTAACCCTCAATAATAAAGGCTTTCATCACTGTTCAGACCTCGATGTCGAATGGGGCAACCGTGATCAGAACGACGGAGATCGTGTTCATCGTTTGCTCTCTTTTGTGGGTTTTATAGATGATGGTTATCATCATTGTGTTTTTAGATGATGTATGACATATATAATAAATGTCAAACAACATTTAAAACCCACGAGGGCAATAGCATGAACTACACCACGTTTGGTCGTAACAGCGGTTTACGCGTTTCTGCACTGGCACTGGGCACCGGAAACTTCGGCACTGGCTGGGGTTACGGTTCAGAAAGAGAAGAAGCAAAACAGGTCTTTGACCGCTACGTCGAAGCCGGTGGAAACTTTATTGATACCGCAGACGCTTACCAGTTTGGGCAGTCTGAGGAGATAGTCGGGGAGTTTATCGCCGCAGAGCGCGACCGCTTCGTTGTCGCCACAAAATACAGCTTAAGCGCCTCACCAGAGCCGGGCATCTCGCGTACCGGCAACAGTCGTAAAAATATGATCCAGTCGGTCGAAAACAGCCTTAAGCGACTGAAAACAGATCGTATTGATCTGCTGTGGGCACATTTTGACGACCAGCTCACCCCACTCGAGGAGATCGTGCGTGCGTTCGACGATCTGGTGCGCGCAGGTAAGATCCAGTACGCCGGATTGTCCAATTTCCCCGCCTGGCGCATTGCCCGGGCAGACACAATCGCTGAACTGCGCGGCTGGTCGCGCATTGCCGGCATTCAGGTGGAATACAGCCTGGTGCAGCGCACCGCCGAGCGAGAGCTGCTGCCAATGGCTGAAGCACTTGGGCTGGCAGCGACACTCTGGTCACCCCTTGGCGGCGGTCTGCTCACAGGAAAATACCGTCAAAGTAACGAAGGACGCCTCACCGGATTCGGCGGGCGGCTGGTGCATACCGAACAGGACACCACGCTGCTGGATACCGTTTTTGCCGTCGCCGGGGAGCTGAATGTCCTGCCACTTCAAGTGGCCATCGCGTGGCTGCAAGACAAAGCCGCGCGTTCCAGTACCAGCCTGATCCCCATCCTCGGTTCCCGTAATCTGGCGCAGTTAAACGACACATTACAGGCGCTGGAAGTGAGGTTAGATAACGCTCAGATTGCCCGACTGGATGCCGTCAGCGCCATTTCAGCAGGCACGCCACACGATCAGATTGCCAGCACCCTGCCGAGAGCACAAGGCGGCGGTGAGTTTGTCAAAGCCTGGCCGCGGGCCTGAGTGAGTTATTGATGAAGGGCATCATCTATTGATGGTGCGAGACACATCCCCTAAGATGATGCCCTCAAACAACAGGAGCAGACGATGGCCCGTGTATCTAAACAGCAGATGGAGCGTAACCGCGAGGAGATTATCAAGGTCTCTTCGCAGCTCTTCCGTGAGCGGGGATTAAACGGCGTCAGCGTCAATGATTTGATGGCCGCCGCCGGGTTAACGCACGGCGGTTTTTACGGGCACTTTGAGTCAAAAGATGAGCTGGCCGCCATCGCCAGCCGCAAGGCCTTTGACGACTCTGCGGCGCGCTGGCAGGCGATCAATCAGCAGCCGAATCATCACACGTTGCGCACACTGGCCGAACATTATCTTTCTCCCGCTCATCGGGATGGCGTACAGGATGGCTGTGCCATTACGGCGTTAGCCAGCGATATCGCCAGGGAAAGCGCGGATAAACCGGTACGTGAAGTGTATCTCGACGGCGTGAAAGGCATGCTGGGAATGCTGGAGTCGGTTGCGAATATCGATGATGAAGCACAGCGTCGTCAGCATGCTCTGGTGCAGTTTTCCCTGCTTATCGGCGCACTGACGCTGGCACGTGCCACCTCCGGGGATAACCTGTCAGATGAATTCCTGACGGCCGCAAAAGCAGCGCTGCTGGCAGAGAAGAAATAGCGATCAGAAAAGGGAATGGTTAACCAGATAGAAGGCGTGCCGCCCGTCGGCCAGCAGGCTCTGATGGAACGCCAGCACGCTGTCAGGCGTCAGCGCCTGCAAGTCGGTGATATTGGGCTGAGGAATCATCTGCTGCGCCCGCAGCCAGCGATCGCGACTGGCCTCCAGCGCCCCGGTTGGCACCTGCTGCTGTTCCTTCAGCACTATCTGGCATGTTTCCCACAGCGCCTCCGGGCTGAGCGCCGCCAGCCCGGTATTCATCTGCACTAAGAAGTGGTCTATGCGTGCCGCCAGCTCCGCCGTCGTGAGATGCGGGGATTGCAGCGCAAACAGGATACCCGATCGCCCCGCCGCCTGATAAAAACGACAGCTCACCACATAGCCAATGTTCTGTTCCACACGCAGGCGCTGGAAAAACAGCGGCTGATAAATCATTGCTAACAACTGCCAGGCGGCCAGGCACGCGGTACTCTCCTCCACCAGCGGGCAGAAGCGCAGCAGTGCGGCCTCCGGGCTGCGGGTCGCCACCCGGTATTCGGACTGAGGGGGCAAGGGTTGCGGCAGCGCACTCACCGCAGGATTGATCAGCGCCGGAAAGGCACTCAGCAGGCAGGCCAGCTGTTGATGCAGCTCGCGGTCGCCGCCCTCCAGCAGCGCCCGCCAGGGGAGGTTGAGCGGCGTCTGGCCGCCAGCGGGATTGTGCAACGGCTGCAACGTTTCCGGCAGTGCACCGAGTAATGCCCGCACGGCAATATCATCGTGCAGCGCCTGACGCTGGCGCAGAGACTCACGCTCACCGCGTGCGATCACCCCTGGCGGGATATCCGCCAGTAGCGCATTTAGCGATGCCAGCGTACTGACCATCAGCGCCGCCTCCCCCTGTAACTGGATCAGCCAGTGTCCCTGCGGGCAACCGATCGCCAGTTCGCCCCCGCGATGGGCGCAGCTCGCCGCCAGCGCACGCAGACGGGCCTGCACGATCTGCCCCCAGGGCGATGGCAGGTTGCTTTCGGGGCTGAGCAGCAACACAGCGGGCGATTCATCGCGGCGATGATGGGCCAGCGTTGCCTGACGCGCAGGCAACGTGGGGATGGCAGGCGGCAGGGGTTGTGGGAAGAACACGAACGCCTCACCTGATGTATCAGGCTGAACCGGTGCCCGCACGCCCGGCTGGCAGGCCAGCGTCCAGCCCTGCACGTCGAGCTGATCCAACGGGGGGCTGTCAGCAATCCACAGCCGTGATAATGGCGCGGCAGACAGCAGTGCGAACAGTATTGCGCCCTCGTCGTCCCCGGCCGGAGCAAAACCAAAGGCACTTTCACGCAACTGATCCATCACGGGTAACTGCGCGAAGTGGCGGCTGGACAACTGCGCATAATGATCGCGTTGCGTCGGGGTGAGCCGTGCCAGCTGTGCCAGCCAGTGATGCACCCGCGCTTCAGCCCGATCGGCATCCCCGGCATCCACCAGTACCAGTTCAAGGGAGATCACCGTCTGCTGCGCGCTGCGGTACGGCAGCAGCAGGCGGGCACCGTCGCACAGTTCCTGCTCGCGCAGCGAGGCCATCAGGCTGCCCGGCGCCTCATCCAGCAGCAGCTGGCGCAGCAACGCCAGGCCGCCGTCGATCCGCTGATCCAGCAGGAAAGAGAGGCGCAGCCGCGGTGCACCGTTCAGTTGCAGGGCGATATCACACTCAGCAGCAGGCGCTAATGCAGGCAGCGCGGGGGGGAGCACCGCGCCCGCCGGGAAGGCTTCTGCGGCCTGCTGGGCCAGCCGCCACAGCGCCTCGATCGGCTGCGGCCCCTGCAGCCACAGCGTCACCGTATCCGCATGGTAATACCGCTGATGGAACTGTTGCAGCGCCGCACGCAGCGCCGTGTGATCGTCGCCAAAGCCCGCTGCATTGCCGGTCTGGAAGCGTTGCCACGGATGGGCAGCAAAGGCGACACTCAGCGCCGCATCACACAAGGTGTCCTGATGGTCGGCGAGCAGGCGGCATTCGGCATCAATGGTCGCGACTTCCTGGCGGATCGCGCTGGCAGACAGCAGCGGCGCCGCCAGCATATCCGTCAGGCGGGGCAGTGCATCGGCCAGTTGTTCGGGGGCGCACTCGAAAAAGTACGCGGTGCTGCTGCCGAGGGTGGTGGCGTTCAGCCGCCCTCCCCGGGCAGGCAGCCAGGCCATCAGACGCTGGTCATCCTGAAAAGCCGGGCTGCCGGCAAACAGCAGGTGCTCAAGCAGATGCGCCAGCCCCGGCCAGGCATCCGGCTCATGATGGCTTCCCACATCCACCTGCATCAACGCGGCGGCACGCGTGGCCTGCGGGTCTGAGATCAACTCAACCCGTAAACCGTTGTGCAAGCGCCGCTGTTGATGCTGCATGCGTCAGACCTTGAAGATCAGCTGAGCATTCACCCGCTCAGAGTTAGCGCGGTTGCGGAACTGCAGCTGGCTGACCTGAATATTGGTGCAGTTGGCCTGTTCACGCGCTTCCAGGATCATATGGTGATGCTCTGATTTGCTGCACACCGGGTCGGCATTATCCGCATCGCCCGTCAACATAAACGCCTGGCAGCGGCATCCACCAAAGTCCTTCTCTTTTTCCGAGCAGGAGCGGCAGGGTTCCGGCATCCAGTCAAAGCCGCGATAGCGGTTAAAACCAAACGAGTTAAACCAGATATCCTCAAGGCTCTGCTCCAGCACCGACGGGAACTGAACCGGCAGCTGACGCGCACTGTGGCACGGCAACGCCATGCCTTCTGGCGTCACACTGAGGAAGATCGCTCCCCAGCCCCCCATGCAGCCTTTTGGACGTTCTTCGTAATAATCAGGCGTGACGAACAGCAGGTTCGCGAGGTTATCGCTGGCAGCCATTTTCTCGCGATAGCGGTGCACCACGGCTTCCGCCCGCTCAATCTGGTCACGCGTGGGCAGCAGCCCTTCACGGTTGAGCTGCGCCCAGCCGTAGAACTGACAAGTTGCCAGTTCTACGTCATCCGCTTCCAGCTCGATGCAGAGTTCGATAATCCGGTCGATCTGGTCAATATTGTGGCGATGCAGCACAAAGTTCAGCACCATCGGATAGCCGTGCGCTTTCACCGCACGCGCCATCTCCAGCTTCTGCTGGAAGGCTTTCTTCGATCCGGCCAGCGCCGCATTCAGCACTTCATCGCTGGCCTGGAAGCTGATCTGAATATGATCCAGCCCGGCTTCGGCAAAGGCATCGATCTTCTTCTGCGTCAGGCCAATCCCGGAGGTGATCAGGTTGGTGTAAAAACCCAGATCGCGGGCGGCTTTGATCAACTCGGGCAGATCTTTACGCACCAGCGGTTCCCCGCCGGAGAAGCCGATCTGCACTGCGCCCATCGCCCGTGCCTGTTTAAATACCTCGATCCACTGCGCGGTACTCAGCTCTTTTTCCTGCTGCGCAAAGTCCAGCGGGTTAGAGCAGTACGGGCACTGCAACGGGCAGCGATAGGTCAGCTCGGCCAGCAGCCACAGCGGCGGTTTTACGGCAGGATTAAGCGGGTTCACGGAAAATAATCCACTTCTGTTCACGCGCGGCGGCGAAAAAATCTTTCACATCATCATCCACGCCGCCCGCTTCCGGGAAACGCGTGTTCAGCGCCAGGATAATCTCTGACAGCGTACGTTGCCCATCCACCAGCTCGAGGATCATCGTGGCGCTGTCGTTCAGTTTTGCCATGCCTTCCGGGTAGAGGATCACATGGCAGCCCTGCACTTCTTCCCACTGTAAGCGGTAACCACGGCGGAACATTGGGGTCATTTGTTCATTGATCACAGCAGTTTTCCTTTATGCCAGACCGGCTGATCCGTCACCGTGTGGTATGGCGGGCGGTTAAGGGCGTAAGCCATGGTCATGGCGTCCAGCATGCTCCACAGAATATCGAGTTTGAACTGCAGGATTTCCAGCATACGTTGCTGTTTTTCCACCGTGTCGCAGTATTCCAGCGCCAGTTGCAGACCATGCTCCACGTCGCGACGCGCCTGGCTGAGACGACCACGGAAATAACCGTAACCCTCTTCTTCAATCCAGGTGTAGTGCTGCGGCCAGCTGTCCAGGCGCGACTGGTGGATCTGTGGGGCAAAGAGTTCGGTCAGTGAGCTACAGGCGGCTTCCTGCCACACTGCACGGCGGGCAAAGCTGACGTAGGCATCCACGGCAAAGCGCACGCCCGGCAACACCATCTGCTCAGACAGCAGTACATCGCGATCAAGACCGACCGCCTCACCGAGACGCAGCCAGGCTTCGATGCCGCCATCGCTGTCACCCTGACCATCATGATCGAGGATGCGCTGCACCCATTTACGTCGGGTCAGCGGGTCCGGGCAGTTCGCCATAATCGCCGCATCTTTCAGCGGAATGCTGGTCTGGTAGTAAAAGCGGTTCGCTACCCAGCCCTGGATCTGCTCACGCGTTGCTTCGCCGTTATGCATGGCGATATGGAACGGGTGGTGGATATGGTAATAAGCACCGCGATCGCGCAGCGCCTGTTCAAACTGTTGCGGGGTCATCAACGTCGGATTGGTCATAGTTCAATACTCATGCCGTCATAACTGACCTCAATGCCACGCCGGGTCAGCGCCTGGCGCTCAGCGGAGGACTCATCAAGGATCGGGTTGGTGTTGTTAATATGGATCAGGATTTTACGCTGCGCAGGCAGCTCGCTGAGTACCGCCATCAGCCCCTGCTCTTCGCCCAGCGCCAGATGGCCCATATCACGGCCGGTATTACGCCCGACGCCGGTGGTGGCCAGCTCGTTGTCCTGCCACAGCGTGCCGTCGATCAGCAGGCAGTCGGCCTGCGCCATCAACGCCAGCAGCGCAGCATCCGGTTCACCCAGGCCTGGCGCATACAGCAGTTTGCTGCCAGTGGTGGTGTTTTCAATCATCAGCGCAATATTGTGGCCGGGCAGCGGTCGTCCGCGATACGGCGAATACGGCGGCGCATTGCTGAGGATCGGAATCGCGGTAAAACGCAGTGCCGGGCAGACGGCCACGGAAAAGGGTTCCGCGGGCTGGATGGCGTGATGCACTAATCCACCGTTCCAGTGCTTCAGCATGGTAAAGATCGGAAAGCCACTGGTCAGATCCGCATGCACTTCCGGGGTACACCACACGGAATGCGGGCAGCCTTCACGCAGGTTCAGCAAGCCGGTGCAGTGATCGATCTGGCTGTCGGTAAGGATAATCGAGCCGATCGCCGTACCGCGCAATACGCCCTGTTTATGCAGCTCAGGGTTGGCCGCAATCTGGTGGCAGATATCAGGCGAGGCATTACACAGCACCCAGTCGGTGCCGTTATCACTGACCGCAATCGAGGATTGGGTACGTGCGGTGGCCGGAACGCTACCGTCACGGACACCCTGGCAGTTGGGACAATGACAGTTCCACTGCGGGAAACCGCCGCCTGCCGCAGAGCCGAGGACTTTGATTTTCATGGGTAAACCGGGAGAAGGAATAAAAATGCCTGCTACAGCGCAGGCATCCACATTACTTGCCTGAATCGTTCGAGTTACAGTTGCAGCTCAAAGTATGATGACCAGGCATTAGCCTAAATAATTCGAGTTGCAGCAAGGCGGCAAGTGTGAGAATCCTCGGGAGCTTACTCAGGTAAGTGACCGGGGTGAGCACACGCAGCCAACGCAGTTGCAGCTTGAAGTATGACGGCTAATTAGCGGTTTGAGATGTATAAGGTAACTTCTAAGCCCAGACGCATATCGATAAAGGTCGGTTTAGTCCACATAGTAATATCCTCAAGGTGTTTAAAAAACAGGCGATATACTCCAGTTTCGTAGAGTAATCGGCATGTTGTCAAATTACAGGAATTTGGCGGCACAGATGTTGCGCCTATGATAAATCGATATCAACCCTAAAATCTGCACGGTTTATGCTGTTTTGAACTATTTGGTTCAAAAATCAGGCGTTATTCTTTCCAGGTTTTTCGCAAGACCCGCAGCCAGTTAGCGCGACACAGCTTGTTCAGCAGCGCATCGTCATAGCCCGACTGACGCAGTGCGGCCAGCAGACGGGGCAGCCCGGTAACGTCACCCAGATCATCGGCCAGGTTTATGCCGTCGAAATCAGAACCGAAGGCAACACGATCTTCCCCCAGTTTCTCCAGCAGGTAATCCAGATGCTGCACCATGACGCTGAGCGGCATATCGCCGTCACGTTTGCCATCGCTGCGCAGAAAAGAGGTACCGAAATTCAGCCCGACCAGTCCGTCGCTGTCGGCAATCGCGCCCATCTGAGCATCCGTCAGATTACGTGGCTGAGGGCATAAGGCGTGCACGTTAGAATGGCTGGCGACCAGCGGTGCTGTACTCAGCCGCGCCGTTTGCCAGAAGGCTTTTTCGTTCATATGCGACAGATCGATCATCAGCCCACGCTGGTTGCAGGCCCGGATCAACCGCTCTCCGGCGTCAGTCAGCCCTGCTCCGGTATCCGGCGAGCCAGGGAAGCTGCCGTTAATGCCCACGCCAAAACGGTTAGGCAGATTCCAGAACGGCCCGATGCTGCGCAATCCGGCCTGCTGCCAGCGATCCAACTGGCTTAAGTCATCATCCAGCGCTTCCGCCCCTTCAATATGCATCACCATCGCCAGCACGCCGCTGGCGATACAGTGTTCAATCTCGCTGACGCTGCGGCAGATTTTTGCCTGGCCTGCCGACTGTGCTTCCAGCTGCTGCAAAATCGCCATCTGCTGTTCGGTGATCGCCAGCGGATCATGCACCTCCGCCTGGCGCGTGGGAAATTTCGCCACGTAGTCAGCGGGTGGCACAAAGACGGCAAACAGCCCACCCGCAAAACCGCCCTCACGCATCCGCGCCAGGTCGAGATGCCCGCTCAGACGCTGATGCAGAAACGCCGCAGCCGGGTTTTCAGGATGATGCAGCCACAGGTGCAGCAGTAGATCGTTATGGCCGTCAAAGATGGGAGTCGGAGAAGTGTGTGTCATGGGGGCGCCAGCGATGTCAGGAAGACAGATGATGATAGCGCAGATTAGGCGGAACAGGGGAATGCAAAACCAGGGCGGGCGCGAACCCGCCGCTGGCGGTTAACTTCCAAGACGGCTGGTGCGGGTTTTCACCGGCGCCACAGGCGGCGGCGTAGCCTCCAGCGGGCGGGCAACAATCCCGGTAATACTCTCCATCGACTTGAAGGTGCAACTACAGTTCAGGTTCTGGCACTGATGATAACGCTCCTTGGTTTCGCTGCTGAGAATACGGCTGGAACGGGCATGGCTGTTATGTTGGCAAATCGGGCATGGCATCATGGTTGACCTCCAATGGTCATCAGTTAAACTCACACATTGTGAATAAAACTAATTATATTCACTTTAAGTGAATCATCAAGTGGTTTTTTCACTTCCTGTGACTTTACTCGGTTTAACGTCAATGTCCCAGGTTTCACCACCCACCGATTTTTCCAGGTTCACCGTTGTACGAAATCCATTATTATCAATCACATGATTCACTTTGATTACTGTCCACTGTTGGGCATCAATCATCGTTTTGAACCCGCTCAACCGTATCGGTGTTTCCGGTATCAACACCGGCATTCCTTGAGCAATCACAAAACTCATGCTAGCGGTCATCGCCTGGCGTTTCTTCCAGTCAGCCTTCGCGGCTTCCATCGCCTCTTCCTGGGTTTTAAATACCCCAGGTATCAGAGCATAACGTTCATAAAGCGGCTGCGGGATGTCCTGCCTGGCCGCGCCGGGAAAACGATCGGGTTGGTTTTCAGGAATGACTCGGAACACTCTCACCGTGCCACTGCTGGCTTTATCGAGCTGCATCCATTTGGCCTTAACGCCACTAAAATGCATCTGTGATACCACCTGATAATCATGCTTATCACCGTCTTTACGTGTGAGCAGAAGTTGTGGGATCGCCTGCCCGCTGACGGTTTTGTTCGCCCCCCGTACCAGCATCAACACTTTGTCCTTCTTGATCGTGACCGTTGCACCATATTTTGTCGCCATCGTGGTCAGAAATTGCGCATCGGTAAGACCACTCTGATCTTCATGATCAATCTCAATTGAGGCCAGTTCATCAGCCACTTCTGCCCCAAGTTCATTGCGTTTCGCAATCTGCAATACCATGGCCCCCAGCGTGGTCTTATCGTATGAATGGTTTCCCTTTTCCATTAACGAATCACTCAGATTGGCGCTGCGCCCGACCAGCTTCAACTGATCGGGAGCACCGCTGTGATGCAACTCTTCAATAACAAAATCCCCTTTGCAGAACAGTGGCCTGCCCTGCCAGCCGATATACACCCGCAGGATAGCGCCACGCTGCGGCATCATGATCCTGCCATCACTGTCATCCAGTAACAGCGTCAGCGCGTCAGCTTCTAAACCGCGAGCATCATCAATGGTCATACTCAGCAGGCGTGGCCTCAGGTTCTCAGTAATATCCAGATTATTCAGTTGGATCAGATAATCAGGTGCCAACGGCGCACCGATATCCACCGGTAAACTGTTATTCATAAGATGCTCCCTGCCAGGGTTGAGACCTGGGAACTCACATTGCCGTAAATTCGCTCCGCCTGCTGTTTGAGATCACCAAACATGGCACTTCTCGATTCATCGACTCGTTTCAGTTTTAGCGTAAAATTGATCTTCCGTGCCGTGCCGTTTTCCAGTAAGTCAGCATGCACACCGTTGATATTTTCAATGACAAACATGCCATAAAGAAATCCTTCACCATTGAGTAAAGGCCATGCCTGCCCCGCTTCTGCTATATCCATCAGCGCCGCCAACGCAGGAGCTCCCCCGGTGATTTCCGGGCGTAACTCGCCCTGCAACGTGATGTTTTCATCGCCGACACCGAGAAACTGTTGTGCGGGGCGAGTACCAATACGGCTGCCCGCTGCCCAACGATACGCACTTTCCTGCGTCATCGTCTGAAATGGCAAAGTGCGGCGTTTAAAAATAAACATGCCGAGTATCATCATCATGGTTTATTGCCCCCAGAAGCTGCTGCGTTGGTTGATAGCGGCACGCGCCTGCGTTTGCTGCTGATGGTTGTCGATCATCGTGCGAACCTCCGCTTCCCCCATGCTTGTAGGAACGTTGATCACATAGCTGCTGTTAAAGGTGTTCTGCTGGCTGTTGCTGGTGCTGGCCGCAGTGACGGGTTGATAGCGGGCACCGCCAAAGACGACAGGCGCGGGAGTATCCGGCGCAGCAAAGTCTGCGCCCCCCAGGGCGACCGAGGGACGTTGTGCTGACGGATCGTCATCCAGCAAGGCATCTGCATCGGCCGCTTTTTTATCGGCTAACCCAAGCTTTTCCAGCAGCCAGCTGACTTTCCCACCGAGCGTACGTAAAATCGTCAGGGGTAAACTCAATCCATTTACCAGGGCCTCACCGACAAAACGCCCAAGATTCCCCAGCTGCTCCAGCTTCTGCGCCGTCATTTCAATCGGTGAGAAAAACGCCTTTATACTGTCAAAAGCACTGTCAATCTGCTTACCTGCCTCATCAAAAATGACCGTTAACGGTTTAAATGCCTCGAATAGTGGCGTCAGCACAGCACTGATCCCTTCAACCACCCCGCCAAAGAACGCGCTGAGCGGCTCCCAGTACTGGTAAATCAACGCAGCAGCGCCGACGATAGCGGCAATGGCTATTCCGACAGGCAACGTGATTGCCCCCAGCGCAGCAACAATCGCCCCACCAGCAAAGGTAAACACGCCACTCAGGATCCCGGCACCCGCCATCAACAGATTCAGGCCACTGAGTACCGGCACCACCACGGAACCGATCCCGCCGAGTGCGGCAATCAGCAGCCCGCCCCCCGCCACCAGTTGGGTGATCCCGCCCGCCAGCGTGGGGTTGTCCTGGATCCATTGATCAACGCCGGTTAACAGCCCGGTGGCGGTCTGCGTCAGGGAACGCAGCGTACCGTCCAGTTGGGTGAACACCGTCAGGCTGATGCCGTCAATGGCTGCATTGAGCTGACCGATGTCCCCTGCCAGGTTATCAGCCTGCGGTACTACAGCGGCTCCTGACGCTGCACTCACCGCTGCAGTACCGGCAGTCGCCTGTTCATAGCCCGGTTTCAGCAGCTTTGCACCAAAGGAGGCAACGCCCATTGCCCGGCTGCTGAAGCTGCTGACTTTGTCCACGACCGCCTGCCCGGCCTGATAGCGCTGGCCGACATTATCCATACCCTTACTTAGCGTCTGCCGCCGCTCGCTGGCCTGCTGACGCCGTTCGTCTGTCCGCTGACGGGCGATCTGCTGCAACCGCTCCTCACTCAGCTTCAGCCCCTCTTTACGATGGCGCTGGTTGACCTCATCACTTAACGTGGCCGCCTTCAGGGCGATACGCTGCTGAAACATCGCATTACCGAGGGATTTGGTCTCCCCCGGCAGATCATTGAGGAACAAATTCGACCGGATCACCGCTTTGCGCAGGCCGTCCAGACCAAGGTTAATACTCATCGCTATTCTCCACTCTGCATGCCGCTGCGCACGATCGCCTTATGCCGCCAGTCGATCAGTTCCGCCAGCGACATGGGGTTCATTTCTGATGGCGGCCAGTGAAAAACGGTCGCAATGTCGGCCATCAGATCATCCACCGTCAGGTCGTCGGGCCAGCGGACGTGTCCGGCTTCGCGGATAAAAAACCGATCACCCTGCCACCGAGTTCGATCAGATCGACCGGGTCCAGATTCAGGCATTCTGATTTGGTCAGGTTTGGCAGGGTGATGCGTGGCAGCACGGTGATCAGTGCCTCAACGTCCGATCCGGCCAGATCCACCAGCCGGGTTCCGCGCAGTGCACCGGCGTTGGGTTTGGTCACCTCTACGCTGGTAATCAGGGTTTCACCACGGGCAATGGGGGTCACCAGGGTGACCAGGTTGTCTTGCTGTTGCATGGACTTTCCTTACGTTTAGAGAGAATGCGGGTCGGGCATGCCCAACCCCTACGAATTGCCGATGTGGGGCGGGCAGGCCCAACCCCTGCGAATTGCCGATGTGGGGCGGGCAGGCCCAACCCCTGTGAATTGCCGATGTGGGGCTGGCAGGCACGTCCCTGCGGATTACGCCAGACCGATGTTCTGACGGTGCTGCGCCAGACGATCGACGCCGTTCACGATCTCAACCATATTGATGGTATCGATCTCGATCAGCGCCTTACCGTTCCAGGTCAGCTTGTAGTAAGTGCATTTGGTGGTGATTTTGGTTTCACTCTCTTCACCCTGCTTGCTCTCACCGAAGTCGAACTGCTGGTGCTTACCGCGCAGCTCCACCTCAACCGCCACCGTTTCATCGGTGTCGTCACGCTGATAAGAGCCCATAAAACGCAGCGGCACCGTTGCTCCGCCCCACTGGCTGAGAATGCGGTCATCCAGCCCGGCAATGGTCCATTCCAGATCCAGCGCATCGTCTTCCAGACCGTTATCAATGTGCGCCACGCCGTTCATACCGCCGCCGCGATACGGGTCGAGTTTGCGTGCCAGTTTTGGCAGCGTCAGCGAGGTCACCACACCCTGGTAGCTGTTGGCATCGTTAAACAAATTCAGGTATTTCAGTTTTTTTGGCAGTGCCATAAGAGTGTCTCCTTAGCTGTTGACGGAAGCGGCAAAGTTCGCCAGATAGCTGTCAGTAATGCGCTGGCGCAGCGTCATATCTTCCAGCGGCGGCACCGGGGTGTAGTCGTAGTCGATAAACAGTTTGCCCGCCTTCAGGGTTTCCTGGGTGTTGGCGCTTTCGTCGTACCAGCAGTTGGCGCCCAGCAGATAGCCCGCGTTGATCAGCTCACGGAACTTGGCGTTGATGCCGGCGATAATGTCGCGCACCAGCGTCGGTGACAGCGGTTTATCGTTGGCCCACATGTGCGCATCGGCCATCGTGTCAGCAATCACCTGCGCCGAGCGGGTGTAGTTTTCAAAGGCAAACAGCGGGTCATCGCTACAGGTGCGGTTGCCCCAGAAGCGGAAACCGTCTTTGCGGATGAGCGTGGTGACGCAGGCTTCGTTCAGCAGATCGGCATCGGTCCCTTCCTGTTGAAGGTCCCAGAATACCGAGGCGGAGACGCCCGTTACGCCGTTAACGCCAACGTTGGACAGGGTTTTATGCCAGCCGGTGTCATTGTCGATTTTGGCGCGCAGGCCCAGCGCACGTGCGGTGGCATACGCGGTATCCGCCGCGCTGGTGGTGGTGTTCCAGGCCACAAAGTCCGGCCAGATCACCATCAGCTCACGCTGGCTGAAGTTCTCGCGATAAGCGATCGCCTCGGTAATGGTTTTGCAGCCATACGCCGAGATATAGCCGAAGGCGCGCAGCTGCTGGCAGACCGCTGCCAGTGCGGTAGACACTTCAAGAGAGTCATGGCCCGGTACACCGAGGATGCGCGGCTTGACGCCGAGATCGGTCTGCGCACTGAGCAGGGCTTTCATGCCGGTATAGCGGCCGTTGGCATCGCTGCCACCGATGATATTGCTGGTGGTTTCGGCAGCGTCTTGACCTTCCGCGACACGAACGACCACGGTGACCGGTTTGCTCTGGTCAGCAATGGCACGCAGCGACTGTGCCAGCGTACCTTTGGTACCGGCTTTGCCCACGGCGGCCAGCACATCGGTGATCAACACCGCGGTATTCAGCGGGAAGGTGGTGGCATCGGCATCTTCTGCGGTACAGATCATGCCGACAATGGAAGTGGAAACCGTTGAGATACTGCGGGTTCCGTCATTCACTTCTACGACGCGGACGCCGTGGTGATAATTAGCCATCTTTATTGCACTCCGTTGTTGGGGTGAGGTCATGATGACAAGAATTTAATATGCAGGCATGCGATGGGCGTTGTGGGGAGTAAGGGACAACGTGGAATTTAAAAGTCATTTAAAAACAGAAAGTTATATGGATAAGAAAATAAATAAAGATCTGCTTTTACACGCATGGAACCAATAAAAAGGCTCCCCTGAGTTGCCAGCAGGGGAGCCGTATTGAAATAACACGTTTTAGGTAAGAGATTACGCGCTGCGATACCAGCCCATCAGTTTAATAAAACTGTTAGTAACATTAAACTCTAGTCCCGAACCCATAATTTCTGTATTACCCGAAAATGTGTGATCATGAACACCACTATTTGACGTATTTCCTGTCCATGATTTAGATGCATCAAAATTAAAGCCATCAGAATTACTCGACATACTTGCAACACCATCCAATCCTGATCTGTAAGAGCTAAATGCCCCTGTAGCCCTCCCACCACCAACTTTAGTTAGCTGATTTGCTTCAATATTCCCCGTAATATTCATTGTGCCGCGTGTATGAGTATGCCCCCCGTTTGATGACGTTCTGCCGGATAAGCCCAATGAAAGTGACGGTAAATGATTCTTTTCAATCTGATAAATATCCTTACCCCCGATTGTCATCACATCGCTGCCGTCCGCTTTCGCTAACCGGATAGTTTTATTCTCACCGATAGAGTTCCAGGTCGTATTGGGGAACAGGGTGTTCGGGTTTTTATTCTGCGCAAACCAGGTGACGATGCCGACAGGATAAATCTCATCAACAACATTTCGTGCAGCAACCTGCTGATTCACATACTCTTCTGTCGCGAACACCAGGCTGTCATCCAGCGTCAGCGCTATCGCCTCGCTCCCGCTAACGGCGATCACCATGCGCAGAGTTTGCGTACGGCCAGACCCCTCTTCCAGCGCAGGCTTATAGGTTTCCGCCATATTACACACCGCCAGCAGCGTACCGTCTCCCGCCAGCAGCCCCAGCTCACGCATCCAGAAACCACCTGCGCTGGCAGGGATGATCACCTCCGTCACCAGCCAATTTTTGTGCGTCTTATCGACTTTGACCGAGTTAACCGCCTTGCGATATACCTCATGGACCAGCGTCGTCTGGCTGGAGCTCGGTGTGGTGGGCTGGCCGTTGCCGTCCCCCACGACCATGGTTTTGATATCAACCTGAGTACCGCCCTGCATCGCAGCGGCGATGCGTGCCTGCCCTGCCGTTGTTACGACAGACTTATATTTTACAGCCATTTAAAACCTCTCAAGCGGGAAAAATAGTCACCGTTTCAGCGTCATACTGAACGGCGCCTGTCCAGACGATGCCCTGAATATCCTGGGTGATCGTCAGGGCGGTTAAGTGACGGCTGACTGCTTTTGCATCTGCGATCAGTCGTTCCATCTCGTTAAACATGGCTTCATCAATGCCGGAATCCAGCACGCCGATATCCAGGCGAAACGTGCCAGGTGGCTCACTGGTTTGCCACCATTCATGCACGTTGATCACATACCCCAGCGGTTCCACCACGCGTCGGATCGCAGCAATAGTGCCTTTACGGCGGTGAACGAACTGCGAGGAGGCAACCACCGCGCGCTTCGTCTCCTCCGGCCAGGTTTGATCCCAGCGATCAACTGACCAGGCCCAGGCCAGGTAGGGCAACAGCGCGACCGGGCAGGTTTGCGGATTCCACAACGTGCGCAGCGGCACCGGCAGCTGCTGGAGGCTGGCACAGGCTTCTGCGGCCGCGACTTCCAGCGCAGACGACCCGACAGGCAGCAGACGATCACTCATCGGAACCTCCCACGCTGATCGCACGCCCGGAGCACCAGCCCGCCTGGGTTTTATCCAGCACCACATCCTGCGCGGGCTGGGCCAGTTCCACGCGCTGCACCCCTTCCACATGCAGGGCGGCGAAGAGGGCTGAGCGGCGGATATCACGTCCCAGCCGGCTTTGTGCGGTGACAAAGGCGGCAAGCCGTGCTTCCGCTGCGGCGCGGATCGGCTCGGCCTCCGGGCCGGGGTAGAGGAACAGCGTGGCATCAACGCTGTACTCAACGATGTTGGCGGACTGCACGCTGACGCGATCGGCCACCGGGCGCACATTTTCATCGTTAAGAGCAATATTGACCGCGGACAGCAGCGCGGCACTGGCCTCCCCACGCCCTTCACGCGACAGCACGGTGATCAGCACTTCCGCCGGAGCCGGGCTGGTGGCGCTCACGTCAGCAATACGGCCATCAGCACTGCGGGCATGGTATTCATAAGCCCCCGCCGGTCCCGCCACGCTCAGCCCTTCAAAGGCCTGAGCAATGCGCAGACGGAAGTCCTCATCCTTTTCCATCACCGCAGCGGTCGGCGGCAGCGTGCTGCTGTCAGCCGGGCTCAGCACCAGGCGGGTCACGCCGTTGTTCATTCCCAGCTGATCGAGGTCGCCTCCGGTAGCCCAGGCCACCATCGTGGCTTTGGCGGCTTCATTGATGCGCTGTCGCAGGATCAGCTCGCGGTAGGTGTTCTCCTGCAACAGCTTGACGATGGGCTCTGACTCAAGCTCAAGGGTCCGGGTTATCGCCGCCTGCTGGTCGGCCGGATATAGCGCCACCAGCGCGACCTTGCGCGCCTGCAACAACGTTTCAAAATCGAGCGCCTCAACAACGTTCGGCGCAGGTAGCTGACTTAAATCAATCGTGGCCATAATCATTCACTCACTGGAATGGAAAGAGAAAAAGGGGACTGGCTGAGGCTGCCCTGCAGCGCCACCACCATGCTGCCGTCGAATCCGGGCTGGTAGCTGATGCTGTCCAGCGCAATGCGCGGCTCCCACTGCAATAACGCCACATAGCAGGCCGACATAATTTGCAGGCGCAGTGCCTCGTTTTGTGGCTGGTCGATCAACATCGACAACAACGATCCATAGTTGCGGCGCATCACCCTGCTGCCCTGAGGCGTGAGCAAAATGTCGCGTACCGACTGACGGATATGATCCCGATCCGTCAGGGCCAGACCGCTGTCACGTTGCATACCGAGATAGTTTTCTGTACTCATTGCGGCCCCGCTGTTTTGCTGCCGCCACTTTCCACACCCGCATGGACGTGGCTGTGAACGACAATGCCGTTAGACGACAGGCTGCCCCCGCTGTGGCTGATATTGCCCTTCAGGGTGCCTCCCCCGGTCAGTTCAAACGTTGCAGCTTTCAGCTGCTGCGTGCACTCCACCAGCGGCGCATCGAGGGTGATGCTGACCGCCGCCGTGATACACGCAGACTGAATGCCACTGGCCGTCAGTGCCCCGCTTTCCGGTTCATAGGCCAGTTGCGCGCCATCGGGAAACGTCCAGTGCACCGCATTCTGTGAGGCCGAAGGGGCCGGAAAGGCATCCGAAAAAATGCCCGGCAGCACAAAGGCGGTATTCAGCTCTCCCCCCAGAGCGAGCAGAAGTACCTGCTCCCCTGGAGAGGGGGCATGCCAACTGCGGACCTGCCCTGCACTCCCGCTTAACCAGGGCAGCCAGGCGGTGAGGTTGCCTTCACTTTGCACCCGACAGCGTGCCCGGACGGTATCCACCTCGCTGACGGTGCCAATGCGCAGCAGGTTGTGCAGCTGGCGCCGGGTTTCACTGACAAATTCATTCATAACGCTCTCCTCCGTCATCTCAGATAGCGGGCCATTCACTGACCAGTTGTTGGTTGATATAAAGTTTCCAGGGGCGGGAAACGGCTTCCGGCGGCAGCGGTTCCGGGACGTGCGTGACGTGCAGCGCCCCGTCGTCTTCGCTGACCAGCACCCGCTCGGTCAGCAGGATCACCACGGTGAAATCGCCGTTGGTAGTGCTGCTGAACACCATGCCGTTCTCGCGCCTCGCAGGGGTGGTCATCAGGTCAGGCTGGTTCTCCCGCAGCCACAGCAGCAGAGCTACCACCAGAGGGTCGATGTCACCACCGGACTCGCTGAGGGTGATGCGTAACCGGTACTGATATTCAAAACTCAGTGAGGCGGCGGGCGTGCAGGCCACCACGCCCTGTTCCAGCGCGATTGTCAGCCGTTCAGGGTGATCCTTGAGTTGCGGTACGCGGGCCAGTAACGCCTCGCGTAGCTGGTTGGGCTTTAACATCATGTTGCTCCTGACACTGTTTAAGGGTTTCGACTTGCAGGCCGCACGTCAGCAGTGCCTGCTCCAGCTGGCGGATCGTGTTCAGCAGATCCCCCTGTGTTTCCGGCTGACTGGCCGGGATCGAACAGCTGCTGACGATCGGACAACCACGCCAGATAATCGTTGGGGGTGGCGAAAGCGGGGTGCTGCTGCAACCGGATAATGCCGTCAGGCAAAGCAGCATCGCTCCAGCGTTGAAGTGCTTCATTGCTGCGTATGATCCTTTGATCGTTAAGTTGTTGTTTCATTGTGAGATCGCGTGCGCTCAGGAGTGACTGACGCAGCGTGCGTTCTGCCTCGGCCTGGCGGGCGATCTCGCCCTGTAGCTGTGTGATCACCTCATCGCGTTGGATCATTCCGGTGGTGAGCTGCGCATTCGTCCGTTGCAGCGCAATCTGCTCGCTGTACAGGTGCGCCATATAAAGGGCTGCGCCGCCCAGCATCCCCATCAGTAGCAGGAGCAAAACAATCCACAGGCGATTCATTGCGCCCCCTTCAGGCACAGGGCGCGCTCTGCCGTTCGCCGCGTCTCAATCCCCTTATTGCGCACCCCCTTCACATAGACCCAGCGCATCAGTTGATCGCAGGCCGCCGCCCACTGTTGTTGATTGATCAGCCGGGCGTAAGTCGAGCGGCAAACGGCACCCACTCCGACGTTAAACGCGAAAGAAACCGTGGCGTCATACACCCCCTGCGGCATGGCAACGGGCATACAGCGTGCAATACCGCTTTCCACTCGCTGTACGTCATCAATCAGATTTACCGCGATCTGCCGTTCATTCACCTCCGTGGTCGGTATAACGCCCCGGGTATGTCCAATCCCGTTAGTCCAGACGCCGGCGCTGCACTGATACGGCGAGGTACGGCAACCTTCGGCGTTGGCCAGCAGCAGCAATCCTTCGCTGGAGATGGTTAGCGTGGAAAAGGAAGGCAGTGAGATCGCCAGTGCCATCACCACCAGCACCGCACACTTCTTAGCTGTTGAATTCATCCACATTCCTGCCCGTTTGCCGCTGTTGCATCAGCCGCCAGGTCTTACGGCGGTAATGCCAGTTGATAAAGAAATTCGCGATGTTGATGCCCAGCGTGATGACCGCCACCAGCGCGCCCACCATAAAAGCGATGTCCTGCACCGTGTGGCGCCCTGACCACATCATGATCGCGCTGACCAGGTACCCAATCAGGGAGCTGTTTTTTTCCATCAGTCAGCTCCACAGATTCAGCGTTTCATGCGTGGCTGACAGTGAAAGCGTTGGAAGTTCTACCGGATAGCCATGAGGCAGCAGTGCCCCCCGTTCAGCCAGCCCGGGGTTGGCAGCGTAAACCTGTTCCACGACCTGCCGCGTACGGCCATAGTGGCGAAAACAGATCTCATCGACGCTGTCGTCCTGCAGGGCATAAATTTTCATGTTTCACTCCCCCGTAACGGGTATTGCGATAATAGAAACGGCAAAGCGTGGGAACGGTCACCTCACCGCAATCTCACTCTGCCGGGTAAGCACAATCAGTGTGCGTTTTCGACGATCGCGGCTCAATCCGGGGCTGTTGTAGGGAGGGTGTGACAACGCAAGGGCATCAGACAGATGAGATGAGTCGCCTCTGAACGGCGAAAAAAAGGCAAAAAAAACCCCCTAAACGGGGGCATCAGCAGAACATCGCGCAGAGGGGGTGGGATCCGTTCCGGGTACGCGAGGGCCTGCACCCGCGGGGAACAATGTGTACCCGCCAGGCTGTCAGGAAGGCGTTAGCACTCAGGCGGTGGAGAAAAGACGACCGAAAACTGCGTGTTTTTGAGCTCGACGCCACGGGCAATATCGGCAATCAAATGCAGTGCTATCTCGCGGTCACGCTCCCGGCAGGTGCCTTCAGAGGTTAATCTTGCTATCAGTTCTACGCGTTCCAGAATGACGCGTTCAGCTAATTCTTTGTCCACAACTCCCCCTCCATATCACTGTACATACATACAGTATCATAGCGCTTAACAATAAGAAAAGTTTTTTGCTTGTACTGCAGACAATCTTTATCACCATGATAATTATCAAATTATTACTATTGCTCTAAAGAAGAAACATACCATCGCCTGCCGTATTTATTTCAGGCCTGCACGCCCGCCATGGGGGGTTCAGCGTATGAAAATGAGATTCATACGGGTGAAATAAATTAGCGTTGCTCACGTTATACGGGGGCGAACGGGCTGTTCATTCCCGGATGAACTCGCCTATTCACTAAAGATGAATGTGAGAGCCGTACTGACAAAGACAGCGGGTTTACAGGTTGTAAAAACACCCATCATCGGGCAAAATCTTTGATAATTGATGTGCTCGCCGTCCTGATGTGCCCATAAAGCTACAATTCAAATTGCACACTCCCCAAAAAATGAAATAAACCAGGAGTTTGAGCGTGAGCCTAAAAATCGATTTTCAAAGCGGTGCAAAAGAGGTGCTGGATCGCGTGCTCCAGGCCTACGGCTTTACCACGAAACTGGCGCTGGCTGAGCATTTAGGGATTGCCAGCAGCAGCCTGGCGAATCGCTATTCGCGCGGTTATTTCCCCTCAGATATCGTCATCCGCTGCATGGCCGATACGCAGGCCTCATTGCAGTGGCTGGCAACCGGAGAGGGTGAGCAGCCAGGCCCGGCAGAAAACCGCACGCCGCCCTCGCAAAACGGAAATACCCAGACGCTTGCCCGTCAACGCCTGGACGCCGGAAAGCTGACAACGCTCACCAGCATTGCCGTCGACGCGGCGTTCTTTGAGGCCTGGCCCAGCGCCATTGAACAGCCGCTGGTGATTGTTGAAGGCAACCAGCAGTTTATTGCTGAGCAGGCATTCAGTGAGGTCCTGGATGGTGACTGGCTGGTGTCGCTGGAAGGCCAGGTGAGTATTCGCAGCCTGACGCGTATTCCTCCCGGACGCGTGCGCGTTGCTAACGGTCAGCAGCAGTTTGAATGCGCCCTGAATGAGCTGGTCCCGCTGGCCCGTATCGTGATTGCCTGCACCCCGTTGTAAGCAGGCCAGCCGCAAAAAAGGCCACCCCCTGTGGCCTTGTCAGCTAAGTGACGCGGATTACGCCAGTTTCACCGGCCACTGATTCAGCTGGATCCCCCGTTTTTTCGCCCCCTCGCCGAAGTCCTGTAATATCGCTTCCACATCAGGATCGATGTATTCGGCATTATCGTGGTCCACAATCACCACGCTGTTCTCCGGGATCTGCGCCAGCAGGCCTTTGAGGCGCGGATTATGCATAAAGGTCAGGTTCTGCTGAAAACGCAGCACATAATGATCGTCATAGCGCGTCAGCAACATCGCATTACGATGGCTTTTATAGATGCTGAACAGGATCTGCGTCGCCAGACCAATGCCAATCCCCGCCAGCATTCCGAAAATCAGAATACCGCCGATGGTCGCCATAAACGGCACCCACTGCGGCGCTCCCTGGCGGATTTGTGACACAAACAGCCCCGGCGTAGCCAGCTTATAGCCTGTATACAGCAGCACCGCCGCAAGGCTCGCCAGCGGGATCGCATTCAGCAATCCGCTGAACCACAAGCCGCACACCAGCAGCAGCACACCGTGGATCAATATAGAAAGTTTACTGCGAGCGCCCGCGCTGACGTTGACCGAACTGCGCACGATAACGGCAGTGATCGGCAGCCCCCCCATAAAGCCGGACAGCAGGTTACCGATACCCTGAGCGCGCATCTCCTTATCAGGAGAGGGGGCCGGGGTTTGCGTACGCAGTTTCTTCAGCGCTTCCTGACTAAGCAGGGTTTCCAGGCTGGCGACAATCGCCAACGTGGCGGCAACGATATAGACCGCCGGGTTCTGCCACGCCAGCCAGTCCGGCCGCTCCAGCTCCCCGGTTAACGTGGCAATACTGTCAAAAGCGGGCAGCGAGATGCGCGGCAGATGGCTGGCGATATCCGGGAAAAAACGCCCTCCAAGCACCGTCGCCAGACAGCCGAGCAGCACCGCCACCAGCGGGCCGGGCATCCATCCCAGCCAACGATTCCGCTTGATAGCAGGCGTGGTCCACAGCCCGAGCACCAGTAGCCCGGCAAATGCTACCGCTACCGCAGGAAGTGACACATTGATTGCCCCCTCATGCAGCAGTGATGACCAGCCCTCTTCACCCGCAGCACCCAGCGCCACCGGTATTTGCTGAATAATCAGCAGGATACCAATCGCGGCCAGCATCCCTTTGATCACGCTTCCCGGCACCAGCGAGATAAAACGCCCGGCACGCAATGCGCCCAGCAAAAACTGCAATACGCCAGCGATCATCAATGCCATCAGCAGTGCGGAGAACGATCCCAGGGTCTCGATAGCCCCCGTCACAATGGTCACCAGGCCCGCCGCAGGGCCACTGACCGCAAATTTCGACGGGCTGAAGGTGGTGACCACCAGGCCACCGATGACGCCCGTCAGCAGCCCGACGAAGGGTGGCAATCCGCTGGCCTGAGCAATCCCGAGGCACAGCGGTAGCGCCACGAGGAAGACCACCAGCCCCGCTGGAATATCCTGACGTAAGGTATTCAGATTCATACGCTGTCCTCTTCTGCCTGCTGGATTAGTTCCTTCAAATGCCCGCTGTGCAGATCGTACACACAGCCGAACACATCCAGCGCCACGCCGTCACGCCAGGCTTTCAGCACCGGGGCGGTTTTTACTAACTGGCTGAACTGTGTCAGAACATTGGCTTCCACCAGCCGATTCAGATGATCCCCCGGCAGTTCTTCTGTACTCAGCGGCGCAAGTTCGGAGGCGATGCCGTGGCGCAGCTGAGTGATGCGCCGCGCCAGCGCTGAGTTTTCATCCCCCAGCGGAATATCCGGCAGCGTCAGCGCCGCCTGCACGCCGCCGCAGCCGTAATGACCACAGAGAACAATGTGTGAAACTTTAAGATATTCAATCGCATACTGCAATACGCTCATAAAGTTGTCGTCATTGCTGACCACCATATTGGCAATGTTGCGATGGACGAAAAGCTCGCCCGGGTGGGCGCCGGTCAGCACCTCCGCCGGTACACGGCTGTCAGAACAGCCGATCCACAAAGAGTGAGGCTGCTGCCCGTCCACATTTTGCCGGAAATAGTGCGGATCACGTTGGCGTCGCTGTAAAGCCCAACTGCGGTTTTTAGCTAACAGGGGTTTGAGGGTCGTCAAAATAGAATCTCTCTTCCGGGGAAAATGTGAAATAAGTTCTAACATCTTAGTTAACCGGAAGTGATTAAGATTAATCTTAAGTGATAATAAATAACCGAAATGTAATGTTAATTAAATGTGCTTTATTAAATTGAGTTAAACAGGCATGGAAATAAAATAATATAAACTTATTGATGAATGAAATCATTGATAATAAACAAAAAATATAGCCATTTATCATATAGATGATACGAACAACAAAGGAGCGAAATAAAATAAATCAGGAAACACGCATCTAATATAAAAACGTAAATCTCTTTATGTAACTAATAAAAGTGACACTAACTCAGAAGAGGATAAGAAGGAATAATTATCTCCCTGCTTCAACTCTATTTATTAATTAGTGACGTGATTTATCAATTACTGTCAGCAAAGTTGATTTTATTTAATCAGATTTACACTTCAGATCGTTTCACCCATAAATATCTGGTAACTCAGGTCCACCGAGTCGGCCGAAAAACGGCTGTCGCCAATCTTTTTCAACAACAGCTCGGCCGCGGTATACCCAATGGCGTAACGCGGGGTAATCACACTGGCCATTGTCGGGTACATTTCGCGGCTGATATCCAGCCCGTGGAATCCGGCAATCGCAATGCGGCCCGGAACGGCGATGCCGTGGCGCTGGCAGTGCAGTAATGCACCGAGTGAAAGGTCGTCGTTAGTACAGAAAATCGCATCGAGGTCAGGGAACTGCTCCAGCGCGCTGGCCAGCATCGCCGCGCCCAGTTTCTGCGATGAGATAGCCTTCGGGTTGACCCGATTCCCACTGCCACCGCGCTCCTCCATCGCCTGACAGTAGCCGCGATAGCGAAACTCATCACGCCGATCGTCCTGGGAACCGAAGTAAATCACCCGTTTACGCCCCTGATCGAGCAGCGTGCGCGTCATATCGTAGCCTGCACTGAAGTTGTTAAATCCCACCTGCATATCCAGGCAACTGCCCTGGGTATCCATCACTTCGACAATCGGGATCTGCGCCGCCCGCAGGTACTTCACCGCACGCAGGGTATGGTCCTTTTCACTGAGGATAATGCCATCAATGTTGTACGAGAGCAGATTGATGATCTGCTCCTCTTCGGTCTGCTTGTCGTAGTTGTAGTTGGCGATCAGTGTCTGGTAGCGCCCTTCTTTGGTGGCCGCCTCTATCCCGCTGAGGAGATCGGCAAAGATCTGGTTTTTAAACGAGGGGATCAGTACGCCCAGGGTGTAACTCTTCGAACTGAGGAGCATCTCCGGCGCACGATTGGGAATGTAGTTAATCTCTTCGATAATTTGCGCGATTTTCGCCCCGGTTTCCGGCGACACGCGATCGGGTGTACGCAGGTAGCGGCTGACCGTCATTTTCGTGACGCCAGCCAGCGTGGCGATGTCCTGGAGCGAGATACGGTGCGCGCGCATTGGGGGTTCCATTTAAACGTGAAAAGGGCCAGGCAAGCCTGGCCCCTGGTAAGGGTAACGGAGTGGCCGGATATACCCGGCCTGATATTAATGAATTATGGCGTTCAGGATCAACACACCAGCCAGGCCGAGGAAGGAGATCAGCGTTTCCATCACCGTCCAGGTTTTCAGCGTCTCAATCACGCTCAGGTTGAAGTAACCTTTAAACAGCCAGAAGCCTGGGTCATTGACGTGGGAAGCGATCACGCTGCCGGAACCTACCGCCAGCACCATCAGCGCCGGATCGGCGTGGGTAATGGCGATGATTGGCGTAACGATACCGGCAGTGGTAATAGCCGCGACGGTAGCAGAGCCGAGCGCGATACGCAGCATAGCCGCCACGGTCCAGCACATCAGCAACGGAGAAAGCGATGAGCCTTTCATCATGTTAGCGATGTAGTCACCCACGCCGCTGTCCACCAGCACCTGCTTGAAGGCACCGCCACCGGCAATGATAAAGACGATCATGGCGATAGCCGCAATGGAGGAGCTGCACATCTCCATCACTTCTTCCATTTTACGCCCGTTGCGCAGGCCCAGCGTGAACACGGCGATCACCACAGAGATAAACAGCGCGACCGCCGGGTTACCGACAAATTCGAAGAACTGGCGCAGCACATTCTCTTTTGGCGTGGTCAGCTCAAACACCGCCGCGACTGCCATCAGGATCACCGGGATAACCGCCGCGAAGATACTGGTCCAGAAGCCTGGCATTTCATGATCTTCAAAGATTTTCGGGTTATACAGCCCTTCCGGTGGCGATTTTTCAAAACCTTTCAGGAATTTCGAGAAAATCGGACCGGCGATAATCACCGTTGGAATGGTGATGATCATGCCGTACAGCAGCGTAGTCCCGAGGTTTGCACCAAAGATCGTCGCAATGGCGGTCGGTCCCGGATGTGGCGGCAGGAAGCAGTGGGTTACCGACAGTGCGGCCACCATCGGCAGACCGACATACAGCATCGGCATCCCTGAAGCAGCCACCACGGTAAACACCAGCGGCAGCAGCAGCACGAAGCCAATCTCGTAGAACATCGCCAGACCAACGATCAGTCCGGTGACCATCAGCGCCCACTGCACGCGCTGTTTACCAAAGGAGGCAATCAACGTGGTTGCCACGCGCTGTGCCGCCCCGGTGTCAGAAACTAGCTTCCCGAGCATCGCCCCGAAGCCCAGGATCAGCGCCAGGCTGCCGAGCGTGCCGCCCACGCCTTTCTGAATCGATGCGATAACCGCCAGCGGCGTCATCCCTTCGGCAACCCCGACCACGGCAGAAACAAAGACTAATGCGATGAAGCCGTTGACCTTGAAGACGATCATCAGCACCAGCAGCAGGATTACGCCAATAGCTATTATTGTAATGGGCATAAAGCACTTCCTTTAAAAAGTAGAGGTACAGGTGTTGTTAATGACTAAGGGTATAGCTGTTTAGACCGCGACGCGCATCCCACCATCTACAAAAAGTAAGTGCCCGTTCACAAAATCAGAGGCTTTAGAGGCCAGGAACACCGCCGCCCCGATCAACTCCTCCGGGTTACCCCAGCGCGCCGCAGGCGTACGCTTGCATAACCAGGAGGTGAAGGCTTCATCATCGGCCAGTGCCTGGGTCATTTCGGTTTTGAAATAGCCCGGCGCAATGCCGTTGACCTGAATATTATGGCGAGCCAGCTCCACACACATGCCGCGCGTCAGCATCGTCACTGCGCCTTTTGAGGCGGCGTAAGGAGTAATGGTGTCGCGCCCCAGCTCGCTCTGCATCGAACCGATATTGATGATTTTGCCTTTCTGGCGCGTCACCATCTGGCGGGCCACCGCCTGAGAGACGAGGAACACCGCTGTCTGATTGACGGCGATCACATCGTTCCAGTCCTGCTCCGGGAACTCCAGGAACGGGCGGCGACGCTGAATACCGGCGTTATTGACCAGCACATCGATAGGACCGATTTCACGTTCAATCTTCTCAACGGCGGCATTCACCTCCGCCGACTGCGTGACGTTGAAGGCCACCGCGTGGGCTTTGAAGCCCTGCTCTGTCAGTTCCGCAGCCGCTTTGTCGGCACCTTGCTGGGTGGTGGCGTTGATGATCACTTCGGCTCCGGCCTGTGCCAGCCCTTTCGCCATCAGGAAACCAATACCGCGGCCAGAGCCGGTGATCAGTACACGTTTGTTATCGAGCGAGAAAAGCGTCGTCATGGTCATCCCTTAAAATGTCAGTTGCACTTTGGCGGCCTGGGTTTTGTCACCGGCAAATTGCAGCGCAGCGTCAATGTTCTGATAGTCGTATTCCCCGCTGAACAGCGGCAGCGGGTTGACGGTGCCGTTGCCCAGCCACTCCACGGCGGTGTTGAACTCGAAGGTGAAGCGGAACGAGCCGACCAGTTTGATCTCTTTAGCAATCAGCATCATGATCGGGAAACCCGGAACATCGCCGCCCATGCCCACCTGCACCAGCGTGCCTTTTGCACGCGTCACTTCCAGGCAGCGCGTCAGTGAAGACGGATGACCGGAGGCTTCAAACGCCACGTCGAAGTAACCTTTGTCGGCCAGATACGGCGTGAAATCACCGTTGGCCGCGTGGATCGTGTGGGTGGCGCCCATCGCCGTTGCCATCGCCAGCGAACGCTCACTGACATCCGCACAGACCACTTCTGCTGCGCCTTTCGCTATGGCTGCCGCCGCAATCAGGCAACCGATTGGGCCTACGCCAGAGATAAAGACTTTTTTGCCCTGCAAATCGCCGCCCTGGTTAGCCGCATGAATGCAGACCGCCAGAGGTTCAGCAAAGACCATCACTTTATCGTCAGCGGCATTGTCGAAAGGAATGCACTGGCTGCTATCCACGACTTTGTACTGGGTGAAACCGCCGTCCACATGCGGGTAATACATCGCGCTGCCGAAGAAACGCATGGTGGTGCACTGGTTCTCTTCATCCGCCAGGCAGTATTTGCAGTGGCCACAGGGTTTTGACGGGTTAACCGCCACCTTCTGGTTCTCTTTTAGCGCGGGGTTGTCGCTTTTCACCACATGACCGATCACTTCATGACCGAGGATCATCGGCATTTTTACCGCAAAGCTGCCCACTTTACCGTGCTGATAGTAGTGCAGATCCGAACCGCAGATACCGCCGCGCGTAATGCGCACCAGCGTGCCTTCGCCCTGGTAATTGACCTGCTGGCTGATGACTTCAACCTGCTCTTTGCCGTTAATCATGCAGGACTGTGTGGTGGTGCTCATGGTGTTCTCCAGTACGTGTCAGTTCATGGCGCCTATCAAATCGATGTTTAACATGCAAAACTGTGAATCAGATCACCAAAAATCATGTTACTAAATCAATGTTACGCATAACGTGAACCACGTTGCCCTTTCTCCCCGACGTATTCAGTGGCATTCATCACAAACCGATTAACTGCACTTTCATCACGGTCATTTGATCGCTACAGTTACTCATCCGACCACTTCAGAGATCGCTTGCGATGAGCCTGTCACTGTTCACACCGCTGGACCTGGGTTTTACCCAACTTAAAAATCGTTTTCTGATGGGTTCCATGCATACCGGGCTGGAAGAGCATCCGGATGGCGCGGCCCGGCTGGCGGCGTTTTATGCCGAGCGGGCACGCGCCGGGGTGGCGCTGATTGTCACCGGCGGCATTGCCCCTTCACCGGAAGGCGTGGTGAGCCAGGGGGCCTCGGTGCTAAATGATGCGTCACAGCTGGCGCATCATCGTCAGGTGACGGATGCCGTCCACCAGGCGGGTGGGAAAATTGCCATGCAGATCCTGCATGCGGGCCGCTACAGCTACCAGCCCGTGCTGGTCGCGCCCTCGGCCATTCAGGCGCCGATCAATCCCTTCTGCCCCCGTGAGCTGTCGCATGACGAGATCCTGCAACTGATTGCTGACTACGCGCACTGCGCCCGTCTGGCACAGCAGGCGGGCTACGATGGCGTTGAGATTATGGCCTCTGAAGGCTATCTGATTAATCAGTTCCTGGTGGCGCACACCAACCAGCGCAGCGATGAATGGGGCGGCAGTGAGGCGCATCGCCAGCGCTTTGCCCTTGCCATTCTGCGGGCAGTGCGTGAAGCGGTGGGCCGCGAGTTTATTATTATTTTCCGCCTGTCGATGCTCGACCTGGTGGAACAGGGCAGCACGCTGGAGCAGACCATTCGTCTGGCGCAGGCGGTCGAACAGGCTGGTGCCACGCTGATCAATACCGGCATCGGCTGGCATGAAGCGCGCATCCCCACCATCGCAACGGCGGTGCCACGCGCTGCTTTTGCCTGGGTCACCCAGGCACTCAAAAAACACGTCAGCATTCCGCTGATTGCCACCAACCGGATTAACCATCCGGATGTGGCCCAGCGCGTACTGGATGAAGGCTGTGCCGATATGGTGTCAATGGCCCGCCCGTTCCTCGCCGATGCCGAGTTTGTGCTGAAAGCGCAGCAGGATCGCAGCGATGAGATCAATACCTGCATCGGCTGCAATCAGGCCTGCCTCGATCAGATTTTCGCGGGCAAGCTCACTTCCTGCCTCGTCAATCCGCGCGCCTGCCATGAAACCGAAATGACGCTGACGCCCGCCGCACAGGTGAAGACGCTGGCGGTGGTCGGTGCCGGCCCTGCCGGGCTGGCCTTTGCAGTCAATGCCGCCCAACGCGGTCACCGGGTGACGCTGTTTGATGCACGGCCGGAGGTGGGCGGACAGTTCAATATTGCCCGCCAGATCCCCGGTAAAGAGGAGTTCAGTGAAACGCTGCGCTACTTCAGACGCCAGCTTGAGCTGCATCACGTCACGCTGCGGCTGGATCATCGCGCCAGCGCAGACGATCTCACCGCATTTGATGAAGTGGTGCTGGCAACGGGTATTTTACCGCGCACTCCGCCTATCCCGGGCATCGACCACCCGTCTGTACTGAGCTATCTGGAGGTCATCCGCGATAAAAAACCCGTCGGCAAACGCGTGGCAATTATTGGTGCAGGCGGCATCGGGTTTGATACCGCCGAATATCTGGTCGCTGGCGGGCAGGATCTCACTGCGTTCTGTCGGGAATGGGGTATTGACCGCACCCTCACCCAACCGGGAGGGCTGGTGCCCCCAGAGCGTCCGGTGAGTGAGCGCCAGGTCTGGCTGCTGCAGCGTACACCGGGCAAGCCGGGCGCCGGGCTGGCAAAAACCACCGGATGGATCCACCGCGCCAGCCTGCAAATGCACGGCGTGCAGATGTGGGGAGGCGTTGAGTATCAGCGGATTGATGATGAAGGCCTGCACCTGCGGGTCAATGGTGAAGCGCACCTGCTGGCCGTGGATAACGTGGTGATTTGCGCCGGGCAAGAGCCCGACCGTTCGCTGGCTGATGCGCTGTCAGCGCGGGGGAAAGTGCCGCATATTATTGGCGGTGCGGATGTCGCCCGCGAGCTGGATGCACGCCGGGCGATTGCTCAGGGGACGGCGCTGGGGCTGGCGATTTAAATGATGCTGCCGGGCGGACCAGAAAAGCGCTCCGCCCCCAGGATGACATCCATGGTCTCAATACCGTTTTCGCGCTAGCATCAATGACGCCACACTGACTGACCAGGAGTACTTGATGTCATCCCCCTATTTCTCTCCGCTACTCTCGCGCTTTGACTGGCTTGATCACGCCTTTATGGCTGCAGGCGAACGCCCTGCGGCAGGCACGCGTTACAATCAGCAGCGCCACAGCGCCCGGGTCATCCTCGATGTGGATGCCCTGCCGGTAAAAAGCCAGGACGCGGATGCACTGATTGGGACGGGTCAGGATGCCGTGGCGATTTACACCGCTGACTGCCTGCCGATCCTGTTAGCCGATAGCCGTCAGCAGCAGGTTGCAGCGGTACACGGTGGTTTAAAAGGGATTCTGGGCGGGGTACTGATTAACGCAATAACGCATCTGTGTGAACGCGGAGCAACGCCGGACAGTCTGTTTATTGCCATCGGCCCGGCGATTGGTCCCTGCTGTTATGAGCTGGGACAGGATGTGATAGACCGGGCAGAACAAGATGATCCGCATCAGCTGGCCGCACTGATGTCCTGGTCTGCCCACCCCTGGCCTAATCCGGCATCGGTACGTCCACAGGCGCAGGGAACCACCGCAGGCGTGTGGTTTGACCTACCGTTGCTGGCAAAACGTATTGCGTTGCGTGCGGGTGTGCCGGAAGAACAGATTGAGCTGTCGCAGATATGCACCTACTGCATGGCGGAGGAGCAGGCCAGCTATCGCCGCAACAGCCATGTTCAGCACGGTTATCAGCAGCGATTTTCGTGGATTGCCAGACGATGAAGGCGCGGGCGAGGCATGCCTCACCCCTACGGAGTACAGTTTACGGAATGCGGTGTGCGTAGGGGTCGGGCATGCCCGACACGCAGGCCGACGCGGATTGAGGGCGCAGGCGAGGCGTGCCTCACCCCTACGGAGTACAGTTTACGGAATATGGTGTGCGTAGGGGTCGGGCATGCCCGACCCGCAGGCCGACGCGGATTGAGGACGCGGGCGAGGCGTGCCTCGCCCCTACGGAATGCGGTTTATGGAATACGGTGTGCGTAGGGGTCGGGCATGCCCGACCCGCAGGCCGACGCGGATTGAGGGCGCAGGCGAGGCGTGTGTAGGACCGGGTACATAGGTAACAGATCAGACCGGGCACACAGGTAACACTTTTATGCCGGGTCGACCCTGATAAT
>NZ_VRKO01000017.1 GCF_012271765.1 Erwinia rhapontici | reverse complement strand
AGCTTCCTGTTGCGAGGTGGCGTATATTACGCTTTCCTCCTTCGGAGTCAACTTCTTTTTGAGAAGTTTTTCCGGCGCTATCAGTTACCTGACGCTCCTGACTCGGTGGCTTGTAAGCCGTTGTTCCGTGTCAGTGGAGGCGCAGTATAGGGATTTTCTGGAGAGTGACAAGGGCTAATTGCAAAAAACTTTCTGAGTGATGATTTTTTGCCCTAAAGTTCCCTAAAGCGCCAGTTTTTCGAGCTTTGCAAAGCCATATCGTTGTAAAACGGGCATTAATTGAACTGCCTGTTCAGTGATATCCATGCAGAACGCCATGTTCTCATCCTGAGAAAAAGCCTCAGGAGACTCATTTTCCAGCAGCCACACCGTACGGCGGGCAATGGCAGCGCCAGAATCGATTAAACGAGTGCCTTCAGGCAGTACTTGCTGTAGCTCTTCACTGATAAGAGGGAAATGCGTGCAGCCAAGCACCACGGTATCGGGTGGCTCCTGCATCCGCAGCCAGGGTTGCAGAATACGTTTTACTTCTTCTATAGGAACAGGCTGACCATGCAGCTTAGCTTCTGCTAACTCCACCAGTTCCGCAGAGCCCAGCATCTCGGTTTTGCACTCACCACCAAAACGCGCCACCAGCTCTTTAGTATAAGGACGCTTTACTGTGCCACGCGTCGCCAGCAGACCAACCACGCCGTTACGGGTCAGACGTGCCGCTGGCTTAATCGCTGGCACAACACCGACAACAGGAAATTCAAAGCGTTCTCGCAGAGCAGGGAGCGTCACGGTGCTCGCCGAGTTACAGGCGATAACCACCAGCGCAAGAGGATAGAGCCGAGTGACCGCTTCCACGATGGTCACCACACGCTCGACGATAAACTCTTCCGACTTTTCGCCATAGGGGAAAGCAACGTTGTCGAAAGCATAGAGATAATGGAGATCCGGCAATAATTTGCGGATCTCATCATAGACAGAAAGCCCACCGACGCCGGAGTCAAAGACCAGCACGGTGGGGCGCGGTTTAGAAGGTGTAGCTGCCGCTGAGGTAGTATTCCCGTCCAGGGGTTTCATAGCCATACACTGTCTCGTAATCTTTATCGAACAGGTTGGCAATTCTACCACGAACAGTGAGATGGGATGTGACTGGATACGAAACCGCGAGATCCCACAGGCTGACACCGCCCAATTTGGCCAGATCACCGTTTGGATTTGTTGCGTATTGACGGTCGTAGCGTTCACCCAGGTATTGATAACTCACTGACCAGTCGAAATTATACACCGTCCAGTCGAGCTGATACTTCACCTGCTGTTTAGCCCGACGCAGCAAAATCTCATTGGTTTCAGCATTACGCGGATCAACGTAATCATAGGAAATCTGGTGAGATACCGGACCGGTATCAAATGAAGCCGTTGCTTCAACACCTTTGATGGTCGCTTTGTTGATATTGTAATAACCGCCGTTGGCACTACTGTAATCAATAAGGCTGTCGATATCGTTGCGATATGCGGATACATGCCAGGTTACAGGGCCCGTTAAGCCTTCGAAGCCCCCTTCCCACTGCTTGCTCTCTTCAGGATCAAGATTGCTATTGCCGCCAAAAGAACCGTACAGCTGACCGAGGTTAGGAGCCTTAAATGCAGTCCCGTAACTGGCGATAAAACGATAACCCTCAATGAACTCCCAGGCTGCGCTGGTTTGCCAGGTATTATGCCAGCCGTACACGGAGTGATCATCGCCACGAACGGCACCTTCCAGCGTCACTGGACCAAACATCTGCTGCCCGGTGGCATACAAACCCGTATTGGTCACTTCACGACGGTCATTCACATAAGCAGTCCCTGGCTCAATGGACTGCTTCTGCCAGTCAACGCCGCCACCCACACTGCCCTGTCCCACGACCACATTATTGGCCCACTGCAAATTATACTGCTGGGAGTCATCAAGAGTGGCGGAGGACGCATAGCGTCCCATATCAGGACTGTAGTTATAATCTTTCGTGTGGCTGTAGCTGGCGGTCAGATTGGAAGAATAGAGACCATTATTGAAGCGGAGTCCACCATCCCATGTCTGGCTATACAGCTGGCGAGTATCAACATAGGTATCGGGTTGAACGTAGGTCGGGCTACCGTCATAGGCAGTACGGTTATCAAAGCCATAACCACGAACAAAGACACTAAAATCATCATTGATCTGATGTTCAATCGCGCCATAGATGTTCTTGCTCATAAACCCATCACGATCGGATTGTGCAGTGTTGCCAAGCGCATCAGGATAATTAGCAACAACGTCATAGCCTTTGGTGTAGGTATAGTTACCTGCAAGCGTCACACGAGTATTCTGGCCCAGCATCTGCTGAGTGGAACCGTCGTAAGACTGATAGCCGTTGGAACCGACCCCTGCCGCAAGCGTCGTACCCTCCTTAGTGCGCGTGGTAATGATGTTGAGTACCCCACCAATGGCATCAGAACCATAGACCGCTGAACGTGCTCCACGTACATATTCAATCCGCTGAACCAGTGAAATTGGGATCTGGCTGAGATCGGAAGCACCGCTGATCCCCGCCTGATTAAGGCGCACACCATCAATCAAGACCAGAACATGGCTGGAGTTAGTGCCACGAATAAACAGTGAGCTTTGCTGGCCCATTCCACCATTTTGAGCAATATCGACGCCAGGCAGGCGGCGCATCACATCCGTCAGCGTTTTTGACTGCCAGCGGTCGATCTGCTCTTTCGTGACCACCGTGGTAGGGGCCAATACAGCAGAGACTGGCTGTTCAAAACGATTCGCAGTCACAACCTGCGTTTCTTCTTTATTACTGTCCTGTGCAAAGCCGTTTTGCGCCCAGAGGGAAATTGCCGTAGCGCTAAACGCCAACAGCGTATTTTTTGTTGTAATCATGACCAAGCATCCAAAAAATGTGCAGGATGCCGCAGGCATACGATCGATAGCACGCGATGACCGTAAGAAATGCGACGTTAATCCGGCAGGTCTTCGGGCTCAGAATCGTTGGGTGGCAATGACTTCCCGTCAAAAGACAGTGTCTGCGTTACGCTATTGTCACGACATTCTATACCGCTGCGCGTCAGCTCCAGATTTACACTGGATTCCCTATTAACTCGTGGGAGGCCGGGGAACGCATTTTATGAACAAATGTGTTAGAAGTCCAGATATCCAGACATCCATAAAGGGTGAATCGTGGACAATACTGGACATGAGGTAAAGAATCCCTACAATCGCCCGGCTATCACTGCCACATACTCAGGAACGCCCATGACACCCGAACAACTGCCTGTTGAACACTATGACGACCAACTCACAGAGAAAGTGACACGACTGACATCCATGATGTCTGCGTTTAACGCTCCCAACGTCGAGGTCTTCCGTTCACCGGTCAGCCATTACCGGATGCGTGCAGAGTTCCGTATCTGGCATGACGGTGATGATCTGTACCATATTATTTTCGATCAGAAGACACATGACCGCATCCGGGTGGACAGCTTCCCCGCAGCCAGTGAGCTGATTAACCGCCTGATGCCCCGGCTGATCGATGCCGTGCGCGACCAGCGTGCACTGCGTTTTAAACTGTTCCAGATTGACTACCTGTCGACGGTCAGTGGGCAGGTCGTTGTCTCTATGCTCTATCATCGTAAGCTGGATGATGAATGGCAGCAGGCTGCCACGCTACTGCGTGATGCGCTGCGCGCTGAAGGTTTCGATCTGCACCTCATCGGCCGCGCGACTAAAACCAAAATCTGTCTGGATCAGGATTTCGTGGATGAGCGTCTGATGGTGGACGGGCGTGAGATGATCTATCGCCAGGTAGAAAACAGCTTTACGCAGCCAAATGCGGCAATGAATGTGAAGATGCTGGAATGGGCGCTGGATGCGACGCGCGATTGTCGCGGCGACCTGCTGGAACTGTACTGCGGCAATGGCAATTTCTCGCTGGCGCTGGCACGTAACTTCCGCCGCGTGCTGGCAACGGAAATCGCCAAACCGTCAGTCGCCTCTGCTCAGTACAATATCGCGGTAAACCAGATCGATAACGTCCAGATTATCCGTATGGCGGCAGAAGAGTTTACTCAGGCAATGAACGGAGAAAGAAGCTTCAGACGCCTGGAAGGCATCGATCTGACCAGCTACGAGTGTGAAACCATTTTCGTCGACCCTCCGCGCAGCGGCCTGGATGACGAAACGGTGAAGATGGTGCAGGCGTATCCACGTATCCTTTATATCTCCTGCAACCCGACAACGCTGTGCGAGAACCTCGCCACATTATCGGCTACTCATGAGATTACGCGTCTGGCCCTGTTCGACCAGTTCCCGTACACACACCATATGGAGTGCGGCGTTCTGCTGACTCGCCGCTAATCTGGCTCGGGCGATATCCATCGCCCGGCTTTCGCATTACACGCTGGAATGACGCGCGCGCCACTTAACAGCAATCCAGAACACCACCGCCACCATCAGAATGGTCGGCACAAAGTTTGAGCCAATCTCAGGATACTCCGCTCTGACAATCGCACTGTACAAGAGAATGCCCAACAGGAAGAATCCCGCAGCCAGCGAGGGCATACCGTCCGGCATGGCACGGTTAAGATAACGTTGATGCAGGCACCAGGCCGACAGACCCAATGCAATCAGAGGGAAAACAGAAAATGGCACCACTGCGCTGAACAGCACCGAAAACGAGCCGTTAATCGACAGCCCGGTAAGAAATGTTAACAGCAGAGTGCCTTTATCGCGGCCAGTCGCTAAACTCATGTCATCCCCTTGAATTTGTTCCAGTCGGCTAGGTTATTTGCCATGTAGGCCCTGACCAGGCCGCTTAGTCTTTTGCTTCCAGCGTCACCGCCAGCTTCTCCTGCTCACGTCGATACCAGTAATATGCCCCTTTAGAGATCATACGCAGTTGCAGTACCAGCCTTTCTTCCAACTGGCGTCGCTGATCGACATCAATATCCAGTGCTTCAGCACCGGCGTTAAACACGATAATGACCATCGCTTCTGCCTGCGCTTCGGTGAAGCTGCGCGGCATACGGTTCTCAACTTCCAGATAATCGGCCAGTTCGGCAATAAAGTGCTGAATTTCACGGGCAACAGCGGCACGAAATGCGGATGACGTGCCGGAGCGTTCACGCAGCAGTAACCGAAAGGCATTTGGGTTATTACCAATAAACTCCATAAAGGTAGAAACAGAAGTGCGGATGACACTGCCACCTTTGGCAATACGCTGACGCGCCTGGCGCATCAACTGTCGCAACATCAGACCACTTTCGTCCACCATGGTTAATCCCAATTCATCTACATCACGAAAGTGACGATAAAATGACGTTGGGGCAATCCCCGCCTCCCTGGCAACTTCCCGCAAACTGAGGCTGGCAAAACTACGTTCGGCACTGAGTTGACTGAATGCCGCTTCGATAAGTGAACGTCGTGTACGTTCTTTTTGCTGCGCTCTAACGCCCATTTTTGTGCCTGTTTAGCCTGCAAGTGGGCACTATAGCAAAAATTTCAGCGTACAGTGGGCCAAACTTTGTGAGCGGCTGTTAACCCTGTCATTTGGCATTTGATGGCAAAAAGCACGGTTAGAATTGGGAACTGAGGCGCGAGATGTTAGAATCTCGTTGTAAAATTGTATAAGAAAATAGGACGTATTGGTATGCAACAGTCTTATGATTACGACGCCATTGTCATTGGTTCCGGTCCTGGCGGTGAAGGTGCTGCGATGGGACTGGTGAAGCAAGGTGCACGTATTGCCGTCATCGAGCGCTACCACAATATTGGTGGCGGATGTACACACTGGGGAACAATCCCGTCGAAAGCGCTGCGTCACGCCGTCAGCCGCATTATCGAGTTCAACCAGAACCCACTGTATAGCGACCACACGCGTCTTCTCCGTTCTTCTTTCGCCGACATTCTGAATCACACCGAAAACGTTATCAGCCAGCAAACCCATATGCGCCAGGGTTTCTATGAGCGCAACCACTGTGAACTGTTCCAGGGGGATGCACGCTTTATCGATGCCAACACCATTGAAATCGAGAGCCACGATGGCAGCATTGAGCGTCTGACCGCAGGCAAGTTTGTCATCGCCTGCGGATCACGTCCTTACCATCCGCCGGATGTCGACTTTACCCACCCACGTGTTTATGACAGCGACTCCATCCTGAATCTGCACCATGAACCTGGTCATGTGATTATCTATGGCGCAGGGGTGATTGGCTGTGAGTATGCATCGATTTTCCGGGGTCTGTCCGTCAAAGTTGACCTGATCAATACCCGTGACCGTCTGCTGGCTTTCCTCGATCAGGAAATGTCTGACTCGCTGTCCTATCACTTCTGGAATAACGGCGTGGTCATACGCCACAACGAAGAGTTCGAGAAGATTGAAGGTGTGGCAGATGGTGTGATCATGCACCTGAAATCCGGAAAAAAACTCAAAGCAGACTGCCTGCTGTACGCCAACGGCCGCACCGGTAATACCGATGGGCTGGGGCTGGAAAATGTCGGACTGGAAGCGGATGGCCGCGGCCTGCTGAAGGTGAACAGTATGTATCAGACGGCGCAGCCGCATATCTATGCGGTAGGCGATGTCATCGGGTATCCGAGCCTCGCATCAGCCGCCTACGATCAAGGCCGCATTGCCGCTCAGGCGATGATCAAAGGCGAGGCCACCGCTCATCTGATCGAAGATATTCCTACAGGTATCTATACCATTCCGGAAATCAGCTCTGTCGGGAAAACCGAGCAGCAACTGACAGCAATGAAAGTGCCATATGAAGTGGGCCGTGCGCAGTTTAAACACCTGGCACGTGCGCAGATTGTTGGTATGAACGTTGGTAGTCTGAAAATTCTGTTCCACCGCGAAACCAAAGAGATCCTCGGTATTCACTGCTTCGGTGAACGTGCTGCGGAGATTATCCATATCGGCCAGGCGATTATGGAGCAGAAAAACGGTGGCAACACGATTGAGTACTTCGTGAATACCACCTTTAACTACCCCACCATGGCGGAAGCCTATCGGGTGGCGGCGCTTAACGGTTTAAACAGGCTGTTCTAAGCGGCCCATCACACCTCGCATATGCTCACGGATCGCCTCTGCCAGCTGTTCATAACGGCCACGCAGAGGTGAACCTGGGCGATACACCAGGGCGATAGTGCGCTGTGGTACCGGCTTATAGCAGGACAGATAACAGACGCCATCACGCACTCTTTCGTTCGGTACGGCCAGCGAAGGTAACAGTGTGATACCGCTGCCCGCCGCCACCATATTGCGCAGCGTTTCCAGACTGGTCGCACGGAAATGCGTATCTTCATCCGCCCCCGCCTGGAAGCAAAAGCCCATCGCCTGATCGCGCAGACAGTGACCATCTTCCAGCATCAGCAGTTTCTCCCCGGCCAGATCCGACATCGGAACACGATCGCGGTCGTGCCACGGGTGATCCGCATAGATCGCCAGTTTCATCGGCTCATCAAAGAGTGGGACTTCAATAAACGCTTCTGACTCTTTCACCAATGCCAGGATCGCACAGTCCAGCTTACCGCTGTCGAGTTGCGCCAGCAGTTGCTGCGTTTGTGCTTCGTGCAGATACATCTCCAGCTTAGGGAAGGTCTGATGAAGCGTAGGAATAATCTGCGGCAACAGATACGGGCCAACGGTCGGGATCAGCCCAATGTGCAGCGGGCCGGACATCGCCTCGCCTTGCTGGCTGGCCATCTCTTTCAGGACCTTGACCTCCCGCAGCACAGTCCGGGCCTGATCCACCAGCAGCAGACCTGCCTGAGTGAATAATACCTTGCGGCTGGTACGTTCCAGCAGCATCACCCCCAGCTCATCTTCCAGCTTGCGAATCTGGCCGCTTAACGTTGGCTGACTCACATGGCAGGCATCGGCTGCACGACGAAAATGGCGATGTTCTGCCAGCGAAACCAGATACTCCAGATCACGAATATTCATCTTATCCTCTTTTTCACGATAGCCCGTGACGATAGATAGCATAGCAACCAACGATTATCCCTATCAAGCCTGAATGATAATAATGTGCCGGTGCCAAAAAGGGGCACACCAAATTCAATCACCTTGAGGTCTTTTATGTTTGCAAGTCAGGAAGGTAAGTCCATCCCGCAGGTCACTTTTCACACACGTCAGGGCGACAGTTGGGTCGATGTCACTACTGATGAGCTGTTTAAAGACAAAACCGTGATCGTCTTTTCACTGCCGGGGGCTTTTACTCCTACCTGCTCCTCCAGCCACCTGCCGCGCTATAACGAACTCTCGGATGTGTTCAAAAAACATGGAGTGGACAGTATCCTGTGCGTCTCGGTTAACGATACTTTTGTGATGAATGCCTGGAAGGCCGATCAGAACGCCGGACACATTACCTTTATTCCTGACGGTAACGGTGAGTTCACCCGTGGCATGGAGATGCTGGTTGAGAAAGCCGATCTCGGCTTCGGTCCGCGTTCATGGCGTTACTCGATGCTGGTACGCAACGGTGTGGTAGAGAAGATGTTTGTAGAACCTAACAAGCCGGGCGACCCGTTTGAAGTGTCTGATGCAGACACCATGCTGCGCTACGTCGCACCAGAATTTAAAGTGCAGGAATCCGTTTCCCTGTTCACCAAACCAGGCTGTTCATTCTGCGCGAAAGCCAAACAGATGCTGTTAGATCGTGGAATTCAGTTCGAAGAGATCGTGCTGGGCCAGGATGCCACGACCGTCAGTTTGCGCGCCGTTACTGGCCGTGCCACTGTGCCGCAGGTGTTTATCGGTGGTCGCCATATTGGCGGAAGCGATGATTTAGAGCAGTTCTTTACGGCATAAACCGAACAGGGATGGGCATACCCATCCCCTATGTCATCCAAGGGGTCAGGCATACCTGACCCTATGCATGCCTGACACAAAAGGCATTACGCCAGACGCTGTTTCGCTTCAGTAATCGCTTTTGATACCTGATGCGGAGAGACACCGCCTTTCGCGTTACGCTTATCCAGGCAAGATTGCAGAGACAGGAACGGGTACACATCCTCTCCGATCACACTGCTGAACTTCTGTAAATCACCCAGCGTCAGCGCTTCCAGCGCCACACCCTGTTTAATCGCTTCGACCACGGTTTCACCTACAATATGGTGCGCTTCACGGAATGGCACGCCTTTCGCGACCAGATAATCCGCCAGCTCCGTCGAATTCGCGTAACCCTGCTCAGCGGCTTCCTGGCAACGTGGGCGTTTCACCTGAATACCATCCAGCACCAGTGCGGCCATATGCAGGCAGTCAGACCAGGTATCGAGCGCATCAAACAGCCCTTCTTTGTCTTCCTGCATATCTTTGTTATACGCCAGCGGCAGACCTTTCAGGGTCATGCTCATCGCGGTCAATGCGCCTTGTACGCGGCCAACTTTGCCACGGATCAGCTCCAGCGCATCCGGGTTTTTCTTCTGCGGCATCAGGGATGACCCCGAAGTGACCTTATCGGACAGCTCAACGAAACCGGATTCGCCGGTGTTGAAGAAGATCAGATCTTCCGCGAAACGCGACAGGTGAACCATGCCGATGGACGCATCAGACAGCAGTTCCAGCACATGGTCACGGTCAGACACGGTGTCCAGGCTGTTACGGGTCGCGGAGGCAAAACCTAACCAGCCTGCCAGTTGCTCACGGTCGATTTCGTACGCGGTTCCGGCCAGTGCGCCACAGCCCAACGGGCTGACGTCAAGACGCTTCAGCGTATCCTGCAGGCGGCTTTCATCGCGTGCCAGCATCTCAACGTAGGCCAGGCACCAATGTGCAAACGTCACCGGCTGGGCACGTTGCAGGTGGGTATAGCCCGGCATGACGGCGTCCTGATTGGCTTCCGCCGTCGCCACCAGCGCCTGCTGGAACTGGCGTGTGGCGATCAGCAGTTCGCTGACCTGCGCTTTACACCACAGTTTCAGATCGGTAGCGACCTGGTCATTACGGCTACGGCCAGTGTGGAGTTTTTTACCCAGCGCACCGACCTTGTCGATCAGTTTGCCTTCCACCCAGCTGTGAATATCTTCGGCATCGCTTTCCAGAATTTGCTGTGGGTTTGCGCGCACGTCTTCCAGCAGAACATTCAGCGCCACTTCCAGCTGCTGCTGTTCTTCTGTGGTTAATACATTGACCGTCACCAGCGCTTTGGACCAGGCAATGGAACCAGTGATGTCCTGCTCTGCCAGACGATAGTCGAAGCGCAGTGAGTCATTGAAGAGCTTGAAACGTTGATCTGCTGCCTGCGTAAACCGTCCACCCCAAAGTGCCATGATGCGTACTCCATTCAAATAATGTAATAAGGGCGGCACATGTGCCGCCCCTACGAATACCTGTAGGGACGAGTTGCCTCGCCCAAAAAATTACTTCTTCTCGTTCAGCGCACGGATGCGTGAAGAGAGTGAGAACAGACGGATAAAGCCGCCTGCATGACGGTGATCGTATACTTCATCTTCACCGAAGGTCGCAAACTCTTCAGAGTACAGGCTGTTAGCAGATTTCTTCTGAATCGCGGTGACCTGGCCTTTATACAGTTGCAGAACCACTTCACCGTTCACTTCTTCTGCCAGGGCAGCGGCAGATGCCTGAATGGATTTACGCAGTGGCGCGAACCAACGGCCATCGTAAACCACGTAGGACATTTCCAGGCCCAGCTGCTCACGCCATTTGAAGCTGTCACGGTCCAGAACCAGCTGCTCAACCGCACGCAGCGCATTCACCATGATGGTGCCGCCTGGGGTTTCGTAACAGCCACGGGACTTGATGCCCACCAGGCGGTTTTCCACGATATCGATACGGCCAACACCGTGACGGGCACCGATAGCATTCAATTTGTCCAGGCAGCCAAACGGGCTTAACGCTTCACCGTTCACGGCAACTACGCGGCCTTTCTCAACAGCAACGGTCACCTGCTCCGGCTGGTCTGGTGCTTCCAGCGGATCCACGGTCCATACCCAGCAATCTTTGTTCGGTGCGTTCCACGGGCTTTCCAGCACGCCGCCTTCGGTGGAGATATGCCATGCGTTTTCGTCACGGCTGTAGATTTTTTCCAGCGACGCGGTGGTCGGGATATTACGTTCTTTCAGGTAGTCCAGCAGGGCTTCACGGGAACGCAGGTTCCACTCGCGCCACGGTGCAACCACTTTCAGCTGCGGAGCCAGTGCGGTATAGGTGGTTTCGAAACGCACCTGGTCGTTACCTTTACCGGTTGCGCCGTGGCACAGTGCATCTGCCCCCACTTTCAGTGCCAGCTCAACCTGAGCTTTAGCGATAATTGGGCGCGCCATTGACGTCCCCAGCAGGTAGGTGCCTTCATACAGGGCACCGGTCTGAAGCACCGGATACACGTACTCGCTGATGAACTCTTCACGCAGGTCCACAACGTGGCATTCAGATGCACCGGATTGCAGCGCTTTCTGCTCTACACCTTCCAGATCGCCACGTTCCTGACCGATATCGGCCACGAATGCCACCACTTCACAGCCGCCGTAGTTCTCTTTCAGCCACGGAATAATGGCCGAAGTATCCAGACCGCCGGAGTAAGCCAGTACGATTTTCTTGATGCTTTTATCTTGCATTGTCTCTTCCTTCAATTTCCCATCATCTTTCACGCTGCAACTACGTTGGCTTCCTACACTCACCCCAGTCACTTAGTGAACTAAGCTCCCGGGGATTCATTCCGTCGCCGCCTTGCTGCAACCCGAAATTTTTCGGGAAAGGTTTATAATTAAGCGAGGATACGGGTGCCAATAGACACACCGTTAAACAGGGCTGGCAGCTGTTCAGCATGGCGCCAGCTGGCAATATCTACCGGACGGCCCAGGGTACGGGCAGCGTCCAGTGCGGCATTCACCTTGACGATCATGCCGTCAGTGATCACACCATCAGCAATCAGCTGTTCTGCTTTCTCTGCCGTCATCTCGGCGATACGCTGTTTATTGGCATCGAGAATACCACTAACGTCAGAGAGCAGAATCAGGTCTGCACCCAGAGTGGCGGCCAGCGCCGTCGCGGCCTGATCGGCGTTAACGTTCATCAGCAGGCCATCCTGAGTAATACCAATCGAACTCACTACTGGCAGATAACCCGCCTCCAGCAGTGTGGCGATCAGCCGTGGCGATCCCGGCGTTGCCAGGCCCACGTGCCCAAGTTCATCATCAAACTGCGCTACATTGACGCTTCCGCCGTCACCGAGGCACAGACCAACGGCATCAATGCCATGTTTTTTCGACCAGGCCAGCAGGGTTTTGTTCGCCGTCCCGGCCAGTGCACCGGTAATAATGTCAATCTGATCGGCAGGTGTCACGCGCAGGCCGTTTTTCTTCTTCACCGGCAGCGCAAGCTTAGTCATCAGCTCATCCACCAGGCAGCCACCACCGTGAACAATCAGCAGTGGGCGTTGGTGGGCAGCACGGTAGGTCACCAGGGCGTCAAACAGCCGCTCCAGCGCTTCTTCGCTGTCCAGCAACACACCACCCAACTTGATAATTAACGGATTTGTCATGAAAGTCACTCGCTCACTGTGAGTCATTGCGCTTCAGGGCTGCCAAAACGCCTGTTGAACTGCTACCGTGGAAGACAAATTTATCGGTTTCCATCCGGCCGTCGTTAATGTATTTTTATTCACTATTAATGCATGAATATTGATACTATCCTAACTCAAGGACTGTCAACAGTGAAGACAAAATTACCCCCTTTTATCGAGATTTACCGCCAGTTGATTGCTACACCATCAATCAGCGCAACCGACAGCGCGCTCGATCAGAGTAATCAGACTTTAATCAATTTACTGGCCGGCTGGTTCCGCGATATTGGCTTCAGCGTGGAAGTCCAACCCGTTCCCGGTACGCGCAACAAATTCAATATGCTGGCGAAGAGCGGCCACGGCGCCGGCGGGCTGCTGCTGGCGGGTCATACCGATACCGTTCCCTTCGACGATGGCCGCTGGACGCGCGATCCCTTTACCTTGACCGAGCACGACAACAAACTGTACGGTCTGGGCACCGCCGATATGAAAGGCTTCTTCGCCTTCATTTTAGATACCCTGCGTGATATTGACGTTTCAACGCTGAAAAAACCGCTGTATATCCTCGCCACCGCTGACGAAGAAACCACGATGGCAGGCGCGAAGTTTTTCTCAGAAACCACCAGCCTGCGCCCGGACTGCGCCATTATCGGTGAACCCACCTCACTGAAACCGGTTCGCGCCCACAAAGGCCATCTCTCCAATGTGATTCGCATTCAGGGCCAGTCCGGCCACTCAAGCGATCCAGGACGCGGCGTCAACGCCATTGAGCTGATGCACGAGTCGATTACCCAACTGATGGAACTGCGTAATACGCTAAAAACGCGCTACCACCATGACGGATTCGCCATTCCCTATCCGACCATGAACTTTGGCCACATCAACGGTGGCGACGCTGCCAACCGTATCTGCGCCTGTTGTGAATTGCATATGGATATCCGCCCACTGCCAGGCCTGACGTTAAGCGACCTTGACGGTTTGCTGAATGAAGCGCTGGCACCCGTCAGTGCACGCTGGCCAGGCCGCCTGACCGTGGGTGAACTGCATCCCCCGATCCCGGGTTATGAGTGCCCGCGCGAGCATCAGCTGGTACAGGTCGTGGAGAAATTGCTGGGGACAGAAACGGAAGTAGTGAACTACTGTACCGAGGCGCCATTTATTCAGGAAATCTGCCCGACGCTGGTTTTAGGCCCAGGATCGATCGATCAGGCACACCAGCCGGATGAATTTATTGACACGGCATTTATCAAACCTACCCGGGAGTTAATCGCCCAGGTGGTGCATCATTTTTGCCATCACTGAGTAAAAAAGGGGGTAAATGACTGCCAAAACAGCCGTTTGCCACCGATTTCAATTATTCTGGTTGATAAGAATAACTTATCTCACTCCGTTGTAATTAAATTTCATAAATTCCCGCTATTTAGCGTCACGATGCGGCAAATTTAAGTCAATTGACGAATGGTTGCTAACGTGGCTAGATAAAAGGCTAAGTTATGCCCACAAGGGTTATTTATAGCCAAAATAGTTGAAGTTGCAGCAAGGCGGCAAAAGAGCGAGTCCCGATGAGCTTACATTAGTCAGTGATTCGGGTGAGTGAGAGCAGCCAACGTAGTTGCAGCTTCAAGTATGACGGATATTAAAGTTACAAATACAAGAAGGGTGTCAGGGGTCATATGAACGAACAATATTCCGCAATGCGAAGTAATGTCAGTATGCTCGGCAAACTGCTCGGGGATACGATTAAGGATGCACTGGGAGAGAACATCCTGGACCAGGTAGAAACCATCCGTAAGCTCTCTAAGTCATCACGTGCGGGAAATGATGCCCACCGTCAAGAGTTGCTGTCCACGCTGCAAAATCTGTCCAATGACGAACTGTTGCCGGTTGCCCGCGCTTTCAGCCAGTTCCTCAACCTGACCAACGTGGCCGAGCAGTACCACACCATTTCGCCAAAAGGCGAAGGTGCGAATCACCCGGAGCTCTTGGCAAAGACGTTTGAACGCCTGAAGCAGCAGCCGGACCTGACCGAAGCCGCCGTTCGTGAAGCTATTGAGTCCCTGTCGCTTGAACTTGTTCTGACCGCGCACCCGACTGAAATCACCCGCCGCACCTTGATCCATAAGCTGGTAGAAGTGAATACCTGCCTGCAACAGCTGGATCACAATGACCTGTCTGATTATGACCACGGCAAGATCATGCGCCGCCTGCGTCAGCTGGTTGCACAGGCCTGGCATACCGATGAAATTCGTAAATACCGCCCGACACCGGTCGATGAAGCTAAATGGGGCTTTGCGGTCGTCGAAAACAGCCTGTGGGAAGGTGTTCCTCACTTCCTGCGCGAGCTAAACGAACAGGTTGAAGCCGCTTTTGGTTACACCCTGCCGGTTGATTTTGTCCCCGTGAAATTTACCTCCTGGATGGGCGGCGACCGCGACGGCAACCCGAACGTCACGGCCGACATCACTCGCCATGTTTTACAACTGAGCCGCTGGAAAGCGACCGACCTGTTCCTGCGTGATATCGCCGTGCTGGTTTCTGAGCTGTCGATGTCTGAATGTACGCCAGAAGTCCGTGAGCTGTGTGGTAACCCGGAAGCCCTGGAACCTTACCGCGAGATCATGAAAAACCTCCGTGGCCAGCTGATGAGCACTCAGGCTTATCTCGAACGCCGCCTGAAGGGCGAGCGCTTACCACGCCCGGCCAATTTACTGATCTCCAACGACCAGCTGTGGGAACCACTGTACACCTGCTACCAGTCACTGCAGGCGTGTGGCATGGGCATCATCGCGAACGGTCAGCTTCTTGATACCCTGCGCCGCGTGAAGTGCTTTGGCGTTCCACTGGTGCGTATTGACCTGCGCCAGGAGAGTACCCGCCACACTGAAGCCATTGCAGAGATCACCCGTTACCTCGGTCTTGGCGACTATGAAAGCTGGTCAGAGGCCGACAAACAGGCCTTCCTGATCCGTGAACTGAATTCCAAGCGTCCGTTGATGCCGCGCCAGTGGGAACCCAGCGCCGACACCAAAGAAGTGCTGGATACCTGCCGCGTGGCCGCAGAAGTGCCTCAGGGTTCGATTGCTGCCTATGTGATCTCGATGGCGAAAACGCCGTCAGACGTGCTGGCGGTTCACCTGCTGCTGAAAGAAGCGGGCATTACTTACGCCATGCCGGTCGCACCGCTGTTTGAGACCCTCGATGACCTGAATAACGCCAACGACGTGATGAGCCAGCTGCTCAACATTGACTGGTATCGCGGCCTGATTCAGGGCAAACAGATGGTGATGATTGGCTATTCTGACTCCGCGAAAGATGCGGGCGTGATGGCAGCAAGCTGGGCACAATACCAGGCCCAGGATGCACTGATCAAAACCTGCGAGAAAGCGGGTATCACCCTGACGCTGTTCCATGGACGCGGTGGCTCAATCGGCCGTGGTGGTGCGCCAGCGCATGCGGCATTGCTGTCTCAGCCTCCGGGCAGCCTGAAAGGTGGCCTGCGTGTCACCGAACAGGGTGAGATGATCCGCTTCAAATACGGCCTGCCAGAAGTCACCATCAGCAGCCTGTCGCTGTACACCGGCGCGATCCTCGAAGCTAACCTGCTGCCACCACCGGAGCCGAAAGCAGAGTGGAACAGCATCATGGATCAGCTCTCTGATGTTTCCTGCAAAATGTATCGTGGCTATGTGCGTGAACACGCCGATTTCGTGCCGTACTTCCGCTCCGCCACACCGGAGCTGGAGCTGGCCAAATTACCCCTGGGTTCGCGTCCGGCTAAACGTCGTCCGACGGGGGGTGTCGAATCACTGCGCGCCATTCCGTGGATCTTCGCCTGGACGCAAAACCGCCTGATGCTGCCTGCCTGGTTAGGTGCCGGTGCCGCATTGCAGAAAGCGATGGAAGATGGTCATCAGGAAACGCTGGAGACCATGTGTCGTGACTGGCCCTTCTTCTCTACCCGCCTGGGGATGCTGGAAATGGTGTTCTCGAAAGCCGACCTGTGGCTGGCGGAGTACTACGATCAGCGCCTGGTCGATAAGTCGCTGTGGGCACTGGGCAAACAGCTACGTGACCAGCTGGACTCCGATATTAAAGCGGTGCTGACCATCGCCAACGATTCCCATCTGATGGCCGACCAGCCGTGGATTGCCGAATCGATTGCGCTACGTAACGTCTACACTGACCCACTGAACGTATTGCAGGCCGAACTGTTACATCGTTCACGCCAGCAGGAAGCAGAAGGCGCAGAGCCGGATGCCCGCGTTGAGCAGGCACTGATGGTGACGATTGCCGGGGTGGCGGCAGGGATGCGTAATACCGGTTAATCTGGCCTCACGGGCCGATCGGAAAAAATGATCGGCCCCTACAGATGTTCGCCCGCCACGATCAAAAAAGGACGCTTTCGCGTCCTTTTTCTGTTTGTGCCGCCCCTCTCAGGCGATGATCTGCGCCCCCGGGCGTACGCCCAGCGTATGGCAAATGGCATAGCTCATTTCGGCACGGTTCAGCGTGTAGAAATGGAAATCTTTCACCCCTTCGCGGCTGAGGATCTTCACCATATCCATCGCGACATTGGCACCCACCATTTTGCGGGTTTCCGGGTCGTTATCCAGTCCTTCAAACATGCTGGTCATCCAGCCCGGTACGCGCACGTTAGTCATGGTGGCAAAGCGCTGCAACTGCTTAAAGTTCGACACCGGCAGAATACCCGGGACAATCTCAACATCAATACCGGTAGACACGCAACGGTCACGAAAACGCAGGTAACTTTCTACATCAAAGAAGAACTGAGTGATCGCGCGGTTCGCGCCGGCATCAATTTTACGTTTCAGGTTGATCAGGTCGGCCTGTGCGCTTTTCGCTTCCGGATGCACTTCCGGGTAGGCCGCGACAGAAATATCGAAATCCCCCACTTCTTTCAGCAAGGCGACCAGGTCAGCCCCGTACATTTCCGGCTTGCCACCGCCCGGCGGCAGGTCACCGCGCAGCGCCACAATATGACGGATGCCGTTATCCCAGTAATCCTGGGCAATGGCGCGCAGTTCATCGCGGGTAGCATCAACACAGGTCAGATGTGGGGCGGCTTCCAGACCGGTGCGGTCTTTAATGCCTTTGATAATGCTGTGGGTACGGTCACGTTCACCTGAGTTGGCACCGTAGGTGACCGAAACGAATTTTGGCTTCAGGCTGCTAAGGCGATCGATTGAGCTCCACAGGGTGTCTTCCATTTCACTGGTACGCGGCGGAAAGAACTCAAAGGAAACGTTAATTTGCCCGCTGATCTCGGCAAGACTTTGGTTCAATGCTTCGCGCTGGTTTGCGTGGAAAAAACTCATACCCTTTACCTCATCGATCGCTGCTGAAGATGGCTCGCTACCTTGAACGTCTATCCGTTTAGACGTCCAGACATTCAAAATGACGGAAATTGGTTATTCAGTCAACAGATAAATGATGGCCTGGCGTGACAAATCCTCAACAAAGATGAGGGAATTTCATGATGGTGTGGTGTGGCGAAGGGGCCAGGCATGCCTGGCCCAAATGAGGAGGAGATTACAGCAACTGTGCCAGGCGGTTGAGATCCGACTGAATGGCTCCGGCAGTGACATCGCGCCCTGCACCTGGCCCACGGATCACCAAGGGATTATCGCGATACCAGCGGCTTTCGATAGCGAACACGTTATCACACGGCAACAGCGCCGCCAGCGGATGATCGTCACGCACGGCTTCCACGCCAACACGCGCTTTGCCGTTGGCATCGAAACGTGCGACGTAGCGCAGTACCAGTCCCAGTTCCTGAGCGGCTTCAAAGCGCTGGACCATCTGGTCATTCAACTCATCGGCATTCTCAAAGAAGTCATCCACCGATCCCGACTGGTAGCTGGCGGGAACCAGCGACTCAACGCGTACCTGGTCAGGTTCAATATCGTAGCCCGCCTCACGCGCCAGAATCACCAGCTTACGCATCACATCCTGGCCGGAGAGGTCGACACGTGGATCGGGTTCAGTCAGACCCTGCTGCCACGCCTGATCCACCAGTTCGGTAAAGGGCACCGTGCCATCAAATTGCAGGAACAGCCACGAGAGCGTGCCGGAGAAGATACCGCTGATCGACAAAATGCTGTCACCGCTTTCACGCAGATCGCGCACCGTGTGGTTCACCGGCAACCCGGCACCGACCGTGGCGTTATACAACCAGTGGCGCCCGGTTTTCGCAAACGCATCGCGGATCTGGCGATAGCTATTGCTACTGGCCGCGCCTGCCACTTTGTTCGCACCAATCACGTGGAAACCGTAGCTGGCGAAATCTAAGTACTGCGCAGCCAGCGTTTCACTGGCGGTCACATCCAGCACCACCAGATCGTCAAACGGATGAGCGCGCATCCACAGGAACAACGACTCCTGGTCCTGCTCTACCGCTTCCTCTTCAAAGAAGGCCAGCGCGCGGCTGGCATCCAGCCCGTCGTAACTCAACAGACTGCGGCGGCTGTCCACCACTCCGGCAAGAATAAATTCAAACCCGGTGCGCGCAGAAAGGGTTTCCTGCTCACGGGCAAACAGCTCCAGCCAGCGGGAACCGATGTTGCCTTTGCCAAACAGCACCAGGCCTACCTGCTTCTCCGCACGGAACAGCGTCTGATGCAGGCCCCGGATAAGATGTTCCGTCGGCCCGACGCGCAGCACCGCCACCAGGCTGATGCCTTCCTGTGACTGGCAGATAAATTCCACCGGCTGATCTTTCATCTGCTGCCAGAAACGGTGACTGTGTAGCGGGTTACGGCAAACGCCTGCCCCCACCATCGCCACCATTGCCATGCCTTCACGCAGCTGCAAACGCCCCGGTAATCCGGCATCCTCCAGCAGAGTCAGGGCACTGTTTACCACTTCCGAGGTGTAGCACAGCTGTAACAGATTACGGTCAGGATGGACGCCGGTTGCCAGCGGACGAACCTGTGCACGCTTCAGTAGCTGATCGATCTCTTTATGCCGCGCGGCAAAATCATGCTGTGCAGGTACATGGAATTCAATCAGACAAACATCATCATGGCTGGTCACGATACGCGCCCCGGTGCCTGAAGCCAGCACGCGTTCAATACGTGTTGATCCCTGTTCTGGCTGATAGCTGCAACGCAGTTGCAGATCGATATCGCTGCCTGAAACCGGCTGAAGCGTACGCGTATGCAGGACCGGAGCCGCCAGACGTGCCAGCTCACTGGCTTCATCCAGACGCAGCAGCGGCAGCAAACACGCATCTTTCACTTTACGCGGGTCAGCACTGTACACGCCAGCCACGTCACTCCAGATGGTCACGCGTGTCACACCGGCCAGCGCACCGATCTGCGTTGCAGAATAGTCACTGCCGTTACGCCCCAACAGCACCGTTTCACCCGCATCATTTGCGCAGATAAAACCAGTGACCACCAAACGCTGTTCAGGACGCTGCGCCATCAACTGCTGTAACAGCGGCTGTGACTTCGCTTCATCCACCTGCGGCTGTGCGGCACGTTCGGCGCGTAAAAAATCGCGAGCATCCAGCCAGCCTGCGTGAATATCCCGCTGGTTCAGCACCGCTGACATCAGACGTGCCGACCAGATTTCACCGTGCCCCACGACTTGTGCATAAACTGCATCAGTGATTTTGTTATCCAGCAGGACGGCCAGTTTTTCGAGGTCATGAATAAACTCAGCAATCAGCGGTTCAGCGACATCCGACGGTAACAGACTGCTAATCAGCTCACTCTGATAACGGCGTAATGCCTGTTGCACCTGGTGCGCAGACAACCGATCATTCTGACTCAGCTTAAGCCAACTAATCAGCTGGTTAGTGGTACTGCCGGCTGCCGAGACCACCATCAGGTCACCCGGCTGGCTGTACTCTGCCATGATCCCGGCAACACGCAGGTAGCATTTGGCATCGGCCAGGCTACTGCCACCAAATTTATGTAACTGCCGCGAACTGTCTGCTCCTGCCACTGCTGAATAACTCATGCTTACCTCTTGGCCGCGATCCGGAATGCATTATCCAGATCGGCGATTAAATCTTCGTGATCTTCAATTCCCACCGAAATACGCAGCAGCGTCTCCGAAATCCCCGCTGCCGCACGCGCTTCAGCAGACATGCCCGCATGGGTCATGGTTGCGGTGTGGGAAATCAGGCTTTCGACGCCGCCCAGCGATTCCGCCAGTGTGAATAATTCCAACGCTTTCAGGAAACGACGCAGCGTTGCCTCATCACCGTTCAGCTCAAAACTTAGCATGGCGCCAAAGCCTTTTTGCTGACGTACCGCAAACTGATGTCCGGCATTTTCCGGCAGGGAAGGATGATACAGCTTTTTCACCAGCGGTTGTTGTTTCAGATAATCGACAATCGCCAGCGCATTACGCTGTGCCGCCGCCATACGCGGGGCCAGTGTACGCATGCCGCGCAACAGCAGGTAGCTGTCAAATGCGCCACCGGTCACACCAATATTGTTCGCCCACCAGGCCAGTTCAGTCACATGCTGCGGGTCTTTGGCAACAACAGCACCGGCCACCACATCGGAGTGACCGTTAAGGTATTTGGTACAGGAGTGAATCACCAGGTCAGCACCCAGCGCCAGCGGATTCTGTAAAGCCGGGCTGAGGAAGGTATTGTCCACCACGCTAATCGCGCCAGCTTCTGCCGCAGCCTGGGTGATCGACGCAATATCCACCACACGCAGCAGCGGGTTGCTCGGGCTTTCAATCAGTACCAGCTTAGGTTTCTCAGCCAGCGCCGCCTGTAAAGCAGCCTCATCGCCCTGGTCAACAAACTTCACGCGATACGCACCGCGTTTGCTCAGGCTATCGAACAGACGGTAACTGCCGCCGTAACAGTCATGCGGCGCCAACAGCAGGTCGCCGGGTTTCAGGAATACGGTACACACCAGATGGATGGCAGACATGCCCGTATTGGTCATCACTGCACCAGCGCCCCCTTCCAGCTCTGCCAGCGCACGTTGCACGACATCACGCGTCGGGTTGCCGCGACGTGAGTAGTCATGAGCGCGCGGCTCATTGAAGTCGGTAAAGTTATAGGTGCTGGAGAGATGAATCGGTGGGACAACGCAGCCATATTGCTCGTCATCATTCAAACCGCTACGTACTGCGATGGTTGCCTGTTTACGCGTCATGGTGCATAACTTCCTGCTGGTTAATAAGATAAGACTGATAGAGTAAACAGCAGCGAGATAGACGTCAATACATCTGGACATCTAAATGTCTTTGCGTATAGATTGAGCAATGCGTCAATAACCGTTAGAATTATGTCGATATACCCCAGAGAAAGTTGTGCCATCCCGGTGTGATAGCCATCGACTTCGGGCATAATTAGCCAAATTTCGGCAATTCTACATTTAATATGATTAAGGTAACTCATGGCTGAATGGAACGGCGAATATATCAGCCCTTACGCTGAGCACGGTAAAAAAAGCGAGCAGGTTAAAAAAATCACGGTATCCATTCCGTTGAAAGTATTAAAGATTTTGACCGATGAGCGCACCCGCCGCCAGGTTAATAACTTGCGTCATGCCACCAACAGCGAACTGCTGTGCGAAGCATTTCTGCATGCATTTACCGGCCAGCCTCTGCCGGATGATGTTGACCTGCGCAAAGAACGCAGTGACGAAATTCCCGAGGAAGCAAAAGCGATCATGCGTGCAATGGGCGTCGATCCTGAGACCTGGGAATACTAAACCGTTCGGTTATCCGGTCAGGCACCTGATGTCACATCAGGGCCTGCCGGGTTACCCGATAGCCCCGCATATTACACACCGCCGCTTCCCGATAAGCAGGCATAAAAAAACCCAGCCAGAGGCTGGGTTTTTTTTACATCCGAAACGGTAACCGTTTCTTTCAGGGTGCTTATTTAGCGCCTGGGATGCTGAAACGCTTGTTGAAGCGATCCACACGGCCGCCGCTAGCAACATCACGCTGCTTACCGGTGTAGAACGGGTGGCAGTTGCCACACACGTCCAGGTTCAGGTCGTGACCCACGGTAGAGCGGGTTTTGATTTCATTACCGCAAGAACATTTAGCAGTAACTTCAGCGTAATTAGGGTGAATACCTTTTTTCATGGGAAAACCTCAGTTAAGGCCGTGTCGCTCTCCCGCGCCAGGATCACTCCTGCACCGGCACCACACGAAGATTAATATTTCAAGTGAAGTTGATACCAAAATGCCATACCAACGGCGGCGAACTATACAGAAATTAAACAGCCGCCGCAATCGGATCCGCACATTCCGGACGACACAGTGTACACTAACTGGCCCTGTTTTTCACCCGGATGAATCCATGCCCGTTGTTCAGGTCGCGCTACCCGTTCCGCTTGCCCGCAACTTTGATTATCTGTTGCCACCTCACCTCAGCCATGCCGTGGTCGGTGGGCGCGTCAGCGTGCCTTTTGGTAAGCGCAAGGCGATCGGCGTGGTTGTCGGCATTGTTGAACACAGCGATTTCCCCCTCGACCAGCTAAAAAGCGTGCATGAGGTGTTAGATAGCGACTCACTGTACCCCGCCTCCTTGTGGCGCATCCTGCTATGGGCTGCTGATTATTATCATTATCCACTGGGTGAAGTGCTGTTCCACGCCATGCCCGTGCTACTGCGTCAGGGCAAACCCGCCGAAGAAGCCCCTCTCTGGCAATGGCTGATGACAGAAGAAGGCAAAGCGACCGCACCGGAAAGCCTCAAACGTGCCCCAAAACAGCAGCAGGCACTGGCTGCGCTGCGACACAGCGGGCTGTATCGCCATGAAGTCAGCCAGCACGACATCACCGAGGCCACACTGCAAGCACTGCGGGCGAAAGGCCTGTGTGAGCTGCGCGCCCAGCCACGTGCCCACCAGGACTGGCGGGAAAATTATACGGTGAAGGGCGAACGTCTACGGCTCAATACTGAACAAGCGACAGCCGTGGGAGCCATACGCAGTGCCGACGATCAGTTTTCTGCCTGGTTACTCGCGGGGATCACCGGATCGGGTAAAACTGAGGTTTATCTCAGCGTTCTGGAAAACATTCTGGCCAACGGCCGCCAGGTGCTGGTGCTGGTGCCAGAAATCGGTCTGACACCGCAAACCATCGCCCGCTTTCGTGAGCGCTTTAGCGCCCCGGTGGATGTGCTGCATTCCGGGCTGAACGACAGCGAACGCCTCGCCGTATGGCTGCGCGCGCGCAGTGGCGAAACAGCCATTGTGATTGGCACCCGCTCTTCCCTCTTCACGCCGTTTGCCCGTCTGGGCGCCATCATTATTGATGAAGAGCATGACAGCTCTTACAAACAGCAGGAAGGCTGGCGCTATCACGCACGCGATCTGGCGGTGTTTCGTGCCCGTCAGGAAAATATTCCAATCGTGATGGGCTCAGCGACCCCAGCGCTGGAAACCCTGCAAAACGTTCAGTCCGGTAAATATCGCCAGCTTAACCTCAGCAAACGCGCCGGAAATGCCACCAAAGCCACACAGCTGCTGGTCGACCTGAAAGGCGTCAAGCTTCAGGGTGGCCTGTCTCCGATGCTGATTAAGAAAATTGGCCAGCATCTTAAAGCCGATAACCAGGTGCTGTTGTTCCTCAACCGTCGTGGTTTCTCGCCAACGCTGCTGTGCCATGAATGCGGCTGGATTGCCGAATGCCAGCGCTGTGACCGTTACTACACCCTGCACCAGCATCAGCGCCAACTGCGCTGCCATCACTGTGACAGCCAGCGTCCGGTTCCCCATCAGTGCCCGCAGTGCGGTTCCACGCATCTGGTGCCGGTTGGGTTGGGAACCGAACAGCTCGAACACAATATTAGTGAGCTGTTCCCGGGCGTCCCCCTGACGCGTATCGACCGCGATACCACCAGCCGTAAAGGGGCGCTTGAGCAGCAACTGGCTGAGGTTCATCGCGGCGGGGCGCGCATTCTGGTCGGAACGCAAATGCTGGCGAAAGGCCACCATTTCCCGGATGTCACGCTGGTGTCACTACTGGACGTCGATGGCGCGCTGTTCTCGGCAGACTTTCGTTCGGCCGAGCGCTTTGCTCAGCTGTATACCCAGGTCGCGGGGCGAGCAGGCCGTGCCGGTAAACAGGGGGAAGTATTGTTGCAGACCCATCATCCGGAACATCCCCTGCTGCAAACCCTGATGCATCAGGGTTACGATGCCTTCGCCCACCAGGCACTCAGCGAGCGCAACAGCGTGTTCCTGCCACCGTTCACCAGCCACGCTCTGTTTCGTGCAGAGGATCACGACAACCAGCAGGCCAACCTCTTCCTGCAGCAGCTGCGCAATTTGCTCGAAGCCAGCCCACTTAACAGTGAATCATTCTGGGTCATGGGCCCGGTTCCGGCATTGCAGGCAAAACGCAGTGGCCGGTATCGCTGGCAGCTCCTGCTTCAACATCCTTCGCGCGCCGTCTTGCAGCGCCTGATTAAATCCAGCTTGCCCCTGATCTCAACACTGCCTCAGGCCCGTAAGGTGAAATGGACGTTAGATATCGACCCGACAGAAAGCTGACAACGTAATCGATTGCCTGCAAAGTTGCGCACTGGATCGAAAAAAGTCGCACAAGTCACAATTTTTATGCAAATTAAGTAACAGCCACCTCGCATATCTGTTAAGAATGCGGGGGCGTTCACCGCAAGCGACATGTTGAGTCGCCGGACAATACATCGTTATTAGTTGGTCAGGTCGGCTCAGGGGCTGGCGTGAGGAGAAAAGCGTTGGAGCAGAATCAAGACACATCCGTGGTGACCATGAAAAACGTGGCTGAAAAAGCCGGCGTATCAACGGCGACGGTTTCCCGCGCCCTGATGAATCCGGAAAAGGTCTCTGCTGCAACACGCTATAAGGTTGAACAGGCGGTGATCGCCGTCGGCTACTCCCCGCATTCAATGACGCGCAGCGCGCGACGCAGTGAATCACGGACCGTACTGGTGATTGTGCCAGATATCTGCGACCCATTTTTCAGTGAAATTATTCGTGGCATTGAAGTCGTGGCGGCGGCTGAAGGGTATCTGGTACTGATTGGCGACTGTGCTCACCAGAACCAACAGGAAAAATCCTTTCTTAATCTGATGCTGACCCGCCAGATCGACGGCATGGTGCTGCTTGGCTCCAATGTCCCTTTTGACACCGGAGTGGAAGAGCAACGTAATCTGCCGCCAATGGTGATGGCCAATGAGTTTGCACCGGAGCTGGAACTGCCAACGGTCCATATCGATAATCTGACGGCAGCCTTTGAAGCCGTTAACCACCTGCAAAAGCTCGGACATCGCCGCATTGCCTGCATCTCCGGCCCGGAAGAGATGCCGCTGTGCCAGTATCGCCTGCAGGGCTATATTCAGGCTCTGCGCCGTCACGGCATGGCGGTCGACCCGACCTATATCGTGCGGGGTGACTTCACCTTCGATGCCGGTTCGCAGGCGATGAAACATCTGATGACCCTGCCGAAACCGCCCGATGCCTTGTTCTGTCATAGCGATATCATCGCACTGGGTGCGATGTCACAGGCGAAGAATATGGGCCTGCGCGTACCAAAAGATCTGTCAATCATCGGCTTCGATGATATCGAACTGTCACGCTACAGCGATCCGCAATTAACCACCGTTGCCCAGCCGCGTTTCAACATAGGTCGCGAAGCGATGCTACTCTTGCTGGAGCAGTTGCAGGGCAGGATGGTCAGCAATGGTTCACGCCTGCTGGACTTCGAGCTGAAAATTCGCGGGAGCACCGCGCCCTCCCTGCGCGACGAAGATTGATTTTTCCCAGATAGCGGGTAGCACGCCATGCCTGCTTTTGGGCAAAAATCAGCGGATTCTTAGTAAGATCGCTGCTGGTCAAACTTCCGGCCCTTCAGTAACATGGCGGGCTATCATCGGGTACACATTTTCACTCTTTTAGCCCGGCCTTACCTTCATCGATTATTAGCGGAACGATAGTGGCACAAAAAGATTATGTAGGCCGCGGGCGTTCGACAGGGACGCGTCGCAAAAATACCAACAGTCGCAGCAAGAAACGCAGCAGTGGGTCCGGTGTATCAAAAATCATGATAGTGCTGGCGGTTGCCGTTCTGGTCACCTTTATTGGTGGCTTGTGGTTTATCGCGCATCATAAAAAAGAAGATACACCAGTGATCCCTGACCACAAGGCGACCGGCAATGGCCTGCCACCCAAACCGGAAGAACGCTGGCGCTATATCAAAGAGCTGGAGAACCGTCAGCTTGGCGTTCCTACGCCTACAGAACCGACGTCAGGGGGCGAAGCACATTCCCAGACCCAGTTAACCGATGAACAGCGTCAGCTACTGGACCAGATGCAGGCCGATATGCGCCAGCAACCTACTCAGCTCAACGAAGTGCCGTGGAATGAACAAACGCCGGCGCAGCGCCAGCAGACCATTCAACGTCAGCAGCAGCAGGGCCAGCTTCAGCAGCAGTCGCGTATGCCGCAGCAGCAAACGCAGCCGCGCACGCAGCCACAGACTCAAACTCAGACACCGCGCCCGGCACCGATAACACCGGTCACCCGCGAACCTGTTCGCCAGCCGAAACCGGAAATTGCCGCGCAGCCGAAAGTGGAAACCAAGCCAAAAGAAGCGGAAAAAGAGAGCGCGCAGCGCTGGATGGTGCAGTGTGGCTCCTTCAAAGGTACCGACCAGGCCGAGTCCATTCGTGCTCAGTTAGCTTTTGAAGGATTTGAAAGCAGGATCACGACCGGCGGTGGCTGGAATCGTGTCGTTATCGGACCGTATAACAACCGCAGTGCGGCCGACAGCACGCTAAAACGCCTGCGTGGTTCCGGCCACTCAAATTGTATTCCTCTGTCCATCGGGGGTTGAAACCCCTCAAACCCGCCCCATATCTGATTGCATCAGTACCCCGTACAAAACGTGCGGGGTCATCTTCCGACTGCAATAAGGGGTCTGCCCGTGACAACAATAGTAAGTGTACGACGCAACGGCCAGGTAGTAATTGGCGGTGATGGCCAGGCTACCCTCGGCAATACCGTGATGAAAGGCAACGTCAAAAAAGTGCGTCGTCTCTACAATGACAAAGTCATTGCGGGCTTTGCGGGCGGTACCGCCGATGCCTTCACTCTGTTTGAACTTTTTGAACGCAAACTGGAAATGCACCAGGGTCATCTGGTGAAAGCCGCCGTCGAACTGGCAAAAGACTGGCGCACCGACCGTATGCTGCGCAAACTTGAAGCACTGCTGGCCGTGGCCGATGAAAATGCCTCGCTGATCATTACCGGTAACGGGGATGTCATCCAGCCAGAAAACGACTTAATTGCTATCGGTTCAGGCGGTCCATACGCTCAGGCAGCAGCCCGTGCGCTGCTGGAAAACACCGATATCGGCGCACGCGACATCGTGGAAAAAGCGCTAGGTATTGCAGGTGATATCTGCATCTATACCAACCATAACCTCACCATCGAAGCATTACCGTCTAAAGCGTAAGGATCCTAATTTATGTCTGCTATGACTCCGCGCGAGATTGTCAGCGAACTGAACAGATTTATCATCGGCCAGGATGGCGCCAAACGTGCCGTCGCCATCGCGCTGCGTAACCGCTGGCGCCGTATGCAGTTGGACGAAGAGTTGCGTCATGAAGTGACGCCAAAAAACATTCTGATGATCGGCCCAACCGGGGTGGGTAAAACGGAAATTGCCCGCCGCCTGGCAAAACTGGCTAACGCCCCTTTCATCAAAGTCGAAGCGACCAAGTTCACCGAAGTGGGCTATGTGGGTAAAGAAGTGGATTCGATTATCCGCGATCTGACCGATTCTGCGATTAAGATGGTGCGCTCACAGGCGATTGAGAAGTATCGTTACCGCGCCGAAGAAATGGCTGAAGAGCGCATTCTCGATGTGTTGATCCCACCGGCAAAAAATAACTGGGGCCAGAATGAAGCAGCACCTGAGCCTTCTGCTGCGCGTCAGTCCTTCCGCAAGAAGCTGCGCGAAGGCCAGCTGGATGACAAAGAGATCGAAATCGATCTGGCTGCCGTATCCGGTGGCGTAGAAATCATGGCACCTCCAGGCATGGAAGAGATGACCAGCCAGCTCCAGTCGATGTTCCAGAACCTCGGCGGCCAGAAACAGAAACCTCGTAAGCTGAAAATCAAAGAGGCGATGAAACTGCTGGTGGAAGAAGAAGCCGCCAAGCTGGTGAACCCGGAAGAGCTGAAGCAGGAAGCGATCGACGCGGTTGAACAGCACGGTATCGTGTTTATCGATGAGATCGACAAAGTCTGTAAACGGGGTGAATCGTCCGGTCCTGACGTGTCTCGCGAAGGCGTACAGCGTGACCTGTTGCCGCTGGTCGAAGGCTGTACGGTGTCGACAAAACACGGCATGGTAAAAACTGACCACATCCTGTTTATCGCTTCCGGCGCATTCCAGGTAGCCAGCCCGTCAGACTTGATCCCTGAGTTGCAGGGCCGTCTGCCTATCCGCGTTGAACTCCAGGCGCTGACCACGCACGACTTTGAGCGCATCCTCACAGAGCCAAGTGCCTCCATCACCGTGCAATATAAAGCACTGATGAACACGGAAGGCGTAGAGATTAACTTTACCCCTGACGGCATCAGTAAGATTGCGGCTGCGGCATGGCAGGTGAATGAGACCGCTGAAAACATCGGTGCACGTCGTCTGCATACCGTCCTGGAGCGTCTGATGGAAGACATCTCCTACGACGCCAGCGACCTGAATGGCCAGTCGATTACCATTGATGCCGAATATGTAGGCAAACATCTCGACGAGCTGGTGGCTGACGAAGATCTCAGCCGCTTTATCCTGTAAGCAAACGGCTCGACACATCAGGAGGCTTCGGCCTCCTTTTTTTATATCCTGCACCAACTTGACCAGGATTAACTCCCGTTGTTAAAAAGGCGCTTACCATGACACCGATATCGTGCTGGCACTCGCCGCACTGGACCTGAAACGGATCGGAGGCGCAACCTGTCATGGATAATACTCAACTGGCTCCCCCACTCTCAATGCCCCAGGCCTGGTTGGAAAGCCTGCGTCTGCGCACACTGCCGCTGGCCTGTGCCTCGATCATTACCGGTAGCGCTCTGGCGTGGCATCAGGGGCATTTTGACCCCTCCATCGCCCTGCTGGCGCTGCTGACCACCACTCTGTTACAGATCCTCTCTAACCTGGCGAATGACTACGGCGATGCGCTGAAAGGCAGCGATACGCCGCAGCGTATCGGGCCGTTGCGTGGCATGCAGAAAGGGGCGATCACCAAAGAGCAGATGCGCATCGCGCTGATGCTGACCGTGGCCATCACCACCGGCTGTGGCCTGCTACTGATCCTGCGGGCCTGCCAGTCTCCCGCCGATATCCTCGGCTTTGTGGCGATGGGCGCGCTGGCGATAGTCGCAGCCATCGCTTATACCGTGGGGAAAAAACCCTATGGCTATCTTGGCCTTGGGGATCTGTCTGTGATGATCTTCTTTGGCTGGCTGGGGGTCATCGGCAGTAGCTATCTGCAAACACACCAGATTGATCTGCTGCTGCTGCTGCCCGCCAGTGGCTGTGGCCTGCTGGCGACCGCCGTACTGAACGTCAACAACCTGCGCGATATCGACAGCGACCGGCAGAATGGGAAATTTACGCTGGCAGTTCGCCTGGGTGCACATGGAGCACGCCGCTATCATGCCGTGCTGTTAACCACCGCACTGGCCTGCTTTGCTCTCTACAGTGCGCTGGTCAGCCTGCGTCCGGTGGGTTGGTTATTCCTGCTCGCGGCACCTCTGTTGTGGCAGCAGGGACGTTTCATTTTGCGAGAAACCAGTGCACTGGCGATGCGACCCATGCTGGAAAAAACCGTTAAAGCAGCCCTGCTGATCAATATCCTGTTTGCCATCGGCTTAGTGTTCAGCTAAACGCGATGTGCTTGACCCATCGCAATTTTTAACAATTGATGATTTTGCCAACAGTGGCCTTTAAGCGATATACTTAGCCCTCCTGCGGCAAACAGACGAAACCCCTATGAAATACGATACTTCAGAACTGTGCGACATCTACCATGAAGATGTGAATGTCGTTGAACCGCTTTTCTCAAACTTTGGTGGTCGCACCTCGTTTGGCGGGCAAATCACCACGGTAAAATGTTTCGAAGATAACGGGCTGCTCTATGATTTGCTGGAGGAAAACGGCCGTGGTCGTGTTCTGCTGGTTGATGGTGGTGGTTCAGTACGCCGTGCGCTGGTGGACGCCGCGCTCGCAACGCTGGCTCAGCAAAATGAGTGGGAAGGCATTGTGGTGTATGGTTCTGTTCGCCAGGTGGATGATCTGGAAGAACTGGATATCGGCATTCAGGCCATCGCGGCTATTCCTGCCGGGGCTGCAGGTGAAGGCATTGGTGAAAGCGACGTGCGGGTGAACTTTGGTGGCGTCACGTTCTTCTCCGGCGATCATCTGTACGCAGACAACACGGGAATGATCCTGTCCGAAGACGCGCTCGACATCGAATAAAGACGAACATATAAAATGGGTGCCCCAGGGCACCCGTTTTCTGCTTGCTTCCTGCTTTTACGCCAGGTGCAGCATTACACCTCTTCCATTTTTCCCAGCAAAGCCCGCAGACGATCCTGCCAGACATGCTGCTCTTCTTTTAACTGCTGATTTTCACGCACCAGCGCATCACTGCTGCCTGCTGCCTGCTGAACCTGCTGGTTCAAATTACCGTTTTGTTCTTTAAGCTCTTCGATTTCCATCTGCAACAGCGTGATGGTATCAATCGCCTGCTGCACTTTCGCTTCCAGTTTCTCGAATACTTCAAATGACATGTCTATAACCTCTCCTAATCGCAGGGCGTTGATGATGCTAGCCGCAGGGGTGAGGAATGAACCGGCATTCCGCGGATAACAACGATTCTCCGATTGTAAGTAGAGCGACAGCTCAAGTCCAGCAGCGAACCCTTACAGGGCGTAGTCTGTAACAATTTTCAGTCTATACCTGGTCTCATTAACATCTTCCCCCTCCTGATGTAAGGTCAGCGTTAAATAATTGCGCATTTCACACGCGATCAAACGCGCACCAGGTCGTTTTTGGAAAGCAAAAATACGCGAAAACGCTCATTTTTATGACACAGAACACAATTTTTGATTTCGCTATTTCTCGTTTGTGCTCGTTAACGATAAATTCACAACAGCCCTACATAAGATTTGGGTGATTCACGGATGAAGCAAAACTAAGAAGCTAAACCATTAACCTCGCCTTCAGGAATTCATCATGAGTCAGACAACAAGTACACTTAAGGGGCAGTGCATCGCCGAGTTTCTCGGCACTGCCACGATCATCTTTTTCGGTGCTGGCTGCGTGGCCGCAATGAAAGTTGCCGGAGCCAGTTTCGGCCTCTGGGAAATCAGTATTGTCTGGGGCCTGGCCGTTGCGATGGCCGTCTATCTGACCGCCGGTATTTCAGGCGCTCACCTGAACCCCGCCGTCAGCGTCGCTCTGTGGCTGTTCGCCAATTTCGAAGGGCGTAAAGTGCTGCCCTATACGATCGCACAGGTAGCGGGTGCATTCTGCTCCGCAGCGCTGGTGTACGGCCTGTATCACAATCTCTTCCTCGATTACGAACAGACACATCACATGGTACGTGGCAGCGTCGAGAGCCTCGACCTCGCGGGCATCTTCTCCACGTACCCTAACCCGCACATCAGCGTAGGCCAGGCATTCCTGGTTGAAATGGTCATTACCGCTATCATGATGGCATTGATTATGGCACTGACCGATGACGGTAACGGCCTGCCGCGTGGCCCGATGGCACCGCTGCTAATTGGTTTCCTTATCGCCATCATCGGCGCCGCAATGGGCCCACTGACCGGCTTTGCACTGAACCCGGCACGTGATTTCGGACCTAAGCTGTTCGCCTGGGTGGCTGGCTGGGGTAATGTTGCCTTCACCGGCGCCCGTGATATTCCGTATTTCCTTGTTCCGATCTTTGGCCCACTGATCGGTGCAAGCCTCGGTGCCTTTGGCTACCGCGCCCTGATTGCCAACAACCTTCCGGGTAAGGTTGTGGAGAAACAGGAAAAATCAGCACCGCGCGCTGCACAGCGTAAAGCGTAATCCTGCTCATTGCTTACACCATCAGGAACCTATTATGACCGTAGAAAAAAAATACATTGTCGCACTCGACCAGGGAACCACCAGCTCCCGCGCCGTTATTCTGGATCATGACTCCAATATCGTTGCGGTATCACAGCGTGAATTCCAGCAAATCTACCCGAAAGCGGGTTGGGTTGAGCATGACCCGATGGATATCTGGGCGTCACAGAGCTCCACCCTGGTCGAAGTCCTGGCGCATGCGGACATTAACTCTGACGAAATTGCCGCGATTGGTATCACCAATCAGCGTGAAACCACCATTGTGTGGGACAAAGAAACCGGCAAGCCGATTTACAACGCCATCGTCTGGCAGGACCCGCGTACCGCCGACTACTGCTCGAAGCTGAAAAAAGAAGGCCTGGAAGAGTACATCCGTCATACCACGGGTCTGGTGATTAACCCGTACTTCTCCGGCACCAAAGTGAAGTGGATCCTCGACCACGTGGAAGGCTCCCGCGAGCGTGCACGCCGTGGCGAACTGCTGTTCGGCACCGTCGACTCCTGGCTGGTGTGGAAAATGACGCAGGGACGGGTTCATATCACCGACTACACCAACGCCTCCCGTACCATGATGTTCAATATTCACAAGCTGGAGTGGGATCAGCGCATGCTGGACATTCTCGATATCCCGCGTGAAATGTTGCCGGAAGTGAAATCCTCGTCAGAGATTTACGGCCAGACTAACATCGGTGGTAAAGGCGGAACGCGTATTCCAATCGCCGGTATTGCGGGTGACCAGCAGGCGGCGCTGTATGGCCAGCTGTGCGTCCAGCCGGGTATGGCGAAAAATACCTATGGCACGGGCTGCTTTATGTTGATGAACACCGGTACAGAAGCGGTGACCTCAACACACGGCCTGCTGACCACCATCGCCTGCGGCCCACGTGGCGAAGTGAACTATGCGCTGGAAGGTGCGGTGTTTATCGGCGGTGCATCCATTCAGTGGCTGCGTGACGAAATGAAGCTGATCAGTGACTCTACTGACTCCGAATATTTCGCCACCAAAGTCAAAGACACCAACGGCGTGTATATGGTGCCTGCATTCACCGGTTTGGGTGCCCCCTACTGGGACCCGTATGCCCGAGGCGCTATCTTCGGCCTGACGCGTGGTGCCAATGCTAACCACATCATTCGCGCCACGCTGGAGTCCATTGCTTATCAGACGCGTGACGTGCTGGAAGCGATGCAGAACGATGCCAACACCCGTCTGCAATCACTGCGCGTTGACGGTGGTGCCGTGGCGAACAACTTCCTGATGCAGTTCCAGTCCGATATCCTCGGTGCGCGCGTTGAGCGTCCTGAAGTGCGTGAAGTGACTGCGCTGGGTTCTGCTTACCTTGCCGGTCTGGCAGTGGGCTTCTGGAAAGATCTGGATGAAGTGCGCGCCAAGTCCGTCATCGAGCGCGAATTCCGCCCAAGCATCGAAACCACCCAGCGCAACGTGCTGTACGCAGGATGGAAGAAAGCCGTCGCCCGTGCGCAGGCATGGGAAGACGCTGACGACAAGTAATCATCTCCTGCCCGTGGTCGCCTGACCACGGGTATCTCCCTTCCCCGCTCCGCTCCCTGTGATAAACTTCCCGCCTCATTAGTTTCCTTAAAGGCATGTCATGAAACGAGAACTGGCGATTGAATTTTCCCGCGTAACAGAAGCAGCGGCACTGGCTGGCTATAAGTGGCTGGGGCGTGGCGATAAAAATGCGGCAGACGGTGCAGCCGTACATGCAATGCGCATCATGCTCAACAAAGTGGATATCGACGGTCAGATCGTGATTGGCGAAGGGGAAATTGATGAAGCGCCGATGCTGTATATCGGCGAGAAAGTCGGGACAGGCAACGGTGATGCGGTGGATATTGCCGTCGATCCCATTGAAGGTACGCGCATGACCGCACTGGGGCAGGCCAATGCACTGGCGGTCATGGCCGTCGGGGACAAAGGCACCTTCCTGCACGCACCGGATATGTATATGGAGAAGCTGGTGGTCGGTCCTGGGGCTAAAGGCGCTATTGACCTTAACCTGCCGCTGGAAGAGAACCTGCAACGCGTTGCCCGTGCCCTGAATAAATCCCTGACAGAACTGACCGTGACCCTGCTGGCGAAACCACGCCACGATGCGGTGATTGCCAGCCTGCAACAGCTTGGCGTACGCGTATTTACGTTCCCGGACGGTGATGTTGCCGCGTCGATCCTGACCTGCATGCCGGACAGCGAAGTCGACGTGATGTACGGCATCGGTGGCGCACCGGAAGGCGTAGTCTCCGCAGCGGTGATCCGTGCGCTGGATGGCGATATGCAGGCTCGTCTGCTGGCACGTCATGACGTTAAGGGTGATACCCCTGAGAACCGTCAGTTGGGCGAACAGGAGCTGTCACGCTGTGCGGAAATGGGGATTGCTGCCGGACAGGTGCTGAAGCTGGAAGAGATGGCGCGCAACGACAACGTGGTTTTCTCCGCGACCGGCATTACCAGCGGCGACCTGTTAAAAGGCATCACCCGTCAGGGCAATATGGCGACCACTGAAACGCTGCTGATACGTGGTAAATCCCGCACCATCCGCCGTATTCAGTCGATCCATTACCTCGATCTGAAAGACGAAAGCCTGCACCCGTATATTTTGTGATCGTCTACCGTCTCAGTAGGTGTCAATGCGGGTCGGGCATGCCCGACCCCTACACGGCTTCTGAGACCCTAGGGGTCCCTACACGGCCTCTGAGACCGTAGGGGCGAGGCACGTGTAGGACCGGGTACATAGGTAACAGATCAGACCGGGCACACAGGTAACACTTTTATGCCGGGTCGACCCTGATAATACGCTTTTCTGCCCGTTCATAGTAAGCCAGTATCAGCCGGTCGAAGAGGATGACATCCACGCCGTCATCCACTTCGACCAGCCTCACGTATTCTCCCCTCAGCGCTTCGCTCAGGAACATCCATTCATCCAGCTTTATCCCTCCCTTTGCCTGAACCCGCAGCAGCCTTGAGCCCTCCGGGTATTTCACCTCCGGTACCTCCCCGTCCCACCTCCGTGCTGACGGTGTCCATACCGTCGACGGCGTTTTTCCTCCGTGCGCCTCGTGCGGCCGTTCTGCGTTGAACTCTCGCCGGTATGCGTCGAACCACGCCTGCTGCTCTGCCTGCGTCGTGAAGATGTTGCCGCACGCCAGCGCACCCTTCAGTGAACGGTGCATCCGCTCATGCCGTCCGTTCTCTTCCGGATGCCCTTTCCTGATCCGTTCCGGCAGGATGCCCAGCTTTATCAGCCAGACGCTGAGCCGGCTCAGGCCGGCAATGCCCGTACCGGCGAAGGGATGCCCGTTGTCCGTGCGTATCACGTCCGGCAGCCCGTATTCCCGGAAGGCCCGCTCAAGATTCTGGCGGACGAACGCCCCGGTTTCACGGGTGCCTGCTTCACACGCCAGCAGGTAGCGGCTGAGGTTATCCGTCAGGGTGAAGGGCCGACAGAGGCTGCGGTCACGCAGACGGAACCAGCCCTTGAAGTCTGCGCTCCAGACCTGATTAACGCGGCAGATATCCGTCAGACCGGCGGCGTTACCGGGCGTGCGGCGGCGGACTTTACGGGGCGTGACCAGCCCTTCGCGGTCAAGCAGGCTGCCGATGGTGCTGGCGGCAGGAACGTGGCCGGGATGGCCCGTGTTAATCAGCCAGTGGCGCAGTTTTTTTGGTCCCCAGTCCGGGTGGGCGCGGCGCAGGGATATCAGGCACTGTGCCATGCCGGGAGGGATAACGCAGGATGAGGTGAGGCGCGCCCGGGAGAGGTTTTCAAGGGAGCGAAGGTCGCCGGGGTCAAAGCGTTCAATCCATTTGTAGCCGGTTTTGCGGCTGATGCCGAACTGGCGGCAAAGTGAAGCGACAGAGTGTGTGCCTGCGAGGCAGGCACGGATAAAATCGAGGCGTTGCATGGTAACAGTCTCAGTCCAGGGCATAGTGAGTCTCCTCCGCTATGCCGTTTATAACTGTTACCCATGTGGTCAGTCTAAAGTGTTACCCATGTGGTCGGTCTGTACCCACGCCTCGCCCGGTACCAAAGCGGGTAAATGACAGCCTTACACCGCGTGCGGCTGTGGATGTTTTGACAGCGGCAGCCAGCACAGCAGGATCAGCAGCGCAGTGGCAAACATCAGCATCCCCAGACTGAACTGACCGGTTTGCGGCAACAGCGCAGACAGCCACGCGACCAGCCCAGAACCAAGATTCTGTAATCCCCCCACCAGCGCTCCGGCGGTGCCCGCCATATACGGCCAGGGCTCCATTGCACCCGTCGTTGCCAGCGGAAACAGCATCCCGGCACCGAAAAAGAACAGCGATGCCGGCACAATCAGCGTCCACAGATTCATCACGCCCAGCCAGCCGGGGATCCACATCATCACGCCCGCCAGCAGGCAGCTGTTCACCGCATACCACATCACCGTGGTGAAGGGTTTCTCACTGCGCCCGGCAAACCAGGCACCAAAGAAGGCCGCAGGCAGGGGCAATATAAACAACACGCTGACGGCGAGGCTGCTCATACCCAGTACACCTCCCATCAGCACGCCACAGCTGGCCTCAAACACCGCAATCCCAGACAGCGCACCGATCAGAATCACCAGATAACGGACAAAACTGCTGTCGGCCAGCAGTGGACGGTAACGGGAGAACAGCGGGCGTGTCTGCTGTCCTGCGGGACGCGTTTCCGGCAGCCAACGCAGCATCACGCCAGCAACAATCAGGCACAACAGCAGTAAAAAAGCGAAACAAGCGCGCCAGCCAAACAGGTGTGTCAGCCCGGCACCAATCACGGGAGCAATCAACGGACTGACCAAAATTCCCATGTTAAGCAGGCTGTTGGCCTGACGCAGCGCACTACCGGCGTAGAGATCACGCGGCATTGTGCGCGCCATCACCCCGGCAACACCCGTGCCCATTCCCTGAATAGCAGCCCCCAGCACCAGGCCATTCAGACTGCCTGCCAACAGTGCGGTGAGCGATCCGGCAATAAACACCGCCATTCCCATCAGGATCACCGGGCGACGCCCGATACTGTCAGACAGCGGGCCGTAAAACAGCTGCGAGGCACCGTAGGCCATCAGATAGGCAGCCATCACCCGTTGTACCGCACCATCGCGTACATGGAAGACATCAGCAATGGTCGACATCGCCGGAACATAGATCGTCTGCGCCATCTGTCCCACCGCCAGCAACGCCATCAGCATCACCAGCAAATGGCCATTTTCTATTTTTTTCATTAAGTTACGACTCTTATAAAAAGCGGAAACTCACCCAACCAGCAAGGGTGGCCAGTCATACCGGCACAATGGCGCTGAAAATATCAGGAATGCGTAGCAAAGCGAGGGGGTCGCGGTAAATAACGCTGGCGCCACTGTCAGTAAAAGCAGGCGTGTCTGTAAAACATTTTTTACGCTACGTTTAAATAGTGCTCATACTTTGTCGATATGAGCTTTCACCCGGGCCGTCGGGTGGAAAAAAAACCGATGGCTGGCGAAGATAGCCGCAGAGACGTCACTTATGTCGCAAGCGAATGAAGGAGTTTTTTTATGGCCGTATGGGTCAACGCCCGCGTTAAACATGTCACCGACTGGACTGACAGCCTGTTCAGTCTGACGGTGACCGCTCCCATCGACCCGTTTACCGCCGGGCAATATGCCAAGCTGGCACTGGAAATTGACGGTGAACGTGTGGTGCGCGCCTATTCCTTTGTGAATGCGCCCAGCAATGAAAATCTGGAGTTCTACCTGGTCACCGTGCCGGAAGGGAAACTAAGCCCACGACTGCATGCGTTGAAACCCGGCGATGAGGTGATGATTACCCAGGATGCTCAGGGCTTCTTTGTACTGGATGAAATCCCTGAGTGCGAAACGCTGTGGATGCTGGCAACCGGCACCGCCATCGGGCCGTATCTGTCGATTTTACAGGAAGGAAAAGGGCTGGAGCGCTTCAAAAATATCGTACTGGTCCATGCCGCACGTTATGCACAGGATCTGAGTTATCTGCCAGTGATGCAGGCATTACAGCAGCGTTACGTTGGGAAACTCCAGATTCAAACCGTGGTCAGTCGCGAAGAGAGCCCGGGCTCACTGACGGGCAGAGTGCCCGCGCTGATAGAGAGTGGCCAGCTGGAAGCGGTGACCGGGCTGAGCATCGATGCCGAACAAAGCCATGTCATGCTGTGCGGCAACCCGCAAATGGTGCGCGATACCCAGCAAGTTTTAAAAGAAACCCGCGGCATGCGTAAACATCTCAAGCGCAAACCCGGGCATATCACCAGCGAACATTACTGGTAATCCGGTGAGCGGCGGCGCAGATACACCACAGGCTGCGTCGCTTTGCCAAACCGGTTATCACCCGGTGTACCCGCAAAACCGCCCAGTTCAACCACCATACCGACCATGATCAATGTGGGAATAAAACGGCCCACCAGCCACTGCGCATCTGCCGGCAATATCGCCCAGTGCCCGGCCATCAGCATCCAGGCGACGATAAACAGCAGCGCCCACTGGCCGCCTTTGTTACGGTCGTGCAGTCGTTTTACCATGACAGCGCTGGTGGGCCACAGCAGGGCCACCACGCAGAAAGCGGCCGTCTGCGTATCCAACAGACCATTGCCTGCCAGCGTAAAGAGCAGCACCAGCATCAGCAGCCAGGCCACCTGCCAGATCCAGAAGTCGCGCCGTCCCAGGCGACCACGAAAAGAGAAACACCATTGCTGTAACGTCATTATTTTTATCTCAGAGTCCGGGTGCCCTTTGACTTTGCCGGTCATTGTCCGTTTTAATCTTGGGCTGAGTTTACTGGTTAGGGTCATTGAAATGAAGAACGCGATTTTGGCAGCAGTTGCACTGCTATCCGCAATGACGATCGCTGCGGCACACGCCGATCCGGACCCGCAGGATCGGACTGAGCATTTGCCTGGCGCGCCCTACTTACAGGCCGGCGCCCCCACCTTTGATATGACTATCGGCCAGTTTCGCGAAAAGTATAATGCTGCCAATAAAACGTTACCGTTAAGTGAATATCGCGCCATTGACAGCAGGAATGATAAAAGCAATCTGACGCGTGCTGCCAGCAAGATCAACGAAAATCTTTATTCGTCGACTGCACTGGAACAAGGCACGGGAAAAATCAAAACGTTGCAGATCACCTGGTTGCCCATTCCCGGCCCGGAACAGAAAGCCTCACGCGATAAAGCGCTGGCGTACATCGCAGCGCTGATTCATTACTTCGAACCGATGCTGAGTGAAGCCCAAAGCCAGAAACGTGCCGAGGCGCTGGTGACCAAAGGCAAAGGCTCTCGCTTTTACCAACAGACCGAAGGGGCACTGCGCTATATCGTGGCCGATAACGGCGATAAAGGATTAACCTTTGCGGTGGAACCGTTAAAACTGGCCTTGAGCACACCCTGAGACGACAGGCCCAAAGGATGACGAAAAGCAAAGCCTTTCCGATGTTTGATCTCTATACTGTCTGGCAGACAATGCTGCCTGCTGGCAGCTTTAATACTCTCTAAGCGTGGAGGATACAATGCGACATCCATTAGTTATGGGTAACTGGAAACTGAACGGCAACAAACACATGGTCAACGAGCTGATCGCCGGTCTGCGTACCGAGTTGAGCGGTGTTGATGGTTGTGGTGTGGCGATTGCTCCGCCTGTTATGTATCTGGATCAGGCGAAACATGCCATTTCCGGTAGCCATATCGCACTGGGTGCGCAGAACGTTGACGTTAACCTGTCTGGCGCTTTCACCGGTGAAGTCTCTGCCGACATGCTGAAAGATCTGGGCGCGCAATACATCATCATCGGCCACTCTGAGCGTCGTACTTATCACGCTGAGAGCGATGAGCTGATCGCGAAAAAATTCGCTGTGCTGAAAGCAGCCGGTCTGATCCCTGTACTGTGCATCGGCGAAACTGATGCAGAAAACGAAGCGGGCAAAACCGAAGAAGTGTGCGCACGTCAGATCGATGCCGTGCTGAACACCCTGGGCGCTGACGCGTTCAACGGCGTGGTTGTCGCTTACGAACCTGTATGGGCTATCGGTACCGGCAAATCTGCCACCCCTGCTCAGGCTCAGGCCGTTCACAAATTCATTCGTGACCATATTGCGAAGAAAGATGCTGCGGTGGCCGCTCAGGTCATCATTCAATACGGCGGTTCTGTGAACGATAAAAATGCGGCAGAGCTGTTTGCTCAGCCAGACATCGACGGTGCCCTCGTGGGCGGCGCATCACTGAAAGCGGATGCTTTCGCGGTGATCGTTAAAGCTGCTGCTGCAGCGAAAAAAGCCTGATGATGCCTCCTGCCCCTCCCCGGGGCAGGATTTAACCGAATGTCCCGACCAGCGCTTTCAGCTGCTGCGCACACGCCTCAAACCCTTCACGTGGCATATTCGTCACACTCAGTACCAGCCCATAACGACGACGCCCCTCATCCTGATACCACACCGACAGCGGTGTTGGCGCCATGCCAAACGCCAGTGCTTCCTGCGCGATGCGCGTATCCTGGCATCCCTCTGGCAGCGTAATGATCACCGCCAGTGCCGCACGCGTTGCCTGCGGGAACAGCGGTTGCAGTGCTGCCAGCAGCGCCACCAGCCGTTCGTTGTACAGCCGCTTCATCCGGCGTAAATGACGCATAAAGTGGCCTTCGTGCAGAAATTCAGCCACCGCGTTGTGCAGCACAAAGGACGAGGCGGGTGCCAGCAACGCAGCTGCCTCAGCAAAATGTGCCGCCTGTGATGCCGGAACAACCAGATAGCCCAGACGCAGCGACGGGCTGATGTTTTTACTGAAAGTACCAATATGCAGCACGCGCCCACCATCCAGCGCAGCCAGGGCCGGGGCCGCCCGCCCTTCCAGCTGCAACTCACCGAGATAGTCATCTTCAATAATCCAGCTTGTCTGGCGTTCCGCCCACGCCAGCAGCGCCGCTCGCCGTTCCAACGACAGCGTCATACCTAACGGGGCCTGCTGACCCGGCGTGACCAGCACCGCAGCGGCATCTGCCGCCAGCCGTATTCCTTCCTCCACGCACAGTCCTTGCTCATCCACGGCAACGGGAACGGCTTCGACACCTGCAAGCGTTAGCGCTTTACGGGCCAGCAGATAACCGGGGTCTTCTGTCCATACCGACTTGCCACGCAAACCCAGCGCCAGGCAGATCAGTCCCAGCGCCCCGGCATAACCATTGGTGATCATCACCTGCGAAGCCTGACAACGTATGCCGCGAGCCATCGACAGATAGCTGACCAGTTGTTCCCGCAGTGCCAGGCTGCCACGCGGATCGGAATAGCCGATCGGTTTACTCACCATTTCCCGGGCATGACGCGTGAGAATGCGCGACCAGACCTTGGCAGGAAAGGCATCGTTGGCAGGCACGCCCATCTGAAACGTCAGCGGCGGACGATCAAAAGCGTGGATAACCGACGCCAGCGGTGCCATCACTGCCGTATCCGACAGCAGACTTTTTCCCGGTGAGTGGTGAACCTCGCTCACCCAGGTGCCCGCCGATCCTTTCGCCACCAGCCGCTGACCGTCGACCAGCATGTCATACGCTGTGCGTACCGTGCCACGTGCCACACCAAGCTGTGCGGCCAGATCGCGGCAGGAGGGGACGCGCGATCCGGGCTTCAGACGCCCTTCATCAATCGCCTGCGTGATCCCCTGACGGATCTGCTCACTCAGCGAGTGGCCCGTATCGCGCCGCAGCAGAATATCGGGAACGGATGGACCATTATTTTTATGAATTCCTGGCACTTTTAGCCGCCCATAAAACAGATGAGAATAGCGCCCTACCCAGATAAAAGGACAAGGCAATGAGCGAACGTATCAACTTCTACACCACTTCACCCGCGGGTATGAAAGCACTGGCAGGTGTCTCAGGCTATGTCACGCAAAGCGGTTTGCCACACGATATTATTGAGCTGGCCTTCCTGCGCGTCTCTGAGATCAACGGCTGTGCTTACTGTATCGACATGCACACCAAAGCGTTACATAAAGCGGGCCTGCCCTGGGACAAAATTGTGCTCACCAAAGTCTGGCGCGAAGCGGGTAACTGGTTCTCCCCACGTGAACAGGCGGCGCTGGCCTGGGCAGAATCATTGACGCTGATTGCACAGACCCACGCGCCGGACGCGGTTTTTGCTCAGGTGCAAGCGGAATTTAGTGACAAAGAGATCACCGACCTCACGATCACCATTGGTTTAATGAATGCTTACAACCGACTGGCGATCGCCCTGCGTAAATTGCCGGACAGTGCTCCTCGCCCCTAACTTCATTCTGTTCAAATAGTTACCCCTCATTATCCTGTGGGATATCCTTCGCCCTGGCGGGCCGTTCAACGGCCCGTATCAATGTTGCTTATTTTTTAACGCTCATCATTCTCATTTTTAATCTTTAAACACTTTTTTAATTACCCCGTAACAATGCTATATTTCTGACGCTTTTGAACAGCGATTAAACACTTTGAATTCATGTGGATTTTCGCTGTCAGCAATCCAGAAAGGGCGAAGCAGTCAGACGGGTTCCAGAAGGCCTGCCACTGCTTCTCTACTTAACATGTTGATTTCCTTCAACACGGAGATGTCGTCTCATGCGCAAACTGGCAGTAGAGAAGCACGTCGATGTATTACTGATCGGGGGTGGCGTGATGAGCGCAACACTCGGTACCTACCTGCAAGAGCTGGAGCCAGAATGGCGCATCGGCATGGTAGAGCGTCTGGATGGTGTAGCCGAAGAGAGCTCAAACGGCTGGAATAATGCCGGTACCGGCCATTCCGCTCTGATGGAGCTGAACTACACCCCAGAGAACGCAGACGGTTCTGTCGATATCAAAAAAGCGGTGGAAATTAACGAAGCCTTCCAGGTTTCCCGTCGCTTCTGGGCACACCAGGTGCAGCGTAATGTCCTGCGCGATCCTCGCAGCTTTGTCACCAGCGTCTCGCATATGAGTTTCGTCTGGGGCGAAGAGAACGTCGATTTCCTGAAAAAGCGTTTTGCCGCCTTGCAACAGAGCACCCTGTTTCGCGGGATGGAGTTCTCTGAAGACCCGGATCAGATTAAAGAGTGGGTGCCACTGGTGATGGAAGGTCGTGACAGCGCGCAGAAAGTCGCGGCGACCCGCATTCCGACCGGAACCGATGTGAATTTCGGTGAAATCACCCGCCAGCTGGTGGCATCGCTACAGCAGAGCAAAAACTTTGAACGTCAGACCAGCCATGAAGTGCGTGCGATTAAACGCAATGACGATGGTTCCTGGAGCATCACCGTATCCGACCTGAAGAACAACGATGAGAAAACAATCATCAGGGCAAAATACGTGTTTATCGGTGCCGGTGGGGCAGCGCTGACGCTGTTGCAGGAGTCCGGTATTCCGGAAGCGAAAAACTATGCCGGCTTCCCGGTCGGTGGTGAGTTCCTCGTGACCGATAACCCGGAAGTGGTGAAGCGTCATCAGTCTAAGGTGTATGGCAAAGCGTCGGTGGGTGCCCCGCCGATGTCTGTACCGCATCTTGACTCACGCACGCTGGATGGCAAGCAAGTGCTGTTGTTCGGGCCGTTCGCCACGTTCTCCACCAAGTTCCTGAAACAGGGTTCACTGTGGGATATGTTCGGTTCCATCACGCCATCCAACCTGATGCCGATGGTACGCGTTGGCCTGGATAACTTTGACCTGGTGAAATATCTGGTCGGTCAGGTGATGCTGAACGAAGATGACCGCATCAATGCCGTACGCGAATATTTCCCGGACGCCCAAAAAGCCGACTGGCGCCTGGTGAAAGCCGGCCAGCGCGTGCAGATCATTCAGAAGGATGCCAACAAAGGCGGCGTGCTGAAGCTGGGAACGGAAGTGGTCACCTCGCAGGATGGCACGATTTCGGCACTGCTGGGTGCCTCTCCAGGTGCCTCTACGGCGGCACCGATCATGCTGGACCTGATGAGCAAAGTGTTCAAAGACCAGATGGCATCGCCGGAATGGCAGAGCAAGCTGAAGGCGATCATTCCTTTCTACGGTCAGAAACTGAATGGCAATGTGGCAGCCACTGAGCGTGAACTGGCCGAAACCAGCCGTATTCTGCAGCTGGATTACACCCCAATGAATCCGGCCGCGAATGACGAACCTGTGGTTGTCGAGGATTCGGTGGTCGGCAAGTAGTCGCTGTAGGGGCGCGGCACGCTGCGCCCCTACAGCGTTTTGCGATCCCTGCACCTCGTCAGGCCTGCCGCGCTTTTACGATCCCTTGCAGGGGCCTGGCATGCCTGGCCCACCGCCCCTTGTCGTTATGACAGCTGGAATGCCTCCACCAGCATCCACACCGTTGTGACCAGCAATGACAGCGCCATCACGCCGTTAAACAGCTGAAGTTTCCATGCCACCTGCAGATGTTTTCCCAGCCGATCGCCCATCATTGCCCAGATCAGAATGCACGGCAGGTTCAGCGCCATAAAACTCAGCATCACCGTCAGAATCGTACTGTTCACGGTGTACATCAGCGCCACGTTGATCGCCATCAGCCAGGCTTTAGGATTCACGGCCTGGAACAATGCCCCACCGACAAACGTCATTGGCCGCGCTTTCTCACGTAACTCCGGCGCACCAGAGCGGAAGATCTTCCACGACAGCCACAGCAGGTAGGTACAGCCGAGCAGAGTCAACGGCAGACGTATCGCGCCCATCCATTGCAGTAATACCTCAAGCATCGCCCCCGCAAGCGCCGTCTGTAATCCGCAGCCGACCAGAATGCCGCTGACCATCGGCAGTGTACGGCGTATGCCAAAGTTCACGCCTGACGTGGCCAGCATCAGATTGTTCGGGCCTGGGGTGATCGACATCACCGTGACGTAGCTGATAAAAGAGGGATCAAGCATGATTTCTGTCCTGCATTCCAAGTGAGATCCTCAGTGTAATCAGCCGCCAGCAATGGTAACAGATGCAGAAACCCGTTATTGTTATGAGTACAATACCCCGAACATAGTCACTGTACCCACAGGTTGAGGAGCACATTGTGTCCATCGTCGAACCGCCGATCACGTTGTACCATCAGCTGGCAGAAACGCTGGCAGAGGCAATCCATCAGGGCACCTTTATGCCCGGCAGCCGCCTGCCCGCGATTCGCCGCTGTGCCAGCAACCATCAGGTCAGCGTCAACACCGTGCTCACCGCCTATGGCATCCTGGAAGATCGCGGGCTGATTGAAGCTCGCCCGCAGTCGGGTTACTACGTGCGCGACACGCTGCCTTCGCTGGCCCGGCCCTCTTTTCAGCGCACCAGCGTACGTTCCCCCAGCAGCGAAAAACTCGATCTGATTGATGCAGTGTTCGCCGCACAGAACCACAGTGACTACACCAATATCTCGCTGGCCTGTCCCCAGAGCGGGGATTTTTTCCCGACAGGGAAAATCAGCCGCATTATTGCCTCGCTTCTGCGCAGGGAGCCCGAACTCATTGGCCGCTATGCGCTCCCCCCCGGCAGTCTGCGTCTGAGACGTGAAATCGCACGCCGCTCAATGGAACTGGGCATCACCCTTAGCGCAGAAGACATCACCCTGACGCATGGCTGTATGGAAGCGCTGCAACTCGGGCTGCGTGCCGTCACACAGCCTGGCGACTGCGTCGGCGTGGAAACACCCACCTATTTCTATCTGTTCCCGCTGCTGGCCAGCCTCGGTCTGAAAGTGGTGGAAATCCCAACGGACCCACAGTACGGGTTGTCGCTGGATGCGCTGGAGCTGTTGTTACAGGAAAAACGTATCCAGGCGCTGATCGCCATGCCAAATGCGCAGAACCCGTTAGGCAGTAGCATGACGCTGGATGGCAAAAAACGGCTGGCGCGGCTGGTCAATCACTATCAGGTGCCGCTGCTGGAAGACGGGCTGTACACTGAACTGCAATTCTGCTGGCCGCTGACGCCCGCAGTAAAAGCCTTCGATGACGGCGGCTGGGTGATGTACTGCACCAGTTTTACCAAAACGGTTGCCCCCGACTTCCACCTTGGCTGGATAGCCGCCGGGCGTTTCAGCCAGCAGCTGGCGCGGCTGAAAGCCGTCTCTTCACTGGCAGAGTCTCGCCTGCTGTCGGAAGCGCTGGGGCATTTTCTCGAGTCAGGTGGCTACGACCATCATCTGCGCTCACTGCGCCGTCGTTACGCCGCGCAGCTGGAAGAGGCCCGCGGTATTATCGCCCGCCATTTTCCTCAGGGAACGCGGGCCACGCGCCCGAGCGGTGGCTTTGTCTTCTGGGTTGAGCTGCCGGGTAACGTCGATAGCGTGGAACTGTTCCATCGTCTGTTGCAGGAGAAGATTTGCCTGACGCCGGGAGCGCTCTACACCCTCTCCGAACGCTGCAACAATGCACTGCGCCTCTCCTGTTGTTATCCCTTTGACGAACGCTATACCTGGGCGCTGAAACGTACGGGCGCGCTGGCGTGTGAAATGAGTGGCATTGCGGCGGGGATGTAACGGCGTGGTGTGACGCCACTGCGGGTCGACCGCAAAAAAGTCGACCCGGACGGGTTATGGCGTGCCGTTACGGCCCCAGGTGGCATAACCCTTACGCGCCGTCAGGCGCTCATAATAGGCACGCACCGCAGGCAGATTAGCGTGATCGAGCGGTGTCTCATACCAACGGTTCACGGACAGGCCTATCGGAATATCAGCCAGTGAGAATGTCTGCCCGGCCACATACGCACCCGTGCGCTCCAACTGCTGGTTGAGAATCCCCATCGTGTAAGCCCAGCCTTTTGATGCGGCAGCCAGCAGACGCGGGTCCTGGTGCGCCGGTGAGTGACGCACCAGTGACATAAAGGCATAGCGCCAGGCGGTATTCAGTTCCGTCGCCTGCCAGTCAATCCACTGATCGACACGGGCACGGGCCTGTGGTGCCGTGGGATACAGCGCTTCACCACCGTAAGCGTTCGCCAGATAGCGAATGATGGTGTTTGACTCCCAGAGAATAAACTCACTGTCCTGAATCACCGGGATCAGCGCATTGGGGTTCATCGCCTTAAATTCTGCCTCCTGCGGTGACTTAAAACCATCGCCCCACTCTTCTCGGTGAAAATCGATCTCCAGCTCATCGCACAGCCAAAGCACTTTTCTGACATTGATAGATGAGGCACGTCCCAGTATTTTCAGCATAAAATCATCACTTTTTTAACCTCTGTGGTTTATTAATACCCATAATAGTCGGTACTGACAACCGCCAGGCGGATCGTCAACCAACGGAACCTTCACGCTGACAGGAAGAGCTATGACGCAATTACGCCCTTTTAAACAGGTCGATGTATTTACTTCCACCCCGTACAACGGCAACCCGCTTGCGGTAATTATGGATGCCAGTGGTCTGAGTGATGAGCAGATGCAGTCAATCGCCCGCTGGACCAACCTGTCGGAAACCACGTTTGTCCTGCCCCCCACCGATCCGACGGCCGACTACCGGGTGCGTATTTTCACCCCGGATACCGAATTCCCGTTTGCAGGCCATCCCACGCTGGGCACGGCACATGCGCTACTGGAGGCGGGCATCACACTTCACCACCCTGGCCAGATTGTGCAGGAGTGTGGGCTGGGACTGGTGCGGGTCAAAATTAGTGACGACGGCGCGCTGGCTTTTGCTGCCCCGGAAGCGATCCTCACGCCCTTCAGCGATGCGCCAATCAGCAGCGCGCTCAACAGCGACCACCTGGAAACAGAACTGCCAGTGATGATTGCCGATATGGGGATTCGCTGGCTGCTGGTGCCCATGACGTCAGCCGATGCCGTACTGGCGCTGAAGCCAGACGTGGTGGAGTTTTCTCGCCTGGTGCAGAAAGCCCGGGTCGATGGCGTGATGCCGTTTGGCCCCTTGCCCGGTGGGCAAGAGCAATACGAAGTGCGCGGCCTGCTGATTGAGCAGGGCTCGCTAACCGAAGACCCGGTCACCGGCAGCGCCAACGCGTGCCTGGCGCGTTACTTCCAGGCACGTGGCGTCGAGTTGGATTACCGTGTACGCCAGGGAAGCGCGATGCAGCGGGCCGGGCGCCTCAGCGTGCGCTATGCGGCTGACGGCATCTGGATTGGCGGTCAGACCGTCACCGTGATTGACGGCACGGTCCGGGTATAATCCTTTCCCCGTAGAGGCGGACCTTCTGTTTCGGTCCGCCTGCCCCCAGAATTACAGGAACATTCCGCCCGAAGCCTCGATACGCTGACCGTTCACCCAGCGGCACTCTTCGCTGAACAACGCGGCAACCGCATGGCCGATATCATCTGGCAGCCCAACGCGTCCCAGCGCAGTCTGTGAGGCGACAAACGCATTCATTGCCGCATCATCACGGACTTTTCCGCCACCGAAGTCCGTTTCAATCGCGCCAGGTGCCAGAATATTTACCGCAATACCGCGCACGCCCAGTTCTTTGGCCTGATAACGCGTCAGCACCTCCATTGCCCCTTTCACCGCCGCATAAGCGCTGGAGCCCGGCAGGCTGAAGCGTGCCAGACCGCTGGAGACATTCAGGATGCGCCCACCGTCAGCCATCAGCGGCAACAGGATCTGCGTCAGGAAAAACGGCCCCTTAAAATGGACATTCACCAGATGATCAAACTGCGCTTCCGTGGTGTCAGTGAAAGGGACGTACAAACCCGTACCGGCATTGTTTAATAAATAATCAAAGGTTTCACGCTGCCATACCGTTTTGAGCTGTTGGGCAACCTCAGCGGCAAATGCGCTGAAGCTCTGGCTGTCCGCCACATCCAGTGGAAGTGCCACCGCACGGGCCCCGAGCGCCTGAATGCGGGCCACAACGGCTTCCGCTTCCTGCTGCTGGCTACGGTACGTCAAAATCACATCAACGCCCTTTGCGGCGAGTTTCAGGGCTGCATTCTGGCCTAAACCACGGCTTCCGCCGGTAATCAGTGCTATTTTCTGGCTCATTTTTTTCTCCAGGGAGTGGGCTGTGGACAAAAAAGAGGATATTACCTGCCAGCTGAACTATAAATGTCTTCAAATACGCTTCACTGTTCCATTAATAACAACAATGAGCTCAGCAATGGATAAAATTCACGCAATGCAGGTGTTTGTCAGAGTGGCGGAAATGCAGAGTTTTACCAAAGCAGCGGAGAGCCTGGGCCTGCCAAAGGGTAGCCTGTCGCGCCAGATCCTGGCGCTGGAAAACAGTCTCGGTTCACGTCTGCTGCACCGTACCACACGCCGGGTGCAGCTGACTCAGGATGGGCAGGTTTACTTCGAGCGCTGCCGTGATGTGCTGGCCACGCTGGATGAGATGGACTCGCTGTTTCAGCACGACCCCGCGACCCTGAGCGGACGACTGCGGGTCGATATGCCGGTAAGCCTGGCCAGTAACTACCTGATCCCGCTGCTGCCGGATTTTTTACAACATTACCCGGGAATTGAGCTGGAGCTGAGCAGCAGCGATCGGCGAGTGGATGTGATTCGCGAGGGCTTCGACTGCGTAGTGCGCGTTGGCGTACTGGAGGATTCCGGGCTGATTGCGCGTCAGCTCGGCCATCTACCGTTGATCAACTGTGCCAGCCCGGGCTATCTGGCGCGCTTTGGCACACCGCATACGCTGGAAGCCCTCTCTCAACATGCCATGGTGCATTACAGCCAGCATCTGGGGAGCCAGCCTGAAGGGTTTGAATATTACGATGGGAAAACGGCCCGGCTGATTAAGACCGGCGGCGTGATGACTGTCAACAGTACTGAAACTTACCGCGCCGCCTGTATCGCCGGCCTGGGGATTATCCAGGTCCCACGGGCAGGGGTATTGCAGGCGTTGAAAGAGAAAAAACTGGTCGAAATCCTGCCACAGTTCCCGGCACGCGCCATGCCCGTCTCCCTGCTCTACCCCCACCGCCGAAACCTGGCACGCAGGGTGCGAGTGTTTATTGAATGGCTCAGTCAGGCCCTTACGCGTTACGTCACCTGACCAGCAGGCTATAATTAGCGGCAGTCTTACCGTCAAACCAGGATAAAGAAGGATTCATGGCAGAGAAACCACAACGTACGACCCGACCCGAAGAGCAGTCCGCAGAGAAGCCGCTTATCAACCTGAAAACCGGCAATCATACGGTAGATAAATCCCTGACGCGGGTATCGCGACTGGTTGAGTGGTTCCGTGCTATTCCAGCAGTGGCGCATTTTATCCGCGCCGGTGAGCGCTTTAACGATCGTCTTGGCAGCCAGTTTGGCGCTGCGATCACCTACTTCTCTTTTCTCTCACTGATCCCGATCCTGATGGTCTCTTTCGCCGGCGTCGGTTTTGTGCTGGCTTCTAACCCTGATCTGCTCGCCAGGTTGATCAATACGATCGTCAGTAATATCAGCGATCCATCACTGGCCGCCACGCTAAAGAGCACGGTGAACACCGCTATTCAGCAACGAACCACCGTTGGCCTGACGGGCCTGCTGGTGGCACTGTATTCCGGGATTAGCTGGATGGGCAATCTGCGCGAAGCGATACGCGCTCAGTCACGCGATGTTTGGGAGCGTACGCCGCAGGATCAGGAAAAAATCTGGTTTAAATATTCGCGCGATTTTATTTCGCTGACCGGACTGGTGCTGGCACTGATTATCACACTATCACTGACGTCGATTGCCGGTGCAGCACAGGCCGCTATCGTACGTGCCCTGGGTCTGGAGGGGATTGAATGGCTGCGACCGGCCATGACGTTGATTGCCCTGTCGATTTCCATTTTCGCTAACTATTTGCTGTTTCTGTGGATTTTTTGGATCCTGCCGCGCCATAAGCCGCGTAAAAAAGCCCTGTTTCGTGGCACATTGCTGGCCGCAATAGGGTTTGAAGTGATTAAATTTATTATGACGCTGACGCTACCGAAACTGGCCTCTTCGCCATCCGGTGCGGCCTTTGGGTCGGTGTTAGGACTGATGGCATTCTTCTATTTCTTTGCACGCCTGACGCTGTTCTGCGCGGCATGGATTGCCACCGCCCGTTATAAAAATGATCCGGAACCGGTGCAAAAAAACGAAGCGGTATAGTGTCAAAAGGAGCCGATTTTACCGGCTCCTCTCAAAACTCACTACCCGATGTCGAGTTCAATAATGCGCAGCGATGGTCCTGTAATTCCTCAGCAGAGGCGCGATTAAGCAGCAGCAGATTACGCTTCACCACCATCAACACTCGTCTGCCATCACCCAAAGCGGCAATGGCAATACCATAACTGCCCATGTTTTCACGCGCACCTGGCAACTCATTTGCCATACGAATAAACGGGCTGGTGCGTTTAAACTCATCACGACTGATCACTCTGACCAGATACTCATGGCTGCCAAGACGCTGGTTTTGCCAGCGATCATTCAGCCGCGTACTGAGCGCATCTAACTGGTGACGAATATCCGGGCGCAGGCAAGAGATATGAATGTGTAACTGATTTTGGGTACGTCCCCAGCGCGAATTAACCGCCAGTGAATAAATCCGATCATCTATAACCGCACCGCGTTTCTCTTCCATAAAATGACGTGCACGCCAGGCTTCCGCCAGATAATTAGGCGTAGAGGGATTAAGTAAACTCGGGCTCTCCACTCCCGTTATTTTCGCTACCGGCATCAGCAAAAATTGCAGCGCACCGTTCCTGTCTTTTAATACCACATACCCGTCCTGAATATTGACCTGACGGCAGGGGGACGGATTGTTTTTTTGCTCCTGGCCTGGTACACATTGCTGGCTGACTATTTTCCATAACTGGTCAGACTTTTTTAAGTAATTCAATGCAATATAAGCACAACCGACGGTTACCAATACCACTATAGTGACCAGCGTGATAACAACCCGCCTTCGTTCCAGCATCTTTTCCAAACCTCTACCCAATTGTTGTTCACAATGTAATCTAAGCTGCGTGAAATATCATGCGAAATCATCACTTCACGGTACTTTTTTGGAAACCAGGCTGCCTGATAAATACTTAAATCAAATAACGAAAAAGGGCCGACAAATGTCGGCCCTTCGGAACAATTCAGGGTTACGCGAATTAGCGCTTCATCACCTGGTCGTAAGTCCCCCCTTCCGCGAAGTGGGTTTTCTGCGCCTGCGTCCAGCCACCGAACTTATTATCGATAGTAAACAGTTTCACCGGCTGGAAGGTGCTGGCATATTTCTTCGCGACTGCAGCATCACGCGGACGATAGAAGTTCTGAGCGGCAATATCCTGCCCTTCGGTGGAATACAGATATTTCAAATACTCGTCAGCGACTTTACGGGTATCACGCTCGTCCACCACTTTGTCGACCACGGAAACAGTCGGTTCTGCGAGGATCGATTCGCTTGGCGTGATGATTTCAAACTGATCTTTGCCCAATTTGTTCACCGCCAGATAGGCTTCGTTTTCCCATGCAATCAGCACATCGCCAATGCCACGTTCAACGAAGGTATTGGTGGCGCCACGTGCGCCAGAATCCTGCACTTCAACGTTTTTAAACAGGGCCTTCACGTATTCCTGAGCTTTAGCCTGGTCACCTTTGTTCTGGTCCAGTGCCCAGCCCCAGGCCGCCAGATAGTTCCAGCGTGCACCACCAGAGGTTTTCGGGTTCGGGGTGATAACAGACACGCCAGGTTTGGTTAAATCCTGCCAGTCATGAATTTGTTTCGGGTTACCTTTGCGAACGAGGAATACGATGGTGGAGGTATAAGGAGCGGAGTTATCTGGCAGGCGCTTGATCCAGTTCTTATCAATACGGCCGCGCTCGGCAATCGCATCCACATCGGAGGCCAGCGCCAGCGTCACTACATCGGCTTTGATGCCATTGATGACCGAAGTTGCCTGTTTACCTGAACCACCGTGAGACTGGCGGATGACGACATTATCGCCCGTTTCCTGTTTGTAATGCGCGCTAAACGCTTTGTTGTACTGCTCGTACAGCTCACGCGTTGGGTCATAAGACACGTTCAACAGCTGGATATCCTTGGCCAGCACGCTGGTTGAGGCCAGTAACAGGGTAATTCCTACACTCCACTTCTTCATTGCACGTACTCCCAAAGGTTTATCTGATAAGGAGCGTGACACAAAGTGTAGAGTGAATTAAAGAATTAAAAATTAGCTGTAATAACTATATGGAATAACGATTTGCATAATAAAGGCGCTGACCAGCAGCGCCTTGTTTTTCATCAGTAAAGTTTTTTAGCGGTATCCAGCCAGTCGCCTTTAAACGGACGCTTCATGTTTTCAATCGCGTCAATGATGTCATGGTGCACCATCTTCTCGTTTTGAATACCCACGCAGCGACCGCCGTAGCCCTGTAACAGAAGCTCAATAGAGTAAGCCCCCATACGTGAAGCCAAAATGCGGTCATAGGCTACCGGCGCCCCACCGCGCTGAATGTGGCCCAGCACCGTTGCACGCGTCTCACGTTTGGTTTCTTCTTCGATGTATTTTGCCAGATCGTCGATATCGCAGATGTGCTCAGTGATGGCCACGATGGCGTGTTTTTTGCCTTTGGCAATGCCCGCTTTGATTTCGCTCACCAGCTCTTCACGGGTGTAAGGGATTTCCGGCAGAACGATAAACTCACAACCACCGGCAATCGCCGCAGCCAGCGTCAGGTCACCACAGTAACGGCCCATCACTTCCACGATAGAAATACGCTGATGTGATGATGAGGTGTCACGCAGGCGGTCAATCGCTTCGACAACGGTTTCCAGCGCGGTGAAATAGCCAATCGTGTAATCCGTTCCCGCTACATCGTTATCAATGGTGCCTGGCAGGCCAATACACGGGAAGCCCATCTCGGTCAGACGCTTGGCGCCCATATAGGACCCGTCACCGCCAATCACCACCAGCGCATCAATACCGCGCTTTTTCATATTTTCGATGGCAACAGTGCGCACATCGTCATTACGGAATTCAGGAAAACGCGCAGACCCGAGGAAGGTGCCGCCGCGATTAATCATATCTGACACGCTGTAGCGGTCGAGATTGACCATGCGATCTTCATACAGGCCGAGGTAGCCGTCATAAATGCCACAAACTTCCAATCCTTCACTGAGCGCGGCGCGAACAACACCCCGGATCGCAGCATTCATACCTGGGGCGTCGCCGCCGCTTGTCAGTACACCGATTTTTTTGATCATGACAACCTCTGAACTTGATGATGCAAATGATGAATTCTGGACGCCGGAGCGGGATTAAAAACATACATACGAGATAACCGGCTCAATTATTGGCAATAGTATATCAAACACTTCAAGCTGAATTGATTCAGGTCAGGCAACTTTCGGCTATTTTTTTTGCGGTGTATCACGTTTTAAGTAGTGTAAACGCTAACCATTTCATTTAAAAACGCTTTACAGCTCAAATTTGCCCTGCGGCCTGTCGGGTATCACAGAACACGGGTCCTGATGAATAATCACATCGGAACCCGGAAACTGATGCAGCAGCGCCTGTTCAACCTGCTCCGCAATCTGATGAGCCTGGTACAGCGGAAGGTGGTCGTCCATTTCCAGATGCAGTTGAATAAAACGCGTCGGCCCGGACTGGCGCGTGCGAATGTCATGCGCCCCCTGAACACCGGGCCAGGCCGCAATGATGTCTATAATCGCCTGATGCTCCTCAACGGGCAGGGCGCGGTCGAGCAGGGCCTGAACGGCCTCATAACCCATACGCAAAGCACTGTACAGAATCCACACGCCAATCCCTAACGCAAACAGCGCATCGGCACGATGAAAGCCGTACCAGCTGAGGGCCAGGGCCAGCAAGATGGCACCGTTCATCACAACGTCAGATTGATAGTGCAGCATATCAGCGCGAATAGCCTGACTGCGGGTACGCCGAACCACCCAACGCTGGAATGTGACCAGCACGAGCGTTGCCACCAGTGCAATCACCGTGACGACCATCCCCACCAGCGGGGCTTTCATCGGTGCAGGAGACGCAAGGTGTTGTAAGCCAGTGAGGAATAAAAACAGTGCAGAACCGGAGATAAACATACTCTGCGCCAGTGCTGCAAGGGACTCCGCCTTGCCATGACCGAAGGTATGTTCAGCATCAGCCGGTTGCAGTGAGTAGCGCACCACAAACAGGTTGGTCAGCGAAGCGGCAATATCCACCAGAGAATCCACCAGCGCCGCCAGTACGCTCACTGAGCCCGTATACCACCATGCAAAAATCTTGATAATTAACAGCATCGAGGCCAGCACCGTCGCTGCAAGGGCAGCGGCATTCACCAGCCGGGCGTAATTTGCATTCATGGAATACCCCGTGACGTCGGAGTGCTAAGTATACTGAGTTTTGGGCAAAAAAAACCCCGCCATCATGGCGGGGGAAGACAGGGATATGTCATTTAATTGACAATAAACCAATGAAACAAAAGGATTTGTTTCACTCAATGTCCACACATTGACCACATCAATAAAATCAGGCCCGCTCAATGCGGGCTTATTCATTCTCTTGTAGCCATTCAATTCTGGCTGGCACCGACTGCCAAAAGGCTGTGATTGCATCAGAAAAATCATCGAACTGGCTCTCTTTGACCCTTATGTCATCATATTTCGCTTTATAACGTCGCCCATTAAGTGAAGCCTCGACAACGTGCTCGTCAAGATACTCTTGATGATGGTCACAGATTTTCTCAAATGAAGGCCCGCTTCCATGTTTATAAGCATTTACAAGATGATGCATGACAATAATTTTTTTCATAGGGCTAGAGCATCCAACATCCCAACCATTACTCGCCATAAATTCACATAGTTTGGCTATGCTGGCCTTCCAAATCTGTGCAGTACTATCTTCCGAGAAGCTAAACCTCATTTCTTTCACTAACCATCCTCGGAACTCCTTGTCCCAGTTGTGATAAATCGCTGCCGTAACGGAAAGGAGAGTGATTTTTTTCATATCTTCCAGCATAGAGTAATGAGAGTACGCTTCCTCACGCACCTGATCCCAGAAACTCCCCCAATCCACGTCCTCATTATTTGCAAAGGCAGGCTGCAAGGACTCAGCATGTTCTTTAAAGTACTGATCAGCCTCGCCATCAATATCACTGAACTGAGCAACTAGCCGTGTCTTGCACTGCTGGCTGTAGAAATTATGTTTTTCAATAAAGCTCCTGCGCTCAGGTTCATACATTTGGGCCAATAAAGACATGCTTCCTCCTGCTAATCGTCGGCAATAAAAAACCCCGCATTGCGGGGTTTCTGTTTTCTTCAGAGTGATAAGGCTAACTGGTCATCCCCATAGTGGGAGCCGGGAAAAATATCTTTCGGCACGCTGTGCGCGGCTACCGGGCTGACCTGGTTCAGAAAATGCTCTACGGAATCCAGAGTAGTAAACGCGGCACCGCAGGCAAGGTTATTGCACTGGTGGTAACTGCGGCGAGTCATCTCGCTGATTCTTACGCTGGTACGGGTTTTGGCGCTGGCGTTGCATTTCGGGCAGGTGAACATAAAACCTCACCACTATCTGATTAAACTCGCCAGCATTTTAGGATAACTCCGAAAAATAATCTATTCCGTTTCGCTTGTTTCTTCAGCACCTTCCCAGCCAGTGATCCGCACCTCCAGCTCAAGCCCGGTCATAAATCCGTTATCGTCAATGGTATGAGTCACCCGGTTAATCACCCAGTCTGCCGCATCGATCATTGGTTTAAAGCCACTCACGTTCGCGTGCAACTCTGGGTACAAATCCTCGCGGCCGCGTGCCAGAGTAATGCTAAATTCAGCTGCGCCGCGCTGAAGCTCAGCCCATTTGGCCGCCGCCGCACGCCGGGCAGCCCGCTCAGTCTTAAACGTTTTGCGTATGACAAATACGTTACCTTCAGCGCCTTCGACGTAATCGCCTTCTTTCTTGCTTGAAGCAGGCGTAACGGTCACTGGCTTTGTTTTTTTCCGGCGCTTTACGGCGGTGGGCTTTTTCTTACCGAAGTTCAGATCAAGCCAGTAAGCCTGAACGCCTGTGTACGCATCGCGATCAGCAACCCGGAATGAATGCCCGTCCCCGCTGGCGCGGGTAATCATTACCGACGGCAGCACGCGGCCACTTTGTGAAACTCCCATCCCCGGCACGATAAACAGTAACCGGCCATTTTTAATCGTTGCAACAGCGCCGATCATTTCAGCCATGCGCGTCAGGAAGCTGATATCGGATTCACTGGTCTGGTCAGCGTGGTCTATCTCCACATCCTTCAGTGACGCACTGACCGCAGGGATCAGGTCATAGCGACCGGCAATAGCGGAAACCACCGCCCCCACGGTGATGTTATGCCAGCTGTATTCCCGCTTAACGTTGAAGTCCTCACGAAAATCCGCACTTCGGGCGGTGATCACCAGACGGTCAGGCGGCCCCTGGTGGGTAATTTCATCCACCGTATACACACCTTTATCAACCAGAGGCTTATTAGCCCAGCCGATAGCAACAGCGATTTCCGCACCTCTCGGCGGCATGACAACCATCCCGTCAGTATCATCAATCGTCAGCTCCAGCCTGTCCGCTTCAAAGCCGCGGTTATCCGTCAGCGTCAGCGACATCAACCGATCATCCAGACTTGTCAGCACCTCGCCTTTTACCATCAGCTCAAATGCTGGCTGTGGTGATAAATCGTCATCAAATATGTTCAGCATAAATCCCCCTGCCTGCATCCTCGCCCGCGTGAGGACTTCAGTCAGCTGGCGCAGGTTGTCAGCCGCCAGCGACAATCGCCACAGCGTGAAAAGGTTGCCCCGCTTCACGATGATGTATTGCACGCATCAACCAGAGGCAACAAAGCATGAGTGAAAATTACCACCACGGCGTCCGGGTCAAAGAAACTACCGACCTCAGCACAATGATCCGCGATATTGATACCGCCGTTATCGGCGTGGTCTGTACCGCTGACGATGCTGACGCCGTTACCTTCCCGCTAAACACGCCAGTATTACTGACGCGTGTCCGGGATTATCTCGGTAAAGCCGGGAAAAGCGGCACGCTCTACACCACCCTGAAAGCCATCTCTGACCAGGCCAGCCCGAAAACGGTTGTGGTCCGCGTTGCGGATGCATCAAAGGTTATTCCTTCTGAAGGTGAAACTGCCCCTACGCAGGATCAGCTGGCTATTGGCGGCGTCGGTGCAGATGGTCGTTATACCGGCATGTTTGCACTACTGACCGCAGAACCGCGCACCGGTGAGCACCCCCGCGTGCTTGCAGTACCGGGACTCGATACAAAAGTCGTGGCGCTCCAGCTGGCCGTTATCGCTGAAAAGCTGCGGGCTTTCGCTTACGTCGGCGCGAACGGTTGTAAAACCATCGCAGAGGCAAAAACGTACCGCGAAGACTTCAGCGAACGTGAAATCATGGTGATTTACCCTGACTTCATCGCCTATAACAGCCTGACCGCTGCGAATGAAACCATTCCAGCTGCGGCCTACGCCATCGGCCTTCGTGCGAAAATCGATGCCGAACAGGGCTGGCATAAAGTCCTGTCGAACGTGCCTGTATCAAACGTCCTGGGTATCTCCGCAGACGTTTACTGGACGCTCCAGGGTGACGATACCGACGCTGACGATCTCAACAGCAAAGGCATCACCACGCTGATTAAGCGTAACGGCTTCCGCTTCTGGGGATCGCGTACCTGTGACGCTGAAACCTACTTCTTCGAAAGCTATACCCGCACAGCGCAAATCCTTGCAGACACCATCGCTGAAGCGCACTTCCCGTACATTGATAAGCCGCTCACGCCGTCGCTGATTAAGGACATTGTGGATGGCATCAACCGGAAAGGCGCGGCGCTGGTGACGGCCAACCGCCTGCTGGGCTTCGAGTGCTGGTTTGATTACGCCGGGGATAACACCCCCGAAGCCCTGCGCGATGGTAAAGCCACCATTCGCTATAAATACACGCCCGTGCCGCCGCTGGAACACCTGGAGTTAATTCAGGAATTCACGGATGAGTACATCGCAACGTTCGCCCAGGCCTGAGGAAAAAAATCATGGGATTACCAAGCAAACTTTTTTCCTGGAATACCTTCGTTAACGGCGACAGCTTCCTCGGCATTGCTGAAGAGATCACCACGCCAAAGCTGTCCCGCAAGACCGAAGATTACCAGGGTGCCGGAATGCCAATGGGCGTGTCCATTCATCTCGGATTTGAAGCCGGGGCCGCTGATATGGAAATCACACTCGGGGGTCTGGATGCACGTCTGCTAAAAACTTACGGCGCAACGATTGACGGCGTGCAGCTGCGCTTTGCCGGTTCATACCTTGACGATACAACCGGCCTGTCCATTCCCTGCGAAATTCAGACGCGGGGACGTGTGCAGGAAATGGACTGGGGCAGCGCGAAACAGGGTGATAACACCTCGCATAAATACACGCTGAAAAACACATACGTCAAAATCACAATCAACAACGAAGAAGCCTTTGAGCTGGATGCGCTCAACATGGTCTGGAAAGTCGATGGCGTAGACAAGCTGGAAGAACATCGCAAAAACATCGGCCTGTAACCAGCCAGCAAACAACCCCGCCGGGGGCAATACCGCGCCCGGCACTTAAGAGATTTTTATCATGGCAAAATCTATTCCACTGTTCGCTCCTATTACTCGCGGCACAGGCACTATCAAAGAGGTCACGATCACTGACGCTATGAAGCAGACCGGCTCACTGCGAGGCCTGAAGCTGTATGACGTCATGACCAGCGATGTTGACTCCCTGATCAAACTGCTGCCACGTGTCACCAGCCCGGCACTGACTGAAGTGGAAATCTCCGCGCTTCACCCGTCTGATTTTGCGCAGTTCGCGGCGGGTATCGCTGATTTTTTGGCACCGCAATCGGAACCGAACGAGACAGCAACGCCAGAAGCGTAATCCGCTGTCCGACGGTTGATACTGACGAACTAATCGCAGATATCGCCGTAATTTTCCACTGGCAGCCGTCAACCTACGACACGATGCCAGTGGGAGAATTTCTTACCTGGCATAAGCGTGCGTTGGCCCGTAATGGACAGGAAGAATGACAGATCGCAATTTAAGCATCAGGGTAGCCTTCAGCGCTATCAACAACCTCTCCCGTCCAGTGAGCGCGGCGCAAAAAAGCGCCGCCTCTCTGGCGTCACAGATTAAAGCCACTCAGACCAGCATGAAGGGGATGGAGCGCAACGCAGCCAGTTTTGACCGGTTGTCGAAAGCATCGGAAACCACTGCACGTCAGCTGGCTGAAGCCCGCAAGAAATCAGAAGAACTCCGCGCATCATTCGGCCCGGCTAAACAGCGTACCGACGCACAGACAGCGGCACTCAAAAGCCAGTCTGACGCAGTGCGCCAGCTATCCCGCGCCCACAATGAAGAAAAAGCCAAACTTAGCAGCCTCCGTTCATCACTGATGCAACACGGTGTTTTGCTAAAGGGAGGCAGCACCGCAACAGACCAGATCACGCGCCGAACGCAGGCCTATAACCGACAGTTATCCGAACAGCAGCGCAGATTAGTTGCCGTCACCCGGGCGCAGCAGCAGTATCAACACGCGAAAGAAACCCGGGAAAAACTCGAGGGCGGCGGGGTGCGCATGATGGCTACCGGTGCAGCCATCGCCGCCCCGGTAGTGGGCCTGATTACGAGTTATGCCAGCTTTGAAAACTCAATGAAGGGTGTGGCAAAACAGGTTAACGGGATGCGCGATGATAACGGCAATCGTACCGCGCAATTTTATGAGATGCAGAAGGCCATTAAAGAAGCCAGCGAACGCCTGCCGATGGAGAATGGCGCGAAAGACTATGCCGCCCTGGTTGAAGGTGGCGCACGCATGGGCGCGGCCAATGGTGACGATCCGTGGGAAAAGCAGAAAGCCGATTTACTGGCGTTTGCCAATACCGCCGCGATGGCATCCACCGCTTTTGAACTCCCGGCAAGCGAGCTATCGGAAAGCCTGGGGAAAATTGCAGGCCTGTACAGCATACCCACCCAGGAAATTGAGAAGCTTGGTGACGTCCTGAACTACCTGGACGACAACGCCAAATCGAAAGGTTCGGACATTATCGACGTCCTGCAACGCATCGGGGGCGATGCCGACAAGCTCGACTACCGCAAAGCCTCCGCGCTGGCATCCACCTTTCTGACGCTGGGCGCTGCGCCGGAAATTGCCGCCAGCTCAACACATGCGATGGTTCGCGAACTGTCTATCGCTACGCAGCAGAGCGATAACTTTATGCAGGGGCTTGACGCTATTGGTCTGAGCGCTGAGAAGATTCAGAAGCGTATGCCCGTTGATGCGATGGGCACGATCCTGACAGTGCTGGAACAGGTCAAGAAATTACCCGCGTCCGATCAGTCCTCCGTTCTAACGCAGATTTTCGGCAAAGAGTTTGGCGGCTCCGCGCAGAAGCTGGCAAACAACCTGCCTGAATTGTACCGCCAGTTGAAACTGGTGAACGGGGAAGCCGCTAAAGGCTCAATGAAACGCGAGTCAGATATCAACCTGGACTCCGTAGACGCGAAGTGGATGACCACTAAAGCAGCGATGCAAAACTCATTCAGCAGCCTGGGTGAAACCCTTCGCGGCCCGGCGATGGAAGTCATGGGTTATGCAACGAAGATGATCCAGCGCTTCCGTGCATGGGCTGAAGCAAATCCCGCCCTGGTTGCCACGCTGCTGAAAGTCGCCGTAGCCGTGGGCGTTGCCCTTGCCGTGCTTGGTTCACTGGCGCTGGCCGTTGCCAGTATCCTGCTACCGATGGCCGCCGTGCGTCTCAGCCTGTCGATGCTGACCGGTGGGCGGGGCTTCGGCGGCCTGCTCCCTTCTGTGGGCGGCATGGCGTCAAAACTGAAGAACCTCGGCCCGCTACTCAGTAGCACCGGGCGCAGCGTCAAAGATTGGTTACCTATCTTCCGCTCCGCTGGCTCAGCGGCCAGCAACCTCGGCAGCAGCATCCTTGCAACTGGCCGTAATGGCATCGGTATGGTTTCCCGCATGGGAAGCTCAACCGGCTCAGCACTTACCACCCTGTTTACGTCACCGCGTACCGCCCTGGCAGCGCTCGGCAACGGCCTGCGATCATTAGCAACAGGTGGTTTTGGCACGCTCCTCAGCGTGGGGCGCACCGTTTTGACGGTGCTGGGCGGCGGCCTGTCCGTGTTGCTCAGCCCGATTGGCCTACTTGTTGCAGCGCTGGCCGGTGCGGCACTGATGATCTGGCGTTACTGGGAACCCATTAAATCTTTCTTCAGCGGATTCTGGTCAGGCCTTATCAGCGCTATCGCTCCCGTTAAACAGGCGTTTGCTCCGCTGGCGCCTATTTTCGACGGCATCGGCAACGCGATCAGTCGGGTGTGGAACTGGTTTAAGCAATTGTTTGAGCCTGTAAACGCATCCGCTGAGACGCTACGTGAATGTACTGAAGCTGGCCGGGCATTCGGTGAAATCGTTGGAAAAGCAATCTCCGGCGTTGTCAGCGTTATTCTGAAAGTGGCTGAGGGCATCGGCTGGCTGCTGAAAAAACTGGGTGCGATTCCTGAAGCGGCTAACGCGGCGAAAGAAGTGGCCGGTACGATGGATGCCGTAGCCCCTCAGGCGAAAAAACCCGTCGTTTACGTGTGGGACAGCAAACAGAAAAAAATGATCGCGCAGGAGTGGAAACCTTCAGCTCCTGCAATCAAAGCCGCTGGCGACAATGCACCTAAACCCGCAGCTCCAAAAACAACGACGCCTCCGCCTGTGGTTGCCCCTGTACCCACTGCCGAATTAAGCGGCCCGAATCTGTCCAAAAAAGACAGAAAAGGTAAGAAAGAAAATGCCGGGTCGGGCCCGGGCGAAATGCCACAGCCCGCAGCGATTGAAAAGCTGGGCGAGATTGTCTTCAAAAAGCACCCGCCGGTGATGCCTGTGATCGGCTCGTATGCAGAACCCCGGATAGCAGCTGCACACAGTCAGGCGCAGTCACTCACCAGCCGACTCGGCAACGCTGTTTCTGGTTTTGCCAGCAATGTGACGGGATGGCCAGCACGGTCAAATCTGCCCGGCGTTCCTGTTCCGGTAACCGCTACAGCACGGCCAGATCCGGCCATGCTCGATAAAGGAGTGGGCGATATTTACCTGACTATCCACTTTAACGGTGCAGAAAGGCATGACGCTAAAGAGATCGCTCGAATGGTCAGAGACGAATTAAGAAGTGCGATGCGCGAATCCGAAACACGTAAACGCTCACAACTCAGAGACAGGGAGTAACACCCCATGATGATGGCTTACGGTATGTTCATTTTTATGCTTGATACCATCCCCTATCAGTCATTCCAGCAGGAAACCGCCTGGCGACATGTGAAGAATGACCGGATAGGGAAGTCTGCAAAATGGCAGTACATCGGTACAGGCGAAGACAACATTACCCTGACCGGCACGCTGTACCCGGAAGTGACCGGGGGCGATATGTCGCTGGAGGCACTGCGAACGATGGCTTACGGTGGCAAGCCCTGGCCGCTTATTGAAGGCACCGGTTTTATCTACGGCATGTTTGTTATTGCCGGGATTACGACAAACAAAACGGAATTTATGAGTGACGGTAAAGCACAGAAGATTGAGTTTACCCTCAGTCTGAAAAAAGTCAGTGAGGATATCCGAGAGAAGCTGGCGGGAATTACACTCGACGATATTTTGTCACTTGTATAAAACAAAGGGAGCCAACCGGCTCCCTTTGTTATTCTGGTATTTTCGGCCATGTTATTTCTGGTGCAACAGACAGTTCCAGACGGTTCAGAGCAATACGATACTGCCTCCATTTCTTCAGCAATACGATCTCTTCTTCAGTCTCTTCCCCCAAGTCAACGGCATCCGCTAAAGGGGCAATCGCATAATCAGCATTAGCCCTGAGTTCGTCGCGTTTTGCTTTCGTTTCAGCAATTAAATCATCCTGGGTACGTGCAGGAGGTGGAATAAGAATTGGATTCCCGCCTGTATCAGCAGATATTGAGTAGCCTAGCCCGCTGGCTGACAGCAACTCTTCCCTTTTTTCTAATGTTATTTCCACTAAGTCCGGCGGCCAGGTCCCTACAACCTCAGATTCTGACTTATTCGACTCATTATAAAAACCAAGCGTTTTTGGGCTGAAATAAATTTTGCTCGTCATATTAGTAACCTATTGCAAGATAAATGCCTGATCTAGCGGAGGTATCGCCAGTTCCTTTTGTGATTAAGCCACTGACATTCGTCAAGCTACCAGCCTCGAAACCGATCTGATTATTAGAACCTCCGTATGAAACGGGTATGATCATGATACATGTATTAATAAATGCCTCTTTGAACGTGACCGTTGTCGTTGATGCACTCGAAGCGCTTACGCTAAATGTTCCGTACTGAAATTTCATACCACTCGGCAGAGACTGCGCGCCAAGCGTCGGACTCATACTGCTGGAAAATGAACTCATATCCGGGACCTGACCTGCCCCTGAGCCAACACTTCTTTTTGCAGCATCTCCCAGGCCGAGGTTTACAAGAAACTGAGCCACGTTATTAATATCAGCACCGTTTTTTGTGATATCCATTTTCCCGGCCAAAGCACTCAGTACCGTCGTTGAGAAATGCGCATCACCACCGAGTGCATCCGCAAGCTCTTTCAGCGTATCCAGCGCCGCAGGCGAACCGGACACCAGTGCCGCAATTGCTGTCTGTACAAAAGCGGTGTTTGCCAGCTGCTGCGAGTTATTACCCGCCTGGGCCGTTGGTGCCGTTGGGGTGCCGCTCAGTGAGGGGCTTACCGTCGTTGCATAGTCAGCTGTCACGCTTTTAACAAATGCCGTTGTCGCTAACTGCGTGCTGTTGTCAGCCTTCGCCGCAGTCGGTGCCGTTGGCTTTCCGGTAAACGCCGGGCTTGCCTTCTGCGCATCCACATAAACTTTGATAGCAGCAGCGGAATCATCAACATATTTACGCGTAGCAAGCACCACGGACGGGTCAATCTTCAGCGTCACAGCATCAGTGCTGTTTACGATCAGGATCATACGCACGGTCTGCGTGCGCCCGCTGCCCTCCTGAAGTAGCGGCTTATACGTCTCAGCGCAGTTCGCTACGGCAATCAGCACACCATCAGCATCAAACAGGCCAATCTCACGAATCCACCAACCGCCCTCGTCTTCAGGGATCACCTGCTCAGCAATAATCTGACTGCTGTTCGCAGCGTCGACACTGAGTGAGTTAAGCGGGGCGCGTCGCTTTTCACCAATTAGTGCGGTCTGACTGGCGTTCGGCGATGGCAGCACGCCACCACCGTCACCCAGCGCCATATGGGTAATCTGTAATTTCGTACCCAGCGCGGCGGCGTTTGCCAGCTTCCCCGCGCCCAGGGTGGTCAGAATTGCATAGTATTTTGTTGTCATGCGTTTACTCTCACGCTGTCAATAATGTGAACCGCGCTGGCGCCATAGGTGCCGCCGCTAACGGTGATAACTTCGCTGATATACGGATAAACGGTCAGCTCATCCCCGGAATAACAGGCCGCCGCAACCGGCACACTGCCGCTGGACTGCAAATTAATCGACATACCCACCAGATGACGGCTTACAGGTTTTGCATCACTGATCAGCCGCTCAAGCTCCTGATAGGTTTCTTCACTGATACCCTGGTCCTGTACGCCGATATCCAGTCGAAACGTGCCGGGGGTTTCATCGTTCTTCCACCATTCAGTTATGCGCAGCAGAAAACCGAACGGCTCAACAACACGGCGGATTGCGGTTGTGGTTCCCTTGTGCTGATGGATATAAAAAGCATCCTTCACCACCTTGCGCTTAACGCTTTCCGTCCAGCTTTCATCCCAGCGATCAACAGACCAGGACCATGCAAGATAGGGCAGCAGACGCACAGGGCAGGTATCAGGGTTAAGCAGATCCCGCAGCGGTACGCTGAGGTTTGCCATATCACTACAGGCCGCTGCGAGTCTGCGCTCAAGGTCGGTTGCAGACGGCGGCAACATGCTATTCATCGGTCCCACCATTGGTCACCACCGCGCCGGTGCAGTAAGCCGCCTGAGTGTTGTCGAGCACCACATTAGAACCCGGTGATACCAGCTCTACACGCTGCACCCCTTCCACATGCAGGGCGGCATAAATGGCGGACAGGTTGATATCACGTCCAATACGTGACTGCCGCAACGCGTAGGCATTGAGGTTAGCGCGGGCTGCGGCGAGAACTGGCTCAGCTTCCGGGCCGGGCAACAGAAAAATCTTTGCCTCAATTGCATAGCTGATGATTTCTGCCGATTTGACGCTTACCCGATCAGCAACCGGGCGCACGCTCTCATCATTTAGCGCTGACGAGACAACGCCGATCAGATCCGCAGCTGCTGTGCCATCGCCTTCACGGCTGAGGACAGTCACCACCACTTCAGCCGGTGACGGGCTGATAGCACGCGCATCAGCAACACGCCCGTCAGCACTTTTGGCGTGATACTCATATGCGGCTGTCGGCCCGGCCACAGATAAGCCTTCGAATGCCGCTGGAATGCGGCTACGTAAATCCTCATCGCTCTCCATCACTGCGGCGACCGACGGAATTGCCGCGGTATCCGCAGCGTTCACCGTCAGTCGTTTAACGTTGTTATTTGCGGCCAGCTGGTCAAGGTCAGCACCGCGTGAATAGGCGACCATGAGCGCCTGCGCTGCTTCATTAACGCGCTGGCGTAAAAGCAGCTCACGATAAGCACTTTCCTGTAGATGTTTCAGCATCGGCTCAGACTCCAGCTCCAGCGTCTGCGCTATTGCGGCCTGTTCATCAGCCGGGTAAAGCGCGATCAGCGCCGCCTTACGTGCGGCAAGGATTACTTCAAAATCCAGGCTCTCAACGATTTCCGGCGCTGGCAGCTGCGAAAGGTCAATAACTCCACTCATAGCGTGATATCCGTTGTGATGGCACCCAGCGAATCGCTGCGCTGCGCTGTGATTGTCATAGTCCGCCTGCCATGCCCGGCACTCTCAAAAGTGACGTTTGTCGGCGTGATACGCGGCTCCCACTTCCACAGCGCGATAACAGCAGCAGAGATCAGCCTCAGCCGGGTCACGTCGTTATCAGGCTGGTCAATCAGAGAGAAGATTGCAGAGCCATAATCACGACGCATCAGACGGCTGCCGGACGGCGTAAGCAAGATGTCTGCAATCGACTGCTTAAGATGGTCATCACCCTCAACCGCTGCGCCGTTCGCACTGTTCATACCTTTCCATTCACTCACTGCGGGCCTCCGGTTTTACTGGGTCCCGATTGAACACCGCTGTGAACATGGGTATGAACCACAACGCCGTTAGACGACATATTCCCGCCCCCCTGGGTGACCGTTCCGTTTATCACCACATCAGCATTAATAATCAGTTGTGACAGGTTCAGGGTCATCGCTCCGCTGGCATCGACCAGCGCATTTTTAATACCGGTGACACTCCTCATCCCGCTGGCCGGGTCATAACTTACTTTTGCCCCGTCCGGGTAGCGTGTGACATGTGAGGTCTGGCTTGTATCCGGCGGCAGCGCATCAGCACCGTAAAGACTGAAGGCGATGAAGGCATTTTCGAGATCCCCCCCAGGGGACAGGATTACAACCTGTTCCCCCACCGCTGGCGCCCACCACGTCTGTGCATCACCGGCACGCTGTGCACCCCACCTTATCCAGTCAGTTGTATTCCCTCCGACCTGCACCCGCGCCACGTATTCCAAATAGTCCACCTGGATCACAATTCCGACACGGATCAGGTTTTGCAGCAGTCGTGCCGATTCAGCCTGTGTCATTGCCCTGCTCCTTCAATCACGCCCATGATCGCATCAGTGATACTGTCGACTTCAGCAGGGGTCAGCCCCAGCAACGGACGCGCCGGGTATTTCGCGCTGGCGCGGTGCGCCACTTTATCCGTCAGCCCGTACTGATGGACGGCGGCAATCCGGCCCGCCCGGCCCTGGAATCCGACAACCGCAGCATCCGGGTATGCCGTCGCCTTCAGGAAGCGGGAACCCCGCAGCCGTCTAAACATCGGGTCTTTCTTCTCTTTCACGTCCGTTTTGCGTGACAGGTCAATGCTGAGATAACGCTCAATATCAGCCCGGATGAAAGAGCGAATACCGCCCTTATCCTCATCAAAGCCGGTGATCATGCGATCACCGTAGCGCCCTTTGCTGCTGCGCCAGTTCCGCAACCGGCGCACCTGCCCGTTATGCAGAAAACTGATACCGCCCTGGGTGCGTAGCTTCTTTTTCTTGCGGGCCGGGTAAGCTGTGCCGTCCGGGCTTTTCTGCTGGCCGATGCGCTTTTGCTGGCTGCGGCGGATATCTGTTGCCACCCTGCGGGCCATGCTGCGGCGCGTGGTGGGTTTCGTGACGCCCAACACCTGCCCGATAATGGCGTCCAGTTCGTGAAACATCAGCTCACGGGTCATTACTCACCATCCCGCAGGGTCTGCGGTGTGCCGTGCTGATTAACGGCAAGCAGGGTTTTCCAGTCACCGATCATGTCATCGGTTCGCTTAGGCTCTGTACGATGCACCGTTGCTAATTTCCCGTTTTCATCTCTGGTGACGATCACGTTTTCAGCAGCGTTGATAACAAAAAGAATATCGGCGGTGCCGTTATTCAGGATTTCCGCATCAAAGCTGATGCCGTTCTCACGGCGGGCCGGGTTAAACAACAGCTCGGATTGATACTCAAGCGCCCACTGCAACAACGGAATGGCAAGGTCATCAAGATCGCCTGGGTAGTCCATCGCCAGCACGTTCAGCTCATATTTGTAAGCGAACGATGGTGACGGAGTACCAGAAGCCAGAATATTGCCCTTCGTGACATACACTTCCAGGCGATCAGGCTCCTGCTTAAAAAAGGGGTTGTGCGCGACGATGGCAGCACGAAGCAATTCACTTTTCAGCATGTTCAGCCTCCTCCCGCTGCTGCTCAATTTTCAGCGCAGCGGCTTTGTCTTTATTGGCGCTGTCGAGCGCATCAAGTAACGCGTCCGTCCACTCCAGCGCCTCACCGTACAACATCCGTGATCCGCTAAGGTGCGGGTAAGGCACTGGCGTTGCCTGAAGCAGCTCCGCCGGAATGGGCAGGCACTGCGCGGGGACGTATACCGCCCGCACGGTCGAGCAACCTGCGTTCAGCAGCAACAGGCACAGGCTCAAAGGCACAGCGATCACCCTGTAATTCCGCCCGTAATGCTGCCCGGCGCAACTCCCCTTTTTGCCGATCGCGTTCTTTTTCATTTACCCGTTCCGCCGTTATCACGCTGAAAATTTTCATGGCTAACTGGACGTTGCCGATCACCGCATTCGCACTGTCCAGCTGACCAGCGACCTGCTTTACTTCCGCCCTGGCCAACTGCGCTGACTGCCTGAAATACACACCGAAGAAGATGGCCAGCACGGTCAGAACTGCCGCCACGGCACAGAAGATCCGGGAAATAATCATCACTCCTCCGGTGTCAGACACATCAGCCGCTCAGCTTCACGACGTTTAACAAGCCCCGGTAGCTTGCGGCCTGCGGCATTAACGAAGTCAGTCAGCCGGTTGCACATCTCCGGCCAGCGCTTTTCCTGCGCATAGCGCCACAGGGTTGTGCGCTGCTTTACGCCCAGTCGGTCGGTAAACCACATCAGATTGAGGCAGCCCATGTTGAACGCCGCCGACGTCATCGCGTCAAACTGCCCCTGAGTCAGCAGACGACCGTTAAAATTCCGGTCAATGCAGCGCTCAGCACGCTTGATATCCTCAACCCACATCGCGGCGATTTCGTTATCGCTGTACACATGGCCGGCGCGGATGCCAGTTGTTGAACCAATCCCGGCGGTCAGCTTGTCAGCCGGGCAAACATAGGGATCGCGGCGGCAAGATTCGGCATCGCCGATAAGCTCCAGCCCCTGTGGGCTGGTTCTAACTACCCCGGCATACTCCACACCGACAATCCCGATAATCACCGTGACAGCGCACATCAGCGCTTTCTTTCGAATACCCATCACGCACGCCCTCTTTTTTCCGTCCGGGCCATTTCCTGAAACGCCCCGACCACTTCATTCATGTTGTGGCTGCCCGCCTTATCGGCCAGCCGGTTCATGATGGCAGTGCGTTTTTCCTCTTCCTGTTCAACGCGCTGCTTATGTCGCTTGTTCAGCCGGTATGTCAGTATTCCCAGCACGATGCCGATCAGCGTTGCCCATTGCGTCAGGGAGAAAAGCCCCAGGGTAGTCAGAAAGGCTGACGGCAGGTAAGCGAGGAAAGAAACCACCCTGTCCATATTCAGTCCCATAGCTGCACCATCTCCGCCTGTGCCGCCGGAGCAATATCCGGCAGCGTAATTTCCTGCCCTGCCGTCATAAACGGACTTTTCTCACACAGACCGGGATTAGCGGCCAACACAGCCTCCGTCACCGCCCGCGTGCTGCCGTAGTGGCGCTGACATACAAGGTCGAGCGTGTCGCCCTGCAACGCTTTCACAATCATCAGACCAGCTCCGCCAGCCCGCGGCTGATGCCAAGAATGTCCCGGACAGCAAAGTTAGAATCCCGCCAGAGCGTGTCTATCTGCGAAGTGAGTGCCGCAGCGTGTTTCTCCCCCTGCCCGGTGGTGTCAACATCGCGATAACCCTCAGTCAGCAACGCTTTCGCTGCGCAGAACACAGCACGGCGATAAAGGAATACCAGTTCTGTCGTGTCATTAATTTCATCAGATGGCACAGCATCAAGTGACGCATAGCCTTCAGCCTGCTGCCCTATCCGCCACTCAGCCAGCTGACGGTTAATATTCAGTACAGACTCAGTGGTCGAATGCTTCAGCCGGTCAGTGGTAACCAGCCCGTTAAGACGCATATCACGACGAACATCCACCAGGCGGATTTCAGGCCAGAAAGGGCCACTTGTTACGCTGGCTCCGCCGTCATTGATATCCGGTGCATCCCCCTCAAGGGGGTTTATTGCTTTGCTGGCTACCAGACTCATGCTTTCACTCTCAAAAGGTCAGGCGGTGGACGGCGTGAAGAGATACAGCAATGCTGAAAACTTCCGCCGTGCCGCCTGGTGCGCGGGGGCACATTCTTTACTTAGCAGCCGCTGCCTTCTTTCCTGCGGCTGCCGTCTTATTCTTCGCTGCGGCTGGTTTTTTAACCCCAGCCGGGCGACCACGTTTTACCGCTGGCTTTACCTCCGGTTCCGGTGCCGTTTCGGTGCTCACTTCAGGAACCGCGATCACATCAACGACCGGCACAAGAGTATTCGCAGTCTGATCACCATCGATTACGGTGACCGCAGTCACTGCTGACGTTGGAATTTCAGTTTTCTGCCCTGAATCGCCATCGCTTCCCGCGCCAGCGGCCTCAATCAGCGCGGTCTTTTTCAGAAGGCGCTCCAGTTGCTCAATGTCACGCTTCACGCCAATGTCACTGAATTCACCGATGGCTTTTTGCAGATATTCCAGCGCTTCTGGCTGGGTTTCTGGCGCGGTGCGCAACGTGTACCCGATGGCTTTCCACAGTTTGGCGCGAACCTGCTCTGGCACGTCCTGCCCGGTTGTCAGCCCGTCCAGCGCCTTCAGCAAATCAACGCTGACGGTGGCGACATTTGCCTGTGCTTTGAAAGCAGCAAGCACCGGATCGCAGATTTCATCAATCAGCGTCACCGCTGCGGTACGCTGGAACAGGTCAGGCATCGCCAGCTGATGGCGGATCACGTACTCCCCGATGCGTAGCGCTTCCGCGATATTCCCGGCATCGATATGCCAGAGCATCACACGCGTCAGCACTTCATCAGCCTGGCCGCTGTCAGCCGCCAACGTGCCATCAATCCAGCCCTGATAATCGGGTAACAGCTTTTGCTTTTCTTCTGCCTTAGTTTCCTTACGCTGAATGCCTTTGAGGCGATTCATATCGATGCGCAGGCGATGCAAAATCTGCTCATACGCCGTCATATCAGCGAACGTTGTCACTCCGTTGCCACGGTTTTGCGCCATGACATTTTGAAAATGTCTTTTTGCCGGTGTCAGCATGATTCCCCCTGTCAGCCGGGACGATGGCCCCGGCATGGTCTGTGATTTATTCGCCTGCTGCTTCTGCGAAGGTGATCCCTTCAATCAGGCAGCCGAAACCATAATCTTCAACGACATAGGCATCGTTTGAGGATTCATAGGTGCTCACACGATTGTATTCAGGCTCATCTTTCAACATGCGGCGATGCTTATCTTCCATGTAGTACAAAGACAGGTTTTTAAAGGACGTCACCAGCATTGCGCCACCAGGGAAATACGGTGCGATGTAGGAACTGAGGCCGCCAATTTTATTGCTGGATAACAGCAACTGCCCCGCCAGCGTTTCGCTGTTAGGATTGGTCTGGCTCAGGCTGTTAAGTACCGCGTGCTCTCGGCCGCCGATAATGTCACGACCACAGATCACAACCAGGTCAGTGGAATCCTTATACCATTCGTCCAGCAGGTTATTTACCGCATCCTTAACCAGTGAGTCGGCATTCCCGTAATCACCTTTCGCAATGATTTTGTTATCTTCATCGCGGCTGGTCAGGGTGATGTTTTTCATCACTCGCTGAGGTGCATTTGTGCGGAATTGCTGAAGCCAGCCGATATTTACATCCTGCAAAAGAGGATTAACGGCCAGGTCAGATTTTTCAGCATGAGTAGTACCGTTAAAACCGATCATGATGCGATCCAGTGCGCGGCGAAGGATGATCTGATTAGATACACGCTGCTGGAAGTCCGGGAATTTCGACCACTGATCAAGCTGCTTATAGGTGATGTAGGTATCAAAATTCGTCTGCTCGCAGCGGTACTTATTGCTGTCCAGAGAATGTGCCGGACGCGGCTCACGGCGTACGGTAGTGCCGCTATTCGTGCTCGCAACAGGCCCAGAAATACCCAGCCCGATTTTCTCGTCCTCCTGCTCATCAACAGCGTAAACGTTGATTTTTTTCAGGAATTCGCTCGACTGCTGAGTTTTGTTTTCCAGCGTCTGCGCAACTGATGGCGCAATGCTGAAATGGGTGCCAACGTGCGCCACCGGGATACTGTTAAGCTTTGCCTGTTGAGTGGTGTATTTATCCCACTCAATGCGGGTAGTCGTTTTCATGTCTTACTTTCCTTAAAACGGTTGGGGGTTAACTTCTCAGCAGTCAGCCAGCAGCGATGAATCACCGTTGCCGCCCTTCGATGAGGGACGCTGGTTGTAGCTGTTGTCCTGCGATGCCAGCATTTCTTTCAGCTCAACCAGTTCTTTCCGAAGGTCTTCCACCTCTTTTGGGATGTCGGATAACGCGACCTGGCCCTGACTTAACGCCTGCACCTTGTCCAGGGTATCCGCCTGCGACTTCGCGACCAGCTCAACCGCGTCACGGATCTCAGAAGCTTCTGCGGAAAATTGGCGCTGACCTTTCGAAAGCAGGGCTTTGATGGTGCTGAAAAACTTATTGCCGGTTTCCGCAGCTGGCACGTCAGCTTCAAATTCCATTTGCGCTTCATGACCTTCAGCAAAGAAACAGGCCGGATCAGTCTTACGTGACAGCAGCGGGCGCACCCATTCACCGGCGCTGAATTTCAGAATTTCAGTCCCCAGGCTTGCCGGGCTGTCAGTGAGCGCGATACCCATCAGGTAGGCTTCGCCGGTGTCAGAAAATGAAGGATGAAACTCCGCGCTGGTATAAACCTTCTGGCGGGACTGGTTCAGAGCAATCAGTTCGGGGGTAGGGTCAATTTCCGCATACAGCGCCAGTTTGCCTTTGAGCGGTCCATCAGCGATTTCTTCTGCGGATACTGCTGTCACATCGCCATAGCAACGAAACGCGGAGTCCGGCAGTAAGCTTTTGAAGTGCTCCAGATTGACGCGGGCACCGTACTTTTCAGGACTGTAATTTTTAGCTGCCTGCTCAATGTGCAAACGTTCCACATTGCGGCCGTCAGTGGTTGCGCCTTCTACGGCAATGCGCACTTTTTTTGTCTTTGCCATTCTCAACTCCGGGAAAGGGTTTTAACTGCTGTGGCCCCTATCTTCTTTCCCGCAGGCAAACCGCGCCACACATGGGAATTGTCAGCGTTCAGCGACAATCTCGGCTGATATTCCAGCCTTCGCGGGCGCGATAGCCTGTACCCATGAAAACAGTCACCGATCCCCGCGACGAGGCCAAAAGCCTTTACTGGCAGGCCTACAGTATCCCCCAAATCGCTCAGCGACTGGGGTTGAGTGCTAATACCATTTATTCCTGGCGTCGCCGTGACGCGTGGGACGCAACCACGCCGATACAACGGGCGCTTGAGCGTACCGACGTGCGTTATCTGCGACTGATGGCAAAAGAAGATCTGAGCGCCCACGATTTCAAAACACTGGACGTGCTTGGCCGCCAGCTTGCGCGGCTGGCGCGTGACGAACGCAAAGAGAAGGATCAGGAGAAGAAAGAGAAGACACCGAAAAACCATTTCAGCGCGGAACAGATCGCAGAGCTTCGCGCCCTGGTGCTGGAGTCGCTTTTTGAGCATCAGAAGCGTTGGTACAAACAGCGCAACCGGCGTAACCGTTTCATCCTGAAATCTCGTCAGATTGGTGCCAGCTGGTACTTTGCACGTGAGGCACTACTGAGGGCGCTGGAGACAGGAACCAACCAGATATTCCTTTCGGCTTCACGCGCACAGGCTTTCCAGTTCAAGAAATTTATTATTTTCTTGGCACGCAGCATCGGAATTGAGTTGAAAGGTGGTGACGAAATAATCCTGTCGAACGGTGCAACGCTGTACTTCCTCGGCACGTCAGCAGCAACTGCGCAGTCCTATACCGGCGACCTCTATTTTGATGAGGCGTTTTGGGTAGCCAACTTCCTCAACCTGCGAAAAGTCGCCGCCGGGATGGCGACGCATGTTGGTCTCCGACGCACCTATTTTTCCACTCCGTCGAGCGAGGAACATGAAGCCTATGAATTTTGGACGGGAAATCTGTTCAACAAAGGAAGAGGCAAAAAAGAACGAGCTGAGCTGGATCTCAGTCACAAGGCACTGAAAGACGGCCAGCTGTGCGCAGACAATATCTGGCGGCAGATTGTCACGGTTCAGGACGTTATCGATCATGGCTTCCCGCTAATCGACCTGGAGGAGATCCAGAACGAAAACAGCCCGGACGAATTCGACAACCTGTATCGCTGCATCTTCGTTAAACAAGGAGAGCGGGCATTCAATTATAACGAGCTGATTAACTGCGGCGTGGACGGTTACAGCGGTATCTGGCCCGACTGGAATCCCTATGCGCCCCGCCCCCTTGGTAACCGTAAGGTCTGGATTGGTTATGATCCCAACGGCAGCAGCGGTAAAGGCGACAGCGGCGGCCTTGTCGTGCTTGCCCCGCCACTGGTTCCGGGCGGTAAATTCCGCGTAATTGAGCGTCACCAGCTGCGCGGCATGGAATTTGAAGAACAGGCAGCGTTTATCAAACGGCTGACAACAATTTATGACGTACAGCATATCGATATCGACGGGAACAGTATCGGGGCAGCAGTTTATGAACTGGTGGTGAAATTCTTCCCGGCGGCTCAGATGCACATCTACACCCCAGCCGTTAAGCGACAGTTGGTTCTCAAGGCGCAAATGGTCATCCGCGCTGGGCGATTTGAATATGACGCGGGAATGATGGATGTCGTCAGCAGCTTCATGACGATCAGAAAACTTATTACCCCGAAGGGCGGCACCATCACCTACGCATCTGATCGCAAGCGCGGCAGCAACCACGGTGATCTGGCCTGGGCAACTATGCACGCATTACAAAATGAACCGCTGGGCAATGATGCCGGCAGCGGTAGTGACAGCTTCGTTGAGGAATTCTAAGAATGAGCCGCCGCACTAAAAAAAACAGAACGTTCAGCAACGCAACGACGCCTGAAGCCCTACCAGCTGGCGATTCCATTCAGCAGCCGATTGATGAAATCCAGTCATTCAGTTTCGGAGAACCGACGTCGATCATGGATCAGCGTGACTTACAGGACTGCATGGAGTGCGCCAAAAATGGGCGCTGGTACGAACCCCCGATCAGCACATACGGTCTGGCGAGGATGGTTGAAGGCGCAGTACACCACCAGTCACCGCTGATATTCAAACGTAATGTCATTATGTCCTGTTTTAAACCGCACCCGCTGCTTTCCCGGCAAGATGCGAGCGCCTTCATCATGGACTACCTGGTGTTTGGCAATGCGTATCTGGAACTGAGGAAAAACCGACTGGGCCAGCCGTTGAAGCTAAAGCACAGCTTGGCGAAATATACTCGGCGCGGGGAAGACCTCGATCAGTACTGGTTTGTCACCTACTACGAAGAGGATTATGCCTTTCCGCCGGGTAACGTTTACCACCTGCGCAGCCCCAGCATTCACCAAGAGATTTACGGAACCCCTGAATATATGTCGGCAATGCAATCCATTCTGTTGAACGGTGAAGCCACGTTATTTCGCCGCAACTATTACATCAACGGCAGTCACGCCGGGGTTATCGTGTACCTCACCGATCCCGTGGCCAACAGTGCGGACGTGGAAAAACTGAAGAAGTCTTTAACCGACGCTAGAGGCGGTGGCGCTTTTAAAAACCTTTTCGTCTACGCAGCAGGCGGGAAAAAGGACGGCCTGCAAATCATGCCGTTCAGCCAGATAGCGGCAAAGGATGAATTCACCGGCATCAAGGATGCGACCCGCGATGACATGCTGGCAATTCACCGCGTCCCGCCACAGCTTATGGGTGTCATGCCTAACAATACGGGCGGCCTCGGTGATATTGAGAAAGCCGCGAAGGTGTTCGCTATTAACGAACTCTATCCAGTGATGGAAGTGCTGAAAGATCTGAATGATTGGCTGGGTGTGGATGTATTCGACTTCAAACCCTACGCGCTGGCAGAGACCAGCAAATAAATCACGGCCAGCCAGCTGGCACGGTCACATTCACCCGCTTCACTCCTCTCGAATCTAAGCCCTTCAGCGCCACGCTGCGGGGCTTTGCCGTTTCTCACACAATGACACGGCCTCACCCCTGAAAAACACGATACGGCCCGATTTTCGGGCAATTTTCGCATTCTGAATAATACCCCCTCCATACCCCCTTTGCGCGCGACTGCTCCCCCGCCTCGCCCGCGCATAAAAAGGGTGCCTTTTTTTGCACCTTTGCAGCCTGGCCGATCCCGCGCCAGTGCTGGTGCTGGCTGGCAATCGTGACCACAAAAAAATTGTGCAAAACGGTGCGGTTTATTGCACCCATTTTCATTCTGGAGGAATCGTCGTATTTGGTTCAAAACCTTCTGTATTAAGCTGTAAAAATGGTGGCAACTGTGTGCCACTTCCATAATTCATATGCCAAAGTTTTATAAAATCTCCCCTTCCCGCGATTAACTCTTCTATGTGCTCATCCTTCGGGAGACTTGTCTGGTAAGACTCTGCGGCTTTATGAATGGTTTCAAGCATGTATATAGCTGTCGAAACCTCACCATTCAGAGATTTAAATTTGTTCACATTATCATGATGATGCACCCTCAACATGTGTGCATCCTTCCGCATGTTTTTAATATTGGTCTCAACTCTTACCGCAAAACTTTGAACCCTTTTCTGCCTGAGGATTTCGATTTCATTTGCGATATTTTGCGCGTATGTGCTCTTTGCATTCTCTCGCGCTATTTCCTGGTCAGCCTTAGCCTTGTCTTTCGCCATTTTGGTTTTTACGGATAATCCCAGTTTCGTCGCTTTGCGATGGACTGACGCCAAAACAACATGGAAAAATGGCGTTAGTAATGCAGCGGCAACACCAGAAGCAAGTGGAGCAGCAAGCCCCACCCACCAATTAAAATATTGTTCAATAACGGTAATCCTCACTTCAACAGGATACTTACTCATAAAAAGAAGAGCTAACCACCTCCAGTTAAAGAGAACTAAAGACACTGAAACATAACCGTAAAGCGGCCCACTTATACGATCAGCAATACCCTGCAAAACATCCTTCATAAGTAACAATTCCTACCTCAAATAATTTCTCAGAGATATAGCAGCAAAACCCATATTTTTTAAGATAATTCTTATCAAGAAAAATCCAGAAGGAATAATATTCATTATTATTCAATGAATTATTGAAAATTGATTTATGCCAAAATATGAAATACTGTATATGTATACAGTTAAATATGGTTGACCTATGGCAAGAAATTACGAAATAAAATCAGCATTTTTGAACAGCATCAAAAGAGATTCCACCAGAGGACAGGTGGTTAACACGTCCGATTTCGTGAAAGAACTGGAAAAAGTTAACCACCACTTCACACGCCGCGAGGCGAACGAGTGGATCAGTTATTACCAACCATCATGGAAGGAGTACGCAGAAGAGGGCTACGATCTGAAGCGGTATTTTTTGATAAATATGGGGTACACACGTTAAGCAAGCGCCAGCACAGCCACTGGCGCCAACTCATCAGCTTTGCAGGCGCGGAAGGTGATCGCGATGGAACCAGCCATTATCGCAGCCCGTCAGCTTACCCATATCAGCCAAACGCCCCTCAACCCTGATAAGCACCGTTTCCGGTGCATCAGAGCTATCCGCAGCTGATACGATTTTCACTGTGATCACATCCCTTACAACACCCTGATATGTGCAGCTGATACGCAGGCTGTCACCGCCTACAGGCTTCGAATATCCGTTATAGCTGAGGTACATCTCTTTGATCATCCCCATCTTAATGCGGCCAAAAGTATCAGGGGGATAATTGGTATCGTAAACTTTCATCGGGTCCGCTCCAAGCGGGTTGAACTCGATTTCTGTATATCTGCGAAGCGTGGACAGGTCAAGAAAACAACAGACGAGGCGGCAAAACGTCGCCACTTTAGGAATTATCCGTTTAATTCGACCTCCGACAATGCCGCCAATACCGCAAGCCTTTCCCCCGGCGCCAACAGCCTGAACTTCTCACGCCACCGTGCAGCTTTGCGCTTGATGCGCCTCCGGTCTTCATAGTCATCACCCGCGAAAGCGGAAGAAAATAACGGCACAACTGCGGGGTCGTAGTTCATCCAAAGCTTTTCAGTTCGGACACCACCGCGTGTCATCACCTGAAATTCTGTTGTATGCCAATCAGGTAACATTTCATCGTAAAGCGCGGAAGGATATCCCGATAACATAACATTCGCTGGCACTCGGCGCAGGCATTGCAGCAGTTGCACATGGTCAGCCCGCGTATATTCGTTTCGATACTTTGCGTTACTGGTGCGCGTCTCCGCAAGATATGGCGGGTCTGCATAAATCAGCACCTTCCCCAACTCCCCATAAGCCAGTTGATTTAATTCCGTAACCGCATCTGACACGGAAATCATAAGATCATCAGCCAGGCCATCAAGAAAATCAGGATTACCCTGGCAAAAAGCCTCTATCGTAATGACGTCAATATCAAAACCAATGTTAAGCGCTGCGGGCGGCTTCCTCAGCATAATGGCACCACCACCTAAATGAGTCTCAACGTAGGTATCGTGCACCGGCATCAGTGATATTATTTTCTGATAAGCGCCGCTGGCCGCCTTACTCCCTAAATAACCCATGATTCACCCCCCTAAAAAATAACTGCAGTACGGTCATTTCTGACCACCGGACAACTGGCCAGCATGGTCATTTTTGGCCGCCCTGCTGCCTTGCTGAATTCGCCAGCTTATAAACACGACTCATTAAACTGCTCTTAATCTCTTCATCACTGCGGCCAGCATCTCTGATAGCGCCGTCTGCCTGGGCCCGCCAGCGCTTACCGTTCAGCGTTAAAATCTCACCGGCCGCCAGCTTAGTTGCCTCAAGCTCAGTGATGTTCAGACCACAACTTTTAGCAAAATCCGCCAGCGCCGCCGCACGTCCCGGGGGGACTGAAGCAACGCCCTGAACAGCCGAACGAGGCTTTTTACTCAGCGACACAAGATTTTCATTGAACGCCCGGCGTTGCTTACGTGTCATTTTGTCAAAATCAATGCCGTCCCAAATATTGACGTCGGTAACCACCGCTGGCGGTACCACATGGTCACCTCTGACCGTGCTCGATACGGCCATTTTTTTCAGCTTTCGCGGCTCCCGCGTACAGTTATTGACAGAACTCCAAGGGGCGGCGGGGCCGCCTGACAAAGCCAGGTCAACACCCACGGCAACAGCCTCAACGGCCTCTTCTTTCGCCTTCGGGACTATCTGATAACTGTTGGTACGGGTAAAAATCACCGACGATGCCGGATCAAACGGTGAGTAAACACCCGTTACATGACTGACGTCATCACCGTAGTCATTACCGTTTTCAGTCACTTCATAATTGAGGCGCACGCGGAGAAGATCGCGAGGAACCAGAGGACCACCCTGAGCGGTGACATAACCCGCCCAGTCATATTCACCGGCGGCAACCTGTGCGGGGACTATTTCAGGGAAAAGCCAAAGGTCGCGATCACGCAAGCGGCCAAGCTCACGGTAAACGGTGACCGGCGCACCGCCGATCTGCTGGAACTGTCGGATGTTCCAGCGCGAGGCCCACGCGCTGACGCGTGCAGACATCTCCGTCAGAAGTTCCCCGGTTTCATCATCCGTTTCGTCTTCCATCCCATGCGCATCGATATTTTTAGAGATGTATTTTGCGATATAGCCCGTAGCCGATCCGAAAGCCTCGTCGATCGGAACAGACATAAATCGATTTTCCTCAGCTCCCTTTTCATGACCATCAACTTTCAGCGCATATTTGCGGAAAATAGCACGCGCATAATCCACATCTTCCGGGCGGAAGAACAGCAGCGCATGCCAGTGCGGAGTCCCATCATGGTGAGGTTCAGTGACACGAAAACCGAATGTGCGAATACCTTCACGCTTCCATTTAGCGCGGACTTTTGACCAGACGTTGCAAAGATAACGCTGCGTTTCGCGAGGGCTCGCACCGTTGTATTTATTATTCCGTCGCCCGCTTTGCTGCATAGCATGGAACTTTGACGGGGCCGTCAGGGTATAGAACTCCCCGACCAGCCCGTCAGCTTTCGCCAGGTCTTCAAACCCACGCATACGCGCCATCAGCTCAGCGCGACGAATATTTTTATTAGCAACGCTGCCATTAACTTTGTCAGCCAGCGATATCCGTTCCCCGGTTTCTTTATCCTCAAGCTCCATCGCGTTGATGTATTCGCGGTTAGCTTTCTTCTGCGCCTGCCATTCCTTCAGACAAGGCTCACTGCAATAGGGTTTTGCTTTTTTATGGACGTAGCCAGCTGCGATCATCAGATGCTCACGCCACTGGTCATGCAAACGGCGCAGGCGGCGCAGCCACCACGCTGACGACTCAATACGGGCAACACAGCGCAATGCATCGTCTGCCGTCAGCTCCTCTTTGCAGTACGCACGCCAGCCCGGAGCCGTCATGTTCAGATGGGTAATAAGCCAACCAGCCCGGCCATAACCTGAGATGATCGCGAATTCGTAATCACCATGTCGTGACAGCTGATGATCAGACTCACGCATAAATTCAGCAGTAAGACAGTCAGCCAGGCGGTAAGCCAGTTTCTTCAGTTCACGCTTACCCGCCCACGGAATGCGGCGCAGATCATCACGCAGATGCATGAGGTTCATAGGCAGCGTATCTAACGGCAGGTATTTTTCGTTAACGCCATCAATGCGAGGAAGAACAAAGCGCCCAAAGGTATTTTTCAACCAGCTGGACGCTTTCTTATTCCCCTGATTTTTCTCTACGTTGCTTAATTTCTGGTCGTAGTAACGGCGGATATACTGCGGCAACGAATCCAGACGGCGGCGCAGTAAACGGACCTCCGAATCCCCAGTTTTTTTCTGTCCGTCATAATCAAAAAGGGAAATGCTGCGCTTTTCGCCGTCCAGATTACGGTAACGAATTACGGAAGGTGAGCGATCAAGCTCTTCAAAATTATATTGGCGCGGTGCGTTCCATGCGAAAGCCCCGGCAGGCTCTGGCAGCATACCGGGGAACGGAGGTGGGGGGGATGGAGCTACTCGTCCGCGAGTGTGATCAGGCACTCGTCCGCACCCCGAATATCGCGTTATAGGTTGCATCACCGCAGCACGGCCCGCAGTCGGGGCAAAAACCACCGCCAGCACGCCCGCAAGCATCGCAAATCTTCCCACCAGGACTTACGGCCAATATCTCAGCCGCTTTCTTCCCGGCACCGGCGGCAACGCCAACACTGCGAAACGTGGTAATGCTATTCAGGCTGAAACCTGCATACGCCTCGCGGGTAAACTCTGTGTCGCTATTCGAAACCACAACCGGATAGCCCTGGCTACGCAGCTGTTCAAGATGCGCAGCAAGCTCAATCTGTTCAGGGCGGCCAAAACGCTCTGTGTGGTACTGGGAGAAAGTGCCGTCATATGGTGAATCGCTGTAGATCACGTCACCGGCCCGGACCAAAGCGAGGGTTTCGGCGAAACCGGCACAAACGAACGTAGCCCGGCCAGCCTTTTCAGCAAATGCGCGGATCTCGTTTTCAGGAAAATATGGTTTCGCGATTTGTTCGAACGGAGTGTTGTAGCCACCGCTGAGGTTGTAGCGGCAAACACCACGATAACCGTGGCGGTTCAGATACAGGAAGTAGACAGCGCGATACAGCAGTGTGAGTGCTGGCTCGTTATTGAACTCGGCGCGGATAGCCTTGTAACACTCGGCTGTTTTATTCTGCGCAAACACCTTCGCGGCCAGCGCGATGAAGACGTTTTCATGCTGCTTAATCTGGACATACATGTTAATCAGATCAGCGTTGATATCCGCAACGAGGTACGCCGGATAATCGGTGTTCATCATTACTGCACATGAACCGGCAAACGGCTCAACAAGGCGATCACCGGCTGGCAGATGTTTTTTTAGCTCGGTCATCACTTTGACCTTGCTACCTACCCATTTCAAAATGGTTTTATTCATTGGTTACTGCCTTTTAGGTGGGCTGCACGGCGCTCAATAAGCGACTGGCAGAAAACGCAGGTAGTGACGCCGAAAATGGCAGCGCGACGAACCTCAGGAATTGGCTCCCCGCACTCTTCGCAGAAAAACGCGCTGGGCTGCGTCGGCAGCTGCCGCGCATTGTTGATTTGACGCGCCAGCGTTTCCGCCTGGCGCTCCTGCTCTAAATCCATTGCGTCAGCCATCAGTGCAGTGCCTCCGCCTCACCCTCAAAACGCAGGGCTTCTTTCATCAGCAGCGCAACGACGTCTGACATAGGAAGTTCTTTTTTAGCGATATGGATAGCCAGGGCGTTCAGGCGGATTGAAACAGAGAGGACTTTTGCCTTCTGACCTTCGGCATTGGCCTTCGTGAACAGCGCAGCCATAGCAGCTTCTGCATTGGCTTCTATCAAACGGCTTTCTAGATTTTTCATGTGTAGTCTCCTGAAAATGGACAATAAGAATCCCGACGCAAATAAAGCGCCTGTTTTCACAGCTGTGGTTTAAATCAGAATCCGGCGGCGTTATTTACATTGCTGCGCGGTATTTCGGCATCATCGGCGCGATAATCTTCCAGCGATGCTGAAGTTACGTTCCGGGGATTTTTTAAGGCTTCCTCTTCACCCGGTGGGCTGTAAGGAATTTTATTAGCCAGTTTCTTTATTTCTTTCATACCTCGTATAACGGTTAATTTTTCTTTTGCCGTTAGCTGGTCATAATTTAAAGAAACGTGCTTTTCGGATAGTTTTTCCATCACCTGCGGTGAACGGGTTGCAAGGGAGTTACCCAGCACAAAAACAACTTTGCGTTCTGCCATATTCAGCTTATTAAATGCCAGTGCCATCTTGCTCCCGCCACGCATTTCATCAACTTTCTTGTGAAACGCCTCAAGGTGAGGCCGTGCTATCGCGGCGTGTGGGTTAACCGCCCCAATACCTCCCGCAATAATCCGCATAACCATCACCTCTAATCGTTGCTTATCAGGCGCACCACTCGTGAATGATGCCTCGGATAAGTGCCGATTTTTAACCATGTCCGGCACATGGTTCTGTGATATTTTTTCCAAGCCTGTCTTACCGTGGAAGGGATACAGGCCTGTCAACCACTCACAGAAGGACAACCTATGAGTCACGAATCTAAACAGCTACTTGCTCGCATTGAGAACCTTGAAGCTGACATTCGCACTTACAGAGCAGAGCATCACGCCCTTAGTCATTTCACCTTTACCATTTTTAAAACTTTGTCAGTTGATCAGAGAACTCAAACCAGTAACGACCTACAAAGAATTTTAAGCCTCTATGACCGCCGACCAGCTGACATCAAGGATGACAGTGAAGATTTTGAAGCGCATCTTGCCAAGCTTTATTTTGCCGCTTTTTCCGAGCCTCCCCCTCTCTAACACTGCGTTGTAACTCGCGACCAAATTCAGTACGCGCCATGCCCCTTGCATGGCCCTTGCCCCGGATTCGCTCAAAGAACAGATATGTATTCACTTAACCTCCCCCTTTAAATTCCCATCAGGCGCACCACTTGTGAATGATGCCTCGGATAGGCCCGGCGCTGAGCGCCGGAGTATTACCAGCTACCCGGAATGGGGTAGTTACCGCAGCTGACTTTAGAGATCAGCCGTTCAACTTCTTCATAGGCCTCATTGTCTCCAGCGGCGTTCGCCACTGTCTGCAAACCCTCAAGACCTACGCTCAGACGAAATGCATGATCTGCGGTAGACGTTTCACGCACATGTGGCGCAATAGCCGTAGCCGCTTTTAAATTCATAATTTTATGGTGGAATGCATTTAGCAGGTTATCCGCCAGTGTCCGGTATTGTTCGCGCATGATTCTATTTCCGTAATTTGATTATTTTGCTGTGCGTTTCATTTTTGCCCTGCGGCAGTAATCACGGATCATTAACTGGATACTTTCAATTACGCCGTAAGCGACTGCGCACAATGAAACAATAAAAATAATATCGTCACTCGTCAGTGGTCGTGACATTTGTAATTTCCGAAGTAGGAATAAACCCGGTTAATTTAATGAGCCACTTTTCCTGGTCAGCACACAGCTGGTCGATGATATTTATCGCCTCAGCCTGCGCGAAGTCCTGACCAAAATAGTTGCCGTCCTTTGTCACGATGTAGCGGTGACGCGGGAACAATGGTGACCGTGGCGCACGTGAGATAGAGAATCCACGATACAAAGAAAGGTGCTTATGCACTTCAACAAGCTGATGCGCCATCATCACCACCTTAATTAAGTCCCAACCAAAGCAACCAGGCATCGCGTTGTTCGGTCGGTCGGCTGTAATATGCATCCCGCATTGCACGATTAAATTCAGGGAGATAGACCATTTTCTCCCCGGCACGCGCTGTAGGGTTTTCCGGGTTCCGCCATTCGATCAACGGCAGTTTGTTACTTTCAGCCATCGCTTTGATAGCGCTGGTCGGCTTGCCGATCATTTCTCCGAAGCGCTGGTATGTAACAGCGTCGATAAGGCTCTTAACCTCGGAAACACCACTAATTTCGCTCATCGTGTTAATCTCCTGTGTTGGGTTCCAACCGCTTCTAACTGCTTCCTACGGCTTCTAGCGGCGGCTGGCTTTACTTACAAACCTTGATACGGGATTCCGTATCTCAGAGGTGATTTAATACGGAGTTCCGTATCATGTCAAGCAGCTATCACAAAAAGCTGAGACTTATCCGAAAAGCAGAGGGGCTTACCCAAGCAGCAATGGCTAGTGAAACGGGGATAAGTCTAAGTTCTATAAGAAATTATGAATCTGGAGGACAGGTAGTAGGGCTAACCATCATAGAGCGGGTAATAGGCCTTCCTAAATTTATGAAGTACACGCTATGGCTTATGACTGACCAGACGGCACCAGAAGCGGGTCAAATAGCACCAAAAGGTGCTGAAGAGTTAATCTCTGAGGGCGATATAGCTACAGCTGCGATCAAGCAGCCTCGCTAATCAATTAACCTTTGGGGAAGAAGTATGAAACGGAATTATGCGGAAAAATTACGCGCCATCAGGAAGGCGGAAGGACTAACACAGAGCGAACTTGCTCAGATAGCAGGCTTAGGCCTTTCTTCAATTAGAAACTATGAAACAGAGTGGAAAGCTGCTGGCATCAGCATCATTGAGCGAATCCTCGAGGTCGAACGATTTCAGAAATACACGCTGTGGCTGATGATCGGCAAAACTTCTGAGGCAGCCGGACAAATAGCTCCGGCTCTCTCACACAGTGGGCCAGAGAAAACAGAATCACCCCAATTAACAGACAGGGCTGGTTAGGGTTACATTCAGCCTGGCTTTTAAGCCACGGCACCACAGCGAATGAAGAAGCAGCAACACCATCCATCAGGAGGCTCACCAAATGAGCATTAAAACCCTTGATGATGGTCGATACGAAGTGGACATAAGACCGGTGGGACGCGATGGAAAACGCATCCGCCGGAAGTTTGACAGAAAGTCAGAGGCGAGAGCCTTTGAGATGCACATTATAGCGACCGCAAGCAAACGGGAAGAATGGCACGCACCGAAGGCGGAGAGGCGCAAGCTGACCGATCTGGTGTCTGACTGGTTTGAAGTTTATGGCTCAACCATCCCAACCGGGATTATCGAAAGGAGGCATCTTCTTAAGACAGCGGCGCACCTGGGCAACCCGATGGCTAATGCTCTGACAACAAAGCAGCTTCAGCAAATGCGCATCACGCGGCTGAATGAAGGGATAACGGCTTCCACTATTAATCGTGACATGTACCGCCTGAGCGGCCTGTTTAAGACGTTAATTAAGATGGGGGAATACAAAGAGCCGAACCCCATAGAGAAACTGCCAGTTCTCAAGCAGGTTGCCCCTGAGGTCACATTCTTAATGCCCGATCAGATAAACCGCCTGCTGGCCGTTCTGAATGGTGACGAAAGAAAGGTGGCACTGCTGTGCCTTAGCACAGGTGCAAGATGGAGTGAGGCTTCGAACCTGGGGGCCATGCAAGTGCGCATGCAAAGGGTAAGTTATGTTGCGACCAAAAACGGAAAAAATCGGGTTGTGCCGATTTCTGAAGATCTGGAAAAACTCATTAAGACTAAAGCGACCGGCAAGCTGTTTAAAGTTGATTATGAAAACTTCCGGATCAAGCTGAGGACGGTAGTACCAGACCTGCCGCGCGGCCAGGCAACACATGTACTCCGGCATACGTTCGCCAGCCACTTTATGATCAACGGTGGCAACATAGTGACATTGAGGGATATTCTGGGACACGCGGGGATTCAGCAAACCCTGATATACGCCCACTTTTCCCCTGATTTCCTTCAGCACGCGGTGACGTTAAACCCATTGCGCGGCGGCATTGAAAAGGCGTACTAAGCAGCAGTGCCATTTTATTAATAGAGTTTTGAGGGTGAGGTCATTTCGTGATGCCAGGAGTGACCACATCGCGACCACATTCCAGATGGTTGCAACTGGTTCTAACTGCTTTAAACTTTTATAAGTAGCTGAATCAGAAAGGATAGTGACGTAAGTCACTGAAAAAAAACCCCCTCTTCATGAGGGGGGAAGACAGGGATACGTCTATGGCAAGGAAAAACAGGGATACTATGTTACTGGGTACTGCCGGTACTGCTTGCTGCCTGCAGCGGTGAAGCCTGCTGCATGTTCGTTAGCCGGCGCATTTCATCAAAGCGCTGCTGATGTTTCTGTTCTAAAACGTCCTGCTGCTGAGGCGTTAACAGGTGATACATCTGGTTGCGAACCCGAGCCATCTCGATTTGGCGCGCTACCTCTGCCTGTGAAATTTTTTCCGCCTGAGCCTTGTAGGCCGCTTCATCAAATTTATCTGCAATAATCAGTTCGTGCAGTCGCTCTAAATCGTTAATACTTATAGGAGAACGATCGTGTCGTGCCTGCTGCATCAGATCTCGTAGCTGCTGACGCTGCTGTTCAGTGAGGTTGATGCCATCAAACATATGACTCTGCGGAACCTGCCTCAGTGTACGGTTTGCTCCGTCATCCTGATGCATCTCGTCAGTCGTCGCGACGTTGTCAGCCCATGCGGCGGAGAGAGTGAACATCAGCGCCGGAACAACAACGACGGCGGTAACTTTGCGCATCGTTTACTCCCAGGTTTGTTTCCGTATTTCGATTCAACGAGAATGAGTCTACGGTGCCTGCTGCAAACATGCGTCAGGGGGTGTAAAACTACGTAAAGTCATGGATTGAGCGCATTCGTTCACGGTATTTTGCCTGCGGAGGGCAATAAAAAATGAATAAGATCCTGTTGGTTGACGATGACCGCGAATTGACTTCGCTACTGAAAGAATTGCTTGAAATGGAAGGATTCAATGTCCTGGTGGCCGGTGACGGCGAACAGGCACTGGCGCTACTGGACAGCACTGTCGATCTATTATTACTTGATGTGATGATGCCGAAGAAAAACGGTATCGATACCCTGAAAGAACTGCGTCAGCAGCACCAGACGCCGGTCATTATGTTAACCGCACGTGGTAGTGAACTGGACCGTGTCCTTGGTCTCGAACTGGGCGCAGATGACTATCTGCCGAAACCGTTTAACGACCGCGAACTGGTTGCCCGTATTCGTGCCATTTTGCGTCGTTCTAACTGGAGTGAACAGCAGCAACAGCACGACAACAGCTCACCCACGCTGGAAGTGGATTTACTGCGCCTGAACCCGGGTCGTCAGGAAGCCAGTTTCGATGAGGTCACGCTGGATTTAACAGGAACGGAATTCACGTTGCTCTACCTGCTGGCACAGCATTTGGGCCAGGTCGTATCCCGTGAACATCTCAGCCAGGAAGTTCTCGGCAAGCGACTGACACCGTTTGACCGGGCAATTGATATGCATATCTCTAACCTGCGGCGTAAGCTGCCGGAGCGCAGAGACGGCCATCCGTGGTTTAAAACGCTGCGTGGCCGGGGATATCTGATGGTGTCTGCTACATGATATCCAGCCTGACCACCCGCATCTTTGCCATTTTTTGGCTGACTCTGGCACTGGTATTGATGCTGGTGTTAATGCTGCCCAAGCTCGATTCCCGTCAGATGACGCCGCTGCTGGATAATGAGCAACGGCAGGGGATTATGATTGAGCAGCACGTTGAAGCGGAGCTGAGTCAGGATCCGCCCAATGACTTAATGTGGTGGCGCAGACTATTCCGCGCCATCGATAAATGGGCTCCGCCCGGTCAACGCCTGCTGCTGGTCACCAGCGAAGGGCGTGTGATTGGCGCTCAGCATAACGAAATGCAAGTGATCCGTAACTTTATCGGCCAGTCCGATAATGCCGATCATCCGCAGAAGAAAAAATATGGCCGACTTGAGATGGTCGGGCCATTTTCCATACGCGACGGAGAAGATAACTATCAGCTGTATCTGATCCGTCCGGCAGGCAGTTCGCAGCTCGATTTTATTAATCTGCTGTTTGACCGCCCGCTGTTACTGCTGATTGTCACGATGCTGATCAGTTCACCGCTGCTGTTGTGGCTGGCATGGAGCCTGGCGAAACCCGCACGTAAGCTTAAACATGCTGCCGATGATGTTGCGGCGGGCAATCTGCGTCAGCGGCCTGAACTGGAATCCGGACCGCAAGAGTTTCTGGCCGCGGGTGCCAGTTTTAATCAGATGGTCAGTGCGCTGGAACGTATGATGAACTCTCAGCAGCGGCTGCTGTCCGATATCTCTCACGAATTACGCACCCCGTTGACACGCTTGCAGCTGGCGACCGCGTTGATGCGCCGTCGTCATGGTGAAGGCAAAGAGCTGGGACGGATTGAGATGGAGGCACAGCGTCTGGATGGCATGATCAACGATCTGTTGGTGTTATCACGCACTCAGCATACCAATGCGCTGGTCAGTGAAGCCATTAAGGCTAACCACTTATGGTCCGATGTTCTGGAAGATGCACGCTTCGAAGCGGAACAGATGGGGAAAACACTGGAGGTGCCTTATCCACCCGGTCCGTGGCCTCTGTACGGGAATCCCAGCGCGCTCGAAAGTGCGTTGGAAAATATCGTTCGCAACGCGCTTCGCTATTCACACAGCAAGATTTCCGTCAGTTTTGCCGTGGATAAACAGGGTATCACCGTGCATGTGGATGATGATGGGCCTGGTGTCAGCCAGGAAGATCGCGAACAGATTTTCCGTCCGTTCTATCGAACTGATGAAGCACGCGATCGTGAATCCGGCGGCACAGGTTTGGGCCTGGCCATTGTTGATAATGCTATTCAGCAGCATCGCGGCTGGGTCAAAGCTGACGACAGCCCGTTGGGTGGATTGCGTCTGACACTCTGGCTACCGCTGTATACCACTCAGCGTGAATAATTTGCTATCCTTCGGCCCTCGTTCCTGAGGGCCGTAACATGCTAAATATCGTTTTATTTGAACCCGAAATTCCGCCGAACACCGGCAATATCATTCGTTTGTGCGCCAATACGGGCTTTAAACTGCACTTAATCGGTCCGCTCGGTTTCGCCTGGGATGACAAACGGCTACGCCGTGCCGGGCTGGATTATCATGAGTTCACCGCCATTACCCATCATGAGAGCTATGCGGCATTTGCGGCCTCAGAAGCCCCACAGCGCATGTTTGCCCTAACGACCAAGGGAACACCTGCCCACAGCGCTGTCAGCTATCAGGCGGGGGATTACCTGCTGTTTGGACCTGAAACACGTGGCCTGCCCGCGACCATTCTCGATGCACTTCCTGCGCAGCAAAAAATCCGCATCCCAATGATGCCGGATAGCCGCAGCATGAATCTCTCGAACGCAGTGTCAGTAGTCGTGTATGAAGCGTGGCGGCAGCTGGATTACGCAGGGGCACTGCTGAGGAATTAAGCCGGGCGAGGCATGCGAAATGTGATGGCTGTACGTAGGGGTCGGGCATGCCCGACCCGCTGTCAGATCCCGTCGCCGAATTCGAAGCCTGGCACCATGCCATTGAAATGCTGATCCATATCCATCGACGGCTTATCGCTGCCCGGCTTGCCGACAATACGTGCCGGCACGCCAGCGGCAGTGGTATGCGGCGGTACGGGCTGTAACACCACAGAACCCGCCCCAATTTTTGCTCCACGCCCGACTTCAATATTGCCGAGGATCTTGGCACCCGCACCGATCATCACGCCTTCGCGGATCTTAGGATGACGATCACCACTGGTTTTGCCAGTACCGCCCAGGGTGACTGACTGCAGGATCGATACGTCATCTTCAATGACTGCCGTCTCACCGACAACGATCCCGGTGGCGTGGTCGAGCATGATGCCACGGCCAATTTTCGCTGCCGGATGAATATCGACAGCAAAAGAAACAGACACCTCGTTTTGCAGGTAAACCGCCAGTGCACGACGACCTTCGTTCCATAACCAGTGGCCAATACGATAAGCCTGCAACGCATGGAAGCCTTTCAGGTACAAAAGCGGCGTCGAGTACTTGTCGATCGCCGGGTCGCGCTGACGTACCGCCTGAATGTCACAGGCAGCAGAGATGATCATCGAGGGGTCCTGACGATAGGCATCCTGAATGACTTCACGGATGGCGATCGCTGGCATGATTGGGTTTGCCAGCTTATTGGCCAGCATATAGCTCAGAGCGCTACCCAGATCGTCATGTTTGAGTAGAGTGGCGTGGTAAAAACTGGCCAGCATTGGTTCACAGTCGGCCAGCGCACGCGCTTCCGTTTTAATGTTATCCCAGATCAGTTCAGGCTCTACACACGGCATGGCTCTCTCCCCATTAAAAATGGCGTCCGGTCAGACGCCACAGGCTACAACACGCTCAGTTCAGCTCCCGCTGTTTTCGTCCTTCCTTGTGCGGCCGAGCAGATTTAATGCTGCCTCGCGCGCATCTTTTCCGCAATAGAGCACCTGATAAATTTGCTCGGTGATCGGCATCTCCACGCCATAACGCGCGGCCAACGCCTTCACTTCTTTGGTATTGCGGAAACCTTCCACGACCTGGCCGATAGTTTGCTGTGCACCTTCAACATCAGCACCCTGCCCCAGCATCATGCCAAAACGACGGTTACGCGACTGGTTATCGGTACAAGTCAGCACCAGATCGCCCAGCCCGGCCATGCCCATAAAGGTGGTGGGATCGGCACCCAGTGCAGCACCCAGGCGGCTCATTTCAGCAAGGCCTCGGGTAATCAACGCGGTACGCGCATTGGCACCAAAACCAATACCGTCCGACATGCCAGCACCGATAGCGATGACGTTTTTCACGGCTCCGCCCAGCTGCACGCCGATAAAATCAGGATTATTATATACGCGGAAGCTTTTGCCACAGTGCAATAGCTGCTGCAAATCATCAGCAAACACGACGTCTGTTGCCGCCAGTGCAATCGCCGTAGGCAGACCTGCTGCCAGCTCTTTGGCGAAAGTCGGGCCTGAAATGACAGCCAGTGGAATGGTATCGCCCAGGATCTCACGCGCCACATCTTGCAGCAACCGCCCGGTTTCTTTCTCCAGACCTTTCGTCGCCCAGACCAGGCGAGAATCCGCACGCAGGTGTGGCTTGATCTGCTTGAGCACATCGCCAAACACATGGCTGGGAACCACTACCAACAGATCGCGGCTGGCGGATATTGCTGCGGCAAGGTCGGTTTCGAGGCGAAGGGTATCCGGGAAAGGAACATCAGGAAGGAAAGCGGTATTACAACGGTCAGCCTGCAACTGCGCCTGATGCTGGGGATTATGGCCCCACAACACCACTTCGTGGCCGTTACGGGCCATCGTAATCGCCAAAGCGGTGCCGTACGAGCCGGCACCGATTACGCTCATGGATGCATGAGGGCTATCCATTAAGCATCCTGCTGAGGCGCTGCACCTTCTGACTGCTGCAGGTAGTTCATAAACAGCGCGTCAAAGTTAACCGGAGCAAGATTCAGCTGCGGGAAGGTGCCACGTGATACCAGGCTGGTGATGCACTCACGCGCATACGGGAACAGAATGTTCGGGCAGTATGCACCCAGGCAATGTGCCATCTGGTTTCCTTCGATACCACCGATAGAGAAGATACCTGCCTGCTGTACTTCGCACAGGAACGCGGAATCTTCGCCAACAGTTGCGGTAACCGTCACGCGCAGCACGACTTCATACACATCGTCAGCCAGTTGGCTGGAGGCAGTGTCGAGATCCAGTTTAACTTCCGGTTCCCATTCTTTCTGGAAAACCTGCGGTGCGTTTGGCGCTTCAAAAGAGATATCTTTAGTGTAGATACGTTGGATCTGGAAAGACATCTCGGTGTTGTTCTGTTCTGACATGGTACGTAATCCTATAGGTTAATAATCCGTTACTGTGCTGCAGCAATAGTCAGGCAATATGCGCCATAATGCGCAGCCTTTCCTTATTTTAACAACGGGCTAAGGCCGTCACGACTTTCAAGTGCAAAGAGATCGTCGCAGCCGCCGATGTGCTGTGCACCAATAAAAATCTGTGGAACAGTCGTCCGGCCGCTACGTTTTATCATTTCTTCACGCAGGGAAGCATCCCCATCAATTGGGATTTCCTTAAAAGTCACCCCTTTCTGACTCAGCAGTGCTTTAGCACGATGGCAGAAAGGACAGGTTGCTTTGGTGTAGATCTCAACGTTTGTCATGCCAGAACTCCTGTAGTTTATTTACCGCGAACCAGCGGCAGGTTATCGCCACTCCAGCCGGACACGCCATCTTTCAGCACGTAGACCCGCTCGAAGCCTGCTGCATTCAGCTTGGTGGCTGATTCAGATGCAGAAGTCCCGGTTGCACACACGACGATCACTGGCTGTGCTTTATATTTTTCAAGCTCGCCGAAGCTGCTTTTTTTAATATCTGCAGCCAGTACATTCATCGCGTTAGAAATATGGCCCTTGCGGTAATCATCGCGCCCACGCACGTCCACTACCACGGCTTCTTCTTTGTTAATTAAACGGGTTGCTTCACCACGACTAATCACTTTTACTTTGGAGAACATGCCCTTAACGGTGGTCACGATCACCAGAACCAGCAAAACAACCCACGCCAGACCTAAAATTGTGTGATTGCCTGCGAACTGCATAATATCTTGCATGAGGGGTAACAACTCCCGAAAGGGTTAATAAGCTAAAAATAAGGCTTCTGAGTATACCTGCCAGGAGTGTCATGTACAGTCGAGAAGGCCTTCAGAGTTATGATTTCTGCGCCAGTTTACAAAAAAAAGTTGCCTTAAGTGAAAACGGCTATCCTGTGATGACACTGCGGCGAAGTTAAGCGGTGAAATGTTGCGCAATGGGGATTTCTGTCGCGCTGCGTTATGCGCTCGTTTCAGCCGCTTCTGGGCAATTATTCCCACAGGCAGAAGGTCGGGCCTGTTACTGACAGAAATAGAAAACCACTCAGAGATGGCTGGTAAGCTGCTGTTCATCGTGGAATAATCCACGGATATGAGGGAAAAAGCGACAGTGTTACATCCAAGGACCCCGCGTCATTCATCGGCTGTTGTTCAGCCGTTACGCGCAAGCTTGTCCGCCCTGACCGTCAGTGCGCTTTGCACCGGCGCATTGTTGTTCTCTTTTTCCGCGCTGGCCGCCGAAGATAACAAATCACAACTGCAAACCATTCAACAAGATATTGCCGCTAAAGAGAAAAGCGTGCAGTTGCAGAAACAGCAACGAAATCAGTTGCTCGACCAGCTACAAAGTCAGGAAAAAATTATTGCACAGGCCAGCCGTCAACTGCGTGAAACGCAGGGCAGCCTGACCACGCTCAATAAAGACATCACCAACCTCACCGCCTCGATTAGCAAACTTCAGCAACAGCAAAAGCAGCAGGAAGCGATCCTTGCGCAACAGCTGGATGCGGCATTTCGTCAGGGGCAGCATAACGGATTACAGCTTGTTCTGAGTGGCGAAGAGAGCCAGCGCAGTGAACGTATGCTGGCCTACTTTGGTTATCTCAACGACGCCCGGCAAAAATCAATCGAAGCGCTGAAGCAGACCCGCAACGACCTGTCGGCGCAAAAAACCAGCCTGATCGATAAACAAGCTCAGCAAAAATCACTGTTAGACCAGCAACAAAGCCAGCAGCAAAAGCTTGAAGGCGCTCGCCAGGCGCGCAAGAAAACCCTGACAACGCTGGAATCTTCGCTGGAGAAAGATCAGGCACAGCTCGTTGAGTTACGGCAGAACGAAAGCCGCCTGCGCGACAAAATCGCCAAAGCCGAGCAGGAAGCCAAAGCCCGGGCAGAGCGTGAAGCCCGTGAGGCAGAAAAAGTTCGTCAGCGAGAAGCACAGGCGAAAAGCAAAGGCAGCACCTACAAACCGACCGACAGTGAACGCTCACTGATGTCGCGCACTGGCGGTCTGGGTCAGCCCGCAGGGCGGGCCGTTTGGCCGGTACGGGGCAATATTGAACACCGGTTTGGCGAACAGCTGCAGGGTGAGTTGCGCTGGAAAGGACTGGTGATTGATGCGCCTGAAGGCACCGAAGTCAAAGCGATTGCCGATGGCCGTGTATTAATGGCTGACTGGCTTCAGGGCTACGGCCTGGTGGTCGTGGTTGAGCACGGTAAAGGCGACATGAGTTTATATGGCTACAATCAGAGTGCGCTGGTCACCGTCGGAACCCAGGTGCGTGCAGGTCAGCCTATCGCGCTGGTCGGCACCAGCGGTGGCCGCGGTACGCCGTCGCTCTATTTTGAAATCCGCCGTCAGGGACGAGCAGTCAATCCACAACCGTGGTTAGGAAGATAGTTTTGTTTCAACCTCGAAAACTCAGCGGCCTGCTGGTCGCACTGCTGTTATCCAGTCCGGTCTACGCCGGTAAGCTTTCGATTGTCATTGATGACTTTGGCTATCGGCCGGCTCAGGAAAATCAGGTATTGCAGATGCCTGCGGCTATTTCAGTCGCCGTGCTGCCTAATGCTCCCCATGCACGCGAAATGGCCACTAAAGCCCACCAGCGTGGCCACGAGGTACTGATCCACCTGCCGATGGCCCCTCTCAGTAAACAGCCGCTGGAAAAAGATACGCTGCGTCCGGATATGTCGGCGGAAGAGATCGCACGCATTATCCGTGAAGCCGCTGCGGATGTCCCGTTTGCCGTTGGTCTCAACAACCATATGGGCAGCGCGATGACCTCCAGCCTGCCAGGGATGCAAAAAGTGATGCAGGTGCTCGATCACTATAATTTCTACTTCCTTGACAGCATGACCATCGGTAACAGTCAGTCGACCCGCGCCGCAGCGGGTACCAGCGTGAAAGTGATCAAGCGCCGGGTATTTTTGGACGATACCCAGAATGAAGCTGATATTCGTAAACAGTTTACCCGCGCAGTGCGGCTGGCCCAGCGTGATGGCTCAGCGATTGCGATTGGCCATCCCCATCCGGCAACCGTCAGGGTATTACAGCAGATGCTGCCCACTTTGCCCGCTGATATCACCCTGGTGCGCCCGAGCCAGTTGCTTAACGAACCGCAGCGCGTGAACAATAAGCCATTGCCACCAGACAGCAAATCTCAGCCATCCATGCCACGTAACCCATTCCACCCTGGGGATATTTGTCGTGTGAAAGTGGTGCCAGTACCGGCAACGCGGGCGCTGGAAGTCGTGAGCGAAAGCATCAGCAACAGTCCGTTATTGCAGGATTTGAAGAATAAACTGTCAGTGAAGTTCAGTAGATAAGTCTGGAGTCACATACAGGGGCAGACCTTCTGTTGAGGTCTGCCCGCACCAAAATAGTTACGACCAGTTCAGGATCACCTTTCCGGAGTGCCCACTACGCATCTCATCAAATCCCTGCTGAAAGTCTTCAACAGGATAGTGGTGGGTGATCACGGGTGTCAGGTCCAGGCCAGACTGTAGCAATGCCGCCATTTTGTACCAGGTTTCAAACATCTCCCGCCCATAGATCCCTTTGATAAACAGCCCCTTGAAAATCACCTGATTCCAGTCAATAGACATTGACGACGGCGGAATACCCAACATGGCAATACGCCCACCGTGATTCATCACCTCCAGCATGGAACTGAACGCCGCAGGAACACCGGACATTTCCAGGCCAACATCGAATCCTTCCGTCATCCCCAGATCATTCATCACCTGCGACAGGTTTTCCTCGCTGACATTCACCGCTCGCGTAACTCCCATCTGACGCGCCAGTGCCAGACGGTACTCATTCACATCAGTGATCACCACATAACGCGCCCCAACATGACGGCAGATAGCCGCAGCCATGATGCCAATCGGTCCAGCACCGGTAATCAGCACATCCTCACCAACCAGATCGAATGACAGTGCGGTGTGCACAGCATTGCCAAAGGGGTCAAAAATAGCGGCCATATCATCAGAGATATTATCGGGAATTTTGAACGCATTGACCGCCGGGATCACCAGATACTCGGCAAAACATCCCTGACGGTTAACACCCACGCCTACGGCATTCCGACACAGATGCGTACGTCCACCCCGGCAGTTACGGCAATGCCCGCAGGTGATGTGCCCCTCGCCGGAGACACGATCGCCGATGCTAAAACCTGCGACTTCCTGCCCAATGGCCACCACATCTCCCACGTACTCATGGCCGGTGATCATCGGTACCGGGATGGTTTTTTGCGACCACGCATCCCAGTTGTAAATATGGACATCGGTGCCACAGATCGCCGTTTTGCGGATTTTGATCAGCACATCGTTATGGCCGGGTTCCGGGATTGGCGCATCGTCGATCATCCAGATGCCGGGCCGGGGGTGCAGTTTTGCTAATGCTTTCATGGTGTTTCTCCCTGGGGGATCACACGCAGTTCCTGGCCCACCCGGCGGAAGGCTGCGACCGCACGTTCTAACTGAGCCGGGGTATGAGCCGCAGAGATTTGCGTGCGAATGCGTGCCTGACCTTTAGGCACAACGGGATAACAGAAACCCGTGACATAAATCCCCTCCTGCTGTAATCGGGCGGCAAACGTCTGTGCCAGCCGCGCATCGCCCAGCATCACCGGAATAATCGCGTGGTCGGCCCCGGCCAGCGTAAAACCTGCTGCGCTCAAAGCTGTACGAAAATAGCTGACGTTTTCCCACAACCGCTGACGCAGTCCCTGTCCGTCAGCCAGCATCGTCAGTACCTGCCGGGAAGCCGCCACAATGGACGGTGCCAGTGAGTTTGAAAACAGATAAGGCCGCGAGCGCTGCCGCAGCCATTCAACCACCTCTTTTTTCGCGGCGGTATACCCACCGGAAGCCCCACCCAGTGCTTTGCCTAACGTGCCGGTAATAATATCAACCCGCCCCATCACGCCACAGTGTTCATGACTTCCTCGTCCAAGGTGCCCGACAAATCCGACAGCATGAGAGTCATCAACCATCACCAGCGCCTGATAACGATCTGCCAAATCGCAAATACCTGCCAGGTTTGCGATCACCCCATCCATAGAAAACACACCATCGGTGGCGATCAGAATATGGCGGGCACCTTCAGAACGGGCCTGCTCCAAACAGGCTGCCAGTTCAGTCATATCATTATTGGCATAACGGTAACGCCGGGCTTTACACAGGCGAATACCGTCAATAATCGAGGCATGATTTAACGCATCAGAAATCACCGCATCTTCAGGCCCCAACAGCGTTTCAAACAGACCGCCGTTGGCATCAAAGCAGGAAGAGTAGAGAATGGCATCATCCATCCCGAGAAACTCTGCGAGCGCCCCTTCCAGCTGCCGGTGGCTGTCCTGGGTGCCACAAATAAAGCGCACGGAGGCCATACCGAACCCATGACTGTCCATACCTGCTTTTGCGGCAGCAATCAGAGCGGGATGATTCGCCAGCCCCAGGTAGTTATTGGCGCAAAAGTTCAGCACTTCACTGCCATCAGCCAGCATAATGGCCGCCTGCTGCGCGCTGACGATTTGCCGCTCCCGTTTAAACAGTCCCTCACTTTCAGCGCTGATAAGCTGCTCATTAATCTGCTGATAGAATTTCTGATTCACCTTTATCCTCCCAGTTAGATTTTTTGCGATACAGATAACTGAAAGTGAAGCACATGGCTGTTCATATACGCGGAATAATCTGCTTTTTGCCACATAAATCACGGAAAACACCCCCGACACGCCCTCTCCCCCCCCGCCTCTGGCTGTCGACTTCGCGATGAGATGTTATGATATGGGCCATTAGCGAGTGGAACCCCCTGTTCCACCCCACCATTTAGGGTTAAAGCTCATGATTATCGTCACTGGCGGCGCTGGAATGATTGGCAGCAACATCATCAAGGCACTGAATGATAAGGGTCACACCGATATTCTGGTGGTAGACAATCTGAAAGACGGCACCAAATTCGCCAACCTGGCCGATCTGAACATTGCCGACTATATGGACAAAGAAGACTTCTTGATCTCCATCCTGGCGGATGAAGATTTCGGTGATGTTGAAGCGGTATTCCATGAAGGCGCATGCTCTTCCACAACTGAGTGGGATGGCAAGTACATGATGGATAATAACTATCAATACTCCAAAGAGCTGCTGCACTGGTGTCTGGAACATCAGGTTCCCTTCCTGTACGCCTCTTCTGCTGCCACCTACGGCGGCCGTAATAGCGATTTTATTGAAGAACGTCAGTTCGAAGAACCACTGAACGTTTACGGCTACTCCAAAATGCTGTTCGACCACTACGTGCGCGAGATCCTGCCTGAAGCACAGTCTCAGGTCTGTGGTTTCCGCTATTTCAACGTCTATGGTCCACGCGAAGGGCATAAAGGCAGCATGGCAAGCGTAGCTTTCCACCTCAACACCCAGTTGAACAACGGTGAAAACCCGAAACTGTTTGAGGGCAGCGATAGCTTCAAGCGTGACTTCATTTATGTAGAAGACGTCGCCTCGGTTAACTTGTGGTTCTGGGAAAATGCCGTGTCCGGCATCTTCAATTGCGGTACTGGCCGTGCCGAATCATTCCAGGAAGTCGCTGATGCGGCGCTGAAATATCACAAAGACGGTGAAGTTGAGTACATCCCGTTCCCGGAAAAACTGAAAGGCCGCTACCAGGCATTCACCCTGGCAGACCAGACCAAGCTGCGTGCCGCCGGATATGACAAGCCTTTCAAAACGGTTGCTGAAGGTGTGGCAGAGTATATGGCCTGGCTGAATCGTAAAGCGTAAGAGGCACTGTTCGGGAATGAAAATTCTGGTTATCGGCCCATCGTGGGTCGGCGATATGATGATGTCGCAAAGTCTCTATCGCAGCCTCAAAGCCGAGCACCCCGATGCCGTTATTGATGTGATGGCACCTGCATGGTGCCGTCCGTTATTGTCACGGATGCCGGAAGTGAATGAGGCGCTGGCGATGCCACTGGGCCACGGTGCTCTGGAGATAGCCGAACGCCGCCGCCTGGGAAAAATGCTGAAGGCAAGCGGCTATGACCGCGCCTTTGTGCTGCCTAACTCGTTTAAATCCGCTCTCGTTCCGTTTTTTGCCGCTATCCCACGCCGCACAGGCTGGCGCGGTGAGATGCGTTACGGGCTGCTGAACGATCTGCGTCGACTGGATAAAACCGCATTCCCACTGATGGTCCAGCGCTATGTGGCGCTGGCGTACGATAAAGCACGTATCCACCACGCCGACGATCTGCCACAGCCACTGTTATGGCCGCAGTTAGCGGTACAGGAAGCGGAAAAACACGCGACCGTCAGCGCCTTTGGTCTTGCTTCCGGGCGCCCAATGATTGGGTTCTGCCCTGGCGCGGAATTTGGCCCTGCTAAGCGCTGGCCACATTACCACTACGCTACCCTGGCACAACGCCTGATCGACCAGGGCTACCAGGTGGTCCTGTTTGGTTCCGCCAAAGACAATGAAACCGGGCAGCAGATTCTGGCGGCTCTGGCAGAAGATGCACGCCAGCACTGCCGTAACCTGGCCGGAGAAACCCAGCTGGAACAAGCCGTCATTTTGCTGGCGGCCTGTGATGCCGTGGTCAGTAACGATTCAGGCCTGATGCACATTGCTGCCGCTCTGGATCGCCCGCTGGTCGCCCTCTACGGGCCAAGCAGCCCGGACTTTACCCCACCACTGTCCCGCAAAGCCCGCGTGATCCGTTTAATTACGGGTTACCATAAAGTTCGCAAAGGTGATGCCGATGAAGGTTACCACCAAAGCCTGATTGATATTACGCCAGAGCGGGTCATGACTGAGCTGGCAACGCTTTGCCCACGGCATGGAGTCTGAATGCGGGTTTTGATTATTAAAACATCCTCAATGGGGGATGTACTGCACGCATTACCTGCTCTGACTGATGCCATGCGCGCTATCCCTGAGATTCGCTTTGACTGGGTAGTGGAAGAGGGTTTTGCTCAGATCCCTTCCTGGCACCCGGCCGTGGATCGGGTATTACCGGTGGCCATCCGCCGCTGGCGCAAACACTGGTTTGGCAGCCAGGCGCGCGAAGAACGCGTGGTGTTTAAACGTGCACTTCAGTCGCGCGAATACGATGCGATCATTGATGCACAAGGGCTGATTAAGAGCGCAGCGCTGGTAACACGTCTGGCGAAAGGTGTTAAACATGGGCAGGACAGCCGCAGCGCGCGTGAGCCGTTTGCCAGTTGGTGGTATGACAAACGCCATGAAATCAGCAAACAGCAGCACGCCGTTCAGCGCACCCGCGAGCTGTTTGCGAAAAGCCTGGGGTATGCGCTCCCGACAACCATCGGCGATTACGCTATCGCCCAGCACTTTACTCAGGCACTCCCCTCCGATGCGAATCAGTATCTGGTGTTTTTGCACGCCACCACGCGCGACAATAAGCACTGGCCGGAAGCGCACTGGCGCGAACTGATCGAGTTAATGCAGCCTTCAGGTTTAACGATTAAATTACCCTGGGGTGCAGAGCATGAGCATCAGCGCGCGTTGCGGCTGGCAGAGGGCTTCGATTTTGTCGAGGTGCTGCCAAAGCTGACGCTGGAACAGGTCGCCCGCACGCTTGCCGGCGCTCGTGCCGTGGTGTCGGTGGATACCGGGTTAAGTCACTTAACTGCCGCGCTCGACCGTCCGAACATTACTCTTTACGGCCCGACCGATCCGGGGTTGATTGGCGGATATGGGAAGAATCAGATCTCCAAAAAATCTGCCGATAACTCGATGGCATCTATCTCATCTCATGAGGTTTTTTCTCTGATGCAGGAAAATAAGTTATGAAACGCGTCCATGTTATTAATCTGGAAAAGATGGGCGGGGCTGAAAAAGTCTTCATCGAATATATGCGCAGTAAAACACAGGGTGAGGACTGCATCCTGTGCATCAGCCAGCATGTGGCTGATGAAATTAGCAAAGAGCTGAAAAGCAGAGATATCGTCTTTGTGAACCGCATTTTCAGCGGGCTTTCCCTGAAATACCCTTCGTTTTTGCGTAAGCGCATCCTGCCTCTGAAAATTGCCAGACAACAGCCTGACGTCGTTGTTTTTTGGGACCTTGTACCACGTCGTTTCAAGAAATCAGCCAACTATAAATCGTTTTACTACGATCATGGCGCATCCTGGCGATACGCAAACAACGACGAAATTATGACTTTCTTTAGCAGTATTGACGGTGCCATCGCCGTTAGTCAGGCATCTCAACGCATCATGCAGCAGCGCTTCGCATTGAAGGCCCCGGTTGAGATCATACCCAACTTGCTCACCAAAGCCGTATTTACCCCATCGCCGGATAAAAAGCCCCCTTCCCGCACAGGGGTAACGCTGGGTATCGCCTCACGCCTAGTTTCTCTTAAGGGGATTGGTGTTTCCATTATGGCCGTGGCAGAGCTACGTCAAAGAGGGATCAACGCTCGACTGAAGATTGCGGGCAAAGGCACGAATGAAGAAGCCCTCAAAGCCTTAGTAAAAAAACTGAATATCGAGCCCTATGTTGATTTCATGGGCTTCCAGCAAAGTCTTACAGATTTTTATACATCTATTGACTTTTATATGAGTATGTCAATATCAGAGTCGTACGGCTTATCATGTGCTGATGCCATCAATCACGGGGTTCCTTGTATTTACTCTCTTATCGATGGTCAGTGCGAAGTGATTGAAAATGGGATTACCGGAATCGGTATCACCCCAACCATGGCACCAGAAGAATATGAATCAAAATCTGGATATATGGTTGAAAAACCTTACTTTAGCTATGATCCGGTTACCGATACCTTGGTCAGTCCAAAGATGGTTGATCCCATCATTTGTGCTGATGTTATTGAAAAAAACATTAATACTGCAGAATATTCTTATTACCTGGAAAAAATTCACAATCACAATAAAAATATTGCCGAGCCTGTCAACCTTTCGAAAAAAATAAATAACCACCTATCTTATCAGAAAAAAATTAAATGAATTCATCCAAAACAACAATTCTAGTTTTATGGCTCAGTTGTATTTCACTTTCAGCAACACTTGCAGCATCAACAATTTGCCGAAATGCGCTGTACCTTGCTGCTTTTATCGCATTAATCGACTTAGTTATTAAAAGAACACCCGTTAAATGGAATGCCGGTTTCACCGTTGTACTACTGACGCTGTTACTGAGCCTTTCACTCGCGCTTTCAACATGGCTTTACCCTTCGGTGACCTTTTTCAGGATCGATGAAAATTATGCTGAGACGGCAAAGCGATTATTTGTGGGAAGCATTACGACATTTTACCTTATTCTCCATCGAGATAAAATTTCCAGTAAAGGGTGGGTTGGTGCTTATTTCTGGGTCACTGTTGGCTTTATCTATACAACCATTCTTGCTATAAAAATAAGCTCCCCCTATGCCCGATTAGAAATTAATACTGTAGCAACAATGACAGCCTACGTATTCATTGTGCTTTCCCTGGCGACCACGTTTGGTGTCTTAAAAATCCGTGGCTGGATGAAGCCATTTTCAGTCATTGGGATTATCGCCATCACCTGCTACATGCTGGTGTTGACGCAAACACGCTCGGTACTGCTGACGTATCCTTTGCTGGTCTTAGCCCTGCTCTATAAAGAAAAATTTTTTACCAAACGAAACAGTGCAATGCTGTTAGCCATCCTGATTATCGCTGCCGTTTTCAGCCTGCCTAAAATCAATAAAGCCATAGACAGAATTGCGGACTCGGCCACTGAATATGAGGCATATAAGAATAATAACGATAACACCTCGCTCGGTGCACGTTTTAGCATGTGGAAAGCCGGTTTTTTCGCGACCGGCAACAGCCCTTTAGGGGAGAGCGCCGACCGACGTGACACTCTGGCGCGTCAGTACATTCTCAAGCATGAAAATGGCAATCCTGAAGCTATCCGATCGATTAAAAACCACTATCACAATGATTTACTTGAAGCTATCACCTTAAGGGGATGGCTAGGTTTGATTACGCTACTGGCCTTTTACATTGGTACTGCCGTGGCATCACGCAGATTCACCGGTACTTACAGCACAACACTGTTATTGATTGTCCCGACCGTGATTTATGGTAGTACGGATACATTGTTAATCGATCACCGGTATGTCACGATTTTAGTGCTACTTATGCCTTTCTATCTCTGTTCTGAAGCAAAGAAGCATCCCGTGGCGAGTACAACTGATTCAGCCACACACTAAAAACCCTGAGGACTTACGCATGGCAATTCTGGTTACTGGCGGCGCTGGATACATCGGCTCACATACCGTACTGACACTGCTCAAGCACCACCAGAAGGTGGTGGTTCTGGATAACCTGGTCAATGCTTCACCCATCGCATTAGAGCGTGTGGCACAGCTTACCGGCCAGCGGGTCACATTTTATCAGGGTGATATTAACGACCGTGATTGCCTGAAAAACATTTTTGCACAGCACGCCGTTTCAACCGTTATCCATTTTGCCGGGCTCAAATCCGTGGGTGAGTCGGTGAGAAAGCCGCTGGAATACTATCAAAACAATGTCAGCGGCACGCTGGTACTGCTGGATGAAATGCGTACCGCACGGGTGAGAAACTTTATTTTTAGCTCCTCCGCGACAGTCTATGGTGCACCGGAAGAGATACCACTTCGCGAAGAATCTCGCACCGGAGGCACCACCAATCCCTACGGAACATCCAAGCTGATGGTTGAACAAGTACTGCGTGACTTCGGCACAGCCTGTCCTGAATTTTCTATCATCATCCTGCGGTATTTTAATCCTGTCGGTGCGCATGAGTCCGGGTTGATAGGTGAAGATCCTAATGGCATTCCTAACAATCTGATGCCCTATATTTCACAGGTTGCCTGTGGGAAATTACACCAGCTGGCGATTTTTGGTGATGACTACCCCACCGTCGATGGTACTGGCGTGCGTGACTACATTCATGTGATGGATCTGGCCGAAGGCCATCTGAAAGCACTGGAGCATATCCACCAGCAGCAGGGCGTGACGACCTATAATTTAGGCACGGGAGTGGGCTATTCCGTATTACAGATGCTCAAAGCGTTCGAGAAAGTATCGGGACGACAAGTGCCCTATCAGATTATGCCTCGTCGCGCAGGGGATATTGCTGAGTGCTGGGCCGATGTGCAATTAGCCAAAGATAAGCTTGGCTGGACAGCCCAGCGCGGACTTGATCAGATGATGCGCGATACTTGGAACTGGCAGGAAAAAAACCCGACCGGTTTTCAACCGTAAACAGAATGCCAGCCGTAGCCCCATGCTGGCCCTGCTCTTTAGCTATTCAGCATTTCGCTCACCTGCGCAAACACCTCGTCGGTTGAAACCGCCCGCAGCGGCTCATGTCTATCGGTAACTCTGGGGTCTGTAAGCGGTCGATAAATTTGCCGATGAATCTGACGATCCTGATAGGGACCGCTGCGGCGGGGGTCTTCTGTAGCAAACAGGCTTAATGTGGCGACTTTCAAAGCAATCGCCAGATGGAAAGGCCCGGTATCCCCGGTAACCAAAAGATCCATTGAGCCAATCACCCCCAAAAGCTGCGGCAGCGTCGTTTTACCGACGTAGCTGGTAATCCTCTTAGCAACAGCCGGGTCGACCTGAGCCAGCAAACTCTCGGCAAGATGGGTTTCTTCAGTCGATCCTATCAGGACAATGTCGAGGTTCGCATCGCTGGCGACCATTCGGCTAGCCAGCTGTGCATAATATTCCGGCGGCCAGCAGCGAATACGCGTTGATGCCCCCAGTTGAAAACCGATGCGCCGTGTTCCTGCGGGCTTCTCCGCCAGCACGTACTCACAGGGTAAGGCCATATCGACATTATCTGTTGCACAACCTAGGGCCGAAACCAACTTCATTTTTCGGGCAATCACATGGTCATCATAATGGTCCAGCCCATACACCAACCAATGGGCCATCTTTCCCACTGGCTTGGCATAATTATCTCGGACAATAAACTGACAGCCAGATAGCGCTGCACTCATGATGTCGTAAGGCATATGGGAATGTAACAGGACTGCTAACTGAGGCTGGAGCGGCTTTGTCTGCTTCAGTAACGCCCTGAGACTGTTAACTTTATTATTCCAGAACAGCACATCATCATAATAATCCCGCCGGGTAAGCAAGCTGGCGTATTTAGGGTGTGAGACCAGCGTAATGTGGGCGGTCGGATAGCGTAAGCGAATGGCACGTAACGCCGGGGAGTTAAACATATAATCCCCCAGCGCCGTGGTCGAATAGACCAGAATACGCGTAAACGGTTCGCTGGCCAGAGCCTGACGCTTCTCTTCACTGGCGCGCGATTGTCGGCTAAACAGCCCAAGAATAAAATGACACAGGCCGATTTTTACTTTTTTAGACTCTCTCATTTTGTGCCTGTCTTATCCCGGTAATACTCTGCAAGTGTTTTTCCAACCGTACGTTCTGCCAGCCAGCTAAACAGCTGTTCCAGATCCTGATACAGGTGTTCAATATGCTCTTCAGTGGCAAATGTCGGACTGCCTCCAGGCATAAATTCGGACGAGTGCAGCATGAATTCCACATAGTCATGCCCCTCACCCATCGACTGCTGAGCAACTCGCTTCATCATCTCAACATTGCCGCCAGAAGGACGTAACCAGTGTACCGAGGGCGAACGCTGCTTACCGCGCAGGCGGTCATACCCGCTTTTTAGCGAATTCATCAACCCAGAGTGTTTGTACTGAATGGTCATCGGCACTTCTAACAGGGGCGACTGCCCCGCACGAGCGATGTTTTTCTCATCAATAAAGTAAGCATGGGAAGGAAAATCACGGTAATTTGTGCCGCCATTTCCCTGCGGATTACCCGGGGAAAACTGCCAGTTAACTTTTGGCGTTACCGAGCAATCGACCACGTAGCCATACTCTATCAACAGGGCGGCATAGTATTCGTTAAAGGCCCAGCGCCCGGCGCGATGACTCAGCATCTTCGTCTGGAACGTATCCTCCAGCAGACGGGTCATAAACTCCACTTTGCTGCGGACCTGCCCGGCAGGGTATTCAATCAAATACGGCTTATGTCGCCAGTCGTTGTCCGTCAGAGATTCAACCGGTGGACTGTTCCATGCGTGAAGATGCATACCAATTTCGCCGACCCCACGCGCAATGACATCGCGCGCAAAGGCAACATAGTCAGGGTCTACCGCCATCTCATAGTTAGTAAGATATACCGGCTTGAAGGCATACTTTTCGCACAGCGCCTGAAATCGCGGTAGATAATGGGTATTTTGGGTCGAGATGCGATCGTGATTTTCCCACAGATTATCGCCCTCGGTATCAATAGTAATAATAAACGCCGGTTTAGCCATGAATGGGGAACCTGAATTAAGCTTTTAACCTTATGTTACGCAGCCCGTTTCATCAGAGCAAATGACTTTGCAGTCAATGTACCTTCAGCACGCCTGCGCAGAGAAAACGGAGCAACGCTAGCCACACCGGCCTTGCTCCTTTAGAATTCACCTCCCGTTTCCCGGAAAGCAAAGCATCATGAATTCAGCTCTTGTTCCTCTGCCAAAACGCATTTTGGTGATAAAATTGCGCCATCATGGCGATATGCTTCTGACCACTCCGGTTATCAATACGCTTAAGCAAAACTGGCCGCAGGCAGACGTTGATGTACTGCTATACCAGGAAACCAAAGAGATGCTTTCAGCCAACCCAGCCATTTCCCGGCTGATCACCATCGACCGGCAGTGGAAGAAACTGGGCGCAGCGGTGCATATCAAACATGAATGGCAGCTTTTGCAGCAGCTTCGCGACCGCCAATATGACGTGGTTATCAATCTGGCAGATCAGTGGCGCAGCGCCCTTGCCGCTCGCTGGACCAGTGCAAAAATCAGGCTTGGCTTCGACTTTCCCAAACGCCGTGGTGCGCTATGGCGTTTTTGCCATACCCGGCTCGTCTCCATTGCCGGACATGAGCAGTTGCATACCGTCGAACAGAATCTTTCGCTGCTGGCACCGCTGGGCGATCTTGTCGCGTCCTCGCAGGTCATCATGAGCTATAACGCCGGTGACTGGCAAAAGGTTGAAGGCTTATTACGTCAGCAGGCAGTCCAGGGTAAATTTATTGTGGTTCAGCCCACCTCACGATGGTTTTTCAAATGCTGGACAGAGGCCAACATGGCCGCCACGATAAGCGCATTGCAGGCCGATGGCTACACGCTGGTGATCACATCAGGCCCGGACAAGCGAGAGCAGGAAATGGTCGCCACTATCCTGGCAAGCAGCCCTGAAGAACGGGTGATTTCTCTGGCCGGGCAGCTTACTCTGCGCCAGTTAGCCGCGCTGATTGACCACGCGCAGCTTTTCCTCGGGGTAGACTCCGTTCCCATGCATATGGCGGCCGCACTCAACACACCCTGCGTTGCCCTCTTCGGCCCCAGCAAACTGACACTCTGGCATCCGTGGCAGGCGCAGGGAAAAACACTCTGGGCAGGCGACTATGGCCCGCTGCCGGACCCGGATGATATCGATACCAAAACTGATGAACGCTACCTTGATTTAATCCCCGTCGAAGTAGTGCTCAATGCAATAAGGGAATTGCTAATATGAAACCGTTTCGTCTGGCCCTGGTACGCCAAAAATATCGTCCGGATGGCGGTGCCGAACGCTTTATCTCGCGTGCACTACTCGCACTTGAAAAGCAGAATCTAGAATTGAATGTAATCACCCGTGAATGGCAGGGTGAGAATAATCCTGACTGGCATATCCATTTATGCAATCCCCTGAAACTGGGGAGAATCAGTCGTGAACGAGGCTTTGCGAAAGCGGCCCGAACAGTATGGTTAAGTGAAAAGTTCGATCTGGTGCAAAGCCATGAACGTATAGCCGGGTGCGATATCTATCGTGCAGGGGATGGCGTGCATCGCAACTGGCTGCATCAACGGGCCCGAATACTTCCCTCGTGGCGCCACCCGCTGCTGTTTCTCAATCCTTATCACCGTTATGTGATGCAGGCAGAGTCAGACATGTACTCAGCGCCCGAATTAAAAGCCGTTATCTGCAATGCAGAGATGATAAAACGAGAAATCATTGAGCAATTTCATGTTGCACCCGAAAAAATTTCCGTCATCTATAACGCCATAGACCACGATGCATACTGCCCCACGGATATTGCACTGAAGCGCCAATTACGTGAGCAATATCAACTCCCCCTTCAGGCACATTGTCTGATTTTTGTCGGCTCGGGTTTTGAAAGAAAAGGACTGGAAGCTGCAATACGGGCGATTGCTCCCACTGAAAGCTATCTGATTGTGATTGGTCGGGATAAAAATGAGAAAGCATACCGGGCGCTGGCCAGCTCATTAGGCTGCTTGTCGCGTGTTCGCTTTATGGGTGTACAAAAAAACACTTTGCCTTTCTATCAGGCAGCGGATGCCCTGCTATTACCCACACTGTATGACCCTTTCCCTAATGTTATTCTTGAAGCGATGGCATGTGGTCTGCCGGTGATCACCAGTGTCACATGTGGGGGCGCTGAGTTCATTGCGGAAGGGGTTAATGGCTTTGTGGCTGATGCCCTGGATGTACCGGCATTAACGGCGGCGGTTCAGCAACTGCCCCGCGAGGCGCTGGAATCCCCCATGGGCCGCGCAGCGCGTGAAAAGATCATGCCCTGTACCCCTACAAGCCTTTCGTCACAACTGATCGACCTTTATCAAAGAGTATTAGCTCAATGAAAAGCCATATTTTGTTTATCATCGATGGGCTGCCCGGCGGCGGTGCAGAGAATGTGACTCTCACTCTGGCAAAAGGGATCGCGGAGCGCGGTCATACGGTGACGTTACTGTCATTAAGTGACCGTCTTGATTATGAGATACCCGACGAAATAAATTATGTCGTCGACCATGATAATGGCGGCAAAGGACCATTCAGGAAACTGTGTGAACTGAAAAGGCGCGCGGCATCTGTGGATCGGTTATTGCCTGAACTTTTCCGCCAGTACGGTAAACCCACACTAGTTGTCAGCAGCCTGCACAAGACCGATCGTATTGTGGTGCGTTCCAGCTTACTCAGCACTTGCAATCTGTGGTTCTGTGTTCATGGCATGTTCTCCCGATCGTACCTGGGCAATAAAACCGGTTTCAGCCGCTGGCTGAAAGCCAGAAAAATAAAAAAAGTTTATAAAAACCGCAATATTATCTCCGTGTCAGAGGCTGTAGGGGAGGATTTACTCCGCAATGTGGGCCTGAAGCCACAGACCGTCATGACGATTTACAATCCGTTCCATCTGGGGGACATCACCGCCCGCGCAGCGCAGAGTAATCCTTACGCCCGGGAAAACTATATTGCGCATGTTGGCCGTTTTCATGAGGTGAAACGCCATGACCGCTTATTAGAAGCCTTCTCGCTTGCCAATTTACCCTGCAAGCTGGTGATTGTGGGGCAAGGAGAAGAGGCCGTTACTCGCATCATTCAGCATAAGGTTCTGACGCTAAACTTACAGGATAAAGTGATTTTCGCCGGGTTTATCAAAAATCCTCTCCCGGTGATCAAAGGAGCCAAAATGGTTGCTCTGAGTTCCGACAGCGAAGGCTTACCTTCTGTGCTTATTGAAGCTCTGATCTGCCACACGCCAGTGGTCAGTACCGCCTGCCCGGGGGGAGCATCTGAAATTATGACAGGGGAGCTTCAACCGTTCCTGGCAGAGTTAACCAGCGCTTCTCTGGCAGAAAAAATGCGTCAGGCATGGGATTCCCCCCCACTTGTATGTGAAGAAATGTACCATAAATTCAGTTACGACATTATTATTGACCGATACTTATCATTACAAAGATAATAAGCATCGTTCGCATGATAGATTAATTCAGTGCGCGGTCTTTTTAATGCTGCGCCTGAATATTTTTCCAAACTTCCTCGACGGGAACATCAATACAATCACCCGATTCCGTTTGCAGAATTTTATATTCACCCGACCATGGATGCCACTCCTCCACGCTGGTATCGCCAAAAAAAACCACCTGTTTTTTGTTCATGGCTGACGCCAGATGCATCTGCCCGCCATCGCTGCACAGAATATGTTCGCATCGTTCATAAGCAGCTACCAGTTCCCGTATTGATCCTGTAGGAAACAGAGAGACTCTGTCACTGTTACAGGCGGCTTTCACCTGTTCGGCGCGATGCCGATCGCCAATATCATCGGGTGCCAGCGTTCCCTGCGGTGACCAGAAAATCAGTACACTTCCTTGATATTCCTGTAAATATCGCTGAATAATGGCAACATAGCGCTCAAGCGGCCAGCGGCGTTTTTCACTGCGGCTACTGATATGCACGGCCAGCCCGATGGCGTTATCTGCCTGCAGATTATACAGACGCTCTGCGGCATGTTTGCGCTCCTGCTCTGTCACCCAGATACGAACGGGAGGGAGAGTGATTGGCTTGTCGGTTATGGCCGATAAATAACTGAAGGTACGCTCAACCTGATGCTTACCACGAAAGTCTCCTCGACTAAAGGGAATGGTAATAGAACGGTCGCCGCTCGCCGCACCAATGATATTTTTAGCCCCGATCATTTTTGCCATTCTCAGACTGTATTTACAAGGTCTTGGGTTTGCCAGGATGACCGCATCAAACGAAATACGGCGAAGCTGTAAGATTATTTTTATCCGATCGACATAAATACCGAATTTCGTCTCATTTTGAGTTCTGTGTTTCGCCTTGCGGTAAATAAAAACATGCTTAATGTAAGGATTGTTTTTGACCACATCATGGCTGACAGTGTTGATTAGCAAATAAACATTCGCATCAGGATATGCCGTTTTAACCCCTTCAATCAAAGGGGTGGTACAAACCAGATCGCCAATATTGTCACGGCGTATAATTAAAATATTCTTCATTACCAACCTGCTAACAAACTGTGTGCATAAGTCTATGGAGTTCTGTCCTGCAGGACGTCACTCGCCTGAAACCCTTCCTCTTCCGTTAGAAACGATCTCCTCCCACATCCTTACCTGTGGGGTCGGCTACCTTTTGCCGATGAAACCACGACTCCCTGACCTGCTCTGACAACATTACGTGATGAATTGCACACTTAAAGCTAAAAAAAATCCACTAAATCATTTAGCATTTACTAACTAATTGAAATTTCAGCGGAATGAGGTTTTTATAATGAAAGGACTCTGCTTATGCCTACCGCTCCATTGCTGAGCGTTGTTATTCCCCTCTACAATGCGGGGCCGTTATTTGATCCCTTTATGACCTCATTGCTCGGGCAAACATTGCAGGATCTGGAAATTATTTTGGTGAATGATGGCTCGACCGATGGTTCAGGAGCTCGCGCACAGGCTTATGCCATGCAAGCAGAGAATATCTACGTCATACATCAAGCTAATGGCGGCGTTTCACGAGCTCGCAACGCCGGGTTGCAAATAGCGAAGGGAAAATATGTCACCTTTCCCGACGCTGACGATATTCTTGACCCTGAACTTTACAGCACCCTGATGAGGCTGGCACTCTCTGACGATCTTGATGCCGTGCAGTGCAATGCCTGTCGTGTCAGCTCGCCTACCGATACAGGCCGGGTCGTTATCCCACTGAACCGGCGGCGCTCAACCCATGTCATGGATGGTGGCGAGTGGCTAAACCGGGCTTTAAAAACCCGCCGCTATCTTCACGTGGTATGGCTAGGGATATACCGATCATCATTAATCAGGCAAATCGGATTGCAGTTTGTCCCCGGACTGCATCACCAGGATATTCCCTGGACGACTGAATTTATGTTGAACGCAAGCCGCGTGCGCTATACCGAGAAGACACTGTACCGATATCTGATTCATCAGCAATCGGTCAGCAACCGCCGACGTACTGGCAGAGCCGGTGTCATATACCAACGCCATTATTTGAAAATTTGCCATCTGCTGGAAAAAATTAATCAGCGCTATCAGGACAAAGTCAAAATTTATCGGCCTCTACATTGGCAGATAACCCGGGAAGCGCTAAGTGTTTGTCATGCCATCCGGCGTGAACCAAACCAGGCCGCAAAACAGGCAATGATTGCCGACATCTGGCGTACACAGACTCATCTCCGCATGCTACGCAATGCACGCGGTATTAAGCAGTGGTACCAACTGCTCCTGTGGCTGACTCGCCTGCTGCTATGGCGCAAAAACCTCCGTAAAAGTTAAGCCTGCTAACGACAGCAGGCTCCCTACAATGAAGTAGTGTGAGCAGGCCTCACTTATCTGCTAACATGCCGCATTGTTTCTCTTTTTTCGGCTATCCCTGGGCATATGTCTCTGTTCAACTGAAAACAATGTGATGATTACCATTTATACCGCCTTGCTGTATCTCATTCAGCCTCTCATCTGGCTGCGCCTCTGGCTACGTGGTCGAAAGGCTCCTGCCTACCGTAAACGCTGGGCTGAACGTTATGGATTTTGCACGGGGAAAGTGAAGCCAGAGGGTATTCTGCTGCACTCCGTATCGGTCGGTGAGACACTGGCGGCGATCCCTCTGGTTCGTGCGTTGCGCCATCGCTATCCCGACCTGCCGATTGTCGTCACCACCATGACCCCGACGGGATCGGAGCGCGCCAGCTCGGCATTTGGCAAAGATGTTCATCACGTTTACCTGCCCTACGACCTGCCAGGCGCAATGAATCGCTTCTTCGATACCGTTCGGCCGCGACTGGTGATCATTATGGAAACCGAACTATGGCCCAATATGATCACTCAACTGCATGCCCGTAAAATCCCTCTGGTCATCGCCAATGCGCGCCTGTCGGAACGTTCAGCAAAGGGTTATGCAAAGATCGGCAAATTCATGAAACGCCTGCTACAACGCATCACACTGATTGCCGCGCAGAATCAGGAAGATGGCGAGCGTTTTATCGGTCTGGGCGTCAAGCGCTCACAGCTTTCGGTTACCGGTAGCCTGAAATTTGATATTTCTGTCACACCAGAGTTGGCAGCACGTGCCATCACCTTGCGCCGTCAGTGGGCACCACGTCGTCCGGTCTGGATTGCGACCAGTACCCATGAAGGCGAAGAGAGCATCATTCTGGAAGCGCATCGTAAGCTACTGGAACGCTTCCCCAATCTGCTGCTGATTTTGGTGCCACGCCATCCGGAACGTTTCGATACCGCACGCGCACTGACCCAAAAAGCCGGGTTCAGCTATACCTTACGCAGCAGCGGTGAAATCCCCTCTGGCAGTACTCAGGTCGTCATTGGCGATACGATGGGCGAACTGATGCTTTTGTACGGTATTGCCGACCTCGCCTTTGTCGGTGGCAGTCTGGTTGAGCGTGGTGGCCACAATCCGCTGGAACCGGCTGCGCATGCCATTCCGGTGTTGATGGGGCCACATATCTTTAACTTTAAAGATATCTGTGCACGCCTGCAGCAGGCCGATGGCATGATCACCGTGACCGATGCCGACTCGCTGGATAAAGAGATTGGTACCCTGCTGACGGATGAAGATTACCGCCTTTACTACGGCCGTCATGCCGTTGATGTGCTCCACCAGAATCAGGGTGCATTACAACGTCTGCTACATTTACTTGAACCTCATCTGCCACAGCGGAATCATTAAATGCGTTCACGCCAGACACTGTCGGTAGTGATTATTGCCAAAGATGCGGCAGACCTGCTGCCAGAATGTCTTGAGTCAATCAGTTGGGCAGATGAGATCATCCTGCTCGACTCAGGTAGCAGCGATGGTACCCCGGACATTGCGAACCGCCATGGCGCAAAGGTCTTTCACTCTGAGGAGTGGCATGGATATGGTAAACAGCGCCAGCTGGCACAGAGCTATGCCAGCCATCCGATGATTTTGATGATCGACAGCGATGAGCGCGTCACTCCTGAACTAAAACAAACCATTGAAAAGGTGCTGGAACAGCCGCCATCTTCCACAGTGTACAGCATTGCACGGCGCAACCTGTTCCTGGGGCGTTTTATGCGTCACAGTGGTTGGTATCCTGACCGAGTCACCCGCCTGTACCCCCGTCAATATCAATACAACGATAACCAGGTACATGAATCGCTGGAAACGGCGCAAACGAAAGCCACACCGTTACGCGGCGATCTGCTGCATCTGACCTGTCGGGACTTCTCTGCATTCCAGTGGAAACAATTCGCCTATGCGGAAGCCTGGGCGAAACAACGCCATCAGCAAGGCAAACGCTGCGGTATCGCGGCTATTTTTGGCCATACCATCGGCGCTTTTCTGAAGACACTGGTACTGCGTGCGGGTTTTCTTGATGGTAAACAGGGCTGGCTGCTGGCCGTGGTCAATGCACAATATACTTTCAATAAATACACGGCCCTCTGGGCTCTTAATCACGCATCCAGGAACGGCAGACTATGAGCACCAAAGCCATCTACCCCGGTACCTTTGATCCAATGACCAACGGGCACCTCGATATCGTGACCCGCGCCGCGCTGATGTTTGATCACATCATACTGGCGGTGGCGGCAAGCCCGAGTAAGAAGCCTATGTTCTCACTGGAGGAACGCGTCGCGCTGGCAAGCGAAGTGGTGGCACATCTGCCGAATGTTGAAGTGGTGGGATTCAGTGACTTGATGGCTAACTTTGCCAAAGCGCAGCAGGCCAATGTGCTGGTACGTGGCCTGCGGGCGGTGTCTGATTTTGAATACGAACTGCAACTGGCGCATATGAACCGTCACCTGATGCCCACGCTGGAAAGCGTATTTTTGATGCCTTCCGAAGCCTGGTCCTTTATCTCTTCATCCCTGATGAAAGAGGTGGCGCGCCACGGAGGGGAAGTCCAGGCGTTCCTGCCTGCCCCGGTGTATGAGGCACTGAAAGCGAAACTCTGAGCAAGAGCGGCTTACTGCTGGCAGTGACGGCAGAAAAAGGTGCTGCGCTGCCCGTGCTTACTGCTCTCGATTGGCATGCCGCACTGTCGGCAAGGTTCACCCGCACGGCCATAAACCTGCAGTTCCTGCGCAAAATACCCGGGCTTACCGTCACTTTGTAGAAAGTCGCGTAAGGTAGTACCACCTTGCTCAATAGAACGCAGCAGGACCGCTTTGATGGTGGCAACCAGCAGCCCGGTGTCGGCTTCAGTTAAGTCCATTGCAGGACGATCGGGTAAGATCCCCGCCACAAACAGCGATTCACTTGCGTAGATATTTCCCACGCCCACCACCACTTTGTTATCCATCAGCCAGGGTTTGACCGCTGTACGCTTACCCCGTGATTTTTCAAACAGATATGCGGCTGAAAAATCCTCGCTAAGCGGCTCTGGCCCCAGATGCGACAGCACAGAGCTGGCGGCAAGGTCAGGACACCACAACCAGGCACCAAAGCGGCGTGGATCGGTATAACGCAGAACCTTACCGTTGCTCATGACAAGATCAACATGATCGTGCTTTGCCGCAGGCAGGTCTTCCGGCAATACGCGCAGGCTGCCCGACATTCCAAGATGCACAATGATCCAGCCTGTGGGCAGTTCCAGCAGCAGATATTTAGCACGGCGCTGGACGCTCAGAACGGGCTGGTCACTCAGAGCATGGATTTCTTGCGAAACAGGCCAGCGAAGGCGTGCATTACGCACCACTGCATGCAGAATCGTTGCTCCAACAAGATGTGGCTCGATCCCGCGTCGACTGGTTTCGACCTCTGGTAACTCTGGCATTGCCTCGCCTCCGTAGCGCCTGGCCAATTTTTCACACTGCAGCGTACTATACAGAAAACCCCAGAAACAAAAAAACCCGGCCGGGGCCGGGTTTTTCATCCACTGAGATTAATTACTTAATCTTAGCTTCTTTATAGATCACGTGCTGGCGGACAACTGGATCGAATTTCTTCAGTTCCAATTTTTCCGGCTTAGTACGTTTGTTCTTCGTGGTGGTATAGAAGTGACCTGTACCAGCAGAAGAAACCAGCTTGATCTTCTCACGAATACCTTTAGCCATGTTTCAGTTCCTTACCTTAGTACTTCTCACCGCGGGCACGGAGATCGGCCAAGACCGTATCAATACCCTTTTTATCAATTACGCGCATGCCATTGGCAGATACGCGCAGTGTAACGAAGCGCTTTTCGCTCTCAATCCAAAAACGATGAGAGTGCAGGTTCGGCAGGAAACGGCGTTTCGTCGCGTTCATTGCGTGGGAACGGTTGTTACCCGTTACCGGACGCTTGCCAGTTACTTGGCAGACTCGTGACATGTCTATTCTCCAAAAATCAAATCAGCTCGAGCTTTAAAAATAAGGTTCTGGCCGCCTCGTCAGGCTTATAGCCCATCCAGGCGAGTTCTATGTGAACCCGCTGAGTAGGCTCAAACGCCAAACCCGAGATTCTCAAAGGTGGCGTAGTATACGCCCTGAAGCGCGACCGCTCAAGTCCCGAACAGATAAAGATCCCTAAGGATCGCGTACATTTGTCTTTTTTGTACAGGAAGCATCCGGTTTATGCACTGTAATTCCTGAACTAAATCGTAAAACGGTTAAATAACAGCCCACTCATTATAGCCATCCCCGCTCAGCAAAAGACACATACTCACCCCGCCCGATCACCATATGGTCAAGTACCCGGATATTCATCAGGGTACAGGCACGCACAATTTGCTGCGTTATATCACGATCGGCGCGGCTGGGTTCTGCCAGCCCGGATGGGTGATTATGCGCCAGAATGACCGCCGCTGCATTGCGTTTTAGCGCTTCGCGTATAATCTCACGGGGGTGCACTTCAACGCTGTTGAGCGTGCCACTGAACATTTCACTGGTATGAATGACCCGATGCTGATTATCAAAAAAGACCACCTGGAAAATCTCCCTTTCCCGGTGCGCCAGTGAGCTGTTAAGAAAATCCAGCATCTGTTCAGCACTGCTGACAACACGGTTTTCCAATGCCTGCTGGCAGGTAAAGCAGCGCCGGGCGAGTTCGGCCACCGCATTGAGTTGCGCATATTTTGCCATGCCGATACCGTGAATCGCCTGAAAATCTTCGGCGGGTGCCGTCATCAATTGGTGTAACGAGCCAAATACGTCAAGCAACCGCTGCGCCAGCGTCATTACGTGGACCCCACGCGTTCCGATGCGCAGGAAAATAGCCAGCAGTTCAACATCACTCAGCGTTTGTGCGCCACATTTCAACAATTTTTCACGCGGGGGTAACCCCATCCAGTTCTCATCCATCTGCCGTTTCTCCTTCCTGAAGATAAAAAAGCATGGCATTATATACAGTAGTTTCCTATTGCGATGTGCTGACTTTACGCGCCAGCTCGCAAAAAATGTGTGGTGCTAACCCGCCCGCCGGAGTGTGATAAAATAATCAGATTACGGCGCGAGAGCACCGGGCAGGCTAAACAGAAGGCGAACAGCAACATGATGGGATTAACCGGAAAACGTATTGTTCTTGGCGTCAGTGGGGGTATCGCTGCCTATAAAACCCCTGAACTGGTACGCAGGTTACGCGACCGTGGCGCAGAAGTACGTGTCGTCATGACTCACGCAGCGAAAGCCTTTATCACCCCACTCAGTTTGCAGGCTGTATCTGGCTATCCGGTTTCCGACGATTTACTCGACCCGGCTGCTGAGGCCGCTATGGGTCATATTGAATTGGGGAAATGGGCAGATCTGGTCATCCTTGCCCCTGCAACTGCGGACCTGATCGCTCGTGTTGCCGCGGGTATGGCGAACGACCTGGTGACGACCCTTTGCCTCGCAACGGCAGCACCGGTGGCAATTGTCCCGGCAATGAACCAGCAGATGTACCGCGCACTGCCTACCCAGCATAATGTACAACTGCTGGCACAACGCGGAGTGCTGGTTTGGGGCCCTGACAGCGGCAGCCAGGCCTGTGGCGATATCGGCCCAGGGCGTATGCTCGACCCGCTGGCAATTGTTGACCTGGCGATAAACTGGGCTGCTCCCGTCAACGATCTGCAACATCTCAATATTATGATCACCGCCGGCCCGACCCGGGAAGCACTCGATCCGGTGCGTTTTATCAGCAATCACAGCTCAGGAAAGATGGGGTTTGCTATTGCGGCGGCGGCGGCGCAACGCGGTGCCAGCGTCACGCTGGTGGCGGGCCCGGTTACGTTGCCGACACCGGCAGGCGTTAATCGTATTGATGTCACTTCGGCGCTGGACATGCAGCAGGCAGTGATGGCGCAGGCAGCCGCTCAACAGATCTTTATTGGTTGTGCGGCAGTAGCCGACTACAGGGCGGCGGCAGTGGCGGAAGAAAAAATCAAAAAACAGGGCGAAGAAATCACCCTGCGAATGATAAAAAATCCCGATATTGTGGCAGGTGTTGCAGCGATGCCGCACGACAGACCGTATGTTGTAGGATTTGCCGCTGAAACCCAGAATGTGGAAGAATACGCACAACAAAAACGGACGCGCAAGAATCTGGACTTGATCTGCGCCAATGATGTAGCCAAAACCGGGCAGGGTTTCAACAGTGATACCAATGCTCTTCACCTTTTTTGGCAGGAGGGAGATAAAGCCTTACCGCTCTGCGATAAGACACTCCTTGGCCAACAGCTATTAGACGAGATTGTCAGCCTTTATGATGAAAAAAATCGACGTTAAGATTCTTGATGCGCGAGTCGGCACCGACTTCCCCCTGCCAACCTACGCCACGTCAGGTTCTGCCGGGCTTGATTTGCGTGCCTGCCTGGATGAAGCCTTTGTGCTTGAGCCTGGTGTAACAACGCTGGTGCCAACGGGTTTAGCGATTCATATTGCTGACCCACAGCTGGCTGCCGTGATCCTGCCGCGTTCCGGGCTGGGGCATAAGCATGGCGTCGTTCTGGGTAACCTGGTCGGTTTGATCGATTCCGATTATCAGGGTCAACTGATGGTTTCCGTCTGGAACCGTGGGCAAGACTCCTTTACTATCGAACCCGGCGAACGTATTGCGCAGATGGTTTTCGTGCCTGTCGTCCAGGCCGAGTTCAATCTGGTCAACGACTTTGACACCAGCGTGCGTGGTGAAGGTGGTTTCGGCCATTCTGGTCGCCAGTAATTCTCCACGGGCCGCACAACGATAATCTGAATTGACTCGCCGTGACCACGCGTTCACGGACGTTGTGTGGGCCTTTGCCCGTTTTATGGTGATGTTTTCAGGGGTCTTTTAAGACATGGTAGAAAAGAAGAGTGCGAAAAGGAATCGCCGCGAAGAAATTCTACAGGCGCTGGCGCAAATGCTGGAGTCTGGTGATGGCAGCCAGCGCATCACCACCGCCAAACTGGCGGCGAATGTAGGGGTTTCTGAAGCAGCGCTTTACCGGCATTTTCCCAGCAAAACCAAGATGTTTGACAGCCTGATCGAATTTATTGAAGACAGCCTGATTACGCGCATCAATCTGATTCTGAAAGATGAAAAAGAGACGCTTCCGCGCCTACGTATGATCACTCAGTTAATTCTGGGCTTTGGTGAGCGTAATCCGGGTTTAACGCGCATTCTGACCGGCCATGCGCTGATGTTCGAACAGGATCGCTTACAGGGGCGTATAAACCAGCTTTTTGAACGTATTGAGGTGCAGCTGCGCCAGGTGATGCGTGAGAAGAAAATGCGTGAAGGTGAAGGGTTTATTACCGATGAAACGCTGCTGGCCAGCCAGCTACTGGCATTTTGCGAGGGATTGCTGTCACGGTTTGTTCGTTCCGAATTCCGCTATCGCCCTACCGTCGACTTCGACGTACGCTGGCCACTACTGGCCGCACAACTCGTGTAATGTTGCGGGTCGACCAGAAAGAGGGTCGGCCCGCACAACGACATCCTGTCAGATACCAAACTCGCTGCGATAAGCACGTACAGCAATCAGATGATCGGCCATTTCTGGCTGTTCTTCCAAGTAAGCAATCAGTTCTTTTAGCGTGATGATCGAAATCACCTGACATCCATAATCACGTTCCACTTCCTGAATCGCTGAGATTTCGCCACGTCCGCGTTCCTGACGGTCGAGGGAAATCAATACGCCAGCCAGCGTCGCCTGATGCGCCGCGATAATTTCCATCGATTCGCGAATAGCCGTGCCTGCAGTGATCACATCATCCACCAGCATGATTTTACCCTGCAACGGGCTGCCCACCAGCGTGCCACCTTCGCCATGGGTTTTGGCTTCTTTGCGGTTAAAACAGTAAGGAACATCACGGTCGTGATGATCGGCCAGAGCTACCACCGTCGTGGTCGCAATCGGGATGCCTTTATAGGCTGGGCCAAAGACCAGATCGAAATCGATACCCGAATCCACCAGTGCCTGGGCATAGAAACGGCCCAGCAGGGCAAGATCACGCCCGGTATTGAACAGACCGGCGTTAAAGAAATAAGGGCTTTTGCGCCCTGATTTCAGCGTGAACTCACCAAACTTCAGCACCTGCTTGTTGATGGCGAATTCGATAAATTGGCGCTGCCAGGCTTTCATGTCGTTTTCCTCAAATAGGGGGCATAAAAAAGGCGACTTCATCGTCGCCTGAAAAAATCAGTTGGCCAGCGCCGCTTTTTGCGCTGCAACCAGAGTATCGATACCGCCTCGTGCCAGCTCCAACAGCTTCAGCAGTTCGTCATGAGTGAACGGTTCACCTTCTGCGGTGCCCTGCACTTCAATCATGCGACCGTCTTCCGTCATCACCACATTCATGTCGGTTTCGGCGGCAGAGTCCTCAACGTACTCCAGATCGCACAGCGCTTCGCCCTTGACGATGCCAACAGAGATCGCGGCGACCATGCCTTTCATCGGGTTAGTCTTCAGCTTACCGATAGAGACGAGATGGTTCAGCGCATCAGCCAGTGCCACGCAAGCTCCGGTGATGGAGGCAGTACGGGTGCCACCGTCGGCCTGTAACACGTCACAGTCCAGGGTAATGGTGAATTCACCCAGCGCCTTCAGATCAATTGCCGCACGCAGCGAGCGGGCGATTAAACGCTGGATTTCCAGGGTACGACCGCCCTGCTTCCCTTTAGCCGCTTCACGCGCATTACGGCTGTGGGTGGCACGTGGCAGCATGCCGTATTCGGCGGTGACCCAACCCTGGCCCTGACCTTTCAGAAAACGTGGTACGCCTTCATCAATGGTGGCGGTACACAGAACTTTGGTATCACCGAATTCAACCAGCACAGAGCCTTCTGCATGTTTGGTGTAATGACGGGTCAGGGTGACGGGGCGCACCTGTTGTGCGCTACGGCCTGATGGACGCATAATTTCTCTCCGGCTAGCTAAACATAATTGGCTGCGCATTATACGGATTTCGCCATGGATTGCCTATCGCAGGCGAAACTGAACGCAGTTTGTTATGAAAATAACGACTATTTAAACGCTAAAACAGCCAGATAGCGCCCGGCTGGATGTAAATCAAACTGAAATATGGCTAAATGCCTCTCATCATCAATCATTCCTCATGCCGGACCTGCGTATGACCTCTGTTTTTCATTTTATTCTGGCCCTGGCCATTATCTGCTGCCTGGCGTTACTGTTCAGTAATGACCGGAAAAAAATTCGCCCACGCGTGCTGTTGCAACTGGTTGTCATTGAAGCTGCCCTCGCCTGGTTCTTCCTGCACGCTTCTGGTGGGCTGACCGTTGTTACCGTCTTTTCAGGCTTCTTTGAGGTTCTGCTGAAATACGCAGCGCAGGGAACCGATTTTGTCTTCGGCGGGATGAGTTCACAGGGGCTGGCGTTTATCTTCCTCGGCGTGCTCTGCCCAATTGTCTTTATCTCTGCCCTGATCGGGATTTTGCAGCACCTTAAAATTCTGCCGCTGTTGATCAGGGGCGTTGGCACCGTTCTCTCTAAAGTTAACGGTATGGGTAAGCTGGAGTCATTTAATGCCGTCAGCACGCTGATCCTCGGCCAGTCGGAAAACTTTATCGCCTATAAAGGTATCCTGGCAGAGATTTCACCACGTCGCCTCTACTCAATGGCAGCGGCCGCGATGTCCACCGTGTCGCTGTCGATTGTTGGCGCCTATATGTCGATGATTGAGCCACGCTATGTTGTGGCGGCGCTGATCCTTAACATGTTCAGTACCTTTATCATCCTGTCGATTATCAACCCGACACCGGTGGGCGATGAGCCGGAGATTCGTCTGGAAAAGCTGCACGAAGATCAGAGCTTCTTTGAAATGCTGGGTGAATACATTCTGGCTGGCTTTAAAGTGGCGATGATAATTCTGGCCATGCTGATTGGCTTTATCGCCTTAATTGCAGCGGTGAATGCCGTTTTCTCAGCCGTTTTCGGCATTAGCTTCCAGCAGATCCTTGGCTATGTGTTCTGGCCATTTGCGTGGCTGATTGGCATCCCGACCGCAGATGCTCTGCCGGCTGCCAGTATTATGGCGACAAAGCTGGTAACGAACGAGTTTGTGGCCATGATTGAGCTGAAGAAAATCGCCGCAGAATTGTCGCCGCGCGGACTGGGTATTCTGTCGGTGTTCCTGGTCTCCTTCGCGAACTTTGCCTCTATCGGCATCGTCGCCGGGGCGATAAAAGGGTTGAATGAGCAACAGGGGAATGTGGTTTCACGCTACGGCCTGAAGCTGATTTACGGCTCCACGCTGGTCAGCTTGCTCTCTGCAGCCTTTGCCGGGTTGGTGCTGTAATCTCTACACCCGGCGCATTCGCGCCGGGTGTTCTTGATTAAAAGACAGGTCAGAACGCCACACAGGCCGCCGCATCCACCCGCATCACTGAATCTTGGGCAAAGCGCTGTTTATAAATAGCACGCAGTGCCTCAATCCCCTGTTCACTGGCTTTATCCGGAGCATGGATCAGCAGCAGCGCCTTGCTGTTTTCCCGCGCCAGTTTTCCATCATTTCCCAGCCACTGCCCTTTTGCCGCAAAGACCGTCAACCCTGCTTTGAAGCGAGGTGTGACTTCTGAATCAACAAACGTCTGCCATTCTGCCTCGGTGATAACGGCACCCTGCGGGCGATTCAGACCGAAGTAGAGGGTAGTTTGCGTCAGGGCGTCGCCCACGGTACAGATCGGGGCGGTCATCTGGCTGGCTGGCCGTGACGGTGTCGTGCAGCCTGACAGCGCCAGTACCAGAAGGGAAAATGTGAATACGCGCGGCATCATAGTGGCTCCTGAAGTGAGTGATGTTTCTTATTTCGGCATCTTAAGCTTCTGGCAACAAAACGTCAGCCAAAACACGGCCATTTGACCGAATGCCTGTTAAGGCATCGTCAGCATCGCTATAATCGCTGCATCTTTTCCTAATAACGGTACGCAAAATGATCCGCAGCATGACAGCTTATGCCCGACGCGAAACGAAAGGCGAATGGGGCAGCGCAGCCTGGGAGCTGCGTTCCGTCAACCAGCGCTATCTTGAAACCTATATTCGTCTGCCAGAGCAGTTTCGTGGCCTGGAACCGGTAATTCGTGAACGCATTCGTAATCGTCTAACCCGTGGGAAAATCGAAGTTAACCTGCGTTTCGACGCTGACCCGCGTGCCCAAAGTTCGCTGGTACTGAATGAAAAACTGGCCATCCAGCTGGTGCAGGCTGCCAACTGGGTCAAAATGCAGAGCGACGAGGGTGAAATCAATCCGGTCGATATCCTGCGCTGGCCTGGCGTGATGTCAGCCGAAGAGCAGGATCTGGATGCGATTTCTGCCCAGTTGCTGAAGGCGCTGGATGCTGCCATCGACGAATTTATTATTGCGCGTGAAAGCGAAGGCACGGCTCTGAAAGCGCTGATTGAACAGCGTCTGGAAGGGGTGAGCGCGGAAGTGATCAAAGTCCGTACGCATATGCCAGAAGTACTCAAATGGCAACGTGAACGACTGGTTACCCGCCTGGAAGAGGCGCAGGTACAGCTGGAAAATAATCGCCTGGAGCAAGAGCTGGTAATGCTGGCGCAGCGTGTGGACGTCGCGGAAGAGCTGGACCGTCTGGAAGCCCATGTGAAAGAAACCTATAACATCCTGAAGAAGAAGGAAGCGGTCGGCCGCCGCCTCGACTTTATGATGCAGGAGTTCAACCGTGAGTCGAACACACTGGGATCAAAATCCATTAATGCTGATATCACCGCTTCTGCCATTGAGCTGAAAGTGCTGATTGAGCAGATGAGAGAACAGATTCAGAACATCGAGTAATGCGATGCTCACTGTGTAAAAAAGCCCTGTTTACAGGGCTTTTTTATGCTGTTTTCCCGCCGCCAGCAACAGCGGCTCACGATAGATCCAGTGAAAACTGAAATCCTGTTCGCTGTGCAGACTTATTTCCCCGATGATCACTATATCCATCTGGCCTTTAGACAGCGATTAAAGTTAAACATTGATTCCTTTCATAGCGATTTTACAGTGAATATTATTCAGAACCACAATATCTGACGCATCGAGTATCAGGTCAGCAGCCGCTGCGTTCTCTGCGAGATACTGTGCAGGTATCAAAATCCTCGGCCAAACAGCAATAGGAAGAACGTCTCCGACAAGGTAAACTATCCCCTTACTTTATTATGGATTTACTTAAGGATTATCATGGAAACGTTACCTCCTTGCCCAAAATGTCACTCAGAATATAGCTGGCAAGATGGCGTGATGCTCAACTGCCCGGAATGTGGCCACGTGTGGGCTGATGGCGCTGACGCCGCGACTGATGACACCCTGATTGTTAAAGATGCCAACGGCAACCTGCTGGCAGATGGCGATAGCGTCACGGTGATTAAAGACCTTAAAGTCAAAGGCAGTTCAACACCGCTGAAGATTGGCACCAAAGTAAAAAGCATTCGCCTGGTAGAAGGTGACCACAATATTGACTGCAAAATCGATGGCTTTGGCCCGATGAAATTGAAGTCTGAGTTTGTGAAAAAGAACTGATCCCAGCCAGTAGCCTCTGCGCTACTGGTTCCCTTTCCTCACCCGCCCGATTTGCCCTCAGGATTGAAACTGCTAGTATCACAAGGCACCCGCACGGTGTTAGGGGCGTACGGCGCTCAACGGACCGGTTCAATATTCCCCAGGAGGCAGAGTGAACAAGACGTTAGGCGTGTTTTTCCCGCTTTATACCACTACGCTGTTAATGCTGCTCGGTTCCGGGTTGCTGACGACCTATGTTTCCCTGCGTCTGACATCGGCCCATGTCTCCGGCGGTCTGATCGGGGCCATTATTGCAGCGAACTACATCGGCCTGGTGATCGGCGGCAAAGTGGGTCATTTTCTCATCGCCCGCGTCGGCCATATTCGTACCTATGTTTCCTGCGCCGGTATTATTACCGCGGCCGTGCTGTGCCACGGGCTAACCGGGTTTATCCCGGTCTGGGTCGGGCTGCGGTTGATCATCGGTCTGTGCATGATGTGCCAATATATGGTGCTGGAAAGCTGGCTTAACGACCAGTCAGAATCTGAACAGCGTGGCAAAGTCTTTGGCTGCTATATGGTGGCGACCTACCTCGGCATGTCGCTCGGGCAGGTGGTGCTGATGCTGCAAACCGATCTGGGTCTGAGCACGTTGCTGTTAATCGCCCTCTGTTTCTCACTCTGTCTGGTGCCAATTGCCTTGACCACGCGGACACACGCCCGCCAGCTTTCCCCAGCCCCGATGGAGTTGCGGTATTTTATCGGTGCTATCCCTAAAGTACTCGCAACCACCCTCGCTATTGGCATGCTGGTCGGCTCTTTTTATGGACTGGCACCGGTTTATGCCAGTCAGCAAGATCTGACAACAGGCCAAACCGGTCTGTTTATGGCCATCGCTATTTTTGCCGGGCTGGTCGCACAGTTTCCTCTCAGCTGGTTGTCTGATCGCTATAACCGCACCCTGCTGATGCGACTAAATGCCATTGTGCTGATTGTTGCAGCGCTACCCCTGGCAGTCCTGCCACACATCAGTTTCTCGCTGCTGCTGGGGCTGGGTTTTATCGTCAGTATGCTGCAGTTTTCGCTATATCCTCTGGCTGTCGCTCTGGCGAATGACCTGGTTGAGCCGGAAAGACGCGTCTCACTGGCAGCGTGCCTGCTGATGGCCTTTGGTGTCGGCGCCAGTATTGGTCCACTGGTCGTAGGCCTGCTAATGGAGCCTCTGGGGGGCAATACGCTTTATGCCTTCTTTGCGCTGTGTGGCCTGATCATTGTCGGCCTGAGCAGAACAGTGAAGGAAGACGAGGCACAATTTGTTGAGGATGCGCCCGTTCCACATATTGCGATGCCAGACAGCCTGATGAGTTCTCCGCTTTCTCCGGCACTGAATCCGGCATTTGATGAACAGATGATTGAGGAAACGATGCCCTCTTTTGATAGCGAATCGCTGACGGAAGAAGAAGCAACCTCGGCACAGGGAGCCGACCCCGATGAAGAAACCGGACTGAAAAAAGCCTGGGAAAAATTGTAAGTCGTCAGACAGGCTGCTGACGGGAAATAACGCTTCCCACATCGAGAGACCAGGCTTTGCCCTGGTCTCTCACGATTCGAGCGTGCTGTTCTCTTGCAGAACAGAAGGACTGAATGTCCGACAGATACCACTTGCCCCACATGGGTAATACTGCCCCAATGATGCCCCTCGTGATGACAGTTAATCACCTGGGGCATTTTCGTCTTGGTGTCGCTACCAAAAATAAGAACAACCGCATTAGAAATAATCGCTACAACTGAAAAAATGGAAATAACCTTCCAACTAAATACTATTTTTACCTTACGATACCAAAAAACTAGATTAACCCTTTTGCGTATGCATAGCGTATCAGCTCAATGTTAGAGGAGACACCCAGCCTACGCATCGCATTATACTTTTGAGTGGAAATTGTGCTGATGGTTCTGTTTTGGCGCACTGCAATTTCTGACAACGTGTATCCAGAAGAGAATAGTCTAATCACCTCTAACTCTTTAGGAGTAAGAGGGCTTCCTTTTTCCTTTCCTTTTACTAGATAATTCTTAACATGGCTACATGATGAAGAGAAGAAATACCCTTGCTGGGTCATGACGTGTTGGCAAGCCATTACCGTTTCCTCTACAGGGTCAGATTTACTAACGATTGACTTAACGCCATAATCGCATGCACTTCTCAGAATGGCTGTATTACTTTGTGAGGTAAGCAGGACAACCTTCACATCAGGAAACCGCCCTTTTAGAGCACGAAGCTTGGCAAACCCATCCATCGTCGAACGGTCTGAACTCAATGAAAAATCAGTAATAACTATGTCCGTTTGTTTAGAAGCCAGACCTGACAATAAGTTTTTCCCACATATTGTTTCGTTTGAAACAACGAACAAATCGCTATTTTCGAACAGCATCTTTATCGAATATATGATATGTGGGTGGTCATCAGAGATTGCTATTGTGTGCCGGTTAGACATACTCCCTCCATGTAGATTATCATCACAGCCCTGAATAAACATTCCGTTCATTAACAATTTCACAAAACATCTTAAATGCGCTCAGTACGGAATGGCAAGCAATTTGCACCATATAAAAGCAAAGCATTGACTTACCTGTAATAAAAAAAACATAAATTAATGATGATAATTATAACCAGCTGGATATTTATAAATAAAATCTGAACACTTTAGAACAAAAAAATCATAAAATATAACTGTAAAACCAAACACAGAGAGACTTATTTATCAAACAATAATAATCAATAAAATCAGACAGACTCCATTCTGAAAACATCCATTTACACTCATTCCTATTTCATCTCCACGCATTTATTGTTTTGCTACGGCATTCATCGTTAGTGGCCCCCCGTTGAGCCGCCTCATACGACAAGGCTTCCCCTGTGAAAATTTCAGTCGCCGTTTTGACGCTAACCCCTTAGGATTGCCGCCAGGTTTTAAGGAGATGGCAATGTTACTCACGGTCCTTTATATCATCGGTATTACAGCGGAAGCCATGACAGGCGCACTGGCGGCTGGCCGTCGCAAGATGGATATGTTCGGTGTGATCATCATCGCGTCTGTCACCGCGATTGGCGGGGGTTCAGTCCGCGATATGCTGCTAGGACATTACCCACTCGGTTGGGTGAAACATCCTGAATACATCATGATTGTTGCTGCCGCCGCCGTCATCACTACGCTGGCAGCCCCCCTCATGCCCCACCTTCGTAAGGTTTTTCTTGTCCTTGATGCATTAGGCCTGGTGGTCTTTTCCATCATTGGTGCGCAGGTAGCGCTGGATATGGGGCACGCTGGAATTATTGCAGCCATCAGCGCAGTTGTGACGGGTGTGTTTGGCGGTGTTCTCCGCGATATGTTCTGCAACCAGATCCCCCTGGTTTTCCAGAAAGAGCTTTATGCTGGCATCGCCTTCGCCTCGGGCTGGGTCTATATTCTTTTGCTAAAAACCGCGCTGCCCACGGAAACTGTCATTATCATTACGCTGCTAGCCGGATTCATCGCTCGTTTGTTGGCGCTTCGTTTCAAACTGGGCTTGCCTGTATTCAATTACCCGCACGATGACCATTAATCTGATGATACAGCCAGGGCGGCCGGCTCCTCCAACCAATGGATAAGCTGCCGCACCTCCTGATGTTGCAGGAAATTGATAATCTTTTGCGCCAGCCCGTCACCAATACCGGGTAACGTCTGCCACTCCTCTACCGTGCGTGACAATAGCTGCGACCAGCTATCATCCACCAGTGCATTCATGGCCTTCTCAGGGATCGGAACACCTAATGCCCTGACCCAACGCTTGAAAGGCCGCTGTCGACTTAAGCGAAATTGCTGCCAGAAAAGATGTGATCTCGCCTCTCCGATTCCAGGAACAACCTTTAACTGTTCCTGCGACAGTGCCAGCCATGAAAACAAGTGTGTCAGATAGCCCGACTGAAGCAACTGCTGCCAGTTCTGGCGCCCCATACCCGTCAGGTTAAGCGCAGACTTACTGCTCAGCCACTCCAGCCGTGCCAGGAACTGCTGCCGACATTCTGGTGTCAGATGAAGGCAACTAAGATGACTGAAAGATGCCGCATCGGGAAACTGAGGATAATCTCGCTGCGCCACCCGCCACAGTACCTCATTCAGACGCGGGATCCCCTGACCCGCAAGATCAATACTGACGTGGTCTCCGGCGATCACATTCCATTTCCGCCAGCGTGACACTGAGCCAACATTCACCCGACTGATGCGTTTGTCATCCAGCTGTACTGGTTGCAGAATAAGCACCACATTCGTTTTTCCCGTACGGCCAACAGAAAACGCCACGGAACGGACTTCGCTGGTCGCTTGCGGTGGGGGATATTTCCAGGCCACCGCCCAGTTCCCCTGGCCAGGGATCCAGTTCCATCCCTGTTCCGATGGGAGGCTATGTACCACAACACCATCGGTAACAAAGGACAACGGCTGATGGAACCAGCGCTCACGCCAGCTTTCGACTTCGTCTGCGCCAGTCACTCTGTGCGTCCATTCACTGACATCGGGAAAACCCGCCTGACGCAGAGCCAACAGGCGCTGTGTTAAGTTTTCCGGTCCGTCTGGCCATGCCCAGACAAACAGACCGATATGCGGCAGCACTTCGGCAGGTGTTTTCGCCATTAATGCACCGGCAACAATTGAACGGGCATTTTTTCCCCCATCAGTAGCCTGCTGGTGATCGGTCATCTTGAGATACAATTCGCCCTGAAAAATCTGCTGCCTGGACAACAACGGAATCGTAAGGGGAATATCGCTAATCAACGCAGCTTTTGTCGTCCAGTCTTCGCCTGACAGGCCGTTACCACGACTGATCATCTTTACCAGTTTTCCCTGACGATAGATCAGCGTAACAGCCACTCCATCAATCTTCGGTTGTACCCAGAGCTCTCGCCTGTTCATCATCCAGTGGGCTACATCATCCTTACGGGACAGTTTTCGGACCCCGACATGGGCGACAGGATGTGACACCTTGCCATCGGTCTTCAGCACTGGCGGGTGAGGCTCGAGAGTGGGATGAAAACAACGTTGCCACTGCTGTAACTTACTGCGCAGAGCATCATAGTGCTCATCGGTCACCACGCTTTTCCCCTGACGATGGTAGAGGTCATCCCACTGAATGAGTTGGGCTTCAAGACCCGCGATCTCCTCCTCAGCGCGTGTGGGCGCCCAAACCGGACACATTGCCGAAACCCCGAGGCTAAAAAGCCAGACCAGTAAAATGAGATAGTGCATCCCTGCTTCTCCTGCGCATTCAATGAATACCCGGCAGTAAAACGCAGCAAAGGGGAACTGGCGAGGGGGAAAGCAGAATGATGGAAGCTGGCTTCAGGGGTTTCTGCTGCAGGGCACATCACACGACAAAAAACTTGAGAAACATTGTCCATTTCGACAGAAAAAGGCGTATTACAGGGCCTAAACGCTGCATCACGCGCTGCACCTGTGTATACTGTGCAGGAAGTAGACTCCGCTTTATTGGCATATCAAGAATAATCATGGCTCAAGGTACACTTTTTATTGTTTCCGCCCCCAGCGGCGCGGGTAAATCCAGTCTGATTCAGGCGTTGTTGAAAACGCAACCGCTGTACGATACTCAGGTATCTGTTTCCCACACCACACGTGGGGTACGGCCGGGTGAAAATCACGGTGAGCACTATTACTTCGTCAATCACGACGAATTCCGCACCATGATCAGCGAAGATGCGTTCCTCGAACATGCTGAAGTGTTCGGCAATTACTATGGAACATCGCGTAAAGCGATTGAACAAGTGTTGTCGACTGGCGTTGATGTGTTTCTTGATATTGACTGGCAGGGTGCAAAACAGATTCGCGAGAAAATGCCGGCAGCCCGCAGCATTTTTGTGCTGCCACCGTCGAAAGACGAACTGGACCGCCGCCTGCGTGGCCGCGGCCAGGACAGCGAAGAAGTGATTACCAAGCGTATGGCGCAGGCTGTTGCCGAAATGAGCCATTACGCAGAGTACGATTACCTGATCGTGAATGATGATTTCGATCTGGCCTTGTCCGATTTGAAAAACATTATTCGTGCAGAGCGTCTGCGTATGGCTCGTCAAAAAGCCCGTCATGATGCTTTAATCAGCAAACTATTGGCAGACTGAGGACAACTCAGTATGATGCCCAGTCATTTCGTCACCACCCGTGGAGTATCACACTTATGGCACGCGTAACCGTACAGGACGCAGTAGAAAAAATTGGTAACCGTTTTGACCTGGTTCTGGTAGCAGCACGTCGCGCACGTCAGATGCAGATTGGTGGTAAAGACCCACTGGTTCCTGAAGAGAACGACAAATCTACCGTTATCGCGCTGCGCGAAATCGAAGAAGGCCTGATCACGAATCAGATCCTCGACGTTCGCGATCGCCAGGAGCAGCAAGAGCAGGAAGCCGCTGAATTGCAGGCTGTTACCGCTATCGCTGAAGGTCGTCGTTAATTCGCTTTGAAGGCCCGCCTTGTATCTGTTTGAAAGCCTCAATCAGCTGATTGAAAAATACTTGCCTGAGGAGCAAATTAAGCGCCTCAAGCAAGCTTATCTTGTCGCACGTGATGCTCACGAGGGACAGACACGCTCCAGCGGTGAGCCTTATATCACCCACCCGGTCGCCGTAGCCTGCATCCTCGCTGAAATGAAGCTCGACCATGAAACACTGATGGCCGCACTTCTGCACGATGTTATCGAAGACACCCCCGCCACTTACCAGGATATGGAACAGCTGTTCGGTCAGACCGTTGCTGAACTGGTAGAAGGGGTTTCTAAGCTCGATAAACTGAAGTTCCGCGACAAAAAAGAAGCGCAGGCTGAAAACTTCCGCAAGATGATCATGGCGATGGTGCAAGATATCCGCGTCATTTTGATCAAGCTGGCCGACCGCACGCATAATATGCGCACCCTGGGTGCGCTGCGTCCGGATAAAAAACGCCGTATTGCGCAAGAAACACTCGAAATTTATAGCCCACTGGCACACCGCCTGGGTATACACCACCTGAAAACCGAGCTGGAAGAACTGGGCTTCGAAGCCCTGTATCCGAACCGCTATCGCGTGATTAAAGAGGTGGTGAAAGCCGCACGTGGCAACCGTAAAGAGATGATTCAGAAAATCCTCTCTGAAATTGACGGCCGCCTCGAAGAAGCGGGAATTACCCGCCGCGTCAGCGGTCGCGAAAAGCATCTCTATTCTATCTACTGCAAAATGCACCTGAAAGAGCAACGGTTCCATTCGATTATGGATATCTACGCTTTCCGGGTGATCGTGCGTGATGTGGATACCTGCTACCGCGTGCTGGGCCAGATGCACAGTTTATATAAACCGCGCCCAGGCCGGGTAAAAGACTACATCGCCATTCCTAAAGCCAACGGCTATCAATCCCTGCACACCTCAATGATCGGTCCTCACGGCGTCCCGGTTGAAGTGCAGATCCGTACTGAAGATATGGATCAGATGGCAGAGATGGGGGTCGCGGCGCACTGGGCTTATAAAGAACAGGGCGAAAGCAGCACTACCGCACAAATCCGCGCACAGCGTTGGTTGCAGAGCCTGCTGGAACTGCAACAAAGTGCCGGTAGCTCCTTTGAATTTATCGAGAGCGTGAAATCCGATCTGTTCCCGGATGAGATTTACGTTTTCACCCCAGAAGGGCGTATTGTCGAATTGCCGGCGGGTGCCACACCGGTTGACTTTGCCTACGCCGTTCACACCGACATTGGCCATGCCTGCGTCGGTGCACGCGTAGACCGCCAGCCTTACCCCCTGTCGCAGTCGCTGACCAGCGGCCAGACCGTGGAAATCATTACTGCACCAGGCGCCCGTCCGAACGCCGCCTGGCTGAACTTTGTCGTCAGCTCCAAAGCACGCGCCAAAATCCGTCAGTTGCTGAAAAACCTTAAGCGTGATGACTCCGTCAGCCTCGGCCGTCGTCTGCTTAATCATGCGCTGGGTGGCAGCCGTAAACTGGCAGAGATCCCTGAAGCTAACGTCCAGCATGAGCTGGAGCGCATGAAGATGGCGTCACTTGACGACCTGCTGGCTGAAATCGGTCTGGGTAACGCAATGAGTGTGGTCGTGGCGAAAAACCTGCAACAGAGCGACCAAAATGCTCCGGCCACCAGCACATCAACAACCAGCGGTACGCGTAGCAAGCTGCCGATCAAAGGGGCTGACGGTGTTTTGATCACGTTTGCCAAGTGCTGCCGTCCGATCCCCGGCGACCCGATTGTTGCTCACGTCAGTCCAGGCAAAGGTTTGGTCGTGCACCATGAATCCTGCCGTAATATCCGTGGCTATCAGAAAGAGCCCGAAAAATACATGGCGGTCGAGTGGGACAAGGTCACCGAGCAGGAGTTTGTGGCTGAAATTAAAGTGGATATGTTTAACCACCAGGGCGCACTGGCCAATCTGACTGCGGCGATCAATACCGCCGCTTCCAATATTCAGAGCCTGAACACCGAAGAGAAAGATGGTCGTGTGTACAGCGCCTTTATCCGTCTGACGGCGCGCGATCGTGTTCATCTGGCGAATATCATGCGTAAAATTCGCGTGATGCCGGATGTGATCAAGGTGCACCGCAACCGCAATTAAGGGAATGACGGAGCAAACCTCCGTCTTTTCCTGCTCCCCGATCGCCGGTCTGACGGAATGACTTATTTTTAGGGAGTCTACTTCGCATGAATGCTCAACGTTATGCCCGCATCCGCGCAATGCTTGCCGCCCGTCAGCACGATCTGACAGTGTGTATGGAGCAGGTGCATAAACCTCATAACGTTTCGGCGGTAATCCGTACTGCTGATGCCGTTGGCGTACATGAAGTCCACGCGGTGTGGCCGGGTAGCCGTATGCGCACCATGGTCTCTTCCGCCGCGGGGAGCAACAGCTGGGTGCAGGTTAAAACCCACCGCACCATCGCCGACGCCGTCACCCATCTGAAAGACCAGAACATGCAGATTCTGGCAACCAACCTTTCCGATAAAGCCGTCGATTTTCGTGAAATCGACTATACCCGCCCGACCTGCATTCTGATGGGTCAGGAAAAAACAGGCATCACTCAGGAAGCACTCGATCTCGCCGATCAGGACATCATCATTCCGATGATTGGGATGGTGCAGTCACTGAATGTGTCCGTTGCCTCTGCATTGATCCTCTATGAAGCCCAGCGCCAGCGGCAAAACGCCGGGATGTATCTGCGCGCAGAGAGCACGCTGGAATTCAGTGAACAGCAGCGGCTGCTGTTTGAAGGTGGCTATCCGGTGCTGGCCCGCGTGGCAAAGCATAAAGGGCTGCCCTATCCGGAAATCAACGATCGGGGTGAGGTCGTTGCCGACCCGGAATGGTGGGCTACCATGCAGTCCCGGGCGCGTAAATAATGCAGGGCCGCCTGCTGGATGCAGTGCCGCTTAACACGCTATCAGGCGTGGGTGCCAGCCAGACGGCGAAACTGGCCAAACTGGGCCTGCTGACCGTGCAGGACTTGCTGTTACACCTGCCAATGCGCTATGAAGATCGCACCCAACTGTATGCGATTAACGACCTGCTGCCGGGGATTTATGCCACGGTCGAAGGTGAAGTCCTGCATAGCGATATCTCATTTGGCCGCCGTCGAATGCTGACCTGTCAGATCAGCGATGGCAGTGGTGTGCTTACCCTGCGCTTTTTTAACTTCAATGCAGGAATGAAAAACAGCCTCGCGACCGGACGGCGCGTCACCGCTTACGGTGAGATCAAACGGGGTCAACGCGGCGCCGAAATCATCCATCCCGAATATAAGGTGCAGGGCGATCAGAGTGTCACTGAGCTTCAGGAAACGCTGACACCGGTTTACTCCACCACCGAAGGTATACGGCAGGCAACGCTACGTAACCTGACCGATCAGGCATTAACTCTGCTGGACACCTGTGCGATTGCTGAGCTGCTGCCGCCAGAACTGAGCCGGGGGTTAATCAGCCTGCCCAATGCGTTACGTACCCTGCACCGTCCGCCGCCCGATATGGCGCTGACCGATCTCGACAGCGGTACCCATCCGGCCCAGCGACGTTTGATTATGGAAGAACTGCTGGCGCATAACCTCAGCATGCTGGCGGTGCGTGCCGGAGCGCAGCGTTATCATGCGCTGCCGATGGAAACCCGCCACAATCTGAGTGAAAAACTGCTGGCGGCGCTGCCTTTCAAACCCACCAATGCACAGGCACGGGTGGTACGCGAGATCGAAACTGACCTTGCCCACGATTATCCAATGATGCGCCTGGTACAGGGCGATGTTGGCTCAGGTAAAACGCTGGTCGCCGCACTGGCTGCGTTGAATGTGATTGCTTACGGCAAGCAGGTGGCGCTGATGGCACCGACCGAGCTATTAGCCGAACAGCACGCGAATAATTTCCGTCAGTGGTTTGCGCCACTGGGGCTGGAAGTGGGTTGGCTGGCAGGAAAGCAGAAAGGTAAGGCGCGCATCGCACAACAGGAAGCCATTGCCAGCGGTCAGGTGTCAATGGTTGTCGGTACCCACGCCATCTTCCAGGAACAGGTACAGTTTAACGGCCTTGCGCTGGTGATTATCGATGAACAACATCGCTTTGGCGTCCACCAGCGTCTGGCGCTGTGGGAAAAAGGTGAGGAGCAGGGCTTCCATCCGCATCAGTTGATCATGACAGCCACCCCCATCCCCCGAACGCTGGCGATGACCGCCTATGCCGATCTGGATACCTCTACCATTGACGAACTGCCGCCAGGCAGAACGCCGGTGACAACGGTCGCCATCCCGGACACGCGCCGTGCCGATATCATTGCGCGAGTGAAAGGCGCCTGCGGCAGCGAAGGTCGCCAGGCCTACTGGGTCTGTACGCTGATTGAAGAATCTGAGTTGCTGGAAGCGCAGGCGGCCGAGGCCACCTGGGAAGAACTGAAGCTGGCCTTACCTGAGCTGAACATCGGGCTGGTGCATGGCCGTATGAAGTCACAGGACAAACAGGCCGTCATGCTGGCGTTTAAACAGGGTGAGATCCACCTGCTGATTGCGACTACCGTGATTGAGGTTGGGGTGGACGTTCCCAATGCCAGCCTGATGATTATTGAAAATCCTGAACGCCTGGGTCTTGCACAGCTTCACCAGTTACGCGGGCGCGTAGGCCGTGGTGCTGTCGCCTCTCATTGTGTACTGCTGTACAAAGCCCCATTAAGTAAAACCGCTCAAAAGCGCTTACAGGTGTTACGCGACAGCAACGATGGGTTTGTCATTGCCCAGTGCGATCTCGAAATTCGCGGCCCCGGTGAGCTCCTCGGGACGCGTCAAACCGGTAACGCCGAGTTTAAAGTGGCCGACCTGCTGCGTGACCAGGCGATGATCCCCGAGGTACAGCGCGTGGCACGCCATATTCACCAGCACTATCCGGAGCAGGCGGTCGCCCTGATTGAACGCTGGCTACCGGAAACCGAACGCTATACCAACGCCTGATCATGAATGTTTTCGATACCTGATCGCTGCGTTGGCAAACGATTGCTTTTACGCAAAAGAAGATTAAAATCGCCACTTTATTGCCCCGGGAAGCCTGAAGATGTCCGTTGAAACCCAAGATGCTGCCGCCGACCGTAGCCCTGTTGCTACCGGCAAAAGCGAACTGATTTACCGCCTTGAAGATCGTCCGCCGTTACCGCAAACCCTGTTTGCAGCCTGTCAGCATCTGCTGGCGATGTTTGTTGCCGTGATTACGCCGGCACTGCTGATTTGCCAGGCACTTGGCCTGCCTGCGCAAGATACGCAACATATTATCAGTATGTCCCTCTTTGCTTCCGGCGTGGCATCCATCCTGCAAATCAAAACCTGGGGACCGGTGGGTTCCGGTCTGTTGTCGATTCAGGGCACCAGCTTCAACTTTGTTACACCACTGATTATGGGTGGTCTGGCATTGAAAAACGGCGGCACTGACGTCCCAACGATGATGGCCGCCCTGTTCGGCACGCTGATGCTGGCCTCCTGCACCGAGATGGCACTGTCACGCGTACTGCATCTGGCGCGTCGTGTTATTACTCCGCTGGTTTCCGGTATTGTCGTGATGATTATCGGCCTGTCGTTGATCCAGGTCGGTCTGACCTCCATCGGTGGGGGGTTTGCCGCGATGAACGATCACACCTTTGGCGCACCGAAAAATCTGCTGCTGGCAGGTGCTGTGCTGGCGGTGATTATTCTGCTGAATCGCCAGCGTAACGCTTATCTGCGCGTCGCATCGCTGGTGATTGCGATGGCAGTCGGTTATCTGCTGGCCTGGGCGATGGGCATGCTGCCGGAAAACACGACCCCGGCAAATACCGCGCTGATCGCCATTCCTACTCCGTTTTATTATGGGTTGGGCATCGACTGGAACTTGCTGATCCCACTGATGCTGGTATTTATGGTGACTTCGCTGGAAACCATCGGTGATATCACCGCCACTTCTGATGTCTCCGAACAACCGGTCAGCGGCCCGCTGTATATGAAGCGTCTGAAAGGCGGCGTGTTGGCCAACGGCCTTAACTCGTTTGTTTCGGCATTGTTTAATACCTTCCCCAATTCGTGCTTCGGGCAGAATAACGGCGTGATCCAGTTAACTGGCGTGGCCAGCCGCTATGTCGGCTTTGTCGTGTCGTTAATGCTGATCGTACTCGGTCTGTTCCCGGCGGTCAGTGGCTTTGTGCAGCATATTCCTGAGCCCGTCCTCGGCGGTGCCACCATCGTGATGTTCGGGACCATTGCCGCTTCAGGCGTGCGCATTGTGTCACGCGAGCCGCTGAACCGCCGTGCAATTATGATTATCGCGCTGTCGTTAGCTGTCGGTCTGGGCGTTTCTCAGCAGCCGCTGATTTTACAATTTGCCCCTGACTGGCTGAAAACGCTGCTCTCTTCCGGTATTGCCGCAGGCGGTATCACTGCCATCATTCTGAATCTGGTTTTCCCGCAGGAAAAATAAACCTTTCTCTGTCCCGGATCCGGGCGGTTTAATTCCGCCCGAAGCCGGGACAGGTTGAGATACGGCGATAAATCAGGCATAACAATCCATTACCAGAATTCATAGGGATGGATGTGATGAAGTTCTTCGGCAAAGTATTACTCACCCTGCTGCTCCTGCTGCTGCTGGTGATAGTCACCGTCTATGTGCTGTTGCAAACCCAGTGGGGCGCAGGCTGGATTGGCCGTCAGGTCAGTGCCGACAGTGACTATCAGCTATCGCTCAGTAAGATGGAGCATGACTTTTCCGATCCCAGCCATCTGCTGTTAAACAATGTCTCCTTCGGCCGTAAAGGCCAGCCCGCAACACTGGTGGCTAAACGCGTCAATCTCGGGCTTGGGCTTATCCAGTTCAGTAACCCACTCCATTTCGCCAGCATTCGTCTTGAGCAGGGAACACTCAACCTCAGCGAAAAGAGCGCGCCGCTTTCATTACAAGCTGACCGCCTGCAACTGAGCCAGATGGCGTTAAACCGTAACCAGGGTGAATGGCCGTTACAGGCACAACGGGTTGACGGCGGTGTGATGCCGTGGAAACCGGAAGCCGGTAAGGTGCTCGGCAACGAGGCCAGCTTCCAGATGAGTGCTGGTTCGCTAACGTTGCAGGGCATTCCCGCCGCCAACGTGTTGATTCAGGGCAGTCTGAAAGGACAACAGCTTATCTTCAGTAATCTTGGCGCCGATGTGGCACTGGGATCCGTCACCGCCAGCGCGCAGCGCGATGTGAAAGGCGTCTGGCAGGTATCCAATCTACGTCTGAACAGCATCCGTCTTCAGAGTAATAAAAACCTTAGCGATTTCATGCAGCCCCTGCGCACACTGCCGGCGGTGCATTTTGACCGTGTTGACGTGACCGATGCGCGCCTTGAAGGGCAAGACTGGGCTGTCACCGATCTCGACCTGACCCTAAAAGATCTGAGCGTCAGTCACGGCGACTGGGAAAGTGATAACGGCTCACTGTCGATGAATGCCAGCAGTTTTGTGAATGGCAGCATGCAGTTGAACGATCCGATTGCCAATATGGACTTCACCGCGCAGGGCGTGGCGCTCACGCAGTTCAGCTCTCGCTGGGTCAACGGCCTGGTGCGGGCGCAGGGAAACTGGACGCGCAGCGACAAAAAACTGACGCTGGATGAGCTGGTCATCGCCGGGCTGGAATATACCCTGCCGCTGAACTGGCGTGATCACTGGATGCAACCTCTGCCCTCCTGGCTTGCGAGCGTTGAGGTGACCAAATTCAGCGCTAACCGCAACCTGATTATCGATATCAATCCGGACTTCCCGTTCCAGATGACGTCACTGGACGGTACGGGCAACCATCTGCTGATGGCTCGTCAACATCAGTGGGGAATCTGGTCAGGCGATCTGAGCGTCAATGCCGCCGAAGCCACGTTTAACCGTGTCGACCTGCGCCATCCCTCGCTGGCGCTCAACGCCGGGGATAATAGCATCAACGTGACGGAGATGAGTGCTTTCAGCCATGAAGGTATGCTGGAGGGCCTGGCCACGGTCAGCCAGCAACCGCAACGTACGCTATCGTTGACCCTGAGTGGCCGTCAGGTGCCCGTGAATGTGTTACATGACTGGGGCTGGCCACAGGTGCCACTGCAGGGTAACGGCAATCTCCAGCTGAAATTACAGGGCAGTCTGTCGGCGGCACAATCACTGAAATCGTCTGCTAATGGTGCGCTGACAGTGACGGCAGGCGAGAAATCGGTGCAACAGACCATGCAGGCAGGCCAGGTCGCTGGCGCGCAGTAATTCTCGTTCGGGGCAATATCTGCCCCGTCCGGGCTTCGCAACCTCACGCGGGTAAGGTATAGTCCGCTTTTTTACGGGGGAACTATGCTGACTAACTCATCCATTCGTCTTAACAAATACATTGGCGAGAGCGGTATCTGTTCTCGCCGCGATGCCGATCGTTACATCGAACAGGGAAATGTTTTTATTAACGGCAAGCGTGCCTCGGTGGGCGATCAGGTCTTTGCCGGCGATGTGGTGAAAGTGAACGGTCAGCTTATTGAACCGCGTAACGAAGACGATCTGGTGCTGATTGCACTGAACAAGCCTGTCGGTATCGTTAGCACTACGGAAGATGGAGAGCGCGACAACATCGTTGATTTCGTTAACCACAGCAAGCGCGTCTTCCCTATTGGCCGCCTGGACAAAGACTCTCAGGGATTGATCTTACTGACCAACCACGGCGATCTGGTCAATAAGATCCTCCGGGCCGGTAACGACCACGAAAAAGAGTACATCGTGACCGTCAACAAACCGGTTACCGAAGAGTTTATTCGCGGTCTGGGCGCAGGCGTGCCGATGCTCGGTACGGTCACCAAAAAATGTAAAGTGAAGAAAGAAGCTCCGTTTGTCTTTCGCATCACACTGGTACAGGGACTAAACCGTCAGATTCGCCGTATGGCCGAGCACTTTGGCTACGAGGTTACCAAGCTGGAACGTGTTCGTATTATGAACATCAGCCTGAAAGGCGTGCCGCCGGGAGAATGGCGCGATTTGACTGACGATGAACTGATCGCGTTATTTAAACTGATTGAGGATTCGTCCTCCGAAGATAAATCTGCGAAGAAAGCTCCGGCAAAAAAAACGACCGCGAAAAAGCCGGTATCAGGCGGGGCGAAATCCGCCGATAAAGCCCCTTCCAGTCCGGCGGGTCGCAAACGTTTTGACCAGCCAGGCCGTAAGAAAAAGGGCCGCTAAGGCCATTTTCTCATTAACCGCCGCACCCGCCCAGCTCTAACGGGCCGTCCGGGTCGGCGGGCAATACGATATATACCCCTTCAAACACCGCACCCGACTCATCGTTACCAAACAGTTCCACCTCCAGCTGCACACGCGCCTTACGGCCACGCGCCAGACGGTCAAGGTCGCCAGACAGTGATCCGAGGTCAGCGATTGCGCCCGGCTTACCGCTGATAGGCTTACTGTAACGAATATGGGCATCGGCCAGGATGATCGTCCCACCAAGGTGACGTTCACGCAACAACAGCCAGATAAGCCCCCACCCGGTGAGCGTCGCCAGTGAAAACAGGCTTCCGGCAAACAATGTGTGGTGAGGATTCTGGTTGCCGGTTTCCGGCATCGTGGTGATAAATTTCTGACCGGTATACTGCAGAATGCGCACGCCCATTTTTTCACTGAGCGGAATGTGCTGATACCAGGCCTGCTGCAACTGCCCACACCAGTCCGCACGGTGCAGAATATCATCCAGTGTCACCACGGGTTTAATCATCAGGAAATGGCGTACCGGCGTGGTTTGTGGCGCCGTGATTTCGCCCTGATTGAGGTAGCCAAGCTTAGAGAAGAAATCGACCGCATCTTCACGGGCGCTACACACCACGCGCTTGACCCCTTCCTGACGGGCAACAGACTCCAGCGTCATCGCCACCAGTGTTCCCAGGCCTTTCCCCTGGACAGACGGATGAACGGCGAGGAAGCGGATGGCGGCTTCGTTATCGGCATTGATATACAACCGGCCGATAGCCACCGGATTGCCCTGTTCGTCCACGACCATCTGATGATGCGCCAACGCATCCCAGGCATCACGTTCTGAGCCCATCGGCTGGTGTAATGGCTTACGCAGCATCTCCCAGCGGAACTGGTAATAGGTATCTAACTCTTCTGCAGTTTCTGGCACGCGGAGGTGATACATAAAATGGTTCTCTCTCTCAGGTCCCGCCAGGCCATTCCTTTGCCGCTCGGCTAGCTGCTTCAAACCTGCAGCCAGAAGGTCACGGGGCCATCATTAATCAACGCCACTTTCATATCAGCGGCGAAACGCCCGGTTTCCGTGGCTATTCCTTTATCACGACAGCAGGCAGCGAAATACTCATACAGTTTTTCAGCATCAGCGGGCGCAGCACCACCAGAAAAACTCGGACGCATCCCTTTTTTGGTGTCAGCCGCCAGTGTGAACTGCGACACGACCAGAACACTTCCCCCCGCCTGTTGCACGTTGAGATTCATCTTGTCGTTTTCGTCGCCGAAGATACGGTAACCAAGGACTTTATCGACTAACTTTTTCGCGTGCTCAGGCGTATCGCCTTTCTCCACACCCAGTAAAATCAGTAGCCCAGGCCCGATTTCCCCGATGGTTTCCCCCGCCACTGTCACGCTGGCGGATAACGCCCGTTGAATTAAGGCAATCATGATTCTTCGTTCTCTCTTTCTTGTTCTTCTTGTTTAAGCTGGCGGTAATCCCCCAGCGTGGCGGTAATTTCTGCCCCTAATAAAACAATACACCAGGTCCAGTAAACCCATAAAAAAAGAATGGGAATAACAGCAAGCACGCCGTAAATCAGCTGGTACGAGGGAAACATCGTAACATACAGCGCAAAGCCCTTTTTACCCAGTTCGAAGAGTAACCCGGCAACGACCGCACCGATTAGCGCATCGCGCCCTGCCACCTGGGTGGTCGGGACAATGCTGTACAGCAGCCAGAACGACAGGCAGGAGAGCAGCAGCGGGAATATCCGTAACCCGACATCCACCAGCATGCTCACGCCGCTGACCGTCGCCCAGTGTAACGACAGCAGATAGGAGCTGATCGCCAGGCTGGCACCCGCCAACAGCGGCCCGAGGGTCAGAATCATCCAGTAGACGGCAAACGAGTAGACCAGTGGCCGCTTACGTTTACTGCGCCAGATGGTGTTAAGCGCCGAGTCTATCGAATACATTAACAAGAGCGCAGTGAACACCAGACCACCGACGCCAACAGCGGTCATTTTGCTGACGTTAGCCACAAACTGTTCCAGATAGTTTTGGATCGTGGCGCCAGCCGCTGGCACAAAGTTGTTAAAGACGAAGTTTTTCAGCTGAATACTGGCATCAGAAAACATCGGGAAAGCGGCAAACAGGGCAAAGACCACGGCAATCAGTGGCACCAGCGACAGTAACGAGACATAGGCCAGGTGCCCGGCCAGCATGGTCATGCCATCTTCATCAATGCGTTGCCACAGCAGCTTCACCCATGCCCAAAAGGCCCGTAGTCGGTGCCGATAATGATTGAGAAAGCGCATTTATTGGCGATCGGCAAAGAAAGCCGGTAACACGCTGGCATCGGTAATCAGCAGGCTGTGAATACCGAGCTTGCGCGCCGCTTCAATGTTATCGGGGTTATCATCAAAGAAGATCGCTTCTTCAGCGGAGAACTCTTCTTCATTGAGCAGGTGTTGATAGATCGCCGGGTCAGGTTTACGCAATCCCATTTCCTGCGACAGATAGACTTTGTCGGCGGCAGCATTCACCTCCGGATATTGTGACGGCCAGAACTGACAGTGCAGACGGTTAGTGTTTGACAGGATAACCACGCGCTCACCCTGCTGACGCAATTTATGCATGATGGCAATGACTTCCGGGCGCACGCCGACGAACACCGCCTGCCAACCGGCAGCAAACTGTTCATAGCTTAATGACAGCCCCAGCTCATCAGACATTTTTTGTGCGAACGCTTCGTCACTTATTTCACCACGCTCGTGCTGGTGAAAACTCTCGCCCATTTGAAAACGACTTTGCAGCGTCGAGAGTGGTACGCGGCTCAGATCGCTCCAGACACCGAGAACCCGGTTGAAATCAATATCAACAATGACGTTACCTAAATCAAAGATATACAGCATGGCCATCTCCTTTTGTTCCGGTGAGTTATTCACTCTAGCGGTAAATGGAGAGACTGAACAGGTGAGGATTTTGAAAACTGCGGAGAAGATTCAGAAGGAAGCTCAGGACCGGAGAAAACTCCGGCCCTGAGAAAAGCGGTATTACGCTTCTTTCGGACCGCGGCTTGCGCGCTTACGGTCGTTTTCAGTCAGGTGACGTTTACGGATACGTACAGACTGTGGAGTCACTTCGACCAGTTCGTCATCATCAATGAACTCAAGCGCCTGCTCGAGGGTCATTTTCTGAGGTGGAACCAGAGTGGTGGCTTCATCAGTACCGGAAGCACGCATGTTGGTCAGCTTCTTACCGGTCAGGCAGTTCACAGTCAGGTCGTTAGAACGTGAGTGAATACCGATGATCTGGCCTTCATACACTTCAGCACCGTGGCCGAGGAACAGCTTACCGCGATCCTGCAGGCTGAACAGGGCGAACGCGACTGCTTTACCCTGGCCGTTAGAGATCAGCACGCCGTTCTGACGCTGGCCAACTTCGCCTTGACGCACATCGTCGTAGTGGCTGAAGGTGGAGTACAGCAGACCGGTACCGGAAGTCATGGTCATGAATTCGTTACGGAAACCGATCAGACCACGGCTTGGGATCTCATAGTCGAGACGCACACGGCCTTTGCCATCCGGATCCATGTTTTTCATGTCACCTTTACGCTCACCCATCGCCTGCATCACAGAACCCTGATGCTGTTCTTCGATGTCGAGGGTCACGTTTTCGAATGGCTCCTGCTTGCGGCCTTCGAATTCACGGAAGATAACTTTTGGACGGGATACCGCCAGCTCGAAACCTTCACGACGCATGTTTTCGATCAGAACTGACAGGTGAAGTTCACCACGACCTGATACGCGGAAGGCGTCAGCATCTGGGGTTTCTTCAACACGCAGTGCCACGTTGTGCACCAGTTCTTTGTTCAGACGGTCAAGGATCTGACGTGAAGTCACATACTTACCTTCTTTACCGCAGAACGGAGAGGTGTTAACGCAGAAGAACATGGTAACCGTTGGTTCATCAACGCTCAGGGCTGGCAGCGCTTCCACATTCTGAGTATCACAGATGGTGTCAGAGATGTTCAGTTCGCCCAGACCGGTGATAGCGATGATGTCGCCGGCTTCCGCTTCAGTCGCTTCGATACGCTCCAGGCCCATATGGGTCAGAACTTTACCGACTTTAGCGTTACGGGTTTTGCCTTCGCTGTTGATCACAGTGATCTGCTGGTTAGGACGCACTTTACCGCGCTTGATACGGCCGATACCGATAACACCCAGGTAGTTGTTGTAGTCCAGCTGGGAGATTTGCATCTGCAGCGGGGCTTCCAGCTCAACCTGTGGTGGAGAGACGTGCTTAACAATCGCCTCATACAGCGGGGTCATGTCTTCCGCCATATCGTTGTGATCCAGGCCTGCAATACCGTTCAGGGCTGAAGCATAGATAATCGGGAAGTCGAGCTGCTCGTCGGTCGCATCCAGGTTAACGAACAGGTCAAACACCTGATCAACAACCCAGTCAGGACGCGCGCCAGGGCGGTCGACTTTGTTAATTACCACGATCGGCTTCAGACCATTAGCAAACGCTTTTTTGGTCACGAAACGGGTTTGCGGCATCGGGCCATCCATTGCATCCACAACCAGCAGCACCGAGTCGACCATTGACATCACACGCTCTACCTCACCGCCGAAGTCGGCGTGTCCTGGGGTATCCACGATGTTGATGCGGTAGTCATTCCATTTAATGGCGGTGTTTTTTGCGAGGATGGTAATCCCACGCTCTTTCTCCAAATCGTTGGAGTCCATTACGCGTTCGGTTGCTTCGGTACGGGCATCAAAGGTCCCGGACTGCTGCAGCAACTTATCAACCAGGGTAGTTTTACCATGGTCAACGTGGGCAATAATGGCGATGTTACGCAAATTTTCGATCACAGCTTTGCCTCAGGCATTAGAAATAGCGCGCTATTGTACACGGATTAATCGAAGGACTGAACAGGATCACATATTTCATATAAAGATAACTGTCCGGATTGCATTTACAGCCATTTTCAGTGCAAACATTGCACTTGGACGAAAATTTGCACCAAAAGAGTGCCCATTTATCATTCAATGGCACCAAAATGGTGCGCGACTTCCATCGTGGTGCAGTCCTCGTCTCACGAGAGGGCGCATCATAGCGCTTTTTTCGTTAAATAAAAAAGTTGGCATAGATTTCGCAAATACTCATTAAGCGAAAAACGCCAGTTTCCACAACGGTTGTAAGCTTGTGAGAGATCTTTATTATCGGAGTTAGCGCGGCGAATAGCAAAGCGCACCGGTGAAGTTCTCTAAACACGACGCCAATGACAAAATCCAGGAGAGTTAAGTATGTCCGCTGAACACGTTCTGTCGATGATGAACGAGCACGAAGTCAAATTTGTTGACCTGCGTTTTACCGATACCAAAGGTAAAGAGCAGCACGTGACTATCCCTGCTCATCAGGTTAACGCTGACTTCTTCGAAGAAGGCAAAATGTTTGACGGCTCCTCGATTGGTGGCTGGAAAGGTATCAACGAATCCGACATGGTTCTGATGCCAGACTCAACCACCGCAGTCATTGACCCGTTCTTTGCTGATTCTACACTGATCATCCGTTGTGACATCCTCGAGCCAGGCACCATGCAGGGCTACGACCGCGACCCGCGTTCCATCGCGAAACGCGCTGAAGATTTCCTGCGCTCTTCCGGCATTGCAGACACCGTTCTGTTTGGGCCAGAGCCAGAGTTCTTCCTGTTCGATGATATCCGTTTCGGCAGCAGCACTTCAGGTTCACACGTTGCTATCGACGACATCGAAGCTTACTGGAACTCCGGTAAAGAATATGAAGGCGGTAACAAAGGCCACCGTCCAGGTCTGAAAGGCGGCTACTTCCCAGTGCCACCCGTCGACTCAGCGCAGGATATCCGTTCTGCAATGTGTCTGACCATGGAACAGATGGGCCTGGTCGTTGAAGCTCACCACCACGAAGTGGCAACGGCGGGTCAGAACGAAGTGGCAACCCGCTTCAATACCATGACCAAAAAAGCTGACGAAATTCAGATCTACAAATATGTTGTGCACAACGTCGCTCACGCTTACGGCAAAACCGCGACCTTCATGCCAAAACCGATGTTCGGTGATAACGGTTCTGGAATGCACTGCCATATGTCTCTGTCAAAAGGCGGCACTAACCTGTTCGCGGGTGACAAATACGGCGGCCTGTCTGAAATGGCGCTGTTCTACATCGGTGGTGTAATCAAACACGCTAAAGCAATCAATGCTCTGGCGAACCCGACCACTAACTCCTATAAGCGTCTGGTCCCAGGCTACGAAGCGCCAGTTATGCTGGCTTACTCTGCCCGTAACCGTTCTGCTTCTATCCGTATCCCAGTGGTTGCCAGCCCGAAAGCACGCCGTATTGAAGCGCGCTTCCCTGACCCTGCTGCAAACCCATACCTGTGCTTCGCTGCACTGCTGATGGCTGGCCTGGACGGCATCATCAACAAGATCCACCCTGGCGATGCAATGGACAAAAACCTGTACGACCTGCCACCGGAAGAAGAAGCTGAGATTCCAAAAGTTGCAGGTTCTCTGGACGAAGCCCTGGCTGCACTGAACGAAGACCGCGAGTTCCTGACCCGTGGTGGCGTGTTCACTGACGATGCTATCGAAGCTTATATCGAGCTGCGTAAAGCAGAAATGGACCGCGTTCGTATGACTCCGCATCCGGTTGAGTTCGAACTGTACTACAGCGTTTAATTTAGAAGTAAGCCCGACGAATTTCATGTTGCAGCAAGGCGGCAATCGAAGGAGGCCCGATGAGCTTAGTCCGCTAAGTGATTCGGGTGACTGAGAGAAGCCAACACAGCTGCGGCGTGAAAGACGTCTGGGATTTTGTTGCCGTGGAAACTTTCAGCCCATCTCAGGATGGGCTTTTTTCACCACGAATTCCCGGTAATGTCAGACGATTTTCGCGTTTTATGGCTATAATGCACTAAATTGGTGCATAACTACTTCAGGAGAATGCTGTATGGCAACTGGCCCGCTGCCCGATGCTGGGCAGATTCTCAATTCACTGATCAACAGTATCTTACTGGTTGATGGTGCGTTGGTGGTTCATTACGCCAACCCTGCCGCGCAGCAACTGCTGGCGCAAAGTTCCCGCAAGCTGTTTGGTACGCCACTGCCGGAACTGATGGGTTATTTTTCCCTGAATATTGAGGTCATGCTCGAAAGTCTGGATGCCGGACAAGGTTTTACCGACAGCGAAGTGACCCTGGTGGTCGACAGCCGTGCGCACATTATGTCGCTCACCGCACAACGTCTGCCCGAAGGATTGATTCTGCTGGAAATGGCGCCCATGGATAATCAGCGCCGGCTGAGTCAGGAACAGCTACAACATGCGCAGCAGGTAGCAGCACGTGATTTAGTGCGTGGACTGGCACACGAAATTAAAAACCCGCTGGGTGGGCTACGCGGTGCAGCACAACTGCTGGCCAGAGCCCTGCCCGACCCGGCGTTAACGGAATACACCAAGGTCATCATTGAACAGGCCGATCGCCTGCGCAATCTGGTCGACCGTCTGCTTGGCCCGCAACAGCCCGGTATGCATGTCACACAAAGCATCCATCAGGTGGCTGAACGTGTGGTGAATCTGGTCTCGATGGAGCTGCCCGATAATGTGGTGCTTGTCCGCGATTATGACCCGAGCCTGCCTGAACTGCCGCACGACCCGGACCAGATAGAACAAGTCCTTTTGAATGTAGTACGCAACGCCCTGCAGGCGTTGGGTGAAGAAGGCGGCACGATTACTTTACGTACCCGAACGGCGTTCCAGTTAACGCTGCACGGAACACGCTATCGCCTGGTGGCACGCATCGATATTGAAGATGACGGCCCCGGCATTCCGGCACAGCTGCAGGATACGCTGTTTTACCCGATGGTAAGCGGCCGCGAAGGCGGTACCGGGCTGGGGTTATCGATTGCCCGCAGCCTGATCGATCAGCATTCGGGAAAAATAGAGTTCCACAGCTGGCCTGGACACACTGAATTCTCGGTTTACCTGCCTATTCGCCAGTGAGGTTTCTATGCAACGAGGGATAGTTTGGATCGTCGATGACGATAGCTCCATCCGCTGGGTGCTTGAACGCGCGCTGACCGGAGCTGGTTTAAACTGCGCAACGTTTGACAGCGCAAACGAGGTACTGGAAGCCCTTGCGACCAAAACCCCAGACGTTTTACTGTCAGATATTCGTATGCCCGGTATGGACGGCCTGGCGCTGTTAAAGCAGATCAAACAGCGGCACCCTATGCTGCCGGTGATCATTATGACAGCGCACTCAGACCTGGATGCTGCCGTCAGCGCTTATCAACAGGGCGCGTTTGATTACCTGCCGAAGCCTTTCGATATTGATGAAGCCGTTGCACTGGTTGAGCGCGCCATCAGTCACTATCAAGAGCAGCAGCAGCCGCGCAATCAGCCCGTCAGCGGGCCTACCACCGATATCATCGGTGAAGCGCCAGCAATGCAGGATGTTTTTCGTATTATCGGCCGCCTGTCGCGCTCGTCGATCAGTGTGCTGATTAACGGTGAATCCGGTACGGGTAAAGAGCTGGTTGCTCATGCACTGCATCGCCACAGTCCGCGTGCGAAAGCGCCATTTATCGCGCTGAATATGGCCGCGATCCCTAAAGACCTGATCGAATCAGAACTGTTTGGTCATGAGAAAGGGGCGTTTACCGGTGCCAATCAAATTCGACAAGGTCGTTTTGAACAGGCCGATGGCGGTACGCTGTTCCTCGATGAAATTGGCGATATGCCACTGGATGTTCAGACCCGTCTGCTGCGAGTGCTGGCCGATGGTCAGTTCTATCGTGTCGGGGGCTATGCGCCGGTCAAGGTGGATGTGCGTATTATTGCTGCGACCCACCAGAATCTGGAGCTGCGCGTGCATGAGGGGAAATTCCGTGAGGATTTATTCCACCGCCTGAACGTGATCCGTGTGCATCTGCCTCCCCTGCGTGAGCGTCGCGAAGATATTCCGCGTCTGGCGCGTTACTTCTTACAGGTCGCCGCCAGAGAACTGGGGGTGGAAGCCAAGATCCTGCATCCTGAAACGGAAACCGCGCTCACGCGGTTGCACTGGTCTGGCAACGTTCGCCAGCTGGAGAATACCTGTCGCTGGCTGACGGTGATGGCCGCCGGGCAGGAAGTCCTGATCCAGGATCTACCGCCAGAGCTGTTTGAAACATCGACGCCAGAAAACCCTGTTCAGTCATTGCCGGACAGCTGGGCGACGTTGCTGGCACAGTGGGCGGACCGCGCACTGCGCTCCGGTCATCAAAACCTGCTGTCGGAAGCGCAACCCGAGATGGAGCGTACGCTGCTGACTACCGCCCTGCGTCATACGCAGGGTCATAAACAGGAAGCGGCTCGTCTGCTGGGCTGGGGACGCAATACGCTAACACGTAAGCTGAAAGAGCTGGGAATGGAATAACAGACGAGGGCGGATAAAGAGCGGACCGAAAAAGAAGGTCCGCCCCTACACGTTCCAGCTGTAGGGTCCGATCATTTTTTCCGATCGGGCCTTTGGGGCGACCATTTTTTTCGGTCGCCCCGGCCATCAGATCACCCGTGAAAATTGTCCCCCAGATGCTTTCTGACGCAGGTAACGGTCGAAGCACATGCAGATATTCCTTATCAGTAAACGGCCCTTAGCGGTGACGACAAGGCGGCTGTCGTGGCATTCCACCAGCCCGTCCACCATCAGTGGCGTCAGCAGAGCCAGATCGTCGGCAAAATACTCACGGAAGTGAATTCCCCATTGCGTACTGATGGCGTCAAATGACAGCGAGAAGTTGCAGATCAGACTTTTAATCACATCCCGCCGCAGACAATCATCTTCACTCAATTGCAAGCCGCGCCACAGGGCGGTTTTTCCTGCCCGTATTTCTGCGTAATAGTGTTTCAGCTCTTTGTGGTTTTGCGCGTAGCTGTCCCCGATCATACTAATCGCTGAAACGCCCATTCCCAGCAGGTCACTGTCACCCTGCGTCGTGTATCCCTGGAAGTTGCGGTGCAGTTTCCCCCCACGCTGAGCAATAGCCAGTTCGTCATTGTGCCGGGCAAAGTGGTCCATGCCGATAAACTGATACCCTTGCGCGGTGAGCGTCGTGATGGTTTGCCGCAAAATCTCCAGCTTTTCCAGGGCGCCGGGCAGCTCCTCATCCTTGATTTTACGCTGAGCGGGGAACAGTGCGGGCATATGAGCATAGTTAAAGACACTCAGACGATCCGGGTTCAGCTCAGCCACTTTTTGCAAAGTGAAAGCAAAACTCTCTGGGGTCTGTGCAGGCAGGCCATAAATCAGATCAATATTCGTGGAGGCAAAACCCAGCTCACGCGCCCGTGCCATCAGGGAAAAGATCATCGCTTCATCCTGTACGCGATTCACCTTCTCCTGCACCTGCTTATTAAAATCCTGCACGCCCATGCTCAGGCGGTTAAAACCTTCGGCTCGCAGATGATCAAGCACGGTGAGCTCAATTTCCCGCGGGTCGACTTCAATTGAGATCTCAGCACCCTCCGTAAAGTGAAAGTGCTGGCGCAGACAGGTCATCAGTCGGCTGATTTGCGCTTTATTGAGGAAAGTGGGAGTGCCGCCCCCCCAGTGCATCTGACTGACGGTGCGATGCTGGAACAGCGGTGCACGCAGGGCGATTTCCTGCACCAGTACATCCAGATAGTCATCCGCTTTATGCTGCTGACGCGTGACCTGCTTATTACAACCGCAGAAGTAACATAGCTTGTGGCAAAAGGGGATGTGCAGATAGAGCGACAGCGGCCGTTCAGGGTAACGCTGCGTTGCCTGAAGAAAAGCCGGCTCGTCGTAATCCTGATGGAATTCCAGTGCGGTCGGATAAGAGGTATAGCGGGGACCGGCGGTATTGTACTTCTGAATGAGCGGGAGATCCCACTCTGTGGTCTGCATCTGCATGGCGGCTTCCCTTATCGTCGTCGCATTGACCGCCGCGTGACAGGAAGCTGCTGGCTGACGATCTTGCTGCGCAGCCGGGTTTTCAGCCGCGATAGCCGCTGTAGTTTAACGAATAACCACCCCAGCCAGCACAGCAGAATCAGCGCAATAATTGATCCAGGCCAAATCATCACCAAAAACCCTACAAAGAAAAGGCAGCGCTAAATTGCGCTGCCTCATGTTACGTCAGAGAGACGAGAGGATCACTGGCCGCCTTTGAGCAGGCGATACATATCTTCTTCTGCCTGCTCATCTTGTGCGTCATCGTCCAGGGCAATCCCTAACTGCTCCATCAGCACGTCGATACGATCCAGTGACTGATCCAGCCACGCCTGCTCTTCAGCTGACAGTGCATCGCCATTTTCCAGACGATCGAGCAACGCATCCAGACGCTCGTCATTTTCCAACTGCGCCAGTTCTTCTTCTGGTGACAGACGAGCCTTCTTCTCTACAACGGGTTTTGCCACTTTTGCCGGCTTCGGCTTGCTGGCAACCACATCCGGGCCCAGGGCAATCGGTTTTTTACTGCCGATACGTGGGTCTTTGGCCGGTTTGCCGTTAGCGCCTTTCTTGCTCTCGGCGACCGGGTTAGCCCGGCTGCCGGAACTATTGCCGCTGTGCTTTTTATCACGCTTGCGGTCTCGCGCTTCCTGATTAATCTCATCACGCGTTTTACGTTTCACTTTGGCTCCCGGTTTTTTATCCTGGGGCGTGCGTGCAGGTTGCTTCATGGTTTCTGCTCTCAGACGTTTATCTTCAGTATAGAATTGCCGCGAAATCTAGCAGAAAGCAGACAAAGAAAAAAGGCGGCAGGTCACCCTGTCGCCTTTTTTCGCACCTTCCGCAGAAGGACTGACAATGTCAGCATCCTTATTAGCAGCCAGCATCCCTGTTTTCCTTTGCCTTTACTCAATCCTGTGAGCGTTCCTGAATCCTTGTCGCGCACACCTGTGCACATTTCCTTCCCTGCCCGAGATCGTCCTGATGCTCCCTGAGCACTTCATCCTGAAGTGAAATATCCTGTTTCTGGATACAAATGTAGACTAACCAGTCCGGCAAACAAGGTGACATAAGTAATTTTTACTCTGTTTTTTTTGGCCATTTCACAACCCTATGAAAATTAGTAAAAAATCCATTTTTTTAATTTCAAAATACAGAGAGTGCTCGCAGGGTGAATGGTCAATGTCTCACAGCACTCGATCATGCAGTGTCTTACCGGGCGCTTTACCGCTATACAGGGTATAATCAGCACAATTGTCCTTTCTTACCTGGAGTATCTATTTTGTCTGGCTGGAATTATCACGTAACCCATTTTGTCACCAGCGCCCCCGATATCCGCCACCTGCCTGCCGATACTGGCATTGAGGTTGCTTTTGCCGGGCGTTCTAACGCGGGTAAATCCAGCGCACTGAATACGCTGACTAACCAGAAAGGCCTGGCTCGTACCAGTAAAACCCCTGGTCGTACCCAATTGATCAACCTTTTCCAGGTTGCTGAAGGCTACCGTCTGGTCGACCTGCCAGGCTACGGTTACGCGCAGGTCCCGGAAGAGATGAAGCTCAAATGGCAACGTGCGCTGGCGGAATACCTGCGCGATCGTCATTGTCTGAAGGGACTGGTAGTGCTGATGGATATTCGCCATCCGCTGAAAGATCTCGATCGTCAGATGGTGATGTGGGCCGTACAGAGCGGGATTGAAGTACTGATTTTGCTGACTAAAGCCGACAAACTGGCATCCGGGGCGCGTAAGGCCCAGCTGAACGCGGTTCGTGAAGAGGCAAAAACCTTCCTCGGCACTGTCGATGTTGAAGCGTTTTCATCACTCAAGAAAATTGGTGTGGATAAACTGAGCCAGAAGCTGGACAGCTGGTATCGTGATATTCCTCCGGCAACCGAAGACGATATTCCTGCCGAATAACCCGCCTGCCCCCTACGTTTCGCCCAATAAAAAACGCCCCAGTCATTACTGACTGGGGCGGCTAAAATATTCAGCCAAATCCGATTACGTGAAGTAAAAGGTCTGAAAGATAGAACATCTTACCTCTGTACCCTACATCTGAAACTTTACATCATTTTTTGAGCGCTCAAAAGGGTTTTTTGTAGTTAATTTTCAGAAAACGACATGCATTATCCAACTCAAGTCACATAATGCAGTCGATCATGTAGCTTAATTACTAAAAAAGTGTTGCGGCAGAGATGGTTAGATGATGTCACTGGCGAAAAGGGATAACGCGAGTGGCTGAACCGTTTAAAGCGACAATGTTAGCAGGGACAATCCTGCGAGCTGATTTCGGGAGAGTCATCAGCCCACAGGACAGAGAAAAATGAACTTAGTGAGCCTGATCCCAGTTGTCACCCACACCAATATCAACGCGCAGCGGCACATCCAGTTTCATGCTGCCTTCCATCAACTGACGGATTTTCGCTGATGCGCTATCGACTGCATCGGCACGCACTTCAAACACCAGTTCATCGTGTACCTGCATGATCATTTTCACGTCACCGTTTGTCTGAGGCTTCAGCCATTCATCCACGGCAATCATTGCCCGTTTGATGATATCCGCTGCGGTCCCCTGCATTGGTGCATTAATCGCAGCACGCTCTGCCGCTTTACGACGCATCGCATTGCTCGCTTTAATCTCTGGGAGATAGAGTCGGCGGCCATCCAGCGTCGAGACATAGCCTTTCTCTGCCGCCAGTTCGCGGGTACTCTCCATATACTGCAGTACACCCGGGTAACGTTCAAAGTAGAGGTCCATGTACTTCTTCGCTTCACCGGCACCAATATTGAGCTGACGTGACAGACCAAAAGCACTCATGCCGTAAATAAGGCCAAAGTTGATCGCTTTAGCGCTACGGCGCTGCTCGCCGCTGACTTTATCCAGCGCAACGCCGAAGACTTCAGAGGCTGTCGCACGGTGAATATCCTGCTCGCTGGCAAAGGCGGTCAGCAGCCCTTTATCCTGTGACAGATGCGCCATGATGCGTAGCTCAATCTGTGAGTAGTCAGCCGCGACAATGCGACAGCCTTTCGGCGCGATAAATGCCTGACGAATACGTCGCCCTTCATCATTACGCACCGGGATGTTTTGTAGGTTCGGATCGCTGGAAGAGAGACGCCCGGTAGCCGTGACTGTCTGGTGATAAGAAGTATGTACTCGTCCGCTGTGTGGATTGATCATCAACGGAAGCTTATCGGTATAGGTGGATTTCAGCTTAGAGAGACCACGATGTTCCAGAATCACCTTCGGCAGCGGATAGTCCAGCGCCAGCTCAGCTAAGACTTCTTCGCTGGTCGACGGTGCGCCACCCGGCGTTTTCTTGGTGGGCTTGATGCCCTGCTTTTCAAACAGGATGGTTTGTAATTGCTTCGGCGAAGAGAGATTGAACGGTTCACCTGCCAGCTCGTGTGCCTTCAGCTCCAGCTCTGCCAGGCGGCTGCCCAGCTCCTGCGAGTGCACCGCCAGAATATTCTGGTCAATAAGCACACCGTTGCGCTCAATACGGGAGATGACCGGCACCAGCGGCATCTCAACCTGTTCAAAGACCTCTTTTGGCCCCTGCTCTTTCTGCAACTCTGGCCACATTTTCAGATGCAGCTGTAGCGTGACGTCGGCATCTTCCGCCGCGTAATGCGCCGCCTGCTCCAGCGCGATCTGGTTAAACGTCAGCTGATTCTTACCTTTGCCGGCAATCTCTTCAAAGCTTACGGTTTTATGGCCCAGCCAGCGTGATGCCAGGGTATCCATATCATGGCGCCCGACAACGCTACTCAGCGCATAAGATTCCAGCATGGTATCGAACTTAATACCTTGTAATTCAATGTCATAGTTAGCCAGCACGCCACGGTCGTACTTCAGATTCTGTCCGACTTTAAGCGCTTTGGGGTTTTCGAGCAGCGGTTTAAGCCGTGCCAGTACGGATTGACGATCTAACTGATCCGGTGCATCAAGGTAGTCATGTGCAACGGGCAGGTAAGCGGCTTCACCTGGGGCGATGGCAAAAGACAGGCCGATGATGTTAGCACTGAGCGTATCCAGCGAATCGGTTTCCAGGTCGAAGGCAAACAACTCGCTTTGCTGAAGCTTCGTCAGCCAGCTATCGAAGGTCGCTTCATCCAGAATGGTGACATAACCTTCGGAAGAGAGCACGCTAGCGACTTCTGCGGCATCCGGTTCCACGCTTGCATCCACTTTGCCTTTTGCGGCAGTGGGTCGACTCTTATTCCCTTGCAGCCAGGTACCTTCTTCCAGATCAACAATCCAGCGCTTAAATTCGTAGTGTTTAAATAACCCCAGCAGTTCTTCAACTGCCGGTTCTTCAACGGTCAGCTGATCGCAGGTCAATTCCAGTTCCACGTCGGTCTTAATCGTTGCCAACTGATAGGAGAGGAGGGCCATCTCCTTATTCTGTTCCAGTTTCGCGGCCATGGTTTTAGCCCCGCGGAAAGTCAGTGTTGCCACTTTATCCAGGTTGGCGTAAATATCCTTCACTCCGCCTAATCCCTGTAACAGTGCCTGAGCCGTTTTTTCACCGACACCCGCTACGCCCGGAATGTTATCGGAGGAGTCGCCCATCAGTGCCAGGAAATCAATCATCAACGAGGGAGGGATACCGTATTTCTCAACCACTTCATCCGGGCCAAGAATCGCATTATTCATCGTGTTGATTAAGGTGATATTTGGCGTTACCAGCTGAGCCATATCTTTATCACCGGTGCTGATCAGCACCGGTTTACCGATTTTCTCTGCGGCCAGCGCCAGCGTACCGATGACATCATCAGCCTCCACACCTGAGATGGCCAGCAGCGGCAGCCCCATCGCTTTGACCATGGTATGCAGTGGTTCAATTTGCGCACGCAGATCGTCGGGCATCGGGGGACGGTGAGATTTGTACGCTTCAAATAATTCGTCGCGGAAGGTTTTACCCTTGGCATCAAATACCACTGCTACATGACTTGGCTTATATTGCAGCAGCAGGCTGCGCAGCATATTTAATACGCCGTACATTGCACCGGTAGGTTCGCCTGCGCTGTTGGTCAGCGGAGGGAACGCATGATAAGCACGGTACAGGTAGGAAGATCCATCTACCAGAATCAGCGGGTTTTCTGCAATTTTAGCCATAAGTCGTCACGTTCTTCTTTGGTTTTTGATTGGCGTTAAGGATGCCACAGCTCGCTATGAAAGATGAAATCTCAACGGCGAATAATCCACGGACAATTGTCATTTTGCGTTACGCTTCGCATTGACACGTTGTGGATAAGTTTGTGTGTAAATTTACTAACAGCAGCTAACCCGTGGAAATTCATTTAAAAATAAAATTAAATTTTGTTTATAATCATTTAGTTATTCATTAACTCCAGGATTAACTTTATGTTTTCCGGAATAAAGCTGATGTGGATATAAGTTGGTACGCTCAGAGAAAGAGACGATATCTACAACTGATGAAAGGGCATTTTTACGATAATTATCTCGTCAGGCGAGAAAGAAAACGCCGGCATTGCCGGCGTTAAGGGAAGTCTGTGCAGGCTTACTTCTGGGAAGTCAGGAATTTCACCACGTTGGCATACTGCTGAACATAGTTTTCCTGTGAACTGGTATCCAGGCCACCGTTGTTCACCATGTATTTGCCGTTGACGAACATCGCTGGCACACCACGCAGATCCAGATCTGCTGCAGCTTTCTCTTGCTGAGCAACCAGTGATTTCACCACGAAGCTGTTCCAGGCGGCATCGTACTCTTCAGGCTTGATACCCGCAGCTTTAACGAAGACCGCTTTCAGGCTGGCAGGATCAGTGATGGTTTGCGTCTGCTGAATACCGTCGAAAATGGGTGCCGTTACTTTGTCTTCCACACCCAGAGCCATCGCGACTGCCCAGGCCTGCGTTACGGTTTTACCCATTTCGCCACCCAGGAATTCAACATGATACTTGGTGACTTTCACATTCTCTGGCAGGCCTTTCTTCACGGCATCACTCACATGCCATACATGCTCAAACTGGTAGCAGTGTGGGCAATAGAATGAGAAGAATTCGAGAACCTGTGGTTCGCCAGTAGCCGGTTTATCCAGCGTGACGTATTGCTGACCATCGGTAAATTGTGCGGCAGAAGCGCTGAATGCCAGAACCATACCGACGAGCGCAAATAAAATCTTTTTCATCGTCAAACTCTCTCCTGATTACATCTCAATAGGCGAACCAAAGGGTGATCACACCTGGAAAACAGGTGCAAGCTGTAGCGGAGGCTCTTGCAGCAGCTTGTTCTGTTCGTTAAAAGTGGAAATCTGTCTGCGCCAGAAATCCTCATCCGTCATCCACGGAAAACTGGCCGGGAAGGCCGGGTCGTGCCAGCGGCGTACAACCCATGCAAGATAATAAACCATCCGCATAGCACGTAAAGGTTCAATCAGTGACAATTCATGAGTATCAAATTCACAGAATTCACCGTACGCCTCTAGCAAAATGTCCCATTGCAGACGCTGCTCCTGGCGATCGCCATTGATAAGCATCCACAGATCTTGTACCGCAGGGCCATTACGCGCGTCATCCAGGTCAACAAACAGTGGGCCATCACGCCACAATATATTGCCCGGATGGCAGTCGCCGTGTAAGCGCAAAGGCTGCCACTGAGTATGCCAGCAGTTTTGTAAAGTTGTGCGCAGACGCCCAATACTGGCCAGTAAATCAGTTTTTAGCTTTGCGGGGACCAGCGTGCTGTCGGTGAGAATCTGTAACGGTTCATCAATGTATTCCTGTAATCCGATAGTAGGCCGCGACTCAAAGGTTTTCCGGCGGCCCACCTGATGGATTCGCCCGAGGAAACGCCCTACCCATTCCAGGTGATCGTAATTATCGGTTTCGTACTGGCGCCCGCCGAGGCTGGGAAAAACAGCAAACCAGAACCCCTGGTGCTGGTGCAGCATTGAGCCCTTCAGTTCCAGAGGGGCTGCCAGTGGGATCTCATCAGCAAACAGCTCAGAAGCGAACTGATGTTCTTCTTCTATCTGCGCCTGCGACCAACGCTGCGGGCGATAGAACTTCGCCACGTAGCGCCGTTTGTCGTCATCGGAGAACTGGTAGACGCGGTTTTCATAGCTGTTTAGCGCCGTCAGGCCGGATTCCACGCGCAGACCGGTCTCCCACAACGCATCCAGGATGGTATCAGGCGTCAGGGTGTGGAAGTTAAAAGCAGGTTCTTTCATCCGGCATGCTCGCTGATAATCGATAAATAATAGCCTGCAAGAGTACCATTAAATGGCAGCGGCAGCGGGTCAACCGCCTGATTTAATCCTTAATCACGCCCCGAGCACGCAGTAATGCTGTTTTGAAATCATCCTCATAGTCTTTCTTCAGCCCTGGAATTTCAGCATCTTTATCACTGCCCCGCATCTTGAGATGATAGATCAGTACATCATCCGTTAATTCACTAAAAGGCTGCTTAAAGCCGGCTTCATCGGCTAATTTCTGTAAAAACTCAAGTAAATTCAGATCAGGATCGTCCTGCCAGGCAGGCTGCAGCAAGCTGATTAATTCGTTAAGGCGATGGCATTTCATGCAGTTGTCCCTGTATAAAGAACCCAACATTAAGCATAGGGTATAAAACTAATGAATCGAATTTCCGCCCCTGAACGCGAAACCGTGACCGGCGTCATCCTTGCAGGTGGCCGTGGCAGCCGTATGGGGGGCGAAGATAAAGGGCTCATGCTGTGGCAGAACAAACCACTCTACCAACATGTTTTGCAGCGTTTTCAGCCCCAGGTCACTACTGTATGGATTAATGCCAATCGAAATATTGAGGTATATCAACAGAGCGGGTTGCCTGTGATATCCGATACGCTGGCAGCTTTCCCGGGACCACTAGCAGGAATGCTGGCAGCACTGCAACAGACAGAAACTGAGTGGGTAGTATTCACTTCCTGTGATACGCCATTGCTCCCGGATAATCTGGTTCAGAACTTGTGGCAGCATAAAGGAACAGCATCTGCGGTCTGGGCACGCACAGAAGAGCGAGATCACCCCACGCAAGCATTGCTGCACCGCAGTATTGCGGGTTCACTGCAACGCTATCTGGCGGACGGTGACCGTAAGTTGATGCTATTTCTTCAGCAGGCAGGGGGGCACAGTGTTTTGTTTGAGCGAGCAGAGGCTGCATTTCGCAATGTTAACTATCCGGAAGATCTCATTTAGGCTTTTATAGCAGGTAATCCCCTGACAAAACGGAGATTTTTCGTGTCAGATCGACGATTATCGCCAAATTCAAAGCACAAAAAAGCCTCATACTTTCGTATGAGGCTTGTCTGCTTATTTGATGCCTGGCAGTTTATGGCCCACTTCCCTGTGGGCCACCCTTCGGGCCGGCGCTCCGCGCCGTTCAAATGCGCTCCCGGCGCATTTGTCCTACTGAAGAGTCGCTCACCGACAAACAGCAGACGAAAAAAAACCCCGGCCTTTCGGTCGGGGTTCTTTCTTCGTTTGATGCCTGGCAGTTCCCTACTCTCGCATGGGGAGACCCCACACTACCATCGGCGCTACGGCGTTTCACTTCTGGAGTTCGGCATGGGGTCAGGTGGGACCACCGCGCTAAAGCCGCCAGGCAAATTCTTTGTGCATGAAACGAATCTTTTTCATTGATGCAGCGTTGTCACCCTCGCGTCTCTCAGTCACATACTTCAGTATGCTCCCTCGGGCCGCCCCGGGCTTCGCCTTGCCTCAGCGTAAAATCTTTCGTTTCCGCTAATTCTTTATCCGGTAACAAGCTGAAAATCTCTTTTGCGTCTCTCGAACGCCCACCAGAACGCTTCTGGCGTTGTAAGGTTAAGCCTCACGGGTCATTAGTACCGGTTAGCTCAACGCATCGCTGCGCTTACACACCCGGCCTATCAACGTCGTAGTCTTCAACGTCCCTTCAGGGGTCTCAAGGACCCAGGGAGAATTCATCTCGAGGCAAGTTTCGCGCTTAGATGCTTTCAGCGCTTATCTTTTCCGCACTTAGCTACCGGGCAATGCCATTGGCATGACAACCCGAACACCAGTGGTGCGTTCACTCCGGTCCTCTCGTACTAGGAGCAACCCCTCTCAATTCTCCAGCGCCCACGGCAGATAGGGACCGAACTGTCTCACGACGTTCTAAACCCAGCTCGCGTACCACTTTAAACGGCGAACAGCCGTACCCTTGGGACCTACTTCAGCCCCAGGATGTGATGAGCCGACATCGAGGTGCCAAACACCGCCGTCGATATGAACTCTTGGGCGGTATCAGCCTGTTATCCCCGGAGTACCTTTTATCCGTTGAGCGATGGCCCTTCCATTCAGAACCACCGGATCACTATGACCTGCTTTCGCACCTGCTCGAGCCGTCACTCTCGCAGTCAAGCTAGCTTATGCCATTGCACTAACCTCACGATGTCCGACCGTGATTAGCTAACCTTCGTGCTCCTCCGTTACTCTTTAGGAGGAGACCGCCCCAGTCAAACTACCCACCAGACACTGTCCCCACGCCGGATCACGGCGCCAGGTTAGAACATCAAACGTTAAAGGGTGGTATTTCAAGGTTGGCTCCACGCAGACTGGCGTCCACGCTTCAAAGCCTCCCACCTATCCTACACATCAAGGCTCAATGTTCAGTGTCAAGCTGTAGTAAAGGTTCACGGGGTCTTTCCGTCTTGCCGCGGGTACACTGCATCTTCACAGCGAGTTCAATTTCACTGAGTCTCGGGTGGAGACAGCCTGGCCATCATTACGCCATTCGTGCAGGTCGGAACTTACCCGACAAGGAATTTCGCTACCTTAGGACCGTTATAGTTACGGCCGCCGTTTACCGGGGCTTCGATCAAGAGCTTCTCCTTGCGGATAACCCCATCAATTAACCTTCCGGCACCGGGCAGGCGTCACACCGTATACGTCCACTTTCGTGTTTGCACAGTGCTGTGTTTTTAATAAACAGTTGCAGCCAGCTGGTATCTTCGACTGCCTTCAGCTCCAGGAGCAAGTCCCTTCACCTACCGACAGCGTGCCTTCTCCCGAAGTTACGGCACCATTTTGCCTAGTTCCTTCACCCGAGTTCTCTCAAGCGCCTTGGTATTCTCTACCTGACCACCTGTGTCGGTTTGGGGTACGATTCAATGTTACCTGATGCTTAGAGGCTTTTCCTGGAAGCAGGGCATTTGTTACTTCAGCACCGTAGTGCCTCGTCATCACGCCTCAGCCTTAAAGAGTTCCGGATTTGCCTGGAACTCAAGCCTACACGCTTAAACCGGGACAACCGTCGCCCGGCTAACATAGCCTTCTCCGTCCCCCCTTCGCAGTAACACCGAGTACAGGAATATTAACCTGTTTCCCATCGACTACGCCTTTCGGCCTCGCCTTAGGGGTCGACTCACCCTGCCCCGATTAACGTTGGACAGGAACCCTTGGTCTTCCGGCGAGCGGGCTTTTCACCCGCTTTATCGTTACTTATGTCAGCATTCGCACTTCTGATACCTCCAGCAAACCTCACAGTTCACCTTCGACGGCTTACAGAACGCTCCCCTACCCAACAATACTTACGTATCGCTGCCGCAGCTTCGGTGCATGGTTTAGCCCCGTTACATCTTCCGCGCAGGCCGACTCGACCAGTGAGCTATTACGCTTTCTTTAAATGATGGCTGCTTCTAAGCCAACATCCTGGCTGTCTGTGCCTTCCCACATCGTTTCCCACTTAACCATGACTTTGGGACCTTAGCTGGCGGTCTGGGTTGTTTCCCTCTTCACGACGGACGTTAGCACCCGCCGTGTGTCTCCCGTGATAACATTCTTCGGTATTCGCAGTTTGCATCGGGTTGGTAAGCCGGGATGGCCCCCTAGCCGAAACAGTGCTCTACCCCCGAAGATGAGTTCACGAGGCGCTACCTAAATAGCTTTCGGGGAGAACCAGCTATCTCCCGGTTTGATTGGCCTTTCACCCCCAGCCACAAGTCATCCGCTAATTTTTCAACATTAGTCGGTTCGGTCCTCCAGTTAGTGTTACCCAACCTTCAACCTGCCCATGGCTAGATCACCGGGTTTCGGGTCTATACCCTGCAACTTAACGCCCAGTTAAGACTCGGTTTCCCTGCGGCTCCCCTATACGGTTAACCTTGCTACAGAATATAAGTCGCTGACCCATTATACAAAAGGTACGCAGTCACCTAACAAGTAGGCTCCCACTGCTTGTACGTACACGGTTTCAGGTTCTGTTTCACTCCCCTCGCCGGGGTTCTTTTCGCCTTTCCCTCACGGTACTGGTTCACTATCGGTCAGTCAGGAGTATTTAGCCTTGGAGGATGGTCCCCCCATATTCAGACAGGATGTCACGTGTCCCGCCCTACTCATCGAACTCACAGTGAGTGCATTTTTGTGTACGGGAGTATCACCCTGTACCCTGCGACTTTCCAGACGCTTCCACTAATGCACAAACTGATTCAGGTTCTGGGCTGTTCCCCGTTCGCTCGCCGCTACTGGGGGAATCTCGGTTGATTTCTTTTCCTCGGGGTACTTAGATGTTTCAGTTCCCCCGGTTCGCCTCATGCCACTATGTATTCATGACATGATAGTGTGTCGAAACACACTGGGTTTCCCCATTCGGGTATCGTCGGTTGTTGCGGTTCATATCACCTTACCGACGCTTATCGCAGATTAGCACGCCCTTCATCGCCTCTGACTGCCTAGGCATCCACCGTGTACGCTTAGTCGCTTAACCTCACAACCCACAAGCGTCCCGAAGAACACATTGTCTGTTGTAAGCATTTGAGAGACTCGAACATATCGTTAATTTCATTCTTATTACGGAGAATGAAAACGACATGTCGTTTCAATTTTCAGCTTGTTCCGGATTGTTAAAGAGCATAATACTTCGCAGCATACTGTTATCCAGCACACTCTGAAGTATTTTATTTAGAAAAACAGTATGGTGGAGCTAAGCGGGATCGAACCGCTGACCTCCTGCGTGCAAGGCAGGCGCTCTCCCAGCTGAGCTATAGCCCCATACAGTCTTACAGAAACCTTTTACTACCATTACATTCCAGGGAAGAAATGTAATTTGTGCTCAGGCAAGGCATGCAGGAGGGAAGTTTACTTTGGTAAACGACCGAATGCATAACGCCGCATGAGTGCAAATTTGGTAGGCCTGAGTGGACTTGAACCACCGACCTCACCCTTATCAGGGGTGCGCTCTAACCACCTGAGCTACAAGCCTGTAGAGGTTTTTCTGCTCGTTACTTTTTCATCAGACAATCTGTGTGGACACTACGCGGGAAGGTATCTTCAGGTAAGGAGGTGATCCAACCGCAGGTTCCCCTACGGTTACCTTGTTACGACTTCACCCCAGTCATGAATCACAAAGTGGTAAGCGCCCTCCCGAAGGTTAAGCTACCTACTTCTTTTGCAACCCACTCCCATGGTGTGACGGGCGGTGTGTACAAGGCCCGGGAACGTATTCACCGTAGCATTCTGATCTACGATTACTAGCGATTCCGACTTCACGGAGTCGAGTTGCAGACTCCGATCCGGACTACGACGCACTTTATGAGGTCCGCTTGCTCTCGCGAGGTCGCTTCTCTTTGTATGCGCCATTGTAGCACGTGTGTAGCCCTGGCCGTAAGGGCCATGATGACTTGACGTCATCCCCACCTTCCTCCGGTTTATCACCGGCAGTCTCCTTTGAGTTCCCACCATTACGTGCTGGCAACAAAGGATAAGGGTTGCGCTCGTTGCGGGACTTAACCCAACATTTCACAACACGAGCTGACGACAGCCATGCAGCACCTGTCTCACGGTTCCCGAAGGCACTAAGGCATCTCTGCCGAATTCCGTGGATGTCAAGGCCAGGTAAGGTTCTTCGCGTTGCATCGAATTAAACCACATGCTCCACCGCTTGTGCGGGCCCCCGTCAATTCATTTGAGTTTTAACCTTGCGGCCGTACTCCCCAGGCGGTCGACTTAACGCGTTAGCTCCGGAAGCCACGCCTCAAGGGCACAACCTCCAAGTCGACATCGTTTACGGCGTGGACTACCAGGGTATCTAATCCTGTTTGCTCCCCACGCTTTCGCACCTGAGCGTCAGTCTTTGTCCAGGGGGCCGCCTTCGCCACCGGTATTCCTCCAGATCTCTACGCATTTCACCGCTACACCTGGAATTCTACCCCCCTCTACAAGACTCTAGTCTGCCAGTTTCGAATGCAGTTCCCAGGTTGAGCCCGGGGATTTCACATCCGACTTGACAGACCGCCTGCGTGCGCTTTACGCCCAGTAATTCCGATTAACGCTTGCACCCTCCGTATTACCGCGGCTGCTGGCACGGAGTTAGCCGGTGCTTCTTCTGCGGGTAACGTCAATCGACGAGGCTATTAACCTCATCGCCTTCCTCCCCACTGAAAGTACTTTACAACCCGAAGGCCTTCTTCATACACGCGGCATGGCTGCATCAGGCTTGCGCCCATTGTGCAATATTCCCCACTGCTGCCTCCCGTAGGAGTCTGGACCGTGTCTCAGTTCCAGTGTGGCTGGTCATCCTCTCAGACCAGCTAGGGATCGTCGCCTAGGTGAGCCATTACCCCACCTACTAGCTAATCCCACCTGGGCACATCCGATGGTGTGAGGCCCGAAGGTCCCCCACTTTGGTCCGAAGACGTTATGCGGTATTAGCTACCGTTTCCAGTAGTTATCCCCCTCCATCGGGCAGTTTCCCAGGCATTACTCACCCGTCCGCCACTCGTCACCCAAGGAGCAAGCTCCTCTGTGCTACCGTTCGACTTGCATGTGTTAGGCCTGCCGCCAGCGTTCAATCTGAGCCATGATCAAACTCTTCAATTAAAAGTTCGATTTGCTGCAACAAGTGCAGCGATGCTCAAGTGTAAAACGTCATAATGAATTTCATTATGTGTTCACTCTTAAGACTTGATATTTTTTGTCACCCGGAGGTGACTGATATCAATCCTGCGAGTGCCCACACAGATTGTCTGATAAATTGTTAAAGAGCGGTGCAATCAGTGCCGAAGCTTCCTGTTGCGAGGTGGCGTATATTACGCTTTCCTCCTTCGGAGTCAACTTCTTTTTGAGAAGTTTTTTTCCGGCGGTTCAGATGCTTCCTGAACCTCCTGAGCCGCTGGCCGTAAGCCGTTGTGCCGTCTCAGTGGTTGCGCATTATAGGCAGTTTCCGACGAGTGACAAGTGTTTATTGCAATAAAATGACTGAGCGCGTTATTTTTCAGCGAAGCGCGTTTTTTTACTGCGATTTGTTCGGTAATTCAGCAAATTCATGGGCAAAACGGGCCACTTGTTGCCAGTCGGTATACTCCACTTCTTTACTGGCATCGGTTTCTCCCTTTGTCATACGCATAATCAACTGGATCATGATGCGATCGAAGAAACTGTATCGCGGATACCGCAGCGCGCCCGCAAAGACAGCACAGCAGTCAGGCTCCCACGGCGACTGAATCAAAAACTTTCGAGTATAAGCATTGGTCTGCGGTGTACGCTTCTCAGGCTTACGTGCCGTCAGGTTTACCGAGAAAAAACCACTTGAACGCTGCTGCAGTGCATTAAGGTGTGTTTTCACAAATTTGGCCACCGCTGGATGGAAGTGACCATAACGAATAGAAGCACCAATCATCACCCGATCGTACTGCGCCCAGTCAATCTCGTTAATAAGCTGGATGTTGAACACATCACACTCCCGAACCTCCTTTAGCTGGTTAGCTATATAGAAGGCAATCTCGCGGGTCTGCCCATCACGGCTGGAAAACAGGATTAACGCTTTCATTATTCCACTCTCACTTATTCACGCCAGAATGTCGGCGTAAACAAAACTAATAAGGTGAAGACTTCAAGACGCCCGAACAGCATCGTCAAAATCAGTATCCATTTGGCGGTATCATTCATTGAGGTAAAGTTGTCCGCCACCACACCAAGGCCCGGGCCAAGATTATTCAGCGTTGCTGCCACAGCCGCAAATGCAGAGAAGTCATCAACACCAGTAGCGATGATCGCCAGCATGCTGAGGATGAATACTAATGCATAGGCAGAGAAGAACCCCCACACCGCTTCAAGAATGCGTTCAGGCAGCGCACGGCTACCCAATTTAATGGTGTATACCGCATTAGGGTGTACCAGCCTTTTCAGTTCTCGCGACCCTTGCTTAAACAACAGCAGAATACGGATCACCTTCAGGCCACCGCCCGTCGAACCCGCACAGCCACCAATAAAAGCAGAACAGAGTAACAATACGGGTAAAAAGAGAGGCCAGCGCGCAATGCTGTCCGTCGTGAAACCTGCGGTGGTTGCCATCGATACCACCTGGAAGAAAGCCTGATTAATGGTCTGCATTCCTGTCTGATAGACATTATGAAACCACAGCACCAGAGTACAGATAATCACCAGTGTAATCTGTACGCCGATAAACATACGAAATTCAGGGTCACGCCAGTACACGCGTAAGTTGCGCCCGCTCAGTAACGAGAAGTGCAGGCCGTAGTTACAGCCAGAAATCAGCAGGAAGACGGCGATGATGGTATTAATAGTCGGACTATTAAAGTAGCCAATGCTGGCATCATGGGTAGAGAACCCCCCAATGGCGATAGTTGAGAAACTGTGCCCAATGGCATCAAACAACGACATACCCGCCATCCACAGCGACACTGCACAGGCAATCGTCAGCAGCACATAAATCAGCCAGAGCGTTTTCGCTGTTTCAGCAATACGCGGCCGCATTTTATTGTCTTTCAACGGGCCAGGCATTTCGGCACGGTAGAGCTGCATTCCCCCCACCCCAAGAATAGGCAGGATCGCTACGGCGAGTACGATGATCCCCATCCCCCCCAGCCACTGCAGCATCTGGCGATAAAACAAAATCGCCTTCGGCAATGCATCCAGCCCCACCAACGTGGTGGCTCCGGTGGTCGTCAGAGCGGAGAACGATTCGAAAAAGGCATCGGTCAGCGACAGATTAGGCTGCTCTGCGAAGATAAAGGGCATAGCACCCACACTACCCAGCACCGTCCAGAACAATACGACGATCAGAAACCCTTCCCGTGGCTTCAGCTCGCTCTTCTTTTTACGGTTGGGCCACCACAGTAACGTCCCAATCATCAGCGCCATGAAAAACGTCTGAGTGAATGCTCGCCCTGCCCCATCGCGGTAAATTAACGCCACCAGCCCGGGCACAATCATGGTGCCTGAGAACAAAATGACCAGTAAACCCACTATGCGGGTAATGGCGCGAAAATGCATTCTGCCGTTCCTTTCCTGACATGAAGTGTTATGTGAGCGAGGCTAAGTGCAAAGCGCCCCGGCTAAAGTCTGACAGATTTTGCCTGAAGCCCGCCACCTGCGCATGAGGCAGAGCCAGGTGAAGAGTAATGTTCTGTTGGAACTCAGTATGAATCAGCTGGCCATCAAAGCGTGCGACCATCCGTTCAATATCACCCAGTTGGGCATAATCGCAAATCAGGCTGAACTGCATCATGGGAACCTTGACCTTGCGGGGCAGTAATCGCAACGCCTGCTGCACGCCACCGCCATAGGCCTTGACCAGCCCCCCCGTTCCCAGCTGGATGCCGCCATAATAACGCACAACCACCGCCGTAATTTCGCCAATATTGTTACCCATTAACTGGGCCAGCATCGGTTTTCCGGCGGTACCGGACGGCTCCCCGTCGTCGGAGAATCCCAACTGTTGCGAATCATCGGGTGCCCCGGCAACGAACGCCCAGCAGTGATGCCGGGCCGTTGGGTGCTGCTGCTTGATCTGCTGTACGAATCCCCGCGCCGCCTCCACACCTTCGGTATGTGCCAGTAGCGTGATAAAGCGGCTTTTCTTGATCTCTTCGCTAAAGCTGAATAGTTCAGCCGGGATATCGTAAGCGTCCATCAGGCCAGATGCAGATCGCGAGTCATATTTTCTACGCCGTTGGTATGAATCACGACATTATCTTCAATACGAATACCGCCGTAAGGCTTCAGCGCATCAATTTTCGCCCAGTCAAAATGCTGGCTGAACTTACCGGCACGCCACGGCGCCAGCAGCGAGTCGATAAAGTAGATGCCCGGTTCAATCGTCAGCACCATTCCAGGCTCCAGCATGCGGGTACAACGCAGGTAAGGATACTGCGCAGGGGCGGCCAGATGTGTCCCATGGTCATCCTGCATAAAACCTGCAACGTCATGCACCTGTAAGCCCAGCGGATGGCCGATGCCATGAGGCATAAAGGGCCCCGTAAGATCCTCTTTCACCATGGCTTCCGCGCTGATGCCATTCACCAGTTGGTGTTTCAACAACAGACTGGCGATACGGTAATGCATCTGCTGATGGTATTCGGTATAGCGCACGCCCGCTTTCATCGTGGCAATCAACGCCAGCTCTTCAGCGTTCATATCCCGGATCAACTGCGCATAGTCGCTCTTCTCATTAGCCGCATAGCTGCGGGTCAGGTCTGCCGCGTAGCCGTTATACTCGGCACCTGCATCGATCAGGAAACTGCGGCGCTGTTCAGGGAGCTGATGTTCGAGTTTAGTGTAGTGCAGCACCGCTGCATGTTCGTTAAGGGCAATGATATTGCCATAAGGAACATCGGTATCGCGGTGGCCGGTCGCGCTGAGATAGGCGACATTAATGTCGAACTCGCTCATACCCGACAGAAACGCTTCTTTCGCCGCACGATGACCGGTCACGGCTGTTTTCTGCGCCTGACGCAGGCAGTGCAGCTCATAACCCGTTTTATAAGCACGGTGATAATGCAGGAAGTCGATCACGCCCTGAGGATTAATCGCTTCGGCACTGAATCCAAGCTGAGTCGCTCGTGCAGGCACCGGGCCAATGTAGGCCACATTCTGGCGCTGCACAGGCAACTGCTGACCAATGTCATCCGCGCTTTTCAGGCCGACGATGTCAATTTCGCTCGTCCAAAAACTGTGCGGTAAAGGCTCAACGTTGTGCCAGTAATCAACAGGGGAATAGAACCACAGTTTCGGTTTGTTCACACCGTCGATCCACAGCCAGCAGTTTGGCACCTGAGTGACCGGCACCCAGGCTTTGAACTGAGGATTAACCTTAAAGGGATACGTGTGATCGTCGAGAAATACCGTCAGTAATTCCCCGGAATGAATCAGCATGGCATCAAGATTGTGCCGCGCCAGTACCTGCTGTGCGCGCTGCTGTAACGTTTTAACATGCTGCTGATAAAGCGTAACCAGTGACTCCATCTTCCTGTCTCCGTTATTACGAAATTGTCGGCATCTTACCACAGCCAGCAGGGGTATGGCGTTTTGCCGCAGTTGTGATCTTGTTTGCAAATCGACAACGTATCGTTTGCAAATAAGCAACACCAATCCCACACTCACGATCATCTGGTATGACCAGATCCCCTTATCGCGGCACAGGAGACACACATGCTCTACCAAGGCGAAACCCTATCCCTCGACTGGCTGGAAGACGGCATAGCCGAACTGGTTTTTGATGCGCCCGGCTCGGTGAACAAGCTGGATACACAGACGGTTGCCAGCCTCGGTGAAGCTATCTCGGTGCTGGAACAGCAACCCACCCTGCGCGGCGTTCTACTAACCTCGCGCAAAACGGCCTTTATCGTCGGTGCCGATATCACGGAATTCCTCTCACTGTTTATCGCCCCGGAAGAAAAACTGACAGCATGGCTGGGCTTTGCTAATAGCATCTTTAATCGGCTGGAAGATTTGCCTGTCCCCACCGTTTCGGCCATCCGTGGTTATGCATTGGGTGGCGGATGCGAATGCGTGCTGGCAACGGATTTCCGTATCGCGACTGCCGATACCCGCATTGGCCTGCCGGAAACGAAGCTTGGCATCATGCCAGGTTTCGGCGGTTCCGTGCGCCTGCCACGTCTGCTGGGAGCTGACAGTGCGCTGGAGATTATTGCCGCAGGTAAAGATATTGATGGCGCTCAGGCGCTGAAAGTGGGTCTGGTAGATGCTGTCGTGGCTGCGGATAAACTGGATGCCGCCGCATTATCCGTGTTGAAAGAAGCTATCTCCGGCCGACAGCCGTGGCGGGAACGCCGCCAGTGCAAGCTGGAAGCGCTAAAACTGAATAAAATCGAAGCCGCAATGAGTTTCACCACGGCCAAAGCTATGGTGATGCAAACCGCCGGGAAACACTATCCGGCCCCACTGACCGCCGTGAAAACCATTGAAGCCGCCGCACGTCTGGGACGTGATGAAGCACTGAAACTGGAAACGGCTGCGTTTGTTCCCCTGGCACGATCGAATGAAGCCCGTGCCCTGGTCGGGATTTTCCTTAACGATCAGGCGGTGAAAGCCAAAGCGAAGAAACTGACCCGCGACGTCGAAACGCCAAAACAGGCCGCCGTGCTGGGTGCCGGCATCATGGGCGGCGGCATCGCTTATCAGTCCGCCTGGAAAGGCGTGCCGGTTATCATGAAAGATATCAGCGACACATCGCTGACGCTGGGGATGAATGAAGCCGCAAAACTGCTGAATAAGCAGCTGGTACGCGGCAAGATTGATGGTCTGACGCTCGCAGGAGTCATCAGCACCATTCAACCCACGCTTCACTATACGGGGTTCGATCGGGTTGATGTGGTAGTAGAAGCGGTAGTAGAAAATCCGCAGGTGAAAGCGGCCGTACTGGCCGAAACAGAAAGTCACATTCGCCCGGATACGATTCTGGCATCGAACACCTCGACCATTCCCATCAGCCAGCTTGCTAAAGCACTCACCCGCCCGGAAAATTTCTGCGGTATGCACTTCTTCAACCCGGTGCCCCGTATGCCACTCGTTGAGGTTATCCGGGGAGAAAAAACCGCTGAAAGCACCATCGCCAAAGTGGTGGCCTGGGCCAGCAAAATGGGCAAGACACCGATTGTCGTCAATGACTGTCCAGGATTCTTTGTGAACCGCGTGCTGTTCCCCTACTTCGCTGGCTTCAGTCTGCTGCTGCGCGACGGCGCCGACTTCCGTCAGGTTGATAAGGTGATGGAAAAACAGTTCGGCTGGCCAATGGGCCCCTCGTGGCTGCTGGATGTGGTAGGCATCGATACAGCGCATCATGCGCAACGCGTTATGGCAGAGGGCTTCCCGCAACGTATGAAGAAAGAGTACCGGGATGCCATCGATATCCTGTTTGAAGCAAAACGCTACGGCCAGAAAAACCAGCAAGGATTCTGGCGCTGGGAAACCGACAATAAAGGTAAAGCGAAAAAGGTGACGGATGCCGAAACCGATCGTTTGTTGCAGAGCGTGTGCCAGCCTAAACGCGTGTTCAGCGATGAGGAAATTATCGCGCGCATGATGATCCCCATGATTAACGAAGTGGTTCGCTGTCTGGAAGAAGGCATTATTGCCAGTCCGGCGGAAGCCGATATGGCGCTGGTGTACGGCCTTGGCTTCCCACCGTTCCACGGCGGCGCGTTCCGCTATCTGGACACCCTTGGCAGCGATCAGTTTGTTGCTCAGGCTGAACCGCTCACTGTACTCGGTCCGCTTTATCATCTGCCGGACGGGTTACGGGATAAGGCAGCGCAGGGCGGAAGCTGGTATCCGCTGGCGGTTCCCCTGAATGATCTCTCTTTGAAAACGGCGTGAGGAAATCAAAATGGAAAAAGTTGTGATCGTTGATGCCATTCGCACGCCAATGGGACGTTCGAAAGGTGGCGCATTTCGCCATGTACGTGCCGAAGACCTTTCAGCTCATCTGATGCGTAGCCTGCTCAGCCGCAATTCTGCGCTGGACGCCGCGTTGCTGGATGACATCTATTGGGGTTGCGTTCAGCAGACGCTGGAACAGGGATTTAATATTGCGCGTAATGCGGCTCTGCTGGCGGAAATCCCTCATAGCGTGCCCGCGACCACCGTCAACCGCCTGTGTGGCTCGTCGATGCAGGCACTGCACGATGCCGCACGCGCCATTATGGTGGGCGATGCCCGCGCCTGCCTGATTGGCGGCGTAGAACACATGGGTCACGTACCGATGAATCACGGCGTCGACTTCCATCCCGGGCTGAGCCGCAATGTCGCGAAAGCGGCGGGAATGATGGGCCTGACGGCTGAAATGCTGGCAAAAATTCACGGTATCAGTCGTGAGATGCAGGATCAGTTTGCCGCGCGATCCCATCAGCGCGCCTGGGCAGCAACGGAAGCCGGGCATTTCGCCAGTGAAATTGTGTCTGTATCCGGGCATGACGCCGATGGTGTATTAAAACGCTATGACACCGATGAAGTTATTCGCCCGGATACCACCGTGGAAAATCTGGCAGCATTGCGCCCGGCATTTGATCCAGTGAACGGTACCGTGACGGCGGGCAGCAGTTCAGCACTCTCCGACGGCGCAGCCGCCATGCTGGTGATGAGCGAGTCACTCGCACGGGAGTCTGGCCTCACACCGCGAGCCCGGATCCGCGCAATGGCCGTTGTCGGCTGTGACCCGTCAATTATGGGGTACGGTCCTGTTCCGGCATCACAGCTGGCGCTGAAACGTGCCGGGCTGAACGCCAGCGATATCGGTGTGTTTGAATTGAATGAAGCCTTTGCGGCACAAACCCTGCCCTGTATTAAGGATCTGGGGTTAATGGATCAGCTCGACGAGAAGGTGAATCTGAATGGCGGCGCGATTGCATTAGGCCACCCACTGGGATGCTCAGGAGCGCGTATCAGCACCACACTGCTTAATCTGATGGAACGACGGGATGCGCAATTTGGCCTTGCCACCATGTGCATCGGGTTGGGACAGGGGATCGCAACGGTGTTCGAACGCGTTTAGCTTTCAACACGGGTAAAAACAAGGGGCAGCCAGGCTGCCCCTTACTATCAGATAAAGGCAAAAGCATCGCCAAACATGCGCGATTCCTGTGCACCACGTTCAGCACAGAAGCGTTCACGGGCGATTTTAGCCATCTCAAAACGACCAGCTATGTAGATATCGTGATCGGCAAGAGAGCCATAATCCTGCATGACAGCGGTCAGAACGGTGCCATTACGGCCGGTAAAGCCCTCTTCAGGTTGCTCGACCACCGGAATAACGCTCAGGTTCGGGTGCTTAATCGCCAGGGCGTTCAGTTCATCCAGATCGTACAGGTGTTTCAGCTCGCGCCCACCCCAGTAGATCGCAATATGGCGATCCGGCTGCTGCGACAATGCTGTCAGCAAAATGGAACGCGCATAGGAGAAACCTGTGCCGCCAGCAATCAATACCAGCGGACGTTCGCCCTCTTGTAGCCATGCATCACCATGAGGAATATCAACGGTGATCTGACGCTGCTGTTGGATACGTTCCATTACGGCCATCGCATAGAGGTTCAGCTCAGAGGCACCAATATGCAGCTCAATAATGTCTTTTTCCATCGGCGTTGATGCCAGTGAGAACGGACGTTTGTCGTTTTCATCCATCACCACCATCAAATACTGACCCGCCTGGAAGCTAAAATCAGCTTCAGGGATCATTCGTACGCGGTACACGGTATCGGTAATAGCCTCTACTGAGGTCACTTTACAGCTTAAGGTTGTCATGCGTTCCCTCTGTCGGGTCGTCATTATCATTTGACCGCCAGCGCTTCATCGCGCTGGTGTATCACTCAAGATGCCTAACTCATCCCAGATCGCATCAATACGTGCGGTAACGGCAGGGTCCTTACGGATTGGCGTACCCCACTCGCGCTGGGTTTCACCCGGCCATTTATTGGTCGCATCAAGCCCCATTTTTGACCCCAGACCCGAAACAGGCGAGGCAAAATCGAGGTAGTCGATCGGTGTATTTTCAATCAGCACGGTATCACGGGCCGGATCCATACGCGTGGTGATCGCCCATATGACATCATTCCAGTCTCGGGCATTAATGTCATCATCGCAGACGATAACAAATTTGGTATACATAAACTGACGCAAGAAAGACCAGACACCCATCATGACGCGTTTGGCGTGTCCGGCATACTGTTTCTTAATCGTCACCACGGCAAGACGGTATGAACACCCTTCCGGTGGTAAATAGAAATCCACAATCTCCGGAAACTGTTTTTGCAGGATCGGCACAAACACTTCATTCAGCGCGACACCCAGTACCGCAGGTTCATCCGGCGGACGCCCGGTAAAGGTAGAGTGATAAATCGCATCACGGCGCTGCGTAATATGCGTGATGGTGAACACCGGGAAGTTATCCACTTCATTATAGTAACCAGTGTGGTCACCGTATGGACCTTCCGGTGCCATTTCACCCGGTTCAATGTACCCCTCCAACACAATTTCTGCACTGGCAGGGACTTCCAGATCGTTGGAAACGCACTTAACCACTTCGGTTTTCGTGCCGCGTAACAGCCCGGCAAAAGCATATTCCGACAGAGTATCCGGCACTGGCGTGACGGCCGCGAGAATGGTGGCCGGATCGGCACCCAGCGCAACAGAGACGGGAAAACGTTCGCCCGGATGCTGCTGGCACCAATCCTGGAAATCCAGTGCGCCGCCACGGTGTGAGAGCCAACGCATGATCAGTTTGTTTTTACCAATCACCTGCTGACGATAGATGCCTAAATTCTGGCGTTCTTTCAGCGGGCCGCGCGTCACGGTCAGACCCCAGGTCACCAGCGGTGCTGCGTCGTCTGGCCAGCATTTCATCACCGGAATACGGCTGAGATCGACATCATCGCCCTGCCAGATTTGTTCCTGGCAAGGTGCACTGCGCAGCCGTTTGGTCGGCATGTTCAGGACCTGCTTCCACTGCGGCATTTTATCGAAGAAGTCGCGGAAACCACGCGGCGGCTCAGGCTCCTTAAGGAAGGCCAGCAGGCGGCCAACGTCACGCAGTGCTTTAACATCCTCCTGGCCCATGCCCAGCGCCACGCGGTCCGGGGTACCAAAGAGATTGCAAAGGACTGGCATGCTGTAACCTTTCGGGTTTTCAAACAGCAGAGCAGGACCACCGGCACGCAGTGTGCGATCGGCAATTTCAGTCATTTCCAGATCGGGATCGATCTCATGTTTGATGCGTTTTAATTCCCCACGCTGTTCAAGCAGAGAAAGGAAGTCGCGTAAGTCGTGGTATTTCATGACTTTCCATCAGTACGGTCAGTGAGTCGGCCATTATAGTGCCGATCCATCGCTCAGGGTAAATTTTGTTGCAACGTTTAGCCTCTTGCGCACGGCAAAACACAGCGGACTCGCTTATTAGAATAAGGCTGATCTACCGTGCATAATAAGGATACGACACAGGTGTAAGGCGACAAGTTGATTCGATAATAACGGCGAATTCAGCGTTATCGTATGACGGAGTACCCTGTGAGCCAGGGGGATGAAACAGACTGATGCCGCCAATCTCGCTATATCTCTCAGAGCGATTTTGCTATTCTTATCGGACAGATAATTGGAAAGTGATGTTATGGAATCCTGGTATTTACTTTACTGCAAACGAGGTCAGTTACTGCGCGCAAAAGAACACCTTGAGCGCCAGGCCGTGCATTGCCTCAGCCCGATGATTGCTTTAGAGAAAACAGTGCGCGGTAAACGTACCCAGGTGAATGAACCGTTATTCCCTAATTATCTGTTTATTGAGTTCGATCCTGAATCCATTCACACCACAACCATCAGCGCAACGCGTGGGGTCAGCCATTTTGTCCGTTTTGGTACCCAGCCCGCCACCGTCCCGCTGGATGTGATTGTCGCGTTGCAAAGCCCTATCGAAACCGTCGTAGAAAGTGAGCTGCCGCAGCCAGGCGATACGGTGATTATTACCGAGGGAGCATTTGAAGGGTTGCAGGCGATATTCACTGAACCTGACGGTGAAGCCCGATCTATGCTGCTACTGAACCTGTTAAATAAACAGGTGGTACGCAGTGTGGGCAACCGCCAGTTTCAGAAGCTGTAATACGCATCATTCAGAGGCAAAAATAGCCCCAGGGCGTCTCACAGACCAAACAGTTTTCGTGCGTTTAACGCCGTTTGCTCCGCCAGTTCACCCGCATCTTCCCCACGCAGTAGTGCCACCTGTTGAACAATATGCGGTAAAAAACAGGGTTCATTGCGGCGCGATGCCGGACGTGGGTGCATATCACGCGGGAGCAACCAGGGCGCATCCGTTTCCAGCAACAGACGTTCTGCCGGGATCAACGGCATCAACTCGCGCAGCGCCTGTCCTCTTCGCTCATCGCACACCCATCCGGTAATTCCGATAGATAATCCCACTGCCAGACAGGCTTCCAGCTCTTCACGTGTCCCGGTAAAGCAGTGCAATACAGCCGCTGGTAGCTTAGGTAACCACGGCGTCAGGATCGCAATAAACCGCTCATGGGCTTCCCGGCAGTGCAGAAACACAGGCAGTGATAATTCGGCGGCCAAAGCGAGCTGGGCTTCAAAGGCGTAAGCCTGCTGTTCCGGCTCAGAAAAGTTACGGTTAAAATCGAGGCCACACTCCCCAATAGCGACAACCCGCTCGTTTTCTGCCAGTCGACGCAGCGTAGCCGCCGTTTCTCCCGACCACTCGCTGGCATGATGGGGATGAACGCCAGCGGTTGACCAGCAATACTTCGGATGCTGCTGTGCAAGGCTGCAAGCCTGCTGACTTTCCAGCGCATTGGTGCCCGTAATCAACATGCCGGTGACACCCGCTTCACGCGCACGTTTAACGACTTTTTCGCGATCTTTCGCGAACTGCGTGCTGGTCAGGTTTACACCAATATCAAACATAGTCTCTTCCATACAGTAACCGCCCTGACGGGCGGTTAATTTATTCAGATTGTTCTGCCGGTGGCAGCCGTTCGCGCATCGTTACTCCGATTCCGCGTCCTGTACTTCGTCTTCATCATCTCGACGGTTTTTACCCACGTAGAAGCGGGAAACAAAAACACCGACTTCAAACAGGCAGTACATCGGAATGGCCAGCAACGTCTGGGAGAAGATATCCGGCGGCGTCAGTAACATGCCCACGACAAATGCACCTACCAGCACATACGGGCGCTTCGCACGCAAATCTTCTGGCGTTGTTACCCCGGTCCAGCACAGCAGAACGATAGCAATCGGTACTTCGAACGACACACCAAATGCCATAAATAACGTCATCACAAAATCGAGATAGTTATTAATGTCGGTGGCAATCGTCACTCCCTGGGGCGCGGTCTTGGCAAAGAAACTAAACGCCAGCGGGAAGACAATAAAGTAGGCGAAAGCCATCCCCAGGTAGAATAGGAATGAACTGGAAAACAGCAGGGGCATAACCAGCCTGCGTTCATGGCGATACAACGCGGGCGCCACAAAAGCCCACACCTGGTAGAGGATAACCGGCACTGACAGGAACAAAGAGACAATGATTGTCAGCTTAATCGGTGCCAGAAAAGGAGAGGCGACATCCGTAGCGATCATACTGGCCCCGGCGGGCAATTGCTTGATCAATGGCGCCGAGACAAGTTGATAAATATCGTTGGAAAAATACACCAGGCACAGAAAAATGGCCAGAACAGCAATAATGCTGTTCAACAGGCGCTTACGTAGCTCAATCAGATGACTGATAAGCGGTTGGGTATCATCAACAGCCATATTTAACGTTCATCGCCTGGTTGTAGGGGTGGCACGGGTGCACGCGGAGCGGAAGACGCTGGCGGCTGTTTCGATTCAGATGGCATTGACGAGGCAGATTGCGTCACCGTGACAGGTGCCTGTGCAGGCGCACTTGCCTGGTGATCCGCTGCCGCTGGCGTGGCACCATCATGCGATTCTTGCGGATCTTTCACCAACGGATTATGGATAGTATGAGCTTCGTCATCCGCTTTTTCATTTTCGCCCAAGTAGGAGCGCTTCATTGAATCAGCCGTCTGTTTCAGCTCATCGACCGTCGCTTTCAGTTCAGGGGAGAGACTGTCTTTGCTGGCCTGTTCAATTTTTTTCAGGCCGTCCTGCAGTTCCTGAATTTTCAGTTCCTGGGCCAGCTCATTCTGAACGCTGGTTGCCAGAGAACGCATTGCGCGAATCCAGCCCATCACCGTTCTGACTGCAACAGGTAAACGCTGCGGACCCAATACCACCAGGCCAATAACGAATACCAGTACCAGTTCACCAAAGCCTATGTCGAACACGGATTACACCTTGTCGTTCTTGACGTCTTCTTTCTTCGCTTCAGTCTGCTGCGGTTCAGCCAGTTTGGCATTGAAGTCAGCATCATCATGAGCATGGTTTTTTTCTTTGTCGTCTTCATCGCTCATGGCTTTTTTAAAGCCTTTGATCGACGAACCGAGGTCAGAACCCAGTGAGCGCAGTTTTTTGGTGCCAAACAACAGAATCACCAGTACCGCGATGATCAACAAGTGTGGAAGTGTAATACCCATGATTACCTCTGATAACAATAAGTGATGCGGATTTCGAGTATATAACAGCTTATGTCTTACTTACGATGCGCAAACCTTGCCCCTTGCGCAATAAACTGCCTATTTACCTTTCATGACAATCAGTTTGTTCTGCGCCAGCCCACCAGCCAGGCAACAACGCCTGCGGCCATCAGCCCGGCAGAGAACATATCCCATTCAGGACGTGACAGCAGGATTGCCGTCCCACTGAGCAGCAATGTAGCACCGACACCAAACAGATAGCGCGACTGATGCTGCTTTGCACGCTCTCCTTTCAGATCGTTAGCCAGGCGATCAACACTGTGGCGCAAATGCTTATGCTGACGCAGGCTGTCATAAAATAGCTCTGGCAGCTCAGGCAATTTTTCTGCCCAGAACGGCGCTTTTTCTTTCAACGCACGCACAATGGCAGGAATCCCTACCTGGTCTTTAATCCAGTCTTCCAGGAAAGGCTTGGCCGTTTTCCACAAATCCAGCTGTGGATAGAGCTGGCGACCCACCCCTTCAACGTACAGCAAGGTTTTTTGCAGCAGAACCAGCTGAGGCTGCACTTCCATATTAAAGCGACGTGCCGTATTAAACAGGTTAAGTAGCACATGTCCGAACGAAATTTCGGCCAGCGGTTTCTCAAAAATCGGTTCGCACACTGTGCGAATGGCGAATTCGAAATCTTCCACATTGGTATCGGGCGGCACCCAGCCGGAATCCACGTGCAGCTCGGCCACCTTACGGTAGTCGCGATTAAAGAAGGCAATGAAATTCTCTGCCAGATAGCGTTTATCTTCTTTGTTCAGAGAGCCAACAATACCGCAGTCAATGCCAATATATTGCGGATCTTCCGGATGTTCATAGCTGACGAAGATGTTACCGGGGTGCATATCCGCATGGAAAAAGCTGTCACGGAACACCTGGGTAAAGAAGACCTGTACGCCACGCTCGGCCAGCAGCTTCATGTTGACGCCATGCTGCTCCAGCGTCACCACATCGGAGATGGGAATACCGTAAATACGCTCCATCACCATCATATTTTCACTGCAGTAATCTGAAAAGACTTCCGGTATGTACAGCATCTTGCTGCTATCAAAGTTCCGTCGCAGCTGGATAGCATTGGCGGCTTCGCGCAGCAGGTTCAGCTCGTCGAGCAGTGTTTTTTCATAGTCCGCCACCACTTCGCGTGGACGCAGACGGCGACCATCAGGTAACAAACGCGGCACCCAGCGCGCCAGGCGGTAAATCAATCGCATATCCGCTTTAATCACCGGCAAAATGTCCGGGCGGATCACCTTGATCACCACTTCACGGCCGTTCTCTTTCAGGGTTGCAGTATGTACCTGGGCGATAGAGGCAGAAGCCAGCGGGACAATATTGAAATCATCGAACTGGGTGTCGATAGGCGCACCCAGCGACTGTTCGATCAGTTTAAGCGCTTTAGCCCCATCAAATGGCGCGACGCGATCCTGCAACATCGCTAGCTGATCAGCGATCAACGGCGGAAACAGGTCCCGACGGGTCGACATCATTTGCCCAAACTTAATCCACACCGGCCCTAACTGCTCCAGAGACAAGCGTAAACGCTCGCCCAATGGCTTGTCTTTATGGCGGTTAGGCATCCAGAACAGGCATTTACGCCCCAGCCGTAACGGCAGAGTCAGGCGCATTTTCGGGATCAGTTCATCAAGACCGTAGCTGAGGAACACACGAATAATCAGATAGAGACGACGCAGTTCACCGAAGGTCATTTGACCTCCAGCTGGCTAAGGCGAGCATCTAACGCATCCAGCGAACGGGACAGCGCATCCACTTCTTCAGCAAACCACACCAGCTCAAGCGAACCCGGTGCCAGACGCCACTCTTCCGTCACCGTTTGTGACAGATAACTCTGTTTACGCTGCACATCACGGCGGACCGCGTTGAAACCACGTCGGGCGAACTGCGTGATGCCCTGGGCGGCGATATCACCGATCCAGGGCGCAAGATACTCTGCCGGGTCCAGTTCTGCCAGGTCCAGCAGGGCCGAAAACTGCTGCACAACCTGAAGGTCACCTTCAACTTCCAGCTCACCGCTGCGAATAAGTGTCGTCAGTTGCTGCCGATCACGCAGTTTTGACAGCGTGGCAAAGCGCGTCTTCACCGTACAATCCGGTGTATCACTCCATTCGCCAATCACGTCCACCTGCTGTTCACTGAAAATGAAGATAATCGGCTGCTTAAGCTCGGCCAGCACGATCGCCAGGCTGCGACCATTGAGACGTTGACGCGCCGCCTTAAGGCCACGATCGCGGTACAGCAAATGGTTAAGTGCGGTCTCCAGACTGGCGGTTAATAGCGGCGTTAATGTCATTCGTTTCCCTGCTTAAAACTTAAATCCGCGGTGCAAGGCAACAATGCCGCCCGTCAGATTGTGATACGTGGTGTTTTCAAAGCCAACGTCATTCATCATCTGTTTCAGAGTGTCCTGATCGGGATGCATACGGATGGACTCTGCCAGATAGCGATAGCTGCCTGCGTCTTTCGCGACCATTTCACCAATGCGCGGCAAAATATGGAATGAATAGGCATCGTACGCTTTGCTCAACGGTGCGAACTGCGGCTTGGAAAACTCCAGTACCAGCAAACGCCCACCCGGCTTCAGCACACGGAACATGGACGCCAGCGCTTTTTCTTTTTCAGTCACATTACGCAGACCGAAAGCGATAGTGATGCAGTCAAAATAGTTATCAGGAAACGGCAGTGCTTCGGCGTTGGCCTGCACATAATTCACGTTGCCGATAATGCCTTTATTGCGCAGCTTTTCACGGCCCACTTTCAGCATTGAGCTGTTGATATCGGCCAGCACGACTTCACCGGTTTCACCCACCAGGCGCGAGAATTTCGCCGTGAGGTCACCCGTGCCACCCGCCAGATCGAGAACGCGTTGCCCACGGCGCACGCCGCTGGAATCAATGGTAAAACGCTTCCAGATGCGGTGAATGCCGAATGACATCAGGTCATTCATCAGATCATATTTGGCCGCAACGGAATGGAAAACATCAGCAACCATATCGGCCTTTTCGTCTTTCGCAACGGTGCGGTAGCCGAAGTGGGTTGTGTCCTTTGATTCATCTGCCATTTGTTTTGCCTGCTCTACAATCAAATATTTGCCAAGTGTACCAGAGTCACGCAGGCCAGGCACTGGCCGCACGCTTATTCATTGATACGGCGTGATACTGCATCCGGCGAATATTCCGCCTTTTCTACAGGCGGCATATCATCATCGTCATCCACATCGTCATCAGCTTCTGGTAATGCCTGTTCCACCAGCCTTGGGTTAATCGGACGCTTCACTTCAACCCCCATCTGGCGGAACCCTTCTGTCTGAGCAATCAGATTGCCCCGACCTTCGGACAATTTTTTCATTGCCTGTCGATAGCTATCCTGAGCCTTATCAAGGTTCTGGCCGATGGCACTCATATCATCGACAAAAAGACGCATTTTGTCATAGAGCCGGGCGGCACGATCGGCAATACGCTGGGCGTGACGACTCTGGTGCTCATAGCGCCACAGATTATTGATGGTGCGCAGCGCCACCAGCAAGGTGGTCGGGCTGACCAGCATGATGTTCTGGTTCAACGCCTCGTTGATCAGCTCTGGCTGTCTGTCGATGGCCAGCAGGAAAGCGGGTTCCACCGGGATAAACATCAACACATAATCCAGCGAGCGTAAACCCGGTAATTGTTGGTAATCTTTTCGGCTTAGCAGGCGTAAGTGCCCACGGATCGCAGCGATATGCTCAGTGATTGCCAGTTCACGCGCTGCGTCATCATCACCGTTAAAATAGCGCTCATAGGCCACCAGCGTCATTTTGGCGTCAATCACCACATCCTTGCCCTGCGGCAGGCGTACGATCACGTCAGGCTGCATTCGCCCATTTTGCTCAAGCTGGATGTTAACCTGCGTTTCGTATTCATGGCCTTCACGCAAACCGGAAGCTTCCAGCACCCGGCTGAGGATCACTTCTCCCCAGTTACCCTGCGTTTTGTTATCTCCCTTGAGCGCCTTGGTCAGGTTGATCGCTTCCTGGGCCATCTGCGCATTCAGCTGTTGCAGGTTCCGTATTTCATGCGCGAGGGTGTGCCGTTCACGCGCCTCCTGGCCAAATCCTTCCTGAACCTGGCGGCGAAAGCCCTCAAGCTGTTCCCGCAGCGGCGTAATCAGGCCATGCAGGCTCTGACGATTTTGTTCATCCACCCGGCGGCCACTGTTTTCAAAGATGCGGTTCGCCAGATTTTCAAACTGCGCGTTAAGGCGCTGCTCACTGTTCACCAGCAGCCGCTGCTTCTCTTCCGCCGCCATGCGCGTCTCTTCCAGGCGGATGGTAACTTCGCGCAGTTCAGCCTCCTGCGAGGCATTGATCTCCAGCTGATTGCGCAGCTCACGATTGAGCTGCTCAGTTTCACCACGCCAGTGATCAAGCTGGTGCAGCTTCTCTCCGGCCGCTGCCAGTGAACCGTGCAGCTGACGCAATTCCTGCTCATTCTGTTTTTGCGTCAGGAGCTGGGCATCCAGTTGCTGCTGCTGACGCTGGCGTTCAGATTCCGCCAGTTCCACCGACTGCTGAAGCAAACGCCGCTCAGTTTCGCCGTTGGCCAGCTGCTGCTGGCTGCGGATCCCGGCGATTAACCAGCCCGCCAGCAACCCAACCAGACCAATACCGGCACCATATACGATTGTTGCATCCACCCTGCTTCTCCTGCTGAAACCCTGACAGCGGAAAAATAGAGGTGCACTGTATGAATGTCCAGATAAAAAGCAGTGAACGGGCAGCTTAGGGAGGGAATATCGAGGAGGATCTGAATTTTTTCACGGCGGAAAAGGCATTGCAGGCCGTGCGTGAGCACGGCCAGAAGAAAAACGATTAGATCAGACGGCGGGCAGCCTCAACCACAATCTTCACCGCATCGCTCTCGGTGCGTTTCATGGTTTCTGCATCCGGGATTTCCTGCTGGGTGCGGTTGACGATAACCCCTGCCACCATCCCGGCACGCAGCCCCTGGCTGGCACACATGGTGAGCAGCGTGGCAGATTCCATTTCGTAGTTCAGTACGCCCATCTGCTGCCACTCTTTCATCGAGTTCTGGAAGCGGCTGACCACCCGTCCGGAGAAGGTGTCATAACGCTCCTGGCCCGGATAGAAGGTGTCTGACGAGGCGGTAATGCCAATATGGGTGGTCGCACCAGCCGCTTTAGCCGCGTCGACCAGCGCCGTGGTGCAGGTAAAGTCCGCCACAGCCGGGAACTCCAGCGGAGCAAAGTGCAGGCTGGCGCCATCAAGACGCACAGACCCCGTGGTCACCAGCACGTCACCGACGTTGATATCAGGCTGGATCGCGCCGGTGGTTCCCACGCGCAGGAAAGTACGTACTCCAAGCTGAGCCAGTTCTTCCACGGCAATCGAGGTGGACGGGCCACCAATACCTGTTGAGCAGACAATCACGGGTTTACCGGATAACTCGGCACGCCAGGTGGTGAATTCACGATGCGATGCCAGATGAACCGGATTGTCCATCAGGGCGGCAATTTTCTTCACGCGCTCCGGGTCGCCCGGCACGATGGCCAGTGTGGCGCCCTGAAGATCGGCTTTCGTTAAGCCAAGATGGAAAACGTCAGACTGTGCCATTTCAAACTCCTTTCACGGGAAGAGGGATAGTTAACGGGATGCTACTGTAAGGAAATCCGGCGAACATTTATGTGATTAACATCGATAATACAAATGAAAATTGCATTGATTACATTGTAAAAAGTGATGGATGTCACATTATTAAATCCGATCATGGCACTTTCACACATCCGGGCCTGTGGTTCAGGGCTATCTGGTGATAGAGATAGCCCGTAGTGAAACCTGATCCCATCGCATTACGGGCTATAGTTAAACCCTGAATGCCGATCGTACTTGTGCATGCACGGAGAGGATAATGAAAACCGACGATAACACGACGCAAGAATCGAGCAATAAAGGGTTTGCACCCGCAACAGGTCCTGCCGCAGCCACCACGATTATCACTGACAGTACCGATATTATTTCAGGTGAGACGTCCATTCCTACTCAGGGTGAGAACATGCCGGCTTTCCATGCGAAACCGCGCCATGCCGAAGGGCTGTTGCCGGTAGTGCTGGTGGTCCAGGAGATCTTTGGCGTACATGAACATATCCGGGATATTTGTCGTCGTCTGGCCAGTGAAGGCTATCTGGCGGTGGCGCCAGAACTCTATTTCCGCCAGGGTGATCCTGCGGATTACACCGACATCTCCACCCTGTTCAATGACCTCGTCAGCAAGGTCCCGGACAGCCAGGTACTGGCCGATCTCGACCACGTGGCAAACTGGGCGTCCCGTCATGGCGGGGATATGCGCAACATGGCTGCCACCGGTTTTTGCTGGGGCGGACGTATCACCTGGCTGTATGCCGCGCACAATCCGCAGCTAAAAGCCGCGGTCGCCTGGTATGGCAAGCTGGTGGGTGAAAAAACCATGAAGCAGCAGAAGCATCCGGTGGATATTGCCGTGGATCTGAATTCGCCGGTCCTGGGCCTTTACGGCGGCAAAGATGACGGTATCCCGCTGGAGAGCGTGGAGACCATGCGCCAGGCGCTGCGTGCGGCGAATGCTGACGCTGAGATTATCGTTTACCCCGATGCCGGGCACGCCTTTAATGCGGATTATCGTCCCAGCTATCACGCGGAGTCTGCTCAGGATGGCTGGCAACGGATGCTGGCATGGTTTAAACAGCATGGCGTGGCGCCAAAAGCATAAAAAAGGGGCGCCTCTTGGCGCCCCTTTATGATCAGCAACAACATCGTCATCAGGCTTTTTGCGTGCTGCGCAGGTTCTGGGCCGCTTTCACCATGTTTGCCAGCGCCTGACGTGTTTCTGTCCAGCCACGCGTTTTCAGACCACAATCCGGGTTAACCCACAGACGTTCAGTCGGGATCCGTTGTGCCGCTTTCAGCAGCAGTGCTTCCATCCACTCCACGCTCGGAACGTTTGGCGAGTGAATATCGTAAACGCCGGGACCGATTTCATTCGGGTAGTCGAACTCTTCAAACGACTCCAGCAGTTCCATATCCGAGCGTGAGGTTTCGATGGTGATCACATCGGCATCCAGTGCAGCGATCGAATCCATGATGTCGTTGAACTCGCAGTAACACATGTGGGTGTGAATCTGAGTGTCATCCTGCGCCACGGCGGCGTTTAAACGGAAGGCATCCACAGCCCACTTCAGATAGGCAGCCCAGTCGGAGCGATGCAGCGGTAAACCTTCGCGCAGTGCAGGTTCGTCAATCTGGATGATACCGATACCGGCTTTTTCCAGATCTTCCACTTCGTCACGCAGTGCCAGGGCAATCTGTTTTGCGATGGTTTCGCGAGACACATCTTCACGTGGGAATGACCAGCACAGGATCGTCACTGGCCCGGTCAGCATGCCTTTGACCGGCTTGTCGGTCAGAGACTGCGCATACTTCGCCCACTCAACGGTAATGGCTTGCGGGCGGCTGACGTCACCGATAATCACCGGCGGTTTCACACAGCGCGAACCGTAGCTCTGTACCCAGCCATTCTGCGTAAAGATAAAGCCATCCAGGTTTTCACCGAAATATTCCACCATGTCATTACGTTCCGCTTCGCCGTGCACCAGCACGTCCAGACCTAAACGCTCTTGCTCAGCAATGGCCTGCTTAATATGTTCAGCGATGCCGGTACGGTAGTGATTGCCGTCCAGACGCCCTTGTTTGAAATCAAGGCGCAGGCCACGAATTTCGGTGGTTTGCGGGAAAGAGCCGATAGTGGTGGTGGGCCAGGCGGGCAACTGGAAACGCTGACGTTGTGCTTCAGCACGCACCAGGTAGCTGCTGTTACGCTGGCTGTCTTTGGCAGTAATCCCGGCCAGACGCTCGCCAACGGCCGCATTGTGAACACGGGTGGAGTGTTTACGGGCGCGAATGGGCGCACTCCAGGCCTCCAGTGACGCCGGATCGTTGTTGTTCAGCGCATTGCTCAGCAGTGACAGTTCAGCACACTTTTGCAGGGCAAAGGCGAACCAACTTTTTACTTCATCATCCAGACGGGTTTCCACGCTCAGGTCGATCGGGCTGTGCAGCAGTGAGCAGGAAGAACCGATCCACAGCTGTTTACGGGCAGCGCTCAGCGGCTGCAGACGCTCAAACCAGCGGCTCAGATCCGCACGCCAGACGTTACGACCGTTAATCACCCCGACTGACAGCAACCAGCTTGCCGGTACTTTGCTGTTGAGCACAGAGATATCATCGTTACCGTGGACCAGGTCCACATGCAGCCCCTGAACCGGTAGTGCCGTAATGATGTCAATGTTCTGGCCGATACTGTCGAAATAGGTGGTCAGCAACAGCTTGCTGTGCCCCTGCAATGCAGCATAGGCGGATTTGAAAGCAGCTAACCACTCGGCAGGCAGTTCCAGCGCCAGCGCGGGCTCGTCAATCTGCACCCATTCGATATCGCGTTTAGCCAGTTCGGCCAGCACCTGCTGGTAAACTGGCAGGATGTCTTTCAACAGGCTCAGGCGATCAAACTGATCCCCTTTCACTTTGCCCAGCCAAAGATAAGTTACCGGGCCCAGTAAGACAGGTTTAATTTTGTGGCCCAGCGCCAGCGCTTCGTCGACTTCGTCCAGCAGTTGGGTCCAGGTCAGTTTGAACTGCTGACCCTGAACAAATTCAGGCACCATGTAGTGATAGTTGGTGTTAAACCATTTGGTCATTTCTGCGGCGGCGGCGGGTTCACCGGTCGGAGCGCGGCCACGACCAAGACGGAACAACGTATCGAGGTCAACTGAGCCCTCTTTATTCTGGTGGCGCGCGGGTACGTTACCCAGCATCAGGCTGGTGGTCAGCACGTGATCGTACCAGGCGAAGTCACCGACCGGCAGCAGATTCACACCTGCGTCTTTCTGCTGTTGCCAGTGGCGTGCACGAAGTTCACGGCCAGTCGTCAGCAGATCGTCCTGGCTGGTGGTGCCCGCCCAGTAGCTTTCCTGCGCTTTTTTCAGTTCGCGACGCAGACCAACGCGGGGAAATCCGAGAATGTGGTTCAGAATAGTCATCAGTTGTGCCTCGTTAAATTGTTCTTTACCGGGACCATCAAAATTGGCTGATGTCAGTGTGCACACAGCCAGCGCGCAAGAACCGGAGCGTACTGAAGTACGTGAGGATTCTGAGCACTGCCCGGGATGTAAAATGACAAGTAAACTCATCAGCGAATCATTTAGACGTCCAGATGTTTACACCGCTATATTGTGCAGGTACTGTATCAACCACAAGCGCAAAATATTCACTGTCGATGTGAAGGACTCTCATGATCGAACTTAAACACCTGCGGACGCTGCAAGCGTTGCGAACGACAGGTTCACTGGCGGCGGCGGCGGCCCAGCTTCATCAAACGCAGTCAGCGTTATCTCATCAGTTCAGCGACCTGGAGCAACGTCTGGGGTTCCGGCTGTTTGTACGTAAAAGCCAGCCGCTGCGTTTCACGCCACAGGGAGAACTTTTGCTGCAACTGGCGGAACAGGTGCTGCCGCAAATCCAGCAGGCATTGCAGGCCTGCCATGAACCGCACCAGACCACATTGCGCATCGCTATTGAATGCCACAGTTGTATTCAGTGGCTGACCCCGGCGCTGAACAATTTCCGCAAGAGCTGGCCGCAGGTGGTGATGGATTTCAAATCGGGGATGACATTTGACCCGCAGCCCGCCCTGCAACAGGGAGAGCTGGATGTGGTACTGACCTCCGATATTCTGCCGCGCAGTGGGCTGTTTTATTCACCTATGTTTGATTTCGAAGTCCGCCTGGTGCTGGCACCGGATCATCCCCTGGCGCAAAAGGCGCATATTTCACCGGAAGACCTGGCCAGTGAGGTGCTGATGATTTATCCGGTTCAGCGCCAACGCCTGGATATCTGGCGTCATTTCTTACAGCCGGCCGATGTCAGCCCAACGTTGAAAAGCGTAGACAACACGCTACTGCTGATTCAGATGGTGTCTGCACAGATGGGGATTGCTGCGCTGCCACACTGGGTAGTGGAGAGTTTTGAGCATCAGGGACTGGTGGTAACGAAAACGCTGGGAGAGGGCCTTTGGAGCCGCCTGTATGCGGCAGTGCGCGACGGTGAACAGCGTCAGCCTGTAGTCGAAGCCTTTATTCGTTCCGCCCGCCAGCACGCCTGCGATCATCTGCCTCGGGTTCGTGATGCATCCCGTCCTGGCGTGCCACATCCTTCCATCAGCCATCCTTAGCATGCACGGCAGCCAGTCGACTACTGGCGTTACACGCTGACCCGCGCTCGTGACTCAGGGCAGCGCACGCCGCTAACGCAGATGCACCCTGAGGGACGACGAGTTATACTGCACTCACTGCAATTGTTTCACTACAGAGAGTCCCTATGACCAATAACGATGTCCTGCGCAGCGTGCGTTACATGCTGAATTTAAGCGATGCTAAAGTTGTGAGCATTCTGGCGCTGGCAGAGAGCGAAGTAACAGAAGCCGAAGTGCACAGCTTCCTGAAAAAAGAGGATGAAGCCGGCTATCGCCCCTGCCCTGATGTCATCATGGGTTACTTTCTGAATGGTTTGATTTTTGAACGCCGTGGCAAAAGTGAAGACGCACCTGCGCCTTCTATCGAACGCAAGATGACCAATAACATCCTGATGAAGAAGCTGCGTGTGGCCTTCGACCTGAAAACCACCGACATTCTGGAACTACTGAAAAGTGCCGATTTTGCGGTAGGACAGTCAGAAATTGGGGCGATCTTCCGTAAACCTGGGCATAAAAATTACCGCGAATGCGGCGATCAAATTCTGCGTAACTTCCTCAAAGGCCTGACGATGAAAATCCGTCCGGTGAAGAAAGCCTAAGCGATTGACTGACTGATTAACGCCATCTGCTGGCGTTAATCTTTGTTCTTCTGCCAGATTAAAACCTTCCTTTTAGAACAAAATCACTCACCAAACGAAACCCACAGCCTTTATCTGGGTTTGCATATGTGACTATCCTCACACTTTATAGTTTCATTATGAAAATAAAACACCGATTTGTGATGTAGATATAGCCATCTCGTCATAAAACTGTAACATTTGCGCCATTCTTCACAGTCAGTTGTTCTGATTACGACTACGCTATGCGCGAAATGGAACATTTATTCCTGTTTTAACAGGATCCTGTTCCTCTACTCTGCGCATTCGAAGCCGGATGTCAGTCTTTCGAGCCATGGGAGGCCAAAATGTTACGTTTTTTCAAACCTGCTGCACATCAGCCCCGCGTTGATGACAGCCGCGTTGACCCGTTATACCGCAAGCTACGCTGGCAGATCTTTCTGGGGATATTCTTCGGTTATGCTGCCTACTACCTGGTGCGTAAGAACTTTGCCCTCGCGATGCCCTACCTGGTTGAACAGGGTTTCTCACGTGGTGACCTCGGCTTTGCGCTCTCCGGCATCTCTATCGCCTACGGTTTCTCAAAATTCATTATGGGGTCGGTCTCTGACCGCTCCAACCCGCGCGTCTTCTTACCTGCTGGCCTGATACTTGCCGCGGCAGTCATGTTGTTTATGGGCTTTGTCCCCTGGGCAACGTCCAGCATCATGGTGATGTTTGTACTGCTGTTCCTGTGTGGATGGTTCCAGGGGATGGGCTGGCCGCCGTGCGGTCGTACAATGGTGCACTGGTGGTCACAGAAAGAGCGCGGCGGCATTGTTTCCGTCTGGAACTGTGCGCATAACGTCGGTGGTGGTATCCCTCCACTGCTGTTCCTGCTCGGTATGGCCTGGTTTAACGACTGGAAAGCGGCGCTGTATATGCCTGCTTTTGGTGCCATTGTTATCGCCATCATTGCTTTTGCGCTGATGCGTGATACCCCGCAGTCTTGCGGCCTGCCGCCGATTGAGGAGTACAAAAACGACTATCCACCGAACTATGATGAGAAACATGAAGATGAGCTAACGGCTAAGCAGATCTTTATGCAGTACATCCTGCCGAACAAACTGCTGTGGTATATCGCGCTGGCTAACGTGTTTGTTTACCTGCTGCGTTACGGCATCCTCGACTGGTCACCGACCTACCTGAAAGAAGTGAAACACTTCACGCTGGATAAATCATCGTGGGCTTACTTCTTCTACGAGTACGCCGGTATCCCGGGTACGCTGCTGTGCGGCTGGATGTCGGATAAAGTCTTTAAAGGTAACCGTGGTGCAACAGGCGTGTTCTTTATGGTGCTGGTCACCATTGCCACCATCGTGTACTGGATGAACCCGGCAGGTAATCCTGGTGTGGATATGGCCTGTATGATGATTATTGGCTTCCTGATTTATGGCCCGGTGATGCTGATTGGTCTGCATGCCCTGGAGCTGGCACCGAAGAAAGCGGCGGGTACCGCAGCAGGCTTTACCGGTCTGTTTGGCTACCTCGGTGGGTCCGTTGCCGCCAGTGCTATCGTCGGCTATACCGTTGATTACTTCGGCTGGGATGGCGGCTTTATCATTATGATCGGCGGCTGTGTGCTGGCGGTGATCCTGCTGACGATGACGATGTTCAGCGAGAAGAAACACAAACAGGGCCTGAACTCACTCTGATTGAAGGGAACATTATGTTGAAAAACGTTATCGCTACCTTACTTCTCACCACCTCTCTCGCGGCGACAGCCGCGAGTTCTTCGCCTGTCGTGATTGCGCATCGTGGGGCCAGCGGTTATCTGCCGGAACACAGCCTGCCGGCAAAAGCGATGGCCTATGCTCAGGGAGCGGATTACCTTGAGCAGGATCTGGTGATGACCAAAGACGATCATCTGGTGGTGCTGCATGACCACTATCTGGATCGGGTGACGGATGTTGCCACGCGTTTCCCCCATCGCGCACGGGCTGACGGACGTTATTACGCTATCGACTTTACCCTTACCGAGATCAAGAGCCTGGCGTTTACCGAAGGCTTTACGCTTGAAAACGGCAAAAAGGTGCAGACCTTCCCAGACCGCTTCCCGATGGGGAAATCTGATTTCCGTGTTCATACCTTTGAGGAAGAACTGGAGTTTATTCAGGGCCTGAACCACTCCACCGGCAAAGACATCGGGATTTATACCGAAATTAAAGCCCCGTGGTTCCACCGCAAAGAAGGCAAGGATATCTCTGCCAAAGTGCTGGATGTCCTGAAGCAGTATGGTTACAGCAGTAAGACCGATAAGGTTTATGTGCAGTGCTTTGACTATAACGAAGTGAAGCGCATCAAGACCGAGCTGGAACCTCAGCGGGGAATGAATCTGAAGCTGGTGCAGCTGATCGCCTATACCAAATGGGATGAAACTCAGGAGCAGCGCGACGGTAAGTGGGTGAACTACGATTACGATTGGATGTTTGCGCCGGGTGCGATGAAAACCATCGCCCAATACGCCGACGGTATCGGCCCGGATTACCATATGCTGGTGGCGCCAGGCGCAAAAACCGGCAATGTGCCGCTGAACGATATGGTGAAAGAGGCACACCAGAATCATCTGGTGGTGCATCCGTACACGGTACGCGCCGATCAGCTACCGCCTTATGTCAGCAACGTCGATCAGCTGTACGACCTGCTGTACAACAAAGCGGAGGTTGATGGTCTGTTTACCGATTTCCCGGATAAAGCCGTTCGTTTCTTAGGTCGATAACTATCGGATGACTAAAGGGCCGATCGAACAGTTGATCGGCCCTGCAGACTTACACGTGATACAGCTGACGCAGGAAGTTCGGCACGGCCTGATCGGCATTCGACCCGATCACTTCCAGCTCCGGTAAGATATCTTTCAGGCGCTGATGAGAGTTGCTCATGATGCAGCCTTTGCCCGCCATACTCAGCATCTCTTTATCATTCATACCGTCACCAAAGGCAATGCACTCCTGTAACGAGAAGCCCAGTGATTTTGATACCGCATCCAGCGCGTGCCCTTTCGACACACCGCCCGCCATCACTTCCAGGCAGGTTGGCAGCGAGAAGCTGACGTTAACCCGATCACCCCAGCGCGCAATCAGCGCCAACTCCAGTGGGACCAGCAGTTCCGGGATCGCGCAGGTGAAGAACACCTTGCTGATGCCGTCGGTCGACAGCTGGCCCGGCTCATAGATCTGATAGTTGAAGTCAGACTCGCGGAAGAAATCCATCTCTTCAGGACGGTGGCGGTTCAGGAACCACTCTTCATCCCGATACACGTTGGTGTAGATATCAGGGTTGGCGTGCTGCATGGCGAACAGTTCAAGCGCGATATCTTCATCCAGGTTGTGACTGAAAACCAGCTCACCGGCGGTGTTATGCACCCGCGCCCCATTTGAGGTGATCATGTAAGCATCGATGCCCAGGCTGTCACGCATCTGCGCCACGTCGATGTAATGGCGGCCCGTTGCAAAGACAAAATGGATGCCTTTACGTGTCAGCAACTGTAACGTTTCGCGGGCATAAGGGGAAAGCGTGTGGTCCGGTGACAGCAGCGTGCCATCCAGATCTGAAGCAACAATACGGTACATAACACCTCTGATTAATATTTCTGGCGGGCTGTCAGTACCCACCGGCAAAGTCATTCTGTCCACTCAGCAGTGGCGGGAAAAAAAGGCCAGGATGGCCTCCAGCGCTTCGCTGCGCATGCTGTCTTTCTCAAACAGGATCTCGTGGCGGGCACCGTCGATAATCATCGGCTTACCCCCTTCGCAGGGCTGGCCGGCGGCCACCATCGTCTGGCAAAACAGATCCTGAGCGCGGTTATCCACCACTTTATCGTCAGCGGCCTGGAGCAGCAGCAGCGGCGTCGATATCTTCGCCGCCTGGCTTAAAATACTGTGCCCGGCGCGTACCCCTTCTCTCACCCAGTGATAAGTGGGGCCACCCACACGCAAGCCCGGGTCGTCGGCATAAAAGCGCAGGTTACGGCGATAGCGTTCACGGCTGTGTGTCAGTTCGTTAATGGCGAACGGGCGCGCATGCCATTTTCCGGTCCCCAGTGCATAACCCTCGCGTACCGTCGGATATTTTTCCGCCCAATTAAGGATAGAGTTGGCCATCCATAACGGCATCGGCAGGAAGATGCCAAACATCGGCGATGCCAGCGCCACTGCATCAAACGCCGCAGGCTGGCGAGCCAGCATCAGCGCCAGTATCGCCCCGCCCATCGAATGGGCCAGTGCATAACGGCGGCGATAGTGACGTGTGACAATCTCTTTCAAATACAGGGTTTCGAGGTCGTCGACATAATCTTCGAATTCAACCACATGGCCACGGTGAGAATCCTGCAATAACCGCCCGGATCGTCCCTGCCCGCGATGATCGATAATGATGACATCATAACCGCTATGGAACAGGTCATAGGCCAGCTCCGGGTATTTCACATAGCTTTCAATGCGCCCCGGGCACAGCAGTATCACCTTATCGTGTTGCGGTGAGATGAAACGGACGTAGCGGATCGGGATGTTTTCAACACCGAAAAACTCATCCTCTTCACGCAATTTCCAGAAATCCAGCAACGGGCCTGTAGCAAATGCCGCAAAGGCTTTTTCCCGCGTCGTCCAGTTGTGTTTACGATGTTCCATCAGGCTCATTTCCAGAAAGGACTCTCCCTTAAAAAAAGGGGCAGGGTTCCCCGTAGCGCCGCATTCAACAATAACGTATTGTGTCACAAATGAGCGTTTTTCGGGAGTTTTACGCATGACCATCGAGTGGTGGCTGACCTATCTGTTAACAACCAGCATCTTAAGTCTGTCGCCAGGTTCTGGCGCAATCAATACCATGAGCACCGGTATCAGCCACGGTTATCGGGGTGCGGTCGCCTCAATCTCCGGCCTTCAGGTTGGGCTGTCACTGCATATTGTGCTGGTTGGCATCGGGCTGGGTGCACTGTTTTCCCAGTCGTTACTGGCCTTTGAAATTCTTAAATGGGCCGGGGCGGGCTACCTGGTCTGGCTGGGTATTCAACAGTGGCGATCGGCCGGGGCGATCGATCTGAATGCGGTTGCCAAAGCGATGCCGCGTCGTAGGCTGTTTAAACGCGCCGTGCTGGTGAATCTGACCAATCCAAAAAGTATTGTGTTCCTGGCTGCCCTCTTCCCGCAGTTCATTCTGCCACATCAGCCGCAGGCGATGCAGTATCTGGTCTTGGGCGTCACGACCGTAGTGGTGGATATTATCGTGATGATTGGCTATGCCACGCTGGCCACACGCATCTCCGCGTGGATCAAAGGACCGCATCAGATGAAATTGCTAAACCGGATTTTTGGGGGCTTGTTTATTGCGGTAGGTGCACTGCTGGCCTCGGCACGAAGAATCGCCTGACAGAACCCGGGTCGGGCATGCCCGCCCCCTACAAAAACTGTCGCGGCCGATAATTTATCGATCGGCCCACATCAAACATTACTCGTCGTCTTCACCGTCGACATGTTCTTTGATCATCACCATAAACGGCCTGCCAAAACGCTCCAGCTTCTTATGCCCGACGCCATTCACACTCAACATCTCGGATGCTGTCAGCGGCATTTGCTCCGCCATTTCAATCAGCGTTGCATCGTTAAACACCACATATGGCGGAACATTGGCTTCATCGGCGATGGATTTACGCAGCTTGCGCAGTTTGGCAAACAGCTTGCGGTCATAACTTCCGCCATAGGATTTCTGGCTGCTGTTACGCGGTTTAATACTCACCAGGCGAGGAACCGCCAGCATCAGCGGCACTTCACCACGTAAGGTGGGGCGTGCGGCTTCCGTCAGCTGTAATGCTGAGTGCATGGCGATGTTTTGCGTCACCAGCCCAAGGTGAATCAACTGGCGTAACACGCTGGTCCAGTGCTCATGGCTCTGCTCACGGCCGATGCCATACACCGGTAATTTGTCGTGCTGCATATCGCGGATGCGCTGGTTATTGGCGCCGCGCAGGATCTCGACGATATACCCCATACCAAAACGCTGCCCAACGCGATAAATGCAGGAGAGTGCTTTTTGCGCCTCGACCAGGCCATCATAGCGGCGCGGTGGATCAAGGCAGATATCGCAGTTGTCGCAAGGCTGCTGACGCCCCTCACCAAAATAGTTCAGCAAGACCAGACGACGGCAGGTCTGCGCTTCGGCAAACGCACCCATCGCATTCAGCTTATGGCGTTCAATATCCTGTAGCGGCCCCGGTGTTTTCTCTTCCAGACACTTACGCAACCAGGCCATATCGGCCGGATCGTACAGCAGCAGCGCCTCGGCTGGCAGGCCATCACGCCCCGCACGCCCGGTTTCCTGATAGTAGGATTCGATATTGCGCGGGATATCAAAGTGCACCACAAAACGCACGTTGGGTTTGTTAATGCCCATACCAAAAGCCACGGTCGCCACCACGATTTGCAGGTCATCGCGCTGGAAGGCTTCCTGCACATGAGCACGGTGTGCGTTATCCATGCCCGCATGATAGGCGCCAACGCTCAGGCCACGGCTTTGCAGACGTGCTGCGGTGTCTTCCACTTTGGCCCGGCTGTTACAGTAAATGATGCCGCACTTGCCGCGCTGATCCTGCACATAGCGCAGCAGCTGTTCGGTAGGTTTGAATTTTTCCACCAGCGTATAGCGGATATTGGGGCGGTCAAAGCTACTGACCTGGATGAGCGGGTCATCAAGCTGCAGCAGACGGGCAATGTCGTTACGCGTGGTTTCATCGGCGGTGGCGGTCAGCGCCATCACCGGGACATCCGGCAGGCGATGACGTAGCTGGCCCAGCGCACCGTATTCTGGGCGGAAGTCGTGGCCCCACTGGGAAATACAGTGGGCTTCATCCACCGCCAGCATCGCCGGATTCCAGTGCGTCAGCTGCTCGAGGAAGTTGTCCATCATCAGACGTTCAGGGGCAATGTACAGTAGACGGATGCGACCGGTACGGCAGCCTGCCATCACTTCCTGCTGCTCTTCACGGTTCTGCGTCGAATTGAGGCAGGCCGCCGCAACGCCGTTTGCAAGCAGTTGGTCGACCTGGTCTTTCATCAACGAGATCAACGGCGACACCACCAGCGTCAGCCCCTCACGCACCAGTGCAGGGATCTGATAACAGAGTGATTTTCCGCCGCCGGTTGGCATAACGACCAGACAGTCACGCCCGTTGAGCGACTCCTGAATGATGGTTTGTTGCCCCGGACGAAACTGCTGATAGCCGAAGGTATCGCGTAATACCTGCTCTGCCAGCGTTTCTTTATTGATGACTGCTGCCGTAGACACGTTGTCCCCACATCTGAAATAACAAGAATTCTGGCCGGGTTGATTGCTCAACCCGGTCACGACGACCTTAGAACAGGTCGTTGAGCGTCACGCCCACACCGACGCGCGTTTGACGGTGGTTATAGTCGATTAACGATTCGCCATAACCACTAAACACCTGCGTATAGAAACGCACATGATCGGTCATCGGGTAGCTCCAGCCCAGTTCAGCGCCGCCGTAGCCGCTGTTCCAGTTGTAGTTGCTCCTCACGCTGAAGATGCTCTCGCCCCACTGGTAGCCCACCGTCAGGCGATAATAACCCATGTACTTAGTGATATCCGGGTTATCGTCATTATTTTCACTTTCTGGAAGACGGTACCAGGGTTTGACCTCAACCATCCAATTGCCGTTTTCTGCCATAAGTCGGGCATAGACACGGTTCCAGCTGCGCGATGTCGGATCGGATCGGCCGTTAGACTCATGATTCAGGCCCGTTTCCACATCGCGTAACGTCCAGCCAGCGAAAGAGTAATCCGTGGCCCAGCCAAGAAAGATCTGCGGCTGGTAGTTGGTTTCACGAAACGGTGAAGAGGCACCACGATTAGATAACTGCCACCAGGACCGTTGAGTATAGGACGCCGCCAGCACCGAGTTATCGCCGAGAATGCCACGCCATAACGGGAAGGCCAGGCTTAACTGGAACTTCACTTCATCATGTTTGGCTTTATTTCCCCAGTCGTAAGACTCGATCGCTTCCTTGTTGATATTGCTGGTATCCGTGTAAAGCAGATAGTTGTTTTCGTAAGGGAACAAGATAAACGGGTTATCGTGCTTCTCCAGCAAATTGGCAATAATGCTGCCGCGAACCGCAGGCTGATCGTGGACATCTTTTACGGTAGCGGTCTGTGCCAGCACCAACGTCGGAAACAGAATTGCTGACGCCAGCAATCCTTTCAGCAGAGCCATAGGATTCTCCCAGAGAGGCGGATAAGTGAATAAAAAGCACGCCATTCTACACAGAAACATCCTGGGGGATTAGTGCTCATTTCCGAAAGTGGAAAGCACCGTCAACGAAGCATATTATACACACTCCGTTAACCTGATTTTTCATTCAGACCGCATTACAGGAAGACCCGCTAATGTCAGCAGTACCTATGGATCAGGCTGCCGCTCGCCGCCTGATTGGCGAGATTTTTGTCTACCACATGCCGTTCAATCGCGCACTGGGGCTGGAGCTGGACCGACTGGAGTCGGATTACGCAGAGATAAGCCTGGCGAACCAGACCATGCTGGTCGGTAACTCTGCTCAGAAAATATTGCACGGTGGCGTGATCGCTTCCGTACTGGATGTCGCTGCCGGTCTGGTGTGTGTCACCAGCGCGCTGACACGCCAGGAAAGCATCACTGAAGAGGAGCTACGCCAGCGCCTGTCGCGCATGGGAACCATCGACCTGCGGGTGGATTATCTGCGTCCCGGCCGTGGTGAACGCTTTACGGCCAGCAGCAGTCTGTTACGTGGTGGTAATAAAGTGTCGGTTGCCAGGGTCGAGTTACATAACGATGTCGGTGTTCATATTGCCAGCGCCACTGCTACCTATCTGATCGGTTAACTTCATGAATCCACAGCACACTCGCCAGGGCATTTTCTTTGCTCTGGGCGCTTATTTTATCTGGGGCATTGCTCCGGTTTACTTCAAGCTCATCCAGCAAGTTGCCCCCGGGGAAATTATGACCCACCGGGTGATCTGGTCATTTTTCTTTATGCTGGTGCTGCTCACCGCCAGCCGACACTGGCGCAATGTCCGTACGGTTATCCAGCACCCCAAAAAGGTGCTGCTGCTGGCGCTCTCCGCCGTTGTGATTTGCGGTAACTGGCTGCTGTATATCTGGGCGGTGAATAATCACCATTTGCTGGAGGCCAGTCTGGGTTACTTTATTAACCCGTTGCTGAACGTTCTGGTGGGGATGGTGTTTCTCGGGGAACGCTTCCGGCGCCTGCAATGGCTGGCAGTGGCACTCGCGGCCTGCGGCGTACTGATACAGGTGTGGCAGTTTGGTTCCGTGCCGGTGATCGCTCTCAGTCTCGCCATCAGCTTTTCATTCTATGGCTTGCTGCGTAAAAAAATAGCCGTTGATGCCCAAAGCGGAATGCTGATTGAAACCAGCTGGCTGTTAATCCCTGCGGCTATCTATCTGTTCGCGATAGCCGACAGCCCCACCAGCCATCTGGGAAGCAACCCACTGAGCCTCAACTTGATGCTGGCCGCTGCCGGGGTGATCACCACGGTTCCGCTGATGCTGTTTACTGCCGCTTGTACACGTTTGAAACTGTCCACCGTCGGCTTTTTCCAGTATATGGCACCCACGCTGATGTTCCTGCTAGCCGTATTATTTTACGGAGAGCAAATGACACCCGATAAAGTCGTGACCTTTGGCTTTATCTGGACAGCGCTGGCGCTCTTTATTGCCGATGCTCTGTTGGCATTACGCCGATCGTCGGCCGTATAGCGCGATAAGCAGAAATAAAAAAATCGCCTCTCAGGCGATTTTTTTTATCGAGCGGCTTACAGCCAGTTCTTACGCTTAAAGTAGGCGTAAGGTGCCAGACCGGCGAGGATCATCAGGCTAATCGCCCCTGGATAGCCAAAGCTCCATTTCAGCTCAGGCATAAACTCGAAGTTCATCCCGTAGCTGGAGGCCACCAGGGTAGGCGGCAGGAAGACCACCGATACCACCGAGAAGATCTTGATGATGCGGTTCTGTTCGATGTTGATAAAGCCCATCGCCGCCTGCATCAGGAAGTTAACTTTCTGGAACAGGGATTCATTGTGCGGCAGCAGGGATTCGATATCGCGCAGGATCTCGCGAGCCTGCTCCAGCTGATTGCCTGGCAGACGCGCCTTACGTACCAGGAAGTTAAGTGCACGCTGGGTATCCATCAGACACAGGCGCACCTTCCAGCCGATATCTTCCAGCTCTGCCAGCGTCGACAGTGCTTCATCAAACGCATCGCCCTGCTGTCCTTCCATAATCACGCGGCTCAGTTTTTCCAGATCGCTGTAGATATTCTCGATCTCATCCGCCAGCTGTTCGATTTTTGTCTCAAACAGATCGAGCAGCAGCTCGTAAGCATTTCCGTCGCTCAGAACCTGATTACGGGCACGCATACGGTAAAGACGAAACGCCGGGAGTTCACGTTCGCGCAGGGTATACAGGCGCCCTTCACGAATGGTGAAGGCCACCGTCGAGTTACCCGCGTGATCGTCAGCATCTTCATAGAAGAAAAATGAGTGAATATGCAGACCATCTTCATCTTCGAAGAAACGTGCGGAGGCTTCGATGTCTTCCAGTTCAGGGCGGGTCGCAAGGCTCTGGCCCAGTTCGGTTTGTACCCGATCTCGTTCAGCTTCTTCCGGTTCGATCAAATCGACCCAGACGGAACCGATCAGCTCGTCCCTGGCATCAGCATCATCCAGTTCAAGGCGGGTCAGACGGTTTTGGTCGAGTTTAAATGCGCTCAACATTAGCTGTACTCCCAATTCACAGTAACAAAATGGGACAGAGCGCTTGAACACGGGAAACAGATGTTTCAGTCAGCGAGCAAAACTGACTCAGAGCGACGGGACATGCGGTCGCCAACAACCACGAAGGCTATCGGCAAAAGAGGATAGCCTTAGGAGTTGTACCTGAAATGCAGGTCAGTGAGCCAGTATGTACTGGGTGTGTCCAAGGCGAATGTCCTCTTAGGGTAATGGTGGGCGCATGTTACGCTGAGACTAAAAAGGCGTCAAGCGGGGCCATGCGCCCTTCTGGGCGTCACATCGCTTCCAGTTTGGCATAAGCAGCCACCAGCCACTTAATGCCCTGTCCCTGGAACGCCACCTGGAGTCGGCTATGCTCGCCACTGCCTTCCAGATTAACGATAGTCCCTTCGCCAAACTTGGCATGATGCACCCGCTGGCCGAGGGCGAAACCACTGTCATTTTTCGCGATCGGCGTCCCCATGCGCTGATGGTTGGCAGGGCGGCTGATGCTGGCACGCAGACGAACCTCCTCCACGCACTCTTCAGGCAACTCACCGATAAAGCGCGATGGGCGGTGATACACTTCCTTACCATAAAGCCGTCGGGTTTCGGCATAGGTCAGGGTCAGTTTCTGCATCGCACGCGTCACACCAACGTAGGCCAGGCGACGTTCTTCTTCCAGGCGGCCACCTTCATCCAGCGACATCTGGCTGGGGAACATGCCCTCTTCCATGCCGACAATAAACACCTGCATAAACTCCAGCCCTTTGGCGGAGTGCAGGGTCATTAACTGCACGGCATCCTGCCACTTGTCGGCCTGCCCTTCACCGGCCTCAAGAGCGGCATGGGAGAGAAACGCCTGCAGCGGCATCAGGTCCTGGTCTTCATCCTGATAGCTGTACTGTCGTGTGGCATTGACCAGCTCCTCAAGGTTTTCGATACGTGCCTGGCCCTTCTCGCCTTTTTCCTGCTCATACATCAGCCACAAACCGGAATCTTTGATCACCCGGTCCGTCTGCACATGCAGCGGCATCTCAGCGGTTTCCTGCGCCAGTGAATCGACCAGCTCGGTAAAGCGCTGTAAGGCTGATGCGGCACGCCCGGCCAGCGCTTTTTCCTGCAACAGCACGCGCGTGGTTTGCCACAGCGTGAGCTGACGTTCACGTGACGTCTGGCGGATGACATCCAGCGTCCGGTCGCCTATGCCTCGGGTCGGCGTGTTGATCACGCGCTCAAAGGCGGCATCGTCATTACGGTTGGAGATCAAACGCAGATAGGCCAGCGCATCCTTGATTTCCTGGCGCTCGAAGAAGCGCATACCGCCATAGATCCGGTACGGCATACTGGTTTGCAACAGGGCTTCTTCCAGCACGCGCGACTGGGCGTTACTGCGATAGAGGATCGCGCAGTCATTCAGCGCGCCGCCATTCTCCATCCACACCTTAATGCGGTTGACCACAAAGCGCGCTTCATCGAGTTCATTGAAGGCACAGTAAACCGCAATTTGCTCGCCATCGCTGTCTTCGGTCCACAGCTCTTTACCCAGGCGGCCACTGTTATTAGCAATCAGGGTGTTCGCTGCTTTCAGAATATTGTTGGTCGAGCGGTAGTTTTGCTCAAGACGGATGGTTTCCGCACCGGGGAAATCTTTGAGGAAGCGCTGGATGTTTTCCACCTGCGCACCACGCCAGCCATAGATAGACTGATCGTCATCCCCCACGATGATCACTTTACCGGTGTCACCCGCCAGCATACGGATCCACGCATACTGGATATTGTTGGTATCCTGGAATTCGTCCACCAGGATATTGGTAAACCGTTCGCGGTAGTGATTGAGGATATGCGGTTTGTTCAGCCACAGCTCATGAGCACGCAGCAGCAGCTCGGCAAAGTCCACCAGACCGGCGCGATCGCAGGCTTCCTGATAGGCCTGGTAAATACGCAGCCAGGTCTGTTCAATCGGGTTACCGTAACTTTCGATATGTTTCGGACGCAGCCCTTCGTCTTTTTTGCCATTGATGTACCACATCCCCTGACGGGCAGGCCACTGCTTCTCATCCAGATTCATCGCTTTGATCAGGCGCTTCAGCAGGCGCAGCTGATCTTCACTGTCGAGGATTTGGAAGTCCTGCGGCAGGTTGGCATCGAGATGGTGCGCGCGCAGCAGACGGTGCGCCAGCCCGTGGAACGTCCCGATCCACATACCGCCCTGGCTGGTACCGATGAGCTGTTCGATACGGTGGCGCATCTCGGCCGCCGCTTTGTTGGTGAAGGTCACCGCCATAATCGAATAGGGGGAGCAGTTTTCCACTGCCATCAGCCAGGCAATGCGATGCACCAGCACGCGGGTTTTACCACTGCCCGCACCCGCCAGCACCAGCAGGTTGCTGCGCGGCGCGGCAACGGCTTCGCGTTGTTTGTCATTCAAGCTGTCGAGCAGTTCAGAAACGTCCATAGGCACCGTCGGGGATCGGGGGCAGCATCAGGCCGCCCACTGGATATTTAACCAGCTTATTATATCAGCGCGGTCAGCGATGCCAACCGGGAAATTTCCAGCGTGGGAAGCAGGCGGGTGTCGTTAATATGCATCAGGTTGCCTTCACGCAGGTTAATCCAGCATGACTGCATGCCGTAACGGATAGCCCCGGCGACATCCGTGGTGAGATCGTCACCCACATGCAGGATATTTTCAGCAGACAGATTTAACCGCTCTGCCGCCAGCTGATACATATCATGGAAAGGTTTAGCGCGGCCATCCGGCCCGGCACGCAGGGTAAACTGGAAGTACTTATCCAGGCCACAAAGGTGGGGTTCCGCATTACCATTGGTGATCGCCACCAGCGGTATGCGCTGAGCCAGAGCCGCCAGCGTGGCGTGCGTCTCTTCAGGCATCTCAATCTCGCTGCGCCAGCGGGCAAAGACAGCCATGACGTCATGCGAACCTCTCAGCGCCTGCGTTGACGGCAGCCCCACATCCAGCATCACCTGCTCGACTGCGCGGCGACGCCACTCGCTGACATCATGATAAATTTCAGGCTCGGCAGCCAGCAGGCGGTCACGCACCTGTTGATACTGCGCCACGCTGTAGTCCTTCAACGCGGGATGATACGCCTGTAGCGCGCTGTGAGATTCCCGCGTGGTACGCAGGATCACCGGGTGGTTGTCATACAGCGTGTCATCAAGATCGAAGGTCATTGCCGCAACAGGGCGTAAAGGCCGGTAAAAGTGCATCAGGATTTTCCTCGTTTCGCACGGGGATGGGCAGCATCGTAAACCGACGCCAGGTGTTGAAAGTCGAGATGGGTATAGATTTGCGTAGTGGTCAGATTGGCATGCCCGAGCAGCTCCTGCACGGCACGCAAATCACCACTGGATTCCAGCATATGCGTTGCAAATGAATGACGTAGTTTATGCGGATGAACATGGCTGGACAGCCCCTGTTTAACGCCCCACTCAGCAAAACGCTTTTGTACGTTACGCGCTGAAATGCGCTTGCCCTGCTTCGACAGGAATAACGCAGTGTCCTCTGGTGCAAACAGCTCACGCATCACCATCCAGTGCTCAACCCAATGGACGGCGGTCCGGCCAATCGGCAGACGGCGCTCTTTGCTGCCTTTACCGATCACCCACACTTCACCGGAAGCGAGGTCAAGATGACTCAGGTCAATACCCACCAGTTCGGACAAACGCAAGCCGGCACCGTACATCACCTCCAGCATCGCGCGATCGCGAACGGCCAGCGGGTCATTGAGGTCAATGTCCAGCAGCTTGTCGACTTCATCGACATCAATATTTTTGGGAAGATGCCGTGCAGCGCGCGGCGTGGCAACGCCTTTCGCCGGGTTAGCGTTGATGACGCCCTGGCTGATCAGCCAGTCGAGGAAGCTACGTAATGCGGAAAGCCTCAGCGCCAGGCTCGCGGGCTTCAGCCCGCTGCGACTGCTGCGGGCCGCCAGTGAGCGCACCAGGGCAGCATCCAGCCGTGGCCAGTCACTCACGTTCAGTTCATCCAGCAGGGCTATGACAGCACTGAGCTGGCGCTGATAGCTCTCCTGAGTGAGAGGACTGAGCTGACGCTCCACTTTCAGATAACGCAGGAAGCCCTCTACGGCTGGCAGCAGGGGCGACTCGCTATTCACGCGCGTTCTATCCAGCGTGACAGCAGCTGGGGCAACATCAGCGACAGATGCTGTAACAACACCGTACCCATGCCCGACTGGTAATGCTGATTGTCGCGGCTGCTGAAGATCAGTACGCCGAGGTCACCCTCTTCACCCAGCAGCGACATCGCGACCGAACCAATGGCTTTTGCCTGTGGCAACAGTAACAGTAACTCCGGGCCATTAAGACTGCCAAGATAGTGATTCTGTTTACCCAAACGCTGAATGCGCACAGATTCAAATGCCTGACGCGGCAGCGCCAGCTGCGTAAAGTCGGAAGGGGCACCGATGCGCCATTTCTCAGCGAACAGCCGGATATTAGCCCCCGCAAGGCCAAATTCACGCGCCCAGCGATGGAGGCGGTTAAGCATGTCATGCAGACTGGTGGCCGAGGCGAGACGCCCCTGCAGGGCGAACAGCCGATCAAATAGCTGCTGATTTGCGCTGGCCTGCTCCATCAACAGCGTAATGTCTTCTTCCAGCTGGTGAATATGATTGCGCTGACGCGCCAGCTGCCACTCCACCAGCGAGACGGTGCCGCGGATCGGATGCGGCACGATCATCTGTTCAACCTGGCGGGCATTGCGGATAAAGAAGTCTGGATTTTGCATCAGGAACTCACTGACCGTACGATCGTCTAGTAGGATTTCGCCAGCGTCCTGTTGTTCCCCGACATTTTTCATAAATGAATAAACCCGTCATATACGTGAGTGGCAGGACCGGTCATATACAGGGGATGCCCCGGACCTTTCCATGCGATATTGAGCGTGCCGCCAGGCAGGTCAACCCGCACTTTTTCCGCCAGCAACGTCTGCTGTATCCCGATCGCGACGGCGGCGCATGCACCGCTGCCACAGGCCTGGGTTTCACCCGCACCGCGTTCATACACGCGCAGACGGATATGTTCGCGGCTGACCACTTCCATAAAACCAACGTTGACCCGCTCAGGAAAACGTTCGTGGCTTTCCAGCACCGGCCCCAGTGTTTCCACCGTGGCGGTTTTTACACTCTCAACCTGTAAGACGCAGTGTGGGTTACCCATCGACACCACACCACACATCACAGTTTGCTCAGCAGCGCGCATCAGGTAGATATTTTCCGCTTTGTTGGCACGGAAAGGCACCTGCTGCGGTTCGAAATTGGGTTCGCCCATGTTCACGCACACCAGTTCATCCTGGTTGACGCTTAACACCATGCGGCCGGTTTGGGTGCTGACGCGGATATCATTTTTATTGGTCAGCCCTTTCAGGCGGACAAAGCGGGCAAAACAGCGTGCGCCGTTGCCGCACTGTGCCACTTCGCTACCGTCGGCGTTAAAGATGCGGTAATGAAAATCCAGATCAGGATCGTAAGGCGGCTCAACGATCAGTAGCTGATCGAAGCCGATCCCCAGATGACGATCGGCCAGACGGCGGATCAACTCAGGTGAGAAATAGACATTCTGCGTGACGGCATCAACCACCATAAAGTCGTTGCCTAGGCCGTGCATTTTTGAAAACTGCATTTTCTGCTCCGCCGGGTGCGTCATAGTTTACTGAGCCGGTTGCACACTCTGTCCGCGGGTCGTGGCAGGCGTCTGCTCTGACGTGGCGGATGGCGTCGTTGGGGTAGCCTGCTGGACCTGCGGTTTAGCAGTCTCATCTTTGGGGAAATAGAGCGGGCCTTTCAGGCCACATCCCGTGAGGCTGACCGCAGCCAGTACCAGAGCCAGCGGGAATCGTATTTTCTTCATTCTTGTTCTGCTCGTTAAAGATACCTTTTGCCGTCTATCATCGCAGGTGAAGTTCGAAAAGCAACAGGAAAAGCGCAATCCCTGTTGCCGCATTCGACATCAGAAGCCCCGGTGACGCAGAGGTATAAGAGGGAACGGAGTGGGAGAGAAAAGATGTTAGCCAAACACCGCCCACGGCCGCAGGCGGTTTCTCTTTACCCGTTACGCTTTAGTGGCAATAGTAAAGGTCAGCACATCGCTGTAGTCACCCTTTTTAATCCCCTTCGGCGCGAAGGTACGGAACGTGGGTAGAAAACAGGTTTTCCCACCGGGCAGCAGTGGCAGTGTGGATAATGGCCCGTTAGGGAGGTCAACCTTGTTGCTACCACTGTCAAGCGTCAACTGGTAGGGAATAATCTGCGTATTATCTTGCAGGCCTATCAGCTGATACTGATTATTCACTGCGCCGTTCTGACTGCTGGCATTAATGACAAATTTCTTACCGGTCGCATAGGCTTGATCATACTCCAGACAAAACTGGCTTTGACTGCTGCTAAAGGGAATGATCTGCTCGCCGCTTTTTATTTCACCCAGGTCCCAATCGGGTGCCGTTGCCGTCATTGATACATCGGGTTCGGGTGGGTTTTCAGGGTCGGCAATGATGCGGCAACTTCCTTCGCTGCCAAAGGTAATATAGGCACTCTTATTATCGTTATAATGAGTACCGAGAGTATCAACACCCGAACTGATGGCGACCGCCGCCCAGTTTTCTATATCATCATTATAAAAATAGACTGATGTTTCTCCGATAAACGCCCCCGCCTCACCCCATGGATAAGTAATCGGAACCCCCCAGACATTCTGCGCAAATATTCGCACATAACCATTTTCTCTCATCGAACCAATAAGAGTCGTATCTGAAGAATTTATTTGCACTCTCAAAGGGTACGACCTGACTGGAAGACCTTCCTTAGAATACGTGTAGAATAAAATCGCACGTGACCTCAACTTATCACTTCCAATTATTCCTTCCACGGCGTTAAATGAAATGGTGAGCCTCGCATAAGTACCATATTGTGTTTTTTGCAATGAGCAGCCACTGTATCTTTTAGCAACATCTGCTTTAACAATATTTGCGGAATAAGCCGAACTCACAGCAAGACAATGAATTAAAATCACCAACACACCTGAAATAATAACTCGCATTCCTTTTATCCTTATTGACGATTGCACCAATATTTTCCATCCATGTCTATCTTTTCACCGGGTATCATCTGTGGTGTGCCGGGATAGACATTAAAATCATCCACTATTCTGCTATCAATTTTAATGTTTTTTGCCTGATAACGCGTGGTGCCCGTCGCCGTCAGCGTAATGGTATTCGCGCGGCATACGGCGCTCAGGGTGCTGATCTTTTTTTCTGGCAGCTGGCGTACCAACGCACTAAAACTCAGGTTAACCGCCACGCCAGCAGCAAGATTTGCTATCCCGTTGCCGGATATTTCAGTGGACGGCTTTACATCCAGTCGGTAAACGGTTTCCTGCGTAACAGCGGCCAGCGGCTTGAGATTAATTGTTTTTGACTGACCGCGTGCAAGGGACAGTTTGAACGGATAGGCATAGAGCTGCGGGTTGCGCGCCATCCCCACCGGCTCAAGTATTTCTTTGTCATACGGCACACCGGGGTTGATCAGTTTTGAAAGGGTGACGGTAACGTATTCTACATGGTCACTTTTGTTGACGAGGATCATTTTGGCAATATTGTCCCCGTCAACATCAATCATTTTTGGTACCAAATCAATCACTGCACAGACAGGAAAACCGAAGAGTAATATCAACGTTGCTAATAGCGATCTAAACATTATTCCACCACTGGCTCAAAGAGTAATGACAGCACGCCGCTGTAAGTTCCCCCCACGGACTTAAAGTCTCCGGCAGGCGGGTAACCTGAAATATTGATCAGATAGTGCCCAATGGTATCTTCATCGTTTACCGGTGGGGGATTGGAAAAGGTCACTTTAGTCGTTGCCGTCAGCTCCTGTACCGGAGAATCCATCGCCCCCATAACGACTTTTATATTACGGAACAACAGTTCAGGCTTATTTTTGTTTTGTAACGTCAGCGGCAGCGCCAGACTGGCCTGAAAGGTTCCACTACTGGACGTAATTCGCAGCGGCGCTGCAACCGAATAAGGCGTGTCAAACGCCCCAAGCTGCTCAAGCTGTAGACCCTGATCGTACCAAGTCCCTTTTTCATCGGTAACAAACAGATTATTCTCTTTGATCACATGAGCGCTAATTTTACTGGTAAATTTTCCTTTGAGCTCTATGTCTGCCCCCTGGCTCAGGCCCGGCAACAAACAAAGCAGCAGTGGCGCTATCTTCATTTTTGATATCATTACGTTTCCCCTGCGTTATTTGTTACCCACTGAAGCACCCAGTTGATAAATCACCACCCCATAACCGATACTGACCGCCAAAGGCACCAGGGTATTCTCCGTCGTCACCCCCTGTACGCTGATATTTTCACGCGGACGAAAAGTCACGCGCCAAATTTTTCGCTGTGCAGGCTTACGGAGTTCTTTCACATTGATTTCCCTCTCTTGCTGGGGCCCCAGCGCCAGACGCATCGGGCTAATCAACAGCGAGGGAGCGGCAACGTTGCCCACAGGTATACGTACTTCAGGGTCTGTCAGAGGCGTTTGCACCTGCTCCTGGGTGACATCAAGATACAGCGGAGAATCACCCGTATTTTTCACCATCAGTTTTCCCACACGGTCTGGCCCGCCCAGGGTCATCTCGCTGAGTGAAATGCGCAGCACACCCGCTGCCTGCGACGTATTGTTCAACAGGCATAAACCGAGTAGTACGCTCAACAGCAAACGCATCACGGGCAGCTCAGGGTTGTCGGTTCATCGTCAACATTCATGACAATCTGACTGGCGGTAAATGACTGCGGTACGCCTGGGAAAAGACCGACAGTGGCCGGATTTTTCTTATTTGCTGGGGTGAATTTCATATCCGACAAGCGGACCCGGATATTTCCACTGTTGGTCAGGATGATTTGTTTGCCTTCGCAGCGGTGTGTCCAGCTGCTTTTCTGATTTCGTGGCACAGGCATATGGCGCACCAGCACGCCATATCCAATAGCGACACTCATGGGTGCGGTGATTTTATCCTGTGGCGCATCTTTCACCTGGAGCGAATGTACCGGGGTGATATACAGGCGGTATACGCCTTCCTGCGTGGGCTCTTCAAGCGACGTCAGGCGAATATCGCGGCTCTGATTAGGTCCCAGGGTCAGCTTTTCTGGCGTTGCCAGCACGCCCGGATGAGGCAGGTCGCGCATCATGATTTTCTTTTCAGGATACATGCCAGGATTCATCACTTTCTCCAGTCTTACGGAGAGATAGAGCGGAGAATCGCCGACATTACGTACTTTGATCATCTGCGGATGGGCGTTAAACAGACGTGTACTGACCGGGAGAACCATCAGTTCTCCGTCGGCGAGTGCCGCTGGGGCTGAAAACAGTAACCCACCGACCATCGCGGGTATCGCCAGCATGGTCAGCAATAATTTTTTAGGCATAAATATTCTCACTCATTAAAATTTAAGGCCGCAACGGCACACAGGGGTAATCATTGCCTCTGGGTTTGGTTAAGTCGCAGCGGAAACTCCCCTGCTTGCCATCGACCGTCACTTGTTGCAGTACGCCTTTACTGGCAATAGAGAACAGACCGTTCTGATAAACGTTATCCCCGGTTTCAGAAATGACGCCGCTGACGGGAAGCCCCTGTACGGTTTTCATAAAGCCGTTGTACAACAGGTTGATATCGACCGTTGCTTTAGCGTTATAAACCTGTCCTGGGTGCGAACGCACAATGTTGGCCGGGATTTCAATGTTCATATCCATATCGTTGCTGCGGGTCATGACCTGTGCATACGGGATATCGGTATACTGTTTCAGCGGAATGGCATAGCGATGCCCGCCGGCAACAGGTGCACCTTCAACGCTAAAGCCATAATCCAGCGCGTCAATTTTTGGTGTCTCCAGCATCATGGCCGCGCCGCTATAGCTGTAGCGCCCCAGAGCAATGCCCTGAGCATTCGCCGCGATCATGCCGCTATAGTTGAAATCACCATTGGTACTGTTTTTGTCATGCCCGACGTTAAGTGAAGCATCACCACGGGTACCGGAACGACTGGCATAGAGATTAACGTTGGTGTCATTACCAATGCGGTTGACAGTGGTGCCCGCAGTGGTTTCGCCGAAATCATCGTCGAAGGTTTTACGGTAATCGCCACTCAACTGCGTTTGTCCGCCAGAACGAGCTGCGCTGAAGCTGGCCTGTGAGTTGTTCAGCGTCCAACTGGTATTCAGGTAAACACCATAATTCCCCGATGACTGCTGGTAACCGCCCTTCTGTATGCCCAGGGCAAAGTTGGCCCACAGTCCGTTCGGACGATAGTTCCAGCGCACTTCGGCCTGCTGCTGTTCGCTATTCGAATAGCGCCTGTAGCTGTAACTTAACATCGCCCCTTTCAGCAGATAGCTGTAAGAAAGGCTGGTACTACTGGACCCGGCATAAAAATGGGATACCTGATTATTCTGGTAACGGCTTAGGGACAGCGTGCCAAGTTTCTCGCTGGTGGCACTCATGCTGACGTAACCCCCGGTTTTCTTTTCACCGCTCAACACCCCTAACGTTGGGATCACCTGGAACAGTCCCGTTACAATGGAGCGCGTAAGATTCAGCTCTGCCGCCCATTTGCCTTTATCACCATGTATCATGGAGGTATTCACAAAGAACCAGCGCATATCCTGGCTCCAGGATGCCTGCAACATCGACAGATTGGTCTGTGCTTCGCGGCCAGCGGTCAGGCTCCAGGCATTCCGCCCGCTGCCAAAGTTAACGTTATTAACTTCTCGCTCTTCTTTTTTTATCAGCCGGCCATTATGGTCAACCAATCTGATCTCCAGTGGGTAATAACCACCAGGTAGATCGGAAAAATCGATCTCATTTCGCCCCAGGACTGCCGGGCGCTTAAGCAACATACGGCCGTTACGATAAAACTCGTAGTTACCTTCCGAGGTGGCATACAGCACCAGTGACCCCTTATTCGGGTTACTTAACAGGTGAGCTTGACTTCCCACAGTAAAAAACTGGTTAAAACCGCTGGTCAGCAGCGTACTGATCGAACCGGATGAGTAATCAACGCTGTTTTGTTTACCCGTTCGAACATAGATGTCAGCGAAATTTTTCTGCATATACCAGGATGAAACACCCTGCGTATCAGCGCTCTGATTCTCTCTTTCTGTACGGCTGGCATACCAACTAAGAAAACCAAAGGACTGAGAGGGCAGCCCAAGCCAGGCATTACCGTTAATGTTCATTGCGCGATAACTCTCAGAAGAGGCACGCAGGTCAACCGACTGATTATGGACCAGACCAAAATTTGTGGCCGGCACAATATAATCACTATTCGCATCACGAATGGTTATGGTGCGTTTAACTTTATCGACAGAGACACGATAGCCTTCCAGCGTTAAATCACAGCCGTTATGACATTTTTGGTAGTCAAAATTCTCAAATATTTTCCTCAGCGTAGCAATATCTTCAACCCCCACGCCATTACTGAGATATTTTCGTTGATTAAATGTTAATTTACCGTCCTGCCGGGAAATAATAATAAAGTCCGGCAATGTATTGCCGTTAAACGTTGCTAAATAACGCGCATCATCCTCTAAATCTGAAGCACTAAACCCAGCAGGTACATTATAAGAGATCTTCATCTGGGCGAACGAACCCGGGGAGTTCATTGCAAAAAAAACAAAGACCCACCCTTTATAAAGTAAGCTGTTTATTTTTCGGTGAGTCATATCCATATTCCTCTACCAGGTAGTCAATGCAAAAAAAACCCCGGTCTAACCGGGGTTAAACTAAGCTATCGCTGACTCTTACGAACCCGTTGATGGCTCAAAAAGCATAACCAGATCACCGCTGTAGCTACCATTCAGGCTTGGTTTGCCATCAGCAGGAGTAGCAGGTGCATCAACAGTGACGGTCAGGTTGTAAATAGCGTCAAAGCCATCAGCAGTCTGTACGGTTTGGGTCACTTTCTGTGCCGTGCCATATTTTACTGCAAGGTCACCCTGAGCAGAGCCAAGAGTTACCACTGGGTTCAACATTTCATAATTAGGGCCGGCCAATTTCAGGTCCTGAGCCAGGGAAATATTAAAGTCAGCATTCTTAGTCCACACACGAATAGGCAGCACTTTAGAGAATTTCTTCTGTTTGTAATCAGTCGGTTCCAGCTCTTCGGTGTTATACCAAGAAGAACCATCTGGCTTGGATACAAACATGCCATCGTTAATCTGTGCGGTCAGCGTAATTTTCTTAGAAACTGAATCAGTTTTAGTCGCAGCGTGTGCAGCACCGGCGAAAGAAAGAGTCATTGCCATTGCAAGTGCAATATTGCTGAGTTTCATGATATTCATCCATAATATATTTAACTAAGTCACCTTCATGATGACCATCCCCCCAAGGTGTAAAGCACCTTGCCTGTAATATAAATTACAGGCAAAACGCCTCTCGCTTGCTAGTAGTTGAAATATAGCCAACACATCCAAAATTGATGGACGTATTATGACAAACCCTACTACATAAAAACAAATAAATGAAAAAAATAATTATATATATAATGAAAAGTATCGCTAAATTTTAAAATAATAGAATTGCGACCATTAATATCGCACATTACAAATTTCTAAAAATAATATGTCGCACAATTAAATAAATCAATTAATAACAAGTTGATAGATGACAAACATAAGATGCTTAAATTAAACATCATGATAGGTGGAAATAAAATAAAGCACGACAAATCATAGCGTTACGAAATAATACGCAGGGGGAGGTGACGGCATGGAGTGAAAAATGATCAACAATACTACGGGGACTCAATCATCGCAAAGGGGATCGGCAGCATAAAAATCTATCGCATCTTAGTGCATCTGATAGCGTCGTGCGTTCTCTTCGCTGGCGCTATCATTCGGTACGGCAGCACAGAGCTGCGTCAGAGTCTGACTGCGAAATGGAATCACCTGGAAGCGCTCTTCCACCTTCACAATCTGATAGAACTGCGGCAGGTTGAAGTTGATGAAACTGGAACCGTAGGTGAATCGATCGTGTGAGGACGAGTAGAAGCGGCTGACATCACGCACCAGCTCCTCTTTACTGCCTTCACAATGGTGATACACCTCAACGCGGTTTGTTTCGTCAAGGATATAGATATTGAAGCCGTGATCGTCCAGGGTATCTTCAAAGAAGAACTGAATGATGCCTTCACTGGCATAGCCATTCACCACGGCAGGCAGGCGTACCTCATCCGTTTCCACCTTAAGCGACAGGCCGTGCAGTTTATTATTGGAAATGGCACCGTAGAATTCGACCGCATTTTCCAGCTTTTGTACCGAAACACTGAGGCGCTCAAAGAACAGCCCCCATGTCTGTCCCGCTACACGTACGGCTTTGAATCGGCCTGGCTCCTGACGAGTGCTGGAAAGGCGCAGTTCAATGCATTCAGACACCAACTGCTGCACACGGGTACGAATCAATCCACGCAAGTGCTGGCTATAGCAGAACACTTCCACAGAATCTGGCGGTGAGGCGTCCTGGTGCATTTTGCCCAGAATGGTTTTCAACGCTTCAATCATTGCCTGCTCGCCGTTGAAATGCAGCGTACGCACTTCATTCCACGAGTTGCGGTACAGCAGATCGACACTGCCAACCAGGCACTGCTGCTGCTGACCAAAACTGAACACATCCAGCTTACGGAAGTCGAAATGCACCACCTGATTGCGGAATGCCGCCGTCGGGTCATATTCAAGATTGACGATAATCGCCAGATGACGGATCTCGCACGGGCTGTAAAGAGCTTTCGGCGTAGGCGAAGGCAGACGCAACGGGAAGTGATGCGAAACATCGGACACCAGTTCCTGCAAACGGGCCAGATCGCAGATCTCGTTGCCTTTAATATGCAGCCGCGTTTTGCTGGTCAGCAGGCCGTTAAACCATGCCCATGCCACCAGCTTGTTAAGGTAGCGATTATATTCCAGCGGCTGATGGCTGATAATCGAACTCATGTCTGGTGACTGGTTATACAGATACCAGCCTGCACGGTTAGCGCGGCCGTTTGGCACATGAATAAAGGTCAGGTGTGATTCTGACAGGTCAGGGGAAATCTGCGGATTAAGCAGAGTGACTTTCCCTGGCAGAGCTTCAAAGGCCGCGTACAGCTTACGCGTCAGCACGCCAATATCCTGCGGGCTGGCGCTGACGCTTAAGTTGTTACGGCGCGCAAAACGAATCAGGTTGCGATAGCTCTGCATCATCGCATCCAGTAATTCATTATGGGCTTCTCGAACCTGGCTTATTTTCCAGTCGGCACGGCTGTCGAGCATCGCCAGGCGGGCATTATCCCAGCCCCACTCTTTAACCAGCTGGCCAAGAATTTCGCGGCGCCAGCCCGTGTCTTCTGCTGAAATCGACAGTTTTTCACAGACTTTGAGATAGAAGCAACGCCGCACCAGGTCAAGACGAGCATGATCGTCAATACTGGTGAGATAGTGAGTCACCCGCTCCAGCATCATGCAGTAGGGGTCGAGCCCATAAGAGACGATTTCACCGTCGTGCAGGCGTTGTTTAATATCCATCGCCAGCAGACGCGTGGCAGGGTATTCCCAGGAATAGGCCTCCAGCAGCAGCGTTTTGAGCACCGCTTTGTAGGGCGAATCGATGCTTTTATACAACTGCCACAGGCTGGCACCGAAATACTCTTCAGCCGACAGCGTACCCAGACCACCGAGGTCCAGCCATTCGTTAGGGGTTAACACGCCCTGTTGATACAACGACATAACATAGTCGTCGTAATGTTCTTCTTCTTCGCGTGGCACCATATTCCACAGAATACGTTTCCCCGCCATGCGCACCGCCGTGCGATAGAACTCATCCAGCAACAGGATATGCTGAGTGGAGCCGCAGTCTTCACCACCGAGGCTGCCACTTTCGTTATGCCGGAAACGGTTTTCATCAATCAGGAAAAAGCTCACTTCAACGCCCATGGCCGCACACCACTTTTGCAGCTGGGTGCATTTTTTCTGCAGGCTCAGGCGCTCGTCATTGTCCAGCCATGACTGATGGCAGACCCAGATATCGAGATCGGAGGTATCATTTTGACCGACGGATGAGGTACTGCCCATCGAGTAGACGCCGGTGATCGGCATTTCACCCTGTGGAGGGATCGCCGCGGCAGATCCGGATTTTCCTTCTAAATCATCCAGATAGAATTTTTGGCTTTCATCAGGCGTGTAAAAGCTGATGCCATGTGGAACGTTACCTTCGAAGTAACCCGGCATCAGCGGATGATGATAATGTAATAAGGTCGGCAGCAGACTGTAAACCTGTTGGAACGCAGGCCCCATGGCCGCCAGCGCACGATCAACGCGCAGCTGGTTAATGGCATCCAGTCTCTGTTTCAGTGTCTCAATGTAGAGGTACAAGACGTCTCGCCTGATTATCCCAGTGCCTATACCCTTATTGGACTAACAAGGGTATATAAAAGTTCGGTTTCCGAAATCTGCCGCTTGCTTTAAAAATAGTCGTGCAGATTATTGCTGGAAACGTGATCAATCTAACACCTGGCAGATTGACCGTAAAGAAAGTTGCGCTACTTAACAGTTTAGCACATTTTGCGACCAACCTGATGCAATACCTCCGTGTACCGCCGTTTAACTGACAGCATTCCCGGTTCAATGATAGGATAATCAGTGAACGATCAAAACGGTATCAAGCATGTTAGACAAAATTTTAAGAATTGCCACCCGACAAAGTCCACTCGCGCTATGGCAGGCAGAGTATGTTCAGCAACGTTTAATCGCCGCCCATCCAGGCCTGCGCGTTGAGCTGGTGCCTATGGTTACACGCGGGGATGTGATCCTCGATACTCCTCTGGCGAAAGTCGGCGGTAAAGGCCTGTTCGTTAAAGAACTGGAACAGGCCATGCTGTCCGATCGTGCCGACATCGCCGTGCATTCGATGAAAGACGTGCCGGTCGATTTTCCGCCGGGTCTGGGATTAACCACGATCTGCGAGCGTGAAGACCCGCATGATGCCTTTGTTTCTCATCATTATGCGTCTGTCGATGACTTACCGCAGGGCGCGATTGTCGGCACGTCCAGCCTGCGCCGCCAGTGTCAGATCAGTGCACGTCGCCCGGATCTGATTATCCGTTCGCTGCGCGGGAATGTTGGCACGCGCCTGGGCAAGCTGGATGCTGGTGAATATGATGCCATTATCCTTGCCGTGGCTGGGCTGAAACGTCTGGGCCTTGGCGATCGCATTCGTCAGATCATGCCGGCTGAAGAATCTCTTCCGGCGGTGGGTCAGGGCGCGGTGGGCATTGAATGCCGCCTCGATGATGTCTGGGTTATTGGGCTATTGTCTGCGCTGAATCACGACGACACCGCCTGCCGGGTTCGTGCAGAGCGTGCGATGAATACCCGACTGGAAGGGGGTTGCCAGGTGCCCATCGGCAGCTATGCGCTGCTGGAAGGCGATCAACTCTGGCTACGGGGGCTGGTCGGTGCGCCAGACGGAAGCCTGATGGTTCGCGGTGAACGTCGCGGCCCACGTACAGATGCAGAAAAAATGGGTATTTCGCTGGCGGAGGAACTGCTGGATAACGGCGCGCGCGACATCCTCGCTGAGGTCTACCAGGGAAATCCCCCGGCATGACGATTCTGGTCACCCGCCCATCACCGGCCGCCGACGAGCTGGTCAGCCGTCTGCGCACGCGTGGTCAGGTGGCCTGGGCATTCCCGTTGATTGAGTTTACGCCGGGAACCCAGCTGGATACCCTGCCCGGGCGACTTCGATCGCTGGCGGCAGGCGATCTGGTCTTTATCTTGTCACAACACGCTATCCATTATGCCCAGCCCGCACTCTCTGCTACTGGAACTACATGGCCTGCCAACCTGAACTATTATGCTATAGGCCGCACGACAGCGCTGGCACTGCATGCGGTCAGTGGCCATAACGTTGTCTGGCCTCACGAGCAGGAAATCAGCGAAGTACTGATCCAGCTTCCGGCCCTGCAAGCGGTGGTCGGCAAACGCGCCCTTATTCTGCGCGGCAACGGTGGTCGGGAATTACTGGCAGAAACTTTGCTTGCCCGTGGCGCTCAGGTAGAGTTCATTGAGTGCTACCAGCGTTGTGAAAAGCCTTATCACGGAGCGGAAGAAGGCCGACGCTGGCGTAATTGCGGCATTGATACCCTGGTCGTGACCAGTGGTGAAATGCTGCAACAGCTTTACCAGCTGTTCCCCGATGTTGATCGGGATGAATGGCTCCTGCACTGCCGGCTGGTTGTCGTCAGTGAACGTTTGGCTACTCTGGCCCGGGAACTGGGCTGGGCGAACATTTGTGTCGCCGGGGGTGCCGATAATGACGCGCTATTGCGCGCGCTATACCTTTAAAAGGTCGTACGGATATTGCGCGAGCAATGAAACGTCAATGCTAAGGTATAAAACACACTTAAATATGGGATGAGCCATTATGACGGAACACAAAGATTCCTCCGCCATGGTTGAAGAGACTACCCCAGCGGTTGATAACTCAACATCTGAATCACAATCACCACGTAAAGTGAAAAACAGCGGTGTAGTGCTGGGTGCTGTCGCCATCGCGATTGCACTGGCTGTGGGTGCGGGTCTCTCTCTGTATGGAAACCATCAAATACAGCAGCAGGCCGCCGCCAGTCAGGCGCTTGCCTTACAGCTATCCGACCTGCAACAGTCAGCGCTCAGTGACAAAAAGTCACTGGAACAGCAGTTGGCAACGCAAACCAGCGCACTGGATACCGCCCGTCAGCAGCAGGCAGCCACCAGCCAACAGTTGGATGAGCTGAAACAAAAAGTCGCCACCATCTCAGGCAGCGATGCCCAGACATGGATGCTGGCGCAGGCTGATTACCTGGTCAAAATGGCCGGACGTAAGCTGTGGAGCGATCAGGACGTCACCACCGCAGCAGCGCTGCTGAAAAGTGCGGATGCCAGCCTGGCCGACATGAACGATCCGAGCCTGATCGATGCCCGCCGCGCGCTCACGCATGACATCAGTACCCTGTCCGCTCTCAGCCAGGTCGACTACGATGGCGTGATCCTCAAATTAAACCAATTATCTAACGATGTTGATAATCTGCGCATCGCCGATAATGACAGTGATAATGAGCCAATGGATGCCGACAGCAATGAGCTTTCCTCTTCGCTGCGTGAATGGCGTCAGAATCTGGTCAAGAGCTGGCATAACTTTATGGACGATTTCATCACCATCCGTCGTCGTGACGCAACCGCAGAGCCACTGATGGCCCCGGATCAGGATATTTATTTACGTGAAAATATCCGTTCACGCCTGCTCATTGCGGCTCAGGCAGTACCGCGTCATCAAGATGAAATCTTCAAACAGTCTATCGACACGGTTTCCGCCTGGACACGTGCCTGGTTTGACAGCAACGATCCGAATACAAAAGCCTTCCTTAGCCAGTTGGATGAGCTGAGCCAGCAGAGCGTATCAATGGATGTTCCGGAAGCTCTGCAAAGTCAGCCACTGCTGGATAAATTGATGGAGACACGCGTGCGTAATCTGCTGGCACAGCCAGCCGCACCATCCGCTTCATCTCAGCAGCAGGGAGAATAATGATGTTGAAAGTACTTCTGCTGTTCCTGCTGCTAATCGCCGGTATTGTGCTGGGTCCCGTGATTGCGGGTCATCAGGGCTTTGTACTGATCCAGACCGACAACTGGGATATTAAAACCAGTGTGACTGCACTGGTGATCATGCTGATCCTGACGCTGATAGTGATTTTGGCTATCGAATGGCTGCTCCGCCGTCTCTTCCGTACGGGGGCACGCACCCGCGGCTGGTTTAGCGGCCGCAAACGCCGCAGTGCACATAAACATACCAATGCTGCGTTGATCAAACTGGCGGAGGGTGATTACCAGCAGGTTGAAAAACTGCTGTCACGTAATGCCGACCACGCTGAACAACCGATGGTTAACTATCTGCTGGCCGCCGAAGCCGCACAACAACGTGGTGACGAGATACGTGCCAATCAGCATCTGGAACGTGCTACCGAATTAAATAACGGTGACCCGCTGCCGGTAGAGATCACGCGTGTACGTATCCAACTGGCACGTAATGAAGATCACGCCGCACGCCACGGTATTGATCGTCTGCTGGAGATTGCGCCACGCCACCCTGAAGTCCTGCGTCTGGCTGAGCAGGCTTATCTGCGTACCCATGCCTGGGGTGCATTGCTGGATATTCTCCCTGCCATGGAGAAGATTCAGTTGGGTGATGAAGCACATCGCCTCGATTTGCAACAGCAGGCATGGCTGGGCCTGATGAGCCAGGCCATGGCCGATCAGGGCAGTGATGGTCTGAAGCGTTGGTGGCAGAACCAGAGCCGTAAAACACGCCATGATCCCGCTCTACAGGTGGCTATGGCAGACCATCTTATCGTCTGTAATGACCACGACACCGCACAGCAAATCGTGTTGGATGGCCTGAAGCGTCAGTACGATGAGCGCCTGGTATTATTGATGCCACGACTGAAAACCGGTAACCCGGAGCAGTTGGAGAAAGCGCTTCGTCAGCAGATCAAGCAGCATGGTGCAACACCGTTGTTGCACAGTACGCTGGGTCAACTGCTGATGCAGCACGGTGAATGGGAACAGGCTGCCGAGTCCTTCCGTGCAGCGCTGCAACAGCGCCCTGATGCTTTCGACTACGCCTGGCTGGCTGATACGCTGGATCGTCAGCACAAGCCGGAAGAAGCGGCCACCATGCGTCGTGATGGTTTACTGCTGACGCTGAAAAATAATTCTTAATCTGCATCTGCAAAAAGACATGAAAGCCGGGCAATGCCCGGCTTTTTTATGCCTGTAACTGCGCAGCCAACGCATCTGCGGCACGAAAGATGACGGGCATCAGGGCAAAAAAAAACACCTGTCCGGGGACAGGTGCAAATTTTCAGGTCGGTTAAGACAACCGATTGGTACCTGACTCAACGTATTGCCCGATAGATCCAATAAGGCGTTAGCGATATTGGCTGGCTGGACAACAGGTACCGTAAAATGGCTCTGCGTCATTCCCAGGTTTATGAAGCATCTGCAAACATAAGAGGTGGAATGAGCATCTACGAGGGTATTCTTGCACAGCGCGTGCCAGAATAGAAATTCATTCACCATGAATTTAATATCTCACTGATAGTTAACATATTAATTCATGCTTAGCCGACTTTACTGCCCTTCTCTGATGTCACCTCAAGCCGACACGATTGCCCGAGGTGCGTCTCCATTTAGAGACAGGCAGCGCATACTTAAGTAAACACCTTATTAAACATAGCGTTATATGTCTCAATGTAGCGACAAACGGATATTATGTTCTTACGCTGCGTTCGACCAGTGCCATAATCACCGCGTACAACTCATCCCGCGCCTGTTGTTCGGTGATTTCATGACGGGTGGATGCGTAAGCCACCGCTTCCGCAGCCCCCAACATGGCCCACAAACCGGCGTTCGATAATGCTTTACCCCCGGTAAAAGGCGTCAGCGTTTCGCGACACTTCTCGATAAAGGCCACTTCGTAGGCCCGCTTGATCTGCTCAAGCTCGGGTGAGCCGACCAGCGCAGCAATAATGCCCGGTATCTCCCGTCCCTGTTTCTGAACACAATTCACATAAGATTCTGCCATCACCTGCGCCCTGGCCGACAAAGTGGCTTCACTTTGCGCTAATGCCGCATCAAACAGCGCATTTTGGCGGGCATCGAACTCCTGATAGAGCACCGCAAACAGGCCTGAACGTGTGCCGAAATGATCATACACCACGGGCTTAGTGACGTCTGACTGCTCGGCCAGTCGGCCCAGCGTTAACGCCTCCGTTCCCTCGGTACGAATGAGCTGCCATGCAGCTTCAATGAGCTGCTGGTAACGCGCCTCACGCGATAAACGTCGCCGGGGCAGCGGTGAAGAGTTTTTGTCCGTTGACATGCTTATATACCAAAGGTAACTTACCAATAGTATATTAGCGTAACTTTTCTCAGTTCAACCTGCAAGCCGGAGGCTGCTCATGCATACCCTTATTGTCGTTTCTCATCCCGATCGCCAGTCATTGACACATCTCGTCGCCAGACAACTCGCAGAGGGCATCGAGTCAACAGGTGGCAGCATTGAGATCGCCGATCTTGCCGCCGAAGGATTTGACCCGCGTTTTACCGCCGATGATGTAGCCGCGTTCCGCCAGCAGGGATCGGTAACAGAGGAGATCGTTGCGCAACACGCCAGGATCGACCGCGCGGACACCCTTGTACTGGTTTATCCGATTTACTGGTGGTCGATGCCTGCACAGCTAAAAGGCTGGATTGACCGCGTATTTACTCAAGGCTGGGCTTATGACGCCGATGACGATGGCCGCCTGGTAAAAAAACTGCAACACCTTAAGGTGCATCTGGTCGCCATTGGCGCGGGCGATATGCGTACTTACGCCCGTCACGGTTACTTTGCCGCCATGAGAACGCAGATCGATCACGGGATTTTCGATTTCTGTGGTGCGGAGGTGCTGACCTCTGAACTGTTGTTACAAATGCCCGGAGATGCGCTAAGCGCTGAACTGCAAAATGTGAGCGAGCTGGGAAGGAAAATGGGGCTGGTGTAAACGAAATAAAAGACGAAAAAAAACCTGCTTTTTCAAGCAGGTTTCTTAAATTGGTAGCGAGTAGGATTACGGCTCTTCGAGCCGCCCTGCGGGCCGTTGCTGAAGCAACGTTGTCTCGCTTCGCTCGGCTCAAACCTCCTTCGGAGATTCTCATCCTCATTATGTACAGACGAAAAAAAACCTGCTTTTTCAAGCAGGTTTCTTAAATTGGTCGGCGAGAGAGGATTACGGCTCTTCGAGCCGCCCTGCGGGCCGTTGCTGAAGCAACGTTGTCTCGCTTCGCTCGGCTCAAACCTCCTTCGGAGGTTCTCATCCTCATTATGTACAGACGAAAAAAAACCTGCTTTTTCAAGCAGGTTTCTTAAATTGGTCGGCGAGAGAGGATTACGGCTCTTCGAGCCGCCCTGCGGGCCGTTGCTGAAGCAACGTTGTCTCGCTTCGCTCGGCTCAAACCTCCTTCGGAGGTTCTCATCCTCATTATGTACAGACGAAAAAAAACCTGCTTTTTCAAGCAGGTTTCTTAAATTGGTCGGCGAGAGAGGATTCGAACCTCCGACCCACTGGTCCCAAACCAGTTGCGCTACCAAGCTGCGCTACTCGCCGAATACTTCTGTAATGCCACTACTTTTCTTTTTTTTATCGCTCAAAACTCTCAGGTTTTAAGCAAAAACCCCGCCACAGCAGGGTTTTCTAAATTGGTCGGCGAGAGAGGATTCGAACCTCCGACCCACTGGTCCCAAACCAGTTGCGCTACCAAGCTGCGCTACTCGCCGAATACTTCTGTAATGCCACTACTTTTCTTTTTTTTATCGCTCAAAACTCTCAGGTTTTAAGCAAAAACCCCGCCACAGCAGGGTTTTCTAAATTGGTCGGCGAGAGAGGATTCGAACCTCCGACCCACTGGTCCCAAACCAGTTGCGCTACCAAGCTGCGCTACTCGCCGAATACTTCTGTAATGCCACTACTTTTCTTTTTTTTATCGCTCAAAACTCTCAGGTTTTAAGCAAAAACCCCGCCACAGCAGGGTTTTCTAAATTGGTCGGCGAGAGAGGATTCGAACCTCCGACCCACTGGTCCCAAACCAGTTGCGCTACCAAGCTGCGCTACTCGCCGAATACTACGGCACTGCTTTACTGCTTAGATTTTGTGGTGCGAAGAGAGGGACTTGAACCCTCACGTCCGTTAAGACACTAACACCTGAAGCTAGCGCGTCTACCAATTCCGCCACCTTCGCATACGACAAAATCTTGTACTTAAAGTCTGGGGTGGCTAATGGGACTCGAACCCACGACAACTGGAATCACAATCCAGGGCTCTACCAACTGAGCTATAGCCACCATACCTGACTTCTTTACTGCTTCTTTCTACTACTGACTAACGCGGTAAATGTTACCACCGCCGCTCATATGCGCACAAAATAAATGGTGCGCCCGACAGGATTCGAACCTGAGACCTCTGCCTCCGGAGGGCAGCGCTCTATCCAGCTGAGCTACGGGCGCGTAGCGCCGTTGCGGATGTGCATACTACGGAGGAGAGCCCTGACTGTCCAGTGCTTTTTTCACAAAAAAACGCGTTTGATTACGCTTTGTGCATTACGTCTAAAGTAGCAGCGTTTTTCGGCCTTTTCACCCGGTTAAATCGCATAAAAGACCTTTCAGTGACAACAATGACTGATTGATTAAAGATCGCCGCGCCAGTGATATTTGAGGTATTTCAGCAATCTGAGCTGACGTTTCAGGCGTGAAGGCTGTGAAATCAGGCGATACAGCCACTCAAGGCCCATTCGCTGCCATATCTTAGGCGCACGCTTCACCTGGCCGGTAAACACGTCGTAGGTGCCGCCCACGCCCATATACAGCGCATCCGGGTAGCTGGCTTTGCAGTCACGCATCAGAATCTCCTGCCGTGGTGACCCCATCGCCACCGTCACCAGTTTCGCGCCGCTCTCCCGGATGCGCGTAAAGAGTGCATCGCGCTGGTCCGGCGTGAAGAACCCATCCTGCGATCCGACAATGTTCACATTCCACTGGCGACGCAACTTATCGATGGTCTGCGCAAGAACCGGCGGTTTGCCTCCAATGAGAAAAACCGGCGTTCCCTCACGCCCGGCACGCTCCATCAGTGCTTCCCACAGATCGGCTCCGGCAATGCGCGATACCTGCGCCTGCGGATACTTCTTGCGGATAGAGCGCACGATGCTGATGCCATCGGCATATTTGTATTCTGCGGCATCAATCAACTGATACACCGCCGCATCGGCTTCTGCGGTCAGCACTTTCTCCGCGTTGATCGCTACCAGCGTGCCGGTTTTCAGCTCACCCTGTTGATTGAGGTAATCAACAAACTGCGCCATATCACTAAAGCCTGACAGCGTTATCCCGCGGATCCGATATTGCGGCACGGTTACAGAAACACTCATGGACATTCCTTCAAAACAAATCGCCTGGCAAGCGTTACGGTTGGGTCGACAGCGGACGAACCGGAACACGGGCACGGATTAAACCCGCGGTGTCCAGCAGCCAGTACAGCAGCTTCGCCACCACCACACAGAACGCGAAAATCACGCAGAAGAACACCACGCGCGAAACAAATGAATCCAGCCCTTCCCGTGCCAGCACGATCATGTTGAACACGGCACCAAAGCAGAAGCTTTGCAGAATCGCTGCTTTATAGCGATTCTGCTCTTGCTGGCCTTTTTCGTATAACCAGTCGAACCACTTAATAATCAGCCCAACGCCAACCGCCCCCAGCGGAATAAACAGCGCCCCGCCCATCACCACCAGCGAACCGATTAATGTGGGCGAGATGGCCAGCCCGGAGTGGTTATCCAGCACTTCCCACGTAAAGTAGTTCGCGCTGTTGAGCACAATGGAAGGACGGTCATGCCACAACCAACTGGGAATAAACACGTAGAAGTCACGCCAGATTGGTGCCAGCCCCTGGAAATCGATTTTGTCATAATTTTGCAGCAGCAGGCCAAGGTTCTCCCACGGCGAGAAGGTATCGCGGGTCAGATAGAGGAAGGTGTAAAACGCCTCCGCGCCGCTAACATCGAGGTTATAGCGCTTCAGCGCCAGCCAGAACATGCCGACAATCCCGCCAATCCCCGCCAGCACTAGCATCCACAGGGTAATCCAGCCACGAATAATGCCGATAAACAGGAACAGGGCAAAAGCAATAATGATGTTGGCGCGGGTGCCCCCAACAATCATGTACGTCAGCAGCCCAAACGCTACGGTACTGACCAGAAACAGCAGCCAGCTCCGCTTGTCCTGCTTGAGGAAGTAGATCACCAGCATCGCCGGGATAAAGAAGTAGAAGAAACGCTTCAACGCCACGCCGGAGACATCCGCCGAGAAAATCTGGCTGTAGCTGTGCAGCTTGAAGAGCAGGAAACCATTGTGCAGGAAGAACACACTGACGGTTCCCAGCGCTACCAGCGCCAGAATGCCCCAGGTCAGATGGGCTTCAATACGGTTAATCGTAAATACCTGACGAGGGGGTGCCCGATGCTTCGCCCGCAGCCGGGTTTTATAGCTGACGTAGTAAATAGCGTAGAAACAGCCCGCTGACAGTAACGCCTGGAGCAAATACTCCGGCGGCACCACGTCAACATCAAATCCAAACACCAACATGCAGGTCAGCGGGAAGCCGAAGAAGAACGTCAGCAGAAACAGCAGCGAGAAAAATACGTTGAAGTTGAAGCGCACACGACGAAACTCGCGCCAGGTCAGCGTGAGAATAAAACCACAGCAGCACAGATACACCACCAGCAGCCCGGCAAACTGTAATAACGTCATGCGGTGTCCCCTTCTACCCGACGCAGTGCCTGCTGCCAGCCGCTCAGGTAGCCTGGCTCGAAAAAGGCAATATGTGATTTATCCAGCAACATCATCTGACGCCGCGCCTCTTTCACTGTCGCTGCATCCAACGGATCGCCCTCAAACAACACCGGCACCTGTTGTTCTGCCAGATCCTGCCAGAACGGGTTCTTTCGGTTAAGCACAAAGGGCACATTGGCCTGCATCAACAGACACAGCGTACCGATACCCTGCTGGCGTTCAAAAATAAAATAGCCAAGGTGGCAACGGGCGATCAATTGCAGATAATCGCTGAACGCCAGCTTCTCGGTCAGGAGCTCAACGACACCCGGGGCAAACAACGCCGCGGCTGCGTCGCGCACACGCTGAATATACGCCTCGTTATTGGCGGGGTAGCCCAGCGGCACTTTCACTCGCACATTATCGCCAAACTGCTGATGGATGGACTGCAATGCCTGAATATGTCGGTTGCTGGCATCCCCTGAATTACCGAGCAGAAGGGTCAGCTGCCCCTGCGGCTCATCACTGCTTTGCACATTCTGTGCCAGCCGTGTCGGGAAATAGAGTAAAGAAGCCGGAACCTTCGGATGCCGCTGATGAAAGTGATTAATATCACCTCGGGTGGCAAACACCTGTGCCACACGTTTTTGTGCCTGACGCCGCAGCAGATAGAACAGCCGGAATTTCAGGCGGGTCGAATCTTCATACAGATCGGCCCCCCAGATATGCCAATAGATCTGAGAGCGCTTAAGCTGGCCGGACAACAGCGCCAGCCACAAGCGAGGATTGAACTGACCGTGGCAGAAAAAGCGCGTGTCACGCTCACGGCGTCCGGTGGTAATCACAGCAGCAGCGAGCGCCGCTTTATTTGCAAAAACACGGATATTCAGCCGCGTAAAGGGCTGCGCCATCTCAGGCTGTGCGCTCACCAGCCAGAACTCGCGCGCGGCTGCCACGGGCACCACGTCATGCAGCTGTTGATCAAAGAAGCTCAACACCGTCTGGTTATGATGAGGGATGTCTGAGCCTAAAAGGTGGATTACTCTGGTCATACTCGTCTACGGTAAATAATAAAAATGCCTGCACAGAGTGCAAAATAAGCGATATAGGTCGCCATATACGCCTGAGCCGCACCGGCTGCACCATGCAGCGGGATCAGCCAGCGGGAAAAGCCGGTGAGCAAGATAAACTGGCTCACTTCCGTCAGCACATAAAAACGCAGCGATGCCTTCGCGATGACCAGATAGCCAAAAACGTAGCAACCCACTTTGAGTACATCGCCCGTCAACTGCCAGACAAACAGATCGCGCATGGCCGCAAACTCACGGGAGAACAGCAGCCAGATAGCCACATCACGCAGTAACCAGACGGTTAAACTCACGGCGGCGACCACCGGCAGTACGAAACGCAGCGCCTTCAGAATTTCACGTGAAATCTCAGCCTTATGCTGCAGGCGTGACAAGGTGGGCAGCAGATACACGCTGAAAGACGCCGTGATAAATTGCAGGTAGGCATCCGAGATACTGCTGACGCCCTGCCACAACCCAACCTGTTCCCACCCCGCATGTTGTGCCAGCAGGTTACGCATCATCATCCACGCCACGGGCAACGTCACAGCGGTGATCAGTGCCATCAGCGTAAACTTACCCAGCAGAGCCACGAACTCCGGCTGCCAGGCGGGCAGCAGATAGCGCATTGGCAGATGCTCGCGACGCACCAGCAAAACCACTGCCGGCACCACCACCAGCGCAGGCACCATCGCCAGCCCGATCAGTGCACCGCTGTAACCTCCCAGCTTGTAGCAGACAAACCATGCAGCAACGCCGGTCAGGCTGCCGATAATCAGCGACCATGCATTGCCTGCCGCATCACGAAAACCTTTCATGATCGCCAGCGCCAGATTAGCCCAGGCGATGCCCATCTGCAGGAAGGCGACGATACGGATCACCTGCTGATAGCGGTCATGGCCAAACAGTGCATGACTGATGGGCGCAGCGAACAACAGGAACACCAGCGCCAGCAGCAATGAGAATCCCAGCACCATTGACGATGCAGTGCCAGTAACGGCACGCAGCTGTTCAGGCTGCTGCTGATACTGCGCCACATACTTTGTGACGCCGTTAAAAATGCCGGCTCCGGCCAGTACGCCGAGCACGGTAATCAATTGACGAAAATTCCCCGCCTGTCCGACACCCGCCGGCCCGTAAGAGACCGCCAGCATTTTCACCACCAGCAAACCGGCGACAATTTTTACCAGCGTGGAGGCTGCCGTCCACACTGACGCTTTTGCCAGTGACATATCAGGAGAAATAGCTCAGTAAGGAGTTGATCACCGTTTTCTGATTATTATCAGAAAGGTTATAGAACAGCGGCAAACGAAGCAGGCGATCGCTCTCTGTCTGGGTGAAATGGTCTTCACCGTGGAAACGGCCAAAGCGCTGCCCCGCGGGTGAGCTGTGCAGCGGAATATAGTGGAACACCGCCAGGATTTCGGCCTCTTTCAGCCATGCAATCAGCGCGCTGCGGTCATCATGGTCACGCAGCTTCAGATAAAACATATGGGCATTGTGTTCACAGTCGGCGGGTATGCTAGCCAGCTCAATGCGCCCACGTGCGGCCAACGGCTGCAACGCATCGTGGTAGGTCTGCCACAGGCGCAAACGTTGCTGGTTAATGCGTTCCGCTGCCTCCAGCTGCGCCCAGAGATATGCTGCCTGCAAATCCGCCATCAGGTAGCTGGAGCCGATATCACGCCAGGTGTATTTATCCACCTGGCCGCGGAAAAACTGGCTGCGGTTGGTCCCTTTTTCACGAATGATTTCAGCACGCTCGACCAGGGACGCGTCGTTGACCAGCGTCGCACCGCCTTCACCACCCGCGGTATAGTTTTTAGTTTCGTGGAAGCTAAAGCAGCCGATATGACCGATGCTGCCCAGCGCCCGGCCTTTGTAAGTCGACATCACGCCCTGCGCAGCATCTTCCACCACCCACAGTTGGTGCTTTTTCGCCAACGCCATAATGGTGTCCATCTCGCAGGCAACGCCCGCGTAATGTACCGGCACAATGGCTTTGGTTTTATCGGTGATCGCGGCTTCTATCAGGCACTCATCGATGTTCATGGTATCCGGACGCACATCGACAAACACAATCGTTGCACCGCGCAGCACGAAGGCGTTGGCCGTAGAGACAAACGTGTAGCTCGGCATGATCACTTCATCACCGGGCTGAATGTCGATCAGGATGGCCGCCATCTCCAGCGATGCGGTGCAGGAGGGGGTCAGCAGGACTTTGCGGCTGCCGAAGCGCTGCTCCATCCACTGTTGGCAGCGACGGGTAAAACCGCCGTCGCCGCAGAGTTTGCCGCTGCCCATTGCCGACTGCATATATTCAAGTTCAGTTCCCACCACCGGTGGCGCATTAAACGGAATCATGGCGTTTCCCTGTATAACCAGTAGGCGGTGCGTTCAATCACGCCACCGCAGCGAAGATAGAGTCGCAGCGCGGCAACATTGCCCAGTTGCGTTGCGACATGAAGCCGTGTCAGTCGGCGCGCGCGGCACCAGTCATTAGCTGCGTTCATCAGCCGCTGGCCAATGCCCAGCCCCTGCGCGGCTGGCACTACAGCCAGCAGGCCAATGCGTGCCGTGCCGTCTTCCAGCTCACGCAGCGACACAAAGCCCTGCATCGCGCCCTGCTCATCCACCGCCAGCAGGCACTGGTGATCAAAGGTGCCGCGTACGGCATTTTCCACCCACTGCGCATAAAAACGCCCGCTGTCGCCCGGCGCATACCAGGGCGCGCGAAAACGGCTGTAGATGAACGCTTCTTCAGCCACCTGCCGCAGCATGGGGATATGCTCAGAGCGGGCAATACGAATGCCCGTCGGGCGTTCAACAGGGGTGATACCCAGCACGCAGTCTGCTTCCCCTTCCACCAGGCGAAACCCCAACGCGCTCAGGGCATCCAGCTCTGAACTCTGTTGAGCCAGTACTTTGACCTGCACCAGCGTATAGCTGTCGAGTTGCGCGCTATCCAGCGGTGTATCACCGTGCAATTCAAGCAGGGCACTGTGACATCCAAAGAAGGCGTTTTCCCACGCCAGGGGTTTAAGCGTCGCTTTCACTAACGCCAGACACCTTTCGTATCAACAATCCATTGCTGGCTGACGGCTGTCGGATCAATGGCTTTAAAATCACGATGGTCCACCAGCATCACCAGCACATCGGCCTGTTGCAGCGCATCGTCCAACGTCATCAGCGTCACGCTGTCCTGCAATTTTGCCGGAAGTTGCTGCACGTTAGGCTCCACCACCAGCGTGGTGCCCTGATGCCAGTCGGCAATCATTTTGGTGACCTGTACCGCCGGGCTTTCCCGCAGATCATCAATATCGGGTTTAAACGCCAGACCAAAGCAGGCGATTTTCAGCTCGCTGGCGCGTTTGTTGTTGCTCATCAGGCAGTCGGCCACCTGGCGCTGAACCTGCTCCAGCACCCAGTGCGGCTTGCTGTCGTTGACTTCACGCGCGGTACGGATCAAACGTGCTTGTACCGGATTCTGTGCCACGATAAACCATGGATCGACCGCAATGCAGTGCCCGCCTACACCCGGTCCAGGTTGCAGAATATTGACACGCGGGTGGCGATTGGCCAGCCGGATCAACTCCCAGACGTTAATACCCTGATCGGCCGCGATCAGTGACAGCTCGTTCGCGAAGGCAATATTGACGTCGCGGAAGCTGTTTTCGGTTAATTTGCACATCTCAGCGGTGCGCGAGTTAGTCACCACGCACTCGCCTTCCAGGAAAATGTTGTACAGCTCGCAGGCGCGCTGTGAACAGCGTGGCGTCATACCACCAATCACACGGTCGTTTTTAAACAGTTCAACCATCACCTGGCCAGGTAACACGCGCTCCGGGCAGTAGGCCACCTGGATATCCGCGTTTTCACCGGCCTGCTGTGGGAACGTCAGATCCGAGCGAGCCGCCGCCAACCATGCCGCCATCTGTTCGGTAGCGCCAACAGGTGAGGTCGATTCCAGGATCACCAGATCACCCTTTTTTAACACCGTGGCAATCGACACGGCCGCCGCCTGCACGTAAGCCATATCCGGCTGGTGCTCGCCTTTAAAGGGTGTCGGCACAGCAATCAGATAAGCATCGGCAGCCTGTGGTTGCATAGCTGCGCGTAACCACCCGCCTTCAACGGCCGTTTTCACCACGCGATCGAGGTCCGGTTCGACAATGTGGATCTCGCCACGGTTGATGGTTTCGACCGCGTGCGCATTGATATCAATGCCGATCACCTGCTTCTGGCGCGAAGCAAAAGCGGCAGCGGTAGGCAGGCCGATGTAACCCAGACCGATCACTGAAATAGTATTGAAACTCATAATGTTATCCGATTATTTTTGAGAGCCTGCACAATACGCTGGCAGGCCAGCCCGTCACCATAAGGGTTATGGGCGCGGCTCATTGCATGCCACGCGTCCTCATCGGTGAGCAGACGGGTCACTTCGCTGACGATCTTCGCGCCGTCTGTGCCCACCAGTTTGACGGTGCCTGCTGCCAGCGCCTCAGGGCGTTCGGTGGCATCACGCATCACCAGCACCGGTTTACCGAGCGATGGCGCTTCTTCCTGAATACCACCGGAATCCGTCAGGATCAGCCAGGCGCGATCCATCAGCCAGACAAAAGGCAGGTACTCCTGCGGTTCAATTAAAATAATATTATCTATACCGCGCAGAATGCGGTTTACCGGCTCGCTGACATTCGGGTTGAGATGCACGGGATAGACAATCTGCGTGTCGGGGTGCAGACGTGCAATTTCAGCCAGCGCGTTACAGATACGCTCAAAGCCGCCACCGAAACTTTCACGACGGTGGCCGGTGACCAGAATCAACTTTTTATCCGCATCCAGGAACGGGTAGCGAGCTGCCAGGCTATTTCTCAGCGCATCGTCACTGAGTACGCGATCACGCACCCAGAACAGCGCATCAATCACGGTGTTGCCCGTCACGAAAATACGGGATGCGGGCAGATTTTCACGCAACAGATTCTGCTGCGAACTGGCGGTCGGGGTGAAGTGGTAGCTGGCAAGATGACCGGTCAGCGTACGGTTCGCTTCTTCTGGCCACGGCGACCAAAGATCACCCGTGCGCAGCCCCGCTTCCACGTGCCCCACCGGAATTCGGTGGTAAAACGCCGCGAGGCTGGCAGCCAGCGTAGTCGTGGTATCGCCGTGAACCAGCACCACATCTGGGGTGAAATCGGCAAATACCGTCTTCAAACCCTCCAGAATACGGCTGGTGATCTCGGTCAAACCCTGGCCTGGTTGCATGATATTAAGATCGTAATCCGGCACGATGGAAAACAGGTGCAATACCTGATCGAGCATTTCCCTATGCTGTGCGGTCACGCATAAGCGCGACTCAATGTCCTCATCCTGCGCCAGCGCATGCACCAGAGGTGCCATTTTTATCGCTTCGGGACGCGTGCCAAAAACCGTTAATACTTTCACCGTGACTCTCTTAATTCGAAATGGTTTAACAGCACTTATTCAGTGCCCTTAACGGCGAGAGCGGCGCACCAGCGCAGTCCCGGCACCCAGTAGCACGCCTACCGTGCCCCACATAATCATCAGTAAAACACGGCGTGGGCTGTCACGTTTTACTGGCTCTTCCGGTGTGCGCAGATAACGCCAGGTCTGGAATGATTTTACCAACGTAGGACCGACATTCAGTGTCGCCTGCATAGCCCGGTTTTGATCGTACTCCAGATCGTAGGATGGGCCCGTTGCACGCAGATTTTCCAATCGCGCCTGCAACATTGGCCTGCCCAGCATGAACATTTCAGAGTCCGGTAATTGCTCGGAAGGGGTCTGTGTTTTTGCTTGTTCAAAGCCCTGCTGCTGCGCAATTTTCAGCGCCTGTCCGATGCTGTTGATCTGACGGTCGTAAATGGCTTTGGCAACCGCTTCCTGACGCTTAATCTGCGCCTTTAACTGAATACTGCGCGCAGCCCAGGCAGCGGCGAGTTCTTCATTGAGATGCGTGGTAGCACGGGCATTAGCAAAGGCAACATACTGGCGCAGCAGGGTATTCGCATCTGCTGCTGTTTCCGCGATCAACCTGACGGTATCGTTGATATTTTTCGCATTATCGGCGGGCTGGAACTGGATATTGGCAATCATTTCATCCAGTAAGGCGGCGTCTTCACCGGTCTTGCCGCTTTTACGCTGCTGGTAATAGCTGGACTGTAGCCAGAAGTCACGACGCGTATCCCAGGCAAAAAGCTGCATCATAAACTCCTGATACGCTTCATCCATCACCGTCGGCGGAGCCACGGTCAGGCTGCCAGCACGAATATCCAGATTATTGAGAAACTGCTGCTGGGAATAAAACCCGGACAACATATTCACCGTAGGACGATCCACAATCGCCGTGGTGCTCCACTTCGGCGTCACCAGCAACGAATAGATCCAGGCCAGCAGGGCAAAGAGCACACCACCCGCAATAATCCATAACTTACCGCGCCATAGCGTGCAGCAAAGGCCACGAATATCCAACTCGTTATCTGCAGCGTCAGGATAGGTCATACATCTGTTTCCTTGTCGTCAGGGCATAGGTCAGTCAGTAGGAGATTTGCTGTCATTATTGTTATTTCGCAGACGGCGTTTAAACCGTTTGATCATGCGCGCCACGCGCCACGCGCGTTTAATGCAGTAGCCGTAGAGCATAAAGGCCAGCAGGAACAGAACCAGCATCATCCACTCAGGGACAAATGAAAGGTACTCGCCCAGCACACCAACGATAGCCAGCAGGGCCGCAGCCGCGGTGATCAGGACAAACGCCTGACGCGAAGTAAAACCGGCGCGCATGATCAGATGGTGAATATGTTGGCGATCTGCGGAGAAGGGGCTCATCCCTTTGCTCAGACGGCGATACATAATGGCGACCATATCCATTAATGGAATCGCAATCAGCCAGAGCGCCGTCACTGGCGTGATGGGATGGTTCTGACCCTGGGTCGCTTCTAACAGGATCCAGATAATTGTGAAGCCAATAACCGTGCTGCCAGCATCGCCCATAAAGACTTTATAGCGGCGGCCAAACATTCCCAGATTCAACAGGATGTAGGGCACGATGGCTGCAATCATGATAAAGCACCACATGGCAAGGCTGCTCTGCCCGTCAAACTGGAGGATGACCCCCATCGCCAGGAACGTCACACAGGATAAACCGCCCAGCAGTCCGTCGATGCCGTCCACCATATTGAAGGCGTTGATCGCAGCCCAGACAGCAAACAGCGTCAGCACATAGCCGAACGGCCCTACCACCAGTTCCCATGGGCCAAAGATGTAGCCCAGGCTTAGCAGGTAAAGTTTAGCTTTCATCATCATGACAATGGCGACACCCGCCTGTACCACCGCGCGGAATTTCACACTAATGTCATAACGATCATCAAGCGCCCCCACCAGTACCAGGCACCCGGCACACGCCAGATATAGCACTGAGTGAGGTATGTAGAAATTCGTCAATGCAAAAGCAAAACAGCTGCCTGCAAACACAGAGATACCGCCTACCAGCGGAATAGCCCCCTGGTGACGTTTGCGATAATTGGGCTTGTCCACCAATCCAATTTTGTTAGCCGCTTTACGTGCAAAGAAAAGAAACACCAATGAAAATAAAAAAGTCAGGCCAAGTTCTGTACTCATATTGAGTAAATTCACATTATCCAGCTCTCTGCTAAGAATTGCACAATGTTATAAGCAATATTTGTGCCAATAACATCTCTTCAATTCTGAATTTTATTCACCGGGACAAGCATAATCAATATCCCCATTGATCAGTATCCCGTGCCGTTCTTTAGATTAATTCTCCCAGATCAGGATAGCCTATAGGCCAAAAACAAAAAACGCCACGACTATGCGTGGCGTTACCCGAGTTTTGTACTTAATTTGACGACTGCGGTATGGCCAGACGATCAGTTCGGCGTCTGCCCGCAGCCCAACGACCTGTTATGAACGTTTCATCATGTCGAAGAAATCATCATTGGTTTTCGTCATCGCCAGCTTGTTGATAAGGAATTCCATCGCGTCGATTTCGCCCATTGGGTGAATAATCTTGCGCAGGATCCACATCTTCTGCAGCTCTTCGGACGTGGTAAGCAACTCTTCTTTACGCGTACCGGAGCGATTGTAGTCAATAGCAGGGAACACACGTTTCTCGGCGATTTTACGCGCCAGATGCAGTTCCATGTTACCTGTACCTTTAAACTCTTCGTAGATCACTTCATCCATCTTCGAACCGGTATCAACCAGTGCGGTGGCGATGATGGTCAGGCTTCCGCCCTCTTCCACATTACGCGCAGCACCGAAGAAACGCTTCGGACGATGCAGGGCGTTGGCATCCACACCACCGGTCAGTACCTTGCCGGAAGCAGGAACCACGGTGTTGTAGGCACGCGCCAGACGGGTGATGGAGTCCAGCAAGATGATCACGTCTTTCTTGTGCTCAACCAGACGCTTGGCCTTTTCGATCACCATCTCAGCAACCTGAACGTGACGGGATGCAGGTTCATCGAAGGTTGAAGCGATAACTTCACCTTTAACCAGACGCTGCATCTCGGTCACTTCTTCCGGACGCTCGTCAATCAGCAACACCATCAGCACGCAGTCTGGGTGGTTGTAAGCAATGCTCTGCGCGATGTTCTGCAGCAGCATAGTTTTACCGGCTTTCGGAGGAGCCACGATCAGACCACGCTGACCACGACCGATCGGCGAAGCCAAATCCAGTACGCGAGCGGTCAAATCTTCGGTAGAACCGTTGCCACGCTCCATGCGCAGACGAGAATTGGCATGCAGCGGCGTTAAGTTTTCAAACAGGATTTTATTACGGGCATTTTCCGGTTTGTCGTAGTTAACTTCATTAACTTTCAGCAGTGCAAAGTAACGTTCACCTTCTTTTGGCGGGCGAATCTTGCCAGAGATGGAGTCACCTGTGCGGAGGTTGAAGCGGCGGATTTGGCTGGGGGAAACGTAGATATCATCGGGACCGGCGAGGTAGGAGCTGTCTCCTGAGCGGAGGAAACCAAATCCATCCTGCAATATCTCGAGTACGCCGTCGCCGAAGATGTCTTCGCCACTTTTCGCGTGTTGCTTAAGGATGGCGAAGATAATGTCCTGTTTGCGCAAGCGCGCCAGGTTTTCCAGCCCCATATTTTCGCCGAGGGTAATCAGGTCAGAAACCGGCGTATTTTTTAATTCGGTAAGATTCATAATGGTGGGTTCTTAAACTCGGGGTAAAACATGAACTGTTTGTCGTGAATGGTATGGCGAAAGATCCATGCCTGTTTAATTGGTTCTTGGTTCCGAAGTCCACTCGATGATCACGTGCAGGAAAACGCAAATCTGAGACGAGGAGACGGTGAGGACAAGAAGCCGGAAATCAGTTGATACTAACCGTCAGATTGCTGAACGTCTGTAAGACTTTTGATGAATACTGTGTTCAACAAGGAGTAATTCTAAAGATTCAAACTACAAGGCAAGTGCGTAGTGCAGTAGATTTAACTTAGCATGCTTAATGCCGGGCGTCTAGCGGTCAGCGAAAAATTCAAACCGCAAGGCGCCGGCACGGCATGATTAGCCCAGGTTCGCGTTCAGGAACTCTTTGAGCTGGCCTTTAGACAGTGCGCCGACTTTCGTCGCGGCCACTTCGCCATTCTTAAACAACAGCAGGGTTGGGATGCCACGGATACCGTACTTAGGAGCGGTAGCAGGGTTTTCATCAATATTCAGTTTAGCAACGGTGAGCTTGCCATCAAACTCTTCGGCCACTTCGTCAAGAATAGGGGCAATCATTTTGCAAGGACCACACCATTCTGCCCAGAAGTCAACCAGCGTCAAACCTTCTGCTTTCAGAACGTCGGTTTCAAAGCTGTCATCGGTCAGGTGAACAATTTTATCGCTCATGTTTACTCCAGGAGATTATCTTTACCATGATGTTGCATTAAGCAGCATAAGGCTGAGTTTATTGTACTGCTTTTATTTCACCGGATAAGCTTTCGTAAAGCAATAGTAAGCTGATATTCTACCACACTATGAGCAAAACACACTTAACCGAACAGAAGTTTTCCGACTTCGCCCTGCACCCTCAGGTTATTGAAGCCCTTGAAACTAAAGGGTTTCATAATTGCACGCCTATCCAGGCGCTGGCATTACCGTTTACGCTCTCCGGGCGTGATGTAGCAGGTCAGGCGCAAACCGGTACCGGCAAAACGATGGCGTTTCTGACGTCAACGTTCCATCATCTTCTTTCTCACCCCGCACCGGAAGGTCGCCAGGTTAACCAACCGCGGGCGCTGATTCTGGCACCAACGCGCGAACTGGCGGTGCAGATTCATGCGGATGCAGAGCCTCTGGCGCAGGTAACCGGACTGAAGCTTGGTCTGGCTTACGGTGGTGATGGCTATGATAAGCAACTTAAAGTGCTCGAAAGCGGTGTCGATGTGTTAATCGCCACCACGGGTCGTTTAATCGATTACGCTAAACAGAATCACGTGAATTTAGGCGCCATCCAGGTGGTGGTACTCGACGAAGCTGACCGTATGTTCGACCTCGGCTTCATTAAAGATATCCGCTGGCTGTTCCGCCGCATGCCTGCCGCCAACCAGCGTCTGAATATGCTGTTCTCCGCAACATTGTCCTTCCGCGTGCGTGAGCTGGCGTTTGAGAACATGAACAACGCGGAATACGTTGAAGTCGAACCGGAGCAGAAAACCGGGCACCGTATTAAAGAAGAGCTGTTCTACCCTTCCAATGAAGAAAAAATGCGTCTGCTGCAAACGCTGCTGGAAGAAGAGTGGCCCGATCGCGCCATCATTTTCGCCAATACCAAGCACCGCTGTGAAGATGTCTGGGGCCACCTGGCTGCAGATGGTCACCGTGTTGGTTTGTTAACCGGCGATGTGGCACAGAAAAAACGCCTGCGTATCCTGGATGATTTCACCAAGGGTGATGTCGATATCCTCGTCGCGACGGATGTCGCTGCACGCGGCTTGCATATTCCTGCAGTGACCCACGTATTTAACTACGATTTGCCAGACGACTGCGAAGACTACGTTCACCGCATTGGTCGTACAGGTCGTGCAGGCGCCAATGGTCACTCTATCAGCCTCGCCTGTGAAGAGTACGCGCTGAACCTGCCAGGTATTGAAGAATACATCGGTCACAGCATTGCGGTCAGTCGCTATAACAGCGATGCGCTGATGAGCGAATTGCCACCACCAAAACGCTTAACACGTAACCGTTCTGGTAATGGCCCGCGCCGTGGTGGAAATAACAACCGCCGCAGTAGCGCACCGCGTAACCCTAACCGCAAACGTTCAGGTTAAGCCGCCATGCTGAGTGCATCATCACTCTATGCTGCGATCGATTTAGGATCGAACAGCTTTCATATGTTGGTGGTGCGCGAAGTGGCTGGCAGTATCCAGACCATTGCCCGCATCAAGCGCAAGGTGCGTCTTGCTGCTGGTCTCGATGCCGATAATCATCTTTCAGATGAGGCAATGGAACGAGGCTGGCAGTGTCTGCGGTTGTTTTCCGAGCAACTGCAGGACATCCCTCCCGAACAAATCCGCGTTGTGGCGACAGCCACGCTGCGTATTGCTGCCAATGCCGGTAGTTTCCTGGTCAAAGCCCAGGAAATCCTCGGTTGTCCGATCAATGTCATTAGCGGTGAAGATGAAGCACGCCTGATTTATCAAGGTGTTGCGCATACTACGGGTGGGTCGGACAAACGACTGGTCGTCGACATCGGTGGCGGCAGTACCGAGCTGGTCACCGGCAGAGGTTCACAGACGACGACGCTGTTTAGTCTGTCGATGGGCTGTGTCACCTGGCTTGAACGTTATTTTGCCGATCGTCATCTGGGTAAAGCGAATTTCGAACAGGCGGAACAAGCGGCGCGAGCCATGATCCGTCCGGTGGCTGATGCTTTACGCGAACAGGGCTGGCAGGTCTGCGTGGGCGCGTCCGGCACTGTACAAGCCCTGCAAGAAATTATGATGGCTCAGGGCATGGATGAGCGCATCACGCTCAGTAAACTTGAGCAACTGAAACAGCGCGCTATTCAGTGCGGCAAGCTGGAAGAGCTGGAGATTGAAGGGCTGACTCTTGAGCGCGCGTTAGTGTTCCCCAGCGGCCTGTCTATTCTGATTGCTATCTTTACCGAGCTGAATATCAACAGCATGACGCTGGCCGGTGGCGCGCTGCGCGAAGGTCTGGTGTATGGCATGCTGCATCTGCCAGTGGATCGTGATATCCGTAACCGCACGCTGCACAATATCCAGCGCCGTTTTGCGATTGACCCTGAGCAGGCAGAGCGTGTCCGCCAGCTGGCAGACAGTTTTGCCCGTCAGGTCAGCCAGGTGTGGAAGTTGGACGACCGCAGCCGGGAACTGCTGGAAAGTGCCTGTCTGATCCACGAGATTGGTCTGAGCGTCGATTTCCGTCAGGCACCACAGCATGCGGCTTATCTGGTGCGCCACCTTGATTTACCGGGCTTTACGCCAGCGCAGAAAAAACTACTGGCGACATTGCTGCAAAATCAGGTGAACGGTATCGATCTGGCGCTGTTAAGTCAGCAAAATGCCGTACCGCCACGTGTTGCCGAACGGATGTGCCGTCTGCTGCGATTAGCGATTATTTTCGCCAGCCGCAGGCGCGATGACATGCTGCCCGCCGTCCGTTTACTGGCGGATGATGATAATCTGACGTTGACGTTGCCGACAGGTTGGCTGGAAGCGCATCCTCTGCGTGCAGAGCTGCTGGAGCAGGAGGCACACTGGCAAAGCTATGTGCACTGGTCATTAGTCATCGTTTGAAATCTGCTGCGCCCGGTGTGATGCTGCGTTAATCCGGGTGCTATTTCTTTGCTTTTGCCAACTGCGCGCGGAGATTCGCCAGGTGGCTCTGGCCTTTCTGCATGCGCTCTTCCGCACTGACCACTTTACGCTCGCTTTCCCACTGTAAGTCATCCTGCGGCAACTCCAGCAGGAAACGACTGACTTCCGGGCGCACCAGCTCACCATACTGACGGCGTTCGCGGCACAGCGTAAAGGTCAGTTCTTTCTGCGCGCGCGTGATCCCTACATAAGCCAGACGGCGCTCCTCTTCGACGTTGTTCTCGTCAATACTGCTCTGATGCGGTAACAACCCTTCTTCCATACCCACCAGGAAAACGTAAGGGAACTCCAGGCCTTTAGAAGCGTGCAGCGTCATCAACTGGACCTGATCGGAATCTTCATCGCTTTCGCCACGTTCCATCATGTCACGCAGGGTGAAGCGCGTCACCACCTGGGTCAGCGTCATCGCTTCGTCAATATCACTGCCTTCCAGCATTTCCGTCATCCACTGGAACAAGGTATTGACGTTTTTCATGCGCATTTCAGCGGCTTTGGGGCTGGGCGACGTTTCAAACAGCCAGCTCTCGTAATCAATACCCCGGATCAAATCACGAACCGCCGCTACAGGTTCACGTTCGGCCAGCCGGGCAATCTCCTGCAACCAGTGAGTAAAGCGCTGTAACGATTCCAGCCCGCGGCCGCTCAGCGTCTGCTCCAGACCCATATCAAAACTGGCGCTGAACAAGCTCTTGTTACGCTGCATGGCCCAGTCGCCCAGCTTTTGCAGGGTGGCTGAACCAATTTCGCGCCGTGGCGTGTTCACAATACGCATAAACGCACTGTCATCGTCAGCATTGGTCAGCACGCGTAGGTAGGCGAGCAGATCTTTGATCTCCGGGCGTGAGAAGAATGAGGTACCACCAGAGATACGATACGGGATGCGGTTTTGCATCAGCATCTTTTCGAACACCCGCGACTGATGGTTACCACGATAGAGAATGGCGTAATCTTTGTAGCCGGTTTTGTTGATGAAGTGATGGGCAATCAACTCCCCGGTCACGCGTTCTGCTTCATGATCCTCATGGTTAGCCGTGATCACTTTTAGCTCGGCGCCATACCCCAGCTCAGAGAACAGGCGCTTTTCAAACACATGTGGGTTATTGGCGATCAGGATATTCGCGGCTTTCAGGATGCGTTCGGAAGAGCGGTAGTTCTGCTCCAGTTTAATCACCTGTAGCGCCGGGAAATCCTCCTGCAGCAGCACCAGGTTTTGTGGCCGTGCCCCGCGCCAGGAGTAGATTGACTGATCGTCGTCCCCTACCACGGTGAAGCGTGCCCGGTTACCCACTAACAGTTTAACCAGCTCATACTGACTGGTGTTGGTATCCTGATATTCATCCACCAGCAAATAGCGTATGCGTTGCTGCCAGCGCTCGCGAACCTCCAGATTACGCTGGAACAACAGCGTGGGCAGCAGGATCAGATCGTCGAAGTCCAGCACGTTGCACGATTTAAGGTGTCTGTCATACAGCGCATAGCAATGTGCAAAGAGCTTATCGCGTTCGGACAGCGCCCCCGCTGCCGCACGCGAGGGATCCATCAGATCGTTTTTCCAGTTCGAGATCGTTGAGACCAGCTGTTGCAGCAGGGTTTTATCATTTTCCAGCCACTCTTCCGTCAGATCTTTGAGTAATGCCAGCTGGTCCTGATCGTCAAACAGCGAAAATTTGGCTTTCATGCCCAGCGCAGCATATTCGCGCTTGATAATCTCCAGACCCAGGGTATGGAAGGTCGAAATCATCAGTCCGCGTGCTTCTTTACGGCCAAGGGTTTGTGCCACACGCTCTTTCATCTCACGCGACGCTTTATTGGTAAACGTCACTGCGGCGATATGGCGTGCCTGATAGCCACACTCGCGGATCAGATGGGCAATTTTGTTGGTGATCACGCGTGTTTTACCCGAACCGGCACCAGCCAGTACCAGACAAGGCCCGGTAACAAATTCGACGGCGTGTTGCTGACCAGGATTAAGACGCATAGATAAGTCACTCAATGAAATTGCAGAGGGAAGAAAATAACAGCGTGGTAGTATAGCCAGCCAAATCCCTATGACTCAAGGTAACATCATGGCAAAAATGGCAGCAGCACTGCACATTCTGGTAAAAGAAGAGAAACTGGCTCAGGATCTGTTAGCCCAGCTGGCAGAAGGTGCCGATTTTGAGAAGCTGGCAAAGAAACACTCGACCTGTCCGTCAGGTAAGAAAGGGGGCCATTTAGGCGAGTTCAAACAAGGTGCAATGGTGCCGGCGTTCGATAAAGTGGTGTTCTCCTGCCCACTGATCGAGCCACAGGGCCCGTTGCATACCCAGTTCGGTTACCACATCATTAAGGTGTTGTACCGTAACTAATGAAAAAAGCGCCGTCAGGCGCTTTTTTTTCGGGCAGATCGTCGATCCGCCCCTGGAGGTACTGCGCGTCATTAACCTGCGACAGCGATACGCTTCATATCGGTCATGTAGCCACGCAGTTTACGGCCTACCGTTTCGATGTCGTGGTTGCGGATGGCTTCGTTCACATCACGCAGCTGCGCATTATCAACGGTGGTCGCAGTGTTCACTGCTTTACCCAGATCGCCTGCCTGCAGAGTGGTCATGAACTCCTTCAGCAGCGGTACTGCTGCGTAAGAGAACAGGTAGTTACCGTATTCTGCGGTATCAGAGATAACCACGTTCATTTCATACAGACGCTTACGTGCGATGGTGTTCGCAATCAGCGGCAGCTCGTGCAGTGATTCGTAGTAAGCAGACTCTTCGATGATGCCAGCAGCCACCATGGTTTCGAATGCCAGCTCAACGCCCGCTTTCACCATGGCAATCATCACAACGCCCTGGTCGAAGTAATCCTGCTCGGCAATTTTACCTTCAAACTGTGCAGCGGTTTCGAAGGCGGTTTTACCGGTCTCTTCACGCCAGCCCAGCAGGTTTTTGTCGTCGTTCGCCCAGTCAGCCATCATGCCGGAAGAGAACTCACCGGAGATGATGTCATCCATGTGCTTCTGGAACAGCGGTGCCATGATGGTTTTCAGCTGTTCAGACAGTGCGAAAGCACGCAGTTTTGCCGGGTTAGACAGGCGATCCATCATCAGAGTGATACCACCCTGCTTCAGTGCTTCAGTGATGGTTTCCCAGCCGAACTGAATCAGTTTTTCTGCATAAGGTGCATCGGTGCCTTCAGCGACCAGTTTGTCGAAGCACAGCAGTGAACCAGCCTGCAACATACCACACAGGATAGTCTGCTCACCCATCAGGTCAGATTTCACTTCCGCAACAAAGGAAGACTCCAGCACACCCGCACGGTGGCCACCGGTCGCTGCTGCCCAGGCTTTAGCAATCGCCATGCCTTCGCCTTTCGGGTCATTTTCCGGGTGAACTGCGATCAGCGTCGGTACGCCGAAACCACGTTTGTACTCTTCACGGACTTCAGTACCCGGACATTTCGGCGCTACCATCACAACGGTGATGTCTTTACGTACCTGCTCACCCACTTCAACGATGTTGAAGCCATGAGAGTAGCCCAGTGCAGCACCGTCTTTCATCAGCGGCTGAACAGCCTGAACAACAGAAGTGTGCTGTTTGTCCGGCGTCAGGTTAACCACCAGGTCTGCCTGCGGGATCAGTTCTTCGTAAGTACCCACTTTGAAGCCGTTTTCGGTCGCTTTACGCCATGAAGCACGTTTCTCAGCAATCGCTTCAGCACGCAGAGCATAGGCAATATCCAGGCCAGAGTCGCGCATGTTCAAACCCTGGTTCAGGCCCTGAGCACCACAACCAACGATGACGACTTTTTTGCCTTTCAGGTAGCTGGCTTCATCAGCGAATTCTTCGCGAGCCATAAAGCGGCATTTACCTAATTGCGCCAGCTGGTTGCGCAGGTTCAAAGTGTTGAAATAGTTAGCCATGGGGTACTCCGTATGAGGTTGTGTTCGCATTATTGTTTGTTGTCGGGGTAGGTTATTTCCTTACCCTCAATAGACCTTATCATATGACAGGAAATGCGTTGCTGAAATTGATATATTAACAACGTGACATTGCATATTTTGCAACATAAGAATGAGGCCTGACTCTGATGGATTTGCGTGACCTGAAATTGTTTCTACATCTGGCTGAAAGCCGCCATTTCGGGCGCAGTGCGCGGGCGATGCATGTCAGTCCTTCCACGCTCTCACGCCAAATCCAGCGATTGGAAGAAGACCTTGGCCAGACGTTATTCTTGCGTGATAACCGCACTGTCACCCTGACCGATGCCGGAGAGCGCCTGCGTCAGTTTGCCCAGCAGACGCTGCTACAGTACCAGCAGATGCGGCACGCGATGGGCCAGAACGGCCCGTCACTCAGCGGTGAGATGAAAATGTTCTGCTCGGTGACGGCCGCTTACAGCCATCTGCCACCCATTCTCGATCGCTTTCGTGCCGAGCATCCGCTGGTCGAAATCAAACTCACCACGGGCGATGCTGCCGACGCGGTGGAAAAAGTGCAGTCTAACGAAGTGGATATTGCCATCGCCGGACGGCCGGAAACGCTGCCCACCAGCATCGGTTTTACCCCGCTGGGGTTAATCCCGCTGGTGTTAATCGCCCCGGCACTGCCCTGTCCGGTACGGGCTCAGGCGACGCAACCGCAACCCGACTGGGCGCAAATTCCGTTTATTCTCCCCGCTCAGGGCCCTTCGCGGCGGCGTATTGATCTCTGGTTCCGTCATCGTCATATCGCCAATCCTCAGATTTATGCGACGGTGTCCGGTCATGAAGCGATTGTGTCAATGGTCGCGCTGGGCTGTGGTATTGCCCTGCTGCCGGATGTGGTGCTGGAGAACAGCCCGGAACCGATACGCAATCGTATTCTGGAACTGGAAGATGTGGAGATGGTGGCGCCGTTTGAGTTAGGCGTTTGCGTACAAAAAAAGCGGCTCAGTGAGCCGCTTATTGATGCTTTCTGGAAATTGCTTTAACCGGCCAGGAAGAAACGGAAAGCCGGGTTATGCGTTTCGTCGTGGAAATCATAACCCAGTGCCGCCAGATGCTCTTCAAACTTCGGTTCACTGTCGCTCAGTTCAAACGCCGCCAGCACGCGGCCATAGTCCGTGCCGTGGCTGCGATAATGGAACAGCGAGATATTCCAGTGGGTACCCAGTGTTTGCAGGAAACGAAGCAGCGCACCGGGTGCCTCCGGGAATTCAAAGCTGAACAGCTTTTCACGTAATGGCTTTGACGGACGCCCGCCCACCATATAACGCACGTGCAGCTTCGCCATTTCGTCATCGGAGAGATCCACCACCTTGTAACCCCCTTCTGACAACAGCGTCAGAATCTCCTCACGCTCGGATAATCCGCGCGTCAGTCGTACACCGACGAAAATACAGGCATCGTCTGCGTTGGCGTAACGGTAGTTGAATTCGGTGACCGAGCGGCCACCCAGCAGCTGACAGAAACGCAGGAAACTGCCCTGTTGCTCTGGGATCGTCACCGCCAGCAGTGCTTCGCGTTGTTCCCCCAGTTCACAGCGCTCTGATACATAACGCAAACCGTGGAAATTAACGTTTGCACCGGACAGCACATGCGCCAGGCGTTCACCCTGGATCTGGTGCTGCTGGATGTACTTCTTCATGCCGGCCAGCGCCAGTGCGCCCGAAGGCTCCGCCACAGCACGCACATCGTCAAACAGGTCTTTCATCGCGGCACAGATCGCATCACTGTCGACGGTAATGATGTCGTCAAGATACTCCTGGCAAAGACGGAAGGTTTCGCTGCCGATCCGCTTCACCGCCACCCCTTCGGCAAACAGCCCGACGCGTGGCAGATCGACCGGATGCCCGGCATCCAGCGCGGCTTTCAGACAGGCTGAATCGGCCGCTTCCACCGCAATCACTTTGATCTGCGGCATCAGTTGTTTGATCAACACCGCAACACCTGCCGCCAGCCCGCCGCCGCCCACCGGCACGAACACACGATCCAGATGCGCATCTTGTTGCAGCAGTTCCATCGCCAGCGTGCCTTGCCCGGCGATCACCATCGGATGGTCGAACGGTGGCACGAAGGTGTAACCCTGCTGCTCAGACAGCTCAATGGCTTTGGCTTTGGCCTCGTCAAAGTTGGCCCCAAACAGATAAACCTCACCGCCAAACGCCCGCACAGCATCCACTTTGATATCGGCCGTTGCCACTGGCATCACAATCAGAGACTTAATCCCCAGCTTGCTGGATGACAGCGCCACACCCTGCGCGTGGTTGCCGGCAGATGCTGTAATCACACCACAGGCTTTCTGCTCTGCGTTCAGCCCGGCGATCATCGCATAGGCGCCGCGCAGCTTGAAACTGTGGACCGGCTGGCGATCTTCGCGTTTCACCAGAATCGTATTACCGAGACGCGCGGAGATCTTTTCCATCTTCTGCAACGGGGTCACCTGTGCAGCTTCGTACACCGGCGCACGCAGCACGGCCCGCAGATACTCTGCGCCCGTGGGCTGGTCGGATAGCGGTTGAGATTCAGCCATGTTGGTTAGCCTCCCAGCTTACTCTTGTCACGGACGGCACCTTTATCGGCGCTGGTTGCCAGAGTGGCATAAGCGCGCAGTGCGAAGGAAACCTGACGCTCACGGCCGTGTGGCGTATAGGCCTGATCGCCACGTGCATCCTCTTCCAGACGACGGGCAGCCAGTTCATTCTCTGGTACCGCCAGTTGGATGCCACGATTCGGGATATCAATGTCGATGATATCGCCATCTTTGACCAGCGCGATGGTCCCGCCGCTGGCCGCTTCCGGTGAGGCATGACCGATTGAGAGACCGGAGGTACCGCCAGAGAAACGCCCATCGGTGATCAACGCACAGGCTTTACCGAGACCCATGGATTTCAGATAGGTGGTTGGGTAGAGCATTTCCTGCATACCCGGCCCCCCTTTTGGTCCTTCGTAGCGGATCACCACAACGTCACCAGCAACCACTTTGCCGCCAAGAATGGCAGAAACAGCATCATCCTGGCTTTCATACACTTTTGCCGGACCACTGAACACCAGGCTGCCTTCATCCACACCGGCTGTTTTCACAATACAGCCGTTTTCAGCAATGTTGCCATACAGTACGGCCAGACCACCGTCCTGACTGAAGGCGAACTCGCGTGAACGAATACAGCCTTCCTGGCGATCGTCATCTAACGTGTCCCAGCGAGTGTCCTGCGAGAACGCCTGCGTGGTACGAATACCTGCCGGGCCAGCGCGGAACATCTTTTTCACGGCTTCATCTTTGGTCAGCATGATGTCGTACTGATCCAGTGTTTCACGCAGGCTCAGTCCGAGGATATTACGTACGCTGTTGTCCAGCAGTCCGGCACGGTCCAGTTCGCCAAGGATGCCCAGTACGCCACCGGCACGGTGTACGTCTTCCATATGGTATTTTTGGGTACTTGGTGCCACTTTGCACAGGTGTGGAACCAGGCGGGAAAGACGGTCAATGTCAGAGATATCGAAATCGATTTCGCCTTCCTGTGCGGCAGCCAGCAGATGCAGAACGGTGTTGGTTGAGCCGCCCATAGCAATATCCAGCGTGATGGCGTTTTCGAACGCCGCTTTGCTGGCAATACTGCGTGGCAGTGCGGTTTCATCATCCTGCTCGTAGTAACGCTTGGTCAGCGCAACAATACGACGGCCCGCATTCAGGAACAGCTCTTTACGGTCAGCGTGCGTTGCCAGCAGCGAGCCGTTGCCCGGTTGTGACAGACCCAGCGCTTCGGTCAGGCAGTTCATCGAGTTGGCGGTGAACATACCGGAACAGGAGCCGCAGGTCGGACAGGCAGAACGTTCAATCTGGTCGCTCTCCGCATCGCTGACGTTCGGGTTAGCGCCCTGAATCATCGCATCGACGAGATCGAGTTTAATAATTTTGTCGGACAGTTTGGTCTTACCGGCTTCCATCGGACCGCCGGAGACGAAGATCACCGGAATGTTCAGGCGCAGTGACGCCATCAACATTCCCGGGGTGATTTTGTCACAGTTGGAAATACAGACCATGGCGTCAGCGCAGTGCGCATTGACCATGTACTCCACGGAGTCCGCAATCAACTCACGTGACGGCAGAGAATAGAGCATCCCGCCGTGGCCCATGGCGATACCATCATCCACCGCAATGGTATTGAACTCTTTCGCCACGCCGCCAGAGGCTTCGATCTCTTCAGCAACCAGTTTCCCCAAATCGCGCAGATGAACGTGACCCGGCACGAACTGCGTGAAGGAGTTAACCACCGCAATGATCGGCTTACCGAAATCATCATCGGTCATTCCTGTGGCGCGCCACAGGGCACGGGCACCGGCCATATTACGGCCGTGGGTGGTGGTGGCGGAACGATACTTAGGCATGCTCTTTACTCCAGAAATCAGATAGTGCGCGGGCATCAAATGATGCCCGCGAAAAGTATTTTTTGTTATGGGTTAACCGGATCCAACCAGCCCCATTTGTCTTCCGTTTCGCCAGTGAACAGACCAAAGAATGCAGACTGAATACGCTCGGTCACCGGGCCACGCTTGCCTTCGCCAACCTGAATACCGTCGACGCTGCGTACAGGGGTGATTTCCGCTGCTGTGCCTGACATGAACACTTCGTCAGCCAGATACAGAGATTCACGAGACAGTACCTGCTCACGAACTTCAATACCCATATCCTGCGCCAGTTTGATGATGGCGTCACGAGTAATCCCTGGCAGAGCGGAAGAGGTGAACGGCGGCGTGAACAGGATGCCGTCTTTGACTTCAAACAGGTTCTCACCTGCACCTTCAGAGATGTAGCCCTGAGTATCCAGCGCGATGCCTTCCTGGTAACCGTGGCGGCGTGCTTCGCTACCGACCAGCAGAGAAGAAAGGTAGTTACCACCGGCTTTCGCTGCGGTTGGCAGCGTGTTTGGCGCTACACGGTTCCATGAAGACACCATGGCATCAATACCCTGCTCCAGCGCTTCAGCACCCAGGTAGGCGCCCCATGGGAAGGCTGCGATGATCACATCCGTTTCGTAGCCGTCCGGCGGGTTAACACCCAGACCGACGTCACCCACGAAGACTAATGGACGAATATAGGCGCTTTTCAGGTTGTTCTTGCGCAGTGTGGCGCGGCAGGCTTCCATCAACTCATCAACACTCAGGCTGACCGGGAAACGGTAGATTTTTGCAGAATCGCGCAGGCGCTGCATATGTTCACGATGGCGGAAGACTACTGGTCCTTTATGCGAGTCATAGCAACGTACGCCTTCAAACACTGAAGTGCCGTAGTGCAGTGCATGGGACATCACGCTGACCTTTGCGTCTTCCCATTTTACCATCTCGCCGTTGAACCAGATAAAGTCTGCTTTCTTCGTCATTCTTGTTTCCTTGCGCGCTTATGCGCGGATTTGTTGTGTTGTTTGTTGTTGGATCTGAACGCATGCAACGTCCATCAATTTACTTAACTGCGTTGACAGTAAATCGACAGAGCGCTGGCTGGCAACGGTCATCTCAATATTAATATTGTCAGTATTGACCAGCGACGCCATGTTCATTGAGCACACCTGGAAGCCACGGTGACGAACGACGCGCAAAATGCGTTCCAGTATTTCCGGGCGAAAGCGTGCTTCTATAGACAATTGATGCTGTTTCATGAAGTCTTCTCCATCATATTTTCGTTGCTGGCGCCCGGTGGTACCAGAGGCCAAACGTTCTCATGCTCATCAATCGCGACGTGGAGCATGTATGGCCCTTCACTGTGCAGCAAAGCGTCTAATGCGGCGTCGACCTGATCTTTACGGGTAATGCGCTGGCCAGGAATGCCAAATGCACTGGCCAGGATGAGAAAATCGGGGTTATCTGAAAGATTCGTTTCGCTGTAACGCTCTTCGAAGAACAACTGCTGCCACTGGCGTACCATCCCCAGGCGCTGGTTATCCATCAAAACGATTTTTACCGGCAGCTGTTTACGCTTAACGGTGCCCAGTTCCTGGACATTCATCATAAAGGAGCCATCGCCCGAGACGCAGATGACCGTGTCATCTGGACGGGCAACCTGCGCACCCACGGCTGCGGGCAGGCCGAAGCCCATCGTGCCCAGACCGCTGGAGGTGATGAAATTCTCCGGACGGTTAAAACTCATATGCTGTGCAGCCCACATCTGGTGCTGGCCCACATCGGTAGTCACTACCGCACTTTGCGGTTTACGATCTGATAACTGTTTTAAAAACAGCGGAGCAAAAATCGCCTCGCCGGGATGATCATAGCGCCAGCCATGATCGGCTTTCAGCGCTTTCACTTCATCACGCCATGCGCTGATGGATACTGGCTGATACAAATCAGGCAACAGCTTATTAAGATCGCCCTGTAAGCCAACATGTGCACGGCGCAGTTTATGCAGCTCGGCAGGGTCAATATCCAGATGGATCACACTGGCATGCGGCGCGAAGGTGTCGAGTTTTCCGGTGACGCGGTCATCAAAGCGCGCCCCGACAGCGATCAGCAGGTCACACTGCTGCACAGCCAGGTTGGCCGCTTTGGTACCGTGCATGCCCAGCATACCCAGGTAGCATTCGTCATCAGCATCCGGTGTGCCCAGACCTTTCAACGTTGCGACAGTGGGAATTCCCGTTTCTTTCGCAAAAGCACGCAACGCATGTACAGCATCAGCCATACCCACGCCACCGCCCACATACAGAATCGGCTTCTTCGCCAGCGCCAGCAGATTACGCGCCTGCTGTAATTCCGCGTGAGGATGTGCCATTTCCTGTTCAACTGGCAGCAGATGGGCGGCCAGATCGCCGCTCGCTAACTGGATATCCTTAGGAATATCAACCAGTACTGGGCCAGGCCGACCTGATTTCGCAATGGCAAAAGCTTCGGCCATCACCACCGGCAGTTCATCAAGGGATTCAACGAGGAAGCTGTGTTTGGTGCAGGCCAGCGACAGGCCGAGAACATCAATTTCCTGGAAAGCATCCGTCCCCATCACGGCAGAAGAGACCTGCCCGGTAATGGCGACGATAGGAACAGAGTCCAGCATGGCATCTGCCAGCCCGGTGATCAGATTGGTGGCACCCGGCCCGGAAGTGGCGATACAGACGCCGACTTTACCGGTTGCACGAGCAAAGCCGATAGCGGCCATCGCTGCACCCTGCTCGTGGCGGCACAGTAGGTGTTCGACACCGCCGTCATAGAGCGCGTCATAGACCGGCATGATTGCACCACCCGGGTAGCCGAAAACTGTTTCGACTCCCTGTGCACGCAAAGCTTGAACCACCCACTGAGCACCATTCATAGTTATTCCCCCGCCTCTCGCTGGGAACAACAGCATTTTATGCTACTGTTCATATTCTGTTCCTCTGTCGTTGATACCTTGCCAAAAAAAAACCCCCGGACCTTTCGGTGCGGGGGTTCTTTCGAAATCAGGCTTGATTTTTAAGCCTTTCTTTCTCCGAGCGTAGCCCCGCACGGCGTGATAATAATCACGACGACGCTAATGACGACTAGGCTAATGACTCGTAGAAGGGCTTTCATTTGAATTCTTTTAGTTCGCTTGTTCGAAGTAATGCCTACAGAGTTATCACAGTTATTAGCATTAATTCAACTTTTTTCATCACTTTATTTTATGACGGCCGACGCAAATCCAGAAAAAACTATTGTTATTCAGTTAATAAGGAAAAATTGAATTTTTTTCATCACTCACGGCGCGTGACTGCTTTATTTCCACATAGTGAGAATGTGCGTGGCAGATCGCACGAAGATGTCTTCCGCTGTCGACCTGATGAAATTCATTACGGCGCAGCATACAAATTCCTGATGTCATCCTCGTCAGAGGCAAATCGACAGTGCACAGTAGCGAATACAAGGAGTGTCTATGTCGCTATCTGTTGCCAATACCCGTGCCGCATTGGGCATTCAGGCGCCGCTGGTGTCTGTTGAAGTTCACCTGAGTAATGGCCTGCCCGCTTTGTCACTGGTTGGTCTGCCCGAAACGACAGTTAAAGAAGCCCGGGACCGGGTGCGCAGCGCCATCATTAACAGCGGTTTCACCTTTCCTGCAAAACGCATTACCGTCAATCTTGCCCCCGCCGATCTCCCGAAAGAAGGCGGCAGGTATGACTTGCCTATCGCTATAGCCATCCTGGCAGCTTCAGAGCAGATTCCTGCGGCGAAACTTGCCGGGTATGAGTTCCTCGGTGAGTTAGCCCTCAACGGCGCGCTACGTGGCGTACAGGGCTCAATTCCTGCAGCCGTTGCGGCACTCAATGCAGGAAGGCAACTCATCCTCTCAGCGGATAACCAAAATGATGTTGGCCTTATCCAGCACGGGAAAAGTTTAATCGCCAGCCATCTTCTTGAGGTCTGTGCTTTCCTGCATGGCAGAACGCAGCTTGAAGAAGCCCAGAGCAACGACCTGGTCTGTCTGTCGCACGTTACAGGGGATTTAAACGAGATTATCGGCCAGCAGCAGGCCAAGCGCGCACTGGAGGTAACAGCAGCCGGTGGGCACAACCTGCTCTTAATTGGCCCACCCGGCACGGGGAAGACGATGCTCGCCTCACGGTTGAACGGTCTGATGCCGCCTCTAAGCGATCGTGAGGCCCTGGAGAGTGCCAGCGTAGCCAGTCTGCTAGGCAGTGGCGATCTGCACCGTCAGTGGCGCCAGAGGCCATTCCGTTCCCCTCATCACAGTTCATCTCTGTATGCTCTTGTCGGCGGTGGTTCACTGCCTAAGCCAGGTGAGATTTCCCTTGCCCACAACGGCATACTGTTTCTTGATGAGCTTCCGGAGTTTGAACGCCGCGCATTGGATGCACTGCGTGAACCGCTTGAATCAGGGGAGATCAGTATTTCGCGGGCACGTGCCAAAATCACCTATCCGGCACGCTTTCAGCTGATCGCCGCAATGAACCCCAGCCCAACCGGGCATTATAGCGGCCCACATAATCGAAGTTCACCCCAGCAGACATTACGTTATCTCAGCCGTCTGTCTGGCCCTTTTCTCGATCGTTTTGATCTCTCTCTTGAAGTGCCGTTACTACCACCAGGGATGTTGAGTACACAACAGGGTAATGGAGAGTCCAGTCAGCAGGTGCGTGAACGTGTGCTGGCCGCACGGGAACGCCAGATCAATCGCTGCGGCAAAGTGAATGCGGTAATGAACAACAACGATATCAAGGCATGCTGTACACTTACGCCTGAGGATGCTCAATGGCTGGAGCAAGTGCTGAACCAACTGGGGCTGTCAGTGCGGGCATGGCAACGTTTGCTGAAGGTGGCACGTACGATTGCCGATCTGGCAGGGGAGAACGAGGTTAGCAGGGAGCATTTAACGGAAGCCGTTAGTTACCGAGGGATCGACCGCCTGCTGATTCATCTGCATAACAGCCTGCAGTAGGGAAATGAAAAAGGGGCCGAAGCCCCTTTTTCTTAATCGTCACTATCCGTGTAGTCTTCAACGCCTTCCATCTGCGGTTTACCGCCGGACAGGGTATGGAAACGTTTAGGACGTTTAATTCGGGTCATATATTTTGACCAGACTTTTTCTGCCTCGGTTTGCGGCTCACGCACGCCCCGGCACACCTCAATGAACAGACGCTCTTCTTCCGTACCTGGCTCACGTTTTGCCAGGTCCAGTTCGTTGAAAGCGTAACCATAACGCTCAAGAAGTTGGGCTTCTTTGATGGTGAAATCACCGTGACGGGAGAACCCGCGAGGGTAATGTTTGTTATCAAAAAAACGATTCGTTGTTGCGAAGCTTTCCGCCATTTTACACGCTCCTAACTCATTTATGGCCGTGCTATTTATGGCGCGGAGTATTAGATAGGCTTGACAGAGTGTAAAACAAAACATTTAAATCATAACGACAAATGTTTTTTAGGAGATGGATGTGGATACGGAATTACTGAAAACCTTTCTTGAAGTGAGCAGAACTCGCCACTTTGGACGTGCCGCAGAAGCACTCTATCTCACGCAATCTGCTGTAAGTTTTCGCATCAGACAGCTTGAAAATCAGCTGGGAGTGAACCTTTTTACCCGCCATCGTAATAACATCAGACTGACGTCTGCAGGGGAGCGTTTGCTGCCCTATGCAGAGAGCCTGATGAGCACATGGCTGATGGCTAAGAAAGAGGTAGCGCACACTCAGCAACATCACGAGCTGTCGATCGGGGCCAGTGCTTCTCTGTGGGAGGCTTATCTGACACCCTGGCTGCAAACGCTGTATGAGAACCGTGAGAGCTTACATCTGGAAGCGCGTGTTGCGCAGCGTCATTTGCTGGTTAAACAGCTACATGAGAGACAACTTGACCTGCTTATTACGACCGAAGCCCCCAAAATGGATGAGCTGACCAGTCAGCAAATTGGCCATATTTCACTGACTCTTTTCCGGTCAAAAAAATCCGAGAAAAAGGAGAAATATGATTACATTAAGTTGGAATGGGGTGCTGATTTTCATCAACATGAAAGTTATCTTGCCGGCGCTGATGATGTTCCGGTACTAACAACAACCTCAGCACATTTGGCCAGGCAACTGCTGCATACCACTGGGGCCTGTGCATTTTTACCGGATGTGTGGGGGAAAGAGTACAGCGATCTGCTAGTCATCCCTGATACCGCTGTCGCATCCAGACCGCTGTATGCGGTATGGCTACAAAACAGCGATCAGCAGGCATATATCCGACAACTCATTAAGTCTCCGGTCAATATAAGAGCATAAAGCGTATAAATAACCATCGAATCGGACCAGCTTGCTGGTCCTTTTTTATGCTTTTAAGATGATTACAGGGGTAACATGGCAGGAATTTTAGACAAAAAAAATCCTTTGCCGAAGCAAAGGATTGTTTTTATTTGGCAGGGGCGGAGAGATTCGAACTCGCGACACCCGGTTTTGGAGACCGGTGCTCTACCAACTGAGCTACGCCCCTAAATTATGCTTAACATTATGCCTGCTAAATTTAGCAGGCATAATTTTTAATAATTGGCGGAACGGACGGGGCTCGAACCCGCGACCCCCTGCGTGACAGGCAGGTATTCTAACCAACTGAACTACCGCTCCACCGGTCCTTACACTCACATCAGAAAACGTCTGATACAAGTTTGTTCCTGTTATTTTCCTTGTCAGGGGAAAAGGAACTAATTTGATGCCTGGCAGTTCCCTACTCTC
>NZ_VRKO01000015.1 GCF_012271765.1 Erwinia rhapontici | reverse complement strand
ATTATCAGGGTCGACCCGGCATAAAAGTGTTACCTGTGTGCCCGGTCTGATCTGTTACCTATGTACCCGGTCCTACACATGCCCGACCCTGCGCAAGGCGTGCCTCGCCCCTACGCTGTTCAGGTGTAGGGGTCGGACATGCCCGCCCCATCGCAAGGCGTGCCTCGCCCCTACGCTGTTCAGGTGTAGGGGCTGGCATGCCCGACCCAGCGCAAGGCGTGCCTCGCCCCTGCGCCGTTCAGATGTAGGGGTCGGCATGCCCGACCCAGCGCAAGGCGTGCCTCGCCCCTGCGCCGTTCAGATGTAGGGGTCGGGCATGCCCGACCCAGCGCAAGGCATATCCGCCCCTACGCCATTCGCCGTACTCCTCTCCCGGGATTACAACGTTACCCCGCTTTTAAAAATCGCCAGTTCCCGGAAATCATTCACTTCGTTACGCGTCTGTCGCCCGTTGGCAATCGCCACGATGGTATCGACAAACTGCGCCAGCAGTGCGGGCATCTCCACGCCGTGGATCAGCTGCCCGGCATCGAAATCAATCCAGTGTGGCTTCTTCGCCGCCAGTTCGCTGTTGGTGGCTAACTTCACCGTGGGGACAAAACCCCCGTAAGGCGTGCCGCGTCCGGTGCTGAACAACACCATATGGCAACCCGCTCCGGCCAGTGCGCTGGTCGCCACCGCATCGTTTCCCGGGGCGCTGAGCAGATTAAGCCCTGGCTGTGTCAGCCGCTGCCCGTAGTTGAGAACATCGACCACCTGGCTTTGCCCGGCCTTCTGCGTGCAGCCCAGCGACTTCTCTTCCAGTGTGGTGATCCCCCCCGCTTTGTTGCCCGGTGACGGATTTTCATAAATCGGCTGGTTGTGGGCAATAAAATAGGCTTTGAAATCGTTCACCATCTTCACGGTTTTGCTGAAGGTGGCTTCATCGCGGCAGCGGCTCATCAGAATACGTTCTGCCCCGAACATCTCCGGCACCTCCGTCAGCACCGTGGTACCACCGTTGGCGATCATCTGGTCGGAGAAACGCCCGAGCAACGGATTGGCGGTAATGCCAGACAAACCGTCCGATCCGCCGCACTCCAGCCCGAACTTCAGCTCGCTAAGGCGCCCTGGCTGACGCTGGTCATAGCGCATCGCCTCGTAAAGTTCATGCAGAAGCGCCAGCCCGGCTTCCACCTCATCATCCTGCTGCTGGCAAATCATAAACTTCACCCGCTGCTCGTCTGTTTCACCCAGCGTCTCACGGAAAACATCGACCTGATTGTTTTCACAACCAAGACCGATCACCAGCACTGCCCCGGCGTTGGGGTGACGCACCATATTTTGCAGCATGGTGCGGGTGTTTACGTGATCCTGCCCAAGCTGCGAACAGCCGAACGGGTGGCTGAACAGGTGCACGCCGTCGATATCAGCCGCCTCTGCCGTCTCTTTCAGAAAACGTTGCAGGATCTGACGGGCAATGCCATTGACGCAGCCCACGGTCGGCAGGATCCACAGTTCATTGCGGATGCCGACTTCACCACTGCGGCGGCGATAAATCTGTACTTCACGGTCAGCAGCCTGCTCAGGGAGCGTGGCAAACTCCGGCTGATACTGGTACTCATCCAGATCGCTGAGATTAGTGCGTGCATTGTTCGAATGAATGATTTCACCGGCACTCACCGGTTGCGTGGCATGGCCGATCGGCAGGCCGTATTTCATCACCAACGCATTCGTTGCCAGCGGGTGCAGAGCAAATTTATGCCCACGCCCCACCGGTTGTTTCAGCACCAGAGCGTGTCCGGCAACGCTGACGCGCTCCCCCTCCTCCAGATCACGCAATGCCACCGCCACGTTATCCAGGCTGTGAATTTTAATGATGCTTTGCATGATTCGCCCCTTCGTTTACCTGCGCCAGTGCCGCACGCATGCCAAGCTGGAGGATCTGTTGCAGCTGTGCCGTGACGCTCGCACTCAGCCCGGCCAGCTGTGTGAGGTCCTGCCCCCAGTGCGCGGCATCACTCAGCACGTCATCCACCAGCTGGCGCAGGGGAATATCATGGCAGTCAACCTGCGGCCACAGCGTGGCAAAACGCGCTAACCAGTGCGCATCGTCCTGCAACGGATAACGCTGGCCGTTGCGTTCACCCCGGTAGTACGCCAGCAGCGCTGCCAGTGCAAAGCTCAGGCGCGGCGATGGTGCCCCGTTCTCTGCATGCTGCCACAGCAGCGCGGGCAGCAGACGGGTGCGGAACTTCGTCATGCCATTGAGGGCAATTGCGCTCAGTTGATGGCGGATAAACGGGTTACGAAAACGATTAAGGACCTCGTCTGCAAACGCATTCAGCGCTGCCTGCGGCTGCGTCAGCGTCGGGATAATTTCCTTACGCAGCGTATCATCAACAAACGCAGCCACCTCTGCATCAACCATCGCGTCACCCACCGACTCCAGCCCGGCCAGAAACGCCACCGGCACCATTGCGGTGTGTGCGCCATTGAGGATCGCCACCTTGCGCTCTTTATAAGGTTTGATGTCATCAACCAGCAGGATATTCAGCGCCAGCTGGTCAAGACACAGCGCTTGCGCCACAGAGGACGGCCCCTGGATCACCAGCTGATAGTAAACCTCCCCCGCCACCAAATACTCGTCACGATAACCGAGCTGCTCTTCCAGCTCGCTGGCATCGTCGGGGTAGCCCGTAACAATGCGGTCCACCAGCGTCGAACAAAAGGTATTGTGCTGCTCCACCCACCTCACAAACGCGGCAGGCAACTGCCAGGCCTGCGCCGTTTGCAGTACAAGGGCGCGCAGGGCGTCACCGTTATTATCGATCAACTCACAGGGCAGCATCAGCCAGCCTTTATCAGGCGCGCCGTCAAAATGCTGCCAGCGGGCCAGTAACAGGCGGGTCAGTTTGGCCGGGAAGCTGGCCGGAGGCGCGGATTCCAGCGTATCTGCCGGATCAAAATAGATCCCCGCTTCCGTGGTGTTGGAGAACACAAACCGCAGCTGCGGGTCCGTCGCCAGCGCCATAAACGCGGCAAAATCCTGCACGGGCTGGATTTCGCGATTGACGGAGCGGATCAGCCGCGGCTCGCTCACCACATCACCCTGCGTATTGAGCCCGCGGATCACCGTGGTATACAGCCCATCCTGGCTGTTAAGGCTGCGTGGACTGCCGCTGCTGAGCGGCCGCACCACCACGACGCCAGCGTCCAGACGGGTGTGTTGGTTCAACTGATCGATTTGCCAGTCGATAAAGGCACGCAGAAAATTACCTTCACCAAACTGAATGATCCGCTCAGGATACTGTGGCCCGGGAAAGTCGTTTCGGTTCAGCTTGCGCATCGTAGATCCTCTTACAGCTCAATCGCGAAGTAGTCGCGGGCATTGTTAAAGCAAATGTTCTGCACCATGTCGCCCAGCAGCGCGATATCGCCCGGCGCTTCGCCTTTTTCCACCCAGCGCCCGATCATCTGGCACAGCAGACGACGGAAGTATTCATGGCGGGTATAGGAGAGGAAGCTGCGGCTGTCGGTCAGCATGCCGACAAAGCGGCTTAACAGCCCCATTTGTGCCAGTTGGGTCATCTGGCGCTCCATGCCATCCTTCTGGTCGTTAAACCACCACGCCGAACCGAACTGCATCTTCCCGGGCTGCCCTTCGCCCTGGAAATTTCCGGCCATCGTCGCCAGCACTTCGTTATCGCGCGGGTTCAGGCAGTAGAGGATGGTTTTTGGCAGCGCGTTGTCCCGGTTCTGCGCATCCAGCAAGCGCGACAGCGGTTCAGCCAGCGGACGGTCGTTGATCGAATCAAACCCTACGTCCGGCCCCAGCAGGAGTAACTGACGGCGGTTGTTATTGCGCAGCGCGCCTATGTGATACTGCTGCACCCAGCCACGTTTGGCATATTCCGCGCCCAGCCACACCAGCACCGCGGTTTTAAACTGCGCCACCTCGCTCTCCTGCAGCAGGCTTCCCGTCAGGCGACGTGCCAGGATACCGTCCAGCGTGACGTCATCCGCTTCGCCGTACAGCACCACGTCCAGCGCATGATCCGAGACCTTGCAGCCGTGGGCCGCAAAGTGATCAAGCCGTACTTTCAGCGCACGCCGCAGATCATCAAAACGGGTGATATCGACATTCGCCACCGCAGAGAGCGTTTGCAGATAATCGACAAACCCTTCCGCTTCAATATTGAAGGCTTTATCCGGCCGCCAGCTTGGCAACACTTTTGTTGTGAAGCTGCCCTCCACCGCCAGTGCACGATGATGACGCAGGTCGTCCACCGGATCGTCCGTGGTGCCAACCATTTTGACGTTCATCTGCTGCATGATGCCACGGGCGCTAAACGCATCCTGCGCCAGCATCTCGTTACACTGGTGCCATATCGTGTCGGCCGTGGCGGGTGACAGCAGCGTATCGGTGATGCCAAACGGACGGCGCAGTTCAAGGTGCGTCCAGTGGTACAGAGGGTTACCGATGGTATCCGGCACCGTCCGCGCCCAGGCATCAAATTTTGCACGATCGCTGGCATCGCCGGTACAAAGCGCTTCCGGCACGCCGTTGGCACGCATCGCCCGCCACTTGTAGTGATCGCCTTTCAGCCAGATGTCATACAGATTGTTAAAACGGTAGTTTTCGGCTATCTGCTGCGGAGGCAGATGGCAGTGATAATCGAAGATGGGCTGGTCGGCAGCGTAATCATGGTAAAGCCTGCGGGCAAACTCACTGTCCAGTAAAAAGTCTTCACTCATAAAGCGTGACATACGGTCTCTCCTGCATCGTCTCAATGCCAACAAAGTTATCATACCAATTGTGATTAGCGCTGGAATAATAGTGAGAACTCGATCACAAAAACACCACTATTTATGGGTGAATTATCCTCTCACTCACGTCATTAAGCGCTATCCATCTGTCTTTAAAGCCCTTTTATTATCCCCCATTGCAAAAATGGTTTTTGTGATGGCTCTCAACTTTTAAATCTGTATGACAAGTTATCGTGGCGGCGGTTGAGATTAAGCAGGCAAGGTTATCGTTTGAAGACAGGGCGGGTGAGTCACTATCAAGCCGTTCCGCCGAGACAAGGTGCCCGTCCGTGACGAGGCATCAATAATAATGACGGGAAGAGGTTTTAAATGCGTAAAATTAAAGGGTTACGCTGGTACATGATCGGTCTGGTGACCGTTGGTACCATACTGGGTTACCTGACGCGTAATGCTATTGCAGTTGCCGCCCCCACGCTGGAAACAGAGCTGCATATCACCACGCAGCAGTATTCCTACATCGTGGCGGCCTATTCGGCCTGTTACACCATTATGCAGCCCGTAGCAGGCTACATTCTGGATGTGCTGGGCACCAAAATCGGCTATGCCATGTTTGCCATTCTCTGGGCGATATTCTGTGCCGCGACCGCGCTGGCGGGAAGCTGGGGCGGGCTGGCGATTGCTCGTGGTGCAGTGGGTGCCGCTGAAGCAGCAATGATCCCGGCAGGACTCAAGGCCAGTAGCGAGTGGTTCCCGGCCAAAGAACGCTCGATAGCCGTAGGGTATTTCAATGTGGGGTCGTCGATCGGGGCCATGCTGGCGCCACCGTTGGTGGTGTGGGCGATTGTCGCACACAGCTGGCAGATGGCTTTTATTATCACCGGCATCCTGAGCATGATCTGGGCGCTGTGCTGGCTGGTGTTCTACAAACATCCTAAGGATCAGAAAAAACTCGATCCTGAAGAACGCGAATACATTCTTTCCGGGCAGGAAGCTCAACACCAGACGAATAACGGCAAGAAAATGTCGGCCTGGCAGATCGTCCGCAACCGCCAGTTCTGGGGGATCGCCCTACCGCGCTTTCTGGCGGAGCCCGCCTGGGGCACGTTTAACGCCTGGATCCCGCTGTTTATGTTTAAGGCCTATGGCTTCAATCTGAAAGAGATTGCGATGTTCGCCTGGATGCCGATGCTGTTTGCCGATCTCGGCTGTATTGTCGGCGGCTATCTGCCCCCGTTCTTCCAGCGCGTGTTTGGCGTAAACCTGATTGTCTCCCGCAAGATGGTGGTGACCATGGGTGCCGTACTGATGATTGGCCCCGGCACCATTGGCCTGTTTACCAGCCCGTATGCAGCGATCGCTCTGCTGTGCGTGGGCGGGTTTGCCCATCAGGCACTGTCCGGCTCTCTGATCACCCTCTCTTCTGACGTTTTCGGCCGTAATGAAGTGGCAACCGCCAACGGCCTGACCGGGATGGCGGCCTGGACAGCCAGTACTATGTTTGCACTGGTGGTTGGGGCGCTGGCCGATACCATGGGCTTCAGCCCACTGTTTGCCGCACTGGCGGTGTTTGATTTGTTAGGCGCGGTGGCTATCTGGACCCTGCTGAAAAACAAACCGATTTCTGAGCTTGAGCAGGAGAAAAAGGAAAAAATGATGGGGGTAGTGACGCAGCATTAGGGGTAATGCTACCTGTGACAGGACGGGCGGACCGTAAAAGAGGGGCCGCCCGGCCAGGCACCGAATAGCGCACGGACTCGACTTTCTTTTCAGTCGACCCGTTACAGGTAAAAGTGGTATAACAAATTCCATTCTCAGAGTGTGCTCAACGGGAGTCTGGAGCATGGAATTAACAGAATCGCGCCGCCTTTATCAACAACTTGCTGCCGAGCTGAAGCGCCGCCTTGAGCAGGATATTTATCAGGTGGGTGATAAGCTGCCCGCGGAACGCTTTATCGCCGAAGAGATGGGCGTCAGCCGCACCGTGGTGCGTGAAGCCATCATCATGCTGGAGGTGGAAGGTTACGTCGAAGTGCGTAAAGGTTCCGGCATTCACGTTATCTCTCAGCGCCAGCAGAACCGCGTTACCACCAGCAGCCAGTTAGAATTCGCCAATTTTGGTCCGTTTGAACTGTTGCAGGCCCGCCAGTTAATTGAAAGCAATGTTGCCGAGTTCGCCGCCACCCAGGTGACACGCCAGGATATCCTGCAATTAATGGAAATCCAGACGCAGGCGCGCAAAGAAGACCGCTTCCGCGATTCCGAGTGGGACATGAAATTCCACGTACAGATCGCACTGTCGACGCAGAACAGCGCACTGGCGGCGATAGTGGAAAAAATGTGGTTGCACCGACTGCATAACCCTTACTGGCTCAAACTGCATGAACATATCGACGATAAATCGATTGAGAGCTGGTGTGAAGACCATGACACCATTCTTAAAGCCCTGATGCGTAAAGATCCGGCCGCCAGCAAACTGGCCATGTGGCAGCATCTTGAAAACACCAAACAGATGTTGTTCCACGCCACAACCGATGACTTTGAATTCAACGTTGACCGCTATATGTTTGCGGAAAATCCTGTCGTGATGCCAGATACCGTCTCGAACGACGAAAAATAGCACTCTTCATTCAGGCTGAAGGAACTCATTGAGTCAAAATACGGTCAATAGTGTCAGCCTGTGTAAAACTCCTTTCAGACAGCCTGTTCCAACGGTAAAACATCGTTGGACTTGTGTTTCTTCCTGTCCAGGCTAACGTAATTTTGTTACAATTGTTTGCTTATTTTTATCCTTCCTGCGTGGGTAAGAACAAGCTGTGATATTCACCCGCGAAGCTGTTCAGCCGCTCGTTAACTGGCTAAAACGCACCGATAAAACAATCAATTAAGTGTGCAAAAAACCGTGAAACGAGCCAACTATGACGTTCAGGACGACTAATGGATATTTTCAAATCCCTGGTGCACGCCCTCTGGCAGCAAGATTACGCCACCCTGGCGGATCCCACGCTGGTATGGGCCATCTATTTTATCTTGTTTATGATTTTGTTCCTGGAAAACGGCCTGCTTCCCGCCGCCTTTCTGCCCGGCGACAGCCTGCTGATTCTGGTCGGCGTGCTGATTGCTAAAGGGACAATGAATTTCGCGCTGACCGTTTGTGTACTGACCACCGCCGCCAGCCTTGGCTGCTGGGTCAGCTACATCCAGGGACGATGGCTGGGTAATACGGTCACCGTGCAGAAATGGCTGTCGCATTTGCCCGCGCAGTATCACCAGCGCGCCCACCAGATGTTTCACCGCCACGGACTTTCCGCGCTGTTGGTTGGTCGCTTTATTGCCTTTGTCCGCACGCTACTGCCCACTATTGCGGGGCTTTCCGGCCTGAGCAATGCCCGTTTCCAGTTTTTTAACTGGATGAGCGCACTGCTTTGGGTGCTGATTCTGACCGTCATCGGTTACGCACTGGGTAAAACCCCTATTTTCCTCAAATACGAAGATCAGATGATGTTTTGTCTGATGCTACTACCCCTGGTATTACTGGTATTCGGCCTGTTTGGCTCGCTGTATGTTCTGTGGCGAAAAAAACAGTCGACGAATGAGAAAGGAAACTCATGATGCCTGGATTTATGAAGTTATCCACGCGCACGTTGCGGCTTATTCCTCTGGTCGCACTGGCCACCCTTGCGCTGCTGGCGCTGGCATTTATGCCCGCTTTGTTCCGCAGTGAAAGTGCCTTACAAATCCGCGCTTCTCGCCAGGGGATCAGCCTGCCCGATGGGTTTTACGTCTACCAGACGCTGAGCGCTCAGGGCATACATATTAAAAGTATTACGCCGGAGCAAAATTCTCTGGTGATAAAATTTGACTCATTAGAGCAAAGTGATGCGGCCGAAAAAGTGCTGCGCAAGCTGCTGCCTCATGGCTTTGATATTGCGCGCCAGGAAAACCACGGCGCATCAAACTGGATAAACCGCATCAGCCTTAGCCCTCAGTCTGTTGGCTAACAGTGATTTGCCAGCCCTTCCTTAAGGCGGGGCTATCTCTAAGAATATTCTCTCTTTTTGAGCTTTCTCTGTTTTCTGTCTATGCTTCATAAGCAGTAAAAAGCTTCACACCCGTTCCAGGATTACGATATCTCTAACCTGATATCCACGCAAAGGAAGGTCACGATCACCATGAAACATCAGATTATTTTCGGCATCAGTCTGCTTACCCTGGCTACTTTCGCTCAGGCAGACACGCTCTGTCAGCAGAAAGAACGCGCTATTCAGCACGAAATCGATATTGCACAGAAGCACGACAATCAACGTCGGGTGAACGGCCTGGAGCGGGCGTTAACCGAAACACGTGCTAACTGCAGCGATGCAGGACTGAAAGAAGCGCATCAGGAAAAGATTAAAGAGCACGAGAAAAAAGTGACCGAGCGGGAACAAGAACTCAAGCAGGAAAAAGCGGAAGGTAACGACCGCGACAAAATTGCCAAACGCGAAAAGAAACTGGCTGAAGCCCAACAAGAGCTGAAGGAAGTGCAGGCTGCGCCGTATTAAGGCTAAAAGCTGCCAACGTCATTAAAACTAAATTTAAGGAGTTTTCAATGTCTAAAGACACCACATCAGAACATCTGCGCGCCGAGCTGAAAAACCTGGCTGATACCCTGGAAGAAGTGTTAACCACTTCCGGTGAGAAATCGAAAACCGAGCTGGATAAACTGCGCAGCAAAGCGCAAAGCGCGCTGAAAGATACCCGCGCGCGCCTGGGTGACTCCGGTGACCGCATTGCCCAGACCACCCGTGAAGCGGCCGATCGTGCCGACGTCTATGTACGCGACAATCCGTGGACCAGCGTCGGTATTGGCGCCGCCGTTGGCGTGGTACTGGGCGTTCTGCTGACCCGTCGTTAATATGGCAGAGCATCAGCAAAGCCACGGCCCCGGCAAAGGGGTCATTAATATCGGGCAACGCATTGTCACTACCCTGGTCGGGATGGTGGAAACGCGTGTCCGGCTGGCAGTGGTGGAGCTGGAAGCTGAAAAAGCCAACCTGATTCAAATGCTGTTGATGGTTGGCCTGACGATGCTGTTCACTGCCTTCGGACTGATGAGCCTGATGGTGCTGATTATCTGGGCAGTCGATGCTCAGTATCGTTTGATGGCGATTGCGATTACCACCGGTGTATTGTTCGCGCTGGCGCTGATTTTTGGCCTGTGGACACTGGCGAAATCGCGCCGTTCTACGCTACTGAGCGCCACCCGCAAGGAGCTGTCGGAAGACCGCAAGCTGCTGGAGGATGAGTAAATGAGCCGTAAGCTCGATTTACGCAAAGCGGAACTGTTACGCGAAATCCAGCAACAACGGCTGGATCTCAGTGCCGGGCGTAAAGCCTGGCTGGACACAACTGCACGCTACGATCACGGTTTTCTGGCGCTTCTCAGCGCCAAACGCTGGCTGACCGTTGGCAGCGGTGTGATGGCTATCTGGTCCGTGCGTAATCCGCGCTTTATGGGCCGCTGGGCCAGACGCGGATTGGGCGCCTGGAGCACCTGGCGCATGGTGCGTAATTATCTGCCTCGCCGTTAATCTTCTGCATGATAAAGCCGCATTGACTTGCGGCTTAAACAACCCCCAGATTTCTTGAACATCTTCGACAGATTATCTCGCTTACAATGTTTTCCTTACCCGACTATTATCTCCAGCAACGAACGGCACTGAGCGCTTAAGACGCGTCAGGCCTGAGTAAAATACGGTCGGGCCAGCTTGCACGACCACAAATTCTTGTTTGGGGTTAATCATGAAAAAATTAGAAGATACTGGTGTTGTTATTGCTCGCATCCTGATGGCCGCGCTGTTCGTTGTCGCAGGCTGGGGTAAACTGACCAACTACGAAGGTACGCAGCAGTTTATGGCGTCAATGGGTATTCCGGCCCTCTTCGTGCCACTGACCGTACTGCTCGAATTCGGCGGCGGTCTGGCAATTATGTTCGGTTTCTTCACCCGTACCACCGCGCTGATTACCGCCATCTTTACCGTGCTGACCGCTATCCTGGCGCACAGTAACTTTGCTGTAGATGGTTCAACCATGTTCTTGAAAAATATCAGCATTGCAGGTGGTTTCCTGCTGCTGGCTATCACCGGCCCGGGTGCTCTGAGCATTGACCGTCTGCTGGGTAAGAAGTGGTAAGTTAGCTATACTGATTTATCGGGGGGTGAGGATCATATCCTCGCCCCTTTTCATTTTAAGGACAGGAGAACAGAACATGGGACAACTGATTGAGGGAGTCTGGCACGATCAGTGGTATGACACTAAAGCCACAGGAGGCCGTTTTAAACGCTCCGAATCGGCTTTTCGCAACTGGGTCACCGCCGACGGTGAAGCCGGTCCGAGTGGCAAAGCGGGTTTTCGTGCTGAGGCGGGCCGCTATCATCTGTATGTTTCTCTTGCCTGTCCCTGGGCACACCGCACGCTCATTATGCGCCAGCTGAAAGGGCTTGAGGAGATGATTACCGTCTCTGTTGTGCATCCCCTGATGCTGGAAAACGGCTGGACCTTTGATGAAGATTTCCCTGCTGCTACCGGCGACAGCCTGTATCAGAACGAATATCTTTATCAACTCTACCTGCATGCCGATCCGCAGTACAGCGGCCGTGTGACCGTTCCGGTGCTGTGGGATAAGCATCAGCACACGATTGTCAGTAACGAATCTGCCGATATTATCCGTATGCTGAACAGTGCGTTTGACGGTGTGGGCGCGCGCGCCGGGGATTATTATCCGCAGGATCTGCATGAAGAGATTAATGCATTGAACGGCTGGATCTATGACACGGTGAACAACGGCGTCTATAAGTCAGGGTTTGCCACCAGTCAGGCAGCCTATGATGAAGCGGTCACCGCGCTGTTCTCCTCACTTGACCGTCTTGAGTCACTGCTGGGCAAGCATCGCTACCTGAGCGGTGAACGACTCACCGAAGCTGATATCCGCCTGTGGACCACGCTGGTGCGTTTTGACCCGGTGTATGTCACTCACTTCAAGTGCGATCGCCATCGTATTAGTGACTACCTGAACCTGAACGGTTTTCTGCGCGACCTCTGGCAGACACCCGGTCTGGCGGAGACAGTTAACCTCGAGCATATTCGCCATCATTACTACTGCAGCCACAAGACCATCAATCCCAGCGGCGTGATCTCGCTGGGTCCTGCATTCGACTGGGATCAGCCTCATGGCCGTGACCGACATTTCGGCTGATCTTTAGCATCCAGGGCGGATTTTCACTCGCCCTGGAAGTTCCGCACCCTTTATTGATCTGGCACAAATTCCCGCGTTGAGGGCTTACGTATCTTTACTGACGTAAACACCTAAAACGAAATCAATATGGGGATGGAGCTATGATCAAACCTATCGCAATCTGCCTGGCAGTGGTAATGCTCTGTTATGTGGCTTTTGTGGGCCATTATTATTATCAGACCTTTTCAACCTTCAACAGCATTGAGCATTCACAGGAAACAAATACCGCTCAATAGTCTGCCGTTGATACTGCGGGTGGCTACCCCTGGCGTTTCGCCAGAAGTTTCGGGATCTCCCGCAGGCACCAGGACTTTGCTTCGCCCATGCTGTCGCGCCGCCAGGCCATAATAATATCCACTTCACGAGTATATTCCGGGCTGACCACGCGTAGCCTTCCTTCCGCGATGTCTTTTTCCACCATCGGATAAGGCATTGTGCCGACACCTAAGCCCGCCAATAACGCACGGTGCTTATCTTCAATGGTGCTGACCGTCAGACGCTGCTGTTTGTCGAGCAGGGTCACCGTCAATACCGGGCGCTCACGCGCGGTATCCGCCACCGCAATGCCGCGATATTTTACGCGTGTGGTTTCCGAAAGCGGTTCGGGTTCCAGATGGATCGGGTGTTCCGGGCTGGCCACATAGACGCTCATCAGCGTGTAGAGTTTGCGAGTGTTGATCTCTGACGAGGCGCGGAAATGCATATCCGGGGCAATCACAATATCGGCTCGCCCCTGCTCCAGACGCTCCCATGCACCGGCCAGGACTTCGGTCATCAGCGACACCTGGGTGTTGGCTTTATCGGCCAGCTTCCCGACCAGTGGAAACAACAGTTCAGTGGAGACCAGCGCTTCGGTGGCAATCGTCAGGTGGGTTTCCCAACCGCGTGCCAGCGCTTCCGCATCCGTGGTCAGCTTGTCGGCCGCTTCCAGCAGCACACGACCGCGCTCCAGCAGCATACGTCCGACATTGGTAAATTTGGTGCGATGGCCTGAGCGGTCAAACAGCACGACATCCAGCTCTTCCTCCAGCTTCTGCATGGTATAGCTCAGAGCGGAAGGCACACGGCCCAGCTCATCCGCTGCGGCAGCAAAGCTACCACGACGATCGATAGCATCCATTACCCGCAGCGCTTCCAGCGTCAGAGCGCGATCTTTGGCCATAGTGATTCTCTGTCAGGAAATTTGAATATTGCCAGCAGATTAACTGGCTAACAATCCGGCGTCCAGAAACTTACCATAACAGGATAATAAACGGTCGGGATTTCTCTGGCCGATAAGGAGAACGCTATGATAACCAGTCGAACCGCTCAACAGTGTGGCAAAGCCGATTACGGCTGGCTGCAGGCGCGCTATACCTTCTCCTTTGGTCACTATTTTGATCCCAAACTGCTTGGCTACGCATCATTACGCGTACTCAATCAGGAAGTGCTGGCACCAGGGGCTTCCTTCCAGCCCAGAACATATCCGAAAGTCGATGTGCTGAACCTGATTTTGCAGGGTGCAGCAGAGTATCGCGACAGCGAGGGAAATCACGTGCAGGCGCAGGCCGGGGAAGCCTTGTTGCTGGCCACGCAGCCGGGAGTGAGCTATTCAGAACATAATATCAGTAAAGAACATAGCCTGACGCGTATGCAGCTGTGGCTGGATGCCTGCCCGCAGCGGGAAAATGCATCAGTGCAACGGATGCCGGTGTCTGAACATCAGCGTTATACGCTGCTGGCCTCACCGGACGGCAGCGCAGGCAGCCTGCAACTGCGCCAGCAGGTGTGGATCCATCAGGTGGTGCTGGAACCGGGCGAGAGCTACAGCCTGCCGCTGAACGGCACGCGCGCCTATCTGCAATCGATTCACGGATCGCTGAAGGCCATGGCGCATTCGCAGCAGCAGGAGGCTCTGACCTGTGGTGACGGTGCGTTCCTGCACGAAGAACAGAGCGTGACGCTGACGGCAAAAACGCCATTGCGGGCGCTGGTTATCGATCTCCCGGTATAATCTCGCCCCGATTGCTGCACTCTGCCGGTTCAGCGCCCTCCTGGTGCTCTGACAGTGTGTCAGCAGTCAAAGTACCAGTAGCCCTGATTCACCAGCGCGGTGAGCTCAGCCACAAAAACCGGATTGTGCAGCGCGTCACCCAGCTCGTTTTTACCGAGCACGGTGTAGCGGCACAGCACATCAGCGGCTTGTGTATCGACCGTCTCCAGCCGTTCGCTGTTAATAAAGAAATGCTCACCCACTTGCAGCACCCTTAACCCACTCAGGCGGGTCAGCATGTCACCACTTAGCAGAGCCTCAGCAATTTCATCCGGTTCATAAGCGGGCTCGGCGGGCGCGATATCCAGCTCGTGACGCGGCGTGGTGGCGAAACGGCCAAACCACTGCTTAAAGTCTGCGGGCTGATTGATCACCTCGATCATCATCGCGCGCAAACGATCCAGCTCATACTCTTCGACCCGCCCAGGATGTTCGCGGCAGGTTAAATCAGCATCGCTGTAATGCTCACCACCGAGATCGTTTTCCAGCGCATAGTCCGCAAAGCTACTGATGAGATCGCGGCCATTAGGCCCGCGGAAACCGACAGAATAGTTCAGTGCGGTTTCGAAGGTGAAACCGTCATGTGGGAAGCCCGGTGGGATATACAGAATGTCACCTGGTGCCAGCTCGTGATCGATGATGGGTGTGAAAGGCTCCACATGTAACAGCGCAGGGTGTGGGCAGAACTGCTTCAGCGGCAGTTTATCCCCAACACGCCAGCGACGGCGGCCCATTCCCTGGATGATAAAGACATCGTATTGATCGATATGTGGCCCGACACCGCCCCCCGGTACGGAATAAGAGATCATCAGATCGTCTAAACGCCAGTCCGGCAATACGCGGAACGGACGCACCAGCTCGGCTGCGGGCGCGTGCCAGTGGTTTACCGCCTGCGCCAGCAGCGACCAGCCGCTTTCACCCAGGCCATCAAAGTGTTCAAAAGGCCCATTGCTGGCCTGCCACTGACCATCGGTATAACTGACAAGGCGGCTGTCGACTTCCGGCTCCATCGCCAGGCCGGCCAGTTCATCTGGCGTAATCGGATCGACAAAGTGTGGGAACGCATTTTTTAAAACAACTGGCTGTTTTTGCCAGTATTTCTCTAAAAATTCGGGCCAGTTTAGATTGAGCTGATAAGCCATAGGTCGCACCAGTGAGAGACAAAACGGCACTGATTATAAAGAGGCAGGCAGCGAGGCTGCCTTGTCATGCGTCAAGGGCGGGCAGAGTAATGGGCACCGGGCAAGACATCGTAGGGGGGCGTAAAAGCAAAAACCCCGCCGAAGCGGGGTTTTCCTGAATGAGTTCGAAGCTGACCGGTAAGCCGCCTTCCTTTCATAGAGAGTGTCGTGGACAGTCATTCATCTCGCCGTTGAGCGCTCTAAAAGCAAAAACCCCGCCGAAGCGGGGTTTTTCCTGAATGAGTTCGAAGCTGACCGGTAAGCCGGGTTCTGTCGTGGACAGTCATTCATCTAGGCCAGCAATCGCTCACTGGCTCAAGCAGCCTACCCGGGTTCAGTACGGGCCGTACCTGGTGAACCCCTATTTGGCCTTGCTCCGGGTGGAGTTTACCGTGCCACGAACTGTTGCCAGCCGCGCGGTGCGCTCTTACCGCACCCTTTCACCCTTACCTGATCCCACTTACGTGGGCCATCGGCGGTTTGCTCTCTGTTGCACTGGTCGTGGGCTTGCGCCCCCCAGGCGTTACCTGGCACCCTGCCCTATGGAGCCCGGACTTTCCTCCCCTCTGTCTGTCTCCCCCGAAGGAGGACGGCAACAAAGCGGCGACTGTCTGGTCAGCTTCGGCGCGCAGTGTATAGGGTTTTCTACGGCTTGTCACTCACCCTGCTGCTCCAGCGCATGCTTATAAAGTGCATTTTTCTTCACACCGTGGATTTCGGCGGTAAGTGCAGCGGCTTTCTTCAGCGGTAATTCGGCCTGGAGCAGCGCCAGGGTACGCAGAGCTTCCACTGGCAATGCCTCTTCAACCGCGTGATAACCTTCAACAATCAGCACCATCTCCCCTTTACGGCGGTTTTCGTCTTCCAGCACCCACGCCAGCAGTTCACCCACTGGCGCGCCAAAGATCGACTCCCAGGTTTTGGTAATTTCACGGGCCAGCACGACATAGCGATCCGGGCCCAGCACGGTGACCATATCTTGCAGGCTGTCCAACAGGCGATGCGTGGACTCGTAGAAAATAATGGTCCGCGGTTCCTGCTCGAGCGCACGTAACGTGTCGCAGCGCCCTTTACTTTTCGCGGGCAGAAACCCTTCGTAGCAGAAACGATCGGACGGTAATCCGGCAGCGCTTAATGCGGCGATCGCCGCGCAGGCACCGGGTAATGGCACCACACGGATGCCCGACTCGCGGCACAAGCGCACCAGGTGATAGCCGGGATCATTAATTAACGGCGTGCCAGCATCGGAAACTAACGCTATGCTTTGACCTTCGCGCAGCTTCTCCAGCAACACCTCGGCTTTCTGCTGTTCATTATGATCATGCAGTGCGAAGAGCCGCGCATTGATGGCGAAATGTTGTAGCAACAGCCCGGTATGACGTGTATCTTCCGCAGCGATCAGATCGACGCTCGCAAGCACCTTCAGTGCCCGCTGGGTGATATCGCCCAGGTTACCGATGGGGGTTGGAACGATATAGAGCGTGCTGGCAGAAATATCTGCCCGATCGTGTTGTTTCATTGTTTGATCCGAATTGCCGATTTAATATTGAGCATCTTGAAAAAAACATCACTGGATACAGTATGCTTCCTTCGAAAGTAGTTCACTGCAAAGCAGTACGCACCATGCCGCTGCTGCTGGCCGCCCTGATTTTTGCCGGTTGTACCGGCCAGGCTCCGCAAACGCCTCAGGCGAATGTACAGGGGGCCGCCACGGGCACCTCTGACTATTATCTGCAGCAGGTGCAGCAAAGCTCAGATGATAACAAGGTTGACTGGCAATTACTTGCAATCAGAGCGTTGTTGAACGAAGGGAAGGTTCCTCAGGCCAACGATCAGCTGACGCAAATCCCTCAGGATCTTAACGCGACCCGGCGTCAGGAGCTGTTGCTGCTTCAGGCACAGCTGAGTGTGGCACAGCAAAACCTGCCTGATGCGACTGAGAAACTGAAGCAGATTGATACCAGCGCCCTGTCGCAGGATCAGCAGGTGCGTTACTTCCAGTTGCAGATTGCCGCCAGCCAGGGTCGCCCTTCGCTGGATGTGCTGCGCGCCTGGATTGCTCAGGAACCGCTACTGACAAATCCGGCCGACAAACAGAAGAATATCGATGCCACCTGGCAAACACTGACGCAAATGACGCCAGATCATATGAACAATCTGGCCATCAACGCCAATGAAAATGTGTTGCAAGGCTGGTTAGATCTGCTCGGCGTGTACCGTGCGAACGCCAGCGACCCGGATATGCTGAAAGCAGGTATCAGTGACTGGCAAACGCGTTATCCTTATAATCCTGCGGCCAAAATGCTGCCAACGGCGCTGATGCAGGTACAGAACTTCCAGCCAGCGTCCACCGGTAAAATCGCCCTGCTTCTGCCGCTAAGTGGCCAGGCACAAGTGTTTGCTAACGCCATTCAGAAAGGGTTTAACGACGCGAAAAATGGCGTGCTGGCTCAGGGCAGTGCCCCGGCAGCTGCCACGCCGGTGCAGGCTCCTGAAGCAGTACAGGCCACACCGGATACGGTGGTCAGCCCGTCTGCCGACGCAACCGCGGCCCAGCCTGCTGACGTTCAACCGCAATCGGCCCCGGCCAACAGCGTAGAAACAGCCGCACCGTCAAGCAGCACTCAGATTCAGGTGTATGACACCAGCACCCAGCCCATCGAACAGATCCTCACCCAGGCGAAGAATGATGGCGCAACGCTGGTAGTCGGTCCGCTGCTGAAAAATCACGTTGAACAGTTGGCTAACAGCCAGACATCACTGAACGTGTTGGCCCTGAATGAGCCAGAGTCCGTCCAGAACCGTCCGAATCTTTGCTATTTTGCGCTTTCTCCTGAAGACGAAGCCCGTGATGCCGCGCATCATATGTGGGACCAGGGCAAACGTACCCCGCTGCTGCTGGTACCACGCAGCTCGTTAGGGGACCGCGTGAACAAATCCTTTGCTGCCGAGTGGCAGAAACTGGGCGGTGGCACGGTATTGCAGCAGCAGTTTGGTTCAAAAACAGAACTGAAACAGGGTATTAACAGTGGCGCAGGTATCCGCTTGAGCGGCACGCCGATCACCGTACAGCCTGCGGCAGCAACGGGTATAACCATTGGTGGCCTGAACATCCCGGCACCGATGACCGATGCCCAGGTCAGCAGCAGCAACGGCAGTGTGGATTCAGTGTATATTGTCGCCACTCAGGATGAGCTGACGCTGATTAAGCCGATGATCTCCATGCGTGTGAGCAGCCGTGATAATGTGGGTCTGTATGCCAGTTCGCGCAGCTATCAGGCAGGTGCAGGTCCGGACTATCGTCTGGAGCTGGACGGCTTACAGTTTAGCGATATCCCGCTTCTGTCTGGTGCGAATCCAGCACTGATGCAGCAGGCGGCGAAGTCGTTTAACAATGATTATTCACTGGTTCGTCTGTATGCGATGGGCATTGATGCCTGGACGTTGGCGAATCATTTCAACGAGATGCGCTCACTGCCAGGTTTCCAGATCAAAGGTGATACTGGCAATCTGAGTGCAAATCAGGACTGCGTCATTAACAGGAAGTTAGTGTGGAGCCAGTATCGTCAGGGTCAAATCGTCCCGGCCAACTGAGTCGACAACAGCAGGGGGCGGCCAGTGAACGTCAGGCCCGCCACCTGCTGCAAACATCAGGTTTGCGTTTTGTCGCTGCGAATGTGCGTTACCGTGCAGGCGAAATCGACCTGATTATGCGCGATAAGCAGGTGTGGGTTTTTGTTGAAGTGCGCTATCGTCGCAACGACCGTTTTGGCGGCGCAGCAGCCAGTATTACGCGCAGTAAACAGCAAAAGCTGTTGCGCGCCGCCGCGCTGTGGCTCAACAGTCGTGGACAGAGCTTCGACACGACGGACTGTCGTTTTGATGTGGTCGCGATCACCGGCGAACAGGTAGAATGGTTACCTGATGCATTTACAGCAGAATAAGAGCCTGTTTTAAAAGGCTAAACTAACCAGGTGAATGACGTGCTGGAAAGAATTAAAGTCTGTTTTACCGAAAGTATTCAAACGCAAATCGCAGCGGCAGAAGCGCTGCCGGATGCCATAGCACGCGCGGCGATGACCATGGTGCAGTCGCTGCTGAATGGCAACAAAATCCTGAGCTGTGGCAACGGAACCTCCAGCGCCAATGCCCAGCATTTTGCTGCCAGCATGATCAACCGTTTTGAAACTGAGCGTCCGAGCCTGCCTGCCATCGCCCTTAGCGCTGATAATGTGTTGCTGACAGCGATTGGTAATGATCGCCTGCACGAAGAAATTTATGCGAAGCAGGTGCGCGCGTTGGGCCACGCTGGTGATATTTTGTTGGCCATATCAACCCGCGGCAACAGCCGTGATATTGTCAAAGCCGTAGAGGCAGCGGTCACGCGTGATATGACGATTATTGCGCTGACCGGCTACGACGGCGGTGAACTCGCCGGTCTGCTGGGACCACAGGATGTGGAGATTCGTATCCCCTCGCATCGCAGCGCGAGAATTCAGGAAATGCATATGTTAACCGTGAATTGTCTGTGCGATTTAATAGATAACACTTTGTTTCCCCACCAGGATGTTTAAAGGAGCTTAAATGAAGGCATTATCTGCATGTGCAGTTATCCTTACCGCGTTGATGTTACAGGGCTGTGTGGCTGCGGTTGTCGGCACTGCGGCGGTCGCCACGAAAGGTGCAACCGATCCCCGTTCCGTAGGAACTCAGGTGGATGATGGCACCTTAGAACTTCGTGTGACCAACGCGTTATCCAAAGACGAACAGATTAAACAAAACACTCACATTGTTGCCACCGCCTATCAGGGCAAAGTGCTGCTGACGGGTCAGGCACCGAGCAGCGACCTGGCATCACGCGCGAAACAGATCGCCGTCGGTGTTGATGGTGCAACCGAGGTGTATAACGAGATCCGCACCGGTAGCAAGGTGAGCTTTGGCACGGCATCTTCAGATACCTGGATCACCACCAAAGTGCGCTCCCAGTTGCTGGGTAGCGATCAGGTGAAATCCTCAAACGTGAAAGTGACTACCGAGAACGGCGAAGTGTTCCTGCTGGGTCTGGTGACCGATTCGGAAGCAAAAGCGGCGGCAGATATCGCCAGCCGGGTGAGCGGCGTGACCCACGTCACCACCGCGTTTACAATTCTGAAATAAGCATGCTGGAAAGGGTCAGGCATGCCTGACCCCTACTAAACAGTAATCCGCGTTGGTATTCGTAATGGTCGCCACAAAACCAGCACCATCCGCGTTGATATTCGTAGGGGGCGCCACAAAACCAGCACCATCCGCGTTGGTATTCGTAGAGGTCGCCACAAAACCAGTACCATCCGCGTTGATATTCGTAGGGGGCGCCACAAAACCAGCACCATCCGCGTTAGTATTCGTAGAGGTCGCCACAAAACCAGTACCATCCGCGTTGGTATTCGTAGAGGTCGCCACAAGGCCTGCGCCATCCACGTTGATATTCGTAGGGGGCGGGCATGCCCGACCCGCTCCCACCGCATTACAACCTGCTTAAGCAGTCCATCGCTACCGCTTTAAAACTGGCAAAGTCTTTGCTATCCCGAAGTCGTGTCATCGCCCGCTCGCGCATAAAAGTCACAAACAGGTCGTAAATGGCCATCGCCTCTTCATACTCTGTTTTGCTGATCGCCAGCAGGAAAATCACGTAGGCGGTTTCATCGCCCCAGGCAATGCCCTCGGGAGCAAGCACCGTGTAAACGCAGGTTTTCTTCGCCAGCAATCCAAGCGAGTGCGGCAACGCAATCCCCTCACCCAGCATGGTACTGACAATCGCCTCACGTTCTTCCACCGAAGGGTAAAACGCTTCATCCACCCTCCCTTCTTCTTCCAGCCGATCGCATAACTGGCGGAACAGCGCGGAACGATCCATCGGGCGGTCAAGAATAAGGAAGTGGCTGGCATCAAAGAAGCGCTCCAGCATATAAGGCCGGGTGCGATCGAGCAGCACCAGCTTGCCGATCTGTTCAAGCTGGTAGTCAGTAGGAAACGGTGACATCACCACAACCGGCTTATCTTTATCGCTGAGGCGTACCGTGGAGATCACAAAGTCTTCCTCCACGTTCTCTTTCAATTCATATTCACGCAGCGAGAGGATGTTACTCACAACGATTTGTGGATATTTCCGCAGCAGCATGGCTTCGATCATACGCACGGTGGAGTTGCCGGTATCGCACACCAGCAGGATCTGCGGATGGCGCTGATAGCCCACGTTGTAGTGGCGTTCCAGCCCAACGCCAATATGCAGCACCAGGAAGCCGATCTCATTTTCACTGATGATATACGGTGAATATTTCCCCCAGCTGGAGACTGCCGCCAGCGTTACATCCCAGGCCATTGGATAGTGCTGTTTAATATTCGACAACAATGGGTTAGGGATCTGGATCTGGTAACGCACACGGGTGATCATCGTTTTTATATGCGTCAGAAGATCGGCATGGAGTTGCGGATCGTTTTGCAGGTTGAAGTTGTAATGAGTGTTGATGTAACTCAGGATGTAGTCCACCAGCGAGTCACCGTCATCCGGGCTGATCACGCTGGCCACACTGTCCTCAACCCGACGGGCAGCGATATTCACTCGCAAAAAGGCCTCTTCTGCCGGAGAGATCGCTTTACCCGTCATCGGTCTCATCAGATTCACGATATGGCGCGCCGCGTCACGCACGTCGCCATCAACATCTTCTGCAGAGAATTCAGTCAGCGGGTAGCCTTCGCCAATTCGACGCACCGCCACGGCACAGTAAAGGCGCAGATAAAACTCACCCTCATCGGTCAGACGAATCGTAAACCGGGAGAGACACTGTTGCAGCAGCGGTTGCAGTGTATCGAGCATACCGCTGTTCAACGCCTCCAGCCTTAACAGCGGGCTGTCGATGTCCTCCTGCGCAATCTGGTACAGCAGGTCCGTCAGGCAGGTGCGCATCGCTACCTCCTTCCCGAATAGCTTCATGCCGTAACGTGGTTTGGTTTCAATCGCCAGTTGATAGCGCGCCAGCCATTCTCTGACTTCGGCCATATCACTTTGCAGCGTGGTACGGCTGACAAACCACTCATCGGCCAGATCTTCCAGTTTCAGGGAAAACGCCGACGTCAGAAAGCGCGTGAGCAGGTAGTGCACACGTTCCGGTGAGGTGCGTGGAACGCGCAGATGGGAAGGTGACTGCTGCAGCAATGCGGTATAACGCGGCAGATCCTCAATTTTTAGCTGATAACCCGCACCGCGATTCAGCACCAGGCTGGCGCCATGATCGGCCAGCAGTTCATTGAGAACATTGATATCGGTACGCACCGTGCGTGTCGAGACAGCGAAACGTCGCGCCAGCTCATCCTGCGGCAGCGTTTCGTTTTGCAGCAAATCAAACAACTGAGCCAGTCGTTGGTTAGGGAATCTCACGGGGGCACCACTTTTAAGCTGTTCAACAAAAGGAAAACTAACTTATTTTTCGAAGAAAAAATAGTACACCCCGGCACAGGCCGGGGTGTAAGGACGAGATTAATCCACTAACTTTTTGGTTAATGCCAACAGTGTTGCCACATCTTCCGGACGGGTCAGCCCGGTGGGGCTATCAATAATGGAGCTGTAGATATGCGGAATAATTTTGCTGACACCGGCATCCAGCGCGACACGCAAAATCGTCTCATAGTTGTCCAGATCAATACCGCCCGTGGGTTCCAGCCAGAAATCCTGCTCTGCACAGGCTTCTGCCACCGCTTTAAACTCGTCGATAGCTTTCAGCCCGCCCATCGGGAAATACTTCACTGAGCTTCCGCCCATATCCTTCAGCATAGCAATCGCGGAGGCGACCGGAACAATCCCGTCTGCCCTCTGTGAACTTAGTGGTCCGGTAGAGATCTTCACCTTTCCCGGTTGGCCGGTTGGCGACACCAGGCCATTCACCACGGTCTGTGCCTGTCCCAGCAGCGCGCGGCTGGTACCGACGCCGGTAAAGACTTGATTAACATGCTGCGGCTGCACTTCAGCGGAGATGGCACTCACCATCAGCGACTGATTCGGGTCGCCCGCCCCCAGACCGACGGACAGCGCGTTATCGATCAGCGCGGCATACTCACGCATGTCCGCCACGGCAGTCGCGACATCAAGATAGTTTTTCGACAGCACGCCTACCAGCACGTGGCCTTCGGCCGCCACCCAGATATCACGGGCGTTCTGTTTTGATCCGGCCAGTACATTCAGGCATACCCGATCACGGTAAAATTTTGGTGTCAGCGTCATGCGCGTTTCTCCCTGATTAACAGCGTCTGAATACAGACAAAAATGGTGTGCAGCTGATCCGCAGACACGCTGCGCACGTCTACTTCGACAATCCCTTCGTTAGCTTTGTAGCCACGGAAATAGATGGCGATATCGCCGGTTTTAAGTGCCTGGACCACTTCGCCCGTAGTACGCCCGATAGTCGCTTCGTCAAAATGAATCTCAGCACGGGCAATATCACGCCCGGCCGCATCCCACACCACGCGAGCCTGAATTCCGGACAGCTGATTCAGGTTGTCGATAAATGGCGTCATTTTTTCTACCATCTGCGCCCCTGTTACTTTCTCCAGACGCTGGAAATTTTCAATCGCCTGAGTCAGTCCCAGGATGCCCTCTTTGCCGACTTTCATCGCGCGACCAATGCCCTGCGACTGACGTTTTACCCATTCGACGTACTGCGTTTTTCCTGTTACCAGCCCGCTGGTAGGCCCTTCAATCGCTTTGGCGCCGCTGTAGATCACCAGGTCTGCCCCCAGTGCGTAATATGCCTGCAAGTCTTCTTCGGCAGCAGCATCCACGATCAGTGGAACGCCGTGTTTCCGAGCCACTACCGCTGCCTGTTCGACGCTGAGATGGCTTTTCTGCACGCTGTGGTGCGATTTGATGTAGAGAATGGCGGCTGTTTGCGGCGTGATGGCCGCCGAGAGCTGTTCAGGCGAACATTCGTTGGCGTAGCCTGCTTCCACAAGGCGGCCACCTCCCAGTGTGACCATCGTGCCCACGGGCGCGCCGAAGTTCACGTTATGGCCCTTTGGCAGCACGATGTCATGCGGCACGGTCAGCGGCGCGGCATGGAGGTTTTCCAACAGCCAGTCGTTATCTTTCACGATCACCGCCGCCACAGATTGCGCAATACCCGCTGACGCGCAGGAGACCACAACTGCCGCTTCACAACCCAACAGGCCGGCAATGTAAGCACCGGTTTTGTTGACCAGATCTTTCATTTCGAAGTAGTGATTCAGACCATAATTTACCGTCTCCACCACATCCGCGCTCGGGGTCGACACACCGAGAATGGTCATGCGGCCAGAGGCGTTAATCACCTGCTTTAAGCCATATTTTTCATACACTGAAATCATCACGTTTTTTCCCTTCGTTAGTCACGAATGCCTGCCCGCTCACCACAGCAGCCAGCGGCACCAGGTGTGTTTCGCCAGACAGGGTTTGTCCGTCAGAATCACTGAACAGGCAGGTTTCCTGTTTCACGTCAAAAATGGTCAGATCGGCATCCAGTCCCGGCACCAGCCGTCCTTTTCCATTGAGCCGCAGCCCATCGGCGGCATGGCAGGTGACACAATCAATTACCTGTGTCAGCGTCATACCGATGTTTAAGAATTTGGACATCACATGCGCGAGGGAATACACCGGACCGTTAAGGCGGTTGCGGCAGTAGATATCCGAGCTGATGGTGTGCGGTAAAATGCCCTGGCCGATGGCGACCTGTGCCACCTCAAAACTGAAGCTGGCAGAGCCATGCCCAACATCCAGCCGCACACCGCGCTGCAACGCACGGGTAATCGACGCGCGAAGCTGCCCTTCCGCCGTAAGAATACGATTCGGTTTGCCGTTATAGCAGTGGGTAATCATGTCGCCGGAGGTCAACAAATCGGCGATATCATCGAGGTTCGGCGGGTTGTTACCGATATGGACCATGAGCGGCAGTTGGCCGTTCTCCTGCTGCATCGCTTTGGCACGTTCCAGCGGCTTGATACCATTTTGTTCCACCACACTGCTGCTGATACGGGCTTTCAAACCCAGGATAAAACCCGGCAGACGCTGTACCGCTGCGCGTACCGCAGGCCCGTCAATACGCGCCATATCCGCCAGTTCATTCTGCGTCAGAATGCCACTACGGGCGATGTTGAGCAGCGCATAAACACGGGTGCTGGCGCTGCGGGTGAGTTGATAGAAATCATCGATATCATCTGCGCCGGTACTGCCCGCATCCACCACCGTCGTGACGCCCGTGTCCACACCAATGCGATCGGCTTCATCATGGTAAATCGGCGATTTTGGGTAGCAGTGAACGTGCGAGTCAATCCAGCCCGCACTCAGCCAGTAACGCCCGGCAAGATCCCACTCATGTTTCGCCGGACCTGCGACCAGGCCAACGGCTGCAATTTTGCCGTCGTGAATGGCGACATCACTGAGGGTGCCATCGCTGAGACGGCCCCGCCGAATAATCAGATCAAACATGCAGACTCCTCAGCGTGGCGACATCCCGCCGCCACGCGGGTTAGTTACAGCGCGACCGGGAAGATCGCTCCCAGCGCCATCGCCCCCAGGATTGCGCCACCGGTAATCGGCTTGTTCCACAGGTAGAACAGCAACGATCCCACCAGCGCACCCAGCCCAATGGGAATCGATGCCGCCATCGCAGACAAGATAATTAACGGACCGAGGAAGCGGCCAGAGGTGTTGCCCGCGCCCATCATCACGTCAGCGCCGTAGGTCGAGTCGCTGTTGTTGATGGTAAATTTACGCGCGAGAATAATCAGGTATCCCACTGCCAGGCCCAGCGCCAGGCCGGTTACCAGCGAGGCGGCAAAGTTTGCTACCGGGAAGATAAACCCGGCCCCCAGCAGCAGCGCAGGCACGCCCAGGCCGATCCCGGTCTGGATCGCGCCACCAATATCGAGGATCCCCACCAGCGATCCTTCAATAATGCGTGCAAACAGGAAGCTGGCACCGAAGGCCGCTACCGCACCGTAAACGCCAGTTTCCATTCCCGCACGCAGCATGGAGACGAAGGCCACTTCGTTGAAAGCACCCAGCCCGTAGACGTAATACATATGCGTACCGGCGAACACACCAGAAGAGAGCAGCCCGACAAAGATCGGAAACGACCAGTCGGCATACCAGAAACCACTTTTTGTATTTTCCATTACCATCGTCCTCTTATTTACCGCTCAGGGAGTTGTGGATCATATCCAGCCAGCCAGGCACACCCAGATGGAAGGACTCCAGCAGCTTCATATCAAAGCCGCGGAAGAACCCGCTTAGCACGAACAGCAGGACGATGGCCATCATCATCACCTTGGTCACACGGTTCCAGCCCGCTTCTTCAACCCCTTTGCCAATCAGGATGCCCAGTACCAGGCCCGGTACCGCATTCCCCATGATTAGCTGCGCCAGTCCACCAAAAATGGTGGCCCAAAAACCGGACTTTTTACCGGCATCAATGGCCGCCAGCCAGAAGATCACGGGCATGACCGTATTGACCAGCAGGTTAGCCGCAGGTACCAGCACCTTCACTGCCGTCACCTGCAAGGCTGCCGGTACTGCTGACGCCGTTGAGTTCAGGAACGCCACCACGATCATGCCGATGATGCCGCAGGCGATCGCCATTTTCTTCGGGTTGTGCAGGGTGTCTGCCACGTTGCGGTTCTTGACCATCAGTGCCGCGGCCCCCCAGTTAGGGATAATGCGGTGGTCAACGTCCTGAGTAAAAGAACCCGCCGCCACAGACGATGCCCAGGCATTAAAGAAGAAGCCGAGGCCGAAAGAGAAGTGGGAGGCAGGATCGCCCTCACAGGAGTTCAGTTCGCCCAATGTACGAAAAGCGCCCATGCCCTGTGTGGTCGGGGCATGAAACATGCGTGCTGCGCCTGCGCCCACACCAACACCGACAAGTCCGCCGATAATCAATGACTTAAATAAGATAATGAGGAACATCGGTCTTTCCTTTTGTTATAACCCCTTCGCCTCAGGCGGTAGACGGACTACCGCATCTGAATGCGTGGAGGTGTATGCGCCCTGATGTTTTTTTAGTGGGAAACGATGAAATCCACGTTGTCTGTATCCACCACCACCACGTTGACGGTGATCTCCAGATCGACGCTGTAGAGCCGCCGTTCACGCGCCAGAAAGAAGAACAGAAACTTTTCCGTTTTGGTGCGAACACTGGCCTGCAGCACCTTCACATCCACCGGCTCAATACGCAGAAGAATTTTGCTGGTGGATTTCAGTACCGTGTTTTGTACCCGGCTAAGGGCATCGGCAAAGGCTTTTCCTTTGCTGTCGCCCTTACCGCTAACGCTCACCGTGGTGGTGAATTGCTCTTTCATCAGCCGTGCTTCTTCTGCCACGCCAGCACCAGACGCTCACCCAACTCTTCTTTATCCATAAAGCCGAAGCCGAGTACTGTGGCACCTTCGTTGATGGCGGTCACACCTTCATCAATGGAGCGCATTCCATGCTTAGCTTTGTAGCCATATTTATTCTGAGCAGTGATGGCACCCGCGCCGCCGCTGCCACAGAAGGAGATGCCGAAAGTGGCGTTTTCCGCCTTCATGACATCACCCAACTTCATGTCTGCCGCCACACCCGGTACTACAATCGCTTTGCCGCCGGCTTTTTCGATTCCGGCAGCGACTTTCTGGCCTTTACCTAAACGGTCGCCAATCACGACGATAATTTGAGACATGTTGTATTCCTTATTGGTTGCAACGGGCGGGGCATGCCCCGCCCCTACGGATTGTAGTAGGGGTCGGCATGTCCGATCCCAGGTTTATTCGTTTTCTTTGGCTACTTCGAAATGAACGGAGAGTAGCCAGGCCTCTTCTTTCGGCAGGTTACCGAACAAATCAACAACCTGCTGTGCCAGCGTCATTGACTCTGGCGAGATATCCTCAAACAGTTCTTCTTCCACTTCTGGCAGCGCTTCTCCGGTGAGAGAACGCAGTGCCATCGCACGCACATGGGAGGTGAGCATCTGCTGCTGAACAGGATTAGGTTGAATATTTCGGGCGGCAAAAAGTTCGGTAATTTGTGTCATCACCCGCGCAGCCAGCGACTGAATTTCATTATCCTGTTCTGTTACCGCGTTCACTGGCGCTATTCCATTACTCACGTTCGTCCCCTCTTAATTAACGATGGGAATAAATTACCTCTACGTTACCTTTATGTGTAGAACGACTTTTTCCACATTGAAACGGAAATAAACAGATGACGCCGGATTGATGTCGCAAAAACGTTGAAACGTGCACGAACACCGTTAAATTGAGATGTGAATCACAAAAAAACAGCGTTACCTGCTTAATAAACGCAGGCAAAGGGATATATACGGGGGAAAACATATCAATAATCACAGAAATAGAAGTAAAACTTATGACGAAATACCAGGCGGAGAATAAAAAAGATAACACCCGCGCCTCCCTGCCACATAAATTTTTATGTTCCCGGGATTTGCGGGTTTACCAGTTTTTCGCAACTCAATTATCAGGGTATTAATAATCGAAAATATTATAGATCACTTTTCATGGTGAAAACTCTCGCGTTTATCTGCCTGACAAGGGAAGTCAGAGAAAGATTCTGAACAAGAAAAAATCGCGAGATATTCTCATTATCTACAGTGTTTTCACTCAGCTATTTTACGAAAAAAGGCGATGGGTTTATTCATCGCCTCTCAGGTTCAAGCTAAACGTTTTTGATCAGGGTTGTGTGATCAACGAAACTTCTTATGACCGGCATCTCGGGTAGCGGAGAATGTCTTCGCTTCTTCCTTTGCGCCTGCCAGATCACCGCCGTTTGCCAGTTTCAGACTGGTATCAATCTGGCCAATCAGTGTGTCCAGTTCTGCACGATAATCTTTCATTCCAGCACTGTCGGCCGCCTGGCCTTTTAACTTATCCGGCGTCTGAGTTTTCGCATTCTCAGCGGCAGCACGCATATCGGTTAATGCTCTGACCATTTCCGCCTTATCATCGGTCTTTTGTACCGTGCGATAAGCGCCTTTCAGGATATCCATATCGCCTTCCAGGTCCTGTGCCATCACCGAGGCACTTAACATCAGGGTCGTACTCAACATTGCAATCAATAACTTACGCATCTCAGATCCTATTTTTTATAAATGGGTATCATTCAGGCATTAAAAAAGGCGGCTGTTTTCACAGCCGCCTTTTCAGCATACGCGTAAATCTGTAAATTACTGCCCTGCGATCTTCATTTCTGGTAACAGAACGGATCCACACTGGATATTGCTACGCGTTTCAATGTCGCTACCGATGCTGACCATATTGCGCCACATGTCTTTCAGGTTACCGGCAATGGTAATTTCACTGACCGGATACTGGATCACGCCATTTTCCACCCAGAAACCCGATGCTCCGCGAGAGTAATCCCCCGTGATACCACTCACGCCCTGCCCCATCAGCTCGGTCACCAACAGCCCGGTGCCGAGCTGTTTTAGCATTGCGTCGAAGCTATGGCCCTGTCCGGCGATGCGCCAGTTATGAATACCACCAGCATGTCCGGTGCTTTGCAGCCCCAGTTTGCGGGCGGAGTAGCTGGTCAGCAGCCAGTTCTGCAACACACCCTCTTTGATAATGTCGCGGCGCTGGGTACGGATACCTTCGCTATCAAACGGCGTAGAGGCCAGGCCTTTCAGCAGATGCGGATGTTCTTCAATGGTCAGCCACTCCGGCAGGATTTGCTCACCCAGGGAATCAAGCAGGAACGTCGATTTACGATAAACACTGCCACCGCTGATCGCGCCTACCAGATGACCGAATAAGCCTGTTGCGACTTCGGCAGCAAACATCACCGGCGCTTTCATTGTCGACAGCTTGCGTGGAGAAAGACGTGACAGGGTGCGACGGGCACACTCTTCGCCCACGGCTTCCGGTGACTTCAGGTCTTCAATGGCACGACCAATGGTGTAAGCGTAATCGCGCTCCATATCCCCGTTTTCTTCCGCGATCACACAGCTGGAAAGCGAATGGCGGCTGGAGCAATAGCCTTGCAGCATCCCGTGGCTGTTACCGAACACTTTAATCCCGACGTGGCTGTTAAAGCTGCCGCCTTCGGTGTTGGTAATACGCTTATCCGCTTTCAGTGAGGCCTGCTCGGCGCGAGCCGCCAGTTCGATAGCGCGATCGGCATCGATCTCAGCAGGGTGAAACAGATCGAGATCCGGCGCATCAAACGCCAGTAGCTCACGGTCGGCCACACCCGCGTAAGGATCGGGAGAGGTGTAGCGGGCAATGTCCAGCGCGGCCTGCACGGTGCGCTTTATCGCGTCCGGGCTGAGGTCAGTTGAAGAGGCGCTGCCTTTACGATTCTGATGATAAACAGTGATGCCCAGGGCACCATCGCTGTTGAATTCAACATTTTCCACTTCGCCATAGCGCGTACTCACGCTGATGCCGGTGGTTTTGGTTACCGCGACTTCTGCTCCGTCGCTGCTGGCCTTTGCCAGTTCGAGTGCTGTCGCTATCGCCTGTTCCAGGGTTTTACGCTGTTCTGCAACTTGGGAGAGTAATTTCATCGACCTGCCATATAATTAATAGTGCGATTTTTCGGTGGCTTACCGCGCTGGTATAACCACACCAGGGTGATAAGGCTTCATTTGAGTCTAACAGACTCAGAGAACAATTTCGCAGTAGCCTCGTAACCTGATAGCATTAGCCTCTTTTTCAGGAGCCGTACCAATGACCAAGCAGCCCGACGACTGGCTCGATGATGTACCAGATAACGAAGAAGAAGAAGATGATGAGATTATCTGGGTCAGTAAAAGTGAGATTAAACGTGATGCCGAGGAGCTAAAACGCCTTGGCGCTGAACTGGTGGAACTGGGGAAAAACTCCCTGGACAAAATCCCACTGGATGAAGATCTGCGTGCCGCCATTGAACTGGCACAGAAGATTAAGAAAGAAGGCCGCCGCCGCCAGATGCAGCTGATCGGTAAAATGCTGCGTTCACGTGATGAAGAGCCGATCCGTACGGCACTGGATAAGCTGAAGAACCGCCACAACCAGCAGGTCGCACTGTTCCATAAACTGGAAGTGCTGCGTGACCGTCTGGTGGAGCAAGGTGATGATGCGGTGCCAGAGGTGCTGAACCTCTATCCTCATGCCGACCGCCAGCAGCTGCGTGCGATGATCCGTAACGCGCAGAAAGAGAAAGCGACCAACAAACCGCCGAAAGCTTATCGCCAGATCTTCCAGTATCTGCGTGAGCTGGCCGAAGCGTCGTAACGTATTGCTGTGAGTATCAGGTCGGGCGTGCCCGACCCCTACGCAAAGGCATAGGCATGCCCACCACAGGCGCGTAGGGCGAGGCATGCCTCGCCCAATGCATATTACGCCAATCTATCTAACAATTTCTGATGAATCCCACCAAAACCGCCATTACTCATGACCAGGATGGTATCGCCCGGCTGGGCCTTTTTGGCGATCATTTCTATCAGTGTATCGAGATCCGCACTCCACTGCGCCGGCTGAATGCAGGCCTCGGCCACTTCGGCAACCTGCCACGGAATGTGGTGCGGCTGATAAAGGAACACTTCATCAGCACGCCCCAGCGCCGGGGCTAAATCGTCCTTGCTGATGCCCATTTTCATGGTATTCGAACGGGGTTCCAGCACCGCCAGAATGCGCGCAGTGCCGCCGACTTTGCCGCGCAGCGCCGCCAGCGTAGCGAGGATAGCCGTTGGGTGATGGGCAAAGTCATCGTAGACCTTAATGCCGTTACTCTCTCCACGCAGCTCCAGACGACGGCGGGCATTGATAAAGTCATTCAGCGCACGCCCCGCATCTTCGGGCTTCACGCCAACATGACGTGCAGCGGCAATGGCCATCATGCCGTTATGCATGTTGTGCTCCCCCACCAGCGACCAGTTCACTTCTGCCACGCGCTCGCCGTCCAGCAGCACTTCCCAGTGTGAGGCATCCGTAGAGAGTTTCTTCGCCTGCCAGTGGCCGGTGTCGCCCACGGTTTCCTGTTCACTCCAGCAGCCCATCGCGATCACCTGTTTCAGGTTAGCATCATGCTCTGGCAGGATAATTTTTCCCTGGCCTGGCACGATGCGGACCAGATGATGAAACTGTTTCTGAATAGCACGCAGATCGTCAAAAATATCGGCATGATCGAACTCGAGGTTGTTCAGAATCAGGGTACGCGGGCAGTAATGAACAAACTTCGAGCGCTTATCGAAGAACGCGCAGTCGTACTCATCCGCCTCAATCACAAAGAATGGGCTTTTTCCTAAATTCGCGGAAACATCAAAATTTCCAGGCACCCCACCGATGACAAAACCGGGTTCATAGCCGCAGGCCTGTAAAATCCACGCTGCCATGCCCGCTGTGGTGGTTTTTCCGTGGGTTCCGGCGACCGCAATCACCCAGCGGTCGCGCAGGACGAAGTCATGCAGCCACTGTGGGCCAGAGAGATAAGGAATATTGCGCTCCAGCACCGCTTCCACACAGGGATTACCGCGGGTCATCGCGTTACCGATGATCACCAGGTCCGGTGCAGGATCGAGCTGAGAAGCATCATAACCCTGAATTAAATCAATACCCTGCTTCTCCAACAACGTGCTCATTGGCGGGTAAACGTTAGCATCAGAGCCGGTCACTTCATGGCCGAGCGCGCGGGCCAGCATCGCCAGTCCACCCATAAAGGTGCCGCAGATACCGAGGATATGAATACGCATAAAAGGTCCGTTTCGTAAAATGTTCGGCCTTAGTGTAACGCCCCCATCGTGCGGAAGAAACGGATTTGCCCTATGTTCTTTAGCGTTCAATCGGCTAAACTGCGTACGCATACGTTGGCAGTTTGTGAATCAAGCTGCTACTCAACCGCAGATTCAGGGATTGTGTTATGAAAACGTTAGGCGAATTTATCGTCGAGAAGCAACACGACTTTCCGCACGCAACAGGTGAACTGACCGCTTTGATCTCCGCGATCAAACTGGGCGCTAAGATTATCCACCGCGATATTAACAAAGCAGGCCTGGTCGATATTCTGGGTGCCAGCGGCGCTGAAAATATTCAGGGCGAAGAACAGATGAAGCTCGATCTGTTTGCCAATGAAAAACTCAAAGCCGCACTGAAGGCCCGTGGCATTGTTGCAGGTATCGCGTCAGAAGAAGAAGATGAGTTCGTGATCTTCGAAGGCGCGGAAAACGGCAAGTACGTGGTACTGATGGATCCTCTCGACGGCTCCTCAAATATTGATGTCAACGTTTCTGTCGGCACCATTTTCTCAATTTACCGCCGTCTCACCCCTCCGGGTACGCCGGTGACCGAAGAAGACTTCCTGCAGCCTGGCAGCCAGCAGGTTGCCGCGGGTTACGTCGTTTATGGCTCCTCTACCATGCTGGTTTATACCACCGGCTGTGGCGTACATGCCTTTACCTACGACCCGTCACTGGGCGTGTTCTGCCTGAGCGCGGAACGTATGACCTTCCCGGAAAAGGGCTACACCTATTCCATCAACGAAGGTAACTACATCCGCTTCCCGCAGGGTGTGAAGAAATACCTGAAATTCTGTCAGGAAGAGGATGTCGCGACCCAACGTCCTTATACCTCACGCTACATCGGCTCGCTGGTGGCAGATTTCCACCGTAACCTGCTGAAAGGCGGTATCTACCTCTACCCAAGCACCGCCAGCCACCCGAAAGGCAAGCTGCGCCTGCTGTATGAGTGCAATCCAATGGCGTTTCTGGCGGAACAGGCTGGCGGTAAAGCCTCTGACGGCAAAAACCGTATTCTGGACCTGGTGCCAGAAAGCCTGCATGAACGTTCGCCGTTCTTCGTCGGCAATGACCATATGGTCGATGATACCGAACGTTTCCTGCGCGAGTTCCCGGATAACTAATCGGTAAAATTTAACGATTTCGACTGACCAAAGCGTAGGGGCGGACCTTCTTTTTCGGGTCCGCCCTTTCTTTTGGGGAAACGACTAGAAAAGCGGCCGCCCCCAACGATTTATGCCGCCTGAGTGACCTTAAATACCGCCATGGTTTGCACCAGCTGCTGGGACTGCTCTTCCAGCGACTGCGTTGCGGCGGCCGCTTCTTCCACCAGCGCGGCATTCTGCTGCGCGACTTCATCCATCTGCGTCACCGCCTGGTTCACCTGTTCAATACCGCGACTCTGTTCCTGCGAAGCGCTGGAGATCTCTTTCATCAACGTGGTGACTCGCATCACTTCCGTCGAGATTTCATCCATGGTTTCACCCGCTTTGGTCGCCATATCAGAACCTTCGTTGACGCGAATCTGCGACTCACTAATCAGCGTACGGATTTCCTTCGCCGCCGTTGCACTGCGCTGGGCCAGGTTACGTACCTCGGTGGCGACAACGGCAAAACCGCGTCCCTGCTCACCCGCGCGTGCCGCTTCAACAGAAGCGTTCAGCGCCAGGATATTCGTCTGGAAGGCGATGCCATCAATCACACCGAGAATGTCGCCAATACGCTGCGAGCTGTTAGAGATTTCCCCCATTTTCTCCATCACGTAACACACTACTTCTGCCCCGCGATCGGCGGTATCAGAAACAGCACGCGCCAGCAGATGTGCCTGTTGGGCGTTATCTGCATTCTGCTTCACCGTGGCGGTTAACTGCTCCATGCTCGCCGCCGTCTGTTCCAGCGATGCCGCAGACTCTTCAGTTCGCTGGGAGAGATTGAGGTTGCCCGAGGCGAGTTCGCGGCTGCCGATATCGATTTGCAGACTGGCATCGCGCACCAGACCAACCGAATGCTGTAGCGACTGCTGCATCGTTCCCAGTGCGGCATTTAATCGGCCCAACTCGTTGTCACCGCTTTCCGGCACGGGCTGCGTCAGATCGCCACCCGCCACATGCTCAAGATGCCTGATAGCCTGATCCAGCGGCTTCAGGAGCAGTATGCGCAAAATCATCCATGCCAGCGCCACCAGCAGCAGTGTCAGCGCGCCGCTCACCAGAATCAGAACGGTCATCATGGTTTGGTTACGCGCGGCCTGCGCCATCTGTGTTGCGCTGACGTCGTCGGCATAAGCACCAAAAGCCGATACTGCGCCAGAGAATTTGCCTGCAAGGTCGGAGAGGTTTCCTTCCAGAACGCTGTAGTAATCATCCACGCTCTGTTTTTGCAGCGCCGCCATCATTGGCGTGATGCCATTAACCAGGTAATCTTCATGGGTTGCCACTACGGCTTCCGCCAGAATTCTGCCGTGTTCAGTGACGGTTCCGGCATCAATGAATCGTTTCAGCTCCTGCTGCGATAAAACCACGTAACTGGCGGAACGTGTGGCTATTTTTTCCGCTTCGTCCGGCAGGCCGATTTCCATTTTACGTATGGCCAGCGCCGCGGTGGCGCGGGTGCGCAATAGGTTGCCGTTACTCATATACAGTGCGTTCAACTCAATGCCCTGAATGCGGTTGATCACATCCAGTGAGCGATTGCCCTTTTGAATCGCGATAATGCCCATGACACTCACCACTAAAAGCAGCAGCGTCATCATGGCAAGCAGCGCCAATAAACCCGTACGTATTGAGATTCTCTTAAGCATGATCATTTCCCGATAGTGTTAAGCCTGGTCATTCCTGGTCCCTAAATCGACCATGTTATCGGCAATAACATTACCCAGCTTTAACCATAATAAAGATTAAATTGATCCAGAACAGGGAACCCGTAAGCGTGAATTAAGGGCGCTTCAACGCTTTTATTGTGGACAAACGTCAGAAGGGAAATGACCCTGAAGGAAAATACAGACGATGATGGATTAGATCCATGTAAAACCAGAGAAATGATTTAACAATGATGAATAAACCAAATTAATCCCCTGACAGCCCTCATCTTGTTCAGTGGCGAAAAGAGACTCCAGGCAAGTGTCATGTCATCGCACTAAGAAAATCACAGATTGTAGAATTTTTAGCAAAACAGACATTTGCTATGCTGCATGGGAAATAACCACAAACACACCAAGGGATTTGTATGTTTGATAATGATACTAAGGGCGGCAGTCTGCGCCTGATGACATTGGGCGAGATTAATATGGCGAAGGAAATTTTTCGCGACACGATCATCTACCCGAAAGTGTGGATCCATAAAGGCAGTTACTTGCCTTTTGGTCTGCAACTCAAGCGGGTCTCTATGTCACCCAATGGAGAAATGTACTTTCGAGATGAATACAGCCCTGATTTTTCTAAAGCCGATATAAGAAGGCAGCATACTTTTATCCATGAACTGTCACACGTATGGCAGTACCAGCACGGCATGAAGGTCAAATTACGGGGCCTGGTCAGTTGGATGGCAAAGTATGAATATGCTTTAGACAGCTGGCCACTTAGCACTTACGGTATGGAGCAGCAGGCACAGATTATTGGAGATTATTATCTACTTACGCAGTTCAATGGCCGTGCTTACTGGAAAACAAACAGGGGTTGTACTAACAGTGATGATTTATCCGATGATGAGTTACTAAAACAGTATAAATATACGCTGCGAGCCTTTCCGTGGAGCCTGTGATGACAATAAAAAAAGTGCTGTTTCCCGCCCTGATTGCCTCGCTTCTTACCGGCTGCGGGTGGATGGGCCATTACAGCCCCCCCAATGAGCTCGGACAGGTGTCCCTGACAAATGCCGGAGTGTGTTTCCAGATTAAAAATGCCAGCGACTATTATGCTCATTATCTGGTGATCAGAGAGAGTCGTGCACCGGAGATGTCTGGCTTCAACAGAGAATTCCCCGCTTTAAAAATTGCTAATGATCAGCTCTGCATTCCTGAAACGTATTACAAGTTCCCGAACTCAGGCGCCAGGCGGGTTGATATCGCTTTACGCTCACCCACTAAGAAGATGAGACGCCGTTATATTGTCTCTGAATTCAACATGGTCAACGGTGAGCCACACCCCTTTGCACCGAGTGAATATTCCATACCCCAGCCCGACGTGGAGGATTAGCCATCATCGTGAGCCGGGCATCGCATAGCGCAGCATTTCACTGTCATTGATGCCCCGGCACGGAGCAATCTGAAAGGCGGAAAAAGGAAGGTACTTTGAAGATGACCTGGCTATAATACCCGGCACTCAACCTAAGATGATTGAAGGAATTCATAATGAGCTTGAACCTGGTACCAGCGGGTAAAGACCTGCCAGATGATATCTATGTCGTAATCGAGATCCCGGCAAATGCCTCTCCAATCAAATACGAAGTCGACAAAGAGACTGGCGCACTGTTCGTTGACCGTTTCATGGCGACAGCGATGTTCTATCCGTGCAACTACGGTTACATCAACCACACCCTGTCTCTGGATGGTGACCCGGTTGACGTCCTGGTGCCAACACCCTACCCGTTACAGCCTGGCTCTGTGATCCGCTGCCGTCCGGTTGGCGTGCTGAAAATGACCGACGAATCTGGCGAAGATGCCAAAGTTGTTGCGGTTCCACACAGCAAACTGAGCAAAGAGTACGAGCACATCCAGGATGTGAACGACCTGCCAGAACTGCTGCGCGGCCAGATCACCCACTTCTTCGAGCAGTATAAAGCGCTGGAAAAAGGCAAATGGGTTAAGGTTGACGGCTGGGAAGGCGTAGAAGCCGCTAAAGCGGAAATCGTTTCCTCCTTCGAACGCGCTGCGAAGAAATAATCTTCCGGCACAGCTCGCGCCAGTGAAGATTCTCTTCCACTGACGCCGAAAAAACACCGCCACGGCGGTGTTTTTTTATCCCGCTTCTCCGCTATTCGATAATCGATACCGTAATGTCGTTCCCCGGCCGATAATCATCCTGGAGAGCAAAGAGCTGGTCCGTGAACACAGGATGCAACGTCACAATAAAGTTTAAATGGCGCCCCGCGTCGACAATCTCGATCTCACTTCCTGGCAGCAGCGTGCCTGTTTGTCGGCTAACGTCACTCTTTTGCCCTGCGAGTGAAGAGAGATCGCGGTAAGCCGTCGCACGATCGTCCAGCATCAGCGCAGAAATATCTGCCTCAAGTTCACCGTCGCGACCAAAGGCGAACTGCCGCTGACTGCCGCTAATGTCAGTGAAAGCCAGTCGAATTTTCCGGGGTTCATCGCACTCCACCCTGAATACGGCTGCACGCGATGTCAGGTGATGTTTCCCATCAGGGCCTCGTGTGACCTGGGTATTTATCCGGCCATAATCCAGCATCCCCGTGCCCGTGCTGATGCGACATTCAGCCTGAACCCACCCTGAACATAGCAGTAGACTGACCGCCATCAGACGCATCCCTTGACGGCGGTGCGGGCGCGAACGTTTCCTACAGTCCATTTTCCGTTCCTTCATGTGTTTCCCGTTGAAAGCTGGCGATGCAGCAGAGAAATTAACCTTGATGCTCCAGCGGTTGTATAAACAAACCCGCGACATAGCCATATTTTGACAGGCTCTGGATTTGGATCTGCTTGCTGTTTTTCAGAGCAGCAGCATCCTGGCCCTTAACGGTCAGCGTTTCGCCGGGAAGAATATAGCTTTTACTCAGCATGATATTGTTCATCGAGGGCAACAGCACGACGGTCTGCGACAGCCGCACCACATAACGACTGGGGTTAGCGATGGTTAACACACCACTCGTTTCCGAAAATTTCAATGCTTCCCAGGGATCTGACTTCATTGGCAGACCGGCAGGATGAATAATGATCGGGAGGTCCTGCCTGAGGCTCAAGCCCACCGTATTCTTGCCGCTCAGTGCTTGTAGTGGGATCCCTTCCAGAATCACCCGCTTCATATGCTCGGTCTTGAGCGGCCCCCGGCTGTGCAGTAAGAAGCGTAGCCGCTGGGTCTGCCCCGCTGCCAGCCTGGTCACCGGCTGGGTCACCAGCAGCTGAGGCTGGGGATCGTCCGGCAGGCTGTAGACCTTCACATACAGCAGTGCCTCGTAGTCTGCGGTATTGGTAACGTTCAGGCTTCCGCCTTCTGCCTCTTCATTAATCATGATCATAGAGGTTTCAGGCTTCATCACCGCCCCCGCCGGATGTGCGATGGACAGCGCCAGCAGGCTACACAGTATGTATTGACCCACAGACCAGGATTTGCAACTACGGATGATGAAAGCCATCAGAGATATACAATATCGAAGGTTGCACTGCCGGCAATCGTCACTTCATCCGATGTTCCAAGGGTATCAAGGGCGACGACCCAGGGGGTGACATTGATATCAAAGACCACATTTTTTGCCGGGATCGGCACCCGCAACATATCGGAGGTGAAAGACACAAGCTCCTCTCCCTGATACTTCCACAGCACGCTTCCCTTCGCCTCTGCCCAGCTTTTTCCTTCATCGGCCGAGAGGGTGAGTTTCTGCATAGGATGCCCGTCCACCATGGACCTGTCCGCCGGGGTATGGATGCGGTATGCACCGATATTTTTTCCCGCTTCGGTAGCTCCGAGGCTGAAACTGGTCTCAGCCGCTTTTCCGTCAATCTTCGCTTCCCCGGCTTTTTCAGCGATATCTCTGGCCCTCACGGCAAACAGCGTGGGCGTTTCGCAGCTGATATTCAGCTTAATATTCTTCGTCGCCAGTGGGGTGGATTTGGAGGATGAGAGGCTGGCAGCGCTAATCTGCTGCCAGTCGAGTATGCCCCCGCCATCAAAATGAATATCACAGGAGGCGGGCTGAATAGTACCTCGTATCTGCAACGTGGCCTGGGTGCTGGCGGGAACCGCAGTACTGAGCACCATCCCCGTTAGCAGGGTGATACCGGAAAGCATTCTTTTCAGTTCCATTGCACAATTCCTTTTTAAGACACAGGTCACAAGCTAAATGCAGACACCGCTCATTTTCTGATAGGGACCGCCATCCTCTGGCTGATCGTCCAGCTGATAGGTGAAGCTGCAGCGCTTATTGCGCCCTGCCACATCAATCAGCAGTGTGGCTTTCTCGGGTGAGTTATTCAGGTAGATCAGCCCATTGTCGATGGCTATGGTCAACATCTCACCCTGGTGGTCCATCACCTTACTGCCACGCGGCAACGGGGTACCATCGCTCAGGGTAAGATCCAGCAGTACACGCCGACTGGTCAACACTGTGTAGTTAATGCGCTTCACGCTTCCCCGCGCAAGTGTGACGGTGTGGTGCCCGTTATTAACATCCGATTTTTTCGGCAATGTTTCCGTATTCAGATCAAGGTTTCCGGGCCGCCACGCCGGAAGCTGAGGCACCAGCGCCAGACCCCGCCAGTCCGTCCAGGTGGTGCCCCCGGGCGTGCTGATCGCCACGTTTGCCAGCCTTTCATTCATAGCGATCATGCCAAAGGTCTGTCCGACAGGGAGGGGGGAGAACAGGATATTTTTACCCACCATGGCGATGCCACCGCTACCGCTTACGGAGTAGTTGCTGGAATGATTGCCGCTGTGCCCTGCCGATGCAGAAAGATTGGTGTAATGCAGGTTGGCACTGAGCCCCCCTTGCACTGACTGGTTATGCTGTTTCAAATCCCGCTCTGTTGACAGGTTGTAACCCACGTCACGGTTAACAGGACCGCTGATCTCGCTGCCTAACTGGCTACGCTTTCTTGAGCTACGGTAATAGCTGTTGACGTATTGCTTGCCTAAAGGAAGGCTGGCGTTAACCGACAACTGTTTATTGCTTTGATATATGCCCGTGCTGTGGGAAAAACTCACCGTCAGTAGCATCTTTTTAATGTTGGTGCCCCAGCTCATCATATTGTAACGCGTCGTCGACATGGCTTTGCCAAAGCTGGTGCTTTCCGCGTGACTAACGGAAAAAGTGCCGAACCTCGGCGTCGCCCAGCTGGCTGAAAGCGTGTACTGCGTATTATCTTTATCGTAATAATCCTGGGTCGGCATACTGGCCTGATTGAGTGAGGCGTACGAGGGCGTGCTTTTACTGACGCTACCACCGATCGAAAAGGCTTCAGTAATCAGGTAATCTGCCGACAGCGACAGCCGCGCACTCCGTGCTCCGTGATAGCGGTCATTGGCCGCCGTCATTTGCGCAGCAAGCTGCAACCCCTGTGCCACCTGTTGCCCCACCGACAACGCGACGGATTGATATTTGTCCGACATCAGCAGGCCAGTCTGTGCCAGTAAGCGCCCCAGCGGTCGCCAGTTCTGATTCATAGTGAGTAAGCGTGGCGCCCCCGACCCGCCCCCGCCAATAGAGCGAAGCGTGCCCGTGGCGAGAGAAAAGCCCTGCATACCACGAGGGTTTACCCCCCTCATTCGGTTAGCAGGGACGGTAAACTGCTGTCGCTGACCGTTGGTTTCCAGCACGGTAATGTCCAGGTCGCTATTAAGGTTTTTTAGCGGAATGCGATCTAAGCGAAATGGCCCGGCAGGCACCAGTGTGTTGTAGATCAGCATACCGTACTGGCGCACTTCTACCCGCGCCTGAGGTGTGTTAGCAATACCTTCAACAACTCCCTGAGTTTCACCCTCCTGCTGGAATCCCTCATCCGGGATGATCTGGATGCCATTAATATCACCCAGCTCGAACAGCGTATTACTGACACCAATTTGCCCGATCTGGAAGCGCTTCTGCCAGCGTTCAAAGGTCCGTTCTGCATACAGTGAGTTCATATCAGAACTGAGCTTTCCATCCTGCTGACTAAACTGCTGCCAGCTGCGTACCATCCAGTTAGAGATATTGAAACCATCTTCCAGCGTCAGAAAGCTATAGCGATTCAGTGTGCCGGCATTCCGGTTCACCGAGCTGAAATAGTTATAGTTCAGCAGTGCTCCCATTCCCCCGGACTCACCCGTAATCTCTTTGTACTGCGGCTGCAACACAGCTTCCGGCACCACAATGCTGGCGGAAAGATTTTGGGTATCAAAACGAATGTTGATAGCAGGATCCTGCTGTACCCAGTCAAAACAGTCCGTATCAGGCAAAGGGTCACTGTTGGGCAGCTTTAACCCCAGCTGATTAAGCAACTCAGGGGTAAAGCACAATCCCCCCTTCGGGTTAAACACGACATCGAAGGCGCCACGAAACTCACCGTTAACGCTGATATCCACCAGCGCGGGCCCGGCGGGAAATCGTGATGAGTTGTCGAGAAGGGTCAGTAAAGCCGGGTCAATGCCCCTGGCTTTGAGGATCCTTTCAGTAACAGATTCATGGAGAACCGGAACGGCGGGAGAGTCGGAGGAGCGCTGAACTTTTTGCTGCTGCTGAGGATGTTCATTTTTTTCCTGCGCGCAAAGGTAAGTCGGTGTCAGGGCACCCGCCGTGAGCAGCGCGCAGTGGCATAATTTGTTTGAGGTAAAGCGGTAAGAACACGACACAGGTTAATCCCCGTGGCTGATGGGAAGCTCGACATTGCCAACCTCATACCCATACTGTGAAACGGTATCAATGCGGACGTTGGTGGCTTTTGCCAGCGCTTGTTTATCAGAAAACGCCACGGAGAGGGTTTCCCCCGGTAGAATGTAGCTCTTGTCCAGCGCCACTTTTGTATTGACAGGCATCAGGAGGAAGCTGGGCGCTAATCTGACCACCCAGGCACCTGGATTATGTATCGTTAGCTTTTCCTGTTTGACCCGCCACTGTAAATTTTTCCAGGGCGCGTTATTTTTCGCCAACCCGTCAGGATGAATAATCACGGGCAGATTCTGCCGTACGCTGATGTTGACACTATTACTCTCCCCGGTGGTGAGAGGAATACCTTCAAATGTCACACGCTTTATATGTTCGGTGGTGAGCGGACGATCGCTGGTTAAGACAAAACGGACTCGCTGAGTCTGGCCTGCCGCCACGCGCATTACAGGTTGCGTCACAATCAACTGGGGAAATTTATCATCAGGCAGATCAATGACCTTAACGTACAACAATGCGTCCTTATCATCGGTATTGGTGACGTTAATACTGCCGCCACCCGCCCCCTCCTGAATTAACACCAATGACGTTTTAGGCTGCATCACCGCGCAGGAAGGAAAGATAACCACTAATGAAAATATTGACAGGCATAGCCGAAAAAGTTTGATCAACATAGCATTCATCCATGAATTCTATAAAAAGCCACCGGCATGACTGACTCTGGCTTGTAACAGTGAACAGTACTGCCGGTGGCAACTTCAGTTAAATATAAACAACTTCAAACGTGGCGCTGCCTTTCAGGTCAACGTCATTTCCCCACGCAGGTTCAGAGACCGGGGCAATCCATGGACGAATTTCTAATGCAAATGATTTATTCATGGCGCTATCACGAAGATATTTAGTCTTGCTATCACTGGTGCTAATATCCAGCGCAGCATCATTACCGAGAGCGGAAGAAGGGAAGTATGCGTAATCTGCATTGGCAGGCTTTTCATTCCACTTGCCATTTTTGAAGGTGACTAATGCCGTTGCTTTGGTTTGATCAGAGGTACTGCCCGCGGTCAGTGCTTTAATGCTATAGCCACCGACAGGCGCATTTTTCTCAGAGACCGACGTGAAGTCAAAATAGCTGTCGCTCAGTGATGGATCGGGACCTATAGGTCTAACACCCTTCGTTGCATTATCAATGGCTTTGACGGCGAACATCATTTTTGCCGGGCAATTTACATTCAGCGTCAGCTGCTTCGCCGGTAACTCAGTGAACAGCTCATGGTGCAGCGAGGCCGGGTCAATATTATCCCAGTCCAGTGAAGCGGAAGGAAGTACGACATTACAAGCACCAGGCACGATGGTCGCTTTAACGTCAAGCGTTGCACTTCCACCCGCCAGCGCCTGCCCTGAAGCAATGGCACCAACAATCAATACAGCAAGAGTGGTCATCTTTTTCATATTAGATAATCCTTTATATACTATGGGTTTCGGTCATTACTCAGCCCGATATGGGCAGACATGACCTTCTTTACAAACAATGGCAAAAACTCTCTTTTCGCCACGCTCATTCGTTGGATGTTCCTTTTCCGATAAATGACAATGGAAAGACATTAAAAATGGCACATTAAATCATTACCATCACTTAAATACGTCAATTAGTTCTCATAATAACGCAATATGATAACGATTAAAGGAATAAATAAAACAACAACCAAGGGGGTGGATAATAAACAAAAAATCAGAAATGACAATAATATAACTACGAAAAACGGCCAAACAAAATATTACTCCATATGAGCACCTAAATTCAGGAATTAAAACCACAAAGACGCCCAACCCCTGCAAAAGAGAATAATTTCAATGAGAATTTAATAAGATATTACTTAGAAAATACACACTTATTATTTATAATAAGTGAACGCGTAATAGAATAATGTAAGCATGACATAAGATAAAGGTTAACAGTGAGGATTTAACAACATTATGGTTCAAAAAAACAAAGCCGCCTTCAAAGAAGGCGGCTTGTATAGTGTGAACCATCGAAAAATCGGCAACTACTCTGCATCTCGCAGCAGCCAGTCACCGCTGGTGATACGCTTTTTGCCCGTGACGGCACGCTGATAAACGTACAGCCAGGCACTACCGTAAGGGGTTTTTAACAGCTCGCGCTTGTATTCACCGCCTTTGGTTCTGAGCGCATCCAGTTCGCCCAGTGTTGATGCATCAATCCGGTAAACCTCACAATAGACCTGCCCTTCACCCGCCACGACTCCCGGGTAATGACCAAGATTGTAAAGTGCATAGCCGTCGATCTGATGATCGCCCAGCCACTGCCCGTTCGTCATCCAGTGACTGTTACCTTGCTTACGCCGCAGGCTACCATAGACAATTATTCGCATTGCTAGAACTCAAACTGATAGAGCACATCCAGTGCCTGATCAATACCAGACACGGCTTCCAAATAGAGTTTGGGCATCAGGCGGTAACGCAGCGTTAACGTCGCCAGTGAATCAAATATGCCAACACCGTATTTTACCTGTAGACCCGGCAGCACATAGCCGCTGACCTGCACTTGCTGGCTGTCGCCAACCCCTGCAGTATCCAGCGCCAGGTTACTGACACCAAAAGTCTCGCCAATTTTACCCACAACCTGACCACTTTGTGCAACCCCCAATCCTACCAGGGCTGAAGTTAATGCATCACTGTCGCTGCCGGTCGCCCCTAATCCCTGGCCACGCAGCAGATAAGAGAGTGCTTCCTGCTGTGATTTCGCCGGGTCTGAGAAGATTTCCACCTTAGGCTCGTCTGCCAGCCCGGTCACACGCACCCCGGCCGTCACATCATCTTCGGTGGCTTCCGGGTTACGAATCGCTTCAATATTCACATACGGCTGGTCCGGTGGGCCGGAGAATTGCAGCTCACCTTTACGGACGATCAGGTCCTGACCGTAGGCATGGAAGCGGCCCGATGGAATATTGATCTGACCATTCAGTCCCAGACCCCGTTTATCCTGCGCCAGTTTCAGATCGCCGTTCAGTTTCGCTTTCAAACCAAAGGCGCTCAGGCGCACATCGTTGCCAACGTGGATGATAAGATTACTGTTGATCGGAATGCCGCTGGTTTTCGGCGCAACAGGTTTCAGATCTTTATCCAACAGCACTTCATCGGAGGAGACGCCCACGGCACTTTCTGGCACTTCCTGCACGGTGATGCGTGCCCAGGGAATATCCACGCGACCATCCAGATTGAACAGGTCCGGCGTGGCTTCAAACACCAGGTCCGGTGACACGTCCATCCGCACCATCGGCGGCACCGTCACACGCACTTTATCGCCCTTCGCCGCAATGCGTGCACGCCAGGCATCAAGTTGATTCCAGTCGGCATCACCGTTAAGAGCGATTTGCCCCTGGGAAGTCTGAATCACGCCCTGGAGCGTCGAACTCATGCCATTGAAGGCCATTGTCAGGTTAGCGGTGGTGAGGTCAACCGGCATAAAGCTGCCTTCCACGTCAACGCCTCGCAGTCCCAGCTGGCCAAAGACCTGCGGTTTTTGCAGATTACCGCCCAGGCGCAGGTTACTGTTCAGCACCCCGGTAATTTTCTCCCCCTTCATCAGTGCCGGGTTCAGCATCGCCAGCGACAGGCTGGTGATATTGACGTTACCGGACAGGGTGCGCCGCCCCTCGGGATCGGCAATTTGTACATTGCCATCCAGTTGACCATTATTCGCAATGCGGATCAGCCAGTCGAGCTGAGCACGACCATTTTTCAGTGCCGCATTCAGGTTCAGCGTACTGAAGGCGACGGGTAGCGTATTGCCCTGTACATCCTGCTCCACTTTCACGCCATTCCCTTTCAGGGATACGCGTCCCGTTGGCAGCGCGCCATCTGCAGTCCAGGCGACATCGGCATCGCCGCTGAACAGCCCGGTAAGCTGTGTAGCTTCAGGCATAAAGGGCTTGATCATCGCCAGATTAAAACGATTGAGCACTACGCGCGCATGGCCTGATGGCCCGGCTTCAATCGTCGTGGGTACGCACAACTCGGCATTAGGATTCTGCCAGCAGTGTGCGCCGATACTGACGGTCTGTTTCGCATTGAGGTAATCCAGCGCGATGGCGCGCGTTAAGCGCCATTCCCCCACCGGGGTGTCAAAGCGGGTGTTATTCAGGTTCCCCTTCCAGCGTTGTTCAGCTCGGTCGAAGCTACCGCTGAGCGCTAACTGGCCGGAAACCGGTTCGCCCTGCACGTTCAGCTTAAGCTGATGCTGTTTTTCCGTGCCGCTGGCATCCAGCGTCAGCAGATTCACCGCCAGCGCGTCCTGCTTCAGTTGTTCAACACGCAGTTTCAGTTTGCCCTGAATCTGTTCACCTGAACTGACGTCCCCTTCCAGTTTGATACGGCCAATGCGCATCGCCTGCCAGCGCAGCCCGGTGGCGGTCAGGTCGGCCAGCAGCTGTGGCGTTGTCAGGTCTCCACGGGCACGGATTGTCCCTTTGGCAACCCCGCCAAGGCCCGGCAGGGCATTATCCAGATGCTGCGCATCAATGTCGGCATCCAGGTTCAGTTTATCGCCCAGCGACCCTTTCAGATTGACGTTGTTACGTCCCAGCACCAGCTTAATACCGGGAATATCCCACTGGCTGTAACTGTTGCCGTACAGTGTTCCGTCAGCACTGACCGCGTTATTACGTACGTTACCCTTGAGCTTCAGCTCCGGCACACGCATCTGCCAGCTACCGCCGTACAGGCTGCCCCGCGTGGTGATTTTACCGTCCAGCTTCGCGGGCCAGTCCGGATACTGTTTTGCCGTATTAATCCCGGATAGCGTCAGCTCACTGCGCCAGCTGATGGCTTTACTCCAGTCCACCAGTGCTGTCAGGTCGGTATTCCCCTGCAAGGCAGCCAGTCGCAGCTTGTCCAGCGAGAACTGCTCGACGTTCCCTTTGCCATTCAGCGTCAGTGTGGCAGGTGGAATGCCCTGCCCCTGGAGTGCCGCTTTCAGGGACATCACGTAGTCAGTGGCTTTGCCTTTAAAGCTGAAGTTGAAATTATCGGCCTGATACTGCGCCTGTCCATCCAGCGGCCAGCGCAGTTGCGGACTGTGCAGCGTCATATTGAGCGGTAAACCCGCTTCGGCAAGTTGTGTATCGGCATCCAGTTGCGCGCGAACCGGCCCGGAGAGATTCAGCCCCAGAGTCAGCGTATCGCGCAGGCCCCCACCCAGCGTCATTTTGATCTTCTCACCTTTGATCGGATCGACGTTAAGCTGGCTGTAGAGGGTGAAGTTGACCGGCCAGTTACCGCTCAATGTCGCCTGGCCCTGGGCATTCAGCTGGCCCTGCGGCGAGTCGACATCCAGCGCCAGCAGCTGTAGCTGGTTATTTTCGGTTTTCGCTTTCAGTAGCAGTCGCTCTACCGCAATATCGGTATCGCCCGTGATGCGCAGCTGCTCACCGAGCACTTCCTGCACGTCCACATCCAGCGGCAACGTAAACGCGGGCAGGTCAGGCAGCAAAGGTTTATCAAACATCGCTTTCAGCGTTTCACCCAGCGGCGCTTCATTGACGGCAGGTTGCTGAACTTTCGGTTGTACAACCTGTTCATTGGCGACGTTCACAGCTTTCGGCAGCGCAATCAACAGTCCCTGAATATGGGTCGGAGTCAGCGTCATTGCACGGCCCTGCCAGTGCAGCCCGCTGGTGAAATCTGCCAGCGAAATGGCGGTGTCGTCGATTTTAAGGTTGATGTTATGCAGGGCCAGCCTGCTGAGTGTGAGCGGGTACGGCGTGCTGATATCCCCCGCGCTGCTCTCTTCTTCTACTGGCGGATTCGCCGGAGGGGGCATCTTTTTGCTGTCCACCACCACGCTAACGTCCTTCAGAGAGAGATCGTTAACGCAGAGCGCGCTCTGTTTCAGGCAGCCCAGGCGCAGAGCCAGATGAAACTCACCGGCATTGACCGTTACGCCCGGCATCTCATACTTCACGCCGCTCAGGGTCAAATCACGCCAGCCGCCTTTCACCTGCTGGATATCCAGCCCCGGCACCCAGCGCGCGGCACCGTTCAGCACCAGATGCAGGCCAGTGGTGGTGCCGAGTAAGAAGGCAACGCCGCCAAACAGCAGCACAATAAAAATCAGAATGCCAATCAGGCCCTTTTTCCACCACTTCATAGTTCAGGCCCCAACCCAATGTAAAACTGAATATCCCGATCGTTTTGATCACCAATCGGGCGGGCAATGTCCACTTTGATCGGCCCGACCGGCGACTGCCAGCGCACGCCAAAACCCGCACCGGTTTTGAAATTACTCTGCTTGATGTCGTTAACCGCTTCACCCGAATCAACAAACACCGCCCCCCACCATTTACCCGTGACGTTGTACTGGTACTCCAGCGAACCGGTGGCAAGTTTTGATGCCCCGGTCAGCTTGCCTTCATCATCACGTGGGGAGATGCCTTTGTATTTGTAGCCACGAATACTGCGGTCACCCCCGGCGAAGAAGCGCAGGTCCGGCGGGACTTTTTCGAAATCATTGGTTTCAATCCAGCCAAGATTGCCACGCACGACAAAGCGGTGTTTATCCTGCAATGTGCGGATCCAGACGTTCTGAGCCTGAATCACGGCGAAGTCGATATCCGATCCCCAGGTGGTATCAGAGACATCCAGCGAGTAACGCTGTGAATCACCCCAGGTCGGCATCAGACCACCCCGTGATCGGGTACGGTTAACGCTGACGCCCGGGTAAATCAGCATCGTGGTGTTGGTCACGCTGCCCTGGGTAAAGTGGTCGAGACTCCAGCGCAGGTTGACGGCACGCTGCCAGCCGCTGGAACTGTCCCAGTAGCGTGAGGCTGCGAGCGTAGTGGAGTCTGCTTTGGTATCGTTAAGATCGGTGCGTTTCAGACCGCCCTGCAACAGGTAATACTGCTCCAGCGGGCTTTTACGCAATGGCATTTTATAGCTGAAATCTAACTGCTGCTCCGGCGCAGAGATGTTCGCGCTGGTGCTGAAACTGTGCCCCCGATCATTTACCCAGGGCTTTTTCCATGTTGCTTTGACGCGCGGGCCGACGTCCGTCGAGTAACCAACGCCGGTTTCAATGGTGTTCTCGGTGCGCGGCGAAACGACGCCATGCAGCGGCAGCATCTTGCTCTCGCGTCCTTTGTCAAATTCAGGAGCAACGACAACCGAGTTAAACCATCCGGTTGCGGACAAACGTCGGTTAAGTTCGGCTAAATCACGCGAATTGTAGTAATCGCCCTTTTTAAATGGCACGAGGTTTTGCAGGTAGTCGTCGCGGATCTGCGAACCTTCGAAGCTGACCTCGCCAAAGCGGTAACGCTGGCCACTGTCATAATCGAGATCCCAGAATGCCTCACGCCGTTCAACGGAGACGCCCAGCTGGCTTTTGCGGTAATCACCGTCAAAGTAGCCTTTACGCAGCGCCATGTTGCTCAGGGAGCTTTTAAACTTATCGTAGTCACTGTGATTAAGCACGGTGCCCAGTTTGGGTTTACCGTCCCGCACCAGCTTTTGGTAGTCTTCATCCGTTCGGGCACCGCCACGCAGGATCACCGTTTCTCCGGCAATCTTCACCGGTTCACCTGGCGTAACTTTCGCCAGTAACACCTGCCGTTTTCCGCCAGCAGGCGGTGGCTGCAGTTCGAAATCGATCTGCGGTTCGTAGTAGCCCAGCGCCTTCAGCCCCTCTTTCACCGCATCGCTGACGCGTGCACGAAAGCGACCGTCAGAGGTGACTTCGTCATTGGTAATGGTGGACAAACGCGCCCTGACGTTCTTCTGTAATTCCCCGGATAACCCTGTGACCTGCAAACGAACATTCGCAGCCTGAGTAACAGGCGCGACGATCAGCAGACAAGACATGCAATACACATGAATTCGTGGCACGCTTACTCCCGTTTTTATTGCCAGCCCGCAATCCACTGGGCTTACTCTGGTAAAAATAGTTCGCGAATGGTTCAGTTCAAAGGTAATGCATGCGCATCACCTTACTTATTATTTACGCGCGATCAACCCGAACCTAAGGCAAATTTCCTGCAACGTCACGCTACGTTACAACACAGATCGCGATTAGCCGTAAAAGGAGTGTAACGTGGTATCAGTATCAGACAAGTCTCAACCCATTTCCTGCTCCGGGATACCTGCTCACTCAGAACATCGTTGCCGCAATTGTAAGCGCTCGATGCCACAGCTATAATCTCCCCACAGACTGCTCCGCGGCCTGATTACCCTTCTGCTCCGGCACCAGCCGAACCGCAGACATTTTTGGCACGGATAGCCCTGAATCGCTGCACTCCCTGATGTGATGATCGCAGGATAAACTGACTGCGCGCTGCCCAGGCCAAAAATGACAAGTGATTAACCCGGCCTTCTTTGTCTGCGCGATTGTGTTCCAGATTGCCCACAGAGACGAGCCAACTAATGGATGTTTTATGTTAGACAGCTTTCTTGTCATCATGCTGCTGATTGCGATCAGCTCGTTTTTCTCTCTTTCAGAAATCTCGCTGGCGGCTGCCCGCAAAATTAAACTGAAGCTACTGGCCGACGAAGGCAATATCAACGCACAACGCGTACTGAAGATGCAGGAAACGCCTGGCATGTTCTTTACTGTGGTGCAGATTGGCCTGAATGCCGTGGCGATCCTCGGGGGTATTGTCGGTGATTCCGCGTTTTCCCCGGCCTTCCGAACGCTGTTCGAACGTGTGACAACGCCGGAAATGGCTGAGAGCATCAGCTTTGTCTGTTCTTTCACGCTGGTCACCAGCCTGTTTATCCTGTTTGCCGATCTGTTCCCCAAGCGTCTGGGCATGATCGCGCCGGAAACCATGGCGCTCAAAATCATCAACCCGATGCGCTTCTGTCTGTTCCTGTTCCGCCCGCTGGTGTGGTTCTTTAACGGTGGGGCTAACATCCTTTTCCGCCTGTTCAAAATCCCGCTGGTGCGTAAAGACGACATCACCTCTGACGATATCTATGCGGTAGTCGAAGCCGGTGCGCTGGCCGGGGTGCTGCGTAAGCAAGAGCATGAGTTGATTGAAAACGTCTTTGAGCTGGAATCGCGTACCGTGCCCTCTTCAATGACATCACGTGAGAACGTGGTGTGGTTCGACCTGCACGAAGATGAAAGCAGCCTGAAAGAAAAGATTGCCCGCCATCCGCACTCGAAGTTCCTGGTCTGTAATGAAGATATTGACCATATCGTCGGCTATGTTGACTCGAAAGAGCTGTTGCTGCGCGTACTGGGTAATCAGAGCATGACGTTGAACAGCGGCCTGCAAATCCGTTCGGCACTGATCGTGCCGGATACGCTGACGCTGTCAGAAGCGCTGGAGAGCTTTAAAGCCGCCGGGGAAGACTTCGCAGTGATCATGAACGAGTATGCGCTGGTGGTGGGCATTATCACCCTTAACGACGTGATGACGACGTTGATGGGCGATCTGGTCGGTCAGGGAATGGAAGAGCAGATTGTCGCGCGTGATGAGAACTCATGGCTGGTTGAGGGCGGTACGCCTATTGATGACGTTATGCGCGTGTTGCATATCGACGAATTCCCGCAGTCAGGTAATTACGAGACTATCGGTGGCTTTATGATGTTTATGCTGCGTAAGATCCCAAAACGCACCGACTTCGTGAAGTTCCATGGCTTTAAGTTTGAAGTGGTGGATATCGACAGTTACCGCATTGACCAGCTGCTGGTGACGCGTATTGATGCGCGACCGACAGCACCCGTACTGCCGAAAGATCCGGAAGAACTCGTTTCGTAAGCGGTGGCAAGACACAAAAAAGGCGCTTTCAGCGCCTTTTTTTGTCAGTTAAATTCGGTCTGTAATCTGAGGACCTGTCGGTTAACTTCCGACATCACGCTGTAATGCTGCTTATCTTTGACGCGCGGGATAAGGATCTTGCCTTTATCAAACTCAAACGCGCCGACATCTTTGATATACAGCCGCCCACGGAACAGCGTTTTTACGTATTTAGCGACCTGTAGTGGGTTATATCGCTGGAAGATCTTCATTCTTGTTCAACTCCTGAAGAGTAACTACGCCTCGTCGTTACCAATCTCGGCACGAACCTGTGAAACGCAAAGTGCCTGTACTATAGAACATCGTTTGCTTCCAATGTTCCTAAAATTGAATTTTTTTACTGTGTTTACACATCATGACAGAACTCTCTGTTACCTGACCGTACACACACAGTATAAACCTTCAATTCGCAGGGATTTGTGCGGTGTGTTGCAAAGATGTTATCCCGATGCGACAGCAGCATCATCCACGCATATTATTTCAGTAGGATGACTTACTGATCAGACCACTACATTCACAGGAGCGACTATGACAGGAATCCGTATTTTCACTGCGCTGCTTTGCCTGCTACTGCCTTTCACCACGGCGGCGCACAACCTTCATGTCGGCGAGCGCGTAGCTGCAGTGGGCGTTGCAGATAAAGGCGAGTTGCTGTTCAAAGAAGAGAAGTTTAGCTACAAAAACTGGAACAGCGCACAACTGGCCGGAAAAGTGCGGGTGATCCAACATATTGCCGGGCGATCTTCAGCAAAAGAACAAAATGCCGCGCTGATAGAAGCGATTAAGGCCGCCAAATTCCCGCATGACCACTACCAGACCACCACCATTGTGAATACTGACGATGCGATCCCCGGCACCGGGATGTTTGTGCGCAGCAGCATTGAAAGCAATAAACAGCAGTTCCCCTGGTCACAGTTTATCGTCGACAGCAATGGCGCAGTCCATCAGGCCTGGCAACTGGCGGGCGGGGGGTCAGCCATTGTGGTGCTGGATAAAGATGCGCGGGTACGCTTTGTTAAAGAAGGTGCGCTGACCCAGGATGAAGTAAAAACGGTGACAGGGCTGTTAAGAGAGTTGTTACATTAGCGCCGTGACATTCGAAAGCCTCTAAAGGGGCCGACCTTTTTTCCGATCGGCCTTTCTTTCAGCATCCCGTGAATCAATAGATCGATACCCGGAAGCCCGGATTGAGGAAGGATTCACGCGGGGTGTAATCCAGCGTTTTACCCTGCCAATCCGTCACATGAGCACCTGCTGCCAGCGCGACGGCGTGACCTGCGCCCGTGTCCCAAATATTTGTTGGTCCAAAGCGTGGATAGAGTTGCGCCTGCCCTTCCGCCACCAGGCAGAATTTTAACGATGATCCAATTGCCGTGGTCTGGTGCTCACCCATCTGCGCCAGGTACTCTTTCAATTCGTCGTCAGACTTAGCATGAGAGCGGCTAATGACCACCAGCGGCGGGCGTGCATCCTGCACATGAATCTGCACCTTATGGTCACCCTCTTCCTTCCAGGCTTTGCCCTGCTCAGCGGAGTACATCACCTTTAACACTGGCGCATACACTACGCCAAGCACCGGTTTTCCGTGCTGGATCAGTGCGATATTGACCGTGAACTCACCGTTACGTTTGATAAATTCTTTGGTGCCATCCAGCGGATCAACCAGCCAGTATTGCTGCCAGTGCTGACGCACATCCCAACCTGCCGGATCTTCTTCTGACAGTACGGGGATATCCGGCGTCAGGGCCGCCAGCCCGGCAACGATCACTTTATGTGCGGCAATATCGGCCGCCGTCACCGGAGAGTCATCCGATTTATGCGCCACATCCAGCGGGGCCTCGCCATCATAGACCCTCATAATTGCATCGCCTGCTTCACGCGCCATCTGGCAAATTTGTTCTAACACTGTCCACCTCCTGATTGCCTGGCGTTATCACGGCCACCGCTGTGTAAACCTTAACGCCCCTCTATTGAGGATAGCAGTTCACTCTGTGAGCCGTTATACCGTGGGTAACGCACTGGGTTAGCTATTTGTTTTCAACAGCATAACGTACCTGCTGTGAGGGAACACGCTTTCCTGCCATTTTCGACCAGATTGCCCCGCGTCAGGGGCTGTACTGCGCCACACGCCCTCCGGAGGGCTAAATCCGCGATCGTCATCACAATTTCCTGTCGTGACACGACACAATTTCACACTATTCTGAGAGGGTTACGAAAGTTTAATCCGGAACATAAAGGGAAAAGACATGTTCAAGACTTGCCTCACGCTGACCGCCTTGCTTGTCAGCCATTCGCTGACGGCCGCCACAGTTGATTTTCGCCTCCTGGAAACAACCGACCTGCACAGTAATATGATGGATTTCGATTATTACAAAGATCAGCCTACTGAAAAATACGGTCTGGTCCGTACCGCCTCACTGATTGCCAGCGCACGCCAGCAGGTGACCAATAGCGTACTAGTCGATAACGGCGATGTGATTCAGGGCAGTCCGCTGGGGGACTATATCGCAGCCAAAGGCCTGAAGGACGGCGATGTGCATCCAGTGTATAAAGCGATGAATACCCTCGATTACAGCGTCGGAAATCTGGGTAATCATGAGTTTAACTACGGCCTCGACTACCTGAAAAAGGCTATTCATGGCGCACGCTTCCCTTATATCAATGCCAATGTTATCGACGTCAAAAGCGGGAAGCCGCTGTTTACCCCTTATCTGATTAAGGCCGTTGATGTCCGCGACCGTGATGGCAAAACACATACCCTGAAGGTCGGCTATATCGGCTTCGTGCCACCGCAGATCATGACCTGGGATAAAACCAATCTGACGGGCAAAGTGACCGTTGACGATATCACAGCAACGGCGAAGAAATGGGTGCCGCAAATGCGCAAGGAGGGAGCGGATATTGTTGTTGCGATCCCTCACTCCGGGCTCTCCAGCGAACCTTATCACGCACTGGCTGAAAACTCGGTTTACTACTTAAGCCAGGTGCCGGGCATTGATGCCATTATGTTTGGTCACGCGCACGCCGTGTTCCCCAGTGCTGACTTTGCCAATATCAAAGGTGCAGACATCTCCCGGGGAACGCTGAACGGCATTCCAGCCGTGATGCCTGGCATGTGGGGCGATCACCTGGGCGTGGTCGATCTGGTACTGAACAATGACGCTGGCCGCTGGCAGGTGAGCAGCGCACGTGCTGAAGCGCGTCCGGTTTATGACAAAGTCGCGAAGCAGTCTCTGGCCCCCGAAGATCCAGCGCTGGTCAGCGTGCTGGCGGCCGATCATGCTGCCACACGGGAATTTGTCAGCCAGCCCATCGGCAAATCAGCGGATGTAATGGCCAGCTATTTGTCGCTGGTACAAGACGATCCGACCGTCCAGATCGTCAATAACGCCCAGCGCGCCTATACCGAACACTTTATTCAGGGTGACCCTGACCTTGCGCATCTGCCGGTACTGGCCGCCGCTGCACCGTTTAAAGCCGGTGGCCGTAAAAACGATCCGGCCAGCTATGTCGAGGTGGATAAGGGGCAGCTTACGTTCCGTAATGCCGCCGATCTCTACCTCTATCCGAATACGCTGGTGGTGGTGAAGGCGACCGGGGAACAGGTGAAACAGTGGCTGGAGTGCTCTGCCGGGCAGTTCAATCAGATTGATGTTCATAGCAGCAAACCGCAGTCACTGATCAACTGGGATTTCCGCACCTATAACTTTGATGTGATTGATGGGGTGGACTACCAGATTGACGTTACGCAGCCTGCACGCTATGACGCTGAGTGCGGCTTGATCAATAACCAGGCCTCACGCATTCGCCATCTGACGTTTAACGGTAAACCGATCGACCCGAAGGCAACCTTCCTGATCGCCACCAATAACTATCGTGCTTATGGCGGGAAATTTGCCGGAACCGGGGATAAACAGATTGCTTTCGCTTCGCCGGATGAGAACCGGGCGGTGCTGGCGGCCTATATTGGTGCGCAAACAAAGGAAAAGGGAGAAGTGAAACCCCAGGCTGATAATAACTGGCGACTGGCACCGATTCACAGCAGTACACCGCTGGATATTCGGTTTGAAACGGCAACGGGAGAAAAAGCCGCTGCGTTTATTCGCAGCCATGGGCAATATCCGATGAAGCAGGTGGGAACGGATGAGATTGGTTTTGCGGTGTATCAGTTAAAACCGTAACAACGAGGCACGCCCGACGCATGTCAGTGACGGGCGTGCCGCAGGACTTACAGAATTTCCAGCAGTTCCACTTCAAACACCAGGGTGCTGAATGGTGGGATGGATGCACCCGCTCCGCGCTCGCCGTAAGCGAGGTTGTGAGGGATCACCAGTTCCCATTTGGAACCCACTGGCATCAGAGTCAGTGCTTCGATCCAGCCAGGGATCACGCCACTTACCGGGAACTCAGCCGGTTCGCCACGCTGTACGGAGCTGTCGAACACGCTGCCGTCGATCAGTTTACCGGTGTAGTGTACGCGTACACGGTCCTGACGGGATGGGATTGCGCCCTCGCCCTGAGTCAGAACGCTGAACTGTAAACCGGTCTCGGTGCTGCTGACGCCTTCACGCTGCGCGTTATCTTCCAGGAACTTCTGACCTTCAACTGCCATGGCCTTCTGACGCTCCTGACGGACCGCTTCAGCGCGCTCGTGAACTTCACGCAGGGCACGGTGAACCACATCAACAGGAACGGACGGGGCATTCCCTTCCAGCGCATCGCGCAGACCTGCCAGCAGTGCTTCCGGCAGCAGACCCTGCAAACCAGATTCCTGCAACTGTTGACCGACCTGTAAACCGATACCGTAACTTGCTTGCGCTTCAACGCTGTCAAAAGAAGGGGTTGTCATGGATTTTCCTTTCATCATTGATAAAACCGAAGACGAAGCATAACAGCGCAGACAACAGGCGTAAAATCCCATCTTCCACTGGTGACTTTTCCCCGGGAAACAGAAACAATACCGCCTATCACAATTCAGCACCACTGTGGCTCTTAAGCCTATACTTTACGCTTACCCAGGATTGATATCCTGAGCATGAAGGGTTTCGGTTCAGCACATGTATTCAGAGGTTTAAATGGGCCAGATTGCCCGCAGGCGAAGGAAAAAGCCGCTTTTTGTTGCCAGAGTTAAGCAATGGCTGATGAAAAGCTTACCGATAGCGCGAGGTTCGCGTCAGGAGGAAGAGGCCATGCCTAATGCATCGCTCACATCACGCTTACCATTATGGTTCAACCGTCTCTGGCACCTGCCAGACCAGATTCGCTGGATGGACCCGCTGCCACCGCATCATCGGCGCGGGATTATTGCCGCTGTACTGGTGATCCTGCTGGCCTTCCTGTGGCCCGCACCGTCGCCACACCGAGCCGTGACGCCGATGCAGAGTGGCTCGTCCGCCACCGAGGTGCCTTTACAGGCTGAAATCACGGATGCGCCACCTACCACGCCTGCTACGCCGCAGCAGGATGATCAGGGAACCTGGGGTGAATACACTATTGCTCCCGGTCAGACGCTGGCGCAGTTGTTCCGCGACAATAATCTGCCCGTCAATGATGTGTTTGCGATGGCGCAGGTAGAAGGCAATGACAAACCCCTCAGCACCTTACATGCGGGGCAGACGGTGAAAATCCGCCAGAATGCGCAGGCGATAGTGACGGGATTAACGCTGGAAGGGGCGAATGGCGAGATACTGTTTATCCGACAACCCGACGGGACGTTCTTAAAAGCAAACTGATTTAATGATGAAGATTACCTGTGAATTTGGCGTTATTGTTGCAGCCAGTTTTGGCACGGACAGCGTGCAACAACCGGAGCGTACACGCAGTACGTGAGGATTGTGAGCACTGCCCGGGCCAAAAATGGCAAATAAAATAGCCAAATTTCAGGCCACAAAAACAAAAACGCCGCCCCGAGGGGCGGCGTTCTTTCATGCGATACTAAGGCCGATTAAGCTTCAGCAACGATGTTTACAGTCAGTTTAGCGAAGACTTCGCTGTGAACCTGGAAGTCCACTTCGTGCTCACCGGTAGTACGCAGAACGCCGTTCGGCAGACGAACTTCGCTCTTAGCCACTTCAACGCCAGCCGCAGTTACTGCGTCAGCGATGTCACGGGTACCGATGGAACCGAACAGTTTACCTTCGTCGCCTGCTTTAGACGCGATGGTAACGGTGCCCAGTGCATTGATTTTCTCAGCACGTGCATTAGCTGCAGACAGAACGTCAGCCAGTTTGGCTTCCAGTTCTGCACGGCGTACTTCGAAGAATTCAACGTTTTTCTTAGTAGCAGGAACAGCTTTGCCCTGTGGTACCAGGAAGTTACGAGCGTAGCCCGCTTTAACGTTAACCTGATCACCCAGGCTGCCCAGGTTTGCTACTTTATCAAGCAGAATAACTTGCATTACCTTATCCTCTTAAAGTCGTTAATGGACAGTTGCCGTTACTGATGACGATCAGTGTACGGCAGCAGGGACAGGTAACGCGCGCGCTTGATAGCACGAGCCAGCTGACGCTGGTATTTTGCGCGAGTACCGGTGATACGGCTCGGTACGATCTTACCGCTTTCAGTGACATAATTTTTCAGCGTTGCGATATCTTTATAATCGATCTCTTGAACGCCTTCCGCTGTGAAACGGCAGAACTTGCGACGACGGAAATAACGTGCCATTTGGCTAGTCTCCAGAATCTATCAATTCAATCTGCTCGGCATGCAGTACGAGTTTGTTCAGGCCGTTGCGCCCTTGATGGCTGCAAATAAAACCCTGAACAGTTAGCTGCGTGCCGACCGTTATACTTTGAGTAATCGCCTGATGGGCTTTGCCGCTGATAATCACCGGCATACGGCACCAGGCTTGCCGGTTAAAACCGGCTTCCACCTGCTCTGAACGATGCTCAAGCACGAACTGGCAGTGTGGAATTCCTGACGGGCTGACTTTTCGCATTGGCGTCTTGCACACAGTGCCAGACAGCGTCAGTCGGTTAGCCGTCACGGAAATTACTCTTCAGAATCCCCAGCATCTGCATCATCAGAGGTTTCATTAGCAAAATCTTCGCGACGATCACGACGCTCATCTTTCGCTTTAACCATCGGAGATGCTTCAGTTACCGCGTGCTTAACGCGCATAACCATGCTGCGGATAACGGCGTCGTTGAAGCGGAAGTTAGTTTCCAGCTCATCGATCGCTTCCTGCGGAGCTTCAACGTTCAGCAGAACGTAGTGGGCTTTGTGCAGTTTGTTGATCGGGTAAGCCAGCTGACGACGGCCCCAGTCTTCCAGGCGGTGGATCGTACCTTCTGCACCAGTGATGGTTGCAGAGTAACGCTCGATCATGCCAGGAACCTGTTCGCTTTGGTCAGGGTGAACCATAAATACGATTTCGTAATGACGCATCGAATTTGCTCCTTACGGATTATTCAGCCTCCTGTCGGGGTCAACCGCGGCCCATGGAAGCAAGGAACGTTATAAGCCGTGACCAAATAGTGCCGGGTCACAACCTGAGAATGCGGCTGAAAAATTGACGCGTAATCATACTTGCGGGGAGGGGATAACACAAGGTAAAGATTGGTGTTCAGCAGGGTATTTCGGGGGAACCAGAAAAGAAGGCCCCGCCCTACGGTTGGGGGCGGTCTTTTTCTTCGCGCATCCCCAAAAATTACAAATGATGTTTAAAAAATGCCGTCATGGCGCTCAGCGCAGGCGGTGTGATGCGGTGCCCAATACCTTTTTCCGTCAGGAAGGTCAGGTTCGCATTTTGCCCGCTTTCACGTAACGCTTTCTCCAGCCTGACGCTTTCAGCGGCGGGAACCACATCATCCGCCTCACCGTGCCACACCAGCAGAGGCCGGTTAGCCAGTTTTTCGAGCTGATGACTGACCTCATATTCCGCCAACGGCGCCAGCCGTTCAGCCAGCGTTTTTCGCTCATCCGGGCTACGCGCAACAAACGGCGGAAACAGTGTCTGTGCCAGTTGGCTGAAATAGCCTGATCCCATCATACAGGCCGCGCTGCGCAGCTGTGGGTAGCGAGCCAGTGCGCCCAGCACAGTCATCCCGCCCATCGACGCTCCGGCGACCGCCAGCCGTGCGCCATCCACGAGTTTCTGTTCACGCAGCGCTCGTTCAATACCCGGTAATTCGTCAATATTGCTGCGCAGGATCTCCCAGAAGTGAGTCACTCGTCGCTCATCGTCACCGTTGTAACGCGCCCCGTGCATATCCGCATCGGGCAGAATGGCACGGAAACCCGCCTGCGCCAGCGCTACAGCAAAGTAGGAATAGACCTCTTTTGACGAGGTGTAGCCATGATAGAACAGCACCGTGGGGAGCGGTTCATGCATTTTTCCTGCCGGACAGGCATGTAAACATTCGATATTGGCGAAAATTTCTGTGTTGACTTCAATCATTACATCTCCTTGTCAAATTCATCACGGCACGCTCTTTTTTCAGGAACATAGCGCCGCTTTAGGGATTAACAGTAAAAGAGCACTAATGTGATATATCTCACAATAAACTACGCCGAATTCCCACTGAGTTTATAGGGTAAATTTTACCCATCCCCTGCCGTTAACTCGTGTAAGACCCTAACGATTTAAGGCATAACGATGAAACGTCTCTCTCTCAAGACATGGAGTCTGGGCGTAAAACTTTCGGTACTGACCTCGCTGACCGTGGCAGTGCTGTTTATTATTTTAACCCTGACCCTGAGCCACAATGCAGCAAAACAAGTCCATACCCTGACACTGGCCGATATGGATAACCAGGTGGATGGCATCGGCGATATGGCCAGCATGTTTAACACCACCCTGGCTGAAGAAGTCAGCAACTACACCGGATTATTCCAGAGCTTCCTGCCGAAGCGCTTTTCGCTGGATGAATCACAGCACATCGCCGTCGGTGAACAGCAGACACCCACTCTGCGTGCCGGGCTGCGCACACTGAACCTTGATCAGGTGCTGGTGGATGATTTCCAGGAACGTACTGGCGCTATCGCCACTATTTTCGTCCGTACCCAGGACGACGAATTTATCCGCATCTCCACCTCCTTGCGTAAAGAGGATGGTGAACGTGCTATCGGCACCCGGCTTGACCATAGCAGCCCCGCCTGGCAACCGATACAGAAAGGCGAGATTTTTCGCGGTGTCGCCCTGCTGTTTGGCAAGCGCTACATCACCCAGTACCAGCCGGTACGTGATGACGCTGGCCGGGTGATTGCCATCCTGTTTGTCGGTGTGGATATCACGAAACAGTATGCAGTCATCCGCCAAAAAGTGCTGGCGAAGCATCTCGGCGACAGTGGATTTTTTTACGTGCTAAACCGTGCACCGGGGAAACTGAATGGCCACTATCTGTTCCACTCTTCCCTTGAAGGTAAAATGCCGGATCTGCCGCAGGAGGCCCGGCAGCAGCTGTTAAGCCAGCCTCGAGGAACACTGGAAACCACTGACGATAACGGGAAGGAGCGAATCCTCGCCTGGCAATATTTACCGGAATGGAATTGGGTCGTGGTAGGTGACGTTGACAAGGCCAGCCTGCTGGCACCTGTTCAGCAGACACGGAATCTGTTTCTGCTGATCGGTGCCGCATTGGTGGGGTTGTTTGCCGTGCTGTTCGTCTGGATTACTCGCCGCTGGCTGAGCCAGCCACTCCAACAGGTGATCACACTGGCGCGAGAGTATGCGGCCGGTAATTTACTGGCGACATTGAGCACCCGCCGCCAGGACGAAGTGGGACAGTTGATCGTGGCGATTAACGGCATCGGCGACGGGCTGGAACGCGTTGTCGCTCAGGTACGTCACGCTGCCGATGAGATCGCCAGCGGAACCGAAGCTATTGTGACCAGCAGCAGTAACATCAGCGAGCAGATTACCCGCCAGGCCAGCAGCGTTGAGGAAACGTCCGCGAGTATGGAGCAGCTTGGCGCCACGGTGGAACAGAACGCCGGGAATGTCACTCAGGCACTGCGCCTGGTTGGTGAAGCAGCCGAGGCAGTTAGCAAAGGTTCAGCCACCGTTGGCCAGTCGGTAGTCACCATGTCCGATATCAAGACGGCATCACAGGGCATTGCAGATATCACCCAGGTGATCGAGTCGATTGCTTTCCAGACCAATATTCTCGCCCTGAATGCAGCGGTAGAAGCGGCGCGTGCCGGAGAAAACGGGAAAGGCTTCGCGGTGGTCGCTGCCGAAGTACGGGCATTGGCACAACGCAGTGCGCATGCGGCCAAAGAGATTGACCATCTGATTGCCGACTCATTGCGTAAAGTGGTGCAGGGGCACGACCTGTCTGAACAAACCCGCCAGGCGATGGATAACATTACCGGGCGCATTGATCAGGTTAAGGCATTAATGAGTGAGATTAACGTGGCCTCACACGAGCAATCGACTGGCATAGGTCATGTTAATATTGCGATGGCGCAGATTGGCCAGGCCACGCATCAGAACAGCGAACTGGTGATACATTCTGAGCAGACCGCGCAGGAGCTGAGCCGTAAGGGACATCACCTTAACGAACTGGTACAGGTGTTTAACGTCAAGTCATAAACTGGCGTACACTGATTGTCGGTATCTTGTTGAGATGATGACTATGCGCCTGATAACCGCTGTCGTGTTCGCCCTGTTGTTAAGCGGCTGTAGCGTGCTGAAAAGTACGCCGCAGCCTCCCCCGCCGCCTGGCGCACAGGCGGTAGAGATCAACCGTGCGCAAAGTGCCACGTTGCCACGCCTCGGTAGTGCCAGCGTGACCGTGCGGGGATCGCCGGATGATGCCGTGCGGGCACTGGCAGCGAAAGCCAATGCCGCCGGCGCGCGTTACTATCAAGTGCTGCTGGTCAATGAGACGGTGGCACCGGGTCTGTGGTACGCCAGTGCGATTTTCTATGGGGCAGGTATAACTGACAGTGGCGTGAAGTAATCGGGGAATATCAGAGAATATCGGGGCGCGAACACGCCCCGGACAGTTATTTCGCGCTGCGCTGACGCACCGCTTCAAACAGGCAAACACCCGTGGCAACCGAGACGTTGAGCGAAGAGACGCTGCCCGCCATCGGAATGCTAATCAACTCATCACAGTGCTCACGCGTCAGACGACGCATGCCTTCCCCTTCTGCACCCATCACCAGCGCCATTGGGCCGGTCATTTTGCTCTGGTACAGCGTATGGTCAGCTTCACCTGCGGTGCCCACAATCCACACATTTGCTTCCTGCAACACACGCATGGTGCGCGCCAGGTTGGTGACTCGGATCAGCGGGATATGTTCTGCCGCGCCGCTGGCGACTTTTTTCGCCGTGGCATTCAGCTGGGCTGAACGGTCTTTTGGCAGAATGATCGCATGCACACCTGCTGCATCCGCGCTGCGCATGCAGGCGCCGAGGTTATGCGGGTCGGTCACGCCATCAAGAATCAGCAGGAACGGACTGTCCAGACTGGCCAGCAGATCCGGCAGATCGCCTTCCTGATATTGACGCCCTGGTTTCACACGGGCAATGATCCCTTGGTGAACAGCGCCTTCTGATTTGCTATCCAGTACCTGCTTGCTCGCGACCTGAATAACGATGCCCTGCGCTTCCAGCGCTTTAACCAGCGTCTGCAACCGGCGATCGTCACGCCCTTTCAGGATAAACACTTCCTGGAAACGCTGTGGATCGCTGTCGAGCAGCGCCTGTACGGCGTGGATACCAAAAACAATTTCACTCATTTCATTGACTCAGTAGTTCGTTATTTGCGCGTGTGCGGGTCAGGCATGCCTGACCCCTACGCTGTAGGGGCGACGCACGCGTCGCCCGGATGCGGTTATGCGCCGTCGGTTTTCTTCGCCCGCTTCGCACGAGTGGCAGCACCGATTTTACGGGTTTTATCCGATGGCTTACGCGGTTTTTTCTCTTTCGCAGCGGCGGGAGCAGCACCGTCAGCGGCTTTGGCCGGACGGAAAGCGCTGTCCGGCTCAAAGTTGGCCCCTTTGCGCGGTGCACGACGGCGGTTGCCGCTGTTCTTCGGTGCCGCACGTTTTTCGCGTTCGCGTTCGGTTTTCCCTTCGCCACGCGGTTTACGGCTGCTTGAGATCAGGGCGAAGTCGATCTTACGTTCGTCCATATGCACCGCATCAACACGCACTTCCACCGTGTCGCCGAGGCGATAGGTACGGCCGCCGGATTCACCGATCAGACGCTGACCTATCGCATCAAAGCGATAGTAGTCATTATCCAGGGTAGACACATGAACCAGACCGTCGATAAACAGGTCAGTCAGACGTACAAAGAAGCCAAACCCGGTCACGCTGGAGATCACGCCAGTAAAGGTTTCCCCGACCTGATCCTGCATAAAGTCACACTTCAGCCAGTCCGCAACATCACGGGTCGCTTCATCCGCGCGGCGCTCTGTCAGCGAACAGTGCTGGCCCAGTTGCAGCATCTGCGGCATCTCGTAGTGGAATCCGCCCGTTGGGGTGGTATTGCCCTGCAAGGTGCCTGCTTCTTTCGCCAGCAGATACTTGATGGCACGGTGTAACAGCAGATCAGGGTAACGACGAATAGGCGACGTAAAGTGCGCATAGGACGCCAGCGCCAGGCCAAAGTGGCCACGGTTTTCCGGGTCATAAACCGCCTGCTTCATCGAACGCAGCAGCATGGTTTGCAGCATCTCGTGATCCTGACGACCTGCGATCTGGCTCAGCAGCGCTGAGTAATCGACCGGCTGCGGCTTATCGCCACCCGGCAGCGTCAGGCCCAGTTCATTCAGCACGGAGCGGAAGCTCTTGATGCTTTCATCGCCTGGACGGTCGTGATCGCGGAACAGCGCTGGCTCGTTGTTTTTCTCAACGTAACGCGCCGAGGCAATGTTCGCTAAGATCATGCACTCTTCAATCAGCTTGTGCGCATCGTTACGAGAAACCTGCTCCACGCGTTCAATACGACGATCGGCATTGAAGATAAATTTCGCTTCATCGGTTTCAAACGAGATACCGCCACGCTGTTCACGCGATTTTTCCAGCGCCAGGTACATGCGGTGCAGCTCTTCGAGGTCTTTTACCAGCGGCTCATACTGCTGGCGCAGTTCCTGATGCCCCTGGAGAATGTTCCACACTTTGTTGTACGTCAGACGCGCGAAGGAGTTCATCACCGCTTCGTAGTGCTTATAGCCGGTCAGCTTACCGGTGGAGGAGATGGTCATCTCGCACACCATACACAGACGGTCCACTTCCGGGTTCAGGGAACACAGGCCGTTGGACAGCACTTCCGGCAGCATTGGCACCACCTGAGACGGGAAGTACACCGAAGTACCACGGTTAACCGCTTCATCGTCCAGCGGGGTGCCAGGACGCACGTAGTAGCTCACGTCGGCGATCGCTACCCACAGACGCCAGCCGCCGCCGCGTTTACGTTCACAGAAAACGGCGTCATCAAAGTCACGTGCGTCTTCGCCATCGATGGTCACCAGCGGCAGATCGCGCAGATCAACGCGGCCCTGTTTGGCATCTTCCGGCACTTCTTCGCTCAGATGAGCAATCTGTTTTTCCAGCGCTTCCGGCCATTCATGCGGAATATCATGGGTGCGCAGCGCCATATCGACGGCCATGCTGGTGCCCATATTGTCGCCGAGCACTTCAACGACTTTACCCACGGCTTTGCTACGACGGGTGGGACGCTGAGTCAGCTCCACCACCACCACAAAGCCCATGCGAGCACCCATCAGCTCTTCAGCCGGGATCAGGATGTCGAAGCTCAGACGGCTGTCATCCGGCACCACAAAACCTACACCGGAGTCAGTGAAGTAGCGGCCAACAATTTGGGCGTTACGCGGTTCAACCACGCGAACCACGCGTGCTTCGCGGCGACCTTTACGGTCAGCGCCCATGGCCTGCGCGAGGATCATGTCCCCGTGCATGCACATTTTCATCTGTTCGGCAGAGAGATAAAGGTCATCTTTGCTGCCTTCAATGCGTAAGAAGCCGAAGCCATCGCGGTGACCGATGACTTTACCTTTTAACAGGTCCAGGCGTTCCGGCAGCGCGTAGCACTGGCGGCGGGTAAACACTAACTGCCCGTCACGCTCCATGGCGCGCAGGCGACGACGCAGCGCTTCAGTCTGCTCTTCTCCGCTTATCGCTAATTCTTCTGCCAGCTCTTCACGGCTGGCCGGTTTTTCACGTTTGTCCAGGTGGGCAAGAATGAACTCGCGGCTTGGAATAGGGTTTTCGTACTTTTCAGCTTCTCGTTCCTGAAAGGGATCGTGTGACATCGAGGTTCCTCCGTTGTCAGCTGCTCAGTGAAGGTCTTTCACTCAGCAAAATTTGGTAGAGCGGATTGTTGTTTTCAACCAGGTCGGCCAGGGTGTATTGATCAAGCTCGTGCAGAAAACTCTGTACGGCATCATGCAGCGCTTTTTTCAGGCGGCAGGCTGAGGTGATGTGACAAAAGTCACTGTGACAGTTCACCAACTGCAGGGGTTCCAGCGCGCGTACCACCTGACCAATCACAATATCTTCGGCGGGTTTACCCAAACGGATACCGCCATTTTTGCCACGCACTGCTGCAATGTACCCGGCACGACTAAGGTGATTGATAATTTTGACCATATGATTACGTGACACACCGTAGGTGTCAGTCACCTCACTGATACTGGTCATCTGGCCTGCGGGTAGCGAAGCGAGATAGATCAGCGCACGTAAACCGTAATCGGTGAAACTGGTTAGCTGCACGGTAACCTCAGAGATACAACCGCATATGAAGTTGTGATCCGCTCAAGAATTTGTATGGTTAACAATGATAATAAACCAGCCACGGCTAGCCGGGCCATTTTATTTAAGGTGAGAACGGCAGAAGGGAACGGCAGGAAACCGGTACTAAATAAAAGCTGGCCGGGCAATGCCCGGCCTGAAACGGAATTATGCGTCAAACGGGTCGCGCAGAATCATGGTTTCGCTACGATCCGGGCCGGTAGAAATAATATCAATCGGCACTCCGGTTACGTCTTCAACGCGCTTGATGTAGTCAAGCGCTGCCTGCGGCAGACCTTCCAGCGTTTTCACACCAAACGTCGTCTCCGACCAGCCTGGCATGGTTTCATAGATGGGCTCAATGCCTTCCCAACCCTCTGCTGCCAGCGGGGTGGTAGTGACTTCGCGGCCATCTGGCATACGGTAAGCAACACAGATTTTCACTTCTTTCAGGCCATCCAGCACGTCCAGTTTGGTCATGCAGAAGCCAGAAAGGGAGTTGATCTGAACCGCACGGCGCACGGCAACCGCATCCAGCCAGCCAGTACGACGACGACGCCCCGTTGTGGCACCGAACTCGTTCCCCTGCTTGCACAGGAACTCGCCGGTTTCGTCAAACAGTTCAGTCGGGAACGGGCCAGCACCCACACGAGTGGAGTACGCTTTCACGATACCCAGCACATAGTCAACGTAACGTGGACCAATGCCTGAACCCGTTGCTACGCCACCTGCGGTGGTGTTAGACGAGGTTACATACGGATAAGTACCGTGGTCGATATCCAGCAGTGTGCCCTGCGCGCCTTCGAACATGATCAGATCGCCACGCTTACGCGCACCGTCCAGCAGTTCGGAAACGTCAACCACCATGCCAGTCAGGATATCGGCAATCGCCAGGGTATCCGCCAGCACTTTGTCGTAGTCTACCGCTTCAACTTTGTAGTAGTTCACCAGCTGGAAGTTATGGAATTCCATGACTTCTTTCAGCTTTGCAGCGAAGGTTTCTTTGTTGAAGAGGTCGCCAACACGCAGACCACGGCGAGCCACTTTATCTTCATAAGCCGGGCCGATACCACGACCGGTGGTGCCGATGGCTTTCGCGCCGCGCGCTTTTTCGCGAGCAACGTCCAGCGCCACATGATACTCAAGGATCAGTGGGCAGGCTTCAGAAATGAACAGACGCTCGCGTACCGGGAAGCCGCGATCTTCCAGACCTTTCATCTCTTTCATCAGCGCAGCAGGAGACAGCACAACACCGTTGCCGATGATGCTGGTGACGTTCTCACGCAGGATGCCAGATGGAATTAAGTGGAGGACGGTTTTCTCACCGTTGATGACTAGCGTATGGCCAGCGTTATGGCCTCCCTGGTAGCGCACAACGTATTTTGCACGTTCTGTCAGGAGGTCAACTATCTTACCTTTACCTTCGTCACCCCATTGGGTGCCCAGTACGACGACGTTCTTACCCATTTTTCAAAATCACCGATTGCTTAAAAAAGGATTCTACCATCGTCATTTCCCTCTTTCAGCAGTTTTAGCATACGATTGCGTACTTTTTTACCAGTTAGCACTTTGTGCGGCGGGATTACAGTACGCGACACACTTAACCACCATTACCCCGGCTCACCATGTAGTAGATCACCGCACCGGCAACCACCAGACCACCCCCGACTCGCCGCAGCAGGCCATCCGGCATCCGCGCCATGGTGATGATCATCCGCCGCCAGAGGCGCGGATACAGCATCGGGCCTAATCCCTCAAATACCAGCACTAACCCCAGCGCCATCCACACTGTTGCGTTCATGTTATTCACTCACTGTCTTTGCCATTAAAAGAAACATAAAAAAAGGGCCGGAATTTCCGGCCCTTAGAGTGCACTATCAGCGGATTAGCGCGTCGTGGTAGACGGGCTCTTCATAAAGCGGAAGAAGTCGCTATCCGGACTGAGCACCATGACATCCTGATTGCTCTTGAAGCTGTTTTCGTAAGCACGCAGGCTACGGATAAAGGCATAGAAGTCAGGATCCTGGCTGAACGAATCAGCAAACAGTTTCGCCACTTCCGCATCGCCTTCACCCTGAGTAATCAGAGCCTGACGGCGCGCTTCAGCCAGTGTACGTTCCACTTCATAATCTGCCTGAGCTCTGACCTTCGCGGCTTCTTCTGCACCCTGAGCACGCTGGCTACGGGCAACAGATTCACGCTCGGCACGCATACGTGCATAGATAGCGTCAGACACTTCCGTTGGCAGGTTAATCTGCTTGATGCGCACATCAACCACCTGGATACCCAACGCCGCCATACTGTTCGGGTTGATAGCCGGTTCGTTGCTGTTCGTCTCGCTTTCAACGCGTTTCGCTACAGATGCAATCGCATCATCGGCGGCTGGCGTTGCCACTTCATCATCCTGGCCTGCACTACCGGTGTTCAGCGCATCACGTACATCAGTCGTCAGACGGCCACGAGAGTCAGTCACGATGTCTTTGACATCCAGACGACCAATCTCAGAACGCAGACGGTCACTGAACTTACGTTTCAGCAGCACTTCGGCCTGAGAGACATCACCACCGCCGGTGGCGAGGTAGTAACGGCTAAAGTCGCTGACACGCCATTTGATGTAGGAATCAACGATCAGGTCTTTCTTCTCTTTAGTGACGAAGCGATCGGCCTGGTTGTCCATCGTCTGAATACGCGCATCAAGTGACTTCACAGATTCCAGGAACGGGATCTTGAAGTGCAGGCCTGGCGCGTAGACCAGAGGTTTATTTTCAGAATCGCGCAGTACTTTACCGAAGCGCATCACAATGCCACGCTGGCCTTCCTGCACAACAAACAGTGACGCGTACAGCACCACCAGCACAACAATCAATAGTACGATTAATGGCTTACGCATCGCTTACTCTCTCCCTTCGCGCTGGGTATCGTTACGCTGAGCATTCACCCGGCGCTGATCCATAATGTCGTCCGGACTGAACGACGAACTGCCGCTGGCGCGCTCGTTACTGCCTGATGCCGGTGGCAGACGCAGCAGACCGCCGCTTCCATCCTGACCACTGGCAGATGCACCGCCCTGGCCACGCATCAGCTGATCCAGTGGCAATACCATCAGATTGCTGCCTTTATCGTTAACCAGCACCTTGCGGGTATGGCCCAGCACGCGCTCCATGGTTTCGATATACAGACGTTCACGGGTAATCTGCGGTGCCGCTTTGTACTCCGGCAGAATACGCGCGAAGCTGTCGACTTCACCCTGGGCTTCCAGTGTGACACGAGATTTGTAGGCACGAGCCTGTTCCAGAATCCCCTGTGCATCACCACGTGCACGTGGCAGTTTGTCATTAGCGTAAGCTTCCGCTTCACGAACAGCCTGCTCACGGTTTTCACGTGCAGCAATCGCATCATCGAAGGAGGCTTTCACATCTTCCGGCGGACGCGCTGTCTGGAAGTTGACGTCCAGAAGGGTAATACCCATATCGTACGGACGCACAGTTTCTTCCAGCTCACGCTGGGTTTCGCTACGCACCACGGTACGGCCTTCGGTCAGAATACGGTCCATGGTTGAACGACCGATAACGCCACGCAGGGCGCTGTCGGTTGCCTGACGCAGGCTGTCATCAGCGCTGGTCACAGCAAACAGATAACGTTCCGGGTTGGTCACGCGGTACTGCACGTTCATCTCAACGCGCACAACGTTTTCATCAGAGGTCAGCATGGTGCCGGAAGCCGACAGCTCACGCACCGCCTCCACGTTCACCGCACGCACCTGATCAACGAAGGTCGGTTTCCAGTTCAGACCCGGCTCGACCAGATGACTGAACTTCCCGAAGCGTGTTACCACGCCGCGCTCGGCCTCTTTGATGGTATAGAAGCCGCTGGCAGCCCAGATAACCACTGCTGCTACCGCCACGATACCGACCAGACGTCCGGCATTGCCGGGTTTGCGCTGGCCACTGCCGTTGCCGTCACCGCCTTTTTTACCACCGCCCAGGCCACCGAGCTTATTGCTCAGCTTACGGAAGATATCATCTAAATCAGGAGGCCCCTTATCGCGCCCTCCTTTATTTCCCCCAGAGTTGCCGCCTTGGTTATTGCTGCTTCCCCACGGGTCGCGGTCCTGTCCGTTATTCCCGGGCTGATTCCACGCCATGTTTATACTCCATTAATTGTGTGTGCGGTGGTATCCCAGGCCGGGATACACGTGTCAGGCAACATCAGTTAAACAATATAATCGACCAGCGAGGGTTCCTGTTTACACAGGCGACGCCAGTCAACGATTGGCATGCGCACATGTAACCCTACGCTACCATCGTCTTCATTCCACTCTTTCTCTATCGCCTGCAACTGGTAAAAGCGGCTACGTAACCGCCCAGCTGCTGGCGGCAGGCGTAAATCATACTGCGCGATTTCACCGGCCAGGCGCTCAGTCAGCGCCTGGAATAACAGTGGAATTCCTTCCCCCGTCTGGGCTGAAAGCCAGACACGGATGGGCAGGTTTTCTTCATCACGGTCGATACGCGGAACAAAATCATCCAGCATATCGATTTTATTCATCACCAGCAGGCTGGGGATTTCATCGGATTCAATTTCTTCCAACACCACGTTGACCGCTTCGATGTTGTCATCAAGCCGGGCATCCGCTGCATCAATCACGTGCAGCAACAGCGTCGCCTCACGGGTTTCCTGCAACGTGGCTTTAAACGCCGCCACCAGATCATGGGGCAGATGGCGAATAAAACCCACGGTATCGGCCAGTACCACTTCGCCCACATCAACCACATCAACACGACGTAACGTCGGGTCGAGGGTGGCAAACAGTTGGTCAGCCACATACACCTCGGAGGTGGTCAGGCGATTGAATAATGTGGACTTACCGGCGTTGGTGTATCCCACCAGCGAAACGGTTGGGACATCGGCCTTGTTACGGGCCTGCCTGCCCTGCTCGCGCTGCTTAGAGACGCGTTCAAGACGGGAAAGAATCAGCGTAATACGGTTACGCAGTAAACGACGGTCGGTTTCTAACTGGGTTTCACCCGGGCCGCGTAGACCAATACCGCCTTTCTGGCGTTCAAGGTGCGTCCAACCGCGAACCAGTCGCGTGGCAAGGTGACGCAGCTGCGCCAGCTCAACCTGCAATTTACCTTCATGGGTTCGGGCGCGTTGGGCGAAGATATCCAGGATCAGTCCGGTGCGGTCAATGACGCGGCACTCACACAGGGCTTCCAGGTTTCGCTCCTGTGCCGGACTCAAGGCGTGATCGAACAGCACCACGGAGGCACCGCTCTCTTTTACCGCATCGGCAATTTCTACAGCCTTTCCTTCACCGACAAAATATTTGGGGTGTGGCGCCTTGCGGCTGCCTGTAACGACACGCAGCGCTTCTACGCCAGCAGAAGACACCAGAGTTTCAAACTCCTGTAAATCTTCTGTATCTCTGTCTTGCGAGAAATAGATGTGCACCAGTACGGCCTGCTCACCGGCATCATAACGGTCAAACAAACTGAAAACCTCTCGATACTTTGTTAAACCTGCTGCGCGTTGGCCATACTGCGTCAAAACCAGATTCAAAATGCGCGTTCAGCTCACTAAACGGCGTTTTTTGCATGGATTCACTTAATGTCTTAAGCGCAATAAGGAAGCCAGGCGTTAGATTCGTTGCCATAAAAATATTGCCAGGACGGGGAACCGCGATCAAAAGACTCCCCGTCTTGGAGGGACAGCCACGCTACTTATTCAGCGTCATCACTGTCTTGCTGAGGCTGAGAAGCTGCCCCCTGGTTACTTCCGCTATGATGATAGTTGCTGCTTCCGCCACCTGCATTGTTGCTATGGTGGGAGACCGGGCGGGACGGAACAACGGTAGAGATCGCGTGCTTGTACACCATCTGGCTAACCGTGTTTTTCAAAAGAATAACAAATTGATCAAACGACTCGATCTGGCCCTGAAGTTTGATGCCATTTACCAAATAAATCGAAACCGGAACACGTTCGCGACGCAGTGCGTTCAAGAACGGATCTTGCAATGATTGCCCCTTAGCCATTCTATCTTTTCCTTATATGCTTGTTGTTTGTAACTTAAGAACCATAGGGTTCGAAATACGACGTAAAAAATTTGCGCAAGATAACGCACCAATTGTACACAATCACCCAGGCTTCGCACTAAGAACCTGTAACACTCTGTCGTATGCAACATCGGGCTGTTCGCTGTCAAGCCAGTGAACTTCCTTCCAGCCGCGTAACCAGGTCATCTGTCGTTTCGCCAACTGCCGGGTTGCGCAAATTCCCCGATAAACCATGTCATCGTAATCAATTTCACCGGATAAAAATGACCACATCTGGCGATAACCAACACAACGAATGGAAGGCATGTCCGTATGCAAATCACCTCGGGCAAAAAGCGCCCGAGCTTCCGCTTCAAATCCTGACGCCAGCATCTGATGATACCGCTGCTCAATACGCTGATGAATCAGTTCACGGCTCGCCGGTGCGATAGCAAACTGTGAGACATCATATGGCAGGGGATCGCCCGACGTTTTTGTCAGTTCCGTTAAAGTTTTACCCGAAATAAAAAAAACTTCCAGTGCTCGCGAGAGTCTCTGGGGATCATTCGGATGAATACGACTTCCAGCAACGGGATCTACATCACATAACTGGCGATGAAGGGCTTCCCAGCCTTCTTCGTTCGCCATCTGCTCAATACGCTGACGTACCTCTGGATCGGCCGAGGGCAACGGCGATAATCCTTCCAGTAACGCCTTGTAATAGAGCATGGTGCCTCCAACAAGCAACGGAATATTTCCCCGCCGGGTAATTTCCGCCATTTCGGCCAGTGCATCGCGCCGAAATTCTGCGGCCGAATAGGCCTCAGACGGATCGCGTATGTCCAGCAAATGATGGGGCGCGAGCGCAAGTTCTTCTGCGGATGGCTTGGCGGTACCAATATCCATCCCGCGGTAGATCAGCGCTGAATCAACACTAATCAGCTCTACCGGTAACGCCTGACGCAATGCAATTGCCAGAGAGGTTTTACCGGAGGCCGTAGGCCCCATCAAAAATATTGCCTTAGGCAGGCCAGCCATGGATTGTTCACTCATGCTTCAGGGCGTTCATCGCCGATTCAATATCGATGTATTGCAATAATCCAGAAGGTGGCGACTTCACTAACTGCGGGCAAAGTCGTTCGACTTCAGCCAGCAAGGTAATCGCCTGCGAGTGATTCCAGTGCTGATGTTCAGAAACCGACTGGCGCGCTAACCACTGCGCTGTCTGGCTCGCTGAAGCATCTTGCTGCCGGGCCAGATACCCTAACATTTCTGGAATCAAGTTTTGTAAATTTTGTTGGCGTAATGGTAAAGGCACGGCGCGTAACATCACATGATGAGCGTCAAACAGCAGGTCAATGCCCATCTCGCTCAATAAGGCAGCATTTCGGTTACCTGCCTCGCGCTCTGCCTTCTCCAGCTTCAATCGGACCGGAATCAATAGCGGCTGAGGTTTCAACCCCTCGCTACCGGGCTCCAGCTGTGTCTGTTTCAGCCAGCGCTCTGCCACTGCCAGCGCGATTAATGCCACACCCGATGTTCCGTCAACCAGCGCATACTGTTCACGTACTACCGTCAGCACTCGCCCAAAGCTGTGCACATGCCCGCTCAACGGTGCCGGTTTGTCTTCTTTTGCGGCGACCGCCACGGGGCTCGGCTCTTCACTGCGTGCCGGGGTGTTCAATAGTTGCTGATAGACGGCACCTTCACGTTTCTGATACTGCGGCTCCTGCCGCTGCCAGCTATTGCCGCCGCTCCCGGTATTTCCCGCCGGGGCAGCACGCGGTGGCGTCGCCGGCGCAGGTTCAGCAAAATGATTCCCCCCTGCCGCCTGGCGGTTTTCCGGCTGCCAACGTTCGGCAGAGGCAGAGGACATTTCAGGCAGTGTTTCAGCACCGGTTTCCTGTAATACACTCACCACGCCTTGATAAATAAAGTCATGCACCAGGCGCGACTGATGAAAACGCACCTCATGCTTCGCCGGATGTACGTTGACATCCACCTGATGCGGGTCAATTTCCAGATACAGGACATAAGCAGGCTGATGCTGCTCCCCCAGTTTGTCCTGATAGGCCTGACGGATAGCGTGATTGATCAAACGGTCACGCATCATGCGGCCGTTAACATAGCAATATTGTAATTCCGTCAGCGCTTTTGACCCCACCGGGTCAGCCACCCAACCGCGTAAACTCAGATCGCCGTGCTGCCATTCAATGGTAAGGGCGTGAGTCATAAAAGCGGTGCCGCAGATGGCTGCCACACGGCGCTCACGCTGCGTACTATCACTGACGCCGCGATACTGACGCACCAGCTTTCCGTTGTGGGTGAGGGAGATCGCCACATCAAAGCGTGCCAGCGCGATACGCCGGATCACTTCATCAATATGGGTAAATTCGGTTTTTTCGGTGCGCATGAATTTGCGGCGCGCCGGGGTGTTATAGAACAAATCCAGCACTTCCAGCGTGGTGCCTACCGGGTGCGCCGCCGGTTTGACGGTCACCGCCTGATCGCGCCCTTCGGCATAGGCTTGCCAGGCTTCGCTCTGCGCTTCCGTTCGCGATGTCAGGATCAGACGCGACACCGAGCTGATACTGGCCAGCGCCTCGCCACGAAATCCGAGGCTGATAATCGCCTCAAGATCGTCCAGCGTCGTGATCTTACTGGTGGCGTGGCGCGCCAGTGCCATCGCCAGCTCATCTTTAGTAATGCCGCAACCGTTATCACGAATGCGGATCAGCTTTGCGCCGCCTTTTTCGATATCGATATCAATGCGCGTTGCGCCCGCATCCAGACTATTTTCCACCAGCTCTTTCACCACCGATGCCGGGCGTTCAACGACTTCACCAGCGGCAATCTGATTAGCAAGTTGTGGCGGTAATACCTGAATGGGCATGATTTATCCTTAGAAAAGGGCCAGGCATGCCTGCCCCCTGGGGAGGGGCGAGGTATGCCCCGCACGAGATTATGACGCCGGAATTTTTAATGTCTGGCCAAGCATCACATTCTGAGACTTCATCTTATTCGCCTGCTGGATAGCCTGCGGGCTAACGCCATATTTCGCCGCAATCGCCGTCAGCGAATCGCCACGGACCACTTTATGCCGGGCCGGCTTTTTGCTTTTTGCCACACTGGCGATGGCGGCCGTTTTACTGCCTGCTGGCACTTTCAGACGCTGTCCCACCCACACCACATCTTTTTTCAGGGTGTTCATGGAGCGCAGTGTCGACATGCTGACACCGTAGCTGGCGGCGATACCGGATAACGTTTCACCGCGTTTCACCACATGGCGCTGCGTTGCGCCAGTGTATTCGGTCGCTGTTGGTGCCGGGTTAGCCTCGACTTCAACCGCCGTTGCGGCTTGCAACGGTCGGTTTTCCTCCTTTGGGATCGATTGTAGCGGGTGCGCCAGGAAGTAGTTGCGCAGGCCTTTATAAATCGACTCGGCAATCTTCTGCTGGTAAGCGCTACTGCCAAGCAGTCGCTCCTCCGAAGGGTTACTGATAAAGCCGGTTTCCACCAGCAGAGAAGGAATATCCGGCGAGCGCAATACGCCCAGGCTGGCATGTTCCGGCCGGCGTTTGTGCAGTGCGCCTACGCGTTGCAACTGCGCAATCACTTTCACTGCCACATCGTAGCCGACACGCTGCGAATGGCCGAACTGTAAGTCCAGCACTGCCTGGCTCAGGTAGGGATCGGCCTGGCTGTTGGCTAACAGGTCACCTGCCCCCCCCAACAGTTCTGATTGCTTCTCATGCTGCTCCAGCCAGCCAGCCATTTCACTATTGGCACGACGGTTCGACAGCACCCAGACCGATGCCCCGGATGCTGAGCGGTTAGGTGCGGCGTCAGCATGAATAGAAACCAGCATATTCGCATTCTGTTTACGCGCCACATCCGAACGCCCCATCACGGAGATAAAGTAGTCGCCGTCGCGGGTCATCACCCCTTTAAACATCGGGTCGGCATTGAGCAGCTCTTTCAGCTTACGCGCAATCGCAATGGTGACGTTTTTCTCTTTCAAGCCACCGCCGCCAATGGCACCGGGGTCCTGACCACCGTGACCGGCATCGATCGCCACAATCACCGTATCGTTGCTACTGGCCGCGCTGCGCGGGCGTGCGACCTGATTGCCGCTGCTGACCGACGTCACCGGATTAGCATCAAACGGGCTTTTCCCAGGCTGACTGGCTGGACGTGAACGGGAGACACTGCTGACTGGCGCATTGGGACTGGCGGTTTGTGCGGCAGGCTGCGTACCCGTAATGGTAAACACCACGTTGTAATTATTGCCGTTACGCTGGGTGACCGCACGCGTTTTCCCACGCTGGGTGAGCTCAAAGACAAGCCGGATACTCTGGCTGTCTTTCGCCGTACTGGAACGAATGCGTTTGACAATATTTTCACCGCTGAAATTCAGCGGCAGCCCTTGAACAATCCCGCTCTGGCGAATATCCAGCACCACCCGGTCCGGGTTATGCAGCGGGAAAAAGGCATAGACGGGCTGACCGGCAAAGCTCAGGGTCACTTCCGCCTGGTTACTGCCGTTCGAGACTTTAATATCCGATAAATTTGCCGCCAGTGAGCTAAATGAACAGCAGAACAGCGCCAGCAGACACCAGGCTTTCAATCGCAACATCATGCGCCACCCTGCTCAGCGGTCATCCGCGCCAGCATCACTTCACCCGCAGGCGAGCAGGCACGCAATAAGGCTTCGCGCGCATGCCCCTGATAACTGAGGTGCAGTTCCAGATCCGGCTCGGGCAGAACACCCGCGCCCTGCTGCGGCCATTCGACCAGACACAAGCTGTCAGGGCCAAAGTAATCACGAATTCCCATAAACTCCAGTTCTTCCGGGTCAGACAAGCGGTACAGATCGAAATGATAAACCCGGCGATCCGGCAGGACATAGGGCTCAACCAGTGTGTAGGTAGGGCTTTTCACATTGCCCTGATGGCCGAGTGCCTGCAAGAATCCGCGGCTGAAAGTGGTTTTACCCGCGCCCAGATCGCCATAGAGATAGAGGGTCGCCGCGCCATCACAGGCGCGGGCCAGGCGGGCACCCAATGCGAGGGTTGCTGCCTCATCGGGCAACGCAATTACACAGGTCATCATTCTTTAGTATTCGAGATCTCAGGATTGACAAACAGATACAGCTCGGAGAACAAATCGGTGGCTAACATTCCGCGTGTACCGCGACGTTGCGCCACTGCGTCTGCCGCCGCTCCGTGCACTACGCATCCTGCGCAGGCGGCATCGTACAGTGAGAGCTTTTGCCCTGCCAGGCTGCCGATGATACCAGATAACACATCTCCCATTCCCCCGCTGGCCATACCGGCGTTGCCGACATCAGCAATCGCCAGTTCGCCCTGCTCGCTGGCGATGAGCGTCCCGGCACCTTTCAGTACCACAACGCCACCATAACGCTTTTGCAGACGCCGTACAGCCAGTAAGCGGTCACTCTCAATATCGCTAACTTTAGTGTTCAAGAGCCTTGCGGCTTCGCCGGGATGCGGCGTAATAACCCGATTTTGACGTTTATCGGGGCTGATTGCCAGCAGGTTAAGCGCATCGGCGTCCCAAAGCATCGTTTTCTGAGTATTTTCTACCTTTTTCAAGGCTTTCTTACCCCATTCACCCTGGCCAAGACCGGGGCCAATCACAATGACATCAGCCCATTCCAGGCCTGCATCCAGCGTCTCTGCCGTCATCTCCTGCACCATCAGCTCGGGCCGTGCAGTCAACAGCGGGCCAACATTCTCAATGTGAGTAAGCACTCGCACCAGCCCTGACCCCGAACGTAATGCGGCCTCAGCCGTCATTCGAATGGCCCCGGCAGTGCCATGATCGCCCCCGATAACCAGCAGTCGCCCGTGATCCCCTTTGTGCGAGGTGGGACGACGAGGCGGCAGCCAGGCGGCCAGATGATGAGCATCGTAACGCGCGATGGGCGCAGACCGGGTCTGCAACCACGCATCAAGATTCAGACTGTGGCAATGTAGCTGACCGACATGGTCACGCGCCTTACCCGTTAGCAAACCTGGTTTTAGCCCCACAAATGTCAGCGTGTGTTGGGCATCTATTACCACTCCGGGCACTGTCCCGTTAGCAGCCACTAACCCGGAAGGAATATCCAGAGAGAAAACCGGCGCAGTATGGTGGTTTGCCTGCTCAATAAGACGGTCATAGGGAAAAGCAGGAGGGCGATTGAGACCGGTACCCAGCAGGGCATCAACAATGACATCTGTCTTTTCTGGCCATGCAAACGAGACATCGTGGATCACGCCTCCGGCCGCCAGCCAGTTTTCACGTGCCTGACGAGCTTCCTCCGGCAGCGCGCTGTCACTCTCCACCGCAATCAGGGCCACTTCCACACCGGCCGCCTGCGCCAGGCGCGCCACCACAAAGCCGTCACCGCCGTTGTTACCCGGTCCGCACAGAATCACCCAGTGTTGCGCATGCGGCCACTGCTGGCGCAGCAGACTGAAGGCAGCCTCCCCCGCTCGCTGCATCAATTCGAACAGGGTGATGCCAAGATTGTCCGCCCCCTCGCGCTCCAGCCTGGCTATCGCCTCCACAGGCCAGACAGAATAGGGTAAACTGACCGGGTCTTTTTGCTGGTTCAGGTCATTCATGTCGCATCCTCTCGATTTCCATCAACTCGCTCTGGATATTAAACAGTGGGGTCTTGACCTCGGCTTTCAGCAGGTGGGTATCTGTGATACCGACTTAACGCTGGAAGAGCCGCGTCTTCAGGCCTGGCTGGATAAACAATATCACGGAGAAATGGACTGGATGGCGCGTCATGGCATGATGCGCGCCCGTCCCCATGAACTGCTTCCCGGCACGTTACGGGTGATCAGCGTGCGGATGAATTATCTGCCGGCAAAAGCCGCCTTTGCCAGCACGCTGAAAAATCCGCGCCTCGGTTATGTCAGCCGTTATGCTCTTGGCCGCGATTACCACAAAGTATTACGTAATCGACTGAAAAAGCTCGGCGATAAGATCCGCGAACACTGTAGCGAGGCCCAGTTCCGACCCTTTGTCGACTCTGCCCCGCTGCTGGAACGCCCACTGGCCGCCAAAGCGGGCCTGGGCTGGACAGGCAAACACTCGCTGATCCTTAATCGTGAAGCGGGGTCGTGGTTTTTTCTTGGCGAATTACTGATCGACCTGCCATTACCCGTAGATCAAACGGTGGAAGAAAACTGCGGGCGCTGCGTGGCCTGTATCACCACCTGCCCAACGGGTGCGATTGTCGAACCCTATACCGTTGATGCCCGCCGCTGTATCTCCTACCTCACGATTGAGTTAGAAGGCGCGATCCCGGAAGAGTTTCGTCCATTAATCGGAAATCGTATTTATGGTTGCGATGACTGCCAGCTGATCTGTCCGTGGAACCGCTACGGTCAGCTCACCGATGAAGATGATTTTAGCCCGCGAGCGGTGTTACACGCTCCACCGTTGATCGAACTTTTTGCCTGGGATGAAGCGAAATTTCTGCGTATCACGGAAGGATCGGCTATCCGACGTATTGGTCATCTGCGCTGGTTGCGTAATATTGCGGTAGCGCTGGGCAACGCTCCCTGGGATGAAAAGCATCTGGCGGCGCTGGAAACACGACGGGGCGAAAACAACATGCTGGATGAGCATATCGACTGGGCTATTGGCTGCCAGTTAGCACGACGTGAAGAAAACAGGGTCGACGTTCAGAACAACCAGCAAAAACGTCTGGTTCGCGTCATTGAGAAGGGATTACCGCGTGATGCTTAATTGCACAACATACGGAATATTACCCACGCGGAATCTTTTCCACATGCTGTGAATAAAAATAAAAAGTCGTTGTCATTCAACCGTCACAGAAACCACAAGTGATCCAGATAACAATTTGAAATATTCACAATAATATATAAAACAGCAAGTTACGTATAACAACTAATTAGCGGCTGTTTTTTCTCGCGCGAAGATCAACAACATAGGCTGTGGATAAGTCTGTTTAAAACATTTTTGGCCCATGTAAAAACGGGCTACCGCACTGCGCTTAGCGCTGTGGATAATTTGGAAGGCAATTGAGAAAGATTTTTATTTGGAGCGGGAAACGAGACTCGAACTCGCGACCCCGACCTTGGCAAGGTCGTGCTCTACCAACTGAGCTATTCCCGCTTAGGAGTACTGCTGAATTTCTGCGCTAAACATCTTATAACTACTTGATTGTTTTAGCTTTTAACTCTTCCTTCCGGAGGAGAGGTCGCTATTATGGACCCGTTTGCTGATGCTGGCAAGACTTGCGTGAAAAAAATTTAATGCCGAGCGTGGCCTGTACAATTTTCGCACATAAGTACCCTGCACGGCGGCATTCGCTGACCACTGCAGGAAAGGCATGGCTTATCTTCAGGCATAAAAAAAGAGCCTTTCGGCTCTTTTCTACAGGTTGTAGACGATACATCTTGTCTGCAATCAAAATTTTGGAGCGGGAAACGAGACTCGAACTCGCGACCCCGACCTTGGCAAGGTCGTGCTCTACCAACTGAGCTATTCCCGCTTGGGTGGTGCTTTACTGCTTTAAAAATTGGAGCGGGAAACGAGACTCGAACTCGCGACCCCGACCTTGGCAAGGTCGTGCTCTACCAACTGAGCTATTCCCGCTCTGGGTAACGATGAAAATTCTTCACCGGTACGGGGTGCGCATTATACGAGAATTCTCTCTCCTCGCAACCCTGCCACTAACATTTTTTGTTTTTTTTCTTCCGACTGCCGATTAAAACGTCATTGCGCTGATTTAATCGGCATTTTTGAGCCATTTATCGGGGTTTCCCCCTTTTTCATCCAGATCGTTAAAACATCACAGCTGAATGAAATGCTCGCGGTAATAGGCCAGTTCTGCCACGGACTCGCGGATATCGTCCATTGCCTGGTGGGTGCCCTGCTTTTTGAACCCTGGCAGGATCTCCGGTTTCCAGCGACGCGCCAGCTCTTTCAGCGTGCTGACATCCAGGTAACGATAGTGGAAGTATGCTTCCAGTTCCGGCATATATTTGAACAGGAAGCGGCGATCCTGGCCAATGCTGTTGCCACAGATCGGAGAACTGTTGATGGGCACCCACTCTTTCAGGAACGCAATCGTGGCCTGCACGGCGGCTTCTTCATCGTACTGACTGGCTTTAACACGCTCGACCAGGCCGCTGTTGGTGTGCGTGCGCACATTCCACTCGTCCATTAACGCCAGTTGGGCATCGGACTGGTGGACAGCAAGTACCGGCCCTTCCGCCAGGATATTCAGATCGGCATCGGTCACCAGTGTGGCGATCTCAATAATACGGTCCTGCTCCGGGTCCAGCCCGGTCATTTCAAGGTCAATCCAAATCAGGTTGTTGGCATTGGCAGTCATAGTACGTCTCACAATGTATACTCGAATGATGCAGAGTATAGGGCTGCAGGGTTAAGTAGCGTGTATGATAGTCCTTTTGCCCTGTCAGGGCGAAATATGCAAAACCGGTGTGAGGAACAGTGACTAAAAACAAACTATCCAAGGGTCAGCAACGTCGCGTAAGTGCCAACCACGATCGTCGCCTGAAGCAGCGTGCCGATAAACCTGAGCCAGATGACAATCTGTTCGGTGAAGTTCGCGATGGCGTGGTGATCAGCCGTTTTGGTATGCATGCTGATGTGGAAGATGCGGATGGTTCCGTTCACCGTTGTAACATCCGCCGCACCATTCGTTCGCTGGTGACCGGTGACCGTGTGCGCTGGCGTCCAGGCGTTGAAGGCGGTGCCACCGTTAAAGGTATTGTTGAAGCCGTTCATGAACGTACCTCGGTACTGACCCGTCCTGATTTCTATGACGGCGTGAAGCCCATTGCGGCCAACATCAATCAGATTGTGGTGGTCTCGGCTATTTTGCCGGAACTGTCGCTGAACATCATTGACCGCTATCTGGTGGCCTGTGAGACGCTGGGCGTTGAGCCATTGCTGGTACTGAATAAAACCGATTTGCTGGATGATGAAGGCCGTGCCTTTGTTGATGAGCAAATGGATATCTATCGTCATATTGGCTACAACGTGCTGATGGTATCCAGCCATCGTAAAGAGGGGCTGGTTGAACTGGAGCAGGCACTGACCGATCGTATCAGCATCTTCGCCGGGCAGTCTGGCGTGGGGAAATCCAGCCTGCTGAACGCTCTGCTGGGGCTGGAACTGAGCCATGCTGAGATCCTCACCAATGACGTCTCAGATAACTCAGGCCTGGGTCAGCACACCACCACCGCCTCCCGTCTCTATCACTTCCCGCAAGGCGGTGATGTGATTGACTCCCCAGGCGTACGTGAATTTGGTTTGTGGCATCTGGAGCCGGAACAAATCACGCAAGGATTTGTCGAATTCCGTGACTATCTGGGTGGATGCAAATTCCGTGACTGTAAACATGACAACGATCCCGGCTGCGCGATTCGCGAAGCGGTGGATAAAGGTGAGATCAACGAATCGCGTTTCGTTAACTATCACCTGATTCTGGAAACCATGTCTGAAGTGCAGGGTAAAACCCGTCGCTTCACCACGGACAAAAACTGATTGCACCTGCCCGCGTGGCGTGAACCACCTGCAGCCGCCCTGAGAGTCAGGCAATAGCCTAAACCTCCGGGCGCTGCTACAATCCGCCCCCTTTTATTTTAAAGCGCTATACCCGTCTGATTTGAGCCAGGAGGCTAACGTGTTAGATCGTATTAAACTCGGCCTGAATAACTTACTGCCTAAAAAAGCCCTGACTGAACTGGCCGGCTGGGGTGCCAGCAAGCGCGGTGGATGGCTGACCAAAGCAGTGATTGATGCTTTTGTCTGGTACTACAAAGTGGATATGAAAGAGGCGCAGAAGCCTGATACCGCCAGCTATCGCACCTTTAACGACTTTTTCGTCCGCCCGCTGCGTGACGATGCGCGTCCGATTGAAACGGACCCGAACCTGCTGATCCTGCCTGCAGATGGTGCTATCAGCCAGCTCGGCCATATTGAAGGTGAGCAGATTTTCCAGGCCAAAGGCCATACCTATTCGCTGGAAGCACTGCTGGCAGGCAACGCCGCGATGACCGATATGTTCCGTGATGGCGAGTTTGTCACCACGTACCTCGCACCGCGTGACTACCACCGTGTCCATATGCCGTGTAATGGTATCCTGCGTGAAATGATCTACGTTCCGGGCGATCTCTACTCCGTGAACCCACTGACCGCGCAGAACATTCCCAACCTGTTTGCGCGTAATGAACGCGTCATCTGTCTGTTTGATACTGAATTTGGACCAATGGCGCAGATTCTGGTGGGTGCAACCATCGTGGGCAGTATTGAAACCGTATGGTCCGGCACCGTTACGCCACCCCGTGAAGGAGTGATCAAACGCTGGAGCTGGCCAGGTGCCGATGCCGAAGGTTCTGTCGTGCTGTTGAAAGGCCAGGAAATGGGCCGTTTCAAACTGGGATCTACCGTCATCAACCTGTTCGCACCAGGCAAAGTGAAGCTGGCTGAAAGCCTGGCGGCAGAAAGTAAAACCCGTCTTGGCGCCACGCTGGCCATCGCACTGCAGAAAGAAAGTGCGGAAGACGTCCTCCACCATCCATAGCGAATTGCCATGTCACGTCTGATTCTCACTTTTTTATTAGGCTGGAGCTTACTCCAGCCGGTTTATGCCGCCAGCGCACCGGATGCATCGCTGATCAAACAGCAGCTGGAAGAGGCGAAGTCAGACAAGACGTCGGCGAATCAGACGGCTATCGTCGATGCCCTGCAATCCACGCTAACCTGGCTGGACGAGCGTCAAAACTCGCTCAACCTCACTCAGGATTACCAGCAGGTCATTGACGATTTTCCTAAACTTTCCCGCGAGTTACGTCAGCAGGTCGTCACGCTGACGGACAGCAGCAAGCCTTTGCGCAGCAACATGAGTGCCGCTGACCTTGATCAGGAGATCTTACAGGTCAGCAGCCAGTTGCTGGAAGAGAGCCGCCAGGTTCAGCAGGAGCAGGATCGCGCACGCGAAATCAGTGATTCACTTTCCCAGTTACCGCAGCAACAAACAGAAGCCCGCCGGGCGCTGAATGAGATCGAACGCCGTTTACAGGGGCAACCCGCCCCGACCACACCGCTGGGTCAGGCACAGCTGGCACAGCGTCAGGCTGAGTCTGCGGCACAAAAAGCCCGGGTCGATGAACTCGAACTGGCACAGTTGTCGGCTAACAATCGCCAGGAACTGGCGCGTATGCGTGCCGAAGTACACCAGCGTAAAGCCGCCAGCCTGGATGCCTACCTACAGGATTTACGTAACCAGCTGAACAGCCTGCGCCAGCGTGAAGCTGAAATGGCGCTGGCCCGCACAGAACAGTTGGCGGAAAACAGCGGTGATATGCCCAAAGGCATCACCGAACAGTTCCGCGTTAACCGTGAACTGTCCAGCGCACTGAATCAGCAGGCGCAGCGTATGGATCTGGTGGCGTCGCAGCAGCGCACCGCCGCCAATCAGACCATCCAGGTTCGTCAGGCACTGAGCACCATCCGTGAACAGTCGCAATGGCTGGGCGTATCCAATGTGCTGGGCGAAGCGCTGCGTGCGCAGGTGGCTCGTCTGCCAGATATGCCAAAACCTCAGCAGCTGGATAACGAAATGGCCCAGCTGCGCGTCCAGCGTCTCTATTATGAAGACCTGCTGGAACGTCAGAAATCGCTGCTTCAGCTGCGCCAGGATGACAACAGCAATCTGACCGCAGAACAGCGACGCATTCTGGATGCGCAGCTGAAAACCCAACGCGAACTGCTCACCTCCCTGCTCTCCGGCTGCGATAACCTGATCCTTGGCGTGACCAAGCTAAAAGTCGGTAACAGCCAGCTGGTGGATGCGCTAAATGAAGTGAAAGAAGCCACGCACCGCTATCTGTTCTGGACGGCCGATGTCAGCCCGGTGGACTTCAGCTACCCGCTTGATCTGGCGCGCGACCTGCACCGTCTGCTGTCGCTGGATACCCTGGGCCAGCTGGGTGGCGCAATGGTGATGATGGTCACCAGCCGCGAAACCGTGCTGCCTCTGCTGGGCGCGATGCTGCTGGTCGGCTTCAGTATCAGCTCGCGCCGCCATTTCCGTAAATTCCTTGAACGCGCCTCCAGCAAGGTCGGCAAAGTCACCCAGGATCATTTCAGCCTGACACTGCGTACCGTGTTCTGGTCGATTCTGGTGGCGTTACCGCTGCCGGTGCTGTGGGCGGCACTGGGTTACGGTTTACAGCATGCCTGGCCCTATCCTATCGCCATCGCCATCGGTGACGGCGTGACCGCCAGCGTACCGCTGCTGTGGGCCTTTATGGTCAGTAATACGTTTGCCCGCCCGCAGGGTCTGTTTATCGTCCATTTCCGCTGGCCACAAACCCGCGTGGCACGCGCTATGCGTTTCTACACGCTGTGCATCGGCCTGGTCGTGCCGCTGATGATGATGCTGATCGCCTTCGATAATCTCGAAGATCGTCAATTCTCAGCCACCCTCGGGCGTCTGTGTTTTATCCTGATTTGTGGTGCGCTCAGCATGGTGACCGTCAGCCTGAAGCGTGCCGGTATCCCGCTGCACCTCGACAAGGAGGGCAACGGTGAGAACTTTATTAATAACGTGCTGTGGAATGCGATGATCGCCATTCCGATGGTGGCGGCACTGGCTTCCTGCATCGGCTATCTGGCCACCGCGCAGGCTCTGCTGGCACGTCTGGAAACCTCGGTGGCCATCTGGTTCCTGCTGCTGGTGATTTACCATATTATCCGCCGCTGGATGCTGATCCAGCGGCGACGCATCGCTTTTGATCGCGCCCGTCAGCGCCGTGCTGAAATCCTTGCTCAGCGTGCACGCGGCGAAGAAGAAGTGGCGGCACAACAGACCGCCGTCGATAGCGTGGATGTGGAAGAGCCGGTCATTGACCTTGATGCCATCAGCGCACAGTCATTACGCCTGGTACGCTCAATCCTGACGCTGATTGCGCTGGTCTCCGTCATTGTGCTCTGGTCAGAGATTCACTCCGCCTTTGGTTTCCTGGAAAATATCCGCTTGTGGGATGTCAGCACCACCGTTCAGGGCGTCGAAAGCCTGCAACCGATCACGCTCGGATCGGTGATGATCGCAGTCCTGGTGCTGATCATTACCACCCAGTTGGTGCGCAATATGCCTGCCCTGCTGGAGCTGGCGCTGCTGCAACACCTTAGCCTGACGCCAGGGACCGGTTATGCGATCACCACCCTGACGAAATATCTGCTGATTCTGATTGGCGGCCTGGCGGGGTTCTCGCTGATTGGTATCGACTGGTCGAAATTACAGTGGCTGGTCGCCGGTTTAACCGTGGGGCTGGGCTTTGGGCTGCAGGAGATCTTCGCCAACTTTATCTCTGGTCTGATCATCCTGTTTGAGAAACCGATCCGCATCGGGGATACCGTCACGATCCGCGAACTCACCGGCAGCATCACGCGGATTAACACCCGTGCCACGACGATTACGGACTGGGATCGCAAAGAAATTATCGTGCCGAATAAGGCCTTTATCACTGAACAGTTTATCAACTGGTCGCTGTCGGACTCCGTCACCCGCGTAGTGCTGACGATCCCGGCACCGGCTGAAGCCAACAGCGAAGAAGTGACCAACGTCCTGCTGACGGCTGCACAGCGTTGCAGCTACGTGCTGGATACACCGCAGCCGGAAGCGTTCCTGGTGGATTTACAGCAGGGTATTCAGCTGTTTGAGCTGCGCATTCACGCGGCAGAAATGGGGCACCGTATGCCGCTGCGCCATGAGCTGCATCAGTTGATCCTGCGTGGCTATCAGGAACACGGGCTGGAAATGCCGTTCCCACCGTTCCAGGTTCGTATGGAAACTATTGGGCGTAAAACCCCGGCCAGCAACGGCGCACCAGCGGCAAGAAACTACAAATCGGGCGGGTTATAAGAATCTGAACCACGGGGCGATCGGAAAAAATAATCGCCCCCGACACCCAAGGGCTGACCTTGTTTTTCGGTCAGCCCGTTTCACCCCGCCGAGGAATTAACAACGGTCGACGGTGAACGCGATCACATCACTGAGCTGCTCTGCTTTCAGTGCCAGCATCACAATACGATCAACCCCTAATGCCACACCGGAACACTCCGGCATACCGTGCGCCAGCGCATCCAACAGGTGGGTATCAATCGGCTGCACGGGCAGACCCGCAGCCGCACGCTTACGGTTATCCTGCTCAAAACGCAGACGCTGTTCACGGCTGTCGGTCAGTTCACGGAAACCATTCGCCAGCTCAATACCTTTGAAATAGACCTCGAAACGCTCGGCCACGCGATGATCTTCCGTACTGATCTCTGCCAGCGCCGCCTGACTGGCCGGAAAGTGATAGACGAACGCCGGTTTCTCTTTACCGATTTCAGGTTCCACACCCAGCATAAACAACAGTTGAAGCAGCGTATCGCGATCTTCTTCACGATGGGCGAGATCGCCAGCGCCCAGTTTTTCAGCCGCTTCGCGCAACTGCGCTTTGTCAGCAGACAGCGGGTCAATCTCCAGATGACGAATAAATGCCTGCTGGTAGGAAAGCGTCTCGGCCGGAGCACACTCCAGCACCTGTTGCAGCAGATCGTCCACCTCGTTCATCAGGCGGTACATATCGTAGTGCGGGCGATACCATTCCAGCATGGTAAATTCGGGATTATGGTGGCGCCCCATCTCTTCATTACGGAAACTGCGACACAGCTGGAAAATCGGCCCGCTGCCTGCGGCCAGCAGACGCTTCATATGGTATTCAGGGCTGGTCATCAGATAAAGATCGATACCGGCAGCGGCACCTGGGCCAACAAACCGGGTCTGGAATGGGAACAGATGTACATCGGTCAACGTCGCCTGGCTCATGGCCGGGGTTTCCACTTCCAGTACGCCACGATCGGCAAAGAAACGCCGGATTTCAGCCATGATCGCCGCACGCTTTAATAAATTGGCGATAGATGCACTTGGCTGCCAGCTAGCCGAATCGCTCATCTTTTTTACTCCAAAGTCAGTAGGGGCAAGAAGTCTACCTGTCCGGGCCGCAACACACAATTCTACGTCGAAAAAACCAGCAACACGCTTTCCACAAAAAGTGAAGGGTTTTTATCACTTACCCGCCGAAATGCCCGAACACATCAAATTGGCGCCATTTTAACCCCCTTATACTGGGCCGCGACTGTCGGGTAGAGCCACCCGCTTTGCCTCTGGAAAAATCTCAAACACAAAATACCCACCATGGTTCGCGTGGCAGAAAAACAGGCAACACACATGTTGCGCGACGTATGCAGGGTATAAGGGAGAAAATTGTGCAAACCCTGAATGCCGATTTAGTCATTGTTGGTGCTGGTGGAGCCGGGCTGCGTGCTGCGATTGCCGCCGCAGAAGCCAACCCGCGATTGAAGATTGCTCTGATCTCCAAAGTCTATCCGATGCGCAGCCACACTGTGGCCGCCGAAGGCGGTGCCGCCGCCGTCACTCAAGAGCAGGACAGTTTCGATTCTCATTTTCACGATACCGTTGCCGGGGGCGACTGGCTGTGCGAACAACCCGTGGTGGACTACTTTGTTCAGCACTGCCCGCAGGAAATGGCGCAAATGGAGCAGTGGGGCTGCCCGTGGAGCCGCAAAGAAGATGGCTCCATCAACGTCCGTCGTTTTGGCGGAATGAAGATTGAACGCACCTGGTTTGCCGCCGATAAAACCGGCTTCCATATGCTGCACACCCTGTTTCAAACCTCGCTGAAATACCCGCAAATCCAACGGCTTGATGAGCATTTCGTCCTCGACCTGCTGGTGGACGATGGCGTGGCGCACGGTCTGGTCGCGATCAACATGATGGAAGGCACGCTGCTGGAAGTACGCGCACAGTCAGTGATCCTCGCGACCGGCGGCGCGGGCCGCGTCTATCGCTACAACACCAATGGCGGCATTGTCACCGGCGATGGTATGGGCATGGCGTTTCGCCACGGCGTCCCACTGCGCGATATGGAGTTTGTTCAGTACCATCCCACCGGCCTGCCGGGTTCCGGCATTCTGATGACGGAAGGCTGCCGTGGTGAGGGCGGTATTCTGGTCAATAAAGACGGTTACCGTTACCTGCAGGATTACGGCATGGGGCCGGAAACTCCACTCGGGGAGCCAAAAAACAAATATATGGAGCTGGGCCCGCGCGACAAGGTTTCCCAGGCTTTCTGGCACGAATGGCGTGCAGGGCGCACCATCGCCACACCACGCGGGGATGTCGTCTATCTCGATCTGCGCCACCTCGGTGAGAAAAAACTGCGCGAACGTCTGCCGTTTATCTGCGAACTGAGCAAAGCCTATGTCGGCGTGGACCCGATTACGGCTCCGATCCCGGTGCGTCCGACCGCGCACTACACCATGGGCGGCATTGAAACCAACGCCGAGTGTGAAACGCGTATCCAGGGTCTGTTTGCCGTGGGTGAATGTTCCTCCGTTGGACTGCACGGGGCGAACCGCCTCGGCTCTAACTCGCTGGCAGAACTGGTGGTGTTTGGGCGCCTGGCGGGCGAGCAAGCCGCACAGCGCGCTTCCCAGCCACATCCGGTGCGGGATGCCGCACTCAGCGCTCAGCGCAACGACATTGAAAAACGACTGCACGGGTTGGTGAATCAGCAGGGCAGCGAAAATGCGGCCACGCTGCGTGATGAAATGGGCATGGCGATGGAAGAAGGCTGCGGCATCTACCGCACCACGGAGCTGATGCAAAAAACCATCGATAAGCTGGCGGAGCTGAAGCAGCGTTTTTCTAACCTGCGTGTGACCGACACCTCCAGCGTGTTCAATACCGAACTGCTGTACGCCGTTGAACTGGCCCACGGGCTGGATGTGGCGGAGTGTATGGCGCATTCAGCCATTCAACGTAAAGAGTCTCGCGGCGCACACCAGCGGCTGGATGAAGGCTGCACCACACGCGACGACGAACACTTCCTGGCGCATACCCTGACCTTCTTCAACCCGCAGGGAGCGCCTTCGGTCGCTTACGATCCGGTGACCATTACCCATCTGCCGCCTGCTGCGCGCGTGTATGGCGCGGCCTCTGAGGGCAGCACCCACAAGGAGCCTGGTCATGAGTGAGAGCAAAAACCGTCAAATCAACATTATGCGCTACAACCCGGAGACAGACCGCGTCCCGCGTAACGAGATTTTTGACGTTCCCTGGGATGAAACCACCTCGCTGCTTGATGCCCTCGGCTATATCAAAGACAACCTGGCTTTTGATCTGTCGTATCGCTGGTCATGTCGTATGGCGATTTGTGGTTCTTGCGGGATGATGGTGAATGGTGTCCCCAAACTGGCGTGCAAAACCTTCCTGCGCGATTACCCGGCCGGCGTCAAAGTAGAACCACTGGCAAACTTCCCGATCGAACGCGATCTGGTGGTGGATATGACTCACTTTATGGAAAGTCTGGAGGCGATTAAGCCCTGGGTGATTGGTAACCCGCGGGAGGCCAGTGAAGGCCCGGGCCTGCAAACCCCGGCGCAGATGGCGAAATATCATCAGTTTTCCGGCTGTATTAACTGCGGTCTGTGCTATGCCGCCTGCCCACAGTTTGGCCTGAACCCTGAATTTATTGGCCCTGCGGCGATCACCCTCGCCCACCGCTATAACCTCGACAGCCGTGACCGGGGTAAAGCACAGCGTATGCCGCAGCTTAACGGCATTAATGGCGTCTGGAGCTGCACCTTTGTCGGCTTCTGCTCCGAAGTGTGCCCAAAACACGTCGACCCGGCGGCGGCTATCCAGCAGGGCAAAGTGGAGAGCAGTAAAGACTTCCTGATCGCCACCCTGAAACCCCATTAAGGAGGCTGTAAATGACCTCGAAACGTAATGCGTATATCCGTCCTATGTCAGGAAGCTGGTGGCAGTCGCTGCCGTTCTACCGTCTGTATATGCTGCGCGAAGGCACCGCCATTCCCGCGCTGTGGTTCAGTATTGAGCTGATTATCGGCCTGTTTGCTTTGAAGATGGGGCAGGAAAGCTGGGAAGGTTTTGTCACCTTCCTGCAGAACCCCATCGTCCTGCTACTGAATCTGGTGGCACTCGTCGCCGCCTTGCATCACAGCAAAACCTGGTTTGACCTGGCCCCAAAAGCACAAATTATTATCGTTAAAGGGGAGAAGCTGCCGCCGGAACCGATCATTAAAGGGCTATGGATCGTGATGATTATTTTAAGCGGCGTTGTACTGGCCGTGTCGCTGCTGGCTTAAGGAGTGATAATGAACACACAACCGCAACGTTCTGATGAGCCCATCTTCTGGGGCCTGTTTGGTGCCGGGGGCATGTGGGCTGCATTGGTCAGCCCGGTGATCGTTCTGCTGGTCGGCTTGTTGCTGCCGCTAGGCTGGGCACCGGCAGAGACGTTCAGCTATGAGCGGGTTCTGGGATTTGCTCAGTCACTGCCTGGCCGAGTCATCCTGCTGCTGGTGATTGTGATGCCACTGTGGTGCGCACTGCACCGCCTGCACCATAGCCTGCATGACCTGAAACTGCATATCCCTGCCAGCAAGTTGCTGTGCTACGGGATTGCCTCGCTGTTAAGCGTAGTAGCATTAATTGGCGTGATCGCCGTGTAAATCTATACTCAAGCCATTCGATCATTAAGGAATGGCTTATTTATATGTCGCTATGGAAAATGTTCACCGCAGGTGCCGGGGCGCTGCTCTCGGTTGCCTGCTCTACCACCCCGCCGCAAGGCGTTACCCCCATTTCTGGATTCAATGCCGAACGCTATCTTGGAAGCTGGTATGAGATTGCGCGCCTGGACCACCGTTTTGAACGCGGCCTGGAGCAGGTGACGGCAACCTACAGCAAACGCGACGATGGCGGGCTGAAAGTGGTTAACCGTGGCTTTAATACGCGCAAACAGCGCTGGCAGGAGAGTGTAGGTAAAGCGTATTTTACCGGCCCTTCTGATCTGGCCGCACTCAAAGTGTCATTCTTCGGACCGTTTTATGGCGGCTATAACGTGATTGCGCTGGATAACGATTACCAGCACGCGCTGGTGTGCGGGCCGAATCGGGACTATCTGTGGATTTTATCGCGGACGCCGCAGCTGGAAGACGGGGTAAAAACAGAGTTACTGGCTAAAGCACGCGGAGCAGGCTTTGCCGTGGATAAACTGATTTGGGTTAATCAGCGCTAACAAAGCTATCGCCGGTGCACCGCACCGGCCTTTCACACAGATTAATTCGTGCTTTTCTGAATTGCCTTACCACCCGCCTCAACATCTTCACCCACGCCGCGCGTGGTATTACAGGCAGAGAGTACGGAAGAGAGCACCAGAACAGAAAGAAGGGCAACAATACTTTTCTTCATAGCAATTTCCTTTTAATTAGAGATAAAGCACAGCGATGTAAGCATAGCTGTAATTTATGCGCTTGCCTGTATGGCAAAGCAAAAAGGGAATTTTTCAGACCAGAAGACGTTATTTATTGGCTGCATCGGTAATGGCACCGCCGAGATGCTGCACATCTTCGCCAAAGCCGTGGAAGGTATTACAGGCGCTGAGCGCGCAGGTCATCAACAATGCAACAGCTATGAATTTCAACATATACTTAAACTCACATCGTCAAGGATAAGGGCCTGACGGGCAGGCCCTCACTGGTTCGGGCTTATTTTACGCGTGAAACGTATTCGCCAGAACGGGTATCAACTTTGATCACTTCGCCAATCTGCACGAACAGTGGCACTTTCACTACCGCACCGGTAGACAGTGTCGCTGGCTTGCCGCCAGTCCCTGCGGTATCACCTTTCAGGCCCGGATCAGTATCCGTGATTTCCAGCTCAACGAAGTTCGGTGGTAACACCTGGATCGGTTTGCCGTTCCACAGGGTCACGATACACTCAGCGTTGTCGAGCAGCCATTTTGCTGCATCGCCCACGGTTTTCTCTTCAACAGGATGCTGCTCGAAGCTTTCCGGGTGCATGAAGTGGTAGAACTCGCCGTCGTTGTACAGGTAGTTCAGGTTAGTATCTACTACATCAGCGCCTTCAGCGGAGTCGGTAGATTTAAAAGTTTTCTCAACACGCGTTCCGGTCAACAGACGACGCATTTTTACGCGTGCGAATGCCTGGCCTTTACCCGGCTTAACAAACTCGCTTGATTCGATGGCATAAGGCTCGCCTTCGAACATGATTTTAAGACCGGGACGGAAATCGTTGCTAGAATAAGTCGCCATAAAGGCCCTCTACAATTTATTACTGGTACTTAGCCAAAAAAATGGCACACATTGTAACCCTAAATACCCCTGTGCGAGAAGAATGGTTGCATCAACTTGCCGATGTAATCACTGATCCGAATGAATTACTGCAACTTTTAGCGTTGCACCATCACCCTGATCTGGTTTCAGGCCATGACGCACGGCGTCTTTTCGCCCTGCGCGTCCCCCGGGCCTTTGCTGCACGCATGCGCAAAGGCGATCCGCAGGATCCTCTGCTGCTACAGGTTATTACCTCGCAGCAGGAGTTCGTTGATGCACCGGGTTACAGTACCGATCCGCTGGATGAGCAGAGCAGTGTGGTGCCGGGTCTGTTACATAAATATCGTAATCGTGCGTTATTGCTGGTCAAAGGCGGCTGTGCCGTCAATTGCCGTTACTGTTTTCGCCGCCATTTTCCGTACTCTGATAACCAGGGCAATAAACGCAACTGGCAGCAAGCCCTGGAGTATATCCGACAACAGCCAGAACTGGATGAGATTATTTTCTCCGGCGGCGATCCGCTGATGGCAAAGGATCACGAGCTGGACTGGCTGATCGCAGAACTGGAACAAATTCCACATATTAAGCGCCTGCGCATCCACAGCCGTCTGCCGGTGGTGATCCCTAAACGCATCACCGAAGCGCTGTGCCAACGGCTTGCACAGTCACGCCTGCAAACGCTGATGGTCACCCATATCAACCATGCGCAGGAGATCGACGACGACCTGCGCCATGGTATGCGTATGCTAAAACGTGCGGGTGTGACGCTGCTGAATCAGAGCGTGCTGCTACGGGGCATTAACGATGATGCCACCACGCTGGCCGCACTGAGCAATGCGCTGTTTGATGCGGGGATACTTCCTTATTACCTGCATGTGCTGGATAAGGTGCAAGGCGCAGCGCATTTCTACGTTGATGACCAGCGCGCACGCGCCATCGTGCGTGAACTGTTAGGTAAGGTTTCGGGTTATATGGTGCCGAAACTGGCGCGGGAGATTGGGGGTGAGCCGAGCAAAACGCCGCTCGATTTACAGTTACGTCAGGAATAGATGCGGCGGCATTGCAGCAATAAAAAAGGGTGCGCTTAAAGCCACCCTTTTTTATTCATCGTCAGAATGCCCATCAGGCCATAACGATCACGAGCACTTATACACCTGACCACTCATTTTGCTGTCGAGTGGTGCAAAGTTAGACCAGATGTTCTGGGTTGGACTGGTGGCACCATAAATGACGTTACCGCCCATCTCTGCCGCACGATTACGCAGATCGTTGGCTGCGCCGCGCAGTGAACTGCCTTCGCCACCGGAACCTGAGAACCAGTTACTTTGTGCGCCAGTCACGTTGCCCAGCAGCTGGCAGCTACTTGCTGGTTGCTGATCGGTAAAGGTGACACGCTCGCCAGCTGAACTCAGTGTGTTGGATGAACTACAGCCTGCCAGCAGCAGCGCGAGCGCCGAGAATCCCAGTACGTGAATACGCATGCTTTTCCTCAAAATTGTAAAATTATACGACCCCATTTATACCCTTTTAACTGGCAAAAGAAAAACATACTTACTGATTTTCTTGCGCCCGCAACTGATTGCTTTTTGAACACACCATTAGAGTGATAATTAACACTCATTAAGTGATATATTTCCAGTTAAGAAATATATATTAATAACGATCGCTCCAAAAAAATCACATATTGAAACAACAAGAGTAAACACGCAAATAAAGATTTTACTATAAAGACAAACTTTTATTAAACACGGCACTGTGTATAATCGAGGCAGCAATTACCACTCAAGGATAACGAGTCAGGCTGCTATCACACATCATAAATAATGGACTATGCATGAAAAAAATCAGATCACCTCTCACCCTTACCGTGATGATACTGCTTGCATTAGGCTCTAATGAGATATTCGCATCCTCCCAAACAACCATAAAGTTGCAGGGCGAGATTATGCCCGGCTCATGCGATATCGGCATGAATAGCGCAGGAAGCATTAAGTTAAATCTGGCCGCTGGTCAGGGCAGCTCCCATTCGGGCAGAACGCTACTGCCCGAAAAAAAATTAGGCTTGATGATTCAATGTCAGGGAGCGACTTCGTTTGCTTTTCGCGCAAGAGACATTGCCCCGAATGCCGGCAACGTTCAGCTGGCGGGTGAACAGCAGCGTGATATTTTCAGCCTTGGCCTGACAAATAAAGGACAGGCAATTGGTGGCTACCTCGCCCTGATTGACCCTGAACACTCGCGAATGGACGGAAGAGTTATACCTAACGTGCTGGTTTCAGATAACGAAGGGGTTAGCTGGCGCACCGGGCAGTTCAGGCTGACTCCATCCGGTGAAAACATTTACTCCTGGGGTAGCCAGATAACACCAGGAAGCGCACGTCAGGTTAATATTGACATCATCCTGAAGCCTTTCATCTTCAATTTAAATCAGGCAGATGCAATAAAAATCGATGGAATGACAACGTTTGAAATTGTATATCTGTAAAAATCTCATTTGCTATTTTTATTTTAACTTAATTAGTTAACCCTACATCAATAGATGTAAAAATAAGCCTCCAAAATACATCAGACAACCTTTGATAACGTTAAATAAAACACACATGCGACATTTAATCCTGCCTTCTGCATGTTAGGTTAAAAAGGGAATATCCAAGTGAAAGTGGAATTCAAGGAAACCCGCATTAAGTATTAAGCGTTCCCCTTACTCTCACAGGAGAGTATTTTCTTCATGAATAAAACGTATAAGGACTATACACACATGAATTTTAAAAAGACCGCGCTGGGCCTGTCTCTGTTGGCCGCTATCGCAACATCGGGCATGGCCAATGCAGGCCAATCACAGTTAACTGTAAAAGTTGATGGCATGATTATTCCTGCGTCATGCGATATTGGTAAAGGTGTCGGTTCAACGAGCATTAAGTTAGGAAAACTGATAGCCGATAATCTGAACCTGACGAAAGACACAATCCTACCCGTATCAAAACTGCAAATTAGGATTGACTGCCCATCCGCCACAGCCGTTGCCATCCAACCCACCGATGTGGCAGAAAAAGCAGGCCAGGTTTTCTATATGGGCATGCAGGTGCCCGAAATTTTCAGCCTGGGAGCAACCTCTGACGGCGCGGTAATCGGCGGTTATATGGTGAAGCTCGACACCGATAGCACAAATGTAGACCAGGTTGGCGTGAGCAATTTCATCGTTGCTCCTGTGGGGTCTAACGTCTGGAGTACTTTTGATAACGCCAGCCGCCTTATTTCAGGTACCGGCCAAAAGATGTACTCCTGGACAACAGGGGATAAAAGCAATGCACCTGTTATGGGTAAAAGCCATACCATCGGGCTGGAATTCTCCCCGTTTATTTCCCCGGCATCCAAGCTGAAAACCTCTGAAAGAATCGATATCAAAGGTGAAGCGACTTACGATCTGGTTTACCTGTAATCCCAGATTAATTTCACCTAAATACCGGAGTGTTACGACCTGTAGCACTCCGTTCTTGTTACAGAGGTACCATGCGCTCCTTTACCCTGACTACACTGGCTCTACTCTGCTGCTCCTGGACAGCAGCGTCTTACGCCACCATGAAACCAGAAACCCCCATGCTGTTTATTCTTGAAAAGGATGGCGGCGGCAGCATCAATGTCACCAATACTGACGATCAGACAGAACTGCTGTATGTCAAAATTCACGATTTACCTGACGATCCGCAGCCCAAATTGTATGCCACTCAGCCCGTCATGCGCCTGGAAGCCGGGAAAACCCAGCTGGTGCGTTTTATTCTTAATAGCGACCGCCCACTCCAGGTTGAGCATCTGAAGCGTGTCACCTTCGAAGGCATCCGGCCGAAAACAGGCAATGATGAAAACAGAATTGACGTTAATATTCGCCAAAATATTCCAGTGATTATTCATCCACAAGGATTAGCCATGAGCGCCGATCCATGGAAAGCACTGGTCTGGAACCTCAACGGCAATAAGCTGACGGTACACAATCCCAGTCCCTATGTGGTCAGGCTGTCACAACAAATCAAGCTGCTTCCACAGGGGAAAAACGCACTGCTGACCAAAACCTATGTTCTGCCGCAGCAGACGGTGCCCGTGATGGTGAAAGAAGCCGCACAGCTCACTGGCACGCAGAAGGTCAGTATTGAAACCGTGTCGAAATATGGCTTCGACACCGGCAATGTTGAAATGTCGGTGACACATTGACCCCGGCGGTAAAAGGAAATTTACTGCACTCATTACCAAATGAAATGGAATAATGTGGAAGCTCATTTTTTTACTGCCCGCCAGTCTGATTTTTGTGGCGCTAAATTCTAATGCCACCGCCAACGAAACACCTTCCGCTTCTTTATCGGGTGAAACCTCGCCTGAAGACTGGGACGTTGAAACGTTAAAACGCCACGGCCTGGACCAGAGTGCACTGGAAAAGCTGGATCGGTTGGGCAAGATCCCTGCCGGATTGAATGTGATAGATATCAGCCTTAACGGTGATTTTATCGGTTCATTCCAATTACAGGTCACTCACCAGGGGGCGATTTGTTTCACTCCAGAGCTGTTTGAAGAACTGGGCCTGAGCGTTCCTGATGCCGCACGATCTCAAAAATGTTATGAATGGGCGGCCAGTGATAGCCAGATTAGTCTCGCCTGGCAGCAGGAAACACAGTCGCTCAGTATCGTAGTGCCCTCTTCATGGCTTGTCAGCCAGCGTCATGAGGGCGAATCCGGCGGCAGTGCCATCCACGTTAACTACAACTACTTTTCCAGTATGAATCTTTCCCCTGACCACCGGGAACGTTACAGCTGGCTGGCGTTGGATAGCGGTATCAATCTGGCCAACTGGATATTGCGCAGTCAGCAAAACGTTCAACAGGATAAACAGGGCCTGACGGCTACGGTTAACTCCACCTATCTGGAACGCTATGTTAGTAAGCTGAACAAGACCCTACAGGCAGGGGAAATTAACGTTAGAAATACCCTATTCGCCCTGGATACGTTAAATGGCTTTCAGCTCTCACCGGATGATGTGTTATCTCAGGGGGTGGGAGGAAGTGGCGTCAATATTGAGGGCATTGCTAATACCCCTCAAGCACGTGTCGAAGTGCGACAGTATGATCAAATCATTTACAGCACCCTGGTGCCGGCAGGCCCGTTCAACCTGGACAATATTCCAGTACAAAACCTCAATGCCCCACTTGATGTCACGGTAGTAGAAAATAAGGGGGAAAATCAGCACTTTGTGGTTCCTGTCACCCAGCTTACCCATTTTAATCGCGGCAGCAGCCCCGGTTTCAGCCTGGCGATAGGCAGTGTAAAGAGAGTGGCACAGGACAGTGCTACACCGGCCATTTTGACGCTAAATCAGAACTGGCAACCCGGCCCCTCGTGGTCACTGCGCAGTGGAGCGCTGCTCAGCAAAAGCTACCATTCCCTTGCGATTTCGCTTAACGGCGTGCCGCAAATCCTTGCAGGCAGCAGCTCAATTTCACTTCAGGCTATCGTGGAACAGAACGATACTCGCCGCAGTAACGGCGCTCAATTGCAGCTTTCGGGTAGCCATAACCTGTCGCAGAATCTTTCCCTGTCTCTGGGAATGAGTAAAAATAGCCCGAGTTTTATCACGTTGAATGAAGCAAAACAGCGCAATAGTAACAACCACAACGACCAGCAAAATAACGAACTCAGCGTCTCTGCTAACTGGTCTCCTCAATGGCTGGGCACATTGTCCCTGAGCTATAGTCGCTCGCGCAGCTATCAGAATGATCAGTTATGGCGCTATGCCATGCTGTCCTGGAATCGTCGTTTCACTAAGAATCTTCGGCTGTCATTGAGTGCGTCACAGGGCAGTGGCGGAAAGCAGAAAAATAAAAATATCTCGTTGAATGTTAACTGGTCGCTGGGGGAGACGCATTTTCGGCACTACTACCGCGCTTATAATCATCGTGATGTGTTGGGTAGTGAAGTCAGTGCGTCACTTTCAGACTACAGTGATTACAACCTGGCTCTGGAACAAACCAACAGCGATCATAACCGCTCGATCCAGGGCTCGCTCAACAACGATCTGCGCTATACCCGCCTTAGTCTTAATGCCCAGCAGGACACCCAGCACAACAGCAACTATAGCGTGAGCGGTCAGGGTGCAGTCATTCTTTACCCTTATGGCGTGGGTTTCAGCAACAATCCGGTATCAGATACCTTTGGTCTGCTGGCACTCAGTCGTCCTGTGGCAGGGATCCCGATCATCACACCGGGCGGGATCGCGTGGACGGACTGGCGTGGAAAGGCAGTCCTCCCGGCGATACCGCCATGGCAGGATAGTTCGCTGAACATCGATGTGGATAAACTGCCTAAAAATATCGATGTGATTAATGGTCACCGCACGCTGCATCTGGCACGAGGCACGGTAAAAAAAGTGAAGATAGCAGTGCTCTCCGGCACGCGATTGCTGCTCACCGTCAGGCTTGCAAATGGCCAAATGTTACCGAAAGGCAGTACGCTATGGCGGGATGGGGAGCTCGTCACAGAAGCTGTAGATGAGGGCGTGGCGTTTCTCAGTAATGCAGCAGAACAGGCCAGTATGCAGGTAAAAATTGCGCGCAGTACAGAGGAGTGCATCATCAATTACCACATCGATGATGAGGACGACGACGATCGTACTCTGTACAAAAGGCTTGATGTGACCTGCCAATAAAAAACGCCCCGTCAGCGCAAACTGACGGGGCGTTCTGCATCACGTACCGCTAAGGGCAGTGGAGCGCGGGGGGATTACATCATTCCGCCCATGCCGCCCATACCACCCATGCCGCCTGCGCCTAAATCAGGCGCATCGCCTTTAGGCAGATCAGTCACCATACATTCGGTAGTGATCATCAGGCCAGCAACAGAAGCAGCGTACTGCAGAGCAGAACGGGTCACTTTGGTTGGGTCCAGGATACCGAAGTCGATCATGTCGCCGTACTCTTCGGTCTGCGCGTTGTAACCGTAGTTACCTTCGCCTGCTTTCACGTTGTTAGTCACAACAGATGGCTCTTCACCGGCGTTAGCAACGATCTGACGCAGTGGGGATTCCATTGCGCGCAGCGCAACTTTGATACCCACGTTCTGGTCTTCGTTCTGGCCACGCAGTTCAGACAATTTAGACGCCACGCGTACCAGTGCAACACCACCACCAGCAACCACGCCTTCTTCTACTGCTGCACGGGTAGCGTGCAGAGCATCTTCAACGCGTGCTTTCTTCTCTTTCATTTCAACTTCAGTCGCTGCGCCCACTTTCAGAACGGCAACGCCGCCTGCCAGTTTCGCGACACGTTCCTGCAGTTTTTCACGATCGTAATCAGAAGTTGCTTCTTCGATCTGCTGACGGATCTGAGTCACACGGCCGTTGATCGCCACTTCTTCACCGGTACCATCGATGATGATAGTGGTGTCTTTGTTGATCACAACGCGTTTCGCCTGGCCCATATCTTCCAGACCTGCTTTTTCCAGTTCCATACCGATCTCTTCTGAGATTACGGTACCACCGGTCAGAACAGCGATGTCCTGCAGCATGGCTTTACGACGGTCGCCGAAACCAGGAGCTTTAACCGCAGCCACTTTCACGATGCCGCGCATGGTGTTCACCACCAGCGTTGCCAGCGCTTCGCCTTCAACATCTTCAGCGATGATCAGCAGTGGTTTACCGGCTTTCGCAACGGCTTCCAGCACTGGCAGCATTTCACGGATGTTGGAGATTTTTTTGTCAGCCAGCAGGATGAATGGAGATTCCAGCTCAACTGCGCCAGTTTCTGGCTTGTTGATGAAGTAAGGGGACAGGTAGCCACGGTCAAACTGCATACCTTCAACCACGTCCAGCTCGTCTTGCAGACCGGTGCCTTCTTCAACAGTGATCACGCCTTCTTTGCCCACTTTTTCCATCGCCTGAGCAATTAACTGGCCCACGGTTTCATCGGAGTTAGCAGAGATGGTACCGACCTGAGCAATCGCTTTAGAGTCAGAGCAAGGCACAGACAGTTTTTTCAGCTCTTCAACCGCGGCGATAACCGCCTGGTCGATGCCGCGCTTCAGATCCATCGGGTTCATACCCGCAGCGACGGCTTTCAGGCCTTCGGTGATGATGGACTGTGCCAGTACGGTAGCAGTGGTGGTACCGTCACCCGCAGCGTCGTTAGCTTTGGAAGCGACTTCTTTCACCATCTGAGCGCCCATGTTTTCGAACTTGTCTTCCAGCTCGATTTCACGCGCAACAGAAACACCATCTTTCGTGATGGTCGGTGCACCAAAAGATTTATCCAGAACCACGTTACGGCCTTTCGGGCCCAGGGTAACTTTTACTGCATCTGCCAGTACGTTCACACCGCGCAGCATTTTTACGCGCGCGTCATTACCGAATTTTACGTCTTTAGCTGCCATTTTATCTTTTTCCTTAAATTCGTTACGTTCAGTGAATTACGCGTTAATTACGCTTCAACAATCGCCAGAATGTCGTTTTCTGAGATGATCAGAACTTCTTCGTTGTCGATTTTTTCAGTTTTCGCGCCGTAGCCTTCGCTGAAGATGACCACATCACCTACTTTCACGTCCAATGGCTTCACTTCGCCATTTTCCAGGATGCGACCGTTGCCAACAGCCAGGATTTCGCCACGAGTAGATTTACCCGCCGCAGAACCGGTCAGCACGATGCCACCTGCAGATTTGGATTCAACTTCTTTACGCTTGACGATAACACGATCGTGCAATGGACGAATTTTCATTGTTAGCTCTCCTTTGAGAAGTCCAATCAGTTTTGGGATGAAAGCCGGGCTGCATTGGCTACCGGCCTCGTGACGGAAGAGATGCGGCCGCCGAGGAGGCCTTTCAAGGGCCAGAAGTAATTTTTTTTGTTAACTGCCTCTTTAGGTGTTTTTTTGTACATCCTGTTCGGCAGGCAAAAAAAACGGCGCCCCGTCAGGAAAGCGCCGTGATTGACGGGCAAAACATTAACGCCTGTCGTCGTTGCGGTCATGCTCAATCAGATTCGATTCTTTACGCTCGTATTCACCATCAACGGTAAACCCGCTATCAGGCGCAGCGCCCCCACCGCCCCAGACTTTCAGATGCGGCATCAGCTTCAGCGTCAGATGCTTTTGTACCGGAGGCAACAGCAGCAGCAGACCAATGAAGTCAGTAAAGAAGCCTGGCAGTAACAGCAGGAAACCCGCCAGCACCAGCGAGACACTCTTGATCATCTCTGCCGCCGGGCTTTCGCCCGCATTCAGCTTCTGTTGCATCAGCATAAAGTTTTTCATCCCCTGGTTTTTCACCAGAGAAATGCCAATGCAGGAAGTGAAGATCACCAGTAGCATGGTCATCAACACGCCCATCACATGGGCAACCTGAATGAAGAGAGAAATCTCGATCCATACCAGGGCAAATATTACTAAGAACGGTAACCAGCGCACCGTATTCTCCTGTATCAATGGCCCCCCTGCAGAGTGCACGGCGGCATAAAATGGCGATCGTAGTGACCGATAGTATAGAAGGTGGGAGCGAGGAGCTCCTTTTTCAACGGGAAATGTTGAAATAGATGCGACACCTTTCATTGTGAGTACGATCACATATCATTGAAACTGTTTGATATGGCAGGCAGTTTAAGTGATCTGGCTTCAGGCTTTTGCATCACGACAGAATATGATCGTGCTCGGTGTGACGCAAACAGATAAAATCTTGCGGCAGCCGTTCTCCGGCCCGATATTCTCTGGATGTCGACCGCAGAAACAGGCACTTAAATTGTGATGATTTTACCGGTATTCCTTTAAAGAAGGTTCTCATGACTAATAACATTCGTATCGAAGAAGACCTGTTAGGTATGCGTGAAGTCCCCGCGGATGCTTACTACGGTGTTCATACTCTGCGTGCGATTGAAAACTTCTATATCAGCAACAACAAAATCAGTGACATCCCTGAATTTGTACGCGGTATGGTCATGGTTAAAAAAGCGGCGGCGCTGGCGAATAAAGAGCTACAAACTATCCCGCGCAACGTGGCAAACACCATTATCAGTGCCTGTGATGAAGTGCTGAACAACGGCCGGTGTATGGATCAGTTCCCGATCGACGTTTACCAGGGGGGGGCTGGCACCTCGGTAAACATGAACACCAACGAAGTGCTGGCCAATATTGGCCTCGAGTTGATGGGGCATCAGAAAGGAGAGTATCAGTACCTCAATCCGAATGACCACGTAAACAAATGCCAGTCCACCAACGATGCCTACCCAACCGGGTTCCGCATCGCGGTTTACAGCTCCATTTTGAAACTGCTGGACGCTATCGGCCAGCTGAGTGAAGGCTTCCAGCGGAAAGCGGTGGAATTTAACACCATCCTGAAAATGGGCCGTACCCAGCTTCAGGATGCCGTGCCGATGACACTTGGCCAGGAATTCCATGCCTTTAACGTGCTGCTGAATGAAGAGATCCGCAGCATTCTGCGCACCGCCGAACTGCTGCTGGAAGTCAACCTGGGCGCGACCGCCATTGGTACTCGTCTGAATACACCGGACGGCTATCAACAGCTGGCCGTACAGAAGCTGGCAGAAGTCAGCGGCCTGGCCTGCGTGCCGGCAGAAGACCTGATCGAAGCCACCTCCGACTGCGGTGCCTACGTGATGGTGCACAGTTCGCTGAAACGCCTGGCGGTTAAGCTGTCGAAAATCTGTAATGACCTGCGTCTGCTCTCCTCCGGCCCACGCGCTGGCCTGAACGAAATTAACCTGCCGGAATTACAGGCTGGCTCTTCAATCATGCCTGCCAAGGTTAACCCGGTCGTCCCTGAGGTCGTCAATCAGGTGTGCTTCAAGGTCATCGGCAACGATATTACGGTGACGATGGCTTCTGAAGCGGGCCAGCTCCAGCTGAACGTGATGGAACCGGTCATCGGACAGGCGATGTTTGAGTCCATTCATATTTTGACCAACGCCTGCTACAACCTGCTGGAAAAATGCGTCGATGGCATTACCGCCAACAAAGCGGTGTGCGAAGCCTACGTGTTTAATTCCATCGGTATTGTCACCTACCTCAACCCGTATATCGGCCACCATAATGGCGATATCGTCGGCAAGATCTGCGCCGAAACCGGTAAGAGCGTGCGGGAAGTGGTACTGGAGCGCGGTTTACTGACCGAAAGCGAGCTGGATGATATTTTCTCTACGCAGAACCTGATGTTCCCGGTGTACAAAGCAAAACGCTATACCGATGAAAACGAACAATAACAGACCGGATATCTAACTTTTTAAGGCACGTTGTTCACCCGAACACCGTGCCTTTTTACTTTTCACAGCACACAAAATTTTAACGGTTTATTAGCAAAAAAATTAAGGAACACCTTATGTTATTACCTGAGCTTATCGTCGTCTTTGCCGCGATCTATCTGGGAAGCCGGCTGGGAGGGATCGGCATCGGCTTTGCCGGAGGTCTCGGGGTGCTGATTCTCACCCTGGGATTTCAAATCAAACCGGGTGCCATCCCGTTCGACGTTATCGAAATCATTATGGGCGTTATTGCCGCTATCGCCGCGATGCAGGTTGCTGGCGGGATGGATTATCTGGTCAATCTGGCCGAGCGGCTGTTGCGTAAACATCCGCGCTATATCACCCTGCTGGCACCGCTGGTGACTTATGTGATGACCCTGCTGGCGGGGACCGGGCACACCGCGTTCTCCACGCTGCCGGTGATTGCCGAGGTGGCCAAAGAACAGGGCATACGCCCTTCCCGTCCGCTGTCGATTGCCGTGGTCTCTTCGCAGATTGCCATCACCGCCTCGCCAATTTCAGCGGCCGTGGTGTTTATGGCGGGCATCCTCGAACCCAAAGGCATCAGCTACCTGATGCTGCTGGCGGTTGCGATCCCCTCCACGATGGCGGCTATCTTTATCGCTGCGCTGCTCACCAACTTCCTTGGTAAAGAGCTGAAGGATGATCCGGTATATCAGGCCCGGCTGGCAAAAGGCGAAGTGGCCCTGCGTGGGGCCAGCAAGTTTAAAGAAAAACCGGGAGCCAGGCGCTCAGTACTGTTGCTGCTGGTCGGCATTGTCGCCGTGGTACTGTACGCCACCGCGATCAGCGATGCGGTTGGCCTGATTCAAAACCCGGTGCTGCCGCGTAATGAAGCCATCGTGGTGTTTATGTTGACCGTTGCCGCGCTGATCTGCTTAACCTGCAAGATTGATACCGGTGAAATTCTCAGTGCCAGCACCTTTAAATCCGGCATGAGTGCCTGCGTCTGCGTACTCGGCGTTGCCTGGCTGGGGGATACGTTTGTCAAAGCCCACATCGGCGATATCCAGCAGGTGGCAGGTGAGTTGCTGCACGATTATCCATGGATGCTGGCTGTGATCCTGTTCTTTGCCTCAACGCTGCTTTACTCGCAGGCGGCAACCACCAAAGCGCTGATGCCGGCAGCCCTGATGCTGGGTGTTTCCCCGGTCACTGCGGTGGCATCATTTGCGGCGGTATCCGCTCTCTTTGTGCTGCCGACCTACCCTACGCTGCTGGCCGCGGTGGAAATGGACGATACCGGCTCCACGCGTATCGGCCGTTTTGTGTTTAACCACTCGTTCCTGATCCCTGGCACGCTGGCCATTGTGCTGTCGGTGGCGTTTGGTTTCCTGTTGGGTGGCATTATTCTCTAATCTCTCCCCGGGCCGATCGGAAAAAATGATCGGCCCCTGGATCCTGTAGAGGCCGACCTGCCCGACCCCCCGAAACTCACGGTGCCATGCTATCATCTCCCTTTGCCGTCCGGCCGGTCCCACATGGAGAGAGCAAGACCCGTTATGACTCAGCGACTTATCCCCTTTATTTTCCTGCTGTTTGCCAGCCTGTTCAGCGTGAACGCCAGCGCGTCGCTGTTCGGCCACAACAACAACAGCCAGTTTGTGACGGTCAATCAGGCCTTCGCTTTTGATTTCACACAAAAAAACGACATTCTCACCCTCAACTGGCAGATCAAACCGGGCTACTACCTGTATCGCCAGCAGATAAAGATCAGCGTGCAGGGCGCGACGCTCGCCGAGTGGAGTCTGCCCGCAGGCAAACCGCATGAAGACGAGTTCTATGGCAAAACGGAAATTTATCCGGACAGCCTGACGCTGCCTTTCACCCTCAGGCAAGCCGCTGCAGGCGCGCAAATGACGGTGGTCTATCAGGGGTGTGCCGCAGCGGGATTTTGTTATCCGCCGGAGACACGCACCGTGCCGCTGGATGCAGTGGCGGCGCATAGCACGCCGGAAGCCACACCGGTACCTGCCACTGCCTCAGAGACGTCCGGCAGCAACAGCTTGCCCTTCTCACCGCTGTGGGCACTGCTGATCGGCATTGGCGTAGCGTTCACGCCCTGCGTACTGCCGATGTATCCGTTAATCTCGGGGATTATCCTCGGCGGCAATCGCCGCTACAGTCTGGCTCGCCTGTTTGCGCTGGCGATGGTCTATGTACAGGGCATGGCGCTGACCTACACCCTGATGGGCATTGTCGTGGCGGCCGCCGGGCTACGCTTCCAGGCCGCGCTTCAGGCACCCGCCGTGCTGATCGGACTTTCTGTGCTGTTTATTCTGCTGGCCTTGTCGATGTTTGGCCTGTTCACCCTGCAACTCCCCTCTTCATTGCAGACCCGTCTGACGCTGTGGAGTAACCGTCAGCAGGGCGGCTCACTGCCGGGCGTCTTCCTGATGGGTGCGCTGGCCGGGCTGATTTGCTCGCCCTGCACCACTGCCCCGCTGAGCGCTATCCTGCTGTACATCGCTCAGAGTGGCAATATGCTGGCCGGTGCCGGAACGCTGTATCTGTATGCGCTGGGTATGGGTCTGCCGCTGGTCGCCATTACGCTGTTCGGCAACCGCCTGCTGCCGAAAAGTGGCCCGTGGATGCAGACGGTAAAAGAGGGTTTTGGCTTTGTGATCCTGGCTCTCCCGGTCTTCCTGCTGGAGCGGGTGGTCGGCGACACCTGGGGATTGCGCCTCTGGAGCCTGCTGGCCGTCGCCTTCTTCGGATGGGCGTTTATCAGCAGCCTGAAAAGCCAGCGTGGCTGGCTGCGCGTGCTGCAAATTCTGCTGTTAGGCATCATGTTGATTGTTGCCCGTCCCTTGCAAGATTGGGCGTTTGGCAGTGCTGCCCAGCAGGAAGCGGGCCCACAGTTAACGTTTACCCGAATCAGTAGCGTTGAGCAGCTCAATCAACGGCTAACAAGCAATGCGGGCGGCAACCTCACGATGCTCGACCTGTATGCCGACTGGTGCGTGGCCTGCAAAGAATTTGAGAAATACACTTTCAGCGATCCGCAAGTGCAGGCGGCCTTTGGCCACATGCAGTTATTGCAGGCAGATGTCACTGCCAGTAACGCCAGCGACAGCGCCCTGCTGAACCATCTGAATGTCCTGGGCTTGCCCACCCTGCTTTTCTTTGATGCACAGGGCCATGAAATCCCGGGCTCACGCGTGACCGGGTTTATGAAACCGGCGGCGTTTCGGGCGCATTTGCAGAAACTGGCACAGTAAACGACACTAGATTTTGATAAAGCTAAACGAGGAGAAGGACGTGCAGCGTGAACAGGTACTGGAACAGGCTCTTGGCATCCTTGAGCTGAACGGACTCGCCGCCACCACTTCTCTTGCCATGATGGCGGAAGAATTGGGATGCAGCGAACAAGAACTTCAGCGCTTCTGGCCGGATCGCGATGCGTTGCTGTATGACGCGCTACGCTATCACGGGCAGCAGATTGAAGTCTGGCGACGTAAGCTGCTGCTGGACGACAGCCTCAGCCCGCAGAAAAAACTGATGGCCCGTTATCAGGTGCTGGCAGAAGCCGTCAATAATCAACGCTATCCCGGCTGTCTGTTTATTGCCGCCTGTAGTTTCTACCCGCAACCGGACCATCCGATCCACGAAATTGCGGAACTGCAAAAACAGGCATCCTGGCAATATACTCATGCCCTGTTGAGCGAGCTGGAAACCGATAATCCTGAGCTGGTGGCACATCAGATGGAGTTGATTCTGGAGGGCTGTCTGTCCCGTCTGCTGGTGAAGCGCAAGGTGCAGGAAGTGGAAAACGCCCGCCGCCTGGCAGAAGACGTACTGACCATTGCTTTGTGCCGCAAAAATGGGGCGTTAAGCTAAAGCACTTTGCCGTATCAGGGTAAAAAGCAGGCAGTCGGCAGGATTTTACGACTTTTTTATGACAAAGCCGTTGACGCCGAACGGCCTTTACGGTTTAATGCGCCCCGTTGCCCGGATAGCTCAGTCGGTAGAGCAGGGGATTGAAAATCCCCGTGTCCTTGGTTCGATTCCGAGTCCGGGCACCATATTTAGAAGAACCCGCCTGTGGCGGGTTTTTTGCTTTCTGCGCTACGGACTCTCCATCGAACTGCGTTCGATTACTCGTCTCATCCATGAGACTCGCCCCTCCGGGGCTGGCGCTGAAGCGCCATGCAAAAACGCTCCCGGCGTTTTTGTCCGAGTCCGGGCACCATATTTAGAAGAACCCGCCTGTGGCGGGTTTTTTGCTTTCTGGGTTACAGACTCTCTTTTCCTTTTTCCTGACTCAGCAAGAAGTAACGCTTCTGCAACTGCTCCAACGCCATTTCCGTCTGCCGTTTCTGTATATCAGAAGAGCTGACCGAGTAAAGACGCAGCTGTTCTTCAACCGGGATCGATCGGTTAAACGCCTGCCTTGCGGTGTATATCACCGACTTCAGTTCGCTGACCGTAATGTATTTCCCGCGCTCGCTGTCGAGCGTATTCAGCTTCGCACTCAGTTGCTGCAACTGCGACATGCCCTTATGCCAGCCGCTCATCACATCTTCGGGTAACGCTGCCGCATTGAGCTGCTGTTGCCATTTCTGTACCAGCTTTTTTGCAGCCTCATCTTGCGGCTTGAATGACTGCAACTGATTGATTAACCCCTGGCCATAGGATAAAGACCAGTCAGGGCTGTAGCCCTCTACCCGCTCCAGCTGCTGCTGCGTTTGCTCAACAAAGTTTTCCGCCAGTTGCGGCTTACTCTGAAGCAAAGCCTGACGCTGAGCGGGCGATAACGGGGTAGCAAGAGGCATAACGGACGCTTCCAGCTGCAACAACAGCGGAGCCGGAGGAAATACCTTATCCCAGCCCAGCTGTACCGCGCTGCCCAGCACAAGCATGACGCACATCCCCGCCGCAAAGGGCTTCCAGGGCATATTGTTAAACGGTATCTGCATCGCTGCCTTAGACTGCGCCACATAGACCCATCTCACGGGTTCCTCAGTTTCCTTCGGTGTCAGCACTGGAGATTCTGCAACCGGCTCGGGTAACACCACGTCCAGCTTAGCCACCGTACTACTGGTGCCCTTCGCCAGAGGAGTTCCGGCGACTGACGTACTGTTTTTTCCCGCCACGTCACTGTTTTCCAACCGAATGGCAATGCTGTGCATCAACGTGGCCAGTACATCAAACTGACTCAGCTGTTTTAATTCCCGCCGATCCAATACTTCATTCAGACGCGCGAGCAGATGCTCGGCCTGGTACAACTGACTGAGGTTAAGGTCGCTGTAGCTAATCGGAAGCGTGCGCATCAGTTGCTGGATACGTCGGCTCAGGCTACTGAGGATGTCCACCCGCGCGTGTCCCTGCTTCGGCCACAGCGTTTCCCACTTATGGCTAATCAGGGCCTCGAGGATCGCCAGGCCTTCGTTCAACCCGGATAACCCGGCAAGTTGCATGCGAACCTGGGTATACCAGGCGGCTGTCTGTAATTCCACACCGTTGCGTTCAAACAGTGCCAGGCACAATTTTTGTACCCGAGTCCAGTCCACGTCCGGCCGTGCAGAATGAGCGAACTTACTCATTTCATCGTTCAGGGAAATATAGTCCGGCAGCATAGTCGGGTCACCGCCGGTTTTCAGATAACGTTCAGATAATGGGTTCATAGTGGGCTTCTGAGTTGAGAAAATGTATTTATCTATTTAAGAAAGTTCAAAAAAATTATCGTGTTAAATAAGAACAATCAGACAAGCGCACCACAATAACTGCATGCACTTCCTTCCTCAAAAATAATAATATTTTTTGAACCACTTATTGATATACAATCGGAAACCCTTACTAAGCAAATAGTCATCGCTACATATTCTGACAGTGTTCTGGGAAACAGGCTCACGAAAACTCCTTTTATAAGTTAAATCCTATCATTCCATTAAATATCCCAAAAAATACCCCATCGATTATTCATAACAGGGTTTTAATATCAAGATATTGTGTCATAAGATGACGGATCAGCACCAAAACCTGGGGCATGAGTGCCCTTTTGGCTGTGTTAAACAGAGAGATTAACGGCAGGAGGAACAGATATGAGACGTTGCAAGATCAGGCAGTGAGGAATTGCACGATAGCCACAATAAGCATCAGGCCGACACCTATCACCATTATCCAGCACAGCGCGTAAAAAGGATGATTGTTGCCGTGTCTTGCGATCAAACGCAGCTCGTCAGTCGAAAAAAACCGTAATGAGCGTCGAAAGACGATGAGATAGGCAATACAGTAAAGCAGCCACAAGAATGGCGTCAGCCGGGCCAGATCGCGCCCGCCAGTCAAAAATAAACATAATGGGATAACAAAGAAGAAGATGGCGGCCAGGTTATCCCGACGTTTCAGTTTCTCCCTCCACCGGGCATCGTTCTCTTTAACGGCTTTCTTACTGGGTAACATTGTTACTCTCCTCCTTTGGAACCATTTACCTTCACTTTATTAGCGTATCTGCCTTGATCCAGGCAACAAGGGGAGAGCCTTTTGCATTGATGTAACCCACATTCACCCATTGATTATCAGGTGAACGTTGTATGATCTTTATTTCGTCCCCCGCCACCAAATAGGCCTTAGTTTGACTGTGTTCATCTGCACGGGTGAATAATAAGGCTTTGGACTCTATCGATGCGGCCACCGTCAGGCTATTTACGTAATGGGCTATCTGGCTGCGAACGGCCTTTGCCGATAATTTATTTAATGTAGCCAGTTGCTGGTAGTCATTAATATTACCTTTCCCCGGCACGTCACAACGCATAATATTCATTACCCGGGCATTTCCCATCAGGGCGAAATCCCCTTTCGACTCACGCAGCTTAGGGCGCATTGCGGTAAAGTTAAACGTGTCTGCGTTGGGTTTTTCTGAACTGGCGAGGATATCTTTGCCGCCGACCCACGTGTAACCACACGCCTCACCGCTCCAGTCACTGGTGATGCAGCCATTCTTCATATCAACCACACTGCAATAGGCGCGGTCGCTCCAGGTCACCGTACCATCTTCCTGCCACAACTCCCCACCAGAGATGCTGTTGACGATCAGATAACGCCCGGAGGGGGACACCTGGGAAGAACCGTCTTCAGTGTAATAACGGTCCTCCTGGCTGAGGTCTGCCTGCATATTTTTAGTAGAGAAGACGATTTTCCCCCATGTGTTGGCATCGTAATGCTCCCCTTTTTTCGCCTGAGAAAAGGTTAATACGCCCCCTTCAGGAGAGGTAATCATCACCCCGGCATGACTTATTCCAGAAATTAAAAGAGAGAACAAAAAACAACCCGCATAACGATGCTTAATCATCCACTGACCTTGAAGGAGCAAAAAAGAAGGGGGAAAAGATACCACTCTTATGATGCGCTGACACGATCGCCTGCTGATGAATCGCAACGCGCTCAGCGAGGCAGCTATCATCGTGATAGCTGCTTTTTTTATTTTCCTCTATGGACATTCTCTCCCTCTTAATGCCCGCTTTACTTTAAATATTCTACTATTTTTCTGCTTCATAACTTTCTTGTCATAATATCACCACAGAGTCTGAATGCGCTTTCGCGCCATATTTAACTACTTGTTAAATATATAATCACCCCTAAAAACCACAGATTCCAGGCGTATCATCACCTCAAGCACGTAACAGGCAGGTAACGTTCTAACTAAAGACAAATTTTTATATTGCCGTGAAGATCTGCACATAAAAACACTACGGCTTGTAGGTGTTATTTCACGATAAAAATTTAATTTTTCGGAAGTTATTGCATAGTCACTACCAATGATAATAATTGTCGTTATCTTTAACATTCTCATTGGCATCTGAATCTATGTTTAACACCAAGCCCTGCCTGCTCTCTGTGCTGATTGCCAGCACCTGCGCCACCTTCGCTCACGCCGCCACCCCCCCTGACGAAAAAACCCTGGTGGTTAGCGCGTCGGATTCCGGTGCAGCGTCATTGCCCGCTTACACCAACAGCGCCACCAAATCGGCGGTGCCGGAAAGTAAAACGCCGCAGGTGATTAACACCGTGGGCAGCAAAGAGATTGCCGCACGCCACGCCAACTCACTGAATGAAATTCTGCGCTATGCGCCGGGCGTCTCCACAGAAACCCGTGGTGCCACCTCGTATATGAGCGAATATAAAATTCGTGGTTTTGCGGTAGATAACTCGTTCTACGACGGGCTGCAGCTACCGTATAACGTCACCGGAAATACCAAAGCCAATATCGACCCAATTCTTATCGACCATGTTGATATCCTGAAAGGCCCGGCCTCGGTGCTGTACGGCAACGGTTCACCGGGCGGTCTGGTGAATATTCAGAGCAAGAAACCGCAGAAAGAACAGAAAACCGAGGTCGGCTTTAACAGCGGCAGCCGGAAACTGCGCGAAGGCTATATCGACAGCACCGGGGCGATTGCCGACAGCGACTGGAGCTACCGCTTTATCGGTAAAGCCAGCGCCGGCGATGACCAGCCGCGCACCACCAAATCCGAAAACTATCTGGTGGCACCGTCCCTGACATGGCAACCCTCGGACAAAACCCGCCTGACATTTGATGCGCAGTACCAGGATATCCCCAGCCTGACGCCGTCGGATACAATGCCGCTGGCCGCGCTGAAAGCCTTAGATTCCTCACACCGCGCCTACGCGGGCGATCGCTGGAGCGGCTTTAAACAGCGCCAGTGGATGCTGGGTTACAGCTTTGAACATGAGTTCGATAACGGCTGGGCCGTCGCCCAGAAGGCACGCTACTTTGACGTCGACACGCATCAGCAAAGCATCTACGCGACCGGCATCACCGATCCAGCGGTCAGCAACACGCAACTGGGTCGTTTTGCCTATACCACTGATGAAGATCTGAAAAGTTTCAACATCGACAACCAGGTGACGAAGCAGTGGGATCTGGGCGACTGGAAACACCACCTGCTGGCGGGTGTGGACTATCAGCGCATGGATTCCCACTTCCACTATAAATATGCTTCTGCCGCCTCACCGGGTATTGATATCAGCAACCCGGATTACAATCAGGTCAATGAGTCGGCGCTGGGCCTGAACACCGCGCAGCTTAACCGCCTGAGTTTTAATCAAACCGGCTACTACTTCCAGGATCAGGTCGAATACGGCAACCTGAGCCTGATCGCCGGACTGCGTTACGACGACTACCGCTCAACCAATACCGATTATTTTGCCAATAACACCAAAACCTGGGTTGATCAGCACCGCCTGACCAAACGCCTCGGCGCGCTCTACACCTTTGATAACGGCATTGCGCCGTTTATCAGCTATTCCGAAGGCTTCAAACCGGTTTCACCCACGGGCAACCTGACCACCGCCAAACCGACCACCAGCCGTCAGCTGGAAGGCGGGGTGAAATACCTGCTGGCCGATTACGCCACCACGGTGACCGCCTCGGTATTTAATATTCGCCAGAAAAATGTGCTGACGTCGAATTCCAACGTGCCAGCAGTCTATCGCCAGACCGGGGAAGTGGAGTCAAAAGGCGCAGAGCTGTCGGTGATCAGTCGTCCGACCGAGAATATTAATATCATCGCCAACTACGCCTACACCCACGCGCTGAATACGGAAGATGATAAGTATCAGGGTAAACGCCCGACTCAGGTGGCGGAGAACACCTTCAACCTGTGGGGTGACTACACCGTCGACAGCGGTGCAGTACGCGGCCTGACCGTCGGTGCCGGGGCGCGTTATGTCGGCCCAATGGAAATTTCACTGGCGAACGATCAGGGGAAACTGGGCGGCACCACGCTGTGGGATATGGCCGTGTCTTACAATATGGCGGCGGTGTCTCCGCAGCTGGCCGGGGTGACGCTGAAAGCCAGCGCGCAGAACCTGACCAACAAAGAGACCTTCACCTGCTACGACACCAACAACTGCTGGATCGGTCGTGACCGTACCTGGCAGGCAGGCGTCAGCTACAGCTTCTGATCCCGCGCTCTACAGGCACTCTCCTGGCGGGAGTGCCTTTTTTATTTAGCGCACCGGGTGCTGCGTCCCCGACAGGACCGGCATCGCTTCGCGCATCATCGCCAGAAACATCCGCAATCGTGCCGGATAGTAACGGGCATGCGGATAGACCAGATACACCGGCAACGCAGCGGCCTGCCACTGTGGAGCCAGATGCAGCAAGTCCCCACGGGCAATATCCTCCTGTACCACCCATGACGATGCAATACCCACCCCCATTCCTGCCAGTACGGCATTGCGCAGCGCATACAGACTGTCGGTCAGCAGACGTGGCCGGATATCAAAACGCTGGTTCTCCCCACTCGGAAGCTGCGTCAGCGACACGCTGTGACGGTAAAAAGTGCTGAGCGCCAGCCAGGGCAGATCCTGCAACTGTTGCGGATGCCGGGGCAGCTCCCCCGAAGGCAGCAGCGACGGTGCACCAATCACAATGCGCGGCACTTCGGCCACCAGCAGGGCCACCACCGAGGGTTCCGTCACCGGACCGACGTGCACCGCACAATCAATGCCTTCGGCAATAAAGTCCGGGTGCCGATCGCTGAGCATCCACTCGACGGTCATCTGAGGGTAGCGTTGTAAGTAGCGCTGCAAAGGCCCAATCATCTGGTCCTGGCCAAAGGCATGCGGGGCCAGCACACGCAGCACGCCCTGCGGCTCTTCCGTTACGCCGCGCAGATCGTCCTCAATGCCCTGCCAGCTTTCCAGCAACGTTCTGGCATGGGCGTAACAGCGTTCGCCATCTTCCGTGAGCTTCATCACGTGCGTGGTGCGCTGCAATAGCTTCAGCCCCAGCAGTTTTTCCAGGGTTTGCAGGCGGCGACTGACGGTGGGCTGGCTGGTCCCCAGACGTGCCGCGGCCGCCGACAGATTGCCGGCTTCCACAATGCGCACAAAAGTCTGCATCAGTTCTATACGGTCAACGCCGGGAAATTGAGATATGTTCATACGCCCATCGTATAACAGTTCTACCAGGCAGGCGACTACCCTCTAACGCACTGGCGCATAATAATAGCGCCAACTTCACTGACACACAGGCTGTTCACCATGTCGACTCACACCGCTTCTTTACCGCAGCCACTCTCCGGCCCCACCGTGCTGATGCTGGCCAGCGGCGCTGGCTTTAGCGTGGCATCCATCTACTACAGCCAGCCGATGCTGGAAATTTTATCGCGCCAGCTTCATGCCAGCGTCACCACCAGCGGCCTGGTGCCGACGTTGACGCAAATGGGTTATGCCCTCGGCATCCTGCTGCTGGCGCCACTGGGGGATCGCCACGATCGCCGCACCATTATCACTCTCAAAGGTATGTTGCTGACGCTGGCCCTGCTGCTCAGCGCCGCCGCCGGCAATATGATGGTGCTGCTGGCCGCCAGCCTGGCGATTGGCATCACCGCGACAATGGCACAGGACATCGTCCCTGCCTCTGCCAGCCTGTCGCCGGAGTCGCAGCGCGGTAAAACGGTGGGCACGGTGATGACCGGGCTGCTGCTTGGCATTTTGCTGTCCAGAGTGGTGAGCGGGCTGGTGGCGCAGTACTTCGGCTGGCGCGTCATGTTTGTGCTCGCCGCCCTGCTGGTGCTGATGATTACCCTGGTGCTGTGGCGTCGCCTGCCGCATATCGCCCCCAGCACCTCGCTGGGTTACCCGGCGCTGTTGGCATCAATGCGCCACCTGTGGATGCACCACGGTGAGCTGCGCCGCGCCACGCTGGCGCAGGGGTTGCTCTCTGTCGGTTTCAGCGCGTTCTGGTCGACACTGGCGGTGATGCTGCACAGCCGTTATGGCCTGGGCAGCGCCACGGCAGGGGCGTTTGGCCTGGCGGGTGCCGCAGGCGCAATGGCGGCACCGCTGGCGGGAATGATGGCCGACCGCCGCGGCCCGGCGCTGGTTACGCAGTTCAGCACTGCCCTCGCCACGCTCTCTTTTGCTGCCCTGTTTTTACTGCCGCTGCTGCCGGTTTCCGCCCAGCTGGCGCTGATTGTTATCTCGGCTATCGGCTTTGATTTTGGCGTGCAGGCGACGCTGGTTTCCCATCAGACGCTGATCTTCGGGCTGGAACCCGCCGCCCGCAGCCGCCTGAATGCGCTGATGTTTACCGGGGTATTTATCGGTATGGCGGTCGGTTCGGCGCTGGGCAGTCTGTTGCTGGAAAAGGCGGGCTGGCCGGGCGTGGTCGCCCTGCTGACACTGGCCGGAGCGGGCAGTTTTATCGTGCGGATGAATGCCCGCCGCCTGATGAAGTCTGCCCATAAAACAAGACAAGCATAAATCCGTAATGGCTGACCCTGAGTTTCGGTCAGCGAGTTTTTTGTAGAAGTCATCCCACTGCGGGTAATACACACCAGGCTGCATCGCACGGGTGTCTTCAGCAGGTCATTTATGACAGCGTCAGGCTACCGTAGGCCGATGACCAGTCGTGGTCAAAACGCTGCAGTGCGCTGTCCACCGCCGGATCAAGCAGGAACAGTTCCGCCACATCCGGATCGACGGTGATCGCCTGACACCCGGCGAGCATACAGTCCAGCACCTGGCGCGGCGTACGGAAGCTGGCGGCCAGCACTTTGCTCTGTGGGCAATGGAGGCCCAGCAAGGTTTGCAGCTCCCTGACCAGCGCAATGCCGTCGCCGCCCTGCGCATCAATACGGTTAACATAGGGAGCAATGTAGCTGGCCCCGGCCAGCGCCGCGTAAAAGCCCTGCCCGGCTCCGTATACTGCCGTGCCCAGCGTCGGGATATTCTGCTGCGTCAGTAATTTAATTGCGGTCAGGCCCTGGTGGGTTACTGGCACCTTTACCACCAGCGACGGCACGATTTCGCGCAACTGTAACGCCTCATCCACCATGGCGGATGCCTCATGCGCAATCACCTGAGCGAACAGCGTGCTGTCGGCAGGCAGAATCGTCACCAGCTCCTGCAACACGCTGCTGAGCGGGCGCTTACTGCGAGCGACAATACTGGGATTGGTGGTCACACCCTTTATCGGCAGCACTGCTGCCAGGCGCTTCACCACTGCCACTTCTGCCGTATCTAAATAGAATTCCATCACATCCTCCGGGAGATCACGCTGAGAAGTTTCATATGAAACTGTTTTTGCTTTCGCAGTACGATAAATGAAATATTCCCGATGAAATTTGATCGCCGTCACGCTTATCAAGGCAGAAGAAAACAATAAAAAACCAAAACAAACAGTTTTAAAACAGTTAGTTAGGTGCTAATGGTTGTGGTGTATTGCGATTGGTGAAAGTGACCTTTCACCAGGCGGGAAATAACGTAACAAAGCAGCGCGAATATGAAAGCGCTATCAGGCCTTCAGCACCCTCACCCCCTGTTGCACGAGGGCGTTTTCAAAGTTTAGCAGCAGCCCGGCGTCAGTGATCACCGTATCGATATCGCTGTGCTTCGCCACGTTATACGGGAACAACTTGCCGAACTTGCCCGATTCGGCAATCACGTAATTCTGCACCCGCTTCTCTATCGCCAGCCGGATGTTTTCAGCGCGCATAATGTCACGCCCCGTAAAGCCATAATCCGGGTTGTAGCCATCAATACCGATAAACACCTTGTTGAAATTGATGTTGTTGATACACAGGTGGGTCAGCGGCCCGACCAGGCATTCGCTGCGCTTTTGCAGCACCCCGCCTATCAACACCACATCCTGATGGCAGTTTTTCAGCTCGTTAGCGACATAAACACAAGGGGTTACCACAGTGACATCCAGGCCTGAACGGCCAATCTCCCGGGCAAAATGTGCATTGCTGCTACCGGCTTCAATAAACAGCGTGTCCCCTTCTGACAATAGCGCCAGCGCCCGCTTTGCCATGGCTTCTTTGGTGGAAAAGTTACTGCTGACACGCTCAGAGAGATCGTTAAGTGACACCGCATAACCGTGAGCACGGCTGAGATAATGCAGGCTTTCCAGTTCAGCCAGGTCTTTGCGGATCGTCACGCCAGAGACACCGTTAATCTGCGCCAGCTCATTAATGCTGACCTTTCCCTTCTCTTCCACCCGATCGAGAATACGCCGGTGACGCTGTTTCATAGGGACCCTCTCCGTCTGTGATTACTTTCATCAGTAATCCTTTCCTTTCATATTATGTAAGCAGCGTGCGGATCACAATCTGATGCCCGTCGAAAATCACTGCCTCTTTTCGAGGTAGGTTTTTCCCCTTACAGGTACTTTCATCGCTAACAGCATCCAGTAACAGTACAAAAAGCACCAGACAGGGGATAAATAACCCAATAACGGCTCAGCCTCAGCAAGCACACAAATAAAAGGGGAACGCACGGAAAAAAGCTGCCTCTTTTTACCTTCAGTCTTTCCACCGATGATAAGGCAGTATTTTACCTTTTTTACTCAGGGGACCCGATGATTAAAATGATTGCTGTGGATATGGACGGCACCTTCCTCGATGACAACAAAACCTACAACAAAGCGCGATTTTTAGCGCAATACCAGCAACTGAAAAAGCAGAACATCAAGTTTGTGGTCGCCAGCGGCAACCAGTATTACCAGCTCATCAGCTTCTTCCCGGAAATACGGGATGAGATCGCTTTTGTCTCCGAAAACGGTGCCAATATTGTCGACTGTGGTAAGACCTTGTTCTGTGGCGAGTTAAGTGAAGCGCATCTGGAAAAAGTGCTGGCGGTGCTGGCCAGGCTGCCTTACGCCCATACCGTGGTCTGCGGGCCGCGCAGCGCCTATATGCTCAACAGCGCACCCGAATCACTGGTAACACTGATGTCGCAGCACTATCACCGCCTGGAACTGCGCGATGATTTCAGCGCGCTCAATGACACCATCTTCAAGTTCTCACTGAATCTGGCCGATGAAAAAATCCCGGAACTGATGGCACATATCGGCCATGCGCTCGATGGCATCGTCACACCGGTTTCCAGCGGCTTCGGGTTTGTTGACCTGATCATTCCTGGCATCCACAAAGCGCACGGATTGGCGCTACTGCAACGTCAGTGGCAGATTGCCGACAATGAAGTGGTGGCCGTCGGTGACAGCGGTAACGATATTGAGATGGTGGCGCATGCCGGTTATGGCTTTGCGATGGCGAATGCGCAACCCGCCGTGAAGCAGGTGGCGCGATATCACACCGAGAGTAACAACCATGAAGGCGCGCTGAACGTGATTGAACGCGTGTTAAGCGGTCAGATCGGTTAAACGCAGGGGGCGCCCTTGAGAGATCCCAGAAAAATGACCAGGGCGTCATTGCGGGCAGCCGGTTAACCGGTTCCCGGAGGAAGGGCTGCTTGCTGCACCGGCATAAACACGTCCCTGTGGCCTGGCGGCCGGCCTTCCCTGGCCGGCAGCCTGCTGCAATCAGCCCTTCCTCCTTCACCTGCTGGCATTTGCGTGGCTGTTTTTAAAACCCACAGCGGGAACGAATGTTTAGGGGATGGGGCCAGTTTGAGGTAAGCCGGACGTCACGCGGCAGGACGCCGCGTGCCGAGGCCCGCATGGATGCGTCTTTTGCCGATCCGGCGTGCTCAAACTGGCCCCAGCCCGTGTGCTGTGCATTCAGCCAGAAAACATTTGTGGGGATCCTTGATGGAAAGCCCCTTTTTCCGGTCGCCCCCTGCCGAATATTTCCACCACAGGGTGGGCTGACCGAAACAGAGGGTCAGGCCCTACAGGAACAGGCGATCGAGGGAATCCTGCTGTACTTGCTGATACAGCGTAAACTCATCGAGCACCTGAGCCCCCAGCGCCTGCTCAAACGCCGCCTGGCTGGGGTTACCGCTGCTGATACTGCTCGTGTCGCTCCCCAGATTCGACTGAAAAATCCCGGCCGCACTGACCGGTAGAAAATCTTCGTAGATAATCGGTTCGGCAATGACCGCACCCCGGGCAATCTGGCTCTCCAGATCGTCACCCGGTAATGCGGCTATTTCCGGATGACGACGATAACGGTAAAAAGCCAGCTGCTGCTGACGCAACTGGTCAGCATCATCCGGGAAGGCGTTAAATACCGCGCTCAAATGACGCTGATGACTGTCGTTATCCCCGTGTTTTTCCGCTGAGGCTTCACGCAGCAGGCGATCATACAGCTCGCGACCCTTGCGCGTCAGCGCCACGCCGCGCTGCTCAATTTCCCCAAAACGGGCAGTATGCGTACCCGCCGTCTGGTCGGTAAAATCAATCGCTTCATTCAGCGCTTTAAAACTGGTTTGCCGCAGCAGGATCGGACAATGTCGTGCAGGCGGGCCTTCGATGGTCTCTTTCGGCGTGATGCCATATTCCGGCATCAGCTGCTGTACAAGGTCGATATCCAGCGTGCGCGGCGTCAGATGGTTGATATGCGGCCCACGGAAACACACCACATCGGCGATCAGACGATGCTGTGCCAGCAACGTGTTATAGGTACGGAGGTCGACCGAAGCCTGATGATGCCAGCGGAAAGTTTCCAGCGCTTCCTGCACAAATTCGTCCGCCTGCGCATCGTCCAGACCGCCCTGCTGCTGCCATCGCGTCAGCAATTCGCGTAGCCGCGACGTGAAGATATCGCGCCGGGCCAGAATCTCACTCACCTGCTGGCGCAACGCCGGATCCTCAATCAACTCCAGCCGTAGCAGTGAGGTAAACACGCGAAACGGATTGATTTGCAGTGCCTCTTCCGTCACCGGGCGAAACGCGGTGGAGTGCACCGGCACCCCGGCCGCCGTGAGATCGTAATACCCCACCGCCGACATCCCCATCACGGCAAACAGCTGTCGCAGCGTAGCCAACTCCTGCGCCGTTCCCACGCGAATGGCGCCGTGGCGTTCCACGCTCAGGCGATTCACTTCCTGGGGCCACTGATCTGCATTCAATGCGCCAGGATGCTGCGCCAATGCCTGCTGATTCACCTCGCGCACCAGCTGCAACAGCGTGCCATATTGAGGAACTTCCTTTTGATACATCGCCGACATCGCTTTGGAAAAGCGGTCACGAATACGGTCTGCGCTGATAACTCTGTGACTCATTGCGGCTCTCCTGAGTGTCCTGTTCACCATCCCACAGGAAGGATAGCGATGGCTCCGGTAGCTAAGTGTTAGTTTCATCACAGATTGTAGACAGAGAATGAAAATATCATTGCAGCCGCAGCCATAATTGAGACAGAATCTTCTTATTACGAAATATTTCATACCGTATTTCGTTAACAAACACTCTGGATTGTTACTGTTTGCCCGCTAACGGGCTGGCAGGCAAAACCTGAAGGGTTTTTCTTTTTGCTGAAAAAGCGGAAAGAAAAGCTATTCAGGTTTTTTTTTGCCTTCAGAAAAGTTGGCAGCAAGAAAATACAAGAGGAATGGTATTCAGAAAAGAAAAAAAATAAAAACAAATCGTTGATTTAAAGAGTGTTGTCTGCATTCGCACCCACTCTCAATTTTATGCCCGTTAGCGGTACGACTGGCAGGGATTCCGCATGCCTTTTATTTATCATGCAACACCTGGGAAACTAAAAAATGAAAACACACTCATTAAAAATAATAGCCGTTCTTATTACTTCTGCACTGTTTCCAAACCATGTTCTTGCCGCTAAATTAACGCTGGAACAGCGTCTGGAATTACTGGAAAAAGAGTTACAGCGAACCCAAACGGAATTCAGCGAATATAAAGCACAGCATGAACAGCCCGCTATGGCTAAACGTGCGGCGCCCGCCAGCACGCCGAATGCCGCCCCTGTCGCGGTTAGCGCCAGCTCTACGGTTGACGTCGCCAGCACTTCTGCCGGTGGCGAAAGCAGCCAGCCAGTCACCCTGAAAGACATCAGCCAGTATGTGAAAGATGATATCGGCTTCACCTACTCCGGCTACCTGCGCAGCGGCTGGGCAACCGGCAACAACGGCTCCCCACAGTCCTATGCTATCGGCTCCGTCGGGCGCTTTGGTAATGAGCACAGCGGCTGGTTTGACTTACTGCTGAAACAGCGCGTGTATAACCAGAATGGAAAAACCGCCGAAGCCATTGTCAAACTGGATGGTAACGTCAGCCAGCAGTATGGTTCCGGCTGGTTTGGCGACAACACCGGCAATGAAAACCTGCTGCAGTTCTCCGATATCTACCTGACCACCAAAGGTTTCCTGCCGTTTGCGCCCGAAGCTGACTTCTGGGTGGGTAAACATACCCTACCGGTCTATGAAATCCAGATGCTCGACTGGAAAAGCGTGCGCACCGACGTCGGCGGCGGCGTAGGTATTGAAAACCTGGCGGCCGGACCGGGCAAGGTTGATCTGTCACTGACCCGTGAAGATATCGACGTTTACTCGCGCGATCTCGCCAATAAGACGCAAATGAATACCAACTCTGTCGAGGTCCGCTACAAAGATCTGCCACTGTGGGATAGCGCAACGCTGACCATGATGGGTAAATATTCGATGGCGAATAAAACCGACGAGCAGAAAAACAATGAAGACAGCAACAGCTTCTATACGCTGAAAGACGCATGGCTGGCCACCGCCATCGTGCGCCAGCAGCTCTACAACAAAGGCTTTAACGACTTCAGCCTGCAGGCCGGTAACAACTCCTTCGCCAGCAGCTTCGCCAATTACAACGGTGCAAGCTCCAATGTCAGCTATAACGGCTACTATTATGGCGACCACACTAACGGCACCGCGTTCCGCGCCATCTCCCAGGGTGAAATGTACCTGAGCGATAAGATCATTATGGCGAATGCGCTGGTCTACTCACGCGGTAACGATGTCTACAGCTACGAAAGTGGTTCACACAGCGATTTCGAAAGCCTGCGTACCGTGGTGCGCCCGGCCTGGATCTGGGACAGCTACAATCAGACCGGTGTGGAACTGGGCTGGTTTACTCAGACCAACAAAACGCAGTCAGGTGAGAATCTGAAAGAATCTGGCTATAAAACGACGCTGTATCACGCGCTGAAAGTCGATACCAGCATCCTGAACTCACGCCCGGAGATCCGTTTCTACGGTACGTATTTGCATGTACTGGATAATGAGCTGTCAAATTACAGCTTCCAGGACAGCAAAAACGATCAGTTCACGCTGGGCGTTCAGGCGGAAGTCTGGTGGTAATCTGCCCCTGATTTTCTTAACCGATAAGGAAGTAACTGATGAAGAAGTCTGCCGTTGCACTGCTGCTCTCAGGCCTGGTACTGGGGGCATCGCTCCCGGCCTTTTCCGCGACGCTGCCCGCTGATTTCCCTGTATTCCCGCCGCAGGATCGGGCGGTGAATCAGTACGTGACTCAGGTGAATGCTGACCACAGCATCACCTTCCGGTTGTTCGCACCGCAGGCGCAAAAAGTCTCGGTGTTTACCGGGGCCACGCCGGATAGCTATGTCTCGCATCCGATGGTGAAGGACGCCAGCGGGATCTGGAGTTTCCGCTCAGCGGTGCAGGCACCGAATCTGTATGAGTACTTCTTCAGTGTTGATGGTTTCCGCAGTATCGATACCGGTACGGCGTATGCCAAACCCCAGCGCCAGGTGAACACCAGCCTGATCCTGGTGCCGGGCAGCATTCTCGACGTGCGCAATGTGCCTCATGGTGAACTGCGTACGCTGACTTATCACTCACCCCAGCTGAAGCGCGAGCGTCAGGTCGCGGTCTGGACACCGCCGGGTTACGACGGAAAAGGCGCCCCGCTACCGGTGCTCTATTTCTATCACGGCTTTGGTGACAGTCTGCGCTCGGCCATCGATCAGGGCCGTGTGCCGGAAATGATGGATAACCTGCTGGCAGAGGGAAAAATCAAACCGATGCTGGTGGTGATCCCGGATACCGAAACCGATACCGCCACCACCACGCCGGAAGCGTACGTGCCGCAGGAGCGCCGTAAGCTGTTCTACCCGCTGAATGCGGCGGCGGCTGACCGTGAACTGATCCACGATATTATCCCGCTGATAAACCAGCGCTTTAATGTCCGTCATGATGCGAACGGACGCGCACTGGCGGGCCTGTCGCAGGGAGGATATCAGGCGCTGGTGTCGGGTCTCAGTCATCTGGACAGTTTCAGTGCGCTGGCGACTCTCAGCGGTGTGAGCACTACCACTGTTCCGAATGACAAGGTGGCGGCACAGCTGGAAAAACCGGATCAGATTAACCGTCAGTTGAAAAACTTTACCGTTGTGGTCGGCGAGAATGACACCATTACCGGTAAAGATATCGCCGGGCTGAAGCAAACGCTTGAAGAGAAAGGGGTGAAGTTCGATTATCACGCCTGGCCGAAGCTGGGGCACGAAATGGATGTCTGGCGACCGGCCTACGCGGAGTTTGTCCAGAAACTGTTCCGTTAAGCGCAAAAACCGCTGATACCGGGAGAGAAAATCTACGCTAAAAAATCGGGCGGGCCGTTTAAGGCCTGCCCGACAGACTCATCGCCTGCGCAAACGTAACAGGCCGAACACCACCAGCAGCAACACTATCACGCCGCCAGCCATCAGCCAGTTCACGTAACGGATGATAAACGGGGGGTCCCCACCGCCGCGCAGATTATGCACATCCTCTGCCGTTAACGGGCTCACAATCCCCGCGAACTGGTCGCGTACATAGCGGCTGACAGCGGCAATCTGCGCATCATTCATTTGGCTGGCAAAGCCTGGCATAGCCACATCGGCATCGCTGCCATGGCGATGAATGCCCTCCACAATGGTCATCACTAAATTACCCGGAGAAACGGCAGATACTGCGCTGTTTTGCCTGAGCGAAGGGTAGAAGTTATCACCTGTTCCCTTGCCTTCGCGGCCGTGACAGCTTGCACAAGCGCCACTGTACAACGCTGCACCATCGGTGGTTGAGCTGTTCGCCAGCGATGCCTGATCGCCCTGACCTTTAATCACCTGATTAATGTCCTCAGGCGCTGGCCTGGTACTGTCCACCGCCTGCGCGCTTTGGATCGCGGGAACCTGCTTAATCCAGGCGGCAATCGCCTGCAGATCGTCATCCGACATGTAGCGGAAACTGTGCTCAACGGCTTCCGCCATCGGCCCGGCCGCCTGCCCTTTCCCGGTCACATGGCCCGTTTTCAGGTAGGTGGCAATATCGCTCTGACTCCAGTCCGCCAACCCCGAAGGATCGGAGGTGATATTCGGCGCATACCAGCCGCCCAGCGGACTGCCAGCAAGATAGCGGCTCTGGTCTTCTGCCATGGCCATATTGCGCGGCGTATGACAGGTGCTGCAATGCGCCAGCACGTCCACCAGATAGCGCCCACGGTTGAGTTTATCCGACAGCTCCGCCTGCTTTTCACCCTGTTGAGTATTGAGGTAAAGAAGATTCCAGCCCCACATCAGCTGGCGAAGATTAAACGGGAAACTGAGCGCGGTTTGTTCCTCAGGCGCCCGATCGACAGGTTTAACACCCTGCATAAAATAGAGATACAGGGCGTGAATATCGTCGTCAGTCATCCCCTGAAAGGCAGTGTAAGGCATGGCGGGATACAGGTAACTTCCGTCGGCAGCCTGACCTTTTCGCAACGCGTCAGCAAACTGTTGCTCAGTGTAGCCGCCAATACCGAACTGTCTGGACGGCGTAATATTGCTGGCAATAATACGTCCCATCGGGGAATCAATGGCATAGCCACCGGCAAAAGGCGCACCATTTTTGGTGGCCTGACGGTGACAGGCAGCGCAGTCAGCGGCGATGGCAATCGTTTTACCGCGCTCAATCATCACCTCGTCAGAGGCCACTGCCTGCCAGGAACCCGCCAGCAGCAGAACGTACATCAAGATTTTCATGATCAGATCTCTCGCTCAATGATGTCAGCGGCGCGAAGACTTAATGCCACGCCGGTGAGCGTCGGATTAATCACGCCTGAAGCCGGAATGACCCCTGTCGTGGCGAGAAACAGGTTGCTGTGATCCCACGTCCGACACTCATGGTTGACCACGGAGTCACGAGAGCTGTCTCCCATAATCACCGTGCCCATCAGGTGATCGCGGTTTTGCCATCCCGTATTGTCCTCAACAACGTCGCCCCCCATCAGGCTAGCGAAACGGCGGTAATCGTTATCCACCACCGCCTTCGCCGCTTTGACATAATCATCCACTTCGTAGTGCACCGTCAGCATCGGGATCCCCAACGCATCTTTACGCGTCGTGCTGGCACGAACCGTGTTCGTCTCATGCGGTAAAATTTCAAACACCGTAGAAATATCTACCCAGCGTGCAGCCTGATGGCGGATCTGTTCATCCAGCATTTTGCCAATGACGCCTTTGGCAATCAGCCGCTGCGCGACGGCCATATTCGGCACGTTGTTTGATATGGCATGCTTGATAGCCGAGTGATTTTTGCGAAAGTCTCCATCGCGGTTGTTAAAAATACCGCCCTGCTGAACCGCGCCACGACCGGGCCATAGCGGTTCATCTGCCAGAAACTGCATCCCCATTCCGGTGTGATCCATCAGATTACGCCCTACCTGATCGGAACTGTTGGCCACATCCGAGATCAGCAAAAGTTTTGCCGTTTCCAGACCATGTGCCGCCACCACGAAATATTTTGCCGTTAAGCGGGTATCTAACCCTTTTGAACTGCGCACATGTACGGCGACAATTTTGTCATCAGCGCCTTTTTCCAGTTTCCAGGCGGTGGCATCCGTCATCAGCTTCGCTCCTGCCTCTTCTGCATGGCGGGCATGAGTATCACCGCTGTACATGGCCCCAATGGGACAAACAGGCATGCAGTTGTTGTTACCACTGCATGCGGGGCGGGCATCATAGGGCCGCGTGGCGCGGGCATTGGGCTCATGAATGAAGTGGTATCCGGCAGGAGAGAGACGGCTTTTCAGACGCTGAAAAAGATAGGTTTCCCCCTCTGGTTCCATAGGATAAGGCTGCGAACGCGGAGGGAAGGCCGCTCCCCCCTGGCCGCTCTGATCATCTGTATCGCTGCCGCATACCCCCAGCGCCTCCTCCGCTTTTTGGTACCAGGGTTCAAGTGCGTCATAGTCCATTGGCCAGTCACGCCCAACGCCATACAGGGTTTTTAATTTCATATCGTTCGGCAGATAGCGCCAACAGGCAGCAGCCCAGTGCCAGGTGGTTCCCCCCACCAGTTTCAGCATTCCAGGGCGGAAATCGAATGAACCCGTGTTCTCAATATATTGTTCATCGTAAGAGTGATGAGCCCAGGGTTCATTAGGGTAAGGCGAGTTATAATTGCCTTTTTTCGACGAGTTACGGAAATTTTCAACGATTTTCCACCGTGGAATACGTTCACCGGCCTCCAGGATAATGACCGATTTTCCCTTTAGGGCGAGATGCGTAGCGGCATTACTGCCCAGCGCACCGGAACCGATGACAATGACATCGGCATCATAATGTTGATTCATAGGGGATGCTCACATAAAGAAAAGAGTTAGTCGTTGGCGATCGTGGCCGGCGGCTGGGTCCAGTAATTAGTCTTACCGCGCGAATAAGTGGGTATAACGGTGGCATCCAGGGTGGGGGCATACATTAGCGCATCGGTATAGGTTACAAAGCGGGTGTTATCCACCGCACGCAGTGGCACGGGCGTACCGGTAAACCCGAGGTACCAGGCGGAGATGATTTTCTTGATCGTTGCCCCGGTACTCCCCTGCATCAGAGAATGGCCGTTGAGCTGGTCAGCGTGAGTGATGGCGGCCGCCTGACAACCAGACCAAAGCCGTTGCAGTTGCTGAGGAAAATCGCCGTCCTCCGCGTTCAGGCAGTAAAGCGCACGCTGTGCCACCAGCGGACTCAGGTGCGAACGTGCGGTAACAAGTAATGAGGTGTGATAAAACGCAGCACTGTCACTGCCTGCGGCGGGAACGGCCGCCCAGGACAGGGTGGGCCTGAGCACCGCAAACCCCAACAAGGCGGCACCGCTACCTAAAAGCTTCCTTCGTGTTAACATTTGTCACTCTCCATTTGGACAACTGTGATTATCATCACACCATTCGAATGGACTTGTATATGGCATGTAAAAGCGCCAGATAGTTAAGCTGGCGTAACGAATTTGGATTTTTTACCGCTGTGGATTAATACAGTTTCAGTCGGTGAAAATACGTCGTAGTCAGGAGATTAAAATGACACAGCCGCGTATCGGCGTCGGAGTATTACTCTTCCGTGATGGCAAAGTATTATTAGGTAAACGTCTGGGCAGCCACGGCGCAGGCGAATGGGCAACGCCTGGAGGTCATCTGGAGTTTGGGGAAACGCCACAGCAATGCGCGCAGCGAGAAGTGGCTGAAGAAACCGGACTTTCTCTGGGGGAATGTGTTCAGGGGCCCTTCACTAATAACATTTTCTGTTCAGAGCAGAAACATTACGTCACGCTTTTTATGCTCGCCTGGCATGCCAGCGGCACACCCGAACGCTGTGAACCGCACAAATGTGAAGGCTGGCAGTGGTTCGATAAGACGGCGCTACCGCAGCCGCTGTTCGCCCCACTGCAATCTTTGCTGGATCAAAGTGATCTTCTCGATCTCAGTCAGGAAACGCGCTGATTTAGTGGGTGATATGCGCCGCCAGCCAGTCTGCATCCAGCAGGCGTGCGGCGGCCGCGTCGAGATAGAGCGTGCAGTTGGCATGGCGCTGCAATACAGAAGCAGGCAACGCTTCCACGGGGGGCTCCATCAGCATCCGCCGGACTATCTCGGCTTTATTCTCACCGTTGATCAGCACCCTGATATGCCTCGCCTGCATAATGGTGTGAATGCCAAAGCTCAGGTAGCTGTCGGGAACATTTTCCTCCGATCCCACTTCCTGCACTAAAGCCGCCATCAGTACACCGTGGCAGCGATCGACCTCAATTTCACGCGTCAGCGTGTCGAACGGCGTGCCCGGCAGGTTCGCGGCAATATGTCCATCCTGCCCCACCCCCAGCAGCAGCAGATCCAGCCCGCCGTCAGCGGCAATCGCGGCATCCTGCTGCGCAACGTTGGCCAGGGTTAACGGATGGATGCGTTGTGGCGGGATGCCCGCCGGGGTCAGCAGATGTCGGTCAATATGCTGATAAATCACCCCTGGCTGCTGCTCACGACCGCGCAGCGGAACATCATCCTGCAGATAATAGTGTACCTGCTGTCCGGCGTTTTCTGCCTGTAACCGTGCGACCAGATGCTGATACAGCCGCAGCGGCGATGAACCGCCTGTCGGGGCGAAATTACAACGTCCTCCCTGATTCAGCTCAGTAAAAATATCTGCCGCGGCCTGCTGGCTCAGGGCTTCATGATCGTCGAATAACCGTATTTTCATTTTTTCATTCCCTTGTTACGGACCGGATGACAATAAGATGAATGCTTCTGATAACCACTGCAACAATAATAACTAAAGGGATAATTCTCTTGGGTTTTTATCGCTAAAAAGTCCGAGAAATCAGTAGTAGAGCGCGCAACGGCATCGTACAGTGAATAACCTGCTTTTCTGCCAACGAGACCCTGATGAATCCTCTTGCTTCCCTGCTTAACCTGAGTGCTCACCCGATTACCGATGCCGGTTACACAGCAACATGCCAGCAGCAGCTAGCTGCCAGCGGCGCGCTGGTACTGCGAGGTTTTTTAACCCCTGCCGCGCTGGCCGCAATCAAGCAGGAAGGGGACGATAACCAGCATCTGGCGTTTTATGCCAGCAGCCAGCATAACGTCTATTTGCAGAAACCGGACGATGCCTTTGCCGCCGATCACCCGCGTAACCGCCAGGTGGTTTCCTCGAAAGGCTGTATTACCGATGAAGAGATCCCGGCGGCCTCGGCCCTGCGTACGTTGTACGACTCGGACGCGTTCAAGGCGTTTCTATGCGGCGTGCTGCAAGAGCAACAGTTGTTCCCGTATGCCGACAACCTGTCGTCGATTAACCTGCACTATGCACATGCCGGGCAGGAGCTGGGCTGGCACTTTGACAACTCCTCCTTCGCTATCACACTGCTGATTCAGAAACCCGAAGCGGGCGGCGTATTTGAATACGTCAGCCATCTGCGTAATGCGGAAGCCGGAGAGATGAACTACAGCGGTGTGGGTGCCGTGCTGGACGGTGAGCATCCGGTAGAGAAACTGGCCATTGAGCCGGGGGATCTGGTGCTGTTCAGGGGGCGGAATGCCCTGCACCGCGTGACGCCAACGGAAGGAGATACGACACGTATGCTGGTGGTGCTGGCGTACAATGCCCAGCCGGATGTGTCGTTGTCAGAAAGCGCCCGCATGACCTTCTACGGGCGCCTGTGATCTCACTGCTGTAATGCTTCCCAGCCGCGCTGGAAAATCTGTCGGGTGCGCAGTGCAACCAGCGCCCGCCAGTCCGGATCGGCCGGGTAAAACCCTTCAAACAGCTGCTGTTTCACCTGTAATGCCTGCTCGCTGTCCAGGTCACCGTACAGATGCAGCCAGTGGTCGTCGCGCACGCGACGGTGCATATCACGACCGTCGTAAGTTCCGCACTCCACCACCAGTTGAAGCAGTTCAGTCTCCGGCAGCTGATCCAGCATAAACTGTGACAAATAACCGGTGGCTGTGGCGGTCACACCGGTGTCACTCTCCCCACTGTCCCCGGTGATGATCACCGTCAGCCACTCGCCAAACAGACGTTTCGCTTCATCGAGCGCCGGGTAAGGGCGCTGCGCAATCGCCAGCAGCATGGGATGGCCGTAAGCCCCGGCCCCGGTATGCAGATCGAAGCTGATAATACGCCGTGCCATTTGCAGATGATTGGCGATAATCTGCCGCAGGATCTGCTGAGACCAGCTGGCCTCGCTGCCGCCGTAAAAGATGCCGTCAGCAAACTGATACTGCCCGGCTTCCACAATACGTTTTACGCCACCCCAGCCGATCTCCGCGCACTTCAGTGCCATCTGCACATCGGCTGCCGCACGCTCTGATCCGTCCAGGTCACGGCAGGTATAAATACTGTGCAGCGCCGGGTACGCCGGATTGGGCGGTACCGCTCCCGAGAAGTCGATAAAGTTACGGTTCAGGTCGGCGTTGTCTTCATTCACCCGCCGCAGCCAGGCGGTACCCCACGGATTGATCAGATGCACCAGCACCAGCGCGACATCCTGCGGCAGGGTGCTGCCATCCAGCGCTTCCAGCCAGGCGATCTGGCTGTCGGAGCCGTAATACCCTTCCACGCCGTGGGTGCCAGAAACCACCAGCATCACCTGCGGGGCATCCGCGCGGCCAATCACCGCCACATCGGTCGACAGCGGCTCGCCCTGCGGGCCGCTCAGCGGGTGTGGGTAGCAGGTAACAGCGCCTCCCAGCGCCCCCACTGCTGCCAGAAAGCGTGCGCGCTGCTGGCGAAAGTCAGGCAGTGTCGTTAACGTCATCGCTTACTCCGGGCGGTGATAAACATCAAAGCTGAAATACTGCTTCGCCAGACGATCGTAGGTGCCATTTTTGTGCAGTTCAGCCATCGCTTCATTAATTTTGGCAATGCGCGCACCGTCATCTTTACGCAAGCCGATCCCGACACCTTCACCGAAGTATTTTGGGTCATACAGCGGTTTCCCGGCGATATGATACTCCGCACCCTGCGGCGTTTTCAGGAAGCCGGACTCAGCCGCTGCTGCACTGGTGAAAGTGGCATCAAGACGCCCTGACGCCAGGTCCGGATAAATTTCCGACTGGTTTGGATAGCTCACCACCTGAACACCCTGGCTGCCCCAGACGCTTTTCGCAAAGCCTTCCTGCGTGGTGCCCTGCGCCACGCCAACGGTCTTGCCTTTCAGCGATGCCAGTTCCGGCATCAGCTTGCTGTCTTTACGTGTCAGCAACGCGCTCGGGGTGTTATAGAGCATGTCGGTGAACGCCACCTGCTCACGACGTTTTTCAGTCATCGCCATGGCTGACAGGATGGCATCAAACTTGCGCGCCTGTAATGCCGGAATAATGCCGTCATAACCGGTCTGTACCCAGACACATTTCACTTTCATCTGCTGGCAGATGGCGTTACCCATATCAATATCAAATCCCTGCAACGATCCGTCAGCAGCCTTGGATTCAAAGGGGGGGAACGTCGGGTCAACGCCAAAACGCAGCTCTTCTGCGGCCAGGGCAGAAGCACTAAACCCCGCCAGCAAAGCCAGCGCGGTCAGGGTCAGTTTTTTCATTTCAGGATCTCCGGGATCATCATGCGGGTTATCCCCAAGTAATAGCATGATTTTTCATGGAGAAATAAGGCTTTTGTCTTATGGCAGGCGGGGGTTAATAAGCCAGTTTTATAATACGAGGTGTTGTCGGGTAAACGTCGATGAGGGTGGCCGGGCGGCCACCCTCTGATCTCAGCTGCGTGGGTACAACTCAAGCAGACGGCGCGTCACACCGTTAGTCCAGCCGAAGCCGTCCTGCAACGGGTATTCGCCACCGCCACCGAGCAGCGCGGCATCACCGCTGATGTTGTATTTCTCCACCAGCTTGTGATGCTGCTGCCAGGTGGTATCGACGGTCGTCAGCCAACGGGTGGCAATCTCCTTCGCCAGCTCTTCTTCGCCATAACTGCTGAAGCCTTTTACCGCCAGCCACTGCATGGGTGCCCAGCCGTTCGGGCTGTCCCACTGCTCACCGGTCACTTCCATGCTGCACAGCATACCGCCCGGTGCCAGAAGATAGTCACGCACCGCTTTCGCCGTACGCGTGGCCTGCTCATAGCTGGACATTCCCACATACACCGGGGTGACCGCCGCGGCGGAGAACGCGGCTTTCTCCCCTTCACGCCAGTTGTAATCCCGGTACAGGCCGGTTTCCTCTTCCCACAGATACTTATCTACGACCTCACGGCGACGCAGCGCCAGCTGCTGGTAGCGGTCTGCGGTCTCCTGCTCGCCTTTGCTGGCCGACAATCGGGCGATGGTGGTTTCCAGCTTGTAGAGGAACGCATTCAGGTCGATCGGCACAATACTGGTGGTCTGGATGCTTTCCAGACGGCCTGGCTCAGCCAGCCAGCGCGAGGTAAAGTCCCAACCGGATGCCGCGCCGGCACGCAGGTCACGGTACACTTCGCTGGACGGACGCGATGACTGGCGTGCCGTTTCCACGTCTTCCAGCCAGGACTCGTCACGCGGCGTATCACGGTCATCCCAGTAACGGTTCAGCACCGAACCATCGGGCAGCATCACCACGTGGCGATACGCCTGATTCGGGGAGAGATCGTCCTGGCCATCCATCCAGAACGCATACTCGCTTTTCAACTGCGGCAGGTAATGCTGTGCTTCATGGATATCATTCTTTTCGAACAACTCCACCATCATGGCAAACACCGGCGGCTGCGAACGGCTGAGGTAATAAGTACGGTTACCGTTAGGAATATGGCCGTATTTATCAATCATCCACGCAAAGTTGTCGGCCATGTTATGCATCAGATCGCCACGCCCGGCGGCGGCAAAGCCCAGCATGCTGAAATAGGAATCCCAGTAGTAGGTTTCACCAAATCGCCCGCCCGGCACCACATAGGGTTTCGGCAGCGGCAGCAGCGATGAAAACTCGCAATGCTTTTCCGGCTGGCGGGTTAATACCGGCCACAGCGCATCAATATGTTGTTCGATGCTGTTTTCCGGGTCGGAAACATAGCGGCTGTCATGGACACGTGGCAGCTCGAAATTTTCCAGCACGAATTCCAGCAGGTTAAAATCATCCCGCTCACGCGCCATATAATAACGAAAGAGAATACGTTCCGGTTCAAACCTTGGCGCACAGTCAGCAAAGGTTTTACTGTCGGAAAAAATACGCGACATCTGCACCACTTCGAACAGCTCCTGATAGCGGTCTGAAGGGGTGAGAATATCGGACGCGGGTAGCCCACGGATCGGCTCCGGCTGAGGCTCGACCGCGGAATCAGGCCCAGCCTCATAATCATCGTACCAGGCTTCATATTCAGTAGGGTTATTGTCAATCATCGCTTCATTTTGGTTGAAAGTGATAAGAACCTCCTGATGCCTAAATATTATGGCAAAGTCGCTGGTGGATTAAGAGACTTATTATAGTACCGTAGTCTCAGCACGCAACCCGATGTTTCCATTACTCTTAATGAAGAAATATTTCAAAAAATAAACAGAAAGAAAAATAAGCCAAATTCATTGACAATAAAAATGAAAATTGCCGTTTTCCCCTTCATTTCTGACTGCCTATTTATTTTTTAAAATAGTGTTCATTAATCGCGAAATTACAGCAGCTTAACGACGCTGGTGGCAAAAAAAGGCAAAAATGATTTCTCTGGCGTTTTTAACAGTATTCTTCAACGCTTACAGAAGATTAGCGTATTTTTCCGCTTACCCATGACGTGTGGCTGTGCCTGTTGAGCCCGCGCTGCAATGTTACGGGCTTGTAAAAGTTAAGTATGGGGGCATTTTTTGTCTAATTCAGACAATACCCAGAGAGAGCCCTGATGGAAAATGCTTTATCCACGGTGACTGCACAGGCTCGCACGCAGTGGATAGATCGGCTGGAGGCCGTTGCGGTGTTTATCCCACTCAACGGCCGCTTTCGCCTGAAACCCGGGGTTCGGGGAGCTTGTACTGAATCGCTGACAGGCCTCGTCACAGGAATATTTCCCGACTGTGATTTACTTCTCATTGCCGGGAAAATAAACTATTGCACCTTCGTAATTTGACGAAAAGAACAGACCCGGCGCCCTCAGGCTGAGGGTGATAACCAGAAAGGATTATGTAATGACGCTTCAACTCTGGCTGGCGTATACCGGTGTGATTGCCGCACTGATTGCCATCCCCGGCCCTTCGGCCCTGATCAGCATGACCCACGGACTGCGCTATGGCCGTAAACAGGCACTGGCAACGGTGACGGGCGGCGTGCTGGCCGCCATGATGCTGATGACCGCTTCTGCGCTGGGGCTGGGTGCCATCCTGGCGGCGTCTACCACGGCCTTTACCGTGCTAAAAGTGGTCGGTGCCGCGTATCTGATCTGGCTGGGCATTGCGGCCTGGCGTGATAACAGCGAGCCTGCTGCGGTGAATGCCGTGGAGCTGGAAGAGGCGCCGGGCGCATTACGCCTGTTCCGCAAAGGCTTTATGGTCGGTATCAGTAACCCGAAAGATCTGCTGTTCTTCGCGGCACTGTTCCCGAACTTTGTTGATGCCAGCCAGCCACATGCTGCGCAGTTTGCCACGCTGGCCATCACCTGGGCGGTGCTGGATCTCAGCATTATGTTCAGCTATGCCTGCGCCGGACGCCGCCTGTCAGGGGTGTTCTCCAATGCACGTCGTCTGCGCATCCTCAACCGTTCTACCGGCAGCCTGTTTGTCTTTGCCGGTGGCGCGCTGGCGATTTCAGCGAAATAATCCTGCCAGCTCCCGGGTGAAGCCGCTGTGCAGGCTTCGCCCGTTGCTCTGCTCCGTTACCCTGTACGAATGCGCCCACTGGCGCGCGCATAGGCAAACAACCCGCCCGCATCAATGATATTCGCCAGCTCCCCCACCGGATCAATCGCCAGCTGTTCGCCCGTTGCCAGCACGGTCACCGTCTGACTGCAGGTATCAATACTCACCCGGTCGCCAGTTTGCAGCTGCTGATACAGCGCTGCGGTGGTCGCAACGGGCAGCAACTCTCCGGTCGCGACACAGTTGCGGAAAAAGATGCGCGCATAAGACCGGGCAATCACGGCCTGCACCCCGGCGGCCCCCAGCGCCATCACGGCATGCTCACGCGATGAACCACAGCCAAAATTTTTCCCCGCCACAATAATCGGGTAAGCCGAGCGCCCACTCTGCACATCGATAAACGGTAGTGCGCCTTCCGGCAGACCGCACATCGCCAGTGAGGCCAGCTGGGCATAGCCCTCCGGCGTCGAAGGATTCACTTTGAGATACTCGGCAGTCAGAATCTGGTCGGTATCAATATTGTCGCCCAGCACGTATACCGCGCCGCTGATGATCGATTCCATGCTTACACTCCGAATTCAACAGGGTTGGTGATCATGCCGGTCACCGCCGCCGCCGCCACAGCATAAGGGGAGGCCAGATAGATAGTGGCGCGCTTGTGCCCCATGCGGCCAACAAAGTTACGGTTGGTGGTGGAGATCACTGAAATCGGCTGATGCACGCGACCAAAGGTATCGGCAGGGCCGCCGCAACAGGCCGCGCAGCCCGCTTCTGACGACAGCTGCACGCCGGCATCGGTGAGGATCTGATACACCGACTGCCCCGCAATTTGCGTGGTGATCAGGCGATGAAACACCTCTTTAGTGGCCGGAACGGCAAAGGTCGGGATCGCTACTTTACGCCCCTTCATCACCTGTGCAGCAGCGACAAAGTCCGCCAGCTTGCCGCCCGTACAGGAACCAATATAGGCCTGAGAGATGGCGACATTTTTCAGCGTATCAATCGACACCACGTTATCCGGTGAGTGCGGTTTTGCCACCAGCGGCTGCATGGACGTCACATCGAACTCGACCACCCGGCTATAGTCCGCATCCGCATCGGCCGTCACCACACTAAAGGGGATATCGGTGCGTTCCGCCAGATAAGCCAGCGTGGCTGCGTTCGGCACCATAATGCCGTTCTTTCCACCGCACTCCACGACCATATTGCACATCGTCATACGCTCTTCCACCGACAGGGCATCAATGACACTGCCGCCGAACTCAATCGCTTCATAGGTTGCGCCTTCCACCGTCAGCTCAGCCAGCAGCGCCAGGATCAGGTCTTTTGCCTGCACATGCGCCGGCAGCGTGCCGTGATAGTTAACCCGGATGGTGGTGGGCACTTTCAGTGGGATTTCGCCGGTCCCCAGCGCATAGGCCGCATCGGTGATGCCCAGCCCGACAGCAAAACAACCAAAAGCTCCGGCGGTAACCGTATGGGAATCGGTGCCGAGTAACACCTCACCGGGCCGGGTATGCCCACCTTCGGCCAGGCCAATATGGCAAACGCCCTTATACTGTGGCGTACCAACATCGTAGAAGTATTTAATTTTCTGCTCCTGAGCGAACTCGCGCATCACACGAATATTGTGATTAGCCTGCGGGTCAGCCGAATAAACAAAGTGATCCGGAATCAGAATAAAACGGTCGGCATCCCATATTTTCGCCTGTTCACCAAATTCTTTTTTAAATACGCAGGCGACACCCGGCGTACAGGGATCGTGCGACATTAATATATCCACTTTTGCCCAGACTATTTCTCCAGGCGTAACGGTTTCCCGCCCGCTGGCACGAGCGAGTATTTTCTGACTGATTGTCTGCCCCATGCTATTTATCTCTGCGTGATATTTCGGCCATTGAAAGTAAATAAATTTTAATCACCTTACCGTTTTTCTCTGCGCGGTAAACGGGGAATATGCTAATATCCTCTATTGTTTCCGCCTCAGAACAATCCGGGATAATAATGAGCGATTTTGAAAACCTGCACGGGATGATTATTTTTGCCAAAGTGGTGGAAACGTTAAGCTATACCGAAGCCGCGAAAGCGCTGGGGCTGGCAAAATCCTCGGTGAGTAAAGAGATCTCGGCGCTGGAAGTGCGCCTCGGGGCAAAACTGTTGCAACGCACCACCCGGCGGATTCAGGTCACCGAAGTCGGGATGACGTACTATCACTACTGTTACCGCATCCTGCATGAGGTGAAAAGCGCCGATCTTTTTATCCGCCAGTTCCACGAAGAGCCGACCGGCAGCCTGCGTGTGGTGGCCCCGGTCACCTTTGGCTGTCAGTGTATTGTTCCGGCGCTGAACAGTTTTGTCGCCAGCAATATCCACGTCAGTGTCGATCTCGACCTGACCGATCGCGCGGTCAATCTGGAGGATGATGGCTGTGATATCGCCATTGCCATCACGCGCGAATTACCCGACCACCGCCATTATCGTCCGCTGATGGACATCGCCTGGGGGCTGTATGCCGCCCCGGATTACCTGAAAAATATCGCTCCTATTGCCAGCCCGGACGATCTGCCGCGCCATGACTTTATTCTTTTTCGTGGCCCGGCCCATACGATTTCATTACCGTTCCGTAAAGAGAAGCAGAAGAAAGACATTGAAGTCCGCAGCCGTTTTCGCGCTAATAACAGCATCGCTTTATTAAACTCAGCCGTGGCACAAACCGGCATCGCCTATCTGCCTAATTATATTGCACAGGAAGCGGTTTCCCGTGGGGAACTGGTGCAGTTATTACCCGACTGGGAAATGGATATTTATAAGTCATACGTTCTGGTGAAAAGTGATAATTTTATTTCACCGCGCGTGAGACTGTTTATTGAGGATTTGCAGAAGGCGTTAAAGAAATAACAATAGCAGACGGAAAGCAATAGAATATACCGAGGATATTATTTTACCCTAAATAATTGGCGTTACAGCAAGGCGGCAAGCTTGCTTATCCCCAGGAGCATAGATAACTATGTGACTGGGGTAAGTGAGCGCCGCCAACGCTGCTGTAGCGTCAAGTATGACGGATAAATTACCCTAAATAATTGGCGTTATAGCAAGGCGGCGAATGTGTTAATCCCCGGGAGCTTACTGGAGTAAGTGACCGGGGTGAGCACATGAAGCCAACGCTGCTGTAGCGTCAATTATGACGGATAAATTACCCTAAATAATTGGCGTTATAGCAAGGCGGCGAATGCGTGAATCCCCGGGAGCTTACTGGAGTAAGTGACCGGGGTGAGCACATGAAGCCAACGCTGCTGTAGCGTCAATTATGACGGGTAAAATTAATAATAGTTGCCGTGACGGTAATCCCAGGTAGTAAAGATGTCAGACATGATCGACATAATCTTATCCACATCCAGACCTTTACGGATCAGCACCGGGCATGGCGTGATGTTACGCTCGCCTTTCTGCTCTGGCACCAGTTTGCCGTTATCGTCAACCATCGCGACCATCACACCCTGCTCGTAGCGAGTCTTTTCAGACTCGTTTGGCTGGATGGATTTCACGTAGTCGTTGGCAGCAATAATCAGGTCTGCATGCGCTTCGATGCGCTCGCCAATGCCTTCTACCAGGCCACGGTTTCCTTTACCTGATGGGTTCGCGGAGCTGGCGAAGGAGAATTTACCGTGGTTTTCCCACAGCTCTTTCGCCAGATTCTCGCCAGGTACGCCAAACTTAATCACAAAGCAGCTGGTCTGGCGGCGGTCCATCATCAGCTCTTTAGAACCGTCATCCGGGATACGTGCCACCGCTTCTTCTTTCCACGGCAGGATGCAGCCCAGCAGAACATCCTGGTCCCAGTGCTGCTGATACAGCGCTTCGATTTCAGGGTTTAACTGGGCCAGTTCTTTCAGCTGTTCCAGAGAACCACACAGCACCACGCCTGGCTTGTTACGGTTACGCTGCTTGGCGTCAAACTTGCGCTCCAGACCTTTGGCATCAGACGTCATGATGATGTAGCCCACTTTGGTCGGGCAGACGATCATGCCGCCGTTAGCAGACAGGATCTTCACGGCTTCCGGCTGTAAGCCACCATTCCAGTTAACCACTTTATCGTTCATAACAGCACCTTTGCGTTCAGATTCGGTTCAAATTAAGTGGGTAATCACCCGTTGAAACCATCCTGCCACAGCCAGTTTTTAGCGCAACAATAAACATCAAAAAGCCATGATTGTTTCCCGGAGGAAACAACCGTTGCCTGTTAGCGTGGGATTAACTGCTCTGCTTTCAGCCGGTCAAACAGCTCAAAGAAGGCTTCGCGCGTTGGCTGATACCCATTGAACCCGGCTTTGCGGCTTTTGCTGACGTCGGTAAACACTTCCATCGGGCGACCGAGATCGGCATCGGTATGCCACCAGGAGGCCAGCTTGGTGACGTCGCTCTCTTTCAGGTTGTGCTGTTGGGCAATCTCCTGCCACTGCTGAGCGGCGTCGTTCATACGTCCTTCCAGCGGCTGCTCGCCGTTGAATGGCGCGGCTTCAAGACCAAAGTATCCGGCGATTTCGCCCCACATCCACTGCCAGCGGAACACATCACCGTTGACCACATTGTAGTCCTGGTTTTGCGCCGAAGGCGTGGTGGCGGCCCAAATCAGCTGGTCGGCCAGCAGGCGGGCATCCGTCATATCGCTAACGCCCTGCCACTGCGCCTGTGAACCCGGGAAGACAAACGGCTGACCGCTCGCTTTACACAACGTGGCGTACACCGCCAGCGTCTGCCCCATATTCATGGCATTACCCACCGCGAAACCAATCACCGTATGCGGGCGATGAACGCTCCAGGTGCAGCCATATTTTTCTGCGGCGGCAAAGACTTCATCTTCCTGCGCGTAGTAGAAGTTCTCTACCGGCTGACGTCCCTGCTCCTCACGGAACGGGGTCACCGGCACACTGCCTTTACCGTAGGCATCAAACGGACCCAGGTAGTGCTTCAGCCCGGTGATCAGCGCCACATGGCCCCCTTTCAGGGTGTCGCCCAGTGCATCCAGGACATGACGCACCATGCCACCGTTGACGCGGATATTCTCTTTCTCATTTTCCTGACGTGCCCAGGCGCTGAAGAACACCTTATCGACCACCACCTCTTTCAGTGCGGCCTGGACGGATGCGCTGTCCGTCAAATCGGCGGTCAGCGAAGTGACCCCGGCGGTGACCGGCGTGCGGCCGCGTGATAACCCATAAACCTGCCAACCCTGCGCCAGAAGGCGTTCTGCCAGGGCACTTCCGGTGACGCCGCTGACGCCGACAATCAAAGCTCGTTGTTGCATAATTTCTCTCCTGTTCAGTAATGCCTCCAGCTTAATAGAGAATTAAATTCTCATCTCAGGTATAAATTCACAGTATTCATGAACAGGAGGAACGAATGGCCTCATCTGAAGATCGCCTGAAAGGCATCACCGCCTTTGTTGCCACGGTGGAGAGCGGCAGTTTTACCGCCGCCGCCGAACGGCTGCATCTGACCAGTTCTGCCGTAAGTAAAAGCGTGGCACGGCTGGAAGCGCGCCTCGGTTCACGGCTGTTTGAGCGCACCACCCGCAGCCTGGCACTGACCGATGCCGGGCAGGCCTATTACGACACCTGTACCCGCGTGCTGGGGGAGCTGAGCGAAGCCGAATCGGTGCTGGCGGCTCAGCGTACCATTCCTGTGGGCCGTCTGCGCGTTGCCGTCCCCCATACCTTTGGCCGGCTGCATGTCATGCCGCTGCTCAATCACTTCTGCCAGCAGCACCCGGACATGCAGCTTAACCTGTCGTTCTCGGACCGTTTTGTTGACTTGTTTGAAGAGGGCGTGGATGTCGCGGTACGCATCGGCGGGCCAGGCAGTTATCCCCCTTCGCTGGCGGTGCGTTATCTCGGCTGCGAGCAGTTGATCTTTTGCGCCTCGCCTGACTATCTGGCGCAGCACGGTACACCGCAGTCGTTAGAGGCGCTGGAGCAGCACCGGGCGATTGTGTATGACCGCATCGACGGCAGTACCAGCCCGTGGCATGTCACCTCGCCGGATGGCCGCATTACCACACGCACCGTGCCACACCGGATGGCGCTGGGGGATGGCGAAGCGCAGCGTTCAGCAGTGATGGCCGGGCTGGGCGTGGCACAGATGGCGACCTGGCTGATGGAAGAACAACTGGCACGCGGTGAGCTGGTGGGATTCCTGCCGGAACTGACGGTGCCGGGCCTGCCGCTGTATGTGGTGTGGCCACGCAGAAAACAGCTCACGCCGAAGGTCGATGCGCTGCTGAGTGCGCTGGAGACGTTGAGGATTGGATAACCAGGGATGGCGCGAGCCGAGGCCCGCATGGATGCGGCTTTTGCCGATCCGGCGTGCTCAAACGGGCCTTAGCCCTGTCACACCGTCTCTAGCGAAGAAATGGGGGATACCTCCCCGACGAGAGATCGCCCTGTCGTGGCAGTGTTAAAACAACAGCGGCACAATTTTTGTGCCCACATTACCCGTTTAATTACTCGTGAAAACCCAGCTCGGCGGAGATCGCTTTCGCGGTGGCTACCACCGGGGCCATCAGTTTTTTCACCCCAATCTGCTGAAGTTTCGCCGTCGGCAGGGACACGGATACCGCATACGGCACCCGCTGCTGAATATCAAACACCGGAGCGGCAATACAGGAGACACCCAGCTCGTTCTCTTCGCGGTCCATCGCCGTCTGCTGCTGGCGAATATTTTTCAGCTCTTCCAGCATTTCCGGCAGCGTGATGATGGTGTTTTTTGTCAGGGGCTGAATGGTGTCCTGATGGCTCTGCCAGTAGTGCGCCGGATACTCTTCGCTGCCCCAGGCCATAAAGATTTTGCCCATCGCCGAACAGTACAACGGCATATGCTGGCCGATATAAGCACGGGTACGCATCATTCCGGTGGTCGGCTCCAGCTTATAAATCAGGATCACATGATCATCTTCCCGACTGGAGAAATTCACCGTTTCCCCTACCTCAAGATTGAGTTTTTCCAGATGCGGCGCCGCCACGTGGATCACATTGAGCGATGAAAGTGCCTTCTGCCCGACAGAGATAAATTTGGTGGTCAACCGGTAGCTGCCCGGCGACGGTGCCTGTGTCACATAGCCGCTGCTGTGCAGCCCCTGCAACAGTCGGTGCACGGTACTTTTGTTCATCCCGGAGAGTTCCGAGAGATGGGCCAGCGGGCAACCGTTAGGGTAGTTGCTTAAGAGTTCAATCAACTGAAGGCCACGAAACAGGCTCTGCGTCCCCAGCGGCTTGTCTTTCTTATCATCCTTCACGCTATCCGCTTTTACGCTCATCCACGCTTCCTCTAAGTTTCCCGCGCCCCGTCCGGGGAGTTGCCAGATGGTAACCCATGCATCCCGTACTGTGAATATGGAACGACGTTTCAGTGCATTTTATGAGGGACAAATCTGCCAAAAAACGCCCATCCAGAAGTGAGCTATTCATCACAATTCCACAACATCAAAAACAAAGCATTGTTTTTAAAGAATAAATAAAACCGTCACATCTTTGCTTTCCGTTCCAACAGAGAATAGTATTTTTGAAACTTGATTTCGCATATTGAAATATTGCGGTGTTTTTTCTTGCTGTCGCCGCTGTTGATGCTCACCAGGAGTTGCAGGAGGCTGTAATGCAGCATACACCCGGTACACCGGTTCTTACGCTGAGCCATATCACCAAACGGTTCGGTGGCAATATTGCCGTCAACGATGTCAGTCTGGAGGTTTTCCCCGGCGAAGTGGTCGCCCTGTTGGGGGAAAACGGTGCCGGAAAATCCACCCTGATCAAAGTGCTGGCGGGCGTCTATGGTCGTGACAGCGGTGATATTCGCTTTCAAAACGCCAGTATCGCCTCTGCCGCCAGTTTAAAAACGGCCCGCCAGCAACCCATCGCCTTTATCCATCAGGATCTCGGGCTGATTGAGTGGATGACGGTTGCCGAAAATATGGCACTGGTGATGGGGTTTACCCGTCGTCTGGGGTTGATTGACTGGCGGGCGGTGCGCGAACGTTCACGTGCTGCGCTGGATGAAGTCGGCATCGCTCTGGACCCGGACGCCCGCGTGTTTGAGCTGTCGCGCACTGAGAAATCCCTGCTGGCGATTGCCCGCGCCGTGGCGGTCAATGCCGAAGTGCTGGTGCTGGATGAACCCACCGCCTCATTGCCCGCCAACGATGTGCGCCATCTGTTCAGCGTGATCAACCGCCTGAAAAGTAAAAAAGTCGGGATGATTTACGTCACCCACCGCCTGGATGAAGTGATTGAGATTGCCGACCGCGTCTGCGTGATGCGCGACGGCAAACGCGTGGCGGGCGGCATGACGGCGCAATATACCCTGCGCAACCTCGTCGAAATGATCGTCGGGGAAGCCATCGACGGCGATCAGCGCGAAGCGCTGCCTGAAGGGCAACCTCCAGTGCTGACGCTCAACCAGCTGCGCATTGATGAGGTCGGCCCGGTGTCCTTCAGCCTGCAACCCGGTGAAATGCTGGCACTGGCCGGGCTGCGCGGTGCCGGACAGGAAGAAATTGGCCGCCTGCTGTTCGGCCTGCGCCAGCGCAGCGGTGGCACCATGACGTTTCGCGATAAAGACTATCACGCCCAGTCACCACAGCAGGCCATGGCCGCGGGTGTCTCACTGGTGGCGGGCGACCGCACCGGAGAAAGCCTGGTGATGTCGATGAGCGTGCGTGAAAACCTGTTTCTTAACCCCTGTGCCAGCGGCCACCCGCTGCTGTCACGTTACGGTCGCCGGGCTGAAATCGGCGCCAGCTGGTGGAAAGTGCAGTTATTTGATGTACGTCCGAAAGACGTCAACCTGGATATCAGCGCCCTCTCCGGCGGTAACCAGCAAAAAGTCGTCATGGCACGCTGGATGCACCTCAATGCCCCGCTGCTGATCCTCGAAGACCCCACCGCAGGCGTCGATGTCGGCGCACGCGAAGAGATCTATCACCTGCTGAACAAAGCGCTGGCCGACGGCATTGCGGTGCTGGTGATTTCCAATGACTTTGAAGAGATCGCCCATATCTGCAACCGCGCACTGGTGTTTAACCGTGGTCAGGTGGTCGGCGAACTGAAAAATGACCAGGTCACGTTTGCCAACCTGCTCGAACTGGCTTCGGCCAGTCACGAAACCCCTGTCGCCACCGTCTGAATTGTCAACGCCACCCTTCGAAGGTGGCAGGAGAAGCTGTTATGTCCAAAACATCCGTGAAATCGACCGCGCTGGAACAGCGGGTCAGCCTTGGCGAGCATGGTGCCGCTGCATGGTCGATGCAAATCGTCACCCGCTACGGTCTGCTACTGCTGTGCATCCTGCTTACTCTGCTGTTTTCCGTGCTCTCGCCGTCATTCGCCAGCATGCTGACGTTGCAGGCGATCCTCGCCAGTAAAGCCAAAATCGCCCTGCTGGCACTGGCGGCCACCATCCCGATGATTGTCGGAAAAATCGACCTTAACGTCGGCTTTGGTATTGTGCTGTGGCATATCCTCGCCATCACCTTACAGGTGGAATATGGCTTCTCCTGGCAGATGGCGGTGCTGACCGTGCTGGCGATTTCCGCGCTCTACGGGCTGCTGAACGGCATTCTGGTAGCGCTGGCCGATATCGACAGCTTCGTTGCCACCCTCGGTTCCGGCACCGTGCTGTATGCCGTGGCACTGTGGCACTCCGGCGGCCGCCAGATTGTCGGCGATCTGCCGGATGCCTTCACCGCCCTGCACCATACCGAAATCTTCGGTATTCCGGTGGGTGCCTTCTACGTGCTGGCGGTAGCCATCATCCTGTGGCTGATCACCGAACACACCCCGCTCGGACGCTGCATGTATGCCGTCGGCGGCAACCCTGCTGCGGCACGGCTCAACGGCATTGCCGTCAACAAATTTACTATCGGTGCCTTTATCGCCTCCAGCGTACTGACCGGGTTTAGCGGGGTGCTGATCGCTGCTGAACAGGGTGTCGGCCAGGCCAGCGTGGGTATGGATTACCTGCTGCCCGCCCTGGTGGGCGCGTTCCTCGGCAGCACCACCATCCGTCCGGGCCGCGTCAACGTCTGGGGCACCGTGGTGGGGATTGCTATCCTGGCGATCGGCATCGCCGGTATCCAGCAGTTCGGCGGCGATTTCTGGGTAGAGCCGCTGTTTAACGGTGCCACTTTACTGCTCTCCATTACCCTCGCCGGTTACGCCCAGCGCCGCCGGATGCTGAACCAAAAGGCCGTGGTGCGCAGTCAAAGCACCCCGGCTACCACTCCTGACAATAACCAGAAAACCATCACTCCAGGGAGTACCCTATGAAACGTCATCTTCTTGCTCTGACCCTTGGCACCCTGCTGGCAGGTTCGCTGCCCGCCTGGGCCGACAGCTACCTCGATCAGGCCACCGCCGCCATTACTAAAGCCACGGCCAGCGTCACCGAGTGGGACGGCCCGACCACCGGGCCTGTCCTGCAAAAGAATAAGAAGGTGATTTTTATCGCCTCGGATATGAAAAATGGCGGCGTACAGGGCGTGCAGCAGGGGCTGAGTGAAGCCGCCGCTGCCGCAGGCTGGAAGCTGGAAACCCTCGACGGTGGCGGCTCGGTAAAAGACCAGTTGGCCGCGCTGAACCAGGCCATTGCTCAGCGCCCGGACGGCATCGTGATTGGCGGCTGGAATCCGAATGTTGCCAAAATTCCGCTGAAAAAAGCCCTTCAGCAAAAAATCGTGCTGATGGCCTGGCACGCGGAACCTCAGCCAGGGCCGATTGCTAAATACGGTGTGGTCGCCAACATCACTTCTGACTCCAACGAAGTGGCCCGCCTCGCCGCGCAGTATGCGGTGGTACAGTCCGGCGGCAAGGCACAGGTGCTGATCTTCACCGATTCGCTCTACCAAATCGCACTGGATAAGGCCAATGCGATGAAGCAGGAAATTGAGAAGTGCAGCGGCTGTAAAGTGGTGGAGTTTATCGATACGCCGCTGGCCGACACCGCCAACCGCATGCCCTCCATGACCTTCAGTCTGTTGCAGAAGTACGGCGATAAGTTCCAGTACGCGCTGGCAATCAACGATCTCTACTTTGACTTTATGGCCCCGGCGCTGAAAACCGCCGGTAAAGGCGGTAAAAATGCGCCGTTTAATATCTCCGCCGGGGACGGCTCAATCTCCGCCTTCCAGCGTATCCGCAGCGGTGACAGCCAGATCGGCACCGTGGCCGAGCCGCTGAAACTGCACGGCTGGCAGCTGCTGGATGAGTTTAACCGCGCCTTTGCCGGGCAGCCGCCGTCAGGTTACGTCACCCCGGCGCACCTGATCACCAAAGAAAATATTGGCAGTGACGGCGGTCCGCAGAACCATTACGACCCGCAGAACGACTATCAGGGACACTACAAAACCATCTGGGGCGTGAAGTAACGGAGGCGTTATGCAGACCGATAATCTCAGGCTGGAAACGCTCTGCTCCCCGGCGATATGGGCAGAGGGACCGGTGTGGCTGCCAGAGCAGGACGCCGTGGTGTTCAGCGATGTGAAAGGCAACCGCATGTTCCGCTGGCAGCGTAGCGGTGAGGTGAGTCTCTGGCGTTCACCCTCGCACTATGCCAACGGCAACGCCCGCGATAATGAGGGCCGGGTGGTCAGCTGCGAGCATGGCCGCCGTGCTATCAGCCGTACCGAGCATGATGGCAGCGTCACACTGCTGGTGGAGAAGGTCGAGGGTAAACGCTTTAACTCGCCGAACGACGTGGTGGTGCGATCCGACGGGACGATCTGGTTCACCGATCCCCCTTACGGCATCGTCAGTGACGACGAGGGTTATCACGCGCACAGCCAGGTGATCGGCTGTTACCTCTACTGCTTCGACCCGGCCAGCGGACAACTGACTATCGCCGCCAGCGATCTGCAACGCCCCAACGGGCTGGCCTTTTCGCCCGACGAGCGTCTGTTGTATGTGGCGGATATGTCCATCGTCGACTTCCCGACGCTGGGCCGCCGTCAGCTGCGGGTCTATCCGGTCGAGGGACGGGAGCTGGGCGCTGGGCGGCAGTTTGCCGAGGTCGCCCCCGGTTTCCCGGATGGCTTCTGCGTGGATAACCGCGGCAACCTTTATTGCAGCTGCGCCGATGGGGTGATTATTTTCGACAGCCTGGGCCAGACGCGAGGCAAGATCCCCGTGCCGGAACGGGTGTCGAACTGCACCCTCGGCGGCCCGGACGGTAACGAGCTGTATATCACTGCGACCACCTCGCTGTACCGGGTGATCATCGGTTAACGGCCGGGCGAGGCATGCCTCGCCCCTACGGTGACGGGGATCGGTTCGGGCCGGGCGAGGCGTGCCTCGCCCCTACGGTGACGGGGATCGGTTCGGGATGGGCGAGGCGTGCCTCGCCCCTGGGGTGACGGTGCCGGCGGTTTTTTAATATGTAGGGGTCAGGCATGCCTGACCCGGTTTCCCCACGCCTCAATTTCACCCAATGTGTTGGCGATCACATAACCCAACAATATTTTTATCTCACTGTTTTATAACGATTAAATTCCACTCCGTTTCTTTGACTTGTTCCCACCAGGCGCATAGGATTTATTTGGAACGATATTCCACATATTGAAATAAAGCCACCTCCGGGGAGAGACAGCAGTATGAGAATCAGCTATCAGCAGTTGAAACAAGAGTTCCTGCGGGTGTTACTGGCACGCGGCGTGGCGGCAGATAAAGCCGAAAGCTGCGCCACCCTGTTCGCCGACACCAGCGAGAACGGCGTTTACTCCCACGGGGTGAATCGTTTCCCCCGCTTTATCCAGCAGCTGGATGCCGGGCACATCGTGCCGCACGCCGAAGCGGAAAAAATCCTCTCGCTGGGCGCTATCGAACAGTGGGATGCCCACCGCGCCATTGGTAACCTCACCGCCCAAAGCATGATGGATCGCGCCATTGCGCTGGCCGACGACCACGGTATTGGGCTGGTGGCGCTGCGTAATGCCAACCACTGGATGCGCGGCGGCAGCTACGGCTGGCAGGCAGCGGAAAAAGGCTATATCGGCGTCTGCTGGACCAACTCCATCGCGGTGATGCCGCCGTGGGGGGCAAAAAACTGCGCCATCGGTACCAACCCGCTGATCGTCGCCGTGCCGGGTGAACCGATCACCATGGTCGATATGTCGATGTCGATGTTCTCCTACGGCATGCTGGAAGTGAATCGCCTGGCGGGCAAAACGCTGCCGGTCGACGGCGGTTTTGACAATGACGGGGAATACACCCGCGATCCCGCCACGATTGAAGAAAATCGCCGCATTTTACCCATGGGTTACTGGAAAGGCTCCGCCCTGTCCATCGTACTGGATATGGTCGCCACCCTGCTCTCCAACGGTGCCTCCGTCACCGAAGTCACCGAAGACAACGGCGACGAATTCGGTATCTCCCAGGTGTTTATCGCCATTGACGTCGACCGTCTGATCGACGGCGCCACCCGCGACAGCAAGCTGGCACGCATCCGCGAGTCCATCACCGGAGCCGAGCGCGCCGATAGCCAGCAGGCCATCCGTCTGCCTGGCCATAAATTCCCCGGTATCCGTGCTGAGAACCAGCGCCTCGGCATTCCGGTGGATGAACGCGTCTGGGCACGCATCCAGGCACTGTAAGGGAGGAAACCGCATGATTTTTGGCCATATCAACAACACCGATGCCCACCACTATCCGCCGACGATTGCACACGCCATCGACTGGTTAGCCCGCCACGATCTGGCCAGCATGGCAGCCGGGCGCTATCAGGACGATCACACCGGCTGGCAGATACAGGTGCTGGATCTGCACACCGCTCCGCACGGCGATAACTACCCTGAGGCGCACCGCCGTTTTATCGATGTGCAGTACCTGGTGTCCGGTAATGAGCTGATGGGCGTGGCAACGGAGAAGTGTGAACCCGCTATCCACCAGCCCTATGACGACGAACGCGACATCATCTTTTACCAGGATGCCCCACATGAAACCCTGGTGCTGATGCAGCCAGGCCATTTTGCGGTGTTCTTCCCGCAGGATATTCACCGTCCGAACTGTGCGGTGAATGCTCCCGAAGCCATTCGCAAGGTGGTGGTGAAGATCCCCACGGCCGATCTCGCTGACTAAAAGAGGATCACTATGAGCCTGACTTCCACATCGATCTCACGCGAAGGGATCCCTTCGCTGCGCTGGCTGCGGATCATTCCACCGATCCTGATCACCTGCATTATTTCCTATATGGACCGGGTCAATATCGCCTTCGCCATGCCCGGCGGGATGGACGCCGACCTCGGCATCAGCGCCTCGATGGCCGGGCTGGCTGGGGGGATCTTCTTTATCGGTTACCTGTTCTTGCAGGTGCCCGGCGGAAAGCTGGCGGTCTACGGCAACGGTAAACGCTTTATTGGCTGGTCGCTGCTGGCCTGGGCGGTGATCTCTCTGCTGACCGGGCTGGCGACGAATCAGTATCAACTGCTGGCGCTGCGCTTTGCGCTGGGGGTTTCCGAAGGTGGGATGTTGCCGGTGGTGCTGACCATGATCGGCAACTGGTTCCCCGATGCCGAACGCGGCCGTGCCAACGCCATTGTGATCATGTTTGTGCCGATCGCCGGGATCCTCACCGCCCCACTTTCCGGCTGGATCATTACCGCCTGGGACTGGCGCATGCTGTTCTTTGTGGAAGGCGTGCTGTCGCTGTTTGTCATGGGGCTGTGGCATTTCACCATCAGCAACCGCCCGCAAGAGGCGAAGTGGATCTCGCCCGCTGAAAAACAGTATCTGATCAAAACCCTGCACGACGAACAGCTGCTGATCAAAGGCAAAAACACCCGTAAAGCCTCGCTACGCCAGGTGATGAAAGAGCCGGTGATGTGGCGACTGATCATGGTGAATTTCTTCTACCAGACCGGGATCTACGGTTACACGCTGTGGCTACCCACCATCCTGAAAGGGCTGACCAACGGTAACCTGGAGCAGGTCGGTTTTCTGGCGATCCTTCCCTATGTCGGGGCGATCTTCGGTATGTTCCTGTTCTCATCGCTGTCCGATGCTACCGGGCGGCGCAAGCTGTTCGTCGCCCTGCCGCTGGCCGGGTTTGCCCTCTGCATGGCGCTGTCAGTCCTGCTGAAATCTCATATCTGGTGGTCGTACGCCGCGCTGTGCGGCTGCGGGTTCTTTATTCAGTCGGCAGCAGGGGTGTTCTGGAGTATCCCTCCCCGCCTGTTTAATGCCGAAGTGGCAGGCGGTGCGCGCGGCGTGATTAACGCGCTGGGTAACCTCGGCGGCTTCTGTGGTCCTTATATGGTCGGCGTGCTGATTGTCGCTTACAGCAAAGATGCCGGGGTTTACAGCCTGGCAATCTCACTGACGATTGCCTCGCTGCTGGCGCTGACGCTGCCTGCGCGTTGCGATGCACAAAACAGGGAGGCCGCATGAACTACTGGTTAGGGCTGGACTGCGGCGGCACCTTCATTAAGGCCGGATTGTATGACGCTGAAGGACGTGAACGCGCGGTGGCACGGCAGACTCTGCCAGTGCTGGTGCCGGAGCCGGGGCGTGCAGAACGCGATATGCCGCTGCTGTGGCAGCAGGCTGCCCGCGTGATTGCTGAGGTGCTGCAAAACAGCGGGCTGGAGGCTACTCAGGTGGCAGGCGTGGGCATTTCCGCGCAGGGTAAGGGGCTGTTTTTGCTGGATAAACAGCAGCAACCGCTGGGCAACGGCATCCTCTCGTCCGATCGCCGGGCGCTGGCGCTGGTGCAACAGTGGCAGCGCGAAGGGATGCCGCAGACGCTCTACCCGGTGACGCGGCAAACGCTGTGGACCGGGCACCCGGTGTCGCTGCTGCGCTGGTTAAAAGAGCATGAGCCGCAGCGCTATGCGGCCATTGGCAGCGTGCTGATGGCCCATGACTATCTGCGCTATTGCCTGACCGGAAAACTGGCCTGCGAAGAGACCAATATTTCTGAATCCAATCTCTACGATATGGAGAAAGGTGACTGGTCTGCCGCCCTGGCGGACACCCTCGGCCTCGGCGATATTCTGCCTGCCCTGCCTCCAATTGTCGGCCCGACGGCCATCGCCGGAGAGGTGACAGCGGAAGCCGCAGCATTGTGCGGGCTGCGTGCAGGTACGCCTGTGGTCGGCGGGTTGTTTGATGTGGTGTCTGCCGCGCTGTGCGCCGGGCTGCATGACGATACCCGACTGAACGCGGTGATGGGCACCTGGTCGGTCACCAGCGGCATTACCGACCGCATCAGCGATGAAAGTGGCCATCCGTTCGTGTACGGGCGCTACGCCATTGAGGGGCAGTACATCATTCACGAAGCCAGCCCGACCTCGGCGGCCAATCTGGAGTGGTTCTGCCAGCAGTGGGGGATTGACGACTATGCACAGCTGAATCAGTGGGTCGCCGCTCTGCCCCCGGCACAAAGCTCGCTGTTGTTCCTGCCGTTCCTTTACGGCTGCAACGCCGGGGCCGACCTGCACGGCAGCTTCTTTGGTTTGCAGGCAGGCCATCAGCGCGGCCACCTGGTGCAGGCGATCTACGAGGGCGTGGTGTTCTCGCACCTCACCCATCTCAACCGCATTCTTACCCGCTTCCCGCAGGTCAGCGCCCTGCGCCTGAGCGGCGGGCCAACGCGTTCCGCTGAGTGGATGCAGATGTTTGCCGATGCCAGCGGGCTGCCCGTCGAGATCCCACAGATTGAAGAAAGCGGCTGCCTGGGGGCGGCGCTGGCGGCGATGACGGGTACCGGAGCCTGGACCTCCCTGCAACAGGCGCAGCAGGCACTGGCACCCGCCATCGTCAGCTATCAGCCGGACGCACAACGTCATGCGTTGTATCAGAAAAAATACCAGCGTTATCAGCAGCTACTCACGGCGCTGATCGCCGCACAAGGAGTCACACCATGAGTCATTCACGGGTTCCCCAGCTGCAGCTGGCGCTCGATCACACCCAGCTGGATGCCGCGCTGGAGACGGCGCAGCGCCTGCATCAGCAGGTCGATATCGTGGAAGCGGGCACCATTCTCTGCTTCAGCGCCGGAATTGACGCCGTACGTCAGCTGCGCCAGCAGCTACCGGGGAAAACGCTGGTGGCCGATTTTAAAGTGGCGGATGCCGGGGCCACGCTGGCAAAACTGGCGTTTGAAGCCGGGGCCAACTGGATGACGGTGATCTGTGCGGCACCGCTGGCGACCTTTGCCAGCGCGCTGGAGGTGGCGCATCTGCACCAGGGCGATATCCAGATTGAGCTGTTCGGCAACTGGACGCTGGAAGAGGCTAAGCGCTGGCGTGAACTGGGGCTGACGCAGGCCATCTACCATCGTGGGCGCGACGCCCAGGCCAGCGGCCAGCAGTGGAGCCCGCAGGATCTGGACGCGATGAAAGCGCTCTCCGACCTGGGTTTTGCCCTGTCGGTCACCGGGGGGATCACCCCGGACGAGTTGCCGCAGTTTAAACAAATTGATGTGAAAGCCTTTATCGTCGGCCGGGCGCTCAGCGAAGGTGCCGACGGGCTGGCCACCGCCGCCGAGTTTCATCAGGCGATTGCCAACATCTGGGGACACTAACCATGCGCCAACACCCGCTGGGAATTTATGAAAAAGCCCTGCCTTCTCATCTGAGCTGGCCGGAACGCCTTGCCCTGGCGAAAGCCTGCGGCTTCGACTTCGTCGAGATGTCGGTGGATGAAACCGACCTGCGCCTGTCGCGCTTACAGTGGAGCAAGGAGCAGCGCCTGTCGCTGGTCAACGCGATGATGGAAACCGGGGTGACCATTCCCTCGATGTGCCTGTCCGGTCATCGCCGTTTTCCGTTCGGCAGCCGCGACCCGGCCATCCGTGAGCAGGCCTATAAGCTGATGGAGCAGGCGATCCAGCTGGCAAAAGACGTCGGCATCCGCACCATCCAGCTGGCGGGCTACGACGTCTACTACGAACCGCACGATGAAGGCACGGTGGCACGCTTTGCCGAAGGGCTGGCGTGGGCGGTGGATCGCGCCGCGGCGGCGCAGGTGATGCTGGCCGTCGAAATCATGGATACCGAATTTATGAACGCCATCAGCAAATGGAAACACTGGGATAAGCAGCAGGCCTCGCCGTGGTTCACCGTCTACCCTGATGTCGGCAACCTGACGGCCTGGGGCAACGACGTCGCCGCCGAACTGGCGCTGGGCATTGACCGCATTGCCGCTATCCATTTGAAGGATACCCAGCCTGTCACCGCGAGTTCGCCGGGGCAGTTTCGTGACGTGCCGTTTGGCGAGGGTTGCGTCGATTTTGTCGGCGTGTTCCGCACGCTGAAGCAGCTTAACTATCGTGGCGCATTCCTGATTGAGATGTGGACAGAAAAAGCCGAGGAGCCGGTGGCCGAGATCGTGCAGGCCCGGCGCTGGATTGAACAAAAAATGCAGGAAGGAGGCTTACAATGAGCTTATCAACGCTGAAACAGCAGGTTTTCGAGGCCAATCTGGCCCTGCCGCGCCACCATCTGGTGACTTTTACTTGGGGCAACGTCAGCGCCATTGACCGCAGTCGCGGGCTGGTGGCGATCAAGCCTTCCGGCGTGGAGTATGACGGCATGACCGTTGACGATATTGTGGTGGTGGAGCTGGAAAGCGGCCGCACGGTGGAAGGCAGTAAGAAGCCCTCTTCCGATACCGCCACCCACCTGGCGCTGTACCGGGCGTTTACTGATATCGGCGGCATCGTGCACACCCATTCGCGCCATGCCACCATCTGGGCGCAGGCCGGGCTGGATCTGCCTGCCTGGGGCACCACCCACGCGGATTATTTCTACGGCACCATCCCCTGCACGCGCCTGATGACGCCACAGGAGATCGCTGAGGATTACGAACACAACACCGGTGAAGTGATTATCGATACGTTCCGCTCACGCGACATCAGCCCGACGGCGATCCCGGCGGTGCTGGTCAACGCCCACGGGCCGTTCGCCTGGGGTAGTAACGCGGATAACGCCGTACATAACGCGGTGGTGCTGGAAGAGATTGCCTATATGGGAATTTTCTCGCGTCAGCTGACGCCGGGGATGCGTGATATGCAGCAGGTGCTGCTGGATAAACATTATTTGCGTAAGCACGGGGCGGGGGCGTATTACGGGCAATAATGGCCTGCAATGGGCAGACCGGTAGTCCAGGGCGAGGCATGCCTCGCCCCTACGAGTTCCGGTAGTCCAGGGCGAAGCGTGCCTCGCCCCTACGAGTTCCGGTAGCCCCGGGCGAAGCGTGCCTCGCCCCACGAAAGCATGATGTGTCGCTCAGCCCGTTACGGCGTCAACTTCTCCACATCAACACTCCCCTGCTGATGCACCACGGCCTCATCCTTACGCACCTTCGCCACATCGCCGGCCGACACCACAGACGTTGCGGTATTGCCCCAGCTGGTGCGGATAAAGTTCACCACATCGGCGACCTGCTGGTCGTTCAGACGCCAGCCAAACGCCGGCATGGTGATGGTGGTCGGTGCATCTTTCATACCCGGCAGCTGTGCGCCACTCAGCACGATATGGATCAGCGACGTGGGATCTTCTGCCAGCACCACCGGATTCCCGCGCAGTTCCGGGAAGAAGCGTTTATAGCCGCTGCCATCGGTCTTATGACAGGCCGCGCAGCTGTCGACATATACCGACGCCCCGGTCTTGCTGTCATCGCCCTTCCACAGCGCTTTCGCAACGGTGTCATCCGGTGTGAAGCCCACCTGATTCGGATCTTTTGCGCCCAGCGACTTCAGATAGCGAGCAATCGCCGTCGCATCCTCTGGCGTCAGGTGTTGCAGGCTGTGCTGCACGACATCGGTCATGCCGCCGAACACCGCCGTATGATCGTTGCGCCCCATACGCAGGAACTGCACCAGATCATCTTCGCTCCAGCGGCCCAGGCCATCACGCCCGTCACCTCTGAGATTGCTCGCCGTCCAGCCGTCAATCGGTGCATTGCTGCCGGAAAGGAAGTCGCTGCCCTCATCATTGTTCAGCGCTTTTTCCTGCATGGTAATACTACGCGGCGTGTGGCAGGCACCACAGTGTCCCAGCCCTTCCACCAGATACTGGCCGCGCGCCAGCACCGCATCCTGCCCTTTGATCGGCTGGAACGCCTTCACATCCGGGGCAAATATTCCACGCCAGATCGCCAGCGGCCAGCGCATCGACAGCGGCCACGGAATGTCGCTCTCCTGATTCGCCTGTGCCACCGGCTTTACGCCGTGCATAAAGTAAGCGTACAGCGCCTGCATATCGTCGTCGCTGACCACCGCATAAGAGGGATACGGCATCGCCGGGTACAGCGTATCGCCGTTTTTCGCCACGCCATGACGTACCGCTTTCTGGAAATCGTCGTAGCTGTAACCCCCAATCCCACTCTGCTTATCCGGGGTGATATTGGTGGAGTAAATCGTGCCGATCGGCGTTGCCATCGGCAGCCCACCCGCGAACGGCTCGCCGCCCGCTTTGGTGTGGCAGGCCACGCAGTCCCCGGCACGGGCGAGGTAATCACCGCGTTGAATCAGGGCATCGTTGTTGTCGTCTGCCAGTGCGCTAAACGCCACCATGCCCGGCAACAGGGCAATAAGAAGTAACTTTTTCATCTGCTTATCCTTATGCCTGCACCAGTGGACCCGGGTTTTTCAGGTACTGTTCGCGAATCGCTTTCGCCGACCAGTAGGTCAGCGCTGCCACCATGCCGGTCGGGTTGTAGCCCAGCCCCTGCGGAAACGCCGAGGCACCGGGAACAAATACGTTCGGGACATCCCAGCTCTGGAGATAGCGGTTAATGGCACTGGTTTTCGGATCTTCACCCATGATCGCGCCACCGTTCATATGGGTGGTTTGATACACGGTGGTATCGAAGTGGGTTCCCGCCGCTTTCGGCGCACCACTGATCAGCTTAGGATTCATCGCTTCTGCAATCTTGTGCATCCGGCCATGCATAAACTGTGACATCTTGATGTCGTTGTCCTGCCAGTCAAAGGTCATACGCAGCAGCGGCTGGCCGTGCACATCCTTGTAGTTCGGATCAAGATCGAGGTAGTTATTGCGATAAGACTGATGTGCACCGTGGGCATCCATCGACACGTGGTGGGTATAGTGATCCGCCACCGCCGCCTTCCACTTGCTGCCCCAGTTCGGCGTGCCCGGAGGCGTTGGCAGGCCAGAAATCGGCTTCACGCCCGCCTGGTTAACCCACATTGGTGAACCGCCGACAAAGCCATATTTGGCATGGTCAAAGTTATCCGCATTGAAGTCATCCACGCCGACCCCCGCGCCACCGGCACCGATAAAGTTATTGGTGAAGACGTCTTTATCGAAGAACGCCTTAATGGTGGAGATGTTCTGGTAGGCAAAGTTGCGCCCGACGGTGCCTTCGTTAGTCACCGGATCGTACGGCTTGCCGATGCCGGACAGCAGCATCAAATGCACGTTATGGAACTGGAAGGCGGAGAGGATCACCAGATCCGCGGGTTGAACGTTCTCACGCCCCAGACCATCCACATAGGTCACCCCTGTGGCATGTTTCTTATCGTCGGTCAGATTCACACGCAACACATAGGCATTGTTGCGCAGCTCAAACTTCGGCTCCTGGCGCAGCGCAGGCAGAATATTCACGTTCGGTGAGGCTTTGGAATACATGTAGCAGGCATAACCGCTGCAATAGCCGCAAAAGTTGCACGGCCCCATCTGCGCACCGTAAGTATTGGTATAAGGGCCAGAGGTATTCGCCGAGGGCAGATCGTAAGGATGGTAGCCAATGCTTTCTGCCGCCTGGGCGAACAGCTGCGCGGAGTAAGTGCGCTTCTGCGCGGGCAGCGGGAAATCAGCAGAGCGGTCCGGGGCAAACGGGTTACCTTTGCCGCCCTGGCCAACCACTTTGCCCTTCACACTCCACGCCGAACCGGACGTGCCAAACACGCGTTCGGCCTGATCGAAGAACGGTTCCAGCTCATCGTAAGTGACGCCGAAATCCTGAATGGTCATGCCATCCGGGATAAAGCTTTTGCCGTAACGCTCCTCATAATGGCTACGCATGCGCAGTTCCATCGGGTCGACGCGGAAATGCACGCCGGACCAGTGCAAACCCGCGCCGCCGGTGCCGGTGCCGGGCAAAAAGGCCGCCAGCTGACGGTACGGCTGGGCAGTCTGCGCAGCATTGTGACGAATGGTGACAGTGCTTTTTGACAGATCCTGGAACAGCTTTTTACGGATGTTATAGGTCAGTTCGTCAATCACCTGCGGATAGGCGCCATCAGGGTAGGTATCACGATGCGGGCCGCGCTCCAGCGCCACCACGTTCAGACCGGCTTCGGTCAGCTCTTTCGCCATAATCGCCCCGGCCCAGCCGAACCCAACGATCACTGCATCCACTTTTTTCTGTTCGTTTGCCATGGTTATGCTCTTTCCCCGCGAATTGATACCGGCGGCAGCGTGTAGCGCTCGCCGCGTTCTACCCAGTCCATAAAGTCGGCGCGTGCGCCTGGGAAGTTAATCAGCTGCCAGCCGACCAGGCCCTGATTACCGCCGTGGATCGGGTCGCTGAAGAAGCCTTCGCGGGTGTTTTGTAACAGGAAGGAGAAGAAGGTTTTGGCCGGGACCTGGGGCAGTTCAACGCTGCCCGCTTCCAGCGCCTGTAACAACGCATCCTGCTGCTCGCCGCTCAACTGCGCGAACACGTTGCCGTGCTGCTGTTTCGCCAGCGCATCGGCGTCGGCCAGGCCAAGACGGTAGATCTCACGCGGCGTCAGCGGCAGCTGATAGCCCAGCGTTTTATCGGCATCCGGATGGAACGGTCCCTGCATATACCAGTTGCTGCCCGTGGCGTACGGGGTGTTCATCTGGCGGTCAATGTACTCGGGAACACCCGCTTCCAGCGCTCCGGGGCCACGCTCATCTGCCGGGATCAGTCGTGCGGCCGCCGCCTGAAGGAAAGCGTACTCTTCCGGGGTAAACCAGGTGGGCTGATAGTCGCGTGCTTTATGTGGCCCGGTGGCGGCGGCTTCTTTCGCCACCGCAGGAGCGACGGCGGCCAGTGACCCCAGCCCTGCGGTGCCAATCGCCATCGCCGGGGCGAGGGTAATGGTTTTCAGCAGAAAATCCCTGCGTGTACTGCCTGTTTTTTGCTCTGACATGACATTGCCTTCTCAAACGCTCGCATCGGCGATCGTAAAAATGGGGGTCGGATGATTTCTTAGTCACATGTAGTGTAGGGGTATTCTACTGTCCCGGCGGTTTAGGCTGTTATTGTTACCGGTAACAACACTACCTACTTTAACAGTAATACGCACAAGGTGTGAGGGGATAGAAACAAAAAGGCACAATTTCATTAACAAATTACGTAGCAGGCAGAGGGCGAGGCATGCCTCGCCCCTACGGAGAATGACGTTGTGGACAGGGTTATGCCGGGCGTGGCGTGCCTCGCCCCTACGGAGAATGGCGTTGTAAACGGGGTTATGCCGGGCGTGGCGTGCCTCGCCCCTACGGAGAATGACGTTGTGAACAGGGTTATGCCGGGCGTGGCGTGCCTCGCCCCTACGGAGAATGACGTTGTGGACAGGGTTATGCCGGGCGAGGCATGCCTCGCCCCTACAGGGGAAGTCGTTGTGGACAGGGTTATGCCGGGCGGGAATGACGTTGTGAACAGGATGATGTAGGGGTCGGGCATGCCCGACCCGGGGAGGTTAAAACTCTTGCAGGCGGCTTTCCGACGGCTGTGGTCGGCCAAAGTAGTACCCCTGGAACAGGGTACAACCTTCTGCTTTCAGGCGTTCAAACTGCTCGTTGCTTTCCACACCTTCCGCCGTGATCTGAATATCCAAACTGCGGCTCATGCCGGTGATAGCACGGATAATCGCCAGTGCTTCACGACTGTCATGCATATCGTTAATAAACGACTTGTCGATTTTGATTTTGTCGAACGGGAACGATCGCAGATAGCTGAGCGATGAATAGCCGGTACCAAAGTCATCCAGCGCGATACGCACGCCTAAGGCCTTCAGCTTCTGCAAGATATGGATATTCACCAGGGTGTTATCCAGCAGTACGGATTCGGTGATCTCCACTTCCAGCCGATGCGGTGCCAGACCGGAGTCCTTCAGCGCGGCTTCCACTACCGAGACCAGCGCGCTGTTTTTAAACTGCAATGGTGACAGGTTTACCGCCACGCTTTGCTCACCCGGCCAGGTGGCGGCCTCACGGCAGGCCTCATACAGGGCATAGGCTCCCAGGCTGTGGATCAGCCCGGTCTCTTCGGCAATCGGGATAAAGTCCATCGGCATAATCATGCCTCTTTCCGGATGATGCCAGCGCATCAGCGCTTCATAGCCGATGATCTCGCGGTGCAGGTTGTTCGTGATCGGCTGGTAATAGAGCCTGAGCTGGCGGCAGGTGATGGCCTCACGCAGGTCGCTTTCAATCACACGGCGCTTCTGCGCCATATCACTCATGGCCACGGTGAAGTGCTCAAAGCGGTTACGGCCGTTACGCTTGGCTTCGTACAGCGCCATATCCGCACAGCGCAGCAGTTCATCCGGCGTGGTCATGCCGCTGTCGGCAATCGCAATCCCTACACTCAGCCCGACGGAGAGATTGTGCCCATCCACGCTGAACGGCGGACGAATGGTATCAATCAGACGGCTGGCGACCACTTCGGCTTCCTGCTGATGCGTCAGCCCTGGCAACACAATCGAGAACTCGTCGCCACCGCTGCGTGCCAGCGTGTCCTGCTCGCGCAATACTGCGCGCAGCCGCACCGCCACCGAACGCAGCAGATCATCACCCACCTGATGACCCAGCGCATCGTTAACGTTTTTAAAATTATCCAGATCAAGCCCCAGCGTTGCCGTCTTGCGCCGCGCATCACGGTCTTCACGCAGCGCCTCGGTCAGGCGCTGGCTGAACAGAACGCGGTTGGGCAGGCTGGTGAGGTTATCGTGATGCGCCATATGGTGAATACGGGCATCCGCAGCGCGCTGATCGGTTACATCATCCGCGATCAGCAGCACATAGTTATGGTGCTCATCGTTACCACGAATGATCGATGCGCTGCCGTTGATAATACGGTCACCGCCCGGCGTGGTCAGCAGCCGCTCGTTGCGCTGCATCCCCTCTTTACGCTGTGCGGTATCAGAGAGTTGCATAAAGTACTCCCCCATCTCTGCCGTCATACAGTCCGGCGCACGTTTGCCGATAAAGTCCCGCTGCGTGCCGCCCAGCAGTTTTTCTGCCTTGCTGTTGATCAACAGGATCTCGCGAGAAACTACATCTTCAACGATGACGCAGGAGGGGATGTTAGCAATGATGGTATCGAGAAATTTTGACAGTGAGGCCATTTTTTCACTGTTCTGCTCGGCCAGATCTTTCGAGCGCAGGATCTGCTGTTCGTACTCACGAACTTCGGTGCAGTCGCGGGTGATCTTGGCAAAGCCTATCAGCTGATCGTCATCATTACGGATCGCGTCGATCACCACATGGGCCCAGAAGGCGCTGCCATCTTTGCGATAACGCCAACCATAATCTTCGAAACGCCCGCTGGTGGCGGCTATTTTCAAATTGGTATCTGGCAGTTGCAGCAGGCGATCCTGAGCGCTGTAGAAGCAGGAGAAGTGCTTACCGACGATTTCTTCCGAGGTGTAGCCTTTGGCACGGCGTGCACCGGTATTCCAGTTCATCACCATGCCACGCGGGTCCAGCATATAGATGGCGTAATCTTTCACCCCTTCCACCAACACGCGGAATGTCTGCTCACGTTCGGTTTGTTCGCGCTGCATACGGCGCTGCTCGGTACAGTCGCGGGTAATTTTGGCGTAGCCAAGCAGCTTACCGTCATCGTCATGTACTGCATCAATAACCACGTGTGCCCAGAACGCGCTACCGTCTTTACGGTAACGCCAGCCCTGCTCTTCAAAACGCCCGGTGCGATAGGCCGTTTTCAGATTCTGTTCCGGCAATTTATTCAACCGATCCTGCGAACTGTAGAAACAGGAGAAGTGCTTACCGATGATCTCTTCAGCGGTATAGCCTTTAGAACGGCGGGCCCCGGCATTCCAGTTCACCACCAGGCCTTCCGCATCCAGCATGTAAATGGCGTAGTCGGTGACGCCTTCCACCAGCAGGCGGAAACGTTGTTCATGTGCACGCTGCTCGCTCAGCAGCCGTTGCTGTTCAGTGCAATCGCGGGTGATTTTGGCGAAACCGATTAACTCGCCACTCTCGCTGCGGATGGCATCAATGACCACATGAGCCCAGAAGGCGCTGCCATCTTTGCGATAGCGCCAGCCCTCCGTCTCATAGCGGCCACTCTCACGCGCGGTCCGCAACCCAAATTCCGGCAGGCCTTTTTGGCGATCTTCATAGCTGTAAAAGCAGCTAAAGTGCTTCCCGACGATCTCGGCAGGCAGGTAACCTTTGGCACGCTGTGCCCCCGGATTCCAGTTGGCGACGGTACCATCAGGCGTGAGCATATAGATCGCATAATCGACCACGCTTTGTACCAGCAGTCGGTACATAACATCTGAGTTTTCATTCATTATTATTTTCGCCTGGGCGCTGATGGTCATTTTCCCCTCTGAGGAAAACACTGTCAGCGCTGCAATACGCCGTTCGCTGGCGTAAAATATACCGCCCCCGCCCCCCGTAGGCAGCAGGATTCTTGTCTTTCAGTGTGCTCAATCCACACGGGTATAAACCGAAAACATCAGCCAATTCAAGCTAATTCAATCTATTGATAGCAGTTCATTGATCGTTATCGGCTTTGATTAAAAAACATTCAGCATTAATTTTCAGGCGACCACGCTATATAACGTGAATTTAAAGGTAAATTTGTTGTTTCTCTTCCACAAAATAAAGATTACGGGGCAATTAACGGCATAAATAACCAAAGGAAATAAAGTATTTTCGTCACGGACATTAATAGATACAACCGTAACGAGATTACTCACAGGCAATCGCGGTATAACCACCAGACATTGACAGCGGAGTGCCTATGTTTAAATCCTTTTTCCCCAGGCCAGGGCTGTTTTTCAGCAGCGTAGTGATCTGGAGCCTGCTGGCCGTTTTGTTCTGGTTTGGCTATGCCGACAGCAAGTTCGCTCACCTGATGATCCATTTGACATGGATTCCCCCCGGCACGTTGCCCAACAACGCACTGCGTTTCATCTCCCCCGGCGAACTGGGTTTCTACAGCTATTACCTGCTGGTCACGCTGCTGTTTGCCGGAGGCTGGTTTGTTTTCAGCCCCCACCCCTGGCAGCGCTGGTCCATCCTCGGCAGTGCGCTGATTATCTTTGTCACCTGGTTTTCCGTGCAGGTGGGCGTAGCGATCAACAGCTGGTATGAGCCGTTCTATGACCTGATACAAAAGGCCATGGCACACCCGAACACTATTCAGATCTCGGCGTTTTATACCCAGATAAACGGCTTTCTCAGTATCGCGTTTATTGCCGTGGTGATTGATGTGCTGAATTTGTTTTTTATCAGCCACTTCGTGTTCCGCTGGCGCACCGCGATGAACAGTTACTACATGGAATACTGGCCGCGCCTGCGCCATATAGAAGGGGCCGCCCAGCGCGTGCAGGAAGATACCATGCGTTTCGCGTCCACGCTGGAGGATATGGGCGTCAGGTTGATTGATGCGGTGATGACGTTGATCGCCTTTTTACCGGTGCTGGTGGCGCTGTCAGTGCATGTGAAAACCGTGCCGATCCTGGGCCAGATTCCCTATGCGCTGGTGATAGCTGCGGTAGTCTGGTCACTGTTCGGTACCGGGCTACTGGCGGTAGTGGGGATTAAGCTGCCGGGGCTGTCGTTTCGTAATCAGCGGGTGGAAGCCGCTTACCGTAAAGAGCTGGTGTACGGTGAGGATGACGCGCAGCGCGCCAGCCCTCCGCTGGTACGCGATCTGTTCAGCCACGTACGTAAAAACTATTTTCGACTCTACTTTCACTATCTCTACTTCAATATCGCCCGCATTTTTTATCTGCAACTGGATGCGGTATTCAGCATCTTTGTGCTGTTTCCCTCGATCATCACTGGGGCGATCACCCTTGGCCTGCTGACACAGATCACCAATGTGTTCGATCAAGTGCGCAACGCGTTCCAGTATCTGATCAATGCCTGGACTACTTTGGTGGAGCTGATGTCGATCTACAAGCGTCTGCGCAGCTTCGAGCGCGCACTGGATTAAGGAGGGCGGGCTGACCGAAGAAGAAGGTCAGCCCGCGAAGATTAGCCTGCCAGCGCGGCAAACACTTTTTCTACCGCACAGGCTCCCGGATCTTTCACCCCGTCCAGGCTCTCCTGGTTGAGGTAAGAGGAGCGTCCGGCACGTGCGCTGCGCATGGTGCTGGTGCTGTCGGCCCCCTTTTTAGCCGCCGTGGCCGCTGCAGTCAGACCGTCGCCGTTAAGCAGTGCAGCAAAGGCAGGCTGTAAGGCATCAATCATCGTGCGATCCCCGACCTGCGCCCCGCCGTAGTGCTGCATACGCTCCAGACCGGCGGTGAATGCCTGTGCCAGCGATGCGCCCTGGGCGAGCTGCTGTCCGGCTGCGGTAAACATGATCGACATCAGCACCCCACTGGAGCCGCCCATCACCGTGGCCAGCTTCTCACCCACCACCGTCAGCAGCGCCTCTGGCTGATTCAGCGGTAATTCCCCGGCTTCGCTCGCCTTCAGAACGCTACGCGCGCCGGCTGCAAAAGTTGACCCGGTATCCCCGTCACCCACCTTCGCATCCAGCTGATTCAGCTCACTTTCCAGCCCGATCAGTGTCTGACAAATCGTCGTGACGATGGACGCTGTCGCCGGGTTGTCTGAAGGGGTAAACGACTGTAGCGAGTCGGCCAGTTTGGCCGGGATCTCCGCCAGCGTTGCAGGCGCGATAGCCGGGCTCCAGCCGCTGACTTCCACCGGTGCCAGCAGCGCGGTTTCCAGCGAGGGATCAAGCTGCATCACTGAGAGTGAAAAGCCTTTCATATCCAGCGCACTGACCAGCGTGGCGGGGCCAACCAGCAGCTTAACCTGCTTGCCCAGCGCCGAATGAAGCGTCTCACGCACCAACACCGCCATTTCCAGCGCCGAGAAGCCGCCCAGATTGTTCACCAGCAGGGCGAGCGGTCGATCAGTCTTTTTCGCCGTCAGCTGTTGCACCAGTTCAGCGACGATCTCGCGGCTGTTCTGTGTTTTTAACGTTGAGGCCCCCGGTTCGCCGTGGATCCCCATCCCCAGTTCGCTGCACCCTTCCGGTACGCGGTGATCGTCACGCGCCTCGCCCGGCACATGGCAGGTGGTGAAAGCCAGCCCGATGGAGGCAGTAGCGTCACAGGCCTGCTGCGCCAGCGCGGCCACCTCCGTCAGCGACTGGCCCTGTTCGGCGGCATAGCCCGCCACTTTATGCACCAGCGCGGTCCCGGCGATACCGCGCGGCTGCGGGTTATCCGGCAGCGCAATGTCGTCGCGCACCATCACCATTTCCACCTGGTAGCCCATGCCACGGGCCTTTTCTGCCGCCAGCCCGAAGTTAAGACGATCGCCAGTGTAGTTTTTGACGATCAGCAGACAGCCCGCCTCCCCGGTCACATTGATAATGGCGTGCAGAACGGCATCGACGCTGGGGGAAGCGAAGATATCGCCGCACACCGCTGCCGTCAGCATCCCTTTACCCACAAAGCCAATATGAGCAGGTTCATGACCCGAACCGCCACCGGAGATCAGCGCAACGCGTGACTTGTCCCAGTCATTGCGCACGACCACACGCATCTGGGAGCCCAGCGCCAGGCGGCCAAGATTATGATGGGGAGTACTGAGCAGTACCCCTTCAATCGCGTCGTTCACCACCTGCTGTTTCTGATTCATGAAAAACTGACTCATTGCGCACTCCTTGTTAAATGAAGAATATTAATTACCCTTTCAACTAATAAACAATACCCTACGTTAAGAGAGATAGCCCGGGGATATTTACCTGTTCCCGCCAAAGATTAAAACCAGGTTCACATACAACGTTTCACCATATAAAGATGCCATTAAAAATAAGCACACAATTAATTTATAACACTCACTTTTAATTCCCTGTTAATATTTTAATACATATTTAACACAAAGGTGATATGACAATGAAACTTCAGTATCAATCACACTTTGCTATTAAATGTAATGCATTCCACAGACATTGCGTATATAACTGTCCTCGGCTAACCACAACATAACAATACGCCGTTTAGCCAATGATATAAAAATCCAATGAGGTGCCGCGCGGCAGGCCATCAAACACAATTACAGGCAAATCACTGCCCGCATCACATCTCAGCAGTCACGCCAACACCAGGGCGTCAAAAGGAGCAGGCTTAATCCCCTGCTCCTTTTTTTTTCATCGTTGATTGTCACTTTTTCATCCGCTGTTGTCAGTTTTGCGCCAGCCAGCCAGCGCATTTTCACCGCAGAATAGTCACTCACCCAACAAGGAGCCTGACTATGCTGCACCAACCTGCCGACAAATATCACGCCTTTCCTCCCGTCACCCTGACCGATCGCCAGTGGCCTGCCCGCACGCTGACCGCCGCCCCGCGCTGGCTCTCTACCGACCTGCGTGATGGCAATCAGTCACTGGCCGAGCCAATGGATGGCGCACGTAAAAAAGCGTTCTGGCAGTTGCTGATACAGTGTGGTTTCAAAGAGATCGAAGTGGCGTTTCCTTCAGCGTCACAGACCGACTTCAATTTCGTTCGTGAACTGATCGAAGAGCGGATGATCCCGGATGATGTGACGATCCAGGTTCTGACCCAGGCAAGAGCCGATCTGATCGATCGCACGTTTGTCTCTCTGGAAGGGGCAAAGCAGGCCTGCGTGCATTTGTACAATGCCACCGCACCGGTGTTTCGCCGCCTGGTGTTTCGCCAGAGCCGTGAGCAGATTATCGAACTGGCCGTGAACGCCACACGTCTGATCCGACAACGCTGTGAGGAGCAGACGCAGACGCACTGGACCTTTGAATACTCACCGGAAACCTTCTGCTTCACCGAGGCCGATTTTGCACTGGAAATCTGTGAAGCGGTGGCCGCCGTCTGGCAGCCCTGTGCACAGCGGCCGATGATCATCAACTTGCCTGCCACGGTGGAGGTCAGCACACCTAACGTGTATGCCGACCAGATCGAATACTTCTGCCGTCACTTTTCTCAGCGCCCGCAGGTGTGTATCAGCGTGCATCCGCATAACGATCGCGGCACCGGGATTGCCGCCGCAGAGCTGGCACTGCTGGCCGGGGCCGATCGGGTTGAAGGCTGCCTGTTTGGTAACGGCGAACGCACGGGGAATGTGGATCTGGTGACGATGGCACTGAACTTCTATACCCAGGGCATTCATCCGCAGCTCGACTTCAGCCAGATGAAACAGGTGGTCGATGTGGTGGAGCAGTGCAACCAACTGCCGGTGCATCCGCGCCATCCCTACGCCGGGGAACTGGTGTTTACGGCCTTTTCAGGCTCCCATCAGGATGCGATTAAAAAGGGCTTTGCAGCCCGTCAGCAGCAGGAGCGCTGGGAAGTGCCTTACCTGCCACTCGACCCGGCGGATATTGGCTGTAGTTACGAAGCGGTGATCCGCGTCAACAGTCAGTCCGGGAAAAGTGGGGCGGCATGGATGATCGAGCAGAATCATGGACTGGCTCTGCCACGCGCCCTGCAACAGGACTTCAGTCAGCAGGTGCAGCAGGTTGCCGATCGGGAAAGCCGTGAAATGACTCAGGCCGCCATCTGGCAGCTGTTTCGCCGGGTATACGGTCTGGAAGCGACACATTTACAGCTGGGTGAGTACCGCAGCGAAAGCGACAGCCAGGGGCAGTTGCGTTTCGACGCGGGCATTCAGCAGGGCGACAAACATTACAGCATCAGCGGGCGGGGGAACGGCCTGCTGTCTGCGGCAGCCGATGCGTTGCGCCAGGCGCTGGATGTCTCCTTTACCATTCAGGATTATCATGAACATACGCTCGGCCAGCGCAGTGACAGCCGCTCCGTCACCTATCTGCGCTGCATCTTCCCTGGCAACCGCAGCGCCTGGGGCGTGGGCATTGACAGCGATGTATCGCGAGCCTCGTTGCAGGCGCTGCTGAATGCCGTGGCGCAGGATCAACTGGGCGGGAAGTAGTCGCTGGGAGCAACGCCGAGGATACGGCGGAACATGGCGCTGAAAGCGCTCTGGCTCTCATAACCCAGCTCCAGTGATACCGTCAGCACCGAGTCGCCCCGAGCCAGGCGCGTCAGGGCTTCCATCAGGCGGGCGCGCCGCACCCAGTCGCTGAATTGCAACCCCGTCTCCTGATGAAAATGCCGCGCCAGCGTACGGCTGCTGACATTAATGCGTTGGGCGCTGTTTTCCAGCGTCCAGCGCTCGCCCGGTGCCGCCCTCAGCGCCTGGCAAAGCCCGACCAGGGCTGCACTCTGCGGTTCCGGCAGGTTGAAAGGCAGCACGCTCATCACCCGAATTTCATCAAGGATCAGTTCATAAATACGTTCAGCGCGGCTGGCGGGAGCATAATGTTCAGGCAGGTCGAGAGCGCTAACAATCAACTCGCGCAGCAGGGGCGACACCTGCACCACCTGGCAACTGGCAGGCAGATCGGCGCGCGCCAGGGGGTCGATAAACAACGTGCGTGCCGCAACGTCTCCGGTCATCTGCAACGCATGTTTCACCCCGGCAGGCAGCCAGACACCGCGCCCCGGCGGTACAACCCAGTGCCCGAGCGGCGTCTCAATCCGTACCACGCCCGTCAGCGTATGTACCAGCTGCGCGCAGTTGTGATGATGCAATGGCTCAACATCGCCATGTTGATAGTCGTGTGCATAGGGGATCAGCGGGCGGTGGGCAAAGGAGAAATCGACGGTAGCTGACATGGGAGTCTCGCAGGTTAACGGAGAGTCAGCATAACAAATGTTAAGCGGGTCGGGCATGCCCGACCCCTACAGATTTTCCCTGATGGGTTAACGGAACACGCTGATAGCTTCGACCAGACGCGTAGCCTGCCGCGTCATACGCCCGGAAGCCTGTGCGCCCTCTTCCACTTTTGCCGCATTCTGATGAGTAATGTTATCCAGATCTTCCACCGCCAGGCTGATCTCGCCGATGGCCGTGGACTGTTCGGCGGTTGCCGCGCTGATCTGCGCGATCAACGACGTTACGTTCTGCACCTGAGACACAATACTTTCCATCGTTTTCCCCGCTTCATTGACATGCAACGTGCCGGATTTCACTTTGTCAGCGCTGCTCTCCACCAGCATTTTGATCTCACTCGCGGCCTTGGCGCTGCGCTGGGCCAGGCTGCGCACTTCCCCGGCGACCACGGCAAAACCTTTACCCTGCTCACCGGCGCGAGCGGCTTCCACCGCAGCATTCAGCGCCAGAATATTGGTCTGGAAGGCAATGCCGTCAATCACGCTGGTGATGTTGGCAATTTTCTTCGAACTGTCGGTGATCTCCGCCATCATCTTGACCATATCATTCATCGCTTCACCGCCCTGTACAGCGGCGCTGCTGGTGCTGATCGACAGGCTTTTCACTTCGGCTGCAGTTTCGGTATTGCTCTTCACCGTGGCCGTCATTTCATTCATGGTGGCCGCGGTTTGCTGGACGTTGGCGGCGGCCTGTTCGGTGCGGCGGCTCAGTTCGCTGTTACCCTGCGCAATCGAGTCACTGGCGCTCAGCACATTAATTGCCTGGCCGCTGACATCATCCACTAACCAGCGGAACATCAGCCCAAGCTGACCTATGGCTCGCAGTGTGGTGCCGACCTCATCAACCCGGTCTATCTGCTCCACTTTATGATCGGCCCCGGTGGCCACGCGCAGCGCCTGCTGGCAAACGCGTTCAATCGGTCGTGAAATCTGCTGCTCCAGCCAGGCTGACGCCAGCAGCAACAGCACCGCCATGCCCGCAGCAAAAATACCCAGCGCAGCATGACTCAGCCCGAGTGCCCAGACGCCCAGCGTCGCCAGCGGCAGCAGCGCCAGCAACGCGCTGCGAATACGCCAGCGCAGCGGCAGGGTTTTAAAGACGGATCGCCAGGCCATCAGACCGGTACGAACAATCAGCCCTTTATGGAAGCACTTTCCTTTCGCCCGTCCGGTACGGAAATCCTGGTACAAACGCTCGGTGTCACGGATCTCCTGCTGGCTCGGCTTGGTGCGCACCGACATATAGCCCTGTACGTTGCCGTTACGTACCACCGGAATGGCATTGGCACGTACCCAATAATGGTCACCATCTTTGCGGCGGTTTTTCACCAGTGCGGTCCAGGGTTCCCCCTTTTTCAGCGTCGCCCACATATCGGCAAAGGCTTCCGGCGGCATATCCGGATGACGCACCATATTATGGGGCTGGCCGTTAATCTCTTCCGGCGTAAAACCACTCACCTCCATAAAGGCATCGTTGGCATAAGTGATATGGCTGTTGGTATCGGTGGTCGACATGAGTGTGGCATCATCGCCAAACGCATATTCTTGCTGTGTAACGGGCAAATTATTGCGCATGAGTTAAATCCTTGAATGGATCAACGGGAGTTGGACCAGGAAAAATTAGTAACGTTTTTTTATATTTTCGGCGCGAAATAGGGGATCTTTAGCAGGGTTTTTATAAATTTCGTGATCCGGGCGACAAAGCTTGTAACATCGACGCACGGACGCTGACCCACAAAAAATCACGGCCTGGAAACAACAAAAAACCATGATTTTAGTAAGTCATTATTCTTCAGGGAAAATTTATGATATTGCCAATGCATCTTTACCAGGCGGATAGGTGATGCAGGGGAATGCCCACAGATACCCCAGATAAAATGATAGCGATAAAGGAAGAAGTGCGCAGGGAGAGCTTATTCGGGCTGGCGATCAGGGCCACCAGCCCGTGGAGTTATCAGACTGAAGTCTGCGTTTTTAGCTGCGCTTCATAGGCTACGGCCTGTTTGGCATCAAACTGATCTTCCCACTTGGCAATCACCAGCACCGCCAGCGCATTACCCACCACGTTCAGCGCCGTACGCGCCATATCGAGGATACGGTCAACACCGGCAATAAACGCCAGCCCTTCCAGCGGAATACCCACGCTTCCTAGCGTTGCCAACAGCACCACAAAGGACACGCCCGGCACGCCCGCAATACCTTTCGACGTCACCATCAGCGTCAGCACCAGCACGATTTCCTGCCCCAGGGAGAGGTCAATGCCGTACAGCTGGGCAATAAAGATTGCCGCAATGCTCTGATAGAGGGTGGAGCCGTCAAGATTAAACGAGTAGCCCGTCGGTACCACAAAGCTGGTGATCGACTTAGGTGCACCGTAGGCTTCCATCTTCTCCATGATACGCGGCAGCACGGTTTCCGAACTGGCGGTAGAGTAAGAGAGGATCAGCTCATCTTTCAGGATGCGTATTAACGTTGTAATACGCAGCTTACAGAAGCGCGCCACCGCACCCAGTACCACCAGTGCGAAGAACAGGATCGCCACATACACCAGTATCACCAGCTTAGCCAGCGGCCACAGTGAAGCGAAACCGAAGTTTGCAACGGTGACGGAGATCAGCGCAAACACCCCAATCGGCGCATAGCGCATGATCATATTGGTGACTTTGAACATCGCTTCTGAGGTCGAACGGAACACTTTCACCAGCGGGTCACGGTGTTCAGACGGCAGCGAAGAGAGGCCCAGGCCGAACAGCACCGAGAAGAAGATAATGGGCAGCATGTCGCCTTTCGCAATCGCCGCAAAAATATTCTGCGGGATCAGCGACAGGATAGTGGTTACCAGACTGTGTGGCTGCCCCTGAACCTGCGCCGTTGTGGCTTCATACTTAGAGATGTCCACCGTTGCCAGCGTCGACATATCAATGCCGGAGCCGGGTTGAAACACGTTCGCCAGAGTAATTCCTGTCACAATGGCAATGGTGGTAATCACTTCGAAATAGACGATGGTTTTCACACCAATACGTCCGAGTTTTTTAGCATCACCGACACCGGCAATGCCGACAATCAGTGTAGAAATCACAATCGGTACAACGATCATTTTGATCAGATGGATAAAGATATCACCGGCAGGACTGAGAACGTTGGTGACTAACCATTCACGATTTTCTGGCTGATTATGCAATATCGCCCCAGCGGCGATCCCCAGCACCAGCGCAATCAATATTTGCCAGGCAAGGCTGAACTTTACGGCTTTCATAACGCGTCATTTCCTTAACAAAACCTGCTTTCCGCGTGGTGCATGCGGAGTGAATAACACTCAAAGGAGGCTGACCGGGATCGGGCAATTCGCAGGTAGTGGATAGTTGAAACCTGATTGACAGGCGCGTAATCAGTACCATTTTCAACGGACTAAATGCAACCCTGCGAGAGATGTGGCTACTTTACTATCTATTAACAGGATAAAGCGCTACCGTTAACATGAAGAAATAAGTCTTTGTAATAATTAGAAATATTCAGAATAAAAACAGCATAGCTATGCATAACCCCGCCATTCCCCGCAGAAACAAAATGGTCTATATGCGCTTTTTTTGCACGACATGTCGTGCGCATCTCAGCGGTTCTGACGGTAAATGAATATCTTTAGAGCAGGCAGTTCCCCCGATTCCATCACATTCTGTTATGACGTGATCTGCCGCGCAAAAAGAAAACAAAGCCAAACCAGCGTCTTCACTTAACCTTTGATTGACATATTATTAACAATCTTCAAGGAGGCCAGCTATGAGCCAATCACATACCTACCCGGTTCCCGCGAACATTGCGGAAAATACCCAGATCAATGCTCAGCAGTACGCGTCAATGTATCAGCAGTCGGTACAGGACCCCGATGCGTTTTGGGGTGAACAAGGCAAAATCCTCGACTGGATTAAGCCTTACACGTTGGTGAAGAACACCTCCTTTGCTCCCGGCAATGTCTCTATCCGCTGGTTTGAGGACGGCACGCTAAACCTGGCGGCCAACTGCCTTGACCGCCATCTGCAAACGCGTGGCGACCATCCGGCAATCATCTGGGAAGGCGATGACAGCAGTGAAAGCAAGACGATCACCTATCGCGAGCTGCACCAGGACGTCTGCCGCTTTGCTAACACCTTAAAAGCGCTGGGCATCAACAAAGGCGATGTCGTGGCTATCTATATGCCGATGGTGCCGGAAGCCGCCGTTGCCATGCTGGCCTGCGCACGTATTGGCGCTGTGCATTCGGTGATCTTCGGTGGATTCTCGCCAGAAGCGGTCGCCGGACGCATTATCGACTGTAACGCCCGGCTGGTGATCACCGCCGATGAGGGCGTACGTGCCGGGCGAACTATCCCACTGAAGAAAAACGTGGATGATGCGCTGAACAATCCCAACGTCACCAGCGTGGGGAACGTGGTGGTGTTTCGCCGTACCGGTAAAGAGGTTGGCTGGAACAGCGATCGCGACCTGTGGTGGCACGAGCTGGCGAACAACGCCAGCACCCATCACGAGCCGGAAGAGGTGGCTGCAGAAGACCCGCTGTTTATCCTTTATACCTCCGGTTCGACCGGAAAGCCGAAAGGCGTGCTGCACACCACGGGCGGCTACCTGGTGTATGCCGCCACCACCTTTAAGTATGTATTTGATTACCAAGCGGATGATATCTACTGGTGTACCGCCGATGTCGGCTGGGTGACCGGCCACAGCTACCTGCTGTATGGCCCACTGGCCTGTGGTGCCACCACGCTGATGTTTGAAGGCGTGCCGAACTGGCCAAAACCGAGCCGTATGGCGGAAGTGGTCGACAAGCATAAGGTGACGATCCTGTATACTGCCCCGACCGCCGTGCGTGCGTTGATGGCCGAAGGGGATAAAGCGATTGAAGGGACCGATCGTTCGAGCCTGCGCATCCTCGGGTCCGTTGGTGAGCCGATCAACCCGGAAGCCTGGGAGTGGTTCCACAAAAAAATCGGCAATGGCCGCTGCCCGATCGTGGATACCTGGTGGCAGACGGAAACCGGCGGTTTTATGATCACCCCGCTGCCGGGCGCGACTGCACTGAAACCGGGGTCGGCCTCCAACCCGTTCTTTGGCGTGCAGCCTGCACTGGTGGATAACGAAGGCAATGCGCTGGAGGGGGCCACTGAAGGCAACCTGGTGATCGTCGACTCCTGGCCGGGCCAGGCGCGTACGCTGTATGGCGATCACGAACGCTTCGAGCAGACCTATTTTTCCACCTTTAAAAATCAGTATTTTAGCGGTGACGGCGCACGTCGTGATGAGGATGGCTATTACTGGATCACCGGGCGCGTGGATGACGTGCTGAACGTCTCCGGCCATCGCCTGGGGACGGCAGAAATCGAATCTGCACTGGTGTCTCATCCCTTAATCGCCGAAGCGGCGGTGGTAGGTATTCCGCATGGTCTGAAAGGTCAGGCAATTTATGCCTATATCACTCTGAATCATGGCGAAGAACCTTCACCCGAGCTGTATACCGAAGTGCGCAATTGGGTACGTAAAGAGATTGGCCCGATTGCCACCCCGGATGTATTGCACTGGACAGATTCATTACCGAAAACCCGTTCCGGTAAAATAATGCGTCGTATCCTGCGCAAAATTGCTGCCGGTGATACCAGTAATCTCGGTGATACCTCTACTCTGGCCGATCCTGGCGTAGTGGAGAAATTACTCGAAGAGAAACAGTCCATTAAAATGCCATAACCCACAGGGGCCACCGTGCCCCTGCTTTTCATATTGACATCATAAACCTGCCGCAGAGCAGATCTGATTGCTTCACGTCTTAATATTGTCCGTACCAGGATATAAAAAAAATATATTCCCCCGATCTTGACGTTAATGCTTCAAGGATCAAAGGAATAACCCTGTCTCTGGAGATATTACAATGAGCAATGTCCTCTACGAAAGAATAGAACGAAGTGCGAAATTTAAAGAGCTGGTGAGAAAACGCCAGAGCTTTGCCACCCTGCTGTCCGTGATTATGTTAGTGCTGTATGTCGGGTTTATTTTGCTGATTGCTTTTGCCCCTGGCTGGCTCGGTACGCCGCTTTATGAAGGGACCAACGTGACGCGCGGTATTCCGATTGGCGTGGGCTTAATTGTGATTTCTTTTCTGCTGACCGGAGTTTACGTCTGGCGTGCTAATGGCGAGTTCGACCGTCTGACCCGCGAACTGCTGAATGAGGTGAAAGGATGAAATCACGCCATCTGTTCTTTGCGCTGGCGGCACTGTTGCCGTGTGGTGTACTGGCCGCCGATGCTATCAGCGGCGCGGTAGAGCGCCAGCCGACTAACGTCGAAGCGATTATCATGTTCCTGATTTTCGTCGCTTTTACGCTGGGGATCACTTACTGGGCCTCCAAACGCACCCGTTCACGCAGCGACTACTACACGGCAGGCGGCAATATCACCGGCTTCCAGAACGGTCTGGCGATGGCCGGGGACTTTATGTCTGCCGCCTCATTCCTCGGAATTTCCGCGCTGGTGTACACCTCCGGTTATGACGGGCTGATTTACTCGCTTGGTTTCCTGGTGGGCTGGCCGATCATTCTGTTCCTGATTGCCGAACGCCTGCGTAACCTCGGCCGCTATACCTTTGCAGATGTGGCCTCTTATCGTCTTAAGCAGAAGCCAATCCGCACCCTCTCCGCCTGCGGTTCTCTGGTGGTGGTGGCGCTGTATCTGATTGCGCAAATGGTGGGGGCAGGCAAGCTTATCCAGCTGCTGTTTGGCCTGGACTACCATGTGGCAGTGGTGTTGGTCGGGATCCTGATGGTGATGTACGTGCTGTTTGGCGGCATGCTGGCCACTACCTGGGTGCAGATTATTAAAGCCGTGCTGCTGCTGTTCGGCGCCAGCTTTATGGCGATTATGGTGATGAAAACCGTTGGCTTCAGCTTCAATACGCTGTTTACCGAAGCGATGAAGGTGCACCCGAAAGGCATCGCCATTATGAGCCCAGGCGGGCTGGTGCATGACCCGATATCGGCGCTGTCACTCGGACTGGGCCTGATGTTTGGTACCGCCGGGTTGCCGCATATTTTGATGCGCTTCTTTACCGTCAGCGATGCGCGTGAAGCGCGTAAGAGCGTGTTCTGGGCCACCGGCTTTATGGGTTATTTCTACTTCCTGACCTTTATTATCGGGTTTGGTGCCATTCTGCTGGTCGGGGCTAATCCGGCGTTTAAGGATGCGACCGGGGCACTGATTGGCGGCAATAATATGGCGGCGGTGCATTTGGCCGACGCGGTGGGCGGCAGTCTGTTCTTAGGCTTTATCTCTGCTGTGGCCTTCGCCACCATTCTGGCGGTGGTCGCGGGTCTGACGCTGGCCGGCGCCTCGGCGGTGTCACACGATTTGTATGCCAGCGTGTTCCGTAAGGGCCAGGCGAGCGAACGTGATGAGCTGCGGGTGTCGAAGATCACCGTGGTGCTGCTGGGGATTGTGGCGATCCTGCTGGGCATTATGTTTGAGAAACAGAATATTGCGTTTATGGTCGGGCTGGCGTTCTCGATTGCGGCCAGCTGTAACTTCCCGATTATTTTGCTGTCGATGTACTGGTCGAAACTGACCACGCGCGGGGCAATGATTGGCGGTTGGCTGGGTCTGCTGACGGCGGTGCTGCTGATGATCCTCGGCCCGACGGTGTGGGTGCAGGTGCTGGGACATGCCAAAGCCGTGTTCCCGTATGAGTATCCGGCGCTGTTCTCCATGCTGGCAGCATTTATCGGTACGTGGCTGTTCTCGGTGACCGACAACTCGGCATCGGGTGCGGAAGAGCGTCAACGCTTCCAGGCGCAGTTTGTGCGATCGCAAACAGGTGTCGGGATTGAGGGTGGGAAAGGGCATTAACACGGAACCCGTACGGGCGAGGCACGCCTCGCCTATGTCAAACGGGTCGGGCATGCCCGCCCCCTACGGGTATATATACCATCACCATAGGAGCGAGGCGCGCCTCGCCTAAGTCAAACGGGTCGGGCATGCCCGACCCCTACGGGTATATGTATCATCACCGTAGGGGCGAGGCACGCCTCGCCTGTGTCAAACGGATCGGGCATGCCCGACCCCTACGGGTATATGTATCATCACCGTAGGGGCGAGGCACGCCTCGCCTGTGTCAAACGGGGCGGGCATGCCCGACCCCTACGGGTATATGTATCATCACCGTAGGGGCGAGGCACGCCTCGTCCGTATCAAACAGGGTGGCAGGGCGTTAGAAGTGCAGTGCGGCGCCCACGTATGGACCATCAGCAACGACATTATCTTTACGGCCATCTTTGCCGTTCAGCGTCATATACTTGTAACCCACGCTCACATCCACCAGAGAGATTGGCTGGAAGCTCACGCCTGCAGATGCTTCCTGGTAGTTATCGATGTGGCTGGAAAACGAATCAGGAGAGTAGAAATACTCACCGTACACGTTAAACATTTTGGTCACAGGGACTTTCACGCCGCCACCAATGGCAATCGCGTAGCCATCTTTCGTGTCTTTCGGGTTAGTCGACAGCGCTTTAACGGTCGGAGACAGGAACACATCGCCAATCGCGACGTTGTAACCCAGACCCAGGCTCTCTACATTGCCATCATGATCGCTGCGCAGCCAGTCACCGGAAAGCGCAAAACCAGGGGTTGTTGTCCCCAGGCCAACGTGAACATCAGTGTAATCCTTACCCACACTCACGCCACCTTCGATAGCCTGAGCAGAGCCTGCCAGCGCCAGCAGCGCCAGTGCGCCGGTTGTCATTGCCACTCTTTTCATTTTATTCTCCTGATTAATTTTTACTCACGCCATGATGCGGCGGGCTTGCAGAGTAAACCAACCGCCCCTGAAATTATATGAGAAACAAACTAATCACGTTGAATTTGAGTAACCTTACAAACGCACTGAATCCAGTCCTGTTAGCCAACCGCCCACATGACATGCCCGATAGCAGGCGCTATCACCACGGTAACGACACCGGATAACATCATCACTAAGCTTGAAACCACGCCCTCCTGCTGACCCAGCTCATACGCGCGCGCCGTCCCGGCGCCGTGAGATGCCGCACCGAATCCGGCCCCTCGCGCCAGGCCTTGTTTGATGGCCAGACGCAGGAACAACAGGTCACCCACCGCCATGCCAAACACCCCGGTGATCACCACAAACAACGCCACCAGATCCGGCTGCCCGCCCAGCTGTTTCGCTGCCGCAAGCGCAAACGGCGTGGTGATGGAACGCACTGCCAGGCTGCGCTGAATGCTCTCCGGCAACGCCAGCATCTGCGCCAGCCACACCGAACTGCATACCGCTACCGCCGTGGCGGTGATCACCCCGGCACTGAGCGACATCCAGTGACGACGAATGATCGCCATGTTCTCATACACCGGTACAGCAAACGCCAGTGTGGCCGGGCCAAGCAGCCACAAGAGCCAGCGGCTTTCACTGATGTAGTCCTGCCAGGAGATATGGGCCACCACCAGCAGCGCCACCAGCACCATCGGTGTCATCACCAGGGGCATCAGCAGCAGGCGGTGCCAGCGGCGATACAGCCGTTTATTGCAGAAGTAGACGGCCAGTGTGGCCAACAGACATAACACGCTGAGGATAAAATCATTCATCGCCCTTCCCCTGTTTACGCGCCGCCAGCCACAGCTCGAAGCGATACACGCGATCCACCACCAGCGAGGTGGCGCCCAGCACCAGCAGCGTACTGACACCAATCACCAGCAGAATTCGCCAGCCCTCAAGGCGCAACAGATCGCCATAGTTAACCACCGCGACAACGGCCGGAACAAAGAACAACAGCATTTCAGCCAGCAACCAGCTGGCACCGGCTTTGACCCACCCCAGCGGCATTACGCGCAACATAATCATCGACAACAGCAACAACATCCCAACGATGTTGGCGGGAAGGGGTAAATGCAGCCAGCTCACCAGCTGTTCTGAGACTAAAAACAGCCCGACATAAAGCGCCACCTGTAGCGGAACCTGTACCCGATGCCGCCAGGCAGAACCCTGTGGACGAAGTGCCAATGCCATGCTGTTTTCCCCCGTGTGAATGTTTTTATGGGAAAGAGTATAAAGCGGTAACAAAGGGTGAAAAAAATGACTTAATATTATCCCAACTATGCCAGACAGGAATGATTATGGACGTTCGCGCCCTGCGCTACTTTGTGGAAGTGGTTCGTCAGCAAAGCTTCACCCGTGCCGCCGAGCAGCTCTACGTCACACAGCCGACCATTAGCAAGATGTTGCGCCAGCTGGAGGATGAGCTGGGCTGCACCTTATTGATCCGTGAGGGGCGTAAACTGCATCTGACGGATACCGGACAGGCGGTGTACCAGCGCGGCGTGACCATCCTGCAAGAGTTTAAGCAGCTGGAAGCGGAAATCAGCGATATCAACGAGCTAAAAACCGGCGAGCTGCGCCTGGGTATTCCCCCGATGGTGGGGATGCAGATTGCCGGTTCGATCTCTGCATTTCGTCAGCGTTATCCGGGCGTGGAGCTGAAAATATCCGAGTTTGGCGGCCTGACGGTGCAGCAGGCCGTGCTGTCCGGCAGCCTGGATATTGCCATGACCGCCCTGCCGGTCGCTGATGATTTACCGCTGAATTCGCTGTCACTGATGAGCCACCCGCTGTGCGTGCTGGTGCCCCGTACCGAGGCCTGGTTGCGCCGCAGCCATATGCCGATCAGTGAGCTGGCCGGGCACCCGATCCTGATCTATAACGAAGAATTTTCCCTTAATCGCCAGCTGATGCGGGCGTTTCAGGCCAGTGGTTTTACTCCGCAGATTGCGGTGCGCAGCGGGCAGTGGGATTTTCTGGCCGCGATGGTGCAGGCGGGTATGGGCGTGGCGATTCTGCCGGAGCCTATCTGTCAGCGTCTGGATAAAAGCCAGCTTCTGTGGCTGCCGCTGGAGTCGGATCTGGTGTGGAATCTGGGATTAATCTGGCGCGAGGGGAGCTATCTGTCGCGCAGCGCACAGGCATGGATTACCTGCTGTCGCGAGTTCTGGCCGGGCGAAACACCGCGCATTTCATTGTAAACCCGCCGGGCGAGGCATGCCTCGCCCCTACACGCAATTTACAATGCCGGATTATCGCAGGAGCCGGACATGTCCGCCCACCAAAAACACACGAAATAGACACCGTCGGATTATCGTAGGGGTCGGGCATGCCCGCCCACCAAAACCACACGAAATAGACAATGTCGGATTATCGTAGGGGTCGGGCATGCCCGCCCACCAAAAMCACACGAAATAGACACCGNCGGATTATCGTAGGGGTCGGGCATGCCCGACCCACCAAAACCACACGAAATAGACAATGTCGGATTATCGTAGGGGTCGGGCATGCCCGACCCACCAAAAACACACGAAATAGACACCGTCGGATTATCGTAGGGGACCGGGCATGCCCGGCCCACCAAAAACACACGAAATAGACACCGTCGGATTATCGTAGGGGTCGGGCATGCCCGACCCACCAAAACCACACGAAATAGACACCGCGGATTATCGTAGGGACCGGGCATGCCCGGCCCACCAAAAACACACGAAATAGACACCGTCGGATTACCGTAGGGGTCGGGCATGCCCGACCCACAAACGCACGGGACCGCCGATGCGCAGTTATTCCTCTTTCTCGATCAACAGCGTTTCCAGCAGGTCGAGATCGTGCAACAGCTTCTGCATCGTCTCATTACTGATTTGCTGCGTGGCTCGCAGGTGATACAACTCCGCGCGCTCAGAACGCAGAGCGCTCAGACGGAAACGTCGCTCAAGGTTTTCGGCAAACAGCGCACGTTCCATATCCTCTTTGCCATCCACACGACGACGCAGATTGCCCATCACCCTTGAACTGACTTCTTTCAACAGCTCGGGGTCGATGTTCTCTTCCGTGTCGACCATCAGACGTTCTTCCATCTTATGCAGACTGTCGATGGCAACACTCGCCATCGTCGCACGCGCCATCTGTAGCTCACGGCGGTGGCCCGCTTTGTCGATCCCTTCAACGCCTCGCAGCAGCAGCGGCAGCATGACCACCCCCACCAACAGCGAGAACAGGATCACCCCGGTCGCCAGGAACACCAGCTCATAACGCGCCGGGAAATCATTTCCGTTACTCAGCAACAGCGGAATCGACAACACACCGGCCAGGGTAATCGCGCCGCGTACCCCGGCGAAGGAAGCAATCAGCAGCTCACGCGTCGAGTAGCTGGAAAACTCCATCGGACGTTTTTTTAACGCCGTACGGCTGATAAAGCGCATGGTCCACAGCCAGCCAAAACGCACGACCATCAACGCCATATAGATCAGCACCACCGAGGCAAACAGCACCCACAGCTCAACATTCGGGTCAGCATCCGCCTGACGCACGGAGATTTCCAGAATGCCTGGCAGTTGCAGGCCCAGCATCAGGAAGACCATGCCGTTAAACACGAATTCCAGCATCTGCCAGACGCTGTTAGCACGCAGGCGCATAGCCAGCGGCGCCTGACGGATAATCCCGGAGCGTGAAATGGTCATCCCGGCGGCAACCGCCGCAAGAATGCCGGACACACCGATATGTTCGGCAATCAGATAAGACGCAAACGGCAGCAGCAGCAGCAGCACGGTCTGCGTGGCCGGATCATCGCCACTCCAGCGGCTGAACAGGCGCAGTGATTTACCGTATAACCAGCAGATTGCGATACCTGCCAGCAGGCCACCTATCGCCACTTTGGCGAATTCCAGCGAGGCCCCGGACACGGTAAACACCATCGTGCCCATCGCCACGGCGACGGCGAACTTCAGCGACACCAGGCCGGATGCGTCGTTCATCAACGCTTCGCCTTGCAGTATCCCCATAATTTTTTTCGGAATGCGTCCCTCGCCGACAATACCGGAGAGCGCCACGGCATCGGTCGGTGACAACACGGCCGCCAGTGCAAAGGCAGACAGCAGCGGAATACCCGGCACCAGCCAGTAAATCAGGTAGCCAATCCCGACAACGGTAATCAGCACCAGCACCAGCGCCAGGCCAAGGATCTCGCGCCCGTGGCGCAGAAACTCACTGGTCGGGGTTTTCCAGCCGTCAGCAAACAGCAGCGGCGGGATAAACAGCACTAAAAACAGCTCCGGATCAAAATCGACATGCAGACCAAACGTTGGCCAGGCGAGCAACGCGCCCATAGCGATTTGCACCAGAGGCAAAGGAATTTGAAAGGGAATAATACGCGCGGCGACGCCTGACAGCGACACAACCAGCGTCAAAATGAGAATGGTAAAGAAAATTTCCATGCGATCCTTTTTATACGTCTTCCGATAGGCTTTAAACACAGGCAGACATTGATAGCGAATACCCTGGTAGATAGTAAAGCAAATTAGGGAGACGATGAAAAACAGGATGTGCGTTAGGAAGGGAAAATCAGTGTCATCTTAAGGTGGGGCCAGCGATCCCGGCCCCGAAACAGAATTATATCGCCCAACCGCAGGCATAGAAAGCGACCAGCGCTACCGCAATAAGCACGGTGCCCACATTCAGCTTGCGCCATTCACCGGCAAAGATGCGGCCAATCACCAGTGAACCGAAACCGAGCATAATACCGGTAACGATGTTACAGGTCAGAACGATAAAGACGGCGGCCAGCAGGCCAGACATCGCATCAACAAAATCACTGAAATCGATTTTAGAAACGTTGCTTAACATCAGCAGGCCGACATACATCAGCGCAGGTGCGGTAGCATAACCCGGAACCAGGTACGCCAGCGGCGACAGGAACAGGATCATCAGGAACAGCACACCGACCACGATGGCTGTCAGACCCGTTTTACCGCCTGCTGCCGTTCCGGCTGCCGACTCAATGTAAACGGCTGCCGGGGCCGCACCGACCAGACCTGAGAAAATGCTGCTCAGTGAGTCCGTCGTCAGGGCCTTGCCGCCATTGATAATCTGGTTGTCTTTATCCAGCAGGTTCGCCTGCCCGGCGACTGCACGGATGGTGCCGGTGGCATCAAATACCGCCGTCATCACCAGCGCCAGCACGCTTGGCAGCACCGCCGGTTTTAATGCCCCAAGGATATCCAGGCTAAACACCAGCGAGTTACCCTGCGCATCGCTCAGGCTTGGCATCGCGAACAACCCCTGATAGGTCACCGCCGGGTCGAAGATCAGGCCAAACACCGAGATGGCAATAATCGTCAGCAGGATGCCACCTGGCACACGCAGCTTCTCCAGACCAAAAATCACCGCCAGCCCGACCAGCGTCATCACCACCGGGAAAGAGGGGAAGTGACCCAACGCAACCGGCAGGCCAGGCCCCGGGTTTTTCACCACCAGGCCCACACCGTCAGCGGCAATCAGCAGCAGGAACAGGCCGATGCCCACGCCCGTGCCGTGCGCCACGCCCATCGGCAGGTTACGCAATATCCAGGCTCGAATGCCGGTTGCAGAGATCAGGGTAAACAGGACGCCCATCAGGAACACCGCACCCAGCGCAACCGGTACGCTGATCTGCTGGCCCAGCACCAGGCTAAAGGCGGTGAATGCCGTCAGCGAGATCGCGCAGCCAATCGCCAGCGGCAGATTGGCCCACAACCCCATCAGCAGTGAACCAAAACCGGCCACCAGGCAGGTCGCCACAAAGACCGCCGTCGGCGGGAAACCTGCTTTGCCCAGCATCGAGGGCACCACAATCACGGAATAGACCATCGCCAGGAAGGTCGTAAGACCGGCCAGGATTTCCTGACGGACGCTACTACCGCGCGCAGAAATTTTGAACCAGGCGTCTAAAGAGCCGCTGGCCGGTTGAGAAGGAGCTGACATCGTAATCCCCTGAGATTTCTTATGAGTTATCGCTGCGTGGTACCCCTGTTTCCCAGCGGTAGTCGACGTTTGCATCCCTGGCGCAATATACGCGGTACAAAAACCTCAGGGCGAGGCGCAGACCGGATAAAGGCAAACGTTTACTATTCCACGCAAAAAACCGCCTAATTGCTGTGCTGATACTCGATATCATTCGCGTCGCAGGCGGGCAACGCCAACGCATCTGCGGCTTGAAGTATGACGAGTATTCCTGCGCAAACGATTATCCTGTGTTTAATGGTGCATTTTCAACACTTCTTCACGCATAAATTTGCATAATTATTGATTTGCACACACGTCTGCTATCAACGCTTATGAGGGTAACGGCAGTGCCGTGCGCACTCTAATAGCGCTTTCTTATGACGGCCTGCCGACGGTTGCGAGTTGAAACGTTTGTCACTCAAGAAAAGAAAAGCATTCAGTCGAGACGGACCTCACCGCCCTGTTGTAGCGCACGCTGCCAGGCCGCACGGCTTTGCACCTTCTGCAACCAGGCCTGAATCGCCGGGCTGTCGGCCGCGCCACCGCGCGCGGTGAGCGCCTGCAGCGGAAAACTCATCTGCACATCCGCAATACTGAAGCGGCTACTGGCGAACCATTCATTTTGGGCAAGATGCTGTTCGATGAACTGGCGATGGGTGGTGATCTGCGGGTCGAGGTAGCCCTTCTGAACCCCTTGACCAAAGGCGCTGCCGATGGGACGTAACAGCCAGGGCACCGGGGCTTTGCCCATCCGGCTAAAAATCAGTTTCATTACCAGCAGCGGCATCAGTGACCCTTCCGCATAGTGCAGCCAGTAGCGCGACTGAATCACCTCTTCTTCATCGAAAAGTTTCAGCAGACCTTCAGCGTCATACTGCGCTTCCAGATACTCCAGGATCGCGCCGGATTCGGCCACCACACGATTGCCATCGGTAATTACCGGAGATTTACCTAGCGGATGGACTTTTTTCAGGGCCTCAGGTGCCAGCATGCTCGCTTCACGCTGATAACGTTTGATCTGATAGGGCACGTTCAACTCTTCCAGCAACCACAGCACGCGCTGCGATCGCGAATTATTCAGATGGTGTACGGTGATCATATTCGCTCCTTAAAGCCTGAGTATAGTCAAACGCTCTTCACATCCAACAGTATCGCCCCAGTGCCCTGCTCGCTCAGGCGGTCGTTCGGGTTACGCAGCGGGCAGTCTTCCATCGACAAACAACCACAGCCGATGCAGCCGTCCAGATCGTCGCGCAGGTGCGTCAACGTTTCAATGCGTCTGTCCAGTTCGTCACGCCACTGTTGCGACAGCACCGCCCACTCTTTTGTCGTCATGCGCTTGCCCGGGGAATACTGCATCAGGCTGTCGCTGATAGTCGCAAGTGGGATGCCGATACGCTGGGCAATCTTGATCACCGCCACACGCCTCAGCACATCACGCGTGTAGCGCCGTTGATTTCCGGGGTTGCGGAAACTGCTAATTAATCCTTTGCTTTCATAAAAATGAAGCGTCGAAACCGCCACACCGCAACGCCGTGCCACATCGCCGGGGGTTAGTTCGCGCTTGCTGGCGTTACTCATACTTTTTTTCATTTAGCGCTTTACCTCAAGTTAACTTGAGGAATTATACTCAGCCTCCATTGAGTTCGCGACCTATTGACGCAGAGACCTGGGAGAAAAAGTGTATGCATGACGACATCATCAGCACCCTGACTGACTGGATCGACAACAATCTGGAAAAGACTCTGTCGATTGATGAAGTGGCGGCAAAATCAGGCTATTCGAAGTGGCATTTGCAGCGTATGTTCCGTTCCGTGACGAAACAGACGCTGGGTGGATACATTCGTGAACGCCGTCTGACGCTGGCCGCCGAAGCGCTGCGCCTGACGCAACGTCCGGTGTTCGATATTGCCATGCAGTACGGTTATGACTCCCAACAGACGTTTTCACGCGTGTTTCGCCGCCAGTTTTCACAGACACCGACCGCCTATCGTCACACCATGCGCCATGCATCCCTGAAGCGCAGCAGCTGGACATTCGACTGTAGCGACTATGCCACCAGCAGCTTCAGCCAGCGGGTCAGTGAAAAATCCTGCCCGACTTGTAGCTAACGCGGCTAATGACGACCCGTTGCCACCGCCACCTGCGGTGGCAAGCCGGGTATTTCCTGCCCCCAGTAAGACGGTGATAAGTACCAGCCGCCGCCCAGCTCTTTAATGTGATACATCGCCGCATCAGCCTGCGCAATCAGTGCTTCCGGGGAGCTGTGGTTTTTTGCCAGCGCCACACCCACGCTTAACGACTGCACCACCCGCGCGCCTTCCGGCAGCACGATGGGCGGCTGCATTGCTTCAATAATATCGCGCGCCACCTGAGCCACCTGCTCCTCCCGTTCGACCGTCGATAGCACCACAGCAAACTCATCGCCGCCCAGGCGTGCCACCAGATCGCCTTTACGCAGGCGCTCACGCAGACGCTGGGCTGTGACCATCAGCACATGATCGCCGGCGGCGTGACCGTAGCAGTCATTCACCTGCTTAAAACGGTCACCGTCGATAAACAGCACACTGGCCTGCTGGCGGGTTTCCGGGTCGTCCATCAGCGCCTGTAAATGTTGCTCAAAGGCTTTACGGTTAGGCAGCCCGGTCAACGTGTCATGCAGCGTCTGGTGTGTCAGCGAGTCATTCTCACTGGTCAGATGCCGCTGCCACTGGTCCAGCTCATCGAGCAGGCTGTTGAAATCACCGCTCAGTTTATCCAGCTCGGCAATCGAGGACGACGGTACGCGCAGGGAGAAAGCACGCCGTTTGCGCACATCATGTGCGACGGAGGCAATATTTTGCAGCCCCTGTAAAATGCCGGCATGCATCCGCCGCGCCAGGTAGATCGCCAGCATGGCGGTAATCAACAGACTGCCGCCCAGCCACAGCAGCGCCTGCCCCAGATAATGTAGAACGCGTGAGGCATCACCGCTGATCCACACCCGGCCGACTTCCTGATTATTATGCATCACGGGTGCGCTCACCGGCTGAGGGAACAGCCAGCGAGCCACAACGGCACCGGCGCCGCGGGGATCTTCGCCGCCCGGTGCCTGCCATTGGGCCAGCAGCTGCTGATCAGCACGATATACGCGCCCGACCGCAAACTCCGTACGCGTCCCCATGTCACGCAGAATACTCTCTGCGGTTGCTGAATCGTTCTGTAGCACCGCTGTCCGGGCGCTGTAACTAACGCTGGCCGCGACCAGCTGGATATTGTTTTCCGCATAGCTGCGCAGCACATACATCGACAGCGCAGAAAGCGACAACCCGCTGAACAGCAGCGACACCACGATAATCACCAGATGAATGCGTTGAAATGACTGGCGCATGGTCGGTAATTCACGCGCCACTGTCACCGCCTCGTTTTGCCTGATCTTCATGCTTACTCCCCCTCCGCCGTTCAGCGGACAACGTGCCCGGCATCCACACGGGTGATTTGCCCGTCACGATCATGTTTGATGTGAAAGACCCGAAAGCCAGGAGTGACCAATAGACGACACGCAGGCTCCTTTATTATTTTCTGCTGTTTGCAGATGTATTATTAGTTAATGTTTTTTGGGCATGATTTACGGGAATAGAAAACCCTCCCTGGATTAATTCCGGGAAATAATAAACAGGGAGAAATGTTTGGCAAAATCCTACAGATCATCGATAGTCTGTACAACTTCAAATAGCGTAAGATTCATCTTAAACCGTTTGATTTGACTTAGATTTAACGGAGAGACCAGAAAATAACATCATGATATAAAACAACTTTTACTTAAAAATACATTCAATAATTGCAGATAAAATGGGTTATCACAGCACGTAACAATACGCAATTAGAATTAATCTTACCCTAAGTTAAATTAGATATTCGATGGCACAAAAGGTCAGAAAAAAGATCGGTCACATGGCATAGAAATAATATTATGCATACGGATTAATCTGTATTTTTCGATATCAGCGATAATATATTTATCACCTGCCCTCCTGGCGAGTCAGTGTAAACCCACCTGGATTGACCGAAAAAAACTACCATACCAGGTATAAATTTTGTTCAGTTTTGAAAAACGGGTGATATAATGTGATCGCCGTCACACTTCCATGACCAGAGCGTCAGACCGGAAAGGAGCAAGCCTGGCAGCTCCCGTTCCGTTCCGGGTGATGTTGCATCCCGTTTGTCAGGACCGATCACCCCGGAGTTTTCAATATGGCTACGATTACCACCAGCGTTATTCTCATGAGATGGGAGCTGCTCAGTGCAGTGATGATGTTCCTTGCCAGCACCTTTAATGTGCAGTGCCGCAAAGCCAGCCGCAACGTGATGGCGTTCGCGTTTACCGGTATTGGTATCGGTATGTCATGCTGGTTTGTCACCGGGCTGCTGGGCATTACGTTGAGCATGGATAATCTGCATAACTTCTGGACGATAACCAAGGATGTATTTGTCGAAGTGATGAGCCGCACACCTCCCGACTGGCCGATGCCGTAAGCGACATCTGCCCGGAGAGCTGACCTGACTCACCGGGCAGAAGGTTATTTGTCACTTTTTATATCTTTTTTAGCACCGCCGAGGTCGGCAAAGGGACATCGCTGGACGCTTTGACTTCCGGCAACGCTGCCGTTTTACGATCCTGCAACCACATATCCCCCATGATCTGATTCAGACCATTTTCCAGTCCGGTCACCATACCTGCGCCTGGCGTAAACGTCAGCTCACCGAAGTAGATATGCCCTTCATGGATGTACCAATCAACACGCACATAGTCGAAATCCGTTGCCAGCGTCTTACTCAGTTCCAGCGCACGTTCCAGCGTCTCGCTGTCTGCACTGATGTCAAAACCGGTATCCCGGATTTTATAAAAGCTCTGCTTCAGGTTGTTGACGTAGAAGCTCATCGACAACGCAGCACTGCCCACCCGGTTGTAAATCACCTGCAATACGTACTCGAAGTTGCCATCTTTCTTGTTGAACATATGAAACTTGTAGTCAACGGCGGCAAACTTGCCATCACCAACGTACTGTTCAACCAGAATGCAGGGCTTAATGTAGCGGTAGTGAATCTCACGCGCATGGTGCGAGAAGTCCTTATGCAACCATTCATCGCAGCGCTTGATCAGCAGTTGTTTCTGGATGCAATCGGGTTCTTCCAGCACAATTTCCACCATGCCTGAGCCGTGATTCGGCTTGATCACCGTGTTTTTCAGGGACGGCAAACTCAGTAACGAAATCGGGTCATCGGTCTGATGAATCAGCGGAATCAGATAATCTTCCCCGATAGTGTCGGCAATATATTCTCTGACCAGTAATTTATCAGACAAATTGGCATAGCGCACATGGTCACCAGTGACATATTTACGATACAGAATCTTCTCATTGAACAACTTGGGTTCCCGGATATTGGGAATACGTTTGAATTTCTGAAAGTAATAAATTTTATCCTGGTAAGACCAAGGCATTTTCTTGAGCAGGTAAACAAAACCCTTTCTCAACTCTGCTTTGAGCTTCAACATGATTTACCTCATCTGTAGGTTTTGTAGTTGAGTGAGGAAAGCTGTATTTTAAGAATGACGCCATTCTTAAAGAAATAATTCATTATCGTCAGGGACAGGAGTTCGGTGATAAACACGCTCCAGGCTGCGCCTGTTAATCCCCAGGAATGGATAAAGAAGTAAGAAGTTGCCAGACCAATAACTACCAGCAGAATCACTTTCACCAGTAAGTAATTGAAACCACCCTCTTTCACCATGTAGCGATACGCTACGGTTCCCATTGCCGAAAAGCAGGTTGCTAACGACAACAACGTAATGAGGTTTCCCGATTGTGTGTAATCTTGCCCATACAGGCTGTTAATGATCCTGTCACCAAACAGCGTGACAACGGAGAGCATCAAAAGTGAAACTGCCATAACATAGCCATTAAGCCGTGAAGCCAGTTTTACTGCCACATCCGCACGCTCCCTGAAAATTTCAGAGAAGCAGGATGTAATGATCGCCACCGGAATAAAAATCCACGAGGCGGAAATGGTATTCGCTGCGGTAAACAGGCCAAGATCCTGGGCCGAACTCACCCCAACAAGAAAGAACTGTGCGGTCTTCACCTGAACGGCGATAAAGACGCTGGAAATCGCCAGCGGCAGCCCCGCATGCAGTAAATAACGCAGATAATTCTTACGCTTATGTCGCGGCGGTGGGCTGATAGTGTTGGTCTGATAAAAGCGACTGCGCTTGATCAGATAGGGCACCAGCGTGACGGCGACAATGGACAGGGACAACCACAGCGGGCTGAGCTTGCACCAGGCAACAGTAAAGCTGATGGCAAAGCTCAATATCATGCCGGTGGCATTTGCAACCGTATTCATTCGCGATTCCAGACGGGCGTTATTGTAAACGCTAAAAATATCCTGGGTCACAAACATAGCGGAGAGAAATGATGCCACGGCAAACACAATAAAGTTCTCGCGCATCGTCAGCCACACATAGAGCAATACGGGCAATGACAGCACCAGTAATAATGTCAGGCGCAATGATTTTGCCACCCCCATCAGGCGCATTCCTTTTGGCGTGCTTTTACTGATGCTTTTAAAAAGAATTGTTTCTGTGCCAAAAATGGCAATAGTCTGAATAATTGAAAACAGTGAGGCAGAAAATGCTATTTGCCCGAATATAACCGGGCCGAAAGATTTAGCCACATAAGAGGTGACAAAAATTACGCCAAAAACTGACACCACTTTTTCGGACATCATCCAGGCGGCATTAGACATCACACTGTATTTCATCGAAGCATCCTTTGTGTTTCCAACCAGCTAAAACCTCAAACCAACACATCCGTGTCCACAACTGATTCAATAACGCACAGTAGACCCCTGGCGAGAACGCAGAAAAAGAAAATAATATTTTTCAGGCATCGTTGTGCCTTTTATTTTTAAGAGACTGTTTTTTAACCTGAACAGACAATCCTGCCAGCATTTATGGTTAAATCTGGTCTTAATTTAAGTGTGATCTAATTCACATACCCTTTTGACCGGGATTAAAGTTAGCACACTTTTTTTACCTTTCCCGTTGGAGTTATCCTAATTACAACGTGGCCTTGAACTGGCATGAGACGAATCTATATCAAAAAAACCAATATCGAAAGCTATCAAAACCCTTTTGAAATAAAATAGGAGAAATCCCATGATGTTATTTCTTCATAATCCCTTAACTTAAAGCTTGCCATTCCAATCGCGTACTTTGAAACACTGCGCTAATATCTGTACAAAACAGATCCATTGATTAATGCAGTCATTCTCATCCCATTATTGTTAAGAAAGGTAATAGCATTCATGAGAAAGTCACGATATACCGAAGAGCAAATCACCAGCGCCATTAAAGCTTCTGAAAATGGTATCAAGGTGAAAGAAATCTGTGACGAACTGGGCATTTCTGAAGCAACTTTCTACAGTTGGAAAAAGAAATACGCCGGATTGTCCTCAGAAGAAGGAAGGAAAATCAAAGAATTAGAGGAGAAGGTCCACCATATGGAACGTGAGCTCCAGTCGCTATCATCAGACAAAGAGATGCTGCAAAGCGTGCTGAAAAACTTTTTCACCACGAATGACAAACGGCAAGCCGTTAATTTCTTACAGGATACGTTCGACATTGGAACGCGCCGTAGCTGCCGTCTGCTGGATATCAGCCGCAGTGTTTACCATTATCCTTACAATCTTGAAAATCAGTAATTGCTCATCGGCAGCCAATGTCAGGTGTAATAGTACCAAAATAAAATATTCTCAACGCTTATTGAAAAGTTCAGATCGATTTTTTGATGCGGAATTTGACTGATGAGTTAATTGTCATCCCGCTCTATTATTTGGCTGTAACTTATCCAGGCACCAGCTAAAATCTCAATAGCATCAAGGCTTTCAATGCGCGTTTATCTTTGCATACAAAGATAAACGCGCCTTAAGTTAACGTGTCCTTTGCAAAACCCCCCCTCAAGAATTTAGAAAAATCGTTAGCTTTTGTGATCATTCTCTTTTTTATAATGGCTTCTTATTCTCATCGATCACTAATGAATAGCCGGAGAGTGCTACATGGCGACACCCGCGCTCAGCGCGCCACAAAGCGCAATAAGTCAGCAGCAGCACAGATGTTCCCACGGTAAACAGATTAAACTCATTTATCATTTATCAGGATACCCCCCCACCTGTGACCGTTAAATGACGCTTCAACTTATCATTAGCGCCTCTTTCTCTTTCGTCTCCCTACCATAATCGATGATTTTTTATTCATATCATTCGAGTTAATACTGGTCTGATCTGGGAAAAGTCGTCTCAAAAATGAAGGTTTTTGCATTGAGTAGGGAGGGTTTACTGTACAAAAAAAGGCGATATGTGGATTAGCGATAATTCTCATAGCCGAACAATCCCTGCTTATGGCAGGCGATCCGCTGAGTTGATGATAAATAAAGCAGGGAGGATGTGAGTGAAAAGGTGATTTTGATCACATTATTGCGATGAAATCACGGACTGTCGGACCAGCCGGGGCCCTGAACGGCGCCTGACTGAACATCGCCGCGGTCAGTCAGGCTGCGCGCGTTTTTATCCGCGAATATTCAATGGCTTTACTACCGCTTCTGGCTTGATACGCATAGCACTGATTACCCCGATCATCAGGCACAAGATGCCGCATAGCGTCAGCAGTGGCGGCCATGACTGCCGTAACAGGAAGGTGTAAGCCAACCCGGCGAGTATCTCAAACACGATCAACGGACCCACTAAGACCGTGGGTAATCTCTGGCTGGCTTCATTCCAGCACAGCGTCCCCAACCAGGAACAGAACAGCGCAATCGCCAACATCAGCGCAATAAAGACCGCCGGCCGCGGGCCAAACGGGAGGGCAAACGAAACATCGCTAAAATGCAGTTGCCCCATGACCAGCAAATACCCGACCAGCGCCAGCGGCAACGTCACCAGCCCCTGCGCAGTGGCCCAGGTGGCAGGACGAATCGCATGCTGGCGTAACCAGCGGGCATTGCGCAGCGGATACCATGTCCAGCACACCACCGCAGTAAAGGCCAGCGCCATCCCACTCAGATAGCGCCACACGTCGACCGGATGCGTGGCGCCCGTCAGTTCCGCCACATTCACGCACACCAGCCCGACGACGATCAATAACAGGGCCGGAAATAACTTACCCCAGCGCAGATGCCCTTCATCGCGGCCGTAAAACAGATTGGCACTGACCGAGATCACCACTGGCAACGTACCGATAATCATGGTCGATATCGGTGCGCCAGTACGCTGGATCGCTGTTGCCAGACAAGCGTAATAGAGCAGGTTGCCGACCAGCGTCAGTTTGAAAGCCTCCCGCCAGTCACGGCGGGTCAGCGCCGCCAGACGATGGCGATCCTGCCAGGCCAGAGGCAGCGCAATCAGCCCAAAGGCCAGATAGCGGCCCATCGACTGCAGGGTGCCAGGATAGTCAGGCACCAATAGCGGCCCGACAAAAATCAGCCCCCACATCAACCCGGCGCTCAGTGCAAATAAAATACCCGTTAACATCGTCCACTCCGGACAGAGAAAACACCATTATGGGAAAAAGGGAGGTCGGGAGATTGTAGCAAATTGCGGTCAGCGCAACGCGGCACGTACCTGTTTCTGATAGCGCGACGGCGTGATGCCATAGCGCCCGGCAAAACTGCGCGTCAGATGCGCCTGGTCGGTCAGCCCCACAGCCGCGGCCACCTCTGCCGCAGGCAGCCCTGCCCTCAGCAGTTGGCTGGCCTGGTACAACCGGAACGCCATCAGCATCTGATGCGGGGTAACATGATAGTGTGCTTTGAACTGCCGCTGGAAATGGTAAGGGCTGAGAGACACCAGCGCCGCCAGTGTGTCCAGGGTGATACGTTCGTTGAAATGGGCACGCAGATAGTCGCGTACCTGATCGAAACGGTGGCGGGGTTCAGCCGCTAAGGGCCGGGCAATGCGGGCATGAGGACGTAGCAGATCGCACAGCGTGAGCAGCAGGCCATCCGTCGCCAGCGGATCGTCGGCCTGCCACAGGTTTTCCAGCAACCTTGAGAGCTGTGCTGCGCGCTGCGGATCATGGCAGACCGCCTGCTCAAACCACCAGCCCGTTTCTCCGGTTAAGGCAGCAAGACGCTGAGGTTCAATATAGATCATGCGGTATTGCCAGCCGCCCTCCGTGGCGGATTCCCCCGTGTGTAACTCATCGGGATTCATCAATACCAGCGAGTCGACGGGCGCTACATGCTGTACCCCGCGATAACGGAAACGCTCGGCACCCCGATCGATAGTCCCGATGCCGAACGCTTCATGCGTGTGAGGTTCAAACGCGTAGCGGGTAATATGGGCGCGATACAGTTCAACGCCCTGCTGCCCTGAAAGATGACGGAAGCTGGCCCGATCCTGCTCATAGCTGAACTGCTCAGGAACCCCTTCCACAGCCGACTCCATTAAGAAAATGATGAGGGTGTCAGCTTACGATCTTTACCCGCAGCGATCCAGACGCCTTAGATCAAGCCTTCGGCTTTCAGCGCTCGCTGTACTGCAGGGCGTGCTGCCACGCGGCCTGCAAACGCCTGCAATTCAGGCCAGCTGTCGAGCGAGAAGCCAACCACTTTGCTCCAGCCCAGCACGGTAAACAGATAACCATCTGCCACGGTGAACTGCTCACCCTGGAGCCAGGTTTTCCCGGCCAGTGCGGAAGAGAGCCAATCGAGGCGTTTATTGAGTGTCGCCACGGTCGCCTGCTTCCAGTCAGGGGTCTGGGCCGGGTTAAACAACGCACCCATTGGCTTATGCAGTTCCGTTGAGATAAAGCTCAGCCACTCAAGCACTTTGTAACGTTCCGCGGTGCCCGCCGCCGGGATCAGGCCTGCTTCCGGTTTCAGGTCGGCCACATACTGCGCAATCACCGTACCTTCTGTCAGCAGGCTGCCATCATCCAGCAGCAGTGCAGGAATGTAGCCTTTGCTGTTAATGGTCGTGAAGTCAGCGCCGGTTTCGGTTTTTTTCGTTTTAAGATCAACCTTTTCCAGCGTGAACGTTGCCCCAACTTCTTCGAGCGCGATATGCGGGGAGAGCGAGCAGGCACCTGGGGTATAGAACAATTTCATCAGACTTATTCCTTGTTGATTAGAGAGCGTCAGAGTACGCGAGCCAGTCTACGCCGCCTTTAGCGGTTGATGCCACGCATGCTTACAAATCCTGAAGATTAAACGCAAGCCAAACGGCCGCATGGTTGCCTGAAGCATCCCACAGGCATTGACTCACCATTGATTATCGCCGTGGTTGAATACGTTTTTCTTACACCAGGTCGGATAACACATCATGTCAGAAACGTTGACGCTTACGCGCCCGGAGAACGGGTTATCGCTGTTCCAGCACCTGCTTAACGGCAGAATGCTCCCAGGCCCGATCTGGCACAGTACCGCCTGGCGGACCAAATTTTTACTGCGCTCACTGGCCTTTCCTCTGGCCACTCTCCAGCACATGCAGCAGATTGCCACCCTGCCCGTGATGCAGGATGCGCTGCATCTGCAGCCGACCTTGCCCAATAAGATCCACCGGCCTTATCTGCACCTCGGTCTGTCTGCGGGCCAGCGGGTGCAGGTACTGAGCCAGCACTACCGTTTTGTGCAACAGATCCCTTCCCAGGCATTACGCCATGCCATGCTCTCATCACACCCCACCACACTGGCCAGCTTCAGTGGCAAAGAGGGCGAGCATTTTCAGCTCACGCTGACCTGTAATGGCCGCTGCGAGCGTGAGGGTGAAGTGAATATGATGCTGCATGGCGATGGGACGCTGCTGGCGATACTGACGTTCGTCATCGTTGAACGTGACAGCCTGCCGGTGCTGTTGATCGGGGGGATACAGGGCGCACACAGCGATACGCCCCATACGCTGATCCGCTCAGCAACCAAATCCTGTTATGGGCTATTCCCGAAACGTGTCCTGCTGGAAGGGGTATCACTGCTGGCACGGGGCATGGGTATCAGCGCCATTCAGGCCGTCAGCGATCGCGGCCATACGTATCGCAGCCTGCGTTATCGCTTTAAAAAGAAGGCCGTGTTTGTCGCCAGTTATGATGAGTTCTGGCAGTCACTGGATGGCACGCCGCTTTGCCGTCGCCTCTGGCAACTGCCGCTGGCATTCAGCCAGAAAACGATGGAAGAGATCCCCAGTAAAAAACGTGCGGAGTATCGTCGCCGCTATGGGCTAATGGAGAGCCTCAGCGAGCAGTTTATGCGCCTGCACTGAGTGGGATCAGGGGACAGAAGGGGCTTCCTGTTCAACGTCATCAATCTTCCAACCATCGTGATCATGCACCAGCGTGACCAGCAGATGCTGCTGGTCAGCAGGGTCACGCCCGAGGGTGACATCGCCAGAAGCCCGGTTACCGTTTAGCGTAAATCGGCTGACGCTGACATTGTTGACCCAGTTGTCGCTGTAGTCTTGATCCTGGAGGAAATAATCATCGTCCATACCGTCCGGGCTTTTGATCAGCAGATTGATTTTTTTCAGCAGCCGCTCAGTAACATACTCATTTAATAACGGGTCGTGTTCATCAATCGGGCTTTCTTCTTTGTTCAGCGCCGCCAGATACCAGCTGTAAAAGGCCAGGCTGGTGCTCTGGGGATCGTCGTTATGCGCTGCCGCCGCTGCCTGAAAAGCAACGAAAGACACCACCAGCATCAGCAACCACTTTTTCATGCAAACCATCCCGGATAACACCGCTATTCATTTCTGCCACCTGTACGCCGACAGGGCGCCAGTGATTGTATTGAATTTATCCGGCTAAGCCAGCGTCTTCCCCCACACTTTGCCTGCTTTTTTAGTAACTGTTTATCGCAGTGATACGTTTGCACTCAGCCTGCCACACAGGCAGGCTGAGTGCAGCATTGTCATGCCCAGTGCTTCTTCTTACTTGTTTTGCCAATACCCGGGTTGCAGGTGTTGGTCGGGTCGAGCTGATGGAAGTGATGCTGATGCTCGTCGGAGGCGTGGTAGAGATGGCCAATATTGTGCTCGGCCGGGTATTTTGCCCCGCGCTGATCCAGATACGCCAGCACCGCCGCTTTAAACTGCGCGCCATCGACGCCAGGTTTCAGAATGTAGTCCTGGTGATTGACCAGACAGAAGAAGTGGCCACAGCAGGAGTCTTCCAGTACCTGCGCCTGCAACTCTGGCGGCAGGCGGATCAGCCACTGATCGTCATTACGGCGCAACGCCACATCAAAGGCAATCAGCCTGTCGTCGGTATTGATGCCAGCATAGTCGCAGTAGAACACCGTGCAGGCCCCCACGCCAAAACGCACCAGGAAGGCATCCTTCTGTTCCTCTTCAGTACAGTGGAACCATTCCCCATTGCGCGTGGCGAAGAATGCAGTCAGCAGGCGACTCATCGACGCAACTTCATCATGGGCCAGTTTTATCATCAGATGATGTTCATAGCGGCGATGATACGAGAGCAGACGCGGTGCCACGGTAGAAGGCGTGATGCGGTTACCCCACTGGATCAGCCGATCGAGGGTGTTATGCGGCAGTAGCCGGAGTTTTCTCAGCCGCGCATCCCAGCGTGCTTTTTTTGCCATCAGCCCCGGCAGCGCTGCGGGCCCGAGGCGCTTAATCGACAGGAACATATGACGCGCATAGCGCAGGGTCAGCCGGAAAGCGTTGCGGTGGATATACTCCGCCTGAATCGGCAGCGTCTCAAGATTTTCAATCAGATAGCGACGCAGGTCGAGCAGCACCTGCTCATCGTTGGTGCCAATATAGAAGGTGTCTTCCTGCGGGGTAGCGTCGAAGGTGGCAAGGCGCACGGCAAAGACGATCACTTTTCCGGCGCAGCCCGCGCTGTCATGCAGATAGTGCGGATTACCGTTAAAACGCGTCGGGGTGGTGGCATCCACATCTTTGATCACCGCCGCGTAGTCATCGGCCCAGATTTTTCCTTCCCAGTCCGGGGCTGTGCCGGTGGTGTACTCGCCTGCTTCCAGTCGGGTGATCATCTCTTCCGGGGTCTTCCCCAGCTCGATGCCCAGATGGTTGATCAGATGCAGCTGCCCGTCGTCGCTAATCTGCGCAAACAGGGATTTTTCGGTAAACGCCGGGCCGCGTTGTAACAGCGATCCCCCAGAGTTATTACAGATGCCACCGACCACCGATGCGCCGATACAGGAGGAACCGATCACGGAATGCGGTTCTTTGTTCCACGGTTTCAGGCTGGTTTCCAGCTCGGTCAGCGTGCTGCCGGGGAACGCGATAATCTGCTGTGCGTTATCAATTACCTGCACACCCTTGATTTTGCGGGTGCTGACAATCACCACCGGGCGGTCATAGTCATCACCGTGCGGCGTGGAGCCACCGGTCACCCCGGTGTTAGAGGCCTGCATCAGGATAATGATGTCATTTTGCTGGCACACCTTGAGCACCTGCCACAGTTGCAGCAGCGTTTCCGGCAGCACAACGGCCAGCGCATCCCCCTGGCCCACGCGGAAGCCTTTGCAGTAATACGCTTTTTGATAACTGTCGGTGATCAGATTGTCCGGGCCGACCGGATCGCCCAGTTGTTGCAGGATCAGAGTGTGTTGCATGTTATGACTGCCTCTCCATAGCTCATTTTTTTAGCAGCGAGGATTGTACCTGAGGGGGCCGAGTCTGGGCCAGCATGAGAGGGTGAAATTCTGTCATGCTGAGATGTCCACCCTTTATCTTTATAAAAAGCGCGCAAAACGATTTTGTCCACAACGAAGAATTTTTTACGCCCCTTCCTCACGCCCTTTGATGAATAAATAGTTAGTTTTTTTCTGGCTAATAGGAAAAATTATTTTATGCAATTAATATGCACTATTTATGCATATAGAAAACTTTTCCCCTGTTTTTCAAAAACTTGAATGTGATCAAAAAGTGAATAATTACGGACTTTGATGTGTTGACTTTGTTACAACGCAGCGCGAGCATGTGGACCACTTTCCGAATCCATCAGAACGTAACTCCCTGATAATACTATAGGGAAGGGGTGGTTTTGCCTGCGACTCATCAATGTTGAGAGGATGCGATGTCTGACCAAATGGATACACAGCAAAACCTGCATCGCGGCCTCAGTTCGCGCCATATCCAGCTGATCTCGCTGGGCGGCGCAATTGGCACCGGGTTGTTTATGGGGGCAGGCAAAACCATCGCGGTCTCCGGCACCTCGATCCTGATCACCTATGTGGTGGTGGGCTTCTTTATGTATATGGTGATGCGTGCGATGGGTGAGCTGCTGCTCACCCGGCTGGATTACCGTTCATTTGCCGATTTTGTTTCCGACTACCTCGGCCCGAAGGCCAGCTTCTTTCTTGGCTGGTCTTACTGGCTCAGCTGGGTGGTGACCTGCATTGCCGACGTGGTGGTGTGCGGCGGGTATATGCAGTTCTGGCTGCCCGAGCTGTCGCCGTGGATCCCGGCGCTGCTGACCCTGGGGCTGCTGTGTCTGTTTAATTTGCTGTCGGTGAAGATGTTTGGCGAGGCCGAGTTCTGGTTTGCGATTATTAAGGTGATCGCCATTATCGCGCTGATTGTTACCGGCATCTGGATGATTGGCAGCGGCTGGACATCGCCGGATGGCGTCACCGCCTCACTGCATAATCTCAGCGACCCGGCGGTGTTTATGCCGCACGGAATCGTGGGCTTCTTTGCCGGTTTTCAGATCGCGATTTTCTCTTATACCGGCATTGAGCTGTTGGGCACCATGAGTGCCGAAACCAAATCGCCGGAAAAGGTGTTGCCGAAAGCCATCCGGGCAATCCCGCTGCGCATTATTATCTTCTATGTGCTGTCGATGGTGGTGATCATCGCCGTCACCTCCTGGCAGCATATCTCACCGGATACCAGCCCGTTCGTTACGCTGTTTGCTAAAGCCGGGCTGCCTGCCGCCGCGGCCGTGATTAACTTTGTGGCGCTGACGTCGGCGATGTCATCCGCCAACAGCGGCGTCTATTCCAGCACACGTATGCTGTACGGCCTGTCGGTGGAGCAGCACGCCCACTGGCAGTTCCGCATTCTGTCGCGCACCACCCGCATTCCGGTTCGCAGCCTGATGTTCTCCTGCTTCTGTATGTTAAGCGGTACGCTGCTGCTGTTCCTGGTGCCCAACGTGATGACGCTGTTCACCGTGGTGTCCACGCTGGCAGCGATACTGGTGATTTATACCTGGGGGATGATTCTGGTGGCGTATCTGGTGTACCGCAAACGCTGCCCGGAGCTGCACCAGCAGTCGACGTTTAAGATGCCTGCCGGGGTTCTGATGAGCTGGATCACGCTGCTGTTCTTTCTGTTTTCACTGGTGGTCATGGTGTTTGACCGCGATACGCTGATGGCGCTGTGTGCGATGCCGCTGTGGTTTATTTTGCTGGCGTGGGTCTGGCGGGTGAAGCAACGGCGGGAACAGACGGTAATGGCATAAGGGTTATGCAGGTGCAGGATTCGGGGCGACCGAAAAATGGTCACCCCCTACCAGGGACGGGACGTTACAACACGCCCTGTGCCAGCATCGCATCGGCCACTTTTACAAACCCGGCGATATTCGCGCCGTGCACGTAGTGGGTCTGCTTCCCTTCCCCGCCGTGCTCGACGCAGGCGTGATGGATATCCAGCATGATATGTTGCAGACGAATGTCCACCTTCTCGGCTTTCCAGCTCAGACGCGCTGCGTTCTGTGCCATCTCCAGACCGGAAGTTGCCACACCGCCGGCATTCGCCGCTTTCCCTGGGGCAAACAACACACCCGCATCCAGGAACGCATCGGTCGCCTGGATCGTGGTCGGCATATTGGCGCCTTCGGCCACGGCTTTCACACCATTAGCAATCAGCTGACGCGCCGCAGGCAGATCCAGCTCGTTCTGTGTAGCACAAGGTAAGGCGATATCTACCGGTACGCTCCACGGCTGCTGCCCGGCGAGGTAAACCAGCTGACGTTCGCGCGCATAGTCTTCCACGCTGCCGTAACGCACGTTTTTGATTTCAGCCAGATGAGCCAGCTTCTCAGGGGTAAACCCGGCTTCATCCACTACCGTGCCGCGAGAGTCAGACGCCGTCAGCACGCGAGCGCCCAGCTCCATCGCTTTTTCAATGGCGTACTGCGCCACGTTGCCCGCACCGGATACCGAGACCGTGCTGCCTTCAAAGCCCAGACCATGACGTTTTAACATCGCATCGGTGAAGTACACCAGACCGTAGCCGGTGGCTTCCGGGCGGATCAGGCTGCCGCCAAACGACAGGCCTTTACCGGTAAACACGCAGGCCGTGTTGTTTGACAGCTTCTTCATCATCCCGGACATAAAGGCCACTTCACGGCCACCCACGCCGATATCGCCCGCAGGCACATCGGTATCCGGACCAAGGTGACGATACAGTTCGGTCATCAGCGCCTGGCAGAAACGCATCACTTCCGCGTTGCTTTTCCCTTTCGGATTGAAGTCAGAACCGCCTTTCCCGCCGCCCATCGGCAACGTGGTCAGCGCATTTTTAAACGTCTGCTCAAACCCGAGGAATTTCAGGATCGACAGGTTGACTGACGGATGGAAACGCATCCCGCCTTTATACGGGCCAATCGATGAACTGAACTGCACGCGCCATGCGCGATTCACCTGTACCTGACCTTTGTCATCCGTCCAGGCCACGCGGAACTGGATCACACGTTCCGGTTCCACCAGGCGTTCCAGCAGGCTCTGTTCCTGATATTGCGGGTTACGCTCCAGGAATGGCCACAGTGAGGTGAATACTTCGCGTACGGCTTGCAGGTATTCAGGCTGGTGCGGATCGCGCTGCTGAACGGAGGTGAGAAACGACTCCAGAGAGTGAAAAGCTGTCATGACGAATTCCTTGTGCGTAATGGTCTGACCCTGATGTTGTTATTGTTAGGGTAATCAGAGAGATGATGTTGTGTCTCAGCGACTATATCATTGGCTTTGCGCTGTACAACAAAAAACTTATGACCTGCAAAACACAGGGTAATGAGGCCAATAAGGCGCCAGGCAGCGAAAACACTGAACGGAAGCGCAAAACCACGACGAACAGCCATAAGAAAAAGTTATTACAGGCCCGCATTTCATCAACGTTGATGATTAGAAGCGGTCAGAAGAGAGCAACGGAGAACAAAATAACCCGCTAAAACAGAAAATGAATATGACACTTTTATTACAGTCATCAATCTCCGGCTATTTCCCCCGCAGTTTTATGTTTTATTTCACGAGCGCCGTCATTATTTATGTATAAATGTAAACTTAAGAAATGTGAGTTGCCTCATCGTAATCAGCTGTGATTCCATCGACCCTCCAGAAATTGTGCTCTGACGACCTGAGAAATAATGATGAACCATGATAATGATAATATTCAGGGAAAGCCGATCGCATTGTTACTGATTAATGAACATTCCCGGAATGGCAAAGCCAATAAACAGCAGGTGTTATCCCTGCTCAGCGCAGAGGGAATTCAGGTGGTTGAACCTGAAGCCAGCGACCGTCGCGACAGCAGCGAGATCATCCTCGACTACGCTGACCGCATCGATTTGGTGATCGTTGGTGGGGGCGATGGCAGCCTGAACGCTGCCGCGAAAGGGCTGATGCGCAGCGGCCTGCCGCTGGGTGTGTTGCCACTCGGCACCGCCAATGATTTCGCCCGCACCATCGGCATCACCAACGATCTGGCTCAGGCCGTGAAGGTGATCGCCGCCGGGCACCAGCGCCCTATCGACCTGGGTGAAGTGAACGGACACCTGTTTTTTAACGTCTCCAGCATCGGGTTTTCCGCCACGCTGGCCCACCATTTGACCGCTGAATCGAAGAAGCGCTGGGGGACTTTTGGCTACGCGCTGGCGGCCTTTAAACTGCTTAAACAGAGCCGCCCGTTCAGCGCCACGCTGGAGCATGACGGCATCACCGAGAAGGTCAAAACCGTGCAGGTTTCCGTGGGTAACGGCCGCTTTTACGGCGGCGGCATGACGGTGGAACAGAGTGCGGCACCCGACGATGGTCGCCTGGATGTTTACAGCCTGGAAGTGGCGCACTGGTGGGAGATGATCGCCCTGCTGCCCGCGCTGCGGCGCGGCACACACGGGCGCTGGCGTAAAGTGCGTACGCTATCCACCACCGCCATGACGCTGAGTACGCGGCGTCCTCATGATATTAACGCCGACGGTGAACTGATTGGGCAGACGCCTGCCCGGTTTGCCATCAAGGCACATGCCATTACTGTTTTTTCTCCGTCGCAAGCGACGTCGGTTTAATAAGGGTTATTTCTATGAACAAATTTGGCATTCTCGCATTAACCGCCATGATCACCTTAATTTCAGCCTGTGATGATGCAACCAAAGAAAATATTAAAGAAGAAGCCGACAAACGCACAAGCAGCCTGGTGGAATCGGCACAAACGCAGTGGGATGAAACCCGTAAACAGGCAACGGATCTGGCCGATGCAAAAGTGGCGGAACTAAACGCTGCGCAGCCATTAGAAGAGGCGAAGAAAAAAATGAATGAGCTGGGTGAGATGAAGCTGTCTGACTTTATTTCGGGCGGTGGGGAAGAGAAAGAAGGTGAGGAAGCGGAGTCAGAGAATAACTGATTTTTGTCCTTCTCTGAATTTCCTTCGTATGTTTACTTTGTCGATACAGCGGTTTTTCACTGCTGCTTTGGTGGGTTAACCCCCTCAGCAGAACCGGAGGTGATGCAGCCACTGCGCCATCTCTGCCCGAAGTTCTCAGTACATAAGACCGAGTTTATCCAGGTGATCGCGGGGGTGCAGAAGCGGACGGCTAAGATATAACTGACTGGTTATCAGGTAAAATCCCGGCAGGTGGCTGGGATTTTTAGCTTATGGCAAAATACTTAATATATGTTGTAGCCATTTTTTTACTGTAAAGCCATCTGAGGTCGGATCATAATATCCATGGTTACCAACTATAAAACTGTCTGGTAACTCATCACTACTAATCAGTAAAAATTTAATTTCCTGCTCAAGAGCACTAACTCTTTTAGGAGATTCTCTTGCTACAAAAGATCTGATTACATCATCAGATTCGGGAGCATCTAAAAACCAATCCTGATGGAAGTAAGCACCTAATAAATATGTAACGTTTTCAACTTTCATATTAATTACCATAATCATTTTGGATATGCCGTATGTACCCCGCCCAGCAGCGCATAATTTGCTTTCTCCGCCGCGCTCAGTTCGCTGTACTGCTTATCCTGCGTCGTCAGGGTCTTGACCACCCCCGCCAGATAAGGGGCCGCACCTTGCTCCAGCGCCTTTTGCGCCCGCTCCTCAAGCCCGGCCTGACGCGATTTATCGCCCAGTGCCGCCGTGGCCTCACGCGTGGCTTTGGTCGCCTCGTGGGTGTTGTAGATATCCAGCGCCTGCGCGGCGATATCGCTCACCAGCTGCGCCTGCTGCAGCCGCTTCTGCTCTTTCTCTTTGTTAAAGATCGGGGTAATGCTGCCGTCGTTGGCGTGCTCCGTATCGCGGTTCAGGGTGCTGACGTCCTGCTGCTGCTTCGCCGTATCACGCACGGTGATGCTGCCTTCGCTGACCGCCGCTTTGGTGGTCCCCTCCGCGTGCCCTTCACTACCCGAACCGGATATCGGCAGGGCGCTGACGTTGCTTAAAAGATTGGCCCCTATTGGTCCACCGCTGTTAAAGCCCACGCTCTGATGCTCGGTTTTGTAATCAGCCTGATTATGAATATCTGACCAACCCAGCGTTCCGGTATCAAGGCTGTTTTTATCCGCCGTGGCCGTTGAGGCGATCACCGCCCCGTCCAGCTGCGTGTGCTCACCTACTTTAATAGCATAGCCGCCGCTGCCTGCGAACAGCCCGGTCTGCTCCTTCACCGAGTCAAAATCACTGTTCATCTTGTCGCGGTTGGCGTTGATATTCACCGATCCGGTCATGGATCCAAAGGTGAAGCTCCCACCCGCGCTGACATTCTGCTGCTTTGCATCGTAGCTGTCACTGTCCTGCTGCGAGGCAAGCGTCAGGTTACGTCCGACATCAGCGGTCACGGTTTCACCGCTGACCTGTGCGCCTTTCAGCGTGGTGTCGCGCCCGCTGTTCAGGCTGACCACGCTGCCCGCGTCCAGGGTGGTTTCACTATGCGTCAGGCCCTTCCCTTTCTCATGGCCTTTACCGGCATTGACGCTCGCCGATACGCTGATGCCCCAGCCGCCAGAGCCCACTCCGATCCCGATGCCAACGCTGCCGCCCTTACTGCTGTTTTTACCGTCGGTGCTTTCGGTATTCTGCGCCGACACCAGATGGATATCGCGACTGGCGTCCAGCGACAGATCTTTACCCGCCTTAAGCTGGCTACCTGCAATGTTGATATCGCCGCTGTCAGGCCCTTTACCTTTTCCAGTGGCGGTGATCGACAGGTTTTGCCCGGCGTTCAGGGTGCTACCCTGCGACTGGCTGCTTTTGATGGTCGTCTCACTCTTTGACGACTGGCTGCCATAAGAGAGATTCACCCCCACCGTATTGGTGGCGCCTTTTTCTGCCCCATCGGCGCCTTTCTCCACGCCATTTGCTGCATTTTTTGCATCGGCCGCTTCCGTTACAGCATTGTCATGATCCCAGGCCTGCGCCCCCTGCACCCCGGACAGCACCGCTTTCGTTCCCTGGAGTGCCTGCAGGCGTCCGTCGCCCTCTTTCCTTGCCTGCTGCGCGGTGCTGACCGCGGTATTCAGCGCGCTGCCCACCGCCCCGGAGAGGGCCAGGGTGAAGCCGCTCTGCTTCGATTCGAAGGTTTCAGTACTGGTGCGTTTATCGTAGCCCGGATCTATCTGCACGCTGTCGCCGGTGATGGCAATATCTTTGCCCGCAACCACATCGGCACCGCCGATATGCGCCCGGTTGCCTGCGGTGATGCTGACATTGCCCTGGCTGCTGCCCACGGTGCTGACGCTCTGGCTCTGCGTGGTGCCGTTCTCATCTATCTGATGACGTGTTGACTGGCTGCCAATGGTAAAGCCGATACCGCCGCTGCCCAGCAGTCCTTTCTTTTTCTTCTCTTCCAGAAGATAGTGCGATTCCGTCTCCGTAGCCGCGACGATATCCACATTGTTGCCGGCGGCAAGAGTGACATCGTTATCAGCAGCGATGGCCGATCCCACTACCGCCAGGTCGCGTCCGGCAGTGATGCTGACGCTTTCCCCGCTGAGCAGCGAGCCCTGTTCAAGCGTTGAACGGTCGTCTTTGACCGTACGGGTGGTTTTTTTCGACAGGAACTTTTTCCTCACACTCCTCTCTTCCGAGAACTGCGATTCGCGGTCGGTGGCGCTGTTAATCACCACGTCCCGTTTCGCCTGCAGCGCAATCGCGCCTTCCTCGCTGTGCAGGGTGCTGCCCGCGACTGCAATATCGCCTTCACGAGCGATTACCGTCACGCCTTTCTCGCCGCTGAAGGTGCTGCCGATGCCGCTGTCGCGCACCGTCTCCATCTCACGCTGGATTTTGGTTTTGCCTTCGCGTTTCTTTTCGCTGTCCTGGTCGATGACAACCTGGCGCGCTTCTTTGATGATCACATCCTGCGCGCTCACGCCGATGCTACCTTTCTCGCTGTCCACCTGCGCGCCTTCCACCCGCAGGTTTTTACCGGCCACCAGCGTCACGCCCTGATCACCGCTCAGGGTGCTGAGCAACAGACGATCTTCCTGACGGGTGTTACGCACCGATGAGGTACTGCTGTTCGCTTTCAGGTGGGTGGTATTGGTGGTGGTTTCTGCCAGCAGTTTTATCTCACCGCCCGCCTGCAGCTGGGTGGTGCCGCCCGCTTTCACCTGGCTGCCCTGCAGGGTAATGTCCTGCCCGGCATTCAGGTTGAGGTTGCCCCCGGCATTCAGCGAACTGCCCAGCGCCTGCTGCCATTCACCGCTCACCTGTGCCTTACGTGAGCCGGCGTCTTCCATACCGGCGCGTGTCCGGTTACCCATCGCCCCGGAAATCACCTCAAGGCTGGCGGTGTGGCTGCTGCGGGCCGCGCCAATCTCCAGGCTGTTTTGCGCACTCAGGCTGAGGTTCTGTGTGGCATCCAGCTTCGCCCCCTGCAGTTTCACATCGGTGCCGCTCAGGCTGATGTCACTGGCGCTCATCGAGGCCTGGCGCAGGGCATCCTGAAGGTTGGTGCTTAAGGTCAGGTGAGTGGCCTGTACGTTAATACTGTCAGCACGAATATCGCCGCCCTGGTGCAGGAACTGGTCGGCATCAATCTTCAGCGCCTGGTCAGCCACCAGGTTCCCGGCATTGCTGAGGCTGTTAGCCGAGAGTTGCAGGTTGCCACCGGCGATCAGCGCCCCGTCACCGGACAGGCGCACGGTATTGTTGGCCAGATAGACTTTAGGCACCCAGACCGTCTGCGGGCCTTCTGCGCTATCGACCGTTTCACTCACCAGCCAGACGATGTCCTGTTGTAACGCGGCTATCTGTGCTGGCGTCAGCGCCACGCCAGGCACCAAGTGGAAGTCCTGTGCCACTTTGCTGCCGTTGTTCATCAGGTTCTGATACTGCGCCATGGCATCGTCTCCCTTCTCCGACGGCCGTCCGGTCAGCGCCAGCATCTGCTCACGGACCAGACGCTGCTCGTAGAAGCCATCGCCCAGGCGCTTGATCACCAGCGCCGGATCGTATCCCACCCGGTCGAGCAGGTAATCACTGCTGATAAACTTGCTGCGGCTGGTAAAGCGCTCGTCGGTCACCACCAGGAAAGGGCTGCCTTTGGCCGTATCCTGGCGGAACAGGCCGTTATTGGGAATGGAGGTCGCCACACGATCGAGCTGCTGTTGATTCGCCAGCGCCAGTTCACCCGGCGTCAGCGGCTGGGTGCCGTCCTCGTTGGCCGTCAGCGGGTTACGTTCCCACTCTTCGCGCCCGGCTTGCGCTGCTTTCTCCGCCGCTGCCACGCTGCTGATTTGCGCCTGATTGACTGTGACGTTCTCAATGCTGGCGCCCTGGATCGTCACCGAGCCATTGCCCGTCATAATGGCATCAATGGTGGTCAGCGCGGTGGTCTCATCGCGATTGAAGGTGGGATACCAGTGGTTAGTGTCACGATCGTAGTGGTCGACGATATGTTCCTGGCGGCGTTCGTTAACCGAATAGCCTTTATTGACGATATTTTTCGCGCCTGCAACATTCAGATCCCCGTTCGCGCTGAGGGTGCTGGCATCATTAAGCAGCTGCCCGGCCACACGCAGCACCATATTGCCGCCCGCCAGAATATGCGCACCGACACCCGCAGACACCAGTTTGTCACGGGTTACCGTGCCAGTGACCGTACGCTCACGCAGGTTGTTGTAATCGCTGACGTACGGTGCATCGGCAATATCAAGATGTTTGTTCGGATCCCACTGTTCCAGCCGCCCCTGGTCGTGTTCTCGCCAGACGGTGTTTTGATACGGTGTTGGCACCGTATTCTGGCGATAGCCACGCGTTTCATAGAACGTCATGGCATAGCTGCCATCCGCATTCGGCTTCAGGGCCAGGTAGTTGACCCACAGATTCGTCATCACCCCTTGACTGTTTTTCACCCGCACCTGGGCGCGTTTGGACCCGGCATCGATAGCCGGCAAGGTGCCGTAGCGATTGCTGGCAGCAGCCGCGTCATCCTTAAAGGTGAGCCGCTGGGTGGTTGGCGTCATGGTGTTTTTGTTGCGACCAACATCTGAACCATATGAGCGCCAGTAATAGTTGTAGCGATGCCAGCTGTAGTCACTGCTGGCCGCATTACGGGCGATATTCAACCCTTCGCGCAGGTTGTTCAGGCGTTTGGCCTCCACCGTCACATCACCGTCCGCTTCGATGCTGCTGGCGCGATTTTCAATCAGATCATCACTGCCCAGGAAGAGGCTGCCGCTGCTGTAGAGCAGGCCGCCATCGCGGTTCGTCAGGCGTTCCCCGCTATGCAGATCCAGACGGTCGGTCGCCGCGATTACCGCAGCATTACCGTGGTTGTCGATCACCCGGCCACGCACGATGATGTTATCGCCGATCAGGGTCGCCGGGTTGTCCAGCGTATCCACGTTCAGCGTCATGCTGTCGGCTTCCAGTCGCCCACGGTTAAGCAGCAAGCCGGTCGTCAGGTGCAGCGTTTTACCGACCAGCGATCCCTGATTCGTGAAATCCTGGCTGTTAACGATCAGGCCGCCAGGCAGTAGCCAATCCGTCAGGTTGGTCAGCACGCCCGCCACGGAAAGCGTAACAGTGCCGTTGCTGCTGAGGGTGTCGCCCGCACGGTGAGTGTAATCCTGGCGGACCGCGAGATTCAGATCCTGCTGGCTGAGCAGCGTACCGCCCTGGTTGTTGAGAGTGTGGGTCTGAACGCTTAATGTTGCGCCGCTTTGCACCACGCCGCCCTGATTGATCAGATCGAGCGCGGGAACTCCGGCACTGCGTGCGCCCGGATTGCCGCCCTGGATCGTCAGCGCCTGATTCGCCACAACACGTCCCTGGCGGTTATCCAGCGTCTCCAGCAGTGAAAGGGTGAGCGTTCCTGCACTCTGTACACTCCCGGCGCGGTTATCCAGCGTGCGGGCCGTCACATCGGTGTCCGTGGTACCCAGCAGCAGCCCGCCGTCACGGTTATTCAACCGATCCGCCTGTACGGTCAGCGCCTGCTGGCTGCTGATTTTTCCCTGATCCTGATTATTCAACTGCGTCGTATGCACGTCCAGCGCCCGCGTTGCAACCAGCTGGCCGCCCTGGTTGTTGACCTCATTGGCCTCAATCGCCAGTGCATCGCCGCTATGAAGCTTGCCCTGCTGATTATTCAACGTGGCAACATGGTACACACCCTTGCCATAGCTGATCAGCGTGCCGTCCGGGTTATCCAGCTGCTGCGCGGTCAGTTCCAGCCCTGCGCCGCTGCTGAACAGCCCCTGGCGGTTATTAATGTGGTTGGCCACAATGCGCTGATCGTCGCTGCTCCTCACCGTGCCGCCCTGATTGTCCAGCGCGTTATTCACCGTCAGATCAAGCTGCTGGTCGCTGAAGATCAGGCCACCGCGGTTGCCCAGGCCGCCCTCGACCGCCAGCGTCAGATTACCGTTGCTACCCAGAGCGCCATGGGTGTTATCCAGCAAACCGCTGACCTGCCAGTGCTGCGCCGTATCATTGAGTGCCACCAGCCGTCCATTCTGGTTGGTCAGCGTAGCGCTGGTCAGGCTCAACTGCCGGGCTTCAATGCTGCCATCGGTATTATCCAGCTGGCCAGAAAGGGCAAAACGGCTTTCCCCTTCTCCGGTCTGCGACCAGATGCCACGCTGTACGGAGAGACTATCCGCGTTAATATCCCAGCGGCCCGCGCTCACCTGCGCCTGCTGCGCCGCAACGCTCCCTGCGGTGTTAACGATCAGCTCGGCGCTGTCCACTTTGGCATTTTTTAATGCTACGCCTGCCGCCTGCGCACGGATGTCGGCACGGCGGGCAGCCAGCGTACTCTGGCTGAGATCAACCCGTTGCCCGCTGACCTTCACGTCCTTTTTGCTCAACAGCTTGCCGCTGGCCTGGATATCGCCCTGGCTGGTCAGCGTAAGATCCGCATCCTGCGTCAGGACACTGTTCGCATCACTGCCTGCCAGCAGGTTACCGTTGCTGGTTATACCGCGTTTTGCTTTCAGTGTGACGTCGCCCGCCGCTGCCAGAGTGCCGGACTGTTTCACATCACCTTCGCGGCTGTCGACGGACAGCGTGCCACCGCTGTGCAGTTTGCCGTGGTGTTCAATGCTGTCCCGGGCCGCCAGCTGAATATCCCCGCCCGCTTCGGTCACCGCCTCCTGTTTGCCAGACTGCCAGGTGAGTTTACCTTCGCTGCTCACTGTCAGCGTTTTCTCAGCCTGAATGTGCCCGCCCTGGTTGCGCACGCCGACGCCCGCTTCCGTCCCGATCATGCGAATATGGCCGCTGTACATGCCGCCCATCTGTCCCATGTCGATCGCCAGTTCAGGCGCCTTGCCGTCGGTGGCCAGCGCACTCACCGTTTTCGCGTCTGCGCTGATGCGGTTCCGGCCTGCGACCACGTTGAGCCCCTGTTTCGCCCACACGCCCGCATTCACGTCGACTGCACGCGCCAGCACGTCAACGTATTCCGTATCATGCCGGGCATCGCCATTCAGCCCGCCGCCTTCAATACGCACGGTGCCGCGCTCCACCTGATAACCCGCCAGGCTGCCATCGGCGTTCAACTGAGTTTTACCGGTCGTCAGCGTCATGCGCCCGGCGTTGATGGTGCCGCAGCCATTGCAGACGATCCCCGCCGGGTTGGCGACAATGACCTGCGCACGCCCGCCTGCGACTTCAAGGAAGCCGCGCAGTTCGCTGGGGTTGCTGCTGTTCACTTCGTTAAGAATCACCCGCGCCGGGGCTGAATTCAGCTTAAGATTCGGGTTACCCTGGATCATCCCCGCCAGTTGGGTCGAGGTCATCGACGCGGAGTTATTGAGGATCGCCCCGCGTTTATCAACGTCAAACTGGCGGTACTGGTTATGCGATACCCCGGAGCGGTTCGGCGCGGCGATGTTCACCTGTGGCAGTCCGTTCTGCGTGGCGATCACCTGCGGGCGCTGGCCCGCAGGTGCCGAGCCGTCGGCAACAATCCCAGCGGCGATCGTCGGCGCGGCAAACAGTGACAGGCCGAGCATCCAGACCACCCGACGTACCGTCACCCACAGACGCGGCGCGCCGATGCCACGGCTCTGGCCGGGCTCGCTGCTGCAACTGCGGGCCAGTTCGGACACCACGCGCAGCTCCCCGTGAGTGCGGCTGAAGATAAGGCGATAGCAATGTTTGTTCATAGAAGTCGTCCCTGAAAGAGCACTGTCCGTTCACGTCATAGTGCAGCCGCCGCGAGGGCGGCAGGCCGCGTTAAATGTCCAGGTTGAGGCTGAAACCTGCCGTCGCACCTGAAGTATGGAATTGTTCGGGTTTTTGCAGCGGTACCCCGGCAAACAGGTCGTAGCTGAGGTGGCTCAATACAGCACCGCGCACGCCGATGGCGCTCCCTGCCAGCTGGTGCCCGGCCAGATAACGGGTACCGGGGCCGTCAACTCGACCGTAGTCCAGCGCGGCATACAGCTCATGGCCGCGTGACAGCACATTCCACGCCAGCTCATTACGCCATATCATCCCTTTCTCACCCGACAGGATCTGCTCACCGTCAAAACCGCGTACCGAGTAACGCCCCGCAATTGCTATGCGATCCTGTGGCGTCAGCGGGTTGGCGCTCCACTGGCCGCGTACGCTGGTGACATAACGCCAGGGTTCGCTGCCCAGGGTAAAGGGTTGGTTCAGGCTGATATCGGCCATGGCAATGCCGGTACGGGCGCTGCCGCTCTGGGTATCCTCTTCGGGTGCCCGCAGCGCATTGAAAGCGCCGGTGCCACGCCGCCAGTTGAGGTTGGCATCCAGCGTGGCGTTGCCAAGATAACTGCGCTGATTCAGCCCCAACTCCCAACCCGCCGTACGGCGGCGCTGCTGTTCGATCTCGACGTCCTCCACTGCGTTAGAGGAGTTTCTGCGCCAGAGGCGCATATTGAGGGTGGTTTTATGCAACTGATTGCGGAACAGCAGGCGCGAGAGCGTCAACTGTACGTTGTCGCTCTTGCCGCTGTAGCTCAACACCTCGTTGGCGTTGGCGATATTCTGGTGGTAGGTGTAATTGTTGTAGTTGGCGGCCAGCCCCCAGTAGCCCACAGGCACCGAGTAGTTCAGCGTATGCGAGCGGTTGCCAAAGGGGCCGTGCTGAAACAGATCTTTGCCGATGTTGGCATAGAACAGATCGTTTTGTGCAAAAGGTGCATCCACCGCCAGCGTGGCGGAACCGAGGTAGCGCCCGGTGCTTTTTGAACCGCTGTCGTCCAGCCCCAGGCTGAGGCGAACCGGGCGGCCCTCTTTCCAGTTCACCCGCAGGTCGCTGGTGCCATCCTGCTCACCGGGCAGGATGCTGATATCGGCCGTGGCGCTGGGCACCCGCCGGAAGTTTTCCAACCCCTGCTCAATATCGCGCAGATTCAGCACATCTCCTGAGGATGCCGGTACAGCATTCCACATACGTGCACGCCATGAAACCGGCTCTTCAAACTGCACGCGACCGATGCGTCCGGGCTGGAGCGTCAATGTCAGCACACCTTGGGTCAAATCCTGTTCCTGGGCCATCACCCGGGTGGTGACAAAGCCTTTTGCCAGGATGGCATTCTGCACCTTGTTGATCACCAGCATAATGCCCTGCCCGCCCAGACAACGTCCTTTGGCCCCCTCAGCCGCGTCCAGCGCCCACTGAAAACGGGGTGCGAGATCGCCCTGCAGACGCAGGGAGTGGATCATGAAGCAGGGTTTTTCGTCGACAGGATAGTCAGGGGTCACCGCATCGGGGCGTGCCAGACGGACATCACTGTCCGGCGCATTTTGCTGCTGGAGTGCACGCTCTCGCGCCTGCTGGCGCAGTTGCTCCTGGGCATCCAGCGTTGCGCCCGTACGGGTATCGTTATCAGGGAGTGCTGCCGCGAAGGCGATGGGTGTAGCGGTAATTGCCGCACTCATAAGTAAAGATGTAGCAAATCCCTGCTGAAAGAAACGCAAAAATAAAGTCATGCTAATGTAAGTCCATTTTAAAGGCATGTAACACAATGTAATTTTCGTGCATTATCCATTCAATAAAATGAAAATCAAGCAGGGATGTATCCGTTTTTTATTATTCACACGAAAAGGCTTCTGTCTGGATAAGTTAAAATGACTTACCGTTAAAGGTTCAGCTAATTAATAATACAAATGGGTTACTTATCTATTTTAGAATTTGGGATAAGTCATTTGAATTAACGGAAAAACCGCGTTCTTAGAAGAGTTATTCAGTAAGAATGCGCAGAGCGACACATCACCCTGCACCTTTATGGTTCACATCCGTCATTAAAGACGCACCCCCTGCTCAATTCGTGCACAAAAACACCCTAAAGAGCACAACATCGGTGCATAAGACGTGTTGCGTGCATAGCCTGTGAGTCGAGCGTAAAAATAATTAGTCTTATTTTTCATTGTGTTGAGCATGTCGCTCCTTAATAAGCGCTGCCGCTGGCCCGGGAATTGCTAATTACCCTGCAACAAATATCAATACGCTGGGGAGCATATATGGATCACAATCAGTCAGAAGGTCAGCTGCACAGGGGATTGAAAAATCGCCATATTCAGCTGATTGCTTTGGGTGGCGCAATCGGTACCGGGCTGTTTCTCGGTATTGCGCAAACCATCAAAATGGCAGGCCCGTCGGTTCTGCTGGGCTATGCGATTGCCGGCATGATTGCCTTCTTTATTATGCGCCAGCTCGGCGAGATGGTGGTTCACGAACCGGTTGCAGGCTCGTTCAGTCATTTTGCCAACACCTACTGGGGCAGCTTTGCCGGTTTCGTCTCCGGCTGGAATTACTGGGTGCTTTACGTGCTGGTCAGTATGGCTGAGCTCACCGCTGTCGGGATTTACGTTCAGTACTGGTGGCCGGACATTCCGACCTGGGTTTCTGCCGGGGTGTTCTTTGTTGCGATCAACCTCATCAACATGACCAGCGTGAAAATCTACGGTGAGGTGGAGTTCTGGTTTTCCATCATCAAAGTCGCGGCGATTGTCGGCATGATAGGCTTTGGCGCCTGGCTGCTTGCCAGCGGTCATGGCGGCCCTGAGGCCAGCGTCGCTAACCTGTGGCAGTACGGCGGGTTTTTCCCTAACGGGATCAGTGGGCTGGTGATGGCGATGGCCGTGATCATGTTCTCTTTCGGTGGGCTTGAGCTGATAGGCATTACCGCCGCCGAAGCCGATGATCCTCAGAAAAGTATTCCGAAGGCTACCAATCAGGTGATTTATCGCATCCTGCTGTTCTATGTGGGGGCGCTGGCGGTGCTGCTGTCACTCTATCCGTGGCAGAAAGTGGTCGAAGGCGGGAGTCCGTTCGTTCTTATTTTCCACGCACTCGACAGCAATCTGGTCGCGACGCTGCTGAATGCCGTGGTGCTGTCTGCTGCGCTGTCCGTTTATAACAGCTGCGTGTTCAGCAACAGCCGTATGCTGTTTGGTTTGGCGAAACAGGGTAACGCTCCGGCGTCATTATTAAAGATTAATCGTCGCGGTATTCCTTTCAACGCCCTTAGCGTTTCGGCGCTGGTGACCGCCCTTTGCGTACTGCTTAATTACCTGATGCCGGGCAAAGCCTTCGAGCTGCTGATGTCACTGGTGGTTTCTGCGCTGGTGATCAACTGGGCGATGATCAGTATCACCCATCTGAAATTCCGCAGCGCCATGCGAGTTGCCGGGCAGAAAACCCGCTTCGCCAGCCTGGGCTATCCCCTGACCAATATTCTGTGCCTGCTGTTCCTGGCCGGTATTCTGGTGATTATGTTTATGACGCCGGGCATCGCGATTTCCGTCTGGCTGATCCCCGTCTGGCTGCTGGTGCTGACCGTGAGCTATCAGTTAAGAAAAAAGAAAAACACCGCGCATGTGGGCACGATTGTTGAAACCAATAACCTCTGAGACAGGGAAAAAATGAAAACATTATTACCTTTGGTATTGCTGGTTGCCGCCGGGAGCGCCAGCGCAGAATCACATCTGCAAACAGTGGTAAAGCAGGGCACGTTAACTGTCTGTACTACGGGTGATTACAAGCCTTACACCTTCCTGAAACCCGATGGCAGCTATGAAGGGATTGATATCTCGATGGCTGAATCGCTGGCGAAAAGCCTGGGGGTAAAGGTGAACATCGTGAAATCGACCTGGAAGACTCTGACGCCCGATCTGGTGGCAGGCAAATGCGATATTGCGATGGGCGGAATTTCGGTCACGCTGGCGCGTCAGCAGCAGGCTTTCTTTGCCGAGAAGATCGACGTTGACGGTAAAATCCCGCTGGTACGCTGCGTGGATGTGAAAAGGTATCAAACGATTGAGCAAATCAACAAACCCTCAGTACGCCTGATCGAGCCGGCAGGCGGCACTAACGAGGCTTTTGCCCACGCTTTCTTACCGAAAAGCACGCTGACGCTCTCTCACGATAATGCCGGCATCTTCCAGCAACTGGTCGACAAAAAGGCCGATGTGATGATAACCGAGGCATCTGAAGCGCTGTATCAGAAGAAGTCGCACCCGTCGCTTTGCGCGGTGAACCCTGATAAACCGATGCAGTATGGCGAGAAGTCTTACATGCTACCGACCGACGATATCAGCTGGAAGCTTTACGTCGACCAGTGGCTGCATCTGTCCCGCGCCACCGGTGAGTATCCCGCCATCGTCGCCCACTGGATGTGACGAATGCGCTGATTGCGTGCATAAAAAAAGAGGCCATCAGGCCTCTTTTTTTATGCTTTAAGCAACATACATTCCGTATTTAGAAAGGAATGTCGTCGTCAAAGTCCATTGGGGGTTCATTGTTGGCAGGCGCACTGTTCTGCTGTGGTGCCTGCTGCGGGCGAGACTGCTGCGCGCCGCCGCTGAACTGGTTGCCGCCCGGTGCGCCGCCCTGTGGCTGCTGTGGCTGGCCCCAACCGTTGTTGCTGCCGCCGCCCTGACCGCCACCGGCTGGTGCGCCGCCGCCCTGAGCACGACCGCCCAGCATCTGCATGGTGCCGCCAACGTTAACCACGACTTCGGTGGTGTACTTCTCAACGCCAGCCTGGTCAGTCCATTTACGGGTCTGCAGTGCGCCTTCGATATAAACCTGAGAACCCTTACGCAGGTATTCACCCGCCACTTCGGCCAGTTTGCCGAACAGCACAACACGGTGCCACTCAGTCTTCTCTTTGGTTTCACCGGTTTGCTTGTCACGCCAGCTTTCGGAGGTGGCCAGAGTAATGTTGGCAACGGCACCGCCATTTGGCATGTAGCGAACTTCCGGGTCCTGACCCAGATTTCCGACTAAAATTACTTTGTTTACGCCTCTGCTGGCCATGTTGCTGTCTCCGGTTAAATGTTCTGACTTAAGTCTAAGCGCAAAATTCTATCATGGCATACCCCCAGATCCTACATTTAGGAGATGCCTCGAAAAACACCGCTGTTCGTTGCAGTATTACATCGCTCTGTATGGCATTCTACGCCAAAACACTGGTTATCCATTCAGGTTTTTTTGTGCCATACTAACGCGTTTCTTTCTGGCCGTGCCGGGCAGGCATGGTGAGGTTTGTGCTAATCCGGGAATTGTGAATGGATAAGATCGAAGTACGGGGTGCCCGCACCCACAATTTGAAAAACATTAACCTGACCATCCCGCGCGACAAACTGATCGTCGTTACGGGCCTGTCAGGCTCTGGCAAGTCCTCGCTGGCGTTTGATACGCTGTACGCAGAAGGGCAACGCCGCTATGTCGAGTCGCTATCGGCCTATGCGCGCCAGTTCCTTTCCTTGATGGAAAAACCAGACGTCGACCATATCGAAGGGCTGTCACCGGCGATTTCGATTGAACAAAAATCGACCTCGCACAACCCGCGTTCCACCGTCGGCACCATCACCGAAATTCATGACTATCTGCGCCTGCTGTTTGCTCGCGTGGGTGAGCCTCGCTGCCCGGACCACGATGTCACGCTGGCAGCACAAACCGTCAGTCAGATGGTGGATAATGTGCTGGCGCAGCCTGAAGGCCGCCGTCTGATGCTGCTGGCACCGATCGTGAAAGATCGTAAGGGTGAACACACCAAAACGCTGGAAAACCTGGCAAGCCAGGGCTACATCCGTGCGCGTATCGACGGTGAAGTCTGCGATCTGTCCGATCCGCCGAAGCTGGAACTGCAGAAGAAACACACCATTGAAGTGGTGGTTGACCGCTTTAAGGTGCGTGACGATCTGGCCCAGCGCCTGGCAGAGTCGTTTGAAACTGCGCTCGAACTGTCCGGTGGTAGTGCGGTCGTCGCGGATATGGATGACACCAGCGCCGAAGAACTGCTGTTCTCAGCCAACTTTGCCTGCCCGATTTGTGGCTACAGTATGAATGAGCTGGAACCGCGCCTGTTCTCCTTCAACAACCCGGCCGGGGCTTGCCCGACCTGTGACGGGCTGGGCGTTCAGCAGTATTTTGATCCTGACCGCGTGGTGCAGAACCCTGAGCTGTCACTGGCGGGTGGTGCCATTCGCGGCTGGGATCGCCGTAACTTCTACTATTTCCAGATGCTGCGCTCGCTGGCTGAGCATCTGGAATTTGATATCGAAGCGCCGTTCAGCTCGCTCAGCGACTACAACCGCAAAGTGATCCTGTACGGCTCAGGCAAAGAGAACATCGAATTTAAGTACGTCAACGACCGGGGCGATACCTCGGTGCGCCGCCATCCGTTCGAAGGCGTACTGCACAATATGGAACGCCGCTATAAAGAGACGGAATCGTCCGCGGTGCGCGAAGAACTGGCGAAATATATCAGCAACCGCTCCTGTACCAGCTGCGGCGGTACACGTCTGCGTCGTGAAGCACGCCACGTCTTCCTGGAGAACACCACGCTACCGACCATCTCAGATATGAGCATCGGCCATGCGATGGAGTTTTTCCAGAATATGAAACTCAGCGGCCAGCGCGCGCAAATCGCTGAGAAAGTGCTGAAAGAGATTGGCGACCGCCTGAAGTTCCTGGTGAACGTTGGCCTGAACTATCTGTCGATGTCGCGTTCGGCGGAAACCCTCTCCGGCGGTGAAGCGCAGCGTATCCGTCTTGCCAGCCAGATCGGTGCGGGCCTGGTGGGCGTGATGTACGTGCTGGATGAGCCCTCTATCGGCCTGCATCAGCGTGACAACGAGCGTCTGCTGGAAACCCTGGTGCATCTGCGCAATCTGGGCAATACCGTGATTGTGGTTGAGCACGATGAAGATGCCATCCGCGCGGCCGACCATGTGATTGATATCGGCCCCGGTGCCGGGGTGCATGGCGGACAGATCGTCGCAGAAGGGACGGTGGATGACATCATGGCGGTGGAGTCGTCCCTGACCGGGCAGTACCTCAGCGGCAAGCGTGGCATCGCCATCCCGCAACAGCGCGTTAAGGGCGATCCGGCGAAGGTGCTGAAGCTGACCGGCGCCAGCGGTAACAACCTGAAGGACGTCACACTGACACTGCCTGTCGGGCTGTTTACCTGCGTGACCGGCGTGTCCGGCTCCGGGAAATCGACGCTGATCAACGATACTCTGTTCCCGATTGCCCAGCGCCAGCTGAACGGCGCCACTATTGCCGAAGCCGCACCGTACCGTGATATCTCTGGGATGGAGCATTTCGATAAGGTGATCGACATCGATCAAAGCCCTATCGGGCGTACGCCGCGTTCAAACCCGGCCACCTATACCGGGATCTTCACCCCAGTGCGTGAACTGTTTGCCGGGGTGCCGGAGTCACGTACACGCGGCTATACGCCGGGGCGCTTCAGCTTTAACGTGCGCGGTGGGCGCTGTGAAGCCTGTCAGGGTGATGGCGTGATCAAGGTGGAGATGCACTTCCTGCCGGATATCTACGTGCCCTGTGACCAGTGCAAAGGCAAACGCTATAACCGTGAAACACTGGAAGTGAAATACAAGGGTAAGAGCATTCACGAAGTGCTGGAGATGACCATTGAAGAAGCCCGTGAGTTCTTCGATGCCGTTCCTGCGCTGGCGCGTAAGCTGCAAACCCTGATGGATGTCGGCCTGTCCTATATTCGTCTCGGGCAGTCGGCCACCACGCTCTCCGGTGGTGAAGCGCAGCGCGTGAAGCTGGCGCGTGAGCTGTCGAAACGCGGCACAGGTCAGACGCTGTACATCCTTGATGAACCCACCACCGGCCTGCACTTTGCCGATATAGAGCAACTGCTGGAAGTGCTGCACCAGCTGCGCGACCAGGGCAACACCATCGTGGTGATTGAGCACAACCTTGATGTGATCAAAACCGCTGACTGGATTGTTGACCTCGGGCCGGAAGGCGGCAGCGGTGGCGGTGAGATCCTCGTGTCCGGTACGCCGGAAACAGTGGCAGAGTGCGAACGTTCGCACACCGCGCGCTTCCTGAAGCCGCTGTTACAGCGTTAATTATTTGGGCGAGGCATCGGACAATGCATCGGGCGAGGCGTGCCTCGCCCCTACGATTACGATTACGATTACGATTACGATTACGATTACGATTACGATTACGATTACGGTTTTACGGTTTTACGGTTTTACGGTTTTACGGTTTTACGGTTTTACGGTTTTACGGTTTTCGTAGGGGTCGGGCATGCCCGACCCGCTATCACGAACGGTATTTTTCTCCGTGGTTTGCTGCATTTTTCTTACAATCGCCACAAAATCTTGCAGAAACAGGCAAGACTTAGCGAGTTTTGGATATACCCCCTTCACCATTATCTGACTATGCTTAACCTTCATCATTTTGCGGAGAAGGTGACGCTATTCCACTGCCTGCTCCCACCCTCACGGCCACTGCGCCACATCATCAATAACTGGAGAGACCAATGAATATTACGCATGCTTATGCCGCCCAGGACGCGAAATCGAAGCTGGCTCCGTTTGAGTTTCAGCCACGCGAACTGCGTGAACATGATGTGCAGATCGAGGTGTTGTTCTGCGGCGTTTGCCACTCTGACCTACACCAGGCACGCAATGAATGGCGCAACACCATTTTCCCGGTCGTGCCAGGCCATGAGATTGTGGGTCGCGTGACGGCAGTCGGCGCACACGGCCATAAATACAAGGTGGGCGATCTGGTTGGCGTGGGCTGTATGGTCGACAGTTGTCGTACCTGTGACAGCTGTAAAGAGGACCTGGAGCAGTACTGCGAAGAAGGCTTTGTTGGCACCTATAACGGCGAAGACCGCATCAACGGCGATATCACCTTTGGGGGTTATTCCACCCAAGTAGTAGTGCATGAAGACTTCGTACTGCGCGTGCCTGAAAATCTCGATCCGGCCGGTGCCGCGCCACTGCTGTGTGCCGGGATCACCACCTTCTCGCCACTGCACCACTGGGGCGTGGGCCCGGGTAAAAAAGTCGGTATCGTAGGCCTGGGCGGCCTCGGCCATATGGGCGTAAAAATTGCGCATGCCATGGGCGCGCACGTCGTACTGTTCACCACCTCGCCATCTAAAATTGAAGACGGTAAGCGCCTGGGCGCAGATGAAGTCGTGATCTCGAAAGATGCCGACCAGATGGCGCAACATGCCAACAGTTTTGACTTCATTCTTAACACGGTTGCTGCACAGCACGATCTGAACCCGTTTATCACCCTGCTGCGCCGCGATGGCACCATGACGCTGGTCGGTGCGCCGGAACATGATCATCCGTCACCGCAGGTGTTTAATCTGATCTTTAAACGCCGCAGCATTGCGGGTTCACTGATTGGCGGGATTAAAGAGACTCAGGAGATGCTGGATTTCTGCGGTAAGCACAACATCACCTCCGATATTGAGATGATCAATATTAATCAGATCAACGAAGCCTATGAGCGTATGCTGAAAAGCGATGTGAAGTACCGTTTCGTGATTGATATCGATACATTGCGCGCGTAACCAGAAGACAAAGCGGGCGGCCCTGTTCAGGGCCGCCCGCTTAATGTTGACGATTAGAAATTGTATTTCACGCCAACCATTGCGGCATTATCGTTGTAACCCGCATCGCCCATCTGCACGCCAATGTTCCCCCACAGATTCAGACGTGGGTTCACTTTCCCTTCCAGCCCGACTTTCACTTCCGCCAGGTTGGTTGCGCCGTTCTGGCTGACACGAACGTCATCCATTTTGGTCGCAAAGTTGCGTGTGTTATGCAGCCAGTTCACCTGAAGGAAAGGCTGGAACTCGCGCTGCTTATTGTTATCAATAGCACTGTGACCTTTCAAGTAGGTTTTCACCCCCAGACGCGTCAACAGGTTGCCGTCGCCCTCACCTTTCACCTTCGTACCATTCGCTTCCTGAACGTTATTTGCCTTTACACCCATCCAGACAACCTGGGCCTGAGGTTGAATAAACCATTCATTGAGCGATCCCTGGCTCCCCGAGAACTGGCCGAGTTTCCAGGTGTAGCCGCCTTCCAGTGAAGCTGAAACCCCATGGGATTTATAGCTTTCGGTCGCCAGTTCTTCACCTTTAACGTCGTTATCAAACCAGCCATACTGCAGCCAGGTATCCAGGTGCGCACCGGTATGGTTTTCAGTATTGCCATACCAGGTCGCATAACCGCCCACGCTGTAACCATTAACGGAACCTTTTGAACGGTAACCGCTGTGCTGGTTTCGGGTGGTGCTGTGGCTGTCACCATAGCCAGCCATAACGCCAACATGCCAGCGGTCTAGCCCATCCGTACTCCAGCGGGCAACATCACCACCGATCTGCGCCACATAGCGATTGCTCTGGGTTTTCAACTGTCCACTGTCGTCGTGCCATGAATTATGTCCGCCAACCTGGCGTAACCACATGCTGGTGACTTCCTTCTGGCCCGTTAACGCATCAATGAACTGTGTTTCACCCAACCTGTCATGCAGGGTCAGTAGGAACAAGGTGTTTGCTGTTGCCAGGTTAGCCGTGTAGCTTCCACCTTCAGGGCGAATGACTGAGGGGTGCAGAGTATGACCTGGGTTTGGATCTGTTGGATCTGTTGGATTTGTAGGGTCTGTTGGATCGGGAACCACTGGAGTGAGCAGACTGGTCAGATACCAGTTTTCGCCTTTCTGAACGAGGTCGTAATCATAGGCTCCTGCAACCATACGCCCCGATTTCTCGAAAGTTCCTGTCGAGGTTCCACCCACCTCAACAATTTCAATACCTTCCACGGTCTGTGCGCCCTGGCCGCCAAGGTTATTGATCGTGACGCTGGTTGTTCCTGCCAGTACATCTCCGCCGACAATCAGCTTATTGGTTTGTGAGCTGTCATCACCCAGTACGCTGTTCATCACCAGCAATCCACCGTCACCGGCGTAATCGCCCGTTATCGTCAGGGTGTCAAACTTGCTTTGATCGGAGAAAGTAATCGTACCGTTATTGGTCAACTGGCCGACATCGGAATTGTTGTTCATGTTCCATTCGCTGCTGGCATCGAGCGACAGCGAGGTGGCTTTCGTGACGGCACCGTTGAGCACAGACGCGGAGGACAGATCGACCGCCACGGTATTGCCAATATGACTCACCACAATATCGCCATTTAAGGTGCTGCCTGTGGCATTGAAAGTGAGATTACTGTACGCATTATTGGCTTTATTATCTGCGACGGTTAATGCCTGCCCGTTACCGCCGGTCAGCACGGAATTTTTCACATTCATCACCGCGCTGGCGGTATCAAACTCAATTGCCTGAGCCTGCCGGGCATCGATAGTCACCGTATCCAGCGAAACAGAGCTGTCTCCAGCCCCCAAACCGCCGACATACATCCCACTCGCCAGCTCACCTGCGGTGGAAATATCGCTGTTACGGATATCTAGCGTACTTCCGCTGCTCGATATGCCGTAACTCTGCTTACCCATCGTTTTAATCTGTACATCATCAGCAGTAATTGCTGCGCCTTCGCCTGCATCAATGGCTGAAGAAGAATCACCATAGGTGTCAACGGTACTCTTCAGCAGCACACCTTCGGCATTCTGTTGGACATCCAACGCCACAGAAGCTTCACCCCGGGTGGTTATTGCCAGATTCTCACCCCGAATGTTGTCTTCAGTGTAAAGGGCATGACTTCCGCCCCCCTCTGTCTCAATCTTGCTATTAGTCAGAACCATGGTTCCGCTTTCAGCTTTAACGCCCATGGAAACATCACCTTTGGTGGTGATAGTCACATCATTCAGGGTAGCCGTGGGGTTTAACCCATGTATCCACACGGCAGAACTTTCCTCCTCTTCGGTGGAAAAACTTCCACCATCAGCGCTGACGCTAGCCTCTGAAGTCACCTCTAACGCATAGTTATTCGTCCCCTGAGTACTGGCCGACACGTTATTCAGGGAAAGTACACCCGAGGAGGCATTGATCGCAGTGCCTTTGTTGGTACTAATGGTACCGGTATTAATCTCCGCGCTGTTCCCCTTGAACACCAGCCCCTTCGCAGTGTCATCGCCTGAAATGTTAAGGTCTTTCAATACGACCTCTGCGCCAGCGCCCAGCATCAGCCCGGTACTGCCACTCCCCGACACATTGACAATTAAGTCCTGCGCATTAAATTTGCCGTTTTGAACCGATACCCCCGAGCTCCTCGCCCCCGTGCTATTAAGCGTGACACCGTTTGCCGTGAGATCTCCGCCATTCGTCACTGCAAGGATGTTTTTACTGAGGGAGCCGTTCGAATATATTTCATTCTCAATGAGGCGCGCCTCATTATTGGTCACCAGAATCGCTGTATCTTCCGCCCAAACAGGCATGCAAGGAGCAAAAATTAAAGGCACGACACACATTGGAGTTTTCAGTAACTTCCCAATATTCCATTTCTTATTCAAATCAACATCCATTATCAATTCCTTTTAAGCCAACCATTACAAATATAAAGTCGTATTGCGATGCACCACACCCCGCATAAAAATCATCATTATCAAGACCTTTGCGATTTAACACTGCAGCCAGCCCTTCGCGCCACAATAATATTTATTAATATATTGTGGTGAAAAATTGAGAGTTTTTAATGGGTTCGCTACCTTTGCCTTCAGTTTTAACCGCGATGTTTTAGCATATTCATCGTAAAAATGATGTTAGTGTTTTTCTTATTTTTTCCTGGAAATGAAAAAAAACAATGTGTGCTCGTAGCAGAAAAATATTTTTTACAATCAATAGATGAATGAATGAAATTAAATAGATAAAAAGCCATAAAACACAATCGTCACCGCCCTTGTTAACATAATTTAACAAGGGTGAGATACGTTTTAATTTAGATATGCATTAGAAAAAATAAAATAGCAATGCATTAAATTACGATATTTTTATTCCTCTGTCCTTTAATATAACGTTGATGTGTCGCTAATGAGCATCTCGTTTAGTGGAAATATTCGGTAAAGCAGGATAACGACCAGCCCGCACCAGGCATTCTGGCCGTTTCATCTTTATTTCTGCACCTGTTGATAAGACGCATCCACCAGGTAGTAAATTTGTGAATCTTTCAGTGATCCGTCCAGCAACACGGCGTTCCAGTGTGAGGGATTCAGATGCTCGCAGGGCTGCACATCACTGTGCTGCTCTCGAATAAGATCGGCCAAGGCAGGGGTGCTTTTCAGCGCCACCGCAGGACGTCCACCCACATCGTAGAGCATGGCAAACAGCACTCCTTTGGCTTTGATCTGTGTAGCCTGCCACTCATCGTGTTCACTTTGCTCTGCACCGTTTTTCGCCATGCAGTATGACAACAGCTCAGATATCTTCATGCTTAATCATCCCCCTGTAGGGTTGCCACGATACGTCGGGCACCACCGCGAATCCGGTGTTCACCCAGGTAAATTCCCTGCCATGTCCCCAGCATCAGCCGACCACGGCTGATCGGCAGCAACAGTGAGGTGCCCAGCAGCGAGGACTTAATATGGGCAGGCATATCATCCGCACCTTCATAGTCGTGCTGGTAGGGCGCATTGTCCGGCACCGAACGCAGAAAATGTTGCTCCATATCGGTTCTCACCGTGGGATCGCAGTTTTCGTTCAGCGTCAGGGAAGCAGATGTATGCTGCAACAGCAGATGCAGCAGCCCGGTCTGCACATCACTTAATCGACGTAGTTCACCGAGGATCTCATCCGTTATCAGATGAAAGCCACGCGGTTTTTCGTTCAGAGTGAGCGTTTGCTGATACCACATAGTAGGACTCCTTAACGCAATAGATGCGTTAAGTGTGCAGCAAGTGGCGAAAAGGTAAACCTGAAAAGTGAAAAAGCAGGAATAGCTGGCCGGGAGAGTCCCGGCCAGAAATGATTACATAACAGCAGCCATCGCTTCCGCAACCTGACGCACATTGTTGTGGTTCAGGCCAGCGATGCAGATACGTCCGCTGGCAATCAGGTACACGCCAAACTCATTACGCAGGCGGTCGACCTGTGCTGCGCTCAGGCCGGTGTAGCTGAACATGCCGCGCTGCTTCAGCAAGTAGTCAAAGTTTTTACCCGGGACGGCGAGGGTAAGCCCTTCCACCAGCGCCTGACGCATTTCCAGAATACGCACGCGCATCGCTTCTACTTCTGCCAGCCAGCTGGCTTTCAGCTCAGGGTTATTGAGCACGCAGGAGACGACCTGCGCACCAAAGTTTGGTGGGCTGGAGTAGTTACGGCGCACAGTCGCTTTGAGCTGGCCAAGCACACGAGCGGCTTCATCCGCATCATCACAGACGATGGACAGGCCGCCAACGCGTTCGCCATACAGGGAGAAGATTTTAGAGAATGAGTTACTGACCAGCGCAGGCAGGCCCGCCGCGGCGATAGCGCGGATAGCATAGGCATCGTCTTCCATGCCAGCACCGAAGCCCTGATAGGCGATATCCAGGAACGGGATCAGCTCGCGTGCTTTCAGCACAGCGGTCACTTCATCCCACTGTGCGTTGGTCAGATCAGCCCCGGTTGGGTTATGGCAGCACGGATGCAGCAGCACAATGCTCTGGGCAGGCAAGGTGTTCAGTTTTTCCAGCAACGCGGCGAACTTCACACCATTGCTTTCATCGTCATACCACGGGTACGTATTGACCGTGAAGCCGGCACCCGCAAAGATGGCAATGTGGTTTTCCCAGGTCGGATCGCTGACCCAGACCTGTGAATTCGGGAAGTAGTATTTCAGGAAGTCAGCACCGACTTTCAGCGCACCCGATCCCCCCAGGGTCTGAATTGTGGCGATACGCCCCGCTTTCAGTACCGGATGTTCTGCGCCAAACAGCAGTGGCGCAACCGCGCTGCGGTAAGGTGGCAGGCCTTCCATCGGCAGATAGAGAGAGGCACTCTGTGGCTGTGCATTCAGCAAAGCTTCCGCTGCGGCAACCGCCCTCATCTGTGGGATCACACCCTGTGCGTCGTAATACAGGCCGATGCTCAGGTTCACCTTGTGCGCGCAGTTGTCCTGCTTGAAAGTTTCCATCAGGGAGAGAATCGGATCGCCAGCGTAGGCATCAACGTTTTGAAACACGGTGCAAGTCTCCATTAAATAATCAGTCATGTCCTGCAACGCCGCGGCGGGCGTTGCGGTAAATTCAGGCAGGGTTAAACGTAATAGCGGCCAGGGCGGTGGTTCATGGCAATAATCAGATTCAGCACTACCGCACCGGCAATAGAGGCCGCCAGCATCTCGCGCGAAACAACAAACAGCGAGGCCAACACCACGCAGGTATCCACCCCCATTTGCAGTTTTCCGGCGCGAATACCGTAACGGTCCTGCAACCACAACGCCAGGATATTGATCCCACCCAGGCTGGCCTTATGGCGAAATAACACTATAAACCCAATCCCCATGACCACGTTACCGAACAGTGTCGCATAAAAGGGATCCAGCGCGGAAAAATGGATGAATAATGGGTGCAGGTGGCTAAATGCAGAGACCAGTGCCACAGCAGAGAAGGTTTTCACAGTGAAAGCCCAACCCATGCGCTTCACGGCCAGCCAGTAAAATGGGATGTTGATCAGGAAAAATGCCAGCCCAAAGGAGGTTTTACTCAAGTAGCTGATCAGAAAGGCGATACCGGCAGTACTTCCGGTCAGCGCCCCGGCCTGTTTCAGCAGCGTGACACCAAAAGAGACCATCAACGTACCCAGCAGAATAGCCAGCACATCTTCCAGCAGGGTATGGGGGATTTTTACAGGTTGTTGCACGACGTTATCCATCGGATTGATTCTCGGGTGATTATTGCTTTATTGATTGCCCAATATATAGCAAAAATCGCACCAATCCGGCGGCCCCTGGAGCCACCGGATGGTGCCAGCGAATTAACCCATTGAATACAAGGCGCTTTGTTGCTCGTTTTTGTGCATGAAATTGCCATTTAAGCATCACATCACGCACTTAAGTTGATTTTATCGCACACATTCCGCATGAAAGATCGCTTTGATGCACAAGCATGGTGCGCGACATGCACTGTTTTAGCGCAGCAGCGTCTCACTCACCGACATCAGGCCATTCTCTTTCAGGCGGTTCAGGACCACTGACGTCTTCACATGCGAAACGCTTTGATGCCCTGCCACCAACTGGCTAATCAGCGCGCTCAGCCCGGCGAGATCGGCCACCGCCACTTTCAACAGGTAATCAGCGTCACCCGTGGTTTTATAGGCATCCACGATAGCCGACTGCTCGGACACCATGCGGTGAAAACTCTCAACGTATTCTGTCGTGTGGCTGATCAGCCGCACTTCAATCAGGCCGATCATCCCCAGGCCGACGGCATCCGGGGACAACCGCGCGTGATAGCCAAGGATCAATCCAGCCTGTTCCAGGTTAATACGGCGGCGTGAGCACTGTGAGGCGGACAGCTTCACAATATCGCTCAATTCCTGGTTAGTCAGGCGACCATTCGCTTCCAGTAAAGTCAGTATCTTAAGGTCAAAATCATCAATCTGGGTCATCGTTCATCCGTGCTGGTGTCTGGATACAGCTGACAGACAGATAACCGCATTCATTGCAGTGTTGTCCAACACTATTTTGTGATGACAGGCGTTGAAAGCGGGTCGGGCATGCCCGCCCCCTACAAGCGTCGGAAGCGAGGGATAAATCGTAGGGGGGTTGGGCAGGCTGGCCCACCAAGATTGGCGAGGTATGTTGTATCGCGTCGGAAGCGAGGGATAAATCGTAGGGGTCGGGCATGCCCGACCCGAAAAGATTACTCGTCGTCGTACTGCGGACCCGCATAGTTGTCGAAGCGCGACCACTGACCATTAAAGGTCAGGCGTACAGTCCCGATGGGGCCGTTACGCTGCTTACCGATGATGATCTCAGCGATGCCTTTATGCTCGCTGTTTTCTTCATAAACCTCATCACGGTAGATAAACATGATCAAGTCGGCATCCTGCTCGATGGAGCCGGATTCACGCAGGTCGGAGTTAATCGGGCGTTTATTACTGCGTTGCTCCAGAGAGCGGTTAAGCTGCGACAGCGCCACAACCGGCACCTGAAGCTCTTTCGCGAGCGCCTTAAGCGAACGTGATATCTCAGCAATTTCCAGGGTACGGTTATCGGACAGTGCCGGTACGCGCATCAATTGCAGGTAGTCGATCATGATCAGACTTAAGCCGCCGTGCTCACGGAAAATACGGCGCGCACGCGAACGAACATCGGTCGGGGTGAGGCCGGAAGAATCATCAATGTACATGTTCTTCTTCTCCATCATGATCCCCATAGTGCTGGAGATGCGCGCCCAATCCTCATCATCAAGCTGACCGGTACGAATACGGGTCTGGTCAACGCGGGACATCGATGCCAGCATACGCATCATGATCTGCTCGCCGGGCATCTCCAGGCTGAAGATCAGCACCGGTTTATCCTGTTCCATCGCTGCGTTTTCACACAGGTTCATGGCAAAGGTGGTTTTACCCATCGACGGACGGGCCGCGACGATAATCAGGTCAGAACGCTGAAGCCCGGCAGTTTTCTTATTCAGATCGCCGTAGCCCGTATCCACCCCTGTGACACCATTCTGCGGCGTCTGATAGAGGGCCTCGATACGCTCGATTGTTGATTCGAGGATCTGATCAACACTCTTCGGCCCTTCATCTTTATTGGCACGGCTTTCGGCGATCTGGAACACGCGGGTTTCCGCCAGATCGAGCAGATCTTCACTGGTGCGCCCCTGAGGATCATAACCGGCATCCGCAATTTCGTTAGCAACGGAAATCATCTCACGCACAACGGCACGTTCACGGACGATATCCGCATAGGCGCCGATGTTTGCCGCACTTGGCGTATTTTTAGACAACTCAGCCAGATAGGCAAAACCGCCGACCATGCTCAGTTCGCCTTTGGTTTCCATCGATTCGGAAAGGGTAATCAGATCGATCGGTTTACCCAGTTCCAGCAGGCGCTGCATCTCCGCGAAGATCATCCGGTGCGGGCGGCTAAAGAAATCCTTTGCCACCACGCGCTCGGCAACGTTATCCCAGCGTTCGTTATCCAGCATTAAACCGCCCAACACCGACTGTTCAGCTTCCAGCGAGTGCGGGGGCAGCTTAAGACCTTCCATCTGGCGGTCACGCGGCTCGCGGTTTTCGAAGGATTTGTTGGTGGGTTTATTTCCTGCCATAGTGATGCGATACCAAAAATCTTGTGGGGGGACGCGCAAGTATACCCGTTTGCATGACTGACGTCCTCCCCCACATTACCGCGAAATCCACAGGAGTGAACATGGCGAAACGTATACAAATCAGCCAGCACGGTGCACCCGAAGTGATGCAGCTGGTGAGTTTTGAACCGACCGATCCGGCCCCCGGTGAGGTGCAGGTTGAGAACAAAGCCATCGGCATCAATTACATCGATACCTATGTGCGCAGCGGCCTGTACTCTGCTCCGCTTCCTGCCGGGCTGGGAACAGAAGCCGCCGGGATCGTCACTCGCGTTGGCGCTGGCGTCAGCGCCCTGAAACCAGGTGACCGTGTGGTTTACGCACAGTCGTCTCTGGGTGCCTACAGCGAAGTGCACAACGTTCCGGTCGATAAGGTGGCGCTGCTGCCGGATGCCATCTCCTATGAACAGGGCGCGGCATCCTTTCTTAAAGGCCTGACGGTGCATTATTTGCTGCGCCAGACCTATGTGGTGCAGCCGGATGAGGTGTTTCTGTTCCATGCCGCTGCAGGCGGCGTCGGGCTGATTGCCTGCCAGTGGGCAAAGGCGCTCGGGGCACATCTGATCGGCACGGTAGGCTCGGCGGAGAAAGCCGCGCTGGCAAAACGTGCGGGCGCCTGGGAAACCATTAACTATCGGGAAGAGGACATTGCCGCGCGCGTCAGCGAGTTGACCCATGGCAAAAAGCTGCGTGTGGTGTATGACTCGGTAGGGAAAGATACCTGGGAAGCATCGCTGGACTGCCTGCAGCGTCGTGGCCTGATGGTCAGCTTTGGCAACTCATCCGGCCCGGTGACGGGTGTGAATCTCAGCATCCTCAATCAAAAAGGATCACTGTATGTGACCCGGCCATCCCTCAATGGTTATATCACCACGCGTGAAGCGCTGCTTCAGGCCAGCAATGAGCTGTTCTCGCTGATGGCAAGTAATGCGATTAAAGTGGATGTGCCAGACACGCAGAAGTTTGCGCTGGCCGATGCAGAGCGGGCGCACCAGGTACTCGAAGGACGTGGTACACAGGGATCGAGTTTATTAATACCGTGATTTCTGGCGTACTGCACAAATAATCAGGGCCTCCCGAAGGAGGCCCTTTTTTCTTTCTTTTTTATAGTTCGCACTGAGTGTAGGGTCAGCGGCGATGAATACGTTTTGATTCAGTGAAACCATCCTGGCAGAATTCATAAGTAAAAAATATGTTTAATTGCGAAATGGTGCTTAGCAATTTGCCATGATGTGATCCAACCCGCATTAACACGCCAAAGACCTCAGGCAACTCATTGATATTATCGAGATAACCAGGGTTTATCCTTCGCAGAGGGTTTCCGAAAAGCCCGATATAACCAGACGCCAATCACCGCCAGCAGCAACCACGGTAACAATTTAATAACAACAGCGAACAATCCGCCAACGACCATCACTACGGTAGCCACCAGCAGCGCTGCAATGATGCCCAATAACGAAATACCGGTCAGCAACAGCATCATAAAAAAGCCGATGACAAACAGGATCTCTAACATGTCGATACGCTCCAGAATAAGGGACTCTGAAGGGACTATTACAAGAAGCGTGCCAGTACGGCGAGGATTTTAAGGTATTGATCTATAAGGAAGGCACTCACCAGGGCCGTAACAACCCTGGTGAATTTCATCAAAGCTTAGTGAATATTTGACGATGTTATACGTTGGCAGGCACTTTATCCGCAACCAGTAGCAAGGCTTTTTCCACCACATCAACACCGGCACCCGCTTTATGGGCATTCTCACTCAGGTAACGACGCCACTGACGCGCACCAGGAATGCCCTGGAACAGTCCCAGCATATGGCGGGTCACGTGGCCAAGGTAAGTACCGTTCGCCAGCTCGCGCTCGATATACGGGTACATCGCACGCACCACTGCAACAGGATCAACCATCGGCACGGTGCTGCCGAAGATCATCTGGTCTACCTGCGCCAACAGTCCCGGGTTCTGATAGGCTTCGCGCCCCATCATCACCCCGTCCAGATGCTGTAAATGAGTGCGGGCTTCTTCCAGCGACTTGACGCCGCCGTTAAGCGATAGCGTAAGCTGCGGGAAATCACGCTTCAGCTGGTAAACGCGTTCATAGTCGAGCGGTGGAATTTCACGGTTCTCTTTCGGGCTGAGGCCAGAGAGCCAGGCTTTGCGGGCGTGAATAATAAATGTCTCGCATCCCCCCTGCTCTGCAACGCGCTGAATGAAATCACAGAGGAATTCGTAGCTGTCCTGATCGTCGATGCCAATTCGGGTTTTCACGGTAACCGGAATAGAGACCACATCGCGCATCGCTTTGATGCAATCCGCCACCAGTTGGGCTTCACCCATCAGGCAGGCACCGAAGCGACCATTCTGCACACGGTCAGACGGGCAGCCCACATTGAGGTTAACCTCATTGTAGCCACGCTCTTCTGCCAGTTTTGCACACTGTGCCAGTGCTGCCGGATCGCTGCCGCCCAGTTGCAGCGCCACGGGCTGCTCTTCAGAACTCCAGGCCAGGTAATCGCCTTTGCCGTGGATAATCGCCCCGGTGGTCACCATTTCGGTGTACAGCAACGTCTGCCGGGTCAACTGACGATGAAAGTAACGACAGTGGCGATCGGTCCAGTCGAGCATCGGGGCAATGGAAAAGCGATGAGCAGGGAAATTATCGGTCATGAAAAGCGTTAACTCTGTATCAGAAAGGGAGTGTCGATATTGTGCGCAATCATAGCACGGCGGGCCGCGAGGATACAGGATCAGGGAAAGGTGATTGCCAGCAGCCGTGAGGTGACTGCTGGGAAAAATCAGAAAATAACGTTCCGCTTCAAAGCGCAGTGACTTGAATGAATTATTAAGTTATTCAATATCAGCTAAAGTCATAACGGTTTAAAATATTTTCAACTGCAGGGTCATTTTCATATTTTATTTTCAGTTTTTCTTTCTGCTCTTTCGCTTTACCGCAATAATTATCAACAGATTTTTCAATTTCCACCTGCCGTTCTTTAGGGAGGTTACTATCCCATTCTCCCGACATATGGATGCAGTTATCAGCATTATCGGTAAATGCTTTGATATCCCTGGATGGCGCAGTCGTGATGTTAGACGCACACCCGCTGATTACCAGACACAACAAAACCATTCCATTCATTACCCGCATTGTTATCTTCCCTGTATTTTCCCCTATGAGTTTACTCAGTCTGCCAGTATTGGAGAAAACCATCCAGGGTATGTCTGTTCGATTGAGTGAGCAAAGATGGATATCAGGAAAAGTGCGAGGAAAAACCAGTAAGGGTGAGGACAACCCCTTAGGGTTGCCCTCCTAAAGACCATCCGGACTATCAGAAAGTGAAGTTCAACTGGGCAACGGCGCCCCAGGTATTGTCTTTCCCCACCATCCCGGCAAGGTCCAGATGCACTTTGTTAAACGGTGACAGGCCAAAACCGCCCGTGAAGACATCAGTGTCATTGGACTTCACATCAGCACGGTAACCGGCGCGCAGTTGCAGCCAGTCCAGTAAACGATACTCCGCACCCACGGCAGCATACTGGCTGTCCTGTTGCGTTTTAAAGCGCTTAGTCGGGGTCAGGTCCACATCCAGTGCCGTTGTCAGGCGCTCGGTATGGTATGCCACGCCGGAGGTGACCAGCGGACGGATTTGATAGGTATCCTTGTAGCCGCTGACCTCTTTGGTATCAATATCACGTGAGATCAGGTTCTGCGCGCTCAGGCCCAGCGTCCAGTTTTCACCGAGGTCGGTTGAGGCGCCCGCATCCAGGTTAAACCCGGTGTTGGTATTTTTATAATTGCCGTTGGTGAAGTCTGACTTGTCATAGCTGTATACCGAGGCGCTGTAGTTATACAGCGTGGTTTTTTGCAGCTTTGGCGTGATGCCCAGCGACACCGGCTGACCACCGAAATCGAACTCATGCGCGACGGCGATCCCCATATCGTAAACCACCGCTGCACGTCCCAGTCCGGCAGAAGTCAGGCTGTTCAGTCCCGCCGTCGTCGGAATGTTAGTGCCATCGGCAATACCTTGCAGATAATCGATGTCGCTTTGCGTGACATCGGTTACCACGGAAGCCGTACCGTAAGCTTTGGTGACAAACGCGAAAGGCAGAACCTCATTCGGAACCGTCACTGCAAATGCAGCACCCGCGTTTGCCCATGCCTTCTGCCCTTTGATCTCGCGCAGACGATCGGCTAGATCACCGGCAGCCGACTGGGCGCGGGGGATATCCGTGGGGAAGACGAAATTATTCGCCAGGTCTTTGTAACTGTCGACAGCATTGGTCAGGTCATCCACCTTATCGACCAGTTTTCCTTTGTCGCTGATCTGCGCACCGACGGCTGGCAGGATAATACTGACGCTGTCTTCCGGTTTTGATTTGGTCATCAGCGCCGGGTTCGCCAGCACCGCCGAACCGTAGCTGGAAGAGGCAACCCCCACCCCGCCCATCGCATCATTGCGGGCATCGAAATAGTTACCGGCGGCAAGCGCACTCAGCGGAGTAAACAACAGAGCGGGTAATACCACTGGTGCGGAAAAACCGATTAATTTATTGAATTTATTTGCCATTGACCCCAAACCCACCATAAAAAAATGAAAAAGCGAATGCGCAAAGACACGCATAACCGAATGCCTGAATAATGAACATAAAGGCACCATTTCATTGCTGTGAATTGAGAGAAGATGAGTGGGCTTATCAGGTCATTGCCATTTTATTAATCTGTTATCACGCTAACAGTTGAACGTTTTGCATCTGTTTATTTCAGTACCAAACGCACACAGCCCTTTGCAAAAGGTAGTCATGAACCTTAAGCCCTGCAAATCAGATTAACGATACTGCATTAAAAAAGAATGGCCCTGGTGCGTTCAAAACAATGATGAAATTTTTTTTACCTTCTGCACTTATCAGCAATACCAGTAAAGGGTTGAGTCTGTACACGTGACAGAGGGCCGCCTGAAGGTGAACTCGGCGTTTTGTTGCAGACGTGATAAAATAACATCCTGATATGGCCTGAGGGGGAACAATGAATATGACCAGTGCTGAAAAAATCCTGTCGCAGGCGGAAGTCATCTGTCAGCAACGCAGCGTGCGACTCACGCCGCAGCGTCTTGAAGTTCTGCGTTTGATGAGTGAGCAGAATGGGGCCATCAGCGCCTACGATCTGCTGGACTTACTGCGTGCCTCTGAACCTCAGGCAAAGCCTCCTACCATCTACCGTGCGCTGGACTTCCTGCTGGAGCAGGGCTTTATCCATCGCGTGGAGTCCACCAACAGCTATGTGGTTTGTCATCACTTTGAAGAACCATCACACACCTCAGCCATGCTGATTTGTGACCGCTGCGGTTCAGTGGCCGAGCAGCATGCTAATGGCGTGGAAGATATTTTGAAATCGCTGGCCCTGAAGTCCGGTTTTACCCTGGGACATAGCGTGATTGAGGCGCATGGTTTCTGTGAAAAATGCGGGGAGATTGAAGCCTGCACCCATCAGGATGCGTGCCAGCACGATCATAGTGTGCAGAGTAAAAAACGCGGGCGTTAGTCAAATTTTGTGAGGGAGGAGAAAGAGGTGAGTGGCACTGTCCTTGTGCCTGGGTAGGAGCATCGTCCTGAAAGGGTCCGCTGTTTTTACCAGCGGTGGTTGTTACGGGTTTCCCAATCACTCAGCTCTTTTTCGGCCTGATCTTTCTGATAGCCGTAGCGTTCCTGAATTTTACCCACCAACTGATCGCGTTTACCCTCAACGACCGTCAGGTCATCATCGGTCAGCTTACCCCATTGTTCTTTCACTTTACCTTTAAACTGTTTCCAGTTACCGCCGGCTTCGTCTTTATTCATAATGTGATTCCTCTACCTTGGGTTAAAACAGCTTTAATGCCTCAAAAACCAACTGTTAAACCAGACGATCATCTGGTTATTTGCCTGAGACAAAGATAATTGTAGTAGAGAAACCACGCACTGGCCGTTAACCCGCTGGCAAAAGCGGTAGAAATCACTAAAAACACCTAGAATTCAGTGAACTAGCGAAGCGGCGCGTTACGTAACCAAATGTGTCACTGCGCGAACCAGGTTCCCTTACGCCAGTGACGACGCCAGATGACCCACAGGGAGACACCGCGCAGCAGCAGGAACAACGTGACTGCCAGCCACAGACCATGATTACCCAGCCACGGCATGCTAAACAGCGCCAAACCAAAGCCCAGTGCTGCGACGGCCATACTGTTGCGCATCTCACTGGCGCGGGTGGCACCGATAAACATCCCATCCAGCAAATAACAGCCCACACCCGCTAATGGCATCAGCACCTGCCACCATAAATACCGATCGGCAAGCTGGCGAAGCGGTTCCAGAGACGTCAGCAGCGCGATAATTTGCTCACCAAACAGGGCATAAAATAGAGAAAACCCTGCTGCAACTAGTAACGACTGCCGACAGGCAGCATGCCAGACGCTGAGTAACTGCTTACTGTCGCGCGCGCCATAGGCTTCTCCAGAACAGGCCTCAACCGCATAGGCGAAGCCATCCAGTGCATAGGCGGTAAAGGTGAGGAACATCAGCAATACCGCGTTGACCGCCACCACATCATTCCCCAGACGGGCACCAAAGATAGTCAGCGACGCAAAGCAGATTTGCAGCAACAGAGAACGCAGCATGATGTCGCGGTTTAAGCGCAGCAGGCGCCCCACATCCCCGCGCCAGGCACTCAGCATCAACCCTACTGACAGACCACGCAGTTTCATCACCCGCCATACCAGCAGCAGACCAACAATAAAACTGACATATTCAGCTATTGCGGTAGCCGCTGCCGCGCCCTGCACACCCCACTTCAGGCCAATAACAAACCACAGATCCAGCAGGATATTGACCAGATTACCCACCACCAGCAGGATCACTGGGGCACGCGCATACTGCACCCCAAGGAGCCAGCCAAGCAGCACGAGATTGGCCAACGTTGCGGGAGCACTGAGCCAGCGCACCTGCATAAACAGTGCCGCCTGGTGCAGAACGTCTTCGCTGCCACCGGTCAGGCCCAGAGCAAAGTGAGTGATGGGTGTTTTTAGCAGGATAAACAGCAGGCCGGCCAGCAAAGCGAGCAGCAGCGGCTGCATCAATGCACGTGCCAGTGCGGATTTATCACTGGCTCCAAATGCCTGGGCAGTCAGCCCGGTGGTGCTCATGCGTAGAAACAGTAGCAGCATAAACAGGAAGCTGGTTACGGTTGTGCCGATCGCCACCCCACCAAGATACGTCGGGCTATCAAGATGGCCGATCACGGCGGTATCGACCAGACCAAGCAGTGGCACGGTAATATTAGAAAGGATCATCGGCAGCGCCAGCCGCCAGAGGCTTTTATCCGCAGAGGTGAGCAGTTTCATCAGAACCCATCAGAGCTAAAGCGATTACAGATGATAATACGCGCCACAGAAGCAGCGCGCAGGATTTAGCGGGGAGTAACGATTACAGCCAGTTGCCGTTGCGAATAACGCCGACAGCAAGACCTTCAATAGTCAGCGTTTGCTGACGCAGGTCGACAATGATAGGTTTGAAGTCCGGGTTTTCTGGTAAAAGTTGCACCGTATTACCCTGCCTTTTCAGGCGTTTCACTGTCACTTCGTCATCAATGCGCGCAACCACAACCTGCCCATTACGCACATCTTCCGTTTTATGTACCGCTAACAGATCGCCGTCCATAATACCGATGTCTTTCATCGACATCCCACTGACGCGCAACAGAAAATCAGCGCCAGGCTTGAACAGGTCAGGGTCAACTTTGTAGTGCCCTTCAATGTGCTGCTCTGCCAACAGTGGCTCACCGGCGGCAACCCGGCCAATCAGTGGAAGACCGTCTTCTTCTTCCATCATCAGGCGAATACCGCGGGAAGCACCAGAAACGATCTCAATCACGCCTTTACGGGCTAAGGCCTTCAGGTGTTCTTCAGCCGCATTCGGGGAACGGAAACCAAGTTGCGCAGCGATCTCTGCGCGCGTCGGCGGCATACCAGTTTGATTAATGTGGTCGCGAATCAGGTCATAAACCTGCTGCTGCCTCGCCGTTAGTGCTTTCATTCCGCCCCCTGGTTGTTTATACAGTCGACTGTGAGTATATACAGGTATTTAGACATTGAAAACCTAAAGTTGGGCGAAATGCAGTTTGTGGCGATTTTTGGAAAACTCATCGCAAATGTGGCACTAACAGCATGATCCAAACAAAAATTGCCAGCAAGATAGTCAACAGCACGGCCGCAGAACCCATATCTTTGGCCCGGCCTGCAAGGGGGTGTATTTCACTGCCGATACGGTCGACGACCGCTTCGATGGCACTGTTGAGTATTTCGACAATGATGACCAGCATGACCGAGCCAATCAGCAGCACACGGGTAATGGCATCTACGTCCAGCCAGCAGGCAATGATAATCGCAATGATCGCCGCGACGGCTTCCTGACGAAAAGCGGCTTCATGCTGCCACGCGCTGCGGATGCCTTTCCACGAATACCCGGCTGCTTTTATGATTCGCGTCAGTCCGGTGACATTATTTGCCATAATCAGGGAACCCTTTGAGAAGTTTAACGTCAATGAGTGGAACTACAGGTTTTTTAACACCACAGATTCTGTTGGCGCTTTCTGGTATGCTTGCGGCGCTTTGCTAACAAGAGGCTTCATGTTGTCTATGTCAGGTTGGCGTAAATTATATTATAACTTATTGAATCTTCCAGTAAAACTACTGGTAAAAAGTAAAGCAATTCCGGCTGAGCCGGTTGCCGAACTCGGGCTTGATACGTCGCGCCCTATTATGTATGTGCTGCCTTATGATTCAAAGGCCGATCTCCTTGCACTGCGTGAGCAGTGTCGCAAACAAGACCTGCCCGATCCTCTGGAACCTCTGGAGATCGACGGTACGGTATTGCCACGCCATGTGTTTATTCATGATGGCCCGCGCTTGTTCCCGTACTTTGTTCCGAATCTTGAGTCGGTCAAGCTGTTCCACGATTATCTCGATCTGCACCGCAATCATCCCGATCTGGATGTGCAAATGGTGCCGGTATCAGTGATGTTTGGTCGTGCGCCGGGCCGTGAGGTACAGGGTGACGAACAGCCGCATCTGCGCATGTTGAATGGTATCCAGAAATTCTTTGCCGTCATCTGGCTGGGACGTGACAGTTTTGTGCGCTTCTCACCGATGGTATCGCTGCGCCATATGGCCACCGAGCACGGTACAGATAAAATCATCGCGCAGAAGCTGGCCCGTGTGGCGCGTATGCACTTTGCCCGCCAGCGTTTAGCGGCCGTGGGGCCGCGTCTGCCTGTGCGCCAGGACTTGTTCAACAAGCTGTTGCAGTCTAAAGCGATCGCCAAAGCGGTTGAAGACGAAGCACGCAGCAAAAAAATCTCCCATGAAAAAGCCCAGCAGAATGCCGTTGAGCTGATGGAAGAGATCGCCGCTGACTTCTCTTACGAAGCGATTCGTCTGACCGACCGTATCATGGGTTGGACCTGGAGCAAGCTGTATCAGGGGATTAACGTTAACGGCGGTGAGCGCGTGCGCCAGCTGGCACAGGACGGACATGAAATTGTCTACGTGCCCTGCCATCGCAGCCATATGGACTACCTGCTGCTCTCCTATGTGCTGTATCACCAGGGTCTGGTGCCGCCGCATATTGCCGCCGGGATCAACCTGAACTTCTGGCCAGCGGGCCCGATTTTCCGTCGCCTGGGCGCTTTCTTTATTCGTCGTACCTTCAAGGGCAATAAGCTCTACTCCACGGTGTTCCGTGAATACCTTGGTGAGCTGTTCACCCGTGGCTATTCCGTCGAATACTTCGTGGAAGGCGGCCGTTCACGTACCGGCCGCCTGCTGGATCCGAAAACCGGCACCCTGTCGATGACGATTCAGGCGATGCTGCGTGGAGGTAACCGCCCTATTACGCTGGTACCGATTTACATCGGTTACGAACACGTGATGGAAGTGGGAACTTACGCCAAAGAGCTGCGCGGTGCGACCAAAGAGAAAGAAGGCTTTATGTCGATGGTGCGCGGGCTGCGTAAGCTGCGTAATCTCGGTCAGGGCTATGTGAACTTTGGTGAGCCGCTGCCGCTGGTCGCGTATCTGAATCAGCAGGTACCAGAGTGGCGTGAGGCTATCGATCCTATTGAAGCCCAGCGTCCAGCCTGGTTAACCCCGGCCGTGAACGACATCGCGCAGAAAGTCATGGTGCGGATTAACAATGCAGGGGCAGCCAATGCCATGAACCTGTGTGTGACTGCGCTGCTGGCATCACGCCAGCGTTCGATGACCCGCGAGCAGCTGACCGAACAGCTCGACTGTTATGTGCAACTGCTGCGCAATGTGCCGTACTCGCCTGATTCCACCGTGCCGGATATGACGCCAGAGGCACTGCTGGAACATGCGCTGAGCATGAACAAATTCGAGCTGGAGCAGGATAGCATCGGCGAGATCGTGGTACTGCCGCGTGAGCAGGCCGTGCTGATGACCTACTATCGCAACAACATTCATCACATGCTGGTGATGCCGTCGCTGATTGCCGCCATTCTGATGCAGCACCGTGAAATCACCCGCGCCGAGCTTCTGCGCCAGGTCACGGTGATCTACCCAATGCTGAAGAGTGAGCTTTTCCTGCGCTGGAGCACCGATGAACTGGGCCAGGTACTCGACTCACTGGTGGCTGAAATGGCCCGTCAGGGGCTGTTGATTGCTGAAGAGAGTAGTCTGCGTCTGAGTGCCGGTCGTTTCCGTACCCTGCAACTGCTGGCTGCCGGCGTGCGCGAAACCCTGCAACGTTACTCGATTACCTTCTCTATCCTCAGCGCGAAACCCGCAATTAACCGTGGCACGCTGGAAAAAGAGAGCCGTACCATGGCACAGCGTCTGTCCGTGCTGCATGGTATTAACGCGCCGGAGTTCTTCGACAAAGCGGTGTTTACATCGCTGGTGTTAACGCTGCGTGATGAAGGCTATATCAGCGATTCCGGTGATGCTCAGGTTGAGCAGACACAGCAGGTTTATCAACTGCTGGCAGAGCTGATAACTCAGGATGTGAGAATGACCATTGAGAGTGCCGTAGAGCACGATTGATGTCAGTGTGGTGGGCCGATCGAAACAGATGATCGGCCCCTACGCGTTTTATCCGATCCCCAGTACCACGCCAACGAACAGCACCAACCCTACCCAGTTATTATTCAGGAAGGCCTGGAAACAGCGATCGCGCTGACGTCCGGCAATCAGCTTCTGCTGATGGACAAAAAACACACCCGCCACCAGCACCGCCCAATAGAATACGCCGCTGAGATGCAGTTGCCAGCCCACCAGCGTCATCAGGCCAAGCGTTGCCAGCTGTAACAGCCCCACAATCAGCTTATCGAAACGTCCAAACAGAATGGCGGTGGATTTCACGCCGATTTTCAAATCATCATCACGATCAACCATCGCATAAAGCGTGTCGTACGCCACCGTCCAGCAAATATTCGCCAGGAACAGCAGCCAGCAGGTTAAGGGGACCGTTTCACTTACCGCCGCCCAGCCCATCGGAATAGCCCAGCCAAACGCCGCCCCGAGCACCACCTGCGGCAGATGCGTGTAACGTTTCATAAACGGATAGAGCCAGGCCAACCCCAACCCACCAAGCGACAGCCAGATGGTCATGTTATTCATGGTCAGCACCAGCCCAAAGGAAACCAGTACCAGCCCGGCGAACAGCAGTTTTGCCTCTAGCGTGGTCACCGCACCGCTGGGGAGCGGGCGCTCCCGGGTACGCTTCACAAAACCATCGATTTTGCGGTCAGCAAAATCATTGACCACACAACCTGCTGCACGCATAAAAAATACGCCCAGCACAAAGACCAGCAGCACATTGAGCGGCGGGATGCTCATGCCAGCCAGCCAGAGCGCCCAAAGCGTTGGCCACAGCAGCAGCAACGAACCAATCGGTTTATCAATACGCATCAGACGGCTATAGGCCGAAAGCTTACTCATTTGCAGACTTCTCTCCACGCTACTGTCCCCCTTCTGCCGCCACGCTGGCATAGAGCGGGGAAGCGGGTAAAAACAGTTCGGTCAATAATAGCGGCTTGCCCGATAAACGCAGGCGTGAACGCCGCCCCCACAGTTCAGCACTGTGGCCGACATCAATAAAATCACGCGTTAAGGTAGAGGTGGCAAACAGGTAACGACCCAGAGGGATGGTGCCCAGCTGTTGCAGCTTCTGCTCCGGGCCGTTCAGGGTCGACTCTGGGACCAGCGTGCGCGCCACCAGCCAGGGAACCCCGTCACCGCACAGTTCGATTTCCCGCAACCAGTAACGTGGTTCTGTTGGCAGCAGGGCGGTATCCTCTGCTGCGTCCTGGGCACTGACAAATCCTTCACGCAGCAGGTTAACCGTCACCTGTTGGCAGTGACGCTCAAAACGACGGGTCATGGAATCGACTTCCAGCAGCCAGTCCAGCAGGGGGGCGGTTAACAGGGGTGATGAATCTGGTAGCCAGTTGATCGCGCGCAATAGCGACAGCGCGTTCTCAGCCATAACACTTCTCCGCAAAATCTTCGATGCGTCAGTGTAACGCAGACCCTGGCGGCAAACCTATCAAAGCTCGGCAAAAAGCCACGATTTTGTGGCTGGTTTGGCGAGTTATTCCCGCTTCAGGCGGTTGCTGTTCGCCAGCCAAAGGGTGATAACCAGGATGAGAATGGCAATGGCGTAGGCCAGGGTATCGAACGGGTTTTTATGGTCGACGATAATCAGACGAATGATCGCCGTGATCCCGATGTAGACAAAGTAGCGCAGCGGGAAGTGATAGCCTGACTGAAAATACTTAATGATCAGTGCGATAAACTCAAAATAGAGGAAGTAGATCACGATACCTTCGATCAGCAGATAAGACGATGTCTGCTCTCCGGTATTCAGCAGCACGTTACCAAGATGGATGGTCTCTTTACCAAGAAAGATGATCAGAATACAGGCCAGCACGATCAGGCCTGTGTTTAATACCATTTGCAGGGCAAAGGCCAGCCGGGTGGCGGGCGTGTTACGTTCCTGGGACGTCATGGTGTGCCTCAAAGTCATTGTTATCCGTCGTGAATGCCGACGGATAACAATATGCTTGAGCGTGATGCAGATCACAACATTTCGATGATGGATAACGCATGCATTGTACTGGCTGCGGGCCGGGCGTGCCCGACCCTTACATTTCGTAGGGGCCAGGCATGCCTGGCCCGGCGGTTAACGGTAATTGCGGTCGCGATCGGTTGTCATATCGTACAGCTGGTATTTACGGCCCAGCATCTGGCCGCCATCACGCGTCAGCGGCGTCCAGTTGACCTGCGCACGACCACGGGTTGGTGAAACACTAAAGACATCCATCGGTACGGAGATGTAGAAGCCTTTGGTGAAATCGCCTTCGCCATACTCTTCTGCTGAGACGTTGGTTTTCGTGGCGTAAGCGCCCACGATAATCCCGCTGTCAAAGCGTTTCGAAACGTCAACGGTAACCCCTTTGTCTTCAGCCAGATATTGCCCGACGCTGGCTTTCACCAGAACATTACGCATGAACCACGGCTGCCAGTATCCGGTAATATTGCCCACCTTCGCCGAATAGTCGTTGAACTTCATCATATTGTCCCAGTCACGCTGTTTGACGTAGTTCGCATCCACGCCAATCGCCCAGCTGGAATCCAGTGGGCGGTACAATACTTCGCCCCCCGCTCCGCCGTACATGGTTTCCAGATACCCGCCATACACCTGACCATAGAAGCCGTTGCCGAGTTCACGCATGTAGTTGGCCTGCAGGTTATTCACGTAAACGTTATTTTCAACGTAGTCGCGAATATGGGTACGTACGCGGGGAAGCGTGGAGTCTGCCGGTGCGCCGTTGTAGTTGAACTTGTCATAATTATTGGCAAGGTTGCCGAACAGGCTGCCATCGACCAGCAAATGATCCGTCAGCCAGAAGCTGGCATTCGCCATCACGCCCAGCTGATACAGGTAGAAGCTTTCCGGGCCACCGACTGACTGATTGAGCACTGGCGACAAACTGTAGTTCAGGCGATCGCCATCGATAAAGAAGCCCTGTTCGGTGCGCCCCGGGTCAACCGGATTGACACGTTGCTGCTGTAGCGTCTCTTCACGCCCCAGCGGGTATCCCGCCAGCTGACGTTGCAGACTTGCCACATTAGTCTCCGTCGTCACCTGCGGCATATGGCTGCGCGTCTGCGTCACCTTCAGGGTATCAATCCCCTCTGGCAGGTGGTTCACCATGATGATGTTGGCGCGATCAACGCCGCGGGTGGTATCGCGATATTTCGCCTGCTCACCGCTCACGTATAGCGTGCTGCCTTCTACCTGAATACTTGGTGCATTCAGCCCGGCGTTGTATTTCAGATCGGTCAACTGATTGGCCGTCACCGTTGGATCGAGGAAGCGCTCCTGCGGCTGCGGGTTATATTCCGGTTTCGGCGTATCACGCTGGGTCTGATGCAGATCGTTGAAGTTAGTGCGCAGGGTGAAGCCTGCCATAAAGGTGTTGCCACGCTCGTAGCTGACGTTCACATCTGCCCAGTCTGTAATGCGATAGATCGCCCCGACGTTAAACTTGCTCTTCTGCTCGAGACGACCGGCGAAATCATCCTGATAGTCGTTACCTTCGTACTCCATTTTCAGGCGCAGCGGCTGCCACGGCGTCTGATATTCAATCCCGCCGAAGATAGCGGTCGGCCCTTTGAACATATCGCTACCACTGACGGAACCGGCGGTGCCGCTACCCTCGGTGCGGTAGCAATATTTTTCACTGGCGGAGCAGAACGGATTTTTCACCGTGCCGCTGTTACCGATATAGCCCCAGCCCATACCGAGGGTGAAATCAAATGGCCCCCAGGCTTTGGTGGCAACCAGATATTCACTGTCAAACAGGCCCGTACCGCCGAGATCACGTGTCCCCACGGAGACTTCCGGTAGCCAGAAGCCCTCTTCCCACAGGCGCAGTTTGAGGTCGAAGGCTTTGTCTTTGTAGGTTTGATCTCCCGAGAAGCTCGACACCGCACTGTACTCACGCGTTTTCACATCGGTGTAGCGGATGGTCGCTTCCAGCCACGGGAACAGCTGCACCGAGGAGGAGTAGAAGTGATACTGATCGTTATAACGATAGTTAAGGCTGAACTCGCCCTCTTTGGCCATACGCGCAGTCGGTACCTGCATCAGGCCGACGCCACCGAAGTCAGACTGTGACGGGCCAATCGGGTCCGGATAACCGGCAGCCTGAACCTGACAGGCACAGGCGACAGAGAGTGACAGCAGGCTGAGAAGATAACGTTTTTTCATCAGTCAGGGATCCGGTGCGTCAGAACAGAAACGATCTGCTGGTTAAGATCGGCATAGGCGCTCGGCAGCCTCCAGGAAGAGAAGCCCACAAACAGGATGCTGCCCGGCTGCGGCTCATAGTGACGACGGTTCCAGTACGCCACCGGCACTTCTGTCACCTCGCCTGCCGGAGAGATCACCTGCGCGTTGTTGCGTTCACCGCCTTCCCTTCGCGGGTGCGCATCAAGATACTCAACCACAGATCGTCCTGCTGCCCACGGTGTTTTTCCAGCATTTTCCACCACGCCAGCCAGCGTAATGGACGTGGGTTCTGCCAGGGTATAGAGGCTGTATTCCCCTTCCAGCGTGCGGTTAGCCTGCGGTCGTAAACGCACCCAGTCCGGGTCCAGATTCACGATCTGACGCCCTGTGACTTTAAGCCCGGCAATCTGCTGACGGACATTTTCCACCACAGCGGCCTGTTCACCGTCACCGTCACTTTTGAGTTCATCGCGCCATGCCTGCAAGCGTGTCAGCAGCTGCTGTTGCTGCTGTACCGCCACGGCCGTCGCCAGTTTTTCGCCGATCACCGTTCCCGGCCACCAGGTTTTCTGCGTCAGTGCCGGGTTGGTCACCAGTTGCACCAGATTGGCCGCTCCGCTGATCACTACCGGTTGTGTCTGTCCAGGGTAAAAGACATTGACCCGACCATCGGCCTGGGCGTGCAGCGACAGTGATGCCACTATCCCTGCGAGAATAAGGGTTATTTTTTTCATGATTTCGCAGGCTTCAGGATGGTGGATTCAACAGGGATATAGTCTGCCCCCAGCATTTGCAGTGACTGGCGCACCTGCCCGGTGGAGATATCCACCCAGAAGGTATTACGCCAGGATTCGCCACTTTCCGCTATCGACACCTCTTCCTGCCAGACGCGGCATGCCACCGACTGACCCGCCAGTTGCAGTACTTCATCCTTCTGGCGCGAGAAGTGGGAAACCGCCGTGCCCGCCTCCGGCTTGCCGCCCTCGGTCCAGCGCAGGGTGCGGGTCCAGCTCGCGCCATCGGTCAGATGCAGGGCATCTCGCAGCGGATCGTTATCCAGGTTACTGACACCGTTGAGGTTATCTGCCAGGCCGAGCGTTTTCACCAGACGACCATGCTGAGTGACCACCATGGCTTTATCGCGGGTGATCCACTTTTGCTGACCATTTTCGTTGAAGCCCAGCACCACAAAGATTTGCTGGCCGCCGTTGACGCGCAGATACATGCTGGCGTAAGGCATCGTGTCGATTTGTTCGTTAGTCATCTGGATGTCGTCGACGCCAAGAAAAGCCAGCTTGACGGTTTCACCCAATCCTTTTTGCGTTTGTGTACAGGCCTGAAGCAGCAGGCAGAGCAGCAGAAGTGGTAGGTTTCGCAACTGTGTGTGTCCCTGAGCAAAGTAGAACAAGGCTGAAAATAACCACACAAATGTGTGGTTATGATTAATTTTTGAACTTAGCGGGTTGTACTTGTGGTGGTGGTGGTCGTTGTTCCGGTATTAGAACCATTTCCACCGCTGCTTGCTGCCAGCACCACGCCAGCCAGTGCGCCAACAGCGCCAATACCAACAGCGGTGGTGACACCGGTTGACATCGCACCTGCTTCCGCACCAGCAGCCGCACCCGTTTCAACCTCTGGCGCACCAGTGGCTTCAACGGCGGCAAACGCGCCTGTTGCACTCGCTAAGTACACTATGGCTGCAGTAGCCCATATGACTTTTTTCATCACACTTTCCCTTCATTAAATGAATGGATGCCCGGGCCTGGATGGCACCTGGCGACTCCAGTATGGGGAATTAATTTCCAGAAAGCAGCGCATCGGGCGAGGTGTCGAAGCAAGAGACACAGCTATGATAAAAGACTGAAAATGTGGCGCATTAAGATATTTTTACCTGCCATACACATTTAAACAGCGGTTAATACCAACACTCACTTTATTATCGATATGAAAAGTTGAAAAAGGCATACAGCGAGGAGAATAATGACGTAGCGGTAGTAATTGACGAAATATCGACAGAAAAACGATAAAAATCAATTAAATAACAAATTAGTTCTTAACATTTATTAGGTTTTAACGAGCGTTTATTTAAGAATTATCTGTCTCAAATTGGTACGGTTTACGTGATTTTTAGGATTATGCCCACCCTCCTTACGGCCACTTTATTCATCTTTGGGGTGAAAAATAGCCGTGTAATCAGAGTGCCTACAGGCTGCCAACGCCTGTACGCGGCTGTTAAGAGAAAGGGCGCGCTGTCAACCAGGTCCAGTTATTTCCAGAAAATAAAAAACCCCCAGAAACTGGGGGCCGCATAGAGCATCGCAGGGGTCAGAAACGCCTGCCCTGGGCGAGGCGTGCCTCGCCCAGGCGGGTAGATTAACGCCAGGATTTATAGCGATTAATCAGACCATTCGTCGAGCTGTCATGACTGCTGACCGGTTCGCCACTCGCCAGTTCTGGCAGGATGCGGTTAGCCAGCTGTTTGCCCAGCTCCACGCCCCACTGATCGAAGGTGAAGATGTTAAGGATCACGCCCTGGGTGAAGATTTTGTGCTCATACAGTGCAATCAGCGCACCGAGGCTGTACGGGGTGATATCACGCAGCAGGATGGAGTTGGTTGGACGGTTGCCTTCAAACACTTTGTACGGCACCACGTGCTCAACGGCTTTCGCGTCCAGGCCGGCATCCGCGAACTCTTTTTCCACAACATCACGTGCTTTACCAAACGCCAGAGCTTCCGTCTGAGCAAAGAAGTTAGACAGCAGCTTACTGTGGTGATCGCCCAGTTTGTTATGCGATACCGCTGGCGCGATAAAGTCGCATGGCACCAGCTTGGTACCCTGGTGGATCAACTGGTAGAACGCGTGCTGACCATTGGTGCCTGGCTCGCCCCAGATAATCGGGCCAGTCTGGTAAGAGACCGGGTTACCGGCACGGTCCACATATTTGCCGTTAGACTCCATGTTGCCCTGCTGGAAGTAAGCAGCAAAGCGATGCATATACTGATCGTAAGGCAGGATCGCTTCGGTTTCTGCGCCGAAGAAGTTGTTGTACCAGATGCCGATAAGCGCCAGCAGAACCGGCAGGTTTTTCTCTTCCGGGGTATCCGCAAAATGGCGATCCATGGCGTGGGCACCGTCCAGCAGCTTCTCGAAGTTGTCGAAACCGATAGAGAGGATGATCGACAGACCAATCGCTGACCACAGAGAATAACGCCCCCCCACCCAATCCCAGAACTCGAACATGTTAGCGGTGTCGATACCGAACTCAGCCACCGCTTTACCGTTGGTCGACAGCGCGGCAAAGTGCTTCGCCACATCCTCCTGATGACCCGAGGTCAGGAACCAGTCACGCGCGCTGTGGGCGTTGGTCATGGTTTCCTGCGTGGTGAAGGTTTTTGACGCCACCAGGAACAGGGTGGTTTCCGGGCTCAGTGTTTTCAGCGTTTCAGCAATATGGGTGCCGTCAACGTTAGAAACGAAGTGCATATTCAGATGATTTTTATACGGACGCAACGCTTCGGTGACCATAAACGGCCCCAGGTCCGAACCGCCGATACCGATGTTTACCACGTCAGTGATCGGTTTCCCGGTAAAGCCTTTCCACTCACCGCCGATGATGCGCTCAGAGAAACCTTTCATCTTCTCCAGCACCGCGTTCACTTCCGGCATCACATCTTTACCGTCGACGACGATTGGCGTGTTGCTACGGTTACGCAGCGCCACGTGCAGTACGGCACGATCTTCAGTACGGTTGATTTTCTCGCCGGAGAACATGGATTTGATCGCGCCCTGCAGATCGGTCTCTTTAGCCAGCGCCTGCAGTTTTTCCAGGGTTTCGCTGGTGATGCGGTTTTTGGAGAAATCCACCAGCATCTGATCGTCGAACGTGGCAGAGAAGGCAGCAAACCGGTTGGCATCTTTGGCGAACAGGTCAGCAATTTGCACATCTTTCATTTGTTCAAAATGCTGAAGCAGCGCCTGCCAGGCAGCGGTTTGTGTCGGATTGATATTTTTCATAGCAACACACTCTTTTTATTTAAGAACTGTCATTCAGACCGGACGATATATTACCTGTTACGGGCGTTCGGCTCCCCTCTTCCTGCAACAGGTTACAGCTATCATCCCGCCACGATTTTGTCTCCGCCAGTGCGAATGATTCGCATGGAGGGTTTCAGTATGACTATTCATACCCTTTTACGAGAAAAAATTATAGCCCGGACCGTGCTTATAAGAATTGACGCTTATGGTCTAAACGATGATTTTTGATCCAAAAGTGATTAGCACGAGTGATACCTTCCCGGGTATAACGAAAATGAATAATCATTAGCCGACAAGCGTTGACAGCCGCGCCATAACCCGATATTTCTATGCGCAACTTACGCAATGTGTAAGCCAGAAGAGGCGCGTCGCCCAGGCAGTGTATTGGAGGAACCGAATCCTTTGATAATGCATGATGGGGAGCGACGCCGAGGTATCAACCACGCGGAGTGGGGCGTATCGACCGCAGGGGCTGAATCCTCTGGGTTGTCACCAGCAACGTCCGGTAGTCGGGCGGCGAGGTGGGGCGCTTCTGGGTGACTCGTAGCCTTCATTCTACGTCCTCCCCTGTTGTGCTCCTTCCCTTGTGCCAAGCTGATGGAATAAATCCTGACACGAAGGTAGTCATCGTAATGTCTCAAAATCTGATCGTGGCGAAATTTGGCGGCACCAGTGTGGCCGACTTTACCGCTATGAACCGCAGCGCTGATGTGGTGCTGTCCAATCCCGATGTGCGTCTGGTTGTCTTATCCGCCTCTGCGGGTGTGACCAATCTGCTGGTTGCGCTGGCTGAAGGCCAGCAGCCAAAACAGCGTGCTTCCCTGCTCGACGACATTCGCCGTATTCAGTACGCGATCATTGACGCACTGGATCAACCGACGGTCATCCGTGACGAAATCGACCGCATGCTGGACAACATCAGTATGCTGTCCGAAGCGGCAGCACTGTCGCCCTCTACCGCCCTGACCGATGAACTGGTCAGCCACGGTGAACTGATGTCCACCCTGCTGTTTGTTGAGATCCTGCGCCAGCGTCAGGTCGCCGCAGAGTGGTTCGATGTGCGTAAAGTGATGCGCACTAACGACCGCTTTGGCCGCGCAGAACCAAACGTCACGCTGCTGAACGAACTGGTTAACACCCAGCTGAAATCCCGCACTGACGAAGCGCTGGTGGTGACACAGGGCTTTATCGGGAGTGAAGCACAGGGCCGCACCACCACGCTAGGCCGTGGCGGCAGTGACTATACGGCTGCCCTGCTGGGTGAAGCGCTGCATGCCAGCCGCATTGATATCTGGACTGACGTGCCGGGTATCTACACCACCGATCCGCGCGTGGTGCATACTGCCCATCGTATCGATGAGATCACCTTCGAAGAAGCTGCTGAAATGGCGACATTTGGCGCGAAAGTGCTGCATCCGGCGACGCTGTTGCCTGCGGTCCGCAGTGATATTCCGGTGTTTGTCGGTTCCAGCAAAGATCCGTCAGCCGGTGGCACCATGGTGTGCAATAAAACCGAGAACCCGCCGCTGTTCCGCGCCCTTGCGTTGCGCCGTAAACAGACGCTGCTGACGCTGCACAGCCTGAATATGCTGCATGCACGCGGGTTCCTTGCCGAAGTCTTCAACATTCTGGCGCGTCACAATATCTCCGTTGACCTGATCACCACCTCTGAAGTGAGCGTGGCGCTGACGCTGGATACCACCGGTTCAACCTCGACCGGAGAAAGCCTGCTGACACAGGCGTTGCTGACGGAACTCTCCTCCCTGTGCCGGGTAGAAGTGGAAGAGAATCTCGCGCTGGTTGCGATTATCGGCAACAAACTTTCTCAGGCCTGTGGCGTGGGCAAAGAAGTGTTTGGCGTGCTGGAGCCGTTCAATCTGCGCATGATCTGTTACGGTGCCAGCAGCTACAATCTCTGCTTCCTTGTCCCTGGACAGGATGCAGAGAAAATTGTCCAAACGCTGCACCGCAACCTGTTTGAATGATGATGAAACCGGGCCTTGCCCGGTTTTTTCGTCGGCGGCAGAAGAAGTATGCTGTGCTGCCTGAACCCCACTCCGGTGGGGTTTTCTGCTTTATATCCGCCGGAACTCGCTGACTTTTCACCCCATTTTTAATGCTATGATCTTCGACGTCTTATCCTTCGGGATGAGCGTTGTTTTGCTATGGCAATTTGGCATCATCTGCATACTCGCTGAAAGAAAAAATGCGATTCTAAAAAGGAAGTCTCTCTATGCTCGCCACTGTTACCCGACTGTTTCCTCTCTGGGCAGTCCTGCTCTCTGTTGCCGCGTATTACACGCCCACGACCTTCACCGGCATGGGACCTTATGTGCCTTACCTGCTGATGCTGATTATGTTCGGTATGGGTGTGACGCTAAACGTCGGCGATTTCAAACGGGTACTGACCCGCCCGGCACCGGTGATTGCCGGTACCTTCCTGCACTATCTGGTGATGCCACTGGCAGCCTGGGGCCTGGCAAAGCTGTTCCATATGCCGCCTGACCTGGCAGCAGGTATGATTCTGGTGGGCAGCGTGGCCAGCGGGACCGCCTCTAACGTGATGATCTATCTGGCCAAGGGCGATGTTGCCCTGTCCGTAACCATCTCCTCCGTGTCGGCGCTGGTGGGGGTCTTCGCTACGCCGCTGCTGACTAAATTCTATGTCGATACCCATATTCAGGTGGATGTGGTGGGCATGCTGCTGAGTATTGTGAAAATTGTCGTCGTGCCGATCAGCCTCGGCCTGGTGATCCACCACACCATGAACGGCCTGGTGAAACGCGTAGAGCCTTACCTGCCTGCATTTTCCATGGTCTGCATTCTGTTGATCATCAGTGCGGTGGTGGCAGGCAGCCAGGGCTTTATCGGTTCAGTGGGGCTGATGGTGATTGTCGCTGTGATCCTGCATAACGCCATTGGTCTGCTGGGCGGCTACTGGGGCGGCAAGCTGTTTGGCTTCGACGAATCCACCTGCCGCACGCTGGCGCTGGAAGTGGGCATGCAGAACTCCGGTCTGGCCGCGGCGCTGGGGAAAATGTACTTTTCCCCACTGGCAGCATTGCCAGGCGCGCTGTTCTCCGTGTGGCATAACCTGTCCGGGTCACTGCTGGCGGGTTACTGGTCTGGCAAAGCGATTAAGAAAAAATAACCTGCTGTTGGGGTTTGTTTTAACATTCGTAGCGGGTCAGGCGTGCCTGGCCCCTACACCTTCCTGACTCTGCTACTTTCCTCATCATCTCTGTCATCATCCGCCTGCTCCAGCACGCTGTATGCCACCGCGCAGAACAGAGAGTTAAGGCGCTTCATATCCCCCAGTAACCCCAGATGCAGCGAACTGGTTTCGATGCTCTGAACATTATGCTGATGCAGACGATCAACATGAGCATGCGAGTAGCGACGGTTGGTGATGCGAAAACGGTGCTTGGAACGACGCAGGCGTTTCGCACTGGTCATGTCGCGGGATAAAAATACCGACAGGCTCAGGCGCAGGTTGTTGGTCAGCAGCTCTAACTGAGCATCCAGCTCCTGTAAACCTTCCACCGAGAATGCGCGCCGCGCGGCCAGTGATTTATCGGCCACATCGCCACTCATTCGTTCAAGAATATCTCCGGCCTGCTCCAGGTTCAGGGCCATCTCAATAATTTCTGCCCAGCGCCGTGAATCCTCTTCCGGCAGGTCTTCTTTTGGCATCTGTGCCAGATAGAGTTTGATGGCGGTGTACAACACATCGACATCATCATCCAACTTGCGAATTTCGCGATCTTCCCGCAGTTCACCGTGCACAACTTTGCTAAAGGTCGCCAGCATTTGTTCCATCACATCCCCCATTCGCAGAGTTTCACGTGAGGCATTAGCCAGCGCCAGCGCAGGCGTATCCAGTGAGCCGGGATCAAGATGGCGTGGCTTCAGACGCAGGTCGGTTTCCGGCTCCTCACGGATCAGCCGACGACACAGCGCAGCCATCGGTTCGGCAAAGGGCACCATGACAACGCAGCGGATCAGGTTGTAAAACACATGGAAGAAAATCACTAACTCTTCGTCGTTGACCGGCAATTTCTCCAGCCAACCCGCCAGCGGCTCAATAAACGGCAGCACCAGCAGCGAGCCGATAAATTTAAACAGCAGGCTGCCGAGCGCCACCCGTTTGCCGGAAGCGTTCGACGCGCTGTTATTCAGCATCGCCAGCAGCCCACTGCCGAGGTTAGCCCCAACCACCAGACAGAGGGCGACTTTGAAGGAGATCACCCCGGTGGCCGTCAGCGTGGCGGTCAGCAGAACGGCCGCGAGGCTGGAATAGCTGATAATCGCGAACAGCGCACCGATCAGTGAATCAAGCATCACATCACCGGTCAGTGATGAGAACAGCACTTTTACCCCGGCGGCCTGGGTGATCGGCGTGGCAGCAGCAACAATCAGCTGTAAGGCCAGAAGAATTAACCCCAGCCCGATGCTGGCACGCCCTATCTGCCCCGCACGGGTCTGTTTGCGGCCAAGGAAAAACACCACGCCAAAGAAGATAAACAACGGCGACAGCCAGGAGAGATCAAACGTGAGGATACGCGCCATCAGCGCCGTACCGACATCCGCACCGAGGATGATCACCAGCGCAGGTGTCAGCCCCACCAGCTCCTGGGCGACAAATGACGTCACCAGCATGGTGGTGGCATTGCTGCTCTGCACCAGGGCGGTAACACCAATGCCCGCCAGAAACGCCATCGGTTTTTTTGCCACGCTGCGGCTGAGTACCCGCCGCAGATCGGCACCGTAGACGCGCATAATGCCGGTACGCACGATGTGCGTCCCCCACACCAGCAACGCCACGGCAGAAAGAAGATTAAGCAGGGTTAACACAGATATCGACCTCATCACTCAGAAAGACTGACTATGCACAGCAGTAACAACATCCGCTGTGCTGATAGTGTTAGTTTAGCCGATGATTACCTTATCAATTCTCAATGAAGAGCAATGAACACGTTTTTAATCAGCGTCATATCCCAGATTAGGCGCTAACCAGCGTTCAACGTCGGTGACCGACATCCCTTTACGCCGGGCGTAGTCTTCAATCTGGTCACGCTGTAGCTGGGCCACGGCAAAGTATTTACTCTCCGGATGGCTGAAGTACCAGCCGGACACCGCCGCCCCCGGCCACATGGCGAAGGACTCCGTCAGTTTCATTCCGGTGTGGGATTCCACATCGAGCAGTTCCCAGATGGTGGCTTTCTCCGTGTGCTCCGGGCAGGCAGGGTAGCCAGGCGCAGGACGGATCCCCTGGTAGTTTTCCCGAATCAACTCGTCGTTGCTGAGGTTTTCCGTGGCGGCAAAGCCCCATATCACTTTACGCACCCGCTCATGCAGATATTCGGCAAAACCTTCCGCCAGGCGATCTGACAATGCTTTGACCATGATTTTGTTGTAGTCGTCGTGCTGTGCATCCCAGGCGTCTGCCAGGGCATCTTCTTCGAGGCCTGCGGTGACGGCAAATGCGCCCAGATAGTCGGCTTTACCGCTCGACTTCGGCGCGACAAAATCGGCGAGACAATAGTTAGCAAAGCCCTTTTTTTCGGTCTGCTGGCGTAAGTGATGACTCACTTGCAAAATTTCAGTACGCGATTCGTCGCTGTAAATTTCGATATCATCCCCGACGCGGTTCGCCGGGAAAATGCCCACTACACCGCGCGGATTGAGTGAACCGTCGCGGCTTAGCTGATCCAGCATCGCGTTGGCATCGGCGAACAGCCGTTTGGCTTCTTCACCGACCACCTCATCTTCCAGAATGCGCGGATATTTGCCGGCCAGCGACCAGGTCATAAAGAATGGCGTCCAGTCGATATAGTTGCGCAGCGTTTCGATGTTAGCACTCACTTCGCTCACACCCAGCCTGTGTGCTCTCGGTGGTGTGTAATTCTCCCAGTCGAAGGAAAAATCGTTGTCACGTGCCACCTGTAAAGTCACCGGCGGCGTACGCGGTTTTTTACGGGCATGCTGAATACGTACGGTGTCGTACTCTTTGCGGGTGCGGGTGACAAAGTCATCGTACTGGGTCGCAGACAGCAGCGCAGAGACCACGCCCACGGTGCGCGAGGCGTTCTGCACATATACCGTCGGGCCGCTGTAATTCTGTTCGATTTTTACCGCAGTGTGCGCTTTAGACGTGGTAGCCCCACCAATCAACAGCGGTATTGTAAAGCCCTGGCGCTCCATCTCTTTCGCCACGTTGACCATCTCGTCCAGTGACGGGGTGATCAGGCCAGACAGGCCGATAATATCGGCGTTGTGCTCGCGGGCGGTTTTCAGGATCTTATCGCTGGGCACCATCACGCCCAGGTCAATGATTTCGTAATTATTACACTGCAACACCACGCCAACGATATTTTTGCCGATATCGTGCACATCGCCTTTTACCGTCGCCAGAACGATTTTACCGTTGGTGCTGCCCTTCTCTTTGCTGGCTTCAATATAGGGTTCCAGCCAGGCCACCGCCTGTTTCATCACACGCGCTGATTTCACCACCTGTGGCAGAAACATTTTACCCTCGCCAAACAGGTCACCGACCACGTTCATACCGGCCATCAGTGGCCCTTCAATCACTTCGATCGGACGGGCGGCCAACAGGCGTGCGGCTTCCGTATCGACTTCAATAAATTCGGTAATCCCTTTAACCAGCGAGTATTCCAGGCGTTTTGCCACGTCCCAGCTGCGCCATTCGGCCTGCGGTTTGGTGCTGTCATCATCGGCTTTGCTGCCACGATATTTCTCTGCCAGCTCCAGCAGACGTTCGGTGCCGTCGTCGCGACGGTTTTGCACCACGTCCTCTACCGCATCACGCAGGTCGGCAGGCAGGTCGTCATAGATTGCCAGCTGCCCGGCATTCACGATCCCCATATCCATGCCGTTACGGATAGCGTGGTAGAGGAAGACCGCGTGAATCGCTTCACGCACCGGGTCGTTACCCCGGAAGGAAAACGACACGTTGGACACCCCGCCCGAAATCATCGCATGCGGCAGTTCGCGTTTGATGTCTTCACAGGCGCCGATAAAGTCCATCGCGTAGTTGTTGTGCTCTTCAATGCCGGTGGCGACCGCGAAGATATTCGGGTCAAAAATAATATCTTCCGGCGGGAAGCCGACCTCTTCCGTCAGCAGCTTGTAGGCGCGGCGGCAGATCTCGATTTTACGCGCACGGGTATCCGCCTGGCCCACTTCATCAAAGGCCATCACCACCATTGCCGCACCGTAACGCCGCACCAGGCGGGCATGACGCAGGAACTGATCGACGCCCTCTTTCATGGAGATCGAGTTAACGATGCCCTTGCCCTGGATACATTGCAGACCTTTCTCGATCACCTCCCATTTCGAGGAGTCGATCATAATGGGCACACGCGCAATATCCGGTTCCCCGGCAATCAGGTTGAGAAAACGCACCATCGCTGCTTCAGCGTCGAGCATCCCCTCATCCATATTAATATCAATAATCTGTGCGCCGCTTTGCACCTGTTGCAAAGCCACTTCCAGCGCTTCGTTATACTTTTCTTCTTTGATCAGTCGTTTAAATTTCGCCGAGCCGGTGACGTTAGTCCGTTCCCCCACGTTGACAAACAGGCTTTCTGCGCTGATGTTCAGCGGCTCCAGCCCGGCAAGGCGGCAGGCAACGGGCAGCGTTGGTAGCGGACGCGGGGCAACGCCCTCAACCGCTTTCGCCATCGCCGCGATATGCTCTGGCGTGGTACCGCAGCAGCCGCCGACAATGTTCAGGAAGCCGGCCTGCGCCCATTCACCAATCTGTTCGGCCATGATCTGCGCATCCAGATCGTATTCACCAAAAGCGTTGGGTAACCCGGCATTCGGGTGTGCGGTGACATACCCTTCGGCAATACGCGCCAGCTCCGCTACGTACTGACGTAACTCGTCTGGACCAAGAGCACAGTTCAGGCCAAAGGAGAGCGGTTCCGCGTGGCGCAGTGAGTTATAGAAGGCTTCCGTCGTCTGGCCAGAGAGCGTTCGGCCTGAAGCATCGGTGATGGTACCGGAGATCATCAGCGGCAGCTCAACCCCCAGCGCTTCAAATTCCTCTTTAACGGCAAAGATCGCCGCTTTGGCATTCAGGGTATCGAACACCGTTTCAATCATGATGATGTCAGCGCCCCCCTCCACCAGCGCGCGGGTGGATTCGCGGTAAGCTTCCACCAGCTGGTTAAAGGTGACATTACGAAATGCGGGATCGTTGACATCAGGAGAAATGGAGCAGGTGCGGTTAGTGGGCCCTAACACACCTGCGACATAGCGTGGACGATCCGGGGTGCGTGCCGTCCACTCGTCGGCACAGGCCCGCGCCAGTTTCGCAGCAACGTAGTTGATCTCGGCCGACAGGGATTCCATCTGGTAATCGGCCATCGCGATGGTGGTGGAGTTGAAGGTGTTAGTTTCGAGGATATCTGCACCTGCGGCGAGGTAGCCGTTGTGGATTTCGCTAATCATCTCGGGTTTCGTCAGCACCAGCAGATCGTTGTTGCCTTTGAGATCGCTCGGCCAGTCGGCAAAACGCGCACCGCGAAAATCCTCTTCTTCCAGTCTGTAGCTCTGGATCATGGTTCCCATGCCGCCATCCAGCAGCATAATGCGTTTTTTCAACTGCTGATGCAGCGCTTCAATCCGGTTACTCACCACTCTTCCCCTTCAGCATCTCACCCAGGCACCACTGCCAGCACGTCATACTGGCACAACTTTTGTGCGGGTAACAGTGATGCCAGGTGAGACATTTTCAGTCTGATGACAAATGCAGAAGCAGCTTGAAGTATGACGGTAAGTACCCTAAATAATTCGAGTTGCTTCAAGGCGGCCAACGAATGAATCCCGATGAGCTTACTGGAGTAAGTGATTCGGGTGAGTGAGAGCAGCCAACGCAGAAGCAGCTTGAAGTATGACGGGTATAGAACGAAAATGATTTCCATAATGCGCAAAAAGGAGTCAGGTATGGTCACCCCCGTCGTCGTGAAACGCGGCAAGAAGCCGCGTGCCGCCGCTGCATCTACTGCTGCGCCTGCCGGGCAGGTTCAGTCGTTAACCCGTGGTCTGAAGCTGCTGGAATTTATTGCTGAGTCCCACGGTAATGTGGCGCTCACTGAACTGGCACAGCAGGCCGGGTTACCTAACTCCACCACACATCGCTTGTTGACCACTATGCAGCAACAGGGATTTGTGCGGCAGGTCGGGGATTTAGGGCTGTGGACTATTGGGGCGCACGCGTTTGTGGTCGGCAGTAGCTTTTTGCAAAGCCGTAACCTGCTGGCACTGGTCCATCCGATGCTACGCACACTGATGGAGGCCTCCGGCGAAACGGTGAATCTGGCGGTGTTAGACATCAGCGATCACCAGGCGGTGATTATCGATCAGGTGCAATGCACTCAGCTAATGCGCATGTCAGCGCCGATTGGCGGCAAACTGCCGATGCACGCCTCCGGTGCAGGTAAGGCATTTCTCGCCAACCTTGATGATAAGCAGGTGAGCGAACTACTGCATCGTCAGGGGCTACATCACTACACGCCGAAAACGTTGATGTCACCACACAGCCTGAAAGAGAACCTTGCGCAGGTACGCAAGGCCGGTTATTCGTTTGATGATGAAGAACACGCGCTGGGTCTGCGTTGCATTGCCGCCTGCATCTACGACGAACACCGCGAACCTTTCGCAGCGATTTCCATCTCCGGCCCGATCTCACGCATTACCGACGACCGTGTTACCGAAATCGGTGCACTGGTGATCAAAGCGGCGAAAGAGATCACCCGTGAATACGGCGGATCGCGCTAACCTGCCGTTTGCAGTGAACGATAACGCTGACTGAAGCGCTGGCGGCGGCGGTAGGCGAACACATCTTCAATGTGACCCGCGCGGATACGCTGCTGTAGCCCGCGCCAGAAGTCGGCGTGAAACAGCTCCGCGTGCATTTCATCAAACAGTGTGGCGATGGCCGGATCGGCGCACAGGTAGTGACGAAACTCTTCCGGAAACACGTCTTCTGGCGACACGCTATACCAGGGCTCGTGGCTTAATTCATCTTCCGGGTAGCGTGCGGCGGGGATATCGCGGAAGTTCACTTCAGTCATATAGCTGATTTCATCGTAGTCATAGAACACCACCCGCCCGTGACGGGTGACGCCAAAATTTTTATACAGCATATCGCCGGGGAAGATATTGGCCGCCGCCAGCTGCTTCACCGCATTGCCGTACTCTTCTATCGCCTCTCGTCGTTGCTGCGCACTGGCTTGCTCCAGCCACAGGTTAAGCGGGGTCATACGCCGTTCCATATACAGATGGCTGATGGTCAGCATCTCCCCGTTCCGTTGCAATTTCTCCGGCACCTCTTGCTCCAGCAGCGCCAGCAGCGCCGGGCTGATGCGCTTCTCTTCGATAGCAAAATTTTCGAATTCCTGGGTATCCGCCATTCTGCCCACGCGGTCATGCTCTTTGACCAGCTGATAGCACTGACGCACCCGCTCTGGCGTCACCTCTTTCTGCGGCGCAAAGCGATCTTTAATCACTTTAAATACCCGATCAAAGCCCGGCAGGGTAAACACCAGCATCACCAGCCCTGGTACGCCGGGCGCCACGACAAACTGCTCGGTTGTTGCGGTCATATAGTGGAGATATTCGCGATACGTTTCGGTTTTGCCATGCTTCTGGCAGCCAATCGCCATATAGAGTTCAGCCGTGGTTTTGCCCGGCAGGATCTCACGCAGCCATTCAACCAGCGCCGCAGGCAACGGGGCATACACCATAAAGTAGGAGCGGGCGAAGCCAAAGACGATGCTGGCCTCACGGTTGCGCGTCAGGCAGGTATCAATAAACAATGTGCCTTCGTCACTGCGGTGAATCGGCAGCAGGAAGGCGCAGACTCCTGAAGGCGTGCGCAGTTTGGCAACCAGCCAGGCAGCCTTATTCCGGTAAAACAGTTCATTGGCGACCTGTAAATTCGCCTGTTGCAGCTCACTGGCGCTAAAGTTTTCACGCAGATGCGCAATGATATACTGGATATCTCGCGCCATATCCTGCCAAGGCAGGCGCAACGGCAGATCGTGCAGTAAACGGCTCAGCAAAGACTGCCAGCCATCGGCCGCACTGAAGTTTTTTGCCAGTGGGCGTGGAATGGTGCGAAATCGCTGCTCTGGTTGTGAACTGAAGATAAACAGTCGTTCCGGCGTCAGAGCCTGGTGGCTGAACAGACGGCAGTAGACGGAATTAAAGAAGCTTTCGGCTATTTCAAAACGCGGGTAGTCCGGCAGCAAATCGGTGTAGATGGCCTTTACCCGTTGCAAAAAATCACGGTCTTCCGACTGCGAGGCGGTAATACAGCGCAGCTGTTCTACCACCAGACCCACATGGTGATCGTAGAGATGGATACGCGCTTTCATCGCCAGTTGCACCGCCTGCCAGTCGGCCTGTTCAAAACGCTGTTGCGCCCCGCCAGTGACTTCCAGAAAACGTCCATACTGCGCGTCAAATCCCTGCAGGATGGTGCGGGCAATCAGGGTTTCCAGTATCGGCATGATTCACCTCAGGCGTCAGCATGAAGAAGGGACGGGCATGCCCGTCCCCTACAGAAGTCTGTGGAGGTCGGACAGGCCCAGAATAGGTGTCGGGTCGGACATGCCCGAGATACGTGTCGGGTCGGACATATCCGGGATACGTGTCGGGTCGGACATGCCCGGGATACGTGTCGGGTCGGACATACCCGGGATACGTGTCGGGTCGGACATGCCCCGGATACGTGTAGGGGTCGGGCATGCTCGACCCAGGATCAGAACTGTTCTTCTTCCGTCGATCCCGTCAGTGCCGTCACCGATGACACCCCGCCCTGGATGATGGTGGTGACATGATCAAAGTATCCCGTTCCGACCTCCTGCTGATGCGAGGAGAAGGTGTAGCCCTGTTTAATCGCGGCAAACTCCGGCTGCTGTACTTTCTCTACATAGTGGCGCATGCCTTCCCCCTGTGCGTAAGCCTGTGCGAGGTCGAACATGTTGAACCACATGCTGTGGATGCCCGCCAGGGTAATGAACTGATATTTGTAGCCCATCTCTGACAGCGCCTGCTGGAAGCGGGCAATGGTGTTGTCGTCGAGGTTCTTCTTCCAGTTAAATGACGGCGAGCAGTTATAGGCCAGCAGTTTACCCGGGAAGCGCGCGTGAATGGCTTCGGCAAAGCGCCGCGCCTGCTCAAGATCCGGCTTTGAGGTTTCACACCAGATCACATCAGCATAAGGTGCGTACGCCAGACCCCGGCTGATCGCCTGCTCAATACCGGCATGGGTGCGGAAGAAACCTTCCGGTGTGCGTTCTCCGCTAATAAATTCACGGTCATAATCATCGCAGTCGGAGGTGATCAGGTCTGCTGCATCCGCATCCGTGCGGGCAATCAACACCGTAGGCACGCCCATCACATCAGCCGCCAGACGTGCAGCCACCAGTTTCTGAATCGCTTCCTGAGTCGGCACCAGCACTTTGCCGCCCATATGGCCGCACTTCTTCACTGATGCCAGCTGGTCTTCAAAGTGCACGCCCGCTGCGCCGGCCTGAATCATCGACTTCATCAGTTCAAAGGCATTGAGTACGCCGCCAAATCCGGCTTCCGCATCGGCCACGATCGGCAGGAAATAGTCCACATAGCGCGGATCGCCAGGCTCAATATTCGATGACCACTGAATCTGATCGGCACGCTGGAAGGTGTTATTGATGCGTTCCACCACCGACGGGACGGAGTTAGCCGGATACAGCGACTGGTCCGGGTACATGCTGGCGGCGAGGTTAGCATCGGCCGCCACCTGCCAGCCGGAGAGGTAGATCGCCTCAATCCCCGCTTTCGCCTGTTGCAGTGCCTGCCCGCCCGTCAGTGCGCCCAGGCTATTGATATAACCTTTCTTTGCGCCGCCATTAAGCAGCGCCCAGAGTTTTTCTGCTCCATTTTGGGCCAGCGTACAGACCGGGTTAACCGAGCCACGCAGTTTGACCACCTCTTCAGCGCTGTACGGACGGGTGATGCCATCCCAGCGTGCATCGCGCCAGGATTGTTCTGTCTGCTGAATCTGTTGGGTACGAGAAGTCATGATGGAGCTCCTTGTCAGGGTTCAGGGAAGTAAGCGGTAGCCCGGCAGAGTCAGAAACTCAACCAGTTCGGATTCAGTGGTAATGCGTTCCATCAGTGAAGCGGCCTCATCGAAGCGCCCTTCGTGATAGCGTAAGTCACCCAGCTCTTGCCGGATCACCTGCAACTCTTCTGTCAGCATCTTGCGGAACAGGGCTTCAGTGACCACTTCACCGCTTTGCAGCGTTTTGCGGTGATGAATCCATTGCCAGATTGAGGTACGTGAGATTTCAGCGGTGGCGGCATCTTCCATCAGTCCATAGATAGGCACGCAGCCGTTGCCGTTGATCCAGGCTTCGATGTACTGCACAGCCACCCGAATATTGGCGCGCATACCCTCTTCAGTACGCTCACCCGCACAGGGGGCCAGCAACTGTTCTGCGGTGATGTCTGCATCCTGTTCACGCATCACCTGGAGTTGGTTTGGACGTTCACCCAGCACCTGGTCAAAAATGGTCATCACCGTATCGGCCAGACCGGGGTGAGCAATCCAGGTGCCATCGTGACCGTTAGCCGCTTCACGCTGTTTGTCGGCCTGTACTTTGTCCAGCACCCACCGATTGCGCTCTGCGTCTTTGCTGGGAATAAACGCTGCCATTCCCCCCATCGCGAACGCGCCGCGCCGGTGACAGGTTTTGATCAGCAGGCGTGAATACGCATCCAGGAAACCCTGATCCATCGTCACGGACTGGCGATCGGGTAAAACACGATCGGGATGATTTTTCAGGGTTTTGATGTAGCTGAAGATGTAATCCCAGCGGCCGCAGTTCAGGCCAACAATATGATCGCGCAGGTGCCAGAGGATCTCGTCCATCTGGAAAACGGCCGGTAAGGTTTCGATCAGCAAGGTCGCTTTGATCGTCCCACGCGGGAGATCGAAACGATCTTCGGTGTAGCTGAACACATCACTCCACCAGGCCGCTTCCTGATACGACTGGGTTTTCGGCAGATAGAAGTAAGGCCCGCTTCCCTTTGCCAGCAGCGCATTCACGTTGTGGAAAAAGTAGAGCGCAAAATCAAACAGGCTGCCCGGGATCGGCTCATCGCGCCATGTGACATGCTTTTCAGGCAGGTGCAGGCCGCGAACACGGCAGATCAGTACTGCCGGATCGGGCTTCAGCTGATAGATCTTCCCGGCCTCATTGGTGTAGCTGATGGTGCCGTTGATCGCATCGCGCAGATTGATCTGTCCGGCGATCACTTTGTCCCATGCAGGGGCCAACGAGTCTTCAAAGTCAGCCATAAACACATTCACGTTAGCATTGAGCGCATTGATGACCATCTTGCGCTCTACCGGGCCGGTGATCTCGACTCTGCGGTTCTGCAAATCTGCTGGAATACCGCGGATTGTCCACTCGCCATTTTTAATGGAATCCATTTCCGAAATAAAACATGGGAGCTCTCCCCCATCAATCCGGCACTGTATCCGTGCACGTTCTGATAGCAGTGCCTGGCGGCGCGGCGTGAACTTCACCACCAGATCGCTAAGAAAATCGACGGCTTCATCGGTGAGAATCTGCTGTTCATCCTCACCAAATGCGCGCTGGAAGGCCAGTTCCCTGCTAATTACCTGCTGTGTCATCTGTTTGCTCCTGTCATCGATGCTACCGGGTATGCAATGTGTTACCCGGCGATCTTCTTTGAACAATCTTTGAACTGCAGGATCAAAATAGCATCAGTTAAATTTCAAAATCAAAAACTATTTCCATTTTAAACTCAATATGAACTCAATGAATTGATTTATATATAATTAAAATTACAAATCAACAGGAAGTTGTTTTCACAGAATAATGAGATCGCGATCGGGTGACTGGATTCAGCAAAATGAGAGAGGGGGGAGTGGGCGGTGTTTAAGGTGGATCGATGATCCACCTGGTAACAGAACAGGGGGAGTGTTTACTCGAGTGTTGGGTTCATATGACGCAGATCGAACGGTGTGATCTGGTATACGTAGTAGTTCAGCCAGTTGGAGAACAGCAGGTTACCGTGACTACGCCAGCTGGCACGCGGTGGCAATGCCGGGTTGTCATTCGGGAAGTAGTTAAAGGGCACTTCCGGATTCAGGCCCGCATCAAAATCACGGTGGAATTCACCGGACAGCGTCAGTGCATCATATTCAGGATGGCCGGTGACAAAGGCCAGGCGTTTGTCTTTGCTGGCAAACAGATATGCACCGGTCTGGTCCGACTCAGCAAAAATTTCCAGGTCAGTATAGTCACGCAGTAGCTGAGTGGGGAAGTCAGCATAACGTGAATGTGGCGCCAGGAAGGTATCGTCAAAGCCGCGCGTTAACAGTGCGTGAGGATGTAAGATTTGATGCTCAAACACACCTGATAATTTGTTTTCGCGGGTCTGTTTTGGAATGCCATACAGAATATTCAGTGCCGCCTGTACAGCCCAACAGACAAATAACGTGGAAGTCACGTGCTCTTTTGCCCAGTGCAAAACCTTCTGGATTTGCGGCCAGTACGCGACATCGCAGAAGTCGACCAGCCCGAGCGGGGCACCTGTCACGATCAGTCCATCGTAGTTATCATTCTGAATGTCTTCGAAATTACAGTAGAAGTTATTCAGATGTTCCGATGGCGTATTGCGTGACTCGCGGCTGTCGATGCGCAGTAGCTGGATGTCGATCTGCAGCGGGGAGTTAGAAAGCAGACGCAAAAATTGGTTTTCAGTTTCGATCTTCTTTGGCATCAAATTCAGTACCAGCACTTTCAGCGGGCGAATATTCTGCGTGCTGGCACGCGTGGACGTCATAACAAAGACGTTCTCGTCGCGCAAAAAACTTACGGCTGGTAATTCATCGGGTACCCTGATCGGCATGACCTGCTTCCTCACTACATACGCTTATACGTTTAGACATCCAGACAGCCAAAGATAACGTGCCTCTGCCCGAATGTCGAGTACTCATCCGATTATTGAAAATGTTTCATCTCATTGCTCAGTATAGAGTAACGATCGACTCATTAGTGGTGAGGAAACAGGCAATGCAGAGGAGGATTGCTTCGATTCAGCAACTATTAACGTTCTGATTTTGTTCTAAATAGGGGACATACATGGCAATGATTAAATCACAGACGAAAAAAAACCCCGGCCTTTCGGTCGGGGTTCTTTCTTCGTTTGATGCCTGGCAGTTCCCTACTCTCGCATGGGGAGACCCCACACTACCATCGGCGCTACGGCGTTTCACTTCTGA
>NZ_VRKO01000005.1 GCF_012271765.1 Erwinia rhapontici | reverse complement strand
GCCTGACCCCTGCGGAATGCTGCGGGTTGTTGGAATGGGCCGGGCGTGCCTGACCCCTGCGGAATGCTGCGGGTTGTTGGAATGGGCCGGGCGTGCCTGACCCCTGCGGAATGCTGCGGGTTGTGGGTATGGGCCGGACGTGCATGACCCCTGCGGAATGCTGCGGGTTGTTGGAATGGGCCAGGCGTGCCTGACCCCGCCGTAGGGGCGGGGCATGCCCCGCCCGAAGCGATGCAGGGTTATTCCACGATCGGAGTTTTGGTTTTGTTCAGGGCCTTCATAAAGGCATCATCAAGGTGCAGGTGCTGTTTCACCAGCGCCGGAGGGGTCAGTGCCAGCCACTGATTAAGCGACAGATCCGCATAATAATCGCTTTTAAACAGCTCTAAAAAACGCAGCGGTTTATCACCGGTGTTCTCGATGTAGTGGCCCATGGCAAACGGCACATAGCCGACATCACCGGCGCGAAAATCAAAGGTTCGCGCCTCACCCGAGGAAGCAAACACCCCCATGCGCCCTTCCCCTTCCAGATAGTACTGCCACTCATCGTTATTCGGATGCCAGTGCAGCTCACGCATCGCCCCCGGCAGTAACTCCACCAGCGCGGCGGCGACGGTTTTCGAGATTTTAAAGTTGGAGGAGTCGGTAATGCGCACCGTCCCGCCTTTCAGCTTAATCGGCGTTTGCGCCATCATACGATGGCTAAACTTCAGCGTAGAAGGTTTTGCTCCGGCGATGGCATCGGCACTGAGCGCTCCCGGCACCTGCCCGGCAAAAATATACTCGTCAGACGGTGACGGCAGCGAGCTGAACGTGCTGGCAGGCACGCCGAAGTTTTTCGCCAACACGTCCGGGGGAATATGTTTGAACCAGTCACTGAGTAAAAACGTGCTGTCTTCATCGAAGTTGCCGTCGTCGAAAGCCAGCAAAAACTCGCAGCCATCCGGCCCCAGTCCCTGAATCGAGTGCGGCATACCTGACGGGAAATACCACAAATCGCCCACGCCGACATCATCCACAAACCAGCCACCCTCGGTATCCAGCGCGGTAATGCGCGCATTGCCATACAGCATATAGGCCCACTCGCCCTCTTTATGCCAGTGCAGCTCACGGATACCACCGCTGTTCAGACGCATATCCACACCAGCAATAGTGGTCGAGATCCCCAGCTCACGCTGAGTCACCTGGCGAGTCCATCCGCCGCTGCCTTTGCGCACATGCGCGTCGCTGAAGGAAAAACGCAAATTCGGTAAGGTGCCGCTATCGGTCGCCGGGGGATTTACAATGTCAGGGTTTTCCCCCTCACGGATCGGGTCTCGCGGGCCGGGATCGGTGCCGCCCATTTTCCCATTCCAGGGCTGGGCTGCGGGCTGTTCGTGAGCATGAACCGTACCGGCGGCCAGCGCCACGGTACCACCGGCGGCAAAAGCCATAAAACTGCGACGTGAAAGAGGATTCATCCTTTGATTTCCTTATGTCAGTCAAAATAAACATTTTTTACGGCGCACAGGCACCGATAGTGGATAAGACTATTCGATATTTTTTCCCCTGCCAGTCAGATAATTGGCGCTAAACTCAGTGAAATGTAAGCAAGGATCCATCAGTAAATTTCATCGCATAACAGTGAATAAAACCGATAACACGGATGATTAGCGAATTTTTTGTCGCTTGTTGCTTTTCTGTTTTGTCCTCATCCACCAAAAGCACAAAACAGCGGTCAGCCATTAATGTTATTTATCGACTGTTTTCCGTGCGAAGAAACACCTGGTTACAGGCGATAACGCATGATTGCGTTAAACAACGCGCTCTGTTAGAGCCTAGAATAAAGCCTGTTTCCACACTTTCCTGCCACCTGAGTACAGGCTGCTATGAACATTGATTCAGACATCACTTTTCGCAAACTGGGAATTTTCATCGCCTTTATGAACCGGGGTAATCTGTCGCGTACCGCTGATGCCCTCGGTATCAGCAGCGTCAGTGTTCATCGGGCGCTACACAGTCTGGAAGAGAGCGTACGCTGCCCGCTGTTCATTCATAAAGGCCGCAGCCTGGTCCCGCTGCCTGCCGCGCATACGCTGTGGGAGTACAGTCAAGAAGCGCTGGATATGATGTCGCGCGGCGTGGAAGAAACGAGGAAAACGGCGGGCATAGGACAGGGACATATGCGTCTGGGAACGCTCTATTCGCTGACGCTGGAAACGATTCCACAGTTGATTATGGGGATGAAACTACGCCGCCCCGATCTGGAGCTTGAACTGACTATGGGTTCAAACCAGACGCTCACCACGCGCCTTTCAGAAGGCTCGCTGGATGCCATTCTGATCGCCATCGCCCCCGGTGATCTGGACTACAATCGCTTCGAATGTCTGCCGTTATTTGATGATGATATCTTTCTTGCCGCGCCTTCCACTTCTGGGCTGGACACTCGCTTCCCGGCGGATCTGCGCGATTTTCGTCAGCAAAAATTTGTCTCCCTGGCGGAGGGTTTCGCCACCTGGCAGGGCTTCCAGGAAGCGTTTCATGTTGCCGGATATGCACCGAATATTGTCACCCGGGTGAATGATATTTTCTCGATGCTGAGTCTGGTGCAGGCGGGGGTGGGGTTTACACTACTGCCGGGCAGAATGAAGCGGGTGTATGAGAACTCCGTGCAGTTGCTCAGGCTGGCCGAGCCGTATCAGATGCGCCAGAAGATCGGGATTGTCTTTGAGCGTAACCGCGAGCATGACCCGAATCTGCTGGCGCTGGTGGCCGAAGGGCGCATGTACAGCCGCCAACGCAGCACAACATAATGACTACCGCGTTAGACGTTCCGCCAGGCGCTTAGCCAGCAGCTCACCGCTCTGTTCCAGTGCGATCGCTTCCCCTGCGCTGCCACAGAATGCTTTGCGCGCAAGGCCGGTCAGTACCGATCCCGGCGGCATCTCAATCGCCAGCCCCACATCCCGTTCGCGGGCCGCCACCATCGCCTCATGCCAGCGCACCGTACGCGACATATTTTTCGCCAGGTCGTCAGCAATCTGCTCCGGCTGCCACAGCACACGTGCCGTGCTGCCACTGAGATACGCACAGTGTGGGCGCGTCAGTGACACCGTCTGAAATGCCATCGCCAGTTTCATAGCCGGTTCGGCCAGCAGCGCGCAGTGAGAAGGCACACTCACTGCCAGTCGATGAACTTTCTGCGCCCCGGCGTGACGTGCGCGGGTGGCGACGGCGCTCATCGCGGCGTCACTGCCAGCAATCACCAGTTGCTGAGGCGCATTGATGTTAGCCAGCCAGCAGTCGTTGCCCAGCAGCGGTGTCAGCTGTGATACCTCCAGCCCGACAATCGCTGTCAGGCCGTAGCCTTGCGGATAAGCCTCCTCCATCAGCGTACCGCGCAGCGCAACCAGCCGTAAGGCATCATCAAACGCCAGCGCCCCGGCCACCACCGCCGCCGGAAAAGCCCCAATTGACAGGCCGCAGGTGATATCCGGCACAATGCCCTGCCGCTGGAGTTCACGCGCATGCGCCACGCCGGCAATCAGCAGACAGAGCTGTACCGCCCGGGTATGTTGCAGCGCGCTGGCCTGATCTAACTCGCGAGCATCCTCCGCCAGCACCTCACTGGCCTGATCAAGTAACGCCTGTCCGTTGGGGAGCTGTTGCAGCATTCCGGGGCGCTGTGGCCCCTGACCTGGAAAAGAGAACAGTATTTTCATGGTATGACACTCCACGGCTGGGTGGTGATGCGCGGGCCTGCGTTGGTTTTCAGCAGCACGCGCCCGTCACGCAGCCATTCACTTAAGGCAAAGGCACCTTGTGGCACTTCCACCTGTGTATCCACACGACAAGGCAGTTGGCTGACAAACTGCTGCCAGCGTTCCAGCTCCTGCTGCGCCACGGGTTCCGGGCAGCGGATCAGCAGGTCGAGATCGCTATCGTTATGCAGTACCGGGATTTCCGTTGCCAGCGCATAGCCTACGCTGCCGGTAATGCCCCATGTCCACCACCAGCGCTGCTGCGCCAGTTGAATAGCCGCCTGTACTGGCGGCTGGGAAACAAAAGGAGAAGCCAGCAGATGCTCCGCCACACTGAGTGCCTCCGGCGACAGCGTGCGGACCACATGCTTTGCTGCTACCCAACCTGCGGCACGCTGATCGCGGAGCAAGCCACGCACCCCAACAGGAATACGCCCATCCTGATCATGGTCGCGACGCACGACCAGCGGCAAAGTTCGCCGCCACTGGCTGGCAACCCAGTCGGGCAGGTCGCCCTCCATCGCGTCAGCAGTGCGGATCCAGATCAAATCATGTGGCGTTATAGTCATCTTACATTCCGGATGTCAGGGTGATAAACAGCGGTAACGTGATGATACACAATAGCGAACTGATCAACAGTGTCGCTTCTGAATCCGGCGACTGCACGCCAAAACGGTTGCCAAAGACGACGCCGAAGAAACCGGCTGACAACGCCACCATCAGGATCGCCGTGATCGCCACCTGTCCGCTGATACCCAAGGCCAGCACCAGCCCCCAGGCAATAAACGGCTGAATAAGCATCGTTGTGATACTCGATATCACCACCACGCCGTTGATTTTCAGCTGACGCGCCGACAGAATCACCCCGGTCAGGAACAGTGCGCCCGCCGTGGCCGACAGTCCGAGCGGTTTGATTGCCGCCAGCACCAGCTCCGGCATCTTCACACCCAGCCCCGATAACACCACACCGAGCAGCGGTCCCCAGACAATCGGCTTGATCACCGAACGCCACATCAGCACCGGCAACATGCCGATTCCCGCACTGCCCGCATCACCCGCTGCACGCGCTTTTTCGCGCTCCAGCGTCAGCAGACAGAACGGCGTCATCAGCACTGAGCCGCAGGCAATCGACACCGCGACCGACAGCGAGGTGGATGCACCTTCTCCCAGCACGCTACCGAGGATCGGCAAGCCCAGGGCAGCATAGTTCGGCAATGCTACGGTCAGCGTCAGTACCGCCGCATCCTGTGGTGACTTTTTAAACATCCGCGTACTGATAAAGTAGATCGCGGCATAGACAATCCACATCGCCAGCACCAGCACCAGAATCAGTGGCGACTGCTGGATAATCCCGGCCCACGGCGTCTGCACAGTGGCACTGAACAAGGCCGCTGGCAGAGCAAAATCCATCACAAAAATATTCAGTAAAGAGACATTCTTATTATCCACCATCCCGGCTTTGCCGGCGTAAAAGCCCAGGAGCATAATGATAAAGATGGGGGCAAGAGCATGAACAATCACGTAAGTCATAACATCACCTGTTAGTTGAAGTAAGCACAGGCGCGATGATTATTAGTTCAGACTGGCGGATGTCTGTCAGATATCCGCCAGTCTCGCAGGTTGTCTTATCGATTTCACAACGGGCCTTACCAGAGTTGACGCATCCGTTCTCTGACGGTGTGTGAACTGCGACGGTTCTCTGCTTTTAGCCGGCACTGCAACCCAGGATCATGGCGTGCCGCAGTAATAGCCGCCGTCAGCGCCTGTTGCACCTGTGCCACATCAGCAGCATCGGGTGCATCAGGCTGACGAATATCCAGCAGCGCTTCCAGCAATCCCAGACTGTGGTAATTTTTGATGTCGTAAGCCATCGGCGGGATGGTCTGCGCCAGTTTTTCCAGTGCCTCGACGCTGCGCAGCGTAATACGCGCCGCCGCCGCTTTGCCCATCGCATGAATCAGCACGCCGCTGTCGTTAAAGGCGATCAGCCGGTTAGCCTGGTAGCCGTGTGCCAGGAAAGCCCCCGACATCGCTTTGCCAACAATCAGCCCAATCACCACATGACCCGCCAGCCGCGCTTCAGCGTAAGCCCCGGCGGCAGCGGCCAGCGCCTGATGAATACCAAAAGCCTCTTCACGCCGACCGTAGGCCTGGCTGGCAACGTCAATCACCGCGATAATCGGCCGCTTGTCGGCTTTTTTGGCATCCTGCGCCACGGTTTCACTGACCACTTTCGCCAGCGTCCAGCCCTCTAACAGTCCGACTTCGCCCTGTCTGGCGCGGGGATAGTGGTTATCGGCATCCGGTACCACGGCAATAAAACGCACGGCTTCCCCGTTTACGTGACCGTCAGCGACCTGCACAGACGGGCATAACCCCGGTAAACGGGCCGCTCCGGCACTGAGTTGCTGTAGCCAGATTTCACCGCGTCCTGTTGGCTGTTTCATTTGTGATCCTCCCCACTGAATAGCTGTGTAATCTGTTGTGCATCGGCCTGCTGGCGGGTATCAAACTGTGCCAGACGCGGCAGATAGTGCTGATAATGCTGTGAGCGATGTAACGCCGGAACGCCCTTCGCCAGCGCCGTACGCATGGCCTGTTGAACGACATGCTGACCGTCAGCGACAATCGCATCCACCAGGCCGCTGCGGGCGCGCACTTCTCCTCCGGTCATGCTCCAGATAAATGGCCTGTCGCGAGAGTCGTACTCATCAATACCCGCTTCCTGTTCAATCACCTGCGGACCATTCAGCCCCAGCCGGGCCTCACGGGTGACAATCAGATAGCTGCACAGCCCGGCGGCGATCGACATCCCGCCAAAGCAGCCCACCGTGCCCGCGATAATGCCAACCACCGGGGTGTAGCGCCGCAGGTCGACAATGGCGGCGTGGATATCCGCAATCGCTGCCAGACCGAGGTTGGCTTCCTGTAGCCGTACGCCACCCGTTTCCAGGCAGAGCACTGCGCGAGTGGCGATGCCCTTGCGGTTATCCTCAGCGGCCAGTTCCAGTGCAGCCGCCATTTTCGCCCCGGAGACTTCGCCCATGCTGCCGCCCTGGAATGCCCCTTCAATGGCAATCACCACGGCGGGTTGACCATCGATGGTGCCTTTTGCCACCACCATGCCGTCATCAGACTGCGGCACAACGCCTTGTGCACCCAGCCACGGCGACATGATGCCGTCGAACGGGTCGAGCAGTTCGCGGAAGCTACCGTCATCCAGCAGCAGACGTGCGCGCTCACGCGCTTTCAGTTCGATAAAGCTGCTGTCATTACGCATCGGCTACCTCCTCAAACACCTGTTCAATGCGGATGCGGGCCACACCGGGGGTGGCACCAAAATCATGAATGGTCATCTGCCCGGCAGGTAGTGAGCCAAAGCTGCTGATACGCTCAAACAGCGCCTGCCAGCGCGGGCTGCTGTTATCGACCGAGGTGGTGATTGCCACGCTCAGGACATGGCTGCTGTTCGCTGTGAACAGCACTTCCATATCGCCGGACCCTACCACACCCGCCAGCGCCTTACCGCTGAGGTGGCGTGTAGCCGGAAAAGACAAGGTTATCTGTTGCATAAGATCCTCTTAAAATTGATTGCTCGTCTGCGGGGATGAGCAATTGTTGCGGGCGGGGCATGCCCCGCCCCTACGAACATCGGGTTGCCACACATCGCCAGGACGACCGTTTGTTGCGGGCGGGGCATGCCCCTACGCCCATCCTTTTGTAGGGGTCGGGCATGCCCGGCCCGAGCAATGGACATGGTCCAGGAAAATCGTGGCAGACAGCAGGTCGGCTGCACCGCCTGGTGAAGCATTCAGCGCCAGCATTGCTGCATCCAGCCGCTGAAGCGCCTGCTGCCCTGCAGGTTGCTGCACCCCGCCTGCCACCAGTACCGCCCGCGCCCCCTGCTGCATCGCTTCCAGCCCTGGCATTCCGGCACGCGACAGTACACAGGTATCGCTGAGCGAGGTCATGATCGCCATCAGCGCATCCAGCCGTGCTGCGTTGCTGTTCGCCCCCTGCTGGCGACTTTGCCAGAGCTGCGGCAGAGCCAGATTCATCACATGGGGGAACCCCTGCTGAGCCTCTTCCCGTGCTCCGGGCAGACGATAACGTGAACAGGCGCGCAGGCCGTTGCTGAACAGCGTCGGCGCAGCGTCATCCGGCAGCTGTGCCAGGCGCGCGGCCATACGGGTTATCTGCGTCGGGCTACCGCGCCCTCCGCACATGGCAGCCGCAGAGACCAGCAACCCCAGAGCCCAGATAGCACCGCGATGGGTATTCACTCCGCCCGTCACCTGCATCATCACCGCTTCGCCTTCACGTCCCAGTCGGCCCGCCAACTGGCGCAGAGCGATATCCGCCGGACGCTGCCAGCTCTGTCGCGCCATCTCGCGGAACATTGGCGTCAGACTGTGAGCAGAACGCTCCATCAGCGCCAACGTCAGGTCGTGATGCGCCCCGCTACCCCGGCGATCCACCAATCCTGGTTTCGGCGTGAGGTTGGCTTCTATGACCAGGCAACGTGTTGCCAGCGCGGCCAGGCGCTGTGCATGGCGTTCCGCCGAACTTGCAGCCCACTGCCGTTGCAGGTTCATTACCAGCTCCTGAATTTGGCCGGAGGCTCATACAACCCGCCGGACCATTCGACCAGTTCAGCCACGCTGCCTGCCGCCAGCAGGGAACGGGTGGCATCGGTACGGCGAATGCCAAGATCTTCCGGGAAGGCCACCTTCCCTTCGCGCCGCAGCTGCTGCACCCGCTTCGCATCCACGCCCAGACCGATATCGGTAATCCCGGCGACCGCCGCCACCATCGCCCGCCGTTCTTCCAGCGACTGCGCACGATAGAGGTAAGCAATCCCCTCTTCGGTCAGTACGTGGGTAACGTCATCGCCGTAGATCATGACCGGGGCCAGCGGCATGCCGGACGCTTTTGCCACCTCGACCGCTTCCAGTTTTTCAACAAAGGTCGGTTTTGCGCCAGCCTGGAAGGTTTCCACCATCTGCACCACCAGCTTGCGACCCCGTGCCATCGGGTCAGGTTCGTTGATCATGGCCAGCCAGGCTGGGGTGGCATGGCGGCGACCATGCGGGTCGTGCCCCATATTGGGCGCACCGCCAAAGCCCGACAGGCGGCCACGCGTCACGGTGGAGGAGTTCGCATCGCCGTCCACCTGTAAGGTGGAGCCGATAAACATATCGGCGGCATACTGGCCCGCCATCTGGCAGAAGGCGCGGTTGGATCGCATAGAACCATCGGCCCCGGTGAAGAACACGTCCGGGCGCGCTGCAACGTATTTTTCCATTCCCAGCTCACCGCCGAAGCAGTGCACGCTTTCCACCCAGCCGCTTTCAATCGCCGGGATTAACGTCGGGTGCGGATTCAGGGTCCAGTGACGGCAGATTTTGCCTTTCAGGCCCAGCTGTTCGCCGTAAGTGGGTAACAGCAGTTCGATGGCGGCAGTGTTAAACCCAATACCGTGGTTGAGCGACTGCACTTTGTGCTCGGCGTAGATGCCTTTGATCGCCAGCATCGCCATCAGCACATGCTCCTGTTTGATCAGGCGTGGGTCACGGGTGAACAACGGTTCGATAAAGAAGGGTTTATCCGCCACCACCACAAAGTCGATCCACGAACCGGGGATATCGACGCGCGGCAGATCGCTCTCGTCATCCACCAGTTCATTCACCTGGGCAATGACGATGCCATCATGGAATGCCGCCGCTTCGACCAGTGCCGGGGTGTCTTCCGTACTGGGACCCGTGTAGAGATTGCCTTTACGATCGGCTTTGAAACCCGCGACCAGCGCCACGTTAGGGATCAGGTCAACATACAGCCGCGAATAGAGTTCGATGTAGGTGTGAATGGCGCCAATTTCCAGCAGGCCGTCCTCCAGCAGCTGCGAAATACGCAGGCTCTGGGTGCCGGAAAATGAGAAATCGAGCTTGCGGGCAATCCCTTTTTCGAAGATATCAAGATGCTCGCTACGGCCGACGCTCGGCATGATCATATGCAGATCGTGCAGTTTTTTCGGGTTGACCTGCGCCAGCGATCGGGACAGAAAATCGGCCTGTTTCTGGTTGTTACCCTCCATAACGACGCGGTCGCCAGGGACAATCAGTTTTTCCAGCATGGCGATCAAATCATCGGTAGGGAGAACTTTGTGGGTGAGCCCGAGGCTGGCAATACGGCGCTGTTTTTCGCGGCGGCGCGTATCCCAGATTCGGGGGGATGATTGGGTAAGCATGATGTAACCTCCTGTAAGCGCATCCTGTCAGGGATGCTTCAGTCTGATTACCGAGTCTGCACGCCGGGGCGCAGTCAAACAATTACACCCAGTGCTATAACCATTACGCCAGGCGTAACGGTTTTTTAAATATTAATTAAATCAGATGTGTAATGATTTTAAATCGGGATCGTGGTCACAATGCTTTCGCGCTAAATGCACAAAGGCGGGCAGATAATGGCAGAAGCCTGTGTGCTCGTAGTGCAGTGACAGGGCTGGAGCCGGGGTGGGCACGCCGGATCGGCAAAAGACGCACCCATGAGGGCCTCGGCACGCAGCGTCCTGGCGCGTGACGTCCGGCTTACCTCACCCCAGCCCCATCCCCGCACAAACGGTGCCCGTGTTAGAAAAGGGGGTTAATTAGCATATAGGATCGTTTTGTAAACCGTAGGTGCAGGCATAAGGATCGGTCCATTGGTTGTCTTTATGGAAGAAGACGGATGATTTCCCATTCTCAAAAACAACAATCCCTAAACCGCTGGATTGTACTGTCCATCGGCCTGAAGTGCCGTCTTTAAATTTGACGCTACCTATCGCCAGGCACGGTGAGTAATATTCATGAAGTAGATCTCCACTTTCTTCCGATTCTTTAGAAAGATTGAAATATCGGGTCATCTGTTTTTTTGTCGGCCTGAAGACCTTGCAGGCTATTTCTTCATCCTTATCATTCCGTTGGTCAGAGTACAACCCGATACCTTTAACCTCGAGGTGGCTGACAACTCTTGCCTGCGCATGAACTGAAACGACCATAAACGTCCAAAAAATAATAATAGTTTTGGTGATAAACTTTTCCATTTCCAGACTGAACTCCCTTTCGCTTTGAACATGAAAACTGCGCCATCCCTGGCGCAGTGGTTGATTTAACATATGGGATCATTGCCTAATCCGTAGGTGCAGGCATAAGGATCGGTCCATTGGTTGTCTTTATGGAAGAAGACGAGTGACTCTCCATTATCCAGAATAGCAAATGCCAGGCCACTGGATTGTACCGTCCAGTCCCCGGATGAACCGTCTTTGAATTTTATTGTTCCTGATGACAGGCAAGGTGAGTAATACTCATGAAGTAGATTCCCACTTTCTTTTGACTCCTTTGCAATATTAAAAAAACGGATTATTTGTTTTTTAGTCGGCCTGAAATGTTTACAAGATTCTCTTTCATTTTTATAACCTCGACCTTCATCATACTGCCCAATATCTTTGACTTTAATATCAATAATTTCACGACCATTAACTTGATTTGAAAAGAAAACAACACAAGATAAAATAGCAAGAAGTATATTTTTTTGTTTTACCATTTTGCTGTACTCGCTTCTGTTGGATTTTTTCGACCAATTTCGGGATGGCGATATATTTCATTCATAGAAACACTTAACGTCTCAGATAACTCCTTTATTAGCCACTTCAAAGAGTCATTTTGCTGATCGTTGACTGATTCATAAACAGGTTCTATTTTTCCTGTTATTTTATTTTTCATTCTTTTTGACTCACCCACAATTTCTATCCCAATACTATCTATATTGCTGGAGAATCGATCCGGGTAATTTTTTACTTTTTCAATCTGATGCACCTTATCGTAATTTCTCCATGACTTTTCCAGWTCRGYCACTTTTTGCAAATCTGCCGGCTCGCATTTTTTCGTCAGATAGCAGCGGGATTGTAGCCTTCCCACATGCCAGGTGACTTTAAACAATGAGGCGGTTTGATAGATGGTGCCATCTCTGTCAATCAGAAAGTGAGCGCCAGCGGCGCCTTTGTTTTGATAGCTATGAAAGGTGCTGCTSGCTGTAGAGGCATTGGTCTGATGCACGACAATGCCATTCACCGCATCCATTTTTTCATGCTCGATATTATTGAATATTTTGATCTTAATACGGTCGGCATAAATATGACCATTTTCATTAACGTATAGCATTGGTTTTACTCCCTTGAGGCGAATAAGGTTTAGCGCCTGCCTATCCCATTAGGCGTCAATGTCCCCCTTATGGGCAAAATTCCGGGACTCGCCCTCAATTCCGCTAAATCTGATGAAAATATCCTGAGCCATGTTTCGTCCTTGTTGATGAGTGAAATCATAAAACTAATGGCTGTTTATTTAAATGAAACCTGTTAGTGGATTGATGAATAGATTGACTCTTTTGCCAACAGGGAAGTTTAAGGACATTAGCGGTGAATGATAAATAGTAAAAAAATGATTATTTTATTTATTACGTGGAAGAGGTAATTTAGTGCAAGGTTTCTGGAAATTATTTATTTGCTAAAGATAGCATGACCGGGTTGAGGCTCAGGTTGAGCACACCGGACCAGAAAAAGACGCATACCTGCGGGCTTCGACGCGCGCAGTCCTGGCGCGTGCCGAGGCCCGTAGAAAGAGTGCCAGCAGTAAAAAGGGTTTAGTTAACATACTGGATCGTTGCCTAATCCGTAGGTGCAGGCATAAGGATCGGTCCATTGGTTGTCTTTATGGAAGAAGACGAGGGACTCTCCATTATCCAAAATAGCAAGGCCTAGCCCACTGGATTGCACTGTCCAAACGCCAGATGCTCCGTCTTTGAATTTTACTTTCCCTGTCGCAATGCAAGGTGAGTAATACTCGTGAAGTAAATTTCCACTTTCTTGCGACTCTGTTGCGAGGTTGAAATATGTAATCAACTGTTCTTGTGTTGGTCTGTACACCTTGCAGGCTGCTCTTTCATTTTCATCCTTACGTCCAGATTCCTGTGCTCCGACCCTTTCAACGTCAATATTACTAACGACCCTAGCCTGAGACTGTATTGAAACAACCAAAAAAAGAGCAATAATAAAAAAATTTATTCTATTTAAAATCACCATTTCGCTGTACTTGCCTCAGTAAGGGTTTTTCTTCCAATTTCCGGGTGGCGATATATTTCAGTAGTAGACACATTTAATGTTCCAATCAGCTCTCTAATTAACCATTTTAAAGATTCATTTTGTCGGTCATTAACGTCTTCATAGACAAATACTGGCTCACCCGTTTTCTTATCTATCTGCCTTTCTGCCTTGCCCACAATTTCTATCCCAATACTGTCGATATTGCTGGGAAATCGATCAGGATAATTTTTTACTTTTTCAATCTGATGCACCTTATCGTAATTTCTCCATGACTTTTCCAGATCGGCCACTTTTTGCAAATCTGCCGGCTCGCATTTTTTCGTCAGATAGCAGCGGGATTGTAGCCTTCCCACATGCCAGGTGACTTTAAACAATGAGGCGGTTTGATAGATGGTGCCATCTCTGTCAATCAGAAAGTGAGCGCCAGCGGCGCCTTTGTTTTGATAGCTATGAAAGGTGCTGCTCGCTGTAGAGGCATTGGTCTGATGCACGACAATGCCATTCACCGCATCCATTTTTTCATGCTCGATATTATTGAATATTTTGATCTTAATACGGTCGGCATAAATATGACCATTTTCATTAACGTATAGCATTGGTTTCCCTCCCTTGAGGCGATTTAGATCACCGTATTGGCTTTGATGTCATAGCCCATTGAAACGGTTCCCGCCGTTTTCCCCTCTGCATTTTGCAGCACGTAATCCATCTTCACCCGCGAGAACGCGATGGCGACCTTTTCGAGTGGTGCGGGCATGTTGTCATAGCAGATCAACGCCACCCGGGTAATGATGACCTCTTGCAGGGTGATGATCTGATATTCCAGCGGCGATCCGCCCGCTTTGCGCACGGTCAGCACCGCTTCGGGGATCGGTTTACCGCTAAGGGAATACTGGAGAAGATTGGGGCTGGATTTATCAATAAAGTGATCGAAGTAAAGATCGCCGACGGTGGATTTCCCTGCGCCACCGCCGCTTCCTGAGTGCATATTGGATGGCTGGCGGGCAGCCCACGTCCAGCGCAGAACGTCAATTTCGCCTTTATGTGCAAAATCCTGGGATTCGCCCTCAATACCGGTAAATCTGATAAAAATATCCTGAGCCATATCTCTTCCTTGTTGATGAATAAAATCATAAAACGAATGGCTGTTTATTTAAACGGAACCTGTTAGTGGATTGATTAATAGATTTAATCTGTTAAGGACAGGGAAAGGTAAAGCCAATGGCGGTGAATAACAAATAGTAAAAAAACGATTTATAAAAGATTACGGGAGAATAAAGAAACACACCATCGTGGCTGTTTTAACACACACAGCGAGCACTCTATTACGGGGAGGGGGCCAGTTTGAGGTAAGCCGGGCGGCACGCGCCAGGGATGGCGCGTGCCGAGGCCGGCAGCGATCAGTCGGCCAGAGGTTCTGCCATCGGTGGCGTATGATGCACCGCAATATAACGCTGGAAGCGACTCTCTTTCAACTTCGTCAGATCCACCAGCACCAGCCCGTCTATACAGTGGTTGAAGTCCGGGTCACTGCCGAAGTCGATAAACTGTACCCCGCCGGTTTCGCACAGCTCGGAATACTGCTTGTACAGCGGTGGGATCCCCGTACCCAGGTTGCTTAATAGCCGCTTCAGACGTTTGAGATCGTCACTGTAGTTATCACCGCTGAACTGGGCCAGCACATCAGGCAGCGAGGCCGGATACGGACGGCGTGAGGTGGCCAGCGGCAGGTCCGGGGCAAAGTACAGACGATAGAATGCCACCAGCAGATCGCGCGCCGCCAGCGGCAGACCTCCCGAGATGGAAACCGGGCCAAACAGATAGCGGTACTGCGGATATTTCGCCAGATACGCGCCAATGCCCATCCACAGATAATCGAGGCCACGTTTGCCCCAATAGGCAGGCTGAATAAAACTGCGCCCCAGTTCAATGCCCTGCATCAGCACCGGGCTCATCTGGTGGTCGTAATGGAACAGGCTGTGGCTGTAGATCCCTTCAAAGCCTTTTCGTTCGAACTGTTCAGCGGTGGGAATAAAGCGGTAAGCGCCAACGATATCCAGCGCCTCTTCATCCCATAAAATCAGGTGATAATAGTCGTCGTCGTAATCATCAAGATCGCGTCGCGTCCCGCTGCCCTCACCCACCGCGCGGAAGGCGATTTCACGCAGCCTTCCCAGCTCACGCAGGATCGGGACATAGTCTTCGCCCTGACGGCGATAGAGGTAAATCATCTTACCGTCGGGCAGTTGCCCCAGCACTTCGCATCCGGCCAGTGCCCGCTTCAGCACCGCGCGATCTTCTGCGCGCGCAATGGCAGCTTCCGTCTGGAACAACTCGGATTTACCCAGCCCGATACGGTAGAGATGACGGCGAAAACGCGCCGCCAGCTCTTTCGCCGGGGTGTGTCCATCATGCCAGCTGGCGTAAGGGATGCGCTTACCGATTTTCAATTTCAGCCGCACGCCACGATTGCCGAACATTTCACGCACCAGTAACAGCATCGACAACGGCTGATAGATTTTTGAGGTGAGGTAGAACAGCGCGCTGTTGCGGCCGCTGACGTGGATCGGCACCACCGGCGCACGGAAACGGGCGGCCAGGCGCAGGAAACCGTGGCTCCATTTGCCATCTTTCACACCCTTGCTGCCAAAGCGGGAGACTTCCCCCGCCGGGAAGAAGATCAGCACGCCCTGGTTTTCCAGCTGCTCCTGCATCTGCCCCACCTGCTGGCGGCTGGTGCGGTTGCCCATGTTGTCCACCAGCACCATCAGGCTGCTCAGCGAAGACAGGCAGTTCAGCAGACGGTTGGTGACAATTTTCACATCGCGCCGCACCTGAGAGACGGCATGCAGCAGCGCCAAACCATCCAGCGTTCCCAGCGGATGGTTGGCAACAATCACCACCGGTCCTGTGCTGGGGATCTGCTCCAGGTCGCGTTCGCTGAGTTCACAGCTGACATCCAGGTACTCCAGCACCTGCTCCACCATATCCAGCCCTTTCAGGTGGCGGTTGCGCTGGTTGAACTGCTGGAACTCTTTTTCATGGAGCAGGCGGCGCAGCACGCTTTTCTGCCAGGAGGGGGTGTCATGTCCGGGACTGAGATCGTCTAATACGCTTTCAACTGTAAACACGGGTTAGCCTCCAGGTGTTTTATCGGCACACTAACCAGCCCGGATGACATTTTCATGTCAGGTAAATGACAGGTGAAATACCCGATGAATTTGTGTCGCCGCCCTGAAGAGGAGAAGAATTCAGATTGCACTGAATATTGCGGGAATTAACGGCTTTTCTTGCTGTTCTCCAGGCGTTCAGGTTAAAATGCGTCCAACTATAACCCATTCAATTTATTGATATTTTTTTATTTACCGCATCGTTACAACGCGTGCTTTCGGAAATTTTTCGCACCTTATGGCGTCCCTTTCCCTCCTGGCAGCATAATCCACGTGTGGCAGTAAAAATTATCAGCATGACTGACTCCTCATGATGAACCTGAAAACGCTGCTTCCTCTGCTCTGTCTGCTGTTAGCCGGGTGTGGTTCGCTGTCCAGCAACAGTATTGATACGTCAGCGGCAGCCAGCTTGCAGGCCAGCTGTCGCCTGCCGCTCAATGCGCAGATTGATCAACTGGCGCAGCCGCAGATTGACCAGCAGCGCACACCAGGCATGGTGGTGGCCGTGCTGGGTGCAGACCGTCAGCGCCATATATTCAGCTACGGCTATACCGATACCGATAAACGTATTCCCATCAACGGCGATACACTGTTTGCCGTCGGCTCTGTCACCAAAGGGTTCACCGCCGAAAGTGCGGCGCTGCTGGTCGCTGACGGGAAGCTGCGCTGGGATGAGACGCTCGGCCAGCTCATCGGCAAAGATGTTCCCCTGAGTGAAGATGCACGCGCTATCCCGCTGCAACAGCTTGCAACGCATACTGCCGGGCTACCACGCCAGATGCCCAGTCTGCATATGCTTCGCAAGCTGACGGCGTATCTGTTTTACGGTGAGCCTTTCTACGATGATCTTGATGACGGCGAGTTCCTGAACTATTTGCAGGATTTCAGCCGCCCGCGTCATCAGCAGGTGATGTATTCCAATCTGGGGTACGCCATTCTTGATTACGCCATCACACAGCGATCGGGCCAGACGCCACAGCAGATCGCCGGGCAGCGGATTATTGCGCCACTCGGCCTGCGTCATACCGGTTTTCAGCCGCAGCGATTGCCGGGCTATTTGCTGCGTGCACGCGGCCATGCCGGGGATCAGCCGAAGTTTGTGAAGCGCGGAGAGGCGGTGCCGGACTGGAATTTTAACGGTTATATGGTGGGTGCCGCATCGTTGTGGTCAAGCGGCAACGATTTGCTGACCTATCTGAGTGCCCATCTGTACGGCAGCGGCGATCCGACCCTGGATAAAGCCTTTATTGATGCCACCACCATCCGCTTTAAAGAGGCGCAAAACGACTCCTCCGCACTGGCGTGGCTGAGCAACAATCTCAATGGGCAGAGCATTCTCTACCAGTCCGGTTTTATTGGCGGCTATGCCAGTTATATCGGAATGGATCTGAAGCATAAAACGGCGATTGTGGTGCTGCAAAACAGCTTTAACTGGGACAACACCATCGGCCACCGCATGCTGTTGCGCATGGCAGAAAACCAGGATACGCCGGGTGGATGCCGGTAATGCGGGGCGGGCATGCCCACCCCCTACGATGACCGGCGTACAGGCCGACCGTTTTTTCCGTCCTGCGCGGGTGGCGCTGCGTAGGGGCGAGGCATGCCTCGCCCGGGGTTATTCGTCGAGCTCCAGCGGTGGCAACTGCGAGAACACACTCAATAAACCACTGCTCCATAACTGGCGGATCTGCGAGAAATAGGGATGTTTTTCAGTAATATGATACTGCTGCATACTGCTGTAACTGTCCGTTGGATAGACCATCACATCCAGCGGTAACCCCACCGAAATATTACTCGCCAGCGTGGAGTCCATCGAAATCAGTGCGCACTGCATCGCCTGATCCAGCGGTGTATCAAAACGCAGCACGCGGTCAATAATCGGCTTACCGTATTTGCTTTCCCCAATCTGGAAATACGGCGTATCGGTACTGGCTTCGATAAAGTTGCCCTGCGGGTAGATCTGGAACAGCCGTGGCTCTTCGCCTTTGATCTGCCCGCCCAGCATCAACGTGCCGCCAAACTCCTCGCCGTCGCGCTTGATCACCGAACGTAACGTTTCCCCTACCAGCAGCGCCACATCGTACATGTTCGTGGCGTTCATCAGGCTAGGATTTTTGCCATCTTCGCAGCCACGCCGCAGCAGGCTCAGCGCACTCTGGGTGGTGGCCAGATTACCGGCGCTTTGCAGCACCAGGGTCCGTTCGCCATCTTGCTGAAAAACATGAAGCTTACGGAACGAGGAAATATGATCCACGCCCGCATTGGTTCGGGAATCGGAAACGAAAATCATCCCTGACGATAAACGCATAGCTACACAATAGGTCATAGTGAGTCCGATAAAAGATTACTGCTGCGAAAACACCAGTTGTACCGCAGCCACTGCCTGCATATCTTCACTGCCACCGCCAAGGCGCATTCCACGCACCGGGCAGGCATCCAGATAATCCACCCCCACCGCCAGTTTCAGATGCTGGCGGGTGCTGCGGGTATTATTGGTAATATCGAAACTGTGCCAACTGCCGCCCACCCAGGCTTCCACCCAGGCATGCGTGGCTACATGTTCCACGTTGTCAGTATACAGATAGCCGCTCACATAACGGGCGGGAATATGCAGGCTGCGACAACAGGCGAGAAAGACGTGGCTGTGATCCTGACAAACCCCGCTGCCGGCGGCAAACACTTTCGCGGCGGTATCCGTCACCAGCGTACTGCCGGGCTGGTAAGGCATTTTCAACAGCAACTCGCCCATCAGGCGCTCCAGACTGTCCAGCGGAGCCTCTTCACGGTAATAGCGGCGGGCAAAATCGTTGATCGCCGCGTCAGGCTGCGTCAGCGGAGTGATGCGTAAAAACACCAGCGGCGAGAGCATGCAGTCCGGGTCCGGGGCGCTATCTTCGTCGTCGAGGATCTCCACCACGCCACGAGCTTCAATCTCGATTTCCTGATGCGGACGGTCGAGCGTCAGCACATGCAGCACATTACCCCAGGTGTCGGTGGTGCAGATCGCCTCTTCCGGCAGCAGCAGATCCCACGAAATAATATGCTGATGCACCGAGTCCTGTGGCGTCAGACGCAGGTACTGCGTGCTTTGACGCACCAGGCTTTGATAGCTGAAACAGGTTTTATGCGCGATGGTCAGCTTCATTATTTCGCCTCCAGATAAGTGTGATGGATGCTGTCAGCAATCAATGCCAGTTCACCCAGAAAACGTTGCAACCAGGCATGCAGCCCGTCATCCATCAGGGATTCCCAACTGCTGAAACGCAGCTGCGCATGCAGTATCGTCAATAAGTAACGCGGCCTGTCTTCACCGCTGCTGCCGATTTGATCGAGTTGCCTTGCGATTTCATCAAGACAGGATCGTAACGATCGCGGGCTCTCTTCACGCAGGATCAACATCTCGTTGACGCCGTCCGCCGCCAGTTGCTGCTTGTAGATGGTGTGATAGGCTTCGCGCGCGGACACTGAACGTAGCAGCGTATCCAGCCGGTAGTATTCGCGCACGGTGTCATCATCGTCATCGGTCAGATACTGATAAACATCGAGCAGGCGTGCCGTGCAGTCGGCACGTTCCAGCAACGTTCCCAGACGAATAAAGCTCATGGCATCGCCACGCATCAGGGTGCCGAACATCGCACCACGAAACAGATGTGAGCGCTCTTTAACCCAGTCGAAGAAGGCATCCGCACCGTCGCTGCTGACGCCGTGACGCCGCATTTTTCTCAGTTCAATCCAGCTGGAGTTAATACTCTCCCAGACTTCAGAAGAGAGGCTGCCGCGAACCGCATGGGCGTTGTTCCAGGCCGCCTGCCAGCAATTGAAAATGCTGCCGGGGTTACGCTCATCAAAGGCAAAAAAGCTGAACAGCTGTGACATACTCAGCCGATCGCTGACCGACCAGTAAAGTTCATCCGTGTTGGTCAGATTGAGCGGCACGCGCAGCTCATTATTGTGGCTGCCGCGCACCGGCATCAGAGAAAGACGGTTTGTGACGTCGAGCACGCGTGCAATATTTTCTGCGCGCTCTAAATAGCGCGCCATCCAGTACAGGCCACTGGCCGTGCGACTCAGCATGCGTCATCCTCCAGAACCCAGGTATCTTTCGTCCCACCGCCCTGCGATGAGTTCACCACCAGCGAACCTTCGGTCAGCGCTACGCGCGTCAGGCCACCGGGCACCAGCCGGATATCCGCCCCACTCAGGGCAAAGGGACGCAGGTCGATATGACGCGGGGCCAGCCCCTGATCGACAAAAGTCGGACAGGTGGAGAGTGCCAGCGTGTTCTGTGCAATGTAGTTCTGTGGTTTGGCGAGTAACAGCGCGCGGAAATCGGCCAACTGCTGTTTACTGGCCACCGGGCCAATCAACATGCCGTATCCCCCCGCACCGTGAACCTCCTTCACGACCAGCTTTTCGAGGTTAGCCAGTACCCAGGAGAGCTCATCAGGGCGGCGACACTGCCAGGTCGGTACGTTGTTGAGGAGCGGCTCTTCCCCCAGATAGAAGCGAATCATTTCCGGTACATACGGGTAGATCGACTTATCATCGGCCACGCCGGTGCCGATGGCGTTAGCCAGCACCACGTTGCCCGCACGATACACCGACAGCAGGCCCGGCACACCGAGCATCGAATCCGGCCGGAACGCCAGAGGATCAAGGAAGGCATCGTCCACTCGGCGGTAGATCACATCGATCTTGCACGGCCCGGCCGTGGTGCGCATCAGCACCGCGCCATCTTTGACAAACAGGTCAGCACTTTCCACCAGCTCCACGCCCATTTGCTGGGCAAGGAAGCTGTGTTCAAAGTAGGCACTGTTAAAGCGGCCCGGTGTCAGTACCACTACCACCGGATCGTTGATCGGCGAGCTTTCGCGCAGGGTTTGTAGCAGCAGAGACGGATAACGTTCGACAGGGGCAATGCGCTGATCGGCAAACAGCTCCGGGTAAAGGCGCATCATCATTCTGCGGTTTTCCAGCATGTAGGAGACGCCGGACGGGGTACGCAGATTGTCCTCCAGCACGTAGTATTCGCCATCGCTGTTGCGCACCATATCCACGCCAATAATGTGCGCGTAGAGGTTACGGTGCAGATTCAGGCCCTGCATGCAGGGTTGATATTGATCGTTAACCAGTACCTGTTCAGCGGGAATGATCCCGGCTTTAAGGATGCGCTGGTCATGGTAGATGTCATGCAGAAAAGCATTCAGCGCCTGAACGCGCTGGCGGATGCCTTTATCCAGCATTGCCCACTCGCTGGCAGGAATAATCCGCGGTACGCTGTCGAACGGGATCAGACGCTCGGCACCGCCGTCATCACCATACACATTAAAAGTAATCCCCAGGCGGTGAAACAACAGTTCCGCCTCTTCACGTTTGCGCGCAATCGCCTGCTGGTCAGCCTGCTGTAGCCACTGCCAGTATTCCCGATAGTGCCCGCGATAGCGTCCATCGTTCAGCAACATCTCATCATAAAAGTGTGACGCTATTTCATAGCTTTGATTCATGATTTCCCTACCGCTGTCTGTGAACCTGAATAAGAGTTGCACAAAGTGTGCCAGAGTCGGAATGAGCGGCCTGCCCCGCACAGAACGAGGAACGAACAACAGCCTGGTGACAAATCGGGTCAGGGAAAGCGAAGCGTAGAATGAGAATGCACCAATATGGTGCATTCCGGTCAAACGATGAGAGAGATTCTTAACGAGTCAGCGGGTGCCAGACCTCAGTCAGTGCGCCTTCCCCACCGGTAACGGGGTCGGTTTCGGGCATCGCGACGCGTTTTATTTCAAGCATAGACTGTTCCATCAATGCCTGCTCGTCGCGCAGGGTTTTGGGCGTCACGCCCGGAGGGTAGGCACCAACGGCCATGAAATCATCACTGGCGGCAATTTGCTGATGTCCGACACCCGCCGGTATCAGTATTACGTCACCCGCATAAACGGTGACCATGCGCCCACTTTCGCCACCAAACAGGATCTCGGCCCAGCCGCAGGTGATCCCCAGCAATTCATGGGTATTCGGGTGATAATGGGTGTAGGGATAAATCGGCGCGTGCCAGCTGACCGGCCAACCGTGGCGGGCAAACTCAGCGCGGAACCACAGCGCCAAATCGTCTGGCGATATCTCTTCTGCCCCTTCTTCCGGCTCGTCCGGCACCACCTGTGGATAGATGATCAGCGGCAGCGGGTTGTTGGGGATGCCCTGTGAGGGCTGCGCCAGCATCAGATGGCGCGGGTTTGAGGAGGCACCTGCAGCAAAGGTCCCGGCAGCAAACGACATCATTAACATTACACTGCGAGAATGGGTCACCATATCAGGCTCCTGGTCAAATTGCCTTGTTGAGTGATTGTTAAATTAATTGTGGCACTATTCTGCCAGCTTGCAATCTTTTCCCCACGCCGCAGATCACATAACTTATTAATTTAACTGAACTTAAGCCAAATTCATTGGTTGTTACCCACCTCTCATCCCCTTCACCCTGAGATTTGACTTTACGATCACTCGATAACACATTGTTACTATTACTGTATGTAACATTTATTTCCCATTACCGGGTGGCCTCAATTTAAATAACAGGACGCCTTTTCATTGAATTTTTTAATGCGTTACGACTACAGCAATTGTTATGGAAATTAGATTATAATTACCGATTATCGCCAGAAGTATTCACCAGCATATTCACTGATTTTTCTGAACAATGGCAAGCTATGACAGCGGATTATATTATTCACCACTGGTACGTCGATTTTTCGTCCGGTACGTTACTCCATCAACTCAGTGGTGAAGAAAGGCGCCTGGGCGAATATCAATTCAAACTGTTGCTAGTACTGGCTGAAAATGCTGGAAAAACATTAAGTCGTGATGAGCTCACTACGCTGGTTTGGGAACGGCGGGTTATTGGTATTAACAGTTTACCGAATGCGATTCATGCGCTGCGCGTGGCGCTGGAGGATGACGGCAAGCAGCAGCGTATTATTAAAACGATCCCTAAAAAGGGCTATATCCTTGAGGCAGAATTTTGCCAACGTATTTGCTATGACAAAGAAGAAGCGGATAGCCTGACCGATGCCTCGCAGCAGACATCGGTACAAGAGGAGAGGATACCCCCGCAGGATATGCACCAGGTAGAACCTGCGATATTACCCGGGCTGGCCGAAACGGAAACAACGATTAACGCGGAGCCGAAACCACGCTTACGTCGCGTATTCTGGCTTTGGCTTATTTTCTTTCAGGCGTTACTGTTACTGTGCGTGCTGGCGTGGGCCGGGCGAGCGCTTTTTCCGGTAAACAGTAGCGAGTTGGTGAAAAAAAACTCCGTCCCGTACAGCCATATTCAGCTAATGGAATTGCGCCGGGGATGGGACAACACGTCCGCGTCCTATGATTTAAATAAGCTTTTGGGACCGGTGCTATTTACGCTGAATCAAAATTTGAAAAATCAGAAAGTGAATATGGAAATTTTCTATTACACCTCCGGCACGACGCTGAACTACACCATGACGTTATCGAATCAGTGCGATCGTAAACAGCTGGCGATGAACATTATCAACTGGCGTACGGATGGTGCTCAACTGAGCGCTCTAATCTACCGTGAAGGCGAACGAAAAATTAATGAAATGGCCAACTGCGTCAATTAGCTTACTGATCGTGACTTTGCTGGTCCCCCTTGGGGTGGCAGTGATCAAACATTTGCCAGGGGATAAGGGCCTGTTCACGGAGGATTTCGTTAAAGTAAATTTACAGCTGGGGTATTACGACCTGCTGGCGCGCCAGCGTGAAATTTATGATACCCGCTTCGACGGCAAAGGGAACACCGTGATGATGACCCTGACCAGCCCAAACGATAATCGTTTTATGGCCAAAATCAGCCTGGAAGAAAAAACTCAAAATGCCAAAGGTGTGATGTTTACTTTCCATAAAATTTATTATGCAGATGATGGTCAGACGCGGATGATTAAAAATATTTTTGGCTATGCGGAAAACAACAGCGTGCATTTTGACACCTTGCGGCTGGGTAAAGAACGCCTGATGATCACCCCTTCTGGCCAAATGGTACGTTACCGATAGTACCAATGGGCCGGTTTCCTTAGCGGTCGGTAAACAGGGTGCGCCATGCCTGAAGCGTTTTGGGCATGGTCTCTTTATCCTTCTCGGTGGTCACATAATCCACTTCCACGCCGTTATCGGTGTCAGGGCTGACCCGTAGCGCCCAGATTTTCCCTTCCGGCGTGTACATGATGATGGCTGACTGTCGGTTCGCCATGCCTTTTACCCACAGGGTGAGTACCGTCGCACCAAACTGGTCAAGGTCCTGGCTGTAGACAAAACTGGTTGCCGTCGCAACATATTGCGCATAGTCACTGCCTGTCAGCTGACGAAAGCGATCGTCCAGGGCTTTATTCGGTAAAATACCGAGGGTTAACAGCGTGGCCGGCAGACGCGGATCGTTATCCGCTTTAACGTACACCCCGTCAATTGACGTCTTGCCGGGTAACAGCATATCGCAGCGTCCATGCGAATCGCTGCTGACTTCAAGGCGGTTATCCGGGCGCGGGATCAGAACAATTGAACACCCGCCACCCCAGACAATTTTATCGGTAAACCCTACCCCCTCGGACAGCGTCACTTTACCGCTGAAACTCGACCGGTACACCCCTCCCCAGACAGATGCATCCATATTGAACTCATCGCCTGCCAGCTGGCTGATACGAATTTTTCCACCATTGCCGTGAGGTGCACTGACATTCCACCAGACGCCCTGCCAGTCCACCTGGCGATCCGCATCATACAGCTGGCTCAGGCCACCGAGATAGGCACTGCGCAGGCAGCTGTCGCTAACGCAGGTATTACGCTCCCGGGCCATCTCCTTCGCTATCTGATTCACATGCTGTGGCTCGCGCATTTGCAGTTCACTGAATGCATTAACAAATACCCTATCCAGCCACATCAATTCCGGCTTATCACAGACGGTATTTTCTACCACGCTGGAGGCGCGCCCACAGTCGATGGCCTTCGCCGTGGAGGTAAGGAGCAGGAGAGTAAAGCCAATGACAGCAGGGGCTTTGATTAAATCCATCTGTTTTTTATTCCCTTATCAGCAGGCCATCGGGAATGGCCTGAACTTTATACATTGCCACGGCAGGTGACAGCTGGCCCATCCCTGTGAGCAACTGTTATAGTTGAATAGCGATAAACTGTGTCTGCTATTATAGGTGCAAACATGGTTTACTTTCACTCTGCCCGAACTGTTTTGCAGAGGTCACTAATGGAAGAAGTTAAAAAAATATTGCTGCGCGAGATCGATACATTGAATCGCGAAGAGCAACGCGATAATAAACCGCGCTTCAGTTTTCAGTTTTTGAAGACCCATCCGGGGCTTTGGGCATCCATGTACGGGTGCTACATTCTGACGGTTGCCCTAATCTTTACCACGGACTTTCTGGGCTGGCCCGCGTTCTGGGGGGCGACTATTTTTATCATGCTGATGAGCGGCCTGATGCTCATGGACGTGAACCCGAAATACCGCTTTGAGGATATCGATACCCTTGATCTGCGCGTTTGCTACAACGGCGAATGGTATTATGTGCGCACCCTGTCTGAACGGGCGATTAGCGACATCCTCAGTAGTGACAATGTGCCGGACAAGGTTAAGCAGGGCATTACTAAGCTGCTGTCGTTAAAAGGTGAAGTCGATTTTTATGATGTCTTCCACCTGACCTGGGGACAGAAAAGCGCTTCAGCGGTATAAAATAACCCGATGCGGGTCAGGCATGCCTGACCCTTACGGCAGTAATTCTGCGATTAATCGTCCTAATGTGGCGACCGCCACTTCCTGCGACTCATCCCACCACGCGGTGTTAAAACGAAAATAGTTGGCGTACTGCTCGCTGGAGGAGAACATTTTTCCGGGGGCAATGCTGATATTGTTGTGCAGTGCACGGTAATAAAGCTCAGTCGTATTGACCTGTTTGGGCAGTTCCACCCACAGGAAGTAGCCACCGCGTGAATCATTGATTTGCGCCCCGGCAGGCAGAGAACGTTTGAGAGCCTGACGCGCCAGATTTTTACGCTGTTCGAGTGTCTGCCGTAAACGCCGCAGATGGCGATCATAGCTGCGCGTGCCGAGGTAAGTGGCCAGTGCCTGCTGCATCGGTGCGCTGGTCGACAAGGTACTCATCAACTGCAAACGCTGAATGCGCTGCGCATGTTTTCCCGCAGCCACCCAGCCGACTCGAAATCCTGCTACCAGATTTTTAGAAAATGAGGAGCAGTGCAGCACGTTATGCTCGCGGTCGAATGCTTTGGCCGGCAGGGGTTTTTCGTGGCCGAAATAGAGTTCGCTGTAAACATCATCCTCAATCAGCGCCACGCCGTGCCGGGCCAGTAACGCGACCAGTTGCTGCTTTTTCTCTTTGCTGAGCGTGCAGCCGACCGGGTTCTGCTGGTTAGTCATCATCCACAGCGCTTTAATCGGCCAGCGGGCCAGCGAACGGCTCAGCTCATCGAGATCGATACCGGTTTGTGGATCGCTGGCGATGGCCACGCTTTTCAGCTTCAGACGTTCAATCGCCTGCAACGCACCGTAAAACGAGGGGTTTTCTATCGCCACCCAGTCACCCGGTTCTGTCAGCACCTGCAAACTGAGGTTAAGGGCCTCCATTGCGCCATTGGTGATCACAATCTCATCCGGGGAGACCTGAATGCCCTGTAAGGCGTAACGCTGCGCCAGTGTTTTGCGCAGCGCTTCATTACCCGGTGGCAGATTATGCAGGGCATCGATGGCTTTCATACTGTGAGAAACGGTGGTCAACGCACGCATCAGCTGACGCTGAGGGAAGAGTTCCGGGTCAGGAAACGCGGAACCAAATGGAACCATCTGCGGGTCACGGCAGGCCTGTAATACATCGAAAATAAAGGCATTGATATCGACAGATTCAGCCAGCTGCACTTTCTGATGGCTAAGAGGCTGACTGAGAAATTCGGCGCGCGGCGCAACATAATAACCTGACTGCGGCCGCGACTGGATCCAGCCCTGGCTTTCCAGCACCTGATAAGCGTGCATTACGGTCATCAGGCTCATGCCGCTCAGCTCAACCTGTTGACGCAACGAGGGAAGTTTTTCCCCCGGCAGCCATATCTCCGTCTCGATCTGCTGCTGGATTTGTGCCACCAGCTGTTCATATTTTGCCACGACTGTTACAGGCCATTTTAACAAAAGAGAAAACTATTATACCACGTCAGAGAGCGGTATGACCGCCGCCAACTTTGGGACATCTTCCTCGCGCGTCTCAACGCCATCATCGCCGTCAACATACTGCTTCAGGCCCGGGACGTTCTCCGGTGGCACAGGACGACCCAGCAGATAACCCTGTAAGGTATTGCAGCCCAGCCCTGTCAGAAATGCCTGTTGTTCAGCCGTTTCCACCCCTTCCGCGACCACTTTCAGATTGAGCGTTTGCGCCAGCGCCACAATCGCGGTGACGATGGTGGCATCTTCCGTTTGTGCCTGAAGCTCATTCACAAATGCACGGTCGATTTTCAACTCGCTGGCCGGCAGACGCTTCAGATACAGCAGGCTGGAATATCCGGTGCCAAAATCATCGATAGAGGCTTTCACCCCCAGTTCCGTTAGTTCGGTCAGAATGCGAATGCTTTCATCCGGGTCGCGCATCGCAGTGGTTTCCGTCACTTCCAGCGTCAGCAGTTCCGGCGGGATGTGGTGCGTTTCCAGCGCCTTCACTACGGTTTCCACCAGCCCGGCCTGCTCAAACTGCAATGCAGACAGGTTGACGGCGACCGACCACTGGCTGTTGCCCTGCAAATGCCAGCAGCGCAACTGGCGGCAGGCTTCCCCGATCACCCAGTTACCGATGCTGACGATCAGCCCGGTTTTTTCTGCCAGCGGCAGGAAGACATCCGGCGTCAGCAGACCACGTTGCGGATGCTGCCAGCGCAGCAGTGCTTCAAAACCGATAATCGGCCCACGTGGCGCACAGAATTTAGGCTGATAAAACAGCCGCAGTTCTTTATTTTCCTGCGCCAGCCACAGGTCATTAATCAGCTGTAACTGGTTCTGTGCGATGGTGTTCATCGACGGCTGGAAGAAGCTGTAACCGTTACGACCGTTATTTTTAGTGTGGTACATGGCGGCATCGGCGTTAAACATCAGTTCACGTTCGTCGAGTCCATCGCCCGGGAAGACAGCAATACCAATACTCAGCGACACCACCAGCTCGTAGCGGGAGATATCAAATGGCCGCTCGACGGCCTTCACCAGCGCATCCGCCACGGCGGCAGCATCGTTAGGATCGTCAATCTCAATCAGCAGTACAAACTCATCACCGCCGAGGCGGGCCAGCGTGTGATGCCCCTGCACTTTCTCTTTCATGCGTTCGGTCACCGCGATCAGCAGGCTGTCGCCAATGTGGTGGCCGAAGGCGTCGTTGACGGCTTTGAAACCATCAAGATCCATAAACAACAGGGCAAATTTTGAGTCTTCGCGCGAGGCTTTATTGATGGCCTGGTCGAGACGATCTTCTAACAGGATGCGGTTTGGCAGGCGGGTCAGGTTGTCATGCAGCGCCAGCTGTGCCAGCTCGCGGTTTGCCTCTGCCAGAGAGGATGCCAGCACCGACGTCCGTGCCTGAAGGCGAGCATCCAGCATCGAAACCAGCAGTGTAATACCGAGGATGGCCAGCGTCACGACCACAACCAGAATCGCCAGCCAGTTGCTGTTGACCCCAAGATGTGTGGCGTGACTGTTCATCGGGAAACTGGCGGCCGCCATGCCGGTGTAGTGCATCCCGGCAATAGCGATACCCATGATCAGTGCAGCGCCGCTGCGCATCAGGGCCAGACGGCCGGTGCCCTGGCGCAGACGGAAAGCCAGCCACAGCGCAGCTCCGGAGGCACACAGCGCAATCAACACCGATACCCAGATCCAGCGCCAGTCCCAGATAATACCGGGATTAACCGCCAGCGCGGCCATGCCGGTGTAGTGCATCGCCACGACCCCGCTGCCCATGATCACCGCCCCGCCGCAAAGCCGATACCACGGCAGTTCACCGTAACACACGATCCACAGCGCAAAGACGGATGCCGCCACAGCGATCACCATGGAGACCACCGTCAGGCTGGCGTCGTAGCTCATGACCATCGGCAGACTCATCGCCAGCATGCCGATAAAGTGCATAGACCAGATCCCAACGCCCATGGCAAAACCGCCACCGAATAGCCAGACGCGGGCAACGTTGCCACTGGAGGTGGCAACTCGTCCCGCCATGTCCAGCGCAGTATAGGAGGCCAGAAACGCGACGATAAAAGAGACGATAACCAGAAGTTGATCGTACGAACTCATGAGCATATGACAATCTCGAATGCAGTAGCCATTTCGGCTTAGTGTGTAGTGACCCGGTGTCATTATTAATCACCCCAGGCTTGTGCTTATTTATCGGCGAAAAATCAGCCAGCTTTAGCAGCCACAGGGGAAAGTGAAGGAACCTGAAGAGGATTTTTACAGGCATAAGATATATCCCTATAATTTATATAGTGTATTAATATTCCTCTTCTTCGGCAGTGAACATAGCATTGGCCCGATACTTCGCCTAGATCAGGATAGGAATATTCTTGAAAATTTTCCAATCCCTGTCGCCACGCGGTGGTAAAGCCTGCTTATCTATGACAGGCGTAACACATAAATAATATTTTTACGATTCTGTTATCAGCCTGGCCAGGCTGAACTATAGTTAAGTCAATCAATGTTAACGCGTTAATTCAAATAACAGATTATTCCTTACGTTATATTTTACCCGCTAAAGGGTTTTTATTATTTTTTATGTTTGTTCAGTCACACTGACGACAATATTTCATCAGGCGGAAAAGCAAGTTCATCACTTTAATTAGTAAGGAATAGTTATGAAAACTAAGCTTTTTCTGCTGGGCTGCGGCCTGAGCCTTGGCGTAGCCAGTTCAGGCTTTGCCGCCACCACCACCGGAACCATCACCGCCAGACTGGTACTGACAGCGGGCTGCCTGGTCAATGGGCAAGTCGCCACTCCGGGTGCCATTGGTAACCTGGGTACGTTGGAATTCCCTGGTGGTGCCGCGACCTTTGATATCAAAACCGCCGCCGTTGTCGGTACGGTGGGTAATGGTATTTTTGTTCGCTGCTCCACGGGATCGACCTACTCTGTGCAAATCACCAGCAGCAGTGCTAAGCCAACCACCGTGTATGGCACAGAAACGACGCAGCCACGCTATCTGATCAGCGGCACCACGGCCACCGTGGGTATCGCCTACTCCCTGTACCCCAATACTGACTACACCACGCCAATTGCCAATAACACCAATATCGCCCCGGTCGGCACCCCCGATGCGACTTACGGAGATAACTATCCGATTTATGGTCGTATTGCTGGTGGGGGGAATACCTCCGCCATTCCTGCCGCCACCTACACGGATACGATTAACGTTGCAGTGAATTACTGATTGCCGCGACAGGGGAGTCCATCGTGCGGGAGCTGCTCAGGCGACATGCGGGCGTTATTCGTCCGTTCACGTTACTGCTGCTGGCCTACAGCAGCAGCAGTAACGCATTGCCTACCGCCGATTTTGGGGTCAGTGCTTCTATCGTCAATGGCTGTGTGATCACCAGCACGGCTCCCACGGTTTTCGGTACGCTCGACTTTGGCACTCAACCCGGGGTAGGCAGCGTCACCGCCAATGCCGCCTATGTGCAGAATTCCAGTATTACGCTGGCCTGCACGCCGGGCACAACACTGAATATGAGTATCAACGGCGGGAGTAACTACACCACCACGCGCAACTTGAGAGTGGCCGGCAACACCAACCTGGTGGCGTATAGCCTGTACACCAGTGCCGCTCACACCACCGCCATTCCGGTGAATCAGAATGTGTTACTGACGCTAAGCAATGCCAACAATATCACGCTGCCGATCTACGGCCAGTTACAACTGAACGGTGTTAACCGTGCCGGGACCTACAGCGATACTTTGACGGTGACTTTGAGCTGGTAATTTCGGGGAATTGAAGGAGCAATAATGAAAAAACATCATCTCACAGGCGTGCTATTCACTCTGCTGTTGAGCGTTCTGGCATTCAATGCCCATGCAGGGAACTCAGTGCTCATCTGGCCGATCGACCCCAAAATCAGTCAGAACGATAAAGCCACCGAACTGTGGCTGGAAAACCGCGGTGCCAGCACCACGCTAATGCAGGTGCGCGTATTTGGCTGGCAGCAGGTTAATGGTCAGGAGCAATATCAGACCCAGCAACAGGTGGCTGCCAGCCCGCCGATGGTGCGCATTGAACCAGGTAAACGCCAGCTGGTGCGTCTGATTAAGCAGACCCCGCCCGCCGCCGGTCAGGAAGCCGCTTATCGGGTCATTCTGGATGAAATCCCTACGCCAAAAGCACCGGGTGAAGACCAGACCGGAGTGACGCTCCAGATGCGCTATTCCGTACCATTATTTGTCTACGGCAGCGGCCTTGATCCATCGACCGCCCGCCCTGACCTCAGTTGGCGGCTGGTCAATCGCGAAGGAAAACAGGCGCTTGAAATCACTAATCGTGGTAACGCTCATGCGCGCTTAAGTAATGTCGAACTAGGGGGGAAAAAACTCGCCGGAAGCCTGCTGGGCTATGTACTGGCCAATGCCAGTAACACTTTCCCGCTGAGCAGCCCCGCCTCAGAACGTGCCGAAATCAGTGCACAACTGGAGCAAAATCAGACCTGGCGTAGCACCAGTTCCGCCGCCAGGCGATGACCAGACGCTGCCTGGTGCCGGGACGGCACCGCACTCTGATCGTGACCGGCCTGCTGACCTGCCTGTCTTCTGTGACATGCAGTGCTGAAACCTATACCTCACTGCCACCCCCGCCCGCTGCCAGCGCCGGAGGCCAGGCAGATCAGCCACAGAGCTATATGCTGGGGTTGGTGGTCAATGATGAGGATCGCGGCATGGTGGTGCCAGTGCAGTTTCGTGATGGGCATTATCTTTTGCGTGCCGCCGATCTTCAGCAGGCTGGCATCCCGAGCGCGCAAATCAACTCATCAATTATGGATGTCTCCGCTATGGATCGGGTCAAAGCGGAGTATGACCGCCAGCGCCAGCGTATCCTGATCAATGTACCGCCCGAATGGCTTCCCGAGCAGACCTTTACGGGCACCACGCATAACGGCCCCCGTTATGAAGGACGTAGCAGCAGCGGTGCGCTGTTAAATTATGACCTGTATGTCAGTCAGTCGACTGGCGGGGGTTCACGTCTGTCAGCGACAAATGAGCTGCGCCTGTTTGGCGGTTACGGCCAGTTTGTCAGCAATGGCGTTTACCAGCAGCAGCTCTCCGGCCAGACCAGCTATCTGGAAAATGGCTATATCCGTTATGACACCCACTGGTCGAATCAAAATGAAGAAAATGCCCTGGACTGGCAGGTCGGTGATCTGATCAGCGACTCGCTGGCGTGGAGTAGCAGCGTCCGCCTCGGCGGTATTCAGCTGTCGCGCGATTTCTCATTGCGTCCGGATTTGGTCACGTATCCTCTGCCCTCATTTTCCGGCCAGGCCGCCGTCCCCTCTACTGTTGATCTCTTCGTCAATGGCTATAAAACCAGCAGTAATGACGTGCAGCCCGGCCCTTACTCATTGACGAATATGCCGTTTGTTAACGGCGCAGGGAATGCAGTGGTGGTCACGACCGATGCTCAGGGGCGGCGGGTCAGTACCACGCTACCGTTTTATGTCGCCAGTAACCTGTTGAAAAGTGGGCTGTCTGATTACTCTTTCTCCGCCGGGGCCCTGCGCCAGAACTACGGGGTGAAAAATTTTGATTACGGTTCAGCGGCGACCAGCGGTTCTTATCGCTACGGGCTGATCGACTGGCTGACGTTGGAAAGCCATGCCGAAGCTGCGCCGTCACTGGCACTGGGCGGCGCGGGTGTACAACTCAAACTGGGGGCATACGGCGTGGTTAACGGGGCGGTCAGCCAGAGCCAGATGCAGGGAGAGAGCGGCAGGCAGTACAGCTGGGGCTATCAGTACAGCACCAATCGTTTTAGCGTGGGTATGCAACAGACCAAACGCACCACCGGTTTTGGTAACCTCGCCCTGTATGCCGACCGTGAGAACTACAGCGACAACATCGAATACAACACGCTCAGCCGCCGTAGCGCACAGTACAATGCCAGCGTGTCGCTGGATCAGTTCGGTAGCCTGGGTGCAGCACTGATTGATATCACCAGCGGCAGCGGCGAACGAACCCGATTGCTGAATCTGTCGTGGAGCCGGACTCTGTGGGGAAACTCCAGCCTGTATGTCTCCGCCAGTCGCGACCAGCAGCAAGGCGACTGGTCCGGTGCGATTGGCCTGATGATCCCCTTCAGCGATATGACCAGCGCCAGCATCAGCGTAGAGCGTAATCAGCAGGGCGGCGCTTCAGAGCGTCTCAGCCTGTCACACTCCATGCCGACCGATGGCGGTTTTGCGTGGGATGCCTCCGTCGCCAATCAGAGCGATGGGGGCAACTACCGTCAGGGCACCCTGCGCTGGCGTAACCAGAAAATGGAAACCTCAGCAGGCTTCTACGGCGATGACAATTACAGCACTCAATATGGTGATTTATCCGGTTCCCTGGTGCTGATGGACGGCGGCGTGTTTGCCGCTAACCAGGTGACGGATGCCTTTGTGCTGGTGAAAACGGATTACCCGGATATCAATGTGCGTTTTGAAAACCAGCTGATGGGCAAGACTGACAAAAAAGGCTACCTGCTGGTGCCCAGAGTCAGCTCCTATTATCCGGCAAAATACGATATCGACACCCTCGATCTTCCGGCCGATATGACCAGCAGCAGCGTCGAGCAGCGTTTTTCCGTGAAGCGCCAGAGCGGCTATCTGCTGCATTTCCCCATTGAGCCGTTGCGTGCGGCCAGCGTGATCCTGCATGACCAGAACGGTGAGGCGCTGCCGCTCTCCAGCGAGATCACTCGTCAGGGTCAGCAGACGGAGTATGTTGGCTGGGACGGTATTGTCTGGATGGAAAACCTGGCAGTACGCAACGCCATCCATGTACGAACCCCGGATGGACGCACCTGTGACACGGAACTGACCGTCTCCGGTGGACGGCCTAAATCACTGACCACCTACGGCCCGCTGGTTTGCGCGCTGCCGCCGTTACCTTCAGGAAAGACACCATGAGAAAACTGTTATTGCTGTGCAGCGCCATCCTGCTGATGGGGAGCACATTGCCTGCGCTGGCAGCCTGTACCACGCCCACGGTGACGGCTAACTTTGGCCCCGTCAGCTCGTTTACCGTGAATACCGGTATTAGCACCGTCACACAAAATATTACCGTTAACTGCGGTGCCGGGGTGCTGGCGCTGTTGAGCAGCGACACCGTTAAGCTCCAGTTGACCGGTGCTACTACTGGCTCAATCATTGGTAATCGTGGCGCAATGAAACAGGGCTCGGACCTGATCCCGATACAGCTCTGTTACGACGCCGCCTGCACCACCAGCGAGCTGACGATCAATGGTGCAACCTACACCCTGTCGCGATCTCAACTGCTGGGCCTGAATATTGGCGGCAGCGGTCAGGTGATTTTTAACATTCCCCTTTACCTGCGTACCGTTCCTGGCGCGGTGGTCGCGGAGGGGAGCTATACCGTCACGCTGGCGGTCACAGTCAATTACGATGTCTGTACGGGCATTGGTGCGCTAGGTCTCTGCTTGCTGGGTTCACAGCAAACCGGCAGCAGCACGCAGTCTATTGTCGTGAATATCGCAATATCCAAAGACTGCACAACGATCACCGCGCCCAACGTCAACTTTAGCAGCGCCCCCCTGGTCAGCCAGTTCAACCCCATCAGTCAGACGCTCAACGTGATCTGCACCAAAGGCAGCACCTACAGCGTCGGTATGAGCAACGGCCTGCATGCCGTGGGTACGCAGCGCTATATGACCAGCGCCGCGGGTGGCCTGCTGGCGTATGAGATTTATAAAGGATCGGGTACCACTCGCTGGGGAAGCAGTGTGGCGGCTGACCGGGTACAGAGCACTGCCGGCATCGCCAGTACGGATGGTCTCACCCGTACCTTTAGCTACAATGCGCAGGTGCTGTCCAGTCAGGCAACGCCTGTGGCTGGGACATATAATGATACGGTGACGGTGGATTTATCGTTTTGAAGTCAAGGCCCTTAAACCGGTGAGTCACACTAACCTAAGTGATTCCCACCCGTGACACCATGCACCTCTGCCGTGACATAACTTGATTCCTGCGAAGCCAGATAAACATAAATCGGTGCCAGCTCCGCAGGCTGCCCTGCCCGCTTCATCGGCGTCTGCTGACCAAATTCCGGGATCTTATCCTGCGTCTGCCCACCCGCTATCTGCAACGCCGTCCAGATGGGGCCCGGTGCCACACAGTTCACCCGAATACCTTTATCGATAATCTGCTTCGCCAGCGCCCGGGTATACGCGAGGATCGCCGCCTTGGTGGACGCATAATCCAGCAGATGCGCACTCGGCTGATAGGCCTGAATGGATGACGTAGTAATGATGCTGCCGCCCGCCGGCATATGGGGGATGGCCGCCTGTGTGATCCAGTAAAGCGCGAAAACGTTGGTCTCATACGTCTTGCGGAACTGCTCGGTGGTGAGGTCGGCAATGTGCTCTACCGCCACCTGTTTACCGGCGACCAGCGCCAGGATGTCCAGGCCACCCAGCAGCTCCCGGGCGTCTTCCACCAGTTTTTTGCTGAAGGCCTCATCACTGATGTCCCCCGGCAGCAGTACGGCTTTACGTCCCGCCTGCTCAACCAGCCTGGCAACCTCTTCGGCATCGCGCTGCTCATCCGGCAAATAAGAGAGCGCCACGTCCGCCCCTTCACGAGCATAGGCTATCGCCGCCGCACGGCCAATACCGGAGTCGGCACCGGTCACCAGCGCCTTACGCCCTTTCAGTCGTTCACTGCCACGATAGCTGTTTTCACCACAATCCGGCCGTGGGCGCATATCGGCCTGCACGCCCGGTGCAGGTTGACGCTGCTTCGGGTACTCAGTGGCGGGATACTGGGTGAGAGGATTCTGCATTTCATATTGGTCTGCCATGGTTCCTCCGGCTGTTGATAACAGTTTTATTCACCAATAAGGCTAGTCAGCACTCAGAGCATGTCGAGGGCGGAAACAGGGAAAACGAACCATCCTGTTGATATGCGGTACGAAAAAGAAAAATAAGAAATGCAATAAAATATAACCAAATGTGAACTGTCATTGAAGATTGCCCGAAGACGGTGCAGAAAGGTGTACAGATTTTAAACTCAACATCTCCTGTTAATTTTTGATTACCAATGTAAATAAATTGTAAATTAACAGAGTGATCGCCATCACATACATGACTGCCCTGGCAGGATAAAAACGAGAGAAACACAAAAAGGATGCGGTCATGGCGATAACCCCCCAGCTCAATACATCGCGGCAAGGCGGTGCGAAAACAATCTTCAACGTTACCAGCGGTAACTTCCTCGAAATGTACGATTTCATGGTGTTTGGCTATTACGCCACCGCCATTGCCAAAACCTTCTTCCCCGGGGATGACCCCTTCGCCTCACTGATGCTGACGCTGATGACCTTCGGCGCAGGATTTCTGATGCGTCCGCTGGGGGCAATTATCCTCGGCGCATATATTGACCAGCATGGACGTCGTAAGGGGTTACTGCTCACACTCGGGCTAATGGCGATGGGTACACTGACCATTGCGGTTGTACCGGGCTACAGCACCCTTGGCATGGCCGCCCCGATCCTGATCCTGCTGGGGCGTTTGCTCCAGGGATTCTCAGCCGGGGTCGAACTGGGCGGTGTGTCGGTGTATCTGTCAGAGATCGCGCCAAAGGGCAAAAAAGGCTTCTACGTCAGCTGGCAATCTGGCAGTCAGCAGATTGCGGTGATCTTCGCGGCACTACTGGGCCTGCTGCTTAACCATCTGCTGGATAAAGGCCAGGTGACCGAATGGGGCTGGCGCATTCCCTTCGTCATCGGCTGTATGATTGTGCCGTTCCTGTTCTGGATCCGCCGGATGCTGGAGGAGACAGAAGCCTTTAGCCAGCGTAAACATCACCCGACGATGCGTCAGATCATGCACTCGGTTGGCAGTAACTGGGCGCTGATCCTCGCCGGCATGCTGATGGTGGTCACCACCACGGTGATGTTCTATATGATCACCGCGTTTACCCCTACGTTCGGCAAAACAGTGCTGATGATGAGCGACAGAGAGAGCTTCTTTGTCACGCTGTGCGTTGGGGTCTCCAATCTGATCTGGCTGCCGCTAATGGGTTCTCTCTCTGACCGCTACGGTCGCCGCCCGCTGTTACTGCTGTTTACCGTGCTGATGATTCTTACTGCCTGGCCGGTGCTGCACTGGCTGGTCGGCTCGCCCAGCCTAACCCATCTGCTGGAAGCGGAACTGTGGCTCTCCTTCCTGTATGGCAGCTATAACGGGGCCATGGTGGTGTATCTGACGGAGGTGATGCCGGCTGAAGTGCGGGCGACGGGGTTCTCCCTGGCGTATAGCCTGGCGACTGCGCTGTTTGGCGGTTTTACACCCGCGATATGCAGCTATCTGATTCATGTTACCGGAGATAAAGCGATGCCGGGCGTATGGCTGACGATTGCCGCGCTATGCGGGCTGGCAGGCTCGTTGATGATTAAGCGGTTGGTGAAGCAGTATCAGGTACGGCGTCTGAAAGAGCCGGCGATTCAGGTATAAACGAAAGGGGCGACCAGAAATGGTCGCCCCTGCGAGATTATTTACTGACGGTTTCCATGCCCATCAGGCCAATCTTCAGATACCCGGCCTGGCGCAGTTTATCCATCACGCCCATCAGGGTTTCATAATCGACCGACTTATCCGCCTGGAAGAAAATGGTCGTGTCTTTCTTGCCTTCAGTCTGCTTAATCAGCGTATCGACCAGCGTTTCCTGCGTCACGGCATCGTTACCGATAAACAGCTGACGGTCGGCTTTGATCGACAGATACACCGGTTTTTCAGGGCGCGGCTGCGGCGAACTGGTGGACGCAGGCAGATTGACGCGCACGTCAACGGTGGCCAGTGGCGCGGCGACCATAAAGATAATCAGCAGCACCAGCATGACGTCGATAAACGGCGTCACGTTAATTTCGTGCATTTCACCGTTGCTATCGAGATCTTCGTTTAATCGCATTGCCATAATGCTTAACCTACCCGCAGTTTCTGCGCAGACTGAACGCGATGGGCACCTTCGCTGGCAGCGAGGTCAAGGTCGCGGCTCTGTAACAGCAGAACCTGTGCCGCCACATCGCCAAGTGAGGCTTTGTAGCTGCCGATCGTACGGGCAAAGACGTTATAGATCACTACCGCAGGGATCGCCGCAACCAGACCGATAGCGGTGGCCAGCAGTGCTTCAGCAATACCGGGAGCAACAACGGCCAGGTTAGTGGTCTGCGTTTTTGCAATGCCGATGAAGCTGTTCATAATGCCCCAGACCGTACCGAACAGACCGACAAACGGTGCAATCGCACCAATGGTTGCGAGGAAGCCGTTACCACGACCGGCATGACGGCTGAAAGCCGCAACGCGACGCTCAAGGCGGAAACCGGTACGCTCTTTGATGCCGGTGTTGTCGTCAGAACCGGCTGACAGTTCCAGCTCGTTTTCCGCTTCTTTCACCAACAGCGTGCTGAGACTGTGGCCTTTAAAGCTCTCACACACCTGAGAGGCTTCTTCCAGCGAACGTACATTCGCCAGCAACTGCTGCTCACGTTTCAGACGCTTACGCGCAGCGCTCAGCTCAATGCTTTTGCTGAAGAAAATAGCCCAGGTGACAACGGACGCCAACAGAAGGCCAATCATCACCGCTTTAACCACGATGTCTGCATGCTGATACATGCCCCAGACGGACAGGTCCATCTGCATCAAATCATTTGTCACGCTGTGTCTCCAACGTCAATTGCTGATAGCGAAAAATTCTATCGCGGATCATACCAAAACAGCGGGGAATTGATAGTAGTTCTCATTACTATTTACAACTTTCTGGACGTTTTATGCTCGTTTCGTTGATTACCGGAACCGACTTTCGCACTGATGGTGAATTTTCATCACTTATGCGCCTGTCGAATTTCCCCTGAACGGCTACCGTGTTAACGTTAAAAAAAGGGTAAAAATGACACAGGATTTTTATGAGCAGCGAAAAAATTGAAACGGCACTGATTCGTGCCGGACGTAGCAAACGTTATACCCAGGGATCCGTAAACACAGTGATTCAGCGTGCTTCTTCACTGGTATTCGATACGGTTGCCGACAAAAAACGGGCCACTGCCGGACGGGCAGACGGCGAGCTGTTTTACGGGCGCCGTGGCACCCTGACCCACTTTTCATTGCAGGAAGCGATGACCGAGCTGGAAGGCGGTGCCGGCTGTGCACTCTACCCTTGCGGTGCGGCAGCGGTGGCCAATGCTATCCTCGCCTTTGTTTCCGCCGGGGATAATGTGCTGATGAGCGGCAGCGTCTATGAGCCAACGCAGGATTTCTGCACCAAAATCCTGAGTAAAATGAATGTGAGCACCACCTGGTTTGATCACACCATCGGCAGCGAGATCGCCGAAAAGGTGCAGCCCAATACGCGCGTGGTGTTTCTGGAGTCTCCGGCGTCGATCACTATGGAAGTGCAGGACGTTCCGGCGATCGTTGCGGCAATCCGCAGCAAAGCTCCCGACGCGATCATTATGATCGACAATACCTGGGGCGCAGGCATTTTGTTCCGCGCGCTGGATTTTGGCGTAGATATCTCCATTCAGGCGGGCACCAAATATCTGATTGGTCATTCCGATGCGATGATTGGCACCGCCGTCGCTAATGCACGCTGCTGGGAACAGCTGCGGGAAAACTCCTATCTGATGGGGCAAATGGTCGATGCCGATACGGCTTATATGGCCAGCCGTGGCCTGCGCACCCTGGCGGTGCGTCTGCGCCAGCATGAAGAGAGCAGCCTGCGCGTGGCGCACTGGCTGGCAGAGCGTCCTGAAGTGGCGGTGGTCAACCATCCGGCACTGCCGCAGTGCAAAGGCCATGCATTCTGGAAGCGAGATTTCACCGGCAGCAGCGGCCTGTTCTCCTTTGTGCTGAAGGAAAAACTGAGTCATACGCAGCTGGCACATTACCTCGACCACTTCACTCACTTCAGTATGGCGTACTCCTGGGGCGGCTATGAATCATTGATTCTGGCTAACCAGCCAGAAGAACTCGCGGCGATCCGTCCGGCGGGCGGTGTGGATTTCACCGGTACGCTGGTACGCCTGCATATAGGACTGGAAAACGTGGACGATTTGATTGATGACCTGGCCGCCGGTTTTGCCCGCCTGAGCCGCTGAATCCCCGAAACCTCAACAATTGATCAATGGCGTCTCGGGTTCGCGCCTTTGATCAAGGTGTTGGCACTCATTTACAGTTACACTAAGCAACGAAGTTTCGATAGCCAGAATAATGGGTGTTTTCTATAGCCAACGAGCTGGCGCTACAGCAAGGCGCCAGGTATGAAGGCGAAGCGGTCACGGGATAAAGAATGAGTGTACTACACGAGATTGTTCAGGCGCTCTGGCATCAGGATTTTGCCGCGCTGGCCAATCCGGATGTAATTTGGATCGTTTACGGGATTATGTTCCTGACGTTGTTCTTAGAAAATGGCCTGTTGCCCGCCGCATTTTTGCCGGGTGACAGCCTGCTGCTGCTGGCAGGTGCCATGATCGCCAAAGGCGTGATGACATTTATTCCGACGCTGCTGATTCTGACCACGGCCGCCAGTCTGGGCTGCTGGCTGGGCTATATTCAGGGACGCTGGCTGGGGAATACCCGGCTGGTCAAAGGCTGGTTACTGCATCTGCCCGCACAGTATCATCAACGCGCATGGCATCTGTTTAATCGTCACGGTCTGATGGCGTTACTGGTAGGGCGTTTTCTGGCCTTCGTGCGCACAATTCTGCCAACGCTGGCGGGGATTTCGGGCCTGAAAAACGGCCGTTTTCAGCTATTCAACTGGCTGAGTGGCCTGCTATGGGTCACGATTTTGGTGGGCTTTGGCTACAGTATCAGTCAGGTGCCGTTTATTAAACGCCATGAAGATCAGGTGATGGCCTGCCTGATGGTTCTGCCGCTGGTGATGCTCTCGATTGGTTTAGTCGGCAGTATTGCGCTGGTCGTGAAAGGCAAAAAAGCCCGGTAAGACCGGGCTTTTTGATCAACGGGGCAACAGCGGTTGCTCTTCCCCGTCATAGTGCGTTTTACAGCTGTTCTGCCGTCTTTTCAACCAGCGCCAGCAGGGTTTTAATATCCTGCAAGGTGACCGTTGGGTTCAGTAACGTCATCTTCAGGCAGGTTACCCCGTCCGATTCCGTCACACCCACGTTGGCACGGCCCGAATCCAGCAAGGCATCACCAATTTTCTGGTTGATCAGTGCAATCGCCGCGTCATCGGCAGTCGCCAGCGACGCCGGACGATAGCGGAACAATACGCTCGCCAGCTGTGGCTGCATCACCAGCTCCAGTGATGGCTGCTCAGTGACATACTGCGCCACGTCTTGTGCCAGCGTCACACCGTGATCGATGATTTCAGCGTACTGCTGCTGACCTAATGCTTCCAGCCCCATCCACAGTTTTAACGCATCAAAACGGCGCGTGGTCTGCAAGGATTTGGACACCAGATTCGGCACGCCCTGCGCTTCGTCGAACTCTGAGTTCAGGTAAGCCGCCTGGTAACGCATCAGCTCATAGTGACGGGCTTCTTTCAACAGGAACGCCCCGCAGCTGATGGTCTGGAAGAACTGCTTGTGGAAGTCCAGGGTAATGGAATCCACCAGCTCAATGCCGTCCAGGTAGTCGCGGTATTTCTCAGACAGCAACAGCGCGCCGCCCCATGCCGCATCCACGTGCACCCAGATTTTATGCTGTGCCGCCAGTTCAGCAATCGCCCGCAGCGGGTCGATAGCGCCCGCATCGGTAGTGCCTGCTGTCGCCACAATCGCCAGAATCTGTTCGCCATTAGCCTGCGCCTGCGCGACTTTCTCAGCTAAGTCGTTGATGTCCATCCGCGCAAAGCGGTCGGTTTTCACCAGCGTCACGGAGCGGTAACCCAGCCCCATCAGCGCCATATTTTTCTGCACGGAGAAGTGGGCGTTCTCAGAACACAGCACTTTGATCTTGCGCAGGTCGCCTGGCAGGCCATCCTGCTGAACAGAGTGGCCCCTGGCGGCAAAGAAAGCATCACGTGCCAGCATCAGGCCCATCAGATTGCTCTGGGTGCCGCCACTGGTGAAGACGCCCGCATCACCCGCCTGATAGCCTACCTGAGTACGCAGCCATTCAATCAGCTTCATCTCAATGATGGTGGCTGACGGGCTTTGATCCCAGGAGTCCATGCTCTGGTTGGTGGCGTTGATCAGGACTTCAGCCGCCTGGCTCACCACCAGGCTTGGGCAATGAAGGTGAGCGACGCACTGTGGGTGATGCACCGACAGGCTGTCTTTTAAGAAGAACTCAACCGCACGCTCAATGGCGGCCTGGTTGCCCAGACCCTGAGAAGTAAAGTCCAGTTGGATACGTTCACGCAGCTCAGCAACACTTTTACCCTGATACATCTCAGGCTGCTGCAGCCACTGCACGACGGCTTCACTGGTCTGTTTGATCGCTTGCTGGTACGCATCGGTGCTTTGCACCGAGGCGGCCAGAATCGGGTTTAACCGGGACATCAACTTACTCCAGTTAAGACTGTTTAACGCCAGCAGACAGCAGGGCGTGTTCAAATTTATCCAGGAAAATACCCAGCTCTTCCTGGGTGATCAACAGAGATGGCAACAGACGCAGCACACAACCGTTACGCCCACCACGCTCCAGGATCAGACCGTTTTCGAAGCATTTTTTCTGGATCAGCGCAGACAGATCGCCATCAGCCGGGTAGCAACCCATATGATCTGGCGCTTCCTGCGGCTTCACGAATTCGATACCGATCATCAGGCCCAGGCCACGAATATGGCCGATGGCCGGATAACGTGTTTGCAGCTCAGCCAGTTTGCCTTTCAGCCACTCGCCCTGCTGCGCCACTTTATCGGCAACATTGTTGTTTTTCAGGATCTTCAGCGTGGTCAGGCCGGTTGCCATCGCCAGCTGGTTGCCACGGAAGGTGCCGGTGTGGTGGCCAGGAGACCAGGCATCGAATTTCTTCTTAATGCCCAACACCGCCAGTGGCAGACCGCCGCCGACCGCTTTAGACATCACGATGATGTCCGGCTGAATGCCCGCGTGTTCAAAGGCGAAGAATTTACCAGTACGGGCAAAGCCAGCCTGAACTTCATCAATGATCAGCAGAATGCCGTGCTCTTCGGTCACTTTACGGATGCGTTGCAGCCACTCAACCGGCGCCGGGTTCACCCCGCCTTCGCCCTGCACCGCTTCCAGGATCACGGCTGCAGGTTTGCGCACACCGCTCTCAACGTCGTTGATCAGGTTTTCGAAGTAGTAAGTTAATGCTTTTACGCCAGCATCACCGCCAATGCCCAGCGGGCAACGGTACAGATGTGGGTAAGGCATAAACTGCACTTCTGGCATCATACCATCGACGGCTTCTTTCGGTGACAGGTTACCCGTCACAGACAGTGCGCCGTGGGTCATACCGTGATAGCCACCGGAGAAGCTGATCACACCGGCACGACCGGTAACTTTTTTCGCCAGCTTCAGCGCAGCTTCTACCGCATCCGCACCGGAAGGACCTGTGAACTGCAGGCAGTACTCTTTACCTTGCTCTGGCAGTAATGACAGCAGGTATTCTGAGAACTGATCTTTCAACGGCGTGGTCAGGTCTAGAGTATGTAACGGCAAGCCGCTGGTAATGACATTCTGGATGCTCTGTAAAACGTCCGGATGGTTATGTCCAAGGGCCAGCGTTCCCGCGCCAGCAAGGCAGTCAAGATATTGATTATTCTCAACATCTGTAATCCAAACACCCTGAGCTTTCGCAATTGCAAACGGCAATTTGCGCGGATAGCTCCTTACATTAGATTCAAACTCGGCCTGTCTGGCCAAATAGGTCTCATTGTTTCCATCAAAAGATTTGGCATCTAAAGCATCAATACGGACTTTATCCGTCATCATATCTCTCCTACAACCGGGGGTGTCAGTCACGCCGCAGTTGAATTAATTGAATTAAAGTGAATGGGTACCCTGCATAAAACGCGGCCAATATATGGCTTTTTAACTCTCTTCTCAATAATTTATTTTATTTAGATTTTCTTACTATTTATCAATGTGTTGTTGTTTTTTGGCCCGTAAACCTTTGATATAGTGCCCCCTGCCGGATCTGACGGCTATCCCGCCTGGCGCATCCGCATCATTTCTTCCCCTGGCGTAACGCCAAAATAGCGCTTAAATTCGCGTGAAAACTGCGACGGACTCTCATATCCCACCTTAATGGCGGCCACGCTGGCCTTCATACCTTCCTGCAACATCATCATGCGCGCCTGGTGCAGGCGATAGCTTTTCAGATACTGCAACGGCGAGGTGCTGGTGACCGCTTTGAAGTTATGATGAAACGCAGACACACTCATATTGGCTTCGGCGGCCAACAGGTCCACGCTCAGGCTGTCGGTAAAATGGTGCTCAATACGCCGTAAGGCACGGGCAATCTGGCTGAACTGCGTCTGCCGACTGACCAGCGCCAGCAGCGCGCCGCCGCACGGCCCTTGCAGGACGTGATAGAGAATTTCCCGCACTATCTGCGGCCCCAACACGCGGGCATCGCGCGGGTGGCTCATCACATCCAGCAGGCGCTCGGTGGCACACAGCATCTCTTCCGTCAGCAGCGCGGAGTGGATTCCGCGCGTTTGCGGTTCCGGATGGAAGCCATCGTCTTCACCGATATCAATCAGCAGATCCTGTAGCTTCAGCGCATCTACGCGCAGTGACAATCCCGCCAGCGGCAGCTCCGGCGTCGCAAAGGTTTCGCATTCAAACGGCAGCGGGACGGTCAGCATCAGATATTTGGTGGCGTCATACTGGAACTCGCTGTTACCGAGGTAACCCGTTTTCTGCCCCTGAAACAGGATCACAATGGCGGGCTGGTACATCACCGGCTGACGTGCCCAGTAGCGATCGGCGTACATTAGCGTGATGCCCGGCACCGGAGCCAGTCGTTCTTTATCGCCCGTCACCAGGCCGATGACCTGTTGCGCCAGTCGGGCGCAGATTGCCTGTCGATCCATTATTGCTCCCCATTTACCGAAAGAAACCCGGCGCTATCATCGCCCGCACATTGCCATTTCTCCAGCCTTTTGGAGAATCAGGCAAGAAACAGGCAGGAATGTGCATTGAGCCAACAGCACCTTGTGGTGACAATTGAAGCGACTCTTCAGACAATGCCCCACTCACCAGGACTGTCATCGATGAATAATTTTTTACTGCATACTCCCACCCGTATTCTGTTTGGTCAGGGGCAGATCGCCCATTTAGCCGCTGAAATTCCTGCTAACAGCAAAGTGCTGATCACCTTCGGCGGCGGCAGCGTGAAGAAAAATGGCGTGATGGACCAGGTGTACAGTGCGCTTGAAGGCTTTGACGTACAGGAATTTGGCGGTATTGAACCGAACCCCAGCTTCGAAACGCTGATGCAGGCCGTTGACGTGGTTAAACGTGAAAACATCACCTTCCTGCTGGCGGTGGGCGGCGGTTCGGTGCTGGACGGCACTAAATTTATCGCCGCTGCTGCTTTCTACCCGCAAGATCCGTGGCACATCCTGCAAACCGGCGGCGCGGAGATCCATAAAGCGCTGCCGATTGGCTCGGTGCTCACACTGCCTGCAACCGGATCGGAATCGAACCGCAGCGCAGTGATCACCCGCCGTTCCACCCACGACAAACAGGCATTTCGCAATAATCATGTGTTCCCGCGCTTCGCCGTACTCGACCCGGTGTATACCTACAGCCTGCCACCGCGCCAGATTGCCAACGGCGTGGTCGATGCCTTTGTGCATACCATCGAGCAGTACCTGACTTATCCGGTCGATGCCCGGGTGCAGGATCGTTTTGCCGAAGGCCTGCTGCTGACGCTGATGGAAGAAGGCCCGAAAGCCCTGGCCGAGCCGGAAAATTACGCGGTGCGCGCCAATGTGATGTGGAGCGCCACCATGGCCCTGAATGGCCTGATTGGTGCCGGGGTGCCGCAGGACTGGGCGACCCATATGCTCGGCCACGAACTGACCGCGCTGCACGGGCTGGATCATGCACAGACACTGGCCATTGTGCTGCCTTCGTTGATGAACATTAAGCGTGATACCAAGCGTGAGAAACTGTTGCAGTTCGCCGCCCGCATCTGGGGCCTGCACGATGGCAGTGATGATCAACGTATCGATGGCGCGATTGCCGCCACCCGCAGCTTCTTCGAGCAGATGGGTGTACCGACGCGCTTTAGCGACTACCAGCTCGACGGTTCTTCCATTCCGCAACTGCTCAAGAAACTGGAAGAAAAAGGCCTGACCGCGCTGGGTGAACGCCAGGACATCACGCTGGACGTCAGCCGTCAGATTTATCTGGATGCCCGTTAATCCCCTCCCGTTGTCTGTGTATCAACTAGACTTAGAGCCATCAACCGGTGCCCGCGCACCGGTTCACTCGCTGATAAGGAGATAACATGGCAGATCAACCAATCATTAAACTGCACGATGGCAATATGATGCCGCAGCTCGGACTGGGTGTCTGGCAGGCCAGCATTGATGAGGCTCGGGCCGCCGCCGTTAAGGCGTTATCCGTGGGTTATCGTTCCATTGATACCGCTGCAATTTATAAAAATGAGGAAGGCATTGGCCAGGCATTACAGGAAACCGATGTCGCCCGCGATGATATCTTCGTGACCACCAAACTGTGGAATGACGATCAGCTCAACGCCCCACAGGCGCTGGAAACCAGCCTGAAAAAATTGCAGCTGGAGAGCGTCGATCTCTATCTGATGCACTGGCCTTGCCCGGGGAAGAACAACTTTGTTGCGGCCTGGCAGGCGATGATTGAGCTGCAAAAGCAGGGGCTGACCAAAAGTATTGGCGTGTGTAATTTCAACGAGCCACACCTGAAGCGCCTGCTGGATGAGACAGGGGTCAGCCCGGTGATTAACCAGGTTGAACTGCACCCGATGCTGCAACAGCGCACCCTGCATGCGTGGAATGCGCTGCATCAGATTCAGACCGAATCCTGGAGCCCGCTGGCACAGGGCGGTAAAGGCGTATTCGATCAGGATGTGATTAAACAGCTGGCGAAAAAGTACGACAAAACCCCGGCGCAGATTGTCATCCGCTGGCATCTGGACAGTGGGCTGGTGGTGATCCCGAAATCGGTCACGCCGTCGCGTATTGAGGAGAATTTCAAGGTGTTCGATTTCCGCCTGCAAAAAACGGAGATCAGTGAGATTGCCGCGCTGGATCAGGGTAATCGACTGGGGCCGGACCCGGATGAATTGAATTAGTATTCCGTCATTTCGTATTATCTGTCACGGGCGAGGCATGCCTCGCCCCTACAAAAGCGCGAAACGTTAAAAACTACCTTGCCCGACCTGAACGGCGGGATTCACCGCCAGCTGCCCCGCCGTGCCACGATCCGCCATCTCCAGCGTCTGGCTGTAATAGGTAAACGGGAAATGCTCTGATGATGCCTGAGTAAAGGAGACAAACAGCTCGACGTCGCCATCCACCCACAGTGTATCTTTCCAGCCGCGATCTTCTGCCATCGGCTGTGCGCCATTCACGCTCTTGATCAGGAACATCACGCCCTGAATATGGAACGACTGCGGCATATCAGCATGAATAACCCAGCGCTCAAAACTGCCCTGCTGTGCCTGCACGTCAATGCGTGTCATATCCCACAGCGCGCCGTTAATGCCGGGCATTGAATCCCCCAAACGGAACTCGCGCGTGCGGCTGACAGCACCCTCGATCATCTGATCGGCCAGCAGACGCATCGGTAAGTTATCCGTCACTAACGGCAGCAGCCCGGTCGGGCGCAGGGTCAGGATCAGCGTTGAGGTCAGAATGGAAGAAGGTTCAAAGAAACCGCGCAGACGGTCGACAATCCCGGCGGCTTCCCCGGCGGTAATCGAGACTTCATCGCCCTGGGACATATCAACAAGGATTTCACGTCGTTCGCCAGGCGCCAGCGACAGCTGTTCAACCGCTACGGGTGCGGGCAGGAAGCCCTGATCGCTGGCAATCACATTAAACGGGCGGCTGTCACTCATGCGCAGCTGATAGCGGCGAGCGTTAGAAGCATTCAGCAGACGCAAACGCACCCAGCCTCGGGAGACTTCGAGAAACGGATTCTGTACGCCATTCACCAACAGCGTATCGCCAATAAACCCGCCATTACCCGGTGGGTCATACTCCGGTGCACCAAAATTATCCAGCCGCTTGTCCTGAATAATCAGTGGAAAATCGTCCACACCGTAGTGGTTGGGGATAGGCAAGGACTTACTCACTTCATCCTCGACCAGCCACATCCCGGCCAGGCCGTTGTAGACGTGCGGAGCCATGCGATTAGGCGTGTTGGCATGATACCAGCAGGTGGAGGCCGCCTGACGGATCGGCACCACCGGCGCCCAGTCAACACCCGGCGACATCATACGCGCCGCGCCGCCCATCAGCACACCCGGCACCTGCAGGCCGCTCACCGTCATCGACACCGGTTCATTCAGACGGTTGCTGTAGATCAGCTTGACGTCATCCCCGTTCCAGACGCGTACCGTTGGGCCAAGATAAAGACCATTCATTCCCCATACCGGCACTTTATTGCTGCCGTTAAAGGCCCAATGGCTGCGTTGCAACGTCAGGAACAGCGGCTGCCCGCGACGTGACTCGATCAGTGGCGGGACCGGCAACGGATTGCCCTGCCCGGCACCCGCAGCACGGGCACGTAAGGGAAGAGTGGAAGCACAGAGGGCAATGCCTGAGGCTTGAATAAACTGACGACGACTGAAGGACATACCCACTCCGTAAGTCAAAACGGCCGCCGCAGCGACGCTATTCCATTTTTTATCATTATGCGCGGGCTGTGTTTCCGCGTGATGTGCTGTCGTAAAGAGAGGACAGCGTGGCCGGATCACCGGCCACTCCGTTAACTTATAGCTTACCTGACGCTTCGCGTGCAGCGACTTCGGCATTTAACTCATCCAGCTTCGCCGACATCAGTTCACGACAGTGTGTCGCCAGCTTGCGCACGGACTGCTCGGCAAAGGCCTGGGTATCAACCGGCGGCAGCATTTCAACAATCGCCAGCCCGTTCTTCAACCGGTTCAGTTCGATTTTGCCGTGAATATTCGACACCACGATCGGAATAATGGGCACACCAGCCGCAACCGCCGCATGGAAGGCACCCGTCTTGAATGGCAGCAGGCCACGACCGCGGCTGCGTGTCCCTTCCGGGAACATCAGGAAGGAGATCCTTTTACGTTTAAACTGATCCACCAGTTCACCAATAGTACCGTGTGCTTTGGCGCGGTTATCACGGTCAATCAGCAGGTTACCTGTCAGCCAGTAGAGCAGACCAAAGAAAGGCACCCACAGCAGGCTGCGCTTACCGACAGTGACCGTTGTTGGCTGCACCATGCTGGCCGCCGTGATCATGTCGTAATTGTTCTGATGGTTACAGATATAAATCGCGTTCGGGTAGTTTTCAGCGCCCTCTGGCTTGCGCAGCTCCACCTTCAGACCGAATATCGGTGCCAGACGACCAAACAGATGACCAAAGGTAGCGACATGGCGCGGATCGCGCGGCCTGAACAGACAACAGTAGATACAGCCAAACACACACAACAGGATCGAATACATCACCACGATGATGATACGTAGAAGAGAAAGCATCACTACCTCGTTTTTACTTACAGGTCACACACCGGACAGGTCCATGCGCACTCATGCTTATTATATTTTTTGGGAAATAATCGCCGAGCTGGCCCGTCAATGACGATCGGGCCAGACGAGCGAATTACTCCTCGCTGTCATCCGTTGGGGCTGCACGCACCGGGCCGTCAACGTCGACCCGATCAATGCGCTGCAAGCCACGCGGCAACAGCGTGCCACGACGCCCACGCTCGGCACGGAACTTTTGCAGATCGGCCGCTTTCAGCGTCAGCTTACGTTTACCCACATGCAGCGTAATATCACTTTGTGGTGTCAGCAACAGCAACCAGGCCAGTTTATCCTCACCGGAGGCTGCCTGAGCCGACGGGATGGAGACAATTTTATTCCCCTTCCCTTTCGACAGCTGCGGCAGGTCACCCACCGGGAACATCAACATACGTCCGGCAGCAGTAATGGCCAGCAGCAGATCGTCATTGCTGTGGATCGCCATTGGCGTCATCACTTTGGCATTTGACGGCAGGGTCAGCAGCGCTTTACCGGCACGGTTACGTGACACCAGGTCGCTAAAGGTACAGACGAAACCATAGCCCGCATCGGACGCCATCAGCAGTTTCTGATCGTCCTCCTCCATCAGCACCTGTTCAATAACGGCGCCCGGTGGCGGTGTCAGTTTACCCGTCAGCGGCTCACCCTGACCACGCGCCGATGGCAGTGTGATCGGATCGAGCGCATAGCTGCGCCCGGTGGAGTCGATAAAGGCCACCGGCTGGTTACTCTTGCCACGAGCGGCAGCACGGAAGCTGTCACCCGCTTTGTAGCTGAGGCCCGTTGGGTCAATATCATGGCCTTTGGCGCTGCGCACCCAGCCGCTTTGTGACAGGACGATCGTCACGGGTTCGGACGGCACCAGCTCACTTTCGCTGATGGCTTTTGCTTCTTCGCGCTCACGCAGCGGTGAACGACGATCATCGCCATACGCATCGCTGTCTGCCTGCAACTCTTTCTTCAGCAGGGTATTCATTTTGCGTTCAGAGGCCAGAAGCCCTTGCAGATAGGCCTGCTCTTTTTCCAGCTCATCCTGCTCCCCGCGAATTTTCATCTCTTCCAGTTTGGCGAGATGGCGGAGTTTCAGCTCGAGGATGGATTCAGCCTGGATTTCAGTGATGTCGAAACGCGACATTAATACCGGCTTCGGTTCATCTTCCGTACGAATGATATGGATGACGTCGTCGATATTGAGGAACGCCACCAGCAAACCAGCAAGGATATGCAGACGTTTCTGCACTTTTTCCAGACGGAAGTTCAGACGGCGGCGCACCGTATCACGACGGAACACCAGCCATTCATTGAGAATTTCCAGCAGGTTTTTCACCGCCGGGCGGTTATCCAGGCCGATCATGTTCAGGTTAATGCGGTAGCTGCGTTCAAGATCGGTGGTCGCAAACAGGTGGTTCATCACCTGTTCCATATCCACACGGTTGGAACGCGGCACAATCACCAGACGCGTCGGGTTTTCGTGGTTCGATTCATCGCGCAGATCTTCGACCATCGGCAGCTTTTTGTTACGCATCTGCGCAGCAATCTGCTCCAGTACGCGCGCGCCGGATACCTGATGCGGCAGCGCCGTAATAACCACGTCACCGTCTTCTTTCTTCCATACCGCACGCATACGCACCGAGCCACGACCGCTCTGGTAGATTTTACGTATTTCGTTGCGCGGGGTAATGATCTCCGCTTCCGTCGGATAATCCGGCCCCTGAACGATATCGAGCAGGTCATCCAGCGTGGTTTTCGGGCTGTCGATCAGTGTAATGGCAGCTTTGGCGACTTCACGCAGGTTATGCGGTGGAATGTCGGTTGCCATGCCCACGGCAATCCCGGTGGTGCCATTGAGCAAAATGTTCGGCAGGCGCGCCGGCAGCATCGACGGTTCCTGCATGGTGCCGTCAAAGTTGGGTACGTAGTCAACGGTGCCCTGCCCGAGCTCGCCCAGCAGCACTTCGGCATACTTTGACAAACGTGACTCGGTGTAACGCATCGCGGCGAAAGATTTGGGATCGTCCGGTGCCCCCCAGTTCCCCTGGCCATCAACCAGCGGGTAACGGTAGGAGAACGGCTGCGCCATCAACACCATCGCTTCATAGCAGGCGCTGTCACCGTGCGGATGGTATTTACCCAGCACATCACCGACGGTACGAGCAGATTTTTTGAACTTAGCGTTGTTGCTCAATCCCAGTTCTGACATCGCATACACAATGCGGCGCTGAACGGGCTTGAGGCCATCGCCAATATAAGGAAGCGCACGATCCATGATGACGTACATGGAGTAGTTAAGGTACGCATTCTCAGTAAAGGTATGCAGGGCAAGGCGCTCTGCACCATCCTGCGTCAGATCAGTCATTATTCTCTTTTCCTCACATCGCGGCGCGTTAAGGGCCTGCCAACTCCGCACCACACAGCGGTAAGTTTGGCGAGGATAGTACCTTATCTGATAAGGGTCTGTCACAGGGATCAATGGTTCAGCACGAGTGACAGCAACAAATTGTCCTGCACTAAGGGAGAAATGAATATTCCCCAGCCCGGAGGAATAAAACTAATAATATGAGAACAAGATCACACTTATTCACCCATTCATTAATGTGATCCCTCTCCCAAATAATAATCCCGCATTCTGCTGTTTTAATTTTGTCCCGCACAGGGACACGCTTTAGTATTGCCCACATCCCCGACAGCAACTAGATTTAATCTCACTCAGTCAGCACAAGATAAATCCGACCCGAAAGGGTGAATAATTAAAACATAATACCCAAAGTCATTGACGTAACAGCACGACAGCAAACACCGCTGGCATGTCAAATATCAAGGGGATTCAAGGGTGATCTGATGCAACTACTAACCTCTCGACAACACAAATTGCTGAAGTATCTTCTGCAACATCAGGAGTATGTTCCGGTTAAAAATATGGCCAGCCTGCTGGCCGTGTCAGAAAAAACGGTACATCGCGATATCCAGTTTATCGAAACACTGTTAACCGAGTGGAATATCACTACAGATAAAAAGGTTGGCATTGGTATTATGCTGATTGCCGATGACAGCCAGCGTTTAATGCTGCTGGAGCAACTGATAACACCAGAAGAAGGCGGTGCTGAGGCGCTGGCCAATAATTCACGCCGGGTAAAAATTGCGTCTCAACTTCTGAGCGATACCCCGCGGGAAACCTCCATCAGCAAGCTGTCTGAACGCTACTTCATCAGTAGCGCCTCTATCGTCAATGACCTGAAGATCATTGAAAGCTGGATTGCCCCACTCGGCCTGGCACTGGTCCGCAGTCAGAGCGGTACGCATATTGAAGGCAGCGAAAATCATATTCGCCAGGCGATGGCCTCACTGATTAATGATGTAATGAATTTCCAGGACCCGGGGACGGTCAATCATTCACGTCTGGATCCCGGAAGTTATAAAGCCCTGACGCACTATTTTGGTGAAGAGGATGTGCTGTTTGTTCAGCAAATCCTGGAGCAGATGGAACGCCAGTTAACCTATCCCCTGGGTGAACCTTATTATATTAATCTTTTCACCCATATTTTAATTATGATGCACCGCATGGCGCTGGGTAACCCGCTTATTCTGAGCGAAGAAAACATCAGCCAAAAACCGGACGAAATTATTTTCGCTATCGCACAGGAAATGATTAATCAGGTTGAAATCAGAATTAATAATCAACTACCTTGTGATGAAGTCTGGTTTGTTTATCAATATATCATTTCCTCTGGCATTGTGGTCGAGGAAAATGAGGATAACCCTCCGTTGTATTGTCAGTTATCCAATAGTGAGTCGCGCCATTTAACGCTGGATTTAATCGCCACCTTTTCTGCCGTGATTAATATTGACCTGAGCAGCGACCGTCTGCTGCATGAAGGGTTGCTGGTGCATATTAAGCCGTTACTTAACCGACTTAAATATCAAATACGCATCCGCAATCCGTTACTGGAAGATATAAAAAAAGAGCTGGCCGATATTTATCAGTTGACCGGACATGCAGTGTCGCAACTGTGCCAGCGCTTTAAATTACCGGAGATTGCCGATGATGAAGTGGGTTATCTGACCGTGCATTTTCAGGCGGCACTGGAGCGCCAGATTGCTCACAAACGCATCCTGATTGTCTGTTCAAGCGGTGTGGGCACGTCGCACCTGCTGAAGAGCCGCATTCTGCGCGCCTTCCCTGACTGGGTCATCGCTGGCGTCGTCTCGGCCAGCACCATGAACCAGTGTTGCCAGCAGCAGGATATTGAACTGGTGATCTCCACGATTCATCTGGCCGACCAGCCGCTTCCGGTGGTCTACGTGTCGGCCTTTTTTAACGACGACGATATTAAACGCGTCACCGAGAAGGTCATCGCCAGCAAATTGATGCAGGCATCCGATCGTATCAAGGCACCCGAACACGCCTTTTCAACTTGCTCTTAAGAGGTCTGCAAATGGATATCAATAAAATTCTCAGCGCCCGGCGCGTCAAATTAAACATGAACGCCAGCACGAAAGATGAAGCGATACGCGAACTGACCGATTTGCTGTATGAGGACGGTGCCCTGACCTCGAAAGAGGACTTTATTCACGACGTCTGGTTACGTGAAGCCGAAGGCTCGACCGGATTCGAGAATCATATTGCTATTCCACACGGCAAGTCGCTGGCAGTAAAACAGACCACGCTGGCGATTGGCCGGACCCGCGCCGATATTCCGTGGGAAACGCTCGATGGCAGTGAAGTGCGCTGCATTATTTTATTTGCGGTCCGTATGGAAGATCAAAACACCACACATATTCGTCTGTTGTCTCAGGTGGCCTGTGCCCTGGCGGATGATGATGTGATTGCCCAACTGTTACAAGAGCAGGATGCAGACAGCATTATCCAACTGTTCAGCCAGTACGCGGAAACAGACCTCTGTTAACACTGAAGACGAGGCTTACCATGAAAATTGTTTGTGTGGCCGCCTGCACGGCAGGCATCGCGCATACCTACATCGCGCGCGAAAAACTGATTAAGGGCGCGAAAGCGCTCAACTTCGACATCCTGGTGGAAACCCAGGGCACCATCGGCACCGAGAATGCCCTGAATGCGGCAGACATTGCCGCGGCTGACGTAGTGATCCTGGCCGTCGATATCAAAATCAACGGCGAGGAGCGTTTTAAAGGTAAACCGGTGGTGCGGGTGAAAACCGATGTCGTGATCAAATCCCCGGTGAAGTTCCTGGAAAAAGTGGCCGATTCGTTAGCACGTGCCTGAGCACTCTCACGGGGAAATCACGATGAACACTCAATCAAACAAACTGGGGCAAGAGATTAAGGGGCATCTGCTGACCGGTATCTCATGGATGATCCCGTTGATCGTCGCCGCCGGGATCTGCATTGCGCTAGGCCAGGTGATCGGCGGCCCGGACGTCGGTAAACAGACCGGCAGCGTGGCCTGGATGCTGAATCAGATCGGCGGCTGGGGAATGGGGCTGATCGTGCCGCTGATTTCTGCGGCGATCGCCTGGTCAATTGCCGATCGCCCCGGCTTTGCACCCGGTCTGATCGTGGGTTTTATCTGCGGCCAGATCGGCACCGGGTTTATCGGCGGCATTCTCGGCGGCTTCCTGGTGGGCTACACCGTGCTGCTGCTGAAACGCAGCATCAGGCTGCCCACGTCTATGCAGGGGCTGATGCCGGTGATGATCCTGCCGGTGCTCAGTACCGTGATCGCCGGGTTGCTGATGATGACGTTCATCGGCCAGCCGATCATCTGGTTGCAGAAAGCGCTGATCCATCTGCTGGAGTCGATGCAGGGCGGATCGAAGTTCCTGATGGGAGCGATCCTCGGTGCCATGGCCACCTTTGACTTCGGCGGGCCGGTGAATAAAACCATGTCCCTGTTTGCTGACGGCATGCTGGTTGATGGCATCTATGGCCCGGAAGCGGTGAAGTTTGTCGGCTCAATGATCCCGCCGTTTGGTATCACCCTCTCCTTCCTGCTGACGCGCAATAAATACACCCGCGCAGAAAAAGAGGCCCTGAAAGCCGCCTTCCCGATGGGCATCTGCATGATCACCGAAGGGGTGATCCCCATTGCCGCCCGTGACCTGTTCCGTGTGGTTGGCAGCTGTGTGGTGGCCTCCGCCATCGCAGGCGGGCTGATTATGGTCTGGGGCGTAGAGGCGCCTGTGCCGCACGGCGGGATGTTTGTGGTGCCGCTGTTTACCAAACCCGTGATGTTCTGCCTGGCCCTGGGGATCGGCACGGTGATCTGCGGCGTGATGCTGTCAGTCATTAAGAAACGCGTGACCGAAGCGGATGAAGAGTTTAACGATGTCGACGATGGCAGCATGCGCGACGAAGACATTAAATTCACCCTGGAATAAGGAGTTGTTATGTACGCCTCAATGAAAGCCGTGATTGCCGATGCCTTTCAGCGACAGTACGCGGTCTTAGCCATTAACTGCTTCAATCTGGAGAGCGCCCGTGCGGCCATCAGCGCCGCCAGCGCACAGCGCGCCCCGATTATCCTGAATATCTATCAGGGGCACTGCGAACACTTCCCACCAGCAGTCGCGCTGCCGCTGGTCAGGGCGCTGGCAGAGCAGGCCAACGTGCCGGTGGCCCTCAGTCTTGACCACGGCAGTGACTTTACGCTGATTGGTCAGTGCTTCCGCGCCGGGTTTACCGGGCTGATGATTGACGCCTCCGCTTTTCCGCTGGAGGAGAACATCCGCCAGACTCAGCAGGTGGTACAGATGGCCCACACTGCAGGGGTTTGCGTGGAGGGCGAGCTGGGCCATATTGCTGATGCGCCGGTCTATGACCTGCAGGATGCCAGCGTGAAGATGACCCAGGTGGCCGATGTGATGCCGTTTATCGCACAGACCGATATTGACCTGCTGGCGGTATCCGTCGGTACGGCACACGGCATCTATCCGCCGGGTGTGACACCCGCGATTGATTTCACCCGGCTGGAGGAGCTGCATCGCGCTTCACCGTTACCGCTGGCCCTGCATGGCGGCAGCGGCACCAAAGCGGAAGATATTCGCCGCGTCAGCCAGCATGGTGTGGCAAAGATTAACGTTGGTGCGGCGGTGTTTGAAGCCGGAAAAAGCGCACTGCAACAAGCCTTAAAACAGCACCCTAAGGCGGAGCTGCCCGATCTGATGGCGGTGATGGAATCCGCCTGTCGCGAAGTCGTTACTGAGTATCTCAACTGGTCTGGCGCCGTGGGTAAAGCGTAACGCCCGATCCGATTCCGTTCACCCTGCGTTCCGTCAGTGACCCGTCACTGATGCAGGAAAGTTTTGCCTAAAATCTGACTCTGAGGGAGTACAACCATGTTGATGTCAATGCACGAACTGTTAAAACCAACCCGTGAAAATCGCTTCGCCATTGGTGCCTTTAACGTTGCCGACAGCTGCTTTATCCGCGCCGTCGTCGAGCAGGCAGAGGCCAGCAACAGCCCGGCGATTATCTCCATCCACCCCAGCGAACTGGAGTTCGTGACCGATGAGTTCTTCGGCTATGTGCGTGAACGCACCCTGCGCAGCCGCATTCCTTTTGTTATCCACCTTGATCACGGCGCATCGGTTGAGCACGTCCAGCGCGCCATTCAGTGCGGGTTTACCTCAGTGATGATTGATGGATCGCTGCTGCCGTATGAAGAGAACGTGGCGCTGACGCAGGAAGTGGTGAAGCTGGCCCATGCGGTGGGGATCTCTGTGGAAGGTGAGCTGGGCACCATTGGGGATACCGGCACGTCAGTGGAGGGCGGGGTCAGTAAGGTGATTTATACCGATCCTGATCAGGCAGAGGACTTTGTTGCCCGCACCGGCGTGGATACGCTGGCGGTCGCCATCGGCACCGCGCACGGTATTTATCCAAAAGATATGAAGCCGGAGCTGCAAATGCATATCCTGCGCGAGATCTCACAGCGCGTGTCGATTCCACTGGTGCTGCACGGCGGATCGGCCAACCCGGATGCGGAGATCGCGGAGTCGGTGACACTGGGTGTCGGTAAGATCAATATCTCCAGTGATATGAAGTATGCCTACTTTGCCAAAGCCCGTGAGATTCTGAGCCGCGAAACCTGGTGGGATCCGAATGTGATCTACCCTGAGCCGATCAAGGCGGCAAAAGAGGTGATTGCTTATAAGATGTCGCTGTTTGGTTCGACGGGCAAAGCGGATTTATATCGTTAGGGTGGGTCTTTGGTCTGGGCCGCTGTTTTAAGGGCCAGGCATGCCTGGCCCCTACGGACGGTGTAGGGGTCGGGCATGCCCGCCCCTGATGCGTTATTTCCCCGCCAACCACTGCTTCACAACCTGCTGGTATTCCCCAGTGGCTTTACTCAAGTGCAGCCACTGGTCAACGTACATCTTCCAGCTGATATCATCACGTGGCAGCATCCACGCCTTCTCACCGTACTGTAACGGCTTGTCCGGGTTAATCGCACACAGCGACGGATAGCGCTTCTGCTGATACTGGGCTTCCGACGCATCGGTGATCATCACGTCCGCTTTCTTATCCACCAGCTGCTGGAAAATCGTCACGTTATCGTGAAACAACGTCAGGTTGGCCTCGGGCAGATAAGCATGCACAAAGGCTTCATTGGTGCCGCCCGCCGGTTCAATCAGACGCACCGACGGTTTATTCATCTGTTCAACGGTGTGGTATTTCTTCTTATCCGCGCAGCGCACCAGCGGGATTTTCCCGTCGGTATCCAGCGGTTCCGCAAACCACGCCGTCTGCTGACGCTTCAGTGTCACTGAAACACCGCCCAGAGCGATGTCACACTGCTTGCCGATAAAGTCAGGTGTCAGGGTTTTCCAGGTGGTGGGGACCCACTTCACCTCGGCGCCCAGGCTTTTTGCCAACGACTGCACCAGCGAAATATCAATGCCTTCATAGCCGCCATCCGCACGCAGATAGGTATAAGGCTTGTAGTCTCCCGTGGTACACACCACCAGCGTTTTACTCTGCATGGCACGGTCAAGATGCGATTGCGCGCTGGCGCTTCCCGCTACCAACAGAAGGGCCACAGCCCCGATTTTCATCATCATAGTTCTCTCATTGTTATTATCAGTGCCGCGTATTGTTGCTTAAAACGCAATAGTATTGTGATCCATACCCCATTTTTCTCACCCCTGTCGTCAGATACACTCTCCGAAATTGCACACAGCTGAGAAAAATTTATGAGCCAGATTCTGATTATTGATGCCGGGAAAGCCTTCGCTCATTCAAAAGGCGAACTGAACCACACGCTGACTAACGTGGCCGCCAGCTTCCTGCGTGACGCGGGTCATCAGGTCGATGTTACCGTACTCGACGACGGTTACGTAGTCGCTGAAGAAATCGAAAAATACCTCGCTGCCGATACCATTATTTACCAGATGCCAGGCTGGTGGATGGGCGAGCCGTGGACGCTAAAAAAATATATCGATGAAGTATTTACCGAAGGCCACGGCAAACTGTACGCCAGCGATGGCCGTACCCGCTCTGATGCAGCCAAAAAATATGGCTCTGGCGGCCTGTTACAGGGTAAAACCTATATGCTGTCGCTGACCTGGAACGCCCCGTTACAGGCGTTCACCGATCCGGAACAGTTCTTTGAAGGCGTGGGCGTTGATGGCGTGTATCTGCACTTCCACAAAGCAAACCAGTTCCTGGGTATGGACGGTTTACCGACCTTTATCTGCAACGATGTGATCAAACAGCCGGATATTGACGGCGATATTGCACGCTATCGGACTCATCTGAACGCGATCTTTGCTTAACTAAAGGTACACACCTCGAGTAAAAGGAAACAGTATGCTGACCGTGATCGCTGAAATTTGTATCAAGCCAGGCCGACGTACTGCCGTTTTACAAGCGATAGAAACGCTGACGCCTGTCGTTCTGGATGAGGAAGGCTGCGGCAGTTATCAGGCGCTGATTGACCATAAAGCCCAGGTACCGTGGAAGCAGTACTCACCGGACTCGATCTTTATGGTGGAGCACTGGGACTCACTGCGCCATCTTGAGCAGCATCAGCAGGCTGCCCATATGGAAGCACACCGTACCGCGATTAAAAACGATGTGGTGGATGTGAAGATCTTTGTGCTGGAACCGGCACTGTAAAGACACGCGGGCTGATCGGAACAGAAGGTCAGCCCCTGCTTTTTGCCTTATAACAACGTCTTGCTGGCAAACTGCTCACTGAGAAAATCCAGGAAACAGCTGATCCGCGCCGACAGCGTGCTGTTACGGTAGTACACAGCATGAATCGGGTGGTGCATCTCACGCGTTTCAGCCTCCAGAACCGGCACCAGCCGACCGGAAGCCAGATCCTCACGGCTGAGAAAATCCGACACGCGGGTAATACCCATGCCGTTCACCGCCAGCTGGCGCAGCGTTTCCCCACTTGATGCCATCACCGTTGGTTTAATCTGTAAAAGCTCCCCCTCCACCCGCCATACCGGCCAGATATTGTGCTGGTCAAGATTGCAGAAGCCCAGTAACCGATGGTTCTCGACCATATCGGCCACGCTTTGCGGTACACCATGCTCCTCCAGATAGCCCGGGCTGGCCATCAGCCGCAGCCTGCTGCACCCCAGCGCGCGAGCATGCATCGTGGAATCGCGCAGCTCGCCAATACGGATCGCGATATCCGTCTGCTGTTCCAGCAGATCGATCACCACTTCATCAGTATTCAGCTCCAGCTGGATCAGCGGATAACGGCGTGAAAACTCCGGCATCAGCGGCACAATCACATGCAGCATAAACGGCGTGGCGGCATTGACGCGCAGCCGGCCAGACGGGATCTCACGCCGCTGAGCGATCTGCTCTTCGGCGGTTTCGACTGAACGAATGATCTGCCGCGCGTGCTCAAGAAAGATCTGCCCTTCTTCAGTCAGTGCGATACGGCGAGTGGTGCGGTGCAGCAACGTGGTTTGCAGCTTGCTTTCCAGCCGACTGAGGGCGCGGCTGATACCGGACGTGGTCTGGTTAAGCTGCTCTGCGGCGGCAGTGATCGAACCGGTATCGACCACAACAACCCACGCACGAAGCTCTTCAAGGGTGATTTTCAATAGTTCAACCTGCTGGAAAGATGACACTCACAATACTAACAGAATCATCACGAGTCCTGGCGCAGGTTGACATTTTTATGCGTTTACGGCATTACCGGGCGTGAATACGGAAACAATCCGATCAAGCGTCAGCAAAGCAGATGATTAGATTTTACTTTCAGAAGGGGTAAAAAGAACACTGCAGAATGGGCAAAGAAGATTTTTGTTCTTATGAACTCTTGGAGCACTGTGGTCGGAATTTTTACTGCATTTAGGACATGCGATGGAGATGAGGAAGCCGTTGGATTTAGGTTGTTTTTGATTATAAGCCATAAATATTTCCTGTGTTGTTTGGACGCGTATAGTACACCCTCAATCAACATTCCCCTTACTCTTTCTTTCTTAAAAGCAGTTTTAGCTATCAAAATGGTGCGCCAACAGGCTGTGAATGCTCAACATAACCCTCTGTCACAAGGCCGCATCCGTTAATCCTCGTTAAGGAGCGATGCGAATAATTTTCTGCGTCAGGCGCATGGCTGAATCAAACGGGCCTGTATTGCGCACAATTTTGACCATCACGCTGGCACCCAACCAAAGCTGATAAAGGTTTTCCGCCACGTTGGTGGGATGATCATCGATAGTCAGAGAACCCTCGGCGACACCGGCCTCTAACGCTTCCGCAAGGCGCGATATGATTCCTGAAGTTCCTGACTCAAGTGTCACGCGCATAGTGTCAGAAAGATCGGCCACTTCAGCCCCGAGTTTCACGGCAAGGCACTTACCCTGACAATGCGAAAACGATTGTGATTCACGCCATTGCCGCCAGTAGTTCATCAGCCGCTGCGCCATATTGAGACCAGGCTGGCTCAGGGTGCTATCAATTTCTGCCAGATAATCATCAAAATAACGAGCCAGCATCGCTACCCCAAATGCTTCTTTCGAGCTGAAGTAGTGATAAAACGAACCTTTGGGCACACCCGCATCAGTGAGTATTTCGTTTAATCCGACAGCCGAAAAACCCTTGCCTGCCATGATACGTTGGCCTGTGGCGAGGATATGGTCGCGGATGTCGTTGCTATGATGTTGAGTTGAAGTCGTCATAGGTTAACGTTACCAAAAAACTAGACCAGTCGTCTATATGGGGCAGCTAAATATCGCTGCCCCAGGTAAGCACCGTTTATTCGGTCAGCTGTCGGATCAGTTGTTCCGCCGTTGCCGCTGATGAAGTTGGATTTTGTCCGGTGATCAGCAGACCATCGCTGACGACATACGAACTCCAGTCCGCCCCTTTGGAATAAATTCCACCTTTGGCAATCAATTCATCTTCCACCAGGAAAGGCACCACGTCAGTCAGGCCCACTGCGTCCTCTTCACTATTGGTAAAGCCGGTGACTTTGCGGCCTGCCACCAGCGGTTGCCCTTCGGGTGTTTTAACGTGGCGAAGGACGCCCGGTGCATGGCAGACCAGTGCCACAGGCTTGTTTGCCGCGAGGAAGGCTTCAATCAGCGCGATAGAGTTTTTATCTTCGGCCAGATCCCACAGCGGGCCATGGCCGCCCGGATAAAAGACCGCGTCGTACCCGTCTTGCGAAATGCTGTCCAGACGCACCGTGGCGGCAAGCTGGGCAGTTGCTTCTGCATCGGCCTCAAAGCGGTGGGTCTGTTCAGTCTGAAAATCCGGCTCATTACTTTTTGCATCTAACGGCGGGTTGCCGCCCTTTGGCGAGGCCAGCGTAATTTCTGCGCCCGCATCTTTAAATGCGTAGTAGGGAGCTGCCAGCTCTTCAAGCCAGAAACCAGTTTTACGTCCGGTATTGCCCAGCTGGTCGTGTGAGGTTAACACCATAAGAATCTTCATCTTAATCTCCTGCCTGTCAGTTTGAAATGCTTGAATTAGACCAGTCGTCTAGATGGTAGTTGTAACAAGGCTTCATCTGCTCAAGTCATGTCGTTAAGCTAACAGCAATTAGACCAGTCGTCTACAAATAATAGTAAACATCTTCAGATTGTCTTTCATCCTGGGGACAGATCATTCAGCGTGAGGCAAAAGCATCCTTGCTTAAAAGGCAGTTTAAAAAAACTGCCCCCCGGCGATCACCTTTCAATAAACTGGGAAATTAATTCTCTTTTTCAACAGCTTAACTTCAACTCCAGGGTCAACTGACATCAGACTTCGATTTCAGCCATATCGCCTTTTTCCTGCAACCAGTTACGGCGGTCTTCGGAGCGTTTCTTCGCCAACAGCATGTCCATGATAGCCATGGTGTGCTGAATATCCTCATCGCTGATGGTGAGCTGCACCAGACGACGCGTGTTGGGATCCAGCGTGGTTTCGCGCAGCTGTAACGGGTTCATCTCACCCAGACCTTTGAATCGCTGCACATTCGGTTTGCCTTTCTTGCGCTTCAACTGCTCAAGAATACCGGCCTTCTCGTCTTCATCCAGCGCGTAATAGACCTCTTTACCGAGATCGATACGGTACAGCGGCGGCATCGCAACGTAGACGTGACCGTTTTTCACCAGCGTGCTGAAGTGGCGCACAAACAGCGCGCACAACAGCGTGGCAATGTGCAGACCATCGGAGTCCGCATCCGCAAGGATGCAGATCTTGCCGTAGCGAAGCTGGCTCAGATCGTCACTGTCAGGATCGATACCGATCGCCACTGAAATATCATGCACTTCCTGTGATGCCAGAACCTCATCAGAGGAGACTTCCCACGTATTGAGGATCTTACCTTTCAGCGGCATGATCGCCTGATATTCACGGTCGCGAGCCTGCTTGGCAGAACCGCCCGCCGAATCCCCTTCCACCAGGAACAGCTCGGTACGGTTAAGATCCTGAGCAGAACAGTCCGCCAGTTTACCCGGCAGCGCCGGTCCGCTGGTCAGCTTTTTACGCACCACTTTTTTCGCCGCACGCAGGCGACGCTGCGCGCTGGAAATCGCCATTTCTGCCAGCATTTCTGCTGTCTGGATATTCTGGTTCAGCCACAGGCTGAAGGCATCTTTAACCACGCCTGAAACGAAGGCCGCGCACTGACGGGATGACAAACGCTCTTTAGTCTGCCCGGCAAACTGCGGGTCCTGCATTTTGACCGACAGCACGTAGGCGCAGCGATCCCAGATGTCTTCCGCCGACAGCTTCACGCCGCGCGGCAGAATATTGCGGTATTCGCAGAACTCGCGCATCGCGTCGAGCAGACCCTGACGCAGGCCGTTAACATGCGTACCGCCCTGCATGGTCGGGATCAGGTTAACGTAACTTTCCGTCAACAGCTCGCCGCCTTCTGGCAACCACAGCAGCGCCCAGTCCACCGCTTCCACATCACCGGAGAAGGCCCCCACAAAGGCTTTTTCTGGCAGGGTTGGCAGGCCGTTAACCGCTTCCATCAAATAGTCCGTCAGACCATCGGCGTAGCACCAGGTCTGCTCGGTGTTGTTCACTTTGTCTTTAAAGACAATCTCAACACCCGGGCACAGCACCGCTTTCGCTTTCAGCAGATGGCTCAAACGTGAGACCGAGAAACGCGGACTGTCGAAGAAAGAGACATCCGGCCAGAACTGTACGCGGGTGCCGGTGTTACGTTTGCCGACGGTGCCAGTGACCGTCAGGTCCTGCACTTTATCGCCGTTTTCAAACGCCATCTCGTACACTTCACCGTTACGACGAACGGTAACTTCCACACGTGTTGACAGGGCGTTGACCACCGAGATCCCGACGCCATGCAGGCCACCTGAGAACTGATAGTTTTTATTGGAGAATTTGCCCCCGGCATGCAGGCGGCAGAAAATCAGCTCAACGGCCGGCACGCCCTCTTCGGGGTGAATATCCACCGGCATGCCGCGCCCGTCGTCGATCACTTCCAACGACTGGTCAGCGTGCAGAATCACTTCCACGCGTTTAGCGTGACCGGCCAGCGCTTCATCCACGCTGTTATCGATCACTTCCTGGCCTAAGTGGTTAGGACGCACGGTATCGGTGTACATGCCCGGGCGGCGACGCACGGGTTCAAGGCCGCTGAGAACCTCAATGGAGTCAGCGTTGTAGCTGGATTGAGTCATCGTAACAATCTGATTGGTGGTGGCTAAAAATGAGTGACCAGACTCCGGCTATCTCATTCCTGGAAACCCAGGAAGTCGAGCATCGCGGAGAAATGGCGTTCGAATCCGATAAAAGCATGATTTCCGCCCTCTTCTACCGTTTGGCGGCAGGCGCTGTAGTAGTCCAGGGCCTGGCGGTAGTCGAGCACTTCATCACCCGTTTGTTGCAGTAACCAGAGCAAGTCTGGTGACTCTAACGGGTCAATTTGCATCACTTTTAGATCGTAAATATGGCGAGACTCTAACACATATTGCTGACCGGTGTATGGGTTCTCGTTGTGGCCGAGGTAATCAGCCAGCAGCTCAAACGGGCGTACCGCTGGGTTCACCACCACGGCGGGCAGCGTGAAACATTGGGACAGCCAGGTGGCATAATAACCGCCCAACGACGAGCCTATAATGCCCAGCGGCTCGCCCGCTGACTGCATAACAAACGTCTCCAGCAGCGCGGCAGCTTCGGAGGGGAATGCCGGAAGCTGGGGCACATGCAGAGTGATGTCAGGACGTTGCTCTGCCAGCCACTGTTTAAACTGCGTTGCCTTGGCAGACTGCGGCGAACTGTTAAAACCATGCAGATAAAGCAGCGTGGCCATCGGTCAGTATCCTTCTGAGTCGAGATCCGGGTTAAATATGCGCGTGGTCAGACGTTGCACCTGAGTGTCGAGCCGACCATCGTCATACAGGTCCAGCCAGCGCCAGCCTGGAGACTCAGCGTCAATCGTGAAGTTGGTACAGTGTGGTTTGAACTGGACGCAGGTGGAAGGTGAAGCCAGCACACGCCGCCCCTGCCATTCAAGGTCGAGTTCTTGATGGATATGCCCGCATAACAAATTTCTCGCCTGCGGATAGCGTCGCAGGACCGTATCCAGCATATGCGGATTACGCAGACTGTGTTGGTCAAGCCACGAACAGCCAGACGGTACCGGATGGTGATGCAATAATACCAACGTGTGCCGCTGCGGCTCTGCTGCCAGTACACTTTCAAGCCATTCCAACTGGTACTCGCTCAGTTCACCGTGCGGGACACCGAAGACCTGACTGTCCAGCAACACAATTTGCCAGTGATCCCCGACCAGCACCTGTTTTTGGTCGGCAATCGTCGAGGCCGCCAGCGTGGTAAACATGGTTGGCTGGAAGTCATGGTTGCCAGGCAACCAGACGCAGGGGGCAGGCAGGCGAGCAATGCCCTCAGCGAAATGCTGATAGGCAAGAGCGGAGTGGTCCTGTGCCAGATCGCCAGTGGCGACAATCAAATCGTAGTGACGCTTATCCGCTGCGATAACATCCAGCACGGCATCAAAACTGGCCCAGGTATTTACCCCTAGCAGCGTTTCATGTTTACCTGCAAAAAGGTGAGTGTCCGTTATCTGTAAAATCCTGACTTTGGACCCACTCGCCACAGGAAGTTTTAACAGGCTATCCAATCAAAGTCCTTAAGGTAATACCCATCTGTTTCAGGCCGCAGGCGCATCGGCTTCCTGCTTTATACATTCATTTGGGTACACATCTGAAAATTGTTGCAGCGTTTTCAACATACCGGAACGGCTATCGCACCGTGGGACAAACAGTAGCGCAACCAGTCCGCTAAAAATTGGTTAATTTGGTGCTTTTCATCACGCTGATGCAGCTTTTTATTAGGATAATCATAGCGTGCTTTAAAGCGATAGATCTGCTGAGTGGAACACACTTCCGCCACCATCGCGTCATGATACAACCGCACGGACATCGAAGGCAGGCTCCAGTAACTGACCGCAGGGGCCGTTTGCCTGATTTCCACCAGCGTGGTGTAACGGGTCGACTCCTGAATGGTTATGAGATAGCTGGCACCGTTCACCTGATACGCCATCGATTCACCCACCCGATCCTCCTTTGGCAATAAACGCCGCAGCTGCGCAAAGTTCGTTTCGCAGACACGCATCATTTCAGGAAAGTCGGGGACATAACGTTTCATTATTCAGGATTCCACTCTTGGCGTAGCTGTTTATGGTGCAACTCCAGCCATTGCAAAGCAATGACAGCAGCAGCGTTATCGATTTTCCCCTGTTCCACCCATTGATAAGCCTGACTCCGGCTGACCACATGCACAAGAATATCCTCATTCTCTTCCTCCAGGCCGTGGTTTCCCTGCGCCACGCTGGCATCCACTTCACCGACAAACACCGCCAGACGCTCGGAGGTGCCTCCCGCACTAGAGAGGTAATTGCTAATCGGCTTGATACGACCCGGCGTTAGCCCGGCTTCTTCCAGAGCTTCTCTGCGCGCCACACCCTCCGGGGTTTCTCCCGGTTCGATCATCCCGGCCACCAGTTCAAGCACCCAGGGCGTCGCGCTGGTATCGTAAGCGGCAATACGGATCTGCTCAATCAGCACCACTTCATCACGTTTCGGGTCATAGGGTAGCAGCACGGCAGCGTGACCGCGCTCAAAAATTTCCCGCGTCACTTCACCACTCATACCGCCATTAAACAAGCGATGACGAAAGCGATAGCGTTCGAGCGAAAAAAAACCGCGATAAAGCGTCTCTCGTGCAATAATTTCTACATCGTTTTTTGTGAAAGTCACTGGGTATTTACGACCAGTATCCATAACTCTGTCTCCTGCTAAGTGATGGCAAAAACGTAAAGTGCAATAGTATTCCGACAGTTGTCTGGTTCTTAACGACTTATTTGAGTAAATTAAGGCAGGATGGCACTTTCAGCCAACTTACCTTATCGGAACTCTCTGCTATTATCGGCGATAATTTTTGGCCTACGTCAGCGCTACCATAGCAATTTTGCTGCACTACAAGGAATGCAAATGAACAAACTGCTCCCTTTACTCATCGGTCTGAGCCTGGGCGGCTTCAGTGTTGCCAGCCAGGCTGAAAACCTGCTGCAGGTATATCAGCAGGCACGTTTATCAAATCCTGACCTTCGTAGCTCTGCCGCCGATCGTGATGCTGCCTTTGAGAAAATTAACGAATCCCGCAGCCCACTGCTACCACAGTTAGGCCTGGGCGCTGACTATACCTATAACAGCGGCTACCGTGATGCCAGAGATACCAATAGCACCACCAAAAGCGCGTCGTTACAGCTGACTCAGACCATTTTTGACATGTCAAAATGGCGTGCACTGACGCTGCAGGAAAAAACGGCAGGCATCCAGGATGTCACTTATCAGACGGCACAACAGACCCTGATTCTGAACACCGCAACCGCCTATTTCAATGTGTTGAACGCGATCGACACATTGTCGTATACCGAAGCCCAGAAGCAATCTATTTACCGTGAACTGGATCAGACCACTCAGCGTTTTAACGTGGGTCTGGTCGCCATCACTGATGTGCAGAACGCACGCTCCCAGTACGACAGCGTACTGGCCAGCGAAGTTTCCGCGCGTAACGACCTCGATAACGCGGTAGAAACACTGCGTCAGGTGACCGGCAATTACTATCCAAGCCTGGCATCGCTGAACGTCGATGCGTTTAAAACGGAAAAACCTCAGCCAGTGAATGCCCTGCTGAAGGAAGCGGAAAGCCGCAACCTGTCGCTGCTTTCTGCACGCCTGTCTCAGGACCTGGCGCGTGAGCAGATTCGTTCATCAGAAACCGGCCATATGCCTACGTTGGATCTGACGGCCTCAACCGGTTTATCCAACAACCGTTATGGCGGCGACCGTTCCAGTCCCAATAACACTGACAACATCACAGGCAGTAACCAGGTAGGTCTGAGCTTCAACCTGCCACTGTACAGCGGCGGTGCCGTTAGTTCCCAGGTGAAACAGGCGCAATATGCGTTTGTTGCCGCCAGTGAGCAGTTGGAAAGCGCACACCGTTCCGCCATCCAGACCGTGCGTTCCTCGTTTAACAACGTGAACGCCTCGATCAGCAGCATTAACGCTTACAAGCAGGCGGTTGTCTCTGCACAGAGCTCGCTGGATGCGATGGAAGCCGGTTACTCCGTGGGTACCCGTACTATCGTTGACGTGCTGGATGCCACCACCACGCTGTATAACGCTAAGCAGCAGCTGGCGAATGCCCGTTACAGCTACATGATTAACCAGCTCAATATTAAATCTGCGCTGGGTACGCTGAACGAGCAGGATCTGCAAACGCTGAACAATCATCTGGGCAAAGATGTCGGCACCTCGCCAGAAATCGTCGCCCCGGAAAATGCACAGCAAGCTGCCAACGCGGACAGTGCTGAACCCCGTTCAGCCAGCAAAGCGACGCCGGTTAGCAACAAATCGGCTACCCGCGGCAACAGTAATCCATTCAGTCAGTAATTCCCCAAGGGGCAGCAAACGCTGCCCCTTCACAATCAAACGTATAGCTACGTAAAGATCCCCTCCAGGTCAGGCTTCATCGCTTCATTTTTCACCGCTGTTCCCCTATCCTATGCACTACCTTTGGGCACAGGACGAAAAGTGATGAAACGGACTAAACAGATTAATCATGCCTCCTTTCGCAAAAGCTGGAGTGCACGCCATTTAACGCCGGTCGCACTGGCGGTGAGTGCAGTATTTATGCTGGCCGCATGTGAACAGGCCGACGAAACTGTATCGATGTATCAGAACGCTGATGACTGCTCGGCCGCTAACCCAGGCAAGAGCGCACAGTGCACTACGGCGTTTAATAGCGCCAAAGAAGAAGCGGTCAAAACCGCACCGAAATATGCGACCCGTGAAGACTGCGTGGCAGAGTTTGGTGAAGGTCAGTGCCAGCAGGCTCCTGCTCAGGCGGGCGTAGGTACTACCAATGCGGAATCTCAGTCCAGCGGAAGCTTCTGGATGCCACTGATGGCCGGTTACATGATGGGCCGTATGATGGGTGGCGGTATGGGGCAGCAGCAGCCGCTGTTCTCCTCGAAGAACCCAGCCAGCCCGGCCAACGGCAAGTTCGTTGATGCCAGCGGCAAGAGCTTCGGCGCAGCAACCTCGGGCCGTACCATGACAGTGCCTAAAACAGCGCTGGCGCCAAAACCGGCCACCACCAGCACCGTCACCCGCGGTGGCTTCGGTGAGTCCGTTGCCAAGCAAGCCACCATGCAGCGCAGCAGTGCTACCAGCACCAACCGCAGCATGGGGGGCTAATCGCCAATGAAACGTATTGCCATTGCTGAACGCCCTGACTGGCGGGAAAAAGCGACGGAATATGGTTTTCGTTTTCACACCATGCACGGGGAACCGTACTGGTGTGAAGATGCCTATTACCAGTTCACGTTGCAGCAGATTGAGTCACTGGAAGATGTGACCAGCGAACTTCATCAGATGTGTTTGCAGGCGGTGGAACTGGTGGTCAACAGTGAAGAACTGCTGACCAAGTTCCGCATTCCGAAGCACACCTGGGATTTTGTGCGTGAATCCTGGAAAAGCGGCCAGCCGTCACTTTACTCAAGAATGGATCTCGCCTGGGACGGTGTAACGCCGGCCAAGCTGCTGGAAAATAACGCCGATACCCCCACTTCGCTGTATGAAGCGGCTTTCTTCCAGTGGCTGTGGCTGGAAGACCAGCTGAATGCTGGCGTGCTCCCTGCGGGTAGCGATCAGTTCAACAGCCTGCAGGAAAAACTGATCGAGCGCTTTGGCGAACTGCATCAGCAGCACGGTTTTAGCTGGCTACACTTTGCCTGCTGCCGTGATACCGATGAAGATCGTGGCACCGTTCAGTATCTGCAGGATTGCGCCACGGAAGCCGGGCTACCGAGTGAATTCCTGTATATGGATGAAATCGGCCTGGGTGAGAAAGGGCAGTTTACCGATGTTCACGATCAGGTGATCGGCAATCTGTTTAAGCTCTATCCATGGGAATTTATGCTGCGTGAGATGTTCTCCACCAAACTGGCTGACGCCGGTGTGCGCTGGCTGGAGCCTGGTTGGAAAAGCATTATTTCCAATAAAGCGCTGCTGCCGCTGCTGTGGAAAATGTTCCCGAACCATCCGAACTTGCTGCCCGCTTACTTTGCTGAAGATAACGTACCGCATATGGATAAATATGTGGTTAAACCGTTGTTTTCCCGCGAGGGTGCCAATATCCGCATCGTAGAAAACGGTAAAGAGATTGCACGTGTTGATGGGCCGTACGGTGAGGAAGGTATGATCGTGCAGCAGTTCCATCCGCTGCCAAAGTTCGGCGACAGCTATACGCTGATCGGATCCTGGCTGATCAACGATCAGCCAGCGGGTATTGGTTTGCGTGAAGACCGCGATCTGATCACTCAGGATCTCTCGCGCTTCTATCCACACGCGTTTATCGAATAATGTGTGATCGTCGGGCGAGGCATGCCTCGCCCCTACCCATGATTGTGCAAAATTGCACGTCGTGGTCTGGTATGCCTCACCCCTACATATGCTTGTGCAAAATTGCACGCCGTGGTCTGGTATGCCTCGCCCCTACATATGCTTGTGCAAAATTGCACGCCGTGATCTGGTATGCCTCACCCCTACATATGCTTGTGCAAAATTGCACGCCGTGGTCTGGTATGCCTCGCCCCTACATATGCTTGTGCAAAATGGTCACGTAGTGGCCGGGCATGCCCGGCCTCTGCTACCCCACCTGCACCGACAGCATGCTTAATGACCCCATCACAATCCCATCCACCGGGACAGATATCGCTTCGCCCTCAGCACGTGCGCCGAGCACATACAACAACGGCAGGTAATGTTCTGGTGTCGGGTTCGACAGCGCCGCCCCCTCGTGCTGCATAAAGTTCACCAGTGGATGCTGCTCATCTTCGCCTTCCCAGCTCAGATTATCGCGCACGTACTGGTTAAAAGATTCTGCCCACGGATAGGCTTCTGCTTCGCCCTGCCAGCGCACCATACGCAGGTTGTGTACCACGTTTCCACTGGCAACAATCATGATGCCCTGATCGCGCAGCGCTGCCAGTTTACGGCCTAATTCAAAATGGTATGCGGCAGGTTTCGTCCCATCCACGCTGAGTTGCACCACGGGAATGTCCGCATCCGGGTACATTTTGATTAATACGCCCCAGGAACCGTGATCGAATCCCCACTCCTGATCCAGATCGACTGCCACCGGGGCCAGTGTTTCCGCTATCTGGCGGGCGAGTGCCGGCGATCCCGGAGCCGGATACCGTGTATCAAACAACGCCTGCGGGAAGCCGCCAAAATCATGAATTGTGCGTGGTTTTTCCATCGCCGTCACCGCCGTGCCGCGCGTGTACCAGTGGGCAGAAACGGCAATGATCGCTTTTGGACGTGGCAGGTTTTTCCCCAGCTCACGCCAGGTCTCGGTCCAGATATTTTCTTCCAGTACGTTCATCGGACTGCCGTGACCGAGGAAAAGTGCAGGCATACGTGTGTGGCTCATGGTGTGATTCCCAGAAAGTGGTATTCAATGGAAGTCACATTACGCCCTTTTTTCCACGGATGAACCTGGATAACCCTGACGAAGATATTCAGAAAATTTGAAGGGGAAATAGCGGAAGGAAAGAATGCAGATTGAAGGAAGTATGGCGGGGGGAATTCCTTTGCATAATTCAAGCTACAGGAGAACCAATGCGCCCACCACTTGAAGTATGACGAGGGATTCCCCTAAATAATTCAAGCTATGGGCAGGCGGCAACGCAGCAAGTCCCCGGGAGCATACATGAGTATGTGACCGGGGCGCGCGAGGAGAGCCAACGCACCCATCGCTTGAAGTATGACGGGGAACTCCCCTAAATAATTCAAGCTATGGGCAGGCGGCAACGCAGCAAGTCCCCGGGAGCATACATCAGTATATGACCGGGGCGCGCGAGGAGAGCCAACGCACCCATCGCTTGAAGTATGACGGGGAATTTAGCTGGCCTGACGCGTCTCGTGACTACGACGATACGCCACCAGATCTTCGATCGTCACAACTGGCATGTTGTGTTGTTTAGCAAACACCACCGCTTCCGGCGCGTGCGCCATAGAGCCATCATCGTTGGTCAGTTCACACAGAACACCGGCTGGCTTGAAACCTGCCAGCGTGACCAGGTCGATAGTGGCTTCAGTATGGCCACCGCGGGTCAGAACACCACCTGAACGTCCACGCAGCGGGAACACGTGGCCAGGACGATTAAGGTCTTCTGGCTTTGCATTGTCAGCAATGGCGGTGCGGATGGTGGTCAGGCGGTCAGAGGCGGAAACACCGGTGGTCACACCCTGTGCCGCTTCAATCGTCACGGTAAAACCGGTGCCGTAAGAGCTGGTGTTGTTCTGCACCATCATTGGCAGGTCCAGCTGTTCCAGACGTTCTTCCGTCAGACAAAGGCAGACAATGCCGCTGCCGTGGCGAATGGTCAGTGCCATCTGCTCAACGGTCATGGTTTCAGCGGCGAAGATCATATCACCTTCATTTTCACGATCTTCATCGTCTAAAACCATCACACCGCGGCCTTCGCGCAGTGCTTCGATGGCGCGGGTTACACGCTGTTCAGGCGTGCCAAATTCAGAAAGTAGCGACTGATTCATGGTAAATAAACCTTAAATAAATGTATGGGTTACCAGAACCAGGGCGTGCTTAGGAGTGTCATGCGGTGACAAAAAAATAACGCGAGGCGAGCAAAAGCCCGTCAAGAATCGTTACTCTCTCCCATCCGGACTCTAACCGTCGGCCCCGGAATTACACCGGATCTGCTGTCCTTCAGGAATGACCCTGAAGCGCTCGCGGGCTTTCAGCAAAAGCTGATTTACCGCCGGTGGGGAATTTCGCCCCGCCCTGAGAATAAGCAAAATCATCATAGCGCTGAAAAAGTGACAGATCAACGAACAAAATGGGCAAATTGATATCCATTTTTTCGCTATGGTGTTTTCAGGTTTATACCGAACGCATCTGGGATTACACTAGGATAAAATTCGCTGTTATCAGGAAACCGCTATGCTTGACCCAAAAAAAATTGAACAACTGGCCCGTCAGGTCCATGAGTCTATGCCGAAAGGCATCCGTGAGTTTGGTGATGATGTGGAGAAGAAAATCCGTCAGACATTACAGGCACAGCTGACCCGTCTGGATGTGGTTAACCGCGAAGAGTTTGATGTACAGACTCAGGTACTGCTGCGTACCCGCGAGAAGCTGGCTGCGCTGGAACAGCGCCTGACAGAGCTGGAAAGCCGCGTTTCCCCTGCCCCCGTACCGGTCGTTAGCGAGCCAAAAGCGGCAGAATAGGCCACGCTTTAGTGATACGGCTGCCCTCCCCGGGCAGCCGTTGAAGGCTAGTTTCTTCCGGTACCAGAAATAATCGTTTTAATGATATTACTGGTAGAAATACCGTCTTCGAAGTTGAGCACTCGCACGTCACCGCCGTTGGCCCATACCTCTTTACTGCCAGCAATGTCTTCTGGCTTATAGTCGCCGCCTTTCACCAACAGATCGGGAAGGATCTCAGCGATCACACGCTGCGGCGTATCTTCTTCAAACCCAATCACCCAATCTACAGCTTCCAGCGCACCCAGCACGATCATACGGTTAATCAGCGGGTTCACCGGGCGGGTTTCCCCTTTCAGACGTCGGGTCGAGGCATCGCTGTTTACCGCCACAATCAGGCGGTCACCCAGCTTACGGGCATTGGCCAGGTAGGAAACATGCCCGGCGTGCAGAATGTCGAATACGCCGTTGGTCATCACCACTTTTTCACCGCGCTGACGGGCTTTCGTCACTTCGGCAATCAACTGAGCTTCATCCATCACACCAAAACCCGATTCCGGGCGCGCGCGGATCGCATTTTCCAGCTCTACCGGAGAAACCGTTGAGGTACCGAGTTTACCCACCACCACGCCCGCGGCCGCATTGGCCAGGAAGCAGCTCTCTTCCAACGAGTTACCCGCCGCCAGCGCCGCCGCCAGCACGCCAATCACCGTATCACCCGCACCGGTGACATCGAACACTTCCTGCGCCAGGGTCGGCATATGGAATGGCGCTTTGCCCGGCTGAAGCAGGGTCATACCGTGCTCTGAACGGGTCACCAGCAACGCAGACAGCGCGTGCTGCTGCATCAGAGCAGTACCGCGTTCCACAATTTCTTCTTCCGATTTACACTTGCCCACCACCGCTTCAAATTCGGAGAGGTTTGGCGTCAGCAGCGTTGCACCGTGGTAGCGACCGAAATCGGTACCTTTCGGATCCACCAATACCGGAACCCCCGCTTTACGCGCCAGGGCAATCATCGTTTCCACGGTGGCCAGTGCGCCTTTCGCATAATCAGACAGCACTAACGCGCCAATTGTTGGCAGCGCCTGCTCAATACGCTGATGCATCGGCTCAGGATCAATGCCTTCAAATCCCTCTTCGAAATCCAGACGGATGAGCTGCTGATTGCGAGACAACACGCGCAGTTTAGTAATAGTCGGATGAGTAGGCACAGAGACAAAATCACACTGGACATTCACGCCAGCCAGGGACGCGCTGAGGGCACGCGCGGCATCATCAACACCGGTCAATCCAACCAGTCGTGAAGCAGCACCCAGCGCGGCAATATTCATCGCTACGTTGGCCGCACCACCAGGGCGCTCCTCCACATGATCCACTTTCACCACTGGCACCGGAGCCTCAGGTGAAATGCGGCTGGTTGGGCCGTGCCAGTAGCGATCCAGCATCACATCGCCAACCACCAGCACACCCGCACGCGTAAAATCGGGTAGTGTAATTTTCATTCCAGAGACTCCAGACTGCAGTAAAAATGAGTGCGCGCGATGATATCACAATTGTCTTAATGGCAAATCATCGCATCTGCACGTGAAATCAGGCGCCCAACCATGCCTGCCAACTGGCATTGACCACCGATCTTTCACCTGACCAGGCCGTATCCTCTACCAGGCCAGGCAGCTCCTGCAACGCCAGATGGTGCAAGGCATCGCGCAGCGTGACATAAGCATGCGTCAGTGCTTCCGCCTCTTCCTGCTCCATTTTGCCGCTGTTCGCCAGCAACGCCAGAATGCGCACGTTATCGGACCAGCGGGTCAGCATGGGCTCCTGGGCGGCATAACGCAGCACCAGGTATTGCGTAATAAATTCAATATCGGTAATCCCGCCTTCATCGGCTTTGATATCCCAACGCCCTTTGTGCTTGTGACCCAGATGGGCGCGCATTTTCTCACGCATTTCGCGCACTTCTGTTTTCAGCGCGTCGGCCTCTCGGGGTATCGAGAGAATGCCACGGCGGATCTGGTCGAAACGCTGGCTCAGGGCGGCGTCACCAAACACGATGCGCGCGCGCACCAACGCCTGATGCTCCCAGGTCCAGGCTTCATTGCGCTGATAGTCATCAAAGGCATCGAAGGTGCTGACCAGCATCCCCGCCGCCCCTGACGGGCGCAGGCGGGCATCCACTTCGTAGAGAATACCGGAGGAAGTACGGGTGCTAAACAGATGCATCACACGTTGTGCCAGGCGCAGATAAAACTGCCTTCCGTCAATACTACGCTCACCCAGTGTCACCGCTTCTGACGGACAGTCATGCAGGAACACCAGATCGAGGTCAGAACTGTAACCCAACTCCCAGCCCCCCAGTTTGCCGTAGCCCACAACCGCAAAGCCGCGCTCGCTGTCGGTGGTCAGATGGGAAGGCCGGCCGTAGCGCTGAACCATCATGTTCCACGCCTGCTGAACCACGGTCTCAATCATCGCTTCCGCCAGCCAGGTCAGGTGATCGCTCACTTTCATCACCGGCAAGGTTTTGGCAATATCCGCGGCAGCAATACGCAGATGCTGTGCTTGTTTAAACTGGCGCAGCGCTTCCAGCTGCTGCTCTTCATCCTCTTCCGGGATACGCAGCAGATATTGTCGCAGTTCATCGCGATAGGCATCCGTTGCGGTGGGCTGATACAACGTGGCAGGGTCGAGCAGTTCATCCAGCAGCAGCGGATGTCGCGCCAGCTGGCTGGCGACCATCGGGGAAGCAGCACACAAGCGAATTAAGTGCTTCAGCGCACCATGGAATTCAGTGAGCAGCTCGAGATAGGTGCTGCGCGTCACCACGCCCAGCAGCAATGGCGTCAGACGGCTCAGCGTGACCGGGGCATCATCACGCGGCACAACCTCACTCAACAGTCGCGGCATCAGTTGATCCAGCGCCTGACGGCCACGCGGGCCAATCGTCCGTTTATCGACGTCCTGACGGAAATCGGTAATCGTGCGCAGCAATAGCTGGCGTGCACCGCTGTCGAGATGGGGGACCAGCGGTTCCAGCTCTGCCTCTTCCAGCTGATCCTGCCACAATACGCCATATTCACCCGCTTCACGGTTCTCACCGTTTTCAGGCGCATCGTCACCAATCAGATCGTTAAAAATGGTCCGTACCGCCAGCATATGGCGATCCAGCTCAAAATGTAATGCAGCCCAGTCGGCAAAACCCATCGCCCAGGCGAGACGCGCGCGATCCAGCTCGCCACCCGGCAGCGTCTGCGTCTGTTCATCGTTAATACTTTGCAGCAGGTTTTCCAGCCGACGCAGGAACAGATAGGCATCCTGTAACTGCTCCACCTGCTCTGCCGGTAACAGATTCAACTGACCAATCGCGTCCAGCGTTGGCAACAGGGAACGTAGCTGAAGTGAACGCTCACGCCCGCCACGGATCAGCTGGAACACCTGAACGATAAATTCCGTTTCGCGAATACCGCCCGCACCGAGCTTAATGTTATCCGTCAGCCCGCGTCGCCGGACTTCGCGAGCGATCATGCTTTTCATATTACGCAGTGACTGGATCACGCTGAAATCAATGTAGCGACGAAACACAAACGGTCGCAGCATTTGGCGCAGTTCCTCACTCCAGCGGTCATTCCCACCGCCCATCAGGCGCGCTTTGACCATTGCATAGCGTTCCCAGTCGCGTCCCTGCTCCTGGTAATAATCTTCCAGCGCCGCAAAACTCAGCACTAATGGCCCGCTGTCGCCAAACGGGCGCAGGCGCATATCAACGCGATAAACAAAGCCATCGGCCGTGGGCTGATCCAGCACCTTGATCAACCGCTGACCCAGACGGGTAAAGAACTGAGCATTGTCCAGTTCACGGCGGCCCCCCTGCGTGGTGCCGTTTTCCGGCCAGGTGAAAATCAGATCGATATCAGAGGAGAAATTCAGTTCGCCGCCGCCCAATTTTCCCATGCCGAGGATCAACAGCGGCTGGGGTTCTCCGGCGGCGTTCATTGGGGTGCCAAAATCACGGCAGCAGGCGTGCCATAACCAGTCGCGGGCAGCCACAATCAGGGCTTCCGCCAGTTCGCTCAGTTGACGTAAAGAGTGTTGTGTATCACTGGTGGCCAGCGTCTGCATCCAGGCAATGCGCGTCAGCATATGACGACGGAACAGGCGGAGTTCGCGCATCAGCGCATTCTCATCATGCACCGTCTCCAGCTTTGCTTGCAGCCAGTCAGCATAATGATGCCATTCATCCGGGTGCGGCGGGGAGTGCTGAAGCTGCTGCCACCATTCAGGGTATTTTGCCAGGTTATCGCTGATAAAATCGCTAAATACCAATACTGCCTGCTGCTGCACAGAAGCCTCGCTAAACAGCGGGTTAAGCAACGCACGCTGTTCCTGCATGAGCAGCGGCAGAGGTTGAGCTGGTGATGGCCCCATACAATAAACACTCCCTATACCCCCTTCATACTTCGAGCTGCAGCTCGCATTATGAGGGGGATTGCATTGAAAGACCCCGAAACGGGTTACAGGCTGCCGTTTTTCCAGAACGCCGACTGTTTCAGCGCCTGCTGACGATGGGCATCCAGCCAGACATCCTGCTGCCCCACAATGGCTTCACGCAGCTGCTTCCAGCTTTGTAACCACGCATTGACGAGGGTGGCATCATAGGCGCCCGCCAGCAGATGAACCGCCAGAATCTGGCGATGCAAACGCGTCAGTTTGTCCTGATATTCACCCGAATGATTCAGGTGGTCGAATGTCTCTTTCAGATCGGCTGCAATGCGGCCCAGCATGATGTCGCTGAAGCGTTTGAACGAACCTTGTAGTTTGGCATCCGACTTTTGATCGACGAACTGGCGCCAGCGCTCAGTGGCAATCCAGTGAGTAAGCGCTAACTGAGTTTCCAGCCAGAGGGGACTGAAGCAACATTTTTGCGCGTCAGGCTGATCATCCTGCAACGCCTCTTCCAGCAACGTCAGCTTCTGACGCAGTTCGCTGCTGGCTTTGCGTGGCACCAGCGCACCGTAAAGAGAAAACGTCTGACGCAGCACTTCAAGCGCATCTTTCACTTCATGCAACGCACCCGAACTGCCGCGCAGCCACAGCTCCTCGTGATATTGCCACTGGCTTAATGCCAGCAGAAATGATGCACGCATTCCCTCTTCCACGGTCGCTTTTGGCTTCACTTTTAGCAGGGGAACCGGACGCAGCGCACGCGGCAGGTCGCCCTGAGCCAACGAATAACCTCGCGCCGCTTTACTCAGGCTCCCCAGACGCAGACCGTCAATCGTTGCCAGTTCAGCGGCAAAGGCCAGCAGGTCATCGCGCTGACCGCTTTTCAGCTCCAGCTCGACTTCCATCAAGGGTTCACAGCGGTCATCTGCCGTGATCTCACCGCAGTCATAGGCCACCTCTATCTCGCTTTGTAGGTAAGTAACCACCCACTTTTCACGCACAAAATTCGTGCTAAACAGCGCCTTGAGCTGCGGTTGTAAGGCTGTGATATCGGTTCCTGCAGGCCAGACATCGGCAGGCAGTTGCTGAATATCCAGCTCGGGCTTAGCCAGTGCCACATTATATTCCGGGCGCTGGTGCAGCCCACCAATCGTCTGACCGGCGGTTTTCAGCGTCATTTCATAGCGGTCACCGAAGCCGCGAATACGCAGCCCCATATCCCAACGGCGCAGCTGGTTGTCAGGGGTTTCGAAGTAGATATTCGTCAACGTCTGACCGGCAGTGTACTGATGAGGCCAGGCGGTGAGTTTGCTGGCGATTTTTGCAGCCGCTTCTGGTGCGGCAATGAACTTTAATTCGATTTCGATGGTCATAATGTCTTATTTACGTCGTTAACGGCAGAGTAAACGGTTAAGGTGTCTGATTATGCTCGCATTGCCAGGCGGGCGATCGTTCCTTTTGCCTATGAAGAGTAATGCACAAGAGACAGCACTGTCTCTGGTTTATTACGTTTTCGCGCACAACCTCTCAGGCTGCTTGAGACCAGGATAGTTCTCATTCAGCTTTCTGTGAGGCCGCTCCAGACTGTGCGATTACCTTTTTACAGCCCTTATTTAGAAAGAGTTCGAATGAAAATAACTCACCTCATCGGCCTGACATTGCTCACGTTGAGTGCTGCGGCAACCGTTCATGCCGAAGAAAAACGCTACATCTCCGACGAGCTGTCCACCTGGGTTCGCAGTGGCCCCGGTAATGATTACCGTCTGATCGGCACGTTAAACGCAGGCGAAGAAGTTGCCCTGCTGCAGTCGAATGATAGCAGCAACTATGGCCAAATCCGTGACAGCCAGGGCCGTACCACCTGGATCCCGCTGGCCCAGCTTAGCCAACAGCCCAGCCTGCGTACCCGCGTCCCGCAGTTGGAAGAACAGGTGAAAATGCTCACCGCTAAACTGGCGAACATCGACAGTAGCTGGAATAACCGCACCGCCGATATGCAAAAAAAGGTCGCTGGCAGCGATGACGCGATCAACAGCCTGAAAGAAGAGAATCAGCAGTTAAAAAACCAGTTGGTCGTCGCGAAGAAAAAAGTCGATGCGGCCAATGTGCAACTGGATGACAAGCAGCGCACCATCATTATGCAGTGGTTTATGTATGGTGGCGGTGTCGCTGGCGTTGGCCTGGTGCTGGGCCTGCTACTTCCTCATATGATCCCACGCCGGAAAAAAAGCGATCGCTGGATGAACTAATCCTGCACTTGTTTGCGTTAAGGGTATCTGCGGATGCCCTTTTTGCCATGTCTGCGATTTATCATTTACGCAACATGGATGTTATAGTCTGACGATTAATACTCAGTTAATTCTGATTATCAGCCTTGTGGAGACCCGCAGTGAAAACATACCTTGTCGGCGGCGCCGTGCGCGATGGACTGTTGAATTTGCCGGTGAAAGACAAAGACTGGGTGGTGGTAGGTGCCTCTCCTCAGCAGATGCTGGAGCTGGGCTTTGAGCAGGTAGGCCGCGACTTCCCGGTGTTTTTGCACCCTTCAAGCCATGAAGAGTATGCGCTGGCCCGCACCGAACGTAAATCCGGCAGCGGTTATACCGGGTTTGTCTGCTATTCCGCGCCGGATGTCACACTTGAGCAGGATCTGGCACGGCGCGATCTGACCATCAATGCCATCGCGCAGGACGCCGACGGCCACTACTATGATCCCTACGGCGGGCGTGACGATCTTGAAAACCGTTTGCTTCGCCACGTCTCTGAAGCCTTCAATGAAGATCCACTGCGTGTGCTACGCGTAGCGCGTTTTGCCGCCCGTTACGCCCATCTTAACTTCCACATTGCCAGTGAAACCCTCGCCCTGATGCAATCGATGGCAGAGAGCGGCGAACTCTCTCACCTCACGCCAGAGCGCGTCTGGAAAGAGACTGAAGCGGCCTTACAAACACGCAACCCGCAGGTCTTTTTCCAGGTACTGCGTGACTGCGGGGCACTGGCGGTGCTGTTTCCGGAGCTGGACAACCTGTACGGCGTTCCCGCCCCGGCAAAATGGCACCCCGAGATCGACACCGGCGTGCATACGCTGATGACGCTGGCGATGGCAGCCCAGCTCAGCCCGGAGGTTGATATCCGTTTCGCCACGTTATTCCACGATGTGGGCAAAGCCCTGACGCCGCCAGAAAAGTGGCCAAGCCATCACGGACATGGTCCGGCAGGCGTACCGCTGGTCGCGGCCCTGTGTGAACGCTTACGTATTCCGAATGCCCTGCGCGATCTGGCACTGCTGGTGACCGAATTTCACGACCTGGTGCATACCGTCCAGAACCAGTCAGCAACCACGCTGGTGGCGTTGTTTGACCGACTGGATGCCTGGCGCAAACCCCATCGCGTGGAGCAAATCGCACTGACCAGCGAAGCCGATGCCCGTGGGCGCACCGGATTCGAAAATAATCCGTACCCGCAGGGAGATTATCTGCGTGAGGCGTGGAAGGTCGCGTTGAGCGTGTCGACAAAAGACGTTGTCGCGGCCGGTTTCAAAGGCGCGGAGGTGCGGGAAGAACTGACGCGCCGCCGGATAGCGGCACTGGAAAACTGGAAAACCGCTTAATATTGCCAAACGTAAGGGTCAGGCAAGCCTGACCCAATGCACGTTACAGGACAAATACCGCGTAAACCGCGGCTGCCACGATAAAGCGATAGATAGCGAACGGGATAAACGAAATACGTTTGATGATGTGCAGGAAGCTCTTAATCGCGATCAACGCCACGATAAACGCGGTGACAAAACCGACGGCAAACATCGGGAAGTCAGCCATCGTCAGGAAGCCCATGCTCTTGTAGAGATCCAGACCGGTCGCGCCAATCATCATCGGCACTGCGAGGAGAAACGAGAACTCAGACGCAGCATAACGGCTTACGCCCATCAGCATCCCGCCCGAAATGGTGGCTCCGGAACGTGAAAAGCCCGGCCACAGCGCCAGACACTGGAAGCAGCCAATAATAAACGCCTGACGATAAGTAATGTCATCCACACCCACCGCTTTCGGCTGTTTTGGCTTCAGCAATTCAGCCGCAATCAACAGCACGCCACCCACCACCAACGCATACATCACGTTGACCGGGTTAAACAACGTTTTGATTTTATCATGCAGTAACAGCCCAATCACCACGGCGGGCACCATACCCAGCAGGATATGAATCAGAGTCAGCTTACCCTGGCCTGTGCCCTCATGTTTGACTTCACCAAAGTGAATGCCAATCAGGCCGAACAAACGACGCCAGAACATCACTACGACGGCCAGAATCGAGCCGAGCTGAATCACAACTTCAAAGGTCTCCGCTTTTTCGCCTTCAAACCCCAGTAAATGACCGACAATGATCATATGCCCGGTAGAAGATACGGGGAGAAACTCCGTCAGCCCCTCTACAATCCCAAGTATTGCTGCCACCCATAGCTGATGAATATCTGCCATCAAATCTACCCCTAACCCTGGTTAAACCATGAAAAATGGCGGTCGCTTTACGCTTCCGCCCAATGTGCCCCAACTGCATTAGGGCAACCTTAAGACAGAGCATAATGTGGTTTGGTTTCATCGTGATGGCAATGAAAACGGATTTATTTAGGATTAGTCCCGCGTTCGATGACCACGCCCACCTGGCGCGCCTGAGCGACAGCACCCGGTTTACTGACTTTGATTTTGACCCACGGCGAGGCGAATCGAGCCAGCAGCAGTGATGCAATCTCTTCTGCTACACGCTCTACCAACGCAAATTTACCCTGGCTGACGTGGTTAATAATCGCTTCAGATACATCGGCATAGCTCAGACAATCGTTAACATCATCACTGGCAGCCGCTTTACGGTTGTCCCATGCCATTTCGACATCGAACACCAGCTTCTGCTGAATCGTTTGTTCCCAGTCGTAAACGCCAATGGTGGTGATAACGGACAGTTGATCAATAAATACGATATCCATGATACGGCTCTCTGTTTTTGTGGTTGCCGGATACCATCCCCGGCGGTTTATGCGTATTATCCACGGATGCTGACTTTAAAACGACCCCCACAAGACGGAACGGTGTTATGAGTGTATTCGCGCTTGGCATGATCATTTTCGCGTATCTGTGTGGCTCCATCTCCAGCGCGATTTTGGTCTGTCGACTGTTCAGATTGCCGGACCCGCGCCACAATGGCTCGGGCAACCCAGGTGCCACTAACGTGCTGCGCCTCGGTGGTAAAGGTGCCGCCGCTACGGTGCTGGTGTTTGATGTATGCAAAGGGATGCTGCCGGTATGGCTGGCTTATCACCTGGGCGTGACGCCGCTTTATCTTGGTCTGACCGCGATTGCGGCCTGCCTCGGCCATATTTACCCGGTCTTCTTTCATTTCAAAGGCGGCAAAGGCGTGGCCACCGCATTTGGTGCTATCGCCCCAATCGGCTGGGATCTCACGGGTTTAATGACGGGAACCTGGCTGCTGACCGTGCTGTTAAGCGGATACTCTTCGCTGGGTGCGATTATCAGCGCACTGATTGCCCCGTTCTACGTCTGGTGGTTTAAACCGCAGTTTACTTTTCCCGTCGCCATGCTTTCCTGCCTGATCCTGTTACGTCATCACGACAATATTCAGCGCCTGTGGCGCGGGCAGGAAAATAAGATTTGGAAAAAGAAAAAGAAGAAACCCTAGGGCATCGTGCATTGATGTCGGGTTCAGGCATGCCTGAACCTGATGAGAACATTTATCCTGGGGTCAGGCGCGCCTGACCCCAATCATAATGCAGGCAGTTCCGCCAGCGGCCAGCGCGGACGCACGGTGACACTGAGATCGGCGTGTTTGTCACCTTTCATCCGCACCATCCCAGCATAAGCGATCATCGCGCCGTTGTCGGTACAGAATTCCGGACGAGCGTAGAACACCTCACCGCCCCGCTTCTCCATCATCTCCGCCAGCTTACTGCGCAGCGTGCGGTTCGCGCTGACGCCCCCGGCAATCACCAGCCGCTTGAATCCACTTTGATCGAGCGCCCGGCGGCATTTTATCGCCAGCGTATCGACCACGGCATCCTCAAAAGCACGTGCTATGTCAGCGCGGGTCTGCTCACTGTCGTCATTGTCGCGAATGGTATTCGCCGCGAAGGTTTTCAGGCCGGAAAAACTAAAATCCAGCCCTGGGCGATCGGTCATTGGACGCGGGAAGACAAAACGCTTTTCCACACCCTGTTGCGCCATTTTTGACAGCATCGGCCCGCCAGGATAGTCCAGCCCCAGCAGTTTAGCGGTTTTATCGAAGGCTTCACCGGCAGCATCATCCACTGATTCACCCAGCAGGGTATATTCACCAATGCCGGTGACGCTAATCAACTGCGTATGGCCGCCAGAAACCAGCAGCGCCACAAACGGGAAGTCCGGTGGATTATCTTCCAGCATCGGTGCCAGCAGATGCCCTTCCATGTGGTGCACGGCAATCGCCGGGACATCCCATGCAAACGCCAGCGAGCGGCCAATGGTCGCGCCGACCAGCAGTGCCCCTACCAGCCCAGGACCTGCGGTATACGCCACCGCATCGATATCCTGCGCCTGAAGCCCGGCTTCCTTCAGCGCCGCCTGTATCAGCGGCACGGTTTTACGCACGTGATCGCGCGAAGCCAGTTCCGGTACCACGCCACCGTAGTCGGCGTGGAGTTTGACCTGGCTGTAAAGTTGATTGGCGAGCAAACCGGCCGCATCGTCATAAATGGCAATGCCGGTTTCATCGCAGGATGTTTCAATTCCGAGAACACGCATGGATTTTTCACCTCATTCTTGCGGCGCGCAGTGTAGCATGAAGGCGCTTTTGCGGGCGGCAAATTTCCCGGTTAGTCGGTTACACCTTGTACAATAAGGTGTTTTTTTTCCCACCAGGGAGGTGGGTTTCGTGTATAATCAGTCCCCTGAAAAAAACCGGCAGCCGCACAGGCCTATCTGTTGGTTACTTAATGCTATGGTGCTTTACAACTAAGCCTGTGTTGGAGTAAAATTCCGCACCATTTTGAAATGAGCTGGCACCGATGTCAGCAGCAAAACCGAATTTATCGAGGTGAGAGTTACATGCCGGTAATTAAAGTACGTGAAAACGAGCCATTCGACGTTGCACTGCGTCGCTTCAAGCGTTCTTGTGAGAAAGCAGGCGTTCTGGCTGAAGTTCGTCGTCGTGAGTTTTATGAAAAACCTACTACCGAACGTAAGCGCGCTAAAGCGTCTGCAGTAAAACGCCACGCGAAGAAACTGGCTCGCGAAAACGCACGCCGCACTCGTCTGTACTAATATCCTGAGGGTTCGCCCTCATGCTTCACAGACTAGTTAGTAGTTATCAGGCCGTGCTTCCGGAAGGAATGCGCGGCTTGTTGTCGTTTATGAACCATAAATAGAAAGCGCCAGAGTTACCCCGGTAACGCTCTGTTTTGATTCCTAAACGCCAATACAGCCAGACACCTAAAGACGCGGAAGTATTTATTTCCGATGATTTTCTGTTTCTGGCAAGGCGGCAACGGAGTGAATCTCCGGGAGCTTACATCAGTAAGTGACCGGGGTGAACGATGGCAGCCAACACCGCCAGAAGCGGAAAGATGAAGGGTAATCCCCAATAGCTTTCTGTTTCCTGGCAAGGCGGCAACGGAGTGAATCTCCGGGAGCTTACATCAGTAAGTGACCGGGGTGAACGATGGCAGCCAACACCGCCAGAAGCGGAAAGATGAAGGGGATTTATGGCTGGACGCATACCGCGTGTATTTATCAATGACTTGCTCGCTCGCACGGATATCGTGGATCTCATCGATGCCCGGGTGAAGCTGAAAAAGCAGGGCAAGAATTACCACGCATGCTGTCCTTTTCATAATGAGAAAACGCCCTCTTTCACCGTTAACGGCGAAAAGCAGTTTTATCACTGTTTCGGCTGTGGTGCGCATGGCAACGCTGTCGACTTCCTGATGAACTATGATCGTCTGGAATTCGTTGAAAGCATTGAAGAACTGGCGACGTTATATGGACTGGAAGTACCGTATGAAAGCGGCAGTGGTCCAACCCAGCTTGAGCGTCATCAGCGTCAAAGTCTTTATCAGTTAATGACCGGTCTGAGCGACTTCTATCGACAGTCACTGACACAAAATGCATCGGCAGGCGCACGTGACTATCTGGCACAGCGCGGCCTGAGCGATGATGTCATTAAGCACTTTTCCATCGGTTTCGCCCCGGCAGGCTGGGATAACGCGTTAAAACGTTTTGGCCGTAATCCTGACGATAAACAGTCGTTGATCGATGCTGGCATGCTGGTCACCAATGACCAGGGCCGCAGCTACGATCGCTTCCGTGAGCGGGTGATGTTTCCAATCCACGATAAACGTGGGCGAGTCATTGGTTTCGGCGGTCGCGTATTAGGCGACGGCATGCCGAAATACCTCAACTCACCGGAAACCGATATTTTCCACAAAGGTCGCCAACTTTACGGCCTGTTTGAAGCGCTAAAAAACCATCCGGAGCCGTCCAAATTACTGGTCGTTGAAGGCTATATGGATGTGGTGGCGCTGGCACAGTTTGGCGTTGATTATGCCGTGGCCTCACTCGGCACATCGACCACCGCAGAGCATATTCAGCTACTCTTCCGGTCAACCGACACGGTAATTTGCTGCTATGACGGCGACAGAGCAGGCCGTGAAGCAGCATGGCGTGCGCTGGAAACGGCTTTACCTTACATGAATGACGGTCGTCAGCTACGCTTTATGTTCCTGCCTGACGGCGAAGACCCGGATACGCTGGTGCGTAAAGAGGGCAAAGAAGCATTTGAAACGCGGATGGAGCAGGCTATGCCACTCTCGTCGTTTCTGTTTGATACGTTGATGCCGCAGGTGGATTTGCGTTCCCCTGATGGGCGCGCTCAGCTGAGTACGCTGGCGCTGCCGCTGATTAGCCAGGTGCCCGGTGAAACATTGCGTATCTACCTGCGTCAGGAACTGGGTAATAAACTGGGTATCCTTGACGACAGCCAGTTGGAGAAGCTGCTGCCGAAGCAGGCGGAAAATGCGAAGCCTGTACCCCAGCCCCAGCTAAAACGCACAACCATGCGTATACTTATTGGGCTGTTGATACAGAATCCGCAGCTGGCCATCATGGTGCCCTCGCTGGATGGGCTTGAGCAGTCAGAAATACCAGGTTTCCCGCTATTCGTGGAGTTAGTGAGCACTTGCGTAGCGCAACCTGGCTTGACGACCGGACAGCTACTAGAGTTATATCGCGGAACAAAATTTAGCCAGAGCCTTGAAACCCTGGCAACCTGGAACCACATGATCGTAGATGATGAAGTGGACACCATGTTTAAGGACGCGCTGGCGAGTATGTACGACGATGCGCTGGAACGCAGGCTGGAAGAACTTATTGCCCGCGACCGCACGCACGTACTCAACGCAGAAGAGCGCCGCGAGTTCTGGACACTGAGCCAGGCACTGAAGAAACAGTAAATGAATAAGGTTTTGACCTTATTACACAGAATTTAGAGGCGTTATCGGCGCAGTCAGTTTGGACACCGTCTGCACGCAGCACCCGGAGCGTACTGAAGTACGTGAGGACTGCGAGCACAGCCGGGGTTCAAAATGGCAAGTGAGATAGCCTCGACAAAGATCAAAGCGGCTTAAGTGCCGAATATCCGTCAGGTAGATCCTGACAGCCGCCATGACGGGCAGCGGCAATAATCTCAACGCCCTCACTGTTATTGTTGGCACGTTAGCCGACCCGACACCAATCTAATTTAACAGAAGTGTGGATACCGTCTTATGGAGCAAAACCCGCAGTCACAGCTAAAGCTACTTGTCACCCGTGGTAAGGAGCAAGGCTATCTGACCTATGCCGAGGTCAATGACCATCTGCCGGAAGATATCGTCGACTCCGATCAGATCGAAGACATCATCCAGATGATCAACGACATGGGCATCCAGGTTGTGGAAGAAGCGCCTGATGCCGATGATCTGATGCTGAATGAGAACAACAACGATACGGACGAAGATGCTGCTGAAGCCGCTGCTCAAGTGCTCTCCAGCGTTGAATCTGAAATCGGACGAACCACTGACCCGGTGCGCATGTACATGCGTGAAATGGGTACGGTTGAACTGCTGACGCGTGAAGGCGAGATCGACATAGCAAAACGCATCGAAGACGGTATCAACCAGGTTCAGTGTTCCGTTGCTGAATACCCTGAAGCCATCACTTATTTGCTTGAACAGTATGACCGCGTTGAAGCGGGCGAAGCACGCTTGTCCGATCTGATCACCGGCTTTGTCGACCCGAATGCCGAAGCAGAAATCGCGCCAACCGCTACCCACGTGGGTTCTGAACTCTCCGCTGAAGAGCGTGAGGAAGAAGAAGAAGATGAAGAGTCTGACGATGACAGCGCCGACGATGACAACAGCATCGACCCGGAACTGGCGCGTGAGAAATTCAACGATCTGCGCGTACAGTACGAAACCACCCGTACGGTAATTAAGGCCAAAAGCCGTAGCCACGCTGATGCTATCGCTGAAATTCAGAATCTGTCTGACGTATTTAAACAGTTCCGCCTGGTGCCGAAGCAATTCGACTTCCTGGTGAACAGCATGCGTACCATGATGGACCGCGTTCGTACCCAGGAACGCCTCATCCTGAAGCTGTGTGTTGAAATCTGTAAAATGCCGAAGAAGAACTTCATCACCCTGTTCACCGGCAATGAAACCAGCGAAACCTGGTTCAAAGCCGCACTGGCGATGAACAAACCGTGGTCAGAGAAACTGAATGATGTATCCGATGATGTGCATCGCAGCCTGACGAAACTGCAACAGATTGAAGCAGAAACGGGCCTGACGATTGAACAGGTTAAAGACATCAACCGTCGTATGTCCATCGGTGAAGCGAAAGCGCGCCGTGCGAAGAAAGAGATGGTTGAAGCGAACTTGCGTCTGGTTATCTCTATCGCCAAGAAGTACACCAACCGTGGTCTGCAGTTCCTGGATCTGATTCAGGAAGGCAACATCGGTCTGATGAAAGCGGTAGATAAGTTTGAATACCGTCGTGGTTATAAGTTCTCGACTTATGCCACCTGGTGGATCCGTCAGGCGATCACCCGTTCTATCGCGGACCAGGCACGTACCATCCGTATTCCGGTGCATATGATTGAGACCATTAACAAACTCAACCGTATTTCGCGCCAGATGCTGCAAGAGATGGGCCGTGAACCTACGCCGGAAGAACTGGCCGAACGTATGCTGATGCCAGAAGATAAAATCCGTAAGGTGCTGAAAATTGCTAAAGAGCCGATCTCCATGGAGACGCCGATTGGTGATGATGAAGATTCCCATCTGGGTGATTTTATCGAAGATACCACGCTGGAGCTGCCGCTGGACTCTGCCACCTCAGAGAGCCTGCGTTCTGCCACCCATGACGTGCTGGCCGGTCTGACCGCGCGTGAAGCGAAAGTACTGCGTATGCGTTTTGGTATCGATATGAATACCGACCACACGCTGGAAGAAGTGGGCAAACAGTTTGACGTGACACGTGAACGTATCCGTCAGATTGAAGCGAAAGCGCTGCGTAAGCTGCGTCATCCAAGCCGTTCTGAAGTACTGCGCAGCTTCCTCGACGATTAATCGACGCGGTGCTCAAAGATGGCTCCTCTCTGAGGGGCCATTTTTTTTACCTGTTATCCAGACCGCTCTACAAGCCGCGTAATTTCAATGCCCTGTCCAGCTCCGCATAAGCCGCGGTCATCTCTTCCTGTGAAGCGCGATTCAGCCCACTGGGGTTGGGTAACACCCAGACCTCCGTCTCACCCAGCATCAGCGGCTGGCGGCCCCACTCCACCTTACTGTGACGAAACGCCTGCTGATAAGCCTGCTTGCCCAGTACCGCCAGCGCCGCGGGCTGAAAGCGTTCAACCTTGTCCACCAGCGCCTGCCCGCCACTCCGTAACTCACTGCCTGCCAGCTCACTGGCCAGCACGGTGGGCCGTTCAACCAGCATGGTGATGCCACAGCGCGTTTCCAGCAGTTGCTGTTCCTGCTCAGGACGAAGCTGCGTCCAGGTGAATCGGGCCTGAAAAAGGGTTTTCCAGAAGCGGTTACCCGGATGAGCAAAATGATAGCCAGTATGCGCGGATGACTTGCCCGGATTGATGCCACAAAACAGCACCCGCAGGCCGGGCTGAATAATATCGCTAATGCCGTGTGCTTCCATGGTGAGATTCCTCCTTATACAACAGGCCCCCGCAAACGCGGAAGCCCGCACAGACCTTAAATCGCCGCGATCACAGCCGCAGTGATCGCTTCGGTTTTCATCACGCCATTAACATGCTGTTGCGCGGTAACCTGCTCAACCGCACGGAGAATAGCATCGGCAGCAGCCGTCTCCCCCAGATGTTCCAGCATCATCGCCGCCGACCAGATCGCCGCGATCGGATTCGCAATCCCCTGCCCGGCAATATCGGGCGCAGAACCGTGCACCGGTTCAAACATCGATGGCACCGTGGGATCGGGATTCAGGTTCGCAGAAGCCGCATACCCCAGCCCGCCCTGAATAGCTGCCCCCAGGTCAGTCAAAATATCGCCAAACAGATTAGAGGCCACAATCACATCAAGCGTTTCCGGGTTCATCACCATACGTGCCGCAATCGCATCAATATGATAACGATTCACCGTCACATCCGGGTAATCACGGGCAATCTCTTCGGTGACTTCATCCCACATCACCATGGTGTATTTCTGTGCGTTCGATTTGGTCACGGATGCAAGGCGCTTGCTGCGTTTTTGCGCCATCTCAAAACCAAAACGCAGAATTCGCTCCACGCCCCGTCGGGTGAAGATAGAGGTTTCCACCGCCACTTCGGCAGGTGTCCCCTGATGGATGCGCCCGCCAGCCCCGCTGTACTCACCTTCCGTGTTTTCTCGGATGCAGAGAATATCAAACTCACTCTTTCGCAGCGGGCCTTCCACCCCCGCCAGCAGGCGGTGAGGGCGGACATTAGCATAGAGATCAAACTGTTTGCGGATGGGCAGCAGCAGGCCATGCAGTGACACATTGTCTGCCACTTTCTCTGGCCAGCCTACCGCGCCCAGCAAGACAGCATCAAACTGGCTCAGCGTTTCAATGCCATTCTTCGGCATCATCTCACCGTGCTCAAGGTAGTACTCACAGGACCACGGAAACCACTCGCCGCTCAGGGAAAAATCAAATCGGCCTGCGCTATGTTCCAGCACCTGCCAGGCAGCTTTCGTTACATCCACGCCAATACCGTCACCGGGGATCACGGCCACTTGATAGCTTTTCATGACTCTCCTTGGATTAATAAGATAACCATCAGAATGACATCTTCGCCCAGGTGGCTAAATTGTGCTGCTTTTTTCGGGTCGCCCGGCGGCAGATGCTGCCGAATACGCAGGCTGAGCCTGTGCGGCATTTTACAGGGCAGAGAAATTACATCACCTGCTGAATCGCCCAGATGGCCAGCGCATGATCTTCATGAGAAGGCAGCCCGCTGACGGTCACCGCGCCAATCACTCCCCCGTTCCCCAGCAACAGTGGGAAGCTGCCACCGCTGTCGGTATAACGCTGTTGATCGAGGAATTTCATCTCAGACATCGGCGTCCCCTGGGCTTTATTCAGCTCCTGAGCGTAGAGTGAAGAGTGTGCATTGCGCAGTACGGTGTGGCGCTTACGGGCGATCCATTCCAGGTTCTCCGAGCTTGAACCACTGAGTGCGGTACTGAACAACACCTGACCAAAGGCATACACTTCAATCGCAACCGGCATCTTTTCCGCTACGGCACGTTCACGCAGCAGGCTGCCAATTTTCCATGCGCTATCGAAATCAAACTGATTGACGCGTACGGTCGCTTCCTGCTCTAGCAGGGTTTCAAGGCTGGGAATCGCTGACATGGGTCTCTCCGGCAAAGGGTAATCAATCTGCCTTGCAGGGTAAATGACATTAACTTTTCATTAAATCAAAAAAGGAAATAAAAATTTTATTTGGGAGGGAGATCAAAAATTGGGATGCAACTGAGAGTAACAACGGGCCGCAGGCGACCCGTTGTCGGTATCAGCGAAAGACGCTGACGGCTTCAACCAGACGCTCGGCCTGATGCTTCATGCGTTGTGCGGCAAGCGCACCTTCACTGACCAGCGCGCTGTTATCATGCGTCAGGCGATCGAGTGCTTCTACCGCCTGGCCCACTTCACCCAGCCCGGTCCCTTGCTCGGCGGTGGCAACGCTAATCTGCTGCAACAGTTCAGTGACGTTCTGCACTTTTTCGACGATATCCCCAATGGCTTTCCCGGCTTCATGCACCTGTCCGGCACCGGATTGTACTTTCAGGTTACTGGCGGCAATCAGGTGGCGTATCTCGCTGGCAGCACCGGCGCTACGCTGAGCAAGATTTCGCACTTCGCCTGCCACCACGGCAAAGCCTTTGCCCTGCTCACCGGCGCGCGCTGCTTCCACTGCCGCATTCAACGCCAGAATGTTGGTCTGGAAAGCAATGCTGTCGATCAGGCCGGTAATGGTGGCAATCTGCCGTGAACTCTCGGCGATTTCGTCCATCGTCACCACCACATTTTGCATCACTTCACCGCCTTTGACGGCGGCACTGCTGGCGGTACGTGAGAACTGATTCGCCTGCTCGGTGCTCTCGCCGTTGCGCTGCACCGTGCTGGTCATCTGATTCATGGTGCTGGCCGTCTGCTGGACGCTGGCCGCCGTCTGCTCGGTGTGGCTGCTGATTTTATCATTACCGCGTGCCAGTTCATCGCTGGCCCGGTGAACATCCAGCACCTGATCGCTGACGTCGTTTAATAACCAGCGGAACATCAGCCCCAACTGGCCGACCGCGCGTAGCGTGGTGCCAATCTCATCCACCCGATCGAGGTGGTTAACATGCGGGTTGGCCCCGGTCGCCACATTCAGCGCCTGACGACATACGGCGGCCAGTGGCCGGGCAATCTGACGTTGCAGCCAGGTATCCACCAGCAGCGCCATTAACGCTGAGAACAGGGTAAATCCGCCCAGCGCGGCCCCGCTTAATCCCGACACAAACGCTGCGGCCACCAGCGGCAGCCACAATGCCAGCACCGCACCGCGGATGCGCCAGCGCAGTGACATCGTTTTCAGTAGCGTCAGCCCGCTCAGCCAGCCCGTACGCACCAACAGCCCACGATGCAAACGCCAGCCCTTCATCCGCCCCTGATTCATTTTCTGATACAGCGCCTCAGCCGCGCGCACCTCTTCCGCTGAAGGCTTAATGCGCACAGACATATGCCCCTGAATTTCACCGTTGCGGATCACCGGCACCACATTGGCACGCACCCAGTAATGGTCACCGTTTTTACGTCGGTTCTTCACCAGTCCGGTCCAGGGCAGTCCCTGTTTCAGGGTGGCCCACATATCGGCAAATGCGGCTTGTGGCATATCAGGGTGACGAACGAGGTTATGGGGCTGGCCGTCGATTTCACTGCGGTCATAGCCACTCACCTCAATAAACGCGCTGTTGGCGTAGGTGATATAGCTAGCGGCATCGGTGGTGGTCATCAGGGTGGTATCGTCGTCGAGCAGGTATTCCTGCTGAGTCACGGGCTGGTGGGTGTGCATTATAACGACCTTGTTATGGTTGTATGAATTTTGCAGGTATTTAAGGAGGGGTTGTCGGCAGGATGTAACTAAAGCTTTAACAATTTTCATCTGATTTGTGCGACAGCACACAACTGTCGCATCATTTCACGGACGGGCAAACGCTTCACGCAACCAGTGGATAAATCCGCTAACCGCGCGCGGGACCTGTGCTGACCATGGGCGTACCACATACAGCATATCGGCAAAGGCACCCACGGCCTGCCACTGAGGCAGTAATTGCACCAAAGAGCCATCCTTTAGCGCCGCTTGAGCACTGAAGTCCGGCAGCAGCGCAACCCCCAGGCCTTCAAGGGCAGCATCGCGGATCGATTCACTGTTATTGGTGGCAAACGGCCCGCTGACATTCACCGCGATACGCTCACCGCCCGTCAGCGGCTGGAAACTCCAGCGCGGCGGTTCCACCCCGCGTGGATAGTAGAGGCACAGATGGTCACTCAGCGCCTGCGGACTGGCAGGATGACCGTAACGGGCAAGGTACGCCGGTGATGCCACCACGACGGCGTGAGTGTGGCACAGCGGCAGCGCCACATGGGTTTCCGGCAGGCTGTTACTGTGGCGGATGGCGAGATCAAACCCCTCACTTGCCAGCGACACCAGGCGGTCGGACACCTCCAGCTGCACACGCACCTGGGGATGCTCGCGCAGAAACGCGGTGATATGCGGCACCAGCTGCTGGCGCGCAAACGCCACGGGCGCCGTCACCCGCACCAGCCCGCGCAGGGGGCCGGCAGAATCGCGCACGCTGAAAAAGCTCTGTTCAATCTGGGCAAACGGCGCACGCAGATCGTCCACCAGTTTCTCTCCGGCGCTGGTCAGTCTTACGCTACGTGTGGTGCGCGTCACCAGCGGCACCCCGGCCAGCTGCTCCAGCTCTTTGATCTTCTGCGACATCGCCGCCTTGCTCACTTCAAGCCGTTCAGCCGCCGCGGTAAAACTGCCCTGCTCGGCCAGCACCGTCAGCCAGTGCAGGTGATTCCATAACGCATCGGTCTTCAGCTCTTTCATGGTTATTGTTCACTATAGTAAATAATCAATTCAAGTATAGCGGTTTTTCCCAACGGAGATTGCGGGTAAATTGGTTTCCAGAGACAGATGCGGAGTCACCGCCGTCAGCCCATTTTCAGCAATGAATTCACTAACAATGTCGAGGTTTCCATGCCGTTACTGCAATTTGATGTCATTCAGGGTCGTTCAGAATCAGAGCTGAAAACACTGCTGGATGCTGCGCACCGTGCAGTCCTGGCGGCCTTTAACGTCCCCGAGCGCGATCGCTACCAGATTGTTCACGAAAACAAAGGTTATCAGATGGTATTTGAGGATACCGGCCTCGGGCTTCAGCGTACCGATAATCTGGTAATGGTGCGGGTTTTTACCAGCCCACGCAGCAGCGAGCAAAAACAGTTCTTTATGGCTGAGCTGTGCCGGGAGTTAAAAGAGAGCTGCGGCATTCTGCCTTCGGACGTGATGATCACCTTTATGACCAATGACAAAGGTGACTGGAGCTTCGGAAACGGCGAGGCACAATATTTGACGGGTGCGTTGTAAGGCACGTCAGACTGGCAGCAGCTCGTAGCGTTTTTTATACTCTCTCGGGCTGACACCAACATGCTGACGAAAGATGCGGGAAAAATAGAGCGCATCGTCATATCCCACCGTCAGGGCCACTTGGGCAATACTGAGATGGGTCGACTGCAAAAGATTACTGGCGCGGATGACCCTTTGTTGTTCACGCCAGGCAAAGATCGTCATCTTCATTTCACGTTTAAACAGATGGGCGACGCGCGACGGTGAAAGAAAGACCTGACGGGCCAGTTGCTCAATGGTCAGATCCTCAGCCAGGTGGTCGTTAAGATACTGGCACAGCGTACTAATACGCGGCTCAATGGTCTGATGGCTGCACAGCGGTTGCCGCTGAAAACAGTCAATAATCAAGCGTTCCAGGGCATTCATCGCCAGTGCTTCCGCCAGCAAACCACTACGGCCATTCTGCTGAATCACTTCAAGGAACAGTCGCTGCGCCTGTTCACTCGGCTGGCCGAGTGGCAGGGAGGTGATGCCGATGCCATTGATCACCTGATCCCAGCGCAACCAGTCAAGCCAGTATGGCCGTGGCAGAAAGTAGATCCACAGATGATCCCAATGTTCATGATGTTCGGCGCGGCCATAATGATGCGCCACGCCGGGAGGAAACAGGAAAAGATCGTTCTCCCGGCTGGCAATATCGCGGCATCCGGCCCGAATGCGTCCCTCACCGCGCAGGGTCAGATGCAGGATATAGCCCTTCATGCCCTCCGGACGATTAATGTAGTAATCCAGTTTGCTGCCACGTGAAATGGGGGTAAAACCGGCCACCAGCCAGGCGCTGAAGGTAAAACTTTTCATCAAGGGTGAGTCATTCACCATATCCTGCTGATTGAGTTCCATAATTCTGCTCTGTTCACCGGTTACCCCACTGCCTCAGTCTCCCGGCGTAAATTGATAAATATGCACGCCCCAGGGATCGAGGCAAACCTCGGTTCCCGCGTTCACACGACCTCCGTGAAGCACGTCCTCTGCCGCCTGAGGCAGACTAAAGCGTATCGCCGTCGCTGAATAATTAAAACAGAACATCAGCGGGTTACCCGCTTTATTGATCGTTTTACGGGTAATCAGTGGGAACGTATACCCGACTGTTTCACCACTCAACCGCTGGACCAGGCGGGCAATCAGGGATTGCCCCGCAAGGAAGCCCAGATAGATCGCCCTGCCCGCACCATAGTCAGCTTCGGTGATCGCCGCATAGTCACCCCACGCCGGATGCTGATAGCGCGCCAGTACCTGCACACGCGGATCGTTATCCGGTGTCAACAGCTCCATCCACAGCTCTACCGGCTCATCCTGATCCAGTTGCAGATCGGAACAGCTGTTCAGTGTCACCTGCTGTGGCAGGGCGAACTGGCTGTAGCTGACGCGGCAGCTCTGGTTAAGAATCCCGGGCTGACGCTCTGTCCGCACTTTAACATGCTGATCGCTGAAGCCACTTTTGAAACCAATTAAGGCCTGACCGCCCGCCTCAATATAGCGGTTAATTCGCATCAACAGCGCATCATCGGCAGCATACAACGCAGGCACCACAATCACCCGGTAGCGTGCGCTGTCCACATCAACATCGTTGATAATGTCCACGCCAATATTCGCGTCGTAGAGTGCATCATAGAAACGGCGGAAAATATCGTTATAGACATTGGTCTGCGCATCTCCCGGCTTAAACCAGTTAAAGGCTTCCATCGCGGTATTGCTGACTAAAATCGCCACATCGTTTTCACAGCGCAGGGAATCCAGCGTGGCGGACAGACGGGCAAAATCAGCGCCAATCGTTTTAGCTTCAAGATAGGTGGGATTTGCTGAAAAATCATGACTTAACAGCCCTTTCCAGTATGTCTCAAACGAATTATGGATCGAATGCCAGTGCCAGTACGACACCATTTTGGCCCCGGAGGCAATATGGCTGAAGGCCTGCAAACGCAGCTGGCCGGGATACGGCGTCCACTGGGCGAAGCCCTGCGCCTGGGTTTCCAGCACCAGATAATTTGCCCCCTGCTTTAGCCCGCGCGTCACATCCCCACCAAAGGCAATCTCCCGCCCGGTCAGCTGTTGCTGGGAGGGATGGTAGATATCCACCCCCGCAATCGTGAGTGCTTCGGCCGCAGCAAAATGATCCACACGTGGCTGGATACCGTACGAGTAACCGCGCCACTCAAAATCAAAGTTATGAGTGATAAACTGCTCTGGCTGCTTATATTCGGCGACAATCCGGCTTTGCCAGGCGAGATAATCGGTCACTTTCTGACGCTGGAACGCAGCAAAGGCACTGCCCAGGCTGGCATTGATCGTACTCTCTGGTGGCGGGAAATCCTGCCAGTTATCAATGCGATTACTCCAGTAGTCCAGCCCAAAGTCGACATTCATCTGACGGATATCGGGGTAACGCCGTTGCAGGCTGTGAATAAACTGCTGCCGCATCTCCGGCCCGACGTTATCGTAGTGTTTGGTTTCGTTATCCAGCTGGTAGCCAATAATCGCCGGATGGTGCTGCACATGGTCTAGCAGCACACGGATGATGTTTTCGGCGTAACTCAGAAAAACCGGGCTGACAATATCCATAATCTGACGACGACCATACTTCTGCTGCCCGGAAACCGTGGTAACCATCACCTCCGGGTGTTTTTTCGCCAGCCAGGCAGGAATGGCGTAAGTCGGGGTGCCGATAATCACATGGATGCCTGCGTGCTGCATGGCATCCAGCACGCGATCAATATGCCTGAAGTTGTACTCCCCTTCCTGCGGCTCCAGCGTACTCCATGTCGATTCCGCGATACGCACCACATTGATTCCGGCATCAAGCATCATGGCGATATCTTTTTCCAGCCGCTCCTCCGGCATATATTCGTCGTAGTAAGCCACTCCGTAATAGAGTTGAGACATTTTCTCCCCCTTATTCAGTAATAATATGATTGCGGCGGGCAAACAAACGCGTGCCTTCCAGCGTGAAGAATGAAATAGCGGTAAACACCAGTGCAACGCTGCCAAGAATGATATAGCTATCAGCAAAGCCCATATTTTTGTACATATGACCAATACCGCTGGAGAGGAAAATTTCACTGAAGCGTTTAGAGAACTGGAACCCAATCAGATAAACCGTGGCAGATAACCAGGGATTAAAGTTGGCGATGATATATTTTAATCCCGCGACCAAAAATACCGAACTTTCGAAACCATGCAGCATTTTCACTGCGCTAATGGATACCGGTCCGACAGCATAAGCGGAACCAATAATACGCAGACTCATAATCAGACCACAGTAAATCAGTGCATTTTTAGGGCCTATTTTATTGACGAACCAGGGCGCAAAGAACATCACCACGGCATCGAGAAATATCTGCGCGGTGTACAGATAGCCAAATACTTCAGCGCCGCGCGCTTTAGACGAGAAAAAATGGCTGTAGTAGATGGCAAACTGCTGGTCGTAGGTCTCATACACGGCGCCCACGCCCACCATATAGAGGCAGAAAAACCAGAACTTACGCAGTTTTAGCAGGTTACGAACATCCTGCAACGTCACCGGTGTGCGGGGGGCGACAGCAGCGCTGGCAACGGCAGCCACCTTCGGATCGGTTTTCCAGACAATCAGCATCAGGGCAATCCCCCCTGCGCTGGCCATCCAGAAAATATAATCCTGGTTAATCCCGTACAGTTCGCCCGCCAGGAACGTCCCAATCGCAGCACCAATTCCGCCAAACATCCGGGCGCGGCCAAACTCAAAGCCGGTCATACGGCTGACTTTATCAATATAGGCTTCGCATACCCCACACCCCGCACCAAATGCCAGGCCGATATACACACCCCCGGCAAATGCACCGAGGATCACATTATATTTTAACAGTGGAGCAAAGACCCAAATCCAGTAAGGAGCAAAAATCGTAATAATGATCGCCAGCATCCACATTAGATGCTTACGAAATACCAGACGATCGGCAACAAAACCAAACAGGGGTTGTACGCAGACAGAAACAATAGCGGTAAAGGAATAAACCAGCCCCACATCTGCATAATCAATGCCGATGGTATCGGTCAGCCACAATGAAAGATACGGATAACAACTGCCCCAGCCAATAAAGAAAAACAAAAAAAACAGGCAACACATCAAATAATTTTTTTCAATCTTAAACATGATGCACCTCTTCCATATGACGGCCTGATTACCGTTATGAGATGCGCTAACTTAACGCCAATTAATTCGACAAAGCAGGAGTGACACGCTGGCAACATAGAAAAATCTGCTGCTACCGAAAGGTTTGTGAGGTAACTCACGCCGGGGAGAGGAAAAACGCGTGGGAAAGCACACTGACGCCCCGGCTAATGCCAGAGCGCCAGTAAAGACTTAGAAGTCGTAACGCAGACGGACCAGGTTCATATCACCCAGATCGTCGGTGCTGGAGGTAAACACGTGTTCATAATCAACACGGAAACCGTAATCCAGTTTAAAGGTCACCCCCACGCCGTTATCAATGCGCTGGTAATCACGCCCGGTGACATACTGCAGACGGTCGCCCATAACGTACGGCATCACAGACTTCAGGCCATAAGCGCCGACCGGCACGGTATAACCGGCGAGGTATTCCACCCCCCACGCGTTACCCGAGAAGTAGTTATTCACATCGGCTTTTTTGGTGGTGAGGAAGTTATCGTACCAGCCGCCACCGACGGTGAAGGTCCAGTTATCCGGCTGCCAGCTCAGCGCAGTACCTACGATGTTCTGATCGTACGTCTTCTCATCACTGTTGCCCGGATTGCGCATTTCGGCACGGGTGTAGTTCCATGCGGTGCCCCACGTCAGGTCTTTGGTGATGTGGTAATCCACACCCAGTGAGCCACCGCCTTCACGCTTGTAACGCAGGCCGTTGCCTGGCAGATAGTCGCTGTCAGAGAACAGGTAAGAGGCATAGACATCGGCATCGCCAAAGGTGTTTTTATATTTCAGCATTTTGCGTGAGCGGTAAGAACCGTCGTAATCGCCGTTAATGCCGTTACCCGGTGCCTGGCCTACCATGTCGTAATCCCAGATATCAGTTTTGGCACCCACCACATCGTAATAAACGCTATTCTGCTGGCCGAAGGTCAACTGGCCCCAGGTATTACTTTTCAGGCCGGTATATAACATACGGCGCGAGGTATTATTTGCCCCCTCGGCATGATGATTATCCCAACCAACCAGCGCCGGAATATTGACACCCAGTTCGTAATAACTGATCCAGCTAATGTCATCAAACAGATAATAATCAGCGGCGAAGCGGAAACGGGTACCGCCATCAAAACCATTTCTTTTATAGGAACCTTTATCACTATCGCCGGTCATATTATTGAACTGAGGACGAATGCTGCCGCCCACGGTAAAATTCAGACGGCTTAAGGGGTCACCGGCCTGAGGGTCCTGCTTCAGTACGGTAATCTCAGCCTGGGCAGCAAATGAAGCACTGCCGACAATCAGCCCCAGACCAATGGCCTGAGTTAAAATGCGCATCTTTGTTAACATTTTTTATTCCTGCGTAATATAGTCAAATAAATAGCACAAAAATAGTAGCCTGAACCGAATTGAAAAAGACTCACCTGCTGTACTGTTTTGTGCTGTTTACGCCGAAAATAAATTAAGCAAACATTTCAAAGGGTAACTTTAGTCATATAATTAATCATATTGTGCTTTATTTTTGTTATTTTTATAAAATAGGTAGATATATCTGATTGATGCAGGGAATACAGAAAACATCTTTTCTCGTCATTCTTTCTCTGCACAGGCCGTTTTACGCTGCGGCGGCACCCGTTTTCTGAGCGGGAATCCGGCCAGACAATCGAAGAAGCTTCCCGGCAGTGGCCGGAATGTGTGAGCCAAATCTGATTTTTCTAATTATTTCCCCGACGGGGAAAAGGTTAACACTATTAATTTTCACGCCCCCTCGTTTCACCGTAACAGGCAACCCTGAGCCCGCCTGACCCGCAGCCACCTTGTCTCGCCGAGTATGTCGCCCTCACACATCAGCCGATCCGTCTGCACGCCCTGCTTATCAATTATTCGGATTTCGCCACATTAACTTAAACAAAGGTTAAACCACAGTGATCCAACCCCCTGTAACCTCACATTTTCCTGTCCACCTTGAATGTTGCCAGGGATAATTTGTTGCGTTAAATTAATTCGTTACATTTTTGATTCATCACTTCGCAGGCACCTGACAAGGATTGCGTCACAGACAGGGTAAAAATCGATCTCATGGTTTCAGAATGGTTATCGCTACTCTTTTTTACTGCATCAGCTTCTCTCTACGCATGGAAGGCGGGACGTCATAAGCTGTGGTTTTCTGCGGTGCTGGCTCTGCTCGGCATCTATATCATTCTTAATGCGTCCCTGTTTGCCAGTAACTATTTTACCGGTGAAGGCATTAATGACGCGGTGATTTATACGATTACCAGCAGCCTGAGCGGTGCCGGATTACAGAAGTATATTCTGCCGGCAGTCGGGCTATTAATAAGTTTATTCCTGGTGTTTTTATTATTATCCTGGGTATTACGACTGCGAAAAAGCCACAATTACAGTCAACTTTATAGTGCGCTGGCACTGTTGCTGGCGCTGGCATCGATAAAAACCACACCGGCGTATCAACAAGTGACTGCATTAATAAAGTCACAGGTCAGCAAAGGGGAGTCGGATTTTGACGCCCACTACAAAGTGCCGGGAAAAACCCTGCGCGGCGAGCGTCCGAACCTGGTCTATATCTACGCGGAGAGCCTGGAGCGCACCTACTTTGATGAAAACGCGTTCCCGAAACTCGCCCCGGAGCTGTCTGATATCAAAAACAGCGCGGTGGACTTCAGCAACACCGAACAGCTTCCCGGCACCGAATACACCATTGCCGGTATGGTGGCTTCGCAGTGCGGCATCCCGCTGTTTGCGCCGTTTGACGGCAACGCCTCCAGTTCACTGTCCAGCTTTTACCCGCAAAACATCTGCCTGGGTGACATTCTGAAGTCCTCTGGCTATCAGAACTATTTTTACCAGGGTGCCAGCCTGAGTTTTGCCGGAAAAGATCTGTTCCTGTCGTCCCACGGCTTCGACCATATGTATGGCTTTAAAGAGCTTTCAGGCGTGGTCAAAGACCCGAAATACCGTAATGACTGGGGCTGGTACGACGATACCGTGCTCGACATCGTGTTTGAGAAATACCTCGAACTGGCGCAAAAAAACCAGCCGTTCTCGCTGTTTGCCCTGACCGTGGATACTCATCATCCCGATGGATTTATCTCACGCAGCTGCCAGCGCAAGTCGTATCCGTTTGAAGGCAAAGAGAACAAATCCTTCGCCGCCGTGGCCTGCGGTCAGGAGCATATCGCAAAACTTATCGCGAAAATCCGTGCCACACCGTACTTTAAAAACACCATTATTGTCGTCAGCTCCGATCATCTGGCAATGAACAACACGGCGTTTAAATACCTGAATCAGCACGACCGCCGCGATCTGTTCTTTATGCTGCGCGGTGATGATGTCAGCAGCCGGATCATCAACGTTAAGCGCAACACGCTGGATAACGGTGCCACGGTGCTGGATGCCATGGGCGGCGATAACTTTATCGGCCTGGGCCGCAGCAGCCTGTCGTCAACCTCACTTTCCACCACTTATCTCAATATCAAAGAGAAAATTAATCAGTGGAAGCCGGACGTGATCCAGCTGTGGAACTTCCCGAAAACGATCTCTGATTACAAAGTCGATACGGAGAAAAATACCTTTAGTTTCTCCGGCTCACATTTCAAGCTACCGCTGTTGCTCTCCGTGATGCCCGGCAAAATTGAACCGAAGTTCGATACCTGGCTTGCCACGCCACTGAAGCAGCAACTGGCAAAATTCGCGCCTGATGAAAAGTTTGTCTGGATTGATCGCTGCTACAAGATCGGCAGCGTGTGGGATGAGAAGCTGGCGATGCACAGCGGCCTGTGTGTGGCGAACGGTACGCTGAATACGTCCCCGACGATCTCAGAGGTTCAGGCGGGCGGTACGCTCGGCAAGATTACCTTCCCGGCGAAAACCGTATCGAGTGATGAACAATATCAGCGCAGCGTCACGCAATTACAGATTGCTGATGTCGACCTCAAGTATCGTTCTGACAGCATCCTGTTTAACCTGCCTGGCCTGCCACAGCAGGTACAGAAAGTGTCGGGTCTCTCCTACGTTGAGCCCTGGGGCCGCTGGTCCGATGCCAATCTGCTGCCACAGATTACCGTGCAGTATCTGGAGCCGTTACCTGCCGACTTTACGCTGACGCTGACCGCGCGTGCCTTTGGCGAGAATGCCCTGCGCCCGATCACCGTCAAGGTAGGCGAGTGGCAACAACAGGTCACTTTTGGCGAGCAGGATAGCACGCTGACGCTTCAGGTCAGCAATCCCGGGAAGGTACGCGACATTGTGATCACACCTCCCGCGCCGGTGGAGTCCAGCGTGGGTGTTATTGATGGCTTTGCGGCCCGAAAACTGGGCGTTGGCCTTGTCAGTCTGCGGGTTACCCCGCAGCCCTGACAGGGCACGTTTTCTCCACAGGAAAAACTTGCAGATAAAATCAGAAAATCTACTATAAAGCGTTATCCATTTACTGACAGGGATGCACGCCCTTTGAAATCATCGCTTTATGCTTTTCTGCTGCTCCCTGCGCTGGCGCTGCCACTGCAAAGCCAGGCACAACCCAAGCCCGATCCGCTGCTGGCGTCGCAGACGGTCGAACGCTACGCCGACAATATTTTCTACAACACCAAAGCCAGCGGTATGGCAATGGTGGCGATTGATGCCAACCAGCGAATTTTTGTCAGCCGCGGAGTCACACGCCCCGGCAGTGCGCAACGACCGCAAAAAGATTCACTGGTGCGCATTGCCTCGCTCAGCAAGCTGATGACCAGCGAAGTGATGGTCAAACTGGCCGAAGAAGGCCGGCTTCAGCTTAACGATCCTCTGAGTAAATTCGCCCCGCCTGGCAGCAAGGTGCCCAGCTTTAACGGCCAGCCGATTCGCCTGATCAACCTGGCGACCCACACCAGCGCCTTACCGCGTGAGCAACCCGGCGGCAAAGCGAATCGCGCTGTGTTTACCTGGCCGACCAACAGTCAGCGCTGGAACTGGCTGCGCACCGCACAGCTTAAGTGGGCGCCGGGTGAACGGGCAGGTTACTCTAACCTCGGCTTTGACCTGCTGGGTGATGCGCTGGCCCGCGCCGGGGGCAAACCCTATCCTGCGCTGTTGCAGGAAAAAGTCACCCGTCCCCTGGGGATGAAAGACACCACCTTTACGCCTTCTCCTGAGCAATGTGGCCGTCTGATGATCCCGGCCAAAAGCCCAAGCCCGTGCAATAACTCGCTGGCAGCCATCGGCAGCGGCGGCGTTTACTCCACACCGGATGATATGGGCCGTTGGATGCAGCAGTTCCTCGCCTCTGATGTTCACAGCCGCAGCCCACAGGCAGACCGTCTGCAAACTATGATTTATCAGCGCAGTCAGTTAACCAAAGTCGATGGGATGGATGTACCGGGCCGCGCCGATGCACTGGGAATGGGTTGGGTGTATATGGCACCGCGTGACGGCCGCCCTGGCATTATTGAAAAAACCGGCGGCGGCGGCGGTTTCATCACCTATATGGCGATGGTGCCGCAGTACAGTGTCGGGGTATTTATCGTGGTCGCCCGCTCACCGGAGACCCGTTTTACACCGATGAGTGACGGCGTAAACAACCTGCTGACCGAACTGATTGGCAACACCTCTGGCAGTGCCCAGCTGGCCGCCAGCATTATGGCTAACTGATCCCTTCCCTGCGACAGACGCTGTTACGCCAGCGCCTGTCGCGGGACATCTGCAATTTGCGAGACGTTTAATCCTGTCTGAGCTCATCCCCAGGTACTGACTGAGGCTGACTGTGTTCCTCGACCTGCAACGGCGTCACATGATGCCGTCTGGGGGTTCTCAACAACTGTTCACGCGCCAGCAGTTGCCCACGTTTATCGTAATACCGACTGGGCCAGATCTCCGACGGATGGATTCCCAGTGCAGCGGCAATAATGAACTCCCCTTTTGGCCAGGGCCTTTTCAGGGCATTAGCCAGTGTTCCCGAACATAATCCTACCTTGCGGGATAACTCCGCCAGCGATGTCTGCCGTTTCTTGATCGCCGCGATGATATCGGCGGGGTGCATATCAGTTTTTTTCTTCATGCCTTCCTCTGCTTGTAAGCCAACTCCTGTTATCTTCCAAATTCAACACTAAGCAATACTTAGTACATTTTACACGAGCAGCTAAGAGAATCCTGTTAATTATTCAGAAGTCAGGATCGACATGCTGCCACATCGTTTGAAAGAAGCCCGGGTAAGGAAAGGGATATCACAACAGAAGCTTGGTGTTTTAGCAGGGATTGACGAAGCTACCGCCAGCGCACGGATGAACCAATATGAGCGCGGTATACACGTCCCTGACTTTGAACTGATGTGCCGCCTGGCTGAAGTTCTGAGTGTTCCTTCCTGCTATTTTTACACGGTTGAAGATGAACTGGCCGAGCTGGTGCGTTTGTGGCATCCTGAGACCAAAAAACCTTAATCCCGTGCCCGCCCTGCCTTACAATCTCTGGTTATAACGCCACCCTTTTTATCATAAGCCCCGACATTGACTCCGTGCCTCGTTTGCGGTTGTTTGTTACGCCTTCAGCTTATTGAAATTAAGGAAAATAACGTGGATCTTACCCTGAGCCGTACTGTCAAAACTGCCGCGCTGATGCTGGCTATTCTGCTCGCAGGCTGTGACCAGAAAAATAACGATGCCCACACGATTAAAGTCGGTGTGATCAACGGCGCTGAACAGGATGTGGCCGAAGTAGCCAAAGCCGTGGCGAAAGAGAAGTACGGGCTGGAGGTGGAACTGGTGGGATTCAGCGGTTCACTGCTGCCGAATGACCCCACGGCGCACGGCGATCTCGATGCCAACGTGTTCCAGCATCGTCCGTTCCTCGAACAGGACAACAAGGCCAAAGGCACCACCCTGGTCGCGGTAGGGAATACCTTTGTTTTCCCGATGGCGGGCTATTCGAAAAAAATCAAACAGATTAGCGAGCTGAAAGACGGTGACACCATCGCCATTCCGAACGACCCGACCAACCTCGGGCGCGCGCTGCTGCTGCTGCAGAAAGAGAAGCTGGTCACGCTGAAAGCGGATACCGGACTGTTGCCAACGGCGGTGGATATTACGGCCAACCCGCTGCATCTGAAGATTATGGAAATGGAAGGCGCGCAGCTGCCGCGCGTGCTGGATGACGCTCAGGTGACCGTGGCGATTATCAGCACCACCTACCTGCAACAAACTGGCCTGAACCCGGTACGCGACAGCGTATTTATCGAGGATAAACAGTCGCCGTACGTCAATATCATCGTGACCCGTGAAGACAATAAAGACGCGCCAAACGTGCGTGACTTTATCAAATCCTACCAGTCACCTGAAGTGGCGGCCGCGGCGGATAAGATCTTCAACGGTGGTGCGGTAGCGGGCTGGTAAGCGGAAAGCGTCAACCACGCGGTAAGCCGCATGGTTGACGTATTACTCAGTGCAATAACCACTTCGCATGGAGAGCGATCGCCGCCGGGCGGATCGCCTCAATGCTCTGCTCGTACGCTTCCGGCGTCAGCGTTTCCAGCTGGGAGAGGTTTTCTTCCTCGCCGTGCAGGGCAATCGCCGCCAGCGCAGGCTGCAAGGTGGCCGGCAGTGACGACCAGTCGCCCAGCGCCACGCCTTTCAGATAACCGCAACACCAGTCTTCCACCACGACAAACTCCTGATCGTCCACCGTGTTCAGGCCAAACAACGGCTCAAACTGGTCAGGATATTCATTCAGGCGGTCCGCGATATCGTTCATATGCTGGGCGATGAGATCCATAAACTGCTCAAACTCTTCATCCGACTCCCATTCCGGGTCATTCTCTTCGCCACCCCAAATCAGCGGCAGCCAGACCTGCGGCTCAACCAGCACCGGACCGGAGAGAATAGCGGTGAACAGGCCATCCAGTTCAGAGGCATCCACCACCGACTCTTCGCTGCCATATTTGATTAAGACATCGTCCAGCCATTCCAGCTCTTCTTCCGTCAATGGTCCTTGTTGCATGCTGTTACCTCGCTACGCATATCGGTTTTCACCCGGCGTTTACCGGTTTATGGGGGGTATTTTGGTTGCCAGGCAGGGAAAAAGCCACCGCCATCACGTTATATTTGCGGTTAACGCGGTGGCGTGCTCACCCTGCCCGATGGCATCCAGGCTGAGGCCGTGCGTTTTTAGTGGATCTGTGCGGCGGTTCAGGCTATTAACATCCGGTAAAAATATTCCAATGGATACACCATGAGACGGATAGCGTTACTCTGCTTTACCCTTTCCCTGGGCGCCCATGCGGCGAGTTTTGACTGCACCAAAGCCAGCAGCGTCAGCGAGAAACTGATCTGCACCACACCTGCCCTGTCCCAGGCTGACGACCAGCTGGCAAAGGTTTACCACGAGGCCAAAACCGCCAGCGGCAACAGCAGTGAATTCCGGCAGATGACCAAAGAGAACTGGGCGCTGCGCGAGCAGTGCAAGACCGCCGCCTGCCTGAGTGAGTGGTACAGCCGTTCACAGCAAAAATATGTGGCGCTGACCACTCCGCCGCCCACCGCCTGCCCGGAAGAAGGTACTGAAGTGACGCTGACAGGTAAGCTGCTGCGCATCACCTTCCCCGGCCCGCCGAACTACGAGAGCGTTGAACAAGGCGATGAAGCCGAGGTTTACTGGGTATTGCAGGCGGATAAGCCGGTGTGTGCGGATGATGCCGCCAACTGGGGAGACCAGGCGCAGATGCAACTGCTGGTGCAGGCGGGCATGTATAAAACCCATCGCCACCTGATCGGCCAGCGCGTGCGCGTTAACGGTTCACTGCTGTTTGCCGAGACGGGTCATCACCATACGCCGATGATGATTGGGGTAGGGAAACTGGAGGCGGAATAGTCTCCCGGCGCGCATAAAACGCGGTTATCGCCTATCGTTGAGCAACCCTCCCCAAAACGGAGTTTGACTATGTCACCGCTATTCGTCCCTGCGAGTCATTTCAGTATTGTGCAACTCAGTGACATTATGACCACCTGCTTTCAGCAGTATGTCGTACCGCTGTCGGTCACCCCGGACTATTTCGCCGCGCGCTTCTGTTCCGAAGGGCTGAATTTCACTGAGTCATTGGTGTGGATGCAGGGAGAGCAGCCGATCGCCATTGCGCTGGTCACGACCCGAGGCCTACGGGCACGCATCGCCGCCTTTGCGCTGCACCCGGACGCTCGCGGCAACGGGCTGGCGAAGCCAATGATGCTGGCGCTGTTATCCCGGCTGGCTGAAAAAAACTATGTTCAGGTTGCGCTGGAAGTGATTGCTGAAAACCGTGCGGCGGTGGCGCTTTACCAGGCGCTGGGCTTTGAAACCCGGCAGACACTGCTGGGCTTTACGGGTCAGGAGTCACCCAACGGCCCGACAAACCCGCTGCCCATCGCCGCTACCGACGCGTTGTTACGTGCCATCTGGCGCGCCCCGCAGAATGAGATCCCGTGGCTGCTGGACCCTCTCTCCTTTCCCGCGTTGCCCTGCCAGGTGGTTCGCGATGGCGAGCAGGCATGGGCCGTGATTGACTGGCTGACGGGTGCCCCGCAGTTGCGCTATTTGTTTGTCGAGCCCGATTTCTGCCATCAGGGGCGGGCCCGTACGATACTGGGTAAGATAAATGCGCACTATCCGGGGATCCGCACGCCGGTGTCTGTGCCGGAAAGGTTTGCCCCGTTGTTTATTCAGGCGGGGTATCAGCAGGTGGCATTACAGCAGTATGAGATGGTGAGCAGTCTGGATAAATAACCTCCCCTGCGCGGGGAGGCTCGGCATCAGTCAGGATTGAGAAATCAGCGCTTAACACTGTCGATAAAGGTTTTGCGTGCCGTTTTCGAGCCCAGACGCTCCGCTTCATCCAGCAGTTTCAATGCCTTATCAACATCACCCGCTTTGACTGCTTTCGAAATCGCGTCATTAAAGTAGCGTTCAGAATCGTCGAGCATCGGTGCGTCCGGCTTCGTCACGGCTGGCGCCGCTGCCGGAGCTGTCCTGCCGACCATGACAGGTGCCGCCGCCGGGGCCGATGACGGGAAGACCTGACCAATCATCACGTTGCCACTCTTCTGCTCGGCAGACACTTTGAGGCTCAGCAACCCCGTTGTCGTATGGCGGGCAATCGGGTCCGGGATATCCGGCACAGCGTTACCCACGCCCGCCGCATAGGCTTTCGCCGGGTTCACCATCTGCGTTGTCTCTGCCAGATCTTGACGCGTGGTATACACCAGCAGGTAAATTTGTTTTTGACCCAGCGCAGGCGTCAGTTTCAGTGTGCCTTCCAGACGATCGCTGGAAACAATGCCAGGCTGCTGATACGGGAAGTAGCTGGAGGGGTAGAAAGCCGCCGGACGCATCTGTTCATCCAGCACTAATACATTCGGTGCATACACCGTTTTCCCCGTCGCAATACTGCTCAGGGTGATTTCAAGCGATCCCCGGTCGGCAGGCAGGGCAAAGGCCGCAACGGCCCCCTGAATATCCCCCTGATTAATCGTGGCGCTGGCAGTGCCGAGCGTCACATCCTGCGTCACTGGCGGCACCAGCGGCGTCCATGAAAGCGTGTGTAAGGTCTGGCTCGCGATCGCCGGTGCGGTACTGGCATCCTGCTGCGCGGCGTAAACCCCGGCAGGCAACGCCGCCAGCAGGCTCAGCGACAAACACAGTGACAGCAAATTTTTTCTCATGGTTGTTTCCTTTTGATCACCTGAAGGCTGGCGGCTATCCACTGATATACCGCCAGCCAGCACTTCTTAGCTCATGTTGAACGCGGCTTTTTCCAAACGGTTTCGTGTTGCTGGAAGGCGGCAAGCGGCCAAGTCCCCGGGAGCGTAGATCACTACGTGACCGGGGCGAGGCCGCGCAGCCAACGCATCAGCAGCGCGAAACAGGAAGGAAAAAGTTACCACCAGATTTCCATTTGCGCGCCGAAGGTCACCTCATCGTCATTGCCGCGGCTGAAAGTACGCGCACTGGTGTCATTCATCGCTAACCCATTGCTGGTGCCGGTATCCGTGTCATAACCCCACTTCTCATCCCAGTTCGCATAGGTGGCGAACACGCGGATGGCCGGGCGTGACCAGATGCTGTTACCCGCCTGCCATTGCTGGGCCAGGGTCACTTTGTACTGGCCGTTACGATCGCCGGTGCGCTGGGACTTCACGTTGTCGTAACCGACTTCCAGCAGGGTGCTCATGATCGGCGTCCATTTGTACATTGGACGCATGCCCACGGTGTACCAGGTGGTGCCGTTGTTGTTATCACGGTCAACGTCCTGATACATGCCCACATACATCAGGCTCCAGGTGTCGTTGAAATCAATCGCACCGTGGTCGAGCACGCGCACCATGCTGCCGTTGTTGTTGATCGCCGAGCCGTTAGAGTGGCCGTTTGCCGCGCCCTGGCCCGGATCGGTCATCGAGTCTGCCGCATACTGCAACACAAACTTGTTGAAGCCGTTATAGATACTCTGCGTGTGTTCTGCCGTCAGCAACCAGCCGTCTTTGGTGGCATCGTTCGCCAGGGAGTAGCCATCACGCGCATTAGCACGTCCGTAATCCACGCCCAACTCCAGCACGCCGCCGGGGTTAGTATTCAGCCCGGCAAGACGCACGTCGAACACGTCATTCGAGGTGGCCACTTCATTACGCTGGTCGGCGATATAGCCGAACGACCCGCCGCTTTCGGTGTTACGCGTTGCCGCCAGAGACAACTTACCAAAGCCCAGATCGATATCTTCCAGACCGGCACCCGGGCCGGAAATATCCCAGTAGTAGAAGTCGATCATGTGGACGTCATGACGCTGATAGAAGCGCTTACCGGCCCACATGGTAGAACCTGGCAGCCATTCGATCAGGTTTTTCCCTTTCACATTCGCTTCGCGGAAAGCCGGATCGGTTGACTCCCAGTCATTCTGCTGTGAAACGGAATAGGCCACGTTGGTATCGAAGTAGAAGCTCTTGTCCCCTTCTTTCCACACTTCCTGGCCCAGTTTTAATTCTGCATAGGTTTCGCACTCGTTACCCAGACGGTATTTGCTGTCTGCCCCGGTCGCTTTGAAGCACTGCTGCTCGCCGCCGCTGCCGGACCAGCCAATGCCCGAACGCGCATAACCGGTAAAATCAACCGCCATCGCTTGTGTAGAAAGGATACCGGCAGCCACTGCCAGCGACAGGGAAGCAATACGCATTGTTCTCATCATTTTCTCCTGTAGGGGATCGCGTGCTTTCAAACGCCGGGTTCCGGGTGTAACCGGCGACATGCCGTTCCGTCTTCGCGGAACAGATGACAGCGGTGTGGCGGCAAACCAATGGCGAATGTTGCACCTTCTTCTACCAGCACCACGTCATTCTGGCGGTACACCAGGTTCTGACGAATGGCCGGAATTTGGATATGAATCTGTGTTTCGTTACCCAACTGCTCAACCACCTGTACCTCACCGGACAACGTGACCTCAGCCACGTCACTGGGCAGCAGATGTTCAGGACGAATGCCCAGCGACAGATTGCTGCCGACGATCACCTCCGTGCCCTCCACCGGCAGCCAGACCTGCTGACGATTAGGCAGCTCAACCTGCACACGCGTGGGTTCCGCTCCGGTGACTTTGACCGGCAGGAAATTCATTTTGGGGGAGCCGATAAATCCGGCGACAAAGCGGTTAGCAGGGTAGTGATACAGCTCAAGGGGCTTACCGACCTGGGCGATATGTCCGGCGTCGAGCACCACGATCTTGTCGGCCAGCGTCATCGCTTCCACCTGATCGTGCGTCACGTAAATCATGGTGCGCCTGAGGCGCTTATGCAGACGGGAAATCTCGATACGCATCTGAACGCGCAGCGCGGCATCCAGATTAGACAGCGGTTCATCCAGCAGGAACACCGTCGGTTCCGCCACCAGCGTACGACCGATCGCCACGCGCTGCCGCTGCCCACCCGACAGGGCTTTTGGCCGGCGATCCAGCAAATGGGCCAGCTGGAGCACCTCAGAAACCTGGTTGACCCGTTGATTGATTTCGGCTTTTTTTGCCCCGGCCAGCTTCAGGCCGAAAGACATGTTCTCGGCCACCGACAGGTGCGGGTAGAGCGCATAAGACTGAAAGACCATGCCGATGCCGCGCTCTGAGGGCGGCACGTCGTTCATGCGTTTATCGCCGATCTTCAGCTCACCGGAGGTGATGTCCTCAAGGCCGGCAATCATGCGCAGAAGCGTTGACTTGCCGCAGCCGGAAGGCCCGACAAACACCACAAACTCGCCTTCTTTTATCTCCAGGTTGATATCACTGGAAATCACCGTCTTGCCAAACGCTTTGTACACGCTGTTAAGGGAAACGCTCGCCATCCTGAACTCCTGTACTTGACGCCTGCGAGAAAACTCGATGCAACGAAGAGTGAAGGAGTGGTGGGTAAACGTAATCACCCGTAACAAAGTTTTTCATGGCGGAGGCGCAGGGAGGACGGTCACTTCATGGCAACGGCTGAAAGTTCACTGCCCCGCTCAAATTCGTGATCGGGGTAGCAAAAAATGAAGCCACAAACTGAGCCTTCCACCACATAACGTCTGAGAGTGTCGGTGGGATCACACTCTGAGGGCCGGGGGCGTAGAGGGGGGGATGATGAAGGCAGAGCAGGTTGAATCCACACTGGCGCCGTACCCTGTCATTCCTTCTGTGACACGAGCAATACCGACTCCTAACAGGATAAAAAAGGATTGGATTATGACTCTCAGCATCAAGGTTCCTTTCGTTAAAAAAGTCGTTAAACAGACCCTGGCCCTCACCGCGCTCGCGACGCTGGTGCTCTCTTCCTCTGCGTTTGCCAAAATCGAAGAAGGCAGGCTGGTCATCTGGATCAACGGTGACAAGGGCTATAACGGCCTGGCGGAAGTCGGTAAGAAATTTGAAAAAGACACCGGCATTAAAGTCACCGTCGAGCACCCGGATAAGCTGGAAGAAAAATACCCACAGGTGGCCGCGACCGGTGGCGGCCCCGACATCATTTTCTGGGCGCACGATCGCTTCGGCGGTTACGCGCAGTCCGGCCTGCTGGCTGAGATCAGCCCGGACGCGGCCTTTAAAGATAAGATTTTCCCCTTCACCTGGGATGCCGTCACCTTCAACGGCAAGCTGATCGGCTACCCGGTCGCGGTGGAGGCGTTGTCGCTGATTTATAACAAAGACCTGATCAAAGAGGCACCGAAAACCTGGGAAGAGATCCCGGCACTGGACACCTCGCTGCGGGCGAAAGGCAAAAGCGCCATCATGTGGAACCTGCAGGAACCCTACTTCACCTGGCCTGTCATCGCGGCTGACGGCGGGTATGCCTATAAATATGAGAACGGCAAATACAACATCAAAGACACGGGCGTGAACAATGACGGCGCCAAAGCCGGTTTACAGTTCATTATCGACTTAGTGAAAAACAAACACATCAACGCCGACACCGACTACTCCATCGCCGAAGCCGCCTTTAATAAAGGCCAGACCGCCATGACCATCGACGGTCCGTGGGCGTGGTCGAATCTCGACAAGAGTAAAATCAACTATGGCGTTGCCCTCCTGCCCACCTTCCATGGCAAACCGTCTAAGCCGTTCGTCGGCGTGCTGACTGCCGGTATCAATGCCGCCAGCCCGAATAAAGAACTGGCGAAAGAGTTCCTGGAAAACTACCTGATCACCAACGAGGGCCTGAGCGCCGTCAATAAAGACAAACCGCTGGGCGCGGTCGCGCTGAAATCCTATCAGGAACAGTTAGAGAAAGATCCGCGCATCGCCGCCACCATGGCGAACTCGAAAAACGGCGAAATCATGCCAAATATCCCGCAGATGAGTGCGTTCTGGTATGCCGAGCGCAGCGCCATCATTAATGCGGTGAATGGCCGTCAGACCGTTGAGCAGGCGCTGAAGGACGTTGAAACACGCATTACCAAGTAATTAACGTTAACTGACTGATGCCGTTGAGGTCATGAAATAAACGGCAGAGAGCCAACCCGCTCCCTGCCGTTACTACAAGGATAGCCCCTATGCCAGTAGCCCAAACCGGTCTGACCGCTGACAAAAAATGGCCGTTGCGTCAGGTGATAAAATGGCTGGCCATTGGCCTGCTCACCTGCTTAACCGGTTATCTGATCGTGCTGATGTATGCGCAGGGTGAATATCTCTTTGCCGTTCTGGCGCTGATCCTCTCCAGTGCCGGCCTGTACATTTACGGTAACCGCCGCGCGTATTCGTGGCGCTATGTCTATCCTGGCCTGGCCGGGATGGCGTTATTTGTGCTGTTCCCGCTGGTCTGTACTATTGCGATTGCGTTTACTAACTACAGCAGCACTAACCAGCTGACCTTTGAACGTGCGCAGTCGGTGCTGATGGGCCGTGAATTCCAGGGCGGTAAAGCCCTGAACTTTGCGCTTTATCCGGCAGGCGAACAGTGGCAGCTGGCCCTCACTTCCCCTGACAACGGTGAGGTCCTGGTTTCCCCGCCTTTCACCTTTAACGCGTCGGCCCCCCAAACGCTGACCATGACGCCGCAGGCTGCCCCCACCGGGGAGAAAGCCGGGCTGCGCGTGGTCACCCAGAACCGCCAGGCGCTCGGCCAGTTAAGTGCCAGATTGCCCGAGGGTGACACGCTGCGCATGAGTTCACTGCGCCAGTTCTCCGGCACGCAGCCGCTGTATCAGTTGAACAAAGAGAACCAGCAGCTGACCGATGCCCAGTCCGGTGTGGTCTATCAGCCGAACCGCGAGACAGGGTTTTATCAGGCGGTGAACGCCCAGGGAGAATGGCAGGCAGAGAAACTCAGCCCCGGTTTTACCGTTGGCATCGGCTGGGGCAACTTCCTGCGCGTGCTGCACGATGACGGCATCCAGAAGCCGTTCCTCTCTATCTTCGTCTGGACGGTTATTTTTGCGCTGCTCACCGTGGTGCTGACCGTTGCCGTCGGCATGGTGCTGGCCTGTGTGGTGCAGTGGGAGGAGCTGAAAGGCAAAGCGGTGTACCGCATCCTGCTGATCCTGCCCTATGCCGTCCCGGCGTTTATCTCCATTCTGATTTTCAAAGGGCTGTTCAATCAGAGCTTCGGGGAAATCAACCTGATGCTGAATGCGCTGTTTGGCATTAAACCGGCGTGGTTCAGCGATCCCTGGACGGCGAAAAGCATGATCATCATCGTCAACACCTGGCTGGGGTATCCCTACATGATGATCCTGTGTATGGGCCTGCTGAAGGCGATCCCGGACGATCTCTACGAGGCCTCGGCGATGGACGGCGCAACGCCGATGCAGAACTTCTTCCGCATCACGCTGCCGCTGCTGATCAAACCCCTGACGCCGCTGATGATCGCCAGCTTTGCGTTTAACTTTAATAACTTCGTGCTGATCCAGCTGCTGACCAACGGCGGGCCGGATATGCTCGGCACCACCACCCCGGCCGGGCACACCGACCTGCTGGTGAGCTACACCTATCGCATCGCCTTTGAGGGCGGCGGCGGGCAGGACTTCGGGCTGGCGGCGGCGATTGCCACGCTGATCTTCCTGCTGGTGGGCGCGCTGGCTGTCGTCAACCTGAAAGCATCACGCATGAAATTCGACTAAGGAGTGATAACAATGCCAATGGTAAAACCGAGGTCGCAAAAAGTCAGGCTGCTGGTCACACATCTGTTACTGCTGAGCTTTCTGGCGCTGATCCTGTTCCCGCTGCTGATGGTATTTACCATCTCGCTGCGCCCGGGCAACTTCGCCACGGGCAGCCTGATCCCGGATCAGGTCTCCTGGGATCACTGGAAGCTGGCGCTGGGGATCACCGTAACGAACAGTGACGGCAGCCTGACGCCGCCGCCGTTCCCGGTACTGCTGTGGTTATGGAACTCGATCAAGATCGCCGGGATCACCGCCGTGGGAATAGTGGCGCTTTCCACCACCTGCGCCTATGCTTTTGCCCGCATGAAGTTTCGTGGCAAAAGTTCGCTGCTGAAAGGCATGTTGATCTTCCAGATGTTCCCGGCGGTGCTGTCACTGGTGGCGCTCTACGCCCTGTTTGACCGCCTGGGCATTTACATCCCGTTCCTTGGGCTGAACACGCATGGCGGGGTGATCTTCGCCTATATGGGCGGCATCGCCCTGCACGTGTGGACGATCAAAGGCTATTTCGAAACCATCGACAGTTCGCTGGAGGAAGCCGCCGCGCTGGACGGTGCCTCACCGTGGCAGGCGTTTCGCCTGGTGCTGCTGCCGCTGTCGGTGCCGATTCTGTCGGTGGTGTTTATTCTGTCGTTTATTGCCGCCATTACCGAAGTGCCGGTGGCCTCGCTGCTGTTGCGCGATGTGAACAGCTACACGCTGGCGGTGGGAATGCAGCAGTACCTTAACCCGCAGAACTATCTGTGGGGCGACTTCGCCGCTGCCGCTATTCTCTCAGCCATCCCGATTACGGCGGTGTTCCTGATTGCCCAGCGCTGGCTGGTAGGTGGGCTGACGGCGGGCGGGGTGAAGGGTTAGTTTATAACGATGTTTTTGCGCGTTATCCCGGTAACGGGTGTAGTACTTTTTCCTGTGTCCTGGGCGGCTGAATAAGCCGCCCTTTTTTATGTCAGGTCAGCGAGGGGTTGCTGCTGTGAGTTCTGAACAGCCACGCTACAAGGGCCTCTCGCAAAGGCCGCCCACTGGGGGCTCCCCACCAATATTAATGGCTGACAGACTGGCTTCAGGTCTGAGGCCAGTCTGAGCACGCCGGATCGGCAACAACCGCCTCCCTGCGGGCCTCGGCACGCACCATCCCTGGTGCGTGACGTCCGGCTTACCTCAGACTGGCCCCATCCCCGCAGAACGATTGTTCGCTGTAAGTTTTAAAACAGCAATAACATGACGCTCTCTGCGAATTGGTTTGGATGTTGACCTGGGTTTTGACGTTCAGGCGGCATTCAGCAGCGCTGAGGAAGCACAGCGGGAAAGCGAAACGCCCTTGACGTTGACCTGGACCATCGTGCAGACCTGCGTCACTGGTCGATCGGAACAGAAGACCGGCCACGGATAATGCCCGTGTAGTTTTATAGGAATACCTCAGTGGCCGCCCCCTGATTATGATGGTTTTTACCCAACAAAAAAGGGTTCCCCCACCAGAAGGAACCCTCTTTTTACTGCATTAACCTCAGCTTACCGACACCTTACGCCGCCGTTTATCCAGGTCTTTAATCAGCTTATTCACCTGGTCATCCGCGAACATCTCCTCCAGCGTATGGGAGAGCTTACGCCGCCAGTTCGGATACTCATCGCTGGTGCCCGGCACGTTCACCGGGGTGGACATATCCAGCCAGTCCTCTGGCTGCAAGCCCAGCAGCGCACTGGCACTGTCGGCCACATAGCGTTGCAGGCCACGGTTAATCACCGGGGTCATCGCCATCAGCTCCGCATGGCTGCCGGTTTTCTTCGGAATGCAGTCGTAATGATGCAGCCCGTCGAGCAGCCCCTGACGCGCACGTGCCCGGTCAAGGTACAGCTCCTGCAACACGCTCTCGTCGCGATACAGTCCGAGCGTTTTCCCCAGCGTCAGATCGTCTGCCTGCCAGTAGCCGCGCAGCGTCGGCAGATCATGCGTGGTGATGGTGGCCATCGCCTGCACCGGATACGACTGCGGCGCACGGAAGTTGTTCTCTTCATCGCGCTCAAAATAGAGCACCTTGTAGGAGTAAACCCCGCCCTCGCGCAGCTTGCTGACGATCTCCACCGGCACCGTGCCCAGATCTTCGCCGATCACCATACAGCGATGCCGCTGACTCTCCAGCGCGAGGATCGCCAGCAGATCGTCCACCGGATAGTGCACATACGCGCCTTTATCCGCCGTCTCGCCCGCCGGGATCCACCACAGACGCAGCAGCGCCATCACATGATCAATGCGCAGCGCGCCGCAGTGGGTCATATTGGCCCGCAGCAGATCGATAAACGGCTGATAGCCCCGGTTGACCATCACATGCGGGTCCATCGGGCGCAGATCCCAGTTCTGGCCCAGCGGACCAAGGATATCCGGTGGCGCACCCACCGACGCTTTCAGGCAGTACAGTTCGCCGTCGCTCCAGGTTTCAGCGCCTCCGCCCACCACGCCCACCGCCAGATCGCGATACAACCCCATCGACATCTGCTGCTGCTGGCTGGTGTGATAGCACTGCGCGAACTGGGTTTCCGCCAGCCACTGGAGCCACAGATAAAACTCCACCTCCTGCGCGTGCTGCTCGCAAAACGCCCGCACCGCCGGGCCGCGGGCATCATGATACTGCTCCGGCCAGTGGTTCCAGCCCGTAGCGATGCCGTTTTCCTGCACCAGATGTGCGTACAGCGCATCAAAAGCGGCCTGTAACCACAGGCTTTCGCCCCCCTGGCGGGTAAAGTTTGCCAGCGCTTTAACCTGCGCATCCTGCGGCTTACGCCCGAGGAAATGCGCGTACGCCAGGCGCAGGCCTTCCAGCTTCAGCGGCATCACGCAGGCATAGTCCACCTCGTGGCTGGCACGTGCCGCCGTTAAGCGTTGCTGCGTGTCGGGCAACCGCCACCAGTGCTGTGCCGCCTCGCTCTGCCTGAAATCGTCCACCGCACTGACGTCGATATAGACCACGTTCAGCCAGCGGCGCGACGACGGGCTGTAAGGGCTGGCCGCCACCGGGTTGGCCGGATAGAGCGCATGGATCGGGTTCAGCCCGACAAAAGCCCCGCCGCGTTCGGCAATCTTCTTCAGCAGCAGACTGAGGTCGCCAAAATCACCGATGCCCCAGTTACTGTCCGAACGCAGCGTATAAAGCTGCACGCAGGCGCCCCACAGCTTTTTTCCGGCCAGCAAGGCGTCCGGTTCATAGCAGCGCTTCGGGGCAACAATCACCCGGCAATCCCAGGTCTGCGCCTCCTGCGTCAGGGTCAGCTGGTGGTAACCCGGCGGGATTTTCCCCGCCAGCGCCAGCGTCATTTTGCCGCTAATCCGGCCGCGCTGGGTGGCCCCACTCTCCAGTTGCAACGTCCAGAGGTATTCACCGTCGCCCTCGACCGGCAGCGCCAGACGCTGGCCCGCGACGAAAACTTTTACCCCCGGTACGGGCGTGGAGGCCTGACGGCGCTCCCCCGTCCAGCCCATCGCGGTTAACAGCTCGCGTTTGGTTTCCGCGGCAATCGCCTGCTGCTGCCCGTGCGCATTAATAAAGCCGGAGGAGATCCCCGCTTCCCTGGCCGCCTGCTCCAGTGTGTTGTGCTCCATGGGGGCTCCTTAGCGTTTCGCCTGCCAGATACGCTGCTGATAATCGCGGATCGAGCGGTCTGAACTGAACATCCCGACGCGGGCGGTATTGAGGATGGTTTTACGCGTCCACTCATCGCTGTTGCGATACAGGGCATCCACCTTCTGCTGCGCGGCGCAGTAATCCGCGAAATCGGCCAGCACCAGATACGGATCCCCGCCTCCCAGCAGGCTGTCGAGCATCAGGCTGAACGCCTGCTTATCGCCGTTGCTGAAGAAGCCGTTTTCCAGCTCTTTCAGGATGCTGTCCAGGTGCTTGTCTTTCTTGCGGATGCTCAGCGGATCGTAGCCACTGGCCTGCAACGCTTTCACCTGATCGACGGTGTTGCCGAAGATAAAGATATTGTCTTCGCCCACCTGTTCGGCGATCTCGACGTTGGCCCCGTCGAGCGTGCCGACGGTCAGCGCGCCATTCAGTGCCAGCTTCATGTTGCCGGTGCCGGAGGCCTCTTTACCTGCGGTTGAGATCTGCTCAGAGACGTCCGCCGCCGGGATCATCAGCTCCGCCACCGAAACACGGTAATCCGGGATAAACACCACTTTCAGACGATCGCCCACCAGCGGATCGTGATTGATCTTCTCTGCCACCTGGTTGATGGCGTAAATAATGTTTTTCGCCAGGTAATAGCCCGGCGCGGCTTTGGCACCAAACAGGAACACGCGCGGTGCCATATCCCTTTGCGGGTTATCACGCAGCTGGCGGTAGAGCGACAAAATGTGCAGCAGGTTGAGATGCTGACGTTTGTACTCGTGCAGACGTTTGATCTGCACGTCGAAAATCGCTTCCGGGTTAAGCACAATTCCGGTGACCTGCTTCACGTACGCGGCCAGTGTGATTTTGTTATCACGCTTAATCTGCTGATAGCGCTGGCAGAACGCCGCATCATCGGCGAAAGGCTCCAGCCCTTGCAGCGCATCGAGGTTATTCACCCATTCGGTTTTCAGCGTGTCATCGAGCAGCGCAGAGAGCGCCGGGTTGCACTGCTTTAACCAGCGGCGCGGGGTGATGCCGTTGGTGACGTTGTGGAATTTGTTTGGCCACAGCTGGTGGTACTCCGGGAACAGATCTTTTACCACCAGCTCAGAGTGCAGCGCCGCCACGCCGTTCACCGCAAAGCCGCTGACCACGCACAGGTTGGCCATGCGCACCTGACGGTTCTGGTGCACCGAGAGTTTTTCCCACACTGCTTTGTCGCCCGGCCACTGTTTTTCCACCACTTTCTTAAAGCGGGCATTAATGGCTTTGATCAGCGAGAAGTGGCGCGGCAGCAGGCTGCGTACCAGCTTCTCATCCCAGCACTCCAGCGCTTCCGGCATCAGGGTATGGTTGGTGTAGGCGAAGGTCTTCTGGACGATCGCCCAGGCCGCGTCCCACTCCAGCTGGTGCTCGTCGAGCAGAATACGCAGCAGCTCCGGGATGGCGATAGTCGGGTGGGTGTCGTTCAGCTGGATCACCTCATAGTCGGGCAGATCCTGAATGGCGCGCCCGAGGAAGTGATGACGGCGCAGAATGTCGGCGACCGAACAGGCACACTGGAAATACTGCTGCATCAGGCGCAGCCGTTTTCCGGCATCGTGGTTGTCATTCGGATACAGCACTTTCGTCAGCTTCGCGGCATCGATACCTTTCTGCTCCGCCTTCAGGAACGCGCCGTCGTTAAACAGCGTCAGATCGAACGGATGCACGTCGGTGGCCTGCCACAGACGCAGCGGCTGGGTGACGCCATTTTGATACCCCACCACCGGCAGATCCCAGGCTTCACCGCGCAGCGTAAACGCGGGCTGCCACTGCTCTGCGCCCTGCGCGTTCTTCACCAGTTTGCCGCCGAAGGCGACATCGACTGACAGCGCGCTGTTGTGGCTGAACCACGGATAGCTTTCGCGATGCCAGTTGTCCGGGGCTTCCTGCTGCTGGCCCTCTTTAAAGGACTGGCGGAACAGACCGTACTGATAATTCAGGCCATAGCCCGTAGCGGGCTGCCCGACGGTGGCCATCGAGTCAAGGAAACAGGCCGCCAGACGCCCCAGCCCGCCGTTGCCCAGCGCCGGATCGGTCTCCTGCTCCAGCACATCGGCCAGCTCAACGCCCTGCTCTTTCAGCGCCTGGCTGACCGTGTCATACCAGCCCAGGTTGATCAGGTTGTTGGCGGTCAGACGGCCAATCAGAAATTCCATCGAAATGTAGTTCACATGGCGCTGCGGCTGCCGGGTCGCTGCGGGTGCAGGCTGTGCGTTCAGTTGTTCTGATAACGCCGCACTGGTCGCCTGCCACCACTGGTGGGGCGTCATATCCTGCGCCTGCTGCAAACCGAACCCCTGCCACTGGCGTTTTAGCGCAGCGATAAACTGTGTTTTATCTAACGTCACCTGCATCACATGCCTCTTTATTCGGGAATCTGTAGGAAAGTAGAGTGTTAGAGCCTATCCCAGTAGGCGTCATTGTCGCGGCCAGTTTGGACACGGACAGCGCGGAAAAACCGGAGCGTACACGCAGTACGTGAGGATTTTGAGCACTGCCCAGGGCCAAAATGGCAAGTAAAATAGCCTAATGGGATAAGCTCTTATATCCCTATGCTGAAGCCTTCTACGACGTGCAACATCCTCCCGCCAGCGATTAGACGGGGAGGAGCACCGGGGCGTAGCCGGAGGGGATGCAGGGTCAGGGGGAGTGGTGCAAAATTTGTCTTTAGAAGTGTGATGCAGAGCAAGTTAACAGCATGTAAATACGTAACATTGTTGCATTCGATGTTTCAAAGGAGGACTTTAGAAAAAGTGATTAATTACACGCTGCGAAATAATTATTACGCCCTCTGACTACCGTCAAAAGAATCGAAAAAAAATGCTGATCCCATCAAAATTGAGCCGCCCGGTGCGGCAGCAAAATACCGTGGTGCGCGACCGACTGCTGAACCGGCTGTCGGCAGCGCCGCATTATCGTCTGACCCTGGTCGGCAGCCCGGCGGGGTATGGCAAAACCACGCTGGTCGCGCACTGGGCGGCGGGTAAGAGCGATCTGGGCTGGTATTCTCTTGATGAAAGCGACAACCTGCCGGAGCGTTTTGCCAGTTATCTGATTGCCGCCATCCAGCAGGCCTGCGGCGGCCATTGCGGCAAAAGTGAAGCGCTGAGCCTGAAGCATCAGTACGCCAGTCTGCCGGCGCTGTTCGCCCAACTGTTCGTCGAGCTCTCCGACTGGCATCGCCCGCTGTTGCTGGTGATCGATGATTATCATCTGATCACCAACGATGCGATCCATGAAGGGATGCGTTTCTTTTTACGTCATCAGCCGGAGAACCTCTCGCTGGTGGTGCTTTCGCGCACCCTGCCGCCGCTGGGGATCGCCAACCTACGCGTGCGTGAACAGCTGCTTGAACTGAATGCCACCCATCTGGCCTTTACGCATCCTGAAACGCAGCAATTTTTCGATAACCGCCTTAACGATCCCATCGACCAGGCCGACAGCAGCCGTCTGTGTGATGACGTGGCGGGCTGGGCCACCGCCTTACAGCTGATTGCCCTCTCGGCGCGCCAGTCCAGCACGCCTTCACGACAATCGACTCAGCAGTCTGCGCGTAAGCTGGCAGGGCTGAACGCCAGCCACCTTTCCGATTATCTGGTGGATGAGGTGCTGGACCGCGTCGATGCCCCGACCCGTGATTTCCTGTTGCGCTGCTCGTTGCTGCGCTCGATGAACGATGCCCTGATTGTGCGCCTGACCGGGGGGGATAATGGCCAGCAGCGTCTGGAAGAGTTAGAGCGTCAGGGCCTGTTTATTCACCGCATGGATGACAGCGGCGAGTGGTTCAGCTTCCATCCCCTGTTCGCCACCTTCCTGCGTCAGCGCTGCCAGTGGGAACTGGCGAGTGAGCTGCCCGCCATTCACCGTGCGGCCGCCGAAGGCTGGCTGGCGCAGGGGTTCCCGGCGGAGGCAATCCACCACGCGCTGGGTGCCGATGACATCGATATGCTGCGCGATATTATGCTGCAACACGCCTGGTCACTGTTTAATCAGAGCGAGCTGGCGCTGCTGGAAGAGTGCCTGGCCGCCCTGCCTTATGACCGCCTGATCCAGAGCCCCAGGCTGGTGCTGTTGCAGGCCTGGCTGGCGCAGAGCCAGCACCGCTACGCTGAGGTCGATACCCTGCTGGCGCAGGCGGAAAGCGAGATGCAGAAGCGCGATATCGTGATGGATCAGGACCTGAACGCGGAGTTCAATGCGCTGCGTGCGCAGGTCGCCATCAATGACGGACGCCAGGATGAGGCGGAACAGCTGGCGGCCGAGGCGCTTCGTTTTCTGCCGTATGAAAGCTTTTACAGCCGGATTGTTGCCACCTCCGTCACCGGGGAGATCCAGCACTGCAAAGGCGACCTGGCCCGCGCCCTGCCGCTGATGCAGCAGACGGAACAGATTGCCCGCCGTCACGAAGCCTATCACTACGCGCTGTGGGCACTGATACAGCAGAGCGAGATCCTTATCGCTCAGGGCTTTTTGCAGGCCGCGTTTGAGATGCAGGATCGCGCGTTCGAACTGGTGCGCGAACAGCATCTTGAACAGCTGCCGATGCACGAGTTTTTACTGCGTCTGCGATCGCAGCTGTTATGGTCGTGGTCCCGCCTGGACGATGCCGAAGACGCCGCACGTCAGGGGCTGGAGATACTGACTAACTTCCATCCCCAGCAGCAGTTGCAGTGCCTGGCCATGCTGGCGAAGTGCTCGCTGGCACGCGGTCAGCTGGATAATGCCCATCATCATTTACAACGCTGCGAGGCGCTGCTGAAAACCGGCCAGTATCATATCGACTGGCTGACCAACACTGACAAGCCGCGCGTCACCTACTGGCAGATGGTGGGCGATAAAGCCGCCGCACGCCAGTGGCTGCAACAGGCGCGTAAACCCGATATGGCCGATAACCATTTCCAGCAGGGCCAGTGGCGTAATATCGCCCGCGTGCAGATCCTGCTGGAGAAGTTTGATGAAGCCGAAGTGGTGCTGGATGAGCTGAATCAGAATGCGCGCCAGCTGCGCCTGACCAGCGACCTGAACCGCAACCTGCTGCTGAGCAACCTGCTTTACTGGCACACCGGCCGCAAAGGGGAAGCGCAGCATGCCCTGATTGAAGCGCTGGGGCTGGCGAACCGCACCGGGTTTATCAGCCACTTTGTGATTGAAGGGGAGATGATGGCGCAGCAGCTGCGTCAGCTGATCCAGCTTAACCTGCTGCCCGACCTGGAGCAGCGCCGGGCGCAGCTGATTTTACGCGAGATTAACCAGCATCATCGCCATAAGTTTGCGCATTTCGACGAAGGTTTTGTCAATAAACTGCTGACGCATCCGCAGGTGCCGGAGCTGATCCGCACCAGCCCGCTCACCCAGCGTGAATGGCAGGTACTGGGGTTGATTTATTCTGGCTACAGCAACGACCAGATAGCCGGGGAGCTGGACGTGGCCTCCACTACCATCAAAACCCATATCCGTAATCTGTATCAGAAGCTGGGCGTGGCGCACCGTCAGGAAGCCGTGCAGCAGGCACAGCATCTGTTGCAAGTGATGGGGTACGGGGCGTAAGGGCCCCGGAAATGCTTTTACTGGCTGCCTGTTCAGCGACCGGTCTGGTACTGGCTGCCTGTTCAGCGACCGGTCTGGTACTGGCTACCTGTTCAGCAACCGGTCTGGTACTGGCTGCCTGTTCAGCGACCGGTCTGGGGCCAGTTTGAGCACGCCGGATCGGCAAAAGACGCATCCCTGCGGGCCTCGGCACGCGACGTCCTGTCGCGTGACGTCCGGCTTACCTCAAACTGGCCCCCTCCCCGCAAGATCGCGCTCGCTGTAAATTTTAAAACCCCGACTGCATTGCGATCTTTCGTAGGGGGCGATCATCTTTTCCGATCGCCCCGTAACTCCGGATTGCCGTCCTACTCAACATCACGGGCAGACCGGAAAAAAGGGTCTCCCCCTTCGCATCCTGAGTTGTTTTCGGTTTGGGTTTTGACCTGGGTTTTGACGTTGAGGCGGCATTCAGCAGCGCTGAGGAAGCACAGTGAACCAGGACGAACCGCCAGGACGGCGGTGAGAGGGAGAGCCGGCACAGGGATGTGCCGTCACGACCGCTCCGTCGGTGAACGACGCTTGCGAAGGCACCCGCTGAAAGCGGGCGATGCGCCTGCCGCAAAGCCCGGATTCCAAAGGGCGGGGCGACTGCCGCCCTTTGGTCGCTCAGCCCGCGCAGCGGGAAAGCGAAACGCCCTTGACGTTGACCCTGGCCTTGACCTGGGCCATCGTGCAAACCATCACCAGGGTGAAGCCTGGCATGGCGGGACCCGATATCACCTTGAGTTAATGGCATATAACTCGATGGTCGGTATCACATCCACCCGATCAGAAGTATATAAAACGGCGTTGGTGAAATTATAAATCCTTCCTGTGATCCTGACCGTTACCCGGTTGCCCACTTTTGTGACGCTGGCCCCATCACTGTCCGAAGTAAGAAAAGGTGCCGTATTTCCCAAGACCTTTAATACGTCCTTTTGTATTTCACCCGCCAGATAGTAGCGGTAAACCTCAGATACCGTTGCCCCGCCGCCCTGATATTTTGTCACGTATAGCCAGGTATCGTCATTAAGCTGCCGGGATTGATACAGCGCATCATCATAAGGTGGCCCTACGTAATAACGGTAAGCCACGTTACCGACAACCAGCACCAGTAAAACTGCCGTTAGCAGTCGGTGTATCCATTTAATAACCGTGCTGCCTTGCATAGTCGATTCCTTGATTAATCCATCTTTGGTCTATGGGATCATCACCATATGGTGGTAAATCATACCAATGCCCCCACTCTGCTTTTGATGTTCCTGCCATCTTCTGCGCAAATCCCGCCCCCATTAACAATATATCGATCGGAATACCAACAGCATATCCCGTTGCTCCAAAATTGAAATTACCAAAGTCAGCCCAGGCTCGATTTCTCTGCTTATAATCCCATGGACCGCGATTTCTGACCTTTTGATAAAACCAATAATATGTCGTCGGTGTTGCCATATTTTTACCCACACTTCGAAATCTTGCTTCATTCAAATTTTTTCGAAGAATATCAAAACCACCATCAGGCATGATGGGAATTATCGCCATAACAAGTATCCTTACTCAGTTGTCTATAGTTCCATTATCTTGGATGGAGAATCAAACCCATTCCCACCTTGAAAAAGATCATTAACCATCAATCAATTGAAATAAATTTATCACATTTTCAATTCTGAACAATGCTATAAAAATCCAAATAAATCCCATGATGACCTTTGAAAACAACATCATTATTTTATTATTATCGGAACCAGTATTAGTAATCAGAGTAACGCCCCCTACATTGCTCCATCAGAAATATCATTTACCCTTAGATCAATGGTCATACCCACTTCTGTAACTGAGAAGCGTGTTACGCAGATTATTGCCGTGGAATATCAGCAGATAGCGTTGAGGTAGCATGACGGGGTAAAGAATGCAGCCTGGTTTCAGTTTCATTGTCTAATCCCTTTTTGCGAGGCATCCCGCATTTTTGGTTTACAACCGCCCCCGTTTGTTATGTGATCACGTTACTTGTCCGGCTTACACTCCGGGCGCACACCGTAGCGGAACACATCTTCTATGCGCTTCTATCAGGCCGATCCGACGCTGGAGAACTACTGGCGCGGGGTGATCCTTTTTGGCAGGAATGTTGCCTCGTACAAATTCGCCCTCGCCCATGCGCTGTACGATTTGCAGCAGCATCAGGACGACCTGATCACGCTGGAAACCCTGGCTGCACCCTTTGCTCGCCATCTCTGCACGCACCTGCACCATGCGCCGAAACAAATCACCTCTCGCGGCAGCCAGTTTCTGGCGAGCTGCGTACAGTTCAATAACGATGAGATCGATGAAGCGCAGCTGATTGAACAGACCGTGCGCCATGGCTTTGCCAACGTGATTGATGCTTTCCATAACGTTAACCGCGCAGAGATCGATAAACGCTTTTTTATCGACGAACGTAAATCCAGCAAAGGCATCCGCCTGACCGATAACTTCTACCAGCTGACGCAGACCACGCAGTTTCACAACCTGGTGAAGGAAACCGACGCCCGCTGGCGGCTGGTCGAACAGGCCTGGGCGCTCGGTGTTTCCAGCCACCTGATCGCGGTGGAGTATGACCCGGAAGATCAGCTGCTGTTCAGCCGCCAGAACAAGCGTCGCGTCAATATCACCCGTTGCCGCGACAGCCTGAACGGCTACCAGAAGGGCCGCTGTTTCTACTGCTATCGCGATATCAGCCTGCAATCCGGCCACGAGAACCTGGCCGACGTGGACCACTTCATCCCCTGGATGCTCAACGCCACCCACGCCAACCTGAACGGCGTTTGGAACCTGGTGCTGGCGTGCAGGAACTGCAATCGCGGCCAGGGAGGCAAGTCTGCACTTATTCCATCAGTGGAACTGCTGGAACGGCTGGAGGATCGTAACGAATACTTTATTAACAGCCACTTGCCGCTGCATGAAACCCTGACGGAGCAGACAGGTAAAACATTTCACCAACGCCATGATTTTCTGCAAACCCAGTGGCAGAACGCGCGTAATGCCGGACTAAGCACCTGGCATCCCACCGCGCAGGGAGACGCTATTTTCTGATGAACAATGACTACTACCAGCAGCATGCCGAGCGCTTTTTCACTGAGACGGTGACCGTGGATATGTCGGCGCTGTATCAGCCGTTTGTCGCACACCTGAAGCCTGGTGCACGCATTTTAGATGCCGGTTGCGGCTCCGGACGTGATGCAAAGGCGTTTCACGAGATGGGCTATGACGTGGAAGCATTCGATGCCTCTGCCGAACTGGTGGAACTTGCCCGCCAGCATAGCGGCCTGCCCGTTGAGCAGAAGCGCTTCGAGGATGTCACTGAAGTAGAACGCTATAACGGTATCTGGTGCTGCGCATCGCTGCTGCATGTGCCGCTGGCAGAGTTGCCTGAGGTGATGTCGCGGTTAGCCAGGGCGTTGAAACCGGGTGGGGTTTGGTATCTGTCGTTTAAATATGGCAGCGGGGAAAGGGAGAAAGATGGACGTGTGTTTACGGATATGGATGAAATAAAGTTAAACGATCTTATCGCTGATTTAGAAAATATCGTTCTGCTGGATACCTGGATAACCGGGGATAAACGGCCCGAACGCCAGAACGAAAAATGGTTAAATTCATTATTGAGAAAAAAATAAATAATTGAAACTCAATATGGAATGAAAAATATAAATAGCTATCGCAATGCGGAGTTGCATCCCTTTCATTACTTTTCTGAGCCATGCTGCATTTTTTAACATTGACTGTATTTGCAGAGTGCTTAGTTTTTACTGCTGGTTATAATAACAGGGTAATTAATCGCGGCATGAAGGTGCTAGGAACACCGTCATACCGCTAACCGCAACAACTATCAGGAGTAGTTATCATGGCTGAGCAGGATTGTAATACAGACGTTGTTAAATCAGAAGTCACCGCGCCCACGCTGCGCCATTTAACCGTGACTTATGCGAGCACCTATCCAGATTACCAGCAAATCCCGGCGCTGAGCATCAAAGGGAAATGGCTGGAAGCCGCAGGTTTTGCCACCGGCACCAAAATCGATATCCGCGTGATGAAAGGCTGCCTGGTTCTCACCGCACGCGATCCCGAACCGCAGGAATCAGCGTTGATGACGTCACTGAGGAAGGTCTGCACGCTGTCGGTACGTAAGCAGCGCCAAGTGGAAGAGTTTATTGGGGTGATTGCGGGGAAACGGGTGAGAGGGTAAGGGCTGGGGGTGAGTCCCGCCCGAAGGGCGGGATTGCCAGTCGTTGAGCAATGCCAGAAAGCCCCTGGCTGCACAGATCCAATAGCCAGCCAAGCTGCACCACCAAAGTGATAATATTATGGCCATAAGCACTACATAAAGATAAAATATTGACATTATGGCGAAAAAAACAGCATCTTTACTCCCTGCCACAAACCGACTGCTTACTGATTTTGGTGAGAGACTGAAACTCGCCCGCCTGCGACGTAAACTCACAGCCAAACAGGTTGCGGAACGTGCAGGGATGACGCCAGTGACGCTACGTTCCCTGGAAGCGGGGGGCTCAGGTGTCACGATAGGGGCGTACCTGTCCGTGATGCAAGTTTTAGGGCTGGAAGGTGATTTGAACAAATTAGCGGCTGAAGATGAGCTGGGGCGTCAGCTACAGGATTTTCGCCTGGTAAAAAACGATAACTTTTCTCCCTCAAAAATCATTCCGTCACGCCAACCGTCCGTGGTTAAAAACTCACGTACCGGGATCGTCGGCAGACATGAAAAAGCCGATACTCAGGCCGAAGCCAGCATGAAAACAAGCCACCTCCGAAATGCTACAGCACTGAAAGAAAGAGGGACTACATCCGCTGAACTGGCTTCCCTGCTCAAACCACGGAAGAAACCGACAAAAGGTGGCTAACAATAGCAAAGCCGGGAACAAGAATATATGGCTGACGCATTTAGGCTTGCATCTCTGAGTCCGGATGTTATGACACTTTTGCTGAGAAGAAAGCTATAGCCTTGAGTTACAACCAATACAGGCCAGAACAACGATAAATTTTCAAAAGAATGTTGTAGTATTATCGCTTAAAATGGGGAAATTAACGTTTATCAGCTATCAGTGCGTTCAGTGAATATGAAAAACGAAGTGTACATCCCACGGATTCTGATAAAAGATAATGAGAACTATTCGCAAGAAGAGCTTCTGGCTACAGCCAGACACATTATTGTGCTTGCTGAACCCGGCGCAGGGAAGTCCGAGTTGTTAAAAAAATTAGCCATAACTTTGGGCGCTGAGCACCTTACTGCTAATGTTTTCAATCAAATCGGTCCTGAAGGAAGTAACAATGCCGTTGTTATTGACGCTATTGATGAACTTGTTAAGCATGAACAGACAGCGCTTAAGCAACTTCTAGGTTTATTGCGCAAATCTAGGCCAAAGCAGATAGTACTCTCCAGCAGGTCAAGTGAATGGGACCAAGCTTCTACACGACTGTATCAGGATTTCTTAGGACATGAACCTTTTGTCGTCAGACTGAAACCATTTGATGAACTGGGCCAACGCGCCATCTTTGAAGCCTATAAACCAAGCGAAGATTTCAACAGATTTGCCAAGGAGCTCGAGCGTTTCAATCTCACATCACTATTACCCAACCCAAAGTTTCTTCAGCTTTTTTCCGATGCGTATGTTGAAAGCGATCGTCGCTTCAATGATAAACGTTCCATTTTCAGGCTATCTGTCGAGCATCTGGCTAAAGAGACAAATGAGAATACCATCATCTCAGATGCGGATTTATCTCCTGCGCAAAAAGTCTCGTTATCAGCGGAGATATTTGCGAAACTGTTACTATCCGGAGCAGAAGGTGTAACAATAAGCCAAGCTGAAAGTAATAAACTCTACCCGCTTTTATCCTCGCTTTTTAGCGACAAGAAAATTCCAAGATCGATTCTCTCCACACGACTTTTCAAGCCAGGAAAGAAGGAAGGAAACCACCAACCTGTTCATAAAATTGTCGCGGAGTATTGTGCTGCACAATATTTCATAGAACGTATTGAATCAAATGTTAAAGCATTAAGCATTTCCCAGTGCATGAGTATCATTGCACCTAATGGTGTTGTCAGAGATGAATTAAGAGGTCTGCTCGGCTGGATGGCAACGATAGGTAATCGTTCACTTCAGGAGTCAATAATCGAAGTGGATCCCTATACCGTGCTTGCCAGTGGCGTCCCTTCCGAATTGCACCCAAAAGCTCGCATCAAGCTCATTCGCCGTTTACGCAGTGTTTCTCAAGATGACCCTTTCTTTCGACGTAGTGATGAATGGCGCAGATTCAGTATTCATGGTTTCTTCACTTCTGCAGTAGCCGAAGAAATTAAGGATATTTTAGATGAAAAAAATGACGGTCAGTTGAAAAAACTAGTACTGGAACTAATAGAAGATTCCGATGCGATTGATATTTTACGTGAAGAATTGTGTGCATTAGTACTCAATCCTCAAGAGCAGGAATCTGTACGTCGGTTGGCATTTTTTCGATTATCGGAAGCCAAGTCAGCTTTTAATGAGAATTTCCTCAAGGCCCTGTTGCTTGAATGCAGTCCCTTATCTCTCAATATTGCGGCTATTTTTATCAAAAGAAGAGAAAACTCACTTGATGAAGTGGATATGTTAGTTAAGTTTTTTCATGACTCAGCAAACATTCACTCCCGCAGTGTTTTTATATTTTCAGAATCTGAATTAAAAAAGGCCATCGATTCATTAATCGACAAGCTGACGCTTGATGTGACTGACACAATTTTAGATAGATTATCCTCAACACTCACCTGCACTTGCCATAGAGATTTGTATGCTTGTAAATGCAGCAGGGCATTGAGCGAGATCATTTTCTCTCTCTTGGATCGCCATATGGCGCTTGCAACAGCACCACATGATCCCGTGCAGGTGTGGATGTGGCTTAAAAACCTAAATATTGCCTGTAGTAACTTCAAACAGGACAGAATTTCTGTAAAGGTGCTCAGGGAAGATGACGCATTGCGGCACGGTATTTATGCACTGGCATTTGGATCTTTAACCCATATCGATGAACTAGTGTTGACCAGAAAAAAAAGTTTTCTGGGCAACTGGAGCCATCCTGGCCTGCACATTGGGGTTGAAGATCATTACTTTCTTCTCGAACTTGCATTTGAATTAGGTAACGAAGCGTTGTGGGAATCATTACTGGTAGCGCATATCAGACAAACCTTCCCAAAAGATCAGTTTTGCATAGATTTGCGGCAGCTATGTCGTAAACATGCCCGCGAAAATTCCCACCTACTGAAAATTTGGAAGGCGTTTGATCGTTCAAGTGCAAAGCACCAGTTTAAGATAGCAAAATCTCAACGCTATGCGGTCCGTAGGCATCTTCGTGCTCAGAAAAATCTAGTTATTCGAACTGAACGAGCGCTAAATGCTATACGTATTAGCCACGAAAAGATTAAACAAGGAGCGGATCTAAAAGTCCTGTCCCTATTTGCTGATCTCATACTCAGCACGACGAATAAAATTCCTGAGCAGTTGGGTGATAGATCTTTTCTGAGTATTAGTTTGCAAAATGCCATTCCAAAGATCTCCAAGGATATGGGATATCAAGGAGATTGGAGGGCGTTTCTTATTCAATTGAAAAATAAGGGATTAGAAAGAATTTTTTATGCCGGCTGCTTGGAAAAATTCCGAAGCAAAGGTACCCTAGCAGACCTAGATTTTGGGCTCATTCAGGTGTTCAGGGCAAACAGTTTCTGGAGCCAAAGTATAATGTCAAATGATGAACATAATGCGCTATGTGAGGAAGTCAATAGAATAATATTCTCCTCTCCCCAGACGGCTGAGTCATTTTTCCGAGAGCTTATTGAACCTGAACTTGCGATCAATGCTGTATCCGAGCAACTTGATGTTCTGAGGATGAATGCCCACTTCAGCCAATTAAATTCTGATTTAGCTTTAGAATGGTTGATAAAGTTCCCTGCACTTCATTTGGTAAATCTGAGTAAAATATTTGATATTGCTTGTAATGATAAAAATCGTAATGCAATTGATACACTCATTGCTCAACGGTGCAGAGCGTTAATGCAGCAATATCAATTCGCAACCGATAACGCTGAAATCGAACGAACCCTAATGTTTTGGATTATTCGAGCCTTCTATTTTCTGGACGAAACATTTAGTGATTACTGGGAGTGGATATGCAAACAGAAGAAAAATCTTTTATTGTTTCATGGCTTAAATTTTAATTTACCCGAATATGATATTATCTACTGGCCTAAACTTACGCCCCTCAAAGCCCAGTATTTACTCAATGGGTTTATTAAGTATTGGTCTGATATTGACTATATGGTATTTCATCATAGCGAAAGAGCTGAGTACGAGAATGCTAACCATATTTTACATGAAATAGTATGGTCTTTAAACCATGCAGAACCTAGCCATGCTCTGCCGATTATTGAAAGCCTTCTAAAAAATGAACGAATGAATCGATTTAGTAATTCGTTAAAAAATGTCAGAGCCTCATTAGTTCGTAAGCTTGGGCACCTTAATTTCAAGACCCCTTCTCCATCAGCGGTCGTTGAATGGCTGGACAAAGATTCAGTTGCAACCGTAGAGGGCTTAAGAGAGCTCATTATCGAGCAATTATATGCTTTCCAACAAACATTGTTCGGTGGGGAATTTAATACGATAGATCGCTTTTATAATGGCGCACAACACCTCAGCGAAAATAAATCCACTGAAATCATCGCGGAATGGCTCAATAACCGTCTTGAATCTAAAGGTATATCTATAGTACCAGAGCATCAGATGCATGCTCAAAAACGGTGTGATTTTACTGCGACCAAAATGATAGGGGGGAAAAGAAGACTTCTCGTTACTGAAGTAAAGGGACAATGGCACAATGAATTATATACTGCAGCGGAATCACAACTTAGTCAAAAGTATTCCATTCATCCTAGCGCGGAAAAACAGGGGATATATCTTGTACTATGGTTTGGTAAAGACGAGTTAATTGCAGGGAAAAAGAATACTCATATCTCTAACGCACTACAGCTAAAACTGAGCATCGAAGCCCGACTTCCATCTCAGTTGCATGGGCTAATAGATGTCTTTGTATTAGATATATCTCGCCAATCTGTTAAAAATTAGGTGAAGCACATTTTTCTCCGTGAATTAATACATCGACTGCTCATGCACGTTCAAGACGCTTGAAAACATCACTAAGGTCATTACCTGCCCGCCTCTGCAGGAACCCCTGCCGGTGGCTCCAGAGCAGCAGAGTAAGGCGCAAACAATCGGGCGCTATGGTTCATCCTTCCGGTCACATTAATCCCTGATGCCGCTGCCACCCCAGCGGCTTTTTTTTGCCCGGCGTTTGCCCTTCGAAAGCCCTTTTTCTGGCCAGCCCGCTTTGTAAAGAGCCGTGCATGCATAGGGTGCATGGATTTGCATGCAGATTGCAGGGTACTTAACCCCCGGCAAAGGCAGGCACAGTGCGGCCTGAGCGACCTCATGCAATTGCATTAAATGCGACCGATAAAGCGGGCAGGCGAGGAGGGGGTAGCATTGCGCGCTCAAGGCGAATTACTCTATAAATCTTAAGCAGAAGGAGTTATGCTCAAAATGAGATTAAAGTAAATCATTATCAAGCCAAAAGACTATTTTCCAAAATCCATTAATCAATTTTTTCAATGAGTTAAGAAGGACATTCTCATGCAGCCAAAAGGTTCGAAATGGTGGAAGTTTGACTTCCATACCCATACTCCAGCGTCGATGGACTATGGTAAAGCTGACCACCAAATAAAGCTGACTATGACTCCGAGGCAGTGGCTTTTAGACTATATAGGTCATGGTATTGAGTGTATAGCTGTAACGGATCACAATACAGGCTCATGGATCGATATTTTAAAATCTGAAGCTGAAATACTAAGAAGCGAAGGTCACTCTATTTATATATTTCCTAGCATAGAGATTACAGCTCATGGAAATATACATATCCTAGGGATATTCGATCCAGACAAAACATCAAGTTATATATCTCAAATAATTGGCGCTACCAATTACTCAGGGACGGAAGGTGATAGTGACGCAGTAACCCAAAGTAGTCCACAGGATGTTATTGACATTATTATTGACCGTGGCGGCGTTGCTATTCCAGCGCATATCGACAAGCCTAGCGGACTATGTAGGGTACATTCATCAGGTGCAACGTTAAAGCAAATACTAACAAAAGCATCAGCAGTTGAAATAATTAAAACACATGCTGAGTATGAAGCTATCCAACCAAACTCAAGCCCATTAAATGGATATACTTCACTTAACACAGGCCTCCCTGAAGTACTTGGTTCTGATTCTCATCATCCAAACACAGTCGGTAGAGCATTTACGTGGATTAAAATGGGGATACCATCTATAGATGGTTTAAAACTAGCATTATTTGATGGTGGCGACTCATTAAAAAGATCTGATCAATTCCCAGGCTCACCTAACATCTTTGCCGAAAATAGAATCACTTCAATAAAAGTTAACAAAACAAAATATTGCGGAAGAAATAAGGAATTTCAAATTGAATTTCACCCATGGCTAAACTGCATTATTGGTGGTAGAGGTAGTGGCAAATCGACCATCTTAGAGTTTATCAGAACAGCATTAGGGAGGGAAAATGAGCTTGAGCAACTCTCATCTAATAGAGAGATGTACAACTCGTATATTAATCTTGCGAAAAAGGCCAGAAGCAGAGAAGATGATGGAGTCTTTCTTGATGAAAGCAGCATTCAAATTGAATATCTAAAAGGAGAAAACAAATACTTATTAGATTGGAAATATTCCGTTCCAAAAGTACTTATAAATAGAATAGACGGAAATAACACTCTCTTAGAAGAAGGGAATGTAATATCTAGATTTCCTGTTAAAATATTTAGCCAAAAGCAAATTTATGAAATTTCACGCTCTCCAAACTATCTTTTAAATCTCATTGACGAATCTCACATTGTCAATATAAATGATTGGAAATATAATTGGGGCATTGAATGCAATACACTATCACAATTAAGAAAGGATGTTAAAGATCTCAGAACCAATATATTAACTAAAACAAATTTAACTGGTCAGTTAAATGATGTGAGTCAAAAGATAGCCTCTATTGAAAGATCTAGTCATGCTTCTATTTTAGCAACTTATCAAAGAACATTAAGTCAAGTAAATACAATCAACCACTTCACATCAAAGAACGTTGAATTTTTCGAAAACCTAATAAATAATATTGAATTAACAAAACCCAAATCGTTTATTAATGATAACGTACTCTTTAGCACTTACAATGAGATTGAAGCTCAAAATAAAATAACTACTCTCCAGCAAAAAATTGATAACTCTATTACAGAATTTAGTGTGATTGCCGATGAAATAATAAAAGAAGCCAGAGATTTAATTCAATGGTTTGATTCATCACCTCTGAAGCAAGATATCTCCACCCACCAAACTCAACATACTAATTTAATATCTACCTTGCAAGCTAGCGGCGTAAAAAACCCCAGTGAATATGAAGCACTCATCACCACAAGAAATCAAATTAAGGAAAGATTAGATAAAATCGAAGTTGATGAAAAAACCATTGAAACAAAAAAATCTGCAATAACTGAAAGTTATAAAAAATTAGTGGAACTACGAAAAGAGCTCACTTCTCGCAGAAGACAATTCCTAGTTGAAATAAATAATAACAATACTAACTTTAACGTTAGCATTGATTTCTGTGGAGATAAACAATTCTTAGAAAGTAGTTTCAGAAATGCCATTGACAAAAAAGACTCTACTTTCAGCAACGAAATTTACAATGAAGATAACAATGGATTCCTGAATATCTTTAACGCACAGATAAAAGAAATCTCTGAAGACATGGATGCGATAACCCAAAAGACACAAGTTTTAAAAAATGAATTTCTCAACAAGGATTCAAATACAATACTTAATGTTAGGTTGAGCAAACGATTTTCTGATTTTAAAAATGATCTAACCGACGAAGTAAAAACTTCTCTAATTTGCTGGTTCCCAAGTGATGCTATTACCGTAAAATATAATGATGGTAGACGATTCAAGGACTTGTCACAAGGTTCTGCAGGACAAAAAGCAGCGACCGTCCTAGCATTTTTGCTATCTTATGGAGATGACCCGATAATTCTTGATCAACCTGAAGATGACTTAGATAATCAATTGGTTTATGAGCTTATTGTTAAAAAAATCAAAGAAAGCAAAAACAAAAGGCAAATAATAATTATCACTCACAATCCAAACATAGTTGTTAATGGTGACTCTGAATTAGTAATTTCCTTGAGTCAGCAATCAGGAACAACAGATTTCCTATCTTTAGGAGGTCTACAGGATCGTGAAGTGAGACAAAACATCTGTGATATTATGGAAGGTGGTAAAGACGCATTTAGTCAGCGCTACAGAAGAATTGTGACTGCTTAGAAAAAAAACTCCCCCTTTAAGAGGGGGGGGTAAATTTATAAGCTAATTTTTAATACTATTCATCTTTGCGAAATCATATGGTGTTATGGTGAATTTACTATTAGCGTCAAGATAATCAGCCCACCATTGCACCATCAATCTACGCTCATCCAGATGTTCCGAAGTATGAATATAAGCAGCCCTCACGTTATTACGTTCTGTATGGCTCAACTGCCGCTCTATCGCATCGTCACTCCACAATCCAGACTCCCCCATCGCCCCACGTGCCATTGTCCTGAAGCCATGCCCGCAAACCTCTATCTTGGTGTCATAGCCCATAGCGCGCAAAGCGTTGTTGACTGTGTTTTCACTCATGACTTTCTTAGGGTCGTGATCCCCAGGAAACAAGCGTTCATTATCACCGCTCAGCTGCTTCAGGCGCTCCAGCAAGGTTAGTGCCTGACGACTAAGCGGAACGATATGTTCCTCTTTCATCTTCATACCACGGTACGAGTAACGGACGCCTTTTATCTCTTCTCGCTTCGCCGGGATGCGCCAGAGAGATTTTTCGAAATCGAATTCATCCCAGCGTGCAAAACGTAATTCACTGGAACGGACAAACGTCAGTAGTGAAAACTCAACCGCGATACGTGTGATCAGTCGGCCTCGGTATGCAGCGAGGCGCTCCAGAAACTCCGGGAAACGGCTAAAGGGCAGTGCAGGATAATGCCGGGCTTTTGTCGTAGAGAGAGCACCAGCCATATCAACCGCAGGATTAGAATCGATGTAATCATTCTGCACCGCATAACGCATAACAGCCGTGACACGTTGCTGAAGACGTTGAGCTACATCATGCCTGCCACTGGCATCTACTGTTTTGATTGGTGCAAGTAGCTGACTGGTTTTCAACTTCCTGATATCTGCCGAACCAATATGAGGGAAGATATACAGCTCAAGGTAGCGCAGTATCCTGGCACGATGGTCATCACTCCAGCGCTTATTGCTCTCATGCCATTCACGGGCAATAGTTTCAAAGGTGTATGCCCCTGATGATTCGGCTTGCGCTTCTTTATTTTCGGCTTTGGGGTCTATCCCCTGCCCTAACTGCTTTTTAGCTTCTTCACGCTTAACGCGTGCCTCAGCAAGCGTGACTGTCGGCCAGACACCAAACGCCAGACGGTCTTCTTTTTTGTCAGCGGGACGCCGGTACTTCATGCGCCAGTATTTAGATCCTTTGGTGGACACCTCAAGATACAAACCGCCGCCGTCGGCCATTTTATAGTTTTTTTCTTTGGGTTTTGCGGTTTCGACCTGGCGGGCGTTCAGCTTCATTTAGGGGCACATTTTCTATCGAAGTGAGGATGCCCCCAATTATGCCCCCAGCGATGCCCGGATTGCAACGGATGTACCCGGACGAATTTGGAGCAAAAAAAAAGCCTTTCGGCTTTTTTTCAGTAACTTACGTACTGTTACGGACGTTCTCAAACATACTTATGGTGCCGAAGGCCGGAATCGAACCGGCACATCTCTCGATGGTTGATTTTGAATCAACTGCGTCTACCGATTTCGCCACTTCGGCACTGAAGGGTATGCGGAAAACGTTGTGGATTATACCGTTACCGCCTGCATACGCAACCCTATTCCGCAGGGTCTGCGTCTGAGTGCTGAAAAAACGTGCGCCGGGCCAGCGATTGATATCCCGTTCGGGCGTGGGCATACCCTGCCCCTGTGATGTTTCAGTGCAGATAATTCTTAAACCCTGGACCATAATGGCTGTACGGCGCTGTGCGGTGGAACTCACCCGCTCTCCGGCAGTCGGAACAATCAGATATCAGCGCGTGGCCAGGAGGGCGGCGTGCGTCACATCACATCGAATAGGGCTAACAATGAAAGCAGCAATGAAATGGGTTCTGGCAGGTTCAGTGACCACCGCACTGTTCAGCGCCACGGCGGGTGCCGCCAGCTGGCAGGATCAGCTTAACTCAGCCGCCAGCGCGCTGGGCCAGAACAACAGCAGCACCACCACCAATACCTCCGGTGCTAACGCAGCGCCTACGGGTAACTCGCTGGGTGCGTTGACCGGGTTACTGAACGGCGGCAGCCAGTCGCTCAGCGCAGGCACCATGACCAATGCGGCGGGTGTGCTGGAGTACTGTGTGAAAAACAATATTGTCGATAACAATGTGTCATCGGTGAAAGACAAACTGCTCGGTAAGCTGGGGCTGGCGGATACGCAGAAGCAGCAGGAAACTACCGACTATAAGCAGGGCCTGATGGGTCTGCTGAACACCGGCAACAATCAGCAGGTGAACCTGAAATCGCTGGGTGATACCGCCATCGGCAAGAAGGTGAAAACCAAAGCCTGTGATCTGGTGCTGAAACAGGGCAAACAGTTTATCTCGTAATCTCTCTCTTAAGGCGGCAGGGCTGTCCCCTTGCCGCCTTCTTCCCCCCGGCCACCGTTGTGTGGCCTTTTTTTATTTTACAATCAGCCGAATACCCAGCAGCGCCATCACGCCGCCCCCTAGACGGTCGAGCGGAGCTTTAAAGCGCAGATAGGTGTTGCGCGGCCCGCGTGACGACAGCGCATAAGCCACAAACAGATACCACAGGCCATCCACCATCATCGCCACCAGCGGGATGGCAATCAGCATGCCGCTGCTCACATGGGCAGGCAGCAGCGCGGCAAACACCCCGGCGAACACCATCGCGGTTTTAGGATTCCTGATCTGGGTGGTAAAGGCGGTGAGAAAGGCGCGCTTCAGCGTTTTACCGTTGCTGCCTGGCAGGTCCAGCACCAGCGGTTCGCGGGCACCGCGAAACATCTTGTACGCCATCCACAGCAGGTACAGGCCCCCCGCCGTCTTCAGCGTCAGCCACAGCACAGGCACGGCATTTAACAGCGTATGCAGCCCCATCAGGGCGATAATGGCGAAGATCAGGCTACCCGCGCCCATGCCCAGCGCGGCACCGATGCCGGCACGGCGTGAGGAGGCAACAGCGGTACGCGCCACCAGAATAAAGCTCGGTCCCGGACTGATGGCACCCAGCGCCAGCGCACCGCCGATTGAAATCACTGAAAGTACTGCTGCATCCATCTTCCACCTCCATCATGTAATATCGTCTAACTTACTGAGAGTGGACATTAACTGGCAAGCCGTAATTGACGGAGAGGCCTGCTATGCTTACAAAATATTCTCCGTCTTACCACCAAAGGGACCGTTGACGATGACCGAGCCGCTGCTGATTGCTCAGACCACGGAACAACAACTGCATTTGCTGCCCGCGATGGCGAACCGCCACGGGCTGATTACGGGTGCTACCGGCACCGGTAAAACCGTCACGCTGCAAAAGCTGGCGGAGAGCTTCTCAAATATCGGCGTGCCGGTGTTTATGGCCGATGTGAAAGGTGATTTAACCGGGGTTGCCAAAGCCGGGACCGAGTCAGAGAAACTGCTCGCCCGTCTGGCAAAAATTGGCGTCACGGACTGGTCACCGCAGGGGAATCCGGTGGCGCTGTGGGATATCTTTGGCGAACGCGGCCACCCGGTGCGCGCCACGGTATCGGACCTCGGGCCACTGCTGCTGGCACGCCTGCTGAATCTGAACGACGTACAGAGCGGCGTATTGCAGATTATCTTCCGTGTGGCCGATGACCAGGGCCTGCTGCTGCTCGATTTTAAGGATCTGCGCGCCGCCACGCAGTATATCGGCGAGAACGCCAAAGCGTTCCAGACCCAGTACGGCAATATCAACAGCGCCTCGGTGGGCGCCATCCAGCGCGGGCTGCTGTCGCTGGAGCAGCAGGGAGCGGAATACTTCTTTGGCGAACCGATGCTGGATATCAAAGACTGGATGCGCACCGATGAGAACGGCAAAGGGATAATCAACATCCTCGCGTCGGAGAAGCTGTACCAGATGCCAAAACTGTACGCCACCAGCCTGCTGTGGCTGCTGTCGGAGCTGTATGAGCAACTGCCGGAGGCGGGCGATCTGGAGAAGCCGAAACTGGTGTTCTTCTTTGATGAGGCGCATCTGCTGTTTGACGATGCGCCCGCAGTGCTGCTGGATAAGATCGAGCAGGTGATCCGACTGATCCGCTCGAAAGGCGTGGGCGTGTGGTTTGTCTCGCAGAACCCGTCGGACGTGCCGGATGCGGTGCTCGGCCAGTTGGGTAACCGCGTGCAGCATGCCCTGCGTGCCTTTACCCCGAAAGACCAGAAGGCGGTCAAGGTGGCGGCGCAGACCATGCGCGCCAACCCGGCGTTTGATACCGTGACGGCCATTCAGGAGCTCGGCACCGGTGAAGCGCTGATCTCCTTCCTCGATGAGAAAGGCAGCCCCTCTGTGGTGCAGCGTGCGATGGTCATTGCCCCCGGTTCCCGCATGGGCCCGGTGACCGACGACGAGCGTAACGGGCTGATTAACCACTCATCCCTCTCCGGCAAATATGAAGAAGCTGTCGATCGCGAATCCGCTTACGAGATGCTGCAAAAAGGGATACAGAACGCCACGAACACCGCCAGCGCTCCCGCAGCTAAAGGCGAGAACGTGGCGGTGGATAACGGTATTCTCGGCGGGCTGAAGGACATTCTGTTCGGCACCACCGGGCCGCGCGGCGGCAAGCACGATGGCGTGGTGCAGAGCGTGGCCAAAAGCGCAGCGCGGCAAATCACCAATCAAATCATCCGTGGTGTGTTAGGCAGCATTATGGGCGGAAGGAAACGATAAGGGGTTTATGGATAAGGAACGTGAGTTAATCCGGGCGAAGCGCCTGCCGCTGCTGTTGCTGGTCGGTGCGGCGCTGTTGTTTATCGCCACCATTCTCTGGCCGCTGTACTGGCCGCCCAATCCCTGGGTCGCCGGGCTGAAAGCGGTGGCAGAGGCGTCGATGGTCGGGGCACTGGCGGACTGGTTCGCGGTCAGCGCGCTGTTCCGCCGGGTGCCGATCCCTCTGGCGGGCCGTCATACGGCGATTATCCCGCGTAATAAGGATCGTATCGCCGACAATCTCGCCCTGTTCGTGCAGGACAAATTCCTCAATACCGATTCGCTGCTGGCGCTGATCCGCCGCCATAATCCGGCGCAGATTATTGCTAACTGGCTGAGCCACCCGGACAACGCCGCCCGCCTGAGCGGGATGGTGCTGAAAACCGTGCGCGGCTTTCTCGATCTGGCCGACGATCAGCGTATTCAGGGGTTTATGCGCCGGGCGATCCACAAAGCGATCGATAAAGTGGATCTCAGCCAGTCGGCGGCCATGATCCTCGAAAGTCTGACGAAGAATAACCGCCATCAGCAGCTGCTGGACGATGCGCTGGCGCAGATCCTGCAACTGGTGAACAAACCCGGCACGCATGAGTTTATCGCTCATCAGGTGGTGAGCTGGCTGAAGCGCGAGCATCCGCTGAAGGAGAAGATGCTGCCGAGCGAGTGGCTGGGAGAGAAAAGCGCCGAGCTGGCGGCCAATGCGGTGCAGTCGATCCTTACCGAGATTGAACACGATGATGCCCACCAGCTGCGCCAGGGCTTTAACCGCGCCGTGCAGCGGCTGATTACCCGCCTGCGTAACGACCCGGAGATGGCGGAGAAAGCGGAAGAGATTAAAGCATATCTGAAGCAGGATGAGACGTTGAACCGCTATATCGGCCAGCTGTGGAATGATTTGCGTGGCTGGCTGAAAGACGATCTGGAGCGCCCCGACTCCACGCTGCACGCCAAAGTGAGTGCTGCCGGGCAGTGGTTCGGCGAAACCCTGATGCAGGATGAGCCGCTGCGCAACTCTCTCAACCAGCACATGGAAGAGGCCGCCAGCAATGTGGCACCGGAGTTCTCGGCGTTTCTCAGCCGTCATATCAGCGATACGGTGAAGAGCTGGGACGCGGCAGATATGTCGCATCAGGTGGAGCTGAATATCGGCAAGGATTTGCAGCGTATCCGCATTAACGGCACGTTAGTCGGTGGGGTGATTGGGTTGATTTTGTATCTGCTGTCGCTGGTGCCGCAGCTGCTGGAAAGGACGCAGGTGCTGTAGAGGCAAGGTCAACGGCATTTCGCTTTCCCACTGCGTGGGCTGAGCGACAAGGGGCGGCCAGTCGCCGCCGCCCCTTGACCCCGGGCTTGCGGCAGGCGAACCGCCCGCTTCGCGGGTGCCTTCGTCTGCTCGCTTCACCGACGGACCGTTCGTGACGGTACGTCCTGTACCGGCCCGAACTTTCGCCGACGTCCTGTCGGCTCATCCTGGTTCTCTTCGCTTCCTCAGCGATTCTTCATTGCCGCCTGAAAGTCAATATCCCAGGTCAAAATCAAAACAACCAAAACAACCAAAACAACCAAAACAACCAAAACAAAATAAGTGGTTCTGGTTCTGGTTCTGGTTTGGGTTTGGGTTTGGGTTTGGGTTTGGGTTTGGGTTTGGGTTTGGGTTTGGGTTTTGACGTTGAGGCGGCATCTTAGCTGCGCCGAAGGAAATCGGATTTCCAGGACGCGCCAACAGGACGTTGGCGAGAGGGTGTGCCGGGACAGGGACGTCCCGTCACACCCGGTCCGGCAGGAAAGTCGATTTTCTGAGGGAACCCGCTGAAAGCGGGCGCGGCGCCTGCCGCAAGCCCGGGTCCCCAGGGCGGCGGCGATTGGCCGCCCTGGGTCGCTCATCCCGCGACAGCGGGAAAGCGAAACGCCCTTGACGTTGACCTGGCTTTAACCCCACAGGCTGACCAAAACAAAAAGTCCGCCTTCGGGATAGGCCGGAGCCCCCTGATTACCGCCGCTTCAGCAGCATAAACACACTGATGGCAAAGAACGCGGCACTCGGCAGCAGCGCGCCCAGCAATGGCGGAATGTTATACACCAGGCTCAACGGCCCAAAGATCTGGTCCAGCACGTAGAACAGGAAGCCAAAACTGATCCCGGTGACCACGCGCATCCCCATCGACACGCTGCGCAGCGGACCAAAGATAAACGACAGGGCCATCAGCATCATCACCGCCACCGACAGCGGCTGGAAGATCTTGCTCCACATGTTCAGCTCGTAGCGGCCAGACACCTGCCCACTCTGCTTCAGATACTTCGTATAGTTATACAGCCCGGTGATCGACAGCGCCGTTGGGTCCAGCGCCACCACACCCAGCTTGTCCGGGGTCAGGGTGGTTTTCCATTCGCCACTCAGCGTCTGGGTGCCTTTCACCTGCTGCGGGTCCGTCAGGTCTGACTGATCCACCTGCGCCAGCTCCCACAGTTTTTTCTCCGCGTTGTACTGCGCAGAGGCGGCATAGCGCACGGTTTGCAAACGGCGCTCTTTGTTAAAGCTGTAAATACTGATGCCCGCCAGCTGGTTGTCGCCGCGAATACGTTCGATAAAGATAAAGTTATCGCCGTCTTTCGCCCACAGCCCGCTCTGCGTGGAGAGCAGCGAACCGCCCACCAGCTGCTGCGCACGGTAGTTACGCGCCATCTGCTCACCCTGCGGGGCCACAAACTCACCGATGGCCATGGTCAGCAGCACCAGCGGGATCGCGGTTTTCATCACCGAGGCGGCAATCTGCATACGGGTAAAACCGGAAGCCTGCATCACCACCAGCTCGCTGCGCTGGGCCAGCGTACCTAAGCCCAGCAGTGCCCCGAGCAGCGCGGCCATCGGGAAGAAGATCTCAATATCTTTCGGCACACTCAGCAGGGTATACAGCCCGGCACCGAGCGCGGTGTATTCGCCCTGCCCGGTTTTACGCAGCTGATCGACAAATTTGATGATGCCGGAGAGCGACACCAGCATAAACAGCGTCGCCATAATCGTATTGAAAATCGTTTTACCGATATATTTGTCAAGAACGCCAAACATCAGACCGATCCTCCGCGAGTGAAACGCGCGCGCAGTCGGCGCATTGGCACCGTATCCCACGCATTCAGCAGTACGGCCAGCGCCAGATACCCGAGGTTAACCCCCCACATCCACAGAGCCGGATCGAGGCGCCCCTTATTACCGCTGGAGCGCAGCGAACTTTGCAGCAGGAAGAACACCAGATAGAGCAGCATCGCTGGCAGCATCGACAGCACGCGTCCCTGACGCGGGTTGACCACGCTGAGCGGCACCACCATCAGCGCCATGATCAGCACCGAGAACACCAGCGTCAGTCGCCAGTGCAGCTCACTGCGGAAATCAGGTTTATCAGAGTGCCACAGCTCGCCGAAGCTCATCTGCTCAGAGTCATTCGGGTCAAGGGTAGCGGTCTGATGGCCGACAATCGCCTGATAATTTTTGAAGTCAGTAATGCGGAAGTCACGCAGCAGCGCAGTGCCTTCGAAACGGGTGCCGCTGTCGAGCGTCACCACCTGCGAACCGTCTTTACGCTGTTCCATATGGCCACGGTCAGCGACCACCACGGACGGCCGGGCATTGCCTTTTGGCCGCAACTGCGCGAGGAAAACATTGCCAAAATTGTTGCCTTTGACGTTTTCGATAAACAGCACAGATTGACCATCGCCAGACTGCTGGAACTGACCGGCGGCCAGCGCCGCGGCACCCGGGTTCGCTTTCGCGTTCTGCATCACTTCACTTTGATAACGAGAAGACCACGGCCCCATCCAGCCGACGTTGACCGCGGCAACCAATGCCGTGAACAACATCAGGATCATCGCCGCCTTCACCAGCACGCTCTTGCCTAAACCACAGGCGTGCATCACGGTGATCTCACTCTCGGTGTATAATCGGCCAAGCGTCATCAAAATGGCTAAAAAGAGGCTTAACGGCAGGATCAGCTGTGCCATCTCGGGCACGCCAAGGCCCAATAAGGTCAGCACTAAATTTGTAGGAATTTCGCCATCCACCGCGGCTCCCAGTATCCTGACTAACTTCTGACAAAAGAAGATCAGCAGCAGGATGAACAGGATAGCCAGCTGGCTTTTGAGCATTTCCCGAACCAGATATCTAATAATGATCACGCTGAGTACGCCTGTGAAAACTTGTCTTTTTGCAGGAAAATCGCTAGTTTCATCGCTTATACGCCATTTATTCTCATCAATGGCCCATGTCACTACTAAAATAGTATGACAACAACCGCGTTCTGGTGATGCAAAAAAAAATAATCCTCACCAAAACCCAATCTGACAACAGCGTTATGCGACAGCGCTATACGTTACGAAAGCGGTCTATTCTAGCCGCAGCAAGCGCCGTTGTCTTTAAGATTCAGGAGAGTGCATGGAGTTCAGTGTAAAAAGCGGTAGCCCGGAAAAACAGCGCAGTGCCTGTATTGTGGTGGGCGTGTTTGAACCGCGCCGGTTGTCACCGATTGCTGAACAGCTGGATAAAATCAGCGATGGATACATTAGCGCCCTGCTGCGCCGTGGTGAACTGGAAGGAAAAGTCGGCCAGACTCTGCTGCTGCATCATGTGCCGAACATTCTCTCTGAACGTATCTTGCTGATTGGTTGTGGCAAGGAGCGTGAGCTGGATGAGCGTCAGTACAAGCAGGTCATTCAAAAGACCATTAACACGCTGAACGACACCGGATCGATGGAAGCCGTCTGCTTCCTCACCGAGCTGCACGTCAAAGGGCGCAACACCTACTGGAAAGTACGCCAGGCGGTAGAAACGTCAAAAGAGACGCTGTACAGCTTCGACCAGTTGAAAAGCAACAAGGTTGAGCCGCGTCGTCCGCTGCGCAAGCTGGTGTTCAACGTGCCGACGCGCCGCGAACTGACCAGCGGTGAACGTGCGATTCAGCACGGTCTGGCGGTGGCTGCGGGCGTTAAGGCCGCGAAAGATCTCGGCAATATGCCACCGAACATCTGTAACGCCGCTTATCTGGCGTCACAGGCGCGCCAGCTGGCGGATACCTGGGCCAACATCACCACCCGCGTCATCGGCGAACAGCAGATGAAAGAGCTGGGGATGAACGCCTATCTTGCCGTCGGGGCCGGTTCGCAGAACGAATCCCTGATGTCGGTGATCGAGTACAAAGGCAACCCGGATAAAGAAGCGCGTCCCATCGTGCTGGTCGGAAAAGGCGTGACCTTTGATACCGGCGGTATCTCGCTCAAGCCGGGCGAAGCGATGGACGAAATGAAGTACGATATGTGCGGGGCGGCCTCAGTGTACGGCGTCATGCGCATGGTTGCTGAGCTGGGTCTGCCGCTGAACGTGGTGGGCGTGCTGGCGGGCTGTGAAAACATGCCGGGTGGCCGCGCTTATCGTCCAGGTGACGTGTTGACCACCATGTCTGGCCAGACCGTAGAAGTGCTGAACACGGATGCGGAAGGTCGACTGGTTCTGTGCGATGCCCTGACCTACGTTGAGCGCTTTGACCCGGATGTGGTTATCGACGTGGCTACGCTGACCGGAGCCTGCGTGATTGCGCTGGGCCACCATATCAGCGGCCTGCTGTCGAACCACAACCCGCTGGCGCATGAACTGATTGGTGCTTCAGAACAAGCGGGCGATCGCGCGTGGCGTCTGCCGATGGCGGATGAATATCAGGAGCAGTTGGATTCCAATTTTGCCGATATGGCAAACATTGGCGGCCGCCCGGGTGGTGCCATCACCGCAGCCTGCTTCCTGGCGCGCTTCACGCGTAAGTACAACTGGGCACATCTTGATGTGGCCGGAACCGCCTGGCGTTCAGGAAAGGCCAAAGGCGCGACCGGTCGTCCGGTTGCCCTGCTGTCTCAGTTCCTGTTGAACCGCGCAGGTCTGAACGGCGACGATTAAACCGACGGTAACAGGTGCCTGCAGGGTGCCTCGTTCGGGTCAGGCATGCCTGACCCCTGCGACACCGCCATCGTATTTGCAGGGGCCAGGCATGCCTGGCCCCTGCGGATCTGACCAACCCAACTGGCATCATTATGAAAAACGCAACTTTCTATCTGCTGGAAACCGATACCCCGGTTGACGGGCTGAGCGCTCATGAAGCGCTGGTCTGCGATCTGGCTGAGGCCCGCTGGCGTGACGGGAAACGCGTGCTGATTGCCTGTGAAGACGAAGCGCAGGCCATCCGGCTGGATGAAGCCCTGTGGCAACGCCCGGCAAATGCCTTCGTGCCGCATAATCTGGCTGGAGAAGGCCCAAAGTATGGTGCCCCGGTCGAGCTGGCCTGGCCACAACGTCGCGGTAATTCACCGCGCGACCTGCTGATCAGCCTGCTGCCGCAGTTTGCAGATTTTGCCACCGCTTTCTATGAAGTGGTAGACTTCGTCCCCTATGAACCATCTTTGAAACAGCTGGCGCGCGACCGCTATAAAGCTTATCGCAGCGTTGGATTCCACTTGAATACGGCAACGCCCCCTTTGCCTAAGACATAGCAGACATGGAAAAGACATATAACCCGCAAGATATCGAGCAGCCGCTTTACGAGCACTGGGAACAACAGGGCTACTTTAAACCGCATGGCGACACCAGCCAGGAAAGCTTCTGCATCATGATCCCGCCGCCGAATGTAACCGGTAGCTTGCATATGGGTCACGCCTTCCAGCAGACCATCATGGACACCATGATCCGCTACCAGCGCATGCAGGGTAAAAACACCCTGTGGCAGGCAGGGACCGACCACGCGGGCATCGCCACGCAGATGGTGGTAGAGCGTAAGATCGCCGCGGAAGAAGGCAAAACCCGTAAAGATTACGGCCGCGATGCGTTCATCGAAAAAATCTGGCAGTGGAAAGCCGAATCCGGCGGCACCATTACCCGCCAGATGCGTCGTCTGGGCAACTCCGTGGACTGGGAGCGTGAGCGCTTCACCATGGATGAAGGCCTGTCGAATGCCGTGAAAGAGGTGTTCGTTCGCCTGCACAAAGAGAACCTGATCTACCGTGGCAAGCGCCTGGTGAACTGGGACCCTAAACTGCGCACCGCCATCTCTGACCTGGAAGTGGAAAACCGCGAGTCAAAAGGCTCCATGTGGCACATCCGCTATCCGCTGGCCGACGGGGTGAAAACCGCTGACGGTAAAGATTATCTGGTGGTCGCCACCACGCGTCCGGAAACCGTACTCGGTGATACCGGCGTGGCGGTCAATCCTGAAGATCCGCGTTATAAAGATCTAATCGGCAAGTTCCTCGTGCTGCCGCTGGTCGGTCGCCGTATTCCGATCGTCGGTGATGAACACGCTGACATGGAGAAAGGCACCGGCTGCGTGAAGATCACCCCGGCGCACGACTTCAACGACTACGAAGTGGGACGTCGCCACAAGTTGCCGATGATCAACATCCTGACCTTCGATGGCGACATCCGTGAAACAGCCCAGGTGTATGACACCAACGGCGAAGAGTCTGATGCCTGCGATCCGACCATTCCGGCTGAATTCCAGAAGCTTGAACGCTTTGCGGCACGTAAAGCGATCGTGGCAGCGATTGATGCCCTCGGCCTGCTGGATGAGATCAAGCCCCACGACCTGACCGTGCCTTATGGCGATCGCGGCGGTGTGGTGATCGAGCCCATGCTGACCGATCAGTGGTACGTGCGCACTGCCCCGCTGGCGAAAGTGGCGGTAGAAGCGGTGGAACAGGGTGAGATCCAGTTCGTACCGAAGCAGTATGAAAACATGTACTTCTCGTGGATGCGTGATATCCAGGACTGGTGCATCTCGCGTCAGCTGTGGTGGGGTCACCGTATCCCGGCCTGGTATGATGCCGAAGGGAACGTCTACGTGGCGCGCAGCGAAGAAGAAGTGCGCGCCGAGAACAATCTGGGTGCCGAAGTGGTGCTGACCCAGGATGAAGACGTGCTGGATACCTGGTTCTCTTCCGGGCTGTGGACTTTCTCCACCCTGGGCTGGCCGGAGAACACCGAAGCGCTGCGCACCTTCCACCCGACCAGCGTGCTGGTCAGCGGCTTCGACATCATCTTCTTCTGGATTGCCCGCATGATCATGCTGACCATGCACTTCATCAAAGATGAAGACGGCAAACCGCAGGTGCCGTTCAAAACCGTGTATATGACGGGTCTGATCCGTGACGACGAAGGGCAGAAAATGTCCAAGTCCAAAGGCAACGTGATCGACCCTCTGGATATGGTTGACGGTATCTCGCTGGAAGATCTGCTGGAGAAACGCACCGGCAACATGATGCAGCCGCAGCTGGCGGAGAAAATCCGTAAGCGCACCGAGAAGCAGTTCCCGAACGGTATTGAGCCGCACGGCACCGATGCCCTGCGCTTCACCCTGGCGGCGCTGGCCTCAACCGGCCGCGACATCAACTGGGATATGAAGCGCCTGGAAGGTTACCGCAACTTCTGTAACAAGCTGTGGAACGCCAGCCGCTTTGTGCTGATGAATACCGAAGAGCACGACTGCGGCTTCAACGGCGGCGAGCTGGAACTGTCGCTGGCGGACCGCTGGATCCTCGCGGAATTCAACGAAACGGTGAAAGCCTATCGTGCAGCGCTGGACAGCTATCGCTTCGATATCGCCGCTAACATTCTGTATGAGTTCACCTGGAACCAGTTCTGCGACTGGTATCTGGAGCTGGCTAAGCCCGTGATGAACGGCGGTTCTGAGGCTCAGCTGCGCGGTACGCGCAACACGCTGGTTACGGTACTGGAAGCCCTGCTGCGTCTGGCGCATCCGATTATTCCGTTTATCACTGAAACCATCTGGCAGCAGGTGAAAGTGCTGAAAAACATCAGCGACGACACCATCATGCTGCAACCGATGCCGGCATTCAGCGAAAGCCGTGTTGATGTGGCGGCGATGACCGACACCGAGTGGATGAAGCAGGCGATCGTCGCGGTGCGTAACATTCGCAACGAGATGAATATCTCCCCGTCCAAGCCGCTGGATGTGCTGCTGCGTGGCGCCAGTGCCGATGTGGTGCGTCGTGTGAACGATAACCATAACTTCCTCAAAACCCTGGCGCGTCTTGAAACGCTTGAGCTGCTGCCAGCGGGCGAGAAAGGCCCGGTTTCCGTGACCAAACTGGTTGACGGTGCTGAGCTGCTGATCCCGATGGCTGACCTGGTGGATAAAGCGGCGGAGCTGGAGCGTCTGGTGAAGGAAGTGGCTAAGCTGGAGGTGGAGATGGAAAAAATCACCGCTAAGCTGGGCAATGAAGGGTTTGTGGCGCGCGCACCGGAAGCCGTCGTGGCGAAAGAGCGTGAACGTCTGGCGGACTTTGAGCAGGCGAAGATCAAACTGATTGAGCAGCAAGCGGTGATTGCCGCGCTGTAATGGTGAAGGGAGGGGCATGCCCCTCCCCTACAATATCAATCCCTGTGGGGCGGCATGCCCCTCCCCTACAATATCAATCCCTCTCGGGCGGCATGCCCTGCCCTACAACATCAATCACTGTGGGGGCGGCGTGCCCTGCCCTACAACACCGTTCCCTGTAGGGGCCAGGCATGCCTGGCCCTTTTTATTGCATGCCGAGTTGACGGGAGGGGCATGCCCCTCCCCTACAATACCCTTCCCCGTAGGGGCCAGGCATGCCTGGCCCTTTTTTATTGCGTGCCTCGCCTTTCTGACAGATTTACTCCGCCGCCTGAATGGCTTTGATGCGCGCAGGCATATCCGGATGGGTACTCATCCATTCCGGCAGATTAATCCCACTGCTCTCCTTCTCTGCGGACTGTTCAAGCTGCCGGTAGATCTCAGACATCGCTGCCAGAGAACGCCCCTGCGCCTTCATCTGCACAATGGCATACTCATCGGCCTCACGCTCCATGCTGCGTGAGAACTGAAGCTGATCGACAAACGCCGCCGACTGTAACAGCGTGTCACCAATCCCGCTGACATCGCCGGTCAGCCAGAGATAGCTCAGCGACACCAGCGACGAACGCACCAGCATACGCATCACATGACGATGCTGATGGTGCCCCATCTCATGCAGCATCACCGCGACAATCGCATCGTCACTTTTCGCCATGCGCACCAGGTCATCGCTGACGATCAGCGTACCATCTGCCAGCATAAAGGCGTTCGGCCCCCCGGCGAAATGCATGATCTTCAGCCGCAGCGGCGTCGGGTCATCTTTCATCTCTGCCGGAATACTGTCACGGAACAGCCGGTTGATACGCTGCTGTTGCTCTTCCGTCAGGCGTCCAACGCTGAAGCCGGTATGCTGTAGCAGAGTGAAGGTTTGCTGGCCGACCTGGCGCTCAACGTACGCGGGAATATGCTGCGCCAGCACACGGCTGGTCACGGGCAGGATCACCCAGATGTAGAACGCAATGGCGGCCAGCGTGGCCAGCAAAGTAACAACGACACCCCGGCGATGCTGTTCCAGCCGGTGAACGAGGCCTGGACGACGACGCTGCTGCCACCACTCGCGGAACGCCGCATCATCATCCGGGACAAAGCGCCCGCCGTCCGGGAAGGAGATCGTCAGCGGGATGGTCCCGAGCGCGTCAGAGACCGTCACATCGTTCAACATCAGGAGCTGCCGGTGCGTGCCCTGATCCAGCGTCACATGCTGTTCCGCTAATGTGAGACGGGCAGCCTCGCGAGCTGCCCGTCCAGGGTACTGATAAAAACCGTTCAGCTGCAAGGTCAGATGCCAGCGTTCAGATCGAATGCGGAAACAACTTCTTCTGCTACGGCGGTGCCGGCAGTGTCATGGTGCGCCTGCACGTCCAGCAGAGAGATATCGCCTTCCAGCGCCGTGCTGTTCGCCATATAGCGTGCCAGACGAACTTCAGCAATTGGCGTCCCCAGACCCAGGGTGAAAATCACAATCAGGGTATTGGTCAGCGTCAGGCCTAAGAATGATCCTGTAGACATAGTTGACTTAAGGCGGAGTTTTTCACCTAATTGAGTCTGGCCAAACACGTAATTACGCTGCGCCACCACTAAATAAGCAGAAGAAACTAAACCACCAAAAAGTAATATTGCGAAGGTCAGGAAGATATTAAACAGCTGACCATTCATCTGGCTGCCCAGAATTTTAGGATCGGTGATGCCCATTGCCATGGCATAGAAAATCGAGACAAACAGAGAACCAATCAACATTCCCGCGATGATCAGGAATGGCAGCATAATCAGGAAACTGATTAACACCATTTTGATGAACGCTTTTTTGCTCAGTTCGGCTTTAAATGGCAGCGAACCGTAGGACATGTTGTTGATATACAGATCGTGGTTCAGTGCAGCAACGGTGCCCTGCACTGCCGCCAGACCAGCCAGGAACAGCACAAATGCCAGGATGCCAACGGTCAGAGCAGCGCTGATGCTGCCACTGTTCGCGGCTAACATACCGATCACACCAACGACCAGATAGAGCGCCAGCACCAGCAATACCGGGCACAGGAACATGGTCCAGTAAGCACGGCCCACGCGGCAAAGGTAGTTAAAACGCACACCACGGAAGCTGCTCATCAGCGCGTTGTAACGCCAACTGCGGATGACAATCCACGGTATTAACGCGAAGAACGCCAGCGCGAATACCAGTGAGATTCCCGGCATGGCTGAAGAGAGGATAAAGAACAGCACCAGGCCCACGAAGACAATAATACGGCCTTTCAAGATATCAATGGGACGAGCGTGGTAATCAAAGCGATCGCCCGCAATTTCGGTATTGCCATAGAAATAGCGACGGCGACGGACGGTGGCCCAGGCAGAATAAATACCCAATGTGATCATGGTCAGCAGTGCATTGACCAGCCAGATAGAGAAATATTCACCAGAACGACCGTGAAACAGCACCGCATGACGCTGCTGATTCGAGGTATTGTTTTCCATTTGTTTTTCTTCCTGAAATAGAAATAGACTGCTGGGAAGCAGAAAATAAAAGCGTAATAAATAGCCGCGCTATTTAAGCATGGCATTGGAAACCCGACAATAAATAATTATCATTTAGATAACATACTCAGACACGTTAACCCCTGATGCACAGACATTGCATCCGCACGCTGGCAGTGTTATTACACTACCTGCAACCGACAGACCATGAGCGAAATGTATGACAACCGCAATTCAGACAACCCTGCGCGTGCGCCCGATCGTTCCCGCTGACAACCCGCATATTGCTGCGGTGATCCGCACCGTATCGGCAGAATTTGGCCTGACGGCAGATAAAGGCTATACCGTTTCGGACCCTAATCTTGACCATCTCTATGAAGTCTATAGTGAAGAGAACTGTGCTTTCTGGGTGGTCGAAGTGGAAGGAAAGGTGGTGGGTGGCGGTGGCATCGCGCCACTGGCGAGCAGCGATGCGGATGTCTGTGAACTGCAGAAAATGTATTTTATGCCGTCGGTGCGTGGCCTCGGGCTGGCACGCCGTCTGGCCATTCAGGCGATGGACTATGCCCGCCAGCAGGGCTTTAAACGCTGCTATCTGGAAACTACCGCGTCACTGACGCGCGCCATTCGCCTGTATGAACATCTCGGTTTTGAGCATATCGATGGCCCGATGGGCTCCACCGGTCATGTGGATTGCGAAGTGACTATGCTGAAAACCCTTTAACCGCGGCGAACGGCCCCTGCAGGGGCCGTTCGTGTGTTCCAATCGGCCCTTTTATCCGCTCGCCTCTCAGGCGAAGTTCGGAACGCCACTGTGAAAACGCAGCTGGTTGTCCGGTTCCATGATCAGACGCGCTTCCGTTTCCCCGATTTTACGCACCCGCACGCTGATATCCGTCGGTGAGATCAGTGCAGCCAGCGCCAGGTAATCCTGATAGTGTCGCGCCTCTGAGCGCAGCAGCGAAATATAAAACCCCGCCAGTTCATCATCAAGATACGGTGCCAGACTGGCAAAACGCTCGCAGGATCGCGCTTCGATATAGGCTCCGCAGATCAGTTTATCCACCAGCGTTTGCGGTTCATGCGTGATGATCTCGCGGATTAACCCTTTGGCATAGCGGCTGGCGGTGATGCGCATATAGGGAATACCACGCGCCTGCATAATCTCCAGCACCTGATAGAAATGGTGCAGCTCTTCTTTGATCAGCAGCACCATCTTATCCACCAGCTCATCGCCATAAGGCACCTCTTCACGGCTGATAATGGTTTTTGACAGACCTTTATGCTGTTCGAGGAAAGCCAGATCGGCCTGATCGTTGTGAACAAACTGTTCCCAGGGTTTCAGCCACGCCAGCAGGGCATCGCCACTGGCTTTGTCCGCAACATATTTACGGATCAGCCACATGGCGGTCTGGGCTGCTTTCAGCTCACATACCAGATGGTCGGTCAGTAACAGAGGAAGATGTTGCGGCTGACGGGCTTCGTCAATCCAGGCTTGAGGCGTACGGCAGTGCAGGAAATCGAGGACAGGGGCCAGCAGGTGTTCGGTATTCATTTGCTCAACGTCATGAAATGGCCGGGCATGCCCGGCCAGAATTTACAGGGGAGAATCAGTGGCGGATGCCGTTATCTTCGCCGTCGATGGCTTCGTCATCTTCATCGCCTTCGTCGTCATCCTGCGCGTCCGGATCTTCGAAGTAGGTGCCCCAGCCGTCGTAGTCAACGTTGAACTTGCCCGCCACATCGATCAGCTGCTCAACCTGCGCGTCGATCAGTTCAGCGTTCAGCGCGCCTTCGCTGAGAATATCGCAGCACATCACTTTGGTGCCATCTTCCAGATCCAGCTCTTCCGGCTCAGTGACTTCGTAACCCAGCTTAAAAGCTTCCACGGCCGCTTTCTCCAGCGCATCGAAGCTGTCGCAAGAGAAATGATGCTCAATGGTGTACAGCGCGTCCGGGTCACTGCCATCATCCAGCAGTTCTTCAATAATCAGCCGCGTTTCTTCACGCTGCTCTTCCAACAATGCTTCATTAGCCATGATCGCTTCCTCATTAAGGCGTTATTTCGCGTATTTTCCCACAGTGCCCTCTGCGCCACTACCTTTAAAAGCAAGTTTCTGCTCTTCGGGGTTGAAAGTGAATATTAATACGGTTAAATTGAATTTTAATTCATTAAAGATCATCCCGGAGTGCTTTATGAGTCAGTTATATCAACGTCACTTCCTCAGGCTGCTCGATTTCACCCCCGCTGAAATCAACGGCTTACTGGCGCTGGCGTCCACGTTGAAGACCGATAAAAAAAATGGCGAAGAAATTCAGCATCTGAAAGGTAAAAATATCGCGCTCATCTTCGAAAAAGACTCGACCCGCACCCGATGCTCTTTCGAAGTTGCCGCATACGATCAGGGCGCGAACGTCACCTGGATTGGCCCGAGCGGCAGCCAGATCGGCCATAAAGAGTCGATGAAAGACACCGCCCGCGTGCTGGGCCGGATGTACCACGGTATTCAATATCGCGGCCACGGCCAGGTGCTGGTGGAATCCCTGGCCGAACACGCTGGTGTGCCGGTGTGGAACGGGCTGACCAACGAGTTTCATCCCACCCAGTTGCTGGCGGACCTGCTCACCATGCAGGAACACCTGCCGGAGAAAGCCTTCAGTCAGATGACGCTGACCTACGTCGGCGATACCCATAATAATATGGGCAATACTCTGCTGGAGGCGGCGGCGCTGACAGGCCTGGATCTGCGCCTGGTGGCACCGAAAAGCTGCTGGCCGGATGCGGGGCTGGTTGCTGAATGCCGCAGCGTGGCAGAAAAAACCGGCGGAAAAATCACCCTGACAGAAGATATTGCGCAAGGCGTGCTGGGCGCGGACTTCATTTACACCGACGTCTGGGTATCCATGGGTGAGCCGAAAGAGGTATGGCACGAACGTATTGCCCTGCTGCGCCCTTATCAGGTGAACATGGCGATGCTTGAGGCGACCGGGAACCCGCAGGTGAAGTTCCTGCACTGCCTGCCTGCGTTCCACGATGACCAGACCACGCTGGGCCAGCAGATGGCGCAGCAGTACGATCTGCACGGCGGCATGGAAGTCACCGATGAGGTGTTTGAATCATCGCACAGCGTGGTGTTTGACCAGGCAGAAAACCGTCTGCACACCATCAAAGCAGTGATGGTGGCCACGCTGGCACAATTGGGGTAACTCACCCCAGGCAAACGATTACGTTACGCGTTTTTCGCTTGCTGCAAACGGATGAATGCGTATAATGCACCCCGTTTGCCGGGAGGATGCATGAAACTGAATTGCGTTAATCAAGCCGTACTGAATCGCCTTTCTACAGGCGGGCAGCACCGTTTTTCCTCCCGTTGCATGACCGATCATCAAGAAAAGCCCCTCATTGAGGGGCTTTTTTTTGCCCGTATTTTAATGCAAAAACGTTGCGCTATAGCACTCATGAGGCAGCCGACACCGCTGCATCATGAATGATAACGGCAAAAGGAGTGGAAATGGCTAACCCCCTATATCACAAACACATTATTTCAATTAACGATCTCAACCGTGAAGAGCTGGAGCTGGTATTGCGTACCGCGGCCAGCCTGAAGGCGAACCCACAGCCTGAGCTGCTGAAGCACAACGTGATTGCCAGCTGCTTCTTTGAAGCGTCCACCCGCACCCGCCTCTCGTTTGAAACGGCGATGCATCGTCTTGGCGCGTCCGTGGTCGGGTTTGCCGATGGCAGCAACACCTCGCTGGGCAAGAAAGGGGAAACCCTCGCCGATACCATCTCCGTGATTGGCACCTATGTGGATGCGATTGTCATGCGTCATCCGCAGGAAGGCGCCGCGCGTCTGGCAACCGAGTTTTCCGGCGGCGTGCCGATCCTGAACGCGGGCGATGGCGCCAATCAGCATCCGACTCAGACGCTGCTCGATCTGTTTACCTTGCAGGAAACGCAGGGCCGTCTGAATAACCTCAGCGTGGCGATGGTCGGTGATTTGAAATATGGCCGCACCGTACATTCACTGACCCAGGCGCTGGCGAAGTTTGAAGGCAATCGTTTTTACTTTATTGCGCCTGATGCACTGGCGATGCCGGCTTACATCACCGATATGCTCGACGAAAAAGGCATTGTCTGGACACGTCATGACAGCATTGAAGAAGTGGTGCCGCAGGTGGACATTCTGTATATGACCCGCGTACAGAAAGAGCGTCTTGATCCGTCGGAATACGCTAACGTCAAAGCCCAGTTTATTCTGCGCGCCAGCGATCTGGTGGGAGCACGCGAGAATATGAAAGTTCTGCACCCGCTGCCGCGTATTGACGAAATCGACACGGATGTCGATCACACGCCGCACGCCTGGTATTTCCAGCAGGCAGGTAACGGTATCTACGCACGCCAGGCACTTCTGGCGCTGGTACTGAACAGCGAACCGGTTCTTTAAGGGGATAAGCACATGACACACGATAATAAATTACAGGTTGAAGCGATTAAACGCGGCACGGTGATCGACCATATCCCGGCCCAGATTGGCTTTAAGCTGCTCTCCCTGTTCCGCCTGACGGAAACCGACCAGCGCATTACCATTGGCCTGAATCTGCCCTCGGGTGAGCTGGGCCGCAAAGACCTGATCAAGATTGAGAACACCTTCCTGACCGACGATCAGATCAACCAGCTGGCGGTGTATGCACCGCACGCAACGGTGAACCGCATTGATGATTACAACGTGGTGGCGAAGAGCTCCCCGACGTTGCCAGACCGGATTGAACGCGTGCTGACCTGCCCGAACAGCAACTGCATCAGCCGTTCTGAACCGGTGCATTCCAGCTTCGCGGTGAAACAGCGCCAGGATGAGCTGCACCTGAAATGTAAATACTGCGAGAAAGAGTTCGCGCACCATGTGGTGATGGCAAACGGTTAATGCCGTTGCATTTGGTCCGTTGCGTGGGCAGGATGTGACACGCGCCGGGTCAAACAGAGAGGCGAGGCATGCCTCGCCACTACGGGGGTATCACCGTTACTGTCGGGCCTCGCTCTTACGGGGTATCACCTTTGCTGTCGGGCCTCGCCACTACGGGGTATCACCGTTGCTGTCGGGCCTCGCTCTTACGGAATATCACTGTACCTGTAGGGGCCGGGCATGCCCGGCCCGGGCAAAAATGATACGCTGTACCCCTATCCTCACCATCGCACACATTCAGGAGAAACTATGTCTCGCGAAATCAGTACGGAAAACGCCCCCGCCGCTATCGGCCCTTATGTTCAGGGTGTGGATCTCGGCAGCATGATCTTCACGTCAGGCCAGATCCCGGTCGATCCGAAAACCGGCGCTGTGGCGGACGATATTGCCGCGCAGGCACGCCAGTCGCTGGAAAATGTGAAAGCGATTGTTGAGGCCGCGGGTTTGAAAGTGGGTGATATCGTCAAAACCACCGTGTTCGTGAAAGATCTGAATGACTTCGCCACGGTGAATGCCACCTACGAAGCCTTCTTCACTGAGCACCAGGCCAGCTTCCCGGCACGTTCGTGTGTGGAAGTGGCGCGTCTGCCAAAAGATGTGAACATCGAAATCGAAGCGATCGCTGTACGTCGTTAAGCGAACGTCGTGAATCGTTGTACGGGTCGATCAACGATCGACCCGCCGTTATTTCCCGTTGCGCAATAATTTCTCCACCGGATACACCAGCGCAATCACCACTTCATCCTGGCTGAGCGCCGCCTGATCCAGCCGCTGATGCATCTTCGCCACTTCACGAGCGCCAAAAGTTTGTTCCTTTTCCATCGCATCCAGCAGTGACAGCCCCATCTGACTGATCTCTGCCACCTGCCCTGCCACCGGCAGCAGCGGCCGTAGCTGCGGGTTCTGCGCCAGCACCGGCTCTACCAGCGGAATATTGTGCTGCCACTGCAGAAGCTGACGGCGGATCGCCTGCGCCGCCTGTCGGTCACCCCGATTGGCGATCAGCGCGTCCACCTGCTGATCCAGCTCACGTACTTTGTTGCTTTCGGATGGCAGCACATCGGCCAGCCGGTTCAGCGGTTCAGCCTGCGTGTAATGTCCGGCCTGATATTTCAGATGCTGTCGGGTATAGAATTGCGCAGGCTCCAGCGCTTCAGCGAAGATTTGCAGCGGCACCGTGTCACTACTGTTGGCCAGACGCATCATCTGCAACTGCGTCTCCGCGTGCTGTTGCAGACCCACCGACACGGCGGACCAGCTATCAACCGCCGCCAGGCGCTGATACATATTCTGCTCATCCGTCACATCAGAGGCCGACCACAGCCGCTCTGCCACCACAAATGCCCGCGGCCACAAACGGACGTCAATCACGTTCTCATCGACGATTTCGCTCCACAGCGCCGCTTCCCCGCCCAGCAGGTTATTTCGCAACTGGGCATCATCCGGCAGTACCGGTTTTATACCCTGCGGAGGCTGCGGCAGCCTGCTGCCCACAGTGGGATAGCGCACGTTACCGATGCGCCAGTAGCCGCTCATGTTGTCGCCCGCCAGGGTGAGCACTGGACGAAGCTCGCCCATCCAGCTGTCGACACGGAAGGTAAACTGGGTGGGCGACAGCCAGCGGATCTCCCGCACCATACGCCGCGAGCGCCCTTCGAAATCAATAAATCCGCGCCATCCACCAACGGCATCAATCAGCGTAAAGCTGCCTGTAAGCGGCTTACCCTTAAGACGTGGCAGCGTAAATTGCCAGCTCTGTGCTGTTTCGCCCTCTTTGATCCGATCGGCATCGTTCAGTCCCTGCGGCCAGACTTCATTGCGATAATGGAACGCCGCAGGCTGGGCCTGATCGAGATAGAAGCCGGTAGAAAGGATGCCGCGATAGTTGTTTTTTGCCACTTCACCCAGCGCATCCGGTCCGCGCCAGGATTGGATCAGAATGCTGCGCGGCAGATCGGGATGATAGATTTCATCCCAGCCGATCATCTGTCGCTGGTGTTTTTCCAGGATCTTCTCCACCCGTTGATTGAAATATGCCTGCAGTGCATGACTGTCTTTCAACCCTTTCTGCTGCATAAACTGAGCGATAGCCTCAGAGTTATCCCACTGGCTGGGATCCACTTCATCGCCACCAATATGCAGATAAGGATCGGGGAAGATGGCGGCCACCTCGCCCACCAGCGTATCAATAAACTGATAAACCTGTTCGCGGGACGGATCGAGCAGCGGTTTAAAGACGCCCCAGCCACGTTCCATTTGATAAGGCCCCGGTGCCGCGATCAGTTCAGGCATCGCCACCGCCAGTGCCGAAGCGTGCCCCGGAAAGTCAATTTCCGGCACCACACGCACGCCACGATGGGCGGCATAGCTGACGATATCGCGCATCTGCTGCGGGCTGTACCACAGTCCGTCGCTGGCTTTTTCCTGCAACTGTGGGAAATGACTGGAACCAAAACGCCAGCCCTGGTCGTCGGTCAGGTGCCAGTGGAAGACGTTCATACGCGCAGCGGCGATGCCATCAATCTGGCGTTTCAGCGTCTCAATGGGCATAAAGTGGCGGGCAGAATCAATCAGGATCCCGCGCCACGGAAAGCGCGGGTGGTCATTAATCGTCACCAGGGGCACCGTGCTGTTATGCACCAGTTGCAGCAGCGTTTCCATGCCGCGCATCGCGCCAAAACGGGTGGCTGCATCCAGTGTGATGCCGTCGGCGCTGACCACCAGCCGGTAGCTCTCATCGCTGTCCGGTTGAGGAATAGCGGCAACCTGTCGGGCGATACGGATCTGTAATGACGTGGCACTGGCGGAAATCGGCAGATCAGGGTTACCGGTCTGACGCGCCAGGCGTTGCTGCCAGCGCGGGATTGCCTCGTGCAGGTTATCGCCCTTAACCTGAATCGCCAGCGGCATGGTCAGGGCCAGATTTCCCCTACCCTCTGGCTGCTCTACCTGCTGCGGCCAGGGCATCAGCGGGAGTTTCCCTGCCGGGTCGGCAGCCACAGTGAATGGCAGAAACAGGGAACAGGCAAGCAACAGCGGGCGCAGTGACCATGGCATATCAGGGCATCCTTTTTTTGTGATGACCTCATAAAACATAATTCGCGTGTTACATCAAGTTACATCTCACGAAACGAATTCCATAAGGCGCAGGCGCCGTTAACGTTTTGATGCTATCCGGGCGGTGATGTCAGGAGAACAGTGCCGCCAGATCGTCCTGACTGAAACTGGAGGGTTCACTCAGCTCGTCGTCGAGGATCTCTCCGGCCAGCTCGGCTTTTTGCTGCTGCATCGCGACGATCTTCTCTTCAATGGTATCGGCCGCGATCAGCTTATACACAAAGACCGGTTTATCCTGCCCGAGGCGATAAGCGCGATCGGTGGCCTGATTTTCAGCCGCCGGGTTCCACCAGGGATCGTAGTGGATCACCGTGTCGGCCGCCGTCAGGTTCAGCCCAACTCCGCCCGCTTTAAGGCTGATCAGAAACACCGGGACTTCGCCCTGCTGAAAACGCCGTACCGGCTCAGTGCGATCGCGGGTGCTGCCCGTCAGGATGACATAAGGAATGCGCGCTTTCTGTAACTCTTCGGCGATGATGCCCAGCATGGTGGTGAACTGCGAGAAGATCAGGATGCGCCGATCTTCTGCCAGCAGGTCATGCAGCATCTCGCGCAGCAGCGCCAGCTTGGCAGAGTGTTTCACCCGCTCGGCGCGCGGATCGGACATCAGACGCGGATCGCAGCAGATTTGGCGCAGTTTTAGCAGGGCATCCAGCACCAGCAGATGGCTGCGTCCCGGCCCCTGCTGCTGCATCGCTAACTGTACGCGGTCCTGCATGGCGGCACGCACCTGGTCATACAGTTCTCGTTGCGCACCGTCCAGAGGCACGCTGCGCACAATGGTATTTTTCGGCGGCAGCTCTTTGGCGACCTCCTGTTTACGGCGGCGCAGCATAAACGGCCGTACGCGCTTCGCCAGCAGCTCACGCCTGACTTTATCGCCATTGCGTTCTACCGGAATACGCCAGTTCTGGGTGAAGTCGCGTTCGCTGCCGAGGAAGCCCGGCAGCAGGAAATCAAACTGCGACCACAGCTCCCCGAGGTGATTTTCCAGCGGGGTTCCGGTCAGGCAGAGACGATGCCGCGTCTTCAGGGTGCGGATTACCGAGGCGGCACGTGAGGCGCTGTTCTTCACGTACTGCGCCTCATCGAGGATCAGCAGATGATAATAGTGCGCCACCAGCTGCGGCTGATCGCGCCACAGCAGTGAATAGGTGGTGATGACCACGTCGTACTGTTCCATCTGATCGTAAAAGTCTTTGCGCTGCGGCCCGGTCAGCGCCAGTACTCGCAGATCGGGGGCAAAGCGCCGTGCTTCACAGCACCAGTTATGGACCAGCGTGGTCGGCACCACGATCAGTGCAGGACGATCGAGGCGCCCGGCTTCTTTTTCCAGCAGCAGGTGGGCCAGCGTCTGAATCGTTTTCCCCAGCCCCATATCATCGGCCAGTATGCCCGCCAGCTGATGCTCACGCAGGAACTGCATCCAGTTCACGCCCTGCTGTTGATAATCGCGCAGGGTGGCCTGCAAGCCAACAGGCGGGGCAATGGCCTGTACACCGCTGTGCCCGTTCAATCGCTCTGCCAGCTGATGGACCGCGTTGTCACCGTCAAATATCCAGCGATTACGATCGCCGGACTCGCTGAGACGCCCGATATCCCAGGCGGCCAGTCGCAGCGGTTGATGCGCGCCAAACAGATCAATCAGATTGCCCACCAGCGGCTTTAGCTGACCCGCGCGAAACAGCAATCGCTGATTCTTATCGTCACGCATCTCAATCTGTTCGTCATCATCAATCAGACGCAGATTGCCGGACATCCAGCGGCGGTCACGCTCAAACAGCTTCGCCAGCAGCGGCTCCAGGCGCACGCGTCGGCGGCCAATTTTCATCGCCAGCTCAAGATCGAACCAGCCGTCCTCGCCCTGTACTGCGCGCCCTTCAATCGCATCAACGTCCGAGACGTTCCAGGTGAAATCATCATCCATGCTGATGCGCCAGCCGCGTTTGCGCAGCGCCGGCAGGCCTTTTTTAATGAAATCACGCCACTGCGGCGGCGATGCCGGGGCGAAGATCGCCGGGGGCAACGGAGCTGGCGTATAAATATGCCCGGCGGGGATGGCATTCAGCCCGACCGTGTCGATCTGCGCCAGCCAGGACTGCTCCTCTTCCGTATGGCGCTGAACGTGGTAGCGCAGGCCATTTCGATCGGTAAAGTTCTCCGCCCGGCTTCCTGCATCAACGTTCACGCCTGCGTAGTCAAAGCTGACGGAGGCAAAATCGAGGCGCTTCTGGCGATGACCATAATGACCATAGCCGCTGATAAATTTGGCACGTGATTGCAGTTGCAGCACCGGGACAGGCACTGCCTCAATGGTTTTGAGGGCCACTGCCGCTGTCGGCTGGCGGGGTTGCAGGTTCGCCAGCATCAGCGCCGCGACATGCTTACAGTTATTTTTTACAGCACAGCTGCACTCCCCGCTGGCCAGCAACCTGCCCTGGGGACGACTGAAATGCACGATCACGCTGAAAGGTTCCGCTTTACGTCCCGGCAACTCACCGGTCAGCAAATTATTTTGCCACTGCAGATTCTGTACGCTGGCGACCAGATCGCGCGCCCGGGCCACGGTACGTGCACCGAGCCAGCGAATGACCTGTTTTTCGTTATAAGCGACAGACGACATCAGACAGTATCCCTGAGAGACCAGAGCAAAATGGATTTCGCTCTATGGCAACCGGCAATAGTAGTGATTCCTTTGGGTTGAATGCAACCGCCACAGCACACCTTGATGGCAAAAAATAGCGTATAACCACACAAAACCTTAACCGACGTTGACCATCGCTTATCTTTGCTGCGCTGCTGTCAGATCTTTGCCTCAGGTCAATAAAACGGCGTTTAAATCTGATCGCAACACTATATATAGCGTTTACTATAGCCATCCAAACCCACATATAGATTTTCTTCATTCAGGAGAGCGGCGGTGGCAACTCAGGTAATCAAGCGGGACGGCTGTCAGGTCGCCTTCGATCCAGCGCGTATTGAGACGGCAATCCGTGCCGCTGCACAGGCTGCGAAAATTAACGATGACGACTACTGCGCCACCGTCGCCAGTCAGATTAGCGCCCAGCTCACCGCCCGCCCGAGCGTGGATATCGCGGAGGTTCAGCGCGCGGTTGAGAACCAACTGATGGCAGGCCGTTATCCGCAGCTGGCACGCAGCTATATTGAATATCGCCACGATCGCGACGTGGCCCGCGAGCTGCGCGGTCGGCTGAACCATGAAATTCGCGGTCTGATTGAACAGAGCAACCCGGCACTGCTGAATGAAAATGCCAACAAAGACAGCAAAGTGATCCCGACCCAGCGCGATCTGCTGGCCGGCATCGTCGCTAAGCACTATGCCCGTCAGCATATGCTGCCGCGCGATGTGGTCAGCGCGCATGAACGCGGTGAGATCCACTATCACGATCTCGACTATTCGCCGTTCTTCCCGATGTTTAACTGTATGCTGATTGACCTGCGCGGCATGCTGACCCATGGCTTCAAGATGGGGAATGCCGAGATCGAACCGCCAAAGTCGATCTCCACCGCGACCGCCGTTAGCGCACAGATCATCGCCCAGGTGGCCAGCCATATTTACGGCGGCACCACCATTAACCGCATCGATGAGGTGCTGGCCCCGTTTGTGGAAGCGAGCCTGGTGAAACATCGTGCCACTGCGCAGCAATGGCAGGTGGCGGATGTCGAAGCCTATGCCCAGACACGCACCGAGAAAGAGTGTTACGACGCGTTCCAGTCACTGGAATATGAAGTGAATACACTGCATACCGCCAACGGCCAGACGCCGTTTGTCACCTTTGGGTTTGGCCTTGGCACCAGCTGGGCGGCGCGCCTGGTCCAGCAGTCGATTCTGCGGAACCGCATTGCCGGGCTGGGGAAAAATCATAAAACGGCGGTGTTCCCAAAACTGGTCTTTGCTATCAAAGCCGGACTGAATCAGGCCGCTGGCGAGCCCAACTACGATATCAAACAGCTGGCGCTGGAGTGCGCCAGCAAACGCATGTATCCGGATATTCTCAACTACGATCAGGTGGTCAAGGTCACAGGATCGTTTAAAACCCCCATGGGCTGCCGCAGCTTCCTGGGCGTGTATGAAGAGAACGGCGAGCCGATCCACGATGGCCGTAACAATATCGGCGTGATCAGCCTTAACCTGCCGCGTATTGCGCTGGAGGCACAGGGTGATGAGAGCCGCTTCTGGACGCTGCTCGACCAGCGTTTGTTGCTGGCAAAGAAAGCCCTGATGACACGCATCGCCCGGCTGGAAAATGTGAAGGCCCGCGTGGCACCCATCCTCTATATGGAGGGCGCATGCGGGGTGCGCCTGAAAGCCGATGACCCGGTGGCACCTATCTTCCGTCACGGCAGAGCCTCCATTTCTCTGGGCTATATTGGCATTCATGAAACGCTGAATGCCCTGAGCGGCGGCAGTGTGCATCCTTATGATGATGCGCAACTGCGCGCCAAAGGGCTGGAGATTGTTGCCCGACTGCGCGCCGCCGTCGAGGCATGGAAAGAGGAAACGGACTACGGCTTCAGTTTGTACAGTACGCCCAGTGAGAACCTGTGTGACCGTTTCTGTCGCCTCGATGCCGCCGAGTTCGGCGTGGTACCGGGCGTCACCGATAAGGGCTACTACACCAACAGCTTCCACCTCGATGTGGAGAAGAAGGTCAATCCGTACGACAAAATCGACTTTGAAGCCGGTTATCCACCGTTAGCGAACGGCGGTTTTATCTGTTACGGCGAATACCCTAACATTCAGCACAACCTTAAGGCGCTGGAAGACGTCTGGGATTACAGCTACAGCCGGGTGCCTTATTACGGCACCAATACGCCTATAGACGAGTGCTATGAGTGCGGTTTTACCGGCGAGTTTGAGTGCACCAGCAAAGGTTTTACCTGCCCGAAATGCGGTAACCATGACAGCACTCGCGTCTCGGTGACGCGGCGGGTGTGTGGCTATCTCGGCAGTCCTGATGCCCGTCCGTTTAACGCCGGGAAGCAGGAGGAGGTTAAACGCCGGGTGAAGCACCTGGGTAACGGTCAACTGGGGTGAACATCCATCAGTACTACCCGGTGGATATCGTTAACGGCCCCGGTACGCGCTGCACGCTGTTTGTCGCGGGCTGCGTGCATGAATGCCCCGGGTGCTATAACAAAAGCACCTGGCGGCTGAACTCCGGGTTACCGTTCACCCTTCAAATGGAAGAGCAGCTGATTGCCGATCTTAACGATACGCGTATTCCGCGCCAGGGATTGTCGCTGTCAGGTGGCGATCCGCTGCATCCGGCCAATCTGGCGGATGTCGGACGGCTGCTGCGCCGGGTGCAGCGTGAGTGTGCTGGCAAAGATATCTGGATGTGGACAGGTTACCGCCTGGAAGAGCTGAGCGCAAAGCAGCAGCAGGTGGTCGCCAGCGTGAATGTGCTGATCGACGGGAAGTTTATTCAGGCACTCAAAGACCCGGCGCTGCTGTGGCGCGGCAGCAGCAACCAGGTGATTCATAATTTACGTTGAGATCAGTAGGTCATGCAGGCGGCGTTCAGTATCCCCACGCCGGTAGACACCCCACCGAGGAACAGCCCCGCTGACAGGTGATTATCCTCAATGCGGCGGCTGATATCCGACATAAACAGGCGCACGGCGGTAAATACCAGCAGTTGCACAACCAGCGCCACTGCACCCCAGACCAGATAATCCAGCAGGTTAACGGAGTTAATGGCCACGCTGGCCAGCGGAATAATGTAACCCAGCAGTGCCCCGATGAACCCTGAAGTCGCCGCCAGATTATTCTCTTTAATCAGACGCCATTCGTTGTGCGGTGTAATGCGGGTATAGATAAACAGAAAGATCAGTACCAGCGCGCCGCTGGTTAAAAAATAAGAAGCAAAAGCGAGTAAGGAGTGCAGCGTGGCCATGAGATCGTCCTGAAAAGTGGGAGCTTAATGGGGAATTATCATAGGGTGCGGTATACATAAACACCAGCGACCTGCGTCTTCTTTACCTTTGTGTGCCCTATGTTCCCTTCTAAAATCATCCACCTGTGCCCCTCGCTGTGCCCCTGAATTTGCTTTTCAGCACCAGTGAACCACACTTACTGCGCATTTAAATGAAACTCACAGGAGGAAATATGAGCAAGAAAATTGCGGTGCTGATTACCGATGAATTTGAAGACTCAGAATTTACTTCTCCCGCAGAGGCGTATAAAAAAGCCGGCCACCAGGTCATTACCATTGACAGTGAAGCGGGTAAAACTATTACTGGTAAGCAGGGTAAAGCCAGCCTGAAGGTCGATAAAAATATCGATGATGTCCATCCGGCCGAGTTTGATGCGCTACTGCTGCCCGGCGGCCACTCCCCGGACACGCTGCGCGGCGATGACCGTTTTGTCGCCTTCACCAAAGCCTTTGTTGCACTGGGCAAACCTGTCTTCGCTATCTGTCACGGGCAACAGCTGCTGATCAGTGCCAATGCCGTACGCGGTCGCAAAATGACCACGGTGAAACCGGTGGTGATTGATTTGAAAAATGCCGGTGCTGATTTCTACGATGAAGAGGTCGTGGTCGATAACGACAGGCTGGTCACCAGCCGCACGCCGGACGATCTCCCCGCTTTTAACCGCGAATCGCTGCGTATTCTTAACGCCGCATGATGCTTCGGGCCAGCTCCGGCTGGCCCTTGCTGCCCCCCTGCCTCTCCCTCTCTGCCAACATATACGCTAAAGTAGCCGTACTGTTTTTTATCTGAGAAACCCTATGAGCGCGGCTGCACCCGGGGACTGGCGACTGTATATTCTGCGAACCGCTAAAGGAATGCTGTACACCGGCATCACCAATGACGTGGCCAGGCGTTTTGCCCAACACCAGAGTGGTAAAGGCGCAAAAGCATTGCGCGGTAAAGGACCGCTGGTGTTGGTATTTCACTGTGAGGCAGGGGATCGTTCGCTGGCGTCGAAGCTGGAATATCAGGTTAAGCAACTGAAAAAACCACAGAAGATCAGGCTGGTAGAACACCAGCCTGTATCACTTGTTCAATGGCTTGCTGCGCTCAGAAGCGATTAAAGGGCGCGGAGAACTCGATGCGGCCTTCAACGCCATCAAAGGCGTCATCCGCCAGCTTGTACACCTGAAACGCCGCTTCAGTGCCTTCCCAGCGGCAGTGCAGCTGGTGGCGTGCAGCCGGTTCAAAGCCATAAGGACCGTAGAAAGCGGGATCGCCCAACACCACAACGGCGGCATAGCCAAACTCATTCAACGTATCCAGCCCTTCGTAAATCAACTGTTTACCCACGCCCTGCCTGCGAACGCTTTCATCAACCGCCAGCGGCGCTAATCCTACCCACTGCCGATCTTCATCGTTGAGCGTGACCGGGCTGAAGGCCGCATAGCCCAGCACCTGGCCATCGTCATCTGTTGCAACGACACCGAGGGTTAATAGCCCATCTTCCCGCAGTTGCTGCACCAGTTCCGCTTCCGCAGAGGTTGGGAAGCTACGGCGCAGCAGGCTGTCGATGCTCGCCGCATCGATGCCAATTTCTGAACGAATTAACATGTGGCACCTGCGCGATCCGCCGGGGGAATCGCGTCCTCTTTCATTCCGGCCTCAATAAAATCAGCCAGTTGCATAAGCCCGATGCGTAGCGGCGCTGGCATGGCGTCCAGATCTATCGCATCCATCATATTTTTGACTTCCAGGCCCAGTTCCGTATCACCCTCAATCAGTAAACGGCGCTGGAAAAACAGAGTGTCCGGATCCTGCCTGCGGGCAGCGATCAGCGCCAGGTCATTGGCATTGCCGCGAAACCAGACATCAGCCTCCTCACGTTCAGCGACCCGAAGCTGCCCCTGTTCCAGCGTGACTGACCAACGGAGTTCAAGGTCCTTGACCTCAATCCCCAGCCAGCGCCCTTCAAGGAAGTCCAGCTCGCCTTCCGCCAGCGCCTGCTGAAACTGCCAGCGTAACAGTGCCTGTAATAGCGGCTTCTTCACTGCAAACGGGGTAAACCGCAGTGGGAAACGCAGTAATTGCGGCCCGTGACGGACACAGTGGCTGCGTAGCGGGTTCAACACCATTATCACTCCTTACGAATAAATTTCAGCTATTTTGCCACAGCAGCAAAAAGCGTCTGACGGCTGGATCAACAAAGTGTGCGAACTCTATGAGTTTTATCAGGGTACACGAACACCATCAATACGCCATTAGCTGCCTTAAATCAAAATTTGTCTCGGCCTTCCTCACTAAACTCTTCAACTCTTCTGATTAGTTGGATCGCTTCTTATGGAACTTCTCTGCCCGGCCGGAAATCTTCCGGCACTGAAGGCCGCCATCGAAAATGGTGCCGACGCGGTGTATATCGGCCTGAAAGATGAGACCAATGCCCGCCATTTTGCGGGGTTGAATTTCACCGATAAACGCCTGCAGGAAGCCGCAAACTACGTGCATCAGCGTAAACGTAAACTCCATGTGGCCATTAACACCTTTGCCCATCCCGATGGCTACCAACGCTGGCAGCGTGCGGTGGATATGGCCGCAGATGCGGGTGCTGATGCCTTAATCCTGGCAGATATTGCCATGCTGGCGTATGCCGCAGATAAATATCCTCATATTGAACGCCATGTTTCGGTACAGGCGTCTGCCACTAATGCCGCTGCCGTACGCTTTTATCAGCGTAACTTTGATGTTGCACGCGTGGTATTGCCACGAGTGCTATCGATGCACCAGGTGCGCCAACTGGCGCGTGACACTACCGTTCCACTCGAGGTGTTCGCGTTTGGTAGCTTGTGCATTATGGCGGAAGGACGTTGTTATCTTTCGTCTTACCTGACCGGCGAGTCGCCCAATACCGTCGGTGCCTGTTCCCCCGCGCGCTTCGTTCGCTGGCAGCAAACCCAGGCAGGCCTGGAATCCCGTCTGAACGAAGTGCTGATTGATCGTTATGACAACGGAGAAAATGCCGGTTACCCCACGCTGTGCAAGGGTCGCTATAAGGTAGATGAGGCGCGCTATCATGCGCTGGAAGAACCCACCAGCCTGAACACGCTGGCACTCTTACCTGAGCTGATGGCAGCCAATATTGTCTCCGTCAAAATTGAGGGACGTCAGCGTAGCCCGGCCTATGTTGAACAGGTGGCGCGTATCTGGCGCCAGGCCATCGATCGCTGTAAAGCTGACCCGCAAAATTTCACCGCACAGCCGCAATGGATGGCGGCGCTGAGTGCGCTGAGTGAAGGCACTCAGACAACGCTCGGTGCTTATCACCGCCAGTGGCAGTAGGAGATATCATGAAATACTCACTGGGTCCGGTACTGTGGTACTGGCCAAAAGAAACGCTGAATGCCTTTTATCAGGCTGCCGCCAGCAGTCAGGCTGACGTCATCTACCTCGGCGAATCTGTTTGCAGCAAACGCCGTGCAACGAAAACCGCTGACTGGTTGAGTATGGCGAAGTCGCTGGCCTCCGCTGGTAAACAGGTCGTTCTGAGCACTCTGGCACTGGTGCAATCCCCTTCTGAACTGACGGAACTGAAGCGCTATGTCGATAACGGCGAGTTTCTCATTGAAGCTAATGATGTGGGTGCGGTGACGCTGGCAAATGAAGCGGGCGTGCCTTTTGTCGCCGGACCTGCGCTAAATGTGTATAACGCCGTTACGCTGCAACTGCTGCTGAAAATGGGTATGACCCGCTGGTGTATGCCGGTGGAACTGTCGCGCGACTGGCTGGTGCAATTACTGAAGCAGTGTGATGAGCTGGGCATTCGCCAGCAGTTTGAGGTCGAGGTGTTGAGTTACGGTTATCTGCCGCTGGCGTACTCTGCCCGCTGCTTTACTGCCCGCTCTGAAAATCGCAGCAAAGATGAATGCCAGACCTGCTGCATTGACTACCCGCAGGGGCGACGTGTTCGCACTCAGGAAGACCAGCAGGTGTTCGTCCTGAACGGGATCCAGACCATGAGCGGCAATTGCTATAACCTCGGCAATGACCTGATCTCAATGCAGGGGCTGGTCGACATTGTGCGTCTTTCGCCGCAGGATGCAGAAACGTTGTCGATGGTGGATCGGTTCCGCGCAAACGAAACAGGCCATCAGCCACTGATGATGGCACGCAGCAATGAGTGTAATGGCTACTGGCGCCGCGTTGCAGGGCTTGAGTTGGTCAGCTAAATAGCTGTTTCATTCTGGCAGATGATGGATAATACTTTGATTGGCTAGCAGCCTAACTATCCGCAGGCACTATTGTTTCGTCTGTTCTGTGCGCACTTTATTTCTTGAGTGCTGCAAACGGACAATAACAGGGACAACAGATCCCGTAGCCTGTCGTTTTTGCACATGGCGCAGTGTCGGCCGTTAGACAAAGTGAGCAACTATGCCTGATAAAAAAAATGTTCCTCTTTCCGTACTGGATCTTGCCCCTATCCCACAGGGGGCATCCGCACGCGATGCTTTTCATTCATCACTCTCTCTGGCACAGCAGTCAGAAAAACTTGGCTTTCATCGTTACTGGCTGGCCGAACACCATAATATGACCGGGATCGCCAGTGCAGCGACGTCGGTGCTGATAGGTTATCTGGCGGCAAATACGCAGACGCTGCGTTTAGGCTCTGGTGGTGTCATGCTGCCAAATCATGCACCGCTGGTGATTGCAGAACAGTTTGGTACGCTGGAGTCACTTTATCCTGGCCGTATCGATCTTGGTCTGGGGCGTGCGCCGGGTTCTGACCAGCGTACAATGCTGGCACTGCGCCGCCATATGGCGGGTCACGTCGATAACTTCCCCGCCGACGTAGCGGAGTTGATCCGCTGGTTTGATCATTCCGGTGACGAGATGCCGATTGTCCAGCCCGTTCCGGGAACCGGGCTGAAAATTCCCGTCTGGCTGCTCGGATCCAGCCTTTACAGTGCTCAACTGGCAGCACAGATGGGCTTGCCGTTCGCTTTCGCCTCCCATTTTGCCCCGGAAATGCTGTTACAGGCGCTGGATCTGTACCGTGACAACTTTAAGCCGTCAGCGCGGCTGGAGAAGCCGTACGCGATGGTGTGCGTTAACGTTGTCGCCGCCGACAGCGAACGTGATGCGCGCTTCCTGTTTACCTCCATGCAACAGCAGTTTATTAACCTGCGCCGTGGCAAGCCAGGCCCACTGCCAGCACCGGTGGAAAATATGGATAATTTGTGGTCACCGTCCGAGCAGTACGGCGTGCAGCAGGCGCTGAATATGTCGGTGGTCGGCGATAAAGAGAAGGTGCGTCAGGGGCTGGCCGCATTGATGCGCGAAACGCAGGCGGATGAGGTGATGGTTAACGGCCAGATCTTTGATCCCCAGGCTCGCCTCTACTCCTTCGAGCTGGCGATGCAGGCACGTAACGCCTTGTAGATTCTGAGGGCGAGGCGTGCCTCGCCACTACATGATCAGAGATGGATGGCACAAATCGCAGATATAAAAAAACCAGCCCGAAGGCTGGTTTTTTATTGGGCATCAGTGATTACGCATCACGACGACGGGTAGGTGCTGCGCCGCCTTCAGTGCGTGGACCACGGCTGGTGCCACCTAGACGACGTTCGCCGCCACGGTCATTGCTGAAACGACGACCGCCTTCAGCACCACCGCGTGGAGCGCCGCCTTCACGACCTGCGCCAGAGCCGAAGCCACCACGTGCAGGGCCGCCTGGACGACGTTCGCCGCCACGGTCATTGCTGCGTGGCTGTGCATCACCAATCAGCTGCATATTCATGGGTTTGTTCAGAATACGCGTACGAGTGAAGTGTGACAGAACTTCGCCCGGCATGCCTTTTGGCAGTTCGATAGTAGAGTGAGTACCGAACAGCTTGATGTTACCGATGTAACGGCTGCTGATATCGCCTTCGTTAGCGATAGCGCCAACGATGTGACGAACTTCAACACCATCATCACGGCCCACTTCAATGCGGTACACTTCCATATCGCCAACATCACGACGTTCACGACGCGGCGCATCACCACGTGCTTCACCACTGCGTGCTTCGCGTGGTTCACGTGGACCACGGTCCGGACGGTCACCACGGCGATTGTCACGGCTGTCATCACGGTCACGGAACTGGCTGCGTGGACGCTGTGGTGCATCAGCTGGAACGATCAGTGGACGTTCGCCCTGAGCCATTTTCAGCAGTGCGGCGGCCAGTGTTTCGATATCCAGCTCTTCTTCTGGCTGCATTTTAGCCAGCAGAGCACGGTACTGCTCCAGATCGCTGCTTTCCAGCTGCTGCTGAACTTTAGCAGCAAACTTAGCCAGACGACGCTCACCCAGCAGTTCTGCATTTGGCAGTTCTACTTCTGGAATAGTCAGCTTCATGGTGCGTTCGATGTTACGCAGCAGGCGACGCTCACGGTTCTCAACGAACAGCAGAGCACGGCCAGCACGACCCGCACGACCGGTACGGCCGATACGGTGAACGTAAGATTCTGCGTCCATCGGGATGTCATAGTTAACAACCAGGCTGATACGCTCAACGTCCAGACCACGGGCAGCAACGTCAGTCGCGATCAGGATGTCCAGACGACCATCTTTCAGACGCTCCAGCGTCTGCTCACGCAGTGCCTGGTTCATGTCACCATTCAGTGCAGCACTGTTGTAACCGCTACGCTCCAGCGCTTCAGCCACTTCCAGCGTAGCGCTTTTGGTACGCACGAAGATGATTGCAGCATCAAAGTCTTCAGATTCCAGGAAACGAGTCAGTGCATCAGTTTTACGGCCATAGGCAGTCCAGTAGCTCTGGCTGATATCAGGACGTGTCGTCATGCTTGACTGGATACGCACTTCCTGCGGATCTTTCATGAAGCGTTTGGTAATGCGGCGAATCGCTTCTGGCATGGTAGCAGAGAACAGAGCAGTCTGATGATTGTCTGGGATCTGAGCCATGATAGTTTCAACGTCTTCGATGAAGCCCATACGCAGCATTTCATCGGCTTCGTCCAGCACCAGACCGCGCAGGTTAGACAGGTCTAACGTGCCGCGTTTCAGGTGGTCAAGCAAACGGCCAGGTGTACCCACAACAACCTGTGGTCCCTGACGCAGAGCACGCAGCTGCACGTCGTAACGTTGGCCGCCGTAAAGGGCCACCACGTTCAGACCGCGCATGTGTTTGGCGAATTCGGTCATCGCTTCAGCAACCTGAACCGCCAGTTCGCGGGTCGGTGCCAGCACCAGAATCTGTGGCGCTTTAACGGTAGGGTCAATGTTGTGTAATAAAGGCAGCGAGAATGCTGCAGTTTTGCCACTGCCGGTCTGTGCCATACCCAGAACATCACGGCCAGCCAGCAGATGAGGAATACACTCAAGCTGGATTGGAGATGGCTTAACGTAGCCCATGCCGGTCAGTGATTCGAGGAGGTCGGCGTTCAGGCCAAGGTCAGCAAAAGTAGTTTGGATATCAGTCATGTAGTACACGTGCCTCTTAGATTGCGGCGGCCAGTCTACATAACTCGTCGTGAAAATTTTCAGTCATTTTCATCAAAAAGTGTGAACCGGCTCAAATTAGTGGTTTCGACGAACAAAAAGGCCCTCATCCGCTAAGATGATGACTTTTCGAAAATTCGGGCAATAAAAGTTCGTCAGCTATTGCTGGTCAGATTCTGATAAATCGTCTTGTGTCTGGCCGAGTAGCGCCAGCTCCAACAATGCATATCGATGCTCAACAAAGTTGTGAACGTTGTTGGCGACCGTCAGCTTGAACAACGCTTGAGCGTTGTCCTTCTCCCCCAGACTTAGGTAGTACTTACCTAAATAGAAGTTGGTTTCACTGAGATGTTCAGCGAGCGAGGTGTTATCCGTTGCGTCCGCCTGGAGCCGTTCAGTCAGCGTTTTTTCGCTGATATCGCCCAGGTAGAACTCGACAATATTCCATCCCCATTGTTCCTTCACCGCTTTTTCGTAACGCTGCTTGAGCGAAACTTTTGCCTGGTCTGCGTTGATCTCACGTTCAGTAAGATACAGCCACAGGCTACGGAAGGGATCGTTAGGATCGTCTTGATAAAACGCCAGCAGATCATCTTGCGCCAGTTTAAATCTTCCGCCGTAATAGAGAGCGATACCTCGATTTAAACGCGCATAATTGTAAGTTGGATCAAGCTCAAGTACAGAATCGAACGCTTCATAGGCAGCATCAAAATTGCCTGCCTGCGTTAAATATATGCCTAAGTAATTGAATACTTCGGGCATATCTGGTCGGATAGACAGCGCTTGTGAAAAATCATTTCGCGCCAGTGCTCTCAGACCGAGACTATCATACAACACTCCGCGCTCATATAACAGCTGTGCGCGTTCATCATCGGTCAATGACCGACTGGCAAGTATTTGTTCCATACGAGCGAGAATGACTTCCTGTTGCAGCGTAGGCTGCAATGGAACTGCCAAAACTTCGTTCTTACGCCAATCGGTGTTGCTGCATCCTGCCAGCGTCAAAGCTGTCGCAACAATACACCAGCGCAAAAATGGCTTCATTTACCACTCCCGAAAACAAACATAGGGACGAGCATCCTGTCATCCGCCTGCCGTTCACAAGGCCATCCCGCCCTCGCGTTATAACAATCCTCCGCATCCGAAGATGCAGAGGACTCAATGGTAATGCTTTTATTCTGCTTCAGGTGCTGGTGCTGCAGGAGCTTCAGCTTCAGGCTGTGCCTGTTCGCTGGCTTCTTTGATGCTCAGGCGTACGCGACCCTGACGGTCAACTTCCAGTACTTTCACTGGCACTTCCTGGCCCATCTGCAGGTAGTCAGTCACTTTCTCTACACGCTTATCAGCGATCTGAGAAATGTGAACCAGACCTTCTTTACCACCACCGATAGCGACGAAGGCACCGAAATCAACGATACGGGTCACTTTACCGTTGTAGATACGGCCCACTTCGATTTCTGCGGTGATTTCTTCGATACGACGGATAGCAAATTTCGCTTTCTCACCGTCGGTCGCTGCGATTTTAACGGTACCATCATCTTCGATTTCAATGGTGGTGCCAGTTTCTTCGGTCAGCGCACGGATAACAGAACCACCTTTACCGATCACGTCTTTAATCTTATCAACGCTGATCTTGATGGTGTGAATACGTGGTGCAAACTGAGAGATATCGCCACGCGGAGTGCTGATAGCCTGTTCCATCACGCTCAGGATATGCAGGCGCGCACCCTTAGCCTGGTTCAGTGCTTCCTGCATGATTTCGCGGGTGATACCTTCAATTTTAATGTCCATCTGCAGCGCGGTGATACCTTCACGGCTACCGGCTACTTTGAAGTCCATGTCGCCCAGGTGATCTTCGTCGCCCAGAATGTCAGACAGAACAACAAAGTTGTCGTTGTCTTTTACCAGACCCATCGCGATACCGGCTACGGCCGCTTTGATGGGTACACCAGCATCCATCAGTGCCAGAGAAGCACCACACACGGACGCCATTGAAGACGAGCCGTTAGATTCGGTGATTTCAGACACAACGCGTACGGTGTACGGGAACGCATCGCCTTTTGGCATCACTGCCAGCACACCGCGTTTCGCCAGACGACCGTGACCAATTTCACGACGCTTAGGCGAACCGACCATACCGGTTTCACCGACAGAGTACGGAGGGAAGTTGTAGTGGAACAGGAAGTTGTCAGTACGCTCGCCCATCAGTTCGTCAAGGTTCTGCGCATCACGGGCAGTACCCAGCGTTGCGGTAACCAGTGCCTGAGTCTCACCACGGGTGAACAGTGCTGAACCATGAGTACGTGGCAGAACGCCGGTACGCACATCCAGACCACGGATCATGTCTTTTTCACGGCCATCGATACGTGGCTCACCGCGCAGAATGCGGCTACGCACAACGTTCTTCTCCAGCGTGTGCAGGATGTCGCTGATTTCGCCAGCGTCCAGGGTCTCTTCTTCCGCCAGCAGTGCTGCTGTGGTTTCAGATTTGATCACGCCAACCTGGTTGTAACGTTCCTGTTTTTCAGTGATGCGGTACGCATCGCTCAAACGAGCTTCAGCCAGTGCAGCAATACGCGCGTGTAACGCTTCGTTGACAGCTTCTGGCGTCCAGTCCCAACGTGGTTTGCCTGCTTCAGCGACCAGTTCGTTGATGGTATCGATAACGATCTGCTGCTGGTCGTGGCCAAACACCACCGCACCCAGCATCTGATCTTCGCTTAACAGCTCAGCTTCAGACTCAACCATCAGCACTGCGCCTTTCGTACCGGCAACCACCAGGTCCAGCTTGCTCTCTTTGAGTTCGTCGGTGGTTGGGTTCAGTACGTACTGATCATTCAGGTAACCGACGCGTGCCGCACCGATTGGACCGTTGAATGGCAGGCCAGACAGCGCCAGAGCAGCAGAAGCACCGATAAGCGCAACGATGTCCGGGTTAACCTGTGGGTTAACAGAAACAACGGTCGCGATAACCTGCACTTCGTTTACGAAGCCTTCCGGGAACAGTGGGCGAAGCGGGCGGTCAATCAGACGAGAGGTCAGTGTTTCGCCTTCGCTTGGACGGCCTTCGCGACGGAAGAAGCTGCCCGGGATACGACCAGCAGCATAAGTACGCTCCTGGTAGTTAACAGTCAGTGGGAAGAAGTCCTGACCTGGCTTAGGCGTTTTGCGGCCTACAACGGTGACGAACACTGCGGTGTCGTCCATGCTTACCATTACGGCTGCCGTTGCCTGGCGGGCCATCATACCGGTCTCAAGTGTGACGGTGTGCTGACCATACTGGAATTTTTTGACGATCGGATTCAGCAAAATTAGTTCCTTAACTTCAGGGCCGGTAGTTTTTTATACCGACCGTGGATTTCTAATCTTCATTCTTGCATCCTCGCGACTAATGACAACCCTGATCCCAGATGGGATAAAGCCTCTCATTAGCCGCGCGAACCTCTGCAACTGAAGATCACACTCACCAACAATACAATAGTTTGCGTTTAATTGCTGCCGCTTGCTTGAAAAAAGGGGCCATAAAGGCCCCTTTCCAGCGAAACTCGCACCAGGTTGTCCGATTACCCACTTTAGTGTTCAGATGTTCTGAAACCGTGGCGGGACAACCTGTAAGAATTAGCGACGCAGACCCAGACGTTCGATCAGGCTGGTGTAACGTGCAACATCTTTACGCTTCAGGTAATCCAGCAGCTTACGACGCTGGGAAACCATACGCAGCAGACCGCGACGGCTGTGGTGGTCTTTCTTGTGCTCAGAGAAGTGACCCTGCAGGTGACTAATCTGTGCGCTCAGCAATGCAACCTGAACTTCAGTAGAACCACTGTCATTTGCGCCACGACCGAAATCAGCAACGATCTGTGCTTTAGTTTCAACACTTAGAGACATGAGACAACTCCAAAAATTAAGATAAATGTACAGGCGCCGATCTCTAATTCAGCCACCCAGTGTAAAGCCGCGCCATTCTACTCTTAGCGCCAGACAAGCGCAAATTTACCCGTCATATTTCGAGCAGCAGATGCGTTGGCTACGCTCGCTCACCCCGGTCACATAGTACTCTATGCTCCCTGGGATTCACCAACTTGCCACCTTCCTGCAACCCGAAATATTTTGGGGAATGCTAGTCGAAATATTCTACAACCAGCCGGCGTGGCGCCACACGCCCATCTTCAGCGATTTCCGCCATGCCGATAAATTTCTGATCGTCGCCTTCCGTCACGCGTACCAGCCCACTGGCGGGGGCACCCGCCGCCTGAACAGGCATACCTTGCTTGAAGTAAGCCGCTACCGAACTCAGCAGGTTCACTACCGGGTACTCGGCCGCAGGGCTGTCCATTGGCATCAACAGGGCGTCCAGCAGGTCAGCGGGAAGCTGTTCGCTACGGTGTGCTTCTTCCGTCAGCGCACTCAACTGCTCCAGCGTAACCATTTTTTCGATCGGATAGGTGGCAACCTGCAAACGGCGCAGATAAGTGACATGTGCGCCACAGCCAAGCTTTTCACCGAGATCGTCGATGATAGTGCGAATATACGTCCCTTTCGACACGTGGATTTCCAGCTCAAGTTCATTGCCTTCATGGCGAATAAACAACAGCTCGTACACCTGAATGCTGCGCGATTCACGCGGCACTTCAATGCCTTCACGGGCATATTCGTACAGCTTACGGCCCTGATATTTCAGTGCCGAATACATCGACGGGATCTGCTGCGTAACTCCGCGGAAACTTTCCAGCGCCTGTTCAAGTGCTTCTGCCGTAAACGCCACCGGACGCTCACTGACAATGACACCATCCGCATCCGACGTATCAGTGCGCTGCCCCAGGCGGGCTATCACACGGTAACGCTTATCAGATTCCAGCAGATACTGGGAGAATTTCGTCGCTTCCCCCAGACAAATCGGCAGCATGCCTGTCGCCAGTGGGTCCAGCGCACCGGTATGACCGGCACGATTGGCGTTATACAAACGTTTCACTTTCTGCAGTGCATCGTTGGAGGACAAGCCCGTAGGCTTATCCAGCAACAGCACACCGTGGATATCGCGACCGCGACGGCGAGGACGACTCATTACTCTGCTTTACCTTCTTCCTGATTTTCTTCTGCCGGACCGCGACGCTCTTCGTCATTTCTGACCACGTTAGTCACCAGGTTAGACATGCGCATCCCTTCAACCAGCGAGTTATCGTAGAAGAAAGTCAGTTCAGGCACGATACGCAGGCGCATCGCTTTGCCGAGCAGCGTACGGATATAGCCAGAAGCGTCACCGAGGGCGCGCAGGCCACCTTTGATTGCGGCTTCATCTTTGTCGTTCAGGAAGGTCACGAACACTTTGGCATAGGCCAGGTCACGCGACACATCAACACCTGAAACTGTGACCATCATGCCAAGACGTGGGTCTTTAATCTCACGCTGCAAAATGATAGCAATCTCTTTTTGCAGCTCTTGAGAAACGCGCTGAGGGCGACCAAATTCTTTCGCCATAATATTATCTCTCTATAAAGAATTGGGAGGCCAGAAGCCTCCCAAATATTAGTGTTGCTGATTGCGGTCGTCGACTTAGTCGATGGTACGCTGGATTTCGATAATTTCGAATACTTCGATCATATCGCCAACACGTACATCGTTGTAGTTCTTCACGCCGATACCACATTCCATGCCGTTACGGACTTCGTTAACGTCATCTTTGAAGCGGCGCAGGGATTCCAGCTCGCCTTCATAGATAACCACGTTGTCACGCAGTACGCGGATTGGGTTGTGACGTTTGATGTTACCTTCCGTCACCATACAGCCCGCGATAGCACCAAATTTCGGTGATTTGAACACGTCACGTACGGCAGCCAGACCGATGATCTGCTGTTTGTACTCAGGTGCCAGCATGCCGCTCATCGCTGCTTTCACTTCGTCAATCAGATTATAGATGACGGAGTAGTAACGCAGATCCAGGCTTTCGGAATCAATCACGCGGCGCGCAGATGCATCGGCACGAACGTTGAAGCCCACCAGGATTGCGTTAGACGCTGCTGCCAGTGTGGCGTCGGTTTCAGTAATACCACCCACACCAGAACCGATGATTTTCACTTTCACTTCATCAGTAGACAGCTTCATCAGGGATTCGGAGATAGCTTCAACAGAACCCTGTACGTCAGCTTTCAGCACGATGTTCAGTTCAGACACTTCGCCTTCGGTCATGTTCGCAAACATGTTTTCCAGCTTAGATTTCTGCTGACGAGCCAGCTTAACTTCACGGAATTTGCCCTGACGATACAGTGCTACTTCGCGTGCTTTCTTCTCGTCACGTACGACGGTCGCTTCATCACCCGCTGCCGGCACACCGGACAGGCCAAGGATCTCAACCGGAATAGATGGGCCTGCAGTCAGTACTTCGCGGCCCAATTCGTCACGCATCGCACGGACACGGCCGTATTCGAAGCCACACAGAACGATATCGCCTTTGTTCAGCGTACCTTCACGAACCAGTACAGTTGCAACCGGGCCACGACCTTTATCCAGGAAGGACTCGATAACCACACCGCTTGCCATGCCCTGACGTACTGCACTCAGTTCGAGGACTTCCGCCTGCAGCAGGATAGCATTCAGCAAGTCATCGATACCGGTACCGACTTTAGCTGAAACGCTAACGAACATGTTTTCGCCGCCCCACTCTTCCGGAATGATACCGTATTGAGTCAGTTCAGTTTTAACACGGTCTGGATCAGCTTCAGGCTTATCGCATTTGTTCACCGCAACGACAACCGGCACTTTGGCCGCTTTCGCATGCTGGATCGCTTCGATAGTCTGTGGCATCACGCCATCGTCAGCCGCAACCACCAGGATAACGATATCCGTTGCCTGAGCACCGCGGGCACGCATTGAAGTAAACGCTGCGTGGCCTGGGGTATCCAGGAAGGTGACCATACCGTTGTCAGTTTCAACGTGGTAAGCACCGATATGCTGAGTAATGCCGCCCGCTTCGCCAGAGGCGACTTTGGTGGAGCGAATGTAGTCCAGCAGAGATGTTTTACCGTGGTCAACGTGACCCATGATAGTCACGACCGGAGCACGAGACTCATGCACCGCATCGGTATCACGGTCACTCATTACCGCTTCTTCCAGCTCATTTTCGCGGCGCAGAGTCACTTTGTGACCCATTTCTTCCGCTACCATCTGAGCCGTTTCCTGGTCGATGACCTGGTTGATGGTGGCCATAGCGCCCATTTTCATCATCGCTTTGATGACCTGGGAGCCTTTCACCGCCATCTTGTTAGCCAGTTCCGCTACGGTGACAGTTTCACCGATGATAACGTCACGGTTAACAGCCTGAGCTGGCTTGTTAAAGCCCTGCTGCAGGGTGCTTGGTTTACGTTTGCCGCCTTTGCCGCCACGAACCTGAGCACGCGCTTCTTCACGGTCAGTTTTCGCTTCAGAATGCTTGTTGCCTTTCTTGCGAACAGGGGCTTTAGCTGGACGTGTAGCAGTACGAGTACGACGGTCACCTTCGACCTGTGCGTCATTTTCGTCTTCTGCTGCACGAGCGTGAGTTGAAGTAGTAACGTGGTAATCAGAAGTGTCTTCCACTTCTTTAACCTGCGTCCACTCTTCGCCTTTCTCTTCCGCCATTTTGCGTGCTTCTTCGGCTACGCGCTTCGCTTCTTCTTCGATCTTGCGACGCGCTTCTTCTTCAGCTTTACGCTTCAGTTCTGCCGATTCCGCTTCGCGGCGGGCTTTATCGGACTGAGAAGCCCGGGTTGTTTCGTCGGTATGTTGATTGCTCACTTTATCTTTTTCCGCTGCATCACGTTTGGCTTTATCAGCTGCCTCACGTTTGGCCTGCTCCTCGGCTTCACGCTTCGCTTTGTCTTGAGCTGCGCGCTGGGCTTGTTCTTCAGCCTCGCGACGAGCCAGTTCTTCCGCTTCACGCTCTGCCTGGGCTTCCGCTTCTGCTTGTTCAGCATCAGCCGGATCGCCTTTTACATAAGTGCGTTTTTTGCGGACTTCGATTTGCACCGACTTACTTTTGCCCCCGGTGCCTGGAACATTCAAGGTGCTGCGCGTTTTGCGCTGCAGAGTAAGCTTACCAGATCCACCGCCATGTTCGCGGTTCAGATGGGTCAGCAAAGTCTCTTTTTCATGCTGGGTAACAGAGTCAGTCTCAGACTTTTGGATCCCTGCATCAGCAAATTGCTGTACCAGGCGTTCTACCGGTGTCTGAATCTCTGCGGCCAGGGATTTTACGGTTACATCTGTCGTCATGCTGTTCCTTCCTGCTACAGTTTATTACGCGTCGTCGCCGAACCAACAGATATTTCGTGCAGCCATAATCAGCTCACCAGCCCTTTCATCGTTCAGGCCCTCAATATCTGACAGATCGTCAACACCCTGCTCGGCAAGATCTTCCAGCGTGCATACGCCTTTAGCTGCCAGCTTGAAGGCCATCTCGCGCTCCAGTCCTTCCAGGCTCAGTAAATCTTCTGCCGGTTGGGTGTCGCCGAGGCTCTCTTCCTTGGCCAGTGCCAGGGTGGTTAACGCGTTTTTAGCTCGGTCGCGCAACGCTTCTACTGTCTCTTCATCAAGACCGTCGATTTCCAGCAGCTCGTTAATCGGCACATAAGCCAGCTCTTCCAGAGAAGAGAAGCCTTCTTCGACCAGAGTGGTCGCGAAGTCTTCGTCGATATCGAGATGTTTGGTAAAGACGTCGATGGCAGCATGAGCTTCAGCCTGATGCTTGGCCTGCAGGTCGTCGACCGTCATCACGTTCAGCTCCCAGCCACTTAACTGTGAAGCCAGACGCACGTTTTGGCCATTACGGCCGATCGCCTGGGCCAGATTACCGGCTTCCACAGCGATATCCATGGTGTGATTATCTTCATCCACCACGATAGAGGCGACATCCGCCGGGGCCATTGCGTTGATCACGAACTGCGCAGGATTATCATCCCACAGCACGATATCAATACGCTCGCCACCCAGCTCACTGGATACCGCCTGAACACGCGCACCACGCATACCTACGCAAGCACCGACCGGGTCGATACGTTTGTCGTTGGTTTTCACTGCGATTTTAGCTCGGGAGCCTGGATCGCGCGCAGCGGCTTTAATTTCAAGAACTTCTTCAGCAATTTCCGGCACTTCAATGCGGAACAGTTCGATCAGCATTTCCGGTTTAGAACGGCTGACGAACAGCTGAGCACCACGCGCTTCAGGGCGCACAGCGTACAGTACGCCACGGATACGGTCACCCGGACGGAAGTTCTCACGTGGCAACATATCTTCACGGATAATCACGGCTTCTGCGTTGGTGTTAGAACCATCGTTTGGACGCACTTCCAGTGAGATATTGTCACGGTTAACTTTCTTCACCACGCCAGTGATGATTTCGCCTTCCTGCTCGCGGAACTGATCGACAACCATCGCGCGTTCAGCTTCACGAACTTTCTGTACGATAACCTGCTTGGCAGTCTGGGTAGTGATACGGTCAAAGGTAACAGATTCGATCTGATCTTCAACAAAGCCACCCAGGCCCAGTGATTCATCTTCGTAGACGGCGGCTTCCAGCGTGATTTCACGCGTCGGCATCGTCACTTCGTCCACAATCAGCCAACGGCGGAAAGTATCGAAATCGCCACTTTTGCGATCGATGCTGACGCGAACGTCAATTTCCTGCTCGTATTTTTTCTTGGTGGCTGTGGCCAGCGCGCTCTCCAGAGCTTCGAAAATCTTCTCGCGTGGGAGGGACTTCTCATTAGAGACCGCTTCTACAACAGCTAAGATTTCTTTGTTCATCCTGGTATGCCTCAATCCGGACTTTTAAAAGTGGGGAACCAGGTTCGCCTTCTGGATATTACTCAGCGCGAACACTTCGTCGTTACCCTCAACGGCAACAGTGATCATCTCACCCTCAACAGACTTAATGATACCTTGCCATTTGCGACGGTTCTGGACCGCCATACGCAGAACCAGGCTCACTTCTTCGCCAGTAAATCGGACATAATGTTCTGCGGTAAACATTGGTCGGTCAAGACCAGGCGAGGAGACTTCGAGGTTGTAAGCAACGGTAATTGGGTCTTCGACGTCAAATACCGCACTGACCTGGTGGCTCACATCAGCGCAATCATCAACATTGATGCCATCTTCACTATCAATATAGATGCGCAAGGTGGATGTGCGACCGCGTACAAACTCAATACCAACCAGTTCGTAGCCTAGCGCTTCTACCGGTGCTGAGATCAGCTCTGTTAATTTTTGCTCTAACGTGGACAATCCCACCCCCAAGACGTAAAAAAAGGGCCTATAGCCCAGTGATGCTGCTTCCTGATAACAAAAAACCCCGAAATATCGGGGCTTAATGCGACTGGACCCTGTAAACCGCCACTGGCGGCTCGGCACAATCCAAAAGAATTTTTTTCAAAATCAACTGAGATACGTAATGTGGAGTATACAGTTTATTTGAAAAAGAACTCTAAGGGAAAGTGGTTGCGGGGGCCGGATTTGAACCGACGACCTTCGGGTTATGAGCCCGACGAGCTACCAGGCTGCTCCACCCCGCGTCCGAATACTACGCAAAACTTGCAGAAATTGCAAGCAAAACTGAGATTTGGTACCGAGGACGGGACTTGAACCCGTAAGCCCATGCGGGCACTACCACCTCAAGGTAGCGTGTCTACCAATTCCACCACCACGGCACTAAAGAGGCGACTTTTTTATTTCTGTCGCGTCGAAACGGTTACTGCAACTTCATTTACTGCTTACTGCGGGATATCGCTGCCCGGTGTTACCGGTTTCGCTGGCTGAGTCTGTTGGGACTGCGCCGGCTGAGTCAGGTTTTCCCACTCGCTTCCTTTCTGGGTTTTGTTGCTGTTGATATTACCCAGAACCAGACTGATAATGAAGAACAGGGTCGCCAGTACTGCAGTCATACGGGTCATGAAGTTACCAGAACCGTTAGAACCAAACAGTGTACCAGAAGCGCCTGCACCAAATGATGCTCCCATATCAGCGCCTTTACCTTGCTGAAGCATGATCAGACCGACAAGGCCGATTGCCACAATAAGGAAAACTACTAAAAGAGCTTCGTACATAATCAACCTTGTTCCTGGTGCGTTAAACGCACATCAAAAGCTTCAAGCCAGTTAGTCTTAATAAGTAGTTAACGACCTACCTATGAAGCGGGTGTGAATACTAACCAAAGGTGACCGCACGTGCAAGGGCAATTTCATACGCCATAACTGATTGCGGAAAAAAACGACAAAAGGCGGTTTTTTGGAGAAAAAACACACGCTTTAGCCCAAAAAAATCCTATGCACTCTGTAAATTACCTGCCCGGTAAGACTTAAAAAAGATCGTCCCGGGCATCGGGTTAAACTGCTTTTACTGCATCAGCAATGCGGTGCGCCAGCGCAGTCACCTGCGCTTCATCCTCACCTTCCACCATCACCCGGATGAGAGGCTCGGTGCCTGACTTACGTAACAATACGCGTCCACGCCCTTTTAATTCGGCTTCAACCTCAGCAGTCACCGCTTTGACCTGGCTGTCTTCCAGCGGGTCATTGGCACCACTGAAACGCACATTTACCAGAATTTGTGGCAACAGTTTCATTCCACTGCACAGATCGTGCAGGGTCATATGGTTACGCACCATCGCAGTCAACACCTGCAAACCTGCAACAATACCGTCGCCCGTGGTAGTTTTATCCAACAGGATAACGTGACCTGAGTTCTCAGCCCCCAGGCGCCAGCCCTTCTCTTTCAGTTTTTCCAGTACGTAGCGGTCACCCACTTTGGCACGTGCGAACGGAATACCGAGCTGTTTCAGCGCCAGTTCAAGGCCCATGTTGCTCATCAGTGTGCCAACCACGCCGCCGCGCAGTTGCCCCTGGCGCAGCCCTTCCCGGGCAATAAGATAGAGGATCTGATCGCCATCCACTTTGTGGCCAAGGTGGTCAACCATCATGATACGGTCGCCATCACCATCGTAAGCCAGACCAACATCGGCTTTTTCTGCCAGCACACGCTCCTGCAACAGACGGAGATCGGTCGCACCGCACTCTTTGTTGATGTTCATACCGTCCGGCTGCACACCAATCGCGATGACCGTAGCACCCAGTTCACGTAATACGTTTGGCGCGATGTGATAAGTGGCACCATTCGCGCAGTCGACCACAATTTTCAAGCCATTCAGACTCAGCTCGCTCGGGAATGTCCCTTTGCAGAACTCAATATAGCGCCCGGCAGCATCAACGATACGGCTGGCACGTCCCAGTTCTGCAGATTCGACACAGGTAATCGGTTTTTCCATTTCCGCTTCGATCGCTTCTTCCACTTCATCCGGCAGCTTAGTGCCTTCAGTAGAGAAGAATTTGATGCCGTTATCGTCAAAGGGATTGTGTGACGCAGAAATCACAATGCCGGCTTCTGCACGGAAGGTGCGGGTCAGATATGCGATAGCCGGGGTTGGCATCGGACCGGTGAATGCCGCAGACAGACCCGCGGCGGCCAGGCCTGCCTCCAGTGCAGACTCCAGCATATAGCCAGAAATACGCGTGTCTTTACCAATAATGATCTTCTTGGAACCATGACGCGCCAGCACTTTACCTGCAGCAAAGCCCAGCTTCAGCACGAAGTCCGGAGTAATCGGAGACTCACCCACTTTGCCGCGGATGCCATCTGTACCAAAATATTTACGCTCGCTCATACTATTTTTCTTCCCTTGCAGACTGTGTGGCTTCGACGACGCGCATCGCCTCTACGGTTTCTTTCACATCGTGGACGCGCAGAATATGGGCTCCCTGCATGGCGGCAATCACTGCACAAGCGAGACTCCCGGTCAGGCGCTGGGATGGCCCGACATTCAATAGCTGACCAACCATACTCTTGCGTGACATTCCTACCAACAGCGGCAGGCCAAAGTGGTGGTAATCCGCCAGATGCGCCAGCAATTGATAATTGTGGGAGAGATTCTTACCGAAACCGAAACCGGGGTCGAGCAACAGTTGCGATTTTTTGATCCCGGCTGCTTCACAGCGGGAAATATGCTCAACAAAAAAGGCATCCACATCCTGTAAAATGTTCTGATACTGCGGCGCCTGCTGCATCGTTTTCGGCTCACCCTGCATATGCATCAGGCAGACTGGAAGGCCGGTTTCCGCTGCTGCAGCCAACGCGCCAGGTTCCTGGAGAGAACGAATATCATTGATGATGTGGGCACCTGCACGTGCAGATTCGCGAATAACATCAGGTTTTGAGGTATCGACTGAGATCCAGACCTCGAAACGTTGTGCGATGGCTTCCACGACCGGCATAACCCGGTCCAGCTCCTGTTGAACACTGACCTCTGCCGCGCCGGGACGCGTGGATTCCCCCCCCACATCAATGATAGTTGCACCTGCGTTGATCATCTCATTGGCATGGGTCAGCGCCTGGATTAACTCATTATGCTTGCCGCCATCGGAAAAAGAGTCAGGAGTGACATTTAAAATCCCCATTACGTGAGGATGTGAAAGGTCGAGCACGGAATCTCTGGCGTACAGCTTCATAACAAATTTTCTCCGGTAACAGGGATAAAAAAACCCCGGTCAGCGCCGGGGTTTTGATGATATCAATTTTACAGCACAGCAGATGAAAGCGCTGCGCAGTTTTTACATAGTGCTGGTAGGCGTCGGCGGATCATCAACCGGGCGCGGTGCCTGAGGGCTGCCACCATTTTTATCGGAGTTGTCAGAGCTGGTGCTCTCTTCCCAACCCGCTGGTGGACGCACTTCACGGCGTGCCATCAGATCGCTAACCTGTGGAGCATCAATGGTTTCATACTTCATCAGCGCGTCTTTCATCGCATGAAGGATGTCCATGTTCTCATCCAGAATACGGCGAGCACGGGCGTAGTTAGTATCAATCAGTTTTTTCACTTCCTGATCGATAATACGCGCCGTTTCATCAGACATGTGTTTCGCTTTTGCCACTGAACGACCAAGGAACACTTCACCTTCTTCTTCAGCATACAGCAGCGGACCCAATTTCTCTGAGAAGCCCCACTGAGTCACCATGTTGCGCGCAACGCTGGTGGCCATTTTGATGTCTGAAGAAGCACCGGTAGAGACATAGTCTGGACCATAGATGATTTCTTCAGCCAGACGGCCACCGTAGGCGACGGAAATACGGCTTTCCAACTTCTGACGGTTGGCGCTGATCTCATCACCCTCAGGCAAGAAGAATGCAACGCCCAATGCACGTCCTCGCGGAATAATCGTCACTTTATGCACCGGGTCATAACCGGGTACCAGTGTACCGACAATCGCGTGACCGGCTTCGTGGTAGGCCGTCGACTCTTTCTGTGCTTCGGTCATCACCATGGAGCGACGTTCTGCACCCATCATGATTTTATCTTTGGCTTTTTCGAACTCAACCATCGATACCACACGCTTATTGCCGCGTGCCGCAAACAGAGCCGCTTCGTTGACCAGGTTAGCCAGGTCAGCACCGGAGAAGCCTGGAGTACCACGTGCAATCACAGACGGTTCCATATCAGTCGACAACGGTACACGACGCATATGGACTTTCAGGATCTGCTCACGACCACGAACATCTGGCAGGCCCACCACAACCTGACGGTCGAAACGGCCCGGACGCAGTAATGCCGGGTCCAGCACGTCAGGACGGTTAGTTGCCGCGATCACGATGATGCCTTCATTACCTTCGAAGCCATCCATTTCAACCAGCATCTGGTTCAGGGTTTGCTCACGTTCATCGTGACCACCGCCCAAACCGGCACCACGCTGACGGCCCACTGCATCGATTTCATCGATGAAGATAATGCACGGCGCAGCTTTTTTAGCCTGTTCAAACATGTCACGAACGCGGGATGCACCCACACCAACAAACATTTCAACGAAGTCAGAACCGGAGATGGTAAAGAAAGGCACTTTCGCTTCACCGGCAATCGCTTTTGCCAGCAAGGTTTTACCGGTACCCGGAGGACCGACCATCAGTACGCCTTTCGGAATTTTACCGCCGAGTTTCTGGAAGCGGCTAGGCTCACGCAGGTATTCAACCAGCTCGCTGACTTCTTCTTTTGCTTCGTCACAACCGGCAACGTCCGCAAAGGTGGTCTTGATTTGATCTTCTGTCAGCATGCGGGCCTTGCTCTTGCCGAAGGACATCGCGCCCTTTCCGCCGCCGCCCTGCATCTGACGCATAAAGAAGATCCAGACACCGATAAGTAGCAGCATTGGGAACCAGGAGATGAAGATCGACGCCAGCAGGCTCGGCTCTTCTGGTGGTTCACCCACTACTTTCACATTTTTAGTCAACAGGTTGTCGAGCAACTTAGGATCGTTGACGGGAATGTAGGTCGTATATCGATTACTGTCTTTTTTGGTTACGTTAATCTCACGCCCGTTAATACGTGCCTCGCGGACCTGATCCTGGTTCACTTCCGACAGGAAGGTTGAATAATCAACCCGACGGCCATTCGACTCGCTGGGCCCAAAGCTCTGGAATACAGACATCAGCACGACTGCGATGACTAACCAGAGAATCAGGTTTTTCGCCATGTCACTCAAGGGATTAACCTCATATTACAACGGTGTTAACAGACAGCGTAGGGTACTCTATATCCTTCACACTTGGAATCGCTGAGGTGCTGACAGCCAATCCAGTTATTCTGGTTACAGTTTGCGCCCTGTCGCTACAATGTACACTTCACGCGAACGAGAGCGCGAAGCGTCCGGCTTACGAATTTTTACTTTCGTAAACAGGGAGCGAATTTCCCGGAGGTATTCTTCAAAGCCATCTCCCTGAAACACTTTCACTAAAAAGCTTCCACCAGGTGCCAAAACGTCACGGCACATTTCCAACGCAAGCTCACATAAATACATAGACCGGGGAATATCGACGGCAGGCGTACCCGTCATGTTGGGTGCCATATCTGACATCACAACCTGAACCTTGGTCTCACCTACGCGTTCCAGCAGAGCTTTCAGCACCAATTCATCACGAAAGTCGCCCTGAAGGAAATCGACACCGACGATAGGATCCATCGGCAGAAGATCACAAGCAATAACGTGACCCTTTGCCCCAATCTGGGTAACCACATACTGCGACCAACCACCGGGAGCCGCGCCGAGATCCACCACAGTCATCCCAGGTTTGAACAGTTTGTCGCCTTGCTGTATCTCATCCAGTTTAAACCAGGCGCGCGAGCGCAGCCCTTTTTTCTGTGCCTCAAGCACATATTTATCGCTAAAGTGTTCCTGTAGCCAGCGGCTGGAACTGGCCGAACGCTTTTTACCTGTCATACAATTTCCAACTATGATTCAACGTAAGCGATAAATAAACCGCTCAAATCAGCGCTGCCGATTTGGTGATACACCCGAGATGGCGGTAGAATGACCCGTTTTCAATCCCAATGTAAGTAAAAAATACGATGAATCTGAGTACCAAACAAAAACAGCACCTGAAAGGTCTGGCCCATCCGCTGAAGCCAGTTGTTATGCTGGGCAACAATGGTTTGACCGAAGGGGTGCTGGCCGAGATCGAACAAGCACTGGAGCACCATGAACTTATCAAGGTGAAAATCGCCACAGAAGATCGTGAGACGAAAGCCCTGGTAGTTGAGGCCATCGTGCGCGAAACGCGTGCAGTCAATGTGCAGGTTATCGGCAAGACGCTGGTACTGTACCGTCCAACGAAAGAGCGCAAGATTTCCATTCCGCGTTGATGAGCAGGTCGGTTTTCGGGCCGACTTGTCCATACTAAGCTCAGGACTGGAGAAAGTGCCATGCTCCTGATTCTGATAAAAGGCCGCGTTGCGGCCTTTTTCTTATCTTTACAAAACCTCAGTTATTTTGAGGACTGTAAAATTAAAGATATTCTACTTTTAAGATTTCATATTCCACATCGCCACCTGGGGTTTTGATAATGGCAATATCATCAGCAACCTTGCCCACCAGGCCACGTGCCATTGGTGAGTTCACTGAAATCAGATTCTGCTTAAAGTTCGCTTCATCATCCCCTACGATACGGTAGGTAGACTCTTCATCAGTGTCCACATTCAGCACGGTCACTGTGGCACCGAAAATCACGCGGCCGTTAGCATTGCCCGCCATTTTGGTGACATCAATCACCTGGGCATTCGACAGCTTGGCTTCAATTTCCTGAATACGGCCTTCGCAGAATCCTTGCTCTTCACGAGCAGCATGATATTCAGCATTTTCTTTTAAATCGCCGTGTTCGCGAGCATCTGCAATTGAGGCAATAATTCTAGGGCGTTTAACGGTTTTCAGCTCTTCCAGCTCTTCGCGCAGTTTTTCCGCGCCCCTCAACGTCATCGGAATCTGGTTCATCTCAATACCTCTTAAAATCTATCCTGTTTAAAGTGTCGTCATCCTGACGGGTGGCATGCAGGAAGGGCGTCCTGCGGCGCTTACTACTGATTTGAAACGAAAGAAGCCTGACCCGGAGCAAGCTCCAGGGCAGGTTCGATTTTGCAATTTGATACGTATTTTACCCCAGAGTTCCCTGGGGGTCATCGTTTACTTTCCACCGCAATGCACCGTAGTATGACAGCATCACCTGTCAGTTACCGCGAGATTATGCGATTTTCACGAATTGTCACCGGCTTTACCTGCGCATTTATGCTGCAAGCGCAGGCTGCGCCCGTCGAAGACTATACCCAATATTTACCCGACGGCGCCAATCTGGCGCTGGTTGTGCAGAAAATTGGTGCCACAACGCCAGCTATCGACTATCACAGCCAACAGATGGCACTGCCCGCCAGCACCATGAAAGTGATCACTGCTCTCGCCGCGTTGTTACAACTCGGCCCGGATTATCGCTTTCATACACAGCTGGAAAGTAAAGGCAGTGTGAGCGGCGATACACTGCGCGGCGATCTGGTGGCTCGTTTCGGTGGCGATCCCACCCTGACACGCCAGGATTTGCGTAATATGGTCACCGCACTGAGAAAACAGGGTGTGGAACACATTGATGGCAATCTGGTCATTGATACGTCCGTTTTTGCCAGCCACGATAAAGCGCCCGGCTGGCCGTGGAATGACATGACGCAATGCTTCAGTGCCCCGCCCGGCGCTGCCATCGTTGATCGTAACTGCTTCTCGGTATCGCTTTATAGTGCGCCAAACCCGGGTGATAAGGCGTTTATTCGCGTCGCATCTTACTATCCGGTGAATATGTTCAGCGAAGTCCGCACGCTGGCTAAAGGCTCCCCTGATGCGCAGTATTGCGAGCTGGATGTGGTTCCGGGTGAGCTTAATCGCTTTACCCTCACGGGTTGTCTGACCCAGCGTTCTGAGCCATTACCGCTGGCTTTTGCCATCCAGGACGGGGCCAGTTACGCAGGCGCGATCCTGAAAGCTGAGCTGCAGAATGCCGGGATTGACTACACCGGCCACCTGGTCAGGCAGACTCAGGTCACACAGCCCGGTACTGTACTGGCCGAAACGCAGTCAGCACCGCTGCATGATCTGTTAAAAATTATGCTGAAGAAGTCAGACAATATGATCGCTGACACCGTTTTCCGCACCATTGGCCATGAACGCTTTGGCGTGCCGGGTACATGGCGGGCAGGATCGGATGCAGTCCGTCAGATCCTGCGTCAGAAGGCGAATATCGATCTGGGTAACAGCATTCAGGTCGATGGATCCGGGCTGTCGCGTCACGATCTGATCTCTCCGGCAACCATGATGCAGGTACTGCAATATATTGCGCAGAATGATGAGCAATTAGATTATATTTCGATGCTACCCTTAGCGGGTTATGACGGCACATTACGCTATCGCGGCGGTCTGCACGAAGCAGGTGTTGATGGCAAGGTATCGGCAAAAACGGGGTCTTTACAGGGTGTGTATAACCTGGCTGGCTTTATGACAACCGCCAGCGGACAACGTGTTGCCTTTGTGCAGTTCCTGTCAGGATACGCTGTGCCACCGGAAGATCAGCGCCAGCGCCGTATTCCTTTGGTTCGTTTCGAAAGCCGCTTGTACAAAGACGTTTATCAGAATAATTGAGCCAATGAAAATACTGATCGTTGAAGATGATACGCTCCTGCAACAGGGGTTAACCCTCGCCCTGACGGGTGAAGGTTATGCTGTGGACTGTGCGGCCAGCGCCGCGCAGGCCATTGCGTATTTGAACAGCGGTCAGTACAGCCTGATTGTTCTGGATCTTGGGTTGCCGGATCGTGATGGTGCCGATCTGCTGCGGCAGTGGCGCAAAGAGCAGGTTGATCTGCCAGTATTGATCCTGACAGCACGCGATGCATTATCTGACCGTGTTGACGGGCTGGATGCCGGAGCAGATGACTATCTGATCAAACCCTTTGCACTGGTTGAGCTGAAAGCCCGCGTCCGTGCGCTGATCCGTCGCTATCAGGGAAGAAGCGATAACCTGTTACAGCATGGCGACCTCGCACTTAACCTCTCTTCGCAACAGGTCGCCGTCGATAATCACCCCATCGAGGTGACACCTAAAGAGTTTTCTCTGTTAACGCGTCTACTGATGCGCATTGGTCAAACGGTGCACCGGGAAACACTCCTGCAGGATCTCTACAGCTGGCAAGATGATACCGGCTCAAATACCCTTGAAGTCCATATCCATAATCTGCGGCGTAAGCTGGGGAAAGACCGGATTAAAACCGTACGTGGCGTTGGCTATCGCCTGGAAGAACGCGCATGAACAGTATGCGTCGGCGTTTATTGATTATGCTGACGCTCATTCTGTTGAGCTGCCAGTTGATGAGCGCGCTCTGGCTGTGGCATGAAAGCCGCGAACAGATCAGTTTTCTGGTCAATGAGACCCTCTCTGCACACGCTCGTAATGATCAGGTAGAAAATGAAATCCGCGAGGCCATCGCCTCTCTGCTTCTGCCTTCGCTGGTGATGGTCTGCTTTACCCTGCTGCTTTCATTCTGGGCAATCAGCTGGATTATTCGCCCGCTCAGATCGCTTCAACAAAACCTGGTTACCCGCTCTGCTGACAATCTCTCTCCCCTGCCGCTGCATTCAGAAATGGATGAAATTGTGGCGGTCACCGGGGCGTTAAACCAGCTGCTGGGCCGTCTTGATAATACGCTGCAGCAGGAGCGGCTGTTCACCGCCGATGCTGCACACGAGCTGCGTACGCCGCTGGCAGGTCTGCGGTTACACCTTGAGCTGCTGGAGCAGGAAGGGGTAAAACAGGGGCCGATGCTGGTTGAGCGCATCGATCAACTGATGCATGTTATTGAGCAGCTCCTGATGTTGTCACGCGCCGGTCAGGCACTGGCCAGCGGCCATTATCAGACCCTGAGCTGGCATGATGTCATTGACCCGCTACGCCAGGAAATGGATGAACTACTGGCCCTGCGTCAGCAGCATCTTATTGTTAGCAGCACGACAATACGCACGGTACAGGGCGATGCCATCTTGCTGAGGCTGATGCTGCGTAACCTGCTGGAGAATGCCTCACGTTACAGTCCAGAGGGCAGCACGATTACGTTGCTGGTGGAAGATGAGGAAACCGGAAGCCAGGTCAGTGTCCACGATGAAGGCTCCGGCATTGATGCCAGTATGGTAAACGATGCCATCAAAGCCTTCCGTCGAATGGATCGTCGCTATGGTGGTAGCGGACTTGGCCTGAATATCGTCCAGCGCATTGTGCAAATCCATCGTGGGCACCTCAGTCTGACGAACCGTAGCGATCGCAGTGGCCTCAAAGCCAGCTGCTGGTTACCCCATCAGCTTGACTAAACGTTTCCTGCTACCCGCCTAACATCCTCTGTTATCCCACAGGCGTTATCCCACGGGCATTTAATCAGCAATGCTTACCTTTTATGTGGATTCCTCTGGCACCCCTTTTCACAGGTAATGGCAGCACGGCTCGCGTACAGCACCCACCGTGTAAGGATGTCTTTACGATAATTAAATTAATTTACCTTTATTGACACTCCACAATAATCGACGTAGTTTACTGCACCTGAAAGCAAATGATAATAGTTCTTACTACGTTTATCATTTAAATGAGGATGCCTAATGGAATCGTTAACGTCAGAAAGTACGCTACAGTTTGCCTCACAGGCAGCCGCCAGTGGTTTTTTCTTTATGTCTCCCTGGCGCAGTCTGGCAGCACAGGGCTGCTTTACCACCGTCACCACCCCTGCATTCGGTGGTGAAGCGCTACAGAGCGAATTTCAACACGAAATCCGGCAACGATTCCTTGATGCGAAACGCCAGGGAATTGCTCACCCCGTGCTCGTCGGGGCGATCCCCTTCGATGCCAGCCAGCCTTCTTCCCTGTTTATCCCTGAGTCCAGCCAGTACTTCGATGGCAAGGCGTATCTGCAACAAATGGGCGCGCCAAAGAGTGAGCTTCCTGACGTCATGCGCCGTACTGCTCTGCCAGAGCAGGACGCCTTTATGCAGATGGTCGCCCAGGCCGTTGACGCGACCACAACGAAGCAGTTGGACAAAGTGGTGCTGTCACGCCTGATGGAAATCGTCACTACCGAGAAGATCGATATTGCCAACCTGATGACGCGCCTGATGACGCAGAATCCTGGAAGCTATAACTTCCATGTTGCACTACCGGAAGGGGGTTCATTGCTGGGGGCCAGCCCGGAGTTGCTGATGCGCAAGCATGACAGCCGCTATTACACCCATCCACTGGCCGGATCGGCGCGTCGTGAAAGTGATGCACAGAAAGATCGTCAGGCCGGGCAACAGCTGATGGCATCCACCAAGGATCGCTACGAGCATAAGCTGGTGACCGATGCCATGCGCGATGTGCTGCAACCCCGCAGCGCTTACCTTGCCCTGCCAGCGACCCCGGAGCTGTTGACCACCTCGACGCTCTGGCATCTGGGCACCGCGATTGAAGGTGAAGTGAGCCAGAAAGCCGATACGGCACTGTCACTGGCCTGCCTGCTGCATCCAACGCCGGCGCTGAGCGGCTTCCCGCATACCACTGCCCAGAAACTGATTGCTGAACTGGAACCGTTCAATCGGGGCCTCTTTGGCGGCATTGTCGGCTGGTGCGATGAGCACGGCAACGGTGAATGGGTCGTCACCATCCGCTGCGGCAAAGTGAACGGTAACCGCGTTCGTCTGTTTGCCGGTGCCGGTATCGTTCCGGCCTCCAGCCCGGAATCCGAATGGCGGGAAACCGGCGTCAAACTCAACACCATGCTACGGGCTTTTGGCCTGAACTAAAGAGTGCTGTCATGACCATCCCTTATTCTCGCTGGCCGGACGATCTGGCCACACAGTATCGCGCAAAAGGTTACTGGCTGGATCTGCCGTTAACGGACATTCTGCAACGTCACGCTGGCAGCAGCGCCGTAGCCGTGATTGACGGCACGCGCCGTTATCGCTACCACGATCTGGCACAGCAGTCCGATCGCCTGGCAGCCTCGCTGCAACGCCGTGGTCTGAAGTCAGGTGACACGGCACTGGTACAACTGGGTAACGTTGCAGAATTCTACGTCACCTTTTTTGCCTTGCTGAAAATTGGCGTCGCCCCTGTTAACGCACTATTCAGTCATCAACGCAACGAACTGAGCGCCTACGCGCTGCAAATTCAGCCCGCGCTGTTGATTGCCGACCGCCAGCACAGCCTGTTTAGCAACGATGATTATCTCAATCAACTCCGGCAGGATTTCCCGGCGCTGAAGGCCGTGGCGTTGCACAATGAAAACAACGTTGCGCTTTCACTGTCAGGCCTGATTGATGCAGATGCCGGCGATTTTATAGCCAGCCCCTCTGCTGCCGATGAAGTGGCCTTCTTTCAGCTCTCCGGCGGCAGTACCGGAACCCCGAAACTGATCCCACGTACCCACAATGATTATTACTACAGTATTCGTGGCAGCGTTGAGATCTGTGAGTTCAACGCACAGACTCGTTATCTGAATGCCCTGCCCGCCGCCCATAACTATGCGATGAGCTCACCAGGCTCCCTCGGCGTGTTTTACGCGGGTGGCTGTGTGGTAATGGCGAACGATCCCAGTGCCAACCTCTGCTTCCCGCTGATTGAACAACATCAGGTTAACGTGGCGGCACTGGTGCCACCCGCCGTCAGTCTGTGGTTACAGGCAATTCAGGAATGGGGCAGCAACCGTGCACTGACATCACTGGCACTGTTACAAGTTGGTGGTGCCAAGCTCAGTGAATCACTGGCTTCACGTATCCAGAAAGAAATTGGCTGCCAGCTCCAGCAGGTCTTTGGCATGGCCGAAGGTCTGGTGAACTACACCCGCCTGGACGATGACCAGCAGCATATTCTCACTACGCAGGGCCGTCCGATCTCTGACGACGACGAGGTTTGGGTCGCGGATGAGCAGGGTCAGCCACTGCCCGCGGGAGAAACCGGCCGCCTGATGACGCGCGGCCCTTATACCTTCCGTGGTTACTACAATAGCCCGGAGCACAATGCTGCCAGCTTCGATGATCAGGGTTTCTACTGCTCCGGCGATCTGATCGCCATCGCTGCAGACGGCTACATCACCGTTCAGGGGCGCGAGAAGGATCAGATCAACCGGGGTGGCGAAAAGATCGCAGCGGAAGAGATCGAAAACCTGCTACTGCGCCATGAAGACGTGATCCATGCTGCGCTGGTGTCCATGGAAGACAACCTGATGGGTGAGAAAAGCTGTGCGTTTATTGTCGCGCGTCGTGCGCTAAAACCGGTGGTCTTACGTCGTCATCTGCGTGAACTGGGCGTGGCGGAATTCAAGCTGCCGGATCGCATTGAATGTGTCGATGAGCTACCGCTCACCCCGGTGGGAAAAGTGGACAAAAAACGCCTGCGCCAGCAGCTGGCCACTCAGCAGAACGGATAATTTTCAGGAGAGAGTAATGGCTATTCCAACGTTAAATTCTTACGCGCTGCCAACCGCAGCCGAACTGCCAGCCAATAAAGTGACCTGGGCCTTTGAACCGGCGCGTGCCGCGTTACTGATCCACGATATGCAGGAGTATTTCCTCAATTTTTGGGGTGAAGACAGCCCGCTGATTGAACAAGTCGTCGCCAATATTGCCCGGTTACGCGAGTACTGCAAATCCCAGGGGATCCCGGTGTTCTACACCGCACAGCCCAATGAGCAAAGTGCTGAAGATCGTGCTCTGCTAAACGACATGTGGGGACCTGGCCTCAACAAACACCCTGATCAGCAGAAAGTCGTGGCTGCACTGGCACCGGATGAACATGACCAGGTGCTGGTGAAATGGCGTTACAGCGCATTTCATCGCTCACCGCTGGAATCGATCCTGAATGAAACCGGACGCGACCAGCTGATTATCTGTGGCGTATATGCCCACATTGGCTGTCTGACCACCGCGACCGACGCCTTTATGCGTAACATCAAGCCATTTATGGTGGCTGACGCCCTGGCTGACTTCAGCCGCGAAGAACATATGATGTCGCTGACCTATACAGCCGGTCGCAGCGGCCGCGTTGTGATGACGGAAACCCTGCTGCCACTGCCACAAAGCAAAGAGCAGCTACGTGCCGTGGTCCTGCCCCTGCTGGATGAAGACAGCGATGATCTCCTTGATAGCGAAAATCTGGTGGATTACGGACTGGATTCGGTGCGCATGATGGCGCTGGCAGCCCGCTGGCGCCAGGTGCATAGCGATATCGACTTCATCGCCCTGGCAAAAAATCCCAGTATTGATGGCTGGTGGGCACTGCTGTCGAGGGAGCCTGCGTAATGTCATGCCGTTTTGACTTCAGCAATAAACAGGTGTGGATCACCGGGGCGGGCCAGGGGATTGGTTATCATACTGCACTGGCATTTGTTGCTGCGGGTGCCTCTGTGGTGGGGTTTGATAAACAGTTTTCGCAAAACGATTACCCCTTCCAGCGCGCCATTGTCGATATTTCCGATGCCGATCAGGTGAAACGTGTCTGTCAGCGCCTGCTGTCAGATACACCCCGCCTTGATGTGCTGGTGAATGCTGCCGGTATTTTACGTACTGGCAGCACCGAAGAACTCGCGGTGGAGGACTGGCAGGCCTGCATGGCCGTCAACGCCGGGGGGGCATTCAATCTGTTCCAGCAAACACTGCCACTGTTCCGTCAGCAACGTGCCGGCGCGATTGTCACTGTTGCCTCCAATGCGGCACACGCGCCGCGTATCGGTATGTCAGCTTATGGTGCTTCTAAAGCAGCCCTGCGTAGCCTGTGCCTCACTGTCGGGCTGGAAATGGCTCCCTTTGGTGTCCGCTGCAATATCGTTTCACCCGGTTCCACAGACACCGCGATGCAACGGAGCCTGTGGCATAAACCGGAAGACGAACAGCAGATGATCGCCGGCTACCCCGATCAGTACAAACTGGGTATTCCGTTGCAGAAAATTGCCCAACCTCAGGAAATCGCCAACACGGTATTGTTCCTCGCCTCCGACAGCGCCAGCCATATCGTGATGCAGGATATTGTTGTCGATGGCGGAGCCACTCTGGGTGCCTGATATGTGGAAACGACAAAGTAGCCTGACTGAGCTAAATCAGATGGCAGAAGGTACGCTAATTGCCGGGCTGGGTATGGTCTTTACCCGACTGGAGCCTGACTGGCTGGAAGCCACTATGCCCATGGATGCTCGCACACAGCAGCCGTTTGGGCTGCTGCACGGTGGCGCATCAGTGGCGTTGGCGGAATCGCTGGGGTCAATGGCAGGTTGGCTCTGTTCGCAGCCAGGTCAGAATGTGGTAGGTATTGAAGTCAGCGCCAGCCATCTGCGTGCGGTCTATAGCGGAACCGTACGCGGCATCTGCAGGGCGCTTCACAGCGGCAGTATGAACCAGGTCTGGCAGATTGAGATTGTGAATGCACAGGATCAGCTGTGCTGTATTGCACGACTGACAACCGCCATTATCGGCTAAAGCGCAGAGGCGCGGTACCACATCAGAACCGCCGCGATTAAGCACAAAAAAATAGGGCGCCAGTGGCACCCTATTTTTTTAGCGAAGATTAACGCTGATAGACGGTTTCGACACCTTCTTCGTCGTCTTCGTCCCAATCGTCATCCCAGTCATCGTCTTCTTCTTCAACTTCTGGCTGGGTTTCTTCCAGCTGCTGACGATGATAGTCATCCCACATGAATTCCACTTTCTCTGGCTGTTTAGCTTCCAGTTCAGCTTCTTTCGGGTTAGCGATGATGAAGGACATCAGGTCCCAGCACAGTGCGTTAACGCCTGAGCGGTTTGCCGCAGAGATCAGATAGTATTTCTCTGTCCATCCCAGAGCGTCTGCAATGGCTTTAGCACGCGATGCGGCTTCTTCTTCATCCAGCAGGTCCACTTTGTTGAACACCAGCCAGCGTGGCTTTTGGAACAGCTTATCGCTGTATTTCTCCAGCTCAGCCAGGATGATGCGAGCGTTTTCAATCGGATCGCTTTCGTCAATCGGTGCCAGATCGATGGTGTGTAACAGTACACGGCAACGCTCAAGGTGTTTAAGGAAGCGAATACCCAGACCTGCACCATCCGAAGCCCCTTCGATCAGACCCGGGATATCGGCAATAACAAAGCTCTGCTCGCTGTCCATACGAACAACACCGAGGCTTGGCACCAGAGTGGTAAACGGATAATCCGCCACTTTAGGTTTCGCAGCAGAAACAGCGCGAATAAAGGTCGATTTACCTGCGTTAGGCAGGCCGAGCATACCCACGTCAGCCAGCAGCATCAGCTCCAGCTGTAAATCACGCTTTTCACCCGGCGTACCCATGGTTTTCTGGCGTGGGGTACGGTTCACGGATGACTTGAAACGGGTGTTGCCCAGACCGTGCCAACCGCCTTTAGCGACCATCATCTTCTGCTGATGATGCGTCATATCACCGAGGGTTTCACCGGTTCCCTGGTCAATAATGCGCGTTCCAACCGGTACTTTAACAACGATGTCCACACCGCGTTTACCGGTACAGTCACGGCTCTGGCCGTTCTGCCCACGTTCTGCACGGAAGGACTTTTCAAAGCGGTAGTCGATCAGGGTATTCAGGTTTTCGTCGGCCTGCATATACACATCGCCGCCATCGCCACCATCACCACCGTCCGGACCGCCACGAGGGATATATTTCTCACGACGGAAGCTCACGCAGCCATTACCGCCATCGCCAGCCACTACCAGGATCGTCGCTTCATCAACAAACTTCATTTTACTTCTCCGTCACTCATACGCCCGTGGCCCGATGCAGGTGGCACCGGAACGGGATTGCTCCGCCGTGGCCATAAGCGATGACCAATTGCGGAAAACATGGCGCCTGACACCACAACGATTGCTCCGACAAACCCTAAGGTATTGAGTTGCGGAATGGCAAAAAAGTCGGGCCAGCCAAGCGATAAAAATTCTGAAAACAGCAGGGTAAAAAGTGGCGTTAGCGTCACAATTGCGCTGACCTGAGCCGCCTGCCAGCGTGCGTAGGCTTCCGCCAGTGCGCCGTAACCCACAAGGGTATTCAGCACACAAAAAATCAGGCATCCAAGCTGCCATCTGTCCAGTTGCCACACCAGATCGGTGTGCGCAAAAGGCAATAACGTCACTGCACATAAAGTGTACAGCAAAAACAGGATCTGCTGCGAGCCGAGTCGACGCAACAAAATTTTTTGCGTCACGCCATAGACCACCCACACCAGTGCTGCACTGACGCCCAGAATCACACCCCAGGTGTAATTGGTCAGACGGGTAAAGATTTCCACCAGGCTGGTATTAAAAAACATCACCAACCCGCACAGCAGCATACAGACACCGATAATCTGGCTGCCGCGCATCTTTTCTTTCAGGATAAAGACGCTGGCAAGCATCATACCAGGAGGAGCCAACTGGGCAATCACCTGGGACGCCGTCGGGCTGAGATACTGCAACGAAGAGCCAAACAAGATGAAATTGCCCACCAGTCCGGCGGTAGCGATCATCACCCACACCAGCCAACGCGGGTGCCGGAAGAAATCACGCGGCGGCAGCTGACGTTTCAAGGCCAGAATCGTGCCCAGGCCTAACGCTGCGAGAAAAAAACGATAGAACACCACAGTGAACGGATCCATCACCTGCAGCACCACTTTCATCGCAATGGGTAACGAACCCCAGCTCATAGCGGTAACCATCGCAAGCGCAATACCCATTCCAGCCTGTTGTTTGATGACTGACATCAGTGTTCCCTGGCAGAATGTAAAAAGCCCCGCAGTCTAGTGCGGGGCTTTTATTTTCGCAGCAGTGAACGGCTTAACAGCCGTTCCGCGGCACGAAAACCTAATTACTCAGCAACAATGCTGATGTATTTACGGTTGTTCGGGCCTTTAACTTCGAATTGGACCTTGCCGTTTGCAGTAGCAAACAGGGTGTGGTCACGACCGCAGCCTACGTTGGTGCCCGCGTGGAATTTGGTGCCACGCTGACGAACGATGATGCTACCAGCCAGTACAGATTCGCCGCCGAAACGTTTTACGCCCAGACGTTTTGCATTGGAGTCACGACCGTTACGGGTCGAACCACCAGCTTTCTTATGTGCCATTTGTCAGGTCTCCTGTTATGCGCTGATGCCAGTGATCTTCACATCAGTGAACCACTGACGGTGACCCTGCTGCTTACGGTAATGCTTACGACGACGGAACTTAACAATCTTGATCTTGTCGCCACGACCGTGAGCTACGATTTCAGCCTTGATCACGCCACCTGAAACTAAAGGTGCGCCGATTTTAACGTCTTCGCCGTTAGCAATCATCAGAACCTGGTCGAATTCAACGACTTCGCCGGTTGCGATGTCCAGCTTTTCCAGGCGAATGGTTTGACCTTCGCTTACTCGGTGTTGTTTACCACCACTTTGGAAAACCGCGTACATATAAACTCCGCTTTCGCGCTTGCCTTCTTTGATTTCAGGCTGCGCTATAAATATTCACAATAGGGCGCGAATTCTACGCAACTTCGCAGGTAAAGACAATAGCCTGTTTCGCTCTATTGCAGAAAAAAAACGCAACGTGAATGGGGACGTTTCACCGCCGCGTTTTTCAAGTACAATCTGTCATACATTTCATGCCACTGGCACGGTAAAGGCGCTTATCATAGCAGCGAACTGAGCGATAGCTGAACAGACTGATGAACTTAGAACAGATAAATGAACTCACCGCGCAAGATATGGCGGACGTCAATGCGACAATACTCGACCAGCTGAACTCGGATGTATCCCTCATCAATCAGCTGGGCTATTACATTATCAGTGGCGGAGGTAAGCGTATCCGTCCGATGATCGCTGTGCTTGCAGCACGCGCCATCAATAATTACGAAGGTAAACAACACATTACCGTCGCGGCGTTGATCGAATTCATTCATACCGCCACGCTGCTACACGATGACGTCGTGGATGAATCAGATATGCGCAGAGGTAAAGCCACCGCGAACGCCGCGTTTGGCAATGCTGCCAGCGTGCTGGTCGGTGATTTTATCTACACTCGCTCGTTCCAGATGATGACCAGCCTCGGCTCGCTGAGGGTTCTGGCCCTGATGTCTGAAGCGGTCAATGTGATTGCGGAAGGCGAAGTCTTACAGTTGATGAACTGTAATGACCCGGACATCACCGAAGAAAGCTACATGCGCGTCATTTACAGCAAAACCGCACGCCTGTTCGAAGCAGCAGCACAGTCCTCGGCCATTCTGGCAGGTGCCAACGCGGTACAAGAGCAGGCTTTGCAGGATTACGGCCGCTACATCGGCACCGCATTCCAGCTCATTGATGATCTGCTGGATTACAGTGCCGATGGCAAAACGCTGGGTAAAAACGTGGGTGATGACCTGAGTGAAGGTAAACCGACACTGCCGTTATTGCATGCCATGCGTAACGGAACACCGCAGCAAGCCAGCATGATTCGTACTGCGATTGAAGAAGGTAACGGACGCCATTTACTGGAACCTGTTCTGGAAGCAATGCACCAGTGTGGCTCACTGGAATGGACGCGCAATGCTGCGGAACAAGAAGCCGATAAAGCCATTACAGCTCTGAAAGCCCTGCCTGAGTCGCCATGGCGGAGTGCGCTGGAAGCCCTTGCGCACATGTCAGTTCAGCGCGAATTCTAATGCCATAAATTAAACAGAAAGCACACCACTTCGTGCTTTCTGTTTTTTTGTCCGCCCTTCAGATACACTTTTTTCACGCGCACTCCCCCATGCCCCCGGCACGTCACTTCTAATTTTGCGTAACGTTACGCAAAAAAACAGTTATGCCTGAAATTTATTGGAATTTAATGGAAGTTATTTGCTATAAACAGCCTGTTATTGTGAAATATAACAAGTTGCTTTATCGGAATAATACCTACAGCAGAGTGCAATTGATGACAACAATCCGCGCCCTGTTTTCCAAAAGTGCCCATGGAGGATAAGCACATGAAACACTCTCAGCAAGACTGGCACCCAGCAGACATCATTGCCGGACTGCGCAAAAAAGGAACCACCCTCGCCGCCCAATCCAGACTGGCAGGCTTAAGTTCATCGACGTTAGCCAATACGTTGAGTCGACCCTGGCCTAAAGGAGAGTGGCTGATCGCCGATGCCCTGAATGTGCATCCGGCAGAAATCTGGCCCAGCCGCTACTACGATCCTAAAACACATCAACTTATCGACCGTAAGAAACTGATCCGCAGTTAAAAAAAAGGGCCGGTATTGAATACCGACCCTTTTTTATTGCGGGAAAATCACTCTTCGCCGCTGATGCGCTGAATATTTGCGCCAAGCGCCATCAGCTTATCTTCAATGTGCTCATAACCGCGGTCGATGTGGTAGATACGATCCACCAGAGTCGTACCTTCCGCAATACAGCCTGCCAGAACCAGACTGGCTGAAGCACGCAGATCGGTCGCCATCACCTGAGCACCCGACAGCTTCTCCACGCCATGGCAAATCAGCGTATTGCTCTCAATTTCACCGTGTGCGCCCATACGGACCAGCTCCGGCACATGCATGAATCGGTTCTCAAAAATGGTCTCGGTGATCACGCCCGTACCTTCTGCCACCAGATTCAACAGGCTGAACTGGGCCTGCATATCAGTCGGGAAACCTGGGTGTGGTGCCGTGCGCAGGTTTACCGCTTTTGGCCGCTTACCGTGCATATCCAGGCTGATCCAGTCGCTGCCCACTTCAATATCCGCACCGGCTTCACGCAGTTTAGCCAGCACAGCATCCAGAGTATCGGGCTGAGCCGCACGACAGACCACTTTACCGCCAGAGATCGCCGCCGCCACCAGGAATGTTCCGGTCTCGATACGGTCAGGCAACACGCGATAGACCCCACCACCCAGACGTTCTACGCCTTCGATAGTAATACGGTCGCTGCCAGCGCCAGTGATTTTCGCACCCAGCGTATTCAGGAAGTTTGCGGTATCCACAATTTCTGGCTCACGCGCAGCATTTTCAATAACCGTTGTTCCGGTTGCCAGCGTTGCAGCACTCATGATGGTGACGGTAGCGCCTACGCTGACCTTATCCATCACAATGTGTGCGCCCTTCAGGCGACCATTAACCGAGGCCTTCACATAACCTTCTTCCAGCTTAATCTCTGCGCCAAGTTGCTCCAGACCCGTGATATGCAGGTCAACAGGACGGGCACCGATGGCGCAACCGCCAGGCAGGGATACCTGACCCTGGCCAAAACGCGCTACCAGCGGCCCCAACGCCCAGATAGAAGCACGCATGGTCTTCACCAGGTCGTAAGGCGCACAGAAAATATTGACGTCACTGGCATCAAGATGCACGGAACCATTACGTTCAGCCTTTACACCCAACTGACTGAGCAGTTTCATGGTGGTATCGATGTCCTTCAGTTTCGGGACATTCTGAATCTCTACCGGCTCTTCAGCCAGCAAAGCTGCGAACAGGATCGGTAATGCGGCATTTTTAGCCCCGGAAATTGTGACTTCACCACTCAGGCGGGTCGGACCCTGTACACGAAATTTATCCATTGCAACTGCTCTCTGTTGTCAGTCAAAAAATCTGCTGTTCAGACTCTCACCACGCCAAACGTGGCGAACGCTGCACAGCTTAAAAACCGTTTAGTTTACGGTCACGCGCCCACTCTTCAGGGGTATAAGTCTTGATGGAAACCGCATGAATACGGTTATCCGCGATGTAAGCCATCAGGGGTGCATAGACCGTCTGTTGCTTCTTCACACGGCTCAGCTCGCCAAACAGTTCACCAACGGCAATCACCTGGAAATGGCTGCCATCACCAGTAACGTGGACTTCCTGCAGCGGTAACGCGCCCATCAGCACGGACTGAATTTCATTATTTTCCATGATGCTTTCAAATTCACTTGATAATAAACAGGCACACATCTTAGTGGAATCCGCCCCACTCTTAAACAAGCAAAAAATGCCAGGAGCAGCAGTAAAAGACTAAATGAGAATGGATAACAATACGGAGGCAGGATGAAAGAGGAACCGGCGCACCAGTTCCTGAAGTAAAAATGAGCAAACTCAAGGTGTTCCGCTGTCGTTACGCGGCGCATCGATTCTGGCGGCTTAGTCGCTGCCGACAATAATTTTCTGCAGGTTATAGAGCGTGATCAGCGAACTGAGTTTATCGGTGATGCCGATAAACTGCGGTACTCTTCCACGCTGTATCGCGATCTGTCGGAGATGGACCAGCAATGCCAGCCCACCGGAATCGACGCGATCCAGCCCGGAAACATCGATCGTTTCGACCCACTGCATCACCGCTTCCCGCTGCTGCCAAAGCGGCAACAGCGTTTCACGTTCCAACTCCCCGAAGAGACGCAGATGGTCCGTCTCTACCTCCCAACGCAGTTGTTCGCTCATTACGACTGCTTATTCAATGAAATCGGCTGCTGCGAGTAGGACTTCAACAGCGCCGTCAGGCCGTCGATACCTTTCGTACGTAGGGTGTCACTCCATTCGTTCTGCTTGGTCGTGATCATGCTGACACCTTCCGCAATCATGTCATAAGCCTGCCAGTGATTCGTGACGCTGTTTTTACGCCACTGGAAGTCCAGTCGTACCGGCGGGCGGCCATTCGGGTCAATGATGGTGACACGGATAGCAATAATATTGGCATCCCCCAACGGCTGAGGCGGAGCAATCTGGTATGTTTGCCCGTTGTACATCGCCAGCGCCTGGCCATAGGCCTGCGCAAGATAATCACCAAAGGCTTTGAAATAGGCATCACGCTGTGCTGGCGTAGCCTCTTTGTAGTAACGACCGAGTACCAGCGCCCCGGCGTATTTGATCTGCACATACGGCAACAGTTCTTCACGCACGATCTGACGCAGGTAGTTAGGATCCTGCTTAATTTTCGGTTGTTCACTCTTCAACCGGGTAAACGTTTTCGCGGCTGCTTCGTTCATTAATTTATAAGGATCGGTCTGATCCGCTGCGGCATTGGCTGCCACTGGTGCGATCACCAGCATCGCCACCATCAGTAAACGTTTAAACATTATTTGCCCTCTTCTGGAGTTGTCGTCGCCGGGGCGGGCACTGAGGCCGGCTCGTCACCCGACGCAGATGAATTTTGGTTTTTATCGTCACCGTTGCCGCTTTTGTACAGGAACTGTCCAATCAGATCTTCCAGCACCATTGCAGATTTGGTGTCCTGCAACGTGCTGCCGTCTTTAAGCGTAGCAGTTCCCATTTCCGGGTCATCAAACCCAATATTCAGGGCCAGATATTGCTCACCCAGCAGACCGGAGGTGCGCACAGCCAGAGAACTGGTGTCAGGGATATTGTTATATTTATCTTCAATATCCATCGTGACCTTCGGTGAGTAATTTTTCGGGTCAAGGGTAATGTCTTCAACCCGGCCAATGACGACGCCACCGACTTTCACCGGCGACCCTGCTTTCAGACCGCCAATATTGTCAAAAGTAGCATACAGCTTCCAGGTCGGTTCATTGCCCAGTGACTTCAGGTCGGCAACGCGCAGACAGAGAAAAATAATCGCGCACAGCGCCAGCAGTAAAAAGGCACCTACCCAAATCTCGCTTTTTTTCGTTTGCATTGAATCAGTTCCCAAACATCAGTGCTGTAAGCACAAAATCCAGACCGAGCACTGCCAGTGAAGCATGTACTACGGTACGCGTCGTTGCCCGACTGATCCCTTCAGAAGTCGGGATGGCGTCATAGCCGTTAAACAGCGCAATCCAGGTGACCGTCACCGCAAAAACGGCGCTCTTGATTACGCAGTTGATAAGATCCGTGCGCAGGTCGACCGCATTCTGCATGGCTGACCAGAAGAATCCAGGATCGATACCTTTCCAGCTGACACCCACCAGCCCGCCGCCAAGAATACCCACCGCGACGAAAATCAGGGTCAGCAACGGCATACTGATCACACCCGCCCAGAAACGCGGAGAGATAATGCGTCGTAGGGGATCAACCGCCATCATTTCCATACTGGAAAGCTGCTCAGTGGCTTTCATCAGGCCAATTTCTGCCGTCAGAGCTGAACCGGCACGCCCGGCGAACAGTAACGCGGTGACAACCGGGCCCAGTTCGCGTAGCAGCGACAGTGCGACCATCATGCCCAGGCCCGTTTCGGCACTGTATGTCTTCAGCACCAGATAACCCTGCAGGCCCAATACCATGCCGATAAACAGCCCGGAAACCACGATAATTAATAACGACATCACGCCAACGCTATACAACTGTTTTATCAACAGTGGCGCATGTTTACGAAAGCGAGGAATGCCAAACAATGCATGGAATAACATCAACCCTGCACGGCCAAAAGAGGCGCAGGTATTAATGCCCGTTCGCCCGAGTGACGCCAGTGCTCTTAGAAACATCAGTCTGTCACCCTCCCTGAGCCGACTAAATCTTGCAGATAATCCCCTGCCGGGAAACGGAACGGCACGGGCCCGTCAGCAATACCATCAATAAACTGACGCACGCGGGCATCATCATTTTCACGTAACTGTGGGGCTGTCCCCTGTGCAATCACTTTTTGATCGGCGATAATATACGCATAATCGGCAATGCTCAGCACTTCCGGGACATCGTGAGAAACCACGATACAGGTAACACCCAAAGCGTGATTAAGCTCATCGATTAACTTCACCAGCACGCCCATGGTAATCGGATCCTGCCCGACAAACGGTTCGTCGAACATAATCAAATCGGGTTCAAGTGCAATCGCACGGGCCAGAGCGGCACGCCGCGCCATTCCGCCAGACAGTTCAGAGGGTTTCAGATTGGCGGCACCGCGTAATCCCACGGCTTCCAGTTTCATCATCACCGTACTGTTCAGCAAGGGCTCTGGGAGACGGGAATGTTCACGCAGCGGCCATGCAACGTTGTCAAAGACGCTGAGATCGGTAAACAGCGCACCTGACTGAAACAGCATACTCATCTTCTTACGCGCTTCGTAAAGACGCGAACGCGACAGCGCGGGAATGTTCTCACCATTGAACCAGATTTCACCGCTGTCAGGCGGGATCTGCCCACCTATCAGTCGTAACAACGTAGTTTTACCGATCCCGGATGGCCCCATAATGGCGGTGACTTTCCCTTTGGGCACCGTAAGCGAGATGTTATCGAAAATCGGACGGTTGCCACGGGAGAAACTCACACCCCGGACATCCACCAGATTCGTCTCCGCCTGGCTCATAGTTACCTCTATCTTTATTTTTAGGCGATTAATTTACCCCCGATAGTAACGTATTACCCTCCGGGCCGGGCATTTTTACAGAATCTTACCTCTGTGACGTAGCTAAAGTTGGCATAAGTTTTACTTTTTGCTTTGAGACCGTCAAAATCACTGCCATTAAATTTTCCATGCCTTACTTCGTTGTCGCCACCTGCCCTCGACGATAAGACCTGACCACAAGGACACTTCATGCTCGTCGCTACAGCACTACTGATTATCGGTTTAGTCTTACTGGTTTATGGAGCCGATCGTCTGGTGTTTAGCGCCGCTATCTTGTGCAGATCCTTTGGTATTCCCCCGTTAATTATCGGAATGACCGTGGTGGGCATCGGCACCTCACTGCCCGAGCTGATTGTCTCGTTCTCTGCTGCTACACATGGGCAGATGGATATTGCCGTAGGAACAGCGATGGGCTCGAATATTACCAATATTTTGCTGATATTGGGAGGCGCAGCGCTGCTACACCCGCTCACCGTTCATTCAAACCTGATCCGGCGTGAGCTCCCACTGATGCTGCTGGTCACCCTGCTGTGCGGTGTGACGTTGTTCGATAACGAACTGAGCCGGAATGATGGTCTGGCGCTGATCGCTATCGCAGCCATCTATCTGTTGTTCATCATTAAAATCGCACGCCGTGCTGAACGCGACGGTAATGACTCTCTGACCCGGGAACAGCTGGCCGAACTGCCACGCGATGAGGCGGGCAATACCGTTGCTTTCCTGTGGCTGGCCGTTGCGCTGATCCTGCTACCCATGTCTACGCGTATGGTGATCGATAATGCGACGGTCATTGCTGATTATTTTGGCGTGAGTGAACTGGTGATTGGCCTGACCATCATTTCAGTAGGCACCAGCCTGCCGGAACTGGCTACGGTTATTGCCGGAGCACTAAAAGGCGAAGATGATATCGCCGTCGGAAACCTGATTGGTTCAAACATCTATAATATCGCGATTGTGCTGGGCATCCCGGCACTGATTCATCCCGGCACGCTCGACACCGCTATCTTCGCCCGTGATTATTGGGTGATGCTGGGTGTCAGTGCGCTGTTTACATTAATCTGTTTGCAACGCAGTCGTCGCATTGGTCGGCTGGCTGGTGCATTGTTGCTGTGCGGATTTATCGTCTGGGTGGGAATGCTCTATGGCTTCCCCTCTGTGACTTTCTGGTAAAAGGACTGGACTACTATGGCGCATATCACTGCCGATCCCGACTTTGACTTTCAACAGGCCGGGAAAGAAGTATTGCGGATTGAACGTGAAGGGTTAGAGCAGCTCGATCAGTACATCAACGACGATTTTACCCATGCCTGCAACCTGATCTATCGCTGTGGCGGTAAAGTTGTGGTGATGGGAATGGGGAAATCGGGGCATATCGGTAAGAAAATAGCCGCTACCTTTGCCAGTACCGGTACGCCATCGTTTTTTGTCCACCCCGCTGAGGCCAGTCACGGCGATCTGGGCATGGTCAGCCCCAATGACGTAGTATTAGCCATCTCTAACTCCGGTGAATCTTCCGAAGTTCTGGCACTGATTCCGGTGCTAAAACGCTTACGCGTCACATTAATCTGCCTCACCAGCCGCCCGGAAAGTGCAATGGGCCGCGCAGCGGATGTGCATCTGTGTGTTAAAGTGCCACAGGAAGCTTGTCCACTGGGCCTGGCACCAACGACCAGCACGACGGCAACACTGGTCATGGGAGATGCCCTGGCCGTTGCCCTGTTGAAAGCACGTGGCTTCACACCGGAAGATTTTGCGCTCTCCCATCCCGGTGGTGCGCTGGGGCGTAAGCTGCTACTGCGTGTTGATGATATCATGCACTCGGGCAGCGACATGCCGCACGTGAGCCGTGATGCTTCACTCCGCGATGCGCTGCTGGAAATAACGCGTAAAAATATGGGAATGACGGTAATCTGCAACGATTTGATGAAAATCGAAGGCATCTTTACCGATGGCGATTTGCGCCGTGTCTTCGATATGGGCGTTGATATCCAGCATGCCGGCATCGAAAGCGTGATGACCCCGGGCGGGATCCGCGTTCGGCCTAATACCCTGGCAGTGGATGCGCTGAATCTGATGCAAAATAAGAATATTACCTCCGTGATGGTCGCCGACGGCGACACACTGCTGGGCGTGGTGCATATGCATGACATGCTTCGTGCTGGTGTGGTTTAACAAAGGAAGTGAACAAAAATGAGTCATTCAGCAGCCACCGTTGAGACCTGTTACGGCCCGGTCAGCCAACAGGTGATGGCACAAGCGCAGAACATAAAACTGTTGATCTGCGATGTCGATGGTGTCATGTCAGACGGCGTGATCTACCAGGGTAACAATGGTGAAGAACTCAAAGCCTTCAATGTGCGTGATGGTTATGGTATTCGCTGCCTGCTCACCTCCGGGATTGAAGTGGCTATTATTACCGGCCGTAAAGCCAAACTGCTGGAAGATCGCTGTGCCACACTGGGGATTACGCATCTTTACCAGGGACAAACGGATAAGCTTTTGGCCTTCCGTGAACTTCTGGATACACTGTCACTCAGTGCGGAGCAGGTTGCCTATATTGGTGATGATCTGATTGACTGGCCGGTCATGGCTGAAGTGGGCCTGAGTGTGACCGTTGCTGATGCTCATCCCATTTTGCTTCCCCGCGCTCACTACGTGACCCGTATTGCGGGTGGTCGTGGTGCAGTTCGGGAAATTTGCGATCTAATCCTGATTGCACAGGGCAAGTTTGATGAGGCCAAAGGGCAGTCGGTATGAGTAAAACAAGACGCTGGATGACGCTGATACTGGCACTGATCGCCATTGTGCTGATTGGCTGGAATCTGACTGCCACCGATGATAACGACGGTGCAGCAACGCAGGACAATAATGAACCCACCTATATGAGTGATAACTCACATACGGTAGTTTATAACCCAACCGGAGCGCTGAGCTACAAGCTGGTTTCTGACAAGGTGACCTATTTTTCGGCGGATGCTGTAACCTGGTTCGATAACCCGGTGATGACCACCTACGATGAGAACAAGGTTCCAACGTGGTCAGTGCGTGGAGACAAAGCCAAGCTCACTAACGATCGCATGCTGTACCTATACGGGCATGTGGAAGTTAACAGCCTGACGAAAGACGCACAGCTTGAGCGCATCAAAACAGATAATGCGCAAATTAACCTGACGACTCAGGATGTGACCTCGGACGATCAGGTAACACTTTATGGCAGCAGCTTTAACTCTACAGGTATGAAGATGCGTGGGAATTTACGGAAGAAAACTGCCGAGTTGATTGAAAAGGTCAAAACATCTTATGAAATTCAAAATGAACAAAAGCCTTAAGTTACTGACTGCAACCCTGCTGTTCGCCGTGAGCGTTCCTGCTTTAGCGTTAACGGGCGATTCGGATAAACCGGTGAATGTCGACTCGGAAAATCAGGCGCTGGATATGCAAGGCAACGTTGCCACGTTTACCGGAAAAGTCATCGTGACGCAGGGTACGATTAAAATCACGGCCGATAAAGTGGTGGTGACCCGTCCGGGTGGCGACAGCAATAAAACCATTGTTGATGCCTACGGCAATCCTGCGACCTTCTACCAGATGCAGGACAGTGGCAAACCCGTGCAGGGTCACGCCCAGAAAATGCATTACGAACTGGCGAAAGACCTGGTGGAGTTAACCGGCAACGCCTATCTGGAGCAGCTCGACAGCAACGTCAAAGGCGATCGCATCACCTATCTGGTGAAAGAGCAAAAAATGCAGGCCTTCGGCAGCAGCGGCAAACGTGTCACTACCGTACTGGTGCCATCGCAGTTGCAGGACAAAGGCACACCGTCAAACGGTCAGAAAAAGAGTAACTAACGAACATGGCAACCTTAATTGCGGAAAACCTCGCGAAGGCTTACAAAGGCCGCCGCGTGGTTGAAGATGTCAGCCTGCAAGTGAAGTCTGGCGAAATCGTGGGCCTGCTTGGCCCGAACGGCGCAGGCAAGACCACCACGTTTTACATGGTGGTTGGCATCGTGCCGCGTGATGCAGGTCGTATCGTGATCGACGATGAAGACATCAGCATTTTACCGCTGCATGCGCGTGCGCGTCGGGGCATTGGCTATCTGCCACAGGAAGCCTCTATTTTCCGCCGTCTGAGTGTTTACGATAATCTGATGGCGGTGCTGCAAATTCGTGATGATCTGACCAGTGAGCAGCGTGAAGATCGTGCTAATGAACTGCTGGAAGAGTTTCACATCGAACATTTACGTGACAGCCTCGGTCAGGCGCTATCAGGCGGTGAACGCCGCCGCGTAGAAATTGCCCGTGCGCTGGCCGCCAATCCAAAATTCATCCTGCTGGATGAACCGTTTGCCGGTGTTGACCCGATTTCCGTTATTGATATTAAAAAGATTATTGAACACCTGCGTGACAGCGGCCTCGGCGTGCTGATCACCGACCATAACGTACGTGAAACGCTGGCAGTGTGTGAGAGAGCCTATATCGTCAGCCAGGGGCATCTTATCGCCCACGGCACCCCGGAAGCGATCCTGGCCGATGAGCAAGTTAAGCGTGTCTATTTGGGTGAAGAGTTCAGACTCTGATAAGGTGTTCACATTCGGTAAGTTTTCTGGGGAATTAATACTCTGAATATGAAGCAAGGTTTACAACTCAGGCTGAGTCAACAGCTTGCCATGACGCCACAACTGCAGCAGGCCATTCGCCTGCTGCAACTCTCTACGCTTGAACTACAGCAGGAAATTCAGCTGGCGCTGGAAAGTAACCCGTTGCTTGAACAGACCGACATTCACGAAGAAGTTGATACCCGCGAATATCAGGAAACAGAAGCGCTGGATACCCGGGAAGCGCTGGAACAGAAAGACATGCCCGAGGAGCTTCCACTGGATGCGACCTGGGATGAAATCTACACCGCTGGTACGCCGTCAGGCACGGGTACCGATTACCATGACGATGAGTTACCTGTTTATCAGGGTGAAACGACCCAGACACTACAGGACTATCTGATGTGGCAGGTGGAGCTAACGCCTTTTACCGATACCGATCGCGCGATTGCGACCTCCATTGTCGATGCTGTCGACGATACGGGCTATCTGACCGTGTCGCTCGAGGAAGTGCTTGAAAGTATGGGTAACGACGAGCTGACCCTTGACGAAGTGGAAGCAGTGCTGAAACGTGTACAGCGTTTTGATCCAGTAGGCGTCTGCGCCCGCGATCTGCGCGACTGTTTACTGGTACAGCTCTCCCAGTTTGCGGCAGATGTGCCGCTGCTGAAAGAAGCACGGCTGATTGTCAGTGAGCATCTCGACCTGCTCGCCAACCATGATTTCCGCAGCCTGATGCGCGTCACACGCCTTAAAGAAGACGTGCTGAAGGGAGCGATGCAGGTCATTCAAACGCTTGACCCGCGCCCAGGCCAATCGATCAATACTCAGGAACCCGAGTATGTCATTCCAGATGTGCTGGTGCGTAAAGTCAGTAATCGCTGGATGGTCGAGTTGAATGCAGACAGTGTGCCGCGTCTGAAGATTAATCAGCATTACGCTTCACTAGGCTCAAGTTCACGCAGCGACAGTGATTCGCAGTTTATCCGCAGTAATTTGCAGGAAGCCAAGTGGCTGATTAAAAGCCTGGAAAGCCGAAATGATACGCTGCTGAAAGTGACACGCTGTATCGTGGATCAGCAGCAGGCCTTTTTCGAACAGGGCGAAGAGTATATGCGCCCAATGGTGCTGGCTGATATTGCCAGTGCCGTCGAAATGCATGAATCGACCATTTCCCGTGTGACCACCCAGAAATACCTGCACAGTCCACGTGGTATTTTTGAACTTAAGTATTTTTTCTCCAGTCACGTCAATACCGAAGGGGGGGGCGAAGCGTCCTCAACGGCGATCCGTGCACTGGTGAAAAAATTAATCTCGGCGGAGAATCCCGTCAAACCACTCAGCGACAGCAAGCTCACCTCCATGCTTTCCGAACAGGGAATTATGGTGGCACGGCGCACTGTGGCAAAATACCGAGAGTCTTTATCCATCCCGCCATCAAATCAGCGCAAACAGCTGGTCTGAACGAACAGAGAAGGAAGACACTATGCAGCTCAATATCACTGGACAGCACGTTGAAATCACCGAGCCACTGCGCGAGTTTGTGACAGCGAAGTTTGCCAAACTGGAGCAATACTTTGACCGGATTAACCAGGTCTATATTGTTTTAAAAGTGGAGAAAGTGACGCAAATTGCCGATGCAACATTGCATGTGAATGGCGGTGAGCTGCATGCCACCTCGGAAGATAAAGATATGTACGCGGCGATTGACGGCCTGATCGACAAGCTGACTCGCCAGTTGAATAAACACAAAGATAAGCTAAAACAACACTAAATCTCACAATGCATTGATGGTGTTTCAGCAACCCGCTTCTACTGGCATATGCTGAAAGCGGTATCGGCTCGTATTCTTCCGGGAATACGAGCCGTTAATCAATACGGCATGTTAATCTCTTGATCTGAACGCTGGTAAAGAGTGTCCTGCCTGCGGAAGTGAAAAGTTAAGTGAAACTATGATGAACAATGATTTGAAACTGGAACTGGGCTCCGTCTTGAGCATCTCGTGTACCCGTAATGGCGTACATTGCCAGAGCAAAAAACGGGCGCTGGAAATTATCAGCGAGCTTGCGGCGAAACAGCTTAACCTCCCGCATCAGACAATTTTTGAAGCGATTCTGACGCGTGAAAGAATGGGCAGCACCGGTATCGGTAATGGCATTGCCATCCCGCACGGCAAGCTGGAAGAAGATACGCTACGCGCAGTCGGTGTCTTCATTCGCCTTGACCAGCCCATCGCGTTTGATGCAATTGATAATCAGCCCGTGGACCTGTTGTTTGCCCTGCTGGTGCCAGCAGATCAGTGTAAAACACATCTTCATACTCTCTCTCTGGTTGCCAAGCGCCTGGCAGATAAAACCGTTCTGCGTCGCCTGCGCGCCGCACAATCCGATGAAGATCTTTACGAGATCATCACGGAAGATCACGAAGAGAGTTAGTCATTCTTGCCACAGTCCCCGACATAATGAAGTTGCAGCAACGCAGCGAAACGCAGCGCTGGTGCAGCTTCTGGTCTAAGGGAAAGCGGGTTAAATTGGGGGAAAAGTGAAATGGTGCTGATGATCGTCAGCGGTCGCTCAGGCTCAGGGAAATCAGTGGCATTACGCGCGCTGGAAGACATGGGTTTTTACTGCGTGGATAACCTGCCTGTAGTCTTGCTACCTGATCTGGCTCATTCGCTGGCTGAGCGCAATATATCTGCTGCTGTGAGTATCGATGTACGTAACATGCCGGAATCTCCGGAGGTATTTGAAACCGCGCTCACCAATTTGCCAGACTGTTTTTCGCCGCAGCTTCTGTTCCTGGATGCTGACCGTAATACCTTAATCCGTCGCTATAGCGATACCCGTCGCCTGCATCCGCTCTCCAGTAAAAATCTGTCGCTGGAAAGTGCCATCGATGAAGAAAGCGATCTGCTGGAACCGCTACGTTCCCGTGCCGATTTGATTATCGACACCTCAGAAATGTCAGTGCACGAGCTGGCAGAGATGCTACGTACCCGCCTGCTGGGGAAACGCGAACGTGAACTGACCATGGTATTCGAATCTTTCGGTTTCAAACACGGTATTCCCATTGATGCCGACTATGTGTTTGATGTCCGTTTTCTGCCGAATCCACACTGGGATCCGAAGCTGCGTCCGATGACCGGTCTTGATCGCCCCGTTGCCGCCTTCCTTGATCGTCATACTGAAGTGCATAATTTTATTTATCAGACGCGCAGCTACCTCGAGTTATGGTTACCGATGCTGGAAACCAATAACCGTAGCTATCTGACAGTGGCGATCGGCTGTACCGGCGGTAAACATCGTTCCGTGTATATTGCCGAGCAACTGGCAGATTATTTCCGCTCGCGCGGTAAAAACGTTCAGTCTCGTCACCGTACGCTGGAAAAACGCAAATCATGACCGTAAAACAGACTGTTGAGATTAAAAATAAGCTGGGTATGCACGCACGTCCGGCGATGAAGCTGTTCGAACTGGTACAGAGTTTTGATGCTGAAGTGCTGCTGCGCAATGAAAGCGGTACTGAAGCGGAAGCGAGCAGCGTGATTGCGCTACTGATGCTTGACTCAGCTAAAGGCGGTCATATCGAAGTAGAAGCCAGTGGTGCGCAAGAAGAAGAAGCGCTGGCCGCGGTGATCGATCTGTTTAATGCCGGATTCGACGAAGACTAATCATCCCCCTGAACAGACCGGCGTTTCAGCCGGTCTGTTGGCTATTTCCCGCCCGAATCAATGCAACTTATGTTCCCGCAGGAAACTCTCCCCCCCGAGCTGGCGCATCTGGCGCATAATCCACTGTTGGCGCTGACGCACATAGCCAGACGGAGCATCAGCCCTGAAGCGAATGGGGTTGGGTAGCACTGCAGCCAGTAGCGCCGCTTCAGACATAGACAGGCGACTGGCCGGTTTATGGAAATAGCGTTGAGAGGCCTCCTCTACGCCAAAGACCCCTTTCCCCATCTCCGCCACGTTAAGATAAACAGTGAGGATCCGGCGTTTGGTCCATACTGTTTCAATTCCCACCGTCAGACCGGCCTCCAGGCCTTTACGCACCCAGCTCCGTCCATCCCAGAGAAATACGTTTTTGGCCGTTTGCTGCGAGAGTGTCGATGCGCCGCGCATACCCGCTTTCTCATTACTGCTGTCCAGTACTGACTGAATAGCGGCCACATCAAACCCCCAGTGCGTAGGGAACTTCTGATCTTCAGAGGCAATAACCGCCAACGCCATCCACGGTGAAATCTTATCCATCGACACCCAGTCAGAATGAGCCACATAGCGAAAATCACCACTGAACCAGGCGCTCAATTGCCGTTCGGCCATCACGGCAGAAAATGGCACCGGTAAAAAAGCAAAGAGGACAATACCACCCACCCATAAACCCATTACGACCAGGACCAGGCGAAATAGCCCCGATTTGATCCGCGCCATCACGCGCACTTTATTGCGACTCATACCCGAGGATCCGCCCAAAATTTATCAGTATGAAAATACACCAGGATTTCTCCATGATTGTCAGTTACTCCGACATAACCGGAATCGGTTCCATTAAATCACGCACTTTACCTTCACTCTACGATGGATCTGTCGGAAGCAGAAAGCACTCGAAATTGATTGGTTCATCCTGCTTATAAATTTCATCTGGACGCTTTCGATTATTCAGCCTCATAGAAAGTAAATCCCGTGTCGATTTGGCCTTAGAGTCGATTCCACATCGTTTCACGTTACTGGAAAGAGCTGTTTATCTTGCTGAACGGAGTCAGCATTTACCGACCGCTGGAGGGCGATTCGGTAATTTGTGCTAGCAGAAACCAAAACGTTTCGGAAAGCCAGACCAAAAACCCAGAAATAACTAAATAAAACATCAACTTACAAACAATAAAATCGATTACAGCAGCGAGACTCCCGTACCTAAGTAAAAAGTCATCAGAGCAAAAAGTTTACGTCAATCCCAGGACCTGGGGAAAAGCCACAATCGTTCAATAAATATGCGTATTATCGTAAAATGTAATTCGCCGCTTGACTGGATTGTAAAAATCGGTTCTTCTGTTTACGAACGCTGCTCAACATCACACATTTTAATGAATCCCGTAACATGTGACGCAAGATTTGCTAAAGTAGTGACTGAGCATTGTTATGTTCACCCAATACCTAAACCTGAGCTCTCGACGATTCTTATCAGAATAGCTCAGGAGGACCTTTTTCCCTGGTGTTGGCGCAGTATTCGCGCACCCCGGCTTCGGTCGGGGTCATTTTTTTTCAGCGTCCGTAACCCATTGCCGTAACACTTCCACGTCATTGCGCCACTCGTGCTTAAGCTCATCAATCCATTCCTGAACGTTATCCCACCATGCAGGCAGCTCAGGGCTTTGAATCTGTTTTGCAACCTGCTGCAAATGTGTCAGCCCTACGGAACCCGCAGCACCTTTAATTTTGTGGCCCTCTTCCGCAATGCCTTTTTGATCGCGCGCCATCATGTTGGAATCCAGTACCGCCAGGTAACCCGGCATCATCTGTTCGAACATCGCGAGGCTCTGATGGATCAGTTTCGGCCCGACCAACTCGATATACTGTTCAAGCATGGGCACATCCAGTAACGCCAGTTCTTTCTCATCCATATTGAACTCCGGTGCATCAGGTAGATCGATTGCCTGGAAATCCCAGTATCTTTTGATCATCGCCGTGAGTGCAGGAACGGCCAATGGCTTGCTCAGAACATCATCCATACCCGCATCAAGGTATTCACGTTTATCCTTCAGGACGTTCGCCGTCAGTGCCACCAGCGGTGGCAGATGCTCTCCGGCATGACGCTGGTGGATGATGCGCGCCACATCCAGTCCGGTCATGTCGGGTAGCTGGATATCCAGCAACACCAGATCAAACTCGTCAGGGTCAAACATATCCAGTGCAGCTTGCCCTGTCATCGCCACTTCTACGCTGTTACCCAGCTTCTCAAGCACCGAACGAGCAACCACAACGTTCAACTCAATATCCTCCACCAGCAGCACGTGCAGCGCGGGCAGTGGCAAATCTTCTTCCTGCTGTTCATCCTCGAGGTCTTCGATCACACGCGGTGCGTTGAGCGTCAGGGTGAAGCAGGAACCCTGACCAGGCGCGCTATGCACGCAGATGTCGCCTCCCATGCTTTGAGCCAGGCGGCGGGATACCGCCAGTCCAATCCCCGTGCCCGTCGCAGGCTTGCCGCCACGCTGATCCTTCACCTGGTAATACATGGCAAAAATTTTGTCCTGCTCATCCTGCGGGATACCCATGCCAGAATCTTCGACTTCGAAGCACAGGCAGTCATCCTGCTGATAGCCAACCCGCACCACAATTTCCCCTTGCTGGGTAAATTTCACCGCATTACCAATCAGGTTCCACAGGATCTGACGAAGGCGTGTGCCATCAGCAATAATTTTGTGGGGAAGCGGGAGCGAGGGCGCCAGCACAAACTTCAGCCCTTTTGGCTCAGCCAGCAAACCGGAGAGGTTTTCCAGATCGGCCAGGAACCCTGTGAAATCAATAGGCTGATTATCCAGCTGCACTTTGCGGCGCTCGATTTTGTCCATCTCAATCACATCGTTGAAAATGTTACCCAGTGTAATAGCGGAAACATGGATGGTTTTAAGATACTTCAGCTGTTCCTGGTTGAGGCGGGTATCCAATAGGATACGGCTCAAACCCACAATGCCATTAAGCGGCGTACGAAGCTCGTGGCTGATAGTAGAGATAAAGGTCGTCTTATCCCTACTGGCATTCTCTAACGCGTCCTGGTAACGCTTACGCTCGGTTATATCGCGTCCAAAGCCCATCAGCCCACTACGTTTCCCTACGCGGTCGTAATAAGGCACCTTCCGAATTTCAAAACAGGCCTTGCGCCCATCAGGATATTGCAGCCACTGCTCATAAGTCAGGGAGACATTATGACGGAAGACTTTCTCATCAGTTTCCAGCACTTTGGTCGCTGCGTCGTCGTCGTAGACATCTTTTGGAGACAGGCCGATAAGCTGTTTTTCGCTTTTGCCCGTGAGCAATTCCATCGCGCGGTTACAGCCTGAGAACTGCTGGTCAACATTGCGGTAGAACACGAGATCAGGGGAGGCATCAAGGAATGAACGCAGGAAAGAGGATTGTTGTTCGAGTTCGATTTGCGCTTCTTCACGCCGCACCATCTCCTCTTTCAGTTTCGCCACCACCTGCAGGCGTGCATCTTCGGCTTTAATACGGTCAGTAATCTCCTGATTTAACTGGACAATATTACCCTGCATCTGCTGATTAAGTTCCAAATCACGGTTACGCATCTCTTCAAGCTTATCGACAAGCCGGGCAAGACGCTGACGCGATTCTTCCAGTTGCTCCACCACCACCGAGAGGAAGTAAACCGCCCAGGGCGTAATCAGCAGACCGAAAAATACCGAACGTACCATATCGATACTTTCGACATGACCACGCAGCACCATAGTGACGGCCATCTGCACAATCATGGCCAGTACCACCAGCGCCGATGCCAACAGCAACGAGAAGCGCACCAGCCCCAGTTTGACCATCAAATCAACGTAGTACTGCGCTAATAACCGAATTTGTTTCATAAAGGATTCCTTCCAGTCGGATAGCGGCAATCATACCGGAATTGAACAAAAGACCAACGCGCTATCTCCCCACGCTGGGTCAGAAACCTGCACACTAATAGTGCAGCAGCACCCACAGCCCGCAGCGGGTTATGACGGGATTTTCCGCGCCCTGCGGCCTGAGACTGGTACTGGCGGCAAAACCAGGCCTGGCAATGCTCTCACCAGGGTGGCCGACAATAAAAACTTTTTTTCCCTCTCAGCAAAAAGTTACCCTTTAAGATATTGACTAAATTTTATAACTGCATAATCTGTAGGGCCGCTCTGGATTCAGCGCGCCTTTCTCTTGTTGATACTTTTCATAGCGATGGTCAGCCTTACTCGCAGTCTCTCGTCACACCTAACGAATAATCATTCACAATTAATGAAATATTAATCACACCTGGCATGATTAATTTTACTAATGACACCCCTCTGTTTAATTCAAATAACCCCACTCGCCAAAAACAGTGTGTTCCTGCGGTTATCAAGCGCCTAACAGCACATTCTGCTGCCAATAACCCCGGCACCAGCATGGTGCAGAGATTTGCCCGCTGCCCTATAGTGAGTCAGCTCACACTTCCTGTGCCTTCATGCATGGGTCGATAGGGTTAAAATATGGCATTATTTTGTTATTTATCATGAAGATAATTCACAAAACACGCTAAAAGGTATAAGTAAGATCGCTATTTGACCTGAGTACGCTTTCCCGATAAGTTGGAAATCCGCTGGAAGCTTTCCTAACGGGCCAGTGTCTCGGCATATCTATGCAGCAAGTAGACTCCCTCGTGATGCAAGTTATCTCCAATTTGAGACCCGGAATTTCGTGAGCAACTCATTCAAGGACGTTTAAACAAATGTCCATCAATGGAATGTTCGGAGTCACGGTGTCTGCGTTTTAGCGGCATAAAATGATACAGAGCCAGAGAAGACTGCCCGTAGCGCTCTGTGCCTGAAGAACAGTGGTAATGTCAAAAGCAGTTTAAGGAGGCCCTCAATGTCCAACTCAAAACCTTATCCCTATGGCTTGTATGATCCATCAAAAGACAGTGATAGCTGTGGCGTAGGTTTCATTACTCGTAAGGACGGCGAGCAAACTCATGAGGTTCTGCAGATGGCACACAATGCCCTGTGCACCGTTCCTCATCGCGGGGGTATGTCAGCCGAAGGCGTGGGTGATGGCGCTGGCGTCAACGTTGACCTCTCTTTGCACTTTTTCCGCAAAATTACCGGATTGCCGCTGGAAGCGGGCCGTTATGGCGTCGGTAACTTCTTTGTGCCGAAAGACAGTGCGCTACGAGCCAACGCCGAGCGCCTGGTCGAAGAAACGCTGGCCGCCTATGATTTGACGATCATCGTTAAGCGCGATATGCCGCTGGATAACAGCGTGCTGCGCCCGGCGGCGATTCAGTTCCAGTTGCCTATCGCGCAATGGGTGTTTACTGCCCCGGCCGATGTGACTAACCAGATTGATTTTGAAAAACGCATTTACCGTGCCCTGCTGGACATCGAAGCCCGCGCCTTTACTGAAAGTGAATTTGGCGGACTCTATCCGCTGTCGCTTTCCTCGCGCACGCAGGTATTTAAAGCACGTCTGAACTCCAATGAAGTGATTCCTTATTTCCAGGATCTGACCGATGCTGACCACCAGGTGCGCGGTCTGTTCTTCCATACCCGTTTTTCCACCAATACCGACCCGCACACCACCATGGCACAGCCGTTCCGCCTGATGGCGCACAACGGTGAACTGAACACTGACCGTAAAAACCGCATTGCAGAATCTGCACTTGCGCTGGCACGCGGTAAGAAGATCGTGCGTCCAAAAGGCCAGTCAGACAGCTCCCGTCTTGACCAGAGCATCCACAGCCGCCTGATGGAAGATAACCTGGACCTGATCACCGCCGTGGTATCGATGATGCCGCCAGCATGGGAAAACGATCCATCATTGTCTGCTGAAGTACGTGCGATGCTGGAATATTTCTCACTGTACGAAGAGAAGAATGACGGCCCGGCCGCTCTGATCTTCGGTAACGGCGAAGTGATTGGTGCGCGTCTTGACCGTCTGGGGCTGCGTCCCCTGCGTTCTGTCGAAACCGCTGAATATATTGGTGCGATGTCGGAAGCGGGCCAGATCGCCTTCCCACCGGAAAGCGTACTGCGCCGTGGCCGTATCGAAGCGGGCGGGATGCTCTATTACGATCACAGTGAAAAACGCAGCTACACCACCATCGAAGCGCTGGAGAAACTGGCTGCGGTGGCTGACTATCCGGCTATGCTGGCAGAGTCGCGCGTCACATTACAGGAACTCCCGGTTATTCCGGCAGAGCAACAAGGCTCGCCTCTGCGTTACAGCGGTGACCTCAAAACCTATCAGCGTTTTGTGGCTTACTACTACAACCAGGAAAGCTTCAAATTCATGATGGATCCGATGCTGACCACCGGCGCTGAGAAAATTTCAGCGATGGGTTACGGCAACGCGATTAACGCCCTGTCCGATCACGAAGGCGGCATGGCGCACTACTTCTCCCAGCGCTTTGCCCAGGTCACTAACCCACCGCTGGATTCTATCCGTGAAGTGGACGGCATGACGCTGCGCGTAGCATTAGGCGCTAAACCGCATCTCGGGCGCAGTAAAGGCCACCAGATTGTGGTTCCAACACCGATTCTGACGCATCTGGATATGCTGCAGCTGCGCGAGCAGACCGTGGCACCTTATGCCCGTTTTGAAATGCTCTACGAGCCAGTTATCGGAACCGATCTTGAAAGCCGTGCGGCCAATGCTGATGCGCTGGAAAAAGCCATTGATGCCCTGGCGCAGGATGTGGTTGATTTTGCCCGTGAACAGGGCGGCATCGCCGTTATTACTGACCGCCATATTTCCTCGACGCGTGCGGCTATCCCGATGCTGCTGATGGTGTCGGCGATCAACCAACGCCTGGTGCAGGAAGGCCTTCGTCTTGATGTCTCACTGGTGGTGGAAAGCGGTCAGAGCATCTCTTCACATCACATTGCCGCTACCCTCGGTTTCGGTGCTTCGGCGGTTTATCCGCTCGGCGTTCAGATGCGTGCTGAAGAGAAGTACGGTGAAGGCGAAGAAGGTAATAAAGCCTTTAAACGCTATGCCAAAGCCGCTGAAAAAGCCCTGATGAAAACCATGGGTAAAGTGGGTCTGTGTACCGTTGAAAGCTACAGCTGTGGCGAATTCTTTGAACCGAATTTCCTGGATACCGAAGATCGCGTGCTGAAGAAGTATTTCCCGAATATCAAAACCCCGGTGGGCGGCGCTGGCTTTGCCACCATCGCGCAGATGGCCGTTGACTGGCACCAGAGTGCGCTGCGCATTCAGGGCGAGTCTGACGTACCGTTGCTGGGGCTGTTTAAAGAGCGTGCAGAAGGTGCAGGCCACTCTTACGGAACCATTGCCGTACGTACCTTTATCGATATGACTGAGCAGCCTATCCGCTTTACCGACAAAGCCCGTGAGGAGGATAATTTTATCCGCCTGATGACGCTGGCCAAGCTGGATAATGCCTTCAATATCAAAGCGAAGTCCTTTACTGACAGCAGCTTCGAACGCATCCCGAATGAGGTGATCGATAACTTCACCATCACCGCTGATTACCGCCAGTTCTCCAGCCTGATGCTGGAAGAGCGTAAACGTCGCCCGGCGGCCCTGCGTGATATTCTCGCCCTGCCGGCAGACTTAACGCACGTGGACAGTGAAGCAGAATTCACCCGTAAGCTGGGACGCTACTCGCTGGTCAACAACGGCTTTGCCGTGCGTGGGCTGGAGTGTGAAGCGACAGAAGGCAGCGACGATCGGTTTACGCTGCGCCTGACTGATGCCATCGTCGGCCTGAAAAGCGAGTATGACCGTTTGACCACGCTCTCCGTCGTCCTGAAAAAACGCTTTGGTGACGCGATTCAGCATGTCGAAGTGGCGGCGGATGCTCTGCACCTGACGGCAACCGGAAAAGCAGCAGATTATCTGTCACGCATCTTCACGATCTCTCCGGCACTGCCATTGAGTGAAGTGCAGCCCGCTCACGAAATTACCCGTACCTTTGCCTCTGGCGCGATGAGCCACGGTGCGCTGGTCGCCCCGGCACACGAAGCCGTTGCTCACGGCACCAACATGGTGGGCGGCATGAGTAACTGCGGTGAAGGCGGTGAACACTACTCACGCCATGGGACCATTCGTGCTTCACGTATCAAGCAGCTGGCATCCGGTCGTTTCGGCGTCTGGGCCGCCTATCTGGCTGACCCTATGCTCGAAGAGCTGGAAATCAAGATTGGCCAGGGCGCAAAACCGGGTGAAGGCGGCCAGTTACCGGCAGCCAAAGTGACGGTAGAAATCGCGGCGGCACGTGGTGGTACACCGGGCGTGGAGCTGGTTTCACCTCCTCCGCACCATGACACCTATTCGATTGAAGATCTGGCGCAGCTGATCCACGACTGTAAAGCGGCGCGTGTGCGTGTCATCGTCAAACTGGTTTCCTCTGAAGGTATCGGCACCATTGCCGTTGGCGTGGCGAAAGCCGGTGCCGATGTCATCAACGTTGCCGGTAACACCGGGGGAACCGGGGCAGCCTCGGTCACCAGCCTGAAATACACCGGGCGCGTGGCAGAAATCGGCATCGCCGAAGTGCATCAGGCGCTGTGTGCCAACGGCCTGCGTGAAAAAGTGCTGCTGCGCTGCTCTGGCGCACAGCAGACAGGTAGCGACGTGGTGAAATCCGCGCTGCTGGGCGGCGACAGTTTCGAGTTCGGTACCACTGCACTGATGATGCTGAAATGTGTGATGGCGAAAAACTGTAACGTGAAATGCCCGGCAGGCCTGACCACCAATGCCGAAGCCTTTGATGGCGATCCGCGCCAGCTGGCGCAGTATTTTATCAACGTTGCGCATGAAGTGCGTGAAATGCTGGCGCGTCTCGGCCTGCGTTCACTGCGCGAAGCCCGTGGCCGCTCCGATCTGCTGCACCTGATGGATCACCCACTGGAAGTCGGCAAACTGGACCTGCGTGCCATGTTGACCGTAGTGCCCGAGCTGAAAATCGCCCGTCCGGTCTATCTGGAAAAAGATTTTGAGCTGGATAACGGCTGGATTGATCTGCTGAACGATCAACTGGTCAGCCAGGGATCCACTGAGATCAAGCTCGGCGCAGGGATCACACTGAACAACCGTAACAAGAGCGTGGGCGGTCAGTTGGCTATCGACATTGAGCGCCTGCTGAACCATACACTGAACGCTGAGCATTTGAGCCGTATTCCGGCCGCGCTGCTGGACGATCGCGGGCGCCGCTATCTGGCACCGGCGACGATCACTATCTCTACCTCCGGTTCTGCTGGCCAGTCCTACGGCGTGTTCTGTAACGATGGCATGCGCCTGGAACATTACGGCACCTGTAACGACGGTGTGGGTAAGGGCCAGTGCGGCGGGGAGATTGTGGTGATGTCGCCTGGCGGCGGCTCACAGGACGCGGAAGGCAACGTGTTGATCGGTAACTTTGCCCTGTTCGGTGCCACCGGCGGGCGTCTGTACGCACAAGGCCAGGCGGGTGACCGTTTTGCCGTGCGTAACTCCGGTGCGACTGCGGTTGTTGAAGGCGTCGGTGATTTCTGCTGCGAATATATGACGAACGGTGCGGTGCTTAACCTTGGTACGTACGGTACTGGGTTTGGTAATGGCATGAGCGGCGGTTTCGCCTACCAGTACGACCCGTACGGCACGCTGGCGGGTTCTGCTGCCGGTGATTCCGTGATGCTGGGTTCCATCACCGATGACAACGAGATGGCACGCGTTCATAAAGAAGCGGTACTTACCATGCTGAACTGGCATCTGGAAGCGACCTCTTCTCCGCGTGCTCAGTGGTTGCTTGATCACTGGGAAACAGAGAGCCAGCATTTCGTTTACGTGATGCCGCGTTCCCTGTTGCTGTATCAGGATGGTGCTGAAATTCTGAAAGCGAAAACCCGTAAGGATTTGCTTGAAGAACTCTCTACCGCACTTGCCGGTCATCAGGTCGCGAAATTTAAAGCGGCATGGCGTGAAGGTAAAGCCATCGCCAATGGTGCGGTTCCGGGCTACGGCGCAACGGATACCCCCGAGATGCTGGTGTTGTTAAACAACTACACCGTCCTCAGCTCTGCGCAACAGCTGGCACTTTCGCGTCTGCCGAAAGGTACTTCAGTGGAAGACCCGGCAGTTGAGAAAGCGGTACGTAACCTGCTGATGACCGAGGATTTCACGCTGATCAGCAAGTTACAGCGCCACGGTCGCGCGGCCATTGAAAGCTACAGTGATGAAGAGCTTTCCTGCCTGATTGGTGCGAAGCGCATGACCGATTATAAAGCCGCGCTGACGCAACGTAACATCCGTTCAATGGACAGTCTGGCGACGTACGGTTGGATCATGTATCAGGATGCATGCAACAGAGAAGTACTGGGACGACTGCCTGACTTTGAAGAGCTGTTTGCTCGTGCTGCACTGCCTGAACTGGCTGCCGCAGTCGGCAAATTAGCCTGATTATTGATAAGAACAGAAACTAATATTCTATAACGAGTATTCAAACGGGATTGAGTAGATAAAAGCGATGAAGATTCCTTATATTCCTGAAGATGCACCGTTTAATGGTGAGCAGAAATTTTGGCTGGCAGGCTTCCTTGCTGGTTTACATTCACGCCTGCTGGTGCTGGAAAATCAGCCGCAGGCGGCAGGCTCTGCCGCCTCCGCAGCAACGACCCAGCTTCACATCCTGTTTGGTTCCCAGACGGGTAATGCGGAAGCATTAGCACAGAGCGCCGCGAAAGCAGCGCGTGCGAAAGGCCTGGTGCCTGTCGTTCAGGGTCTGGGCGAAGTCGATATCGACGTGTTCGCGACCATGCGTCACGTGCTGGTGATCACCTCGACCTACGGTGAAGGTGAAATGCCAGATAACGCGCAGCTGTTCTGGCAGGCTATCTCTGCCAGCACAGCTCCACGTCTGGAACAGATGCACTTTGCGGTACTGGCGATTGGCGATACAGGCTACGACGGTTTCTGTCAGGCAGGTAAATTTATCGATATGCGTCTTGAGCAGCTGGGCGCAAAACGTGTCTATGACCGCATCGACTGCGATATCGACTATGAAGAGCCGTCTAACGAATGGATCGCCAGCTCCATGCCACAGTTTGCTGCCAGCGCAGGCAGCAGCGGTAATGCCCTGGAGAGCGCACCCGAAGCGCCAGTCATCCCTGGCAGCAATAAAAACAACCCTTACGCTGCTGCACTGGCGACGAACAAGCGTCTGTCCGGTGAGAACTCAGGCAAAGATATTCGTCACTTCGAGTTTGATCTGACCGACAGTGGTCTGAAGTACGAAGCGGGTGATGCGTTGGGTGTTATCCCGGTCAACGAACCGGCACTCGTCACTCTGCTGCTGACGCAGCTGAAATCAGACTACGATACACCCGTTCCTGGCTTTGAAAGAAGTCTGGGCGACCTGCTGACCTACCAGTTTGAGATCTCTGAACCTTCACGCAAGCTGATCGAATGGGTTGGCCAGAACACCACCAACCAGGAGCTGCGTCATGTCTTACAGCATGACGATAAAGATGCGCTGGGTGTGTGGCTGTGGGGTAAAGATACCCTCGACCTGCTGCAGCTGGATGTGACTCGTTCACTGAGTATTCCTGAGTTTGTTGCCCTGCTGCGTCCGTTGCAGCACCGCGCTTACTCCATTTCGTCCAGTCAGAAAGCACACCCTAATCAGGTGCATCTGACCATCGCTTCCGTTCGTTATCACAGCGCAGGCCGTGCACGTAATGGCGTCTGCTCAACTTACCTGGCTGAGCGCGTTAAACGGGGTGAAAAACCTGCGATCTTCATTTCACCGAATAAAGCGTTCCGCGTGCCGTCCAATAATGATGCTCCGCTGATCATGATTGGCCCAGGTACCGGTATTGCCCCGTTCCGTGCTTTCCTTGAAGAGCGTGAAGCGTTAAACGCTAAAGGCAAAAACTGGTTGTTCTTCGGCGATCAGCATCAGGAACACGACTATATCTATCAGGATGAACTGAATACCTGGCAGGAAAGTGGTTTACTGACGCGCCTGGACTTAGCCTTCTCACGCGATCAGGCTGAGAAAATCTACGTGCAGACTCGCATGCTGGAACAGGGTGCAGAGCTGTTTGCCTGGTTAGAAGAAGGGGCTTACTTCTATGTCTGTGGCGATGCTTCACGCATGGCTAAAGACGTCGATAAGGCGCTTTATCAGGTGATTACTCAGTTTGGTGGGATGTCTGCGGAACGTGCAGCAGATTACGTCGATCAGCTGAAGAAAGAAAAACGCTACCTGCGCGATGTCTATTAAGAGAAGTGAGGCGAACCGTAACATCGGTTCGCTCCAGAGACAGGGATAAAAAAAACGGGCCATCAGGCCCGTTTTTTATTTCACAACGCGAAGCGCCGGACGACCACCGCGCGGAGGCGGCTCATCATCAGGGCCCTCATCGTCAGAAACGCTGTCATCGGGACGATCACCATCGATCACCGACATCACCGTTTCCGGGGCAACATCCTGCCCGCCAGATGCCTCGAATTCACCCGCTTCGTCATACGCCGGTTCAGGTTCGAACATGGTACCCGCGCCGTTTTCACGGGCGTAAACCGCCAGTACCGCCGCTAATGGCACGGAAACCTGACGAGGAACACCGCCAAAACGGGCGCTGAAGCGAACTTCATCATTGCCCAACTCAAGATTGCCCACAGCACGCGGCGCAATGTTCAGAACGATCTGACCATCGCGGGCGTATTCCAGGGGCACCATCACGCCGGGCAAATTAATGTCGACGACCAGATGCGGCGTAAGATTGTTGTCGAGCAACCACTCATAAAAAGCGCGCAGCAAATAAGGACGACGTGCGGTAAGTTGGGACATTTCCATCGTAATCAGCCCCGCGTATGCAGGCGCATTTCACGTTCTGCTTCAGTCAGGGAAGCCAGGAAGGAATCACGCTCGAAGACACGCGTCATATAGCCTTTCAGCTCTTTTGAACCCGCACCAATCAGCTCAATACCCATCTGCGGTAAACGCCACAACAGCGGAGCCAGATAGCAGTCAACCAGGCTGAACTCTTCGCTCATAAAGAACGGCGTACGTGCGAACAGCGGAGCGATTGCCAGCAGCTCTTCACGCAGTTGCTTACGTGCCGCTTCAGCTTCCTGCGCGGTACCGTTTTCAACTTTACGCATCAGGCTGTACCAGTCCTGCTCGACGCGGTGCATCATCAGGCGGCTTTCACCACGCGCTACCGGGTACACCGGCATCAATGGTGGATGCGGGAAACGCTCGTCCAGATATTCCATGATGATGCGCGATTCATACAGCGTCAGCTCGCGATCAACGAGGGTGGGTACGGTACGGTACGGGTTGAGGTCGATCAGATCCTGCGGCAGGTTATCCGTTTCAACCTGCTCGATCTCGACACTAACACCCTTCTCAGCCAGTACAATGCGTACCTGGTGGCTGAAAATGTCAGTCGGACCAGAAAACAGCGTCATTACCGAACGTTTGTTGGCAGCGACAGCCATGTAAACCTCCAAGTTTATCGAGAAAATTACTGCGAATAGCCATCCACGTGGCGACTCATCATTGCCACCAGCCCGAAGATTGACCGATTCCTGGTACACAGGATACACGCGTCATTGCCCGGCCAATGGGCACAAAGTGACACATAGTCTACCAGATTTTAGTCAGCTTGTGGGGGGTCGCAGACGGAATTGCAGGGGAAAATGGTAAAGCGGTGTGTGTTTCGCGCTTTTTGCACTAGAAGAAAATAAAAAACCCGGCGCCAGGCACCGGGTTTTCCGATAATCGATTCTGCCTGAGCAGAAAAAATTAACGTTTGGAGAACTGAGGACGACGACGTGCTTTACGCAGACCGACTTTCTTACGTTCAACCTGACGAGCATCACGAGTAACGAAGCCTGCTTTACGCAGTTCGCCACGCAGTGACTCGTCGTACTCCATCAGAGCGCGTGTGATACCATGACGGATCGCACCAGCCTGACCAGAGATACCACCACCTTTAACAGTGATGTACAGATCAAATTTACCTACCATGTCCAGAAGTTCCAGCGGCTGGCGAACTACCATGCGGGCAGTTTCGCGACCGAAGTACTGTTCTAAAGAACGCTGGTTGATAACGATGTTACCGCTACCCGGCTTAATGAAGACGCGTGCGGAAGAGCTTTTGCGGCGACCAGTGCCGTAGTTTTGATTCTCAGCCATTGCCTGTAATCCCGATTAAATGTCAAGAACTTGCGGTTGCTGTGCCGCATGGTTGTGCTCGTTGCCCGCGTAAACTTTCAGTTTACGGTACATAGCACGGCCCAGCGGGCCCTTTGGCAGCATGCCTTTAACCGCGATTTCAATCACACGCTCAGGACGGCGAGCAATCATCTCTTCGAAGGTCGCTTGCTTGATACCACCGACGAAGCCGGTGTGATGGTAATAAATCTTGTCAGTACGCTTGTTACCGGTTACGGCAACTTTCTCAGCGTTCAGAACGATGATGTAATCACCAGTATCGACGTGCGGAGTGTATTCCGCTTTGTGCTTACCGCGCAGACGACGAGCCAGTTCGGTCGCTAAACGACCTAAGGTTTTGCCTGTTGCGTCAACAACATACCAGTCACGTTGGACGGTTTCTGGCTTAGCTGTAAAAGTTTTCATCTAAAAGCTTACCCAAATTAAGTTACACGTTGGTGAAATCCCAAACGCTTGAATAAACGGTTGGAGCTCACACGACCATCTTGACCAGCAAGCCCACCCCTTCGGATAGAGTTACTGGAACACAAAGAGTTTTGGGAAAAAAACCTTTGCTGTAACGTGGGGTCGCAAGATTATAGAGAACTCGCACGCAAAGAGCGAACGTTTTCTACGATAAAATTACCATCACGTCACCGTAATGAGAGGCTCAGGGTAAATGCGGCAGCCGCAGGTACTCTTCGCTCTGCATCTCTTGTAAGCGGGAGACACAGCGCTGGTACTCGAACTTCAGCCTCGTACCCTGGTAAATCTCATAAAGTGATGTTTCTGCCGAGACCACCAGCTTCACATGACGCTCGTAGAATTCATCCACCAACGCCAGGAAACGTCGAGCCTGGTCTTCAGTCTTGTAAATCATCACCGGCACATCATACAGCAATACGCTGTGGAAGCGGCGCGACAGTTCAATATAGTCATGCTGGCTACGTCCTTCCCCACATAACGTAAGAAAACTCATCGCCAGCACGCCTTCTGCCATTCCCAGCGTCGGCAGCTGACGATGGTTAATCTCGAGCGGCTCATGATGTTCCCGCGGCTTACCCGCCAGCGCGACAAACATCCGTTCCATCTCTTTTGACGTCTCTTCACCCAACGGCGTCATCCACAGGTGTGCAGACGTCAGCGTGCGCAGGCGATAATCAATCCCCGCATCCACATTCATGATTTCACAATGCTGTTTAATCATCTCAATGGCAGGCATAAAACGTGCCCGTTGCAAACCGTTACGATAGAGATCGTCCGGGGGAATGTTTGATGTCGCAACCAGCGTAATACCCCGACTGAATAGCGCTTCCATCAGTGTGCCAAGCAGCATGGCATCGGTGATATCTGAGACAAAAAACTCATCAAAACACAGCAGGTCCGTTTCGGCTTTAAAGCGATCGGCAACGATTTGTAACGGATCACTTTGGCCCTGCAACTCGGTCAACTCCTGATGCACCCGCAGCATAAAGCGGTGGAAGTGCAGTCGCTGCTTGCGCTCGCCAGGAATAGCCCGAAAAAACATATCCATTAGCCAGGTCTTGCCACGCCCAACGCCGCCCCACATATACAGACCACGCGCAGGTGTCTGAACATCATTTTTACTTTTTCCCAGCAGCTTATTAAGCTTACCGAATAACCCACCGCTGGCAGCGGATGCGGGCGGGCTGATACGGGTTAATGCCTGATAGATACCGTCTAAGCGGGTCATCGCGGCACGTTGTACGTCATCGGCCTGATACTCGCCGTTTTCCAGCGCCTGCTGATACAGCGCCAGAGGAGACATCGTTTGCATAATGTTGTCACATTCCCTGAAAAATGGTCTTGCCGGGTGGTTGATTGTCGAAAAAAAAGTCGTTCTACACTAAGCGAAGCTGCCGCAGGATTCCACTTCCGTGAGATTAGCGGTTATAGTGGCGGGTATGAGTTGGAAAGGCCCTACGGAACAACGAAGACAATATGGGAGTTATTATGACCTGGGAATATGCGCTTATTGGGTTAGTGGTTGGGATTATTATTGGTGCGGTCGCCATGCGTTTCGGCAATAAGAAACTGCGTGAGCAACGCAGCCTGCAGTATGAACTGGAAAAGAGTAAAGCCGAGCTGGCTGACTATCGTGAAGAGCTGACGAATCATTTTGCCCACAGCGCAGAGCTGCTGGACAATATGGCTCGCGACTATCGCCAGCTGTATCAGCATATGGCGAAAGGGTCGAACGACTTGCTGCCAAACCTGCCGGGTGAAAAAAACCCGTTTGCCTATCAGCTGACCGAATCCGAAGCGGATAACGATCAGGTGCCAGTGCAAATGCCGCGTGATTACCCGGACAGCGCTTCTGGCCTGCTGCGTGGCGATCGCGCTGCCAAATAATTTTTATTGGGGGTGCCTGGCACCCTCTCGTTTCTGAACGGTCATACCTGTATCACTCAACATATAGCCTGCAATTCCGGGTACACCTTTATTTATTCCCCTGGTAGCGAGAGCTGAGTCCCGATGAAGAAGAAATCATTTCTGTTAAGCGCACTGGCATTAAGTATTGGCGTCAATCTGGCCGTGGTCCCTGCGACCCAGGCATCGCTGCCTTCCCAGATTCAGGGACAACCGTTGCCGAGCCTGGCACCGATGTTGGAAAAAGTTCTGCCTGCCGTGGTCAGCGTTCACGTTGAGGGAACCGAGAGCGACAGCAAACAGCAACAGATCCCCGAGCAGTTAAAGCGCTTCTTCGAACAGAACGGCCAGGATGGTGCACAAGGTGACGAAAAATCACAAGAGTTTGAAGGACTGGCGTCAGGTGTGATCATTGATGCGGCAAAAGGTTACGTGCTGACCAATAACCACGTGGTTAACGGCGCAGACAAAATCAGCGTGCAGCTGAGCGACGGCCGCGAGTTCGATGCCAAACTGGTTGGCCACGATGAGCAGACCGATATTGCGCTCATCCAGCTCAATGGCGCCACGAAGCTAACGCAAGTTAAAATTGCCGACTCTGACCAGCTTAAAGTCGGGGATTTTGCCGTTGCGATCGGTAATCCGTTTGGACTGGGTCAGACCGCCACCTCAGGAATTGTCTCTGCCCTGGGGCGCAGTGGGCTGAACCTGGAAGGGTTGGAAAACTTTATCCAGACCGATGCGGCCATCAACCGGGGTAACTCCGGTGGAGCGCTGGTGAATCTCAATGGTGAACTGATCGGCCTGAACACGGCTATTCTGGCCTCCAGCGGCGGCAATATCGGCATTGGCTTTGCTATCCCCAGTAATATGGCGATGGGCCTTGCACAGCAGTTGATGCAGTTTGGCGAAGTTAAGCGTGGCCAGTTGGGAATCAAAGGCACCGAGATGACCGCTGAGATGGCGAAAGCCTTTAATGTCGACGTTCAACGTGGCGCTTTCGTCAACGAAGTATTACCCCAGTCCGCCGCGGCCAAAGCAGGCATCAAAGCCGGTGACATCATTACCAGCGTCGACGGTAAAGCCATCGCCAACTTTGCGGAACTGCGGGTGAAAATCGGCACCACCCCGCCGGGCCAGGATGTGAAGATCGGCCTGTTACGTGATGCTAAGCCACTCACCGTAACGGTGAAGCTGGATAACAGCACCCAGAGTAGCGCTGGCGCAGAGCTGACAACGCCAGCTTTACAGGGCGCGACACTCAGTGATGGAGCGGCCAAAGACGGCACCAAAGGGGTGAAAGTCGATGAGGTTGAGAAATCGACTCCCGCCGCCCAGTTTGGTCTGCAGAAAGACGATGTGATTGTTGGCGTCAACCGTACGCCAGTTCAGAACCTGGCCGAACTGCGTAAACTGCTGGAAGCAAAACCACCGCTACTGGCACTGAGCGTGATGCGCGGTGAAGAGAATATCTACCTGCTCCTGCCTTAACCCTCTTGCGCAGACACGGGCTACTGTGTCTGCGTAACTCATGCTATTCTGCCAGTCGTTCTTTCATTCACCGCTTAAGACCATGTTTCTTAAAATTTTGCGTTCAGTGATCTTTGGCCTGATTGTGGCCGGTATTCTTCTGGTAGCCGTACCGAGCCTCAGGCTTGGGGGCGACCTGTTGCCGCGCTCCAGCTCCAGTACCAGCACCACCAGTGAAGAACCTGTCAGTTACAATGCCGGGGTCCGCCGCGCGGCACCTGCCGTGGTCTATGTCTATAACCACAGCGCCAGCGGCTCAACAGATGTCCTGGGCTCAGGCGTAATAATGGATCCTCGTGGCTATATCCTGACCAATAAACATGTGATTAATGATGCCAGTCAGATTATCGTTAATCTGCAGGATGGACGCTCCTTTGAAGCCATGCTGGTCGGGTCAGATACGCTGACCGACCTGGCCGTGCTGAAAATCAATGCCTCCAGTTTGCCGGTGATCCCCATCAACCCGCAACGAGTCGCACACGTTGGCGACCTGGTAATGGCGATTGGTAACCCCTACAACATCGGACAAACCGTCACCCAGGGCATTATCGGTGCCACGGGGCGCGTTGGCCTCAGCCCTTCCCGTCATCAGGATTTCCTGCAAACAGATGCCTCGATTAACCGTGGCAACTCTGGCGGTGCGCTGATTAATTCTCTGGGTGAACTGATGGGGATTAATACGCTATCGTTTGATAAAAGTAGCAACGGTGAAACACCGGAAGGGCTGGGGTTTGCTATCCCCACCAAACTGGCGACTAAGGTGATGGAAAAGCTGATCCGCGATGGTCGGGTGATCCGTGGCTATATCGGTATCACGGGCCAGGAATTCCGACGCTCCAGTGGGCTGGAGACAGGAATAGAGCACCCTCAGCTTCAGGGTATCGTCGTTACCTATGTTAAAGCTGGTGGGCCCGCCGATATTGCCGGTATTCATGTCAATGACACGATTACCCGGGTCAACAACGTTCAGGCGGCTTCACCGCTGGAAACGATGGATCAGGTGGCGGAAATACGCCCGGGAACGGTGATTAACGTAGAAATCAGCCGTGAGGGTAAAAAGATGACGCTGCCAGTCACGGTTCAGGAATACCCGGAAGAGAATCAGACGCAGTAGTTTGACAGACATCCACCCCGGACAGAGCCGGGGTGAACAGCACCGTTACGGGTGCCATATATGAAGGGGTAAGTTACTTAACGAACTCTTCGCCGAGAGTAATATCCTTCTTCAGCGTGTCCAGCATGCCATCCAGCGACTGCTGTTCAAACGCACTCAGTGCACCGATCGGACGACGTTCGACAATACCGTTTTTGCCCAGCAGCAACGGCTGTGAGAAGAAACGCGCATACTCGCCATCTCCTTCAACATAAGCACATTCAACAATGTTGCTTTCGCCTTTCAGAGCACGCACCAGAGACAAACCAAAGACCGCAGCCGCGTGGCCCATCGACAAAGTTGCAGAGCCGCCACCCGCTTTTGCCTCGACCACTTCAGTACCCGCATTCTGAATACGTTTCGTCAGTTCAGCGGCTTCCTGCTCGGTAAATGTCACGCCAGGGATCTGCGACAGCAATGGCAGGATCGTCACGCCGGAGTGTCCACCAACCACCGGCACATTGAGTTCTTCAGGCTGCTTGCCTTTCAAGGCAGCAACAAATGTGTTCGAACGAATGATATCGAGGGTCGTGATACCAAAAAGTTTATTTTTGTCGTAAACACCTGCTTTCTTCAGCACTTCAGCAGCAATCGCTACCGTGGTATTGACCGGGTTTGTGATGATACCAATCAGTGCTTTTGGGCTGGTTGAGGCGACCTGCTCAATCAGATTACGCACAATGCCGGCATTTACGTTGAAAAGATCTGAACGATCCATACCAGGTTTACGTGCAACACCAGCAGAAATCAGCACTACGTCAGCACCCTTAAGCGCAGGAGTCGCATCTTCACCGCTGAAACCTTCAATTTTGACTGCTGTAGGGATATGGCTTAAATCAACCGCGACACCGGGGGTAACCGGAGCGATATCATAGAGGGAGAGTTCTGAGCCTGCCGGAAGCTGAGTTTTAAGCAGGAGGGCCAAAGCCTGACCAATACCACCTGCTGCACCGAGGACCGCAACTTTCATCCTAAACTCCTTATTATTTTTTGAACATTACATGTGCCGGGAAATCAGTATACAAATACATCGTGATTGGGCGTTACATTACACCTTTAGCGCGTTGTGGAACAACCTCAACATTATAACAAAGTGTTCACAAAGTGCGCATTTCAGCACGGCGTCAGCACGTTTTTTTTCGCCGATAAAATTTGGTAAACTGTTGCGGAGACGGCCTTGAATGGCTCCGCGCCCGATTTCTCATTTGCATAAACATTCATTTTATTGCATATTAATGTAATATCCCGCTGAGGGTATCCCTTGATAACCCCCTTTTATCGGTAACCTATGCGTAACCCATCAAAACAAGAAGACCTGATCAAGGCATTCAAAGCCTTACTCAAGGAAGAAAAATTCAGCTCGCAGGGCGAGATTGTCAGCGCACTGCAAGAAGAAGGCTTCGAGAATATCAATCAGTCGAAAGTGTCACGTATGCTGACGAAGTTCGGCGCAGTGCGCACGCGCAATGCAAAAATGGAGATGGTTTACTGCCTGCCAGCAGAACTGGGCGTGCCGACCACCACCAGTCCGCTAAAAAACCTGGTACTGGATATCGACTTTAACGATGCACTGGTTGTGATTCACACCAGCCCGGGTGCCGCACAGTTGATTGCACGCCTGCTGGATTCACTGGGTAAAGCAGAAGGTATTCTTGGAACCATCGCCGGAGATGACACCATCTTTATTACGCCTGCACGCGCCTTCTCGGTGAAGCAACTCTACGATGCGGTGCTGGTTCTCTTCGAGCAAGAGTTATAAGGCACCACTGGCGTTAACCTGGCGGCAACACCCGCTGTCCATGCATTTTACTTAGGGCTGATACTGATCGGCCCTTTTTTATTTCCCTGATAAAACAACCAACAGCAGAATATCCCACTCCCTTCTCACCCGGCTCCTTGCGGCTACCACTGCCAAAAATTCTTTCAGCAATGTGATCAACCCCTAATAAGCGCACAAATCGCTAATGTCACGCAGTGCGATGTTTTTACACGTATTTAACAGGGGGCGGGTAAAATATAAGCGTTTTTTATAACGGCTGGTTATTAAAAATGCCATAACGCCAGAAGAATCCCAACAAAAAATTATTAGCGTGCTATTAATTTTTTACGTTATTAGATCTATACTTGTTTTCGTGATGCAAATCACAGTACGTAAAAAGATAAAAACAGTTGACGAGGAAAATATCATGAACGTTAAAACTACTATTGCTGCATTGAGCGTGTTATCTGCGCTGTCATTTGGTTCTTTTGCCGCTGAATCTGTTAACGCCGATCAGGCTAAGAATCTGCAATCTATCGGCGTCATTAGCGTCAGCGGTGTCGCCGGATCGCCGATGGATATCCATCAGGCTCTGAATAATAAAGCAACTGAGAAAGGCGCCAGCGCTTACCGCGTTATCGAAGACTATGAGAACGGTAACTGGCACGCGACAGCGGAATTGTACAAATAATTCAGTCAGTCACCTGGACGTCTATTTATTAGTTAATTAATTAATGAAATACGGTAACCCCAAGTATAAAAAACGCTTTTAAGCCCTTTCGGTTACCGCGAAACCCTAATTCTGGAGTCATCATCATGAAAACCACTTTTACCATCGCTGCATTGAGTCTTGCTTCTGTTCTGTCATTCGGCGCCAGCGCCGCGAATCTGGTGACCAATGAGCAGGTCGCCAGCCAGAACCTGCAATCTGTCGGCACCGTAAGCGTCAGCGGTATCGACGGAACGCCAATGGATATCCGTCATGCGCTGTCAGAGAAAGCGGACCAGCAGGGCGCAACCTCTTACCGTGTCATCGAAGCACGTAACGACGGTAACTATCACGCCACCGCTGAACTGTATAAATAACACCGTATCGGGTGCTGCTGCACCCATCCGTGACATGACTGCGGTCATGATGTTGAATCCGCAGGTTGTTGGTCACAATGAGGAGATTAATCATGAAAATTAAAACAACCATCGCTGCATTGGGTCTGTTTTCTGTCGTCAGCTTTGGCGCATCTGCTGCACAGCTGGTCAACAGCCAACAGGCTGAAAATCTGCAATCTGCGGGGACAATTACGTTGAGTGGCGTGGCGGGTACACCGTCGGATATTCGTCAGCAGCTGTCACAAAAAGCCGATCGTGAAGGTGCCAGTGCTTATCGCATTATTGAAGCACGTAATCAGGACAGCTGGCACGCCACCGCCGAGCTCTATAAGTAATTCCTCGTCAATGCACTGCCCATGATGGGCAGGCCAGACGACCTTTTTGGCCCCGTTCGCCGGGGCCCTTTTTTTGCCCTTTTTACCTGACGTTAAAGCGGAGCTGGCCCTCAAGTTCCTCTTCCGCTTCATCAAAGAGCAAAATCAGTGCGCCATATCGTCGTTTCTGACCACTTCCCAGATGGATAAACTCAATCTCCAGCGGTAGCGGCACCTGCGGCTGAATGATGGCATCCCACAGGCTATCCAAATCGCTTATCACACTCGCCGTTAATGCAAACCGTTCACTGAACTGGCGGTAGAAATGCGCCTGGTCGACAATCACATTAAAATCGAAACTCTCTTTTCTCATGCTGGCTGCTCCGCAGGACACACAACCGGGCGTAGGGCTACAGCCCACCAATATGCAGGGCTTTGACTTCCATAAACTCCTCAAGCCCCAGAACCGAACCTTCCCGCCCCAGACCGGAGGCTTTGACGCCACCGAACGGCGCCAACTCAGTAGAGACCGCACACTCATTCACTCCCACCATGCCACTTTCCAGCGCGGCAGAGACGCGGAATACCCGCTGCAGATTTTGTGTATAAAAGTAGGCGGCCAGACCAAACTCGGTATCATTCGCCCGGCGGACGACCTCTTCTTCCGTATCAAAACGGAAGCACGCGGCCACCGGACCGAAGGTCTCTTCATGGGCCAGTTTCATGGTTTCATTCGCTTCCGCAATCACGGTGGGTTGCCAGAAATTCCCCCCCAGCGCATGACGCGCACCACCGGTCACCAGCCTGCCGCCTTGTGCCACGGCATCGTTAACATGTTCTTCGACTTTTTTAAGCGCGGAGGCGTCTATTAGCGGCCCGATCACCACGCCCTCTTCCATTCCGTTACCCACCTTCAGCTTTTTCACTTCCTCCGCCAGTTGACTAACGAAGCGATCGTAAACACGGTTATGGATAAAGAAGCGATTCACGCTGACGCAGACCTGCCCGGCATTACGGAATTTATTAGCAATCGCCCCTTTCACCGCCGCATCAATATCCGCATCGTCAAAGACGATATAGGGTGCGTTGCCCCCCAGCTCCATTGAAACCTTTTTCAGCGTCTCGGCCGCATTGCGCATCAGCAACTTGCCAACTTGTGTGGAACCGGTAAAGGAGATTTTCCGCACCTGATTGCTCGCCATAATGGCATCACTGATCGCCTGCGTATCGCCGGCGACTGCATTCAGAACGCCATCGGGCACGCCCGCTTTTTTCGCCAGCGCCAGCAAGGCGAAGGCAGAAAGCGGCGTGTTATTAGCGGGTTTGATCACGCCGGTACAGCCAGCAGCCAGCGCCGGACCCAGTTTGCGAGTCAGCATGGCCATGGGGAAATTCCACGGTGTAATGGCGGCAACCACCCCAACAGGTTCACGCGTGGCAAGAATGCGGCTGCCCGGCTTTGCCGGAGGAATGATTTCACCATTCGCACGCTTCGCCTGTTCAGCAAACCACTGAATGAAGCTGGCAGCATACTCCACCTCGCCCTCTGCCTCTTTTAATGGTTTACCCTGTTCGGCGGTCATCAGACGCCCCAGCCAGGCTTTGTTTTCAAGGATAAGCTGATACCAGCGTTGCAGAATTTCAGCGCGTTGTTTGGCGGTCTGGGCACGCCAGCCCGGGAAAGCCGCTGCCGCTGCCGCAATGGCCTGCTCAGTTTCTGTTTTGCCCGCTTTTGCCACCTGAGCAATCACTTCCCCGGTCGCGGGGTTGAGCACGTCAAAGGTGCTCGTCGCCTGCTGCCAGCGGCCATTGACCAGAAAGCCAGTCTGAAACAGTTCGTTATCCTTAAGCGTTGAGAGGGCCATCGTTGTCTCCTGATACGGTTTTCATTTGCCTGGCAATAAGTATAGATGGCAAATGACGGTCGTTTTATGACGGAGTGGCATCAGAGAAAGGAATCAGGCAAGGAAAAGCGCTGACAGCGGATGCTGTCAGCGAGGTGATCAAATCTCGATCAGGGTATTCTGATATTTTTTCAGCATCGCAGCCAGTCGTGCAACCGGCTCGGTCACACCGATCGGGGCGTCATACTGTTCCAGCTTTTGCTGATAGATCTCAAACTCTGCCAGCAAGCGTTCAAAGTAATGGCGTTTTTTAATTTCACTGCTGGAGGAGATAACCCGGTCAGCGGTATGGCGCATCTGCTTGTGGAACGCAGAGAGATCGGCATTTACGGGCACATCGGCATCACGCATACGTTGATGACCAATGATCAGCGTCAGCGCCAGCCGGTATTTGTCGATGTCACCGGGGAAGATATTCAGCAGCATAAAGAGTTGCTGATAGAGCGCAGGCAAGTGGTTCTCTTTACGCCGTGCCGGGTTAGTCGTCAGCGCAGAGACCGCAGCATACATCAGGCGATTAAGTAGCGTCCGTCCGACGCGTGCTTTCGAGGTATCGCGTATCAGCAGGATCACCAGCAAGGCAACAAAGCAGCCGATCGCCTGGCCGAGCGCACTGTCGAGAAACAAGCTGACTTCAAACTTCATCGGATTATCCAGTGTCAGGATATTAATGGTCCCCACCAGCGCCCCCAGCGTACCGATCTGCCGCCGCTGGATCAGAATGCCGCAGATAAACGCGATGATACCCAGAGCGATGCATAACAGCAGCATACTTTGCTGGGTATTTGGCATCACCACCATGTAATACAGTGACCCCAGAGGAATAGCGACAATCATGCCGTAGAGAAAGTCTTTGGCGACCATGAGCGGGTTGGGCGTGCGCATCGCCAGTGAGGTAATCACTGCCAGCATCACCATCGCACCGCTGCCGGAGGTCCAACCGGTCCACAGCCAGAAGAGTGAACCAACGGCAATCGCGACAAACGTACGTAAGCCGTTAACCAACGCATGACGGTTTTCAGCCGAACGCATTTTGACTACGGGTTCCGCATTCAGGAGATCTTCTTCTATGCGGCTGATACGGCTATTGGTGTGGATCCCTTTCAGCAGCAGCAGATAGCGACTTGCCGCCCCCACCCAGGTGCGAATGGTCGTCGGCGTATTTTTACTGCCGCTGGCGGTAATCACCCTGCGCATCACTTTCATCCGCTTATGGATATCCGCAATATTATTAACCGGCTTTTCGAAGAACAGATGAAACTGGGAAGGAACATATTCTTGCCGGGTGTTCTGGATAAGGAAGGTTTCACAGGCCTGGGTAATCAACGTCAGCGACAGGGTATTCAATACGCGCAGACGGCGATCCACTTTCTGCCAGCGCCCTGACTCCATCATCAGATGGGTGCGCATACCGTTCAGCGCGGTGGTGCGGCGTACCAGCCCCGCCCAGCATTTATCAACCTCATCTTTGTCCGCATGTGACACGCAGAGCTGCATCAACCGGTACTGCTCAACCAGAAGAGCATCAATTTCCCGATCAATATCCTGTTTAATCGAACGCGGTGAGAACAGCATGTCAGCCAGAATAGCGCAGACAATACCGATAATGATTTCACTACAGCGCTCAACGGCAAACTGCGGGGCCAGCAGCAGCGAGCCGTTAGCATCCACGCTGACCACGATAATCAGCGCGGTGTAGCCCGCCAGGCCCAGTGCATAAGAGTTTTCCACCTTCATCAGTGAAGAAACCCACACGCAGACACCCGCCCAGATGCAGCACAGCAACAACATCACTACGGGCGCACGAATGGTGGCCACCATGATCACCACGGCAGCAATGCAGCCAATAAAGGTGCCGATAATGCGCAACATGCCGCGATGGCGCAACGCACCGGAGAAGGGGTCGCCCCCGGCGGCAAAAGCGGTGCCCCCGGCAACGATAGCTGCCGTCATCACCGCCCAGCGCGGAGTTTCCAGGTTAAATTCAAAGCCGACAAACAGCGCCAGTAAAATGGCAAAAGTCAGTTTGATGGGAAAGCGCAGACGATACCACTGCATCATTCGCCCCGCCTCAACCAAACTCGCGCAGGCGATGCATCAGCTTCATCAGCGGTGACATATCTTTATCCTGACGGTCTTGCGCGCCTGTGACCACTACGGTCGCCGTGGTACCCGACGGATAGAGGTTACCCGGCTGCTGGTCAAGGTGAATTCGCACCGGCACACGCTGTGCCAGACGTACCCACTCAAGGTTGGAGTCAATCGTCGCCATCCCTTTACCATCAACCGTACTGCTGCTGTTGGTTACACCAGCGGCCACACTGTCGACCGAGCCATGCAGGACATGGTTGCTGCCCAGCGGTGTAATTTCGACACGATAACCCGGACGGATGCCATCCAGTTTGGTCTCTTCCAGGTAGGCCAGCACATAGAAGGAGTTCTGCTTCACCAGCGCCACCGACGTTGAACCGCGGGTAATAAACTCACCCGTGTAAACATTCAGGTTGGTGATCCAGCCCGCTGCGGGTGCTTTTACCGTGGTACGTTCCAGGTCCAGCTTCGACAGGTCCCGGGTGGCGACGGCTTTCGCCAGCTGGTGTTCCGTGGTTTGATAATCACTGTTGGCCTGGTCAATCGCTTCACGCGACATGGCCGAGATGCCTAGCTGATTACGACGCGCAGCTTCACGGCGCTTTTCACTCAGCACCGCCTGGTAGTAGGCAACATCCGCTTCCGCCTCTTCCAGCGCTTTCTGGTAACGCGGCTGGTCGATGGTGAACAACACCTGGTCTTTCTGCACCAGCTGGTTATCACGGACGCGAACGTCGGTGATCAGGCCGCTGACATCAGGCGCAATCGCCACAACATCAGCGGTGAATTTGGCGTCACGCGTCCACGGGGATTCGGTATAAAACACCCAGACGCGGAAAATCAGGACAATCGCGATGATCACCAGCAGCAGGGTAATGGCGAAACGGGCAATTTTTCTTGTTAGAGCTTTCACTATGACCTCAGACGAACAATCGGGATACCAGATAGAACAGGCAGCAGTACAATGCAGTATTAAACAGTGCCGGATGCCAGACCAGATCATAGATCCCGGTCGGCGTGATCAGACGGCGGACCAGCCAGAACACGATCAGCGACACAATTATTTCAAAAAAAATGGGTGGGAATGACATCCCGAACACCACGACAACCGGAAGTACACTCATCATTTATCCTTGTTGATACTGTACCAGGTAATTCGCTGCCACAACCCGCTCCTCTCAGGGTTTACTGAGAGATATGTATGCAAAAGGTGATCAGCTGACAGGGAGACAGTCAGACGCTAATCAGCACCAAAGCCAATTGAATAATAGTCTATTCAGGGGCAGCATTTGTCACACGCGGGGCGACAGGTCGATAACCTGACATGACTATAGTAACGCGCCTGACTATAAGTTATCTACCAAATGTGATCTAAATCACTTTTAAGCCAGGGTTAATAATGGAAAGACTGAAGGGCATGACCGTTTTCGCCAAAGTCGTTGAACTGGGTTCATTTACCGCAGCAGCACAACAGATGCAGTTAAGTGTATCGGCCGTTAGCCAGATTGTCGCCAGGCTGGAAAATGAACTCCAGGTGAAGCTGCTTAATCGTAGTACGCGCAGCCTGGGGCTGACCGAGGCCGGTAAGATCTACTTTCAGGGCTGCCGTCGCATGATGTCGGAGGCGCAGCAGGTGCATGAACAACTGTGGGCATTTAATAATACGCCGGTTGGCACACTGCGCATCGGCAGTTCTTCTACCATGTCGCAGAATTTACTGGCCCCGATGACCGAAGAGATGCTGAAGGAGTATCCGGGACTGACCGTTAACCTGGTGACGGGAATTCCGGCACCGGATCTTATCGCGGACGGGCTGGACCTGGTGATCCGTGTTGGTGCATTGCAGGATTCCAGTCTGTTTTCAACGCGGCTGGGTTCCATGCCGATGGTGGTATGTGCCGCGAAAAGCTATCTCGCGCAGAATGGGACGCCGGAAAAACCGTCAGACATCAGCAACTTTTCGTGGCTCGAATACAGCGTACGCGTGGATAACGACTTTGAGCTGACCTCACCGGAAGGCACATCGATTCGTCTCTCGCCTCAGGGCCGCTTTGCCACCAATGACTCACAGACACTGATCCGCTGGCTGAAATCCGGCACCGGTATCGCCTATGTGCCGCTGATGTGGATTATTGATGAGATTAATGCCGGGAAAGTGGAAATCCTGTTCGCGCATTATCAATCGGTGCCGCGCCCGGTCTATGCGGTATACACCCAGAAAGACAAATTGCCGCTAAAGGTGCAGGTGTGCATTAACTATCTGATCGCGTATTTCGATAAGGTGGCGGAGATTTATCAGGAGTTTCGCACATAACGCACACTATGCAGAAAGCAGAAACCGTAGGGGCGAGGCACGCCTCGCCCTGGGTCAACGTCAGGCGGTACCACCGACGGTGAGTTTATCCAGCTTCAGCGTAGGCTGACCCACGCCAACAGGCAGGCTCTGGCCCTCTTTACCGCAGACGCCAACGCCTTTATCCAGCGCCAGGTCATTACCCACCATTGAAATCTGTTGCATCGCTTCAATACCGGAACCGATCAGCGTTGCGCCTTTCACCGGCTTCGTCACCTTACCGTTTTCAATCAGATAAGCTTCAGAGGTGGAGAAAACAAATTTACCCGAGGTAATATCCACCTGACCACCGCCGAAGTTCGGCGCATACAGACCGTACTCCACGCTTTCGATAATATCCTGCGGGGTCGACTTGCCTGCCAGCATATAGGTATTGGTCATACGCGGCATCGGCAGATGTGCATAAGACTCACGACGACCATTCCCGGTAGGCGCCACGCCCATCAGACGCGCATTGAGTTTATCCTGCATGTAGCCTTTCAAAATACCGTTTTCAATCAATACATTGTACTGCCCCGGTACGCCTTCATCATCAACGGCCAGCGAGCCGCGCAACCCTTCGATGGTGCCATCATCCACGACGGTACACAGCTCAGAGGCCACCAACTGCCCCATTTGGCCACTGAACACCGACGTTCCACGGCGGTTGAAATCGCCTTCCAGACCGTGACCCACCGCCTCGTGCAGCAGCACGCCCGGCCAGCCAGCACCCAGCACTACAGGAATGGTGCCTGCCGGTGCCGCGACCGCATTCAGATTCACCAGCGCCATGCGCACGGCTTCACGTGCCCAGGCTTCGGCACGCACTTCCCCGTTTTCATTTGCCAGGAAAAACTCGTAGCCGAAGCGCCCGCCGCCGCCGCTGGCACCGCGCTCGCGCTTGCCGTTATCTTCCACCTGGACGCTCACCGAGAGACGTACCAGTGGACGCACATCGGCCGCCAGCGTGCCATCGGTTGCCGCGACCAGCACCAATTCATAGACACCGCTCAGGCTGGCAGATACTTCCTGTACGCGTTTGTCGGCTGCGCGTGCAGCGCTGTCAACGCGGTGCAGCAGAGCAATTTTCTCTTCGCGGGTAAGGCTTTGCAGCGGATCGAGTGCCGGATACAGCGCACGGTTCATCACCGCCCCCAGCGTGCGTGACTGGCCGTTGCCCTGCTCGCGTACAATGCTGCGTGCCGCTGTGGCACTTTGATTCAGCGCATTTAGCGTAATCTGGTCAGCATAGGCGAAGCCGGTTTTCTCTCCGCTAACCGCGCGCACACCAACGCCCTGATCGATATTGTAAGAGCCGTCTTTAATGATGCGGTCTTCCAACACCCAGGACTCATGGTAGCTGGACTGAAAATAGAGGTCCGCATAATCCAGCTTGCGCTCTGAAAGCTGGCTGAGAATAGAAAAAAGGTCGCTTTGACGAATGTTGTTAGCAGTTAGTAACTGCTCACTTACCAGATTCAGACTCATGAATTCTCGCTCTGTGTGGATGAGCCAGTGGCTGCTGGCTTTCAATTGTCAATTGTGACGAGGTACGATGGTGATACCCCGTATCATATATGAAGGGTGAGGCAATATGAGGGCCACGTCAAACTCACTTCTCACTGATCTCACGTGGTTTACGCAGCACTTCATCAATTTGCGGTTTATCTATCGGCCCACTGATGTGGTAGCGAAGCACGGAAATCTTGCTCCAAAGCGGCCCCAGCACTTTACTGGCGGCAAATACCGCCGCACCAATCACCGGGTTCACTGCAAAGGCAGTCGCGACACCCACGGTCGTAGAAATTTCCGGAGCAACAACGGCTTCCATATCAATCTGGCGTTTGACCAGATCCATCTTTCCTTTCATGGCAATGTCGGCTTCCAGCCCATCCACCAGCAGGTTATCGGTGTGCATCACGCCGTTTTCAATCCAGGCCGTGCCGTTGATGGAGTCGAAATAGAAGCCCTGGCTGAAAGTGTCGCTAAAATCGAGGCGTAATTTACGCAACAGCGAGTCGATGCTGACCAGACGCAGCAGTTGCCCGGCACGGCCGGTTGAAACATCGGCGATCTGCCCCGCGCCCAGATGCGACTTCAGCACACCGCTTAACGTCTGCTCCGACGGTTGCCACGGTGCCGACTGCCAGTGCAGATCATATTCCAGCTTAAACGGCGAATCACGCAGCGGTGAGCTGACACCAAACCAGTTAGTGGCATCATTGATTTTTTTACCGCTTAGTACGCCCTTCAACGACGTGCGCTGCTGGCCTGGCTGGTTCACCCACTCGCCCTTCACGGTCAGGTGAGTATTACCACTATCAATCAGTCCATTCTCCAACGTCAGCGTATCGCCGGATGGCGTCAGGTCGGCCTTCATATGGCCGAATTTCTGTCCACGTAGCCAGCATTCATCGCAGTTCAGGCGGAGTGCAGGCCAGACGCTGAAATTCACCCGGGCCGCATCGTCAGGCAAGGGAGATGACGAGGTGCCTTTGCTGTCCCATTGCGGGTTGTAATAAAGGTATTTGAGGTTAGCCACCCAGGGTTCATTCTGCTTAGTGACCAGAGAACCAATGATATCCTTGCCCTGAGCGTTGACCGTCATCTCGCCCGCCATACTTTGGCTGAGAGTGGCGGTAAGATCCTGCCACTGCTGGCCCGCCAGAGTGAGTGCAGGTGTGTGCAGGCGAATATCACCTGGCAGCATCGTGATTCCCGTTTTGCCGTTACCACCGCTACCCGAACCCGCTCCCAGCAAGCCAAGCCAGGCTTCACCGTCCAGCGCAGGCAGATTTAATACCATTCCACTGCTCTCCGGCAGCGCAGGCAGGTGTTTTGTGTCGTTTTCCCAGATACCACGGTCGACTTTAAGCTGCTTACCCAGCAGCCAGCGACTGTTAAATCGATGACGGTCACCCACGGAGCCACTGAGATCAAGACTATTGAGGTTACCTTTTGCCAACACTTTCACAGGAAGCGCACTGGTGCCTGTTTTATCAAGCGGTGCAGGTAAGCGACTGCTCACATTTTTAAGATCACCGTCAAGGTTAACCAGGTAACTGGCCCCACCTTTGTGCGGCAAGGTCACCAGTACATTGCCCTGCCACGGCAGATGTCCCCCCAGCTGTTTACTCACCGCCTCAGGCAGCTGACTTATCGCCCCTGGCTGCCAGTCACCGTTCAGATCCACACCGATTTGATACTCTTTTTCCCCGTCCTGGGTGTTGAAGCTCACGCCGATGGGCTGACCAAACCAGCGGGCGGTCATCGCATCACTTTTCAGGTCGCCGTTATCATAGGTAAAGTGACCGCTCAGCTGGTCGAAACGCGTCTCCAGCGGTTTGATCAAGAGCGAGTTGCCTGCAAGATTCACGTCACCCGTGGCACGCACCTCTTTGCCATCCAGCGGGATATCAAGATGTAAGCGCCCACTAACATCACCGCCGATTTGCAGTTCGTCCAGCGCCGCTCCCAGCGAGGGTTTTAACGGTGACTGATTAAAGTACTCACGTATCTGAGGCCCTTCCCCCTTGATCTCACCATCAATAATCAGCTTTTCTTGCAAATAATCGGGGATCACCGCCGAGATGTTATGGCCGTTAACCTCGCCCAGTTTGATATCAGGCGCTTTCATCCACAGACCGTTGTTGGCGAAGTCGAGGTCAATATCCAGATTTTCCAGCAACGGCCAGCCCGGTTCAAACTCGTAGGTCGCCTGACGCAACGGTACCGCCACTTCAAACATGCCGTCATTCTTTCTGAACGGGAAATGGTGCGGGTCACCGGCAAAGACCAGCGTTGCATCTTTCACCTGCCCGCCTTTGATCGCGCCGCTCAGATAGTCTGCCAGCGATTTCCCCATCAGCGGTTCAGGGAAATAGCGCCAGGCATCACCCGCATTGGTGAGGTTAATACCCGCGAGGATATCAAGACGAGGTGGCTGCTCGTTCTGTTGCTGATAGCGGAAGTCACCCCGCGCCCACAGTGAGCGCGCCTGAACATCAACCTGCTGGCCGGACAGCGTCAGCCCCTGTTTTCCATATTCCCAGTTGAGTGACCCACTGGCCTGGGCAATCTCCAGCGGAGCGCGGAACATATCACCATAAGGGAGCGTAGCCTTCTGAATATCGAAGGTGAGCCGCCCGTCAGCCACGCCGCCTGCCAGCGTCCCGTTAAGATGCTCCATACCTGGCAATAGTTCCCACTGCTGCCAGCTCAGATTCTGCCATTTGGCCTGGAAACGAGTCCGTTCCGGCTGCTGAAGCGGTATATCCAGCGCCAGCGCGTTGAGCTGGCCGCGCGGTTGCAGCGCACGCCAATTTTCCAGCAGTTGCGGAGACAGTTTGGCAAAAAGCGGAATGAGTGGATCAAGACGCTCAAGGTCCAGATCGGTGACGCGCACGCGCAGTTCCTGATGATGATCAGGACCGGGTAGCTGCGTATTTTCGGGCTGCCATAACAGCGATAACTGACCGTGTGGCCAGGGCTGCCCATCCGTAATAAAGCGCGTTTGCGGGATATTCACATTCCAGCCACCGTTAAAACGACTGATATGTGCAGTAAGATTGTCTACGCTGAGATGGTGCGCCTGTTTGTCGCCCTGCCAGTTAGCTCCCCCCTGTTTCAACCAGACATCACCACCATGGACTTCACCATTTTCCACACTCATCCAGGCGGCGAGGCTGAAACGCGCGCTTTCCAGACTGGTGTTGTCGCGCATCCACTGTCCCAGCCAGGGTTTCATATCAACGTCATCGGCCTGCATCCACACACGCCCGGTACTGAGGTAACCATTACTGTCGCTGAGATCCAGCCGCAACTGCACCACACCATGCTGCCCTGTAAAACTGGAAAGACTGACCAGTCCCTCGGCACGATGGCGATTTTTTTCATTAAGCCAGGTCAGCTGCGGAATGGCCAGCGTTGCACGCTGTCCGGATGGGGTAACAAAACTGATGTGACTGTCGCGCAGATCGAAGTGGTCAAACTGGCGCAGGAAGAGATCGTTTAACCGCTCAGTCTGAAAATCTGACTGACGATTATTGCCACCATTCAGCGGGGTATTGGTGAGCAGGTTGAGCTGCCAGAAAGTCAGATCGCGAAACTGCCAGCGCAGGTGCAGCAATGATTTCCAGACATCCAACGCCAGCGTGACGCGCTGGATTTTCAGTGCGCCGCCATCGGAGAAGCCGGTCTGGATATCTTTGATTTCCAGGCGGGGACCAAAGTTCTCCCAGCTGCCTTCAATTGCGCTGGCCTTGATCTCGACGCCCGCGGCAGCAGACACAGCGTTAAGGATTGGCGCACGCCAACTGTTCATATGCGGCATCAGCAGACGTAAGCCACTCACTAATAGCGCAGTAACCACCACCAATGTTGCGCCAGTGAATAGCAAAACCTTCGGCAATTGCCTCACACACCTCTCCTTGTCTTCCGCGAAAACGGATAGCCAGTCACTAAAATCTGTTGGTATCTCACGAGGGAGATACGACAAGGCGGTTCAAGCCGTAACGTCCAGTTTCCCCCCAACCGTTGCGATTTTTAGCGCAAAATCGGGGAGAACCGTGCGGATATTACATCATCACCACGTCAAACTGCTCCTGAGTATAGAGCGGTTCTATTTGAACTTTAACCTGCTTGCCCACAAAGATTTCTACTTCCGCTAAAGCATGAGACTCATCGCTTTTCAGCGCTTCACCCACCGATGGCGAGGCATAAACCAGGAAACGGTCAGAATCATAAGCATGATGCACACGCACAATCTCACGCATGATTTCATAACAGACCGTTTCCACCGTTTTCAGCGTTCCACGCCCTTTACACACAGGACAATCCTGGCACAGTACATGCTCAATACTTTCGCGCGTGCGCTTACGCGTCATTTCCACCAGCCCCAGCTGTGAGAAACCATTCACGCCTGTTTTCACCCGATCTTTACTTAGGGCCTGGTCTAGTGAATGCAGAACTCGTCTGCGGTGATCGTCATTATTCATATCAATAAAATCGATGATGATAATGCCACCAAGATTACGCAGCCTGAGCTGACGCGCAATCGCCTGAGTCGCCTCGATGTTGGTATTGAAGATGGTTTCTTCAAGGTTACGGTGTCCAACAAAAGCACCGGTATTGATATCAATTGTGGTCATGGCTTCCGTCTGATCGATAATCAGATAGCCACCTGACTTGAGCTCAACTTTACGATCGAGAGAACGCTGAATTTCGTTTTCCACATCGAACAGATCGAAAATAGGCTGCTTGCCGACATACAGCTCCAGCTTTGCCGTCATCTCCGGGATATATTCGCTGGTGAACTCCACCAGATGTTCAAACGTCAGACGGGAATCGATGCGGATACGGTCAAGGGCTGCACCGGCAAAGTCACGCAGGATACGCTGCGATAGCGCGACTTCACCATAAAGGCGGCAGCGCGTCTGATTGCGTTTCTTACGTTCGATCACCTTGGTCCACAGACGTTTAAGAAACGCAGCATCAGATGCCAGCTCATCTTCGCCCACGCCTTCTGCTGCAGTGCGGATGATGTATCCGCCCAGCTCATCACAATAGCTGGCAACGACGGATTTCAGGCGGTCGCGCTCTGCTTCGCTCTCGATACGTTGCGATACCCCCACGTGCGAAGCACCCGGCATAAACACCAGATAGCGTGACGGCAAGGTAATATCGGTCGTCAGGCGTGCACCTTTGGTCCCAAGCGGATCTTTCACCACCTGCACCATCAGATCTTGTCCCTGGCGTACCAGTTCGGAGATATCACGCACAATGAAATTTTTCTTTTCGTCACCCGCAACACATTCGGTGTGCGGCATGATGTCAGAAGCGTGCAAAAACGCCGCTTTTTCCAGCCCAATATCGACAAAGGCCGCCTGCATTCCTGGTAACACCCGGCTGACACGCCCTTTGTAGATGTTGCCAACGATGCCACGGCGCGCTTCGCGCTCGATATGAATTTCCTGCAGAATGCCACCGTCGATGTAGGCAACACGGGTTTCCGACGGCGTAATATTGACCAGCAGTTCAGCTGTCATCTTGACCTCTCACATCACGCAGCGATTGAAAATGGCTGAAAAGCTCGGCGGTTTCCACCAGAGGCAGCCCCACTACCGCGTGATAACTTCCGTTAATTTTTCTGACAAAGTTGCCACCCAGTCCCTGAATTCCATAAGCGCCTGCCTTATCCATTGGCTCGCCGCTGGCAATATAACCAGCAATATCTTCAGGTGTTAACATGCGAAATGTCACCTCAGTGACAACAAGACATTCAAGGGTCCGCTGGCGATCGGCCAACGCTACCGCGGTCATGACTTCATGAGTCTGGCCGGAGAGCATCGTCAGCATGGCGGCGGCAGCTTCAGCATCCGCGGGTTTCTCCAGCACATGATTATTCAGCACAACAATAGTATCAGCACCCAGCACCGGGAGATCGCGAGCAGCCACGGCAACCCCCGCCAGCGCTTTATCCCGCGCCAGACGACGCACATACTGCTCTGCGGTTTCATCCGGATGACGGCGTTCTTCCACGTCAGTAGAAAGGCGTTCAAATGACAGGCCTAGCTGAGTCAGCAGTTCGCGGCGGCGTGGGGAGCCTGAAGCCAGATACAGGGATACCATAATTGTCCTTTATTGTACGGCAAACTGGCGGCGAATTTTTCTCATCAGTAAGAACAGCCAGGGCCAGAGGATACCGTCGACGACGCTACTCCAGAAAATTTCTGGGCGGAAGGAAACGTTAATCACCAGGAACTCAGACCAGAATACGATGACATCCATCGCCAGTGACAGCACCATCACCATCAGTGCCTGCTGCCAAAGCGCCAGATTGCGGAATAACTGGAATTTGAAGGCCACCAGGTAGGCAACGATACTGAATGCCAGTGCGCGTACGCCGAGCGTCGAACCAGAGATAAGATCCATTATAGATCCCATCACAAATCCGGTGCCAACGTTGACACGGTGCGGCAACGCCAGCACCCAGTAGATCAGGATCAACAACAGCCATGACGGGCGATAAACAAACAGCTCCTCGGGCCAGGGCATGATTTGTAGCACCAGCGCCACCAGAAAAGAGAGCCAGATAACCCAGCGTCCGTGGCTGCGGTAACTACTCAAGGCTGGCCTCCGCGTTCGGACTGCGGACGGCGAACCGGTGCAGCGGCAGGGGCCGTTGCCGGGATGCTGGCGGGTGCCGCGGCAGGAGGGGCAGGCGGCCCCACCATTTCGCTCGCCTGCGGCAGTACCTGCGGCATCATCTGCATCAGGCGTTCATTGGCCACGCGATGGACTTCGTCCGGTGCCATTGGCATCGAGCCATTGCGATCCGCGCCCCACAGCAGCAGCAGATAACGCAGACGCTGGAGACCCGCCGTTGGACGCGCCTGGATCACCGTATAAGCGCGTTGGGTATCCACTTTCACGGAAGAAACCACCCCAACAGGGTAACCTTCAGGGAAGCGCCCACCGAGGCCGGACGTCACCAGCACATCGCCCACGCGGATATCGGTATTACCTGGCAGATGTTCAAGCTGCAAATCTTCCGTGCAGCCATTACCCGCCGCAATCACGCGGATGTCATTGCGCAGAACCTGAATCGGCAGTGCGTGTGAGGCATCGCAAATCAGCAGCACGCGGCTGGTGATTTTACCCACAGCAACCACCTGGCCGACCACGCCTTTATCACTGATCACCGGCTGACCTTCGTAAACACCGTTTACGCTGCCTTTGTCGATCACCACCTGATCGGTATAGGGATCGGTGCCGGTGGAGATCACCTGCGTGACCATTTTATGCTCGTCCTGACGCAGCGGTGAACCCAGCAGTTCGCGTAAACGGGCATTTTCCTGCTTAAACTGACCCAGCATCAGCAGTTCGCTGTTCTTCAGCATCAGTTCGCGGTGTAAGGCTTTATTTTCCAGCTCGAGTTGCTGGCGGGAGGCCAATGTTTCTGAAACATTGTCCAAAATCTGACGAGGCCCATTGGCCAGGAAATAGAATGGACTGACGGCAGTGTCCATATAGGTGCGGATTTGGGAGAAAGCTCCCATGCGACTGTCGGCAACAATCACGCCTATTGCCACAATAACCGCTAAAAATAAGCGTAACTGCAGGGAAGGCCCCCTGCTGAACATCGGCTTCATAAACTCGGCGTTTTCCTCGACAACATGAAAAAGGAGTGCGGGCAGCGTCCCGCTACTCCTTCAGGCAAATTATTCTTCGCTGAACAAATCGCCGCCGTGCATGTCAATCATTTCCAACGCTTTACCACCACCGCGTGCAACGCAGGTCAATGGATCTTCTGCAACGACCACTGGAATTCCAGTCTCTTCCATAAGCAGGCGATCCAGATTGCGCAACAGCGCACCACCGCCAGTCAGTACCATGCCACGTTCGGAGATGTCAGATGCCAGTTCTGGCGGACACTGTTCCAGTGCAACCATAACCGCGCTAACGATACCAGTTAACGGCTCCTGCAGCGCTTCCAGGATCTCGTTGGAGTTCAGGGTGAAACCACGCGGAACCCCTTCAGCCAGGTTACGGCCGCGGACTTCAATCTCGAGCACTTCGTCACCCGGGTAGGCTGAACCGATCTCATGCTTAATACGCTCTGCGGTGGCTTCACCAATCAGAGAGCCGTAATTACGGCGCACATAATTAATGATGGCTTCGTCGAAACGGTCACCACCGATGCGGACAGAAGAAGAGTAAACCACGCCATTCAGCGAGATCACCGCAACTTCTGTTGTACCGCCACCGATATCCACCACCATAGAACCGGTCGCTTCGGAAACAGGGAGGCCTGCACCGATAGCAGCAGCCATGGGTTCTTCAATCAGGAAGACTTCACGCGCACCAGCACCCTGAGCAGACTCACGGATGGCACGACGTTCAACCTGGGTTGCACCAACGGGCACACAGACCAGCACGCGCGGACTTGGGCGCATAAAGCTGTTGCTGTGAACCTGTTTGATGAAGTGCTGCAACATTTTCTCAGTCACAAAGAAGTCGGCGATAACGCCATCTTTCATTGGCCGAATAGCTGCGATATTACCGGGTGTACGACCCAGCATCTGTTTTGCGTCATGACCGACTGCCGCTACGCTCTTTGGGGAACCGGCACGATCCTGACGGATAGCAACGACGGAAGGCTCATTAAGAACAATGCCCTGCCCTTTCACGTAAATCAGGGTATTGGCTGTACCCAGGTCGATGGACAAGTCGTTGGAAAACATGCCACGGAATTTTTTAAACATACTAAAGGATAATCCTGCAAGCTGGGGGCGGAAAATAAAATCCGCTTACTTTACCAACCACACGAAGCAGCGACAAGGCGCAAAAACGTTCTGCTTCGGTGAAAAATCATGCTATCTCTCGCTGAAGTCACAACCTTACGACATCGTGCGTAACGGAAGCCGATATAACGGCCTTTCGCTGTGGTTTTTGGACACGTCAGCGGACATAACATACATAAAAATTAACAGTTTCAGTTTCGCCTCGGCCTGCGAGAAAGCCGCGTCGAACCACAATCTCCCAGGTATTCTACGTGAAAACCTGCCAGACGTGAGACTAAACTCGATATCTTTGCGAATATTTTTTCACGCTACTATTAACCGGCTCTGAGGCAGCGAAAAAGTCGCCCTGCCCACCGGTGACTCCCAGCTCCAACAGCGTTTGCCACTCTTCCCGGGAACGTACCCCGGCAGCAAAAACCTGAGTGGAAGTTTGCTTGCTACTCTCCAGCAGGCTTTGTACAAACAGCTGATTTTCAGTACGCCGATCAATATTGCGCACCAGGCCGGGATGAAGCTTGATCAGCCTGACCTGGAACTGCTTGATATACGCGGTGCTCACTACCGTTAAACCGGCCTGATTCACTGCCACACCACAGCCAAAACCGTAGAGTAATCGGAACACTGGCGTTAAACGGCTGATGTGTTGACACACATCTGCTTCTGCAAGTTCAAATAAAATACGTTTTCTTTGCGATTTAGTACATTGCAGCAGGTTATCACGCAGCCAGTTCAGGAATGAGCGCTGCAATAATGAGTCGAGGGTGAGCGGAATGGCAAGAGTTTCTTCTGGCCACAGTTCGATCAACGTCACAATACGTTTCACCATCTGTCGATCGTAGCGTTCTGCCAGACCCAGTTGCTGAATCACAGGCAGATACTCTGCGGATAACAGCTCTTTTTCACCGTCAAAGATGCGTGGCATCATTTCGCGATGATGCACTTCACCCTTGGCGTTAACGGCCGGTTTTTGATAAAGCCGTGGACCACCACGATTCAGTGTGTTTTCCAGCAATGTGCGCCATTTCACGCTTCCGCGCGCGAAATCCTGCTGAGCCCCCTCGCCCACCGACCAGTTATTCCCGCCCTGTAGTGTGGCGTTACGCGTCGCCCGCTCGGCATTCTCCATCACCTGAAGAGTGCTCTGCCCGCTGTGCCAGCCGCTGATACCAATATGAATCATGTCATCACGATCCAACATTCGCGTTGATGGCAGAGTATCGACTGCTTTAATCAACTGAGAAGCAATACCGTCGGCATCCTTTACACTGCGATGTGGGAGCAATACGGCGAAGTCACTGCGAAAATAGCGAGCCAGCAGCGCACCGGGATAGCGCAGCACAAAAGTCGACAGCATATTGACCAGCGCAAACAGATAATCCTGCACCTGCACATGGCCCCAGCGCTCACGCAGGCTGTCGAAATCTGGCAAGCGGATCATCATCACCATGCCATGCGTTCCAACGGACTCCGGATCCTCCAACAGTGTGGTGAGCTGATTATCAAAGAACAGGCGGTTGTTCAGGCCGGTGCGGGCATCCTGTGCCGCAAATGCACGGATCAGCGTATCAATGCGGTTATGCTGCTCTCCTGCCTCTTTCAGATCGGCCAGCAACAGGTCAATTGCGCTGCTGGCTTTAGGCGGCCACTCATGTACTGAACCCGATTTGACCGTAGCGCGTTCTCCTTTGATCACGGCTTCAGCGCGCTCCTCCAGCCGTTCCATTCCTTGTAATTGCTGCTGGAGCCAGCGCCTGGCCTGCCATAGCAATAAAGTCATGATCGCGACCACACCGATAATTAGCGACAAACTGGTAGCCCCTATTAAGGAAGCAAACCAGGTACGGGTGGAGTCGACCCACTGAATATGCAGTGTCATGCCGGGATGTTGCGTCAGCGGAAGCTGTATCTGGCGATAGCGATTAGGTTCGTCTTCCAGGAGGGACGGCTGATGAAGGGTGACCTGAAACAGTTGCGCATTACCGTTGTTCAGTTTAACGCGTTCGATTTGTAACGGATTCATGACCTGACGTAGCCATGCTTCTATCTGTTGGGGGGATTGTGTGAATAACGCGCTATCAACATCGTCCGCCATCCGCTGGATCCGATGTTCTGCCCGCTGGTTACTAAGATAAAAGAAGCTCAGTACGCAGCCCACCAGCATCAGTAACATGGCCAGTGAGCAAAGCAGGGTGATAATCGCAGAAAGTTTGGTGGTTAGTCGCATCCTTGTGCCCATTTGTGTTGCGGGTGAAGAAGACGTCATTAACACTGAACCGCAACCAAAATGTAAATGACCAGGAAAATGTGCATATCTGACAGCTGACGCGGTGAAAAATAACACACCACACACACCGATTGCTTGCCCGGGGTCAGATAATTGTCCATTTCCAGGAGTATAGTCCTGACAGGGCGCTTTTTATTAATGAAACCACTATTTTCAGGAGATTCTCATGCAGGCTCTGGTTCTCGAACAGTCAGAAGGCAAAACCGTTGCTGCCGTGAAGTTCATTAGCGCTGACAGCCTGCCGGAAGGCGAGGTCAAGGTCGATGTGGACTGGTCGGGTATTAACTATAAAGATGCGCTGGCGATTACCGGCAAGGGCAAGATTATCCGCCAGTTTCCGATGGTGCCCGGTATCGATTTTGCCGGGAAAGTGCATACCAGTAGCGATCCCCGTTTCCACAGCGGTCAGCCGGTGCTGCTAACGGGCTGGGGCGTAGGTGAAAACCACTGGGGCGGCCTGGCCGAACAGGCACGTGTTAAAGCAGACTGGCTGGTCCCGATGCCAGAAGGCATGGATGGCCGCCAGGCGATGATCATTGGTACGGCCGGGTTTACCGCCATGCTGTGTGTTATGGCGCTGGAAGAAGGCGGCGTGACGCCAGAAAGCGGTGAAATATTGGTCACGGGTGCCAGCGGTGGCGTGGGAAGCACCGCCATCGCACTGCTCAGTGCACTCGGTTATCACGTTGTGGCCGTCAGCGGACGCGAATCAACGCATGACTACCTCAATCAGTTGGGGGCACGCGAGGTGCTGCCGCGCAGTGCATTCAGTTCGGTGGCGCGGCCGCTGGAGAAACAACGCTGGGCAGGGGCGGTCGATACCGCAGGCGATCAGGTGCTGGCCAGTGTGCTGGCGCAGATGAACTACAACGGTGTGGTCGCTGCGTGCGGCCTGGCAGGTGGCTTTGCCCTGCCCACCAGCGTCATGCCTTTTATCCTGCGTAATGTCCGTCTGCAAGGGGTGGATTCCGTGATGACGCCAGCACCACGTCGTCGTGAAGCCTGGAAACGTCTGCTGAAAGTGCTGCCAGCATCGTTTTATCAACAGGCCACTACTGAGGTTCCCCTGTCAGAAGCCGCCAGCGCCGCTGAAAAACTGCTGAATAACGAGATTACTGGCCGTACCCTGGTGCGTATCCGCTAATGCTATGTCCCTCGCTATGATGGCGAGGGATGCCTTTCTCCCAGGAAATTTCATATTTTTTCGCCAGTATTCGCTTAAATCGTGGCACTGCGCCATGCTCAGGGTTATTACCCATACCTGAGCAAGGGTCACAGATGAAAACCATCAACAAACTGACTGAAAATGATGTCACGCCGGAGAGCGTCTTTAATACGCGCCGTCGTACGCTGCTCAAAACCCTCGGGTTGAGTGCGGCTGCACTTTCCCTGCCCACCGCCGCTCGCGCTGATGTGCTGTCATGGTTTAAAGGTAATGACCGCCCGAAGGCGGCATCCGGTAAAGCATTAGAATTTAGCAAACCCGCACTTTATCAGGCAGACCTTGCGCTGACGCCAGAAGACAAGGTCACTGGCTATAATAACTTTTACGAGTTTGGGTTGGATAAAGCGGATCCTGCCGCCAATGCCGGCACATTAAAAACCACCGACTGGAAGATCCAGATCGGCGGTGAAGTTGGCAAGCCGCTCACGCTTGATATGGATGATATCTTTAAGCGCTTTCCACTGGAGCAGCGCATTTACCGTATGCGCTGTGTCGAAGCCTGGTCCATGGTAGTGCCGTGGATCGGTTTCGAGCTGGGTAAACTGCTGAAGGCTGCCGAACCCACCAGCAATGCACGCTATGTTGCTTTCCAGACGCTCTACGCGCCCGATCAGATGCCAGGCCAGCAGGACCGCTTTATCGGCGGGGGGCTGGATTATCCTTACGTAGAAGGCCTGCGGTTGGATGAAGCCATGCACCCACTCACGCTGTTAACCACCGGCGTATATGGCAAAGCGCTGCCCCCACAAAACGGTGCGCCCATTCGCCTGACAGTGCCGTGGAAATACGGTTTTAAAGGTATCAAGTCGATAGTAAAAATCACCCTGGTGAAAGATATGCCCCCAACAACCTGGAATCAGCTGGCAGGCAATGAATATGGTTTCTTCGCCAATGTGAATCCTCACGTCGATCACCCACGCTGGTCACAGGCAACCGAACGTTTTATCGGCTCCGGCGGTATTCTTGATGTCAAACGCCAGCCAACGCTGCTGTTTAACGGTTATGCTGAACAGGTTGCTTCCCTCTACCGCGGGCTGGATCTGCGGGAGAATTTCTAAATGGTGCGCCTGTCGTTAAAACAGATTACAGGCCTGAAGGTGTTGCTGCATCTGGCGGGCTTTTTGCCGCTATTGTGGCTGCTGCTCTCGATTGATCAGGGCTGGTTCAGTGCCGACCCGGCCAAAGATATCCAGCATTTTACCGGCAGAATGGCATTAAAATTTTTGCTGGCCTCCCTCGCGGTAACGCCGCTGGCACGCTACGGTAAGCAACCGCTGCTGATTCGTGTACGCCGCCTGCTGGGATTATGGTGCTTTGCCTGGGCCACGCTGCATCTGGTGAGCTACTCATTACTCGAACTGGGGATCAGTAATCTCGGTCTGCTGGGATCAGAGCTGATCTCACGCCCTTACCTGACACTCGGTATTATTTGCTGGATCGTGCTGCTACTGCTGGCTGTCACATCGTTCCAGCGGGCACAGCGCACATTGGGTAAGCGCTGGCAAACACTGCACAATGCCGTCTATCTGGTGGCTATCCTGGCACCGGTTCATTATCTGTGGTCGGTAAAAATCCTTTCCCCTCAGCCGTGGATTTATGCGTTAATTGCCGCGATCTTGCTGGCATGGCGTTACAAAAAGCTACGTAAGTGGTTGCCAGGTAAATCCTGATTACTGTGTTCCACCCCACATCTTCAGCGATCAACCCTGCCTTTTTAACCGGGTGTGGTTGATCATCTTCGCTGATACGACCAGTATTTAGCTGCTAATTGCGTTGATATCGTTATAATGCCCGACTTCATTCGTGGCCTTTGCCAAATTTCATCTGAAAAGGTGACAAACTGGCTTTGGCGATGTATTTTGTGCGATGCCATTATTATCGCAGGAGATAGCAGCAAGATGACGGATAAGTTGCACGTACTGCTTTTGAACGGCCCCAATCTGAATATGTTGGGAACCCGTGAGCCTGAAAAGTATGGTCATACCACGCTGGCCGAGATTGTCAGCGATCTGACCTCGCAGGCTAACGCGCTTAACGTCACACTGAGTCATCTCCAGTCTAATGCGGAATATGCGCTGATCGATCGCATACATGAGGCGAAAGGCAATGTCGATTATATCGTCATAAACCCGGCTGCATTCACACACACCAGCGTGGCATTGCGTGACGCACTGCTGGCAGTCAGCATCCCGTTTATCGAGGTTCATCTGTCAAACGTGCATGCCCGTGAGCCCTTTCGTCATCATTCGTATCTTTCTGATATTTCTGCCGGCGTGATCTGTGGACTTGGCGTCGACGGTTATTCCTGGGCTTTACAGACGGCAGTCAAACGCCTGTCACCATCTCATTAAACAGAGTACGGAACCACATCATGGATATTCGTAAGATTAAAAAACTGATCGAACTGGTTGAAGAATCAGGCATCGCTGAACTGGAAATCTCTGAAGGCGAAGAGTCTGTTCGCATTAGCCGTGCACCAGTTAACGTTGGTTACCCGATGATGCAGCAGGCCTATGCTGCACCAATGATGCAGCAGCCTGCACTGGCTAACGCTGTCGCTCCGGCTACCGCTCCGGTAATGGAAGCGCCTGCAGCTGCTGAGATCAGTGGCCATATCGTGCGTTCTCCTATGGTCGGTACTTTCTATCGTACCCCAAGCCCGGATGCGAAAGCCTTTGTGGAAATCGGTCAGAAAGTTAACGCCGGTGACACCCTGTGCATCGTTGAAGCGATGAAAATGATGAACCAGATCGAAGCCGATAAATCCGGCATTGTGAAAGCGATTCTGGTCGAAAGCGGTCAGCCTGTTGAGTTTGACGAGCCGCTGGTAGTCATCGAATAACGAGGCGAGCCATGCTGGATAAAATTGTAATTGCTAACCGTGGTGAAATCGCGCTGCGAATTCTCCGCGCCTGTAAAGAACTGGGCATCAAGACTGTGGCAGTGCACTCCACTGCGGACCGCGATCTGAAGCACGTACTGCTGGCAGATGAAACGGTCTGTATTGGCCCGCCACCGTCAGTGAAAAGCTATCTGAACATCCCGGCACTGATTTCAGCCGCTGAGATCACCGGGTCTGTTGCTATCCACCCAGGCTACGGTTTCTTGTCTGAGAATGCTGACTTTGCCGAGCAGGTTGAACGCTCTGGCTTTATCTTTATCGGGCCGAAAGCAGAAACTATCCGCCTGATGGGCGATAAAGTGTCGGCAATCACCGCGATGAAGAAAGCAGGTGTTCCGACGGTGCCAGGCTCCGATGGCCCGTTAACCGAAGATATGGATAAAAACCGTGCCTTCGCAAAACGCATCGGCTATCCGGTCATTATTAAAGCCTCCGGCGGCGGCGGCGGTCGTGGTATGCGCGTTGTGCGCGGCGACAAAGACCTGGAACAATCCATCAACATGACGAAAGCGGAAGCCAAAGCGGCTTTCAACAACGACATGGTTTACATGGAAAAATACCTGGAAAACCCACGCCATATCGAAATTCAGATTTTGGCTGACGGTCAGGGCAACGCTATCTATCTGGCTGAACGTGACTGCTCAATGCAGCGTCGTCACCAGAAAGTCGTGGAAGAAGCGCCAGCACCAGGTATCACTGAAGAGATGCGCCGTTACATCGGCGAGCGCTGCTCGAAAGCCTGTGTTGATATTGGCTATCGTGGCGCCGGCACCTTCGAGTTCCTGTATGAAAACGGTGAGTTCTACTTCATTGAGATGAACACCCGTATTCAGGTAGAGCATCCGGTGACGGAGATGATCACAGGCGTTGACCTGATTAAAGAGCAGCTGCGTATTGCTGCCGGTCAGCCGCTGTCGATCAAACAGGAAGAAGTGATCATTCGCGGTCATGCGGTGGAATGCCGTATTAACGCTGAAGATGCCAACACCTTCCTGCCAAGCCCAGGCAAAATCACCCGCTTCCATGCACCAGGTGGATTTGGTGTGCGTTGGGAATCTCATATCTACGCCGGTTATAGCGTGCCGCCGTACTATGACTCAATGATTGGTAAGCTGATTACCTTCGGTGAAAACCGCGATGTGGCTATTTCACGCATGAAAAATGCGCTGGCGGAGCTGATCATCGACGGAATTAAGACCAACATCGAACTGCAGATGAAAATCATGTCGGACGAGAACTTCCAGCACGGTGGAACGAATATCCACTATCTGGAGAAAAAACTCGGCCTGCAAGAGAAATAATTGGCCCGGGTCAGGCGTGCCTGCCCTCTACAGGAGGGTGCATACCCACCATAGCGTAGGGGGGCGGGCATGTCTGACCTCTACGGGGGCATTCCCGCCCTATCGTAGCGGTCGGGCATGCCCGACCCGCCAGCAGAGTTCGCTGTATGCAGAGGGGCCGATTATTCGGCCCCTTCTTATTTTGGGGAAGAAACGCATGGAAAAACGTTTTATTCAGGCCCACCGTGAAGCGCGCTGGTCATTCTGGCTGGCAGTGGCTTATCTTGCCTGTTGGGCGCTGTCAGCCTGGCTACCGGACGATGTGCAAGGTGTCACCGGACTGCCGCACTGGTTTGAAATCGCCTGCCTGCTGGTGCCCGGTTTGTTCATTTTTCTCTGCTGGCTGATGGTTCGCGTCATCTTCCGCGATATTCCTCTGGAGGATGACGGTGAAGCTTGACATTATTTTGCCTCTAATTGGCTACCTGTTACTGGTTGCCGGACTCTCTGTGTACGCCATGCGTCAGCGCCGTGAGGGCAGCTTCCTGAGTGAATACTTCCTCGGCAGCCGTTCAATGGGTGGCTTCGTGCTGGCCATGACACTGACCACCACCTATATCAGCGCCAGCTCGTTTATTGGTGGCCCAGGCGCCGCCTATAAATACGGACTAGGATGGGTGCTACTGTCGATGGTACAGGTGCCTGCCGTATGGCTGTCACTGGGGATTTTGGGTAAGAAGTTTGCCATTCTGGCGCGGCGTTATAATGCCGTGACGCTTAACGATATGCTGTATGCACGCTACCGCAGCCCAATGCTGGTCTGGCTGGCAAGTATCAGCCTGCTGGTCGCATTTATTGGTGCCATGACCGTGCAGTTCATCGGCGGTGCACGTCTGTTGGAAACCGCTGCGGGGATCCCTTACGATACCGGACTGCTGATTTTTGGCATCTCCATCGCTTTGTATACGGCGTTTGGTGGCTTCCGTGCCAGCGTCCTTAATGATGCTATGCAAGGCCTGGTGATGCTGGCAGGCACCTTCCTGCTGCTGTTCGCCGTGATCCATGCCGCTGGCGGGATGCATAAGGCCGTAGAAACCCTACAGCATATTGATCCAAAACTGGTGTCATCGACAGGTGTTGATAACATTCTGACCCCGACATTCCTTGCCTCTTTCTCTGTGCTGGTGTGCTTTGGCGTTATTGGTCTGCCACACACGGCGGTACGTTGCATCTCCTATAAAGACAGTAAAGCCGTACATCTGGCGATCCTGCTTGGCACCGTGGTCGTTGCCGTTCTGATGTTTGGTATGCATCTCGCAGGGGCTTTAGGACGCGCGGTGATCCCGGATTTACAGATCCCGGACCAGGTGATCCCAACGTTAATGATCCAGGTACTGCCACCACTGGCTGCCGGGATCTTTCTTGCGGCGCCGATGGCGGCGATCATGTCCACCATTAACGCACAGCTGCTACAATCGTCGGCAACGATCGTCAAAGATCTCTATCTGCGGATGCGACCGCATCAGCTGGATAATGAACCGCTGTTGAAGCGCTTATCCTCGCTGGTGACGCTGATACTGGGGCTCCTGTTGCTGGTGGCGGCCTGGAATCCACCCGATATGATTATCTGGCTGAATCTGCTGGCCTTTGGCGGGCTGGAAGCCGTATTCCTCTGGCCGCTGGTGCTGGGGTTGTACTGGGAAAGAGCCAACGCGGCTGGCGCACTGAGCAGTATGGTATCGGGTGCGGCCTGTTACACCCTGCTGGCCAGCCTGTCGCTGCAACCCTGGGGGTTCCACCCGATTGTTCCGGCACTGTTACTCAGCTTGCTGGCCTTTATTATTGGCAACCGTTTTGGTCACTCTGACACCCTGGCGACGACTGCCCACACTCCGATTGAATGAAGAGATTATTATGCCTTGGATCCAAATGAAGCTTAATACCACCGGCGCTCAGGCTGAAGAGCTGGGTGATGCACTGATTGAAAATGGCGCCGTGTCGGTGACCTTCCAGGATACCCACGACAATCCGGTGTTTGAACCCTTACCGGGCGAAACGCGTCTGTGGGGTGATACCGATGTGATTGGCCTGTTCGATGCTGAAACTGAGATGCCCGATGTGATTGCCGGGCTGGAACAGCATCCGCTGCTGGGCGCTGGTTTTCACCATAAGATTGAGCAGATCGAGGACAAAGACTGGGAACGTGAGTGGATGGATAACTTCCACCCGATGCGCTTCGGACAGCGCCTGTGGATCTGCCCAAGCTGGCGCGATGTGCCCGATCCTACTGCGGTAAACGTGATGCTCGACCCGGGCCTGGCGTTTGGTACCGGCACCCACCCGACCACCGCACTTTGTCTGGCCTGGCTGGATGGTCTGGACCTGGAAGGTAAAACCGTGATCGATTTCGGCTGTGGTTCCGGCATTCTGGCGATTGCTGCTTTGAAGCTGGGTGCTGCTGCCGCTATCGGTATTGACATCGATCCGCAGGCAATTCAGGCCAGCCGTGACAATGCACAACGTAACGGCGTATCAGAGCGTCTCTCGCTGTATCTGCCACACCAGCAACCAGACAACCTTATTGCTGATGTGGTGGTGGCGAATATCCTGGCAGGCCCACTGCGCGAGCTGGCACCGCTGATTAGCGTCCTGCCTAAAACAGGCGGTCATCTTGGCCTTTCAGGCGTGCTGGCCAGTCAGGCTGACAGCGTATGTGAAGCTTACGCGGAAACCTTCACGCTGGATCCCGTGGCAGAGAAAGAAGAGTGGTGTCGCATTACGGGTATTCGCCGATAAAATAACCGGCTGGCGCAGCCCGGATAAGCTGTGTCAGCACGTTCATCACGTCATATGTCTCGAATAACGGCTCAACTGGCGTGATTTATGTTGTTATCCGGGTCACAAAAAAAGAAAAATCTTTGTACACAATTTCGTCGTATTTTTTTAATTCATTGTTTTATATAATTATAATATTAATTCCGCTGCCAGGTACGATGATTCCTTGATCCGCAACAGCGGATTGTTCAAAGTTTGGCCTTTCATCTTCCTGAAAAAATGCGTAATATACGCCGCCTTGCGGACACACTATGGTCACTTTTTTTTCATGCGCATAGGAAATCACCAGCTTCGTAATCGTTTGATTGCAGCCCCGATGGCCGGGATAACAGACAGGCCATTCAGGACCCTTTGCTATGCAATGGGCGCTGGTATGACCGTCTCCGAGATGATGTCGTCAAACCCTGAAGTCTGGGGTAGCGATAAGTCGCGGTTGCGTATGGTACACAGTGACGAACCTGGTATTCGTACCGTGCAAATTGCCGGTTGTGACCCGGAAGAAATGGCGGCAGCCGCGCGCATCAATGCAGTGTCAGGTGCGCAGGTGATCGACATTAATATGGGTTGTCCGGCCAAAAAAGTGAATCGCAAGATGGCAGGTTCGGCGCTGCTGCAACACCCTGAGCTGGTGAAGTCTATCCTCTTAGCGGTGGTGAATGCAGTTGACGTACCAGTTACCTTAAAGATTCGCACTGGCTGGGATAGCGACAACCGCAACTGTGTAGAGATTGCCCAATTGGCTGAACGCTGCGGTATTCAGGCCCTGACAATTCACGGACGCACACGCGCGTGTTTGTTCAACGGCGAAGCTGAGTACGACAGCATTCGGACAGTTAAGCAGAACGTATCCATTCCGGTTATCGCGAATGGAGACATTACTGACCCGCATAAAGCCAGAGCCGTACTTGACTATACGGGGGCTGATGCCCTGATGATAGGACGGGCGGCTCAGGGAAGACCGTGGATCTTCCGGGAAATCCAGCACTATCTGGACACTGGGGAGCTGCTGGCACCGATGCCACTGGCTGAAGTAAAGCGCTTGCTCATCGGGCACTTACGGGAACTGCACGACTTTTATGGTCACCGCAAAGGATACCGTATTGCCCGGAAGCACGTCTCCTGGTATCTGCAGGAGCACGCCCCAAACGACCAGTTTCGGCGCACATTCAACGCCATAGAGGATGCCAGCGAACAGCTGGAGGCGTTGGAGGCATACTTCGAAAATCTTGCGTAATTAGAAATAAAGAGCTGACAGAACTATGTTCGAACAACGCGTAAATTCTGACGTACTGACCGTATCTACCGTGAATTCACAGGATCAGGTGACCCAAAAGCCACTTCGTGATTCGGTCAAACAGGCACTGAAGAACTATTTTGCTCAACTGAATGGTCAGGATGTAAATGATCTGTATGAGCTGGTACTGGCTGAAGTAGAACAGCCTCTGTTGGACATGGTGATGCAATACACCCGTGGCAACCAGACCCGTGCAGCCCTGATGATGGGCATCAACCGCGGTACACTACGTAAGAAACTGAAAAAATACGGCATGAACTAATAGCCCTGGCTATCATGTTGTTTCGAAAGCGCTTATCCCTCTTTAGGGCTAAGCGCTTTTTTATTGATAGTCGCATCATCCCTGACGCATACTATGTAGGTGATGTGGAGAATGGGTGAAGATTGACAGGCCTTTTCGCACAAGAAAAATCCCGCTCACCTCTTCCTGTATGCAGGATAACCTGTGTAAACTCACGTGTACTTGAAATTCCTTCGCAGGCCCGCCGCCCTCACCTTCTGAACGCAGTATGCAACATCTCCTGAATGTAAATTACTGCCAAAAATGAGCCGTGGCTAAACCTACGTACTGAATGGGTGTCTGAATGATTGTACCGCTACTGATTGCCTTCATTATGCGTTACAGGTTCTCTGCCCTTAATGCTTAAATGAGTAAATATGAAGCCGTCACAAAAATTCCACAGGGGCTTTCTGCGCCCGCGCTATTGGCTGACCTGGTTTGGTGTCAGTGTATTATTCCTGCTGGTACAGCTCCCTTATCCTGTATTGAACAAACTGGGCCTCTGGATGGGCCGTACCTCCATGCGTTTTATGAAACGCCGCGTCTCGATTGCCCGCCGTAACCTGGAGCTCTGTTTCCCGGATATCGACCCTGAGCAGCTTGAACGCCGTATCGTCGGAAATTTTGAATCTCTGGGAATGGGATTACTGGAAACCGGCATGGCCTGGTTCTGGTCCGATCGTCGAGTGAAACGTTGGTTCAGCGTTACCGGCCTGGAAAACCTTCAGGCTGCGCAGCGTGAAAAGCGCGGGGCGCTGATTATTGGCGTGCACTTTATGTCGCTGGAGCTGGGCGGACGCGCAATGGGTATCTGTCAGCCAATGATGGCAATGTATCGCCCGCACAATAACAAGCTGATGGAATGGATACAGACCAAAGGGCGTATGCGTTCTAACAAGGCGATGATTAATCGCCGTGACCTGCGCGGCATGGTACAGGCGCTAAAACAGGGTGAAGCGGTGTGGTTTGCCCCTGACCAGGATTACGGTCCGAAGGGGAGCGTGTTTGCCCCGCTGTTCGCCGTGCCAGAGGCAGCGACTACCAGTGGCACCTGGATGCTGGCGCGTATGGCGAAACCTGCATTGATCACGGTGGTACTGATCCGCAAAGAAGACGGCAGCGGCTATGAACTGGTCATCCAGCCTGAACTCCAGGATTACCCGATCGAGAATGAACAGCTGGCAGCCGAGTATATGAACCGGGTAATTGAACGCGAGATTATGCGTGCGCCGAATCAGTATATGTGGCTGCATCGCCGCTTTAAAACCCGTCCTGCCGGTGCCAGTTCTCTCTATTAATCCTCCTTATCCTCTTTCTCTCTCACCAGCGCCTCAGGGCGCTGGTTTGCGCAAGACTATTTACATTTAAGTAACAAAAACTGACGCCGCCCTCACACTGCTTCCATATAGTGAAACTAATTGCACTATTTGTGACCATCACGGCTATTTTTGCCCCTTCCTGGTGCGCGATATTAATACTACTTGTAAGAAACTCCCCTTTATTAGCAACGCTTTTCAACAAATTCAGGGCTATGCAAATCTGGCATTACCTTTGCAAAGCAGTGAATGGCTTCGGCCACAGACAGGCAAAGTGCACCAAAGCGTGCGCTAAACATAACAAAACGAATTCGCCACACAGGATGCTTTATGAAAAAGATGATGCTCACGACGATGGTTGCTGCAGCTACGCTGTTTGCGGTTGCAAATCAGGCCCATGCTGGCACGACACTGGATGCCATTAAGAAGAAAGGCTTTGTACAGTGTGGTATCAGCGATGGCCTGCCAGGCTTCTCCTATGCGGATTCCAACGGTAAATTTACGGGTATTGATGTGGACGTTTGCCGTGCTGCCGCTGCAGCCGTGTTTGGTGATGCTGGAAAAGTAAAATATACCCCGCTGACTGCAAAAGAGCGTTTCACTGCGTTGCAGTCGGGTGAAGTCGACATCCTTTCTCGTAATACCACCTGGACCTCCTCCCGTGATGGCGGTATGGGCTTCATCTTCGCAGGCGTAAACTATTACGACGGTATCGGCTTCCTGACCCATCAAAAAGCCGGTCTGAAAAGCGCTAAAGAACTGGACGGTGCCACAGTATGTATCCAGGCAGGTACGGATACCGAGCTGAACGTGGCCGACTACTTCAAAGCTAACAAAATGCAGTACACCCCGGTGACCTTTGACCGTTCTGATGAATCAGCTAAAGCTCTCGATACCGGCCGTTGCGACACGCTCGCCTCTGACCAGTCTCAGCTTTACGCATTGCGTATCAAGTTGGGCAAACCTAATGAATTCATCGTTCTTCCTGAAGTGATCTCCAAAGAGCCTCTGGGTCCGGTTGTACGCCGCGGTGATGACGATTGGTACACCATCGTTAAATGGTCTCTGTACGCAATGCTGAATGCCGAAGAGATGGGAATTACCTCTAAGAATGTTGATCAGTTGACGGCGAAACCATCGACGCCAGATATGGCTCACCTGCTGGGCGCGGAAGGTGACTTCGGTAAAGACCTGAAGCTCGATAACAAATGGGCTTATAACATCATCAAGCAAGTGGGCAACTATCAGGAAGTCTTTGACCGTAACGTCGGTAAAGATAGCCAGCTGAAAATTGCTCGTGGTCAGAATGCCCTGTGGAACAATGGCGGCATTCAGTACGCACCACCAGTACGTTAATTCCCACGATTACAGGGCACCAGGCTTACTGGTGCCCACGCCAGAATGTTCGTCACTGAGGTCTCAACATGTCTCAACGCCCAACCGTAAAAAGGGATTTTTCATTCAGCAATCCTGCGGTGCGCGCCTGGCTTTACCAGATCATTGCGATCGTCGCGGTTCTGGCCGTTGCGGGTTATCTGATTCATAACACCATCATTAACCTGGCAAGCCGTGGCATTACTTCCGGTTTTGGTTTCCTTGAACGTAGCGCTGGCTTTGGTATCGTCCAGCATCTGATTGATTATACTGAAGGGGATACCTACGCTCGCGTGTTCCTGGTGGGTCTCACCAATACCCTACTGGTTTCTGCGCTGTGTATCGTCTTTGCTTCTTTCCTCGGCTTCTTTATTGGTTTGGCCCGTTTGTCTGACAACTGGCTGCTGCGGAAAATATCTAATATTTATATTGAGACGTTCCGTAATATCCCGCCGCTGTTGCAGATATTCTTCTGGTATTTTGCTGTGTTACGCAATTTGCCAGGACCTCGTCAGGCACTGAATGCCTTTGATCTCGCGTTTGTCAGCAACCGTGGGTTGTATATCCCGTGGCCTGAATATGCAGCGGGAACCGGCCCTTTCCTGATTGCAGTGCTACTGGCACTGGTCATCTCGTTCGGTCTGTTTCGTTATAACAAACAGCATCAGTTGAAAACAGGACAACTGCGCCGTACATGGCCTGCGGCTATCGTGATGCTGATTATGTTCCCACTGTTCACCTCGCTGCTAGCAGGCCGCCCAATGCACTGGGATATCCCGGAACTTAGTGGCTTCAACTATCGTGGTGGTTTCGTTCTGATCCCTGAGCTGGCGGCGCTAACGCTGGCTCTGTCGATCTATACCTCTTCGTTTATTGCTGAAGTCATCCGCTCAGGAATTCAATCTGTTCCGTACGGTCAGCATGAAGCTGCGCGTTCTCTCGGCTTACCCAATCCGGTCACACTGCGTCAGGTCATTATCCCACAGGCAATGCGCGTGATTATTCCTCCGCTTACCAGCCAGTATCTCAATATTGTGAAAAACTCTTCGCTGGCAGCAGCGATTGGCTATCCCGATATGGTGTCGCTGTTTGCCGGTACGGTATTGAATCAGACGGGTCAAGCCATCGAGACGATCGCTATCACCATGGGTGTGTATCTCATCATCAGCCTGTCGATTTCGCTGTTAATGAATATCTACAACCGCAAAATCGCCCTCATTGAGCGCTAAGAGAACGGGATTATGACGACTGTTACCACTCATGACACGCCCACCGTACCAACCAGCACATTGTCACGTGCCGTGTTGTGGGCACGAAGAAATCTGTTCTCAAGCCTGGGTAACTCACTGCTGACGCTGTTCTGCCTCTGGGTCATCTGGGCCGTTATCCCTCCAGCGCTGAACTGGCTGGTGTTCCAGGCTAACTGGATGGGTGAAACGCGTGCTGACTGTACTAAAGAAGGTGCATGTTGGGTGTTTATCCATGCGCGTTTTGGCCAGTTTATGTATGGATTGTATCCCCACGAATTGCGCTGGCGTATCAACCTTGCGCTGGTGATCGGTCTGCTGTCGATTGTACCGATGTTCCTTAAAAGGCTGCCGCGTCGGGGCACTTATATCGCCGCCTGGGCTGTCATTTACCCCATTGTTGTCTGGTTCTTGCTGTATGGCGGCTATCTGGGACTGGAACGTGTCGAAACCCGTCAGTGGGGCGGGCTGACCCTGACGCTGATTATTGCGTCTGTGGGGATCGCAGGCGCCTTACCTTTAGGCATCCTGCTGGCACTCGGTCGCCGTTCGCAGATGCCGGTGGTGCGCACGCTATGCGTCCTTTTCATTGAGTTCTGGCGGGGTGTGCCGCTGATCACCGTGCTGTTTATGTCTTCGGTGATGTTGCCGCTGTTTATGGCTGAGGGCAGCTCTATCGATAAGCTCATTCGTGCGCTGGTCGGGGTGATTCTGTTCCAGTCGGCTTATGTGGCAGAAGTGGTGCGTGGTGGCCTGCAGGCATTGCCTAAAGGGCAATATGAAGCTGCCGAATCACTGGCTTTAGGCTATTGGAAAACCCAGGGGCTGGTGATTCTGCCTCAGGCATTAAAGCTGGTTATTCCTGGACTCGTTAACACCATCATTGCTCTGTTTAAAGATACCAGCCTGGTGATCATCATCGGTCTGTTTGATCTCTTCAGCAGCGTGCAGCAGGCCACCGTCGACCCAGCCTGGCTGGGGATGTCCACCGAGGGTTATGTCTTTGCTGCTTTGGTCTACTGGATTTTTTGTTTCAGCATGTCGCGCTATAGCCAGTATCTGGAAAAGCGCTTCCACACCGGGCGTACACCGCACTGAGGTTTAAAATGACTCAAATTATTACCCCATCTGACGACGCGATGATGATTACGCTCGAAAATGTGAACAAATGGTACGGACAGTTTCACGTACTGAAAGACATTAACCTGAAGGTTAAACCCCGTGAACGCATCGTTCTTTGCGGTCCTTCCGGCTCCGGGAAATCGACAACGATCCGCTGCATTAATCATCTGGAAGAGCATCAAAAGGGGCGTATCGTCGTCGATGGTACGTTACTTAACGACGATCTTCGCAATATTGAACGTGTCCGTACCGAAGTCGGGATGGTGTTTCAACATTTCAATCTGTTCCCGCATCTGAGTGTTTTACAAAACTGTACTCTCGCGCCTATCTGGGTTCGTAAAACCCCGAAGAAAGAGGCCGAAGAACTGGCGATGCATTATCTTGAGCGTGTACGTATTGCCGAGCATGCGCATAAATTTCCGGGGCAGCTTTCCGGTGGTCAGCAGCAGCGCGTTGCGATTGCACGTTCATTATGTATGAAGCCGAAAATTATGCTGTTCGATGAACCCACGTCCGCGCTCGATCCGGAAATGGTGAAGGAAGTGCTGGATACCATGATTGGCCTGGCAGAAGACGGCATGACAATGCTGTGTGTGACTCACGAAATGGGCTTCGCCCGTACCGTGGCAGACCGGGTGATCTTTATGGATCGTGGTGAGATAGTGGAGGAAGCCCCTCCGCAAGAGTTCTTCGCTAATCCTAAGTCTGAACGTACCCGAGCCTTCCTGTCTCAGGTAATACACTGATTTATCGGCATAAATAATGTCATCATGCCCTGCCAGCTTATCGGTGGGGCTTTTTTATGCCCCAACAAAAGCCCTATGCGAAAGCATAAGGTTTATCAAGTGAAGAGTCGCTCACCGACAAACAGCAGACGAAAAAAAACCCCGGCCTTTCGGTCGGGGTTCTTTCTTTGTTTGATGCCTGGCAGTTCCCTACTCTCGCATGGGGAGACCCCACACTACCATCGGCGCTACGGCGTTTCACTTCTGAGTTCGGCATGGGGTCAGGTGGGACCACCGCGCTAAAGCCGCCAGGCAAATTCTTGATTTACCGAACTCACGCTTTATTACTGGTGCTGATACCCAGAGTCGAACTGGGGACCTCACCCTTACCAAGGGTGCGCTCTACCAACTGAGCCATATCAGCACACTTAATTTTAAAGGGCGACACGTATGTCGCCCTTTGTTGTTTGATGCCTGGCAGTTCCCTACTCTCGCATGGGGAGACCCCACACTACCATCGGCGCTACGGCGTTTCACTTCTGAGTTCGGCATGGGGTCAGGTGGGACCACCGCGCTAAAGCCGCCAGGCAAATTCTTGATTTACCGAACTCACGCTTTATTACTGGTGCTGATACCCAGAGTCGAACTGGGGACCTCACCCTTACCAAGGGTGCGCTCTACCAACTGAGCCATATCAGCACACTTAATTTTAAAGGGCGACACGTATGTCGCCCTTTGTTGTTTGATGCCTGGCAGTTCCCTACTCTCGCATGGGGAGACCCCACACTACCATCGGCGCTACGGCGTTTCACTTCTGAGTTCGGCATGGGGTCAGGTGGGACCACCGCGCTAAAGCCGCCAGGCAAATTCTTTGTGCATGAAACGAATCTTTTTCACTGATGCGGCGTTCTCACCCTCGCGTCTCTCAGTCACATACTTCAGTATGCTCCCTCGGGCCGCCCCGGGCTTCGCCTTGCCTCAGCGTAAAATCTTTCGTTTCCGCTAATTCTTTATCCGGTAACAAGCTGAAAATCTCTTTTGCGTCTCTCAACGCCACCAGAACGCTTCTGGCGTTGTAAGGTTAAGCCTCACGGGTCATTAGTACCGGTTAGCTCAACGCATCGCTGCGCT
>NZ_VRKO01000014.1 GCF_012271765.1 Erwinia rhapontici | reverse complement strand
ATCAGACAATCTGTGTGGACACTACGCGGGAAGGTATCTTCAGGTAAGGAGGTGATCCAACCGCAGGTTCCCCTACGGTTACCTTGTTACGACTTCACCCCAGTCATGAATCACAAAGTGGTAAGCGCCCTCCCGAAGGTTAAGCTACCTACTTCTTTTGCAACCCACTCCCATGGTGTGACGGGCGGTGTGTACAAGGCCCGGGAACGTATTCACCGTAGCATTCTGATCTACGATTACTAGCGATTCCGACTTCACGGAGTCGAGTTGCAGACTCCGATCCGGACTACGACGCACTTTATGAGGTCCGCTTGCTCTCGCGAGGTCGCTTCTCTTTGTATGCGCCATTGTAGCACGTGTGTAGCCCTGGCCGTAAGGGCCATGATGACTTGACGTCATCCCCACCTTCCTCCGGTTTATCACCGGCAGTCTCCTTTGAGTTCCCACCATTACGTGCTGGCAACAAAGGATAAGGGTTGCGCTCGTTGCGGGACTTAACCCAACATTTCACAACACGAGCTGACGACAGCCATGCAGCACCTGTCTCACGGTTCCCGAAGGCACTAAGGCATCTCTGCCGAATTCCGTGGATGTCAAGGCCAGGTAAGGTTCTTCGCGTTGCATCGAATTAAACCACATGCTCCACCGCTTGTGCGGGCCCCCGTCAATTCATTTGAGTTTTAACCTTGCGGCCGTACTCCCCAGGCGGTCGACTTAACGCGTTAGCTCCGGAAGCCACGCCTCAAGGGCACAACCTCCAAGTCGACATCGTTTACGGCGTGGACTACCAGGGTATCTAATCCTGTTTGCTCCCCACGCTTTCGCACCTGAGCGTCAGTCTTTGTCCAGGGGGCCGCCTTCGCCACCGGTATTCCTCCAGATCTCTACGCATTTCACCGCTACACCTGGAATTCTACCCCCCTCTACAAGACTCTAGTCTGCCAGTTTCGAATGCAGTTCCCAGGTTGAGCCCGGGGATTTCACATCCGACTTGACAGACCGCCTGCGTGCGCTTTACGCCCAGTAATTCCGATTAACGCTTGCACCCTCCGTATTACCGCGGCTGCTGGCACGGAGTTAGCCGGTGCTTCTTCTGCGGGTAACGTCAATCGACGAGGCTATTAACCTCATCGCCTTCCTCCCCACTGAAAGTACTTTACAACCCGAAGGCCTTCTTCATACACGCGGCATGGCTGCATCAGGCTTGCGCCCATTGTGCAATATTCCCCACTGCTGCCTCCCGTAGGAGTCTGGACCGTGTCTCAGTTCCAGTGTGGCTGGTCATCCTCTCAGACCAGCTAGGGATCGTCGCCTAGGTGAGCCATTACCCCACCTACTAGCTAATCCCACCTGGGCACATCCGATGGTGTGAGGCCCGAAGGTCCCCCACTTTGGTCCGAAGACGTTATGCGGTATTAGCTACCGTTTCCAGTAGTTATCCCCCTCCATCGGGCAGTTTCCCAGGCATTACTCACCCGTCCGCCACTCGTCACCCAAGGAGCAAGCTCCTCTGTGCTACCGTTCGACTTGCATGTGTTAGGCCTGCCGCCAGCGTTCAATCTGAGCCATGATCAAACTCTTCAATTAAAAGTTCGATTTGCTGCAACAAGTGCAGCGATGCTCAAGTGTAAAACGTCATAATGAATTTCATTATGTGTTCACTCTTAAGACTTGATATTTTTTGTCACCCGGAGGTGACTGATATCAATCCTGCGAGTGCCCACACAGATTGTCTGATAAATTGTTAAAGAGCGGTGCAATCAGTGCCGAAGCTTCCTGTTGCGAGGTGGCGTATATTACGCTTTCCTCCTTCGGAGTCAACTTCTTTTTGAGAAGTTTTTTCCGGCGGTTCAGATGCTTCCTGAACCTCCTGAGCCGCTGGCCGTAAGCCGTTGTGCCGTCTCAGTGGTTGCGCATTATAGGGATCCGAATTTATTGCACAAGCCTTTTTTAGATCTTTCTTTTTGGTTGCTGAGTTTTCACTCTTTTCGCTGAGATCTCAGGCGATCCGCACAAAATTACCGCGTCTTTTCAGCCAATCATTGATCAAAGATCACTTCCGGAACTAGGCTACTGGGATCGTATCGGTAAAGGAGAGAGTGATGAGCGACAATATACGTGCATATAAAGGAGTACGCCCTCAGTTAGGCGGACGCGTGATGATTGATCCCACCAGCGTTGTGATTGGTGACGTCGTGCTGGCTGATGATGTCGGTATCTGGCCTCTGGTAGTCATCCGGGGAGATGTTAACAAGGTCACCATTGGAAAACGCAGCAACATCCAGGATGGGAGCGTTCTGCATTTAACTCATAAATCAGCCGCTAACCCTGAAGGTCATCCACTGGTTGTTGGAGAAGATGTCACCATCGGGCATAAAGCGATGCTACACGGTTGCACGATTGGTGATCGTGTTCTGGTTGGGATGGGATCGATTCTGCTAGATGGTGTAATAGTAGAAGACGATGTGATGATAGGAGCAGGTAGCCTGGTCTCCCCGGGTAAACGCCTCGAAAGTGGTTACCTCTATTTAGGAAGCCCAGCAAAAAAAATACGCCCACTGACAGAAGAAGAGATTGGCGGATTGCTTTATTCAGCTAATAACTATGTTGGCTGGAAAAATGACTATTTATCAGAAGAGAGCCATACCCAGCCCTGAGTATCTTCTTTCTGTTGTTTGATCGCCAGCTCGGCATCCTCTTCCAGCTCCCAGCGATTCAGGCAGAAACAGGCCAGAGGATCACTTGTTGTAGGAAAACGGCGAAGCAACACTTCGCCGTCAATCGCACAAACCAGTTGAAAACCATTGACCAGCGCACTGAAGCAAACGGCCTGTATAGTTTCATCCCACCATTCACGCTCAGGAAACTGAATCGCCTGATTCACGCACTCATCTCTTGTTTCAACACATCAATAATTGGCGTGATTTCTGGCATCACCCCATGCCACAGCATAAAGGAGTGCGCCGCCTGCCCCACCAGCATTCCCAGGCCATCAGCAATCTGAGTCGATCCTTGCTGGCGACACCATTGCAGGAAAGGTGTATCACCCACCTGATAGAACATGTCATAGCAACGGCTACGCTCATTCAGCAGTCCAACAGGCAGATCAGGAATCCCCCCTTCGACACCGCTTGACGTTGCATTGATGACCAGATCGAACTGCGCATCGCGCAATTCATTCTGCGCAAGCGAACGGATACCACCGTGGTGCTGGAAAAGTGCCACCAACTCTTCAGCCCGCGCGTGAGTGCGATTCATCACTGTTACACTGCAATTAAACGCGAGGAGCGGCAGGATCACGCCCCGTGCGGCCCCACCGGCACCGATCAACAGGATTCGATCGTCGGGATGAATCAACTGCAAACGCAGAAGATCGCTTAACAGGCCGATCCCATCGGTGTTGTCCCCCAATAGACGACCATCATCCAACTTCTTTAGCGTATTGACCGCGCCTGCCAGCGCTGCGCGTTCCGTCAGTTCACTGGAGAGGGCAAAAGCCTGCTGTTTGAACGGCAGAGTAATATTTGCCCCCCTGCCATCCTGAGCAAAAAACTCGCGAGCGGACTGCTCAAATCCATCAAGCGGTGCACATAGCCGGCCGTAAGGATGCGGAATACCGGTTTGTTCAGCAAATAGCTGGTGAATACGCGGCGATTTGCTGTGGCTAATCGGGTTACCGAAGACGACGAAAGACGGCATAAGTGTTCTCTTTATCCCTGGCGAATGAGTTCGCCGGTTAATACATCGCGGATTTCTGATGGATTCTGACGACCACCGGTTTCGCCGAGGAATACCGGGAACGTCTCGCCAAACTGTGCCAGTACTTCAGCGACATCGCGACAAGGCGGTAAACTCGTCAGATTGGCACTGGTAGAAACCAGGGGTTTACCAAAGGTTTTGCACAATGCCACAACACCGGGATGATCGCTTACGCGAACGGCCAGCGAGGAAAATTGCCCCGTCAACCAGCCCGGGGTCGATGCACGCGCGGGTAACACCCAAGTGACCGGTCCTGGCCAGAGGGAAAACATCCGCTCTTTTTGCTCCGCAGAGAGCTGCTCATCGGCAATATAAGGAATCAGTTGCTGATAGTCAGCCGCAATAAGAATGAGCCCCTTCTCTATCGGACGATGTTTTAACTTCAGCAGTTTCATCACTGCTGCTTCGCTATCAGGATCACAACCCAAACCGAATACGGCCTCGGTCGGATAAGCAATCACTGCAGACTGACGCAGCACGTTAACGCAGTGCGTTAGTGACTCATCCACGGATTTCATCTTCACTACCATTATCTAATGTTACAGGTTTGCCACAGGCTTTACTGGCGCAAAAACGCCTGACACCTCTGGCCGTTTTCTTTTCAATAAGCAGCGGAAACTGGCAGAACTCGCAGATCCCTTCCAACGGTGTGAAATTAACCGCGAACTGACAATCCGGATAACGGTCACAAGCATGGAAGGTTTTACCGAAGCGCGAGCGACGTTGAACCAGCTTTCCCCCCTGGCACTGCGGACAGGCAAGTGTGGTTTCATCTGGCTTATCGATGGTTTCGGTATGTTCGCATTCGGGATAATCGCTACAGGCGATAAACATGCCATAGCGCCCCTGGCGCAGTACGAGGTCAGCACCGCATTTTGGGCATAGCTGACCTTCAAGCACTTTAATGATGTGCCCGTCAGCCTGGCCTTTTAGCGGACGAATAAAGTCGCATTCAGGATAGAGTGAGCAACCAAGGAAAGCGCCATGTTTCCCGGAGCGAATAACCAGTTCTGCCCCACACTGGGGGCAGGGTTCATTTTTTCGCACAGCGAAAAGCGCTGTTTTATTCATAACATTGTGTACACGAAGGCAATCTTCAGTGCAGCATTCCTTCATTGACGTCGAAAAGTAGCTCTTCCATTTGCTGATAGGCGTTTTCACATCCTGGGATATTAAACAACACCATCAGCACCACCCATTTGAGATCGTCCAGATCAAACTCGAGAGTATCAAGTGCCATAATACGTTCGATAACCATTTCGCGCGTGTCCAGATTCAGCACCTGAATTTGCTCCAGGAACAAAATAAAGCCACGACAGTTGGCATCTAAACGCTGACTCTCTTCCTCGGTGTAGATACGCATAGACAGCGGATCGGTAGTCAGCTGAATCGGGGCGACCAGACCTTCCTGATAATCCGCCAGCTTCTCCAACCAGTTCAACGCATTATAAATATCTTCACGATGAAAACCTGCATCGGTTAAATCATCAGTCAATTTATCCTGATCAACACGCATTTCTGCTTCGTTGTGGATATACGTTTCAAATAAGTACATTAGTACGTCGAACATGGCTTGCCCTCCTCAATCGGACATAGCCGCCGGGTACAGCTGCGATCCACCCTGCTAACTCCAACTCAAGCAACTTCGCTACGATGGTTGGCACAGGTTGGCCGGCACGTTCAGCGACGACGTCAACAGGTGTAACCTCATCTCCTACGTTAGCCAACACATCGGGAAATGGCAATGGAGGATTACTACTCTGCGCTGAATTGTTTTCCCGTTGGGGCAAATCTGATAGCCAGGAGAGGTCGCTTTGTATTTGTTCGATAATATTATTGGGATGAGCCACAAGTAATGCCCCCTGCTGAATCAGCCAGTGTGTTCCCTCGCTGCCGGGGCTGGCCAGGGACCCCGGTAGCGCATACACGTCTCGGTTCTGCTCCAATGCCAGTTTAGCTGTAACCAGTGAGCCACTGCGTAACGTCGCCTCCACGACCAGAACACCGAGGCTCAGGCCGCTAATGATCCGGTTGCGCCGGGGGAAATGCGCGCGTAATGGCTGCACCGACAGAGGAAACTCAGAGACCAGCGCACCGCCACCGGCAATGATCTGCTCTGCCAGTGCCTGATGGCGCCGTGGGTAAAGAACATCAAGTCCACTACCCAGCACGGCTATCGTCTTACCTTGCACCTCCAGCGCAGCACGATGAGCGACACCATCAATGCCTAACGCCAACCCACTGGTAATCGTCAAGCCACTGAGAGCCAGCGCCTGGCTGAACCAGTTGCCCCATTCACTACCATAATGGGAGCAATGCCGACTGCCAACCACCGCCAGCTGAGGAGAGGAAAGTATGGCCGGATCACCCGCAACAAATAGCATCAACGGAAAACGTGTGATCGCCTTCAACTGCTCTGGGTAATAAGGGCTAAGAGGTGTAATAAAATGGTGCTGTGGTGCCTCCAGCCATTCAATACTCTGAGCAATAATCTGTTTATCATAATCAAGGAACGCCTGCTGCTGTAAAACCGACAGACCTAGCGATGCCAGATCGCAGGCGTCAGGCAACGCGATCGTCTGTAATTCAGTCATTAAAGTCAGGCGCTGTGAACTTGATAGCCCGGACAGAGTTGAAAGCCGCAAGGCGCACTCCACTGGTAACATGAATCTCTCCCTGATATTGCCCCTTCCCCCTGAAGGTTACCGCCACGAATGCTGTCAATCGCAGCGCGAAATGTCTACAATAAGAGAGATAAATATCTAATCCCTTGAACACAGATCTGGAAAGTTATGTCAGTTTTGCAGGTATTACATTTTCCTGACGATCGCCTGCGCATCGTTGCGGAACCGGTAAAAGAAGTGAATGCTAATATTCAGCGTATCGTCGATGATATGTTTGAAACAATGTACGCAGAGGAAGGTATTGGCCTGGCAGCAACACAGGTGGATATTCATCAGCGTATTATCGTGATTGATGTTTCTGAGAATCGGGACGAGCGGCTGGTACTCATCAATCCGGAATTGCTGGAAGAAAGTGGCGAAACCGGTATTGAAGAAGGTTGTTTGTCTATTCCTGAACAACGCGCACTCGTGCCTCGCTCTGAAAGAGTCAAAATTCGGGCACTGGACCGTGACGGCAACAGCTTTGAATTGGAAGCGGATGGCCTGCTGGCAATCTGTATTCAACACGAGATGGATCATTTGGTTGGTAAGCTGTTTATAGATTACCTGTCGCCAATGAAACGTCAGCGTATCCGTCAGAAGCTGGAAAAACTGTATCGTCAAAGCGCCCGCGACTGAGTTCGCTGACTGAAGGGAATAATGTGTCCGAATCATTAAAAATCATTTTTGCCGGCACCCCTGACTTTGCAGCGCGTCATCTTGACGCGCTGTTGTCATCCGGGCATCAGGTTGTCGGTGTATTTACTCAGCCAGATCGACCCGCGGGCCGTGGCAACAAACTCACCGCCAGCCCCGTAAAACAGCTGGCCGAACAACACAACATTCCGGTTTTCCAGCCTAAATCACTACGTCCCGAAGAGAACCAACAACTGGTCGATGCGCTTAATGCTGATGTCATGGTGGTCGTTGCCTACGGGTTGATTCTACCGAAAGCCGTGCTGGATATGCCACGTCTTGGTTGCATTAACGTTCATGGTTCCCTGTTACCGCGCTGGCGTGGTGCCGCACCCATTCAGCGCTCGCTGTGGGCAGGTGATGCAGAGACAGGTGTGACCATCATGCAGATGGATGTTGGGCTTGATACCGGCGATATGCTCTTCAAGTTGGCCTGCCCGATCGAAGCCAGTGATACCAGTGCCACGCTGTACGACAAGCTGGCGAACCTCGGGCCTGCCGGAATGCTGAGCACTCTGACACAACTGGCAGAAGGCAGCGCACAACCTGAAGTGCAGGATGAATCGCTGGTCAGTTATGCCGAAAAACTAAGCAAGGAAGAGGCCCGTCTTGACTGGTCACTTTCTGCGTCACAGCTTGAACGCTGTATCCGTGCGTTTAATCCATGGCCAGTCAGCTACTTCGTCATTGATGAGCAACCGGTGAAAGTATGGAAGGCATCGGTGCTGGCCGCCGTTAGCGGACATCAGCCAGGCGAAGTCCTGCAAGCTGATAAGCATGGCATTCAGGTAGTGACTACCGATGGCGTGCTGAATATCGAAGAACTGCAGCCTGCCGGCAAAAAGCCGATGAAAGCCCAGGACCTGCTCAACTCCCGCCGTGAATGGTTTACTCCGGGCAATATTATTGCCTGATGCGTTGCCCGGCACTCATGCCGGGCAATCGTAAGAATTGCGAATCCACTATGAAAAAAAATACTAACTTACGCAGTGTTGCTGCTCAGACTATCGAGAAAGTCGTTGAGCAAGGGCAATCGCTCAGTAACGTGCTGCCCGCTGCACAGAAATCTGTCGGTGAGAAAGACGCAGCCCTGCTACAGGAGCTTTGCTACGGCGTACTGCGTACGCTTCCGCAACTGGAGTGGATTATCAGCAAACTGATGTCACGTCCGATGACAGGCAAGCAACGCACTATTCACTTCCTGATTATGGTCGGCCTGTATCAGTTGATGCATACACGAATCCCGGCTCATGCTGCACTAGCGGAAACGGTAGAGGGTGCCATTGCGCTGAAACGTCAGCAGCTAAAAGGCCTGATCAACGGAGTACTGCGGCAGTTCCAGCGTCAACAGGAAGAGTTGATGCTGCAGATGAATGATGGCGATCAGCAGTACCTGCATCCAAAGTGGTTACTGGAACGCCTGAAACGTGCCTGGCCAGATCAGTGGCAACAGATTGTCGAGGCTAATAACCAGCGGCCACCGATGTGGCTGCGTGTTAACCGAAACCATCACAGCCGCGATGCGTGGCTGGCACTCCTTGAGGAAAGCGGTAAAACGGCATTTTTTCATCCGCAACACAGTGATGCATTAAGACTGGAAACCCCGTGCGCAGTGGGCCAGCTTCCGGGGTTCGATCAGGGGTGGGTCACTGTTCAGGATGCCTCAGCCCAGGGCTGTGTGGCACTGCTTGATCCACAGAATGGCGAGAAGATCCTCGACCTCTGTGCTGCACCAGGCGGTAAGACGACACATATTCTGGAAGCGGCCCCTCAGGCTGACGTCATGGCCGTAGATGTTGATGCCCAGCGCCTGGCAAGAATTAGTGAGAATTTGCAACGCCTGAACATGACAGCGGAAGTTAAGCTGGGTGACGGCCGTACCCCAGAAGCCTGGTGTGGGAATACGCAATTCGATCGTATTCTGCTGGATGCGCCATGTTCAGCAACCGGTGTCATACGGCGCCATCCTGATATCAAGTGGCTGCGCCGCGATCGTGATATCCCAGAACTTGCCTTATTACAGCAGCAGATTCTGGATGCAGTCTGGCCACATCTGAAGTCAGGCGGGACGTTGTTATACGCGACCTGTTCAATATTACCGGAAGAAAATCATCAGCAAGTAAGCCAGTTCCTTCAGCGTCATACTGATGCGCGTTTAAGTGATACAGGTGACCTCTCACAACCGGGTATTCAGGTATTTCCGCAGACCGATGGCGGTGATGGCTTCTATTACGCAAAATTGATAAAACAATGACCAGCGTGGCGCGTTACACTGCGCCACAATCTGAACGATAACCAACAGACTGAAGCATAATGAAAATCATCATTCTTGGTGCAGGACAGGTCGGCGGAACACTCGCTGAGAACCTGGTCGGTGAAAACAACGATATTACCGTGGTCGATACCGATGCCCTGCGTTTGCGTCAGTTGCAGGACAAGTTCGACTTACGCGTGGTACAGGGGCATGGTTCACATCCCCGTGTATTACGCGAGGCCGGCGCTGAAGATGCTGATATGCTGGTTGCGGTAACCAATTCAGATGAAACCAATATGGTCGCCTGTCAGGTTGCCTACTCTCTTTTTAACACGCCAAACCGCATCGCCCGTATCCGCGCCCCGGACTATATCCGTGATGCTGATAAGCTATTCATTCCTGAAGCCGTTCCTATCGACCATCTGATCTCACCCGAGCAATTGGTGATCGACAATATCTACCGACTCATTGAGTACCCGGGTGCTCTGCAGGTAGTTAATTTTGCCGAAGGCAAGGTGAGTCTGGCCGTGGTGAAAGCCTATTATGGTGGGCCGCTGGTCGGTAATGCCTTATCAGTGATGCGCGAGCATATGCCGCACATTGATACCCGCGTAGCAGCGATCTTCCGTCAGGATCGCCCGATCCGCCCCCAGGGTTCCACCATCATTGAAGCGGGAGATGAAGTGTTCTTCATCGCTGCCAGCCAGCATATCCGCGCGGTAATGAGTGAATATCAAAGGCTGGAAAAACCCTACAAGCGCATTATGATCGTCGGTGGTGGGAATATTGGTTTTGGTCTGGCACAGCGTCTTGAGAAACATTACAGCGTAAAACTGATCGAACGTGATCAGCAGCGAGCTGCTGAGCTGGCCCAGAACCTGCAAAACACCATCGTCTTTTATGGCGATGCATCGGATCAGGAACTGCTGGCTGAAGAACATGTTGATCAGATTGATCTGTTTATCGCCATCACTAACGATGATGAAGCTAATATTATGTCAGCCATGCTGGCAAAACGTATGGGTGCCAAGAAAGCGATGGTACTTATCCAGCGTCGCGCCTATGTTGACCTGGTCCAGGGCAGCGTGATCGACATCGCGATTTCACCTCAGCAGGCAACAATATCAGCGCTGCTAGGACATGTACGTAAAGCGGATATCGTGGGTGTTTCTTCTCTGCGCCGTGGTGTTGCCGAAGCCATTGAAGCTATAGCTCATGGCGAAGAATCTACATCGAAAGTTGTAGGACGTCAGATTGATGACATCAAGCTACCGCCCGGCACAATCATTGGCGCCGTTGTGCGCGGTAGTGATGTGATCATCGCTAATGACAATCTGCGTATTGAGCAGGGCGACCATGTCATTATGTTTCTCACCGACAAGAAGTTTGTTTCTGACGTCGAACGTTTATTCCAGCCCAGCCCGTTCTTCCTCTAATCGATCTAATCTCACTTCTCACCCGGTTCTGACCGGGTGTTTAGCTTTTTATCTGCAATCTCCGTGGAAAAAGCCCGATCGTTTGTTAGACTTAAAAAATTGGCAAATACGGGAGATAACAATGAGTTTATTCAAAGAGTTTCGCGATTTCGCGATGCGTGGCAACGTGGTGGACCTGGCTGTCGGTGTCATCATTGGTGCGGCGTTTGGCAAAATCGTGTCCTCACTGGTGGCAAACATCATTATGCCACCGCTGGGATTATTGATTGGGGGAGTTGATTTTAAACAGTTTGCCTGGGTATTGAAGCCTGCAGAAGGGGAAACCGCAGCAGTCGTAATGCAATACGGTATTTTCCTGCAAACCATTTTTGATTTTGTCATCGTTGCCTTTGCCATCTTCATGGCCATCAAAGTGATGAACAAAATGTACAAAAAGAAAGAAGTGGAAAAACCGGTGGCAAAACCTTCTGCAGAAGAAACTCTTCTGAGTGAGATCCGTGACCTGTTGAAAGAGCAGAATAACAAGCCGCTGTAAGCGAGCCTGGACTTCTGAAAACCGCCATAACTGGCGGTTTTTTTATGCCTGAAAAACCAGGAGGCCAGTGGTAAATACGCGATTTGCGCACTGACCACTGACCTCCCAGCTACCTTTCTTCGCGTGTTTATCTTTACGTCGGAAGCTGCCTTTTCCTTTCTGATTGACTTCGATACGCGTTTTGAATAATGGGTCATGTAACAATGCTTCCAGAGCATTATCGCGGATAGTGCCCTTTTTATGCTGATAGACAGTCATAGTTTTTCCTGTTGATGGATGACGTTGGAGAATATAGACCCCTGGCAACGGAAATTCAATCGGTGCTTTTCGCCACCGTAGTAGTCGCGCCTTTTTCTAAGGCTTCAAGAATCGAACAATATACACTGCTGTGAGACGTGCCACAGCAGGCATCATTAAGGCGAGTAAGCGAGCGTTGCATATGATGTAATTCCGTAAGCATCGCTTCAACTTCATTCAGCCGCTTCTGTACGATGGTCTTTGATTCCTGGCAGGTATGATGCTCAGGGTCGACGCGAATTGACAGCAATTCACGAATCGCCTCAAGAGTGAAACCCAACTGTCGACCATAGCGAATAAACTTAAGGCGCTGCAGATCGCTGTCACTGTAAAGTCTGAACCCGCCTTCGGTACGCACCTTATGATCCATCATCTGCTGTTTTTCATAAAACCGGATAGTATCCGGCGTCACATCAGCCAGTTTCGCCAGCTGTCCAATACGGTACATTACTCTTCCTCCCGAAAGTGCTGCTGTATTCTGCGGCCATAGCCGCCCTGCAAAAAATCAGTACTGATTCCCGCCTGTTTCAACTTCACCTCAAGTAAGCTCAGACGTTTTGCCTGTTGATAGTAGCGCTCTTCATTTGGATCGACCGTTCGCATTAATTCATCCAGCTCTAGAGCTTCGCGTTTCATCTCCAGCTCTGGTGGCAAGAAGCCAGAATTCTTCAGAATACGATAGCCCGCACGCAGCTCAGAAGGCACATGGCTATCATCATCCAGCTGTAGGGGATGACCTGCTCCGGGGAGATTATCGAGCTCACCCTGACGAAGGGCCGCGAGGATATGCTTTTCTGCGAGTTGATCAAGTAAAGACATGATGGCCTCCGTTTACCAGATTGAGGTCAGCATAACGCATTTGAGAGAGAGATAAAGGGGGCAGGAATTTTGGATATAAAAAAACCCCGCAAGCGGGGCTTTTTCAATACTGCGGCAGATTACTCTGCTGCAGCTTCTGCTTGAGCTTCTGGACGATCAACCAGCTCGATGTAAGCCATCGGAGCGTTGTCACCAGCGCGGAAGCCACACTTCAGAATGCGAGTGTAACCACCTGCACGGCTCGCGAAACGCGGACCGAGCTCATTAAACAGTTTTGCCACGATCTCGTTATCACGAGTACGGGCGAATGCCAGACGACGATTAGCTACGCTGTCGGTCTTGGCAAGAGTAATCAGCGGCTCAACTACGCGACGCAGCTCTTTCGCTTTTGGCAGGGTCGTCTTGATAATCTCGTGACGAACCAAAGAGCCAGCCATGTTGCGGAACATAGCCTGACGATGGCTGCTGTTGCGGTTCAGTTGACGACCACTCTTACGATGGCGCATGACCTTATCCTTCTCAGTGAAACCTTAACCTGTGATCGGGTTATTCATCAGCGATGCTAGCGGGTGGCCAGTTTTCCAGGCGCATGCCCAGAGACAAACCACGAGAAGCCAGCACATCTTTAATCTCAGTAAGAGATTTTTTACCAAGGTTAGGCGTTTTAAGCAGCTCAACCTCGGTACGCTGTACCAGATCACCGATGTAGTGGATAGCTTCTGCCTTAAGGCAGTTAGCAGAGCGGACAGTCAATTCCAGATCGTCAACAGGGCGCAGCAAGATCGGATCGAATTCTGGTTTCTCTTCTTTCACTTCCGGCTGACGTACATCACGTAAGTCGACGAAAGCTTCCAGTTGTTCAGCCAGAATGGTCGCTGCACGGCGGATCGCCTCTTCAGGATCGATAGTACCGTTAGTTTCCATTTCGATGACCAGCTTGTCCAAATCGGTACGCTGTTCTACACGCGCTGCTTCAACATTGTAGGCAATTCGCTCTACAGGGCTGTAGCAGGCATCGACCAACAGACGACCAATTGGGCGCTCATCTTCTTCCGAATGAATTCGGGCAGAAGCCGGCACATAACCACGACCACGCTGAACTTTGATACGCATGCTGATAGCGGCGTTTTCATCGGTCAGGTGACAGATCACGTGCTGCGGCTTGACGATTTCGACATCCCCATCATGGGTGATATCGGCTGCAGTCACAGGGCCAATGCCAGATTTATTCAGAGTAAGAATAACTTCATCTTTGCCCTGAACTCTTACCGCCAAACCTTTTAGGTTGAGCAGGATTTCCAGGATATCTTCCTGTACGCCCTCTTTGGTGCTGTACTCGTGCAGTACACCATCAATTTCAACCTCGGTCACCGCGCAACCCGGCATTGATGAAAGCAGAATACGGCGCAGTGCGTTACCAAGAGTATGGCCAAAGCCACGCTCTAAAGGCTCAAGGGTCACCTTGGCGTGCGTCGAACTCACTTGCTCGATATCTACCAGGCGCGGTTTTAGAAACTCTGTCACAGAACCCTGCATTGTGTCCTCTCTTTGGTACTAAGCCTTACTTGGAGTAAAGCTCGACGATCAGGTGTTCGTTAATGTCCGCAGACAGATCAGTACGTTCAGGAATACGCTTGAACACACCTTCCATCTTAGTTGCATCAACTTCCAGCCAGGTTGGCTTTTCACGCTGTTCAGCCAGCTCCAGAGCGGCTTTCACGCGAGACTGCTTTTTGGCTTTCTCACGGATGCTAACAACGTCATTCGGAGTTACCTGATAAGAAGCGATGCTAACAACGCGACCGTTTACCATAATAGATTTGTGGCTAACCAACTGACGTGCTTCTGCACGAGTGGCACCAAAGCCCATACGGTAAACAACGTTATCCAGACGACCTTCCAGCAGAGCTAACAGATTTTCACCTGTGTTGCCTTTCAGACGAGCTGCTTCTTTATAATAGTTACGGAACTGACGCTCCAGCACGCCGTAGGTACGACGAACTTTCTGCTTTTCACGTAACTGCACGCCATAGTCAGACAGACGTGGCTTGCGCGCACCGTGCTGACCAGGAGCTTGTTCAATCTTACACTTGGTATCAATCGCGCGAACGCCAGACTTGAGGAACAGGTCTGTGCCTTCACGACGGCTCAGCTTGAGCTTAGGACCCAAATATCTTGCCATTTTCTTTCTCCAACATTCCTAAAAAACGGGGCGTTATACGCGACGTTTTTTCGGCGGACGACAACCGTTGTGAGGGATCGGAGTCACATCAGTAATATTAGTGATGCGGAAACCAGCAGCGTTCAGAGCACGAATTGTTGATTCGCGGCCTGGACCAGGACCCTTAACCATAACTTCCAGGTTCTTAATACCGTAATCTTTCACGGCCTCTGCGCAACGCTCTGCAGCAACCTGCGCAGCGAACGGCGTAGACTTACGAGAACCACGGAAACCGGAACCACCGGCTGTTGCCCAACCCAGCGCATTACCTTGACGATCGGTAATAGTTACGATGGTGTTGTTGAAAGATGCATGGACATGAGCCACGCCATCAGAGACTTGCTTTCTTACACGCTTACGTGCACGAACTGGTGCCTTTGCCATTATTCAATCACCCCGATTATTTCTTGATCGGTTTACGCGGACCCTTACGGGTACGTGCGTTAGTCTTGGTACGCTGACCGCGCACTGGAAGACCACGACGATGACGCAAACCACGATAGCAGCCAAGGTCCATAAGACGCTTGATGCTCAGGGTGACTTCACGACGCAGATCGCCTTCAACAACAAATTTAGCTACTGCATCACGCAGAATGTCGATTTGTTCTTCAGACAGCTCACTGATCTTAACATTTTCAGCAATACCCGTTGACGCACAGATAGCCTGTGAGCGGGTTTTACCGATACCGAAGATTGCAGTTAATGCGATAACGGTATGTTTATGATCAGGAATGTTAATGCCTGCTATACGGGCCACTATGCACTCCTATTTAATTACTTATGCGTCCCATGCCGAAAAGCCCGTTTTCAGGATACTCAAATGGAAACGCATAGACATACAAAAGATTGGCTGGCTAATCTAGCCAGCTCAACCCGACTTTGCAAGAAAAATATGCGATTAAATCAGCCTTGGCGCTGTTTATGCTTAGGCTCGGCACTACAAATCACACGAACGACGCCGTCGCGACGAATGATTTTGCAGTTACGACATAATTTCTTGACGGAAGCACGAACTTTCATTTTTACTCTCCGTAACTTCTCAAGCGCCTGAATTAACGGCCGTAGCCCTTCAGGTTTGCTTTCTTCAATGCAGACTCATACTGACTTGACATCATCAGAGTTTGCACTTGAGCCATAAAGTCCATGATGACAACGACTACGATCAGCAGTGATGTACCGCCGAAGTAGAATGGAACTTTCATCGCATCACGCATGAACTCCGGGATCAGGCAGATAAAGGTAATGTACAACGCACCGATTAATGTCAGGCGTGTCATTACTTTATCGATATACTTCGCCGTCTGTTCTCCCGGACGAATACCTGGTACAAATGCACCAGACTTCTTCAGGTTATCTGCTGTTTCACGCGGGTTGAAAACCAACGCTGTGTAGAAGAAACAGAAGAAGATGATTGCAGTCGCATAGAGTAGCACATAAAGCGGTTGACCTGGCTGTAATGACATCGAAATAGTCGTCAGCCAGTTCCAGCCAGTTCCGCCCCCGAACCATGACGCGATGGTTGCTGGGAACAAGATAATGCTGGAAGCAAAGATAGCAGGTATTACGCCGGCCATATTAACTTTCAACGGTAAATGTGTGCTCTGCGCAGCATAGACACGACGGCCTTGCTGACGTTTCGCATAGTTCACCACAATGCGGCGTTGACCACGCTCAACGAAAACAACGAAGAAGGTCACTGCAAATACGAGAACTGCAACCAACAGCAACAGGAGGAAGTGCAGGTCGCCTTGCCGCGCTTGCTCGATGGTATGGCCAATGGCCGGCGGCAGACCCGCAACAATACCAGCGAAGATAATGATCGAGATACCATTACCGATACCTCGCTCAGTTATCTGCTCGCCCAGCCACATCAGGAACATTGTCCCCGTGACCAGACTGACAACAGCGGTAAAGTAGAAAGCAAAACCTGGATTTAGTACCAGACCTTGCATTCCTGGCATATTCGGCAGGCCGGTAGCAATACCGACCGCCTGGAATATACCTAATACCAGAGTACCGTAACGGGTGTACTGGCTAATCTTACGACGGCCAGCCTCCCCTTCTTTCTTGATTTCTGCTAACGCTGGATGAACCACCGTCAGCAGCTGGATAATAATAGAGGCCGAAATATACGGCATAATACCCAGGGCAAAGATAGAAGCACGGCTCAGAGCACCACCAGAGAACATGTTGAACATTTCAATGATGGTGCCACGCTGTTGCTCAAGCAGTTTGGCAAGTACAGTGGCATCGATACCAGGGATCGGAATAAAAGAACCAATGCGGAAGACAATTAGCGCACCAATTACAAACAGAAGTCTGCGTTTTAGTTCGCCAAAACCACCTTTGGCACTTTGAAAATCTAATCCCGGTTGCTTAGCCATCTGCTACTTATTCCTCAATTTTACCGCCAGCAGCTTCGATTGCAACACGAGCGCCTTTAGTTACACGCAGACCGCGAATCGTTACCGGTGCAGAAACTTCGCCAGACAAGATCACTTTCGCGAACTCCATCTGAATACCGATAATGTTTGCTGCTTTCAGCGTGTTCAGGTCGACGATACCGCCTTCAACTTTCGCCAGGTCAGACAGACGAACTTCTGCAGTGACCATTGCTTTGCGAGAGGTGAAACCGAATTTCGGCAGACGACGGTACAGAGGCATCTGGCCGCCTTCAAAACCACGACGTACGCCACCGCCAGAACGTGAGTTCTGACCTTTGTGACCGCGACCGCCGGTTTTGCCGAGACCAGAACCAATACCACGACCCAGACGTCTAGGAGCGTGCTTGGAGCCGTCGGCCGGAGACAGAGTATTTAAACGCATCTGTTACTCCTCCACTTTAACCATGTAGGAAATCGCGTTAACCATACCGCGTACAGCTGGCGTGTCTTCACGCTCTACGGTGTGGTTAATACGACGCAGACCCAGGCCAAGCAGTGTTGCCTTATGTTTAGGCAAACGACCGATCGAACTACGGGTTTGAGTAATTTTAATAGTCTTAGCCATGGTCATTACCCCAGAATGTCTTCAACGGATTTGCCACGCTTGGCAGCGACCATTTCTGGGGAATTCATGTTGGCCAGGCCATCCAGAGTTGCACGAACCACGTTGATCGGGTTGGTGGAACCGTAGGCTTTAGCCAAAACGTTATGAACCCCAGCAACTTCCAGAACGGCGCGCATTGCACCACCGGCAATAATACCGGTACCTTCTGAAGCTGGTTGCATGAACACACGAGAACCTGTGTGCACACCTTTAACAGGGTGCTGCAGGGTGCCGTTGTTCAGCGCGACATTGATCATATTGCGACGAGCTTTTTCCATCGCTTTCTGGATCGCTGCTGGAACTTCACGCGCTTTTCCGTAACCAAAACCAATGCGACCATTACCATCACCAACAACAGTCAGAGCTGTGAAGGAGAAAATACGGCCACCTTTAACGGTTTTAGATACGCGATTTACCGCGATCAGCTTTTCCTGCAGTTCGCCAGCTTGTTTTTCGATGTGTGCCATCTTACACCTCTACCTTAGAACTGTAGGCCAGCTTCACGGGCAGCATCTGCCAGTGCCTGGACACGACCATGATATTGGAAACCAGAACGGTCGAAAGAAACACCAGTGATGCCTTTTTCGATTGCGCGTTCAGCAACTGCTTTACCAACAGCAGCAGCAGCGTCTTTGTTTCCAGTGTACTTCAGTTGCTCACTGATAGCTTTTTCTACTGTAGAAGCAGCGACCAGGACTTCAGAACCGTTGGGTGCGATTACCTGTGCGTAAATATGACGCGGGGTACGATGTACCACCAGGCGAGTAGCACCCAGCTCTTTGAGCTTGCGACGTGCGCGGGTCGCACGACGGATACGAGCAGATTTCTTATCCATAGTGTTACCTTACTTCTTCTTAGCCTCTTTGGTACGCACGACTTCGTCGGCGTAACGAACACCCTTGCCTTTATAAGGCTCAGGACGACGGTAGGCGCGCAGATCCGCTGCAACCTGACCAATCAGCTGTTTATCAGCGCCTTTCAGCACGATCTCAGTCTGAGTTGGACATTCAGCAGTGATTCCCGCTGGCAGCTCATGGTCAACAGGGTGAGAGAAGCCCAGGGCTAAGCTCACAGAGTTGCCTTTTACGGCTGCACGATAACCTACACCAACCAGCTGCAGCTTCTTAGTGAAGCCTTCGGTAACACCGATAACCATAGCGTTCAACAGCGCACGAGAGGTACCCGCCTGCGCCCAACCATCCACAAAACCTTCGCGCGGAGCGAAAGTCAGGGTGTTGTCAGCATGCTTAACTTCTACAGCTTTGTTGAGCGTACGAGTCAGCTCGCCGTTTTTACCTTTAATCGAAATAACCTGACCGTCGAGTTTTACCTCTACGCCGGCAGGAATCGCGACTGGTGCTTTAGCAACACGAGACATTTATTCCTCCGATTAAGCTACGTAGCAGATAATTTCGCCGCCAAGACCTGCCTGGCGTGCTGCACGATCGGTCATAACACCTTTAGAGGTAGAGATAACAGCGATACCCAGTCCAGCCATAACTTTTGGCAGTTCGTCTTTGCGTTTGTAGATACGCAGACCTGGACGGCTTACACGCTGAATGCTCTCAACCACTGCCTTGCCCTGGAAATACTTAAGAGTCAGTTCCAGTTCAGGCTTGGTGTCGCCTTCGATTTTAAATTCTTCAATATAGCCTTCTTCCTTCAGCACGTTGGCAATAGCCAATTTCAGCTTGGAGGAAGGCATGGTGACCGCAACTTTGTTCGCGGCTTGACCGTTACGGATACGGGTCAGCATATCCGCGATCGGATCTTGCATGCTCATCTGTCTTTACTCCCGTGATTCAATTGGTAATTACCAGCTAGCCTTTCTCAAGCCAGGTACTTCACCGCGCATGGCGGCTTCACGCAACTTGATACGGCTCAGACCGAATTTGCCCACATAACCATGTGGACGGCCAGTTTGACGGCAGCGGTTACGCTGACGAGACGGGCTGGAATCACGCGGCAGAGTTTGCAGCTTGAGAACAGCATTCCAACGATCTTCGTCGGATGAGTTCACATTTGAAATGATAGCCTTCAGTTCCTCGCGTTTAGCGCGGTACTTGTCAGCCAGTTTCACGCGAACGACTTCACGTGCTTTCATCGATTGCTTAGCCATCAGTAACCCTGCCTTACTTGCGGAACGGGAAGTTAAAAGCAGCCAAAAGTGCGCGGCCTTCATCATCAGATTTCGCAGTAGTGGTAATGGTGATATCCAAACCACGAACGCGGTCGACTTTGTCATAGTCGATCTCTGGGAAGATGATCTGCTCACGAACGCCCATGCTGTAGTTTCCACGGCCATCGAATGACTTAGCGGACAAGCCACGGAAGTCACGGATACGTGGAACAGCAATAGAAATCAGACGCTCAAAGAACTCCCACATGCGTTCGCCACGCAGAGTTACTTTACAGCCGATCGGATAGCCCTGACGGATTTTGAAGCCTGCAACTGATTTGCGTGCTTTGGTGATAAACGGCTTTTGACCGGAGATTGCTGCTAAGTCAGCTGCTGCATTATCCAGCAGTTTCTTATCAGCGATCGCTTCACCTACACCCATATTCAGGGTGATCTTCTCGACCCGAGGGACTTGCATGACAGAATTGTAGCTAAACTCAGTCATGAGTTGTTTAACTACTTCGTCTTTGTAGTAATCATGCAGTTTCGCCATCGTACTACTCCAAATTACTTGATAGTTTCGCTGTTCGACTTGAAGAAACGGACTTTTTTGCCGTCTTCGAATCTAAAGCCTACACGGTCAGCCTTGCCGGTTGCCGAGTTGAAGAGTGCAACGTTAGAAACCTGAATAGCAGCTTCTTTTTCAACGATGCCACCTGGTTGGTTCAGAGCCGGAACCGGCTTTGAGTGTTTCTTAACCAGGTTAATACCTTCAACAATCAGTTTGCCTGAAGACAGAACATTTTTTACTTTACCGCGCTTACCTTTATCTTTGCCGGTCAGCACGATAACTTCGTCATCGCGACGGATTTTAGCTGCCATTTTTCGCTCCTTAGAGTACTTCTGGTGCCAGAGAGATAATTTTCATGAACTTTTCAGTACGAAGTTCACGAGTTACCGGCCCAAAAATACGCGTTCCGATAGGCTGCTCACTGTTATTATTTAAAATAACGCATGCATTACCATCGAAGCGAATGACAGAACCGTCCGGGCGACGAACACCCTTCCTGGTGCGCACCACTACCGCTTTCAGCACATCACCCTTCTTAACCTTACCGCGAGGAATTGCTTCCTTGATGGTAATTTTGATGATGTCGCCTACGCCTGCGTAGCGACGGTGCGAGCCACCCAGAACCTTGATACACATTACGCGACGTGCACCGGAGTTGTCGGCGACGGTCAGCATAGTCTGTTCTTGGATCATTTTAGTGCTCCGCTAATGTCAACTACTACTTCGGGACCTGATTCAGGTCGTATAAAAGCCCCATATTGAGGGCGCAGCATTATAACACTGCTTCCTGCATATGGGTAGAAAAAATAAACGGCTCTTGCGAGCCGTTTATCTTATTTTTTAGAGACGGCAGATTCTATTACAGAATTGCTTTCTCTACAACGCGAACCAGCGTCCAGGACTTAGTCTTGGACAGTGGACGGCATTCGCGGACTTCAACCACGTCGCCGATACCACATTCATTGTTCTCGTCGTGTACGTGCAGTTTGGTCGTACGCTTGATGAATTTCCCGTAGATTGGGTGCTTCACAACACGTTCGATAGCAACAACAATAGATTTCTCCATTTTGTCACTAGTCACACGACCTTGCAGAGTACGGATTTTATCGGTCATTACGCACCCGCCTTCTCAGTCAGTAAAGTCTTAACACGTGCAACATCACGGCGCACATTCTTCAAGACGTGAGTCTGTTGAAGTTGGCCGGATGCTGCCTGCATGCGCAGATTAAACTGTTCACGCAGCAGGTTAAGAAGCTCAGTGTTGAGCTCTTCAACGCTTTTTTCACGCAGCTCTGTAGCTTTCATTACATCACCGTCTTAGTTACAAAGGTGGTTTTGATAGGCAGTTTTGCTGCTGCCAGCTTGAAGGCTTCACGGGCCAGCTCTTCTGGAACGCCGTCCATTTCATACAGGACTTTGCCAGGCTGGATCAAGGCAACCCAATACTCTACGTTACCTTTACCTTTACCCATACGCACTTCCAGCGGCTTCTCGGTAATTGGTTTGTCCGGGAATACTCGGATCCAAATTTTACCTTGACGCTTAACTGCACGGGTCATAGCACGACGTGCTGCTTCGATCTGACGTGCAGTCAGACGACCACGGCCAACAGCTTTCAGACCGAAAGTACCGAAGCTAACATCCGTACCCTGCGCCAGACCACGGTTGCGGCCTTTGTGCACTTTACGGAATTTTGTACGCTTTGGTTGTAACATCAGCGACTCTCCTTACTTACGGCCTTTACGCTGCTGCTTTTTAGGTTGAGCAGCCGGTTCCGGTTGTTCAACAGCAGCCATACCACCCAGGATCTCACCTTTGAAGATCCATACCTTAACGCCGATTACACCATAAGTGGTGTGGGCTTCAGAGGTGTTGTAGTCAATGTCTGCACGCAGAGTGTGCAGTGGCACGCGGCCTTCACGGTACCATTCAGTACGCGCGATTTCTGCACCGCCAAGACGGCCACTAACTTCAACTTTGATCCCTTTAGCGCCCAGACGCATTGCGTTCTGTACAGCACGCTTCATCGCACGGCGGAACATCACACGACGCTCCAGCTGTGAAGTGATGCTGTCAGCAACCAATTTAGCGTCCAGTTCCGGTTTACGGACTTCGGCGATATTAATCTGTGCAGGAACGCCAGCGATATCCGCTACGACCTTGCGCAGTTTTTCTACATCTTCGCCTTTCTTACCGATAACGATGCCTGGGCGAGCAGTGTGAATGGTCACACGGATGCTCTTAGCCGGACGCTCGATAACGATACGAGAAACGGATGCTTTAGCCAGTTCTTTAGTCAGGAACTGACGCACTTTAAAGTCGCTGTCCAGGTTGTCAGCGAATTCTTTGGTATTTGCGAACCAGGTAGAGTTCCAGGGTTTAACAATACCCAGGCGAATACCATTAGGATGTACTTTCTGACCCATTGCTAGTCTCCAGAGTCTCAGCGATCGGACACAACCACAGTAATGTGGCTGGTGCGCTTCAGGATGCGATCTGCACGACCTTTTGCACGAGGCATAATGCGCTTCATGCTTGGGCCTTCGTCTACGAAGATCTTCGTGACTTTCAGATCATCAATGTCAGCGCCATCGTTGTGTTCGGCGTTAGCAATGGCAGATTCCAGAACTTTCTTGACCAGTACAGCCGCTTTCTTATTGGTGTAGGTCAAAATGTCCAGAGCCTGCGACACTTTCTTACCGCGTACAAGATCCGCTACCAGGCGAACCTTCTGTGCAGAAGAACGAGCGTGGCGATGTTTAGCGATAGTTTCCATCTCTTCCTCCTGCCTTAGCGTTTCTTGGCTTTTTTATCAGCCGCGTGGCCGCGATAAGTACGGGTCGGTGCAAATTCACCCAGTTTGTGACCGACCATTTCGTCGGAAACAAAGACAGGAACGTGCTGACGACCATTATGGACAGCGATGGTCAAACCGATCATGTTAGGGAAGATCGTTGAACGACGGGACCAGGTGCGCAGTGGCTTCTTGTCTCCGCTTTCCAAAGCTTTCTCTACCTTCTTCAGCAAGTGCAGGTCAATAAAAGGACCTTTCTTGAGAGAACGTGGCATGGCTTATCCTCTAAAATTATTTGCTACGGCGACGTACGATGAACTTATCGGTACGCTTGTTGCTGCGGGTTTTCTTACCTTTGGTCTGAACGCCCCACGGAGTTACCGGGTGCTTACCAAAGTTTTTACCCTCACCACCACCGTGCGGGTGATCAACTGGGTTCATCGCAGTACCGCGAACGGTAGGGCGAATACCACGCCAACGAGCTGCACCGGCTTTACCCAGAACGCGAAGCATGTGCTCAGCGTTACCGACTTCGCCCAGGGTTGCGCGGCAGTCAATTTCGACTTTACGCATTTCACCAGAACGCAGACGCAGGGTAACGTAAGAACCATCACGCGCAACGATCTGCACGTAAGTACCAGCAGAGCGAGCAATCTGACCGCCTTTGCCTGGTTTCATTTCTACGTTATGCACGGTAGAACCCACTGGGATGTTACGCATCGGCAGAGTGTTACCTGCTTTAATCGCAGCATCAACGCCAGACTGAATCTGGTCGCCAGCTTTCAGGCCTTTAGGGGCCAGGATATAACGGCGTTCGCCGTCTTTGTACAGAACCAGTGCGATGTTCGCAGAGCGGTTCGGATCGTACTCAAGACGTTCAACGGTCGCTGGGATACCATCTTTGTTGCGTTTGAAGTCAACAATACGGTAAGCCTGCTTGTGACCACCACCGATATGACGGGTAGTGATGCGACCATTGTTGTTACGGCCACCGGATTTGCTGTTTTTTTCTACCAGCGGGGCGAATGGTTTGCCCTTGTGCAGCTCCGCGTTTACCACTTTAACTACATGGCGACGACCCGGAGATGTCGGTTTACATTTAACAATTGCCATTGTTCTTCTCCTCCGACTTACTCAGCGCCGCCTGCGAAGTCCAGATTCTGGCCTTCTTTCAGGGTGACGTAAGCTTTTTTCCAGTCGCTACGACGACCAATACGCTGTCCAGAACGCTTAGTTTTGCCTTTAACCAGCAAAGTGTTCACGACTTCAACTTCTACTTCGAAAAGTTTCTGTACAGCGGCTTTGATTTCTGCTTTGGTCGCGTCTTTCGCAACTTTGAGAACGATGGTGTTAGTTTTTTCCATCGCAGCAGATGCTTTTTCAGATACGTGCGGCGCGCGCAGTACTTTCAGCAGACGTTCTTCACGGATCATGCCAGCATCTCCTCAACTTGCTTAACTGCGGCAGCAGTCATAACGACTTTGTCGAAGGCGATCAGGCTAACTGGGTCGATACCCGCTGCATCACGTACGTCAACCTTGTACAGGTTACGCGCGGCCAGGAACAGGTTCTCTTCCAGTTCGCCAGTGATGATCAGCACGTCTTCCAGAGCCATGTCTTTCAGTTTCTCTACCAGCAGCTTAGTTTTAGGTGCTTCCAGAGAGAACTGCTCGACAACGATCAGACGATCTTGACGTACCAGTTCGGACAGGATGCTTTTCAGCGCGCCGCGGTACATCTTTTTGTTAACTTTTTGACTGTGGTCCTGTGGCTTCGCAGCGAAGGTAACACCACCTGAACGCCAGATTGGGCTCTTTACAGAACCTGCACGAGCGCGGCCGGTACCTTTCTGGCGCCATGGCTTTTTGCCTGAACCAGTTACTTCAGCACGAGTCTTCTGAGCACGAGTACCCTGACGAGCACCTGCTGCATAAGCAACAACAACCTGGTGTACCAGCGCTTCGTTGAAATCACGACCGAAGGTAGTTTCGGAAACAGTCAGCGCGCTTTGCGCGTCTTTCAATACTAATTCCATTGCTATCCCCTTACGCCTTCACAGCTGGTTTAACGATAAGGTCGCAACCGGTAGCACCGGGTACTGCACCTTTAACCAGCAGCAGGTTGCGCTCAGCGTCAACACGTACAACGTCCAGACTCTGAACAGTTACACGCTCGTTGCCCATCTGGCCTGCCATTTTCTTGCCTTTGAACACTTTGCCCGGAGTCTGGTTCTGACCGATAGAACCCGGTACGCGGTGTGACAAGGAGTTACCGTGCGTAGCATCCTGAGTACGGAAGTTCCAGCGCTTTACAGTACCGGCAAAACCTTTACCTTTAGATGTTCCAGTCACGTCAACTTTTTTCACGTCAGCGAAAATGTCAACATTAATGCTCTGACCTACAGTGAACTCTGCGCCATCAACGGTGCGGAATTCCCACAGACCACGGCCAGCTTCAACGCCAGCTTTAGCAAAATGACCTGCTTCAGGCTTAGTTACGCGGTTAGCTTTTTTAGCACCGGTAGTTACCTGGATAGCAGTGTAACCGTCGTTTTCCAGGCCTTTGACCTGAGTAACGCGGTTTGCTTCAATTTCGATCACGGTTACAGGGATAGAAACGCCATCTTCTGTGAAGATACGGGTCATACCCACTTTTTTACCGACTAAACCAATCATTGTTTCAACCTCTCAATCGCTCAATGACCTGATTAACCCAGGCTGATCTGCACGTCAACACCTGCAGCCAGATCCAGACGCATCAGAGCATCAACCGTTTTTTCGGTTGGCTCAACGATGTCAACCAGACGCTTGTGAGTGCGAATCTCATACTGATCGCGCGCATCTTTGTTGACGTGCGGAGAGATCAGAACGGTAAAGCGCTCTTTGCGGGTCGGCAGCGGGATAGGACCACGTACCTGCGCACCAGTGCGCTTGGCAGTCTCTACGATTTCCGCAGTTGATTGATCGATCAGACGATGATCAAACGCTTTAAGACGGATACGGATTCTTTGGTTCTGCATGAGACCAGAGCTCCAATTATTTATAAACGAAAAGAATTACTACTCGCATCCATTACGATTGATGGAGGAGTGTAATCGTTGAGCACATAACCCGCATATCGCGAGTATTGTTGACAGGTACTTTCGTACTTGTCTGCGATTCATATCGAATCGCGCCTTACCATATTGGCAGGCCCGCGTATTATACGTACATCCGGAGGTAAAGCAAACACTATGTTCGTTTATCACCAAGGACGGGCATAAAAAAAGAGCGCCGAAGCGCTCTCTTTTCGTGCTCTGGCAGAGCACGCTCTGCCAGACAAGTTTCGACAATTAAGCGATAACTTTAGCAACAACACCCGCGCCAACAGTACGACCACCTTCACGGATTGCGAAACGCAGACCGTCGTCCATTGCGATTGGGTGGATCAGGGTAACAACCATCTGAATGTTGTCGCCTGGCATAACCATCTCAACGCCTTCTGGCAGTTCGATGGTACCGGTCACGTCAGTTGTACGGAAGTAGAACTGTGGACGGTAGCCTTTGAAGAACGGAGTATGACGGCCGCCTTCATCCTTGGACAGGATGTACACTTCAGATTCGAACTTGGTGTGTGGCTTGATTGAACCTGGCTTAGCCAGAACCTGTCCACGCTGGATATCTTCGCGCTTGATACCACGCAGCAGGATACCACAGTTCTCACCCGCACGGCCTTCGTCCAGCAGCTTACGGAACATTTCAACGCCGGTACAAGTTGATTTCACGGTATCTTTGATACCAACGATCTCAACTTCTTCACCCACTTTAACAATACCGCGCTCTACACGACCGGTAACAACAGTACCACGGCCGGAGATGGAGAATACGTCTTCGATTGGCAGCAGGAATGGCTTATCAATCGCACGCTCTGGTTCTGGGATGTAGTTATCCAGGTGACCAGCCAGTTCGATGATCTTAGCTTCCCACTCAGCGTCACCCTGCAGTGCTTTCAGTGCAGAACCACGAACAACCGGGATGTCGTCGCCAGGGAAATCGTAAGCAGACAGCAGCTCACGCACTTCCATTTCAACCAGCTCCAGCAGCTCTTCGTCGTCAACCATGTCGCATTTGTTCATGAATACGATCATGAATGGAACGCCAACCTGGCGACCCAGCAGGATGTGCTCACGGGTCTGAGGCATTGGGCCGTCAGTTGCAGCAACAACCAGAATCGCGCCATCCATCTGAGCAGCACCGGTGATCATGTTTTTCACATAGTCGGCGTGGCCTGGGCAGTCAACGTGCGCGTAGTGGCGAGTTGGGGTGTCATATTCAACGTGAGAAGTGTTGATGGTGATACCACGTGCTTTTTCTTCTGGTGCGTTATCGATCTGGTCGAATGCACGAGCAGAACCGCCGTAGGTTTTAGCCAGAACGGTGGTGATAGCTGCAGTCAGGGTAGTTTTACCGTGGTCAACGTGGCCGATAGTACCTACGTTGACGTGCGGTTTGGAACGTTCAAATTTCTCTTTAGCCACGACGATATTCCTTACTTTAATGCTCTCACCCTTTGGTGAGAGCATAGGATCAATATTTAAACTGTAGCTTATTTGCTACGAGCTTCAATTACGGCCTGAGCGACGTTGTTCGGCGCATCATCATACTTCAGGAACTCCATGGAGTACGAAGCACGGCCTTTAGTCAGAGAACGCAACTGGGTCGCGTAACCAAACATTTCAGACAGCGGAACTTCAGCATGAATCTGAACGCCAGTAGCGTTTGATTCCTGACCTTTCAGCTGGCCACGACGTCTGCTCAAGTCACCGATAACATCACCGGTGTTCTCTTCTGGAGATTCAACTTCAACCTTCATGATTGGTTCAAGCAGTACCGGCTTCGCTTTCTTAAAGCCGTCTTTGAACGCGATAGAAGCTGCCAGTTTAAACGCCAGTTCTGAGGAGTCAACGTCATGGTATGAACCAAAGTGCAGACGAACACCCAGATCAACAACCGGATAACCAGCCAGCGGGCCTGATTTCAGCTGCTCCTGGATACCTTTATCAACAGCAGGGATGTATTCACCAGGAATCACGCCGCCTTTGATATCGTTGACGAACTCGTAACCTTTAGGGTTAACGCCCGGCTCCAGTGGGTACATGTCGATAACAACATGACCGTACTGACCACGACCACCAGACTGCTTGGCGTGTTTACCTTCGATATCGGTAACTTTCGCGCGAATTGCTTCACGGTAAGCAACCTGAGGTTTACCCACGTTCGCTTCAACGTTGAATTCACGCTTCATGCGGTCAACGATGATGTCGAGGTGCAGCTCACCCATACCAGCGATGATGGTCTGGTTAGTTTCTTCATCAGTCCATACGCGGAATGATGGATCCTCTTTCGCCAGACGACCCAGAGCCAGACCCATTTTTTCCTGGTCAGCTTTGGTTTTTGGTTCAACAGCGATCGAGATTACTGGCTCAGGGAACTCCATGCGCTCCAGAATGATCACGTTGTCCGGGTCACACAGGGTGTCACCAGTGGTCACGTCTTTCAGACCGATAGCTGCAGCGATGTCGCCTGCGCGAACTTCTTTAATCTCTTCACGCTTGTTGGCGTGCATCTGTACGATACGGCCCAGACGCTCACGAGCAGATTTAACCGGGTTGAACACGGTATCGCCTGAGTTCACAACGCCAGAGTAGACGCGGAAGAAGGTCAGGTTACCCACGAATGGGTCGGTAGCGATTTTGAACGCCAGAGCAGCAAACGGTTCTTTGTCGTCTGAGTGACGAACAGCCGGAGTGTCTTTACCGTCGTCTAACATACCGTTAATAGCGGTAACGTCAGTCGGTGCTGGCAGGTATTCAACAACCGCATCCAGCATCGCCTGAACACCTTTGTTCTTAAATGCAGAACCACAGGTGACCAGAATGATTTCGCTGTTCAGTACGCGCTTACGCAGAGAAGTTTTGATCTCTTCTTCGGTCAGCTCTTCGCCACCAAAGAATTTCTCCATCAGCTCATCAGAACCTTCAGCTGCAGCTTCAACAAGCTTCGCACGCCATTCTTCAGCCAGTTCCTGCATATCAGCTGGAATCTCTTCGTAAACGAAGGTAACGCCCTGATCGGCATCGTTCCAGTTGATCGCTTTCATTTTCACCAGGTCAACAACACCGGTGAATTTCTCTTCTGCGCCGATGGCCAGCTGCAATGGCACCGGGTTTGCACCCAGACGCGCTTTCATCTGCTCAACAACTTTCAGGAAGTTAGCACCCATGCGGTCCATTTTGTTAACGAACGCAATGCGTGGAACTTTATATTTGTTAGCCTGACGCCATACGGTCTCAGACTGTGGCTGAACGCCACCAACTGCACAGTAAACCATTACTGCGCCATCAAGCACACGCATAGAACGCTCAACTTCGATAGTGAAGTCAACGTGTCCCGGGGTGTCGATGATGTTTACGTGGTGCGGCTCAAACTGCTTAGCCATACCAGACCAGAAACAGGTGGTCGCAGCGGAAGTGATGGTAATACCACGTTCCTGTTCCTGCTCCATCCAGTCCATGGTGGCTGCGCCGTCATGTACTTCACCGATTTTGTGGTTTACACCGGTGTAGAACAGAACACGTTCGGTAGTGGTCGTCTTACCGGCGTCGATGTGTGCGCTGATACCAATGTTACGGTAACGCTCAATGGGTGTTTTACGAGCCATTTGATTCCTCTGATTCTTAGACGTTCTAAGTTAAAAAAGCCCAGCAGGTGAGTCACTGGGACGCCCGCTGGGTTTATAACAACTACAGTGCTGTTACCAGCGGTAGTGAGCGAACGCCTTGTTGGCTTCGGCCATACGGTGAACGTCTTCACGTTTCTTCACTGCAGTGCCTTTGTTTTCTGCAGCATCAGAAAGTTCGTTCGCCAGGCGCAGAGCCATTGATTTATCACCGCGTTTACGAGCAGCTTCAACGATCCAACGCATTGCCAGAGCATTACGACGAACCGGACGGACTTCAACTGGTACCTGATAAGTAGAACCACCAACGCGACGGGATTTAACTTCCACGGTTGGGCGGACATTGTCCAAGGCTACTTCGAATGCTTCCAGCTCGTTTTTACCAGAACGCTGAGCCAGGGTCTCCAGCGCGTTATAAACGATAGTTTCAGCAGTAGATTTTTTACCATCTACCATCAGGATATTGACAAATTTGGCCAGCAATTCTGATCCGAACTTAGGATCTGGCAGGATTTTACGCTGACCAATGACGCGACGACGTGGCATGGAAATACTCCGTTGTTAATTCAGGATTGTCCAAAACTCTACGAGTTTATTATGACATTTAAGATAAAACGTTTGGCCTTACTTAACGGAGAACCATTAAGCCTTTGGCTTCTTCACGCCGTACTTGGAGCGAGCCTGCTTACGGTCTTTAACACCTGAGCAGTCCAGCGCGCCACGAACGGTGTGGTAACGCACACCTGGCAAGTCTTTTACACGACCGCCACGGATCAGGATCACGGAGTGTTCCTGCAGGTTATGACCTTCACCGCCGATGTAGGAGGTAACTTCAAAACCGTTGGTCAAACGAACACGACATACTTTACGCAGTGCGGAGTTCGGTTTTTTAGGGGTAGTAGTGTATACACGAGTACATACACCACGTTTCTGCGGGCAGGCTTCCAGCGCAGGCACGTTGCTCTTTGCAACTTTGCGTACGCGTGGTTTGCGAACCAGCTGGTTAACTGTTGCCATTAAATAGCTCCTGGGATTTAGCTTTGCTTCGTAAACACGTAATAAATCGCCTCGCGGAATCACGAGGCCGCAGAATTTTAGAGCTGGTCTGAAAAAGAGTCAAGAAATAACCAGGATTACCGCACTTACCAGGTCATTTGTTGCGAATGCCTGACCGCCAGCGTAACAAAACCAGTATAGCTTACTGTTGTTACCCTGGTCGAAATTTGAGCGGCCAGGCCGCGGGCATCAAGATCTTCCTGCAGAACGTACACAGAGATGGGGGCATTCAGCAGCGCTTCAAGGGCGGAACTGCCCTCAAGGGCAGCGATAACCCCATCCTGCAGCAGCAGAACATCATCACCCTCTGCCAGCAAGCGTAGCATGGCCGGCAGGTCACAGTGGAAAGGCGAGGTCATCAAGGTATGCAGCATGGTTTCCTCTAGAAGGTCATGACCCGGTCATAATCATTCAGCATGGTACGAAGGGCATCCGGGGCCAGGACTTCAGCCGACAGCACCCGCACAGCATCAGAAGCCATACCGCGTTCTGCCAGTGCTGCTGCGCACAGATAACAACGATCAACGTCATACAGCGGCAGCACACCAAATGTCGCGATGTAGTCGCGCGCCAAAATCTGCTGCGGCTGCTGGCCTTGAGTGAGTTGCAGCACACCATCGCTGACAAAAAAAAGTGCAATTTCATCGCTGAGCGCTGACGTGGCGAGAACCGCATCCAGCCCTTCACGGCCGGCACTGGAGCCATGCGGTCCCTGAGTGAATACAAATGCAACGCGTGCCATCAGAACTGCACCAGACGATCACAGGTCAGCGCGGCTTCAGCCAGCGCCCCTAACCCCGAAAGCTGAAACCCGTCTGCCAGATTGGCGACAGGCAGCCCCAGATTGCTGGCTTCCTGCTGGTCGGTAATGCCACGGCGCAGGGCAGCAGCCACGCAAATATTCAGCGTCACGCCCTGTTTCTGCTGCAATGATTGCCAATGACGGGTGAGGTCGAACTCATCGCTGGCGGGGGCATTGAGCACGCTGGCATTCAGGACCCCTTCACGATAGAAGAAAACACTGTCAAGTGTATGCCCCTGTTCCAACAGGGCATTAGCAAACAGCCAGGCACTGCTTGCCTGCTGCGTGCCATAGGCTGGCCCGGTGACCAGCAGGGAGAAACGCATTACTTATCCTGCCCGTGGAAATCGCCATTTTTAAACTGACGGATGTAGAGATAGACAGTGTGCTTGGAGATATTGAGACGATCCGCCACCTGATTGATGGCATCTTTGATATCAAAGATACCCTTCTCATACATATTGAGAACAATCTGGCGATTTTTGGCATTGTTCGACACATTACGGTCGGCACTAACTTCTTCAATCGTAAACTCCAGCGTCTGCATCACCAGATCTTCCACCGAAGAGGCAAAGTTCACTGAGGAGGCAACTTCCTGGGTTTCCGGCGGCATAAACGTCGCCATGATCTGTGAGAAAGGCACATCAAGGTTCATGTTGATGCACAGCAGACCAATCACACGCTGTTGGCGATTGCGGATGGCAATCGTCACCGACTTCATCAGCACACCGCTTTTCGCCCGAGTAAAATAGGCTTTGGAAACGTTACTGTCCGCCCCGGTCATATCGTGCAGCATACGCAGGGCAAGATCGGTAATCGGAGAGCCAATTTTACGCCCGGTATGTTCACCGTTAGCAATGCGCACCGCAGAACATTTTAGATCCTCCAGCGAGTGCAGAACGATCTCACAGTGCGAGCCAATCAGCATCGCGAGGCCATCAACGACGGACTCGTAAGATTTTAAAATTTCGAAATCACCGGGCGTAAAGGGGTGCTGCTCCAGCAGCTCCGAATCCGCAACATCACCGGAGAAAAGTGAATTAGACATGAACGACACCACCCTTTGACAAGAGCCTGTCACACGGCGCCAGGGGCAGACTCATTCTTATTAATTGCGCGCGGGTTAGTCTAGCAAATATGGGAAAGGCGTGTCCCGCCCTTTGTCGTTAAATACAACCTGGCGCAAAGAAGGAGTGGAAACAGGGGGTAAAGCAAAAAAAAACGCCACCCGAAGGTGGCGATTATCAACTTATTTCTTGGCTTTCGCATCAGCGGCGGCAGGAGCTGCCTGCTCTGCATTATCATCCGCTTTCGCTGCTGGCTTGATGTCGAGCAGTTCAACATCGAAGACCAGGGTGGAGTTAGCCGGGATGCCTGGAACGCCATTTTTGCCGTAAGCCAGATTCGGTGGGATCACCAGCTTGATCTTGCCACCTTTTTTAACGTGCTTCAGACCTTCGGTCCAACCCGGGATAACACCATCCAGACGGAATGACAGTGGCTCACCACGAGTGTAAGAGTTGTCGAACTCAGTACCATCAATCAGCGTACCTTTGTAATTCACAACAACCGTGTCGCTGTCTTTTGGCGCATCACCCGTCCCTTCTTTCTCTACCTGGTAGAGAAGACCGGTTTCGGTTTTCTTCACGCCTTTTTCTTTCGCGAATTTCGCCGCATAAGCATCACCTTTCGTGGTGTTCTCTTTTGCGTCTTTTTCCATCTTCGCCTGCGCTGCACCTTTCACACGACCTTCGAAAGATTGCAGTGTTTGTTCAATTTCCTGGTCAGAGAGCTTGCTCTTACCGGCAAACGCATCCTGTACACCCGCGATAAGCTGGTCTTTATCCAGTGCGATGCCCAGTTTTTCCTGCTCCTTCAGGGAGTTCTCCATGTAGCGACCCAAAGACGCGCCCAGTGCATAAGCTGACTGCTGGTCGTCATTTTTGAATGCGGCATTTTTTGGTGCCTGCTGCTGCGCAGTTGGCTTAACCGGAACAGCATCAGCAGCCATAACCAGAGGAGCATTCAGTGCAACAGCCATAGTGGTAGCTAACATTGTGACTTTAAACAGTGATTTCATCCATTTCTCCAAAACCGAAGCATCTCACCTCGGAAATCGTTTGCAGACCTGCGGTCTGTAATATAACCGGGGGCGGGATCACAAAACAATCTCGCCATAAAAACTCGAAGTTAACTTCCGACCGCGTGATTATCCGAAAGTTTCAACACAAGGAATGGTGATTCGTTCGCGCCTTTTCAACCTCTGGTGGCCAATTTAAGCCAATACACTTACTTCTGCCTGCATTTTACCGTTAGAATCGGACAATTCGCGAGCCCGGAAGACGGGCCGGTAGTAACAAGAGGAAACAGAATGCAACAATCACTGCTGGAACAACGGCTGGAGATAATGGAGAGTAAGCTGGCGTTCCAGGAGCACACCATTGAGGAACTTAACCTGACGGTGGTGCAACACGAGCTGGAAATGGCCCGACTGCGTGAATTGATGCGCCTGCTGACCGACAAGCTCAAAGCCGCCGCGCCATCGATGCTGGCGGATCCCTCCGAAGAAACCCCACCCCCTCACTATTGACACCGGGTCGAGGCGTGCCTCAGCACTACGATGGTTCTTCGGAAGGCCAGGTATGCCTCGCCCCTATGTTGATTCTTCGCAAGGCTCGGCATGGGTGCTTCGTAGGGGGCGGGCATGCCCGCCCCAATCCCCCCAGGCAAAGCAAAAAGGCCACCCGAAGGTGACCTTTTATCGCTGATATTCCTCAGTATGTCGTGCAATAGCCAACGCAGCTACAGCACGAAAGACGACGGAATATTAGTGGCTGCAGCCGCAACCGCCAGTCCCGCAACCGCCCTGACCATGGTCGTGATCATGGTCGTGGTCGTGGTGATGGCCGTCTTCGCCGTGAACGTGGCCGTGGGCCAGCTCTTCTTCCGTTGCTTCGCGAATAGCGATAACTTCAACGTTAAAGTTCAGGTTCTGACCTGCCAGCATGTGGTTACCATCAACCACTACGTGCTCGTCTTCCACTTCGGTAATTTCTACCGGCACTGGACCCTGGTCGGTTTCTGCCAGGAAGCGCATGCCAACCTGCAGTTCATCAACACCCATAAATACGTCTTTTGGGACGCGTTGTACCAGATTGTCATCGTAGGCACCGTACGCATCGTTTGACTCGATATTCACATCAAACTTATCGCCGACCACATGATCTTCCAGTGCTTTTTCCAGCCCGGAGATCAGAGAACCATGACCGTGCAGGTAGTCCAGCGGTGCACTCACCGGGGATTCATCAACCAACACACCGTCTTCTGTACGCACCTGGTATGCCAGGCTGACCACGAGGTCTTTTGCTACTTTCATGATTACTCCTAACCGTTGAGAGCTTGAGCCCTGATTCATTGACTGCCATTGTCAGCCTTAGTGGCTCTAAGTGGCGACGATTGTATCGAATTTCAATGCGGCTGTAAGGAACAACGTAAAAAAAGCTGAATCAGCGCGTTACTCCGGGTGGAAAATACCGATAACTTGCTCATTTTCGCGCACCTGCTCACGAGCCTGTTTATCCGCTTCACGCATCTGATGGCCGCACTTTACGCACTCCACCACATCAATATTATTTTCCCGCCACAGGGCGAGGGTGTCTTTTGCCTGGCACTTTGGACAAGTCGCACCAGCGATAAAACGTTTACGCATAGTATTATTCCATATGAAATTTGGCGTTATCGGCGATGAGCGTTCGATTACGATAGCCAAAAATTAATCCGCCTCATCCCAGCCATCATATTGCCGCTTCTCATGCTGCATCTCAGCCTGGAAGATATCTTCCAGCTCGCGTCTGGCCTCTTTCACTCTTGAAATCTGCTGGCTGTCGGTATGATTTGGCATCAGCTCACGCAACATTCTCATATCCAGACGGCGGAAATGTTGCTGGGCACGGAACGCCTGATGCGGATGCATACCCAGCGTCATCAGAGTCTTACGCCCCAGTTCCAGCGCACTGCTGAACGTTTCACGGGAGAACTGCGTCACCCCCGCCTGCAACAGTTCATGTGCTTCAACACGGCCACGTGCACGCGCCAGGATCTGCAAGTGCGGGAAATGATGCTGACACAGATGAACGATCTCCATCGCATCTTCCGGGCCGTTGCAGGTTATCACGATAGACTGCGCCGTTTCTGCTCCCGCGGCACGTAATAACTCCAGCTCGGTGGCATCACCGTAATACACTTTGTAACCATATTTACGCATCAGGCTGACTGCACTGATATCACGTTCCAGTACCGTAATGCGCTTTTCATTGGCCATCAACAAACGCGCCACAACCTGACCGAAGCGACCAAAGCCCACCACAATTACCTGAGGCTTATCATCTTCAACAAAGGGTTTTTCCTGGCTGTCATCCACTTCATTAAAGCGACGCTCAAGAATTTTATCCACGCCCTGCATCAACAGCGGTGTGGTCATCATCGACAACGTAACCGTGACCAGCAGCAATGGCATCTGATCGCCACTGAACAGCTTTGCTGACGCTGCCGCAGAGAACAACACAAAAGCAAATTCCCCGCCCTGGCTGAGCACCCCGGCAAACTGCAACCGCTCAGAGCTGCGCAGGCCATAGATGCGTGACAGCAGATAGAGCACCGCCGTTTTCACCGCCACCAGGGTCACAACGCCTATCAGAATCTCAACAATATGGGTATAGAGCACACCGAGGTTTAACGCCATGCCTACCGAAATAAAGAACAATCCGAGCAGTAGTCCTTTAAAGGGATCGATGGCAATTTCCAGCTCGTGGCGATACTCACTCTCCGCCAGCAGGATACCGGCAATAAAGGTGCCCAACGCCATCGACAGACCGAGCGCATCCATAAACAGCGCCGACCCAAGCACCAGTAGCAATGCCGCCGCAGTGAAGACTTCGCGCACACCGGAGGCCGCAATAAAACGGAAAATGGGCCGCAGCAGATAGCGTCCGCCGACCAGCATTCCGCCAAACGCCAGTACTTTCATGCCGACCTTCATCCAGTCGGTATGACCACTGTCGCCGCCTGCCAGCAGCGGTACCAGCGCCAGCGCCGGGATTACGGCAAGGTCCTGGAACAGCAACACGGAAAAACCGAGCTGGCCTGACTCATTGCGGTTCATCGCTTTATCGCGCATGAGCTGCAACGCCATTGCCGTTGAGGACATCGCCAGGCCGATCCCGCCAATGGTCGCCGCCTGCCAGGAGAAATCGGTCAGCCACAGCAGCCCGCCCAGCACCAGCGCACTGAGGATCACCTGAGCAGCACCGACACCAAATATCGAACGCCGCAGCTCCCATAGTTTGGAGGGTTTCAACTCCAGCCCGATGATAAACATCAGGAACACCACGCCCAGCTCGGAGAAGTGCAGGATCTCATCGACGTCGCTGATGAAACCCAATCCCCAGGGCCCGATAGCGATCCCCGCCAGCAAATACCCCAGCACCGCGCCAATCCCCAGGCGAGCGGCGATAGGCACTGCAATCACCGCCGCAAACAGATACACCACGCCTGCGGTCAGAAGACTTTGACCTTCCATCTACACTCCTCCGTGTGGCAACGGGTTGGACAACCAGTCGCCATAGGCACGGGCATAATTTTGCATGACATCAGCGGACTGGCGACGCGCCCAGTAAATGATCATAGGCGTCATCCAGTGCATATTGCACATCTGTGCGGTCAACTCGAAAGGACGCATAATGTCCGACATCGGATAACGGTTCAGCCCTTCCTGATGGTAAGCCGCTTCCGGTTCTCCAGTAGTGATCACGCTGCGCCAGTATTTGCCTTCCAGCACATTACCGCCCACCCCGCTGGCAAAGCCACGTGACAGCACGCGGTCCAGCCACTCTTTCAGCAACGCAGGGCAACTGTAGGTGTAAAGAGGATGTTGAAAAACGATGATATCGTGTTCACGCAGCAGTTGCTGCTCACGGTGAATATCAATAAAAAAATCCGGATAGTGTGCGTACAGGTCATGCACCGTCACATGCTCAAAATGACGCGCCGGCTGCAACAAAACGCGATTAGCAATCGAATCCTGAGACTCCGGATGGGCGTACAACAGCAGGACTTTAGGCAGCTGCGACATCATTCCCCTCCAAATCGTCGTCATGGCGGGATATTTCCGCTACCATGCTCGACGCAACGGAACTACTTGATTCCGCAAAACTGATTATGATGGTGTAATTTAACATACTCTGAACTTACGGCGCTTATGATTGTATTCTCCTCGTTACAAATTCGTCGCGGTGTCCGCGTACTGCTGGACAACGCAACAGCCACGATCAACCCCGGTCAGAAAGTCGGCCTGGTCGGCAAAAACGGCTGTGGCAAATCGACGCTGCTGGCCCTGCTGAAAAACGAGATAAGCGCCGATGCCGGTAGCTTCAGTTACCCGGGTAACTGGTCGCTGGCGTGGGTCAATCAGGAAACGCCAGCGCTGGACGTTCCGGCCATTGAGTATGTTATTGATGGTGACCGCGAATTTCGTCAGCTTGAATCTGAATTAGCCCATGCAAATGAAATTAACGACGGCCATGCCATCGCCACGCTGCATGGCAAGCTGGATGCGGTTCAGGCCTGGACCATTCAGTCACGCGCCGCCAGTCTGCTGGACGGCCTCGGTTTCAGCCAGGAACAATTACAGCGACCGGTGAGTGATTTCTCTGGCGGCTGGCGTATGCGCCTTAACCTTGCGCAGGCACTAATCTGCCGCTCAGACCTGCTGCTGCTGGATGAACCGACCAACCACCTTGATCTTGATGCCGTGATCTGGCTGGAACGCTGGCTGAAAAGCTACAGTGGTACGCTGATCCTGATTTCGCACGATCGGGACTTCCTTGACCCGGTGGTCGACAAAATCCTGCACATAGAGCAGCAGTCCATCTTCGAGTACACCGGCAACTACAGCTCGTTCGAAATTCAGCGTGCGACCAAACTTTCACAACAGCAGTCGATGTTCGAACATCAGCAGCAAAAAGTGGCGCACCTGCAAAGCTTTATCGATCGGTTTAAAGCGAAAGCCAGCAAGGCGAAACAGGCACAGAGCCGCATCAAAATGCTGGAACGTATGGAGCTTATCGCCCCGGCTCACGTTGATAACCCGTTTACCTTCAGCTTCCGCGAGCCTGAAAGCCTGCCGAATCCCCTGTTGAAAATGGAAAAAGTCAGCGCGGGTTATGGCGACAGAAAAATCCTTAACTCGATCAAACTCAACCTGGTACCCGGCTCACGTATTGGTCTGCTGGGGCGTAACGGCGCAGGTAAATCAACGCTGATTAAGCTGTTGGCCGGTGAACTGGCCCCGCTGGAAGGGGATATCGGGCTGTCGAAAGGCATTAAGCTTGGCTACTTCGCCCAGCATCAGCTGGAGTTTTTGCGCGCCGATGAGTCCCCCATTCAGCACCTGGTGCGCCTGGCACCGAAAGTGCTGGAACAACAGCTGCGCGACTATCTTGGCGGCTTTGGTTTCCAGGGCGATAAAGTCACGGAAGAAACACGCCGTTTCTCCGGTGGCGAGAAAGCGCGCCTGGTCCTGGCCTTAGTGGTCTGGCAACGTCCCAACCTGCTGCTGCTGGATGAACCGACAAACCATCTTGACCTCGATATGCGTCAGGCACTGACCGAGGCACTGATCGATTTCGAAGGCGCTCTGGTTGTTGTGTCGCATGACCGCCATCTGCTGCGCTCCACCACCGACGATCTCTACCTGGTGCACGATGGCAAAGTCGAAGCCTTCGAAGGAGACCTGGAAGATTATCAGCAGTGGTTGAGTGACCTCCAACGTCAGACCAGCGCAGAGGCCGCCCCGAAAGCCGACAGCGCCAACAGCGCTCAGGCCCGTAAAGACCAGAAACGCCGCGATGCCGAACTGCGCACCCAGACTCAGCCACTGCGTAAGCAGATTGAGAAACTGGAGAAGCAGATGGAAAAGCACAACGCCCAGCTGGCTGACGCGGAGAGTAAACTGTCTGAAAGCGCCATTTACGATCAGAGCCGCAAAGCCGATCTGACCGCTGCACTGCAACAGCAGGCAACGGCGAAATCAGCATTGGAAGAGTGCGAAATGGAATGGCTGGAAGCGCAGGAAGAATTAGAGTCGATCATGAACGCCTGATGCAGCAGTCCGGGCGCGGCATGCCACGCCCCTACGACACTGATTTATCGGGATAACGCACTCTGGGACACAACCCGACGCGGCATACCGCGCCACTACGACACTGATTTAACGGGATAACGCACTCTGGGACACAACCCGACGCGGCATGCCACGCCCCTACGACACTGATTTATCGGGATAACACATTCGTAGGGGTCGGGCATGCCCGACCCGCATCTCGTTACTGCGCCGCCAGACGCTGGCGAAGCGCGGTCAGATCTTCAACGTTATGCAGCTTTCCATCCAGGAAACGGATTTTCAGCTCCCCACCCTGCTCCTGCTGCCAGCTCTGACCGTCCAGCAGACGATATTTCCCTTCATCATCTTTTTCCACCCGTAACAGGCCCCGCGCAGAGTTTTTCATGCCATTGTCCGTTTTCGGCTGTTTGAAGATCTCACGCCCCTCACCGTTCACTTCGCCATAGGTCGCTTTCATCGCGAAACCAAAGGTGTCACGCGTGTTGTACTGATAAGTATAAGACCCGACGCCGAACACCACATTGCTGCTGGCAAAACCTTTGGCCTCCAGACGGCTCAGGATCAGATTGGCACGCTCAAGGGTAATCGAGTCGCCGTAAATCAGGCCAACATGCGGGTCCAGCACCTTGTAGCCCTTCGCATTGATCGTGCCGCCGAAGATCTCCCACAGCACTTCGACGGAGCCTTTCTGTTGTGCACTGCGTGCCGGATCGCGGTCGGCATCGTCGCCGCTGCCGCACAGTATCTCCACCGGGTCACCGCTGTCAGGGCGGAACACCAGACGGCCTTCACGCGCCATGATCTCGGGTTTGAGCTCGCGGCTGTATTCGGTCAGTACTTTCCAGTAATCCCAGGTATCGGACACCACCGAAACAAACCCGGCAGGATAAAGCTCCGTCAGCAGACGACGGAAGGTGGCGATCTCACCCTGCTCCTCACCCATGCACATCACGCTGTGCTCGGTGGCAGGAATACTCCCGGCAATAAACGTCCCTTCTGCCGGGCGGTAGTACTGCTGCGCATAGAGAATAGAAGGCAGACTGTCAGTACCGGTAAAACTCAGCAGGTGGCCCACCCCCGATTGTGCAGCATCATGCAGGCCTGACATGCCGCGGAACGAGAAGTCATGACACTGAAAATCGACATGTGTCATATCGTCACAGGTCCGTTCCGCCCACTGCTGACAAATCTGGCGATAGTGGTGCGCCACGGTAGCATTGGTGGAAGACTTCCACAGCTCTGCCGACATCACGCTCTCAAGGTAGTTAACCAGCCAGAAAAACTCATCCACGGTATTGGTGATGGTCAGCACCGGAATTTTCATTGACACTTTGCTGCCTTCATCCAGGCTTTTGATCGCCAGCGGCAAATAGCCCAGGCGATGCAGTGCGCGGATATGCTCCACGCTGACGCTATTTTTTCCCAGGTAGCTGTCCATCAGTTGTTGATACTCGCCCACCACCTGCTCTTCCGGCTGGGCAAAGAATTTGTCGTTAAACAAATCGACCATAAACCACTGTAAAAAACCCTGCAGGCCGAAAAACACCAGCGCATCATCCGCCAGCGGTGAGTGGAAATAACGATTTCCACGCGGGGTAAAGTTGGAGTACACGCGGTTCGTTCCCGCGGGGTACTGTTCGCGATGTGTGGTTTTGTAGCCGTCGATAGCCATAATCGGATTAATTTGCATGGGATGCTCCTTCACTGCGGTAAATGGTGTCGATATCAATCAGTTCTACACGTTCCTGCGCCAGTTCATGTCCCGCCAGTGATGTGGTGGTCCAGATGCGGTCGATCCCCTGGCTCAGCAGGTGATCCACTCCTTTGCTGAACAGGCCGTGCGTGACATACAGGCTGACCGAACGCGCCCCGGCAGCACGCAACACCGCAGCTGAACCGATAAAAGTGCCTCCGGCATCGCAGAGGTCGTCAGCAATCAGCACGTCCCGGTTCATCACATCGCCTTTCAACAGCTCGAATCCGCTCAGTGCACCGCTGGCAATATCACGGTGTTTGCCCAGAATGCCGTATTCCGTGGCGTTGACCTGCTGCGCCAGCGCATGCACCTTCTTCAACGCACCTGCATCGGGCGCAACCAGCATCATGCCTTGCGCCAGTTCAGCGCGCAGCGTAGGGCTGTGGATCAGAGCGCGATGCTGTGGGATCGCCACCAGACGGTCAACAACGCCTGCGGCCACATCGCTATGCGGATCAAGCACCACTACGCGGTCAAAGCGCAGTTGATTAAGAAAACCGGCAAACACTTTCAACGCAAAACTGTCACCGTCACGCATGGTGCGGTCCTGGCGGGCATAGGGCAGCCACGGCAGCTCAAGAGTCGTCTGGCGCAGCAGGCAGCGCTGGCGTACCGCATCCAGTACCTGCGCGACCAGCATCAGGTCATCCAGAGTCTGCATCGCACTGGCACGCAGCGTCAGAATGGTGGCCTGCGGATCAAGCGACGACAGCACACGTCCCCAGACCGCACCGTCAGGAAAGCGGCCGCTTTCCAGCGCGGCCTCCTGACCATCGAGTGTTAATTGCAGTTTCATCATCGCAGACTCCTATTTACCAATTAATGTCTCAAGGACATTTATATAATTGTCCAAGAGACACTAATTAACAAGTAAAAAATAACTCGCGGAGAGAAAAACTGGTTAACACCATGATTTTAAATCAAATAAATCTCATCAAAAAAGCGGCATGATTGAATCATTACGCCGGGGCTGGTAGTGTGTCCCAGCGACACTTCCTGCAGGAACCCTATGATGTCATCAGAAGAAGAGTATCTGGCGCAGTACGATGCCTCACGCTATGCCGCACCGCTTGTCACCGTCGACAGCGTGCTGTTTACCCTATGGCAGGAACAGCTGTGCGTGTTACTGGTACAACGTGCTAATCATCCGCAACGGGGATGGTGGGGGCTACCGGGAGGGTTTATTGATATGCAACAGGATGAATCCACGCGTGCCACGGCGCTGCGTAAACTGCGTGAGAAAACCACGGTCAATCCTCCGTGGCTTGAACAGCTGGCAACCTGGTCAGGGCCAGATCGAGATCCCCGCGGCTGGAGCCTGACCACTGCCTGGTATGCGCTGATCGCCGCGGAAAATTGCCGCGCAGAAAGTGAGGACGTGAGCGATGTGCAGTGGCAACCGCTGGCCGGGCTGGCACAGCGCAGCGATATCGCCTTTGACCACCAGCTGATTATTGCCGAAGCCCTGCAACGGCTACGGCAAAAAACGCTCTACTCCCTGCTGCCCGTCTACTGCCTGCCTGCCGCCTTTACCCTCACGCAGTTGCAGGACGTAACCGAAACGATCCTCGACCGCCCGGTGCAGCGTAAAAGCCTGATCCGTCGTTTTGAGGCCTCAGCGATGTTTGAGGAAACCGGGGAAAGCGTGGCGACGGGCGCGCGAAAGGCCAAACTGTATCGCCTTAAGCCGGGTGCGGATGTCCATAACTTCTCACGCAACCTGATGATCGACAATTAAAACGGCTGTACCGGGCTGCGACTGTGTTGCTGCGTCTCCTCGCGCTTTGTCTCGCTCCGGTACAATCCATTTTGTTAAAAGGGCTTGTCCCCTAATATCGTTGCTCTGTGCATGATGCGGCGCGCCGGTAAATAATCCGCATTGGCATAATGCTGCGTCACACGGTTATCCCAGATGGCCACATCACCCACCTGCCAGCGCCAGCGCACCTGGAAGTCAGGTTTGGTGACATGGGCAAACAAGAAATGCAGCAGCGCATCACTCTCCTTCTCTGTCAGACCGACAATACGCGTGGTAAAGCCTTCATTAACAAATAACGCCTTTTTACCGCTGACCGGATGGGTGCGGATCACTGGATGTAACACGGGCGGATTCTTCGCCACCGCCTGCTGCCAGCGCTGATGCTCTTCCTCACTGCCGCGATATTTGTATTCCTGGAAGGCTTTGCGGAAATCATGCTCGGCCTGTAACCCACCCAGCAGCACCTGTAACGGTTCAGACAGCGCGTTATACGCAGCGATCCCACTGGTCCACAGCGTATCGCCCCCGGTTTCGGGTAACTGCTTCGCCGCGAGGATCGCCCCGGCTGGAGGGGTTTCAATAAACGTCACATCGGTATGCCAGTTGTCGTTATCCGGCGGGTTATCGTCATGGGTATCCAGCACGATAATCTCCTCCACATCCGGCGCATGCGGATAAACCGGGTGAATATGCAGGTCGCCAAACCGTGCCGCCAGCTGGCGATGCTGCTGCGGGGTTAACGGCTGGTCACGCAGGAACAGTACCTGATGGCGGATCAGCGCATGATAGAGCTGCTCAAACTGCGCATCGCTTAACGGGCGGGTCAAATCGACATCGCTGACCTGGGCACCAATATAGGGGCCAAGCGCCTGAATTTTAATACGTTCGTTCATTGTTGTACTCCATGCCAGGGGGTAAGGCGGCGCTGCAAGGCGCGTAGCCCCAGCTCCAGCGCAAAAGCTATCAGGGCGATCACCGAGATACCGGCCAGCACCACATCGGTGGCGAGAAACTCGCCAGCTGACTGCACCATAAAGCCCAGTCCGCGGGTGGCGGCGATCAGTTCAGCGGCCACCAGCGTCGACCAGCCGACGCCAAGACCAATACGAATGCCTGTCAGGATTTCCGGCAGCGCACCGGGCAGAACCACATGCCACAGCACCTGCCAGCGGCTGGCACCAAGTGAGCGGGCGGCACCAAGTGAGCGGGCGGCACGCAGACGGACCTGCTGAGCACTTTTTACCCCGGCCACAGCCGACATCGCGATCGGCGCAAAAATCGCCAGGTAGATCAGTAAAATTTTTGAGGTCTCGCCAATACCAAACCAGATCACCATCAGTGGCAAATAAGCCAGCGGCGGCACAGGACGGTACAGCTCAATCAACGGGTCGAGAATGCCGCGCACGGTGTCATTCAGCCCCATAAAAATGCCGACCGGAACGCCAATCAACGTCGCGGCCAACAGCGCAATCACAATGCGCGTCAGGCTCGCACCCAAATGCTGCCACAGCGTGGCATCCATAAACCCGACCGGGCTGGCGATGATCAGTAACTGGTGTAAGACCTTCTGCGGCGGCGGCAGAAACAGTGGCTCAATCAGCTGTAAGGCGGTCACGGCCCACCACACGGCCAGCAACACCAGAAGTGTACCCACGCTGAGTGTCAGCTGACGCGACAGCGGCCAGCGCCATTTCACACGGCGCACCGTGCTTTTTTCGTTAATCAGGGAGCTCATGCAAATACCTCACGCTGCTGGAACACCCGGCCGAGTACGTATTCACGGCGTTCAATAAAGGCAGGATCGGATTTAATCGCGCGGCAGGCTTCCCCCGCTGCATAGCGGCGGCCAAAGTCGAGTGACAGGCGTTCGACAATACGGCCCGGCCCCGGAGACAGTAGAATCAGTTCGCTGGCGAGGAATACGGCTTCCTCAATATCGTGCGTAATCAACAGAATCTGTTTGCCACTGTCGCGCCATAACGTCAGCAACAGTTCCTGCATCTGCTCGCGGGTAAAGGCGTCAAGTGCGCCGAAGGGTTCATCGAGCAGCAGCAGACGCGGGTCAGCCGCCAGTGCGCGGGCAATGCCAACGCGTTGACGCATACCGCCCGAAAGCTGCCAGATAAAGCGTTTTTCAGCACCCTCCAGCCCGACTTTTTTCAGCATCTGGCGTGCCACTGCCCGGCGGGCATTTTTTTCCACTCCTGCCAGCTGCAGCCCGAATGCAACGTTATCCAGTACATTGCGCCATGGCAGCAGCCCTTCATGCTGAAAGACCACGCCCCGGTCGGCGCCCGGTCCACTCACCGGCTGGCCGTTCAGCGTAATGCTGCCACTGTCTGCCGGAATAAATCCGGCAATCAGGTTAAGCAGCGTCGTCTTACCACAGCCCGATGGGCCCAGAACCACTACCAGCTCTCCATTGCCGATCGACAGGTTGATATCCTGTAATGCCAGTTGTCCTGCATAGCTGGCGCGAAGATGAGAGACTGACAGCATGATTCTGGCTCCTGTTATTGTGCGAGGGGTTTCACAAAGCGGTCGGTGACATAGCTGCTGTAATCCGTTGCGATGTCCGGCACTTTGCCCTGCTCCTTCAGGAACTGGGCCGTATCCACAATCGCCTTGTTAACCGGGCCGTTAAGCTGCTCCACCTGCTGTTTCGCTGTCAGATAGGTATTTCCTTCCACCAGAACCGGAACGTCGGCATTCGGCACACCGCTGAAGCGCGACAGTTTGGTCAGGTTATCGTCCTGCTTCAGCCACTGCTGCGGGTTATCAAGATAGGCTTTCTGCGCGTCCAGTGCGCTGCGGGCAAAGGCAGTCACCACTTCCGGATGCTGCTGGGCAAAGTCTTTACGCACTACCCACACATCCAGCGTTGGCGAACCCCATTTCCCGACCTGGGCGGAATCGGTCAGCACCTTGCCGTCTTTCTCCAGCTGATTCACTGCCGGAGCCCAGACGTAAGCACCATCGATGTCACCACGCTGCCAGGCTGCAAGAATGGCCGGGGGTTGCAGGTTGATGATCTGTACCTGGCCCGGCTTAATGCCCCAGTGCTTCAACGACGCCAGCAGACTGTAATGCGTGGTTGAAATAAAGGGCACGGCGATGCGCTTGCCAATCAGGTCTTTCGGACTCTTGATGTCTTTTTTCACCACCAGCGCTTCGGAGTTGCCCAGTTGGGAAGCCAGCAGGAACACCTCGATAGGCAGTTTTTGACTGGCGGCGACCGCCAGTGGGCTGGAACCGATATTGCCGATCTGTACGTCGCCGGAAGCCAGTGCGCGGATCACGCTGGAGCCGCTGTCGAATTTACGCCAGTCGACTTTCGCCCCGCTCTCTTTGGCAAAGGTGCCGTCAGCCTGAGCGACTTTTGCCGGTTCTGCTGATGTCTGATACGCGATGGTGACATCGACTGCCTGAACGCTGAGTGCTGTCAGTGACAATGCCGCTGCCAATATTGAAAGTGTGAATTTACCCGCCATAGCCCGCTCCAGAGATTATTGTTATTGGTGAACACCTCCTTTGTAACCGGGCGCGACTATCGTAATAAAGTAATTAAAAATTCTTTTTTATATCAAAAATTACTTAGGAAGAATTGTGAATTGATTTGCCAAAAAATGGTAAAAGCCTTAGTTAAGCGTATTTTCAGAATAAGCAGGGTCTACGCACTGCGCATTTCCCTTGCACCACAGTCTCAACGCCAGGCGACTGCCCTGCAAAAAGAGATGGCCGATACCATCAATCAAATGCTGAAACGCAAAGCCTGACGGCCATCAATAGCGGAAAAACTACCGACATATGCGTTACAAGCACTGAACTCCGCCTTCGCCCAGCAGCATTTGCGCCTGCTGGAAAACGATACGCTGGCGTTCGAGACCGGCCTCACCGTGCTGAACAGTCTGCTGAAAACCGATGGGTTTAAGCCGTAATCGGGCCGGGCATGCCCGGCCCCTACGGAAAATGAAGAATATCGTAGGTCCGAAGCACGACGTAGAGGCGGGGAAGATCGTAGGTCCGAAGCAAATACCGTAGGGGCAAGGCACGCCTCGCCCGCGGTTTTAGTGCCAGATCAGCAATACGCAGGCCGCTGTTAACAACCCCATAAAAACATTGAAAAGGGTCCAGGCCCGGCGACTGCGCAGAATGCGGCCTATCAGCGTGCCGAAGCCTAACCAGATCACCCCGGAAACAACATTGACCAGCGCCATGCCAATACTGATGGCAATCACCGAGTTTTTGTAGGCTTCACCGGCCAGACTGAAGCTGGCCACGGCACCCAGTGCCATTAGCCAGGCTTTCGGGTTAATCAGTTGCAACAGACCGCCCTGCCAGAACGGCATCGGCGCTGCGGGTGCGTTACCCGTTTCTAGTTTTTCGTATTCCGCGCTGCCGATTTTCCACGCCAGCCAGAGCAAATAGGCACTGCCCGCTATTTTCAGGAACAGATGGAGGGAAGGATAAAGCAGAATCAAACCACCCACGCCAAAGGCCACCATCAGCAGCATCACCTGCATCCCGATCATAATGCCGATCAGTAACATCAGAGAGCGCAGAAAACCAAAGTTAGCACCTGAGGCGGTGAGTAACATATTATTAGGGCCTGGCGTAATCGCCGCGACCCACAGAAAGCCCAGCATTGATAAAAACAGACTCAGTTCCATAGAACGGGTGCTCCCCACCCCTCTGAAAAATTAACAACCTGACGAAGCTAACAGCGTGCTATGGATCCTACAAGCTCTAACCCGATAAATTTTAGCCCCCTGACGGATAACGCTTTTCGTCCACTAATGGGCACCAGCAATCCGCATCTGCAAACCATTCTGCCGCGCCTGATCCGTCGCCGCATTACCCTGCAACCCCACTGGCAGCGCCTGACGTTACCGGATAGCGATTTTGTCGATCTGGCATGGAGTGAAGATCCGGCGGCCGCACGCCACAAACCCCGAGTGGTCCTGTTCCACGGGCTGGAGGGCAGTTTTCACAGCCCTTATGCGCACGGCCTGCTTCAGGCGTGGAAAGATCGCGGCTGGCTTGGCGTGGTGATGCATTTTCGCGGTTGCAGTGGTGTACCGAATCGGCTCAACCGTATCTATCACTCCGGTGAGACAGAAGACGCCAGCTACTTTTTGCAGTGGTTGCGCGATGAATGGGGACAGGTTCCTACCGCCGCGGTGGGGATTTCCCTGGGCGGGAATATGCTGGCCTGTATGATGGGCAAGCAGGGCGAGGGCTGCCTGCTGGACGCGGGCGTGGTGGTTTCCGCCCCGCTGATGCTGGAACCCTGTAGTCTGCGGCTGGAGCAGGGATTTTCACGCATCTATCAGCGTTATTTGCTGGGATTGCTGAAGCAGAATGCCGAACGCAAACTCCGCGCGTGGCCGGGAACACTCCCTGTCGACCTGGCTCAGCTTAAATCGCTGCGCCTGCTACGCGACTTTGACGATGCGATCACCGCGCGCGCGCACGGCTTTGCGGATGCCAGCGACTACTATCATCGTTGCAGCGCCATGCCGTTGCTCCCCGGCGTGCGTAAACCGTTATTGGTGATACACGCGAAAGACGACCCTTTTATGACCCCTGAGGTCATCCCTGATCCGGCATTACTGCCCGCCTGTGTTGAGTATCAGCTGACGCAGCACGGTGGACACGTCGGTTTCGTCGGCGGCACGCTGCGTAAACCTGCGATGTGGCTGGAACAGCGCATCCCTCAGTGGCTTAACACCTGGCTGGAGAAATGATGATTATCCCCTGGAAAGACCTTGATACCGAGACGCTCGACAATTTGATTGAATCCTTCGTGCTGCGTGAAGGCACCGACTATGGTGAACAGGAGCGCTCGCTAAAACAGAAAGTCGACGATGTCCGTCGCCAGCTCAACAGCGGCGAGGTGGTGCTGGTGTGGTCGGAATTGCATGAATCCGTCAACATCATGCCGCGCGGCCAGTTTCGTGAATAAATAGTCGTGAATAAGTAAACGTGAAGCCATAATGACTTGGACGGGTAAAACATGTTACCAATGATCCGTCCGTCCGACCTTTATCAGGGAGTTGCACGCCATGTCAGCCAAACATCCGGTCATCGCCGTCACCGGCTCCAGTGGGGCAGGAACCACCACCACCAGCCTGGCTTTCAGGAAGATTTTTCAGCAACTTAATCTGCGGGCAGCCGAGGTCGAAGGGGACAGTTTCCACCGTTTTACCCGCCCGGAAATGGATATGGCAATCCGTAAAGCGCGCGATATGGGAAAGCACGTCAGCTATTTTGGCCCTGAAGCCAATGACTTTGGCCTGCTGGAGCAAACGTTCAGTGAATATGGTCGCAGCGGTAAAGGGCAGTCGCGCAAATATCTGCACACCTATGATGAAGCCGTACCCTGGAACCAGGTGCCGGGTACATTTACCCCGTGGCAGCCGCTGCCTGAACCCACCGATGTCCTGTTTTATGAGGGTTTGCATGGCGGCGTAATGACTCCGCTGCACAACGTGGCAGACAAGGTGGACCTGCTGGTCGGCGTGGTGCCTATCGTTAACCTGGAGTGGATACAAAAACTGGTGCGCGACACGGGTGAACGCGGTCACTCGCGTGAAGCGGTCATGGATTCAGTGGTGCGTTCCATGGAGGACTACATTAACTTTATTACGCCGCAGTTCTCACGCACTCATATTAACTTCCAGCGCGTCCCCACGGTGGATACCTCTAACCCCTTTGCTGCTCGCGGCATCCCCTCTCTGGATGAAAGTTTTGTCGTCATCCACTTTCAGGGGCTGGAAGATATCGACTTCCCCTATCTTCTCTCCATGTTGCAAGGTTCGTTTATCTCGCATATCAAAACCCTGGTGGTACCAGGTGGAAAAATGGGACTGGCAATGGAGTTGATTATGGGGCCACTGGTCAAACGCCTTATCGAAGGCAAAAAAATCGGCTGACCCCATTTATCCTGTTATCGCTTCATCAGCAGGCGGTGGATAAAGCCGGTATGCAGCCTCACCCCGATTTTTAGCGCATCTTCGTCAAGGCGAAAATGGGGGTTATGCAGCCCCCGGCAGGTCCCTTTTTCCGGGTTGCCCGACCCGACCCACAGGAAACAGCCCGGCACTACCTGCTGATAGGCTGAGAAGTCCTCGCAGCCAAACATTGGATGCAGCATAACCTGCAAGGCATCATCCCCCAGCGTGGCAATCACATTATCCACTGCAATACGGCAGGCGTCCGGGTGATTAACCCCGGTGGTGTAACCCGGCGTCCATTTCAGCACGTAGCTGGCCCCTGCTCCCTGCGTCATTCCGTCCAGCTGCTGTGACATCATCTGCGGGATAGTGTTACGCGCACTCTGGCTGAGCGTGCGCAGCGTGCCGCGCAGATGCGCCGTGTCAGGGATAACGTTATAGCCGCCGTCAGCCTGAAAACTCGCGACCGTCAGTACGGCACCTTCGTTAGGGTCAAGACGACGTGAGACAATCTGCTGAAGTGCCTGCACCACTCCTGCGCCCAGCGTCACCGGGTCGATACTCTCCTGCGGCATCGCTGCGTGGGCGCCTTTTCCCTGCAGGGTCAGGTCGAAGTTATCGCTGGCAGCGCTGAAGACGCCCTCTTTCACAGCCACCTGGCCGGTAGACAGTCCAGGGAAAACATGCAGACCGAAGATCATTGATACACCGTTCAATACGCCCAGCTTAATCAGCTCGCTGGCCCCGCCTGGTGGCACTTCTTCCGCATGCTGGAAAATAAAGCGCACTTTGCCGGCAAGCTTACTCTGCTGCTGGCACAACACCCATGCCGCCCCCATCAGCATTGCCGTATGCGCATCATGCCCGCAGGCATGCATCACACCGCGATTGCGCGAGGTGAAAGGTTCACTGTTCAACTCCTCAATAGGCAGCGCATCCATATCGGCCCTCAGGGCAATGCAGTCACCACTACGCGGCCCCTCAAGTTCAGCCAGTACGCTATTTGGCGTCGGGCGACTAAGTGTTAATGGGCCAAACTTTGCCAGTTCAGCGGCAACATAGTCTGCGGTGCCATGCTCGTGGAAAGAGAGTTCGGCATTCGCGTGAATATGCCGCCGCCATTGCAGCACCTTTGGTGTGACATCCTGAATCAGCGTCTCGATAGTCATCATGACTCCTGGTTGATTAAATCTGACAACGGCAGACCAGGCAGCAACAGAGAATCATGGGCAAACGCCGGACATTCAGCTGTTGTTTCGCCAGCCTGCAGCAAATTAAGAAAGGAATGTAGAACGAGGGAAATATACCGCTGATGTTATTCGCCTGCCGTGGCGTGAAATGCGGGTAGAGAGAGGAATAGCAGGATGTGTACGCTACGTTCTGTCAGCTGTGGGTAACGACAACGAACATCGTTACCCATAAGAAACCAGCTTCAGGTCAGATCTGTCACTTCATAGCTGTGCGTCATTTTCACCGCGCTCCCCAGCATAATCGCCACCGAGCAGTATTTCTCCGCAGAGAGGTCGACCGCACGTGAAACGGCTTTATCCGTTAACGCCTTGCCGCTGACAATAAAGTGGAGGTTAATATGGGTGAAAATACGCGGTGCCTCTTCACGACGTTCCGAGGTCAATTTAACTTCACAGTCGGCGACATCGTGACGGCCTTTCTGCAGAATAGACACCACATCAATCGCACTGCATCCCCCGGCAGCCATCAGCACCATCTCCATCGGGCTGGGTGCTTTATCCCCCGCGTTGCCATCCATCAAAATCTGATGGCCGGATGAGGATTCTCCCAAAAACGTCATCCCTTCAACCCACTTAACTCGTGCTTGCATCACAAAATCCTCTCATTGATTCAGTTACCGCAGAGTACGCTGCACTCACAAAAACGGCAACGTTGCCTTTTTCGAACTATGCTGAAGCGAGACAACAGAAGACAGTCTTGTAAAGCTGTGCTACAAACGAAGCTGCAATATTTTACTGGCATAACAATGCACGGTAAAAACGGGACGACAGCACGAGCCATGCTCTTAACAGAGGCCCGTATAATTTCCCTATGGGAACGCTTGAATATTTCAACGCCTGGCAGGGATACATCCCCTGATACCCAAAAATATTTCGCGCTTCAGGCCAGCGGCAACGCATCTGCAGCACGCCGAATACAGGGTATATTTAGGCACGATTACAACAGAGGATAACAGCGAATGGTTCTCGGCAAACCGCAAACAGACCCTACACTCGAATGGTTCCTGTCACATTGCCATATTCACAAATATCCATCCAAAAGCACTCTGATTCATCAGGGTGAGAAGGCGGAAACCCTCTATTACATCGTTAAAGGATCAGTAGCGGTGTTAATCAAGGATGAAGAAGGCAAAGAGATGATCCTCTCCTACCTCAATCAGGGCGACTTCATTGGCGAGCTGGGCCTCTTTGAAGAAGGTCAGGAGCGCAGTGCATGGGTACGTGCGAAAACAGCCTGTGAAGTGGCTGAAATTTCCTACAAAAAATTCCGTCAGTTGATTCAGGTGAATCCTGACATCCTGATGCGCCTGTCTTCACAGATGGCGCGTCGCCTGCAAGTCACATCAGAGAAAGTGGGTAATTTAGCTTTCCTTGATGTGACCGGACGCATTGCCCAAACGTTGTTGAATCTGGCGAAACAACCGGATGCCATGACGCACCCGGATGGGATGCAGATCAAAATCACCCGTCAGGAGATCGGCCAGATCGTCGGCTGCTCCCGCGAAACGGTGGGTCGTATTCTGAAAATGCTGGAAGATCAAAACCTGATCTCAGCACATGGTAAAACCATTGTTGTTTACGGAACACGTTAACCGGCTCTGAACCCACGGCGCGACGCCCAGTCGCGCCGTTTTTATTTGGTGTGGCTCATGTGGCGGAGAATTATCTATCACCCCGAAGTTAACTACGCACTCAGGCAAACACTGGTGCTGTGTTTACCCGTGGCGATCGGCTGGATGCTCGGCAACCTGCAAAACGGCCTGCTGTTCTCATTAGTCCCCGCCTGTTGTAACAATGCCGGTCTTGATACTCCACACAAACGCTTCTTCAAACGTCTGATCGTAGGCGGTTGCCTGTTTGCTTTCAGTAGCTTTTTGATTCAGTACGCCGGGGCAGAAGAGGTGCCACTGCCCGTGATCCTGCTGGTCATGGCACTGCTGCTTGGCGTCACCGGTGAAATCAGTCCGCTGCACGGTCGTCTGCTACCGGCATCGCTGATTGCCGCCATTTTCACCCTCAGTCTGGCCGGACGCATGCCCATGTGGCAGCCGCCGCTATTGTTCATTCTCGGTACCGTCTGGTATGGCGCGTTTAACTGGTTCTGGTTCTGGCTGTGGAAAGAGCAGCCGATGCGCGAAACCCTCAGTCTGCTCTATCATGAACTGGCTGATTACTGCGAAGCGAAATACAGTCTGCTAACCCAGTTGACCGATCCCCAAACCGCCCTGCCTCCCCTGTTGGTCCGCCAACAGAAAGCCGTCGATCTGATTAACACCTGTTACCAGCAAATGCATATGCTGGCCGCCAATCGCGACCATTATCAGCGACTGACGCGCGCATTTCAGGTCGCCCTCGATCTACAGGAACATATCGCCGTCAGCCTGCATCAGCCCGAGGAAGTACAGAAGCTGGTAGAGCAGAGCCACGCCGAGGCGGTGATCCGCTGGAATGCGCAGACCATTGCCACACGCCTGCGGGTACTGGCTGACGATATCCTCTATCACCGCTTCCCTGAACGTTTCACGATGGAAAAACCGCTTCAGGCACTGGAAAAAATATCCCGTCAGCACCCCGATAATCCGGTTGGCAACTTTTGCTATTATCACTTCAGCCGTATCGCCCGCGTGCTACGCACCCAGCACCCGTTGTACCGTCGCGACCTGATGGCAGACCGCCAGCGCCGCCTGCCGCTGTTTCCTGCGTTGAAGAGTTATCTGTCGCTGAAATCCTCTGCCCTGCGCACCGCCGCACGCTATGCAGTCATGCTGACCTTCGCCAGTTCACTGGCCCTGTTCTTCAATCTGCCGAAGCCTTACTGGATACTGATGACGGTGATGTTTGTCAGCCTCAACGGTTACAGCGCTACTCGGGTACGTATCCAGCACAGGGCGCTGGGAACGCTGGCCGGGTTGGCCATTGCCGCTGCCACGCTCGGTTTACATGCCCCGGAATCCTGGGTGCTGCTGGTGATGCTACTGATTACCCTGGTGAGCTATCTGTTTATCCGCAAGTTTTACGGCTGGGCAACCGTAGGATTCACGGTCACCGCGGTGTATACATTGCAACTGCTGTCGCTGAACGGAGCGCAGTTCCTGCTGCCGCGCTTAATGGATACACTAATGGGCTGTCTGATTGCCTTCGGCGGCATGATTTGGCTATGGCCACAGTGGCAGAGTGGATTGATGCGTCAGAATGCGCACGATGCGCTGGAGACCTATCAGGAGGCATTGCAGAAGCTGCTGGGCAGCGAACAGGATGCGGAAAAACTGGCATACCAGCGTATGCGGGTGAATCAGGCGCATAATGCGCTGTTTAACTCACTGCATCAGGCGATGCAGGAACCGGGCTTTAATTCACGCTACCTGGCCGATATGCAGCTGTGGGTCACGCACAGCCAGTTTATTGTTGAGCATATCAACGCCATGACCATTCTGGCGCGGGAGCATACGATGCTAACGCCGACGCTGGCAGAGCGCTATTTGCAATCCTGCGAAATTGCCCTGCAACGCTGTCAGCAGCGTCTGGAGTATGACGGACCGGATTCAGGCAGCAATGTACTGGATGCCCCCGAGGACTTCCATCAGGGGCCGGTGACCATTATGGAGCGACACGTGAAGCGTATTCTTGGCCACCTCAGCGTAATGCACACCATTTCGTCGCTGACCTGGAGCCAGCGCCCACATCATGGCCGCTGGCTGTCCCGGCGCTTGAGGAAATCGTCATGATCGCGGGTCAGGCATGCCTGACCCCTACGAATTAGCGGCATGCCGACGTTGGTCTGGGATATGCCTGACCCCTACGAATTAGCGGCATGCCGACGCTGGTCTGGGATATGCCTGACATCGACGAATTAGCGGCATGCCGACGCTGGTCTGGGATATGCCTGACATCGACGAAACAACGTAGGGGCGGGGCATGCCCCGCCCACGGCAATCAGCCCAGGACTTTCTCAACAGCCGTGGCGAAACGCGCCATGCCTTCGGCGATATCCGTTGGCTCAATGACCAGCGAAGGCGCAAAACGCATCACGTCAGTTCCGGCAACCAGCACCATCACACCGGCTTCTGCTGCGGCGTTAAGAATATCGCGCGCACGTCCAGCATGCTGTGATTTCAGCTCCGCGCCAATCAGCAGGCCTTTGCCACGGATATCGCTGAACAGATCGAAACGGGCATCCAGCGCCTGAAGCGCATCAACAAACAGCTGACGGCGCTCTTCCACACCTTCCAGCACCTCTGGCGTATTGATGATATCCAGTGCAGCTTCAGCCACCGCACAGGCCAGCGGATTACCGCCATAGGTGGTGCCATGCACGCCAGGCGCCATAACCGATGCAATGTCGTTAGTCGTTAACATGGCACTGACCGGGAAACCACCGCCCAGCGCTTTGGCGGTGGTGAGAATATCCGGCTGCACACCATAATGCTCATACGCAAACAGTTTACCGCTGCGGCCCATGCCGCTTTGCACTTCATCCAGAACCAGCAGCGCATTATGTTCATCACAGAGCTGACGCAGCCCCTGCATAAATTCTGGCGTCGCGGGCATCACGCCCCCTTCTCCCTGAATCGGCTCAACCACAATGGCGCAGGTATGATCGTCAATCACCGCTTTTACTGCGGCCAGATCGTTAAACGGGACGTGGACGATATCGGCAGGTTTTGGCCCGAAGCCATCGGAATACTTCGGCTGGCCGCCAACGGACACCGTAAACAGCGTGCGACCGTGGAAGGCGTTATGGAAGGCAATGATTTTACTTTTGAACGGGCTGTGACGTTTGGTGGCGTAGTAACGCGCCAGCTTAAACGCCGCTTCGTTTGCTTCCGCACCGGAGTTAGCAAAGAACACTCGCTCGGCAAAAGTCGCGTTGATCAGTTTGGTCGCCAGACGCAGGGCAGGTTCGTTAGTGAAGACGTTACTGGTGTGCCACAGGGTTTCACCCTGCGTTTTTAATGCCTCTACCAGCGCCGGATGGCAATGCCCGAGCGCGGTGACCGCAATACCGCCAGAGAAATCAATGTACTCTTTACCCTGCTGATCCCAAACGCGGCTGCCTTTCCCTTTCACCGGCACAAACTGTGCTGGTGCATAAACAGGCAAAATCACCTCATCGAACGTTGCACGTGTTACCGCTAATTTTTCCGCCGCCATTCACTACCTCACCATTTAGTCTTTTCAGGGATGTGAAAATATAGTCATAAAATATGCATAAAAAGTCACTAAAAGGCAAACGTTAATCAGCGTTTGAGGAAATTATCCAGCAGTTGATGCCCCTGCTCGCTGAGGATGCTTTCCGGGTGAAACTGCACCCCTTCCAGCGATAACGTGCGGTGGCGGAAGCCCATGATCTCATCAGGCTGACCATTCTCATCCACGGTCCAGGCGGTCACTTCAAACTCAGCAGGCAGACTGCCGCTTTCAACAATCAATGAATGATAGCGGGTCACCGTCAGGGGATGATTCAGCCCGGCAAACACGCCGCCATCACGATGTTCAATCGCTGATGTTTTGCCGTGCATCACCTTGCGTGCGCGTACCACGCGGGCGCCAAAGGCCTGTGCGATTGCCTGGTGCCCCAGACAAACGCCAAGGATAGGCAATTTCCCGGAGAAATAACGGATAGCCTCAAGAGAGATCCCGGCTTCATTCGGTGTACAGGGGCCTGGAGAGATCACCAGATGTTCCGGCGCCAGCGCGTCAATCTCAGCCAGCGTGATCTCGTCATTGCGGCGCACGCATACCTCGGCTCCCAGCTCAGAAAAATACTGGTAGAGGTTCCAGGTGAAGGAGTCGTAGTTGTCGATCAGAAGCAGCATGGTGGGCTCGTTACAGCAGGACCGCCACCAGGCGGCCCTGACAGAATGCCATCAGAGAATTATGGCAGCACTTTGGCAGACAGGATCACCACCGGCGTCACCGGAACATTCTGGTAAGGACCAAAAGTTTTCGTCTGCACCTGGGCGATCTTATCGGCCACATCCATTCCCTTCACCACTTTACCGAAGACGGCATAGCCAAAATCACGCTGACCATGATCGAGGAAGGCGTTATCGGCCACGTTGATAAAGAACTGGCTGGTTGCACTGTCCTTCTCAGCCGTACGCGCCATTGAAATGGTGCCACGTTTATTGAGCAGGCCGTTATCTGCCTCATTTTTTATCGGCGGTTTAGGCTGCTTCTGCTGCATGTCAGCGGTGAATCCCCCGCCCTGCAGCATAAAGCCCGGGATCACGCGGTGAAAAATGGTGTTGTTATAAAAACCATTGTTGACGTAATCCACAAAATTAGTCACCGATACCGGTGCTTTCTGGTTGTTCAGTTCCAGTTCGATAGTACCGGCGGAAGTGGTCAGCAGCACATGCGTGTCCCCCTTCGCGGCAATAGCGGAGGCAGAGATTGTCGACAGGGCAAGAACGGTCGCCACTGCGGTCAAAGTACGTTTCAACATGAAAGATTCCTTACTGAGTGCAACAAACCATAAAAACAACGCTGATTGTAAAGAGGCACTTACCAACGCGCCAGCGTTTTACCTTTATTTACGCTGCAAACATCTTGAAGCAAACGGGATAAGAGAAGTCCGAATGGTGATAATGATCACGTTATGAATGAAATATGAAGATATTCATTTCATTAAATATTTAAGCAGATCACGAATATCGTTAAACTTCTCTCGTTTACCACGGGCATTCCGCCCGACGACTTCTCTTTCAAACAGGTTTCCACTATGACAAATCGCGATCGAATTGGGCTTACCTGGATCAGCTTCTTCTCTTATGCGCTGACCGGTGCAGTGGTTATCGTTACCGGTATGGTACTGGAGAATATTGCTGCTTACTTCCAGCTGCCCGTGGCACAGATGAGTAATACCTTTACCTTCCTGAACGCCGGTATCCTGCTGGCGGTATTCCTGAACGCCTGGCTGATGGAAATTGTGCCACTGAAGCGTCAGCTTATTTTCGGCTTTGTGCTGATGGTGCTGGCCGTGCTGGGCTTGATGAACAGCCACAGCCTCACCGTTTTCTCTCTGTGCATGTTTGTGCTTGGCGTGGTGAGTGGTATTACCATGTCCATCGGTACGTTCCTGATCACCCATCTGTATGAAGGACGTCAGCGTGGCTCTCGCCTGCTGTTTACCGACTCCTTCTTCAGCATGGCGGGTACCATTTTCCCGATTATTGCTGCCGCTATTCTCGCGCGTTCTCTGCCGTGGTACTGGGTATACGCCTGCATCGGCGTCATCTATGTCGCCATCTTTGTTCTGGCACTGTGCTTTGAATTCCCGGTACTGGGCAAGAAAGCCACCAGAGGCGAGCCTGTAGTGAAAGAGAAGTGGGGCATCGGCGTCGGCCTGTTGGCTGTGGCAGCACTGTGCTACATCCTTGGCCAGCTTGGCTTTATTGGCTGGGTGCCGCTGTACGCGACCAAAAATATGGGGCAGAGTATCGAACAAGCCGGGGGTCTGGTCGGTAACTTCTGGACCGCGTATATGATTGGTATGTGGGCCTTCAGTGCCATTCTGCGTTTCTTCGATCCGCAGCGCATCCTCACCGTACTGGCACTGGCCGCCACTGCGCTGATGTACTGGTTTATCAGCGCGACGGATGCATCCATGCTGAAGTGGATCATGATGAGCCTGGGCTTCTTCTCCAGCGCTATCTACACCACCATTATCACACTGGGTTCGTTGCAGACTAAGGTCGCTTCGCCAAAACTGGTGAACTTCATCCTGACCTGCGGCACCGTTGGCACCATGTTGACCTTCGTGGTCACTGGCCCGATCGTAGAGAAAGGCGGTGCACACGCGGCGCTGGCGACCGCTAACGGCCTGTACGCGGTGGTCTTTGTGATGTGTCTGCTGCTCGGTTTCGTCAGCAAGCACAAGTTGCATGGACATATGGGTTCCCACTAACCTTAAGATGTCAAAAAGGCCGGTTAATCCGGCCTTTTTTTATGCAGCGTCATCGCCTGAAATCCACCTTTTCACTCTCATCCAAATGGATAATGCTGGTGGCGGGAGCTGTCTCGGCGATCACTCGTCCATCACGGATCGAGTAGCGCACTGGAACCTGACGGCGCAAGGCATCAAAACCGCTCTCAGCAGGCAAGATCACCAGGTTAGCACTGTTACCGCATTGGATACCGTAATCCTTCAGTTGCAGCGTTCTGGCGCTGTAAGTGGTTATCAGGTTAATCCCAGCATCTAACTGTTCGTATCCCATCAACTGGCACACGTGCATCCCCATGTGCAAGACCTGCAACATGCTGGCAGTCCCCAGAGGATACCAGGGGTCGAAAACATCATCGTGACCAAAGCAGACATTAATGTCCGCCTCCAGCATCTCTTTCACCCGCGTAATGCCCCGGCGCTTCGGATAGGTATCGAAACGGCCCTGTAGGTGAATATTCACCAGCGGGTTAGCCACAAAATTAATTCCAGACAGCTTTAGCAGGCGGAACAGACGTGAGGTGTAAGCACCGTTATAGGAGTGCATTGCGGTGGTATGACTGGCCGTCACGCGGGCTCCCATCTGTTCACGGTGCGCCAGCGCCGCGACGGTTTCAACAAAACGCGACTGTTCATCATCGATCTCATCACAATGCACATCCACCATACGCTGATACTTTTGCGCCAGTGCGAAAGCACGGTGCAATGACTCAACGCCGTATTCTCGGGTGAACTCAAAATGCGGTATTGCCCCCACCACATCGGCCCCTAATTGCAATGCTTTCTCCAGCAGCGCTTCACCATCGGGGTAAGACAAAATGCCCTCCTGCGGGAAGGCCACCAGTTGAATATCCACCCATGGCACCATCTCCTGCTTCACTTCCAGCATCGCTTTCAGCGCGGTCAGCGTCGGGTCGGAGACATCAATATGGGTACGCACATGCTGAATACCGTTGGCGATTTGCCACTTCAGTGTCTGACGAGCCCGCTGCTTAACATCATCATGCGTCAGCGTGGCCTTACGCTCAGCCCAGCGCTCAATGCCCTCGAACAAGGTCCCAGACTGATTCCAGGTAGGCTCACCCGCTGTCTGCGTGGTGTCCAGATGAATATGCGGTTCAATAAACGGAGGGAAGGCCAACCCACCTTCGGCATCCAGTGCTTCACCGCTGGCACGCGTTGGTGGCTGTGGCATGATATGCACAATCTTGCCCTGTTGGATCTCAATCTGCCAAAGCCCTTCACGCTCCGGCAGGCGAACGTGATTAATCCACTGTAATTCTGGACGCATAAATATCCCTCCGTCATCAATAAGACACGCTGTTAACCCTATCACGGATTAATACTGCTGCCGGAAATCTCTGAATGAACCGATGAAAATCAGCAGCCTGAATGCTAATTTCCCCTCTATACTCAGCATTCTGATTGACTGCGAGGAAAGGACCATGAAGCACCTGATCATCGCCTGCATGCTGGTAAGCCAGCCACTGATGGCGGCTGCACCTGACTATGCCACGCTGGAAGGTATCTGGCACGTTGATGCCGTACATGTGGATAGCACAGGCATCCAGGCTGTGGTGGAGAACGATCCGCAATATATGGGCGCAGTGGTGACGTTTTCGTCAAATAAGATTATGTGGAGTCAAGGCAGTGCGCAGCGGACGATCGATCCGGCAACGGATAACTGTCTGAAGAGACCGACGTTGACGTCTGCCGATGAGAACGATCCCGAAGACAGCTATCAGGTCGCGGGTGGGTACAATGTGATATGTGGCGATGAGCCGTGGGGGCCGGGGGCCGTCGTTACCGCACCGGTCAACGATACGCTAACACTCTACTGGTTTGACGGGGCAATTCTGGTATTGAAAAAAGAGCACCGCCAGTCATGATGCTCTTGCTTTCTTAACGGGTGGCAACCCTTAGCAGATTGCCACCGGTAACGATTTACGGCTGAGCAACGAAGCCGATGGCCTCATACACTTTTTTCAGGGTGCCCTGCGCCTGCGCACGCGCTTTTGCTGCACCATCACGCATCACCTGCTCAAGGAAGGCTTCATCATCGCGGTAACGATGATAACGCTCCTGCAGCTCACCCAGCATGGCTGATACCGCATCCGCAACCGCTCCTTTCAGGTGGCCATACATCTGGCCAGCAAACTCGGCTTCCAGCTCGGCCATCGTCTTACCGGTCACACCGGACAAAATATCCAGCAGATTCGACACACCAGGCTTCTCTTTCACATCATAACGCACCACCGGTGGTTCATCGCCGTCGGTCATCGCACGTTTAATTTTCTTCACTACCGACTTCGGATCTTCCAGCAGGCCGATAACGTTATTGCGGTTATCATCAGACTTGGACATTTTCTTGGTCGGCTCCAGCAGCGACATCACGCGCGCCCCGGATTTAGGAATAAACGGCTCTGGCACGGTAAAGATGTCGCCGTACAGTGCGTTAAAGCGCGAAGCCACATCACGGCTCAGCTCCAGATGCTGTTTCTGGTCTTCACCTACCGGCACCTGAGTGGTCTGATACAACAGGATATCTGCCGCCATCAGCACCGGGTAGTCAAACAGCCCCGCATTGATATTTTCTTCGTAACGTGCGGATTTGTCTTTAAACTGAGTCATACGGCTCAGTTCACCGAAATAGGTGTAACAGTTAAGGATCCAGCCAAGCTGCGTATGCTCAGGCACGTGCGACTGAACAAAAATGGTGCTTTTCTGTGGATCGATGCCGCAGGCAAGATAGAGTGCCAGCGTATCCAGCGTAGCCTTGCGCAGTGCAACCGGGTCCTGACGAACCGTGATGGCGTGCAGGTCAACGATGCAGTAGATGCAGTGGTAATCATCCTGCATCTGTACCCACTGACGCAGCGCACCCATATAGTTACCGATGGTCAGTTCACCTGAAGGCTGTGCGCCGCTAAATACGATGGGTTTGCTCATGTTTCCGTCCTGAATAATTACAGCCCGAGTGCGGGCAACAAATCGTTAAAATGATCAAGCGTGATGTCGGGCTGACTGGTGGCAATAGGCTCACCGTAGTTATAGCCGTAAGTCAGGCCAATGCAGGGACATCCTGCCGCCTGCGCGGCTTGAATATCATTGCGTGAGTCGCCAACAAATACCAACTCTCCCGGTAGCAGACCAAACTTGCCCAAAACCAGAAACAGCGGGGCCGGATGCGGTTTCTTTGCCACTACATCATCGCCACCAATAATCAGGGAAAAGTAGTCGGCAATACCGAGCGATTGCAGCAGTGGAGCAACAAACGGAGTGGGCTTATTGGTGACCAGCGCCATCGGCAGGTTATGTGCAGCCAGCGCGGCCAGCGTCTCTTTGACGCCAGGATACAGCAGGCTGCCACCATCTACGCTCTGTGCATAGTGTTTATCCAGCAGCACCCGCGCATCAGACAGCAGGGCGCTCTGTGGGGCATGGCCCAGCGCCCAGGTCAGAGCGCGCTCGATCAGAATATCCGCCCCGTTGCCAATCCAGGTTGATACCCGCTCAACACCCGCTATGGGTAGGTTCAGCTCATTGAGTGCGCTATCAACGGCACTCGTCAATCCTGGGGCGCTATCGGTCAGCGTGCCATCAAGATCAAACGCGAGGGCACGGACGTTAGTGAAATGACCCATGACGAGACTTCTCCAGTTCGGTGCGCATATCATCGATCACTTTTTTGTAATCGGGATGACCAAAAATGGCTGAACCGGCAACAAACATATCGGCACCCGCTGCGGCAATCTCACCAATGTTGTCCGCTTTGACGCCGCCATCCACTTCCAGGCGAATATCATAGCCGCTCTGATCGATTAGCTTACGTACCTGACGCAGTTTATTCAGGGTACCCGGAATAAATGACTGACCACCGAAGCCCGGGTTCACGGACATCAGAAGGATCACATCCAGCTTATCCATCACATAATCAAGCACGCTGAGAGGGGTTGCCGGGTTCAGCACCAGGCCCGCCTTGCAGCCCTGCTCTTTAATTAATTGCAGTGTGCGATCAACATGCTCGGAGGCTTCTGGATGGAAGGTGATATAGCTGGCACCGGCCTTGGCAAAATCAGGTATCAAACGATCAACCGGTTTGGCCATCAGATGGACATCGATCGGCGCAGTCACGCCATAATCGCGCAGGGCTTTTAACACCATCGGCCCCATCGTGAGATTGGGAACGTAATGGTTATCCATCACATCAAAGTGAACCACATCACCGCCAGCAGCCAGTGCTTTAGCAGTGTCTTCGCCCAGGCGGGCAAAATCTGCGGAAAGAATTGATGGGGCAATTAAAAACTGTTTCATCCGTTTCTCCCTGGTTGTGCCTGAGTTTCAGGCGTCATCACCGGCCAGTATACAACGCCAGTAATTCATTGACCTTACTTCGCGTGTTGCCACTGCGGCTGATCGAACGACGCACTTTGATTTCATGCAGGATAGCGCCCTCGTACCACTGACGTGTTAGCGGCGTATCGTGGTTCGATATCAGCACGGTAATGCTCTGCTCGTTGGCCAGCATCGTAGCCAGTTCGACCAAATGTTGTTGCTCACGCATGCTAAAGCTGTTGGTGTGGTACGCCGTAAAGTTAGCGGTCGTGGAGAGCGGTGCATAGGGTGGATCGCAATAGACCACTGCCCCCTTTTGCACTTTCCCCAGCGTAACATCGTAAGATTCACAGACAAAAGTCGCCTGCTGGGCCCGTTCGGCAAACCAGTAAATTTCATCTTGCGGAAAGTAGGGTCTGCGATAACGACCAAACGGCACGTTGAACTCACCGCTCAGGTTATAACGGCACAAGCCGTTGTAACAATGGCGGTTGAGGTATAAAAACAACACCGCTCGTCGGTAATCATCGCGGCACAGATTAAACTCTTTGCGATAGGCGTAGTACACCGCCGAATCATTCGTTTCAGGAACGAAGAGCATGCGCACATCTGCCACGAATTCATCCGTGCGTTCTTTAACGATGTTATAGAGGTTAATCAGATCGCTGTTAATGTCTGCGAGAATGTACTTTGAGTACTGGGTGTTAAGAAATACCGAGCCCGCCCCTACGAAGGGTTCGATCAAACAGTCCCCTTCAGGGAGATGGCGTCGGATATCATCGAGCAACGGGTACTTGCCACCTGCCCACTTCAAGAAAGCGCGATTTTTTTTCATGCTGTCGTTAATTACTTTTACTCATCAGGCTGTGGTTACACCGACAGCATATCTGCGCTTTGAATGCTCTGCGTGCCAGCGGCACGCACACACACTAAGGATACGCCGGGTTTCCCCGGCGGGGTGTTATTTACCCGCTTCTTTTTTTACCTGGCTCACCGGTTTTACCCAAGGGTTCTGAGCACGAACTTCCGCCGGTAGAGAGGCAACAGCGCGTTTAGCATCACCTGAAGTCGCATAAGAGCCACTCACCAGTACATACCAAGGCTGTCCGTTACGCGTGGTCTGATAGACATGATAGCCACTCAGATTTTGTTTTTTCGCCCAGGCATTCAACGTGTCTGAACGCGATGCACTGCTTAGCTGCAGCGTAAAGTTACCGCCGGGGGTGCTACCGCTACGCGCGGCTGGCGTACTCTGACTGGCTGTAGTCGCTGGTTTACTTTCTTTCGCCGCAGGCTTACTGGCAGCAGGCGTATGGGCCGCCGCCGGTTTATTCTGATGCGTTGCCGTCGGACGTGGAGCCGTAACAGGTTTGTTGCTTGCCTGGCGCGGAGTTTCTGCCCCTGGTGCTACTGTAGCAGCCGCCGTTGGCAATGAAGACTCTCCCTGACCTGCCTGTGCTGCAGCATCAACCTGCCCTTGCTGGTCATTCAAAGCTGTATTCAGATCGCCTGGCAGCTCAACACGCTGTTGATTCGGCGGTGTCTGCACTGGCTGTGCTTCTGTCGGCGTTGGGGAAATCGGTGGAACACCCACATTCTGTGACGAAGCCGACTGAGTATTATTCGCGGTTGTACCGGTTTCAGACGTAGCTGGCTGGCCTGACTGGCCGCTCATTGAAGAGGACCCGGAGAGATCGATATTCTTTTCACCACCGGCGTTACCCGCAGGCGTTGCAGGCTGTTTCGCACTGCTGTTATCAGGTGATTTCAATGCAGACCCAATACCTAACACAAGCAGCAGCAGAACCAGGATACCAATTCCCATCATCATATGCTGTCGGGATACAGGGATTTTTGGTGCAGACGACGTTTTGCGGGACCGCGTTGGTCGGCGGTCGCTGGTGTCAGGTTTTAACTCGTCTTCCGGTTTAAACTCGTCCATTTAACCTCCTCCCATAGAGCGGCAATGCCGTTCGAACCCTTGAACGGCGATACATCAGAATAGTAGCCAGGAGACCTGGTTACAGATAATCACTATGGCTTCAGACAATCCTGAATGGATGCAAGAACCATATCATGTGGTACTCCGCTGCGCACTTCGGCTTTGCCGATGGCCAGGGGAAGAATCAGACGCAGCTTGCCAGCCAGGACTTTTTTATCACGCATCATATGTGGCAGGTAGTCAGCCGCCGCCATACTTTCTGGCCCATGTACCGGTAACCCGGCACGCTGTAACAACGTGATAATACGGTCTGTATCTTGCGAACTGAACTGACCAAGACGTTCAGCGTTGCGTGCAGCCATTACCATCCCGGCTGCCACCGCTTCGCCGTGCAGCCAGTTGCCGTAACCCATATGGGCTTCAATGGCGTGACCATAGGTATGCCCAAGGTTCAGCAACGCACGCTGGCCGTGCTCATGTTCATCTGCTGCCACCACTTCTGCTTTCAACTCACAGCAGCGGCGAATACAGTACGCTAGCGCCGTGCCATCCAGCGCCAGCAAGGCATCCAGATTGTCTTCAAGCCAGGTGAAGAATTCACCGTCAAGGATGATGCCGTATTTGATCACTTCCGCCAGACCGGAAGAGAACTCACGCGCTGGTAGGGTATTCAGACAGTCAAGATCTACCACCACCGAGGCAGGTTGATAAAATGCCCCGATCATGTTTTTACCCAACGGATGATTGACGGCAGTTTTCCCCCCCACAGAGGAGTCAACCTGCGACAACAGCGTGGTTGGGACCTGGATAAAACGTACGCCACGCTGGTAGCTGGCGGCTGCAAATCCGGTTAGATCACCAATCACACCGCCACCCAGTGCCACCAAAGTGGTATCCCGGCCATGAGGCCTGGACAGTAATGCGGTAAATACCTGATCCATCACGGCCAGCGATTTAAACTGCTCACCGTCCGGCAGAATCACCTGATCGACCACCACGCCCGCGCCCTCAAGGCGTGAACGCAATGGTTCCAGATAGAGAGGAGCCAGCGTCTGGTTGGTTACCAGCATGACCTGATCGCCCGCTTTAAGCGGCCAAAAAGAAGCCGGATCTGCGAACAACCCGGCGGCGATGGTAATGGGGTAACTGCGATCCCCAAGAGTTACGGTAATCCTCTCCATGACGCTGTATCACCTTTTTTGCTGTGCCCACAAGTGGGCCGTCAGAGCCTGAATCAGCTCTTTTCCAACATATTGATAATTTGATTAGCCACCACTTTCGCACTTTGATCGTCAGTACGAATGGTTACGTCGGCAATCTCTTCATACATCGGATTGCGTTCATCGGCTAATGCTTCCAGCACTTCACGCGGTGGAGAATCCACCTGCAACAGCGGACGTTTTTTGTCGCGCTGAGTACGTGCCAGTTGCTTTTCGATAGTCGTTTCAAGATAAACCACTACGCCACGGGCGGAGAGACGATTGCGCGTTTCGCGCGACTTGACGGAACCGCCACCTGTCGCCAGCACAATGCCCTGCTTTTCAGTGAGTTCATTGATGATTTTTTCTTCGCGATCGCGGAAGCCTTCTTCGCCTTCGACGTCAAAAACCCAGCCCACATCCGCTCCGGTACGTCGCTCAATTTCTTGATCGGAATCGAAAAATTCCATATTGAGTTGTTGAGCTAACTGACGCCCAATAGTGCTTTTGCCGGCACCCATAGGCCCAACCAGAAAGATATTGCGTTTCTCTGCCATTTTTTCGGTATTACTAAGACAATTCGTTGATGATACCCCGCCTTAAACCAGGCAGGACATGAACTGAAACCTCATGAGCGATAGTGCGAGAGTCAGACGAAAATTATCTCAACACTGAAGGTGTTTTGGCAACCGATTAAATTTACCTTGCCCATTGCACGCAATATTTTGGCGCGTTTCAGTCCGCTTCATTTATCAGCCGGATGTGGTTGCATCGGCTACGCCGGTTGCGCACGATAAAAAACGGTTAAAAAGCATTCGCTGCTAAGGGCACCTGGCCCGTAATTCAAAATCGCTAAACCTTGTAAGCTAATTCCGTCCTTGCGTCAAACCCAACTGTCAGCAATTCCGGAAAAAACATGCAGGTGTTACAGTTTGCCTCAAAAATCGCATTAATCGCTACGAATCAGTCTCGGTGTGATGAAGATCACCAATTCACGCCTTTTTTGTTCACGTACATCGTGACGAAACAGGCCACCCAGTAGCGGAATATCGCCCAGAAAAGGCACCTTAGTGCGCCCTGTGGCGCTCTGTTGCTGAAAAATCCCTCCCAGCGCCAGCGTCTGCCCATCCTTCAACATCACTTGGGTATCAATCTCCTGTTTATCGATGGTCAGGACCTCGTTTTCACCGCTTCGCATATTTTTTCCGGGTACATTTTGAGAAATATGCAGTTTCAGTAAAATCCGACCGTTAGCCTGTACCTCTGGCGTGACTTCCATCGCCAGCATCGCCTCTTTGAACTCCATGGTGGTCGACCCCCTATTTCCACTGGCAACTTCGTAGGGAATTTCCGTACCTTGTTTGATACTGGCCGTCTGCTGATGCGATGTGAACAAGCGTGGGCTGGCAATAATCTCGGCCTGCTGCTCTCTTTCCAGCGCGCTCAGCTCAAGATCCAGCAACTGACCATCCAGTTTTGCCAGCGTCAAACCCACCATACCTGCCGGGCGACTGACGCCAAGATCCACTCTCAGCTGGCTGCTACGCAGCGCCTCTGCCACCTGTTCAGATCCACTTAGCCCCCAGTTAACCCCTAATTCACGCAGATTCTCTTCACTGATGGTGACGATATGTGCTGCCAGCTCAATCTGAGCCAACGGCACATCCAGCTGGCGCACCCAACGTTCTGCCTGATCGAGGGCACTTTCAGTATCACGTAATAACAAACTGTTAGTCCGGCTATCCAGCGTAATGCTGCCACGCGCGGTCATTAATCGGGCGCGCTCATTTTGCAGGCTGCCGTTGACCGCTGCGGCATCGGCATGCTGGAGAGTGAGCGTACGATTATGCAGGGGGAGCGTCTGTTCCTGAGCTTCACGGCGTGCGGCCGTTTTTCGCTCCTCCTCTTGCTGCCAGCTCTCCGGATAAATCAGCATCACGTTGCCCTGTTTTTCCATTGTCAGGCGCCCCATTTTTAACACCAACTGTAAAGCCTGCTGCCAGGGCACGTCTTTCAGCCGAAGAGAAAGCGTGCCTTCAACCCCCGGTGCTACCACCAGGTTGAGCTGCTGGTAATCGGCCAGCGCCTGCAATACCTGCCCGACGGGAGCGGCGTCAAAAGCGAGAGAGAGGGGAATCTGGCTGGCTGATAACGGGCTTATCAGCGCCAGCCAGAGGTAAATTATCCTGAGCATGATGTCGTCCTTTTAAACCCAGCCGCCGTGACGGCGGGCAGTCCTGTAAAGTCGTGATCGTGACAGTCTGAGCATCAATCTCCGCGATACGCCACTCCGTGCCGGGTAATGGGTCGCCAGTCTGCCGCCAGAGCAATTTATGTTGAGACGAGACCAGCCACGCGTCATAGCGGCCCTCTCGGCCAATCAGTCCCAGTAAACGCCAGGTGAGTTCCGTCTCTGCAACGGACGCGCAACGCTGGACGTTCAGAGGAAAAAAGGGATCGCGCGCCCACACGTTACACATCAACAACAGCAATCCCCAGGCCAGCTTAATTTTCATCCGTTAACTCCATGACCAGGCGCAATTGCTGTTCCTCACGTTGCAGTTTGAACTGGGAAAACAGTAACGTGGGCTGAAGCGCAGAAAGATAATCCAGCAGCGCAATAAATTGTGGCCAGTTCAGCATCAGAGACAGCTCACCGCCCTGCCCGGCAGGGTGCCAGTATTCCAGTACCGCACCGCTGGCTTTGAGCAGGTCAGGCAGTAAAAAAGGCCGGATGACGTCAGAGGTAAGCCGTGCCTCGATCTGTTCTGTCTGCTGCTGCACGGTGGCAAGTGCGGGCATGGCGCGGAGTAATTGCAGCTGCTGACGATAACGGTGTGCCAGCTGCTGCCACTGCTGTTCGCCCTGCTGCTGCTTTTGTTTTATCGGATGCCACCAGGCGCCCCATAACAGCATCGCCAGCAACAGCGCAGCGCCACAAAAACTGCCCAAGCGTATCCATGCCGGCATTTGCAACCAACCGATCAGCCAGCGGTGCATCATTCGTCGGCACCAGGAGACAAAAACGGTAGTGCCTGCATATCAAACGTCATTTCGCCCGTGCGAACACGCTGGACTGCCCCCAAATTGACCTGTTTAAACAACGTGACCTCGCGTAATCTGTCACGCAACTGGTGCAGTTCCTGAATGCTGGCCGCCACCCCGCGTAACACCAGTTCCTTGCGGGTTTTATGCAACACGCTCAGCCAGGTATCCGGTGGAAAGTACAGGCCAAGACCCCGCGCGAAATCACGCCACTGGGTCATCTGCTGTTGACGGTGCATGAGGTGATGCTGCTGACGTTGCAAGGCGCTGAGCTGCTGTCGTGCGGCCTGCGTGCGTGCATTCAGGGCCTGCACATCGTTTAGCGCGGCGCTCCACAGACCCTGCGTGCGACTCTGCTGGTGATTGAGACTGCGCTGCCAGTATCCCTCCAGCATCAGCATGGAAAACACCAGAACTAAAACGCCCCCTGCCAGACGCCAGACGCGCCAGCGCTTCTGCAATTTCACCTGCCGCCAGGGCAATAAGTTCACCCATACCATCAGCAATCCTCCGGGCGTAATGCCAGACCGGTTGCCAATGCAAAAGCACCGTCATACACGGGCAACGGCGGCTGATAACATTGCACTGCGGCCAGCGGCGACAAGGCGAAGGTGCCTTCCGGCCGCTCTTCTGCCAGCACAGAGCTGTACCAGACTGAGTGGCTGCCTTGTAAATATCGCTGCTGTAGTGCGCTAAAATCGGCTGCATCTTCCAGTGAACACCAGCCCCAGGCATGAACACCCGACTGCGGGGCATACCACAGCCAGTGATCGTTCAGGCGGTGCACCAGTGCGGCGGACGCCTCCAGTGACAGTCCACGAGCCAGCGCATACAGTGCCGCCGGAGTCAGTTCCAGAACATCGGGAGCCAGCGAGGCCTGTTGCAGGCAGTCTACCCAATTTTGTAGTGCATCCTGGCGTGCCGCCGTCAGATACATCGCCCCGTCAACGTCATCACTACCACGGTAATCCAGCGCCAGCGCTTCGGGTGCGATAGGGAAAAATCGTCTCGCCGCCGCCATGATGTAACTGTTACGATCGGGCTCACGTAATCGTAAGGCAGGCTTCGCCAGTTGGCGCTGCATGACGAGCTGCGGGGGGAAGCCGACCCGCAGTGAAATGCGAGCAGGAAGATGTTTACGCCAGCGTTGCAGTAATGCCACAACATCGTCCGGGCGTTGCACCAGGCCATTTCTTAACGTATCTTGCGGCAACGTATGCTGCCACCAATGACGTAGCTGCCAGCCGTTTCGACGGCGCTGGATGCCCAGGGCGCAGAGCTGCCCGTTTTGAATATCCAGCCCGACTTGCCATGTCTTAAAAGCCATTGCGCGATCTCCTTATCGTCTGTTGAAAAGGACGTATCCAAGGTACAGGCTTGCCTTTATACTACCGCGCGATTGTTTATAAACTGCCCAACCGACTTTAAGTGGGAAATATCAGGTGAAGTTCGTAAAGTATTTATTGATCCTTGCAGTGTGTTGCATCTTGCTGGGAGCTGGCTCGATCTATGGTTTGTACAAATACATAGAGCCACAGCTCCCGGATGTCGCCACGCTGAAAGATGTGCGTCTGCAGACGCCAATGCAGGTCTACAGTGCCGATAACGAGCTTATCGCACAGTACGGCGAGAAACGCCGTATTCCACTGACGCTGCAACAAATCCCACCGCAAATGGTGAAGGCCTTTATCGCGACGGAAGACAGCCGCTTCTATGAACATCATGGCGTCGACCCGATTGGTATTTTCCGTGCAGCCAGCATTGCGCTGGTTTCCGGTCATGCGTCGCAGGGGGCCAGTACCATTACCCAGCAGCTGGCACGTAACTTCTTCCTCAGCCCGGAACGTACACTGATACGTAAGGTCAAGGAGGTGTTCCTCGCCATTCGCATTGAACAGATGATGAGCAAGGACGAGATCCTTGAGCTGTATCTGAACAAGATTTACCTCGGCTACCGCGCCTATGGTGTTGGCGCTGCGGCACAGGTCTATTTTGGTAAAAGCGTTGATCAGCTGTCACTGAGTGAGATCGCCATGATCGCCGGCCTGCCAAAAGCACCGTCGACATTTAACCCACTCTATTCTCATGATCGTGCCGTGCAGCGTCGCAATACCGTTCTGGCACGTATGCTTGACCAGCACTACATCACGCAGATGCAGTATAACGAAGCGCGCAGCACACCACTGGTGGCGAACTATCATGTGCCGGAAATTGCTTTCTCAGCGCCGTATCTGACTGAGATGGTGCGTCAGGAGATGATCAAGCGCTTCGGTGAGAACGCCTACAACGACGGTTATAAGGTCTATACCACCGTCACCCGTAAGCTCCAGTTGGCGGCACAGACATCGGTTCAGGACAACGTTATTGCCTATGATATGCGTCATGGTTATCGCGGTCCGGCCAGTGTGCTGTGGAAAGTGGGTGAGCAGGCGTGGGGCCACAGCGAAATCATGAAAACGCTGAAGTCTTTACCGGTGTACGGTCCGCTGTTCCCGGCAGTGGTTACCACCAGTAATAGCGAGGAAGCCACGGCCATTATGCGTGATGGCAGCAGCGTTGCGCTAAACCTCGCCAGTGTTCGCTGGGCCCGCCCGTTCAAGTCAGACACCTTACAAGGTGCCACACCGCGTTCGGTGAGCCAGGTATTGCAGCCTGGTCAGCAGATTTGGGTACGCAAGGTGGATAACGACTGGCAACTGGGCCAGGTGCCGGATGTGAACTCCTCACTGGTATCGCTCGACCCACACGATGGTGCCGTGCGCGCCCTTGTGGGCGGTTTTGACTTCAATCTGAGCAAGTTTAACCGTGCAACCCAGGCGTTACGCCAGGTCGGTTCGAATATCAAACCGTTCCTGTATACCGCAGCAATGGACCGTGGTTTGACGCTGGCATCTATTCTTAACGACGTGCCGATTTCTCGTTGGGATGCAGGTGCCGGTGCTGACTGGCGTCCGAAAAACTCACCCAATACCTACGCGGGTCCCATTCGTCTGCGCCAGGGGTTGGGTGAGTCGAAGAACGTTGTGATGGTGCGCGCCATGCGCGCCATGGGCGTCGACTATGCGGCCGAATATTTGCAGCGTTTTGGTTTCCCGGCACAGAACATCGTCCATACGGAATCACTGGCGCTGGGCTCGGCCTCCTTCACCCCATTGCAGATGGTACGTGGCTACTCTGTGATGGCGAACGGCGGCTTCCTGGTTGACCCGTACTTCATCACGCGCATCGATGATGAGCAAGGCAACCACGTCTTCGAAGCGAAACCGAAAGTCGCCTGTGCAGAGTGCAATCTGCCGGTGATCTATGGCAACACTCAGAAGGCCGTCGCACTGAGTGAAGACAGCGTAGAAAACGTGGCGGTATCGTCGGAAGGTAACAATGTTGCCGTACCACAACCGCAGCTGGAGCAGGTTCCACAGCAGGGTCAGCAGGATGGCCAGCAGCAATATGCGCCACACGTGATCAACACCCCGCTGTCATTCCTGATTAAAAGTGCGCTGAATTCGAATGTGTTTGGTGAGCCAGGCTGGATGGGCACTGGCTGGCGGGCTGGCCGCGACCTTAAACGTAACGATATCGGTGGCAAAACCGGTACCACTAACAGCTCAAAAGATGCCTGGTTCTCCGGCTACGGGCCGGGGGTTGTCACCTCGGTGTGGATCGGTTTTGACGATCACCGCCGTGACCTCGGACGCACCACGGCTTCCGGGGCGATTAAAGATCAGATATCAGGCTACGAAGGCGGTGCCAAGAGCGCACAGCCAGCATGGGATGACTATATGAAATCCGCGCTGGATGGTGTGCCGTTACAACCATTGACGCCGCCAGAAGGCGTAGTGACGGTCAATATCGACCGCAGCACCGGCAAACTGGCGAACGGTGGCGGCAATAGCCGCGCGGAATACTTCATCAACGGCACCCAGCCGACTGAATATTCCGTACATGACGTCGGAACCACACTGATGGACAACGGCGAAAGCCACGAGTTGTTCTGATACAAAAATGCCGGGCAATTGCCCGGCATTTTTTATTTCAGGTCAGTCAACCACACTCACCCGTTACGATGGCTCACATCAGTAACTCAGCCGGCCTTGCTTCACCAGCCATTCACGGACCAGAAACAGCGCACTGACGTTACGCGATTCGCGAAAATCAGGTTCATCCAGGAGCGCCAGCAAATTATTTAGCGGCCAGCGCAGTTGCGGTAATGGCTCAGGTTCATCCCCTTCCAGTTGCTCAGGATAAAGTCCCTCTGCCACCACAATGTTCATCTGACTGGAAAAATAGGACGGCGCCATCGTCAGTTTTCCCAGTGTCTCCAACTGATGAGCGCCAAACCCGGCCTCTTCTTTTAGTTCACGATTGGCGGCTTCAAACGGCGTTTCGCCAGCATCAATCAATCCCTTCGGGAACCCCAGCTCATAGCTTTCCAGCCCGACAGCATATTCCTGAATCAGAATCAGATGATCGTCGACAATCGGTACGATCATAACCGCTTCACGGCCAGAGGAACGCATACGTTCGTACACACGGCGCGCACCGTTGCTGAACTCCAGATCAACGGCTTCTACCGTGAACAACCTGGAGCGCGCAACAGCTTCAACTTTGTGGATAGTAGGTTTTTGTAATTGTCTGGTCATCATGGCCCCAGCGAAAAGCCGAATAAGGTTAACGTCATGCCCGGTGCAAACACGGGTGTGCTATTGTCCATTGTGCGGCAGGTGCCGCAGGAATCCAATCATCGCATGAATCATTTTACTTTTTTATAACAAATCCTTGTTAATATGAGGAAAATCTTTTAAAGAATGTCAATTGAACGACTAAAAAATAGGATTATGCCGATATCTGTTATGGCAAATGCCTGGTAACATCACCCCCGGCCATGCTATACAATTATTCTAATTTTATGATTTTTAGCGCTATTTTTAATCACACAGTGAATTGCCTATTCTGTCTTCACTCGCCATTTTTGGCTGGTATTGACCCACCATCTTATGCGAGAGAAATGACAGGAGCATCGTGGCAGGAATGAGGGGAGCATGAGCACAATAGTCATCATATTGGCTGTAATGCTGGCCTGCTCGGTGACGGCAGGTTGTTTTTTTTGGTACGCTATGCGGCATCGCCCGCCGTTGGCGAAACCACTGCCATTCATTAGTCCCCCTTATCGCAAACTGAGCGAAGAAGAACGCACAGCGGTAGAACGCTACGTCTCCATGCTGGCTAATAATCAGCATGATACCCAGCCAACCGGTGCCAGCAGCTCACCCGAACAACTGGTTCTGACATCTCAAAGCAACAATGTTTATCCCGTCACTCGCTCCATCACCCGCTACGGACTCTCCACCGACGACCAAAATAAATGGCGCTACTACCTGGATGCGGTTGAAGTGCATCTGCCCCCACTGTGGGAGCAGTACATTGCGGAAGAGAACTACGTTGAGCTCATTAAAACGCAAACGATCCCGCTGGTCATTTCACTCAATGGGCACTCACTGACTCAATATCGTTGGGAATCGCCTGCACTGGTGCCGATGGTACGCGCGACCGGGCAAAATGCCTCTATCCGCAAAGAAGAGGGCGAGAACGTTGAGCTTCTCAGCGTTCGCAAGGAGAGTCTGGAAGAGTATGCATTGAGCAAACCGGATGGCACCCGGGAAGCCCTGCTTATCAGCACGGGATTACTGCTGTTTTTCATCAGCCTCGTGGGGCCGGTTGTTCTGATGCCCTGGCTGATACTGGCGGGTATCTGCATGATTTTATTCAGCATCTGGATGCTGTACCGCCGCCCCACAGAGAAAGACCTGCGTGACATTCACTGCCTGCGCGGCGCACCGAAACGCTGGGGCTTATTTGGCGAATCCAACCAGGGCCAGGTCAGTAACATCTCGTTGGGTATTATCGATTTGATCTATCCGCCACACTGGCAAAGCTACGTAGCCCAGGATCTGGGTCAAACCACCGACGTTGATATCTATCTTAACCGCCAGGTCGTTCGCCAGGGACGTTTCCTCTCCCTGCAGGATGAGGTGCGTAATTTCCCAATCCAACACTGGCGTAAAAATGTTGTGCTGGCTGCGGGTGCGTTGTTGGTGCTGGTACTGCTGATTTCCTGGATCCCCCTGAGCATGCCACTGAAGTTGAGCCTGGCATGGATTAAAGGCACCGAAAGTCTGCAGGTCACGCAGGTGAGTGACTTAGAAAACGTTGCCCTGCATGTAGGCGACAGCCTGAAAGTCAAAGGCACGGGGATGTGTTCGATTCCAACCACCTATCAGGGCAACCGCAGCTATGACTTTATGCCGTTCGACTGCTCTGCGGTCTACTGGAACAACGCTGAACCCCTGCCCCTGCCGCAGTCCGATATTATCGATAAAGCCACTGCACTGCTGGATACCACCCGGATGCAGCTTCATCCGCAGACCAGCACCGACCCAAAACTCAATCCGCAGCTGGCCACCGCCATTCAGAAGTCAGGCATGATCCTGCTGGACGATTTCTCAGATATCGTGCAAAAAACGCAGGATTTGTGCAGCCAGGAACAGGACTGTGTGCGTCTGAAAAATGCGCTGGTCAACCTCGGCAATGCCAAAGACTGGCAAACGCTGGTGCATCGTGCCAATTCCGGTGCACTCAACGGCATGAACGTGTTACTTCGCCCGGTGAGTGCCGAAGCGCTGGAAAACCTGGTCAATACCGCAACCTCCTCTTTCTTCTATCGTGAAACACGCCGTGCCGCAGACGCACTGAACAGCCCTCCTCCGGGTGGTTTTCTGATCCTCAGTGACGAAGGTCGCCAGTTGGTGAATCAGCCCTCCCCGGCAGCATCACTGTTTGATTACAACGCCCCCGACCAGTGGCCAGAACTGCAACGTCTGGCAGGTATGCTGCTGCACACGCCGTTTAACGCTAACGGGATCATTACCAGCATCACCATCGATGCCAACGGCACACGCCACATCGCACTGCACAGCGAGCCGGACACCATCACATTATGGCACTACCTCGGCAGCAGCCTGTTGTTGCTGTTGCTCTCTCTGATCCTGGTCATTAACACGCTACTGGCACTGCGTCGCATTCACCGTAATCGTCTTCGGATGATGGAAATTCACCAGTATTACGACAAATGCCTCAACCATTCGCTCAACGATATACAGACCGTGCGGCCGATGTTCTGAGCCCATCGCATCTGTGCTATTTTTAATAGCTAATGCCCTCCATACCCAAAATAATCCTGGACGCCCCCACCCGTTAACTTGAAAGATGACGGGGGACACCCTATATAGGGGTATTCCCAAAAGGAGCAGCGATGAAAGAGAAACCCTCTGACGGGGTCCGGCTCGATAAATGGCTTTGGGCCGCACGGTTTTATAAAACCCGGGCAGACGCACGCGAAATGATCGAAGGCGGCAAAGTCCATTACAACGGTCAACGCAGCAAACCCAGTAAACTGGTGGAAGTGGCTGCCGAGCTGACGCTGCGCCAGGGTAACGATCAGCGCACCGTGGTGATTGAAGCGATCACTGACAAACGTGGCCCGGCGACTGTTGCGCAACAATTGTACCGCGAAACGGTAGAGAGTATTGAGAAGCGGGAAAAAGTGGCGCTGGCGCGTAAAATGAATGCCCTCACTATGCCGCACCCTGACCGGCGCCCTGATAAAAAGGAACGTCGTGACCTGATGAAATTTAAACATTCTGGCGACGAATAACGCCACACTCGAGAGAAACACTATGTCCCAGCAAGACCAAATGCACCGTTACCTGTTCGAAAACCATGCTGTGCGCGGCGAACTGGTTACCGTATCCCAGACATGGCAGGAAATCATTGAGGGTCATGACTACCCTCAGCCAGTGCAACAGGTCCTTGGCGAACTGCTGGTGGCCACCAGCCTGCTGACAGCTACCCTGAAATTTGACGGTGACATCACGGTGCAATTACAGGGTGATGGCCCGCTTAATATGGCCGTAATCAACGGTAACAATCTTCAGGAAATGCGTGGTGTTGCACGTATGCAGGGTGAGATTGCCGATGGCAGCAGCCTGAAAGAGATGGTCGGCAATGGCTATCTGGTGATCACCATTTCTCCGAAAGAAGGTGAGCGCTACCAGGGCGTAGTCGGGCTGGAAGGTGACACCCTTGCCGCCTGCCTGGAAGATTACTTTATGCGTTCAGAGCAGCTCCCTACTCGTCTGTTTATCCGCACCGGCGAAACAGAATCGCAGGTGGGTGCAGCCGGTATTCTGTTGCAGGTTCTGCCGGCTCAGGATGCCAGCCTGGATGAGTTCAACCATCTGGCGACGTTGACAGAAACGATCAAAACAGAAGAGCTGCTGGGCCTGCCAGCAAATGACGTGCTGTGGCGTCTCTATCATCAGGAAGAAGTCACCCTGTTTGAACCCCAGAACGTGAGCTTCAAGTGCACCTGTTCACGCGAACGTTGCGGCGATGTGCTGCGAACACTGCCGGATGAAGAAGTGGACCAGATCCTGCAGGAAGATGGCAACATTGATATGCACTGTGACTACTGCGGTAATCACTACGTCTATGATGCGGTCGATATTGCCGCGATCCGTAATGATTCTGCGACAGGTGACCAACAGGTTCACTAATCGCCAGGGGCCGGATATTACCCGGCCTTTTTCTTTTCAACGATGCCCCGTTTTTACCCCGCCTGTCTTTATTTTCTATCGAAAAACAATACGATACTCCCGTCACAAAAAATCGCATTTTCCCGCTAAAAATTCTTCATAACCTGGTATTTATCACTACAAAAAGACACCGACTTAGCACTATTGATGCAACAAATGCGATTCTTTTCATTGAACCCGGCGTGGCTTCTCATTTTCCTTCTTTGCCGCTTTCGCTGTTTTCTGGCGGGTGTAAACTGCGCGCGATCGTGGCATCACCCGGCACTGATGCAGAAGCCGGAGGTTGCTCGCGGTAATAAAGTTGAAATACCCCTACAATTTGACGCAGTACAAAAAACCGACAAAGGAGCAGTAACATGCACACTAACGACCTGACCTTGCAGGACCTCGTCGCTTATGGCATCACTGATACGGTGAAGGTGATTCATAATCCTGATTATGACACCCTGTTTAAGGAAGAAACCCTACCCACATTAAACGGTTTTGAGCGCGGTATCGTCACGCAGTCTGGCGCTGTCGCCGTTGATACCGGCATTTTTACCGGACGCTCTCCGAAAGACAAATATCTGGTACGTGACGAAACCACCCGCGACACGCTGTGGTGGAGTGACAATGGGAAAGGTAAAAACGATAACCACCCCCTCTCGCAGGAGACCTGGCAGTCGCTGAAAAACCTTGTCACAAAGCAGCTCTCCGGCAAACGCCTGTTTGTTATCGATGCCTGGTGCGGCGCTAACCCGGACTCACGCCTCTGCGTACGCTTTATCACGGAAGTCGCCTGGCAGGCGCACTTCGTGAAGAACATGTTTATCCGCCCGGATAAAGCAGCTCTGGCGAATTTCATACCCGACTTCGTGGTGATGAACGGCGCCAAGTGCACCAACCCGGACTGGCAGGCTCAGGGGCTGAATTCCGAGAACTTTGTCGCCTTTAACCTGACGGAAAACATGCAGCTTATCGGGGGAACCTGGTACGGCGGCGAGATGAAGAAAGGGTTGTTCACTATGATGAACTACCTGCTGCCGCTAAAAGGGATTGCGTCGATGCACTGCTCGGCCAACGTCGGTGAAAAAGGGGATGTTGCCATTTTCTTCGGCCTCTCAGGCACGGGCAAAACCACACTGTCTACCGATCCAAAGCGCAAGCTGATTGGCGATGATGAACATGGCTGGGATGATGACGGCGTGTTTAACTTTGAAGGGGGCTGTTACGCTAAAACTATCAAACTGTCAGAAAAAGCAGAACCGGAGATCTACCATGCGATCCGCCCGGATGCCCTGCTGGAGAACGTTGTCGTTCGCAGCGATGGTTCGGTGGATTATGACGACAGCAGCAAGACCGAGAACACCCGCGTCTCCTACCCGATTGATCATATCGACAATATCGTTAAACCGGTGTCGAAAGCCGGCCACGCGAAGAAAGTGATTTTCCTGACCGCTGACGCTTTCGGTGTGCTGCCCCCCGTATCACGCCTGACCGCCGAGCAGACCCAGTACCATTTCCTTTCCGGTTTTACCGCCAAACTGGCCGGTACTGAGCGTGGAGTCACCGAACCTACTCCCACCTTCTCAGCCTGCTTTGGTGCCGCGTTCCTGACCCTGCACCCCACACAGTACGCAGAGGTTTTGGTGAAACGGATGAAGGACGCAGGCGCAGAAGCCTGGCTGGTGAATACCGGCTGGAACGGCAGTGGGAAACGTATTTCGCTCGCCGATACACGGGCGATTATCAACGCTATCCTCAGTGGCGACATCGCCCATGCAGAAACCACCACGTTGCCTGTTTTCAACCTGGAGATACCGCTGACCCTGCAAGGCGTAGACAGCAAACTGCTCGACCCGCGTCAAACCTGGGCGAGTGAAGCCGAATGGGAAACAAAGGCTCGGGATTTGGCGCAGAGGTTTATCAACAACTTCGATAAGTTCACCGACACTAAAGCGGGTGAAGCACTGGTGAAAGCCGGGCCGAAACTGTAAGCCAGTCAGTGGAATCGGGTGAGGCATGCCTCACCCCTACGACATCATGCCGCACCCTTGCCTGTCACTGGGTAGGCCCTGGCGGAAGGCTGGCAGGTGGCAATGGCAGCCAGGCACGAATGCGTAAGCCCCCTTTTTCACTCTTACCAATCTCCAGCGCCCCCTGGTGAGCATCAATAATACGCTGCACAATCGCCAGTCCCAGGCCCGTTCCGCTGGTACTGCGTGCGCTGTCACCACGCACAAACGGCTGAAGCAGGTGCTTAAGCTGGTCGGGTTCAATACCGGGACCATCATCGTCTACCTGGAACCAGGCTCGATGCAGCTCACGCCCGGAACTGACCTTAATCCAGCCATTACCATAGCGGGCAGCATTGACGACCATGTTGGCAATCGCACGCTTAATCGCAAGGGGATTGATATCCAGCATCAGCTCAGCGGACATCACGGCATTCTCAATTTCACGCTCGTAACCGCTTTCTGCCGCCACCACTTCTCCCAGCACACTGTTGAGGTCCGCGCGTTCAAACTGCATCTCCTGCCCGGTACGCAGGTAATCAATAAACTGTTCGATAATCGCATTACATTCTTCGATATCTTTATTGATCGACTCAGCCAGATAGCCATCCTGCTCTGACATCATTTCCGTTGCCAGACGAATACGCGTCAATGGCGTTCTCAGGTCATGACTCACCCCGGCCATCAGCAGGGTTCGGTCATCGGCTAACTGCTTCACGCCAGATGCCATCTGATTAAATGCCCGCGTCACGGAACGGACCTCAGAGGCACCATACTCGCGCAGTGGCGGGGGGATAATGCCTTTACCCACCTGTAACGCCGCGTGCTCCAGCTCCACCAGCGGGCGGTTCTGGATACGTATAAACAGCCAGGCTCCACCGATCGCCAGCAACATAATCGCCAGCGTGTAGCGGAACAATGGAGAGAAATCGCCCTGATGGATCTCGGTCAGGGGGACGCGCACCCAGATATCCGGCGACAACCAGGTTTTCAGCCACACCACCGGGGAGTTCTTATTGACCTCCACACGGACATCGGTCGGGCCACCCAACTGCTGCGCCATCTGTTGGCTGAGAAACTGATAGTGCTGCGCCCAGCGTAATCCGCTCTCTTCCGCCGCTGCATTGGTATACAGCGAGATGCCGAGTTCACGGTAGATTTCACGGCGAAATGCCGGAGGCACTTCCAGCTGCGTGCCATCTTCCAACTGCAAACGGTCGGTCATCAACATACGAACTTCATAGGCCAGCACTTTGTTGAACTGTTGCAGACTGGGCAAAATTGCAAAGTTCAGCACCACCAGATAAGTCGTTACCAGGCTGACGAACAGCAGGGTAACGATCAATAACAGTGTGCGGGCAAATGAACTACGGGGAGAGAAGCGGAATCGCCTCATGCTTTACTGCCGTCCGGCACGAAGACATAGCCCAGGCCCCAAACGGTCTGGATGTAGCGTGGATGAGCCGGATCTTCTTCCACCATACGGCGCAAACGGGAGATCTGTACGTCGATAGAACGCTCCATCGCACTGTACTCACGACCACGGGCCAGGTTCATCAGTTTATCGCGCGACAGCGGCTCACGCGGGTGGCTTACCAGCGCTTTCAGCACGGCGAACTCGCCGCTGGTCAGTGGCATCGGCTCATCTTCACGGAACATCTCGCGGGTACCGAGGTTCAACTTGAATTTACCGAAAGCAATCACCGCTTCTTCCTGAGAAGGCGCACCCGGTAGTTCATTCGCCTGACGACGCAGCACCGCACGGATACGGGCCAGCAGTTCACGTGGGTTGAACGGTTTTGGAATATAGTCATCCGCACCGATTTCGAGGCCCACGATACGATCCACTTCCTCGCCTTTGGCGGTGACCATAATAATCGGCATGGGGTTGCTCTGGCTGCGCAGACGGCGGCAAATCGACAAGCCATCTTCGCCAGGTAACATCAGGTCCAGCACCATCAGGTGGAATGATTCACGCGTCAGCAGGCGATCCATCTGCTCAGCATTGGCCACACTACGCACCTGGAAGCCCTGCTCGGTCAGATAACGCTCCAGCAGTGCACGCAAACGCATGTCATCATCTACCACCAGGATTTTGTAATTTTCTTGCATTTCGTTACTCCCAAAGGCGCTATTGCCTGAGCCTGTATTTTTAAAAAAGATGCCTGAATGTAACAGTCAATAATGGTTTATATTGTAGCCGAAATTGTTACAAAGCATATTAAACAGCAGCTTATCTGTAATCTGGGTCAAAAAAACCAGGGGATGAACGGTTTTTTCCAGCGTATTTATCATGACAAACAAGCAGTAACGTTGCGGCATAATTCGGAACAATGAATTTGCATCCCGTCACACAGCACAACAAAATAGTCTGCATATCACGATGACGATGGCTGAATGATGAAAACCAAACTGATTACCCGCGAAGGCTACAACCTGCTGAAGCAGGAGCTGGACTTCCTGTGGCGTGAAGAGCGCCCGGAAGTGACGAAGAAGGTCACCTGGGCGGCCAGCCTTGGCGATCGCAGTGAAAATGCCGACTATCAGTACAACAAAAAACGCCTGCGTGAAATTGACCGCCGGATACGCTATCTGACCAAGTGCCTGGAACAGTTGCGTATTGTCGACTATTCCCCACAGCAGGATGGCAAAGTGTTTTTCGGTGCCTGGGTTGAGGTGGAAAACGATGATGGCGATCTGAAGCATTTCCGCATTGTCGGCTATGACGAGATCTTCGGTCGCAATGACTATATCTCTATCGACTCGCCGATGGCGCGTGCATTGCTGAAGAAAGAGATCGGGGATGCCGCCATCGTCCACACCCCAGTGGGTGAAGCACTGTGGTACGTCAATGCGATCAGCTACGTCAAAGAATCCTAAACTCGCCGTTGCAGCCATGCTGACAGTCTGATGACTGGCATTATGCTGCTGCAATCCGTATAACTGTTGCCAATTTCTTAAGCTAAAAAGTGTCCCAACAATGATGAATAATTCACTGAGCCGCCTGATTGCAAGTGAGCTAAAGGCCAGACCAGAACAGGTTGAAGCCGCTGTTCGCCTGCTGGACGAAGGAAATACCGTGCCGTTTATCGCACGTTATCGTAAGGAAGTGACCGGCGGGTTAGATGATACCCAACTGCGTCAGCTGGAGACCCGACTGGGTTACCTGCGCGAGCTTGCCGACCGCCGCCAGTCCATTCTGAAATCCATTGCCGACCAGGGAAAACTGACCGATGAGCTGGCAGCGGCAATCAACGCCACCCTGAGTAAAACCGAGCTCGAAGACCTCTATCTGCCTTACAAACAGAAGCGCCGCACGCGCGGTCAGATCGCGATAGAAGCCGGTCTGCAACCCCTGGCAGACACGTTATGGCAGGAGCCGTCTCACGATCCTGAACAACTGGCCGCTGGCTACATTGATGCCGACAAAGGTGTTGCTGACACCAAAGCGGCGCTGGATGGTGCACGCTACATCCTGATGGAACGTTTCGCAGAAGATGCCGGACTGCTGGCAAAAGTGCGTGACTACCTGTGGAAAAATGCACACCTGGTCGCACGTGTGATCGATGGAAAAGAAGAGGAAGGCGCAAAATTCCGTGACTACTTCGATCATCATGAAGCGTTATCCACCGTACCTTCCCACCGTGCGCTGGCCATGTTCCGTGGGCGTAACGAAGGTATCTTACAGCTGGCGCTGAATGCTGATCCGCAGTTTGATGAACCACCGCGCGAAAGCCACGGTGAGCAGATCATCACAGACCATCTGAATCTGCGCCTGAACAATGCGCCAGCGGATACCTGGCGTAAAGCCGTAGTCAGCTGGACCTGGCGCATCAAGGTGCTGCTGCACCTCGAAACCGAACTGATGGGCACCGTGCGTGAACGCGCGGAAGACGAAGCGATTAATGTCTTCGCCCGCAATCTGCACGATCTGTTGATGGCGGCGCCGGCGGGGATGCGCGCCACGATGGGTCTCGATCCTGGCCTGCGTACCGGGGTCAAAGTCGCCGTAGTGGATGCGACCGGGAAGCTGGTCGCGACAGACACCATCTATCCTCACACCGGGCAGACTGCGAAAGCCGCAGCGGCCGTCGCAGCACTCTGTACCAAACATCAGGTTGAACTGGTCGCCATCGGCAACGGTACGGCATCTCGTGAAACCGAGCGTTTCTACCTTGAGGTGCAAAAGCAGTTCCCGCAGGTCCAGGGCGAGAAAGTCATCGTCAGCGAAGCGGGAGCCTCGGTCTATTCCGCTTCCGAACTGGCGGCACTGGAGTTCCCTGGCCTGGATGTCTCGCTGCGTGGCGCGGTTTCCATCGCCCGTCGCTTACAGGATCCGCTCTCCGAACTGGTAAAAATCGACCCGAAATCCATTGGTGTCGGCCAGTACCAGCATGACGTCAGCCAGAGCCAGTTAGCGAGAAAACTGGATGCGGTGGTGGAAGACTGCGTGAACGGCGTGGGTGTCGATCTGAATACCGCCTCTGTGCCGCTGCTAACGCGCGTGGCAGGGCTGAGCAAGATGATCGCCCAGAACATTGTCACCTGGCGTGATGAGAACGGCCGTTTCCAGAACCGTCAGCAGTTACTGAAAGTCGGTCGTCTGGGGCCGAAAGCCTTTGAACAGTGCGCCGGATTCCTTCGCATCACTCAGGGCGATAACCCACTGGATGCCTCTACCGTGCACCCGGAAGCTTATCCGGTCGTGCAGCGTATTCTCGCCGCCACCGAGCAGGCTCTTAACGACCTGATGGGTAACCCGACTGAGCTGCGTAATCTGAAAGCCGTTGATTTTACCGATGAGCGTTTCGGCGTGCCGACCGTGAGTGACATCATCAAAGAACTGGAAAAACCGGGTCGCGATCCACGTCCTGAGTTTAAAACCGCACAGTTCGCTGACGGCGTCGACACCATGAATGACCTGCTCCCGGGGATGGTGCTTGAAGGCTCGGTGACTAACGTCACCAACTTCGGCGCCTTCGTCGATATCGGCGTCCATCAGGATGGTCTGGTGCATATCTCCTCACTGGCCGATAAATTTGTCGATGACCCACACAAAGTGGTGAAAGCCGGTGATGTGGTCAAGGTGAAGGTGATGGAAGTGGATTTACAGCGTAAGCGTATTGCGCTGACCATGCGCCTTGACGAGCAGCCAGGCGAAACCAACGCGCGACGCGGTGGCGGCAACAAATCGCCGGACCGTGACAACGCGCGCCCGGCAAAAGCCAACAACAAGCGCCCTGCCGCCCAGCCTGCGGGCAACAGCGCGATGGGCGATGCGCTGGCTGCCGCCTTTGGCAAAAAAAGCTAATCCCCCCGGCGGGCCTGATGGCCCGCTCTTTTTTCCTAACCTCCGCGTCTGCCCTGCGATTAAGTTGCTCCATATCAATGTGAGCAAGAATCACTCTCATTAAAATTATCAGTGTCTATTTAAGCAGGCACCGCCAATGCAAATGATCCCACAGCACGCCTACCGAATCGTCGGTTTTTCGTCATCCATCAATCCGGTATTTCGCCAGAAACTCATGGCGCTGGGCCTGTTGCCCGGCATCACCTTTCGGCTGATCCGTATCGCTCCACTGGGCGATCCCCTGCATATTGAAACCCGCCACGTCAGCCTAATGTTGCGCAAAAAGGATCTTGCATTACTCCAACTGGAAGCCATGCAGTCAGCCGGAGAGGTCGCATGAAAACCACGACTATCGCACTGACCGGGAACCCTAACGTAGGCAAAACTACCTTGTTTAACCAGCTCACCGGATCGCGCCAGCGGGTCGGTAACTGGGCCGGTGTGACCGTCGAGCGCAAAGAAGGGCAGTTCACCACAGAAGAGCATCAGGTGCAGTTGGTTGATCTGCCAGGCTGCTACTCACTCACCACGCTCTCGGCACAGGCATCGCTGGATGAACAGATTGCCTGTCAGTATCTCCTGAGCGGTGATGCCGACCTGGTGGTTAACGTGGTGGATGCCAGCAACCTTGAACGCAATCTTTATCTGACCTTGCAGCTGCTGGAGATGGGGCAGCCCTGCATCGTGGCATTGAACATGCTGGATATTGTTGAAAGCCAGCAAACAGAGTTAGACCTCCCGGCGCTGGAAGAGGCGCTGGGCTGTCCGGTGATACCGCTGGTTTCCACTCGCGGGCGCGGCATTAATCGCCTGAAAGAGACCATCGACCGTTATTCACGCCAGCCCACCCCGCTTGCTGTCCCCTATTCGCAGCCGCTGCAACAAGCGTTGCGTGAACTGGTCGCTGCCATGCCCGCCACCACGCCAGAAGGGCAGAAACGCTGGCTGGCCCTGCATATGCTGGAAGGGGATATCTGGAGCCAGCAGCAGATGCCCGCAGCCCAGGCGTTACTGCCAGGCATCCATGAACGTCTGGGGGAGGATGCCGCTCAGTCCATTGCCAGTAGCCGTTATCAGACTCTCGAATCACTCTGCCACAAGGTCATCCGTGCCGCCGGAAGCCGTAGCCTGTTCAGCCAGCGCCTGGATCGCCTGACCATGAACCGCTGGCTGGGCCTGCCGTTGTTTCTGCTGGTGATGTATATGATGTTCTTCCTCGCCATCAACCTTGGTGGCGCACTACAACCGCTTTTCGACCTCGGATCAGCGGCGATATTTATTCAGGGTACGCAGTGGCTGGGCGCTACGCTGCACCTACCGTTATGGCTGACGCTTTTCCTGGCGCAGGGCATCGGCGGTGGGATCAATACCGTCATGCCGCTGATACCGCAGATCGGCATGATGTACCTGTTCCTCTCTCTGCTGGAAGATTCCGGTTATATGGCGCGTGCCGCCTTTGTGATGGATCGGTTGATGCAGGCGCTTGGTCTGCCCGGTAAATCCTTTGTGCCGCTGATTGTTGGCTTTGGCTGCAATGTGCCCTCGGTAATGGGAGCACGCACGCTGGACGCCCCACGGGAGCGGTTGATCACCGTACTGATGGCGCCGTTTATCTCCTGCGGAGCGCGGCTGGCGATTTTCGCGGTCTTTGCGGCGGCCTTTTTCGGTCAGCGTGGTGCACTGGTCGTTTTCAGCCTCTATCTGTTGGGGATTTGCGCGGCCATCGTCACTGGCCTGCTGCTTAAGCATACGCTGATGCGCGGTAACGCCAGTCCCTTTGTAATGGAGCTACCACTGTGGCACGTTCCTCACGCCAAAAGTCTGCTGTTGCAAACCTGGCAGCGTCTGCGGGGGTTTGTCCTGCGGGCCGGGAAAGTGATTGTGCTGGTCAGTATGCTTATCGGTGCGCTAAACAGTTTTTCGTTTAGCGGCAAGCCGGTGAGTCATCTGAACGACTCCGCGCTGGCCAGCGTCAGCCAGACATTGACACCACTGCTGGCACCGATCGGTGTTCACGATGATAACTGGCAGGCTACCGTCGGTCTGCTGACCGGAGCGATGGCAAAAGAAGTGGTGGTCGGCACGCTGAATACCCTCTACACCGCCGAAGCGCTGCAACAGCAGGCATTCGACCCTGAGCAGTTCAGTCTTCGCACGCAGCTGAGTGACGCGCTGATTGAGACATGGCAAGGCATCAAAGCCACTTTCAGCCTCAGCGTTCTCGCCAACCCCATTGAGGCCAGTAAAGGCGATGCGGAAATGGCCAGCGGCGCAATGGGTACGATGCACAGCAAGTTCGCCAGCGATGCTGCCGCCTACAGCTACCTGATTTTTGTGCTGCTGTACGTGCCCTGCGTTTCAGTAATGGGTGCCATTGCCCGTGAAAGCAGTAACCGCTGGATGCTGTTCTCGATCCTGTGGGGGCTGGATCTGGCTTACTCGCTGGCCACCCTGTTTTATCAGGTTGCCAGTTTCCACCAGCATCCAGGCAGCAGCAGTCTGATTATTGCCACTGTCCTGCTGTTCAATGCCCTGCTGCTGGGCGCGCTACGCCGCGTGCGCATCACCCCGGCCCAGATCCCGGTTAAACAGGTCAGTACCGGCTGCCAGAACTGCGCCAAAAACGGTCGTTGCCACTGATGCAGGTTGCGATTTTGTGACCAGCGTCTACAGTGAAAAATAACGTCTGAATTTTTCACCCGCGGTGGCAATTCGAATAATAATGGATATTATCAATAACTTAATAGATAAGATCTACGATTACACTTTCCCGCCATCCTGCTTACAGCGGCTGCATACGCTGATTGCTGATGCGCGGGAGCGTATTCAACAGTCGCGTAAACCACACTGGGATGAAAAAGACGTGGTGCTGATCACCTACGCCGATCAGTTTCATGAAGAGAACACGCCCACCCTGACGACCTTCTCTCGTTTCTGGCAACAGCACCTGCAATCCAGCTTTAATCTGGTTCATCTGCTGCCTTTTTTCCCCTGGTCCTCCGACGATGGTTTCTCCGTCATTGACTATCACCAGGTGGACCCCAAATGTGGCGACTGGCAGGACGTCACCGCCCTGCGCCAGCATACCCGGCTGATGTTTGATTTTGTCTGCAACCACATGTCATCTGAAAGCGCCTGGTTTCGCCACTATCTGGCGCAGGACCCCGGCTGGGACGATTTCTTTATCAGCATGCCGCCCACCACCGATTTAAGCGCAGTCACCCGCCCGCGCACCTCACCCCTTCTCACGCCTTTTGCGATGGCCGACGGTGAAACCCGTTTTATCTGGACCACCTTCAGCGCCGATCAGATCGACCTGAACTTCACTAACCCGGAAGTGCTGATCGCGATGGTGAACGTGGTACTGGATTATCTGCAAAAAGGTGCCGATTACCTGCGCCTGGATGCGGTGGGCTATATGTGGAAAACGCCGGGAACGTCCTGTATTCATCTGGAAAAAACCCACCAGCTGGTCAAGCTGTTTCGCGCTATTGCCAACGAAGTGGCACCAGGCACGGTGGTGTTAACGGAAACCAACGTTCCGCACAAAGATAACATCAGCTATTTTGGTAATGGTCGTGATGAGGCGCAGATGGTGTATCAGTTTTCACTGCCGCCGCTGGTGCTGCACGCAATCCATTATGGATCGTCACGTGCCCTTCGCCAGTGGGCCGCCTCCCTCGATGGCGGCAGCGGCAGCACCACATTCTTCAATTTCCTCGCGTCACATGACGGCATCGGCCTGAACCCCTTACGCGGCATTCTGCCGGAAACCGAGATCGTCTCGCTGGTACGCGATCTGGCGATGGAAGGAGCGCTGATCTCCTATAAAAATAACCCTGATGGCAGCACCAGCCCGTATGAAATCAATGTCACCTACATGGATGCCCTGAATCAGAAAGCGGATGATGACGATACGCGCCTGCGACGTTTCCTGCTGGCCCATGCGCTGCTGCTGGCCTTTCCTGGCGTACCGGCCATCTACGTGCAAAGTATTCTCGGCTCACGTAACGATGTTGAAGGCGTAAAAACTGCCGGGTACAACCGGGCAATCAACCGCCAGAAATATGCCGTCAGCGATATCGAACAGGCGTTAATGGAAAAGGATTCACTGCGACAACGAGTCTACTATGCCCTCAGCCAGCTCATTCAGCTGCGTATCCAGCAGACGGCCTTCCATCCGGATAATCCCATGAGCATCATCGACAGTGACAATTCACTGCTGGTGATGAAACGCCAGGCAAGAGAAGAACAGGAATCCCTGTGGTGCGTGTTTAACCTGAGCAATAAAGCGGTGAGTATGATGCTGCCAGAGGCGCGCTGGTATCGGGATATTGCCAGTGGCGATCGTATTGATGGTGCGCAGGCGATGCTGCTGGAAGCGTGGGAATTCCGCTGGCTGAAAGCCTGAAACTGCCCACCGATGGCGGGCAGGGACTATCGCTTACTTATAGACGTCAGCCAATGCGTGATCGCGGTTCCCCTGCTGGGCTGCGATGATCACATAGTATTTACCGCCTTTCTCATCGGCTTTTTTCGATAAGCGGGCGTTGGCATCCATCGGATCGGTGGTGGAGTTTGTCGTCACCGTACCGATTTTTTCCAGCTTCATCTCCTGCGCTTTTTCGCGGGTGATCTGCTCGGCTGCACTGGCATTAAATGCCGCCAGGGTCGTCAACATCAGGGCAGAGATAGTGATCAGCTTTTTCATACAATTTCCTCTCCTTAGGTCAATATTTCCAGTTATCAATGGCAGTAAAAAATCGTGCCGTGACCATTATCGACCGCGATGTGCAAACCGACAACGCAGTGAATTGTTGCAATACGTAACGCCACTCTGCCTCCCCCGCTCAGTTGCCCAGAGATGGCGCTCCTCAGGGCCTGACGTTCTCACTGAAATCGATAATCTGCTGACAAAAATCGGCCGGATGCGAGATAAAAGGCGCATGGGCCGCTTTCTCAATAATATGGCTGGTACTGGCTGGCCAGGCATCATCAAGCAGCGGGACAATTTTTCGTGGTACTAAGCCATCCAGCGCCCCATACAGGCGTAAAAATGGTATGGACAGCGCGGCGAGCGCCTGGCGCACGTCTGCCGTCTTGAGAATTTCCAGCCCGCCGTTCAGGACCTCAACCGCAGGTACCGGTCGCTCAAACACCACGCTTTTCAATGCCCGGGCATCCTGGCGAGCGCTGTCCGTCCCCAGGGTTTGTAACGCGAGAAACCGCTCCACGGTGCGCTGGAAATCCTCACTCAACTGGTGCTGAAATGAGGTCAGCGTTTCCGGTTTTATGCCGGGCCAATCGGTTTCCGCACTGAAACGCGGTGAGGATGCCACGCTGACCAGACCACGCACCCGCTGCGGCGCATTCAGCGCCACCTGGCTGGCAACCAGGCCACCCAGCGACCAGCCCAGCCAGATGGCCTGCTCAGGGGCCTGCGCCAGCACAGCTGCCGCCATCTCATCGAGCGTCATTGCCGGGAATCCCTGGCTGTGACCATAACCGGGAAGATCCACCAGATGCAGACAAAAATGTGCGCTGAGCCGCTCGCTAATGCAATGCCACACCCCGGCGTTCAACCCCCATCCGTGCAGCAGCACAAGATGGCGATCGCCCTGTCCAATAGTCTCCCAGTGAAGCACCGTCATCGGTTATCGTCCTGTATTTAAATTACGAGGTCGCCATGCTACCAATGCCAGCAGGCTGTTGGCTATGTCTGATGCCGCTCAGCCTTGCACAGCACGGCTTGTGCACCGTTTGTTTACGCCACCTTCTGGCGATGCGCGGTGGTTGCCCACGCTGTGGACTGCCCAGCGGCGAAACAACCCGTGAATGCGGCCGCTGCCTGCACAGCCCACCTCCCTGGCAGTGGCTGGTGTTCGTCACGCCCTGGCAACCACCGCTCAGCCAGCTCGTAAACCGGCTAAAGTTTTATCGCACCACCGCACTTGCGGTAATGCTGGCCCGGTTGATACTGCTATGCTGGTTAATGCAACGGCGTGAAAGCGGGCTGCATCGTCCGGATGTATTGCTGACGGTCCCACTGCATCATCGCCGGGCGTGGCAACGCGGCTATAATCAGTTAGAGGATATGGCTCACTGTCTGGCACGCTGGACGCAATGTCGTTATTTACCCCGAGCCATCACACGTATACGTGCGGGGCGTATTCAGCACCGTCTGGGCGCTCTGGCGCGGCGTAAAAACTTACGCGGCGCGTTTACACTTGAAATTGATGTGCGCGGGCTGCATATCACCTTATTAGATGATGTGGTCACCACGGGCAGTACCGTCGCAGAGATAAGCCGCATTCTGCTGGCCAGGGGTGCTGCCAGCGTACAGATCTGGTGCCTGTGCCGAACCTTGTAGAGCGTCGGTGATGGGCGTATTATAACCAATGAAATTAGTTAACTATTGAGCAATCGCCATGATCCTAATTACCGACTCTGCACAAGAGCACTTCGCAAAACTGCTGTCAAAGCAGGAAGATGGCACCCAAATTCGTGTATTCGTGATTAATCCGGGTACACCGACTGCCGAGTGCGGTGTTTCCTACTGCCCACCCGATGCAGTAGAAGCAACGGATACTGAACTGAAGTTTCCCCTGCTGTCAGCCTATGTTGATGCCCTCAGCGCACCCTATCTGGAAGACGCTGAAATCGACTTTGTGACCGATAACCTGGGTTCACAGCTGACGCTGAAAGCACCGAACGCCAAAATGCGTAAAGTTAACGAAGATGCCCCGTTAATTGAGCGTGTTGAGTACCTGTTGCAGGCCCAGATCAACCCACAGCTGGCGAGCCACGGCGGTAAAGTTTCCCTGATGGAAATCACCGACGAAGGTTTCGCTATTCTGCAATTTGGCGGCGGCTGTAACGGCTGTTCCATGGTCGATGTGACCCTGAAAGAAGGCATCGAGAAAGAGATGCTGGCGGCGTTCCCTGAACTGAAAGGCGTACGCGACCTGACAGAACACGAACGCGGTGAGCATTCGTTCTACTGATGACCTGGGGCCGGATATCCGGCCCCTTCTCTTTTCTTTCCCCGCGATTTCACGCCCCCGGTTTAATTTTCCCCCGACTGCCTGTTTAATTTTCCCTGGCGTGATTGACGCTGGATTTTTCAGCTTACACGTGTACACTGAAACCTGTTTTCGCAACCTACAGGTCATCATGTTGAACAATATTGGCAGAAGAGTCGTGATCACAGGTATGGGCTTAATCAGCCCGCTCGGTAATGGCGTAGACGGTAGCTGGCAACGGCTGATCGCCGGTCAGTCCGGGATTCGTCATCTTCCTGAAGAGGCCTATGGCGATACGGCCATCCGCGTGGGTGGGCAGGTTCCCTCCATCGAACAAGACCCGCAGCACGGTTTTGATATTGCTGCGCTTATTCCGGTGAAAGAGCAGCGTAAAGCGGACCGCTTTATTCATCTGGCGCTGGCAGCGGCCGAAGAAGCCATCACGCAGGCCGGCTTACATAATCTATCGGAAACCGCACGTCTGCGCACCGCCACCATTATTGCCACCGGCATTGGCGGTTTTCATGCCATCAGCAATGCGGTCAAAACCGTGGCAGAAAAAGGCAGCCGTAAACTGTCCCCGTTTACCATTCCGTCGTTTATCGCCAATCTCGCGGCGTCACACGTGGCGATCAAATATGGCTTCAAGGGCATGCTGGGAACACCCGTTTCCGCTTGCGCGGCCAGCATTCAAAGTATCGGTGACGGTTTCCGCGCCATCCGTTTTGATGATGCGGATATCGCCGTGGTGGGTGGCTGTGAATCTTGCATCAATCCGGTTTCACTCGGGGGCTTCCAGGCTGCCCGCGCGCTCTCAACAGCCTTTAACGACCATCCTGAGCAGGCTTCGCGCCCGTTCGACCAGGCACGTGATGGTTTTGTGATGGGAGAAGGTGCCGGGATGCTGGTACTGGAGGAATTGACCCGTGCTCAGGCGCGTGGCGCCACAATCCTTGGTGAAGTGGTCGGTTATGGCACCACCTCGGATGCTTACCACATCACTTCCGGGCCGGAAGATGGCGAAGGCGCTGCGCGTGCGATGACCATTGCGCTCCAGCAGGCAGGGATAACAGGGCGCGATATCGATTATATCAACGCGCACTCTACCTCGACGCCGGTCGGCGATCTTGCCGAAATCAATGCGCTGCGTCGGGTACTGGGTGAAGGCGCTCACACGGCGATCTCCTCAACCAAATCCGCCACCGGGCATCTGCTGGGCGCCGCCGGGGCTGTGGGGGCGATCTTCTCACTGATGGCAATGCGTCAGCAGATTGCGCCACCTTCGCTGAATATCACACAGCTGGACAGTGCTGCTGAAGGGCTGAACATCGTTAAAAACAGTGCGCAGCAGATGACCATCCGCAGCGTGCTGGTTAACGGTTTCGGTTTTGGTGGTGTAAACGGTTCGGTGATTTTTAAAGCCTTTACGCCGTAAGCGCCGGGCGGACCGCAAGAGAAACGGGTCGGGCATGCCCGACCCCTACGTGATGCGGCAATAGTTGATACGGCGAGGCATGCCTCGCACGATTATTACGGGGCTTTACGTCGTTTATCGATATCCTTAATTAAGCGATTAACGCGATCATCGGCAAACATGGCCTCCAGCGTGACGCTCAGTTTACGCCGCCAGTTGGGATACTGATCGGTGGTGCCCGGTACATTCACCGGATCGGCCATATTCAGCCAGTCCTCTGGTTGCAGCCCCAGCAGTGCGCTGTTGCTGTCGGCAATAAAACGCTGTAATCCACGATTGAGCACCGTTGTCATCGCCAGCCTGTCCGCCCGTTTACCACAGCTTTTTGGCACACAGTGATGACGATGCAATGCCTCCAGCAATGCCTGTTTCTGGCGGACGCGATGCTCAAACAACCCTTTGAGGACCAGCTTGTCAGGATAAATACCCAGCGTTTCACCCAGAGTCAGATCCCCGGCACTCCAGAAGCCACGCAGCGTCGGCAGGTCATGGGTCGTCGCACTCGCCATAGACTGGCGTGGCCAAACGGAGGGTGCCCGGTAACGATCCCCACTCTCCTGCTCGAAGTAGAGAACCTTCCACGAATAGATACCACTGTCGCGCAGTTTACTGACAATTTCCGTCGGTACAGTACCAAGATCCTCACCGATCACCATGCACTGATGGCGCTGACTTTCCAACGCGAGGATTGCCATTAAGTCATCCACCGGATAGTGGACATAGGCACCGAAGTTGGCCGTTTCACCGTAAGGGATCCACCACAGGCGCAACAGCGACATCACATGATCGATGCGCAGTGCGCCGCAGCTCGCCATATTCGCCCGCAGCAGGTCGATAAACGGTTGGTAGCCACGCGCCGCCATCACGTGCGGGTCCATCGGCGGCAATCCCCAGTTTTGCCCCAGCGGGCCGAGGATATCCGGCGGCGCGCCAACGGAAGCTTTCAACCGGTAGAGTTCACGATCGCACCAGGTTTCGGCGCCGCCTTCCGCCACGCCCACGGCTAAATCCCGGTAAAGCCCCACTGGCATCTGGTGCTGCTGGCAACACTGCCAGCACGCATCAAACTGACGATTCGCCAGCCATTGCAGCCATGACCAGAAACGCACTTCATCCTGCTGCTCACGGCAAAACTGCTGCACCGCCTCGCTATCGCCCTGCTGTACATTTTCAGGCCATACCGGCCAGCCCCAGCGAGCAGGATCGTCCTTCAGCATAGCGCAGTACAGGGCATCAAAGGCGGCCTGGTTTAACAGGCTTTCTCCCCCGGCGTTGATAAAGGCCTCAAAGTGCTGCACGCTGGCGTCCTGCGCATCACGTGCGGTGAACTGCGACCAGGCATGACGTAGCCCCTGAATTTTTAATGCCCCCACCCGCGCATAATCCACCCAGTCAGCATCGCGTGCAGTGTGTAACGCCGTCTGGGTGCTCTTTTTCTGCCACCAGCGCTGAGCGGCCTTGCTGTGCTGGAAATCCGGCACGGCAGCCACATCGATATACATCACGTTGAGCCAGCGCCGTGACGACGGGCTGTACGGACTGGCATTTTCAGGCAGGGAAGGATAAAGCGCGTGAATCGGATTGAGACCAATAAATGCACCGCCGCGTGTGGCGATTTCGCTGACCATGTGCTTCAAATCGCCGAAGTCACCGATGCCCCAGTTCTGGGCCGATCGCAGCGTATAGAGCTGCACGCAGGCGCCCCACAGTTTGTCGCCGCGCTTTAACTCTGCAGGCTCATAGCAGCGTTTTGGTGCCACAATAATCCGGCACGGCCACTGTTTTTTCCCCTGCGTGAGCAACAGATGATGATAACCTTCTGGCAGATTCGCCGGCAGCGTCAGCACCTCTCCACCAGACACAGACCCCTGGTGGGTTTTCCCCTGCTCACTGTCAAATTGCCACTGATAATTCCCTTTTCCCCCCACCTGAAGCTGTTGAGTCCGTTTTTTCAGCAGCACACGACAGGGTGGCAATGGTGCATTTCCCCTATCAGGAACGGCGGCCATTGCCTCAAGCAGCTTTTCGCGCGTCCCGGCGCTCACCGCTTCCGGCTGCCCGCGTGCATTAATATATTTCGAAGCAATACCCGCCGCCGTAGCGGCCTGCTCACGCTTTTTTAAGTCCATCGCCTCTCCCGGGCCGTTTTGCCTGCCAGATACGCTGCTGGTAATCCCGAATCGAACGATCGGAGCTGAACATCCCGGTGCGGGCCGTATTCAGAATAGCCGCTTTCGTCCAGGCCTCCTGGTCACGGTACAGCGCTTCCACCTTCAGCTGTGCTTCGCAGTAACTGGCGAAGTCGGCCAGCACCAGCCACGGATCGCCCCCTTTGCCCAGGCTGTGCAGCATCATGTCGAACGCGTGTTTATCGCCATCACTGAAAAATCCTTTCTCCAGCTCTTTCAACAGGCTATCAAGATGTTTATCTTTTTTGCGTAACTTCAGCGGCTGATAGCCACTGGCTTTCAGCGCCTTGACCTGGTCCACCGTATTGCCAAAGATAAAGATATTCTCTTCACCCACCTGTTCAGCGATTTCAACGTTGGCCCCGTCGAGCGTACCTACGGTCAGCGCACCATTCAGCGCCAGCTTCATATTGCCTGTACCGGAGGCTTCATATCCGGCAGTGGAGATCTGTTCTGACAGATCGGCTGCCGGGATCATCAACTCAGCCGCCGTAATGCGATAATCCGGAATGAACACCACCTTCAGCTTGTCGCCCACCAGCGGATCGTTGTTGATCTTCTCCGCCACCTTATTAATGGCATAAATAATATTCTTCGCCAGGTAGTAACCCGGTGCGGCTTTGGCGCCAAACAGGAACACACGCGGCACCACATCCAGTTTCGGGTCGTCGCGCAGCCGTTTATAGAGAGAGAGGATATGCATCAGGCCAAGATGCTGGCGTTTGTACTCATGCAGGCGTTTGATCTGTACATCGAACAAGGCATCCGGGTTCACCACAATGCCAGTGCGCTGCACAATGTACTCAGCCAGGCGCAGCTTGTTGGCGCGTTTAATCTGTCGATACTGTTTGCGGAATGCTTTATTGTCGGCAAAGGCTTCCAGCCCTTTCAGCGCCTCCAGATTGTTCGCCCACTCAACGTTAAGCGTGTCATCGATCAACGCCGCCAGCGCCGGATTACACTGCTTCAGCCAGCGACGCGGCGTGATGCCATTGGTAACGTTATGGAATTTCTCCGGCCACAGCAGGTGATATTCCGGGAACAGGTCTTTCACCACCAGTTCAGAGTGCAGCGCAGCCACACCATTCACAGCAAAACCGCTGACCACGCAAAGATTGGCCATGCGCACCTGTTTATCGTGCACCACCGCCAGTTTCGCCCAAACGGCTTCATCCCCTGGCCACTGTTTCTCGACCACCTTTTTAAAGCGTCGGTTGATCTCTTTAATCAACGTGAAATGGCGTGGCAGCAGGCTGCGTACCAGCCGTTCATCCCAGCGCTCCAGCGCTTCCGGCATCAGGGTGTGGTTAGTGTAGGCGAAGGTCTGACGGGTGATGGCCCAGGCATCGTCCCAGCTTAACTGGTGCTCATCCAGCAGCACACGCAGCATCTCGGGAATGGCGATGGTCGGGTGGGTATCATTAAGCTGAATCACCTCATAGTCCGGCAACGTATGCACGCTGCGCCCGGCAAGGTGATGGCGACGCAGAATGTCGGCCACCGAACAGGCACACTGGAAGTATTGCTGCATCAGGCGCAGGCGCTTTCCTTCCTGATGGTTATCGTTGGGGTACAGCACTTTGGTCAGCTTCGCCGCATCAATACCCTGCTGCTCGGCCGCGAGAAACTTACCGTCATTAAACAGCGTGAGGTCGAACGGATGAGCATGGGAGGCCTGCCACAGACGCAGTGGCTGTACAACGCCGTTACGGTAGCCGGTCACCGGCAGATCCCAGGCTTCGCCGCGCAGAGTAAACGCCGGATGCCACGCCAGCTGGCCATCGGCATTTTTGATTACCGTCCCGCCGATGCCGACATTCACATCCAGCGCCGCATTGTGGCGAAACCATGGATAACGCTCACGCTGCCAGTCATCCGGTGCTTCAATCTGCTGACCGTCGTCAAACGACTGGCGGAATAAACCGTATTGATAATTTAGCCCATAACCCGTAGCCGGCTGCCCCACCGTGGCCATCGAATCCAGATAGCAGGCGGCCAGCCGCCCCAGCCCACCATTACCCAGAGCAGGATCAACTTCTTCTTCCAGCAGTTCACTGAGATCGCGCTGATGCTCTGCCAGTGCCGCTTTAACCTCGTCATACCAGCCCAGATTCAGCAGATTATTCCCGGTCAGGCGGCCAATCAGAAACTCCATGGAAATATAGTTAACGTGGCGCTGCTTTTTCACGGATTTCGTCACCGGCTTTGCCGCCAGCAGTTCTGCCAGCGCACCGCTGATCGCCTGCCACCACTGGTGGGCAGTCATGTCTGCGGCACGTGTATAACCAAGATGCTGCCACTGACGCGTCAACGCCGCATTAAAGCGCGCCTTATTGAATTTCTGTTGCGACATATAATCCCTCTTAAACAGGTGGGCAAAATGTGACTGAAGGCACCTTACAGTTAAGACGGCAAAACGAAAAAAAGCTCACCGCAGAATGCGATGAGCGAAAAAAAAGCAAGTAAACAACTAGAGGGAGACAACTAACCGGGCTGGGCTGCCCGGATAAAGCGCGCGGCAATAGGGTGCAGAACAGGCTGCACGCCCAGAATGGGAATAAGAGGTGAAAAAAAGAGACTGATCTGAGTATGAGTGAATTCGTTAAACGTGCCAGTAGCGGGCGACCTTTTTTTAGATCGCCCCGGCCGGGCTAGCAGAGTTCCAGATGAACTTCGTGCTGTTCGATCGTTTTCATGACACTCGGTGGCGGTGCCTGGTCGGTAAACAGGTAATCGATCAACCCCATATTGCCCAGGTTAACCATCGCGTTGCGGCCAAATTTAGAGTGGTCTGCCACCAGCATCACACAGCGGGAATTCTCGATTATCGCGCGCTTGGTGCGCACTTCATGGTAGTCGAAGTCCAGCAGGGAGCCGTCCATATCGATACCGCTAATCCCCAGAATGCCGTAATCGAGGCGGAACTGAGAAATATAATCGAGCGTCGCTTCGCCCATAATGCCGCCATCACGGGTACGCACTTCGCCCCCGGCCAGGATCAGGCGAAAATCGGGTTTCGCCATCAGCAACACCGCAACGTTCAGGTTATTAGTGACGATACGCAGATTACTGTGGTTCATGAGCGCATGCGCCACCGCTTCCGGAGTGGTGCCGATATCAATAAACAGCGAGGCGCCATCGGGGATCTGGCTGGCAACACGCTGAGCAATACGCGCTTTCTCTGCCGACCACATCATCTTACGGTCTTGCCAGGCGGTGTTTTCCGAACTGGAGGGTAACGCGGCACCGCCGTGATGGCGCTGAATTTTGTTTTGCTCGGCCAGATCGTTTAAGTCGCGACGAATGGTCTGCGGGCTGACATCAAAGTGCTCTACCAGCTCTTCGGTACTGACATATCCCTGACGGCGCACCAGCTCAATGATGGCGTCATGTCGTTGTGTCTGCTTCACGCTGTTCTCCTTTTAGCTTTTTTTATGACGCGTATCGACAAAGGCCATCGCCAGCCCAACCAGCAGCCCGGTAACGTGCGCTGCATTGGCAATCGACAAACCAAACCAACCGAAATACCCCACCAGCAGCCACAAAACCGCAAAGGCCATCAATCCGCGTTGCAGAAAGATCCCGCGCTCAGGGCTGCGCTCACCGCTCAGCCAGGAATAGCCCATCAGGGCGTAGACCACACCGGAAAGCCCACCAAACAGCACACCGCTGAACTTCGCCTGCATCCAGCCGCTGAGCAGCGCGGATATCAGCATAATCACGAACAGCTTGCCGCTGCCGAGCCGCTTTTCCAGCGTGCCGCCAAGATACCAAAACCACATCAGGTTAAACAGAATATGCAGCAGCGAGAAATGCAGTAAGGCATGTGAGAACCAGCGCCACAGTTCAAAGTGCTGGTCTGCATCAGGCCAGGAGAGCAGGCGCATCACGGCGCCATCACCGAGCACCTGCATCAGGATAAAGACCAGCACGCAGGCTGCCATCACCGTCAGCGTGAGGACGCCAGCACGTTCACGCAGATTATCCAGCAGTGAAACATGCTGATAGTGAATGCCGCTGTCTGTCGTGCCCGAGGTCCAGCTGGCCGCCTGATAGCGCGCGTGGTTAGGGTCACGAATAAACTGGTTGAGTTCGTTTTCGACCACTGTCAGCTGCGATTCATCATCCAGCCACAGGGTGTAACCATTATCGTGCTCAACGCGCAACGTCACGCCGCGCGTCGCCATGTAATCGACAAACGCCTGCGCCGGGCGCAGATGAGTAAAATGGGTGATGCGCATAGAGAAGCGACTTCCTTTCAGTCAGACCAGACAAACCGAGAGTATAACGATTTCCCCTTACCGGTTGCAGGGGAAAGCGCGAGCGGTGACAAGAGAGGCGTCAGAGTGCGTCGACCTGCTGCGGGAAAGCGGCACGCCAGGCGTCAAATCCGCCATCAATACTGTAAGCCGCCGTGAACCCCTGACTGAGCAGGAATTGCGCTGCACCTTTACTGCTGTTGCCGTGGTAGCACATCACCAGCACCGGGGTCGTTAACGCCGCCTGGGAGATAAAAGCAGGCAGTGAATCGTTAGTCAGATGAAAAGCGCCGCTGGCATGGGCAGCAGCAAAACTCTGAGGGTCGCGAATATCAACCAGCAACGCATTCTCTTCAGAGAGTTTCTGCTGCGCCTGCTGTACGTTGATGCACTCAAATTGTTCCATGGTGGGTTCTCGTCAAAAGCTAAAAAAGTGACCAAATTACCCCCATTGTAGCCTGAAGGCGGCGCACAATAACCCGGGAGTTAGCAGGGAGATAAACTTTTTCTTGCAGCAAATATGTTACCTGCATCACGCATAATTGTTTTTATTAGGTTAACGCTAGCATCAATGTTGGTTTCCGATTAGTATAATGCTCGAAAACGAACATTAGTGAAAGATTCCGAACATCGGAGGAGATGACGTGGAAACCAAAGACCTGATCGTAATCGGCGGCGGTATTAACGGTGCTGGCATTGCGGCTGATGCTGCCGGGCGCGGCCTGTCAGTATTGATGCTGGAGGCGCAAGATCTCGCCTGCGCCACCTCTTCTGCCAGTTCAAAACTTATCCACGGTGGCCTGCGTTACCTGGAGCACTATGAATTCCGCCTGGTAAGTGAAGCGCTTGCCGAACGTGAAGTGCTGCTGAAAATGGCACCACACATCGCTTTCCCTATGCGTTTCCGTCTGCCGCACCGCCCGCACCTGCGTCCAGCCTGGATGATCCGCGTGGGTCTGTTTATGTACGACCACCTGGGTAAACGTACCAGCCTGCCGGGCAGTAAGGGTTTGCGTTTTGGCTCAGACTCGGTGCTGAAGCCGGAAATCGTGCGCGGTTTCGAATATTCTGACTGCTGGGTGGATGATGCCCGCCTGGTGGTACTTAACGCGCAGGAAATTGAGAAGCGTGGCGGTGAAGTTCGCACCCGTACTCGCGTGACGTGCGCCTGGCGTGAAAACGGCCTGTGGATCGTGGAAGCTGAAGATATCGACAGTGGCAAAACCTTTACCTGGCGCGCCAAAGGCCTGGTGAATGCTGCCGGTCCGTGGGTTAAACAGCTGTTTGATGACAGCCTGAAGCTGAAGTCGCCGTATGGCATCCGCCTGATCAAAGGCAGCCATATCGTGGTACCACGTGTACACACCCAGAAGCAGGCTTATATTCTGCAAAACGAAGATAACCGTATTGTCTTCGTCATTCCGTGGATGGATGAATTCTCAATTATCGGCACCACCGACGTTGAGTACAAAGGCGATCCGCAGAATGTGAAAATCGACGATAACGAAATCGACTACCTGCTGAAAGTGTTTAATGCCCACTTCAAGAAAGATCTGGGCCGTGACGATATCGTCTGGACTTACTCCGGCGTGCGTCCGCTGTGTGACGACGAGTCAGATTCTCCGCAGGCGATTACCCGCGATTACACGCTGGATGTGCATGATGATGCCGGCCAGGCACCGCTGCTTTCCGTGTTCGGCGGTAAGCTGACCACCTATCGTAAGCTGGCAGAGCACGCGATGGAGAAACTGAGCAAGTACTACCCAAGTATCGGTGCGGCATGGACCAAAAGCTGTGTACTACCGGGTGGCAACTTTGCCGGAACACGTGAAGATTATGCCGCGACCCTGCGTCGCCGCTTCCCGTTTATTACCGAGGCGATGGCACGCCACTACGCGCGAACTTACGGCAGTAATACAGAACTGCTGCTGAAAGACGCGACCTCTCTTGAGGATCTGGGTGAGCTGTTTGGTCACCACTTCTATGAAGCGGAACTGCGTTACCTGGTTGAGCACGAATGGGTACGCGTGACCGACGATGCTATCTGGCGTCGTACCAAAGAAGGGATGTGGTTGAACGATGAGCAGCAGGCGCGAGTGACCGCGTGGCTGACCGAACACGGTAAGAAACCGGCCGCGCTGTCGCTGGCATCGTAATATCAGCGGGTCGGGCATGCCCGACCCCTACGTTATGGCGGGGCGAAGCGGGTTGGCATGCCCGGCCCGTACATGATTCGTAGGGGCGAGGCATGCCTCGCCCTTTCCGGCTCTGATTACAATCTTATCGGTTTAATCCCCCAGATCTCATCCGCATACTCCTGAATGGTCCTGTCCGACGAGAAATACCCCATATTGGCAATGTTGTGTACCGCACAGCGCGTCCACTCTTCCTGATTACGATACAGCTTATCGACCTTATCCTGAGTATCCACGTAGCTGCGATAATCGGCCAGCAGCTGGTAGTGGTCCCCAAGATTAACCAGTGAATCAAAGATATTGCGATAACGCCCAGGCTCCTGAGGGCTGAATACTCCGGTGGCGATCTGTATCAGGACCTGATGCAGTTCGGCATCCTCCTCATAGAAAGTGTGGGAGTTATAGCCACTGTTGCGCAGCGCTTCGACCTGCGGTGTGGTGTTACCGAAGATAAAGATATTCTCTTCACCCACGTGATCCAACATCTCGACGTTTGCTCCGTCCAGCGTACCAATCGTCAGTGCGCCGTTGAGTGCAAATTTCATATTACTGGTGCCGGACGCTTCGGTGCCCGCCAGTGAAATCTGCTCGGAGAGATCGGCCGCCGGAATAATGATCTGCGCCAGACTCACGCCGTAGTTAGGAATAAACACCACCTTCAGTTTATTTTTCACCTGCGGATCGTTGTTGATCACCTTCGCCACATCGTTGATCAAATGAATGATGTGTTTTGCGGTGTAATACGCTGAGGCGGCTTTCCCGGCGAAGATATTGACCCTGGGCACCCAATCGGCCGTCGGATCGGCTTTGATGCGGTTATAGCGGGTGATGACGTGCAAAACATTCAGCAACTGGCGTTTGTACTCGTGGATACGCTTAATCTGCACATCAAACATCGCACGCGGATCGATCACCACATCCATTTTTTGGCTGATGTAAGCCGCCAGACGTTTTTTATTTTTCAGTTTGGCATTCGCCACCTGCTCAATAAAGTTCGGATAGTCAATATGCTGTTTCAGCTCATCCAACTGGCTCAGTTCGGTACGCCAGGTACGACCAATCGTCTCATCCAGCACATCGGAGAGCGCCGGGTTCGCCAGTGCCAGCCAGCGACGCGGCGTCACGCCGTTAGTTTTGTTGCAAAAACGGCCAGGGAACAGTTTGGCAAAGTCAGCAAACAACGACTGAACCATCAGATTCGAGTGCAGCTCAGAGACGCCATTCACTTTATGACTGACCACCACCGCCAGCCAGGCCATACGAATACGGCGACCGTTGTTCTCATCAATAATGGAAATACGCGACAGCAGCTCCCAGTCATCCGGGTAATATTCCTGGATGGTTTTCAGGAAGTAGTCATTGATGTCGAAGATAATTTGCAGATGACGCGGCAAAATTTTACCGATCATATCCACCGGCCAGGTCTCCAGCGCTTCCTGCATCAGCGTGTGGTTGGTGTAGGAGAACACCTGGCAGGTGACTTCAAACGCGTCATCCCAGGTAAATTTGTTCTCATCGATCAGCACGCGCATCAGTTCCGGGATCGCCAGCACCGGGTGGGTATCATTAAGATGCAGGGCAATTTTATCGGCCAGGTTATCAAAGGTCTGGTGCATCGCCCAGTGACGATGAAGGATATCCTGAACCGTGGCTGACACCAGGAAGTACTCCTGCCGCAGACGCAATTCACGCCCGGAATAGGTCGAGTCATCGGGATAGAGCACGCGCGACACATTTTCCGAATGGTTTTTATCTTCCACCGCCGCAAAGTAATCGCCCTGGTTAAACTTCCCGAGATTGATTTCATTACTGGCCTGCGCGCCCCATAGCCGCAGGGTATTGGTGGCATCCGTATCGTAACCCGGGATAATTTGATCGTAGGCGGTGGCCAGCACCTCTTCGGTCTCTACCCAGCGTGCGCGGCTGCCTTCCTGCTGAATACGGCCACCGAAACGCACCTTGTAGCGGGTGTTAAAACGCTGGAATTCCCAGGGATTCCCATATTCCAGCCAGTAATCCGGTGACTCCGCCTGGCGACCATCAACGATATTCTGTTTGAACATGCCGTACTCGTAGCGGATGCCGTAGCCGCGTCCCGGCAGACCGAGCGTGGCAAGGGAATCCAGAAAACAGGCAGCAAGACGACCGAGGCCGCCGTTACCCAACCCCGGATCGCTCTCTTCTTCAATCAGCTCCTCAAGGTCGAAGCCCATCTCTTCCAGCGCCGATTTTGCATCGTCGTAGATGCCCATCGCCAGCAGCGCATTGGACAGCGTGCGCCCCACCAGAAACTCCATCGACAGGTAATACACCTGACGCACATCCTGAGACAACTGGGCACGGTTCGATCGCAGCCAGCGCTCGACCATACGATCGCGCACGGCCAGCAAGGTGGCGTTCAGCCACTCGTGCTTATTAGCAATAGACGGGTCTTTGCCAATGGTGAACATCAGCTTATAGGCAATTGAGTGCTTGAGTGCATCGACACTGAGCGTCGGTGAGGCATAGGAGAACGGTGCGTTCATATCAAATTTCCCATTTTCTGGTTACAACAAACGTTGATAGAGATCGCGGTAGGCCACTGCAGCCACCTGCCAGCTAAAATCCATCCCCATTGCCTGACGCTGAACATAGCGCCACAACGAAGGACGGGACCAGAGAACAAAAGCACGTCGAATTGCACGTAATAACGACCAGGCATTACTGTCTTCAAAACTAAAACCGCTGGCGATACCGTCAGCCAGATTTTCCAGTGAGCTGTCATTCACCGTATCTGCCAGCCCTCCGGTACGCCGCACCAGCGGCAGCGTGCCGTATTTCAATCCGTAGAGCTGTGTCAGACCACAGGGCTCAAAACGGCTCGGCACCATAATCACATCAGCGCCACCAATAATGCGGTGCGAGAAGGCTTCGTGATAGCCGATTTGCACGCCCACCTGGCCTGGATACTCGGCAGCCGCAGCAAGGAACCCCTGTTGCAGTTCTGCATCCCCTGCACCCAGTAACACCAGCTGACCGCCCTGCTCCAGCAGCCCCGGCAGAGCTTCCAGCACCAGATCCAGCCCTTTCTGCTTCGTTAAACGGCTGACCACAGCAAAGACCGGCGCTTTGTCGTCGATCTTTAATCCCATGGTGATCTGCAACTGCCGTTTGTTCTCCAGCTTGGCATCCAGCACATCACGGTTATAGCGCGCATTCAGTAGCAGATCCTGCTCCGGATCCCAGATAGCCGGATCAACACCGTTGAGTATCCCGGTCAGCCGCCCTTCCAGCTGGCGCTGTTTCAGCAAGTCTTCCATACCGTAACCAAACTCAGGCAGCGTGATTTCACGTGCGTAAGTCGGGCTGACGGCCGTGATATGATCGGCATAGAACAGCCCGGCCTTAAGGAATGAGATCTGCCCGTAGAACTCCAGCCCGTGCATATTGAAGAAGGAAGGCGGAAGCTGAAGCAGATCCAGATGCCGCGCTTCAAACAACCCCTGATACGCCAGATTGTGGACCGTAAACACCGATTTTGCCGGGCGACCACGCGCCGCAAGATAGGCACAGGCCAGCCCCGCGTGCCAGTCATGGGCATGCACCACATCCGGTCGCCACCAGTTATCCAGCCCACACGCCAGCTCACAGCCAATCCATCCCAGCAGCGCAAAGCGCAGATGGTTATCGGCGTAGGCGTACTGCGACTCATCGTGATACGGACTGCCGGGCCGATCGTACAGGCCGGGAGCATCGATCAGATAAATGCCGACGCCATCAAAATGACCAAAGTGTAGCTCCACATCACCGGCAAATGTTTGCAGCTTCGCCACCACCTGAGTCGGTGTAATGGCTTTCTTCAGCGCCGGAAAGGCCGGCAACAACACCCTTGTATCCGTGCCTTCTGCGATTTGCGCCGCCGGTAATGCCCCAATAACATCAGCAAGTCCGCCGGTTTTCAGCAGCGGGAAAATTTCTGAACAGACGTGTAGCACCTGCATTATCGGCTCCTTTTTATCCTTCATACTTGAAGCTGCCTCTGTGTTGGCTGCGTTCACTCACCCGAATCACTTACCTGAGTAAGCTCATCGGGACTCGTTCTCTTGCCGCCTGGATGCAACTTCAATTATTTTGGATTACGTGTGTGCTATCGCCAGCCAAGCTTCGCCAGCATGGTCCTGGTGACAAGAACGATCCCTTCTTCCGATCGGTGGAAACGCCGGGCATCATCATCCGGATTTTCGCCAATCACCGTTCCTTCTGGCAGTACGCAGGCACGGTCTATCACACAACGTCGCAGACGGCAGGAACGTCCCACCTCTACATCCGGCAGTAATACCGATGACTCAATATTGCAGAAGGAGTTAATTCGAACCCGGGAGAACAGCACCGAGTTCACTACCACTGAACCAGAGATAATGCAGCCCCCTGACACCAGCGAATTCATTGTCATCCCGTGACTACCGGAGCGATCCTGCACAAACTTCGCCGGCGGCAACGGTTCCATATGGGTGCGGATCGGCCAGGTACTGTCATACATATCCAGTTCTGGCATCACAGAAGCGAGGTCAAGATTGGCTTTCCAGTAGGCTTCCAGCGTGCCGACATCGCGCCAGTAAGGTTCTGCCGTCTCATCATGCTGAACGCAGGAGAGACTGAAAGAGTGCGCCAGAGCTTCACCACTGGCGACAATTTTCGGCAGCAAATCTTTACCGAAATCATGGCTCGACTCCGGTAACGCCTGATCGACTTCCAGCAGGCCGAAAAGATATTCGGCATCAAAAACATAGATACCCATGCTGGCTAACGCCCGGCTGCTGTCGCCAGGCATTGAGGGTGGGTTCTCCGGTTTCTCAAGGAACTCAACCACCTTGTTATCATCATCCACCTTCATCACGCCGAAGGAACTGGCTTCCTCCAGCGGCACCGGCAGACAGGCAATGGTGCAGCGCGCACCGTTTTCTACGTGATCGATCAGCATGCGCGAGTAGTCCATCTTGTAGATGTGGTCCCCGGCCAGGATCACGATGTACTGCGCACGGTAGCGACGAATGATATCGAGGTTCTGCGTTACCGCATCGGCGGTGCCGCGATACCAGTGGTCGGTGGAAAGGCGTTGCTGCGCAGGCAGCAGATCGACGAACTCGTTCATCTCTTCATTGAGGAAGGACCAGCCGCGCTGGATATGCTGTACCAACGTGTGCGACTGATACTGGGTGATCACCGCAATACGTCGAATGCCGGAGTTCAGACAGTTGGAAAGCGCAAAATCGATAATGCGAAACTTGCCGCCGAAGTGAACGGCCGGTTTCGCACGCTTGGCGGTCAGGTCTTTCAGACGCGTACCGCGTCCACCCGCAAGGATCAGCGCAACAGTTTGTGTAGGGAGTTGCCTTGCCAGCATTACAGGGTCGTTCTTATCTAATTTGACCATGTCTGATTCCTATTATGATTGTTCCTGGAACACGCACACACCGTGGGCGGCTCCATGCCAGACCGTTGACAGAATCGGGTTATCATCCCCGGCAAAGGGAGGAATGGCATGCCATTTCCCTTCAGGTAACACCAGGTCATACACTTCTTCGGTGGCGTTGATCGTCAGTAACCAGTGCTGTGAAAGCCTGATCTGCAAACGATGCGCCCCCTGCTCCCACTGCTCAGTGGTCAACGGCTGTCCCTGGTCGTTCAGCCACTCCACATTGCCATCACCGTCCTGCCACCAGCGATCCTGCTGCAACGCCGGAATACGGCGGCGCAGATGGATCAGTGCGGCAGTGAAAGCAAACAGTCCGCGATCGTGCTGCTGCCAGTTGAACCATGTCAGCGGATTGTCCTGGCAGTAAGCATTATTGTTGCCGTGCTGGCTGTGCCCGTGTTCGTCCCCGGCCAGTAACATCGGCGTCCCCTGCGCCAGCAGCAGCGTGGCCAACAGGGCATGCACGCTACGACGGCGGTGTTCCATAATCAGTAACGGCGCCTGTAATCCTTCCACGCCGTGGTTATGGCTGAAGTTATTGTTGCTGCCATCACGGTTATCTTCGCCGTTCGCTTCGTTATGTTTATGTTCATAACTGACCACATCTCGCAGGGTAAAACCGTCGTGGGCAGTGATAAGGTTGATACTGCTGGAGGGCCGTCGGCCGCCACGATCGAAGATATCGCTCGACCCGGCAAAACGCCGTGCAAAGTCGCCGTTGGACAACTCGCCATGCAGCCAGTAACGCCGCGTAGCATCGCGAAAATGGTCATTCCATTCGGCGAACGGTGGAGGAAAATTGCCGACCTGATAACCCCCGATGCCGATATCCCAGGGTTCGGCAATCAGCTTGCAGCCTGACAGCACAGGATCGGCTGCAATCGCCTGAAACAATGGCGCATCCTGATGATAGTCCGGCGTGCGCCCCAGTACGGTGGCCAGGTCAAAGCGGAAGCCATCGACATGGCACTCTTCTACCCAGTAGCGCAGGCAGTCGAGCATCCACGCCATCACCTGCGGGTGGCTGAGATTCTGCGTGTTGCCACAGCCGGTCCAGTTCTGATATTCCCCCTGCCCGTCCAGCCAGTAGTAGCTCTGATTATCGACGCCGCGCATCGACAGCGTGGGGCCAGTCTCCTCCAGCTCTGCGCTGTGGTTAAACACCACATCAAGAATCACTTCTATGCCAGCCTGATGCAGCGCCTTCACAGCCTGCTGGAACTCCTGACGCGGATGCAGCTGGTGCTGGCCGGAGGCGTAGCGCGCTTCCAGCGCGTAGCAGGCCAGCGGGTTGTAGCCCCAGTAATTACTCAATCCCATCCGCAGTAAGCGCGGTTCACTGGCGAAGCAGGCCACTGGCAACAGCTCCAGACTGGTGATCCCCAGTCGCTGAAAGTAGTCGATCATCACCGGATGCCCCAGCGCCGCGTAAGTGCCGCGTATCGCTTCCGGGATATCCGGATGCAGCTTTGTCAGACCACGTACGTGGGCCTCATAAATCACGGTACTGCCCCAGGGCACGCGCGGTGGCGCATCCTCGTCCCAGTCAAAATCATCGGCCAGCACCACACTTTTCGGTGCCAGCGGCCCGCTATCAAGGGGATCCGGCTGCTGCACCCCACACTGGAAACAAGGGTCGTCCGTGACTTCACCCAGCACTTCGTGTGCGCAGGGGTCGAGCAACAGCTTCGCCGGATTAAAACGTTGCCCCTGCTGCGGCTGCCACGGACCATGCACGCGATAACCATAACGCTGGCCCGGTTTACCGCCGGGGAGGTAGCCGTGCCAGATGTCGCCACTCCGTGAAGGAAGATCCACACGCGTCTCCGTGCCACTGGCATCAAACAGACAAAGCTCCACGCGTTCAGCATGCTGCGAGAACAGGGTAAAGTTCACCCCTTTGCCGTCATAGTGGGCACCGCGCGGTGCTGGAAGTCCCTCACGGAGTGATGTCATTCTGCCTCCCGTACCAGCCACAGCGTCGAGAGCGCAGGCAGCGTCAGACTGAGAGAGTGACTGCGGTTATGGCTGCCCCAGTCATCGGTGCTGACCGTTCCCAGGTTGCCGTTGTTACCGCCGTGATAATGGCCGGAGTCGGTGTTTAGCACTTCGCGCCAGCGCCCGGCACCCGACACGCCAAAGCGATAGCTTTCACGCTGCACCGGGGTAAAGTTACTGGCGACGATTAGTTCATTGCCATCGCGATCGCGGCGCACAAAGACAAACACCGAGTTATCAAAGTCATCCACCACCAGCCATTCAAACCCGGCCGGGTCGAAATCGAGTTGATGCAGCGGCGTCTGTGCCTGGTAGGTATGATTCAGGTCGCGCACCAGACGCTGCACGCCGTTATGCCAGTTGTCTTCCCCTTCCAGCAGATGCCAGTCCAGGCTGGTATCGTGGTTCCACTCTTTGCCCTGAGCGAACTCATTACCCATAAACAACAGCTTTTTACCCGGGAAGCCAAACATCCAGCCGTAATAGGCACGCAGGTTGGCGAACTTCTGCCAGGTGTCACCCGGCATGCGGTCCAGAATCGACTTCTTGCCGTGAACCACTTCATCGTGGGACAGCGGCAGCACGAAGTTTTCGGTGTAGTTGTAAAGCATACCGAACGTCATCAGATTGTGATGATGGCGGCGGTAGATCGGATCGAGCTTCATGTAGTCGAGGGTGTCGTGCATCCAGCCAAGGTTCCATTTAAACCAAAAGCCCAGACCGCCCATTTCCGGCGGTCGTGACACGCCATCAAAGTCCGTTGACTCCTCCGCCACGGTAATCGAACCGGGGGCAGCATGGCCCAGCGTTCGGTTGGTGTAGCGCAGGAAAGAGATCGCCTCGAAATTCTCACGCCCGCCAACATGATTCGGCACCCATTCGCCTTCGGCGCGGCTGTAGTCGCGGTAAATCATGGATGCCACCGCATCCACCCGCAGGCCATCAATGCCGAAACGCTCGATCCAGTACAGTGCATTCCCCGCCAGATAATTACTCACCTCACGGCGACCAAAGTTATAGATCAGCGTGTTCCAGTCCTGGTGAAAGCCTTCGCGCGGGTCGCCATGTTCATACAGCTCCGTGCCATCAAACTTCACCAGACCAAAATCATCCGATGGAAAGTGGCCGGGAACCCAGTCCAGCAGCACGTTCAGCCCGGCATTGTGGGCCGCCGTAATAAAGGCACGGAAATCATCGCGAGTGCCGAAACGGCGCGTTGGGGCATACATTCCCAGTGGCTGATAACCCCAGCTCCCGTCGAATGGATGCTCATTGATGGGCAATAGCTCCAGATGGGTAAAGCCCATCTCTTTGGCATAAGGCACCAGTTGTTCTGCCAGCTCTTTGTAACTCAACCAGAAGTGGTTATCCGTGTGGCGGCGCCAGGAGCCGAGGTGCACTTCATAAATCGAGATCGGTGCGTCAAAACCGTTCGCACGCTGGCGCTCCGGTGACAGAGTGGTTTTCTCTGGAATACCGCAAATCATAGAGGCCGTTTGCGGACGCATCTGCGCCTCAAACGCGTAAGGGTCGGCTTTCAGGCGCAGTTGTCCCTGATGGTCGATAATCTCGAACTTATAAAGCTGCCCCTGCGTGGCGCCCGGGATAAACAACTCCCAGATACCAATTTCACGCCGCAGGCGCATCGGATGCCGACGTCCATCCCAAAAGTTAAATTCACCGACCACAGAGATGCGCTGAGCATTCGGCGCCCAGACGGCAAAGCGGGTGCCAATCACACCGTCAATCACATCGCCATGCGCACCCAGGGTTTCATAAGGCCGCAGATGGGTCCCTTCCGCCAGCAGCCAGCTGTCCATTTCCGGCAGCAGTGGACCAAAGCGGTAAGCATCGTCGATTAAATTTTGCTGGCCGTGCCAGGTGACGGCCAGTTGATAGCGAAACGGAGTTTTACGTTTGGGGATCACCCCCTGAAAAAAACCGCGAGAATCGAGGCACACCAGCTGCACACATTTATTGCCCGTACTGGTTTCAATCACCCAGACTTCGCTGGCGTCCGGTAACAGAGCACGCACTTCAAGACCCTTGTCGGTCTTGTGCATGCCCAGTAAAGAAAAGGGGTCAGCAAAATGACCAGAGACTAAAGCGTTAATCACACGACGATCCATAAGCTCTGACATGACTTTCTTCCCGTGATGATCGGCAGTCGACTGGCGGAATCCCCGATTCGGGTATCGCCAATGCACTGCTCTTCATTGAGCCCAAAACACACTGACCGGCAGAGGTAACCTTCCACTGGGTAAAAACCGCCGCAGCGTGCAATAAAATAACGAAGTGAAAAAAAATAATGTTTTAGGAACTGTGGCTTTTTAAGCATAGCCAGGGGAAAACAATAGCCATGGATGAAAGCGTAAAAATATTTCTTTCAGATCAAAGTTTATTGCTTTAAAGGCGTGAGACAGGAACGTCAGACCCTTCTTAGACCTGCCAGGGTTCAAGCCCCGGGCAAGGGGAAGTGACTGAATTCTGGCGCGGAGAATCGCCAGTTAACACAAAGGAAGGTGCACGTAATAACAGTGAAAAATGATGATGCAAATCGAAACAGGGTGACATCCCCCCTGCCAGCGGCAGAGGGGAAATGACCCGAATTAACCCACCAGCAGACGCAACATACGACGTAGCGGTTCTGCCGCGCCCCACAGCAGCTGGTCGCCAACGGTAAAGGCGGAAAGATAATCCGGCCCCATGTTCAGCTTACGCAGGCGACCTACCGGGGTGTTCAACGTGCCGGTAACGGCGGCTGGCGTCAATTCACGCATGGAGATATCACGGTCGTTAGGGACCACTTTCACCCACTCGTTATGTGCGGCCAGCATCTGTTCGATTTCAGCCAACGGCACATCTTTTTTCAACTTCAGAGTAAACGCCTGGCTGTGGCAGCGCAGCGCACCAACGCGCACGCACAGACCGTCAACCGGGATGACGCTGCTGGTACGCAGGATTTTGTTGGTTTCCGCCTGGCCTTTCCATTCCTCGCGCGTCTGACCGTTATCCAGCTGTTTGTCGATCCACGGGATCAAGCTGCCTGCCAGCGGTACGCCGAAATTATCAGTTGGTAACACGCCAGTGCGGCTCAACTCGGTGACTTTACGCTCAATGTCGAGGATGGCAGAAGCCGGGTCCTGCAACTCTTTCGCCACGTGGTTGTGCAGCATGCCCATCTGGGTCAGCAGTTCACGCATGTGGCGCGCACCGCCGCCGGAAGCCGCCTGGTAGGTCGCCACGGATGCCCACTCCACCAGGTTATTTTCAAACAGACCGCCCAGTGACATCAGCATCAGGCTCACGGTGCAGTTACCGCCAACGAAGGTTTTTATTCCGTTGTTCAGGCCGTCGTGGATCACCTTGTGGTTGACCGGGTCGAGAATAATAATCGCGTCATCTTTCATACGCAGCGTGGATGCCGCATCAATCCAGTAGCCGTTCCAGCCGGCTGCGCGCAGCTTAGGATAAATATCGCTGGTGTAGTCGCCGCCCTGGCAGGTGATGATAATATCCAGCGCTTTCAGCGCTTCAATATCAAAGGCATCCTGCAACGTGCCCGCAGACTGGCCGCCGAACGCTGGCGCCGCCTGGCCGTGCTGAGACGTCGAGAAGAATACCGGGCGAATCACATCAAAATCGCGCTCTTCGCTCATGCGCTGCATGAGTACCGAGCCCACCATCCCACGCCAACCTACCAATCCTACAGATTTCATCATTACCTTTATCCCGGGCTACTTTACTTGCCATTTTCGCCCCCGGCAGTGCTCGCAATCCTCACGTACTTCAGTACGCTACGGTTGCTGTACGCTGGCGGTAAGCAAACTGGCTGCGACAGTGGCGCCTGACCTGTTAGAGTTAAAATATTAGATTGCTAAACCTTACAAGTTGCAGGAAAAGTGGCAAGTGAATTAAATCGATTAGACGGTTTTTTTTAGCAGCTCTGCTTATAAGAGGCGAACATTGATTAATAAAGAGAACAACAACGATGACTGAAATGATCTCGGCCACGATATTATTGTTGCTGATAATGGATCCATTGGGCAATTTGCCGATTTTTATGTCGGTTTTGAAGCATCTGGAGCCGAAACGTCGACGGATGGTGCTCATTCGCGAAATGCTGATCGCGCTACTGATCATGCTGCTGTTTCTGTTTGCGGGCGAAAAAATTCTCGCGTTCCTGAATCTGCGTACCGAAACGGTATCGATCTCCGGCGGTATTATTCTGTTTCTGATCGCCATCAAGATGATTTTCCCTTCGCAGGAAAGCAGCAGTAGCGGGTTGTCAGCAGGTGAAGAGCCGTTCCTGGTGCCACTGGCAATCCCCCTGGTGGCAGGGCCCTCTCTGCTGGCAACCCTGATGCTGCTGTCACACCAGTATCCACAGAATATGGGCCATCTTGTCGGTGCACTGCTGATTGCGTGGGGGCTGACGGTGGTGATTTTACTGCTATCGGGGCTGTTTTTACGACTGCTGGGAGATAAAGGGGTCAATGCGCTGGAGCGTCTGATGGGGTTGATTCTGATTATGCTGGCAACGCAGATGTTTCTGGATGGGATACGCGTTTATCTGAAACTGTAATCCTTACATGGCGTTAAGGTCGAGGCATGCCTCGACCCTACGACACAGGTGTTAATACGCAGGAGCGAGGCACGCTTCAATCCTGCCAACATCGTATTAATACCTAGGGGCGAGGCACACCTCGCCCTTGCTGACTACGACAACAATTCGAACGCAATCATACCGATAATTGCCCCAACGGTGCCGAGTATGGTTTCCATCAGCGTCCAGGTCTTCAGCGTCTGCCCTTCGGTTGCCCCCGTAAAGCGGCCAAACAGCCAGAAACCGGCATCATTGACGTGGCTACAGATAATTGAACCTCCGGCAATACAGATCGACAGCGCGGCCATCTGCGCACCGGAATAATGCAGCGGTTCAATCACGGGCATAATCAGGCCCACCGCCGTTAAACAGGCCACCGTTGCCGACCCCTGAATAATGCGCACGGCACCGGCCAGCACGAAGCAGGCCAACGCCACCGGCAAACCGGCCCCGGTCAGCGCATTACCCAGCGCCGGACCCACACCGGAATCCACCAGTACCTGTTTGAACACGCCCCCGGCACCAATCACCAACAGGATAATCCCCGCAGGCTGTAACGCCGCACCGCAAATCTCCATCACGCGCTCTTTATCCATGCCCTGACGGTATGCCAGACCATAAATCGCCACCAGGCAGGCGAGCAGGATGGCGGTAAACGGATGACCGATAAACTCCAGCCACTCGTACAGCGTAGAGCCAGGCGTGGTAAAGCGGGCGCCAACAGTTTTCAGCCCCACCAGCAGCAGGGGAAACAGGATCAGCGACAGACTGAAGCCAAACGAGGGCAGTTTGCTCTCATCAAATTCAGGATGATCGCCTTCCGCGGGGATACCAAAAGTCACATGCTGGCTGATGAAACGGCCAAACAGCGGTCCGGCAATCAGCATTCCCGGAATGGCGGCACACAGGCCCAACAGAATCATCCAACCGAAATCAGCATGCATCTGCGAAGCCAGCAGCATCGGCGCTGGCCCGGGCAGCAGAAACGCCGCCGCAGCGGCCACCCCGGCAAACAGCGGGATAACCAGCTTCACCAGGTTATCGCCGGTACGGCGCGCAACCGCAAAGGCAATGCTGATTAACAGCACCACGGCCACCTCAAAGAACAGCGGCAGGGCACAAATCAGCCCGGCAATCCCCATCGCATAATGGGCACGGCTTTCACCAAAGGTTTTCAACATACGGATGGCGATCTGATCGACCGCGCCCGTTTCATGCAGAATTTTGCCAAACATCGCGCCCAGCGCAACCACGATGGCGAGGAAGCCGAGCGTACCGCCCATGCCCTTTTCCATCGTGGTGGCAATTTTATCCAGCGGCATCCCGGAGAACAGACCTGCGCCAATAGACACTAACATCAGCGCCACAAAGGCGTGCATCCTTGCCTTCATCACTAAAAACAGCAGCAGCAAAACCGAGCCCGCCGCCGTTAACACCAGTGTTGCAGTACTCATTACACCCTACTTATTTTTTTCTGTCGCACCGTCAATGGTTTTGAGTGTTGCCGCAACAACGTCATCAAGTGACTGATTAATATCGACGACCAGCACATCATCTTCATCGCTGCCCGGCTCTTCCAGCGTGGCAAATTGTGTCACCAGCATCTGCGGTTTGAAGAAGTGCCCCTTGCGTGCACGCAAACGCGACTCAATGGTATCGAAGTCACCCTTCAGATAGACGAATGAGAGGTTGCTGTTACCTTTGCGCAGAATATCGCGATAACTTTTTTTCAGTGCCGAACAAACAATCAGTGACACATCGTTGGTGCGCTGCATGGCGAATGCCGCATCGTTGATCGACTCCAGCCACGGACGACGATCGTCATCATTCAGTGGATGGCCTTCAGACATTTTTTCAATGTTGGCGCGTGGGTGCAGAAAATCACCATCGAGGAAGGCCGCCTTCAGTTGATGCGCAACGGCATTGGCAACGGCAGATTTGCCGCTTCCGGATACACCCATCAGTACGAAGACGTGATTAGGCGATGAATGAGTGGTCATTGTTTTGGCTCCGGCAGAGAGGTAGCAGATGTGTTCGGTTATTTGTTATCGGTAACATTGTCTGGATGTGCAGTGAGTATGGCAACAGCCACGGCGGAAAAAGCTGGTAAATGTGAGGTGGTTCAAAAAAATGACAGATTCAGACGGAGAGAGGCACAAAGGGGTAAGTCGATGGAGGCGTAGGGGTCGGGCAGGCCCGACCTGTATTAAATACTCCCGCCCGCCAGAATCGTAAAGCCGACATCCACCGGTGCCGTATCCACGTTTTCACCGCGAATACGCGCCAGCAACAGCGCTGCAGATTCATGCCCCATACGCTCACGCGGCGTCTGCACCGTCGCCAGCGACGGGTTAACCACATGAGCAATATCGTGGCCGTGGAAACCGGCAATCGCCATCTGTTGCGGCACTTGCAGCCCCTGACGCTGGCACTCAAACATTGCACCGACCGCCAGGTCGTCATTGGTACAAAACAGGCTGTCAGTCTGCGGATAGCGCTTCTGCGCTTCGCACATCAGCATCGCACCGGCGGAAAACGACGATGCCGCTTCCATCATCACGCAGCGAGGCTCCAGCCCGGCTTCCTGCATCGCCAGGCGATAGCCCTGCTCTTTTTGCAGGGTGCGTTCATCCAGGCGTGCGCCGAGATACACCGTATGACGATGGCCTTTTTGCAAAATGGCATGGGTCATCTGGCGGGCCGCTTCGACATTATCAAACCCGACCGCCATATCGAGGCACGGCGAGATGCAGTCCATCATCTCAATCACCGGGATGCCGGCGGTTTCAATCATGCGCAGGCTGGCAGCAGTATGGGTGCGTTCGGTGAGGATCAGGCCATCAATGTTCCAGCCCAGCAGCGAGCGCAGCTGTAGCTCTTCTTTTTCAGCGCTGTAGCCAAAATGCCCCAGCAGCGTCTGGTAACCCGCTGCATCGGTCACCGCTTCAATGCCGCGCAATACATCGGCAAAGACCTGGTTAGTCAATGAGGGAAGTAATACGCCAATCGCCCGACTGGTGGCATTAGAGAGCATATCGGGGGCGCGATTAGGGATATAACCCAGCTCATCCAGCGCGGCAGCGATCTTGCCCTGCAACGCGGCAGAAACCTGATCGGGATGACGCAGATAGCGGCTAACGGTCATTTTAGTGATGCCTACGCGATCGGCAACATCCTGTAGTACCGGTCTTTTTTTCTTCATCTGGCTTCAACGAATAGGAACGAGTTGAGCTGAGTGTAACAAAGATAGGGATAAAAAAGAGGAAGGGTGCGGTAAACCGCACCCAAAATGTGACAGGGAGAACACTTAGACCGGTGGCAGGTCGAACAACAGGATTTCGGCATCGCTGCTGGCAACAATCGCCAGGGATTTTTCATCCCAGATGGCAAACGCGTCAGACGTTGTTGCCGCTTCACCGTTGACGGTAACCGCCCCTTTCACCACCTGGATCCAGATACGACGACCCTCTTCCACCTCTACGCTACCCTGCTCAGCGGATTTCAGCGCCCAACGGGACAGCGTCATATCCTGGAACACCTTCAGCGAACCCTCACGGGCATCCGGTGACAGCACCAGCTGGCGTCCCTGCACATCGTCGAAGCGGCGCTGCGCGTAACGTGGCTCAAGACCGGTTTTTTCCGGGATGATCCAGATCTGGTACAGATGCAGCGGTACATCTTTGCTGGCGTTGTACTCAGAGTGACGGACCCCGGTACCGGCGCTCATAATCTGGAATTCACCCGCCGGGATCTGCTCTTTGTTGCCCATGCTGTCTTTGTGTTCAACCGTACCGGACAGCACGTAAGTCAGGATTTCCATATCTTTATGAGGATGCGTACCAAATCCCTGACCACCATCAATCACATCTTCGTTAATCACTCGCAGTGCCGAGAAGCCCATAAAATTGGCATCGTAGTAATCGGCAAAAGAGAAGGTGTGGTAACTGTCCAGCCAGCCATGATTTGCATGACCACGATCTTGTGCTTTGCGTAAGTAAATCATATTCAATTCTCCTCAACGTTTTGACACAGTCTGGACCTGTAGCGCTGTGGATGATAGCGGATAAAATTGTCTTCTCTGTTCAAAATATTCGATATAAATGCGCAGAAAGAAACAGGAGAATTGCAGATGTGCGGCGGAAGACAGGCAAAAAAAAAGCCAGCACCCGAGCTGGCTAAGAAATACTGAAGCAATGTGAGCAATGTCGTGCCTTCTCAGTCTGTGCCAGAGGCCTTCCTGAAAACGCATGACAATAATAATCATTATCATTCGCACTTGTAAAGCCATTTTCTGATTATTTTTTGCTTGATATGGCGATAAAAAACCCTGATTTTAAAGAGGATTATACAATCTACGGAGAGGGAAAATGAGTGAGATTATTGTTCGACATGTGCTTGCGGAAGATGCCACTGCCATTTATCAGTTGTACAGCCAGCCGGAAACCTATGCCGATACACTACAGCTCCCCCATCCCTCGCTAAAAAAGTGGCAGGAACGCATCGCCTCTGTGCCGGATGGCATGCAAATGCTGGTGGCCTGCAGGGGTGATGAAGTGGCTGGCCAGGTCACGCTGGAGGTCAACAATCGCGCCCGCCGCCGTCATACCGCCACGTTTGGCCTCGGGGTCGATGTCCGTTATCGCGGCCAGGGTGTGGCGAAAGCGATGATGCGTACGATCATCGATCTCTGTGATAACTGGCTGAACGTTGAGCGTATCGAACTCACGGTCTTTGCCGACAACCATGCCGCTATCGCGTTGTATGAACAATTTGGTTTTGAAACTGAAGGCTGCGCCCGGCGTTATGCATTACGCAATGGCCAGCAGGTTGATGCCCTCTACATGGCGCGCTTCCGGTCATAACTGGCGTGGTGCCAAAGCGAGCACTATCTTGCGGGGATGAGCCCAGTATGAGCCCTCCCCTGCATCATCAAATCCTGATCGTTTTCATTTTACCGCGACGCTCAATCTTGAGCACTAATTGCCCTGCCGGAGTGTCCGCCAGGGCAATACGGAGTTGATGAAGGCCTTCAGGCAGGACTTTACTGCCGTTAACTTCCACCAGCACATCCCCATTTTGCAGACCAAAGCGGGCCAGTGCGGTCGGGGAATGAGAAAAGAACTCAACCCGATGTGCGTAATAACGAACGGAAAGGATGCGCTGCGGTTCAGGCTCGTCGCGAGTAAAGTGTTGCTCCCGATAACAAAACAGCATTTTTTTCGGCATGAAAAGATAGCTATCAAAGCGGGCCAGAAAGTTCATCCCCAGACCATATGCTCCCTGTTTGTTCTCACGTACCAGCAGCTTACCCAGCGGCATCTGATTAAAACTTAAGCCTGTCAGTGAATACCCAACACTTACCGCCTGGCCAGTTAGCCCCAGAACGGGCTGATTGATGCCTGTCAGCACCGCGCTTTCAGGACGTTCGCGGCTTGCTTTAATCAGCTCATCACCGATGTAACTGTAATAAACGCCGGTATCAACCCGCATATGGACCGGGCGATTGTGATAGTCCAGCAACAATTCAGGCCCGGAATCATAGGCATCGCGGTAGGGAACACACACCGGGTAATCCAGCGTGCCGGGCGCTTGCTGCCAGACGCTGAGCTGCCCCTGTTGATTATCAACCTGCCACGCAAACTGGCGAAAAATATCCTGGCCTAAAATCCCGTCAATTTTCACACCGGTCACCTGAGTAAAGGCACTGAGATCCATCCCCAGCCACGGGGCACTGGCGGGCAACACGCGATCGCCAATAGCCAATGCCATCGGCTGCCAAAGCAGGAGTGCATCTGCAGGCAGCGGCCCACCCGGCGTCTGAAGACCTGCCGCCAGGATAGCCCGTTGCAACGCCGACACCTGGTCAACGGGGAGCCGATGCGTCAGCTCACTCGCCAGCGCATTATCAATCACCAGCGTACTGATGCCCGTATCCAGCAGGAAATGGTACTGCTTGCCGCTGATGGCCACCGGCACAATCAGAACATCGGGCCGCACGGGGCTCGTTAACACGGCCTGTGGGGCGGAGACAGGAATGCGGTCGGCCAGAGCCGATAATGATCCCGACAGCAGCGCAGCGGAAAAAATGATGGTCAGTGCAGAGTACTTCATAACCTTCCTTGTAGTGGATGCCCCATGTTCCAGTATTGGGGGCCCTGTGACGTTTACGTTTCTTCAATCTACGTTAAAAAGAGGACAAAACGAGATTTAAGCGTGCTAATTGTCGAGAAAAAGCAAAAAACACTGGATTGAACCCAACTCACTCATCCCCCTGTCACACTCACATTTGACACCTTTTTTTGAGGTTTTTTTGAGGTGATTCGTGCGTATTGTTAATGAAATGTAAGTGATAAGGTGGTCTGGAGCCATTTCCTCTGACGACCAACCCTACATAAATCAACAATAAAGGCAGTTTAATCATGAGCTTAAATATTAATCAGCAGTTTCACGGTAACGTCTATGTGGTCACGGGCAGCACTCAGGGACTGGGCGCTGCCGTTGCAAGATTACTGGCAGAACGCGGCGCGCGCGGGCTGATTCTTTGTGGCCGAAACCGCAAGGCCGGGGCGGCTCAAGAAGAGGCGTTACGGGCACTCGGCTGTGAAGCCTGGTTTGTCGCCGCCGATATCAGTGACCCACAAGCCTGCGAACAGGTGATTGCCGAAGCGGCAACGCGCTTCGGTACGCTGCATGGTCTGGTGAACTGTGCCGGAATGTCCGATCGTGGCACCATCCTCAATACGACCCCCGAACTTTTTGACGCCATCTTTGCCGTCAACGTCCGTGCGCCATTCTTTCTGATGCAGGCGGCGATCAAACTGATGATTGCCAACAAGGTGGAAGGCAGCATCGTCAATATTATCACCATGACCTCTCACGGCGGCCAGAGCTTCCTCACCACCTATGCCGCCTCAAAAGGCGCACTGGTTACGCTGACGAAAAACGTTGCTTTCAGCGCCATGCGCAACCGCATTCGCGTTAACGGCCTGAATATTGGCTGGATGGATACACCACACGAAGATGACATCCAGAAGCAGTATCACCAGGCGAGCGACGACTGGCTGGAAAAAGCCGAACGCGAGCAGCCCTTTGGCCGACTGTTGAAGCCCCGGGAAGTGGCCCGTGGCGTGGCATTTTTACTCTCTGAAGAGTCCGGGATGATGACCGGTGCCGTCATCGACTTTGATCAGAACGTGGTGGGCTGCGGTGATGATGGTGCACCACAGCCTCAGCAGATACTGGCCCTGTAAGGAGCGACCGATTATGAACGCAATCTATCTCAATGAAGCACAGCTTTCGCTGGATGATTTCGCCACCGTATCACAGCAGACCCTGCATCAACAGGATTACCCGCTGGCGCACGGCGCACAACGGAATGTTTTGATTTATCAGGCTGAGTCGCTGATCAATGCCGCCCGTGACGATCGCCAGTCGGTGCTCAGTGAACTGCATCGGGCGCTCTCATCCGGGCCTGGCGTATTTGTTGTTAAAGGGCTGTACCGCGATCTGGCGGCCGTCGACCACAGCAGTCAGTTGTTTGAGGAGATCCTGCGTGATGAGGCGGCCTCCGGCGGCGGCGGCGATCATTTTGCCAGGGCGGGCAGCAATGGACGCATCTGGAATGCCCTGCAAAAAGTGGCAGAACGCGATGCCGATGCCTTTATCGATTACTACGGAAATCCCCTGCTGGCGCTGATCTGCGAAAGCTGGGTCGGGCCGGGCTATGAGATCACCGCACAGGTGAATCAGGTACGGCCGGGCGGTAAAGCACAGCAGCCACACCGCGATTATCATCTGGGTTTCCAGAGTAATGAGGTTGTGGCCCGCTTCCCGCTGCCTTTACAGACCCTGTCGCAGTATCTCACCCTGCAAGGCGCGGTAGCGCATACGGATATGCCGCTGGAATCTGGCCCAACCCAGTTGCTGCCCTTTTCCCATCAGTATGAGGGCGGGTATCTGGCCTGGCGCCAGCCCAAATTTATTGAATACTTCCAGCAGCATGCGATTCAGCTACCGCTGCAAAAAGGCGACGGGCTGTTCTTCAACCCGGCGCTGTTCCATGCGGCAGGTAATAACACCACGGCAGATCATATCCGCACGGCCAACCTGCTCCAGGTCTCTTCCAGCTTTGGCAAAACCATGGAGAAGGTCAACCACGTCAAAGTACTGCTGAGCCTCTATCCCGCTCTGCGTCAGCGCCAGCTGGAGACAGAACAGCGTCATGCGGTGATTGCCGCTGCGGCAGAGGGCTATTCGTTCCCGACCAATCTGGATACCGATCCACCGCTGGGCGGACTGGTGCCACAGACGCAGCAGGCGCTGCTGTTGCAGGCATTACAGGAGGGATGGTCGGAAGTGCACTTTGATCAGCAGTTAAGCGAGCACGTGCAGAAACGTCAGGCGTGATTTTCCGCGGGCCGACCTGTTGTTTCCTGGTCGGCCCGCATCACATCAATACCCCGCGGTTAAATCATCAATGGTGCGCGGATCTGACGCACCGTAACGCATCCCGTCCGGCCCCAGCATAATGCTCTGCGTGCTGCCCATGGCAGACATCACCTTCACATTCTGCCCCTTCTGGCTCAACAGTTTCAGTGTATCCGGGCTGAAGCCTTTCTCTACACGTAGCTGATCCGGTAACCATTGATGATGGAAGCGCGGCGCGTTGGTGGCTTCGGCGACGTTCATTCCGAAATCAATGCTGTTCACGACCATTTGCAGCACAGTAGTGATGATGCGGCTCCCGCCCGGACTGCCCGTTACCAGCCAGGTTTTCCCGTCTTTAGCGATAATGGTCGGCGACATGGAAGAGAGCGGGCGCTTGTAAGGCTGTACCGCATTGGCTTCACCGCCCACCAGCCCGTAAACGTTTGGCGTTCCCGGTTTCGCGGAGAAGTCGTCCATCTCATTATTCAGCAGAATGCCGCTGTTACCGGCGACAATTCCGCTGCCGAAATTGGTGTTCAACGTGTAGGTAACCGCTACCGCATTGCCGTCTTTATCCACCACCGAGAAGTGCGTGGTCTGATTGCTTTCATACGGGGCCAGCTTACCGGGTTTAATCTCCGCGGAAGGGCGCGCTTTGGCGACATCAATCTGCTGCGCCAGCGATTTAGCATACGCTTTGCTGGTCAGCGCCTGCCACGGCACCTTGACGAAATCCGGATCGCCCAGATATTCCGAGCGATCGGCATAGGCATATTTTTCTGCTTCCGCCATCACCTGAATGGCATCTGCGCTGCCAAATCCCATCTTCGCCAGGTCAAAGTTTTCCAGAATATTGAGGATCTGCACAATATGAATGCCGCCTGATGAGGGTGGCGGCATCGAGAAGACTTCATAGCCACGGTAGGTGCCGCTGATCGGCTTGCGCTCGATCGCACGGTAGTTCGCCAGGTCCGTTTTGCTGATAAGCCCACCGTGCTGCTGCATCTCGCCTGCGATCTCATCGGCAATTTTGCCTTTATAGAAGGCATCCGGTCCCTGCTGTGCAATCAGTTCGAGGCTGCGTGCCAGATTGCGTTGCACCAGCTTTTCGCCTTTGAGATAAGGCGTACCGTCGGCTTTAAAGAAGATGGCTTTACTGTTCGCATGCCCTACCAGCACCTCTTTACCGTAAACGTTCAGGTCATCCGCCAGCGAGTCGTTCACCACGATGCCTTTACGTGCCAGCTCAAGTGCCGGTTTGATTAAGGTACTCAGCGGCAGCGTGCCATATTTCTGACTGGCCAGTGAAAATCCTGCCACCGTTCCCGGCACGCCGGAGGCAAGATGGGAAGTCAGTGATTTTTTGCTGTCGGCGTTGCCCGCCGCATCCAGGAACATATCGCGGCTGGCGTGTACCGGAGCCATCTCGCGAAAATCAATCGAGGTGGTATTACCGGACGCGGTGCGCAACAGCATAAAACCCCCGCCGCCGAGATTCCCTGCCTGTGGATGCGTCACCGCCAGCGCATAACCCACGGCGATAGCCGCATCCACCGCATTTCCGCCCTGTTCGAGGATTTTCACCCCAACCTCTGTCGCCGTTGCATCCACCGAAGCGACCATACCGTGCTGCGCTTTCACCGGATGGAAGGTGTCCGCCCCAACCCCGTAAGAAACAGGCGGCGCAGTGGGAGCAGCACCTGCCCCCTGCCACACCAGTAACCCGGCTAACAGCGACCACGACAGGCGCTTCAGAGTAGCTTGTGTCATCATTGTTACATCCTTTAATTATATTTACGTTATGTTTGCCTTTGATAAATATGCACAAAAATGGATGAAAGGCGAATTTTAACGCAAATCAGGAACACTCCTGGCGTGCAGGGCTTGTGGCTGAAGTAGACTTAAGGCAGTAACACGGAGGAATAAAAATGAAAATGAAATGGTTAGTTATCTTTGCCGCCATTTTGCCGTTAACCGGTATGGCGAACATGCTGAGCAACAACAGCAATAACAGCAACCCACAACAGCCGGGCTACAATCCCAGCACGCAGCGTTTGCAGCAAAATATGCAGAACCAGCAGTCGCAGCAGAAGCTGAAACTCCAGCAGGATCAACAGCGTCAGCAGCAGGATTTGCAGCGGAAAATGCAGGAGCAGCGTGACAGTGCGGCCCAGCGCACCAAAGAGGGTCAGGTGAAACAGCTGCCACAGAATTGACGCTCAGGGCGAGGCATGCCTCGCCCCTACATAAATCCCATCAGTTCACACGATTCGTAGGGGGTCAGATATGCCTCGCACCTACATAAAACCGTACAGCGCGATGCCCAATCAATCACACGATTCGTAGGGGTCAGATATGCCTCGCACCAACATAAAACCGTACAGCGCGATGCCCCATCAGTCACACGATTCGTAGGGGTCGGGCATGCCCGACCCGCTATTCAGCGGAAATCCGGTCCAATCACATCAATGCGGTCGGTGCAGATCGCATCCACGCCCCACTGCAACAGCTCACGCGCCCGATCCGGGTTATTGACCGTATACACCAGAATACGCAGCCCGGCCTGTTTCAGCAGTGCAACGCGCGCCTTATCCAGCAGCTTATGATTCAGGTGAATCGACACGCAGTCCAACGTGGTGGTCAGTGTCTGCCAGTTGTCATCCCACTCATCCAGCAGCAGCCCGCGTGGCAACTCCGGCGCCGCCTGTTGTGCCGCTTCCAGCGCCTGATACGAGAACGATGACAGCAGCGGCATCACCTGCCCTTGCCACATCACCCTTGCCGCCAGCGCCAGCACCCGCCCGGTTTCTGCATCCAGACCAGTGGTAGGTTTAATTTCGATATTCGCCATCAGACGATGCTGGCGGCAGCGTGCCGCGACATCAGCCAGCAGCGGCAGGCGCTCATCGGTGAATGCACTACCAAACCAGCTACCGGCATCCAACTGGACCAGCTTGTCCCACGGCAACAGCCCTGCCACACCCCAGCCGTTGCTGGTGCGGTCAAGGGTGTCATCATGCAGCAGGAAAATTTCACCGTCCTGCGACAGTTTGGCATCAAACTCAATCATCCGGTGTCCCAGCTGCGCACCGATATCGATAGCGGCCAGGGTATTTTCCGGCGCCAGTTTCCCGCCGCCGCGATGGGCAACAATGGGCGGGTATGGCCAGGTCTTATTCATTAGTCGATCCGTTGTCCATTAGGGTCAAAGAAGTGCAATGACTGCGGCGGCAGATGCAGCCACAGCGTACTGCCCATCTCCGGTCGCACCGAATGCGGCAGGCGCACCACCAGCTTATTATTGCCCCAGCGGCCGTGTGCCAGGTTATCCGCTCCCAGCATTTCCAACGTATCCACCACCAGTGGAATGCCGCCATCCTGCCGGGAGGAGAGTTCAATATGCTCCGGACGAACGCCCATCGTCAATGCGCGATCGGCCCATTTTGCCTTCGGTACGTTCAGGGGAAGCGCCATACTGTCGCTGAGATTAAAACGTGAGCCGTCAGCATTCACCTGCCCTTCCAACAGGTTCATCGCCGGGGAACCAATAAAGCTGGCGACAAAACGCGTGGCCGGGCGCTCATAAATTTCCACCGGCGTACCGAGCTGTTCCAGCACGCCTTTATTCATCACCATCACCCGCTGCGCCAGCGTCATCGCTTCTACCTGGTCATGGGTCACGTACAGACTGGTGGTGTTCAGACGACGATGCAGCTGCTGCAGCTCCAGACGCATCTGCACACGCAGCCGGGCATCCAGGTTAGACAACGGTTCATCAAACAGAAATACCGCTGGTTCCCGCACAATGGCGCGCCCCATCGCCACACGCTGGCGCTGCCCACCGGACAGCTCACGCGGGCGGCGTTTCAGCAGTGCCTCCAGCTCCAGGCTGCGTGCCGCCTCCAGCACGCGCTGGCGGATCTGTTCTTTGCCCATACCGCGAATTTTCAGGCCCCAGGCCATATTCTCTTCCACGCTCATATGCGGGTAGAGTGCATAGTTTTGGAATACCATCGCGATACCGCGATCTTTTGGCTCCTCTTCGGTCACACGGCGGGTATCAATATAGATATCTCCGCTGGTCACCCGTTCCAGCCCGGCCACCATGCGCAGCAGCGTCGATTTTCCACAGCCGCTTGGCCCGACCATCACCATAAACTCACCGTCGCGGATTGAGACATCCAGCGGCTGAATAATCGGGTTTATCCCATCGTAGGATTTCGTTACTGCCTGAAGTCTTACACCTGCCATCGTTATTTCTCACTCTCAACCAGACCGCGAACAAAGGCGCGCTGCATCACTAAAACAATCACTACCGGTGGGATCAGCGTGAGGATCATCGCCGCCATCACCAGGTTCCATTGGGTTGCCGCATCACCGGTGGCAATCATGCTGCGGATACCCGCGACTGCCGTCCCCAGTTTGCTGTCGCTGACAATCAGCAACGGCCACATGTACTGGTTCCAGCCGTAGATAAAGGTGATGACGAACAGCGCTGCCAGATTGGTTTTCGACAGCGGCAGTACGATGTCCCAGAAGAAGCGCATCGGGCTGGCACCATCAATACGTGCAGCCTCCATCAGTTCATCAGGCAGCGTCATAAAGAACTGACGGAACAGGAACGTGGCGGTGGCTGACGCCATCAGCGGCAGGGTTAACCCGCTATAGCTGTCGAGCATATTGAGGTCGGCTATCACATCCACCGTCGGGAAAATACGCACCTCAACCGGCAGCATCAGGGTGATAAAAATCATCCAGAAAAACAGGTTACGCAGCGGGAAGCGGAACCACACCAGCGCAAACGCCGACAGCATGGAGACGGTGATTTTTCCGGTGGTGATCGCCAGCGCCATGATCAGGCTGTTAAACAGCATGGTGCTGAAGGGCGCGCTGTTTTGCCCTACGCCGTGGGTCCAGATACGGGAAATGTTATCCCACAAGTGCGTACCCGGGATGAGCGGCATCGGCACCTGAAACACCTGTTCCGTACTGAGAGTGGCGGCAATAAACGCCACATACAGCGGGAACAGCACGGTGAGGATACCGAGGCCCAGCAGGGTATGGCTGAAAATATCCAGCCCGCGTCGGTTTTCGATCATTGGTAGCGCACCTTCTTCTCGACATAGCGGAACTGAATCACCGTCAGAATAATCACCAACACCATCAGCACTACGGACTGCGCAGATGACGAGGAGAGATCCAGACCGGCAAAGCCTTCACGGTAAATTTTATAAATCAGCGTCGTCGTCGCCTGTACCGGGCCACCGCCCGTGGCGGCATCAATCACCGGGAAGGTATCGAAGAAGGCGTACACCAGATTCACGACCACCAGGAAGAAGCCCACCGGGGCGATCAGCGGCAACGACAGGCTGAAGAAACGCCGCACCGGGCCTGCGCCGTCAATCGCGGCCGCCTCTACCAGGGATTTAGGAATAGACTGCAACGCGGCAAAGAAGAACAGGAAGTTGTAGCTCATTTGCTGCCAGATCGAGGCCAAAACGACCAGGAACATCGCCTGGCCGCTATTTTGCGCATGGTTCCAGCTGTAACCCAGCAGCCCTAAGAAATGGGTAATCAGACCGAGGCCCGGGCTGAACAGAAACATCCACAGCACCGCCGCTACCGCAGGAGCCACCGCATAAGGCAGCAGCATCAGCGTCTGATAAAAGCGTTTAAGGCGCAGCACGTAGTCGACCAGCGCGGCAAATAACAGTGACACCACCAGACCAATCACGGTGACCAGACCGCTGAACACCAGCGTGGTCCAGAAGGAATCAAGGTAGTAGCTGTCGCCAAACAGGCGAATAAAGTTTTCCAGCCCGACAAACGTGCTGGAGATGCCGAAAGGATCGACGTTTTGGACCGAGTACCACAGGGCTTCGCCCGCGGGCCAGAGGAAAAAAATAATCGTGATTAACAGCTGTGGCAGCACCAGCAGGTAGGGCAGTGCTTTAGCGCGAAATACGGGACGGGGTTGGGACATAAAGGTTTATCTCGTGCGAAAAACGTCACAGGGGCCGACCGCTGTTCTGGTCGGCCCTGATGGGCGGATCGGGGATCCACCCCTACATGCGTCTACGTTATTTGGTCTGTTGTTCGAAACGACGCAGCAGTTGATTACCACGTTCAACGGCGCTATCCAGTGCCGCCTGCGGGGTTTTCTTGCCCGTCCAGACGCTTTCCAGCTCCTCATCCACCACGGTACGGATCTGCGGCATATTGCCCAGACGCATCCCTTTGGTGAACGGCAGTGGATCTTTGTTCAGCATCTGACGCGTCGCAATGTCTGCACCCGGATTCTTGTCATAGAAACCCTGCTGTTTGGTCAGCTCATACGCGGCCGTGGTGATCGGCAGGTAACCGGTTTTCTGGTGCCATTCAGCAGCAATTTCTGGTTTCGCCAGGAACTGCATGAACTTGGCGACGCCTTTGTAGGTTTCTGCATCTTTGTTTTTCATGACCCACAGGCTGGCCCCACCGATGATGGCGTTCTGTGGCGCGTTCGGCACGGTTGCATCGTACGGCATCATGCCTACGCCGTAGTTGAACTTGGCGTGGCTACGGATATCCGCCAGCGAGCCGGAAGAGGCGGTGGTGATGGCACAGTCGCCGTTATAGAACTTGGCGGTGGATTCATCTTTACGGCCGAAGTAGGTGAAATCACCCTTCTTATTCATCTCTTCCAACAGGGCAATGTGGCGAACCTGCGTCGGTTTGTTGAATTCCAGTACCGCGTCAGTGCCGTCAAAACCGTTGTTTTTGGTGGCAACGGGCAGACCATGCCAGGCGCTGAAGTTCTCAATCTGGATCCAGCCCTGCCAGCCGCTGGCGTAACCACAGGTCATGCCCGCTTTACGCAGTGCTTCCGTATATTTCGCCAGATCCTGCCAGGTTTTTGGCGGCTGCTCTGGGTCAAGGCCGGCTTTTTTAAAGGCGTCTTTGTTGTAGTACAGCACCGGGGTAGAGCTGTTAAAAGGCTGGGAGATCAGCTGGCCTTTGGAATCGCTGTAATAGCCCGCCACGGCGGGCACAAACTGCTTCGGATCCATCGCAATGCCCGCGTTTTTAAACACTTCATTGACCGGAACAATCGCTTTCGATGCCATCATCGTGGCCGTACCGACTTCGTACACCTGCAAAATCGCTGGGGCTTTGCCAGAACGAATGGCAGCAATACCCGCTGACATGCTCTGCTCGTAGTTACCTTTGTAGGTTGGCACGATTTTATAGTCAGGGTTTTCTGCGTTAAAGCGGGTGGCCAGCGAGTTAACTTCTTCACCCAGCGCACCTTCCATTGAGTGCCAGAATGGGATCTCAGTGGCGGCCAGCGCATTGGCGCTAAGAGTCAGTCCCAGTACCACGCTAAGTGCGGTATGACGAAAGGCGATTGATGACATGTCGGTTTCCTGTACCCGGTGTTGTAAGGCGCGTTATCGCGCATTCTTTGAGTCGGGAGGTAACATGACATGCGAAAATGACAGAAAAATAACGAAGTTATGACAGTGAGGTGACAGCGAGGTGACGGTCGGGGATGCATTATTGATATCGGGCGAGGCATGCCTCGCCCCAACGGATAACGTAGGGGTCGGGCATGCCCGCCCTGTTTTACTGGCATGCCCGCCCCGGACATTAACCGCCTAAATACGCACTACGTACCGCTTCATTGGCCAACAACGCAGCCCCGGTATCTTCCAGCACCACATGACCGTTTTCGAGCACGTAGCCCCGGTCGGCCAGCTTCAGCGCCTGGTTGGCATTCTGTTCAACGAGGAAAATCGTCATGCCTTCCTGACGCAGCTGTTCGATGGTGTCGAAAATCTGCTGGATAATGATCGGGGCCAGGCCCAGCGATGGCTCGTCCAGCAGCAACAGACGCGGCTGGCTCATCAGCGCACGGCCAATGGCCAGCATCTGCTGTTCACCGCCAGACATGGTGCCGGCACGCTGTACACGGCGCTCATAAAGACGGGGGAACAGCTCATACACACGTTTGATGCGCTGCTGATACTGCTGACGCTCGGCAAAGAAACCGCCCATTGCCAGATTCTCATCCACCGTCATACGCGAGAAGACGCGACGCCCTTCCGGCACAATGGCAATCGCCTCACGCATAATACGCGCCGTCTGCCAGTCGGTAATGTCTTTACCGTCGAAGGTAATTGACCCCTCGGTGGCACGCGGTTCCCCGCACAGCGTCCCGAGAATGGTGGTTTTACCCGCACCGTTCGCACCAATCAGGGTGACAATTTCGCCCTGATTAATATGCAGACTGACATTGTGCAACGCCTGTATTTTGCCGTAATGCGCACTGATATTATTCAGGGAAAGCATAGCCTGACTCATATTATGCTTCTCCCAGATAAGCACGGATCACGTCCGGGTTATTACGGATCTCATCCGGCGTACCGTTAGCCAGCGGCGTTCCCTGGTTGACCACGTAAATACGATCAGAAATACCCATTACCAGTTTCATATCATGTTCAATCAACAGTACCGAAACGTTGTGCTGGTTGCGCAGTTCCGCAATCAGCTCATCCAGTTCGTGAGTTTCTTTCGGGTTCAGGCCGGCAGCCGGTTCATCCAGCATCAGGATTTCCGGACGCGTCACCATGCAGCGGGCGATCTCAAGACGGCGTTGCTGCCCGTAAGCGAGGTTACCCGCCTGGCGGTTAGCCAGCGCCAGCAACCCGACGCGGTCCAGCCAGGTCGCTGCGCGGTCAAGCGCTTCGCTTTCCGCTTTACGGAAGGCCGGCGTTTTCAACAGACCAGAAAACACACCGCTTTTCAGATGCTGATGCTGGGCAACCAGCAGGTTTTCAATGACCGTCATTTCGCGGAACAGGCGCACATGCTGGAAGGTACGGACAATCCCCATGCGTGCGATTTTCTGCCCAGGCAGACCCGCAAGCTGCTTGTCCCCCAGCGTGATAGAGCCACCCGTCGGGCGATAGAACCCCGTCAGGCAGTTAAACACTGTGGTTTTACCGGCGCCATTCGGGCCGATAAGCGAGACGATTTCCTGCGGGCGCAGCTCCAGTTCCACATTATTGACGGCCAGCAAACCACCAAAACGCATCATCAGGCCATTAACGGCTAACAGAGGCTGAGTCATGCCTGGTCTCCTTTTTCTGCCGTTTTCAACTTCAGATGCGGGCGCTTCATCGGCAACAGTCCCTGTGGACGCCAGATCATCATCAATACCATTAAGCCACCGAGCACCAGCATGCTGTACTCGTTAAGATCGCGCATCAGTTCACGTGACACCACCAGCAGGATCGCGGCAAGAATCACGGCAAACTGCGATCCCATGCCGCCCAGTACCACGATCGCCAGCACAAACGCCGACTCGGCAAAGGTGAAGGATTCCGGGCTGACAAAGCCCTGACGGGCGGCAAACAGGCAGCCAGCGAAACCGGCAAAGGCCGCACTGATGGTGAAGGCGGTCAGCTTGATGCGCGTTGGGCTGAGGCCCAGCGAGCGGCAGGCAATCTCATCTTCACGCAGGGCTTCCCACGCGCGCCCCAGTGGCATACGCAGCAGACGGTTGATCACAAACAGCGTGATCACCACCAGCAGCAGCGCCACCATATACAGGAAGATAATACGGTCGCTCGGGTCATACTTCAGGCCGAAGAAGTTATGGAACGTATCCCAACCGCCGTCACGTGCGCTGCGGTTAAACTCCAGCCCAAAAAGAGAAGGTTTCGGGATCTGGCTGATGCCGTTCGGGCCACCGGTAATCTCTGTATTGTTCAGCAGCAGAATACGCACGATTTCACCGAAACCGAGGGTAACAATCGCCAGATAGTCACCGCGCAGACGCAGTACCGGGAAGCCCAGCAGCAGACCAAACGCCGCAGCGACCAGACCTGCCAGCGGCAGGCTCTCCCAGAACCCCAGGCCATAGTAGTGGTTGAGCAGCGCAAAGGTGTAAGCACCGATGGCATAAAAACCGCCATAACCCAGCACCAGCAACCCCGACAGCCCCACCACCACGTTCAGACCAAGGCCCAACATGACGTAAATCAGCGTCAGGGTGGCGATATCCACCGTGCCGCGTGACACCAGGAACGGCCACACGGCGGCGGCAACAATTAAAGCCAGCAGAAACAGTTTTTGCTTCGGGGTTGAACCATCAATCCCCGGCAGGACCAGCGACGGACCGGAGACTTTTTTCAGGCTGCTCTGCACCAGCGGGCGCAGCAGCTGGAACAAAAACACCACACCACAGCCCAGCGCAATCCAGTTCCAGCGCACGTTGCCCGCGTTATTAACCACCAGTTTGGTGCCATCAAGATCCAGCCGCATGCCCATAAAGAATGCCGCCAACACCAACAGCATCAGCGATGAGACAAGGGCGTTAAGCAGGTTGAGCTTTTTCATACTTTCTCAACCTCCGGACGACCCAGAATACCGGTAGGCATCACCAGCAGCACCACAATCAGCAGCGCGAACGACACCACATCTTTATATTCCGTGCTGAGGTAGGCCGAGGTCAGGGCTTCTGCAATCCCCAGAATCAGACCACCAATCATCGCACCAGGAATACTCCCGATGCCACCCAGTACGGCAGCGGTGAAGGCTTTCATCCCGGCCATAAAACCGATATAAGGGCTGATCACGCCGTAGAACTGGCCCAGCAGCACGCCGGCCACCGCCGCCATTGCCGCACCAATCACGAAGGTCAGTGAGATCACCCGGTCGGTGTTAATGCCCAGCAGGCTGGCCATTTTCAGATCTTCAGCACAGGCGCGACAGGCACGGCCCATACGTGAGTAGCGGATAAATATCGTCAGCGCCAGCATGGCGAGGAACGTCACGCTCCAGATCACGATCTGCATAGTGGAAATGGTCGCGGCAAAGCCATTGCTTTCGCCAATCGTCCACTGTCCGGTCACCAGACTTGGCAGCGCGAGATCGCGCGAGCCCTGGGTCAGGCTGACGTAGTTTTGTAAGAAGATTGACATCCCGATGGCGGAGATCAGGGCAATCAATCGCTTCGACGATCGCACTGGCTTATACGCCACGCGCTCAATGCTCCAGCCATAACAGGAGGCGATCACCACGGCGACAACGAAGCCGCTGCCAATCAGCAGCCAGCTGGCATCAATCCCCATCATCATCAATGCGGCGATGACGATGAACGAGACGTAGCTGCCGATCATATACACTTCGCCGTGGGCAAAGTTAATCATGCCGATGATGCCGTACACCATGGTGTAACCAATGGCGATCAGCGCATAGGTGCTGCCCAACGTCACACCGTTGAACATTTGCTGCAAGAAATAGAGAAACTGCTCGGACATACCTTAATACCTTACGAATCCACCTGCACAGCGGGTGCAGGTGGATGAAAACGACAAAGGGCCGGGCATGCCCGGCCCCTACGGGGATGCGCTGAGCTACCCCAAGGATCCCCGTTATTCCGGGGATTCACCGGGTTACCCCACGGATCTGCATTATTCCGTAGGGGCCAGGCACGCCTGACCCGCAGCCTGGTTTATTTCACGGCAGTGGAAGAGCCGTCAGCGTGCCACTTGAATACACCAAACTCGAAGCCTTTCAGATCGCCCTTCTCATCCCAGTTGAGGTCACCCATCACCGTTGGTACTGCTGCGCCTTCTTTCAGGTTTTTCACGATAGCTTCCGGCTCTGCGCTCTTGCTGCGCTCCATACCGGCGGCCAGTGACTGCAAGGCAGCGTAGGTTGTCCAGACGAATGGACCTGTAGAGTCTTCTTTTTTCGCTTTCAGCGCATCAACGATAGGTTTGTTGGCAGGCACCTGGTCATAACGTTTTGGCAGCGTCACCAGCATCCCTTCGGAAGCCGCACCCGCGATGTTCGACAGGGAAGCGTTACCCACACCTTCCGGGCCCATAAACTGGGTTTTCAGACCGGCCGCACGTGCCTGGCGCAGGATCTGACCCATTTCCGGGTGGTAACCGCCAAAATAGACGAAGTCGACGTTGTCTTTCTTCAAACGCGCCACCAGCGTAGAGAAATCTTTGTCGCCTGCGGTCACACCTTCAAACAGCACCACGTTGCCGCCCGCTTTTTTCAGGCTGTCCTGTACGGAACGCGCCAGGCCTTCACCGTACTGCTGCTTATCGTGAACCACGGCAATACGCTGCGGTTTAATCTCGCTCAGGATGTATTTTGCGGCGGTCGGACCCTGGTCAGAGTCAAGACCGGTCGTACGCATAATCAGCTTATAGCCACGGCTGGTCAGGTCTGGTGCGGTTGCTGCCGGGGTAATCATCAGCACGCCTTCATCTTCATAGATATCAGAAGCAGGCTGGGTAGAAGAAGAGCACAGGTGGCCGATGACGTAACGGATACCGTCGTTAATCACTTTGTTGGCGACTGCAACCGCCTGCTTAGGATCGCAAACGTCGTCATACTTCACTGCGACCAGTTTGTCGCCGTTAACACCGCCTTTAGCGTTGATATCGGCAATGGCCTGCTGCGCACCTGTCCACTGCATGTCGCCATACTGGGCCACCGGGCCGGACATCGCACCCACGATGGCCACTTTGATGTCTTTTGCCATTGCTGCATGGCTCATTGCCAGGGCAACACAGCCCGCCAGGAACGCACTACCTTTACTCATTTTCATCCGAACTACCCCATCTGTTGTGGTTACTATTTATTATGTGCCATGTAATCAGCGATAAACGCTTAACTAAGAACGAGTTAGAGTGATTACCGGCATTTTTTATGAATAAGGCTTTAAATTTCAGGTTATTAAACAGGAATATTCTGCTGTAAATCAACTGACATATTCAGTAAATAGCGGGAGCCACAGGACAATTCACTAACACGAACGGTGGCATTTTAGCCGAATACCCAGGAGTTTATGCTGGCTGATAAATCATCAACAATGATTTACTCGGCATATAGGACAGAGACTCAACACATCGCCTCGTTTTTTTACGCAAAAACTAACACGTTATAGTATGGTCAACTTCGCTACAATATGCCTTTCTCACGTACGGGTTATTCCGATGAAACTGACTATCATCCGCCTGCAACAGTGCTCAGAGCAGGATCGCAGTGATTTAAAAAAAATCTGGCCACAGGCTGATATCGACGCTCTGGAAGCGCAGTTGGATGATCAATTCCGACTCTATGCTGCGCGCTTTAACGATCGGCTGCTGGCGGCGGTCAGAGTGGAAGTGCGCACAGGTCAGGGGAAGCTGTCGCAGTTGGAGGTGCGGGAGGTAACACGCAGGCGCGGTGTCGGGCTGTATCTGCTGGAAGAGGTAGTGGCACAAAACCCAGAGGTGGCCCACTGGTCGGTCTGCATCGACGGAACGTCGGCACCTGAAGTGATAGCCGCCTTTATGCAGGCGGGCGGATTTAAGCAGCAGAACGGTGAATGGTTGAAATAAAAAAGGGCTGACCTCAAAGAATGTCAGCCCTTATAGCGACCACATGCCGGTCGCTCTGCTGTCATGGTATTGACTATGCTTCAATCGCCAGACGCAGTTTCTTCATGGCGTTCTTTTCAAGCTGACGCACACGCTCTGCGGAAACGCCGTACTGATCGGCCAGCTCCTGCAGGGTGGTTTTGTTGTCATCGTCCAGCCAGCGGGCGCGGATAATATGCTGACTGCGTTCGTCCAGCCCCAGCATCGCATCACTCAGCTTATCCGCCGCGTGATCGTCCCAGTTATCTTCCTCAATACCATTCGCAAAGTCGGAAGACTTATCCTGCAGGTAGAGCATCGGCGCCATTGAACGCCCTTCGCCTTCGTCGTCCGGCGTTGGGTCAAAGGTCATGTCCTGCGCGGCCATGCGCGATTCCATTTCCAGCACGTCTTTGCTGCTGACGCCCAGTTCACGCGCCACCATTTCGACTTCTTCCTGGTTGAACCAGCCCAAACGCTGCTTAGCTTTACGCAGGTTAAAGAACAGCTTACGTTGTGCTTTGGTGGTGGCAACTTTCACAATACGCCAGTTACGCAGAACGTATTCATGAATTTCGGCTTTGATCCAATGCACAGCAAAGGACACCAGGCGCACCCCCACTTCCGGGTTAAAACGGCGCACAGCTTTCATCAGGCCGATGTTACCTTCCTGGATCAAGTCTGCCTGCGGCAGGCCATAACCAGAATAGTTACGAGCAACATGAACGACAAAGCGCAGGTGAGACAGGATCAGCGTTTTAGCTGCTTCCAGATCGCCCTGGTAATGCAGCTGTTCAGCCAACGCTTTTTCCTCTTCTGCCGTCAGCATAGGCCAGGCATTAGCTGCCCGGATGTACGCATCCAGGTTGCCTAAGGGAGCAATAGCTAAAGTTTGCATTTCTTTGGTCATTCAAATCCTCTCTGTGTTAAGCGTGGTGACAGCGCCAGTCCCTGACGCGCTGACTACACTACGCGAATTGCCGACAAAAATCGAAAGCAATCTGTGCGAAGCTTTGGGTCTAAATCTGCCTACTATGATGCTAAAACCACCCAAAAGTTCAATCAGATTAGTGGAGGTTTTACACATAATATGCGGCGCATGAAAGGAGCAGAATCGCAGGGGGAAGTGACAAGTTGATGAACTTCCTCTGCGGTAAACTCTCACGCAGCAGAGGAAGATTATATCAAAAAAACGTGTAAAGGGGTTACTGAGGCGTAAATCGGCGTAAATGTTGTACCGTTGCCAGCCACGCGGCCACCCAGCCAATCATTGCGGCAATCAGCAGCAGCAGCAGGCTTTCATCCCACGCCAGACCGTGCAACCCGAAGGTGGTGCCAAACACAGAAGCCACCTGGGCCACCACCGACTCAAGCCGCAGCACCAGCACTTCAGACAGCACTAGTGACAACAGTGCACCACAGAAGCCCAACAGTGCGCCGCCGTATAGGAAAGGTCGCAGAATAAAACCATCGGTGGCACCGATCAGCTTTTGCACATTAATGGTGTCACGCCGGGCAAAAATACTGAGACGTACGCTGTTACCAATCACCAGGAACACAGCCACAATCATCAGAATACCAATCATTGATGCAACCTGTCCCACCAGCCCGGTCAGCGCCGCCAGGCGGGCAAACCAGCTGTCATCCATCTTCACTTCATCAATACCCTGCACTTTTGACACGCGGTCACGCAGGCTATCCATGGTGGATGAGTTCTGGAAATTCAGCTTCGGCGTAATGATCGCAACCGCTGGCAGCGGGTTCTGCTCCAGCATGTCCATCGCACCGCCAAAACCAGACCAGTTACGGAATTCGCCCAGCGCCTCTTCGCGTGACAGGTAGTTAACCTTGTCGACGCCCTCTTCTTTTTTCAACTGCGCCACGACATTTTCAGCGGCGTCGTTATCCAGTGTTTTGCTCAGATAAACGGTCAGTTGCGGGGCGGGATACCACTGATCTGCCGCCTGACTCACATTTTTCCAGACCATATAGCAGACACTGGGCAGCGTCAGAGAAATGGCGATGACCATTACTGTCAGCAACGTGGCCAGCGGCTGGCGCCACATGTCAGAGAGTGAGCCATGCATTGCATAACGCCACTGCTCTTGCCATCCGCCTTTCAGCGCTTTGCTTTTAGATGGCACCTTCTGCTTCACCGCTTTGGCTGCTGCCGGGCGGGGATTGCGCTTATTCGCCACGATGACCTCCGTGCAAACGTCCCTGGTTTAGCGTCATCAGTCGATACTGACGGCTGCCAATCAGTCCCATATCATGCGTCGCCATCAGAACGGTGACGCCCACACGGTTGAACTCTTCAAACAGACGCAGAATATCTTCTGATAATGCCTCATCAAGATTACCGGTTGGTTCATCCGCCAGCAGAACGGCGGGCTTGTTGACGACCGCACGGGCGATGCCCACACGCTGTTGTTCACCGCCAGACAGCTGAATCGGGAAGCTTTTTGCTTTATCGAGCAGGCCAACTTTATCCAGTGCGGCTGAAACGCGACGGCGAATATCTTCACCGCTGGCCCCGCTGATAATCAGCGGGATCGCCACGTTGTCATACACCGAGCGATCCATCAGCAGATGGTGATCCTGGAAGATCATACCGATCTGACGGCGCAGAAACGGGACTTCACGGCTTTTCAGACGGCTGATGTCGTGGCCGCCAAACCAGATATGCCCGGCACTCGGGCGCTCAATGCCACAGATCAGCTTCAGCAAGGTACTTTTCCCCGCCCCGGAATGTCCGGTCAGAAACGCCATTTCGCCAGGACGCAGATGAAAATCTACCCCCTGCAGCGCTTGCCGACCGCCGAGATAAGCCTTACTGACTTCTTCAAAGCGAATCATCCTAATTTAATCCTCTCGGGCAAAAAGTGCCTCTATAAAATCGTCAGCCTTAAACGATCGTAAATCTTCAATACCTTCGCCAACGCCGATGTAGCGAATCGGAATGTTGAACTGATCTGCCACCGAGAAGATCACCCCACCTTTCGCTGTACCGTCAAGCTTGGTCAGGGTAATCCCGGTCAGGCCGACGGCCTCGTGGAACAGTTTAGTCTGGCTGATGGCATTCTGGCCGGTGCTGGCATCGATTGTCAGCATTACCTCATGCGGCGCCTGCTCGTCGAGCTTCTTCATCACGCGGGTGATTTTTTTCAGCTCTTCCATCAGGTGCGATTTATTCTGTAAACGCCCGGCCGTATCGGCGATCAATACGTCAACGTGGCGCGCCTTCGCAGCCTGGATGGCATCGAAGATCACTGAGGCGGAATCTGCGCCGGTATGCTGCGCCACGACGGGAATATTGTTTCGTTCGCCCCACACCTGCAACTGCTCAACGGCAGCGGCACGGAAAGTATCGCCTGCGGCCAGCATCACGGATTTACCTTCAGCCTGGAACTGACGCGCCAGCTTGCCGATAGTGGTGGTTTTACCCACACCATTGACGCCGACCATCAGGATAACAAACGGCGTTTTCCCCGTAACATCCAGCGGCGCTTCAACCTTAGCAAGAATCTCAGCCATTTCGCTTTTCAGCAGGCCGTACAACGCTTCGGCATCACGTAACTGCTTACGGCTCGCCTGCGCCGTCAGGCTGGCAATAATGCGACGTGTGGTATCCACGCCAACGTCTGCAATCAGCAGCTGCTCTTCCAGCTCTTCAAACAAATCGTCATCAATTTTTTTGCCGCGGAACAGGCCGATGAAACCAGAACCCAGATTTTCACGGGTTTTGACCAGGCTGCGCTTCAGACGGGCAAAGAAACCTTCTTTGGTCGGGCGAACCTGCTCCACCACTGGGTGAAGTTCTTCTTCCACAACCTCAGCGGCCAGGGCAGCCGCTTCGGCTTCGGCACGGGCTGCCGCTTCGGCTTCGGCACGGGCTGCCGCTTCGGCTTCGGCTTCGGCTTCGGCACGGGCAACCGCTTCGGCTTCAGCACGGGCAGCCGCTTCAGCTTCAGCACGGGCAGCTACTTCGGCTTCAGCACGGGCAGCCGCTTCGGCTTCGGCACGTGCTGCCGCTTCGGCTTCGGCACGGGCTGCCGCTTCGGCTTCGGCACGGGCAGCCGCTTCGGCTTCAGCACGGGCAGCCGCTTCGGTTTCGGCGTTGTGAGCGTTTTCAGGGGCAGAGTCAGCGGCAGGGGGCACTTCCGCTGGCGTATCGGCAGAGGGCTGCGGTGATAACGTTTCTTTTACTTCATCCTGTGGCGTCTGTTCTTCGCGCCCCAGACCAAGCCAGGAAAAAAAGCCACGTTTTTTATTCTTTGCCATGGTGCAACCACACTCCTCGCGGGAAAAACGATCCGGTTCCGGTACGAAAATTAATCTGTTAATTAATCTCTTAGTCTAACACTTTCTGCCAAGCGCATCACAGCACCCTTTTTACGTTTCCTCCGCCCGGTTAGCCCGTTAAACTATGCAACAAATTATTAAGAGTTCAGCAAGATGAATAAGAAACCCCGCAGCGGCGCAGCAGGACAAATACGTATTATTGGTGGGCAGTGGCGCGGTCGTAAGCTGCCGGTTCCCGACAGCGCGGGCCTGCGCCCGACCACTGACCGGGTACGCGAAACCCTGTTCAACTGGCTGGCCGCTGATATTCAGCAGGCAAAATGCCTCGACTGCTATGCGGGGAGCGGTGCACTCGGTCTGGAAGCACTGTCACGCCATGCTGCCAGCGCCACATTGCTGGAGCTGGAGCGCCCGGTGGCACAGCAGCTGGAAAAAAACCTCGCGACCCTTGGAGCGAAGAGCGGACGCGTGGTCAATACCAACACCCTGCAATTTCTGGCGCAAAAAGGGGATGAACATCAGCTGGTCTTTATCGATCCACCGTTTCGTCAGGGACTGCTGGAGAAAACCACCCAGTTACTGGAGAGCAACGGCTGGCTGAGCGATGGCGCGCTGGTGTATGTTGAAAGTGAAGTGGAGCACGGCATCCCGCCCGTCCCGGTAAACTGGCAGCTTCACCGCGAGAAAATTGCCGGACAGGTAGCCTACCGCCTGTATATTCGTCACCGTGTTGACAAGGAGATTTCCAATGCTGATTAATGCAGGCCGCGTGCTGATGCTGTTCGTCTGGGCCTTTTTACTGCTTAACGTGGTACACCCGTTCCCGAAACCGCTCACGTACTTTGTTAACGTCGCGCTGTTTTTCATGGTGATTATGCATGGTCTGCAACTGGTGCTGATGCGCACCACTCAACCGAAAGGCGCAGAAAAACTGAGCGGCCTGATGCAGATTAAAGTGTTTTTCTTCGGGGTATTTGAACTGCTGGCCTGGCAAAAGAAGAATTTTCCTAAGCAGTAACCCACCGCGTTCCCTCATCAAGTTCGGAGTCTGTGTGCCGGAAAGATAATTTTCCGGCATCGCATCAGGGTGCTGTCTCAGGCACAAAACTGATAAAGCGTGAACCTTTGACCTTCAGCTCACCTTTACTGCCCTTATCGATCTGATGATAGTCCCCGGCAGTTAACTCCAGCTTAAAATCACCTGCCCCGTTTAACGGGTGGAACCAGGCTTCATAACGCATATCCTCTACCGGAATATGTTCGCGCTGGCGTGAACGGCGGTTCGGTGCCGGGTATTCTCGCTTGGATTTCACTTCCACCACCAGAGACCGTACCGGCGAAGCATCATTAACCGCCACTTCACGCCGCTGCTTAATAAATTGACGGGTTGCTAAGATGGCGATCACGGCCAGTACGATAAAAAAGATCAGAGGGGGCTTCATGTTTTCTTCATCCTCCTGAAGGTAAAAAGGTGAGTATGTGCATCGCGTGCGCAACAGGATACAACCGGAGACCTCTCATTGTCACATCACCCCCCCTTCACCTAGACTGAGTGAAGTTGCATCACTTTCATCTATAACAACAGGGACAATTTATGATTTGGTCATTCCTTGCGGTTCTTTTTTCCGGCTGGCTGTATGTTGATGCCTCCTATCGTGGCCCACAGTGGCAACGCTGGGTATTTAAACCCGTCACCATGTTGCTGCTGCTGGCCTGGGCGTGGCAGGCTCCGGTGCTGGCAACCACTGATTACCTGATTCTGCTGGGCGTACTGGCAACACTGGTGGGTGATGCGCTCACGTTACTGCCCACCAAACGTATGCTGTATGCCATCGGTGCTTTCTTCCTGTCGCACCTGCTTTATACCCTCTACTTCGCCAGCCAGATGACGCTCAGTGTGTTTTGGCCCATCCCGTTAGTGCTGTTGATCGTCGGTGGCGTGGTAATCGCCACGATCTGGAGCCGTCTGGAAGAACTGCGCTGGCCGATCTGCACCTTTTTCGGTATGGCACTGCTGATGGTCTGGCTGGCGACGGAACGTTATTTTGTTCTGCCGTCCGAAGATGCCTTTACCCTGATGGCCGGAGCAATATTGCTGCTGCTGGGTAACATCGTCTGGTTAGTCAGCCATTATCGCCGCCGCTTTAGCGCTGACAGTGCGATTATCGCCGCCTGCTATTTCGGCGGTCACTTTATGATTGTGCGCGCCCTGTGGTTGTAATTTGTACCATACCCTAAATAATTCGAGTTTCAGGACTAAAAGGCTTTAGCCTTTTTGAACCGCGCAACGCGCTGCCCCCCTGGGGCGAGGCCAGGCCGAGTAACGCGGCAAGCCCGCAGGGTGAGCCTCACGGATGAGGCTCATAGTCTCCAGCAGCATAGATAACTATGTGACTGGAGTGAGCGGGTGCAGCCAACGCACCTGAGGCTCGAAGTATGACGGGTATAGCGCTTGACTCTGGAGTCCACTCCAGAGTGTAAGATGGGTATCGACGGGCATTGGTGCCCGCCGATACCTGTCAGGAGGCGTTATGCACCAGCACTCTTCATGTGGTTGTGGTCACCACCACGCCAGTCAACAGCACGGATGCAGCACCCGCCCGCGCCCCGTTATTCAAAAAATCACCGCTGTCAGCGCAGCCAGCGTTGATGCCCCCTGTTGTGAAGATGCAGCCTGCAGTTCGGGGAACGACCCCGATGATGAGGGCGACAGGCCCACTGGCGCTTTAAGCTTTAGCTGGCTGGTGACAGGGATGGACTGCCCGGCCTGCGCACGCAAGGTAGAAACCGCAGTAAAACAACTTCCTCAGGTAGCCATGGCGCGCGTGGTATTTTCCAGCGAAAAACTGCGGGTCGATGCCAGCAGCGATATCCGTGATGACGTTGAACGGGCAGTGGCTCGCGCCGGTTTTCAATTACAGCGCAGCGATGCTCCCACCGCACCTAAAGTTGAACAGAGTTTCTGGCAGGAGAATGTGAACCTGATTCTGCTGGCTGTACTGATGGCGATAAGTGCACTGCTGAGTAGCCTGAATCATCCGGCAGGCACGCTGGCCTTTACCCTGACCACACTGGTTGGCGTCTGGCCGATTGGCCGCAGCGCCCTGCGTCTGATGCGCAGCGGGTCGCCATTCAGCATTGAAACCCTGATGACCGTTGCGGCTCTCGGCGCACTGTTTATCGGCGCTACCGCAGAAGCGGCGATGGTACTGCTGTTGTTTATGCTGGGAGAGCGGCTGGAGTCCTTTGCCGCCGGGCGTGCACGCAAAGGTGTGACTGCGCTGATGGCACTCAAGCCGGATACAGCGCTACGCCTGCGTTCAGGTCTGCGTGAAAACGTGGCGGTGAACGCGTTACGCCCCGGAGATGTCATTGAGGTGGCCGCCGGTGCGCGGCTGCCCACCGATGCGAAACTGCTCAGTGCTTTTGCCAGCTTTGATGAAAGTGCCCTCACCGGGGAGTCAGTGCCGGTTGAACGCCAGAAAAATGAAACCATCGCCGCTGGTTGCCTGAGCGTGGATCGACTGGTGCAGCTGGAAGTAGTGTCCGAACCCGGTAAAAGTGCCATTGACCGCATTCTGCATCTGATTGAAGAAGCCGAAGAGCGGCGCGCGCCTATTGAACGTTTCCTCGACCGCTTCAGCCGTATCTACACCCCGGCCATTATTGCACTGTCGCTGGCAGTAGTACTGGTACCGCCGCTGTTTATGGGGGCTGAATGGCAACCGTGGATCTATAAAGGATTAACACTGCTGCTGATCGGTTGCCCGTGCGCGCTGGTGATTTCCACCCCGGCGGCGATTACCTCCGGGTTGGCTGCTGCGGCACGCCGGGGGGCATTAATTAAAGGCGGTGCGGCGCTGGAAAACCTGGGCAGCGTACGTACCATCGCCTTTGATAAAACCGGCACCCTGACCGAAGGCAAACCGCAGGTCACCGCTATTCTGCCGCTGGCCGCACTGGATGAGGATCAGTTACTGGCAACGGCTGCCGCCATTGAACAGGGTTCCTCCCACCCGCTGGCGCTGGCGATTGTGGCGGCGGCAACAGACCGACAGCTGACCATCCCTGGAGCCGAATCACAACGCGCCCTGGCGGGCAGCGGCGTGGAAGCCGTTGTGAGTGATCGCTTACTTTCCATCTGCGCACCATCAAAACTGCCTGAAGCGTTGCTGGCACCGCAGCGTGAGAACGTGGAAACCCTGGAAAACGCGGGCAATACCGTGGTGCTGATGCATGATGGCCAGCAGCTGCTGGGAATCATCGCGCTGCGCGATACGCTGCGTGCCGATGCCAAAGCTGCACTGGACGAGCTGAAGTCATTGGGCATCCAGGCCGTGATGCTGACGGGCGATAATCCGCGCGCGGCGGCGGCCATCGCCGCTGAGCTGAATATTGACTACCGCGCAGGCCTGTTACCGGAAGATAAAGTCGCGGCGGTCAGCCAGCTTAATCAGCAGCAGCCGGTAGCAATGGTCGGTGACGGCATTAATGATGCTCCGGCGATGAAGGCCGCTACCATCGGTATTGCAATGGGCAGCGGCAGTGATGTCGCACTGGAAACCGCCGATGCCGCACTGACCCATAACCGGCTTAATGGCCTGGCCGCGATGATCCGCCTGTCGCGCGCAACCCATACCAATATCCGCCAGAATGTGGCGTTGGCGCTGGGGCTGAAAGGGCTGTTCCTGGTGACGACGTTACTGGGGATAACGGGACTGTGGCTCGCGGTATTGGCAGACTCGGGGGCGACAGCGTTAGTGACCGCTAACGCACTGCGGTTGTTACGAAAGAAATAGCGGGGTAAACGTTGGGCGAGGCATGCCTCGCCCCTACGGAGTAATGCAACGTTCCGGGGGTATACCAGAGGCCAGGCATCCATCGCCACGACAGGATAGCGCAACGTACCGGATTGTCCCGGGTGTCGGGCATGCATCGCCCACTGGGATAGTGCCGGGTTGTCCCAGGGGTCGGGCATGCATCGCCCACTGGGATAGTGCCGGGTTGTCGTAGGGGTCGGGCATGCCCGACCCACACCTTACAATCCTTTCTTCAGCAAAAACTGATACGGCAGAACATCGGTGTTCTGAGCCACCAGCGTATGCTCCATAAAACGGCAGAAGCCAGGGATATCACGCGTGGTGGCCGGGTCATCAGCGATAATCAACAGGGTTTCACCGTCTTGCATATGGCGCACAGTCTTGCGCACCATCATCACCGGTTCCGGGCAGCGCAGGCCCAGCGCATCTAGGGTCTGATCGGGATTGGCGAAAAGGTCGCTCATGATATTCTCAGTCATTATGTTACGGACGGCGTCTATTTTAGCGCCAGTCGGTGCGTGTGCAAGGATTGCCTGCAACGATAACGTTTGCGTTAAAATTAACCATTGCATTAGCAGGTCAAAGCGGTAATATGCCGCGAATTCGCCTGAGCGAAACACAGACAAATTTTCATGGGTTCCCTCACCCCAATCTAAAAAGGCTGACAACAATGATCGCTTTTTCTACGCGCCAGCGCACCCACGCGCTGGTCTGGCTGTCCCTTTTCCATTTGCTGGTGATCACCTCCAGTAACTATCTGGTGCAGCTGCCGGTGGCAATTTTTGGTTTGCACACCACCTGGGGCGCGTTCAGCTTCCCATTTATCTTCCTGGCGACTGACCTGACGGTACGGATTTTCGGTGCCCCACTGGCACGACGCATTATCCTTGCCGTGATGATCCCGGCGCTGTTTATCTCCTACACCATCTCAGCACTGTTTTATCAGGGTGAATGGCAGGGCTTCGCAGCGCTGGAAGAGATGAATCTGTTTGTTGCCCGCATCGCCTGCGCCAGCTTTATGGCCTATGCGCTCGGCCAGATCCTCGATATCCACGTGTTCAATCGCCTGCGCCAGAAAGCCGCCTGGTGGATGGCACCGGCGGCGGCGATGTTCCTCGGCAATATCAGCGATACCCTCGCTTTCTTCTTTATTGCCTTCTATAAAAGTCCTGACCTGTTTATGGCCACCCACTGGGTGGAGATCGCCCTGGTGGATTACAGCTTCAAAGTGCTTATCTGTATGGTGTTCTTCCTGCCAGCTTACGGCGTGCTGCTGAATGCCGCGCTGAAACGATTAGCAGAGAAATCCAATAGCACCCGCGTCAACTTCGGTTAATCTGAGGTTTGAACTCAGGCCGTTATATACCCCAAGTCATTCGAGCCGCAGCCAACACCGCTGCAGCGTGAAGTACGACGGGTATAAGTTGCTTTTGAAGGCTGAATACGATTGTATAAGCACCTGATCTCTACGCGACCAATGTGAAAGGAACCCTGATGCGTAACTTACTGAAATATGCCGGAATCGCGCTGCTGGTAGCTGGACTGGCTGCCTGTGATGGCAAAAAAGATGAGAAAGCTGCCGCCGATGATAATGGCGTCAGCAGCAGTCAGTCCAATCAGAATGTCACTCTGATGGATGGCAAACTGAGCTTCATCCTGCCGGCAGGCATGTCTGACAAGAGCGGCAAGCTCGGCACTCAGGCGAACAATATGCACGTCTATGCGGATGAGTCAGGCCAGAAAGCGATCATCGTGATTGATGGTGAGAGCACGAACGAAGGTCTGGATGTGCTGGCAGGTCGTCTTGAAGCGCAGCAGCGTAATCGTGATGCACAGCTTCAGGTCGTGACCAACAAAGCCATTACCGTGAAAGGCCAGCCGTTACAGCAACTGGACACCGTGATCTCTGCCAATAACCAGTCTTCATGGTCTTCTGTGGTTCTGGGTAAAGTCGATGGCAAGCTGCTGACACTGCAGATCACGCTGCCTGCGGAAAACCAGCAGCAGGCACAAACCGAAGCGGAAAGCATTATCAGCACCATTCAGCTGAAATAATCTGATGGCATAAAAAAAGCCCCCCGCAACTCTGGTGCGGGGGGCTTTTTATTGGCCGTTACAGCCCGGCGTGTTCGCGAATATACTTACGCGCTTTAACTGCATACTCGAACGGATTAGCCAGCGCAGGGTCCTGCTCCGCTTCCACCACCATCCAGCCTTTGTAGCCGAAATCATCGAGAATTTTAAACACCGGATCGAAATCAATCACGCCATCACCCGGAACGGTGAAGGTGCCTTTCTTCACGCCATCAAGGAATGACAACTTCTGACTCTTCACCTGCGCCACAATCTCATCACGCACGTCTTTTAAGTGCACGTGGTTAATGCGCGGAAGGTATTTCGTCAGGATGGCCAGCATGGCTTCCTGGGATCCTTCAGAGTAGTAAGCGTGGCCGGTATCGAACAGCAGATAAACATCATCGTTGGTCTCGGCCATAAAGCGATCCACCTCGGCAGTGGTCTGAATACCGGTGCCCATATGGTGATGCAGGCCCACTGTCATGCCCTTCTCAGCAGCCAGTTTCGCCAGCTCGTTATAGCCTTCCACCGTCAGACGCCACTGCTCATCGGTAAAGTGAGGTTTCTCTTCCAGCACGGCTTTGGTGGTGCCCTGGATACTCAGGCTCTGCTCTGAACAGCCAATCACTTTTGCCCCCATCGCATGCAGGAAATCACGATGGTTGATGAATTCATCAATGGTTTTCGCTTTATCGCCGTTAGCAAAGAAGGTGCTGAACCAGGCATTGACGATCTCGATACCACGGATGTCCAGCATCGGCTTCAGCACCGCCGGATCTCGCGGGTACTTACTGCCCACTTCACTGCCTGTAAAACCTGCCAGCGCCATTTCACTGACGATCTGCTGGAAAGTATTCTCGCTACCCAGCTCAGGCATGTCATCGTTAGTCCAGCCGATCGGTGCAATAGCCAGTTTGACGTTATCTTTGTTCATGGTGTTACCTCAAAGGTTCACCGGGCGGCCACTGCCGCCCTGCTTTATTTTCTCAGCAGCTCACGCTCGATCAGTTCGCGTGTTTCCACTGCCTGACGATTCATTTTTTCCGGGTAACCGAACAGTGAAGAGGCAATAATTGACTCACCACCGACTTTGAACGTGCGGTTAGCAAAGTCCATATCGCGCAGCGTCTGGAACAGCGTCTGGAAATCGACTTCCCCTTCGCCCACACCCACGTGCTGGTGAATCGTGGCATCAACGCCAGGCGGGTTCACAATATAGCGGCAGTGTTTGGTGTGATTCATGGTGTCCGCGATCAGCACGTGCGACAGGTCGACACCGGAATATTCCAGCATGCTTTTCACATCCCCTTTCCCTTTGTCGTAGAAGAAGGTGTGCGGCACGCTGTAGAGATATTTGACGTTCTCACTGCGGAACGATTTCACCATGTCAGCGGTTTCGTTGCTCTCTTCACAGAAATCCCATGGATGAGACTGGATTTCGATGCGGATGCCTTCACGTTCGACGATAGGCAGCAGCTCTTCCATTGAGCGATAGAACATCTCTTCACAGATTTCAGGTTCGTTCGGGTTACCAGAAAGTTCGGTATTAATCACCTGCACACCGGTTTCAACCGCGATCTCTATCATGCGTTTCCAGTTTCTGACGGCGGCCTGACGGCGCGCTTCGTCCGGACCGGACCAGCGGTACACAACGATATAAGAGGAGATTTCCAGCCCGGTCTCACGCAGCGCGTTTTTGTACTCGGTGATGATTTCGCGGCTGGCTTTTGGATGTTTGTAGAACGGGTTGATCTGCGGATGCGGGGACTGCTCAATATATTTGTAGCCCCAGTCAGCCACCTGGTGAACCATTTTTGTGATGCCCAAATCTCGAATGACATCTACATCAAAGGCAATTTTCATCAGACTCTCCGTGATAAATCAGTACGCTGTTTTACGGTGATCCCCCGTCATATCGACGGGGGTTAAGCGCGTCCGGCCTGTAACCTGACGATCAGTTATTGTAGAAAGCCGGGCGCTGCGGCAGTTCCACCGGCTCAATCGCACCGCTTTCCTGCGCTTTCAGGCAGGCATCGGCAGCGACAGAAGCAGCATAGCCGTCCCAGGCGGATGGCCCGGTCAGCTTGCCTGCGGTGGCGTCGTTAATAAATGCTTGTAATTCAACATCGTAGGCATCAATGAAACGGTCTTTCCAGTCGGTCAGGATAGACGTAGACAGTTTGGCGTCTTTACGCATTTGTACGGCGGACGGCTCTGGCAGTTTGGCGATACCTTCTTCACCCACCACTTCACACTGAATGTCATAACCGTAAGCACAGTTCACGAAGATCTCCACGTCGATGCGAATGCCCTTACGGGTTTCAAACAGCACCACCTGAGGATCACGCAGTTTAGCGTGGGTTTTCGACGTGGAACGTGGGAACACCACCTGTACCGATTTGTAATCATCTTCGGTCAGCCAGCGCAGCACATCCAGCTCGTGGATCAGCGTATTGGTGATCGCCATATCGGTGGTATAGCTTTCCGGCACGGTGGGGTTACGGTGCGCGCAGTGCAGCATCAGCGGCTCACCGATTTCACCTTTGGTGATCACCTCTTTCAGCGCACGATAGCCGCTGTCGTAGGGGCGCATAAAGCCAACCTGCACCAGACGTTTACCAAATTTGATTTCGGCATCAACGATACGACGGCAACCTTCCGCGCTCATCGCCAGTGGCTTTTCACAGAATACCGGCTTACCGGCTTCAATCGCCGCCAGAGTGAACTCTTCGTGAGTCGGGTCCCAGGAGGTTACCAGCAGCGCATCAACGTTCGGTGATTTCACCACGTCATGGCCGTTGGCAAACACTTCCGCTTCAATACCAATGCGTGCCAGGGCCGCTTTGGCACCCTCGACGTTGATATCTGAAACCGCCACCACCTGCGCACCCTGCAGCACTTTACTGCAACGACGGATATGTTCCTGGCCGATAGCGCCCGTTCCGATAACACCTAATTTTAAAGTCATGACAGGTCCTTACATGTAGGGGGATAAGAGCGGGCGAAATAAAAATGCCCGTTAAATAAACAACAAATGTTTATACCCAAAATAATTCTCGCTGCAGGAAGGCGGCAAGCCTGCGAATCCCCAGGAGCATAGATAACTATGTGACTGGGGTGAACAGGCGCAGCCAACGCACCTGCAGCGTGAAGAATGAAGGGTATAATTAATATTCACGCGCCTGGTCGATATGTTCGTTCAGCATCTGGGCCACGGCGTCTACGCGCTCTGATGTGGACACCTGGGCACCGCCTACGCGCCACCAGCTGAAGTATTTGTGGATCATGGTTTTTGGCAGAACTTTAATATCAATCAGCGTTGATACCGTCTGTTTCTGCGCATCAATCAGCGCCGCCTGCAACTGCTCAAGGGTGGTGACGCGATAGGTTTTACAGCCGTAGCCACTGGCGATAGCGGCGAAGTCGACCGGCACAAAGCCGCCGTTCAGTTTGCCGCCGTCGGCATTACGGAAACGGAACTCGGTAGTGAAGCTATCCATACCGTGCTCCATCTGCAGGTTGTTAATACAACCGTTAGTCATGTTATCCAGCAGGATCACGTTGATCTTCGCGCCTTCCTGGATCGAGGTCACCAGCTCGGAGTGCAGCATCATAAAGGAGCCATCACCCACCATCGTGAAGACCTCACGGTGCGGTTCGGCCAGCTTAACGCCCAGTGAAGCGCTGACCTCGTAGCCCATACAGGAATAGCCATACTCGACGTGATAGCTGTTGTAATCTTTGGTGCGCCACATACGTTGCAGGTCGCCCGGCAGACTGCCCGCTGCCGCGACAATCACTGAATCCTTTGGGAGGCGCTCATTGAGCGTACCCAGTACGCTGCTCTGAGTCAGGAAGGAGCCAGTCAGACGGTTAAACTCAGCCCATACCGCTTCGCGATCCATATGATCATCAATTTCCGGCACATAGTCGGTGCCGCTGTAGACGGAAGAATAAACACGCTGGGTTTCTTTCAGCAGTTTGCTCTGCGCCTGTGAGACTTTTTCGCCCCAGCCATTGCTGAAGCCGGTTGCCGCCAGACGGCTGTCGAGTGCGGTCAGGGCTTCCTGCGCATCAGCCACCACCTGAACAGCATCCAGCTTGTAGGCATCAAAGTTGCTGACGTTAATGTTGACGTAGCTGACGTCCGGATTCTGGAAAATCCATTTCGAGGCGGTAGTGAAATCGGTGTAACGTGTACCGATACCAATCACCAGGTCCGCTTCTTTTGCCAGCAGGTTCGCCGCCAGGCAGCCTGTTTCGCCCACACCGCCAACGTTCAGCGGATGGTCAGACACGATGGTGCCTTTGCCCGCCTGGGTTTCAGCGAAGGGAATGTTGTAGCGTTCAGCAAAGGCGCGCAGTGCATCACCCGCGCCGGAGTATTTCACCCCGCCGCCACAGATGATCATCGGTTTTTTCTTACCGGCAATCAGTGCGATTGCATCAGCCAGTTGGCCTTCGGTGGGCAGGCGACGCTCCAGACGGTGGACGCGTTTCTGGAAGAAGTAGTCAGGGAAGTCATAGGCTTCACCCTGCACATCCTGCGGCAGTGAAATCGTGACCGCACCCGTGTCGGCCGGATCGGTCAACACACGCATGGCATTAATACAGGCGGTCATCAGCTGCTCCGGACGGCTGACGCGGTCCCAGTATTTGCTGACGGCGCGGAAAGCATCATTGGTGCTGATGCTCAGATCGTGACTTTGCTCAATCTGTTGCAGAACCGGGTCCGGCTGGCGGGTGGCAAACACATCACCAGGCAGCAGCAGCAAAGGAATACGGTTGGCGGTCGCGGTCGCGGCGGCTGTCACCATGTTCGCGGCACCCGGACCGACGGATGAGGTACAGGCGATAATTTCGCGGCGCAGTTTCTGTTTGGCAAAACCGATAGCCGCATGCGCCATGCCCTGCTCATTACGACCCTGGTAGACCACCAGATCGCCGCTATCCTGTTCCAGCGCCTGGCCTAAGCCCAGTACGTTACCGTGGCCGAAGATAGCGAAAATACCTTTAACAAATTTGGTTTCAACGCCGTCTACCGACAGATACTGGTTGTCCAGGAATCTGACCAGAGCCTGTGCTGTGGTTAATCTGATCTTGCCCATTTGCTCTTCCTTTCAGTATCGGTGGCCACATCATAAGGTCCACCGAGGTTCGCATTTGTGGTCGCCTTGGGATCAAAACGGCGACAGCTATAAGTGAAACGTGAGCCGATTATAAACAAATATTTTTTTCACTAAACACAATTACAGAAGAAACATTTCATTTTGCGAGTGAGATCAAATTCTGCGGTGCAACGGGGGTAAATGGGGTGATTTACATCGGGTAAATGAAACGATAACAATACCTTTACTCCCAAAAGAGAAAAATCGTTTCACTTCAATATGTTCCCTGATGCGCGTTAAGAAAGTTGAGAGGCCGCTCACATCTCTGTGATGCCGTGAAGCGCCACTGCCCCATCGGGTAGTGAAATCCACGATGCAAGAGTTTTAACCACCTCACACTTTTGGGGCAATAATTTCATTTCATATTGAATTTGGAATTTTTATTCCTCATACTTCGCTACATGTTAGATCCGGATGTGATCGGGCTGATGGCTCCGATCTGCTGGAAACGCTCAACAGCATCGGCACTACCCACAATCATTGACGTGGCAGTTAAACGGCAAGGAGGCAGGGTAAAAAACAGAGGAAACAACAGGTATGAGTACACAACAGAAGCCGCTCGATGTGATTTGTATCGGGCGCATCGCTGTCGACCTTTATGGCCAGCAAATCGGTGCGCGCCTTGAAGATGAGACCTCCTTTGCAAAGTATCTTGGTGGCTCCTCTGGCAATGTTGCTTATGGCACAGCGATTCAGGGTCTGAAATCTGCCATGCTGGCACGTGTCGGTGATGAACACATGGGCCGCTTCCTGCGCGAAGAGTTACAACGCGTGGGCTGTGATACCCAGAGCCTGATTACGGATAAAACCCGTCTGACCGGACTGGTGATCCTCGGGATCAAAGATCAGGAAACCTTCCCGCTGGTGTTCTACCGCGATAACTGCGCCGATATGGGCCTGGTCCCGGATGATATCCAGGAAGATTACATCGCCTCCTCACGTGCCGTTGCCGTCACCGGTACGCACCTGTCGCATCCTGATACCCGCGCCGCCGTGCTGAAAGCGCTGGATATTGCACGTCGTCATGGTCTGCGTACCGCACTGGACATCGACTACCGTCCGGTTCTGTGGGGCCTGACCTCACTGGGCGATGGCGAAACCCGCTTTGTGGAATCCGAGCGTGTCACGCAGCAATTGCAGGAAGTGCTGCACTATTTCGATCTGGTGGTGGGAACAGAAGAAGAGTTCCACATTGCGGGTGGCAGCACCGACAGCCTGACTGCGCTAAAAAATGTGCGTAAAGCAACAAAAGCCACGCTGGTGTGCAAACGTGGCCCGCTGGGTTGTGTGGTCTTTGAAGGCGAAATCCCGGACAGCTGGGAACAGACCAAACTGCAAACCGGCGTGCGCGTTGACGTGCTGAACGTACTCGGTGCAGGCGATGCCTTTATGTCTGGCCTGCTGCGCGGCTGGCTCAACGATGAAAGCTGGGAGCAGGCCTGCCGTTACGCGAATGCCTGCGGCGCGCTGGTTGTTTCCCGCCACGGCTGCGCCCCGGCCATGCCGACTAAAGAAGAGCTGGACGACTTCCTGAGCCGTGACAAAGACGTGAAACGTCCGGATCTCGACAGCCGCCTCAACCACCTGCACCGCGTGACCACCCGTAAGCAGCAGTGGAACGAACTGAACATTTTTGCCTTTGACCACCGTAAACAGCTTGCCGATATGGCAGCAGAAGCGGGCGTCAGTGATGCACGTATTCCCGACCTGAAGCTGCTGCTGTTACAGGGCGCGCAGGCTGCGGCGAAAGAAGCCGGTCTGGACGATGGCCGCTGCGGTATCCTGGCAGACACCACTTATGGTCAGCCCGCGCTAAATGCCATCACCGGTAAAGGCTGGTGGATTGGTCGCCCTATCGAATTACCCAGCTCACGTCCGCTGCGTCTGGAACACGGCAACATCGGTTCCCAGCTGATCGACTGGCCGCAGGAGCACGTGGTCAAATGTCTGACTTTCTATCATCCGAAAGACAGCGCAGAGATGCGTCAGGAACAGGATGCGCTGATCCTCGATGTGTGGAACGGCTGTAACAAGTCTGGTCATGAGCTGCTGCTGGAAGTGATCCTGCCGGAGAGCAACCCGGATAAAGATGAGAAATATTATCTGGAGATCCTCACCCATTTCTACAGCCTGGGCATTCAGCCTGACTGGTGGAAGCTGCCTCCGCTGTCACACGCCAGCTGGGAAGCCATCAGCGCGCTGATTGAAAAGCACGATCCACACTGCCGTGGCATTCTGCTGCTGGGCCTGGATGCACCGGAAGCTGAACTGAAAGCAGGCTTTGCTGCCGCCGCGAAATCACCGTGGGTGAAAGGCTTTGCCGTGGGTCGCACCATCTTCGGCCAGCCATCACGTCAGTGGTTGCAGGGTGAGCTGGATGATGCCGCACTGATTGAGAAGGTAAAAAGTAACTACCTGACGCTGATCGGCTACTGGCGTGAGGCGCGTCCGGCGAAATAAAACGCCGTACAGCCGTCCGTATATGTACGGTACGGCCATAAGGGTGACCTGGTATAGGGTCACCCTTTTTTTTTGAAACGAATTTATTATTTTGCGCGGCGCACGCAGAAGGTTACGATTTTGTGAACTGATTCCCAACCCTGATGAAATAGAAGCCGCTGCTTTCGTCATCAAGTGAAATTTTTTGTTCATCTGGTAGAATAACGCACAGAAGAACACTATTTTACTTTTTGCGAGCCGTTAATGACTAATAATCCGACCCAACTTTCTCTGTTGCAGGACGATATCCGTCGCCGCTACGACACTCTCAGTAAACGCCTGAAGCAGGTGGCTCGCTATATTCTTGATAACAGCAACAGCATCGCCTTTGATACCGTTGCCTCTATCGCTCAGCAGGCTGATGTCCCACCCTCTACGCTTATCCGCTTCTCAAATGCCTTTGGGTTTAGTGGTTTCAATGAAATGAAGCAGGTGTTCCGCCAGCATCTGATGGAAGAGACGGTCAACTACACCGAACGCGCACGTTTGTTCCGCCAGACCGCCACCGATGAAACGGCCAGCGCCCCGGAAAGCCCGGCTGAAATCCTCAATGTGTTCACCATGGTCAACTCGCAGGCGCTGCAACAGTTGGCGATGCAGGTCAATCCTGAGCAGCTGGAAAAAGCGGTGAAGATGCTGGATGAGGCTGACAACATTTACGTTATCGGTTTACGCCGTTCATTCAGCGTGGCGTCCTATCTGACTTACGCTCTGCGTCATCTGGAGCGCCGCGCGTTTCTGATCGACGGCCTGGGCGGTATGTTTGCCGAGCAGCTGAGCATGGTGAACCCGAAAGACGTGGTGATTGCCATCAGTTACTCACCGTATGCACGCGAAGCCGTTGAGCTGGTGGAGCTGGGTGCAAAACGTGGCGCACATCAGATCGCGATTACTGACAGCCAGGTCAGCCCACTCGCCGCCTTCAGTGATGTCTGTTTTGTGGTGCGTGAAGCGCAGGTGGATGGTTTCCGTTCCCAGGTCGCCTCGCTATGCCTGGCCCAGACGCTGGCCGTGTCGCTGGCACTGACCAACGTCGACCCGAATAAACCCCGCCCATAAAAAAACGGGTAGCCTGTGAGGGCCACCCGTTTTATCGCTCGTTTTAACATCAACCTTTTATTGCGCCATCGGGCGAGCCATGCCGCGCCCCTACGTCAATGACGGTTTCGTAGGGGGCAGGCATGCCTGACCCCGCGACGATCGTCCATGCGGGATTATCCTTTGCGGGGATACTCATCGCTGTTCACCCAGGCATGATCTTTCTCCCAGGTAAATTTCCACAGACGCACCGGCCCGGCCATCACGTTCAGGTAATAGTTGTCATAACCTGCAACGGTCGACATCGGATGATAACCACGCGGAACGGTAACCACATCCTGATTGTAAGGCGCCATACAGACATCCAGCGAACGGTCGTCGGTATAAACACGCTGCATCGCGAAACCGCGATCCGGGTTGAAACGATGGTAATACGTCTCTTCCAGGTAGGTTTCATCAGGTGAATCTTCCTGATCGTGTTTATGGCTTGGGTACGAACTGGTATTCCCTTCGTCGGTATACACTTCCACCACCAGCAAGCTGTCCGCTGGCTTATCGTCAGGCAGAATGTTGTGTACCAGGCGTTTGTTATTCCCTTTACCACGCTGCTCAACACCGACATCTTCAGGCGCGATCAGACGTGCAGGCAGTTTGCCTTCCGTCGCCGGTGCACTGCACACCGCCAGCTCAAGGTCAGACTCTGCCACCACGACAACCTGCTCGTTATGCGGAACATACACAGAGTAAGGGGGAGTGCGTTCAAACGGCGACATACGTTTGCCGATGTTCGGGAACTCAGCCTGACGGGTTTTCACGGAGGCGAGCCCTGCAACCAGCACCAGGCACAGCTCTTTGCTGCCGCTCTCAAGCGTCAGCGTCTGGCCCTTCTTCAACTGGTATGCATCAAAACCAACATAGCGCCAGCCAGCGCTTTCCGGGGTGACGTGCTGGATACGGCCCTGCGCATCCGGCTGTTTTACTTTGGATAGCAATGACATACAGCCTCTCTGTTCACAGGGGCGAGGCGCACCTCGCCCATATTTAATTATCCCAGCGTAGGCATGCTGAACTCAGATACGGTTTTCTGACCGCTCGGCCAGCGTACGGTGGCCGTTTTCATGCGGGTGTAGAAGCGCACACCGTCCGGCCCGTGCACATTCAGTGCCCCAAACACGGAGCGTTTCCAGCCGCCGAAGCTGTGGAAGGCCATGGGTACCGGAACCGGTACGTTAACGCCAACCATGCCCGCCTGCACTTCACGTACGAAGTCGCGACCGGTATGACCATTGCTGGTGAAGATGGCGCTGCCGTTACCGAATTCGTGGCTGTTCACCAGGTCAAGTGCCGTTTTGTAGTCAGGCGCACGCACGATGCTCAGTACGGGTCCGAAGATCTCTTCACGCCAGATCACCATATCCGTGGTGACGTTATCAAACAGCGTACCACCAACGTAGTAGCCATCAGGATTGCCTTCCACCTGAATGCCACGACCATCAACCACCAGTTTCGCGCCTTCTGCTTCACCTTTGTCGATGTAGCCCAGCACTTTCTTCTGGTGCGCAGCAGAAACAACCGGCCCCATTTCGTTTTCGTCTTTGCCTTTGTGAATGCCAGGGCCAACGCGCAGGGCTTTCACCAGCGGAGTCAGTGCAGCAATCAGTTTGTCTGCGGTGTCGTCGCCCACAGCAACCACAACCGGCAGTGCCATGCAGCGTTCACCGGCGGAGCCGAACGCGCCGCCCATGATGGCATTGACCGTCGCATCCAGATCGGCATCCGGCATCACGATAGCGTGGTTTTTCGCTGCGCCGAAGGCCTGCACACGTTTACCATGGGCGCTGGCGGTGGTGTAGATGTGCTCGGCCACACCGGATGAACCGACGAAGCTCACCGCCTGAACGCGTGGATCTTTGTACAACTGCTCAGCATTTTCGTTCGAGCTGTGGATCACGTTGAACACGCCATCCGGCAGGCCGGCTTCGGTCAGCAGTTCAGCCATACGTACGGACGCTGACGGGTCAAGTGCCGGTGGCTTCAGCACGAAGGTATTACCGCAAGCCAGCGCAATCGGGAACATCCACAGTGGCACCATCGCCGGGAAGTTGAACGGGGTGATACCGGCCACAACGCCCAGTGGCTGCATCAGCGAGTAACTGTCAACGCCAGTACCAACATCAGCAGAGTTCTCACCTTTGATCAGGTGCGGGATACCGCAGGCAAACTCCACCACTTCCAGACCACGGGTCAGTTCACCCAGCGCATCTGACCAGACTTTACCGTGCTCACTGACGATCAACTCGGCCAGCTCATCACGATGCTCTTCCATCAGTGCTTTAAAGTTAAACAGAATACGGGCGCGGCGCAGTGGAGAAGTACGTGACCAGCTATCGAATGCTTCGTGTGCAACGGCAATCGCATTGGCGACTTCATCACTGGTGCTCTGCGTCAGTTCGCGCACCGGCTTACCGGTTGCCGGATCGTAAATCGGAATGGTTTCGTTGCTGGCGCTGAAAGAAGTTTTACCGCCAATAAAGTTTCCTACGATAGTCATGTGCTGGCCTCTTTGAAGTATGAGTTTCCCTCGCAGGCAGTCTGACGTCATACCGCTGCCTTGCCGGGCAAAACCTTGATTCGTGTTGAGACAGTATAATATTGAAATAAATTTTTCAAATATTTCACTTTAGAAAATTCGTTTTTAGCGGCCTGGATCGCATTTTTCAGGGGTAGAGCCCCGGCCATTTCACCCCGGGAATGGACACGGGTAAAAAAAGCCCTCAGCTCAGGCGGTGCGCGGAGCAGTCGTTTCAGGACAACGGTCACATAACGCCACGTTTGGCCCCACTAAAACGCCAGGATTACTCTGTATTTATGCTGGTTTTATCCGGTGTTGAGTGAAATTTTGCGAGACGGATCTAAAAATTTAAATTTCATTATTCACTATATATGAAATAAATGTTCTCTTATGGCCTGTGCATGACCACCGACCAGCCTCGGCGTTAACAAAAATGGCTGGCGGTACGCCCTGACGTGTCGGGTGGCAGAAAGGCAACCCTTGCCATGCCGCTTGAACGCATGACAGGGATGAACTTTTTACCTTCCTACCCTACTCAACAGGAGCCACACGATGGCTATCGATCCAACCCGTTTTTGTATTAACCGTAAAATTGCACCTGCCCTCAGCATCGAGGCATTTTTCCAACTAGTGCAAAAGCTGGGCCTGCATAAAGTTGAACTGCGTAACGATATGAAAGGCGGCAGCGTCACAGACAACCTGAGCCACCAGCAGGTTCGCGATCTGGCAGAAAAGTATGGCCTGGACATTGTCACCATCAACGCACTGTATCCGTTTAACCAGATCAGTGATGACCTGCTGGCCCGTGCCGAAAGTCTGCTGAAAGACGCACAGGGCATTGGGGCGAAAGCGCTGGTCATGTGCCCACTTAATGACGGCACAAAAATTTCAGCCGAAGACACGCAGAAGGCACTGAGCACGCTGGCCCCGTTGTTTGCGCGCTACGGCGTGGAAGGCCTGGTTGAGCCACTGGGCTTCCCGGTGAGTTCACTGCGCTCCGCAGGCCAGGCACAGCAGTTGATTCAACAGGCGGGGGTGCCGTTCAAAATGGTGCTGGATACCTTCCACCACCATCTGTATGAAGGCGCTGAGCAGGACTTTGCCAACGGCATTGATGTGAACCAGATTGGCCTGGTGCATCTGTCTGGTGTCATCGATGGCCGCCCGGTGAACGAGCTGACTGATGAAGAGCGTCTGATGCTGAGTAAGGATGACCTGCTGAAAAGCGTCTGGCAGGTGCAGCGCCTTGAAGAACGGGGCTACACAGGTGTTTACGCCTTCGAGCCATTTGCTTCAGTAATGGATAACTGGAGTGCGGCGGATATCGAACGTGAGATCCGCCAGAGCATTGCATTGTTGCAGAATTAATCAACGGGAGTCGCATTGACAGCGGGCGAGGCATGCCTCGGCCCTACGGGATCCCACGCTGTCGTAGGGGTCGGGCATGCCCGACCCGACAGGCGGCAAATATCTTCATCTTATCTGTGTCATTTGACAACGACCCCTTCGGGGGTCGCTTTTTTCAGCCGCAACGTGGCCACCATCGCCAGACAAACCAGCAGCCCACTCAGCAGATAGATAATCGGCACACCCGCGTAGCTCATCACCAGGCCTGCCAGCGGTCCGGTAATGCCCAGCGCCAGATCCATAAACGCCGTATAGGTTGCCAGCGCACTGCCCTGATTTTGTGGCGGCACCACTTTTACCGCCACCACGCCAATCGCCGGGAACACCAGTGAGAACCCGGCTCCGGTCAGCAACGCACCGACACGTGCCAGCCACGGATCCCACGCCCCCCAGACCATAAACAGGCCGATGGCTTCCACCGCAAAACAGACCAGCGCCACATTCAGCCCGCCGTGGCGGGCAATGGCATTGGGGAACAGTAGCCGGGTACATACAAAGGCCACGCTGAACAACGTCAGCGCAAAGGCCGCGCCATCCCACCCTTTATCCTGATAAAACAGCGTGATAAAGGTCGCAATAACGCCAAAACCCACCGATCCCATTGCCAGCAGCAGGCCAAAACTCCAGATGCGGCCGAGCACAGCGCGGAATGGCAGTGGCTTGCCTTTATTGCTTTTCACCGGGGCTCGTGGTAACGCCAGAAGAATACCCACCAGCGCAATCGCCGTGATAATCCCTGCCAGCAGCATCAGGCCGCCCCAGTGATAAATAGCCACACCAAGCGGTGCGCCAATCGCCATCGCCCCGTAGGTGAAAATCCCGTTCCAGGAGATCACCCGGCCAATATGCAGCGATCCCACCACCCCAACCCCCCACAAGGTTGAGCCGGTCCCGGCAAAGCTCTGTCCAACGCCAAGTATCAGCCGGCCTGCACACAGCAGCAGCAGGCTCAGCAACGGCAGCCCACTGTTCAACGCCGCCAGCAGGTAGCAAATCCCGCTGATAAAGCAGCCGCACAGGCCAACAATCACCACTTTTTTCGGGCCCCACAGGTCGGCATAGCGCCCGGCATGGGGACGACTCAACAGCGTGGTGAAGTATTGCAGGCTGATCACCAGCCCCGCCCAGAAGGCGCTGTAGCCCATCACATCGTGGACATAGCCAGGCAGCACAGCCAGCGGTAAACCGATGGTCATATAGCTGGCGAAATTGAACATCACTACGGAGAAAATACGCAGATTTAAGCGAAAGCCACTTAGCGATATGGCTCCGACGGGCTGCTCAGACATGAAAATCCTGCTCGCAGGGAAAAATGGATGAAATGCCACTATACGCGAAATAGCAGAACCGGTAGCTAGCGCTGGCGTCTTTCTTCCGCCATAAATCCGTCATACAGCCTCCCTATACTTCCCCGCACAAAGTCCCAAAGAGGATAACAAGATGACCTGTTCCCCCACTTCCGTCACGCTGGAAGGCATCCACTATGCCTTCGGCACGCAGACGGTGCTCAACCATCTCGATCTTCATATCGAGGCGGGTAGCATTGTCGCCCTGCTTGGCCCCTCCGGCTGCGGCAAAAGTACCCTTCTGAAACTGCTGGCTGGATTGCTGCAACCGCAGCAGGGCACGCTGCAATTTGGCGAACGCCTGATTGCCAGCCCGGGCCACTGCCTGCCCCCTGAACAACGCGATATCGGTATGGTTTTTCAGGATTACGCCCTGTGGCCGCATATGAGCGTGGCGCAAAACGTTGCCTTTCCCCTGCTGATGCGCCGGGTGGCTGCGCGCGAACGCGACGAGCGGGTGATGGCCGCCCTGCAACGCGTTGGTCTGGCGGATTTCGCCGGGCGTAAACCCGCCGATCTCTCCGGGGGGCAGCAGCAGCGCGTAGCGCTGGCGCGGGCGATTATCGCGGAACCGAAGATTCTGCTGTTCGATGAACCGCTCTCCAATCTTGATCGCGATTTACGTGAATCTCTGTGTCGCGAGATGGCCAGTCTGTTGCGCCAGCTCGGTACGACCGCCGTGTATGTCACCCACGATCGCAGCGAAGCCGAAATGCTGGCTGACCGTATCGTCTGGCTGTCTGCCGGGTCCGTTTCTGCACTTCAAACCGTTACGTCACTCTCTGGGGAACTCGCATGACCTTGTTAAACTCGATGAAAAAAGGAGCACTTTTCGCGATGCTGTTATCTTCCGGCATGATAATGAATGACGCACAGGCGCTGACGGTTTACACCGCCGGGCCGGGATCGCTGGCGAAAAGCCTCGCGGCGGGCTTTGAGAAACAGAGCGGCGTGAAGGTCAATATTTTCCAGGCCACCACCGGCAAGGTCATGGCACGACTGGAGGCCGAACAGGCGAATCCTCAGGCCGACATCCTGATCTCCGCCTCCTGGGATACGGCCGAAGAGCTTGAGAAGCGTGAGTGGCTGCTGCCCTATCAAAGCCCGAATGCCGAAAAGGTGCCCGCCGCGTTCAAAACCGATGCGTATGTGGCACAGGGCATTTCAGCGCTGGGGATTGTCTGGAATACCAAAAGCGGCACCCCGGAGCCGAAAGAGTGGAACGACCTGACCAGTGCAGCCTTTAAAGACCGCGTAACCACCCCCGATCCCTCGCTCTCTGGTGCCTCGCTTGACCTGCTTATCGGCCTGCAAAACAGCATGGGCGACCGGGCCTGGCAGCTGTTCAGTCAGTTGAAGATGAACGGGATGGTGATTGCCGGGCCTAACGCTCAGGCGCTGACCCCGGTGTTACAGGGCGCAAAAGCCGCCGTCTTTGGCGCAGTGGATTACGTTTCCTATAACAGCATTCAGGAGGGTGAAGCGATCAAAGTGATCTTCCCGGCCAGCGGTACGGTGGTGGCACCACGTCCGATGATGATCCTGAAAAGTACGCAGCACGCGGCGGATGCCAAAGCCTTTATCGACTATGTGCTGTCGGAAGAGGGGCAACAGAAAGTGGCCGATGCCTGGTTAATGCCCGCACGTTCTGACGTCGGCGCAAAACGCCCACTGCTCAGTGACCTGAACATTCTGCCAGCCCAAAGCGGTGGTAACGCCGACCGTGGCTCCGTCCTGCAACGCTTTGGCACACTGTTCAGCCATCCTTAATTCTCCCCGGGCGGCGCCTCTGCGTCGCCCCGCAGGAACCCACAATGACCTCTCGTTTACTTCCGCTGCTGACCGTGGCGCTGCTGCTTATTCTGGTCGCCCTGCCGCTGTTGTTTATTCTGCTACAGGCGCTGTTTCCCGCGCTGGCACAGGGATCGCTGGCCGGTGCCTTTACCCCGATCCCGACGCTGCTGGCCGATCCGCAGTTGCCCGCGCTACTCAGCGGTACGCTGAAAACCGGCCTGAGCGTAGCGTTGCTCAGCGCGCTGGTCGGCATTCCTCTCGGCACGCTGCGCGGGCTGTTTCATTTGCCGCTGGCGCGTGTCTGGGATCTACTGCTGCTGATCCCGTTCCTGACTCCACCCTATATTTCTGCCCTCAGCTGGATGCTGGCGCTGCAACATAACGGCTATCTGTATCAGGCGATCGGTCTCGATCTCAACGATCTACTGTTCAGTCAGGGCGGCATTACGCTGGTGATGACGCTGAATATTTTCCCGGTGGTCTACTTTGCCGTGTCGCGCAGTCTGCTGGCGAGCGGACAGCAGCTGGCCATCGTGGCACGGGTACATGGCGCCAGCGCATGGCGGGCTTTCTGGCACATTACCCTACCCATGCTGCTGCCTGCGCTGGCCGCCGGCATCCTGCTGGCCTTTACTCTGGCGATTGAGGAGTATGGCGTTCCCGCCGCGCTCGGTTCACGTGCGGGGGTTGTGATGTTGACCGTTGGTATTGAGGAGCGCCTGGCAGACTGGCCGATCGACCTGCCGGGATCGTCGCTGCTCTCCATGCTGCTGGTGATGGTGGCGCTGGCGGCGTTCGCTTTGCAGAAGAAGCTGGTCGGCAACAAAGATGTCACCAGTATTAACGGCAAGCCCGCGCAGAACAGCGGCATTTCGCTCGGTGCCTGGCGCGCACCGGTGCTGCTGCTGTTTTGCCTGATGGCGTTACTGATGGTGGTGCTCCCGATGAGCTCCATGCTGCTGACGTCACTGCTTTCCACGCTATCCGGCGGGATGCATCTCAGCAATCTGACGCTACGCCATTTCGCGGCGCTGTTTGCGCTACAGGGTGATGCCCTGACGGCGCTCTCCACCAGCCTCGGCCTGGCGCTCGGCGCGGCAGTGATCACCGGGTTGTTAGGGTTTCTGGCGGCCTGGCTGGTGGTGGTACGGCGTATTCGCGGTGCTGCGCTGATCGATGCGTTGTCTCTGCTCCCGGCCGCGCTGCCGGGCGTGGTGGTCGGCGTTGGGCTGATCCTGCTATGGAATCAGCCGTTCTGGCCGCTGACACCCTATAACAGCTGGCCGATCCTGTTGCTCTCCTACTGTTGCCTGCTGCTGCCCTGGCCGGTGCGCTATGTCAGCAGCGCGCTCAAACAACTGGGCAGCAACCTGGAGCCGGCAGCGCGTGTGCACGGCGCCAGCGCCTGGGCAGCATTGCGCCATATCGTGCTGCCGCTGGTGTTCCCCAGCCTGCTGGCCGCAATGCTGATGGTGTTTGCCATCGCCTCGCGCGAGCTGGTGACGTCGCTGCTGCTGGCCCCGGCGGGCACCCAGACAGTATCGGTCTTTATCTGGCGTCAGTTCGAGCAGGGTTCCGTGGGTCAGGGAATGGCGATGGCCAGCATTGCGATGGGCACCGGGCTGGCGTTGATGCTCACTGCGTTGGCGATCCTGCAACGACGCGAGCGCGGATAAATCCGGGTCGGGCGTGCCCGACCCCTACGAAACACCCGCGTGCCCGACCCCGACCCAACACCTGCATACCTTTCCATTGTCACCGGGTCGGGCGTGCCCGACCCCTACAAAACACCCGCGTGCCCGACCCCGACAAAACTTCATTGCCGTAGGGGCGAGGCATGCCTCGCACGTTACCAACGGAAAAACACGACCATTCCTAAAGTGAATGGCTGTCGCGCCAGAGCCGCTACACTTGCTGCGCATATTGTCAAAACGGAGACGCAATGAAGTCATTGCCGCAGGAGAAGATCGGGCAAAATATTTTGCTAAAACTGGCTACGCTGGTGGTAATTCTGGGCGGCATCAAGCTGTCGGCAGAGATCGTGGTGCCGTTCCTGATGGCGCTGTTTTTCGCCATCGTGCTGAACCCGCTGGTGAGCTGGCTGATGCGGCGAAAAATGCGCCGTGGTGTTGCTATCAGCCTGGTCGTGGTGGTGGTGCTGATTGGGCTGGCGCTGCTGATCGCCATGATTGCCGGGTCATTGCAGGAGTTTGGCGAAGTCTACCCACAGCTTCAGGCGCAGGCGGAGCAAAAACTGGCCCTGGTGCAACACGTTGCCGCCCGTTTTCATATCATGATTTCCCCTGAGTCGCTGGCACAGCGGCTGGACCCGAATGCAGTGATGGATGTCGCCACCACCATGCTGGGGCAGTTTTCCGGGGCAATGGCGCAGATCGTTCTGGTGATGATGACGGTGATTTTTATGCTGTTTGAGGTTCATCATCTGCCGTACAAGCTACGTTACGCGCTGGTCAATCCGCAGATCCGTATTGCCGGCATGCATAAGGCGCTGAAGGGGGTCACCCACTATCTGGCACTGAAAACGCTGATCAGTCTGGCAACGGGTGTGCTGGTCTGGCTGGCGCTGCTGGCCCTGGGGGTGAAGTTCGCGCTGCTGTGGGGTGTGGTCGCTTTCGTGCTGAACTTTGTGCCTAATATCGGGCCCGTGATTGCCGGTATCCCCCCCGTGTTGCAGGCGCTGTTGCTGAACACGCCGCTGGAAGCCGGGCTGGTCGCGGCACTGTTTATCGCCATTCATATGCTGCTGGGCAATCTGCTGGAACCCAGAGTGATGGGACGCGGGCTGGGGCTGTCGAGTCTGGTGGTGTTCTTGTCGCTGATATTCTGGGGCTGGCTGCTCGGCCCGGTGGGAATGCTACTCTCTGTCCCACTGACCAGCGTCTGTAAAATTCTGATGGAAACCACCCCCGGCGGCGGCAAGCTGGCGATCCTGTTGGGGAATGGGCGCAAATCAATTTAATCCTCACGGGTCGGGCATGCCCGACCCCTACAAAAACCCTACTGGCCGATATGCCAATCCGTGTTATTCGATAAACAATCGGTCATACACATGCTGTAAATGGCGTTCCATGCAGGCCCGTGCCTGAACGGCATCCCGGGCGATGATGGCACGGGCAATGTCTTCATGATCCTGGTTCATCTCACGCGGGAAATCGCTCTCCGCGTAGTGGCTCTCCAGCCGCACAAAGCGCGAGCTTTTACGTTTATTCCACAGATATTCCATCATATCGCGCAGCACTTCATTCCCGGTCATCTCGGCGATCAGCAAATGGAAACGCTTATCTTCCCGCAGGAATTTCTCATCATTAACGTGTAACTGGATGAGGTCCTGGGTGATCTCCTGCAATTCGGCACGCTGATCGTCACTGCCGTTGCGCGCCGCCAGTTCAGCCGTCATCGCTTCATAGACTTGACGAGCCTGGATCAGCGCCTTCAGGCTGAACTCCTCTTCAACCGGTGTATCTTCGCTTTGCGGCAGCGGATTCATCACGTAAACGCCATTGCCGGTGCGAATTTCCACCCAGCCGGTAATCTCCAGAGCAATCAGAGCCTCACGAATCGACGAACGACTGACGCCCAGCTGCTTCGCTAACTCACGCTCCGGCGGCAAAATGGCACCGGCGGGAAACTGTCCCTTTTTAATGCAGCCAATCAGCAGGTTAGAAATCTGCCGGTAAAGGCGTTCGACTTTCAGTGTTGGTAATTCCATACCCGTTCCAGGCGGCAAAGATGATGGCAGAGCTTATCACAAGGCCCCACAGCCGGGCGAGGCATGCCTCGCCCCTACGGTGTATCTGGCATCACCACCTGATCCCGTATTGGGAAAAATGATCATGCTGCGATCGCGATCACGGAACCCACAGGTCCTTCGCGTTTATGCTCTGGTCCAGCGGCCTGACCACTGGGCCAGACAATGTAACCTGTGACTTTCTGATAAGAAAACGGCCGTTGAGCCGTACAAGGAACACCGATGACGGTTTCAGCCTTTGAATCACCCTTACAAAAATCCAGCCGCCTCAAACGGATACAGACCGTTTCGCTGACGCTGCTGTTCCTCGCCGGGATCATTAACTTCCTCGATCGCGGATCGTTATCGATCGCTAATGCCGCGATCCGCAACGATCTTGGCCTGTCGGCCACCGAGTTTGGCGTGCTGCTCTCGGCATTTTCTCTCTCTTACGGTATTTCCCAGTTGCCCAGCGGCCTGCTGCTGGACCGCTTCGGCCCGCGTATCGTGCTGGGCGGCGGCCTGCTGTTCTGGTCGGTGATGCAGGCGATGGCTGGTGCAGTCAACAGTTTCAGCCACTTCATTATGCTGCGTATTGGTCTGGGGATAGGCGAAGCGCCGTTTATGCCGAGCGGCGTTAAAGTCGTCAACGACTGGTTTAATGCTCGTGAACGTGGCCTGCCGATGGGGATCTTTAACTCCTCAACTACCTTTGGTCAGGCGTTCGCCCCGCCGATCCTCGTGGCGCTAATGCTGGCCTTCGGCTGGCGCATGATGTTTGTGATTATCGGTGTGGCCGGGGTAGCGATTGCTCTCTGCTGGTATGCCTGGTATCGCAACCGCGACCGTTTTGCCCTGACGCCGGAGGAGCAGCAGTACCTCGATCAAGGCTCCACGCCGTCACAGAAAACCCGCGTATCGCTGAAAGAGTGGGGCGCGTTGTTTAAGAAGCGCACCGTATGGGGAATGATCCTCGGCTTCAGCGGCGTGAATTACACCGGCTGGCTGTATCTCTCCTGGCTGCCAGGCTATTTACAGGCCGAGCGCGGTCTGAGCCTGACCAGCACTGGCTGGGTCGCCGCCATTCCCTTTCTGTTTGGTTCGATAGGGATGCTGGTGAATGGCACCGTTGCTGACCGTCTGGCACGCCGTGGCTATGCGCTGGCGAAAACCCGCAAGGCGCTCATCTGCCTGGGCCTGGTCTGTTCCGCTGCCTGTACCCTGTTAGTGGTGCAATCCACCTCAACCGCCATGGCCGTCGGTTTTATCAGTCTGGCGCTGTTCTTTGTGCATTTTGCCGGGACGTCCGCCTGGGGGCTGGTACAGGTCATGGCACCGTCACGCATGGTGGCCTCGGTCAGCAGTATTCAAAACTTCGGTAGCTTTATCTGTGCCTCATTCGCCCCGATTGTCACCGGCTGGGTAGTCGATACCACCGGTTCGTTCAATATGGCGCTGGTGATCTGCTCCTGCGTGACCTTCGCAGGCGCACTGGCTTATTTCTTTATCGTGAAAGATCCGATTGCGGATTAATTAGCTAAATCATTCAACATCAGGGGCGTTATCGCAGGCAGATAGCCCCGAAAGGAGAACGTATGGAACATACATGGCGCTGGTACGGCCCTAACGATCCGGTTTCGCTGGATGATGCTCGCCAGGCGGGTGCGACGGGCATCGTGACCGCTCTGCACCATATCGCTAACGGCGAGGTGTGGCCGGTGGAAGAGATCAAAGCTCGTCAGGCTCTGCTGGCAGAGAAAGGGTTAGTCTGGTCGGTGGTGGAAAGTGTGCCGATCCACGAGTCGATTAAAACCCAGCGCGGCGACTACAAAAAGTACATCGCCAACTATCAGCAATCACTGCGCAATCTCGGTGCCTGCGGCATCGACACCGTGTGCTACAACTTTATGCCGGTGCTGGACTGGACGCGTACCGATCTCGGCTGGACGTTACCGGACGGGGCAAAAGCGTTGCGCTTTGACCATATTGCCTTTGCCGCCTTTGAGCTGCATATCCTGCAACGCCCCGGTGCGCAGCAGGATTATGACGCGCAAGAACAGCGCGAAGCCGCCGCCTGTTTTGCCGCCATGAGCCAGGAAGCGATCGATACCCTGACGCGCAACATTATCGCCGGGCTGCCGGGCGCAGAAGAGGGTTACACGCTGGAACAGTTCCAGGCGCAGTTATCCCAATACGATGGCATCGACAAAGCGCAGTTGCGTGAACATATGGCCGAATTTTTGCGTGCCATCGTGCCGGTGGCGAAAGAAGCCGGGATTGTGCTGGCGGTACACCCGGACGATCCACCGCGTCCGATACTCGGCCTGCCGCGCATTGTGTCCACTATCGACGATATGCAGTGGCTGAAAGAGACCGTCGACAGCGTACATAACGGTTTCACCTTCTGTACCGGCTCTTACGGCGTACGCGCCGACAACGACCTGGTAAAAATGGCGGAAACCTTTGCCGACCGAATTCACTTTGCCCATCTGCGTTCTACGAAGCGCGAAGCGAACCCGAACAGCTTCCACGAAGCCGCCCACCTGGCGGGAGATGTTGATATGGTCGGCGTGATTAAGGTGATTCTGGCCGAGGAGCAGAAGCGCCGCCATGCGGGCAACCAGCGCGCCATTCCGCTGCGCCCGGACCACGGACACCAGATGCTGGATGATCTGCATAAAAAAACCAATCCGGGTTATTCCGCGATTGGTCGCCTGAAGGGGCTGGCGGAGATCCGCGGCGTAGAGTTAGCGTTAAAACAGATTTTCTTCAACGCGGAATAATATCGATCTCAGGCAGGTGCAAACAAGGCACCTGCCGTGTGAAGCAGACAAATCAGTCAACAATAAACAGCTGCGCACCGCTGTCGGTCCACGAACGGTGCGCTTCCGCGTTATCCGCCACCTGATAGCTCATCCCCGCCGTCAGGGTAAACACGCGGCCATCATCCAGCTCAGTGTGTAGCTCACCGGACAGACACAGCAGAATATGCCCCTTGCTGCACCAGTGATCCGCCAGATACCCGGCGGTATAATCCACCCTTCTCACCCGAACCTCACCAAACTGCTGAGTCCGCCACCAGGCCGTACCGGTTTCTCCCGGATGTTCCGTTGCTGTCAGCGTTGACCAGTCCGTGGTGCCAAAAGGGATATCGTTCATCTTCATTATCAGGCTTCCGTGAGTAGTGAAAAAAATAAACTACGTCAGAAGGATACGCGCTGCAAGCCCAGCCGTTCGGGTGGAAAAGAAAGAGGAGTGGTAAAGATTTCAGTATGAGTGATGGTGAATTCAACCGCTTTTTGCATAATAATAACGCTGATGCACAGTGTGCCTGTCACATCAGGCATAAGCGCAAGCAAAAAGGACTTATTTAGTGATTGCCCCGGTGCGCCGATAACCACCGGGTAGTAAAAGGCATTTTTCAATCATCTACCGCCGCTGCGATCCATTCAGGCAGCTAACAGGGGAACCGCTTGCAAGCTCTCGCAAAGCCGAAGAAGAAAAAGTATATCTGGCTGACTCTTACCGGGCTGTTGCCACTGGTACTCTGTCTTATTTTTGCCTTTATTGAAGCCCGTAAAACGGTGATCCACCAGCAAACGCTCACGGCCTCTATGCTACTTGCTCAGGCGGATAATGTCAGCGATCTTGCGTGGAAGATGACCGACCTCTTGCAGCAGTTCCGTCCCCGTGAGTGCTCGGATATTCGTCTGCAGCTCCAGCAGTTCGGCACGCTCTACCCCTACTTCCGTTCCGTAGGTCTCACCCGCGGTAACGAAATCTATTGCTCCTCCGCTTTTGGCACCACCCGGGGAACCCTGGAAACAATGGTACGAGGCGCGCTCCCGGTCGGAAGCGCGCCGTCATGGTCATGGTCCGTTGCGGGAACCTTTGGTGTGAAAGATCGGCCTGCGGTGGTGTTTATACGTGAAACCGACCCCACCTTTGGCACCTATGCTGTCATTGATGGTCAGTACCTGATCGACTTTATGACTGCCGTCGGCCTTAAGCGTGGCTACCATATCACCATGCAGTTTGGCGGTGGCTACCGCATTTCCAGCGGTAAACCCTTGTATATCTATCAGGGTGTTCTGGGCACCAGTAGCTATACCAGCCAGTCCAGCCGTTACCCGATTACCATCAACATCACCGCCCCCCGTGCTGAAGCACTGCAAAGCTGGCGGCAGATAATGTTCACCTTCTTGCCGATGGCGATCATTCTTTCACTGCTGTTTGTCGTCATCACCAATAAATGGTTGAATCGTAAGGCTTCCTTCCGTGACGAAATCCACCGGGGCATTGTCCATGATGAGTTCACGGTGAATTACCAGCCAGTTTATAACCAGCTGACCGGGCAGTTATCCGGGGCTGAATCGCTGCTGCGCTGGCAGCGCCCCGACGGAAGCTGGGTGCGCCCGGATATCTTTATCGCGGCCGCGGAAGACGAAGGAATGATCATCCCGCTGACCCGCCATCTGCTGACGCTGGTAGCCAAAGACTGTGCCGACTGGCAGGTTCCACCCGGTTTTAATCTGGGCATCAACCTCGCTGCCGAACACCTGCAACACCCCGACTTTGTGAGCGATATGCGCCATTTCTCTCGCGAAATTGCCCATCTGAACGCCTGCATTACGCTGGAACTGACGGAACGCAGCCTGATCCGTGATGGTATTGAGGTCGGGAAAAAACTGTCGGAGCTGCGTCGTGAGGGGATGAAGGTGGCTATCGACGATTTCGGTACCGGGCACTGTTCACTGACCTATCTGCAAACGTTCCCGATCGACTATCTGAAAATCGATAAGGGGTTCGTCAACGCCATTGAATCGATTGAGGGCGAAACGCCGGTGCTGGATGCCATTATCCTGCTGGCGCAGAAGCTGGCGATGAAGGTGGTGGCAGAAGGTGTGGAAAGTAACATGCAGCTGGAATATCTGAAAAATCGCGGCGTTGAGTACATTCAGGGTTATTACTATGCCCGTCCGATGGGCAATGAGGAACTGATGCAGTGGATTGCGCAGCGCGATATCAATGGCAGCAAGCCCTGAGTCGATTAAATACGACGCTTTTGCGCAGCGCGCAGCGCGACGTCTATGGTATCGTCCGCCGGGCACGCCACGAATTGCCTCCCCTCGCCGCAGGCATCCAGCATCTGGCGGCGGGCAGCCACACGTTTATTAATGCGCGCCAGCGTTGGCATAATCTGGTCAGCCAGCTGGCGGTATTCCGCATGCCGTTCGCGGGCCTGCACCGAGGCCGTCCGTTCAGCCAGTAACGCGCTTAATGACTGGAAACGCAGGATCAGACGATACGCCCGGCCGGATACCAGCCCTTCTCCCCGCAGTGCCTTGACCTGTTCACCCAGATTTTCACTGTTCAGCGACAACGTTTGCAGCACATTTTCCACGCTTGAGGCGCAGTGAAGCCACTCATTAGTCTGCGCTGTTTTGCCACCGTTCACGTTGGCAACGCCATCGGATAAGACGTGAGTACGGCAATAATACTTTAGATTTTCTTCAACACTGTCCAACATAATCAGCCAGTGGTTTTGGAAATTATTGTTTTTGGTCTGACTCACATCGTCCCCCTAAAAGGCGGCGACGAGTATTACTGATAGATGACAGCCGATCAAGAGCAGAAAGAGGAATTTTTTAAGATTATTCCCACCAAGCCAATGATAAGCTTAACTTATTAATCTACAGATGACTGACACCTCACATTTAATTCTCCAGCACAGTGCTAATTCGCAGAATGAACCGCTGTGGAAACGCCGATTTTTGCCATCTCAGATAAGAGGTTTCTTACTGAAATTATGTCAGCTTGCGAAGAGCCTATATACTGTATAGCTGGCAGAGTGCGCTGCCGTACCGTATTGGCTCATACCAATGCCTGACGATGGCGCATTTTGCAGTTGGTTTTCTCCCGTGAGCGGTCAATCACACCACGGGTCTGACCACAGCGGCGAGATATTTATCCAGGAAAAACAGAAAATTACAGGGTGCTCTATATGAAGCTACGTAGGAAGCGTGTCAAGCCGATTGGGTTAAAAGACGTTACCATCATTGACGATACCAGATTACGCAAGGCGATCACCGCCGCCTCATTAGGCAATGCCATGGAGTGGTTCGATTTCGGTGTTTATGGCTTTGTTGCCTATGCACTGGGGCAAGTTTTCTTCCCAGGCGCCGATCCCGGCACACAAATGATTGCCGCTTTAGCAACCTTCTCCGTTCCTTTCTTAATCCGTCCATTAGGTGGCTTGTTCTTTGGCGCTCTGGGGGATAAGTACGGACGCCAGAAAATCCTGTCTATCACCATCATCATTATGTCGATCAGTACCTTCTGTATCGGCTTAATTCCCTCCTATGCCTCAATTGGTATCTGGGCGCCGATCCTGCTGCTGCTGTGTAAAATGGCACAGGGCTTCTCGGTCGGGGGTGAGTATACCGGCGCATCGATCTTCGTTGCTGAGTACTCTCCTGACCGTAAGCGCGGCTTTATGGGTAGCTGGCTGGACTTCGGCTCTATCGCCGGGTTCGTTCTGGGTGCGGGACTGGTGGTGCTGATTTCAGCCATTATCGGCGAAGCAAACTTCCTTGAGTGGGGCTGGCGTATTCCGTTCTTCGTTGCTCTGCCGTTAGGCATCATCGGGCTTTACCTGCGCCACGCGCTGGAAGAGACGCCAGCGTTCCAGCAGCACGTAGATAAGCTGGAACAGGGCGACCGTGAAGGCCTGGCCGATGGCCCGAAAGTCTCGTTCAAAGAGATCGCCACTAAGCACTGGAAAAGCCTGCTGGCCTGTATTGGCCTGGTGATTGCCACCAACGTCACGTACTACATGCTGCTGACTTACATGCCGAGCTACCTGTCGCATAACCTGCACTACTCGGAGGATCATGGCGTGATGATTATCATCGCCATTATGCTGGGTATGCTGTTTGTGCAGCCCGTTATGGGTCTGATGAGCGACAAGTTTGGCCGTCGTCCGTTTGTGATTATTGGTAGCATCGCGCTGCTGGTGATGGCGGTGCCGTGCTTTATGCTGATTAACAGCGGCGTGATGGGGCTGATTTTTGCCGGCCTGCTGATCCTCGCGGTGATCCTGAACAGCTTCACTGGCGTGATGGCCTCTTCCCTGCCGGCCATGTTCCCGACCCATATCCGTTACAGTGCGCTGGCCAGTGCCTTTAACATCTCCGTACTGGTAGCGGGTCTGACGCCAACCGCCGTGGCCTGGCTGGTAGAAACCACCAATAATCTTTACATGCCAGCTTACTACCTGATGGTCGTGGCAGTGATTGGCCTGGTGACCGGGATTATGATGAAGGAAACCGCCAATATGCCGCTGCGTGGCGCCACCCCTGCCGCTTCAGATATGGCTGAAGCGAAAGAGATCCTGCAGGAGCATCACGATAACATTGAGCAGAAAATCGAAGATATTAGTGAGCAGATTAGCGAGCTGGAAGCCAAACGCTCCCGCCTGATTGATCAGCATCCGCGTATTAACGAGTAGTTCTGATTCTGATGATGAGGGCTGACCGGCCTGTCCGGTCGGCCCTTTTTTATGGGGCAAGCCTGACGCACTCAGAACTGGTATTTCATCCCTATATTCCCGCCGTAGCCTTCCACACCCTGCCCATAGCTGTGCTGGTAGGTCACATCGGCGTACAGGCTGAGAGCCGGATTAACCTGACCGCGAATCCCCGTCCCCAGCTGCCACCAGCCGGAGTGAATATCCGGTGAGAGACTCTCCTGATTCATCGCGATACTGGGAATTTTCCCCATCCGCTGCACCGTATCAACCTGCACCCAGGGCTGGACATCCTGCGCATCATAAAACAGCCTCACCCCACCACGCGCCTGCCCCATGACGTCATGGCTGCGATCGACTTTGGCACCACCCGCACGGATTTCACCATTGTGCAGATACTGCCCCATCAGTTGCAGCTGAGGTTCCAGCTTAAACTCGCCGCTGACGGTAAAAGGAACGCCCGTTTCAGCCGACAGCAGAGTACTGTAGCTGCCTTGCCCGGTGTTGTTGATACTTTTGTAGTGGTTACGATACCAGGTGACCTGACCCACGGTATCCAGATACGCCCCCTCCTCATTATCAGCCGTGAAATACCCCCCAAGGCTGTATGCCGTGGTATTAATTTTACCGGTATTGACCGACAAGCCACTACGCTGGCTACGAGCATAGTCACGTGCACTGCTGTGGATATCACCGAGGGTCACCATCACGCCTGAACGCGCCTGAATGTCAGGCGTTACACTCCCCCGCCACAGATCCCCCCCCAGCTGCATAAAGGCGGTGGTGCTGTCATACCCAAACTGGCCTGCTCCGTAGATATCATGCCGCCCATAGATGCGGCCCCAGGCGGCCTCGCCCTCCTGACGGGCACCAAGACGCTGATGGTAGGTTCCGGCCGCCGTGTAAGCATAAGCCGCATTGAGATAAGGCCCAATCAGGTAACCACTGGTCTCTGGACGATAGGGTGCCTCGGGAGCGGGTGCATTGGGGTCGACCACGGGCTTATAGCTGGACTGTAAGTACCATTCATGGCTGTTGACCGGGTTGAGGAAGTACTCATAGTTCCCGGCCAGTAAGGGTTGTGATTGTGTAAAGGTGACATCTTTCGTTTCCCCCGCCACGTTAATGACCGGAATACCCATGTGTGTCTCAGCCCCTTTCCCCCCCTGATTGGTGATATCTACCGTAAAATGGCCTGTGGCATCGCCCTTCACATTCAATCGATCGCTCGGTGAATCGTCGCCATCCAGCCGGGTATGAATACCAATATAGCCGCTGCCGCTCAGGTTATTGTTCACGGTCAGCGTATGGAAATCCTGACCATCAAACAGAACCTTGCCATCCAGCTGGAGCGTATTCAGATCGGAATCCCCGGTCATATTCCAGGTGCTGGTCGAATCCAGTAGGGTACTGCTGACATTTTTCATCATGCCGGTCAGAGTCGAACCGTTTTGCAGATTGAGGTTGACCTGATTACGCACAGAATCTGATATCACGTTGCCATTCAGGGTGGCGTTATCTGCCATCAGATTCACCTGGCTGTTGCGGGCATCTGTACCCTGAGCGTCTTTCAGGGTCAGAGCCTCAAGCACATTGCCATTGCCTCCGGTGGCGACCGTCCCGTTGCTCAGATTCAGATTCAGCGCACTGCCCAGTATTTGAAACGCACTGAAGCCGCCATTCTCTAGCTGAGTATTGTCGAGGGCAGCCTCGCTGAGGGCGTTACCATCTGTATATAATCCGGGGCCATCCGCCGTGACGATAGTACTGTTCGCCACGTTGAGCGTTCCCTTTCTCAACCATAGCCCAATGTTCTTTTCGCCTTTCATGGTCATGTTGATACCGTCGGCGTTGATTTTCGCACCGAGCGCTGCGGCCATCCCCGAACCCCCCGTTCCGGTGGCGGTAATCGATGAGTTGCTTATCGTCATATCACCTTTTGCGCCGCTGGACTGCACACCGGTACTGTTGTTCCCCGTTGTGAGCACATTGATATTTTTTGCATCCAACTGACTTTCCGTGACAATACCGCGACCTCTCTCACCGGTGATCGTGGCCTGAATATTGTCGAGTGATGCTTTACCGCCCTGTGCTGCCACCGCTATACCGTTCTCACCTGAAATGCTGAACACCGTATCCTTCACCTGCAGCAAGGAATCTTTGGTTGTTGTCCAGATGCCGTAAGCATCAGAACCCGATGTCTCGATATGACCTCCGTTAACCTGCGCCGAACCGGCATATTCCAGGCTCACACCATGGGCAAAATCACCGGTGGTGTTGATATTCACGTTATTGAGAACACTTTGTCCTAGCGTCGATATCGCGGTGGCCGTTCTCCCCGTCGTGCTGATACTGCTGTCATTCAGGGTCAATGCAGAACCGGCCTGGTTGCTCTTTTCTACCAGAATCCCCTGGCCCAGATTACTCGCATTAATAATCAGACCGGATGCATTCAGCGTTGCGTTATTAACATGAATACCAAAACTGGAGCTCAGGCCATTGAGAATAATTTGGGAATCTTTTAGCGTTGCCTGAGCCTGTTGAGAAATTTCTATCATATTCAACACGGTGGGGCTATTTGCCGTTAATATCAGGCCATTACCATTAAGCGTTCCGCCAGCAATATCGATGCCCTCATTCATTCTGTTCCCCAGTGTAATATGGGTATTACTGAGATTCAGCGTTGAATTTCCGGTGGCCGAAATACCATAAGCATTTATCCCGGTAACATGAATATTGGTTCCATCCATGTTGAGCGTACCCTGAACAACATTGGCACCGTTGCCATAGCTTCCCTGGGTAGATATGGAGGCTTTATTGATGTCAGCCTGCGCCCCCTGAACGACCCGTACACCGTAAGAGCCAGAGCCGGAAGTGATAAAGTTGAGGTTCGGGTCCGTCACCAGGTGGCTGTTTTCACCACTGGCAGATAGCGCAGGCTGATTATTGCCCGTGGTCATATTTCCCTGACTGACCTGAAGTTTCTGACCATCGTTAACTTCCCATGGTGATGTTGCCGCAGCACTCAGAGGAAACAATAGTAGCGTCACGATATTGCAGGTAAATCGCTTATTCATTTTTCGCATAAAATCCCTTTATTACTTAACTCATCAATAAATACAAAACAGTCCATTTAAACGTCACAACATCATATTCCCCATTGGGTTTAACTCATAAATTAACAATAGGAAAGTACTTTATTCTTCGAAATAAAAAATGAAAAAAAAACGATTAAGCCTCACTAATAAAAATAAAAAACAATAAAATAAAAACAGGCTGTAGCCACTCAGATTATCTGAAAGATATTTTTTCAGAATTAGGATTTCTCTAAGGTAATAGTGAATTACAGTGAACCATGTAAGAGGGATATCGCACTTTTTGCGGCAAAACTGGCGTACACTTTTCACCCTTCAATCAGGAGGGAATGGCTAAATTATCCCCATTCATCGGCGCAGATGGGCAGTTTGTGCGGCAAAAATCCAACTTTCTGCCCTCATAGCGCTACACTTCGCCCTGACCGTAAACTGAATCTGAGGTATTAAGTGAAAATTAAAAGCTACGCAGCAATGAAAGCAGGACAGGCTCTGGAGCTGTATGAGTTCGACGCAGGCGCGCTGAGTGCAGAGGAAGTGGAAGTCGAGGTGGAATACTGTGGCGTCTGCCATTCCGATTTGTCGATGATCGATAACGAATGGGGCATCTCTCAGTACCCGACTATCGGCGGTCATGAAGTGATCGGACGTGTCTCCGCGCTCGGGGATGCGGCAAAAAACAAAGGACTGTCTGTGGGTCAGCGCGTGGGCATTGGCTGGACGGCGAAAAGCTGTCAGCACTGCGATGCCTGCATTAACGGTGAGCAGGTGAACTGCGAACAGGGAACCATCCCGACAATTCTGAATAACGGCGGTTTCGCCGAGAAGCTGCGTGCAGACTGGCAGTGGGTGATCCCATTACCAGAAAGCCTGGATGCGGCGACCGCAGGCCCACTGCTGTGTGGGGGGATCACCGTGTTTAAACCACTGCTGATGAGCAACATTACCGCCACCAGCCGCGTCGGCGTCATCGGCATTGGCGGTCTTGGCCATATCGCGATTAAGATTCTGCGGGCGATGGGCGCTGAAGTGGTCGCATTCAGCTCCACACCGGATAAAAAGCAGTCCATCCTGGATCTGGGTGCCGATGAAGTGATCAACAGCCGTGACCCGGAAGCGTTGAAGTCACAGGCGGGCCGTTTCGACCTGATCCTCAGCACCGTTGCCGTTGACCTTGACTGGAAACCGTACTTCGATGCCCTGGCACCGAAAGGCAAATTCCACACCGTGGGTGCCGTGATGAAGCCGTTCCAAGTGGGCGCATTTGATTTGATCATGGGCGACAAAGCAGTGACCGGTTCGTCTACCGGATCGCCGGGCCAGCTGCGTTCGCTGCTGAAGCTGGCGTCACGTCGCGATATCGCGCCGCACGTCGAGTATTTCCCGATGTCGAAAATTAACGATGCGCTGGACCATGTGCGCGCCGGAAAAGCCAATTTCCGCGTGGTACTGAAAGCGGATTTTTAATCCGTTAATAGCGGGACGATCGTAAAAGGTCGTCCCGCCAGCCTCTAAGGCTCATCCTCAGGCGTTTTCCGGTGTGATCAGCCGGAAATCTACTTTTCCGTCCTCATACAGCGTCGGTTGGTATCCCTCTTCCAGATGGCGCAGCAAAATATCCGTCGCCAGCTGCGCATGCATACGCGCATTTTGATCCAGCGTCATTGCCAGTACATCATCTGCCATCAGGCCCCGGGTGATGCTATACAACTCATGTGTGATATATACACAGCGCCCCAGTAACTGATGCCGATCCAGTGCTGCGCTCACCTCAGTATTCCCTGACCCGGTGTTATACAGGCCGATCACGTCATGCGAATGGCTCAGGCACTCCTCCAGCAGACGGCTGATGACGTCGCGCTGATCCTGCCCGGCAAGCACTTCGCACAGCCGCAGTTGGGGGAACTTCTGCTCCAGTACCGCACGAAACCCGGCAATGCGCTGGCGGTGTGCGCTGTAATCACAGCGGCCGCTGACCATCACCACTTCGCCAGACCCCTTCACCATACGTCCCATCATCAGCCCGGCGGTGCGCCCGGCCTGCATCTGATTAATTCCCACATGGCATAAGCGTTCGGCATCGGGCAGATCGGTCACGATAGTGATTACCGGCACCCCGCGCGCCTTACACACCTCCAGCGCCTCGTACAACGCCGGAGAATGGTGAGCAACCACAATGATCCCGTCACGCTTTGTACTGCTGTCGATGATCAGACGCGCCAGTTTCTCCGGCTGAGTTTCAACGGTAAAGGTCCTCAATAATGTCATGCGCTGATAACCAAGATGATTGGCTATTTCACCAAAATCTTGCGCCAGCTGTTTAAAGAAAAACGATCCGTTTCCACTCAGAAAAACTTCAATTTGCCAGGGTTGCTGATAAGCCACAGGCAATATTCTGTTTAATCCGATTTCCTGCGCAGCCAGTAATACTTTACGCGTTGTTTCGGGTGAAACACCGCCACGTTCATTTAACACCCTGTCAACAGTTGCCACGCCGACACCTGCTTTTTTTGCCAGCATATCAAGCGTATGCTTTTTCATTATTGCTCCAACACTCTCATTTTCTGATGTTATCAGGCAGATGATGGTCGTCACACATCCGTTTTGAAGACACCATAAAAAACCACGAGAAACGCGCAGATAGTATGGAAAAGCCGCGGCCACAGGCAAGATGACAATTGTTGCCAAAAAAAACAGACGTCTTTTTTTGCTCATTATCCATACAAAAAAAGTCACTCTGATGGAAAACCATCAAGCCAAAAGTACCCATCATCGGGTAAAGATTTTATGATACCCGCAATGTTACTAAGTTATTAATTATTTTAAATTCATGTAACTCATAAAAATAATACATCTGGAAAACCCAACGTAAAACTGACCTTAAACGTTGTGACTTCACCACGACCCAATACGTTTTTTATTTATAAACAAACGGGGCGAAGCCATTTTTTCAAACAGACATTCATCGTCAGGCAATTAAATTATTTAAGAAGCAGGGAAATGTCATGAAACGCAGAGAGTTCCTCACGTCAGTCGCCGCCCTCGGCCTGGCTTCTACACTGCCCGTGGCTGATGCCAGGGAAGTGAACGGAGGCCAACCCTGGGAAGCCGGTCAAATCAATACACCCCCACCACCGCCACGTACTGGCGGATTGCAGTATCTCACACGCCATGAATTCGACACCGTAGCAGCCATTGCTGACCGTTTTATTCCTGCTGATGAGATGAGTCTTGGTGGAAAAGAGGCTGGCTGCGCTGTATTTATTGACCGTCAGCTGGCCGGTGATTATGGCAATGCCGTGGCACTTTATCGTCTGGGACGTTTCGTCAAAGGCACCCCAGAGCAGGGACCACAATCGCCGCTGACGCCCGCACAGCGTTATCGCCAGGGACTGACCGCTCTGGATGCCGCCACCCGTGCGCAGTATGGCCAAACATTTCTCAGCCTCAACGATGACCAGCAGGATCAGGTGCTGCACGCGATGGAAGCCAACCGACTAAACATGGGTGCGGAAGTGGAAACCAAGGTGTTTTTTGAGCTGCTATTGCAGAACGTCCGCGAAGGTTTTCTCGCCGATCCGATCTATGGCGGCAATAAAGAGATGACCAGCTGGAAGATGCTGGGCTTCCCCGGTGCCCGTTACGACTTCCGCGATCTGCTGAGCAAAAAAGGGCAGAAGCTGAATATTATCCCCACCAGCCTGATCGACAACACCCTGTAATCCGGCTGCTTATGCCATTGAGTAATAGAGTCCCGAAATGAAAAATGTCCGTCCAAACGCTGATGTCGTCATTGTAGGTCTGGGCTGGTGCGGCTCTCTGATCGCCGAAGAGCTAACCCGCGCAGGCCTGAATGTCGTTGCCATTGAACGTGGCCCGTGGTTCGAAACCGCCACCGATTTTCCACCGTCAATTGATACCGATGAACTGCGCTGGGATACGCGCCGCAGTATGCTGCTTCCACCCGCCGTTGAAACCACCACGTTCCGCAATAACATCACTCAGAAAGCCCTGCCATCGCGCGACTGGAACCTGAATGAACTGGGCTACAATGTGGGGGGATCTGGCACCCACTGGGCCGGTATGGCCTGGCGCTTCACGCCATGGGATCTGGAACCTTACAGTCAGACCGTAGCACGCTATGGCAAAGAGAAAATCGACAAGGGACTGATTTTACAGGACTGGGGAGTGACCTATGACGAGCTGGAGCCGTTCTACGACCGCTTTGAGAAGATCGCCGGGGTGTCCGGTAAAGCTGGCAAACTCAATGGGGAGATCGTTGAGGGCGGCAACCGGTTCGAAGGCAACCGCAGCAACGAATATCCGCTGCCACCGCTGGAAAGTATGCGTCTGACAGACCTGTTCCGTGATGCAGCGAAGTCCCTCGGCCAGCATCCGTTTATGGTTCCGGCAGGCCAGACATCACGCGCTTATGTCAACCCGCTCGGCGTGCGAATGGGCCCTTGCACCTACTGCGGCTACTGCCTCTATTACGGCTGTGGCAACTTCTCCAAATCCAGCCCCAATGCCTGTGTGATCCCGGCGCTGATGCAGCGTGAGAACTTTACCGTGCTAACTGATTCCGCCGTAGTACGGGTCAACAAAGCCGCCGATGGCAAGACCGTCACAGGTGTCACCTATCTCGACAAAAATAAGAAAGAGTGGGAGCAACCAGCCGGGATCGTGGTGCTGTCTGCTTTCCAGATGCAGAACGTGCGCCTGCTGCTGCTGTCGAAAATCGGCCAGCCGTACGATCCAGTGACCAAAACAGGCGTGGTTGGCCGCGCTTACAGTTTCCAGACCGTGTCCGGGGCCAGCTTGTTCTTCAAAGATGAGAACCTCAACCAGTACATTGGTGCCGGGGCGCTATCGCAGCAGGTGGATGATTTCAACGGCGATAACTTCGATCACAGCGATCTCGATTTTATTGGTGGCGCCGGGATTCTGGTAGTGGCACGTGGCGCGCGCCCTATCGGCAATGCCGATGCACTGCCTCCTGGCACACCACGCTGGGGCAAGGCGTGGAAAAAGGCTTACACCCATGCGTTCCAGAACGGCACCTTTATTTTTGGCCAGGGTACCAGCTTCTCGCACGAGGACTACTACCTCGATCTGGATCCGGAATATAACGATGACAACGGCAATCCATTGCTGCGCGTCACCTTCGACTACAACGAGAACGACCGTCGCTCAGCGAAATTTATCGAAGAAAAAAGTGTGGAGATTGGCAAGGCGATGGGTGCTGAAATTGTCCTTGGTACCAACTCCGCCGCAGGCAATTACTCGCCATACAATTTTGCCAGCGATCACACCATCGGGGGAGCGGTGATGGGAACTGACCCGAAAACCAGCGTGCTGAACCGTTATCAGCAGAGCTGGGACGCGCACAACCTGTTTGTGCTTGGAGCCTCCTCCTTCCCGAATAACGCCGGATATAACCCGACCGGTACCATTGGTGCACTCAGTCTGTGGACAGCGAAAGCCATCATTGAGCAGTACCTGAAAACCCCCGGCCCGCTGGTGAAGGTGTGATATGAATAAAATCAAATTAGCGGTGGGTACCCTCGCCGTTGCAGCAGTGGTGGCGGGTGTTCTGCTGTATCAAAACGGCAATACGCGCGCCGACAATGTCGCAGATGACCAGATTCTGATGAAACACCCGCTCACCGCAGATGATGCAGCAGCCGTTGAGCGCGGTCATTACGTGGCGCTGGCAGGTGACTGTGTGGCGTGCCATACCGCACCAGAAAGCAAACAGGCCTACGCCGGAGGCTACGCGATCAGTACGCCGTTTGGTGGCATTTTTGCCAGTAATATTACTCCGGACGCTGATACCGGCATTGGTAACTGGACCGAACGTGATTTCTATCGTGCCGTACGCCACGGCAAGGGGAAAGAGGGACAAAATCTCTATCCAGCCATGCCTTACAACGCCTATGTTAATGTCAGTGACGAGGATATGCACGACCTGTGGATGTACATGCGTTCGGTGAAACCAGTGAATAAAAAGGTGACGGAAACCAGCCTGCCGTTCCCGTATAACATCCGTCTGGCAATGATGGGATGGAATCTGTTGTTCTTTAAAAACGCACCGTTTGCGCCCGACAGTACTCAGTCAGCACAATGGAATCGTGGTGCCTATCTGGTGCAGGGGCTGGAACACTGTGCTGCATGCCATACACCAAAAAATATTATTGGCGGTGATACCGGCGAGTATTTGCAGGGAAGCAATCTTGGCGAATGGTACGCACCAGAGATCACCAGTAACCGTTACACCGGTATTGGCGGCTGGAGCGACGAGCAGGTGGTGCAGTATCTGAAACTGGGTAGCAACCATGTGGCGGTGGCATCCGGGCCAATGGCCGAAGCGGTCACCAACTCCACCCAGCATCTCAGCGACGACGACCTGAAAGCCATCGCGGTTTACATCAAGTCACAGCCGGGCTCTGATCGCCAGAAACCCGCGGCGCTCTCCGCTGACAGTGAACAGATGCGTATGGGAGCGAATGTCTATTCTGCCAACTGTACTGCCTGCCACAACAGCGACGGCAAAGGTATTCCTCATCTGGCGGCCAGCCTGGCGGATAATCCGGCACTGATGGCACCGGATGCTTCTTCGCTGATCACTACCGTATTGCAGGGAGGACGGGGCGCGGTGACACACGGTAACCCGACCAGTGGGGCGATGCCGCCGTTTGCCTGGAAACTGTCAGACAAACAGGTAGCCGCCACAATGACCTATATTCGCAATAGCTGGGGCAATGCGGCTCCCGCCGTAACGGAGCAGGACGTGGCAGAGAAACGCGCGTTGCTGAAACAGCCAGAACAATTCCCGGCGAATCCGTAAACAGCAGTCTCAACAGGGGACAATCGGAAAAAGGATTGCCCCCTGATTGAAGAGAGAAAATGCCCCATTCCCGCACTGACTTCTCGTCCCCAATTTAGTTCCCTTCACGATGAATAAATATTTACATCCCATACTCAAATAATTATAGTTCTCATTTGCTTTACCATTACAGGCACTAATCTGCCTGATTGCCGTATCAGTGGACCTCGCCGCTACTTCATGGATAAGTCAGAGTACTCATACCGCCTAAGGATAACCGGTAGATATTTTCGTGCCCGGTGCAGGTATTGACTCAACATCAGCAACTTATTCCAGGAATGACCGTGCCAATGTCTCGCTCTGAATCCCGTAAGCAGCCTCACTCAGCGCCATTATCTGCATCTCGTATTTTCACCCCATCTGTTGCCGCACTGTTGGTAATGTCGGCATTGCAACCGGCCTTTGCCGCCGACAACGCCAAAACCGATACGCTGACCGTTGAAGCGAATGTTGATGCAACTGCACAGCAGGCCGTCACCGACTACAGCGTTCCGGTGACGTCTGCGGGCACTAAGATGCCGCTGACACTGCGTGATATCCCGCAGTCTGTTTCTATCGTCAGTAAGCAGCGTATGCAGGATCAGGGGTTACAAACCGTTGGCGAGGTACTGAACAATACCGTCGGCGTTTCCGCCTCCAATATTGACTCAGATCGTTCAAATTATTATTCACGCGGCTTCATGATTAATAACTACCTGACTGACGGCATCCCGACCGTTGTCGACAATCAATGGGACCTGGGTGATACCGCCGCTGATACCGCTATCTATGATCGCATCGAAGTCATTCGTGGTGCTAACAGCCTGAGCACTGGCTCCGGCAACCCGTCTGCTTCAGTGAATATGGTGCGCAAACACGCCGACAGTAACGTGCTGACCGGTAACTTCTCTGCAGAAACCGGCAGCTGGGACAAACAGCGCTATACCGGTGATATCAGCACGCCGCTGAATGAATCGGGCACCGTTCGTGGCCGCGCTATCGGCGGTTATCAGGATAACGACAAATGGATCGATCGCTATAACGCACGCAAAAAATTCCTCACCCTGGTGATGGATGCGGACCTGACCGATTCCACTACGCTCTCCTTCGGCTGGGATTATCAGCAGAGCCATACCAATGATCCAAGCTGGGGCGGTCTGCCAACCTTCAATAGTGATGGTAGCCGCACCGATTTTGATCGTAGCTTTAACACAGCATCCGACTGGACTTACAGCGATAAAGAGTCCAATAAAGTCTTCGCCACGCTGACGCAGAAATTTGATAACGGCTGGCAGGCGCAGGTGAATGGCTCGCATGCGAAAACCACCTTTGATACGCGACTGATGTATCCCTACGGCTACCCGGATAAAATTACGGGCCAGGGTGTGGCGGGCGTGAATGGCTGGAACAAAGGTTCACGTAAAGTTGATGGCGTTGACCTGTATGCCAATGGCCCGTTTGAATTACTGGGTCGTACCCACCAGCTGATGGTCGGCGGTAGCTATAGCAAACAGGAAAGCCTGTTCTTCAATACCTTCTCTGATATGTCGGCCATCAATTTCGGTAATTACAATAACTGGGACGGCAATGTTGACGAAGGTAACTGGGGGCCATGGACCGTAGAGAAAGACGACAGCATCCGCCAGAAATCGGCTTACACCGCAGCGCGCTTCTCGCTGACCGATCCGCTGTCATTATTGGTCGGTGCGCGTTATACCGAGTGGCGTGGCAATGGCACCAGCGGCAACAAAACCACCAGCAAGGTCGCGCCATATGCGGGTCTGACGTATGACATTAATGATACGTACTCGGCTTACGCCAGCTATACCTCCATCTTCCAGCCACAGACCTACCGCAACGCGGATGCGCAATACCTTGGCGCAGTGACCGGAAAAAGCTACGAAACCGGCCTGAAAGGCGACTGGAATAACAGCCGTCTGACCGCCACGCTGTCACTGTTCCGTACCGAGCAAAACAACCTGGGCATCAGTACTTATCTCCCTATCGGTACCTCAACGGAATATGCGTATGAATCCGTTGATGCCGTCAGCCGTGGCGTTGAGTTTGAAATAAACGGTGCGTTGACCGATAACTGGCAGATGACCTTCGGTGCATCGCGCTACATCGCAGAACAGCGTGACGGCACCGCCGTGATGCCGGAAGTGCCACGCACCACCGCCAAGCTGTTTACCCGCTATCGTCTGCCGATGTTGCAGGACCTCACCATCGGTGGTGGCGTGAACTGGCAGAATAAAACCTGGGCAAATGTTGCAGACGCCCCTGCGGATTATATCGACCAGTCACCGGTTACCCTCGTGAATCTGTTCAGCCGCTACCAGGTGACGAAGCAGGTTTCCGTGCAGGCAAATATTAACAACCTGTTCGATAAAGAGTATTACGATTATATGGGAACTTACGTGGTGTATGGCGCACCGCGTAACTTCACAGTATCGGCTAACTACTCGTTTTAATGAGATAAAATACCTTTCCCACAATGCCAGCCGCGACGGCTGGCTGGCATTGTTCTCCCGCTCTGATAAAAATACCAACGCGTGACTTTTTTTCCGATTACACTGCACCATCGATCGGCACAATGTCGCTTATTCATGCACTATTACTCTCCTGATGACAGACAATTAAAACAGCGCTCTGAGCGCTTTATTCGTCGCATGTTCGCCATGCGGCAATTGGGCACCTTTTTGTGTTTTTTCCCTATCCTGTCGGTGCTGTTGGAGCTGGGTCGGGGCATGTGGCTGACCATTTTGCTCAGTATTAACGCTTTTATCTGGCCGGTCATTGCATGGATACTGGCACACTCGTCCAGCGATCCGACCGCCACCGAACGGCGAAACCTCACCATTGATGCCGCCTTTGGGGGTGTCTGGGTAGCCCTGATGGGCATCAGCCCGCTGCCGTCACTGATTATCATGGCGGTGCTGGCGTCTGATCGCTATGCCGCCGGTGGCTGGGCGCAGTTAAGACCTGCGCTTGCCGCGTTTCTGCTGGCCTTTATTCCCACCTGGAGCGTGGCCGGTATGCCATTACAGCTGACCTTCAGCACCCGCACGGTGTGGCTGTCGCTGCCGCTGGCTACCTGCTATATGATGGTGCTGAGCGCCGTGTCCTATCAGTTAACCCTGAGCCTGCGCCGTAAAAACCGCGAGCTGGAACGCATTTCACTGATGGACCCCAGCCTGAAAATCCCTAACCGCCGCCTTTTTGACCGCCGCCTGGAAAGCGAATATCTGCGTACCCAGCGCGGTGACAGCCATGCCTGGCTTCTGTTGCTGGATGTGGATAATTTCAAACAGGTGAATGATCGTTTCGGCCATGAAGCCGGGGATTATCTGCTGGCAGAAATCTCCATGCTGCTGCGCACGGAAGTGGGCATCCGGGATATTCCCGCCCGTTTTGGGGGTGATGAACTGGGGGTGATTGTGCGCGATGCCGACAGTAACAGCATTGTGATACTGGCGGCGGCGCTGAAAGAGAAAATTGCTCAAATACAGCTACCGGCGTCACCGAACTTTCAGTGTTCGGTGAGCATCGGCATTGCCCCGGCGGCCAAAGCAGACTCCATTCATCAGTGGCTGCGGAATGCCGACCAGGCGCTGTACAACGTCAAACGCACGGGCCGCGATGGCATCCAGCTCTGGCAGCCGGAGCCTCAGAACCTCTCAAACCGATAAGGGCGCGGATCGATAATCGGCGCTGCAGCCGACACCAGATCGGCAGCCAACTGCCCCGCCGCCGGTGACGTCCCGAACCCATGCCCTGAAAATCCTGTTGCCAGCGTCAGACCCGGAATTTTCGCCACCCGACCAATCACCGGGTTCGAATCCGGGGTGACATCAATAGCTCCGGCCCAGGCATCCGCAATCACTGCCTTTTCAAACGCGGGCCAGGCGGCTCTCAGGTTGGTCATCGCTTCCTGATTCAGCACCGGGTTCACCTGCGGGTCCAGCGTGCGAACCTGTTCAAACGGCGAACGGCCATGGGCTTTCCAGCGACGCGGCAACGCCAGATCCCTGACAAAATTTTTCCCGACGGAGATACGCAGGAAGCTGCGCTGCGTGCGCAACTGTTGCAGGTAGCGCGAACCGATTAACAGATGGTCCAGCGTCAGCGAGGCATCCAGCGCACCGCGTTGAGTAATGATAAAGCCGCCGTCATGATGCTTACGAAACGAGAAATCCGGTGCACCCACGGCAATGTCTGTCGGCCCTTCCATCGGCGTGGTGCGCAATACTGAGCAGATCAGCGGCAGCGTTGGCAGCGAAACACCGAGGTTACCGAGAAAACGTCGTGACCACAGCCCGCCCGCCAGCAGCACCTGCTCGCAGCGGATCTCACCCTTTTCCGTCACCACGCCACTGACGTTACCCCCCGCCAGCGACAGGGTACGTACCGCGCAGTTCTCAACGATCGTCACCCCTTTGGCAATGGCCGCGCGAGCGATGGCGCTGGAAGCCAGCGTCGGTTCGGCCCGGCCATCGGATGGGGTATAAATCCCTCCCGCCCAGTTGCCCCGGCCGCCCGGCACCCGCGCCGCAATCTGCTGCGCCGTCAGTAACTGTGAATCCAGGCCAAGATGCTCAACCGATTTCAGCCAGCCCTCATGCATCGCCATCTGCACATCAGTTCGGCCGACAAACATAATGCCCGCCTGGCGATAACCTACATCCTGCCCGGTGCGCTCCGGCATTGCGGCCCACAGGCGGTCGGCAGCCAGTGCCAGGGGAATATCATCGGCCATGCGGCTGGTTTTACGCACCCAGCCGAGGTTACGTGAAGATTGCTCCCCCGCCAGGCGGCCTTTTTCCAACAGTACAACGGGAATATTACGTTCTGCCAGCGCCAGCGCGGCGGTTAACCCGACGATACCGCCGCCAATCACCACGACGGTGGTGGCAAGGGGCAATGTCGTGGCGGTCTGAACCGGGGTGATCACAGGGGCCATACATACCTTCTTAGCGGGCGTTACAGCGCCACGGTGAGTTCGACAACATTTGCCGCAGAGGCACCACGATACGCGGTCACTTCCAGCTCCACTTTATACACGGTGGAGCCAAGCGGCGGGCAGGTGACCGTCGAAGCCGGGTTTATCCCGCGAAACTTGTCGCCAATAATCGCCATCACCGTCGGCACGTCCTGCGGGTCCTGAATAAAGACGCGCGACATCACCACATCGGCCAGCGAGGCATCTACGGCTGCCAGTGCCTGTTCGATATTGGCGAACACCTGATGCGTCTGTTCGCTGATATCCTCAGGAATTTCTTTGCTTTGCGGGTTACGTCCGGCGGTGTTCGACACGAAAATCCAGTTATCCACTGCCACAATGCGCGAGTAGCTGGCCTTCTCTTCAAAAATCGATCCGGTTTTTACTTTGGTTATCTGAGTCATTTTTCTTCCTTTTGATATATGCAGACCATCCTCTAAATCATTGGCGTTGCGACAAGGCGGCAAGGACATGAATCCCCGGGAGCTTACTCAGGTAAGTGACCGGGGTGAATGTGCGCAGCCAACGCCGTTGCAGCGTCAAGGATGACGAGGATTAATGTAATTCTGGGGTTTCCCACAGATTCAGCTTCACGCCAATACCTTTCTCCAGCGCATTGCGGTAAACCACCGTGCCCCACGCCACGTCCTCTACCGGCATCCCGCCCACCGACATAATGATGATCTCGTCGTCGTTCTGACGGCCGGGTGCATCTCCGGCGACAATCTTGCCGATGTCTTCTAACTGCGCGTGGGTCAGCTTGCCTTCCGCCACCATGTCCATAAAGCGCACGCCAATCACCGGGATGGTGTGATGCGCGGGTTTGGGCACTTCTTCATACCAGGCGTGATAGAGCCCCGTGTTATCCAGCACTTTGCGGACATCGGCCTGTTCCATGCCTTCATCGATATTGCACAACGCAGGCATCGCCAGAAATGCACCGGGTTTTACCCATTCACGTTTCACCAGCGGGTAGGTAGACGGGTCGCCCACTTCGCCAGAGCTGCAATAGGTGACGATATCCGACCCGCGCACCACCGCTTCCAGGCTGTCGACCACCTCAATGGTGGTGATCTGCGGGAACGTCACGGTGATCCAGGAGATAAAGGTGTCCAGACTGTTCTGCCCGCGTCCTTTGATTTTAATGGTGTCGATCAGCGGGCAGACGGCGATAAACGCCGCGACGGCGGTTTTGCCCATCACGCCAGGCCCCAGCAGACCAATCACTTTTGCATCTTTGCGCGCTAAATGGCGGGCGCCCACGCCAGGGACAGCGCCTGTACGGTAGGCCGAAAGCAGGTTGGCGGACATATGCGCCAGCGGGGCGCCTGTATCGGCATCGTTCAGCGTGAACATCAGGATGGAACGCGGCAGCCCTTTCTGGCGGTTGGCAATATTCGAGCCGTACCATTTGACGCCAGCGGTACAAAAACTGCCGCCCAGGTAGGCAGGCATCGCCATTAAACGGCGATCGGCGGTGGGTTTCGGCATGGTCGGGAACGGTGAGTCCTCCGGGAAGGTGACCATCGCACCGTGCGAGTCGTTGTTCGATCCTGCCATGCGATAGTCGCCCTGATACAGCAGGCCAAACATCTCTTCCATCGTATCCACGCAGGCGGGCATATCGGTGACCCCGGCGCGGATCATGTCCGGTTCTGAAAGGTAGATGAAATCGATTTTAGTTGAGTCAGACATGCCGGTTACCCCGTTAAATGAGTGAATGACGTTGCGCGGTCGACGTTGCGCTACACCATGAAAATAACGAGGGATCTTCCGGCCTGTATTGAACTTTTGCGACATGAGGGCGAATCGACAAACGGAAAGTGGCACCCGAATTGCAGTGAGAGTTTGTCATCCCTGTTGCAGGACTCGTCTTATGTCAAACACTCTGGCTTCACATTCGGCGGCCGATATTCAACCGCAGCAACCCTGGTTTGTTCTCAGTGCAGCCAAACACTACTCACTGAAGGCCAGCAGCCACCCGGCGATTTCCCATTTCTATAGCTTTGAAGTCGCCGAGTCGGCCAGCCTGACGCTGGCAGTGCCGGATGGCTGCGTGGATATCGTGTTTGACTGTGATGCTACGCATCCTGTGGCGAGAGTGTGCGGTACTACGCTTGCGGCACGCAGTGCTGCGCTGAACCGCAACCACCGCTATTTTGGCGTGCGCTTTGCGCCGGGAGTGACCCCGGATTTTCTCGATGTGATGGCAGAGGAGCTGACAGATCGTGAGTTTAACTTCTTCGATGTGGTGCCGGATGCACGCCAGGCCTGCGAACAAATCCTGCGTACCCCACTGTTTTTACAGCAGATCGCCCTGTTTAACACCCATTTCACTCCGCGCCTGGTACGCAAAACGTCATTGGTCACTGCAACGATCATTCATACCATCCTGCAACAGAAAGGCAATATCCGCGTGGAGCATCTGGAGGCGTTAACCGGCTATACCTGCCGCACCATTCAGCGCCAGTTTCGTCAGGATACTGGCATGTCACCCAAGGCGTTTGGCCGCATTATGCGCTGCCAGGCGGCACTGCATTCCCTGCACCAGCAAGGGCCGGTGTCGTTTTCTGACCTGGCGCTCGACCTCGGTTTCAGCGACCAGTCGCACTTCCTGCGCGAGTTTAAAAAGCTGATCAGTACCACACCACTCGACTATCAGCGTCAGACCCTGCTCGGTGCGTGGGGCGAGCGTATTCGTTATCACTAAGGGCGAAAAGTTAGCGCCAGGTTAGCGTGAAGTAGCACTAAAACAGTGCGACTGTTGCACCCTGGTGCTGTCCGATTTTTTCTATCCGCACCCGCCGTCACTGATAAATGATGCCAGCAGTACCTGGCCTCGGAAGAACACTTCCTGAGTACGATTTCACTGTCATCTAAGGCGCTGGCGATGAGCAACTCTACCGGTTTAAGAAAAAATACCCTGGGCTTATTTTCCCTGGTCTTCTTTGTTGTGGCGGCAGCCTCTCCCCTGACCGGCGTGGTCGGCGGACTTCCGGTGGCTATGTTCACCGGGAACGGCGGCGGTATTCCTGTGATCTATATTATGGCCTGCGCCATTTTGATGATCTTCTCGGTCGGCTATATCGCCATGAGCCGCCATGTCAGCGACGCGGGCGCGTTCTATACCTATATTTCGAAAGGGCTGGGGGAAAACTGGGGGGCGTCGGCCTCAGTGCTGGCACTGATCGCCTACTTCTCGGTGCAAACGGCCGTGGTGGCGATGCTCGGCTTCTTTAGCCAGCTGTTTGTTGAGCAGCATCTGGGCGTGCATATTCCCTGGTGGGCGCTGAGTATGCTGTTTGTGGTGATTGCCTGGGTGCTGGGCATTAAGCGCGTGGAGGTGGGCGGTAAGCTGCTGGGCGTGCTGATGGTGGCAGAAGTGGCTATCGTCCTGCTGACCGATGTGATGCTACTGATCAAAAAATCCGGCGATCTCAATATCAGCTCGTTTGAACCTTCCGTGTTTATGCAGGGTAACCTCGGCATTGCCTTTATGTTCTCGATTGCCTCGTTTATCGGCTTCGAATCCACTGCCATCTATGCCGAAGAGTGCCGCGATCCGCATAAAACCGTACCGCGTGCCACGATCTGTGCTTTGCTGCTGATCACCGTCTTTTTCTGCTTTACCAGTTGGGCGCTGGTGCAGGCGTATGACATCGATCAGCTGGTGGAGATTGCGCGTAAAGACCCCGGCAACTTCGTCTTTGATATTACCCGTCAGTATGTCGGCCAGTGGGCGGTGGAGACCATGTCGGTGCTGCTGATCACCAGCCTGTTCGCGGCAGCGATGGCATTTCATAATAATATTTCACGCTACATTTTCAGTATCAGCCGTGATGGCCTGATCTGGAAAGAGCTGTGCGAGACACATCCGACCAACGGCACACCGCACAAAGCCAGCCACGTGCACAGCGTGATCCTACTGATGATGCTGGTGGGCATGGGCAGCATCGACCTTGACCCAATGGCACAGATTTTTGCCTTTGGATCGGCGATCGCCACGCTGTCGATTCTGGTATTGCAGGTGGGTGTATCGGCGGCGGTGATCCTGTTCTTCCGCCGTTTAGAGCACCACAATAATAGCGCCTGGCAGGTCTTCTGGGCACCACTGCTGGCCATGACGGCGATGTCAGTCACTATTATTCTGGTGATCAACAATTTGCAAATTCTGAGCGGCAGCGACTCGAAGCTGGTGCAGCTCATCCCGTGGTTTATCGCGGTTTGTTCAGCGGCAGGCTATGCGATGTCAGTGAAGCGCAAAGGACGTACACTCCCTGCCTGAGAGGCCGGACTCGCGGAATGCAATACGAATGGCGGCGACGGTGTTTTATTGCCGCCCCGGACAGCAGAACGCTCCCGCCTTTACAGGTCGGAAGCGTTCTGTGAACACGTTACTTTGAATACGCTTATTTAATCCCGAACACGCCGTACAGGTGCACCATTAGCCACATAGTACGGAACGTCACTACGGGCCAGTGGCGGACGCCCACGGATCATATCGGCTATTTTTTCAGCGATCATGATCGTTGGCGCGTTAAGGTTTCCGGTGGTGATGCGCGGCATAATGGAGGCATCCACGATGCGCAGGTTCTCCATGCCATGCACTTTGCCATCATGTCCAACCACGGCCATTTCATGATAACCCATCGCATTCGAACAGGAGGGGTGATAGGCCGTTTCAGCATGCTCGCGGACAAAACGGTCCAGGTCGGCATCACTTTGACAGCTCGCACCCGGCGAAATTTCCTTGCCACGATAAGGATCCAGCGCACGCTGCTGGATGATTTCACGCGTAAGGCGAATAGCCGCACGGAATTCACGCCAGTCCTGATCCTGGGACATATAGTTAAACAGGATACTCGGATGGTCATGCGGGTTCTTCGAGGTGACCTGCACACGGCCACGACTCATTGAACGCATCGAACCTACGTGTGCCTGGAAGCTATGGACTTTAATCGGATTCGAGCCGTTATAGTTAATCGCGATCGGCAGGAAATGATATTGAATATTTGGCCATTCAAACTCTTCGTGGCTGCGAATAAATCCGCCCGCTTCAAAATGGTTACTGGCACCAATACCCCTCCCCATAAACATCCACTCCGCACCAATCAACGGCTTATTATGCAGCTTCAGCGCAGGAACCAGCGAAACGGGCTGCATGCACTCATACTGCAAATACATTTCCAGATGATCCTGCAAGTTTGCGCCAACACCGGGCAGATCGTGAACAACTGGAATATCCAGGCTTTTTAACAGCTCACCCGGGCCAACGCCTGAGCGTTGCAGGATTTGCGGAGAAGCAATCGCCCCCGCACAAAGCAACACTTCACGTCGCGCACGTGCCGAGTGCGGGATCTCTTTTTGTAGCCAGGCCACTCCGGTCGCCCGTTTGTTCTCAAACAAAATACGATCGGTCACGGCATGGATTTCAATCGTCAGGTTTGGACGTTGACGCGCCATGTCCAGATAGCCCCGTGCGGTACTCGCACGACGCCCATGTGGCGTTACGGTGCGATCCATCGGGCCAAAACCTTCCTGCTGGTAACCATTTAAATCGTCAGTACGCGGATAACCTGCCTGCACACCCGCTTCAACCATTGCGTGGTAAAGCACGTTGTTATCGTGTTTTGGCGTAGTCACGCTGACCGGACCACAGTCACCATGATAATCATTGCCGCCAATATCGCGGCGTTCCGCTATTTTGAAGTACGGCAGGCAGTCAAGATAACTCCAGTTTTCCAGACCTTTCTGTTTCGCCCAGCCGTCATAATCCATGGCATTACCACGGATGTAACACATCCCATTGATCAGCGACGATCCGCCCAGCCCTTTACCACGACCGCACTCCATGCGTCGGTTGTCCATAAAGGGTTCTGGATCGGTCAGATAGGCCCAGTTATAGCGCCGTCCCTGTAACGGATAAGCCAGTGCCGCAGGCATCTGCGTACGGAAGTCCTGACGGTAGTCCGGGCCTCCGGCTTCCAGTAACAGCACGCTGACATCAGCGTCTTCTGTCAGGCGCGTCGCCAGTACGTTACCCGCTGAACCCGCACCAATAATGATGTAGTCATATTCCCTGATAGTCGTCATAAAAACCTCAATGTCCTTATTTAAAAAACAGATTGATAGCGTTCCAACTCAACCTGGATTGACTTGATACGCGTGTAATGGGCGAGCGTGCTTATCCCATTTTCACGTCCAACACCGGATTGTTTGTAGCCGCCTACCGGCATTTGCGCAGGCGATTCTCCCCAACTGTTGATCCAGCAGATACCGGCTTCTAACTGATGAATGGTGCGGTGAGCTTTTGCCAGATCGCGTGTGATGACACCTGCCGCCAGGCCAAAGTGGGTATTGTTCGCACGGTCAATGGCTTCCTGCTCATCGTCCCAGGTCAGAATGCTCATGACCGGCCCAAAAATCTCTTCTTTGACGATGGTGTGATGATCTTCGCAGTCGGTGAAAATCGTCGGCTGAACGTAAGCACCTTGTGCAAAAATGCCTGATGTTTCGCGCGCACCACCGCACAATAAACGTGCCCCTTCCGCTTTGCCGCTGTCGATATAGCGCAGGACATTTTCCATATGGGAAAAACTGGTCAGCGGACCGAAATTGGTGCGGGGATCCATTGGTTCCCCCATGCGAATACGCTTAACGCGAATTTCCAGCGCCTTTTCCAGTGCGGCTTTCTGTGAACGATGCACAAACACGCGTGTCCCGTTGGTACACACCTGCCCGGAGCTGTAGAAATTCGCCATCATTGCGATGTCTGCGGCCAGTTCGATATCAGCATCGGCCAGAATCAGCAGCGGTGACTTGCCGCCCAACTCCATCGTGACGTCTTTAAGCGATGAAGCCGCCGCGCTGGCCATGACTTTCTTACCGGTTTCAATACCGCCAGTGAAGGAAATTTTTTCAATACGTGGGTGCTGTGTTAACCATTCACCGACTAAACGCCCTGCCCCCTGAACCACGTTAAATACACCATCTGGCAGACCCGCCTGCGTGTAGATCTCAGCCAGTTTAAGTGCGGTCAGCGGAGTCACTTCGCTAGGTTTGAAAATCATCGCGTTACCTGCGGCAAGCGCGGGGGCCGATTTCCACAACGCAATCTGGATCGGATAGTTCCAGGCACCGATCCCGGCCGTCACGCCCAGCGGTTCACGCCGCGTATAGAAGAAGCTGCTATCGCGTAGCGGATACTGCTCACCTTCAATGGATGTTGCCAGGCCAGCGTAATACTCCAGCACATCCGCGCCCGTGACGATATCGACAACCGAAGTTTCAGAGAAAGGCTTGCCGGTATCCAGCGTCTCCAGGTGGGCCAGCTCATCATTGCGTTCACGCAGGATGTCTACGGCACGTAACAAAATACGTGAACGCTCCGTTCCGGTCATTGAGGCCCAGATTTTTTGGCCACGTTCTGCACTCGTGACCGCTCGTTCAACATCGTCCTCGGTTGCGCGCTGCACCTCAGCCAGCACCTCACCGTTTGCCGGGTTGATCGTTTCAAACGTCTCTGGGCCACTGGCGTCAGTCAAACGACCATCAATATAAAGTTGTTGCAGGGGGAGTTTCGCCATCAGTACGGTTCCTTTTGTCAGTTGGCTTGGGGATTCAGATTCTGTTACTTAGCTTATTTTCAACATAGTCGAAGGCAATTTCGCATGCCTTCCGTGCATTAAAATCGATGCCAGCCAGGCTACCGCGTAGCCATAATCCGTCAATCATTGCCGCCAGGCCTCGGGCAGCTCTGCGTGCTTCGTCCTGCGGTAAACAGCGGCGAAACTGGCAGCAAATGTTGGAATACAGTCGGTGATCGTTGACCCGCTGCAAACGACGTAACGCGGGCTGATGCAGACTTGCTGCCCAGAAATCAAGCCAGGCACGCATTGATGTTCCGCTGGTCTGGCTGCGGTGAAAGTTGCCTTCGATAATGGCGAACAGTTGCGCTTCAGGGGTGTCCTGCGCGCTACTCCGGCAGGTAGCCACTGCATCGTGCAGGTCGCACAGGATGCGGCGCATCGTGGCGTTTAACAAACCGTCTTTGTCGCCAAAGTAGTGGCTGACAATACCCGTAGACATCCCTGCCTGGCTGGCGACCTGAGATAACGTCACACCCGCTAAACCGACGTCACCTATGGTTTCGAAGGCCGCAGTGATCAACTGCTCTTTGCGTTGTTCAGGTATGGCTTTACGGGACATTTCAACTCCAGGTGGCAGCGACCACACATTTAAAATTCACTGATTGAACGTTCAATCAATCTACATTATGCTACGAAAATGTCAAAGACGTGGTTATTAAATGTTAATGACCATGTCTTTATAAGATGGATTTTACGCTTTACACCATGGAACTGTTCATATGACTGAGATCGCGCCAAAACCGGTCGGCCATGCACCGATCAGACTGAATGCTCCCGTTTTTTTTAGCTCTGCTGTCGTTATCCTGCTGTTAGGACTGCTGGTGGTGATGTTTCCTACCGGAAGCCATCAATGGCTTAACAGCGCCCAAATCTGGATGGCGGATGTGTTTGGCTGGTACTACATGCTGCTGATGATCGCGTGCATGATTTTTGTATTCTGGCTTGCCCTTTCCCGCTTCGGACACATCAGACTGGGCGAGGAGGGGGAAGCACCGCAGTTTAGTTATCCTTCATGGATTGCCATGCTTTTCTCAGCGGGTATTGGAATCGCACTGGTGTATTACGGTGCCTATGAGCCACTGGACCACTTTCTGCAACCGCCAGAAGGCCAGGGGGGAACGCCTGAGGCCGCCCGTCAGGCCATGGCGATTACATTCCTGCACTGGGGCCTTCACGGCTGGGCGCTGTATGCGCTCATCGCCACAGCACTGGCCTATTTTGCTTACTGCCGCGGATTGCCTCTGGCGCTGCGTTCGGCCCTTTACCCTATTTTTGGTGAGAGGGTTCACGGCTGGGCCGGGCATTTAGTCGACAGCTTTGGCATTCTGGTCACCGTGATTTCGATGGTCACTAACCTCGGTATCGGGGCATTGCTGGTGAACTCCGGCCTGCACTATCTGTTTGATATCCCACAAACGCCACATGTGCTGTTGATACTGATTGTTGTGATGATGATTGTGGCAACGCTAGCCGCCGTCACCGGCGTCGAGAAAGGCATCGCGATGCTCTCTAACATCAACGTTGGCTTCCTGTGCTTACTGTTGCTGTTCGTCTTCGTCACCGGCCCAACGCTCAATCTGATCAACGGGATGCTTCAGAATACGGGCGATTACCTGACATCGATTGTCGGGAAGAGTTTTGATGTGTATCTCTATGGCAAAGCGCGTCGCTGGCAGGGTGCATGGACGCTTTTCTACTGGGCGTGGTGGGTTGCCTGGGCACCGTTTGTCGGCTTGTTTATTGCCCGTATCTCAAAGGGACGTACCATCCGTGAGCTTATCCTGGGTGTCATGCTGATCCCGTTAGGCTTCACCCTCGCCTGGCTGTCTATTTTCGGCAATACCGCGATCAGTCTTGTGCTGGAGCATTCAGATAAAATTCTGGGTCAGGTTGCGTTGAAAGATCACCCTATGGCGGTTTTCAAACTTTTCGAATACCTCCCCTTCACTAAAATCACTGCGGGTTTCACTATTGTCATCAGTTTTGTGCTGTTCCTGACACCTGTCGATTCAGGCACGCTGATGATTGCTAATCTATCCAGCAAGGGGGGAACCAATGACGATGATGCACCTGCCTGGCTACGCATTTTCTGGGCTTCTGTCACCACGTTAGTCTGTGCAGGCCTGTTGTATGCTGGCAGCTTCAGCGCCATGCAAACCGCTGTCGTGATTTGTGGCTTACCCTTCTCTGTGGTGATCGTGCTGTATATGGCAAGCCTGTACCGCGATTTGCAGAAATTTGGTGATAAGACGATGATGCAGGCAGACCGCCAGGGCTAGTCTGGCGATACTGCACAATATCGTTTAAACCATCAATGCCCCTGACTATCAACGTCAGGGGTTATTGAAGGGAGATTCGTGTCAGTACCACCTGCCGGGCAGACTCAATATGCCTGATGGTTTCCTCGCGTGCCTGCTGCGCATCCCCGCGCGCATACGCATCAAGAATGGCGGCATGTTCATGCTGGAACGCGGGAGTATCCGCCAGCAGTCGGCGTTGCAGATATTCGTAGCGCTCAATCTGCGCGCATAACTCTGCGATCATTTTCAACAGCCTGCCGTTATGACAGCCGCGATAAAGAAGGGTGTGAAACTCGCGGTTCAGCTCTCCCTGCTTTTGCACGCTCACCGTACTCTCCAGTAATTGATGAACCAGTCTGACACGCGCCAGCGTCTCTTCGTCGCGGTGGATCACGCTGTGATAAATCGCCTCCCCCTCCAGCAGCGCACGCAGCGTGTAGATCTCATTCACATCATCGACGGTTAGGGCTCTGACAGCAGCACCTCGGTTACGCTGCGTTTCAACAATTCCTTCGCGTTCAAGCTGCTGGATGGCCTCACGCAGCGGGATGCGGCTGACGGCAAACTGACTGGCCAGTTCACGTTCGATCAAGCGTGCGCCATCAGGCAGTTCGCCCTGATTGATCATGTCGCGCAGGGAGGCTGCAATAACATCTGCCGTGGAGCCTGGTTTAGTCAGCATCAGTGTATTCTCAACAAAACAGTTGGAATAATGGTATACCATCTGCTTTACTTGCACAATCAACGTGAGCGGTTATCCGCATTTCCCTCAGGAGCAAGCAACATGGCACAACGTGAACATCACTATCAGGTTTCGGTTGAATGGACAGGGAATAAAGGACAGGGCACCGCATCCTACAAGGCATACGACCGCGACTACCAGATGAGTGCGGGCGAGAAAGCACCGATTGCAGGCTCATCCGATCCGGCATTTCTGGGCGATGCCACACGATGGAACCCTGAGGATCTGCTGGTTGCTTCGGCTTCGGCCTGCCATAAATTATGGTATCTGCACCTGTGCGCTGAAGCCGGAATTATTGTCCAGGCTTACCGGGATGACGCGGAGGGAACAATGGTGGAAGGCAAGACAGGCTGCTTTACCCGCATTGTGCTAAAACCGCAGGTGAGCATTTCCTCAGGCGACCCGGAGCTGGCGCGCATGCTGCATCACCGGGCCCATTCGCTTTGCTATATTGCCAACTCGCTGAACTTCCCGGTGCAGTGCGAACCAACGATTGTGCAGTATTAGTATTGAGCTGAAAAAAACAGGGCCACCGAAGCGTTGTGTGCCCTATCAGTCAGAAAGGAAAAAACGATTAAAGATTCACTTCCCCTTCCAGGCTATGCACGGCGCGGCCTGGCATTTTATGCCCTCGTTTTTGATAAATTTCCGCTACTTTAACGATGCATACATTTAATCAAAATTCCCTTCTCTTTTTTCTAAACAGTGCCACAATGAAATCAGAAACATAATGTGCGATTAAATAGCGCGCTACTTAAAGTTCTACGATTGATTATAAAAAAGATGCAACACCGGGGATTTTTAATACCTGCAACACCAGGGAAAACTCTTACAGATACGTGGTTTTGTCAGCATGCCAGCCACATTTAGACATTCTGATTTCAGCTTGTAGCCGACTGACACCGTGATGTCGTTCTTCAGATAAAGGCTGCTTTCGTTTAATCCCGGCCACCCTGGTGGCCCCGTACAATAATGAGAAACGCCTATGCCAACCCGCACATCACAGCGCCCCGTGCCAGTCATGACTAACGTGCGTGAACTTCGCCTCGCCGCCGGTCTTTCTCAGGAAGGCGCCGCCGAGCGCTTTAACCTCAGCCTGCGTGTCTGGCAAACGAAAGAGGCCGCCAGTAAGCCGGCGCTACTCAGTCAGGTTGAATATGAGTTCCTGTTGCTGCTGGCAGGCCGCCATCCGAATTTCACTCTGACAGCGCAGTAAATAAGACAGCAATGCGCAGGATGATGACGTCATACTCACTCACAGCGCCTGCGCACATGCCCATGCGGAACTCCATGCCCACTGGAAGTTATAGCCTCCCAGCCAGCCGGTCACATCCACCACTTCACCGATAAAATAGAGCCCTGGAACATCACGCGCCTCCATCGTTTTCGATGACAGCTGGGTGGTATCGACGCCGCCCAGCGTGACTTCGGCGGTGCGGTAGCCCTCGGTTCCGTTAGGCTGCACGCGCCACTGGTGCAGCGCAGTCGCCAGATCGGCCTGCTGACGGCTGTTCAGCTGCTTCAGCGTGTACTCCGGTACGGTCCCCAGCAGTTGCAGGCACTCAACCAGACGTTTCGGCAGCAGTTTTGCCAGGGTGTTTTTCAGGCTCTGATTAGGATGACTGTTACGCTCATCATTAATAAACGCGTCAATGTCCTGGCCTGGGGAAAGGTTAACGGTGACAAATTCACCCGGTAGCCAGTAGCTGGAGAGTTGCAGGACCGCCGGGCCAGACAGGCCACGATGGGTAAACAGCAGCGCTTCTTTAAATACCGTGCCGTCTTCGGCGGTGAGTACCGATGGCACCGAGACGCCGGATAGTGTCTGAAGCTGTTCCAGCAGCGGTTTATGCAGGGTAAACGGCACCAGCCCGGCGCGGGTGGGAAACACCTTCAGGCCAAACTGTTCAGCCATTTTATAGCCGAACGGCGACGCACCCAGCCCCGGCATCGACAATCCACCGCTGGCGATCACCAGTTTCTCTGCCTGTACCTCTGTGCCGTTCAGTTGCAGCGTGTAGCCGCTGTCGTCACGCGTGACGGACACCACCTCACTGCGCAAGCGTAATGTGACCTGCCCGTTCTCACACTCTTTCAGCAGCAGGTCAACCACCTGCTGGGCAGAGTCGTCACAGAACAACTGTCCCAGGGTTTTCTCATGCCAGGCAATACCGTGACGGTTAATAAGATCGATAAAATCCCACTGGGTATAACGCGCCAGCGCTGATTTACAAAAATGCGGGTTATGCGACAGGTAAGCCGCAGGTTCGGTGTAAAGGTTGGTGAAATTACAGCGTCCGCCGCCCGACATCAGGATTTTACGCCCGGCTTTTTTGCCATTATCAATCAGCAGCACCCGCAGCCCTTTTTGCCCCGCCTGGGCTGCACAAAACAGACCCGCTGCGCCTGCGCCTACTACGATAACGTCAAACTTTTCCACCACACACTCCGCGCCGACTCTCAAAAACGCTGATTGTAGTGAGTTGGGGGCGGGGATACCAGCTTCAGGCCCCAATCGGGGTTGAAACATTTTGTAACTTTATGATTTTTTAGTCTTTTCACCCGTAACTGTCATCACATTGACACGTTACTGTCAAAAAAAGTCTATATTTCCCTTTCCCCGGGTGCGGTTTGTCGCTGATAATGCGCCGCGTTCATGTCCTCCAAAATGGCGTAACGCTTATGCTACATCTGTTTGCTGGTCTTGATTTTCATACCGGCCTGTTACTGGTACTCGCTCTGTTGTTTGTCTTGATCTACGAAGCAATCAATGGCTTCCATGACACGGCCAATGCAGTCGCTACCGTGATCTATACCCGTGCAATGCGCTCGCAGTTAGCGGTTGTCATGGCAGGGGTGTTCAACTTCTTTGGTGTACTGTTGGGCGGCTTAAGCGTGGCTTACGCTATCGTCCATCTGCTACCCACCGATCTGCTATTGAATGTGGGATCGGCTCACGGGCTGGCCATGGTCTTTTCCATGTTGCTTGCCGCTATTATATGGAATCTCGGCACCTGGTACTTCGGGTTACCGGCTTCCAGCTCTCATACTCTGATTGGTGCCATCATTGGTATCGGCCTGACCAACGCGTTGCTGACTGGCACCTCGGTGGTGGATGCGCTGAACATTCCCAAAATGATCGGTATCTTTATGTCGTTGATTATTTCACCGATTGTCGGCTTAGTGATTGCCGGTGGATTGGTGTTTATCCTGCGCCGCTTCTGGAGCGGGAATAAAAAACGTCAGCGGATTCATATGACTCCAGCCGAGCGTGAAAAGATCGATGGCAAGAAAAAGCCACCGTTCTGGACCCGTATCGCGTTGATTGTCTCGGCGATTGGCGTCAGCTATTCGCACGGCGCAAACGACGGCCAGAAAGGTATCGGCCTGATTATGCTGGTACTGATTGGCGTTGCACCGGCAGGCTTTGTGGTCAATATGAACTCCAGCGGTTATGACATCACTCGCACCCGCGATGCGGTCAACCATCTGGAACAGTATTACCAGCAGCATGCCACCTCGCTGAAGCATATCATCGAGATGTCACCGCCTGCGTTGCCAACGCCGGAAGAGGTGCCAACAGGTCCTCATGAGTTCCATTGTGATGCGGCGCGTGCTTTGCCTGCCATCCAGCGTGCTCAGGGTCTGCTGAACAACCTCTCCAGCTATGATGCGTTAAGCGTGGAACAGCGCGGCCAGCTGCGTCGCCTGCTGATGTGTATCTCAGACACCGCAGAGAAAGCCGCCAAGCTGCCGGAAACCAAGCCTGACGACAAACGCTTCCTCAACAAGCTGAAGGGCGACCTGCTCAACACCATTGAGTATGCTCCGGTGTGGATTATCCTGGCCGTCGCGTTGGCGCTGTCACTGGGTACCATGGTTGGCTGGCGTCGTGTTGCCACCACTATCGGTGAGAAAATCGGTAAAAAAGGCATGACTTACGCACAGGGGATGTCTGCTCAGATGACGGCAGCCGTCTCAATCGGTGTGGCAAGTTATACCGGGATGCCGGTTTCAACCACCCACGTCCTCTCCTCTTCCGTTGCCGGTACGATGCTGGTTGACGGCGGCGGCGTGCAGGGGCGCACCATTAAGAACATCCTGCTGGCGTGGGTCTTCACCCTGCCGGTCTCGATTGTCCTTTCCGGTAGCCTGTACTGGCTGGCACTGAAGCTGATTTGATGCGCAGCGGGTGGACCGAAAAAGGTCCGCCCGATAGAACGCATGATTCATCCAGAAGGCGCCCCCTTATCAGGGGCGCCTTTTTTAATGCCAGATGGCCAGCCCAATAAGACTGATAAACACCAACCCACAGAGTGAACTGGTTAATAAAAACTGCCCACGAACGCGCTCGCAGCGTCGGATAAATTCATCATCGTGATGATCAAGATAACGCTGTGCCCAGATATACCCGATCAGCCGCACCTGTTTACTCGGCTGCCCATGAGACGTAAAGAATCCAGCGCCATCTACATACTGATACAGCAACGGATCGCATCCACGCAGCACCACTAACAGCGCCCGCAGTGAAGAGAAATAGCGCGCCATATTCACCAAACAAACGACACAAAGAGCCCAGAAAAGCGCAATGGTGCTGATCATGATCCCCTCCCGGCCACTCATCACGGAAATGCATAACCCGGGCAAAGCCGGATACGCCCCACGATGGTTTCGCCAACCTTATTATTAAGATGATTGCTGCATGCCGATTGACGCCACATAACGCTTTTGCTGCCGTCAATTATCAGTGTAGGAGATATGTTTAAATTTTTTCCAGCGATGTTTACTGCGTCCACCAGCAAAGGGACAAAAATTCATGTTGATCGCCCTCGCAAACGCCGCCGCATGCCACAACACCCGGTAACATTTTTCGCTATACTCACTCTCAACACTTACGTGAAAAGGAGTATTCAAATGGCCTATAAACATATTCTGATTGCCGTCGATCTCTCGCCGGAAAGTAAACTGCTGGTCGACAAAGCGGTTTCGATGGCACGACCTTACGATGCGAAGGTGTCCCTGATCCACGTTGATGTGAACTATTCAGACCTCTACACCGGCCTGATTGACGTCAACCTTGGGGATATGCAAAAACGTATTTCTGAAGAGACGCACACTGCACTGACGGATTTGTCCAACAGCGCGGGCTATCCGATTGCGGAAACGTTAAGCGGTAGCGGTGACCTCGGCCAGGTGCTGGTCGATGCCATTAAGCAGTATCAGGTGGACTTAGTGGTTTGCGGGCACCACCAGGATTTCTGGAGCAAGCTGATGTCTTCCGCACGCCAGCTGATCAACACCGTGCATATCGATATGCTGATCGTACCGCTGCGCGACGAAGACGAAGATTAATGTGCCGGGCGGGCTGACCGAAAAAGAAGGTCAGCCGCTACGCCAAAAAAGAAGATCAGCCCCATTATGTCAGGGACGCCCCTTCTTCCCGGTCGTCCCGTGGGGCATTTACGGGTGAATAAATATCAAAACGGTGGCTCTTGGTGGTGACCGCATTCGGTGTGGCAACATCGGCGATGGGCGGCGCATAATCAGGCCGTTTCACCACAACGCGTTTTTTGGCCAGCTGGCGCGCGGGCAGCAGCAGCCCGTCGGCATCTTCATCCGGGCCCACCAGCGACTGGAAAACACGCATCTCTTTCTTCACCAGCGCGCTTTTTTGCTTATGCGGGTACATCGGATCGAGGTACACCACATCAGGCGGAGGGCTGATATCCGTCAGTGCATTGAGACTGGAAGCATGCAGCAGCGTCAGACGCTCACGCAGCCAGAAACCAATCTCCGTATCGGCATAGCCACGACGTAAACCGTCATCGAGCAGCGCGGCGACGACCGGGTTACGTTCCAGCATCCGCACCCGACAGCCAATCGATGCCAGTACAAAGGCATCCCGTCCCAGCCCGGCGGTCGCATCCACCACATCCGGCAGATAGCCACTTTTGATACCGACGGCTTTCGCCACAGCCTCACCGCGGCCACCGCCGAACTTACGCCGGTGCAGCATCGCCCCGGAGACGAAATCAACAAAGATGCCGCCCAGCTTCGGCTCATCGCGCTTACGCAGCTCCAGATGTTCCGGGGTCAGCACCAGCGCCATCAGCGCGTTTTCATCATGCACCAGCTGCCAGCGGGCAGCTAAAACAGATAAGGCGCCGTTTCCGGCGCCCGTTTCATCTAACAAACAGATGTTCACTGATGACTTACCCTTTGATACCGTAGTGTTTCAGCATCGCATCCAGCTGTGGCTCACGACCACGGAAGCGACGGAACAGCTCCATCGGCTCCTCCGATCCGCCCCGCGTCAGGATATTGTCGAGGAACGACTGCCCGGTTTCCCGGTTAAAAATCCCCTCTTCTTCAAAGCGGGAGTAGGCATCTGCCGCCAGCACATCGGCCCACAGGTAGCTGTAGTAACCTGCGGCATAGCCACCGGCAAAGATATGGCTGAACGCATGCGGGAAGCGGCCCCACGATGGGCCAGGCACCACGGCGACCTGCGCTTTGATCTCTTTCAGAATATCAAGAATACGGGCACCTTTCGCCGGGTCGAACTCGGCATGCAGGCGGAAATCGAACAGGCCGAACTCCAGCTGACGCAGGATAAACAGCGCTGCCTGATAGTTTTTGGCCGCCAGCATTTTCTCCAGCAGATCCTGAGGTAACGGTTCACCGGTTTCGAAATGACCGGAGATAAACGCCAGCGCTTCCGGCTCCCAGCACCAGTTTTCCATAAACTGGCTTGGCAGTTCGACGGCATCCCACGGCACACCGCTGATGCCGGACACGCCTGGGGTTTCAATGCGTGTCAGCATATGATGCAGGCCGTGACCGAACTCATGGAACAGCGTGGTGACTTCATTGTGGGTGAACAGTGCAGGTTTGCCGCTAACCGGACGATTGAAGTTACAGGTCAGATAGGCCACGGGTTTTTGCAGCGTGCCATCGGCTTTACGCATCTGTCCCACGCAGTCATCCATCCACGCCCCACCGCGTTTATGTTCACGCGCATACAGGTCAAGGTAGAAGCTGCCGCGCAGCTCACCGCTTTCATCGAACAGATCGAAGAAACGCACATCAGGGTGGTAAACATCCACATCGTGGCGTTCGCTGGCGGTGATGCCATAAATGCGTTTCACCACTTCAAACAGACCATCCAGCGCACGCTGGGCCGGGAAGTACGGACGCAGTTGCTCATCACTGATGGTGTACAGATGTTGTTTCTGCTTTTCGCCGTAGTACGTCAGATCCCAGGGCTCCAGATCCTCAACACCGTGCTCTTTCTTCGCGAAGGCACGCAACTGAGCGACTTCCTGCTCAGCCTGCGGACGGGCGCGTGTTGCCAGCCCGTTCAGGAAATCAATTACCTGTGCCGGGTTTTCGGCCATTTTGGTCGCCAGCGACTTCTCAGCATAGGATGCAAAACCCAGCAGTTGAGCCAGTTCATGGCGCAGTGCCAGCTCTTCCGCCATCACATCGCTGTTGTCCCACTTCCCGGCATTTGGCCCCTGATCAGAGGCGCGAGTGGAGTAAGCACGGTAAATCTCTTCGCGCAGCGCCTGGTTGTCGCAGTAGGTCATGACGGGCAGATAACTTGGAATATCCAGCGTCAGCAACCAGCCGTCCTGCTCTTTGGCTTCCGCCTGTGCTTTCGCTGCGGCCAGGGCACTTTCCGGCATCCCGGAGAGCTCTTTTTCATCGGTAATCAGCTTGCTCCAGCCCATTGTGGCATCGAGCACGTTGTTGCTGTAGGTCGAACCCAGCTCTGACAGACGCGCGGCGATTTCACCGTAACGCTGCTGCTTCTCTTTCGACAGACCAATACCAGACAGCTCGAAATCACGCAGCGCGTTATCGATAGCTTTCTTCTGCGCAATATCCAGAGCCGCGAAGTTGTCGCCCTCTTTCAGGTCACGATAGGCCTGGTACAGACCTTCGTGCTGCCCCATCCAGGTGCTGTATTCTGACAACAGCGGCAGCGCCTGCTCATACGCCTGGCGCAGTTCAGGGCTGTTTTTTACCGAGTTCAGATGGCTGACCGGCGAGAACAGGCGGCTCAGGCGATCGCCCACTTCGGCCAGCGGCTGCTCAAGGTTATCCCAACTGTACGGCGCCCCCTGGGCCACCACGCGTTCTACCGCCGCACGGCAGTCATCCAGCGCCTGGGTCACAGCGGGGACCACATGTTCAGGTTTAATGGCGGAGAAAGGGGGAAGCGTAAAAGAAGAGAGTAACGGATTGGTCATAGCGCAGTCCTTTAATCGTTGTATGGGGCGCGTTTTCACGCACGATTTCTTTAACATGAGGGTAAGTGTAGTGAAAATCAATGGGTCAGCGTGTCGGCAACGGCTTTCCCCCCGTGCTACCCACCCTTTTCACCGCATTTTACGCATTGCCACACTCAGGTGAGCATTGCATACTCCCCCCGCTTTCATACATCGTATTACTCCGTTACAAACAGGGAGTTTATTTATGTGGTATACGCTGGCGGCCTCGTTACTTTTTTTACCCTTTTATCTGCGCAGTTCACTGATATTACTGACGATCGCCCTCGTCCTGGCTGTGCTGGATCAGACGCTGCTGCCGCCCGGCATTATCGCACTGACGGTGATGGGTGTTGTCGCGGTGTACTGCGCGGTTCAGAAACAACCTCACGCTTTCGCGCTACCCGGTGAAATTATCCTGGTTTTCAGCGCAGTGGCGCTGATGCTGCACATGATCCCTGGAGTGAATAATCTCATCATTGTTTCTGGTGAACAGGCCGGGCCACAGAGTGCGCCCTTTACCTTTTACTACAACCTTGATAAAGCGCTGATCCCGTTTCTGTTACTGGCCTGCCTGCCCACGCTGTTGAAGCGCCCGGCAAAGCCCCCGGCTAACGTGCTCTGGTGGCTGGTTCTGCTAATGTCAATGCCTTTGCTATTGCTGTTGGCGACCTTTGCTGGCGGCCTGAAGGTGGAACCCCATCTGCCTTCGTGGCTGGGATCGTTTATGCTGGCCAATCTGTTTTTTGTCTGTCTGGCAGAAGAAGCGCTATTTCGCGGCTATATCCAGCAGCGTTTAAGCCAGCTGCTGGGTGACAAACGGGCGCTGCTGATTGCAGCACTGTTGTTTGGTCTGGCCCATTTTTCCGGCGGACTGCTGCTGGTGCTGTTTGCCACGATGGCCGGTGTGATCTACGGCCTTGCCTGGCTGTGGAGCGGACGTTTGTGGGTGGCTACACTGGTGCATTTCTCCTTTAATATGCTGCACCTGCTGCTGTTTACCTATCCGTTCTGGCAGCACATTCCGACCTGAACGCGCTTTTTTAAGCCGTTTTCGCTATAATGACCGCAACCTGTGCCGCCCACTGGCGGCACGCTTGTTTTTACCATCCGGATTATCCCAATACATGCTCAGTTATCGCCACAGCTTCCATGCCGGCAACCATGCCGACGTTCTCAAACACACCGTGCAGAGCCTGATTATCAGCTCGATGAATGAGAAGGAAAAACCCTACCTCTATCTCGATACCCATGCGGGTGCCGGGCGCTACCTGTTAAGCGGTGAGCATGCGGAACGTACCGGAGAGTATCTGGAAGGCATTGCACGCATCTGGCAGCAGGATGATCTGCCGGAAGAGCTGGCGCCTTATATCAGCGTGGTGAAGAACTACAATCCCGGTGGCAAGCTGCGTTACTATCCGGGCTCTCCGCTGATTGCACGCCATCTGCTGCGTGAGTACGACCAGTTACAGCTGACTGAACTGCACTCCAGCGACTTCCCGATGCTGCGCAGTGAATTCCAGAAGGACGATCGTGCACGTCTCGCCCGCGCCGACGGCTACCAGCAGCTGAAGTCCAAGCTGCCACCGCCGTCACGCCGGGGTCTGATCCTCATTGACCCGCCGTACGAAATGAAAAGCGATTACCAGGCCGTGGTGCAGGGTATTCAGGAAGGGTACAAACGCTTCGGTACGGGCGTGTTTGCCCTGTGGTATCCGGTGGTGCTGCGCCAGCAAATCAAGCGTATGTTCAACGAGCTGCAGGCCACCGGCATTCGCCGTATTCTGCAAATTGAGCTGGGCGTTCGCCCGGACAGTGACCGCTTTGGCATGACCGCCTCCGGGATGATTGTGATTAACCCACCGTGGAAGCTGGAGCAGCAGATGAAAAATGTGCTGCCGTGGCTGGAAAAAGTGCTGGTGCCATCGGGCACCGGTTACTCCAAAGTCAGCTGGATTGTGCCGGAATAACGTTGTGGCCTGCGGGTCGGGCATGCCCGACCCCGACCCCAACAAAACCCGCGCTACCCTGTAGAGGCGGGGCATGCCTCGCCCAGGTTTATGAGGCACAACTCGCCCGGGTTTATAATGTAAACACCGCGAAATCGTGCGCCATCTCGGTGTGCGGAAATACCGCCCGACACTCCTCCAGCAGCCTTTCACAGTCAGCCCGCAGATAGCGAGAGCTGAGATGCGTCACAATCAGCCGTTTCGCCCCACTCTCCTGCGCCACTGCTGCTGCCTGCGCCGTGGTGGAATGCCCTCGACTGTTGGCTTTCTCTTCCATCGCCACTTCAAGCGTTGCCTCATGCACCATCAGGTCGACGCCCGCTGCCAGCACCGTGGCTGCCGCTGTCGGAGCGGTATCGCCAAAGATGGCCAGGCTGCGCCCTTTTATCTTCTCGCCGACATAATCCCAGCCATTAATCACTCTGCCATCAGCCAGCGTGACGCTGCGTCCGTGCTTCAGGTCATAAAAATACGGCCCGGCAGGCACGCCGTCTGCCGCCAGCTTCGCCGCATCCAGCGCGCCGGGTTTATCATGTTCATCAATGCGGTAACCGTAGCACTCAACCGGGTGGGTCATCGGGTATGCCGTGACGAGGAAATGTTCATCACGGCACACTTCACCCGCCGTTATCTCGACAATCTCCAGCGGGAAAGTCAGCCACGAGCCGCTGAGGCTGATCGCGGTGTCGACAAAGGTTTTGAGCCCTGAGGGGCCATAAATTGTCATCGGATCGGTGGAGCCGTTCATCGATCGGCTGGTCAGCAGCCCCGGCAGGCCAAAAATATGATCGCCGTGCAGGTGGGTGATAAAGATCTTCTCGATCTTGCCCGGTTTGATCGGGGTGCGCAGGATCTGATGCTGCGTCCCTTCGCCGCAGTCAAACAGCCAGGTGGCATTACGCACGCCCTGCAAATCCAGCGCGATGCTGGTGACGTTACGTTCACGGCTTGGCGTTCCGGCGCCGGTGCCTAAAAACTGCAATTGCATAATCAACCCACTCCTTCCGTTATGATCCGATGACCCACATCACTTCAACACGCCCAGTTTAACGCAAAATGTACCGAGACTGGTGTCGTCGCAAAATATCCATTTCCGCCAGCGGTGCTGACATCCGCTCCGCCACCGCTTATTATTTTCAGCGAAAAAAATCATAACGGAAGATTTAACCCTTAATCATTGATGACGGGTTTAACACAAGGAGAGTTTTCATATGACCGCACTGCAATGGCCCTGCACTCTGTTCAAGACGCAAAAACGGATGGACGACTATAACGCCCCGGATATGCAATATGGTGATTTAACCCAGGAGCAGTTAAAGAAAAATTTTCTTCTGACAACAGTATCTGAACGGGTCGACCCTTACGCGCTGAAGAAGATTACCGCCTTCAATCGGCCACAGTCGATGTTTGCTGGTTCCCGTCGTGAGACCGATGGCGAGACAATTTCCCGTAGTGAATGCGCCCGGATTATGTTTGATGAATTCCGCTCATTGTCCCATACGTTTTCAATTTACGGCCCTTACAGACACCTGATTGGCAACATGATCACCCATATGCAAAACGCCAACGGTGCAGCATTTACCAGTATGATTTTGGATGCGGCGCTGAAAGAACAGATTTTGCGTGACGGGTCTCCGGAAAATAGTACACGTTTACGATTGGAAAAGGCTTTTAAAGAAAATATAGATTGGGATGAAAAGTGCTACCCCGCTGATCGAAAAGATGAGTTACGTAAAGCAATATCTTCAGGAAAGCTCCCTAAATTTGACCGAACCCAGGATATTTTTAATGGCATGAGCATCACCGTTCATGATACCTGGGCAACGCAGATCACGCTCAAATCTCTGCAGATAGATAACGACCGCTACCATGCGGTGTTGCATTACAAAGTGCAGGACCACTTCGGCCTGGATACTCTGGATATTTCTAAATCTAAATTCAAACAGTTCCATTTTTTCCGCCTCTGGTTTGTACTCCAGCGCTACAATAAATTTGGTTTTAAACCCTTTATGACCAATATGGAAGCCACTATTGATATTGTCGGAGTCCGTAATGAAAGCAAAAACTAAGATGGCATTTTATGCAATACTCTCTTTGAGTGGCCTGTTAATGGGTTACCTTTACTGGTTGTCACAACGCCCTGTAGAGATTGTCGCTGTTCATGAGGATGGCAACCATAGTTATGTGCTGGTAAATAATTTCCCTTTCACCTTTAAAGGAAAATTAAACTGGTGGCTGGAAAATAAAACGATGTTAAAAAAGCAGTATGACATCCCAAAACCTTCATCCTATGGTTCATCCACTGTTATCTTCTGGATATTTGGCGAAGGTTATAAAGAAGAGGGGAAATATGACCTATTTTGTTTTGAAGATATGAAAACAAAATTCAACTGCATTGAAAAAGAAGCTGTTTTTTCTGTAAGTGAAAGTAAAAATATGGGAGTTATGTTTACTGTAAAAGATGGAACATATCGATTACGTGAAAATGGTGAAATCGCGAAGTATATTTACAACTAATTCCAAAGTACTTTTCACAAAAACACGCTAGCACATAAAACAAGGATTGTTTATGAAGTCAACCCACATTACGGGAGCCCGTAATGAAAATAAATATTAAAAAAACCGCCTACACACTACTACTGGCGGCCGGTATTCTGCACGGTTGTTTCCTCTGGTATTCGCATCGCCCTGTAGAAATCGTTGCCGTTCATCATGGAAGAAGTGGTTACAGCGATGTTCTTGTCAAAAACTTCCCCTTTACTGATAAAGGTAAAATTCACTGGTGGCTGAAAAATAAGGCCATGCTAAAGGAAAAATACAACGTGCCTAATCCGGAACCAGACGGCTCATTTTCTCTTACCGTCTGGCTATTCGGAGACGGTTACAAAGAAGAGGGGAAATATGACCGACTCTGCTTTGAAGATATGAAAACGAAAGTGAATTGTATCGAAAAAGACATCGTTTTCTCCGTCGACAACAGCAAAAACATGGGAACCATGTTTGAGGCCTATGATGGCACTTATCGTTTGCAAAAAAATGGCGAAGTCGTGAAATATGTTGATCACTATGAAGTGTGGTGAATTTATCTGCCAGATTCAATAAAGAACGACATTAAACCATCCGCACAGGACAAGCCTGTGCGTTGATCAGAATCATCGTTAACGATTAAACAAGGATTGTTTATGAAGTCAACCCACATTACGGGAGCCCGTAATGAAAATAAATATTAAAAAAACCGCCTACACACTACTACTGGCGGCCGGTATTCTGCACGGTTGTTTCCTCTGGTATTCGCATCGCCCTTTAGAAATCGTTGCCGTTCATCACAGAAGCAGTGGCTTCAGCGATGTTCTTGTCAAAAATTTCCCCTTTACTGATAAAGGTAAAATACACTGGTGGCTGAAAAACAAGGTGATGCTAAATGAAAAATACAATGTGCCTAATCCGGATAAAGAGGGCTCATTTTATCTTACTTTCTGGCTGTTCGGTGACGGTTATAAAGAAGAGGAAAAGTATGATCGCCTCTGCTTTAAGGATATGAAAACAAAAGCGAATTGCATCGATAAAGACGCAATCTTCTCCATCGACAACAGCATAAATATGGGGATGGTGTTCAGAACATATGATGGCACTTATCGTTTGCAAAAAAATGGCGAAGTCGTGAAATACGTATATCACTAACGTCAAGATCGTCACTCATAAAACGTTATAAATAGACAAGGATCGTTTATGACAACCACGACTAAAATTATGAGATTCCGTAATGAAAGCAAAAACTAAGATGGCATTTTATACGCTTCTCTTTGTGAGTGGCCTGCTACTCGTTTACCTTTACTGGCTGTCGATGCGCCCTGTAGAAATTGTTGCAGCTCATCATAGAAGCAGTAGTTTTAGTGATATTCTTGTCAGAAACTTTCCATTTACCGACAGAGGTAGAATAGCTTGGTGGCTAAAAAATAAAGAGATGCTAAAAGAAAAATACAACGTGCCTAATCCAAATCCAGATGGTTCATTTTATCTTAATGTTTGGCTGTTCGGTGACGGTTATAAAGAGGTGGGTAAGTACGACAGACTTTGCTTTGAAGATATGAAAACGAAAAAAAACTGTATTGAAAAGGACATAGTATTCACGGTTAGTTACAGTAAAAACATGGGAGCCATGTTCGAGGCCTATGATGGCACTTATCGTTTGCAAAAAAATGGCGAAGTCGTGAAATATGTTGATCACTATGAAGTGTGGTGAATTTACCCGCCGAATTCACTGAAGCGCATCGTAAAACGATCGGCACAGCCCCGCAATATAACGCGCCGGGGCTGCCACCTTCACTCGCTTGCCGTTATCGCTCCGGCACTCCGCCGGACTTCACGCTTTCCCAGTCTAAGGCAAAGCGCGCCAGATACTTGCGTAGCCGGTCGGCGTCATTAGGCTGCTTCTTCTGCTGGCGCGAAACGGCAAACAGCGTGCGTCCGGCCTCGGACAGGGAAGATGACTCACGGCAAACCTTCAAAACCGTTTCCAGCTGGCTGTGGTCAAACAAATCCAGCGTTTCCGGTAAAACAACGGCAGGTTCGAGCTGCCAGCTGGCGCGTAAGCGGGCAATCTCCTCTTCCACCTGCGGCAGCTCAATGCGCCCATTGTCTGCCAGCGTTGCCATGCGCGTCACCGAGGCACTCAGTTCGCGGAAGTTCCCGCGCCACACGGCAGCAGGCGCGCAGGCAAATTGCAGATAACGCTGACGAGCCTGCGGCTCAAAACGCACCTGCGACTGCGCACTGCTGGCAAAACGCAACAGTTCAAATTCCAGGTTAGGTTCAATATCTTCCCGCCGCGCCGCCAGTCCTGGTAGGGTAAAGCTCCACATATTGATGCGGGCGTAGAGATCCTCACGAAAGCGCCCTTCCGCCACCCACTGGCGCATATCGCGATGCGTCCCGGCAATCAGCTGAAAATCACTGCTCACCTCTTTATCCGCGCCGAACGGCAGAAAGCGTTTCTCTTCGATGGCTTTCAGTAACATTGCCTGCTCATCCAGCCCCAGTTCGGCAATTTCATCGAGGAAAAGCATCCCGCCGTCCGCTTCACGCAGCAGCCCGTTACGTGCCTGCAATGCCCCGGTAAAGGCCCCTTTCACATGACCAAACAGCGTAGACATGGCGTTATCGCCGCGTAACGTTGCGCAGTTCACAGCGACCAGCCGTCCGCTGACCCGATGGCGCGACTGACGCAGCTGATAAATCCGTTCTGCCAGAAACGATTTTCCTGCTCCTGTCGGCCCGGTCAGCAACAGCGGCGCATCCGAGCGCAGCGCCACACGCTCAATCTGGTCGATCAGGTTGTTAAAGGTCGCATTACGCGTGGAGATCCCGCCTTTCAGCAACGACACCGACTCCTGACGTTCGCGCATAAAGCGGCTGGTCAGCGTGGCATAACGGCTGAGATCGAGGTCGATTAGCGTATAAACACCCTCGGTTTTTCCGCTCTCCTGTTCACGCGGGGCGGGCGCGGTCTGTAGCAGACTGGCTGGCAGGTAACGCGCCTCGGTCAGCAGGAACCAGCAGATCTGAACCACATGCGTTCCGGTGGTGATATGCACCAGATACTCTTCGTTCTCAGTATCAAAAGGATAATGGCGGGAAAAATCGAGCAGCGTGGTATACACCTCTTCGAAGTCCCAGGGGTCATTGAGGGTGATCTGATTCAGCCGCACTTCGGTGTCCGTTGAGACCAGCGCCACATCTTCAGCCATCTGCTGCGCCATCGTCTGACGGTCAGGCTGATGCAGCAGTTCAAGGCGATCGATGGGCAAATCGGGCTGCATACACAGCCCCAGCGTGGGCCGCCATTTGTTCCAGCGGTTTTCCCGTTTGCCACGCTTGTCCAGGGTGGTCCCCAGCATACCGATCACGACTCTGCGCTTCATACCCTATCCCTTTATCGCAATATTTATCCCACAGGATAAATTCAGTATTCCCCTGCCAGCAATACCTTTTGTTCCTGAAAATATAAATCCATTAATAATCAATATATTATAATTTTATTCGCGATTTTTCTTCACCTGGCACGCTTCTGGCAATAGTTACCCCGTCAACATGACAGTTACCCCGTCAACATGCTGGAATTGCACGGGTTACGAACCCCGCCAGCGCACCGGGAACGGATGACCGTTTTCCCGCAGGCGTTCTGCCAGCATGAAGACATTGAGCGAAGGGCACAGGGCCAGAACGGGTTCGACTCCCGATTTCGCACCTCTCTCCAAAGAGACTATTAGCAGTACCCAGGCTGTGCAGTCAGCAGCCCACCCGGAGCACCGGCAAACGCGTCGGGTCTGGGGCATCACCTCCGCGCCACCGCCAGTTTCGGGTGCCGCTCAGATGCTCCCCCTGACTTCACGCTGCTGCCCGTGCTCTGCGGTGCACCCTTAATGAAGGAGATAATATGTTTAACAACATCAAAATACGGAAAGGCCATATCGCGTTGCTGGTAAAGAACGACGAATACCAACAGATTCTGCCAGCCGGGGAGTATCGTTTCCGCGACTGGCGACGTCAGCTCAAGGTGGCCACCTTTGAGCTGAATCAACCGCTGGATAACACGCTGGCGGACTACCTGCAGCAGCACCATCCGCAGTGGGTGAGCGAGTTTTGCCAGACCGTCGCGGTGCCTGAAACCTGCGTCGGGCTGCACTATAAAAATGACCTGCTGGTAGAACTCCTGCCGCCGGGTACACGCCGCCTGTGGTGGCTGAACGGCAGCGAGCAGCGCGTCGATCTGCTGCCCACCGATGACGTGGCGATCCCGACCTCCATTGTTGCCAGCTTGATGCAACCCCAACTGCGCCAGCACGTGGTGGCCGGTCACGCCGGGGTACTGCTGGCGCTGGTGCCCGCCTGGCATGTGGGGATCCTGAAAGTGGATGGTATGGCGCAGGCGCTGCTGCCACCGGGTACTCGCGGCTACTGGCGATTTAATCATCAGGTTGAGGTCGACGTGGTGGATACCCGCGTGCAGGCGCTGGAAGTCAGCGGCCAGGAGATCCTGACGCGCGATAAAGTCAGCTTACGCATTAACCTTGCTGCCAACTGGCGTTACAGCGATGTGATGAGTGCCTGGGGGCAGCTGACCAAACCGCTGGAATACCTCTACCGTGAGTTACAGTTTGCGCTGCGGGAAGCGGTGGGAACACGCAGCCTGGATGAGCTGCTGGAAAACAAGCAGGTGATTGACGAACTGGTCAGTACGCAGATCCGCCAGAATGTCGCCGCCTGGGGGATGGAAGTGATATCCGTGGGTGTCAAAGACATCATCCTGCCGGGAGAGATGAAGACCATCCTCTCCCGACTGGTGGAAGCGGAAAAATCTGCGCAGGCTAACGTGATCCGTCGGCGTGAAGAGACCGCCGCCACGCGCTCGCTGCTAAACACCGCAAAAGTGATGGAGAACAACCCGGTGGCACTGCGTCTGAAAGAGCTGGAAACCCTGGAAAGGGTGGCAGAGCGCATCGATAAAATCTCCGTGTTCGGCGGCCTGGACCAGGTGCTGAACGGACTGGTACAGATCAAAGGAAACTGACAATGAGTATGCAACAACTGACCGCGCCGGGCGCGGCAATGATAAAAATGTGGACCGAGGGCGTCCCCGTCGATCCCAAAGCGCAGCAACAGCTGCTGAATACGGCACGGATGCCATTTATCTACCGCCATCTGGCCGTAATGCCGGATGTGCACGTCGGTAAAGGCTCGACCATCGGCAGCGTGATCCCAACCAAAGGGGCGATTATCCCGGCGGCGGTTGGCGTGGATATTGGCTGCGGGATGATGGCAGTGCGTACGTCGCTAATGGCCAGCGATCTGCCGGATAATCTGTTCGGCATCCGCAGTGCCATTGAACGTGCGGTGCCGCATGGTCGCAGCAGTGGACGTTCACGTAATGACCGGGGGGCATGGAATACGCCACCGCATGCCGTGGATATCCACTGGCAGGTACTGGACGCGGGCTTTAAACGCATCACCGATAAATACCCGGCGCTGCTGAAAACCAACCATTACCACCACCTTGGTACGCTGGGCACCGGGAACCACTTTATTGAGCTGTGCCTGGATGAAGCACAGCGGGTCTGGGTGATGCTGCACAGCGGTTCACGCGGCGTCGGCAATGCCATCGGTAACCTGTTTATCACCCTCGCCAGGGAAGATATGCAGCAGCACATCGCGAATCTGCCGGACCGCGATCTGGCTTACTTCAGCGAAGGAAGCCAGCACTTTGCCGACTACATTGAGGCGGTGGAATGGGCGCAGGAGTTTGCGCGTCACAACCGCCAGGTGATGATGCAGCAGACGCTGACGGCACTGGCCCTGGCACTGTCGACGCCGTTTATCGCCGAAGAGCAGGCGGTGAATTGCCACCACAATTATGTGCAGCGTGAACAGCACTTTGGTGAAGACATCCTGGTGACCCGTAAAGGCGCGGTGTCAGCTCGTAAAGGCGAGATGGGGATTATTCCCGGATCGATGGGAGCAAAAAGCTTTATCGTGCGCGGGCTGGGCAATGAAGAGAGTTTCTGTTCATGCAGCCACGGCGCCGGGCGGGTCATGAGCCGCACCGAAGCGAAAAACCGCTTCACGGTGGCCGACCAGCAGCGCGCCACCGCCCACGTTGAGTGCCGCAAAGACAGCAACGTCATCGATGAGATCCCGATGGCGTATAAAGATATCGATGCCGTGATGGCCGCACAGTCATCACTGGTAGAAATTGTGCATACGCTGCGTCAGGTCGTGTGTGTTAAAGGATAAGGAGCAACCTGATGAAAATGGAAGAAACGATCAGCCCGGCTATGCGTGAGCGGGTGTTGACAGCATTAGAAGCGATCGAAGCCCGCCACCACGTGCGCGTGCTGTATGCCTGCGAGTCCGGCAGCCGGGGCTGGGGATTTTCCTCCCCCGACAGTGATTACGATGTGCGCTTTATCTATGTGCATCAGCCCGAGTGGTATCTGCGCATCGAGCCACCGCGGGATGTTATCGAACTGCCGATCGACAGCGAGCTGGATGTCTGCGGCTGGGAGCTGCGTAAAACACTGGGGCTGCTGAAAGCCGCCAACCCGACGCTGATGGAGTGGCTGGATTCACCCGTCATCTATCGCCAGCACCCTGAAACAGTACAGGCGTTACGTGGGCTGGTGCCGGATTTCTTCAGCGATCTGCGGGCGCGCTATCACTATCTGGCCATGGCCAAGAAGAACTTTCGCGGGTATCTGCAGGACGAACAGGTGCGGCTGAAAAAGTACTTTTACGTGCTGCGCCCGCTGCTGGCCGTGCAGTGGATTGAGGCCGGAAAAGGCGTTCCGCCGATGCGTTTTGATCGACTGATGGCGGGTACGGTCAGTGACCCGCTGCTGCGTGCGGAGATCGAGGCATTGCTGGAGCGTAAACGCCAGGCGGGCGAAGCTGAACACGGCCCGCGCCGTGAACGCATCCATGCCTTTATTGAACAACAGCTGGCGCAGCAGGAACGCCCGCCGCTCTCCGATTGCGCCCGACGTGATGTCAGCGCACTAAACCATCTGCTGATGCAGACCGTGCTGACACCGTAATGCAAACAGGCACAGGCTTCGCTCTGTGCCCCCATCATGGTGCGACCTTTTATGGACGCCAGCTGTATTTACACAACACCCCACCACTGCTTATTATTTCACCGATGACAAGCATCAAGGACGACATACCCAACACCGTTTTGGAAACGGGTATCATACAAGGAGCGTTTTATTATGGCCGCACTCCCCTTACCCTGCACGCTGTTCACCACGCAAAACCGCATGGACGATCACCATGCCAAAGATATGCAATGCGGTGACCTGACGGCGGAACAGTTAAAAACACGGTTTCGCCTTGCTCATGTCTCCGGGCGAGTAAACCCTTTCACGCTGACAAAATTCACCACGTCTAACCGACCGCCATCAATGTACAGTAGCTCACACGGCGCGAGTGAAAAAATAAGCCGTCAGGAATGTGCCCGCATTTTGTTTGACGAGTTCCGCGATTTATCGCGGACATTCTCTATTTACGGTCCTTACAGACATCTGATCGGTCAGATGATCACGCATATGCAGAACGGCAACGGTGCGGCATTTACCAGTATGCATTTGGATTCGGCATTGAAAGAGCAAGTATTGAATGATAACTCTAAAAACAGTACATACCTTATTTTAAAAGAAACCATTAGCTCAAAGATAGATTGGGAAAAGAAATATTACCCATCAGAACAGAAGGGCGAACTGCGAGACGCAATATCCAGAGTAAAGTTGCCAAAATTTGACAGGCTTCAGGATAATTTTAACGGCATGGGTATTACCGTCCACGACACATGGGCAACACACATCACACTAAAATCGTTGCAGATTGATAACGATCGCTATCGTGCGCGGGTACATTACAAAATTCAGGATCACTTTGGCCTGGACAATGATGATATATTAAACGTCAAATTCAAGTATTTCCCGTTTTTTCGCATCTGGTTCTTACTTCAACGCTACGATAAATTTTCGTTTAAACCTTTTATGACCAATATGGAAGCCACTGTTGAGATTACCGGAGGTCGTAATGAGAGAAAAAAGTAAAAAAACGGTCCATGCACTACTCTTTTCTGGCTGTATTATTGCTGGTTACACTACCTGGCTATCGTTACGTCCAGTGGAAATTTTCGCAGTTCATAAAAAAAATAATTATAGTGACATTCTGGTAAAAACCTTTCCGCTCACAGAAAAAGGAAGAATAGATTGGTGGATGGAAAACAAATCAAAATTAAAAGAAGAATACAACATTCCAAAACCTGATGACGATGAATCATTCACTGTAATATTCTGGAATTTTGGTGAAGGGTACAAAGTAACAGATGGTAATGACCGGCTTTGCTTTGAGGATATGAAAACAAAAACAAACTGTATCGATAAAGATTCTCTGATGATGGTAAAATACAGTAAAAACACAGGGCTGTATTTTCGCATGGACAGTGGAATATATTATTTAAAAGACAACGGTGAAATGATAAAGAAAAAATACGAATAGATGAGATGCCAGCGCGCTAAATTGCCTGCTGACGTAGACCGTTCTTTTTACAAAACAGCCCGCGATCGTTTATTATTTCACCGACAAAGACCGTCATGGACAATATACCCAAAATTATTTGGAAACGGGTATCACACAAGGAGCGTTTTATTATGGCCGCACTACCCTTACCCTGCAAGCTGTTCACCACGCAAAACCGCATGGACGATCACCATGCCAAAGATATGCAATGCGGTGACCTGACGGCGGAACAGTTAAAGACACGGTTTCGCCTTGCTCATGTCTCCGGGCGAGTAAACCCTTTCACGCTGACAAAATTCACCACGTCTAACCGACCACCATCAATGTACAGTAGCTCACACGGCGCGAGTGAAAAAATAAGCCGTCAGGAGTGTGCCCGCATTTTGTTTGACGAGTTCCGCGATTTATCCCGGATATTCTCTATTTACGGCCCTTACAGACATGTCATCGCTCAGATGATCACGCATATGCAGAACGGAAACGGTGCGGCATTTACCAGTATGCATTTGGATTCGGCGTTGAAAGAGCAAATTTTGAATGATAATTCTCCGGAAAACAGTACACGTTTAATCTTGAAAAAAGCATTTAGTGTAAATATAGATTGGAAAAATAAATGTTATCCAGTCAATAAAAAGGAAAAAATGATCAAATCTATCCTTGATGGAAAACTACCTAAATTTGACAGATTTCAGGATAACTTCAACGGTATGGGGATTACCGTCCACGATACATGGGCAACGCATATCACACTAAAATTGTTGCAGATTGATTACGATCGCTATCGTGCGGTAGTGCATTACAAAGTGCAGGATCACTTTGGACTGGATAACGCTGATATTTTGAACACTAAATTCAAAGATTTTATTTTTTTCCGTATCTGGTTCGTTCTTCAGCGCTACGATAAATTCGGATTTAAACCTTTTATGACCAATATGGAAGCCACCGTTGAAATTACCGGAGGACGCAATGAGAAGAAAAATTAAGAAAACCCTTTATGCCTTATTGGTTTTAGCGGTTATATTGCATGCTGGCTTACTCTGGTGGTCAAAGCGGCCAGTGGATATTGTTGCCGTTCATAAAAGCGGTAGCCATAGCTATGTTTTAGTAAAAAACTTCCCGTTTCTGGATAAAGAAAAGATCAACTGGTGGGCGAAAAACAAAGCCATGTTGAAAGAAAAATATGACATTCCCAACCCAGAAAAAGAGGGTTTTTATTCTGTGATTTTTTGGGATTTTGGCGAGGGTTATAAAGAAACGGATGGCTATGACCGACTCTGTTTTGATGATATGAAAACAAACATCAACTGTATTGATAAAGAGAAGTACTTTACCGTCTGGAATGGCAGGAATAATGATATCTCATTTGGCGTTCATGATGGTGAGTATTTCATTAAACAAAACGGTCAGATGGTAAAAAGAAAATACGAATAGATGAAATCTCAGCGTGCTGAATCGCCTGCTGATGCAGGCCGTTCTGTTTACAAAACACCCCACTACCGCTTACTATTTCACCGATGACAAGCATCAAGGACGACATACCCAAAACCATTTTGGAAACGGGTATCACACAAGGAGCGTTTTATTATGGCCGCATTACACTTACCCTGCACGCTGTTCGAAACACAAAACCGCATGGACGATCACCATGCCAAAGATATGCAATGTGGCGATTTAAGCCAGGAACAGTTAAAAACACGGTTTCGCCTTGCTCATGTCTCCGGGCGAGTAAACCCTTTCACGCTGACAAAATTCACCACGTCTAACCGACCGCCATCAATGTACAGTAGCTCACACGGCGCGAGTGAAAAAATCAGCCGTCAGGAATGTGCCCGCATTTTGTTTGACGAGTTCCGCGATTTATCGCGTACATTCTCTATTTACGGTCCTTACAGACATCTGATCAGTCAGATGATCACGCATATGCAGAACGGCAACGGTGCGGCATTTACCAGTATGCATTTGGATTCGGCGTTGAAAGAGCAAATTTTGAATGATAATTCTCCGGAAAACAGTACACGTTTAATCTTGAAAAAAGCATTTAGTGTAAATATAGATTGGGAAAATAAATGTTACCCAGTCAATAAAAAGGAAAAAATAATCAAATCTATCCTTGATGGAAAACCACCTAAATTTGACAGATTTAAGGACAACTTCAATGGTATGGGAATTACCGTCCACGACACTTGGGCAACGCAGATTACGCTAAAGTCGCTACAGATTGATAACGACAGCTACCGTGCTGTAGTGCATTACAAAGTGCATTACAAAGTGCAGGATCACTTTGGTCTCGATAACGCTGATATTTTAAACACTAAATTCAAAGATTTTATTTTTTTCCGTATATGGTTCGTTCTTCAGCGCTACGATAAATTCGGATTTAAACCTTTTATGACCAATATGGAAGCAAACATTGAAATTACTGGAAACCGTAATGAAAGTAAAAAATAAGAAAGCATTCTATGCTTCCTCCTGTGTTTGTGCGGTTCTCCTCTGTCTCTGCACTTGGTTGTCCCTTCGTCCAGTAGAGATAGTCGCCATTCATAATGATGGTGAGTTCAGCTCAGCTTTGGTTAAAAACTTCCCATTAACTAATAGTGGAAAAATAAACTGGTGGTTGAAACACAAAGAAGCACTGGATTCGAAATATAAAATACCCAATCCAGATAGTGATGGCAGTTTTACTATTGTTTTCTGGTTATTTGGTGATGGATATAAAGAGCAAGGTAAGTACGACCGACGATGCTTTATTGATATGAAAACTAAAGAAAACTGCATTGATAAAAACCGGGTTTTTTCCGTTGAGACGGGTAGAAATAATGACATATTATTCACTGTGCGCGATGGAATATATCGCATGAATAAAAAGGGTGAGATTGTGAAGTATGAATATTAAAAAGAAAACACCCGTAAAATAGCTACCTGCTGATGTAGTCAGCGCTACCCCAAGCCATCCCAGGCACAGGGCTTGCTCTGTGCCTTCCCTATCACAATCATAGACGCAATCTTTGGGGGTTTTCCCCTTGTGGCGTTACACTCTACGCCAGCTGATTTAACTCACTCAGAGTCTGTCCCACCAGGCGTTATTGTTACAGCCAATTTGGACACGGAAAGCGCGGAGGAACCGGAGCGTACACGGAGTACGTGAGGATTCTGAGCACTGCCCGGGTTCAAAATGGCAAATAAAATAGCCTGGTGGGACAGACTCTCACTTAACCGGAAGACTCGATGACCAGACATTATGACTACCTTGCCATCGGCGGCGGCAGCGGCGGTATCGCCTCCATCAACCGTGCGGCCATGTATGGCCAGAAATGCGCGATAATCGAAGCGAAAGATCTCGGCGGCACCTGCGTGAACGTTGGCTGCGTACCGAAGAAAGTGATGTGGCATGCGGCACAGATCGCCGAAGCAATCCATAACTACGGCCCGGACTACGGCTTCGATACCACCGTTAACCAGTTCAACTGGGACGTTCTGCTGAAAAATCGCAGCGCTTATATCGACCGTATTCACACCTCTTACGACAACGTGCTGGGCAAGAATAACGTTGACGTGATGAAAGGTTATGCCCGTTTCGTTGATGCGCACACAGTGGAAGTCAACGGCGAGAAGATCACTGCTGATCATATTCTGATCGCCACCGGCGGCCGCCCAAGCCAGCCAACCATCCCGGGCGCAGAATACGGCATTAACTCCGATGGCTTCTTTGAGCTTCAGGCCCTGCCGAAACGCACTGCAGTTGTCGGTGCAGGCTATATCGCCGTCGAAATTGCTGGTGTGCTGAACGCGCTGGGTTCTGAAACCCATCTGTATGTGCGTAAACATGCGCCGCTGCGTAGCTTCGATCCACTGATCGTCGACACGCTGGTGGAAGTGATGAACACCGAAGGCCCGACGCTGCACACCGAGTCGGTTCCTAAAGCGGTAGTGAAAAACGCCGACGGTAGCCTGACCTTACAGCTGGAAAACGGCAAAGAGCAGACCGTTGACTGCCTGGTGTGGGCGATTGGTCGTGAGCCAATGACCGACAACCTGAACCTTGAAGTGACCGGCGTGAAGCTGAACGAAAAAGGGTACATCAGCGTTGATAAGTACCAGAACACCAACGTGAAAGGCATCTTCGCCGTCGGTGATAACACCGGCGCGGTCGAGCTGACGCCGGTCGCGGTTGCCGCAGGTCGTCGCCTGTCCGAGCGCCTGTTTAACAACAAGCCGGACGAGCATCTGGACTACAGCAATGTGCCAACCGTGGTGTTCAGCCACCCGCCAATCGGCACAGTCGGCCTGAGCGAGCCAGAAGCACGCGAGAAGTTTGGTGATGACCAGGTGAAAGTGTACAAATCTTCATTCACCGCCATGTACACCGCTGTGACCCAGCACCGCCAGCCGTGCCGCATGAAGCTGGTGTGCGTGGGCGCCGATGAGAAAATCGTCGGTATTCATGGCATCGGTTACGGTATGGACGAGATGTTGCAGGGCTTTGCCGTCGCACTGAAAATGGGCGCGACCAAGAAAGACTTCGACAATACCGTGGCGATCCACCCAACGGGTTCGGAAGAGTTTGTGACGATGCGCTGATCCCTTTAGCGGATAAGTACAACAAAAAACCATGACCTTGTGTCATGGTTTTTTTTCGCCTCATCCCCACCAAGGGGGTTGAGACGTTCCGCGCGCTAGCCGAAGGGATGCTGAACAGAGCCCTGGCAATCAGCTGCGGCAGGCGCAGCCGCACTGGGCCATTTCGCCATGCACTTCGCGGCTGAGGTGTGAATGACGGATCTTCAGTTCACCTTTGCGCCAGGCCCCCTCTTCATCCGCGCGGTTGTCGAGCAGGCGGTTCAGCGCTTCGGTAATCTGCAAGTCGCAGCGCTGCGCCCAGGTGGTCAGGTTCCACATGGAAGAGCGGGCTTCTCCTACGTCATCAAAACCCACCACCCCGATATGTGCACCCTGACCGAAGTCGCGGATCGCCTGCATCGCACCAAAGGCCAGCACATCATTTTCGCAGAACAGCGCATCCACGCGCTCAGAGGCCCAGGTGTTTTTCAGGTAGGTCATCATCGTCTGATAGGCCATTTCCCGATCGTAGTGACCCGCCACCAGCACTTTATCCAGCGTTTTATTCGCGGCATCCAGACTGGCGGCGTAGCCCTCCATACGCAGCAGGTGGGTCGACGATGTCTCCTGGCCTTTCATATAGCCAAAACGGTGATAACCCTGCGACAGCAGCAGACGCCCGATCTCGGCGCCGGCGGCATACCCGTCCACACTCACCACTTCAACATCGGCACTGTCGGTACTGCGGCACACGTGAATACTGGGGATCTGGTGCAACTCGTCCACGGCAACAATCAGTTCATCACTGAAGATGGTGGCCAGGAACAGCAATGCATCAACCTGCAACTGCCCGGCCATTTGCAGCACTGACTGGTAGTTCGCGTCAGAATCCACATTCAGCAGCAGTGCCATATAGCCGCGCTCATTCAACTGACGCGTAACCTCGTTGAGCATTTTCAGTGTGTGGGGATTGGTAAACTCATCGGCCACCACCCCAATAATATGGGTTTTTCGCTGCTTCAGGCTGCGTGCCAGCAGGTTAGGCCGAAAGCCGAGTTTTTTCGCCGCCGCCAGCACTTCTTCCCGTGCCAGCGGGGAGATTGAGGCATCCGTTTTGAACGCCCGCAGCACGGTCCATTTAGAAACCCCGGCAAGTTCTGCCACATCACTGGCCGTCGCTTTCTGAGTCTGTTTTTCTTTCACTGTATTTTTCATGATGAGTTAAACGCCCGCACTCCGGTGGCTGAACCTGTTGCCAACAGAATAGAGTAATCTCGCCGCCCCCAAAAGTACGGGGTGGCGGATGTGTGATTTCCCCCGCCTTTACGTCCCCCTTTATCATCAACATGTTACATCGATGTTTATTATTGCTACCGTTGGCAACATCCTTTGCCAACGGTAGCAAAGTCAGGTAAAATCCGACCCCGCTCACACTATTACCATAACCCACTGTTTTTAAATGACTAAAAACCGCATTACCCCATCTTTTGCTGTGGTTAATATTTGGCGAAAAACCGCCTTTTGAAAAAAAATGTTATCAGTACGTGGCAGAAAGGTGCAACGCGGTGCAAAAGGAAAGTGGTGCAAGCGCATAACAACTTTAAATATTTCTTCATTGATGTCGGGCAAGAGTCGATTCACCTATCGTCCTGAAAAGGAATTGTTCAGTATGGAAAATATCTCATCATGAAAAACAGTCGCAATATTCTGGTTACTATCATCGGGATAGCCCTGGTACTTCTGGGCCTGTCCCTTGCCGGTGGCGGTATCTACCTGATCACCCTGAAGGGGTCCTGGTTCTACCTCCCTGCCGGCCTGGCGATGGCCGCCACCGGTCTGGGACTGGTCAGGAGAAATGGCTGGGCGCTGTATCTCGCCTGGGCATTACTGATTGTCAGCCTGATCTGGGCATTCAGTGAAGTCGGTACTGACTTCTGGCAGTTAGTGCCGCGTACCGTCACCTTCCTGGTTGTCGCATTGCTGGCCACGCTGTGTGCCCCGCTGTTGCGCAAAAAAGACCAGACCCGCGTCATCGGCTGCAAAGTGGCAGGCGGTTTCTCCGTGGTACTGGCTATCGCTATCGTGGCGATTTTTGCCAACATGTTCCGTATCCATCCGGAAGTGGAAGCCAGCGGCGAGCCTGCCACCGTTCTGGATGAAAAAGCAGCTGACGACAGCGGCAACGACTGGGCGGCCTATGGTCGTAATACCGGTGGTCAACGTTTCGCGCAGTTCAACCAGATCAATACCACTAACGTGAAAGATCTGAAGGTTGCCTGGACGTATCACACGGGCGATCTGGCGATTAACGGCTCCGAATATCAGGTTACGCCACTGAAAGTCGGTAACACCATGTACCTGTGTACCCCGCTGAACAAAGTCATTGCACTTGACCCGGTCACCGGGAAAGAGAAGTGGCGCTTCGATCCAAAAATCGAAGAAACCGAGGGTAACAAGCAGTGGAAACGCTGCCGTGGCGTGGCATATACCGAGCTAAGCCCGGCACAACAGGATGGCACTCCGCCTGCGATTGCCGGTAACAAACGCATTATCAGCACCACCGTTGATGGCCGCATCTTCTCGCTGGATGCCGAAACCGGCAAGCTGGACACTAGCTTCGGTGACAACGGCTTTGTGAACCTGCTGAACGGCCTTGGCCCAACGGCGCATGGCTCTTACTATCTGACGTCTGCGCCGCTGGTGGCTGATGGCGTGGTGATGGTCGGCGGTAAGCTGAACGATAACCTGACCACCGGTGAAGCCTCCGGCGTGGTGCGTGGCTTCGACGCCCGCAGCGGCAAAATCCTCTGGGCATGGGATGCATCCCGTGGCGCGAAAGACAGCTCTCCGCTGCCGGAAGGCCAGACCTACGCCATTGAAACCCCGAACTTCTGGGGTACCGCGGCCTATGATGCGAAGCTGGGCATTGCCTACTTCCCTACGGGTAACCAGACGCCTGACTTCTGGACCGGTAACCGTCATGACTATTCTGATGAATACAATGACGCTATCGTTGCCGTTGAACTGAAAACCGGTAAAGAGATCTGGCATTTCCGTACCGCCAATCACGACCAGTTTGACTATGACGTCTCTTCCCAGCCGATTCTCTACGATATGCCGGGCAAAGATGGCACCACCACGCCAGTGCTGATCCAGTTGACCAAACGTGGCCAGATCTTCGTGCTTGACCGCCGCACCGGTAAGCCAGTGGTGCAGGTTGAAGAGCGTAAAGTTTCAACCGACGCGATGCCGGGCATGAAAGTGGCAGCAACTCAGCCGTACTCGGCGATCTCCGTGGGCACCGCTGCGTTGAAAGAATCCGACATGTGGGGCGCTTCCATCTTTGACCAGCTCTACTGCCGCGTGCAGTTTAAAGAGATGCGTTGGGAAGGCGAGTTCACTCCGCTCTCTGACAAAAAACGCACCCTGATTTACCCGGGCTACTACGGTGGCTTCAACTGGGGCGGCGGGGCGATTGACCCGTCTACCGGTACGCTGATCGTCAATGATATTCGTATGGCGCAGTGGGGCAAATTTATCAAACGTGAAGATGCCGAGAAGAAAGGGATGAAAGCCAGCACCGAGGGCGAGTACTCCAAACAGCTGGGTACGCCGTGGGGCGTGGAACGTTCGATGTTTATGTCGCCACTGGGCATTCCTTGCTTCAAACCGCCGTTTGGTTCGATGACAGCCATCGACCTGGCAACCGGTAAAACCCGCTGGCAGATGCCGATGGGCAGCATTAAAGATGCGCCAATCAACGGCGTGGCACCGGGTCTGGATATCCCACTGGGTATGCCAACCATGGGTGGCCCGCTGGTGACAAAAGGTGGCCTGACCTTCTTCCACGGCTCGCTGGACTACTTCGTTCGTGCGCTGGATAACAACACCGGTAAAGAGTTGTGGCGTGGCCGTCTGCCCGTTGGCGGACAGGGCGCACCGATGACCTATATCGCGGAAGACGGTAAGCAGTACGTGGTCGTAGTCGCAGGCGGCGCTACGCGCACCGGCACTAACGACAACCGTGGTGATGATGTGATTGCTTACGCGCTGCCATAAGCCTGACGCATTCTGAACCCGGTAAGAACGAAACAGGCCAGCGATTGCTGGCCTGTTTTTTTATGGGTCTGATAGCCCCCTGAGTCGAACAATGCTCTAATGGATTATTGCCATTTTGCGTGCAGTGTCGCGTATTCTGACGGGCCAGCCAATACGCCAGGCCCGCTTAAAGGGACTCAATGAAACTCGTTTCGCTTTCTGCTTTGGTGTTTTCCGGCCTGCTTGCGTTCTGTGCCAGCGCATCGGCAAAATCATTAGAAGACTTCAATCACTTGCCCCCCGTCTATGGCAGTTCGGATCAACTCTCCCCTGAACCGCATTTGCTGGCAGAATTTAAAGATAAAAAATTTGTCTGCCGCACGGAGGAGGACGCCACGCCGAAGGAAAGCCCCGCGGCAGCCGCGGCCTTCCGCCAGTTGGTGGACTATGCAGCAAAGGGCGACCCGGTGAATAACTTCTGGCTGGATGCCGGGAATCGTAAAAAACGCGAAGACCTGCTGGCAGCCGCGGTGAAGGCCGGCAGTTGGAAGGCGGTTTACCTTGATACTCTCTGGACACTGCGTTATCCGGCCACCCCTGAGGCCGCAACACAGGCCAGTGCCACCCTGCAAAAGATGATTCAACAGGGTATCCCCATCGCCATGTCTGACTATGCCGCCTCACTTTATGGCCGTGATTACAACACCATGTATACGCTGCTGTCAGCGGCGGTCGATCACGGCAGCCCGCAGGCGATGGACCTGGCCGGTGGGACCATTGTTCCGCAGGCCAGAGAGTTGCATCCGATCGGCAAAGCGATGCTGGAATGTGCCGTTAAACAGGGTTATGCCCCGGCGTATGCCAGCCTTGGCAAGCTGGCATGGATGCAGGGACATCGTTTAGACGCTTACCGACTGTGGGCAAAAGGGGTGAATCTGGGATGTGCCGCCTGCAGTTCCCCCCTCGAGTCGCTGGCCCGGGTGCGATCGGGCTACAACACCGCCACCCCGATGCTGGATCTCATGCCAGAGCTGGCCGCGATTAATGCATTCTACAGCAACAATTTTTTCTATGAATTGAGTGGCCTACGCGACTTTGAACGCCCCTTACCTGAAAAACTGGCGTTTCATCTCAATGACAAAGAGCTGTTAAAACTGCTGAAACTAGAGCAGCGCTGATGATCAGACAGGGAGGCTGGACAGTGAAATCGTTACTGCTTTTTCTGCTGGTGCTACTGTCGGGGTGTGATAACGCCAGTACGCCAGTGACCCGCACCGTAAAGGTGTGGCTGGGCGACAGTATCGAACCGATGCAGGCGGCATTAGGCAAGGATCTCACCCGCGACTGCGATGACACGATGTGCTGGTATAATTTCACCAAGCCCTCGAAAAGCGGCAATACCCTCAATCTGATCCTCGGCGGCGATCGCTCTTTCACCATCAATGGTGTGTTCTCTTTTTCCGCCCCGGTCTACAAAGAGAACCACGATCGTTTTGATGAAATCAATATTTACCCTCTCGGCCTGCCGGAAGACAGCCTGCTGGCGGATAGCAGGGTGTGGTTCTATCAACTGGTCGGCCGCCTTCAGGCTGCCGGTTGGCAGCGTTTTATCACCCAGAATGAACCGCGTCTTCCGGGGTCTGAAGTGGCTAATGCCATGCGGATTGAACAGGTGATGACCGCTTCCAGCCTTTCGACACCGTTTAACGATCCGTCATCCCACCTCAATAACGCCCAGTGGCTGGCACTGCCGTTTTTAGCGGACTGGTATTTTTATCGTGGTAACGAATACCTGACCCTCAGCGCACAGCGTGAGAACAGTAAAACCGCGCCCGCCGAGCGCGGCACTTATCTGTTCACCCTGGCGTTCCGTAGTGAGGAACAGACGTACCAGGATTACTTCAAGTATGAGGATCGCCACCGCTGGAAAACCCTGCTGCCTGCATTACTGAAAAAGATGGCCACACAGCGTGCGCAGCAGGAAGCACGACTGCGCGCGGCAGGCATCAGGATTGATGAGAACTATCGCGACCCGGTGATTCGTGCACTGAGTGTGCCCTAAGCCCGTGACAGGAACCTGTGATTAGCAGGTCAATGTAGGGGTCAGGCATGCCTGACCCCCTGCGATCAGAACGCAAAGCAGGAACAGCCCAGCGCCCCCCAGAAGGCATTGTCATCGGATACCGGCACGCTGGAACGGCGCGCGACATCATGCGAATGACTGTGCACACCACAAGGTCCGCTGCACTGGTGCGGCTGTGAGGCAAAGGCCACGCGACCATTCGCCAGCGGTGGCGCACTGCGGTAATGGCCTGGTGTGGTCACGACCGGAGACCATTCCGGCAAGACCGGTATCAGCGGCGGTGACAACGGGCTGAAACTGCCTGCGGCATACACCACGTCGCCATTCACCACGGTCAGCACCGACTCAATGCTTTTGATCGCCTCTTCGTGCACGCTGAAATAATCCTGTGACAGGATTGCCAGGTCAGCCAGTTGCCCCACTTTGATCTGCCCTTTTTTGCCCTGCTCGCTGGAAAACCAGGCGCTGCCCTGCGTCCACAGCATCAGCGCCGTTTCACGGTCCAGACGAGCATTGACGTCATACATCGCCATACCGCCCACGGTGCGGCCAGACACCAGCCAGTAGAGCGCCGTCCACGGGTTGTAACTGGCCACTCGGGTGGCATCCGTGCCCAGACCAACCGGCACCCCCGCTTCCAGCATTTTCGCCACAGGAGGCGTTTGCTTCACCGCTTCATGACCGTAGCGCTCGGCAAAATATTCGCCCTGAAACGCCATGCGATGCTGGACCGCAATCCCGCCGCCCAGCGCTTTAACCCGCTCGATATTGGCTTCGGTAATGGTCTCTGCGTGGTCAAAAATCCAGTGCAGACCGTTGAACGGAATCTCCCGGTTAACCTTCTCGAACACGTTCAGCATACGGCTGATCGATTCGTTATAGGTGGCGTGCAGACGGAACGGCCAGCGGTGTTCGACCAGGTGACGTACCACACGCTCCAGCTCATCTTCCATTCCGGGTGCCAGGTCCGGACGCGGCTCCAGAAAGTCTTCAAAGTCAGCGGCCGAGAACACCAGCATCTCGCCCGCGCCGTTATGGCGATAAAAGTCTGTGCCCTGCCCCGGTTTCAGCATATCGGTCCAGCGTTCAAAATCTTCCAGCTCGTGACCCGGTCGCTGAGTAAACAGGTTGTAGGCAATGCGTACCGTCAGCTGCTTTTTCTCGTGCAGTTCGCTGATCACCTCGTAATCATCCGGGTAGTTCTGGAAACCGCCGCCTGCATCAATGGCGCTGGTCAGGCCCAGACGGTTCAGCTCGCGCATAAACTGACGGGTGGAGTTCACCTGCTGTTCCAGCGGCAGCTTCGGCCCTTTTGCCAGCGTGGAGTACAGCAGCATCGCGTTAGGACGGGCAATCAGCATCCCGGTCGGGTTGCCGTTACCGTCGCGCTGGATCTCGCCGCCCGGTGGGTTTGGCGTATCTTTGGTATAACCCACCACACGCAGGGCGGCACGGTTCAGCAGCGCACGATCGTAGAGGTGCAGAATAAAGACCGGCGTGTCCGGTGCGGCTTCATTGATTTCATCCAGCGTTGGCATACGGCGCTCGGCAAACTGGAACTCGTTCCAGCCACCGACCACACGCACCCACTGTGGATTTGGCGTACGCAGCGCCTGCTCTTTCAGCATACGTAAAGCATCGGCCAGCGACGGCACGCCTTCCCAGCGCAGCTCAAGGTTGTAGTTCAGCCCGCCGCGGATCAAATGCAGATGCGAGTCGTTCAGCCCCGGGATCCCGGTGTGGCCTTTCAGATCCACCCGCTTTGTGTCATTCCCGGCAAACTGCATCACTTCTGCTTCGCTGCCTACGGCCAGGAACTTACCCTCTTTAATCGCTACCGCCGTCGCCAGTGGGTTTTCACGGTCAACCGTATGGAATTTACCGTTGGTCAGAATCAATGAGGCATTATTCATCATTACTCTCCAGGCTGGTTTTCCCGCGCGGGGACAACCAGTCGTTTAATAAGCGCGTTATCGCCGGCATCCACAGATATACCACCAGGCCAACCACGCAGGCATCGTTAAGAAAGTGTCCCCACAGCGTTCCTTTACTGGCGGGCAGCAACGCCCCCCAAAACCAGGGAACCAGATTAGTGGAGGGAAAAATCACCACCAGCGTCACCAGAAACTGTTTCCACTGTTTCGGTGCTGCCCGTCCCGGCTCGGCCGGGGTAAACCAGAACGCCGCCCCGGGGCGCATCTCAATATGCTCCTGCCCCGCCAGCATCCCCGCCAGCTCTCCCACACGCGCCGCCCGCTGTGGCGAGTTAAGCCACTGATAAAGATTATCCAGGTTGTCGAATCTGACCAGTATCGTCCAGGTCATTTCACCGTGTACCGGGCGCAGTACATTCACGCCAAGATGACCGGGGAACAGCGCCGCCTGCGGTAAAATAGTTTCCAGCCAGCGTTGATAGTCGTCTTGCTTCGCGGGCAGCAGGCGATGCGTAATCACCAGGGTAATGTGTTCAGGCTGATGGGGGTAATCCACGACGTTCTCCTTAATGCCCCCCGCCAGGGGGGCCAGGCCATCAGGCTTTGCGGGCCGGGGCGTTGTGTACCATCGTGTAGGCGTAATCCACGCCCATGCCGTACGCTCCGCTGTGCTCGCGCACCAGATCCATCACGTCGTCGTACGTCTCTTTACGTGACCAGTCGCGCTGGTACTCCAGCAACACCTGCTGCCAGGTCACCGGGATCGCGCCCGCCTGCACCATACGGTCGATAGAGCGCTCGTGCGCATCCACGCTGGTGCCGCCGGACGTATCGGTCACCACGTAAACTTCGAAGCCCTCTTTCATCGCCATCAGCGCCGGGAAAGTCAGGCACACTTCGGTCCACAGGGCCGAGATAATCAGCTTCTTACGCCCGGTGGCCTTCACTGCCTTCACGAACGCTTCATCTTCCCAGGAGTTCATCGAGGTACGCTCAATCGGCGTAGACTCCGGGTGCACTGCCAGCAGCTCCGGCCAGATATAGCCGCTGAAGCTTTCGGTTTCCACCGAGGTGTAAATCGTCGGCACGTTAAAAATCTTTCCTGCTTTTGCCAAAGCAACGGTGTTATTTTTAAGCTGCTGACGATCGATGTTGGCAACACCGAAGGACATCTGCGGCTGATGGTCGATGAAAATCAGGGTGGAGTTCTGTGGGTCCAGCAGGTCGAATTTAGACATTTTTTTATTCCTTTTACGTTTCAGGTTTCGGGTTTGTCTTGCGTGTTAACACAATACGAAATGGCCGCCCGGGTTGATAACGGAAAGAATTGAGGTTGTTGTTAAACAAATTTTGGGTTTGGGGAAAACCATGCGATTAAACCTTGAAGCGCTGCTGATTCTGGATGCACTGGACCGACACGGAACCTTTGCCGCAGCGGCGGCCAGGCTGTTTAAAACCGCCTCTGCGCTGAGTTACACGGTGCAAAAGATGGAAAGCGATTTGAATATCACGCTGCTGGATCGCTCCGGTCATCGTGCAACATTTACCCCCACCGGGCGCTTAATGCTGGAAAAAGGTCGCATTCTTTTGCGCGCCGTGGGGGAGCTTGAGCAGCAGGCGCAGTATGTGGAAAGCGGCTGGGAAAGTAAGCTCACGATCAGCCTTGATGCTTCGGTGCCGTTTTCCCTGCTCTCTGGCCTGATTGATGCGTTTTATCAGGAGCATCATCATACTCAGTTGCTGTTCCGCCAGGATGTGCTGGCGGGCTGCTGGGAGGCGCTGAGTTATGGGCTGGCCGATATTGTATTCGGCGCGGTTCAGGAACCGGTGCGCCACAGCGGTGTCAGCTGTGTGCCGGTTGGCTGGCTGGAATATGCCTTCGCCATTGCGCCCCATCACCCGCTGGCGGCGCTGCCTGCCCCATTATTGCGCGAGCAGATCCGCCAGTACCGCGCGGTAGTGGTCCACGACAGCTCACGCCATGCCGAAGGCACCGATTTACGCGTACTGGATGAGCAGCCGATTCTCAGCGTGCACAGTTTCAGCGATAAACTGCAGGCACAGGTGGACGGGCTGGGCTGCGGCTATCTCCCGCGCTATCTGGCGGCCCCGCATCTGGAAAGCGGCGCGCTGGTCGAACGCCAGCTGGACAGTGAAACCCGGCGTGACCAGGCATTTCTGGCCTGGAGCGACAGCGCCACCGGGAATGCGGCCATGTGGTGGCGTGAGCGGCTCCAGAACTTCGAGGGTATTCGCAGCGTGTATGCCGCGGAGTGAATACTGCGCCCGGGGTCACCCGGGCATCAGCCTTTGCCGCTCTTAGCGGGCGCGTGTGGTTGTCCACTGCACGGCAAATACGCTCGCCAGCACGACAACCAGCCCCAGTAACGCCGTACCGGTGATGGATTGCCCCAGTAACGCCCAGCCCAGTACCACGGCAGCCAGCGGGCTAAGTAAACCTAACGAAGCCACGGCCACCGTCGGCAAACGGGCCACACCGCGGAACCAGAGTGAATAGGCGAGCAGTGCCCCGGCCAGGCTGAGATAGCTGTAGGCGGCCCACTGCGTCAGAGTCAGTTCCGGCAGTGGCGCATCGACCTGCCACGCCACGGGCGCCAGCATCAACCCACCAATCACTAACTGCCAGCCGGTGAGCGACAGCACGGGGAGATCCACTCGCCAGCGGCGCGTCAGCCAGACACCTGTCGCCATGCAGGCGGCGCCCAGGAATGCCGCTGCCATGCCGAGGGGTTCGAACACCGTCTGTGGCGAGAGCAGCAACACGGCCATTCCCACCACTCCCGCCACCGCGGACCACAGTGTGGCTTGTGCCGGTGATCGGCGATCCACCGCCCAGACCAGCACCATCACCAGCAACGGCTGGATAGCGCCCAGCACCGCAGCCAGGCCACCGGGCAGGCGATAGGCCGCGACAAACAGCAGAGCCTGGAAGACACCAATGTTTAAGGCACTGAGCACGATCAACCGCCACACGTCACGCCGGGCGGGCATCTGTCGCGTGAAAAGCAGCAGCAACAGGCCTGCGGGCAACACGCGGATTAATGCCGCGGTGAATGGCCGATCGGGTGGCAGAAGTTCAGAGGTCACAATATAGGTGGAGCCCCAGATGGCAGGCGCCAGGGCGGTCAGCAAGACATCGCGCCAGTAGCGCAAAGAGGGTGTAGTGTTCATGACATTACCTTCAATTCAAGATATTATGATTCTGTTGATCAACTATCTTGAAGTCAAGACAAATGAATAATCGAACCCCTCCAACGCCGCGTGATGCGGTCGATATCATTCTCGAACAATGGCGGCGCGAACGCCCCGATCTGGATGCCAGCCCGATGGGGCCGATCGGACGAATAAAGCGTTGTGCCATCCTGCTTGAGCAGCAGTTGGAAGTGGGTTTTGCCCGCTTTGATTTAGTGAGCTGGGAGTTCGATATGCTGGCCACGTTGCGTCGTTCTGGCGCACCTTATTGCCTCAGCCCGACCGCACTATTCTCCACATTGATGGTGACATCGGGCACCATGACCCACCGCCTGAAGCGGCTGGAAACCCGGGGGCTGATAATGCGTACAGCCAGCCAGCAAGATGCACGCAGCACCCTGGTGCAGCTCACACCCGAGGGGCTGGAACTGATTGAACGCGCCGTGGGGCCGCATGTTGAGAACGAACGTCAGATGCTATCGGTGTTGCCCGCGGAGGTGCTGGCGAGTCTTGATGCGTCTCTCTCTCAGCTGATGCAGGCGTTAGAGTGCCAGCAGGATAATACGAACAAGACGTAACAAAAGGGCCGCAATAACGGCCCTGGAGGGATGATTATCATGCAGTCAGTCATATCGACTCTGTCGGTGGGGAGTGGGAGCCTGCGCTGTTCGTTGATCGCTGCGAGATCACTGCCCTTCAGCCCAGCGAAATAAAGTGCCTGACCAACGGTTTTTCCTCTCCCTGATGGAAACGGGTCACGCTGCTTTGTAAATCCGCATCGGCATGGGAGACGCGCTGATGCTGACGCAGATGCTCATGCCAGGACTCCACCAGGAACCACTCGATCAGCGTGGTGGCATCGTGGCTGTGCTCGGCAATGCCCCAGGCGTAAGCCCCATCACGGCGGCGGGTAAGCGACAGGTTTTTAATCTCTGCCAGAAACGCCGGACGATCTTCGGGTGCGACCTGGTACTCAATCTGAATCATCACCGGGCCACGATCTGCCGTGACGGGTGTTTCTAACGCGGGCTGATCCCAGTGACCGGACGGTTGCAGGTCAGCCTCGCCTGCCGGAAGTTTAAGGCGCAGACACAACAGCGCGGAAAGCGTCAGCGCCAGAGCGGCAATCAGCAGGGTTCCCACCAGGCCGGTTTCCTGTGCCACCAGCCCCCAGAACAGGCTGCCTGCGGCCATAGCACCGTTGAAAATCATCAGATAGACCGCCAGACCGCGACCCCGCACCCAGTCGGGCAGCACCGCCTGCGCCACACCGTTCAGTGAGGTCAGCGCAATAATCCAGCTGATGCCCAGCAGCACCATTAGCGGCAGAGCCAGCGCTTTGATCGGCAGCAGGGCAATGACCACCATCACCAGCGCGGAAAGCCCCGCCGACAGCAGCATTAACCCGTCAACGTTCATCCGCTGACGCAGGACAGGCAGCAGCAGCGCCCCGGTAATCGCCCCGATACCAACCGCGCCCAGCAGCGTGCCGTAAAACCCGGCGCTGCCCTGTAACAAATGACGCGCCACCAACGGCAGCAGTGCCCAAATGGCGCTGGCAAAAAAGAAGTAAATCGCGGTGCGCACCAGCACCCGGTGCAATTCACGGCTGGCTTTGACGTAGCGAATGCCCGCACGGAACGCCCCGAAGAAATGTTCAGACAGCTCATTTTTCGCTTTATGCGGCCGCTTCCACCAGATCAGCGCAGCGATAACGAACACATAGCTCAGGACATCCGCCCCGTAGGCTGCCCAGGCACCGAGTGCTGCCAGCAGCAGACCGCCGGTTGCCGGGCCCACTGCACGGGCGATATTGATCCCCAGCGAGTTAAGCGCCACCGCATTCTTCAACTGCGGACGAGGCACCAGCTCCGGCACAATCGCCTGCCAGGCCGGGCCCATCAGCGCAGCGCCGATACCGCCAATAAAGGTCAGTGCCACCAGATACTCGACGGTCAGCAGATTATTATGCGAGAGGATCAGCAGCGTACCGCTGACGCTGGCCAGCAGCAGCTGGACAAAAATCAGCAGGCGACGGCGATCAAGAATATCGGACAGCACCCCGGCCGGGATTGCCAGCAGGAAAATCGGTAAGGTGGCGGCAGTCTGCATCAGTGCGACAGCCGCCGGGTTAGATGACAGCCCGGTCACCAGCCATGAACTGGCAACATCGCGCATAAAACTGCCGGTATTGCCGAGGATGGTCGCGGCCCAGATCACCGCAAACAGCCCTTGCTTAAGCGGCGCAAAAGCACCGGATGACGTTGTCTTCATGGTCAGGCTCCAGGACGAAGTGCAGCAGCCGCCTGTTCGCCCATGCCGTACGCACCGCTGTGCTCACGCACTCGATCCATCACGTCGTCGTACGTGTTCTGTGGGTCCAGCAGGTCGAATGTAGACATGGTCAATTCCTCTTTTCGTTATCAGTAAGCGATGTAGTGAGCGAGTGTTTCGCTGCTGGAAACAAGACTAATGGCGACTAGAATTTGCTGATAGCGGAAAGAACTGGGCAACTCGTTAAGATTTTTTTGTTAGTCACAACATCACGTCATCCATCCACCTTCGAGGAAACAGAAATGAGCACATTCACTACGCAGGACGGCACGCAAATTTATTTCAAAGACTGGGGCACGGGTAAGCCGGTCCTGTTCAGCCACGGCTGGCCGCTGGATGCCGATATGTGGGACAGTCAGATGAATTTCCTTGCCGAACGCGGCTACCGCGTTATCGCCTTTGACCGCCGTGGCTTTGGCCGCTCTGACCAGCCGTGGGAAGGGTACAACTACGATACCTTTGCGTCAGACATCAACGATCTGATCCAGCATCTTGATCTGCATGACATTACGCTGGTGGGCTTTTCAATGGGCGGCGGCGATGTGTCGCGCTATATCGGCCGCTACGGCAGTGAGCGCGTCAGCGCACTGGTGCTACTGGGGGCGGTGACGCCGATCTTCGGTAAGACAGACGACCATCCTGAAGGGGTAGAAAAAGCGGTATTTGACGGTATTCGTGATGGATTACGCAAGGATCGTGCGCAGTTTATCAAAGACTTTGCCACGCCGTTCTACGGCATTAACGCCGGGCAAACAATTTCCGACGGCGTGCTGGCCCAGACGCTGAATATCGCGCTGCTGGCGTCGCTGAAAGGCACTATTGACTGCGTGACGGCGTTTGAAGAGACTGATTTCCGTGGCGATATCGCGAAAGTGACCGTGCCAACGCTGGTGATCCACGGCAGTAACGACCAGATTGTGCCGTTTGAAGCCACCGGTAAACTGGCTGCCGCGATGATCCCCGGATCGGAGCTGAAAGTGTACGACGACGCGCCGCACGGCTTTGCTGTGACCCATCAGGATCAGTTAAATCAGGATCTGCTGGCGTTTTTGCAGCGGTGATATTATCGCAGGCGGGGCATGCCCCGCCCCTACACTTTGCAGGGTAATACGTAGGGGTCAGCATGCCCCGCCCCTACTTTGCAGGGTCATACGTAGGGGTCAGCATGCCCCGCCCCTACTTTGCAGGGTAATACGTAGGGGTCAGCATGCCCCGCCCCTACTTTGCAGGGTAATACGTAGGGGTCAGGCATGCCTGACCCGCATCAGCTGCGCGCCGCCAGCCACACGGCATAGGCCTCATCCCAGATGGCGGCAGGCGTTCCTGCCTTGCCAAGGCCAAAACCATGCCCCCCCTGCGAAATACGGATCATCTGCACCGAAACCCCGGCCTTGCGGCAGATATCGTGCATGATCACGCTGTTTTCCGGGTCTGAGGTACGGTCATCTTCCGCCTGAGCGAGGAACAAGGGCGGGTAAGCACGGGTGACATAGTTCTGTACTGACCAGTTGGCCTCTTCCGCCGGGGACGGATGATTGCCCACCAGCGACAGATGCGTATTGGTGTGCGTGTAAGGGGGTTCGAGGGTGATCACCGGGTAAATCAGCCCCACGCTATCAGCTTTGGGGACAATCTGGTCAATCGCATCCTGCGGAGCATAGGACGCATAATCCGGGCGCGCCGCCGCCAGACCCAGCATATGTCCACCGGCCGAGAAGCCGAGCAGGTGCACATTGTTTTCCATTGAACGCACCAGGCGAATCGCCCGCTGTGCATCCTGAAACGCCACGCGGTTGCCATCCTGCCAGTGTTCACCCGGCAGACGATAGCTGAGCACATAGGCGGTATAGCCTTTGCTGTTCAGCCAGCGCGCCACCGGCCACCCTTCCCGGCCCATGCCAATCCAGCGATAGCCACCGCCAGCGGCGATCAGTACCGCCTTACCGTTAGGATTCTCCGGCACAAAGCGCTGAATGCCCGGGCTGACAATGTTTGACCACGATCCATTCGCAGAAATGCGCAGCGCTCCCGTCGGGCCGCCGCCGCCTGGCGGTTCGTCCGGCCATAGCGGGAAAAAGTCCTGACGGGCGAACAGCTTATCGGTGCTCATGGCAAGCATAAACGCGCCGGTGCCCAGGATGAACCGACGGCGACTAATCAAGATGCATGTCCAACATTCTCAGCAGAAAACAGGGAAGGTATTGTTGAGCCACTAAGGAATAGGCTCAGTGGCGAAATAGTATGCATATCGAAAAGAAAATGCCACTGAGATCACACTTTTTTCATCACGGAATGGAAAATAGTCAGGAAGGTGTCTAGCGGGCCCTGGGGGCCAGGGCCCGGCGGGAATTATTTCACGTTTTTGCTGACAAAGGCTTCGTAGTTATCTTTGGTGATCACCTGATACGGGATCCACATAAACTTGTCGCCATTTTTGCCGTCAATGACCTGTTTTGCCATGGTAACCGCGCCTTTACCCTGGCCTGCGGCATCCTGGAAAACGGTTAATGCCAGCTTGCCGTTTTTAATAAATTGCAGCGCATCCGGGGTGCCATCGATCCCGGCGACCAGGATATCTTTCTTACCGCTCTGATTCAGCGCCATAATCGCGCCAATCGCCATCTCATCGTTGTTGGCAGCAATCGCATCGATCTTATTGCCGGACAGCAACCAGCCGGAAGTGACATCCACGGCTTCGTTACGCATCCACTGGGCAGACTGCTTCTCAACCACTTTCATCTCTTTATATTTGGCGATGACATCTTCCGTGGCTTTGGTGCGCTGACGTGCTTCTTCTGCCGACAGGGCGCCCATCAGAATGGCGACATTCCCTTTGTAGTTCATTTTTTTCGCCAGCGCTTCCATCTCCATGCGCCCGCCCAGCAGCGAATCGGAGCCAACATAAGCCATCTTTCCGCTCAGTTCGACTTCCGGTTTACGGTTAACAAAAATCAGCGGAATATTGGCGCGTTTTGCCGCCTCCATCATCGGTTTTACTCCCTGGGTATCCACCGGATTGAGGATGATGGCGTCCACGCCCTGGTTAATAAAGTTCTCAACCTGCTGTACCTGTACCGCGATATCACCTTTAGCATCTTCAAACTGTCCCTGGATCTTCTCTTTTTCCATCTCTTTCGCCATCTGCGTACGCAGAATGGAGACAAAGTTAAGATCGAAGTTCGCCAGTGCAACACCGATACGCAGATCTTTTGCCTGGGAAGCGGGTGCCAGTGCAAGAGCACCAATCAACAGTGCGATTTTATTCACGTTCATGGATGGATTCCTGTAGGTGTAGGTAAGTTATTATTTTGAGTAGTGAAAAGAATGAACGGTGCAGGTCCTCCTGAAAAAAAGCGGCCAGGGCTGGCCGCATCATGTTTAATTAATCAAAGTGCGCTTTAAAGCTTGCCAGGGCCGCTTCGCTGTCCCCTGACGCCCAGCCTTCAAGTGCAATGACCCCCCGATAATTCATGGCCCGCAGGGCTTTCGCCACTGCACGGTAGTTAATCTCACCTGTCCCCGGCTCACAGCGGCCCGGTACGTCAGCGACCTGGATTTCACCAATCGCATCGCCACTGCGCTGCACCAGTTCGATCAGATTGCCTTCGCCGATCTGCGCGTGGTACAGGTCAAGATTCATTTTCAGATACGGGCTGTTTACCGCCTCCACCAGCGCCAGCGTATCGGCGGCTTTGGCAAACGGCGTGCCCGGATGGTCAACGGCAAGGTTGAGATTTTCCAGAGTAAATACGCGCCCGGCTTTCTCACCCAATGCGGCTAATTTTTCCAGCGTACGCACGGCTTTTATCCACATCGGGCCAGTGACAATCTCCACGGGCTTGACGGGCAGCCCCTGATTATCCAGGCCGGTGCCGTGCAGGTTCAGGCTCGGGCAATTAAGACGTGCTGCCACGGCCAGCGACTCTTCGGCGCTGCTTAACAGGTTGGCGATCTCGTCATCGTCCGTCAGATTGCCGGTCAGGTAGCCGGTCATGGAGGTAAAACTCGCCCCCGTTGCAACCAGCGCATCGATGTCTTTATTGTTCCAGTGCCAGATTTCAACGCCAAAACCCAGCTGATGAATACGCTTCACACGTTCGATAAAGGGTAAATCCAGAAAAACCATTTCGGCTGAGACCGAAAGACGATAATCCGACATCGTTGTTATCCTCGTAATTGAATCGGTTTGCCCTGCTGAACAGAGGCAATACAGGCCAGTGCGATTTCCAGCGCATTACGCGCATCTTCGCCGGTGGCGCGTGGGATTTGACCGCTGGCGGCACAGCGGACAAACTCGGTCAGTTCGGCAATGTAGGCATCGGCCAGCAGGTCGGTATCCTGACGGGAGGTCTCAATGGCAATTCCGGCAGCGCCGTAGCGCACACAGTTATTGACGTTAATATTGCCCATCTGGAACATGCCGTTACTGCCGAAGACTTCCGCACGTACGTCATAACCATAGACAGCTTCAAAACTGGCATCCGCGACGGCAATCGCGCCGTTATCGAAACGAATGGTCACCACCGAGGTATCCAGCAGCCCTTTGTCTTTGAAGTCCGGGCGCACCAGCGCGTCAGCAATGGCATACACTTCCACCGGTTTCGCGCCGGGGTTGCAGTGCAGCAGCGTGTCAAAATCGTGGATCAGCGTTTCCAGATAGATAGTCCACGGCGGGATGCCGCTCGGGTCACGCAATGGAGAAGGGTCGCGGGTCAGGGAACGGATCAGCTGCGGCGTGCCGATCTCACCCTTTTTGATTGCGTCCAGCGCGGCGGCGAAGCCGTTAGCAAAACGGCGGTTAAAGCCCACCTGCAACACCACGCCCGCTGTTTTCGCGGCAGCAATCGCGTGGTCAGCCTCTTCGAGCGTGATGGCCATCGGTTTTTCACAGAAAACATGTTTCCCGGCCCGGGCAGCCGCGGCCACCAGCTCTGCATGCGTCCGTGCCGGTGTCGCGATCAGCACCGCATCAATGTCAGGATCGTCGAGCATCAACTGGGGCTCGCTATAATATTTGCCCGCACCCAGCTTCTCCGCCAGACGCTGCGCAGCTCCCGGCACGGGATCGGCCACCGCGGCCAGCACCGCCCCCGGAACCTTTTGCGCCAACGAGGTCGCATGGAAGCTCCCCATGCGCCCTGCTCCGATTAACCCCACACGCACGATCTGTTTTGTTACTGACATCTTGTTCCCCTTCAGGTGGCTGGCTGACTGTTTTTTTGTCGTTAAACAGACATAAGCAAACCCTATGCCAGAGTGCGGAACACTGCAGGGCGCGCCTTTCTCTTCCTGTCGCGATCACAAAATGCACACAAAAAAAACATGTCAACTTAACATGTCTATAAAATGGACATTCCATTAGTGGGAGGGAAGCAAAATGAATCAACCGACGTTAGCCGGTGCGATCAACGCAGAGTGTGATGGACAACTAAGCCTGCCTGCGGGCAGTGAAGCCAGCCGCTGGGACAGCCTGCTGGAACAGGCGAGGCGGGATTTTGATGCCGGGCGCGAGCCGGAGTTTGTCCGCCCGGATGTCCTCAGTTCATGGAAAAGCAGCCGTGCTGCCGGGATCGATCCTGCGTATTTTGCTTACACCTTCCCACCCGAGGAACGGGTCAAACAGATTCTGGCCGACAATGCCGAGCTGATTGAGGTGGCGGGCAGCATTATGGAAAATCTGCTGGCCTATAACCCGGACGGCCACATTAATCTGACCAATGCGCAGGGGGTTACGCTCTCCTGCTGCGGTCGCGATCTGACCCCGATAGGCAGCATCCTGACCGAATCAGAGATGGGCACCAACTGTACCGCGCGCTGCCTGAAACAGCAGCGGCTGGTGTATATGCTCAACGGTGAAAACTGGAAAGCGGCCTTGCGTGAGCGCCATCTGCAATGTGCTGCCGCGCCCATCCGCGATGCTGAGGGACGGATGATCGGCGTACTGACGCTGACCGCCAGCCAGGACAATTTCCACTACCATACTCTCGGTACCGTGCAGGCGGCCGCCGAAGCGATCGGCCAGCAGCTGATCCTGCGTGCGTTGCTGGCGGAGCAGAAGTCGATCCTCGAAACGCTGAACGAAGGGGTGATCGTGCTCGATCGCTCAGGGGTGATCAAAACCATCAACCGCTATGCCCGACAGATCTTCCACGGACTGGCACGCGCCGGCCATCAAGTGGATGCGGTACTGAACCCGGAACATACGCGCCTGGCGACCATGACCTTCTGCAACGACCGCGAAATCGTCTTCAGCCCTGCCGAGAATCAGCGCGTCTGCTGCCTGGTATCGGTGATGCCCGCGCCAGGCGGCGGTAAGATTATCGCCCTGCGAGAGAATCAGCGTATCCGCGCCATTACCCGCCGGGTGATGGGGGCGAGCGCCAGCTATACCTTTGATATGCTGTGCGGCAGCGCACCGGCTTTGCAGGTCGCGATGGATAAAGCCCGTAGCTGCTGTCGCAGCGACAGCACCGTGTTACTCACCGGAGAGAGCGGCACCGGCAAGGAGCTGTTTGCTCAGGCGATCCATAACGGCAGCCTGCGTTGCGGCGAGCCTTTTATTGCTGTTAACTGCGGTGCGCTGCCGCGCGATCTGGTACAGAGTGAGCTGTTTGGTTATATGGACGGTGCGTTTACCGGATCGCGGCGCGGCGGTGCCGCAGGTAAGTTCGAACTGGCAGAAGGCGGGACGCTGTTTCTTGATGAAATTGGCGATATGCCGCTGGAAGCGCAGACCAGCCTGCTGCGCGTATTGCAGGAGAGTGAAGTGGTGCGCATTGGCGCGTCGCAGCCGGTGAAAGTCAATGTCCGTATTATCGCTGCCACCAACTGCAATCTGATCCGGGCAGTGGAAACCGGCGCGTTTCGCCGCGACCTCTACTACCGCCTGAACGTGATTTCTATTCCCATTCCCGCCCTGCGCGAACGCAGCAGCGATATTCCGGCGCTCACCGAGTGGTTCCGCGAAAAAGTCTGCACCCAGCTGAAAAAGATCAACGTGCAGTTTACCGCCGGGGCAATGGACGCTTTAAGCCACTACCACTGGCCGGGTAACGTCCGTGAGCTGGAGAACATTGTTGAACGGGTGATCAATATGAACGACGGACTGTTTATTGATGTGCCGGATCTGCCCGATGAAGTCATCCGGCGCACGTCCTCTCCCCCTGCGGTTCATCCTGCGGAGCCGCAGCAGGCAGCTCGGCTTGATGTGAATGAGCGCGCGCATATTATTAGCACGCTGGATGCACTGAACGGCAATCTGCGCCAGGCAGCTCAGTTAATGGGGCTGTCACGCGCCGGGTTATATAATAAACTGAAGAAATATCAGATCAGTGCTGACGAGTTTCGCCGCTGATCGCTTCGGTCACTGCGGTGACCCTTTCGCTGTGTTGACTGAGTGCTTATGTGGTTCGAACATCTTGATTTTGCCGTTATCCTGCTACAAATCGTATTAATTGATCTGTTACTGGGTGGCGATAACGCCGTCGTTATCGCCCTCGCCTGCCGTAAACTGCCGCCGCACATGCAGAAAAAAGCGATTATTCTCGGCACGCTCGGGGCGATTGTTGCCCGCGTTGTGCTGCTGATTATTGCCGTTCACCTGCTGGCGCTGCCGTGGCTGAAGATCGTCGGTGGCCTGCTGTTGCTGTGGATTGGCTTTAAGCTGGTCGGCAGTGAAGAGGAAGAAGCCAACATCAATGGCGATAACCGTCTGTGGAAAACCGTGCTGACCATTACGCTGGCCGATGTGGTGATGTCGCTGGATAACGTGCTGGCCGTGGCCGCAGCGGGTAAAGGCAACGTCTGGCTGGTGTCGTTCGGGGTGTTGATCAGTATTCCGATTATTGTCATGGGCAGCAAACTGGTACTGACGCTGCTGACGCGCTTCCCGTTTATCGTCACGCTCGGCGGAGCACTGATTGGCTGGATTGCGGGCAGTATGCTGGTCACTGACCCGGCACTGCTGCGTTATACCGCTGCGATCCCGCATCTGCACTGGATTGCCGGGACCATTGGGGCATTGTTAGTGGTGGGGTACGGTGTAGCAAGACGGCGGGTTCAGGTTAAGTCATAACGGTGGTATCGATGTTGCGGGCCGACCGGAAAAAGGGTCAGCCCGCAGAGCGGGAAACAAAACGTTTTACGCCTGAGCTTAAATCTTCTCTTTCTTCGACATGCTATCCAGATACCCCATCACAAACGCCGACAGCACAAACGTCAGATGAATAATCACGTACCACAGTAGCTTGTTATCCGGGATATTCTTCGCATCCATAAACACCCGCAGCAGATGGATAGAGGAGATGGCCACAATCGATGCCGCAACCTTATTTTTCAGCGACCCCGAATCCATCTTGCCCAGCCAGTTAAGCTTCTCTCTGTTCTCATCAATATCCAGCTTAGACACAAAGTTTTCGTAGCCGGAGAGCATCACCATCACCAGCAGACCACCAACCAGCGTCATGTCGATCATCGAAAGCAGCACCAGCACCATGTCATTTTCCGACATCTCAAGCACGTGTGGCAGCAGATGGATCAGCTCCTGGAAAAACTTAATGGCCAGCGCCACTAACCCCAGCGACAGCCCGAGGTAAATCGGTGCCAGCAGCCAGCGCGCAGAGTAAATCAGGTTTTCGACGAAACGTTCCATAGCATCCAGTTCACAATTCAACAGGGCGAACAGTATACCCGATGGCTGATAGACTTTTTCAAGGCATGCGCGCTTAAAACAACGGAATTTAAGCGACTTTACGTTGAGAACATCAATGAAGGGGCAAGAATCAGAACCAATGTTGTTGTCGCTTTACATCCCGTGAATGATGCAACACTCTGACAACCAGAATATCTTCGTATTCTGGTCTGAAAAAAAGAAGATGTTCTGCCGCCACTAAAGAGAACATATTTTCGCCAACTTCTGCACGCCGCTGACCAATTTCATGGTGCTTTAGCATATCCAGTGCAGTGAAAATACGATCAATATAAGCATCAGCGGCTACCTCTCCATAGTGACTCACGCCATAGCTAAAGATATCTTTGAGATCGTCCCGCGCTTTGGGCGTGAGCTTAATCCGTTTTCCCTGAGTCATGGCGTTTTCCCTTCACTTCCCTGATAAAGGCATTGCGATCCCACTCCTGCGGAACGCCACTCTCTAATCCCTCGGCGAGGAGCAATCTTAATTGCGCAAGTTTCGATTGTGCCTGTTGCTCTCTGAGCAATCGTAACGACTCACGAATCACTTCACTTTGCGTTCTGTAATCACCCGATTCAATCAGAGATTCAACATACCCGCGCAGCTCGTCACCTAAATCCACTGTCATGGTTCTGGCCATTGCATTCCGCTCTGTAAGATTAGTTCTTACAAATCTAACTGACTACTCTTCAGACATCCAGCCCTGTGCTGATAAATCCGCACAGATCCTATATTATTCCCGGACCGGCAGCGCCTCTTCATTACTGCCCTGTGGCAGCAAATCGTTAATCGGGCGCATCATCTTTTTCATCTGGCGCTCATAGCCGAACGGGCTGCCCTGACCGCTGTCGGTCTGCATCGTAAGCTGTGGCTGACTTGCCGCAAAGGCCTGGGTGAAAGGATGAAGAGACAGCACCGCCAGCACGGCGGCCATTTTAGTCAACTGGCGCACGGGTCCTCCGGACTTAATGATATTGACGGAACTGAATGCGGTAATCGCGCGGGGTAACATTGAAGTGCTTTTTAAACACCCGCTGGAAGCACTGCTGGGAAGAGAAACCGAGGTCCATCGAGATCGCCATAATGCTTTTGGTCGAACTGACCAGGCAGCGTGCAGCCTGATCAAGACGGCGGCTGCGAATAAACGTCGCCAGGGTGATGCCCCTTTGCTCTTTAAACGCACGTTGCAGGTGCCACTTCGAATAGCCAGATTTTGCCGCCACGGCTTCAATATTGAGGCCTTCTTCTAAGTGATCGTCGATCCAGTCGACGATAACGTCCACGATTTCATTTTTCATTTTTAGCTCCGCGATGACGGGCGCATGACGCCCACTCCTGCCTTAAAAGAACAAGGAAGTTATTTATTATTTTGATTTTATTGAAGTAATTACGATATGAAAAAAAAGGGAGAACATATCAAAAAAACGTGGAAGGGATGGTATTAGACCGCTTAAAATAGTTCAAATAGATAATATAAATCTTTGATAATAGATAAGGGCTATATGCCAGCTAACATGGATCTCAACCTGGTGCGGGTATTTATCGCTATTTATGAAACCCAAAGTGTCAGCGGGGCTGCCGAACGTTTGTTCATTACTCAGCCCTCTGCCAGCTATGCCCTAGCCCGGCTGCGGGTTGCGACGGGTAACGAGCTGTTTAAACGCAGCCGTAAAGGGATGCAACCGACTCCCACCGCCAGTCAGCTCTATACGGTTTTTAAAAAGTCTCTCAGTGGCATTGAGAAGGCGGTGGCAGACACCCGCAGCTTCTCTCCGGACACATCCTTTCACAAATTTCGTCTCGCCCTCTCTGACCTTGGCGAACTGCTGTTGCTACCCGGTCTGGTGAAACATCTGCGCGCCGTTGCCCCTAACGTGCAGCTGGAGGTGATCCCGGTAGAGATGCGAAAACTGGATGAATGGTTGCTGACCGGAAAGGTCGATGCCGCGCTGTGCAGCCGTAACGAGAGTATTTCGCTGGCGCAGCGTGACCGGATTATGGACGAGTGTTATGTCTGCCTGTTGAACGACCAGCACCCGCGCATTGGCGACACCCTGACGCTGGATGCCTACCTGGAGGAACAACACATTATTGTGTCGACCATCAGCGGGCATTATATGGTGGAAGAGCGGATAAAAGAGTATGGCTATGAGCGCCGCATTGCACTGGAAGTCCCGCACTTTGCGGCGCTGGGCGAGCTGATTGCCTCCAGCGAACTGCTGGTGACGCTGCCCTCCAGCGCGGCGAAAATCTATGTCGCACGAGGCAACGGGCGCATCATCGAACTGCCGTTTGAGCTACCGAATCTTGAGGTGTACCTGTACGGGCACACCGAGATCGGGGATATCACTGCCAAAACCTGGTTCTATAACCTGCTGAAAAACGTCAGCCCATTGCTGATGGTCCGCCGGTAACAGAGGGTTAGTCGTTGCGGCGCGGGCCACGGCTCCAGTAGGCCATAAAACTGATGCACTCCGGCGACAGGCCGCGCTCACCAATCAGATAGCGGCGCAGTTGTTTAACGGCGCTGGACTCGGCAGCAACCCAGCCATGAAAGCGTTTATCTCCGCTATCGGCACGGTCCCAGAGGATATCGCCATCCTTCTCTTCATGCAGCTCACCGCGCACCAACGCACTTTCCGGCAGCATCACCCGCTGCTGCACCGCCTGCAGTAACGCTTCACCATGAGAGGCACCGGTTTCTTCACGCGGCAGCCAGTGGATGTCGGCAAAAGTATAGTGGCTGAGATCAACACAGTCGCCGCGTTTCGGCATTTCCAGGAACATCTGTAACTGCGGCGGGTTGCTCCAGCCAGCCAGCTGTTCAAGGATCGCTTTCGCCGCCGGGAGTGCCGTTTCATCTGCAACGACCAGCGCGCGCTCCACGTCAGGGTGCGGGTCCCACTCGTAGCCACCGCTGCTGGTCGGGCAGGCGCGATTTGGTGCCACCATTTGCAGCGCTGCACCCGGCTCAGCATTCAGCGCCCAGGCCGAAGCCGGGCCTTCGGTACCGTGCATCACAAACTCGACTTCTACTTCTCCGGCATCAGCATTGACGTGACGAAGGGTATAGGTACGGGCAATCGGACGGATATCCTGCGGCATCGCGCGGGCTGTTTCCCACCAGGTTTTATCACCCTCATCGGTCAACGTTGAGGGCGTGCCGTTGAGGGAAGGAAACAGCAGTTTTATCCGCTGATCCGGTGCATCCATTTTCATCTGACGCACGTCATCACCGCTGAATACGCAGCACAGCATCGAAGGAGAAAGTACCTGCTTACGCGCCAGCACTACATTAAACAAGCGATAACCCTGAACACTCGCCATAAACCCGCCTTGTAAACCTGAAAGCCGCGCACGTGTGATAACGCACATAAGGTCGGCAAGAATAGCAAAGCCAGATGATAATGAGAATGAGAACGAGGCTTCTTTACATCACCCTCGTGGAATAACGGATTGATCCCGGCGCAAAAAGCCGTCAACGTAGCGCTTTCCCTGTGGTAAATGCGGAGCACGCCGATGTCCCTGACTGTCCTGACGCAACTGGCCGATATTCCGGCCAGTCAGTGGGATGCCCTGGCCCCCAACTCTCAGCCTTTTTTACGTCATGCTTTTCTCTCCACTCTGGAAGAGAGCGGTGCGGTCAGCCGCGCTTCGGGCTGGCTGCCGCAGCATTTGCTGTGGATGGAAGAGGGAACGCCGCGTGCGGCCATGCCTGGCTACGCGAAAAATCATTCGATGGGAGAATACGTTTTCGATCACGCCTGGGCAGAGGCCAGCGAGCGGGCAGGGATTCCTTATTATCCGAAGTGGCTGTCGGCGGTGCCATTCAGTCCGGTCAGCGGCGCACGACTGCTTGGGAGCGATCGCCAGGCCGCGCAGCTGTTACAGGCCTTACCTGCGTTTCTGGCCGAACGGCAGCTCTTCAGCGGCCATATTAATTTCAGCGATGAGCGTATTCACCAGGGGCTGGAGCAGGATCCGCGCTGGCTGCCGCGCCTCGGCTGCCAGTATCACTGGCACAACCGGGGTTTTCGCGATTTCCAGGATTTTCTCGACCTCCTCACCTCGCGCAAGCGCAAACAGCTGCGCAAAGAGCGCGAGCTGGTTGCCAGCCAGGGCGTGGAGTTTGTCTGGTATCAGGGCGCAGAGGTGACGGAGGCGCAGTGGGATTTTGTTTACGCCTGTTACGCCAATACCTACCGCGTGCGCGGCCGTCAGCCTTACCTGCCGCGCCTGTTTTTCAGCCTGTTGGCCGAGCGCATGCCGGAAGCGATTCGCGTGGTGATCGCCAGCCAGCACGGAGAGCCGGTGGCCATGGCGTTCAGTCTGGTGGATGGCAACACCTTCTACGGCCGCTACTGGGGTTGCCTGGAAGAGTTCAACCGCCTGCATTTTGAAACCTGCTTCTATCAGGGGATGGAGTACGCCATTGAGCACGGGCTGCAGCGTTTTGATGCCGGTGCTCAGGGTGAACATAAGCTGATTCGTGGTTTCGAACCGGTGCTGACAGAATCCTGGCACCTGCTGCGCCACGCTGGGCTGCACGATGCGGTCGCCGATTTCCTGCATCAGGAGCGTGAAGGCGTGCGCAACTGGGCAGAGGAAGCCAAAGCCTCGCTACCGTGGCGGCAGCCCGACGGGCAGTGATACCCGTCGGGCATGACCATCATCCTTCGCCGACAAATCCGCCGGTCTGGTGGCGCCACAGGCGCGCATACAGGCCGCCTTTTGCCAGCAGTTCGCTGTGGCTGCCAATTTCGGCAATCCGGCCCTGCTCCAGCACCACCAGCCTATCCATACGGGCGATGGTCGATAGCCGGTGGGCAATCGCAATCACGGTTTTCTCTCCCATCAACGTCTCCAGGCTCTCCTGAATCGCCGCTTCCACTTCGGAATCCAGCGCGGAAGTGGCTTCGTCCATAATCAGAATCGGCGCATCCTTCAGCAGTACGCGGGCAATCGCAATACGCTGGCGCTGCCCACCGGACAACTTCACGCCGCGTTCACCCACCTGGGCATCCAGCCCGGTGCGGCCCTGCGGATCGGACAGCAGGGGAATAAATTCATCGGCTTTCGCCTGATGAATAGCGCGCGTTAACGCCTCTTCGCTGGCATCCGGCCGACCGTACAGCAGGTTCTCGCGAATCGAACGGTGCAGCAGGGAGGTATCCTGGGTGATCATCCCAATCTGTGCACGCAGGCTCTCCTGAGTGACATCGGCAATGTTCTGACCATCTATCAGGATGCGGCCACCGTTCAGGTCATACAACCGCAGCAGCAGATTCACCAGCGTGGATTTTCCCGCGCCGGAGGGGCCAATCAGGCCGATTTTTTCACCGGGCCGGATGGTCAGCTGCAGGTCATTAATCACCGTGCGTTCGCCGCCGTAGTTAAAGCGGATAGCCTCAAACTGGATTTCGCCCTGCTGCACCCGCAGCGCCGAAGCCTGGTCTTTATCACTGACTTTGACGGGCTGGGCAATGGTTTGCAGGCCATCCTGCACCATCCCGATATTTTCAAAGATGCCGTTCACCACCCACATAATCCAGCCGGACATGTTGACGATGCGGATTACCAGCCCGGTAGCCAGCGCAATCGCCCCAACGCTTAACAGTGACTGCGTCCACAGCCACAGCGCCAGCCCGGTAGTGCTGATAATCAGCAGACCATTCAGCGTAGTGATCACCACATCCATGCCGGTGACCATACGTCCCTGGCTGCGGGTTTTTACCGTCTGGTCGCCAATCGCCTCGCGGGCGTACTGACGCTCCAGATCGCTGTGGGCAAACAGCTTCAGGGTGGTGATATTGGTGTAACCGTCAACAATGCAGCCCATCAGACGGGAACGGGAATCGCTCGACGCCACCGAACGGGCTTTGACGCGCGGCACAAAGTAGCGTAGGCACAACACGTAACCGACAATCCAGATCAACAGCGGGATGGTCAGCCGCCAGTCTGCTTCGGCAAAGAGCACCAGCGTGGTGACGGCGTAAATCAGCACGTGCCACAGGGCATCGACCGCCTGCACCGCAGAGTCGCGCAGCGCGTTGCCCGTCTGCATAATGCGCTGGGCGATACGTCCGGCGAAATCATTCTGGAAGAAGTTCAGGCTCTGACGCAGCACGTAGTTATGATGCTGCCAGCGGATCATGCTGGTCATGCCGGGGTTGATGGTCTGGTGCACCAACAGGTCGTGCAGGCCAATAAACAGTGGCCTGAAGATCAGCGCCACCACCACCATCCACAGCAGTTCGCTGCCGTGGTCGCTAAAGAAGGTGGCGGCGGGGCTGCTATTCACCAGGTCGATGATACGGCTGAGATAGCGGAACAGCGCTACTTCGATCAGTGAGGCTACCAGTCCAATCACCAGTAACAGCGCGAAGCACGGCCACACCTGACGCAGATAGAACAGATAGAATGCCCAGAGGTTGTTGGGTGGCGTGTCGGCCGGGGCATCCCTGAAGATGTTGATCATCCTTTCAAAACGGCGATAAAGCATAAAGCAGGCTCATGTGTACGGCAGGATTGTTCAGCTTAGTGCATAACCGGGGTGAGGGTCGACCTCATAGAGCCCCCCACAAATTTTAGTGGCTGACAGTATGGCTTCGGGTCTGAGGCCAGTTTGAGCATGCCGAATAAGCAACGACCGCATCCCTGCGGGCCTCGCCACGCCGCTACGCGAGCGTCACTACCCGCAGCCGATCCCCATATTTCGTTCGCTGTTTCAGGGCCGGGGACTCCTCGGTGATAATCAGCGCGATTTCCGCCAACGGACACACATGTGCAAGCGCGCGATAGCCCATTTTACTGCTGTCCACCAGCACCACGGTTTTCTCTGCCGCCGCGATCATCGCCTTCTTCACCGGGATTTCGACGGTGTTGATATTGGTGATACCGCTGTCAAAGTGCACCCCTTCCGCCCCAAGAAACGCCCAGTCGACGTGCAGACTGTTAATCTTATCCACCGTCTCCTGGCCAATCAGGGTATAGACAGCATTCAGCATCATGCCCCCGGTGACGTGAATGGTGATCCCCGGGCAGGCACTCAGTGCCACGGCGGTCAGGACGTCATTGGTCACCACAGTCAGATTACGCTTATCGCGCAACGCCAGCGCCAGTTCATAGACGCTGGAGCCGTTATCCAGGATCAACGACTGACCGTCCTGCACCAGGCTTGCCGCATAACGTGCAATCGCCGCTTTCGCCGGATTGTTCATCTGACGGCGTACGCTGTAAGGCGTATCCAGACTGCTCTCCGTCACGCCGGATACCGGCAGCAATCCCCCATGCGTGCGCATCACCATCCCGTTTTTTTCCAGCAACGACAGGTCGCGGCGGATAGTCGAACTATCAACACCGAACACTTCGGACAGCTCTACGGCGTTCAGATAGCCCTTTTCCCTGATCATCTCAATTATTTGCAATCGTCTTTTTGATGCGCTCATGTGTCCTTCCTGTTGCGATACCTGCACACTTTCATGCACATACTGTACGAACATTGCCCTGATGTCAGTATAGCAGACAAAAAACAGGCAAATATTTGTGCTATTGCGCGAATAATGCACATTGACTGCACGAATTCGTGCAGCTACATTTAACTCATCGGTAACAACTTTCGGGAGGGCACTATCGATGTCAGCAACGATTCTCAGCGACTACGAAAAAGATATTGAGCAGCAGGTCGAGGCCCTGCGTGACCAGTTAGCTTACCAGCTACCGCAGGCACTCAGCGCACTGGATCTCAATCACTACGATCGTATTGTGCTGGCCGGAATGGGATCCTCTGATTACGCCCTGATCCCGATCGAACGTGAACTGATCGAGCGCGGTTACCCGGTATGGCGTATTGATGCGGGCAGATTGCTCGATATGCCAAACCTGGTCACCGCCAACAGTCTGCTGTGGCTGACATCGCAGTCAGGAATGAGTGGCGAAGTGGTGGCGTTGCTGAACAGCATCACCCCGCCAAAAACGCTGATTGGCATCACCAATGATACCGCCAGCGAACTGGCAAAAAAGGCACAGGTTCAGGTATTGCTGCACAGCGGGTCAGAAGCCACCGTCAGTGCGAAAAGCTACCTCAACACGTTAGTCGCCAGTTACCGGGTGTTGTACGCCCTGACCGGGCGGAATGAGAAACCTTTGCTGGCGACCGTGCATGCTATTCTGCCCGATATCGCGCAAATTATTCGCCAGCGCGCCGAAGCACAAACGCTCAGCGATGCGCTGCTGGCCCATAACCTGCCCCGCGTCGCGATGATTGGTATCGGGGCCGATGCCGCTACGGCGTTAACCGGAGCACTGATTACCAAAGAAGCGTCCAAAGTGGCCGCAGAAGGTTTTATTGGTGGCCAGTTCCGCCACGGTCCGATGGAAACCTCCGGCGCGGGGATGCTGGCCCTCCTGTTTGGTGATGGCAGCGACAACACCCTGAACACCCTGGCAGCCGATTTGCGCCAGAACGGGACGCTGGTGGTCAGCGTAGGGCCGGAGAAGTACGCCGACAGCGTGCATCTGCCCACACCCACCGAACCGCTGCCGCGTTTACTGTGTGCAATGCTGTGGGTCCAGCATCTGACTGTCACGCTGGCGCGTGGCAATGGGCGGATACCAGGGGAATTTCTCTACGGCCAAAAGATAACGGTGAAAACATGACAACCTCTGACGCACTCTCTCTACAGGCAGGCATGGATATCGGGGGTACCGGCACACGCATTATTTTGCTGGCCGGGCAGCGCGAAATCGCGTCAGAAACCGTACCGACCGCGTGGTTCGCCACGCTGCCCGCCTGGCAACGTGCCAGCGCACTGGCAGAGAAAGTGCGTCAGTTAGTGCCCGCCGGGCAGCGTTTAGCCAGCCTCGGCATCGGTGCCAGCGGCCCGGTGAACATGAACAATGAGATCATTGAAAACGAGGACACGCTGGCCTGCTTCTCCGGCTTCCCACTGGTGTCACAGTTGCGGGAACTGCTGGGTGTCCCCGTGGCAATCGACAACGATGCCGTTGCCGCCGCCCTCGGTGAGTTTCACTTAGGGGCAGGCCAGGGCAGCGGCCGCATGCTGATGGTCACACTCGGTACGGGAATTGGCGTAGCGATGCTGGAAGGCGGCACCCCGTTTCGCAACATTGATGGCAGCCATCCGGAAGCGGGCCACATCCCGGTTTCCGATGACCCGGTAGTGTGTTACTGCGGATTGCAGGGTTGCTGGGAAATGCTGGCCTCACGCGGCTGGCTACAGCAGGCGCTGACCGCCGCGATTCCCGACCTGCGCTGGGATGCCACGCTCAGTCAGAGATTAAGCCATCTGGCCGCGGAAAATCCGCGCATCAGCGGCATTCTTTATCAGTACGGCCAGATCGTTGGCCGGGGGCTAAATACCCTGCTGGCGCTGTATGGACCGGATGTGACGGTTCTCAGCGGCAGCGCAGCAGCACTGTTTCCGCTGTTTCAGGGAGGAATGGAGAAAGCGCTGGCGCGGGCCAGCGGCTATGCGGTTAACAAGCATATTATTCCATCTTCTCTGGGCGACGCGGCGGGCGCGCTCGGGGCGGCGATACTGCCAACACTCAGGGGAACCCGTCAACCATAATAAGCACGACCTATAAAGCAGTTCTTGATAATAAAGTTCTACCTTTGAAATATTTACGACAATAATAAATGTCTGGGCCGGTTAAGTTGTGCGGCTCAGCCATTCTATTGATCCAGGCGAATAAGAACGTGTTCTGACCGCTTCCTTTTTAGGTTAAATGGAGAGTAAGTAATGAAGAGATCCACCGCTTGCCTGATGACCCTGCTTGCTCTGAGCGCCTCCGGCGCTGCCTCTGCAAAAACCCAACTCAACGCCCTGTTTATGTCTCAGGCCGCCTACAGCGAAAGCGACGTGCGTGCCATGACCAGCGATTTTGAAAAAGCCAATCCGGGTGTCACCGTTAATCTTGAATTTGTGCCCTATGAAGCCCTGCACGATAAAATTATCGCGGCACGCGGCGCAGGTAGCGATGGCTACGATGTGGTGCTGTTTGACGATATGTGGCCCGCAGAATTTGCCAAATTTGGCCTGCTAAAAGATATCACCCGCCAGGTCAGCGCCGATGAGAAAGCGAAGGTGTTCGACGGCGCCTGGAGTACGGTCAGCTGGGACAAAAAACTGTGGGGCATGCCGTGGATCCTCGATACAAAATACCTCTTCTACAACAAAGCCATGCTCGCTAAAGCAGGTATTGCGAACCCACCGACCACCTGGCAGCAGGTGATGGATCAGTCCAAAATTTTGCAGGATAAAGGCATCGTTAAATATCCGCTGGTGTGGAGCTGGTCCCAGGCTGAAGCGCTGGTGTGCGACTACACCACCCTGGTGTCAGCCTTTGGCGGCCAGTTCTACCAGAACGGTAAGCTGAACTTCAGTGATGCCGGATCGGTGAAAGCCGTCACCTTTATGAAAGAATCGCTGGATAAAGGCGTCACAAACCCGAACTCACGCGAGTATCTGGAAGAGGATGTGCGTAAGGTGTTTTCCAATGGCGATGCGGCCTTTGCCCTGAACTGGACCTATATGTACAACATGGCCAACGATCCGAAGCAGAGCAAGGTCGCCGGTGATGTGGGAATTGTTCCGGCCCCCTCTGAACAACCGGGCAAAGTCGCAGCAATGAACGGTTCGATGGGATTGGGCGTGACCCAGACCAGCGCCCACCAGGATCAGGCCTGGCAGTATATCCGTTACCTGACCTCCCAGCCGGTGCAGAATAAATACGCCAAACTCAGCCTGCCTGTCTGGAAAGACTCCTACGACGATCCCGCCGTGCAGAAAGGCCAGGAGCCGTTAATCGCAGCCGCGAAAAAATCCCTCGATGTGATGCTGATGCGCCCGATTACCGCCGACTACTCACGTCTGTCGAACAGTCTGCAACAGCAACTGCAGCAGGTCCTTCAGGGCCAGCAAACGCCGCAATCCGCAATGGAAGCGGTGACGAAAAGCGCAGCCCGACTGCGTTAAGGGAACGCCATGCTCAGTCTGCAACGTCGTGAGCAGCGTCAGGCATGGGTGCTTCTGGCACCCATGCTGATTGTGATGGCCCTGTTAACCGCCTGGCCACTGCTGCGCACTATCTGGCTCAGTTTTACCGATGCCGAGCTGATTGGCAGCGGTGCACAGACCGGCTACATCGGACTGGATAACTACCTCTACGCCCTGACCGACCCGGATTTTCGTGCGGCGATTGGCCGTACGCTCTATTTCACGATGATATCAGTGGCGCTTGAGGGAGTGATCGGCGTACTCGTCGCGCTGCTGCTGAACCAAAAATTTATCGGGCGCAACGTGCTGCGCGTGCTGGTGATCCTGCCCTGGGCGCTGCCCACCATTGTTAACGCCATGATGTGGCGACTGAATTTCAACCCGGATTACGGCAGCATCAATGCGCTGCTGACTCAGGCAGGCATTATCGACGGCTACCGCAGCTGGCTCGGTTCCCCGGACTCAGCCCTCAATGCGGTGATGCTGGCTGACGTATGGAAAAACTATCCGCTGGTGACACTGCTGGTGCTGGCCGCCATGCAGTCGATTCCTGAAGATCTGTATGAAGCTGCACGTCTGGACGGTGCGCCGGCGTGGCGACGTTTTCGCGCCATCACCTTTCCGGCCATTGTCGGTGCACTGAGTGTGGCGTTGGTGCTACGCACCATCGACGCCTTCAAAGTGTTCGACATTATCTATGTGATGACGCGCGGCGGCCCGGTCGACAGCACCAAAACCCTCAGTTTCTATGTCTATCAGGAATCCTTCAGCTATCTGCGGGCCGGTAGCGGTGCGGCTTACGCCATTCTGATGACGCTGATGTGTAGCGTACTGATTGCGCTGTATATGGCGATGCTCTACCGCCAGCGCCGCAGGAGTCTTGCTGATGAAACGTAAACTGCGCCGCGTTTTACTGTATGCCGCCGCGCTGCTGCTGGCAGCGTCGATTCTCGGGCCAATGCTGTGGCTGTTTCTGATGAGCGTCAGCGCCAACAGCGACCTGACGCGTATTCCGCTGGAGTGGCTGCCGCGCCAGTGGGACTTCAGCCGTTACCGCGCGCTGCTGTCGCTCACCCCCGGTCAGCCCGGCGAACTGTTTCTGCATGCGCTGGGCAACAGCCTGCTGGTCGCGGGGTTTGCCACACTGATTTCCCTGCTGCTGGCGGTTCCCGCTGCGTTCAGCTTCTCGCGCTATGTCGGGCGCGATCTGTGGCTGTTCGCGGCGCTGGCGATCTACATGGTGCCACCCGTGGCCTTTGTACTGCCGCTCTATTTTGTGCTGCAACAGCTCGGCCTGCTGAACACCCATCTTGGTCTGGTGCTGGTCTACTGTTCGCTGATCCTGCCGTTCCTGACATGGATGCTGAAAAACCAGTTTGATGCCCTGCCACGCGATATTGAGCAGGCAGCCCGCCTGGATGGCCTGCGCTTCTGGCAGGTTCTGATGCGTATTACCCTGCCGCTGGCAAAACCGGTGCTGGGCGCCTCGGCGCTGTTCGGCTGGCTGCTGGCGTGGGATGAATTTTTCTATGCGCTGTTGTTTACCAGTAATCTCGACGCACAAACGCTGCCAGTGACCATCGCCGGATTTACTGCCGGACGCGCCACCGATGACGGCTTGATCGCCGCCGTGGGCATCCTCGCCTCATTACCGCCGTTGCTGATCGCCCTGTGGTTGCAAAAAAGCCTGGTCGGCGGGCTGGCCAGTGGCGGCAGCAAGGGGTAATTATGTCGGCAAATCGGGTCGGGCATGCCCGACCCCTACGGGAACACGCAGCCTGTTAATTGTAGGGGCGAGGCATGCTCCATACGGGACCACGCAGCCTGTTAATTGCAGGGGTGAGGCATGCTCCATGCGGGAACACGCAGCCTTTTAATTGTAGGGGCGAGGCATGCCTCGCCCGTCACCACGGGAAAACAGTATGGCACGGGTTGAACTGGTCAAAGTCACGAAACGTTACGGTACGCAAACGGTGTTGCACCCGCTCGATCTGACGATCGAGGACGGCAGTTTTACCGTGCTGGTCGGTCCTTCCGGCTGTGGAAAATCCACCCTGCTGCGTCTGCTGGCCGGGCTGGATACGATCTCTGACGGGGCGATCCTGCTGGACGATCTGCGAATAAATGATCTTGATCCCGCGGATCGCGATATCGCCATGGTGTTTCAGAGCTACGCCCTGTATCCGCATCTGACGGTGGCTGAAAACCTGGCGTTCCATATGCAGGTTAAACGGGTCAAACGGGACGAACAACAGAGCCGCATTACACGGATCGCCAGCATCCTCGGTATTGATAAACTGCTGAATCGCTACCCGCGTGCCCTCTCTGGCGGCCAGCGTCAGCGCGTGGCGATGGGCCGGGCGATGATACGTAATCCGCAGGTCTTCCTGTTTGATGAGCCGCTATCAAACCTTGATGCCCAGCTGCGTATGGAGCTGCGTGCGGAGATTAAATCGCTGCACCAGCGCTTTAAAACCACTATGGTCTACGTCACCCATGATCAGGTGGAGGCCATGACGCTGGCGGACCGCATTGTGGTGATGCGCGATGGGGTGATTGTGCAGCAGGGCAAGCCGCTGGAGATTTACGACCATCCGGTGAATACCTTTGTCGCACGCTTTATTGGATCGCCGCCGATGAATCTGCTGGCGGGTGAAGTAAAGACGCAGGATGGCATTCCCGGCGTCAACTGTAACGGACTGTGGTTTCCTCTGCCTGCTCGCTGGCACGACAGCGCCCGGCGTCAGGGCAGCCAGCCGGTGATCGTCGGGATTCGCGCCCATGATTTTGTCCAGGCACGCCACTCCACCCATCCCTCCGCATTATTGAAGGTGCTGGAAGTCACGGGCGAATCCAGCCTGCTGCACGCCGAATGGCAGGGTTTTCCCCTGCATATTCAGCTCGCCGGGCGCGTGACGCTGGAACCGCAGCAATCCCTTGCTCTGGATATCAATCCCGAAAAAATCCATCTGTTTGATGCACAAAGCGGTGCGCGGCTGGTTTAATGGTGTCATCAGGGCGAGGCATACCTTGCACCTACGATGGGATCACGTAGGGGCCGGGCAGGTCCGGCCCGTTTTTCTGCACACAAGGGAAAACCGTGGAACGTCTGGATTGCGATCGAATGTTTGTGGCGGTGCTCGAGCTGGGCAGCTTTGCCGCAGCGGCGGCCCGGCTGGGTACCAGCAGTGGCCAGGCCTCTAAACTGGTATCAAAACTGGAAAAAGAGCTGGGCGTGCAACTGCTGAAACGCAGCACGCGTGCGCTGTCCCCCACCGAAGTCGGGCAGGCCTATTTTTCTCAGGTCAAACATCTGCTGGATGAATGGGATGCGCTGGATGCCTCGGTGCGCCACGCTGCAGGGAAACCCTCAGGACGCATCAAACTCAGCGCGCCCATCACGTTTGGTGCCAGCCAACTTGCCCCGGCGCTGATCGCCTTTGCCCGCGAGTTTCCGGAAATTGAACTGGATGTCAGCTTCTCAGACCGTATCGTGAACATCGTCGATGAGGGATTTGACGTTGCCATCCGCATCGGAAAACTGAGCGACAGCAGCCTGATTGCCCGCCGCCTCAGCGATATGCGCGTGGTGATCGCCGCCAGCGATGACTATTTGCGGCGGCACGGTATGCCAACGCATACTCAGCAATTAGCCGATCATAACTGCATTATCGACACCAACTTCCGCGATCCTTATAACTGGCCGTTCGGCAATGAAGGCGAAACTGTGCCCGTCAGTGGCCGTCTGCGTTTTTCCAATGCCGAGGCCTGCCTGACCGCGGCGCTGAGCGGCTTGGGTATTGCCCGACTGCCGACCTTTATTGCCGGTGCCGCCTTACGAACTGGAACCATCCGGCCTCTGCTGATTGAGAGTGAAATTCCTCCGCTCGGCCTGTACGCCGTTTATCCCCCGGCACGCCATCTGGCCCATAAGGTACGGGCGCTGATCGATTTCCTTGTCAGCCATTATGCCGGGAAGCCAGAGTGGGATCAGGGCTGGTGATTACTTCCAATATGGAAGTAATCATTGCGCGAATGGCAGGATAATCAGTGCGGAGGAATGAGTGTAGAGTGTGTTTTATCAACCCTGACACTCACACGTTATAAGGCATCTCATCATGACTGATACCCGTACCGCCCCCTGGGCCGCGCTGATCCTGCGTCTTTCGCTTGGCATCCTGTTCCTGGCGCACGCTGGCCTGAAGTTTTTTGTTTTCACCCCGGCTGGCACCGCGAAATTCTTTGAGTCACTGGGCCTGCCCGGTGGGCTGGCTTACGTCACCATCGCCTGGGAAGTACTGGGCGCTGTGGCACTGATTGTTGGCTACCGCCCACGCATTGCCGCGCTGCTGCTGATCCCGGTACTGCTGGGTGCGATTGCTACAGTGCACGGTGCGGCGGGTTTCTGGTTCACCAACCCGAACGGCGGCTGGGAATACCCGGTATTCTGGACAATCAGCCTGCTGGTACTGGCGTTGATCGGTGACGGAAAATACGCGCTGAAAGCCTCCCTGCCTGCTTCACGCCTGAACTGAGGAACGACTGATGCTGGTAAACGGTAAATGGACGGCAGAGTGGCACCCGGTACAGGCCACCGATGAAAAAGGCGGCTTTGTCCGGCAGACCTCAAGCTTCCGTCATTGGGTGACGGCGGATGGCAGCAGTGGCTTCCTCGCAGAGCCAGATCGCTACCATTTGTATGTGGCGCTGATCTGCCCGTGGGCGTCACGCACATTAATCGCCCGTAAGCTGAAAGGGCTGGAGGAGGTCATCAGCGTCTCCGTCGTTGAGCCACAGCTGACCGATGAAGGCTGGCACTTTGGCGACTTCCCGGGTGCCGACCGCGATACTCTGAACCACGCGGAATATCTGCATCAGCTGTATACCCGCGCCGACGACAGTTTCACCGGGCGGGCAACGGTGCCGGTGTTGTGGGACAAAAAAACCGGCACCATCGTCAGTAATGAATCGGCGGATATCGTACGCATGTTCAACAGTGGCTTTGGTGCGCTGGCAACACAGTCTGTCGATCTGTACCCTGAATCCCTGCGTGCAGAGATTGACGCGCTGAACGCGGAGATCTATCCCCGACTGAACAACGGTGTTTATCGCGCCGGGTTTGCCACCACCGCCATCAGCTACCGTGAAGCCTTTAATGATGTGTTCGGCATGCTGGCTGAGCTGGAAACGCGTCTGAGCAACAGTGGTCCTTATCTGTTTGATGCTGTTCTGACCGAAGCCGATATTCGCCTGTTCGTGACGCTGATTCGCTTTGAAGTTGCCTATCACGGTCTGTTTAAGTGCAACCTGCGCCAGTTACGGGACTTCCCGGCGCTGAATGCTTACCTGCAACGTCTGCTGGCGATCCCCGGCGTGCGTGAAACGGTCAGCATCGACCATATTAAGCAGGGTTATTACTCTATTAAGGCACTGAACCCTAACGGGATTGTGCCCGCCGGGCCAGACATGAGCGGCTACGGTTTTTAATCTGATTTACGAGGCGAACAATGTCGAAAGGATTAGTTATTTTACTGCACGGCGTTGGCAGCAGCGGCGATGATCTGGCAGGCCTGGGAGACCACTGGGCGCCCTCCCTGCCAGGCGTAAGCTTTGCCAGCCCCAATGCACCGTACCACTTTGAACAGGGTGCAGGCTGGCAGTGGTTTAGCCTGGCGGGTATTACGCCGGAAAACCGCCCTGCACGTGTGGCAGAAGCGCGTGCCGCCTTTGACCAGACTCTCCAGGCGATCCTCGATCGGCATCAGATGAGCGAGCATCTGGATAAGGTGGTGCTGGTCGGCTTCTCGCAGGGCTCGATTATGGCGCTCGATACGCTGGTGTCAGGCCGCTGGCCGGTAGCCGGGATGGTGGCATTCTCAGGTCGACTGTCATCACCACAGCCGTTCACTCCGGCGCTGAATACGCCGGTACTGCTGGTGCACGGCATGGCCGATGGGGTGATCCCGGTACAGGAAAGCGAATCGGCAGAGCAGCGTCTGCGCGCTCTGGGTGTGCAGGTCAGCAGCCAGTTTGAGCCGGGCATCGGGCACACCATTTCGGCTCAGGGTGCACAAAAGGCAGTGGCGTTTATTGCTGCACGTCTGGGGTGAAACGGGCGAGATATGCCTCGCCCTGCCGTGATCCCCGTAGGGGCCGGGCATGCCGGCTCGATCTATTCCGCATAATCCTCAATCACCGGCGGCGGAGTAAGCGGCAGCGTAATGATAAAACGAGCACCGCCCTGCGGCCGGTTCTCCGCATGGATGGTGCCATCATGCAAAGTGACTATCGCCTGACAAATCGCCAGCCCCAGCCCGACACCCGGCACGGCCGACTCTTTGTTGCCCCGGGAGAACTTCTCGAAAATCAACTGCTCCTGCCCACCAGCAATGCCCGGGCCGTCATCCCACACTTCGAGCATCAGCCGCTGCGCTGACGACTGTGTGGCACGTATGCCGATGTTCGCCGCAGGACCTGCATATTTCAGTGCATTTTCCAGCAGATTGCTTAACACACGCTCCATCAGTGGACCATCGACATCCATCAGCAGCATCGGCGGCAGATCGAGCGCGATATTGCGTCCGGCCAGCAGTACGGAGAGCTGGCGCAACGTGCTGCCGACCAATTCATCCAGTGCCATCCACTCACGTTTCAGATGAAAGCCGCCGGACTGCAACCGCGCCATATCCAGCAGATTATTCACCAGCCGGATGGTGTTCAACGTCTGCTCTCGCATGGCACTGGCCTGCGGAGCATATGGTGAGTGCTCTGAAGCCAGGTCGAGCGTCAGAATTTCAGCCTGACCAAACAGCACCGTCAGCGGGGTGCGCAGGTCATGGGAGAGCGCAGATAACAGCGCATTACGCAGCTGTTCGCGCTCGGCCGCCAGCCTGGACACCGCCTCACGCTGGCTAAGATTCATACGTTCTAAGGCGTTGGCGATCAGCACGGTGAACGTTTCGACCAATCGCTGCTGTTCGGGGATCATCAGCTGACGCAGGTTGAGAGGTTCAAGGATCAACAGGCCCAGTGTTTCACTGCCGCTTTTCAGCGGCAGCATCTGCCAGGGAACACCGGGCAGCGTATCGGTTCCGGCCCCGGCGGGCTGGCCTTTATCAAAGCTCCAGCGGGCAATTGCCCGGTCCGGTACGGCACTGAGATGGGCTTCCCCCACCGCGACCAGCTCGCCCTGTTCATCAGGCAGATAAAGCTCACTGCGGGCCTGCAAGGTGCTCTCTACGCTGCGCTGGAGCGTGGCGGCAATATCACGCTGACTGAGCGCCCGGCTAAGGGCTTTGGCCATTTCATACAAATGGTGCGCCCGCTGTTCACGATAGCGCGCCACCCGTGCCTGATAGCGCACCCCGGCGGTCAGATTACCGACGATCACGCCGACCGCCAGCATCACGCCGAAGGTGACCAGGTACTGCACGTCCGACACCGCCATCGTGCCAGTGGGTGCCACAAACACTAAATCAAAGGCGACAATGTTCAGCAGTGTCGCCACCACCGACGGCCAGCGCCCGTAACGCAGCGCGACAATCACCACGGCCAGCAGGTAAACCATCACCAGGTTAACCGAATCGACCGCCGGTAGCAGCCAGCGCCCGGCAACGGTCACCAGCGCACAGAGTAACAACGCGGCGGCGCAACCCCGCAGTTGTGCATGCCATTTTCCTTCATTGCCGCCTCCGCCTGCGCGTGGAGCCAGTGGACTGACGGCATCTGGCGGCGGGTCATCCAGCGCGACGATCAGAATATCGAGATCCGGCCCCAGTTCGCCCAGACGGTCGGCAAAACGTTCGCGCCACCAGCGGCGGGTCGGACGGCGGCCGATAATAATTTTGCCAAGGTTGTGCTCGCGAGCGTAACGCAGCACCGCACTGGCTTCGCTCGGGTCTGAAAGCGTGGCGGTTTCCGCACCGAGCTCTTGCGCCAGTTGCAGCGTCCGCAGAATGCCGCGCCGCCGCGCTTCAGAGAGGCGATGCAGACGTGGGGTTTCGACATAAACAGCATGCCAGACACTGTCGAGCCGGGCCGCTAACCGGGCAGCACTGCGCACCAGCTTTTCACTGCCACTGTTATCACCAATGCACAACAGAATGGCATCACGCGTGTGCCAGACTTTTTCCCGTCCCTGAGTATCACGCCAGGCACGCATCTGGTCATCGACGCGATCGGCGGTGCGCCGCAGCGCCAGCTCGCGCAGAGCGATCAAGTTACCTTTACGGAAGAAGTTTTCGATGGCGCGTTCTGCGCCCTCACCGATATAAACTTTTCCCTCTTTCAACCGCTGACGCAGGTCATCCGGCGGCAGGTCCACCAGCACCACATCGTCAGCAGCATCGAAAAACGGGTCAGGCACGGTTTCGCGCACGCGGATGCCGGTCACGCCGCCAACCACATCGTTCAGGCTTTCCAGATGCTGAACGTTGACCGTGGTGATCACGTCAATACCGGCATCCAGTAGCTCTTCAATGTCCTGCCAGCGTTTCGGGTGGCGTGAGCCACGGGCGTTACTGTGCGCCAGTTCGTCCATCAGAATCACTGCCGGATGGCTGGCCAGCGCTGCATCAAGGTCAAATTCGGGGTGGCGATGCTGCCCGGTGGCCCGTCGCGGCAGCAGGGTCAGCCCGGCCAGCAACGCAGCCGTTTCCGGGCGGTTGTGGGTTTCCACCACGCCTACCAGCACCTCCAGCCCCTGTGCACGCAGACGGCGGGCCTCCTGGAGCATCGCCCACGTTTTTCCCACACCAGCACAGGCACCAAAGTAAATTTTCAGCTTACCGCGATGGCTTTCTGCCGCCAGGCGTAGCAGCGCATCCGGATCAGGGCGCTGGAGTTCGTCGTTCATCCGATTCCTTAAACAGGGAAAACAACGGGCGAGACATGCCTCGCCCCTACGCGAGTTTCGCAGGTGAGCGAGCCCTTACCACCGTAGTGGTGGGCATACCCGACCCGTCAGGGTTTAACGCTGTAATGCATCCAGTGCCAGGTTCAGCGCCAGCACATTCACACCCGGCTCCCCGATAAACGCCGGGCGCGGCGTCATCGTATTATCGGCAATGAGCCGTTCAACCGTTTCCAGTGGAAGCTGGCGTGCCTGCGCTACGCGTGCTGCCTGCCAGTGCGCTGCCGCAGGTGAAATCTGCGGGTCCAGCCCGCTGCCGCTGGCAGTGACCAGATCCACCGGCACCTGATGGCTGGCCTGCGGGTTCGCCGCACGCAGTGCCGCCACGCGTTCAACAATCGCCTTGTCCAGCGCAGGGTTGCTGCCCGCCAGATTGCTGCCAGAAGAGGCCAGCGGATTATACGCCGCATCACCCGTGGCCGATGGCCGCCCCTGGAAATAATCAGCACGCGTAAAATTCTGGCCGATCAGGGCCGAACCGCGCACGGTACCCTCCTGGCGTAACAGCGAACCATTGGCCTGCTGCGGGAACCACCACTGCGCCAGCCCGGTGGTTAACAGAGGATAGAGCAGCCCGGTGACCAGCGTCAGTAATATCAGTAAAAACAGAGCAGGACGTAATTGGCTCATCATATTTTCCTTATGCCATGCCCAGAAGGGTCAGTAACATATCAATCAGTTTAATCCCAGCGAATGGCACCAGCAGGCCGCCGACACCATACAACCACAGATTACGACGCAGTAGCGCGGCAGCACTCAGCGGGCGATAGCTCACCCCTTTCAACGCCAGCGGGATCAGGAACACAATCACCAGCGCGTTGAAGATCACCGCTGACAGAATGGCGGAGTTGGGTGAGTGCAACTGCATCACGTTCAGCATATTGAGCTGCGGCAGCGTGGCAGCAAACGCGGCCGGGATAATGGCAAAATACTTTGCCACATCGTTAGCGATACTGAATGTGGTCAGGGAACCGCGCGTCATCAGCATCTGTTTGCCGATATGCACCACTTCCAGCAGTTTGGTCGGGTTGGAGTCGAGATCGACCATGTTACCCGCCTCTTTTGCCGCCTGGGTACCGGAGTTCATGGCCACCGCCACATCAGCCTGCGCCAGTGCCGGGGCATCGTTGGTGCCATCTCCGGTCATCGCCACCAGCCGTCCTTCGGCCTGATACTGACGGATGAGTGCCAGCTTGGCTTCGGGGGTCGCTTCTGACAGGAAATCATCCACGCCAGCCTCGGCGGCGATCGCGGCGGCGGTCAGCGGGTTATCCCCGGTGATCATCACTGTTTTAATGCCCATTTTTCGCAACTCGGCGAAGCGCTCTTTAATGCCGCCCTTCACAATGTCCTTCAGCTCCACCACGCCCAGTACCGTTACACCATCACAGACGACCAGCGGTGTGCCGCCCGCACGCGCCACCTGTTCCACCATGCCGTTAACCTCTGGCGGGAACTGGCCGCCGTTGCTGTCGATATAGCGGCGCACCGCATCAACCGCACCTTTACGCACCGTGCGCTGCTGCACGTTGACCCCGCTCATGCGCGTCTGCGCCGAGAATGGAATAAAAGTGGCATCCAGGCTTTTCAGGTCGCGTTCGCGCAGATTAAATTTCTGCTTCGCCAGCACCACAATACTGCGCCCTTCCGGGGTTTCATCGGCCAGTGAGGCCAGCTGTGCGGCATCGGCCAGCTGCTGTTCACTGATACCCGCGGCTGGCAGGAATTGCGTTGCCTGGCGATTACCCAGCGTAATGGTGCCAGTTTTATCCAGCAGCAATACATCAACATCCCCCGCCGCTTCTACCGCACGGCCGCTGGTGGCGATCACGTTGGCCCCCAGCATACGGCTCATGCCCGCCACGCCAATCGCCGACAGCAAACCGCCGATTGTGGTGGGGATCAGACATACCAGCAGCGCCACCAGCACCGTCAGGCTCACTGGCGTCCCTGCCCAGGCGGTAAACGGCCAGAGCGTGGCGGTGGCCAGCACAAACACGATGGTCAGCGCCACCAGCAGAATAGTCAGGGCGATCTCATTCGGCGTTTTACGCCGTTTCGCCCCTTCCACCATCGCGATCATCCGGTCGAGGAAGGTTTCCCCCGGGTTGACGCTGCACTGCACCACCAGCCAGTCGGAGAGAATCCGTGTACCGCCGGTGACGGATGAGAAGTCACCGCCAGATTCGCGGATGACGGGCGCCGATTCGCCGGTGATGGCGCTTTCATCCACCGATGCGCCACCCACCAAGACTTCGCCGTCGCAGGGGATCATATCGCCCGCTTCCACCAGTACCCAGTCGCCTTTGCGCAGGGATTCTGCGGACACAGACTGCTGACGGGCAGTGTACTCCGGCGCGGCCAGCTTTTTGGCAAAACTGGTTTTGGCGATGCCCTTCAGGCTATTAGCCTGTGCTTTACTGCGCCCTTCTGCCAGCGCTTCCGCCATATTGGCAAACAGCACGGTAAACCACAGCCAGACGGCGATGGCGGCAGTGAAGCCCGTTTCACCCGGGGTTTTCCCGGCCGCCATTGCAATGGCCAGCAGCGTGGTCAGCACGCTGCCCAACCACACCACAAACATCACCGGGTTGCGTACCTGAATGCGCGGGTCCAGTTTTTTCAACGCATCGAGCAGCGCGACACGCATCAGCGCCCCATCAAACAGCGCCTGTTGATTACGACTCATGTCTCTTCTCCGCCCGTTAACGACCGATCATTTGCAGATGTTCCGCCACCGGCCCTAAGGCCAGTGCCGGGATAAAGGTCAGCGCACCGACCAGCAGCACGGTGCCTGCCAGCAGGGCAATAAACAGCGCCCCGTGAGTAGGCAGCGTGCCCTGGCCAGCAGGCTGGACCTTTTTCAGCGCCAGAGAACCGGCAATCGCCAGTACAGGAATAATGATGCCAAAGCGGCCCACCAGCATGCAGAACGCCAACAGCAGGTTCCAGAACGGCGTGTTCGCACTCAGCCCGGCAAAGGCGCTACCGTTGTTATTGGCCGCCGAGGAGACGGCATACAGCACTTCCGAGAAGCCATGTATGCCGGGATTCAGCATGCCGCTGCGCCCGGCCTCAGTCATCATTGCCAGCGCCGTGCCCAGCAGCACCAGGCTCGGTGTCACCAGGATCGCCAGTGCGGTCATTTTCATTTCCCATACGTCGATTTTCTTGCCGAGATATTCCGGGGAACGACCGATCATCAGCCCGGCGATAAAGACCGCCAGCATCACAAACAGCAGCATGCCGTACAGCCCGGCACCCACGCCGCCGAAGACCACTTCCCCGATTTGCATCAGCCACATCGGCACCATGCCGCCAAGTGCGGTAAACGAATCGTGCATGGCGTTGACGGCACCACAGGAGGCTGCAGTGGTAATCACCGCAAACAGGCTGGAATTGAGGATGCCAAAGCGCGTCTCCTTGCCTTCCATATTGATAGCGCTGTCAGCACCGAGCGTGAGGAAGTGTGGATTCCCATTGAGCTCGGCCCACATCACCACCGCCACCGCCAGGATAAACATCAGTGACATCGTCCACAGCAGCACATGTCCCTGACGGGTATCGCGCACCACCTCACCGAAGGCAAAGCACAACCCTGCCGGGATCAGGAAGATCGCCAGCATCTGGACAAAATTGCTGTATACCGTCGGGTTTTCAAACGGATGAGCAGAGTTGGCGTTGAAGAAACCACCGCCGTTGGTGCCAATCATTTTGATCGCTTCCTGCGAAGCGACAGGCCCCATCGGCAGCGTCTGCTTCACACCTTCCAGCGTGGTCAGGCTCAGATAGCTGTCGACATTTTGCAACACACCCTGGCTGACGAGGAACAATGCCATCAATAGCGACAGCGGCAGCAGGACATACAGCGTAATGCGGGTAATATCGCGCCAGGCATTACCCAGCTCCCCCAATGCTCGCCGAGCAAATCCGCGCATCAGCGCGAAGGCCACGGCGATCCCGGTGGCAGCCGAGAGGAAGTTCTGAACAGTCAGCCCGACCATCTGGCTGAAATAGCTCAGGGTGCTTTCCCCGGCATACGCCTGCCAGTTAGTGTTGGTGACAAAGCTAACGGCGGTGTTGAGCGCCAGATGCCAGCTGAGGTCCGGTAGCTGCTGAGGGTTCAACGGCAGACTGGCCTGGTTCGCCAGCATGACAAACAGCAGCAGTAAGCCGCAGGCGTTGAACAGCAGGATCGCCCAAAGGTAACGCTGCCAGCTCATGCCTTCCGAGGCCACACCACTAAGACGCCACAGGATGCGTTCCGCACCAGCCAATCCGGGGAGCGGACGGTCATCCACCAGACGTGCCAGCCCTTTCCCAAGCGGACGGGCCAACAGCATCAGCAACACCATGTAACTGGCAATCAGTAAAAAAGCAGGTGCGGCCATTAGAATTCCTCCGCATGGATTAGGGCATACACCAGGTAGCCCAGCAGCAAACAGACCAGCACAATGCCAGTAGTGACAGCGACGCTCACAACACACCTCCAAAGGCGTTTTTCAGTAACGCTATTGTTGCGAGTGGCGTGCAAAGTTGATGTAAAAATGCAGGGCTGGGGTGTAAAGAAAGTATAAAAATGGGCGTGAAAACAGGGGAATCGATATGGTGGCGACAGGGCATTGCCCTGTCGCGCTGATAATGACTAAATAACGTAGCTGTTCATCTTTGAAGTCATGCTCCGTCAGGGTTTTATCACCACCTCTTTAATCTTTGGTTTTGGCTTGATACCCCCCGCGACCAGCCATACCGCGACGATGATCACCAATCCTCCGGCGATAAATCCTTTTGAGAGGGTTTCTCCAAGGAACAGATAACCCCACAGAATGCCAAACGGCGGGATGAGGAAAGTCACCGTCAGCGTTCTTAGCGGGCCAATATCGGCAATCAGACGAAAGAACAAAATATAAGCCCAGGCAGTACAGATCAGCCCCAGCGCCAGCACACAAAGCCATACGCCTGGATGGTTCCACTGCACGACAGGCTGGATGATCAGTGAACCGATAAACACCGGAAGAAGAAAGATACTGGCGCCAATCTGGCTGCCCAGCGCGACCAGCCGGGCATCCAGACCACCGCGATCGCCAATCCACTTTTTAGTCAGAAACCCGGCGCTGGCGTAACAAGCCGTCGCCACCAGACACGCGGCAATACCCAGCAGCACCTCCTGTGTCAGGGCCAGGCTGCCGGTAGTGGTCAGCAGTACAATTCCCACCAGGCCCAGTACCACCCCAACGATTTTTCTCAGCGTAAAGGTTTCACTGAAACAAAGACCCCCAATAAGCACACCCATCAGCGGTGTAGTGGCATTAAGGATCGCCGAATAGCCCGCAGGCAGCCATTTTGCCGCCAGGCAATACATCACAAAAGGCACAGCCGAGTTGATCACCCCCAGTAACATCGCCGGCAACGCTTTACCATGAAAGGCGATATGGGTCCGTAGTACCAGCAACAGCGCTATCAGGCCAACACAGCCAAACACCACGCGTAAAAACGCGGTATTCAGCGAACCAAAATAGGGAGTGGCTACGCGCATAAATAAAAAACTGGCTCCCCAAATCGCCGCGAGTAACATTAAACGACCGATATCCCCTTGCTTCACAACACGCTCCTGAAGACTGATTATTGACACTGAACGGTCACACGCCGACTGTGGTTAATCCTCTTTATAGACTGCAGCAGAAAAAAAAAGCAACCTGTCTACTGGTGATTACCCCTCGAGGACCGATAAGAAATAGCATGATTCAATAGAGACAGTTCAGAAAGGGAAATTGTATGCTTCCATAAAAAACATCGCCAACACAATAAAAACAGAAGAAAACTCCAAATAAACGGAATTAACATAGAATGACAAAATGTATTCTGTCTTTAAGGATATGATAAAGAAAATAACCAACTCATGACATGGACAGTCAGATATTATGAAAATTTTAATTGAAAGTGAAAATTTTTTCTATAAAAAAGGATTGGAGTCGTTGCTTCAACAATCAGCACTAGAAAGTGCATTAAGCGACTTTGGATTTATTACTGATGATGATAGCACAGAGAAGAGCGAGATAACTAATATTACACTCAGAGATTCATCTATAAGTATAAATTTATTCAAAAACACAAAAAAATTGGATGAACCACACATCAGCAAAGAAAAATCAACTTTGCACATTCCTTTTGCTTGTAAAAATAAAAAAATAACTGATATAAAAAGGATAATTGAAAAAATAATTTTCATCGCAAGCATGGATAGCAATGACTTCATAAATGATGATTTTTACAGAATAACAGGATTAAAAAAACATGAGCAACTGTCTCTAACCGAAACTAAAATAATGCTATTACTAGGCAGGGGGAATAACATAAGGAATATATCAAGACAGATAAATCGTTCTGAGAGAACGATTAACGTTCATTTTAGAAACGCATCAAGGAAGATGAAATTCAATAAAAAAACTGACTTTTATAATTATGCAAAATTTATTGTAACCTGTCGACGAAATGAAAGAAAAACGTTATGTATATAACGTACAACATTGAATATTCGAATGAATCATTAAGAGGAGGTCGATTTTATCACGGACCTCCTCAGTAAAGAAAAATCAAGGATTCAAATGGAAGTAAAACATTTGGTAAACATTATTTATTTCCTAGTGGTTTAGTTTTAGGTGTAAATGAATTCATAATTTGAACATAATGCTTACGCTGAAAATCAGTGAAATCCTGATCGGCGACAAGAGTAAAAATCATCAACATATTATTTCCAGGATTGTAGTCTGGATGCTTAGGCAGTTGCGTATAAGACTGGACTTGACGGACAAAATTGCCATTTTCAAGATAACGATGAGCGACCTGAACGACGGGGAGTTTTGCAGGCCCAATTTTATGTTCGAGTTGTTTTCCTTCACTCTTAAAGCCAGGAAGGGTATTTTGCATTGTTTTCATCTGCTTCTCGCAAAAAGTCACCACCGTTTGGCCTTCTGCCATCATAACCCGGTTAATAATGATATTATATTCGTAATCTTCAGGATCGCGAAAACGCATTACATTAACAGTAACATCGACAACAGGGATATCAGTGAGGAAATCGCCCTCTAATACTTCATAAGTAATCATTTGATAACTCGCTTGTTAAATAGAAAATATTACAACTTAATAAAGCTGTGATTTTTTTTGTTAAAAAAAAAAAGCCGCTACCATTTTTCCTCGATGACTTCACCCCACCCTGCTCTGTCGATGAATGGACTAATACGAACAGAATGAGGGTTTAAACTTTCTTCCGAAGTAAAATCAAGCGATAGTGAAAAACTGCCATCTTCCGAATTAGAAATTCTCTCATTTATTTCAGCGTTATAGAGAGTATGCTGTTCGAGCAGCGTGTTATCTTCCGTATAGACACCGACATACCAGTAAAGAGCATCTCTTCCTAACGTGGTTATTCTGGATGAGTCAAAGTTAACCGTTCTTTTTTTGACACCGACAAGCAATGAACGCCAAAGCCCTTCGATCAATTCCCCGTTGGCGAAATAAGCTTTATGCTCATCTCCAATGACATCCGGATGAACCAGACAGCGAGAAAAATCCACTCCTGCCGTTCTCTCGAAATCACTCAGGCTACGTTGCTTACCAAGACAGTAAATGCCATGATCACACTGCTCAGTGGTCTTATGGCCGAGTAAGGTTTTTACTCTGTTTTTAGATATAGCGTCTCTTTCCCACCAAGCTTGATCAATGCTGCCTTTAGTTTTTGCCTCATTGCCATGATCTGTCCAGATTTTCACATGGTCTTTTCTGCCGTAAAAATGCCATAGCAATACTTTTTGAGGATGAAAAATGTCATAGCCATGAGTAAATGCCCTGACTGCCATGGCTATTTCTTCACCCTCAAAAAATATCTGAGGATCATTAGGAACTTCTGTAACGAAGCTCCCTAATGAAAAAATAAATCCTCCAGCAAGATAACTTCCTCTGACCGGGTACGTAACATCGTCAGTCATCACATAAGGGCTCAGCTGTAAAATTTTTTCCTGAGAAAACCCTCTGAACATTAATCGAGTCAGATCGTTTTTTCTATCCTCTAAATTATCCGGTTGATAGGACGGTGGATAACATGTGAGAATGGGTTTAGGACTCAAAACAGTTAAATCATTCAATACCTCAACCATTTGGCTATCCCAGCCGGATATAAAACGACAGTGGGAGTCAATCTGCAGGAAGTATTCTTCCTTATTATAAAGTGTTTCTGCAATATGTCTGGCCCAACAGGCACCCTGGCTCTGGTAATAATGAACGCTTATCACATGGATCACCGCGCCTCGATAGCTGAAGAGATAGAGTTGAAAGCCATGATGAAGTCGCTGCTGGGTAAGCTGCATTCCTTTATCGAGAAAAATAGAGATGTCTTCATCACACTGCCAGCAAATACTGATATGTAGGGACTGTGGGCTGACAGACTGAGAAATCATATCCATTAAAGTAGGAATAAGTTCTGAATCGCGATAGCTCGCGATGCTAACAAAAACACAAGGTACATTATCCATTTTATACCCTCATCTTAAATATTAAATATGTGTTAATTTACTTGTAATACAATCTCAGCTCTGGCATCAAATTTACCACCGGTGGGTCTTTTACTTGTCTTGCCAGGTGACGCTAATGTCGCCGTCCATTTAAACTGCGCAGGGACTTTATCGTTGCTTGTTACTTTTCTCAAACTTGAACCATCCACGGCAATACTGGCTCCTTCATTATCTCTTATTTGAATTCTCAGACGATCCGTATATCCTCCGGCATCGGTGACAGTAATATATTTACCATCAGGGGTACGGGCGTCCGCAATGATTGAAGCAAAGACAGAATAGCTTCCATAGTCAGTCCTGCAGTTCATTTCAAAGTCGAGGGGACGTTCAACCCCTGAATCCGCCAGGGCTGGTGTGACAGTATTAAAATCGATGTTTTTTGTGCTCTCAAAAGTACAGGCCGGTGTACTATTGAGTGTAATTTTTCCTATATTAAGTTTTTGTGCATAATTCGACATTGCATTGACACCAACATAATTATAGGCGGAATCACCGCCATCAAAGACAACATTTTCTTTATTAGGCATCAAACGAATCACTTCTGCCGTTTTAAAAAACTCAACTACGAAATAAGAATTAGCAAAATAGACTATGCGACTTAACTGCATAGGGAGATTACCGGCATAAGGGATGTCTTTTTTAACAGTGCCATTATCCCACCGAATTTTCATACTCACACCAGGAATATTGGTAGAGTACATATTATTTCCATCCGGAGTAGGAAGACCGTAAGGCATTCCTCCATAAGAGATGCCAGGCGTACAGTTGATATAGGTCACAGCGTGTCCCGCCAGGGGGGAAGTGATCGTAGCGAATGGCATGGCGGTATCGACGGGCTTATCGGCACTGATACTCAAAACCTGCGCAGGGAGAATAAACGTAACGGGGGGGCCCCTATCTGATTCCCCGGTTGTGTCGAGGGTACATTCAGCCTGCAAAGCGGTACTGACTAACGCACAACATGCCATTAAAATTTTCACTCCAAAAAATTTCATTTATGTGTTCTCGCTGTCAATTTTATTAATGAGTTCTGATGGAAGGATTTTCATTAGCTCAGTGAAACGTTTTCCAACCATGCTTTCTGTTAGTTCCAGTAATAAGATCACTGGACTACTTGGCTCCATACGCGTAAACCACGATCTAATCTCAATTAACTGTGCTAAAGCATCCTGGCGATTTTCTATCTTATGGTTAATTTTCGCTGTTGAAACAGAGCACTTTGCAGACTGCAATGCACCTTTTTGCACTTCACGTGGTGTGGTGCTGGCATCGTCCTGCACTGATTCAAGATGGGTTTCATCGCTTTCAGGTTCAGATAAATCCGCTTCAACAACAGATGACGATTGTGGAAAAAGAGTGAGGAGATGGGTGATAACCGGCAACTCGGGAGCCTCTTCACCGAGGCTGTCCCTCAAGGAGTGCCGGATTGCCAGCAAAGATTTCATCGCACAGTTCAAAGAGATAATCTCTTTATCAGCCTGTTGATGCCACTCCTCTAACATTGCAGAGATCATCGCTTCGGGAAGCGCATCCGGTTCACGAGGAGTGGCGAATGATTTCTCAAAATCCTTTAAGGAAATAACCTGGCCCGCCGCTTTAGGCAATTTGTGATTTCTTAAGTCTGTAATTAACCCCGAAGCATCATCCATTTCTGAAAATGCATTGGCCCGCATGACGGGCTCAAAGTCACCTTCATCAAGCAATAAGGGGTAATACTGTTCAGGATAAATTTCGATGAGGGCTTTTAAGGCTGTGATTCCTTCCTCTACCGCCAGTAAACCGATTTGCCTTAAGCGACAGCGGATCATAATAATAAACAAACGTACATCTTTGCTTTTCTGCATCAAGGCAGCACACTCGCGCTGAACCTCTGACCAATTTACAGGTTCTGCCTGTTCAACAAAATTACCGTATTCAGCACCCTGTTTCGGTTGAATTTTAGACAGGAGAAGAATAAAGGCTGAATCATACTCAAGACTATCGCCACATGGAAATTCATCCGAAACAGGCTGCAAAAATCCACTATAAAATTGACTTAGTTCAGTGATGATAGTATCAGACACAGGCTCCCTCCTAATTAACCTCTGGCATATATGCCCATCCCCGGCATACACGAGATAAAAACCACAGACCATCTAGCTGTGGCAATAAATTTCCGGTTCAAAGCTCATGCCAGAAACCGGTTCGATGTTATTCAGTCTTTCGAGCCAGGTCGCATAGCCAAGCTGATGTGTACCATTTAGCGTTGCATGAGGAACCTCTTCTGCAGCCAAAACCAGCTGTATATCCCATGCATACTCATACCCAACAAAGTTTTTTACCCACTCCTGCAAGACTGGAAGATCATCTCCCCAGGGACTGAACTGCATATATTCTTTAAGGGTTAGAGGGCCTAAAATGAGTTTGAACTTGTGCTGACAATCTCTCACGGTATTGCCTAGAATAGCCCCGTCGCCAAGCAGCATCGCACAGGCATCATCGCCTAAAATAGTTTGATCGCACTTATCCAGACGTATCCACTGTTCTGCAAACTCCTCCATTCGCACAGGTACCTGAAAATAATAATGTAAAGCGCCAATGATCCCTTCCGGGTTACGGGATTCACGAATCAGGTGAGAAGATGATGCTAATCGAGCGTGTGGCGGTAAGTGAGAATGTTCAAGTTCTTGTGCATCAATACCGATTAGGCTTCCGATATAAAATGAAAATCTCTCATCATATTTACGGTCAAGAGAGGCCGTATCCTGCGATAAAAACCACGCACGATACAGCAACGATAATGCGCGATGATGAAATATATTAACAAAATCAATCAGCGTATTATCGTAAGCTTCTGATCGAGAATAGGCCAACTCAGAAAAATGCAGCGGCATCGCCCCCTGAGGGCCCCATATTCCTAAACCAAATAGCTCAAGGTTAACCTTGCCGTTCTCCATTGAAATAGCCGATATTTCACGCGGAGCAAAAGCCATATAAGCACACTGCCCGACCCGGAAAGCCTCCTGCACAGGAAGTTTAGCCCTGCCAATCGGTGGCATATCAGTCGTCTTTGCCGCTATTGCACGCATTAAGCTAATGTAGCCCGCATTCCAGGGTTCATCCTGCTTGAACCACGTGTCTAGCTCGGAGGCTGTTGGTTGAATATGCGAATTGTCTTTCATATTCACAGTGCTCCACGCCTTCCAGGCCGCGCTCCCCAGCGTGCAATAAGCCCTCTCTGCATTGAGTGTAATTCTGTCTCAGTAAAAATATTTATCGCAGCATGGCGAGCCAGATAGTTTTCCATGATAAGGCCAAATAAGTATGGACTAATGCCCGAAAATCCCTCTTCATCTACCGTTAAGGTACAGCGAACTCCCCGACCGTAAACCAGCAGGCCATCTCCTGGAATACGCCGAATGACAGGTTCACTTTTGCATCCCACAAGACTGTTAACCTGAGCGATCGACTCCTGATCCGCACCATTGAGGAAGAGGCTAAGCATATTACGCAGCGATTCCCCACCTAACCCATGGTCCATATCCGAGAGTGGAAGGTAATTAAAACTTAGTTGACGAATTAACCGCCATGATGCTTCTCCCAAGGCAAATGCCGCACGCGGAGTACTGGGTTGGCAGACAAACGTTGCACCATGAACAGGAACTGAACCTGGCATTGTCAGATCGAAGCTACCACTTGCCTTGATAAGGCGAGGAAGATCCCGATTAGTCACCATCGCATCAATAGACAGATACCTGATATCATCGCTAAAAGGCGCCTCATTCTGATCGACCAGTGAAACGAATACTTCAGTGCTCACATAGGGGATCCGAGTATCATATTTTCGGGTATTTCTATCCTTGACTCTGGCTTCTCTACGAATAGAAAAATAGCGCCCAAAGTTTCCATCATCAGAATGTCGGGTATGGTACAGGGGTTTAAAAACAACCTCATCACTGCTTTCAGCTTTCTGCCCCAATAGTCGATTTACTGAGAAAACTTCATAGTCTAAAGGCCTGCTCCGGTCAGGAACAACATGGAAACTATTCAGTGCCCTGTTAACTTCGATTCTATCAACTAACTTAGGAAAAAGATTGATAACCGGGGTGCAGTGCAGAAGAAACCGGGATGCGTCAATATGGCCGATTAAATCTTGTGGCAATCGGTCAAGTAAAATAATGAGTTCAGCCTCATTGGAGTTATTTTTTTTCAGACTATTTGCCAGATGATTTAACGTGAAAAAATAAAATCGCTGACGACAGGAGAAATACTCCTGGATGAGGTTATGGCCGTGGAACATGTTCCATGAAAGCGGCAAAACGCTTTGTTCCGGTTTTAGCCCCTCGAAGGTAAGTGGTTTTTCACTGACAACGACATCTTCTACCTTAGTCTCACCTGATGCATCACCTGCGCGCACAACCATAGCCACATGGCTGGTATGTAATAGTTCAAAAATATGTGAGACGATCCTTTCATCACCATCAATATAAAAAGGTAACTGGTCGAGACCTTCTAGCTGTGAGAATACGATATCACCCTGTAATTTTAGCTTGATGCGTAACGCACCTTTGAGTCGGGAATTAGATATGCGATATCGCTCCAGATTGGGGAGATCAGGAGGAATAGAGGTCAGGCGTGCGTCAATAATTTCAACCGGCCAAAGTGTGAGATCCTGTCCGTTGCGAAACTCACAACGGGTAGCCTCGCCCGGTAAAATCCTGGTATGAAAAGTGCTATTTTGGGGAACTAAATACCCCTGCATCAAATCACCTTCTTTCAGATTAGGCTGTAATTGCACAACACCGATTGAAGGAGTAGGAGAGTTATAATTTGGATAGACAACATCCAATAACCTTTGAGTAAATTTAGGGAATTCAGCATCCAGTTTTATTTGAGTACGGGCGGAAAGAAAACAAAATGCCTCAATAAGTCTTTCAACATAAGGATCAGCAACATCTATGCCATGCATTCCCAGGCGGCCAGCAATTTTAGGATGTTTCTCAGCAAACTCACGTGACATTTCTTTCATAAACGTAAGTTCCTGATTATAATAATCAAGAAATTTATGATCCACTGACATTTCTCACTAGATTTGTATCAGCCACTCTTATTAGCGAATAATGATTTTTCGCTAGCTATTTTCCACTAATGATGAAAATCGACACTTTTTATATTTTCAAGGTTCTACTTCATCTATATAGACGAAAGAACATAACATAAAAAAAGAAAAACAAAACTACAAAAAATTGTCCAAAAAATGACTTTAGGAATATTGACCGATTCATATTCCTAAATCAAATTCAGACAAGAAGTTTATCTTCAGTTGCCATATTGAAATTTAGTACTATTGAGAAACAGATGAAGTTAATTTTATCAGCTTCTTCTTCATTAGGATTAAGGGATGAATTAGTGGCTATCACAAGAAAAAACTTATTTGGAAAACTTAACAATTCGTTGTTTAAAAGCATTGAAAGTGCGACAACTTATTGTAAACTTCGCGGCAATCCATATGTCGAAATAACCCATTGGCTCAACCAGTTATGGCAGCAAGAAGACAGTGATCTGAAAAGTATTTTCAGGCATTTTGAACTTGATGCTGCCACCCTGGAGCGGAATCTTTCTGAAGCAATCATCAGATTACCTACAGGTGCCAGTACTATTTCTGATTTTTCATATCACATTGAGCTCGCCATTGAGCGTGCATGGATTTATGCAAGTCTGGAATGCTACGCCAGTCGTATCAGAAGCGGTCACCTATTGATTGCGATGCTGACGACGATGGAATTGCGGCGTGTATTATCCGCGATCTCTCCAGTATTCGACAATGTTCAACTTGATGTATTAACTAAAGATTTTAACTACATTACGCGTTCATCTACTGAAGCAAATGAGTCAGAAGATGATGTACAACATGATAGCGATCTGCCGGGTCAAGCCAGCAATGCTATCAATACAAATGAAAACTCAGCGTCTCTAAGGCAATACTCTACAGATCTTACTGCATTAGCACGTGAGGGGAAAATTGATCCCGTGCTGGGTAGAGACCATGAGATCAATACCATGGTCGATATACTGCTGCGCAGACGCCAAAATAACCCGCTATTAACCGGTGAAGCCGGCGTAGGTAAGACAGCAGTAGTGGAAGGATTAGCCCAGGCGATTGTTGCTGGTAAAGTTCCACCTTCGCTTTCTCAAGTCCGACTGTTATCTCTGGATATCGTTGCTCTCTCTGCGGGTGCCAGTATGAAAGGCGAGTTTGAAGCACGCCTGAAATCCGTGCTAGATGAAGCCATTGGATCACCCCAACCCATTATTCTCTTTATTGATGAAGTCCATACGCTTATTGGTGCAGGAGGCAATGCAGGAACAGGCGATGCAGCCAACTTGCTTAAGCCCGCTCTTGCCCGTGGCCAGCTTCGTACGATTGGTGCAACCACCTGGAGTGAATTTAAACGTCACATTGAGAAAGACCCTGCGTTAACGCGACGTTTTCAGGTATTGCAAGTCGAGGAGCCTGATGAAGATACCGCTACGTCAATGTTACGTGGTCTGGTTCCTATGCTCGAAAAGCACCATAAAGTCTGGATAATGGACGAAGCACTACAGGCCGCAGTACGACTTTCTCATCGTTACATTCCCGCCCGTCAGTTGCCTGATAAAGCGATCAGTTTGCTGGATACGGCGTGCGCACGTGTTGCAGTCATGCAATATGCACCGCCAGCTGAGCTTCTGCTCAGAAACTTCCAGGCAGAAACAGCCCAAACGGAGCTATCACTCGCAGAGAAAGCACTTGCGTTCGGTAAAGAGCAACGTCAGCGCATTGATGAGTTACAGCAAGATATTACGCAATACGAAGAGCAGGCACAGGTTCTTTCTTCACGTTGGGAGCAGGAAAGAACACTGGTTGCTGACATCGTCGCAACCCGAGAAGAGCTCAATACACTGATCCAGCAAGAATCATCATCAGAAGAGATCAGCCTTGCCCAGAAGAAACTTGGCGCACTGGAAACAAAGCTCAAAAAGAGCCGACAGGAACATCCGCTGGTCCAGGCTGAGGTTAACGCTGAAGTCATAGCCAGTATTGTTGCTAACTGGACAGGTATACCCGTCGGCCAGATGATGAAGGATGATATTCGGACTGTACTGGAGTTGCCATCACGTCTTGAGGAAAGAGTGACAGGCCAGCCTCATGCTTTAGATTTGGTAAGTCAGAGTATTCAGGCCTCCCGATCAGGTTTAGCCGATCCCGGAAAACCTATTGGTGTGTTTATGCTTGTGGGACCATCTGGTGTTGGAAAGACAGAAACTGCACTGGCACTGGCTGAGCAACTGTATGGCGGTGAGCAGAATCTCATCACTATCAATATGAGTGAATATCAAGAAGCCCACACCGTTTCTTCGCTAAAGGGATCGCCTCCAGGTTATGTTGGATACGGTGAAGGTGGTGTCTTAACGGAAGCCGTACGCCGGAAACCCTACAGCGTCATATTGCTGGATGAAATTGAGAAAGCGCATCCAGATGTTCATGAGCTGTTTTTCCAGGTCTTTGATAAAGGCTGGATGGAGGATGGTGAGGGGCGCCACATAAATTTCAAAAATACTATTTTACTGTTAACGAGTAATGCGGGTAGTGAAGTGATCAGCAGTGTCTATGCGGATATTGATACGGCCCCAGACATAAATGGCTTAAGAAAATTATTACAACCAGAACTATTAAAAACATTCCCAGCGGCATTTTTAGGGCGTGTCAGTGTTGTTCCCTACTTACCATTACAACATTCTACACTTGAGCATATTGTAAGAGTTCATTTGGATAGAATCGGAAAACGTTTACATGAACAACATCATGCGTCGCTTCAGTATGATCATCAGTTGGTGAAGTTCGTTGTAGAACAGTGTCCTGTCGCAGAAACAGGTGCACGTATGTTAATTCGTTTTATTGAGCAAAACATCATGCCAGAGATGGCACGTAAAATACTCAGCAGTGAAAATGGTGTTGATGGAAAAAATATCAACTTAAGCATAAATGCGGATAAGGAAATAACCATACTATTCCCAGAAAAGGAGATTCTACAAAAAGGAAAAGTCAAAAGGGCAAGCAGCGCAATAGTTTAAGTACAAAAACATTATCACTAGGATTATAGAGGTTATATATCATGGAAAAGATGAAGATTTATGCAACCGTTCTGGCACTTAGCCTCACAGCTTCTTACTCTTATGCTGAAGATCTAGGGGTCGGCCAAGGTAAAGTGACATTCAACGGAAAACTGATTACTGAAACCTGTCAGCTTGTAGATGGCATGGATGATATTATCGTTCCCCTGCCAACATTATCGATAAAAACGCTCGCAACTGCTGGTGCCACAGCAGGTAGTAAGGTTTTTGAGATCAAGGTTAAAGATTGTCCTACTGAAATAACAAAGGTTGCAGCACACTTTGAAGCCATTGGCAGCACTGGCGTGGATTCAAAAACAGGCAACCTGGAAAATAAGGCAGTGACTGTAGGCGAAGATAAACCGGCAACAGGTGTTCAAATCCGTCTGTATAACTCTGATGCAGAGCAGAATCAGCTGTTACTGGGTGATACGGGTGCATCATTTGATGTTCAGGAAGGAGGAACAGCAACAATGCGCTATTATGGTGGTTATTATGCGACTGCTGCAACAACCCCAGGTCTTGTTACCGCTACAGCCCTGTATACCCTGAGTTACCCATAAAACCCGTGAATACTTGGGCGGGTAATTAATCCGTGATTATTCATTAATCACGGATTAGGAATTGAGTGAGTCAGATAATACGAAATGCAACAGTTATCTGGCTCCTCTGCTGCTTTATGCTCTCCTTTTCATATTAAGATGATAATGCAATGATCTATAAAACATTCATAGCGGCAGTTACTTCTATTACATTGTCAGCAAGCTCGATGGCAGCGATGACCATCGCAGGGACGCGTGTTATTTTCCCCGGTGGTGAACAAGAAGTCACAGTAAGAACAACGAATAAAGGAGATAAACCTACTTTAGTTCAGGTTTGGGTTGATGATGGACGTTCTGATGCTGATGTCAACACAATGAAGGTACCGTTCATTATTACTCCCCCGGTGTATCGCGTAGAGCCAGGTAAAGGACAAAGCCTACGACTGATCTATAACAACATGGTATTGCCAACAGACAGAGAATCTGTTTTCTGGTTAAACATGCTGGAAATCCCCCCCGTCTATAAAGGTCCAGCGAAAGACAGGTTAGAACTGGCTTTCAGAACAAGAATAAAAATATTCTATCGTCCTAAATCTTTGGACAAAGCGACGAGTAAGCTGGGAGCGAAAGACCTGAAGTGGACGGTAGTAAAACAAGAAAAAAAGGTGAAGGTCAACAACCCTACTCCTTATTACTATTCTTTTGACACCATGACGCTCTTTTCTGGCGCACAAAAAGTGAAAGTGAATGCAGAAATGGTCGCGCCATTTTCATCATCAGAGTTTGTTTTTTCCAAAAATTCACCGGCAATTACGAATATTACTAGTGGCGAATTTAGTTTACTAAATGATTACGGGGCAGCTGTGATTGGTAAACTGAAGGCAAAAGGAGATGAATTAACGCTCGAAAGTATGAAGTAGAAAGCATTTCATCTAAAGATTCTCATTGGAAAAAGGAGCTTACCAATTGAGCAATTTAATATCGAAAAGAGGCATAGCACAGAAAAAAATTAACAACATCAGCATTCGAATTTTCAGTGCATGTAAACTAGTCGCAGGCATGGTTTGCTCAGTTGCTGTCGCACAAGATGGCGGAGAGACAAAAATAGCCAATGGCGAAAGCGATCCAATAAAAGTTGATTATAACCCGATGTTCATCCACGGTTCAGAGGTGGACGTTTCACGTTTCAGTGAAGGTAACAGAATTGAGCCTGGTGTTTATAGTATTTTCATAGTGGTTAACAAAACTCACCGTATAAAATATGACGTCACCTTTAAAAACTCCAAAGACAATCCCAACTCTCAGCCGTATTTTACACTTCAGGATCTAAAAAACCTTGGGATAAAACTGAACTCAGAAAACAAGCTGCATCTACAAACTGATGAAAAACAACAAGATGCCAGTTTCACATTAAAAAGTATCATTGAAGATAGTTCGGTGCATTATAATGCCGGAGATTATGAGTTAAATATCACCGTACCTCAGATAAATATTATTTATCGCCCACGAGGTTATATTGATCCCAGTACATGGGATGCTGGCGTTCCTGCTATTTTCCTTGATTACAATGCAAATATGTATCGCAGTTATACTGGCTCAAAGTACGGAACCAGGAGTAATAACATTGTATACACGGGTAATATTGGCATGCAGACAGGATTTAATGCTAAAGGATGGCGCTTCAGAAAGCGTTTGAACTTGGGTATGTCCAGTCGTGGGAGTTCGCACACACAGAATTTATTTGGTTTTGCTCAAACGGACATCATTAGGTTACAAAGCAGCCTCACGATTGGTGATAGTAATACCAGAGGAGATATCTTCGATAGTTATAATATTCGAGGCATTATCTTACAATCAGATGAGCGTATGTTGCCGGAAGGATTAAGAAACTATGTTCCTGTATTGAGAGGCGTGGCAGAAACAAATGCTAAAGTCACCATTACACAGCGCGGGCAGACAGTATATCAAACAGTCGTTCCACCTGGACCGTTTGAGCTTACTGATGTTGGGGCAATGGGATATGGTGGCGACCTCGAGATGACGGTAACAGAAGCCGATGGTCGGGTCAGAAGTCAAAGCATTCCCTTCTCAGCACCACCTATGTTACTACATCAGGGTGTATCTTTGTTTAGTGTCAATGCAGGGGAGCTCAGAGAAGATAAATTAAGAACGAAACCGAAAGTGATGCAGGGTGTCTACCAGTACGGTGTGGGCAATATGTACACACTTTATGGTGGTGGACAGTTTGCGCAGCGTTTCTATTCAATGGCTCTGGGTAACGCATTTAACACGCCGATTGGTGGATTATCGCTGGATGTCACACACGCAAAAAGCCAATTATCTGAAAATAAAAATAAAACTGGTAATAGTTTTAGAGTGGGTTTTAGTCGATATTTAGAAACAACAAATACAGATCTCACCCTTGCTGCGTATAAGTACTCAACGGCAGGATATTATACGTTTAGAGAAGCAAGTCTTGAGCGGTACGCTCATAGCACTAACCAAGAATCAGATTATCGGGCTAAACAACGCCTGACACTGACTATTGGCCAGCGTTTATGGAATGATGCTTATCTAAACTTCACTGGCAGCATGTATCAATACTGGGACAATAGGCCCGGAACCAGACAATACTCCCTTACCTATAATAAGTCTGAAAGATACTTTTCTTACTCACTTACGGGTATGCGAACGATGAATAGTAACCGTAGAAATGAGAACACGTATATGTTGTCTTTCAACATACCACTTGGCCAGAGTATCAGCAGCCAGCCAGTATTTAACTCAATATATACCACTCTTACGCATGATGAGGGTGGAGGATCCTCTCTGCAGGTCAATGCCAATGGTAGCCAGGGTGAAATGAATGAGCTGAACTATGGGATTGGAACAACAACGACGAAAAATCATAACGAAGGGACTAAGGAAACAGTCTCTGGTAATGCTTTCTATCGTTCTCCTGTAGGAAACCTCGGCCTGACAGCATCGGCTGATAATAAATCAACCAATCAGGTTTCTTTCTCTGCTAACGGGAGTGTGATCGGTCATCAGGGCGGCATTACGGCGGGCCCGCCTATAGGTGATTCTCCTTTTGCTATCATCAACGCCCCAGGAGGAAGGGGGGCTAAAATACTAAACGGCTATGGTTCTAAAGTTGACTCAAATGGATATGCCATCATGCCTTCATTAACCGCATATCGGGAAAACACAGTCTCTATCGATACCAGAGGACTTCCAGCCACGGTTGATGTGCTAGAAAGTGAAAGCACGGTTGTACCAAGAGCGGGCTCAGCCATTTTGGTTAATATGAAGACAATTGTTGGCACGCCTTACATACTTATAGTAAAGCGTTCTGATAACAGTTACCTTCCGATAGGAACCGAATTGTTCAATGAGAATGGCGTAAGCCAGGGAATTATTGGGCAAAGTGGAATGGCATTTATTCGCGGCTGGGATCCAACGATAAATACACTTAATGCTAAATGGGATGAAGGCCGAAGTGTGTGCCGTATTCTTCCTAACAAGAAATGGATTGCGCCATCCGACAAAGGTAATAATCAGATAGTTACCATGGAGGTAAAATGCATAATTTAAATAACTCCCACCCATTTTTGAGTAAAATCCTATATTCAGGAATGCTGTTAGTGGTTATAGTAACAGTTAGCCCAAATATTGTAGCTGCTCAAGACTGTAAGAACTGCACAGTCGATGTTTCATTTACTGGAATATACAATGATGAAACATGCGAAATTGTGATCAATGGCAAAGAAAACACGGACATTGTTGAATTACCAGTAATATCGACTCAAAGCCTTAAAGTACCAGGAAGTGAAGCCGGCAGTGGCGCATTTGATATTGGTCTAAAAAACTGCCCGACGAATAGAAATATAATTTTAAAGTTCGTCAGTAATACATCACAAGCAGACCCATTAACTGGAAACTTATTAAATACATTAGGTGATGGATATAGCAAAAACACACAAATAAGACTCCGAAAAGAAGACGGAACACAAATTAGCATCGATGACCAGGTCAGCGCACAGAACTACTTTATTTCTGAATCAGGCGATATGGTAACGCATGACTATATTGCAAACTATTATTCAAGTGGTAAAAAAGGTGTGACTCCTGGTTTAGTAAAAACCACGGCGGGAATAGAGCTTTTTTATAAATAAAAACGTTAATGACACCAAACAGCGTCCAAAAAAAACAACTTTACAACCAGATAAATTATAGATAAATATCACTCTCGATATTAATCTATATGCTCATGGAACTTATTAAAAAGGAGTAGTAATGGCGATCAATAAGAGCAGTGCGCAGAAGTTCATTGCCAGAAACCGGGCACCTAGAGTCCAGATCGAATATGATGTTGAAATTTACGGAAGTGAAAAAAAAATCGAGCTGCCTTTTGTGATGGGCGTGCTGGCTGATTTATCTGGAACACCTTTAGAACCACTTCCCGCGGTTGTTGACCGAAAGTTTCTTAGTATTGACATTGATAACTTCGATGAACGAATGAAAGCAATGAAGCCTCGGGTTGCATTTGCTGTACCTAATACGTTAACCGGAGAAGGCATGTTAATGATTGATATGACCTTCGAAAGCATTCACGACTTTTCACCCGATGCTATTGCAACAAAAGTTGATTCTTTATCTCAGTTACTTGAAGCAAGAACACAACTGGCTAACTTACAAACTTACATGGATGGTAAAGCAGGGGCTGAGAGCCTGGTCACTCAAGTGCTGAAGGATAAAGCATTACTCAATACACTGGCCAGTGAAGCAAGACCGACCCCGCCAGATACCAATGCTTCTGAGAACGACTGATTATTGTAGAGGGAACTATGTCAACTCAAACTGTAAAAAATGAAAAGCCGGCTGTAGCGACAACCTCCTATAGCGACTTCAATGCTCTTTTGACAAAAGAATTTAAGCCTAAATCTGAACAGGCGAAATCTGCTGTTGCATCAGCAGTCAAAACATTGGCTGAACAAGCGCTGGCGAACTCTCTGACAATTGCTGATGACGCATATAAGAATATTGCTGTCTACATCGCTGAAATTGACAGAAAGCTCTCAGAGCAGATCAACCTGATTCTTCATCATGAAAAATTCCAGTCGCTGGAAAGTGCGTGGCGGGGACTGCATTATCTTGTCAATAATACTGAAACAGATGAAAAGCTGAAACTTCGTTTTATGGATATATCTAAAAACGAACTGAGGCGTAACCTGAAAAGATATAAGGGAATTGCCTGGGATCAGAGTCCTTTGTTTAAACAGGTTTATGAAGAGGAATACGGTCAGCTGGGTGGTGAGCCTTATGGTTGTCTGGTTGCGGACTACTATTTTGATCATACGGCACCCGATGTTGATCTGCTGGCATCAATTGCTAAGATTTCTGCTTCAGCTCACTCCCCATTCATCACGGGTGCTGCCCCATCGGTGCTGCAAATGGAGTCATGGCAAGAACTCGCCAACCCGCGTGATTTGACGAAAATTTTCACGCAAAACCTGGAATACGCAGCATGGAATTCACTGCGTAATTCTGAAGACTCACGCTACATCGGCCTCGCAATGCCTCGATTCCTGTCACGTCTCCCTTACGGAATTCGCACAAATCCGGTAGATGCTTTTGACTTTGAGGAAACAACGGACGGAGCTGATCATAGCAAATATACGTGGTCGAACGCAGCTTACGCCATGGCAGTCAATATTAACCGTTCATTTAAACACTACGGGTGGTGCACCTTGATTCGTGGCGTTGAGAGTGGCGGTGTAGTGGAAGATCTTCCGTGTCATACTTTCCCTACAGATGACGGCGGCATCGACATGAAATGCCCTACGGAGATTGCAATTTCCGATCGCAGGGAATCTGAACTCGCTAAAAATGGTTTCATTCCATTAATTCATCGTAAAAATACAGATTATGCGGCTTTCATTGGAGCCCAATCACTACAGAAACCTGCTGAATATTACGATCCAGATGCAACCGCGAACGCTAATCTTTCAGCACGACTTCCTTATATGTTTGCCTGTTCACGCTTCGCTCATTACCTCAAATGTATTGTCCGTGACAAAATTGGTACATTTAAAGAACGTGATGATATGCAGAGTTGGTTGAACGACTGGATAATGAACTACGTCGATGGCGATCCAAATAACTCGTCAATGGATACCAAAGCGCGTCGTCCATTAGCAGCAGCTGAGGTTGTTGTAGAGGATGTTGAAGGAAACCCAGGGTTTTATCAGGCCAAATTCTTCCTGCGCCCTCATTTCCAACTTGAAGGTCTGACTGTGTCTTTGCGTATGGTTGCTAAACTACCTTCACTTAAAGGCTCTAACTGATAAAGCCTGAAATAATAAAATTGCATTCGGATTTATCAAATAAACCACAATATGAAAAAAAATTAAATTTTCCTAAAGTAGGAAATGCAGCTGTCGCACTTGTTGTGGCTTTTATCACATAGAAAAAAGGAATTATCATGTCACAAGATATGTTTATCAAAATTGATGGTATCGACGGTGAATCTCCAGATGCTGTTCATAAAAACGAAATTCAGGTCCTGAAGTGGAAATGGGACGTGAGTCAGCATTCGAACATGCACAGTGGTTCAGGTGGTGGTTCAGGAAAAGCATCCGTTAATGATTTTTGCTTTGAGCACTATACTGACAAAGCCAGTCCTAACCTGTTGAATTACTGTCTGACAGGTAAGCACATCAAAAACATTCAATTTGTCGTACGTAAAGCGGGTGGTAACCCTCTTGAGTATTTGATGATTAAATTTACAGATGTCATTATCACCTTAGTTGAAATGACAGGTTCTGTAGAAGATGAATCTCGCCCTCGTGAAACCGTGAAATTCTCATTCTCGAAAATGACACAAGATTACATTATGCAGAACGCCGAAGGTCAGAAGTCTGGTGTTATTTCTGCGACTTATGATGTTAAAGCTAACCAGCACGGTTAATATGTATCTGGGAAATAACTCACGATCTTAGTGATAGTGAGCATTGCCAATAGAAACATTGCCCAGGAAATCACTTGGCTTCCTGGGCATTCTAAATTCGATTTTCATACTGATTAACACAGTTGGTATTTATAGCATTAAGAACAATCGTACAGCTTAAGTTTTATGCCGCGTAGTCTTCTTTTATTACATTTTATAAAATAGATTTTTATGATGACAAAATGGTTAAAAACGTCCGCAGAACGCTATACACTGCTATTTTTTGCAATTTTTTTCATCTCAGCTTTGACATCATGCAGTTTGTTTCCTGGAGAAAAAAGCCAGGAAGTTATAAAAGTTACATTGTTAGCATCGAGTGATGTAAATCTTAACATTCATAACAGGCCATCACCTCTTGGCATTTACATTTATGAGTTAAAAACACCCGATACATTTGATAACAGTGATTATTACTCAATAATAAACAACACCAATATCGAATTTTCACAACAATCGAGCAAATTATATCAGGCTATTTTGATGCCAGGTGAAAAAAGAAATATTGAGATTAAACCTGGAAAATCCAGTGTAGCTCTGGGCGTCGTCGCCGCATATCGGGATATAAACATTGCGGAATGGAACAAAGCTATCATGTTTCCAGATGTTAAACCTGTTCCTTGGTGGAAGTTAATACATTCAGAAGAACCAAAAGCCCTGAGTATTGACTTTAGTAAAACTTCAATCTCAACAATAAAATGGATTAAGATGTGAGAACGAATAAAGTCGTCTGGAGCGAAGGACTGTTTCTACGTCCCCAACTATTCCAACAACAAGAACGCTATTTAGAATATTTTGTACATAAGCGCACAGCGACCCTCAATCCTTTTTTTTGGGGTTTTTCCCAATATGATATCGATAAAGAAGCGCTGGCATATGGGAAACTGGTTCTCAGATCAGGAGGCGGCGTTCTACCTGATGGAACACCATTCGATATCCCTGAGCATGCAGAAATTCCTGAGCCACTGACCATCAGTCCAGACCATTTAGGAAAGATGATCTATCTTGCCGTTCCACTTCGTCTGGAAAACAGTGATGAGACGATCTTTGATAGCAACAATCAAAGTTCTCTCGCACGATTTTTGGCCTATGAAACGAGTCTTAACGATACTAACGCGATTAGACAAGGCGCTAAACCTGTTCAATTAAGTAGGCTACGTATGCGCCTGGTACCCGAAACAGAAATGACGGAATCCTGGCTCGGTCTGCCATTAACTAAAGTTAAGGCAATGCAACCGGATGGTAGTGTATTACTTCACTCAGAGGACCATATTCCACCAGTCACCGCTTACGCAGCCAATATACTTCTGACAGAATGGTTAACACACCTTAATGGACTGGTTAAAATGCGAGCAGAAATGCTAGCAACTCGTCTATCCGCTAGTGATGGAAAAGCGAGTGCCGGTGCAGAGGTTGTTGACTATTTGCTGCTACAAATTTTCAATAAATATGAACCACTTCTTGATCATATCAGGCATATTCCTGAGCTGCCACCGATCCTCATATATCAAGAACTGGCAAAGTTTTCGGGTGAATTATCCACTTTTGTACGAACAACAACACGCCGCCCGATAGCTGCGCCAGGTTACGATCATGCTCGACTTTATGAATCGATTCGGCCATTGGTTGATGAAGTGAACTATCTTTTGAATCAGATATTGGTACGGGCAGGACAAATGATCCCGTTACTACCAAAAGGAAATGGTGTCTGGTCTGCATCTATGTTGCCTGCAGAATTACACTCATTCTCAAACCTTGTGCTTGCTGTCCATGCACAACTCTCAATGGATGTGTTGCAGCAGCAATTTACCTCACAGACAAAAATTAGCGCCCCACAGCAATTGCATGAGCTGGTTAGATCGCATCTACCAGGGCTAGTCCTGCAAGCCTTACCGGTTCCTCCACGGCAGATTCCTTACAGTTCAGGTTATGTCTATTTCGATCTGCTCAAAAGTGGACCATTCTGGGAAAAAATCTCTGCTACAGGTGCAATAGCCCTACACGTAGCTGGTGAATTCCCTGGGATAAAAATGGAACTTTGGGGAGTCAGGAACTAATGAGCGAAATACAGGACCGTGGTCTTGAGGCTGAAGACGTCCCGCCAGAAGAACTTACACCTCAGGCGCTCGGCAGATTTCTGCCGGATGAGCACAGTATTTCCATTGATCATAGTGTTAAACAAAGCAATGAGGAGGATGAAATTGAACGATTTCTTCATAGCGAGAAGAACTATCTAAACGAAACATCGTTAAGAAGTGAGAGTGTCCAGCAGCGCCTGGTCAACATCAGGCAGGCTGAAAACCCACTACTGGAAGCGAGCCAATATTTGCTTCGCGCGTTAAGTGAAATGCCTGAACATGTCGATTCGGCAGAACATGTCGAAGTGCTCAAAAGAAGTATAAAAAATGAAATTAATCTCTTCGTTATTGTTTGCGATGAGATAGATGTCTCGTGGAAGAAAATGGCCATTGTTCGCTACTGTCTGTGTACGGCACTGGATGAAGCAGCGCATGAAAAAACGTGGGCGCAAAATGCTGGCTGGTCACAGAGCAACCTACTCAACCACTTCGAAGGCGATAACGACGGGGGTAACAAATTTTTCCTGTTAGTTGGCCGCCTCTCTATGAATCCCCATGAATATGCAGATGTTCTTGAGGTACTCTTGCGTATTCTTGGCCTTGGATTTGAAGGTCGTTACAGTATTATTGAAGATGGTGACCGTCAACTGACGAAAATAAGACAACGATTACTTACCATTATTCAAAGCACAAAAGATACAGCGTCGACGATTTTATCGCCACACGGTCTGGTTAGCCGCGGAAAGCCAAAACGTGAGAAGTTAATCGTTCCCGTACGTGTGACATTATTGTTATGCGGGATTTTAATTGCCTCAACTTTTTTTTGGTATAAGTACTGGTTATCCGTTAACCAGAGTGTTATTGAGCATAAAATTCTTGCGATGAAAAAATTGAACGTGGCAAAACCTGAGGCAAAGAAACTTAGGCTCGCATATTTACTAAGAAATGAAATAGCGAAAGGTCTGGTCAGTGTTGACGAGACGAAAGAGCAAAGTAAAGTCATATTCAAAGGTGATTCAATATTCGAAAGCGGTGCAACATCTGTAAAGCCTGAGATGGATTATGTTATGAATCGTGTCGCTAAAGAAGTACAAAGAGTCAATGGTAGTGTCCTTATTATTGGACATACCGATGCAACGCCGATTCACAAACCTGGAATTGAAAACAATACTATTCTTTCAGAGTTACGCGCTAAGGCGGTAGCCAGGCTTTTTGTTAACACCGGCTTATCTGAGAAAAAAATACATACTCAAGGCGTAGGTGATACTCAGCCAGTGAGTAGTAATAGCAAACCCGAAGGTCGTGCGCAAAACAGACGCGTAGAATTCTTCGTTACGTATTGATGAGATCAGAAATGTCTTTAATTAATAGATTATTTTCAACCCGTGTAACAAAATTCATGCTGACAGTGGCATGTTTCATTTTGTTGGTGCTCTTTATTTGGTATTTAGGACCATTTTTCGGATTTGGAGAAACACGACCATTAGAAAGTGTTGAGCCACGCATCATTTTGATCGTTCTTTCGCTGTTCTGTACGATAGGAATATGGTTCAGATTCCCTCTATTTATTATGGTATTACTGGCGCTTAGCTGTGCAGTCTGGATCATGGGCCCATACCTTTTAATGGGTAAGTCCTATCCACTTAATAGCATAAATCGTAGAGTGATCGTAATTGGTTGCATACTCGCACTTGCTTTTATTTATGGTGTCTGGAATCTCATTGTTGCGTTAAAGAGAAACCCAAAATTCTTAGATAAATTCATTAAAGATGAAGAGGTAAAGGAAGATTACAATCAAGCTGAAATTTTCTCAATAATTCGAAATGCTAACAATTACATTAAAAATATCAGCAAGAATGCTTCGAAATTTAAGCAGTTTTTCCTGCCAGAAAAATTCCTTAGCGATCTCCCTTGGTACATGGTAATTGGGACTGAAAATGCCGGTAAAACATCATCAGTACTGTCGTCAGGGCAGAGTTTCCCCGATCCAGAACAATTAAAAAAAATTGCCCGAAAGACGATGGCAACAACCAATTGTGAATGTTGGTTTTCGAATGATGCTCTATTCTTAGATACCGCTGGTAAATATGTTAGTCAGGCGGAAGAAAGTAATAATGAATGGAGCAATATTTTAAATGGCATCAAGAAGTACCGATCTATAAAAGCCATAAACGGTGTTATTATCAACATTTGTGTTACTGATGTTATGGGGCGCAGCAAGGCCGAATTGTACGATCTTTCAGCTAAAATTAGAGCAAGACTCGATGATACTCGAAAAACGCTTGGAATACACTTCCCGGTCTATGTACTGGTGTCAAAAGTCGATCAACTTTCTGGTTTTTCTGAATACTTCAGGATACTGACAGAGCAGGAACGCGAACAGATTTGGGGCGTCACCTTCCCTTATGGCGAAGAAATGAAAATGCCGGCTTCTGACCTGCGTGAGCGTGTTGACGCGGAGCTGGCACTGCTGGAAAGTCGTATTGAAGAGAAGATGACATTACGCCAGCAGGAAGAGCTGAATCTTAGCGATAGAAAAAGAATGTACAGCTTCCCTCAGGATTTCCGTGTTCTGTCACAAGAAATATCTGACATGCTGCAAAATATATTTTTCACCTCCAGATATGACGAAAGCAAAGGTTTCACCAGTTTGCGTGGGTTATATTTCGTCAGTAATCACCAACCTGCTGATGTTTATCTATTAAATAACAGTACGTTAATGCACAAGTGGGATAACTTTGTTCACAGACGCTCCGTTAACGCGGTTGAATCCGTCACAAAGCGATATAATGATGCTGATTTTTTAGTCACTGACAACGCTTATGGCCGCCATTATTTTCTCAAGACCCTATTTTCAGAGATCATCGTTAAAGATGCCCATCTGGTGCGCCATAACTTAAGTGCTGAATCTAAATACCGATTCCAGAACATATTTATACATTGCTCATGTATTTTGTTAACTGCATGGCTTATCAATGGTTTCTATCATAGTTATTATAATAATGATGGATACCTCAACACTATTCGTGAAAAAGTGGTTTCCTTAGAAGGTAAAGTTGAAGAGTTTGAGAAAGCAAACAACACAGAGCTAATTCCGACATTGCTATCCATGGCTCAGTACATGCCTGAATATAGTGACCTGGACGTTGAACACCCGCCATTGGACTTCAGGTTCGGCCAATATGTGGGCTGGGATATCACATCAAAATCGACCTCATTATATCACTACTTCTTACAGAGACTGCTTTTTCCAAATGTGCAAAATGAAGCGCAAGATAAGCTTCAGGATGCACTTCTTGGTGATGATAATGGTGAGATATATACAGCGTTAAAAGCGTACCTGATGCTCAATGGGAAAGGAAAGTTCGATAAGAAATTTCTTATTGATACCATCACTAAGGCCTGGGATGATTCTGGTAAAATTATACCTTACGCCGATAAAGAAATTTTCATTTCTCATTTAGATAATCTGTTTGATTTACCGGAATGGAACCATTATTCACAACCGATAGATGCTGAACTGGTTGCACAGGCAAGGGATGTATTGGGACGTATTTCCCTCAGTGACCGCCTTTATGAACGCATGAAGGTGATTATGCAGGATGATGCCCCAGAAAACCTGACGTTAGATAAAATGACCGATGGTAAAGCTAACCAGATTTTCACCCTGGATGAAGCCGATCATCATGCGACCAGCATTCCTGGATTGTTTACCTATGTCGGTTACCATCAGGTTTTTAAAAAAAAAGTCACCGCCCTTGTTACCAGACTTAATGATGAAGATAGCTGGGTCATGGAAAGTAAACATAACACCTCGTTAGCAGAATTCAGCTCAGCCAGAATGCATGCAGAGTTGGGGCTGCTCGGCTCTGCCATGCTGGCAAACGCTAAACGCATCGATCCTATAAAGCAAAAGATTATGCAGCGTTACTATGATGAATATACCCAACGGTGGAGTCGCTTTCTCAGTGAGATCAGCCTGAATTCAAATCGTTCACAGAATCGAAATGGACAGTTAGCACTGTCCTTTGATATTTACTTGCTGCGGACCATGGTTTCATCAGATTCACCATTGGTGAATCTGGCGCAAAGGGCTGTTGAGGAAACGACACTCTCGGCCTTACAGAACGAAGAGTTAATTGATAGCCGCTCTTCAAATACACGTTTGCTACAAAACGTGAATAAAGCCAATCAGTTGCTGATATCACTAGAGAAAAAGCGGTTATGGGAAGGTGTCGATAGTCACTTCTCCACCCTGCGAGAGTTTGTTACAGGCTCTACACGTCCAAGTGAAAAGGCGGGTAGCACGGCCATGACTGGCAGCCGTTTAAGGAACATCATGGGGGTTCTCCATGACCAGTACACCCTCTTTGTTCTTTCTGATAATGCACTCAAAAGTGGCAATATGCCGACGCTGTCAGATGCAGGCCTTAAGATCAGTGCAGAATCACAAACCTGGCCTGACCCACTAAAGAATATTATTGAACCACTTCTGAATGGTGCTTATAAAAAGGTCAACCATCTGGTTATCTCTGAAAGTAATAAAAAGATAGAAGCGGATCTGGGTGAGGTATGTAGAAACACTCTTGAGGGACGCTATCCTTTTACCAAGAGTCTTGAAGAAGTACGTGTTCGTGATTTTGAACATTTCTTCGCACCTGGTGGCTTGGCTGAGATGTTCTTCAAAAATAATCTGGCTGATAAGGTCAATACGTCCGTCAAACCATGGCGCTATAACAGTGACAATGGAGAGAACGACTCCAGCACACTGAAGACGTTCGAACAGGCCCAGGACATCCGTAATACCTTTTTCCAGAACGGAGAAAGTAAACAAATGTCGATTAACTTCTCGATCTCTGTGCCCTACATGGCACCTACCATCACCCAGCTCAGTATGAATTTCGATGGGACGACGATGGACTACTCACACGGGCCGGTTGCTCCGGAAACATTTACCTGGCCGGGCAGTCGCATGGGTTCCATTGTCAGTATGACCGCCCAGCCAAGAATGGCTGATAAAACCTCCGGCCTGGTTTTCACTGGCCCCTGGGCTCTTTTCCATTGGATGGACAACGTGAAAAAAATCGAAAACTCTTCATCTGCTAACCCTGTCATGGTGTTCTCCTTGAGTAACCGACGCGTGGATATCAAAGCATCAGGAATCACCTATGATGATCGATTAATTACGCGTTTACTGCGGGACTTCCAGTGTCCAGGGTGACCTTTGGTCTATTTAATTTTCATAAATATTACCAGAGGAGGTGAATATGACATTGCAGATATCTGTTATTGATGATAGTCGCCACTATCGCTGGTATCACTGGCGTAGAAAGCATCATCGGAGAATACTTAAATTCTTACAGGATATGGTTGAACCTGAGATTAAAACGCTCTCTCAGAGTAATGAACTATCCGATAGTTATCCATGGTGCTTTGTTTTTTCGGCAAAACAACTAAACCGAAAACACTATTACATCGGTGCATTGACTATTTCTAAAAATAACTGTAATAAAGATAGCCTTTGTGTCATTTTTTCTCGACTTCCTTATAATGTTATAGCTTTGGACTTCAAAAAAAAATTTCACATCGCTTTTTGGCAGTCAAGAATCCTTGCAGCTCGACAAGGTGAAATGAATGCCAATAAAAAAAACCCTCATTTTTTGGAGTGGATTAAAGCCTTACAGATACACTATTCGCCATTTTTAGAATCTGTTTTAATTCGTAAAAGCTATAGATTCATTAATACATCTGAGCCATTACTGTCAAATTGCCACATTTTGGACAATCAGATACCCATTAATGGGGGAGTGGAGTTTATGCCATGGAAAAACTGGCCTGAGTGCATTCAGAACGGAAATTCAGTCTGGCTTTGGCGACAAAGTCGATATGGTCGAATTATCGACTCTAAGAAAATATCGGTACCGATGGATATTACTAACGCCCGCCGTTAGTGGTTATGGATAATCAATTTCGTATAAGGTGATTCTCATGTCACGAACTATTAACTTGTACAGCGCTGCAATGCCTCTCTTGTTAGGGGAACCGGCGTTGGTCCCATCGACGCTTAAAGGTGAAGAGTCATTATCTACACTTTACTCGTACACCATAATGACCAAAACTGCCGCTAATCCCTTGATCCCCTGGCAATCTGCGTCAAACATTGAGATTAAAGATCTCATTGGAAAAGAAATGACGATCGAGATAGAGCTGGATGGCAGCGGCCTTGATGCGGTTACAGGCGTTGGGAAAGGGATACGCGAAATATCAGGGCTGGTGCAGCAGGCGAGATTTCTTGGGCGTGATGCCAATCAGGCCAAGCATGAATTTGTTATCAGACCTTGGCTTTATCTGACTGATCTAACATCAGATTATAAAACTTTTCAGCATATGAATGTGGTCGAGATCATTGATGAAGTGTTATCTGATTATCATTTCCCATTAGATAAACGTCTTAGTGGCAGTTACCCACAGCTCGATTTTCAGGTTCAATATGGTGAAACTGACTTTAACTTCATCCAGCGTTTGATGGAAGAATGGGGCATTTACTGGTTTTTTGAGCACCATGGACATAAGCATAAAATGGTTATTGTCGATCATGTCGGTGCCCACAAAAAATTTAAGAGTGCTGCTTACCATACGCTCAAATATGAACCTGATTTACCGAAGGCAGGTGGAGAGTATGTTACCCGATTCGATCATCAGGAAACTATCACCACAGGTTCATGGGTGACCAACGACTACGACTTCACTAAGTCACGTGCTGATATTATGGCATTGGACAGCAAACCCCGTAAAACCAGTTTTAATGACATGGAAGTTTATCATTGGCCAGGCGATTACGATCAGCCCGGCATTGGTGAGCAATTAGCGAAAGTACGTATTGAGGAATTAGGTGCAATGGGTTCTCGTGCAACTGGATTTGGTGAGTTGCGCGGCGTTGTCTGTGGGTCTAATTTTAATCTCAAAGGATTCCCGGTTAAAAAAGTTAATCGCGAGTATCTCATCATTTCCAGCAAATTAGACGTTGAAGAAATTGGTCAGGTATCAGGGCAGGAAGATTTTAAATACCAATGCGAATTTACCGTACAGCCGACAACCAAAATTTATCGTCATCCACGAACTGCGATAAAACCTAAGACTCGTGGCCCACAAACAGCCATTGTGGTTGGCCCTCCGGGACAAGATATCTGGACCGATAAATATGGCAGGGTCAAAGTTCATTTTCTGTGGGATCGCTACGGTAAAAATATCGAATCAGACTCATGCTGGCTGCGTGTAAGCCAGGCCTGGGCAGGTAATAATTTTGGTGGAATCAACATTCCTCGTGTTGGTCATGAAGTCATTGTCGACTTTCTTAATGGCGATCCCGACAGACCTCTGATTTTAGGTAGTCTTTACAATAACGTTACGATGCCTCCCTGGGATCTTCCGGCTAATGCCACACAAAGTGGCCTGGTCAGCCGTACTGTCGGTGGCGGACGAACCAACTTCAACGGCGTACGATTTGAAGATAAACCTGGTCTTGAACGCTACTGGGAGCAAGCTGAGCGCGATATGAGCCGCCTGACAAAAGCTAACGAAAAACAGGTTATTGGTGCGAACTCAAATCTTAAGGTTGGCCTTTCCAGAACGAAATTTGTCGGTGGTTTCCAGACAGCAAACATATTGGGCTTCAATAGCCTACTCGTCGGTGGTGTTATGACCACTGTTGTTGGCGCTGCCCAGTCAAATACCGTAGGTGGAGCGAACTCCGTCAACGTAGGTGGTGTTATGGCAACCTGTGTGGGCGGCGCTAACTCACTCGCTGTGGGTGGAGCAAACGCCATCAATGTGGGGGGGGCCATGGCAACTGCCGTAGGCGGTGCCATTTCAACAGTTGTTGGTGGTGCCAGTGCACTGGCAGTGGGTGGTGCAGCTTCAGCCGTTGCCGGGGGGGCTTTCGCAATCAGTTCAGGTGGCATGCTCACCATCTCGGCTTCAAACATTAAAATTGTCGCCGGTGGAAAAATTGTCATACAAGCTGGTGAGGTTGATATTAACCCCGGTGATTGTTGCGATTGTAAAGGCGGCGGTGGCGGCGGTGGCGGCGGTGGCGGTGGTTTTTTACCCGGTTTACCAGGGCTGACAGCGTTTGGATTCATTCCTTTACCGCTACCGTTACCACCCTTGCCAATATTCCCGCCTGTCACTAAGCCTCCAGTAACTGTGCCGCCGGTGACCAAGCCTCCGGTAACCAAACCACCTGTGACCAAGCCGCCGGTGACCGAGCCGCCTGTGACCAAGCCGCCTGTGACCGAACCGCCGGTGACCCCGACGTGGGGCCCCTAAGCAACGGGGATAAACACTAAAAGGGCCGGACCTGACTCAAGCCAATCATGGCGAAACAGTTCGGGCCCTTTTTACTTGATCATGAATTAATCAACATGAGGTGATTTATGCAAAATGCAGCCAGAGTTAGTGATGCAGTCTGCCACGGTGGAGTGATTGTTTCAGGTTCAGGCGATACCACGATCAACAGCTCTAACGCCGCTATCACGGGCGGCAGCGTTGCGACCTGTGCCATTCATGGTGCTGCACCGGTTGCTTCCGGTTCGGGATCTGTGTTTATCAATAGTTGCAACGCAGCCCGTCTGGGAGACGTCTGCGGATGCGGTGCCGCAGTCGCCAGTGGTTCTGGTGATGTTTATATCGGTGGATAAATAATGTACTTATCAATCACCTGGCCTGATCAACACTATCGCTTCAAACTTGATGAATCTCATACATCAGAAGCGCGTGTGGGCTTCAACGTCATAAAGGGGGAGTTTTCAGACGAGCATCCTGCTCTACCAGAAGAGAATACTGTGTATTTTTACTGGACACTCGCCGGGGTCGCCGTTTTCAATGCCTGTAGCGATTATGTCTGTATCATTGATGGGATCCCTGTTGAAAAGAACGAAATTCGCACCCTGAATTTAGGTTCAGAAATACAAATAGGCCATTATAATATTCAGGCAGTGGTGAGCGAGAGCACGACGGCTCTTGATGATATATTCTATACATTGAATGGCTATGAAACCGACAGAAGCAACACTCACATTCCTGAAATAGAAGATATTTTACCGAGTGGCGCACATTATATTGCCGATCTTAATTACTCAAATGAGATGTTCTCGGAAAGAGTCAGTGAGAATGATGCAATTAAGCCGCTAGAAACTGAATATAAGAAGTTCCTGATTTGGGGGCAGATCAACAGCAATCTTTATAATAAGGATGAAAAAAAATCTCATTACGTTATTAATGATGATGGTTTCTTTGATGCTACCCGATCGGATATGCAATCGAAAACCATCATGGAGTGTATTCTGGATGCTCCTTCACTGATTGATAAAGTCTGGGATGAACTTGAAGTTGCCAACCTGCAGGATGATGTTCTGTATGAAGAAGAAAAATATGAAATATTAATGCTACTGGCGCCGGAAAAATTCACGGCAAAAGAGAAAAAAGTTATACCTGAACTTGCTTTCCAGGATCTTTATAAGATTGGTCTGGACAGTCATTACTAAAATATACTCTGAAGGAAAAGTAGATGGATACTACAAAGTCATTATATGGATCGTTGAAGACCGCCTCACTTGAGGAGGTCCTGGCGAATTGTTTGTCTCAGGTTAAAGCTAAACCTGATGATATCTCCTTACGTGAAACACTCTACAAACTATACTGTATTGAAGGTTCGTGGCAAAAAGCACTGATGCAACTGCAAACCATCGAAGTCATTAATAGTGATTCATTACAAGAAGTAGAAATTGCAAAAAACCTGATATTCAGTGAATTAATCAGAGAAGAAGTGCTGCGTGGCGAACGCTTACCTGGCATGCTCAATCTTGAGTTACCCGAATGGATTAACTTGTTAAATCAGGCAAACAAGTTACTGTCTGACGGAGCGCTGAACGAGCAGGACGAACTGCGTAGCCAGGCTTTCTCTTTGGTGAATGGAAGCGCCGGGGAAAGTCCGCACATAGGGTCCTTTTCCTGGATTTCAGACAGTGACGGGCGTATTGGGCCTGCCTGTGAGTTTATTGCTGCCGGTGGTTACCGTTGGGTACCCTTCTCCGAGATAAAATCATTGAGCATTGAAAAACCGAAAGAAATCATCGATCTGATCTGGTCTAAAGCCCATATTCAGACCCATAGCGATGTGTATTACGGTTACATCCCTTCACGCTATCCCCTGATGGAAAATGCCAGTAAGGATGCCAAACTCGGTTTAGTCACAGAGTGGGAAGATGTCTCTGCCACCTGTTCCAAAGGATCAGGACGCAAGGTCATCATTACCGATGCAGGTGATTTCTCTTTACTGGAAAGCGGAAAAATAACGTTTGCCTGAGGATTCAGTGATGGAAAAGAAAAGGCAGTTTTTGCCTACATTACTGGAAAGACTGCAGGATGACGAGCCGAAAAAAAGTAGTGAACGCTTTGATGAATTTTTTTTTGATTCGAGAAAGATGCGATCAATTGTTCAGAAAGATATCGCTACGATGCTGAATAACACCAACATCGAAGACAGTCTTGATGAATACAGGCACAATCTGGTCGCCGATTCAGTGGTAAACTATGGCGTAAGTGCCCTGGTCGGAAGCTTTGCCAATCAGCATCGATGGCATTCGATTGAAAAAAATATCAGAACAGCGATCTTGAGATTTGAAACAAGGATTATTCCTGAATCACTGATGGTGCGTTCGCTACTGACCGAAGAGCACCCCACGAAAAATGGTATGATTCTTTTTGAAATAAGAGGGCTTATTGACTGGCATCCTCATCCAATCGATCTCTGTTTCCACGGACGTTATGATGTAGAAACCTCGCATGCTGAAATAAAAAGCATGTAAATGACAAGATTCCTCACCGTAGCGGAAAGCTGCGCTAGCGGTGAGGGACCTTATTCAGGTCAGACCGCCTTCACGTTTGTCGCTTCAGTCCTCGCGCTTCGCTACCCAGTTAACACAATGGAACGCTCCTCCTTCCCATCTTCCTTTCAGGATGGTTAAATCCGTTATTGACCACTGACCGGAGGTATTATGCTGTCCTCACATACTCTTAGCCTGGCTATCCATCGTAACTGGGTAGATTTGTATGAAACGATCTGGAAACCGGAGTTTTTCCCCAAGTGGGCTTCGGGTCTGAGTCAGGGGCCGCTTGAGCCAGATGGCAATAGCTGGAAAGGGCGTGGCCCACAGGGACCGGTCAAAGTACGCTTCACCGAACATAACCCGTTCTGCATTATGGACCACTATATTGACAGCGGTTATAGCAAAGAAATCTTCGTTCCTATGCGCATTGTCGCCAACGAAGAGGGCTCACAGGTGTTAATCACCGTTTTTCGCCAGCCACTGCTGTCGGATGAAAAATTCGCCCAGGAACTGGAATGGGTGAAACGTGATTTACAGGCGCTACATCAGCTGCTGACCACCTGACAGCCAGAGAGACACCGCCGGACTGGTCAATATCAGTCGCAGGCAGATGCGTCGGCACTCATTCAGCGCCGACGTAGTTGCCATAAAAACCAGGGTGCGCCGATCAGTGAGCAAATTATCCCTGCCGAAACGGGCCACGGCCAGGCGATGTTACGTCCGAGCCAGTCGGCCAGCACCATCAGCGTTGCCCCCAGCAATGCTGCCAGCCCAATCTGAGCGGACACACTGCGCGCACCACTGTAGCGAGCAAGCTGTGGAGCGATCAGTCCGACAAAACTCAGCGGCCCGATCAACAACGTACCGCCCGCCGTTAGCGCCGCCGCCAGCAGCAGAATTAACAGACTATGGGTACGCAAATGCAGCCCCAACGACTGCGCGGGCTGTGTGCCCAATCCCAGCAGTTGCAGACCACGCCGGAGCAGCAGCGTCAAAGGAATCAACACGACCGCCAGCCCTGCCCCGAACAACGCAACGCTGGCCGTGATACCTGCGGTCGAGCCAGTGCTCCAGTTCAGCAATTGCAACGCACGCGGGTCACCGCTTAGCATCAGCAGGCTGGTCAGCGCGCCGCTGATACTGGTCAGACACAACCCCACCAGCACCAGACGCTGTGGTTGAAAACCCCGCCGGGCCCCCAGCCACAACATCGCCCCGGTCGCCAGCAGGCTGCCGAGCAGCGCGGCAGGAAACATCCATGATAACGGTCCCGCCAGCATAAACAGTAGCAGTATCGCCAGGGATGCGCCGCTGCTGATGCCCAGCAACTCAGGGCTGGCCAGCGGGTTGCGCGTCAGGCGCTGAATTAACACACCCGCCACCGCCAGCATCGCTCCGGCAGCCAGCGATCCCAGCAGCCGCGGCCAGCGCCACGCCAGCAGCATCCCTTCAGTGAACTGACGATTCCATCCCAGCGACAAGCCGATCGTCAGCAACAGCAGGCACAGGAGTAGTGCGATCTTACGGCCACCCAATGGTGGAGAAAAAGCAGGTACATCCGCTGCGGCCTGAGGAAAACGAATGGTCCGCTGGCGGGACAGCAGCAGCAGGATCAGCGGCGCACTGAATAATGCGGTAATCGCGCCGGTTGGCACATCGCCCGCTGCGGGAGAAAGTGACTGTGCCAGTTGGTCAATCAGCCATAACAGCAATGCCCCAAAGGCCAGGGTCCAGGGTAACTGCTGGCTGAAACGGCGTACGCCCAGCAGCCGCACCAGTGCGGGAGCCGCCAGGCCAATAAAGCTGATAATGCCTAGCTGACTGGTGACCAACGCACTGAGCGCCACGGCGATCAACAGCGTCAGCAGGCGAACGGTCAACGGTGAAGCGCCGAGGCTGGCGGCACTCTGCTCTGACAGACCGATCAGCGTTAACGGTCGAGCCAGCAGCAGGCTTCCACCACTCAGCAGCAGCAACGGCAACAGCAGCAGACGCACACTGTCCCAGCCATTCTGACCGAGTGCCCCCGCCTGCCAGCTGAACAAATCGCTGAGATAGTCGTGGTTAAACATGACCAGCAGCGTAGAAATGGCGCTGGCATACAGGCTCAGTACCATGCCCGCGAGGAGGATGTTCAGCGTCGCCAGCTGCTGCTTCGCCACCAGCAACAGCAGTAACAGAGTGGTGATGCCCGCGCCCACTAGCGCCACCGGTGCCATCCCCCACACCAGCAGACCGGGTGCCAGCACCAGCGCCAGCGCAATCGCCAGATTCGATCCAGCGGCTACGCCAAGAGTGGCAGGTTCGGCCAGCGGATTACGCAGTACCTGCTGGAAAAGCAGACCGGCCAGCGCCAGTGCGCCTCCGGCCAGCAGGCTGATCGTCAGTCGGGGGAGAAAACTGTAGTGCAGCAGCAGGTGACCGTTGCCCTTGTCGTGCAACAACGGCAACAGATGGTGGGCCGTCAGCGCCAGCGCCAACAGCAGCAAACCGCAGAACAGCGCCAGCGGCGCATAGCGTGACATCAGGGTTCACTCAGCAGCCGCAGCGCCAGGCTGTCGGCAAGACGCAGGGCGGTGCGTACACCACCAAACGGAAAAAAGGAGGGCAGCGGGACGGCATCGCCCTGCTGCACCAGAGGAAGATGCTGCCACAACGCGCTGGACTGCCGTGCCTTGCGCAGCCGGTCAGCGGTGGTGGGCAATTCACTATAAAACAGCCGGGTATCAGCCAGAGTCGCCAGACGATCGATGCTGACATTCGCCAACCCAATGCGGTTACCCGGCTGTTGCCAGGCATTTACCAGCCCCAGCCGATCCAGTACGCACTGCACCAGACTGTGCTGGCCATAAACCGTGGCATGCTTACCGTCCTGATTGAGCACCGCCACACACACTTTCGGACGCGCACGCGTCGCCAGTTGCTGTCGTAAATCAGCCAGATGCTGGCTGGCCGCATCCAGCAATTGTTGTGCCTGCGCCAAACGATTAAGCCGGGCCGCCAGCGGCAGCAGCCAGTCACACAGCGACTGCCAGGCATCCCCCTCCGCCGGGTAGATATTCACCACTTCCACCGGAGCAATCCGCGCCAGCGCCGTCAGGATTGACGGCGACAGCGCATCACTGAGGATCAGTGATGGCCGCAGTTGGGCAAGATACTCCAGATTGGGTTCCCAGTAAGGGCCGATATCCCTGACCACGGCAGGCAGCACCGGGTCGGGGATGCGGCGGCGAAAATAGCCGCTGTCGGAGATCGCCAGCGGCGTGATCCCGAGTGTCAGCATCAGCTCCGCTGCCGCCCAGTTAATCGCCACAATGCGATCTGTCGCCAGCGGCTGCGCGTACAGATCGCGACTGAACGCCAGCGGTGCCAGCAACAGCGCTTTCAGGCAGTCGCGCCGCCGCCACAATCCCTGTGACATCAGAAGTTATATTTCACGGAACCAATCAACGTACGCTCCTGGCCCGGATAGCAGCTGGTGGTGCCGTCACAGGTGCCAACATACTGATGGTTCAGCAGATTCTGCACATTCATCCCGAAGGTCAGATGCTGGTTAACCTTATACGCAGCGCCCGCATCAACCAGAGCAAAGTTCTTCACCGCCACCGTATTTTCATTATCGCCATACATGCTGCCGACGTAGCGTGCGCCGCTGTTCAGCGTCAGGCCATTCAACACGCCCTGGGTGAAGCCATAGCTCAACCATACTGACGCCATATGTTTCGGGACGTTAGCCTGTTTATTGCCCTGCACGCCGTCATTGCTCTTGGTGATTTCCGTATCGGTATAGCTGTAAGACGCCAGCGCATGCAGATTTTGCGTCAGCTGCGCCTGGGTTTCCCACTCAATACCGCGTGAACGCACTTCGCCCGAGGCCGTCTGGTAACCGGTCGCCAGGCCATTGACCAGTTCGTTGGTCAGCACATTGGTTTTGGTGATTTCAAAGGCTGCCAGCGTCATCAACAGGTCAGCATCGGGCTGGTATTTGATCCCGGCCTCAACCTGGTGTGCCTTACTCGGCGTGAACGTATTATTGCTGCTGTCTGTCCCGCTGTTCGGCGTAAAGGACTCAGCATAACTGATATATGGCGCCAGGCCGTTACCCACCAGCCAGGTCAACCCGGCGCGACCGGTCCAGGCATCTTTATCCAACCAGCTGGTGTTCTCCGTCAGGTTGTTCTGGGTACGCATACTGATATCGTCATGCCGCCCCCCCACGGTCAGCAGCCAGTTCGGCGTCAGGGAGATCTGGTCCTGCGCATAGACGCCAAGCTGGGAGGTGGTCTGATTGTTATTATTCACCAGCGTGGTCGGGTCAGAAATATCCACACCGTACTGTGGCTGGAAGATATTCAGCGTCGGAGCAGCCTGGTTAAAGCGTTTTGCGTTACCGTCCAACCAGCTGTAATCGATGCCGGTCAGCAAAGTGTGATTGATCGTACCAGTGGCAAAATCAGCCTGTAACTGGTTGTCGATGTTGAACGCCTGCATATGCTCATCAAAACGCACAGCATTACGTGCCTGGGTGCCTGCGGTGTAATCCGTCGCGCCCGGCAGCAGGTTATTGAGGATGGTATCGGTCTGACCAAAACGCAGGTTCTGGCGCAGCTGGATAGCATCATTCAGTTGATGACTAAACTCATAACCCACGGTGAACTGCTCGTTGCGGAAATGGTTATAGCTGTAATCGCCCAGCAGCGTATCGGTGACTTTGCCATCAGGCTCCGTCAATACGGCGATGGTGCCGCCGGAGCTGTCGCGCAGGTAGTCGGCACGCAGCGTCAGGCTGGTGTCGGCATTCGGCAGCCAGGTGAATGAGGGGGCGATATACACGCGATCATCTTTCACTTTCGGGCCGTTGGCGTACTGGAACTGGGTATTGCTGTCGCGCGCTACCCCCACCAGACGGTAGAGATAACGGCTGTCATCATTAATCTTGTCGCTAAGGTCGAACTGCAGCTGGCGGCGGTCGAAGTTGCCAAGCTGCACTTCCACTTCATGCACGCCCTGGGCGGTCGGCAGTTTGCTGACGCGGTTGATAATGCCACCGGCATCACCCAGGCCAAACAGGGTGGATGACGGGCCGCGTACCACATCGATGCGTTCCAGTGCATACGGCTCGGTACGGAAATAGCTGTAGCTGTTGTTGAGCTGGCGCAGACCGTCACGATAGTCGTTAGTGGTTAATGCATTGAAGCCACGAATATAAATCCAGTCATAGCCTTTTGGGTCAACGCCGTAGGTTTCGGTTTTTACCCCCGGCACATAGCGCAGTGCTTCCGTCACACTTTGTACGTTCTGGCGGTCCATCTGCTGGCGACTGATCACGGAGACTGACTGCGGGACGTCCAGCAGTGAGCTGTTGGTTTTGGTGGCGCTGCTGGTCTGCTGCGGAACACTGCCGCCCTGCTGGCCGCTGTTGGCGGTGACTGTCAGCGTGTTGCCATCCAGGGTATCGCCCGGCTCGACGGTGACCATATCGTTCTGGCGACTGTAGTGCAGGCCACTGCCCTGTAACAGGCGGTCGAGGGCGCTTTCCAGCGTCATGGTGCCGCTCACGGCAGGGGCGGTTTTATTGGCGACCGCCGATGGCGCAACGATAAGCTGAACGCCAGCCTGTTGTGCCAGCGCGTTCAGCGCCGACGACAACGGCTGCTGCGGCAGTGAAACTGCCACGGTTGTACTTGCCGCAGCAGCATAAGGCGCCAGCGTATTCAGTGCGATAGCCAGCGATACTGCGCTGTATTTAAGAGATTTTCCCGGCAGTGCAGCAAAGGTAAACAGAGCCATGTGTCAGTTCCCAAAGGTTATGTAATAAGAATCATTTCCCTTAGTAGACGCACAGGTCGACAAAACCCTGACGTCACATCGCCATTTTTTTTACGACTTTTTTGCTTTGCTGTTACGCGGCACGATCAGTGTGCTGTCACCCTGCTTCTTCAGTACCACCGGCAGCACGGCGGGTAGCGCTCTGGCAAAACTGTCCAGCCGCTGCAATTCGAAACTTCCTGTGATGCGCAAATCCGCCAGCTGCGGATCTGCCTGATAGTTCACCGCACCGTAGCGGGCGAATTCGGCCAGCGCCAGCGGTAGCGGGGTGTTATCAAAGTTGACTCGCGCCTGCTGCCAGGGGGCGACCGCCTGCGGAGCAATGGCGTTTTCTGCCACCAGCAAACCACGGGCATCACTGCGGCCCTGTTGCCCGGCGCGCAGCACCTGAAGATGAGCATCAGCCTGAGACAGTCCAACGGTTTTCACCAATCGCCACCAGCTGTATTCCCAGCCTGACAGCGGGCCAACGCGCACGGCACCGGAACGCACTGCGACATCCACCCCTTCCCCACTCATCGAGTGCGGAATATAACGAACGCTGAAGGCGGTGCCGAGTACCGTCACCCGTGACGGGCCACTACGCACCGTCAGAGGGCGTTCTGCCTGATGCGCCACCTGGAAAAAGGCCTGCCCCTGCTCCAGCCACACTTCGCGCCGCTGCGGATAAAAAGCAACATGCAGCCGGGTGCCTGCATCCAGATTCAGTTCACTGCCATCAGGAAGGGTAATCAGACGCTGTTCGCCGCGTGCAGTGGCGTAGCTCTGTTCGAACTGAGCCGGGGCGAGGCTCTGCCAGGCAGGCCAGACCAGCACCGCCAGCAACAGCATCGCCATTGCAGGCCAAAGCAGTCGGGTCCGCCGTGTCGGGGCGGACAGTTCGCGCCGGGTTTGCTGGCGCAGGCGGGCAATATCAGCCGCAGGCAACGCACCCAGTTGCTGCCACAAGCGCTGCGCCCGGGCAAACTCAGCAGCATTGTCGTCATCAGCCTGCCAGCGCGCAAACTCCCGCTGCTGCCGGGGCGTTAACCCCGCCTGCTGTTGTAGTAGCCAGTGCTGGGCTTTCTCCGCCCGTTCGGTGCGTGAGGAATCAGAGGTATTCATCGCATTATCCCTTGCTGTCCTGCCAGCGTTCGCTGCATTCCCGGCAGGCCGTCATCGCCCGAATAATATGTTTTTCAACCATATTGGTAGAAATCCCCATCTGCTTCGCCACCTCATTCTGTGAGAGCCCGTCAAAACGGTGCAGCACGAACGCCTGACGACAGCGCGGTGGCAGACTGTCGATAGTCGCCACCAGTTGAGCCGCATACTGGCTGCTTTCGGCCTGAGCCTCAGGCTGCCAGCCGCCGGGTGCGACAATACAGGATTCATCGATGTCATCAAGGTTTTCATGGGATTGACGCTGCTGATGGCGATAGCGGTCGACCAGCAGGTTACGTGCGATGTGATAGAGCAGGCCGCGCGGTGATTGCACCGGCCCACCGGATGGCAACGTCAACGCCCGGCTGAACGTTTCCTGCGTCATCTCCTGGGCGCTGTCGCGGTCGCGCAGCTTACGCGTCAGAAAGCGCAGGACTTCTACGTAATACTGTTCAAACGCTGACACGATAGGTTCTCACTGGCGACAGAGCAAAGCGGCCGCCTGAGCGTAGCATTAAGTTGAATGATAATCATTTTTATTATTACGCGAAAGGAAGAACTATTTTCGGGCAGCCAATGTCATGCAACGTCAATCTACTGCGTGAAATAACGTTGTCAGTCAGCGTTCTGCAAGCAATGTAAAACGCTGTCAATTTTCAATCAAATTATTTGATATAGATGAGCAAATCACTCCGCTATCACTACTTCATTAGCAAGCGTAGTATTGCTTTCAACGAGGCAACAAGCCTCAATCATACAAACTTAATAAAGGAACTACCCCATGAAATCCATCAAAACTTTTGCAGCAGTTATCGTGCTTTCTACCGTTTCTTTCGCCAGCTTCGCACAAAGCGTGACAGCAACCGGTTCAACGCTGGACAGCGCAGAAGCCAGTATCGCCGCTCAGGCACAGCAGGCGGGTGCATCGTCTTACAAAATTACTGAAGCCAATACCAACAATGGCGTTCACATGACAGCTGAACTGCTGAAATAACACCGACAGACAGTTTACGGTTATATGCCCGGTCCCTGGATAACAGGGAACGGGCATACCCGATCCTGCAATCAGACAATCACTGGCACATAGTAGTCGATGCGACCGGTAGCGGAACTTCTGATGCGCTGCGGATCGATGCGCTCAATATCGTAGCCATCACGGCGCACCGCGCCCGCTGTCGGCAGAGCATGTTCATAAATCAGCTTGATGAAATCAGCGAACTGCTGCACATCGCCGCTGAAAGTGAAATGCAGATAAGTTTGCTTTTCGATATCCACCTGCACCAAAGGCTCTTCCCCACTTGCCGTATCAGGATCAAAGCAAGCCAGGTACTGCAGGGTGGCGCAATCATCGGCACGCGGGCCACCTTTGATCACATTGGTCAGACCGTACAGCGCGGTGGGTTTTGCCACCGCTGACGCCAGTCGCTCCCGCCATAAAATGGCGCGTTGATCCCAGCAAAAGTGGCAAATGGTATCCAGCGTGAAAGCATAATCCGTCACGCGCCCCTGCAAGGTCATCGCATCCAGCTCGACCAGTTGACCTTCAGGAACAGCCATTTCGCTGAGGTTAATCGGCGGACACAATCCTTTGCATGACCAGTGCAACGCATCACGATACTGTGCGGGCGTCACATTGAAATGGCGCTTGAAGGTTTTGTGGTAGACGTTATGGCTGGAGAAACCGTGCTCACTGCCAACGGAGTCGATCTGTTTATCAAACAGACGCAGCATCACTGCACTGGAGGTCAGCCGCCGCTGACGACAATACGATGCCAGCTTCTGCCCGGTCACCTCTTTGAAAATACGTTGCAGATGCCATTTTGAATAGCCCGACTTTTCAACAAAGTCGTTAATGGTCAGCGGCGTATGGATATTCCCTTCCAGCCAGTGCAGCAGTTGATGAACAACTTCCTGTTTGAAGGTCGTTTTCACGATAAAGGTCGCTCTCTGGTGAGTGTCAGCAAAATGTTTTTCAGGGATAACGCGTCACGAATGCCGCGGCCATTACCCAGTGAATAGGCCAGCCATGCGCCATCAGCCGCCAGTCGTGCCACCTCATGCTGTGGAAGACTGTCCGTCTCGTGGTGGCGTTGCAGTCGCCCCGCCAGCCACAACGACCAGCGTTCACACAGCTCGCGTGATGCCATCATCGACAGCGATAACGGGATCCTCAGGCTTTTCTCCGCCTGTAAAATGTCATCAAACGCCACGCTAATATACGCACGTGTGAAGCAACCGGATGATGGCTCATCAGCGGCCATAACACGGTCAATAGCTTGTTCATTCTCCGCGAGGAAACTTTCGAAGACCGCATCCAGCAGCGCCTGCTTATGGGGAAAATGATGAAAGAACCCGCCTTTCGTCACGCCCGCAGCAGCAGACACGGCCTGAACAGTGACGCCTGTCAGCCCCTCGAGGGCGGCAAGTTCGGCAGCGGAGTGGATCAGCGCCGCCCTGACCTGTTCCGGTTGTTTTTTACGCTTATAACCCCGTTCACAGCAGAGCGCTTCGCGCAGTGAATGAGATGATGTGGGATGTTTAATCATGACGTTTTCGGCTAAAAGATACCACGCGGTATGTTTGCAGAAAGATAGCATAATTTTGGAAATATCTGGTTTTTTTTACCTTTACTGACACCGGCCAAAAATGAAATTTTTAAATCTTATTTGTGCACAATAAAAAAAATAATCTGATGAGCATCATATCCTGAGTATTTAGTCCTCTGCCTGTACTGTTGCCCTGTGGGCAGACGTGATAGTTTTTTGTCATTGCTTATATCAGGGAATCCAGGATGAAAAAAACCACATTAACGGACATCGCCCGCGAAGCTGGCGTGGGTGTTGCCACGGTCGACAGGGTACTGAACCGACGAGCTCCCGTTCGCCCGGACACCGAACATCGCGTGGTTCAGGCCGCGTCCCGGCTCGGCTATCGTTTTGATCCTGATTTTCTTAACGTCAGCGCCCCACGCCAGAGTTCAGGTTCGCTGCGGATTGGCGTCATTCTGCTGTCGCGTGACTACTCGTTCTACGATACGTTTTCCCGGGCACTGGAACAGCACGCCGCACCGTATTTACAGGAGGGCACCCGCATTGAATTCGCCTTTCATGATATCCATGCCATTGAAGAAACGGCGGCAACGATTGATGAACTGAGCGATCACGTTAACGTGCTGGCACTGATCGCGCTGGATAATGCGCTCATCCGTCGGGCGGTGGAGAAAGCCACACAAAAAGGCGTAAAAGTATTTACCGTTCTCTCCGATCTCTCGCCCTGTGGCCACGCCGGGTATATCGGCCTGGATAACCGAAAAGCGGGCCGAACCGCCGCATGGGCTGTTCAGCGTCTAAGCGGCCCACCGGGAAAAGTCGGGGTGATTGTCGGTGATAATCGCTTTTTATGTCAGGAAACGTGCGAAATCAGCTTCCGTTCGTACCTGCGGGAATACGCCACCGGCCATACGGTACTGGAACCGGTTAAGAGTTTTGAAAACGTTGAGCGGGGCTATCAGGTCACTGCCGAACTGATTCATCGCCACCCGGAATTGTCCGTGATCTATGCGCCCTGCGGCGGCGTGGAAGGTGTCGTCAATGCCCTGCGTGACAGTGCCCGGCGGCAGGACATTACGTTAATCTGCCACGGCCCGTTGCAGGATGCTCAGCTGGCACTGATCGACGGCACGCTGGATATCATGATAGCCCATCGACTGGACGAGCTGGCCGCCCGCGTCATTGAGGCGATGCAGCAAGCCAGCACAGAGGAACGTGGTGGCTTTATCGCCCTGACCAGCAGTTTCGAATTGATAACCAAAGAGAATTACTGACGCACTGCGGGTCAACAGCGAAATCCGACAGAACTATCGAATAACTCACTGAAATAGCGGAAATGATAGAATATTATCATTCAAAGCTATCAAAAATAGTGAGATCACCATCAAAAAACAAACATTCCATCATTGTAGGTAATGGAATGTTTGTTTGATACTCCCTTCAAATAATAATTGAAGGATCTCCTCCGTGCCTCTATCAACACCAAAACATAACATGGCCTATGTGATGGCGATTTGCGCCGTTGCTGCCCTCGGTGGTCTGCTGTTTGGCTATGATTCGTCGGTCATCTCCGGCGCTATCGAACCTATCAGCCACCACTATCAACTCTCACCTGCCGAAACGGGCTGGGCGGTGTCTAACGTCATCATCGGCTGTGTTATTGGCTGTCTGGTGGCAGGAAAACTGGCTGACCGTTATGGCCGTAAAAAAATGCTGATCGTCACCGCCATTCTGTTTGTGGTCTCCGTTGCCGGCACTGCACTGGCCCCGGACTTCACCACCTTTGTGGTGTTCCGCATTATCGGCGGACTGGGCATCGGCCTTGCCTCGGTGATCTCCCCTATCTACATTGCCGAAGTCGCGCCGAAAGATTATCGCGGTCGGGCCATGACCATGCACATGATCTGCTGCGTTGGCGGCCAGGTGCTGGTCCTGCTGACCAACTACCTGATTGCCAAAAATGCCGATCCAGAGTGGCTGAATGCCTACGGCTGGCGCTGGATGCTGGGTGCCGCCTTTGTTCCCTGCATCCTTTTCTTCCTGTTTGTCGGTTTTATTCCTGAGTCACCCCGCTGGAACGCGATGGTCGGCCGCAACGAGCAGGCACTGAAAACCCTGTCGCGCATCTCCACCCCTGAGCATGCACAACGCGTGATGAACGAGATCCAGGAGTCGCTGCGTTATAACGCCGATAAACAGGTGAACCGCGAGCGTGTCAGCTTCAACCGTAAGACCTCGATCTTCCTGGTGATTGGCGTTGGCCTGGCCATCTTTAACCAGCTCACCGGCATCAACGTCATCCAGTATTTTGGCCCGACCTTGCTGATGAACGTGACCCATAACATGCAGGAAGCGATGTACATGACCATCTGGCTGGCGGTGCTGCAGTTTGTGGGCGTGGTGGTCGGCATGATGCTGATCGACAAAATGGGACGCAAATCACTGCTGCTGATCGGTTCCCTCGGCTCTGCCGTCTGCCTGCTGATCACCTTCTATACCTTCTACAGCGGCATGACCGGCTGGGTCTCCGTTATCGGCCTGTTCGGCTTTATGTTCCTGTTCGGCGGCACCTGGGGCCAGGTGGTGTGGACGGTGATTGGTGAAATCTTCCCCACCCGCCTGCGCGGTGCTGGCATGGGCTTCTCTATCTGCGCCATGTGGGCCGGTAACTTCTTTGTCAGCCAGTCCTTCCCGATGATGAACCAGAACGCCTATCTCAACGATAACTTCCACGGCGCCTTCCCACTGCTGCTGTTCGCGGTGTGTTCACTGGCTTCCTGGTGGTTTGTGAAAGCTCTGCTGCCTGAAACCAAAGGGGTTTCACTGGAAAAAATGGAAGCGCTGATTCTGGAACGCTTCAACACCCCCCAACAAGAAAGCAAAACAGCCACTCGCTGAGTGCGATTTATTGATAAAGAAAGGACACCGAAATGACTATTCATATTGCTAACGCACCCTGCAGCTGGGGCGTCGATGACCCAAAGAACCCGCACCTGCCGCCGTATGAGAAAGTGCTGAAAGAAGCCGCACAGGCCGGTTACAAGAGCATAGAGCTGGGTCCCTGGACGTATCTGCCAACCGACCCGGCACTGCTGACCGAAAAACTGAACCAGTACGGGCTGACGATTGTGGCGGGCACCATCTTTGACGATCTGGTGAGCGAAGCGAACTTCCCGGCGATGATTGAGCTGACGCATAACCTGTGCCGCAATGTCTCGCAAGTGCCGACGGCAACCCCGACTCACGGCGACAACCTTCCTGCGCCCTACCTGGTGATTATCGACTTTGGCGATGCAGAACGCGCACGTCTTGCCGGGCAGTACGATAAAGCCGTGCGCCTGTCCGACACCGACTGGCAGCGCATGATGAGCCATATCACCGAGATCAGCCGTATCGCCAAAGGGTACGGCGTGCGCCCGGTTATCCATCCGCATGCAGGCGGCAGCATTGAGTTTGCCGATGAATTGGCAAAACTGGTGCAGGACATCCCGCACAGCGTGGCTGGCCTGTGTCTGGATACCGGGCATCTGTACTACGCCGGTATGGACCCGATCCCTGCGCTGGCACAGTACTTTGACCGTATCGACTACCTGCACTTTAAGGATGTTAACGACAAGGTATTCCGCGATGTGATCGCCCGTGAGCTGGACTTCTTCACCGCCTGTGCCGAAGGGGTGATGTGCCCGATTGGCAAAGGGGCCATCGACTACCCGGCAGTGCGTGCCTTCCTGGTCGAACGCCACTACCAGGGCTGGATCACCATTGAACAGGAACGTGACCCGCGCAATGCCGATGGCAGCCTGCACGACGTGACCGAAAGCCTGCGTTACCTCAACTCTGTTGGATTCTGATTAAGGACTTACCATGATTAACGGCATCAAACCTCTCGATCGCTCCCTGCGCTGGGGCATGGTTGGCGGCGGCGGCACCAGCCAGATCGGCTATATCCACCGTTCAGCGGCACTGCGTGACAACACCTTTACCCTGGTGGCGGGCGCATTTGATATTGATGCGGCACGCGGCCGCGCCTTCGGTGAAAGCCTGGGCGTGACGGGCGATCGCTGCTATCCCGATTATCAGACGTTATTCCAGCAGGAAGCTGGGCGCGCTGACGGCATTGAAGCCGTATCCATCGCCACGCCGAACAACACGCATTTCGCCATCTGTAAAGCCGCGCTGGAATCGGGCCTGCACGTGGTGTGTGAGAAACCGTTGTGCTTCACCACCGCAGAAGCCAAAGAGCTGGCGGAACTCAGCAAAAAACAGAATAAAATCATCGGTGTCACCTACGGTTATTCAGGCCATCAGCTGATCCAACAGGCGCGCAGCATGATTGCGGAAGGCCTGCTGGGCGATATCCGTATTGTGAATATGTCGTTCTCCCACGGCTTCCACAATGAAGCGGTGGAACTGGCGAACCCCAGCACCCGCTGGCGTGTTGACCCGAAATTTGTCGGGCCAAGCTACGTACTGGGCGATCTGGCCACGCATCCGATGTTCCTCGCGGAAACCATGCTGCCTGACCTGAAAATCACGCGTCTGATGTGTTCCCGTCAGAGCTTTGTGAAAACCCGTGCGCCGCTGGAAGATAACGCCTTTGTGCTGATGGAATACGACAACGGTGCCGTGGGATCGCTGTGGTGCTCTGCGGTGAACTGCGGATCGATGCATGGTCAGAAGATCCGCGTGATCGGATCGAAAGCCAGCCTGGAGTGGTGGGACGAGCAGCCGAACCAGTTACGCTATGAAATTCAGGGCGAGCCGGTACGCATTCTGGAGCGCGGCATGGGCTACCTGGCCCCGCGTGCGCTGGAAGAAGACCGTATCGGTGGCGGCCATCCGGAAGGGTTGTTCGAAGCCTGGTCAAACCTCTATCGTCGCTTTGCCGTAGCCATGGATGCCACCGATCGTGGTGATAAAGCGCTGCTGGCAGACTTCTGGTACCCGGATGTTCATGCGGGTGTTGCCGGTGTGCAGTGGGTTGAGCGCTGCGTTGAGTCGGCCGATGCCGGCGCGACCTGGGTCGATTTCGAATAACGACGCGAGCGGGCGGACCGAAACAGCAGGTCCGCCCCTACAGCAATCGCCTCAACGTAGGGTTCGACCTTTTTTTCCGGTCGAACCCTGCTGATGGTTTTCACTCACCATAATGAATACCTTCTTTATCCAGCTGTTTTTAGCTGAATCTGTAGAACTCATTTTTAACCCTCCGTATTTTCTTTATTTTTTCATTATTTTTACTAAAGACAACCCCCTTGAATATGTGTAATAACTCACATTGCGTGAGTTTAACTTTCGCGAATTTTAATTATGACACAATGATTATCGTTCTGGTTCATGATTGCATATCAAATCATAACTTCATCAGTAATTTTACGTTTAAAAAACAAGGAAGGTTTTATGGAATATTTCAAAGGAACGGGGATATATCTTATAAAAGAACAGATATACACCAAGTCAGGATTACCGAGCATTGCAAACACAATAGGCCCAACCTCTATTCAGGTTGTAAAGTCTGTTTATCATTTAATGAGAGAGCAAGAATTGTTTTATAATGATAGCCCGGTGAACTATAGCAATGTAAACACTTGGGGTAAATTCAAAATTTCTTTTGGCATTGGCATTAGTGAAAAAGATAAAAAGAATGGAAAACTAATTTTCAACCTTGAGTATTGCGGTTTTAGTACTTTTATAACTCCAATTGATGGGTTCGATAGAATTTTACCCAGGTGGTTATCTAGCAAACATAAGATCAGTGCGCCAACACCCTACAAGTTCGGAAGGGATCCGATAAGTTCCGTGAATCTTTATGACAGTATAAGATCAAAATTCTTTATTGAAAATGGTGGGGATGGCGCACCTGTTTCCCTGGCGAAGTATAATTCAAAAACAAAAGAGATAATATACATAAATAGTGAGATTGAATTTATATCCATAGCTAAAAAACTAATGAAAATCAAGTAACTCACGATCAGTAAATAAATACTTTAAATATAACCGAAACAATTAACAACCAGCAAGGAATTGAGAAATAAAATATATCTTTATTTTTCTTGCTGGAATTCACATAGAGCAGAACTATTAGCACCATGAGTATTATGGAAATATAGGAAACTTGCAGAGGAACACTTCCGTTTGCAACAACAAAAGAAAAATACAACATAATGCTGGATACAATTTTAAAGAGTTTTATCTCCTTGGTGAAGGCAATAACACCAACACACAAAAACATTAAAGAAATTATTTCAGCCATTTCATTTCTCCTTCCTTGAAAAATTATTTTCATATTATCATTGTTGTTTTGTTTTTGTAAGAAAAATAAAATTAATGCAATAATTTTATTTACCTACCAGTTCCCTGCAAGATGACTAAGCTCTATCCATCCTGATGACAGTGACCAGCCCCACTATTGGTTATTCCCGCCGTGTCGGTTGCGCGCGAATATACTGCCAAAACCGTTCAGCGGAAAGGTTCAGCCTGGAGCCGGAACGGTAAACATAGGCGCTGATCCCGAGGGAAACAGAAGGGTCCATAATTGCCAGTTTTCCCTGGCTGAGTTCCTCTTTTATTGAGTACTGCGGTAACCAGCCCACACCCTGCCCGTTAACGATCATACGCTTTAACAGCTCACTCATCGACGAGACAAAACGCAGCGTAAAAGTGTCCTCAGACAATGTGTCGATCACCTGGTTAACCTGCCGTCCCATATAGCTGTCGGTAGCGTATTTCATTAACGGCAAAATATCGTGGCTCAGGGAGTACAACGGCTGACCATCATCATCGCAGGGGGTGACCAGATGGAGATGAGAATCAAAAATCTTGTGATGAACAAAGGGATAGTTCATTAACTCTTCGTTATAAAAACTCAGAATAAAATCACATTTTCCCTCTTTCAGGTTATAGACCGCATCATTCACATTAATCGATTCCACATAGTGGATGCGCTCATTACTGTCGTTGTATCCGGCAATCATTTCGGGCAGCCACAGCACGGAAAGAGAGGGCGCGGCATCGATCTTGATGCTCTGCCGGAGGTTATCTAACCCTTTGATGCGGTTGAGCTGAAAATCCATATCGTCCAGCATATTGCGCGCATAGCCGATGAAGTTTTTACCCTGTTGCGTCAGCTGTAACGGGTTTTTGCTGCGATCAAAAATCATAAAACCCAGCGCGGATTCCAGCGACTGTATGCGTCGGCTAAACGATGACTGTGAGATGTTCCTTTTCTCCGCCGCCAGGGTAAAGCTCCGGCTCTCTTCCAGTGCAATCACATCATAAAACCATTTCACTTCAAGGTTACCGATCACCGCTGTCCGTCTCCCGCATCGCAAAAATAGTATGCAAATTTTGCATCCAGAATAGAAATTATGCAATTAAAGCATCTGTTATCCGGTGCTAGTATCCGTGGAATAGTTCGCAACAAACCATTAACTCATCCTCAGCCCCTAAATAGTCAGGTATCTCATGTCCAGCACTGCATCCCTTAACACAGCCTTGTCAGACCTTGGAATCACCGACCTCCAGGACGTGATTTACAACCCCAGCTATGAACTGCTGATGGCGCATGAAACCGCGGCGGACTTAGTGGGCTGGGAACGCGCAACCATTACCGCCTCCGGTGCAGTAGCCGTGGATACCGGGGAATTCACCGGACGTTCACCGCGTGATAAATACATCGTGCGCGATGCACTGACCGAAGATAACGTCTGGTGGTCGGATGCCGGTCAGGGCCGCAACGATAATCATCCTCTCTCACCTGCCGTCTGGTCAGAGCTGCGTGCACTGGTCTGCACGCAGCTGTCAGGTAAAAAACTCTACGTTGTCGATGCCTGGTGTGGTGCGAATAAAGACTCGCGACTGGCAGTGAGGGTGGTGACCGAGGTCGCCTGGCAGGCACATTTCGTGAAGAACATGTTCATTGTCCCTTCCGCAGAAGAGCTGGCGAACTTTACCCCTGACTTCACCGTGATGAACGGCTCCAAGTGCACCAACAGCCAGTGGCAGGCTCAGGGGATGAACTCTGAAAACTTTGTGGCCTTCAACCTCACCGAGAAAATCCAGCTTATCGGCGGCACCTGGTACGCGGGTGAAATGAAAAAAGGTCTGTTCTCGGTGATGAACTACCTGCTGCCACAGCGTGGCATCGCCTCGATGCACTGCTCTGCTAACCGCGGCGCTGCGGGTGATGTCGCTCTGTTCTTCGGCCTGTCAGGCACCGGGAAAACCACGCTTTCCACCGATCCACTGCGCGAGTTGATTGGTGATGATGAACACGGCTGGGATGCCGAGGGCGTGTTCAACTTCGAAGGCGGTTGCTATGCCAAAACCATCAACCTCAGTGAAGCCGCAGAGCCGGAGATCTACCGCGCTATTCGTCAGGATGCGTTGTTGGAAAACGTGGTGCTCAAAGAGGATGGAACCGTCGATTACGCGGATGGCAGCAAAACCGAGAACACCCGCGTGTCCTACCCCCTCTCGCACATTGAGAATATTGTCAGGCCGGTGTCCGCCGCAGGTCACCCGTCGAAGGTGATTTTCCTTGCCGCTGATGCCTTCGGCGTACTGCCTCCGGTCTCACGCCTGACCCGCGAACAGATGAAGTATCACTTCCTGTCTGGGTTTACCTCAAAATTAGCCGGAACAGAACGCGGCATCACCCAGCCGACACCGACGTTCTCGGCCTGCTATGGCGCGGCGTTTTTAATGCTGCCGCCAACGTGCTATGCCAGCGTGCTGGAAGAAAAAATGAATGAGACTCAGGCGGAAGCCTGGCTGGTTAACACCGGATGGAATGGCGCAGGCAAGCGCCTGTCACTGCGGGATACGCGCACTATCATCAACGCGATCCTGAACGGCACCATTGAGCAAAATGATAGCCAGTTGCCGATCTTCGGGCTGGCTATCCCGGCGCAGGTGCCGGGTGTTGACGATGCGCTGCTCGACCCGCGTAATGGCTGGGAAAGCGCAGAAGCGTGGCAGCAGGCAGCCGAAAAATTAGCCCAGCTGTTTGTCGCGAATTTCGAGCAGTACACCCGCACGGAAGAGGGTGCACGCATCGCCCAGGCAGGCCCGACCGCATAACAGGCAAAGCCGGCATTGAGGCTTTTTCTGCCTCAATGCCGATAACTGACTAAAAACGGATCTCTTGCGTCGTCAGCAGCTGCACAAATGGCCCCGACAACGTCGCATTATGATGGGCAATAATCTGCTCTGCCGTTAACACCGCATTATCCGTGGTGCTGTGTGCATCGCTTACCAGCACCACCTCAAATCCCCGATCTGCCGCCGCACGACAAGTGGTATCCACGCAATATTCGGTCTTCATCCCCACGATCACCAGCCGTTTTATCCCGGCATTCTGTAGCCAGGCCAGTAACGGTGTGTCGGCAAAACAGCTCGGACGCGTTTTGTTAAAACAGCGGTCAGAATCCAGCAGTGGCAGTTCAGGTGCGATTTGCCAGAGTTCACTGCCTGCGGCAATCGGTGAACCCGCCGCGCCGGTGTGCTGGGCAAAAAACAGCGGTATCTGCTGCGCGCGCGCCGATGTGATCAAATAGGAAACGTGATCCAGCAACTGTGCTTTGTTATGGGGCACCTGCGGGCCGTGCAGTAAACCTGCCTGCATATCGATCACGAGCAACGCGGAGGCGTCAGACATGGCATTTCTCCTTTATTCTGGCTTCAGTTGAACCGGCAACAACGGAGAACAATGCAGCCCCGTCGGTAACCGGCGGGAGGGGAAAGGTTTGCTAACTACTCAGCCACGCAAACTCGCCACTCTCCGCCAGAAGCGGTGGTGGTCGTGGTGGTGAGGAACAGCTGAGTATTTTGCATAGCAGTCAGATTCGCGCAGGACGCACGATGATGCAATATTTTTATAAAGTGATTATCAGAAGAGGTGATAACCATCGGTCAAATCCCTGACCGACGCGTTATCGAGGGTGTTCGGTGCAGCCGGCGCTTAAAGAACAGCGCCTGGCGGTACGTGTTTGAAGGTGTCGACATAAACCCGGAACACGTATTTGAAGAATTTTTTCATGATGACCTGTTTGCAGCTTTTGTTGAAAATCGCTAAAAAATTATACATGCCGCGCGTTTTTCAGGCAATATTTTATGAGCCAGATCACAAAATTGAGTTAATTATGCCGATAAAAAGGTAAACCGTTGCTAAACGGCAAACCCGGCCCGGGATGAAATCCCGACTTGCTGCGCAATTTTTTCCAATATTTCTGCAAGATGCCTGATGATAATGGCGGCCTCACTCATCCTGGATCGGACGCCAATGCCCTTCTCTAATGGTTTTCTCCTCAGTCTTTCCCTGTGCCTGGATATCGGCATCGCCAACATTGCGATGATCACCCTGGCGATGCAGCGCGGTTTTTTCCATGGCTTCTGGCTGGGGATCGGCACCTGCGTGGGCGATCTGATCTATGCGGTCCTCGCGATGGCCGGAATGGCGGTGCTGCTGCAGTTCACTCCGGTACGCTGGGTATTGTGGATCGGCGGCTCCCTGATCCTGCTGTGGTTTGCCTGGAAGATGGTGCAAAGCGCCCTGCGCCCGACCGCAGAACTGAGCGCCGGGGATATCGGTGAAGCACTGAGTCTGCGCCAGAATTTTTTCCGAGGCATCTTCCTTGCCATGTCCTCACCCACGGCAATCCTGTGGTTTGCCGCCGTCGGCGGGGCGTTGATTTCGCGGATGAGCAGCAACGGCACCGCGGCTTCAGGCTGGTTCCTGAGCGGATTTTTCCTTGCAGGCGTTGTCTGGACGGCCGTGCTGTGCACGGTGGGCAGCGTGGGCGGACGGATGCTGGGGGCAAAGATGCTACGCTGGTCGTACATCGCGTCAGCGGTGATTTTTTGCTACTTCGCGGGTTACGTTATCCTTTCCGGTTACCGTGAATTTATTGGCTGAAGATACGCAGATAGTGATGCGGCGTAATGCCCATCATCTTCCGAAAGCTGTTAATAAAATGGCTCTGATCGTAGAAACCCAGCCGGTGCGCCACATCCAGCGCACTGTGCTGGTGCCGTAGCAGGTTACGCGCTGCCAGCAGGCGCAGCTGCATATGATATTGCAACGGCGCAATGCCGATCTGCTGGCGAAACTGACGCACAAAATGATATTTACTCAGCCCGGCGGCGGCGGCCAACTCATCCAGCGTCATCTTCATCGTCAGATTGTCACGCATGCACTCCAGCGCCCGCCCGATGGTGACGGGTGCCAGCGGGGTCTCCTCCCCATGGCTGTGTTTCAGCAGTTGGCTGGTCAGCCACAGCAGGTTTTGCTGCTGAACCTGCTCTTCATCCGGCGACAACACATAACCACATATCGCCGCGAACAATGCGGGATCGCGCAGCACCCCTTCCCGCAGGATCGGCAGTGATCGATCGGTGAGATCGGCAAAAACCTGTTGCGGTAAATGAATGCTAAAAAACTCAACCGGCTCGGCTCCAAACTGCGAAGACTGGAGCGTTTCAGGGTTATAAATGGTGATATCCCCGGCATGAACTGACAGGGTTTGCTGATGGAGGCTGAGGGTTTCAATGCCGCTGAGATTCGCACTGATGACATATTCTTCGTGGGTGTGCAGCGGGAAGGCCGCATGACTGGCGGTCAGATGTGAACATTCAATGTGATTACGGCTGTTCCAGTCGACTACCGATAACGCCATACCCACTCCGCCCCAGAAAGAGGCCGGAATTTCTGTTTACCGGCCCAGATGTTCAATCAAAATACTACAGCCGATACCAATGAGCACTACGCCGCCGAAAATTTCTGCCCATTTTCCCATCACCGGGCCAAGGAAGCGCCCCAGCAGAATACCCGCAGAGGCCATGACCATGGTGGAAAAACCAATCGCCAGCGCAGTGGTGACGATATTCACCTGCAAGAAGGCCAGGCCGACGCCGACTGCCATAGCATCCAGGCTGGTGGCGACAGCCGTACAGGCCAGCAGCCAGAAACCGTGGCTGGTTGGCGCTTCTTCTGGTTTGCACTCTTTCTTACGCACACCTTCAACGATCATCCGGCTGCCAAGAATAAACAGCAGTCCGAAGGCCACCCAGTGGTCCCACGCCATGATGTACTGGCTGGCAGCCAGACCAATCGCCCAACCAATCAGCGGTGTCAGTGCTTCAATCACACCGAAGATCAAACCGGTACGCAGTGCTTCTTTCAGGCTGGGGCGATGCAGACTGGCCCCTTTGCCGATAGCGGCCGCAAAGGCATCCATCGACATAGCAAAAGCCAGAATAAGAGTGGCGTATAGGTTCATTGTATTTATCCGGTCTGAAACCGCAGTTGCGTTCCAGTTCGTTAAAACATCAGCTTATGTTGGAAAAATAATCACAAGCTCGTTCAAGTGAAGCGCATCCTAGCACGCTAATCGCCAGAAAAAAAGACAGTAAAATCAGGGATTTGAGTATAGCCCTGGCTATACTTTTTAACGATTGCTATTTTAGCGGGGAAAATGTGGGCGAAAACTCTAAAAGAATTACCGTCTTACAAAAAGTGTAGGGATATACATCCCTGCGGGGGTTGGGGGATATTTCGCCACTTTTCAGCATCAATATCCCCACCTCATATGTCCTGAATAATTGGCGCTGGATCAAGGCGGTAAATAAATGCATCCCGATGAGCTGACTTAAGTCAGTGACTCGGGTAAGTGCATGCAACCAACGCAGAGCCAGCGTCAAGTATGACGGACATTACCAGACGCGGAAAACACGTCCGGTATCGATTCCCTCTACACTACGGCGATAGGCCAGTGCCACACGGCTTGCCGCTGCGCTTTCAAAACCGGGGAAGAACGGGCCGTAGCTTTCCAGCGATTCGGTTAAGACCGTTGGGCTGACGGCGTTAATGCGCAACCCGTTCAGTTCATTGGCCGCCGCCAGTACAAAGCCTTCCAGCGCGGCATTGACGGCGGTGGCATTGACCCCAGTGCGGATCGGCTGCTGGGCCAGAATCCCCGTTGTCAGCGTGAAGGAACCGCCGGGATTGACGAATGCCTGGCCGATCAGCACCAGCCGCACCTGCCCCATCAGCTTGTCCTGTAGCCCGCTGTTAAACTGTTCACTGCTCATGTCAGCCAGCGGGCCAAAGTGGACACCGCCTGCCGCTGAGATCACCGCATCTACCTTACCCGTTTGGGCAAACAGCGCTTTGACACTCTCCTCACGTGTAAGATCGACTTGAAAATCGCCCCGGGTTTTCCCCACGCGAATGACCTGATGGTCGCGCCCCAACTCCTGCACAATGCCCTGACCCACCGTACCTGATGCGCCAATCACTAAAATTTTCATGTTGTGTCTCCTGCCTGATGAATGAGTCCGGTCAGTGTGACGCAGTGCAGTTGCGGGATAAATGCGCGATACTTTCGGGAACTCCAAACCCAGAGTTTGCAATCATGGATAAATTACGCAGCATTGAAGCCTTTATCTGCGCTGTTGAGAGCGGCAACTTCAGCGAAGCCGCGCGGCGGCTGGATATCACCGCCGTGATGGTCGGTAAACATGTTCGCCAGTTGGAAACCGCGCTGAATACCCGCCTGTTGCAGCGAAACACCCGACGCCAGCATCTGACAGAAGCCGGAGAACGTTACTACCAGCAGTGCAAACAGGCACTGGTCCTGCTCAGGGAAGCGGATGAAAGCGTGGAAAATATGAAGCAGACGCCGTCCGGCTTGCTGCGTATCAGCGCCCCGCTCAATCTGGGGGCCAGCGCTATCGCGACCGTCGTCACCGGCTATCAGTTACGTTATCCACAGGTGAAGATCGCGCTGGATCTCAACGACCGCTTTGTCGATCTGATTGCCGAAGGGTTTGATTTTGCCATCCGTATCGGGGGGCTGAAGCATAATGAACCGCTGGTTGCCCAGTTTCTTGGGGAGTATCAGATGGTGGTGTGCGCAGCGCCGGACTATCTGGCACAACACGGCACGCCACAAACGCCCGGGGATCTGCATCGGCACCGTTGCCTCGCCAATATGGCATGGAATAAGAATAACGCCTGGCAGTGGGGCGATGTCACCTGGCCTTTCGACAACAGCTTTACCTGTAACGATGGTCAGGCGCTGCGTCAGGCGGCGCTGGCCGGTGCCGGGTTGATACTGCAACCGCATATTCTGCTGGCGCAGGATATTGCTGCGGGTCGGCTGGTGCCATTGCTGCAACAGTGGCAACCGGCCAGTCGCCCGATTAATCTGCTGTGGCGCCAGGACCTCAGCCCGTCGGAAAAACGTAGCAGCTTTGTGCGCTGGATGCGTGAGCAAGTGCCCGCAGCCCTGGTGGTTAATGATTGAAGACGGTCTGGGATTAACAGAAAATAGCCGCAACTGACTAACACGGAATTGTGATGAAAAACCCGTTTGAAACTTTCCTGATGCCAATGAGCGCCCTGCTGCTCGGCTTTCTCTCGGCGCTGCTGCTGCCTGCGCCTTCATTCGGTCTGACGCTGGCACGCAGGCTGGTAGAGATGTTCCACCTGGCAGATATCGGCCAGCTGTATACGCTGGTGTTCTGCCTGTGGTTCCTGCTGCTGGGCGTGATTGAGTTTTACATCATCCGCTTTATTTACGTGCGGTTTATTCGCCCGTAAAAAAAATGGGCCGATCTTCTGTTTCGGTCGGCCCGTTCAACAAAAGAACTATGGAAAGAACTCATGTAACATTTTCTCTTGTCCCAGCGTAAAGACCAAGAAATCAGATTCTTTAAACTTATTTTCTTTAATTAGTTCGTGTCTTAACGCTTCAAATCTTTTGTCATCCATAAAAAACAGGGCACTGATATAGTCTGAATCAATAGCATTTTTTTCTTCAGACAGAGCAATAACTTTTTTATAGCACCCCTCGTCTCTTTTCTCTAGCCGTTCCTGCAACATACACTGAGTGAGTAAGTTAGTCCGCGTGAGGTTTTTCTTGTTCATCGCACGGAGATATTTCAACCCTTCTTCATAATGTTTTTCTGCAATCAGATTATTGATATACATATTTCTGATGGTGATATTTCCTGGGTTTTCATCCATTAATTCTTTAAAAGAAGAGAAGATTTTATTCTTCTCTTCTTCATCTGAAAAAATCATTTTTTTCGTGAGTTCAACGGCTTCCTGGGTGGGTTCATCTCTGGATAAAGAACCATCCTTCGCTGATGCACAAGAGCAAAGAAAGACCATCACAAAGATAAATAAAACAAAAAAACCGAAGAGTCAATTTTGCTTTTCATAAGAATCCATATTGAATTTATTTAATGAAATACGTTGAGTCATGTCTAAGGGAAAAGGCCTTACTGTTCCTGTATAACCCGTATCTAAAACATATCCCGCCTGTACTTCTAAAATTGGATGTATGTTTTTCTTATATGAAATTATAAAAATCGAACTACCGATAAGTATTTCATCTAAACCGAGGGAAAATGATTTACCTTTGGTATCAAGTATATATTTATTATGATTAACATTATTTTTTACTGTACACCAGGGTATGACTTTCCCTGACCCGTGAGTAAAACGAAATGATTTTATCGGCATTATATCCCTCTTGTTTTTCATCTTCCATATGAGGACTCAGGTTGATTTCTTTTTATTCAGTCGTCAAGCTCAGTCCATTGTATTAATGAAAAATGGATAAAACCCGAGGTGCCGGTACAAATCATCGGAACGGGGTGACCGGAAAAATGGTCTTCATTACGGTGGGTGCAAACTATCGGTTCGCGGCCACCTGGATTCTGTAGGGGCGGACCTTCTCTTTCGGTCCGCCCGTTTTATTTATCCGCTAAATATCATCGCAATACTGCTGGAAAAAATCAGCAATCCAACGAAAAACAGCACGATAGCCGTAACGGCATTCGAATTTTTCATGATCTCTTCTCCTCAGAACCACTGACCGAAACGGCGCATATAAAGACGTTTCATGCCCTGCGTCACCAGGCAGTAGCCCAGCAGTGTCGCCAGCAGCCACGGGAAGTAATTCCACGGCAATGGCACCAGCCCCACCGCATGGCCCAGCGGTGAGAAGGGAATCAAAATACCCAGCGCCATCACCAGCCCGGTCATCAGCATCACCGGCAACGCGGCGCGGCTCTGAATAAACGGAATTTTCTGCGTGCGCAGCATATGCACCACCAGCGTCTGCGACAGCAACCCTTCAACAAACCAGCCAGACTGGAACAGCGCCTGCGCCTCAACGCTGTTCGCGGCAAAGACATGCCACATCAGCCAGAAGGTGGTGATATCGAAGATCGATGAAGTGGGCCCCATCCACAGCATAAAGCGACCGATATTCTTCGCATCCCACTGACGCGGTTTACGCAGAAACTCCTTGTCCATCTTGTCCCACGGCAGCGCCAGCTGGGACAGGTCATACATCAGGTTCTGCAAGAGCAGATGAATCGCCATCATCGGCAGAAACGGAATAAAGGCGCTGGCCACCAGCACGGAGAACACGTTGCCGAAGTTGGAGCTGGCGGTCATATTCAGGTACTTGATGATGTTGCCAAACGTCTCGCGGCCTTTGATCACCCCCTGTTCCAGCACCAGCAGGCTTTTCTCCAGAAGAATGATGTCTGCTGACTCCTTGGCGATGTCAGTTGCACTGTCGACGGAAATCCCGACATCCGCCGCGCGCAGCGCCGGGGCATCGTTAATCCCATCACCGAGGAAACCCACGGTGTGCCCGTTACCTTGCAGCGCCTGCAACACGCGCGTTTTCTGCTGCGGGCTGAGACGGCAGAACAGGGTTCTCTGCTCTACCAGACGTGCCAGCTCAGCATCACTGATACGCGCAAGCTCACTGCCGCACAGCGGCTCCCCCGGCTCCAGCCCCACGTCCCGGCAAATTTTGCTGGTGATCACTGCGTTATCCCCGGTCAGTACTTTGACCGTCACACCCTGTTCATGCAGTGCGGCTATCGCGGCAGCCGCACTCTCTTTCGGCGGGTCGAGGAACGTCAGCAGGCCAGTAATGACCAGTTCACGTTCATCGGCGGCGCTGAGCTGAGTGATTAGCGAGTGCTCACTTATCTGGCGAGTTGCCACCACCAGCACACGGAAGCCCTGCTGGTTATAGTCCGCTGCTAACTGCCGAATCTGACGGCATGTTGCTTCATCCAGTGGACGCACTTCTCCTTCATCCTGCCACCAGGCTGACACCGCCAGCATCTCCTCCACCGCCCCTTTACAAATCAGGGTCTGCTGGCCATCGTCTGCGACCAGCACCGACAGGCGGCGGCGTTCAAAATCAAACGGCAGTTCATCGATTTTACGAAAGCGCCACAGCCCACTGACGGCAGCGTTACCCTGGCTGAACCCGAGTACTGCGCGGTCCATCAGATTTTTTACCCCGGTCTGATGACGGCTGTTAAGCCAGGCCAGTTGCAGTACGCCATCATCACTGTTGCCCCGCACATTGAGGTGCCCGGCGAGAATGATTTTGTCCTGGGTTAAGGTGCCGGTTTTATCACTGCATAACACATCCATCGCCCCCAGGTTCTGGATAGCATTCAGACGCTTCACGACCACTTTGCGTTTCGACAGGGCAATCGCCCCTTTCGCCAGATTGGAACTGACAATCATTGGCAGCATTTCTGGCGTCAGGCCAACGGCGACAGCCAGCGCAAACAGCAGCGCATCGCTCCAGTCGCCTTTGGTGTAGCCATTAATCAGCAAGACCACCGGGACCATCACCAGCATAAAACGGATAAGTAACCAACTGACACTGTTGACGCCACGGTCGAAGGAGGTTTGTGGGCGCTCACCGACCAGCGACTTCGCCAGGGAACCAAACCAGGTCTGATTGCCCGTTGCGACCACTACCGCCGTCGCACTGCCGCTGGCCACATTGGTACCCATCAGGCAGATACCGGGCTGGCTCAGCAAATCTTGCTCATCGGCCAGCGGGCTGGCGCGATGAAGATGACTGTGGCTGTCGTATTTCTCGATCGGCAACGCTTCACCGCTCAGCGCCGCCTGGCTGACAAACAGGTCGCGTGAGGAGAGCAGCCGCACGTCTGCCGGGATCATATCGCCTGCTGATAACAGCACGATGTCGCCTGGAACCACCTCCTGCAGCGGCACCTCAATGCTGACCGCTTCACTGTCGGCATGGCTGCGGCGCTGTACCGTAGCGGTGGTGCTGACCAGCGATTTCAGGGCTTCTGTGGCTTTATTGGTGCGATATTCCTGCCAGAAGCGCAGCAATCCACTGAGACTAATCATCACCAGCATAATGATGGCACCGGTCAAATCGGTCTCTTCTCCCCGGCGTAGCGGGAGGATGTAGTCGGTCAGCACGCTGATGGCCGCCAGCACCATCAGGATCCAGATAAACGGATTATTAAACGCCTGCAACAGCTGGGTCAGCGCTGCCGGGGCATTATCACTGGCGATTTGGTTGGCGCCGTACTGCTGTAAACGTGCCGCCGCCTCTTCACGGGTGAGGCCCTGGCGTTGGGTATTAAGACGAGCGAGGGTGTGATCCTGGCTCTGGGTGGCCGCGCTGGCGATCGCCAGGTCACGTGCCATTTTCAGGTTGCTCTGGTGCATTTTCATCATGCCATTCCTTGAACAAAGGTGTTTCACGCGCAGGCATAGCACGCCTGCACACGAGGATTTTTTATTGATTCAGGGGGGAGGCGACGGGCAGGATGAACAGCAGGCTGGAATTATTTCCGCACGCGCCTCCTGTTATCACACCACTGCCTCTCCCGGGACGGAGGTTCTTTCATCGTTATGCTCCTGTGTGGGGTTAAATCGCCTGGTCTGGCGCTATCCGCCAGTGCACCGCACTGACACTCTTTTCCAGACTGATGCGGCAGACAATACTTTCAATCTCCCGCTGCGCGGCGGGAAATGCCATCACGTCAGCGCTCACTTCCAGATGACCCGGGCGGGCGATATCCGCGCTGTATAGCGACTGCAGGCGCAGCGCCATTCCATTCAGCGCTTGCAGGATCAGCGTGCGCACCAGTATTTCATCTTCACTGCCGCACACAATCTGAATGCGGTAGCGCTGCTCCGGTTCATGCTCTGTCGCGCTGGGCCGGGTATTGATACGCTGGGCCGCTTCACGCAGCAGGATATTGGCGCATAGCAGCACCAGGGTTGCTGCGGTGGCATTGGCAAACTGCCCAAGACCGCACAGCACGCCCACTCCCGCAGAGCACCACAGCGTTGCTGCCGTGTTCAGCCCGGAGATGTTCATTCCCTGGCGCATAATGACGCCGGCACCTAAAAAACCGATACCGGAAACAATCTGTGCGGCGATACGCCCAGGGCTGTCCGGCGAGGTGCTGACCGAACTGAGAATAAAAATAGCCGCACCGGTGGCTACCAGCGCATTGGTACGCAGGCCAGCCATACGCTGTCGCCACTGGCGCTCGGCACCAATAATCGCCCCCAGCGCTACCGCCAGGGTCAAATGCAGGATAAAAGGAGTCCATGTCATCTTTGTCGTTCTCATTGTCGTCTCACGACGGGAATTGAGATGCGCACAGGCGCACCGGTTGCACAGGAATTAACGCAGGCAGCCCGGAGGAAAAAGATGATGACGTTGTGGTGTGAAAACAAAAAAGCGCATACGCAATCCCAGTCCGGCCACAGGCTGGACATCTTAAAGTTCTTTATACGGGATGCTACTGCTCTGAGAAGAGAGGAAACATAGCCCGCCGATTAACGGCAGGCGCACAACGGAGTGGGCCTGCCTTTATAACGCGTGAGTTACAGGGTGACTGTCCAATTGTGTGCTCCTGAGAAGAAAGTGACGAGATTCTATTCCGCCGAAACCAGGTTGTAAACCGTGCTGATAGTTTCCTTTCTAAACCTTTTATCAACAATACTAAGAATCTCCTTATCTGCCAGGTCGCCACCTGAGGAGGCAGCCAGTTGAAAATCTCGATACCTGGTGATTAATTCGCCAAAGAACAGCATTAATGGCTGAGACATAACTTTAATTTGGCTATTTTGCAGTGATTCACGCCAGAAATAGTCGATTTCACCCTGCCATCCACCCGCAAATATCGCGGAATGAAAATTATCCTCTTTTCGCTGGATTAACCCGCCTTTTCGGTGCTTTTTCGCCATTGAATGCGGCTTTGCCTGTGCGTAAGATTCGTTGTTACGCCGTTTACATTCACATTCAAATAAGAAAAATTTATGCAAGCTTCCATCGCGCCATCCATCGACACCGATCCCAACGCCACGCCCGTCAACTCTCGCGGTAAAGTCGTTATTGCTTCACTGGTCGGCACTGCTATCGAATTCTTCGATTTCTATATTTATGCTACTGCCGCGGTAATCGTGTTCCCGCATATCTTCTTCCCACAGGGTGATGCCACCGTTGCCACGCTGCAGTCACTGGCCACCTTCGCCATTGCCTTTATCGCGCGCCCTATCGGTTCAGCGGTGTTTGGCCACTTTGGTGACCGTGTCGGGCGTAAAGTGACGCTGGTCGCCTCGCTGCTGACCATGGGAATTTCAACCGTGGCGATCGGCCTGCTGCCGAGCTATGAAACGATTGGCGTGTTTGCCCCCCTGCTGCTGGCGCTGGCACGTTTTGGTCAGGGTCTGGGACTGGGCGGCGAATGGGGCGGTGCTGCACTGCTGGCCACGGAAAACGCTCCGGCGAAAAAACGCGCCCTGTATGGCTCCTTCCCGCAGCTTGGCGCGCCGATTGGCTTTTTCTTTGCCAACGGCACCTTCCTGCTGCTCTCCTGGCTGCTGACCGACGAACAGTTTATGAGCTGGGGCTGGCGCGTGCCGTTTATCCTCTCAGCGGTATTAGTGCTGATCGGCCTGTATGTGCGCGTCTCATTGCATGAGTCACCGGTTTTCGCCAAAGTACAGAAAGAGAAGAAACAGGTGAAAGTGCCGATTGGCACCCTGTTCAGCAAGCATCTGGGTACCACCATTATTGGTACATTCATCATGCTGGCAACCTACACCCTGTTCTATATCATGACCGTCTACTCCATGACCTACGGCACCACGCCCGCGCCTAACGGACTGGGTATTCCACGTAATACTTTCCTGTGGATGCTGATGCTGGCGGTGATTGGTTTTGGCATCATGGTGCCGATTGCCGGGCTGCTGGCCGACCGCTTTGGTCGCCGCAGGACGATGATCGTCATTACCCTGATTATTATCGGCTTTTCGATGATCTTCCCCTCGATGCTGGGTTCCGGTAATCAGATGCTGATTATGGCTTTCCTGGTCTGTGGCCTGAGCATTATGGGGCTGACTTTCGGACCGATGGGCGCACTGTTACCGGAGCTGTTCCCGACCGAAGTCCGTTATACCGGAGCATCGTTCTCCTATAACCTGTCGTCGATTCTGGGTGCATCCATCGCGCCATATATTGCCACCTGGTTAGCGCACACTTACGGGCTGTTCTATGTCGGCGTTTACCTGGCGTCGATGGCCTGCCTGACGCTGATTGCGCTGATCCTGTGCAAAGAAACCCGTCACGAATCGTTGTTTGATTGATATTGCCTGATGGCGGGTCGGGCATGCCCGACCCCTACAGCGGATCCAGGGGCGAGGCATGGGTACAGACCGACCACATGCCTCGCCCGTATCGATGACTGTAGGGGCGAGGCATGCCTCGCCCGTGTCAATGATTGTAGCGGTGAGGTCTGCCTCGTCCTTATCAATATCCGCCCTGCACGACGTTATTTCCCACTTTTCATCTGCTGCAATACGCGGCTGCATTGATTATCGTCGTTGTCACTCGGTGAGATCAGCGCCAGCAGCGCCGCTGCCGGGGCCACCACGGCACCTAATGCCACCGCCGCCGCACCACGAGCAATCAGTGGCCCGGGTTTCACACCGGCATCGGGATTTTTAAAGGTGCCACGCACATACAGCGGTGAGCGCAGCGTGATAATCCTGATGCCTTTGCTGTCCGGGTTAATCGACAGATCCAGCCGTTCGTTAGCAAAATTGGTGGTGCCGGTAATATTGATAATCGCGTTTTCAGTATCGAAGACAAACAACCGTGACGAGGCCAGCCCGTTGTTCACCTGAAGATTGGCGGCCGCGCAGTTGATTTTCACTTCATCATCACCAAACAGCTTACCCACCACGTAGTTACCCACGTTCAGACCCACAATTTCCATCAGACTGCGGCTGATCAGGCCATCGTTCATCAGCAGCTTCAGGTCACCGTTGCTGGTTGCCAGCAAATCGGCCACTGAATTACCGCGCCCGCTCAGCGTCGCATCACCGTTCATCTGGCCAAGCGCACTCTGCATCGCTTCCACGCCCGGGAACAGCTGCCGCAGCTTCAGATTGCGGGCATGGAGATCCACGCGTCCCTGCATTGGCGATTTGTCGCCTTCCAGCCGGACGCTGGCATTCAGGTTTCCTCCCGCCATGCCGAAGCGCAGCGGGTCGAGGCGCAGATCGCCGTTTTTCAGGATCAGATGAGTGGAAAGATCGCTGATCGGCAATGAGCTGCTGTGCTCTATGCGCCGACCTTTGAATGTCACATCCGCATCCATCACATCCCAGTTTTTCGTGTCGAACTTATCATGCGGCAGCACGCGATCGGCGGGCTGCGTGGCGGCCTCTCCACGTTGTGCCTTGGCCTTTTCGGTCTTTTCACTGCCTTTACCGGAATTGACGCCAATCAGCGGGCCGAGATCGGCCATACGCAGCTGACGCGACTCCAGCGTCCCTTCCAGCTTAGGTCGGGGTTTGCTCTGACTGTAGGTCAGGGAACCATGAATATCGCTGTCGCCGATATGGCCGTTAAAGCCCTGATAGCGAAACACCGCACCGGCGGCCTGCTGGAAACGCGCCGTCAGATGGCCATCCGTTTCATACGGCGGCGTATCCGGCAGCAGAACGCCCGTCAACCCATAGAGGTTGGCCAGGGTATCACCGGAGAAACGCAGGCGAATATCTACCCCGCCGAGGTTCATCGGGTCCTGCACGGTCCCCGCCACCCGCACGCGCGTGGTGCCACTGCGGATATCAGCCTGAATCGGGAATGGCGTATTCTGGCTGCGTAACGACAGCATGCCGCCCATTTTGCCGTCACCGTTCAGTTTCTCGTTGTTGTACGTCCCGCTGACTCGCCAGCCGAAGACAAAATCTGCCGCCCCTTTTTGCTGGTCGTTGCCTCCTGCCAACTGGGCATAAGGCACCGGTTTACCCAGCGGATCGACGGTGATCTGCACATCCGCCTTATTGATCGCATCACGATAAGCGATGTTCCCCTGGTCAAAAACGATATTATCCAGACGGAACGACCATGCGGAAGGCGGCTGATTTTCCTGTTTTGAGTCACTGCCCGCGAGGTTAAACGTCCAGTTATTTTTGCGGTCGGCCGTTTGCACCAGCTTTGCGGTCGGTTGTTGCAGTTTGATCCACGGCAGATACACCTGCTTACTCAGCAGCGCCAGGGGTGAGAGAGTGGCGTCGATACGCGCCAGATGCAGCATGGTGACATCAGGAATGTCAGGAGGGTTACCCAGCATAATGTCCTGGGCATGGACGTGCGGCCAGGGCACCCAACGACGCCAGCCAGGTTCGCTGCGGTTGCGCTCCCACGCCACACCCAGATCGCCACGAATGGCAAACGGGCGGTTAATCTCGGCAGAAACTTTCTGGTTGATGGTGGGCTTCAGGCGATTCCAGTCGAAGGTGGCGATCACAATGACCATCACCACCACCAACAGCACAAAAATCCCGGCAATCCAGCTAATGACTTTCCCCGTACGCGACATTCGTCGTCTCCTTGATGGCTATCCGTCTCTGGTTAAAGATAGTCGAGACGACAGCACATGGGATCAGACGAGGTTCAGCGGCAATGCCTCAAGCTGTTCAAACGGCATAGGACGGGCAAAGAAATACCCCTGTGCAGCATAGGCAGGAGAGTTACGTACCTGCTCCCACTCTTCAGGTGTTTCTACCCCTTCAACAATCACCCCTTTGCAGTAGCGATTGATCAGGGCCAGCAGCATTCCAAACAGATTTCGGCCCTCTTCGCTTTCACGCAGCAGGATAAACAGCTCGCGTGCGAGCTTGATGTAGTCGTACTTCAGTTCGGTCAGCGCGGAGAAGTTCGCCATGCCGGAGCCGAAGTCATCCAGCCACAGCGGCCCCAGTTCAGGCATCTGCGCAACAATCACTTCCTGTGGCAACACATGGTGCTCGACCAGTTCAAAACGCACCCACGGGCAGCGTGCAATTAACTGACGAACGGTTCTGTTATGCTGGATTTCCAACAGCGTTGGCCCGTCGATATTGACGGAGGCGACGATGTTAGTACTGGCAAATTTTCTTTCCCATTTAGCCAGCAGCGTCAGCTGCTCGGCCACAATATGCAGGCGTTGAGGGATCTCAAGCGTTGCAAAATAAAGCTCCGGCGAAACTCTCTGGCTCGGCGCGGATGGGTGAAACACCGCTGTGAGCAACTCAATTGCCATCAGGCTACCGTCTACCCGGTAAATCGGCTGGAAGTTATAGGAACGCTGACACTGTTGCCAGTAAACAGGTTCTTTAAGCTGCTCTTGTTCGACGATTGCGTTCGGTAACCGGTGACTGAGGCTATTCAGCACCATTATTATGATCCTTTATTTGTGAGACCGCCTTCGTATGGCATCCCGTGTTGCAAGTATCGGCACTGTCCCTGAGAACTTTATCGACATACAGCCACGTTAGCCTTGCTAAGATTACCCATCTTTTGCCCTTTCAATCGCTAAAACAGGCGCTGTTTAGGGCGTTTTATCATCAGTTGGCCCGGACTAAACCCACGTCACAATAAAATTAAAACATCGTTTTAAATCATTGACTGTTGCCCCGCACGCAGCGAGACTGAACGCAGACTTTTCATTGAGCGAATGACCATGACGCAACAGAAACTGGCCGTGATCGGCGAATGTATGATTGAACTCTCCCAGCAGGGTCGCGATATGAGCCGGGGATTTGGTGGCGATACGCTGAATACCGCGGTGTACGTAGCTCGCCAGGTACCAGAGCAGGCGCTGCGGGTGGATTATGTGACCGCATTGGGTCAGGACAGCTTCAGCAGTGAGATGATCGCCGCCTGGCAAAGCGAGTCGCTACAGACCGGCCTGATCCAGCGCATGAAGAACAAACTGCCAGGCCTGTATGTGATTGAAACCGACCCGCAGGGTGAGCGTACGTTTTACTACTGGCGCAACGATGCTGCCGCGCGTTACTGGCTGGAAGGCGAGCGTGCAGAAGCGATCTGTCAGCAGCTGGCCCATTATGACTATCTCTATCTGAGCGGGATCAGCCTCGCGATCTTAAGCCCAGAGAGCCGGGAAACCCTCTACGCCCTGCTGGCCGCGTGCCGCAAAAACGGCGGCAAGATTATTTTCGATAATAACTACCGCCCACGCCTGTGGCAGAACCCGCAAGAGGCGCAGAGTGCCTATCAGGCAATCCTCGCCTGCACCGATATCGCGTTCCTGACGCTGGACGATGAAACCCTGCTGTGGGGCGAAGCCAGCGTAGCAGACGTGATTGCACGCACGCAGCAGGCGGGCGTCAGTGAGATTGTGATTAAACGCGGTGCCGATGCCTGCCTGGTAGCGAATGGCAGCGAGCCGCTGCTGGAGATCCCCGCGGTGCGTCTGCCGGCATCAGCGATAGTTGATACCACGGCAGCAGGTGACTCCTTCAGCGCTGGCTACCTCGCCGTACGTCTGACTGGCGGGAGCGCAACCGAAGCCGCACAGCGCGGCCACCTCACCGCCAGTACGGTGATCCAGCATCGCGGGGCGATTATTCCCCGTGAGCGGATGCCTGCGCCTCGCTAACGCGCGGCACGGCCAGCAGCCAGGTATCACGTAGTGCGGAGATCGTTGCCCCGCGCCCTTCTCCGCCATTGGGCAGATCCCAGTTAGCCTGACGGATCGCCGCCTGATAGCGATCGCTATTACGCTGATTATCGGCCTGCGACAGCAACGGGATCAGGCGCACGCCAATACGGTCAAGGCTGTGGTAGGGCCAGATTTTGTTGTTGCCGCTGTACGGTGCCATAAAATCCAGCGCTGTCAGCAGGCTGGCCTGCTGCGGGGTACGGTAATGCCACAGATCGCCGGTATGACTGTTCTGCGCCACCGTGGCCAGCGCGGTCAGTGCCTGCAAATTAAACCAGCTGTAGTGGAAAGATCGGGTGCGTGCCAGCTCTTTCGGCTGGCTGCCATCGGCAGCAATCTGGTGATTCATGCGTTTTTTTGCCTGCTCCAGCATGGGTGTGATCGCCTCAGGCCGTTGCAGATACCAGGCAATACCCGCCACCTGCACGTTGTACCAGCTACCGTGATTATTCTCCGCCTGCGCTTCCCCCTTACCCTGTTTGCTGGTCTGTAGCCAGTGCAGGTAATCACTCATCCACTGCTGCATCTGCTGTTCATCCTGCGCACGCCAGCCAGGCGCGGTGCGCAGCATCAGCAGGGAATCCACAATCCGCGTGGCAAAGTAACGTCCATCGAGCACGCCGGATCGCCGCCCTTCCGCCTTGCCCGGTACGCTCTGGGCCCAGTTCAGGTTAGGGTTCATCCGCGTGGCAGGATCGAGAAACCAGTGGCGGATCAGGGCGATCGCGCGATCGGCATACCGTTCATCGCCGGAGAAATACCAGGCCAGCGTCAGGGTCTGTACCCGGGCGGTAAACGTCGCCAGCCGCACACCGTCGCTGTCATTGTTCTTGGTTGAAGGGTTGATTTTACCGTCACGGCGTACCCACGGCAGCCCATCCGGAGACGCGTCATCTGGCCACCAGTAGGCACTGAGGCTCAGGTAATCGTGTTTTGAACCGCTGGGAGGCGTAAGCCCTTTCTCTGTCACGCTCAGCAGTGGCGCAACCAGCGCCTTATCGGCCTCGTGCTGTAGCTGATGCCAGGCTTTCAGTGTCAGCGTGGGTGCCTGCTGCTGCTGCAACCGCGTTTTATTCAGCACCAGGTCATCCTGGTTGAGAAACGCATACTGCTGCGCAAACAGGGGCAAACTGACGAACATCCCCAGACATAAAATCAGGATATAACGCACACTGCGTTTCATCTTCACTCTCCGTTCAGATTCCGTCTGACAGCATAGTCTCTGACAGTAAAATATGCCGTTCTGATGAATCAATAATATTAAGTCAAATTATTACCGGGGAAAGTTCCTGAGCAAAGAACCATTATTAATGAGTAAAAACAGCAGCCGCATAAATAGTTTGTGTTTAGGTCAATATTTAAAAAAATCTAATGTAAAAGCCGCCCAGAGCAGCAATGACAGTGCATCAGGCCGGAAAAAAGAAAGAATTGAGTATATTCCGAAATTGATTACCGATGAGGTGAAATAGTAGACGGCGGAAAAATAAAGCGGCACAGTTTCTGTTCAATACGCCGTGATAAATATCACCTTCCTTTTTTCTACGGCTTCTATAATTTCTAATTATTGTTGCAGCAATAATATTGAGGCGCCTATGAACGCAGAAATTTTCAACCTCTGGCCACACGGCGATGCGCCAGGCGCCAGCGATTCACGGGCGCAGCCGCAGATTATTGATTTGGCCAAACCTTATGAGCCCTTCGACCGTGCTGCCAGCGGCGTCCGCTGTCCGGAGCTGGCGGTGTGGTACCCGGAACAGTCGAACGGCATCACGCTGCTGGTCGCCCCTGGCGGCGGTTACCAGCGCATCATGATCGATAAAGAGGGCAGCGCCCTGGCGATGTTCTTTACCTCTATGGGCTATACGCTGGCGGTCATGACCTATCGTCTGCCCGCAGATGGTCACCATGAAGGTGCTGATGCGCCACTGGCCGATGCCCAGCGCGCCGTCAGAGTGCTGCGTGAACGTGCGCTGCGTGGCCGCAATGGTGAGAAAATTGTCATGATGGGTTTCTCAGCCGGAGGGCATGTCGCCGCCAGTCTGGGAACGCGTTTCGGTGAAAAACTCTATCCGGTGCAGGATGCTGCTGATGCGCGCTCTCCGCGCCCCGATGCGCTGGTACTGATCTATCCGGTCATCAGTATGCGTGACGGGCTGGCTCATAGCGGGTCGCGTCTGCAACTGCTGGGTGAAAACCCAGGCCAGAAGGAAATTGACGCGTACTCAATGGAGAATCGCGTGAGCGATAACACACCGCAGACGCTGCTGATCCACGCCGTTGATGACGCGTCAGTCCCGGTGAATAACAGCATGGTGATGTTTAGCGCTTTGCGTGAACATCAGGTGCCGTGCGAGCTGCACTTCTATGAAAAAGGCGGCCACGGCTTTGGCATTCGCAACGTGGCCGACCTGCCGCTCGCCAGCTGGCCGATGCTGGTCAACGAATGGCTACGCGCGCGGAAATGGTGATATCACGGGCGGGCCAAAACAGCGGGTCCGCCCCGTGATCACACCTGTCACTGTGCCGGTGCGCTGCCGTCCGTTTGTGCCGCGTCCGCTGGGGCAGCCACTGGCGCTATCGGCGTCATAATTTTCTGCCAGCTTTCGAGCAACATCTTCACCTTGGTTTCAGGTTCGCCCTGCGGCTGCATCAGCACCATCGTCATATCCTGGGTTAACTGCTGACGTAGCTCCTGGTTGAGCTGGTCGAGGGTTAACTCTGACAGGAAAGTCTGACGCAGTTTCTGATATTGCTCAGGAGCGATATCCACCACTGCGTTCTGTTGAGAGCGAAGGCGCTGGCTCATCAGAACATCGGTATCGGTGCGTGCATAGGTGGCAAACAGCTTGGTCAGTTCACTTTTCTTCTGCGTCATCAACGCATCGAACTCCTGCTGAGTCAGCCCTTTATCACGCACGTTGACCATCTCTTTGGCGATCAGCTCCAGGTTGTTGTTCAGTGCCGCGTTGTCTGCGTCCATATTGATGGCACACTGGGCGCGCTGATACAGCACCCGGCAATCGAAGCCAACCTGCATTCCCTGGGTTTTGTTATCACTCAGGACTTTCTGCACATGCCAGAACAGCGCTTCACGCGCCAGATCGCTCTGCCAGTAGCGCAGCAGGTTTTGTGATTCGCGGATGGGCTGCCACGGCGTATCCCACACCAGCGACAGACGATCCTGGCTAATACCGTTGTTCACCAGATTCACCGGCTGCTGTGGCAACGGCGAAAGCGTTGGCATCGCGGAAGGCTGATCGCGCTTGCCCTCCAGCGGGGAGAACACTTTATTGATTTGCTCGGCCAGGCTGCGGCTGTCAACGTTACCCACCACAAACAGCGTCATGGCATCGGGCGTGTACCACTGCTTATAGAACGCATAGAGCTGCGCCATATCGACCGGGGTTTTTACCGCGGCGGCCGGGTCATGCGCCAGCATCGAAGAGCCTTTCAGACGGTAACGCCACCAGACATCCTGCGGATTACCCGGCCAGGTGGCAATCGGGTCATCAGCATTGAGGGCGGTGTTCACCACCTGATCGTTAATCGTCATTTTACCTGCGGTTGCCGCCAGCCAGTTCAGGGCTTCTTTCAACATTTCCGGGCGGTTATTCGGCAGGCTCAGATTGTAAAGCGTGTAATCGTATGAGGTGATGGCTGGCGGTTGGGGGTGCTGCGGATCAATACTTTGCTGCCACAGTGAGCGCTGCTGCGCCGGATCCAGCGTGGCATTATGCACCAGCGCCAGACGGGGTAACAGATGACTGTAGCCAGCCTGCTGGGCGCTTTCAACCAGCGAGCCCGTGTTAACTAACAGGCGAATTTCAACGCGGTCACTTGGACGCTGCGGGGTGGTGAGCAACTGCCAGCTAAAACCGTTCTCCAGTTTGCCCTGCTGCCAGGCAGGATCGGGTTGGAGTGTTTCAGCCTGTACAGTGCTACTGGCCACTGCCAGTAAGATTCCACCAATCAATAAACGAATTCTGGTGCCCTGCATGTGAACCCCTACTCAATCACAAACCAAATAATTATCACTGGCGGTCTACGGCCTGATTCTGTCACGGTGACAGATGGCTCCGGAAAGCCACTGTTTTTAAAAGGAACAGCTCTTAGACCACGCATCGACGAGGATGTCACACAGCGGAATGAAAAATCATAAAATAATATGAGGGTTATTATGCAAATGCCCGCCGTGAGGGCAAGTCACGACGGGCATTTGAGGTGATTTTTTGTGAATTAAGTACTTATCGCGATGTTTCAGGCTACTTTTTGCTGCTTTTTACTCGCATTCAACGTCTCTTTTAACTGCTTTTCGTCCAGCTGACCCACCCATTTGGCCACCACCACGGTCGCCACGCCGTTACCCACGAGATTCGTCAGTGCGCGGGCTTCGGACATAAAGCGGTCAATGCCGAGAATCAGTGCCAGGCCCGCCACCGGCAGGTGCCCAACGGCCGAGAGCGTTGCCGCCAGCACGATAAAACCACTGCCGGTCACCCCTGCTGCACCTTTCGAGGAGAGCAGCAACACCACCAGCAGGGTAATCTGATGCCAGATATCCATATGGCTATTGGTGGCCTGAGCGATAAAGACTGCCGCCATCGTCAGGTAAATCGAGGTGCCGTCGAGGTTGAAGGAGTAACCGGTGGGTATCACCAGGCCGACGACCGATTTCTTACACCCCAGCTTCTCCATTTTATCCAGCATACGTGGCAGCGCCGACTCAGAAGAGGACGTCCCCAGGACAATCAGCAGCTCCTCTTTGATATAGGCAATAAATTTGAAGATATTGAAACCAACCACGCGAGCAATCAGCCCCAGCACCACCACCACAAACAGCAGGCAGGTGATGTAGAAGCAGATGATCAGTTGGCCGAGCTGTACCAGTGAACCCACGCCGTATTTGCCAATGGTGAAGGCCATCGCACCGAAAGCCCCGATCGGTGCCAGGCGCATAATCATATTGATGATGCCGAAAATGACCTTGGAGAAGCTGTCGATAAAGTTGAACACCAGCGTGCCTTTATCGCCCATACGGTGCAGAGCAAAGCCAAACAGGATCGCGAACAACAGCACCTGCAAAATATTGCCGCTGGCAAAGGCACCAATGACGCTGCCCGGGATCACATCCAGCAGGAATGCCACCACGCCCTGCTGTTCAGCCTGCTGGGCGTACATCGCCACCGCTTTAGCATCCAGCGTAGCCGGGTCAACGTTCATGCCCACGCCAGGCTGCAACACGTTCACTACCACCAGGCCGATAATCAGCGCAATGGTACTGACCACTTCAAAATAGAGTAGCGCCACGGCACCGGTGCGCCCGACCGCTTTCATGCTTTCCATACCGGCAATACCGGTCACCACGGTACAGAAGATCACCGGGGCAATAATCATTTTGATCAGCTTGACGAAGGCATCACCCAGCGGCTTCATCTGCGCGCCCAGCTCCGGGTAGAAATGCCCGAGCAGAACACCGACGGCGATAGCTGTCAGTACCTGGAAATAAAGACTTTTGAACAGGGAAGTTTTCATAAAGGTATCCGTTAACCGCGTTAATTGTTGTTTTTTAGTCCAACGACAGCGCGAAAGTAACATCCGGTTAACAGGATTGGTACGGGGTGGCCCGGCGTGGGGCCACCTAATCGACATTTATAAGAGCTGAATCACGTCAGCAGAAAGTTGTATAACTAAAGAAAGTAGAAGGTAGACCCGCGTCTCAGGATTGTGACAGATAACGTTGCTCAAATTGCGGCAGCGGCAGCGCCTCTGAATACAGATAACCCTGACCAATAGAGATACCCCGTGCCAGCAGCCAGTCACGCTGCTCTTCGGTTTCCACACCCTCGGCCACGACGTCCAGATGCATTATCTCAGCGATGAAAGAAACAATTCTCACCATACTGTCATTATTCGGCAACGCGGCGACAAAGCTGCGATCCATTTTTAGTTTGCTAATCGGCAGCGTTTTAAACTGATTCAGCCAGTTCAGATTGGCATAGCCCATACCGAAATCGTCCAGCGCGATGGAAACGCCGGTTTTCTGTAATTCCTGCAAAAGGTGCAGCGCCTGCTCTGGCTCACCGATCTGGGCGGTTTCAGTGATCTCCAGCATCAGACGACCAGGACGGATGTCATAACGCTGAATCAGCTCCTGTAAATGACTGACCATTGTGGCTTCGCGCAGTTGGATTGCCGAGAGATTCACACTCAGCGTCAATTCGATCCCCTGCTGCTGCCAGTCGGCCAGGAGGCGGCAGGAGGCTTCAAACACCCAGCGGCCCAGCGCGGTAATCACCCCAATCTCCTCCGCGTTAGTAATCAGATCTTCCGGCAGGCACCAGGAGCCATCGGGCTGACGCTGGCGCAGCAGCGCCTCAGCGCCCACCAGCTTACCGCTGTTCATATCGATTTGCGGCTGCAACCACAGTGCAAACTGCTGCTGCTCCAGCCCCTGCAAAATATCATGTTCCTGGGTGAGCCGTTTCTGCGCGCGCTCGGTTAATGCCGGGTCGAAGAACAAGATCTGGTTTTTCCCCTGATGGCGTGCTGAGACCATGGCCGAGGTCGCGCGGGCCAGCAGATCGGCGGCACTCAGGCTGTCGGCTTCACGCAGTACCATGCCCACGCTGATATTCGGCCGCAGCTGCATATGCTGCAAACCGATCGGCTGATTCAGGCGCACCATCAGAGTCCGCGCCAGCCGCAGTCCACGGAACGGGTTATTCGCGCGTTTCACCAGCAGGGCAAAATCGCAGATCGACAGCTGCGCCAGTACCGTACGCTCATCAATACACTCGCGCATTTTCTCCACCAGCGTCAGCAGCATGGCATGACGTTGTTCGTCGGTGACCAGCCCGTTGGTCTCCAGCAGCGTTTCAATACGCACCACGATCAGAGTAAACATACCCGCCGGGCCAACAGCGCGCAGATGCTGCTCCAGCAGCGCCAGGAACAGCGTTTTATTCGGCAGGCCGGTGAGAGAAAAATGGGTGCTCATGTGGCTCATCTCATCAAAGGACGATGCCAGCATCTTCTGGTTACGGTTGTAGTGGCGGATCAACATGCCGATTTCATCATCACGATGATGACGCGGCAACGACAGCTGATGACCGATCGCCTGTTGCAGGCTCAGGTCCCGCAGCTCGTGGGCAATATTGCGCAGCGGGCGCACCATCAACCGATTAATACACCAGCTGATAGAGACAGAGAGGATCAGCGCCAGCAGCAGATAGGCGGTGACCATCGTCGAGACAGCACTAAGGATAAACTGATACACGCGCCAGGAATCGGCCTGCAACACCAGTATCGCCAGGGGCTTAGGGTTGGCCGGTTGGACAGAATAGAGAGGGACCGTGATTTGCACCGGCAGCTCAAACAACTCCATGATAAAACGTGGCACCGGTTTCTCGGGCTCAAAGTCCGTATGCAGCGCCTGGAGCCCATTGGGCAGCACCACTTCTGCGCGCGCCAGAATACCGGCCGGACGCAGTGAGTTAAGAATATATTCAGCCTGAGGAATATCCGCTTTGAGTACCGCCTGTGACAACGGCTGGCGAACGGTATGTGCCACGTTCTCCATTTGCTGGGCGTAGTCGATTCTGCGCTGCTGCACAAAATGAAAAAGCTGTATGACGATAAAAATACAAATGGTCACGACTGCAACGCTGGAAATCGTCGCCATTTGCTTAATCGTTAACGAACGACTGACGCGCAAGCCTGTTCTCCGAAGCACCGAATCTCTGATTCAGGGCATATAGGGCAAAAAAACAGTCCCGAGTATATCCTAAGGCAAGCGTATTTTAAGCTATCACGCCTCGCAATCGTTCGTTTAGGGGTTTTCCTGGTCTTCCTGTCCCCTTTTCAGGCTCCCTGCGCATTATTTAAAATCTGCATAGGGGATCAGCGGCTGCGGCGGCATATCCAGATCGCCCTGCCAGCCCGCCATCGAATAGCGCAGATACATCAATCCGTGGCTGGGGGTGTAATCCTTCGCCTGCTGAATATCCACCCCGAGCCCCAGCGTCCAGTGTGACGATAACCGCCGTTCCACCAGCGCCTGTAACGTGTAGCCAACGCCGCTGCCGCCCCCGTCACTGCCCGGCGGATTATCGCGGGTCAGGTCGCCAAAACTGAGAGGATAGCGCGGCTGAGCACGCGTTTTTGAGTGGGACAGCGAAACCGAACCGCCAAGGTCAAATGACCAGTTTTCTGTGCGCTGACGGAAGGTGACAGGCACTGACACTGACGCATAACGCTGTGGACTGTAGTAGCCGCCCTGGCCGAGAGAGTAGTCGCTGAGATCCTTCGCGTAATGCCACAGCATGCCATTCAGGCCAATCGTTGCGCGGCGGTTATCCTCGTTAATCCACTTATAGTAGTAGCCACTCATCAGGCGTTCGCGAGAGTTATCCGCCACGTTAGTGCCGCCGATCTGATGAGCGCTGATATCGGCCCAGATGCCATGTGCCTCACCCCGGTCATAGCTCAGGCCAATGGCACCCCCGGTAGCCACCACCCCGCCCCAGGTTTTTCCACTGGCCGGGTTCGGGTCGCGCGCCCCGGCAAAAGCCAGTAACGAGCTGGAAATCGGTCGCCGTGAGGCGGTCAGCGAAACACCCACCTCATCAATATCGGTATTCCAGGTCAGGCCCCCTACCCAGTTCGTGACCTCGAAACCGAGTGGGGTGGTGCCGAGATCGGCTGACCAGCGATCGCTGCGATATCCTGCGCCGATGCTGGTGCCATTCTGGTGCTGTTTAACGTCCTGGCGGCACTGCGCATCGTCATTGGCGCAGGTGCCGAAATTTTCGGTGATATTACCGCTGCTATTGCGTGAAAAGGTCCCCGCCGACACATCGACATTGTCCAGTCGTAGCCAGCTACGGCCCTCATCCCAGGGCGTTTCCGCCTGCAACATGGTGGTACGTGCGGTGAAATCTGAAATACCGCCGGTGCCTTTATTACGCGAGTAATCTTCTTCGAGCGTGAACACCGTATCCTGCTGCTTATACAGGTCGGCACTGTCGCTGCGGATACTCCGTTTCAGCCAGTCATCGCGCACATCGTTACGCGTCAGCCGGGTAAAGGTATCGTTATCGACCGGGGGCTGTGCAGCAATACCGCTGGACACCATCGCCTGCCGGTAATCGTTCAGTGCGGCCGCGGACTGGCCCTGTGCGGCCTCCAGCCTGGCGGCATCACGCAGGACCAGCGCACTCAGCTCCGACGGGCTCTCTTTTTCTGCCTGCGCTTTCAGCCCGGCATACTGTGTCCGCGCACGATCGGTTTCACCGATGCTCGCCCAGGCATTCGCCACCCGGCGTCCGTTGCTGAGGCTGGCTGCACTGACCACAGGGGGCAACGCCTGTAACAGACGCTGCGCATCAGCAGGCTGCTGCTGCGCTATCTGAGCATCAATCTGGTCGAGCAGACGCTGGCTTTCCAGACGGTCTGACAACGCCTGAATATCGGGCGTCCACCGGGATTTTGGCAGAGTATTTAGCTGCTTCAACGCGGCATCATCGTTATCACGCCCGGAGAGCCACAGCCCGTAGGTATAGACCTGTGCCGGGTCCTGCGGCTGGCGCCGGGCCATCGCCGCCATCACCGCCTCTGCCGCTGCCGTCTGGCCGTTTTCGCGCAGCGCTCCGGCGTAGCGATAATTCAGCCAGACATCATCCGGGGCATCCGGCTGCGCCTGGCGATATTTTGCTACTGCCTGCGACCATTTCCCCTGCTGCCCCAGCCGATCGGCCTCATCACTGAGCGCACTGCTACGCAGACTGGCAAGGGTATCGCCCAGCGCACGCTGCTGCGCAACGGGCAGGGTATTCAGGAAATCCAGCGCCCGCTGCGGGGACTGTTGCTGATAAACAGCGGCCAGCCGACGCACCGCCGTGGTGTTACCCGGCTCAACGCGCAGCGCTTCGCGGTAATGCTGTTCGGCCTGACTATTGTCCTTACGGGCCAGCGCCACATCACCCAGGCCAATGCGCGCATAGCCGTCACGCGGGTCAAGCGGCCGTGCCTGCAGGTAGTAACGCTCTGCCGCGCGAGTATCCCCCTGCGCCAGCGCCTTATCGCCCTGTTCAATGGCCAGCCAGTACTGATTCGAACGCAGCAGGCTCTGCCATTTACTCACGTCGTCACCCTCCGGGGCAGCAGCGATCGCCTGGCGAAACCAGGTCGTGGCAGCCGCACGGTTACCGGCCTGAGTCAGCGCCTGGCCGCGTGCGCCCAGCGCCGCGGCACGGGTATCCGCTTGTGTGCGGCCGACATCCTGCTTTATCAGAGTAATCGACTGCTGTAGCTCTGCATTGCCCGGTGCCTGGCCGTCCAGTGCCTGCATTTCTGCCAGCGCCAGCGCCTGCTGGCCGGGCAGCCGCGCCACCAGACGCCAGTACTCCAGCGCAATATCAGTTGACGGAAACGCGCCGTGGAATAGCTGGTCCCAGGCGGTCCGGGCTTCCTCCAGCCGACCTGACGCCGCCAGTAGCCGTGCCTGCTGGAACTGCTGACGCCCTTCCGGCGTGATCAGCAGCATACTGGCTGCTGCCTGCCGCGCTGCCGCCGAAGACGGGGCAATCTGATTAAGCTGGCTCATCAGCCGGGCAGCGGTGGCCTGATCGCCCTGGCGCAGCGCCAGACGCAGTTTTGCCGCCAGCACATCCGGGTTATCCGGGGCAATTTTGTCCAGTCGGTAGAGTGACTGGGCGACCAGGTCGTACTTATTGGTCGCCTCCCCGGTACGCACCTGTTGTAACAGCCACGCTACCGGCGCCACACTGTCCGCCGCAAAAACGACACTGAGCGGCAACAGGAGAACAGGCAGCAGCAGCCCATGCAGCGGGCGCATCACTCTTCGTCATCCTCGTCGTACAGACGACGACGGCTGATGCCGCGCATCACGCGCCAGACCAGTACCGCGAACAGGATCACCACCACACCCGCCAACGCTGCCAGCCACAGCGGGTGCGTCGCCAGCAGGTTCCACAGGCGCTCCCACCACGGCAGGTGCCCGACATAATAGGTCTCACCCACACGCAGACTGTTAACGCCGGACTCTCGAATAATCGACACCGACCCAAACATCGCGTCCCGTTTGCCGCTGTCATTCATGGCATCGGCCAGCAGTCGCCATGCCTGTGGACTGTCGGCCAGCAGTGCGACCACGCTACGCTGCTCAAAGAACGGCGACTGGAAGCCCACAACGGCGGCCATCGGCCCGGCGGAAACAATGGTGGTCTGGCTTTCCGGCTGCCGATCGACCGCCGGGCCGTCAACGCTGCTGAGTACCGGCTGACGCAGCGGTTTGTTAACCCAGCTTTTTGCCGCATCCACCAGCAGATTAATTTTGCTGTCATCTTTTAAGTCTGCGGGCAGGCTGCCAATCATCAGCAGGTCAGCATCCTCTGTTTTCGCCTGCGACCAGTTATCAGTCAGGCGAACCTTCATCGCCGGATAGCCGCTCTGTGCGCTGATGGTGGCCAGTGCGTCGAGCATTGCGGTCACCTGCTCAGGCTGCGGCTGCGCGTTGACCAGTACCAGGGTCTTCGCCAGGTCGGCCTGACGGCTGAACGGGAACCCGGCGGAGGCAAAAGCACGCAGGGACGGCATTTCGATAAAGTGGCGATAACCCGAGAAGTCGACGGTGGAGCTACCGTCGATCACCACGTGATTTTTGACCGGCACCACCGTTTCACAGCGCCCGTCGGCGGTTCCACCAATAAAGGTCAGGGCATAGTCAAAATCGAAGCGCAGCTGATTGACCACATCCAGGCGCAGTGCCGGGATCGTCAGGTTAGTACTGCCATCCTGCAGTCCCTGGATCAGCGGAATGTGTAGCAGCTGCTGACTGCGGTCTTTCTTCACCACCAGCGGGTAGTCCTGCACAAACTGATTATTCAGGTGAACGGCCAGTCGTGAACTGTCGTTCAGGATCGGCGAGGTGTAGCGATAGCGCAGATCCATATCAATCCCACGCGCGCGGATCAGGAACAGGTCCGGCGGCAGATTGAGGGTGAAATTGAGCGGCGAAGGTTGCAGGCCATCAGACTGCAACTGCCCCTGATACTGCTGCAATTCCGCGAAGGTGGTGGCGCGGTCGGTACGCACCCAGTTGGGGGCATCGTAAGGCTGACGGTCAGCCAGCGGTTTCAGTGAGTCAACGATGGACGTCTGTCCACGTAACAGCAACTCCCCCTGCGCGATCCCCTGAACCGCCATAATCAGATCGTTATCGTCACGGCCCATGACCAGCAGCATTTTCTGATAGGGATTGTCTGGCTGGCTGACGATCGACACGGTCGGCTTATTCACCGGCGGAAGATCCTTCAGGAAATCCGGGCGCTTAGCGTTGGTCGCAAACACCACGGCATGCTGATCCTGCGGCAGCTGGTTGTACATCACCGGGAAGTTCTGCCCGCGCCACTGCGCTTTGGTACCAAACCAGGACGCCAGAATACCCGCCGCACGCTGTTCGGCAAGGTCCGGCGCTGAGGCAAACACCACCGGCAGCGACATCGGACGGTTATCGCGGCTGTCGAAGAACGGTTCCGGGAAATGTGAAAGATCGTTGGTCAGCGGCAGCTTTTGCAGCGTCAGCTCCAGACGGCTCTCTTTACCGATATCCAGCCATATCGAACTGTACGCCGGGTTTTCGCAGACGTTGGTGTAATGTCCCACCAGCTCAAAACGAATGCGGTTGAAATCACCAATAAAACGCGGGTCAATCGGCACTTCCACCTGGTTCTCTTTTCCCAGCTGTTCGGCGGTGAGCGTCACCAGTCCGACCATTTCGTCATTCAGGTAGATTTTCAGGTGCGACAGCGTCGGGAGCAGCGCGGGGGACGGGCGGAAACTCAGCATCAGCAGCGCCTTTGTCGCCACCTCATCGCTGCGCACGCCAAATTCAATCTGCCCCTCGGGATGGGTGCCGCGCAGGGAGAAAGCCCCGGGCGGCGGCGCGATTTTTGCAAAATTGAGCACGGACTCGCGCAGCGGTGCAGCGGGCAGCGGTGATATCACAGGCGCCTGTGGCGTGGGGATATCGGCCGCCTGACTCAGTGGCATCACCCCGATCAACAGCGCAGTAAACCAGCTTTTTTTTATCATCATCATTTTATCTTCACTGTTGCGTCACGGGGCTGCGCACGCGCCCCACACCATGAGGGAGGAAAGAGGTTATCCACGCTGCCAGCGCGGTTAAACCAACAAATAACTGGCGCAGGCGCGGTGGCCCGTACTCCGCCAGACGCAGATAGCCTTTAAAGCCCAGCACCACGATATCAACCAGACTTTGTACCGGTTTATCTTCCGGGAAGCCGTCCTGCCAGAGTGCCCAGGTATCGGCCCGGGCAAAGGTGCACTGAATAAATTCAACGTGCTGCTGCGTCGTCAGGTTATCCAGCCGGATGCCCGCCCGGCGGCCAAAGGTGCGCTGCACAATGCACGGGAAGCTGAACTCCTGCTGGCCCCGTTTAAGCAGTAAAAATACCGCCTCATCATCGCTCAGCGCATTGCCTTCACGCAGCTCCACCCCAACGCCACCGTCTGAATAGTCACGCAACGTGCAGGGCAGCAGATGCCCGTCTGCGCGGGCAATCGCCGCAGGCATCGCAATCTCCACGCGATGCGCTTCACGGATCTGCCGGGCCTCAACGGACACCGCCACCGCGCCCCCCAGAATAATCAGGTTGTAAAACACCCAGATCAGGCTGACCAGCACCGTCAGGATCTCGCTGGGCGGGCCGTATGCAAGGCGCCAGACGGCAGCGACAACGCCGGCAAGGTTAATCAGCACCAGGCACATATAGGGGCGGGTGATCACCCAGTCGAGGTGCTCTTCCGCGACCAGCCCGCCCTTGGCCGTAACGTTGAATTTCCCCTTATGCGGATTCAGCAGCGCCACGGTGGTCGGGCGCGCGATATACCAGGCCAGCACGGTTTCATAGACCTCACTCCAGAAGGAGTGCCGCCAGCGTCCCTGGATACGCGAGTTGGTCAGACTGGTGTGCAGCATATGTGGCAGCACGTAAATGGCGATCGCCAGCGCCGGGGCGAAGATAATAAACGCGTGGCACAGCAGGAAGGCCAGCGGGGCCAGCAGGAAAATCAGCCGGGGAATGCCCGAAAGGAAGTGCAGCATGGCATTGGCGTAGCACAGGCGCTGAACCAGCTTCAGCCCTTTGCCGAGCAAAGGGTTGTCCAGGCGGAAAATTTGTACCATCCCGCGCGCCCAGCGTATGCGCTGCCCGATATGCGCCGACAGGCTCTCCGTTGCAAGCCCGGCGGCCTGCGGAATGCGGATATAGGCCGAGGTATAGCCTTTACGGTGCAGGCGTAGCGAGGTATGGGCATCCTCCGTGACGGTCTCAACGGCAATCCCGCCTATTTCCTCCAGGGCGCTACGGCGCAGGACCGCGCAGGAACCGCAAAAGAAAGTGGCATCCCAGACATCATTCCCATCCTGGACCAGCCCGTAGAACAGCGTGCCCTCATTGGGCGTGCGGCGAAATCGTCCGAGATTACGCTCAAAGGGGTCCGGCGAGAAGAAGTGATGCGGTGTCTGCAACATCGCCAGTTTAGGATCTTTGAGAAACCAGCCCAGGGTCATTTGCAGGAACGAGCGCGTCGGCACGTGGTCGCAGTCAAAGATGGCGACGTACTCACTGCGACACACCGTGCGCAGGGCATGGTTAATATTGCCGGCTTTCGCATGCTCGTGGGTCTCGCGCGCCACATACTGAATGCCAACGCTGGCGGCAAATTCACGAAACTCCGGGCGTTGCCCATCGTCCAGCAGATAGATCGTCAGCTTCTCTCGCGGCCAGTCGAGGCCCAGTGCAGCATAAATGGACGGCTTAACGACGCTTAACGGTTCATTGTAGGTTGGCACCAGCAGGTCAATCGTCGGCCAGCTATGAGTATCCTCCGGCATCGACACCGGCTGACGGTGCAGTGGCCACAGGCTCTGGAAATATCCCAGTAACAGCACCACCCAGGCATAAGTTTCAGCGGCAATCAGCAGCAAACCAAAAAACAGGCTTAGCCGATCATCCCAGTTCAGCGTAACGGTATAGCGCCACCACAGATAACGGCAGGAGATGGTCAGTGACAGGACAATCATCATCATGACCGGCAGGCGGCCCGGAATACGCCGCACCACCATCGCCACCATCCACAGCACCACAACAAAAATAAACTGCGTCCAGATATCAAACGGCTGCGAGATGCACAGCAGGGCCAGCGCCGTAGCCACCAGCACCGCCACGCTGAACAAGGCTTTGCGCAGCCACGGATGCAGCTGATTTAACCAGCGCTCACCCCGGCTCTCCAGCCTGCTGCCTTGCGCTTTTTGCGACAGGCGGTGCAGCCAGCGATGAAAAAGTTTGCGCCTGAGTGCCAGCGGGCGGAAGGCATTCAGCCGCACGCGCTCACTGCGCGGTGAGGCATCAAGCGGCATAAACAACATCAGCCACAGGCTCTGCACCAGATAACGCAACAGATCCGCCGGGCGTGGACGTTCCGGCGAAATCTGCGGGTAAAGATGGCGACGGCGGGCACGCACGGACTGCCACTCCGGGGATTCAAATCGCAGCAGCGTCCAGCCCAACATCACCAGCAGGCACTGGAGCGCGGCGGCCAGCACCGGGGTACGATGACGGCGATAGTCGCGATAACGCTGGTGTAATGCCTGCCACACCGGGGGGATCAACAGCCAGCGCAGCGGGTTCATGCCGCTTTACCTTTAAGGTTGACCAGGCACCAGGTCGCCAGTGTCGCCATCTCCTCTGCCGCCAGGCTGAGTGGGCGATATTCGCCCAGCGGTTGCTTGCTCAACAGCGCTTCGGCCACTGCCTCATCGCGATGGATCACCAGCGGAACCATCGCCCTGAGCGAGCTTAACCACAGCTGGTGCAAATCCTGCTGCGCCTTGCTGACGGAAGTAAACTGGTTGATCAGGAACAGGGTGTTGGCAGGAAAGCTCGCCTGATGCAGGCGCAGATGGCAGTTGCCATCCGGGTTGAGCACCAGTAAATGGTGATCGGCCTGCAGCAGCGAAGGATTCAGATGGGATAACTCCGCCGGGATATCCAGCAGTACCCAGCGATACTCGCTACGCAGGGCTTCAAGACGCGTGGACCACGGGGTCAGTAACGCTTCAGGCTGACGAAAATAATCCTGTCCTTCTTCACGCGGAAGCTGCCCAAAGGGAATAAAGTCGAGTTGCGCGGTATAACGCATCGCGCTCTGCTGCCACGGCTGCTGGTGTCGCATGCTGTGTGCCCAGCCACGGGACTGTGTTACGGGAGAATTAAAATGGGTACTCAGCTGATTATGTGGTGAAAAATCAATGGCAATAGTCCTTTCCCCAAGGCGGTTCAGCGCCCAGGCCAGCCCTGCTGTGACAGAAGTGGTACCCACACCGCCACGTAATCCCGACAATGCAACGATCGGCATTAACTTTCCTTATTCTGAAGTGCACCCAATTCTGTCAGTAGTGGCCATCGCGCATAAATGGCAGCCAGTCTTTCCTGACGGGCAATATCGATATAACGAAATGCGCCGAGTGAAAATGCCTCCCCCAATGCACTAATATCATCAGGTGGCTCACTCTCGATTTGTAAAGCAGGACGCTGATTTTTATTCATCTTTGCCAGCCATTATGCAGGAACAGGTCGATTTAATAATACACATTTGTCACGTTAATGAGTTAAAGCTCATTGCTTTACCATGCCAGAAAAGACATCGATGGCGCACGACCCCACACTGACCGCCGTCAGTGGTCAGACTATCCCGACAATCTAATGCATAAAAATGTGAAAGCGATATCAATGATTCACTGGCACCTGTTAAGTAGTAATGTATATTTACAGTATAACAAGCGGTATGAAAAATTTTTTCCAGGCTGCCATCACGCTGGATTATTCCTGGTGCAAAAAAATCTTATGACGATTTCATTTACCTTAGGGCTTGGACAGGTTCAAAATGAATTAGTGTTGATGCAACCGCCAGGCTGCTACTGGGTCACAGTAAACAGGCAGGAAGATGCACGCCTGCTGGTGCGCCAGACGATAGCCGCTCAACGAGCGTTGACCCTGATCAGCACGACTGAACCTCCCCACAGCCTGCTGACACCTGCCCCACAAGGCGGCCCGAATAAGATCCCGTTATTCTCTTTGCCTGAAACGACCGAAGCGCTGATGGATTTAGCGGAAGATTTTTCCCGGGTATTAGCCAATAAACCCCGATTCCTGATTTTTTATACCGCCTTCAGTACGTGGGAGACGTTATCGTCCATTGAGTTAAATAACTGGCTGAAGGGGATTCAAAAATGGTTAACCGCGCGAAAATCAACATTGTTGATTATCACCTCCGGTCCCGGCGTTAATCTTCTGCGCAATGATTTACAGACACGCTATCGCCATCTGGATGGTTTGTCGCATCTTGAATGGCAACAGGACAGCTGGAATTACCGGGTTAACTGGTGGTGTAATAAAAGTGGCATGCTGGCAGATCGTGCGCTGCGCCTCACTTTGATTCAGGATGCTTTCCAGCAAATTAATGAAGAAGAGCAAAACACACCGTTAACATTAAATGATGAATATCTTTATCTGGCAGAAAAAACGGTACTGGAAGGTGCGCCCCCTCTTTCCAGCGCATGGACGCTGTTTGATGATAACAGCCAGCTTGCCAGCCGGGCACAGCAGGCCAGTGCCGCCACGGTGATCTTTAATCTGCATCATAACGACCAGATCGCGACTCTGGCGGGTGATATTCACGGCCTGCGCCGCACGCGCGGCAGCGCCCTGAAAATTGTGGTGCGTGAAATGCAAACGTCCCTGCGCTACAGCGATGAACGCCTGCTGCTGGCCTGCGGCGTGAATGCCATCGTGCCCTTCAATGCCACTATGTCGCGTTTTCTGACCACTCTGGAAGGGTTGCAGGGGCAGTTCTATAACCGCCATGTGCCTGCTGACCTTGGCGTTTTACTGCGCTCCATGCAGCCACTGCAGGAGAAAGGCTACCTGCCGCTGGAGCATTTTTGCCGCTCAGTGGCACGGTTGATCGATAACACCATGCTGCCGGAGGATGGCAAAGGTCTGCTGGTGGCCCTGCGTCCCGTTCCGGAACTCAGCCCTGAACAGGCACTGACGCTGTGCAAGCCGCGACGCTACGGTGACCTTGTGACGCGTATAGAGGACCGGGTGTATCTGTTCCTCTCTTCCTGCCGTTACAACGACCTGGATACGGCATTGCAGTACATTTTCCATCTGCCACCCAACGAGATTTTCACCAACCGGATGGTGTGGTTTGAAGATTTACAAATCCTCTCGGAAGTCAGGCAGATAACCAGTATGTTGCCCAGCGCCTGGCGTGATGCCCCACCGACTGAGACCCACGAATTGGCGGCCGATACCAAACAGCCAGAGATCCGCCTGGTGCCGGAAGAAGTGACGCTCGCCACCCGTTCAGATAAAGAGGGCCCGCAATGACACTGATGGATGGGGTGCAGATCGTCATTCTGCTGCTGTTGATCCTGTTATTACTGAAGCCTTTTTACAGCCGCTGGCTGCCCAAAAAATGGCGCGGGATCCTGCACCGTGTTCTGCCCCCCCGCGCCCTGAAATATGAAGGGACCTGGCGGCGAAAATCTCCTGATTCGGAAACCAAGAAACGATGAACGATCGCCAACCTGTCACTTCTTCTTCCCCCCCTGTCTGGCGCTACTGGCGCGGGCTGGGCGGCTGGAATTTTTACTTTCTGCTCAAGTTTGGGTTGCTGTGGTTTGGCTACCTTAATTTCCATGCGCTGAACAATCTGATTTTCCTGGCGTGGCTGCTGATGCCGATCCCATCGGTGAAGCTGCACCGGCTGCGTCACTGGGTCTCCATTCCTATTGGTATTGCCCTGTTCTGGCAGGATACCTGGCTACCGGGCCTGCAAACACTGCTTAGCCAGGGCGGGCAGCTCGCCGGGTTTTCCGCCGACTATCTGCTGGACTTAACGACCCGCTTCATCAACTGGCAGATGGTCGGCGGTGCCTTTATTCTGCTGGTGCTGTATCTGTTCCTTGCCCAATGGGTGCGGGTGACGGTGGTGGTTTCGCTGATGCTGGTGTGGGTGAACGTAGTGAACCTCGCCGGACCGGCATTTAACCTGCTGCCTGCCGGGGAAGCCACACCGCCGGTGGCAACAAACCCGGCACCTGAGGCCACAAAAAGTGCGGCAAGCGGTATGGAAGAGACGCTTCCTCCCACCAGCGCCAACCTGACGGCTCATCTGAACGCCTTCTATAACAGCGAAAAACAGCGCATTACGCAGTTCCCGGAGACGCTGCCTGCGGACTCCGCGCCCTTTGATATTCTGGTGATCAATATCTGCTCGCTGGCCTGGTCAGACATCGAGTTTGCGAAACTGCGCAATCACCCACTGTGGCAGCACTTTGATGTGGTGCTGGATAACTACAATGCCGCGACCGGCTACAGCGGCCCGGCGGGGATCCGCCTGCTGCGTGCCAGCTGTGGTCAGAGTTCGCACAGCGATCTGTACAAACCGGTTGATGAGCGTTGCTATCTGTTTGATAACCTGGCGAAGCTCGGCTTTAAGCAACAGCTGATGCTGGACCATCCGGGTGTATTTGGCGGTTATTTGCAGGAACTGCGTGATGACGGCAATTTACAGGCACCGCTGATGTCACAGGCCGGGCTGAAACCTCAGTTAACCTCGTTTGACGGGGAACCAGTGTTTGATGATGCCCAGGTGATGCAGCGCTGGCTGGATGACCGGCAGAAAAGCAGCGAGGCCCGCAGTGCCACTTTCTATAATCTGATCCCACTGCACGACGGCACGCGTGAACTGGGTAGCAACAAAACCGCCCCCTGGGAGCCACGGGCGAAAAAGCTGTTCGATCAGCTGGATGATTTTCTGACCAATCTGGATAAGTCCGGCCGCCGGGTGATGGTGCTGGTGGTGCCAGAGCACGGTGCGGCGCTGGAAGGTGACCGGATGCAGATGTCCGGCCTGCGCGATATTCCCAGCCCGTCGATTACCCATGTTCCGGTGGGCATCAAGTTTGTTGGGATGAAGGCACCCCATGCTGCACAGCCGCTGAATGTCAGTACGCCGACCAGCCTGCTTGCGATTTCCGAGTTGGTTTCCCGCGTGGTTGATGGTCAGGTGTTTAATGCCGCCAATGTGAATATGGCGACACTGACGGCTGATTTACCCCAAACCCCGGTGATCTCCGAGAATGATAATGCGGTGGTGATGATGTATCAGGGGAAACCGTGGATTCGGCTGAACGGTGGGGATTGGGTGGCGTATCCACAGTAGGGGTCGGGCATGCCCGACCCGTTTCAGGGCGAGGCGTGCCTCGCCCCTACGCAAATGAGGGTGAGTAGCCTGTCCGTTGCAGGGATCGGGCGTGCCTCGCCCCTACGCAAAATGAGGGTGGGTAGCCTGTCCGTTGTAGGGGTCGGGCATGCCCGACCCACAGGCATTAGCGGTCGTTCAGTGCCAGGAACGTCAACAGACGCAGACTGGCCGAATAATAATCCTCACTGCTGTTCAACGCATCATTAATATAACCGGTATCATCCAGCGTCAAATCACGCACCGCCAGCAGACCGCCCGCCATATTGTACGGCGCTTTATCGTTACTCAGCACATCAATCCAGGCCGGCGTTTGCAGCCGCTGGAAGTTCATCCAGAAACGCTGGAACGGCACAAGTTGCAGCGAGGCAGGATCATACCAGTGCAGATAAAGCGGAACACGGATTGCATCATAACTGAAACGCGGCGGCCAGGCGGTAGCCGGAGCCATTGAACCGTCGGCGTTCATTGCCACCCAGTCCATTGGCAGGCCACTGTCACCAAAACGCATTTCAGAGAGCAACTGCGTACCGTCGTCAATCAGAGCATTCCACACCTTCAAATGGCTGCGGGCAGCAAAGTCACGCCATGCCGGGAAAACAAAGTAAGACGGGTTGAGGATCACATAGCTGGTTTTGTTAAAACCCTGGGCGCCAGGCAACATAATCGTCCGCCCGGCAAAGGTGATCACATTGCGGTCAATAATCGCTTTTTGCAGACGATCGGACGCTTGTAAATACGCCGGTACGTTCCACTTATTGCCCGCTTTCAGCAGGGCCCAGGCGATCAGCACATCACCATCAGAAGCGTTGTTGCGGTCACTGACCGGGTCGCTGGCACCGGGGGTGTACTTCCAGTAGAACAGACCGTTGTTCGGATTGCTGAGGTTCTTCTGCGTCCAGCCCCACAGGCTGTCAAAACTGCTGCGGTCGTTGTAATACACCGCCATCAGCATCGCATAGCCCTGGCCTTCCGTGTGGCTGACATTCTTATTGCCCGTATCCTGGATACGTCCTTCGGATGTCATAAAACGCGTTTTAAACGTGCTCCAACCCTCTGCGGCACTGGCCTGGGACATCCCCAGCACCAGTGCGAGCAGAATCATGCCTGTCCTGAGCATTGCCATCATCATATTCCTCACGCCTGGTAACGAAAACGCAGTGAGCTTTCACCGGTTTCTTCACAGGTCAGGGCAACGTTATCGCTCCCTCCCTGACCGCGCAGCCAGCGGGCATACAGGCCCAGCAGAACCGCACCCAACGCCAGACGCCACTGACGGTCTGGCATCACCCCATCGCCCGGCGGCAGCGCCAGATGATCGATAACAATCGCCGTCTCCGACGGTTTAAGATCAACAAACCCCCAGTTGAAGCGCGCCAGCACCTGATTGATCTGTGCTTCCAGATCCGCCACGGTAGCGATCGCGCCCAGCGGGTAACGGTGGGCCAGGTTATCGCCCATCTGACGTAAAAAAGCCTGACTTTCGCGCTCACCGGCGTTATTCAGCATCCCGTTAATCATCACACTTAGCAGATCAAACCAGCCCGGCTGATACTGCTGCTGACGGTAATATTGCAGGGTGCGTTCCTGTAACTGACTCATGCTTATTTGCCTCCCAGCATGTAGCGGAAGTAGAGCTGCGCTGTACTTTCGTTATAGTCGCCAAAGGTGTCATAGCCCAACTGACCGCCAATGGTAACGTCTTTGTTGATCTTGTAATCGGCACCCGCATGCAGGTTATAGCCGATGCCGCTTTTGCTGCCGCCGGAATATTGATCTTCTTTGCTATATCCGTCGTCAACAAGCTCTTTCAGCAATGCCTGGTAATCACTGTTATTCGGGAAATAATCGCTTTTATCCTGCGTATAGGACTGATAGCCCGCCGCGCCACCGATCTTCACGCTCAGGTCATCATAGGTCTGCGTAAACTCGACCGGGAACGACACGCTGACATAGTTCTGCGGGCTGAAGTAGCCGCCCTGTCCGTAGCTGTAATAACTGAGGTTTTTAGAGAAATCCATCCAGCTCAAGCTAATACCGGTTTTCAGCTCGCGGTCATTAAAGTGGAACGGACGCACATAGGCACCGGCGTTCCCCACTAACGAGGTGTTGCTGGCGACGTTTTCACCGATATAGCTGTAACCGCCTGCGCCCACATAGAATCCGGCATCGCCATCATCATAACTTAACAGCGCGTTACCGCCGTTTTTGGTCACGCGACCCCAGCTCTTACCAGTGAACTTGTCTTTCACACCCACATAAGAGAGCAGGCTGTCGGTGACGGCACGGCGTTCACCGGTCAGAACCAGTGTCAGGTAGTCCGTCAGCTTCGGCGCCCACTTTACACCACCGACCAAAGTACTGAGATCCTGACCAAGCGGCGTGCTGCCGAGGTCAATTTTGTAGCTGTCACCACTCAAGGCCAGGTTAAGCTCTACGCCGGAAGCTGTCTGTGAATCACCAGAACCGTTACCGTCACTGTCAACATTGGGTTTGAATGAAGAGGCTTTTAAATAATTCCGGATATCTTTATTGTTATCAATATAGTTAAGGTTATCCAAGCCCGTTGACGTTAGTGGATTTAAATCATCAAACTTCAGCAATTTAAGCTCATCGATATTCAGCTCAGGATGCGCAGCGAGTAAAGCCGTCCGTGTTGCATTTGTGTTCGTGTCATTGGCTTCGCCCGTTATAGTCGAGACCAAATTATTTACACCCTGCTGGATCGCACCTGTTCCTGAACGGCGATAAGCATCCCCATCAGCACTACCCGCACTCAGCGTCATTGGCGTTACGGTAAACTCAAAACGCGCATCACCCAGCGGAGAACTTGACCACACCAGCGGGGCTTTGGCTTCGGTCAGCTTACTTAAGCCGTTTTCGCCGTCACGTCCACGGATCTGCACGCCCCCCTGCATCCAGGTTCCGGTATCTTTCGTCAGATCGTCCATCATGGTGTCGATCTGGTGCAGCGTCTGGTTCTGCTTGAGGGCGGCCTCTGAGCCACCGCCAACCACCGTCAGGCCGCCGCTGACACCCTCAATATCACGGTAGTCACGTGCATCCGGTGCCTGCTGCCAGGGCATGGTATTGCCATACACCGAAGGTGATTTGCGTACCGTCATGGTGGTGCGGTTGATAAACGGGTTATCTGATAACGTCAGCCCGCCAATACCGACCGTGCTGCCCACGCTGCTGCCATCCAGGCCAATCATCTTGCCTTTCGCCGTGCGCAGATAGCTCAGCGCCTGGTTGTGGTCGCCTTCCGCTTCGGACACTCGCGCCAGCAGCAGCAGACGTTCCGGTGAAGGTTCCCCGCGCAGGCCACTGGCCAGACCGCGTGCTTTTGGCACGTCATTCAGCGCCAGGGCAGTATTGATTGCCCCTTCGCGCGCGTCCTGGGTCTCGGTGTCGCGCGTCATCAGGTAGTCGTAAACCACCGCCGCTTCTTTGTTCATTTTGCCGGACTGGTACAGACGCGCCATCGCGAACATCAGATCGGTGTTCTGTGGATCTTTCTGCAGGGCACCAATCAGCTTGTCGTAGGCCGCAGCATACTGTTTGCGTTCGCGCAGGTTATCCACTTCATTGATCACCCCGCCGTTACGCAGACCTGCCAGCTGTTCGCTGGTGCTGCGTGACTGCAATTCCGGGTTACTGAGGAAGGCCTGCCCTTCTGCGCCCAGGCCCGCCTGGTTCAGTACCGCCACCTGTGCCGCGTAGTCACCGGCATTACCCTGCACGCCGCGCTGCATATTCGCGCGCACCAGAGCCACCGCCGTGGACATATCGCCCGCCTGCGCCAGCCCTTTCGCCAGGTTACCCACATCGGCCGGGTTCTGTGGCGGGTTCGCCGCCAGCGCTTTCAGCGTATTCGCTGCCGCTGCATTCGAGCCCTGCGCCAGATACTGTTGAGCGACGGACATCTGTTGATTGAAGTTCACACGTTGCACCAGCGCACGCATATCAGCATTCTGGCTGCGAGCAGGAATGCGGGACAGCAGGCTCTGCGCCTGTGCCCAGGCACCGCTTTCGCTGGCAAACAGCGCAGCAGCATACACTTCATTGCTGCTGGCACCGTTACGGAAGGCAGGCTGCATCACACCCGATGCGGCGGCGGTATTGCCCTGCTGCTGATAAATACGCGCCAGATCGAGGCGCAACCAGCCGTCAGCCGGGAAGCGCTGCATGCCCTGTTGCAGGATGCTGATGGCGCGCTGTGGATTACCCGCAGCCAGCGCCTGTTTCGCTTCACGACGTACCGGCTCGCTGGTCGCCACCGGACGTGGGGTCACCGCTTCGCGCACGCTGGAAGGCAGCGAGGCCAGCAGCGTGTTGGCTTCGGCGGTATTGCCCTGCTGACGCAGCACATAGAACAGCCCTTCTTTCGCCGGGCGGTTATCTGCATCACTCGCCAGCACATCACGATAGCTCTGTGCGGCCTGATCCAGTTGATTATTACGGCGCAGCACGTCAGCGCGGAACAGCTTCGCCGCTACGCCTTTCTCGCCCGCCGCCTGCGTTAACGGTTCACTCAGGCTCAGCGCCTGGGCGCTGTCGCCGGATTTCATCGCCTGCTGCGCACTGGCTAGCTGACCGTAGAAACGGGCATCTGTTGCCTGCTGCTGGCGCTGCTCGCTGTTAGTACCACCCAGCTTCGCGGCACGATCCAGGTAATCAGCCGCTTTGGCGTAATTACCGCTGCGCTGCGCCACATAGCCGAGGCCGGCCAGCGCATCCGCATCTTCCGGGTTGGTTTGCAGGACCTGGTCGAACGCGGTTTGCGCACCCGTGACGTCGCCGCTGTTCAGTGCGTTAAAGCCCTGGCCTTTCGCTGCGCCGCCCACGTTTTTACGGAAGTAGTCCATCACCGTCTTATCCTGCGGATGACGTTGCTGGTAATTTTGGTACAGCGGGGCATCCCCGGCTTGCGGACCCAGCCAGAGCAGGGCCTGACGCAGAGAGCGGTCAGCATCGGCATTGCCGCCTGCCAGCCCTTCCAGCGTTTGCAGACCTTCACGGCGGGTCGCTTCCTGATAGGTTAGCGCTTTACCGAGTGCCAGCTTCGCGCCCGTATCCTGTGGATGCTGTGCTGCAAACTGGCGCAGGTTGTCTACCGCCTGCGGCAGCATGGCGCGGTCACCGGCCATTGTCAGGTAATACTCCGCCGCCACACTGGCAGGAGGCTCGGTGCCTTTAAAGGTATTACGCCAGGTCTGTAATGCGGCGGCGGTGTTGCCGCTGCGCGCCTGCTGACGTGCCAGCGACAGCTGCGCCGCCGGAATCGTTTGCAACTGGCGTGCGTTATCCAGCTCAGACAGACGCGAATCCTGCGGAGACACCTGACTCAGGCGTGCACGCCATTTAGCCGCCGCTGCCCCGTCACCGCTCTGCTGGGACCAGAGCGCCATCAGATACAGCGCCTGGGTGTTGTTGCCGTCAACCATCAGCACTTTGTTTAACGCATCACGCGCCAGCTCATCATGGGCTTTCTGATGCCAGTAGTTCGCCTGGTCAAACAGCGCCTGAATCGCCGGGTTACTCTCTGCGGCAAACAATGGGGATGCCATCACCGACAGCGCAAGCCCGCTGCCAATCATCCAGCAATGACGAATTCTGGCGGTTAATGGGGTGAGTTTGGTTTTCATCATTCTTTTGTCTCGCCAGAGCTATTGGAATTATTATTCGGTTGCAGACGACGCCGTGCATGGCGTTTCAGCAAGACATAGACACTCAGGCCCACCACCGTTGAACAGAACAGCGCCAGCAACGACAGCAATACCGCATGCTGGTTGGCATACCACACGACCATCATGTACCACGGCATCTGCCCGCTCGGGAACTGCGCGCCAACGCGGAAGCTGCGAATACCGTTTTCATCCGTAATGATCGCCGTATCGCCACGAATACCGGCGTTAATCCGCGATGAAGTCATGTCGGTATGCAAACGGGCCAGTTGGTTATCATCCGTTGCCACCGTCATGACCACGAGGCGGCTGCTGTTCCACGGTGAGCGATAGCTGATAAAGCCACGCCAGTCTTCATTTGACGAGAAGTAACGGTCAGCATCCAGCGTCTGGCGATACCAGTCACCCGTCAGCCAGCCACGCAGGTTATCCAGTATATTCGGGACTTTAACGCCCAGCGTATGGTTATTCAGCTCATACGGTGAACTCTCCAGCATCTCGCGGTTAAAGCTGGCCTGCGACAGCGTGGATACCGAGAGAATATCGCTGTTTTCCAGACGACCGCGCAGTGTGCCGGTCGTCGGAATACCAAACATCACGCTGTTCTGACTCAGCGCCGCACCCGTTGCATTACCCGAACGCCCTGCCATATCCAGCAGCGTGCTGATTTCAGCATCGGTTGGGTTTGAGGGCAGCAGCAGCACCGTCTGCGAATAGTCAGCCAGACGCGAGAACGGGAAAGAGGCACCCACGAAGTAAGAGAGGTTCGGCAACAGCGTAAAGTGACGGGTATGACTCAGATCGATAAACGAATCATCCTCAATCCGGCTCTTAATGTTGTTATTGGTCAGCACGCTACAGGGGGCGCTGGCCTTGGGTTTGATGTTGAAATAGAGCTGCATCTGGTTGTCGCCGTAAATCAGGTACGGGTCCAGTCTCAGACTGTATTTCTCCTGACGTGCATCGCCGCCAAGGCGATGCCAGATGTTCTCCAGCAGGCCCACTTTGTTCACCGTCAGGTTACGCAGGAAGGTGCCGTTTAGCGTGACGTTGAGCAGGGAACGATCTTCATCAATCCAGCTTTCTGACGGGAAGCGATAGTTCAGCTGCACCGGAATGCTGTCACCGTCCCACAGGAACAGATCTGGCGCGGCGCGGAAGTTGACGCGCAGCGCATCGTGCCAGAGGCCGGTGGTGGTCAGGTTCTGATCTTTACGCAGCAGCTCGCTCAGGCGAACCGGGCGGTCGGTATTAATCCAGCGTGGCGCATCGTAAGGCTGACGAAGCGGCATACTCTGCGGAGACACGGCCAGCGTAGACTCATCCACGCTGAGGGGTTGGATCAGTCGCCAGGTCGCCTGACGCAGCTGGTCGTCGGTTTTCCCGATAATCAGCAGCAGTTTATAGACCGGGTTATCCGGGTTATTCACGATTTGCAGTGACGGACCTTCGCTGTCCGGTAACGTCAGGCTGCCAATTTTCTCGCCGGGGTGACCAAACACCACGCCGTTTTTCTCGGGCAGTTGTCCACGAATCACCGGGAAGTTGATGCCGCGATAGTCTGCCTGAATCCCCATCCAGGATGACAGGATCGCCGCTGCACTGACTTCACCTGGCGTCACATTTTCGCCGAAGATCATGGCAACGCTGGACGGACTCATCCGCAGGGGATCAATAAACGGACGTGGGAAATTACGCAGGCTGGTGCCGATGTTCAACTGCTGGCCTTCCAGCGACAGCGTGGTTTTCGGCAGGATTGTCACCTGATACAGCTGATCGCTATCGCGCTCACAGATTAACTGGTCTGCATCGTTAACTTTGAAGCTCAGGTTATTGCTCGATACCACCATCGCAGCGGGAATATCCAGCTGATAATCTTCGCTGGCACGGTCGGACGCACTCAGTGGCAAGGTGCCCAGTGGCTGACCGTTCAGCATCAGTTGCAGCGAGGTGTTACGCGCTGCCAGTGCCTGTGACACTTTCAGCGACAGGTTCAGACGCGCATTGGTGATGACTTCATCCGTCGGCAGTGTAAAGACGATGCCTGACTGCAACTGTCCGCCGGTCAGTGTAATACCCTGCGTCTGGCCCATCTGCGCCACGCTGACCGTACTGGTCAGCGGCTGGTTGAGCATCACCGTTTCTGCTGGCGCCGCATCGTCCATCACCGGGGCCGGTAACGGTGGCAGGCCCGCAGGCAGCCCCTCATTAGTCCCCGGCGGCAGTGCGGCTTCTTCGCCCGCAGGTAAGTCGCCTTCCGCAGCAGCGGCAGGCTGATCGTTTTCTTGTAACTCAGCAGACGGTGCAACAGGTTCCGCAGCCGCACCGACATCGGCCGGCGGCGGAATATCAGACAGCGCGCTGCTGTCCTGGGTCACGCTGGTCGGATCGGCCTGAACACTGCCCAGGGTAAGCGCTGTACTCAGGCACAGTGCGCGCAGTAATAAATGCTTCATGCCACACTATCCTCTTCCGCTTGTGCCAGACGTTTTTTCTTGGCACGACGGTCTTTCCACGTTAGCCAGAACAGTTCAAATACCGTACGAATAATGGTTAACAACGAACGCAGCGGATTATCTTTACGTCCTTCCGGCTGAATCCATGCATCGGCACGCGACAGCACCACACGCACCAGTTCACGGCGGCGCGACAGCGGCATTTCGTGGAATTGCAGACGGATGACGTCATCTTCAGCACCGATAAACTGCGCAGGGATGGAGATCACACCGGATTGCAGGATGACATCAATCGCTTCAATCTCATCGTTTTCATGACGCTGGTCCGGGGCCTGAATCTGCGCCCCCCCCATCGACAGGTTGATGGTGGTGGCCCGCGAAGAGATGCCGCTGGCGTAATGCACTACGACCGGCAGACTGACATCAATACGGATGGTTTTACGCACCTGCTTGGTCTCACGCGCAACGGCGATGGCGGCCATCAGAATAATCAGGCTGAAGAAAGCCCAGCCGACGTTTAGCGCAATCACGTAAGGGTCAACGCCAAAGTAATCATGGGCGGTAGCGCGGATGATGCCGCTGACCACACCCACTAGCAGCAGCAGGGCGCAGATCACATGTGGACGAACGATGTTAAAGTCGAAGAAACCGACATCCAGCAGGCCGCCTTTATCCGTCACGTTAAACTTACCGTGCTTCGGTGAAATCATGGTCAGGAAGGTCGGGATCACCAGATGGAATGCCATCACCGTTTCGTATATCTCCCCCCAGAAGGTGGCACGGAAGCGACCATTCATTCGGGAGTTAACATACAGCGACATCACCAGATGCGGCAGCACATAAGCAAAGATCAGGCTGGCTGATGAGTGAATAATGTTCAGGTTAAACAGCAGGTAGGCCAGCGGTGCCGTCAGGAAGATGACGCGCGGCAGACCAAACTGGAAGTGCAGCATGGCGTTGAGATAGCACAGACGCTGCTGCCATTTCAGACCCCGGCCCAGCAGTGGGTTATCGACGCGGAAAATCTGCGTCATGCCCCGCGCCCAGCGGGTACGCTGAACAATATGCAGGCCCAGACGTTCGGTCGCAAGACCGGCCGCCAGCGGGATCGCCAGGAAGGCAGAGCCCCAGCCCAGACGCTGCATTTTCAGCGCGGTATGCGCATCTTCGGTGACGGTTTCAACCGCAAAGCCGCCAATCTCTTCCAGCGCTGAACGGCGGATCACCGCACAGGAACCGCAAAAGAAAGTCGCGTTCCAGTTATCGTTACCCTGCTGTACCGGGCCGTAGAACAATGCGCCTTCGTTAGGAATGTCACGTGCGGCTTTGAGGTTGCGTTCAAACGGGTCCGGTGAATAGAAGTAGTGAGGCGTTTGCAGCAGCGCCAGCTTTTCATCTTTCAGGAAGGCACCCACGGTCGCCTGGAGGAAAGTACGGGTCGCGACGTGGTCACAGTCAAACACGCAGATCAGTTCACCTTTGGTGATTTTCATCGCGTGGTTGAGGTTACCGGCTTTCGCATGGCGGTTATCATCACGGGTGATGTAACCCACGCCCACATCGGCGGCAAAGCGGGCAAATTCGCTGCGCTTACCGTCATCAAGCAGATAAATTTTAATCTTATCGCGCGGGTAGTCGATGCACTGGGCGGCCAGCACGGTATCACGCACCACATCCAGGCTTTCGTTATAGCTGGGGACGTAAACATCCACGGTTGGCCACAGGCTGACATCGTCCGGCATTGGCTCAATAGTACGTTTAAGCGGCCATGAGGTTTGCAGATAACCGAGGATTAATATCAGCCAGACATAAAGTTCGGCAATAAATAACCCGATACCGAGAATGGCTTCTACTTCAGAATTAAAATGCAGCGTTTCCGTTGCGCGCCAGTAAATATAACGCGTAGACATCATTGCGGAGAGAATCACCATCACCAGCGAGATTTTTTTGCTCTTACTGATCCCTAATAAGAACAGGATCGCGATAGAGATTAAGCCGAAAATATATTGTTTCTGACTATCCATCGGCGTGATGATGATCACTGCGGCTAAGGGGGATAATATCAGCAGCAGCAGATAAAACATGACTTTATTCATAAGTCATCCTGAATACGGATTGTTATAGTTCGTGGCAGCCCCAAATAATCGGACCGCGCGTCTTCAGGCATCCCTGCCTGGCAATATTCCGGCGGTTAGCGGGACTTTAGCGGGGCGTGCATTTCACCGTCACCGACTTTGATGTCAAGCAACGCGGCAAGGCGTTTACCGATCAGCTCAATGTCAAATGCCGCGGCAGAGACCGGGCTAAAATCAAAAATAGACTGCTGGGAAGCATTGGCTTCCGCCACGCTTTCATCGCGGTTGACGATGCCCATCAGCTTGTCGCCGAGGCGTTGCTGCATGAAAGCGGTAACATCCCGGCTGATATTGCGGCGGCTATCGCTTTGATTAAGAACGAAATAATGACCATCACGGTGGTTGAGTGGGCCACCAATCATTTTCTCATTTTCAATTTGTGGTAACAGAGACAGTGAGGCCGTGTCTGCCAGCATAACCACTAAATGCATATCGGCCAGTGCAGCCATAGCTTTAAGGGCCGGACCCGGACCCGGAGGGAAATCAGCGATGATCACCAGCCCGGGATAGTTCAGGACCGTATGCAGACCACGCGCAAGAAAGTTAGAATCCTTGGTTAAATTCTCTTCGAATTCAACACGTTGCTCTTCTGTCGCCTCGCCATAAGGCAGAACAAAAATATTGCCACCCGTGGTAAGAATGGACTGACTCCAGTCAGAAGATTCGGCGGACTTCGCCACAAAACCACGGCTATCGGCCAGCGGAACACCAAAGTGCAGGCGCAGCGCATTTTGCACGTCAAAATCGATCGCCAGCACCTTACTGCCGCCACGAGCGAGGGCGTGAGCAAGGTTGGCTGCCATGGTGGTTTTACCCACACCGCCTTTAGGGGAGCAAACACAAACTAACGGCATGAGGCAATTTTCTCCAGCAAGGGATGTAACAACATATCTTTCGGAAGTGCAGCGGAGCCCGGCGCGGCTGCCGTGCTAAACAACTGTTTGTAGCTCACATTCGCCGGTGCTTCGACAGCAGGCGAATGTGCCGGCATAACGGGTTGAGCGTCAACAGCCTGCGGTACGTGAGCAGTGCCGGCCTGGAACACTGGCTGTGCCGGAACGACAGCGGCTGGCTGTGGTGCAGGCGCGGTACTGACGGCCAACTGCGCTAATAGTGAGCTACCGGATACCGTCGTTTGCTGTGCAACCGGCATGGCGCGCAGCGGAGCAGGCTCGGCTGCCGGTGCCTTAACCGTCGAGGGTTCAACCGCTTCAGCAGGCGCAGCGGCAGGCTGCAACGAGGCCGAAATACTGTCGAGCAGCGAGGCGCCAACACGATCTGAAGCGCCCGGCGTGGCAGGCACAAAGGACTGAACCGGCAGCGATGATATAGCCGGCGCGTTTTCCACCGATGACGATGTAAAAGCAGCAAAATCAACCGGTTGAGGAACAGCCCGATCAATACGCTGACTGTTATCCAGCACCGACCCTGCGCCCTCATTCAGCAACTGTTTGATGATGGCCCAATTGGTGGTTGTCGAGTTCAGCGTTTGCTCAGACATATCTTTGAATTCAATGTGGTTTGTTTGCGTTTTTTCCTTAAAACGCTGCAGGTCATCATAACTGTTCATATGTCTGATCGCGCAAGGTGGATGATTTCGCGGCAATATAACATACATTTTTAAATAGTTCAGACTATTCTCATATCATAGAAGAAACACTTTTAATGAGCTAATAACCTGAAATTTAATAAAAAAATATAATTACATAAGTGATATATCAGCCGGGTGATTATTTGTCTTAATCGTCTATTTATGACATTTTGATGTGAGCTATTTCGTGAAAATGAAATACCCTGCTAACTCTTACTCTTTCATAGCGGTTCATTTACCTCTGTAATATTCTTTCCAGTACATCGTTTTTTCTCTTTTCGCGTACAGGCTACCTAACCTACTGAAAAGAAACGTCTGTTGCGCGTGTTCTGCTCATTTCTGAGCACCTGGACTTAGAATCGATACATTAGCCTGCTTTTCATACAGCATAGCAGTACTTCATGAATCTCGTATTTCTCTTAAGCATTTCATCCGGCTTATGAGTAGAGGCATCTGAAAAATAAGAAGGGAAAAGACTGGTTGGGGCGGCGGCGCCCGGTCGATAGCGGGCGGGAAATGCAAAATGGCCCTTCCGGAGAAGAGCCATTTTCAGGGTAGCCAGATAGGTCAGGCCTGACTGTTTTCGTCCTGCTCCACGGCAAAGCAGGCTACCTGTTGTGCGCCGAAGGTTTTCAACTGCGGTTGCAGCTGCACGCAAGTGCCAAACTGGCGGCGGCAGCGTGCGTTAAACGCACATCCCGGCGGCGGATTCAGCGGGCTTGGCAGCTCACCGGTCAGTTTAATACGCTCACGCCGCTCATCCGGGTTGAGACGTGGCGTCGCTGACAGCAGCGCCTGAGTGTAAGGATGGCGCGGATTGGCGAAGATCTCTTCTTTACTCCCCTTCTCCACACAGCGGCCCAGATACATCACCATCACCTCATCCGCGATATGTTCCACCACCGACAGGTCGTGGGAGATAAACACGTAAGAGAGGCCGAGGTCCTGCTGCAGGTCCATCATCAGGTTCAGCACCTGCGCACGCACCGACACGTCGAGCGCTGATACCGGTTCATCGGCAATCAGCACGTCCGGGTCCAGCATCAACCCGCGTGCGATAGCAATACGCTGACGCTGGCCGCCTGAGAACATATGTGGGTAGCGATCATAATGTTCGGTTTTCAGGCCAACCTTCGCCATCATCTCCAGGGTTTTCTCCCGGCGCTCGGCGCGCGTAAAGTCCGTATTAATCAATAACGGTTCTTCGAGGATCTGACTGACCTTCTTACGCGGGTTCAGAGAACCGTACGGGTTCTGGAAAACGATCTGGATTTTCTGGCGACGAAGCTTTTGCGCCTGCGGGTCATGCTTCAGCAGATCCTGCCCCTGATAGAACAGCTGACCTTCCGTTGGCGTTTCAATCATGGTCAGCAGACGGCCGAGCGTTGATTTTCCGCAACCGGATTCCCCCACCACGGCCAGCGTTTTGCCCCGTTCCAGATCGAACGAGACACCATCCAGCGCTTTGACCAGACGCTCCTGACCAAACAAGCCTTTTTTAACCGGATAGTGCTTTTTCAGATCGATCGCCTGCATCAGCAGCGTCGATTTATCGTGTTCAGGCTTCATAAGTGGGCCTCCCGGCATCATCCAGTGGGAAATGACATTTGGACTGACGCCCGGCAATATCACGCAGTGGCGGTTCCTCGTTGCGGCAGCGATCTTTGGCATACGGGCAGCGTGGGTTCAGCAGGCAGCCGTTCGGGCGATCATACTTGCCGGGTACCACCCCGGGTAACGAGGCGAGGCGCGCTTTATCCGCCGCGAACTCCGGCAGCGCACGCAGCAAGGCCTGGGTATAAGGATGGCGCGGGGCTTTAAAGATATCTACCGCCTTGCCGGTTTCCACCACCTGACCTGCGTACATCACGATAATGTGCTGCGCGGCTTCCGCCACCAGCGCCAGATCGTGTGTAATCAGGATCAGCGCCATATTCTCCTGGCGTTGCAGGTCAAGCAGCAGCTCAATGATCTGCGCCTGAATGGTCACGTCGAGCGCCGTGGTCGGCTCATCAGCAATCAGCAGCTTAGGTCGGCAGGCAATCGCCATGGCGATCATCACGCGCTGGCTCATCCCCCCCGAAAGCTGATGCGGATACACATCAAGGCGCGACGACGGGTCAGGAATACCAACCTGGTTGAGCAGGTCGATAGCACGCTGACGTCGGGTACGTTTGTTGCCGCCCTGATGCACCTTGATGGCTTCCATAATCTGGAAACCCACGGTGTAGCACGGATTGAGGCTGGTCATCGGGTCCTGGAAAATCATCGCAACGTCGGAGCCCACCAGCTGGCGGCGCTCTTTTTCCGAAATGCGTTTCAGGTCTCGCTGGTTAAACACCAGGTTGTCTGCCATGACTTTGCCGGGGTAATCAATCAGCCCCATGATCGCCAGCGAACTGACGGACTTACCGGAGCCGGACTCACCGACAATACCCACCACCTGCCCCTGCTCAACCTGGTAGCTGATGCGGTCGACGGCACGGAAAGGTGCTTTTTCGTCACCGAAATGCACCGAAAGCTTATCTACAGTTAAAAGTGCCATCTCGCTGCCTACTGTTTGAGTTTCGGGTCAAGAGCGTCGCGTAAACCATCGCCCATCAGGTTGAATGCCAGTACCGTCAGCAGAATGGCAACACCCGGGAAGGTGACCACCCACCAGGCACTTTGCGCAAACTGCAACACGTCGGAGAGCATGGTGCCCCACTCCGGTGTTGGTGGCTGCGCACCCATACCCAGGAAACCCAGCGCGGCCATATCGAGGATCGCGTTGGAAAAACCGAGAGACGCCTGCACGATCAGCGGTGCCAGGCAGTTTGGTAAAATATTGACGAACATCTGACGTACAGCTCCGGCCCCGGCCACGCGGGAGGCGGTCACATAGTCGCGCGTCACCTCCACCAGCACCGCCGCACGGGTCAGACGGATATAGTGCGGCAGAGCAACGAAGGTCAGCGCTATCGAGGCGTTAACAATCGATGGACCAAAGATCGCCACCAGCACCAGCGCCAGCAGCAGGCTTGGCAGCGCCAGCATAATATCCACCAGACGCATAATCGCCGCATCCACGGAACCGCCAACGTAGCCAGCAATCAGGCCGAAAATGACGCCGAAGATCAGGGACAATACCACCACCAGACAGCCAACCAGCAGCGAGAGACGGGCGCCGTACATCAGGCGCGACAGAACGTCACGGCCAACATCATCCGTGCCGAAAACATACTGCCAGCTGCCACCTTCTTGCCAGGCTGGCGGACGCAGTAACGCATCGCGGAACTGCTCAGCAGGCGCGTGGGGCGCCAGCACGTTGGCAAACACCGCGATAATAATCATCAGTACCACGTAAACCAGGCCAATCACTGCACCTTTATTACGCTTAAAGTAGTGCCAGAATTCCTGTAACGGGGTCATCGGCTTGGGTGCAGCGTTGACGCTGCCTGGATCCACAACAGACATGTTGGCCCCTTATTTCTTGTGACGGATGCGTGGGTTAACCACACCGTAAAGCACGTCGACCAGCAGGTTGACGAAGATAATCAGCGTGGCCACCATCAGCACCCCACCCTGAACCACCGGGTAGTCGCGGCGCTGAAGTGCGTCGATTAACCAGCGCCCCAGGCCTGGCCAGGAGAAGATGGTTTCCGTCAGGATGGCACCCGCAAGCAGCGTACCGACCTGAAGACCAATCACCGTGACCACCGGCAGCATGGCGTTACGTAACGCATGCACCACAATCACCCGCATCGGCGTCAGCCCTTTGGCACGTGCAGTACGGATATAGTCTTCGCCGAGCACTTCCAGCATCGCCGAGCGCGTCATACGCACAATCACGGCCAGCGGAATGGTCCCCAGCACAATGGCGGGCAGGATCATATGCATCACAGCATCTTTGAAATCACCGGGTTCGCCCCAGATCAGGGTATCAATCAGCATAAAGCCGGTGAGCGGCATGGTGTCATCAAGAAACACCGTATCGCCAATGCGCCCGGATACCGGGGTCAGGTTGAGCTGCACCGAAACCAGCATGATCAGCATCATGCCCCACCAGAAGATCGGCATGGAGTAACCGGTCAGGGAGATGCCCACCGCCGTGTGGTCAAAAATGGAACCGCGTTTAACCGCAGCCAGCACGCCTACCGGGATACCGACGGCAACGGCAAACAGCATCGCGCAGATACCCAGCTCAAGCGTGGCCTTAAAGCGCGGGACGAACTCTTCCCACACCGGGACACGGCTTTTCAGTGAGATGCCGAGGTCACCATGCATCACGCCTTTGATATAGGAGAGATATTGCTGCCAGAGTGGCTGATCCAGACCGAGCTGGGCCATCAGCTGTGCATGACGTTCAGGGGAGATACCGCGCTCGCCCACCATGATCATCACCGGGTCACCGGGGATCATATGAACAAACGCGAAGGTTAACAGGGTGATACCGATAAACGTTGGGATGACAAGCCCCAAGCGTCGGAGTATGAACTGCAGCATATTCCGCATTCTCTATTAGTTCCTGCCAGCCGTAACCAACAGGATTATTATTGCTCACATCTTGCGCGCGAAAATCCTCAGGGGACATCCACCCGCGACGCAGCGAACCGCGCCTTGACGACCTTTTTGCTTCCTGGCAAGAAGGGTCAGGCATGCCTGACCCCTACAAATAATGATGTGGGACGGGTCAGTCCCGTCCCTGAACACTATTCCTGGATATCAACCTGAGCGAAGTAATGCCCGCCTAACGGATCAACAACATAGCCTGACACTTTCTTACTCACTGGCTCGTAGACCGTAGAGTGCGCGACAATCAGCGCTGGTGCCTGGTCATGCATCACAACCTGAGCCTGTTTGTACAGCTCGATACGTTTGTTGTGGTCGTCGGTGGCACGTGCTGGCTGGATCTGATCTTCAAACGGCTTGTAGCACCAGCGTGAATAGTTCGAGCCATCTTTCGCGGCTGCACAGCTGAACAGGGTGGCGAAGAAGTTATCCGGGTCCCCATTGTCGCCGGTCCAGCCCATCATGACGGTCTGGTGTTCACCGGCTTTAGCACGCTTCAGATACTCGCCCCACTCGTAGGTGACAATCTTGGCTTTCACACCAATTTTCGCCCAGTCGCTCTGAATCATTTCAGCCATACGACGTGCGTTCGGGTTGTACGGACGCTGTACTGGCATCGCCCACAGATCGATAGCGAAGCCGTCTGCCATACCGGCATCTTTCAGCAAGGCTTTAGCTTTGACCGGATCGTACGGATAGTCCTGAACGGCATCGTTGTAGCCCCACATGGTCGGTGGGATCAGGTTTTTCGCTTCCTGGCCCGCCCCCTGGTAGACCGCTTCGATGATCGCTTTCTTGTTCACTGCCATGGTCAGCGCCTGACGAACTTTCAGGTTATCCAGTGGCTTTTTCTCAACGTTAAACGACAGATAACCGACGTTCAGACCTGGCTGCTCCAGCAGGTTGATGTTTTTATCCTGCTTCATGCGTGCAATATCAGCCGGGTTCGGGTACGGCATCACCTGACATTCGCCTTTCTGCATTTTGGCGTAACGTACGGAAGCGTCTGGAGTGATGGAGAACACCAGGCGATCAATTTTCGGTTTAGTACCCCAGTATTCCGGGTTGGCTTTGTACAGAATGCGCGAATCTTTCTGGTACTGCTGTAACTGGAACGGGCCCGTACCGACCGGGTTAAGGTCCAGTTTTTCCGGCGTACCGGCTTTCATCATATTGTCAGCGTATTCAGCCGACAGAATGGAGGCGAAATCCATGCCCAGGTCGGCCAGGAACGGCGACTCAGGACGGGTCAGCTCGAAACGTACAGTAGAGTCATCCACTTTCACGATTTTGCTGATCAGGTTCGGCATGTCCATGCCTTCGAAGTATTCGTAGCTGCCGCCAGACACGCCGTGATACTTGTTATTTTTATCCAGCTGACGTTCAAAGGTGAATACCACGTCATCGGCATTAAAGTCGCGCGTCGGTTTAAAGTCTTTGGTGGTCTGCCACTTCACGCCTTTACGCAGGTGGAAGGTGTAGGTTTTACCGTCAGCACTCACATCCCATTTTTCTGCCAGCGCAGGATGTAATTCGGTGGTACCAATGGTGAATTCCACCAAACGGTTATAGATCTGACGCGAGCTGGCGTCATAGGTGGTGCCAGAGGTGAATAACTGCGGGTTAAAACCTTCAGGCGAACCTTCAGAACAATACACCAGGGTCTTCGCCTGAACACCTGTAGCCATTAACAACGCGATCGCGCTGAGACCGACTTTCAGCATCCCGGATTTAGCCAGGGAAATACTCATGCTTATGCTCCAATAGTGATGTGATGTTGTTGTGTGCATACCCGACTTACTGTTTTTGGCAGAAAGAGGAGTAGTTACGCCGGCCGATAATTTTTTTGAGTGGCCTGTGCGTGGTGCCTTGCGGCATCAGTCAATCTGACGGGATGTGGAGACGTTCTGACGATGCAGAAACTATCAGAAAAATCCCCTTACCTTTTGTACTGAGGCTTCAATTTGTCAATTGTTTCAGGGAACGTCAATACAAGCGTAGGGTATTTACTCAGAGTGTGAGAAACAGCAAGCAAATATAAAAAAAACAATTTAATAACATTTGTAGCGTAAAACGTTATTACGTGTGATGAATACCACATTAAACCCTGGGTTAATGGCATAACTACAGAACATCACGCCGAAAAAAAACCCACAAAATAATCCACAAACAACCAATTTCCACCCGATAAAATGGTCTATATGGCTAACTTATAGATAAAAATGCTGCAACGCTAAGATAAGAAACAGGCAACAAGTCACATTCGGTCATAAGAAAAACGCGTTGCGAATTAAGTGGCAATACAGGCGGGATAAGGATTTATGCGGTTTTATGGGAATTGATTTGCAAAAAAGGGGGGCTGTTCAGAGGTTGAGCGGCAGCAGATTATTCGGTTGGATGATGGCAAACGTAGGGCGAGGCATGCCTCGCCCAGGTCAGGGTCAGGAATGCCTGACCCCTACGTTTGTTTATGGTTTAGCACACCAGTTGTTGGCCGGATTTATTCCACCATCGGGAGAAGTATAGCCGAGGCATCCCATGATGGTGTCAAACAGCTCCACATGGCGGTGCGTCTTGCCCGCTTTCTGCTCAGCCTGCAGGCGCTCAAACGCGCTCTTATTGGCCGGGTCTGCCAGATATTTATCCGACGCCCAGACAATCATCGGCACACGGAACTGCTCCGGCGGCGCCATATTGCGTGGCGTACCGTGCAGGTGCATGTTTTCGCTGATGGACTCACCATGATCGGCGGCGTAAAACACAATCGCTTTCTTATCACGCAGCTGGTCAAACACGCTGTCCAGCATCGTATCAACATACAGAATGGAGTTATCGTAAGCGTTAATCAGCATCGCTTTACTGCAGGTATCATCCACGCCCATGCACTCCGGCTGGTAGCGAGCGAATTCACGCGGATAGCGCTGAGAGTAAAGATAGTGAGAGCCTTTAGTATGCAGGATCACCAGGTGCTTACCTTTCGGGTGGTCGTCAATCGACGATTTCAGCTCCGGGATCAGCAGCATATCGTCCACGGATTTCCCCTGGTTACGCTTCTCTGAGCCAATCTGTTCGCGGAAGGCATAGCTGTCAGCATTGGTGTTGTTGTAGAACCACACCTCACTCTGCATGGCGTACAGATCCGAACTGAAGCCCAGCGATTTCAACACCGAAAAGACATTTTGCTCTTTCAGCGTGCGTCCCGGGTTATCCATCGTTCCCCCTTCACGCACAAACATGCAGCGCAGGGAGAGTTTCGTGGAGGTATCACAGGACTCGCCGCGGAACGCCACCAGGTTCTTCTCTTTTGACAGCTTTGGCGTGTTGTCACGCTCATAGCCCAGCAGCCCCATATGATCCCAGCGGGTGGTTTCACCAATCACGAACACGACATAGGTATCATCCAGCCCTTCAGGCGCCTTATAGGTAAAGTTTTTTGCCGGATCGAACAGATCATCGCTGTCCATTTTTTCGTCATAGCTGGTGTAGGCAAACAGCCCGACCGCTGTGAGCCAGTTGGACGGCAGGTAAGAGTGCGCCACCACCCCGCCATAGCTCGGCAGGTCAACGTTGGTCAGCTTCTCATTGGCACTCTGCACCTTATCGAAATAGCGAATAGGGCCCCAGGTCAGCAGCAGCGCCAGCAGCAGCGTCAGTAATGGCTTGATGCGCTGGCCGGGCGTTTTAAGCTGCTCCAGCAGCGTCATGCGCAGGCTGCTCCACCAGATCAACGCCAGCGGGATCAGACTGACCAGTACCATCCACAGGACAAAGTGATAACCCACCACTTCTTTAGACAGGTCGGTATCGGTGGTCATCACGGAAGCGACAATGCCGTAGCCAATAACGACATTAAAGAAAGCCATGTAGTAGCTGGCTGAGACAGAGATCAGCACCAGCAGGCTGGCGGTAACGCGCCAGAACATTTTTCCACCCAGCGATAGCAGACGTAACAGGAAGAAGGTCAGCAGGATCGCCGCCATCCCTTCTGCCAGTGCTGAAAGCCATTGCATCATTTCAAACTTAGCGAGGAAGGGATCAAATCGACGATAAAATACCGGAAGATTTAAAAACAACCCGATGTAGACAGCCAGCAACAGCGACAACTTTTGCTGGGTAAACAATTTAATAGAATTCATTCGACCTTAATCCTGGCGTAACCTAAACAATTGCTAACACGATCTGAACGCTAATCAGACCCTGGTACGGCGTCAGAGTTCGGACGCAATACCGATAAACCTTAAGGCCGTCCATAACCAGAGGAATCTGATGATAAATGAGGGGTAACAATCCTTCGCAGGGGGCGTAGTTAAACACACTCAGCAGGGTTAGTCTGTGAGGATATGTAATTTCGGCATTTTACGTATCATTGAGAGGAAGGTGCGGAATCGTGCCGCGAACGGTATGCAAGAGTGTGGGATCAGATACAGCAGGAATGACGATAACCGGGGCGACAGCCCCGGTCAGACGGCTTAGTTGATAATATTCAACGTCACGTCAATATTGCCCTGGGTGGCATTGGAGTAAGGGCAGACGATATGGGCGGCATCGACCAGCTTTTTCGCCTCAGCACTGTCCATGCCCGGCAGATGAATGTTGAGGGTCGCTTCAATGCCAAAGCCCGTCGGCAATGGACCAATACCCACTTCCCCTTCAACAAACGCCTCTTTTGGCATAGCGAACTTGTCACGCCCCGCCACAAACTTCATCGCTCCGAGGAAGCAGGCAGAGTAACCCGCCGCGAACAGCTGCTCAGGGTTAGTGACATTGCCACCTGCGCCGCCCATCTCTTTCGGCAGGCCCAGCTGGATATCCAGCACGCCATCGGAAGAAGTAGCGCGGCCTTCACGGCCACCGGTGGCTTTTGCTTTTGCACGGTATACAACTTTTTCTAACGACATGGTGTGTTTCCTTTTTTAGTTTTCACGCGATTAAATCGCACACTATTTATATTAATAAAGCTTTTTGACTCAAAGAACAAGGGCAGATTAGCCGTTCAGATTATTGCGCAGAATTTCCAGTTCGCCTTTTAGCGACTGTAATTTTTCCATCTCACAGGACGTAGCACCGATCACTGATTCAGGGATAGCCCGCGCCTGCTGGCGTAGTTCATGTCCTTTATCCGTCAACGTCACCACCACCTGACGTTCATCTTTACGCGAACGCAGACGGTGCAGCAGCCCGGCAGTTTCCAGACGTTTCAGCAGCGGTGTCAGGGTTGCAGAGTCAAGAAACAGCCGCTCACCGATCTCCGACACCGTGACGTCATCCCGCTCCCACAGCACCATCATCACCAGATACTGGGGATAGGTGATATCCAGCGGGGCCAGCAGCTGCCGGTAGATCTTATGCAGCGCCAGGTTAGCGGAATAGATCGCGAAGCACAGCTGCCGGTCGAGCAACAGTGGCGCATCCGCCGCTTTTTTGTCATCTTTATCTGTAGTCATGAAAAATAATATAGATAGCGCACTATACAATTGCAAGCGACTTTACAGGCAGGGAGAAAAACGATGCAAACTCTGGAAGAACGGGCGCAGCGCTACGCCAGCAAAGCCCATGCCGCAGCAGATCAACGCCGAAAATACACCGATGAGCCTTATATCGTGCATCCCGCTGCGGTGGTCGAACTGGTGCGTAGCGTCAGTGACGATGAAGAGATGCTGGCTGCGGCCTGGCTGCACGATACTGTTGAAGACACCAGCAGTACGCTGGAGGATATCCGCACCCATTTCGGCGAGCGGGTGACATCGCTGGTTGAAATGCTGACCAACCAGGGTGCCGTTGCCGGACAAAACCGCACCGCACGTAAGCTGGCCCATTTTCGCCATACTCAACAGGCCTCTGCTGACGCGCAGACCATCAAGCTGGCGGATATTATCGATAATACCCGCTCAATTATTCATTTTGATCCGCATTTTGCCCGCGTCTATCTGATTGAAAAACGGGTGCAAATCCGTCTGCTGACCGCAGGGCATGCCACCCTGCACCAGATGGCCGATCAGGTTATCGAACAGGGGATTGCGCAGCTTGGTCAACCTCCCCATAACGTTCCCGCCAGCTGGTTTGAACAGCAGGAGAAAAAATACCATCCATAACAATTAGTTGAATTAAAAAAATGCAAATTACATGTCATTATGTGCTCTATATAAGACAACCGCATAAAATGACCAGTTCTGTTATGGAACATCCCTATCATTGCCCCCCAATATTGACCGGGGGGTAACATGTCGACTGATTTATCGATTATAAAAAATAAGATATTCACATTTTTAGGCGCTGCTTTGTTTCTTGGCATGATGATGGGGTTGCTCTTTGCTGATGTCGTCTGGATGAATAATGCCGTCCATGAAACCTCATTGACTGAAATGGCGCAGGAAATCATGCTGGCAGTCATTGCCTGTCTGTTTTTTCATCGCGCCTGGCGTTCTCCGGCGCAGCGGCCGGTGATGATTCTGGTGCCCGGTTTCTTCAGTTGCATGCTCATTCGTGAGCTGGATTTTTTGTTTGATACGATCAGACACGGCTGTTGGCTCTGGTTTGCCCTTGCGGTGACCCTGGCCTGCGTGGCAGTCGCGCTGCGTAACCCACGTAGCATCATCCCGGGTCTTGCCGCCTTTGTGAGCCAACCGGCATGGGGCCTGTTGTCTGCCGGGATGCTGACAATTCTGGTCTTCTCACGGCTGTTCGGTATGCACGAACTCTGGGAACATCTGATGCTGGATGGCTATAACCGCACGGTGAAAAACATGGCGGAAGAAGGCAGTGAACTGCTGGGGTATTCACTTTGCCTGTTTGCGACTTTCGGCTACTTATGTCAGGAAAAACGCCGCGTCTGAACCTGTCGTCCCGTCAGTGTCCTGCTGACGGGACGCTACTGCGGCGTCCCCCTGCCCGGCGTCAGCGATCCCCGTCTTCTAAGCGTCATCCTGCGTTAATAAAAAGTTCATCCAGTCCCGCTAGCTTAGGCCCACTTCTTATTGCAAAGACGCACAGCTGGCATGAGTTATCTCTCTCTTCACCATATTCACAAAGCCTGGGGCACCAAAACCGCGCTGAACGACATCAGCTTTGAGGTGGCAGAGGGTGATTTTATCGCGCTGCTCGGGCCTTCCGGCTGTGGCAAATCAACCATGCTACGCACCATTGCCGGGCTGGAATCGGCCGACAGTGGCGCGATCTATTTCCAGCAGTCCGATGTGACAGCATTGCCGCCTTCACAGCGCAAACTGTCGATGGTGTTCCAGTCTTACGCGCTGTTCCCGCATCTGAATGTGCGGGAAAATCTGCTGTTCGGGCTGCGCGCCCGGGGTGAAGATAAGCGTCATTTTCCCTCACGTCTGGCCGATGTCAGCCGCCTGATGGAGCTGGAACCGCTGCTCGACCGTCTGCCGTCCCAGCTTTCCGGCGGGCAGCAGCAGCGCGTGGCGCTGGGCCGTGCCGTGATCGCCAACAATAAACTGTGCCTGATGGATGAGCCGCTTTCCAACCTCGATGCCAAACTGCGCCAGAGCATGCGCCGCGAGATCCGCGCCATTCAGAAAAAGCTCGGCCTGACGATGCTTTACGTGACCCACGATCAGACCGAAGCAATGAGCATGGCCGATAAAATTATTCTGCTGAATGACGGCAACATCGAACAGCACGACACCCCGGATAACCTCTACAACAACCCGGCCACGGTATTTGCTGCGCAATTTATCGGAGCCCCACCGATGAACATCATCCCGCTGCGCCGTGAAGGCAACCATCACTACCTGGGCGAGATGCCGATCCCGGTGGTGCAGTACGGCGTTGAAGCCGGATTGAGCCTCGGATTGCGCGCCGAGGATATTCAACTGACCTCAGCCGAACATGCCGCTCTGACTGCCCGTGTGCTCAGCTACGAATACATGGGCGCAGACACGTTGCTGGTCTGCCAAATCGCCGCCTGTCAGGAGCCAATCACCGTCAAAGTGGCCGGCATGAGGCGCTTTAGCGAGCACAGCCAGGTCGGGCTGCAATGGTCTGCGAGCAAACACTATTTCTTTGTCAGCGCCAGCGGCAAACGCTGTTACGGCGCGGAACAGAACGTTTTACCGTCAGAACAAAAATATGCTGTTTAACCACTCTTTTATCGCTCAAGGGAAAACCATGTCTCCAGTTCTCCGTTTCTCACGCCTGACGTCTGTCCTGTTACTTTGTGCTGCCTCATCTGCTTTCGCGGCCGACCCTGTAAAACTTCAGATGTATTACCCGATTGCCGTGGGGGGCAAAATCAGCCACACCGTCGATACGCTGGTCGCTGACTTTGAAAAACTGCACCCGGATGTCAGCATTCAGCCTGTTTATACCGGTGACTATGCCACGACAGTGACCAAAGCCCTGACCGCGTTTCGTGGCGGCAATGCGCCACAGCTGGCCGTAATTGGTGATATCGAAGCCTATTCTCTGATCGACGCGGGTGCGATTACCGCGGCCAGCGACCTGGCGAATGATGCCGAGGGCAAAAAGTGGATTCAAGGGTTCTATCCGGCATTCCTGCGCCATATCGAAGGCAAGGTGTGGGGCATCCCGTTCCAGCGTTCCACCGTAGTGATGTACTGGAACAAACAGGCGTTTGAGAAAGCCGGTCTGGACGGCGAAACCCCACCCGCTAACTGGCAGCAGGTGGTCGACTTCGGTAAAAAACTGGTGGTGAAAGACGACAAAGGCGTCAGCCAGTGGGGCATTGAGATCCCGTCCACGCCGAACGGCTACTGGAACTTCCAGGGTCTGGCGGCCACCAACGGCAGCCGCCTGGATAACGGCAAAGGCACAGCCGTGGCCTTTAATACCCCGGCCAACGTCGAAACCTTGCAGTGGCTGACCAACCTTGGGCAGAAAGAGGGCGTGTCGCCGAAAGGCGCAATTGCCTGGAGCACCACACCTCAGGACTTTATCAGCGGCAAAACCGCCATGATGGTGACCACCACCGGTAACCTGACCACCGTGCGTGACAACGCCAAATTCCCGTTCGGCGTCGCCATGCTGCCGGAGAAAACCCAGCGCGGCAGCCCGACCGGCGGCGGTAACCTTTACGTGTTCAAAAATGCCACTCCTGAGCAGCAAAAAGCCGCGATGACATTTATTCGCTGGGTATCAGCACCTGAGCAGGCCGCTCGCTGGAGTATCGCCACCGGCTACGTGGCGACCTCACCTGCCGCGTGGGACACCACGGTGATGCAGGATTACGTCAAACAGGTGCCACAGGCGCTGGTCGCGCGTGAGCAGCTGAAATATTCACAACCGGAACTCTCGACCTACAACAGCGTGCAGATTCAGGATGCCCTGAACCATGCGGTTGAAGCCGCCGTCACTCAGGAGAAAACCCCTGAGCAGGCGCTGGAGTCGGCTCAGAAGCAGGCTGACCGCTTGCTGAAACCTTACCAGTAACGGACACCTATGCGCTCTCTTCACACTCTGGCACCGGCTGCCCGCAATCGGGGTCTGTCAATGCAGATTTATGGCTACCTGCTGCTGTTACCGGCACTGGGGTTTCTGCTGACGTTTACCCATTATCCGGCGGTGGCCACGATGTGGGAGAGCCTGTTCTCTGCGGCGCGCAACGGGCATCCGGCCCGGTTCGTCGGGCTGGATAATTACGCCGCACTGCTGGATGACGACATTTTTATGCTGTCGCTGCGTAATAACCTGTTGTATGCCGCGGTCACGATCCCGCTGGCGGTGTGGCTGGCCCTGCTGATGGCGCTGGCGGTGAATCGCCGCCTGCGCGGCAGCGCGCTGACTCGCGCCGCTTTTTTTATTCCTTCACTGCTGCCGATGATTGCCATCGCCAACCTGTGGCTGTTTTTCTACACGCCCCAGCTCGGCCTGCTCAACCAGCTACTGACGCTGTTTTCGCTGCCGCCCGTCAACTGGCTGGGGGACCCCGACAGTGCGCTCTGGAGCCTGATGGCCGTTTCCGTCTGGCGTGAGGCCGGGTTCTTTATGATTTTCTATCTGGCGGCATTGCAGCAGATAGACCCGCGGCTGAGTGAGGCGGCAGACATTGAAGGCGCCTCACGCCGCTATTTCTTCCGCCGCGTGCAGTGGCCATTACTGATGCCCACCACGCTGTTTATTTTGATCAATGCCTCGATGAACGCGTTCCGCATCGTCGACCAGGTGATCGCCATGACCAACGGTGGACCGAATAACAGCAGCAGTCTGCTGCTCTATTACATCTACCGTACCGCTTTCAGCTTCTGGGATTTACCGGCCGCTTCCGCCATGACCGTGGTGTTGCTGGTGATCCTCGGCGCGATTGCTTTAATCAAATTCCACCTGCTGGATAAGCGAGCGCATTACCAATGAGCCTGACCATGACGCTTCCCGCACGGTCGTTTTCGCTGGGCCGTCTGTGCCTGAATCTGGCGATCTGGCTGGCCGCCCTGCTGTGGTTTCTACCGATTCTGGTGGCCGTTTGGGTTGCCATTCATCCTGCATCGGATCAGGGCACCTTTGTGCTGTTCTCCCCGCTGACATTGCAGAACTTTATCGATGCCTGGCACGCCGCACCGTTCGCCCGCTATTTCCTCAACACTACGCTGCTGGTGCTGATGATTGTGATCTGCCAGCTGGTGCTGGCGACAATGGCTGCCTATGCGCTGGTCCGTTTTCGCCTCAAGTTCTCCGGTCTGCTGTTTGCCCTGATCCTGCTACAGCTGATGATCAGCCCCGACGTGCTGATCCTCAACAATTACAAAACCGTGGGCGCGCTGGGGCTGCGCGACACACTGTGGGGCATTGCACTGCCCTATCTTGCTTCGGCCTTTGCTATTTTCCTGCTGCGTCAGACGTTTAAAAGTATTCCTCTGGTGCTGGAAGAAGCGGCGATCGTTGAAGGTGCCAGCCGCTGGACCATTCTGCGCCGTATTTATGTGCCGCTGGCCAAACCGGTGTATATCGCGTTTGCGCTGGTGTCGATCAGCTTCCACTGGAACGATTTCCTCTGGCCGCTGGTGATCACCGACTCGGTCAACGTGCGGCCCATTACCGTCGGTTTGCAGCTGTTTTCCGCCCCGGAACAAGGGGTACAGTGGGCGCTGGTCGGGGCCGCAACGCTGATGACGTCATTGCCATTGCTGGTGCTGTTCCTGATTTTCCAGCGTCAGTTTGTTCAGTCGTTTATGCGTGCCGGCATCCGCTAACGGAGCGATATATGTCTTTTGAAACCACACCGCACCCGCTTTCTTCTCTGCAACGTCAGGCGCTGGGCGCTGCGGCCATGCTGTATCAGCCACCGGTGATGCGCTCCACTCATCCCGCCGACGGCACGCTGCGCTTTGGCCTGATTGCCGACCCGCAGTACGCTGATGTGGAGGCAGATGTGCCGAAAAATCTCTATTATCGCCATGCACTGCACAAGCTGCCTAAGGCGATTGCCACCTTTAACCGCAAGCCGCTCGATTTTGTCGTCACGCTGGGTGACCTGGTGGATCGCCACTGGTCAAGCTATCAGGCGCTACTGCCGCTGTATGAAACACTGCATCATCCGCATGCGATTGTGATTGGCAACCATGATGCGCAGGTGATTTCTGACCGCCTGACATCGGCGCATACGCCGCCAGCGGGCTTACCGAAAAGCTATTATCAGTTCCGCCTTGCAGGCTACCGCTTTATCGTGTTCGACGGTAATGACATCAGCCTGTATTGCAATCAGGGCAACGGTGATGACCGTCAGCAGGCGAAAGCGATACTGGCCGACCTGGTGGCCCGTCAGCAACCGCAGGCCGAGCTGTGGAACGGCGCGGTGAGCAGTGCTCAACTGGCATGGATTGAAACGCAGCTGCAACAGGCCCAGCAGTTGGGAGAAACCGTGGTGGTGTTTGGTCACTATCCGCTGGCCCCGCATACGGGTCATATCCTGTGGAATGGCGGTGAACTGGCTGATTTGCTGTGCCGCTATCAGGTACGTGCCTGCTTTACCGGGCATGACCATCGCGGTGGCTATGTGCGGCGCGACAATACCGATTTTATTATTATGAAAGGGATGCTCGACGGCGCGGAAGACGTCCCTTACGCGGTGGTGGAACTGCTGGATGGCGTCGTGACTGTAAGGGGATACGGAAATGAAATCAGCCGGATACTGACAAAAGATTAGTACTTATCCGATTCTTGCGGCAACGGGCGGACGGCAGCAAGAATCGGCATGACGAAAAGAAGAATATTAAATAATATGACGCTCAAATATTTTATAGGGCGATTCGCGCTCAGAATAGTTGACGATCGAGATCCCAAGGGTTTTTGCATTCTCCTGCGCCAGGACCATTTTTCTCTCGATATATTCCGGGCCATATCGCATTGGATCAGGCGTACCATGGCCATAGAAAAAGTCTTTTTCAAACCCCTGAAAATAATTATCCGCCCACTCTTTTATGGTTTTTTCTTTTTTATTATTAAAAAAATTCTGAATATTAGGCTTGTCGTCCGCGACCCATTTATCCGTTTTATTTTTGTTATAGTCGTGGTCAAACCCAAGCAAACCAATTCTTTCTGGCGATAAACCCAGCATTATCCAGTACAGGCCCTGGAAAAAAGAGGTGTAGCCAATATTTATTTCAATATCAAAGCCTGTATCCGCCTGAATACCCAAACGACGGGCACCTTCATGAATAACCGCAGAGTATTCTTCATGCCTGATCTCATGTTGATAATTCACGCAAGAAGGGAAATTCTCCTTCGGAAAATCATTAGGATGTATCCAGTAATCAAACTCGCCTCCCTCATAGATACGCCAGGCATTATTGAGGCACACTTTGATATGGTCGTGATATTTATCACTACGCGCCTGCTGGGCCGATAGACCGCTTCCGACAAAAAGAACCTTCATAAATATAATCCTTTATATTTTTCAACATGTTATTCATTTGATTTCTGAGTTTTTCGCGTTCCCAAACGCGGTGGCAACTTATCAGTTCAAGGTCATAGCGACAATGAGTAAAAATACTATTTTGAGGCGAAAAAAAGCGAATTTTCCTGTTATTTTTTCAGGGACGGTGAAAGACCTGAAAATCAGACGTTGCGCCCACCGGAACCCCGGCGGGCGCAACGCATCAGCCGTGAGCTTTAAAAGTTATACTGAACCCCGATGCGCAAGCGGGTCTGCCTGTCATCGGCGGTTTTCCTGACAGAAACATCACCCACCTGCACATACGGCGTCCACTGCTTATTGATGTTATACGCCACCTTCAGATCCTGCTCATAATCCCATTTGTCGTTGTCGTATAACACCTGGTCACTGTGCTTATAAATATAGTTATATTCAAAGCGCCAGTCCGCCAGACGATAACCCAGCCAGAGTTCACCCCGGTTCGTTTTCTTATCATCCGTATTTTCTTTCGTCGAGCGCGTATATTCATAACGGTAGCGCACGTTAAAATAAATACCGTTTTCAAACTGGTATCCGGTGGTTAAAAATGGCTTATAAATACTGTTATCCGAACTGGATTCCAGGGTGAACCCCGGCTGCAGGAACCAGGCGGGCGTGACTTTGTACTGATAACTGACGGTACTTTCTGTACCGCTATCCACCAGATCGGTAAAGGCTTTATTCTTATTATCGCCCCCCGATTTCCATTTGGCTTCCAGTGAAAAACCAAAGCCATTATCAAACCGGTGTGACACCATGAATCGATCTTTGTGTTGTTTACTGTCGTCCAGCCACTCATGGCGAACGTCGAGAGTGACGGCCTGACTACTGGCGCTGGCCAGCAGCAGACCGCAGAGCAGCAGTCTGTTATTTTTCATTTTGGTATCCCAGAGAGTTTGATGTTATTTTTGGATCGTACTTTTGATTAATTCACTCGTTTTCACGTGATAAAAAACATTCGTGTCATCGGTATTCCCGCTGACCACATCGTCATATTTCCCCGGCACGGTACGCAGAGAAATATTGCCGCTAAACGTGCCCTGTTTATCTGGCGGGGTGTAAGGCGACGGACGGAACAGGAAGTTAAACCGCTGGTTATCCAGCGCCCGGTTGCCTGCAATAATCAGCGCGCCAGGATTGAAGTTATCGCTGAAGCCATCCATGCCGTTGTTCAGTGCCATGTTGTTGCGCGCCACATGTGCCACGGGCAGCCCTTCGCCTCCCAGTTTGAAGCCGTTGCTGCCGTTATTTACCGACAGACTGTTTTCGATGGTGACGCTGCCGTTCGGGCCGTCTTCAATTTTGTTGAACAGGTCAAAACCGTCATCAATATTGTCGTGGGAATAGCAGTTCACCAGGTGGTTGCCCTCACCGACACGCATTTTCACCGCAAAACCGTCAGCGTTTTTCCGTCCCGGGTCCTGATTACCCCAGGACTCAGCGTTGCTGATCAGATTATGGCTGGCCCACAGCGCGCGGCCGATGCCATCCGGTGAGGCGACCCAGATGCCGGTATCATCGGCATGATGAGCACGGACGCGGTCGATATGGTTGTGACTGCCGGCAATATGGAAACTTTTCTTCGTGACGGTGATGCCCTGAATATGCCAGTAGCTGGCATTGAGCGTCAGACCGTTAAACACCACGTTGTCGCCCAGCGGCCGCAGCATTTTACGGTGCTGCCCGGTGCCGCTGGCCGTGGCAGGGATCACCGTGGCCGGATACTCGCCCTCCGCCAGCCACAGCGTGCCGCCCGGCGCCAGCAGATTGACGGCGCTGGCTACATCCAGCGGATGTTCACGTGAGCCATCGTTATCCGCAGCCCCCTGCGCGGAAGCGTATAACGTATCCGGATGACTGACCTGCGCCAGGCTTAGCGGGTACGTTTGCGTCAGGCGCTGGCCGTTATCCGGTGTAAAGGTGACCTTAAGATCGCGCGGCGTCGATGTGACCTTCACCGGCAGCGCCACTACGTCGCCGCCACGCACTCTTTTCTGGCGCAGCAGCACGGTGTCACCACGTTCTATAGTGATCAGACCGTTGCCGTTGGTGCGCAGCTGGAACACGCCGTCACGCCTGGTGAGGCGAGGGGATGACATCACTTCAATACGCGATTGCAGCACAGGCGCGATATACGGCGCACCGGGCTGCGTATGTGCCTCACTGAGCGTCAGCGTGGCGTGATTCACCGTGATGCTGGCATTACGTGACGCAAAGAAGCCGACGTAATACTGCGTTTTATCCAGTTGGGTGATACGGTCTGCACCCGCCACCGTTTTGCTGCTCCATGCGCTGCCGCCTTGAGGGGCATACGCCACCTCAAACCCGCTGTCTGTTCGGCTCAGACGCAGTGAAAAATGCTGTGGCGTATTCAACGATTGATACGGCTCACGCACGATGCCGATGCCGGTATTGCCCCAGGGCTGCTGCACGCCCTGACGGGCCACCAGCGCCACCACGGGCAGCTTGTCACCGATCGCCATCACCGTATTCATCACCATATTCGAGGCGGCCGGTAACTCTTCAATGCCCGGCTGAACAGCGGGCGCGCGTGCAGGGCCTAAAATATCGCGGACCAGCAATCCCGCGCCTTCCTGCCCGGCCGGTTTTGCCCCGTTTTCCGGGCCGAACTGATTCAGCGTGATATCGGCTTCCAGCAGGAAATTGGCGTCCGCCGGTAAGCGCGTATAGAAATACGTCAGACCATCGTGACTGTTCCCCACCTTGCCGCCACGGCTTTCCAGCGTGAAGGGCGTGGTGAGCAGGCTGCCTTCTGCCGGCACCGCCTTACCCCCGGCCAGCAGGGTTTCATTGCGGCCGATTTTGTCTGCCAGTACGTTGGTGGCAAAATTAACGTCGGTCGACTGACCAAAGGTGATGCTGTGCCAGACCAGCGTGCCAGGCTCCGGCAGCGCCGCCGCAACGGGCGCGCTCAGCCCGAGGGACAACGTGATAATACAGAGTTGACGTTCCCACATAATCATTCTCATCCTTTAGGCGCAGGGCGCCGCTGGCCGGGTTTTCCGGCCAGTCGGTAGGTGGATAAATCGCGTGTTAAATCGGGGTATTACGGATGCTGTGTGCGGTTCACCAGCGGTTTCGGTGCAGGCTCCTCAACCAGTTCAACGGCAGGGGTATCGAAGATTTTGCGGCACACTTTGCTGTTGCCCCAGCACTCTTCATAGGGGTAACCGATCAGCTCTTCCATCACTAAGCGCACGTCTGGCTGAACATGCCCGATCAGCCCACCCGATTTGATTCTGGCGACTTCGCCCAACACCACCAGGTGCGTTTTGCGGTTCAGCTTCATCTGATGGCTGAAGACCATCGCCATCAGCGCCAGCGCAATCACGCCCACACAGAAGACCAGCGCAATTGCCGTAATAGCACTTTCCGGCTGCGTTTGAGATTTAGACTGGAAGCCGTAGAAGCTGAGGATGGCGCCCATCGCGAAGACAATGATCGAACGCATCAGCTTGCCGGAAAAGGTCATGGCACCGGCGTAGATCCCTTCACGGCGACGGCCGGTAAAGGCTTCATCGATATCCGCCAGGAAGGTATAGACCGTCCAGGGAATGTAGTAGACGCCGCCCGTACCAATGCCGAATACCACGGTGATGCCCAGCATGGCGGCGGTGGCGTACTGCTGCGGCAAATGCAGGAAGTGCAGCAGGCTGTAACACACCACGGAGAACACCACGATGCCCAGCGCCAGAATGTAGGGTTTGCTGAAACCGTGCTTGACGCAGATGCCGATAAAGATCGCGGTGGAGAACAGCTGTAACAGGGAGTTAAGGCTGCTCAGGCCCGCCACCATCGCCGGGTCGTACTGCAACACGAAGATGATGAAGTAGGTGAAGACCGAGGCGAACAGCCACTCGGCGCCGAACCCGCACAGGTACATACCCAGATGTTTGCGGAACACGCGCAGATGGAAGGTCGACTTCATATCGCGCACCAGCGTCAGCATGGTTTTCGCCAGCGTCATTTTCTTCTCATCGACCGGCGTCGTCTCTTCTACCGGGCGTTCCCAGGAGGAGATATACAGCATGATCATCGCCACGCATAAAATCACGCCGTAGGTCAGCGCCGTGAAGAAGAACGGCTCGGCAGATTCTTTACCGTAAATGAGAATGAACTGGCCAGGGATAAATGCCGCGAGGAAATTGGCCACCTTACCGAAAATCGCCTTGTAGCCGGTCAGCTTCGAGCGCGCCGAGAAATCGGTGGTCATCTCAGTGGCGAGGGTTTCATAAGGCACCATCACCGAGGTGTAGATCAGCTCAAACAGCACGTAGGTTGAGAGGTAGTACCAGAACCCGAAGCCTTCCACCCACAGCAGCGGGTAGACCATCATCAGCGGGATGCCGAGTAAGATAAAGAAGCGACGGCGGCCAAAGCGTTTGCCGAGGCGGGTTTTGCCGAAGTTATCCGAAAGATAGCCCATCAGCGGATTACTGATCGCATCGATGATGCTGGCAACAGAGAAGATCGCCGACGCCTGTAACAGCGTCAGCCCGCAAAAAGTGGTATAGAAGTAAAGCAGCCAGATACCGGCAATCGCCAGCGCCCCGCTACCGAGTAAATTACCACCGCCGTATGCCAGCTGATGTCTGAAGAGAATTGGTTTTTCTACGTTCATGTGAGCCCCGCCCAGAGAGATTTTATAAAAATGAACCGTTGTTTTATTTTTATAGATACGGTGTTTTATATAGATCTCCCCACTGAATAGATGTGAATTAACTCACAGTTAAAACAGCGGGCGGTGATTTCTCAGACAGATTTGCGAGACATGTAACATTCTTATCAATAAAACGACTAAGCCAGCCTCACCTGGCCCACCGTGATGCCGCGTAAAAATGATGAAATAGCTGTTATTTTTACTACAATACAGACACTTAAATATAACAATTTGTCCGAAGCATCCCGGTGAGAAAAGAAAAAAACGTCCCACTACCTGCGCCATCTATCCCGCTTTTCTGAACAAAAAACGGCTGTTTTGTGATCGGCTTTGCATTTCTGGCAGCGACTGACCCCGTAGCCTTCTCCACGGTGGTAATGTGTTTTCATATTTATGAAACAGCATTTCAATTAAATGAAGGCGCTCAACACAGAGCGACACTCATGGCCACCGATGGAGTGAATCATGGCAAAAGGTTCTCAGATCCAATTCAACTTCCACACCGTTCAGGATGCGCAGACCGGCGCCCGGGTGACGCGCTTAACGCCACCTGATGTGCTGTGCCACCGTAACTACTTCTATCAGAAGTGCTTTACCCGCGACGGCAGCAAGCTGCTGTTTGCCGGAGAGTTCGACGGTCATCGTAACTATTACCTGCTCGACCTGAAGTCGCAGAAGGCGGTACAGCTGACGGAGGGCGCCGGCGATAACACCTTCGGCGGTTTCCTGTCGCCGGATGACCAGCACCTTTATTACGTAAAAAATGAACGCCTGCTGCAACGCGTTACGCTGGCTGACTTCAGTGAGGAAACCGTCTATCAGGTGCCGGATGCCTGGGTCGGTTACGGCACCTGGGTGGCCAACAGCGAGTGCACCAGCCTGGTAGGGATTGAGATCGACCGCAAGGACTGGACGCCGCTCTCTGACTGGACCATTTTCCAGTCGTTCTACCACAGTAACCCGCACTGCCGCCTGCTGCGCATCGACTTGCTCAGCGGCCAGTCTCACGTCATCCACGAGAAAAATGAGTGGCTGGGGCACCCGATCTATCGTCCGTTTGACGACAGCACCGTGGCATTCTGCCATGAAGGCCCGCACGATCTGGTGGATGCGCGTATGTGGCTGGTGAATGAAGACGGCAGCAACGTGCGTAAAGTGAAAGAACACGCGCCAGGGGAGAGTTGCACTCATGAGTTCTGGGTGCCGGACGGCTCTGCGCTGATCTATGTTTCCTATCTGAAGGGCCAGCACGACCGCCATATTCGCCGCTTCGACCCGCAAACGGGGGAAGACATCAGCCTGATGACCATGCCTGCCTGCTCGCATCTGATGAGCAATGATAACGGCACACTGCTGGTCGGCGATGGCTCCGGTACACCGGTAGATGTGAAAGATACCGCCAGCCATACGATTGAGAACGACCCGTGGCTATACCTGTTCGACGCCCAAACGCGCCAGTACGCGCCGCTGGCTGCACATAACAGTTCCTGGCAGGTGCTGGACGGTGACCGCCAGGTAACCCATCCGCACCCCTCTTTCTCGCCGGACGATCGCCACGTACTGTTCACCACGGATTACGAAGGGCTGCCCGCGCTCTATCTGGCGGAGATCCCGGACGCCCTGCGCCACTCATTAAGGAAGGATTAAACCGTGTTTATCTACAAGCAAGACAGACCCTTACAAGACCTGGGCGATGGTGTGAGCCGTCGCGTTCTGGCCCACGGCGGCAGCATGATGGCGGTGGAGGTCAGCTTTGAGACCGGGGCCATCGGCCCGATGCATAACCATGTGCATGAGCAGCTTACCTATGTGCTTTCCGGCCGCTTCCGCTTTACCATCGGCGATGAAACTCACGAAGTCGGCGCGGGCGATACGCTGTATAAAAAGCCGGACATTGTTCACGGCTGCATCTGCCTGGAAAAAGGCGTGCTGTTAGACACCTTTACCCCGCAGCGGCAGGACTTTTTATAAGTTATCGTGCCCAATAAAAAACCGGTGCTGATTCAGCACCGGTTTTTTTATGCCTGAAGAAAGAGAGCGCGTTATGCGAGGATTTCACGCACAAAGTTTTCGATCTCTTTGTTCTGGCTGTTCTCGAAGAAGCATTTCTGGAAGCGCTCGCCGGAGACCGCCGTTTTTACCAGCTCTTTATCGATAGCGCGCAGTGTATCCAGGTAGTTCTCTTTAACGATGGCGGCTTTCACCTGATTTAAGATGCCGGCATTGCGTACCTGAGGCTCTTTACGATCGGCCGGATAGCCCTGACCTTTCGCACCGCTAAAGGCTTTTTCGAAGATAAAGCGCACGTTCAGCTCGGCACCCCAGCCAAATCCTTTGGCAAACGGCAGCGACAGCGCATTGCCGTTGTTGATCTGGGCAAACAGGAAGGCGTCTGCCGGGTCAATGCAGTAACCGCAGATCACGCCCGGATGCAGGTTCAGCGACATCAGCGCGCCCTGCCCGGTGCCGCAGCCCGCCACCACAAAGTCCACCGCCTTCGAGTTCAGCAGAATGCTGGCCATGATCCCCAGGTGAATATAGGTCAGGTGGTGATCCTGCTCGTCTGACATGCCAACGTTATACACCGGGTACTCTTTCTCCCCGGCGACCGCGTTCAGCTCTTTCAGGATAATCGCGTTTTTAGCCGCCTGGCTGTTTTCCATCATCAGTGCAATTTTCATTTTAACGTCCTCTTGGGTGCAGCGGGATCGCCCGCTGCACATCAGTGAATTAGGGGGTATTAACGCGCCAGCCAGCCGCCGTCGACGGCGATGGTGTAGCCATTAATATAGTCAGATGCTGTAGATGCGAGGAACACCACCGGCCCCATCAGGTCGGCTGGCAGGCCCCAGCGCCCGGCCGGGATGCGGCCGAGGATCTCTTCGCTACGGGCTTCATCGGCGCGCAGCTGCTGAGTGTTGTTGGTGGCCATATAGCCGGGTGCAATCGCGTTGACGTTGATCTGGTGCTTCGCCCATTCGTTCGCCAGCAGACGGGTGACGCCCATCACCGCGCTTTTCGAGGCAGTATAAGAAGGCACACGGATACCCCCCTGATAAGAGAGCATCGACGCAATGTTAATAATTTTCCCGCCTGTTCCCTGCGCGATAAACTGTTTTGCCACCGCCTGCGACATAAAGAACACGGATTTGATGTTCAGGTTCATCACGTCATCCCAGTTCTTTTCACTGAAGTCGATGGCGTCTTCACGGCGGATAATCCCGGCGTTATTCACCAGAATATCCAGGTGGCCCATCTCGGCGACTGCGCGCTCCAGCAATCCCGGGATCACTTTGGTGTCACTGAGGTCGGCGGTCAGGCTGAGGAAACGACGCCCGGTTGCCGCGATGCGTTCAATGGTCTCTGTGGGTTCGACAATATTGATACCGACAATATCGCAGCCCGCTTCCGCCAGGCCGAGCGCCATGCCCTGGCCTAAACCGGTATCGCATCCGGTCACCACCGCCACTTTTCCCGACAGGGAGAAATTATCCAGAATCATGTTATTTCCTTGAGTTTGACCAAACATGTTCAGGCGCTTGCCGTGACCCTAAAGTGTGCGGACAGTGCCCGATACCAAAACTGATACAGGCAGCTTAACGGCAAAGTGGGGTAAACTCAACAAAATGAAACGATGTTTCATTTTATATAAACCTGAGTATCTATTTTTGCTGCGGGGATCACATCCTGGAGAGTTCAGGAATGATGTAGAGGCCGATCATCTTTTCCGATCGGCCCGGGCGGATGGTGTGTACCACGGGCCAGGTCTGCATCACAAACAGGAGTGGCTGCTCATCCGGCGTCAGGTCCGGGGCCAGTTTGAGCACGCCGGATCGGCAAAAGACGCATCCATGCGGGCCTCGACACGCGCCGTCCTGGCGCGTGACGCCCGGCTTACCTCAAGCTGGCCCCCTCCACGCAAAATCGTACTCGCTGTCGGTTTTAAAAACCCAACGCGATTGCGATTTCTCGTAGGGGTCGATCATCTTTTCCGAACGACCCTTTATCATTGGTTTATTTAACATATTGGATCATCACCTAAGCCATAGGTGCAGGCATAAGGATCGGTCCATTGGTTGTCTTTTAGAAAGAAAGTGGCTGCCTCTCCATTATCGAAGATTACAAGCCCCAGACCGCTGGATTGCACCGTCCAGTGCCCGGAAGAACCATCTTGGAATTTTACTTCGCCAGTAGAAACACAAGGTGAATAGTATTCATGAAGCAGGTTCCCACTTTTTTTTGACTCTTTAGCCTGGTTGAAAAAACGGATCATCTGTTTATTCGTCGGCCTGAAGACCTTACAAGCTTCTTCTTCATTTTTGTCTGTACGTCCATCGTAATGTAATCCTATCCCTTCAACGTCAAGTTGACTGACTTCTCTTCCCTGTGCTTGCGTTGAAATAAAGAAGAAGATGAATAAGACAACACTAAATGATTTTTTAAATTTTACCATTGTGCTGTACTAGCCTCCGTTTCGTTTTTTCTTCCTATTTCCGGATGACGATATATTTCATTCATACTGACGTTGAGTGTTTCAGATAATTCTTTAATTAACCATGTCAAAGAGTCATTTTGTCGCGCATTGACTGCCTCATAGATATATTCGTCTTTACCCGTTTTTTTGTTCTTAACCTCTACTGACTCACCCACAATCTCAATCCCAATACTATCAACATTGCTCGGGAATCGGTCAGGGTAGTTTTTCAATTTCTCAATCTGATGCACTTTGTCAGAATTTCTCCATGACTTTTCCAGTTCAGCCACTTTTTGAAAATCCGTCGGTTCGCATTTTTTGGTCAGAAAACAGCGGGATTGTAATTTTCCCACATGCCAGGTGATCTGGAATAACGAAGCGGTCTGATAGATGGTGCCATCTCTGTCAATCAGGAAGTGAGCGCCGGTGGCGCCTTTCGTTTGATAACTGTGAAAGGTACTGCTGGCTGTCGGCGCATTGGTCTGATGCACAACGATGCCATTAACCGCATCCATCTTTCCACGCTCAATATTATTGAATATTTTCAGGATGATGCGTTCTGCATCAATATAACCACCCTCGTCGATATAAAGCATAAGTCCCTTCCTTAGGTTACAAAAATCAAATAATGGCGTTGGCTTTAATGTCATACCCCATGGAAACCGTGCCTGCCATTCCGCCCTCTGCATTTTGCAAAACATAATCCATTTTCACCCGTGAGAATGATAACCCGACCTTTTCTCGCGGACTGCGCATGGTGTCATAACCGAAAGACTCAACCCGGGTAATGATCACCTCCTCTAAGGTCACACGCAGATACTCCAGCGGAGAGCCGCCGGCTTTGCGAACGGTCAGCACGACTTCCGGTATGTGCTTGCCAGTAAGACAGTATTGAAGAAGATTGGGGCTGGCTTTATCGAGGCGGTGATCGAAGTACAGATCGCCGACGGTCGACTTTCCGGCCCCCCCGCCGCTTCCTGAGTGCATGTTGGCAGGCTGACTGACGGCCCATTTCCAGCGTATAACCTCAATCTCACCTTTATGTGAAAAATCCAGAGATTCACCCTCAATCCCCTTAAATGTAATGAAAATATCCTGAGCCATACGTCCTCCTTGTATATGAGTAAAACGATAAAACTCATGGCTATTGGTTTAGCCTGAGCTTATTAGTGGAATAATTAATAAGCTGAATATTTATAAACAAGGGAAGGTACGGCTAATTGAGGAGGGTTATAAATAGTAAAAAAATGATTTTCTAATTGTTGCTGAAGAGATGAGGCCTGCTATCCGCTGTGCGATTAACACAACCCTGGCGAGGCCTCAAGTAAAGGCGTTAAATTTTCTTGCAGCTTTCCAGCCAGCCGGCGGTATCAATCTTGCCGTTCTCCAGATATTTCTGCTGGTTCTGCCAGTGTGCGGCCAGGAAAGGTTTGAGCCCGGACAGACGCTTGTTCAGGGTCAGCATCTGATCAAAGACGCCAACCTCATGTTTCAGCCCTTCCTGCCCATATAAGGTCGCCGAATCTACCAGGCTACTGGCGTAGTAACTGGTCACCTGCTGTAAACTTTTTGTTTGCTCACCCAGTTTGGTTTTACGGATAGCACAGTTCTGATCGCTGCTGTCTTTATCCTTACACAGCGCCTCATAGTTATGTGTGAGGAAATCGAGGAAGCGACCATCATCCTGCAGCTTGGTGCAGAGGAACGATCCCAGGTTAAGGCTGGCGCGGATCGATTGCGCGCGCTCTTCCTGCTGCTGCTGATTGCTGGCCCGCAGCTGACTTTCCAGGTCATTGAGCTTTTTCTTCAGTGCGGCATCATCTACCCCTGAGGCCAGCGTTCCCAGTGCTTTGACGGTGTCTTTCGCTTCATCTTTTTTCTTATCTGCACCGCTACTGTCTGCCCCGAGCGCAGCCCAGCTTTTTTCCAGCTGCTTAACCCGGCCCGTTGAGGTCATCGCGGGGGCTACCAGCACCAGACGCAGCCCGGTGGTTTTACTGGTCGCAGGGCTGGTACTGTCGTAATAGTTCACCTCTTTGCGCGCCGAACTGCGGATCTCCGCTGCACTGGTCTGGAAGTTGCCCCCGCGCACCACAAAGCCCCCAGCCTGACCGTGCAGGCGATTGAGTTTATTGAGATAAAACGGGGTAAACATCATCTCCGAGACATTGCCCAACATATCATGCAGGCCAAGAGGATTCGGGCTGAGACGCCCGATCAGCTGCACCTTGCCATTGGACGATTGCGCACCGGAATACCACTCAAAGTTTTTCATGTCATCCATTGGATAATGGACATCACGAAACTCCGCGCTGTTGACCTTCAGTCCGCCACGGGCAGCAAACTCCCACTCCACCTCCGTAGGCAGGCGTAAAAAGCCAGCGATACCGTCTTCTTTCGGCAGTTTATCGGCCGCATTACTGCGTAGCCATTCATTGTATTTATTCGCCACGCTGACCGCATCAAACCAGCTGATACCGGTCTCCGGCACGCTGAGTTTACGCGACGGCGTGGGGCAGGTTCCCTGCGTCAGTGCCTGATATTGCAATGCGGTAAGCTCATATTTTGCCATCAGGTAATAACGGCCTTTGCTCTTACCGGCATCGGAGAAGCTCCCGGCGATAAAAGCCGGATAGCTGTGTTCAACAAAGCCCCATTCTCCGCCATCCTGCCCCAGCGTGATCGGCAGGTCATCAAGGGGGCCAGCAAGGGGAATCTCGACCCGGCGAAAAGCCATCGATCCCTCGCAGGGCATCGGCAGAATGATATCGTCATCATCAGGTTTAGGATTGTAGCTATCGCCTGTCCAGGGCTCGGCCAGGGCAGGTGCGGCACTGGCGAGCAAAGCCAGAAACAGCCAGGATGACAATGAGGAAGGCGTAAAGGTCACGAACAGTCTCCGCTAATCAGTAATAAGAAAATAAGGGTGGCAGCATCACACCTCGCGCAGACTCTGCGCGGGTTCAATATGGATGGCACGGTAAGCGCCAATACTGGCGACCAGCAGCGCTACCACCGCCGTCAGGGCCATGGCCAGCAGGCTATGCATCGGCGTGATTTTGCACAGCATCTGCCCCGTGGCCTGGCTACCCGCCAGCGCCCGGTTAAAGACCTGGCTGGCAATCAGATAGATGCTGTAGCCACCGACATACGCCAGCAAACTGAGCAGACAGCCCTGTATCATCACGTAGAGGCCGACGGCCGGGCCGGTGAAGCCGAGCAGGCGCAGGACAGCGATATGCTTACGTTTGCGATCGACGTTGGCGATAAAAGAGCCCACCAGCGAGGCGATGCAGCCGATCAGGGCCGTCGCGGCGATGGTATTAAAAATCACCCCCAGCACCCGGTTAATGCTTTTCACATTTTCAATATCTGCCAGGCGGCTGGCGGTTTCGATGCGCTGCGCCCGGAGATCGCGCTCAAGACCGGCCACCTGATCAATATCTTTGGCGTACAGTCGGGCGCGGGCATAGCGCGGTGACATGTCGCTGAGGGGGTTGCCGCTGCTGACGCCGAGGGCCGGGGTAGCGAAGCCGTCACGGAAATGTTCCAGCATCAGTAACAGGGTCGGGCGAGTAAAGATGGCCGGGCGATTGAAGTAGGTAGCCGGTAAAATACCCACCACGGTCAGACGCTGACGCCCCCACTCGCGGCGCTCTTCAAACAGGCGGTTCACCCGGAGATCGATCGTCTCCCCGACGCTGACGGCAAGCTTGCGTGCGGCTTCCTGGGTTAACACCACCTCATTGTCATGACGCAGGATAAGGCTGCCCAGTAACGGGTCACCTGACGCAGTGGGGATCACTTCGGCGCTTTCGATAAAATGGGTGCTGTCGGTTTGCAGATCGGCCAGCGTGTTCAGCGAACGCGTCTGCCCGATAGCAAAGCCCACGTCGGGCCGCTGTTGCAACTGTTCGATCCAGGCCTGGTCATAGCTGTTGCTGCTCAACATGCGGATCTCAAGATTACGCGGGTCTTTCGCCAGGTCGTCCTGTAACTGGCTGACAATGCCAAAACGCAGGCCGAACAGCAGCAGCAGAGGGGCTATCACCGCCACCAGCGAAGAAATGATGCAAAAGGAGATGGTGCGGTCGTGCCACAGGTCCTGCAAAGCGAGCCGGGCAAGCAGCGGAGTTCGGTTAAAGGACAAAGCGGGTTTCCCCCTGGACAGGCTCTGATGAATCGGCCGGATTCACGGCTGGGGCATCGGTGCGGGCGATCAGGCAAGGTAAGCCGAAACGTTCGACCAGTGGCCAGTCGTGACACACCACCAGCGCCATCATCCCTTCCTGACGCACCAGCTCAATAAACAGATTAAACAGCTGCTGCGCATTGTGAGGATCCAGCGCGGCGGTGGGTTCATCCGCCAGCACCAGCGCGGGACGATGGACAATGGCCCGGGCAAAGGCGGTTCGCTGTCTTTCACCAAAGGATAACTGCGCCGGATAGCGGGCCAGTAAAGGGCCCAGTTTCAGGGTGTCGATAATCCGGTTCAGCAGGGTTTTGTCGGGCGTTTTGCCCAGCAGCTGGCAGGGCAGGCGGATATTGTCGCGCACGTTCAGATAGGGAAGCAGGCCGCCATTTTGCAGGACGAACCCTAACTGGCGTGCACGCATATCGGCCAGCTCCGCCTGACGATCGCCATTGAGCAAGGCGGCAACATCCCGTTGCCCGCTCGCCTGGCTCAACATAAAACGCCCGATGTGGCTGGGGCGCAGCAATAAGCCGATGGCTTCCAGCAGCGTACTTTTACCACAGCCGCTTTCGCCGGTGACAGCCATCACCTCGCCCGGCCGCAGTGCCAGCTGCGGCAGCGAGACACGGTGGGCCTGGCTTCCCTGCCCCCGGACAATACACAGGTCCTCAATGTGCAGCATCAGGGCATCATTTCCAGCGGCACCGGGTAGACGCGATCGCGCGGATCGCTGCCAGCGGCAAGCTCAACCCAGCGATCAACATCGGCGTTATATTTCTGGTAGTGGCGCAACTTGGCCGACAGCGTGCGAATAAATTTCTCCTGCGACAGCCCATCCCAGCTTTTCCATGTCTCTTCGTCCAGATTCAACACGTCGCTGCGATAAGGTAAGTCGGCGAGATATTCGCCCAGCACCCCGAGATCGTTGATTTTGGTATTATCCTGCTGCTTAAGCTGGTTAGGATCGGCGCCCATAGTGGCGGCGACAGTACGTAAACGCTCAAACATTTTTGCCGGAGAGATCATGCCCTCGTTCGCGGCTTGCAGGATCTGACTGACCACATCGCTTAAATCACTTAGCTGTCCCTTAGTCAGCAGCACCCGCACATCCGTGGTGGGGATATTCTGCTTAATCAGGTCACGGTCGCTGATCCAGGCTTTAAACACCAACGGTGCCTGGGTGCCGTTCTTTTTGCCGAGATAGGCCAGCTGCATTGCATGACCAATCAGCGCCGTATCCTGCAGTAATTTCTGCTCGGGCGTCAGCTTCTTACCATCATCTTTGGCATAGATCGCACTGCCGATGGCTGCATCCCCCATATAGGCGGACTTCACCTGCGCGGTAATGGCAGAGGCCAGGGCATCAATCTGCTGACCAAAGACGGACAGATCGCCGGCATCCACCGTCTGGTACAGGTTGGACTGCGTGCTGTCAAAGTTAGAGAGATCGCGATACTGGCTTTCTGCTTTAGCGTGGTCATCTTTGCCGCTGGCGGTTTTCAGGTGCAGGGTATAGATGGCGATGCCACGATTGCCCGCCTCCAGGCGCAGCTGGCTGGCATCCAGACCGGTACCTGACAGTTTATTGCTGCCCTCAATGGCACCGGCATCGGTGATTAATACCACGTAGCGGGCGCCAAACGGGCTCCAGTCGATGTCGTCGATAGCCGACATCACACCGGCATAGGCATCTTCGTCATACAGCGAACTGGAGACTTTGGCTTCTTTCAGGTCGGCGACCTTTTTCAGGAAGTCCGGGCCATCTTTCACCTGATTGGGATCGGCGAAGATTTTGGTGCTGAATTCCAGGCCCGGCACCGCTTTGGTGTTTGAGCGATAGGACACCAGACCAAATTTCACCTGCTCCCCCAGATTTTCCTGTTTGATTTTATCGTAGATCTTATTCACCGCTTCCCTGGTGCGATCGATATACGGTCCCATTGAAATGGTGGAGTCGATAACAAACACCACCGAGGCGTTGAACCCTTTGATTTTGTTAACGCTCTCTTCTTCTTTGGCGGCGGCGGCGGTGGCGTCGGCTTTACTCACCGAAGCGACGTTCAGCAGGCGGGTATAGAAGCCCTCTTCTGTCATCACCTCTTCACCGCTGAGGATCGGCAGCAGGTAAAACTGCTTTTGCAGATCGACAAATAACGCCGGTTCCTGGGCCTGTACCCCGTCTGCATGGCCGTCACGCTTCAGTTTGGCACGCAGCGGTGCAACCAGAGAAACCGGGTCTGCTGCGGAGAGAATATCGTCCAGACTTTTTCGCTCTTTGAAAAACAGCAGGCGGTCGCGGTTGGCCGGATTGGTGAAGGCCAGGGTCAGCTGCATTTTCCAGTCAACGGTGCAGGCCTGGGGTAACCAGCCGATTTTTTTGCCGTAGCTGTCGGGCCCGACTTCGATCCAGCTTGCGCCCTTCACCTCTGTTTTTTGGTAAACGTACAGACTGCTGAAGGCGGGCTGTATCGTGCCTTTCGCTTCGCCAGCAGCGTTGCTCAGAGTGCAACCCGGCGTGGTGAGTACTCGCTGAAATAAGGTTTTTTTCCCTTCCTGCAGCAGCGGTTTATCGCCATCAGCGGCCAGCGCATGGCTGGACAGCAGCAGGGCACACAGCGGCAGCGCCAGACGCAACATCGGGGAAGGGATCATTTTTCCAGCTCCTCAAGGCGTTGTTTGACCTGTTTATTGTCCGGTTCAGCCTGCAGTGCGGTCTCGTACCAGTAGGCTGCCGTGTCTTTATCCGCCGTTTTGAAGCACTCGCCCGGCTGATGGGATTCAGGATCGTATTCACGGGCGTAAGCGATGGCGATCTTACTGTCACCCCCCTGTGCGCGGTTGGCATACAAACGCTGTGCCACGCCGCATTTCTTCGCCTCTTTGGCGGCCTGAATAATGGTCAGTAACGCCTCGCTGTCGAGCTTCTGCTCAACACAGCCCTGCACGAAATCGAGCTCTTTCTGGCTATTCAGGTTAGCAACGGTACAGGTGCTGGCAGCGGTGGTCTCTGCCGTTTTTTCTGCGCCTGCCGCAGGTGCCGAAGAGGGTTCCGTCGTGGCCGACGCTGGCGGCACCGCGGCGGCGGACGTGGCTTCCTGTTGCGCATCGGCAGCAGCAGGGGTGGCAGTATCGCGCCCCAGGAACCACCAGAGCCCGGCGGCGATCAGCAGCAGGGCCAGCACGGCACCGGCGATAATGGCGATCAGCGGTACACGGGATGGCGTGCTTTTCCCTTTGGGTTTATCCGCAGCAGACACGGCAACCGTGGGCGCAGGCTGGACAACGGGCGGGGCAACCGGGGCGGCTACCGGCGGGGACACCGGTTCCGGCGTGGGCAGCACGCTGCTGCTGCTGTAGTTGCCGGTCTGGCCACGCGCCTCCGACGAGAACAGCTCATCGCGCGCCAGCTGGAGCGTGGTGTTACGCACTTCACCTGAGGCCAGTTTGACCTGGATTTGCACCTGGCTGGCATTGGCCAGCAGTGGGTCAAGGATCGTTGGGCCAAGACGAAAACCACTGCCGCCTGCCAGCGCATAGCCGCCAGCGACGGTAAACCAGTGTTGTGCCGCCCCCCATCTGCCATCAGGTTGCAGGTAATCCTGCTCGTTGTTGCAAAGAATAAAGGTCAGGTCAGACAGGATGGCCTGCTCGCCGCGCAGGCGCACCATCAGTTGTGCCGTACCCGGCGCTGCCGGTTGGCAGGCAAAGATTTTAGCTAGCATGGGGTGTTCTCTTGTTTCAACTGGCGGATAATCTGACCCAGCTGCTGGTTATGTTCGAAGGAGATATCGCGCGTGGCGCTGTGACCGGCGTTGTCCAGAATGACGGTCATCAAGGCCGATAACCAGTCACCCATCCAGGCCACACCGGGCTGCGGTGCCACGGCTGCCAGCTGAGGTAACGCATCGCCGGTCAGCGGTGTCTGACGCGCAAACACTTTCTTTTTCTCACCCACATAGCTGTTGGGCACCTGCTCTTCCGGCAGAGAGAGATAGCCGAACCAGGCAATAAAATCACGCATCGCCAGCTGGGTACGCAGCACCTGACGCGCCCTCAGCTGGTCATGATGGGTATCTGCCTGCTCCTGACCCGCCAGCGCATGTTTCAGGGTGCCCTCCAGATCGAGGCGAGTGGCGGCCGCAATCAACTCTTCAGTGAGCAGATTCATCAGTTCGCTGTTCAGGCCGAGGGCGGACCAGTGGGCCGTTTGCTGCGGTAACTCCCTCAGATGAGCCACCCAGGCTTTGAAGGCCTGATGGGCGAACTCGTCCTCCTGGCTCACCCTTACAGACGCAGGCGCGGTGTCGGCAACGGCGGCCACCTCCGCCGTCACTGAACCGGAGAAGGGATCGCTGGCAAACGGATTGCTGCCAAACGGATTATCGCCAAACGGATTGCTCGCCAGCACCTGAACGGGGCGCGGGTCACCGGCCGCCGCGGATGCCTCATCCTCATGGCGAATACTCAGATAGATGTTGTTGAGTTCAGGCGTGGGAAGTTCCAGGCGACTGATCATTTCACCGATGCTGTGCGCACTGGCGGATAACCCCTGCCACAGATCTTTGGCAATCGCCTGTTTCTTCGCCCGCTGATCTTCGCCACCCTGTTCGTACCAGCGGCCAAGCTGTTGATCGCCGGTTTCATGGCGGCACTGCACTAACTGCTGATTCAGGCGCTTCAGTTTGAAATCCAGATGAGCAACGCGGCGCAGGGCTTCGGTGAGGCGACGCATCCCGCCATCGTTCAGCGTCAGCATCGCCTTCCATGCATCCTGCGGTTCGGCCAGATATTTCCGCACCAGCTCGCCATCGATAAAGGTATTGCCCATTCTGTCGAGCACCTCGTGATAGCGTTCAGCCAGGGACACTTCTTTAAGTACCTCCTGACCGGGTTCACGCACCAGGTCCAGGAAGGGATTATCAATCCCCGGTTTACGCACCAGGAAGACATTCTGGAACGGTTTCCCTGGCATCCACTCCTGGAGCCATTCGTAATGAGCAAAACGCTCGCGCAGGGTGATATGCAACATATCTTCCCAGCCCATTTTTAGCTGAGTGTCAGTATGTTCCAGGCTGTCGCTGATGCGTTTGTCACACATCGTGATGGCCCAGAACAGACCCGGGGCGCCGCTGCGTTCACCCGCCTTACCCTGAGTTTTTTCAACCCACCGGTTTAACACCGGGCCGACATCGGCCACGTCGCTCTGCTTGGCGGCACTGGCGCACACCACCAGCGCATTCATCTCCTGGTTATCGGTGTAGCGCTCGAAAAGATAGGCCACTTTACCGCGCAGCAGTAACTGCGAGATGGGGTTGAGCCCGCCCTGGCCGGCATCTTCCAGCTTGTCAATTTTGAGGCGTCCGCGGTAACCCGGGAAATCAAGCAAATCGACCTGCTCCACAATGCTGTCCTGCGGGACTTCCGCCAGCGGGAAAATCAGCTCCGCGGTGAGCGCGGTCAGTTCGGCTTGTGACAAAGAGGCGCTGACGGATTGTTGATCGTCGTTCCAGTAACGGATATCAACATTGCGATCCTGATGGGAACCGAGGCGATTCAGGCTATCGACGTTCATGATGCTGCCGCTACTGTGATCGGTCAGCGTCTCCAGCGGCGCAAACACCATTCTGGCATGGTTTATTTTCACCAGCACCCTGGCCAGTGAACGATAGGTTTCCGTCAGTGCGCTCTGTTTACCCCACAGCAGAGAGAACAATTCTGCACGTTCCTCCGGACGCAGCCCAGGGGCTATTTTCAGTACCTGCGGCCAGTAAACCGATCTGAGTTTTCCCACGGATCTTTTGAACGATGTATCAAGGTAGTCCCATAAAGACACCACATCTTCGCTGCTGACGCCGGCGCAGATTTCACGCTGTTCGGCACGAAGCAGGAAGGGACGCAGGTGTTCTTCAATGTGACTTTCATCGAGTTCATCGCCCAGTTGCTCCTGATTAAAGTCGTTAAACCAGGTGTTCGTCAGGATTTTGGCAATATCGATTTCGCTAAACAGACGCAGCGGGACAGGGTAACCCGCAGGTGCTTCTGGTGCCTGTCTGGTAAAGCGCGTGACCAGGCCCGTGGCCTCCTTACCCCCCCCAACCGGGTTGACCTCTTTAATAAAGTCGACTCGTCGGTCGCCATAGGCCGCTTTCAGGCTGCCGTGGCTGCCCGCTGCCAGCGCTGAGATCAGGTAGGACTTGCCCGCCTGAGAAATGCCGAAAAAACCCACCGTCATCGGCGTCGAGGCAACATGTTGCAGATTGTTGGCCAGATTGCGGGTACGCAGCAAACTGAGGTTGAGTTTGTCCGCCTCGTTATCCAGGCGGCGCGAGCCGACACGCACGGTTTCTACCCAGCCGCGTGCATCCTGACAGCTCCGGGCGATCGCTGCCCAACCTTGGGTAAGAGATTCTGGTTCGCTGTTCATTATTTTTTCACACTCCCGCTATCGAGCCAGTGCCGGCTGTCAATGAGCCCGGTATCGGGCATGGTATTCAGTTCCAGTTCTAAATCCCCTTTGCTAAAGGATTTATCGGTGTTGCTGCTGACATCTGCGATGGTCAGGCGATCGCTGATCAGCCCTAACTGGCGCGCGCGTTTGCCTTTATCCACGGTCAGCCGCACCCTGAGATAAGGGGAGCCGCTGTCACTCGACTGCGCCGTGGAGAATTTTTGACGGCCCTTTTCGTTGAAACGCAGGGTGTAGAGCGGAGCGGCAGACCAGCGTTCGGCATCCAGCTGGCGATATCCCAGCCGCAGATCGCCACGCATCACGATGCTTTGCATTGCGCCCTCGCCCTCTTCGCTGCGTTCGCCCGGCAGGGTGATCTGGCCGTTCTCTGACTGGATATGGCGGTAGACCACATCGGCATCACGCAGCAGGTTATCCATATCGATAATGCCAATATGGCGAATGGTCGAGTAAGGCTTCAGCGCCGAGACACGGAAATGGAAGTTAGGAATACTGTGATTGGCGCACAGCTGTGCCAGCATGGCGCCGACCGAGGCGGTGCTCTTCGGATCGTCGATATAGCCATTTTTGTGGAACGGATACCAGGTGCCGGTCTGGTAGCCATGCAGTGGCAGAATGCGTCCCGGCGGTAACGGCAGATTGCGACGAATGATCGCCTGGATGCCCGGTAACTGCGAAGGCCGCCCCGTCAGCAGCAGCATGTCGCAGTGATAGCAGGACAACACTTCGCACAGGGCCGTGAGCACCTTATCAATGTTGAACTTGCCCGAGCACAGATCGTTATGCACCTTCACCAGCGACAGGTTGAGGGTGATATCCACCAGCCTGAAATCATTCGGGCCACCCGCTTTTTGCACTTCGCGACGCACAAAGCCATCGACTTCGTCACGAATACTGCCAGCAGGCAGTAACTCACTCACCTTGCGGTTGATCAGCAGGTGGGTTTGCTCATCCAGCGGATCAAAGTGCTCGTAGCTGCTCAGAATATGCAGCGCCAGTGGCACAAACAGCTGCAGGCTGAGTTGCTGACGCAGTACGGCTTCAGCAGCACTGATATTTTGTGATCCGCACAGCTGCGACATCAGCGTTTCAACCGTGACTACTCCGGCATCACGCAGCGCCAGCTCGAAGGCGGGCAACACATAGGCCTGGATCACATCCAGCAGAATGTCGTCACCGGCGGTTTTGAAGCTGTCACGAAAACGCTGATGGGGAATGATATGTGCGTTAGCGCCGCTGCCTTCCAGGCCATTGCGATCCAGACGGTAGTCGGTGATCACCAGGTCCGTGGTTCCACCTCCGATATCGAGGGATGCCAGCGTGATGGTTTCACGATCTTTGCGGTCCGGGCGGCCAAGGGTATTGAAGAACACCTCCGGGTGGCCGGCAAAGTTCTGATTGATCTCGGTGTACAAATACACCAGCTGCGCACAGGAGGCCTCGTCCCATTCCACGCGAATTTTTGGTAAGGGGATACGGATATTCCCCTGGGTGGATAACTCCTGTTCATCCAGATACGGGTCATTCTCGCCGTTGTGCCAGCGCAGCGATTTCCACACTAACCCCACCGCCTGACGCATGCGGTCATCCAGGATACAGCGTTCAGCCATCGGCAGGCCTGGCGGCACCGTCAGAATGATATGACGGAGCTGGCGAGGAATACCGGCGTGGCCCTGACGGGTACGCTGTTCCACGCTGTTAATCTGGCTGATGGCCTGGGTCAGCACTTCCGACAGCATAAAGGTCATCAGCGAGCTGCGTGAATAGCGCGGTGTGAAGACCGGAATGCGATCCATCTCGTCTTCAATGGTGTGCAGCGCCTCGCCTTTTTCGTCGATGAGGTTGGCAAAGGGGGCCGCGGTCGCCAGCGGGTTGGTGTCCTGCACGTAGCTGCCGTTGAAACGCCAGCCCTGGCCATAAAACTTCTCATCCCACAGGTAGCGCTTAGGGCTGGACAGACCGGTGGAGCCTTCACTGCCGCGGCGGCGCGCCGCTAAACGGGTGGCTTCCCCGCCGATGCGGGCGATGGTCGGCCACTGGAACGCGTCATGTCGGCCGCTGCGCACAGAGCAATGGTCTTTGCCGAAAAAGGCCTGAGAGAACTCCACCCGGCTTTCAAAGGGATCGGTGTAGATGTGCTCAGGATTGCTGAGATCGCGCAGTTTCAGCACATAGTTGTGCATCAGACCGGAACCTGACTGGCCATGATCTTCAATCAGGATCCCGCAGGTGCGTGAGTTACCGACGTCGAGGATCAGATCCACCGGGATCGGTTTAATGGCATTGGTTTCGCGATTGGCGATCATGCGGAACTGCGGCAGTTCGATGGCAGGCGCGGTCTGGGTTTGCAGCCCTTCCACCGGAATGGCCATCAGTGACAGCAGGTTAAGGTAGTGCGCCAGAGGATAGTGCTGCGCCAGCTCCTGCTCCTGTTCATCCAGGTCACGGCCTTTGCTGCTCTCTTTGAACACCTCTTTCAGCCAGTCTTTGACCCAGTCCTGCGTCAGATACCAGTTGAGCGCATAGGTGGCGGTTGCCACGGCAAAGGTCGCACCGGCGTTGACGTCTTCCTGATTAGGACTGAGGTCGGCTGCCGACTGCTGCCGGGCCATGATGCGGGTATCCATCGCCAGCGTCATGCGGTGAGTGTGGCCATCCATGTCCGGTTCCGGCAGTTTGACCAGACGAAAACGCGCCCAGTTCAGCGGCCCTTCCTGATAGACATTCGGCGGACTGAAACGGAACAGGGGCAGCGGTAACCAGACGCTGTCCAGTAGCGCCAGGCTGGCATCCACCGGAATATCGTACTGGCTTTTGGCCTTCTCAATCGCGTCAGGCGTCGGTTGATAGAAATAGTAATCGCGCTGCTCGTTGTAAATCAGACGCGTGAGCACGCCATTGGCTAATTTAACAAACTCCCCCGCAGGCAGACGTTTTGGCGTCAGGCCGAAATCCATAAACTGGATACCGGAGTCGCCGACCAGGGTGATTTGACGATCAAAAGAAACAATCTCAGGCAACATAATTTAATCCGTCCCTGTTCAGGTATTGGGTTGAAGCATACGAATAGGGAAGGTTTTTTCCCCGTCGTTGCTGCCGACACACTCGGCGTGATCGGCGGCAGGCGATTTGCAGGCGATGACGGGCGCAATAAAGTCTGAACCGTCGCTACATTTCATCTGCTCTGGGTTAGTAATGCTGAGCGCCCCCTGCTGCACGTCGCCCCTGGCGGGGCCCTGGCAGGTGACACCGCTCGACTGGCGCACGCTGACGGTGCCCTCACCTTGCTTAAAGTTGTATTGCAACTGCAGCGGGCGGCCCGTGAGTTTGTCCTGGATACCGCCGTTTACCCGCCACTGGCCGTTGAGAAACTGTGCCGGACCATTAGGCAGGGTCGGCGGGATTGCCAGCGGTTTGCCCGCAGGCGGGATCACCGGCGGGACGGTATTGGGTGCCACTGCGGGCGTTTCAGCACCCGGCTCTGGCGGCGTGGTGGGCGCGGCCTCTGGATTCGCTGCAGCTTCCGGCGTCAGTGCGGGCTGAACCGGATCCGTCGTGGCTGCGGGCTCCGTAGCCTGCGCATTGTCTGCCGCGGGTGGCGTGTCGCTGGCGAGGGGTTGTGGTGCTTCCGTCGCTGACGGAACGCCCCCCACGTCCTGAGCGCTGCCCGGCAGGCTGGCGCCAGGCTCGCCTGCGACGGCACCTTTTTGCCCTGCGACATTCGGCAGTTTCAGGTCCGGCATGGCCGGCATTTCCGGCAGCTTCACGTCGGGCACCTGAGGATGGCCCTCATTGTTGACCGACAGCGCGGGGGGTTTATTCCCCGGGAAACCCGGCAGGCCCGGCAATGACAGCGTAGGAACGCAACCACGCAGCAGGCCAAACAGCAGGGCCAGTAACAGCAGCCCCAGCAGCGCCCAGAGTAACCAGCGCCAGTTCCAGCGGCGGCCACGTGTGACCGTCTCCACCACTGGCGGGCTGGCGACGGTAGCGGCCGCACGCGGCGGCGTGGTGCCAGGGATCATCGCCGCCGACGGCGCAGGCACCGATGCAGGTTCCAGCCAGTGCAGGGGGCTGCGCGTTTCACCACCGGGATGAACAAAGCCCCAGAAGGTGATCACCAGCACGCCGTTGACCAGATAGACAAAATCATAATCGGGGAAATGGCTGACTGATTTCAGCAGCTGAGCAAAGACCCGGCGATCGCCACCGGCACCGCTGTTCTCAGCGTTAAGCAGCTGTTCACTGAGTGCCTGTACCGCGATCTGGAATTCGCTGAACTGCTGACGCGCGGAGGCGCGCTCCGTTTCACTGGCGCTGCTCCACGGAATAATGTCGCCAGGAAAGCTGCTGTACCAGTCGGTGCGATCGCCCCCCTGATCGTTATGCGGGACGGCAAGGTGACGGGCCAGGTCACGTCCGGCATCAAGACGGTAGATCGCTTCGCGTAGCTGAAATGCCATCTTGAACACGGGGTAGCCCGTTTCACCCAGCGCCTTAAATGAGGAGTTATGTCCGGTACGTAGCAGTGGTCCCTGAATCGCATTTCGCATTGTCTAAACCTTGTCACGCTGTGAATGAACGAACGTTATAATGAATGTGGCTAGTTTTTGCTCGCACCCGGCTTCCATTTAAATCCCCAGCCGTAATACTTATCCATCGGCTCCCGATCGCGGAAGAAGCGGTTAAGGCGTTCCACTTTTATCTCGCCATCGACGTTTTTTAATCGGGCGATCGCCGCAACATTATTGCGCTGACTGCCCTCCTTCAGGGTGGTGCTGATCGGCGCCTGGCCCGGTACATGCACCGTGATCGTCGCATCGGTGCCCTGCCAGTTACTGGCTCCGCCAAAAATGAAGCTGTAAATCAGTACCTCATCAATCTCCGCCCAGCGGCTGCCGTTGATGAAGAGCCACTCACCGTCCTGGTTGTTACCGTTACGCAAATCTTCTTTCAGCTGGATGTAAGGCGGTTTTTCATAGTCGCCCGCGGCGTGGCTGAGGGCTTCCACCCCGCTGATGTCGCCATTTTTAAAGCGGACAAACGCGGCGATATCCAGGTCGATAGGCTGCTGCTGCTGGCCCTGTTTCCAGGTCAGGTTGATTTTGATGCGCCCGAAATCCTTGCGTTTCGCAAGGTTAATACTGGGGTTATCCTGCGTCAGTTCAGTACTGGCGGGTGGCGTGGGGGCAACGGCAGCGGGGGTTTCACGCGGTGCCGGCACCACGGGATCGGGGTGGGCACGATGGTGATACCACCACCAGGCGAGGGCGAGCAGTAACAGTAAAAGCAACAACAGCAATAGCCAGGGCAGCGCGCGTCGCCACCACGGCACCACCACCACCGGGGGCGGGGCCTCCGGTGCCACAATGACCCAGTTCACCAGAACCGGTTCATCGCCGACCGCATAGCAGTCCAGCTGCTGTGAATGGACGAGTAACTGCTGCAACGCCTGAGCGGGTTGCTCCTCGCCACGGGCGGTCAGCTGCTCAATCAGCCCGGCCAGTATTCCACGGTAATTCTGGAGCTTGCTGTGGAGCGCCTGCTGTTCCGCTTCATTCAGTGCCGACAATGGCCGGGCAACGCCCTGGCGGTCGGTCCACCACTCCAGATGCCCGGCAGGATCGCGCCGGGCGGTGGCAAACACCAGCGCAAGAGACGGAGGGAGATAGCGCTGGATAATCGCAACCGTCTCCTCATAGGTGGCCAGAGTAGAATCATTAATCGGCGCTGCACGTGTTAATCGTTGCATTACACAGGGTCGTCTTGTGGTTATCGTTGGCATCCGCCGCCGGTTCGCGGCGGATCAGCATATCGTCACATCAAAGGGCGCGTTACTGCAGCGTGTTCGCCTGCTCCAGTGCTTCCACCCTTTTCCTGGCATCGGCCACTTTTTTCTCAATAGCGGCAACGTCGCTGGCGCTGGTGGCCTGCTGCGCTTGCTGTTGCAGTGCCTGCAACTGTTTAATCTCTTTCTGGCTGGCTTTGCTTTTGACGTTGTCGGATTTAAGGCGTTTCATTGTCTGCGCCAGATCGGTACGCGCTGCCTGCAGTCGCACCTGTTCATTGCTCAGCTGTTGATCCGTGACCTGCTGCCGGTTCTGGGTATTGGCCAGATCCTGTTTGGCGCGCTGATTTTCCCACTGACTGAGCTGGACCTTCTGCTCTTCTTCACTGACTTTCTGCCGATAGCCACCGGAGGTGGTGCAGCTCAATTTAGTCAGGAAGCTGGGATCTTGCGCCTGCAGGTCGCAGTCCTGAGGAGAGGTGGCACAACCGGTAAGCAATACTGAAGCGAGTAATACATATTTTCTCATGAAATGTTCCATGAAATGAGGAAAACAAATAAGGTTTTAAGGCCAGTGACAGGTGTGAAAAGGGGCTGACAGTTCTGTCAGCCCCTCTGCATTAACCCAGTGAAATAGCCTGGCGCTGACTGTAAAGACCGTTCGCTTCTGATTCCAGAGCGGCGATTTTGCTATTCAGCTGGGTATATTCTTTATTTAATGCGGTCAGATTGGTTTTATCTGTTTTATTCGTCGTTGATTGTCCCTGCAGGGCGACTTTATAAGCAGCATCTTTGTCTTTCATGACTTTAATCTGGCTTTTCATTTCTTTGATATTGGCATCAATCTGATCCAGCTGCTTATTGGCGCTGGCTTTATCAAAACCGGCTTTATCTTTCTGGATGCTGATTTGGGTCAGAGTTGCCTGGTTGTCACTGATGACCTGTTTCATCGCCGTAGAGGTTTTCTCTACCGCCGTTGTATCTTTGCGGATGTCAGTGCCCATTGCCTGCAGGCGAGCAGCAGTGGTGGCGTAATCTTTTTTCAGGCTATCCAGGTAGTAGTTAGCCGTCATCCCCACCGCACAACCCGCGGCGCCCCCAATGGCAGCACCGACCAGCGCTTTTTTACCGTTACCGGCCAGCGCGCCAATCCCCGCGCCCGCCAGAGCACCCGTTAAGGCCCCCACTCCACAACCCTGTGCGCCCGATGCACTAAAGAACTTAGCCTGCTCACCGCTGGTCAGTCGCGGGTCGGCTTTTGTACCGGACAACAGAGAACTGCCTGTATTGGCACAGCCGCTCAGAAGCAGAGTGGCAGAAACAAGTAAACAGGTTGCGCTACGGCTAAAAATCTTCATCAGTGTTTCATCCTTAAATAATGGAAGGGCTGTGTGTGTGACCCGTTAATTTCATTTTTGTGAAAATTTGTCTTAAGAAGAGATATTCTTTCAGGATTATCGCGCAACGGAAGAGGTGTTATCGCGGGATAACATCTGGCGGCCAGCAGAGAGGATTAAATAATCTCATCGGGGGGCGCAAGTGCTCGACATCCTGATTCTGGTTATTTTTTGTACATAAGATTATTCGTAAATTTTTTTATGTTTTTATACATTGTTTCATGAATAAATGTAATCAAATTTGAACCTGACCGTTCAGGCTTTCTTCTACGAATGGAGGAGAGGGGCTTTTAGGGGGGCGGGACCGCCTGAGGGGCGCAAGCACTCGGTCAGACGATACGCTTCAGGATTTTCTCTAATACCGCTTGCTCATCATCTCTGCACAAATACTCCGTGACCTCCCGCGCCCAGCCTTCGCCATCACCGAGCACGGCACGACTGTACGCAGGGGCATAGAGATCGTGGCTGTCATACAGATTAATCAGCGTTTGATTCACGCCATCAAGATTCACAGCGGGGTTCTTTTGCTGCTGGGCAGCCAGCGCACGCACGATCTTTTCCTGATGCGCCGGGTCCGTCGGGAAGGTTCTTTCCCCCAGTTCACTGAGCACCAGAAACGGCGGCGGCATGCCCTCTTCGATGGCGGCCTGTAAACGGTAGTGACCATCCAGAATAACGAATGAACCCAGCCCGGCAATGAAGCGCACCAGTACCGGCGGCAGCGCCCCTTCCCGGCTCTTCTTGCGCCACCACTTCAGACGCCCCGCGTGCGGTTGAAGGGCGTAACGGGCCAGCAGCGGGGTGCCGTTCCACCACCAGTCAACCTGCGAGATGCGGGCCGGGGCCATCAGGTTCGGGATATCTTCCGCGAAGAGTGACCAGCTAAAACCGATATTCCCGCTACGGGCAGGGGCGTGAAAACGCCAGCTTTCCACCGGAGACGTTTGCTGAAGGGAATAAGGTGCAACGGGTGCGGTGGGTAGCATCGGGCGCAGCAGCCAGCGGCCCGCGGATAACAGCGGAACGTCAGGCGTCAGCAAATGGCGGGCAAAATAGCGGCACCATTCGCCCATCCACGCCTCTGGCCCGGAGCGACGAATCGACTCCAGCGCCAGCGAAGTAATGGGCGGTAATAGCGCATATGGATCAGGATGCTCAGCGTTAAACACCCGCCACAGGCCGGAATGATCTTTTAGCATCGAAGCCCAGAACAGCGGCGCACCGCGCAGTGACAGCGCCATGCGCCCATGATGCCCGCTGTGCATCTCCAGAATGGGCGGCATGGTGGGTTTCGGGCTCTGTAATTCCAGCCCCAGCCAGGCATGATTACGGTCGTGCAGGTCCTTCCACCAGTACTGTGACATCCGATGTTCCTTGCGCCAGAGAGGGGGGAAATTTTAAGGGAGTGAGGGGAAGATGCAAGGGGTGACCATGCATCGTCTTTCCGGGGCCCGGTGTTGGTCGGGGTACGCCGGGGAAAGAGTGAGCACACCGCGGGCCAGCCGTTCATTTCTGATAAAAATGTCGACCAGGCGTTCCATTAACGATATTGAACGTTCCTCTTTCCCTTTTGCGGATATCCGTCCCTCGCCAACCCCGAGAGGCTTGCGATTGGGGCCATGGATTGCTGAATAATTCATGAAACAACTGGCCCTGTTGTGTTGGACAATACCGTGTTCCCCAGACAGTACCCTCCCTAAAAGCGCCTGAAATTGCGAAATAAACACGAAGAAACCATCCGTAGTACCGGATAAAACCGGGCTGTAAACGCCACTCTCAGTCCCAGAGATTTTTTAAAATTTTATTCTAAGAATTATCGGAAACTGCCCTGTTAACACTCACACTTATATTTACAGCTCTTAACAATTCTTTTATCATCCGCGCAGTTTGTTTATTAAGCACTTTCATAAAAAAATCAAGAGAAGTCACAGGGATGATGCGCAACACACCGACAGGGACGGCCCGCGGCACAACGCCGTTCATTTTTTCAGCTTTCACGCTTATCGCGCTGATGATCCCCTCTTCCCCGTCTGCCGCCCCGGTCCCTCCACCTGAGCGGCCTGCGGCTGAAAAGAACATGATCGACCGGACGCTTCAGTCCCAGCAGCAGCGGCAAAGAGCGCTGGAAGAAACCCTGACACCGCCCACCCCGGACGTGCGCCTTTCGCCGCCTTCCTCCTCGTTTGGCCGCATTCACTTTGCGCCAGAAACTCCCTGCTTTCAGATAGACCGGGTAAAACTGAGCGGCCAGGAAGCCCTGCCGCACTGGTTGCCGCTGCAGCGTCTCGCCCGTCAGGGTGAAGGCCACTGCCTCGGTGGGAAGGGCATTAATCAGCTGATGAGCACCCTGCAAAATCGCCTGATTGACCACGGCTATGTGACTTCCCGTGTACTGGCCCCGAATCAGGATCTGACCCGTGGAACCCTGTCGCTGGTGATCCTGCCCGGCTACGTTCACGAGGTGAAACGGAGCCCCGACAGCGATCGCTGGCTGACCCTCTGGACCGCTTTCCCTGCTCATGCCGGAAACCTGCTCGACCTGCGTGATATCGAACAGGGGCTGGAAAACCTGCAGCGTCTGCCGACGGTGGAGGCCAATATGGAAGTGGCACCCGGCGAGCTGCCGGGCGAGAGCGATATCGTGGTGCAGTGGCAACAGCGCAAGATGTGGCGCCTGGGGGCCTCGCTGGATGACTCAGGTTCCGTCGCCACCGGGCGTTATCAGGGTGGTGCGACCCTGTCGCTGGATAACCCCTTCTCCCTGAGCGATCTCTTTTATCTTTCCGGCACCCGCAGCCTCAAAACCGGCGACGATAAAGGCAGTAAAAACATCACCGCCCATTATTCGGTGCCTTTTGGCTACTGGATGGCCAGCGCCACGGCCAGCGATTATGACTATCACCAGACGGTGGCGGGCCTGAATCAGGACTATCTCTACAGCGGAAAACGCAAAAACCTCGACGTCCAGCTCAGCCGGGTACTGCACCGCAGCGGCACGCAGAAGACGTCCGTCAGCTGGGACGTGCTGACCAGCGAATCGCGCAACTACATCGCCGATACCGAGGTCGAGGTGCAGCATCGCAAGACCGCCGCCTGGCGGCTGGGGCTGTCCCATCGTCACTATATCGGGCAAAGCACGCTGGATGCGGGCATCAGCTATCAGCGCGGTACCCGCTGGTTTGGGGCCATCCCGGCCCCGGAGGAGTACAACGGCGACGCCACGGCGAAGAGCAAAATCGTTACCCTCAGCGCCGGTCTGGATATTCCCTTTGAGATCGTCGGCGAGTCGTTCCGCTACAACGTGCAGTATCTGCGCCAGATGAGTTCAATGTCCCTGACGCCGCAGGATGAATTCTCCATCGGCGGACGCTGGACGGTGCGCGGCTTCGATGGCGAACGCAACCTGAGCGCCAGCCGTGGCTGGTTCGTGCGCAATGACCTCGCCTGGCAAACGCCGTTGCCGCAACAGGAGTTCTATCTGGGCGCGGATTATGGCGAAGTCGGCGGCACCAGCAGCGCAGGCATGCTGATTGGTCAACATCTTGCAGGCGGCGTTGCCGGCCTGCGCGGCACTGTTTTTAATACCGGGTACGACGCCTTTGCGGGCGTGCCGTTCTCGAGACCTGACGGCTTTAAAACCAGCCCTTACACCCTGGGTTTTAGCCTGAACTGGAGTTACTGAGTCGTCACCTCACGACATAACGGGTTTCCATTGATGAGTGGGATTTAAGGATGAATAAAAATCTGTATCGTATCGTGTTCAATAAAGCACGCGGTATGTTGGTCGTGGTGGCAGAAATCACCCGAAGCTGTCGTGCGGTAGCCTGCCCGGCGTCTGGCACCGCCAGCGTGCAGCGTCAGTGCATCACTCGCCTGAATGCCCTCGCCTTCGGCCTGCTGCTGGCACTGGGCGCAGTCCAACCGGCAACGGCCAATGTCGTGGCCGATAAGAGCGCGCCGGGTTCGCAGCAGCCGACTATTATCAGCAGCGCCAACGGTACACCCCAGGTCAATATCCAGACACCGAGCCAGGGCGGGGTCTCCCGCAACGTTTACAGCCAGTTCGACGTGAACAACAAAGGCGTCATCCTCAACAACAGCCGTACCCATGCCTCCACCCAGATCGGCGGTATGGTGGCCAGCAACCCGTGGCTGTCGCGCGGTGAAGCCAAAATCATCCTTAACGAAGTGAACTCGCGCAATCCGAGTCAGCTTAACGGCTACATCGAAGTGGCGGGCAAAAAGGCCCAGGTGGTGATTGCCAACCCATCGGGTATTACCTGCGACGGATGCGGCTTTATCAACGCCAACCGTGCCACCCTGACCACCGGGCAGGCGCAGCTGAACAATGGCAACCTGACCGGCTACGACGTCAGCAAGGGCGATATCGTTATTCAGGGCAAAGGGATGGATACCTCCCGCCAGGATTACACCGACATTATCGCCCGTTCGGTAAAAGTGAATGCCGGACTCTGGGCCAATGACCTGAAGGTCACCGCCGGAGCCAGCACCGTTGATGCCGCCCATGAAAAAATCGTGGCCAAAAACGGTGATGCGGCGACGCGTCCTCAGCTTGCCGTGGATGTCGCCAGTCTTGGCGGGATGTATGCGGGAAAAATCCGCCTCACCGGGAGCGAAGCGGGTGTCGGCGTGCGCAACGCCGGGAATATCGGGGCCCAGGCCGGAACGGTGGTGGTCACCGCCGATGGCCAGATTGACAACAGCGGCAACCTGAACAGCGCGGGAGATATGAGGCTGACCGCAGGCAGCGTCAGAAATAGCGGAAAAATCTACGCTGGCGGGAGTGCGGAGGTGAACAGCCGGGGCGAAATCGAACACAGCGGCACCCTCGCCACCGCCGATAATCTGACCCTGCGCGGAAACCGCATCACCGCGACCGCACAAAGCACCGTTGCCGCCGGTATCGATAAAGACGGGCAGGCAGGCGAGCATGGCGACGTCACCCTTTCCAGCCACGGTCGCCTGACCCTGCAGGGACAAAATATTGCCGGCGGCACCCTCACCGCCAACGCTCAGGGGATTGATGCCAGCGGCAGCCGGACGGCAACAGGCAATACCGCCCTGGACGCCGGTCATGGCGATCTGGATCTCCGCCTGGCCAGCGTGGACGCCACCGGCAAGCTTGAGGCCCGCAGCACAGGCCGCCTGCTGAATGACGGCGGCACCCTGAGCGGCAAAAATGTGGACCTCAACGCCCGCAGCATCGCTAACCGCGAGGGCAACCTTGTCGCCGGGCAGCGCATGGACATCACGGCGGATACGGTCAGCGGCGACGGAAAAATCCTCTCCGAAGGCGATCTGAACCTCAGCCTGCAGCAGGGCATGACCAACCAGAGCCTGCTGCTGGCAAATGGCGACCTGACGCTGACCAGCGGCGGCACCGTGGACAACCAGGGCAAACTGCTGGCGGGTAAGACGCTGACGCTGCAGGCCGTCAGCGCCACCAATGCGCGGGACGCGGAGCTGGGGGGCGGTGAATCCCATCTCTTACTGAGCGATTCTTTGGTCAACCGGGGCCTGATCGACGGCACCCTGACCCATATTGACACCGGCACCCTCACCAACCTCGGCGCCGGGCGTATTTACGGCGACCATATCGCTATTAAGGCGAACACCCTGGATAACGGGGCAGAAAACGGCGTGGCCGCGACCGTGGCGGCCCGCGATCGGCTGGATATCGCCGCCGGGACGCTGAACAACACCGGCCATGGCCTGATCTACAGCGCGGGTGCGATGGGCATAGGCGGCAGCCTGGACACGAATCTGAACGCCACCGGGCGCGGCGGAGTGCTGACCAATCGCGGTGCCACCATTGAGTCGGGCGGCGATATGCGCCTTGATATGGAGACTATCCATAACCTGAATAACCATCTGGTGACGGACGTGGTGGTGACGGGGACCAGCCGCCACCATGAAGCCGTGCTGAGCGGCAAGACTCAGCGCTACGACTGGAGCCAGGTTAACACCAGTCAGAAAAATAAGTACGGCGTCCACTCGGCGAAAATGCCGGACGGCAGCAGCAGCGATAAATTCTACGAATACAACTACACCCGCACCGTCCAGGAAACGCGTGTTATTGAGAGCGATCCGGGAAAAATTCTCTCCGGCGGCAACCTCACCATTAACAGCGACCAGATGAATAACCTGGACAGCCAGGTCATCGCCGCGAAGGTGCTGGGTGGGGTGATTAGCCTGCTCAATAATGATGCCACCAGTGGGGTGAAAATCATCACCGACATTGGCAGCCAGACCCGCTGGTATGCGAAGAAAAAGAAAAAGAAACTGGGCGGTACCAAAACCTCGCAGGGGAAAGATACCAACAGCTACCGCCCCTCTCCGGTGACCCAGACTATCTCCCTCAGTACGATGGCATGGGAAGACAATAACCCGGCCCAGGGCGGCAGCGATCGCCCGGTGGCGCTGCCTGCAGGCCAGACGTGGGAAAGCGCGAAAAACAGCAGCGGCGAAGTCGTGCGCACCGGCGTCGGGGACACCCGCGTTCCCTCAGGCAGCCTCTATACGGTTCACGCCTCCACGACCAGCCACTACCTGGTGGAGACCGATCCGCGCTTTACCCAAGAGCGCACCTGGCTGGGCTCCGACTATATGCAGAACGCCCTGTCATCGAACGGGGATACGATCCTTAAACGCCTCGGCGACGGCTTCTATGAACAGCAGCTGATCCGCAACCAGGTCACCAGCCTAACCGGCCAGCGCTATCTCAGCGGCTTCGACGATGATAATGCCCAGTACAAGGCCCTGATGGATGCCGGTGTCGCCTTTACCCGTGAGCACAACCTCACCACGGGCGTGGCGCTCAGCGCGGAACAGATGGCCCTGCTGACATCAGATATGGTGTGGATGGTAGAGCAGACCGTTCAGCTCCCGGACGGCAGCAGCCAGCGCGTGCTGGTCCCGCAGGTGTATGTGCGGGTGAAAGAGGGCGACGTGGATGGTAACGGCTCCCTGATGGCGGGCAACCGCGTGGCATTGCAGACCGCAGACGACCTCAACAACAGCGGCACCCTCGCCGGGCGCGAGATCACTGCCATCGCGGCGAACAACGTCACTAACAGCGGTCTGATCCGCGGCGGCACGATCGATATCGCCACCCTCACCGATTTCAACAACGTGGGAGGCACACTGCTGGCGGACGATGCCCTGCAGGTCACTGCCGGACGCAACCTGAACAGTACCAGCACCCTGAGCGGCGATGACAGCAACCGCAGCCTGGATCGCACCGCCGGGATTTACGTCCAGAATGACAGCGGCAAACTGGTCCTGCAGGGCGTGAACGACATCAACCTTAACGCCACTCTGGTGGGTAATAACGGCAAAGAGAGCACCACCGTGCTGAGCGCCGGGCACAACATTAATCTCGGCACGATCGCCACCACCCACAGCGAACGCGGCGACTGGGGCGGCGATAATTATCGCGCCCTCACCCAGCGCAGCGACGTCGGCAGCCAGATCGCCGGCAACGGCAGCGTGCAGCTGTCGGCAGGCAATGACCTGAACGCCCTTGCGGCCTCGATCAATGCCACCGACGCCCTGAGCGCGGTGGCCGGGAACGATATGAATATCGTGGCCGGGGAGTCCGCGTATCACCTGACCGAACACAGCAGGCAGACCAGCAAGGGCTTCCTCTCCGGCCGCTCGCTGGAGACCCACGATGAGATCGAGGCCACCCAGGCAACCGCCAGCAACGTGACCGGCGACAGCGTGACCCTGCTGGCAGGTAACAATCTGACGGTACGCGGCAGCAACGTGGCGGGCGAAAACGACGTCCGGCTGGCGGCGGGCAATAACCTGACCCTCGACACCGCTGAAGAGCAACGTCAGGAAAACCATCTTATCAAAGAGAGCAAATCCGGCCTGATGGGGACCGGCGGTATCGGCTTCTCTTACGGCCGTCAGAGCGTCAAAACCACCGACGACGGCAACAGCACCGCCCACGCCATCAGCACCGTCGGCAGCAGCGCGGGCAGCCTCAGCCTTGAAGCAGGCAACGACCTCTCCGCCCGCAGCGCTGAGCTGATTGCCGCGAAAGAGATGAGCCTGGCGGGCAAAAACGTTGCCATTACCGCCGCCAGCGACAGCAGCGTGCAGACTCACAGGGTCGAGCAGAAACAGAGCGGCTTAACCCTCGCCCTCTCCGGCGCCGTCGGCAGCGCGCTCAACACCGCCGTCGAGACCGCCAACCAGGCGCAGGAAACCGAGGACAGCCGCATCGCCGCCCTGCAGCAGACCAAAGCGGCACTCTCCGGGGTGCAGGCCGCTCAGGCCGCGAGCCTGGCCAGTGCCCAGTCCGGGACGCCGGGCGCGTCAGACAATACGGTCGGTATCAGCCTCTCTTACGGTTCTCAGTCGTCTACGTCCACCCAGCACAGCGAGCAGGTTACCGCCCGCGGCGGCAGCCTGACCGCCGGGGATAACGTAAAAATCACCGCTAACGGCGGCGGCACCAAAGGTACCGACGGCGATATCCTCCTCCAGGGCACCACCGTTCAGGCCGGAAAAAACATCGACCTGACGGCTAACCGCGATATCACCCTGACGTCCGCGCAGAACACCTCCCTGCTGACCGGCAGCAACAAGAGCAGCGGCGGCAGCGTCGGGGTCGGCATCGGCGTTGGCTCCGGCGGGTTCGGCATCAGCGTCTCCGCCAGCCTCAACAAGGGCAAAGGCCACGAAAGCGGCAACGGCACCACCCATACGGAGACGCTGCTTAACGCCGGGCAGGCGGTGAACCTGGTCAGCGGCCGCGACACCACCCTGACGGGCGCGCAGGTCAGCGGCGAGACGGTCAGGGCCGACGTCGCCCGCAACCTGACGATGACCAGCGAGCAGGACAGCGACCGCTACGACTCGAAGCAGCAGAACGCCAGCGTCGGCGGCAGCTTTACCTTCGGCTCCATGACCGGCTCCGCCAGCGTCAACCTCAGCCGTGACAAAATGCACAGCAACTACGACAGCGTGGTTGAGCAGACCGGCATCTTCGCGGGCAAAGGCGGCTTTGACGTCACCGTCGGTGAACACACCCAGCTGAACGGCGCGGTTATCGGCTCCACCGCCACCGCGGACAACAAC
>NZ_VRKO01000010.1 GCF_012271765.1 Erwinia rhapontici | reverse complement strand
GGGTCAAGGGGCGGCGGCGACTGGCCGCCCCTTGTCGCTCAGCCCGCGACAGCGGGAAAGCGAAACGCCCTTGACCTGGAACTTGACCTTAACGCAAAGCGTTAAGCGTTAAGCGTAAAGCGCAGAGCGCAAAAAACTCAGGATTCAGCAAAATCCGTCAATACCTGCCCTTCCATCCGGTAGCGCACCCACTCATCCTGCGGCGCAGCCCCAATGCTTTTATAAAAATCGATGGCAGGCTGATTCCAGTCCAGCACGCTCCATTCCAGACGGCCGCAGCCGCGCGCCACCGCAAGTTGTGCAATATAGCGCAGCAGCGTTTTACCGGCTTTCTGACCGCGAAAACGCGGGCTGACATACAGATCCTCCAGGTAAATACCGTTTTTCCCCAGCCACGTAGAGTAGCTGGTAAAGAACACCGCGTAGCCCGCTGCAACACCATCCACTTCACAAATCAGCGCTTCACTGGTGGAATCATCAGCAAACAGTGACGTTTCAATATCCTGCTGACTGGCGACCACTTCGTGCAGCGCTTTCTCATATTCAGCCAGTTCGGCGATCATCGCGAGGATCAGTTTGGCGTCCTGGCGTTCGGCGCGGCGGATAACGGTATTCATAATCATTCCCTGGAGCAGACAGTTGATGGTCGCCAGCATAACCGCTAATCTCTGCTGAATGAAGTGCATTATCCTCAGCGAATAGTGAATACCATGCATCTTAATCTTCGTTCCCTCGACCTGAATCTGCTGCTGGTGTTTGATGCGGTGTACCGCCATCAATCGGTGACGCGTGCTGCCAGCGAACTGGCACTCAGCAACTCGGCAATAAGCCATGCGCTGGGCCGCCTGCGCCGCTACTGCGACGATGAGCTGTTCTACCGCGTCGGCCATCAGATGCAGCCTACCCTGTTCGCCAGCGACCTGGCCGTGACGGTACACGACAGCCTGCACCTGCTGAATCAGGGCGTACAGAAACGCCCGCGCTTTGACCCGGCCAGCAGTCAGCACAGCTTTACCTTTGCCGTGACCGATTTTACCGCCTTCAGCCTGTTCCCGCGGCTGATCGGTCACTTACAGCACGTGGCTCCGGGGCTGCGTTTTCAACTGGTTCACAGCCAGCAGAAAGTGGCCCTGCATGAGCTGATGTCGGGCCGCGTGGATTTTGCGCTGGGATTCAGTGAGAATCACGACCGAAAATGGCCGGAAATTGATGAGCTGGACTGGCTGGAGGATGAGTATGTCACCATAGCCAATCCGGCGTTTTTTCCCGCTGACGCGCCGCTGACGCAGCAGCAGTATATCGCTGCACGTCATCTGGTGATCACCCCGTGGAATGAGGAATCCGGGTATATCGATAGTGAACTGGCCGCCATCGGTCTGAAGCGCGAAGTGGCGCTCAGGATGCCCTCAATGCTGGGCGCACCGTTTATTATTGCCCAAAGCCCGCTGCTGCTGACGCTACCGCGCCACGCCGCGCAGACGCTGAATGCCAGCGCGGACTATGTGATCCACCCCCTGCCGTTCCGCATCCCTCCGTTCAGGGTGAAGGTCTACAGCTGGCAGAAAAACAGCCAGCGCGAGGCCTGCCACTGGCTGCTGGCGCGTCTGCGTGAACTGAAAATGGCTTAACCCGCCTCGCGCAGATGCTCGCGGGCCTGGCTGTAACGGTTCGGCCGCGCCGGAATATCCAGGCGCTCACGCAGCGTACTGCTGTCATCCTGATGCCAGTAACCCCGCGCTTCGAGGATCGGCAGCACATAGCGCACCACATCCTCCAGCGCTTCATTCAGCACCGGGCCACAGATAATAAAGCCGCTGGCACCGCCCTGTTCCACCCAGCGAATAAAGGTATCGGCCACCTGTTCCGGAGTGCCGAAGAACTCGCCTTTTGGCAGTGTGGTACGGAAAGCCACTTCGCGCAGCGTCAGCTTTTCTTCTACCGCCAGGCGTTTGATCTGATCGGTGGTGGAGCGGAAACTGTTCTCCCCCAGGTTACCCAGCTCAGGGAACGGGCCGTCAGGATCGTACTGGCTGAAGTCGTGATGGTCGAAGAAGCGGCCAAGGTAGTTCAGCGCCTGCTCCAGTGATAACAACGACAGCAGATAGCGGTATTTCTCTTCCGCTTCCTGCGCTGTGGCACCGACAATCGGGCTGATGCCGGGGAAGATCCCCACCGGTTCGCGTCCCTGCTGCTTCACCTGTTGATTCAACTGGGCCGCATAGGTTTGCGCCTCTTCCAGCGAACGCGCATTGGTAAACACGGCATCCGCCGAGGCCGCCGCCAGACGAATACCTGATTCTGAAGCGCCCGCCTGGAAGATCACCGGCTGGCCCTGCGAGGAGCGCTGAATATTCAGCGGACCTTCTACCGAGAAGTGTTCGCCCTGATGATTGAGTTTATGCAGTTTCTGCGCGTCAAAGAACTCGCCGCTCTGCTGGTCACGAATAAACGCGCCCTCTTCCCAGGAGTCCCACAAGCCCTGCACCACCTCGATATACTCACGGGCAATCTGATAACGCTGCCCGTGTTCAGGGTGATCTTTACCAAAGTTACGCGCCGATCCCGCCAGCGGTGAGGTCACCACATTCCAGCCCGCACGACCGTTACTTAACAGATCGAGTGATGCCAGCTGCCGTGCCACGGTAAAGGGATCGCTGTAAGAGGTCGAGATGGTTCCCGCCAGCCCGATACGCCGGGTCACCGCCGCCAGTGACGACAGCAGTGCAACCGGCTCAAAGCGGTTCAGAAAGTGCGGCAGTGATTTTTCGTTAATGTGCAGACCGTCGGCAACGAACAGAAAATCCAGACCGGCCTCTTCCGCCTGATGTGCTAACTGGTGATACCAGTTGACGTTAACACTGGCGTCGGCGGGAACGCTGCGGTGCCGCCAGGCATTCATAAAGCCGCCTGCGCCCTGTAACATCAGGCCGAGTTTAATCCGTTGTGGGGTTTTCTGGCTCATGTGTGCTGCTCCCTGTTCGATGGAATATGACCTCAGATTTTCATAAAACCCCGATGGAATTAAATACCAATATCGGCTTTGTAATGCCGCTTTGTGGCAAACCCCGTGACGGTGGGTCGCGCGTGTGGAAAGAGGTTCCCATTTTCCTGACCCGGCCAGAGGCGTATGATGCTGCACTTTGGTTATACAAATGTTGTTTGCCTGCACCTTATTCGGATACCTTCGCTATGATCGTTCGCCCCCATCAACACTGGTTCCCGCGCCTTTTCTCCTGGCACGGTGCGGTGTTATCAAAAATTCTGTTCCGCCTCAGCCTGAATCTGATGATGGCCATCTTCGCGGTGATCTGCTTTCAGTGGTATGAAACGCTGGGCATTCGTCTGACGACAGCACCTTTCAGCCTGCTGGGCGTGGCGATTGCTATCTTCCTCGGGTTTCGCAACAGCGCCAGCTATGGCCGTTTTGTTGAAGCGCGCACCCTGTGGGGCGGGCTGCTGGTGGCGCAGCGTTCGTTGCTGCGCCAGGCGAAGGGGGCTTTGCGCCGCGACCCGGCAGCGGTACGCGAGTTTGGCGGCCTGCTGATGGCCTTTAGCTGGAGCCTGAAACATCAGCTACGCGGCACCGATGCCAGTGACGATATCCGCCGTCTGGCACCGAAAAGTGTGCAGGATGAGGTGCTGGCCAGCCCGTTTCGCGCCAACCGTCTGCTGCTCTGTATGGGACGCTGGCTGGCGGATAGACGGGAAGAAGGGGCGATTTCCGACCTGCTGTATAACGGTATGGACGGCAACCTCAATGAACTGGCGCATATTCTTAGCGGCTGCGAACGCATCAGTACCACACCGATTCCTTTTGCCTACAGCCTGATTGTGCACCGTACCGTATATCTGTTCTGTACCCTGCTGCCGTTCGCGCTGGTGGCAGACCTGCACTACATGACACCGCTGGTGTCGGTGTTTATCTCTTACACCTTTCTGTCGCTGGAATCGCTGGCTGAAGAGCTGGAAGATCCGTTCGGCACGGCGGCTAACGATCTGCCGCTGGATGCTATCTGTAACACCATTGAACGCATCCTCAGCGAAATGAACGATTTGACGCCGCTGCCCGCCGCCCATCAGCCGGACGCGCGTTTCAATCTCATTTGATGGCTTTCCATCATCAAAGCGTTTTCCCCTGCCATTCTGGCTATTTATAGTGAAAGGATCGCCGCCGGGCATGACCCGGCGGTGGCCCTACTCTCTATAATAATCAGGAGCCTCCATGTTTCCGTCACAGTTACCTCAACCGCGTATCCTTGACCCCAAGGCTGTCCCTGTCCTGCGCTGGGGCATTATCGGACCTGGCTGGATTGCTGAACGTTTTGCCAAAGCGCTAAAAGAAGGCACCTCGCAACGGCTGGTGGCGATCGCGTCACGATCACAGGAACGCGCCGCTGCATTTGCCGATAAAATGGGTATCCCACAGGCCTTTGGTAGCGCTGCTGAACTGCTGGCACAGCCGGATATCGATGCGGTGTATATCGCTACGCCGCATAATCATCACTACCCGGACGGGCTGCAGGCATTGCAGGCCGGCAAGCATGTACTCATTGAGAAACCGCTGGCACTCAACGCGCAACAAGGCCAGGCGCTGGCCGAGCTGGCGCAGGCGAAAGGATTGCTGTGTATGGAGGCAATGTGGTGTGATTTCCTGCCAAAATACGATGTGATCAGCCAGTTGCTGGAAGATGGCGTGTTGGGGGACCTGCATACGCTGCTGGCCGACCACGGCGAGTTTTTCACATCCGATCACCGTATTTTTAATGCCGACCTCGCCGGTGGCCCGATGCTGGATCTTGGCAGCTACCTGATTGGCTTCAGCATCAAGGTCGCCGGTGCGCCTGCCTCGATTTATGCCGCCGGGCAGCAGGTCCCTGGCGGGGTTAACGGCCAGGCATCGATGCTGCTGACGCATCACAACGGCATGCATTCCGTGCTGAATACCACCCTGTTCAGCAACACACCGGGAGGCGCAGTGATTGCCGGACGCGATGCGTCACTGAATATTGCCGGATCATTCTATGCGCCGGGGCCATTTACACTGACGGCCAGCCAGGGTGGCAACGTGCTGCATTTCGACGAAGCGCGCAACCGTTATGACCAGCTGTTCCACGAGGCGGTACATTTTGCCTGGTGTGTCGGTCAGGGGAAAACCGAGTCGCCGGTACGTCCGTTGTCGGCCTCGCTGGCAACGTTAAGTGCGATGGATGAAGTGCGGCGACAGATTGGCCAGGTGTTCAATGAGGAGTAGCCGTTAACCCGACGTGGCCGACCTTTTGTTTCGGTCGGCCTGTCAGGTGCCTGCTTCGGCATGGGACGACCGAAAAAAGGGTCGTCCCCGACGATAAAGCGATAGGTTACAACCTCTGAACCTGACAAAAACGCCCCGTCTCCAGCGATTTCACCGCGGCCTCAGCAATTGCCTGCGCCTGCAAACCATCCTGTAACCCCGGCACAGACACTGACTCACCGTTCAGCGAACGCACAAACGCATCCAGATGCAGGTAATACGTCTCTTTCACCCGGTTAAACCAGTCGGCATACAGCGCAGGACGGGTAATGCCCTTAGTGGTATATAACGTGGCGCCCGCAGGGCTTTGCGCACCGGACTCTGACATCCCTTTCGCCCCCAACAGCGTAATCCGCTCCTCGTAGCCGTAGCCAGTACGACGTGTGTTATCGAGCTGTGCCAGTGCCCCGCTGTGCATCTTCATGATCAGCACCGAGGTATCCACATCGCCAAACTGAGCGATCTCCGGCATCGCCAACGCCGAACCCAGCGCACCAATGGTGTCGACTTCATCCCCGGTGAGCCAGCGCAGCAGATCGAAGAAATGGATCGCCTGGTCGCGCATCTGCCCGCCCGAGGTTTGCAGATAGCTTAGCGGGGGCAATTCAGACGCGCGGCACACCATCTGAATCAGTTCGGCTTTGCCCAACAACCCTTGCTGAAAATGCTGTTTCAACTGATTGTGGCTGGGATCAAAGCGCCGGTTAAATCCGACAGTGACGGCAGCCTGATAACGTGACACCTCATCCACGACTCTGCGTGCTTTATCCAGCGACAGATCGATCGGCTTTTCGCAGTACACCGCCTTGCCTGCGGCCACGGCGGCCGTCAGAAACTCGGCATGAGACGGCGTGGAAGTGGCGATCAGCACGCTATCTATCGCATCGCTGTTGATAGCGTCCAGCACGCTGCCCACCCGGGCGCCGTAGCGGGTGGCAATCTCATCCGCACGAGCGCTGTCCTGATCCGCCACCATTACCAGCTCACTATCCGGATGTGCCGCCAGGTTTTTTGCATGGACCTGACCAATGAATCCTGTGCCCAGCAGGGCAAACTGTCTTTTCTGTGCCATTGTTGCGACGCCTGTATCGGTTGAATGTTAACGTTTCGTTGCCAGGATAGCGTTCGCGAATATACTTGCTGAAACGACATTTTGATGGAAAGCCATCATGCGGAGTAAAGAGTGAAGAAGATCACGCTGGAAGCGGTGGCCAAACAGGCTGGCGTGGGCGTCGCCACCGTTGACAGAGTCATGAACGAACGCGGAGGCGTTTCCCCTGCCACCACCCGACGGGTATTGCAGGCAGCAAAGGACGCGGGACTGAAGCGCCTGCTACCGGACGAACATCGCCAGCCGTGGAAAATTGAGCTGCTCCTCAGCAGTAGCGATGCCTTTTTTTTCCACCAGCTTTCTCAGGATTTCAGCCAGCTCGCCGGGCACCTCGGTTACGGCCACATCACACTGCACCGCACGCTGATTGCCGAAGCAGAACCCGAAAAATTGGCGGCGCAGATCCTCAAGGCTGCCGCACAGCGCGATGGCATCATCATTTTTGCCCATGAGCATCCGGCCATTTTTGCCGCGCTGGAACAGTGCCAACAGCAGCAAGTTCCGGTGATTACCCTGGTCACCGATCTGCCCGGCGCGCCGCGTTTGTGTCATGTGGGCATTAACCAGCGCCAGGCCGGGCGCACCGCCGGGTTACTGATGGGCAATATGCTGAATTCGCCTGGCGATATCATCATTATCAGCGGGCGTTTTGACTATCTGGCACACCGCCAGCGGGTGGAAGGTTTTAGCGAAGTGATCGCCAGCAAATTTCCGCATCTGCGCGTCCACAAAGTGCTGGCGGCGCTCGACGAGCGTCAGCAGGTCGGCCGCCTGCTGGAGGAGCAGATCTATCAGAACCGTAAGTTGCACGGCATCTATAACACCGGGCTGGGCAACAGGGAGATCGCTGACGTCCTGGCGCGCCATCGTCTGCTGAAAAAATCGGTATTTATCACCCACGAACTCTACCCCACCACGCGTCAATTGCTGGCGGAAGAGGCGGTGGTACTGACGCTGGATCAAAATACCCGGGAACATGCACAGCGCGCGCTGACACTGATGCTGGAAAAACTGGAATGGCAAAAGAGGCCTGATGAATATCAGGACGGGAAAGTCGAGTTTATGCTTTATACGCGGGAGAATATGTCACCAGGGCCGGAATAACCGGCCCTGACGGGAATCACACTTCTTTGATGATCAACTGCATCAGCGTACTGCGAATTTCTTCACACACACGGCGCACGTTGTACTGATATTTAGGTGTGGCGATTTCATCAATTTCACTGCCCACCTTGTCCTGGATTTCACGATATTTTTCCAGTTGACCATTCGCTCGCAGGAAACGTTGGTTGTATTGCTCGAATACCGTGACGTTATAAGCCTGCATCACCTGCAATTCTTTGCGGCACTGTTCGACGCGTGCGTCAAAGCTGGACAGAGACTTCTGCTCAGACACGACAGGTGGCGGTGGTGGATTATGAGATGGAGCACGTTCAGGAGGCATGGCACAACCCGTTGCCAGCAATGCGGCAATCAATACCGGTGCAAATTTCGTCATTATATCACCCGAGTTAGGGTCCTGATTTTGGCAGGATATAGTTACGTTCTCAGGGAATAGTAGCAAATTATATCGCGTGATTACCACTTAGCTGTTTAGCACACATAAAATTTTATTTTTAATACCTTGGCGATATTTTAACCTGACGCTAACGCCAGTGGCACCGACAGGCAAGTCCCGATACCGCCAAACCGGCAGCCTGTCAGCCTGGCAGTCCCCCGCCCGCGTAACTGGCGTACCCGGTCAGCCCGTGCCCTGACTCAGCGCACGGAATAGCGTCAGCAACGTGGCAATCTCCCCCTCACCCGTCTGCACGCTATCGTCGGTCATCATACAAAGTGAACTGGTGCGCCGTTGCCCGCTGGTGAGTGGCAGGCGTTGCAGTTCACCGCTCTCCAGCCACGGTGTGATTTGCACTTCCGGCAGCCAGCCGTAACCCACCTGATGCAACACCGCTTCCAGCGCCGCCTCAATGCTGGTGAATGTCCAGTTTTCTGCCGCCGCAGGCTGGCCATCCTGCTGCTGCTGGCGGTCAAGGATTTCAATCAGCGGATAGCCGGCCAGCACGGAACGCGTAAGAGGAGCCGGGAGGGCTAACAGAGGATGATCGCGCTGGGCGACGGCAACGAAATCAATATTCAGCAGACCTTCGGCCTGACGCTGACCACAGCTTTCTCGCGTCAGGATCAGAATATCGGCCTGGCGCTGCGCACGTTGCTGTGCGCTTTCACCGCGTAACACTTCAGTCAGGTGCACCTGCGTGGCCGGATACTGTTGCTGGAACTGACGCAGCACATTAAACAAGGGCCCGCGTGGGAAAATACTGTCCACGATCAGGTCAATGCGTGCCCGACTGCCCGCTTTTAACGAGGCAGCACGGTTCTCCAACTGCTGGAATGCGCTGAGGAGTGGTCGCGCCTGTGCCAGCAGAATCTGTCCTTCCGGCGTTAACTCTGCCCGCCGACCTACCGGTGTGAGCAGTGTGATCCCCAGTCGCTCCTGCATCAGCCCCAGCTGATAGCTGATCGCCGACTGGCTGCGGTTCACCCGCATGCCAGCGCGCGCAAAGCTGCCGCACGCCACCACTTCCTCTAATAACGCCCATTGCTCAAGACTGGTTTTGCTCAACATGGCTAACCCATCGAATTTTTCCATTAATTTGACGCAAAATTAGCGTTATTCATCGAAAAAATCCAGCGTTACAGTAGTGGCATACCTAATTGAGGAGAACAATGATGGCGCGTTTTAATCAGCATGATCTGAGTGAATTTGTCGGTAAACATCTGGTGTATACCTACGACAACGGCTGGAATTATGAAATCTACGTGAAAAATGGCACAACGCTGGATTATCGTATCCACAGTGGGATTGTTGCTAATCGCTGGGTGAAAGATCAGCAGGCATATATTGTTCGCGTGGCCGCAGAGGTATACAAAATTTCCTGGACTGAGCCAACCGGAACCGATGTCAGCCTGATCGTAAATCTGGCAGATAAGATTTTCCACGGCACCATTTTCTTCCCACGCTGGGTGATCAATAACCCTGAGCATACCGTCTGTTTCCAAAACGATCATATTGCGCAGATGGCGCTCTATCGTGATGCAGGCCCGGCTTACCCAACAGAAGTGATTGATGAGTTTGCTACGCTGACGTTTATTCGTGACTGCGGGGAGAATAACGAAACGGTGATTAACTGTCCGGCCAGTGAATTGCCAGCAGATTTTCCTGCAGGACTGTAGGGGGATCTTTTTTCCGGTCAGCCATCAGTACCGGCCTGACCTTAACGCACACAAACAACACGGGGCGACCGGAAAAAAGGTCGCCCCGACAGGGTTCATGACGCGATAGTGGTTACTTCGCGAGAATATTATTCACCGCAGCAGCGTGGCCCACTTTGTCTTTAGAACCGGAGATCACCTGAATGACGGTAAATTTATTATCAGCGGCCGATAACAGCGTGGCCTGCTGAACATCCTTGCCGTCCATTTTGTCGGTTGCTTCAATGTGATAAACCTCAAGGCCTTTCACCTTCTCCGTCTTCTCACTGATCACCGTATAGTCCGGCGAAGCCTGCTTCTGTTTGTCTTTGATGGATTTCATGCCATCAATAAAATCAGCATCGGTTGCACCACGGGCCACAACCGGGATGGCATCTTCACCGATCAGCAGCACGCGTTTTTCCGCTTTGCTGACGTACATATTACCCGGGCCGCCGCCAGGGACAGGCTGCATCTCATAACCTTTGAGATTAAATGCCAGGTGCCCGCCAAGTAAGGAGACTTTCTCTGCCGCCGCCGCATTGGCCACGGGTGCTTTAGCTTCTGCCGCTACAGCCATATTTGCTGCACTGCTTAATGCCATCGCCATACACAGTGATCCTGCCAGAGTCATTGATTTTGATAATTTCATTATTCGAGCTTCCTTCTTCAAATTAAGATTCATTGTATTAATATTGTTATTCAATCAACCATCAGATTACTCTCGATCCTTATTTTTATTCTCTTTACCCTGATATCGCAGGACAAATGACAGTGTGATGAAGATAAAAAAAGGGCGACCCGTGGCCGCCCTTAAATAATATCCGTAACAGAAATTACATCTGTACCAGATTTTTGATTTTCACATCGGGATTAACATCCGCAGCGTAATCTACGCCGTCCAGACCGAAGCCGAACAGGTGCATAAACTCGGTTTTGTAGCCAGCGAAGTCAGAAACCTCGTTCAGGGTTTCGTCGGTCACGGTCTGCCACAGACGGGCGACTTCATCCTGCACTTCTGGCTGCAACTCTTTGTAGTCAGCGCGCAGACGGCCAGCGTCATCCAGAATCGGTGAGGCGTTGTACAGGCTGTCTTTAAACAGACCGTACACCTGCTCGATGCAACCTTCGTGGGTACCCTTCTCTTTCATCACTTTAAACAGCAGTGACAGATACAGTGGCATCACAGGAATCGCAGAGCTTGCCTGGGTCACAACCGCTTTCAGTACAGAAACACGTGCGTCACCGTTACCGTGAGCGGCCAGGGTGTCACGAATGGTCAGAACGCGCTTGTCCAGATCCTTTTTCGCTTCGCCGATAGAACCGTTCCAGTAGATGTCGTGGGTGATTTTCTCGCCCAGGTAGGTGAACGCCGTGGTCTTCGCGCCATCCGCCAGCACACCGGCTTCCAGCAGCGCATCAATCCACATCTGCCAGTCTTCGCCGCCCATTACCGCGACGGTACCGTCGATCTCTTCCTGGGAAGCAGGCTCCAGCGACACGTCAGTCAGCGTTTCTTTATCGGTGTTCAGGCCACGCGTGGTCAGCGGTTTACCGATCGGTTTCAGGGTTGAGTTGAACACTTCACCGGTTTTCGGATGGGTACGACGTGGCGCAGCCAGGCTGTAAACCACCAGATCAACCTGACCCAGATCTTCTTTGATCAGTTCAATGGTTTTCTGCTTAACCGCATCGGAATATGCGTCGCCATTGATGCTTTTTGCATACAGGCCTTTTTCAGTCGCGAACTCTTCAAATGCAGCAGAGTTGTACCAGCCAGCGGTGGCCGGTTTGGTCTCTTCGCCTGCACGCTCGAAGAACACACCCAGTGTGTCAGCGCCGCAACCAAATGCCGCAGAGATACGGGCAGCAAGGCCGTAACCGGTAGAGGCACCAATCACCAGCACTTTTTTCGGACCGGAGGCAATCGCGCCCTGAGCGGTGACGTACTCGATCTGTTTTTCTACGTTAGCTTTACAGCCTTCTGGATGGGCAGTAACACAGATGAAGCCACGGATGCGTGGTTTAATAATCATATTGACCTCAGTAATTGTAACTATACCCGTCATACTTCACGTTGCCGGGTATATTTCATCGTCTTTTTCATGAAATTAGCGCGTTAGAATACCGCGTATGCCGGTTCAGGCAAAGTGCCGAAACATTCTTATCGTTATCCCGTCACGTTATCACCACGCTTTGCTCAGGGAGTGAGCACCCTCTGAGCCTGCGCGAGGTAGTGCGCCATTTCGCTTTCCGGCACCATACCGCCGCCCGTTGCCCACACCAGATGTGTGGCACGGGCAAGCGATGAGGCGCTGATGCCCTGCTTTGCCAGGTGCTGCGGTTCAGCGCTGATGCGCCACGGCCCGCACATTCCGGCCAGTGCCGAAGGTTCTAATGCCAGCGACTCATGCTGCTGCAATAACCCCAACAGAGCGTACATTTCCTCGTCGCTCAGCGTATAAAAGGCGCTGAGCAGCCGCGCCATGGCACGCCCGACAAAACCGGAAGCGCGCCCCACGGCCAGGCCATCGGCTGCCGTGCGATTATCAATGCCCAGATCCTGCACCGAGATCGCATCGTGCAGCCCGGTGTGGACCCCCAGCAGCATGCAGGGAGAATGCGTCGGTTCGGCAAAAACACAATGCACGTGATCGCCAAAAGCCAGCTTCAGGCCGAAGGCCACGCCACCGGGGCCGCCCCCCACGCCACAGGGCAGATAAACAAACAGCGGATGGTCGGCATCCACGGTTATATTCTCAGCGGAAAACTGCTGTTTCAGCCGTTCTCCGGCCACCGCATAGCCGAGAAACAGATTGTGCGAGTTCTCATCATCAATAAAGAAGCAGTGCGGATCGGATGCCGCCTGACGACGCCCTTCGGCCACCGCCACGCCGTAGTCCTGCTGGTATTCCACCACGTTCACGCCATGATCGCGCAGTTTCTGCTTCTTCCAGGCACGCGCGTCGGCCGACATATGCACGGTGACATCAAACCCCAGGCTGGCACTGATGATGCCAATCGACAGACCAAGATTGCCGGTTGAACCAACGGCAATCCGCTGCTGGCGGAAAAGTGCACGACAGTCAGGCGATGCAAGACGACGGTAATCTTCGTCCAGCGTCAAGAGTCCGGCGGATAGCGCCAACTGCTCGGCATGGGCCAGCACTTCATAAATGCCGCCGCGCGCTTTGATCGACCCCGATACCGGCAGATGGCTGTCTTTTTTCAGCCACAGTTTACCTGCAAGCACTTGCCCGTAACGAGCATCCAGCATCGGCTGCAGCCGTGGAAGCGCACAGATATCAGACTCGATAATCCCCTGCCGCGCTCGCGTTTCCGGAAATGCCTCCATCAGCCAGGGGGCAAAACGCTGTAATCGTGCGCTGGCATCGGCAACCTGTTCACGTGTCAATCCGACATGGGGATAGCCTTCGGTCAGCGATGTGGTGGCGGGATTGAACCAGGTGAGCGGTTGTAAGGCGCATAGCGTGTTAAGCAGTGGAAAGTTCCGTTTGAGATGTTCGACGTCCGGTAACATGGTGACTTCTCCTGTCTTTCAACATAATCGGGGATACGACCGGCGATTGCCGCAGGCATGCGCGTTAAAACCCAAAGTTTGATCGCATTCAAATTTCTGAAAAATATAAAGAAAATTCTGATATGCATTTTATCTGCATAATTACCGCCTGCCAACGGGCAGCGTAACAGGCCAATGCGATATGACCTGCTAACTATGCATTTACACCCTGAAAAATGCCTCATCAACATAGAATTTCACAATGTTTTAAAAACTTGGAAACCTTTTTTTGATGTTAAGTTAGGGGCAACTCAGTGAGATGCACTGAGCCATCCACGGTATTACAGTATTTATAACTAAGCGCCACCCGCCCGCTATGTCATACGCCAAACGGACAGGCGCTAAACAAAAAAGGTTTGTTATGGAAAAGCTCTCTTACGTTTCTGAAGGCAGCAAAACGGCCTGGTCAACTTACTTACAACAGATCGATCGTGTCGCACCTTATCTCGGTGACCTGTCGCGCTGGGTGGATACCCTGCGTCACCCTAAACGTTCCCTGATTGTTGATATTCCCCTGCAAATGGACGATGGCAGCATTCGCCACTTTGAAGGCTTCCGCGTGCAGCACAACCTGTCGCGCGGCCCGGGCAAAGGCGGTGTGCGTTACCATCCTAACGTCGATTTGAACGAAGTGATGGCGCTCTCTGCCTGGATGACGATCAAATGTGCAGCGGTCAACCTGCCGTACGGCGGGGCGAAAGGCGGGATTCGTGTTGATCCGTTTAGCCTGTCAGAAGGTGAGCTTGAACGCCTGACTCGCCGCTATACCAGCGAAATTGGTCTGATTATCGGCCCGCAAAAAGATATTCCTGCGCCAGACGTGGGCACCAATGCCAAAGTGATGGCATGGATGATGGATACCTATTCCATGAACCAGGGCACCACGATCACGGGCGTGGTCACGGGCAAACCGATTCACCTTGGCGGTTCTCTGGGCCGTGAAAAAGCGACCGGACGCGGGGTGTTTATTACCGGGCGCGAAGTGGCACGCCGCAGCGGTATCGAGATTGAAGGGGCGAAAGTCGCCGTGCAGGGCTTCGGTAACGTGGGTAGCGAAGCGGCGCGGCTGTTTAATGAGGCAGGCGCCCGCGTGATCGTTATTCAGGATCATACCGCCACCCTGTATAACCCGGCGGGGATTGACCTGGTGGCACTGAGCGAATGGCAGTTGGCCAACAAGAAGATAGCAGGGTTCAGCGGTGCGCAGGTGATTGATGATCAGGCCTTCTGGGACGTTGAAATGGATATTCTGATCCCGGCAGCGCTGGAAGGTCAGATCACCCGTCAGCGCGCGGAAAAACTGCACTGCCGTCTGGTGCTGGAAGGCGCTAACGGCCCCACCTTCCCGGAAGCCGATGATGTGCTGGCGGAACGCGGCATTACCGTGGTGCCGGATGTGGTCTGTAACGCAGGCGGCGTGACCGTCAGTTACTTTGAGTGGGTTCAGGATATGGCCAGCTTCTTCTGGAGCGAAGATGAAATCAATGAGCGCATGGATAAGATCATGACCGAAGCGATGGTCCACGTCTGGGATAAATCCCGTGAGAAAACCTGCAGCCTGCGCACAGCGGCCTACATTGTGGCCTGCGAACGCATCCTGATGGCGCGTAAAGATCGCGGCATCTACCCTGGATGATCCCCAACGGGGTGGTCTCCACCACCCCGCTTTTACCCGCTTCCCCCAGCGCTCCTGACCTCCTTGAGTGGATGATAATTTCTATCAAACCTATCATTGACCGATATTTCCCTCTGTTAACTTTGACACACTTCAAAGAATTTATATTTCATTGTGACAATAAATAGAATTTAAATTCCTTTTCACTTAGTCTGAGCCCCTCCACAACAGACAGTTTCGCCTCAGCGTGAGCATTAAACCGTTAAGGAACGATAGTTTTCTATCATTAATACTGATAGTTCTGAGTACATGTTGCACCCGGGTGAGGCCTGGGACGAACGCGTACGCGCAACTAAGATAACTCTATGACCGGGGCGCGCAGCCGCAGCTAACGCCGTTGCAGCTCAAAGTATGAAGAATAGTTAGCCGAAATAATTTGAGTTGCAACAAGGCGGCAAGGCTGTAAGTCCCCGGGAGCATAGATAACTATGTGACCGGGGCGCGCAGCCGCAGCCAACGCCGTTGCAGCTGAAAGTATGAAGAATAGTTAGCCGAAATAATTTGAGTTGCAACAAGGCGGCAAGGCTGTAAGTCCCCGGGAGCATAGATAACTATGTGACCGGGGCGCGCAGCCGCAGCCAACGCCGTTGCAGCTCAAAGTATGAAGGCTAGAAGGATAAATTGAAGTAGGGTTGGCAGGATGACTAGGCAGGCACCGTAGGGCGCCTGCCCTTTTTTTAGGCTTCTTTGATACCGGCTTCCACTTCTGCCTGCTGATAACGCTGCTTAAAGGCCTCGTTCTCTTCGACCAGACGCAGTGCCGCTTCCACCAGTTCGTTCTGCACCAGAGTGGTTGCACCCTCGCTGGTTTTCCAGTGAATGTACATCACGCACAATGCCGCAACCTGGAGCTTATCGCCCTCGTCATTGCTGCCATCAAACTGATACTCGGCCCGCGACCAGTGATACACCGGCACGACAAACGGCATATCGCCGCTTTCATCCAGCTCCGGCAGCGTGGCAAACAGTTCTACCATCTCTGGCGTCGCTTCATAGTTCTGGCGGCCGATGGCATCCATCTGGCGACCGTGGGCGCGGGTTTTATTGGCCTGTTTCTGCTTCAGTTTGGCGCGTTTATTACGCTTATCTTGTTTAGTGCTCACACTGTTTCTCTGTCAGATAAAATTCTGGCGGCAGGATAACATATTTGCTCAGGATTTCCCGATCATCAGTGAGACCAGGCCAGCGGCAATCAGCGGACCAACCGGAACGCCACGGAATAACGAAACGCCAATAATCGTCCCAATCAGCAACCCCCCGACCACGGTAGGCTGGCTGCTCATTAATGCCACGCCACGCCCGCCAACCCAGGAAACAAAAATGCCCACCGCAATCGCCAGCAGTGATTTCCAGTTCAGGAAGGAGTGCATCAGGGTGGTGGAAGGCAGTGTACCGCTGGCAATCGGTGCCATGACGCCGATGGTCAGAATAATGATCCCGACCGTTACCCCCTGCTTTTCAATCCACGGGAACGTCTGTTGCAGCGGCGTCATGCGAATGGCGACCAGCACTAGCAGGGCAATGGTGACAGTGAGGTTGTGGCTGAAATAACTCAAAGCGGCAAGAAACAGCAGAATAACGAGGGTCAGATCGAACATTTTTCTCTTCCTGAAATAACAGTTACATAACATCTTGTGCTAACAGCATAAGCATTTTCCGTATCGACTCTACTGTTTTTTTCCCGTGACCGCGCTGGCATGACGGCCAAAATAGCGATGAAACGCCACGCTGAAGTTATTCGCATGGCGATAACCCACCTGCCAGCCCGCCTGCGCCACCTGATATCCCTGCTCCAGCAGGCGGTGCGCCTGTTCCATGCGCAGCTGTAACAGCATCTGTCCCGGCGTCGTATGAAAACGCTGATGAAAACCCTGCTTAAGTTTGTAATCACTCAACCCTACCGCCATCGCCAGCGTGCTGAGGGAGAACGGCTCGGCCAGATGCGCCAGCATCCATTCCCGCGCCTGCTCCAGCCGCCGATCGTCCTGGGGGTGCAGCGGCCGGTTCCCCGCAGACAGGAGCAAATGCCGGTAAAGCGCCAGTAGATTCAGCGCATGGATCTGCTGCATCAGCGGATCCTGACGGCTGGCTTCCAGCTGTGCCAGTAGCGTTTCCGTTGCCGGGTTAAACGGCGTCCAGGCGTGGTGGGCCAGTATGGGCTGCCGGAACAGGCGTTCACACACCTCTTCACCAAAATAGTGTTTCACGCCGCTGGCCCCAATCAGCAGACGCAGCTGACTGACCGTTTCGCATGCACGATAGTGCCGCTCGCCCACGCTGCCGTTGAAGCTGGTCATGGTCAGATAGTGCTGGCTGAAGCGGGTTTCCTGCCCTTCGCGCCCCTGATAAACCGAATGGCCTGCCAGGCCGAAGGTCAGCACCAGCATCGGCTGTGCATGAGGATTGCAGGTTTCTTCAATCAGCGGCCGCTGAGGTTGATACAACGAGCGCACCAGCGTCATGCCGTCCGCAAGCGTGGTGAAATGCGAACGACAGTCACCGACCGTTGGCGGTAATGCGCGGATGGCACCCGTCACCTGCGCATCAGCGGCGCTGACGCGATAGCTTTGTGTGCCCTGAAAAGGCTGGATCATCAGGTTCACCGTTTCCCAGAGTAAAATCACCGCCTCGCAGACAAACGAGGATAATAAGCATTCTCATTTATAGATAGCATAGTTGGCGTTTCTGCGCTATCGACAACAATGAGGATCACCATGAGTACAGGTTACTGGGGGCTATTGCTGGCCCTGCCCGGCATCGCTGCTGCCGCCACCGATACCACTATTCACACCGCCGCCGATGAGATGGTAGTGACCGCCACCAAAACGGCCCTGCCTGCCGTCGAGGTGCCTGCCTCACTGTCCGTACTGTATGGCGAGGATCTGGAGGCACAACGGGTGGAGGAGATAAGCCAGCTGGCGGCACGCACGCCTGGCCTGGTGTTTCAACCCTGGGGACAGTCGGGTACCAACCTGCCCGTGATGCGCGGCCTGAGCGGCAGTGCGACCGGCTTCTCCTCCTCCGTATTACTGACCGAAGACGGTGTGCCGCAGCTGACCAATCAGGGGTTTGATAATGCCTTTATGGACGTGGAGCGCGTGGAGATCCTGCGTGGGCCACAATCCTCGCTCTATGGCCGTAACGCCGAGGCCGGGGTGATCAATGTGGTGACCCGCACCCCGGACAACCTGCAACGCGGCAGGATCGACGCGATCTATGGCAGTCGTAACCGTCAGCAGCTGCGCGGGAGTTTCAGCACGCCGCTGGTTGAGGATCGGCTGTATATGGCCGTTGCCGGGGAGTGGAAATCCCAGGATGGCGACATTGATAATGCCCTGCGCGGCGGCAAAGCCGATGACCGTGAGCGTGATAACCAGCGGCTGCAACTGCGCTGGACGCCCACCGATGCCGACGATCTCCGGCTGCGTTACAGCCATAAGAACTATCACGACGGCGGTTCACAGTGGGGCCCGGTCGCCAGCCGTGACCGGGTGGTCAACAGCGGCACCGATTCCTGGAACCATTCCCGTGCCAGCGTGATCTCCCTCGACTATCGCCATCTGCTGGAGAACGGCTGGCAGTTTCGTTCCATCAGTGCGCAGAGCGACTTCTGGGATCGGGTGCAGCAGGACACCGACTTTATCGCTGCCGACCGTCTGCACCTGCAACGCGACTACCATCTGACCACCCGTTCGCAGGAGTTCCGCTTGCAGGGCGAAGGCGACCGCCACCGCTGGCTGGCCGGGCTCTATTTTGACGCCGACGATCATCATTTCCGCTATCAGCAGAAACTGCCGCTGATGCTGACTGAGCAACGCATTGCGCAGCGCGGTAACACGCAGGCGGTGTTTGGCGAATGGACACAGACGCTGAGCGGGCCGTGGAGCCTGACGCTGGGCGGTCGCGCCGAACGCAGCGCTGTCAGCGTCACGCCTTCAACAGTGGACAAACGCGAAGCCAGCTGGCACAGCCTGTCACCGAAAATCGCCCTGCAATACCAGTGGCGGCCTGACGTCCAGACGTACGCCAGCTACAGCCAGGGTTTCCGTGCCGGAGGTTTCAACCTGTTCTCCCCGGCCACGCAGTATGCCCCCTACAACCCGGAGAAAGTGAAATCCTGGGAGCTGGGGATCAAAGGGCTGTCCGACGATAAACGCCTGCGCTACAGCAGCTCCATCTATCTGATGGATATCAGCGATATGCAGGTGCAGCAGATCGTTCAGGCGGGCGTGGTGTACATCGGCAATGCCGCCAAAGCCCGCTCGACGGGCTGGGAGCTGGAGGCAGATTACGCCTTGCTGCCAGAGCTGCGCGTGCAGGGCTCGCTGGGCCTTAACCATACGCGCTTTGACCGTTATCAGGACGGCGCGAATAACTATGCCGGGAACCATAACCCCTTCGCCCCGGATGCCACCGCCAGCCTTGGTCTGCGTTACGACCACAAGAGCGGCGCTTACAGCCAGCTGCAATGGCACGGCGTAGGCCGCAGCTTCCTCGATGCCGCTAATCAATATCAGCAGGCAGGCTACGGTGTTCTGGATATGACCATCGGCTATGCCTGGCGCGACCTCGATGTGTCGCTGTACGTCGATAATCTGACGGACAAAGAGTACGACGCAGTGGGCTACATCAACGGCACCGTACGTGTTTACAGCCCGGCGCGTGAAATGGGCCTCAAAGTGAGCTATCAACTATGAATACTGTACTCAAACACCTGGACCGGCTGGCTGCCAGTAGCGTGATGGCCGATGCGTTAGCGGTGGCCCTCGACCATCGCCTGTTCCATCATTTGCAACAGCCGCAAACGGCGGCACAGCTGGCTGCCCGGCTGAGCTGGCACCCGGACCCCACGGCCCCGCTGCTGGAGCTGCTGTGGAGTGACGGGTGGCTGAACCGCGAAGGCGATCGTTATCGGGTAACGGAGGCGGTACACGCGTTGCTCTGCCCGCAGGGGGATCGCTATGTGGGTGATGCCTGGCGTTATCGTCTGCGTTCACTGCGTGCTTTAGGCCAGCAGCTTCCGACGCGGGTCACTCAACCGCTGCCCGGCTTTAGCGCACAGCTGGCGCAGGATGCGGCCTGGGCCGAAGCCGCCAGCACGCAGATTGCTCAGGAACAGCGTGCGCTGACAGCGGATACGGCCTGCGCCATTGCCGCCACGCTACCGCACTTTACCCGCCCGGCAACCCTGCTCGATATGGGGGGTGGCCCCGGTCTGGTGAGCGCAGCGCTGGGGCAGCGCTATCCTCAGCTGCACGGCGTGGTACAGGACCTGCCATTAACCGCCGCCGTTGCCCAAAAGAATCTCAGCGCCGCCGGGCTGGATGGCCGCTTTAGCGCGCGCAGTGAGCTGACAGCAGAGGAGCGTTTCGACATTATCTGGTGCTCGTCGTTCCTGCATTTTGTCGCTGATCCACTGGAAACATTACGCCAGCTGCGGGCACGGCTGCGCCCCGGTGGCGTGTTGATCGCCGCCCATGCCGAAATTGGCCCACAGCCCGACCAGGCGCGCGAAGTGCTGCCCTTCTTCCTGCCGCTGATACTGCGCGGGAAACATGTGTTCCATCACGGCGAGATGACGCAGATGCTGGCTGGTGCCGGATTCAGCGGTATCCGCTGCCAGTCGTATCCGTTCCCGATGGCACCGCTGATGGTGCATGTGGCGTTTCAGGACGCCACACCATGAGGCGCGCTGGATTACAGCTGCTGTTTTTCTGGTTTAATTTCAGCCTGACGCTGCCCGTCACCTGGCTGATGCTCGGGCTGCCGCTGATCCTGCACCAGCAGGGCTGGAGCGGCAGTGAACTGGGGCTGTTTCAGCTGGCCGCCCTGCCCGCCGTGATCAAGCTGTGGCTGGCCTTTCCGGTGCAGCGCAGCCGTCTGTTTCGCCAGCGCTATAAAGACTGGGGCAGCCTCCTTTGGCTGTTGCTGGCGGCACTGTTTGCGCTGCTGAGCCAGATATCGTTGCAGCAGGATAAAACCGTGCTGTTTATGCTGCTGCTCGCGGGCAGCCTGCTGTTGGCCTGGTGCGATGTGCCGGTGAATGCGCTGGCCATCGCGCTGTTTCATGACGGCGAGCAACCCCGGGCGGGCAGCGTACGTGCGGCGGCGCTGTTTGCCGGTGCGGTGGGGGGCAGCGGCGTTATGCTGCTGCTATGGCAGCACTATGGCTGGGCGCTTCCCTGCTGGCTGATGAGTGCGGCGGCGTTGAGCAGCGCACTGCTATTACGTCTGCTGCCGGAACCGGCCCGGGGTGACCATCCTGCCGTGGCGGTACGGGGTTTCCTGCACCAGCCTGGCGGTAAAAGCTGGTTGCCGATCTGCCTGCTGGCCTTTCCCTTCCTCGGCTGCGGCTGGCTGTGGCTGAAACCCCTGCTGCTGGATGCCGGGCTACCGCTGCAACAGGTGATCCTTTGGGTCGGTGTTGGTGGCAGTGCACTGGGAGCGGTGGTGAGTTTACTCAGCGCCCGCTGGCTGACGCGCCGCAATGCGGCGGCGGCACTGCCGGGCTGGCTGGCCTTTGCCAGCCTCTCGCTGGCCGTGATGGCGCTGGGTGTGATTGGGCAACTGCCTGCCCGTTATCTGCTGGCAATTTCAACGCTGATGGCGGCGGCGATTGGCGGACTGTCAGCACTGATGTTTATGCTGATGATGGCATTCAGCCGTGCGGAAAATCGGGCGGTGGATTACGGTTTGCAGGCCAGTCTGTTTACGCTGTCGCGCCTGACGGTGCCGCTGTTCAGCGGGCTGCTGCTGGACCGGTTGGGCGCTGGAGCCATGCTCTCCACGCTAGCGCTGCTGACGCTGCTGGTGGCGATATATGCCTGGCACCAGCGCCAGGCCATCGGTCAGCGCCTGTTAGTGTAGGAGATCGAGAGCGGCCTGCAAACTGACCTGCGGGCCACTCAGTACCGCCAGCGTGCTGTTCACGCGTTTCTCTGCTCCGCTCATCGACGCCTGCGCCAGTACAATACAGCCCAGTGCGCATTCCGGTCGTTGCTGAATATAATCGGCAATTTGCTGATGATAACCGTCGATGTCGCCCTGGTTAAACCAGGCCCAGGCACGGGGCACCAGCTCGACATACAGACGATCGCCGGGGATAAACGCGCTGAACAACTGCGTGGTCGACTCCAGCGTCGACTGAGCGGTACACAGCACCAGGATCGTGCCGTGATAACGAGAGGCGATTTTGGCCAGCGTGGCATCCACCCGCAGTACGGGTTTACTGAACTCGGCTTCCCACACCGCCACACCCAATGTGGTACAGGTGACAATGACCGCATCGGCCTGCTGGCACAACTCTTCAATCGCACGGCGCGTAGCGGCCACAATTTCGGGAGTCATGCCCTGTTCGCCCTGCGTTTGTGCAAACAGCTCACTCTCTACACGATGCAGCAGTTCAACCTCGTCGTAATCCAGCGTGGTTAACGCCTGCTCAAACACCTCGATATTGCTTCTGGCTGCATGCAGGCAGGCAATGATGGTCATAACCGCATCTCTTTTAAGGGGCAGAAGGTTACTTTGGCAAAAATAACAGAAATTGCCAGCGAAACTATTCACACCCGAACGAAAGTTTCACTATCACAGCACCATAAGCGTGCACTGCATCATTATTGCGCCGCACATCGTTGCAACCTTTGTTTCATTCTTGCATCGGTGGCCCGCAGCGCAGCATGCAGTGTGCCATGAGAGGCTGGTATGGAAATTGCTTCCTGTACATATAGATCGAGAGGAGGAACGGATGAAAGCAATTATCATAGGTGCCGGTATTGGTGGGATGTGTACAGCGATTGCGCTGAAGCGCTGCGGGATCGACAGCGAAGTGTATGAAGCGGTGAAAGAGATTAAGCCGGTCGGCGCGGCTATTTCCATCTGGCCCAACGGTGTGAAATGCCTTAACTATCTTGGGATGAAAGATGCCCTGCGCGCCATTGGCGGCCCGATGCATTATATGGCGTATAAAGATTATCAGAGCGCGGAAACCCTGACGCAGTTCAGCCTTGATGCGCTGGTACAGGATTCTGGCGAGCGCCCTTACCCGGTGGCGCGTTCCGAACTCCAGTCGATGCTACTGAATACCTGGGGCTTTGATAACGTGCAGTTCGGTAAACGCGTGAGTCGCGTTGAACAACAAAGTGACGGCGTCACGGCTTTCTTTGAAGATGGCAGTGAAGCACAGGGGGATCTGCTGATTGCCTGTGATGGCACCCACTCGGTAGTGCGCGAGTCCGTGCTGGGTTACGCCACCGAGCGCCGATATGCGGGGTATGTGAACTGGAACGGGCTGGTCGAGATTGATGAGTCCCTGGCCCCGGCCAACCAGTGGACGACCTTTGTGGGTGAAGGTAAACGTGTTTCGCTGATGCCAATTGCGGGGAATCGCTTTTACTTCTTCTTCGACGTGCCGTTGCCGAAGGGGGTAGCGGAAGATCGCATCAGTCTGCGCGATGATTTATCCCGTTACTTCGCAGGCTGGGCAGCGCCGGTGCAGCAGCTTATTGCGCAGCTGAATCCGGAAACCACCAACCGCGTGGAGATCCACGACATTGAGCCCTTCGCTCAGTTGGTTAAAGGCCGTGTGGCGCTGCTGGGGGATGCGGCACACAGTACCACGCCGGATATCGGCCAGGGCGGCTGTGCGGCGATGGAAGATGCGGTGGTTCTGGCGATGACGCTGCACAGTAACTCGCTGGGGATTGAGGATGCCCTGCTGCGTTATCAGCATAAGCGAGCCGATCGGGTGAAGGATCTGGTGCTGAAAGCACGTAAGCGCTGCGATGTGACCCATGCGAAGGACCCGGCGTTAACCGCGGAGTGGTACGCCGGGCTGAGGCAGGAATCCGGGGAACGCATTATCAGTGGGATGTGTGAGACGATTCAGGGTGGGCCATTAGCGTAACCTTCTATTTCGGTCGACCCGAAAGGCCGGTTCAACGTCTTAAGGTCAAGGTCTACGGCCAGGTCAAGGTCAAGGGCGTTTCGCTTTCCCGCTGCGCGGGCTGAGCGACAAGGGGCGGCCAGTCGCCGCCGCCCCTTGACCCCGGGCTTGCGGCAGGCGCATCGCCCGCTAAAGCGGGTTCCCTCAGTCGATCGGTTTTCCCGCCGGACCGGGCGTGACGGGACATCCCTGTCCCGGCTCACCCTCTCGCCGACGTCCTGTCGGCTCGTCCTGGAAATCCGCCCTCCTTCGGCGAGGCTTAATTGCCGCTCAAAAGGTCAACGGCCAGGTCAAAAGAACAATCAAAGACAAGTCAGACAAACCAGACAAACCAGACAAACCAGACAAACCAGACAAACCAGACAAACCAGACAAACCAGACACAAAAAGCCTTTTTGGGCTTTTGGTCATTTTATTTTTTTAAATTTGGGTTTTAGGGTTTGACCTGGGTTTTGATGTTGAGGCGGCAATTAAGCTGCGCTGAGGAAGTGATGTGAACCAGGATGAACCGCCAGGACGGCGGTGAAAGGTCGTGTCGGGACAGGGACGTCCCGTCACGAGCGGTCCGTCGGTGAACGGAACTGACGAAGGCACCCGCAAAGCGGGCGTGGCGCCTGCCGCAAGCCCGGATTCCAAAGGGCGGGGCGACTGCCGCCCTTTGGTCGCTTCGCCCGCGATAGCGGGAAAGCGAAACGCCCTTGACGTTGACGTTGACGTTGACGTTGACCTTAAGACATTGACCTGGCCCTGGGCTTAGCCGAGAATCGGCCCCCTCACGCCAGATAAAACACCGACGTTAACTCTGCACTCACTGGACTATGATCCGCATTCGACGGCATCAACTCACACATCGATTGCCACCAGAGCTGGCACACCTCCGTCTCAGCCACAGCATTCCAACGTTCTTCTGACTCCACCTCCACCACCGCAAACAGCAGATTGCGCGGCGCATCCAGAAAAATACTGTAATGGTGCGCGCCGTGATCCTTCAGCGTCTGCGCCAGCTCCGGCCAGATCGGATTATGTCGCTGCTGATACTCCTGGTGCTTATCAGGATGCACCTGCATCACAAACGCTTTACGCAACATGGTTATGCTTCGCCTCCAGCGCCGCGCGCCAGGGTTGCACACCGAAACGTTCACCCAGCGCCACCAGTTCTTCAGTCGTTATGCTCTGCTTCATACCGCCCATCGACAGCACTTTCACCACCACTTCGGATGACTTCTCAGCGGTATCAATCAGGCCAAAGGTTTCGTCGAGGGTCGGTCCCGCACCAAAAATACCGTGGAACGGCCACATCACCAACGTATGTGACTGCATTTTCTCAGCCGTTGCACGGCCAATCCCATCGGTGCCCGGCACCATCCACGGCACAATCCCTACACCATCCGGGAACACCACCAGACACTCGGTGCTGCCTTCCCATAACAGGCGAGTGAAGCTGGCTGAATCCAAATCCACCACATAGCTTAACGCCATAAAGTGGGTGGCATGGCAGTGCATAATCACACGATCCGCGCCGTTGGTCAGTTGCTTACGCACACTGTGCGACTGGAAGTGTGATGCCAGCTCAGAGGTAGGAACACCACCGTTGGTCAGGCCCCAGTGGATGGTAAAGGCGCGGCCATCTTCGCTGACGCGCAGCAGTACCAGACAGTCAGCCGGATCGAGCTGCACATTGCGGAAAAACTTGCCCGAACCGGTCACCAGGAACCAGTCATTGGCCAGCTGAGGTGCAGGCTGGCTCAGTTCCAGCGTACGCGGCTGACGGTCAAAGTCTGCCGCAAACGGCTGAACTTCTTCGTCCAGCAGGCGCAGCGAGACGTTACCGCCGTTACGTTCATCCCAGCCCTTCAGCCACATATCCGTAGTCGCTTTGACCATTCCCTGGACAAACCAGGCGTTGATAATTTTTTGCATGTCATACCCTTAACGTTGGCTGAGAATCTGTTGTTCGTAATGACGGACGTCGTTTAACCAGCTGGCACCCGCCGGGACATCGTGGCGCAGACACCAGGTTTCCCACACGGCCTGCCAGGGCAGGGATTTTTGCTCTTCCAGCAGCGCCAGACGCGCCGTGTAATCCCCGTCGTTTTCCAGCGTTTTCAGCATATCGACCGGTTCCAGCAGTGCACGCAGCAGCGCTTTTTTGGCATTGCGCGTGCCGATCACCCAGGCCGCAATACGGTTGATGGAGGCATCAAAGAAGTCGAGGCCGATGTGCACCTTATCAAACAGACGCTGACGCACGATTTCGCTGGCAATCGCCTGGGTTTCATCATCCAGCAGCACCACGTGGTCGCTGTCCCAGCGTACCGGGCGGCTGACATGCAGCAGCAGGCGTGGCACATACAGCATCGCGGTAGAGATCTTATCGGAGATCACTTCGGTCGGATGGAAGTGACCGGCATCCAGCGTCAGCGCGATCTGGCGGCTGGCGGCATAACCGAGGCAAAACTCGTTCGAACCCACGGTGTAGCTCTCGGCGCCAATGCCGAACAGCTTGCTTTCGACGGCATCAATATGGTGAGCCGGGTTGAGTTTTTCGCCGATCACTTCATCCAGGGATTCCATCAGGCGCTGACGTGGCGCAAGGCGATCCACGGTCAGATCTTTCATGCCATCCGGCACCCAAATATTCATCACTGAGGGCGTACCGAGCTGCTCCCCCAGGTAAGCCGACACCTTGCGGCTCGCCTGACAGTGCTCAATCCAGAACTGACGGATTTCGGCATTGTTGTGCGCCAGGGTAAAGCCATCAGCACTCAGCTCATGCGAAAAGCAGCTGGGATTAAAATCCAGCCCCAGCTGGCGATCGCGCGCCCACGCGACCCACCCGGCAAAATGCTGTGGTTTGATTTCATTGCGTTTGACGGCCTGCTCGCTTTCCAGATAGATCGCGTGCAGGTTGAGACGTTTCGGGCCGGGGATCAGCGCCATCGCCTGGTCAAGGTCCGAACGCAACTCTTCCACATTACGTGCGCGGCCAGGATAGTTGCCCGTGGCCTGAATACCGCCCGTCAGTGCGCCCTGCGGGTTTTCAAAACCGCGCACATCGTCGCCCTGCCAGCAGTGCATGGAAACGGGCAGTTGGTCGAGCTGTGACAGTGCGGCTTCTACATCCACACCGATATCGGCGAAACGCTGTTTCGCCAGGACGAAAGCCTGCTCGATGGCCTGGGTCATATACATAGCTCCTTTGCTGAAGAGGTGAGTGACACGAAACGCGCCAGATTGCGGCGAAACACATCACTCCCGTGAGAGTCAAAACGGATAAGAGGGAAATGCTGGCCAAGCTGCTGGCGGAAAGCCGTGACATCGGCCACCGCACCGGCGGTAATCAGCTGGCAGCCGATATTGCCCAACGTGGAGGCCTCCACCGGGCCAGCGAACACCGGAATGCCACAGGCATCGGCACATAGCTGATTAAGAAATGGATTCTGGCAGCCGCCGCCGACAATATGCAGCTGGCTGAAGCGCGCACCGCGCAGCTGTTCCAGCTCCTGCAACACCTGGCGGTAGCAGAATGCCAGGCTGTCAAAGATGCAACGCGCCAGCTCAGCTGGGGTGCCCGGCACCGGCATTCGCTGCCCGGCGCAGGCGTCCTGAATTTCACGTACCATGCTGGGTGGGTTAATAAAGCGATCGTCATTCGGGTTAATCAGCCACTGACAGGCTGGCTGCTGCTCCGCATCCGCAATCAACTGACAGAGATCGGTGATGGCCAGCTCGCTACACACACGCTGGAGCAGCCAAAGACCCATAATGTTTTTCAACACCCGGAAGCGCCCTTCGGCCCCGCCTTCGTTGGTGATATTGGCATCCTGGGCAGCCTGACAGGTAAAGGGCAGACGGCTTTCAAAGCCCATTAATGACCAGGTGCCGGAACTGAGGTAAGCCGCATTGTCACCCGCCAGCGGCGTCGCCAGTACGGCACTGGCGGTGTCGTGGGTGGCAACGGCCACCACCGGGATCACCTTGCCTGACGGGCTGGTCCAGCCCCCGACGCGTTTACCTGGCTGTGACGGTTTGCCAAACCATGACGGGTTCGCCCCGCTCCAGCGCAGCAGATCCGCGTCCCACTCACCGCTGGTGATGTTCAGCATTTGCGTGGTGGTGGCGTTGGTGTATTCCCAGTTAAGTTCACCCGTCAGGCGGTAATGCAGGTAGTCAGGGATCATCAGTGCATGTGCCACCTGCGCCAGTTCTGGCGCGGCATCACGGCACAGTGCACGCAGTTGATACAGGGTGTTAAACGGCAGGAACTGGATGCCGGTGCGCTGATAAATACGGTCATGGCCGAGTTCACGGCAGGCCTGTGCCATCACGCCCTGGGTACGGTCATCGCGATAGGCCACGGGTAGACCCACCCGGTTCCCCTGCGCATCCAGCAGCACATAGTCGACCGCCCAGGTATCAATCCCGATGCTTTCGGGCACGATGCCCTGGCGGTCGATTTTTTCCAGTGCGTCAGTAATAAACTGTTCCAGTGCATCAAGATCCCAGCACTGATGGTCATCAACGGTGACCAGCTGGTTTACGCAGCGGCTGACTTCATTCAGCGTCATCGCACCGCTTTCTGAGTCGTGACGGGCCAGCATAACGCGGCCGCTGGACGCGCCAAGATCGATGGCGACAAAGTGACGAAGGCTCATGTGTTCGCTTCCTGATGATTCAATGTCACCAGTGTAAAAGAGCCTGATTTTGCCACCTTCTCGCTACTGCCAGCCGGATCTGACCGCTGGCAGCCTGGCAAAGATGAACGTGAAGCAGATCACAATTTGATTACTGGCACGCAGAATCACGGGATGTGACCCTGCCCTCATTTCTCACTCTTTCCCCCACTTTCTTAAAAATATCACCGGGATAGTCGCTTTCGCTGTCAAAAATTCAAGGTGGGCTGCCATCACGCTGCGTAGACTCTGTTGCTGATATGTTAAAGAGGAAACGATCATGACCGTGTTACACAGCGCTGATTTCTTCCCGACAGGGCATTTCCCGGTCGCCATTGAACCCCGTGCGCCACAAGGGGTGTTCCCGGAGCATTATCATGATGATTTTCATGAAATTGTCATTGTTGAACAGGGGGCAGGTATTCATGTTTTTAACGGCCAGTCACAGCCTTTATGCAGCGGCTGCGTCTGCTTTGTACGCAGCCATGATCGCCATCTGTATGAGCAAACGGAAAATCTGTGCCTGACCAACGTGCTCTATCGCGGGCCGGAATCCTTTCGTTTTCTCTCCGGCCTGCAGCATCTGCTACCGCAGGAGCAGGACGGAAACTACCCCTCGCACTGGCGTATCGGCAACAAGGTGCTGGCCCAGGCCAGGCAGTTAATCGAGCAGTTAGAGCAGCCACCGCTCAGTGACAGCCTGGCCTGCCAGGCAGAGCAGGAGATGCATTTTATGCGTCTGCTGTTGCTGTTACGCCAGGGGGGCAGCGCCAGCAACGACGATCAGGACAGTCGCCTGCGTGGTCTGCTGGACTGGCTGGCGGATCACTACAGTGAGGATGTGGACTGGGAAAATCTTGCCGACCGTTTTTCGCTGTCGCTGCGCACGCTCCACCGCCAGTTGAAACAGCAGACCGGCAGCACACCTCAACGTTACCTTAATCGGCTGCGATTGCTGGAAGCACGCCACCTGCTGCGTCACAGTGAAATGCGGGTGACAGATATTGCGTTTCACTGCGGTTTTGGTGACAGCAATCACTTTTCTACGCTGTTCAAGCGTGAATTTGGCCTTTCTCCACGTACACTGCGACAAAATGACTGATGAGGTGACCCGTGACCGCTCCCCTGCGACTGGCAAAAGCTGACTACTTCCCTTCTGAACAGATGCCTGTCGCGGTGGCTGAACGCACCTCTCAACCCTCATTCCCGCCTCACGTCCACGAATTCAATGAGATTGTGCTGGTCTGGCGCGGTAATGGCCTGCACGTGATGAATGACCGCCCCTGGCTGATCACCTGCGGTGATATTTTCTATCTGAATGCCAATGACTGCCACAGCTATGAATCGGTCAATGAACTGGCGCTGGATAATATTCTTTACTGCCCGGAGCGTTTTCAACTGAGCCTCGACTGGCAGCAACTTATTCCCCCGCGTGAATCCGCCGCCTGGCGTTTAACCACACGCGGCATGGCGTTGGCGCGTGGCGTGATCCAGCAGCTTGAACAGGAAAGCAGGAAGAGTGATGTGCTGTCACGTCAGCTGACGGAGGCGCTGTTTTTACAGCTGGCCTTAGTGTTGCAACGCCATCGTTATGCGTCCGATCGGGCCTGGCAGATGCCGGAGGGAGAACAGCTCGATCTGCTGATGGCCGCGATTCAGGGGCAGATTGCTGTCCCCTTTGACCTTGCCACCTTTTGTGGCCAGCACCAATTGTCAGAGCGTGCGCTGAAACAACTCTTCCGTCAGCAAACTGGCATGACTATCGGGCACTATTTACGTCAGTTGCAGCTATGCCAGGCGAAGCACCTGTTGCGTACCAGCGAATGTCTGATCGGTGAAGTGGCCGCACGTTGCGGCTTTGATGACAGTAATTACTTTTCCGTGGTGTTCACCCGTGATACCGGGCTGACCCCCAGCGCCTGGCGCCAGCGATTTGTGCGTCCTTCCGCTTTGCACGTTCGGCCGGAAAAGGCCTGATGGCCATGGAGGGTTGACCTTTGAGGCATAAGGTCAGGGGCTTGAACTTGAGCCAAGGCCAGGTCAAGCCCAGGTCAAGGTCTTAAGGTCAAGGGCGTTTCGCTTTCCCACTTCGTGGGCGAAGCGACCTAAGGACGGCAGTCGCCCCGCCCTTAGGAATCCGGGCTGCGGCAGGCGCATCGCCCGCTTGACGCGGGTTCCCTCAGTCGGTCGGCTTTCCCGCCGGACCGGGCGTGACGGGACATCCCTGTCCCGGCTAACCCTCTCGCCGACGTCCTGTCGGCTCGTCCTGGAAATCCGCCCTCCTTCGGCGAGGCTTAATTGCCGCTCAAAAGGTCAACATCCACGTCAAAAGAATAATCAAAGACAAGTCAGACAGACCAGACACAAAAAGCCTTTCTGGGCTTTTGGTCATTTTGTTTTTTTTAAAATTTGGGTTTTAGGGTTTGACCTGGGTTTTGATGTTGAGGCGGCAATTAAGCTGCGCTGAGGAAGTGATGTGAACCAGGATGAACCGCCAGGACGGCGGTGAAAGCTCGGGCCGGCACAGGGAAGTGCCGTCACGAGCGGTCCGTCGGTGAACGGAACTGACGAAGGTACCCGTGAAACGGGCGCGGCGCCTGCCGCAAGCCCGGGGTCAAGGGGCGGCGGCGACTGGCCGCCCCTTGTCGCTTCGCCCGCGCAGCGGGAAAGCGAAACGCCCTTGACCTTGACCTTGACCTTGACCTTAAACTGACAGCAAGCCAGAGAGTCCCGGGGCTCTCTCCCAGATCAGGAAACCATACCCAGACCAACAATGTTGGCCGCAATAATAATCACGAAGCATCCCACGCTAAGGACCTGCACCGGCTTACGCCCCACGTTATTCCACTCTTTCAGAACCAGACCCACCAGACCACCACACAAGACGTAGAAGCTCATGTGCAGCATCCAGCTGACAAAGTCATACTGCGCCGGAATGCGTGCATGGCCCCAGGCATAGAAGAAGAACTGCAGATACCACATGATGCCGCCGAGCAGTGACAGACAAACGTTGGCAATCAGCAATGATTTCGCCACAGAGAAGTCCGCTTTCACTGACAGGTTTGATTTGGTCGCCAGACGGATAAAACAGAAACCAAGGTTAACCAGCGCACCACCGCCCATAATCACCACGTAACTCGGTAACGCCACGTATAGCGGATCGATACCCAGCGCCGCTGCCGCTTCATGCATCGGTTTGGCGGCGTCCATGGCAAAGGACATCCCGGCCGAGAAAATCCCACACATCACCGCCAGTACCAGCCCTTTTTTCAGGTTGAACTCTTCCGCAGTGATGCCCATTGCCCGTTCTTTTAACAACCCGGCACGGGAGACGATCGCCACGCCTGCAAGAGCAACCAGCACGCCCAGCAGCGTCAATCGTCCACCGGCAGAACTGAACAGCTCCACAAAGCGCCCCTGAAGCAGCGGCGTCATTAACGTTCCGACCACCAAAGTGATGCCGATGGCAATACCAATGCCCATCGACATACCGAGATAACGCATGGTCAGACCGTAGTTAATGTTACCAATCCCCCACATCGCGCCGAACAGGAAGACAGGCATCAACTGTTCAAGCGAGAACGCGCTGTAGTAGGCCCAGAAGTTGGGCAGCAGGATCGCACTGACGGCCCAGGGGAGCACGATCCACGACATGATCCCCCCCACCGACCACATGGTTTCCCATGACCAGTTGCGCACTTTTTTGAACGGTGCATAAAAGCAGGCAGCACTTGCGGCCCCGACCAGATGCCACAAAATACCGGAGACAATGGCTTCACTCATTTTTTAATCCTTCGTTGTTGTTTGCCCTGATGACGAAGGAGTCTACGGAGAAGGTCAGGTGCTCAACCTTAGGCTGGTTGCCCCTCTGGCACCAAACCTGGCAAAATTGAGCACCTTCTCCCCTCCGCTGTCACAAATCAATCATCTGATTCGCTGCAACGTGCTAAATCGTGATTTTTTCCTAAGCCACTCATATTCATCACTAAATATAAATAATGCCAGCGCAGGCATGGGGTTCTTGCCGTTTTTGCCAGCCAGCTCTCATTGATGGCAGCCACATCAAGGTGATTCACCGCCAGCTGTTGCACCTTCTCAGACCTGCAACAGTTTTTGCGCTGTTAATTAACAACCCTATAAAAAGTGTGTCACGGAGAATCAGCCATGAACCCAGTTCAGCAACACATGTATATCAATGGTGAGTTTGTCGAAAATCGCGCCGATCGCTGGATAGAAGTGATCAATCCGGCAACCGAAGCCGTGCTGTCGCGCATTCCTGAAGGCAGCGCAGAAGATGCGCAGCGTGCTATTGATGCGGCAGAGGCGGCCCAGCCCGCCTGGGAAGCGCTGCCCGCTATTGAGCGCGGTAACTGGTTGCAAAAAATCGCCCAGGGTGTGCGCCAGCGTGCCGCAGATCTGACCGCCACCATCGTTGCCGAAGGGGGAAAAACCCAGGAGCTCGCCGAAACGGAAGTGTTCTTTACCGCGGACTATCTGGACTATATGGCCGGATGGGCGCGCCGCTATGAAGGTGAGATCGTGCAAAGCGATCGCCCGCAGGAGAACATCCTGGTATTTAAGAAAGCGATTGGCGTCACGACAGGGATTCTGCCGTGGAACTTCCCGTTTTTCCTGATTGCCCGTAAAGCCGCGCCGGCCCTGTTAACGGGCAACACCATCGTGGTCAAACCGAGTGAACTGACCCCGAACAACGCGATTATCTTTGCGCAGATTGTTGATGAGATTGGTCTGCCTGCCGGGGTGTTTAACCTGGTTACCGGCTACGGCCCGGTGGTCGGTCACGAACTGGCCGCAAACCCGAAGGTCGGACTGGTCAGCCTGACCGGCAGCGTGGGTGCCGGGATCGCCACCATGCAGGCGGCGGCAAAGAACATTACCAGGGTCTCGCTGGAGTTGGGTGGCAAAGCCCCGGCCATCATTATGAACGACGCCGATCTCGATCTGGCGGTAAAAGCGATTGTGGCATCACGCATGATCAATACCGGGCAGGTGTGTAACTGCGCAGAACGCCTCTACGTGCAGGATGGGGTATATGACGAGGTGGTTGAACGTCTCAGTGCTGCCTTTAAGCAGGTCACCTGGGGCGACCCGGCCAGCCAAAAAGGTCTGGACATGGGGCCACTGATCACGGCGGCAGCACTGCAACGCGTGGAAAAAAAAGTGGCGGATGCGGTGGCTGCCGGGGCAAAGGTGGTGACAGGCGGCAAGCGTTCAGGCAACACCGGTTTCTTCTTCGAACCCACCTTGCTGACCCATGTCGGGCAAAAGATGAATATCATGCAGGAAGAGACCTTTGGCCCGGTGCTGCCGGTGATGAAGTTCAGCACGCTGGATGAAGCCATTGCGCTGGCCAACGACAGTGAATATGGTCTCACCTCCTCCATTTTTACCCAGAATCTGAACACCGCGATGCTGGCCCTGAAGCAGCTTAAGTTTGGTGAAACCTATATCAACCGCGAGCACTTCGAAGCCATGCAGGGCTTCCACGCGGGCTGGCGTAAGTCCGGCATCGGTGGGGCCGATGGCCGTCATGGTCTGGAGGAATATCTGCAAACCCACGTCGCGTATCTGCAATACCAGTAACCCATATTGCTGGCGTATTCACCGTAGGGGGCGATCATTTTTTCCGATCGCCCTCTGTCCTTATCTATCCTGCACATATCGTTATCACAACTACTCGTTAAGCCCGCTTCATGCAGTTTGTTATGTTTTTCCCATAGCGCTTATTACCTGGGGAAATAACATGAATAAAGCATTACTGAGCGGACTGATTGCCGGGATCGTTATTGGCTCGACCTTTTCCGCCACCGCCGCTGAAACCGCACCAAAAACCATCAATATCGGCTACCAAAAAGCCAATATCTTCGCGTTGCTGAAGTATCGCGGCACGCTGGACGAGCAGTTTAAAAAACAGGGTATCGCCGTACGCTGGGTTGAATTCCCAGCCGGGCCCCAGATGCTGGAAGGCCTGAACGTCGGCAGCATCGACCTTGCGGCTACGGGTGATGCCCCGCCGACCTTTGCTCAGGCAGCCCAGGCCGATCTGGTTTATCTCGCCCACTCCCCGGCAAACCCGAAAACAGAAGCGATTGTGGTACCGGAGAACTCACCGATCAAAACCGTCGCGGACCTGAAAGGCAAGCGCGTGGCGCTGAACAAAGGCTCTGACGTAAACTATCTACTGGTCAGCGCCCTCGAAGATGCCGGCCTGAACTATAAAGACATTACCCCGGTTTATCTGCCTCCGGCCGATGCCCGCGCCGCATTCCAGCGCGGCGCGGTGGACGCCTGGGTGATTTGGGACCCGTACTACGCCGAAGTGGAAACCAACGCCAAAGCGCGTCTGGTGAAAGATGCCGAAGGTCTGGTACCGCACTACACCTTCTATCTCGCCAGCCGCAAGTTTGCCGATACCTATCCGCAGACGGCGAAACAGGTGGTCGATGAGCTGGGAACCCTGAGTACCTGGGCTAACGCCCACCCGGATGACGCCGCGAAGATCCTTTCAACCTCGACCGGCCTGCCTCAGCCCATCTGGCAGCGTGCACTGGCGAGAATGCCCTACGGTGCAGAGCGCATGACACCGGAAGTGTTTAAGCAGCAGCAGGCACTGGCGGATAAGTTTACCCAGATTGGATTATTGCCAGTGAAGGTGGATGTCAGTTCGGCGACGTGGTCGCTGGATAAGAAATAATTTCGGCCTGAATTCCACCCCATCCAAATCGCGGGTCGACCAGAAAAGGTCGACCCGCTGCTAAGAGTGAAGAGTGGGTAGGTTTGGGTGTTACTCCCCTTCGCCAATCTGCCAGATAAACGTCGGTTCCTTACCGTTCACCTCCCAGTCGCCCACATTACGGATCTTATAAATCACCGGATTATGCGACGACACGGTACGCGCATTACGCCAGTGGCGATCCAGCGCTTTACTGATGCGAGTATCTGATGCCCCCAGTGCATTAAACAGCTCGGTTGCGGCACGCGGGATCAGCTCCGTGGCAATCACCTGCGCCTGTGCTGACGCCAGTTCCGCCAGCACATTGGCCTGCTGGATCAGCGCCTCGTCCCCGCTGTTATGGACCTCATAAGCACCTTGCAGCGCATGCGTTGCCTGCTGAACGGCGGCGTCCACCGCATAGACCCAGCTGGAGATCTGCCCCACTACCTGCAACACCTGTACATCGTTTTTCACCTGCGTGGCATTGCCGTGGCTGTAGACGCGTTTACGGCTGGCAACGCCTGCCGCCGCATCGCGTTTCACGGCTCGGCCAATTCCCGCCAGCGTCGACAGTAAAACATGCTGATAAAACGCGGTCTGATAGCGAAAACGCTCGGTGAAATCATAGACATGCGCCTGCTCAACCTCTGCCTGATGAAAACGGGTGGTCCCACTGCCGCTCAGACGCTGGCCGAAGCCGTCCCAGTCATCTTCACGCTCCACGCCCTGCTGATGGGTATTGACCAGCGCAATCACATCACGACCGTTATCGTTGCGCTGGGCATAAACATCAATCCAGTCGGCGTACAGCGTGCCGGTGCTGTAAAACTTCTCGCCGGAGATCAACCAGCCCTTCTCTGACGGGGTGACGCGGGTGATTACCTCACCCAGCTTGAGATTGCCGATTTCCGTCCAGCCACTGCCCACCAGCTCGCCATCATGGAAGCGGCGGAACCAGCGCTGACGCTCTTCACTGTCAGGCTGATTCAGGCGATCTTCCACAAAAGCGAAATGGGCGCGCAGCGCCTGCGGCAGGTTAGAGTCGGCTTCCGCCAGCTCCGTCAGCAGCTGGAACAGCTGCGGCAAGGTGGCGCCAAAACCGCCCTCCGCCTGCGGGATACGCAGGGTGCCGAACCCGGCTTCTTTCAACCAACGTATCGGCTCCAGCGGAAGTGTACGCGTCACTTCACGTTCGGCAGCACCTGCAGCAATGCGGGCAAATACCGGGCGAAAACGGGCCGCCAGCGCGGCGTAATCAGCAACAGATTCAGACATAGGATTCTTCCTTTTCGGATGGGTCATCAATGTCCTGCTTCGTCGGTTCAAAACGGATCACCAGCAGGAAAATAATCGGGATAATCGCGGCCAGCGAGACAATCCAGAACATATTAGTGCCAAAAGAGGCCTGTAAAATGGGCAGGATAAACAGCGCCAGCGCACTGCCGACGCCGGACAGGGAGCGGCCAAAGCCGACGCCGGTGGCTCGGATATGCGTTGGATAAGAGAGTGCCGGGTAGATCATCATCTGCGCGCCAGGGCCGAAACCTTCAGCAAACAGCCACAGACCCAACATCAGGATGGCGAACACCACACCCATCGTGGCACTTGGGTGACCAATCAGCGCCAGCGAGATCAACGCGATAAATTGCAGGGCAAAACCGGCAATCGCCACATGACGTGATGGGAATTTCCATGCCAGACGCATGCCCAGCAGACCGCCGGTAAAGGCAAACAGCGCATTCAGCCCCAGTGAAGCAGAGATGGTTTCAAACACGCCTGCCCCCAGGAACTGCGCAAGAATTGACGGCAGGAAGAAGGCAATCGCGGTGTATTCAAACGAGATACAGATATTCATGACCGCCGTCACAATGGTGCGTTCGCGGTACGGTTTCTGAAACAGCACACGGAAACTCACCTTCGGGGGGGCCTTCTTCACGGGCTCTCTTTCATCGGGTTCGGCGGCATGCGCCGTAATGCCATAGGAGTCACGCAGAATACGCGCCGCCCCTTCCAGGTCACCCTGATTAGCGGCCCACAGCGGGGATTCATTCATAAACTTGCTGCGCACGGCGATGATCAAGAGCGCAGGCACCGCACCAAACAGCAGCGAGGCGCGCCACAGCCAGTCGGCGTGTTCGGCAGGCAGCAGGAAGTAGAGCGCAAAGATAATAAAGAAACAGGCGGACGAAGCGGCGTACCACATCGGGCACCAGGCCGCCAGCCGGGCGGCTTTGTTGCCTTTGCCCGCAAACTTCGAGAATTCAGCCAGATAGGCCATCGCCACGGGCAAATCGATGCCAACGCCAATGCCCATCAGGAAACGGGCACCGATCAGCACCCAAACGTTCGGCGCTAATCCGGCAGCAATCGCGGAGACCACAAAGAACAGCATATCGGCCATAAAGACGGAGTAGCGGCCATATTTATCGGTCAGCCAGCCACCCAGCAGGTTGCCCACTATGGTGCCGATCATGATCGATGACGTCACCAGCCCGGTGATCGCCGGCGTTAAGCCAAACTCTTTCACCACATCGTCAATGCCGTAGGAGAGCGTGGTCAGATCGTAGGCATCGAGAAACACGCCGCCCAGAGCCAGAAAGACTATCCAGCGTGCGTAACTATTTTTACTGGTACGGGTGTTAATCAGCTGCGCCACATCACTGACGGATCGAACCGGTGTTGAATGGGATGGCGATATTGCAATGCCATCGTCAATATTAATTGAACTCATAGTATCCCCATATATCTATTATTTTATTTGCAGGTTCACCCGTTATTTTCGGGTGCCACACTACTTTTATAGAGAGGAAACCTTGCAATAACAAACAAGGAAAAATTATTTGAATGTGCGACAAAGTCATAATGCACGTAAAATAAATCACTTAAATGTCATAATAAATGCAAATAGCACAATTAGCTTAGCAAGAAGCATGCCAAATTCATTAGAGTACGCGATTGTTTTAAAAGGAGAACGACATGAAATGGAACAGAGATAAAGCATTAAAACACTTGCGAAGTCGTGCAAAACCAGCATCCCAAAATAGTTGTGCCGAATTTACCAAACAGGCAATAGAAGCAGGTGGAATCACTCTGCACCGAACCAATAATGCAAAAAACTTTAGCGCATCATTATCACGTGCAGGGTTTGCCGAGTTGCCTGCTGACTCAATAATAATTGCTGGTGATATTGTTGTTATTCAAACACATAGTGAAGATGACCTGATCGGTCACATGGCCATGTTCGATGGTTCAATCTGGATTTCAGATTTCAGGCAGCGCGCAATGTATCCCGACCTCGCCTATCGACAAGCTCAACCTTTATTTACCCTTTACAGAATGCCTTGATGTTAAAAAAGCCCGGATTATCATTCCGGGCTTTTTTAATTTTTCCGAAACAGGCACCAGCACACCCTGCACCAGCGGATCGGTGGTTTCCTTTAACCACTGCTGCACACGGGGATCGGCAAACGCTTTTTTCAGCTTGATAATATTTTCATCGTTTAAATAAGGCGTACCAATCACCAACTGTGAGGAAAAGGTTTGTGGCGCAGGCGGGAATAATATGCCTTTGTCGCGAGAAACTTTTCCTGCATCAAACTGGGAAACATACCCAATCGCCGCACCCACAGAATTTAATGCCCGTGGAATAGTTAACAGGCCCAGCTCCTTAAAATTAAATTTTTTCGGATTTTCTTTAAAATCCCTACACTATAAAAAATAGCATTTTTTGCCTTGCACGTGATAAGGCATAGTTATTAACGTACTCAGCACTTAAAAGGAGACGTCTATGACATGGAACAGAGACCGGGCATTACAACATTTAAGAAGCCGTGCTAATGCAGAATCCCAAAATCGTTGCGCTGAATTTACCAGGCACGCAATCGAAGCTGGTGGCCTCACTCTCAATCGAACAAGTAATGCAAAAAATTATGGCACGTCATTATCTCGTGCAGGGTTTCGTGAATTACCTCCTGGTTCAACGATAAATGCTGGTGATATTGTGGTTATCCAACCTTATAGTGGAGGAAACCCAGCCGGGCATATGGCAATGTTTGATGGCTCAATATGAATCTCAGATTTCAGGCAGCGCACAATGTATCCCGGCCCTGGCTATCGGCATTCTCAACCTTCTTTTAAAATTTACAGGATGCCTTGATGCGTATTGGGATGATTTTAATTGCTTCTTTTCTCTCAGCGTGCTGTGTTGCAAATAGACAGGATTCACGCACTCAAGCATACGATTTTTATAAATCCTACCTCACATCATTCTCTTCATCAGCCTCTGAAAATCGACCTCAGTGGCTCAATCAGTATGTCTCCACAGATACGTTAAATCGTCTTGAAAACATTGCCAAAATTCCTGAGCAGGAAATCGTTAATTCTGACTATTTTACCTACACTCAGGACTATGACCCTGCATGGATCCCAGCTCTGAAGGTGGGAAAACCACAGGCAATGATGAGCAGTGAAGTGGTTGATGTTTGGCTGGGAGTCGAAGATGATCAATCGCTTCATCTCCAGGCCTGGTTGCGAGAAGAAAATGGACGTTGGAAGATTTACCGCGTACGCGATATTACTGACAATTTTGAACATCGTATATTCAGTTACAGCAAATAACACATCATTAATAAAGCCCGGACGATTCCGGGCTGAACATTTTATTTTTCCGAAACAGGCACCAGCACACCCTGCACCAGCGGATCGGTGGTTTCCTTTAACCACTGCTGCACACGGGGATCGGCAAACGCTTTTTTCAGCTTGATAATATTTTCATCGTTTAAATAAGGCGTACCAATCACCAACTGTGAGGAAAAGGTTTGTGGCGCAGGCGGGAATAATATGCCTTTGTCGCGAGAAACTTTTCCTGCATCAAACTGGGAAACATACCCAATCGCCGCATCCACAGAATTTAATGCCCGTGGCATGGTTAACAGATCGAGTTCTTTAAAATTAAACTTATGTGGATTCTCTTTAATATCTTTTAATTTCGCCGTACGCGGTTCTACCGCCGGATCCAAACCAATCAGACCAATACGCTGTAACAGCCACAGCGCCTGCCCCTGATTAGCACCGTCATTCGGTACCACGATTTCCGCGCCTTGCGGCAGATCAGCAATGGTCTTGTAACGGTCAGAGTAGATGCCGAATGCCCACTGGAATACCGGCAGGGTCGAGGTCAGTTCAAACTTGTTGGCATCCACCACCTGCTTCAGCCACCACTGGTGCTGATAGATGGTTGCCGCATACTGGCCTTCCGCCACCGCACGGTCAGCCTGCACCGGATCCTGCAACCCTACCGCTTCCAGCTTGATGCCATAATCTGGCGCAATGTTCTGCGCGACATATTCGATCAGCCGCTGCTCTCCGGCCATCGCCGGTTCAAAATGCACTTTCAGCGTGGTGCCGAAAGTCACGCTGTGACGCTGCTGGGCTGTGAAGTACCAGCCCAGTCCGGCGATCAGCACAATAGCCACGATGGCGACCTGCCACGGCCAGGTTTTCTTCTTTTTCAGTTCAAAATTCTGCTGTGTCATGATGAGTGTGTACCCTGTGAGTGTTGAAGTGCGGCAACCACGCGGTCGCCAATAAACTGAATCAGTTGGATGGTCACAATCAGCACCACAATGGTGGCGATCATGATGTGGTTATCAAAACGCTGGTAGCCATACACCACGGCCAGATAGCCGATGCCCCCGGCACCAATGGTGCCCGCAATGGCGGAGTATTCGATCATCGAGATGACGTTCAGGGTGATCGCAGCGACGATGGCGGGGAGCGCCTCACTGAGCTGCGCCCCGGTGATCACCTGCCAGCGCGAACCGCCGGACACCAGTCCGACCGCCGTCACTTCCGGCGGCAGTTCACGCAGTGCGTTCTCCACCAGGCGGGCGAAAAACGGCGTCCCGGCAACAATCATTGGGATCACAGCCGCCGGAATGCCGATGGTGGTACCGGTCAACCAGAAGGTGAACGGAATAATCGCCGCCATCAGCACCAGAAACGGCAGTGAACGACCAATATTCACCAACGCGCTCAGGATACGGTTCAGCCCCGCTTGCGGAAATAGTCCGGCGCGCGAGGTGTTAAACAACACCACGCCCAGCGTCCCGCCGAGAGTGACAACAAACAGCATCACAATGCCGACCATCAGCCAGGTTTCACCGTAGGCAGGCAGCATCAGTTCATGGATCTGGTTCCAGGGGGTATCCTGGCTGGTAACGTCAACGGGCTTCATCCGGCCTCCTGCAAGCGCGGGCGCGCCTCGATGATTTGTGCCTTCATACCCAGCTGTGCCAGAGCGGTAATTAGCGCCTCAGGTGACAGCGGGCGCTGGTTAAAACGCACCGCAATCTGCATCCGTCCGGCGAGTTGCCCCGCCACCTCTTCCACATGCGCCGCCAGCAGATCAACCTGCACGTTGTGCTGCACGCTGAGCCGGCTGATCCAGTCGGTGGCCAGTGGCGGTGCGCAGGTCAGACGCAGCAGCAGGTCACCGCTGGCGGTAACCGGACGCAGCGGGAACAGCTGTGCGGCCAGCGCCGAATCCGGGGTGCTGAGCAGCTGCTGTAATGGCCCCTGCTGCACCAGTTGACCGTCGCGGATTTCTGCCACGGCATCGGCGGTGCTGCGCACCACGTCCATCTCGTGGGTAATCAGGATGATCGACAACCCAAACTGCTGACGAAGTTGTTTCAGCAACAGCAGAATGGCATCGGTGGCCTGTGGGTCCAGCCCGGAGGTCGCTTCATCGGCCAGCAATACGGAGGGTTTCAGCGCCAGGGCGCGGGCAATACCGACGCGTTGACGCTGACCGCCGGAGAGCTGAGCCGGGTAGTACCCCGCTTTGTCCGACAACCCCACGCTGTCCAGCAGCTGACCAACGTGGCGTTTGATTTCCCCAGGCACCACACCCAGCCACTCCAGCGGCAGCGCGACGTTTTCCCAGGCGGTTTTGCGTTGCAGCAGCGCGGACGACTGAAAGACGGTGCCAATGGCACGCCGTTCACGCCGCAGCGCGACACCGGACAGGCGAGAGAGATCTTCGCCGTTGACCCGGATACTGCCGGAGCTGGGCCGCTCCAGCAGGCTGATGCACTTTGCCAGCGTCGACTTCCCGGCACCGCTCGGGCCAACCACTGCCGTGATCGACGCGGCGGGCACCGTCAGTGAAATGCCTTTCAGCACTTCAACCGTGCGGCCCCCTGCCGCCGTGTAGTGTTTACGCAGGCCGTCGATTTCAATCATGGAGTGACCTCATCTTCTGCCACGACCGCAGTCTGTGATTCCCGGCGGTAGCCCGCGCCCGGATGTGGTTCGGCCAGACGAGCGCCCTGGTGAAAGAGTTTTTCGCGCAGGGTGCCGGGCTGGTACTCTTTCTTGTACACGCCACGTTTTTGCAGTTCCGGGATCAGGTGTTCCACCACATCGCTGAAGGTTTCATGCGTTACCGCATACGCGAGGTTAAATCCGTCAACATCCGTTTCTTCCACCCAGCTTTGCAGCTCATCGGCCACCGTTTGCGCACTGCCGACCAGCAACGGACCAAAGCCGCCAATGCCCACCCAGTCCGCCAGCGCCTGCACCGTCCACTGGCGATCAGGGTCGGCGGTAAAGAAGGTTTCTACAGCTGACTGAATCGCATTGGTGTGCAGGTGTTTTAGCACCTGGTCAGGCTGATACTGGCCGAAATCGATGCCCGTCCAGCCGGAGATCAGCGCCAGCGCGCCCTCGTAACTGACGTAGCTTTTGTACTCCTGCCATTTGGCCTGTGCCGCCTGGTCCGTCTCATCGACGATCACCGTTTGCAGGTTGAAAATCAGGATGCTGCGCGGGTCGCGTCCGGCTTCGGCTGCGCGGCGGCGAATATCCGCCACGGTTTTCTTCAGCAGCACTTTAGACGGTGCGGCGACAAACACGCATTCAGCATGTTCGGCAGCAAACTGTTTGCCACGGCTGGACGCACCGGCCTGATACAGCACTGGGGTGCGCTGAGGCGAAGGCTCACACAGGTGGATGCCCGGCACCTGGAAGAAGGTGCCCTGATGGTTAATTGGATGAATTTTGTTCGGATCGCTGAAGATGCGGCGCTCACGATCGCGCAGGATTGCTCCCTCTTCCCAGCTCCCTTCCAGCAGTTTGTAGATCACCTGAAGATATTCATCGGCATAGTCATAGCGGGCATCGTGATCGGTCTGCGACTGATGGCCGATGTTGCGTGCCCCGCTCTCCAGATAGGAGGTAACGATGTTCCAGCCAATGCGCCCTTTGGTCAGGTGATCGAGCGTTGAGATACGGCGGGCAAACGGATACGGATGTTCAAACGACAGCGAGGCAGTGAGGCCAAACCCGAGATGTTCGGTCACCAGCGCCATCGGGGTGATCAGCGCCAGCGGATCGTTGACCGGCACCTGGGTGGCATTACGAATCGCGGCCTGGTTATCGCCGTTCAACACGTCGTAAACCCCCAGCACATCCGCAATAAACAGACCATCGAACTTGCCGCGCTCCAGCAGACGCGCCAGATCGGTCCAGTAGCTTAAATCTTTGTACTGCCAGGAGCGGTCACGCGGGTGCGCCCACAGGCCCGGCGACTGGTGACCGACACAGTTCATATCAAAGGCATTCAGGCGAATTTCACGTTGTTGAGACATAGATAGCACACTCCAGATTCCAGACAGCCGACACCCGTCATACTTCAAGCTGCAGGTGCGTTGGCTGCGCCCGATCACCCCAGTCACATAGTTATCTATGCTCCTGGGGACTCTCGGGCTTGCCGCCTTCCTTCAGCTCGAATTATTTAGGGTCTCGAATTATTTAGGTTATTTTTTTCGGTGAGTTAACGCGTCAGACGGGACATCGCTCCGCATCCAGCCCCAGCAGCTGCCGGGCAACGCTTTCCGCATGTTCTGCCACCTGCGGCAACCCCATTAGTTCACCGAAGCGGGCGCGCGCCGCCGGGCCGGCAACATAAAGATGTGGATTGGCGCTACCGTCAGCACGTTCCGTTTGCGAACGCGCATTAACCTGGATCCCCAGCGCCAGCGGATCGGCCTGTATTACGCCCGTCGCGGCCAGCTGATGCAGCAACACATCGCTTTGCAGTAGCCCGCCGTGCGCAGGTCCGGTGGTGATAATCAGCCGATCCACGTTCAGGCTCTGCGCTTCACCGCTGCGCGGTTGCAGCCGCAGGGTGATGTCGGCACCTGCTGCGGTAACCGCTGCCAGACGCGCAGCCTGAACCGTTAACTGGCCGCGCTGCTGCAGCTGTTCCAGTACCGCGCTGACCTGTGGCGCAATGCGATAGCGATGCACATCCCACCACGGGCGCAGATGCCGCAGGAACCGGCGTTGTTCATTGAGGGACAGTTGCTGCCACAGGCGCTGTCCGTTAACGCGAATATCATCGAGAACCAGCTGCCACGGCAGTTGCTGCAGAGCGGCAGCAGCCACTTCCTGGCGAATACGGTGCAGCCACGCGCGCGCCGAGGCGTGTTGCGGCTGCTGGTAGTCCAGTGGACGCGGTTCAAACGGGCCACTGAGGTTCGGGCGAGGCAGCAGCCCCCGGCGCGAAAACGCCACAATCGGCCCGCGATGTCCGTGACGGTGTAACGTTGCCACCACATCCGACATACTCAGGCCACTGCCCATAATGGCGACCCGTTCATCAGGGGCAATCGTGGTCAGCGCATCATGACGCCAGGGATCGGCAATCAGCCCCGGATGCCCTTCCAGCGCCAGTGCCACCGCACGCGGCAGCGCCGGAGGCGGATGACTGATCGCCAGTACCACATCATCGGCCTGAAGCTTTTTACCCAACGCGGTACGCAGCGTTCCCTGCTCCAGCGCCACCCCCCGGTCACAGAGATGGTGCAGTTTGACCGGAGAGTGCAGCTGTGCGCGGGCAAACTGTTCGGCGATATACGCGCCAAACTGACCGCGCTGTGGATAAACCTTGCCATCGTGCCAGCGTGCGTCCGGGTCCGTCTGGTAAGCCGGTGAGGCGCGGAACCAGCGATCAAAATCCCCCTGTTCCGCCCCCGAAAGCTGCATGCGGTCAGCGGGGACATTAATGCGGTGCGCCGGATCGCGGGTACCATAGGCCACTCCGCGTGCCAGCTGTGAACGCGGCTCCACCACCGTTACCATCAGCCCGGCGTCACCGAGCCTTGCCAGATGGATGGCCACTGCGGTGCCGGTAAAGCCGCCGCCGACGATAACGATATGACGCTCAGCCATGACTGTGCTCTCGCTGCTGTTGACGTTCCAGCTCACGCACCAGAGGAATCACCTCGCGGCCAAAGAATTCGACCTCTTCCTGAAAATGCAGAAACCCCAGCAACATCAGACTGACCCCGGCCTCTTTCAGCGCGATGATACGTTGAGCAATCTGCAACGGCGTGCCGATCAGGTTGGTTTTGAAGCCATCGTTATACTGCACCAGATCTTCCAGCGTCGATTTCGCCCAGTTACCTTCGCCTTCGGGTGAAGCGCTACCCGCATTTTTGACCTCATGCTGGAAGCCTTTTACCGCATCCGGGTTGGCATGGTCGAGGATCGCCTGTAGCGCCTGCTGGGCTTCCTGCTCTGTATCGCGGGCGATGACGAAACCGTTAACACCGATTTTGACCTGATGCTGGTTCTGTTCCGCTTTCTGGCGAATATCGTCTACCTGCTGGCGGATGCCTTCCACGCTGTTGCCGTTGGTGAAGTACCAGTCAGATACCCGTGCTGCCATATCCCGGGCGGCGCGTGAACTCCCTCCCTGGAATATTTCCGGCAATGGATCGAGCGGTTTTGGCTTCATCGAATAGTCGCGATAGCGATAGAAATCGCCGGAAAAGTTGAAGACATCCTGTTGCCAGATACCACGCAGGCAGCGAATAAACTCTTCTGAACGCAGATAGCGCTCTTCATGATCCAGCCACGGCTCACCAATCGCCTTGAACTCCCCACGAAACCAGCCGCTGACCACATTCACGGCAATACGCGCATTCGACAGATGACTGATCGTCGCAATTTGTTTCGCAGCCAGCGTGGGATTCCACGGTCCGGGCAGCAAGGCGGCGATGACTTTCAGTTTTTCAGTCGCGCCGAGCAATGCCTGCGAGAAGCTGACCGACTCATGCTGATTATCTGCACCGTATCCGGCCGTAAAACGTATCTGGGTCAGCGCATAGTCAAAACCGGCTTTTTCCGCGATTTGTGCCAGCTTGCGGTTATAGTCAAAATCCCAGCCAGTACGCTGGGGAATGTTACTGATCACCAGCCCGCCAGAAACGTTAGGCACCCAGTAAGCAAACTGTATTGGTTGATGACTCATCGTTCTCTCCTCAGCTGGCGCTGCTGTTTTTCGCCGGACGGCGGTCGCCGCCGATCGTTTCACCAAATGGACCGGTATTGACCGTACGCTGACGTTTTTCCGCATTCGATGCCAGTGGCAGCAGCGGCATCACCAGTTCGGCAAAACGGTGGGCTTCTTCCAGATGCGGATAGCCCGACAGAATAAAGTTCTCAATGCCCAGCGCCTGATATTCGCGGATGCGGTCCGCCACCTGCTGCGGACTGCCCACCAGCGCCGTGCCTGCACCGCCACGGACCAGGCCAACACCGGCCCACAGGTTTGGGCCAATCACTAAGTCATCACGCGAACCGCTGTGCAGCGCACTCATGCGGGCCTGGCCGGTGGAGTCCATACGGGCAAAAATCTTTTGAGCCGCAGCGATGGTGTCTTCATCCAGATGAGAAATCAGACGGTCAGCGGCAGCCCAGGCCTCTTCTTCCGTTTCCCGCACAATGACGTGCAGACGGATGCCGTAGCTCAACTGGCGGCCTCGCTCTTCTGCACGTTTCCGTACTACCGCCAGCTTTTCAGCCACCTGCGCCACGGGCTCACCCCATGTGAGGTAGGTATCGATCTGGCTGGCGGCAACATCAATCGCCTCATCGGAAGATCCCCCAAAGTAGAGCGGCGGACCATCTTCCTGCACGGGCGGGAACAGGATCTCCGCCCCTTCCACGCGAATATGGTCGCCGTGGAAATCGACCTTTTCACCCTTCAGCAGGCGTGAATAGACTTCAAGGAATTCGCGCGTCACCTGGTAGCGGTCCGCATGGCTGAGGAAGATGCCGTCACCTTTATTCTCAACCGGATCCCCCCCGGTCACCACGTTGATCAGCAAGCGCCCCTCGGACAGTCGGTCCAGCGTGGCGGCCATTCGTGCGGCAAGGCTGGGTGGTTGCAGGCCTGGACGCACTGCAACCAGGTAGCGCAGTCGTTTGGTGATCGGTGCCAGCGCAGCAGCGACCAGCCAGGAGTCTTCACAGCTTTTTCCGGTCGGGATCAGCACGCCGTAATAGCCGAGGTTGTCGGCGGCCAGCGCCACCTGTTGCAGATACGGCAGGTCGACGGGACGCCCGCCTTCGGTGGTGCCGAGATAGCGGCCGTCTCCGTGGGTCGGGAGAAACCAAAATACGTTGATATTGTCCTGCGCTGACTCGCTCATTATCTGTTTCCTATATAACTATATCTGAATTTATTCGATACAAAGTTACGCTTTGGTTATAAAACCATTAGCAGGAAGTGTGCCAACTGTTATCGGTGTAAAAATCGTTATTTATCATCGCATTGCCGTTGATAAAAACCGGCTTTCTCTGCTGCAAATGCAGCAGTCACTGACGGAAGTCTGTTGCATTTGCAGCAATCATGCCGGTTACCCCCTCGCCCCGGATGGCGCGCCAGGATACTCTTTTCCTCTCTTCTCTCGTCAGGAATACAGCATGTCGCATCCCGGCCCGTTACTGATTGATCCCGCCTCCATTGCGTTTCAAAGCGTACTGGATCGGCTGGCACCCACCGACGCCACGGTGCTGATTGTTGGTGAAACTGGCACCGGCAAAGAAGTGGTGGCGCGCTATCTGCACCATCACAGCCTGCGTCAGTCACAGCCCTTTGTGGCGGTGAACTGCGGGGCGTTGACCGAGAGCCTGGCGGAGTCGGAACTGTTCGGCCATGAGAAAGGGGCATTTACCGGGGCGACTGAACGTCATCAGGGCTGGTTTGAAGCGGCTGAGGGCGGCACGCTGTTGCTGGATGAGATCGGTGAGCTGAGCCTGCCGTTGCAGGTCAAACTGCTGCGTGTTTTGCAGGAGCGGGAGGTCACGCGCGTGGGTTCACGCCGCCCGGTGAAGGTCAACGTTCGGGTGATTGCTGCCACGCATGTCGACCTTGCCCATGCCATTCGCGAGCGCCGTTTCCGTGAAGACCTGTTTTATCGTCTTAATGTGGCAGCGGTGACGTTGCCCCCGCTGCGTCAGCGACGCGAAGATATTCCCCTGCTGGCCGACCACTTTCTGACGCTGTATGCCCGCCGTCTGGGGCGTCCGCAGCTGCGGCTGAGTGAAGAGAGCATCGCCACGTTGATGGACTATGCCTGGCCTGGCAATGTGCGTGAGCTGGAAAATACCCTGCATAACGCCGTACTACTGAGTAAAGAGTCGATTATCTCGCCGCATCAGCTCCGGCTGAACACCGAAAGACTCGAACCGCACCCCGTCAGCGAACAGGCGCTGGATACGTTTCTGCGCCAGCAGTTACAGGGCGATGGCGGCCCCTTGTATCAACGGGTACTGGATGCGCTGGTGCGTAATGCGTTTGAACTGAGCGGCGAAAATCAGCTTCAGGCCGCTGCGTTACTGGGGATCAGCCGTAATACCCTGCGCACTCACTTAGGCCATCTTGGCCTGATTAAAGCCCGCCGTAGCCTGGTCAGCACAGCACGGCACGATGCCTCACGCCAGGGCCACCAGGATCGTGAACTGCGTATCGGCTATCAGAAGTTTGGCAATCTCGGCATCCTGAAAGCGCGCCAGAGCCTGGAAGCTGAATTTACCCAGCGGGGGATCAGCGTGCTGTGGAGCGAGTTTCCCGCCGGGCCGCAGCTGTTACATGCGCTGGATAATCGCGAAATTGACTTTGGTACCACGGGTGAAGTGCCGCCTGTTTTTGCCCAGGCGGGCAACAGCCCGCTGCTGTACGTTGCCTGGGAACCCGCGGCACCGCAGAGCGTCGCCCTGCTGGTGACACCGGACAGCCCAATCCAGACGATTGCCGATCTGCGCGGTAAGCGCATTGCGGTGAATAAAGGGTCTAATGTGCATTACCTGCTGGTGCAGATGCTGGATGAAGCGGGTATGACATTGAATGATGTCCGTGTGCTGTACGCACCGCCCAAATATCCTCTGACCCCCAGCGATCATCATGCCGTGGATGCCTGGATGATGTGGGACCCGCTGCTGAGCGATGCGGAACTGAGCGGTCAGCTGCGCGTGATTGCCGATGGACGCGGACGGGTGAACAACCATCAGTTCTATCTGGCGCATCGCGATTTTGCCGCCCACTCCGCAGATTTGTTGCATCAGCTGCTGGCGGCGCTGGTACAAACTGGCAGCTACATTGATGCCCATCGCCCGGAGGCGGCCGCCCTGCTCTCTGCTGAGCTCGGCCTCTCCCCGCAGGCGGTGTCACATGCTTTACAGCGCCGCAGCCATCAAACCCGCCGCATGGATTTGTCGGTGATCCGCGCCCAGCAGGCGATTGCTGACCGTTTCTTTGCGCTGGGGTTACTGCCGAAAGCGGTGCATGTACGTGATGCCGTGTGGCGTGGATAAGGCCAATGATTAGCAAAGCTTACTTGTCACAAAATTTGTCTGAATAATTTCAACTTTCTGATAATGTTTCCAATGGTAACCGATAGCTTTATGTAAGGTTATCGTTATAAATCAGAAAGATAATAATCGCCATTTCGGCGAGAAAACATCAAATAAACTGATAAATTAGTCATACCAGGCTAATGAGTTTATTCCGCCACCCTGCGAGTTATTCCTAAATACTTCCTGACAATAGTTTACCTTTGGAATTCATCTCCCTGTTGGAGTAAAGTTTATTCGCCGTAGCCTGTCAGATCGCCATGATCCGAGATGATATGCGGTTGCGCAATAACACCAGGGAATCGTTCCTCCATAGCAGACTTATAGAATTGGCTGTTATTAGCCCTCTTTTGCCTTAATTTTATTTAAGAAGATTAAATTTTACATCCTTGCTATTGAGTGGTTCCTGGAAATTTAAAAATCCGAGGGGGTTGTCGGTGAAAACAAATATCCTGTCGATTACTTATCTACGGGCCATTGCCTGTATGCTGGTAGTCGTTTGTCATGCTGAAAGTTTTTCTGCCAAACTGAGTCCGGCTTATTTTTCCGGTCTGTTTGGTTACGGCGGCGCCGTGGGGAAACTCGGCGTATACCTGTTCTTTATGATCAGCGGTTACCTGATGGCCTGCGTGCACTGGGAGGACTTTGGTAAGGGCAAGATGGGGTTGTTTGTCAAAAAACGTCTCGTGCGTATTTTGCCAATGTACTATCTGTTCACCCTGCTGACGATTGTGGCCTGGGTCATTAATCCGGGTTGGTTCCCGTCGACGGTATTAACGCCGCTGGATGATATTCTCTCCTTGCTGTTTATTCCCTCTGTATATATTAAAGAACTGGACACACTGACACCGGTATTATCAGTAGGCTGGACATTGTGTTATGAAATGCTGTTCTATCTGGTATTTGCGATTGGTATGTTATTCAATCGCCGCAGTGGAATGTGGTTTATTTTCATCACTATTTTCGCCTTCATTGCGATCGGATCATTCGGCGATTCACAGCGGCCCTATTTCCAGTTCTATACCGATGAGATCATGCTTTATTTCCTCAGCGGCATTGTCTGTTTTATGCTGCAAAAACGATTCAGTCAACGTTATGCCCATAATGTTTTATCTCTTGCCGTGATTACTGGATTACTGGCGGTATCGACGCTGTGGTTGCAAGGCTATCCCCAGTTACTGCTGCTGTCGCTCAGTTTCTTTATGCTCACCGGGATGGAATTCGCCTCGCAACGTCAGACCCACTTTACGCGTGTCGTCACCGGCATTGGCCTGGCTTCTTACTCTATCTATCTCTGCCACCGTCTGTTTATGGGCGCACTGCAGAAAGTGCTGCATGTGCTGTTACCCACCCCCAGTACCGCCACGATGTATCTGGCGATGGTGATCCTCAGCGTGGCGTCTGCCGTTGTCGGTTATCTGATTTACTGGATGATTGAGAAGCGCGCCACAATGACCTTCCGCGTCAAAACCAGCTAAAGCAAAAGGGCCGGATAATCCGGCCCTTTTTCCGCTTAACGCCCTACCCGGTACTGACTTTTAAACAATGCCACCGCACTGAACACCGCCAGCAGCATCAGATAATAGCTCGGTGCCAGACTGGACCCCGTCATGCTAATCAACAGCGTACAAATCAGCGGGGCAAAACCACCAAACACCGTCACCGCAACGTTGTAGCTGATGGCCATGCCGCTTGCGCGGGTCGACATCGGGAACAGGTCAGCCATCATCGACGGCACGGTAGAGAAGTAGACCGATTTCAGTAAGGCCATCCAGCCAACCAGCAGGATCAACGTTGTCGGCGTGGTGTTATCTGCCACCATCTTAAAGGCAGGATAAATGGTCAGCGCCAGCAGAATAAGCGATCCCCACATCAGCGGCACGCGCCCCACTTTCTCGGCCCACAGCCCCATCAGCGGCGTGACCACCGTCAGAATAATCCCGGCGACCAGCGTGGCGGTAAAGGCCACTGAACCTGGCAGATGCAGCGTTTTCGTTGCATACGTTGGCACATAGTTCAGCATGTAGTTAACGCCCGTTGAGATCACCATCAGCCCGATGGCCAGCAGCAGCAATGTTTTCTGGCGCCCCATCAGGTCCTTCAGCGGGGCATGTGATTTAGGCTGGGCAACAAAGCTGGCTGGCTCATGCACATGACGGCGAATATACAGACCCACCGGACCAATCAGCAGACCAAACGCGAACGGAATGCGCCATCCCCAGTCCTGGATCTGCGCCTCTGTCAGCCAGGCGGTCAGCCCCAGGCCAAACGCCGACGCCATCAGGGTACTGGCACCCTGGGTAGCAAACTGCCAGCTGGCAATAAATGCGCGACGTTCCGGGAAATGCTCCACCAGGAAAGCCGTCGAACTGCCGAATTCCCCACCGGCGGAGAAACCCTGAATCAGACGCGCCAGCAGGATCATGATCGGTGCCAGCAGGCCAATACTTTCATATGACGGCATCACGGTAATCATCAGACCACCCAACATCATCAGGGTGATCGACATCAGCAACGCTTTTTTACGTCCGACTCTGTCCGCATACGCCCCCAGCACAACGGCCCCCAGAGGACGGATCAGGAACGCGACACCAAAGCTGCCGAAGGTCAGCAGCATGGAGACTGAGGCGTCCTCCGTCGGGAAAAAGGCGTGGGAAATATAATTGGCAAAAAAACCGTATACCGCGATATCAAACCACTCCAGCGCGTTACCGACGCAGGTGGCAAACAGGGTTTTATACAGGTTCGGTGTGACCGCCTGTTGTTGCTGTACGATAGTGCTCACTGGCATTCCCCCTGTGCGCGATGCGCACGATGACGGGCCAGCAACGTGCCGCCCTGTTCGCCTAAATCCCAGAACAGCCGGGTCATGATTTGTAATCCTTCGCGGGCAATGGATTTCAGCATATGTTCATCCACCGCATGCTGGCCGCAGGCCGGATAGGAGTGCGGGATCCACAACGTCGGTAATCCCAGCGCGTGGGCGAAGACATCATTCGGCAGTGAACCGCCAAGATTCGGCAGCAGCGCCGGTTTTTTGCCACTGGTGTTGGCAATCACCTCCAGCGCCCAGTCCACCAGCGGGTCGCTCGGGTCAAGACGTGTCGCCGGGGAACCGCGCAGCACCTCCACCGTCACCTGCGGAAAACCGTGCGCATCCAGATGGTTGCGCAGATGCGTGGCAATATTTTGCCAGTCGGTGTCCACCACAAAACGCAGCTGGCAGACGGCGGTCGCTTTGCCGGGAATGGCATTCATTGGTCGTGCCGGATTTCCGGCGAGGAATGAGAGTACCTCAAGCGTGTTCCAGCCATACAGGCGCTCTGTTGGCGTCAGACCGGCTTCGCCCCAGTTCGGATCAATCTGCGGGCCATTTTCATCGCCCACTTCAATGTCGCTGAGGATCGCTTTGACCGCCGCGCTGATCGCGGGCGGCTTCAGCGCTGACACCTGCAACTGGCCGTGCTGATTGACCAGGCAGGCCAGCGCACTGGCCAGTTGGGTGCCGGGGTTGGTCAGCAGGCCGCCCCAGTTGCCTGAGTGGTAGTCACGGTCGCGGGCCTGAATGCTGAGGCGGAAGTTCACCGCTCCCCGTGAGCCAAGGAACAGCGTGGGACGCACGGCGTTCAGGCGCGGGCCATCGGAGGCGATAAAGATATCGGCTTTCAACTGCTCGCCGTGGCGCTGGCAAAGCTCCATCAGGCCTGGGGAGCTGATCTCTTCGCCCATTTCAAACAGGAATTTACAGTTAAAGCCCAGCGTGCCGCCGCGCGCGGCTGCAACCTGCTCCAGCGCGGCGATATTCACCGAGTGCTGGCCTTTATTATCCGCGCTGCCACGTCCGTACCAGCGGTCGCCCTCTTCCACCAGTTCCCAGGGCGTCAGGCCGCTGCGCCAGTTTTCATCATCACCAAACACCACATCACCGTGGCCGTAGCAGAGCACGGTCGGCAGTTCCGGGTCTTCTATGCGGGTTGCCAACAGGAAAGGCCGTAACGGTGCCTGCGGGTTCGCCAGCTGTTCCGTGGTGAAGCCCAGCGCCTGCATCACTGGCGCCATCTCTTCATCAAGATAGCGCTGGATCACCTCATCGCGATCGTCACGCTGGCTTTCGCTGCGCAGGGCGACGCGGCGTGCCAGCACCTGTTTGAATTTGCCACTGTCAAAGTACGCCGTGGCCTGCGCTACCGTCTGTTCACCTGTCATATATCGGTCCGTTTTTATTGTGTTTACTTTTTGTGTTTGCCCCTCCGTTTTAAGCTAGAATCGCTCTTTGCCACAATCATCAAATAATCAAGTTAGCGTTGCTTTAAAAGCAATGCTGTTCTGCACGATCAGTGAACATGCACCATAACGAGGCAGCCCGATGCACAGCAGTGAAATTCGCTATTTTCTTGCCGTCGCCAACAGTGGATCGCTGAGTGCCGCCAGTCAGCAGCTGTTTGTTGCCGTGTCGGCAATCAGCCGCCAGATCCAGCGTCTGGAGGCGCGGGTCGGCGCTCCGCTGTTTGAACGGCATGCACGGGGCATGGTGCTGAATGATGCCGGGCAGATTTTCGAAAACCACGTGCGCAAGAGCATGATGGATATGGAACATGCCATCGCCGAGATCAAAGGACTGAAAGCCATTCGCCGCACCGCGCTGCGGGTGGCCTGCACCGACGGCATGGCGTTCAGCCTGCTGCCTGTGCTGTGCACCCAGTTTCGTCAGTTGCATCCCGGCGTCAGTTTTCATCTGACGGTCGCCAGTGCCCTGGAGGTGGCCGAAATCATGCGGCGTGGCGAATGTGACGTGGCGTTTCAGTTCAGTCTTCACCCGGAACGCGGCGTGGAGGTGGTGGCCGCCTGGCCCGCCCCGGTGTTGCTGGTGATGCATGAAAGTCACCCGCTGGCGCAACAGCAGATACAGCTCAGTGACCTGATGGCGTACCCGCTGGCATTACCGGATGCGGGAACCACGGTACGCCAGCTGTTTGACCTCTCCTGCCGTATGAGCGGGACGTTTGTTGAACCTGTGCTGACCTGCAATAACTTCAGCACGCTGTATACGTTCCTGTTACAGACCCCCACGGCAATCACCATTTGCAGCCAGTTCACGGTGATGTACCAGGCGGTTGAACACGGATTGATGCTGAAATCAGTAGGTGCTGAGCAGCTCAGCCAGCGTTCATTGCAGGTTCAGACCGCCATTGGCCGTAAACCGGGGACGGCGCTGACGCTGTTTCTGGAATTTGTGCGGCATGAGTTGAAGCAGAAGGATGAGAGTATCCGGGCGGCGTTTGATTTTTAATGTGGCACGGGGTGTATTGGCTGACAGCCTGGCTTCAGGTCTGGGGCCAGTTTGAGCACGCCGGATCGGCAACGGCCGCATCCCTGCGGGCCTCGGAACGCGGCGTCCCTGCCGCGTGACGTCCGGCTTACCTCAAACTGGCCCCATCCCCGCAAAAACTGTGCTCGCTGTGGGTTTTAAAATAGCGACAACATGATAATTTCTGTGGATTAATTTGAATTTGGTTTTGACCTGGGTTTTGACGTTGAGGCGGCATTCAGCAGCGCTGAGGAAGCGCAGTGAACCAGGACGAACCGCCAGGACGGCGGTGAGAGGGAGAGCCGGCACAGGGAGGTGCCGTCACGACCGTTCCGTCGGTGAGCGGCGCTTGCGAAGGCACCCGCTGAAAGCGGGCGATGCGCCTGCCGCAAAGCCCGGGTCCCCAGGGCGGCGGCGACTGGCCGCCCTGGGTCGCTCAGCCCGCGCAGCGGGTAAGCGAAACGCCCTTGACGTTGACGTTGACGTTGACCTTGACCTGGACAATCGCGCAGATCAGCATCACGGCGTTTTATTTCACATCCACCTGATAGAAGATGTGTTTGCCAAACGGGTCCACTTCATAACCCGTCACTTCTTTGCGTACCGGTTCAAAGATGGTCGAGTGGGCAATCATCACCGCTGGCGCCTGATCGTGCATGATCTGCTGCGCTTCGCGGTACATCACTACCCGCTTGTCGTGATCCTGTTCGGCACGCGCCTTGGTAATCAGCTGATCAAACGGCGCATAGCACCACTTCGCTGAGTTGGAACCGCCGTTGGCAGAGGTGCAGCTGAACAGCGGGCCGAAGAAGTTATCCGGGTCGCCCGTTGCCGTGGTCCAGCCCATCAGTGCCGCCTGATGTTCGCCGTTTTTCACCCTTGAGAGATATTCGCCCCACTCAAAGCTGACGATATTGGCTTTGATGCCGACCTTCGCCCAGTCCGCCTGGATCATCTCCGCCATACGCCGTGCATTCGGGTTGTAAGGCCGCTGAACCGGCATCGCCCACAGGTCAATGGTGGTACCCGGTGCAATGCCCGCCTCTTTCAGCAAAGCCTTCGCCTGATCTGGCGCATAGTCGTAATCTTTCAGATCTTTATCCGCGCTCCATACGCCCGGCGGCAGCAGGTTTTTTGCTGCGGTGCCCGTCCCCTGGAATACCGCCTCGATAATCGCAGATTTGTTAATCGCCATGCTGAGTGCCTGACGCACTTTGACATTATCCAGCGGGGCTTTTTGCGTATTGAACGCGAGGAATCCGGTGTTCAGCCCTGCTTTTTGCATCATGGTGATATTCGGGTTTTCCTCCAGGCGCTTCAGATCGGCCGGATTCGGGAACGGCATCACCTGACACTCGTTTTTCTCCAGCTTGGCCGCGCGCACTGAGGCATCCGGCGTAATGGTGAAGATCAGACGGTCCAGCTTCGCCTTACCCTGCCAGTATTGCGGGAACGCACGGTACAGGATGCGCGAATCTTTCTGGTATTGCGCCAGTTCAAAGGGCCCGGTGCCGATCGGTTCACGATCCACTTTTTCCGGCGTGCCCGCTTTCAGCATCGCATCGGCATATTCGGCCGAGAGAATCGAGGCAAAGTACCAGCCGAGATCGGCGAGGAATGGCGCCTCCGCATGGGCAAGCGTAAAGCGCACGGTGTGATCGTCAATCTTATCGATGCCTTTCAGCAAGGTGCCGAACTCCAGGCTTTCGAAGTTGGTGTAACTGCCGTTAGACACCTTGTGATAAGGGTTGGCGGGATCTTTCTGGCGCATAAACGAGAAGATGACATCGTCGGCGTTAAAATCACGCGTTGGTTTGTAGTTTTTATTACTATGGAATTTCACGCCCTTACGCAAATGGAAGGTGTAAACCGTGCCGTCCGGGCTGATATCCCAGCTTTCGGCCAGCGAGGGGATCAACTGGGTGGTGCCGGGGGTAAAATCGACAAGCCGGTTATAAATCGGCACCGCGCTGGCATCCACGCTGGTGCCTGAGGTGTACAGCTGCGGGTTAAAGTTTTCTGGCGATCCCTCAGAGCAGAACACCAGCGTTTTTGCCGAAACCGCTGAAGTGACGGTCAGCGCCAGAGCCGCCAGAACCGTGCGTAATACCGCTTTCTTCATCTCCATCCTCGCTTTTTATTTGACATTATCAGGGGGTGGTGCGTAAACCTGTAAATAACCTGTTCATGAATAACATGATTTTGCACATTACCGAAATCATACCGCTCGAGACAAATAAGGAAAGCTTATGACTGATTTACTGGCACGTCAGCTGACTCAACGTTTTTACCGCTATCTGGCGGTCACCAGCCAGAGTGACGCCGCGTCCACCGTGCTGCCCAGCACGCCTGAACAACATGATATGGCACGGCTGCTGGCGGATGAACTGCGTCAGCTGGGGTTACACAACGTGGTGATTGATGAATTCGCCACCGTGACCGCCGTGAAACCCGGTAATCGCCCTGGCGCCCCGCGCATCGGTTTTATTACGCATATTGATACCGTGGATGTCGGCCTCTCGCCGCATATTCACCCGCAGACCCTGCGCTTCGAGGGCGAAGATCTGTGCCTGAATGCAGAACAGGATATCTGGCTGCGCCAGGCGCAACACCCGGAGATCGCCGCTTATCATGGGCAGGACATTATTTTCAGCGATGGTACCAGCGTGCTGGGTGCCGACAATAAAGCCGCCGTGACGGTGGTGATGACGCTGATGGAAAACCTGAACGATGCGCAGCCGCACGGCGATATTGTGGTGGCGTTTGTGCCGGATGAAGAGATCGGCCTGCGCGGCGCGAAAGCACTGGATCTGAAGACGCGCTTTGATGTGGACTTTGCTTATACCATCGACTGCTGCGAACTGGGCGAAGTGGTGTATGAGAACTTCAATGCCGCCGCCGCTGAGATCATCCTGACGGGCGTTACCGCCCACCCGATGTCAGGCAAAGGCGTACTGGTGAACCCGCTGCTGATGGCCTGGGACTTTATCGGCCACTTTGATCGCCAGCAGACGCCGGAACATACTGCCGGACGTGAAGGTTACACCTGGTTTAATGATATGCAGGCCAACGCCAGCGAAACGCGCCTGAAGGCCTCGATTCGTGATTTCGATCTGGCAAGCTTTGAGCAACGTAAACAGCAGATGCATCAGGTGGCGGAAATCATTCGCCAGGCGTATCCAACGGGCAAGGTGGAGGTCAGTATTTCGGATACCTACAGCAATATCAGCAACGCGATTGGCGCCGATAAGCGCCCGATTGACCTGATTTTTGCCGCGATGAAACAGCTGGATATTGAACCGAAGGTGATCCCGATGCGCGGCGGCACGGATGGTGCAGCGCTGTCTGCAAAAGGGTTATTAACGCCGAACTTCTTTACTGGCGCGCATAATTTCCACTCAAAGTTTGAGTTCCTGCCGATCCCGTCCTTTGTGAAGTCTTACCAGCTGGCTGAGAAAATCTGCCTGCTGGCAGCGGAGTAATTTCTAGTGGGCCTACCGGGAAATACGGCCTTCCGTGGGGCTCAAGGATCCCTTTTTTTGTGGCTGACAGTTTGGCTTCAGGTCTGAGGCCAGTTTGAGCACGCCGGATCGGCAAAGTCCGCATCCCTGCGGGCCTCGGCACGCGACGTCCTGTCGCGTGACGTCCGGCTTACCTCAAACTGGCCCCATCCCCGCAGCACGGTTGCACGCTGTCGGTTTTAAAACCGGCAACCCGATGTGCCGTCAACAACCGGTGCGTCGGTGAACGAAGCTGACGAAGGGATTCGCTGCGAGTGTACGATGTGCCTGACGCAAGCCCTCGACCGCTCCGCCCACTTCGGGTAAAAGCGAAACGCCCTTGACGTTGAACTGCACCCGCGAGTACGCCTCATTCCTCATAAACATACACACGTAGACGATGCCCGTCCGGGTCGCAGGCGGTAAAGGTATATCCGAAATCCAGCGTTGCTGGTGGGTCGAGGATCTCAACGCCCCACGCCTGCCATTGGCTGAAGAGACTATCCACTTCGTCACGACTCTCTGCGGTAAACACAATCTCCGACTGGCTGGCTCCGGTATTCACCGGTGGCGTCACTCCTGATGTAAGCCACAACCCGAGACGACCGCCGGAAGGCAGGATAAACATCGCAAAGGTGGGCGAAAATTCGACGGCATCAACGTTCAGTATCCGCTGGTAAAAATCGGCGCTGTTAGCCGGGCTGGCAACATACAGAATGGTGAAATCAAGTGCTTTCATTTGGGGTTTCCCGTTTAATGACTGGACGGGAACAGACTAGGCGATGCGACTGACAGTTTTTGTCAGTAGCCAAATCCCTGAGCAGAAATATTATGGCGTTCCCGCCACGCTTTCATCAGCTGTGTGCGAGCACGTGGATACCGCTGCGCGGTGACCTGCAGGTGGGTGAAACGATCAAGGCGAAAATGGCGGTAATCATCGCGTGTTTCGCACCAGGCCACGAGCACCTGCACAGAGTCAAAAAAACCAATCGCAATGGGCCAGACTCTGCGCCGGGAGCTAACGTCTTTCAGATCAAGGTAGTCAATCTCTATAATGTTCTGCCGGCTGATAGCCTGACGTAATGCGCCAACATCAATACTGATAGCCAACTCCGCCTTCGCCGGGCCGACCATCAGCGGCGATAACTCCAGCTGCGAACGCAGTTCGGGTGGCAAAACGTCGGCAATCTTGCTTAATGCAGAGTGCGCCGCTGCGGCGAGTTCGTTATCGGTCCGGCGCGCAACCCAACGGGAGCCGAGTACCAGCGCCGCAATTTCCGCGGTGTTAAACATTAACGGCGGCAGGGTAAAGCCGGGTCTTAATACATAGCCCAATCCGGGTTCACCCACGATATCCGCCCCTTGTTGCTGCAAAGTGGCAATATCACGGTAAAGCGTTCGTGTACTGACACGCAATTCGCTGGCAAGTTGCTCAGCCGTAATGGGGAAACGGTGGTTACGCAAAAGTTGCAGCAGATCGAGCAGACGTTGAGCACGTGACATAGTGGCTTTCGGCGGTTTGGGGAGGATGTCAGGGACGGCCAGCAGGGCTGGCCGCCGGAGTGGCGTAACGTTATTTCACTGCCACATCAATACCTGGGAAGAACTTCGCGGCCAGTTTGGTGACGGTGCCGTCGTTCTGCACTTTCACAATGGCGGCATCCAGCGCTTCTTTCAATTTGGCATCGTCTTTACGCAGACCAAAACCAATGCCGACGCCCAGTACTACCTGATCTTCCACGGCCTTACCGGCAAAGCTAAATTCTTTACCCTGCGGTTTTTCCAGGAAGCCAGACTGCCCGGCAGCCGACATCACCAGCGTACCGTCAAGGCGGCCCGCGACCATGTCGTTGTAAACCTGGTTCTGATCCTGGTAAGGCGTCACAGTCACACCCTGTGGCTCCCAGTGCTTCTTGGCGAAGGTTTCCTGAACGGAACCCTGCAGCACACCAATGCTCTTGCCTTTCAGGCTGTCAACGGTTGGCAGCAGGCCGGAGCCGGTTTTCGCAATCAGCATGCTCGGGATACGGTAAATAGGATTGGTGAAACCGATGCTTTTCATACGCGCTTCGGTGATGTTCATCGCCGAGTTGATGGCATCGAATTTCTTCGCGGCCAGCGCCGGGATCAGGGCATCAAAACTGCTTTCCACCCAGCTGCATTTGAAATTTCCCACCTGGCAAATCGCTTTGCCCAGTTCGATATCAAACCCTTCCAGCTCGCCTGAGGCGTTGCGGCTTTCAAACGGTGGGTACTGTGACTCCAGACCGTAACGCAGTGTGTCCTGCGCCAGCGCTGACATGGACGTCAGCAACCCTACTGCCACAAACAACGCATTCAGTTTTTTCATTCATTTACCCTCAGAGTGGTGCTGTTAGCGAGGCTTGACCTGACAGAGTGCGCGCGCGCCCGCCTGCAAGGTGGCTTCGTCTTTTGCGAAAGAAAGACGGATTAATTTATTGTCGGTGCCATCGGTATAAAACGCCGACAGCGGAATGGTGGCCACACCGTGATCAACAATCAAACGTTTTACCATTTCACTGTCAGTCTCGTCACTGAAATCTGCATAACTGGCTAACATAAAGAACGATCCGGCCGAAGGCAGCAGCGTAAACGGTGAATCTTTCAGCAGGCTGGCCAGCGTATCGCGTTTACGCTGGTAAAATTCCCCCAGGCCCAGATAGTTAGCGGGCTGATGCAGATAGTCGGCAAACGCCACCTGCATGGGGGTGTCGGCGGAGAACATCATAAACTGATGCACTTTGACCACTTCATCCATCAACTCAGCCGGGGCCAGCAGATAACCGACGCGCCAGCCGGTCACATGGAAGGTTTTTCCAAAGGATGAAACAATCACACTGCGCTGCGCCAGCTCAGAGTGGGTTGCCATTCCGTGGTGTTGACGGCCATCAAACAGAATATGTTCATAGACTTCATCCGACAGCACCACGATATCCGTGTTGCGGGTCAGTAATGCCAGACGGTCAAGATCGTCACGGCTGAGGACCTGTGAACTCGGGTTATGCGGGGTATTGATAATGATCATGCGCGTTTTCGGCGTGATCGCCGCACTGACTTCATCCCAATTGATGGCGAAATCAGGTACCTGTAATTTCAGGCCGATGGGCGTTGCACCTTGCAGACGCACAATAGGCGCATAGCTGTCGAACGCTGGTTCGAAGAAAATCACTTCATCCCCCGGATGAACCAACCCGGCAATGGCCGAGTAGAGCCCTTCGCTGGCGCTGGCGGTGATCAGCACTTCGCTGGCAACGTCATACTTCTGGCCGTACAGCGTTTCAACTTTGTTTGCCAGCACCTCACGCAGCGCCGCCAGGCCGGTCATCGGGACGTACTGGTTATGACCCTGCTGCATGGCGCGGGTCACACCGTTCACCAACTGAGGATCACACGGGAAGTTAGGGGCGCCCTGCGACAGGTTAATCGCGTTGTACTGTGCAGAGAGCTGGCCGATCACCGAAAAAATCGTGGTACCGACATCGGGTAATTTAGAACGTTGCTGCACCGAAGAGGTGATGGTCATGGAAGCTCCAGGTCAGGACATTAGCCAAACAGGGTAAAATTCGTTAGCCCTATTCAACGCGGCGGCACTTGAGGCGACAAGCGAATTGTTGTCATAATAGCCATGACGTTTAATCATAGCTCAGAGAACCCCATGCCTCAGCGCCCGCTGCCGTTAAATGCCATCCATGCTTTTATTGTGACCGCCCGTCATCTCAATCTGACGCGTGCCGCCAGCGAACTCTGTATTACCCAGGGTGCCGTGAGCCGTAAAATTGCCGCGCTGGAAGCCTGGCTGGGTTTTGCGCTATTTGACCGCCATGCACGCGGTCTGACGCTGACCCCGCAGGGCGCCAGCCTGCTGCCCGCGCTGCAAAGTGGCTATCAGCAGATGCACGAAGCGGCGCAACAGGCCAGCAGGCAGAATGCGATGATCCGTCTGAAAGCCCCGACCTGCGCGATGCGCTGGCTGGTGCCAAAGCTGGTGGCGCTGGAGAAAGCACGCCCGGAACTGCACGTCTCCCTGACCACGACCGTGGATCACAGCAGCCAGCTGGATAACTTTGATGCGGCCATTCTGTATGGCAGCAGCCCGCGCAACAGCGTGTTGTTGTTTGAAGAGGCGCTGACACCGGTCATGGCCGCCTCCCTGCTCCCCGACGGGCCTGCAACGGCGACATCCCTGGCAGACATGACGTTTTTGCATCCCACTGCCGACAACCGCGACTGGCAGCTGTGGTTACAGGCACAGCAACAACCGCTGGCGATGAAACGGAATCAGCATTTTTCAACGATGGATTTGGCGATTAGCGCAGCCATTCAGGGGTTTGGCGTGACCGTGGCCGATGTCACACTGATAGCGGAAGATCTGACGATGCAGCGCCTGGTCGCACCCTTTGCGGGCAGTGTAAAAACGGGCGCGGTCTATAGCCTGATCCGTCGCCCGCCTTCAGTATCGCCACCGCTGCTGGATGAGCTGGTGGCGTGGTTATGTGAACAGCCTTAATCGGGTTTTTGGCGCGCCCTACCAGGCGTTTAGTCGGATCATTATATTTTAACTGCGTTTCCAATTTTGGGTTAACACGATGAAAAAATACGAATCGATAAGGATTTTTTTTCGGTTTTTTTTTGGCCCCGACTGGGGAGACAGTTATCAAGAAATCGTGGATGCATATATTGACGATCAGGATGAGGTTGATAATAACTTGATTGAGGAAATTGACGACTTTCTAAAACACTATCCTGATGATGACTCTGCAAACCGCGCCCTGGAGCAAGTGTGCAGTGTGAGTATGGCTTTTTTACGCCCCTCCCCGGTAGCGTTCCTGTCCTGGTTATCTCACTATCTAAAACAGCAACGCGACAGCCGCTGACAAAGAAGCGAAATTAACATTTTCGACGAAATATCTGGCGATTAGCACATGGTCACGCTGTTTGCGAACAATGTAAAAACGGGCGCGGTCTATAGCCTGAGCCGTCGCCCGTCGTCAGTATCGCCACCGCTGCTGGATGAGCGGGTGGCGTGGTTATGTGAACAGCCTTAGAAAGACACCCACTCGTCAGCAGAGGCGGCGCGGGTTTTTGGCGCACCCAGGGCTTTCAGCGGGCTTTTCAACGCTGCCGGTGCAGCGGCAGAATGACTGGCAGGGGCACTGTTGGCGGAAAGGCGGAACTTCGACACCGACCGCGTCAGCTCTTCCGTCTGGCGCTCCAGCGCGCTGGCTGCCGCAGAAACCTGTTCAACCAGCGAGGCGTTCTGCTGGGTGACGCTGTCCATTTCTGAAATCGCGGTGCCCACCTGAGAAATGCCTTTGCTCTGCTCTTCGGAAGCTGACGCGATCTGCTTCATGATTTCGGTAACTTCAGCCACCGATGTCAGGATGTCGCCCATCGTGCTTCCGGCTTCACCGACCAGTTTTGAACCGGTATCGACGCGGGAAACAGAGTCCGCAATCAGCGTTTCGATCTCTTTCGCTGCACCGGCACTACGCTGTGCCAGGTTGCGCACTTCGCTGGCCACCACGGCAAAACCACGCCCCTGCTCTCCGGCGCGGGCGGCTTCTACCGCTGCGTTCAGTGCAAGGATATTGGTCTGGAAGGCAATGCTGTTAATGACCGTGGTAATTTCGGCAATTTTCTTCGAGCTGCCGGCAATGCCCTGCATGGTGTTAACCACTTCATTGACCAGCTTGCCGCCTTTGCTGGCCGTTACAGAGGCAGTATCCGCCAGTGAGCTGGCCTGACGCGCGTTGTCGGCATTGAATTTCACCGTGGCGGTCAGTTGCTCCATGCTCGCTGCCGTCTGCTCCAGCGCCGAGGCCTGTTCTTCTGTTCGCGAGGAGAGATCATTGTTGCCGGAGGAGATTTCTGCCGCTCCGCGATGGATATTTTCCGTACCGCTGCGAATAGCGCTGACGGCGTCACGCAGGCTGTCCTGCATCGCCCGCAGCAGTGGCACCAGCTTGCCAACACAGTTACGGCCAAAGTCGTTGACCGGTTGGGTCAGATCCCCTTCGGCAATCACCCGGAAGTGTTCGCGGATGGTGTCCAGTGGGCGTACCAGCATCACCACCAGATAGCGGTCGGTAAACACCAGGATCAGCAATCCGGCAATCACCGCCAGTACCAGCACGGTTTTGGTGACGTGGGTCAGATGGTCGACCGTAACACGAGTCGCATCGAGTTTAGCCGCCGCCGCCACGTTGAATTTCTCCACGCTGGCGCCAAAATCACGGCTCAGGGCTGGCGTAATGCTGGCGGCATGGCGACGGTAGTCATCCGGTGAGCCCTGCTGCGCCAGTCGGACCTGCGGTTTAACACCGTCATCCAACAGTTTCTGCCAGCTGGCAATGGCGCCGGAAGAGTACTGCTGATCCAGCGGGCCCGGCGACTGTTGTTTGAACTCAGCCAACAGCGTGGTCATGTTATCCAGTGCTTTCTGCACCGACGCCATGTCTTCCGGTTTTTTGGAATCTATTGCACGCGTTAAACGGGTGATCACGCGGAAATACTGATCGTTACCTTTGCTTAATGTGCTCATCTGTCCGACCAGATGGCGATCGACGGCATTGCCGTCACTCAGTTGATCCAGTGAATACACGCTGTACGTACCGACAGCGCCCCAGAGCAGGCAGAAAAAGCCTAAGATCCACAGCAAAACTGCGCGGATGGTATAATTTTTTAATAATTTCATAATGACTCCGTGACCTGGTGATACCGATAAAAGTGTTGTTATCTAGGGCTATCAGGCAAGTTATCGGCACGGAGACTTTAAAAAATTAAGAAATTAACACGATTTATATTGCTGCGTTTTATTCCTCATACTTTCCATGGTAAATCATAAGTTATTGCTATGATGCCGTTTTCTGACGATTTAGGTCATTTAAAATACAGCAGTAAAAATTAACTATCCCCTGAGCAACCCTAATTAATCGTGTCTGAGATGCACAAATGCCCGCATCAGCAGACGAAACACCTGCATTCTGCGTCGCATAAAGCGTTTTTCAGGGGCAATACAGGCCAGGCCGTGACGACCAAAGCGTAGCGTGATGTCACTCCAGGGATGCCAGGCGGGCCAGTCGGTTTCCCCGTTTATCTGATGCGAGAATACCGTCGCATCGCGGGCAAAACGCAGCCAGTATTCGCTGACACGTTGGGAAAAATCATGGTCTCCCTCAGTGAAAGATCGTGCGGTGTCAACGGGATCTAACTGGCCCAGCGTGTTGAGGACGTACGGAATTTCATTGCCATGCCAGGTGCCATGAGGATAGAGATCATGCGCGTTTTCAGAGACATAATCAAAATAGTAGCGCCAGCCCGGCACACCAGCACGGTGCTGCGCCAGGGCGACAATGTACCCCTGCGTGGTGAAGGTCATGTCACGAGCCACCTGCCTGCCGAGTTCGCCATCATCCCAGACGTCCGGGTACAGCAGCTTGATCAGTCGGAGCGCCAGCGGATGCTTGCGGCGCATATCGGCAATCACCTTAGCCGCATCCACACCAAAATAAGCCAGTACGCTGGCTTCATCACTGTTGCTGCCAATCATCAACGGCAGGCGCTGCTGTCTGGCTGCGGCAAACACGCTGAGCATCGGCTGCGGCAGCACGCGGTCGCCGTGAATCGCCACCGGCCCGATGTTTAGCGCGCGATCCAGCGGCCAGAATGATTCAGCGGGTAAGGCACGTAGCTGTTCCGCGCTGGCATCAGGGAGATTAAAATGACTTGCCAGCGCCTGCCCTTTTTTGAGTGCCTCTGCACGTGACACATCCGGTACACCGTAGGCACTCTGGACAATGCCTTTATGGAATAACCCCTCGGCCAGCGGTGAGGCAAACAGCGAGAGTACGCTGCGGGCACCGGAGGACTCCCCCATCAGCGTGACGTTTTTCGGGTTTCCACCAAAGGCACGGATATTGCGCTGCACCCACTGCAAGGCGGCAATCTGATCGAGTAAGGCGAAGTTATTGACCACTTCACCGTCGGCATATTCACGGTCCAGCGCCGGGTGAGCAAAAAAGCCCAGTTGGCCCAGGCGATAGTTTATCGTCACGATCACCGCACCACGCTGCGCCAGCGGTTCCCCCAGATACGGGGTTAATCCACCGGAGCCAACGGCGTAGCCGCCACCGTGAATCCACACCATGACCGGCAGCGGTGTTGCCGGGGCGATATCCGGGGTCCAGACGTTGAGGTACAGGCAGTCTTCATGAAAACGGCCGGGGTCGCCGCCGCCTACCGCCAGGCAATACTCCCGACTCTGCCAGCTGGCCGGTCCCCAGTCTGTGGCGTCTTTATCTCCCTGCCAGGCATTCAGTGGTTTCGGCGCCTTCCAGCGAAGTTCGCCCACGGGCGGTGCCGCATAAGGAATCCCTTTGAAGACGAAAATCCCCTCTTCCACACTCCCAAGCAGGCTGCCTTCCGCCGTCATAATCCGTAATGATCGTTCGTTTCTCATAGGTTTTTCCACATCATCTCTGGGTTAATTATTTGCAGACGAAGGGAGAAAGTCCATCACGGCTTTTGATTTGCAGATTATGCTGATATGACGCGTGTTTTACTCAGTGCGATGATCGACACACCGCTTCATGCGCATTCCGCCTTTACCTTCAAGGATTACGTTATGTTTACCGCGATTAATAATGGATTTTCCCGCCTCAGCGATCATCCGGATTTGGGCAAGCTGGTTTTACGCGTTTCGCTTGGTGCACTGCTGCTGTTTCATGGCGTGTTTAAAGTTCAGCATGGCGTTGGCTGGATCGCCAGACTGCTTCATGCGCATGGCATCCCCGGCTTTGTGGCTTATGGCGCTTATCTTGGTGAGGTGGTGGCACCATTGATGATTATCATTGGCCTGATGACGCGTCCGGCGGCGTTCGTGATCGTCGTGAATCTGGCGGTGGCCACCCTGCTGGTGAAAACAGGCGCAGTGTGGGACCGCACTGGCGTGGGGGCCTGGGCACTGGAAGGGGAAGCGCTCTATTTCTTCGGCGCGCTGGCCGTGATGTTTCTGGGCGCGGGCCGTTTTACTGTGATCAGTAATAGTCAGTTGCAATAGTATGCCTGGCGGGTTGGTGATCAGTTAATTTTCATGTTTTAAGGTCAAGGGCCAGGTCAAGGGCATTTCGCTTTCCCGCTACGCGGGCTGAGCGACCCAGGGTGGACAATCGCCACCACCCTGGGGACCCGGGCTTGCGGCAGGCGCATCGCCCACTTCGTGGGTTCCCTCAGTCGGTCGGTTTTCCCGCCGGACCGGGCGTGACGGGACATCCCTGTCCCGGCTCACCCTCTCGCCGACGTCCTGTCGGCTCTCCTGGAAATCCGCTCTCCCTCGGCGAGGCTTAATTGCCGCTCAAAAGGTCAACGGCCGGGTCAAAATAAAAAGAAAAACCAATCAAACAGACCAGACACAAAAAGCCTTTTTGGTTTTATTTAATCTTTTAGATTTTGGTTTTGATGTTGAGGCGGCAATTAAGCTGCGCTGAGGAAGTGATGTGAACCAGGATGAACCGCCTGGACGGCGGTGAAAGCTCGGGCCGGCACAGGGAAGTGCCGTCACGAGTGGTCCGTCGGTGAACGGAACTGACGAAGGCATCCGTGAAACGGGCGCGGCGCCTGCCGCAAGCCCGGGGTCAAGGGGCGGCGGCGACTGGCCGCCCCTTGTCGCTTCGCCCGCGCAGCGGGAAAGCGAAACGCCCTTGACCTTAAGACGTTGACCTTAAGACCTTGACCTTAAGACCTTGACCTTAAGACCGTGGCCTTTCGGGTCGACCGCATACATCACGCCTCACGCTGATAACCATAACGGTATTTCGCCACCAGCATCAGAGTCGTCAGCACGGCCGGAATCGCCAGGAAAGAGAAAACATCCGTGATATTCCAGCCGAGCGACAGCATTTGTGCACCCGCGAACGCACTCAGGATGGCCCCGATACGCCCCACGCCGTGCATCCAACTGGAACCCGTGGCACGGGCATGGGTAGGATAGTAACTGGCTGACAGTGCATTCATGCCAGTATTCGCCCCGTTCAGACAAAAACCGCTGCAAAAGGCCACTGACCCCAGTACCCAGACATCCGCTGGCGCATAGCCAATGCACACCGTGGCAATTGAGCCAGTGAAATAGATCGCCGCCAACGCCAGATTGGCGTTAAAACGATCCATCATCCAGCCCGCAAACAACGACCCTACGGTGCCACCCGCCTGATACATCGCCGTAACCAGCGCCGCCTGCGTCACCGTCATACCGACATCCTTCACCAGCGACGGCAGCCAGGAACCAATCAGATAGACCAGAAACAGCCCCATAAAATAACTGCCCCATAGCATCATGCTGCCGAAGAAGTAACGGCGCGACAGCACCACTTTTACCGCACCTTCACTGGTTGCGGCTTCGCTGCGCGTGAAGATGCACGCTTCTCCTATACTGCCGGGATGCATCTTCTCAACGATTTGCCGGATCTGCGCCGCCGGGGCGTTACGGGTGATCATAAAACGCACGGATTCCGGCAGCCAGCGCAGCAGCAAGGGCACCATCAGCAGCGGCAGAATACCGCCCATCACCAGCACCGCATGCCAGCCTAAGTTCGGGATTAACCATGAGGCGGCGAACCCACCGCTGGCGGCACCAAAGGTAAAGCCGCAGAACACCACGGTGATGAGAAAGGCACGTTTTCGTTCAGGAGAGTATTCTGCTACCAGCGTGCCGACATTGGGCATGGCAGCGCCCAGCCCAAGCCCCGTCAGAAAGCGGAACAACATGATCTGGTCAAGGTTTTGCGAGAAGGCAGTGGCCAGCGTCCATAAGCCAAAGAAGAACACGCTGCAAATGATGATCACCCGGCGGCCAAAGCGATCGGCCAGCGGCCCGGCAAACATCGCGCCTAGCGCCAGCCCGATCAGCGCGGCACTGATGACGGCACCTAACTGATGGTTCGTCACTCCCCATGCGCTTTTCAACGCCGGGGCAATGAAACCCATCAGGGCAATATCCATACCATCCATTGCCACCACGGCAAAACTCAGGGCGATGATGCGTTTTTGATAACGACTCAACGACCCCTGATTAATCAACGTACGGATATCGATCGCTGCGGTACTGTCCACTTCGCGCTCCATAACAGGCCAGTGTTAACCCCGCCCGGATGACAACGTTGCAGAGGTTTACAGAAAAAGTGCCGGCTATCATAACGGATTGTTATGGAATTCTCCTGGGAAAATATGTCCGTTTTATCCTGAAATGTGACAGAAATGATCTCAATACGGTATTCAGGTATTCGCTCACTTTTTCAAAGGATTAATAATCTCTGCAATACCCTTTCGCTCTGTAGTCATACCAGAAGTAATGGATAACGTCGGAAAAGCGGTAAATGTTAATTAAATTTTGCAATAAGGTTAACAAAATACTCAGAGAAAACTTGCCAGTTTATCCGGGCCGTTATTATTCTGCGTAATGGACAAAAAATATCAGTTTAATCAGCGTATTCGTCTGCGCCATTTACATACCTTCGTCGCCGTTGCACAGCAAGGGACGCTGGGACGTGCCGCCGAAACGTTGTCACTCAGCCAGCCCGCTCTGTCGAAGACACTGAACGAGCTGGAGGATTTGGCGGGTGTGCGGCTGTTTGAACGCGGGCGTTTGGGTGCACAGCTAACCACAATGGGAGAACAGTTTCTCACGCACGCGGTACGTGTTCTTGATGCACTTAATCATGCCGGGCAGTCGTTTACATTACCGCACGAAAAATCCCCTGAAGTGATGCGCCTTGGCGTGCTGACCACTGTGGCGCTGGGAATGTTGCCGTCAATTCTCGATCGCTTTCACCAGCAACAGCCACAGGCGATTGTGCAAGTGGCAACGCTGCACAACAATGTACTGATCGCTGCGCTTAAAGCCGGAGAATTTGACGTTGGGATTGGGCGCATGGCCGATCCCGATTTGATGGCCGGGTTGACCTACGAACTGCTTTTTCTGGAGTCCTTGCGCCTGGTGGTACGGCCAGATCATCCACTATTAAGTGACAATGTCACGCTTTCTAAAGCGCTCTCCTGGCCCGTGGTCATTTCACCGGAGGGCACCGCCCCGCGTCGCATTGCCGAAGCCATGCTGAAAGAACAAGGTTGCACGTTGCCAGGCACCCTGGTGGAGACATCCTCAACGTCGCTGGCCCGCCAACTGGCGTTGCGTTACAACTATGTGTGGTTTGTGCCATCGGGCGCGATTAAAGAAGACTTGCTGCATAATGCGCTGGCTGCGCTGCCGATTGCCTCACATGGCCCCGGCGAAGCGGTCGGCATCATGACCCGCTCTGGTGCGCCTCTGACACTGAGTGCCGAGATCCTGCTGGCCACGATCCGAAAATCCCATTCAGGCTGACATATCATCGACTGCGTTTGGCATGACGTTCACGGTTTTCCAGCCGTGCCTGTTCATTCTTACGCAACCCAACGTAGCAGGCCCCCGTGCCGCCATCCTGTGACCGGGCGCAGCAAAATGCCTGTACATCCTCAAACTGCGGCAGCCAGCGCATCAGATAGCTGCGCACGATATTGGCATGTGAGGCATCATCACGCCCTTTTCCATGCACGATCAACACATTGCGCAGACCATCCTGTACGCACTGCAACATAAACAGATACAGGGCCTGACGGCACTGTTCGACGGTGTAACGAATGAGATTCAGCGTGGCCTGCGGCGGGTATTTTCCCTGAAAGAGTTTGTCCAGCACGCCCTGTTGAATTCCTTCCGCTTTGTATTCCAGCGGCGTGGTCAACGGGACGATATCCAGCAGGCCAGTGGTCAGCGGATTATCCAGCTGTGGATCGAGCACCTGGCGCACTTTATTTTGTGAAGAAGGTAACCATAAGGTGCTGGAACAGGCTTTCAGTGGCTTAACGTCTCCCATCGCCTGTTTAAACAGCTCCAGCTCATCAGCGTTGTTGCTCATCACGTTATCCCCGATCAATACGCGCCCTGCGCGCGTTTTCTGCATTTTTCTACAGCTGTGAGTTTAGCAAAAAACGGACAGGCTTCATCCGGGTTGTGTTTGTCCGCTTATTGATACGGATCATGGAGGTGGATTCTGTGGTGAGCTTAACTAAAAAATCGGATATCAAGCCTATTTGGCGGAGGTTAGCCTGCGAATCATCTGATTACAGATTGTTTTTCACACAACTTTTACAGAGATGACGATTATTAATAACGTCCACATATTTATTGTGCCTAAAACTGCTCAGATGAGTTCCCTTGTGTGCGGGAAAAATGGTAAATTGATGTCAGTCAATTATCATCGAGCGTACATTATGATTCCGGAAAAGCGAATTATCACTAGACGCATACAATCGGGTGGTTGCGCCATTCACTGCCAGGATTGCAGCATCAGTCAGCTTTGTATTCCCTTCACGCTTAACGAGCATGAGCTGGACCAGCTTGATAACATCATCGAGCGTAAAAAACCGATTCAGAAAGGACAAACGCTGTTTAAAGCGGGTGACGAACTGCGTTCCCTGTACGCGATTCGCTCCGGGACCATTAAAAGCTACACCATCACCGAACAGGGTGATGAGCAGATTACCGGCTTCCATCTGGCGGGTGATCTGGTCGGCTTTGATGCCATCAGCGGTAACCAGCATCCCAGCTTCGCTCAGGCGTTAGAAACCGCCATGGTGTGCGAAATTCCTTTCGAAACCCTCGACGATCTTTCCGGTAAAATGCCCAGCCTGCGTCAGCAGATGATGCGCCTGATGAGCGGCGAAATTAAGGGCGACCAGGAAATGATCCTGCTGCTGTCGAAGAAAAATGCGGAAGAACGTCTGGCCGCCTTTATTTACGGTCTGTCGCGCCGCTTCGGCCAGCGTGGTTTCTCACAGCGTGAATTTCGTCTGACCATGACCCGTGGTGATATTGGTAACTACCTTGGATTGACGGTAGAAACCATCAGTCGTCTACTTGGTCGCTTCCAGAAAAGCGGCATGCTGGCGGTGAAAGGAAAATACATCACCATCGAAAATCATGAAATTCTGTCAGAACTGGCAGGCCAGAGCCGTGCCATCGCCTGACCCGCGCCGGATCGATATTTCTTATTTTATTGATCCGGCAACAACTTTTCCCCTTCTTCCTTTGCCTCGATTGGGCTATCTTTAAGCTGACACGCTCAGTGTAAGGAGAAACCGTTATGGCTCAATATCAGAACATTCTGGTGGCGATCGATCCACAACAGGACGACCAGCCCGCACTTCGTCGCGCTGTTTACCTTAATCAGCGGCTTGGCGGTAAGATTACCTGTTTTCTTCCCATTTACGACTTCTCCTATGAGATGACCACGCTGCTTTCACCCGATGAACGCGTCACCATGCGTAAAGGGGTGATCAGCCAACGCACTGAGTGGATCCGTGAACAGGCGCAGGCCTATCTTGCGGCCGGCGTGCAGATTGATATCAAGGTGATTTGGCATAATCGTCCGTTCGAAGCGATTATCCAGGAAGTGCTGAACAGCAAACACGATCTGGTGATTAAGATGGCCCACCAGCATGACCGCTTACAGGCGGTGGTGTTTACCCCAACCGACTGGCACCTGCTGCGCAAATGCCCGTGCCCGGTCTGGATGGTGAAAGATCAGGCCTGGCCAGAAGGCGGCAAGGCGGTAGTCGCAGTAAACCTCGCCAGCGAAGAGCCACATCACGATCCGTTAAACAGCAAGCTGGTCAGAGAAACGCTGGAGCTGGCCGAACGGGTTAACCATACCGAAGTGCATCTGGTCGGCGCTTACCCTGTTACACCAATCAATATCGCCATTGAGCTGCCAGACTTTGATCCGAGCGTTTATAACGATGCCATCCGTGGTCAGCATCTGGTGGCGATGAAGGCGCTGCGTCAGTCATTCTCCATTGATGAGAAGTTCACCCATGTGGAGAAAGGGCTGCCTGAAGAGGTGATACCAGAGCTGGCCGCACACCTTGATGCCGGTGTGGTGGTGCTCGGCACTATCGGCCGTACCGGGCTATCGGCAGCGTTCCTTGGGAATACCGCCGAGCAGGTTATTGACCACCTGCGCTGTGACCTGCTGGCGATCAAGCCTGACGGTTTCGCCTCTCCGGTCGAACTGGATGATGACGAAGACGATTAATGACCACGGGCGAGCCTGATCCCAGGCTCGCCCTCTCCCTTCCCTCCGCTATGATGACGTTGCCGTTTCCACCACGTCCTTTTTCAGGAACCACAGAATTAACGCCGTCAGCAGTGACCCTGCAGCAATAGCCAGCAGATACGCGGCCAGATTAGCGATCACATTCGGAATAAACATCACAAAAATACCGCCATGAGGTGCACGCGATGCACAACCCAGCGCCATCGATAACGCACCGGCCAGCCCAGAGCCCGCCACAATCGCCGGGATCACCCGTAGCGGATCGGACACCGCATAGGGAATAGCCCCTTCAGTAATAAACGACAGCCCCAGCACCCACGTCACTTTGCCCGTCTCACGTTCGCTGCGGCTGAATTTACGCCGGAACAGCACTGTGGCGAGCGCTATCCCCAGCGGCGGCACCATTCCGGCAGCCATACAAGCGGCAATCGGCCCGTAAATGCCGCTGGACATCAGGCCGATGGCAAACATACACACGGTTTTATTCAATGGCCCGCCCATATCAAAGGCTACCATCATGCCAAACAGCAGGCCAAGAATGGCCGAGTTGGTGTGCCCCAATGCATTGAGGAAGTCCGTCAACCAGCCAAGCAGTAATTTAATCGGCTCGCCAATCAGCCACACCATCAGCGCCCCGGTAATCAGCACGCTCAGTAACGGCACAAGCAAAATCGGCTTCAGCCCGGCAATCACCTCTGGCAGACGAATGTAGCGGACAATCATCAGCGTGACGTAACCCGCTAAAAAACCCGCCAGCAGTGCGCCCAGAAAGCCCGACCCGGTGTGAATGGCCATCATGCCGCCCACCGCACCGGAGACAATCCCCATTTTCCCGCTGATGGACTGGCTGATTCCCAGTGACAGGATCGGCAGCATCAGGGCAAATGCCGATCCCCCGCCGATATCGGACAGCATTTTCGCCAGCGGGCTGAAGTTGGCATCACCCGGCGTGGCAGCGGTGATCCCAAATGAGAAACTGAGAGCAATCAGTATCCCTCCGGCAACCACGAATGGGATCATCAGATTGACCCCGGTAATAAGGTGGACATAGATGCTGGAATACCAGCTGTTGCCACTGACAACGGGCACCACATCACCCTCTTCGCTGGCAATCTCCAGCCGGTGTGGGGCTAATTCCCCGGCGGTGATGGCATTGAGCAGCCCTTCGGCGTCTCTTGCCGCCCGGGCTACCGGGACTTCGACGATGTTCTTGTTCTGAAAACGCGCCATATCAACTTTTTTATCGGCGGCGATCAGAACAATATCTGCGGCAGAAATATCATCAGGGCTGAGGATGTACTTGCTCTCAATAGCACCCTGAGTCTCCACTCGCAGGGAAAGGCCCAGCTTTCTGGCGGCTTTTTTCAAATTACTTTCGGCCAGATAAGTGTGGGCCACCCCGGTGGGACAGGCGGTGATGGCGATAATATTCATGGGTGTTCTCCGGTAACAATAAAATAACTGTCGGTTCCGGCCGGAGTCTTATCTAAACAGAGCCCGATGGGAAAAACACTACCAAACACTGTCCCACTGGCGGGACAAACCCTGTACTGTCACTCAACAGCACAGGCTATTTATCGCGGGTATTCACCCTGTAATGAGATTCATTAAAAAATAAAACAGCAAGAAGATGATTAATTAAATTTCCCATTAACATCGGGAATAAAAATCGCTACACTTCATCTATCTTTTCACTCTGCTATAGGTTGACTGTTGGTTTCTTTTTATCGCCTGTCGCAGCGTCGAATACCGGCATTTATCGCTATTATGGCGATCCTGCTGCTGTTCATTGCACCGGATGTCTCTAAAAGTCTGGAACATCAGCGTGTATCAACACCGGATGCCTCTGCCCGTGAAGATCACTCATCGATGGTGTCGATGCATCATGGAGACATGAGCGGCATGACGATGGATGAGATGGCTACCCTGCACTCAGCGCCACCGTCGATGGCAACAACGCCCCCGTCCGATTACGCTCAGCATCATGCGATGCCTGCCGGTATGGGTATGATGGATGACGTTGCCTGCGGTTATTGCCAGCTGCTGGCACATTTCCCCGTACTGCTCATCGTCTTTATCCCGCTAGTTTGGCTGCTGTACCGTCTGACGTTACGGATGCCACCCTCACGCTATGAATCCTGGCTCCCCTCCGCCTTCTTCCCGGGTATTGTACAACCGCGCGCACCGCCTGTTTTTTCATTCTCTTTCTAAGGTTGTTATTTTTATTTTAGTCACTGCTTACGCCTGAAATGAATATGCGACACTCGCAGGAATGTAATTTCAGCGCTTTCGGCCCGCGTGGAAGAAACGCTACAATGTCCACATCAGTCGGGCGGGTAACGTTGATGCCACTTGACGTTAAATTTTAGAAAACAGTAAAGGAGTACACATCATGTCATTATTCCCTCCGGGCAAAAAACGCCGGAATTTCTTTATCGCACAGGCCTGCCTGTGGGTGTGCGCCGCTATCGTGATGACCAAAGCGATCATCGGTGGTGCCATCGATGAATATAATATGCCCTTCTCTACCTGGCCGGTGGAGCTGTATGTTTCTGAGTTCTTTATGATCCTGATATACAGCTCGGTGTTTACCGTGCTGCTGTCTATCCCGCTGTGGTACTGGTTTATCGGCGAGCAGAACCCGGATAGCCGGGGCTAGATCACCGGCAAAAAAAAGAGCTGACCCGTATCAAGGGTCAGCTCTTGTTGTAGGGGGCCACGCTGGTTCTGACGCCCCACGGTTTGTTACAGCGCTTTCAGAATCGCTTCTACCGTTGCTTTCGCATCACCGAACAGCATCTGGGTGTTCTCTTTGAAGAACAGCGGGTTCTGCACACCGGCATAGCCGGTATTCATCGAACGCTTAAACACCACCACATTCTGCGCTTTCCACACCTCCAGCACGGGCATACCCGCGATTGGGCTGCGTGGGTCTTCCTGTGCCGCCGGGTTGACGGTGTCATTGGCGCCGATAACCAGTACGGTATCCGTATCGCTGAAATCATCGTTGATCTCATCCATTTCCAGCACGATGTCATACGGCACTTTGGCTTCGGCCAGCAGGACGTTCATGTGACCAGGCAGACGACCCGCTACCGGGTGAATACCGAAACGCACCTTGATGCCGCGCTCACGCAGTTTGGCGGTGATTTCTGCCACCGGATACTGAGCCTGCGCCACCGCCATGCCGTAGCCTGGGGTGATAACCACCGTGGTGGAGTTTTTCAGCAGTTCAGCGGTGCCCGCGGCATCGATTTCGCGATACTCGCCCATCTCTTCGCCTTCACCGGTTGAGCTGCTGTCAGTACCAAACCCGCCTGCAATCACGCTAAAGAATGAACGGTTCATCGCCTTACACATAATGTAAGAGAGGATGGCACCGCTCGAACCGACCAGCGCTCCGGTGACGATCAGCAGGTCGTTGCTGAGCATAAAGCCCGCCGCCGCTGCCGCCCAACCCGAGTAGGAGTTCAGCATGGAGACCACGACAGGCATATCCGCACCGCCGATAGACGCCACCAGATGCCAGCCGAACGCCAGAGCGATCAGCGTCATTACCACCAGCGCAAAGGCCTGGGTTCCGGTGCTGTCACTGCGCACAAACATAATCAACAGCGCCAGTGAAACCACCAGTGCCAGCAGGTTGAGCTTATGACGATGTGGCAACGCCAGCGGGCGGGAAGAAATTTTGCCGCACAGCTTACCAAAGGCCACGATAGAACCGGTAAAGGTCACCGCACCGATAAAGATACCGATGAAGATCTCGGTCAGATGGATGTTTTCCATCACCGGAAGCAGGCCCGGGCCGTGGTCCAGGTAGCTGTTAACACCGACCAACACGGCAGCCAGCCCCACAAAGCTGTGCAGCATGGCCACCAGCTCTGGCATTTCGGTCATTTCGACTTTCTTCGCCAGACGAATACCGATAGCACCACCGATCACCATCGCCAGCAGGATCCAGGCAACGTTGCCCGTATCCGGACCGAAGATGGTTACCACCAGCGCCAGCGCCATTCCGCTTACGCCAAAAATATTCCCCTGCTTCGAGGTCTCATGTTTAGACAACCCGGCAAGGCTGCAAATAAACAGGATCGCAGCGATGATATAAGCTGCTGTCACTAATCCGCCAGACATGGACTTCCCCTCAGTTTTTACGGAACATTTTCAGCATGCGCTGGGTGACGGTAAAGCCACCAAAGATATTGATGCTGGCAATCAGCACCGCAACGAAGGACAGGAAGCTGACCCAGCCGCCATGACCAATCTGCAACACGGCACCGACGACGATAATGCCTGAAATGGCATTGGTCACCGACATCAGCGGCGTATGCAGAGCATGACTGACGTTCCACACCACGTAGTAACCCACCACGCAGGAGAGCGCAAAGACGGTGAAGTGCGAAAGGAACTCAGGTGGAGCCACATTGGCCAGCCAGCCAAACAGCACAATCGCCAGCACCAGCAGCCCGTATTTACGCAGCGGTGAGACAGGTTTTTCCACCGGTTTTTCGATCGGGGTTTCCACTTTGGCCGCTTTCGGCGCAGCAGACACCTGAATTGGTGGTGCAGGCCAGGTGATTTCGCCATCACGGATCACGGTCACACCGCGGATCACCACATCGTCAAAGTCGATGGTGATTTCACCGTTCTTCTCTTTGCACAGCAGCTTCATCAGGTTCACCAGATTAGTGCCATAAAGCTGAGAAGACTGAGTCGGCAGACGACTTGGCAGATCGGTGTAACCGATGATTTTCACCCCGTTCGGGCTGGTGGTGATGGTATCGGCCACGGTCAACTCACAGTTACCGCCGTTTTGCGCAGCCAGATCGACGATCACGCTGCCCGGTTTCATGGAGGCAACCATTTCTGCGGTGATCAGCGTCGGTGCCGGTTTGCCCGGGATCAGCGCGGTGGTGACAATGATGTCCACTTCTTCCGCCTGAGCCGCAAACAGCGCCATTTCGGCCTTAATAAAGGCTTCCGACATGACTTTGGCATAACCATCACCGCTGCCCGCTTCTTCCTCAAAATCAAGTTCGAGGAACTCCGCGCCCATACTCTGGACCTGCTCTTTCACTTCAGGGCGAGTATCAAAGGCACGCACGATAGCGCCCAGGCTGCGGCCTGCGCCGATAGCGGCCAGACCGGCCACTCCGGCACCAATCACCATCACTTTCGCAGGTGGCACTTTACCGGCGGCGGTAATCTGCCCGGTAAAGAATCGGCCAAATTCATGCGCAGCCTCAACAATCGCACGATAACCGGCGATGTTTGCCATCGAACTGAGCGCATCAAGAGACTGCGCACGCGAGATACGCGGCACGGCATCCATAGACATCACGGTGACGTTACGCGCGGCCAGTTTTGCCAGCAGTTCCGGGTTTTGCGCAGGCCAGATAAAGCTCACCAGCGTGCTTCCGGCACGCGTCAGAGCAATCTCTTCGTCGGTCGGCGCATTCACTTTTAATACGATATCGGACTGCCAGACATTCACCGAATCGGTAATGGTTGCGCCAGCCGCTTCAAAGGCCGCGTCTTCAAAACTGGCGAGTTTACCCGCGCCGCTTTCTACAGCGACGCTAAAACCCAGAGCTAATAACTGTTCAACCGTTTTTGGTGTCGCAGCAGCACGGGCTTCGTTGGGCAACCGCTCTTTGGTAATACCAATAAGCATAATCTTCCCTTTTCTTCAGAGAGTACGATGGTTTGTTCTCATCGTCCCGGCCCTTATGACCGAAACGTAACAGGTTCAAACTGGTTATAACCTACTGAAAATAAGTGTTCCGATCCACCCACAGTCAGTGTCTGGTGATGACTAACCGATAAAAAAGCAGTACAGACCCCCTCCAGCGATATATTGAGCCTGAATCAGGATGTAAAGAACGCATTATCTGCTACGGTAAAATTTAACATTTACCGACAAACGTTATCAAAAAACATTGATTAACAATGTGTTAACGATATAAGTGTTAACAATTACCAGCTTAAGTTGTTAATGTTTGAAAAATGACACGATTCAGCCAGCTTTCTTCATTATTCTGAAAACGGGAATTGTACTGACATCAAATCCCCACAAAATGGCTGAGACAGCGAACATTATTACATGCAATAATCATCCGCTAATCTGTTACACATCAAGAGTCCAGCACGTTTTTGTACTCATTTTTTGCGTAAGGCGAAGGATTAATTTTTATGAAGCTGAAGAATACCATTCTGGCATCAGCCCTGTTGTCACTCACAGCATTGACCGCCCATGCGGCGCAGGAACTGACGCCGGAGAAAGCCGCTGCGCTGAAACCGTTTGATCGGATCACCATTAGCGGGCGTTTTAATGCCATCTACGAGGCCAGCGATGCCGTATCAAAACGTGCTGATGCGCTTGGTGCAGCCTCTTACTATATTCAGGGTATCAACGATACCAACGGCAACGGCGGCAACTGGAATGTGACGGCCGATCTCTATCATGCCGATGCGCCTGTTGCGCCGAAAAATAAAGATCGCATCATTAATGGCGTACGTGAGCTGACCAAAGCAGAAGCGTTTACTATTGAGCCTTACGACACCGTCAGCGCCAGCGGCTTTTTCCGCAGCCAGCCTGATGTCAATGATGCCATTACCCGTGCAGCAAAAGAGAAAGGCGCAGAGTCTTTCTTTATCGTGCGTCAGATCGACACCAACAGCGGTGGCAATCAGATTATCACGGCTTACATCTATAAAGCCGATGCGCCTAAGCGTCAGGTGCAGTCTCCTAACCTGATCCCGGCGGATTCCGAAGCAGGTAAAGCCGCGCTGGCAGCGGGCGGTGCGGCAGCGAAAACGGTTGAACTACCGGGTGTGGCATCCAATGAAACCCCAAGCAACAAAGTGGGCCGTTTCTATGAAACTCAAAGCTCAACCGGTAAGCGTTACACCGTGACTCGCCCGGATGGCAAAAGTGTGCAGGAAGTGAATGCCATTACTGCGGCGCAGATGCAGCCGTACGATAGCGTGACCTTCACCGGCCACTACAGCACCCCGACTGAAGTGTCTGAAGAAGTGGGTCGCCGTGCGATCGCTAAAGGTGCCAAGTATTATCACGTCACCCGTCAGTGGTCGAATCAGAGCGGCGGTAACCTGACCGTCTCTGCGGATCTCTTTAAGTAACGTCTCTTTGCGGGGCAACTGCCTGGTTGCCCCGTCGTTATGAATAATTCCCGTCTCTTTTTGCATAGTAAGTCATTGCATCCTGCCGCCGCTATCCGTAAAATCCCCCGCCACTTTCAGGCGTTTCGTTGCTTTTTCCGGCCTCACATCCTGAGTTAAAACCAACATGGTCGTTACAACTGGTGTTTTATTCTGTAACCGGAGTTTTTCTTGGACAAAAAGTTAGGTCTCACCGCGCTGACGGCGCTGGTACTCAGTTCTATGTTAGGCGCGGGCGTGTTTAGCCTGCCACAAAATATGGCGGCGGTCGCCAGCCCGGCTGCCCTGCTGATTGGCTGGGCCATCACCGGTGTGGGGATCGTGCTACTGGCGCTGGCCATGCTGCTGCTGAGCCGCTTGAAACCCGAGTTAGATGGCGGCATTTTCACTTATGCAAAGGCGGGATTTGGCGAACTGATTGGCTTCTGTTCTGCCTGGGGTTACTGGCTGTGTGCCGTGATTGCCAATGTGTCCTACCTGGTGATCGTTTTCTCCGCCATGAGCTTCTTTACTGACTCTCCCGGCCATATCATTTTTGGCGATGGCAACACCTGGCAGGCCATGCTTGCAGCCTCAATCCTGCTGTGGCTGGTGCATGCGCTGGTGCTGCGCGGTGTGCAGACGGCGGCCAGCATTAATCTGATCGCAACGTTGGGCAAACTGCTGCCGTTGGGCTTATTTGTCCTGCTGGCCATTGCCGCGTTCCATTACGATCGTTTTCGCTTCGATTTCAGCGGCGTCGCACTGGGGAAACCGGTCTGGCAGCAGGTGAAAGACACCATGCTGATTACGCTGTGGGTATTTATCGGTATTGAAGGTGCGGTGGTCGTTTCATCGCGTGCGCGAAACCGTCGTGACGTGGGACGTGCCACGCTGCTGGCGGTCACGGCGGCGCTGGCGATCTACCTGCTAGTGACGCTGCTGTCACTCGGGATCGTCCCGCGTGCCGAACTGGCTGAAATGCGCAATCCCTCAATGGCCGGATTGATGACCGCCCTGATCGGCCCTTGGGGCAACCTGGTGATTGTCAGCGGCCTGATTGTTTCTGTCTGCGGAGCTTATCTGAGCTGGACCATCATGGCAGCGGAAGTGCCGCTGGTGGCGGCACAGCATGGCGCGTTCCCACGCGGTCTGAGTCGGCAGAATGTACGGGGCGCTCCTTCTGCATCGCTGTGGCTGACCAATGGCTGTGTGCAGGTGTGTCTGATCCTGATCTGGCTGACCGGCTCCGATTACAACACATTGCTGACCATTGCTTCTGAGATGATTCTGGTGCCCTATCTGCTGGTCGGCGCTTATCTGTTTAAGGTCGCGCGTGAATCAAATAAACCCGGGGCGATGATGGTGGCGCTGGGTGCCAGCGTCTATGGTGTGTGGCTGCTGTACGCGTCGGGCCCGATGCATCTGCTGCTGTCGGTAGTGCTGTACGCGCCGGGGATGGTGTTGTTTCTGTTTGCCCGCCGTGGCGGCCGCGCCGGGACGTCATTGCACCGCGTTGAAAAATCGATCATGGTGCTGCTGGTGATCACCGCCCTGCCTGCCGTCTGGATGCTGACCCGTTAAGGGTCAGTGTGTCAGCTGCGGGAGTATCACGCTAAGGCGATCGTCGAGCTGCTCAAGCTTGAGCGGCCTGGCGTACTCCTGGCGAATAGCAACCAGCTGTGATTCGGACAAGGGGTAAGGCATCAGGATATCAAACTGCCCAATGTGCTGCTGTTGCGCCAGGGTGATCAGACGGGCGATATTGATTTCATCGCTGACCTGGGTCGAGATGATTTGCAGCGCGAGGTCTTTCAGCGGTTCGGATGATGAAGGCGGGCTGGTGGCTGACTTGCGGGTAATCATGCCAAAAAACGGGATCACACCATAGATGGCGTCAACAAAGCTCCAGCGTTTTTTACAGGATGCGGAGAGGAAATCGATATAGTTGAGGCAGATACGATCACTGTACTCTGCTGCAGCCAGCTTCTCTTCTGACACTCTTATCCCCTTATCCATTTCGACGCAAGAACAGCCCTGACCGGGCTCGACACCGCACACCCTTTCAGGCGCGGGATATAATGACATATTCGACTGAGTTTGTACTACATTCCCCCTAACATTTAGCGCTGATTAATGGTCGTTGCGACCAGGAAAGGATAAGCTACGGTTTCCAATAGCCTGATACCCGGCCCTATGAACAAAATTGTATTTGTCGAAGATGATAAAGATGTTGGTGAACTGATTGCTGCCTATCTGGGCCGGCATGACATTGACGTTATTGTAGAAAGCCGTGGCGATCGCGCGGAAGAGACTATTGCTGCCGCGAATCCTGACCTGGTGATGCTGGACATTATGCTGCCAGGCAAAGATGGCATGACGCTGTGCCGCGATTTGCGTACGCGTCACAGCTGGTCAGGCCCTATCGTGCTGCTGACGTCGCTGGACAGCGATATGAATCATATTCTGTCGCTGGAGATGGGGGCAAACGACTATATTCTCAAGACCACGCCGCCTGCGGTTCTCCTTGCACGTCTGCGGCTGCATCTGCGCCAGGCAGGGATCAATAGCCAGCATGAAGAGATAGCCCCTGGGATTGCGGGTCAGAAAGCCCTGCGGTTTGGCACCTTAAGCATCGATCCGATTAACCGTCAGGTCACGCTTTCCGATGAGATTGTCGCCCTCTCCACCGCCGATTTCGATCTGCTCTGGGAGCTGGCAACCCATGCAGGCACCATTCTTAATCGTGATGCGCTGCTAAAAACGCTGCGCGGCGTCAGTTATGACGGTATGGACCGCAGCATTGATGTAGCGATTTCTCGCCTGCGTAAGAAGCTGCTGGACAGCGCCACCGAGCCTTACCGGATTAAAACCATCCGTAATAAAGGCTATCTGTTTGCGCCGCACGCCTGGGATGCACAATGAAAAAACTGTTTATTCAGTTTTACCTGCTGCTGTTTGTCTGTTTCCTGGTGATGGCAATGCTGGTTGGGCTGGTGTACAAATTTACCGCCGAGCGCGCCGGGCGTCAGTCGATGGACGATCTGATGAAAAGTTCGCTGTACCTGATGCGCAGTGAGCTGAGGGAGATCCCCCCGCGCGACTGGAATAAAACCATCGACAACCTCGACCTCAATTTGTCATTTAAGCTGCATATTGAGCCAATGAGCAAATACCAGCTAGACCCCGGGACGCTGCGCCGCCTGCGTTCGGGTGAGATCGTGGCGCTGGACGATGAATACACCTTCTTACAGCATATTCCGCGCAGCCACTATGTGCTGGCCGTCGGCCCCATTCCCTACCTGTTTTACCTGCATGAGATGCGCATTCTGGATATCGCGCTGCTGGCGTTTATCGGTATTTCACTGGCGTTGCCCGTGTTTATCTGGATGCGACCGCACTGGCAGGACATGTTAAAGCTGGAGAATGCCGCGCAACGCTTTGGTCAGGGGCACCTTGAGGAACGTATTCATTTCGACAGCACCTCCAGCCTGCTGCGCCTTGGCGTGGCATTTAACCAGATGGCCGATAATATCAACACGCTGGTCACCAGTAAGAAACAGCTGATTGACGGCATCGCGCATGAATTACGCACCCCGCTGGTTCGCCTGCGTTACCGCCTGGAAATGAGTGATAACCTGACGGAAGCCGAGTCTGCGGCGCTTAATCGCGATATCGGCCAGCTGGAGTCACTGATCGAGGAGCTGTTGACGTATGCCCGTCTGGACCGTCCGCAGGTTAACCTGAATTTGCAAACGCTCGATCTGGCCCAGTGGCTGCATGAACGACTGGACGATATCCGTTCGGTGAAGCCGGCGTTTGATATTGCCCTGGATACGCCGCAGCGCGAGAATATTGGCGTTGCCGATACCCGTCTGATGGAGCGCGTGCTCGATAATCTGGTGAATAATGCCCTGCGTTATGCCGATCAACGTCTGCGGGTCGGCCTGTGGTTTGATGGCGATATGGCGTTCTTGCAGGTTGAGGATGACGGTCCGGGGATCCCACTGGACGAACGTCAGCGGGTCTTTGAACCCTTTGTACGCCTTGATCCCAGCCGCGACCGCGCGACCGGAGGCTGTGGACTTGGCCTGGCCATTGTCCACTCGATCGCCCAGGCTTTTGGCGGCTATGTCATCATCGACAGCAGTCCGCTTGGGGGCGCCAGCGTGCGTTTTTGCTGGCCAGTGACCCCCACTCTGCACTCTTAAACTCTCAATAAGGAAATCTATGTCTTCTTCCTATGCTCACCTGACACGTACCTTCCAGCGCCTTTCCCGCTTCGGCCATCTGTCGGCCATTGCAGGCTGGGATATGATGACCATGATGCCCGCGGGCGGCAGCCGCGCGCGCGGTGAAGCGCTGGCGGAGCTGAGCGTCCTGCGCCATGAAATCCTCACCGCGAAAGAGGTGGGTGTCTGGCTGCAACAGGCACAGCAGGAAGATCTGGATGATGTGGCACAGGCCAACCTGGCTGAAATGCAGCGCGCCTGGCAGCAGGCCTCGTTGCTGCCGGCTTCATTGGTAGAAGCCAAGTCTATTGTGGGATCGCGCTGTGAACATGCCTGGCGCCAGCAGCGTCCGGCCAATGACTGGACCGGGTTTTCCGCCAATCTGAAAGAAGTAGTAAAGCTGAGCCGTGAGGAGGCTGAAATCCGCGCTCAGGCCAGTGGAAAATCGCGTTACGATGCCCTGCTGGATGTGTTCGAACCCGGTATGACCAGCGCCAAACTGGATAAAACCTTTGGTGACCTGAAGCAGTGGCTGCCGAATCTGTTACAGCAGATCGTTGAACAGCAGGCTGGCGAAATTGTCGATCGCCCTGAAGGGCCTTTCCCCCAGGCATCACAGCAACAGCTGGGCCTGGCGATTATGCAACAGTTGGGTTTTGATTTTAACGCCGGGCGCCTTGATATCAGTGCGCATCCCTTCTGTGGTGGCGTACCCGAGGATGTCCGTATCACCACGCGCTATAACGAAGCCGAGTTTATCAGCGCCATGATGGGAGTTATCCATGAAACCGGGCACGCGCGCTACGAGCAAAATCTGCCTAAGCAGTGGGCCAATCAACCCGTGGCGCTGGCGCGATCAACCGCCATTCACGAATCGCAAAGCCTGTTCTTTGAAAAGCAGCTCGGCCGCAGCCCTGAATTCCTCAGCCTGATCCGCCCGCAGGTACAGTTGCTGCTGGGCGACCGCCCGGAACTCAATGAAGCGAACTTTATTGCTCTGAACCAGCGTGTGAAGCCTGGGTTGATCCGCGTGGATGCCGATGAGGTCAGCTATCCGGCACACATTATTCTGCGCTATGAAATTGAACGTGCACTCATTAGCGGCGAGATTGAAGTCGAGGATATCCCGGCGCTGTGGGACGAGAAAATGCTGGCCTGGCTGGGCCTGGATACGCGTGGCAATTACCGTGACGGTTGTATGCAGGATATTCACTGGACGGACGGTGCATTCGGTTACTTCCCAACGTATACACTGGGCGCGATGTATGCTGCACAGTTGTTCCAGGCCGTGAAGCGGGCGATCCCGCAGGTTGATGAACAGATCCGTCAGGGTGACCTCCAACCGGTGTTTGACTGGTTACAGCAGAATATCTGGCAGCATGGCAGCCGTTTCAGCACCCGCCAGTTGATTGAAAATGCCACTGGGGAAGATCTGAATCCGCACTATTTCCGCCAGCACCTGGAAAGCCGTTATTTGAAGTAACCTGCCTGTGGGTCAGGCGTGCCTGACCCCTACACGTTCCTGCCCCTGGCCGAGGCATGCCTGACCCCTACACGTTTCTACCCCTGGTCGAGGCATGCCTGACCCCTGCGCGTTTCTGCCCCTGGTCGAGGCATGCCTGACCCCTGCGCGTTTCTACCCCTGGTCGAGGCATGCCTCGACCTTTTTCTGCGTATCGCCCCTCTTGTACAATCGGTTACACGCCGATACCAATCACTCACGGAAAGCCCTCACTGATTCCCTTATAGTCTTTTCACCGGCCCCAGAGTGGGCTGACACCTGAACTAAAAACACCTTGAGGGTTTTGCAATGAAAAAATTATTTGCTCTGGTTGTCGCTGCTACAATGGGTCTGTCTTCTGTTGCTTTCGCGGCTGAAACAACGGCTGCTCCAGCTACCACCGCTGCACCGACTGTGGCTGCTGCTACCAACACCACCGCTGCTCCAGCACCAGTGAAAGCGTCTGTTAAGCATGTGAAAAAACACAAGAAAGCGGCTGTGCAGAAAGCCCAGGCCGCTAAAAAGCACCACAAAGCGAAAAAAGCAGCTGCACAGAAAGCTCAGGCGGCTAAAAAGCACCACAAAGCGGCTAAAAAACCTGTAGCTCAGAAAGCTCAGGCTGCTAAAAAACACCACAAAGCAGCAACCAAACCTGTAGCTCAGAAAGCCCAGGCTGCTAAAAAACACCACAAAGCAGCAACCAAACCTGTAGCTCAGAAAGCTCAGGCTGCTAAAAAGCACCATAAAGCAGCAACCAAACCTGCTGCTCAGAAAGCCCAGGCTGCTAAAAAACACCACAAAGCAGTGAAGAAAGCCGCTCCTAAAGCGTAATGACTGACGGCCGGGGTGTTATACCTCACGTACATTAGTTCACTCAAACACCCGGTTCTACCGGGTGTTTCTTTAAGGAGTTTCGGATGATGGTTCGTCGCTATTTATTCGAAATCATTCTGGCTGTGATGATCTTATGTGGCCTGGTAGCCGCCAGCTTTTACCTGTAATCAGGGTTGCTGTAGCGTGCTGATATTCCAAATTAATCTCCCTTTTCCAGCACTATCCGTCTATAGTTACTGCACTAGCATAATCACTGATATCAACGTTTTTCCAGCCTGAGAAAAATATGCGTCTGACCGCTGTGTTATTGATAGGTTTCCTTACCGTGTCCTGTTACACCCATGCCGAAGATCCCGAGCGGAGCGACGCTGACACGCAAACACTGTTTTTTGGTAAAGATGACCGCCAGCCCGTCAGCGAGACAGCTTCTGTACCCTGGGAAGCCATTGGCCAGCTGGAAACTGAAAGCGGCAACCTGTGCAGCGCGACGCTGATTGCTCCTCATCTTGCGCTGACCGCCGGACACTGCCTGCTTGCCCCACCGGGAAAACCCGACAAAGCCGTTGCCCTGCGTTTTATCTCCAGTGATAACGGCAGCTGGCGTTATGAGATCCACGATATTGAAGCGCGTGTTGATCCGGCCCTGGGGAAAAAACTGAAGGCTGATGGTGATGGCTGGATTGTCCCGGCTTCCGCTGCGCCTTATGATTTTGGCTTGATTATTCTGCGTAATCCCCCTTCCGGGATTGTCCCTATTCCATTGTTTTCCGGGTCGCGCAAAGATCTCACTGCCGCGTTAAAAATGACAGGTCGCCGCGTCACACAGGCGGGTTATCCGGAAGACCATCTCGATACGCTCTACTCTCACAACGACTGTCTGATCACCGGTTGGGCGCAAAGAAATGTGCTGTCACATCAGTGTGATACGTTACCGGGTGACAGCGGTTCACCGTTATTGTTAAAGGTTGATGGCAACTGGCAGCTGATCGCGGTGCAGAGTTCGGCCCCGGCGCCCAAAGATCGTTATCTGGCGGATAACCGGGCCATTGCTGTGACCGCATTTCGTGACAGCCTGGAAGCACTGGCACAATAAGGATGACACGGTAAAAAATGCGCTGGCATAGCATCGCCGTTTTTATCGCTATTTAGTGGATATTTCTATTTAAGTCCCTCGTCGATAATGTCACTGACTTTTCAGTGTTCAAGGATGAGGTATGAAAAAAATAGCGTTGATGAGCCTGATTTTCTTCATCGCAGGCTGCACCAAAAACCAAAGTCTTCCGCAATCAGGTAATCCGCTCCAACGGACGGGTTATCTGGTTAACATACAACACCCTTCCCAAAGCCAGAATGAGCGTGTGCGATTTCTGATCCTGCATTACACCGCCGCCAATGATACTGACTCAATGCGTCTGCTCACCCGGGGTAATGTCAGTGCACATTATCTCGTGCCCTCTTCCAACAACCCGTTACTGAGCAAAAATACGGTTTATCAATTGGTTGCCGAAGATAAGCGCGCATGGCATGCCGGTGTCAGCGCCTGGAATGGTCGCACGAACCTGAATGACAGCTCTATTGGCGTCGAAAATGTGAATCTGGGCTATGAACAGAATTTAATGGAGCGGGAATGGTATGCGTGGGATGCCAGGCAAATCAAACTGCTTGCCCGCCTCGCCAGCGATATCATCAAACGCTATGATATTACGCCGGATAACGTGCTCGGTCACAGCGATGTGGCCCCCACACGAAAAGTTGATCCTGGCCCACTCTTTCCGTGGAAACAGTTAGCCGATGAAGGTATCGGTGCCTGGCCGGACAGCAGCACCGTACAGCAGTTTCTGGCGGGCCGTGCACCCAGTGATACCGGTTCACCCGTTAAAATTCAGGCTTATCTGGCCCGTTATGGTTATTCAATCCCGCAAACGGGCGTCATGGATACCACTACCCGACAGGTCATTGCGGTGTTTCAGATGCACTTTCGTCCGTCTGATTACAGCGGCATCGCCGATGCAGAAACCGAGGCCATTGCCGCTGCGCTGGTGGAAAAATATCGCGGCGATACGCAACGTATCGCTTCCCAGCAGGAGAGTAATACCGATTTATAACGTTGTCCCTGCCAGCATGAACCGGCTGGCAGGGTAATGATTACTCAACACCTCGTTACAACGTCACTTGCTCCATCGCCTGTAGGATACGTTTTTCCGAGATAGGGAAAGGCGTCCCTAACTGTTGAGCAAAGAAGCTGACACGCAGCTCTTCAATCATCCAGCGGATATCCTGCACTTCCTCATCATCTTTACGTTCCGGCGGCAGCTTGTTGAACCACTGTGTCCACGCCTGCTGAACGGATTCGACTTTAAGCATACGCGCACGATCGCTGTGCGGATCAACCGCCAGCTTTTCCATACGGCGTTCAATCGCCTGTAAATAACGTAAGGTATCAGCCAGGCGCTTCCAGCCGTTGCCCGTCACGAAGCCGCGATACACCAGGCCACTCATTTGCGCTTTGATATCCGACAGCGCCAGCGCCATCGTGATATCGACGCGCCCTTTCAGACGTTTATTGATATTGAATACCGAGGTCAGGATCTGCTCGACCTTTTTGGCGATGGCTACTACTGTGTCGTTCAGTTCAGCACGCACTTTATCATGCAACTTCGCGTATCCCTGTTCCTGCCAGCTTGGGCCACCCGACTCAGCGATCAGTTTATCGACCCCACAGGCAATACAGTCATCAATTAAATCCAGCACCTTACCGTAAGGGTTAAAATACAGCCCCAGCTTGGCTTTATTCGGTAATTTTTCGTGCAGATACTTAATCGGTGAGGGAATATTCAGCAGCAGTAAACGCCGCTGCCCGCGCCACATCGCTTTTTGCTGTTCATGCTGAGAGTCAAACAGGCGGATCGCCACGCTGTCTTTCTCATCCACCAGCGCAGGCCAGGCTTTCACACTGTAATTGCCGCGCTTCTGCTCGAAATGGTCCGGCAGATCGCCAAAGCTCCAGATATGCAGCCCATTCTGTTCCAGTCCGTCATCGGCCACTTTAGACAGCGTTTCCTGAACCTTACCTTTGAGCTGGAGTTTCAGCGCAGAGAGATCTTTGCCTTCGGCCAGCTTGTGGTTATTTTCGTCAATAATGCGGAAGGTAATTTTAAGATGATCGGGCACCTGTTCCCATTGCCATGCTTCGCGATCCAGCGTGACGCCCGACATGCGGCGGAACTCACGTTCCAGCGACTCCAGCAGCGGCAGCTCCAGCGGCGTGGCTCGTCCGAGAAATGCTTCAGCGTAGTTCGGCGCCGGGACAAAGTTACGACGCAGCGGTTTAGGCAGTGATTTGATCAGCGCAATCACCAGTTCCCGACGCACGCCCGGGATCTGCCACTCAAAGCCCTTCTCTTCAACCTGATTGAGCAACGGCAGCGGAACATAAACCGTGACCCCATCCGCGTCGGCACCCGGTTCAAACTGATAGCTCAGACGCAGCTTCAGGTTGCCCTGATGCCAGAAGTTCGGATAGTCGAGCTTACTGACGTTCTCCGCGCCCTGCTTGATCAACATCTCGCGGGCAAAATTAAGGCGGTCCGGCTCTTCGCGACTGACGGTTCGCCACCAACTGTCAAAATGCCTGGCAGAGACCACCTCGTGGCTGATGCGCTGGTCGTAAAAATCAAACAGCGTTTCGTCGTCAACCAGAATGTCGCGGCGGCGGGATTTGTGCTCCAGCTCTTCCACTTCCGTGCGCAGTTTGAGGTTGGCCTTGAAGAACGCATGGCGCGTTTGCCAGTCGCCTTCGACCAGCGCATGACGGATAAACAGCTCACGCGACAGCACCGGATCAATCTGGCCGTAATTCACCTTGCGCGCCGCGACAATCGCCAGCCCGTAAAGCGTCACTTTTTCATTGGCCATCACCGCGCCCTGGCCTTTTTCCCAGTGCGGTTCACTGTAGCTGCGTTTGAGCAGATGCTGTGCCACCGGCTCTATCCACTCCGGCTCAATACGGGCAGCAATGCGCCCCCACAGGCGGCTGGTTTCTACCAGTTCGGCCACCATCGTCCACTTCGGCGGCTTCTTAAACAGGCCAGAGCCAGGGAAAATGGCGAAACGCGCATTACGCGCACCGGTAAACTCCTGTTTATCAGCGTCTTTCTGGCCAATATGAGACAGTAAGCCGGTGAGTAGCGCAGTATGGATCTCGCGAATTTCAGCGGGAGCACTGTTCACTGGCAGCCCCAGTTCACGCACCACCTGACGCAGTTGCGTGTAGATGTCCTGCCATTCGCGCACCCGCAGGTAGTTCAGGTAGTCCGTTTTACACTGACGACGGAAATGGCTGGAAGACAGCGCTTTCTGCTGCTCCTGCACGTAGTTCCACAGGTTAACAAAGGCGATGAAATCAGAGTCTTTATCGGCAAATCGCTGGTGCTTTTCGTCTGATGCCTGCTTTTTCTCGGCCGGACGTTCACGCGGGTCCTGAATCGACAGCGCGGCGGTAATGATCATCACTTCACGCACGCAGCCATATTTCTGGGCTTCCAGCACCATTTTTGCCAGACGCGGGTCAACCGGGAGTTGGGCCAGCGCACGACCCGACGTCGTCAGCTGATAGTGCTGGCTCTCATTCAGAGTGATCGCACCCAGCTCTTCCAGCAGGCGCACACCGTCCTGAATATTGCGTTGGTCAGGGGCTTCCACAAACGGGAAGGCGGCAATATCACCCAGCCCCAGCGCAGTCATTTGCAGGATGACGGAGGCCAGGTTGGTACGCAGAATTTCCGGATCGGTGAAGGCCGGACGGCTGAGGAAATCATTTTCATCATACAGACGAATACAGATCCCTTCGGATACGCGCCCGCAACGCCCTTTACGCTGATTGGCTGACGCCTGTGATATCGGCTCAATCGGCAAACGCTGCACTTTAGTACGGAAGCTATAGCGGCTAATACGCGCCGTACCCGGGTCAATCACATATTTAATGCCCGGCACCGTCAGTGACGTTTCGGCTACGTTAGTGGCCAGCACAATGCGCCGTCCAACGTGGGACTGGAACACACGGTTCTGTTCTGCATTCGACAGACGCGCGTAGAGCGGTAATACCTCAGTGTGCGGCAGATCGCGTTTCATCAGGGCATCAGCGGTGTCGCGAATTTCGCGTTCGCCGCTCATGAAAATCAGGATATCGCCACGACTCTCTCTGCCCAGTTCATCCACCGCATCAAAAATAGCCTGAAGCTGATCGCGGTCAGTATCGTCAGCATCTTCCACCACCGGGCGGTAGCGTACTTCCACCGGGTAAGTGCGGCCAGAAACTTCAATCACGGGTGCGTTGTGGAAATGTCGGGAAAAACGCTGCGGGTCGATGGTCGCTGACGTGATGATCACTTTCAGATCAGGGCGTTTTGGCAGCAGCTCGCGCAGATAGCCCAACAGAAAATCGATATTCAGGCTGCGCTCGTGCGCTTCATCGATGATTATGGTGTCGTACTGCATCAGCAGGCGATCCTGCTGAATTTCAGCCAGCAGTATGCCGTCGGTCATCAGTTTGACCTGCGTGGTGTCGCCAACCTGATCGTTGAATCGCACCTTGTAACCCACACAGCCACCCAGCGAGGTTTCCAGTTCGGCGGCGATACGATCGGCCACGGTACGCGCTGCCAGGCGGCGCGGCTGGGTGTGACCAATCAGCCCGCGAATACCGCGTCCCAGCTCCATGCAAATCTTCGGCAACTGCGTGGTTTTACCTGAACCGGTTTCCCCCGCCACAATCACCACCTGGTGATCGCGGATCGCGTCAGCAATATCCTGTTTCTTCTGGCTAACGGGTAAATTTTCCGGGTAGCGGATAGTTGGCCTGGCGGCAAGACGTGCACTGACCCGCAATTCTGAGGCCGCAATATCACCACTTAGTTCCTCAATCAGCGCATTCAGCGCCGTTGGATTTTTAATTTTTTTTGCCCCCTGAAGGCGGCGCTGCAGACGCTGGCGGTCGCGCAGCATCAGCGAATCCAGCCGCGAATAAAGAGGCGTCAGGGCAGATTGTGGCGTATCAGACATGGTAGTAAAGCTCGCTTTGTCGCCGTGACATTGGGCGACATGGATTAAACAGGGGATAAGAATTTTGCGTAGTGTAACACAGACAAGCACTTAGGGTTTTAATTGCCCGGCGCGTCTTATTCAATATTTTCGAACATTGATATCGAAAACTCGCACTTACACTGTCGGCAATTTATCCGTAAAGTGTTCCTTATTGAGCGGTATGTGATCCGCGTGACAAAACAGGAAAAAAGAACCATGAGCAAAGTATTAGTACTGAAATCAAGTATTCTTGCTGGTTATTCACAGTCTGGCCAGCTGGCAGACCACCTGGTTTCCGAATGGAAAGCGGCCCACCCTGGCGATGAAGTGACCGAGCGCGATCTGGCCGCTAACCCAATCCCGGTACTGGACGGTGAGCTGGTTGGCGCACTGCGTCCATCCGATGCCGCACTGACCCCGCGTCAGCAGGAAGCGCTGGATCTGTCCAACGAACTGATTGCTGAACTGCAGGCCCATGACACCATCGTGATCACGGCGCCAATGTACAACTTCAATATCCCCACTCAGCTGAAGAACTACTTCGACCTGGTGGCCCGTGCTGGCGTGACGTTCCGTTACACCGAACAGGGTCCTGAAGGCCTGATCAAAGGCAAAAAAGTCGTGGTTCTGTCAAGCCGTGGTGGTATCCATAAAGACACCCCAAGCGACCTGCTGACCCCTTACCTGACCCTGTTCCTTGGCTTCCTGGGTCTGACTGACGTGCAGTTCGTGTTTGCGGAAGGTATCGGTTACGGTCCTGAAGTGGCAGCGAAAGCCGCCAGCGATGCGAAAGCGGTGATTTCTCAGATCGTGACTGCCTGATTACCCGAAAAAACAGGTTGAGCTAACCCTCCTCAACCTGCGCGGTGGCACTGTGTCGGTGCCGCCGCTACTTCTTCAACCACTGACCGTTTATTCCTCGTACATATTCCCCTGATTTCGCTCTCTCAACCAGTTTGGAACCCGCAATACTGGCAACGTCGCGCGTGGTCATATTATTTTGCTGCGCCAGCAGCTGATATTGACGTGTACGCCCCTCATTAATCTGTTTAACCAGCGTGAGGGTTTCCGCATCCTGCTGAACCGCCGCAATGTAGCCATTCAGCGTTTCACCCACACGTCCCTGTTGGCGGGCTTCATCCAGCGTCAGCGCCATCACAGCAGGTGACAGCAGCAAACAACCCAGCAATATACCGCAGTTAAGTCGTTTCATATGCCCCGTCCTCAGAACAGACCACTCTGGGTTTTTAATAACGCTTCAACGTCCTTATCCACTTTGATATGAATTTCATGCTCGATTTTTACATTCATATTAATGGTGATCGGCTCTTTTGGGGCGGCCACTTCAATGCGCGGGATACACCCGCAAAGCAGCATCGTTCCACCCGTTATCCAAAGGCTACTGAGGGGTTTCATCACTGTTTTCCTTTTGCGACGGCAAGGTGGCATTCTGTTCCACCCAAGATTGCAGGTTATCGCCAAAGCGCAGACTGCGCCACAGTTGGAACAAATTTTCCTGCTGGCTGTAGTTCAGCGATACGCGTTGATTTCTGTTGCTGAAACGGCTGGTGCCATCGACTTTAGCGGTCATGTTCATCACGCCTAAATTATCGAGATCGATTGTTGCCCAGCTTCGGGAGATTTCCATATAACGCAGCCAGTCGATGGCAGCCCCGGCGGCAAAATTATTACGACTGATGGCATCGGCCATGTCTTTATCCATACGCACGGTGAGTGGCCCGCTGTTAGCAACCCAGCCCTCTTTCACCAGCCAGTGTGAATTATTCAGCCACAGCGGCAACGCACCATTGATGTAGCCCGACATGGCCAGCTGTTTAAGCTTCATGGTGGTGACCAGTTCGGACAAGCTCAGATGCGTGACATGGATCGTGGCTGCCTCCGTTTGTGGCATCTGCAAGCTGGCCATACTCAACTGCCCGCCGAGCAGCTCAAGGTTCACGTTACTCAGTGTGAGCGGCTGCCTGTCACTCCAGGGATACCAGCCCTGAAGATCGGCCGTGACATTGTGCATCGCAAACTGGTTGTTAATCTTTTTTATCCGTAATGATACGGGCCCGTGAGCGCCGAAATACCAGCGATGAGATTCCAGGCGGAAAGGTAGCGAGAAGTCGATACCCTCAAATTCATTATCCGGCAGTAGCACGCTGCCATTGCTCACCAGCCAGTGACCACCGGCTTTCAGCCCCTGATCGCTGGCCGCAGAGAAAGCCACCTGAGCTTTTAACATGCCCCCCTGAATCGCCAGTTTCAGCTCCGGACTGATCAGCGGCTGAAACACGTTTAATGGCTGTTCCGGCCACCACATTTGACCACGCAGACGTTCTCCATCCCAGCGGCCCCGTACCTGAACCGGGCCAATTTTCTTCGCCTGCAAACTCCCCTTGTACAGAAACGCCTCCGGGTCGCGCCCTTTGACAGTCAGTGTCAGGGTCGATGGGGGCAAATAGCCGCCGCTACTGAAGTGCGTCTCCCTGGCGTTCAGGCTTAATTGCCCGTTGAATGAGGGTGACTCAGGGTCACGTTGCCAGCGAACAGGCTGGTCCAGCGTTAATCGTGGGGCATCCATCGTGACGCTGCCATAGGCAAGATGATCAAACCCGGTCGACAGCGAGGTTAATTCAATCAACCGATCCTGCCAGCGTCCCTGACCTTTGACATCCCATTTTGCGTTCAGCGGGGCCAGATAACCATCCCCCCAGTAACGCCATAACCACGTGCCTTTGTCCGGCCAGAAGTCACTGGCCCGTCCGTCCAGATGCAGGCGAAACCGCCCCATTTCGCGATCATGAGCACTGAGGATCGCCTGTAGGCGCCCATCAATACCGGCAGAAGAAAGCGAGACGCCCGCCAGCGGCCAGCGTGCTTCATCCACTTCCAGGGTGGAGAGCAACCGCCCTTTCATACGCAGTAATGCACCCGGCCGCATCACTATCTGTGGGTCAAGCATCGGCCCACGTAACTCTCCCGGCAAGCCGGCAAAGAATTGCAGGCTGTCGAGTTTCGTCTCTCCTGTCAGCCGGAACGGCAGCTGACTGTTCTGCCAGTCCAGATTTCCCGGTCCCAGCGTTAATACCACATTACCTTTCCCGCCACGTCCCTCGGTCAGCATATTAAAGCGGCCGTTTAGTTCCGTGGCGGGTAACCCCTGCTGCCAGCCTTTTGCCGTCAGCGCGAAACCACCAGAAAGCGGTTGCACCGCCCAGGGCCAGTTCCACTGCCCCTGTTGCACCACGATGTTCTCACGAGTGATGTTCCAGGGCAGCGTTAACAGCGGTTGTTTTTGATCCTTCGCGGTCACGACCAACGTGCCGACCTGCTGCTGCCAGTCAAGGCGCAGATGCAGCGGTTCAGGGACACTATCCAGCGCCAAATCGCCCTGTAATGCACCACCTTCAGGTAAGGAGTCAGGGATGCGCGGTAACGTCAGCGTGCCGCTCAGGCTCACGGGCTTCGGCACGCCAGGTGCCTGAATGTTCAATGATGTGAGCGTCAGCTGCTGTCCGTTGAGTTCGGCATCCAGTGACAGGTTTTTTCCCTGATAGTGCAGGTGCTGACGTTGAGGGTCGAGATTAAGCTGAAGCTGCCCGGCCCAGTTCTGCCAGGGCGTAATCGTGAGTTGCCGGAGAGTGACGTTGGCGGCGGGAAGCATCTGCTGCCATTCTGCCAACGTACGTGGTGCATCGTGATTGTCGGCACTGGTAAGGTTAGCTGCGCATGAAGTATCCACGGTGGCGTCATCGACAATCAGTTGCCAGCGGCTCTGGTGGTAACTGAGCGCCACGCCTTTTACGCTCGCCAGCTCGCAGTCTCCCACCCGATAATGCACACCCGGCAGGCGTAACGCGCCCTGATGCCAGCCGGGGTTACCGTCAAGGACGACGGAAGTTTTTGCGGGCAGCCAGAGGCCGGCCAGTCGCGGCAGCCACTGGGTAACAGTAAGAAGTATGCCGGTCAGCAGCAGGATAACTGCCATCAGCACAGCAAGCGCTATTTTCCAGCCCCGATTCATGGCGGTGACATCCTGTTCATTCCGTGATTATCCCTGAATGATGGCATGGAATCCCTGAAGGGTGAAGTTTTTCGCCTGTAATCAATCGATTCGCTGCTTTTAACACCAGCTAAACAGCGGTCCTCTCCCGCGTAGGGATAAATTATTGTTACACTGCTTTATCACTGACGCACGGCGAAAGGAAAAGGCGATGAAACTTGCGGTATATAGCACCAAGCAGTATGACCGGAAATACCTCACACAGGTCAATGAGGACTTTGGTTTTGAACTGGAGTTTTTCGACTTTTTGTTGAGTGAACGTACGGCGAAAAACGCCGTGGGCTGCGATGGCGTTTGCATTTTCGTCAACGATGACGGCAGCCGCAAGGTGTTAGAGGAGCTGGCCGAACTGGGCGTGAAGTTTGTTGCGCTGCGCTGCGCGGGTTTCAATAACGTCGATCTCGACGCGGCGCGTGAACTGGGTATTCAGGTGGTACGTGTTCCTGCCTACTCACCGGAAGCGGTGGCTGAACATGCGGTCGGCATGATGATGACCCTGAACCGCCGTATTCATCGCGCCTACCAGCGTACGCGTGATGCGAACTTCTCCCTCGAAGGGCTGATTGGTTTCAACATGCACGGACGTACCGCCGGGGTGATCGGCACCGGGAAAATTGGTATCGCTGCGATGCGTATTCTGAAAGGCTTCGGTATGCGTCTGCTGGCGTTCGACCCTTATCCAAGCCCGCAGGCACTGGAGCTGGGTGCGGAATATGTCGACATTAAAACGCTGTTTAGCCAGTCCGATGTCATCACCCTGCACTGTCCACTGACGGCGGATAATCATCACCTGCTGAACAGCAGTGCGTTTGCACAGATGAAAGATGGCGTCATGGTGATCAACACCAGCCGGGGTGCTCTGATTGATTCCCAGGCAGCCATTGAGGCGCTGAAGCAGCAAAAAATCGGCGCACTGGGCATGGATGTTTACGAAAACGAACGTGATTTGTTCTTTGAGGATAAATCTAACGACGTGATCCAGGATGATGTGTTCCGTCGTTTATCAGCCTGCCATAACGTCCTGTTTACCGGCCACCAGGCTTTCCTGACTGCGGAGGCCCTGACCAGTATTTCTGAGACCACGCTGGAAAATCTGCGCCGCCTTGAGAAAGGTGAACCTTGTGACAATGTGCTGACCGTGTAATCCACACGCGTACCCTGCACAACCCCGGCATAGCCAACCTCCCCGGCTATGCCTTTTCGCCTTTTATCCTGTAGAAAAAAAAGAGCTCGGTGGTGCTGGCACCGTTTTTTTTCGCGCCATTAGTATGTTGTAACTAATGCGGGGTGAAGTAAGCCGTAACGCCCACGTATTACTGGCCGTCAAGACCACGAATAGGTTTAACGGAGGACCAGGCACGGCACGACGGGCAATGCCAGTAAAGCGCATGAGCCGTAAAGCCGCACTTGTGGCACCGATAACGAGGTTTGGTTCGGATCTGCTCGCCGACCATATCGCGCAGCACCATCAGGCTATCTTTCGCACGGCCATCCTCGGCTTCCTGCAAGTTGAAATCCATCAGCCGATGGAAAACACGCATCGTTGGATGGCGCTGAAGCTGGCGGGTAATATAAGTTTGTGCAACCTCGGCGCCCTCTTCACGGTCAAGGATCCCCGCCAGGTAGAGTTCGGCTGCAGCACCGGTATTTTCTTCCACGCAGCGTTTAAGGTATTCGGACCAGGCCTGAGGCTGATTAAGATGTTCATAACAGCCTTCCAGCATCTCAAGCGTTTCACTGACCAACTCTTTATCCTGTTCGATTACCCGCTGCAAATGCACCACGGCTTTGGCAAACTCATTCTTCGCCATATGGATGCGGCCCATCATAATGGAGACGCGGGCACTGTTGCGGTCGGCTGACTCCCCTTTCTTCAGCAGATTCATGGCACGATCGAGATCATCACTGCTGATAGCCTGCAAGGCCAGCTCACAGTAGAAATGCGCGATTTCCATCTTCAGGCGATCTTTGCCCTGTTTCACCAGTCGTTCAGCCACTTCAATGGCATTCGGCCAGTCACTGGTGGCCTGGTGGATAATCAGCAGTTGCTGCAAGGCGCTGATGCGGAAATCCGTTTCGTCCACCAGCTGACCGAACATCTGTTCAGCGCGATCGTAGAACCCCGCAGCCATATAATCGCGGCCCAGCTGTTGGATCGCCAGCAGGCGCTGGTCGTAAGTGAGGGAGGCGCTTTCCATCAGTGCCTGGTGAATGCGTATAGCGCGATCGACTTCACCTCGGGAGCGGAACAGATTGCCCAGTGTCAGGTGCGCTTCCACCGTGCCACTGTCCTCTTTTAACATATCGAGAAACAGGTCGACGGCTTTGTCCTGCTGGTTAGAGAGCAGGAAGTTCACCCCGGTCACATAGTCACGCGACAGGCGGCTGGCTTCCTGTTGCTTATCCTGTTGCGCACTTCTGCGCCCCATATACCAGCCATAGGCGGCAGCAATGGGAAGTAACAGAAACAGCAGTTCTAACATAAATGATTATTCCTTGACGGCAGGTGCCTGTGACGCTGTCACGGATGGCTCTGTCTGCCCCAGTTGCTGCTGAAGACGTTTAAGTTTACGTTGCGTATGTGCCAGTGATACCCGCACACGCAGCCAGAACAATCCACAAATCGCCCAGCCCAGTAAAAATCCAGCGGCAAACAGTGAAGCCAGCAACGTTGAAACACGGAACTCACCCTGCGCCAGCAGATAGTTAAACTTCACTACCTGGTCGTTGTGCGCGCCCAGCGTGACTGAAATGACGAAAATCGCCAGGACCACTAAAAAAATCAGCAAATATTTCACAGTTCATCCCATACCCTGGTGTTAACCAGATGAATTATGCCAAAAAAATCGGTCTGATGCTTGCATTGATGTCACGTGTTATTCCTCGCCCCATCACTTTTCCCTGCACTTCCTGCCATCAGGCAGCCATAAAAGAGCCGAACAAAAGATATGGGGACAGGATACCGTCTTTACAATCAGGAGGCCTCATTTTCCCGCTGCGCTATCTCCTGCTGCTCCTGCGGAGGCACCGTTAGAGGCCCACAGAACCGCTGAGCCAGCCAGGTTGCGAGGGTAATGAATAACCAGCTGATAAGCGTAGCGAAAACCAAATCACGCGGCCAGTGCATCCCCAGCACCAGGCGGCTACCCATTACCGCTATCGCCCAGCTCATCAGCAACACGATAGTGACGTAGCGCCTGCGTGGCCACAGCAGCCCCACGCCGAGCAACGCCCAACTGGCGGCAAACATGGTATGCCCCGAGGGGAAAGCAAAACCGGTTTCAAATGCCCAGTGTTTTTTTAGCCAGTCAGGTAACTGGCTATTCTCCGCAACGGCGGCGCTGACCATCTCACTGCGCTGTTTGCGTTTCTGGTCATAGAATTGCTGCTCATTAATACCGTACGTTTTCTCCAGCCACAGAACATAGGGGCGCGGCTCCTGTACATGTTCTTTAATCAGGCTTTTGGTGTACTGCCCGGAGAGCAGCGTGGCAATAATGATCCCCAGAAGAAATACCGCGGGTTTCCAGCGAAAGCGCAGGCACCAGAGGAACCAGCCGCAAAGAATAGCACTGGTCAGCGTCCCCCAGGGGCTGGTGACTGTTTCGGTAAACCAGAAGAGCAGCTTGTGCCCCCATCCCATTGACACAGGCTGCCAGTGCCAGCCTGACAGCATCACCCCGAGTGGCATCATCAACAATACCAGCATGCCCAGGGTGGTACGTTTGAGGATCTCTGCCATTTATCTTCCTTTCGAACCGTTATGTTCACGAGTTTGTTATAAGATTATCTTAAAAAATAATAACATAAGGATTGTTATAGTGATAATTCTGCGTTATTAAAACAATCGCTCTAACGTGTTAACTGCCACGCGATATGTTGTGGCAAAATAGGCACAATTGTTTGCGTCAGGCAACTGACACAGCGATATCTGATGATAGCGCAACACCTGAAGTTTCTGGAGAGTCACATGCAGCTTAAACGGGTAGCAGAAGCCAATCTGCCCACGCCTTGGGGGGATTTCCTCATGGTTGGTTTTGAAGAACTCGCCACCGGGCACGATCATGTCGCCCTGGTGTTTGGCGATATTTCCGACAGCAAACCTGTGCTGTCACGCGTCCATTCTGAGTGTTTGACGGGCGATGCATTGTTCAGCCTGCGTTGCGATTGCGGGTTCCAGCTTGAAGCTGCCCTGGCGCAGATTGCTGAGCAGGGGCGCGGTATTCTGCTGTATCACCGTCAGGAAGGCCGTAATATCGGTCTGCTGAACAAGATCCGCGCTTATGCGCTGCAGGATAAAGGCTTTGATACGGTTGAAGCCAACAACCAGTTAGGTTTTGCGGCTGATGAGCGCGACTTCACCCTCTGCGCCGATATGTTCAAATTGCTGGGCATCCACGAAGTCCGCCTGCTGACCAATAACCCGCGCAAGGTTGAGATCCTCACTGAGGCGGGTATCAATATTGTTGAGCGCGTACCACTGATTGTGGGAAGAAACCCTAGCAATGCGCATTACCTGGATACGAAAGCCGCGAAAATGGGCCATCTGCTATCCAAATAACCCTCTCGGGTTAGCACTCTGGCGACCGGCAGCTTGCAGGTCGCCAGAGAAACACGGCGCGGACTATTGCAACATATTGCGGATCACGTAATGCAAGATGCCGTCATTCTGGTAGTACGTCAGCTCATTGCCGGTATCAATACGACAACGCGCTTCCAGCACTTCCTGGCGCCCATCAATGCGTGTCAGCGTGACTTTCACCACGCCTCCCGGTGTTAACTGCTTCAGATCCTGCACATCAATCTGCTCATCCCCGGTCAGCCCCAGCGTTTTCCGTGTGACGCCTGACGGAAACTCCAGCGGCAAGATCCCCATCCCAATAAGATTCGAGCGGTGAATACGTTCAAAGGATTCGGCAATGACCACCCTAACCCCTTGCAGACGTGGACCTTTCGCGGCCCAGTCGCGGCTGGATCCCGAGCCGTACTCTTTCCCGGCGATCACCGCCAGCGGAATGCCAGCCTGCTGATAACGCATGGCGGCATCATAGATCGCCATCTGCTCATCGCCAGGAATGTAACGCGTCATTCCCCCTTCCACGCCCGGTACCATTTCGTTACGAATACGGATATTGGCAAAGGTGCCGCGCATCATCACTTCATGGTTACCACGGCGTGAGCCATAAGAGTTGAAATCCGTTCGCTCGACGCCGTGCTCCAGCAGGTAACGTCCGGCCGGACTGTCGGCTTTAATGCTCCCTGCCGGTGAGATATGGTCTGTGGTCACCGAATCACCGAGCATCGCCAGAATGCGTGCCCCCTGAATGTCCTGAACTGGCTTCGGTTCTCTTTCCATATCATCGAAGAAAGGCGACAGCCGGATGTAGGTCGAACTGCCATCCCAGTCATAGGTCGCGGCTTCACTGACCTTGATCTGCTGCCATTCCGGGGTGCCCTCGAAGACTTCGGCATACTCTTTATGGAACATATCGGTAGAAACCATCTGCACGGCTTCGGCGATCTCTTCCGGCGAAGGCCAGATATCCTTGAGATACACTGGATGACCTGCTGCATCTTCGCCAAGTGGCTCCGTTTGCAGATTCAGGGTCATATTACCTGCCAGCGCATAGGCCACGACCAGCGGCGGTGACGCCAGCCAGTTGGTCTTCACATAGGGATGGATGCGTCCTTCGAAGTTTCGGTTTCCCGACAGCACCGCGCCGACGGTCAGATCGCCCTGTTTGATCGCGGATTCGATCTCATCCGGCAGCGGGCCGGAGTTACCGATACACGTCGTGCAACCATAACCGACCAGGTTAAAACCGAGTTTATCGAGATAAGGCGTCAGGCGCGCAGCGGCAAGATAGTCAGACACCACTTTGGAACCTGGCGCAAGAGACGCCTTCACCCAGGGCTTAGGAGCAAGCCCCAGATCCACCGCTTTTTTCGCCAGCAGACCCGCCGCCATTAATACACTGGGGTTGGAGGTATTGGTACAGGAGGTGATCGCGGCAATCACCACCGCGCCGTCATCCAGCTGATACTGTTGATGGGTTTTACTGTCCAGGTAGCTGACGGTTTTGTGGGCTTTCTGCGCGTGATTCACTTCCAGTTCATTACTGGCGCGGAAGGCCGCCGGGACGTCGCCCAGTGCGACACGGTCCTGCGGGCGCTTCGGCCCGGCCAGGCTGGATTCGACTTCCCCCATATCCAACGCCAGCGTGCTGGTAAAGACCGGTTCATCACCGGTATTGCGCCATAATCCCTGCGCTTTACTGTAAGCCTCAACAAGCGCTACCTGCTGCGTGCTGCGCCCGGTCAGTTTCATATAGCCCAGCGTTACGGCATCCACCGGGAAGAACCCGCAGGTCGCACCGTACTCCGGGGCCATATTGGCAATGGTGGCACGGTCGGCCAGCGGCAGATCATCCAGCCCGTCGCCGTAGAATTCAACAAATTTACCCACTACGCCGTGCTTACGCAGCATCTGCGTTACGGTCAGCACCAGGTCAGTGGCGGTGATACCCGCTTTCATCTTACCGGTCAGTTTGAACCCGACCACATCCGGAATGAGCATTGACACCGGCTGTCCCAGCATCGCGGCTTCCGCTTCAATCCCGCCAACGCCCCAACCCAGCACGCCCAGCGCATTAATCATTGTGGTGTGTGAATCGGTCCCCACCAGCGTATCGGGGTAAGCCACCTCTTTTCCATCTTGTTCTTCATGCCAGACGGCCTGACCCAGGTACTCCAGATTAACCTGGTGACAAATACCCGTCCCCGGTGGCACCACGCTAAAACGATTAAAGGCCTTCTGCCCCCAGCGCAGGAAGACGTAACGTTCATGGTTACGCTCCATTTCCAGACGCACGTTTTCTTCAAACGCATCGTCATCACCAAAGTGGTCAACCGTTACCGAGTGGTCAATGACCAGATCAACCGGCGACAGCGGGTTCACCCGGGCGACATCGCCACCCAGCCGTTTCACCGCCTCACGCATGGCGGCAAGATCAACCACAGCAGGCACGCCGGTAAAGTCCTGCATCAGGACACGTGCCGGGCGATAGGCAATTTCGCGGTCAGCATGCGCATTTTTCAGCCAGCCGGCCAGTGCATGGATGTCCTCATCGGTTACAGAGTCACCGTCCTGCCAGCGCAGTAGGTTTTCCAGCAACACTTTCATTGATTTCGGCAGGCGTGAAATATCGCCCAGTTCAGCCTCAGCCAGGTGAAGACTGTAATACTGGTAACGTTGCTCGTGGACAGACAGTACATCCTGACTGAGTTGGCGTAGGGTCGTCGACATTGCTCCTCCATTGCGTATTATTTTAACATTTACCTTAAGTCACCGGAGCCGTGCTGCGGGGATAAAAGGTAAAACCTTAGTAAGCACAAGGTTTGTTTAAACATAGCACAAGCGAATCGCAACGATTTGATAACAACACTAATTGACAACAGCTGAAACAAACTGAAATTAAAATACAAAAACGCCCCGCTGTACTGGCCAGCGAGGCGTTATTTGTTATTACGCGGGTGATGATTAAATAGTGCGATTAACGCACCATCATTCCAATCCATACCGCGCTGGTCCAGAACAATGCTGAGAATGTCCAGGTGCTGAACCAGGTAATTTGGGTTAAGTTCATGTTTATACTCCTGCAGGCCATCTCTGACCAAAACGTACCACATTAAACACTCTGCATTTAAAGCGAGGGTTTTACCGTTAAATGATGGGTTTAGCATCAAAAATGGGCGTCAAGATGCCCTGGCCAGTGAGTCGGCCTGAATGATAATTAACGCTGTTTTAATTTTGATTCTCAGCAAAACGCCGAGTGAGTTTTAATAACTGCTTTATTTAACTTTCTTCTCTTCGAACATTGACTCAATAAAATTGCGCTGCAGGTCATTCAAATCCCATGATGCCGGAATGGCGTCCTGAGCCTTGTTCTTGCCCTTACAGAAACGATCGTTCGTTTTGCGGACTTGCTGTGCTTTTTGCTCTGGCTGTCTCAGGTACATTGTTATCCCCATATACGCCATACGAATAAGCCAACCACTCCCCAAAACAGGGCTGAAGCAGCGAATACCGTCATCCAGGCTTTGCGTTTCAGATTGCTGTTACGCTCAACCTTGATGGTTTTGTCCCCGAAGCCGGGTTGTACAGATAATCTAGTAGCCATAGTTTTTGATAATCACTCTCATTAAAACGATTGTTTGAACCAATCAGAAATTAGGATGAATCCTAAACATTCTCTGTTGCAAAATCCAGTAATTTTTATTGAACAAAACGATTAACAGGATTAATCATCCATGAAGAAGATTAATTAAAAATGCTCACTCAACTCAGTCTCATTAATTATCACTTAACACAAATTAAGAACACCGAGTTCCATTACAGGTCCATTCTAAATTAGAGTTTTCTTTACTCCTCCTTTCGTTGCAGCTGTTCTCACCTGCTTTTAACTAGAGTATGAGAATCATCCTAACTGAGCGCAAAGGGGGACAATGAAAACTGTGTACTGTTTCTCATTTAAGAAATAACAATAGGAGAACATGTGATACATCTTTCATTTACGAAAAAATAATCAAAGGACATTAACGAATGGGGTGCCAGCTGGCATCAATGGAAAAAAAAAGAGCCGCAAAGCGGCTCCGGACAGGTTTTTTCATCACCTGAGTGATTATTTTGCGGGCAATTTTATATCTTTAAACATCGCTTCAATATCTTCATTCGAACGCAAACCTACAGCAGTATCAACAACATCGCGCGTCAGATGTGGGGCAAAACGTTGAATAAAGTCATACATATAGCTGCGCAGGAATGTGCTGCGACGGAAACCGATTTTGGTCGTACTGAAGCTGAATACATCGGTTGCTTCGATACGCACCAGGTCCGGATCGGACACCGGATCGACCGCCATGCTGGCAATCACCCCAACGCCCAGTCCCAGCCGGACGTAGGTTTTGATCACGTCGGCATCGGTCGCAGTAAAGACAATACGCGGGGTCAGCCCGGCACGGTTGAATGCGGTATCCAGTTCTGAGCGGCCCGTAAAGCCGAAGGTGTAGGTCACTAATGGGTATTCTGCAAGTTCCTCAATGGAGACTTTGCTCTTCGCTGCGAGGGGATGATCGGGCGTGACGACGATGGCACGGTTCCAGTGGTAACACGGTAACATGATCAAATCGTCGTAAAGGTGCAGCGCTTCGGTGGCAATCGCGAAGTCGGCATTGCCTTTTGAAACCGCCTCTGCGATCTGCGTAGGCGATCCCTGATGCATATGCAGGGAGACGCGCGGATAGCGCTCAATAAACCCTTTAATCACATTGGGCAAAGCGTAACGTGCCTGCGTATGCGTAGTGGCAACGTACAGAGAACCCTTATCTGGCCAGGTGTGCTCTCCGGCGACAGATTTAATCGCATCCACTTTCGATAACACTTCTCGTGCAATGCGGATGATCTCCTGCCCGGCAGGCGTCACCTGAGTCAGATGTTTGCCACTACGGGCAAAAATCTGAATGCCAAGTTCATCCTCCAGCATACGTACTTGCTTACTGATGCCCGGTTGCGAGGTATACAGCCCTTCGGCCGTTGAAGAGACGTTGAGATTGTGATTCACCACTTCAACGATGTAGCGCAGCTGCTGCAATTTCATTTTTCGTTCCATCCAGGGTTTGAAACAATGCGCCGAAAACCGAGCAACAGTGTTCAACTCTGTGGCTGGCGCTCTAATCAGGCAATCGCTCTAATGCAATTAGATAATAAGAAAGGGGTTATCTATAACAACTATATCAAAAATGTGGGATATGTATAGCACAGCCAGGGGAATTCATCAGCGGGAACAGAAGAAAAGAAGGTGCGGGGGCAGCGATGACAGGCCGCCCCCGACGAGGATAATTCACGCAACGTTACTTCTTGGTGACTTCCCATTTACCATCAACAAAGAAAGCAGACCAGCCAGTGGCTTTTCCGTCTTTTTCTGTGCTGACGTACTGCTGTTTTGTTTTGCGACTGAAACGCACGACGGCTTTGTTACCTTCTTCATCGGTCGCTGGCGCATCGGCCAGGTAACGCAGTTTTTCCGGCAAACGGTCGCGGAAGCGTTGCAGCTCTTCCACCTGCGGCGCGCGGGTCTCACGCGATTTAGGGAACGTATTGGCCGCGAGGAATACACCAGCAGCACCATCACGTAGAACGAAATAAGCGTCTGACTTCTCACACGGCAACTCAGGTAACGGCACCGGATCTTCTTTCGGTGGCGCGACTTCGCCGCTGCGCAGAATTTTACGCGTATTTTTGCAATCGTCATTGGTGCAGGACATGTACTTACCAAAGCGACCCATTTTCAGGTGCATTTCGGAACCACATTTCTCACACTCAACGATCGGACCGTCATAACCCTTGATGCGGAACTCGCCCTGCTCGATCTCATAACCATCACATTCTGGGTTGTTACCACAGACGTGCAGCTTACGCTGAGGGTCGATCAGATAGCTGTCCATCGCAGTGCCACATTTCTGGCAGCGGCGACGGGCGCGCAGTGCGTTCGTTTCCGCGTCATCACCTTCGAGAATATTCAGTACTTCATTCTCAGGAATCAGGTTAATGGTCTGCTTACAACGCTCTTTCGGCGGCAACGCATAGCCAGAGCACCCGAGGAATACCCCGGTGCTGGCAGTACGGATACCCATCTGGCGGCTACAGGTTGGGCAGTCAATTGAAGTCAGGACCATCTGATTAGGCTGCATACCGCCTTCTTCAGGATCTTTCTCTGCCTGCGCCAGTTGATCGCTGAACTCACTGAAGAACTTATCCAGTACGGCTTTCCACTGGGCTTCATTCTTCGCGACTTTGTCGAGGTTGTCTTCCATGTGCGCGGTGAAGTCATAGTTCATCAGCTCACGGAAGTTCTCTTCCAGACGGTCGGTAACGATCTCACCCATTTTTTCCGCATAGAATCGACGGCTTTCTACCTTCACATATCCACGATCCTGAATGGTCGAGATAATAGAGGCATAGGTAGAAGGACGGCCGATACCGCGTTTTTCCAGCTCACGAACCAGCGAGGCTTCGCTGAAGCGGGCCGGTGGTTTGGTGAAGTGCTGGCTTGGCACCAGTTGCTGGAGACTGAGCTCACTCCCCACTTCCACAGCAGGCAGCACGCGATCTTCATCACCTTTACGCAGCGCAGCCATCACACGCGTCCAGCCGTCAAAGCGCAACGTGCGCCCTTTCGCCTTCAGTTTGAAATCGCCCGCTTCCACCGTCAGCGTGGTGGAATCGTATTGCGCCGGCATCATCTGGCAGGCAACAAATTGACGCCAGATCAGCTGATACAGCTTCTGCGCGTCGGTTTCCATATCTTTTAGCTGCTCAGACTGCACTTTCACATCCGATGGACGGATGGCTTCATGCGCTTCCTGGGAATTCTCTTTGCTGCTGTAGACGTTGGCGGCTTTCGGCAGGTATTTCGCGCCGAACTCATCTTCGATGTAGCCGCGCACCATGCCGACAGCATCCTGGCTCAGGTTGGTTGAGTCAGTACGCATATAGGTGATATGACCGGCTTCATACAGACGCTGGGCCATCATCATGGTTTTCTTCACGCCAAAGCCAAGACGGGTACTGGCCGCCTGCTGCAGCGTAGAGGTAATAAACGGTGCGCCGGGCTTGCTGCTGGTGGGCTTATCTTCACGATCGGCAACCACATAGCGGGCTTTCTCCAGCAGGCTGACAGCGGCGTAGGTCTGCTCGCGGTTTACCGGACGGAACGGTTTATCGCCCTGATGCGTCACCTGCATCGGCAAATCCACCCCTTTCGGCGTGGTCAGGTCCGCATTCAGATCCCAGTATTCTTCCGGAACAAACGCTTTGATTTCGCGCTCACGCTCAACCACCAGTCGAACGGCGACCGACTGAACACGGCCAGCGGAAAGACCACGTGCCACTTTTTTCCACAGCAGTGGAGACACCATGTAACCCACAACGCGGTCCATAAAGCGGCGCGCCTGCTGGGCATTAACACGGTCAATATTCAGTTCACCCGGCTTTTCAAATGCCTGGCGAATCGCATTCTTGGTGATTTCGTTAAACACCACGCGGCTGTAGCGCGATTCATCGCCACCGATCACTTCCCGCAGGTGCCAGGCAATGGCTTCCCCTTCGCGGTCAAGGTCCGTTGCGAGATAGATATGGTCAGCTTTCTCAGCCAGCGCCTTGAGTTCAGCGACAACTTTTTCCTTGCCCGGCAGGATCTGATAATTCGCATCCCAGCCGTGATAAGGGTCGACGCCCATACGGTTAACTAACGCCGTCTTTTCGTCTTTTTTGACCTTTTTGGTTGTTTTACTGGTTGTAGAGTCAGCGCTCTTTTTAACTGTTGATCCACTGGTCGGCAAATCACGGATATGGCCTACGCTGGATTTCACCACGAAGTCATTACCGAGATATTTATTGATCGTTTTGGCTTTTGCCGGGGACTCAACTATTACGAGAGCTTTTCCCATAGTTACCTTTACCTGATTAAAACATCCGAGAGTAAGTGTGCCGTTTTGCACTCGTCACATCGCGCACTAACGATAGGGTTATCGGGATAACAGATTCAACCCGGTTAACTTTTTATCCATTCCAACATAATAACGCACGTTGCAACCAGTTGATTAACGGTACTTTTTACAACCTGTTAAGCGAATCTCTAACAGAGCGTAAAGTCTGTTTTACGCCCGGAACCCGAAACGCCCACACTCTACCTGATAAAATCTGTTACGCAACTTAATTAGCATCAAGCCCCCATTTACGCCAGGAAAGGCAGCAAAAAGAGATAAATTTGTGCTATTCGCCGCAACGCCCGGGCACCACGAAGCACAGCATTTGTTCACTGAGACGACTGCCTTATAAAGGAAGAAAAAAACGATTTGCCTGCGGATATGATATTTGGATAATCAACCGATTGATAAAAGCGAGATTTTTCCGCTTGAACCCCTTTCTGGCGTTGATTACATTGACCCACCGGTCTACCGCCGCTGCTGCAAAAAAAAAGTGACCGGAGGCAGAGAATCGCTTCTCTTTTACGGATATCGCTGCGCTATCGATGTCCTGTTCAACACAAATGGAAACCACATGACCACCTTGATTTATCAGGATGAAAAATCCCACAAATTCTGGACCATTGTACAAAAACAACAGGAACTCCATCTCAGTTGGGGACGTGTGGGAACTCAGGGGCAAAGCCAGATAAAAAGCTTTGATGATGATGAACAGGCCAGAAAAGCGTGCGAGAAGCTCATTAAAGAGAAGAGCCGCAAAGGCTATCTGGCAGCAGGTGAAGATAAACAACAGAGCATCGCTTCTGCTGGCAGTGCAGCCTCAGTCCAGGCCGTGCCACCCGCAGCCGTGGCGCCAGCCAGTCCGAAAAAAACACCGTCCGCCGCGCCAACGGCTGACGAGCCTCTCACCGCTTCCCCCGTAGCCGCTCCCCTCAGCGCCGTCGTCAACCCTGCGGCACCGCTGTGGCTGACAGAAGATGATGCCATTACGCTGCCGCAGAAGCTGTCCGTACTGGCACTCAGCCACCGTGACAGGCCACTCCCGGCCATCGGTAAAGTCGAAGAACCCGCAGAACAGTTACGTCGTCTGAAGGTCTTGAGCCAGGAAACCAAAAAGAACGGCGGCATGGTCCTGGACGGCAGTCGCTGCGATAGCAGCTGGCAGCAGGCGTTCGCCATCGCGCAGGCCTGCCTCGCCGAGGCAAAACCGCTGCCGCAGGACTCCCCGATGGCCGCTGCGGCCCTGATGAAAATCAATCAGACCTATGCGGGGCGCGACACTTCGCTGCTGATCGATGCCATCGTGGCCAGCTATGGCCTGGAGTATGCCGTCGAGATGATCATCGCCAGCCTGCAGATTGGTCTCGACCGGGATTACCGCTCGCGCAACATCTCGTTTTATCCGGCGGATAACCCACCTGCGGGTTACCAGCAGAATATCGTTGATTATGAAATGCGTCTGCGCTGGCACCTCTCTGCGGCACAGCCAGACCTGTGGCAACGCTGCGCAGACCGCCTGGTCGCCGCCCTGCCGCTGATCCCACTCTGGCGTCAGCCGCTGGTGTCATTGCTGCTGCCTGAGCGGCCCGAACTGGCCGATGAAATCACCCTGCGTGCAGGACGCAACCGGGATCTGACGGCGCTGGAGTGGCTGAAAATGACCGCGACGGATGAGGATACCCTGCATGTACTGGAGTATTACCAGGCGTTAGAACTGTTTGATAGCTGGTATTACGGCGAAATACTGACCAGCACTGTGCTGCTGGAGCAGGGTGTGCGCGCGCTACCGCGCCTGGCGCCCTATGCTCACGGCGATCGCTGTGGCGAAGTGCTGATGCACATCAACCATCCGCAGGCACTCATGATGTTAATTGACGCTGCCGGCAAGGGAAAACGCAGCTATGAGCGCGCAGCAAAAGCCAGTAAACGCTTCCCTCACGCCGCGTTCGCGGCCCTGGTTCGTCTGCTGAACGGTAAAGAGGATGCGCTGTGGCGTAGTCAGCTTCATGCCCTGCTGCACACTCAACCGCAGCTGGCTGCTGAGGTTGCCCCCTGGCTCTCCGCAGAGGAACGCGCTTTGGTGGAGAGCAGTCTTGCGCAGCTGAACGTTAAAACCGACTGCGCCAGCGCGGAGATGTTACCGGCGATCCTCGTGTCACCGCCGTGGACCGTCAAAAAACAGGTCGGCACCATTCCGCAGTTGACGTTATCGGTGCAGCCTGTCGCGCCACAGTTCGACGGCGTGCCAGAAGACCAGCTGTCGATGTGGTCGAATCATCGTAAGCTCAAGGTGGAGGGTCTGAAGACAGAAGAGATCCTCGCGCGTTTTGGCTTCAATTCATGGAACCAGTCATTGCCAGACACAGCGGTGCAGGCCTATGACGAGGATAATTACAGTCAGCTTATTGCCGACTGGGCGACCAACCACTCGCATTACGCCAGTGACTGGAATCTCACTATTTTACCCGGGTTGCCGCGTGAAAAAGGCCTCAACCTGTGGAATGCGCTCAGTACGGAGCATCACACCGGTATTGCGCTGGTCATGGCACATTTCGGCCTGGACGGGCTGCCCGGCTTTATCAACAGTGTTGGCCGCCAGCCGCAGGAAGCGCTACCCGTCGCACTCTGCGTGGGTAGCACCGACCTCGCACCGCTGGTTTCACGGGCGTTTTCCAAACTGAAAACCCTGCGTGCAGAGGCGCGTAACTGGCTGCTGAAGTATCCGGAACATGCGGTAGCTGGCCTGCTGCCGGTGGCTTTCGGCAAAGCCGGAGAAGCGCAGGATCACGCGCGTCTGGCGCTGCGTCTGCTGCTGGATAACGGCTATCAGGAACTGCTGGAAGCGGTGGCTGGACGCTATGCGCAACCCGAGGTGCTGGCAGCGGTCAATGCCCTGGTGCAGCTTGACCCACTGGACGATTTCCCGGCGAAGCGCCCTGCATTGCCGGACTTCTGGCAACCCGTGCTGTGGACACGTCCTCTGCTCCATAACGGTAAAGCCCTGCCGGAGGATGCCCTGATGCACCTCGGCACCATGCTACGATTCCCGACGGAAAATGGCCTGTATCCGGGGCTGGTCCAGGTCAAAGAAGCCTGTACGCCGGACTCACTGGCGGCGTTTGCCTGGGATCTGTACACCGCGTGGATGGCCGCTTCAGCGCCATCAAAAGAGGGCTGGGCGTTCAGCACGCTCGGGCTGTTCGGCAACGATGATATCGCCCGTCAGTTAACCCCGCTGATCCGCAGCTGGCCGGGTGAATCCCAGCATAAACGTGCCGTTGCGGGTCTGGATATTCTGGCGGATATTGGCTCGGATATCGCGCTGATGCAGCTGAACGGTATTGCGCAGAAGCTGAAGTTCAAAGCGCTGCAGGAGCGGGCGCGTGAAAAAATCAGCCAGATTGCCGAAAAACGCGAACTGAGTGTCGCAGAGCTGGAAGACCGCCTGGCACCAGATCTGGGGCTGGATGACAATGGCTCATTGCTGCTTGATTTCGGTCCGCGCCAGTTCAGCGTCAGTTTTGATGAATCACTCAAACCTTTCGTACGCGACAGCAGCGGCAGCCGCCTGAAAGACCTGCCAAAGCCGAACAAGAATGACGATGCTGCGCTGGCGACAGATGCGGTCAATCGCTTCAAATTACTGAAAAAAGATGCGCGCACCATCGCCAGCCAGCAGATCGCCCGTCTGGAAAGCGCAATGTGCCTGCGCCGTCGCTGGACAGAAGCCCAGTTCATCCAGTTCCTGGTGGGTCATCCGCTGGTCGGTCACCTGACCCGCCGCCTGGTGTGGGGTGCCTATGATGCCGATAACCAGTTGCTGAGCTGCTTCCGCGTCGCGGAAGACAACAGTTACAGCACCGCAGACGATGACCTGTTCACACTGCCGCATAACGCTGTTGAAATCGGTATTCCGCATATTCTGGAAATGCCGCCCGAAGATGCCGCTGCCTTTGGTCAGCTGTTTGCCGATTATGAACTGCTACCGCCCTTCCGCCAGTTGGATCGTAACCGCTATCTGCTGACCGCTGAAGAGCGTGAAGCCACCGATTTACAACGCTGGCAGGGCAGGCTCTGCCCAAGTGGACGTCTGGCCGGACTGACCAGCAAAGGCTGGCTGCGTGGCGTGCCACAGGATGCGGGATGGATCTGCTGGATGTTAAAACCCCTGGGGGACCTGACGCTGGTGCTGGAAATGGGTGAAGGCCTGGGCGTTGGCATGGCACCGGATGAATTTAACAAGGAGCAGTCGCTGGCAAGCATCTGGCTGTGGCACGGCGATGCCCACCAGTATGGCTGGGGCCAGCAGCACCCGCAAAAGCATCCGTTCTCACAACTGCATCCGATTACCGCCAGCGAAATGCTGAGTGATATTGATGCGCTGTTTGATTAATGCCTGAACCCGTTTGTTAAGGAAAGACCATGTCTGATGTATTGCAGCGGCCCCCGGCCGCGGTACTTTACGCTGCGGAACTGGCGCGGCTGAAACAGGATGACAGTGGCCCCCTGCCCCCCGGCTGGCAACTCAGTCTGCCGGCAGCACGGGCATTTATCCTGGGCGATGATGCCCGGGATATCAGTGCAAAAGTCGTCACATCGATCGCCAGCGTTGAGCGCATGCTGGTGACGCTGGCCACCGGGCGCGGTCTGATGCTGGTCGGTGAACCCGGCACCGCAAAATCGCTGCTGTCAGAGCTGCTGGCAACCGCCATCAGCGGTGATGCCGGGCTGACCATTCAGGGCGGCGCATCGGTGACAGAAGATCAGATTAAATACGCCTGGAACTATGCCTTACTGATTAACCAGGGGCCATCAACTGATGCCCTGGTCCCGGCCCCGCTTTATCAGGGCATGCGTGAGGGTAAAATCGTACGTTTCGAAGAGATCACCCGCGCACCGCTCGAAGTGCAGGACTGCCTGCTTGGGATGCTGTCTGACCGCGTGATGACCGTGCCGGAACTGAGCGGTGATGACAGCCAGCTGTATGCCCGTGAAGGCTTCAATATTATCGCCACCGCCAACACCCGCGATCGTGGCGTTAACGAGATGAGTGCCGCGCTGAAACGCCGCTTTGACTTCGAAACCGTGTTCCCGATTATGAATTTCGAGCAGGAGCTGGCGCTGGTCTCTTCTGCGTCTGCACGTCTGCTGACGCACAGCGGCATCCCGCATAAAGTGCCGGATGACGTGCTGGAACTGCTGGTGCAAACCTTCCGCGATCTGCGCAGCGGTGGAGAGAAAAAAAGCGCGATGGACAGCCTGAACGCCATTATGTCGACGGCTGAAGCGGTCAATGTGGCACATGCGGTGGGCGTGCGCGCCTGGTTCCTGCAACAGCGCGCCGGTGAACCGGCTGACCTGGTTGACTGCATTGGTGGCACCATCGTCAAAGATAATGAAGACGATCGCGCACGCCTGCAACGCTACTTTGAGCAGCGCGTCGGTAACCGTAAAGAAGCGCACTGGCAGGCGTATTACCAGGCGCGTCACCGGCTGCCATGACCCTCCCGGCAACAGATCGTCCTCCAGTCACGATGCCCCCGGCCGGTGAACCGCTCATCCTCGGCATCCGCCACCACAGCCCGGCCTGCGCCAGGTGGGTTAAGCACAGCATCGAACAGCTACGCCCGGCCTGGGTATTGATTGAAGGCCCGGCGGATTTTAACCCCCGACTCGATGAACTGCGGCTGGCGCATCAGTTGCCGATCGCGATTTACGGTTACTGCCAGTTTCAGGATCACGATACGCCCGGTATCGGTGCCTGGACACCGTTTGCCGAATGGTCACCTGAATGGCAGGCACTGCTGGCCGCACAACGGCTGAAGGCCGAAACGCGTTTTATCGATGTGCCGATCTGGGCGCAGACAACCGACGATGACGAAGACGACAGCGACAGCCAGCACTATCATCAGCGCCAGCAGGCGATGATGGCGGCCTGCGGGATGGAGAGCAGCGATGCGTTATGGGACCATCTGTTCGAAGATGACGATCAGCATAACGAACTCCCCCGCACGCTGGATCGGTGGTTTCAGCAACTGCGTGACGGTTGCCCTGGCAGCCCGCAGGATCGGCAGCGCGAAGCTTATATGGCTCGCTGGATCGCCTGGGCGATGGCACAGGATAACGGCCCGGTGCTGGTGGTCTGCGGAGGCTGGCATGCTCCAGTCCTTGCCCGTCTGTGGCGCAGCGTTTCAGATACCAGGGAACCCGGGCTGCCTGACCCACCCCTTACCGGTGCCGTCACCGGCAGCTATCTGACCCCCTACAGTGAAAAGCGGCTGGATGTGCTGGCAGGCTATCTCTCCGGGATGCCCGCGCCGGTGTGGCAGCACTGGTGTTGGCAATACGGGCTGCAACAGGCCGGGCAGCGTCTGCTGGAAACCGTTCTGACCCATCTGCGCCGCCAGCATCTGCCCGCCTCAACCGCGGATATGACCAATGTCGTCTCCATGGCGCGGGGGCTGGCGGCACTGCGCGGGCACCGGCTACCGCTGCGCAACGACTGGCTGGATGCGCTGGCGGGCAGTCTGATCAAAGAAGCCCTGCATACACCATTACCGTGGAGCTATCGCGGTCAGTTACAGGCGGGCACGGATCCGATTCTGATCACCCTGGTAGACGTGCTGGCAGGACATCGCTTTGGCGAACTGGCCGCCGACACACCACAACCCCCCTTACCCCAGGATGTGATACGCGAGCTTGCGCACGCCAGCATTACGCTCCCGTCCACCCTGACCCTTAACCGCTTTGATGCGGAAGGATTAGGGCAAAGTCAGGTGCTGCATCGCCTTGCGGTGCTGGATATCCCCGGCATTCTCTGCCAGCAGGGCCACACGCTGGCGCTTTCCGGTGACGGTGAAGAGCAGTGGACGCTGACCCGGCCGTTGCAGCAACATGCCGCCCTGATCGAAGCCGCACGCTATGGCGCCACGCTGATCGAGGCCGCGCGCAACCGTCTGGAATCCGCGATGGCCGGGGCCGATGACATTGCGTCACTGGCCGCCTGGCTGCAACGCGCCGCCCTCGCCGGGCTGTCCACATTCAGCCTGCAACTGCTCTCCCGGCTGGAGCAGCAGATCGCGCTGGAGAGTCAGTTTGAGCAGATGGGCCCCGCGATGGAGATCCTCTACGCGCTGTGGCGCCACGACACCTTCAACGGAATGCGCGACGCCGCCATCCTGCACACCACTCTACGGGCAGCGATAGACCGCACATTGTGGCTGGCGGAGTCGACCGGGCTGATTGATGCCACGCAGATCAATGCCCATCTGCACAGCTGGCAGGCACTGTGCCATATTTTGCGCGATGAGCAGAGTCACCCGCAGCCCGATCGCGCTCTGGTGCTGTTGCCGCGTGCGCTTGCCGTGCTGGAACGCCGCTGCCGTGCAGCGGAGGCGAGTGCGCTCAGTCGCGGCGCGGCGCTGGGTGCGTTAATTCGTCTTGAACATCCCAGCGCCGATGCAGAGGCGGCACTGGCGCTGCTGGCGGCACTGCCTCCGGCACGGCTGGGCGAGGCGCTGCACGGACTCATCGCGCTGGCACGCCACCAGTTGGCATCACATCCGGCCTTTGTGGCCGGGTTTAATCAGCAACTGATGCAGCTGGCGGACGATCAGTTTATCGCCGCCCTGCCCGATCTGCGTGCCGCACTGGCGTGGCTACCGCCGCGCGAACGGGCAGCGCTTGCACGTCAGGTGCTGGCGCATTACCAGCTCTCCCACTTGCCAGAACATCTGTTACAAACGCCGCTGCCGGATGCCTGTGCACCTGCCGATTTTCTTCGTCATCAGCAGCAGGAGCAGCGCGCCGTCGATGCGCTCCGCGCCTGGGGCATACTGTGAGGACCCCGGATGCCTGAACTCTCCGATATGTTAACCAGCACTGAGCTACAACGCTGGCGGCTGATGCTCGGTGAGGCTGCGGAAAGCAGTCTCGGCGGGCTTGATGAACATGCCCGCGCGGTGGATAACGCCCTGGAGTGGCTGTACGGTCGCGATCCGCAGCGCCTGCAACGCGGTGAGCGCCACGGCGGCAGCGAGGGATCGCAGCTCACCACCCCGCAATGGATCAACGCCATCCATCAACTGTTCCCTGCAGAGGTGATTGAACGGCTGGAAAGTGACGCCGTATTGCGCTTCGGCATCGATGATGTGGTCACCAACATTGAGGTACTGGAACGCATCGCCCCCTCTGAGGGCCTGCTGCGCGCGGTGTTGCACACCAAACACCTGATGAATCCACAGGTGTTACAGGCCGCCCGACGTCTGGTGCGTCAGGTGGTGGAACAGATTATGGCGCGGCTGGCGACTGAGGTCCGGCAGGCGTTTTCCGGCACCCGCGACCGCCGACGCCGATCGCCGGTGGCCATTGCCCGTAACTTCGATTTTAAAGGCACACTGCGTGATAACCTGCACCGCTGGGACCCACAGCGCGGACGGCTGTTTATTGAATCCCCGGTCTTTATGAGTCGGGTAAAACGCCACAGCGAGAAATGGCAGCTCATTTTGCTGGTCGATCAGAGCGGATCGATGGTGGATTCGGTGATCCACTCCGCCGTGATGGCCGCCTGCCTCTGGCAGCTACCAGGGATCCGTACCCATCTGGTGGCATTCGACACCAGCGTAGTGGATCTGACGGCTGACGTGCAGGACCCGGTTGACCTGCTGATGAAAGTTCAGTTGGGTGGCGGCACCGATATTGGTAAAGCCGTGCAGTATGCGCGGCAGCTGATCGAACAGCCGCAAAAAAGCGCGATTGTACTGGTCAGCGATTTCTTCGAAGGCGGATCCCCCTCACTGTTGGTCAACCAGGTCAGGCAGTGTGTGCAGAGCGGCAGCAAAGTGCTGGGACTGGCCGCACTCGACAGTAAAGCCGCCCCCAGCTATGACCGTGATATGGCCCAACGGCTGGTCAATGCCGGGGCACAGATTGCAGCCATGACGCCGGGTGAACTGGCGGCCTGGCTGGCGGAGAACCTGCAATCATGAGTGAGATGCTACGCAGCGAGCTGCTCGAACTGACCCCGCAGGCGTTAATCGCCCTCAGCAATGCGGGTTTCGTTAAACGCAGCCAGAAAGAGATCGCCGCCGGAAATCTGCCCTCGTTCAGCGATAAGGACGGCGTGCTGACAGCGCAGTTTAGCGATGGCATCCAGACCCGGTTGAGCCAGGGTCAGGCATTGAAAGAAGCACAGTGTAGCTGTGGGGCCAGCAACATGTGCCGCCATCGGGTTATGCTGGTGCTCGGCTATCAACAACGGTGTGCCACTGAAGCGCCAGTCCCCGCCGCCTCTGTCCGCTGGCAGCCCGGCGAGTGGCTGGCGGAACTACGCTCACTGCCTGCAGCAACGCTAAAACGCGCACAGCAACTGGCTGATAAAGGGCTGGTGATAGAACTCCAGTGCGAACCCGGAAAGGTGCCCGCAGCGAAACTGCCGATGAGCGATGTGCGTTTTTTTTCACGCAGCAGCATGCAGTTTGCCCGTTGCGACTGCGTTGAAGGCACGCTGTGCGAACATATCATTCTCGCGGTGCAGGCCTTTGCCGCGGCCGAAGCACAGCATCCGGGTTTTGAACACCTCGTCTGGCAATTACAGGGCGAACGGCAGGATGATGTGACTGACCTGGCGGAGAGTGAAGGCAATCTGGCAGAGCTTTGTCACCTGGGCCACCAGCTATGGAGCCGTGGGCTCAGCCAGCCTTCTGTCACCTTTGCTCCGCTACTGACTCAGGCACAACGCAGCGCTCAGCAGGCCAACTGGCGTTGGGTGACACTGTCACTCCAGCAAATGACTGAAGGGATCGACCACTTTCACCAACGTGCATCCCATTATCGTGCCGGGCCGTTTCTCAGTCAGTTATCCGGGTTAACGGCTCGCGTGCTGGCTGCCCGCGAGATGGCACGCGTGGCCTCGGAGGGCAAAACGCCCGCACAGCCCTGGCGCAACATTGTTGGCCTCGGGATTCAGGATCGGGTCAAACTCGACCATCTGCGGCTGGTATCACTCGGCATGGATTGCTGGCAGGACAACCGCCATTACGGGGTACGCATCTGGTTTACCGATCCGGATACGGGCAGCGTTCTGCATCTGTCACGCCAGTGGCCGCTGGCAGAACAGCAGAATGCACCCGGCTGGCAGCGCCGTATTGCGGGGTTCCAGGCTTCAATCCTCGCAGGTGGGCAAATCATCTCGCAGGCGGCACAGCGCGATGCGCGCGGGGAATTACACCTGGCGGCGCGCGATCGTCTGACTAGCGTCGCGCCCCTGACGCCCTCGGCATGGGAGATGCCCGAGTTCCCCCTTTGCCAGCCGGGTGTCGAAGCCCTGCGGCACCATCTGCAACAACGCCCGCCCGCCTTCACCCGACCACTTAGCCACAGTGATAGCCTGTTTATCCTGCCGCTGGGTGAATGTCTGGATATCCGCTGGGATGCCGGGCGACAAACGCTGGAAGCTGATGTTATCAGCGGTGCAGGTGAAGAAAATGTTCTGCGGTTATCACTGAGTGCATCGCCTTCGGCCCCACGCGCCATTGACTGTCTGACGGCCCTGCTGCAACAGCAGGATGATCCGCCCTGCAAGGTCTCCGGTCGGGTATCGGTGGTGGACGGTGTTCTGGTGCTGGAACCGCTGGTGATCATGACGCGCCAGCGTGCCTGGGTGCTGAATGCCGGGAACCCGCCATCTCAGGCGCTGCCTGTCAGCGCATCCCCTCCGGCATTACCGCTGCCTCTGGCCCTGCTACAGCAGTGCCAGCAGATGCTGATCCAGTGGCTACACAACGGGTTGTGCCACCAGGAACAGCGTGCCTGTCGTGAAGCGGAAACGCTGGCGCAGGCGCTGGATGGATGCGGCTTTGAACGGCTGGCACGTCTGCTGCGTCATCTGCCTGCATTACTGGCGGGTACGGATCATGAGCGGCTGGTGAATACGCTGAACGCGATTGTGTTGCTGCGGGATGAACTGGAACAACAGTGTCTACTGACGCCGCAGGACGCGAACGCCCGTTAAAAGTATCACGCCCGCAGACGCGGGCGTAATGAGGATTACAGCAGCGGTTTATCACCACGCTGCCAGAGACGCAGCAGCAGACGTTCAACACTACCCGTCGCGCTATCGGTAAAGCGGCTCATCACCCCTTTGCGGCGCGCATAACGCACCCCAATCACCTGGTGTTTCTCCATCTGAGCGATAATCAGATCATCACTGGTGCTGATGGCATCAACCAGGCCTTTATCCAGCGCCTGCGTCCCGTACCAGTGCTCCCCGGTCGCGACACTGTCAATATCCAGCGAAGGACGCATCTGGTGTACAAACTGCTTAAACAGCAGGTGCGTTTCATTCAGGTCCTCACGGAATTTCTCGCGTCCCTGCTCGGTATTCTCACCAAACAGCGTCAGCGTACGTTTGTATTCCCCGGCCGTGTGCAGCTCAACGTCAATCTCATTGCGCTTCAGCAGACGGTTAAAGTTAGGGATTTGCGCCACCACGCCAATGGATCCGATGATCGAGAACGGAGCGGCAACGATACGATCCGCCACACAGGCCATCATATAACCGCCGCTCGCCGCCACTTTATCAACGGCCACCGTCAGCGGGATTTTCTTCTCACGCAGGCGCTGAAGCTGAGAGGCTGCCAGGCCGTAACCATGCACCACGCCGCCTGGGCTTTCCAGACGCAGCAGGACTTCATCCCCGGCCGTCGCCACCGCCATGACCGCCGACACCTCCTCACGCAGCGAGGAGACTTCACCGGCATCCATGCTGCCTTTGAAATCGATCACATACAGCGTGGGTTTCGTCGCTGCCGGTGGACGCCCCAGCTTCGCCTGCTGTTTGGCGGTTTTTGCCTCCAGCTTCTCTTTTTTCTTCTGCTCTTTGTGCCACAGTTTTTGCTGTAACGGCTTCATCTTCGCCAGCCGCATCGTATCCTGCATTTCCGTGTAGCGTTCATCCAGGTGGGTCAGTTTTAGCTGGCCGCTCTGGGCGCGTTTCCGCATGGCAAGATTAGCGATCACCACGGCGATGGCCACAATCGCCACCACAACGGTGACGGTTTTTGCCAGAAAAAGTCCATAATAAGAGAGTAAGTCCACTCAAACCGCCTTGATTTACATTATGTTAGAGATTGACTTATTGTAGCGGAGTCGCGCTCAGGAGTCGCCTGCTGACGTGACTTCACCGTAAATCCGGGCAGCGCGATTGAACTCATCACCGTTTTCAGGCATAAATCACTTTATTCAATCCGTGCAAAGGCTTACGCCAACCAGGATCATCAGCCCGCGGATATCATCCCCATCGCCAGAGGATCTTTACGTGCATTATCAACCGAAAAGCGATCTGCTTAATCACCGAATTATTCTTGTGACCGGCGCCAGCGATGGCATCGGGCGCGAGGCCGCCCTCTCCTATGCCCGCTACGGCGCGCAGGTGGTGCTACTGGGCCGCAATGCCGAAAAACTGCAACGGGTCTGTGATGAAGTGAATCAGCACAGCAAAGCCCCGGCGTTGTGGTTTACTCTCGATCTGGAAACTGCGACGCCGGAAAGCTGCCATCAGCTGGCACAGTCGGTAGCAGCAGAGGTGCCGCGCCTGGACGGCGTGCTGCATAACGCCGGGTTGTTAGGTGACGTCGTACCGATGGATCAGCAGGACCCGGCGACCTGGCAGCAGGTAATGCGCGTCAATATCGACGGCACGTTTTTCCTGACCCAGGCCCTGCTGCCGCTGCTGCTGAAGTCCGATGCTGCTTCGCTGGTGTTCACCTCTTCCAGCGTTGGCCGCCAGGGGCGTGCAGGCTGGGGTGCCTATTCGGTGTCGAAGTTTGCCACCGAAGGCATGATGCAGGTGCTTGCCGAAGAGTACGATGCACGCCAGCTACGGGTGAACTGCATAAATCCCGGAGGCACCCGCACCAAAATGCGCGCCAGTGCCTTCCCACAGGAAGATGCCAATAAGCTGAAAACCCCTGCCGACATTATGCCGCTTTATCTCTGGCTGATGGGTGATGACAGTAAACGTAAAACCGGGATCAGCTTTGATGCGCAGCCTGGACGTAAACCAGGAGCAGCAGAATAATGGCCGCAGAAGATCGTCATCAACAGCGCCAGCAGCGACTGAAAGAGCAGGTGGACGCGCGCATTGCGGCGGCGACCGATGTTCGCGGTATTCTGATGGTATTTACTGGTAACGGTAAAGGAAAAACCACGGCGGCGTTTGGCACCGCCACGCGTGCCGTCGGGCATCAGAAGCGTGTCGGCGTCATCCAGTTTATCAAAGGCGAATGGCCCAACGGTGAGCGTAACCTGCTGGAACCTCATGGCGTAGAGTTTCAGGTGATGTCCACCGGATTTACCTGGGACACGCAAAACCGTGAAACGGACACCGCCGCCTGCCTGAGCGTGTGGCAGCATGGCAAACGCATGTTGCAGGATCCGACGCTGGACCTGGTGGTGCTGGATGAACTGACCTATATGGTGAGTTTTGACTATCTGCCGCTGGAAGAGGTGCTTGAGGCATTGCAACAACGCCCTGTTCATCAGAGTGTGATTATCACTGGCCGCGGCTGTCATCGGGAGATTCTGGAGCAGGCGGATACCGTCAGTGAAATGCGCCCGGTTAAGCATGCCTTTGATGCCGGGATCCAGGCACAGCAGGGCATAGACTGGTAAGCGCTATAACGCAAAAGGGACCCGAAGGTCCCTTTTGACATCACACACTGCATCACGCAACGTTAGCCTTGCTGACGCTTAGACGAGCGGCGATTGCTGCCCGGCTTGCTGGCTTTCGTGGTCGTGGTGGTATGACGCTTGACCGCACGGCGGATCTGGTTCGCTTTAGTACGGCGGCGATCTTTTTCCACGGCGACTTTGGTGACCGTTTCCGGCGCCAGACCGACCAGCTCACGCAGGTAGTTGGTCGGCTGGAGTTCCAGCTCTGTCCAGCCGCCACGCGGCAGACCTTTCGGCAGGTCGATATCGCCATAGCGGATACGGATCAGACGGCTCACCTGCACACCGACCGCTTCCCACAGACGACGAACTTCACGGTTGCGCCCTTCGGTCAGCGTGACGTTGTACCACTGGTTAATCCCTTCCCCGCCCGTAAACTTCAGGGTTTTAAAGGCTGCCGGGCCGTCTTCTAACTGCACGCCACGGCTCAGCTGTTTGATCTTCTCGTCATCGACGGCACCAAATACGCGGACGGCATATTCGCGCTCAACTTCACGGCTCGGGTGCATCAGGCGGTTTGCCAGTTCACCATCGGTAGTGAACAACAGCAGACCACAGGTGTTCACATCCAGACGGCCAACGGCCACCCAGCGTGCACCGCGCAGCTTCGGCAGACGGTCAAATACCGTTGGACGGCCTTCCGGGTCATTACGGGTACAAAGCTCGCCTTCCGGCTTGTAATACGCCAGTACGCGGCAGACTTCGGCAATGGATTCACTGACAGGAACAATATGGCCGTCAACACGGATCTTCATTGAGGCACTTGGCTCAACACGGTCACCCAGTGTGGCCAGCTTGCCATCAACGCTGACGCGTCCGGCAGAGATCAGGGTTTCGATTTCACGACGGGAACCGTGCCCGGCGCGTGCTAAAACTTTTTGTAATTTCTCGCTCATGGAGCTACCTCTGTGTCGCCTTCCCAGGCGTCATGGTGAAAACAGAATTTCTTTTGTTTTCAATAACTTAAAGTGTGTATCGCGTGTCATTATACAGCCTTTTTACTGCGGTGTAACCTTCTTACACCGCGCAGGCCCAAAAAAAGCCCTACACCTCGTCCCCATAACCCGTGCGACCCATTGAAAGAGTGAGCATTGTTGGACTACACCAGCCGCTTTCCTTGTTTGTCGATCAGTTTTTCACCCCCTTCCTTGCTGAATTCGCCCTGCTGCGGGTCTGGCAATATTTCAAGAACGATTTCTGACGGCCTGCATAACCGCGTGCCAATCGGTGTGACAACAATCGGGCGATTAATCAGGATCGGATATGTCAGCATGGATGCAATCAATTCATCATCGCTGAAGCGCTCTTCGGCTAATCCCAGTTGCTCGTAAGGTTCCACGTTCTGACGAAGCAATGCACGGGGGCTAATCTGCATTGCAGTGATCAACTGTACGAGCTTATCGCGATCGGGCGGTGTCTCCAGATAGAGAATAATTGTTGGTTCAACACCGCTATTACGAATCAGCGCCAGCGTGTTACGTGATGTTCCACAGGCCGGATTATGGTAGAGGGTAATATCTGTCATGTTCATTCTCATCTCATTGGGTCAGCGCCAGACGCAAAGCCAGCGCACTCAGGGTGACAAGCAACACGGGCAGTGTCATCACCACGCCAACCCGGAAGTAGTAACCCCAGCTAATCTTGATGTTTTTCTGGTCGAGTACATGCAACCAAAGTAACGTCGCCAGACTTCCAATCGGTGTAATTTTCGGCCCCAGATCGCAGCCAATAATGTTGGCGTAAATCATAGCTTCTTTGATGACACCTTCCGCCGCGCTTGCGTCGATTGAGAGCGCGCCGATCAAAACAGTGGGCATATTGTTCATCACTGATGAAAGCATCGCCGTGACCAGCCCAGTACCAAAGGTGGCACTCCACAACCCCCCGTTTGCGAAGGTATTTAACAGTGAGGTGAGATACTGGGTGAGGCCCGCATTTTTCAGACCGTAGACAACCAAGTACATCCCCAGTGAGAAAATAACAATCTGCCACGGTGCACCGCGTAGCACTTTCCCGGTGTTAATGGCATGGCCGCGTTTAGCCACAACAAACAGAATGAGCGCACCAGACGCAGCTATAGCACTCACGGGAATGCCGAGCGGCTCAAGCAGGAAGAAGCCAACCAACAGCAGAACCAACACCAGCCAGCCCATTTTGAATGTCGCTGGGTCTTTGATGGCATTCGCAGGAGATTTCAACAGTGAAAGATCGTAGGTAGCGGGAATGTCTTTACGGAAGAAAAGATGAAGGACAATCAGCGTGGCAATGATAGCGGCGAGATCAACCGGCACCATGACTGACGCATAGTCACTAAACCCCAGTTGGAAAAAATCTGCAGAAACGATATTAACGAGATTGGAGACTATCAGCGGCACACTGGCTGTGTCAGCGATAAACCCGGCTGCCATAACGAAAGCCAGTGTTGTTCCTTTGCTAAAACCTAATGCCAGCAGCATAGCGATAACAATGGGTGTCAGAATGAGCGCAGCACCATCATTAGCAAATAGCGCGGCCACCGCAGCACCTAACAGCACAATATACGTAAAAAGCAACCGCCCTCGCCCGTTACCCCATTTGGCAACATGCAACGCACACCATTCAAAAAATCCTGATTCGTCCAACAGCAGGCTGATGATGATTACTGCGATAAATGCAGCCGTTGCGTTCCAGACGATATGCCAGACAGCCGGAATGTCATTCAACTGAATGACTCCGGTCACCAACGCAAGCACTGCACCTATTGACGCTGTCCAGCCAATGCTAAGCCCGCGAGGCTGCCAGATAACCAACACGATGGTCAGGATAAATATTGCGCCTGCGAGTAACATTGAAATCTCCCACCTCGAAAAAATACATACGTTTTTGTGAATGCGTTTTTGCGATCAGCTGCACACATTAGCGTTAGCGTTTTTGAGTGATTCACGTACTTCCTCACGCTGACTGCTCCATGCGGTATCAATAATCGAGGCAGCCCATGCCGGCATATGAGGTGAAAGACGATAATGAACCCATTTGCCCTCACGGCGATCCAGCACTAATCCTGCATCACGTAACAGGGCAATATGCCTGGAAATTTTCGGCTGCGACTGGTTTGTCACTGCGCAAAGGTCGCACACACACAACTCTCCCGCTTCCCGTAACAGCAAAATAATGGTTGTCCGCGTTTCGTCGGCAAGCAATTTGAAAAGTTGAACAGGATGCATAATCAAACGTTCCAGTGAAAACAAGACAAATATGATAATTCATATATGTTAAAAGTAAAAGTGGATTTCAATCACTGGAAAATTTCCTATGCCAGCATTTCCAGCCCTTGATGCTGAACACGTTGATCTGTTCTTCTCAGGGAAAAATGCTGGCAGTGACGCAGTTTGCGGCGGGTCGCCGTCGTTCAACGCCGTCAATCAGGCAAAGATTTGATTGCTCCCCGTGCCATTGGTCATCAAACCCAAAGGACGCAGTGCGTGACCGCGCCATTTTTATTACATTTAAAAGACTTAACAGTTACCCACCTGAATGAAAGTATAAATACTTATCATTTAGCGTATTTTTCATTCATTCGTTAAAAAATGAATTAACCGAAATAACAGCAGGTTACTGCCTTACACTCCCCTTATTTGTTGAACCTTTCAGCCCGCACCAGGCCTGGCGCCAGCCCGAAAATCCCGTATCTACGCGTGAACACCAGCCCGCCACTCCAGTTTTTTTGATTTTTTTAGTTTCAAATACCAGACTGAAACTATTTTACATTATATCATGCTGCCATAATCACTATCAGCCGAGGATACAGGAGAATAAATACCAAATATTCAGTTAATTTACACAGCAGGTTGGGTTAATTCTGGATTATCCGGCATATTAAGATTAAGGCTCAGATATTAATTTGCTCAACTTATAAGTTTGTGTAGAATTCACTCAGGCAGAAGAGCGCCATATAAATAGATAGTTAAATAGATATTATAAATACACGTTTAACGTGAACATAAAAACTTCGTTTTTCTTTTCGTTGTTAGCAGTAAACGGGAGTGAATGCTCCTGAAAAAATACGCTGAGTCACACTCGGCATCGGCATTACACGTCATTACTCCTCACCAGGGATTTTACTGACGTGTCCGACAAAATGTGATTATTATGAAAATTAAAAACACCCTGCCGGCGTTGGCATTGCTAATGCTGACCGGCTGCTCTGTAGGCAAATATGACTACAGCAGCGAAGCTATGAAACGCGTAGATATGAACTTTACCGGCATTCCGACCATTCTCGGCATCGGCGCGCTGGGCACCAGTATCCCTATCACCCCGGAGTACAGCCTGACTGCAGCGCATGTGGCAAAGCTTTCCGTACAGAAAGTGAAGGCCTATCACCCTTACTGCGACCTGGCGATCATCTACCACAAGAACGACATCAAAACGCTGCCGAAATTTCGCGACGGTGCCATTGGCGAGTCAGTGAAAATGTACGGTTACAGCTTTATTTCCGCCATGCCCGTTGAATCAGCAGGCGTCAATCTGGCTCTGACGGGAATCCGCAATGAATGGAATAAACGACCTTGCGTAGCGATGGCATCCAATGCTGGCGTGGTAAAAGGCATGTCGGGGGGGGCGGTTTATAATAGCGATGACACCATTGGTGGCGTCATTGTTGGCTTTACTAGCGAAATAAAAAGACCGCGTAAATCTCCAGTTCCGCTTAAGGATGTTTCACTGTATATCCCGTATAAGGATTTTAAAGAGTGGCTGGGCAAATCAACATCGTAATAACAATGAATGAGAATAAATAACAGGCCCATTCTCAGCGGCCTGTTATTTAACGCTTAGAGAAAGGGTTGAATATCGCCCACACCCTCGCGGATCACTTCCGGGGTATTTTCCGTTAAATCAATGACGGTGGTTGGCTGCTGCCCGAGATACCCGCCATGAATAATCAAGTCCACCAGCTTGCCAATTTCATCCTGGATCGCTTCCGGATCGGACTCGGTAAAGTCATTTCCCGGCAGCATCAGCGACGTCGACATCATCGGCTCATTCAGTGCTTCCAGCAGTTCCAGCGCAATCGGGTTTGAGGGGACACGCAGACCGATCGTCTTACGTTTCTCGCTCATCAGACGGCGTGGCACCTCTTTGGTTGCCTTCAGAATAAACGTGTAGTTCCCCGGCGTGTTGTTCTTGATCAGGCGAAATGCGGTGTTGTCTACGTGCGCATAGGTCGACAGCTCTGAGAGATCACGACACATCAGGGTAAAGTTATGGTTCCCATCCAGCTGACGAATGCGACAGATACGCTCCATCGCACTTTTATCTTCCAGCTTACAGCCCAGTGCATAGCCAGAATCCGTCGGATAGACAATCACACTGCCCTTGTTGAGCATTTCAACCGCCTGCTTGATCAGACGCGGCTGGGGATTATCCGGATGAATATAGAAAAATTGACTCATTACACACCTCTTGTTTGCGCTTCACTGCCACAAACCTGATTGACAATTTCAGGAAAACGGTGCCATACCGCTTCGACACCGCCCGGCAGCCACAATTTTTTTCCCAGTTCAATCCAGGGACAGGCCTGATGGAAGTCAGAACCCTGCGAGGCCGCTAACTGGTAGTCCTGCGCATAGCGTGCCAGCTGCTGACGCTCATTGGGCGCCTGCTGACACTGAGCCACTTCCATCGCCTCGCCGCCCTGCTCACTGAAGTGAGCCAGCAGACGTTTCAGCCATTTTGCCGACAGACCGTAGCGGCCGGGATGGGCTACCACGGCACGGCCACCTGAATGATGAATGGCATCAATAGCTTGTTTAATTGTACACCACTGTGGCGGGGCATAACCGGTTTTGCCACGTGCCAGATAATTTTTGAATACCTGCTGCATGGTGTCCGCTTTACCGGCGTTAATCAGAAAGCGGGCAAAATGCCCGCGCGTCACGGCACCGCCTTCCGCCAGCGCCAGCGCACCCGCTAATGCACCGGGGATATGCGCTTTTTCCAGCCGTTCAGCGATCAGTTCCGCACGCGCCAGACGGCGCTGCCCCTGTTCAGCCAGGAAGGCCACCATCTGTGGGTGGTCAATATCAATACCCAGGCCAACGATATGGATTTCATGGTTCTCCCACAGCGTTGAGATCTCCACGCCATTGATCAACTGCAACGGCAACGCATGACGTGCAATCGCTTCACGCGCGGGTTTAATGCCCTCCGTTGTATCGTGGTCGGTGATGGCCAGCACGCCCACGCGCTGTTCCACCGCACGCATAACCAGTTGCTCCGGGGTCAGTAACCCGTCGGAAGCCCGCGTGTGGCTGTGAAGATCGTAGATAGGGAAAGCGCTGAGTGAGGCGGCAACTGCGGTCAAAACGACTCCGGGAAAGACAGAAAAATATCGCAGCATGATACCGACATTTTGCCCTAAGGGAAAAAGAGTATTGACTTTTCTCCCGCGAACCAGTTAACTAGTACGCAAGTTCACAAGCAAGGTATCTGTATCATGACGTATTCATTCTCTCTGATGACTGGTTGGTGGCGTACTTCTCCCTGAACGGGCGAGGTTGTCATGCACGGTCAATACGTAGTGCAGATACTCAAGCCCGCCTGATGCGGGCTTTTTTTTGAGCAAAAAACAGAGAACATCACATGCAAAATGCCAAACCTACAGTGAAGTTGATTACCGGCAACGCACCTTACCGCGAAGATCCGGCCGCTGTTTTTCATCAGCTGTGTGCCGCCCGTTCCGAGACTCTGCTGCTGGAATCTGCGGACGTTGACAGCAAGCGCAACCTGAAAAGCCTGCTGATTGTGGATAGCGCCCTGCGCATTAGCGCCCTCGATAACCGGGTACAGGTGCAGGCACTGTCTGAGAATGGTCGCGCACTCCTGCCGCTGCTGGATGCCGCGCTGCCCGAATCGGTTGAGAACAGCGTGCGCCCGGATGGCCGCGAACTGGTGTTCCCGATTAATCACGCTTTCCTCGATGAGGACGCCAATCTTCGTGCGCTGTCGGTCTTTGATGCATTACGCCTGATCCCACAGCTGGTTAATGCCCCGGCAGAAGAGCGTGAAGCCGTGCTGCTCGGCGGCCTGTTTGCTTATGATCTGGTGGCAGGTTTTGAGTCACTGCCGGAATTAAAGAATGAACAGCGCTGCCCGGATTACTGCTTCTATCTGGCAGAAACGCTGCTGGTGATTGACCATCAGACGCAAAGCGCGCGACTGCAGGCCAGCCTTTTCACCCATTCACCTTCAGAATTTATGCGCCTGCAAAGCCGCATTGAGCAGCTGCACGGTCAGATGCTGCAGCCTGCCAGCGCACTGCCGGTGAAGACCGTCGAAAGTATGACGCTCAGCGTCAGCCAGAGCGATGAGGATTACTGCCAGGTGGTGCGCCAGATGCAGGATGCGATCCGCATCGGCGAAATCTTCCAGGTGGTGCCATCCCGTCGCTTCTCACTGCCCTGCCCGTCGCCGCTGGCCGCCTATGACACGCTGAAGAACAGTAACCCAAGCCCGTATATGTTCTTTATGCAGGATCGCGAGTTCAGCCTGTTTGGCGCTTCGCCGGAAAGCTCACTCAAGTATGACGCCATCAGCAACCAGATTGAAATCTACCCAATTGCCGGCACCCGCCCACGCGGCCGCCATGCGGATGGCTCACTGGATCGCGACCTCGACAGCCGCATCGAGCTGGAAATGCGCACTGACCATAAAGAGATGGCCGAGCATCTGATGCTGGTTGACCTCGCCCGTAACGATCTGGCGCGTATCTGCGAGCCGGGAACGCGTTATGTGGCAGACCTGACCAAAGTTGACCGTTACACCTTTGTCATGCATCTGGTCTCCCGCGTGGTCGGCCAGCTGCGTGCGGATATTGACGTGCTGCACGCTTACCGTGCCTGCATGAACATGGGCACTCTGAGCGGCGCACCAAAAGTCCGCGCTATGCAGCTGATTGCCAAAGCCGAAGGCACCCGTCGCGGCAGCTACGGTGGTGCCGTTGGTTACTTCACCGCCAGCGGCGATCTGGATACCTGCATTGTGATTCGCTCTGCCTACGTCGAAGACGGCGTGGCAACGGTTCAGGCCGGTGCCGGGGTGGTTCTGGATTCCAATCCGCAGGCGGAAGCGGATGAAAGCCGTAATAAGGCGCGCGCGGTTCTGCGTGCCATCGCGACAGCGCACCATAGCAAGGAGATGTTCTGATGGCCGATATTCTGCTGCTCGATAACTTCGACTCATTTACCTACAACCTCGTCGACCAGTTACGTGCCTTTGGCCATAACGTGGTGATTTACCGTAACAACGTCCCGGCGGACCAGCTGATTGCCCGTTTGCAGCAGATGGAAAATCCGGTCCTGATGCTTTCTCCCGGTCCGGGCGCACCGTCAGAAGCGGGCTGTATGCCAGCGCTGTTACAGGCCTTACGCGGCCAGTTGCCGATTATCGGTATCTGCCTCGGCCATCAGGCGATTGTTGAAGCCTATGGCGGCCACGTGGGTCAGGCGGGCGAAATCCTGCACGGCAAAGCCTCTGCGATTGATCATGACGATCAGGGCATGTTTGCCGGGCTGAACAACCCGTTACCGGTAGCACGCTACCACTCGCTGGTCGGCAGCAATATTCCCGATGGATTAACGGTTAACGCCACCTATAACGGCATGGTGATGGCCGTCCGTGATGACGCCAACCGTGTCTGTGGCTTCCAGTTCCATCCGGAATCTATTCTTACCAGCCAGGGCGCACGCCTGCTGGAACAAACTCTTGCCTGGGCGCTGGCGTGATCAAGGAGACAGCAATGAACACTATTCTGGAAAAATTATACCAGGCCGAGATCCTGACGCAGGCAGAAAGCCACCAGCTGTTTTCGGCGATTATTACCGGGCAGCTGGAGCCAACCCAGCTGGCGGGAGCGCTGATCGCCATGAAGATCCGTGGTGAACGTCCTCAGGAGATTGCCGGGGCAGCCACCGCCTTGTTAGAAGACGCTAAACCTTTCCCGCGCCCGGACTATCCGTTTGCGGATATTGTCGGGACCGGCGGTGACGGCAGTAACAGCATTAATATTTCCACCGCCAGCGCATTTGTTGCCGCCGCGTGCGGATTGAAGGTGGCGAAGCACGGTAACCGCAGTGTTTCCAGTAAATCGGGTTCGTCAGATTTGCTGGCCGCTTTCGGTATCAGCCTGGATTTACCCGCAGTGCAGGCACGCCAGGCACTGGATGATTTAAACGTGTGTTTCCTGTTTGCCCCTCAGTATCACAGCGGTTTTCGCCATGCGATGCCGGTGCGTAAAGAACTGAAGACGCGTACCATCTTTAACGTGCTCGGCCCGTTGATTAACCCGGCACGTCCGCCGCTGGCAGTGATCGGTGTTTACAGCCCGGAGCTGGTGCTGCCGATTGCTCAGACGTTGAAAGTGCTGGGTTACCAGCGTGCGGCAGTCGTGCATGGCGGGGGGATGGATGAAGTGGCTCTGCACAGCGCCACTCATGTGGCCGAACTGCGTGACGGCGAGATCACCAGCTATCAGTTAACGGCTGAAGATTTTGGCCTGAGCTACCATCCGCAAGAGGCGCTGGCCGGGGGTTCACCGGAAGAAAACCGTGACATTTTAACCCGTTTACTCCAGGGTAATGGCGAGCTGGCGCACGAAGAAGCCGTGGCGGCAAACGTCGCCCTGTTGCTGAAAATTTTTGGTCATGAAGACTTACGACACAATGCCCAACAGGCGCTGAAAACCATTCGCAGCGGCAAAGCCTACGAGCACGTGGTCGCACTGGCAGCAAGAGGATAATCATGCAGGAAACCGTACTCACTAAAATCGTTCAGGATAAAGCAATCTGGCTGGCAGAACGTCAGCAGCAGCAGCCGCTGGCCACCTTTCAGAACGACATCACACCCTCCACGCGCAGCTTTTACGATGCGCTGAAAGGTGCGCGCACCGTCTTTATTCTGGAATGTAAGAAGGCTTCGCCCTCAAAGGGCGTGATCCGTGAAGACTTTGACCCGGCGGTGATTGCCGGCGTGTATAAGCATTATGCCTCTGCCATTTCGGTGCTGACGGATGAGAAATACTTCCAGGGAAGCTTCGATTTTCTGCCGATCGTCAGCAGTATTGTCACCCAGCCGGTACTGTGCAAAGACTTTATTATTGACCCGTATCAGATCTACCTGGCGCGCCATTACCAGGCCGATGCCATCCTGCTGATGCTCTCCGTGCTGAACGACGATCAGTATCGCCAGCTGGCTGCCGTGGCGCACAGCCTGAACATGGGCGTCCTGACGGAAGTGATCAGCGATGAAGAGCTGGAACGCGCCACCGCGCTGGGTGCCAAAGTGGTCGGCATTAATAACCGTGACCTGCGCGATCTCTCCATCGATCTGGACCGCACCCGCCGCCTGGCACCGAAAGTGGCGCATGGCGTCACGGTGATCAGCGAGTCCGGCATCAACAATTATGCGCAAGTGCGCGAACTGAGCCACTTTGCTAACGGCTTCCTGATTGGCTCGGCGCTGATGTCAGAAGATGACCTGGCTGCCGCCGTGCGTCGGGTGATTATCGGCGATAACAAAGTCTGCGGCCTGACGCGTGCCGAAGATGCCCGCAACGCGCTGGAGGCAGGTGCACTGTATGGCGGCCTGATCTTCGCCGAGGGTTCCCCTCGCCAGCTCAGTATCGAACAGGCTCAGCAGATTATCCCTGCCGCTGCACTGAAGTATGTCGGCGTGTTCCGTAATAATGTCATCAGTGACGTTGTCACCTGTGCGCAGCAGCTGAATCTCTCCGCCGTACAGTTGCACGGCGACGAAGACCGCGACTACGTCAGCCAGTTACGCAGCCAGCTACCGGAAACGGTAAAAATCTGGAAAGCGTTCAGCATCAGCGACAGCCTGCCTGACCGTGACTGGGCTGGCGTTGACCGCTACGTCTTCGACCACGGAAACGGGGGCAGCGGTCAGGCGTTTGACTGGTCACTGCTTGCCAACCAGTCGCTGGACAATGTGCTGCTGGCCGGTGGTCTGGGTGCAGAAAATTGCGTACAGGCGGCACAGCTTGGCTGTGCGGGCCTCGACTTTAACTCCGGCGTGGAAAGTGCCCCTGGAGTGAAAGATGCCGGTAAAATTGCTTCCGTGTTTCAGACACTGAAAGCCTACTGATAAAGAGAAACGACATGACCCGATTAAATCCGTATTTTGGTGAGTTTGGCGGCATGTATGTGCCGCAGATCCTGATGCCTGCACTGCTCCAACTGGAAGATGCCTTTATCAGCGCTCAGAGCGACCCGGCGTTCCAGGCGGAATTTACTGACCTGCTGAAAAACTATGCTGGCCGCCCTACCGCACTTACGCTGTGCAAAAACCTGACGGCAGGCACCAAAACCCGCCTGTATCTGAAGCGTGAAGACCTGCTGCACGGCGGCGCGCACAAAACTAACCAGGTGTTGGGCCAGGCACTGCTGGCGAAACGCATGGGGAAAAAGGAGATTATCGCTGAGACGGGTGCCGGTCAGCATGGCGTGGCGTCTGCACTTGCCAGCGCACTGCTTGGCCTGAAATGCCGCATCTATATGGGCGCGAAAGATATCGAACGCCAGTCTCCTAACGTATTCCGTATGAAGCTGATGGGTGCGGAAGTGATCCCGGTTCACAGCGGTTCCTCAACGCTGAAAGATGCCTGTAACGAAGCGCTGCGCGACTGGTCGGGCAGCTATGAAACCGCTCACTATATGCTGGGTACCGCAGCGGGCCCGCATCCGTTCCCGACCATCGTGCGTGAGTTCCAGCGCATGATTGGTGAAGAGACCAAAGCGCAGATTCTGGAAAAAGAGGGTCGCCTGCCGGATGCGTTGATTGCCTGTGTGGGTGGCGGCTCTAACGCCATCGGTATGTTTGCTGATTTTATTGATGACACCAGCGTTGGCCTGATTGGCGTTGAACCGGCGGGGCACGGGATTGAAAGCGGCGAGCACGGCGCGCCACTGAAGCATGGCCGCGTGGGCATCTATTTCGGGATGAAAGCCCCCATGATGCAAACCCACGATGGCCAGATTGAAGAGTCTTACTCTATTTCTGCCGGTCTCGACTTCCCGTCCGTCGGCCCTCAGCACGCCTATCTCAACAGCATTGGCCGCGCTGATTACGTTTCTATTACGGATGACGAAGCGCTGGATGCCTTTAAAACACTGTGCCGCAGCGAAGGGATTATCCCTGCGCTGGAATCGTCACACGCGCTGGCCCATGCCCTGAAAATGATGCGTGAAAACCCTGAGAAAGAGCAACTGCTGGTGGTGAATCTTTCCGGCCGTGGTGACAAAGACATCTTCACCGTGCATGACATCTTTACCGCTAAGGGAGAAATCTGATGGAACGTTACGACCTCTGTTTTAAACGCCTGGCAGAACGTAAAGAAGGCGCTTTCGTGCCTTTCGTTACCCTCGGTGACCCGAATCCTGAGCTGTCATTGCAGATTATTGATGCGCTGGTGGCCGGAGGCGCGGATGCCCTTGAACTTGGCATCCCCTTCTCCGATCCGCTGGCGGATGGCCCGACCATTCAGAATGCCAATCTGCGCGCCTTCGCCGCCGGCGTGACGCCATCACAATGCTTCGAGATGCTGGCCGCCATTCGCCAGAAATACCCGGAACTGCCGATTGGCCTGCTGATGTACGCGAACCTGGTGTTCTCAAACGGCATCGATAATTTTTATGCCCGCTGCCAGCAGGCTGGCGTTGATTCCGTGCTGATTGCGGATGTGCCGGTGGAGGAGTCCGCCCCCTTCCGTCAGGCGGCGATGCGCCATAACGTCGCCCCGATCTTTATCTGCCCGCCGAACGCCAGTGACGATCTGCTGCGTGAAATCGCCTCGCACGGCCGGGGGTATACCTACCTGCTGTCACGTGCTGGCGTCACCGGCTCCGAAACCCGTGCCAATCTGCCGTTGAAACATCTGGTCGATAAGCTGCGCGAATACCACGCTGCGCCTGCCTTGCAGGGCTTTGGCATTTCTGAACCTTCACAGGTTAAAGAAGCGATCGCGTCCGGTGCCGCCGGGGCGATTTCAGGCTCGGCGATTGTCAAAATCATTGAGCGGAACGCCTCCCACCCCGACGTGATGCTGAAAGAGCTGACTGCCTTTGCCAGCTCACTGAAGGCCGCCACCCGCAGCTAATCTCTGTTAATGCCTTATTCCTGTGATAAGGCATTATTTTCTTTCTGTTTGTCACAATCCTGATTTGCTTTCTTTCCTTCTGTGAACAACTATTATTGTGAACCGCAATCACGCGGATGACTGCCTTTTGATGATGACAGGGAGAGATGCAATGAAATTGTTTAAAGTCTTATCGGGTATGGTTATTGCCGCTGTTGTGGCACTGTCCGTCAGCGCCTGCGCGCCTACGGCAACCAAAGAAGGTACTGGCGGGTATATTGACGATACGGTAGTAACGACTAAGGTGAAAGCCGGGTTGCTGAATGATAAATCACTGAAGTCCACGGAAATCAACGTTGAGACCTTTAAAGGCCGCGTGCAGTTAAGTGGTTTTGTCAGTTCACCGCAGGCGGCAAACCGCGCCGTACAGGTCACACGTGGTGTGGCGGGTGTGAAATCGGTGGTAAACAATATGCAGATTAAGTAACGAACTGTATAAAAGAAAAAGGCGCGAACTTCGCGCCTTTCTTGTTTCTGGCCCAGACAGGCTTAGAAACGGTAACCCGCCCCGAAGAAGAACACGAACGGATTAATGTGTGTATCAATACTCTGATGACCTGCCGTCTGAGAGTCGAAACTGACTTTAGTATTAATATCCATGTACCACAGTGACGCATTCAGCATCCAGTCAGGCGTTAATTGATAATCCAGGCCTAACTGCCCCGCCACGCCCCAGGAGTTTTTCACTTTCAGGTTACTCAGCCCTGCCGCTCGCCCGGTGTCGTTAAAGTCCGTGTCATAGAACATGGTGTAGTTAACACCGATACCGGCATAAGGCTGCCATTTGCTGGTATTGCCCATGAAGTACCACTGTGCCATTAACGTTGGCGGCAGTTGATGAACTGTTGCCAGTGTTCCGGTGGCCTGTAGTCCAACGTGATGTTTGAACGGTGTGGCACCCAGCAACTCAATACCAATGTTGTCCGTCGCCATATAGGTAAAAGTCAGACCAAGCTGGGTATTGTTATCAATATCGAACTCCCCCAGCCCCATCACATTATCTGAGCCACCGGTCGGGCGCACAGTCGCTGAACCGGCGCGCATAAAGAAGTCCCCGGCTTGGTGGGCGGAGGCAACAGCAGGCAGTAGGGTAACAAGGGCCAGTGCCAGTGCTTTCAGTTTCATAACCATTCCTTTTGTCGAATTGTTGTCAGCATGTGGCCTGCTACGAGGCCTTAGTGCGAAATCACGAACATATTTACGCTTATTTACGCAAAAGGTCATGTGAATCAATCCGTATAAACTTGATAAAAAACATAGGGTTGATTTAGATCAATTTTGCCCAATTAACCCCGGGATTAATCTTAGTGATCCAGAGAGGGAAAATGAGAAATGACACAACGTCAGCTCAGACGCAGGGAAATGTCACGCAGCAGCGCGTGAAAGCTGCGGTAATACCTTCTTAAATCGAAAGTTATGTCAATCTGAGTGCCAGCACCCCATGAGAGCATGTACAATCGCCGGGTCTATAACACCGGCCTTTCAAGGAGAGTACATGTCTATCACGGCGGGTTCGCTATACCGTGACACGGGGAATTTTTTCCGTCATCAGTTGGTTACCATTACACTGATGGCGCTACTGACCTCATTTATCACCATGATGCTCGGCAAGGCTTTTACGCCTGATGCCGATCAAATGCAGATCCTGGGTGACGGTGCTGCAGGTTCGGCCGGCAGCCTGATGGAAATGATTCAAAACATGTCGCCGGAACAACAAAAGGTGCTGCTAAAAGCCTCCGCTGCGGGGACTTTTGCTTCACTGGTAGGGAATGTGCTGCTGCTGGGCGGCATGCTGTGCCTGATCCCGATGGTATCATCCGGTCAGCGTGTCAGTGCACTGCGGGCCATTGGTGCTTCAGCTCCGCTATTACCGCGCCTGCTGCTGCTGACGTTCCTGATGACGTTAGTGATCCAGCTTGGCTTTATGGTGCTGGTGGTGCCGGGTGTATTGCTGGCCGTGACGCTGGCGTTGTCACCAATCATCATGAACACAGAGAAAATCGGCGTTTTTGCGGCCATGCGCACCAGCGTTCGCCTCGGATGGAGCCAGATGAAACTGGTGGCACCGGCTGTTGTTCTGTGGATTGTGGCGAAACTGGTTGTGCTGCTGCTGGCATCTTCATTGCTGTGGTTGCCACCTGACGTCGCCTCCGTCCTGTTGAACGCCATTAGCAATCTGATTTCAGCCATACTGATTATCTATTTGTCACGCCTGTATATGCTGTTACGTTAATTCATCGGGAATGCCTCGACAGAGTCATTCCCGATTCATAATATTCCGGTTTAGTCTGTTATTTGGAAGCCGCTATGAAGCAGTTACTCGACTTTCTTCCGCTTGTAGTGTTTTTTGTTTTCTACAAGTTGTACGACATTTTTGTTGCCTCTGGTGCACTGATCGTTGCCTCAGGTCTGGCGCTGGTCGCCAGCTGGCTGCTGTATCGCAAGCTGGAAAAAATGTCGCTGATCACCTTCGCACTGGTGGCTATTTTTGGCACCCTGACGATTGCGTTGCATAACCCGGACTTTATCAAATGGAAAGTCACCATTATTTACGGTCTGTTTGCTGTCGCACTGCTGTTCAGCCAGTGGTTTATGAAACAACCTCTTATCCAGAAAATGCTGGGCAAGGAGATTCAACTGCCAGAATTTGCCTGGCGACGTCTGAATATCGCCTGGGCGCTCTTTTTCCTTGCCTGCGGACTGGCCAATATCTACGTGGCGTTCTGGCTTTCCCAGGACATCTGGATGAACTTTAAAGTCTTCGGTCTGAGTGCGTTAACGCTGCTGTTCACATTATTAAGCGGTGTCTATATTTACCGTCTGATGCCACAACAAGAAGAAAAATAAGCGTTAAATGCCCGACGGAACCCCCGATCGGGCAAGTGGGTTATTTGAAATCAGCAATGTCAGGAACATAACAATGAGCGAAGAACTAAGAACACCGCAGGGTGAGATGGTGCTGCGCACCCTCGCCATGCCAGCAGACACCAATGCCAACGGTGATATATTCGGTGGCTGGCTGATGTCGCAGATGGATATGGGCGGCGCTATTCTGGCCAAAGAGATTGCCGGGGGACGTGTGGTCACCGTGCGCGCTGACGGGATGACCTTTCTGAAGCCGGTCGCGGTGGGTGATGTCGTCACCTGCCATGCACGCTGCATTCGCACCGGCACCAGCTCCATCACCATTAATATTGAAGTGTGGATAAAGAAAGTGTCGTCAGAACCCATCGGGCAACGCTACTGCACCACCGAAGCCGTGTTTATTTACGTCGCCGTCGACCCGGACGGAAAACCGCGCTCCCTGCCGGATGATAAAATCAATTTCACGCTAGATATCCAGCAGTAACTCACTTTAAAAATTGATTTTTGGCAGAACACTTTAATTAGCGAGTAGATTTTGCATTAAAGCAAGGCGGCAATTGAGCTAATCCCCGGGAGCTTACATCAGTAAGTGACCGGGGTTAGCGAGAGCAGCCAACGCCGCTATGGTACAAAAGATGCTGGCTAATTTTATTCGATGCTGGTGCCGCCGTTAATCTTGAAGACAATATTCATCGTAATGTCCTTGCCGGGCTTGCCTGCTTCATAGCGCCATTTGCGCATCGCCAGCTTCACCTCCCGCTCAAACATGTTACGAGGTTCGGCAGACAGGATACGAATGTTATCGACCTGTCCTGAGCTATCGACGTCAAACTGCACGCGTACACGCCCTTCCACACGCAGCGCAAAGGCGCGTGACGGATAGGACGGCTTACCGACGGTCAGCGCCCGTGGGCCTGTTGAAACGGCCGTAGACGGCGCCTGAGAGGTCTTCGGTGCCGTGGATGGCTTTGTCTGCTCGGTCGGCCGGGTTTCCACCGGAGCAGCAGGACGCGGTTTCACTTCCTGCTTCGGCTTCACCACTTCTTTCTTCACCGGCTTCGGTTTAGGTTTCGGTTTCGGTTTCGGTTCCGGTTTCGGGATCGGCACGGGTTCAGGCTTGGGTGGCTCCGGGGCAGGTTCAGGTTCCACTACCGGCTCTGGTTCAGGTTCAACAACAGGGGGGGCGGGTTGCGGTTCCGGCTGCACCTCAGGTGCCACCATCGACACGCTAATCGGCTGAGACGCTTTGGGCATTTCGACCACCTGATGAAATGAGGCGTACAGCAGTGCCCCGATCACCGAACCATGCAGTACGATCGAGATCAGCAATGGCAAAGGTGAGCGGCGAGGTAGATCAGTTGTTAGCGTCGTCATAATCTTTCTGGTCAAAATGTGAAGGGGTGATTTTAAATGCAAATAGCAATCAATTTCAATAACCGCTCACGATCAATCGCGGATTTACGCTTTTAAGGGCAACAACCTGACCTTTATCAAGGGCAAATTATCTTTCATTTGCACAAATGTTAACGATCACTTAACGTGATGCCGAATCTCATCCCCGACAGGAGTTCTGAAGGTGCTCTACGTAATTTACGCTAAAGATAATGCTGACTCACTGGATAAACGCACCGCTGTGCGCCCTGCTCACCTTGCACGCCTGCAGTTACTGCGTGATGAAGGTCGTCTGATTATTGCTGGCCCAATGCCTGCGGTGGACAGTAATGAACCTGGCGTGGCGGGTTTTACCGGGTCGACGATTATCGCCGAGTTTCCTTCACTGGAAGCAGCACAATCCTGGGCTCAGGATGACCCTTATATCGCTGCTGGCGTGTACAAAAAGGTGGATGTTAAGCCTTTCAAACGCGCGTTTTAATCTCGGCCGGCGGTTCGGTGAACCGCCGGAAGCACGGCGAGCATCAGTGATGCTGAGTAATAAACAGAATTGAACGACGCTGCAGTTGGCTGACCAGATGTCGGAAAGAGTGCATGCGGCCATAACGACGTGACTGCCCTTCTAACCAACGTGCCCGGCGACGCTGAACCTGGCGACTCATGCGCCAGCGCGCAACTTCATTTCTGCTTCGTCTCATTACACCCTCAGTCTGTTGCTCTGTGTACGGTAAAAACTCGCGACGCATTATAGACCTTTCTTTTCCCTCACAAGGTCCGATGTCTTTAGGCTGATGATGGTTTAAAGGTTCCCAGCGTTGTCATCTGCACGTAAACTCCAAAGACTTTCGCGTGAACAGGACTTTCACTTAATGACCACTTTTTACACCGTGATGAGCTGGCTGCTGGTATTTGGTTACTGGTTACTGATTGCCAGTGTGACCTTGCGCATTCTGATGAAGCGCCGCGCGGTGCCCTCTGCCATGGCATGGCTGCTGATTATCTATATCCTGCCGCTGGTGGGTATTATCGCTTATCTCTCATTCGGTGAACTTCATCTGGGGAAACGCCGTGCAGAGCGCGCGCGCACCATGTGGCCTTCCACGGCCCGTTGGCTCGCCGAATTGAAATCCAGTCATCATATTTTTGCTGAAACCAACAGTGACGTTGCCCGTTCACTGTTTCAGCTGTGTGAGAACCGTCAGGGGATCGCCGGGGTAAAAGGCAATCAGCTGCAACTGCTGACCAGCACTGACGATACCCTGCGCACGCTGGTGCGTGATATCCAGCTGGCACGCCATAACATTGAAATGGTGTTCTATATCTGGCAGCCCGGCGGACAGGCCGATGAAGTGGCGGAAGCACTGATGGCAGCGGCACGCCGGGGTGTTCACTGTCGTTTAATGCTCGATTCCGCAGGCAGCGTCGACTTTTTCCGCAGTCCGTGGGCGGCCATGATGCGCAACGCCGGGGTCGATGTGGTGGAAGCGCTGAAAGTCAGCCTGCTGCGTGTTTTCCTGCGCCGTATGGACCTGCGCCAGCACCGGAAAGTCGTGTTAATCGATAACTATATTGCCTACACCGGCAGCATGAACCTGGTCGATCCGCGTTACTTTAAACAGGATGCGGGCGTCGGCCAGTGGGTGGATTTGATGGCGCGGATGGAAGGCCCGGTCGCCACCACAATGGGAATTATCTACTCCTGCGACTGGGAAATTGAAACCGGTAAGCGTATTTTACCGCCACCGCCCGATGATAATGTGATGCCGTTTGAAGCCGAGAGCGGCCACACCATTCAGGTGATCGCCTCAGGCCCCGGCTTCCCGGAAGATATGATCCATCAGGCGCTGCTCACTGCGGTCTACTCTGCGCGCGAACAGCTGATCATGACCACGCCCTATTTCGTACCCAGTGACGATTTGCTGCATGCGATCTGTACGGCCGCGTACCGGGGCGTTGAAGTCAGCATTATTGTGCCACGGCACAATGACTCCGTACTGGTCGGCTGGGCCAGCCGAGCCTTCTTTGGCGAACTGCTGGACGCCGGTGTGAAAATCTATCAGTTCGAAGGCGGTCTGCTGCATACCAAAAGTATTCTGGTGGATGGGCAACTTAGCCTGGTGGGGACGGTAAACCTGGATATGCGCAGTCTGTGGTTGAATTTCGAGATTACTCTGGTGATCGATGATGATGGCTTTGGCAGCGATCTGGCACGCGTGCAGGATGATTATATCGCCCGTTCACGTCTGGTTGACGGAAAACGCTGGTCACGCCGTGCTTACTGGCAGCGCATCGTTGAACGACTGTTTTACTTCTTCAGTCCATTGCTGTAAAACGAGCGAAAATGCACAACCCCCCGGGGCACGACAGGACATATTATGGATTTGAACAACCGCCTTACCGAAGACGAGACGCTGGAACAGGCTTACGATATTTTCCTTGAGCTGGCGGTCGATAATCTCGATCCTGCCGACGTCATTCTGTTCAACCTCCAGTTTGAAGAACGCGGCGGCGCAGAGCTGTATGATCCTGCTGAAGACTGGGCAGAACATGTCGATTTCGACCTGAACCCTGACTTTTTCGCTGAAGTCGTGATTGGACTGGGCGAAGAAGACGGCGAACCGATTACCGACGTGTTTGCCCGCGTGCTTCTCTGCCGCGAGAAAGACCATAAACTCTGCCATATTTTGTGGAAAGAGTAAGCCCTCTTACGGCTATCAGGCCCGGTTAATCCGGGCCTTCTTTATTTTTATCGCCCAGTCTCCCCCCGCACCCTTTGCAGAAATGCGCATCATCCTCATGGCCCGTCTGCTTACACACGGTGCAGTGACGCCGGTGACGATTACGCTGCATTACCTCCGTCATATACGAGCTCATCACCCCAGTCGGTATAGCGATCAGTGAATAACCGAGCAAGATCAGTATTGATGAGATCATCCGGCCCAGCGGTGTATGTGGCGTAATGTCTCCATAACCGACCGTGGTCATGGTCACCACCGCCCAGTAGACGGCAACCGGCAGGCTGGTAAAACCGTTCTCCGGCCCTTCAATGACATACATCAATCCGCCAAAAACGCAGAGCAATATCATTACCCCGCCGAAGAACAGCGAGAGCTTTTTCCGCGCACTGACCAGACTGTCCCACAGCACATTGGCAGAGCCCATATAGCGCAGTAGCTTTATCAGCCGAAGCAGGCGCAACACACGCAGCAGCCTTATCGCCATCATGTAACGTAGGGCGATATCCGGCCAGAGCCAGAAGATATACAACGGCAGCGTGGTGATCAGATCGACAATGCCAAAAAAACTGAAAACATACCGCATGGGGCGTTCCGTGGTCAGTAACCGCAGCACATATTCCAGACTGAAAAGCAGGGTAAAAGCATACTCAAGCAGGAGAAACACCGAGGCTTCTTTCAACTGCAGGGTTATTTTGTGTGGTTCCGCCGACTCAATAAACAGCGTCATCACACTGACCAGTGTCGTAATAACCCAGAAAATTTCAAACCGGCGACCCGCCGGGCTGCTCACATCAAACAAAAAAATATAGAGGCGCTGACGCCAGCTCCGATCCTGTTTAGCCATCTGCATGCCCTCCGGCCATCCTTTGCGAATCTGTATTACTAGAAGGGGCCAGACGGAAGATCAAGCAATATGCGGATAAACAAAAAAAACCCGCATTGAAAGCTCAATGCGGGAAGATAACGAGAGGGTTGTGACGAACGGTCAGAGCGGATCCACTTTCAGGCAGGAGACAGCGTGACGGAAACTGCCCTCCAGCAATGGCCGTGTTTTCGCGCACTCCGGCCCGGCAATCGGGCAACGTGTGCGGAACACGCACCCGGATGGCGGGTTGATCGGTGATGGCAGTTCCCCTTCCAGCAGTTGAATCACCTTCTGCTTTTCCAGATCGGGGTCGGGAATGGGTACCGCTGACATCAGCGCCCGCGTATAAGGATGCTGCGGATTCTGATACACCTCATCATAGGTGCCCAGCTCCACGGCATGCCCGAGATACATCACCAGCACGCGGTCAGAAATATGTTTTACGACAGCCAGATCGTGCGCGATAAAGATCAGTGACAGCCCCATCTCACGCTGCAACTTTTGCAGCAAATTCACCACCTGCGCCTGAATAGAAACATCCAGTGCCGATACCGGTTCATCACAGATAATCAGTTTTGGTTCGAGGATCAACGCGCGTGCAATACCGATACGCTGACACTGTCCACCCGAAAACTCATGAGGATAACGGTTGATCAGGTTAGGCAGCAGCCCCACCTTCAGCATCATCTCTTTCACGCGGTCTTTCACTTCCTGGCGCGGCATACGCGGGTGATAGGTGCGCAGCGGCTCCGCAATAATCTCTCCGATATTCATACGCGGATTCAGCGATGCCAGCGGGTCCTGGAAGATCATCTGGATATCGCTGCGCGCGGCACGCCATTCGTCTGCACTCTGCCCTAACAGATCGCGCCCCAGCCAGGCCACCCTGCCGTCTGTCGCTTTCACCAACCCGATAATCGCGCGCGCCAGCGTGGATTTACCGCAACCGGACTCACCCACCACGCCCAGGGTTTCTCCCTCGTACAAACGCAGGCTGACGCCATCAACGGCTTTCAGCGTTTTTGGCGGTTGCCAGAACCACTGACGTCCGTCTTTGATATCAAAATGCACCTTCAAATCGGCGATTTCGAGCAACACTTTTTTCTCAGCAACCGTTGTCATACCAACGCCTCCACGGGCTTAAAGCAGGCACGCAGCCGTCCGTCACCAAACGCCTCAAGAGGCGGCGCGCTGGCACAGATATCCATCGCATGCGGGCAGCGTGGCTGGAACGGGCAGCCTTTCGGTAGGCGTGACAGATTTGGCGGATTACCAGGAATGGTCATCAGTGTGTCGCCCTCATCAGCATCCAGACGCGGGACTGCATTCAACAGGCCAATGGAGTAAGGGTGTGACGGATGATAGAAGACGTCACGCGCTTTTCCATACTCCATCGTACGCCCTGCGTACATCACCATCACCTGGTCACAGATCCCTGCAACCACACCCAGATCGTGGGTGATCATAATAATCGCGGTGTTAAATTCGCGCTTCAGTTCGTTCAGCAGGGTCATAATCTGCGCCTGCACCGTCACATCAAGCGCGGTCGTCGGCTCATCCGCAATCAGCAGCTTTGGCCGACACAGCAGCGCCATGGCGATCATCACACGCTGACGCATTCCCCCTGAGAATTCGTGGGGAAACATTTTCATGCGTTTGCGGGCTTCCGGCATTTTTACCGCATCGAGCATACGGACTGACTCTTCAAACGCCTGTGCCCCGCTCATGCCTTTATGCAGTTGCAGCACTTCCATCAGTTGCTCACCGACACGCATATACGGGTTCAGCGAGGTCATCGGGTCCTGGAAGATCATCGCAATTTGTTCGGCACGCAGCTTGTTGAGCTGTTTTTCCGGCAGATTAAGGATCTCACTACCGTTGAAACGTGCTGAACCACCGATGCGGCCGTTGCTGGCCAGCAGCCCCATCAGGGCAAATGCGGTCTGCGATTTTCCCGATCCGGACTCGCCGACAATGCCAAGGGTTTCACCCGCACTCAGGCTGAAATTCAAATCGTTCACTGCCGTGACATCGCCATCGGGAGTGCTGAACGTCACACGCAGATCTTTCACATCCAGCAGCCGTTCGCTTCCCTGGGTCTTTGCCATTGCTGGCTGAAGTTCAATTACGCTCATAGGGAAACTCCTTAACGGTCTTTCGGGTCGAGGGCATCACGCAGGCCATCGCCAATAAAGTTGAAACAAAACAGGGTAATCACCAGGAAACCGGCCGGATAAAGCAGCAGCCAGGGTGAAACCTCCATCGAGTTAGCACCGTCGCTGAGCAACGCACCCCAGCTGCTCAGCGGTTCCTGCGTGCCGAGGCCGAGGAAGCTCAGGAAGGATTCAAACAGGATCATGCTCGGCACCAGCAGTGAGGCATACACCACGACCACGCCCAGTACATTGGGAACGATATGGCGCAGCACGATATTCAGCGTCGACACGCCGCCCACTTCCGCCGCTTCAATAAACTCTTTACGTTTCAGGCTCAGGGTCTGTCCACGCACAATACGTGCCATATCCAACCACGACACCATACCGATGGCGACGAAAATCAGCAGAATATTTTGACCAAAGAAGGTGACCAGCAGGATAACGAAGAACATAAACGGGAAGGAGTTGAGGATCTCCAGAACACGCATCATCACGGAGTCGATTTTACCGCCCAGGTAGCCCGCCAGTGTGCCGTAAAGTGTTCCCAGCACCACCGCCACCAGCGCCGCAGCAATCCCCACCATTAAGGAGATACGCCCGCCAATGGCGACACGCACCAGCAGATCACGCCCTGACGAGTCGGTGCCCATATAGTGGCCCGAACTCATGTCTGGTGCCGCTGACATCATTGCCCAGTCGGTGTCGTCATAAGTAAACGCAGACAACATCGGAGCGAAAATGACAAACAGGGCGACCAGCAGCAGCACAAACAGGCTGGCGACCGCCGCACGGTTATGGATAAAACGGCGGCGCGCGTCCTGCCACAGGCTGCGTCCTTCGATCTCTAGCTTTTCACTGAAGTTATCCAGAGCTTCGCTGTTTTTCTTAACAAAAATCATCTCCAGCTCCTGGATCAGTAACGAATTTTTGGATCGATGACCGCATACAGCACGTCAACAATCGCATTGAACAGAATGGTCAGCGCCCCGACCAGGATCGTCAGGCTTAATACCAACGAATAATCTCGATTCAGCGCGCCGTTAACAAATAGCTGACCAATACCTGGCAGACCATAAATGGTTTCAATCACCATTGAACCGGTAATGATGCCGACAAAGGCCGGGCCAAGGTAAGACAGGACAGGCAACAGCGCGGGTTTCAGCGCGTGGCGCAAAACGATGCGGTGCATCGGCAGCCCTTTGGCGCGTGCGGTGCGAATAAAGTTGGAGTGCAGCACTTCGATCATCGAACCACGAGTAATACGCGCGATGCTGGCGATATAGGCCAGCGACAGCGCCACCATCGGCAGGATCATAAATTTCAGCGCCCCGCCATTCCAGCCTCCTCCGGGCAACCACTTCAAGGTAATGGAGAACAGCAACACCAGGAGCGGCGCGACCACGAAACTGGGGATGACGATCCCGGTCATTGCCACGCCCATAACGGCATAATCCCATTTGGTGTTTTGTTTCAGCGCGGCAATCACGCCAGCACTGACGCCCAGTACCAGGGCAAACAGAAACGCAGCCGCCCCCAGTTTGGCCGACACAGGGAATGACCCGGCCACCAGATCGTTGACCGTATAATCTTTGTATTTAAACGATGGACCAAAATCCCCGTGCGCAAGCTGCTTCAGATAACTGAAGTACTGCGTCAGGATCGGATCGTTTAAATGATATTTGGCTTCAATATTTGCCATGACTTCAGGTGACAGCGTGCGCTCGCCGGTAAACGGACTTCCGGGAGCCAGACGCATCATAAAAAAGGAGATGGTGATCAGAATAAATAACGTCGGGATCGCTTCAAGAAAACGACGAAAAATAAATTTTAACATTGCCCTACCTGCCCGGCTTACTGCCTCAGCACTGCTCTATAAAAGATCTGCCGGGGAGAGTTCCCCCTCCCCGGGAACGACCATTAATGTTTAATGATGTACAAGTTTTTATCGTAGACGTTATCCAGCGGATCTTTACCGGTATAGCCGCCGACGTAAGGTTTCACCAGACGGGCATTGACGTAGTAATAGACCGGCACGATGACGGAATCCTTATCGAGGATTTTCTCAGCATCGGCATAACGGGTAGCGCGGGTCGCTTCGTCCGGTGATGCCAGCGCGTCATCCATCGCCTTATCGAAGGCCTCACTCTTATAGTGGGAGGTGTTGTTGCTGCTGTTTGACTGCATGGTGCCTAAGAAGGTGGTCGGTTCGTTGTAGTCAGCGCACCAGCCTGCACGAGCTACATCAAAGTTGCCCTGGTGACGGGTGTCGAGGAAGGTTTTCCACTCCTGATTCTCCAGTTTAACGTTCACACCCAGGTTTTTCTTCCAGATCGACGCAGCAGCAATAGCCAGCTTCTTATGCAGATCGGAGGTGTTATACAGCAGGTTGAAGGTCAGTGGTTTATCCGCTGTGTAACCGGCTTCAGCCAGTAATTTTTTCGCTTCTTCGTTACGTTTTTCCTGCGACCAGCCAAACCACTCTGGTGGCGTCAGCTTAATACCTTCGGTGTAAGGCGGAGTGTAGCTGTAGGCAGGCAGATCGCCCTGTCCTTTCACTTTGTTAACGATAATGTCGCGATCAATACCCAGTTTCAAAGCAGCACGAACGCGAGGATCGTTGAACGGAGCTTTCTGGTTATTGATTTCGTAGTAGTAAGTACAGAGATAAGGGTCAACATGCACTTCGGTCGGGATATCTTTTTTCAGCTTCTGGAATAACTCAATCGGCATGTTGTTGTAGGTCATATCGCTGCCGCCGCTGCGGTAGCGGTTAACATCGGTCACTTCAGAAGAGATCGGCAAGAAGGTGACTTTATCCAGTTTGGTTTCTGCGTTGTCCCAGTAATCGGTATTACGTACCAGAACAATACGTTCGTTCACTACCCACTCGGAGAGTTTGAAGGCGCCGTTGCCCACCCAGTTAGCGGGCTGAGTCCACTTATCACCAAATTTGTCTACTGCCGCTTTATTCACCGGAGACATGGAAGGATGGATCAGCAGCTTATAGAAATAAGGTACGGGTTCGCTCAATGTAACTTCCAGCGTATGCGCATCGATCGCCTTCACGCCCAGCGTGTCCGGGCTTTTTTTACCCGTAATGATATCGTCGATGTTCTCAAGATGGCCGTACTGCAGGTAACTGGCGTAAGGAGAAGCTGTTTTCGGATCGGAGAGGCGCTGCCAGCTGTAAACGAAGTCCTGTGCCGTTACCGGCTCACCATTGGACCATTTAGCATTATTGCGCAGGTGGAATGTCCACACCTTGCCATCTTTATTGTCCCAGCTCTCGGCCACGCCTGGAATCGGGTGCCCCTGCGGGTCACTGATAACCAGACCTTCAAGCAGGTCGCGGTTGACGTTAGATTCAGGCACGCCTTCTATTTTATGCGGGTCCAGCGACTGTAATTCAGCACCGTTACCTTTAACCAACTCCTGCTTAGCAGCCAGTTCGACTCCTGCTGGCACGGAGGCTGCAAACGCCTGCTGTGCTGTCATTGATCCCAGAGCCGCCATCACGCCAGCGGCGATCAGACTCTTCTTCGTGATGTTGATCATTTTTTACCTACTCCAGTTTTTATTAATACCAACGAGTGACAGGCACCGCGGTTACCCTATTTTCGGGAAAACTTAACCGGGCAGCGGAACGAGGCCGCCCGGCTTGTTTTTTTATACTTTGTACTGCTGAGAACTGCTGCTATCACCTTTCAACGCCCGGCGTTGCCGCACGTTGTTGTGTTCGTTCAATCATGGGATCTGAAACGCTTCAGAACGCTCCCCTTCGGATTGCATTTCCAGTGCCACTTTTTATCAAAGCCACTAAAAAATTATCAGAAGGACTCCATTTCCGCTAAAGCTAAATAGCAAAAATGTTAACCATTTCTCTTTTATCATGATCAAAAGCAGGGGCAAAGCGTTATTTATTATTGAAAAATAACAGATAACTTGATGATAAATAGGAATAAAGACGAGTTACACCGTGAGAGTTTTCAAAAAAAGAACTTTTTTTGAGTGATTTTTAAACAAATATCGTAAAAATATGAGCAATAATTACATTAAAACTACCAACCAACGAAAAACCAGCATTAACAACCATAAAGATACAAAATCGCACTATGTTATAATGTTAAAAAAATCACACCCCCTACAATTGCATGGATAATCATATTGTTTTCAGTAATTACATTAATAATCGATGCACCAATGTAAGAGAAATGAATAAATGCACCAAAATAATACATCAGAATGGTGTATTGCACTTTTATAGTGCATTGCAATGTAGGGATGTTTAAAAAAAGCGCATTAAATGCGCTTTATATTCACCAATTCAGAATTTTAACCGGGTTAATTTGTGAGCCCCGGAAACAGTGCGCGAATGCCTGTGACGACAAATTCAATCCCCAGTGCCATCAATAGTAAGCCCATAATACGTGTGACGACATTTATACCCGTTTGACCCAGTACTCTGACCATCAAAGGGGCTGCGCGGAATAACAGCCAACAGCAAAAAGCAAACAACGCAATCGCCAGGGTAAAGCCCAGTAAGTTTTGCCAGCTATGGTAGCGGGTGCTCCAGACAATGGTTGAACTGATAGCGCCTGGCCCGGCCATCAGCGGCAGCGCCAGCGGCACGACGCCAATACTTTCACGGTTAGCGCTTTCTGACTTCTCCTGCTTGTTCTGTTTGTCCTCGCCCAACTTCCCACTGATCATCGACATCGCGATAGTGACCACCAGAATGCCGCCCGCGATACGAAAAGAATCAATAGAAATGCCAAAAATATGCAGGATGCCGTCTCCGAGAAACAGCGCCGTCCACAGAATGATCGCCACTGACAGATTGGCCGTCAGATTGGTTTTATTCCTCGCTGCCGGAATCTGGTAGCTGGTCATACTGATAAACACCGGAATGATCCCAATGGGGTTGACCAGTGCAAACAGACCAACGAAAAATTTGATATAGCCAGAGAGATCTAAAAGTGCAGGATTCACATGCGCTCCTGTGGGGGACGGTTGATGGCGGCTAATGTAATGGAAATTGCCGATAATGACTATCCCCTCAAGGCTGGAATATCACACCAAATTATCAGCATAAACCCAGCGATTCTGACTACCTTGACATCACATTTCAGCACAATAAAAAACAAAAATGCGCAGTTTTTTTTCGTAACAGACGACTTTGCTTTAGACCGGATTATTCCTACAGCTGAATGGTATCAGCTTACATAATTAATGATCTAAATCATGTTTTCACCCCTGCACAACCGCTATGCTCAAGGACATCAAAGGGAAGTGATAACGTACCGAAAGGGGTCTGTAATGACCTGTACCACAGACTCTTTTAGTAAACCTATTAGAACGTTTTTAGCCATTCGGCAAGCCCTGACGGGCAGTGTTCTCCGACATGACTATAATTGCTAATTCTGACTTGTTTACTAATAGAGTTTAACTTTCAGGAGAGCCACATGGCCGTTACTAATATCGCTGAACTTAATGCACTGGTTGAACGTGTTAAACAAGCACAGCGTGAATATGCCAACTTCACCCAAGAACAAGTAGACAAAATCTTCCGCGCCGCCGCGCTTGCCGCAGCAGATGCCCGTATCCCACTGGCTAAAATGGCCGTTGCCGAATCTGGCATGGGTATCGTTGAAGATAAAGTGATCAAAAACCACTTCGCTTCCGAATACATCTATAACGCCTACAAAGACGAAAAAACCTGCGGTATTCTCGCCACCGATGACACCTTCGGTACGATCACTATCGCAGAGCCCACCGGCATAATCTGCGGTATCGTCCCAACGACTAACCCAACCTCGACCGCTATCTTTAAAGCACTGATCAGCCTGAAGACCCGTAATGGGATCATTTTCTCGCCGCACCCCCGTGCTAAAAACGCCACGAATAAAGCCGCAGATATTGTTCTGCAGGCCGCCATTGCTGCGGGTGCTCCAAAAGATATTATCGGCTGGATTGATGTCCCTTCTGTTGAGCTGTCCAATCAGTTGATGCATCACCCGGATATCAACCTGATTCTGGCAACCGGCGGTCCGGGTATGGTGAAAGCGGCCTACAGCTCGGGTAAACCTGCCATCGGCGTTGGTGCAGGTAACACCCCTGTCGTGATCGATGAAACTGCGGATATCAAACGTGCCGTAGCCTCTATTCTGATGTCAAAAACCTTCGATAACGGCGTTATCTGCGCCTCTGAGCAATCCGTTATTGTTGTCGACAGTGCTTATGAAGCCGTTCGTGAACGCTTCGCCAGCCACGGCGGTTATATGTTGCAGGGCAAAGAGCTGAAAGCCGTTCAGGACATCATTCTGAAAAATGGCGCACTGAATGCTGCCATCGTTGGACAGCCTGCGGTGAAAATTGCGGAAATGGCCGGCATCACCGTTCCGGGCACCACCAAGATTCTGATTGGTGAAGTGAAACTGGTCGATGAGTCAGAGCCTTTTGCCCACGAAAAACTGTCTCCGACACTGGCCATGTACCGTGCCAAAGATTTCAATGACGCGGTAAGCAAAGCAGAAAAACTGGTGGCAATGGGCGGTATCGGTCATACCTCTTGCCTGTACACCGATCAGGATAATGAACGTGAACGCGTGAACTACTTCGGCGATAAAATGAAGACCGCGCGTATTCTGATTAACACCCCTGCTTCTCAGGGGGGCATCGGTGACCTGTACAACTTCAAACTCGCCCCATCACTGACACTGGGCTGCGGCTCATGGGGTGGTAACTCGATTTCTGAAAACGTCGGACCAAAACATCTGATCAACAAGAAAACCGTGGCCAAGCGAGCAGAGAATATGTTGTGGCACAAGCTTCCTAAGTCTATTTACTTCCGCCGCGGTTCACTGCCTATTGCTCTGGACGAAGTGGCCACCGATGGGGCGAAACGCGCCTTTATCGTGACCGACCGCTTCCTGTTTAACAACGGCTATGCAGACCAGGTCGTTAACGTGTTGAAAGCACGTGGCGTTGAAACCGAAGTGTTCTTCGAAGTGGAAGCCGACCCGACGCTGAGTATCGTACGCAAAGGTGCTGAGCAGATGCTTTCGTTCAAACCTGACGTCATTATCGCCCTGGGCGGTGGTTCACCGATGGATGCAGCGAAAATCATGTGGGTCATGTACGAACACCCTGAAACCTCTTTCGAAGAACTGGCACTGCGCTTTATGGATATCCGTAAACGTATCTACAAGTTCCCGAAAATGGGCGTGAAAGCGAAAATGATCGCGGTGACCACCACCTCAGGGACCGGCTCAGAAGTGACACCGTTTGCGGTTGTTACCGACGATGCTACAGGCCAGAAATACCCACTGGCAGACTATGCGCTGACCCCGGACATGGCGATTGTCGATGCCAATCTGGTGATGGATATGCCGAAATCCCTGTGCGCCTTCGGTGGACTGGATGCCGTGACCCACGCACTGGAAGCCTACGTTTCTGTGCTGGCTAACGAATACTCTGACGGCCAGGCGCTTCAGGCGTTAAAACTGCTGCAGGAAAACCTGCCAGCCAGTTACAACGAAGGGGCGAAAAATCCGGTAGCACGTGAGCGCGTTCACAACGCCGCGACCATTGCAGGTATCGCCTTTGCCAACGCCTTCCTTGGGGTTTGTCACTCAATGGCCCATAAACTGGGTTCTGAATTCCACATCCCACACGGTCTGGCGAACTCGCTGTTGATTTGCAACGTCATCCGCTATAACGCTAACGACAACCCGACTAAACAGACCGCGTTCAGTCAGTATGACCGTCCTCAGGCGCGTCGTCGTTACGCCGAAATCGCCGATCACCTGCGTCTCAGCGCACCGGGCGACCGTACTGCGCAGAAAATCGAAAAACTGCTGGTCTGGCTGGATGGCATGAAAGCGGAACTGGGCATTCCTAAATCCATCCGCGAAGCGGGCGTCCAGGAAGCAGACTTCCTGGCAAAAGTCGACAAACTGGCCGATGATGCTTTCGATGACCAGTGTACCGGCGCTAACCCACGTTATCCGCTCATTGCTGAGTTGAAACAGATTATGCTGGATAGCTTCTACGGCCGTGACTTTGTTGAGCCCTTCGCCAATTTGGCCGAAGCGGTAACAGCGACTGATTCTGCCGCCGACGTTAAGAAAACAGAACGTAAAGTGAAACGTTAAATCCATCGTGACACAAAAAAACCCGCCATCTGGCGGGTTTTTTTATACATAAAGGGGCATAAAATAGTAAGCAATACTTATAAACGGAATAACGCGTACTACCTAAACCTTTAACGTAAAAGAATACTGTCAGACACTGTTTTCAGAATGACGATGTCCATAGATAGCCACCAAAGAGCCACTGTCCAGCGCTTCATAGTAGTGTTTACGACACACTGAAACGTAACGCTCATTGCCGCCAATCTCTACCTGAGCCCCTTCTTTAAAGGGTTTTCCTGTTTCATTAAGACGCAATACCATGCTGGCTTTCCTGCCACAGTGGCAGATGGTTTTTAATTCAACCAGTTTATCTGACCAGGCCAGCAGATACTGACTGCCGATAAATAACTCGCCGCGAAAATCTGTACGCAAACCATAACAAAGTACAGGTATATCTAAATTATCAACAACATCAGATAATGCTTTCACCTGATCGCGTGTCAAAAACTGACTTTCATCCACAAGCACACAGTGAATCGGTTCGATCTGATGCTCTGCGTTTATCTCACTAAACAGCGACGTGCTGTTATTATACAATTTAGCCGGAGAAGAAAGCCCAATACGTGAACTCACCCGGGCTGCACCAAAGCGATTATCAATCTCTGCGGTATACACCAGCGTGCGCATGCCGCGCTCATGATAGTTATATGAGGACTGCAGCAATGCCGTTGACTTACCGGCGTTCATGGCCGAGTAATAGAAATAAAGTTGAGCCATGAGCTCCGCTCCGAATGTCACTTAAGATGGCCGGAGTGTAACATAAACACGGTTGTTCACGCCCTGCCACATGTAATAACCAGGGGGTAAATAGTAGCAAAGTGGTATGTATCGCACAGTCCGTGCAGGGTTTAACAATTAACAAATGTTAACGAGAGAGTGTTCCATCTGTGCAATCATCGACTAAAAAGCGCATTATTTAGCTAGCACATCATATTTTGGCTCTCATTTTTTAACTCAACATTATGCTTTATTAGCTCATTCAGCTTTCTTACAAAATTAACTATTGCAGTTCCGAATGGCGAACACTATTATTATCAGGCAGAAACATCCCTATCAATATAATTTAGAGAATTGGACAATGAGCGAAGCACTTAAAATTCTGAACAACATCCGTACACTGCGTGCTCAGGCAAGAGAATGTAGCCTGGAAACTCTGGAAGAAATGCTGGAAAAACTGGAAGTTGTCGTGAATGAACGTCGCGATGAAGATAACCAGGCGCAGGCAGAAGTTGAAGAACGTACACGTAAACTTCAGCAATACCGCGATATGCTGATCGCTGATGGTATTGATCCAAATGAATTACTGTCTACTCTGGCCGCGGCTAAAGCACCAGGTAAAGCTAAACGCGCTGCGCGTCCTGCTAAATATTCTTACATCGATGAGAATGGCGAAAGCAAAACCTGGACAGGTCAGGGTCGTACTCCAGCAGTTATCAAAAAAGCCATTGAAGAGCAAGGCAAAAAGCTGGAAGACTTTCTTCTGTAATTCTGCTCAGGGTCCTTTTCTACTACCCCATAATTAAATGGGGTTTTTTTGGTCCTATTTTTAGTCGTTATCACCGGGCACGGATAAAAAAAGGAAGCCGATGGCTTCCTTTTTCTTTAGTTACGCAAACCCAAATTAAACCGGGTAAAAGCCTTTGTACCAGTCGACAAAGCTCGCCACACCCTCTTCTACCGACGTTTTCGGCTTAAAGCCGATAACCTGATATAAAGCCGTGGTATCGGCACTGGTTTCCATCACATCACCGGGCTGCATCGGTAACATATTTTTCTCAGCCACCTGCCCCAGTGCTTTTTCCAGCGCTTCAATATACGCCATCAGCGTCACAGGCTGGCTGTTGCCGATATTATATACCCGGTAAGGTGCAGAGCTGGTTGCCGGGCTGCCGGTTTCCACCGTCCAGTCTTTATCTGCGTGCGGAATGACGTCCTGCAGGCGTACAACCGCCTCGGCAATATCATCAATATAGGTAAAGTCGCGGCGCATCTGTCCGTGGTTATAAACGTCGATTTTTTCACCCGCAAGAATAGCGCGGGTAAACTTAAACAGCGCCATATCCGGACGTCCCCAGGGACCATATACTGTAAAGAAGCGCAGCCCCGTGGTGGGAATACCGTAGAGATGAGAATAAGTATGCGACATCAGCTCATTCGCCTTCTTGGTCGCCGCATACAGCGATACAGGATGGTCAACGGAGTCATCCGTCGAGAATGGCATTTTACGATTGAGGCCATAGACTGAACTGGAAGAAGCATACAGCAGATGTTCCACTTTATTGTGGCGGCACCCTTCCAGAATATTAAGATGGCCAATGAGGTTAGCGTCTGCGTAGGCCAGTGGGTTTTCCAGTGAGTAACGGACACCTGCCTGTGCGGCAAGGTGGATAACGCGTTGGAAGCGCTGGTTGCGGAACAGTTCGGCTATCCCTTCACGGTCGGCAAGATCGCCTTTCACAAAGGTGAATTCGGGGTGAGTATTAATCAAATCAAGACGTGCCATCTTGAGATTAACATCATAATAATCATTCAGGTTGTCGAGCCCGACAACCTGGTGACCGGCGGCAAGCAGACGTTGCGTGACATGAAAGCCAATGAAGCCTGCTGCGCCGGTGACCAGATATTTCATACTACCCTCGTTTAATTATGCAATTTGTAGAGATGCTCCGCGGCCGATTGCATAATAAACAAAACCGCGTTTGCTGATTCTTTCTGGATCATACAGGTTACGACCATCAAAAATCACGGGTTCTTTCAGAGCATTTTTAATCACATCAAAATCAGGCGCACGGAAGTTTTGCCATTCAGTACAGATAACCAGGCCATCTGCTCCCTGAAGTGCCGCTTCTTTGGTTCCCATCAGCTTCAGATCGCTGCGGTGACCATAGATGCGCTGTGCTTCGTCCATGGCTTCTGGATCAAAGGCCTGAACCGTTGCCCCTGCCTGCCATAATGCTTCCATCAGAACACGACTGGAGGCTTCACGCATGTCATCGGTGTTTGGCTTAAATGACAGCCCCCACACGGCAAAGGTTTTGCCCTGCAAATTTTCACCAAAATGACGCTTGATAAAGGTTGGCAGCTTATTTTTCTGCGAATCGTTAACGTCTTCCACGGCTTTCAACAGACGTGGCGTGTAGCCAATCTGCTCAGCGGTGCGAATCAGTGCCTGCACATCTTTCGGGAAGCAGGAACCACCGTAACCGCAGCCCGGATAGATGAACGAGTAGCCAATGCGCGAATCAGAACCAATTCCCTGACGGACTTTTTCAACATCTGCACCCAGGCGCTCGGCGAGGTTGGAGATTTCGTTCATAAAGCTGATTTTAGTCGCCAGCATGCAGTTTGCTGCATACTTGGTCAGTTCAGCACTACGAATATCCATCAAGATCATACGATCGTGATTACGATTGAACGGCTCGTACAGCTCACGCAGCAGCTCGACAACGTCATCATTGTCCGTACCGATAACGATACGTTCCGGGCGCATACAGTCGCTGACTGCCGCACCTTCTTTCAGGAATTCAGGGTTAGAGACCACATCAAAGGTCAGCGAAACGCCGCGCCCTTTCAGGGTTTCTTCCATGACCTGACGCACACGGTCAGCCGTACCGACTGGAACGGTTGACTTGTCCAGCACCACTTTGTGGTCTTTCATGTGCTGCGCGATAGTACGCGCAACCGCTGTAACATATTTCAGGTCAGCCGAACCATCTTCATCCGGAGGCGTACCAACAGCGATAAACTGCATAACACCATGGTTGACGCCATCTTCGGCGTTCGTGGAGAATTTCAGGCGACCCGCCTCATAGTTCTGCATAACCAGCGGCGTCAGGCCCGGTTCAAATATAGGAATGATCCCTTTCTTCAGATTCTCGACTTTGTTCTCGTCGACATCGATGCAAAGAACGTCATGTCCGACTTCGGCCAGAACTGCAGCCTGAACCAGACCAACATAGCCGATACCAAATACGGTGACTTTCATTGAATTGTCCCGGTTAGAAATTAAACTTACTTTTTATTACCGACGGTGGTTTCCAGCCAGGCTTTAAAATCGCTGCCCAGTGTGTTGTGACGCACACCGTACTCAACGAAAGCCTGCATGTAGCCCAGTTTGTTACCACAGTCGTGGCTCACACCTTTCAGGTGGTAAGCTTCTACGGTCTCTTTCTCCATCAGCATAGCGATAGAATCCGTCAACTGGATTTCATCACCCGCACCTGGAGGGGTTTTCGCCAGCAGTGGCCAGATATCCGCAGACAGAATGTAGCGACCTACAACCGCGAGGTTGGAAGGTGCTTTGTCCGCTTTTGGCTTCTCGACCACACCGACCATCGGGGCGCTGTCGCCTGGCTTCAGCTCTGCGCCCTGGCAATCAACAACGCCATAGGCCGTTACGTCCGCTACCGGCTCAACCATAATCTGGCTATGACCGGTTTCGTCGAAGCGCTTCATCATCTCTGCCAGGTTTTCTTTAGACAGGTCAGATTCGTATTCGTCGATAATCACATCGGGCAGGATCACCGCAACAGGCTCATTACCAATCACCGGCCAGGCACACATGACAGCGTGGCCCAGGCCTTTTGCCAGACCCTGACGGACCTGCATGATGGTGACGTGCGGAGGGCAGATGGACTGGATCTCTTCCAACAGCTGACGCTTAACACGTTTTTCCAGCATCGCTTCCAGCTCAAAACTGGTGTCGAAGTGGTTTTCGATGGAGTTTTTGGAAGAGTGCGTAACCAGCACAATTTCATTAATTCCTGCGGCGATACATTCGTTTACGACATACTGAATCAGCGGCTTATCAACCAGCGGCAGCATCTCTTTTGGAATCGCTTTTGTGGCAGGTAACATACGCGTTCCCAAACCAGCAACCGGGATAACCGCTTTTTTTACTTTGGACTTATAGGCAGACATCAAAGTACCTCTCTTTAGGCCGTTCAAGTTATTACTTGATATGTCGAGTTAAAAAACGAAGTGAGTATACCAGTTGAACCCACGCGGATTTATCCTGGTTAGACCATTTCAGCGCAAATTAAGACTATTACCCAAGTGTAAAGCTTATCTCTGGCCCTGTCTGCCAGGGCCAGATGAAAATAGTCACGGGGTGGTCATTCTGTAGACAACATCAGGCGCAGCCGCCCTCCGGCGCCCCATACCTGACATTGCCAGGCATCACAACGCTGGCTAATTTGATTAAGATGTGTACCGCCGAGCGTGCCAAGAGGGACACCGTTGCTCAACTGAATTTGATGAGGATGAACATTGAGAGTGGCGTTTAAACCAGCAGAAACCAGAATCAGGTTCTTTAAACCCTGGTGGTAATAGCCAACCAGCAACGGAAATTGCCCTTTCAGGTTGGCCTGACGCAATAAAAGATTGACCTGTTTAAGTAATGCACCCAGTTCGGGTAAACGCGGTCCCTGCCCTGACAACTGTTCCTGCAACAGGCCATTAAACAGTGCCCGCAATAACAAGGCAGCCAGCACCCCGTTGTCGCCTGCCCGGGTGACATCCAGACAGTAGAAAGCCAGATCTTTCTCTGACAACGCTGCGACATCCAGCACCAGTCCTGGCTGTTCGGCCATGGTGAGCTGACGATAGTTCACCCGGCAGTGGGCAATCGTCTGTTGCACGGGGGGTTGCAGTTCTTTCAACAGTTTTGCGGCAGCCTTAGGATCGCTGACCAGCGCGTCCCAGTCCTGAAACAATTGCTCATCCTCTTCCACTTTAGAGGTAAACATTGAGGGATAGAGGCATTCAAAAACAGCTTCGCGCAGGCGCCCAAGGTCTTTTACAGGCTTAAGCAGGACATCCTGCACGCCCAGACGCAGAACATGCGCAATGTCCGACATGTTCTCCGTGGCTGAGATAACGAGGATAGGCAGTGTTCCGCCCTTGCTACGCACATGCTCAACCAGTTGAATGCCGCCCATGCGCGGCATGGCGAGGTCACAAATCATCAGGTCGGGAAGCGAATGCGTCATGGTTTCAAGAGCATGGACGCCGTCATCCGCCAGAGTGACAATAGCGCCCAATGCAGTGAGGAAATTATCCAGCAGGGACCGGAAAACGACTTCGTCCTCGACGATGAGAATATGTTTTCCGCTTAATGGCTTTTCCATTGTGTCCCCCTGCATGACAGATACCTCAATAGTGGTCTATAAACGCCTTTTGCGCCTCTCAGAATTGCCTGAAGTAGCATGCTTAATCGACCACGCTATTGTCTGTCACGCACCAGCGGTAACAGTTCGTCCATTTTTTTCTCAACGGATAATCTCCCCGCTTCAATCGCTTCCTCTGCCCGGTGAAAATCCAGAGTGGAGATTTGCGGACAGAGTGGTTGTATCAGTACATCAGGAGGATCCCCAGCCATGCGATTACGCTTAAGCCGGTTTTCCAGAACCTGAATAGAGGTGGACATGATCTCCATCGCGCCGGGCGTATACTGCATTTTACGCGACGTGATGCGCCCGATACGCTGGCGCAGTCTACCGCTCCAACTGTTTGGTGCAGGTAAGTGAGTATCGCCATCCGATTCTGGCGTTACGGAGAAAAGTTCCTGCTGCATAAGATGTGCATCATGCTGAAGGTCGACCGCAATAACGATATCTGCTCCCAACGCGCGCGTCAGAGAGATAGGAACAGGATTGACGACCGCACCATCCACCAGCCAGTAGCCATTCCAGCTCACCGGCGCCAGTAAGCCTGGCATACTACAGGAAGCACGTACGGCCTGATGCAGATCGCCTTCCGTCAGCCACAGCTCGCGCCCGGTGCTGAGGTTCGTCGCTACGGCACCAAAAGGCAGGTCGCACTGCTGGATAGTGTCGCAGTTGATCAAACTACGGACATGACTGAAGACGCGTTCGCCACGGATTAACCCGCCACGCTGCCAGGAGAAATCCATCAGGCGAATGACCTGCCAGTAGCTGAAAGAACGCACCCAGCGTTCCATCAGCGGCAGGCGCTGAGTGGCATAGGCAGCGCCCACCAGCGCGCCAACGGAGCATCCTGCTACCACGTCAATTCGAATTCCGGCACGTTCAAGGGCATTAATTACACCAATGTGCGCCCATCCTTTGGCTGCTCCCGATCCCAGCGCAAGCCCGATTTTTACCTGTCTCATTCCACCTCTGGCCAGTGCTCAACGAACAAAATGGCATCACCGCGTCTGCCCGGTTATCATGACGCCTGAAAATCTTCTTACCTGTTATAAAACTTCCGGAGTCAACGTGTCTGAACATTGTCCGTGCGGTAGCGGATTGCAGTATAGCCTATGTTGCGAATCGTATCTAAACGGGAACGCTCTCCCTGCCACACCAGAAAGCCTGATGCGCTCGCGCTATAGTGCTTATGTGAAGCATGATACGGCTTATCTGGTGGCAACCTGGCATCCGTCGTGCCACGCAGAACGATTCTCAGCCAGTATTGAAGAGAGCTATGCTCACACTCACTGGCGGGGATTAACCATTCTTAGCAGTGAAATATTGCCGGATAAACCCCAGGGTTATGTGACATTTTTTGCCCGATTTACGGAAAATGGGCGTGAAAGTTTTATTCATGAACGTTCGCGCTTTCTTCGTGAGGAACAACGCTGGTACTATATTGACGGAACTTTCCCGCCAATCGGGCGTAATGACCAGTGCCCTTGTGGTTCTGGCAAAAAATACAAGAAATGCTGCGGTCAGTCGTGACCCGGATTTCCCTTTTGTATCGACAGGATTACCATCGCAATGCAAGCGCAAACACTGCAACGTAAAGTTCTACGCACTATCTGCCCTGATGCTAAAGGGTTGATCGCGAAAATCACCAATATTTGCTACAAACACGAACTGAACATTGTGCAAAACAATGAGTTTGTTGATCATCGCACCGGGCGCTTCTTTATGCGCACTGAGCTGGAAGGCATCTTTAACGACAGTACGCTGCTGGCCGATCTCGACAGCGCCCTGCCCGTTGGATCCGTGCGTGAGCTGCAACCCGCCGGCCGTCGCCGAATTGTCATTCTGGTGACGAAAGAAGCGCACTGCCTGGGCGACCTGCTGATGAAAAGCGCCTACGGTGGTCTGGATGTCGAAATTGCCGCCGTGATTGGTAACCATGACACGCTGCGCACGCTGGTTGAGCGTTTTGACATTCCCTTCGTTCTGGTCAGCCATGAAGGCTTAACCCGCGAAGAGCATGATAATAATATGGCTGCGGAAATTGACCGCTATCAGCCTGATTATGTTGTGCTGGCAAAATATATGCGCGTGCTGACGCCGGGCTTTGTGCAGCGTTATCCAAATCAGATTATCAATATCCACCACTCATTCTTGCCCGCCTTTATCGGTGCGCGCCCTTATCATCAGGCCTATGAGCGCGGTGTGAAGATCATTGGTGCAACGGCGCACTACGTGAATGACAATCTGGATGAAGGCCCGATCATTATGCAGGACGTGATCCATGTTGATCACACCTACACTGCTGAAGATATGATGCGCGCGGGTCGTGACGTTGAGAAAAATGCCCTGAGCCGTGCTCTCTACCAGGTACTGGCCCAGCGCGTGTTTGTTTACGGCAACCGCACCATCATTTTGTGAGCCGGATGATGCTGTTTTGTCTGACAAAACAGCATCCCGGGCAAAAAAACGGCAAACACGCTGTTTTATGCAAAACGGGGCTTTACAGCATCACTTCATTTGATATGATGCGCCCCGCTTAACAAGCACAGTAATCAGGCCAGTGGTGGGGTTCCCGAGCGGCCAAAGGGAGCAGACTGTAAATCTGCCGTCATCGACTTCGAAGGTTCGAATCCTTCCCCCACCACCATTTCTGGAGCGCGCAGCGACGCTGTTACGCTTCCCCAGCAAAGATACTGAACTTGTTAACACGCTTCCCCTGGTGGGGTTCCCGAGCGGCCAAAGGGAGCAGACTGTAAATCTGCCGTCATCGACTTCGAAGGTTCGAATCCTTCCCCCACCACCATCTTCAGATACCTAAACACTTCCAAACTTGTTCCACACTTTCATATTCCCGTTGGGGAAGAATGAGAAGCTTCGACCGAAGGTTTGCGTCGAACGCAGTGAGACAACGCCATTTATGGCGGCCCGAAGGGTGAGGAGCGACGCGACGAATAATCCTTCCCCCACCACCATCTTCAGATACCTAAACACCTCCAAACTTGTTCCACACTTTCATATCCCCTTTATCAATCGCAGCAATATTTCTTTCTGCTGGCAAAACCTGCTACCATTCCGCCCACTTTTTCCACGCAAAATGGCCTGTGCTATGAAATTTCTTTCTTTTAATATCAATGGGCTGCGTGCACGCCCTCATCAGTTACAAGCAATCGTTGAGCAGCATCAGCCGGATGTCATCGGCCTGCAAGAAACGAAAGTTCACGACGATATGTTCCCCCTCGAAGAGGTCGCTAAACTCGGCTACCACGTGTTTTACCACGGGCAGAAAGGCCACTACGGCGTAGCGCTGATGACCAAAGCAGAGCCACTGGCCGTGCGCCGTGGCTTTGACGGTGATGATGAAGATGCTCAGCGTCGTATGATCATGGCCGATATCCCGACCGCATCCGGCATTGTGACCGTGCTGAATGGTTATTTCCCTCAGGGCGAAAGCCGTGACCATGCGACCAAATTCCCGGCAAAAGAGAAATTCTATCGCGACCTGCAAAGCTATCTCGAGCAGCAAAGCACCGACAATCAGATTCTGATCATGGGCGATATGAATATCAGCAGCACCGACCTGGATATCGGCATCGGTGAAGAGAACCGCAAGCGCTGGTTACGCACCGGCAAGTGCTCTTTCCTGCCGGAAGAACGTGAATGGATGGATCGTCTGATGAACTGGGGGCTGGTTGATACATGGCGTGCGCAGAATCCGGACGCTAACGACCGTTTCTCATGGTTCGACTACCGTTCTAAGGGTTTTGATGACAACCGCGGATTGCGTATTGATCTGGTGCTGGCCAGCAAACCACTGGCGGAGCGCTGCATCGCAACCGGGATTGATTATGATATTCGTGGGATGGAAAAACCGTCAGACCATGCGCCGATTTGGGCAGAGTTTTCACTGTAATTCATCGTACTGATGTCATGTTGCAGGGCGGCGGTCCATCGCCCTGCAACATCAACAATGATGCCTGTTACTTCACAATACGCCAGATAAGATTGTTTGTTCCCAGCGATTGCTCATCACGCACACACTGCAACAGCACCCCTTCACTTTTCAGTACGGCCCCCTCGGTATAGCTCTGGTTCTCATAGATACAGCAGCGTTGACACGGAGGCTGACTGTTGCGGCTACCCTGAGTCCAGACTTCCGGGGGCATATCGACCACGACGTCAGCATTTCCGCCGCCGTTATTACCATTATTATTACCATGACCGTTACTGATGTAACGTTCGGCCATCGTTGGGGCGCTGATAGCAAGCAGCAGTAACATAGCCAGACGCAATTTCATCACTCGCTTTCCTTCTCTTTTGCCGCCTTACGGCGCGGTTTTTTCGCTTTGTTTGTCGATGGTGCCGGTAAGCCCCGGAAGGCATGCGCAGCGGGTTGCTGTCGCGCCTGGTGGATAAGACTGTGCAGTGTCTCTACCAGCGGGAACATAAAGTCCTGATAGCGGCACTGCTTCTCACTGATTTTAGTCAGCGTTGACTCCCACTGCGCGGTCATATCCGGCCGCGCGGCCATCTCCGGCAGTGAATGGATTAACGCGCGTCCCGCCGGGCTGGAGTGGATATAACGCCCTTTCTTAAATAAGAACGTGCGTTTAAACAACAGCTCGATAATGCCGGCGCGCGTAGCTTCCGTTCCTAAACCATCGGTCGCACGTAGCACTTTCTTGAGATCTTTATCCTGAACAAAGCGTGCAATGCCCGTCATCGCCGACAGTAACGTGGCATCGGTGAAGGGGCGCGGCGGCTGGGTTTGCTTATCGATCACTTCCCCGCGCTCGCACAGCAGCTCATCGCCCTTCGCCACCACGGGCAGCGGCGTGCCATCGTTCTCTTCATCACGCTCTTTGCTGCCCAGCAGCGCACGCCAGCCCGCTTCAGCAAGGAAACGCGCCTTCGCCACAAACTTGCCGCCTGCGATATCCAGCTCGATCACGCACTTACGATAGACCGCATCCGGGCAGAACTGCATCAGATACTGGGTGGCGATCAGCCGGTAGATCTGCTGTTCGTTCTCCGTCAAAGAGACCCGGCTGCTGCGTGCTGTTGGGACAATGGCGTGGTGAGCATCTACCTTTTTATCATCCCAGCAGCGATTTTTTTGATCGCTGTTGAAATCAGCGGGTGGTGTCAGATCGGGCTGATGGGCATTGATGGCATTCAGTACCGCCTGACGCCCGGCAAAGTGCTCGTCGGGCAGATAGCGGCTGTCAGAACGCGGGTAAGTGATCAGCTTATGGGTTTCATACAGACGCTGACAGGTATCGAGAACAACCTGCGCGCTCAGCCCAAAACGTTTACCCGCTTCAATCTGTAATGCCGACAATGAGAACGGCAACGGTGCAGTATCGTTCTCACGCTTGTCGTTATAGCTGGTGACCAGCGCGGGCTGGCCATCAATACGCGCCACTACATGGTCCGCCAACGGGCGATGCAGCAAACGCCCCTCTTCATCCTGATAAGGCTCACAGGAGTCACTGGGCTGCCACAACGCGACAAATCGTTCATCCTTTGGCGTAACGATATGCGCTTTCACTTCAAAAAAATCTTTCGCCACGAAGTTTTCAATTTCTTCATCACGGCGGACCACCAGCCCGAGCACCGGTGTCTGGACACGCCCCACGGACAGTACGCCATCGTAGCCTGCATTACGCCCCAGCAGGGTATAGGCGCGCGTCATATTGATGCCGTACAGCCAGTCGGCGCGTGAACGCGCCAGCGCAGAAACGCACAGAGGAATAAATTCGCGGTTTTCGCGTAGTCGCGTAATGGCTCTTTCCACCGCCTGCGGGTTGAGATCGTTAATCAGGCAGCGTTGTACCTTTGCCCGCTTTTCTACCGGCATGGTGAGGTAGTCCAGCACTTCATCGACCAGGAGCTGACCTTCACGGTCCGGGTCCCCCGCATGAACCACTTCACTGGCCTGCTCCAGCAAGCCTTTAATCACATTGAGCTGTTTGGCGACGGATGGTCGCGGCTTCAACTGCCACTTCTCCGGCACAATAGGCAGATCCGCCAGCGACCAGCGGGCGAACCGGCTGTTATAACTGTCAGGTTGCGCCTGTTCTAACAGATGCCCCACGCACCAGGTCACCACCTGGTCGGGGCCACAGGCAATATAACCATCACCACGGCGATGTGGTTTCGGCAGGACATCCGCAATAGCACGGGCAAGGCTGGGTTTTTCGGCAATAAACAAACGCATCCGGGGGTGAATTCCTGCTCAGGGTTTGACTTCAATAACGGCCCTTTCGGCCTGCGCCGTCAGGAGTTCGCCAATCGGTGTTAGCGAAATAGCATGTGCGGTCGCCATCGCCTCAACGGCGGCTTCCGCGCCCGGTAAAACGGCGAGTAACAGGCCACCCGAGGTTTGCGGGTCGCACAACAGATGACGCTGCATATCGCTCATGGGCCCCACCAACTGACCGTAGCTGGCAAAGTTACGCCCGGTGCCACCAGGCACACATCCCAGGGAAATATACTCTTCAACGCCCGGCAAACGCGGGATCGCGTGGAACCACAGATCGGCATGCAATCCGGCACCCTGACACATCTCGCTCAGATGCCCCAGTAAACCAAAGCCGGTCACATCCGTCATGGCACTGACCCCCGCTTCAGCCGCGAAGGCCGCACCGATCTGATTAAGCTGGCACATGGTGGCCGTCGCAAGGCCCTGGTGCTCCTGACGCAGCAACGATTTCTTCTCTGCGGTGGTCAGGATACCAATCCCTAAGGGTTTGGTGAGATAAAGGCGGCAGCCCGGCAAGGCTTCGCTGTTACGTTTTACCTGGTCGGTATTGACAATGCCCGTGACAGCCAGGCCGAAGATTGGCTCCGGCGCATCAATAGAGTGCCCCCCCGCCAGGCTGATCCCCGCCTGTTCACAGACGTTGCGCCCACCTTCTATCACTCTACGCGCAATTTCCGGTGCCAGTACGTTAACCGGCCAGCCCAGAATGGCAATCGCCATAATCGGTTTGCCGCCCATCGCCCAGATATCACTGATGGCGTTAGTCGCAGCAATACGTCCGAAATCGTAGGGATCGTCGACGATTGGCATGAAAAAATCGGTGGTGCTGACCACTGAGGTGCCGTTACCCAGGTCGTACACGGCCGCATCATCGCGGGTTTCATTTCCCACCAGCAAATTGGGATCTTTGCGCAGCGGGTGATCGCTGTGCAGAATACGATCCAGCACCGCCGGGGAAATTTTACATCCGCAGCCTGCTCCATGGCTGTACTGCGTCAGACGAATCGTGTTCTCGTTCATCTGCATCACTCAGAAATAGCTGACGAATGGCGCGCTGTCTGGCGACTGGATAGTGGTAGAGGATTTCAACTGCGGCGTACCCAGATAGAGGAAACCGACTATCGCATCCTGTGCACGGCAACCAAATGCCTGGCGTACCGCTTCGTCTTCTGTCCAGGCACCACTGCGCCAGATGCCGTTAAAACCCTGTGCCGCTGCGGCCATCTGCATTGCCATCACGGCGCAGCCAGCAGAAACCACCTGCTCCCAGTGCGGGACTTTGGGGTGCTCTTCACAGTGAGCCACCACGGTAATAATCATCGGAGCACGGAACGGCGCCTGCTGCGCTTTTTCAATGGCTTTATCATCCAGCTGTGCATCACGCGAGACGTTTTCCAGCAGCGCACTGAAGCGATCGCGCCCTTCATTTTCAATGATGATAAAACGCCACGGCTGTAAGGTGCCGTGATCGGGAGCACGCATACCTGCCTGCAGAATGTTTTCCAGCGCTTCACCTGTCGGAGCTGGCGCAGCCAGACGGGATGCAGAGCGGCGGTTAACCAGTAATTCCAGAGCGTCCATAACTTCCTCCTGATAATAATTTGTATCCCGCAGAAACTAGCACAGGATGATGTTTTGTTACAGCATTGCGCTTTTTCCTGCTGACAATTACGCCACTGCTAATTAGGATGTGAGCTATTACGGCCCGGTTTAGCGGTTACGCTGTCATCGACATCACGCGTATCGGGTATTTCATTGCGATTATGGAGAGTTTATGCGCGTCTTGTGGCGAATTATCGCTAATTTTTTTAAGTGGACTTGGCGGGTGCTGAATTTCGTACGCGAATTTATTCTCAACCTTTTCCTTATTCTACTGATCCTGGTGGGCGCGGGTCTCTGGTTCCAGTTTAACAGCGCCAGTACGCCTGCCGATGTTCAGAAAGGCGCACTGACCGTCGACCTCAGCGGTGTGGTGGTCGACAAACCGTCTGTCAGCAACACCATGAGTAAACTGGGCCGCCAGCTGCTGGGTGCCAGCAGCGATCGCCTGAAAGAAAACTCACTGTTTGACGTGGTGGATGCGATTCGCCAGGCCAAAGGCGATGCCAAAATTACCGGCATGGTACTGGATCTGCGCAATTTTGCGGGCGCTGACCAGCCGTCACTGCAATATATTGGTAAGGCACTGCGCGAGTTCCGCGACAGCGGCAAACCGATCTACGCTACCGGCGACAGCTACAGCCAGGCACAATATTATCTCGCCAGTTTTGCGAATAAGATTTACCTCTCCCCACAGGGTACGGTCGATCTGCATGGCTTTGCCACCAATGGTCTCTACTACAAAACGCTGCTGGATAAACTGAAAGTCAGTTCCCATGTCTTCCGCGTCGGGACCTATAAATCAGCGGTTGAGCCTTTCCTGCGTGATGATATGTCACCTGCGGCACGCGATGCCGACAGCCGCTGGGTCGGTGAGCTGTGGCAAAACTATGTGAATACGCTGGCGGCCAACCGTCAGATCACCGCAGATCAGGTCTTCCCGGGTGCACAGGGCGTGCTGGATGGCCTGCAGAAAGTCGGTGGCGATACCGCTCAGTATGCCAAAGACGCCAAACTGGTGGATGAACTGGCCTCTCCGTCCACCGTGGATCAGCAACTGGTGAAAACATTCGGCTGGGATAAACAGGCGAAAGACTATAACGGCACCAGTATTTATGACTATCCGCTGAAAAATGCCCCGACCACCGATGGCAACATCGCGGTGATCATGGCTAATGGCGCGATTATGGATGGCGAAGAGACACCAGGCAGCGTGGGCGGTGACACCACTGCAATGGAAATCCGTGATGCCCGCCTTGATCCGAAAATCAAAGCTATCGTCTTCCGCGTGAACAGCCCGGGCGGCAGCGTGACGGCCTCTGAAACTATCCGTGAGGAGCTGGCAGCTGCGAAGGCAGCCGGTAAGCCGGTAGTCGTTTCGATGGGCGGTATGGCAGCCTCAGGCGGTTACTGGGTCTCTACACCGGCTAACTACATCATTGCCAGCCCGAATACGCTGACCGGCTCCATCGGCATTTTCGGCGTGATCAACACCGTTGAGAACTCGCTGGATGCTATTGGCGTGCACACGGACGGCGTAGCGACCTCACCGCTGGCTGATATTGCCAGCACCAAGGCGCTGCCGACGGAAGTGCAGCAGTTGATGCAGTTAAGCATCGAGAACGGCTATAAAAACTTCCTTAACCTGGTGGCAACGTCACGCAACAAAACACCGGAACAGATTGACCAGATTGCACAGGGCCATGTCTGGACCGGCAGTGACGCGAAAGCGAACGGACTGGTCGATGCCCTGGGTGACTTTGACGATGCCGTCGCCAAAGCTGCAGAGCTGGCTAAACTCACGCAGCCGCAGCTCAGCTGGTATCAGAATGACCCCAGCCTGATTGAGGTGCTGTTCAGCCAGGTCGATGCCTCTGCACATGCGGCGTTACCTGAAACGCTGAAAGCCTGGCTGCCCGCTCCAATGATGGATGTGATGAATGCCATGAAGGATCAGCCAGGACTGATGAACGATCTGAATGATCCTCAGAACCGTTACGCATTCTGTCTGAGCTGCGGTAACGTCAAATAGCGGTGACCGCGATCACTATTCAGCCCGACGCCATCTGGTCGGGCTGCTTTTCCTCTCCTTTCCCCTTATACTGCGCTTTTTTGGCAAGTCTTGAGTTTACTAATGCAAAAGAAATCCATTTACGTCGCCTATACGGGCGGTACGATCGGTATGCAGCGCTCTGAACACGGCTTTATTCCGGTCTCCGGCCATCTGCAACGTCAGCTGGCCAATATGCCGGAGTTTCACCGCCCGGAGATGCCTGATTTCACCATCCATGAATACCAGCCGCTGATTGACTCCTCGGATATGACTCCGCAGGACTGGCAATCGATTGCGGATGACATTCGTCAGAATTATGACAATTACGATGGCTTTGTCATTTTGCACGGCACCGACACCATGGCCTTTACGGCCTCTGCGCTGTCGTTCATGCTGGAAAACCTGGCCAAGCCGGTGATTGTGACAGGCTCACAGATCCCACTGGAGCAACTGCGCTCCGACGGCCAGCAAAATCTGCTGAACTCACTGTTTGTTGCCGCAAATTATCCGATTAACGAAGTGACGTTATTCTTCAATAACACGCTTTATCGCGGTAACCGCACCACCAAAGCGCACGCTGACGGTTTCAATGCGTTTGATTCGCCAAACCTCGCCCCGCTGCTGGAAGCCGGTATCCATATTCGTCGTCTGAATACCCCTGCCGCACCTGCAGGCCAGGGAGCGCTGATCGTGCATCCGATTACACCGCAGCCGATTGGCGTGGTGACAATCTATCCGGGCATTTCTGCTGCCGTGGTGCGTAACTTCCTGCAACAGCCGGTAAAAGCACTGATCCTGCGTTCTTATGGCGTCGGGAATGCTCCGCAGAACAAAGAGTTCCTGCAGGAGCTGAAAGAGGCTTCCGATCGCGGCATTGTGGTCGTTAACCTCACGCAGTGCATGTCCGGTAAGGTCAATATGGGGGGTTACGCCACCGGAAACGCTCTGGCCCTGGCTGGCGTGGTGAGTGGTGCCGACCTGACCGTTGAGGCTACACTGACCAAACTGCACTTCCTTCTGAGCCAGGACCTGACCAGTGACGAAATTCGTCAGCTGATGAAACAAAACCTGCGTGGTGAACTCACCCCGGACTAATCCAACGGAGTAACTGATGCGTGACCGCCAGGCGTTGTTGTTGATTGATCTGCAAAATGACTTTTGTTCTGGTGGCGCGCTGGCTGTCAGTGACGGCGATCAGACGATTGCGGTGGGAAACCGCCTCGCTGCCGAGTTCCACCAGCGCGGTGAGCCGGTGATTGCCACGCTGGACTGGCATCCGGCTGGGCACGGTAGTTTTGCCAGCAGCGCTGGCACGCAGCCTGGGACCCTCGGTGAGCTTCACGGCCTGCCGCAAGTGTGGTGGCCGGATCATTGCGTGCAGCACAGCCACGGCGCGCAGTTGCACCCTCAGCTTAACCAGGCGCTGCTGACACTGCAGGTATGCAAAGGCGAGAATCCGGATATCGACAGCTACAGTGCGTTTTATGATAACGGCCAGCGTCACCAGACGCCGTTACATGCCTGGCTCCAGGAGAACGGCATCACGGCGCTGACGGTCATGGGGCTGGCAACAGATTACTGTGTTAAATACAGCGTGCTGGATGCACTGGCGCTGGGCTATCAGGTCACTCTGGTGAGCGCCGGATGCCGTGGGGTCAATTTGCAGGCTGATGACAGCCAGAAAGCCCTGGCCGAAATGGCCCTGGCGGGCGCGAAAATTATCTAAAGGCTACAAAATGACCGGGCGGGTCTGAGGCCCACACGGTCATACCACCAGGACGAATTATTCCGGAAGGAATAATTTACTGGAGTTTTATTCGCGTGATCGCATCGTCGCTGATCCCGAACTCTTCTTTGAGCTGTTTCTTACTTTTCATCACGATTTCCCCGCCTTTCGCGACACTCATATGTTGCGGGTTTTCATTGTGACGCGCCTGCCACAGCAAGACTAATTGTAAGCTGTTCTCTTTCTGCTCCGGCGTCAGTGCCACGCCATCAGCCCACTTGCCAGTCTCTACCGCCGTCACCAGTCGCTGATACACGTCTGGTGTCATACTGGCAATCATTTCATCCAGTTCCATCGCGACTCCTAGCCCTGAGTACTGTTGCCGTCTTCGTCAGTAAAACTCAACGAAGCGGAGTTGACGCAGAAGCGCTCACCCGTCGGCTGTGGGCCATCCGGGAACACATGACCAAGGTGAGAATCACAGCTTCCGCATCGGATTTCAATGCGTTGCATGCCATGAGTGTCATCTTCCAGATAGCGAATCGCATCATCACTGTAGGGCTCATAGAAGCTGGGCCAGCCGCAGCCTGAATCATATTTTGACCCGGACAGAAACAACGGTGCCTGGCAAACCAGGCAGTGATAAATGCCTTCGTGCTTGTTATGCAGCAATTTGCCGGAATACGGCGGTTCTGTGCCGCGCTGCTGGGTCACGTAGCGCTGCATCTCGGTTAACACATTTTCGGGTGAGAAAGGTGTATCATCTTTAGCCATGTTAGACTCTCTGGCAGTGTTATTCTGAAATTATCGGCTAGTATTCTAACAAATACTTAACAAGAGCAGGTGAATTTTTCGTATCGGGTGCACAAGGTGATCCAGTCAGCGTTGAATTTGTGACGCAGATCACCCTTTGGATCCATCACCCCTTTATATCCGGGCAACTTGCCCCAAGATCAATGGTGTTCATGCGTCAAGAAATAGGTTTTGTGTTGAATAATTCCTGGTCGACAGTTTGATTTGTCGCAACAATTGACACGATTCCGCTTGACGCCTGGTATGGTTTTTGTAATTTTACAGCCAACCTTTTATTCACTATCAACAAGCTGGTGGAATATATGACTATCAAAGTAGGTATCAACGGTTTTGGCCGTATCGGTCGCATCGTTTTCCGTGCTGCTCAGGAACGTTCTGATGTAGAAATCGTTGCAATCAACGATCTGCTGGACGCAGAGTACATGGCTTACATGCTGAAATACGACTCAACTCACGGCCGTTTCAAAGGCACCGTGGAAGTCAAAGACGGCCATCTGGTTGTTAACGGCAAAACCATCCGTGTTACCGCTGAGCGTGACCCGGCTAACCTGAAGTGGGATGCAGTAGGCGTCGATGTGGTTGCAGAAGCGACCGGTATCTTCCTGACTGACGAAACTGCACGTAAACACATCGAAGCTGGCGCGAAGAAAGTTGTACTGACTGGCCCATCTAAAGATGACACCCCAATGTTCGTTATGGGTGTAAACCACAAGTCATATGCTGGCCAGGATATCGTTTCTAACGCGTCCTGTACCACCAACTGCCTGGCACCACTGGCTAAAGTGATCAACGACAACTTCGGTATCGTTGAAGCACTGATGACCACTGTTCACGCAACTACCGCGACTCAGAAAACCGTTGATGGCCCGTCTCACAAAGACTGGCGCGGCGGCCGCGGCGCATCTCAGAACATCATCCCTTCTTCTACCGGTGCTGCTAAAGCGGTAGGTAAAGTGATTCCTGAGCTGAACGGCAAACTGACCGGCATGGCGTTCCGCGTTCCTACTCCTAACGTTTCTGTTGTTGACCTGACTGCACGTCTGGCTAAACCAGCATCTTACAAAGAAATTTGTGCTGTGATTAAAGCGGCTGCCGAAGGCGAGATGAAAGGCGTTCTGGGTTACACCGAAGACGAAGTAGTTTCTACCGATTTCAACGGTGAAACACTGACTTCTATCTTCGATGCGAAAGCGGGTATCGCACTGAGCGATACTTTCGTTAAACTGGTTTCCTGGTACGATAACGAAACTGGTTACTCCAACAAGGTCCTGGACCTGGTTGCTCACATCGCTAAATAAGCGACGTGAATGAGACTGAGGGCGACGGAAGTCGCCCTTTTTTTATGGTTAAATTTCAGAAGGCTGACTCATGAACGAGAAACTCTTTTCACTGCCCGTGATTAACCAGATTACCCCTTACCTCTCTCAGCGTCAGGTTGGCGAATTACCCGTTGTCGTCGTGGCGCATCCTAAAGTGCGTGCTGCCGTGACGTTACAGGGTGCCCAGCTGATTGCCTGGCAACCTGCCGGTGAAAAACCGGTGATCTGGTTAAGCGATAAAACCGCCTGGAATGTGGGTAAAGCTATCCGCGGTGGTGTGCCGATCTGCTGGCCGTGGTTTGGCCCGGCTGGCGAACCTGCGCATGGCTTTGCCCGTATCCTGCCGTGGACGCTGACCGCTCACGATGAAAATGAAAACAGCGTGATGCTGACCTTCGAATTAAAAAGCAGTGAACAAACGAAGAAATTCTGGCCGCACGATTTTACGCTGTTTGCCCGTTTCCGCTTCAGCGATCGCTGTGAGATTGAACTGGAAGCCCACGGTGACTTCGATGCCACCGCCGCACTGCACAGCTACTTTGAAGTGGCTGACATCGCCGGTGTTGAAGTCAGCGGCCTAGGTCCGAGTTATATCGACAAGGTCAACAACGGAGTCACCGGCACCTCAGCGGAAGGTAAGCAAACCTACCCGCAACGCATTGACCGCATCTATACCCAACCGGCAGATTGCAGCGTGATTGACGATAAGACGGGTCAGCGTGTAATTGAGGTTTACCACCATCATCAAAGTGACGTTGTCACATGGAATCCCGGCGCGGAGCTGTCATGCAGTATGAGTGATATGGCTAACGAAGGTTTTAAGACCATGGTGTGCGTGGAAACGGCCCATGTCAGTCAGCCGATGAAAAGCGCGGGTGAACAACCTGCCCGCCTGGCGACCACCTTCCGGGTGCGCAGTAAGCGTTAAGAATAGACCGGAGTGACCCTTTTCGGGCCGCCCCTGCTCTGCCTGCCCCGGACTCAGACCACATCCAGCGGTTGCTTTGTTTCTGGCGGTGGGAATGCCTGATTGATCAGTGCCAGTTCCTCGCTGGTCAGTACCACCCCGAGCGCCGCAGCATTGTCATCAACATGCGCAATGCTGCTCGCTTTCGGGATCGCCATCACTCCTTCTTTACGGATCACCCACGCCAGCAGCAGCTGCGCCATGCTGATGCCCTTTTGTTGTGCAATTCGGGTCAGCGTCGGGTGACTCATCAGCTCTGTGCGTAATCGACCCGCCTGCGCCAGGGGGCAATAAGCCATCAGCGGCATCGCCAGCTGCTGACAGTCAGGCAGCAAATCATACTCAATTCCACGGGATGCCAGATGGTAAAGCACCTGGTTAGTAGCGCACTGCGCGCCGCCTTCTTCAGCAAGTAACTCGTGGAGATCATCGCTGTCAAAATTAGACACCCCCCAGCGGCGAATTTTTCCCTGTTGTTGCAGTGTTTGCATCGCACGTAGCGTCTCTTCCAGCGGAATATTTCCCCGCCAGTGCAGAAGATAGAGATCGAGATAATCGGTGTTCAAGCGTGTCAGGCTGCGCTCACAGGCATCAACAGCATCCACCTCACTGGCATTCCACGGATAAACTTTGGAGACCAGATACGCCTGGTCACGACGCCCGCGCAAGGCCTCACCCACCACCCTTTCAGCGCCGCCATCGGCATACATCTCGGCGGTATCGATCAGCTTCAGACCCCGCTCCAGCCCGGCTTGCAAAGCAGCGACCTCCTGATGATGTTGAGCAGCGTCTTCCCCCATAAACCATGTACCCTGACCTATCACAGGCAGCTCGGTGCCATCGGCAAACGTGACGACTCGGTTCATCTTTCTCTCCATGCACTTTTTTAGGGCGCCACCATGATAAAAAAGGGCGCAGAGCGCCCTTTTTTAGTGCAGAGTGATGGCATCAGAAGGTATAGCTTACCCCGGTCCACAACAACATCTGTGAATCTCTGTCCACCATCGGGCTGTCTTTAATTTCATCAGCAAGACGGCTGTAACGACCTGAAAGGGTCGCATTCCAGTTCTGACTGATGGCCCAGCCTGCGGTCAACTCAACGTACGGGCTCCAGCTGCTGTCCGGATCGTAACGATCCAGCCCGCTGCGGCGGGATTCCGCTGACGAGATACCATAATAATACCCGTTCTGGTTTGAGCTGTTCCATAACGCGCCGATACCCGGTGTCAGGTTAAACTGGCCGAATTCAAAGCGATACAGGTAGGTCAGGTCCCAGATAATGCCGTTACTGTTGTCCAGCATGTCACCCACCAGCGTGGTGCGCACGATGCCCCAGTCGGCTGAGTGACGATACGCCAGGCCACCCATCAGGGTCATATGGCGCTTATTCAGCGATTTCATATCCCCGTCATCGACATCATCCGGATCATAGTTCTGCGGCGAACCAAGGACGGTCAGAGACAGCTGGTCCTGCTGGTCTTTCCACAGGAAATACCCGGCCTGAAGGCTACGGATATAGAAGCTGTCGCCCTCATAATTGATGATGGGAACCGGATAGTAACGGTCCTGACCGCTTTTATAAGGGCTCTGGCTATAGAGCAGCGACGCGCCCAACGTTAACGGATTGGCTTGTGCGAGAGGCGCAGCAAAACAGACAGGTAAAAGTGCAGTAAGCGCTGTAAGTTTGAATTGGTTCACAATTTATTCAGTCCATTAATATAACAATCGGTCATTAGTCTAAACAGTATGGTCGTATTGAGTCATACATTTACATTATTAGTAGCACATATAATCAATAACCCGAAAGAATGCGGTTGCAGATGCCAGTTGTTGAGGTTTACAAAAACCCGTCAGCCCGCATCCACTAAGGGGATGGTATAGCTGGTTTATAACTTTGTTATTGAAATTTCATTGAAAATGCTCAGCAAATCAGGAAATTTCCTAAATGCGATCTACGCTTATTTATAAGACGCTAAATTCCAACGAGCAGAGTGACCAGCATTTTTGTGTTTCCCGATAAAAAAAGTCAGGTTGGCATAAGGGTTGCTGTACTCACTGTAAGTTCCTTCAGGGGCTGACCAAACTTAGGCTCCTGGTACCTGTGCTAAAAACGAAAGGACGGGCATCGCCATGAATATATTCGATCACTACCGTCAGCGCTATGAAGCTGCCAAGGACGAAGAGTTCACACTGCAGGAATTTCTTACGGTTTGCCGGCAAGATCGCAGTGCATACGCCAATGCGGCGGAACGACTGTTAATGGCTATTGGTGAGCCAGTAATGGTGGATACCGCGCTGGAGCCACGCCTTTCCCGCCTGTTCTCTAATCGTGTTGTTGCGCGCTATCCTGCATTCGAAGAGTTTTATGGTATGGAGGATGCGATTGAGCAAATCGTTTCCTACCTGAAACATGCGGCACAGGGCCTGGAAGAGAAAAAACAGATCCTGTATCTGCTGGGCCCGGTCGGTGGCGGGAAATCCTCTCTGGCCGAACGTCTGAAATCACTGATGCAGCGTGTGCCCATCTATGTGCTCACGGCAGATGGCGAACGCAGCCCGGTGAATGACCATCCGCTGTGCCTGTTTAATCCGCAGGAAGATGCCAACATTCTTGAAAAAGAATACGGCGTTCCACGTCGTTACCTTGGCACCATCATGTCGCCGTGGGCCGCCAAACGCCTGCACGATTTCGGTGGTGATATCACCCGCTTCAAGGTCGTGAAGGTCTGGCCGTCGATTCTTGAACAGGTCGCGATTGCCAAAACCGAACCTGGCGATGAAAACAACCAGGATATTTCGGCGCTGGTGGGTAAAGTGGATATCCGTAAACTGGAAAACCACGCGCAAAACGATCCTGATGCTTATGGTTATTCCGGAGCGTTATGCCGGGCGAACCAGGGGATTATGGAGTTCGTTGAAATGTTTAAAGCGCCTATCAAGGTGCTGCATCCGCTGCTGACGGCCACCCAGGAAGGGAACTATAACGGGACTGAAGGGATCTCTGCCCTGCCGTTTAACGGGATAATCCTCGCGCACTCCAACGAATCTGAGTGGGTGACATTCCGTAACAACAAGAATAACGAGGCGTTCCTTGACCGTGTTTACATTGTCAAAGTGCCTTACTGCCTGCGCGTGTCGGAAGAGATCAAAATCTACGACAAGCTGCTGGTTAACAGTGAACTGACCCACGCACCTTGCGCGCCGGGTACGCTGGAAACACTGGCTCGCTTCTCGATTCTGTCGCGCCTGAAAGAGCCGGAAAACTCCAGTACCTATTCGAAAATGCGCGTCTACGACGGTGAAAGCCTGAAGGATACCGATCCTAAGTCGAAATCCTACCAGGAATACCGCGATTACGCAGGTGTGGACGAAGGGATGAACGGGTTATCTACCCGCTTCGCCTTCAAAATTCTCTCCCGTGTGTTCAACTTCGACCATGCTGAGGTCGCAGCTAACCCGGTGCACCTGTTCTATGTACTGGAACAGCAGATCGATCGTGAGCAGTTCCCGCAGGAACAGGCTGAGAAATACCTTGAACACCTGAAAGGCTACCTGATCCCGAAATATGCCGAGTTTATTGGTAAAGAAATTCAGACGGCGTACCTGGAATCTTACTCTGAATATGGTCAGAACATCTTCGACCGCTATGTGACCTACGCTGACTTCTGGATTCAAGATCAGGAGTATCGTGATCCGGATACCGGGCAGTTGTTTGACCGTGAGTCCCTGAACGCAGAGCTGGAAAAAATTGAGAAGCCGGCCGGGATCAGCAACCCGAAAGACTTCCGTAATGAGATCGTCAACTTTGTTCTGCGCGCCCGTGCTCATAATAATGGCCGTAATCCGAACTGGACCAGCTATGAGAAGCTGCGCACCGTGATCGAGAAGAAAATGTTCTCGAACACCGAAGAGCTGCTCCCGGTCATTTCGTTTAACGCTAAAACATCCACCGACGAACAGAAAAAACACGACGATTTTGTCGACCGTATGATGGAAAAAGGCTACACCCGCAAACAGGTTCGCCTGCTGTGCGAATGGTATTTGCGCGTAAGAAAATCGTCCTGATTCGGAAGTCGCATCCAGACGGGTCAGGGCTGATGCCCTGACCCGTCTGGCAACACTGTTTGGGGGAGCTATGGCCTATTTTATCGATCGGCGTCTTAACGGTAAAAACAAAAGCGCGGTCAATCGTCAGCGCTTTTTGCGCCGCTATAAATCGCAAATCAAACAGTCGATCTCCGAGGCCATTAATAAGCGTTCGGTTACCGACGTTGAGAGCGGTGAATCCGTCTCTATTCCAATTGAAGATATTAACGAACCGAGTTTCCATCAGGGACGCGGCGGCCAGCGCCATCGCGTTCATCCAGGTAATGACCACTTCGTCCAGAATGACCGCGTGGAGCGCCCACAGGGCGGTGGCGGAGGGAGCGGCAGTGGTCAGGGTAATGCCGGAAAGGATGGTGAAGGCCAGGATGAGTTTGTCTTCAATATCTCGAAAGATGAATATCTCGATTTGCTGTTTGAAGATCTCGCATTGCCGAATCTGAAAAAGAATCAGCATCGTCAGCTCAATGAGTATAAAACCCACCGTGCGGGCTATACCGCTAACGGTGTACCGGCCAATATCAGCGTGGTGCGCTCATTACAAAATTCGCTGGCGCGGCGTACCGCCATGACGGCGGGGAAACGGCGTCTGCTGGCCGAACTGGAAGAATCGCTGTTGCTGGTTGAAAACAGTGAGCCGGCTCAGTTGCTGGAAGAAGATCGGCTGCGGAAAGAAATTGAAGAGCTGCGTGCCCGCATCAAACGCGTGCCCTTTATTGATACCTTTGACCTGCGCTATAAAAACTTCGAAAAACGCCCGGAGCCATCCAGCCAGGCCGTGATGTTCTGTCTGATGGACGTGTCGGGTTCAATGGACCAGGCCACTAAAGATATGGCTAAACGTTTTTATATTCTGCTGTATCTGTTCCTCAGCAGGACCTATAAAAACGTCGATGTGGTGTATATACGTCACCACACTCAGGCAAAAGAAGTCGATGAGCAGGAATTTTTCTACTCACAGGAAACAGGTGGGACGATCGTGTCCAGCGCACTAAAACTGATGGATGAAGTCGTGAAAGAACGTTACGACCCGACCCAGTGGAATATCTATGCCGCACAGGCTTCCGATGGCGATAACTGGGCCGACGACTCACCGCTGTGTCACGAAATCCTGGCAAAAAATATTCTGCCCGTGGTGCGTTACTACAGCTATATCGAAATCACCCGGCGCGCTCACCAGACCTTGTGGCGTGAATATGAACATCTGCAATCGACCTTCGATAACTTTGCCATACAGCACATCCGTGAACCGGAAGATATCTATCCGGTGTTCCGTGCTCTGTTCCACAAACAGGCAGAAGAGAATTACTGATGTCTGTCCTCAGCCGACGTCTGCCGTCGGCTGAGAAATTTTGTATATAGTCCATTCCCCGCTTTTAACCCGTGTCATACTGCCCTCCTGCCAGGCTTTTATCTGGCTTTCACGCCTTTTTTTCGAGTCTGCATCGCTAATGCGTCAAATAAAGCCCATTTTGGTCGCACTCAGCGGCATTTACTTCTGGCTGTTTTGCGATATTTTATTCTGACTGACCTTTTCTTCTGTCCGTAAATGAATTGCGTACAGATTTTGACCCCTTCACTGAGTGAAGCGGTTTTTTCCTCATCACAGGAGAGATGCCCATTGGAAGCCAGCGCGATTTATAGTTTGTTCATTATTGGTTCTGTGCTGGTTGCGTCGAGCATTTTACTCAGCTCTTTTTCATCGAAACTGGGTATCCCGATTCTGGTTATCTTCCTGGCGCTCGGTATGCTGGCGGGTGTGGACGGTATTGGGGGGATCGCCTTTGACAACTACCCCGCGGCCTATCTGATCAGTAACCTGGCACTGGCAGTGATCCTGCTGGATGGCGGTATGCGCACCCAGGCCAGTTCGTTTAAAGTGGCGCTCGGTCCGGCGCTGTCGCTGGCAACGGTGGGCGTACTGATCACCGCGGGACTGACAGGTCTTGCCGCCGCCTGGCTGTTTGATCTCAACCTGATGAACGGTTTTCTGGTGGGGGCCATTATCGGTTCCACCGATGCCGCTGCGGTGTTTTCACTGCTGGGCGGTAAAGGCCTGAATGAGCGCGTCAGCGCCACGCTGGAAATTGAGTCCGGCAGTAACGACCCCATGGCCGTATTCCTGACCATCACCCTGATTGAGATGATTCAGCAGGGCCAGAGCGGATTAAGCTGGATGTTTGTGGTGCACCTGGTGCAGCAGTTTGGACTGGGCATTGTGCTTGGGCTCGGCGGCGGCTGGGCCTTACTGCAATTGATTAACCGTGTCTCTCTGGCCAGCGGTCTCTATCCACTGCTTGCCGTCAGCGGAGGCATTCTGGTCTTCGCCCTCACCACCGTTCTGGAAGGCAGTGGCATCCTCGCCGTCTACCTGTGCGGCTTTGTGCTCGGTAACCGCCCTATTCGCAACCGTCATGGCATTTTGCAAACCTTTGACGGCATGGCGTGGCTAAGTCAGATCGGCATGTTCCTTGTGCTCGGCCTGCTGGTCAATCCCATCGATCTCTGGCACATCGCTATTCCGGCCACGTTGTTATCACTCTGCCTGATTCTGGTCGCACGCCCGCTGTCGATAATGATTGGGCTGTTGCCGTTTCGCGGTTTCAATATTCGTGAAAGGATTTTTATTAGCTGGGTCGGGCTCAGAGGTGCCGTGCCGATTATTCTGGCCGTCTTCCCGATGATGGCCGGGCTGCCACATGCCTCCCTGTTCTTTAACATTGCTTTCTTTGTGGTGCTGGTGTCACTGATGGTTCAGGGCACGTCACTGGGCTGGGCAGCACGCAAAGCCAGGGTTGTCGTTCCGCCGATGGCTTCGCCTATTTCCCGCATCGGTCTGGATATTCACCCGGAGAATCCCTGGGAGCAGTTTGTTTATCAGCTCAGTGCCGACAAATGGTGTGTGGGTGCCGCGCTGCGTGACCTCAGAATGCCGCGAGAAACGCGTATTGCCGCGTTGTTCCGCGATAACCTGCTGTTACACCCGTCCGGCAGCACCCGCCTGAGAGAGAATGATGTGCTGTGCGTCATTGGCCGTGAGCGTGACCTGCCCGCACTCGGCAAGCTGTTCAGCCAGTCCCCGCCGGTGTCGCTGGATCAACGCTTCTTTGGTGACTTCATTTTGCAAGCCGATGCGCGCTTGCACGATGTCTCCGAGATTTACGGTATTGAACTGGATGCGGGCTCTGATACTCAGCAAACGCTGGGACAGCTGGTGCTGGGGATGATTGGCGGCGCACCCGTGGTCGGTGACCAGGTGGAATGGAAAAACATGGTCTGGACCGTGGCTGAGAAAGAGGCTAACGAGATCGTCAAAATCGGCGTCAGGGTTCAGGAAGAAAGGGAATAATTTTTCCTGATTTCATTCAGAACACGAATCCCACTCCACAAGATTTATCTGAAACCGTCATATTTAACCCTGGCGGTTTCAGATTCATCAAATAGTGATTTTTTGTTTATCGTATTGTCATATTTTTTATTTATATCTTTCATTTAGCATCAAAGCTTAAGATTAATCCCCTGTTTGATTTTTCATCTTCTTTTAGGATTATCCCGTATTAACTAACTCAAATAACTCCTGCATACTTATCACTTCATTATGTGACGGATATAGCGTGGTTATCTCATCTCCCACCGCTCCGCTGCCCTGAACACAGTTACGATAATGGCAATACCGACGTCAGTCTGATAAACCCAGAAGGTTTACTAAAGAGACTCCTGGACGCGTGCTTTATCCTCGTCAGGTCATTGATTTCTCATGATAAGAGAGCAGGCATTATGGCAAGTACTCTGGTACTGAATGAAAGTCGCCGGACATTCAGCGGCACACGAAAAAACATTATTGCGAAAGTTGCGTTAAGTTTCTCAGATTTACTCTCCATCAATCTGGCACTGTTTTTATCCGCAGCGACGCTGCAGGGTATTTGGGGTAATCTGGATATTTTTATCCCGCCGCAAGAAGTTGAAGTCCGCTTTATCGCGCAATTCATTATGTCAGTATTATGTACCGCATGGTTCTGGATGCGCCTGCGCCACTATACCTACCGCAAACCCTTCTGGTTTGAATTAAAAGACATTATTAAAACGCTGGTGATCTTTTCACTGTTAGACCTGGCACTGATTGCGTTTTCCAAATGGGATTTCTCCCGCATGCTCTGGAGTTTCACCTGGCTGTATGCCTTGATTCTGGTGCCTCTCCTGCGCTCATGCGTTAAGAATGCCATCCTGAAAGCGGGACAGTGGCAGAAACACACCATCATCATTGGTTCCGGTAAAAATGCCCGTGAAGCCTATGCCGCGCTGCAAAGCGAAGAGCTGCTGGGCTACGACGTGAAAGCCTTCGTTGCCCCGAGCGGTGAAAAGAACGGCGCTGATAGTTTCAATGGCATCCCGGTGATCACACACAAAGATATTGTCTGGGAGACTGTCGACCTCGATAACACCCAGTTTATTGTAGCGATGGAGAACGACCAGCGCGCCATTCGCGATAAATGGCTGAAACTGCTGTCGAAGAAAAAGTGCCGCTCAGTCTCCGTGGTGCCAACGCTACGTGGCGTGCCGCTGTACGGTACGGATATGTCCTTTATCTTTAGCCATGAAGTGATGCTGCTGCGCGTCAGCAATAATCTGGCGAAGCGCTCTTCACGCTTCCTCAAGCGCACCTTTGACGTTGTGGTGGCCTCACTGCTGTTGCTGTTCCTTGCTCCGGCATTTGGTTTGATCTGCTGGATGGTCAGCCGTGATGGCGGCAGCCCGATCTACGGTCACGAGCGCGTTGGTCAGGATGCGAAGAAGTTTAAATGCCTGAAATTCCGTTCGATGGTGATGAACTCGAAGGAAGTGTTGGAAACCCTGTTGGCCACCAGTGAAGAAGCACGCGCAGAGTGGGACAAAGACTTTAAACTGAAGAACGATCCCCGTGTCACCAAAATTGGCTCATTTCTGCGTAAGACCAGCCTGGATGAACTGCCGCAGCTGTGGAACGTCATTCGTGGTGAGATGAGTCTGGTGGGCCCACGTCCGGTGATTGAAGCAGAACTGGAGCGTTATGCCGGTGACGTGGATTACTACCTGATGGCTAAACCGGGTATGACAGGACTGTGGCAGGTGAGCGGTCGTAACGATATCGACTATGACACCCGTGTTTACTTCGACTCCTGGTATGTCAAAAACTGGGCGTTGTGGACCGATATCGCCATTCTGTTCAAAACAGCCGGTGTGGTACTGCGCCGCGACGGCGCGTACTAACCTGAGCTGAACAGTGCCAGCCATCGTCATTGCCGGCATCCGGCAATGACGATGGCCACATCCCCGAGCGCTTTTATCACTTTCTCCTTTTCTTTTCCCTCTGTTATCTCTACCCTGTCCGGCTTGCTTTAATCTGGACGCCACACCTGCTATGCAAAAATTTACGCTACTGTTACTCAGCCTGGTGCTGCTTGCACCGTTAGGCATTGACCTCTATTTGCCCACGCTGCCCGATATTGCTCTCGGTCTGAATACGCCCGTTTCTGCCATCCAGACAACGATCCCTTTGTTTTTACTGGTGATGGGCCTGGGGCAAATTATCGCCGGACCGCTGGTGGATAATCTGGGCCGTAAACCCATCGCGCTGATTGGTCTTCTGCTGTATGTCACCGGAAGCATCCTGGCCGCCACCGCCACCGGCTGGCCGCAGTTCCTCAGCGCCCGTGTCATTCAGGGCTGTGCCGTGTGCTGTACCGCCGTCGTGGCGTTCAGCGGCGTACGCGACCGTCTTAATGGTGAAGAAGCGGCGCGTGCTTATGGATTCTTAAACGGCGCGTTAAATATCGTCCCGGCCCTGGCACCGATGCTGGGTGGCTTCCTGGCCGATGCATTTGGCTGGCGGGCGAACTTTTGGTTCCTGACCGGTTATGCGCTGTTTATTGCCGTACTGGTGATGCTGTTCCTGCCGGAAACCCGCCCTGCTGATACGCAAAAGGTGAAAGGTTTACCCGTGCGTCAGTACTGGCAAATTCTGCGTCAGCCGCGTTTCCTCGCCTTTGCTTTTGCCAACGCGGGCGCACTGGGTATGGTGCTGACCTATGTTTCTCTGGCTCCGCAGGTTTTGATGACCGAAGGCAAACTCAGCGCACTGCAATTCTCCATCGCGTTTGGTGCTAACGGCTTCTGGATTATGCTGGTCAGCGTGCTGGTGAATAAGATGATCCGAAAACTGGGTCGCCCGATTTGTCTGGCAATTGGCGCACTGGCGATGACGATTGGTGCGATAACGTTAATGGGCGGTGTGATGCTGTTCCCGGCGGCCATGCAGACACACTGGGCGCTGTATATGCTGCCCGTTGCTATCTCCGTTGCCGGACTGGCCTTCACCGTGGGACCTGCAACCAGCTACGCCCTGGAGCCTTATCAGCAGCAGGCCGGTGTCGCCTCTGCACTGGCAGGTTTTATTCAGATGGCGGGAGGATCGTCGGCGGGTCTGTTAGTGATGGCGCTACCGATTGCGGAGAAATCCGCGCTGGCACTGATGATGGCGGCCGGTGCGCTGCTGGCACTGACCGCCTGGCGTATCAGTAAAAATGTGCGCGGTACGCTGACCTCGCTCTAAGATTATTCAACGATCACCGGCACCCGGGGGGCGAGCGCGCACATCAGCTCATAGCCAACGGTGCCGGCGGCGGCGGCCACATCATCAATTTTGACGTTGTTGCCCCACAGCTCAACCTGGCTACCTATGCCCGCCTGAGGGCACGGGGTTAAATCGACAGTGATCATATCCATTGAAACCCGCCCGACCGTCTGCGTCATCACACCATCAACCAAAATCGGCGTTCCGGTCGGCGCATGACGGGGATAACCATCAGCATAGCCGCAAGCTACCACTCCGATACGCTGTTCACCTGATGCACGGTACTGGCCGCCGTATCCAACAGCAGAACCCGCCGTCAGCTGCTGAATGCCGATCACTTCGCTGGTCAATGTCATCACGGGTTGCAAACCACTGCTGGCAATGTCCTGCCACTGGCCGCTGGGGGATGCGCCATACAGGATAATACCGGGACGTACCCAGTCATGATGCGTTTGCGGATGCCACAACGTAGCCGCGGAGTTCGCCAGCGAACGCGCACAATTCAGCCCTTCAGCCGCCTGCTCAATGCGCTGCAAGGGTCCGGCAATACCTTCACTGGTTTCAGCGTCAGCAAAGTGGGCCATCAGCGTCATTTCACCAACGTTATCCAGGGAACGTAATTTTTGCCACGCGTTATGCACCTGATCGGGCTGGAAGCCCAGTCGGTTCATACCGCTGTTCATTTTGAGATAAATATCCAGTGGCGCCGAGAGCCTGGCTTTTGCCAGCGCCTGAATTTGCCAGTTACTGTGAACGCTGGTGGTCAGGCGATACTGGTCAATAATCGCCAGTTCATCCTGATGGAAGAAGCCCTCCAGCAGCAGGATCGGTTTTTTCCAGCCCTGTTCGCGTAACAGAATAGCCTCTTCCAGGTTGAGCAAGGCGAAACCATCCGTTTCCACCAGACTCTGCCAGACTCGCGCAATACCGTGTCCGTAGGCATTCGCCTTCACGACTGACCACAGGCGCGAACCACCCGCCGCCTGGCGCGCTACTGCCAGATTTTGCCTCAGCGCAGCGAGATTAATCGTTGCGAGAATAGGACGAGACATACTCTCTCCTTGTAAAAAAATACGATGAGTTAGCGAACATTGGCACTGTGCAGTGAGCGAGCCGGCGCCGGAATAAAACCTGGCAGATAGCGCATGACAGACAGATCGTCAGCGGAAATCGCGGGTGTCACACCGCTAATAATATCCGCAAGAAGCTGCCCTGAACCACAGGCCATTGTCCAGCCAAGAGTACCATGTCCGGTATTAAGGAACAGGTTTTTCAACGGGGTACGACCTACAATTGGCGTGCCGTCGGGTGTCATTGGGCGTAAACCACTCCAGAAAACCGACTGCTCAATATACCCACCTTGCGGGAAGAGATCGCCGACAACCATTTCCAGCGTGCGACGGCGTGCCGGTAACAGTTTGGTGTTAAATCCGACAATTTCTGCCATTCCCCCCACACGAATACGATCGTCAAAACGGGTGATCGCCACTTTATAGGTTTCATCCAGCACCGTTGAAATCGGTGCCGCAGCCGCATCTTTGATCGGTATCGTCAGTGAATACCCTTTTAGGGGGTAAACAGGCACCTTAACAATATCCTCTAACAGCGCCGTCGAGAATGACCCGAATGCCACCACATAAGCATCCGCAGTCACCATCTCGCCGCCACATTTGACGCCGCTGATGCGATTACCATCCTGTACCAGAGCATCGACAGAGGTATTGAAACGGAAGGTGACTCCCGCGTCTGCCGCCATCGCCGCCAGACGCTGGGTAAACAACTGGCAATCACCGGTTTCATCATTGGGCAAGCGTAAACCGCCCGTCAACTTGTGCTGGGTTGCCGCCAGTGCCGGTTCTGCCTGCAACAGCTGCGTGGCCTCCAGCAGCTCGTAGGGGACTCCGGCCTCTTTCAGGACCGCGATATCCTTCGCTGCACTGTCAAACTGCTGCGCGGTGCGGAATAACTGCAATGTTCCTCCCTGACGCCCTTCATAGGCAATGCCCGTTTCCTGGCGCAATGCTTTGAGGCAGTCACGGCTGTATTCCGCAATTCGCACCATGCGGCTTTTATTCTGCTGGTAATGGCGCATATCGCAGTTACGCAACATCTGCCACATCCATTCCAACTGGAAGCGGCTGCCATCAAGGCGGATCGCGAGTGGAGCATGGCGCTGGAACATCCATTTTACGGCTTTAAACGGCACACCCGGTGCCGCCCAGGGGGCGGCATATCCGGGTGATATCTGCCCTGCATTCGCCGCACTGGTTTCCAGTGCTACTGCGGGCTGACGATCGATTACCGTCACCTCATGTCCGGCCTGCGCCAGATACCACGCACTTGCCACACCCACCACGCCACTACCCAGAATGACAACTCGCATACCCACCTCATAGAGACACATTATAGAATTATGCACTGGACATTCGACATCAACATGGATGAAAACACCAGTGATAACACTCACATTACGCTGACATATTTCACATCTTTTTTACCCTCCAGGTAAATAAAAACAAGATGCCCAGCTTAATTCAGTCAAAACCTCTGGTTTAATACATTAAGTAGCAGATAATAATTTAATCACAGCATATATGCGCAAACACCAGAACAATCCCACCCTGTCATAACTTAATGCTATAAACAGGATATTATCCTGCAAAATGCATGTTTTTATGAATTTATTGTTACGTAAAAATCTTTTTTTAAACAGCACTGGATTTTGTATCGAAGATTTCAATTGTTTTAACGAGAGGGATACGAGACAGTGAACTATCATTGAGATATTGGCTTTAATTCCAGGCTTATCAGCGCCTCATTTGTGCGGGTGAGCCGAGATGAAAACGGACATTCTGCCGTAAGGTAATCCGGTTTTATAAAAAGGGGTGCGCTATGACCACGATCTTTGACGATCCGATTAAGGACAGCAAACGACTCGATGATGGACCAGACTGGACCTTCGACCTGCTTGATGTGTATCTCAAGGAGATCGACCGCGTCGCTAAATCCTACCGACTGGATACCTACCCGCATCAGATTGAGGTCATCACCTCCGAACAGATGATGGATGCTTATTCCAGTGTCGGGATGCCAATCAACTATGCACACTGGTCATTCGGTAAGAAATTTATCGAGACAGAACAGCGCTATAAGCACGGCCAGCAAGGTCTGGCCTATGAAATCGTCATCAACTCCAATCCGTGTATTGCCTATCTGATGGAAGAAAATACCATGACGATGCAGGCGCTGGTGATGGCGCATGCCTGTTATGGTCACAACTCCTTCTTCAAGAATAACTATCTGTTCCGCAGTTGGACGGATGCCAGCTCCATCGTCGACTACCTGATCTTCGCCCGTAACTACATTACGCAGTGTGAGGAGCGCTACGGAGTGGAAAACGTGGAACGGCTGCTCGACTCCTGCCATGCGCTGATGAATTATGGCGTTGACCGCTACAAACGTCCGCAAAAAATCTCCTTGCAGGAAGAGAAAGCGCGGCAACAGAGCCGTGAAGAGTACCTGCAAAGCCAGGTGAACATGCTGTGGCGCACCTTGCCACGGCGTGAGCGCGAGGAAGCGCAATTCGCCAACACGCGCTACCCATCCGAACCACAGGAAAACCTGCTGTACTTTATGGAGAAGAATGCGCCGCTGCTGGAACCCTGGCAGCGTGAATGTCTGCGCATTGTCAGAAAGGTCAGCCAGTATTTCTACCCGCAAAAACAGACTCAGGTGATGAATGAGGGATGGGCTACGTTCTGGCACTACACCATTCTTAATCACCTGTATGACGAAGGGAAAGTTTCTGAGCGCTTTATGCTGGAGTTCCTGCATAGCCACACCAATGTGGTCTTCCAACCCCCTTACAACAGCCAGTGGTATAACGGTATCAACCCGTATGCGCTTGGCTTTGCGATGTTCCAGGATATTAAGCGCATCTGCGAGGAGCCAACGGAAGAAGATCGTCACTGGTTCCCGGATATTGCCGGTTCTAACTGGCTGGATACCCTACACTTTGCGATGAAGGAGTTTAAGGACGAGAGCTTTATCAGCCAGTTCCTTTCACCGAAGATCATGCGCGATTTCCGCCTGTTCACGGTGATGGATGACGATCGCAATAATTTCCTCGAAATTGCGGCCATTCATGATGAAGCGGGCTACCGGGCGATCCGTCAGCAGCTCTCCGCTCAATATAATTTGAGCAATCTCGAACCGAATATACAGGTTTATGACGTGGATCTGCGTGGGGACCGATCGCTGACCTTACGCTATGTTCCGCATAACCGCGCACCGCTGGATAAGAGTCGTCGGGAAGTGTTGAAGCATGTACATCGTCTGTGGGGCTTTGACATCAATCTGGAACAACAGAACGATGATGGCACAGTGGAGATCCTCGAACGCTGCCCGCCCCGCCCGGGCACCACTATCTGATCTGAGGTCAGCCTCAATGTGAAGAGGGCGACCCGCCAATGGGTCGCCCTCTTTTTCTGTTTCTTCGGGCTGACCGCATAAAGAGGTCAGCCCTTTTTATCGACTTAACGGCGAGCAGGCGGCAGATCGGTTGGCATACTGGTCTGCATGGCATGCCAGATTTCCCCGCTGCGACGACCATAGTCGCGCACGCTGTCTACAATCAGGTCATATTGCTGGGTATGAAGGATATTCAGCAGTTGCTGATAGAAAGCCTGTGCCAGACGTCGCGCTTCCGGGTTGGAGAAATAGTGACGCCCAACGCGCGTATACAGTCCTTTCAATCCATTGATGATCAAACCGTAAATAGGATTACCCGAGGCGAACGCCAGCCCACGGAAGATGCTGTAATCGAGATTGGTATAGGCTTCCGCCTGGTCGTCCACGTGGCTTGCGGTTTCCAGCACTTCACGCGCTTTATCCGGGTAAGTACGGATAGCACGACGAATAAAGATAGACGAAATATTGGTGCGAACTGACAGCAGGTTATCCACTAACTGCGGTACGCTGTCATGATCGAGACGGGCCAGTGTTTCCAGAATACTTAATCCGGAGGTTTCCCAGAAATTATTCACTTTGGTCGGTTTGCCGTGCTGAATGGTCAGCCAGCCATCGCGCGCCAGGCGCTGTAAGACTTCTCGTAGTGTGGTTCGGGTGACACCTATCAGTTCGGAGAGTTCGCGTTCAGCGGGCAGAATTGAACCCGGAGGGAAACGGTTATTCCAGATACTTTCAATGATGTACTCTTCCGCGAAACCCGCAGGGCTCTGCGCCTTAATAACCATAGCGTTCTTCTTCCGTTGCGTTCATTACGTCAAAAATTCGGCTCATCATACCAGAGGCACCAGGCATCACCTAGCCTGGCTGCCAGGGAAAAGACGATCGTCTGCAAAAAATATGACATTGCCGTCCTGGCAGCGAAACCACAATACAGCCTGTCCACAGACCTTCGTTTATCATCGGAAACATTATTTTAAGTCACTTTCCTGCTTAAATTTTTCCCTCCTGGCTGGATTGCAGACGCTTTTCGTTTACACTGCCGTCTAAATGTATTCCAGACGGATAAACTAATGTTGAGATACCTGAATAGCTGCTCCCGTGGCCGGGGCGCCTGGTTGCTGATGGCACTGACCGCTTTCGCTCTTGAGATGACCGCGCTCTATTTTCAGCATGTGATGCTGCTGAAGCCGTGTGTGATGTGTATTTATGAACGCTGTGCCCTGTTCGGCATTATGGGGGCGGGTATCGTCGGCGCTATCGCACCGAAATCACCTTTGCGCTGGGCCGCTATTCTGATCTGGTTATACAGCGCATGGGAAGGCCTGCGACTGGCGTGGGAACATACCATGATTCAGTTGCATCCCTCTCCGTTTGCGACCTGTGATTTTGCCGCCCGCTTTCCGTCCTGGCTGCCGCTGGATAAATGGTTACCTTCCGTGTTTGTCGCCAGCGGCGACTGTGCAGAGAAGTCCTGGTCATTTCTGACCCTGGGTATGCCGCAGTGGCTGGTAGGCATCTTTGCCGCATACCTGGTTGTTGGTGTGCTGGTGCTGATAGGTCAGCCCTGCAAACCTAAAAGACGCGACCTGTTCTCACGTTAAAAAAAAGCTCCGCCTTCGCGGAGCTTTTCTGCTTATCATACCCACTCTGAACGTCTATTTACCGTACCAGCGCGGGCGGTTGATAATATGCTCTTCCCAGTCAACCACTTCACTTTCATGCACGGCAATATGCCGTACCGAAATACGCGCAGCATGCATAGCTGCACGTGAACCACTTCGCAGCGGATGCCAGGGTGGCAGAGTTTTCCCTTCAGCCAGCACACGGTACGCGCAACTTGGCGGTAACCATTGAAAGGTGGGCAGATTTTCGCGCGTCAGCTTAATACAGTCCTCTTCCAGTTCGAAGCGGCGCTCATAGTTACGGCATTGGCAGCTTTTGATATTCAGCTGATTACAGGCAACGTTGGTGAAATAGATTTCATCGGTGTCGGCGTCCTGTAACTTATTCAGGCAACACTGGCCACAGCCATCACATAAGGACTCCCATTCCTCGTCGCTCATTTGTTCCAGCGTTTTACGCTGCCAGAAAGGGGTATCAGTCATGTTGGGTGTCCGGTAAAAGTAAAAGCCCGCACCTTATAGAGGGTTTAGGCTTTAGTTGCAAGTTTTACAGCACGCGCGTGGCAACACCGTGGCCGCCGAGCGACACTTCAAGACGATCGCCTGAGACCATCGGCCCCACACCTTCCGGTGTCCCGGTCAGGATCACATCGCCCGCGCGCAGGGTAAAGAACTGGCTCATATACGCAATCAACGGCAAGATTTTATGGATCATGTCAGCAGTCGTTCCCTGCTGGCGGACCTCTCCGTTGACGATCAATTTCAGCTCGACATCCTGAGGGTCGTGTTTGAATTCACTCACCGGAATAAAACCGGACAGCGGGCAGGAATTATCGAATCCCTTGGCTTTTTCCCAAGGCTGTCCGGCTTTCTTACAGCCTGCCTGAACATCGCGTAAGGTTAAATCCAACGCAACACCATACCCGGCAATCGCCTGCGCGACGTGTTCTTCGGTCGCATGCTTAAGTGTCACGCCAATCAGTATCGCCAGCTCGACCTCGTGATGCACGGCACCGAGGTTTTTTGGAATAGAGAGCGGCTGGCGGATATCACACAGCGCAGTTTCCGGTTTAATAAACAGTACGGGTTCCGTAGGTGTCGCGCTGCCCATCTCTTTAATGTGGTTTGCGTAGTTACTCCCAACGCAAACCACTTTGCTGACCGGAAAATCTAACAATGCGCCCTGCCAGTTATGGTGCTGATACATGCTTTTCCCCTGCTTCGTTAGAGTGGCTGCGCCGACATCATGCCGCCGCATATCTGCTGACTGTTCTTTTTACTGCGCTGCGATGGCATCGGCCATCATGCCAATACTGATAGCGAAATAATAAGACCGATTCCAGTGCATCAACGTTCGGAAATTGTCATAAACCATGAATGAACGACCGTCACCGTCCTGTGGCGTGATGATCCAGGCGCGCTGGCTGCTGCTGTTCTGTTCGGGATGCAGTAGCTGTACGCCTGACTGCTGCCACTGCGCCGGGGTTTTGGCCTGTGCCGTTTTTAATCCCGCCAGTTGCGCATTAAAATCAGCCGGCAACGTCACTTCCACGCCCCACCCCTGCCCGGCTCGCCAGCCTTCACGTTGTAAATAGTTCGCTGTGGAGGCAAAGACATCATCCAGATTGTTCCAGATATCAATTTTGCCGTCACCATCACCATCCTTTCCGTAATTCAGGAAGGAGCTGGGCATAAACTGGCTCTGACCCATCGCCCCTGCCCACGATCCTTTCAGCTCAGCGGCTGTCATCTGTTGGCGTTGGATGATTCGTAGCGCTGCCATCAGTTCTTTCGTGAAGAAGGCTTCTCTCCGGCCTTCAAAGGCCAGCGTGGCCAGAGCAGAGACCACCTCCTCCTTGCCCTGAATCCTGCCGAAGTGACTCTCAAGCGCCCACAGCGCGACAATATATTGTGTCTGAACGCCGGAGGCATCGGCTATCGGTTGCAGCTGGTTGTGGTATTGCTGCCAATATTCCCGGGCCTGAGCGATCTTTTCTGGCGTGATCACGCGGGTCAGATAATCGTTGAGGGTGACTTTGTTTTCCAGCTGTCCGCGATCGGATTTAATGACCCGGTCAACAAAATGCACGCCGGTAAACGCCGTCTCGATAGTCGCATCATCATAACCCTGCTGACGGGCCTGTGCTTTGAGCTGCTCAACGAAAGCAGGAAATTGTGCCGGGTCGCGGCCCTGCTGTGCCAGCGTGGTGTCTGACGTGTTTGTGCTGTTACCGGAGTTTAGGAAGGCGGCGTGGCTGGCAGAGCTCCCCACCAGAAAGAGAGAAAATACGAAGAAATTTCGGGCTGAGAGCTTCATGCGGGCATCCTTTTATCGCTATCTACACCGGTAATTTAAAATAAAAAGCGATCCCTGACCGGCGAAGATATATTTGCAGATGATTCCGAATTAATCTTTTTTAACATCGTTAAGATGCATCTTAAGCAGACTTTCCAGCGGCGGAGGCAATTGTAAATAAAACCCCTCATCGCGCAGCGCGGTTTTCACTTTTTCAATATCCGCCCCCACCAACTTCTTGCTGCCGTCCAACGGAAGCAACATCGCCAGTTTCGGCTTGCCAAAGCCCTTCAGCAACGCTTCAGGGACGCGTGAGAAATCGTCTTTTTTTTCAACATAAAGATAAGTCTGGTCACGCTGGGGACTTCTGTAGATCACACAAAACATATTTTTTACTCGAATTAACCTGGATGGTGACTTGCCTGAATATTACAGTAACTATAACATGCTTGCAGAACTTCGGAATATTGCCTGTCTTGATTTAACGCCTGAAAGTGGCGTTGATTTAGCCAGGATAGGAAATAACAGGACTGAGCGGGACAGATGTCACAATCGCCAATCGAGTTAAAGGGCAGCAGTTTTACGCTGTCAGTCGTTCATTTGCATCACACCGACCCTGAAACGGTGCGTAAAGCCATTCAGGAAAAAGTCAGTCAGGCTCCAGCTTTTCTGAAAAATGCCCCGGTGGTGATCAACGTATCCTCGTTAACCCGAGAGGTGAACTGGCGACAAATGCAGCAGGCAATCGCCGAAACGGGTCTGCACATTGTGGGTATCAGCGGCTGCAAAGATGAGCAGTTGAAACGCATGATTGCCCGGTCCGGCCTGCCGGTGTTGAGCGAAGGCAAAGAACAGAAGTTCAGCGCTGAGAGTGCACCGCCTGTGGCCATTCCTGTCGAACAACCCGCCATAAAAACCCGGCTTATCAGTACCCCGGTGCGTTCCGGTCAGCAGATTTATGCCAAAAACTGCGACCTGATCGTCACCAGCAGCGTCAGCGCGGGTGCCGAGCTGATTGCCGATGGCAATATCCACATTTATGGCATGATGCGCGGCCGCGCGCTGGCTGGCGCGTCTGGCGACAAGCAGTCTCAGATTTTTTGCACCAGTTTATCTGCAGAGTTGGTATCCATTGCTGGAAATTACTGGCTTATGGATCAAATCCCTGCTGAATTTTTCGGAAAAGCGTCTCGTCTTTGTCTCATGGACGGCGCATTGACTATACAGACACTGAACTGAGCCAGGCTCTCGAGCCCTTTCTTTTCTTAAGGAAATTATTTTATGGCACGCATTATTGTTGTTACATCGGGTAAGGGAGGCGTGGGTAAAACCACGTCCAGCGCGGCCATCGCTACCGGTTTGGCGCAGAAAGGGAAAAAAACTGTCGTTATCGACTTTGATATCGGCCTGCGTAATCTGGATTTAATCATGGGCTGTGAGCGCCGCGTGGTGTATGACTTCGTTAACGTCATCCAGGGTGATGCCACGCTGAACCAGGCGTTAATCAAAGACAAACGCACTGAAAATCTGTTTATCCTGCCAGCCTCTCAGACGCGTGATAAAGATGCGCTGACCCGCGAAGGCGTGGAAAAAGTGCTGGATGACCTGGCGACCATGGATTTTGAGTTCATTGTCTGTGATTCACCGGCGGGCATCGAAACCGGTGCGCTGATGGCGCTCTATTTCGCCGATGAAGCGATTATTACCACCAACCCGGAAGTCTCTTCTGTACGTGACTCCGACCGTATTCTCGGCATTCTGTCCTCTAAATCACGCCGCGCTGAAAGAGGCCAGGATGCAATTAAAGAACACCTGCTGCTGACCCGCTACAATCCGGGACGCGTGAATCGTGGTGATATGCTGAGCATGGAAGACGTGCTTGAGATTCTGCGTATTCCTCTGGCCGGCGTTATCCCGGAAGATCAGTCAGTACTGCGTGCCTCGAACCAGGGTGAGCCCGTGATCCTGGATGCCGAATCCGACGCAGGTAAAGCCTATGCTGATACTGTTGACCGCCTGCTCGGAGAAGAACGCCCCTTCCGCTTCATTGAAGAAGAGAAGAAGGGTTTCCTGAAACGCCTGTTTGGGGGATAAACCATGGCCTTACTCGATTTCTTTTTATCCCGTAAAAAGAGCACAGCCAATATTGCCAAGGAACGGCTACAGATTATTGTGGCGGAGCGCAGAAGGGGCGATAGCGAGCCCCACTATCTGCCACAGTTGAAAAGGGATATTCTGGAAGTGATCTGTAAATACGTGAAAATTGATCCGGAGATGCTGACTGTGAAGCTGGATCAAAAAGATGATGATATTTCTATTCTCGAACTGAACGTAACGTTACCGGAAACGGAAACGGAAGAAGCACCGAAATGATCTTCTCCTGCTCATGATTTTCCCCTGCTATGGTGCAGGGGAAAATTGCAGGATTTAGTGTGCCGCTAAAATGTCAGCAATCCCGTCTTCAAGTAATGTCCCCCGCCAGCCATCTACCAACTCCGGTTTACCGGCCTGTGGCTTCAATTTCCAGTGCCAGTTCAGCAACTGATTAATCTGACGACGCGATGCCAGCAACTCCTGGCTGACGCCATGCTGCTCCGCCGTTTCTGCCACCAGGGCTTTCAGACTTTTGAACACCTGCTTGTAGTTCGGGTAATCGATGAGATTCGGCACCGCTTCCGGCAGCTCATCTTCCCCGAGCGCATTCGCTTCAGCGACCATCGCCACCAGCGCCTTACCGTGGAAACGGATCTCCTGCCCCGGCAACCCCAGATGATCAAGCTCGCCAAGGGAACCCGGCATATAGCGTGCGATCTTCCACAGGTTCTCTTCACGCACCACAAAATTCACTGCCATATCTTTTTCGCGGGCCAGCGTCAGACGCCATGCCGCCAGCAGGCGCAATGCAGCAAGCTGACGCGGACGCAGTTGCCACGCATTGGCGATCTCACGATACGCTTCCTGCGGGTCAACCACGGTGGTACGGCGCTGGCACAGCAGACGACACTCATCCAGTGCAGCGGCCATTTGCCCGGCGTCTTCCGTTTCTGCCACCAGCTTGACGGCAATCGGTAACAGATAGAAAACATCGGCTGCAGCATAAACGCACTGCTTTTCCGTCAATGGACGCGCGAGCCAGTCAGTGCGTGATTCGCTTTTATCCAGCGCGATCCCGGTGAAGGACTCTACGATGGTTGCAAAACCGCAGGAGAGCGGGCGGCCGCTGAACGCGGCGAGGATCTGTGTATCAATCATCGGCTGCGGCAACACCCCAAACTCATGCTGGAAGACTTCAAGATCTTCACTGCCGGCATGCAGATATTTGACGACCTGCTGGTCCATCAGGAGGTCACGGAACGGCGTCCAGTCGGTAATCGGCAAAGGGTCAATCAGCGAGATGGTTTCACCGTCAAACAGTTGTATCAGACCCAGTCGCGGGTAATAGGTGCGGGTGCGAACAAATTCAGTATCCAGCGCCAGAGCAGGAACCTGGCGGGCACGCAGACAAACCTCAGCCAGCGCGTCATTAGTGGTGATCATGATGTAATTCAAAATAGCGTTCTCTCGCCACTGGCGGATGATGCCGGTGGTCAACTGTAATGGCGCAATAAAAATGCCGGGTAACCCGGCATGATAGATATCGGCAAAAAGCAACGCCCCTCAGTCTAAGGGGGGTTGGGCTTTTATCGCTTCCTCGCGCAGTTCACGGCGCAGGATTTTGCCGACGTTGGTTTTCGGAAGCTCATCCCGAAACTCAACAATTCTGGGTATTTTATAGCCTGTCAGATGCCGCTTGCAGTGGGTGATAAGCTCTTCTTTGGTCAGTGAATCATCTTTTTTCACCACACAAACTTTCACCGTTTCGCCCGCCACATCATTTGGAACACCGATGGCGGCGGCTTCACGTACTTTCGGGTGCAGCATCAGGACATCTTCAATCTCATTAGGATAAACATTGAAACCGGAAACCAGAATCATATCCTTTTTACGATCGATAATACGCAGGAAACCTTCGTGATCAACGGTAACAATATCACCGCTGCGAAGCCATCCATTTTTTAAAACTTCATCGGTCGCATCCGGGTGCTGCCAGTAGCCCAGCATGACCTGCGGCCCTTTTATGCACAACTCACCCGGCTCCCCTTCTGGCACTTCATTACCGTTATCATCCACCAGCATAATATCAGTAGAGGGAACCGGCAGGCCAATGCTGCCGTTGTGGCACTGAATATCATACGGGTTCACTGAAACCAGCGGGGAACATTCGGTCAGACCGTATCCTTCCAGCAGATAGTGACCTGTCAGCTTTTCCCAGCGTTCGGCAACCGCTTTTTGTACCGCCATCCCGCCGCCTGCGGATAACGTCAGCGTGGAGAAATCCAGCTTATTAAAGGCATCATCATTGAGCAGCGCATTAAACAAAGTATTCACCCCCGTAATAGCGGTGAAAGGATGTTTACTCAGTTCTTTGACCAGCCCCGGAATATCACGCGGATTGGTGATAAGCAGGTTAGCCCCCCCCAGTTCGATAAACAGCAGGCAGTTCACTGTGAGGGCGAAGATATGATACAGCGGCAATGCCGTTACCACGGTTTCTTCACCCGCTTTCAACAGCGAGCCGTAGGTGGCTTTTGTTTGTTCGAGGTTTGCCTGCATATTCCGGTGGGTCAGCATTGCCCCTTTCGCCACCCCGGTGGTCCCACCGGTATATTGCAGGAAAGCGAGATCGTCATTAATGATCGTCGGTTTGACATACTCCATCTGCGCACCGTTTTGCAGCGCCTGACGGAAAGATATCGCACCGGGAAGATAGTATTTCGGCACCATCTTTTTAATGTACTTCACCACGAAGTTAACCAATGTCCCCTTCGCAGGGGAAAGCTGGTCACCCAGGCGGGTGAGGATCACATGCTTCACTGTTGTCTTCGCCACCACTTTTTCCAGCGTATGGGCGAAGTTAGAGACAATCACAATAGCGCTGGCACCGCTGTCATTGAGCTGATGTTCCAGTTCTCGCGGGGTATAAAGCGGATTGACGTTAACCACGATCATTCCGGCACGAAGAATGCCAAACAGCGCGATCGGATATTGCAGCAGATTGGGCATCATCAGTGCGATACGGTCGCCTTTCTTTAGCCCTAATCCCTGTTGTAAATAGGCCGCAAAGGCCCGACTGCGGTCATCGAGCTGCTGGAAAGTAAGACTCTTCCCCATATTGATAAACGCCGTTTGCGTAGCGTAACGCAATACCGCGTGTTCAAACAGATCGATTAAAGAGCCATAACGATCAGGATTAATCTCCGCCGGAACATCCGCCGGATAACGGTTTAACCAAACCTTATGCAAGGAATCACCTCGAAAATGATAATTTGTCGTCATCGCAGCCTCAACCTTTCAGCGCCTGTTAACATTATTTTAACTCAGCGTACCAGTTTGCTCAGGTCTCTATTGAGAGGTTGCGAAGCCCATCACTAAATTTCTCTCATCCTGAGAGAATCAATTAAAAAAGGCCTATCCGCTGATATCCAGCGGATCTGCCGTGTCTCTTTTATACGATACGAATTATGGGGTAAGAATGGTCTGCACCTGAGCGGGACCGGGATTGTAGTAACCCCAGGGAGCGGGGCCCCAGTAGCCTCCGCGATGGCGGCCATAGCCTGGACCGTACCAGATCCACGGATCAATTGGCTGCGGCGGGGTAACGATCTGCTGGGACATATGCCAGCGCTGATAGCCTGTGACCTTGATGACCACAAAGTTATACTGCGCATCACCAATTTTGCCTTTCTCAGTCCCGCTAATAGTGCCGACAACGGTGACCATCTGCTGATTAAAATCGACCGGATCGACAAAGCCGTTCACATCGGCAAAAATGCGGCCAATAGACGGTGAACCCAGCGTCGGCCTGGCGCCTTCATCGAGGGGCATTGCGGCAATCTCCAGGCGTGTCATCCCGTTACGATTGTCCACCTTGAGGACCTTACCGCCAAAACGTGACTCCTGGCCAATAAACAGCTCAGGAGCATTCAGCACTCGCGCCAGATCCTGTTGCGGGGTCTCTGAATGCCCTTTTATCGAATCAGGCACGGTAACACAGCCGCTTAATACCAGCGACGCTAAGAACAGAACACTGCACTGCCAGACACTGGATTTACGCATAGAAACTCCCCCATTGTTATGCTACTTCGACTGCTACCGACTCAAATAGTTGCTGCCACTACTCGCGGCCCGGTAATTTTTTCCATGTCACTTCATTACGCAGATAGGTCGGTTCAGCATGTTCGGGGGCGACGGTCATACCGGCTGCCAGCGCCTGTTGTGCCAGCGGCAGCATATCTTCGGCGCAGGGCAGCGTCACGTCTGATAACGTCAATGCCAGCGCGCTGTTTTCTGCCAGCTGCGGCCAGGCTTGCCAGCCGGTGCCCACACAGGCCCACTGCCCGCTCAGCGCTGCCATCCGCGCCGCTGCGGCATCGGGTTTCAGCACGGCTTCTGTTTCTTCACCCTGCCAGTTGCCCTGCTCATCACGCTGATATTCGGCCCAATACACTTCGCCCATCCGCGCATCAATCGCCGCCAGAACACGGCTGGCACCGTGCAGACGCCAGGCGCTCTGCGCCATGGTTTTCAGTGTCGACACGCCGATTAACGGCAAGTTTGCCCCCAGCGATAACCCCTGAGCAATGCCGATGCCAATACGCACACCGGTAAAACTGCCGGGCCCGCGGCCAAAGGCCAGCGCATCCAGGTCCTTCAGCGCAACGCCGCCTTCCTGCAAAATTTGCTGCACCAGCGGCAGGATGCGTTGCGTATGTTCCCGGGCACAAAGTTCAAAATGTGCCAGCAACCGATCTTCATTCAGTAGTGCGACCGAACAGGCTTCCGTTGCCGTATCAATGGCTAAAATTCGCGTGGACATACTAACCTCAGGGGAGAAAATTTTCGGCGCGCATCATAGCACATCGCCGTTAGATTAATGACTGCTGCGTCGTTGACTGGAGAAAGTCCACGGCTTTTTGCAGATCGCGCGTGCGCGGCGTTGGCGGCAGGCTGTTAAGAAATACCGCCCCGTAAGGACGCATCACCAGACGATTATCACAGATCACCAGCACGCCACGGTCGTCAACGTCACGAATCAAACGTCCAACACCCTGTTTAAGCGCGATCACCGCATCGGGCAGTTGCACATCGTCGAACGGCTCACCGCCACGCACTTTGCAGTCTTCCATGCGGGCTTTCAGTAGCGGATCCTCTGGCGAGGTAAACGGCAGCTTATCGATAATCACCAGTGATAATGCATCGCCACGCACGTCCACCCCTTCCCAGAAACTGTTCGTCGCCACCAGCAGTGCATTGCCTGCCGCAACAAACTGCTTGAGGATCTGTCCCTTGCTGGTTTCCCCCTGGAGCAAAACAGGAAGCGTCATGGAGGCGCGGAACTCGGCCGCCAGCTCACGCATCACCTGGTGTGACGTACAGAGGAAGAAGCAACGGCCATTATTGGCTTCAATCAGCGGTTTCATCATTCTGGCCAACTGGCGGGCACCGCCAGGCTGATTGGGTGAAGGCAGGTTACGCGGCACACAGAGGAGCGCCTGGCGGGCGAAATCAAACGGGCTGTTGAGGATCAACGTCTCCGCCTTCCCCACGCCAAGCCGTTCAACAAAGTGTGTCATCTGTTCATTCACCGCCAGCGTCGCTGAGGTAAATATCCAGCTCGCCGGGCGTTCATCCATCACTTCACGGAAACGGTCGGAAACGGAGAGCGGGGTCAACGCCAGTACAAAATTACGCGCGTTACATTCATACCAGTAGCTGAAACCGGGCTGCGTGGTGTCTTTCAGGCGTTTCAGGCGCCCGCGATAGAGTGACGCACGTTCGAATGCCGCATCCAATAGCGCAGAGCGCCCCAGTGAGAGTTTCGCCACGTCGTAACACAGTTCAAGTGCATCATCCAACAGCAGCAGGGCACGCTGGATCTGCGGGTTGCTCAGCAGCTCTCGCAGGTTACCGCGAAAACCGGGATCGCCTAATGACAGACGAAAATCCTGAGTGCTTTGCGCCAGGCGATCGGCCGACTTCTGGAGCTGCTGCATATCACGGACTTCGGTGCGGTAGGCAATGGTGATGTCTTTCGCCAGATCGAGCAGCTGGCGGCTGGAAAGTTGTTGCCCGAAATACTGGCTGGCGATATCCGGAACCTGATGTGCTTCATCGAAAATCATCACGTCGGCATCGGGGATCAGCTCGGCAAAGCCACTCTCCTTCACCACCATATCGGCCAGGAACAGATGATGATTGACCACCACCACATCAGCATCCATCGCTTTACGTCGCGCTTTCACCACAAAACAGTCTTTATACTGCGGGCAGTCACTGCCCAGACAGTTATCGTTGGTGCTGGTGACCAGCGGCCAGATGGTGCTGTCTTCCGCTACGCCACCGCAGGTGCTGATATCACCATCCACCGTTTCGTTTGACCAGCCGCGCAGATGAACGAGATCGCTCATTGCCTGCACCGCCAGCTCGCCCCCGGCCATCGACTGCTGCTCCAGTCGCTCCAGGCAGAGATAGTTGGACCGCCCTTTGAGCAGCGCCATGATACCTTTGAATTTAAGCGCTTTTGCCACCGTTGGCAGATCGCGGCTGTAAAGCTGATCCTGCAACGCTTTTGATCCGGTCGAGACGATCACTTTTTTTCCCGAACGCAGCGCCGGGGCCAGATAGGCATAGGTTTTCCCCGTACCGGTTCCGGCTTCCACGACCAGCTCACTTTTGCTGTCAATGGCACGCGCTACCGCAGCCGCCATCTCACGCTGAGGTTCACGTGGCCTGAAGCCGGGAATCGCCTGCGCCAGAGCGCCATCTGCTGCAAAATCGTCTACCACATACCCTCACCACCTGGTTAAAACGACAGTGATTATGGCAGTATCCGCCAGCGCACTCCACCCTTTAGATGACAGGCACCGCTAATCTGTGCCAGTCTGTCGCGGTTTTGAGTGCATTTAAAAGGAGCCAGCATGACCATTGAACGTATTGATCCTGAACATCGTATGTCCGAAGCCGTTATACATAACGATACGGTGTATTACACCAGCGTGCCGGAAAATCTGGATGACGATGCTGAAGCGCAGACGGCGAATGCCCTGGCGGTGATCGATAAACTACTGACTCGCGTCGGTTCAGACAAAAGTAAGATTCTGGATGCCACCATTTTTCTGGTGAATAAATCGGATTTTGCGGCGATGAATCGCGCGTGGGATGCGTGGGTGTCTCCAGGTAACGCACCGGTGCGCTGCACAGTGCAGGCCAACCTGATGAACCCGAAATATCTGGTCGAAATTAAAGTGATTGCTGCCAGGTAATGCTTTCCCCCTGCCGGGCTGGCAGGGGTTAACCACTTATTCGTCGTACTCTTCTTCTTCGTCGTCGTGGTTGTTGTCACCCATGTAATCTTCTTCATCTTCATCGAACATCACCGGAACATTGCCGCCAGTGTGGTTCTCACGGATTTCAGCTGCCACCAGGCCAATCGCCTCGCCGCTGCTCATTCCCTCTGACATCAGCTTATGAATGCGTTCAACCGCGTCCTGCTGCTGTTCGTGTGATAACGCGGGTAATCCTGTAGACATAGTGACTCCTGGGGTGATTTGCGGTGCGGATTATTCCACGGGCGACAAAGAGATGCCAGCAGCATAAAAATATGTCACGCTTGGCGTCTCATTGAAATTTTCTCTGCTGAAAAACCATGTCGCCTGTTTATCATCTTCTCAAGTATACGCCAGATGCCGTTGAGCATCATTTTGCCCGCCTGTCCCATCGGCCCTGGGCGATGCTGCTGCATTCCGGTTTCGCCGATCACAGTGATAACCGATTCGATATTATGGTCGCTGACCCCCGGGTGACGCTGACCACGCGCGGTATCCAGACCGTGATTGAACAGGATAGCACCTGCTGCGTCAGCGAAGACGATCCGCTGGCGCTGCTCCAGCAGCAGTTAACAGCCTGCGGATTACAGGCGCAGCAGCAGGATGACCTGCCTTTTCAGGGTGGCGCACTTGGCCTGTTTGGTTATGATCTGGGCCGCCGTTTTGAGCGAATACCCACGACGGCCGATCAACAGCTGACCACACCGGATATGGCGGTGGGCATCTATGACTGGGCGTTAATCGCCGATCATCACAAGAAGACGCTAACGCTGGTGGTTCAGGGCGACCTCGCAGCGCGTCTGGCGTGGCTGGATGCTCAGCAGGCAACACCCGCCGTCCCCTTCCAGCTCACCAGCGCGTGGCAGGCGAATATGACGCGTGAGCAATACGGCGAAAAATTTCGTCAGGTGCAACAGTGGTTACTGTCCGGTGACTGCTATCAGGTCAATCTGGCGCAGCGCTTCGCCGCCCGTTATTGCGGTGATGAATGGCAGGCCTTTTTACTGCTGTGCCGTGCTAACCGCGCGCCGTTTAGCGCCTTTATCCGTCTGCCAGGCAGCGTGCTCCTCAGCCTTTCTCCGGAACGGTTTATTAAACTGCGCCACCGGCAGATTGAAACCCGCCCGATTAAAGGCACACTCCCCCGCCTCGCGGACCCGGTTGCCGATCGCCTGCAAGGCGAGAAGCTGGCGCAGTCACCGAAGGATCGCAGCGAGAATCTGATGATTGTGGATCTGCTGCGCAATGATATCGGTCGGGTAGCAACGCCGGGCAGTGTCAACGTCCCTGAGTTATTTGTCGTCGAGCCTTTCCCGGCAGTACATCATCTTGTCAGCACCATTACCGCCGTGCTGAAGCCTGAGCTGACCGCCTGTGATTTACTGCGCGCCTGTTTCCCCGGCGGGTCCATTACCGGCGCACCAAAAGTACGGGCGATGGAAATTATTGAAACGCTGGAACCTCAACGGCGTAATGCCTGGTGTGGCAGTATCGGCTATATCAGCGTCTGCGGGCGGATGGATACCAGCATCACCATTCGCACCCTGATTGCTGAAGACAGTACGCTATATTGTGCTGCCGGCGGCGGTATTGTCGCCGACAGCGATGAAGCCTCTGAGTATCAGGAGACGTTTGATAAAGTGAATCGCATTTTGCCCTGCCTGGAGTCACCGCCTGATGAACGCTGAGCATCCATCACTCACGCGCTTTCTGACGCGTTTCATGCTGCAACTGCCAGAGGCAGGCCAGCAAAATTTGCCTCGTCGACAGGCTGCAGTCCTGGTGCCGATTATTGCGCATCCTGAACCGACGTTACTGCTGACACGTCGCGCCGCGTCACTGCGCAAGCATGCGGGCCAGGTGGCTTTCCCCGGAGGCATGATGGACAGCAGCGATGCTTCTCTGGTGGCTACCGCCCTGCGTGAAGCGCAGGAAGAAGTCGCCATACCGCCCGATGCTGTGCGGGTTATTGGCGTGCTGCCCCCGGTGACCAGCAGCACCGGTTTTCAGGTCACGCCAGTGGTTGGCGTGCTGCCGCCGGGTCTTAACTGGCATGCAAATGAAGATGAAGTGGAATCGGTATTTGAGATGCCGTTGCGTGAAGCGCTGCGTCTCGGGCGTTATGCGCCGTTGGATATCCAGCGCTCAGGACAGATGCACCGCGTCTGGCTTTCATGGTTCGATGACTACTTTATCTGGGGTATGACCGCCGGAATTATTCGCCAGTTGAGCCTGCAAGTGGCTAAATAACGATAAACAGGCTAAAATACAGCCATTAGTTGCTTCAAAAAGCGCCTTTACATTATTTTTCACCAGATTATTGCCACATGGCGATCCAAATCACTGCAATACGGCGTTTTTTCATTTATATTTCACGCAAATTGTGGGTACCCGAAATCTTCTCCCACTGCGTGATTAAAAATCCTCCAAGGAGCGTACAACGTGATTAGCGTTTTCGACATGTTTAAGATCGGCATTGGCCCGTCAAGTTCTCATACGGTTGGCCCAATGAAAGCCGGCAAACAGTTCGTCGACGATCTGGTGAACAATCGCCAGCTCTCTTCGGTGACGCGTATTGCTGTCGATGTCTATGGTTCTCTGTCCCTGACGGGCAAAGGCCACCATACCGATATCGCCATTATTATGGGGCTGTCTGGCGCCTCGCCGGAAAGCGTTGATATCGATGCTATCCCTGCCTTTATCCGTGATGTCGAAGAGCGCCAGCGCCTGCTGCTGGCCAGCGGTGCCCACGAAGTTGATTTCCCACGTGAAGGCGGCATGGTGTTCCGCAGCGATAACCTGTCGCTGCATGAGAATGGCATGACCATTCACGCTTTTGCTGGCGACCTGCGTATCTACAGCAAAACCTACTATTCTGTTGGCGGCGGCTTTATTGTTGACGAAGAGAACTTCGGTAAATCGGTGGTGAATGAAGTCGCCGTTCCTTATCCGTTCAACTCGGCAAAAGAGATGCTGGCCCACTGCCAGATGACCGGACTGTCGCTCTCCGGCATGATCATGAAGAACGAACAGGCCGTGCACAGCCGTGCCGATATCGAGCGCTATTTCACCGATATCTGGCAGACGATGCGTGAATGTATCGATCGCGGGTTGAACACTGAAGGCGTGCTGCCAGGCCCACTGCGTGTACCGCGCCGTGCTTCGGCGCTGCGCCGCCTGCTGGTGTCCTCTGATAAAATGTCCAGCGACCCGATGATTGTCATCGACTGGGTCAATATGTTTGCTCTCGCCGTGAATGAAGAGAATGCGGCCGGTGGCCGTGTTGTGACGGCACCGACTAACGGCGCATGCGGCATCGTCCCTGCGGTACTGGCTTACTATGACCACTTTATTGAGCCTGTCACCCCTGAAATCTTTACCCGTTACTTTATGGCCTCTGGCGCCATTGGCATTCTGTATAAAATGAACGCCTCTATCTCCGGCGCGGAAGTCGGTTGCCAGGGTGAAGTGGGCGTTGCCTGCTCCATGGCGGCGGCGGGTCTGGCAGAACTGCTGGGGGCTAGCCCGGAGCAGGTCTGTGTGGCGGCGGAAATCGGCATGGAGCACAATCTGGGGCTGACCTGTGACCCGGTTGCCGGACAGGTGCAGGTGCCGTGCATTGAACGTAATGCGATTGCCTCGGTAAAAGCGATTAACTCCGCCCGTATGGCGATGCGCCGTACCAGCGAAGCGCGCGTCTCACTCGATAAAGTGATCGAGACCATGTACGAGACGGGCAAGGATATGAATGCTAAATACCGCGAGACATCGCGCGGTGGACTGGCGATAAAAGTCCAGTGTGATTGATTCATCAACGCCACCTCCCCGGTGGCGTTTCTTTTTGCGCCATTCAGCAAAAATAGTTTAGCTCCCGGCTATCGCCAACAGCAGGAAATAGCTAAAGTGTTTTGGCGTGTCTTGTGAGAGTAAGTTCCTGTTTTTGAGCCATTCAGCTTTTCTCTTCAACACTACTAAACTTAATGCCTCAGTTGCCGATAATTGGTATTCGGTCTCTATATACGCGTCTTGATCTAAGGGTGGTTACTGATGCAAATGTCCCAGGAAGTATTCGGACAGTTTCGCCGTAAGCGGTTACTCATCGCTGCGGTTGTTGCCGCGTTGGTGCTCATTCTCACATTAACCTTCCGTTTTATGGAAGAGAAAGGCCGAATAGAGCAGCAGTCGCGCACATTTGCCGATAATGCCATCCAGCGTTTTGATCGCATGTTTTCGCCACTGGATGTGGCGGCGAATAACACCATTGGTCTGGTAGGGCTCACCTGTGGTGAAATCCGTTTCCCACTGATTGAGAAACTGGCGTCATTACAGACGGTCAGATCCATTTTACTGGTCGATGAAGACCGGATTTATTGTTCGAGCATTTATGGCAGTTCGGATATTCCATTTACTGATAACTACCCTGAACTGGCGGTGAATAACCAGCGAATGCTGCTGGCGGTGGATGAGCATCTGATTAAGGGGTCTCCGGTATTATTGTTCTGGACACCGCGTTCGCTGGATAACCGTTCAGGTATTATTCAGATCATCAACATTGAGCTGATGACCAACTATCTGTTGGAGCCAACGCTCCCCTGGGTAGAACGCGCCATTTTCAATGTCGGTGGGAAGAGTCTCGAATACGGCAACCCAATGATCGAAACGGCGGTGCCGTCGGAAGATGAAGTCAGCTACGAAGAATCGTCGTTACGTTACCCGTTCTCTATTACACTTTTTGGGCCATCCCCTTCCCGTCTGGCATTGATGACGGTACCTTCGCAACTGCCACTGGCGCTGCTGTTAAGTTTACTGATGGGATACATTGTCTGGCTGGCAACCGCCAACCGCATGAGTTTGTCCTGGCAAATCAGCTATGGCATTACCGCACGTGAGTTTATGGTTTACTGTCAGCCGCTGATCAACGCTCGCAGCGGCGCCTGCGACGGTATTGAACTGCTGTTACGCTGGCATAATCCCCGTCAGGGATGGATACCGCCGGATGTGTTTATCCCGCTGGCTGAACGGCAGAATCTGATTGCCCCGCTGACACGTTTTGTTATCAGCGAGGTGGTTCGCCATCTGCCCGATTTGCCTGGCTGTAAGTCGTTCCATATTGCTATCAACGTTGCAGCTAGTCACTTCCACGATCGGGCGATTATTGATGATTTACAGCGTCTGTGGTGGCCGGCAAACCCGAAACCTCAGCTTATCGTTGAGCTGACAGAGCGTGATTCACTGCCGGTTGTTGATCAGCGCGTCGTCTCCCATCTGCATAAGATTGGGGTCAAACTGGCTATTGATGACTTTGGTACGGGGCACAGTTCGCTCTCCTACCTGAAGACACTCAGCCCGGACGTGCTCAAAATCGATAAGGTGTTCACAGCGGCGATTGGAACAGATGCGATTAATGCGACGGTGACCGACATGGTGATCTCGCTGGCGCAACGGCTGAATATCAGCCTGGTAGCCGAAGGGGTGGAAACCGCAGAGCAGGCGGCTTATCTACGTGAGAAAGGCGTGGATGTGTTGCAGGGTTACTTCTATGCCCGCCCGATGCCATTAGGGGATTTCCCTGACTGGTTGGTGAATCATGAAGAAACACTGGATGCCTGATCGAAAACGGGCAGACCTTTGCAGGTTCTGCCCGTAACAATATTGTTAAGGGGCGCCCGGTGAAGACCTGGCGCCCTTTTTTTATTGTTCGTCTTCGTCGTGCTCATCGCGCTGTTTCGTCACACGAACCAGGTCAATGCGATAATCAGTGGCTTCGATAATCTGAAAGCGCAGTGGCAGTAGCTCAATGACTTCACCAGGCTTAGGTAACTGCCCTTTCTGCTCAATCAACAGACCCGCCAGCGATGCATGATCGTCTTCCGGCCTTACCAGTTCCTGCGTATCCAGCAACTGCTGCAGCGAGTGCAGATCCGTACCGCCTTTCACCAGCCATCCATCACCATCTGCGATAATATCCGGGGTTTCATCTTCGTCCGGGAATTCACCCGCAATCGCTTCCAGCACATCCAGCGGCGTAATCAACCCCTGCACCACACCGAACTCATTGGTCACGACCACAAAGCTGCCTTTGGCGCGGCGCAGCACGCCCAGCAGATTCAGCGGGTCAAGCGTCTCCGGCACGATAATCGGCGGTGTGCCCGAGGCAAAGCTGGCAACATCAATACCATGATCGAGGGCAACCAGCAGCTCTTTGGCACGCACCACGCCGATGATTTCATCCAGCTCTCCACGACAGACCGGGAATAAGCTGTGCGGCGTGTCCAGAAGCTGGAGGCGAATTTCGTCCATCGGGCGCGTTGCATCCACCCAGGAGATCTCACCGCGTGGCGTCATAATGCTGCGTACGGAGCGTGAAGCCAGCGTCAGTACGCCATTAATCATGTAACGCTCTTCGTCTTTAAACGCTTCCTGCGGCATGATCGCGGCAACTTCGCTACTCTCACTGTTGTGATTTTCGCTCTGGCGGCGGCCCCCCATCAGGCGCTGAATCGCCTCAGCGGTACGCTCACGCATTGGTCGTCTTTCCTGATGGCGCATAAAGTTATGGCGCGCAATCTGGTTGAACAACTCAATCAGGATTGAGAAGCCAATCGCGGCATACAGGTAACCTTTTGGTATATGGAAACCAAAGCCTTCTGCCACCAGGCTGAGACCAATCATCAGCAGGAAGCTCAGACACAGCACCACTACCGTTGGGTGCGCGTTGACGAAGTTTGTCAGCGGCTTAGACGCCAGCAACATCACACCCATCGCGATCACCACGGCCGTCATCATAATCGCCAGGTTGTTTACCATCCCGACCGCTGTGATCACGGCATCAAGCGAGAACACGGCATCAAGAATAACGATCTGCACCACTACTGCCCAGAAACTGGCATAACCTTTATTCCCGCCGGCGTTCATGTCGCGGTTTTCCAACCGTTCATGGAGTTCCATCGTGGCTTTGAACAACAGGAAAAGTCCCCCGAGCAGCAGAATAAGGTCGCGTCCGGAGAAGCTGAACTCGCCAATGCTAAACAGCGGGGTGGTTAACGTCACAATCCATGAAATCAGCGACAGCAGTCCCAGACGCATAATCAGCGCCAGCGACAGGCCAATAAGACGCGCTTTATCGCGCTGCTTCGGTGGCAGTTTGTCAGCGAGGATGGCAATAAAGACCAGGTTATCAATACCCAGCACGATCTCAAGAACGATGAGCGTGAAGAGACCTGCCCAGATTGAGGGGTCTAAGAGAAATTCCATGACAGACTCCGGAAAAAGGAACGGCAATACGCAGCAGACGTTCGAATGAGCGTGCAGCAGGGATGACAACAAGAGGAATGTACGGTTACGTCAGGAGACGTTAAAAGCGGTACCGGAAAGCCCGGCGGCATCATTGAGCGACTTCGGTGACAGTCCATAGGGAGGGCTGAGGCCCGTTACTCCTGTATTGAAAAAGGATCCCTACTCTATCAGGTGAAACATGCGCGTCAAAATAATTTCTTACACTCCCGCGGCGTGCTGCACATTTCTGGATAATGTTTCATCAACGTTCCAGAAATCGCGATTAACGTCTAAATAGCTGAGCACCGTCACATAATTTATTTTTTCGCGTACTAAAATAATTCCCGTTACTACGCTGTGTGTTTAAAGGCGCTGATACATTCTCACCGCGCTGCACTAAAAGTTGGACCTCAATCATACTGGATGCAACAGGATTCAGGTGAACCTCGCGCGGCTTGCAGACAAAGCCGTTGCCAACTGATACAGGAGGTAGCAAGTGACTATTGCTATTATGATTGGCACGCACGGCTGGGCAGCAGAGCAACTGCTGAAAACCGCCGAAATGCTGTTAGGGGAACAGGAAAATGTCGGCTGGATCGACTTTGTCCCCGGGGAAAACGCCGAAACGCTGATGGAGAAATACCAGGCGCGGCTGGCTGAGATGGACAGTACGCAGGGCGTGCTGTTTCTGGTTGATACATGGGGAGGCAGCCCGTTTAACGCCGCCAGCCGCCTTGTTGTCGATAAACCAGGTTATGACGTTGTCGCCGGGGTCAATATTCCGATGCTGGTCGAAGTGCTGATGGCACGTGACGATAACCCCACGTTCGATGAACTGGTCGCACTGGCCGTTGAAACCGGGCGCGAGGGCGTCAAAGCACTGAAAGCCAAAGTTCCTGAAGCCACGCCTGCCGCTATAACAAAAGCCCCTGCCGCTCCGCAGGCTCCCCTTCAGCCCGGTGAGCATATGAAAATCGGGCTGGCACGTATCGATGACCGCTTGATCCACGGGCAAGTTGCCACACGCTGGACCAAAGAAACTAACGTCACACGTATTATTGTCGTCAGTGATGAAGTCGCCGCCGACAACGTCCGTAAAACGCTTCTCACTCAGGTTGCCCCACCCGGCGTTACCGCTCATGTGGTGGATGTCGCCAAGATGATCCGTGTGTGGAATAACCCAAAATATGGCAAAGACAAAGTCATGTTGTTATTTACCAATCCCACCGACGTTGTTCGCCTGGTCGAAGAAGGTGTGACGATCCCCTCAGTGAATATTGGTGGTATGGCATTTCGTCAGGGGAAAACCCAGGTGAATAATGCTGTCTCGGTCGATGCCAAAGATATTGAGGCGTTTAAAAAACTCAACGAACGCGGTATCGAGCTGGAAGTGCGCAAAGTCTCCAGCGATCAGAAACTGAAAATGATGGACCTGATCGGCAAAATAGCTCAGTAGCCCGTGGCCTGATGTTTCAGGTTGAACTCCGTTCTGGCATTAAAGAGGAAAAGTGTAATGGAGATTACCACGCTGCAAATTGTTCTGATTTTTATCGTCGCCTGTATTGCAGGTATGGGATCAATCCTCGATGAATTTCAGTTCCACAGGCCATTAGTGGCCTGTACGTTAATTGGCGCCGTTCTCGGCGATATGAAAACAGGCATTATCATCGGTGGTACGCTGGAGATGATCGCGCTGGGCTGGATGAATATCGGTGCCGCCGTGGCCCCGGATGCCGCACTGGCGTCTATCATCTCGACCATTCTGGTTATTGCGGGTGGGCAGAGCGTGGGTGCTGGTATTGCCCTTGCTATCCCGCTGGCAGCAGCTGGTCAGGTGCTGACCATCATCGTGCGTACCATCACCGTTGCCTTCCAGCATGCGGCCGATAAGGCAGCCGAAAAAGGTAATTTAACCGCTATCTCATGGATCCACGTCTCTGCGCTGGTATTGCAGGCGATGCGTATCGCCATCCCGGCACTGATTGTTGGCGTCTCTGTGGGCACCCACATCGTGCAGGAACTGCTGAACTCGATCCCAGACGTGGTCACTAACGGCCTGAATATTGCCGGTGGCATGATCGTGGTGGTGGGTTACGCGATGGTGATTAACATGATGCGTGCCGGTTATCTGATGCCGTTCTTCTACCTCGGTTTCGTGACCGCGGCATTCACCAGCTTCAACCTGGTTGCGCTGGGCGTGATTGGTGTGGTGATGGCCATCCTGTACATCCAGCTGGCACCGAAATATAACCGTGTTGCTGGTGCGCAGGCCTCAGGCCCGGCGAATAATGACCTTGATAACGAACTCGATTAAGGAAAGGTGAGAGAAATGGTTGATACAACTACCACTACGCAGAAGAAATTAACACCAGGCGACATCCGCGGTGTGTTCTTACGCTCAAACCTGTTCCAGGGTTCGTGGAACTTCGAACGTATGCAGGCGCTGGGATTCTGTTATTCCATGGTGCCGGTGATCCGCCGTCTGTATCCGGAGAACAACGACGACCGTAAACAGGCGATCAAACGCCATCTGGAATTCTTTAATACCCATCCCTACGTTGCCGCACCCGTGCTCGGCGTAACGATGGCGATGGAAGAGCAGCGTGCGAACGGTGCCGCCATCGATGATGCCGCGATTAACGGTATCAAGGTGGGCCTGATGGGGCCGCTGGCCGGCGTGGGTGACCCGATCTTCTGGGGAACCGTGCGCCCGGTATTTGCGGCACTGGGTGCGGGTATCGCCATGAGTGGCAGCCTGCTGGGCCCACTGCTGTTCTTCGTACTGTTTAACCTGGTGCGTTTACTGGTACGTTATTACGGCGTGGCTTATGGCTACCGCAAAGGGGTGGATATCGTCAGTGATATGGGCGGCGGCTTCCTGCAAAAACTGACTGAGGGGGCGTCCATTCTCGGCCTCTTTGTGATGGGGGCGCTGGTCAACAAATGGACCCACGTTAACGTGCCGCTGGTGGTATCGAGGATCACTGACCAGACCGGAAAAACTACGGTCACCACTGTGCAATCCATTCTTGATCAGTTGATGCCGGGCTTAATTCCGCTGCTGTTGACCTTCGGGTGTATGTGGCTGCTGCGTCGCAAAGTCAACGCATTGTGGATTATCATGGGGTTCTTCGTGATTGGTATTTTCGGTTACTGGGTCGGCCTGCTGGGCGTTTAACAACGTATCACTAAACGCTAAATCATTCGAGCCCCCTCCTGGGGGCTTGAACCAGGATGTGTTCATCACATATTCTCTCAGGGGCCAGCACAGTCTGGCCCTTTTTTTGGACGCTGATATGTTTTTGACTGATTACCTGATTATTCTGTTTATTGTTTTGATTTTTCTTTATGGGCTTTACGACGAACTGATCATGGACCGTTTGCAGGGTCCAACGCGGCTGAAAGTCCTGTTGCAACGGCGTAATAAGCTCGACAGCCTGATTTTCATCGTCCTGCTGGGTATTCTCTTATACAAGAATGTGAGTGACCAGGGTCCGCAGATCACCACTCTGTTGCTCATGGCGCTGGGTGCGTTGACGGCGTGGTTATTCTGGATACGCGCACCGAAGCTGCTGCTAAAGCAGCATGGTTTTTTCTACGCTAACGTTTTTATCCCCTGGGGGCGTATCAGCGCCATCAACCTGTCTGAAGATGGCGTGCTGGTGATTGCACTGGAAAACCGTCGTTTACTGATCCATGTGCGTCAGCTCGACGATCTGGAGAAGATTTATCAGGTTATGCTGGAGAGTCGCTAACATCCATCGCGATGACAGAAGCGCTGTCGCGCTGCCACAGACGCAGGGTGAAGTCGGTCTCACAGGAGAACTGTTCGGTGGTGGCAAGAATTCCCCACACTTCAGGGCGCGCACGCCAGGCGAAAGGCGTCATCTGCAACAAGGCGCCAGACTCTTCGCTGTTCAATGTCATGGGATAGCTTAGCTGCTGCTCTTCGACCAGCGTAAAGCCAGGCATCTCTTCAGGCGTGGTATCGTGCAACTGCACATCCTGGTAAATCAGCGCTTTAAACTGCATCAGATGGCGTGGACCGGGCGTCACTGTCAACACGTAGCCCTGAGGTCTGACTACGCGTGCCAACTCCTCAGCCTTGCAGGGTGCGTAGATGCGCAGCACGGCATCAAACTGATTATCACTGAACGGCAGACGATGGCTGGAAGCCACGCAGAACTCAACGTTGCCATAACGCTTTGCCCCGGCACGAACGGCAATCTTCGCCACATCCAGACCGTAGACTTTCGCCTCCCCCTGCGCTTCCAGGCGGTTGGCCACTTCATGGGTGTAATACCCCTCCCCACAGCCAATATCCAGCACGCTGACAGGCGGCTGTGGCAAAACACGCACCAGTAAATCACAGACCTGTTGTTGCAGCGGCTGGTAGTGCCCGGCATCCAGGAAGTTGCGTCTTGCCTGCATCATGTCAGCGCTGTCACCCGGCTGTTTAGAGCGTTTATGCTGTACCGGCAACAAATTGACGTAGCCCTCTTTCGCCTGATCAAACTGATGATGATTTGAGCAGCTGTAAATACGCTGATTAAACAGCAGCGGTTGCTGGCAGAGAGGACACTGGTACGACATAACAACACTCCATAAACAGATGACGCGGCAGTTTACTGTAAACCCCGATGAAAATCCCGCAGACAATGACGCAAAAAAGCCCCGTCATTTCTGACGAGGCTTTAGTATTCAGATTTCAGCCTGGATTACACGCAGGGCGGCAATGACAGGCTCAGATCGAAAATTAGATAGCGGTGACGTTCACAGCAGCAGGGCCTTTCTGGCCGTCCTGAATTTCGAACTCAACGTTCTGGCCTTCAGCCAGAGTTTTGAAGCCATTACCCTGGATTGCAGAGAAATGTACGAATACATCTTTGCTGCCGTCAGCAGGAGTGATGAAACCAAAACCTTTAGACTCGTTGAACCACTTAACCTGACCTTTAATCTTTGCCATTTTGCAAATTCCTTAGAGTGTTTATTCGCCCGTGGGCTTTACTTACAGAAAAACCAGAGACATAACTGCATGAGGCACTAAATTAAAGATCGGCAAGGAAGTGGAATTCAACGTCAACGTCTTTACTCAGAACTTCTTTACTGAAGATGCCATACATAAACAGAACTGTACCTCGTTTTACCCGAATGTTTTATCACATATCCGTTAATTAATGGCAAGTCATTTTTAAACAGAGATAGTGATGTCGCACACATTTGAAACGATAGCCGATACAGATTGCACGTACATGCATGACGCTTCATCAACGATGAACACCTCATTCCCCTGCTGCCCCCTTTCACTGCCTGCTCAGGCTGAGCGATATTTTAAACCGCAGATGCCATGAAGTCTATGCTGATAAGGTGTAAACCTTATATTTTGCGCGAAAATTATTGCATAAATATGGCAAAGCATTGACGAAAGTTATCGTTGATAAACACACAATAACGGGAGTAAGGCCACCTCCACTTGTACAAAAATCCGGCATTAGCGCCAGTGTATATTTGTATTGCACCAAAATCATGAAAGTCGCTAACTCATTGCCCCATTTAAAAGCATTGATCTGACCCCGCGTATTATCACAATCAAATCACTCTATTTGCATTATTAGATCCGGGTTCTTAATTTTCACTGCGATATAAGAAAACAGAGTTAAGGTCAATCCGAATCGATATTATCCAGCAGCATTTTACCTCCGATTATCCACGGCTTAAAACGGGTCAAATCCAGCCCTGCGGACAGCATTGCCTGCTCCAGTACCTGAGGGGGTTCATCCAGTGATTCATCGGCAAGCTCAAATACCCCCCAGTGGATCGGGATCGTCACAGGCTCACCTATTGCCTGATGGAGCGAGACGGCCTGGTCAGGGTCCATATGCTGAGACTGCATGAACCATTTTGGTGCATAAGCACCGACCGGCAAGGCAGCAAGTGTAAACGGCCCTAACCGTCTTGGGATCTCCAGTAACCCCTCCCAATAACCGCTGTCGCCGCTAAACCAGAAATTAAGCGTCTGACTTTTTATGACCCAGCCGCACCACAATGAACGATTTCGGTCCCACAGCGTACGCATACTCCAGTGGCGTGCAGGCACTGCGTGAAAGGTTAACCCGTACGCCTGAGTCTGCTGCCACCAGTCGAGCGGCACGACCTGACGTGCACCGCGATGCTTAAACCACGTTTCCAATCCTAGCGGCACCACAAAGGTGACCTGCGGAAAACGACGTAGAATTTTTTTTATCGTTGGACGATCAAGGTGGTCGTAATGATTGTGGGAGATCAGCACCACATCCAGCCTGGGTAAATCCTCAATCGCCAGCGCAGACGGCGTTTGACGCTGTGGACCATAAAAACTAAGGGGGGAAGCGCGTAATGAGAGCGCAGGATCGATCAGGGTATAATGTCCGGCGGTACGTAGCAGCATGCAGGCATGACCCAGCCACCAGACGGCATCCTGTTCACCGCTAAGATCGGCGGGCTGCCACCATTGCCTGATGAACTGTTCATAGCCTTGCGCCGGGGGCCGGGGTAATCCCTGCTGCTTACGTTCTTGCCGCCAGCGTTTGAGATCGCCGTTCTGGCGCAAATCTGGCTCCAGGTTACGAAACCCCTCCGGGGTATGGTGAGGTTTTTCAGGGTCGTACCAGGGATTCTGCCAGGCCATTGACGGCTCCTTGATGAAATTAACGCTCCGGAATCAGACGGGTAAAATCTTTGTTCTCAGCGGTATCCGTGGTTTTTTCTGCCTGCTCTTTACCCGCAACCGAATCGGTCAGACGGCGCAGCAACACATTTTGTTTTTTCTGCTCTTCCAGCAGCGCTTCCAGCAACTGAATTTGCTGATTTGCCCTGACGCTGGCCCGATTAACAAAAAACCAGACTACCAGCCCAATAATGACCAGGACAGTCACCACACCCATTGATGCGATATCCATCGCACCTGTCGTCATTTCGTTCATACATGCCTCAAAACTGAAAATGGGCTACCGAAGTACGTTAGCGCCGCCGAGATGATTTTACCTGCTCGGGCGTTAATTGATAGCTGCATCACAAAATACTCAACGTACTGCGACAGAAATGTTCCGCGCTTTCAGTATCCTCTTATCGTTTTTAGTACCAGTAACCTGCATGGTGCTATGCTTAGCGCGGGCAGTGAGGACACCGCCTGAACAATAATAAGGGGATACACATGAAATTTTTGCTACGGATCGTTGCATTGCTGGTCATCATCTGGCTGGCAATGCTATTGACAGGCTATGGCGTTCTGACAGGCAGCAACAAAAATGTCGCGGGAATGGGGCTTCAGTGCCAGTATCTGACAGCACGCGGCATGGTGATTGCGCAGTATCTGCATACTGATAGCGGGATCATCGGCGTGACAGACTGTCCTCTGCTGAGGAAGAGCTCGGAAGTGGTCGACAACTGACAGACAATCGGGCCAGCGCACTGCTGGCCCATTCCGTATCAGAAAGGATAGTCGTGGTAGCCCATCTGCTCGGAGATGTTTTTCGCCGCCTGATGCAGCATCGCGACGTATCCTTTTTTATGTTCTTCTGAGAAACGAATGGTCGGGAATGAAATACTCAGACCAGCAATCACCACGCCGAAGCGATCAAAGACTGGCACCGCAATACAGCGTAGACCTTCTTCCTGCTCTTCATTATCCTCACCAAAGCCCTGAGAACGCACCTGGTCCAGCGCAGGTAACAGTGCTGCAGCGCTGTCGAGCGTCCTTGACGTGCTGCGGGTAAACTCGACACCCGTCAGAATCTCCTCGACTTCTGCGCGGTCTCGCCAGGCCAGCAGCACTTTACCAATTGCCGTGCTGTGGAGTGGATTACGACGACCAATACGGGAATACATACGCAGGTTGTATAATGAATCCACCTTATGGATGTAAACAATACTGTCTTCTTCCAGGGCCCCAAGGTGGATCGTTTCTTTCGTCTGACGCGAAATATCACGCATCTGTACATCGGCACTGCGGATCAGATCGACATTCTGTAATGCTTTTGCGCCCAGCTCGAACAGTTTAAGGGTCAGCGCATACTTCTCAGACTCCCCTTCCTGTGAGACGTAGCCCAGGGTTTTCATGGTCTGCAGAAAACGGTAAACGGTACTTTTCGACATCATCACCCGCTGCGAAAGCTCGGTGATTCCATTTTCACGTTCCTCGCCCAGCGCCTGCAAAATGCCAAACACTTTCATGACCGAAGAGACGGAGTCTGGTTGTTTATCTGAATCGGCACTGATCATGTTTTACCTTTAAGTGTTTTATAAAAAATGGAACGCTATTTCCATTATACGGCCCGCACCCTGAGTGTGCAACGACCTGCGCGTGATGACGGACACATCCGGTGATAGTTTTCAGCCAGTTACAGACTGGAAAAAATCGTAAAAACCATTAGCATGGTGATATTCGCCCCTCTGACTATTTCATCACCATGCCGCCTGAATCACCGACTGACGGTTTACCGTTACCCCAACGCTACGGGGCCATTGTGGCCATTGCGCTCGGCATTACTGTCGCTGTGCTTGATGGTGCCATTGCCAACGTCGCACTACCGACCATCGCCCGCGAGCTTCATGCCAGCCCGGCACAGTCCATCTGGATTGTGAATGCCTACCAGCTGGCGATTATTGTCTCGTTGCTGTCGCTCTCTTTTCTGGGTGATATGCTGGGTTATCGCCGCGTTTACCAGTGCGGCCTGGTGCTGTTTACCTGCACGTCATTATTCTGCGCGCTTTCTGACTCACTGAGCATGTTAACCTTCGCCCGCGTGTTGCAAGGGTTCGGCGGCGCAGCGCTGATGAGCGTCAACACCGCACTGATACGTATTATCTATCCCCAGCGCCACCTCGGGCGCGGTATGGGAATTAATTCGCTGATTGTCGCCGTCTCCAGCGCCGCGGGGCCAACGGTGGCCGCTGCGATACTGTCTTTCGCCTCCTGGCAGTGGCTGTTTCTGATCAATATCCCGGTCGGCATTGCCGCACTGTATCTCGCCCTGCGTTTCCTGCCAGACAATCAGCAGAAGTCTCAGGGGCAGCGTTTTGACGTCGCCAGCGGTGTGATGAACGCTCTCACCTTCGGCCTGCTTATCTCGCTGCTGAGTGGGTTCGCCCAGGGGGTGGATGGCAGGCTACTGTTGGCAGAGCTGTTGTTGCTCCTGGTTGTTGGCACCCTGTTTATTCGCCATCAGCTTAGAATGACATTTCCGCTGCTGCCGGTGGATCTTTTCCGCATCCCGGTCTTTGCATTGTCAATTGGCACATCGGTCTGTTCTTTCTGTGCGCAGATGCTGGCGATGGTTTCACTGCCGTTCTTTTTGCAAAGCGCACTGGGGCGGAGCGAGGTCGCCACGGGGCTGCTGCTAACGCCGTGGCCGCTGGCCACCATGGTGATGGCACCGATTGCTGGCAGGCTGATTGAACGCGTTCACACCGGGCTATTGGGCGCTATTGGGCTGGCAATGTTTGCCAGCGGGTTATTTGCTCTGGCTTTGTTGCCTGCCAGCCCGGCTGACGGCGATATTATCTGGCGAATGATACTGTGCGGTGCCGGATTTGGTCTGTTCCAGTCGCCCAACAACCACACAATTATCTCTTCTGCCCCGCGCCATCGTAGCGGGGGTGCCAGCGGGATGCTGGGTACGGCAAGACTGCTGGGTCAGGCCAGCGGTGCTGCGTTGGTGGCACTGATGTTTAACCTCTTTGCCACCCAGGGTACTCATCTTTCGCTGCTACTGGCAGGCAGCTTCGCCACCGTAGCCGCGCTGGTCAGCGCCCTGCGCATCACTCAACCACGTAACGTTTGAGCATAAAAAAACCCGCCAGAAGGCGGGTTTTTTACTTAAAAAGGTGGGTGGTTACTTCAGGTATTCACCACTACGCAGCGCTTCAATACGTTTGTCCAGCGGCGGGTGAGACATAAACAGCTCACTCAGCGACTTAGACTTCCCGTTGATGCAGAACGCCATCATGCTGCTGGCTTCCTGTGGCTCATAACTGGTTTTAAGGCGTTGCAGCGCGGCAATCATCTTCTCACGGCCGGCCAGACGTGCAGCCCCCGCGTCCGCATGGAACTCACGGTGACGTGAGAACCACATGGTGATGATGCTGGCAACAATACCAAAGACCAGCTCCAGTACCATTGAAACCACAAAATACACCATCGGGTTACCGTTGCTGCTCCCTTCTTCATCGCGGTTGCCAGACATAAAGCCTGCCGCCAGCTGCGCTAAAATACGCGAGATGAAGATCACAAAGGTGTTCACAATACCCTGAATCAGCGTCATGGTGACCATGTCACCGTTAGCGATATGGCTAATTTCATGTGCCAGCACCGCTTCTGCTTCATCACGGCTCATGTTCTGCAACAGGCCGGTTGATACCGCGACCAGTGAAGCATCACGACGCGCACCCGTTGCAAAAGCATTGATATCGGGCGCATGGTACACAGCCACCTGCGGCATCGCGATGCCTGCCTGCTGTGCCTGGCGGCCTACGGTTTCCATCAGCCAGCGTTCGGTTTCATTACGCGGCTGTTCAATCACTTCACCGCCGACGGAACGTAACGCCATCCATTTCGACATCAGCAGTGAAACAAACGCACCGCCGAAGCCAAACAGACCCGCCATGATCATCAGGCCCATAACACTGCTTGACTGGATCCCTGTCAGGCTGAGGATCAGCCCGAACACCACCATAACCCCAAGGTTGGTTAACAGGAAAAGAGCAATACGCATCATAAAATTTATTCTTCCTCAGTTATTCCGCTATTCGCGTAACACCATCGTAAGGTCAATACTGTGCATTTCAAGCACTCTTAATCTTTAAGTGCTTAAAAAGACATAACTTTACACTTTGTCTTACTTTTTACGCACCACGCCAGGAGGGAATAAAAAAGGCACAGCGAATGCTGTGCCTGTTGGGCTTATTTCGCCGCGGCTGGGGTCGCTGGCGGCTGCTGTTTTTCCAGCTGCGCCAAGTCTTCAGCAATCTTCACCGTTTCATCGAGATACGGGTCAGGCTCTTTATAATCTTTCGGCAAATCGTCCAGTTTCACCAGGGCCTTTTTGCCTTCTGCTTTCAGACGCGCATTGATGCGTTCCAGACGCAGAGCATCATCTTCCCGGTTCTCTTTTTCACGCTCGGCCAGATTGAGCGAGATGATATTGCGCTTCTCTTTATTCGCATTGAAACGAGCAATATCTTTGATGATGTACTGGAACTCTGCATCTTTCGCGATGCGATCCTGATGTTGCTGGATCAGTTTCGGTTCCAGCGGCTTGAGGTCACCCATTTTCACGTAGGTCGCGGCTTTAACGCTGTCCCACGGCAAGGCATTGTCCTCAAACTTCTCGCCGGTTTCCACCGCTTCCACGCCGGTCGGCATCAGCAGATCAGGGGTCACCCCTTTCCGTTGTGTGCTGCCGCCGTTGATACGATAGAACTTCTGAATGGTGTACTGTACAGATCCCAACGCTGGCCACTCAGGGCGCAACATCTGATCGTAGATACGGTTCAGTGAGCGATACTGCTGCACGGTGCCTTTACCGAACGTCGGTTCACCGACAATCAGCGCACGGCCATAATCCTGCATTGCAGCGGCAAAGATTTCAGACGCTGAAGCACTGAAGCGGTCAACCAGCACCACCAGCGCACCTTTGTAATAGGTCACACCGTCGTTGTCGCTATCCTGACGAATTTTGCCGTTATTATCACGCACCTGCACAACAGGGCCGCCAGGGATAAACAGACCAGAAAGCGATACCGCTTCCGTCAGAGCCCCACCGCCGTTAGTACGCAGGTCGATAACAATACTGTCAACATTCTGCTTTTGCAGTTTCTGCAACTGCACTTTCACGTCATCGGTCAGACCAACATAGAAGCCGGGGATATCCAGCACGCCGACTTTCTGTTTGCCAACGTTGTGCACGGTCATTTTTACCGCGCGATCTTCCAGACGGATTTTCTCACGCGTCAGCGTGACGGTACGGGTTTTGGTTCCTTTACCGGCAGGCAGGATTTCCAGGCGCACTTTGCTGCCTTTTGGTCCTTTAATCTGCGCAACCACATCGTCCAGACGCCAGCCGATCACATCGACCACCGGCTTACCTGGCTGGCCAACACCGACAATACGATCGCCAACGGTGATCGTTTTGCTTTTAGCAGCAGGGCCACCCGCCACCATGGAATTGATCACGGTGTAGTCATCATCCATTTGCAGCACCGCACCAATACCTTCCAGAGACAGGCTCATTTCGGTATTGAACTGCTCGGTGTTACGTGGAGAGAGGTAGTTGGTATGCGGATCAATTTCGTGCGCAAATGCCGTCATTGCCAGCTGGAAGACGTCCTCGCTGTTGCTTTGCGCCAGACGGCGTACCGCGAACTGATAACGTTTAGTGAGAACTTCACGGATCTCTTTCTCATCTTTACCGGCCAGCTTGAGGCTCAGCTCATCATATTTGACCTTCGCGTCCCACAGGGCGTTGAGCTCTGCGGTGCTTTTAGGCCATGGCGCTTTGCTGCGGTCGATATCAATGGTGTCATTGCCGGTGAAAACCATCGGCTTATTCAGCACGGAGAGTGCGTACTGATAACGTTCAAAACGGCGTTTCTGTGTCAGATTGTAGAGATCATAAAACGCCGAAAGCTGGCCGGTTTTTAACTCGTCGCCCAGCGTCGTTTTCTTGTCCGCATATTGCGTAATATCCGACTCCAGCAACACATTGTGGCTGTAGTCGAGCAAGTTCAGATAGCGCTCAAAGATTTTAACGGAAAAATCTTTGTCGAGATCGAACTGGCGATAATGGGAACGGGTGAAACGGGAGGTCACACGCTCACTGACAGTGGCATGCTGTGCTTCCTGATGTAACTGCGGGATTTGATCGGCGCGCGAGATATTGTCAGCCGCAAAAACATTGCCTGCGATAAACAGGCCCGCAATGATGGTGCTTTTAAAAAGAGTGTTCATGCCCTGATTAGCCTCCGTATCAGAACTGCAAGTGTTCTGCGCGTACTATCATTGCCAGGCCGGAAGCTAACTGCACCCGAACGCCATCTTTTGAAATTTCCAAAATAGTGGCATCCATTGCACTTTTACCTGCGGTAACTTTAATGCTCTGGCCAACTTGCAACGCTGATGTGTCGGTAACCGGTTTGCGTGGCTCCGGCTGAGTTTCTACACGAGGTGCGGAAGAGCCTGATTCGACCTGAGGACGAGCGGGTTTGCTGCGCACTTTACGTGGCTGCTCACCTTCTGCCGCAGGTTTACGAACAGGTTTGCGCGGACGACGCGGTGTGGTTTCTTCACCCGCTTCACGCTTTTTCGCCTGCTGCTGTTCGCGTTGTGCCTGCACACGCGCTTTGGCTTCTTCAAGCTGTTTACGCGCATGTTCAACATGCTGTTCGTCCAGTTGGCCACAGGCATTACCATCAAGGTCAACACGCGCTGCGCCAGCTTTGATGCCATAAAGATAGCGCCAGCTGGAAGTGTAAAGACGCAGTGCTGAACGAAGCTGAGTTTTGCTCAAGTTCATTTCGCCCTGCACGCGGTCGACTAAATCCTGAAAGATGCCGATTTTAAGTGGTCGTGCTTCCCCTTCTGCGCTAAAGCATTGTGGAAAACGCTCTGCCAGAAAGGCGATGACTTCTTTGGTGCTATTCAACTTAGGTTGATTTTCCATGAAATTTCCTGATTACAACGGGTTTGCCAATCAGCGCGGGCATGAACAGGCGTCATTATAATGACACCATCAGCAATTGCTACGTGATCCAGCGCTTTAGGTGCGTTTCATGTGAATAAATTTTTCCACATCCGATCCGGCAAGCACCTCACAAAGCCCGTCCGTCAACGCTTTTAGCCCCGCTTCATCCTCACTGTCAAAGCGGTTATATTCCACACTATCAATGTCCAAAACACCAATAACACTGCCATTAACCACCAGCGGCAACACAATTTCTGCATTACTGGCGGCATCACAAGCGATATGTCCGGGGAATGCGTGCACATCATCAACGCGCTGAACGGTATTCTCTGCCACGGCCGTTCCACAGACACCACGCCCCACAGGAATACGCACACAGGCGATTTTCCCCTGGAATGGCCCCAGAACCAGCGTTTTTTCTTCCGTTAACAAATAAAAACCTGCCCAGTTAACCCCATCAAGACGTTCGTATAAAAGCGCGCTACAATTGCCCATCACCGCCAGAAAGCTGGTTTCGCCACTGAGTAAGGCACGCATATCACGATTGAGGTCGGTATAAAATTCTGCTTTTGTCATTGTTTAACCATTGTAGAAACGAAGACGACACCGTCAGGCTGCATCGCCCGAAAAATTAAGCATTAAAAAACCAGCGGATCAGATGAATCATTCTGTTAGTTACTATAACCTTAGAATTATCCGAATACTGAAGCATGGCTATACTGAGTCTTGCTCTCATGGCGTTAATCAGCCTAACCCTGCCCTGCACCTGCGCTGTTTGGGCTAAAGCACGATCGGGAATATGAAAATACACGCCATCAGTCATGCTCTGCCACAGGCACGTTATCAGCGATGTCCCCAATGTGATACCCTTTTTTCCTTACCAGATGTGAAATCACGCCAGTCAGCACACTGCCCGCGTTGCAATGCGCTTATCCTTAATGGACGTGACTGGTCAATGACGCGTCTGGCGGCCATGGCCGTCACCATGATGTTGCTGATGCCGTTCGCATTTAATGAATCGTTAATGTCGGTGCGTCTGCTGGGAACCAATATTTATGCCAGCCTGCTGGGCGGCATCATGCAGATGGCGCAACAGGGCGATGTGATCACCGCTGCGATGGTGGCGTTCTGTACCATTGGTGCACCGGTGACGCTGGTCGCCTCCATTGCTTACCTCTATTTTGGTGAAAAACTGGGCATGAACCTGCGCCCGGTGCTCCTGATGCTCGACCGCTTAAAAGAGTGGGTGATGCTGGATATTTATCTGGTGGGCGTCGCCATTGCCTCCATCAAGGTTCAGGACTATGCGGCGATTACGCCAGGCATTGGGCTGATTGCTTTCATTATATTGACGCTACTGAGCCTGCTGACGTTAATTCACCTGAATGTTGAACAGCTGTGGCATCGTTTTTATCCGCAGCCAAACCCCAATGTCCCCCTCGTACAATTGCAGGTTTGTCTGAGCTGCCACCACACCGGGGTCGCCGATGATCGTGGACGTTGCACACGCTGCCACACTCCACTGCGTTTTCGCCGCCACTTCAGCCTGCAAAAATCCTGGGCATCACTGATTGCCTCCATCGTGTTGCTGATCCCGGCAAACCTGCTGCCGATCTCAATCATCTATTTGAACGGCGCGCGTCAGGAAGACACGATTCTTTCCGGGATACTTTCGCTGGCCTCCGGTAATATTCCGGTGGCCGCCGTGGTGTTTATTGCCAGTATTCTGGTGCCCTTCACTAAGGTCATCGTGTTACTGACGCTGTTAATCAGCATTCACTTTAATTGCGAACAGGGGCTGAAAACCCGCATACGCCTGTTGCGCGTGGTGAAATGGGTTGGCCGCTGGTCAATGCTCGATCTCTTCGTTATTTCGTTAACCATGTCGCTGGTCAATCGCGACCAGCTTCTGGCTTTTACAATGGGACCCGCTGCGTTCTACTTCGGATCGGCGGTCATACTTACTATCCTTGCCGTTGAGTGGCTGGATAGCCGTTTACTTTGGGATGCTCATGCAACAGGAAACGCCGACTACACCGACTAGCGCACGCATCAAAAATCGGCGCAAAATATCGCCGTTCTGGTTGCTGCCCTTTATTGCGCTGCTGATTGCCGGCTGGCTGATCTGGACCAATTACCAGGAGCGCGGCACCACGGTCACCATCGATTTCGCTACCGCCGACGGTATTGTGCCCGGCCGCACGCCAGTGCGTTACCAGGGGGTGGAAGTCGGTCTGGTGCAGGGCATCAGCATGACTGACGATCTGCGCACCATTAAGATCAAGGCCAGTATTAAAAGCGATATGAAGGATGCGCTGCGTGAAGATACGCAGTTCTGGCTGGTCACGCCCAAAGCCTCACTGGCCGGTGTTTCCGGCCTGGATGCGCTGGTTGGCGGGAACTACATCGGGATGATGCCCGGTAAAGGCGAACCGCGCGAGAACTTTGTTGCGCTGGATACTCAGCCGAAATACCGCGTCAATACGGGTGAAATGATGATCCACTTACATGCCCCGGATCTCGGTGCATTGAACAGCGGATCGCTGGTCTATTTCCGCAAAATCCCGGTCGGACGCGTCTACGACTATAGCCTGAATTCGGGCAACAAGGGCGTGACCATCGACGTACTGATTGAACGGCGTTTCACTAATCTGGTGAAAAAAGAGAGCCGCTTCTGGAATGTTTCAGGCGTGAAAGCTGATGTCGGCCTCAGCGGTGCAAAAGTGCAGCTGGAAAGCCTGGCCGCACTGGTCAATGGCGCTATTGCTTTCGATTCACCAGAAACATCGGAGGCCGCGAAATCCGACGACACCTATGCCCTCTACCCTGACCTGGCGCAAAGCCAGCGCGGCGTGATGATTTCGCTCGATCTGCCAGATGGTAAGAATTTGAAAGAAGGCAGTACTCCGCTGATGTATCAGGGACTGGAGGTCGGCACGCTGACAAAAATGACGCTGCTGGACAGCGGCAAAGTCAGCGGTGAACTGACCCTCGACCCGTCCGTGACCAGCCTGATGCGCACGGGAACCCGCATTGAAATGCGTAGCCCGAAAATTAGCCTGAGCGATACCAGCCTCAGCAGCCTGCTGACAGGCAATACGCTTGAGCTGATCCCGGGTGACGGTGAGCCACAAAATCATTATACGGTCTTGCCAAGCAATGAATCGCTGTTACAGCAACCCAACGCGCTTGAGCTGACGCTCAATGCCCCGGAAAGCTACGGCATTGATGCCGGGCAGCCGCTGATGCTGCACGGAATGCGCATTGGACAGGTGATCAAGCGTACCCTGAATGAAAAAGGCGTAACCTTTAATGTTGCCGTGGCGGCCGAGTACCGCCATCTGGTGCATGGTGACAGCAAATTTATCATTAACAGCCGCCTGGATGTGAAGCTCGGCATAGACGGAATGGAAGTGCTGGGCGCCAGCGCCCGCGAGTGGGTCGACGGGGGCATTCGCCTCGATCCGGGTAACAAAGGCGCGGTGAAAACCCGTTATCCGCTGTATGCCAACAGCGAGAAAGCGGAGGAAGGCATTCTCGGTGACACTCTGCCCACCACCCTCACCCTGACCGCCAGCAGTCTGCCCGACATCCAGGCAGGTTCTGTGGTGCTTTTCCGTAAGTTCCAGGTGGGTGAGATTGTCAGCGTGAACCCTCGCTCCGATGCTTTCGACGTCAACGTACATATCAAGCCGGAGTACCGACGCCTGCTGACACAAAGCAGCGTCTTCTGGGCCGAAGGCGGTGCACGCGTGCAGTTGAACGGTAGCGGCCTGACCGTGCAGGCCTCACCGTTGAATCGTGCACTGAAGGGCGCCATCAGCTTTGATAATTTATCCGGTGCGGGCGTCGGTTTAACCCGTCAGGATAAACGCGTTCTGTATGACTCAGAGACCACAGCCCGCGCCGTGGGCAGCCAGATCACCCTGCGGACTTATGATGCCAGTAAGCTGTCAGCGGGTATGCCTATCCGCTATCTCGGTATCACCATTGGGCAGTTAGAATCACTGGCACTGGGGGCCGATAATAATCAGGTGATCGCCAAAGCGGTGCTCTACCCTGAATACGTGCAGGATTTCGCCCGTCTTGGCACCCGCTTCTCCGTGGTATCGCCGCAGATTTCGGCTGCCGGCGTTAACCACCTGGAAACCTTGCTTCAGCCTTATATCAACGTAGACCCGGGCAAAGGCCGAGCTCAGCGCACCTTTGAGCTCCAGGAATCCACCATCACCGATGCGCGTTATCTTGACGGACTGAATGTGGTGATGGACGCACCGGAAGGCGGTTCACTGTCGGTCGGTACGCCAGTGCTGTTCCGCGGCGTGGAAGTCGGTACGGTGACAGGGACATCACTGGGAGCAATGGCCGACCGCGTACAGATTACGCTGCGCATCAGTAAGAAATATCAACACCTCGTGCGTAATAACTCGGTGTTCTGGCTGGCATCGGGCTACAACCTGAAATTTGGGCTGATCGGTGGGGTGGTGAAAACCGGAACCTTCCAGCAGTTCATTCAGGGTGGTATCGCCTTCGCCACACCACCAACCGTGCCGCTGGCTCCGCAAGCCTCTTCCGGTAAACACTTCCTGCTGGAGGAAGAGGAACCGAAAGAGTGGCGCAAATGGGGTACCGCACTGCCACAGTAGTGGTGTAAACAGGGCAAAACACAGCGGGGCCTTATGTCGCAACATAAGGCCCCGCTCTTTATCCGCGACATTTTATAGGAAAAAAACAGATTTTTTTGGCTTCTTATTTTTTACCACTGTCATGACCATGCTAAACTGCAAGCACTTATTTCCCCTGGATTCAGCCTGTGTCTCACTCTTCCCGCGTCTATTTTCCGCAAGCCTTTCTCGATCAAATGCAGCAGTTACTGCCAGATAACACCGAATACGAACGTTTTCTCGCCATCAGTGAGCAACCTCTTCGCCGCAGCCTTCGCGTCAATACGTTAAAAATCAGCGTGGCGGACTTTCTCCTACAGGTGGCGCCGTATCAGTGGGCATTAACGCCGATTCCCTGGTGTGCAGAAGGATTCTGGATCAGCCGTGACGATGCCGACACGCTGCCGCTGGGCAGCACCGCTGAACACCTCGCCGGGCTGTTCTACATCCAGGAAGCCAGCTCGATGCTACCGGTCAGTGCACTGTTTTCCGGTGATACCTCTCCTGAGCGGATTATGGATATGGCGGCAGCGCCAGGTTCAAAAACCACGCAGATTGCTGCCAGGATGAAGAATCATGGCGCCATCCTTGCCAATGAATTCTCCGCCAGCCGCGTGAAAGTGCTGCACGCTAACCTTAGCCGCTGCGGCGTGAGCAATACCGCAATGACCCATTTCGATGGACGCGTCTTCGGCCCGGCGCTACCCGAGTGCTTTGACGCTATTCTGCTGGATGCCCCCTGCTCGGGTGAAGGTGTCATCCGCAAAGATGCGGACGCCCTGCGTAACTGGTCTGAAGCCAGCACCGCCGAGATTGCCGCCACGCAGCAAGATTTGATCAACAGTGCGTTTCATGCCCTGCGCCCGGGTGGCACGCTGGTTTACTCCACCTGCACCCTGAACCGCAGTGAAAATCAGCAGGTCATTACCTGGTTGCAGGAACAGTACCCGGATGCCGTAGAGATTGAACCCCTGAACTCGCTGTTCGAGGGAGCGGAAAAGGCGGCCACGTCGGAGGGTTTCCTCCATGTGTTCCCGCACATTTTCGACAGCGAAGGCTTCTTTGTTGCACGTCTGCGCAAAACGGCAAGCGTGCCTCCTCTGCCGGTGCCCGGCTATAAAGTGGGGAAACCGCCCTTCAGCCCGCTCAATCGTAAACAGCAGGAAGAGGTGATCGCCGCGGCGGCAAAATCGGGACTGCGCTGGGAAGATGACATGGCGCTGTGGCAGCGTGACAAAGAGCTGTGGCTGTTCCCGCGCGCGATAGAAGCATTGCTGGGCCGCGTACGTTTCTCTCGAATCGGCCTGAAGCTGGCAGAAACATTCCCGAAAGGTTACCGCTGGCAGCATGAAGCCGCTATCGCGTTGGCTGATCCGGCGGCACCTCATGCTATTGAATTGAGCAGCAGTGAAGCGGAAGAGTGGTATCGTGGGCGGGATATCTATCCTGAGCGTGAACTGCCGGGTGATGAGCTGATCATTTGTTATCAGCAGCAGCCGATTGGTATAGCCAAAAAGGTCGGTAGCCGCATTAAAAATAGCTACCCCCGAGAACTGGTACGCGACGGCAAGCTGTTCAGCGTGTAACTCACTGGCGGTTTTTCGGAGCCGCCATTGACGTTATGGCACGGCCAATTGGCACGATATTGAGGCATGGTTTATCGCAATTGCTTTAAAATGATGTCTTTCTGACCTTCACGGATTTCACAGAGATGAGCAAACGCAGGCAGTTTTATCTGACGCTGGCCCTGATTACCACAGGCAGTTTATTAATTATTGAGGTGCTGGCGCGACTGGTACATTTGATTATCGTGGGATAGGCGAGATAAGCAGACAGGAATACAAGGGCCATCACAGCCCCGATAACAGAATTATTTCAGTGCGCGCGGATTTTTACGCAGTGAACCACTCCAGCTAAAATCTTTCACTTCGCTCTCTTTTGCCGCAGACGGTTTACGCGGTTTCTTAGCCAGTACCACTTTGCTGCTTTCGCGCACAACGCGCTCTTTCATCACTAACCGCTTGGCCTCTTTGAGGATTTCTTTCTCTTCTTTCTTACTGGCGACGTGACTGAGTTTATCGGTCAACGTTTTAACCCGCTGCTCCACCAATACTTTTTCATCATCCGTAAACTGGTCGATGGAAATTTCTTTCTCGCTTTTCATGCAACAGGCTCCTGGCCAGTCATCAGTGTTACGGTTATCCGCAGCACCGGGCCACCTGACATCGTAGAGTGCCGGGCGATGATGCACAAGCCATGATGGCAGAAAGTGGGGTTGAATCGTCCTTATTTCATCATGAAACCCTCATGCTACGATATTTTGCGTGATTTCTTGCGGGTAAAAACCGTCAGGGGCTGCCTTTATGCGAGCAACACGCATTGCTCTGCCCTGCGGTTAAATGTAAACATAGTATAAAAATGATCATCAAGGGCTCGGCTCCGGCTGAGAGCCACGGAATCACCATCATGTCTGACAACGATGTTTACACTTCTTCCATGCTGTTTCGCATTCGGGGCGACATTGTGGCCACCGCTGAGGATGCACACGGTGAGGTCACCGTGATCGATAACAAGGTCTACCGCCTTCTGAGCTTTGACCGGGTTTTCGAGCAAAGCAAAATGCAGAAAAGCAACCCGATGATCCCCGTACATAAATACATTTGTGCCATGTTGATGGCTACGGCGCTGACTCCCGCGAACCGCATTCTGGTGCTGGGTCTGGGTGGCGGATGCCTGATACGACCGCTGTTTGCAGGTAACCCACAGATCGTCATTGATGCCGTGGAGCTGCGTCAGGTGGTGCTGGATGTTGCCCTGGCGCATTTTCACCTGCCGGTAACCCCAGATATTCAATATCGGGTGGAAGATGCCGCCGATTTCATGGCGCAGGCAGACCCTGCCCGCTACTCACTGATTTTTTCTGACCTGTATTCCGCCAGCGCCATTGTGCCACTGCAGTCTTCACGTGAGTTTTTGCGTCAATGCGCGCAAACGTTACAGCCCAACGGTTGGCTGGTACTGAACCATCCTCAGGCCCCGGATGAAGACTCCGCGTTTTCCGATGCACTCACAACCCTGTTTCGCACTGTGCTCTATTGCACCACGCCCAGTGGCAATGTGGTGATCTATGCCAGCGTCGGGCATTGCAGCACGCCGCTGACGCAACTGCGCGCCATGATGAAAGCCAGCGGCGAAGGGTATCAATCTGATTTCTCCCTGCTGGCGCATAAAATTTATCGCTGGCCTGGTCAACAGACCTGATACCGTTGCTTAGACTTCATTTCCTTTAAATTTTCCGGCGAACATTGCTGGTAACCGGAGCGTGGTCTATTTTTAGCGATCAAAGGGAATACGTTCATTACCGAGACCATAAACAGAGACAATAAAATGATCATTCAGGGCATTAGTAAGGGATTCTTTATCTTTATACTGGCGGCAACCACGCTGGCTTTTTTTCACATCCTGGGGCCTTATTTTTCGGCGATCCTCTGGGCCGCCATTCTGGCGATTATTTTCCATCCACTTAAAACCAAAATCAGAAAACATCTTGGCGATAAAAACGGCCTGGCATCGCTGCTGACGTTGTTGGTGATCTGCCTGATTGTATTTATCCCACTGGCCGTGGTCGCCTCCTCACTGGCGGTAGAGTTCAACGCCCTCTACAACCGTTTGCAGGGTAACCAGACCGAGCTCACCACGGTGGCAGCAAGCGTTATCAATCATTTGCCCGACTGGTTGCGTCACTTCCTGCAAGAAAACAACATGAACGATGCCAGTGCCATTCAGGAAAAGCTGTCTGGTGTGGCGATGAAAGGCGGCCAGTTCTTTGCGGGTAGCCTGATGATGATTGGTAAAAGCACCTTCAGCTTTGCCATCGGCTTTGGTGTGATGCTGTATCTGCTGTTCTTCCTTCTGAAAGATGGAGCCTATCTTGTCGGCCTGGCGCTGGATGCCATTCCGCTGTCGCAGTTTGTTAAACAACATCTGTTTGTGAAGTTTGCGGCAGTATCACGCGCAACGGTTAAAGGCACCATCGTCGTAGCTGCAGTACAGGGTGCGCTGGGGGGTATTGCATTCTGGTTTGCGGATATTCAGGGCAGTATTTTATGGGGGTCGCTGATGGCCTTCCTGTCACTGATCCCGGCGGTTGGTTCAGCGATTATCTGGCTGCCTGTGGTGCTGTATTTCTTCTTCACCGGTGCGATGGTGAAGGGCCTGGCACTGACGTTCTTCTTTGTGGTGGTCATCGGTCTTATCGATAACATCCTGCGCCCACTGCTGGTGGGGAAAGACACCAAGATGCCGGACTACCTGATTCTCATTTCGACCCTCGGTGGCATGGAAATCTATGGTCTCAATGGCTTCGTGATTGGTCCCTTGATTGCCGCGCTGTTTATCTCCTGCTGGAACCTGTTGTCCGGTAAGGACCATAAAGGCAATACCGATGGGATTGATCCTGACTTTATTGAAGAAGGTCAGACACATCAGGAAAATCAGGAGAGAGAGGGTCAGGAAAGAGAACAGCTGGAAAAAGAGAAGCTCGAGCACAAGAGCAAACCATAAACAACAACGGGGCTGAATCAGCCCCACTTTTTTCTATCGTGTTCACAAGAACGCTGACCGTTAGCACAACGATGACGGCTGACGTATTTGGGCACCGTGTGCTTGTTGTCGGCGGCAACTCTCAGGTATCCGACTGGCTCAATTGCTGATTAAGCGAATCAACGTTCCATCATGATCCACCAGAGCCGCCATTTTCAGCCCCGAGGGTTGTTCCACGGGCGGATGAATACGCGGGAAATCTTCGCACTTCTCCTCAATGCCGGCCGCCTGCAACACCGCATAAAACCCATCGAGATCATCCAGCCGCAGACAGCAGCTAAACCAGCTACTGTAAGGGTCAAGATCCTGATGCGGGAAAAACTCCAGCGTCAGGTCCCCACGCAGCATAATCAACCAGTACTCATCTTTATATTGCGTGGTAAAACCTATCTGACGATAAAAATGTTCTGTCTCAGTGAAACTCCGGGAGGGCAGATTAGGCGTGGCGCGATCGGTCATACGAGGTTCCTTGAGAGGCAGTGAGCAGCATTCCGCTGCAACGTCATTGCAGGGGCCAAATGTTGGCTTTACTCTTCGTTGGCGGCATCGTCTTTATAGACACGATTTCCGTACCACACCACCGCCGCCCCAATCAGCATCGCAACGATAACGTACGGGATCTTGTCCTCTTCCGTGCCCCCTATCCCGCCTGCCGAGAGAAAATACAGCCCGGCAATCAGCGCAAGGATCACCTTCTTCACATTGTTTATGGGTTTCATACAGATACTGCGTACCGCCCATGCACCCAACATCAATCCCAGCAGCCCCAACATGGTTCCCATCGCAATACCCTTTTGTACATGTGATTTATTGATATCGGGCATCGGAACCCGTGGCAGCGTAACGCCGCAGTGCAAGTTGCCCATGTAGCGGCAAGCCGTTGAAGATACTGCGTTATGTTAGGGGGAAAAGCAAACGGAGGTGGGGGCTTTAACATGGGGGGTTGATTTCATTATTAAGCATGTGAGTCCGCTCGCATTTTTATTGCCACCCACATTAATGATGTTAATATATATAAAATTGTTAATGGCTATAGGAAAGGGACGAAAAAAAATGTGGAAGTTGTCCATTATCTGTTCAGTTATTGGTTTTATTCAAGGTGTCGTGATGGTTTGGGCCGCTGACAGCGCCCCCCAACAAGCTGCCGGTGCAGCGATGGGCCTTGCATGGGCGGTGATCCCATACTGCATTTGTCGCGCTATTCAGCAACTGAAACCCCGTGAAGTGGTCATTAAGCAGGAGATTGTGAAGTGATAACCAGAGCCGTAACTACCCTTTCCGCTTTCGTCTTAACGATTTCAAGCTGTTATGCCAACATCTGGCACACAGCTTACCAAAACGATGAAATGCGTGGCACCGCACAGAAATATAATCAGAATGACTCGGAGAACAAAGTAAATTTTGAATTTCCCTATAACGGTGGTTCAAGTATGAGTATTGTTCTTCGCTCCAAAAAAATTGAACTCAAAGAAGGTCAAAAACCAGAAGACCTGGTCCCCACGGAAGCGATGCTTGTAATTAGTAAAGGACAGTTTTTGTGCAGTTCTTTTAGTGAATGCCATGTTTCGGTGAAGTTTGATAATGAAAAAGTTCAAAAATTTTCAATGGGCGGCGCAGCAGATGGCAGCTCTAATGTGATTTTCTTCAAGAACTCATCTGAATTTATCAAGAAGTTACAATCACATAAGACACTCTTTATTGAAGCTCCTTTTTTCCAGGCTGGTGATCAGCAGTTCAAATTCACTATAGATGGCTACTCGCCTTTACAGAAATAGCGATATGGAACAATAAAACCTTAAGCTTCAGTAAGAAACAGAGATCCCACAGCAGCAGTATCAGGAAAATTTTCTCGAAATTTCCACGGCTGACGTTGTTCAACGGGTTATTGGTGCCGGCTATGCGATTACTGCTGCTGAGGCTAATATCTACATCACGGCGCATCGCCAGATCGTTACTGAAGGTGTACACGGTTTCCACCTCTTCCGCGTCATTCATTAAACTGCCTTACAGGCCATCGAATCGGTGGCCTGTAGCTATGCATGTGTAGAGTGCATGGATCCGCATGTAGGATCCCCTGCCCCACACTCCTCACCACACCAGTTGCGGCGCAGCTTCGTGAGGATCGTGCAGTTGCATGAAATGAGGCCACTAAAGCGGGCAGGCGTGGCGGGGATAGCATTGCGCGCGAGGGGTGCAAACATGTATGCGAGCGATACAACAGCGCTGAAGCATATTGGATGGTATATACGCTTCTAAAAATGTTCCTACAGGCTTAAAATCAATGTGTTGGACATGTTTCTTGAGCGATGCAATTTTGAAGTGAAAAATTATCAATCACATGAGAATTTAGTCAGAGGGTGGATTATGGAAACTGATAACAACTTATCAATTTATATATCTATTGGGGGTTTTTTTATCTCGTGTTTGGGGTTTGTCAACACCTTACGTCAAGCCAGTATTACAAGAAGAAATGAAAAGTTAAGAGTTTACGACAAGGTCTATTTTGATGTGTGCGATTTACTTCTTTACGATTATAAATTAAAAACAAACACACCATATGTATCCGAGGATAAAACACTCGAACGTGCAGTAAACGAATATGAAAAACTTCATTGGCTTGAACAGCATTACGGCCCAGCTAAATACGATTATGTTGATTTCGAAAGTAGCAAGTCACTGATAGAATTTCACAGAAAGGTTGCAGATGAATATAGGGTGCATAACAGAAGCAAAGTGGAAATGTGGGATATGAATCAATCACCAGTTATGCACTTAGACAAAAAGGATTTTTTAGAGCGCTTTGATAGAGTAATGGGGCATGTAAAAGAAAATATTTCTTTCTTCTCTCCTTTCATTCGCACTCAATGGGAGAAGGCTGCTTTCATGAACCCTGATAATATTAAGGCTGAGTACGAGTCTCTCAAGCGAGTGAATGAATATAGTTGTGAAGAGTTTCAGGAGCGGGTTGATGATCCATTTCTTAATGTTTTTCTTTTTATCAGAAGCGAGCACAGAATTTTGAATCAAACACAATCCGATAAATTTGGTGAATTTTTTTATAACTTAAAATACTACTTTCCAAAAAAAATTTACAAGTGGAAAAAGAAACGAAAGCAAAGAGGATATAGCTCATAAAGAGCCATATATTATTAACTATTAATTTCCAGAATATATGGCCGGAATGATACGATCTCATTCCCTATCCATGAATTAATCTCCTTCATCCGTTCTTGCAATGGCGTCAGCTCGTTCCTAACAAACACCTGTGCCGCTTTCACCACATCACCAAAGCCGCCAGCATTGTCAGGGATAATGCCCATCATCTGAGGCGGCACCCGGTTCGCGGCAAGCAGGTCGTCACGGCTGGCCTTTTTGATATTGAAAAAGTCATCTTTGGGGGCGACCTCGCTCAGGGGCAGGATCTTAATCCCATCCGGCTTTCCGTTCGGCGCATACATAAAAAGGTTGCGGAAATTGCCCTCGCCTTTAGTGTCGCGCATTGCCTTTCGCATTTGCTCAATGTCGCTGCTGCTCTGCGCGGCGTCCGTCATATACAGGATATAACCCGCGTGCGCGCCGTTCTGGTAATACTTGCGGCGGTAGAGGGTGTGGGCGCTGGGTTCAATTGGTCTGGCGTCGTGGCCGGTGATTTCGGGCATCAATACGATCATCTCAATCGGCGGCAAAATGGGCGTTGCTTTCAGCGTGGCCGGGGAAATGATTGTTGCCGCCCTCGGTGCCATCTCCCTGCCGGTTGTTCTGGTGGCCGCCGCCATCGTCGCGGGTGCGTTGCTTATCAGGAAATACTGGGAGCCTATCAGCGAATTTCTGAAAGGGATGGCCGCGGGCTTTACCGCTGCAATGGGGCCAATCGCTGATGCATTTGCACCGCTCAAGCCCGCCTTTGACTGGCTGGGGGATAAGCTCGGCGGGGTATGGGACAAGTTCAAAGGGCTGCTTGAACCGGTCAAGTTAACCCAGGATGAACTGAAAGCGGCGGGTGATATGGGCAAGCAGTTTGGTGAGCTGCTGGCCGCCGGGATTAAGTTCGTACTTTCACCGCTGACTGAGTTGCAGAACGGCATTGACTGGGTGCTGGAAAAGCTCGGCATGGTTGACGATAAGTCGAAAAAACTTAAAGACAACATTCCGACTAAGTGTCTACAGAGGTTCCTACAGGGTGTAATGGGGTGTAACAGGGTGGGATGTAACTCATTGATTTAAATCTAAGTGATTGTTTTAACGTACTATCCAAAAAAAGACCAAAGACGATTCCTGTCTTTGGTCCAGGGAAAGGGCTCTTTTCAGAGCCGTGCGCTAAAAGTTGGCATTATTGCAGGCGATTCGCCTTGCACTTTAAAAGATAGACCAGTTGTGGGGGTTTACCAGCCAGTTGTAAACAACGTAATAACTGATTGTTAGCATTGTGATCGCGGCGGCAGAAACGGGCGGGCTGCGCTTTTCAGCGAGAGTGGAATGGGAAATAACTGGCGCACCGAAAGGTATGCGCCAGCGTCGTGCAATCAGTTACAGAGCTTTTCGGCGCGCGCGATAATCGGGGCCAGGCTCTTCTTCTGGCCCGGGTTGGCCGGGTCGTCAGCCAGAATCTTACTGATTGGGAATCCGGCCTTTATCTGGCCCGCTTTGACTTTGGCTTCCGCCGCATCATTCAGCGGATATTGCACCAGCGTGCCATCGTTAATGGCGAGCAGCACGTTGCCTTTTTCACAGCTTAACATCATCTCTTCACGCACAAACGGCCAGTTCTCTTTGCCCATATCGAAACGGCTCACGGTTTCGATGCCAGCCATTGCACTGCTGCTGATGCCCAGTGCGACGCAAAATAATGCCAACTTTTTCATCTTGTTAGTACCTCAAACGATAAAACATAAACTGAATCGGGATAAGCGAAAACAGGTGTTGATCAGGCAGGTTCGAGTGTGGCAAAAATGCCCACCACCAGCAGTACCACCGCCGCCAGAGCGATCTCCACCAGCGTACTGGTGATAAACGACTGCTGCGCCCCTGCCCCGCTATGCTGAAAACGCGGTACCAGCCAGTAGCGGTTAAACAGAGCAATGCCCATCATTACGCCAACCAGCAGGGATTTCAGCACCAGCAGCTGGCTGTAGAGGCGGAAACTGGCAGGCGGCCAGCCGAGCAGCAGCAACGCATTGATCACCCCGCTGATGACCACCAGCATGACGGCCAGATGACCGTAGCGAGAAAAACGCATCATGGTGCTAATGGCATCGTAACGATGCTCGGGGCTCCGCGCTGCGCGCATCAGGTAAACGACAGGAAGCAGGCCACCCGCCCAGAATGCCGCGCTCAGCAGATGCACTGTCTGATTGGCGCGCTGGAATACACCGCTCCAGCCATCCAGCATCGCAGCATGTCCGGTAAAGGCCAGCCCGCAGAGCTGCAATACGGCTAACAGCAACACCGTCTGCTGGCACAACTGCCCACTCAGTCGTCTGCGAAAGCACAGCACCAGACAACACAGTACGGCCAGCGCCAGTTGCCACTGCCATGCGCGGCCAAACTGCGTCTGTAGCACCGCCAGCCAGATATCACCTTCAAGCGTATCCTGCCAGCCGTCCCCCATCTGTCCTGTCTGTGCCGCGAGCAACAGTACCGCACTCAGCAGCGTCAGCCCTGTACTCACCCGGATTAACGGCATCAGCCGCCGGGTAAGATCGGCGCGATAACGTGCCGGAGCCAGCAACGTCGTGGTGACTCCGGCCCCGACCAGCGACATCAGTGCGCAGAAATGCAGCCAGCGGCACAGAATATAGAAGCCCGTGAGTGACATATCACTTCACGTTGAAGGTGTAGTTCCCTTTGGTCTTATGGCCGTCTACTGACAGCACATGCCATGTCACCTTGTACTCACCACTGCTCAGCGGCTGTTTAAACTGTACCCGCAGGGTATTGTGCTGTTTCGGGTCAAGGGCGGCTTTGATCTGATCGACCGGCTTGTTGTCCGTACGGCTGACGACCACGCCGCTAAATGCTGGCTCGATATCCTCGCTGAAGGAGATGGTCAGTGACTCAGGCCATTCGCTACCGGCGGGATTAACCGCGGTATACTGGCTTTTAAGGTGGGCATGAGCGGAAACCTGTTGGGTAAACAGTGCGGCGAGTAAGAAGCCGGAAACCCTGAAGAAATGTCGCATATGTCGCAATGATCCTTAGCAAATCGCAGCGCCTTGCTGCCTGAGGGCGAAAGAATACTCCGCTTAAAAACGGGTGTCGAGGTGATAGCGACTATCAATGGGCCGTCAGACTTGCTAATCCGTGCCTTCTGCATTATTTTCTGCCACACACTAAGGGGGGGAATACCATGAGCTACAATCTGGCCACATTGCCGCAGACAGATAAAGACAAAATCAACGTTGATCTGGCCGCTGCCGGGGTGGCGTTTAAAGAACGCTATAACATGCCGGTTATTGCCGAAATGGTGCTGCGTGAGCAACCGCCAGCGCTACAGGAGTGGTTCCGTGAGCGTCTGACTCACTACCGCCAGGCCTCCCTGTCACTCTCGCGTCTGCCGTACGAACCTAAACAAAAATAGTGGCTTGTTTTTTGCTCCCGCTTCGGTTGAGATGAAGGCCTTACTTTACTCTTCAGGGTGGTTTTTTTATGTCCAGCTGGACTATCGCGGCAGCACAGTCAGGTTCCCGTCCGGGCGATATCGCCTGGAATATTCACCACCACCTCGAATTTATCCAGCAGGCCGCGTCGCTGCGCGTTGAACTGCTGATGTTCCCTGAACTTTCGCTGACCGGTTATGAGCTTCCGCTGATGGCTGAACTGGCGCTCTCGCTGGACGACGAACGGCTGCAACCCTTTGCCCACGCGGCGCAGCAGCATCAGATGGGCATCAGCATCGGTCTGCCATTAAAGGCGGACAATAATGTTCGCCTCTCCGCACTGACATTCCTGCCGGACGGTACGCGCATCGCCTACAGTAAGCGCAATTTGTACGGTCAGGAAAAAGAGATTTTCGCGGCAGGTAATACGGTGCCGTTATTTGGATATCAGCGTCATCAGGTGGCGCTGGCCATTTGTGCCGATATCAGCGTGGAAGCCTTTGCCCGTGATGCCTCCGTTCGCGGTGCCGATCTCTATGCCACCAGCGTGCTGGTTTCCGAGCAGGGATATGAAACCGACTGCAGCTACCTCGCCCGCTGGTCGCGTGATTATCAAATGGCCGTGGTGATGGCGAATCACGCCTGGCCCACGGGCGGCTACCAGTGTGCGGGTAAAAGTGCTTTCTGGGACGCGACCGGACGCCAGGTCATACGCGGGGGCGAAGGCGAGCAACTGATTATTGCCCGTCGTAGCGGTAATCATTGGCAAGGAGAGGCGCATTCGTTACCCTGCCCGTCAGTTCTGTAAACGGGAGAAGCTATGTTACGCGTGATAGACACGGAAACCTGCGGCCTGCAGGGTGGTATTGTCGAAGTGGCATCGGTGGATGTGATTGACGGACAAATCGTCAATCCAATGAGCGACCTGATCTCACCCGACCGCCCTATCAGCCATCAAGCCATGGCCATCCATAAAATTACCGAGGCCATGGTGCGGGGGAAACCCACCATTGAGCAGGCGATCGGCCGCTATCACGGCAGCCCTTATTATGTGGCGCACAATGCCAGCTTTGACCGCCGTATGCTGCCAGAGATGCCCGGTGAATGGATCTGCACAATGGCGCTTTCGCGCCGCCTGTGGCCGGGCCTGAAATACAGTAATCTGGCGCTGCGCGAATCCTTACAGCTGGAGGTGACGCCGCCGGAAAATTTACATGCCCACCTTGCGCTATATGACTGCTACATCACTGCGGCGCTGCTGATCCGTATTATGTCGTTCAGCGGCTGGGATGCGCCAGAGATGATCCGTCGGATGCAGGTGCAGGGATCGTTTAATACCTTCCCGTTCGGTAAGTATCGCGGGCAGAAAGTGGATGATGTGGCGAAGAAAGATCCGGGATATTTAAAGTGGATGCTAAAAAATATCACGGATCTGAAGCCCGACTTACGCAGTGCCATGCAGCGGGCGTTGAGTGCGACGGATTAAGCCGCGGGTGTGGTCAGCAGGCCGCTGGCCAGCCCGATAAGAAATGCATACTCCAGCGCCACCCCTTCATAGGCTTTAAAACGGCCTGACTTTCCGCCATGACCAGAGTCCATATCCGTTTGCAGCAACAGTAGATGATTATCGGTTTTCAGCTCACGTAGCTTAGCCACCCATTTTGCTGGCTCCCAGTACTGAACCTGGGAGTCATGCAGACCGGTGGTGATCAACAGATGCGGATAATCCTGCGCCTTAATGTTGTCATACGGGCTGTACTGTTTGATGTAGTGATAATACTGCTCCTCAGCCGGATTGCCCCACTCGTCATATTCGCCAGTGGTAAGCGGAATGGTTTCATCCAGCATCGTCGTCACCACATCCACGAACGGCACCTGCGCGACGACCCCCTTGAAACGCTCCGGGGCCATATTAATGACGGTGCCCATCAGCAACCCACCGGCACTTCCGCCCATCGCATAGAGTTTTTCCGCATCGCCGTACTTTTTCTCCACCAGCGCATCGGTGATATCGATAAAGTCATGGAAGGTGTTCATTTTATTCAGCAGACGTCCATCGTCGTACCACTGCTGACCCATCTCACCGCCGCCACGAATATGCGTCAGGGCAAAGACAAACCCGCGATCCAACAGGCTGAGACGACTGGCGCTGAAATCAGCATCCATACTGCTGCCGTAAGAACCATAACCGTAAACCAGCAACGGGTTGGTTCCCGGCTGGTAGCTGTCTTTACGGTACACCAGTGAAACGGGGACCTCGACGCCATCACGCATGGTGATCCAGTGGCGTTCGCTGCGATAGCGCGCCGCATCAAACCCTTTCACTTCCGTCTGCTTAAGGACTTCACGCTCACCGGTGTCCAGGTCCAGTTCAAACAGCGTATCCGGCGTGGTCATGGATGAGTAGCCGTAGCGAACTTTGCTGCTGTCCGGCGTCGGGTTATGGCCAATCCAGGTCACATAGGCCGGATCGTCGAAGGCAATGCTGGTGCTCTCACCGCTTTGCCAGTTTATCTGACGCAGGCTGGTCAGCCCCTGCTGACGCTCTTCCACCACCAGCCAGTCGCGGAACAGCGTATAGCCTTCCAGCACAGTCGTATCCCGTGGCGCAATCAGCGGCTGCCACTGCTGCTCATCTGCACTGTCGCTGCGGTACAACCCGAAGTTCTTGCCATCCCGGTTGGAACGCACATAGAACTGCCCCTGATAATGGTCCACGCTGTACTCATGATCTTTACGCCGCGCAGAGAACAGCTGGGGCTGAGCATCGGCATCAGCGGCATCCAGCAACAGGATCTCACTGGTGGTGCTGCTGCCGAGAGCAATCGCCACAAACTCTTCGGACGTGGTTTTGTAAACGCTGACGTAGAAGGTGTCATCTTCCTCTTCATACACCAACTGATCCTGCTGCTGCGGCGTGCCCAGCGTATGCCGCCATACCTGATACGGCAGCAGCGTCTTTTTATCTTTCAGCACATAGTAGAGGGTTCGCGAATCACTGGCCCACGTCATCGCGGAGGAGACGCCTTCCAGCACTTCCGGGTACCACTCGCCGTTCTCAAGGTTGCACAGACGAATGCCGTACACCCGGCGTGACAGGAAGTCTTCTGCCACGGCCATTTTCTGGTTATCCGGGCTGATCGCCACGCCGCCCAGGGTATAAAACTCATGGTCAGCAGCACGCTGATTGCCATCCAGCAGCGTATCCCAGTGGTCCGGCGTCTTCGTGTCGGCGGGCTGACGGGCGTAAATCGTGTATTCATTCCCCTCTTCATAGCGGCTCTGATAACGATATCCCCGCTTCACATAAGGCACCGAATGGTCACGGGCAGGAATGCGGTCGATGATCTCCTGCAACAGCTCCGCCTGTAAGGCCTGCTGCGGCAGCAACTGTTGCTGACAGTAGTCGTTCTCAGCCCGCAGATAAGCAAGCACCTCTGGCGCTTCGCGCTCGTCGTCGCGCAGCCAGTAATAATTATCGATACGGGTATCACCGTGCAGGGTCATCTGATGGGGAATTTTATTCGCTTTAGGAGGTGTCATAGTCTCTTCGCAGTTGCTGTGCCTGTGTGTAAGGTTGGCAGCAACCAGACTGATTAACAAGCCGTTATCAGTGCAACAACGTGCTTTTCAGGGGATTTTTTTGCGCGGGTGACAGTGTTCACCCGCGAAGGATTAACTGATCTATCAGGCAGGGAGCTTCTGCTTCTCGGCACGAATGTCGGTTTCAATCGACTGACGCACGTCCTGTGGGATTTTCAAGGCATCGCCCAGCGCCTGCAAATAGCTGCGCTCCATAAAGTGGTCAACATCGATGACAAGGTTGCTGAGGAAATAGACCTCCAGCGCTTCTTCTTCGTTTTTCACATCGGCCGCCAGCTTCTGCGGATCAAGCGGAGAGTCAATGGCACGCTGCACCAGCTGCTCGCCCTGCGCACCTAAACCAGACTGGCGAATATGTTCATCAATGGCTTTACGCTCATCGTTGTCGATATGGCCGTCACTTTTGGCCGCAAAGACCAGCGCTTCAATCAGACGCTCGGCGCGACGGTCGACCGGGGAGCTCTGCTGACCAAACTCAGGCTGATCCTGATGGGTTTCACTGACACGCTGTTTGTACTTATTCCACAACAGGGCACCCGCAGCAGCACCGCCGCCGATGATTACGGCGTTCTTCCCGTACTTCATCAACAGGTTGCGGGAAGATTTACTGGCAATCAGCAATCCCGCCAGGCCACCGAGTGCACCGGGGGCCAGCATTTTGCTCAGCCCTTCTCCGCCAGAGGAGGATTTGCCTGCCTTGCCTAATACCGTCTGAATCTGTTGCAGCCAGTTGCTCATAGTCAGTCCTTCATTACCCGAAAACACCACAATAAAGCAGCACACGTCAGGAAACGTCAAACGATGAAAAGGCTGTAAAATTTCCCGTTGTTTCCAGCGGCAGATGGACAGATATCCTGCAGTCAGTCGTGGATAAGTTGTTGGATGGTTGCATTGCCTCTACCCTGAAAAGGAAATTACGCAGAGGAGAATCGATACAAATGGCATTTTCGGCGAACCCATTGTTTATCAATACCATCCTGCTCGGTGGCAGCAGTGAAGAGAAACTGCGTGCAGCTGCAGCGGCGGGTTTCAGTCAGGTGGAATTGTGGCAGCAGGATGTGAGTGAAGCCGTGGGCGATGCCGCCGCGCTGGCCGATCTCTGCCAGCAGCTTTCCCTCGGGCTGACGGATTACCAGGTGCTGCTGGATTTTGATGGGGCGCCAGAGAGCCTGCGTGAGGATAAACGGCATGAAGCCTTACAGATGATGGCAACGGCGCAACGCCTTGGCGCATCAACGCTGTTGGTGCCGGCATCCACTCATCCGCACTGTTGCACAGAACGTATCGAAGCGGATTTACGCTGGCTGGTGCAGCAGGCGGCAGATCATGGCCTGCGCGTAGCGTATGAGGCGATGGCCTGGAGCCAGCATATTAATAACACCGCCCAGGCATGGCAGCTTATCCAGCAAATTGACGCACCCAATCTGGGGCTGGTGGTGGATGCTTTTCATATTTTTGTACGCCAGAGAACGCTGGAAGACCTGGCCGGTATTCCGGCAGAGAGGATTTTTCTGGTGCAGTTGTCCGATCTGAATGAGCAGCCGGATGCAAAGCATCTGGTCGATACGGCCCGGCATCACCGATTGTTACCCGGTGAGGGCCAATACCCACTGAAGGCGCTGTTAGCGCATTTGCAGCAGATCGGTTACGAGGGGCCAATAGGCCTGGAAGTATTTAACGATCAACGCCACGCTGCTGACCCGCTGGCAACGGCACAGGCAGCGATGGCGTCATTGCGCAGTGTGCTGAGCACATAATGATCTGAACGGCTGATCAGAAAAAAGATCAGCCACAGCAGGGGCGGGTTACACCGCGCGCAGTTTGCCTTCATCAGATGCGTCGCTGTTATCAGCCGCACTGCTCTCTTCAGGCAGTTTACCGGTGCGGAGGATCTGTTGCAGCGCGTCTTTATTTTCCGCCATAAACAGCCCCAGCGCTTCACCCTGCTGTTCTTCCATTTCCAGCGGGCTGGCGGTCAGCCAGTCGGCAAAGACTTCCGCCAGGTCGAGCATCTTGTCGTAAGCATCGGCTTCTTTCTTGCTGGCAAATGTCATCTTTTCCTCACCTTTTCTGACGACAACGTATTTGATTTCAACAGCCATGATTTTCGTCCTGTTTAACTGTATTTTTATACAGTGTAGCAGCGTCGCTTTTTTCACTCAAGCGTAAAGTGCGGATGATTACGCAAACGTTTTCGTTTATACTTCGCGCGTTTTTTTCAATCCATTCAGGTAGAGATTATGACAACTCTTGGAACTGCGCTGCGCCCTAATGCAACCCGTGTAATGCTGCTGGGATCCGGTGAACTGGGCAAAGAAGTAGCGCTGGAATGCCAGCGTCTGGGTGTGGAGGTGATCGCCGTGGATCGCTATGCCGATGCCCCTGCGATGCACGTTGCCCACCGCAGCCATGTGATCAATATGCTGGATGGCGCAGCCCTGGCCGCACTGGTCGCGCAGGAAAAGCCGGACTTCGTGGTGCCGGAAATTGAAGCGATCGCCACCGATATGCTGATCGAACTGGAAAAACAGGGACAGCACGTAGTGCCGACCGCACGCGCCGCGAAACTGACCATGAACCGTGAAGGTATTCGCCGCCTTGCTGCGGAAGATCTGGCGTTGCCGACGTCATCCTACCGCTTTGCCGACAGCCGCGAGGCTTTCCTGGCCGCCGCTGATGAGATCGGTTTCCCGTGCATCGTAAAACCCGTGATGAGTTCTTCCGGTAAAGGGCAGAGTTTTATCCGTGAAGCCGCACAGCTGGATGCTGCATGGGAATATGCACAACAGGGTGGCCGTGCCGGTGCCGGTCGGGTGATCGTTGAAGGCGTGGTGAAGTTTGATTTCGAAATTACCCTGCTGACCATCAATGCTGTCGACGGCATTCACTTCTGCGCGCCTATCGGACATCGTCAGGAAGATGGCGACTATCGCGAATCCTGGCAGCCGCAGCAGATGAGCGAGCTCGCACTGAAACGTGCGCAGGAGATTGCTGAAAAAGTGGTGAATGCACTGGGTGGACGCGGCCTGTTTGGCGTTGAGCTGTTTGTTTGCGGTGATGAGGTGGTGTTCAGTGAAGTGTCGCCACGCCCGCATGATACCGGCATGGTCACGCTGATTTCTCAGGACGTCTCCGAGTTCGCGCTGCATGTGCGCGCGTTCCTCGGTCTGCCAGTCGGCGGCATCCGCCAGTACGGTCCGGCAGCATCAGCGGTGATCCTGCCAGAGCTGGACAGCAATAATGTGCAGTTCGCCAACCTGTCTGCTGCACTGGGCGCCGGGCTGCAACTGCGCCTGTTTGGCAAGCCAGAAATTCAGGGCAAACGCCGTCTTGGTGTGGCACTGGCAACGGGCAATGACATGGAAGAGGCGGTGCAGCGTGCCATCAGTGCCGCTGCCAGCGTAAAAGTCAGCGGCTGACAGACCTGCGGATTATTCAAGGGGCGGAATTCCGCCCCTTGCGGTTTTATCGCGCCCCGGCAACGGCTTCCTGCGCCAGGCGGGTAATACGGTCATAATCTCCCGCTTCCAGCGCATCCGCTGGCACCAGCCACGACCCACCAATACACAGCACACTTTTCAGCGCCAGGTAGTCGCGGTAGTTAGCCGGCGAGATGCCGCCCGTCGGGCAAAAACGTACCTGTGGGAAAGGCCCGCCAATCGCCTGTAAGGCTTTCACGCCGCCGTTAGCTTCCGCCGGGAAGAATTTAAACTCACGCAGACCATAATCAAGACCGGTCATCAATTCAGACACGGTGCTGATTCCCGGGATCAACGGCACTGAGCCGTCTACAGCGGCTCTGAGCAACGGCTCGGTCAGGCCCGGGCTGATGATAAACTGCGCGCCCGCATCGGTGACTTCTTTCAACTGCTGCGCGTTCAACACGGTGCCTGCCCCAACAATCGCTTCAGGCACTTCTCTCACCATGGCCTTCAGGGCATCCATCGCGCAGGGCGTGCGCAGCGTCACTTCCAGCACACGCACACCACCCGCTACCAATGCTTTCGCCATCGGAACAGCATGCTCAAGCTTGTTCACCACGATCACCGGCACAACCGGGCCTGTTTTCAGAATCTGTTCAGCGCTTGTTTTCCAGTTACTCATCAACGACGTTCTCCTGTCTGGCCTGCCTTCCGTCCTGGTGGATCGTAGCAGGCAAAAGTGACGCTCGCGGCGTCAGGAAGTGATTATGCGATCTACCATACAGGAGAAGCACCGCGAGCGTCTACGCGATCGTTGTGTTTTTAAAATGCAGGTTCATTTTTTATGAAGCCGTATTTTGCCCACAAAAAAGCCCGCCGAAGCGGGCTTAACCTGTCAGGACAGATTACTCGAATTCATTCCACGAGCGACCATCACGGGTGATCATGGCCACGGAAGCCACAGGCCCCCATGTTCCCGCCTGATAAGGCTTAGGTGCTTCTTTATCGGAAGACCAGGCATCCATAATGGAGTCAACCCATTTCCAGGCTTCCTCAACTTCGTCACGACGCACGAACAGGGCCTGGATACCGCGCATGGTTTCCAGCAGCAGGCGCTCATAGGCATCCGCCAGATGCGACTGATTGAAGGTTTCTGAGAAGCTCAGGTCCAGCTTGGTGGTTTGCAGGTTATGTTTGTGATCCAGCCCTGGCACTTTGTTCAGGATCTGAATATCCATGCCTTCATCCGGCTGCAGACGAATGGTCAGTTTGTTCTGTGGCAGTTCCTGCCAGGTGTCTTTAAACAGGTTCAGTGCCGGGTTTTTGAAATACACCACCACTTCTGAACACTTGGTTGGCAGACGCTTGCCGGTACGCAGATAGAACGGAACACCAGCCCAGCGCCAGTCGTCGATGTCCACGCGGATGGAGACAAAGCTTTCGGTGGTGCTGGATTTGTTCGCCCCCTCTTCTTCCAGATAGCCAGGGACTTTTTTGCCCTGTACAAAACCGGAGGTGTACTGACCGCGTACGGTTTTTTCACGCACGTTGGTGTGATCGATACGACGCAGGGAGCGCAGAACTTTCACTTTTTCGTCGCGAATGCGATCCGCAGAGAGATCGGCTGGCGGCGACATGGCCACCATGGTCAGCACCTGTAACAGATGGTTCTGGATCATATCACGCATCTGGCCCGCTTTATCGAAGTAACCCCAACGGCCCTCGATCCCCACTTCTTCCGCCACGGTGATCTGCACGTGATCGATGGTACGGTTATCCCAGTTAGAGGCAAACAGGGAGTTAGCAAAACGCAGCGCCAGCAGGTTGAGTACCGTCTCTTTACCGAGATAGTGGTCAATGCGGAACACCTGGTTCTCTTCGAAGTATTCACCCACCTGGTCGTTAATCTCGCGCGATGTTGCCAGAGACGTACCCAGTGGTTTTTCCATCACAACGCGTGCAGGTTGCGCATTCAGCTTCGCTTCACCCAGGCCCTTACAGATGGCTCCGAAGGTGCTTGGCGGCATCGCGAAGTAGTTAATGGTGACGCGTTTTTTCTGGTCGAGCATTTTTCCCAGACGAGGGAAATGGCTGCGGTCATCCACATCCAGGTTGCAGAAATCGAGACGGCTGCTGAGTTTATCCCACAGCGCTTCGTCGATCTTCTCCTTCATAAAGGTTTCCAGTGCCTCACGCACCACCTTGGTATAAGCAGCCTTATCCCATTCCGCACGGCCAACGCCGATAATGCGTGAATCTTCATGGATCTGACCGGCTTTTTCCAATTGATACAGAGAGGGCAACAGTTTCCGGCGCGCAAGATCGCCTTTGGCACCGAAAATTACCAGATCGCATGCCTGGGCTGTTTGTGTAACCGCCATTTCATTCTCCTCGTTGCAGGATTAGCCTGTCCCTGAGATTCCGTAGTCGGACAGACTCTTATTGTAATTTTGTTTCAATACAATGTACTGCTTTTGCCTGCTCCTCGTAAACCAGGGGAGGCCACTGCGGCACAATGTATTCAATCAATGCTTAATTTAGTGGCAACCTTCGGAGGCCTACCATCAGATTGTGCGTAATTTTTCGTCATTTTTGTTACTGTTCTTACCATTCTGAAAATCAGACACAGCTCAAACTCTGGCAAAAAATGTAAATTAATGTCGTTATGCTACTGCCACCGAGGCTGTAGCGCATTGTATATTCTCTACAAAATGACATCGATTTCTCCTTTGATTGAAATCGTCAGAATGTATGAACGGGTAGCACTATGAATATGCTGGAAAAAATTCAATCACAGCTGGAAAATCTGAGCAAATCAGAGCGCAAAGTTGCCGAAGTCATTCTCGATTCTCCCACCACTGCCATGCACTCAAGCATTGCCCTGCTGGCTCGCGCGGCGGGCGTAAGCGAACCGACGGTGAATCGCTTTTGCCACCGGCTGAAAACCAAAGGTTTCCCTGACTTCAAATTGCAGCTGGCACAAAGCCTGGCCAGCGGAACGCCCTATGTCAGCCGCAACGTTGAACAGGACGACAGCGTTGAGTCTTACTCAGGGAAAATTTTCGAGTCCGCGATGGCCGGGCTGGATCGGGTGAAACAAAGTCTGGATGTCGGTGCCGTTAATCGTGCCGTCGATCTGCTGACCCAGTCAAAGAAAATTGCCTTCTTCGGTCTGGGGGCTTCTGCTGCCGTGGCACACGATGCAATGAATAAATTTTTCCGCTTCAATGTGCCGGTGATCTATTCCGATGACATTGTGATGCAGCGCATGAGCTGCATGAACAGCGGTGAAGGCGATGTGATGGTGCTGATCTCCCATACCGGTCGCACCAAAAATATGGTTGAGCTGGCGATGATGGCGCGGGAAAACGATGCCACGGTACTGGCCATCACCTCTCCCGGGTCGCCACTGGCGCGCGAGGCCACGCTGGCCCTGACGCTGGATGTTCCTGAAGATACCGATATTTATATGCCGATGGTGTCGCGCCTGGCGCAATTAACGCTGATTGATGTGCTGGCCACCGGCTTCACCCTGCGGCGCGGAGCAAAATTCCGCGATAATCTTAAGCGGGTTAAAGAGGCGCTCAGAGAATCCCGATTCGACAAAGACAGCCCTGATTCTGTGCTGAAAGCGCATTGAGTGAGCCATTTTTATCGCGTCATCGCGTGGGGGACATTCATCTGGCCCCACGCTGGCTGCTATGAAACAAAAAAATGTCCTACCCTCAGAATGTAATCAACAGAGCAGATTGATACTGCCACTGTGTCGATGTATCCGCTCCCCCCACAGCGATAAGAACAGGTAATAATTTACTCATTTCACCTAATAATAAGATACGTATCTCAAAAAACCGCTTATCGGCATTATTGAGCAAAACTTAAATCTTTTTTTCAAACCATAAGAAATACGTATGATCGATTAAAACCATCGTGACCATATAAACAGCTAAATCTAAAAATAACGATAAAAATCAACTTACTGATAATGAATTGGATTCAAAAGTCACGTTAATAAATATCATCTATTTACCTCGTGGACAATCGCGAATCCCTACCTATAATTCATAAAAATTAATCGACCAATTGGTAAAAACAACTTATTGCCCGTCATGGCATGAAAATGCTTTTAAAAAAAATCAGTTTATTCATTTTCGTTAATCACTACATTTTGGCTCTGACAAAAAATACAAACTGAGCACAATGCATTAACAGCACATTTTTAGTACTAAAATTTCACCTGTGGAAATAAATACAAAATGAAAAAGATACTGAATAATATCAACCTGCCTGCAAAATTCATGCTCCTTGCTTTCTTTGCACTGATACTTTTTGCTGTACCTACCGCCTTATTTATTGATGAGGGAAATCAGCAGATCAGTGCAAAAGAGTTAGAACTACAGGGCATCCCCGTTGAAAAACAGATGCTGGTACTGCTGAATCTTATGCAGCGCCATCGTGCAGAAGCCGCCATCGCTATCGCTCAAAACACGCCCGATGCACCGGCAAGGCTGGCATTGAAAGAACAGATCAACGTATTAAGCGATGCCATTCAGGGCACATTGCGCTCCTCGGCCAGTGAAAGTGCTGCCCTGCAAAGTTTTAGCAGGCTGACCGGCCTTTGGCGTCAACTACAAACTGATATAGATAACCGAAATTTAACCCTGGCAACCAGTTTAACGCACCATGCCCAGCTGATACGTACATTGCTCGATACCAATATGCAGGTCGTCGATTTCTACGGATTATCACTGGATCCTGATTTAAATACTTATCAGTTTATCATCAGCACCTTTAACCGGTTGCCGGAATTGACTGAAACACTCGGGCAGATCCGTGCCCGGGGTACCTCATTACTGGCAAGTAAGGAAGGTATTAACGACAGCGACTATGCCCGCATGGAGTTTCAGATACTGAATGGCAGAAATGCCCTGCGTCTTTATAATGACAATCTGCTGAAATCATTCGAGACCGATCATTCTTTGCGCACAAAATTCAGTACTCGCACGAGCAATGCTTTTAAACAAACCGATGAAGCATTGAAAATGGCAGAAGCTGTCTTTGTGAATCGTAGTCTGAATAATCTCAAACCGACCGAATTTGTTGCTGTTTTCACCAATGCTATCAATCAGTACTCTACCTTCGCCAATGAAGCAGCGGATGAATTAGATAACATGCTGTCGGCGCAGATAAGTGAACATAGATATAATCAATATGAACTGTTAGGCGTGCTGGCAACGATTATGCTTATCGTTGTGACACTGGCGATTTATATCATCCGTTCCATCACTGATCCGCTGCGTGATGTGGCACACGTTGCCAGAGAGGTTGCCTCGGGTAATTTGACGTCTCAGGTTCAGGTTAACGGCACCAATGAAATGGCGGCGCTAATTCACTCCTTAATGCAAATGCGTCACCGCCTCTCGGAACTGGTTGCCGATATAAAAAATAATGCGACAACCATCGCCACCTCCTCTGAAGAGATAGCACAGGGAAATGGCGATCTCTCAGCACGCACAGAAGAACAGGCCGCCTCTCTCGCTCAAACTGCTGCCAGCATGGAACAACTTTCATCGATTATTTTGCAGAATGCGGATAACACCCGCCACGCTGCCGGCATGGCCAGTTCAGCAACCGATGCTGCGCTGCTGGGCGGGGAAGCCATGGAGTCCGTTCTGGAGTCAATGCAAAAGATCAGCTCCAGTGCCGGTCAGATTGAAGAAATTATCCGTGTGATCGACAGTATCGCGTTTCAGACCAACATTCTGGCACTGAACGCTGCCGTTGAGGCCGCACGTGCGGGTGAACATGGAAAAGGGTTCGCGGTTGTGGCGGCCGAAGTCAGAGCGCTGGCTCAGCGCTCCGCCAGTGCAGCTAAAGAGGTCAAGCAGTTGATCACCCACTCGGTTGAAAATGCCCGTCAGGGTATTTCTATGGCGCAGGATGCAGGGGACAAAGTGAAGCAAAGTGTCTCAGCGATTGAGCAGACGGCCCAGTTGGTTAACGACATTGCCTCCTCCTCACAGGAGCAGAGTGCGGGTGTTGCGCAGATCAATATTGCGGTGAATCAGATGGATCAGGTCACCCAGCAGAACGCCGTTCTGGTTGAACAATCAGCGTCGTCGGCAGACGAGCTTGCCGCGCGTGCGAATCAATTACGCGAGCTGGTGGCGGTGTTCCGCACGGAGGAGAATCGGCTTTAGTCACATCAACACCTTTAGGCGCGCTCTTCTTTATCCTCGCGCGGCGTCAAGGTTATAGCAGGTTCCTGCACCACCAAGGTCATTCTTAAGGGAATGTCTTACGATAGGAGTGACTTTGGCGGGTTGTGTCAGTATTGTATCAGTCGAGGCCTTCACACTACGCCAGCCTTATTCGAATGCAGAAGAAGGCTGGCGTACGAGAATGAATAACTAAACCGTACATCTGAATAGATAATCATCTTTAGACCTCTTAAGTGAATACTCTACACATCACTTTAGGTCTCCCTAGCTAAGGAAACTCTATGTCTCGTCGTCTCAGAAGAACCAAGATTGTAACCACCTTGGGCCCCGCTACCGATCGCGATAATAACCTCGAAAAAGTCATCGCTGCCGGCGCCAACGTCGTTCGTCTTAACTTCTCACATGGCACGCCAGAAGATCACCAAATGCGCGCCGACAAAGTGCGCGAGATTGCCGCTAAACTGGGACGGCATGTCGCGATTCTGGGTGACCTTCAGGGGCCGAAAATCCGCGTTTCTACCTTTAAAGAAGGCAAGGTTTTCCTGAATATCGGGGAAAAATTCCTGCTGGATGCCAGCATGGGCAAAGGCGAAGGCGACAGAGAGAAAGTGGGGATCGATTATAAAGGTCTGCCTGCCGATGTGGTACCGGGCGATATCCTGCTGCTGGATGATGGCCGTGTACAGTTGAAGGTACTGGAAGTCCAGGGCATGAAAGTCTTCACCGAAGTGACCGTTGGTGGGCCACTGTCGAACAATAAAGGCATCAACAAACTCGGTGGTGGCCTGTCAGCCGAAGCGCTCACGGAAAAAGACAAAGCCGATATCCTGACCGCCGCCAAAATTGGCGTCGACTACCTGGCCGTGTCCTTCCCCCGCTGTGGTGAAGATCTCAACTATGCACGTCGTCTGGCACGTGAAGCCGGCTGTGATGCAAAAATCGTCTCCAAAGTGGAACGTGCTGAAGCCGTTGCCAGCCAGGAAGCGATGGATGACATCATTCTTGCCTCGGATGTCGTGATGGTGGCCAGGGGCGATCTGGGCGTTGAGATTGGTGATCCGGAGCTGGTCGGTATTCAGAAGGCCCTGATCCGTCGTGCTCGCCAGTTAAACCGTTCTGTGATCACTGCCACCCAGATGATGGAATCGATGATCACTAACCCGATGCCGACGCGTGCAGAGGTCATGGACGTGGCTAACGCCGTGCTCGACGGCACCGATGCCGTCATGCTGTCTGCAGAAACGGCAGCAGGCCAGTACCCGGCAGAAACCGTTTCAGCGATGGCGAAAGTCTGCCTGGGCGCAGAAAAAATCCCAAGCATTAACGTCTCCAAACACCGTCTTGATGTGCAGTTCGATAACATCGAAGAAGCCATTGCGATGTCGGCGATGTATGCAGCGAACCATCTGCAGGGCGTCACGGCCATTATCACCATGACCGAGTCAGGCCGTACTGCGCTGATGACCTCACGTATCACCTCAGGTCTGCCAATTTTCGCGATGTCGCGCCATGAGCGCACGCTGAATCTGACCGCGCTGTATCGTGGTGTCACCCCGGTCTTCTTCGACAGCAATAATGATGGCGTTGTCGCTGCGCATGACGCTATCAATCTGCTGCGTGAAAAAGGCTTCCTGATGTCAGGTGACCTGGTTATCGTTACCCAGGGCGATGTGATGAGCACCACCGGAACCACCAATACCAGCCGTGTGCTGCGCGTTGAGTAATTCCGCCTGAATATATTGGGCCGCAAGGCCCAATATATTCCACTCCCACTTCGTGCTCGCTTTAGACTCACTCTGCAAAGCGTATTACCCCTCAACTCTCCATCATGTGATGCCGTTAAATGGCCACCTACCTCACCTTCATATTTATGCATTGTGATCGGGCGAGAATGCGTTATGTTAGCGCGGTTCCGAAAGCTGACACGCTGCTGCATTACACCACCCCCTGGAGGGAGCCAGAATGGCGTCATTTGTTCCACTGTCGAACCTGACCCGTCGACACCTGATATTCCCATTGTCATTAGTCCTCTTCGAGTTTGCGACCTATATCGCCCACGATATGATTCAGCCCGGTATGTTGCTGGTCACTCAGGAATTTAACGTTGGGCCAGAATGGGTATCAGCCTCTCTGACGGCCTATCTGATTGGCGGCATTGTGTTGCAGTGGTTGCTGGGCCCCCTGTCGGACAAGCTGGGTCGGCGCCCGGTGATGCTCGCCGGAGTTACCTTCTTCATGCTGACCTGTATGGCGACCCATTGGGTGCAGAGCATCGAGCAATTTATCCTGCTGCGTTTCCTGCAGGGAATCAGCCTGTGCTTCATTGGCGCCGTGGGGTATGCCGCGATACAGGAAGCCTTCGATGAAGCCCTTAGCGTGCGTATCATGGCGTTAATGGCCAACGTTGCGCTGCTGGCTCCGCTCGCGGGTCCGCTGGCCGGGGCTGCATTTCTGGAAATCAGTGACTGGCGTACCATGTTCTGGCTGTTTGGTGCCGTCACGGCCATTGCCCTTCTGGGCCTGTGGCGTACCATGCCGGAAACGGCCGGTGACCCGCAGATGTCGCTGTCACTTCCCTCTCTGGGCAAAGGGTATCTGGCCCTGCTGAAAGACCGTCAGGTGATGAGTGGTTCACTGGCAATAGGCCTGGTGACCATCCCGTGCCTGGCCTGGGTGGCGCTGTCGCCCGTGATCCTAATCCACGATGAGGGGCTGACACGGCTGGATTACGCACTGTTGCAGCTTCCCGTATTCGTCGCCATGATTGCCGGGAACCTGACCCTGGGCAAGCTTGCCTCTCGCGTGCCTATCGATCAACCGCTGCGCCTGGGCGCCTGGCCGATTTTACTGGGCCTTGGGATCGCCGCACTGGCCTCCGTTATCGACAAGCACAGCTACCTGTGGCTGACTGCCGGGCTCAGTCTCTACGGTTTTGGCACCGGACTGGTGAACGCGGGTCTGTACCGTTTGACGTTGTTTTCCAGCCAGGCAGGCAAAGGCAGTGTCGCCGCAATGCTCGGCATGGTGAGTATTCTGGTGTTTGCGTTGGGGATTGAGCTGGCGAAGTTTGCTTACTTTAGCGACGGTGCCCGCGCTTTCAGCCTGGCGAATCTGGCCTGCGGTCTGGTGTGGTGCGTGTTAGTACGGGCATTTCTGCGGGAATGGAAGCGTCGTTCCTCACTGAACTGATCGGCCAGGGGACAACAACATAGCGCGTTGTCCCCTGCCAGTATTACTTCTTTGGATAAAGTTCTTTGCGATCGTAAGGTTCTTTCTCACCGGGTTTGCGTGTTTTCAGCAACTTGAGTATCCAGGTGTACTGCTCCGGATGCGGACGCACAAAATCTTCCACTTCTTTATTCAACCGGCGAGCCTGTGAAGCATCATCAGAATCCGGCAGATCGTCCATCGGCGGACGTAGATAAATATCCAGACAGTGGCGTTTGCTGTTATACACCGGGAAGAGCGGTACCACTTTCGCCCGGCAGACTTTCATCATACGCCCTACCGCGGGTAGCGTAGCTTTGTAAGTATCGAAGAAATCAACGAATTCACTCTGCTCTGCACCGTGATCCTGATCCGGCAGATAATAGCCCCAGTATCCCTGACGGATAGACAGGACAAACGGTTTGATGCCGTCGTTACGCGCATGCATACGACCGCCAAAACGGCGTCTTACCCGGTTCCAGACGTAATCCATTACCGGATTGCTCTGGTTATGGAACATCGCCGCCATCGGCTGCCCTTCAGACGCCAGCACCATCGCCGGCAGGTCGACGGCCCAGGCGTGGGGTACCAGGAAAATGACATTCTGCCCGTCATTCTGCAAATCATCGATAATCTCACGTCCGTGCCAGCGAATACGCTTCTTTGCGTTCTTCGGCCGCAGGGCGAGTTCGGCCATCATCGCCATCGACTGCGGGGCAACGGCAAACATCTCGTCGATGATCGCTTCGCGTTCTTGCTCTGACTTATCCGTCATGCAGTACAACAGGTTAATCTGTGCACGACGGCGCGCACTGCGGGCAAATTTCCCTGCCAGACGACCTAATGCACCCAATAACGGGTCACGCAGACGTGGGGTCACCAGCGTCAGACTGGCAAATGCGCCAACACCCAGCCAGCTTCCCCAATAGCGTGGCAATAAGAAACTTTTGTTAAACGTGGGAATGAACTCAATTTGATTATTTTTTCTGTTTTCCATGCACTGGCCTCGAACAATAACGGGCTTATGATAGTGCTGACGGAAGATTTTGCAAAGTTATTGCCGTGAATGCGCCTGTTTAGGCTAAAAAAAAGCCGATGGCATCCACCATCGGCTTTTTTATGTGCAGCAATCTTACTTGAAGCGAAGTTGAGGCACGACTTCGCGCACTTTCGCCAGGTAATCGCGACGGTCTTTACCGGTCAACCCTTCCATACGCGGAAGTTTGGCCGTCAACGGGTTCACTGCCTGATTGTTAATCCAGATTTCAAAGTGCAGGTGTGGCCCCGTAGAACGCCCCGTATTACCGGAAAGCGCGATGCGATCGCCACGCTTCACTTTCTGACCGGGTTTCACCAGCAGCTTCTTCAGATGCATATAGCGCGTCATATACTGACGTCCATGGCGAACGGCAACGTAGTTACCCGCCCCACCGCTGCGTTTAGCAACGATAACCTCACCATCACCGACAGCCAGCACTGGCGTCCCCACTGGCAGAGCAAAGTCCACGCCTTTGTGTGGCGCAACACGCCCGGTTACCGGATTTAAACGACGCGGGTTAAAGTTCGATGACACGCGATACTGTTTCACGGTTGGGAAACGCATAAAACCACGCGCCAGGCCGGAACCGTTACGGTCATAGAACTTACCGTCTGCCCCACGGATCGCGTAATAATCTTTGTCACCACTGTTCAGGCGCACGCCAGCCAGTTCACTCTGCTCGCTTTTACCATTCAGCATTTCGCGCGACATCAGTACGGAGAACTTGTCGCCGTTACGCAGCTTGCGGAAATCCATCTGCCATTGCAGGGATTTAATCACCGCGCTGATTTCACTGCTGGACAGCCCCGCTTTCCTGGCACTGCTGACAAAACTGCCGTTGACCACACCGCTTAATACGCTGTTTTGCCACTCTCCCTTCTGAATGGCAGAAGAGGGTTTGAAGCCGTCACCGGAGCGGTCGTAAGTGCGCGTTTCACGGCGGGACACTTCCCAGGTAATGCGCTGTAAATCACCATTGTCGTTCAGCGACCATGAGAGTTGCTGCCCGACTTGCAGGTTGCGCAAATCTTTATCGCTTTTCACCAGCATGTTGATTTCCGACATATCAATGCCGTACTGGTTTAACACGCTGCTGAGGGTATCACCTGTTGAAACAACGTAATCGTGCGTGCCGCTTTCATCCGGAACGTCTTCATCGATTTCATCTTTCGGGGCATCGTCAGCCGGGGATGGGGTGTCCTGATCTATCGGCTCACTGGCTTCAGGAAGCAAGGTACGTAGTTGATTTTTATCGAGCTCGACGGTTTTAACAATCGGGCTTTCGTTACCCGGATGATAAACGTAAGGCCGCCACAGCGTGACGGCCAGCGTTACAACGGTCAGCGACCCCAACATAATGCGGTGGGGCCGGGGTAAATTATTAAACGCCATGGCGACAGCGCGGGATATCTGCTGCACTTAAATGTTCCTCTATTCTCCTTTCAGGCAGCTCTCATACTGGCTGGACAACTGTGAGAGGAATGTCACATAGCTGTCTTTACCTGGGGTGATGTCCGTCCCGAGTGGATCCAGTGTGCCCGAACGCACGGTGGTCCCTCTGGCAACGGCCTCTATCACGGCTGGCCTGAATTGTGGTTCAGCAAAAACGCAGGCTGCTTTTTGCTCAACCAACTGTGTTCGTATTTGATGTAAACGCTGCGCACCGGGTTGGATCTCAGGGTTGACGGTAAAATGACCTAATGGGGTCAGACCGAAGTGTTTTTCAAAGTAAGTGTAAGCATCATGAAAAACGAAATACCCTTTGCCTTTAACCGGGGCCAACTGTTTACTGATTTTCGCATCGGCTGACGCCAATTCTGCCTCAAAGTGCTGCAGGTTTGCGTCTAGTTTGTCCTTGCTTTGCGGCATAAGTTCCAACAATTTTCCATGGATTGCAATCGCCGTTTGCTTTGAGATCTCCGGAGACATCCACAGATGCATATTATACTCACCATGATGGTGGTGATCGTGGCTGTCAGCAGCCTCATGCGAATGCCCCGCATGTGCTTCATGCTCTTCTTCTTCTTCGTCTTCGCCGCCCTTCAGCAGCAAGCCTTTCACACCTGGGAGGGCACTCATTTCGACGTTCTTTTGTGCGGGCAAACTGGCGGCAGATTTGGTCATAAACGCTTCCATTTCCGGGCCAACCCAGACCACTAAATCCGCGCTTTTTAAGCGTTTAATGTCGGAAGGACGCAAGGCATAATCATGCTCTGAGGCACCATCGGGCAGCAAAACATTCACCGGTGTGACGCCATCCGCAATCGCGGCAGCGATAAATCCAACAGGTTTAACGGAGGCAACAACGTCTGCATGGGCAGGAAGCACAAGCGAAGCGGCAATGCTCATGCCTGCGAGCATTGATAAGGCACGTGTTTTTTTGTGTAACATAATGATTCAATCCATCGTGAAGAGCTGATGGATTGTGATATTATAACATTCGTAATTTTCTGCAACCAGTAATCGACATGTCATCTTTGATCACCCTTGAAAAAATTTCTGTGAGCTTTGGACAGCGCCGTGTCCTGTCCGATGTGTCACTTTCGCTGCAACCTGGCCGAATTCTGACCCTGCTCGGGCCGAACGGGGCCGGTAAATCAACGCTGGTGCGCGTGGTGCTCGGGCTGATTGCCCCCACCGCCGGTACCCTGCTGCGCCCGGCGCAACTGCGTATTGGTTACGTGCCGCAAAAAATCCATCTTGATGTCACCCTGCCCCTCACGGTTGCGCGCTTTATGCGTCTGCGACCTGGGGTAAAGTCAGACGATATTCTGCCCGCGCTGAAACGCGTGCAGGCGGCTCATCTGCTGGAATACCCGCTACAAAAACTCTCCGGTGGCGAAATGCAGCGTGTGCTGCTGGCACGAGCACTGCTCAACCAGCCGCAGCTACTGGTGCTTGATGAACCCACGCAGGGCGTTGACGTCAACGGTCAGGTGGCGCTGTATGACCTGATCGACCAGCTGCGCCGCGAACTCAACTGCGGCGTGCTGATGGTCTCCCACGACCTGCATCTGGTGATGGCGAAAACCGACGAGGTCTTGTGCCTCAATCACCATATCTGCTGTTCGGGTACGCCAGAAGCGGTGTCCAAACACCCTGAATTTATCTCGATGTTCGGCCAACGCGGTGCTGAACAGCTGGCGATTTATCGCCACCATCACAACCATCGTCACGATCTCCAGGGACGAATTATTTTGCGCAAAGGGACCGGCCGTCATGATTGAATTATTATTACCCGGCTGGTTAGCAGGCGTATTACTGGCGCTGGCAGCCGGGCCGCTGGGTTCCTTTGTGGTGTGGCGTCGCATGTCCTATTTTGGCGACACGCTGGCACATGCCTCCTTGCTGGGCGTAGCTTTTGGCCTGCTGCTTAATGTCAGTCCGTTTTATGCAGTGATCGTAGTCACTCTGCTGTTGTCGCTGGTGCTGGTGTGGCTGGAGCGTCGTCCGCATCTGGCGATTGATACCCTGCTGGGCATTATGGCGCACAGTGCGCTGTCGCTGGGCATGGTGGTGGTCAGCCTGATGTCTGACGTGCGTGTGGATCTGATGGCCTATCTGTTTGGTGACCTGCTGGCCGTGACACCAACCGATCTGTGGACGATTGTCGCGGGTGTGGCGGTGGTTCTGCTTCTGCTGGCGTGGCAATGGCGTGCCCTGCTGTCAATCACCATCAGCCCTGAGCTGGCGCAGGTGGATGGCGTCAATATTCAGCGGACCAAAATGATTCTGATGCTGATCACGGCGCTGACGATTGGGGTAGCGATGAAATTTGTCGGGGCGTTGATCATCACCTCACTGCTGATTATCCCTGCCGCCACCGCCCGCCGTTTTGCCCGCTCACCGGAGCAGATGGCGGCACTGGCGGTGGTCATTGGCATTATGGCCGTGACCATCGGTCTGACCTTCTCTGCCTTCTACGATACGCCAGCCGGCCCTTCTGTGGTGCTGGGGGCAGCGGTGATGTTCATGCTGAGTATGGTGAAGAAACCGGCGGTGTAACCCGCCGTTTTTGCACGGGCAAGGAGGCATCCCTCGCCCCTACTTACTGTGATTCTGGTCGGTCGATGCCGAAGTGCTTGTAAGCATGCTGGGTGGCCATACGGCCACGCGGCGTGCGTTGAATAAAGCCCTGCTGGATCAGATACGGTTCCAGCACGTCCTCGATGGTTTCGCGCTCTTCACCGATTGCCGCCGCCAGGTTATCCAGCCCGACCGGGCCACCCATAAATTTATCGATAATCGCCAGCAGTAGTTTGCGGTCCATATAGTCGAAACCTTCGGTATCCACACTCAGCATATCCAGTGCTTTTGAGGTCACGTCACCGCTCATACTGCCGTTCGCACGCACCTCGGCAAAGTCACGCACGCGGCGCAGCAGTCGGTTAGCGATACGCGGCGTACCGCGAGCACGGCGGGCGATTTCCAGCGCGCCATCATCACTCAATGGCAACCCGAGGCAGGACGCACTACGGGCAACGATGTGCTGCAAGTCTTCTACCCGGTAAAACTCCAGACGCTGCACAATGCCGAAACGGTCACGCAACGGTGACGTCAGTGAGCCCGCGCGCGTGGTAGCGCCAATCAGGGTAAACGGCGGCAGGTCGAGTTTAATCGAACGCGCGCCCGGGCCTTCCCCGATCATAATATCCAGCTGATAGTCTTCCATCGCCGGGTACAGCACTTCTTCCACCACGGGCGACAGTCGGTGGATCTCATCAATAAACAGGACATCATGAGGTTCGAGGTTGGTCAGCATCGCCGCCAGATCGCCTGCTTTCTCCAGCACCGGGCCGGATGTGGTACGCAGGTTAACGCCCATCTCGTTAGCAACAATATTTGCCAGCGTGGTTTTTCCCAGGCCCGGCGGGCCAAAGATCAACAGATGGTCGAGCGCATCACCGCGATTCTTAGCGGCTTCGATGAAGATTTCCATCTGTTCACGCACCACCGGCTGACCAACGTACTCTGCCAGCATTTTCGGGCGGATAGCGCGGTCGATAACTTCTTCTTCGGTGATGACCCCGGCGGAGACCAGGCGGTCGGCTTCAATCATGCTCTACCTCAAATCAAATAGCGGCGCGCAGGGCTTCGCGAATCAATGTTTCGCAGTCGGCGTTCGGTTTACCCACTTTGCTGACCATGCGGCTGGCTTCCTGAGGTTTATACCCCAGCGCCACCAGGGCAGAAACGGCTTCGCTTTCGGCATCGTTGGCGGCTTCTGTCGGCATTTCACTGGTCAGTGCAAACGGTGCATCGGTGGCAAACAGATCGCCGTGCATCCCTTTGAAGCGGTCTTTCATTTCCACCACTAAGCGCTCAGCGGTTTTCTTACCCACGCCTGGCAGTTTCACCAGCACAGCAATCTCTTCACGTTCAACGGCGGTGACGAACTGCTGCGCTGACATACCGGACAAAATGGCCAGTGCCAGCTTAGGCCCGATGCCGTTAACCTTGATCAGTTCACGGAACAGCGCCCGCTCCGGCTTGCTGTTAAAACCAAACAGCAACTGCGCATCTTCGCGCACCACAAAGTGAGTAAAGATAATCGCTTCATGGTTGATGTCGGGAAGCTCATAAAAACAGGTCATTGGCATTTGCACCTCATAACCCACGCCGCTGGCTTCCAGTAACACCACGGGCGGCTGTTTTTCCAGGATAATGCCTCTCAGACGACCTATCACATTCGCTTCCTTCTGATAACAATTTAGAGGGGAGTTTATAGCATAAAAAAGGCTGGATGAATATCCAGCCTGTTGAGATTAGCGGGCCATTGTCCATTAACTCAGACGACCACGAGCGAGGTTAAGCTTGCCCTCACCGATACGATTGACGTTCTGGCTCAGGTGACAATGCGTGATGGCAATCGCCAGCGCATCGGCGGCATCCGCCTGGGGGTTCGCTGGCAGTTTGAGCAAGGTACGCACCATATGCTGTACCTGGCTTTTCTCTGCACTACCGATGCCCACAACGGTCTGCTTCACCTGCCGCGCCGCATACTCAAACACTGGCAGATCCTGGTTCACGGCAGCAACAATGGCCGCACCGCGCGCCTGGCCCAGTTTCAGGGCTGAGTCGGCGTTCTTCGCCATAAAGACCTGCTCAATCGCGAAAAACTCAGGCTGAAACTGAGTAATAATCTCGCTAACACCCGCATAAATCAGCTTCAGGCGCGACGGCAGGTCAGCCACACTGGTGCGGATACATCCACTGCCCAGATACGTTAACTGCCGCCCCACCTGCCGAATCACACCGTAACCGGTGATGCGCGAACCGGGGTCGATCCCCAAAATAATAGCCATTACGCGCTCACCCGATGTGATGGACGGAGTGTCACAGGGTTTCCGCCACCTCGTCAGAAATTTCACCGTTATGGTAAACCTCCTGCACGTCGTCGCAGTCTTCCAGCATATCGATCAAACGCAGCAGTTTTGGTGCGGTCTCCACATCCATATCGGCTTTGGTCGATGGGATCATGGTGACTTCGGCACTTTCTGCCTTCAGACCCGCCGCGTCCAGCGCGTCTTTAACGGCCCCCAGGCTTTCCCATGCGGTGAATACGTCGATGGTGCCATCGTCCCAGGTCATCACATCGTCAGCACCGGCTTCCAGCGCCGCATCCATCACCTGGTCTTCTTCCAGGCCCGGTGCGAAGGTGATCACGCCTTTTTTGGTGAACAGGTAGGCCACAGAACCATCCGTCCCAAGGTTACCACCGGTTTTGGTGAAGGCATGACGCACTTCTGACACGGTACGGTTACGGTTATCACTCAGGCACTCCACCATCACAGCGGTGCCACCTGGGCCGTAACCTTCATAAATGATGGTTTCCATATTGCTGTCATCATCACCGCCCACGCCGCGTGCAATCGCACGGTTCATGGTGTCACGGGTCATGTTGTTTGACAGTGCTTTGTCCATCGCCGCACGCAGACGCGGGTTGGAGTTAGCATCACCACCGCCCAGTTTGGCAGCAGTCACCAGCTCACGAATGATTTTGGTGAAGATTTTACCGCGTTTGGAATCCTGAGCAGCCTTGCGGTGCTTGGTATTCGCCCATTTACTATGTCCCGCCATTTACACTGAGTCTCCAGATTGCCTATTGCACAGGCTATCTTGCTTGCTATTTTGCACCCGGGCAGTGCTCGCAATCCTCACATACATAAGTATGCTGCGGTTGCTCCGCGCTGGCCGTGCGCAAACTATCTGCGCCGATAACGCCTGGACATCAAGCTAAGTTCAAAAGATAAAAATTAAACAAAATTACAGTACGAATTCTTCAATTGCCTGGCGGTTACTCCAGGACTTGGTGAGCGCGGCGGCGGCCGGGGCATCCAGCCACTGAAAGGCCAGATGCTCGCTCAATGTGATGCTGCACTCCGCAGGGAGCATGAGGCTAAACCAGTGTTCCCGATTATGGGTGGTGCCCGGTGCGTAACGATGAAGAAAGTGCGTAAAGATTTCGAATTCTATATGACGCTGGCAGTCCACTAATGTGAGCTGCCCGGCGTTTATATCAATGCCAATCTCTTCCATCACTTCCCGCTGTGCGGTCTGCGCCAGGCTTTCGCCCGGCTCCTGGCTGCCGGTCACCGACTGCCAGAAATCCACATCATCGCGTCGCTGCAACATCAGCACCCGCCGGGTATCCTGGGCATAAATCACCACCAGAACCGACACCGGATGCTTATACGCCATCAGTTATTCTCTGACGGCTGATCTTTCACTTTCTTGACCACTTCAATGCCCAGCTCGGCCAGTGAGGCCGGGTTAGCAAAGTTTGGCGCTTCGGTCATCAGACAGGCCGCAGCGGTGGTTTTCGGGAAGGCAATCACGTCACGAATGTTATCCGTGCCGGTCAGCAGCATGACAAGGCGATCAAGACCAAAGGCCAGACCCGCATGCGGTGGCGTACCGTATTTCAGCGCATCCAGCAGGAAGCCAAACTTCTCACGCTGTTCGTGCTCTTCAATACCCAGAATGCCGAACACCGTCTGCTGCATCTGACCGTTGTGAATACGCACGGAACCGCCACCCACTTCATAGCCATTGATGACCATATCGTAGGCGTTAGCAATCGCGGTTTCCGGTGCGTTCTTCAGTTCTTCCGGCGTCATCTCTTTCGGCGCGGTAAACGGATGGTGCATCGCGGTCAGACCGCCTTCGCCATCGTCTTCAAACATCGGGAAGTCCACGACCCACAGCGGCGCCCAGGAGGCCTCGTTGGTGATCTTAAGGTCACGACCCAGTTTCAGACGCAAAGCACCCAGGGCATCGGCCACGACTTTCGCGCTGCCCGCACCGAAGAAGATCATATCGCCATCGGCGGCGCCGTTACGTGCCAGAATCTCTTCAACGATTTCTGCATTAAGGAATTTCGCTACCGGGCTGGTGATCCCTTCCAGGCCTTTAGCACGCTCGTTGACCTTGATGTAAGCCAGGCCCTTCGCGCCGTAGATTTCGATAAATTTGCCGTAGTCGTCAATCTGCTTACGGCTCAGCGTCGCGCCACCCGGCACACGCAGTGTTGCAACACGGCCTTTGGCATCGTTAGCCGGGCCAGCAAAGACGCTGAACTCAATGTTTTTCAACAGATCCGCGACGTCAACCAGCTCCATTGGGTTACGCAGGTCTGGCTTATCGGAACCAAAACGACGCATCGCTTCGGCGAAGGTCATGGTTGGGAAGTCACCCAGTTCAACAGACTTCACATCAACCCACAGATTGCGAACCAGACGTTCCATGATTTCACGCACCTGAGCGGCGGTCATGAACGAGGTTTCAACGTCGATCTGGGTAAATTCAGGCTGACGGTCAGCACGCAGATCCTCGTCACGGAAACATTTGACGATCTGATAGTAACGGTCAAAACCGGACATCATCAGCAGCTGTTTGAACAGCTGTGGCGACTGTGGCAAGGCGTAGAATTTGCCTTTATGCACGCGGCTTGGCACCAGATAGTCACGGGCACCTTCCGGCGTGGCTTTGGTCAGCATCGGGGTTTCGATATCGAGGAAACCGTGCTCATCCATAAAGCGGCGCACAAAGCTGGTAATTTTCGCACGAGCTTTCAGGCGGTTCGCCATATCAGGGCGACGCAGGTCAAGATAGCGATACTTCAGACGCGCTTCTTCGCTGTTCGCCATATTGGAGTCTAACGGCAGCGGTTCTGAGCGGTTGATGATGGTCAGGTCGGTGGCGAACACTTCGATCTCACCGGTGGCCATATCTTTGTTTTTGTTCTTCTCATCACGCGGACGCACGGTGCCGGTGATCTGGATGCAGAACTCGTTACGCAGTTCAGACGCCAGATCGAAAGCCGCCTGACGGTCCGGGTCGAAGAACACCTGCACGATGCCTTCACGGTCACGCATATCAATAAAGATCAGGCTGCCCAGATCGCGACGGCGATTAACCCAACCGCACAGTGTCACTTGCTGGCCTACATGAGACAGATTGATCTGCCCACAATACTCAGTACGCATAACGATATCCTTTTAACTTCAGCGCTGCTGCCGCAGCTTTATAATCACTATCCTGCTCTGAGGAGCGCTGCTGCCGCGAAAAATGGCTGCCATTATAATGGAAAATGGCTCACAGGATAAGTGCTGTCATCAGGGGAAAGTGGCAGAAAAACGCTGCGATGTGCTGCCACCGGACGCTGTGGTTAACAAAACATCATCACCACGACATAACCGCTAACAAATCTCAGCGCTTTACCCACATTATTTTCATCGCCTCGTTTAACTGTTCCTTTGTATTCTCAATGGTTTTCCCCCTTATCCCGGAGAAACGCATGCTCAATCTCAATCCCCAGACCACCGCACTGGTGCTGATCGACTTACAGGAAGGCATTCTGCCGTTTGGCAAGGCACCACACGCGGCCAGTGATGTCGTGCCACGTGCCGCGAAACTGGCCGACCACTTTCGTGCACACAACGCCCCGGTCGTGCTGGTACGTGTAGGCTGGTCAGCGGATTTTGCCGATGCGCCAAAACAACCGGTTGATGCCGCCCATGCCGGAGGCGCACTGCCGGATAACTGGTGGGTCTACCCTGAAGCGCTGGGTGTTCAGGAGAGCGATCTGCACGTCATCAAACGCCAGTGGGGGGCATTCCACGGTACCGATCTGGAACTGCAACTGCGCCGTCGTGGCATTGACACCCTTGTGCTGGGTGGCATCGCCACCAACATTGGCGTTGAGTCCACCGCACGTAACGCCTGGGAACTGGGTTTCAATCTGGTGATTGCCGAAGATATCTGTAGCACCGCCAGCACTGAGCAGCATCAGGCCAGCGTCGAGTGGATCTTCCCACGTATTGCCCGCGTGCGTCAGTCAGATGACGTCATCGCCGCGCTGTCTTAACCTGCGCATGACCGGAGGGAACCGGTCTTTCTCCCCACTGCCTGCCTTGCACTCCCCTGTATCCACACGGTAAAGTTGCCCGCAACTGACTGAATGTGGATAAACAATGAAGCCGTTGTATCTTGGCCTGCCACAGTGGCAGCACCCGCAATGGAAAAAACTGGGGATGACCACCCTGGAAGATTATGCCCGTCACTTTAACTGTGTCGAAGGCAATACCACGCTGTATGCACTGCCGCGCCCGGAAGTGGTACAGCGCTGGCGGGCAATGACGCACGATGACTTCCGCTTCTGTTTTAAATTTCCGGCGACCATCAGCCATCAGGCCGCGCTGCGCCAGTGCGGCGATCTCAGCGCAGAGTTTTTTGATCTGCTCTCTCCGCTGGCCGATCGCATCGGACAGTTCTGGTTACAGCTTCCCGCGGCTTTTTCGCCTGCTGACCTGCCTGCTCTCTGGCAGTTTCTCGATAACCTGCCTACGGAATTCCGCTACGGTGTGGAAGTGCGGCATCCGGAGTTTTTTGCCAAAGGCGAGGCCGAGCAGGCGCTGAATCGCGGATTGCATCAGCGCCGCGTCAACCGGGTGATCCTCGATACCCGCGGCGTGCACAGTGCCCATCCTTCAACGGCCGCGATTATTGAGGCACAACGCAAAAAACCTAAACTGCCAGTCCATGCGGTGATGACCGCAGACGCCCCGATGATCCGTTTTATCGGCGGCGACAACGTCGAGGCTAACCTGAGCTGGTTCAACGCCTGGCGAGATCGGTTACCGCAGTGGTGCGAAACGGCCCAGCCGTGGCTGTTTATACATACCCCGGATGTCGGCTTCGCACCGGATTTGGTGCGCGCGCTGTGGCCCGGATTACAGCAGGTGCTCCCGCATATCGGTGATGCCCCTGAATGGCCGCAGCAGGAGATGTTATTCTGAACCGGTTCATGCTGATGCCTGGCGACAGTGTCAGCATTGTTCGATACCCTACTCAATAAGATCATTATTACATCATGGAGTGAGTCATGGTCAGTGCGCTTTACGTGGTACTTGGTACGCTTTTTATCCTGAAGTTTTTACTCGACGTGGTGCGCTTACGTCGTCAGTACCGGGTCTCGATCGGTGATGGTGGGGTGTCTGATTTACAGCTGGCCATTCGCATCCACGGTAATGCGGTCGAAAATATCCCCATCGCACTCTTTCTGCTGGTAATGATGGAGATGAACGGTGCCGATATCTGGATGCTGCATCTGCTCGGGCTGTTTTTCTTTTTCGGCCGTCTGATGCATGCGTATGGTTTACGCAGCCGCACCGTACTGTGGCGCCGTAACGGCATGCTCCTGACGCTGCTTTCGCTCTTCGGCATGGTGGTCGTCAATCTGCTGTTCCTGCCCTGGGACCTGGTTCTCGGCACTTCCTGACCGTTCTACTGGCAGAAAAGATGCAGCCCGCCGCGCTTTCTGCCAGAATATGCCCTTTCCGTTAGCTTCCCCGGACTTACCACTATGTCTAACCGCGATACGCTGTTCTCCGCGCCAATTGCCAAGCTGGGCGACTGGACGTTTGATGAGCGCGTGGCTGAAGTCTTCCCCGACATGATTCAGCGTTCTGTGCCCGGCTATTCCAACATTATTTCCATGATTGGCATGTTAGCCGAGCGCTTTGTCCAGCCCGACTCCCGTGTTTACGATCTCGGCTGTTCGCTGGGCGCGGCCACGCTGTCAGTGCGCCGCAATATTACTGCCGCTGGCTGCAAGATTATTGCTGTTGATAACTCACCCGCCATGGTTGAGCGCTGCCGCCGCCACATTGATGCCTTCCGTGCCGATACGCCGGTCGAGGTGATTGAAGCGGACATCCGCCAGATCCCGATTGAGAATGCCTCCCTGGTGGTACTGAACTTCACGTTACAGTTTCTGGCACCGGAAGAGCGTCAGCAGTTGCTGAATACCATTTATCAGGGACTGAAACCCGGTGGTGCGCTGGTGCTTTCTGAAAAATTCAGCTTTGCTGACTCTGACGTGGGTGAACTGTTGTTCAACATGCATCACGACTTTAAACGCGCGAACGGTTACAGCGAACTGGAGATCAGCCAGAAGCGCAGCATGCTGGAAAATGTCATGCTGACCGACAGCGTGGAAACCCATAAACAGCGTCTGCACAATGCCGGTTTCCAGCATGCAGAACTGTGGTTCCAGTGTTTTAACTTTGGCTCTCTGGTGGCCTTAAAAGCAGGTCATCCCTGATGGATTTCGGAAATTTTTATCAACTCATTGCCAAAAGCCCGCTGTCTCACTGGCTGGAAACCCTGCCTGCGCAGATCGCGGCCTGGCAACGCGAGTCACTGCACGGTCACTTTAAAAACTGGGACCGTTCCGTTGAACACCTTCCCGCACTGACCCCGGAGACGCTGGATTTACTGCACAGCGTCACCGCCGACAGCAGCCATCTCTCCGCACGCCAGCGTGACGGCATTGAAAAACTGCTGCGTAATCTGATGCCATGGCGTAAAGGGCCGTTCTCACTGTACGGCGTGACTATCGATACAGAATGGCGTTCTGACTGGAAGTGGGAGCGGGTGCTGCCGCATATTTCCTCACTGGCCGGACGTACGGTGCTGGATGTCGGTTGTGGCAGCGGCTACCACATGTGGCGCATGCTGGGCGCGGGTGCCAACCTCGTGGTCGGCATCGACCCGATGCAGCTGTTCCTGTGCCAGTTTGAAGCCGTGCGTAAACTGCTGGGCAACGATCAGCGTGCGCACCTGCTGCCGCTGGGCATCGAGCAACTGCCCGAGCTGAAGGCGTTCGACACCGTATTTTCAATGGGCGTGCTGTATCATCGCCGCTCCCCGCTCGACCACCTTTTCCAGTTGAAAAATCAGCTGGTCAGCGGCGGCGAACTGGTGCTGGAAACCCTGGTGGTCGAAGGCGATGACCTGCAGGTACTGGTGCCGGGTGAACGCTATGCGCAGATGCGTAACGTCTACTTCATCCCGTCAACCGGGGCGCTGAAAAACTGGCTGGAGAAGTGTGGATTTGTTGACGTCCGTATTGCTGATTACTCGGTCACCAGCACGGATGAACAGCGTCGTACCAGCTGGATGACCAGCGAGTCCCTGGCCGAGTTCCTCGACCCGAACGACCCAACGAAAACCGTCGAAGGTTATCCTGCCCCCCTGCGTGCCGTGTTGGTAGCGACCAAACCATAATCCCGACAGGGTTGGCCGTCTTACGGCTGACCCTGCCTCCCCCTCGTCGTTGCCCTGCCTCCTCACCGCTCTGAGTGAAATCCTGATCTGTGTCAATGAGAATGATAATTCTTATTAAATCACTCTTTTTGATCAAATGGCCTAATACTTACGGGTTAGTGTGGGATCAGTTGTGCGTTAAATTCACCTGAAAGGAGTATCTGGTATGAGTAAATTTGTTTTTTCATCACCACGGAAATACATTCAGGGCGCGGGTCAGCTAGCCCACCTGGGCGAGCATCTGGCCGAACTGGGCAGCAATGCGTTCCTCGTTGCTGACAAGATTGTCTGGGGGCTGATCGGAAAAGACGTTAAAGCCTCCCTGATCGCGAACAAGGTCGAATTCCACTACGAAGAGTTTAACGGTGAAGCCTCCAGCAATGAGATCACCCGCCTGGCTAAACTGGCGAAAGCCAACGGAACAAGTATTGTGGTCGGACTCGGTGGCGGTAAAACCCTGGACACTGTAAAAGCGGTTGCCGATGAGTTGAAACACCCCGTTGCCGTCGTGCCCACTATCGCCTCTACCGATGCCCCCTGCAGTGCGCTGTCAGTGATCTACTCGGATACCGGCGTGTTCGAAAGCTACCGTTTCTACAGTAAAAACCCGGATCTGGTGCTGGTGGATACGCAGGTCTGCGTGCGCGCGCCGGTGCGTCTGTTTGCCTCCGGTATTGCGGATGGCCTGGCGACCTATGTTGAAGCGCAGGCGGTGAAACGTTCACACAGCAAATCGATGGTCAACGGTGACCCGACCATTGCCGGAATGGCGATCGCCGAAGCCTGTGAAAAAACACTCCTGACCTGGGGGCTGAGTGCCTATCAGGCCGTGGAGAAACAGCTGGTGACACCCGCGGTGGAAGCCGTGGTGGAAGCCAATACGCTGCTTTCAGGGCTGGGGTTCGAAAACGCCGGTCTGGCCGGTGCCCACGCTATCCACAACGGTTTTACTGCGATTGAGGGCGATATTCACCACCTGACGCACGGTGAAAAAGTGGCTTACGGCACCCTGACCCAGATGGTGCTGGAGCAGCGCCCTGATGAGGAGATCGCACGCTACGTGCGTTTCTACCGAGCCATCAAGATGCCGACCACGCTGAAGGAGCTGCATCTGGACAACGTAAGCTGGGACGATCTGGTGAAAATCGGCGCGCTGGCCAATAACGAAGGGGACACGTTGAAAAACCTGAACCCGGGACTGAGCGCTGAGGATGTGGCGAACGCCATTCTGGCCGTAGATGCCTTTAGTCTGTCAGTGAAATAACCGTATTGTAGTGAAGGCCGATCCGGGCGATCGGCCTTATTTTTCTGCCGCGGTTTATTCCCAATATTCGTAGCGGTAAGCGGCAGTAATATTGCGCCGGATAATCCCGGAGGGGAACACTTCCATTTCACGCGTATAGCTCAACGTACAGTTCCCCTGGTCATCCCACAGCTGGCACTCCTCCAGCGTTGTCATACTGCTCATCGCTGTATCCGAGCGGCTGCTCAGACGTAACTCACGCTGATCCCGGTCGTAGTCCAGCGTCATTTTTTCTCGATCAGACGCCAAAGCCACCAGCAGGTTCTGTTTGTTCCAGCGGTAGGTGAATTTACCGTTACTGTTGCTATCCGATCCCCGCGCAATACTGCTAATCAGCCGCGACTGGCGGTCGAAATGGTGGGTGGTTTCCGTGAAGCCTTTTTCACCATTGAGGACGAACGTATCCGCCGAGCTAATGATATTACCGCGGCTTCCCGTCCGATAATGTGTGGTGCCACGTTTATCATTGATCACCACCGGCTGGCCGTTACGTAATTCAGCAACGGTCATTTCATAGCTTGAAAGCCAACCATCCCTGACATGTTCAATACTCTGCACCAGTGAGATCTGGAGCTTGCCTTCCTGTTTATCGAAGCGCAAATCGGCACGTTTCAGCGTTCCGCAGCGATCAAACTCGCCAATCATGCGTTTTTGCTGATTAACATCCTTACCAAATTCGCCGAGGACAAACTGTTTAACCGGGCCTCTGGCCGTTCCCCCCAACATCACAATGCTGTTATTACTGGCCACCTGCTGAAAGCCCGGCGTGCAGTCTGTTGCCGCCTGTGCAGCCGGAGTCAGCAAAAAGGCCAGCGTCATCATCAGCGTACAACCCGAAAACGGAATCTTCATCACAGCTCTTATGGCAGATTAAGGAGATGACTCAGTGTAGTTTTTTTTGGGTACAACACGCATTACAAACCCGCACCAGGAGCAAAAAAAACCCCAACAAAAGGCGCTGGGGTCTGGTACTTGCAAACACCACGTCTGAGAACGGCGTGCTGCGCGGCAAAATCGGCACGTTACCGCCAGGCGGCAACGGATTTAGGCAACGTGAAGCGGTGCGCCGAGCGACATCACGCTTTTCATCGCGGCGACCACATCACCATCAACGCAGGTGCGGGTAAATTCGTCATTTTCAGCATCCGAACACATAGACACACCGGCTTTACGGTAACGCATCGATGAGGCAATACGTTGGCTGGCGGAGCTGTGCAACTCAAGCAGGCCAGCATCGATAAACTTTTGCACATTGCTCAGGCGCACACCCGCACCGGCCATCACTTTTACGCCCTTCGCCATGCGGGTAAGCTCCCTCAAGAGGGGTAAGCCGCTTTCTGCACTCTGCTGCTGTCCGGAAGTGAGGATGCGCGACACGCCTAAATCAGTCAGTTGCTTAAGTGCCATGACCGGGCTGTGGCACAAATCGAAGGCACGATGAAAGGTCACCTCCATACCCTGACACAGCTGCATGACGTGCTGCATGCGCGGCAGATCAATATGCCCGTCCACATCCAGCAACCCGATCACCAGCCCCGGAAAGCCCTGTTCCCGGATAAACGCAATATCTGACTTCATCTGCTCAAATTCGATATCGCTGTAACAAAAATCTCCCCCTCTGGGGCGCACAATCGGATGGACCGGGATCGCAACGCGACGACGAGCTGACATCAATGTCCCCGCCGATGGTGTTAATCCCCCTTCCGTTGGCGCAGCACATAACTCCACGCGATCGGCTCCCGCTCGTTCCGCCGTCACGGCACATTCCACTCCGTAGCAGCATATTTCCAGTTTTCGCATCCCATCCTCCGGTTATCACTGCTGTCTGGTTGTTTATTTTCATGCCGATGATTAGTCTGATCGACATTACTGGTATTTATCTTAACGGGAATCATCAGCATGGCATTCAATTTTGACCAACGGATAGACCGCCGTCACAGCGATAGCCTGAAATGGCAAAAATATGGTGATCGGGATATCCTTCCGTTGTGGATCGCAGACACGGATTTTCGCGTAGCTGATTGTATTACTGAAGCATTACAGACTCGTATCTCACACGGCATCTTCGGCTATGGTGTCCCGCCGCAGGCCTTTATTGAGGTCGTCATTGAGCGCATGAACACACGTTTTGGCTGGAAAATTCAACCCGAGTGGCTGGTCTTTCTACCGGGCGTCGTTACCGGGCTGAATCTGTGCGTACGCGCGTTTACCGAGCCACATCAGGGCACCATTGCGCCCATACCAATTTATCCCCCTTTCCGCCTGGCAGCAAAGCTGGCCGGACGCGAGCAGGTCAGCGCCCCGTTACAGCTTCAGAATCAGCGCTGGGTGCTGGATCTGGATGCTCTGGAACCTGAGCTTAAGGGCAACGAAAAACTGCTGCTGTTGTGTAACCCGCAGAACCCGGGCGGTACCGTTTATCGCCGTGAGGAACTGGAGGCACAACTGCGCTTTGCCCAGCGACATGACCTGATAGTGTGTTCTGATGAAATTCACTGCGACCTGCTGCTGGAGCCGGGCGCTGAACATATCCCGTTTGCCAGCCTGAGTGAAGATGCCGCCCAGCGCTCCATTACCCTGCTGTCTCCGTCGAAAAGCTTCAACATTGCTGGCCTCGGTGCGTCTGTGGCCATCATTCCTGACCGCGAACTGCGTGACCGTTTTAACCGGGAACGTAAAGGGATGGTGCCGGATGTCGATGTTCTGTCCTATGTCGCCGCAACGGCCGCCTGGCAGGACGGGCAACCGTGGCTGGATGCGCAGGTGGAGTACCTGCGCAGCAACCGTGACGCACTGACACAGCACGTGAATGCGCTACCGGGACTGAGCATGGTGGCACCAGAGGGCAGCTATCTGGGCTGGATTGATGCCAGCAAACTGAAAGTCGCCAGCCCGGCCCTGTTCTTTGAAAAACATGGGCTGGGCTTTTCACCGGGGCGTGACTTCGGTGACGATAAGTTTATCCGTTTCAACTTCGGCTGCCAGCGTGCGATGTTAGACGAAGCCTTGCGCCGCATGACGCTGGCGCTGGCTATCGGCCGCTAGATTTAACGGTCCACTTCACTGGCGACGATCTCTTTCAAGCTCCACGGATGGAACTTGATGGTCACCTGCCCGTCAGTTACCGCCAGCGTTGGGTTAGGCAGGCGTTCGCCGTCACCCTTTGGTGCACTGGTTTTAATCGAAATTCCCTGCTGTGTCAGGCCTTCGTCACCCATCAACGCCAGAGCACGTGCGCCGAGCGTCTCTTCGTCGCCGCGCAGAACCACTTCGACATGTTCCCAGCCTTCATGGCGATAAAGCCGCTGCCCTGGCCAGGGGAGTTCCACCACGCCGATCTTCCACAGGCCCACGTCCAGCGGTGTAGCCAGCTCAAACAGGGCGACGGGACGTCCGGCAATCTCTTTTTCCGAAAACAGCGAACCGCAACGCAGAAACCCCTGTTTCCACCGCGCTGCGGTGGTGTTCTGGTGACATCTGACCGCAATGTGATCAACCTCAAGAACATCAAGATCAAGGCTTAATCGCTCAGCCAATTGGTAAAGGGATTGTAAAAAACGCGGTAAATCATTAGCTAAATCGCTTAATTCTTCTGCATTGTTTATGGATAACATCTCAAAACCCTTCATTTACAGTAATTTCACTTATCATTTTCACTTAAAGCATATGATTTTACAGACCAGATAATGGAATAGAAACTTAGCATTTCATCGGAATTATTCATATAAATTGCCCGCTTAGAAAACATTTCATCCAGCATCTGGTGGTTCAGTACCAGTGATTTTTTTAGAAAATGGCCTTTAACTTTATGTTTTAGTTTAGTTAAATTTATACAATGCGACAATTCCTAAATCATTAGGGGTGCATTGTAGGCTATTCTGCTTTCTTATAGATTTATCCCGACCATCAACACAAGGAAAAGCTTAATGCTTATGTTATTACTTGTCGCCGTGCTGATCGCGATGATGGGATTGGCGATTGTACGCCACTGGAAGGTACGGAACGGAAAAACGACGGTGGCAAGTCCCCACCGCCCGCAACGTCGCCGCTAATCTGACTTTCCGTGGAAGACAGCCTCACAGCACTGTTTTCCCGCGCGCAAAACACAAGTTATCCAGGGGCTCAGGTTCCTGGATAACTTGTTCCTAAATGCAGTATACTTTTCCCCTTCTTTTTTAGGCGCTGCCACCCTGGGTGAATGTCCCCCGGAATGCGGCGGCGTCGAGACCATGGCCTGCACCTCTGCGTGTGGGTTTAAAAAAATTAAGGTAACTCGGTGAATATTCAGGCCCTTCTCTCAGAAAAAGTCAGTCAGGCGATGATCGCAGTGGGAGCACCCGCAGATTGCGAGCCTCAGGTGCGTCAGTCGGCAAAAGTGCAGTTTGGTGATTATCAGGCCAACGGCATGATGGCCGTGGCCAAAACCCTGGGTATGCCGCCACGACAACTGGCCGAAAAAGTGCTGGAGCAGCTGGATCTCACGGGGATTGCCAAAAAAGTTGAGATCGCCGGGCCGGGCTTTATCAATATCTTCCTGGCACCTGAATGGCTGTCTGCACAGATCGACAGCGTGCTGGCCGCCCCGAAACTGGGTGTGGCCGCTGTGGAGCCGCAGACCGTGGTAGTTGACTACTCTGCACCGAACGTGGCGAAAGAGATGCACGTGGGTCACGTGCGCTCCACCATCATCGGGGATGCGGCAGTGCGTACGCTGGAGTTCCTCGGCCATAACGTTATCCGTGCCAACCACGTTGGCGACTGGGGCACCCAGTTCGGTATGTTGATTGCGTTCCTTGAGAAACAGCAGAACGAGAATCACGAAGAGATCGCGCTGGCAGACCTGGAAGTCTTCTACCGTGAAGCCAAACGTACCTACGATGAAGACCCGGCCTTTGCCGAGCGCGCACGCGGTTATGTCGTTAAGCTGCAGGGCGGCGATGAATACTGCCGCAAGATGTGGAAGCGACTGGTCGACATCACCATGGCACAGAATCAGCTGATTTATGACCGTATGAACGTCACCCTGACGCGCGACGATGTGATGGGTGAAAGCCTGTATAACGATATGCTGCCGGGCATCGTTGCTGACCTGAAAGCCAAAGGTCTGGCGGTAGAGAGCGAAGGCGCCACCGTTGTGTTCCTTGATGAGTATAAAAACAAGGAAGGCGAACCGATGGGCGTGATCATCCAGAAAAAGGATGGCGGCTACCTTTACACCACAACGGATATTGCCTGCGCGAAATATCGCTACGAGACGCTGAAAGCGGACCGTGTGCTGTATTACATCGATTCACGTCAGCATCAGCACCTGATGCAGGCCTGGACTATCGTGCGCAAAGCGGGCTATGTACCGGCGTCCCTGCCACTGGAACACCACATGTTCGGCATGATGCTGGGTAAAGACGGTAAGCCGTTTAAAACCCGTGCTGGTGGCACCATCAAGCTGTCCGACCTGCTGGATGAAGCCATTGAACGCGCAACGGCGCTGGTTGCCGGTAAAAACCCGGATATGCCTGCCGATGAGCTGAAAGCACTGGCCAACATCGTCGGTATCGGTGCCGTCAAATACGCCGACCTGTCGAAAAGCCGCACCACCGACTACATCTTCGACTGGGACAACATGCTGGCGTTTGAAGGTAACACCGCACCGTATATGCAGTATGCCTACACGCGTGTGCTGTCCGTCTTCCGCAAAGCAGGCATCGATGAGCACGGCATCAGCGGCACGACCGCGATCGCTGAAGATCGTGAAGCCGCGCTGGCAGTACGCCTGTTGCAGTTTGAAGAAACCATTACTCAGGTTGCGCGCGACGGGATGCCACACGTGATGTGTGCGTATCTTTACGATCTGGCGGGTCTGTTCTCAGGCTTCTACGAACACTGCCCTATCCTGACCGCCGACGATGACGCAACAAAACAGAGCCGTCTGCGTCTGGCGCTGTTAACGGCGAAAACTCTGAAGCAGGGGCTGGATACGCTGGGGATTGAAACCGTAGAGCGGATGTAAGTCTTTTCGGGCGAGGCGTGCCTCGCCCCTACGGGGATCGGTGGAGCCTGGCCCCGACATAAATCCTCGTAGGGGTCGGGCATGCCCGCCCCTTCTGCTCTGATGATTACTGGTAATTCACCATCACTTCATTACTCAGCACATGCAGCACCGGAAACACCCGCCCTTTACCTTCAACCTGATAAATAAAGCGTAATGTCTCTCCGGCGGCCACATTGGTCAGGCCCTGAGTACTGCCGCTGCCCCCTTCCACAGGCACGCAACGACTTTCTGAACACAGACGAACCTGCAGCCCGGCGGGTGCGGGAGCCGTCAGCGTATAGCGCCATATTACCGTACTCATGACGCCGGTCACCGGTTCTGGTGGCGTGAGCGGGCGTGATGACGCCTGCACACCACGATTAGAGAGTGACGGACCTGTGGCGCTGGCATGCCAGCCGCCCTCAGCCGCCATCGACAGGCCGGGCAACGTCAGCAGCAACCACAGCATCACTTTCATCAATGGCCACCAATCGTTGACGTCATACGAATATTGCGGTTGTCCGTCAGTTCCATATTGGAAATCACCATCAGCTGCGGCAGCGAACGACGCAGGAAGCGCGCCAGCAGTGCACGCAGCGGATGGTTCACCAGCAGCACCGGCGGTGCACCCAACCCTTCCTGATGCTGCAATGCCGTCTGCGCCTGCGCCAGCAGACGGTCAGCCAGACCCGGCTCCAGACCGCCACCGCCCTGCAAGGCCTGCAACAGCAGACGTTCCAGCGTGGTATCCAGCCCGATAACCTGCACTTCGCCATTGCCCGGGAACCATTGCTGCGTAATGGCACGGCCTAACGCCACACGGACCACTGAGGTCAGCTCCTGCGGATCGGTCTGCACCGCCGCATGCTCCGCCAGCGTCTCAATAATCGTCCGCATATCGCGGATAGAGACACGTTCAGCCAGCAGGTTCTGCAACACTTTATGCAGGGTGGTCAAGGTAATCACGCCAGGGATCAGATCTTCAGTGAGCTTCGGCATCTCCTGGGTCACGCGATCCAGCAACTGCTGCGCTTCCTGGCGACCGAACAACTCACTGGCGTACTGACCAATCAGATGGTTAAGGTGGGTGGCCACCACGGTACTGGCTTCCACCACGGTGAAGCCCTGAATCTGCGCCTGCTCTTTCAGCGCACTGTCAATCCAGATCGCTTCCAGCCCGAAGGCCGGGTCAACGGTCACTTCACCCGGCAGCGAACCCGCTGCCGTCCCCGGGTTGATCGCCATCCAGCGGCCCGGATAAGCATCACCACTGCCGATCTCTACCCCTTTCATCAGAATACGGTAGCGTGCCGGGGTCAGATCCATGTTGTCACGAATATGAACCACCGGTGGCAGGAAGCCCATTTCCTGGGCGAATTTCTTACGGATACTGCGGATGCGGCCGAGCAACTCGCCATCCTGTGCACTGTCCACCATTGGGATCAGGCGATAGCCCACTTCCATCCCCAGCGAATCTTCCAGCTGCACATCACCCCAGGTGGCTTCGACGCTGGCCGCACTTTCCGGCTGTTTGGTCATGGACATCTGCGGGGCCGCAGCGCTTTTCGGCTTCATCTCTTTACCGCGTATCCACCAGGCCAGGCCTAGCAGCGCAGCAGTAAACAGCAGGAACACCAGATTGGGCATGCCCGGTACCAGGCCCAGCAGGCCGAGAACACCGGCACTCAGCATCATCACGCGCGGGTTATTAAACAGCTGGCTGACCATCTGCTCGCCGACGTCCTGATCGGTGCCGACGCGGGTGACGATAACACCCGCCGCGGTGGAGATCACCAACGCGGGGATCTGAGCAACCAGACCGTCACCGATGGTCAGCAGCGTATAGGTTTCGGCTGCATGACCGGCATCCATACCGTGCTGGAGAATCCCCACCAGCAGGCCGCCGATCACGTTGATAATCATGATCATGATACCGGCGACGGCATCACCACGAACAAACTTACTGGCACCGTCCATTGACCCGTAGAAGTCGGCTTCCTGGGTCACATCAGAACGGCGTTTTTTCGCTTCCTCTTCACCAATCAGCCCGGCATTCAGGTCGGCATCGATCGCCATCTGTTTACCCGGCATCCCGTCGAGGACAAAGCGCGCCCCCACTTCCGCAATACGCCCGGCACCCTTGGTGATAACCATAAAGTTGATAATCACGAGGATGACAAACACCACGATACCGATGGCGAAGTTACCACCAACGAGGAAGTGGCCAAAGGCTTCAACAACCTGACCCGCAGCAGCCGCACCGGTATGGCCGTCCATCAAAATAACACGCGTCGAGGCCACGTTCAGAGCCAGACGTAGTAATGTGGAGAACAGCAGAATGGTCGGGAAGGCGGCGAAATCCAGCGTGCGCTGGGTAAACATCGCCACCAACAGCACCATAATCGACAGGGCAATGTTAAAGGTAAACAACAGATCGAGGATAAACGGTGGTAACGGCAGCACCATCATCGACAGGATCAGCAAGATCAGTATCGGTCCGGCAAGGACTTTCCACTGTGTATCTTTCATGTTGCCCGGTAAGCGCAGTTTAGCGGCCAGATTAGCCATCAGATTTTTGTTCTCCAGCAAAGTCCAGCGCGTCCGGCACTGGCAATTTAACAGGTCTCTTCGGGATCAGCCCCCCTTCCACTTTCCAGCGGCGGAGTTGCCAGACCCAGGCCAGCACTTCAGCAACCGCTGCGTACAATGTCCCGGGAATATGCTGACCAATTTCACTGTGGCGATAGAGCGCACGTGCCAGCGGTGGCGCTTCTAAAATCGGGATACGGTGCTCTTTCCCCATTTCACGAATACGCAGGGCAATCTCCCCTGCGCCTTTTGCCAGCACTTTCGGTGCACTCATTTTTTTCTCGTCGTACTGCAACGCGACCGCATAGTGGGTCGGGTTGGTCACAATCACGTCAGCCTTCGGAACATCAGACATCATGCGGCGGCGTGCGGCGGCGCGCATTTGCTGGCGGATGCGCCCTTTAACATGCGGGTCACCCTCCTGCTGCTTATGTTCGTCGGTAATATCCTGACGCGACATGCGTAAATTTTTAAAATAGCTGAAGAGCTGGAAGAAGACGTCAAAGCCCACCATCGGCGACAACCCCAATACAATGAGGATGCTGCACATGGCAATCATATTCAGCGAGCCCGCCAGGGCTGTCACGGGTGATTCGCTGATCAAATGCAGCATCTCAGCCCAGTGGTTATGGATATATATCCAGGCGACCACGCCAACCAGCACCGCTTTCAGCACGGCTTTCAACAGTTCAGCGGCTGACTGGGCAGAAATCATCTTTCCCAACCCTTTAATCGGGTTCATTTTGCCGACGTCAAACTTGATGGCTTTCCCGCTGATGACCAGGCCACCCAGCAACATCGGTGCCGCAATCGCCATCACCACCAGACCAAACATCATCGGCAGAATAGCCATCACCGCCTGCATCAGCAGATCGCTGATCTGACGCAGCATCTGACTGGTATCACTGACCACGGAATGATTGAAGACCAGCCCATCCGCGACCAGTGCACCCAGCTTGCGTCCCATCCATTCACCACCCGCCCATAAAATACTCAGGCCAGTCACCAGCATCAAAATAGACGTCAGTTCGCGCGAACGCGGGATTTGCCCTTCTTCTCGTGCTTTTTCAAGTCGATGGGCCGTGGGGGACTCTGTTTTTTCCTCATCGCTATCCTGAGACACGGTAGCAAACCTTCAATACGGAATGACTGAGGGTAGAATGCCAAATTCGCGCAGGGGTAATGCCACGAGTAAACGTGTAAATAGGGGGTTATTTACGGAATGGAGAAAAGACAGTGCCCGCACAGGATGGCGGGACACCGTTTTAAAGCAGGGGCAGAAAGGCTCTGCCCCTGTTATCAGAAGCCGAGGCTGTCCAACAGATCGTCAACCTGATCCTGGCTTGCCACCACATTGGGGGCCGCCGCATTAATCTGCGGGCCGTTCAACAGGCTGTCAGCATCTTTCTTCACACGCATGCTCTGGTCTGGAATGTTTTCCATGAGGACCGACAACAGCTGTCGCTCAATTTCCTGGATCACATCCATCATACGTTTAATCACCTGCCCGGTCAGGTCCTGGAAATCCTGAGCCATCATGATTTCCATCAGCTGAGCATTGGTGAAGCCAGTATGTTCCGGTACCGCGTCGAGATAACCACGCGTATCCGAAACCAGAGAGCGGGCATCTGACAGTTCGATAGGATTCTCGAACCATTCGTCCCAGCGAACTTTCAACGCCTTCGCCCCATTCTCCATCACTGTCTGACGAGGCTGTGCAGCCTCGACGCAGTTTAAGGCACGTTCTGCCGCCTGGCCGGTCATTTGAATCACATAATCAAGGCGATCGCGGGCATCTGGGATCGCCTCTGCCGCTTCTGCGATGGCCTGATCAAGACCTAACTCACGCAGACTGTCGCGCAGCATGCGCGTCAGTGAACCAATTTTAGAGATAATGTCCTGCGCTGAAGCTGCATCAACATTTGGTTTCGGAATAGCGTTCATCTCAGCTCCTTACATACCCAGTTTTTCGAAGATCTTACCTAACTTCTCTTCCAGGGTAGCCGCTGTGAATGGTTTAACCACATAGCCGCTGGCACCCGCCTGCGCAGCCGCAATAATGTTCTCTTTCTTGGCTTCTGCCGTCACCATCAGTACGGGTAACTTACTCAGCGCACCGTCTGCACGGATGGTTTGCAACAGTTGCAAACCATCCATATTCGGCATGTTCCAGTCAGACACCACGAAGTCGAAACCGCCTGCACGCAGCTTGTTCAGCGCGTCCACACCATCCTCTGCTTCTTCAACGTTGTTGAAACCCAACTCTTTCAGCAGGTTACGGACGATACGACGCATTGTGTTGAAGTCGTCGACCACCAGAAACCGCATATTTTTATCTACCATACTTACTCCCGTAATGTGTAGCCCGCGAGGACCGCGTTAGATACGCAACGCCTGTCCGGCGCTAATTTTTGCCAGCATGTGCTGGCTGATTTGGTGAAGATCCACCACCTCACTGGCTCCCCCGAGGGCAATAGCCTCTCGTGGCATGCCAAATACGACACAGCTCGCTTCGTTCTGGGCAATGGTCCAGGCACCGGCTTTATTCATCGCCAGCAGTCCGGCAGCACCATCGTTACCCATGCCGGTCAGGATAACGCCGACGGCGTTACGACCGGCAAACTGCGCCACTGAGTTAAACAACACATCGACCGACGGTTTGTGACGATTAACCGGCGGTCCATCATTCAGTTTGACCTGATAGTTCGCGCCGCTGCGCGTCAGTTCCATATGCATCGCTCCCGGTGCGATGTAAGCATGTCCGGGCAGGATGCGCTCACCGTCTTCCGCTTCTTTCACCGTAATCTGGCACAGCTTGTTCAGACGTTCGGCAAACGATTTGGTGAATCCCGGTGGCATATGCTGCGTAATCAACAGCGCCGGGCTGGTCGCCGGCAACGGTTGCAGCACATGTCGAATCGCTTCGGTTCCGCCGGTAGAGGCACCAATGGCAATCAGTTTTTCACTGCTCAGCAACGGTCCGGCTTTCAGCATCACCGGGGCCGGCTGTGGCCCACGCGTATGCAGACGAGCACGGGAAGCGGCGCGTACCTTGTCAGCAATCATCTGACTGTAGGCCAGCATCCCTTCGCGAATACCCAACGAGGGTTTAGTCACAAAGTCGACAGCCCCCAGTTCCAGCGCCCGTAGCGTAATTTCAGAGCCTTTCCCGGTCAGTGAGGAAACCATCACCACCGGCATCGGGCGCAGACGCATCAGCTTTTCCAGAAAATCGAGGCCATCCATGCGCGGCATCTCGACATCCAGCGTCAACACATCCGGGTTAAACTGTTTAATTAAATCCCGCGCGACCAATGGGTCCGGCGCCGAGGCCACCATCTCCATATCGGAATGACTGTTGATAATTTCGGTCATCAACTGGCGCATTAACGCTGAATCATCAACGCATAAAACTCTGATTTTACTCATTATCTTTCCTTAGTCAGTCCATAGACCGTCTGGCCACGCAGATAAAATTCTTTGCTAATCTGGCTGAAGTTTTCTGAGTGACCGGCAAACAGTAAGCCGCCAGGTTTCAGTAACGGAACAAAGCGTCGTAAAATCTTCTCCTGCGTTTCTTTATCGAAGTAGATCATCACGTTACGGCAAAAAATCACATCAAACTGTCCCGGTAACGCCCAGTCGTTGGCCAGCAGATTAAGCTGGGCAAAGGTGACCATATTGGCCAGCTCCGGGCGCGCACGCACCATGCCCTCATGAGGACCGGTGCCACGCAGGAAATAGCGTTGCAGCTGCTGAGGCGAAAGCGTACGCAGCTCTTCCTGGCGGTACACACCCGCCAGCGCTTTTTCCAGCACCTGCGTATCAATGTCGCTGGCGTGGATCTGGAATTTACCCGGACCGGTACCCAGCGTTTCGGCCAGCGTCATGGCGATTGAGTAAGGCTCTTCCCCTGTCGAGGCGGCCGCACACCATACGCTGTAATTGCCAGTACGGCGTTTCGCATGCTCTGCCAGGATCGGAAAGTGATGCGCCTCGCGGAAAAAGGCGGTCAGGTTAGTGGTCAGGGCATTCACAAACGCCTGCCATTCAGCGCTGTTAGGATCATTTTCCAGCAACGCCATATAACGACCAAAATCATCGATATTCAGCGTGCGCAGCCTGCGGACCAGGCGGTTATAAACCATTTCCCGCTTATGATCGGCGAGCACTATGCCAGCTCGCTGATAAATCAGCTGACTGATACGCTTAAAATGCGTATCGGATAACGGCAAGCGCTGTACCATCTGCGACAGCAGCGTTGCGTTTTCCGGTGGAGCTAACAACGTCGATTTCTTCATGTAGCCATCCTGCAAAGCGCGGATAAAGATATTAATAGGGTGTCTCGTTCCCGCCAGCCTGAAGGCCTGAGGATCGCTCTTTACTCTGTACGCTCATCCAGCGCGAAACGGCTGACTGCCGCCGTCAGATATTCTGCCTGTGATTCCAGTGCGCCTGTTGCCGCTGCGCCCTCTTCGACCAGCGCGGCGTTCTGCTGGGTCACCTGGTCCATCTGGCTGACAGCCAGTGCAACCTGTTCAATACCGCGTCGCTGCTCATCGCTGGCGGCGGCGATTTCGCCCATAATCCCGTTGACCCGGTTCACCGACTGGACAATCTCATCCATCGTTTCCCCGGCGGAGGCCACCTGCTTCGCCCCCTGATCGACCCGGCTTACCGACTCTTCAATCAAGGACTTAATCTCTTTTGCAGCCTGTGCACTGCGTTGAGCCAGGTTACGCACTTCCCCCGCTACCACGGCAAAACCACGTCCCTGTTCCCCGGCTCGGGCGGCTTCTACCGCGGCGTTCAGGGCCAGGATGTTGGTCTGGAAAGCGATGCCATCAATCACGCTGGTGATATCAGCGATTTTCTTCGAACTGCCCGCAATCGCGTTCATCGTCGTGACTACATTGCCCGTCAGCGAACCGCCTTTATGGGCGGTGCCTGAGGCTTCACGGGCAAGATCTGACGCCTGACGCGCGTTATCGGCGTTAGCCGAGACCGTCGCCGTCAGCTGTTCCATACTGGCCGCCGTCTGCGCCAGCGATGCCGCCTGCTGTTCAGTGCGGGCTGACAGGTCATCGTTTCCGGCCGCAATTTCTTGAATGCCGGTCTGCATGGCACGACTACCATCGCGTACATCACGCACGGTGGACGCCAGCGCCTGCTGCATATGCTGGAGGCTGGTAAAGAGCTGGCCCAGCTCATTGCTACCGCCGGTCTCCACTTTTCCGTTCAGATCGCCTGAAGCGATACGTTCAAAATGGCTACGCATGCGGGCCAGGGGGGCAATCAGCCCCTGCTTCGCCCACCACAGTCCGGCCAGCGTCACCAGCAGTGACAGCGCGACCGCGACCACGAAAATCACCTTCGACTGTGAGTAGAAGCCTTTACTGGCGTCCCCTGCATGGTCACGCAACGCATCAATATGTTTCATCCAGAGGCTGTACTGCACCTGGAATTTATCCTGTTTACCCTGAGTGGGTGAATCGAGAAACGCCTGCAATTGATTGTTTTGCAGGTAAGCGATCAACTGCGCCAGCTCGCTGTAATAAACGTCATAGGTGGCAACAATCTCTTTTTCTAACGCCTGCCCTTCCGGTGTCACGGCGGGGATGGCTTTGAATGTTTTAAACGCTTTGTCGGCCAGATCGAGGTCGCTTTGCGCTTTGGTCATCAGGCTGACGACCTGTTCGCGGGGCAGATTAAGTGCTGCACGCGTTCCTGCACGGCTTAATGTCACCCGGGCACTGAGCAGTGCCGCCCAGCTTTCACCCAGCGCATCACGCTGGTCACCGCTAATCTCGACCTGATGAATGTTGTTTGCATCCAGACGAAACGAGTTGAAGGACAACCCACTGGCAATAATCTGCATCAGGCAAAAAAGTCCGAGCAGAGCGATAATCGTGCCAGAAATACGTAAACGACTTAACATTGCACACTCCCCGGGAAGGTCACCTGATACAGGCAACAAAAAATCTTTTTATCGGGCCGCCCGTTTAACGGGCTGGCCCTTTATCACATCACTTCATGTAAACGGCTTAAAAGGTTTCCCAGTTATCGTCTGAGTTGCCCGGCGGCAGCGCTTTACGCGCGGCTGGCGGCGGTGTCAGCAGAGGAGAAACCTTGCCCCTGTTGTTATTAACGGCCGCGATGACATTTTCTTTACGGATTCGGAACACAGCAACGGCCTGAGTCAGACGACTTGCCTGATCTTCGAGCGATGCAGCGGCAGAAGCAGACTGTTCTACCAGTGCAGCGTTCTGCTGGGTGACACGGTCCATTTCGTTCACGGCGGTGCCCACCTGGTCAATACCACGGCTCTGCTCGTCGCTCGCGGAGGCGATCTCCCCCATGATATCGGTCACGCGGGTCACCGCGCTGACGATGTCATTCATGGTTTCCCCGGCGCTTTCTACCAGCACAGAGCCGGTATCCACACGGGCGACAGAGTCCTCAATCAACCCTTTAATTTCTTTCGCTGCCTGCGCACTGCGCTGGGCCAGGTTACGCACTTCACCCGCTACCACGGCAAAACCACGCCCCTGTTCACCGGCGCGTGCGGCTTCCACTGCGGCGTTCAGTGCCAGGATATTGGTCTGGAAGGCAATACCGTCAATCACGCTGATAATGTCGGCAATCTTCTTCGAACTGCCGGCGATGTCGTTCATGGTTTTCACCACACCATCCACCACCTTGCCGCCCTTCTGCGCGGTTTCTGACGCGCTGAGCGCCAGTTGCGATGCCTGACGGGCATTCTCGGCGTTCTGTTTCACCGTTGACGTTAACTGCTCCATACTGGCCGCGGTTTCCTGCAACGCGGAGGCCTGCTCTTCGGTACGCGAGGAGAGATCATTATTCCCCGCCGCGATTTCGCTGGCCCCGGTGTAGATAGCATCTGAGCCATCACGCACAACGCTCACGGTCTTGATCAGTTCCTGTTGCATATGCTGGAGGCTGATCGCCAGTTGTGCCATTTCATTACGCCCTTCCACATCGATTTGCTGCGTCAGATCGCCGCTGGCAATATGACGAATATGGTCGATGCTGGATTTCAGCGGACGTAACAGGATCTGATGAATACCTGTCCAGACGGTCGCGATGATCACCACAGAGATGAGCAAAATTGCCAGCAACACCCAGATAGCGCGCTGATAGGCACTCTCATTCTGTGCCGAACCCGCTGCGAGCATTGAGTCGGTATGGGCTAACCAGACGTCATAGGCTTTTTCGAAACCGTTCTGGAAACCGGTGGTGGGCTGGTCAACGAAACCTTTAAAGTCTCCGCTGGTCAGCATCTGGATCAGCTCGACTAACGCGCCGTGCAGGATCTTGTAGTTCTCGTTCACACCTTGCACATGCGGCAGGTTGAGCACATCCGGTGGCAGCTCTTTGTTATATTCACTGAACTGCTGTTCTGCGGTTGCCAGCTGCGTTTTTGCCAGCGCGACGAGGTCAGTGACGGTGGAACCGCTGCCCTGCCCTTTATCGTCCAGCAAATAGCGCGTTGCTGCGCGATTGAGTGTATTACGTGTTTGTACCAGAGCTATCCATGCAGAGGTGAGATTGGCCTGTTCCCGGCGAATCTGTTGTGTCAGGCTGAAGTTTTCTTTATCCCCTTTCAGAGACTGGAAAAATAAGCCACCAGAAATCAACTGCAATGAACCAAAAATGACCAGGACCAACACCAGGCTGGTCACGACTTTCATACGCTTAAACATACCTTTCCCCAATTGGATAGCTACTGCTGAGAGATTTATCGGCAATTACACGGGGATCTTTATCAGCGAATGCAGATAAACGGGGAAAGAAGCGGGCGGGTCATGACCCGCCCCTACAAAATGTACGGGTCGGGCATGCCCGACCCGTATTAACAACGGTCATCAATCGGGTATGCCCGACCTGCTGTTCAGGTTGATCAGATTATCAGAAGGTTTCCCAGTGACTGTCGCCGGAAGAAGGCGCGGTCAGCTTAGGCTGTTTTGCTGTAGCGGTCAGCGCTGGCCGTTTCAGCACCACGGAGGGTGCACTGCTCTGACGGCTGATGCGGAACACCGCCACCGCCTGCGTCAGACGGCTTGCCTGATCCTCCAGTGACGCAGCCGCCGATGCAGACTGCTCCACCAGCGCCGCGTTCTGCTGGGTAACGCGGTCCATTTCGTTCACGGCGGTGCCGACCTGGTCAATGCCCCGGCTCTGCTCGTCGCTCGCGGAGGCGATTTCACCCATGATATCGGTCACGCGGGTCACCGCGCTGACGATGTCATTCATGGTTTCCCCGGCGCTTTCTACTAGCACAGAGCCGGTATCCACACGGGACACCGAATCCTCAATCAGCCCTTTAATTTCTTTCGCTGCCTGCGCACTGCGCTGCGCCAGGTTACGCACTTCCCCGGCCACCACGGCAAAACCACGCCCCTGTTCACCAGCACGCGCCGCTTCCACTGCCGCATTCAGTGCCAGAATATTGGTCTGGAAGGCAATACCGTCAATCACGCTGATAATGTCGGCAATCTTCTTCGAACTGCCGGCGATGTCATTCATGGTTTTAACCACGCCATCCACCACTTTGCCACCCTTCTGCGCGGTTTCTGACGCGCTGAGTGCCAGCTGAGAGGCCTGACGGGCGTTTTCGGCGTTCTGTTTCACCGTTGACGTTAACTGCTCCATACTGGCCGCGGTTTCCTGCAATGCCGAAGCCTGCTGCTCAGTACGGGATGAGAGGTCGTTGTTACCGGCAGCGATTTCGCTGGCCCCGGTGTAGATGGCATCCGATCCGTCGCGCACCACGCTGACGGTTTTGACCAGCTCGTCCTGCATATGTTGCAGGCTGGAAGCCAGCTGCGCCATTTCGTTACGCCCTTCCACCGCGATCGGACGTGTCAAATCACCACTGGCGATACGACGAATATGGTCAATGCTGGTCTGTAGCGGACGCAACAAAATATGGCGGATACCGGTCCAGACGCTGAAAATGATCAGCAGGGAGAGGATCAGCACACTGCCGAGGACCCACACCGCCTGACCGTATGCGCGCAGATTTTCATCTGCCCCGGCTGCCGCCTGTGCATCATTTTTCGTCAGCCACGTGTTATAGGCATGAGCGAATCCGTCCTGATAACCCTGGGTTGGCTGGTCGAAGAATTCGTTAATTTTTCCGGCATTCATCAACTGGATGAGTTCGCTCAGTGCGTCATGCAAAATCTGATAATTCTGCTGAATGGCCTGCACGTTCTCGGCGGTTTTCCCTTCTTCTGACAGGCGGGAGTTCCAAAGCGCATAGTTCTGTTCAGCAAGGGTTAACTGCCCCTGCGCATCGGCCAGCAGCTGTTTAACGCCATCGCTGATGCCTTCACGGTTAGCATCCAGCGTGTAACGGATACCCGAACGATTGAGGGTGTTACGCGCCTGAATCAGCGCGATCCAGGACTGGTTGAGGGCAGACTGTTGCAGACGAAGCTGTTGGGAGACGGCGAAGTTATCCTTATCGCCTTTGAGAGCCTGGAAGAACAAACCGCCAGTGATTAACTGCAATGAACCAAAAAACACCAGAACCAGAATCAGGCTGGTGACGACCTTCATACGCTTAAACATAATGTTCCTTATTAGCCAGTTGACGCTGCTGTTATCGGCAGGGGCATTCAGATCTTTATGTTGCAAAGACATCAGAAAACCAGTCAGTCATATGGCTGTCGAGTTAATCATCACGATGAAACGTTTTATTATCGTTGCGGAGATAAACTATTAACATGTTTGGCGATTTGCATGACGGGTTGATCGAAAAAAAGCCTCCCTACAGAGGCTAATCATGCTGAGAGTGGAAGGTATGGTTGTGGCGGGTAGTGGCCGACTCTTTATTTCGGTCGGCCAGAGGTTTTGTTGAATAAATAAACTGAATGCCATTTCCAGTAAGCATTGCTCCCGGTAAGGAGTTGCCTCGCCACCGCCTGATTTCTGTTGGCATACTCCACCGGTCAATAACCGGCGCATTCTCACGGCAGGATCAGTGCCCTGATTTTCCTGTGCGTCTGACGGATAAGTCCCGGGAAGAGGGTTTGGGGTCGTCGTACCAATCCTGAATGGCCTGCTCATCCAGCCACAATTCAGTGAACCCCGATTGACAAGAACCTTACTGAAGATAGCCCGGTTGGTGATGTTGAACTTTTTTGCTACGCGATATCGTTACAGGGCCAGGTACATAGTGATCGGATCCTGATTGCATCTAAGGGCTCGATTTATTCATCAAAGCCTCGGCATCGTTTCCGTTTCACGGAGGCTTAGCCTGCCAAATTTCTATTTATCCATGGAACATCTCTGCAGGTTTAGAGCGGTATTGTTATAACGCAAATCTGATCAATACCAATTTTTTTACAATAACATATTGATTTTAATCACATTACTACATTGAATGGTTATATTTATGATTTTTTTAACTTAATTCCACACACATACACCGTAATGATAAATATTTTTAGAATTTTATGCTTTTTATTTGATTTGAGTAAGATTTTAACGATCAAATTATTTTGTTTAATAGGTTAAAACATAGGTATACCCAATCATAACTTGTTTATTAATTGGTTAAATTGATCATAAAATAGGACCAGTCTGATGCAGGAAGTCGATGGTATGGTCCGTGAAGCTATGTGAGATTGTAAAAAAAGGATGAGGAGTGGCTTGACAGCAGCTCCCATCGTCGAAATGTCGGGAAAGGTACTGGCCGTAAAAATTGGCACAGAAGGGGTCTCACCAGGGAAGCTTCTATCTTCTGATATCACCAAACTTAAAAAAACAGAAAAAAAGGTTGCTTGAAGAACAGATTAATCAAGAGAAAACAAAAAATCTTTCTTTATACAGAACACTATTCTTTGCTCCATTGATATCGATTTCGATATGGCATCTATGCTTATCCATGACGACGATATTGTTGAATTGGCACGGCTGAAACCTTTTTTAAGATTGATATTATCAGAAAGATTTCCGAATATTTCTGATGGAATAAAAATCCGTTGTTAAAATCTTTGTCGGAAAGTTATACGTTGTGGCTGGGAGATCTTGGTTCAGGTGAGGCTAACCTCAAGGCGTTACAAGATAACCTTTTTGAGAGCGTGAAAATTGATAATAATCTTCAGCGTATATGTAAAAACACTGAAATGTGGTTAAGCGTTCTTAAGAACGTTATGCACTTCTGTGATTTCATTATCCTTGAGGAAATGATTTTTATTTATAAAAAAATAGCTTAACTAAAAAATAAACACATTGAAAATAGATTACTCAAAAGCGATTCCACTTACGGAGGTAGATTCAATCAAGCATTACATTACGACGAATATGGGCACTGCAACCCGTTAAAGAAAACACAATTAAAAATATTCTAGATATAAATTTTTAGAATACTCCTTGGTATTTTCTTTTTATTTTTTATCATTAATGGACCCGGAATTTGGCGCCAGGAAGCTAATGGCGGTAGCGTGGCAGAAGGCAAGAAGAGTTTCAATGTTAGATTTAAATAAATATTTTTATAATCGCAACATTTGATAACACAGGTAAGACATGAAGATAAACAGGGTAATAATACTTCTATTCGCTGGCATGCTCAGCGGTAATGCAACAGCGGAAAATGAAATAAATCAAAAGCCCCTGCCCGCCACGACTCCGCATACAGGTGTTGCTGCAGGCGATACTGCGACAAGTTATGCGACGGGCAACAGTCTGGCTACAGATGACTTATCGGCAACAGCATTAGCTGGGGTAGCCCTAGACACATCATTACCAGACGGAGGGAAAACCTCGACAGCATCGCCGGATACAACAAGTACTCACGAAAAAAAATAGTTATTTTACAACCATGGGGGACACCAACTGGTGTCAAATAACGATGAGGATAATATCCGATGATTACTATTTTAAGTTTGGATTAAAAGATGTTTTGAAAATTCACGGAGATGATCTCAATGATATAACCATTGCAACAAGTTATGATATGCAAACCATCCGGTTATATAAAGGAATTAGTATTAATTCTAATGAGCGACTCTTTTTTGGAGACTGTCTCAACACCTTTGTTCTGAGCTGTCAGCTTCGCAATGGTTTAACTCCGCTGCGATATAGCATCTATAAGTTAATCGCCGAAAGGAAATCGGTTTTTTTAACACCACGAGAGATTAGTGTTTTAGGTGGGTTATTAAAAGGTGAGTCGCTAACCGGATTATCACGAACCTCCGGACTAAGTCCTAAAACAATCAGCGCCCAAAAAAACTCGGCATTGAAGAAACTTGAAGTAAAAAACCTACAGGTATTACATAAAGACATATCGTCATTCAGAGAACTTTTTTATAGAGAGCAAAATAAATCATGGAATGATTCGTGAGAGATGAATAACAATTCACTCAACACATCTCTTTGTTATTTTCAAAGGGCTTTATTTTCTACAATTTAACAGGGTTATAATCCTCACTATGATGATGAAGCCAACATTAAAAACATCCGTCGTCATTACACTCTCTTTTTTACTTTCAGCTTGCGTTTTAGCACCAGGTCAGTCACTGACGACTGGGAATAAAAACGTCATAGAAGAATCGGACTCAAATACAGATATCGATAAATTTGTCACCGTTTATCCTTTGACGCCAAAACTGGTCGAAATACTTCAGCCGAAGTCGATTATCTCCAGCCAGAATACATTGCTGGAAGAAGAAATTAAAAAGTACCAATACCATGTTGGTATTGGCGATGTTCTGATGGTGACAGTGTGGGACCATCCTGAGTTAACCACACCTGCCGGACAGTACCGCAGCGCCAGCGATACAGGTAACTGGGTGAACACTGACGGCAGTATCTTCTACCCTTATATTGGCAAAGTGCAAGTAGCAGGCCGCACGATAGAAGAAGTCCGTACGGAAATTACCGCTCGTTTGAAGACCTATATCGAAAGCCCACAGGTTGATGTCAGTATCGCGGCCTTTCGTTCGCAAAAAGCTTATGTCACTGGTGAAGTGATGCGTTCGGGGCAGCAGGCAATTAGCAATATTCCGCTGACAATAATGGACGCTATTAACGCCGCAGGTGGCTTAGCGCCTGATGCAGACTGGCGCAATGTGGTGCTGACACATAAAGGGAAGGACAGCCTGATCTCATTGCAGGCACTGATGCAGCAGGGTGACTTAAGACAAAACAGATTGCTAACACCCGGCGATATTTTGTTTGTTCCACGCAACGATGCTCTAAAAGTCTTCGTCATGGGTGAGGTAAATAAACAGTCTACTCTGAAGATGGACCGTAGCGGTATGACCCTTGCTGAAGCTCTTGGTAATGCTGAAGGACTCAGCCAGGAAATGGCCGATGCATCAGGCATTTTTGTTATTCGCGCATTGCGTGGTGGTGAAGGCAACAGCAAGCTGGCCAACATCTATCAGCTGAATGCAAAAGATGCCGCCGCAATGGTCATGAGCACCGTCTTCCAGTTACAACCCTATGACATCGTCTATGTTACCACCGCCCCAGTGGTGCGCTGGAACCGTGTTATCTCGCAGCTCGTTCCCACCATCGGCGGAGTGCACGACATTATTGAAGCCACGAATTACATTCGGTAATGGTGATACGGGAAAGTGAACCGGCCTTTGAGGATGTGTTCAATTCTATCAACATGACTCGCTCTCCATGGGGCAAAAAACGTAGTGGTAACCTTTCAGGGAAAAACGATGACGAAATTAATAGCCAATAAACAGAAATCTGCCGGACCAGATGATGAAGGAGCGGGCCGTTATATTGCTGAGATTATGGATAATAGAAAACTGATCATCATCATCACAACCAGCTTTCTAATTATTGCCATACTGTATTCCTTTCTTGCAACGCCAGTTTATCAGGCCGATGCATTGATCCAGGTTGAACAGAAACAGGGTAATGCGGTACTGGATAGTCTCAATCAAATCCTGCCTGATTCACAGCCTATTTCAGCCCCAGAAATCGCACTATTGCAGTCAAGAATGGTGGTAGGGAAAACAGTCGATGACTTAAATCTGCAAATCAGCGTACAGAAAATAAACTTCCCCATTATTGGTAAAGGTCTTGCGAGGCTGCTAGGCAATGATGCTGGTTCCATATCAGTGACAAGACTGAATATCCCTACCACAAGGGATGAGAAACCCGGAAAGATAACGTTAAAAATCATCGATGATAAACGTTTTAGCATCGATTATGGCAACACCAGTGCGCTGGGTGAAGTGGGTAAGTTATTACAGAAAGATCGGTTAACGCTATTGGTTAGCGAGAGCCATGCCAAACCGGGTGAAGAATTCGAGATACTACAATACACCCGGCTAGCTGCGATTGACCGACTGTTACAAAACCTGGTGGTCGCAGATCAGGGTAAAGATACCGGTATGCTGGAGCTTAAACAGACTGGCGAAGACAAAAAACAGATAACCGCGATCCTGGATAACATCAGCTATCACTACGTTACACAGAATATTGACCGTCAGGCGGCACAAGACGCCAAGAGTTTGGAGTTTTTAAACCAGCAACTGCCAAAGGTCAGAAGCGAACTCGATAGCTCGGAAAATAAATTAAATACCTATCGTAGACAAAAAGACTCGGTAGATCTGTCACTTGAAGCCAAGTCAGTTCTTGAGCAAGTGGTGAACGTCGACAACCAGCTCAACGAGTTGACGTTCCGGGAAGCTGAAGTCTCGCAACTGTTTACGAAGGAACATCCCACCTATAAAGCTTTATTAGCCAAAAGAGGAACGCTACAGCAGGAGCGGGAGAAATTAAACAAGCAGGTCTCCTCGATGCCGTCAACCCAGCAGGAAGTTCTTCGGCTCAGCCGGGACGTTGAAGCCGGGCGCGCAGTGTATATGCAGTTGCTCAATCGCCAACAGGAACTTAGCATCGCAAAATCAAGTGCGATTGGTAATGTGCGCATCGTCGATAACGCAGTCACCGTGCCAAAAGCAGTACGACCACAAAAAGTGATCCTGATTCTTGCAAGCATCATTGCTGGTTTGATTTTTTCCGCCAGCCTGATCCTCATCAGGGTATTTTTCCATCGTGGCATCGATTCAACCGAGCAGCTGGAACAGGCAGGACTCAGTGTTTACGCCAGTATCCCCAAATCAGACTGGATGGTCCGGCACACCCGCAGTAAAACGTCTAAAGCGCATTTACTCGCAGTCGAAAATCCAGCAGATTTAGCCATAGAGGCAATACGCAATTTACGTACCAGCCTGCACTTCAACATGCTGAATGCGAAAAAAAATGTGCTGATGATTTCAGGCGCGACGTCTGAAGCAGGAAAAACCTTCATTAGCACGAATCTGGCCGCCATTATCTCGATAGCAGGGAAAAAGATTCTGTTTATCGATGCGGATATGCGCAGAGGCAGGGCACATGAAATATTCCATATCAGCAATGATGTAGGGCTGGCGGACGTGCTCACCCATAAAGTGGGGGTGGCAGATGCGATTAAAAAAGTGCAGCAGGGAAAATATAATTTTGACTTTATGTCACGAGGAAAAGCGCCTGATAACCCGGCTGAATTGCTGATGGGTGAAAATTTACTCTCGCTGCTGGACTGGGCGAAAGCCAGATATGACCTGGTGATTATCGATACACCTCCGGTTTTGGCAGTGTCGGATGCGGTGCTGATTGGCAAGTATGCTGGAACGTTGTTGCTGGTAGCACGTTATCAGACCAATACGGTGAGGGAAATTGAGACAAGCATCAATCGCTTCACCCAATGTGATATACACGTTCAGGCGTGCATTTTGAATATGGTAGAAAACAGCTTCAGAAGTTATTACACCTACGGTTACCGTCATAATACATACGCCTACGATGACAAAAAAATTAAATAATCCCTAAATCCTAAAAATGACCTGCCTCACATCATGTAATCGATGCCAAGCAGGATATTAGAAATAACAGACATTATACCCCTGAACGGTAACAATTAAAGAGATAAACCATGTTGCCATACTTAATTGTAGCCCTGCTTAGTGTTTTCTTTGTTTACATCCAGGAGGAGTCACTTAAATCAAGAGGAGTGATCCTGCCACTCTTTCTTTTGGCGTTAATGGCATCCATACGGGATTACACCATCGGGACTGACTCATATGTCTACACGCGATACTTCAGGTTTCCATTTAGCCATTACCCGTTAACATTTGACCCTGATATTGAGCGGGGTTATCAGTTACTGGTTATGATTACCCGTGATATTTATAGTGAATATTTTTTCTATTTTATTATTATGGCACTGGTCTGCATAATTCCTGTGCTTTTGACGTTAAAGATGCGTTCGGTTAACTATTCGTTATCCCTCTATATTTACGTGACGTTTGGCCTGTACTTTGCTCTTTATAATCAGGTGCGCCAAACCATCGCTATGGGGATCTGTTTCCTGTCAATGCGGTTTCTGGTAGAAAAACGTTTTCTGACTTATGCATTATTAATTTTATTTGCCAGCCAGTTTCATATCAGTGCAGTTCTGATGCTGGCATTTTACTTCCTTTGTCACTGGACAGTTCGCATCGAATATAAAGTCATCTCAACTTTCCTGACAGGATTGATTGCCACTCCCTTGATTATTGCGCATATGGCAGCGAATAACGTTCGATATGAACATTACACTGAGGGATCGGCAAATGGAAAAAATGGACTGATGACGGTTACACTCTATGTACTGATTGCCATGGCGGTCTATGTGCTAGGAAAAAAAATCAGAAAAGAGAATCGTGAATACAGTTGTATCGAGTGTATCTATCTTTGTGGCATAGCAGCACTACTTCCGGTGACAATGCTAGGGACCGACCCAGCAGGACCGCAGCGAGTTGCTCAGTATTTTGTTTATTACCTGATGTTAATCATCCCATTAATACTTGATAAGATTAACAATAAAATGGTCACGATTATGTTTTGTTTTTTTGCATTCACTTATTTTATATTGATGATTTACAGTAACTTGGGTGGAATTTATCCATTCAAAATTAATGATGTTTTTAATGTATTTTAATTTTTAACACAAAGAGTGAGATCTAATTAAAGAAATAATAGAAATATAAAATAAATTAAACGAAGGAATAAGACATGAGAGTATTGCACGCAGCTGAGACGATTAAAGGCGGTGTCGCTACTGTACTTGATAGTTTGGTACAGCATCAACTAGAGAGCCGTGAGATCTCGGAAATTAAAATTATCGCCCCTGAGCAGCAGAGCGCAGAGTTAGAAAAAAATCTGTTGCCGAATATCGTTACGTTCAGCAGAAAGAACAGAGGGATAGTGGCTCTTTATGCTTTTGCTCGCTGTTTTCATTATCAGGTTCACACCTTCAGACCTGATATAATTCATTTACACAGCACTTTTGCTGGTTTCATTGGTCGATTGATATTAATAATCTTTTTTTGGCGTCAAAAACCGCAGGTCATCTACTGTCCTCATGGTTTTTCATTCCTTGTGAAAACCTCATTCATTAAGCTCACTCTTTTCACGGCCTGTGAACGTCTGCTATCACGATTTACACAAAGTATCATTTGTGTAGGTGAGTATGAGTATCTTAAATCACTCGAAAAGGGATTCTCCGAAGAAAAACTCTGTCTGATCAGTAATGGTGTTGATCTTCCTGAGAAAAAAAACACAAATACACACAATAAATTAAATGAATACACCCTGCTTTATGTTGGCCGATTTGACCGCCAGAAAGGCACGGATACGTTACTTGATGCTCTTAGAACCTTAGACGATAAAACGTTAGAATTTTCAATAAAAGTGATTATGATTGGTTCTGCCATTAACAAGACCCATTCGGCAGAAAAAATACATCTGAAAAATATTAATATAGAATATACTGGTTGGCTAAAAAAAGAAGATATCGGTAAGTATTATCGCAAAGCAAACTGTTTAATCATTCCTTCACGCTGGGAGGGTTTTGCCATGGTTCCTCTGGAAGCAATAAGCTATAACCTGCCAGTTATCACCAGCGACATCACTGCATTTAAGGAACTAAACAAAGTCAGCAAATTATTTTTCAACTGCGGTAACAGTTCATCTCTTGCCAGCCTTCTTTCCGGTATTAATACCTACGACCTCGACAGTATAAAGGAAAAGTTGATGACAAAGGTGACCGAGTCCTACACCAGAGAAAAGATGAATGACATGACGATGAAACTATATTCTCATTCTTTACAAGGTAAATAATAAATGAATGACACGCCGTTAGTTTCTATCTATATTCCCACTTTTAACCGACTTCAGTTACTCACACGTGCACTGGATTCTGTTCGTAATCAGAGTTACAAAAATATTGAAGTTATTGTTGTTGACGATCACTCTTCCGATGGCACACAGGATTACCTGGCTGAAGTCGCGTTAATTGACCAGCGTGTAAAATACATTTTGAAAGAAGTTAATTCTGGTGCTTGTGCCAGTCGAAATCTGGCTATTGATAAAGCCATGGGTGTATATATCACTGGGCTTGACGACGACGATTATTTTTTAGATGGTAGGATATCTTATTTTATTGAAAATAGGCAACTATTGGAAAAATATAGTTTTCTGTACACTAACTATCTGACATTAAACAAGAAGGGTAAATATAATAAAACCAGACACCTTAATATGTTATTACCACGAGAAATCACATCCAAAGATATTTTATTTAAAAACATCATTGGTAACCAATGTTTTACCTATACAAAGAGAATGAAAGATGCAGGGAAGTTCACTGCCGATATGCCAGCATGGCAAGATATAGATCTTTTTTATAGGCTATTAACAAGAACCAGTCATAACCATGCAAAGCTATTGAGCAAATCACTTTATGTACAAGATACTTCTCACGACCTAAACCGCATCACATTAGGCAACAAAAATAAGATTCTCAATGCTTATAATTTATTTTGCCAAAAAAATAACATAACTGGAAAACACAAAAAAATACTTGAGGCACAGCTTGTTAGCTATGGATTAAAAGTTAATTGCTCTATATTTTTCACCCGTCTCAAGTCACACACAAGGCTATACTTTTATATTGTCGATATCTTTCTTTTTATAAAAAACAATAATAACAAACTCTAAGAACCACTACCGATAATAATTATGGAGTTCATATGGTTAACTTTAGAGCTTTCGCGTTGTTTTTACTTATAGCCACAAGTTCTGGAAATGCAACCGCCGCTTTCCTGACCGGTGTGTGCTTCCATCCAGACCGGATGAAGATATCTGCCAGTGAAACACTCCAGAAATTGCATAAATATCAATTTTCCTCCTACAGAACAGATTTACGATGGCGAGAGATTGAAAAAAAAGAAGGTGTTTATAAACTGCCCTACGAGAATTTGAAATTTATTATTGATGGTTCACTCAAAGTGGGTATTATACCTATCGTTATCCTGGGCAGTGCAAACCCGCTGTATGGCGATAGCAAACCCGTCACTGATGAGCAGGTACATGCTTTTACTCGTTATGTCGAGTGGGTGGTCAATCAATACCCCCATGAGAATATTATTTATGAAATATACAATGAATGGTGGCACGATGATTTTAAAAGTCACCCAGAAAGTAACGATGCCCTATCAGCAAAAAAATACGCACGGCTAATAAAAGAAGTCTCAGCCGTCATCAGAAAAAACAACCCTAGAGCTACCATTATTGCGGGAAGCCTCAACCCATTAGCGCTACGGCAGGTAAAGTGGCTGGATTCCATGATTAAGGATGGTATTCTGACGGCTATTGACGGAATATCAATACATCCTTATTCAACGAATTTTCCGATTATGGATTTTTCAGCCATTGATCTATTCTCTCAACATTTGACAGCAATGAATGACGGTAAGCAGGTCAATATATTTATTACTGAAATGGGATATTCAAATTCTTTGCGTGGCAAGCTATCACCCAGCCAACAGGAAAACTACACACAGCAATACTTCAAAATGGCGAGCGAAAGAGATTATATCAAAGGGCTTTGGTGGTATTCACTGACGGATGAGAAAAGTACCGATACCTATGAGTCAAATTTTGGCTTATTGGATAATAACGGGATTGAAAAAGACATCATCCATGGCTATCTCTCATGGTTGAACAGTAAAAAATAACCTCAAGGGTTTATTTATGCGCAAAACAATATTGACTGTAATCCTATACGACAAAACATTCAAAGAGTCGCTTACACTCAACTGCCTCATGAATAAAACGTATGTTGATATCGACCTGTTAATTATTAACAATGGACCTAAACCTCTTGAATTTGATAAAAGATTTATTCATACGCTTGGCTTTTTCGTTAACAGCATTAAAAACAAAGAGTTCCTTGATAACAGGCCATTGAGTTGGATATATAACGGTGTAATCAATGAGTATCATGACTATGACCGTTTTATTTTTTTAGATGATGACAGTATTTTAACGAAAGAGTACATCAAAAAACTTGATCAATACGATCCCAGTGGCATTGACCTACAAATACCGAACATCAGGGAGCGAACTAACGGTATGATTTACTACCCGCTGATCAATAAAAAGGTAAAAAAATTCAGAGATGGTGACAACATACCCCCTCAGAGCAGCGTACTGTCGATTGGATCTGGACTGGTGATTCATCGTTCACTCGTTGATAAATTTTCAGAAATGAATATGGAAGTTTTTGATAGCCGGTTCGCACTTTATGGCGTCGATTATAGTTTTTTTAACCGTATTGAATTATTAAAAAAGCACAATTTTGATGTCACTATTCAGGTCGTCGGAACGCTTGACCATTCGCTATCAAGAGTCGACGAGCCCTACAATCAATGGCGGACCACTGAGCGACTTTACGATAGCGTGTTATCAGTAAAATATTATTCTGGCAGCAAAGTCATCATTTTAATGCGAATGATTAAACTATTCTGCAAGCAGCTAATTAAATTAAGACCATCCTATCTCGTCTTAATCATAAAGACATTCATCAAGGGTAAGCATCCACGCTGCTAAGTGCTCATCCTGTTTTACATTTATTTTCACAGCATCTAAGGTTTATTATGAAAATCATCGTTACGGGTGGCGCAGGATTTATTGGTTCTGCAGTAGTCAGATATATTATTGAGCATACTCAAGACGAGGTGGTGGTGGTTGATAGCCTGACCTATGCCGGGAATATGGCCTCGCTGTCGCCGGTCATTGATAGTAAAAGGTTTACCTTTGAACTCGCTGATATCTGTGATGACAACCTCGTCGCTGAGATTTTTAACCGCTACCAGCCCGATGCCGTGATGCATCTTGCGGCGGAAAGCCATGTTGATCGTTCAATAGATGGGCCAGGCACATTTATCCAGACCAATATTGTTGGCACCTATACATTGCTGGAAAGTGCAAGGGCTTACTGGTCTGGCCTGAGCCCATCGCGCAGCAATGCTTTTCGTTTCCACCATATTTCAACTGATGAGGTTTACGGCGATCTCGATGGCACCGATGCGCTGTTCACTGAAACCACCTCTTATGCTCCCAGCAGCCCGTACTCTGCATCAAAAGCGGCCAGTGACCATTTAGTACGCGCCTGGCTGCGTACCTACGGTATGCCGACCATCGTGACAAACTGTTCCAACAACTATGGCGCCTACCATTGCCCGGAAAAGCTGATCCCTTTAGTTATTTCCAACGCCCTGTGCGGCAAACCTCTACCGGTCTATGGTGATGGCAAACAAGTTCGCGACTGGTTATATGTTGACGATCATGCAAGAGCACTATACCGGGTAGTTACCGCTGGCGTACCCGGGGAAACCTACAATATTGGTGGCTATAACGAGAGAAAAAATATCGACGTCATCATTACGATTTGTCACTTACTGGATGAATTAGCACCGATAAACCATGAAACTTTTAGCAGCTATGCCGAGTTAATCACCTTCGTGAAAGATCGCCAGGGACATGACCTGCGTTATGCCATTGATGCGAAAAAAATCGGCCAGGAACTTGGCTGGTATCCACAAGAAACGTTTGAAACTGGACTGCGAAAAACCGTTTCCTGGTTCTTAGATAATGAGAGCTGGTGGCGAAATACGCAGCATAAATAATTTCTCCATTACTTCACATTAAATATCAGGGTGACATCATGAAAGGTATTGTACTGGCAGGTGGTTCAGGGACGCGTTTATATCCATTAACCCAAGGAGCATCAAAACAACTGATGCCAATTTACGATAAGCCTATGGTTTATTACCCTATCTCGGTATTGATGCTTGCAGGCATCAGAGACATTCTTATTATTTCCACCCCTGAAGACATGCCTGGTTTTAAACGTTTATTAGGAACGGGGAGTCAGTTTGGCGTGTCGTTTACCTATGCCATCCAGCCCAGCCCAGATGGCCTTGCCCAGGCATTTATTATTGGTGAGGAGTTTATTGCAGGTGAGCGCTGTGCTTTGGTTCTGGGTGATAACATCTATTTTGGCGAAAGTTTCGGCCGTAAACTGGAACACGTGGTGGCTCGGGAACAAGGAGCGACCGTGTTCGGTTATGAAGTAATGGATCCTCAACGTTTTGGTGTCGTCGAGTTTGATAAAAATCAGCGTGCAATATCAATTGAAGAGAAACCAGAAAACCCAAAATCAAATTGGGCAATAACCGGACTCTATTTCTATGACCATCAGGTTGTCGAGATGGCAAAACGGGTACGCCCGTCCGTTCGGGGAGAATTAGAAATTACCACCCTCAACCAAATGTACCTGGATCAGGGGAATCTGACGGTGGAATTACTTGGCCGTGGTTTTGCCTGGCTTGATACCGGAACACATGAAAGCCTGCTTGAAGCATCACAGTTCATTCATACCATTGAACAACGCCAACGCTTCAAAGTCGCCTGTCTGGAAGAGATAGGTTATCGCAAAGGATGGCTCAATAAGGAGCAGGTTGCAGAACAGGCAAGAAAACTGCAAAAAACCCAATACGGCCGATATCTATCCTTATTGACGGAGGCGATTGATGAAAGTTACTAACACTGACCTTCCCGGCCTGAAAATAATCCAACCGAGTGTGTTTGGCGATCCGCGAGGATTTTTTCTTGAAACCTTTGAGAGGGATCGTTACCAAAAAATGCTGGAAATTGACCTTGATTTTGTCCAGGACAACCATTCCCGTTCATCAAAGTCGGTGCTGCGTGGCTTACATATTCAGTCCCAGCGACCACAGGGTAAATTGGTTCGCGTAGTTCGTGGGGCGGTTTTTGATGTTGCTGTTGACCTCCGACAGGGCTCAGCCACTTATGGTGGTTGGCATGGGGTGCTACTGTCAGAAGATAATCATACGCAGTTTTGGATCCCACCAGGCTTTGCACACGGCTTTCTGGTGTTATCTGACATTGCAGATTTTGAATATAAATGCACCGACTATTATTTCCCGGAGCATGAAGAGTGCCTGCTATGGAATGACCCTGAGATCAATATTACCTGGCCAGAAGACACTCCGTTGCTCTCTCTTAAAGATCAAAATGGTCAGTCGCTAAAGGGGTACAGAAAATGAAAGTTCTGCTAACAGGTGCCAAAGGACAACTGGGGCGGTGTTTTTCAGACTGCGCCCCTGAGAGCTGGAAAATTTATAGTCTGAGTTCTGCTGAGCTGGATATTACTAATGGCAGAAAAGTCGAAGCTATCATCCGTGCATTAAAACCCAATTTCGTTGTCAATGCGGCAGGTTATACCCAGGTTGATCAAGCTGAGTCACAGCAGTTTTTAGCCAATGCCGTGAATCGTACAGGACCAGAGAATCTCGCGCGTGGTGCCAATAGTATTGGTGCAAGATTAGTCCATGTCTCTACCGACTATGTTTTTGATGGCAAGTCACAGCGTCCTTATCTTGAAGACGACAAGACCGCCCCGCTCAACGTCTATGGCAAGACGAAACTAGAGGGAGAAGCTGCCGTGTTGTTGCGTCAGCCTGAAGCCATTGTGTTACGAACCTCTTGGGTTTTCAGTGAGTATGGTAATAATTTCGTCAAAACCATGCTGCGGTTAGCCGCCACAAGGAAAATTCTGCGAGTAGTCGGTGATCAGCTTGGTTGTCCAACCGATGCACGCGATATTGCCATGGCCATCATCATGCTGCTCAAAGCACAGGCTCCCGGCGGGATATATCATTTTTCGGGAAGTACGATGATGAGCTGGTACGATTTTGCCAGGCAGATTATTGACATGGCCGCCAAGAATGAACTCCTGAACACCTGTCCGGAGTTGGTGCCTATCGCCACATCTGAATATCCATTTCAAGCGGTCAGGCCACTCTATTCCGTTTTAGACACTCATAAGATAGCTCCTTTTTATCATCCGTCGACCTTTGATGAATCATTGAGAAGGGTGATTTTTAGATGAGCCTTTTGTCTAATGCAAAGTGGAATGCCCTGTCACAATTTTTTAAGATATTTGTCCAGGCGGTCAATCTTATTTATCTGGCCAAAATCATTCCACCGGATCAATACGGCATCATGGTCATGGCAGTGGTGGTGATCAACCTCGGGATTCTGCTCAGGGATCTCGGAACATCAGCGGCAATTATTCAAAAGAAATCACTCAGCCACGATTTGATCAACTCCATTTTCTGGCTTAATGTGACACTCGGTGTTGTCTTATGCGGGGTTATCACGCTACTGGCTAAGCCATTGGCTATGCTGTACGGGCATCCTGAACTGACTACGATACTGATGATGCTTGCCGTGACGTTCCCGTTATCCAGTTGTGCCGCGACGCATCTCGCCTTACTGGAAAGGGATTCGCGCTTCAAAAGCATCGCCAGGATCGAAGTGACATCGGCGCTGGTGTCAGTGGTTGTCGCGGTTACAATGGCCAACCTTGGTTATGGCGTGTTTAGCCTGGTTGCTCAGGCCATTACGTTGAATCTGATGTCTGCCGTGCAGTTCTGGGTGGTTTCCCACTGGAGACCTTCCGTCAAACGGCTCATCCAATTGCGTGATATTAAAGAGATTTTTTCGTTCAGCACACATCTCTCTTTATTCAACCTGATCAACTATTTTTCGCGTAATGCTGACAGTTTCATTATAGGGAAATTTATGTCAGCAGCAATTTTGGGCCAATATAATCTGGCCTACCGCATCATGCTTTTCCCCTTACAGAGCCTGACCTTTGTCGCCACTCGTTCGCTTTATCCTATTTTAAGCAAATATCAGGATGAAAATGGGAAAATTCTTAACACTTATATCAATACTGTTTTTGTTATTCTTGCGTTAACTTCACCGCTAATGACAATTATAGGATTTTACAGTTTCCCATTGATCGCTACTTTTTTTGGTGAACAATGGCTAAAAACGGCTGAAATTCTCAAATGGCTGGCACCCACAGCCATTATACAGTCGGTTTTGAGCACCACAGGTTCGGTATTTATGGCAAAAGGAAGAACCGACATATTGATGCGCCTGGGTATATTAGGGGCATTTCTCCAGTTGACTGCTTTTATCCTTGGCGTTCAGTTTGACATTAACACATTTGCTAAGTTTTACTTAATTGCAAACGTGCTTAATTTCGCCCCTGTCATGTACTGTCTGATGAAAATCATTGGCGGTGATATATCCACCTTGTTTTTTAAAACATATCCAATTGCAATCTCTGTGATGAGCATGATTTTCTTTATGTTGCTTATCGACCACCAACTTCCTAATAGGGAGATAAAAGAGATATCACCTCTGATATTGATTTTTTTCAGCAACCTTTTATTTTATTTTCTTTGTCTTCTTGCCATATCAAAAGGTTCGAGAAAATTCATATATGGAAAAGTAGTCACACGAGCAGACGGATTTTTATCCACTAATCGACACAAGCGATCTATTGATAAATAGACACACAGCCATTAAACAAAATCACCCTTATAAATATCAACTTCTTCATTAATTAGGTTTATTCTCATGAATACACTGCCGCATCACGTAAATATTAGCGCCAACATTTCTTATAAAAACACAATTAATAAATTCACACTCATATTTTCGGATCTTGTTTTTTTCAATGCGGCATTATTTATCACTCTGCAATTAATTAGTTCACATTCACTGCTCAGTCTTTCTGCTATTTCCACAACCAATTTTCAGATACATATCGCCACACATATTGTTTTATCCGTGGCTTGTATTGGTTGGTTCTGGATGCGCTTGAATCATTTCACCTACAGAAAACCCTTCTGGTTTGAGTTGAAAGAGATTTTCCGCACCATTCTTATTTTTTCAGTGATCGATCTGTCCATTACCGCACTCTCACAGTGGCAAATGTCCCATTCTGTCTGGCTCTTAACTTGGCTACTTACCCTGGTCATGGTCCCTTTAGGTCGTGCGATTTCCCGACGTTTACTGAACCATTTTGGACTGTGGAAAAAGCAGACAATTATCATTGGTAGTAACAAAAATGCCAAGGAAGCCTCGCAGGCATTACAGAGTGAAAATGTACTGGGGCTGGATATCATCGCCTTCTACGATGTCGACGGCAGCAGCCCACAAGCCAGTATCAACGGCATACCGGTACTGCATTATGAGCAGGAGCTGTGGCGGCTGACGGACAGCGAGACCCAGTTCATCGTGGCGGTGGAGTTTGAGCAGAGCCAGCACCGTGATCTCTGGCTGAAAATGCTGGCAACGCAAAACTGCCAATCCGTATCGGTTATTCCTTCCTTACGCGGCGTCCCACTTTATGGTACCAACATGGCTTATATTTTCAGCCATGAGGTGATGATTCTGCGGGTTAAAAACAACCTGGCGAAGCGGACATCACGCTGTCTGAAACGTACCTTCGATATCGTTGGTGCCCTCGGAATCATCATTTTGCTGTTACCGGTATTGCTGTTGCTAGGCTTTATGGTCGCACGCGACGGCGGCCTGCCAATTTACGGTCACGAGCGTGTGGGCATTAATGGGCGCAAGTTTAAGTGTCTGAAATTCCGGTCTATGGTGATTAATTCTAAAGAGGTGCTGGCAGAAGTGCTGCGCACTGACCCGGTAGCCCGCGCCGAATGGGATAAGGATTTCAAAATCAAGAACGATCCTCGTATTACTAAAGTGGGTCAATTCATCCGCAGAACCAGCCTGGATGAGCTGCCACAGTTGTGGAACGTGGTGCGGGGCGAGATGAGCCTCGTAGGCCCGCGCCCGGTGGTTGAAGATGAACTCAGTCGTTATGCCGGTGATGTTGACTATTACCTGATGGCAAAACCCGGGATGACGGGATTATGGCAGGTCAGCGGTCGCAATGACGTTGACTACGAAATACGTGTTTATTTAGATTCGTGGTATGTCAAAAACTGGTCACTGTGGCATGACATCGTGATTTTGTTTAAGACGGTCGCTGTGGTGCTAAAACGTGACGGTGCTTATTAATAACCAGACAGCGCTAAAAAAACGCTCATCTTTATTACCCAATCGACATTTCCACTCAATCTATGAGGTTTATGTGATAGCAAATGACCAGAATTGTCACCCAACTGCAAAATAAATTTATTATGCATGCGATAAAAAACTTATCTCATGAAAACCTTATTAAAAATAGCAGCTATTTTATTTGCGATGCTCAGTATTTCTTACTGGCATTAACCAAAAAAAATAACCATTTAAGCATGAAAAATATCGTTCTTATTTTCAATAATGAATTGGAGGTTTTTATTTTTCAATCAATATGTAATGTGCCATTTTTTGCGCTGGATGTTCGCAGCCAGGATGTATTTACCTTCTTCAAAAAAAACAAATTATTTAAAAAAATTAAACCATTGAAAAAAAATAATGACAGTATCAGAATGCGTGTTTTTCTTCTTATTCTTCGCCATTTTGATGATGAAGCTATTTGCCAGTCACTATTCATCAGCATGAAAAGATTGAAAGAGATTAAGTCGCAACTGACCTGGATTTTCTTCGAGAAAAGAAGAAACCTGTTCTATCTTACCTTGAATGTATTAATCAACCATCACAGACTGGCTGCATGAACAACCGGAGTCTGGGTTGAATAAATCTAACTGTTGAGCGTAATCAGGCGGGCCAGCTCCGTCAGCATACAGTGCAAAAAAACCACGCACGGTGAAATTGCACATCGGGTTATCGACTCCAATGGCTTAACACTTTTCGGTGAGGGTGAGTGGAAGGTGAAAAAACACCGTAAGGAAAAGCGTCGCGTCTGACGGGGAGTGGCCGACCCTCTGTTTCGGTCGGCCAGCACGGGGCAATCGAAAAATCACCCCGGTAAAATCAGAACGTTTCCCAGTTTGAATCAGACACAGGTGCGGCTACGGCAGGTGCCTTGCGCGCTGGAGTGCCCTTCAATGCCGGTCGCTTCAACGGTGCCGGTGCCACACTGCCCTGACGGGCAATACGGAACACGGCAACAGCCTGCGTCAGACGGCTGGCCTGATCTTCCAGTGAGGCCGCCGCCGAAGCAGACTCTTCCACCAGTGCGGCGTTCTGCTGCGTCACACGATCCATCTCTGTCACTGCCGTGCCGACCTGATCAATACCGCGACTCTGTTCATCACTGGCTGAGGCAATCTCACCCATAATGTCAGTCACACGGCTCACTGCATTGACGATATCCGTCATGGTTTCCCCGGCGGTACCCACCAGCGCAGAGCCGCTGTCCACCCGAGAAACAGAATCTTCAATCAGCCCTTTAATTTCTTTCGCTGCCTGCGCACTGCGCTGGGCCAGATTACGCACTTCTCCTGCCACCACGGCAAAACCACGGCCCTGTTCACCGGCACGTGCCGCTTCCACTGCCGCGTTCAGTGCAAGGATATTGGTCTGGAAGGCAATACCGTCAATCACGCTAATAATGTCGGCAATCTTCTTCGAACTGCCGGCGATGTCATTCATGGTTTTCACCACGCCGTCCACCACTTTACCGCCCTTCTGCGCGGTTTCTGATGCGCTGAGCGCCAGCTGAGAGGCCTGACGGGCGTTCTCGGCATTCTGTTTCACGGTCGCCGTCAACTGCTCCATGCTGGCCGCCGTTTCCTGCAACGCGGAGGCCTGCTGCTCAGTGCGCGATGACAGGTCATTGTTTCCGGCAGCGATTTCGCTGGCACCGGTGTAAATAGCATCAGAACCGTCACGCACCACGCTGACCGTTTTCACCAGCGACTGCTGCATATCATGCAGACTGGACGCCAGCTGGGCCATCTCATTGCGCCCTTCTGACACAATTTTCTGCGTCAGATCGCCCGATGCGATACTGCGGATGTGGGCAATCGTCGCCTGCAACGGACGAATCAAAATATTACGCAGACCAAACCAGCACAGCACAATCAGTGCGATCACCAGCGCCATCACGGCGGCGATGGTCCACAGCATATGCTCATAGGCTTCCTGGTTCTGCACGGCACCCTGTGCGCTCAGCTGGTTCTGCACCTTACGCCATTCGGTATATACCGCCTGCATGGCAATCTGCTTCTTTTCAATGTTCTGTTTGAACATCGCATCCAGCTGTTTGTTTTCCATCTGCTGCGTCATCGCGACAAGCGCAGTGACGTAATCGCTGTAGCGCTGCTTAAGACGTTCGGTCAGATCAACATCCACACCTGGTGTTGCGGGCGTCGCCAGGAAGGCATCATAAGATTGTTGTGCGGTAACCAGCTGCTGTTTTGCCTGCGCACTGAGCGTAGACAGAGAGGCGCTGCTGCCGCTGTTCGCCGCTTCACTCTGAATGCGCAACATCCCGCGGTTCAGGGTGATACGTGTCTGGTTTAGCGTGACCCACGCATCGGTAAATAATGAGACGTTATCATTCGCCGTTTGAGAAACCGCAAAACTATTTTTGTCGTGTGTGAGCGCGTTGATAAACAAGCCGCCCGCCGCCAGTTGTAAAAATCCGAAGATAAATAGCACCAGAATCAGGCTGGTGACGACTTTAATACGCGTGAACATAAGTGAACCCTTGGTGAAATAAATGGAATAACAGTGGATGTATCGGTTACCAGGCGGGGATCTTTATGTTGCTGGGAGTTTAGTAACTAAAAGAGGCGAATCACCGATTCGCCTCTTTTTATAACACGCGGAAAAACACGCTATTACGCGCTACGCAGCGTATCCATCAGCGCCATCTCTTCACTGCTTAACAGCTTCTCGATGTCGACCAGAATCAGCATACGCTCACCCAGTGCACCCAGACCTGTCAGATACTCTGTCGACATGGTGACCGCGAATTCCGGGGAAGGACGAATTTGGTCCTGCGTCAGAGACAGCACGTCAGACACGCCGTCAACGACGATACCCACCACGCGCTGTTCCAGATTCAGAACGATCACCACGGTATTGTCGTTGTACTCGACATCGGGCTGCGCGAACTTGATGCGCAGATCGATAATCGGAACAATAACGCCACGCAGGTTAGTCACACCTTTAATAAACGCCGGGGTGTTGGCGATACGCGTCACCTGGTCGTACCCACGGATTTCCTGAACTTTCAGGATATCAATTCCGTACTCTTCGTCACCCAGCGTAAACACCAGGAACTCCTGACCCACGGTTTCGCCGGCGAGTTTAGTGACAGTGGCCATTCCAGTCATAATTCTACCCTTAATCAGTTATTGTCAGGCTGCGGCTCCCGCCACACGCTTTTCACGGTTCAGAGACTGCAGTGCTGAGACATCGACGATCAGCGCTACACTGCCATCGCCAAGGATGGTGGCAGCAGAGATGCCCGGCACTTTGCGATAGTTGCTTTCCAGGTTTTTCACTACCACCTGGTGCTGACCAATCAGTTGATCAACCAGCAGCGCGTAACGTTTTCCGGCGCTTTGCAGGATGACAACAATCCCCTGCGTGGCTTCGGTTTTGGCCCCCTGGACCTCAAAGACGTTCCACAGCTCAACCAGTGGCAGATACTCGCCACGCACTTCCAGCACGCGTTCGCCGCCTGCCAGTGCTTTCAGGTCGTCTGCCAGCGGTTGCAGTGATTCCATGACCGCATTCAGCGGCAGGATAAACACTTCGTTCGCCACGCGCACTGACATCCCATCGAGGATAGCCAGCGTCAGTGGCAGCAGGATACGGATTGTGGTGCCCTTGCCCTGTTTAGACGAAATTTCAACGTGTCCACCCATTTCCTGGATATTACGTTTCACCACGTCCATACCAACGCCACGGCCGGAAACATCCGTCACCTGCTCAGCGGTTGAGAAGCCTGGGGCGAAGATCAGCATGCCGACTTCTTCGTCGCTCATGGATTCGCTGACCGGCAGGCCAGAAGACAAGGCTTTCGCCAGAATACGTTCACGGTTGAGACCGGCACCATCATCGGTGACTTCGATGCAGATGTTGCCGCCCTGATGTTCCGCAGACAGCGTCAGGTTACCGATCGCATGTTTGCCTACCGCCTGGCGTTTGTCAGGGGTTTCGATACCGTGGTCAAGGCTGTTACGCACCAGGTGCGTTAACGGGTCAATGATACGTTCGATCAGGCTCTTATCCAGTTCGGTCGAGCTGCCCATCAGGGTCAGTTCAACTTCTTTACCCAGCTTACTGGCCAGGTCACGCACCAGGCGTGGGAAGCGGCTGAAGACGTATTCCATCGGCATCATACGAATCGACATCACCGACTCTTGCAAGTCACGGGCGTTACGTTCCAACTGCCCCATGCTGTTGAGCAGGTCGCCGTGGTTAACCGGGTCAAGTTCACCGGAGCGCTGGGCCAGCATTGACTGGGTAATCACCAGTTCGCCAACCAGGTTGATCAACTGATCGACCTTCTCTACCGCCACACGGATACTGGTGGATTCGTTAACTTTTGGATTAGCGACTTTTTTCGCCGGCTCACGCTTCAACTGCACAATGTCGCTGACACTGGCCAGTTCAGGCTCTGCAGCGACGTCAGCTTCAGCATCCGCCACGGCCTCAACCACAGGCGCTTCCGTCATGGCGCTGGCAATATCCACCACATCAGCCTGCGGGAAGTGGATCTGCGACTCGTCGATAACGAAGCACAACACGGCAACGATATCGTCTTTACCAACAGAGGAGTCGAGTGTGGCTTCCAGTGAATCATCACCTTTTACCGCATCGGAAACCGTGCCCAGGTTACCCAGCTCTTCCAGCATCAGATCGGCTTCGTTGGTTTTCAACCCGGTCAGTTTAATGCGCAGACCGCTGGCCACTACGGAAGGCGTACCGCCCGCTGCAACAGGTGCGATGTCGGTGACCGGTGCTTCGCCTTTGGCTTCCAGCGCGAGCTGACGTAAGGCCTGACAAATGTATGCAAACGTCGCGGCGTCGGGTTCCGAGGCGGTTTTATACGCATCTAGCTGTTCCTGCATAATATCTTTGGTTTCCAAAAACAGGTTGATGATATCGGTACTGAGCTGCATTTCGCCGCGGCGCGCACCGTCGAGAATATTTTCCAGAATATGCGTGGTTTCCTGTAAAACAGTGAAACCAAAAGTACCCGCCCCGCCTTTAATCGAATGGGCAGCCCGGAAGATAGCATTAAGCTGTTCCGAATCTGGTTCCTGCGGGTCAAGACCCAACAGGTGTTGTTCCATGTCCGCCAACAATTCGTCGGCTTCATCAAAGAACGTCTGGTAAAAGTCGCTGATATCCATGCTCACGGTATCACCTCGGCTGTGAGTCGCGATCGGTCTGGGTCGTCGGTGCCGGAGCAGCAGGTAACGAAGTTACCGGCGCCTGGGTACTGACAGACTCAGCCTGTGGGTGTTGAGGGTCTTGGTTTTTGGTGGCTGTGGAAGGAACTTCCGGCGCCGCTATCTCTTTAAGGCTACTTGCATCGTTAATCTGCACCGCATCACTTTCGGCGTTTTCACGCTCGATCTGCGTTTCGGTGTCATGATTTAACACCAGCAGACTGATACGTCGATTCACCGAATCGTTTCCGCCGCGATTCTTTAGTTTCATGGTGTCAGACATGCCCACCACGCGCAGCATCTTGCCACCGTCCAGTCCTCCCAGTACCAGCTCACGCCGTGATGCATTGGCGCGGTCGGCAGAGAGTTCCCAGTTACTGTAGCCACGGTCGCCCCCGGCATACTGGAAATCATCGGTATGGCCCGCCAGGCTGATCCGGTTCGGAATATCATTCAGAATCGGGGCAATAGCGCGCAAAATATCGCGCATATAAGGTTCAACCTCAGCGCTACCGGTTTTAAACATGGGTCGATTCTGGCTGTCGATGATCTGAATACGCAGCCCCTCTTCCACCATGTTAATAATCAGGTGCGGACGCAGAGCACGCAGTCGCGGGTCAGCTTCAATCAGCTGGTCCAGCTTCTCCCGCAGGCGGTTCAGACGAATCTCTTCCAGCTTGCGTTTCTGCGCATCCATATCCACCACTTTATGGACTTCACCGATTTTTTCCGTCGGGTCCTGGCCACCGCCAGGAATCGGGCTTGAGCTATCGCTGCTGCGCTGCCCGCCGGTTAACGCCACTTTCAGCGGCGTTTTAAAGTAATCGGCAATCTGAATCAATTGTTGAGGACTCGAGATTGAAATCAGCCACATCACCATAAAAAAGGCCATCATTGCCGTCATAAAGTCGGCGTAGGCGATTTTCCATGAACCGTGCGAGCCGGCATGCTTATTCGACTTTTTCCGCTTTACCAGCACAATGGGGTGATTGTTATGCTTCATGCGTCTTGGTCCGAAGTCTGCTTATTGGATTTAGCATTACGCACATGCTCTTCCAGCTCGGTAAACGACGGTCGGTCGGTTGAGTACAACGTCTTACGACCAAACTCCACCGCAATCTGCGGGGCATAACCGTTGAGGCTGGAAAGCAGCGTGACTTTAATGCACTGCATCATCTTGGTGTTCTCTGCACACTTCTGGCGTAATACACCCGCCAGTGGAGAGATAAAACCGTACGCTAACAAAATACCGAGGAAGGTTCCCACCATCGCGTTGGCGATCAGCGCACCCAGTTCCGCCGCAGGTCGGTCTGCAGAAGCCAGGGTATGAATAACCCCCATTACCGCTGCAACGATACCGAATGCCGGAAGTGAGTCACCCATCGTCGCCAGTGCCGTTGCCGGGACATCACACTCGTGTTCGTAGGTTTCAATCTCTTCGTCCATCAACGCTTCGATCTCAAAGGCATTCATATTGCCGCTGACCATCAGGCGTAAATAGTCGGTAATAAAATCCACTAATCTTTTATCGGCAAGAATGCGCGGGTAATTAGCAAAAATCTCACTTTCCTGCGGATTTTCGATATCGCGCTCCAGCGACAGCATCCCCTGCTGGCGCGATTTAGCCATCAGGCGATACAGCAGCGCCATCAAATCCATATAAACGGCTTTATTGTATTTCGCGCCACGCATCAGCAACGGTAGCGATTTCAATGTCGCTTTAATCGCCTTACCGTTGTTACCAACGATAAACGCACCGACACCGGAACCGACAATAATCAGCACTTCTGAGGGTTGGTATAATGCGCCAAGATGGCCGCCAACCATTGCGAAGCCGCCTAACACCGACCCGAGGACAAGGATGTAACCCAATATAATCAGCACAAATAATCCTTACGCTGCAAACGTGTGGGTGGAAGGGAGCCAGAATAAACAGGGGGAACACCAGACGTGGGGCAAAAAAAAAGCAGCGGTCAAAGACCGCTGCTGGATTCACTCCACGTGGCGAACACTATTAAACGGCTTGTTTAACCTGTTCATCCAGCAGTTGTGAATTGTTATCGGCAACTTCTGCGATAAGTTTACGTCTTTTTACCGCTCGAGATGGCGGTTGGCACAGGCTGCAAGTGAAGCTACCCACGGGCTGATGCGCATGGTTAATAAAGCTTCCGCCGCAGCATTTGCAACCGGTTAATTCCAGCATGCCACTTTCAACAAACCGGACCAGGGTCCAGGCGCGTGTCAGCGCCAACAGCGGGCCCTCGTCCTGTTGCGGGCACTGTTCGAGATAGAGACGGTAAGCTTTGATCACCGCTTCCACACCCGTACACAACCCGCTTTTCACCATAAACTGCCAGGCATTACAAAACATGGAAGCATGGATATTCTGCTCCCAGGTCATGAACCAATCGGTAGAAAACGGCAGCATGCCTTTTGGCGGTGGGCTACCGCGCAACTCTTTATACAACTTAATTAAGCGACCGCGACTCAGCTGCGTTTCGCTTTCTAACATTTGTAAGCGTGCACCCAGAGTGATGAGTTCCATCGCCAGCTGAATATCGCGCGCTTCCTGAACAATACTTTTCTCAGCCATTAGCTCGCCACTCTCTTTTTCGGTGTCTCATCATCTTTCGAGACATCACGTAATAAACGACTAGATAACAAGATGCCTGTATGGATCTGTTGTAAGTCGTCCACGCGAGATTCCTGAGTGAGACGGCTGATTGACTTGTGATCGTTGAAACGGAACTGACACACCAATTGATTGGTTTCGGCCAGCTTAACCATTTCGGGCAATGTTAATCCTGCAAGCGCATCGGCCATTGGCTCATCGATGCCCAGACGGAACATTGCTGAAGCTTTTTCCTGGTTAATTAAACGTTGTGCGAGCAATAAATATGACAAGTTGATGTCGTAAATATGTTTGAGTAATTCTGATGTACCCATTTTTTTTCCATCCTGACTGACACTACTTTTAACGTGTGCGGCTGAGGCCGCTACCATGGTTGCTGGTTGGTAAATCTAAAGATGGCAAAAAATTTAGTGGCAAACGCCAAACGTATAAATAAGCTGTCTTGTTTTTCGGCAAACCAAGCCAGGAAATAATCATGAATTCATTTTGCCAGTGGCCTTTCCTGAGCCCTCTCTTCCCTGACCCCGTCCGTGACTTCTTGTTACATTCTTTTAAGACTATTCCGAAAACAAGGCAACTCTATCCCCTCTATTCGTGGGATACAACGAGAAGCCAGCCGAATTTTAGATAAAGTGTGACGTAGATCACATTTTTAAGGCAAATACTTCCCAAAAACCCATCAGCAATACTGTTGATTAGCTCACTAACTAACCATTTCGGTCATTTTTTGTAAATTTCACACCGTGAGTAACCATCACCAGTCCAAAAGCGGACTAATTGGTATATTAAAGCGAACCGGCTGAGACGAAGCGGCAAACACCGAGCATTAATCTCGCAATAAATAAAATAAACAGGATTTAATGCCAGAAAAGACAGTGAAGCAGACGAGTATGGTTAGTTACTCACGGTGAGTATCTGACAGCTACATGAAGTCAAAAATGTGACATAGCGCAGGTTTTTTACAGGAAGTGATAATGCTTTGTAAGCAGTCAACCTCTTACGTTCAGCCTGTGACAGCAGATGTAAACAAGCGTTACATAAGTGATATGAATGTTTTGGCGGGAGTTTTAGGAATTACCCTATGAGTATCGACAAAAGACCAACTTTCTTTAGTGAAAAGTGGATTTTTTTTAGTTTCTATGGGCCGGATGGGTGTTTTTTCCACAATTAACCGCATAAATAGCGATGTGGTGATCGGGAATGGTTAAGCGGGGGGCCATAAAATCAGGGGGCATCGCCCCCTGTTACGAACCGTTCTTATTTAGGCTGGACCGTCTTATCAGGCGAGTTTGGGAAAGGCGGCCACATTACTCTCCTTTTCCTGCACCCGCCCTTCCTGCGGCAACGCCCGCAGATCTTTCAGGTAGCTCTCACGCCAGTGGGTGATGTCGTTTTGGCGCAGTACAGTCATCATGTCGTTGTAGCGCGATATTCGCTCCGTCCGCGACATGGTCATCGCCTGATTCAGTGCGGCAGCAACCTCATCCCGATCGTAAGGATTGACGATCAGGGCTGATGTGAGTTCATTGGCCGCCCCGGCGAAGCGTGACAGCACCAGCACGCCGGGATCATCCGGGTCCTGTGCCGCCACATACTCTTTCGCCACCAGATTCATGCCATCACGCAACGGCGTCACGAGGCCGATATCCGTCAGACGGAATATCTTCATCAGCAGTCGGCGGTCAAAATGCTGGTTCAGGTAGTAGAGAGGCGTCCAGCCCAGCGTGCCATACTTACCATTGATGCGCCCTGCTTCCGTTTCCAGCTGGTGGCGAATGTCCTGATAGGCCTGCACATCACCGCGCGAAGTCGGCGCAATCTGTGAGTAGCGGATTTTCCCATGATGCTGTGGGTAGTTTTCCAGCAGCGCCTCATAGGCGAGAAAACGCTCCGGCAATCCTTTCGAATAGTCGAGCCGCTCACAGGCAATGATGTTCTGCGCATCACCTAAATCTTTTTTCATGGCCACCATTTTCGGTGGTAGCGGGCCTTCAGCCATCTCTTTGATACTGTCTGGCTCAATCCCTATCGGATAAACTTCGGTGGAGAACCGGTTACCAAACGCACGATGCGATTTCCCCTGGGTGGACAGCGGAGTCAGCAGTGACACACACTCCAGAAACGCGATGCGGTCGCTTTCTGTCTGGAAGCCCAGCAGATCGTAATCGCACATCATCTCCAGCAAATCGGCATGAGGGGGCAGCGCGTTGAAGATTTCCGGCGTTGGGAACGGGATATGCAGGAAGAAACCAATGCGATTATTAATGCCCAGCTTACGCAGCTCAGCGGCAAACGGCAGCAGATGGTAATCATGGATCCACAGCACATCGTCTTCTTTCAATAGCGGCTTTAAACGCTGCGCCAGCTGAATGTTCACGCGACGATAACCCTCCCACGCTTCGCGCTGGAAATTCACCAGGTCAAGGCGGTAATGAAAGGCAGGCCACAGTACGGCATTCGAGAACTGAAGGTAATAAAGGTCATAATCGTTCTGGTTCAGACCAAAGGAGGCATAAGTGATGCCATCCTGCTCAAGCATGTTGAGTTCGTCATCATCCTCACCGATTTCATTAATGTCTCCATTCCAGCCATACCAGACGCCTCCTGTGGATTTCAGCGCATCGACAATCCCGACGGTGAGCCCCCCTGCACTGGCCTTACTGCCATCCGGGATGGCAATACGGTTAGATACAACAACTAAGCGACTCATAACCTTAACTCCTTTCTGACGTTAAAACGTCTTCATCTAGTTTTAATCGTGCCTGTTCCAGCCAGACATAAACGGCAGCAACATCACTGAGATGTCCCCGCGCGTTGCTGGGGCCGGCACCGACTTTAATGGAAATGCCGTCCAGGGCATTGACCGTGGTAAACCCTGCCTCATCGGTCAAATCATCTCCGAGAAACACCGGGACACGCCCGGCGAACGGAGGCTGCTGCATAAAATCATCAATGGCGGCGCCTTTGTTTACGCCCCGGGGTTTCAGCTCCACCACACACTTGCCGGGTTGCTGCACCAGTTCCGGGAAGCGCGCAACACAGGCTTCCGCCAACTGTTCCACCGCATGCTGATGCTCTGCTGCCTGACGATAGTGCAGGGCAAACGCCATGCCTTTACTTTCCAGCGTGGTGCCTGGCAGTGCGGCGAGCGCCGAGGTCAGTTCACGATTGAGCGTCCTGACGGTGTCGGGGTCGAGAGAGATGCGCGTGATATGCCCTTCGCTGTCACGTCGTTCCGCGCCGTGTACGCCAGCCATCGGCAACACGAGCGGAGACGCCAGCGCATCCAGTTGATCAATTGGCCGACCGGAGATCAGTGCCACGGCCCCCTCGCAGCGATGTGCCAGCCGTTTGAGATCGTCCAGCGCCTGCGCCGGAATAGAAACCTCATCGGGCCGCGGCTTAATCGCTGCCAGGGTGCCGTCCACATCAAAGAAAAAGGCGTAGCGGGTATCTGCCTGGAGTGGGGGAACGAAATCTGTTTGCGTTGTCACACATTCCTCCTGAGTTAGGGTTTCAGAAGATGCTGCTGACAATGAGGGGGACAGCGTAGCCTGACGAACGGGGTAAACGGGACCTGTCGTCAGACGTGGTCGAGGGCAGGAAATCTCATGCGTCGGCCCTCAGTGCAGACAACATCAGACTAAAGTATAGCGGGGTTTCCAGATCCCGCCAGAAATCAGGCGCTAACAGGCTGCTGCCACAGAGAATTCACATCTAACTCCGGCCAGCGGTTTACCTCTTCGGGTCCCACGATGTTGTCTTCACAGTGCAGACTGGCCAGATCAATGACGTGCGGCGTCAGTCGTTTTCCACTATTCAGTGAGAAGAAAACGCAGACTTTGGGTTGCAGCAGCGAATGGTCTCCGGGTTCAATCACCACCCCAAGACGCCCTGACGACAGGCGCACCAGTGAGCCAACGGGATAGATGCCCACCGCTTTGACAAAGGCATACAGCAGTTTGCGGTCGAAGTGCCCAGGCCAGTTCGCCATCTGGTGCATCGCACTGGCCGGGTTCCAGCCTGCTTTATAAGGACGTTCGGAAGTGACGGCATCGTAGACATCACAGATGGCCGCCATACGCGATAACAACGAGATGCCATTGGCGCGCAGCCCGTGCGGATAACCGCTGCCATTCACTTTCTCGTGATGGTGTAATGCCACATCCTGCAAATCGTCATCGGCTCCGCTCAGACGCAGGATCTCCGCCCCCGCCACCGGATGGAATTTCATGATATCGAACTCTTCATCCGTCAGCTTGCCAGGTTTGTTGAGGATCGCCAGCGGTATCGCCGCTTTGCCCACATCATGCAGCAGCCCCGCCATCCCGGCGCGTTTCGCCTGCGCCTCGTCCAGCTCCAGCTGTGATGCCAGCGACAGCATCAGTGCACAGACAGCCACGGAGTGAAGATACGTGTAATCATCATGGGATTTCAGACGCACCACGCTGAGCAATGCCGCCGGATGGCGGTTGAGCGATCCGGCGATATCATTCACCAGCGGGACGGTACTCTCAGCATCAATGGTTTTACCCAACCGCGCATCGCTGAACATCGCCATCACCGGGCCTTTTGCCGCGAGGCAGATTTTATTTGCCTGTGCCATTTCACTCTGCATCGTCACGACGGCATCTTCAGCAACAGACTGCGGTTCGTAAACAGCGGGAACCTCTGCAATCGGTTGTGTCAACGGTGCCCCTTCGCGGATTTTCACCTCAGGGCCTCGGCCACGGGACAGATCGATCCACACCTCACGAACATCGCTTTGCTGGATGGCATGGATGTGTACGGCGTCAGACAGCAGCATCTCATTATGTACCAACGGGTGCTTAAGCCAGAACACATCCAGCTTGTATAAATACATCCCCGTTTGCAGTTCATTCACCGCAATACTGATGATCATCCGGCCTCCCCCTGACAATGTGAATTCCATTCCTTCATTACTATCGGCAGATCAACAAAAAATCTGCAGGGCTGGCGGACAAATCAGCGGGAATTTTACCGGAGATTACGCCAGATGTGTCCCTGCTCACAGCCGATCGCCCTGTGCGAGAGTGCAGAATTAAGAATAGGATTCTTCCACCAAAATACCGGGGTTTTATTGACAGAAATTGAACTAAGTATGGGTAACCACAGAATCAGCATCAGACCTGTCTGGAATATCAGGCAGCGGGTTCATCCTGCCAACACATTCCACACCAATGCGCTACATTGCCTTAATTACCCGGCCATCAGTCAGACTGAAGCGCCAGCATGCAGAATAAGGGGCGATAATGTTAAACATGATGATCAAACGAAAGCGTGAACGCCGTCACACGGAAGACCGCTATCTGGCCCTGGTGCTGGCCACCAGCGCCGGGCTACTCAATGCCATGGCACTGGGCGCGTTCGGCGTCTTCCCTTCGCACATGTCCGGTAACACCTCCCAGCTCTCGACTGAAATCTCCCGCGTTGATATCCGCGACCTGACCTTTCTCCTCGCCATCATTACTGCTTTTGTGACCGGCTGCGTCACCGCCCGCATGATGGTGATCGTCGGTATCAGAAATAATATCCGCACCATCTTCAGCCTTATCCTGCTGACTGAAGGGGTATTGTTGATGATGATGTCGGCGTTTGAACTGTTGTTCTACTCTTCCGGCAATAACCGTGAGGTGCTGGTGTTTCTCGGCTTTTTAATGGGGATCCACAACGCCACCTCTACGCAGCTATCAAATGGCCGTGTGCGCTCAACGCATATCACCGGCACGCTGACGGACGCTGGCATTGCGCTGGGTTCTTTGCTGGCAACCCTGTTTCGTCGCGACCCGTCAAAAGAGGTCAACGTTCAGCGCAAACAGTTTATTACCCACCTGATCACCATCCTCTCATTCCTGTCGGGCGGCATCGCCGGCTTGCTGCTATTTAACCAGTTTGGCTTTAGTTCAATGATTGCGGTGGGGGGCTTTCTGGTGGTGATCGCCCTCAGTTCGATTGCCATCGCTGTACAGATGGCCCGACGCTAACGCCGTTTCCTTTCCTGATAATGTCCTTTTGCCTCCTGCCTGACGCAGCAGCTTTCAGAGCTGCGTCATAAAATAACAATTTGATCTGACCCGGTGTGACATTTTCGTTGCGGAAATAAACACACTACATAACTATAGGTAGAACGTTCTACTAAAACGTTCTACTGATTTTAATTACGCACACTCATACTTAAAACTCTGTCCCAGCAGGAGACACCATGCGTTTTTTTACCGGGTTCGTTAAATCGCTTTCAAAACTGTCGATGATAGGCCGCGCGCTGATGCTGCCCATTTCACTGCTGCCCGCAGCAGGGTTGTTACTGGCCTTCGGGGATAAATTCCATCTGCCGCTGATGATGAATGCCGGTGGGGTCATCTTCGATAACTTACCGCTACTGTTTGCGGTCGGTTCGGCTGTCGGTCTGGCTTCTGAATCCGGTATCGCGGCGCTGGCCGCCACCGTTTCCGTGCTGATTACCAATATGACGATTGGTACCGTGATGCACATTACACCGGAAATGGCCGCCAGTGGCGGTAAGTACGCGATGGTGATCGGCATCCCGACATTACAGATGGGGGTGTTCGGCGGCCTGATATGCGGCGTCCTCGCGGCATGGTGCTTCAACCGTTTTCACACCTTACAACTGCCTGAATTTCTCGGTTTCTTCTCCGGCAAGCGTTTTGTCGCTATCGCCACCGCGTTCCTCTCTTTCCTGCTCGGCCTGGTCTTGCCGTATATCTGGCAACATATCCAGGCGGGCATTGATGCCCTGTCGATTGTGGTCAATGGGGATAATCAGGCGCTGTCGACCTTTATCTTTGGTCTGGTTGAGCGTGCGCTGATCCCACTGGGACTGCACCATATCTGGTATCCGTCTTTCTGGTACTCCTTTGGGGACTACACCACCCAGGCCGGGCAGCTTATCCACGGCGATCAGACCATCTGGTTCAAGATGCTGGAAGAAGGCACCAAGTCCTTTAGCAGCGACAGCTATCAGAACGCCGGTAAGTTTATGCAGGGGGAATTCCCGCTGATGCTGTTCGCTCTGCCCGCCGCCTGTCTGGCGATGTACCATGAAGCGAATACCAAAAACAAAAAAATTGCCGCCGGTATTCTGTTCTCTGCCGCCCTGACCTGCTTCCTGACCGGCATTACCGAACCGGTAGAATTTACCTTTATCTTCGTCGCCCCGATCCTCTATGTGTTTAACGCCGTTATGGCGGGCCTTTCTTATATGTGTATGTACCTGCTGCACGCACATATCGCCAAATCGTTCTCGGCCGGGCTGATTGACTATATCTCATTCGGTATTCTGCCTTCCTTTAATGGCTTCCAGACCAACTTCCTCAGCGCCGTGATCGTCGGTGTGCCGATGGCAGTGATCTACTACGTGGTGTTCCGTTTTGTTATCCGCCGTCTGGACGTTAAAACACCGGGCCGCGCCGATATCACCGCTAACGCCGGAGATAAAAGCGATATCGAGCTGGCGACAGAGATCGTCGGTCTGCTGGGAGGCAACAAAAATATTGGCAGCGTGGGTGCCTGTATCACACGACTGCGACTGGAAGTTGAAGACAGCGAACTGGTTGATAAAGACGGGCTGTATCATCTGGGCGCACGCGGCGTGGTGTTCGTCGGGGATAACGGCATTCAGGTTATCTTTGGTGCCCGGGCGCAGTTTATCGCTCAGCAAATGACGCAGCTGACCGGGCGGTAACTGGCACAAATCGTCGTCTCCTGTATGCTACGGGAGACGCGTTTTTTACAAGGATTGCAATGAAGAAGGTCAGCATCATTGATGTGGCAAAACTGGCGGGAGTTTCCGTCTCCACGGTGTCGCTGGTACTCCGTCAAAAAGGGAAGATTTCAGCGCAAACCATTGAAAAGGTAAAAGAGGCCATCACTGAACTGGGCTACGTACATAACGTTGCCGCCGCTAACCTGCGCTCTAATACCTCAAATCTGATTGGTCTGATCGTGCGTGACTTTAGTGATACCTTTAACCTTAAGGTGATCACCAGCATTGTACAGGCGCTGGAGCAGCAGGGTTATATGGTGTTTCTTGCTCATCCTCAGGATGATGAAGATCGCCTGGTCCAGTGTCTGTTGTCCTTCAGCCGCCAGGGGGTGGCAGGTGTTATTTATCTCACGAATGATGCCACGCGGCTCACCTTACCGGGTCCCATTCGCCACTGCTCACTGCCGCTGGTCACCGTTTCTCAGGCAATGATCGAAGGTCAGTACGATCTGGTGATGCGGGACAACCGCCAGGCCGCGGCCCAGGCCACACGCTATCTGATTGAGCGTGGGCATCGTAATATTGCGTATATTGGCGGGGAAGAGCGCTGTCAGATCCGCGCTCAGCGTCTGGCCGGTTACCGCATGGCGTTGCAGCATTACGGCTTACCTTATAAAGAAGAATTGACGCCTTCCTGCCTGGAAGAGACGAATGCGGCCCGCCTGGCCACCCGGCGCTTGCTGGAAAGCAATAATAAGATCACCGCCCTGCTGTGCCACTCATCACATGCCATTATTGGCTGCCTGAACGGCATCCATCAGGTGGGTCGTACCGTCGGGAAAGATGTATTTCTGACTCAGCAGGTGTCGCTGCTAGGCTTTGAAGATATGTTGCAGATTAACCTCAGCTCCCCCTCCTTTACTTACGTCTCTTCTGCCAGTGATGAAACAGGCCGACAGGCCGCTGCGCTGATCCTGCGTAAAATCCAGCAAAGCGACCTGCCGCCTCAGCGTATTGTCGTTTCGGGCGAACTGGTGCTCAGAGAATCCGGCTGATCGCGCCTACCCCTGTCCTGTATTCACCCGCTTGCCGATATTTTTCCATGGTCATTGAGAGCACACTAACCGCCCTCGGGATCCATACCGGCTTAGATCAACAATTAGAATGTAAATTCCATGCAGTACGAAAAAAACCCTTATTTGAAAAATTCAATCCGTTAAATGGGCCGTTTTGATCGTATTTCCACTGAAAAAAAACGGTTTACCCCCTCCCCAACGCGCCGATTTTGTCATAATACCCATCCAACGCCATTTTTCATATCACTGATTAAATTCAGTTTTTACTTTTCACCCGCCACCATTTCATAACCAGGGGTAATGAAACCTGTTTATCTCACACCAAAATCACCGCTCAGTGCAACAATCGCTTAAATAGTTTTAACCCGCTCACAGATTTCGAAATATTCAATTCAATACGTACCGAATAGAACATACATTCCACTGAGTTAACAAATAAAACGAGATGGGAATCGCAGTCCCATCGTGACAGGCCGCTCTGTGGCCAGCTTTGAAAAGGGTTAAAAAATGGATACCAGGCAAACGCGTTATAATATGAAGTACGTAATGCTCTGTTGCACGGTGGCGGCATTTGGTGGGCTGCTTTTGGGGTATGACTCCTCGGTGATCTCCGGTGCTATCGAACCACTGAGTGACTATTTCCAACTCTCCCCCAGCGAAACCGGCTGGGCGGTGTCAAACATTCTGCTCGGCAGCCTGATCGGTTGTTTCATCGCCCCTAAACTCAGCGATAAGCTGGGCCGCAAAAACTCACTGGCGATCACCGCCTTTATCTTCACCGTGTCGGTGGCAGGCACCGTGGTGGCGCACAACTTCACTACCTTCGTGATTATGCGCATGCTGGGCGGGCTGGCGATTGGGCTGGCATCGGTGATCTCCCCTATCTATCTGGCCGAGCTGTCACCGTCAAAGTTTCGCGGACGCACCTCAGCGCTCTACGCTGTCTGCTGTGTTGGCGGCCAGTCCGTCGTGCTGTTAACCAACTTCTTTATTAATAAATCCATGGCGCCGGAAGCGATGATCGATATGGGCTGGCGCTACATCCTCGCCACGGCGCTGATCCCCTGCGCGCTGTTCCTGTTCTGCATTCTGTTTATTCCTGAGTCACCGCGCTGGAACGTGCTGAAAGGACGCGATAAAGCCGCCCTGGACACACTGACTAAAATCTCGAATAAAGAACATGCTGAAACCGTGTTTAGTGAGATCAAACGCTCCTTCAGCCACCAGGCAGCGAATCAGCATAAAACCAAATTCCGTCTTGATAAAACCACGGTGCCTTTACTGGTGATCGGTATCGGTCTGGCCATTGGTAATCAGATTAGCGGTATTAACGTGATCCAGTACTTTGGCCCGTCCCTGCTGAAAAACGTCTCGTCCAGCACCGACAGTGCGCTGCTGGTGACCTTCTGGCTGTCCGTTTGTCAACTGGTCGGGGTGTTGATCGGGATGTCATTGATTGACCGGGTGGGACGCCGCAAGCTGCTGCTGATGGGTGCCATCGCCTCCAGCGTGTTTCTGACCTACTCGTTTGTCGCCTTCTATTATCAGTTGCCTGGCCTGCTGGCCGTGGTCGGCCTGTTCGCTTACATGGTGTTCTTCGGTATTTCATGGGGCCAGATCGTCTGGACCGTGCTGGGTGAGATTTTCCCGACGGAAATCCGTTCGGTGTGCGTCGGTATCTCCATCTGCATGATGTCGATGGCTAACTTTATCATCAGCACCACCTTCCCGATTTTAAACAGTAACGCCTTCTTGCTGGACGTGTTCCACGGTGGCTTCCCGCTGCTGCTGTTCGCGATTTTCTCGCTGGGTATGTACTTCTTTACCTTCCGCTATCTGCCAGAGACGGCTGGCGTGTCGCTGGAGAAAATTCACGGTCTGGTCCTGAAACAGTTCAATGTCAACGTGGATGAATCAGAACTGCTGGGCACTAAGGCAGGTGATAAAAACACCGAGTCGTTTAATGTCCCGATGGGGCACTGATTACCCTGGCGGTCCGCATTCTGCGGACCGCCAGCCTCACTCAGAACCAGATTTCACTCTGCACGCCAAAACTCCAGTTCCCTCCTGCACTAAATCCGGCGCTGCCAAAATCATCATTCACTGCATACCGATCCAGATCCTTCGACCAGTTCATATACGTCACGAAGAAACGGATTTCCGGCCGCGCCTTAATATCAAACACCTCCCCAACCTTAAAGGTCGGGGCAAACGTCAGCTTGTAAAAGTCCCCTTTCACAGCCTGGTATTGATTCAGCGCGCCATCACTGCGATAGCTTCTGCCATTAGGGTCGAGATCCATATACTGCCAGGACGCTTCATACAGCAGCGCAACGTTGCGGCTGATAGCCTGTGAAGCACGCAGATTGAACGTTGCCCAGTCATAGCGATCCCCCTCGCGATAACGGTCTTCACTGTGCTGGGCAATCACTGACGGTGCCAGTTCCCAGCGTTCACTCAGCGGCACAATACCGTAAGAGGCGAAGCGCAGAGACTGTGCATTACGCGTCAAATCTCCATCACTTCCCGGTTGCCGTGCTTCAGCCCCCAGGCCGCGACCATATTGCAACGCACTCTCTGATGTGCCGGGCAGCAGACCATAAAAACGCTGTTTATCATGCCAGGCCAGCATGGTATAGGCACCATTTTTGGCCGTGTTATCGCTGCGGGTGGCATAGCTGCCGGTGGTCGAGGTGTTGTCTTGCAGGTCATCGTTGCCTTGCGCACTCATTCCCGTCAGCATCCATTGCAGATTGCCCCAGTAGTTGTTGGCCGTCAGCATCACGTTCTGCACATCGTTGTCGTTGTAACGGTCGCTGCCGAGATCGCCAAAATTACGCGCATACAGTGAGAAATTACTGTGGAAGCCCGGCGTCCACTGCACGTCATTTATCCCACCGCCCGTGCCCCCCAGAAAGACAATATCGCTGTCGGTAAAGTGGATATCGAAATTATCGCGATCGAAGCGTTTACCGGCCCACAGCGTGGCATTTTTTAGCGGGCCACCGAAATCGGCAAGGCTACCCATTTCCACATACAGCTGACGAATATTCAGATGGTGGCTGTCATTATCCTGTACCCACGGATCGGGATTATTCGCGCCGTCGGCCAGCATGGTTTTAAATCTGGCCCAGGAGCCATCGTTAAACGTCAGGTTCTTAATGAAACTCAGCTCAACATAGTTGTCTTTCTCGTTGCCCAGACGGCCAATATGCGCGTCGCCGCCGATAGAACTGGCGGGAGAAACTCCCGGCCCACCGTGAGCACCGCGTCCGCTGCCGCTCAGCAATGCGCCGGAACGGGCATAGCCGGAAAACTCAAACCCATTGTCTTTCTCAGTGGCCGCTACCGCTGGGGCAGCAGGCGATGCTGCCGGCTGTGCCGCTGCCAGCTGACGCTCTGCACGCACGGCGCGCGCCTCAGCCTGGGCCATTTTTTCACTCGCCTGCTGCGCGCTGAGGCGTGCACTGCTGGCCTCTGCTTCCGTTTTTTCCAGCCGCTGCTCCAGCAGTGCCAGGCGTTGTTCTATGGTCAATCCTGTGGCGCCTTGGGCCATCGGGCAGCTCAATAGCGCGCAGCAGAGCGCCACGTAAAGAGGACTTTTACGCATTATCCGTTCCTGTTTGAAGGTGATCAGTGCTGCGGGGTTGGCAGCGAATCCGGGTCTGAAGGTGAGGTCTCAGTGGCAGACGAGGCTTTACGGCGCGCTAATTCCGCGCGGATATTCTCGTAGTCGTTGTCCAGTCGGTAATATTTCCCCATCCAGATCATCGACAGAATAATCAGCACCAGCGGGATATACAGATAGCAGGTTTTAATCGCCAGCAGCGCCTCTGTGCTCTGCGCATGGTTGGCATGGTAGCCACCCAGTGACAACAGGATACCCGTTATCGCTCCGGCGCCCGCCATCGCCACTTTGCCGAGGAAGCCGTTCACGGAGGTGAGTATCCCGGCGGTATTAATCCCGGTTTTCCATTCACCGTAATCCACCGGATCGGCCTGCATGGAGAAGTAGATAGCGGTTCGCTGCCCGGCGCCAATGGAGAGGATGGTGGCCCCCATCAGCAGACCCGTGACATGCGTATCTGCCACGATCATCACCAGCATTCCCAGTACATTGATGGCACTGGACAGCAGATAGACGTGACATTTTTTCATCCGCGCAGCGAGTAACGGCACGGTCAACGTCCCCAGCAACGGTACAAACGTGGAGATCCCGGCAGCCACTGCCGTGATATTGACGTCCCCCACGTAGTAGTTAAAGAAATAGACCAGCGCCCCGGTCTGGAAGAAGAACGCCCCCCACATCAGGAAGATATTCACGGCAAATACCGCCCACGGTCGGTTACTTTTCAGCCCCTGCCAGGCACGCGGTAGCGTCATACGCTCCTGTTGAACCTGAATTCGCTCCTCCACGCTGCGAAAACTGAGCAGCAGGAAAAAGGCCGCAATGCCGCCAAAAATCATCGCCGTATACAGAAAACCCTGCGCCTGATCCCCCTGCCCGAGGCTTTTCACCAGCGGCAACGTCAGCACCGCGACCAGCGTGGATCCCAGCGATCCCATCACAATGCGCACCGCCGACAGCGTGGTGCGCTCCCGGGAGTCACTGGTGATAAACGGCAGCATTGCGCTGTAGGGAATATTCACGAACGTATAAAGGAATGACAGACACAGATAGGTGACGAAGGCATAGAATAAACGCCCGGTCGTGGAGAGCTCCGGCGAATAAAAGGCCAGCATACACAGCAGCCCGAACGGGATCGCCCCCAGCAATAAATAGGGGCGACAACGTCCCCAGCGGGTCGTCGTATTATCAATCACCAGCCCCATCAGCACATCGGCGACGCCATCCACCAGCCGCGTCACCAGGAACATCAGCCCGGCGTAATAAGCAGGCAACCCCATAATATCGGTATAGAAAAACATCAGGTACAACGAAATTAACTGCCAGACCAGGTTACAGGATAGATCGGCTACCCCGTAGCCCAGCCGCTGACGCCATAGAGCAAAAAGTGAAGTTGGCATAATCATCTCTCAGAATTTATAGGTTATTTGTTGTTCAGAGTTCAAAGTGACGAATCAGCCATGCCGGGGTACAACTCCAGGCATGGCAGTAGCTGTTAATTAATTTGCTGCCGTAGGGTGAATAGTCGGGATTATCCGGGTCATATAACTCCCAGAAGGTCTCCGCCCCGGCCTGCACCATGCCGCCCCAATAGCGTTTAATTTCAGCAACAGCCTGCTCACGTTCACCGTGAGTGAGCAGCGCTTCAATAAAGTGGTGCATCATATAAGGCGTGTGCATTTTTATCACCGGGGGATGACGCTGTAAGCGGGCTAACAGCTGGCGACGAAATGCCACGTCACCCACTTCGCCGAGGATCAACCAGACTTGCGCAGCCCAGGAAACCTGCCGCGCTTCCCCGCTGACAAAAAAGCCCTGCTCGTCATCCCACAGATGGGTCAGTGCCGCCTGGCTGACGCGTTCAAGCGTGGTTTCCAGCCAGGCGATGTTGGCGTTATCACAGCGCCGGGCCAGCTGTATCCCTTTACGCAGGGCATAGATCAGCACGCCCTGTGCGGCAGCCTGTTTGTTGAGCTGTTCATGCCAGTCGATAAACGCCCACCAGTCTTCGCTATCACGCAGAATATGGCGATCGTCCAGACGTTGCAGCGACAGCTCAATCTGGCGCCGCGCCGTCGGCCACAGATCGTCCAGCGTTGCCCGGTCACCCGTTGCAGCCACGTAGTCTTCCAGCGTGGCGACAAACAGCAGCGCATAATCGAACAGGAAAGTATCGTCGGCGATCACCTGCGGCTGCATAAACAGATTGGAGGAGACCATACCGTCTTCGCGCGTTACCCCGGCGAACAGGTAGAGGCAGCGTTTAACCAGGTCGTTGTGCGCATAGGTGGGATAGTTGACCAGCGCCTGTAAGCGCAGGTCGCCCAGCCACAGCCGTCGATCGCGCTTCGGGCCATCTTCGAAGACATCCTGCATACAGTTTTTGAGCGTACGCACGCTGATCTCATCGATCTCCCGCAATAAGGGATCGGCAATCTGTACCTGTTGCAGGGTACTGTCACTGGCGGAGCTGACGGTGTCGAGATGGAAAGTGGGGAAACGCAGACCGTATTTCGGTGACGTCGAAACCACCCGCACTTTGACATAGCGACAGCAGTAGCGGCGCGGCAGGGTCATCTCCACGGGCAGAACATCCAGATAACTGTCCTCCTGTTGCAGCCAGCTGCGACTGAGCCAGCCATCGTATTGGGAGAACGGCTCTGCGACCTCCGCACTGATTTCGCCGAAGATAAATTGCAGGTGCGCGGGGGCATCCGGCGGACTGCCTGCCGACTCACAGCGCAGCGAGAGATACCCCACGCAATGCTGACCAAAATCCACAATAAATTCATCACCGCTGGCAAACGTTTGTTGGCTCAGTTGCTCTGGTGTAAAGCGCGCTTCACTGCGCCAGCCGTGAATAGTCAGCGCATCGGGTATCATGGTGACGACAGAAATCGGCATGACCCGCTGACGATAAAGCGCCGGCCGCATGGCATCGGCCTGGGTAAGAAACGCCGCATGAGTGCGGGTGCGTAATTCGCTATGTTTTTGCATGGCAGCGACCACAAAAGACTCCTTTAACCGGTTCAAGAGTCAGCGAGTGTAGAGCCACGGTTGGCGGGCGATCTATTCTGAAACCGCCAGGTAAAACGCGGGACTGGCGCTGCGGGAAAGGTGTCCCCGATAGCGATCACAAAATGATAAACCCGACTCGCCCACCGTTGAGAAATCCCTTAAGTTGAACGGATATCAGTGAGTGAGATGTGTGAAAGATGAATAACCTGCGGCTTGACCAGTATTTCAGCTCGGCGCGTGACCAGTTTTCCCTCTATACCAGTGACCCGGAAGATAACAATTGTGAGCACCGCCATGAATTTAATGAGCTGGTGATCGTTGAGAGCGGGCATGGTCTGCATGTGATTAACGGCAAACCTCATTTTATCCAGGAGGGTGACGTTTTCTTTGTTAAGGATGGTGACTGCCATTTCTATGATGAGCTGGGCACACTGCGCCTGATCAATGTGCTGATCAACCGCCAGCAGCCGTTTCAGTGGCTGAACAATGTCGGGGCGTTACTGGCGCGTTTTGATGCAACCCAGCCGGGCAGTTATCACTGGCTGCTGCCGCAAACCAAAGCGCAGTGTAAACAGATGATCGGACAGCTTTTTAGCGGTCAACAAACCCGCCACGAGGAGACGAACAGCGGCTGGCGGGAAGCCTGCTTCTTTCAGTTGCTGATGAATATGGCCTGCCAGCAGGATGAACACACCAAAAGCCAGACCAAATACAAGTTGCACAAACTGCTGGGTTTCCTGCAACAACACTGTTTTGAAGAGATTGACTGGGAGGCATTAAGCGATCGGTTCTATCTGAGTAAGCGCACACTGCAACGCCAGATTAAAGAGACCACCGGGCTCACGCCTGACAATTACATTAAACGTTTGCGGCTGGTTTCGGCGCGGGAAAAGATCATCAATACGGAGGAGAGCATTACCTATATTGCCTATCTGTGTGGCTTTGCCAACAGCAATCACTTCTCCACCTGCTATAAGCAGGTGTTTGGGCAAACACCCAGCCAGCAGCGCTCAATGCGCTAACCCGCTTCGCCCATCACTGGTTATAATCTTTTTCTTAGCATCCTATGTGGCTGCTTAACCAGAGGAGAAACCTGTGATCAAATTCAGCGTACTTTATCCACGTCAGGCCGATGCCCATTTCGACCATGATTATTACCGCGATGTGCACCTGCCGCTGATCAAATCACGGATGGGTGAACGTTGTCTGAGCTATGAAATTGATACGCCGCTGGATAACAACGCGCCGTTTATTGCGGCCTGCCATATTTACTGTGCGGATATCGAGACGTTTGAACAGGTGATTGCTGAACATGGCGAGGAGTTTGTCGCTGATGTGGCGAATTTTTCTAACATTGAGTCAGTGAAGCTGGTTTCCGACGTTTTGCGCGTCGAATAAGCGATAAAAAGGGGGCCAGCAGATCGCTGGCCCCGTTAAATCAGGAAAGGATTTTCTTCTCGGCCAGATCCAGCGCGAAGTAGCTGAAGATAATATCGGCACCGGCGCGTTTGATGGCACCCAGGCTTTCGAGCGTCACGTCAAGCTCATTGATCGCCCCCGCCTGCGCACCAAATTTAATCATCGCGTACTCACCGCTGACCTGATAAGCCGCCAGCGGCAATTGCGTACGCTCACGCACGTCGCGCAGGATATCCAGATAGGCGCCTGCCGGTTTCACCATCAGCGCATCAGCACCTTCACTTTCGTCAAGCAGTGACTCACGAATCGCTTCACGGCGATTCATCGGGTTCATCTGGTAGGTTTTACGATCGCCTTTCAGCGATGTACCTGCCGCTTCACGGAACGGGCCGTAGAAAGAAGAAGCAAACTTGGTGGAGTAAGACATGATGGCAGTGTCAGTAAAGCCTGCAGCATCCAGCGCGTGGCGAATCGCTGCCACCTGCCCGTCCATTGCCGCCGAAGGCGCGATAAAATCCGCACCCGCCGCCGCGGCAACCACGGCCTGCTTGCCGAGGTTAATCAGCGTGGCATCATTATCCACGCCGTGGTCGTGCAGCACGCCGCAGTGGCCGTGGCTGGTATATTCACAGAAGCAGGTATCGGACATCACGATCATTTCCGGCACGGTCTGCTTGCAGATACGTGACATACGCGCCACCAGTCCGTTCTCATTCCAGGTATCACTGCCGTCCGCATCCGTATGATGCGAAATCCCAAAGGTCATGATCGACCGCACTCCCGCTTTCGCAATACGTTCAATTTCATACGCCAGACGTTTTTCAGGAATACGCATCACGCCTGGCATGGCGGCAATGGGTTTGTAGTCATCAAGACCTTCCTCAACGAAGATCGGCAGAGCCAGATCATTCAGACTGAGGGTATTTTCCTGGAACAAAGTGCGAAGAGAAGCAGACTGACGCAAGCGTCTTGGGCGCTGGACTGGAGAATAGCTGGACAAAACAACCTCGGTTTAGCGGGTCACGCAACGGTAATATTCACCGATGGTGATAAACATGAATAGTGTGCTAACACTATACCTCCGGGCGCGTGATGACAATCCTTGCGCCGTTACCCGGCACAGAATGATTCATTTTATTGACCCCGCATCGCCGTAAACCCGAAAAGATCGGGCACGATGGCGCTGTGTGATTCACGGTTCTTACACTGACTAAAGGAAAATATGATGTCTGAAGACGCCAAACTGACGTTTGTCACCCTGCTGGGCAGCCTGCGTAAAGCCTCACTGAATGCCGTTGTGGCACGCAACCTGCCTGCGCTGGCTCCGGTTGGGGTTGAGATTCACGCACTCGGTTCGATTGCCGACTTACCGCACTATGACGCCGATATTCAGGATGAAGGCATCCCGGCAGCAGTACTGGAAATGGGTAAAGCGATTGCCGCCGCCGATGGCGTGGTGATCGTGACGCCGGAATATAACTATTCGGTGCCGGGCGCGCTAAAAAACGCCATCGACTGGCTGTCCCGCCTTCCGGAGAATCCGTTTGCCAACAAACCGGTGGCGATCCAGAGTGCCTCGCCGGGGATGATTGGCGGCGCACGTGCGCAGTATCATCTGCGTCAGAGCATGGTCTTTCTTAACGCCCAGGTGCTGAATAAACCGGAAATTATGATCGGCCAGGCCACCAGCCGTATTGATGCCGCGAGCGATACCATCACCGATGAAAGCACCCGCCAGCATCTGACCGCACAGCTGGCAGCGCTGGCGCAGGCAGCACGTCGCTAATCGCTGTCCCCTCTTTCCGTTACGCACACGCTTTTCCTGGCAAAACCAGGAAAAGCTCTATCCTGTATAGAGCACATTGGCACAATGAAGTATCGCAAGCGGAGAAAAGATGGGATTTATTGGATGGACCGCGGCCACAGGCGGGTTGTTATTATTGATGTCGCTCGCCTCTGGCTGGATAAGCCGGGGCCCGGTGACGGCTTTTGCTCTCTATTTAATCGCCGGGGTCCTGTGTGGCCCCTGGGTACTGAATCTGCTACAGATTGATATTGCTGCCCACGCCCACCTCGCAAAAAATCTGACTGAAATCGCGATGGCCGCCTCACTGTTTATCACCGGACTGAAACTGCGTCTGCCGCTGAACAGTCCCGGATGGCGGATGGGGCTACGACTGGCTTTCCCCGGGATGTTACTCACGGTGGCAGGCGTCACGCTGGCAGCACACTGGCTGGCCGGATTCTCATGGCCGCTGGCGCTGGCGTTTGGTGCTATCGTGGCCCCCACCGATCCGGTGCTCGCCAGCCTGATCTCCGTGAATGATGCGCGCGATGACGATAATCTGCGCGTCTCGCTCTCCAGTGAAGCCGGGCTGAATGATGGCACAGCCCTGCCATTGCTGATGCTGGCAGTATTGCTGCTCACCGGCAGCGGCGAGCTATCCTGGACGTTATTCAGCCACTGGGCGCTGGTGGATGTTCTCTGGGCGGTGGTGGGGGGAAGCCTGATCGGCTTTGTGCTCGGTCGGCTGATTGGGCAGTATGCCTCGCACCTGCGCCATACCCATCAGGATGTCGCCCCCAATGATTTTCTCGCGCTGGCGCTGATTGCGCTCAGCTATGCGATTGCACAGTCGCTGGATGCCTCCGGCTTTCTGTCAGCCTTTGCTGCCGGGGTCGGTTTACGCCGCGCCGAGATGCGCGTGGTGCGGCACTTTCCAACGGAAGCGTTTCAGGAGAGTGATTACCATCCGCCTGCGGAGGAGCTGGTCAATCCTAATGCACGCCACCAGGGGGAACAGACCAACCCGGTCGGTTCAGCCGGACTGGTGGTCAGCGATGCGCTGTCGTTTGGCGATACGATTGAACGCCTGTTTGCCGCGGCCATTATTATTGTTCTGGGTGTCACACTGGCGCAGCACTGGAACGTCACCGGCATCCTGCTGGCCGCCCTGCTGTTTTTCGCCATCCGCCCGCTCTCGGTCTGGATTGCCACGCTGGGTGTTGATACTCCGCCGCTACAACGCGCCACCATCGGCTGGCTGGGCATACGCGGCATTGGCAGCATCAACTATATTGCCTGGGCCTATACGCATGGGCTTGATGGCCCGGAGGCCGCACGCATGGCGGATATGGCATTCACGCTTATCGTTGCCAGCGTGGTGGTGCATGGCATTTCCGTCACACCGTTACTGAACTGGCGTCAGTCACGCCTTCGCCGCGACTAACGCCTGATTCAGGCCTGTTCATTGCCTGGCTGCTTAAATGCCGCTGGCCGGGCAAGATAGACCTTCAGAATATCGTGCTTGACCATAATGCGCAGGATACCAACAAACACCAGGAACTCTGAGAGCACCAGTGAACTGGCCGCGCCGATGGCACCATATTGCCATGCCAGCAGGCAGCAGATCGGGATGTTAATCAGCCCGACAATAAACATCACATGCATACGCTGTTTCGCCAGGCCGAACGGGATAAGGATTTGCAGTCCGGCCGGGTAACTGATATTGCCAAAAATAAAGCCGCACACCACCACGCGCAGCACATTGGCTGAGTCATGAAACGCCGCCCCCAACAGGATCCGCACCACATAATCCGCAAAAAAGAAGGTGAACACCACGATAAACAGACTGATCAGAAACGACAGAGTGATGCTTTTCCGCGTTGCGGCAATCGCGGCAGCACGATCTTTATGAAACAGATGACTGACGCGCGGAAAAAACGCATTGCCTATCTGTTCCGGCACTGAGTTAGCGGCTTTCTTCAGGCGGTCGGCACCGTTATACAGCCCCACCATATAGGTGCTGGTCATACTGGCGAGGATCAGCACGTTAATGTTATTGAATAAATTGGCACCAAAGATCGCCAAAAACACATGCAGGCTGTCTTTGATGCGTTGCATTATTTCGCGTGGTTCAAAGCGGTAGAAACCAATAACCCGCATCTGCACTACCAGACTCAGGGTGATGATGGCAGTAATAAAGGCCACTACACCCGGGATCAACGCCGCCAGCCAGGTGTCTTCTGGCGTCTTCACCAGCAGAAACGTCAGGGGGATGGAACAGAACTGCCCGACGGTGGAAATAATCGAGGTTTTACCCAGTTTTTCAAACCCCTGCATCAGCCAGCCAAAAGAGAGCAACTGGCCAAACAACACCGTAGAGTTCGCCAGCACGATATAGAACAGCGCGTGCCACGCCGGGTTAAACCAGGTCAGCAGCAGCAGGATCGCCAGCGTTGAGCAGCCCAGGATCAACTTAGCATTAAACGTCGACCAGAATAGCTGCGTCACGCGCTGCTTATCGTCGCGATGTTGAGCAATGTCCTTGGTGGTGTAGACATTGAACCCCCAGTCGGAAATCGTGCTGCAGTACATCACGCACGCCAGACCCAGCGCCAGCAGCCCCATATGCTCAACGCCAAGAATGCGCGCCAGATACGGCAGGGTAACCAGCGGGAAGATAAAGGACGTCCCGCGATAGGCCAGCAATGACAGCACGTTAATTAACAGACTTTTATCGATTACTTTAGCCATCAGTCTCTGACCTTATGTGAGATTCCATTCATGCTTTACGCAGACTCCGCTTTATCCTGATCAGATGAGAATATAATTCGGGTTGTCTTAACAGCAGCCAGTTGACCGCACCTTCCGGCTTTAGTGTTTTCCCGAAATAATAAATCGCATTCATGACATAATCGGGCACCCGCTGTCCACTGGCCAGGGAGAGATGGATCATTAATCTGAAGGAGTGAATAAGATAAAGACGACGAAGCTCGGCCTTTTCACTCACACCATCGGTCAGTTTAACTAATTTTTCATACGAGCCGAGAAAGGCGTCATAACGTTGGCGAAAAAAACTGTCACTTTTATGACTGTTGGTCAGTGAGCCACTGCGAATACGTTGCCGATAGTAAAGGTGCCGACTCACCCAGGCAATACGACAGCGCATAAATGCCTCTACGGTAAAACTATGATCTTCATGCAGCCGGGTAATGTATTTCAAATGAAACCGGTCTATGATCTCTTTTTTAAGAACGTAATTCCAGGTAGCCGATGTATACGCGCCACTATTAAGCAGACCCTGGAAAATATCCTGCGCACGCAACAAGCCAAATTGGTGGTGCTGTACTTTGGGGTAGATACGTTCCGGATCATTGTCTTCAAACATGAGTGAATTAAAACAGAAGAGTTCCAGCTCTGGATAAAGCGTAGTAATCTGGCTTAATTCCTCATAAAACCCCTCACAAACGACATCATCAGGATCACAGCAGAAGATGTATTTACCCTGTGCCAGCGCAATGCCGTAGTCGCGCGCCTGACCCAATCCGCCATTAGGGATGGTGAAGATACGGACCTGCTCTTCGCGGGCATAGTGTTGTTCTATTCGTTCCAGGGTGTCATCCGTCGAACCGTCATTAATGATAATTAATTCATTCGGCGCAGGGATTTGCGCCAGTAAAGAATCAATGCACTCGACAATATAATTCGCCACGTTATACGCAGGGATAATCACCGACAGATTTTTTTGTGTCATCACATTTGTCTCACCGTTTTGGGAACCTGTTTAATTAACACCAGAAAACGATAAAGATCAACGCACCTTCAGGGCGGGACAAGGGTTTAGGAAAATACCTGGAACATTATTAGAATCACATAAGAAAAACCCAAACAAAACGTAAACAAGATACGGGGAATCATTAATTAATCTATTTATAAACGATTCATAAACAGCTAATCAATTAAGTCACATATTAAAATATTCATTAATACATAATTAATGAATTACTCATGGGTCCATTCCGTAAAAAAATGCCATTGCAACAGTATCAACCTCCTGTAAACCTTGATGCTCTTCAGGATAAATCTCAGGCACTCACTGTTTCATGGAGTAACGCTGAAATGAGGATTATCTTAGCAACGAATCAATACACCGTGTTTTTCTTACCCTGTTTCCTATTAAAATCGTCATGTTAGCCCTATAAAGGCCATGACGTCGTCGGGCACCAGACCAAACTGATGAAAGGGTTGTTTACACTTTCTACCGTCAGGGGACGTCAAAAACGCTCAGGCAGAAAGATAACAAAACCGATCGCAACACTACGCAAAGCAGACAAATCTGATTGAAACACCCTTAAACCCCATTAACTAAACCCTCCATAGCGAGGAGGCGAATTTGTGTTAAGGCTCATACTGACATTATTATCGGTAAAGAGACGCTTCCGGATAAGCTTTTCGCCACACCTCTCATCCTTCAAATGCCCTGTCAGTGAGGCATCAGCCTCGCGCCAACGCCCGCATTAACGCAAAACTGATAAATTTGTTTTATTACTTAACACAAACTGAACAAATAATCGTTTGAAAAATCAATCTCGCGTCAAATCCCCGAGGCACTGAAGCCGCGCACGTTGTCATTTATGCTAGCCTCAATTAAGCGCTTTCGGCCACACCCAAGAGCAACCTGGATGGTTAAAATCATGAAGATCTCTGACAATTTTCGTCAGCATTTCATTAAAGATGTGCTGATCCCTTTGATTGTCGTTTTACTTATCACCTTTAGTGCTGGCATTTTTACCTTGAACTGGGCGAGCACACGCACCAATAACGACGCAGCCATTCAGCAGCAGCAAATTATTCAGACCACGATGTCGCAAAGCCTGAGCGATATGCTCAAACAACAACGCAGTCTGACGCAGTGGCAGCCGTTGGCCGATCGCCTGGCGCAGGGTACGCACAACCTGCAATGGCTCAATGAGAATGTCGGTGCCTGGCTCTCCACCATGTTTGATCATCAAGTCATCTCCCTGCTGGATGCTTCGGGCAATCCGGTTTATCTGTGGGAGAATGGACGTAATGCGCCGGTGGAGCAGTTCGGCCATATTGCCTGGCCCGTGCGTCCGTTTCAGCAAAGTCTGCTGCATGCGAACAGCCCAAACAGCGGACGCCGTGATCGGGTGGGCTTCGCGCTGATCGATAATGCCCCGGCGATTGTCGCTATCGGGCAGATCAGCGGAGATGCCGCCGACAGCGGTCAATATTCCATGCTGAGTATTCGCCGTCTCGACAGCGCCTGGCTGGAGACACTGGCCCAGCGGAGCCTGTTGCACGGCCTGCATTTTACCGACGGTCTTACGCCCGTCACCGAGAGCGGCCATTATGCGCTGACCTCTCTCGACGGGGTCCCGATTGGCAACCTGCAATGGCAGGCTGACCGCCCCGGATCACGTATGCTGAAGGTGATTACACCGCTGGTGCTGCTGGTGTCGCTGGTGATCACCCTGATTTGTATTCTGATGATACGTCGGCTGTGGGTGTCATCGATGCGCCTCTCAGACTCCCTCCTCCAGCTGGGTGCCAGCGAAGCGCAGGCACAGCATCTGGCATTTCATGATGTGCTGACCGGTCTGCCTAATCGGGCACTGGTGGAAGAACGCATGACCCAGGCTCTGGTGCGCGTCTCCCGGCAGAAGGATAAGGTGGCGGTGCTGCTGCTCGATCTCGATCGTTTTAAAATCATCAATGACACCTATGGGCATCAGGCCGGTGATGAACTGATTATTGAGGTCGCCCATCGTCTGAACGGACTGGTGCGTCATATCGACACCGTGGGTCGCCTGGGGGGTGATGAATTTGTCATTATTCAAAAAGACATCACCTCAACGCAGGAGGCCACTGCGCTATGCCAGCGAATTCTCGACGTGATGAGACATCCCTTTACTCTACTGGGAAATGAAACCTGGGTGGGTATCAGCATTGGCGTGGTACTGGCGCCTGACGATGCTACGGAACGGATGGAGATAATGCGCAAAGCGGATATCGCGCTGTATGAAGCGAAAAATCAGGGACGCGGACAGTACCGCCTGTTTGAAAGGTCGATGGATGAGTCCCTCAAAACTCGCCAACAGATCGGCGCTGACCTGCGGCATGCGTTGAAGACCAAAGACGGTCTGAACGTCTATTACCAGCCTCTGATGGATATCAGTGGGGAAAAAGTCGTGGGGCTGGAGGCACTGATGCGCTGGCAACATCCGGTTCACGGTATGATCTCGCCGACGGAGTTTATCCCGATAGCGGAAGATATTGGGCTGATCACCCAGCTCGGAGAGTGGGTGCTGCGTGAAGCCTGCCGCGTTGCCCGCCTGTGGCCGGATTTAACCCTTGCTGTCAATGTGTCCCCGTTGCAGTTTCGATCGCTGGGCTTTGTCGACCGCATCAAGGCTATCGTCAGGAAAGAGCAGATTTCCCCGTCAAACATCGAGCTGGAGATCACCGAAGGCGTGCTGATTGACGATGAAAAAATGGCGAAGGCGATTATCGATGAGCTGCGCGAAGCCGGGTTCCGCATTGCCCTTGATGACTTCGGCACGGGTTATTCCAGCCTCAACTACCTCAGTCATTTTGCCGTGGACAAAATCAAAATTGACCGCTCGTTCACCCAGTCGCTCGGCGTGACCAGTAATTCCAGCGCCATCATCGAATCCGTGGTGAAGTTGGGCCATGCAATGGGATTGATCGTAACCGCTGAAGGCGTGGAAACATCCGGGCAGATGAATGCGCTGGCCCGCGCGGGCTGTAACCAGCTGCAGGGTTTTCTGTTCTCTGAAGCAGTGCCTAAAGAGCAGATCCCACAGTTAATTAATCAGCGTCACGCCAGCTAGTGGTTGATGAAGGAAGGAAGGAAGGAAGCAAACGGAGATGGCCGGGGGGGCCCCGGCCAAGACACTCAGAAGAAACCCAGCGGTTGAATGCTGTAACTGATCAGCAGGTTTTTGGTCTGCTGGTAGTGATCGAGCATCATTTTATGCGTCTCGCGGCCAATACCCGATTTCTTATACCCACCAAACGCAGCATGTGCCGGATAGAGGTGGTAACAGTTGGTCCACACGCGCCCGGCCTTAATCGCCCGCCCTACGCGGTAAGCACGGTTGATATCACGCGTCCAGACCCCCGCGCCAAGGCCGTAAATAGAATCATTGGCAATCGCAATCGCCTCAGCCTCATCTTTAAAGGTGGTAATCCCGACCACCGGTCCGAAGATCTCCTCCTGGAAGACACGCATGCTGTTGTCCCCCTTGAGTAAGGTTGGCTGAATGTAGTAACCGGTGGCAAGATCGCCCTCCAGTTTTTCCACCCCGCCGCCCGCCAAAATTTCAGCGCCCTCTTTCTGAGCAATCTCCAGGTAAGAGAGGATTTTATCGAACTGCTGCTGTGAAGCCTGCGCACCAACCATGGTATCGGTATCCATCGGGTCACCGCGTTTGATGGTTTTCACCCGTTTCATCACCGCGGCCATAAAGGGTTCGTAAATCGACTCCTGTACCAGAGCACGTGACGGACAGGTACAGACCTCGCCCTGGTTGAGGAAGCCCAGCACCACCCCTTCGGCGGCTTTCTCAATAAAGGACGGTTCGGCCTGCATAATGTCTTCAAAGAAGATGTTCGGCGATTTACCGCCCAACTCCACGGTGGACGGGATCAGGTTTTTCGCCGCCAGTTCAAGAATATGTCCGCCTGTGGCGGTTGAGCCGGTAAAAGCGACTTTGGCGATACGCGGGTTGGACGCCAGCGCTTCACCCGCTTCGCGGCCAAATCCGTGGATCACATTCAGCACGCCTTTGGGCAGCAGGTCGCCTATCAGTTCAACAAACAAGGTGATCGACAATGGCGTCTGCTCAGCCGGTTTCAGCACCACGCAGTTGCCCGCCGCCAGCGCGGGTGCCAGTTTCCACGCCGCCATCAGCAAGGGGAAATTCCACGGGATGATTTGCGCCACCACGCCCAGCGGTTCATGGAAATGGTAGGCCGCAGTAAATTCATCAATCTCTGCCGCTGTGCCCTCCTGAGCGCGCAGGCATCCGGCGAAATAGCGGAAATGATCCACCGCCAGCGGCAGGTCAGCGGCCAGCGTCTCACGGACTGGTTTGCCGTTATCCCAGGTTTCATTCACGGCCAGGGTTTCCAGATGCTGTTCCAGACGATCGGCAATTTTCAACAACGTCAGAGAGCGCGACTGCACCGATGTTTTTCCCCAGGCATCGGCAGCGGCGTGCGCCGCATCCAGAGCTTTTTCAACGTCGTCTTTGTCAGACCGGGGAAATTCGCCAATCACCGATCCATTGACCGGGGAGGTATTCGTGAAGTAAGCACCGTTCACGGGCGCGGAGAATTCCCCGTTGATGTAATTGCCATACTGCGGCTTCAGGGTAATCAGTGACTCTTTACTGCCCGGATATGCATAGCGCATCATCGCTCTCCTGTAGAAAGATATCGCCGTAGCGACTTCGCCGTTAACAATAAAATAACTCATTATTAACATTATCGACAAAAGTGAGCTTGTCAGATTGCCCGGCAATAAACTGTGACGGCATCGAAAGGAAATCAGGATTTTAGCAAGGCGGTGTGAGGTAGCGCACAGGGTGTTCATGATGACTGAAAGCGCACGAACTTCCGCCGGGTAGAGGCTATCCCGGCGGCTTTAGCGGGTCAGGCGCGTTTTGCCACCGGCAGACCCTGCTGCCAAAAATCGCGCAGTAACTGACGCGGCCACTCCGGCTCCGCTCGCGCAGGCACCAGGTGGTCGATCTCGGCATCTTTCAGGCTGTTTTTCAGGCAGGCCGTCATGATCTCGGCGGTGAATTCCGGGTGAAACTGCACCGATAATGCCTGCGCCGAGTAGCGAATAATCTGGCAACCGTCCTGTGCAGAAGCCGCGAGCACCTGGGCACCCGGCGGCGGCGTGAGCACCGACTGACGGTGCGACAGCCAGGCCGAGAACTGCGTTGGCAACGATGCCAGAAGCGGATCGTGATGGCTCTCGGCGCGCGCTTCCAGTGCCGTCAGGCCGCGTTCCCAACCATTAGGGTTATCGCCGACTTCACCGCCCAGCGCATAAGACATCAGCTGATGTCCGTAACAGACACCCAGCAGCGGTAACTGTTCTGCCACCGCATGGCGTACCCAGGCGGCGGTACGCTCACTCCATTCAGCATGATCGGTGACCATCGCCCAGGAGCCACTGAGAATGGCCGCAGAAATCGTCTCCAGCGCCGGTAAAGGTTCGCCCAGGTCCGGGCGCACCACAATATAGTCCTCCACGGACAGATTCAGCGCATCAACGAACCATTGCTTCTGCTCCCCGACAAGGGTGCTGACCGCCTGCGGCGGTGTTTCAAGCTGGATAATGGCTAACGGAAGTCTCACGGTCATCTTGCTCAATCCTCGAATCTCGGCGGAGTCGCTCACCCCGGTGATTATCATGGCAGCTTGTCACGAACCTGTCTCATAACATTTTCTGGCATTCTTTAAACAAAGCATCGGGTTAAGCCCTTCGATTTTCGCCTGGTTTGCGCCAGAGGCTGCTAAAAAAACTACGGAGTTCAGCGCCTCATTTGGTGCATTTCATGCCATGATTATCGTGACTACTTCGTTTGCTAAGGACTGTGCAGTGGCTCTGCGTCATTTTTTGCTGATTTTGCTGGTGGTGTCCATTTGGGCATTTAATAACATCGCCATTAAATGGGGGCTGCTCGACCTGCCGCCTCTGTTGATGATTACCATGCGCTTTGTGGTGGTGGCATTAATCCTGGTGCCTTTTACCCGCGTGACCCGCCAGCAGCTCCTCTATCTTGTGCCGCTCGGCTTTACGTTCGGCTTTATGCATTTCGCCCTGCTGTTTGTCAGCCTCAGCTATACCGATGCCGGAACGGCGGCGGTGATCGTGCAGTTGGGTACGCCGATCGCCATGTTGCTGGCGATGGTGCTGCTGAAAGAAAAACTGCGGCTGGTGCAGCTGCTGGGCATTGCTCTGTCACTCAGCGGCGTTGTGGTGCTGGCCGGCAGCCCGACCATCCCCAACGGGTGGGTGCTGCTGCTGCTGTTACTTAGCGCCTTCGGCTGGGCCATCAGCAATATGATCGTGAAAAAATCCCCGGCCATCAGCCCGCTGACGCTGACCGGCTGGCTCTCCTTTTTTGCCATCCCGCTGGTGGGATGTGCCTCCTGGGTGGTCGAATCTGACCAACTCAATCTGCTGCTACACTCTTCATGGCGGGGTTGGTTTGGCATTCTTTTCAGTGCGATTGGCTCCTCCATTGTGGCCTACTCGCTGTGGTACAGCCTGCTGAAGCATTACAACGTCAACCTGATTATGCCGTACTCACTGCTGACGCCGGTGCTGGCGGTGATTATGGGCGTGGTGGTACTGGGCGACAGCATGAACAGTTTTAAGGCGATGGGTGGCGTGCTGGTGATTGTCGGCACGGCGATTGCGGTGATTAACCTGCGTAACCTGAAAATGCATGCACGCTTGCCGCGCTTTCGTTATGACCGCCACAGGAAAAACCGTACCCGGCCCTGAAACCCTGTAAGGAGAGTCAGATGGATAACCGCCTGAGCGATGCGCTATGGCAACAGCTGTGGCACGGACTGCGTAACAACAGTTCACCTCTGCCCTCACTCACGATCCGCGGCGATCGGGCGCTGGTATCGGCTTATCCGGTCAGTGAGCTCGCCGCCACCAGTATCGGGCTGGCCGCTCAGGCCGCAGCCAGCCTGACGGGAAACCCGTCTTCGCTGGAGGTGGACGGGATGCTGGCTTCACGCTGGTTCCAGCATGCCCTTCGCCCGGTCAATCGTCAGATGCCGCCACTGTGGGATCCCTTCGCCGGGGATTACGCCACAGAGAACGGCTGGATCCGCCTGCACACCAACGCCCCGCATCACCGGGCCGCGATGGAAAAGGTGCTGGGGAAACACGCCGACCGTCAGACGCTGGCGGCAGCCGTCGCGCAATGGACAGGCAGCGATCTTGAGCAGGCCGTGGTGGATGCCGGAGGCTGCGCCGCTGCCCTGCGCAGTTTCAGCGAATGGCAGCAGCATGCTCAGGGCCAGAGCGTCAGCCGGGAAGCGCTTATCGAACAAACCCTTCAGGCCTGTGGCCCGGCACCAACCTGGCGTCTGCTTCCCGCCCGTCCGCTGCTCGGCGTACGCGTACTCGACCTGACGCGCATCATTGCCGGGCCGGTGGCCACTCGCTTTCTCGCCGGGCTGGGCGCAGAGGTCCTGCGCATTGACCCACCCGGCTGGCAGGAGCCGTCGCTGGAAGAAGAGATCAGCCTGGGAAAACGCTGCGCACGGCTTGACCTGAAATCCAGCGAAGAGCGACAGCAGTTTGAAAAATTGCTCAGCCAGAGCGATGTACTGGTGCACGGTTACCGCGCCGATGCGCTCAGCAATCTGGGCTATGACACGGAAACGCTGCAACGTATCAGGCCGGGGCTGGTCGATGTCAGCCTGAATGCCTGGGGCTGGACCGGGCCGTGGCGCAATCGCCGTGGATTTGACAGTCTGGTACAGATGGCCTGCGGCATCGCCGAGCGCGGCCGCCTGTGGCAGGGCAGCGATGCGCCGGTGCCGTTACCCGTGCAGGCACTGGACCACGCCACCGGCTATATAATGGCAGCCGCTGTACTGGAAGGATTACGCCAGCGCCTGCTGCATAACACCGGGTTTACTGCCCGTCTGTCACTGGCGCGCACCGCCTGCCTGCTGACGGATGCGCCCTATCCACAGGATGCGCAGCCCGCAGGGCTTGGACCGCGACAGGTTCAGGACGACGATGCCGAAGCCGTTATTTCTCAATGGGGGGTAGCTTACCGTCTGCGTTCACCCTTCTGGCTGCCGGGGATGCCGCTGAACTGGTCAAAAACCCCTTCACCGTTCGGTTCGGCAGCGGCGGAGTGGACCCGCACGGGTCAGGCATGCCTGACCCCTGCATGGTTATTACCCTCGCCGTAGGGTCGGGGCATGAATGCCTGACCCCTGCATGGTTATTACCCTCGCCGTAGGGTCGGGGCATGAATGCCTGACCCCTGCATGGTTATTACCCTCGCCGTAGGGTCGGGGCATGAATGCCTGACCCCTGCATGGTTATTACCCTCTCCGTAGGGTCGAGGCACGCCTCGACCGGGATCACGATGCCCGACGCTTACGCCTGCTCGTCTTCCAGTTCATCACGCATCGCCTGCAACGCTTCGCGGCTGATGGCCGCCAGCGTGCGGTAAAATGCGCTGCCCGCATGTGCCTCCACTTTTCCGAGGAAAGCACCGACCCACGGCATCAGGAACTCATCAAACAGCTGGATCTGCGCCTGGTACTCATCGACCTCAGACTGATCTTCCAGCCAGGACGATGCCAGCAGCAAGGCACCAATATGATCGGCAGGCGCATCAGTTAGCGGCATCCCACGCTGGCTGAGAAACGCCCGCACTTCGGCTTCCTGCGGGCCATTTTCCCACTGAGAACCGTACGGTGACACCTTGCATTCCGGGCCTACAAACAGCGCATTATAGTCAGACGCCAGCAGCGCGGGATCGCAGTTCTGCTGTAAGCGGGTTAACAGTTCGTCCTGCTCCAGCGGCCAGTGCTGCTGCAGTTTGCCTTCGCGCAGCAGGGTAAACAGAGGGACCAGCAGCGGGTCCTGAGGCTGACGATTATACAGCGAGCCCAGGATGCGGCAGATGATGGAAAACTCATTCATGTGTTTCAGTTCCGTTAAAGGTAATATGTGACACCGTCACAAATCAGCGAATTCAGCAATTTCCCTGCCGGTGCGCTGTTGTAAAAAGTCCAGCAGGCGGCGTGGCGTGACATTTAACACGCGATCCTCTGGAAAATCCACCTCGCGCATAATGCGCAGGCAGTGGTCGAAGTGACCAAGGGTAAACGCGGTATGCGAATCCGACCCCAGCGCCAGACGGCCACCGGCATCACGCACAGCGGCGGCTACGGCACGACAGTTAGGTTCACTGCCCACGCGGGAGGTGGTAAACGAGGAGTTATTCAGCTCCAGTGCAACATCATACTTCGCTGCCGCTTCGGCAACGGCCCGAATATCGATGGGATATTTCGGGTTGCCCGGATGACTGATGATATGCACCAGTCCGTTCGCCATCGTGGCGATCATCGCTTCGGTATTGCTCGCTTTATCCTGCGGGGCCAGCACCGGTTCGTGAAAACCGGCTACGATAATATCAATCGAGTCGAGCATCGGCCCGCTGCAATCAATCTCACCCTGATTATTTTTGATGTTCGCTTCTATCCCGCGCAGTATGCCCACGCCATCAATCACCCGTGGCCAGACCTTCATATTTACGAAGTGCCAGTAGTGCGGCGCATCGGCCATATCCGGGCCGTGGTCGGTGATCGCCAGCAGTTTGACGCCACAGGTTTGTGCCTGTAACACGTAGTCACGCAGCGTACTGTAGGCATGAGTGCTGGCCACAGTGTGCATATGCAGGTCAACTGGATACATCGGTTTTCTCCTTTATATTAATAGCCGCGGCTGATATCAACGCGCCCTTCTGGCATCTCGCCATTCTCACGTCGCAGTATAGCCTGTGCAATGTAGTCCATAGCTTCGTCTGGTAAGGTTACAGCCGCATTATGGGGCGTAATCGCAATATCAGGATGCGACCAGAAAGCATGTTCGGCCGGCAGCGGTTCGTGATTAAACACGTCCAGTGCGGCAGCGCTCACCTCGCCCGCTTCCATTGCGGCGAGCAGATCGGCTTCCACCAGATGCGCACCGCGTGCAAGGTTCAGCAAAAACGCGCCGGGTTTGAGCTGGCTGAGCAACTGGCGATTGAGGATCCCTTCGGTCTGTGGCGTATTAGGCAGCAGATTGATCAGTACCTGCGTAGAAGAGAGGAAGTCGCCTAACTGCTGCTCGCCATGGAAACTGCTAACCCCGTCGATCTGTTTCGGTGAGCGGCTCCAGCAACTGACCGGAAAATCCCATGCCAGCAGGCTTTGCGCGACGCTGCGGCCCAATACGCCAGCACCGAGGATGCCGACAGAGAACTCATCGCGCTTACGGTTACGCAGGTGATGCCAGAGCGTTTCGGTTTTCTGTTTCTGATATTCAGGAAAGCGGCGGAACCAGCCGAGCACGTGATACACCGCGTACTCCTGCATCTGACGCCCCATTCCGGTATCTTCCAGGCGGAACAGCGGCACGCCCGGGGCCAGCATCTCAGGGTGCTCACGCAGCTGCCCCAGGATATCGTCAACGCCCGCGCCCAGCGCAAACGCCCCCTTCAGCTCGCGCCCCTGAAGCATTTCAACGGGTGGCTGGCGCACCAGCGCATAGTCGGCCGGGCCGTTGTCTCCCACCTGCCATTGACGAATGCGGGCATGAGGCAGACGTTGCTGCAAACCGTTGATCCAGGTCTCTGCCTTGAAAAAGGGGTGATAAAAAATGATATCCACGTTTTTTCTCCTGTTTTTTGCTTAAGCTCGTGGAAAATGCGACGGCTGGCAAGTGAAACTTTAGCCGGGCGTCCGTCCGGTGGCCTGCACAGTGTGAAATTATCAGGCCATGATCCGCGCGTAACCCGCTTAACAGCGGATGAAGTCTTCCCACTGCCGTTTTAAGCAGCAAAGTGATTTAAAACTGACTAAACGCACGCATATTTCGGGAATCAGTGTTGACCGCAACCGCAGTTTTCCCTACATTAGCGCCCGTCAGCAACCCGGTTGTGACAACAATATGGTGAGGTGTCCGAGTGGCTGAAGGAGCACGCCTGGAAAGTGTGTATACGGCAACGTATCGAGGGTTCGAACCCCTCTCTCACCACCATATTCTAAGAGAATGCCTGAGCGAAAGTTCAGGCATTTTTTTTGCCTGTCATTCCGTGGAGAGAGGGAGTGAAGAACCCTCGCCAGGGTTCGACAAAACGGCAGGATAGCCGTTTTGCACAGCCGCAGGCTGCCCGCAGGGCGAGCGCCAGGGATGGCGCGAGTGATCCCCCTCTCTCACCACCATATTCTAAGAGAATGCCTGAACGAAAGTTCAGGCATTTTTTTGCCTGTCCGACCCGGGCGAGGCATGCCTCGCCCCTACATCAGGGAGGGTACGAGTCTCGCCCTATTCAAGAATAATGCCTGTACGTAGGGGTCGGGCATGCCCGACCCGGGACGAAGCATGCCTCGCCCCTACATCAGAGAGGGTACGAGTCTCACCCTAATCAAGAATAATGCCTGTACGTAGGGGTCGGGCATGCCAGACCCGCAACAAGGCATCAGGAATGATCCCGTCAAAACAATAAATGTGCTCTTCCATGCAAACGAGCGACATGATTTGCAGACCACGCCCATGCCACTAACCCGACCGCCGTGAAACGCTCTCCCATCCGGCGACCACGATCATAATCACCGTGGTGAGACCATTCACCATCAACCTGTCGGTGATAAACACCACAGGAATTAATCCGGCCAGCGCCACCAGCCCGACAATATGCGACAGCGGAAACCGGCCGTAGACCATCAGTTTATAAATCGCATTGGCCAGCAGATAGACCGCCGGGCCGAGCAGCAAAACGGCGGCGGCGGCCATGTCGATATGTCCATCAGGATGGGCGATCACCAGCTCATTGGCTACGGCGCAGACAATAATCGCGCCGACCAGCACCACATGAACATAATGGAAGCAGGCACCCATCTGTCCCGGATTATCCGCATGTTGTATAGCATGACTGCCTGCCTTGCTGCTGGTATCGAAATAGACCCACCACATTGCCAGGCTGCCGATAAAAGCCACCAGCGAGGCAATAATAATCGGCGCATCCCACACGTCGGTTTCACTCAGCGTTGCACCGGTAATCAGAATGGTTTCACCCAGTGCGACAATAACAAACAGCTGGCAACGCTCCGCCAGATGGTGCCCTTCTATGGTCCATTCACTGCTGCTGTCTGAACGGCCCAGGCCCGGCAGCGGGAAACCGAACATCGGTGAGAAGTAGGTGCAGGCCACCGCTATCCCCCACAGGATCAGGCGTTCCGGCCCTTCTGCAATGCCACCCCACAGCCAGAACACCCCAGAAATACACATCCAGCCGAGGATGCGCTGGAAATTACGCCGCAGCAAATGCCCCGCGGGCAGTAACCATAATGTGACAGCGCTGCGCCCAACCTGCATCGCAACGTAAAACAGTGCAAATATCCAGCCGCGTTCACCGAATGCCTGCGGCAGTGCTGAAGAGGCAAACAGGCCCAACAGCATCACACCAAACAGCAGCAGGCGAATTTGTCGGGTTTCAGGATCGAACCAGTTGGTGACCCACGCGGTATACTGCCAGGCGAGCCAGACGGCAAACCACAGCAGCAGGGTTTCCAGTGCGCCAGTGAGCGTCAAATGATGCAGAAGATAATGGGAAAGTTGAGTGACCGCGAAAACGTAAATCAGGTCGAAAAGAAGTTCAGAAAATGACACCGTTGCGCCGTGGCCATCACGTACGCGAAGCAGAGTTAGCGCCATGGAAATGTTCCTGAAAAGGGGGCATTACATTGATAATAGCGAGACGCCCGAAACAGGAACATGTTTTATTGATGTCGGGCAGCGCCTTATTGGCATGATAAAGAGGGAATACGATGTTTTTAACATCTTCAGATTATCAACAGGCGGTTACATCGCTGGCAGCAGACGAAGAAGAACTGCTTGCGGCAGTGGCATTTTGGGGAAAAGGGGCAGACACGATGATCTGCCCACGCGTCGGTCAGCGCGCCAGGCTGATTTGTAATGTAGACAGCGGCGCCACCAATCCCCAGGTGATCAAAGCGCTGCGTGATAAGCCGGGCGTGACAATACGCCAGTCGGACAAACTGCATGCCAAAGTCATCGCCGGGGCGAAACAGGCGCTGGTCGGTTCGGCCAATTTTTCCGCTAACGGATTAAATCTTGAAGGCAGCGAGCAGTCCTGGTGGGATGAAGCCGGACTGTTAACCGAGGACCCCGGGCAGATCGCAGCTATCCATCAATGGTTTGCCGCGCAGTGGGAAGCATCACGCGACATTAGCGATAAAGACCTGCAACTGGCCCAGCTGCGATGGTCACAGCGGCGAGCCAGCCGAACCGCATCGGCACCGATTCACGCATTTGAACGCCTGCGCCCCACCGATGCTGAAGACAGGGAAATCTACCTGGTGATTTATAATGAGGCGATGTCGCAGGACGGTGAAAAGGCCTTCCAGGAAGAGCAGAAAAAACGGACCTGTCAGCCACAAACGGATATCACTGTGTTACCGCCCCTGTATGAAGGCTGGCCAGATTTGCCAACGAATGCCTTGCTGATAGACCTGTATTACGAGGAAGGGAGGAAGATGGAGTGCGCGGGCATTTTTACGCGTACCCTGCAGGATATCAATTTCACCTATTCCGATGGCAGTGCGGGCCATCTGGCGTTGTGCGTTCAGGAAGACAAGGTCATGGGTTATCTGTTTGATGATAAAGAGGCCAGATTGTTCGTGAAGCAAATCCGGCCTTTTATAAAGAAAATCCTGCAACACGCCACAGGTTCAGAGAAGAGTCGCTCTGTGTGCATCCCTTTTTCAGAGGTACTCCACATCTGCCAGCAGTCACGTTAACCAGCATCAGGATGGCGACGACGCACCGTTCGTCGCCCACCTTATCGTTACTTGATCGCCAGAGCAGCCTTGATGGTATAGAACAGATCGGTTTGATCGGTCAGACCGACCACATTCGCCGCATGAGGACCATATGCCGCAATGCGCAGTTGCGTGCCGGTGTGGCCCTGAGAATCTTCTTCCGAATTGCCGTAGCTGATGGTCATCGGGCTGCCATCTTTAGTGATCAGCGTCTGCGTCAGGCCCGGTGCCTTGCTGTCATTGGCAATGATCTGGCTGGAGTGCGCATGGTCAGCGGTGACAATCACCAGTGTGTTGCCGTCCTTACGCGCAAATTCCAGCGCCTTTTGTACCGCTTCATCCAGATCGACCGTTTCACCAATCTGGCCGCACGGATTAGCCGCATGATCCTGCTTATCAATAGATGCCCCTTCCACCTGAAGGAAGAAGCCCTGCGGCTTGCTGCTTAGCAGTGAGATGGCTTTATCGGTCATCTGGGCCAGGGTTGGCGTTGATGCCGGACGTTCCGCATTCACTTCACAGGTGATCGGTTTCCCGTCCAGGTTACCGTGATAAGTGGCTTTCGGCCCTTTCCAGCGCACCGGCATATTGCCGTCAGCAAACAGCCCCAGTACCGGCTTATCGTCGCCCGCTTCGCTCAGGCCGTTCATCCCCGCGAGATCGCTCACCAGCTGATAGCCGCGCAGCTTCGCCTGCTCTTGCAGAGTTTTGCCCTGCCATTCGCCCGCTTTCGCCGTCTCACTGAAGGTTTTCCCACCGCCGCCGAAAGTGACGTCCGCGCGGGCATTCAGCAATTGCTCAGCGATGGAACCTTTACCGCCCTTTTCCAGCGCGTTGGTGGCACAGAGTTCGCTGGTTTTCACCGGGCCATAGCATTTACGTGAGGTAACATGGGCAATCTGCGCGGCCGGGGTGGCATCTTCCAGTTCGGCGGTAGATACGTTACCCGTGGCTTTACCGGCGGCTTTAGCCAGTTCCAGCAGTGAAGGATAATCTTTACCGTTCACATCCACGCCGATGGCGCCATTATAGGATTTTACCCCGGTGGCCCAGGCGGTGGCAGAAGCCGCAGAATCGGTGACGTAGTCGGGTTTATGGCTTTTTTTATCCAGCGAGTAATGGGTGTACTGCCCGGTCAGCGGCAGCGCATCAATACCTTTAAAGAAACCGCCCGCGCCTTCTGCATAGTTACGCGCTGCCGTGATTTCAGAGTCACCCATGCCATCGCCGATCAGCAAAATGACATTTTTCGCCGTGGTATTGTTTAACGAGGCTTTAATTGCCTCGGTCTGATCACCGGTCAGGCGGCGTGCACCACCGGGCTGGGTGATATCCCCCTGTGCGGCACGATTCCAGGTGGCAATATCCGCCACGGCAGAGGAGCAAATCAGCGAGGTCAGCAGGGAAAGGGCAAAGGCTTTGTGTTTCATTGTTGGCGATCTCCATGAATAAATTTAACTTAATGTTTCTGCGCCACAGTCTGCGATACAACTATTTCATTTTCGTGTCAGCCACGTGACAGGGAGATTTCATCGCCGGGTATGCTGATGATGGAATTTTGCGACTGCTCATGAGTTAAGCGAATAGAACCATAGGGAAAAATACTACTTGACCCATTAACGGCGACTGCCTATAGTACCGCCCCGTTACCCCCTGTGGGTGACGGCAGTAAAATATGGTGAGGTGTCCGAGTGGCTGAAGGAGCACGCCTGGAAAGTGTGTATACGGCAACGTATCGAGGGTTCGAACCCCTCTCTCACCACCATATTCTAAGAGAATGCCTGAACGAAAGTTCAGGCATTTTTTTTGCCTGTACGTAGGGGTCGGGCATGCCCGACCTGGACGAGGCATGCCTCGCCCCTACATCAGGGAAGGTACGAGTCTCGCCCTATTCAAGAATAATGCCTGTACGTAGGGGTCGGGCATGCCCGACCCGGGACGAGGTATCAGGGATGACCCCGTCAAAACAATAAATGTGATCTGCCGCACAAACGGACTACTCGAATATCCTCCACATTTATTATCTTGACCCCCTTTATTCTCACCTCTTATAACAGCCAGGTATCCCATGAATGATATTACCCAACTGCTGAAAAGCCATCGCAGCGATCGTAGCTACCTTGATAAACCTGTCGCCGACAGCATTATTGATGACATTGTTGAAGCAGCGTGGCTTGCACCGACCTCCGTCAACTCGCAGCAGGTATCACTGGTTGTTGTACGCGATGCCGCTACCCGCGCCCGCATTGCCGAAATCGCCGGTGGCCAACCGTGGATCGCAAAAGCACCGGTATTTATCACCTTCGTGCTGGATATGTACAAAAGCCAGCAGGGTATTGCCGCAGAAGGTAAAACGCAGATTGCGCATGAAAGCCTGGAAAGCCTGATCTCTGGATCGACTGATATTGGTATCGCGCTGGGTGCGGTGATGACGGCGGCCCGTTCACACGGGCTGGGCGTAGTGCCGATTGGCGGGATCCGCCGTGAACCCGAAGCCATGATTGAGCTGCTGAATCTGCCTGAACTGACCTTCCCGGTGGCGGGCGTGGTACTGGGCTATGTCGATGAACCCGCCGTGCAGAAGCCCCGCATGTCGCTGGCAGGCTTCCGTCACGAAGAACGTTATGACAGCACCTCATTGCCAGACGTGATTAAAGCTTACAACGAAGTTCTGGTGGCACACTGGAACAGTACCGGGCGTACCGATGGTGATAACTGGGGCAACAACACCGCCAGCTATTATCAGAATATCTATTTCCCGAACGTTCAGCCGGCTATCCTGAAACAGGGTTTCGGCATCGATAAATAAACAAAAAAAGCCCGGCACTGCCGGGCTTTGATTCGTACGGGGCGATCGCAGACCGCCCCGCTTTCATCTCTGATTAACTGTAAGCAAGCAGTGCTCGTTGGCAAAGCTCTGAACGCACACAGTCCTCTTTATCAAAACGCACCACACCAATCATCTCGTCTTCCTCGAAGCGCGCCATCGCGTCGCTGAGGCCAGACTTCACATGAGCCGGCAAGTCACACTGGGTGATATCACCGTTAACGATGACCGTGACGTTTTCTCCAAGGCGAGTTAAGAACATTTTCATTTGGGCTGCGGTGACATTCTGCGCCTCATCCAAAATAACCACCGCGTTCTCGAAGGTACGACCGCGCATATAGGCAAAAGGCGCAATTTCCACTTTGCCTATTTCGGGGCGCAGGCAGTACTGCATAAAGGACGATCCCAGACGTTTAACCAGAACGTCATATACTGGCCGGAAGTACGGGGCAAATTTCTCGGAGATATCTCCGGGCAGGAATCCCAAATCCTCATCTGCCTGAAGGACCGGACGAGTCACTATGATCCTGTCGACATCCTTATGTATCAGGGCCTCGGCTGCTTTCGCAGCGCTGATCCAGGTTTTACCGCATCCGGCTTCACCGGTGGCAAAGATCAGCTTTTTGTTTTCTATGGCGTGGAGATAGTGCGCCTGAGCTTCATTTCTGGCTTCAATCGGTGAATGGTCGCGGGTATCGCGAGCCATACCAATGGAATCCAGCCCACCCATCTGCACCAGCGAGGTGACCGATTCTTCTTCACGCTGACGATGACTGCGTGAATCGCTACGAAGCACACGTTTTGCTTCACGACGCGCTTTGATCACTGCTTTCTGTCTTCCCATAGTGGCACCTTACAGTTGGTTTCATTTCCCGCATCGGTATATCGATGCGATTACGTGAACGCTTTAGAGGTCGTGGCTTCCTTTTAAGCCTTGTCTGGCCGTTGAAACAAATGCACAGCAGAAATCATGCCCGCCATGCACCGGTAAGGGTTAAAGGAATTGAGTAGCCGTTGAGTTGTGAAAGAAGAGAAAGCTGAAGAGGAAATGTTTTCCTCGCAAATATTCGCGATATGAGACTTTTTGACGACTGGCCCGGTAAAGGACTTCTGCATTCGCTATCTCCAGAGTGGAAAACTATATGCGAAAATCAACAGCAATTTCATATTCTTCATATTAGCGAAGAAATGCAACACTTTTTTTAACGTTATTATGACATTCAGATGAATGCATTTAAAATCATGAAGTTATAATTATATGTTTATTAACAATGGCGAGGTGGCGAAGATGGGTTGTGTGATTTTTAATCAGTTTGATTTTATTGATGCTAAGAATCATCCCAGCATAACGAGCTTAGAATTAGCGGATTAAGATTAATCCGCTAATTAAGATTAAGCCTCCAGCAATCCCTGTGCCAGATAGTGCTGGGCATCGGCAACGCCGGGAAGAACGAAGAAATACCCCCCGCCGATCGGTTTTATATATTCTTCCAGCGCTTCGCCATTAAGTCGTTTTTGCACGGCCAGAAAACCTTTTTCTAAATCGTGCTGATAACAAACAAATAACAGCCCCATTTCCAACTGTCCGGCGTTAGAGACACCCAGAGAATAGCTGTAACCACGGCGCAGCATCAGGCTGCTTTGCGTTTCCGGCGTACGCGGGTTCGCCAGACGGATATGGGCATCCATTGGGATAACATCTCCGTTAGGATCGCTGACGTAGTCCGGCACATCGTGCTCTTTGTGCATCCCCAGTGGCGCACCGCTGTGCTTCTCGCGACCAAAGATGGTTTGCTGTTCACGTAACGGCGTACGGTCCCAGAACTCCACATGGAACTGAATAATACGTGCCGCCTGATAGCTGCCGCCCAGCGTCCACGCCGGTTCGCCCTGCGCTTTGCTGACCCACAGAATATTATCCATCAGACTGTTATCGGTGCTGTCCGGATTCGCCGTACCGTCTTTGAAGCCCAGCAGATTAATCGGCGTCTCTTTGCCTTTGCTGCGCGCTGCGTGGTCGGAGATAAACCCTTCACGCCGCCAGCGTACGCTCAGCAGATCCGGCGAATGCTTGATAATATCGCGCAGCGCGTGGATGACCGTATCATTGGTATTGGCACAAATCTGCAGCAGCACATCGCCGTGGCACAGGCTGGCATCAAGCGAATCGTTAGGGAAGCGCGTCATCCGCTGTAATTTCAGCGGTTTTAACGCTTGCAGGCCAAAACGCTCGTCGAACAAAGAGGTACCAACAGAAACGGTAATGGTGAGGTTATCCGGGTAGATATCCTCCCCCAGAATGCCGGAGTCCATCGGTGGCAGCTGCGGGTTGGTCACCAGCGGGGCTTTACCGCCGGTGGTCAGAAACGCAATACGGTCGGTTAACAGCCTGAACAGACGCACCAGATCGGCTTTGTCCGTGGCCAGTACATCAAACGCCACCAGCATCATCGCCGCCTGCTGCGGCGTGGTGATCCCCGCCTGATGCGCACCATAGAACGGCTGACGTTCCTGGCGGGCGCCAGGTGACAGCGTTCCGGGTGATGAGGTTTTCTCGTCACTGGCCGCATGAACCGGACAACCGCCCGCCACTACCAGGGCACCACTGAGGATGCCCATTCCTTTCAGTAAACGACGACGTGACGCTAACGCCACACCGTCAACAGGTTTTGCCATTTCTGATTAATCCAGACCGAGCGTACCACGCAGCAGGGAAAGGTCTTCGGCCAGCGCCGTAATAGGACCTTTCAGTGCCGTGCGATCGGCATCAGTCAATTTCTCGTAAGATTCATAGCCGTCTTTGGTACGGTACTTCGCCAGAATGGTATCGACTTTTTTGAAGTTACCGTCCACTTTCGCCAGCAGTTCAGGGTCAGATTTCTGCACCAGCGGACGCAGCAGGTTGACGATCTTCTGCGCGCCATCAACGTTGGCCTGGAAATCCCACAGGTCAGTACGGCTGTAGCGGTCTTCTTCACCCGAAATTTTGCTGGAAGCGACTTCCTCAATCAGACCCGCAGCACCGCCAACCACTTTGCCCGGAGGGAAAGCCAGTTCACTGATACGGGTCTGCAGATCCAGCACATCTTTGTACAGCTGGTCGGCGAATTTATCCATACCTTTGGTGGTGTTATCGGCAAATAACACTTTTTCCAGACGGTGGAAGCCGGTGAAATTAGGGTCCTCTGCTTTCTTCTCGAAATCATCTTCGCGGGCATCAATCCGGCCATCAAGATCGGAGAACAGCTCAGCAATCGGCTCAATACGCTCGTAGTGCTGACGGGTTGGCGCAAACAGGGCTTTCGCTTTCGCCAGATCGCCCGCTTTCACGGCATCAGTGAAAGCTTTGGTGCCGGTGACCAGCTGGGCCACTTCCTGAGTGACATACAGCTTATAATCAGCAATCGGCCCAACCAGTTGCAGTACATCCGGCTTGCCGTCGTTCACTTTACTGCCGTTCGCTTTCACGATCAGCTTGCCTTTCGGGTTGCTCAGCAGGCCGCAGGTAATATCGTACTCACCCGCTTCCAGATTCGCGGTCAGCTTCTGGGTGAAGGATGGCGCGATATTTTCACGCTCTTCCACCACCATTACGCCTTTCAGAATCTCCCACTCCAGCGCTTTCTGGCTGTTGTTCTTAATGATGAACTGCGTTTTGCCTGCATCCACGGTCAGTGTCATCGGTTCACACTGTTTATCGGTCACGCTGACGTTAACCTGTGGGATATCGGCAGCCAGCGCTGCGCCGGATGAAGTCAGGGCGGCCAGCAGGGCAGCATTCAGTGCGTGGCGGCGAAAGTGTGTGGTCATTGAGTCATCCCAGTCAAAGTGTTGTTAACGGCAGACCATCAGCCTGCCAGACAGATTCAGCGCGTGGTACGCGCAGAGGTCGATACAGAGCGCGCAGGCAGTGCAAACAGCAGCAACGCAGGAATCAGATAGATAAACCACACCGCGACTTCACTGACGCTTGGCGCTTCCTGATAGCCCAGCAGGCCCTCCAGTAAGGTGCCAACAACGCTGTGGGTGGTCAGGGTGTTACTCAAATCAAACGCCACGTCCTGGAAGTGATTCCATAACCCGGCTTCATGAAAGGCGCGGATCGCCCCTGCGGCCAGTCCGGCAGCGACGAAAATAATGAACAGGCTGGTCCATTTAAAGAAGCTGGCCAGGTTAAGGCGCACCCCACCCCAGTAAATCAGCATACCCAGCACCACCGCAGTGCCAAGGCCGAGCATCGCACCCAACGGTGGCGCATAACCCACATCCTGCTGGAACGCGGCCAGCAGGAAAAAGACGGATTCCAGCCCTTCACGCGCCACGGCAAGGAACACCATCATGATCAGCGCCCAGCCGCTGCTGTTGCCCTTCTGTAACGCGCTATCAACAGCCTCTTCCAGCTGTGCCTTTACGTTACGTGAGACTTTACGCATCCAGAACACCATCCAGGTGAGGATCACCACGGCAACGGCGGCAACCAGGCCTTCAAACAGCTCCTGCTCTTTCTGCGGGAACTCGCCCGTGGTTTCATTGATAAACCAGCCGAGTGCAAGGCACAGCGCGGCAGCAACAAACACCCCAATCCACATGGCACCAAACCACTGACTGCGCTGGGTGCGTTTCAGGTAACTGGCGATCAGGCTGACAATCAGCGCCGCTTCCAATCCTTCGCGTAACATAATAAGAAACGGGACAAACATGCCATACACCTCAAAGCGTGAAATTAGGTCAAAACCAGTAAAGATAAGTAAAATAAAAACGATATTGATTATCATTATCGGGCGACTAATTACAAGATGGCGGAACGATATTTTCGTGTTTTGCGAGATGGGAAAAATTAAGCAAATGTAACGATGACGACAGGGCTTTCTCCCGCTCGTTCCCGACGGACAGACAGGAGCGAGGGCATAAAACGGGAAAGCGGGCTGAATTGCAGAGGGGGAAGATTCGCTGGTACCGGGCGGCACCAGCGAAGAGGAGAGCTTAGTCGGCCTGATATTCGGCTTCAGCGGCATCAAAACGCTGCTCAGCAGCGGCAGATGGCCCTTTGCCCAGCAGGCTGAAGACCACAATGGCGATACTGCCGAACAGGAAGCCTGGAATAATCTCGTAGAGGTCAAACCATTCGTATTGTTTCCATACCAGCACGGTCGCCGCACCGACGATCATCCCGGCCAGTGCACCGTTACGCGTCATACGTCTCCAGACAAGAGAGAGCAGAACCACCGGACCAAATGCCGCACCGAAGCCAGCCCAGGCATAGCTCACCAGACCCAGTACACGGTTGTCCGGATTCGCGGCCAGCGCAATAGCAATTGCCGCCACCAGCAGCACCATCAAGCGCCCCACCCACACCAGCTCACGCTGGCTGGCCCCTTTACGCAGGAAGTTCTTATACAGATCTTCCGTCAGTGCGCTGGAGCACACCAGCAGCTGGCAACTGAGCGTTGACATCACCGCCGCCAGAATTGCGGACAGCAGGATCCCGGCAATCCATGGGTTAAACAAAATGCGCGCCAGTTCAATAAAGATACGCTCACTATTCTGCGAAACCTCGCCCGCCAGTGCAGGGTTGTTCTGGAAGTAGGCGATACCAAAGAAGCCCACGGCGACAGCACCCGCCAGGCACAGAATCATCCAGATCATCCCGATACGACGCGCGGTACGAATAGAACGGTGAGAATCCGCCGCCATAAAACGCGCCAGAATATGCGGCTGGCCGAAGTAGCCCAGCCCCCAGCCCAGCAGGGAGATAATCGCCACAAAGTTGAGATTTTTCAGCATATCAACATTGGCAAGGCTCTTGGCTTTGATCACGACCATCGCATCGTCCAGACCACCGACCGCAAGAATGACCATCACCGGCGTCAGGATCAGGGCAAAAATCATCAGGCTGGCCTGCACCGTGTCGGTCCAGCTGACTGCGAGGAAACCGCCAACGAACGTATAAACGATAGTGGCAGCGGCACCGGCCCACAGGGCTGTCTGGTAACTCATACCGAAAGTGCTTTCGAACAGTCGCGCACCCGCCACCACGCCAGAAGCGCAGTAGATGGTGAAGAAGATCAGGATGACCACGGCGGAGATCACGCGCAATAGCTTGCTGGTGTCTTCAAAACGGCTGGAGAAGTAGTCCGGCAGCGTCAGGGCATTGCCGTGATGCTCAGTCTGCACGCGCAAACGGCCCGCGACAATTTTCCAGTTCAGATACGCCCCCAGGGTCAGGCCAATGGCGATCCAGCTTTTTGAAATCCCGGCAAGGAAGATAGCGCCCGGCAGGCCCATCAGCAGCCAGCCGCTCATATCGGACGCACCGGCAGAGAGTGCCGTCACAACAGCACCTAAACTACGACCACCGAGAATATAGTCATCAAAGTTTTTCGTTGAACGGTATGCGATGAAACCAATCAGCACCATGCCAAGAATATAAACACAAAATGTCACCATCATGGGTGTACTTACAGTCATTTAAGTTCTCCACTTATTATTCGTTTCCACAGCGGGAGGCTGCATATGCGTCATCTGCCGGAACGAAGCAGACCGGCGCACGGGGGGGGCATCCAGCCGGGGGGCGGTATCCTGCCGTAAACGGCTGTGTGGCACAAACGATTTAACACAGCTCGCACATCCATTTCACCAGGTTGTTACTATTAAATGCCAGCAGGTTGCACTCCATCACACTTCACCGGGTTGCACCCGAATAGCAACCCCATAAAAACCAGGTTTAACGGCGCTTTCACGAACCTGGCGAGTTTCTTGCAGCAATATCCATGCCGCTTTTTGTACGTTAACAAAAAGCCCATTTTTAAGTTTGAGGAGAGGGTCACATTTAACGAGGTTGCACAAAGTTGCAACATCAGTGATATTGCACCCTATCATTTGTTATCTACTGATTCAGGAGCTGTAAGGCATGGGCACAACTACCATGGGTGTGAAACTGGACGATGCAACACGCGACCGGATTAAACAGGCCGCGCTGCAGATTGACCGTACGCCGCACTGGCTGATCAAGCAGGCCATTTTCAACTATCTGCAACAGATCGAACAAGGCACCACGCTGGCCGAGCTCCCCACCAGCACCCTCGCTGTAGAGAGTGATGTACGCCCGTCGGAAGAAACGCACCAGCCCTTCCTGGATTTTGCCGAGCAGATCCTGCCGCAGTCGGTCGCCCGTGCCGCCATCACATCCGCCTGGCGCCGCCCGGAAACCGAAGCAGTGCCCATGCTGCTGGAACAAGCGCGTTTACCGCAGCCTCTGGCAGAGTCCACCCATCGCCTGGCTTATCAGCTGGCGGACAAGCTCCGGCACCAAAAAGGGGCGGGCGGGCGCGCCGGAATGGTGCAAAGTCTGCTCCAGGAGTTCTCACTTTCCTCCCAGGAAGGCGTGGCGTTGATGTGCCTGGCCGAAGCCTTACTGCGTATTCCTGACAAGCCGACCCGTGATGCCCTCATCCGCGATAAAATCAGCAACGGTAACTGGCATTCTCACCTTGGGCGCAGCCCGTCGATGTTCGTCAATGCCGCCACCTGGGGGCTGTTGTTTACGGGCCGCCTGGTGTCGACCCATAACGAAGCCAATCTGTCACGCTCGCTCAACCGGATTATCGGCAAAAGCGGTGAGCCCTTGATCCGTAAAGGGGTTGATATGGCGATGCGCCTGATGGGCGAGCAGTTCGTCACCGGGGAAACCATCGCCGAAGCGCTGGCCAATGCCCGCAAGCTGGAAGAGACCGGTTTCCGCTACTCCTACGATATGCTGGGTGAAGCAGCGCTGACGGCGCAGGACGCCAAAGCTTATCTGCTCTCCTATCAGCAGGCGATCCATGCCATCGGCAAAGCGTCTAACGGTCGTGGCATTTATGAAGGCCCGGGGATCTCCATCAAGCTTTCTGCGCTGCACCCACGTTACAGCCGTGCGCAATATGAACGCGTGATGGAAGAGCTGTACCCGATCCTGAAATCACTGACGCTGCTGGCACGCAGCTACGATATCGGTATCAATATCGATGCTGAAGAAGCCGACCGCCTTGAGCTGTCGCTCGACCTGTTGGAAAAACTCTGCTTTGAACCGGAGCTGGAAGGCTGGAACGGCATTGGTTTTGTGATCCAGGCCTATATGAAACGCTGCCCGATGGTGATCGACTATCTGACCGACCTGGCACAACGCAGCCGTCGCCGTCTGATGATCCGTCTGGTAAAAGGGGCCTACTGGGACAGCGAAATCAAACGCGCCCAGACGGACGGACTGGAAGGCTACCCGGTCTACACGCGCAAGGTGTATACCGATATCTCCTACCTTGCCTGTGCCCGCAAACTGCTGGCGGTGCCGAACCTGATTTACCCGCAGTTCGCCACCCATAACGCCCATACTCTGGCGGCAATCTATCAGCTGGCAGGCAACAACTACTATCCTGGCCAGTATGAGTTCCAGTGTCTGCATGGCATGGGAGAACCACTGTACGAGCAGGTGGTAGGGAAAGTCGCCGATGGCAAACTCAACCGCCCTTGCCGCATTTATGCCCCGGTCGGGACACACGAAACACTGCTGGCCTACCTGGTGCGCCGCCTGCTGGAAAACGGCGCGAATACCTCCTTCGTTAACCGCATTGCCGATGCCACCCTGCCGCTGGACGAACTGGTGGCCGACCCGGTGTCTGCCGTGGAAGCTCTGGCACGTAGCGAAGGTGCGGTCGGTCTGCCCCACCCGAAAATCCCGTTACCGCGCGAGCTGTATGGCGAACACCGTCAAAACTCATCCGGGCTGGACCTCGCCAACGAACATCGTCTGGCGTCACTGTCGAGCGCACTGCTGAACAGCGCCAGCCAGACCTGGCAGGTGCAACCGCTGATTGATGGCCCGCTGGCCGCTGGCGACAGTATTCCGGTGATCAACCCGGCAGAACCGCGGGATGTGGTGGGCTATGTCCGTAGCGCAAGCCCGGAAGACGTTTCCGCTGCACTGGATGCCGCCACCCGCGTTGGGCCAATCTGGTTCGCCACCCCGCCGCAGGAGCGTGCCGCCATTCTGGAGCGCGCCGCCGTCATGATGGAGGGCCAGATGCAGCGCCTGATCGGCATTCTGGTGCGTGAAGCGGGTAAAACCTTCAATAATGCCATTGCCGAAGTCCGTGAAGCCGTGGACTTCCTGCACTATTACGCGGGTCAGGTGCGCGACGATTTCGATAATGAAACCCACCGCCCGCTTGGCCCGGTGGTCTGCATCAGCCCGTGGAACTTCCCGCTGGCGATCTTCAGCGGCCAGATTGCCGCCGCACTGGCCGCCGGTAACAGCGTGCTGGCCAAACCGGCAGAGCAGACGCCTCTGATTGCAGCTCAGGCCGTTGCCATTCTGCATGAAGCTGGCGTACCACCGGGTGCATTACAACTGCTGCCCGGCAGCGGTGAAACCGTGGGGGCGCAGCTGGTGCAGGACGACCGTGTACGCGGCGTGATGTTTACCGGCTCGACCGCCGTTGCCACTCTGCTACAGCGTAATCTGGCCGGACGTCTGGATCAGCAGGGCCGCCCGACGCCGCTGGTGGCGGAAACCGGTGGGATGAATGCGATGATCGTCGACTCCTCGGCCCTGACCGAACAGGTGGTGACCGATATCGTTGCCTCTGCTTTTGACAGCGCAGGACAACGTTGCTCCGCCCTGCGCCTGCTGTGCGTGCAGGACGACGTGGCAGAACACACGTTAACCATGCTGCGTGGCGCAATGGCCGAATGCCGTATGGGCAACCCGGAGCGCTTCTCCACCGACATTGGTCCGGTGATTGATGCCGAAGCCAAAGCAGGCATTGAGCAACATATTGAGGCGATGCGCAGCAAAGGCTTTACCGTGTTCCAGGCAGCGCAACCGCAGGCACCAGGGCGCCGCGAATGGCAAACCGGCACCTTTGTGATGCCCACGCTGATTGAGCTGCACAAGGTAGAGGATTTGACAAAAGAGATCTTCGGGCCGGTACTGCATGTGGTGCGCTATGCACGCAATACCCTGCCGCAGGTGATTGAGCAGATTAATGCCTCTGGCTACGGACTGACGCTGGGCGTGCACACGCGCATCGATGAGACGATCCATCAGGTGGTACAGAAGGCGCACGTCGGTAACCTCTACGTTAACCGTAATATGGTCGGTGCCGTGGTGGGTGTACAACCGTTTGGCGGCGAAGGTCTGTCCGGCACCGGGCCGAAAGCCGGTGGCCCGCTTTACCTTTATCGTCTGCTGTCGTCACGCCCGGATAACGCGCTGTGCATCACTCTCCATCGCCAGGACAAAGAGCGCCCTGTTGATGCCGCACTGCGCCCTGCACTGCAGGCCGCGCATCAGGCGTTGAGTGAATGGGCCGTCGACCGTACCGATCTGGCAACCTGCTGTGCCCGTTTTGCCGAGCTGGGCCAGGGCGGCACCATCCGCCTGCTGCCTGGGCCAACGGGTGAACGCAATACCTTTACTCTGCTGCCGCGTGAGCAGGTGCTGTGTCTGGCCGATAACGAGCAGGATGCGCTGGTGCAGCTGGCAGCCGTCACGGCCGTGGGCAGCCGCGCGCTGTGGGCGGAAGACGAGCTTCATCGCAGCCTGTGGCAACAGTTGCCGCCAGCGGTACAGCAGCGCATTGATTTTGCGGCGCAGCCACTGGAGAGCAAAACCATTGACGCGGTGATTTACCACGGCGATGCCGACCAGTTACGTGATCTGTGCCAGGCAGTGGCGGCACGCGACGGCGCGATTATTTCCGTACAGGGCTTTGCCCGTGGCGAAACCAATCTGCTGCTGGAGCGGCTACTGCTGGAACGTTCGTTGAGTGTGAATACCGCAGCGGCAGGAGGGAATGCCAGTCTGATGACCATCGGTTAACACGTCATCTCATGACACGGGGCGACCGGAGAAAAAGTTTTTCCGTCCCGACATGTGCAAACCATCAACACGGGGCGACCGGAAAAAATGGTCGCCCCCTACATGTAGGGGCGGACCTTCTGTTTCGGTCCGCCCTTCTCTCTTAACTCTCAAATTTCATCCGCAGTAGCTTCGGGTAGATAAACAGCGACTGGCCCCAGCCGCGATTCAACAGCGTCCACACGCCGACCGAACACCCTACGCACAGCAACACCATCAGCGGCGGGAAACCCACGGCCCACAGCAGCGAAAATGCCCGACTGGCAAACAGTTGATGACCCACGGCATACAGGATCGCTGACAGACCAAAAAACTCAATAAAGATGCGGTGCAGCACGTAGATCTGCAAGGTGTTCTTCCCCACCCAGTTGAGCCAGCGCATGGAAAATATCCGGTTCAGGGTGCGGCAGAGTGCAATGCAGCCGAGGATCGCCAGCACGCACAGGAACAGGCTTTGTTCCAGGCCCAGCAGGCTGTGCGCGGTTGTCAGTACCAGCAGCAGTGCCCAGGGCAGCAGGTTATCCCGTCGCCATTCGCTCCAGCGGATCAGGACCTCGCTGTAAAATGCACCAAACAGGAAGAAGACAAAGTATTGCGACAGGCTTTCCGGCCCCCAGCCGGGGATGATGCCGGTGACCGCCGCATAGTTGAGTCCTGCCGCCAGCAGCAGGATCAGCGGCTTATGCTGGCGAAACAGTTTCGCAAACAGGAAGAACAGCGCCAGGGCGTAAAGATACCAGGAGGAGCTCATCGCCAGCAGCATCAGCTTGAGAAACTGCCACGGCGAATCGGCCCAGGCGGCATTGATATTGCCAGAGAGATGCTCGCCCATCATGCCGACCGATACGCCATTAATCATCAGCCACTGAATCAATCCCCAGAGAAAATAGAGGTAAAACAGGTTGGTTACGCGGCTGGTGAATACCTGTTTCCACGGACGATTCAGAATGGCATTGGCCGCCAGCAGGCCAGAAACAAAGAAAAACGCGGGCATACGTAACGGGGAAAGCTGGTTATTAAACGCCAGCCAGAGTTTGGCCGGTAACTGCCCGGCGGTCAGTAAAGGGGCAATATCGGCATAACCGGGAAGTACAACGTGATAAAGCACTACAAGTAAAATACAGCCGCCTTTCAGGGTATTAACCCAGGCGATATCTTTTTTGGTCGTCATATTCATGACAATACTCCTGCTGTGAGCATCTGATGTTGATAAAAAGGGAAAAGCATCCTCCGTCACGGTCGTTTTTATATTTTTTATTGGTATTGATAAAAATATACCCGTCATACTTATCTGCATGGCGGGTATAAAAAATGGCCGATATTATTATCGGCCAGATTTGAAAACTCAGCCGTTGTTAGCGACTTTCTCCACAGGGCGCGGTTTACGCAGCAGCCTTGGGTACATAAAGAGTGCTTTGCCCGGCCCGCGATTCAGCAGGTTCCAGGCCACCAGTGAAATACAGGTGGTGATGGTTACCGCGAAAATCGGCAGCAGCAGTGCCCAGGCCAGCGAGAATCCCTGATTGTCGAACAGGCTGTATTTCACCGCCAGCGTCAGCATGGTCAGGCCCAGCAGTTCGATAAAGATACGGTGCAGCACGTAGATTTGCAGCGTGTTGCGGCCAATCCAGTTCAGCCATCCCATATTGAAGCGGTTATTCAGCGCCCGGCACAGCACAATACCCGCGACAATCGCGACGATGCAGTAGAACGGGTTTTTCATCATCCCGGCAGCATGATGCGCTACCCCAACCAGCACCATCGCCCCTAACAGAGCCAGATGACGGCGCGACAGCTGGCTGATCTCCACCAGCGTGTGGCTGAAGAAGGCCCCCAGGACAAAGTAGACAAAGTTCTGCACCACGCCATTCGGGCCCCAGCCAGGCACCAGATGAAACTGCGTGGCATAGTTCAGCAGCACCGCGCCCACCAGCAGCGCAACTTTTTGACGATGGAACAGTTTCGCCGCGATAAAATAGCCCGCCAGCGCATACAAATACCACAGGCTGGTCATCGACAGCGTCAGCAGCTTAACGAACTCCAGCGGCGAACTGGCATAAGCGGCATTGACGGCGGTGGAGAGTTTCTGCCCAATCAAATTGGCGGAAATATTGTAGATACTTGCCCACTGAATCACCCCCCAGAGAATATAGAGGTAGAGAATATTGGTGAATTTCTTAGTAAATACCTCGCTCCAGCTCTTTTTACTGATGGCACTGGCTGCCAGCAGACCTGAGACGAAAAAGAAGGCAGGCATACGCAGCGGCGAGAGGTATTTATTAAACACAACCCATATGTCAGCCGGTATCATTCCGGCCGTGAGATACTGCAAAGAGGGAATGAAGGTGGTAATAATGGTGTGATGCAGGACCACCAGTAATATGCACCCGCCCTTGAGGGTATTAATCCACAGGACTTCTTGCTTGCCAGCGACAGACATAATAATAAAACCCAATCTCATCATAATATCCCGAAAGTATCCCTTGATACTCTACGGATCACTATGAGGATCGTCTGAAAGCGTTCCGAATGCTTTCAAATCCTTAATGTTTTTCCTGCCCTCATCCGCAATATGCTCTGATTTCAGGCAGGTAACATTTTACTTTAAGAATAACCTTATTAAAGTTTAGGGGTGATAGGCAAACAGCGCGGGTGAACCCCCGGTGTGAATAAACACAATCGGCCCTTCACGACGAAAACGCTGCCGGGTAATCCCGTCGATCAGGCCCGCCATCGCCTTGCCGGTATACACCGGATCGAGGAAGATCCCTTCCAGTCGTGCCAGCAGTTTAACCGCTTCCATGCCCTCTTCATTCGGCTCGCCGTAGCGCGGAGCAAAGTAGTCATCCCATAACGTGATGGGGGCTGTACTCACCATCTCCAGCGACCGGGCCAGTTCCTGACGGATTTTCTCGACCTTGGGTAATTGATCGGCCACCTTACGTGAAACGGTGACCCCCACCAGCTCCGTCTCCGGCAGCAGATGTTCCAGGCCCACTGCCAGCCCGGCATGTGTACCCGCACTGCCCGAAGCCACCACCACCGCAGCAAAGTCGACCACGCCTTCACTCTGGTGGGCAATTTCCTGCGCGCAGTCAACGTAGCCCAGCGCACCCAGCGCATTGGAGCCGCCCACCGGGACGATATAAGGGCGAAAACCCTGCGCCTCCAGCAGCGTGGCCTGCTCTTCAAGCTGTGCATCCGGGGCGTGCAGCGCATCGACCATCACAATCTCGGTGCTCATCAGCTCCAGCAGCAGGCGGTTACCGTTGCTCAGGTAGTTTTCAGCGGTGGTGCCAATTGGATTTTCCAGCAGTGCCACACACTTCAGGCCCAGCTTCGCGGCGACCGCCGCCGTCTGGCGTACATGATTGGACTGAATCGCCCCCGCTGTCAGCAGAACGTCAGCCCCGGCACGCAGCGCATCAGCGGCGAGAAACTCCAGCTTTCTGAGTTTGTTACCCCCCAGGGCCACCGGCGTGACATCGTCACGTTTGATAAAAATATCGCGGCCGAGATAATCAGACAGACGGGGAAGATGCTCTAAAGGCGTGGGCGAACCCAGCAGTTCAAGACGGGGAAAATTAGCAATATTGTGTAAGGACAACGCGGCCTCCATAGCAGGCGTTCAGGTTATCCTTACAGTGTTGCAGAAGATGACCTGATGGTCATCTTCTTATCATCGGTGCCATTAATTACGTTGCCAGCCGAGGAACTGATCATACTTACGCAACGCAATGCGGTAATTGTTATTTCCCGCATCCGGTAAATCATTTTCGAGGCATTCATGCCAGCTTGGGCCACTCAGGCGCTCTGCCGGGAAGCCTCGTGCTGAGAGCATATCGTCAAGACGACGCAGGCGAACAACATATTCGCGAATGGTACTGTGGCTCATTTCAGTCTGCTCGAACAGGTACTGTTTGAACGCCATGATGTCAAAGTAAGTCGGATGTGTGTTGCAATAAATGTCGCTACAAAAACGGCACAACGCCGTAAGCTCATTCTGTAATTTTAACCAGACCTGATCGTCGATCAGCTGATCCATCCGGGCGATGGCCTCTTTGTTAATGATCTGACCACGAAAAACCAGTGCCATGCGGTCTAATACTTTTCCGCAATGTGAGCAGTTGCTCTGGCTGTGTTTGTAGTCTTTCAAATAACGGCTCAACGGCCTCATTTTAGTTTTGGATCCCATTCGAGATTCCCCGGTTGGTGTTGAGAGTGCAAAACTGACTTCGTCAGCGCGCCCCCGTTAACCGGGCGCGCAGGCGTTTTATCGCCTGACTGTGCAGTTGGCTGACACGGGACTCGCCCACCTCAAGCACTGCGCCAATCTCTTTCAAATTCAGCTCTTCCTGGTAATACAATGTCAGCACCATTTTTTCGCGATCGGGCAAAGCCTCAATTGCTTCAATGACACGCTCGCGCAGACTGCCTTCCATTAACTGGTGCAGCGGATTGGCTTCTTCATGGCCGTCCGTCACCAGCTCTGCGCTGTCACCGTGCTCTTCACGATACTCATCGTAGGAGAACAACTGGCTATTATTGGTATCCAGCAGGATCTGCCGGTACTCCTCCAGCGAGACATCCAACTGCGAAGCCACTTCCTGCTCGGTGGCTGAGCGCCCCAACGCCTGCTCCACCTGATGCATGGCCCCCGCTACTTCGCGCGCATTGCGGCGCACGCTGCGTGGTGCCCAGTCGCGGCTGCGAAGTTCATCGAGCATCGCCCCACGGATACGCTGTACGGCGTATGTCGTGAACGCAGTGCCTTGTAGCGCGTCGTAACGCTCTACGGCATTCAGTAGCCCGATGCCTCCCGCTTGTAACAGGTCATCCAGTTCAACGCTGGCGGGCAGACGTACCTGCAAGCGCAACGCTTCATGGCGAACCAGCGGTATGTATCGCTGCCACAGAGAATGTTTGTCCATCACGCCATCGGCGGTATATAGATCGTTCACTCTGACCTACCCTGCTGTAATTAAGTTATCGGCACGATTATCTGTTTCTGTAGGGCAGATTGATTGGGGGAATAGCGGTTAAAAAGGCGGGTTATTTCATTTTTGTGGACCTGAACGATCCCGGCGACGCGATTTTTCGACGCGGGGATCCCTCAGCATAGAACAGGTCAAACTTTGCGCAGCAAACGCTGCCGCGTGTTCTCCGGCACCTGCTGCCACAGCGCACAGACCTTCCCTTCCAGCTCCTGATAAAACGGCAACAGGGTCTGATCTTCCTGTAACGTGCGGCGAAAATGCACCGTGCCGTTTAACGGGTCGATAGTCATTCTGCGGCTGGTAAACAGACGTTGCAGATCGCTTCGCAGGAACAGGCCGTTATCTGCGCTGTTATCCAGCAGGAAGCCCTGTTCGTTCTCACGTATATCGATGTGGCAGGCCTCCACCCACGGCCAGGCATGTTCGTCGGTAAGCAGCGTACCGGTGATGACACAGGCACCATAGCGCTCGCGTACCGCATGGCTGAACTCATGATGGCTGGCCCGATGCCACAGCCGGGCTTTCACGCGTCGCCCGACCTGCGTACCCTGGATGACACCGGCTGGCGGCGGCAACAGCGGTGAGGTCAGCACCACGATAAACTGCAGCTGACGCGAATACTCAAAGCATGGCTGCGACTGGCGGTCATACAGCTGCCAGTATTCGTCATCTTCATCGCTGCGTAACAGCGTCAGGGTGTAACCCCGCTGCTGTAACAGGCTTTGCGCCATGATCGATGCCGGATCCAGCATCGCCAGCACTTTGCTCTCCCCCATCACCTTCCAGGTATTCCACGGTGTGGGTTCCAGCGGGCGACGGAAATAGAGAAAACTCTCCTGGCGCTGCAAATAATGCTCGAAGCGCTGCAGGTAGTTTTTACGTTCGTTATCGTTGGTAATAAACAGCAGATCTTCCAGCGGAATATGGCTGTCTTTGCTGGCAAAGATGGCGCGAATAGTCCAGTTTTTGCTGGAGGTTGACGGGCTCAGCAACCCTCTGGTCGTCAACGATTTATCGTCGGGGTACTTTCTGCTGTAGCGGTCGTTTATCTCCTCAAACGGCAGCAGTTCCCCAGGTAACAAGTCATAATTGAAGCGCATAGCACACTCCAGAGAAAAAAAACCCCGCAAAAGCGGGGTTTTAAAGGGTTCAACGTGGCGTTAAGTCGCCGATTAGCCCTGCAGCAGAGACAGAACCTGCTGTGGAACCTGGTTAGCTTTAGCCAACACTGAGTTACCTGCCTGCTGAACGATCTGAGCTTTAGACAGGTTAGACACTTCAACCGCGTAGTCAGCATCCTGGATACGGGACTGTGCTGAAGACAGGTTGGTGGTGGTGTTGTTCAGGTTAGTTACCGCAGAACCCAGACGGTTCTGGATAGCACCCAGGCTTGAACGGAATTTATCGATTGACGCGATTGCTGCATCCAGTGCTGCCAGTGGATCTTTAGTCGCAGTACCTACGCTGGTGGTGTCGGTGGTCAGTTTGCCTGTAGCGCTAACGAACGCCTGTGCACCTACGTTTGGAGCATATTTATCAGTACCAGTACCACCAGTAACAGTCACTTGACCGTTATCTTTATCAACAGCATAAGTAGTGCTGTAACCAGTAGAAGTGGTCAGCGCACCATCGCTGTCTGTGTAGGTCAGAGCAGACACACCAGAAGTCAGGGTAGCAGTTGCAGTCAGACCGTCCTGGTTGAATTTGATGCTAACATCGTCAGCAGTAGCGTTAGCTTTAACAGTTGCCAGCAGCGCGTCAGAAGAAACGGTGTCTTTGTAAGTCACACCACCGCCAGAACCCGCGAACTGGTAAGTTTTGCTGTCGAAGGAGATGGTAGATGCAGCACTACCGGCGGTAGCATCAGCCGCACCGAACAAGTCTTCCATAGTAGCGGCTGTTGAGCCAGCCACGTTGTTGGTGGACAGAGCGCCATCAGCAGTGATGAAGGCTGCTGCGCCGCCGATGGTGATGTTGCCTGAAGCATCGGTGTTGAAGTCAACTTTACCGGTTGAAGAAGTGTAAGTACCGGCTTTAGTCTGGCCAGCAGCGGCTTTCAGAGTCGCACCGAGGTCAGAAGTATCAGTACCGGTAGCAACGGTTTTAGTGGTAGTAAAGTTTTTCGCGGTAGCGTCGTAAGTGTAAACTTCAGCATCAGTGGTCAGAGTGACAGTGTCGCCAGTCTGAAGTTTAGCGAACGCTTTATCAGCAGTCAGCTTGTCGAAGGCAGTAGCAACAGTGTAAGGACCAGTACCGGTTGCGCCAGCTGCAGTCAGGTCGCTTACGGTCGCGGCTTTGTTAGTGATAGTGCCGGTGCCGTTAACGTTGAAGCCGTTCAGACCCAGAGTAGAAGAGTCGATTTTTTTCAGGTCGATGGAGATAGTCTGGCCATCGTTCGCGCCAACCTGGATTTTCATGGTGCCGTCTTTTGCCAGCACGTTCACGCCGTTGAACTGAGTCTGACCGGATACGCGGTCAATTTCGTCCAGACGTGATTTGATTTCGTCCTGGATTGAATCAAGGTCAGAGCTTGAGTTGGTGCCAGTAGTTGCCTGAACACTCAGTTCACGAACGCGCTGTAAGTTGTTGTTGATTTCTGACAGTGCGCCTTCAGTCGTCTGTGCAACAGAGATACCGTCGTTGGCGTTACGAGCAGCCTGAGTCAGGCCCTTGATGTTAGAGGTGAAGCGGTTAGCAATTGCCTGGCCAGCAGCGTCATCTTTCGCGCTGTTGATACGCAGACCGGAAGACAGGCGCTCCATAGAAGTAGACAGAGCAGACTGGTTCTTGTTGATGTTGTTCTGGGTGATCAGCGAGAGGCTGTTGGTATTGATTACTTGTGCCATGATAAAGTTTCCTGTTAAATCATTTCGGGTTAAGTGGTTGGGCTTGTTTGCCCCCCGGCTTCATCGCCGTCAAAGTTGTTATCGTCTGTCCCCCAATAACCTTTAGAATTTTTTTACCCTCCCCCCGATTTTTTTTTCGTTTTCACTTACTGGCCGAAATACCCCTCTTTATTACCGTTATTCGTTTTATTGCCGTTGCGCAAATAATCGTAAACTTTATGCATCAGTCGCCGATAACTTCGGTATTCATACTCCGTCCTGATTAAATAAAGGAAACATCATGGCTAGTATCTCTACTTTAGGTATCGGCTCCGGCCTTCAGTTAGCTGACATCCTTGACAGCATGCAGACAGCTGAGAAGGCGGCATTAGCGCCTATCACCAAACAGCAAAGTGCGTATTCTGCCAAGCTCAGTGCCTACAGTACCATGAGCAGTGCGATAGAGACCTTTCAGACCGCCAACACCAAACTGAACAATGCCGACCTGTTCAGCGCCTTTAAGACCGTCAGTTCGTCAACCGCCTTCAGTGCCACCGGAACTACAGGCGCGGTCGCCGGTAAATACAGCATCAGCGTCACCGCGCTGGCCAAAGCGCAGACACTGACCACGGCAACTCAGACCAGCAACACCACGGCACTGGCCACCACCGATAGCACGCTGACCATTCAGGCCGCTGCCGATGGCAGTAAGCCGATTGAAGTGAAAATTTCAGCAGCGGACTCCTCACTGACCGGCGTACGCGATGCGATCAATAAAGCCAATGCTGGTGTGACTGCCAGCGTGATTAAAACCGGTGATGGCAGCTACCGCCTGTCATTGACCGCCGATAAAACCGGTTCAGATAATGCCGTGACGCTGAGCGTCGATGGCGATAACGTTATGAAAGACCTGCTGAACTATGGCGGCGCCGGGGCCAGCAACGTCGTACAAAGCGTGACCGCACAAAATGCCGAGTTGACGGTTAACAATGTGAAGATTGTTAACAGCAGCAACACCATCAGCGATGCGCTGGAAGGCATTACGCTGAATCTGAATGATGTGACCACCGGCGAGCAGACGCTGACCATCACTAAAGATACCAGCAATGCCTCAACCGTTCTGACTGACTGGGTGACCGCCTACAATACCCTGCAGGATGCCTTCAGCAGCCTGACCAAGTACACCGCAGTGGAAACCAACGCTGATACCCAGGACACCAGCAACGGTGCACTGGTCGGTGACAGTGCGCTACGTACCATTCAGCAGCAGATGAAATCGCTGTTGACCAATACCGCCAGCACCTCAACCTTTAAAACGCTGTCACAGATTGGCATCACCACTGACCCGACCACCGGGCAACTGGAAACCGATAAAACCAAGCTCGATGCGGCGCTGGCGAAAGATCCAGCCGGTATTAAAGCGATGATCATTGGCGATGGAAAAACCACTGGTATTGCGACCAGGATGGCGACCAACATGAGCGGCTGGCTCTCCAGTAAAGGGATCATTCAGTCAGCAAAAGATGGCGTCAGTAAAACGCTGAATAGTCTGACCCAGCAATACAATGCAGCTAACACGCGGGTTAACGACACCATTGCGCGCTTAAAAACGCAGTTCACTGCGCTGGACTTAATGGTCAGCAAACTGAACAGCACCAGTGACTACCTCACTGCGCAGTTCGAAACGACCAAATCCACCAATTCTTAATGAGTCAGGAGCCATAATGTATAGCGCAAACGGTACCCAAGCCTATGCAAAAGTCGGCGTGGAAAGCGCAGTGATGAGTGCCAGCAATGACCAGCTGATCACGCTGCTGTTCGATGGGGCGATCAGCTCCCTCGTCCGCGCACGCCTCTTTTTGCTGGAGGGCAATATCGTCAAAAAAGGTGAATCGCTCTCCAAAGCCATTAACATTATTGATAATGGTCTAAAACTCGGACTGGAAGAGACCAGTGAAGATGATTTAACCCGCAATCTGGCGTCTCTGTATCGTTATATGGTGCACCGTCTGTTGCGCGCCAATATCGATAACGATGCCGACGGCATCGAAGAAGTTGAGAAGTTACTGCGCAATATCGCCGACGCCTGGAAAGAGGTTTCAGGCACAACCGCTCTGGTTTAGGACTCTGTAGACATGAACATTGCCCCACATCTGCTCGCGATTTATCAGGAAATTTTGACTCACAGTCAGTCTATGCTGCGTCTGGCTGGCGAAGGACAGTGGGATGCACTGATTGATATGGAAGTTAACTATCTTAGCGCCGTGGAAAAACTGGCGAAAGCAACCCAGAACGAGCCGGTTCCAAGCCATACCCAGGAACAGCTGCGTCCGGTACTGCGTCATATCCTCGATAATGAATCGGAACTTAAAGTCCTGTTGAAGAACCGTCAGGATGAGATCTCCGGTCTGATACAGCAGGCCGGGCGTCAGAAATCGGTCAATAATGCCTACACGAAAATGTCCGGTGTGGTGTTGTTTCCCACTGGAGCCAATGGATAAACCAGACCTTTAAATTTTTATGCTTTTACTCAGCACCTTCTGTGGGCCAGAGTGGAATAAATAATTCCCTTCTGGCCCGCACTTTTTCTCCCCGCCTCGCTCATACTTCATTTTCCCGTCTGGCGAAAATGGACCCACTACATGCGCAATCCCACACTGTTGCAGTTTTTTCACTGGTATTACCCCACAGGCGGCAAACTCTGGCCGGAAGCGGCAGAACGTGCGCAGTGGCTGGCTGAAACGGGCATCACTGACGTCTGGCTGCCCCCGGTTTATAAAGGGGAATCCGGCGGCTATTCGGTTGGCTACGACAGCTACGATCTGTTTGACCTCGGTGAATTTGACCAGAAAGGCTCGCGTGCCACTAAATACGGTGACAAAGAGCAGCTGCTGGCCGCCGTTGAAGCGTTAAAATCGCACGGCGTGGGGGTAATCCTCGACGTGGTGCTCAACCATAAAATGGGCGCCGACGAAAAAGAACAGGTGCAGGTCAACCGCGTTAATCCGGACAACCGCGATGAGATCGACCCGGAAGTGCTCACCGCAGAAGCCTGGACGCGCTTTACCTTCCCGGTGCGTGCCGGGCAGTACTCGCAGTTCGTCTGGGACTACAAATGCTTCAGCGGCGTCGACCATATCGAAAATCCCGATGAAAACGGCGTATTCAAAATCGTTAACGACTACACCGGGGAGGGCTGGAACGACCAGGTGGATGACGAGCTGGGCAATTTTGACTATCTGATGGGTGCCAATATCGATTTCCGTAACCACGCGGTGACCGAAGAGCTGAAATACTGGGCGCGCTGGGTCATGGATGAAGTGCATTGCCGCGGTTTTCGTCTGGATGCGGTGAAGCATATTCCCGCCTGGTTCTATAAAGAGTGGATTGAACACGTACAGGAAGTGGCACCCGAACCCCTGTTTATTGTGGCGGAATACTGGTCGCACGAAGTGGATAAGCTGCAACAGTACATCCACCAGGTCGATGGCAAAAGCCTGCTGTTTGACGCCCCGCTGCAAATGAACTTCCACAATGCGTCCAAACAGGGTGCGGGGTACGACCTCAGCCAGATCTTCACCGGTACTCTGGTGGCTGCCGATCCCTGGCATGCAGTCACCCTTGTGGCTAACCATGACACACAGCCGCTACAAGCGCTGGAAGCCCCGGTGGAACCCTGGTTCAAACCGCTGGCCTACGCGCTGATCCTGCTGCGTGAAAACGGCGTGCCGGTGCTGTTCTACCCGGACCTGTTCGGCGCGCGCTATCAAGATGAAGGCGGTGACGGCGAACAGTATGACATTGAGATCCCGGTCATCGCCGAGCTGGAAACCCTGGTACGTGCCCGCCAGCAGTACGCCCACGGAGAACAACGTGAGTGGTTTGATCACCCTAACTGCATTGCCTTTGCACGCAGTGGGACGGAAGAGATGCCAGGCTGCGTGGTGATCATGTCAAACGGTGAAGCCGGTGAGAAAACGCTGGATTTAGGGGAGAACTACGCCGGGAAGCGCTGGCACGATCTGCTGGGGCACATCAGTGAAGAGGTCGGGAGCGACGAACAGGGCAACGCGGTGTTTCGTTGTCCGGCGGGCAGCGTCAGCGTCTGGGTGCTGAACTAAGGAGGATCGTGGCCACGATGGCCACGACAACCTGATTACTTCTCGGTGTAGATCATCTTATTGTGTTTTTTGGGCTGCTCTGTGGCGGCGCTGGCAGGCTGTTCACCCTTCGTTTCCTGGGGTTTCGCCTGATCGGCCAGCGCCTTCTGGCACTCCACGGTGGGTTGCGACACTTTCTGCAGCGTCAGTTTATCGTAGTGCAGCTCGGTGCCTTCCAGATCCAGCGGCATCACGCGCACCTCGTTGTTTACATTCACCCACTCGCCGTCAAAATGCGTGACTTTACCCGGCTTGGCAATCACGCGCTGCCACTGGCGGCAGTCCAGCGTATCGCCCTCGGCGGTAATCATCAGGCTGGCTTTGGCCTCCTTGCTCACCAGGCCTTTCTGCGGGCCGAAGGTTTGCCAGTTGCCAACCAGCGCGGCCGGTGGCGGCGTTTTCACCGCACTGGCGTAATCGGTTAACTGCGCACAACCACTTAAGGTCACCACTGCTGCGGCGGCAACAATCCACTTTTTCATTTTTCTCATCCTGATTTTCTCAATTAGGCGATACGTTATAATTTTTCCCTGCCCTGCCGCAAGCCCGGCGCGCCCTGCCGCTGTGCTTTCTGATTTTTCATGTCTTTTCTGATACTTGCTTTGCAGCATAATTAAGCAAATCGTTAAAGTTTGCCTTATGTGCTGCCGATAGCAGTTTAATGAGGGAACCCGCCGCACAGAGAACAACCACCCTCCCGGACTATTGAATTGTCAATTCAGGGGAAACAACTGCTATGCGATTAACCATTCGCGCCCGCTTAATCGGGATCGTGGGCCTGCTGTGCATACTGCTGATTATCGCCGCAGTATGGGGAATTATCGGGCTTCGTGCTGCTGACCAGCGCGCCGCCGCCACCTACCAAACCGAATTGCTCCCGTTACAAAGTTCTTCCCGCCTTTATCGCCTGGCCCAGCTGCAATCCGCCACGCTGTTTGAAGCACTGCGTTACTGGACCGACGCCGGAGAAGTGGATAAACGTCTTGCCATTATCCAACAGTATGCCAGCCAGATTGAACAGGTTCGCGGACAGTACCAGAGCCTGGCACAGATCCCCGGAACCGAAAACCTCAGTAAACAATTTGTCACAGACCTCACTCAGTGGCAGCAAGCGTTGAAAGACGCGGGTGCGCTGCTGAAAACCGGCAATCCTTCTGCGGCGTTGGTGATCATCGAAACCCGCCTGCGCACCGGCAGCCTCGCACTGCAACAGGGCATTGACCAGCTTGATCGCCTGATGCGCGAACATGCAGAACGTAACTACCAGCAGAGTGCGCAATCTTACCAGCTGGCACGTAACAGCCTGATCGGCATTCTGACGGTTGGCCTGCTGCTGGCACTGGTGGCGGGGATAATGCTGGTGCGCTCCATCAGCCATTCGGTGGGTAAAGCCCGTCGGCTGGCTGAAGCGATCGCCAACGGCAAGCTCGATCACCATATCGAACGTTTCGCCCCTGATGAACTGGGCGAACTGATGCGTGCGCTGGCCAGTATGGACCATCGCCTCTCCGGCATCGTGCGTGAAGTGGGCGACAGCGCCGTGGCATTGAATGATGCCGCCCACCAGATGGCAGAAGGCAATCAGGATCTCTCCGGTCGCACCCATGCCCAGGCCAGCTCGCTGGAGCAAACGGCCGCCAGCATGGAACAGATGACCGCCACCGTAAAACACAACGCGGATAACGCCGCACAGGCGAACGAACTGGCGATGACGGTGCGTGAACAGGCGCTGCGCGGCAGCAAGGTACTGGAGGATGCCGTCGGTGCGATGCGGGAAATCGAAAGTTCCAGCAAGCAGATTGGCGATATTAACCGGGTGATCGATGAGATTGCTTTCCAGACCAACCTGCTGGCCCTGAATGCGGCAGTGGAAGCCGCGCGTGCGGGCGAAATGGGCCGTGGCTTTGCGGTGGTGGCGTCAGAAGTTCGTCAGCTGGCCCAGCGTTCGGCGCAGGCAGCCCAGCAGATTAAAACCCTGATCCAGGCCAGCGTCAGTAAAGTCGATACCGGCAGCTCGCTGGTGATGCGCTCTGGCGAGATGCTGCAGGAGATCAACGGTGGCGTGGCGCGAGTGGTGGCTATCGTCGGTGAAATCGCCGTGGCCAGCCGTCAGCAATCCAGCGGCATTGAGCAGGTCAACCTGGCGGTGATCCAGATGGACAGCGCCACCCAACAAAATGCCGCACTGGTCCAGCAGGCGAGTAGCGCCAGCCAGACGGTGAATCAGCATGCCGGGTTGCTGGTTGAAAAAATGGCCTTCTTCCGTTTTCGCGGTGACCGCCCCCGTTCCCCTTCGCTGTAAATCAGGAGCGACTATGCGTAGCAAACTGACCGCCGCCCTGCTGCTGATGCTGGCTGCGGGCGCTGCCCGGGCTGACACCACTCTGACCATTGCCACCATCGCCAACGGTGACATGACCATTATGCAGCAGCTTTCCGGCACCTTTGAGCAGGCGCACCCTGGCATTCACCTGCGCTGGCAGGTGATGGATGATGCAGAACTGCGTAAACAGGTGCTGGCGGCGATGAACAGCGGCCAGCCGACTTTTGATGTGATTACCGTCGGCACCTATGAAGCACCGCTGTGGGGCAAGCGCGGCTGGTTAACCCCGCTGGATGCCCTGCCCGCTGATTATCAGGTGGATGACCTGCTGAAGCCCGTGCGTAAAGCCCTCTCCTGGCAGGATAAACTCTTTGCCCTGCCGTTTTACGGCGAAAGCAGCATGACCTATTACCGTAAAGATCTGTTTGCTGCCCGTGGTCTGACGATGCCTGAAGAGGTCAACTGGAGTGATATTAAACGCCTGGCGGCGAAGCTGACGGACAAAGCGAACGGCGTTTATGGCCTGTGCCTGCGCGGCCGTCCGGGCTGGGGGGATAACGTGGCGTTTGTCACCACCATGGCCAACGGCTACGGTGCACAGTGGTTCGATCTCGACTGGAAACCCACGCTGGACAGCCCGGAGTGGCGGGAAGTGCTCAGCGACTATGTGCAGATGGTGCACGACTACGGCCCGCCGGACAGCGCTGAGAACAGTTTTGGTCAAATCCTTAAGCTGTTTGCCGAAGGCAAGTGCGCTATGTGGGTCGACAGCACCGTGGCTGCCGGTCTGCTGATTAACCCGCAGATCTCCCGTGTGGCCGACAAAATTGATTTTGCCCCGGCCCCCGGTGAACTGACGCGCAATGGCTCGAACTGGCTGTGGTCCTGGGCACTGGCCGTCCCCACCAGTGCGGCGAACAAAGCGGCCGCACAGGAATTTATCAGTTGGGCAACCTCACCCGCCTACATTCAGCAGGTGGCGCAAACGGTCGGCTGGGGGGCCGTGCCGCCAGGCAGCCGCTACTCAACCTACCAGCAGGCGAGCTATCAGCGCCTGGCACCCTATGCAAAACGGGTACAGGCCGCCATGGAAAGCGCCACGGTGGAACAGCCGACCCTCGGCCCGGTGCCGTATCAGGGCGTGCAGTACGTCAGCATTCCCGGCTTCGACCAGATGGGCAATGCCGTGGGTGAGAATATCGCCGCGCTGTTACAGGGCAAACTGACGCTGGACGAAACCCTGACGCGAAACCAGCAGGTCGTGACCGAGATTTACACAAAGACCCATCCATAAACGGGTGGCGGGCAGCGCTGCTGCCCGGCTTTCCCCGACCAATCCAGCCGTGTACACTAGCGCCAGTCAATTTTCCTGCATGAATCCGGGCATTATCGTTATGAAAACCGTTGAAGAATATTACGCCATCGCCAAAGATCTGTTTCTTGAGGCCCACCCGACGCTGAAAGCCGGTATTGAAAATCTGACGGCAGACCAGGCCGCCACGCTCGGAATGACGGTGGAGCAGCTGCAATCCATGCAGAAAGATCGCGCCTATGCCGCGTATGTACGTGAAAAGAAACTGGACGGCATGCTGTTTGCCATTCAACTGGCTGAGCCGGATAAAGCGGTGATGGTGAATGCGATTGAAGCGTATCTGCACACCCATGCCGAAGCGCTGGGGATGAGCTGGGAAGAGTTTTGTATTAAAAACGAGTTGTAATCGTATTCACGGGCCGATCGGGAAAAATGATCGGTCCATGGGCACAGGGCAAACCTCTTTATCGGCCCACCCCGTCACATAAAACAGTGGAACTACCCCGCTAATCGCGCTGCGGACGATAATGATGACAGCTCTTCTTCGCGAAACGCCTCGCGCTTCACACTGAAACCATCGTACCAACGACACTCGACCATACCGCTGGCCACTCCCGTCACAATCATTGCGGGGCCACCATCCTTATGTTGCACTTCATCACTGACAATAAAGCTCATACAAAGTACCTCCCTATCTGGTTATCACTGGTTATGAAACGTCAAATAGTTATAGCATCTGAATATAAACCGTGCTGTTAACGCCAGGTAAAGTATTTGTTAAATTCAAATAAGCAGTTAAAAACACTAAATATAAAAAAAGCGTGTAGTTTTACTACACGCTTTTTATGTGAAACTCGTCGCATTTTGCGATTAGATTTTGCAGCCTTCGCAGTCGGCTTCATCGCCTAAGTCAGCCGGTACTTCGGCTGCTTTCTTCTGGGCATTGGCTTCTGCCTGCTCAAGTTGAGCATCAATATCAAATTCAAACATATCGTCGTTCATCATTAACCCCTGGATATTTACTGATTTCAGCCCGTCTTTATACTGATGACGGGCGCATTTTGGCAATCAAATTTACCGCGCACAGCACAATCGACCCCACAATAAAGCCGATGATGAGGTTAGCAACATTGCTCAACAGCATCGCCAGCAGACCATGCAGGCCTGCGCTAACGCCTTCAATAAGATGGTGCAGTAATGGCACGCCGTGCACGATAATCCCACCGCCGACCAGGAACATCGCCAGGGTGCCCACCACCGTCAGGATTTTCATCAGCCACGGTGCGGCCACCAGCAGCACGCCGCCCACCGCTTTCGCTGCCGCCGAAGATTTCTGCTGCAGCCACAGGCCGAGATCGTCAATCTTCACGATACCCGCAACAATCCCGTACACACCAACGGTGACCGCAATCGCCACGCCAGCCAGAACGATCACCTGATTCAGCAGCGGTGCTTCAGACACGATACCCAGGGTAATCGCCACAATCTCCGCCGAGAGAATAAAGTCAGTGCGTACCGCCCCTTTTACTTTTTTCTGCTCAAACTCCGCCGGGTTCTGCTCGGCCGCTTTCAGCAAACGCGCTTCACGAGCCTGCGGCGTTTCCTGGCTTTTATCTTTATGCAGACTGTGCAGTACTTTCTCCACGCCCTCAAAGCACAGGTATGCGCCACCCACCATCAGCAGCGGGGTGATCGCCCAGGGGGCAAACGCGCTGATCAGCAGCGCCAGCGGCACCAGAATCAGTTTGTTAAGGAACGACCCTTTCGCCACGCTCCACACCACCGGCAGTTCACGGTTGGCTTTTACCCCGCTGACCTGCTGCGCATTCAGCGACAAATCGTCGCCCAATACACCGGCGGTTTTCTTTGCCGCCACTTTGCCCATCACGGCGACGTCATCCAGCAGTGTGGCAATATCGTCCAGTAAGGTCAGTAAACTACTTCCGGCCAAAATCAGATTCCTTATTCATGTCCATCATGTTGACAACAGGGGCACAGCTCCATTTCGGTCACCGCCATATCGGCAATGCCATCACAGTCCCACTCAACGCGCACTGGCTGCCCCTGCGTTTCCGCATGGTGCAGATACTTACTCACCGGGCTTTCGGTCATCCCGCTGATCTCTTCCGTGGCAATCAGGCGATCGCCCACGAAAATACGCGCCGTCGCCTGAGTATTGACCATGCGCTCGCCGCTGAGTTTATACAGACGTCTTACCGTCAGTTTGACACTGGCCATGGCTCACCCCTGGCTGGCTGTATTAAAGAGGGAACAGATCTAAGCAATTATGGGCATGGAGTGCAAATTTTGTAAAAAAATAACGCCCGCCGGGGATAATTAGTGGCAGAATCGGGTCCTTATAACATTTTCACAACCTGATATAACTTTAGGAAGAGTCTCTGACATGACGTTACGCCGTGCCCCCGCCCTGCTGCCCCTGCTGGCCGCGCTCTTTTCTCTCTACTTTATCTGGGGTTCCACCTACCTGGTGATCCGTATTGGTGTGGAAAGCTGGCCGCCGATGATGCTGGCCGGGTTGCGCTTCTTACTCGCGGGCGTGGTGCTGCTGGCATTCCTCCTGATGCGAGGGGAAAAATTGCCTTCCTGGCGTGAAGCCGGTAACGCGGCGATCATCGGTGTCCTGCTGCTGGCAATGGGTAATGGTGCAGTCACCGTTGCAGAACATCAGCATGTGCCTTCCGGGCTGGCTGCCGTGATGGTGGCGACCGTTCCCCTGTTTGCCATGTATTTCAGCCGTATGTTCGGCATTACCACGCGCTGGATTGAGTGGCTGGGCATTGGCGTCGGCCTGGTGGGGATTATTTTACTTAACAGCGGCGGCCATCTGGCAGGGAATCCGTGGGGTGCCCTGATGATTTTGGGCGGATCGCTGACCTGGGCCTTTGGCTCGGTATGGGGGTCACGTATTGCGCTACCGCACGGCATGATGGCCGGAGCTGTCGAGATGCTGGCCGCCGGGGTGGTGTTGCTGACCGCCAGCCAGTTGACGGGTGAACATCTGGTTCAGAAACCCTCACTGGCGGGCTTCTTCTCGCTGGGTTATCTCAGCCTGTTTGGTTCGGTGATTGCCATCAATGCCTATATGTTCCTGATCCGCAACGTCACACCCGCTATCGCCACCAGCTACGCCTATGTCAATCCGGTGGTTGCCGTGCTGCTGGGCATCGCTTTTGCCGGTGAAAGCCTGTCAGGACGTGAATGGCTGGCGCTGGGCATTATTGTGCTGGCGGTGGTGCTGGTCACGCTGGGTAAATACCTCTTCCCGGCAAAACCGGTGGTGAAACCCTGCTCGCCGACTGATTAAATCCTCAGCGTGTGCAGCATGACCTCTAAGGTATACCCACAAAAATGAATGGCTTCCCGTCTGGCGTCAGGTCCGGGGCCAGTTTGAGCACGCCGGAGCGGCAAAAGACGCATCCCTGCGGGCCTCGGCACGCGCAGCGGGAAAGCGAAACGCCCTTGACGTTGACCTGGCCAGCGTCGCTGACAGAGGGTTTACGGTAGTACGCGAATCCCTTGTTCATCGATCTCGCCGTTGTTTTCCGCGGCGCAAATCCACTCCTCCAGCCGCGTGCGCAATGCCTCTTCCTCCAGTCGCGTTTTCCCGCGTAGCGCACATTCCCACACCAGCAACACGCGCCAGCCGCTGGCCGTCAGCTCCTCGACATAACGTTTATCACGCGCCACATTACTGTCTATTTTGCCCTGCCAGAACGCCGTGCGTGTTGCCGGCATCTTGAACAGATGACAGTGATGACGATGCCAGAAACAGCCGTGAACAAAGATAATGGCCTGATAGTCTGCCAGAACAAAGTCGGGACGACCGGGCAACGATTTATCCTGCACCCGATAACTCAGGCCCAGTTCAACCAGCAGTTCTGCCAGCCGCTTTTCGATTGCCGTATCGCGGGTACGAATAGCGCGCATATTCTTACTGCGCACGTCGGAAGAGTGAACGTCGGCCATCTTGATATTCCTTTAACGAAGACCTTAAGTGTAGCTAAAAGCGGCCCTGCCGTGATGGCACCGGGCCACATTTCACTGGCGCTGTTGTACCGCCTGTAGGATCCAGGGGCGCAGGAGTTTGGCAACCGCCGCGAAGGCAGGCACCACCACCGAGTTACCAAACTGGCGATAGGCCTGGGTATCCGATACCGGAATATGGAACGCCTCCTGGCCGGGCTGTTCAAAGCCCATCAGTCGGGCGCACTCGCGCGGTGTCAGACGACGCGGTCGGTTCTGCTGATTGTCCGCGTTATCGAAGTCTTCCTCACCCAGCGCTTTGTCCCAGCCGCGATCGATCAGAATCTCCGAGCCATCTTTGTAATAACGCGCCGACAACGTCCGAACCACTCCCTGCTCAAGCGCCGGATCAACCAGCCCGTAGCCAAAGCCGTTACCGCGTGCCTGGTGCTTCTTCGCATAGAGGTAGAGATACTTCCATAGCGTTGGCGTCAAAATATATTTCGCATCAACGACCGGGTCGAGTAAGGCCTTGAGTGGCGTGCGCTGCGGCGGGTAGAGCGCAGATAACGCGCTCAGGCTGAAAGCGGGCAGCGCCAGATCGCGACGGAACCCTACCAGCACAATGCGTTCACGGTGCTGCGGCAGGAAATGCTTGCCGTCGATAATTTTCGGGTCCGGCGAACCGGTGACCGCCGCATCCGCCACGTCATAGCCCAGCTCATCTAGCGTCGACATAATAATGCGGAAAGTATTACCCTTATCGTGGCTTTTCAGGTTTTTGACGTTTTCGAGGACAAAGATCGCCGGTTTTTTGGCCGTAATAATGCGTGCCACATCAAAGAACAGCGTCCCCTGCGCTTCATCTTCAAAACCATGTTTACGGCCCAGGGCATTTTTCTTCGACACGCCCGCCAGTGAGAAAGGCTGACAAGGGAATCCCGCCAGCAGCACATCATGGTCCGGCACCTGCTGGCGAATATGCTGATACGCCTGCTCTTCGTCCACCTGGGGATCGCCACTCAGCGTGACATCGCGGATATCCTGATTAAAGCGGTGCTGCTGCTCATCACAGTACCAGTTGGCTTTATAGGTGCGCACCGCATGTTTGTTCCACTCACTGGTAAACACGCACTGTCCACCAATCGCTTCGAAGCCGCTACGTATGCCACCAATACCCGCAAAAAGGTCAATAAAACGAAAAGCATAATCGGGATGATGTGCCGGAGGCGCAGGCAGCATACTGTGCAGCAAACTGACTTCGGCTTCATTCAGCGTTTTGCGGCTGTTGCCCTTCACCCAGCGATTAACAGACTCCCGCGTCCACTCCTGCTGACTGACCTTTCGCAGGGTCGCCGCGACCGTTTTCTGGTCATAAATCTCCAGCACCCGCAGCAGCAGCTCACGATCCTGCTGTTCTTTATGCCGGGCATCTTCTCGTGCCTGTTCAGCCAGTTCTGCGGCCACGCGGTCAAAATCGCTCATATTTACTCAGTTAACAGGGGATAAACGGGTGTCAGTCTATCACTTAGTTGACCCAGCGCCAGGCGGAAATTGGCCGCAGCGAGGGCAATTAATGACAGCGCGTCATGCTGCCTCTACACTGATGCGGTTTTACTGTTAACAATGGAGCTATTACCGATGAACGCCCCCCAACGCGAGCTGCTTAGCCTTCCCGATGGCGCTAAAAAACTGCTGCTGCACTCCTGTTGCGCCCCCTGCTCCGGCGAAGTGATGGAAGCCTTGCAGGCATCAGGCATTGATTACACCATTTTCTTCTACAATCCAAATATTCACCCGCAGAAAGAGTATCTGCTGCGTAAAGAAGAGAATATCCGCTTTGCGGAACAGCACGGCATCCCGTTTGTCGATGCTGACTACGATACCGATAACTGGTTTGCCCGCGCGAAGGGCATGGAGTGGGAGCCAGAGCGTGGCGTGCGCTGCACCATGTGCTTTGATATGCGCTTTGAACGCACCGCACTGTATGCCTATGAAAATGACTTTCCGGTGATTTCCAGCTCTTTGGGTATTTCGCGCTGGAAGAATATGCAGCAGATTAACGACTGTGGCGATCGGGCGGCCGCGCCCTACCCCGGCATCCAGTACTGGGATTATAACTGGCGCAAAAAAGGCGGGTCGGCGCGCATGATTGAGATCAGCAAACGTGAGCGTTTCTATCAGCAGGAATATTGCGGCTGCGTATATTCGTTGCGCGACAGCAATTTGCATCGCAAAAGTCAGGGCCGGCCATTAATCAAGCTCGGCGTCCTCTATTACGGTGATGAAGAACAATAACGCTGAAAAACAGCGGGGTAATTTGCCTTATCAGCGGATAATCCCCTGTTTCCTTTTTCTATTTTATCGCGGTAACACAAGTGACATAAAAGCGGCGAATACTCCCTTTTATTTTAAGGGAAGCTTATGTCACTGCTCACGATTTTACCCTTACGCACTATGCTGCGCCGTCCACGTTTTGCCTCGTTGATGACCGGTTGGGGCTGGCTACGCAGCCTGCGGGGTGGCTTCATCCTGTTTCTGCTGGTCTTCTCGCTGCTGCAGTGTGCCAGCGTGTTGCTACTGACCCGCCTCGTTTCCAGCACGGGTGACAATATTTCCGAGATCCATACCCTGTCTGGCCGCCAGGCGCTGTTGGATAAAGCCCGTATGGAACTGCTCACCGCCAGCGACAACAGCCACCGCGCCGGGATCTACCTGATGCAGGATAACCAGACCGGCTCCGTCGACAGCTGGAAAAGCCTGGCCGAAACGGCTCAGACCTCACTGCAAAATGCGCGAAAACTGTTTGGACAGTATCCGGTGGCGCAGGACAGTCCGCTGAAGCAGAACTTCGATATGCTGGCCGACGGATTGCAGGAGCAGTTAAAAGGGCTGAATGCGAAAGATATTGATGCCTTTTTTATGGTGCCAATGCAGGCCTTTCAGCAGCAGTTTAATGACACCTACTATCAGGTGCTGACGCAGGCCAATCACCAGGCCGACGATCTCAACCTCTCTACGCTCTCATCGCTGACCACCAGCCGCAATCTTTCCCTGGGTATCTCTGCCCTGCTGGGCGGACTGCTGTTACTGAGCGGCGGGTTACTGCTGATGGGGGTGATCCAGCCGATGGAACGCGTGTCGCGCTGGCTGGCACAGATCGCAACGGGCGATATCTCGCAGCAGGCGTATCAGAGCCGTTACCAGTCAACGGAGATCAGCCAGCTGATACAGAATGTGGACGGGATGCAGCAAGGTTTACGGCATATCGTGGGCGAGATTAACGCCATCTCCGGTGCGGTGCGTGGCAGCGCAGACCGCATGGCACAACAAAATGATGAGTTTAGTGCCCACAATCAGCAGCAAAGCAGCGCGTTTGAGCACATCAGCCAGCGTCTGAACCGGGTGGCAGAGGAAGTGGGCCACAGCGTGACGTTTACCCATCATGCGACGCAGCAGGTACAGGCCGCCGATGAACTGACCCGCCGCTGCGGCACCGTGGTGACCGCTGTTGATGCGCAGATGCGCCAGATTGTTGACGCTTCCGGTGAGATTGCCGGGATTGTTACCCTGCTGGAGGGCATTTCGCTGCAAACACGGCTGGTGGCACTGAATGCCGCTATCGAATCAGCCCATGCCGGCGTTTATGGGCGCAGCTTCTCCATTGTGGCAAAAGAGATCGGCCTGCTGTCGGAGAAGAGCAGTGCCTCGACGCGATTGATTGACGGGCTGATCGGCTCAACCCATCAACACATTGATAGCGGCTTTAGCCAGGTACAGACGCTGGAGGGATTGTATCGGGAAATTACGCATGCCGTATCCGGCGTGGTGACGCTACTGAGCGAGTTGCAACACAATGCGGATGCGCAGAGTAAAAGGGTCAATGCGATAGCGCTGGAGATTACTCGCCTGAATCAGCAGGTCAAAGAGAGCGAGCAACTGACACGTCGCAGCGCAGGGACATCGGAAGCGCTGGTGGATCATGCGCAACGGCTCTCGCACAGCGTGAGTCAGTTTGTTATGTAAGGGGGTTGAAAGCGTCTCTCAGAACGAGAGACGCTGGATAAGACGGGGCTTACTTTTTCTTCTTCGACTTTTTCAGCAGTGCGCGAACTTGTTTCAGTTCTGCCTGGCTCAATTGTTCGGCCGTCTCTTCTTCTGTATGGGTACTATCTACCGCATCGGGTGCCTGAGCAGAAAAACTCTTTACCAGATGCTGGGTAACCAACTCGCTAAGCGAAATCTCACTATCCAGAGCGAGTGTTTTAATCGTTTCTTTTAAGGCGGGATCGATCTTTATTGTTAAGCTAACTTTGTCGGTCATTGCCTGATTCTCCTGAGAATTGTCCCAACAACGTAACCTGTAACGTGCGATTTAACCATACTGTCATAAAAATTTAATATTTGACGATCCCGGGCTGAATTCTTCCAGTACGGTTTGATCCAACGCGCAAAAATCCCCCTTCAATTCAGCGCACAGCTTCGCCATATAGGTCACGAGAAAGCGGGCATTAAATTCCGCCAGGCGTCGCCCTTCTGCCGTTTGCATCGTTTCAGGCAATTTCAGTAATTTTTTCTGGAAATGGTCCAGCGCCCATTCAGCATCATCCAGTGGGCGTTCGCGCCCCAGCGGATCGCGACTGTCAAACAGAGAACGCCCTAATGCGCCAGAGACATAAAACACCCGCGCCAGACCAATAGCGCCCAGTGATTCCAGACGGTCGGCGTCCTGCACGATCTTGGCTTCAAGGGTTTCTGCCGTTACGCCAGCACTGAAGCTGTGCGCGTGAACCGCGTGGGCCACGGCTTCAATTTTATCACTGGGGAAATCCGTAAAGACCTGCCGTAACGCACGCCGGGTCTCGTCAGCTGCCTGCGCGGAAGCCAGATGGCGCTCAGGGTGATTTTTAGGCAGATTGACAATGTCATGGAAGTAGCACCCGGCCAGCACCACCAGCTCGTCGGCCCCGGTGCCCACCATAATGCGCTGTGCAGACTGCCAGACGCGCGTCAGATGCGCCACATCATGGGCTTTATCATCATGTTGCCAGGTGTCGTGCAGCCACTTTTCAAAACGTAATTGCCAGTCAGTCAGCGTCATAGACTTCTCCTTAATTGTTTGAACTTTTTGAGATGTCAGTGGTGGTCACCCACTGCAACGGGTTAACCATTTCTGCTTAAAAATGAGATCCACATCAAACTTATAGCGGTTGTTACGCGCTGGTGACAGCATTTTTCCCATTTTCAGTTTTTTCTGGCTCACTTTTAACTGGCTGCTTTTTGATCTAAATGATAAACAATAGTTATGATCAGATGCGGGTAATTGTCTCTCAAACAACAATACAGGCGCGGTGTGCGCCCGTTCTGTCAGTGATCGTGAGGAACAGGCGATCGCCACGGTTAGAGGCCATCGTCGCTAAGCATTCGTCACACTAACACATTGTAATATGGTAAAATGTCAATTTGGTTACGGCATGACGACCCCGTGATGACGACGCGGGACGCACCAGACAATTGCGTCCGGCAGAAGTGCAAATTTGCCCTAAGTCATTTTTTTTAAAAGTTTTTCCTAAGTTTAGTAAAATAAACGTGCTGAATCGTTTTTTTGCGCTAAGGTTAGGAATTATCTGTATTGTGTTTCTACTTTGCTTATGAACCAGGAACTGGTCGAGAAAGTCATACTAGAGGTTAAACCATGAAAGAACGCCCGATTCTATTTAGCGATCAACGGGTGCGCGCCCTGCTTTCAGGCCAACAAAAACAGACACGGCGCATCATGAAATCCCAACTGTTCGGGCCAGGCCAGGACAACCATGAAGGTTGTTACGGCATTGATGTCCTGAGCAACAATTTGCAGGGTAACCGTGTTCTGGGCATGGAAAACCTGAGTTATCACTGCCCTTACGGGCAGCCGGGCGATCGCCTGTGGGTGCGTGAAACCTGGCGCGGCCCTGTGGTGCCCGCAGAAGAGATGACGAAATATCAGACCTCTCCTGCACAGTTTAAAAATATTGACTACTGTCAGTACCGTGCCGACTCCAGCATCTATACCTCTGACGAAGAAGAGACCAACTTTGGCTGGCAGGCCGGTATTCATATGCCGCGCTGGGCCAGCCGTATCGACCTGACCATCACGGCTATCCGGGTCGAGCGCATCCAGGATATCAGTGACGATGACGTGCTGGCTGAAGGCGTGCAGGTAGACTCTCATTTTCTCAATAACTTTTTCACCCTGCATAGCGAAGCCGTTTCCGCTAAAGATGCTTATCGCAAGCAGTGGGCCATTCAATACGGTGGCACCAGCTGGGAAGTGAACCCCTGGGTCTGGGTGATTGAATTCGCGCGTATCTGACCCTCGCAAATCGACGCGGCGCTGACTTTTTTCAGCGCCGTTTGCGTTTCGTCACAGACAATCTGCATTATAACTGATTGAATCTTCCCCTTATTCAGCGGCATTAACGCCATCATCAGGCAGGAGTGACAACAGCATGATCAAATGGCCGTGGAAAGGCGGTGATGACGCAGTGGAAAGTGGGCTGCCATGGCAACAGGCGCTGGAGATCCCGCTGCTGGCAAGCTTAACGGCTGCTGAACAACAGACGATCTGTCAGCTTGCGACCCGTTTTCTGCGCCAGAAACGTCTGGTGCCTTTACAAGGCTTCGAACTGGACGATGTGAAAAGCTGCCGACTGGCTCTGCTGTTTTGCCTGCCGGTTCTCAGCCTCGGCTACGACTGGCTGGACGGTTTTCATGAAGTGCTGATCTATCCTTCCCCGTTTATGGTCGATGATGAATGGCAGGATGAGTTCGGCCTGGTGCATCGTGAACAAATGGTGCACGCCGGGCAAAGCTGGCAGCAGGGTCCGATTGTCCTGAACTGGCTGGATGTGCAGGACTCATTCGATCTCTCCGGTTATAACCTGGTGATCCATGAGGTCGCGCACAAACTTGATGCGCGCGGCAGCGGTGAAGCTAACGGTGTACCGGCCATTCCCCTGCGCGAAGTGGTGGGCTGGGAGCGCGATCTGCGTGCGGCAATGAGTGCAATACAGGATGAAATTGACCAGGTGGGTGAAAACGCCACCAGCATTGATGCCTACGCCGCCAGCGAACCCGCGGAATGCTTCGCGGTATTGTCAGAGTATTTTTTCAGTGCGCCTGAGCTGCTGATCGCCCGTTTTCCGGCGCTTTATCAACGGTTCCGCCAGTTTTATCGCCAGGATCCCCATCAGCGCCTGGAGCAGCAGCAGTTACACCATAATGCGGGTGGAATTGTTCACTAATCGGGCGGGTTGATTCAAACGCAGCCAGTTGAAAGCTAAAATGTTTTTTGCTGTTGACAGTCTGAGGGCGTATCGCTACTATTCGCCTCGTTCCACAATTCCTCTGTAGTTCAGTCGGTAGAACGGCGGACTGTTAATCCGTATGTCACTGGTTCGAGTCCAGTCAGAGGAGCCAAATTGAGAAAAGCCCGCTTAAGGAAACTTAAGCGGGCTTTTTGCTTTTCGTGTTTTTTGAGGGACAGGATACCCGGTAGAAAACGTGCCCGGGCATCAAAAACCTATCAGAGGGTGTTACTCATTGCCCCATTGATTCAGAAACGTCGCGATATCATCAATACGCAACGCGTGGATACCAGCTTCAGTGGCCATCTCTTTCTGCTGTTCTTCGCTGATTTCTTCGTTATTGGTTAAATGCGTCATCAGCAACTCGAAATAACGCGCCAGAGGGCTGCGCTCTGATTCGGTTACCGGCTGTGCGGCTTCCGTCGCATACTCATCTACGAAGTCATAATACTTAAGGGGGATGTCATTGCTCATCAGTCGTTTCCTGAAGGTAGTGCCAGTTTTTTCAGCGGGTGCAGGTTAATCAGGCTTAGCATCTGATATCGGCCTGATATATCCCGCTTGTCAACCAGTGGATAATGCGGGGGATTATACCTGTAATTTGGCAGGCTGTACCCTGTTTAACCGAACAGTTTCCCCAGCCGTTCTTTTGCCTCAGCGGGAGGCAGTAACTGAATATGCAGCCCCTGAGCATCCAGCGTAAAAAAGCCTTTGCACAGATCCGGCATCGCATCATATTGCGCATTGAGCTGTTCTGATGCCTGTATAAAACAGGCATAGCCATAGTGCGCCACTAAATAAGGCAGCCCAAATTGAGATCGTAACATCTCATATTCCTGGTAAGGATAGCGTGTATGCGCGGGGAGCTTTTTGATGATATCGGAAAGTTTAGTCATCAGCGGAATCACCTCTTCTTCAGAGGCATAGTGCGTATAACCGCGCAGGGCGACTAATCGCATATCGACATGACGTTCTTTTTTGAATGCCGCCAGGAAAAAATCTTTCAGGTCCCTGTCCGGACAAGTTAAGACCAATGCATACAATATCTGATTACGGCTGAAAACATCTTTTGATGTGAGGTAGTGCGCCTCAAAAAAAGCCACATCGTCATCCGTGAAGGTCTCAAAACGCATCTGTATCATGGCCTCACGATACACAGGGTTATCCTTGTACCCTCTTTTGCCCACTACACCCCTGACTGTGTCGATATTCGTCATACTTTATCCAAATATACCCCTTGAGCGATAATTCTAGCACGATGTGAAATTTGACAGGGCAGATCTGCCGTTCTGCCCTCTCCTCTCTGCCCGGCGCCGATAACATGATCCTGTGTTATCGCCGGTTATCCCTGCGCGAAAACATACTCGCCATGCCCCACCGACCAGCGCTTGCCGTGTAACGCAGGCTCCCCGGCCGTCAACACCAGTTCCACCAGTCGGTTGTCCGCACCGGGGCGGAAAATAAACTGCTGGTCACCCAGATCCAGCCCTTCCTGCGTGGCATCCGCTAATGGGGCAAAGCCAAACAGCGCCTGCCAGTGAGCGCGCACCGCCTGCGGGTCCTGCACGTCAAACACCGCACGCGTCAGCGCCACCTCTCCGGCAGGATGCGGGCTGTCCAGCCCCTGTGCCCGTAACCGCGCCAGGCGGGCATCATCATCTTCCCCCCATTGCAGAACAAAGGGATAAGGCAAACCGTTAACGTCGCCATCAATGGTAAAAATACGCCAGCTGATCACGTTGCCCTGCGGATCGTTGCGCTGGCCGTCCGCAATCGCCGACACCTGTAAGCCTTTGCGGTGCAGGTCCTCGTGCGTCTGCACAATATCGTCGCTGCGCAGGGCCACCCGATACAGTGCCTGGTTTTCCGGCAGTAACTGCGACGCATCGCGCGACAGCAGGAACCTCTGTGCGGCAGTCTCCAGCTCTGCCTGGTCAGCAATCGCGAGAAACTCGATATAGGTCAGGCCGAAGTAACTCAGCGCATTCCGGGTGCCCCACCCCGGATGGCGCCCGCCCGGTATGGCGTTCAGCTGCTGTGCGGCGAAAATCTGAATCGCCTCTTCGGGATGATTGACAAACTGAACCGCATGATCCCACTTTAGTGTTGCCATCCTGCCTCCTGAATCTGTTGGTAAAGATGGATGGCATCATTATCTTTTGGCCGAATAATGCCTCTTTTGCCTCTATCGCAGCGCGATAGAGGGTTCTGGTGGCAACTATATTGCTGCGACACGTGCAAAAACAAACAATAAAATAATCTATCCAAAGTCGTAAAAATCGCTTCCCTCATGAATGTTAAAACCAATAATTACTTGTTGTTACTGACGTTATTTTTCGCTGCAAAGCCAGCAGGCATAAAAAAAGCCCGCTCTGGTTTTCCTGAGCGAGCTTTTTTGTTCTTGAGTCGTCGTCAGCGATTAATGCGACGCAACGGGGTCCACTTTGAACACATCCACCATCACCATCAGATCGCGCGCCTGTTCCTGCATCGATGCGGCGGCAGCGGCAGACTGCTCCACTAAGGCGGCATTTTGCTGGGTTGCATCATCAATGTGATTCATTGTGTTGTTGATCTGCGCCAGACCATCGCTCTGCTCATGGCTTGATCCCGCAATATCACTCATCAGGCTCGCCATACTGGTAATGTTCTGCACCATATCCTGCATCGCTACATCGGCTTTCCCCACCAGCTCACGACCTTCGTCAATCTGGCCAACAGAACGATCAATCAGCTCACGGATCTCCTTCGCGGCGGTGGCACTGCGCCCTGCCAGCGTGCGCACTTCGCCCGCCACCACCGCAAAACCGCGTCCGGATTCTCCGGCACGGGCTGCTTCGACGGCGGCATTCAGCGCCAGAATGTTGGTCTGAAAAGCGATGCTGTCGATCACCTGAATAATATCGGCCATCCGGGAAGACGAATCATGGATGCCCTGCATACGGTGAGTGACGGAGCGCATCAGCTCCCCGTTATGCCTGACAATCCCGCCCGCTTTGGTCGCCAGCTGATGTGCCTGCCCGGTATGCCCGGCCGTCTGGCTGAGCGTGCTGGTCAACTGGCTGAGCGTGGCTGCCGTTTGCTCAACGCTGGCCGACTGCTCTTCGGTTCGCGCCGACAGGTTGCTGTTGCCGGAGGAGATTTCATCCGCAGCATTGACGATTTCACTGGTGCGCACCTGGATGCGGTGAACAATCTGGTTAAGCTGCGCCTTCATGCCCGCCATGCTCTGCAATAACTGGCCGATTTCATCCTGACGATCGCTATTCAGCGTGCCTGTCAGGTCACCATGAGTAATACGGTTGGCCTCCTGTAGGGCTTCATTCAGCGGTGGAACGATCTGCCGGTGAATACTGACGGCAACGATCACGCCCACCAGCATCGCGACAATACCGAGAACACCCAGCAGCCAGCGATTCCAGGCCAGCAGCTCAGCGGAGTGCGACTCTTCAGCCCCGTAGATTTTATTGATGTCTTCCAGCAGGCCCGAGATCCGCACCTGGGTGGACTTATCATTGCGGGCCGCGGTGCTTTGCAGATCGGTACGGAGGGCGTCGATATCTTGCTGTATGGTGTCGGCTAAGGGCGCGTACTGGGCTGGCCAGTCGCCTTCGCGGATCAGTGAGTGGATTTTGTCGAGTTCGGTGCTGACCGCAGCCAGCTTCGTCATCGCGACGGCAGGGTTCTCCTGCAAGCCATCCTTGACGGCACCGGCATTATCATACAGTGCGCCGACCACCGATAAACGTGCCGATGAATCTTCCGCAGTGCTGAAACCACTAAAGCCGCAGTAACAAATGGCGGCGACAAAAAAAAGTAATACACCGAAACCTGCCGTCAGTTTTCGGCCAACCTTCATGTTCCTGAGCAGTTGCAGCATCAACATCCTCCGTGAGACAGCATGAGTGGGATTTTTATTTAAGATGACCTGATCAGTTACGGCATGTTGGCGCCGATCTTTATAGTGTTTCTATTTTTCAGGCAGTTAAATATAAAAGAAGAGAGGCATTCACCCGGAGTGGCTGACCATCTGTTCCGGTCAGCCAGCAAAGCTGACCTGATCCCTGGAACACTCCATCAGCACGGCTCGTTCGGAAAATATGATCGCCCCCTGAGGGATCCCCACAAAAATTAATGGCTTCCCGTCCGGATTCAGGTCCGGGGCCAGTTTGAGCACGCCGGAGCGGCAAAATCCGCATCCCTGCGGGCCTCGTCACGCGACGTCCTGTCGCGTGACGTCCGGCTTACCTCAATCTGGCCCCCTCCCCGCAAGATAGCGCTCGCTGTGGGTTTTAAAACGCTACGACGTGACTGACTTTGCTGATTGATTTGGGTTTTGACCTGGGTTTTGACGTTGAGGCGGCATTCAGCAGCGCTGACGAGGGCATCCACGCAGTGGAGGTTTAAAACCCACCGCGAGCGATTAGACGCCCTGCCTCTTACAAAATCTTCACTAACCCGATGGTGCGTTCAATCGCCAGCAGGATCAGCACCGCAATCACAATAAAGATCACCGAAATGGCATTCACCGTCGGGTCGAAGGTCTGATCAACATAGTTAAAGATCCTCACCGGAACGGTGATGGTATCCGGTGCGCTGAGAAACAGGCTGACGGACACTTCGCCAAACGACGTGACCCCGGCAAACACCGCGCCGGCCAGCATTCCGGGTTTGATCAGCGGCAGCGTCACGTGGCGGAAAGTGTACCAGCGCCCGGCCCCGAGGCTCATGGATACGGCTTCCAGCCTTCTGTCCATCGCCGCCAGACTGACGCTCACCGTACGCACCACATAGGGCAGCGCCACCACGATATGACCTATCACCAGCCCACTGACCAGCCCGGCAATCCCGGCGGCGGTCAGCACATACAGCAGGGCAATCCCCAGCACCACCTGCGGGATCATCAGCGGCGATAAAATAAAGGCCTGCAACGTCTCACGATAACGAAACTCAAGCCGCGCCAGCGCCCAGGCGGCAAAGGTGCCGAGGATCACCGTCAGCGGCGTCACCACCACTAACAGGATAAGGCTGATACTGAGCGACTCCCGCCAGCCCGCATCATCCAGCAATGCGGAGAACCAGCGCAGGGACACACCCTGCGGCGGAAACTGTGGATACGGTTCCGGGCTGAAGGCCGAGAGCACAATCACGCCGACCGGTAAGGCGAGAAACAGATACACCAGAATCCCGGTCAGCGTCACCAGCCCCTGGGTCAGGCGCCGCAGTATACGGTCAGTGACCATGATTTTTCTTCTCCCAGCGTTTGAGGAACAGGCCAACAATACCGGCCACCGCCAGCGTCATCACCAGCAGCGTCAGCGACAGCGCGGCCGCCAGCGGCAGATTCGCCGTCTGCATCGCCTGCTGATAGATGGCAATCGGCAACAAGGGTTGCAGCCGCCCGCCAATCAGCAACGGCGTAATGTAACTGCCTGCCGCCAGTGAAAAGACAATGATAAATCCGGTCAGCATCCCGGGCAGCGTCAGCGGTAACACCACCCGACGGAACGTCTGGCCCGGCGTGGCGCCCAGGCTCATCGCGGCCAGGCGCAACGACGGGGCAATTTCATTTAACGAGGTGATCAGCGGCAGCACGGCAAATGGCAGCATGACCTGCACATAGGCAATCACCACCGCATTCATATTCCACAACAGCGCCAGCGGCTGCGGGATCAGCCCGGTAAACAGCAGGAAGCCGTTAATCAGCCCGTTCTGCGCCAGCAGCACAATCCAGGCAAACGTGCGGATCACCACGCTGGTCAGCAGCGGCGAGATTAAAATCACATACAGCAGCGTACGCCAGTGGCGGCCTTTCACGGTCACCAGCAGCCAGGCGGCGGGCCAGGCCAGCAGCACGGTCATCGCCGCCGTCAGCAACGACACCCACAGCGTGGTCCAGAGCGCATACAGATACTGCGACTCGCCAAACACCGTCAGGTATTGCGCCAGGCTGTGGCCGGGCAGCGGATTCAGCAAACTGTCGACCGCGGTCAGGCTCTGATCGAGCAGCAGCAGCAGCGGCACCAGCAGAAACAGCACCAGGAACACCAGGCACGGCGTCAGCATCAGCCAGGGAAAGGCGTTCTGCCTAAGCCGGTTCATTGCGGCGCTCCCGGCGTGGGCAGCACGATGACATCGTCTTCACGCCACGCCAGGTAGAGCTTATCGCCCGGTGCGGGTAACTGACGGAAGTCCTGTTCCGCAGGCTGCACGCGCAGCTCGCCGCCGCCGGGAAGCTGGCACAGCAGGCGCAACGTCGCCCCGGCAAAGCTCGCCTCTTTTACGCTGGCGAAGGTGCCGTTAACCGCCGGTTCACCGCCGCCGGGCAGAATGCGGATGCGTTCCGGTCGCACAATCAGTAATGCGCTACGGGCATCAAAACGACTGGCTGCCAGCTGTAACGGCTGCCCCGCTGCACTGAAATGTTCGCTGGCCTGATAACGTTCGCTGCCACGGTCGGCCGTCACCTGGAACAGGTTCGCCTGCCCGACAAACTCGGCGACAAAACGGTTCTCCGGCTGACGGTAAAGTTCCGACGGCGTGCCCACCTGCTGCAACTGCCCCTGACCGAGAATACCGATGCGATCGGAGAGCGTCAGCGCCTCTTCCTGATCGTGAGTGACTAGCACCGTGGTGATGCCCACCCGTTTTTGCAGCGCACGCAGCTCATCCTGCATCTCCTTGCGCAGCCGGGCATCCAGATTGGACAACGGCTCATCCAGTAACAGCACCTGCGGCTCAATCGCCAGCGCACGGGCAATCGCCACGCGCTGCTGCTGGCCGCCGGAGAGCTGATGCGGCATGCGCGTTCCCAGCCCCTCCAGGCGCACCTGCCTGAGGGCCTCCGCGACCCGGCGGCGCTGCTCATCGCGCGCCACATGGCGCACCTTTAGCCCAAAAGCCACGTTATCCGCCACGCTGAGGTGCGGGAACAGCACATAGTTCTGGAACACCATGCCGATATTGCGTCGGTAAGGGGGTAACGCGGTCATATCCTGACTGCCAATCAACACCCGCCCGTCATCGGCCGCCAGAAAACCCGCGATGATATTCAGCAGCGTGGTTTTGCCACAGCCGCTGGGGCCGAGCAGGGAGAAAAACTCCCCCTGCTCTATCGTCATGCTGACGCCATCCAGCGCGCGATGCTGCCCAAACTGCCGCTTCACCGCGTCAATCACCACGGAACTCATTTTGTCGCCCCCAGCGACTGGCTCCAGCGGTTGGTCCAGTCGGCCAGCTGCGGCGTGGCCGTGGCGTAATCAATCCAGATCAGTTTGCTGTAGGCTTCTTCACCCACTTTCACCTGTTTTTTCAGGTTGTCGCTGTACTGCACCTCTTTATTGGTCATGCCGTACAGTGATTTATCGGAGAAGGCTTTCTGCACCTGGGCGCTGGAGAGCGCATTCACCACTTTGTAAGCATTCGCCAGATTCGGTGCGCCTTTCGGGATCACCCAGTTGGCCGCGCCAACCACCGCGCCTTCAGACGGGTACACAAAGTCGATTCTCATCCCCTGCTGTTTCAGGGCAAACACGCGACCATCCCAGAACGGCACAATCCACGCATCCCCGCGCTCCAGCAGCGTCTGGATGGCACCCGGGCTGTCCGGGAAGGCCACCGCGTTACCGCGCAGATCTTTCAGTTTGGCAAAGGCTTTATCCACATCAGCCGGGTTGTTCAGCTCACCGCCCAGCGCATGCACCAGCCCGGCAAAGAACTGCAGCCCCGCCGCATAGGTCGGTGACGAAATCGCCACGTGGCCTTTGTATTCCGGCTTCCACAGATCCAGCCAGCTGGTCGGCGGGGTTTTCACCAGGTCGCTGCGGTAGGCGAGGCCTAACTGCCCAAGACTGAACGCGGCAGCATAGGTTTTGTTCTCGCTGACAAAGCGCGTTTGCACACTCTGATAGAGCTTATCGAGGTTAGGAATCTCTTTGGCCTCCAGCGGTTGCAGCAACCCTGCTGCCGTCGCACGCTGCACGGTATCCGGCTGGAAAACCACAATATCGTAAGGCGAACGACGCCCTTTTGCCGCACGCAGTTTGGCAAACCATTCGGCATCGGCACCGGGCACCACGGTCAGTTTGATATGGTTATCTTTAGCAAACTGCTCCAGGCCGGAGGCACGAATATTCTTCTCCCAGTCACCGCCATACACCCCCACCACCACCGAATCCGTGGCTTCCGGCGCGGTTGCTGCCGTGGCTGCACCGCTGATAACAAGGCCGATCAAGGCAGAAAGCAGTGCCCCACTGTTTTTAGTTAAACGCATGTTCATCTCCTGGTGATGACGAGGTAAGGGATAAAAACTGCTGTTCCAGTGCGGCAACAGCGTCGGCAAAACACTGACGGGCAGTGTGAATATCGGCCTGCGTTTCACGCGGGAAGTGAGGCGGTAACTGCGCCAGCGCGGCGGCAAACGCCTGCTGGCGATAACGCTGTCTTTCCGCCGGCGTCAGCGCATAAAGTTGTTGGTTGAGGCGTGATAACAGCGCGGGGGAAAACACGGCCAGCCAGTTATCCCGCGCCGGGCCGGAGGACGAGCCCGGTGTTCTGGCCTGCTGACGCAGAGTGGTTGTCGCCTGCTGATCCACCTCGCCGTTGACGATGATCACGCCATACTGGTCGGCGGCGGACAGAATACCGATCAACTGGTTATCGACATCACGCTTCACCGCTGCCGGGTCGCGCAGGAAGGGATCGCCCCAACCGCCGCCGCCCGGGGTTTGCAGCAGCACCTCATCCCCGGCTTTGACGCTGAGCAGGTCAATTTTGCCCAGCACGGTGCCGCCCGCATCGCCCGGGTTGAGCGTCATGCGCGTGGGTTGCCCGGGCAGCCCGCCGTTGACGCCCCAGGGCTGGAACACCATCCGCTCCATGCCGCGCGCCAGCAGCGTGGTGTCATCGTGCAAAATGCGAATACGGATTTGCTGGCCCATACCACCGCGCCACTGCCCGGCTCCGGCAGACTCTGCGCGCAGGGCATACTGCACGATTTCGATTGAGGTTTCGGCTTCGACCATCTCCACCGGGTTGTTCGCCAGGTTAGAGATGCTGTTGTCACGCCCGTCGATGCCGTCACGGCCAAAACGGCCGCCACCGCCGCCGACCATCGGTTCAATCACCTGTACATTCTGCTCTTTGCCGTGGCGGGCCGTTTCTGCCACCACCAGCGGAATAATGGTGCCGCCGCTGGCCGCTGGCATCACTTCAGGCAGCGCCTGCCCCAGCAAACCGTTCAGTAAGTCGTTGACGCGCACGGCCGTGGCATGGCGCACGCCAACGGCGGCCGGGAACTGCGGATTGACCAGCGAACCGACCGGGGCAAACAGGGAAACAGGTTGCAGCAGACCGGCATTCAGTGGCACGGTTTTATCCAGCGTGCAGACCAGCGCCAGAATGCGCAGCGTCAGCCAGGCATGGGGATCGCCGTGGCTCGGGATATTCAGCGCCACAGCCACCTGAGCATCGCTGCCGCTGAAATCCAGATGCACATTGCCATCGTCAAAGGTGGCTTTCAGCGCCAGCCGCACCGGCAGGCCGCTGCCAGCCGCATCATCCAGATAGTCTTCAAATTCGTAGCTGCCCTGCGGGATACGGCGCAGCACCTGATGCGCACGGGCCGCCGCATACTGTTGCAGATCCTGCTGCGCCTGAATCACCTGAGGTGCAGCGTGCTGAGCAACGATTTTTTGCAGGCGCTGGCGCCCGGCCCCCAGTGCGGCGAGCATCGCCTGAATATCCCCGGCGTTGGCATCCGGCGTGCGGCTGTTGGCGGCGAGAATAGTGACCACGTCCTGATTCAGCACCCCCGCCCTGACCAGTTTGACCGGCGGGATTTGCAGCCCTTCCTGGAAGATATCGCTGTTGGTCGGTGAGATGCTGCTGGGCACACGGCCACCGACATCGGATGCATGGAGGAAGGCCCAGCCCCAGGCGACGATCTCCCCGTCAATAAACCAGGGTTCCAGCACCTGTAAATCCGGCAGGTGCGTTGCCAGCCCGCGCGAACGCCAGGGATCGTTAGTGAGGATCACATCCCCCGGCTGCACCTCGCCCACCGCCTGCATTGTGGTCAGCAGATTCAGCCCGACAAAACCGGACACCCCGATGCCGCGCGGATAGGCGAAGAACTTGCCGTGCCGATCGGCCACCGCGCAGCAGAAATCCGCCGTCTCTTTCACATACAGCGTGCGCCCGGTGCGTTGCAGGATATGGCACATCTCTTCCGTCAGCGCCGTCAGTTTATGGTTGAGGATCTCAAGCGTAATCGCGTCGAGCTTCACAGGGGGCCTCCCGTTTCACGGGTGATCAACAGGTTGCCTGCCGGGTCGAGCTGTGCCGTCCAGCCGGGGAGAATCAGCGTGGTGGTATCATCCTGTTCGACAATCGCCGGGCCTGTCAGGCGATCGTCAAACTGGATCTGCACACGCTGCCAGATATCCGCCGGCTGCCAGCGCTGGTTAAGATACAGCGGCCGCCGGGGGCGATGGGCTTCCGGCGCGTGTGGCACAAAGGCTTTCTCTGTCGGGCGCGGCAGCGGTGCCGTCAGCGACAGCCGCAGGGTGGTTAATTCGATATCGGTGCGGGCACCGGTAAAGCCGTAGCGCTGCTGGTGCAGCTGCTGGAAACTCTCCTGCAATCCGTCCAGGGTGAGCGTGTCCGCGCTGGCAAGGCTGACGCTCAGCTCATAGGCCTGGCCGCTGTAACGCATATCGGCTTCTACCGTATAACGCGGCGCTGCGCGGCTCAGGGCAGCGGCCTGCTCACCGAACCACTGCTGCGCCAGCAGATGAAGTTCGTCAAGGGTCGTGGTCAGCGTAATGAAGGTGGTGGCATTGACGCGCACGCGCAGGCTGCGCACAAAGTCACGGCGAATATCGGCGGTGATCGCCCCCTGTGCGCAGAAGGTGCCAGGACGTAACGGCACCACAATGCGTTCCAGGCCCGCCTCACTGGCAAACAGGTTGGCGTGCGTCGGTCCGGCACCGCCGAACGGGATCAACGTCAGGGCATCGGCCGAGACGCCGCGCTGCGCCACGGCTTTATTCAGCTCCGTCGCCATCTGCGTGGTCGCCACCGCCAGCGCCCCGCTGGCAACCTGCTCTGCCGCATCCTCGCCGCGGATACCGAGTTGCGCCGCCAGCGCGGCAAGCGCCGTTCGCGCCGCCGCAAGGTCGAGGGGAATGGTGCCGCCCAGCCGGGCATCAGCCGGCAGGATGCCGCAGACCAGATAGCAGTCGGTGATGGTCGGGGCCACGCCGCCGCGGCGATAGGCCACCGGGCCGGGATCGGCCCCTGCGCTTTCCGGCCCCACTTTTAAAATGCCGTATTCATCGACATGGATAATCGACCCACCTCCGGCGCCGATGGCAGAGACGCCGACCACCGGTAACATCAGCGGCAGGCCGCCAATATCAGTGCGGTTGACGCGTTCAACATCGCCCTCCGCAGAAAGGGAAATATCGCTGCTGGTGCCGCCCATATCGAAGGAGACATAGCCACCGCTGTGCGTGGTGGCCGCAAGATGTGCCGCCGCCATCACGCCCGATGCCGGGCCGGATAACAGCGTATCGACCGGGCGCTGGCGAGCCGACGCCAGCGGCAAGACGCCGCCGTTAGAGGCGGTGATCAGGAGCGGTGCGGTCACCGACTGCGGCTCCAGCAGCCCGGTGAGGCGGCTGAAATAGCGCTGCATCAGCGGCTGAATATAGGCATTCAGCCCGGCCACCAGCGTGCGTTCATATTCCCGGATTTCCGGCCACAGTTCGGCGGATGAGAGCACGGGGACATCATCAAGCTCAGCCTGCAGCCGCTGCGCCAGCTCGCCCTCCTGTTGCGGATTGGCGTAACCATTCAGGGTGACCAGCGCCACGGCGCTGACGTCGAGCCGGGCAATGGCCTGCGCCAGCGTGCTCAGAGCGTGCTCGTCCGGCCACTGCATCACCTCACCTGTCGGACTGAAGCGCGCGCCGATCTCCAGCACCCGCTCACGCGGTAGAAACGGCGGTTCACGGTCGGCATGAAAATCAAAGGAAGACGGCATACGTGCGCGGCCAATTTCCAGCACATCACGAAATCCCTGGGTGATCACCAGGGCAATTTTCGCACCACGACGCTGAATAATGGCGTTCAGGCCCAGCGTGGTGCCGTGCAGCAACAGGGAGAGTGCGCTGGCAGGCTGGCCCGTTTTCTTCAGCGCCGCCTGTAAGCCATCGCTAAAGGCCAGCGCCGGATCGGCCGGGGTACTGGGTTGTTTATGAAAGAAATAGTGCTGACGCTGAGGGTCAAATATCACAAAATCAGTAAAGGTGCCCCCGACATCCACTCCCACTGTCAGCCCGGCATCGGGAATGTTGTTCACCTTTTTCTCCTGATTCACGCGTAAGTCGCGAAATTGATTAATGAAATATTTTGTTAATTTTCCCTGGATACTCCCGTATTACGAATAACAAATAGGACTAACCTTTGCCGGAAAAAGCATGACGGTGTGTAACAGCCTTAATAGATGGTTTTCGTGTAGGCCGTGGAGTACCCATCATGATCTTTTGCAGAGTTCGGCCTCTGAGGGATCCCCCAGGCATTTTTTATCGCTGATAGTTTGGCTTCAGGTCTGAGGCCAGTTTGAGCACGCCGGATCGGCAACTGCCGCATCCATGCGGGCCTCGGCACGCGGCTTCCCTGCCGCGTGACGTCCGGCTTACCTCAATCTGGCCCCATCCCCGCAAGAGAATGCTCGCTGTGGGTTTTAAAACCGCGACGACATGATGATTTATGTGGATTGATTTGAATTTGGGTTTGACCTGGGTTTTGACGTTGAGGCGGCATTCAGCAGCGCTGAGGAAGCACAGTGAACCAGGACGAACCGCCAGGACGGCGGTGAGAGGGAGAGCCGGCACAGGGATGTGCCGTCACGACCACTCCGTCGGTGAACGACGCTTGCGAAGGCATCCACGCAGTGGACGCAGCGCCAGCCGCAAGCCCGGGTCCCCAGGGTGGGGGCGACTGCCCACCCTGGGTCGCGCAGCGGGAAAGCGAAACGCCCTTGACGTTGACGTTGACCTGGCCCTGGCCCTGAACCATCGTGCAAACCATCCCCAAAGGGTCGACCGGAAAAAGGGTCGCCCCCTTCGGCTCGCCGCCAGTCTCCCCCCTTTAATTGTCAAAGAGTGTAATCCCACACAAAAAACATTCACACGGAGATATAGCCTGTGCTATACCTTATAGCAACTGCTAATTACGTCGTATTTTTAAGCGCTTTCTGGGAGATTTCTATGCGTTTTCAGTTCCGGTTAAAAAGGTGGATCTGCGCCACTCTGCTCGCCACATTGCCGCTGGCACCCGCGCTGGCACAGGAAAAATTCAAGGTCATCACTACCTTCACAGTGATTGCCGATATGGCCAAAAACGTGGCGGGTGACGCTGCGGACGTGGCGTCCATCACCAAAGCCGGGGCAGAAATCCACGAATATCAACCCACGCCGGGGGATATCAAACGCGCCCAGGGCGCACAGCTGATCCTCGCCAATGGCCTGAACCTGGAGCTCTGGTTCCAGCGTTTTTATCAACACCTTTCCGGCGTGCCGGAAGTGGTGGTGTCTGACGGCATTGTGCCTATGGGCATCAGCGAGGGGCCTTACAGCGGTAAACCCAATCCTCATGCCTGGATGTCACCCAAAAATGCCCTGATCTACGTTGATAACATCCGCGATGCGCTGGTGAAACACGATCCGGCCAATGCCGATATCTATCGTAAAAATGCCGCCGCTTACAAAGAAAAAATCAGCGCCACGGTGGCCCCGGTGCAGCAGGCTCTGGCGAGTATCCCGGCCGATAAGCGCTGGCTGGTGACCAGTGAAGGCGCCTTCTCCTATCTGACGCGTGATTTCGGGATGAAAGAGCTTTACCTGTGGCCGATCAACGCCGACCAGCAGGGCACCCCGCAGCAGGTGCGTAAAGTGATCGATAAAGTGAAGCAGGAGAAGATCCCGGCGGTGTTCAGCGAAAGCACGGTTTCCGATAAAGCCGCCCGCCAGGTGGCGCGTGAAACCGGCAGTCATTACGGCGGCGTGCTGTACGTTGACTCCCTCAGCGCCGCCGATGGGCCGGTGCCGACCTATCTCGATTTACTGCGCGTCACCAGCGACACCATCGTTAAAGGCATTCAGCAGGGGCTGGCAAAATGAACACTATCCAGGCGGCACCCGACGGCATTCGGGTTAACGATCTGACAGTCACCTATCGTAACGGGCATACCGCCCTGCGCGATGCCACCTTACAGGTACCCGGCAGCAGCATCGCCGCCCTGGTGGGGATTAACGGTTCGGGTAAGTCCACGCTGTTTAAAGCCATTATGGGCTTTGTGCCGCTCTCCCGTGGATCAATTACCCTGCTGGGCCAGCCCGCACACAAGGCACTGAAGCAGAATATGGTGTCTTATGTGCCGCAGTCTGAAGAGGTTGACTGGTCCTTCCCGGTACTGGTGGAAGATGTGGTGATGATGGGCCGCTACGGCCATATGGGCATGCTGCGCATTGCGCGTGCGGAAGATAAACGCCTGGTGACAGAAGCCCTGGAGCGCGTCGGCATGGCGGAGTTTCGTCAGCGTCAGATTGGCGAGCTTTCCGGCGGGCAGAAGAAACGCGTATTCCTGGCGCGTGCCATCGCCCAGCGCGGCCAGGTGATCCTGCTGGATGAACCCTTTACCGGCGTCGACGTCAACACCGAACGCCAGATCATCAGCCTGCTGCATGAGCTGCGCGAGGAAGGCCGCACCCTGCTGGTCTCCACCCATAATCTGGCCTCGGTCAGTGAATACTGCGACCACACGGTGATTGTGAAAGGCACCGTGCTGGCCTGCGGCCCGACGGCCACCACCTTTACCCGCGCCAATCTTGAAAACGCCTTTAGCGGCGCACTACGCGACGTGGTGTTCGGCGACGGCGATGCGCGTCCTGCGCTTTCCATGGTGCAGGGGGATCGCTAATGGCGTGGCTGGCGGAACCGTTCCACTATCAATATATGCTGAATGCCATGTGGGTATCGGCGCTGGTGGGCGGCGTGTGTGCGTTTCTCTCCTGCTATCTGATGCTCAAGGGCTGGTCCCTGATTGGAGATGCGCTGTCACACTCCATCGTGCCGGGCGTGGCCGGGGCATATATGCTCGGGCTGCCTTTCGCCCTGGGCGCGTTTCTCTCCGGCGGGCTGGCGGCGGGCAGTATGCTGTTTTTAAATCAGCGCACCCGGCTGAAAGAGGACGCGATTATCGGGCTGATCTTCTCCTCCTTCTTTGGCCTTGGGCTGTTTATGGTGTCGCTCAACCCCACGTCGGTGAACATTCAGACCATTGTGCTGGGCAACATCCTGGCGATTGCCCCGGAAGATATCATTCAGCTGGCGCTGATTGGCTTTATCTCGCTGCTGATCCTGCTGATCAAATGGAAGGATCTGATGGTGACCTTCTTTGACGAGAACCATGCGCGCTCCGTCGGGCTCAATCCCACGCGGCTGAAACTGCTGTTTTTCACCCTGCTGGCCGCCTGCACCATTGCTGCGTTGCAGACCGTGGGGGCATTTCTGGTGATCTGCCTGGTGGTCACGCCGGGTGCTACTGCCTATCTGCTCACCGACCGTTTCCCGCGCCTGCTGATGATTGCCGTCGCTATCGGCAGCACTACCAGCTTCTTCGGTGCGTGGATCAGCTACTACCTGGATGGCGCCACGGGCGGCATTATTGTCGTGGCACAGACGCTGGTGTTTCTCACCGCCTTTGTGTTTGCCCCTAAACACGGACTGCTGGCCCGCCGCCGTCGCGCAGCCGCCCCGCAGCAGGAGGCATGATGAACCTGACAGAACTGCTGTTAAGCCCATTTGAATTTGATTTTATGAACACGGCGCTGACCATCTCGGTGATTGTCGCCATCCCCTGCGCCCTGCTCTCCAGCTTTATGGTGATCAAGGGCTGGTCGCTGATGGGCGATGCCATGAGCCATGCGGTGTTCCCCGGTGTGGTGATCGCCTGGATTGTCGGCATTCCGCTCGCCATCGGGGCCTTTTGCGCCGGACTGTTCTGCGCGCTGGCCACCGGTTATCTGAAAGAGAACAGCCGCATCAAGCAGGATACGGTGATGGGGATTGTCTTCTCCGGGATGTTTGCCGCAGGGTTGATCCTCTACATCTCGATTCAGTCCGAGGTGCATCTCGACCATATTCTGTTTGGCGATATGCTGGGGATCTCCACCAGCGATCTGCTGCAAAGCGGCGGCATTGCCTGCGTGATTGCGGTGATTATCGGGGTGAAATGGCGCGACCTGGTGCTGCATGCGTTTGACCCGCATCAGGCGAAAGCCAGCGGGCTGAACACCACCCTGCTGCACTACGGCCTGCTGAGTATGATTGCCCTGACGATTGTGGCGACGTTAAAAGCGGTGGGGATTGTGCTGTCGATTGCCCTGCTGATTGCACCGGGTGCGATTGCCATTCTGCTGATGCGTCGCTTCTCCAGCGTGATGATCTGCGCGGTGCTGTTGTCGGTGGTGGTGTGCTTTAGTGGAACCTATCTTTCTTTCTTCCTCGACAGTGCCCCCGGCCCGACCATTGTCGTGCTGTTCGCCCTGCTGTTTATCGCGGCGTTTATCTGGTCAGTGCGCCGCGAGCGCCGGGTGGTGCTCTCCTGACCGATAAGAAAAACGGCGTCTGCACAGGACGCCGTTTCTGTCGGTTTAGCTGATATCCTGGCCGTTGGTGGCGATCACTTTCTGATACCAGTGGAAGGATTTCTTCTTGTAGCGGTTGCCGGTGCCGCTGATCTTGTCGTCCAGATCAACATAGATAAAGCCGTAACGCTTGCTCATCTCCCCCGTCGACATGCTCACCAGATCGATGCACCCCCACGGGGTGTAGCCCATCAGCTCAACGCCATCGTCAATCGCTTCCGCCATCGCATCAATGTGCTTACGCAGGTAGTTAATGCGGTAGTCATCGGCGATGTTGAAGCTCTCATCGGGCTCATCCACCGCGCCCAGACCGTTTTCAACAATAAACAGCGGCTTCTCATAGCGGTCATACAGCTGGTTCAGCGCAATGCGCAGGCCAACCGGATCAATCTCCCAGCCCCAGGCACTGGCTTCGAGGAACGGGTTACGCGCCCCGCCCAGCAGGTTACCGCTGGCTGCTGCCGCATCCGGGTCGGTGGCATAAGTGGTGGAGGACATGTAGTAGCTGAAACCGATGTAATCGACGGTATGCTGCTTAATCAGCTCCAGGTCACCCGGCTGGATATCCAGCGTCACGCCCAGCGACTGCCACAGTTTTTTGGCGTAGTACGGATATTTCCCGCCCGCCTGCACATCAGCGCAGTAGAAGTTAAACGCCTGGGTCTCTTTCAGCGAGGCCAGCTGGTTGAGCGGATTACAGTCGTACGCGTAGTTGGTGGCAAATAGGATCATGCAGCCCATCTGGATCTGCGCGTTGGTTTCGTGGGCAATTTTCACCGCCAGACTGCTGGCGACAAACTGGTTATGCCAGCCCTGGAATTTCGCCTGCGCTTCCAGCGCGCCGGTTTTCACCGTCAGCCCCTGGCTCATCATCGGGAAGTGCGCGGCGCTGTTGATCTCGTTAAAGGTCATCCAGTACTTCACTTTATCGCCGAATCGCTCGAGCACCGTGCGGGCAAAGCGCTCAAAGTGGCCGATCACCTCACGGTTTTTCCAGCCACCGAACACGGTCGCGAGGTGCAGCGGCATTTCGTAGTGGGAAATGGTGATCACTGGTTCAATGCCGTGTGCAATACAGGCATCAATCACCTGGTCGTAATGGCTGAGGCCCGCCTCATTGGGCTGCTGTTCAATGCCGTTCGGGTAGATGCGCGTCCAGGCAATCGAGAAGCGATAGCATTTGAAACCCATCTCAGCAAACAGCGCGATATCTTCACGGAAGCGATGATAGTGGTCGATGCCTTTGTGGTTGGGATAGGTGAAGCGGGTTTCATCCAGCGTAAAGTCGAACTCTGGTGCGGCCACAATGCTCAAGCGCTGTTTGCCGCCCGGGATGGCATCGACAATCGACAGGCCTTTGCCGTCGACGTCGTATGCTCCTTCAACCTGATTAGCAGCCGTTGCGCCGCCCCACATAAAGCCCTGCGGAAACCTGTCTTTCATGCCACTTTTCCTTAAATGATACGGAGAGTTAGCGGCGCCGCAGCGCGAACGCACTGCCCTGACCCGACGTCAGCACCGCCTGAACGGCAGAAATAGTAGAGCAAAATCGGTGGAGTGAACAGCACCATGAAACCGATTGCAGAAATGAACCATATAATGAAACTTACCCTCTCCCGCCCACTGCGCTTTGGCACGAATAACTTTCGCAGCATGCCCTTTGGCTGAAGTTACTGACGATAAAGCACGATAAATGTTGAGTAAATCATCAGGTTGCTGCAAACATCAGCAGTTAGTTGCCCATCGTAACTTTTGCCGTTGACACCCAGGGTCGGGATCATTAATATGCGCCTCGTTCACACGATTCCTCTGTAGTTCAGTCGGTAGAACGGCGGACTGTTAATCCGTATGTCACTGGTTCGAGTCCAGTCAGAGGAGCCAAATTTAGAGAAGCCCGCTCAGGGAAACCTGAGCGGGCTTTTTGTTTTTGGCGCGTATCAATCGTGGCGGGATCAGATGTCATTCATCAAAAGCGATGTGCTTTCGATGCTGCGCTTGGTGGCTTTGAAAAAATATAGCGTTTGTCGTTCTTCAGTGCTTTCAGCCAGGAAGCGATATAGCTTTCATGCTGGACCTCTCCGACAATCCCCAGATCCGCCATCAGGAACGCGCTTCCCAGCTCGGCGATCAGCTCCTCAAAAGCATAATTCTCACTGCCAAACTTTCCTTTCATTTCACGGTTCAGCCGGCTTTTTGCCCCGCTCCAGTGAACCAGCTCATGCAGTCCGGTGGCGTAGAAATTGGCCGCATCGGTAAAAAGACAACGTTCAGGTAAACGGATTTCATCAGTTGACGGTGCAAAAAAGGCGTTTTGTCCCTTCTCAATGATGGTTGCACCACTGTTACGGAAAAGCGCTTCCACCTGCGGTAACGGCTCAAAGGTCTCTGCCGGGAAAACGGCTTCGTCACTCAGAGGCAAACCATCAATTTGCTCAACATTAAACACGGTGAACGTCTTCAGCATCGGGATAAAGTCAGTTTCTCCGTCGTCATTTTCCTTTTCCAGTGTGGTATAGAAAATGGCGGTAGTGCCGTGTTCCCCTTTACGCACCTGCCCGCCTTCCGCTTGCGCCTGTTTGTAAGTCATCCAGCGGGAATCGCTGAATCCCTGCTCGGACGCACTGCTCCACAACAACATGATATTCATTCCACTGTAGGCCGCTCCAGTTGAGTAATTTGTAGGTAATCCTGACGTGCCCGGTACCCGCTGCCACGGGCAGGACCACGGTTTTACACCGGCTTCAAGCGCTGTGATGATGCTCTCGGTAACTGTCTGATAAATATCCGTCCTGGTTTTAGAAAATTTCGTTTTTGAGGAGCCTGACTGCTCCAGCGGGGATACGCTGGTCGCCGCTGCGGTGTTAGGGGCGCTAGTCTGGGTATGCAGGGAAATCGTCATGATTTTTTCTCCGTCAGTGGTGTGATTTTCGTCTTCGTATCGCCTGACGGTTCGCTTTCCCGACATCGTTCCGGCACGCAAGGACGCAGAATGCGTGCCATTTATCCTTGCAGGACGGGTTGTGTTGGGAAACGATTAACCGAAAGCCGATACAGGAACGAAAAGCGCACAGGAGAAAAAACTGCCCCTGCATAGCCGGGCGTAGCGCCCCTTACTCCGCAGTGGTGAAAAGTAGATTGGTGGTGTTGAGTCTAGGACCGGCACTGACAGGAACTTCATGTAGGTGTTAGCATGCTTTCCTGCCGGACGTGGCGATCCTGCTAACCGGGGGCGGTTTGTTCTTAAATAGTCTCGTTCCAGCATCAATTACTACCTGTTTCGGGCTGTCTCTGTATTGAACGCATCGTACAGTCTGTCCACCACCACCCGGATCCGGGGTGAGAGATTTCTTAAGCAGCCCACAACGTCGTAACCGGGGCAACCGGGCTTAGCAAGCGGCCCCAGCTTGCTACGCAAGTGTGACTATGGTTTTGATAGTAACCAGCATCGTCAGTTGTGATTCTGGTACATATAAGAGGCGGTCTTACTCGCTAGCGACTCGCTCTCCCACTTAAGTAATAAGCCTAAAGTTTCGTAATTATCTGATTGCCAGATTGACCAAATCCATAACATGAGTAACATTTGTAAATATTCATACAAGTGCAGTGCCTATGCAGCTGAGGGCGGTAGCGTGGGCCGAGGTCTCACTTTCTACTTTGGAAGCCAATTGGCTATCACGTTCGAGCCTGTTCTTAGCAGCAAGAGATTGAAACGTGCTATCCGGTTAGTCCAAAGTATGGCTGGACCAAATTCTGGATTAGGTCCAATAAACTATATCAACCAGAAAAATATTTTTATAGCATGAGGGTTTGTTTATGCACGTCATTTACGGAGAAACTATTAACGATGTAATAATGAAACTCCTAGAAAAAGTGCTTAATGAAGGAGTTCGTGTTTCGACAAGGAATGGGGATGCTATAACTATTTATGATGTTAGTATGATCTTGCGAAACCCTAGATCAAGGCATTTAAGTTTAGCAGGTCGAAAAAATAACATCTTCTCCACATTTGCTGAAGCTATATGGGTATTTTCTGGCGATAACCGAATTAAACCATATCTAACTTTTTTTTTACCAAGAGCGCCTAAATACTCAGATGATGGTGTCACTTGGCGAGCAGCTTATGGAGAAAGACTATACGCTCACGGGCAACTTGAAAATGTCGTCCAACAATTCAAAAACGAAGGAATATTTACAAGAAGAGCGGTTATTAGCTTATACATGCCTGACAGAGATACAAGTGAAAGTCTCATAAAGTTATACAACATAGAACATAGTGTCGATATACCTTGTAATAACTTAATTCATTTTTTTATCACTCCTGATAAAAATTTAAACATTAAAGTAGTCCAAAGAAGTGGCGATCTAATATTTGGAGTGAGCAATATAAATATTTTCGAGTTTAGTTTACTTCAAGAGATAGTACTTTCAATGTTACAGAGGGAAGTTGATAGCGAGATTAAACTGGGATACTTACATCAGTCTGTAACTAATCTTCATATATATGATGATAGAATAGGACAAGCCAATGAAATATACAAAAGAAAAGAAGAGCAAATGACAGATTTGATAAACGGTGATGAAATATCATTCCCTCCATCACTCCAAAATATAAAATCATTGTTCTGTGATATAGTTTTATTCCTTCAAAGAATAATAACAGAAAATGCACATAAAATAGACACAATAGACAAGGAAACTGAAAAACTAAAAAAAATATTTATTGAACATTTTGTAGAAACTGAAAGAAATTTACTTTGGGGATATGCAGAAGCAGCTTTATCATATATTTTTCAGGAAAGGTTTAACCAACCGATAGAGTTAACAGCTAAGTTAAGCAATGATTTCAATCTAAGCGTAACTTCCAATCACTTTAATAACTCTAATAAGGATCGCCTATGAAAATTGCACTCATGGGAATATCTGGTAGTGGAAAAGATTTTCTTGCCAATTATCTAATATCCAACTATGAATTTGTTAGATTATCATTTAGCGATCAACTAAAAAAATTGGCCAATTATATCTACCCTTGGATGGAAAAGGATTATAGCCCTGAAAAGAAAATGTTACCACTCAATATAACCTTACCTACCGGCGACTTTATCAACCATTCACCAAGACATATATGGCTGAGCTTAGACAAACTAAGGGAAATTGAAGAAAAAATATTTATTAGAATGCTATCAGAAGAGTTTAAAGTTTTAGAGAAAAATGAAGGGGTGAATAAAAACATAATAATTACTGACATAAGATCAAATGAAGAATTATTATGGTGTAAGAACAATCAGTTCACAATAGTACATATAGAACGGGAAAATAATAATTATAAAAAATACGAAATTGACAAGTATGTTAATGAAAATAAAACAAAATCAGACTATCATTTTAACAATAGTGTGAACGGAATTGATAGTTTTAAAAAATTCTTCGAAAAGGTATTATTTAGTGAATAGTAAAAACGATCAACTTTTTTGTAATGTCAGAGAAATGAAAATTAAAACCGCCAAACCCATCTTAAATGAAGATGTTATCAGGGAATGGTTTTATCATCAACGAGAGAGAACCTCTATATATTACAAGAAAGAGATACTTAACCTTCCGCCATATTGGACAGAAGACAAAATATTGAGAAACTATAAATTTGTAAATACTAAAAGAACATGGGACAAAGAAACCAAATGGTTATTAAAAAACATAACAAGCAATAATGAATTGAGTTATGAAAATAAAATACTCAATTCATTTTTATTTAGAGTGGTCAATAAAAGCGATACGTTAAATGAAATTGATGCGCCCTTTGATTTCACAAAAATGACGACTCGTGATATTAATGAAAAGATCAGGGAAAAGATTCTCAATATATCCACAAAAAAACCAGGCTATGTATTTTTTAGTGCAGCCTACATTTTAGGAGGTCCGAAATTTAATTTCGGGAAATACTTAGAGAATATCGAGGGCGCAACGGAAAATGACATGGTAATTAGAATGATAAAATTTGTTTATTATAACCAAGATAAAATCGTTAATGGTGTAAAATCATCAAGAAATCAGTTTGAAGTTTTTGAACATTTAAAATCATTTTCAGGGATTGGGGATTTTCTAGCATATCAAATTTTCATAGATCTGACATACATAGCCAATTTTCCGTTTACAGAGTTGAATTTTGTTATTTCAGGCCCTGGTTGTGAAAGAGGAATAAATTGGATTTTTTCTAATAGAGATGGAATGAATAGCGAAGAGTGTTTGTTCTGGTTTACTATTAACCAAAATAACATAGCAGAAAAATACAATGAAAACTGGAACATGGATGAAATATTCCATTTCATGCCTAAAGAAGAAAGAGTTTACACCTTAATGGATATGGAAAATAGTGGTGCATGCGAAATAGATAAAAGATGCCGAACTAAATTTAACAATAAAAGACCTAAACAAAAGTATCATTATCAGAGTAATAATATAGAATTATTTTATAATTAGCAAATTACAAAGGATTTTAAAATGGTTAAAGAAATTAAGAAAAATGTTTTTGTTAGCCATCATCATAAAGATGACGCTAGTGTTGATGGAGTTTCTCGTTTAGCTGCTGCAAAAGGTTATCATTTACGTAATAGTTCTATCAGAATGAAACCTGAAAACCAGCGACGAGTTGAGGAAAAAAAACTTAGTGATAGAACGATTGCACGTTTACTTAGAATGAAAATGAGGTGGGCTAGTCAAGTTATAGTTGTTATCGGGAAAGAAACACATACCAGACCTTGGGTAAACTGGGAAATTCAAGTAGCTCATCAACTTGGAAAACCAATTATAGGTGTATATGAAAATGGTTTAAAAGGCGATGTAAAACTACCAGAGAATCTCGAAAAGTATTCAACCTCTATAGTGGCCTGGAGAAGTGACGCCATTATCAACGCACTTGAAGGTAAAACTTCCTTTGAAAAACCTGATGGTACGGATCGTGATAAAGCTCAAGGTGGGAATGTCGTATGCTAATTGAGCCTAACTCTCACCTTTATGTCTATGCAATAACGAGAGACTTTGGTTTTGCACCCAATCCATTTCATGGAGTTTGCACCTTGGCAACATGCAAACCTGGAATTAGAAAGTCGGCTAAAGTGGGTGATTGGATACTCGGAGTTGGTGGAGCTAATTTAAAATTAGCTAAAAAAAAATGTATCCTATTAATGAAAGTTTCAGAAAAAATTAGTTTCAATGGTTATTGGGAGGACACAAGGTTCTCTATCAAAAAGCCGGCTAGAAATGGTAGTCATGTACAAATTCTGGGCGATAATATCTATCATCAAAATGAAAAAAATGAATGGATACAAGAAGATTCTCATCATAGCAATGCTGATGGTTCATTTAATATGACAAATCTTGAACGAGACACTGGTTCTAATAACGTGCTTATTTCAGATCATTTTTATTATTTCGGTAATAAAGCGATTGAAGTAGACTTAGACTCAATTGAATATCATAGAATTAGAAACTATAAAAAGATCTCTTTAAATTATACTATACCAGCCATTAACCTTATAAATAAAATAGAATTTGATTGTCGTAGTGATAAAAATTTAATTATATCTGACCCATGTAATTTTTCCGATTTCTATAAACGTGTAGATCAGGGAACTGGAGAACTTTATTAATAAGTACATATATTTTTGTTCCATGTTTTTAAAAGTAGAAGTGAAATAATTTTGTTAGACTATCGCAATTTTCTCTTATCTTTCGAACTTGCTAATCTGAAGGAGCATCAGGTCTAGAATGAGCAAAACATTACTATTTTTCCGCGTATTTCATAAAGTATCTATTGCTCAATTCGTAGTGATCCGTTTTATTAAAGAGAAAAATCGTCTTATCCAATACTTTGATTGAATTAATTTTGTAAAATGTGATTATTACTTCTACCACAACAAAAATCAATTATTTTTAAACGATTTTTTGAATGCATTAATTTTTTTTAAAATATAATTTTAATGTTTAAAAAATGGAGATTTTAATGAAACTTGAAAAACTAATCTTAAGGAACTTCCGTGGCTATCATGGACAACATAGCATTGACATTAACTCATTAACTTCATTAGTTGGTCGTAATGATGTTGGTAAAACAACTATCCTAGACGCACTTGGTATCTTCTTTGAACATAAACTATGTAAATATGATGCTACCGATAAGTGTGTCGATAGCATGGAAAATGAAGACGTGTCAATTGGTTGTATCTTTTCAGGGGCTGATATACCTATAGTTTTGGATGCCACGTCTATAACTAACCTTAGAGAAGAATATTTATTAAATAGTAATGGAAAGCTGGAGATATATAGAGTTTTTGCAAAAGGTAAGGGATCTGGCAGCGTTCAAGCTAAATGTATGGCTCCCTCAGTAAAAAGTGCGAAATCTTTACTTGCCAAAAAAAATGATGAACTTAAAGTAATTGCCGAATCTATTGGCGTGGATGGGGCGGATAAAAGATCAAATGTTAGTTTAAGACAAGAAATTTACAGGAAAGTTGGAGATTTGAAGCTTAAAGAAATCTTCGTTAAATTAAATGCTGAGGAGGGCAAGGTTATTTGTGAAAAAATATATGACAAACTCCCCCACTTTGCATTATTTCGCGCAGATAGACCGAGTACCGATGAAGAATCAGAAGTACAGGACCCTATGAAGTCAGCGGTCCAAACAGCATTGCAGAAGATTGATATTCAACTTGAATCAATTAAAGAAAGCATAAAAGAACATGCAGTTGAAGTGGCTGAAAATACAATTAAACATTTACATGATATATCTCCTAATCTTGCTGCCGGGTTAATCCCAAAATTTAAAGTGGAACCTAAGTGGGAAAATATTTTCAAGCTAACATTAGAAGATGATAGAGGAATAGCTATCAATAAACGTGGTAGTGGTGTTAGACGCTTAGTTCTGATTAGTTTCTTTAAAGCAGAAGCAGAAGCAGAAAGATTGCAAAAAGAATTCCCGGATAAAGGAGTTATTTATGCAATAGAAGAACCTGAAACTTCTCAACACCCATCTAATCAAAGACTTCTTATTGATGCATTTCAAGAATTAGCAAATGCTGATAAATGCCAGGTGTTAATTACCACCCACGTACCTGCACTTGTGGAAAAGATACCTACAGAGTCTCTACGCCATATAACCCGAACACTCGATAATGGTTTGGAAGTTAAAAATGGTGATGATGATGTGCTAAAGAACATAGCGAATGATCTTGGCGTATACCCTGATAGTAGGGCATCTGTTCTTGTATGCGTTGAAGGCCCTAATGATATAAACTTTTTAAAGAACATCGGTAAAATTTATCTCGACCATGGTGTTCCAAATGTTCCTGATATGATAAATGATCCACGTATAGTTTTCATTCCAATGGGCGGGCATACTCTTAAAGATTGGGTTAATAATAATTACTTAAAAATTCTAAGTAAACCAGAGGTTCACATCTATGATAGAGATGTTGCCATCCCTCCTCAGTATGAAAAGGAATGTAATTCAGTAAATGCAAGAAATGATGGTTCCATCGCATTCATGACTGTAAAAAGGGAAATGGAAAATTATTTACACCCTGATGCTATTCAGGCGGTGTTTGGTGTAAAAATAACCATAGATGATACGACAGATGTCTCGACAGCAGTATCCACTTTAACACGTTATAATGAAAGTAAAGCGAAGAAGAAGATTAATACATTTGCTACAGCAAAAATGAGTTATCAAATGCTCACTGCATGTGATGCAAAAGGCGAGATATTAACATGGTTCAATGCTATATATACGAGATTATAACATTTGGGCCGCGATTGCGGCTCTTCCTTAATATTATAATGATTGCTCTGCATATCGTCATCGTCTCACAATGTTGGCTTATCCTTCGGCACTTCTGTTACTTATACAAATTAAAAGGCTACTATGTGTACTGGCTTGTCGCCACTAGCACAGAACTACATATTAGATTAGGTTTAGCTCCGTGCCGCAAGAGTGCCAAAGGAAGTCTAAGCTAATACATATAATGATAATGGAATTTAAAGTCTTTTTTCAGCTACGTTTTACTAATCGAAAAAGCCCTCTCAAAATCATAGCGATAGCTTGGTCCACATGCGGAGTCTGTGCTAGCACAGTATTTTCTTCCTCAGTGAGGCCGTTATTAAGATCCTGGAAAGAGAAACCAACAAATTCTTCCCGCCCTCCCCAGTTGCGTTGCTGCATTCCATCAGATTCCACAATATTCAGACACTCCGTGATATCTTTTGCACATCCACCAAAGCCTCCCATAATAAAAAGGGGTTGTTTAGCACGAAGTGATAATACAGCCTCTTCTGCTATACCGGGCATTGCCCCCTTATACTTATCAACCTGCCCGCCAAGAATAATACGGGCATGTGTGTCTTGTAACATAGCATGTCGCATTGCTGTCAAACCTATTGCCCAATCTTCATCAGAAGGAATAGTTGCTATGTAATGGGCTCGTTCTGCCATTGGCAACTGCTCGCCATCCCGATTGAACAAAACAAGTCTTGCCATTCCTTTCAGGTCCGCACTGAGCCTTTCCAAGTCACTGGCATCTTTTTGCATATGCACCGGCCATGCAAGATAGTTCAATATACTGGAACGTTCATCCCCCTCATCGGCATCTCTTCTATGGCGTGCTACTAACTCAAATAACAGTTCAGTAAAACCATTTGCACGTAGATCTCCGCCATAAACAATCCGGGCTCCCAAGGCTAATAAATGACGCGCAATTTCTGTCATCGCGTCATATAAATGCTGTTTACTTAACCCCAATACAGGCATATCTGGGCTATCTGATGTAGATATTGCAATAACATGCTGACTAAGCATTTCACGATAAGTCATGATGTTCCCTCTGCCAGCCATTCGGTAAAACTTCTAAGCCTGATACCGGGTTTAACTTCTTCAAATAATCGCTCCTCTTCGGAACTTAAGGGTGGGTCAGGATATACAATTGTAGGCTGCCCAATACCGGGGAACTTTAAACCAGCAAGTGAAATTAACTCCGGCGCACGTGGAACAAACTGCACTGCACTTTGTTCAGTATTAATCAATTGTATACGACAACGCCACAGAAAATCTTTCAGAACCTCATCAAGCAGGCGTGCAATAATGATATTAATTCGTTCAGTCTGCTGGGGATCCATTCTCACTATGGGGACATTTCCCATATAAGGAAATCCCCTTTCATCCAATTCGCTAATACAGTTGGCAACAACTAAAGGTACACTATTACGTTTAGCTTCTATAATCTCTCGGCGACACCATTCACGCGAAGAATAAGAGTCGGTATGTATGGCAACAACTGCGCTTTGCGCCAGCTGTTTCAATAGCACCTGATGAAACCGAAGCCCGGCAGGGATATCATGGACATCAAAGAATGAACTTAACCCATGTCCACTATGTAATTTCTCACGTATCAAACGAGCAATCCGCTCTCCATCTTCATCATGTTTAGAATGGCTAAGGAATATCTGAACCTTCTTGAGATAATTAAGCAAATCATCTTCATCTTTTTCTGGTTGTTTCAGATGCTCCAGGTAATGGCGCAGCATCCTACAAAATTCGTATGTAAGCTCACTAATCAATCGTATATGAAGATTTGCTGTATTGTTGCTCCCATCCTGTATCCATTGGTCCCAGCGCAATGCCTGTTCTTCCAGTCCAAGATTTAATCCTTCTCCTTCAATAGCAATGGGGAAAAGATGTGTACCCAGTCCAGCTATTTCCGACTGTATTGATAGCTCCCGAAGGTAAGTCCCCCATTCAGGATCATTTGCCATACATGATTCTGCAAGTATAAGGACTGCGGTGGTCTCTGATTCTGAAAAATTGATCGGCAATGGCTTCCGCGTTTCAGGTAGAGGCTCAGAACGAAAAATAACACTTAAACCGGTTCCTCCAGCAACGTTCTGATAGAGTTCCCGACGAAAGTGTCCCCGCAATATTTCAGCCAGTCCAGCACCACCGGCGAAATCCGGGTGCCAAATGATATAAACAACAAGAAATGGTTTTGCTAAATTCGTCTCAAGCATATTATGCATTCCTTAAGCGGCGTTCACGAGTATTTCTTATCAGAGTATTACTACGGCAATTGGCTTGTTCGATATATCCCCTACACGACGAAATATTAGCTGTAAAATTAACCCAACTTACCCACAGTGCATATCCAGAATCAATATTATCACTGAGTCGAGCGGGCACATTCACTCGTCCAGAAGAATTTGATAACAATGTTGGCAACTGGACACCAATAAGTCCATGTTGTTTATCAAGCGTCGCGTTAATTTCCCAGTCAATATATTTCCTCCCCCATGATTCATTACCGACCAAGACAATAGAACATGAAGTCCCTGTGATATAATACTCACGAATACGTCGCATGACATAGTCAATATCCTCACTATCAACTCGACGATTAAGGGAATTATCCGTTACAGCCTCATATTCATCATGAAATTTTTTTGAGAATTCATTATAGTAATATTGGTCACCATCATGGTGGTAACTTAAAAAAACCTTTCTTTTAATTACTTTGCTATTATACATATCTGATCTCTTAAATTTATCTTAGCGTAAAAACAATCTCATCACCATAGTAAATTAGTTCTTATAGCCGGGACGTCCGCGGGATTTTTCTTTGCTGCTGGTTCCATAACATTTCTTTTATCAAATGCCTGGTTAATATAAAATTCACTATTCCCTATAAAATCTGAATAGTTAACTAGTGAGCAGTAAACATCCATATCCTCATAGTGAGGGACGACTTTTGAAAAGCTATGGTTTTTTTTAATTAACCAAGGGAGATAATGTTCATAACCCCAATCAATGGTTCTAAGTCCAATGCCGCAATTGCAAAAAATATCACTACACACACCAGAGCTAAATACGCTCGAATATATTTCATCTCTAATTACACCGATTAATCCAGCAGGATTTGCCCCCCATAAAGATGCCTGAATTTCTGAGTTAACGAAAGGTCTGTTGGCAGTTTCTGTACCTATGAGTACTACTGTTACGGTAGAGTCACCAAGATAGTCCTCCCGAATTTTCCTCATAATGTAATCTTCACTGACATTAGTGCTGATATCCCCGTCACTTACGGACTTGTCAATAAATGACGCACCACCAAATGCTTCAATGATTCCGTCCTTCAAATCTTGTTCGTTTGCATGATGATAACTCAGAAAAGTTTTATGCATTACTCCTCCCACTTAGCAATATCGATGTCAAAAATAACACTAATTTCCTCACAGAAAAATTTATTAATGCATTCAAAATCAGCCATCAATTGGCTGAAATGATAGTAATGAGTCTGGATTATTCCAATTGGTGTTAAATGATAAATTAAAGAAACATTTTCACCATTAGAATCTTTATCCCTCGTCAATACAATATCGTTTGTTGAGATGTACTTATGCCAACGCCTGTAATTATTCTGATGTTTGGTTAGCAATTGATTCAGTTTTTTTAGTATTTTATTAGATATAAGATACAACTCTATATCTCTTTTCCGCTTAACATCCAGCACTCTTATTTCAATACGAATGAAATTATAGATATCATATAAAGAGTTAAAAACCTCTTCAAATGAGTCAGAATGTGGATCAATTTTGAATACACTCCTTTTAGTATCAAGAAAATTTCGAACAGATCTTTTATATAGCAAGTCAGAACTATCAAATAAAATATTTAACCCACCGAAAGTTAGTTTTTCTAACTTTAATGAATATTTTTTCTCTAAAATACCGAAAAACAAAAATATAGTAATCAATGTTAATATTAGAATTGAAAGGAGCGCTTTTACAAAATCAAAATTTGATATGATATTTTTGATAAACCACCATTGTGAGGCCGGTAGAAAAGAGAAGCACCCCATTAAAATAATTGCTATTAAAATAATTCCAACTAGTAACAATCCCCTAGCCATAAGCGAATCCTTATGAAAAAATTTCAATCAAGTTGCATTTTTGTCAACAAACTTATAAAAAATATTATTCTTTATTATCAATGAGTTACAACTTCATAACACAACTATTCATTAATACTCAGAGACTACTATACCCTGATTCGGATTTATCCGAAATCCTTTAGGATACCAATTTCACTTTTTACAGCCCGACTAAAAATTTAGATATATCTGGTGGATTGCATTGGAGTTTTCTCTAGACAAGCAGTGGATATCTTCATCAGCTAGCTGTTTGTTGCAATGCAGGACTGTAGCAGATCACTAAAACATAATTGTAGGTATCCCTGCAAAAGGAACCGTTCACTTTTAGAGATCTTCCGACATACTGATTATGCCCCTGAAGGAGATCGCCATACGCAAAACCCGATTCACTGAGCATCAGATCATTGCCGTTTTGAAGTCCGTCGAAGCCGGACGCACCGTTAAGGATGTCTGCCGCGAAGCGGGTATTTCAGAAGCCAGCTATTACAATTGGAAAGAGAAGTTTGGCGGTATCCGCTGAAAATGCGGATGGATAACGGGCCGGAACTCGTATCTCTGGCTCTGGCGCAATGTGCCGAAGTCCACAGTGTGGTGCTGGGATTTATCAGGTCGGGTAAACCCACTCATAATGCGTTTATTGAACGTTTTAACCGGACATACCGGACATACCGGACAGAAGTACTAGATTTTTACCTGTTCAGAATGCTGAATGAAGCACGGGAAATAACGGCACGCTAGCTGACAGAATACAACAGCGAGCGTCCCCATGAATCTCTGAATAACCTGACGCCGGAAGAATACCAGCTGATGGCTGAGAAACCGGAAATCTCAAAAAGTGTGTGGAACTAAAACGGGTATGCTTACATTTGAACTTTTATGTTCTTAATATTCAAATACATTACTCGGATACTTGCAAGACAAAAGCAAGAGAATAAATAGATACCTCACAAAATAAATTACACCCATAAATTCATTAGGTTATAGTACTTTTCAGTATAAAATGGTAGGATTTTCCGCATTAAATTACGATACTTTCTCACAGCTATAAACAAAAAACGGGGATTAAAAATGGAGATGTTGGGAAATTTACTTTTACAAACGATTACGTCCACCGCTTTCAGCCTAGTATTTCTGGCTGGCGTTGGATGGCTTTTTAGAGCCTGGATTGGAAACCGAATTCATTTAAGCATTAAAAATGAATATGATAATAAATTAGAGAGGCTTAAAGCTGAACTTAAAACAGAAGGCGATGCTCATCTTACAGATATGAAGGCAGAATTAGAGCGACAATCAAACATATTAAAAATCGCTGCTTCGTCTTTCTCTGAGGTACAAAAAGCAACAATTTCAAGAAAAATTGATGCAGTCGATATTCTTTGGAAGGGGATAATCGACTTTCGCAAAAAATTTCCTGGAGTTGTCTCTTTTACGGACATTCTCACTGATGAAGAAATGAAAAAATTTTATACTGATGCACGATTATATAAATATTCACATGAATTGGAGCAATTTGATCTGACCCATTTAATCAATGCGAGTTCTGAAGACGTTAAGTTGGTAAGGCCACATATTGGTGAGTTTGTGTGGGCGCTCTACTCTACTTACTGTACTATTCTGATGCGTTCCATTTATTTATTAAAGGCAGGAAAAGAGGAGCCATCCAAAGTGGCATGGCATTGCGATTCCAATATTGAAAATTTAATTTTAGTTGCATTTGGTAAAGAGTGTTTTTCTGAGTTTAAAAAACTCCGTTGGGGGAGATATCAATGGCTTCATAACCAGTTTGATTCGTCATTATTTAAAGCGATTGACACTCTTCTAACTGGTAAAAGTTTTAGTGCCGCAGCTTTACATGAAGCACAATTGATGGAGCGTCAAATTAGCGCCAGTAGATCAAATGAGCTCAAGATTTCACATCCTCTATAATAGGCGTGATGATTCGCACCATTCTAGATATACAATCTAAATGGTGGTCATTTTGGTGGTCTTGACAAGACTGAATTTCTGATTTAGCTTAATATTCAGCCAATTAATGGCAAAGGCGATCCCAGTCAGAGGAGCCAAATTTAGAGAAGCCCGCTCAGGGAAACCTGAGCGGGCTTTTTGTTTTTTGCTGGATGAAACTGGGCGGCAGGTTTGGCCTAGGGGCTGACCATTTTTTCCGGTCAGCCCGCAGGCACAGGTGCTAACTTTTCACTCGAAGCGGCTGAAAGGTTGGTGACAGGCCCGGGGCCAGTTCGGGCACACCGGATCGGCAAAATCCGCTTCCCTGCGGGCCTCGGCACGCGACGTCCTGTCGCGTGACGTCCGGCTTACCCCGAACTGGCCCCCTGCCCGCAAGAATAGTGCTCGCTGTCGGTTCTAACACCCGCAACAGCATCACGATCTGGCATGGGGGTTTACCTGACGTTTTAACCATTCTGCTTTTGTTTCAAATATCCTAACAACCATTGCAAAAATTCAATCGCTGATGGATGGAGAAAAGACAGATCGCCAACTTCCATCCTGGTTATGTCATTCAGAGAGCAAGCCGCAGATTCATTGTCTGGATACTCTTCAATGAAAATAGAAAGTTCATCAACAAGGTCATCCACCAAACCAGAAAGAAGCGTTGTTGCTGTATCGACAATTTCACTATAGCTGTCGCTGTAAGTATCCATCACTAACAGACTCGACCAACCAACTCGAGAGCGCTGTTTTTGTGCAGCAGGCTACGAATCCTTACACCTGTTGCAGGATTGATTGATGAATAATTACGCAAAGTATATACTTCAGGTATGCACACAAGAGGAGCACGGCCATGAAACACAGAGTCAGCGTGACTGTAGACAAAGAGAACTATCTGGTTCTGAATGCTGCGGGCGTCAATATTTCTGGTCTGGTGAATGATGTCATCGGCAAGGAAGCTCGTCGTATAAAGGCAGAAGAGTGGAAAGACCAGAACCGTGAAGGGATGGAGGAAGTCGCCAGCTTTATCGCAAAGAATGGCTCTTTCGCCGATGAAAACAGGAACTGGTGATTATGCAATTTATTGTTTATCAATATAAACGCACCAGCCATTACAAAATTTTTGTCGATGTGCAAAGTGATATTGTCGATACCCCTGGGCGACGCATGGTTATCCCGCTCATTGAATCGCACCATCTTTCTGAGAAAGTGAATAAAACCTTGTTCCCGCTGATCCTCATCGAGGGAAAAAATCACCGATTGATGACCACGGAACTTTCTAGTGTCCCTGTCGAGGTTATCGGTGATGCAGTAGTGGATATCACCCGGTGTCAGGATGATATCAAAAATGCCATCAACCTCATGTTTTGGGGTATTTGAAAAAGCATTCACGGTGCGTGCCGTACGGCTCACCCCAAACTGGCCCCTCCCCACAACACTGTGCTGGCTGTCGGTTCTAACACCCGCAGCAGCATCACGATGCTGGCATGGGGATTATCTAATCCTGGGGGCACGTCAGTATGGCTAAGTGCCACACTAGCAGGCTCTATCGCCGTCAGTCCATCGCTTGATATCACTTATATTTGGCGACCTGATGCCCGTACTCAAAATATTCTTGGTTGTGTACAGGCTGATCTTAGCTTTGTCACCATCATGACTTTCTATCTCAATGAGTGTGTTGTTGATCAACAGTCCCTCTGAAACCAGTTTTTGAGTGATCTCACCTTCTTTACGCTCACCGTCAAACTCGCTAAATACGATGACCGGATTTCCTGAATATGACTCATATTCCAGACACTGCCTTGCAATGTGCCTTAGGGTTCGATAAGTATCGGAGGACCCCGTCTTGCTAATGAAACTGCCGTCTAAGGATGTTTCGCTGTTTTTTAAATCGCTGACGGTTATGGCACATCCGCTCAGTGATATAGAAAATAATAGTGTAGCCAGGGCCAAATATTTCAATTTATGCTCCATTATTCTGGTAAATGTCCTGGGCAGGATGGGGACTAAAATTGCGTTCTCTTTCAGACGGAATTGTGATTTGGGATATCAACAATAACCATAAGCCCGCCTTCTGCAGACGTACTTAGAAAAACACTGCTGTTGTGTTGCTGCGCAACCGCTTTGACTATTGCCAGCCCCAATCCACTCCCGCTTTGTATCTGATTGGGATCACGAAAAAATCTGTCGAATACTCGCTCCCTCAATTCAACCATGATTCCGGGTCCTGCATCTGAGATACGCAATTGGGTGGATTTATCTAACAATCGTACTTCTACCTCAACTCGCCCGCCCTCAGGACTGTACTTCACAGCATTTTCAATTAAGTTGTCGATTAGCGACATCAGGCGTTCCCTGACGCCTGTAATCCAGACTTCATCATGAAAGTAGAATTCAAGCTCAATCTGGCTCTCAGCCGCTAGCGGTGATAACTCAGCCATTCGCTCTTGGATGAGCGTCGTCAGCGGTACAGGCTCCATAACAGTGTCAATGCGCGCCTCACTGTGCATCAGCAGCAGCAACTGATTGACGAGTCGAGCAGCACGGCTATTGCTACGAATAATCCCTGCAAGCAATTCCTGTTGACGAACGTTGCTGACATCGGACTGCAAAGCCTCAACATTGACTCGCATTGCAGCCAGCGGAGTACGCAACTCGTGAGCGGCATCTGCAATGAACGTCCGTTCCCTTTCAGTGCTCTCTCGTACCCTGGCAAGGAATATATTAATCGCGTCCACTATTTGGCGCAGCTCCTTGTGCTTTGGAACTGCTTTTAAGGGAGAAAGATCTTCTGGTGTTCGTAAGGAAACTTCATTTGCCACCTTGTTCCAGGGACGCATGGCAATGCGGATTGACAGCCACGCAGGAAACAAAAGAAAAGGAATGCATACCAGCAGCGGTAATATGTAGTATCCGCGCGAGTTCAGGTATATGAAGAAGTTCCAACCGCCAGCAGGAGTGAGCAGTGTTACCTCTGTGTCGGAGTTCCCGGACTTCAGAGTACGGCTCGTCCAGGTGCGGCCGTGACTCTGAATACTCTGAATCATCCCATAACCGGTGTTTGTCACTCCTGCCGGAGCGCCATCAGATGCGTAAATTATCTCTTTATTCTTCCGAACGATTAGGCTGATTGACATTTTGGGGTCTTCACCTCCGCCATAGCCTTCCCGCAATGCCTTGCTGAATTTTTCCAGCACATCGGTGAGATCGTGCGGACGATCCCCCATACGATCCACCAATGTCAGAATGGTTTCATAGGTTTTGCTGCCTGATAGCATTGGAGGGTTACGTAAGTTATCCCATAAAATGTAGGTCAGAAAAATACACCAAAGCAGCGTCAGTAATAGCATCTGGGCGATCATCATTCGCCGTACGAGCGTTGGGATTCTCAGATAGCGCCAAAAATTACGCATCAACCTGCCCCCTTCTGAATGGGTACGGTATCAATGACAAACCCCACTCCTCTCACCGTTCGCACATAGCCGTCACCGATTTTGCGACGTAAATTTCCCATATGTACATCGAGCGCATTACTCATATTTTCTTTTGCACCGAAGATCTTTTCTTCCAGAAAACTACGTGTCATAACACGATCAGCACGCAACATTAATGTTTCAAGCAGCGCGTATTCACTTGCCGTCAAATCAACATGCCTTTCGCTCACGGCCACGCGACGAGTCGGCACATGGAGAGATAGCCCTCGAATCTCTATCACCTCATTCTGAAAACCGTAACTGCGCCGCACAAGTGCCCTCACCCTGGCCAATAGCTCGGCGAGAACAAAAGGTTTGACGAGATAGTCGTCTGCACCGGCATCCAGCCCAGTCAAGCGATCTTGCAGAGTGCCCCGGGCAGTCAGGATGATGACGGGGATCCCCTTGAATTGCTGACGCAGACGCGCCATCAGGCTCATGCCATCACCGTCGGGCAGGCCGAGGTCGAGCAAGACAAGTTCTGGCACGCATACATCAAGTTGATGCAGAGCATCCACTTTTCGGCGAACCCATATGACATCTAATCCCTGGTCTGTGAGGGCAATACGTACGCCGTTGCCGAGATCGATGTCGTCTTCGATTAGGAGAATTTTCACAATAGTGACTTTATCAACAGTGAATGAAGAACGTCTGAAGAAAAAACGGTATCAGTAAATCTATCAGGTTTGCAGAACGGGTACTTACTTCAGTATTTCTTCATTTTGGGCTCATGAGAACTTCAGGGTCAGCATTCAAACTGAGCGTTCTGGCGTTTAAAACCGCTTGCATCGTAGTCAGTTGACCCAACAAGGACTTCCTTAATGAGAAACATCGAACTGAGTCATAAGTTCCTCCCTTCACTCCCGGGGCAACCCCTGGGAAAATTGTTGTCAGGATTTGTCCTCGCGTTACTGGCAACCCCAATACTGGCAGCAGAACAGAAACAGGGCAACGAGTTGACCCTGGGAGGAGGCGTGGATGTTGCGCCACGTTATTCTGGTTCGGATGAAAGCCGAGTCACGACGGCCCTGGTGATTGATTACTCTATGGTAAATGGTTTCTTCGTCAGCTCCACGCGTGGTATCGGTTACGGTAACAACATCGGTAAATTTGATTACAGCGCTGCGCTGAGTTATCGCGCAGGCAGAAAGGATCGTGACGTGGACAGCGACTCGCTCAGCTACGGTAGCGACGACTTGCGAGGTATGGGTGACGTTAAAGGCTCAGCTATCGTTGTGCCTGGCCTGGGATACAAGGTGACCGACTGGCTTAATTTGCAATTGCAGGCTGAGGTGCCGATTTCTCAGCGAAGCAATGGTGAGGCCCTGCATTTCAGCATTGTCAGCCCGCTCTATACGTCATCGAAAAACGCTGTGACGCTGGCGCTGACCAGTAGTTGGGGGACCAGCAAGTACATGCAGACTTACTACGGGGTAAGTGCATCACAGTCGGCCGCATCGGGGTTTACTCGATATGAAGCCAGATCGGGAATTTATGCCTATTCACTGAATATGGACTGGACGCACAAGCTTAATCAAGACTGGAGCGTAGTTGCCGCAGCAGGTTTTACGCAGCTGGCTGGTGATGCACGCAACAGCCCAATTGTTCAACGAAAAACATCGCCCACTGGCAGCCTGAAGGTGACATATAGCTTCTGATCGTTGTTCGACGTGTGCTTCCCGGTAGCTTGTGGCTATGCTCTGTCAATAAAGACACATTCGCCCCACCCTATTTCAGATGATGGGGCGCTTGTAAATATCCCGCTTAAGTGCCCGTTATGTGAGACGGGCATTTCGTATCAGGTTGCGTTGTTATATTCGGATGTCGAGAGCAGTGTTTTACTTCCTTTCAAGGTAAATACTGAAATAAGGGTAAAGCTCAGTGTGATACAGCCTAAAACAAGATAAGCCTGATGGAAGCCTACGGTGTCATACATCCGGCCTACCCATGTCGACAGTACGACGCCCGAAAGTTGCTTTGATAAATTAAAACCAATCAGGAACAAGGTTGCCGAAAGTTTTGGGTTAAATGCGGAGGAGATATATTTAAAGGTGCCGACCAGGAGGAACGGCAGTTCAAACATATGGAGCATTTTTAAGATAACCACTTCTGTGGCTGAAGAGGCAAAAGAAGAACCCAAAATACGCGCCGACATAATGACGCCTGCGGCCAGGAGGGCGTTCTTCGCACCAATGCGATTAACGATGGCAGGGGCAAAAAACATAATCGTTGCATTGAGTATTTCCCCACCGGTAGTGACAAAGCCAAACACTTCGGTCCCGCGTTGTGGGCTGGAGAAAAAACCTTTGAAGAAGTTAGCAAACTGCTGGTCGAATACGTCATAGACACTGGCGACGCCTACAACGTAAATAATAAATCCCCAGAAGCGTGGCATCCGCAATAGCTCGGCGGCGGTGCGCATAGAAAAAGCCTGGCGGTTGGCACCAAGCGCGTCGATAACCCGCTCGCTGTTGCTCCCTTCCGGGCGTGACATCCATAACAGTACGGCAAGCGCCAGCGCAAAACCGGAGGCAATCCAGAATGTAATATTAGGGTCGATGCTAAATAAAATACCGGTGATTGATGCACATAACGCCCAGCCAATACAGCCGGAAACGCGAACCTTGCCGTACTCAAAACGGTTAGCCCGACTTACGCGTTCAATATAGGCTTCTACCGCTCCGGAGCCACTGGAGAAGACGACGCCCAGATAGATCCCGCCAGCCAGTGCACCAGCAAAAATATTCATCTGCAGCAGAGGGGACAGAACAAAAATAAAGAATGGCGCAAATAAAATCAGTAAAACCGTGATAATCCAGAGCAGGTGTTTGCGTAATCCCAGTTTATCGGAGAGCAGACCAAACACCGGCTGGAAAATAATTGCAAAAAGCGAGATAGATGAAAACACAATCCCTGTTTCTGTTTTGGTTAAGTGGTTAACTTCTGCCAGCCAGACCGGAAAGAAAGGAAAGTAGGCCGACATAATGAAATAATAGAAGAAAAAGAACAACATAAAGTAAATGAAGTTATGTCGTTCTCTTGGTGCGAGTTCAGAGAGTTTCATTTTGACTGTTCCATCTGGTTATGCCGGTAAGCCCGGGGCTCACGCTTCGATTATTATTGGAAATGAATCGTTAACTGATATTTCCATTGTGTTTCAAGCAATAGCCATTGCTGCAGTACGCTAGGCGTCCAGGAGTCATCACCGCCAACGCCCATGTGCTGCCCATCAAGGGTTATCCAGACGCCACTTTCCGGCTGCATCCAGTGCCAGTGGTCAGTCTTCATTAATTGCTCGGTGCCGTAAGGCTGTAGGGAAAAGTGGAAATCGCCCGCCACGTGCCAGCGCCCCCAGTCCAGTGCTTTGTTATCACAACGCAGGCCATTCTCGGTGGGGAATATGTACGGTGTCGTCATCTCGTCCAGCGGCAGTTCCCAGCGGGAGAAACAGGCGCTGGTGCGACGATCCGGGTAGTTCTCATGCGGGCCGAATCCCAGCCATGAGACCGGTTTGTTCTGATCCAGTACCTGGAAATTCAGCCCGATGCGTGGCAGCGGCGGCAGGGTGCCAGCACGTTCGCCGTCAATGGCCAGGTGCAATTTGCCCTGCGCGTCAAAGGTCATCTGCCAGTGGCTGACGATCATAACCTCGTCCCCGTTCAGGTAATGCCAGCGGCTATCTACCACAACGCTGCTGTTCAGACGCTGCGCGTCACACTGCACGCAGCGGGTAGTGAGGTTGTACAGGCCAGCACTTTTCCAGCGTTCAACCCAGGCGTTGGGATCGATGCGCTCCACTTCACTCACGCCAATATCATTATCCAGTGGTGCGCGTACAAACTGGTCGCGCAACGGGGTCAGCAGTTGCTCCACGCCGTCCACCTGCCAGTGTGTCAACAGTCCGCTTTGACGGTCGATCACCCACTGCTGCGAGCCGCTGCGCACCGCCCATGCACTGTCACTGACCTCAAGCTCAGGGGCATTTCCTGCTGACAAAGGCGCCCGAAGCACCAGCGGTGCTGCGAGGGCAAACTGCTGCCAGGCGACGCGATGCCCGGCATCGGACCATTTCGTGGCCTGCGGCTGGATAACCTCCAGCGTGAGCCATACCTCTTTGGCCCCGGCAGGCAGTGTTAATGTCCCCGACAGCGTCAGCTCGCGCTGTCCTTCAGGGCGAAGCTCAAGTGTTAAGCGGCCACTGGCAACCGTTTCTCCCGCAGCCTGGACCTGCCAGTGCAACTCCTCGTTATCCGTTGTGCGAAACAGGTACTCACTGGTGATGCTAATGCAAAGCGGAGTTTGCGACAGCAGGGTAAACTGGAAGTATTGCTGTGCATGTTTGGCTTCAATTAATGACGGATGAGGGCTACGGTCGGGGAAGACAAGACCGTTCATACAGAACTGGCGATCGTTGGGTTTATCGCCAAAATCACCGCCATATGCCCAGCCGACGCTGCCATCATCGAACGTTTTAGTGATGGCCTGATCGGCCCAGTCCCAGATAAAGCCCCCCTGCAGGCGCGGATAATCACGGAATGCCTGCCAGTAATCGGCAAAATTTCCCAGGCTGTTGCCCATTGCGTGAGCGTATTCGCAAAGGATTAACGGGCGCTGCTCGCCAGGCAGGCTGATCCACTTTTTAATCCCCCATTTCGGTACCGCAGGGATAAGCTGATCGCTGTCTACGCGGGCATACATCGGGCAGAGAATATCGGTGGTCGTGCTGTTAGCGCCGCCGCCTTCATACTGCACCGGGCGTGACGGGTCGTTACGCTTGAGCCAGTGGTACATAGCTTCGTGATTGCCCCCCACGCCAGACTCGTTGCCCAGCGACCAGATAATAATCGACGGGTGGTTGCGATTGTTTTGCACCATCCGTGTGACGCGGGCGCTCCATGCCGCTAACCAGGAGGGATCGTCGGAAAGACGGCTCATTGGCACCATGCCGTGGGTTTCGATATTAGCCTCATCGACCACGTACAGGCCATAGTGGTTACAGAGTTCGTACCAGCGTGGCGCGTTAGGATAGTGAGAGCAGCGAGCCGCGTTAAAGTTATTCTGCTTCATCAGCAGAATGTCCTGCACCATATCGTCTTCGGTAACAACCTGACCGCGCTGATGGTGGTGCTCATGACGGTTTACCCCCCGGATCAACAGCGGTTTACCATTCAACTTCAACAGGCCATTATCGATTTCAACCCGGCGAAACCCGATATCCCAGGCTTCGGCTTCAATCAGTTCATCGCCGCGCCACAGTGAGACGACTGCCCGGTAGCAGTTCGGTGTTTCCGCGCTCCACAGTGCCGGACGTTCCACAGGGAAACGTATCACTGTGCGTTCAGCATAATTGCCGCGTTCATCCGTGACGGGTGAGCCGAGCGACTGCTGATGTCTGGCGACCCGTTGCGTGTCATTCCACAGCTCAACGGCCACCGTCAGTTTTTCCAGCAACGGTGTCGGGGCGGTGACGGTGGCATTGACCTCCAGTTCGGCATCGCGATAAAGCGCATCGAGTTGCGGAGTGAGGTGGACATCGCTCAGGTGCAGCGTCGGTTTATTCAGCAGCCAGACGGAACGGAAGATCCCGCTCATACGCCACATATCCTGATCTTCAAGCCAGGTGCCTGCGCTCCAGCGCATCACCATGACGCAGAGGCGGTTCTCGCCCGCCTGTAGGAACGCACTGAGATCGAAGGCCGCGGGCAGGCGACTGTCCTGCGAGTAACCGACCCATTCGCCGTTGCACCACAAGTGGAATGCGGAGTTCACGCCATCGAAGATAATCTGCGTCTGGCCCTCAGCCAGCCAGTCTTTCTCCACGCTAAACGAGAGTGAATAGCAGCCGGTCGGGTTTTCGTCTGGTACGCGTGGCGGCGTCGTATCGATGGGGTAACGCACGTTGGTATAGATTGGCGCGTCATACCCCTCCATTTGCCAGTTCGAGGGGACCGGTGTACTGCGGCTGCCCGCCAAATCGTTTTCCAGCCAGCTGGCGTCCACCTCAAACGGGCTGCGGGCATAAGAAAATTGCCACTGACCATCCAGCAGGCGGCGCTGTGCAGAGAGCTGATTCTCCCTTGCCGAGCGAAGATCGCGCCAGCTGGCAAAGGTCGGATGGGCCGGTAAACGGTTCAGGTGCGTAATGGTCTGGTTTTGCCAGTCTTCACGGGCAAGTACGTCATGAAACAGAGGACCACCGGAGAGGTGGCAATCGTGATGTCGCATAGGTATACCTGTAGGATCAATGTAAAATGTCATTCGCCAGACAAGATAGAATGAGTTATCAGATATTTTGTTAAAAGCGGCAATCATGTTGAAGTTGAAACTCACGGACGATCACGAAACAAGGCTAAAGCAACAATGTATTGTCGTCTTTCTGACATAAAATGTTAGCGAACGACATTATTGTTAACGGGTAAAGGAGAAGACGATGGAGCGCCGTACGGCAACCTTAGAAGATGTGGCTCGCGAGGCCGGGGTATCCCAGCAGACGGTCTCACGCGTGCTGAATAAACCTGATGTGGTGGCTGAGCGTACCCGCGATAACGTCATTCGTGCAATGCAGGCACTGCACTATGTACCGAACCGCTCAGCACAATTGCTGGCGGGGAAGTCGGCACCGTCTATAGGGTTGATTACCGCGTCGTTGACCCTGCACGCGCCCTCGCAAATCGCTGCTGCGATAAAAAGTCACGCAGGTACACATCAACTGGAGGTCGCTATCGCGATGCCGGTGATGGCTGACTACGCCTCACTTCAGGCGCGGCTGAATGAATTTCGCGCACAAAATATCCGGGGCGCGGTGATTAATCTGCCCCTTGAGGATCACATTGCGGAAAAACTGGTGAATGAGAACCCGGATATTTGCTGTCTGTTTTTAGATGTTTCGCCGGAAACGGATGTCTGCTGCGTACGGTTTGATCACCTTAATGGCTGCGGAGCATGCATCCGTCATCTCTGGGAACTGGGGCATCGTGAGTTCGGCCTGCTTGCAGGGCCAGAGAGTTCCGTTTCGGCGCGTATGCGATTGAGTAGCTGGCGTGAGACATTGCACCGGCTTGGAGTGAGTAATGCGGTTACGGTCTTTGGTGACTGGAGTGCCGCCAGTGGCCGGAATAAGGCCCTTGAGCTGTTACATCAGTATCCGCGGATTAGCGCGATCGTCGTCGCGAACGATCAAATGGCGCTAGGGGTTTTGAGCGCCCTCGCGCAACTGAATCGCACCGGCAGCAGGATGGTTTCCGTCACCGGTTATGATGATACGGCGGACAGCCTCTATTTCCAGCCACCGCTCACCACCGTTGCGCAGGATTTCAACAAGCTGGGTAAGCGGGCCGTCGAGCTGTTAATCCAGCAGATGGCCGCCCCTCAGATTCACATCCGTGAATTGCTGCCGACACATTTGATTATCCGCCAGTCAACCTGTCCTTACGGTGGAGAAGAAGAGGATGAGAAAAAATCTGTCATTGCACAATTAAAATCACTGGTAGAAAAGCTGTGAAAATTATCAAATCCTCCCCGACAGGCCGAGGTTTACCGCTGATAAATTTGTGCCTCATAAGCCCGTAAGATTTGCCGTTTCCCCTGCTCCTGATAATTGCTCAGCAGCGGTTGCCAGCCGTCCAGTAACAGCTGTTGCGGATCTATCTCCTGCTGATGGGCACTGAAATTGACGATCACCAACACCTGCTGCTCATTCAGACTACGGGTATAAGCATAGATCTGCGGATGTGTCGGCAGCAGGAGTTGATAAGCCCCTTCAATCAGTACCGGCATCTTCCGCCGCAGGCGAATGAGCGCACGATAGAAGTTCAGCACGGAACCGCTGTCAGCGCGTTGGTCCGCCACGTTGATCTCAGGGTAATTACTGTTCGCAGGGAACCAGGGGGTGGCATTGCTGAAACCGCCGTGGGTACTCTGATCCCACTGCATCGGGGTGCGCGAGTTATCGCGCCCGGTGCGGCTGAGGAAGGCGAGGATCTCGGGCTCTTCCCTGCCCTGTCGGCGCATTTCAACGGCGAGTTTCTTCGCGGCAACGTCGTCAAAATCCTCCAGGCTGGCGAAATGCGTATTGGTCATGCCAAGTTCCTGCCCCTGATAAATAAACGGCGTACCTTTCATCAGGAAGAACATCGCCGCAATGGCGGTCGCGCTTTCACGTTGATAATTTTTATCGTCGCCCCAGCCCGATACCACACGGGAAAGATCATGATTTTCTACGTATAACGCGTTCCAGCCTTTGTTTTCCAGCAGTGTCTGCCAGCGCGTGAAAATCTCTTTTAAGCCGGGTAAATCGAGACTGGCCTCCAGGGTGTCCTTTTGCCCATCCTGCCACAGCTTCACGTGCTCAAACTGAAAGATCATATTCAGCCTGCCCCGCTGCTCGCCGACCCACTCTTCACCCTGTTCAGCGGAGGCACCGTTCATTTCGCCGATGGTCACAATGTCATAGTGACTGAACACCTGTTCACACATGTCATCGACGTAATCAAGCAGGCCGTCGTAGTTGAGGTGGCGCTCGAATGACGGTACGTAAGGCAGCGCCAGGGGATTAGGCATATCGCTGAAAGTCGGCTCTTTTTTCATATGGCAGATGGCATCAATGCGAAAACCATCTACCCCTTTGTCAAGCCACCAACGCATCATGGCATACACCGCTGAACGCACCTCGGGGTTTTCCCAGTTCAAATCTGGCTGCTTTTCGGAGAACAAATGCAGGAAATACTGCCCGGTCGCCGCGCTGTATTTCCAGGCAGAACCGTTGAAGATGCTTTCCCAGTTGTTCGGCTCAGCGCCCGCTTTACCGTCGCGCCAGATGTACCAGTCGCGTTTCGGGTTATCCCGTGATGCGCTGGACGCTAAAAACCACGGATGCTCATCAGAAGTATGGTTCACCACTAAATCAATAATCAGGCGCATACCGCGCGCATGCACCTGTTCAAGCAGACGGTCAAAATCGTCCATCGTGCCAAACTCAGCCATGATTTTCTGGTAATCGCTGATGTCATAGCCGTTGTCATCATTGGGGGACTGATACATGGGGCAGATCCAAATCAGATCGATGCCCAAATCTTCCAGGTAATCGAGTTTTTCCGTGATGCCATTCAGGTCACCAATGCCATCGTTATTGCTGTCGTTGAAGCTGCGCGGGTATATCTGATACGCCACGGCCTCTTTCCACCAGTTTGCCATCACAGCCTCTCAATAAGTAATGCAAAGGATTCATAAGGTTGCAGTTCCATAATCGGCTCCAACTGCTCCCGTGGCGCGTAATTGTTGATGAGACAACGGCCCTGCTGGCTCTGCAGATTGTCGGGGATCGCCAGCATCACAGCGTCTCGCGTGAAGTTATTGATCACCACCAGCGTCTGCTCCCCCAGCGTGCGCAGCCAGGCAAACACCTGCGGATGTTCGACAACGATCTGCCTGAAGTCGCCGTGCACCAGCAGCGGCAGCTGCTTACGCAATGCCACCAGCTTCTGGTAGTGGTAAAAAACAGAGTCAGGATCGTCAAGCGCAGCCGCGACATTCACTGTCCTGAAGTTAGGATTAGCCTCAATCCAGGGCTGACCGGTGGTAAACCCGGCATGTGGACTGCTGTCCCACTGCATTGGCGTTCGCGCATTATCGCGCCCGTTGGCGTGGATACCGCGCATCATCGCTTCGTGGCTCATCCCTTCGGCGATCCGCTCCTGATAAAGATTCAGGCTTTCAATATCCCGATAGTCGTCAATATCAGCAAAATTCACGTTGGTCATGCCAATCTCTTCACCCTGATAAATGTAAGGTGTGCCTTTAAGGCAGTGAAGCGCGGTGGCGAGCATTTTTGCTGATACCACGCGATACTCACCGTCGTCACCAAATTTGGAGACCGCGCGAGGCAAATCATGGTTGCTCCAGAACAACGAGTTCCAGCCATGGTCAGCCAGTGCCGTCTGCCACTTGTCAATCACGGCCTTAAAGCGCAACAGATCAAACGGCTGGTTACACCACTTCCCGTACTGTTCATCCCAGAAAAGTTTGATGTGCTCAAACTGAAAGACCATCGTCAGCTCTTGCCGCTCTTCGGCACTGTAGAGCAGGGCGTCTTCCGGCGTTGCGCTCCACGTCTCCCCTACCGTCACGCTGCCGCGCGGGCCAAAGGTCGCCCGGTTCATCTGCTGAAGATACAGGTGAAGATGACGACCATTCGCCATGATCTGTTGATCCACTTCTTTCCCGATCAGGTCGATAACGTCCATTCGGAATCCCCCGATGCCCTTATCCAGCCAGCGGTTCATCATGGCGTGGATGGCTTCACGAACGCGCGGGTTTTCCCAGTTGAGATCGGGCTGGCGCGTGGAAAACTGATGCAGGTAGTATTCACCGCTGGCCTCATCAAGCGTCCAGGCACTGCCACCAAAGTTCGAACGAGAGTCATCAGGCGGCCCGCCGTCTGCCGCCGGTGCTCGCCAGATATAAAAGTCACGGTAAGCACTGTTTTTTGAGCTCAGTGCGTCGATAAACCAGGGATGTTCGTCAGAGGTATGGTTGACCACCAGATCCATCAGGATCCCGATATCACGCGCTTTAGCTTCTGCAATCAGGCGCTCCATGTCGCTCATCGAACCAAAAATGTCGGCAATATCTTCGTAATCAGAGATGTCATAGCCGTTATCGTCCATCGGCGAACGGTATACGGGCGACAGCCACAACAGCGTGATGCCGAGCTGTTGCAGGTAATCGAGCTTGCTGATAATACCGTTGAGATCGCCGGTACCGTCGCCGTTACTGTCCATAAAGCTGCGCGGATAGACCTGATAAACCACGGCCTCTTTCCAGTGCGGTGTGCTGCGCATATCATTGATCACGTGATTTTCCCCCAGACGAATTAGTGTACTTTTGCCAGATGACGTTGGAACGCCTGGCCGTGACTGTCGAACAGGTAACAGCATTCCACCGGAAGCCGTACCCCAACGGTTTGGCCAACATGGATGGCGGAACGCTCGGCATGCCGCACGACCCAGGGTTCGCCCGCATTGCCGTTGTCCAGATACAGCAGGGTTTCATTGCCCATCTGTTCCACAAACATCACCTCGCCCTGGTATTCGCACTGTTCCACATTGCCACTGCGAATATGTTCTGGACGAATACCGATGTTGACGCTGCGGCCCTCCGCCTCGGCCGGGGTGGCGATGGATAACACCAGCGTTTTGCCATTGTCCAGTTCCACCACGCTTTGCTGTTCGCCCGACCGGCGCAGCGTCGCCGGGATCAGATTCATCTTCGGTGAACCGATAAACTGGGCGACAAATTCATTGGCGGGCTGGTCGTACAGCTCAAGCGGCGTTCCCACCTGTTCGATATTGCCCTGATTGAGCACCACGATCCGGTCAGCCAGCGTCATCGCCTCGACCTGATCGTGCGTCACATAAATAATGGTGACACCCAGACGTTTATGCAGGGCAGAGACTTCCATACGCATCTGCACCCGCAGCGAGGCATCAAGGTTGGATAGCGGTTCATCGAACAGGAACAAGCGCGGTTCGCGCACAATGGCACGCCCGATCGCCACGCGCTGACGCTGGCCACCCGACAAATCTTTTGGCCGTCGTTCCAGCAAAGGCTCCAGCTGTAAAATGCGTGCACACTCCCTCACTCGTTGATCAATTTCCGCCTTTGAACAGTGCGCAAGCTCCAGCGCGAATGCCATATTCTGATAAACACTCATATGCGGATACAGTGCATATGACTGGAAGACCATGCCGATACCGCGTTCGGCCGGGCTGTCGTCATTGGCGTAGTGACCATCGATGTACATGCCCCCGCCGCTGATCTCCTCCAGCCCGGCAATCATACGCAGCAGCGTTGACTTGCCGCAGCCAGAAGGCCCGACGATCACCACAAACTCTCCGCTTTTAATCTGCAAATTCAGCGAACGGATGACCTCCGCCTTCGCGCCATAGCGTTTTTGAATCTTATCCAGCGTCAACTGCGCCATATTCCCCTCCCGGTCCTCGATAAAATGATGCCGGCCAGCCACCGGCATGAATGAAATGACGCTATTTCAGATAGTTGAGCCAGGGCTGTTGACGAGAGATCATCACATCAACCAGCTCTGGGATCGCACGGCATTGGTTATTCACAGAGTCCACAAGCAGCGCCTGAATCACCAGATCGCGCGATCCGGCAATAATGGCCTCGGCCGTAAGATCGTGAATGGCAATCTGATTACTGAGCAGCCCACCAATACCCGGTGGGATGTCTACCTGAATACCGTGCACGCCTCTACGGTCAATGATTGCCGGCACTTCTACCGCGATAAATTCGGGCAACTGTTTAATAAAACCACGATTAGGAATGTTGACGGCGGCCTCCTCATAGCCGGAGTCGGTCAGGATGCCCTCCATAATCGACACCACTCTTTCCTTTAATTTAAGCTCGATCTTCGGCTGCACCCCGCCAAGGTAGTTACGGTAGAACGTGTAAAAATCGAGAATGCCACGGTGGTCACTGACCTCACCTGCCCAGCTGATGTATTCGCCAAAGTGGCTATCCACGGTGATAGGCATGCAGTGGAACTTCTCCAGGATCTCTTTGAACAGGGTGCGGTCTGCCCACGGATACGAACTGTCTTTGCCGCCCAGCGCATGACGCTCAGTACTGCCCTCGGTATCCACCAGTTTGCCGTGCTGACGCGTATACGCCAGGATGTCGCTGTAACCCGGCAGGCTGGCGAAATAGTCAGGCGCTTTGGCGCGGACATCAGCATAAGCATCTTTGCCACTGTCTTTGTAACGCGCTTCCAGCAGCACGCTGAAGTGGTTAAGGCCGCCCGCCCGCAGGCTCAGGTTATCGAACGAGGTGTTGAGCATTTCAGGCAGATAGCGCTCCAGTGAGGCAATTTCGTGGCACATGCCAACAAAATTGAGTTCCGGGAAGCGGCGATGAACGGTGGTGCAAATGCGGCTCATGGGATTTGAATAGTTAAAAATCCAGGCATCAGGACAGATGTCAGCCACATCGGCACAAATATCGAGGATCGGAGGAATAATACGCAGCGAATGGAATAACCCCCCCGGCCCCCCATTCTCACCATAAACCTGCTGAATGCCGTACTGCTGCGGGATCTGCCAGTCAAGGTCCCACAAGGCAAAACGGTCGCCCACCTCAATCGAAATGATGACAAATTCGGCCCCGCGCAGTGCCGTGCGACGGTCGGTGGTGGCACTGACGATGAACGGCAAATCTTCTTTTGCCAGAAAGTCTTTCGCTGTCTTTTCGGTCACCGCCAGTGCAACAGGATTAATGTCATGCAGGATGATTTCACTGCCGTACAGCGCACGGCTCTGAAAAATGTCACCTAAGGTGCCGTAGCCAAACTGTGCACTGCCTGCACCCACTAAAACGATTTTTGTAGCCATGTTTACGTCTCCTGACGAGGATAATGTGGGCGTTAGCCCTTAACTGCACCGTTGGTTAATCCACTGACGATGCGTCGCTGGAAGATCAGCACCAGCGCCACAATGGGAAGCGTCACGATCACCGAGGAGGCCATGATGGCTCCCCAGGGAAGTTCAAATTGAGAAGATCCCTGCATCATGCCGATCGCGACAGGCACGGTGCGTTTATCACCGGAAATGACAAACGTCAGGGCGAACATGAATTCATTCCACGCGCCGATAAATGCCAGCAGTCCTGTTGTCACCAGCGACGGTCCCATGATCGGCACGAAAATGCGACGGATGATGGTCCAGGTACTGGCACCGTCGACGATGGCCGCCTCTTCCAGCTCCGTTGGGATAGCCTTCATAAAGGTGGTCAGCACCCAGATGGTGAACGGTAATGAAAAGGTGGTGTAAGAGAGCACCAGCGCGCCAAGCGAGTCATACAACCCCATAAAACGCACCAGCTCAAACATGCCGGAGAGCACCGCCACCTGTGGGAACATCGACACGCAGAGAATGGTGAACAGCAAATACTTGCGGCCTGTAAACTGAATGCGCGACAAAGCAAAAGCGGCGGTAATCGACACCAGAAGGCACAGCCCCACAGTCAGCGTTGCCACCACTGCCGAGTTGAAAAGGCTGCGGGCGATGCCGTTATCCATCAGCGCCGTGACATAATTTCCCCAGTTCATTTCATTGGGTAACCACTCCACGTTGAAGAGATTCTGCCCTGAACGCAGGGACGTGATAATGGCGTAATAAAACGGGAACAGGCAGATCAGACAGGCGAGTGTCGCTGCGGTCAGAATCATTAAACGCCGGGCAAGCTGTTGTTGTTGACGGTTCAGCCTCATGATTTTGCCTCTCCATTGCTGCGGCGGCCCAGCATCACAAAGCAGGCTGCAATCCCGGCCACCATCATGAATACCAGTACCGACGCAGCGGAACCGGACCCCATTTCCTGATAACTCACTAACTGATCGCGTGCGTAACCTGACACCGACACCGTCGCCTCACTGTTGGAGGTCAGGATATAAATCAGATCAAAGACGCGCAGCGCATCCATGACGCGGAAAATCAGCGCCACGATCATCGCCGGCATAATTAAGGGCAGCGTGATGCGACGAAAACGCTGCCACGCGTTGGCACCATCAATCCGTGCCGCTTCGTACAAGTCGCGGGGGATCAGCTGCAGCGCGGCTAACAGCATCAGTGCCATAAACGGCGTGGTTTTCCACACGTCAACGATCACTACCGCCCACATTGAGAGCACCGGGTCCGCTACCCACGCCAGCGGCGTGTTGATCACGCCCATTTTGAGCAGCAGGTCGTTCACCACGCCGTACTGATCGTGGAACATCCAGCTCCACATTCTGGCTGACACAATCGTCGGGATCGCCCAGGGCACGAGGATTGCGGTGCGCACCAGCCCCTGCCCGCGAAACTTCTCGTTCATCAGCAGCGCCAGCAGCATGCCGAAGACCAGCTCAAGCGATACCGACATCATGCTGAAACGCAGCGTGTTACCCACGGCCATCCACCACAGCGGGTCCGCCAGCACGCCGTAATGATGGCCACCCGCAGCAACGTCAAAATAATTGGAAAAGCCGACAAAGTGGTAATCGTCAGGCGCATCCAGCATGGCATCAGTGAAGCTGTAAAACAGCGTACGAAAGAGAGGCCAGCCAGCGACGGCGGCCAATAACAGTAGCGCAGGCGCCACCAGCAGCCAGGCAATACGGCTGCGGCGCAATTGATAGCTGCGCTTCGCCACCGGTGCGCTGGCGGTGTTGTCAGGAAGGGACAGGGAAGGCGTTTCTTGCTTCATACATCGTACTCCGGACCGTTAATGGGGCATTGGGTTCAACGCCATCCTCTGGCTTTAATTCTCTCCAGCCGCTGCTGTAACCCGGCCACCGCGGTTGCCCCATCAATGTCACCGCGCAACACGTTGTAGGTGGCGTTATAGATCGCTTTAGAGACCTGCGCGTACTGGCGGCGGGTCTGCGTGGCAGGGCGCGGTTTGGCCAGCAAGAAGATGTTTTTGAAGTCAGACAGATAAGGTGCCTGCGCCAGGACCTCAGGATCGTCATACAGCGCGGTGCGTGACGGAGTCCACCCCATCAGCGCCAGGGTTTTCTTCTGTGATTCGGCACTGCTGACGATCTTGAGCAGGGCAATCGCTGCCTGTGGATTTTTGGTATACGCACTGATCGCCCAGTGCCAGCCGCCCATGGCGCTGACCGATGTGCCATCGTCGCTGGCGGGTAACGGCATAACGCCGACCTTGCCACGAATGGCACTGCTGCGGTCTTCTGCCAGCGTATAGGCGTAAGGCCAGTTGCGCATAAACAGGGCATCACCGTTTTGGAATACCGAACGCGACTCCTCTTCCATATAGCCCAGCGCCCCAGGCGGGACGATTTTACCGATCCACCCTGCGGCCCTATCCAGCGCCTGTGCAGCGCGCGCGTTGTTGATGGTAATATTGCCTTGAGAATCAATCACACTGCCGCCGTTCTGTGACTCCACCCACTCCAGCGCGTTACAGGTCAGCCCTTCATAGGCTTTGCCCTGAAACACCATTCCCCAGAAATTTTTATGCCCTGATTCGCGTTCACTCTGCTGAATGCGCGTGGCAATGCGGGTCAGTTCTGTCCAGGTCACCGGGGGCTTTTCGCCGTATTTAGCCAGTAAGTCTTTGCGGTAAAACAACGCTCCCGCATCCATATAGGCGGGAATCGCTTTCACGCGTCCATTGACCACATCGTTTTGCATCGCGGTGGGGAAAAAGTCATGGCGGATATCGCTAACGCTGTCCGTCAAATCGAGAAGATGTTTGTCCAGCACGCCAATCCATACGGTATCCGCCTGAAACAGATCAATGGCATCGGAATCTTTCGCGGCAAACAGCTGCTGAAACAACGACAGTTTTTCATTAGAGGCAGGAGGAAGATCGATAAATTTCAGGGTATGGCCCGTTTGAGCCTCAAACTTCTGCTTAATATAGTGACAAAATTGACGGCCTTCCTTGCTTGGCGGGCACTCCATGCGCAGGGTATCTGCAGCAGCCAGACCCGATGTCAGGGTCAGTACGGCAAGCACCAGTTCCGGGATCACTCTTCTCATAGCTTGTTCTCAGGTGGGGGCGAGAATATCGTCATAGGAAAAAAAATAGCGAAACCATGACATTGACGGAAATTGATTTTCACCGCTAAGCTATAGAAAAAATCTATAGCATGAAGGGAATATGTGATCGTGGATAAAATTCTTCGTCAGTTTATTGAAGTCGCGATGTTCAAAAATGTGAGTCATGCTGCAAACAAACTTTGCCTTAGCCAGCCCACCGTTACCCATAATATGAAGAAGTTAGAAGAGAGTCTGGGCGTGCAGCTGCTGGAGCGCACGTCAACGGGCGTGAAGACCACCGAGTATGGCGACCTTTTGCTGGAGCAGGCGCAAATGATGCAGCGGATTTATGAAAATACGCTGACAAAACTGGCGTTTATCAAAGCACGTCAGGTGCAAAGCCTGCGCATGGGCACGGGGCATGCCTGGTGGCATCTGTTTATCCGCGACAGCTTCACCGCTTACCGAACGCTGCACCCTACCGTCAATATTCACATCGACCAGGGAAACCATCTCAGGTTGATGGATCTGTTACTGGGGGGGGATATCGATCTGTTTGTCGGGCATGAAATTCAGGGTCTGAATTCGAAGGCGGGGATCAGCTTTGTGCCGCTGTTTAGCGTCACTGACAGCCTGTTTGTCCGGCAGGGTCATCCGCTGAGCAACAGAGTTATCGAACCGGTTGAACTGCAGGACTATCCTTGTGTGGAGTTGACGCCGGATGAGGGTCGCTTTCAGCATATGATGGAAGATATGCAACCGAAAAGGCAGGCAAGAAACCGCATGCATTTAGAGGAGAGGGTGATCTGGTCGACAAACTCCATGATGGCGGCAGTCGACATGATCAACGAGTCGGACGCCGTGATGTTAAGCTATCCGTTATGCATGGCTGACTACTTTTCTCGCCATAAGATTGTTCCCTTGCAAACCACACAACCCAGCACACGCTATAACGTCGGCTTTTATTTGATGCGTGAGAAGAGGGACACGGCTCACGTGGTGCAAATGCAGGAACTGATGCAACAGCATCTTGAGCCGATCCGCCACCTGCTGGTTTAACGACGGTGATCGGTTAACCCCGTCAGCGCCTCATACAACGAACGGGAGTTACCCGGGCCGACAACCAGGTGATACTCAGTGCTGTGCTGAGCCGTGTCGACTTCCAGCACGGATTTAATCGCGTCTAACGCTTCCAGCGCGTGCCTGTCAAAGCACGCGTTGTCACGAATGGTCACCCTGATGCGACTGGCACAGTAACTCAGCTTAACGAGATTCTCCGCCCCCCCTAATGCCTTCAGTACACCCGCCGCGAGCTGTTGTTTTTCCATATTTCCTCCTGAGAGCCTTTCATATTTTCTGCTGTAGCATAGGGTTGGCATCTGGCGAAGTGAAATTGATTTATTGCCGAGAGATATAGAATCCATCTATAACTCGCTTCAGCAGCATAGCGCGGTGGATATTTTTCAATGAAAAAAAACAGAATTATCCCCCAGAGAGCAAAAGAAACTAAATCGATTCAGCTTAATATCACTCATCCTGAATAAAAATAGAGAACATGATTCCTTTTAGCGACGTAAATTTTATTTCACATTTACTTGATCACCCGGAAGTCGCATAATTTAAAAAAAACAAAAATACGCATAATAATTAATAATAATTTAGTCAATAAGTCTATTTTTGACATTGCAGTCTCAATGTATCCTACTCCACGCGTATTAAAGTGATAACTCATCACCTCTCTATTTTTTAGGATTAATCATAGGAGAATTATGTTATGTCCTCTCAAGGATTGAAAACGGCTGTCGCTATTTTTCTTGCAACCACTTTTTCTGCCACATCCTATCAGGTCTGCAGTGCCGGGCCAGATACCGCCCCCACGCTCAACGTTCAGCAATCAAATGCTCTGCCCACATGGTGGAAGCAGGCTGTTTTTTATCAGGTATATCCACGCTCATTTAAAGATACAAATGGGGATGGCATTGGGGATTTAAACGGTATTATTGAGAATTTAGACTATCTGAAGAAACTGGGTATTGATGCGATTTGGATCAATCCACATTACGATTCACCCAATACGGATAATGGTTATGACATCCGGGATTACCGTAAGATAATGAAAGAATACGGTACGATGGAAGACTTTGACCGTCTTATTTCAGAAATGAAGAAACGCAATATGCGTTTGATGATTGATATTGTTATCAACCACACCAGCGATCAGCATGCCTGGTTTGTTCAGAGCAAATCGGGCAAGAACAACCCCTACAGGGACTATTACTTCTGGCGTGACGGTAAGGATGGCCATGCCCCCAATAACTACCCCTCCTTCTTCGGTGGCTCAGCCTGGGAAAAAGACGATAAATCAGGCCAGTATTACCTCCATTACTTTGCCAAACAGCAACCCGACCTCAACTGGGACAATCCCAAAGTCCGTGAAGATCTTTATGACATGCTCCGCTTCTGGTTAGATAAAGGCGTTTCTGGTTTACGCTTTGATACCGTTGCCACCTATTCAAAAATCCCGAACTTCCCTGACCTTAGCCAACAGCAGTTAAAAAATTTCGCCGAGGAATATACTAAAGGTCCTAAAATTCACGACTACGTCAATGAAATGAACAGAGAAGTATTATCCCACTATGATATCGCCACTGCGGGGGAAATATTTGGCGTTCCGCTGGATAAATCGATTAAGTTTTTCGATCGCCGTAGAAATGAATTAAATATAGCGTTTACGTTTGATCTGATCAGGCTCGATCGTGATGCTGATGAAAGATGGCGGCGAAAAGACTGGACCCTTTCTCAGTTCCGAAAAATTGTCGATAAGGTTGACCAAACGGCAGGAGAGTATGGGTGGAATGCCTTTTTCTTAGACAATCATGACAATCCCCGCGCGGTTTCTCACTTTGGTGATGATCGACCACAATGGCGCGAGCATGCGGCGAAAGCACTGGCAACATTAACGCTGACCCAGCGTGCAACGCCTTTTATCTACCAGGGTTCAGAACTCGGTATGACCAATTATCCCTTTAAAAAAATCGATGATTTCGATGATGTAGAGGTGAAAGGTTTTTGGCAAGACTACGTTGAAACAGGCAAAGTGAAAGCTGAGGAATTCCTTCAAAACGTACGCCAAACCAGCCGTGATAACAGCAGAACCCCCTTCCAGTGGGATGCAAGCAAAAACGCGGGCTTTACCAGTGGAACCCCCTGGTTAAAAATCAATCCCAATTATAAAGAAATCAACAGCGCAGATCAGATTAACAATCCAAATTCCGTATTTAACTATTATAGAAAGCTGATTAACATTCGCCATGACATCCCTGCCTTGACCTACGGCAGTTATATTGATTTAGACCCTGACAACAATTCAGTCTATGCTTACACCCGAACGCTCGGCGCTGAAAAATATCTTGTGGTCATTAATTTTAAAGAAGAAGTGATGCACTACACCCTGCCCGGGGATTTATCCATCAATAAGGTGATTACTGAAAACAACAGTCACACTATTGTGAATAAAAATGACAGGCAACTCCGTCTTGAACCCTGGCAGTCGGGCATTTATAAACTTAATCCGTAGAAGATCCTTGTGGGGCTACAAGCGTTTGTAGCCCCTTCCAGGCTCAAAAAAGGCCTGGCGACCCGGTTTACTCTGCTGCCCATTCGATTCGGTTCTTGCCCCGTTTTTTCGCTTCATACAGGGCGATATCGACACGTTTAAGTAAATTCTCGACCGTTTCGTCTTCTTTTTTGTGACCGGCGCCGATACTGACAGTAAAACGTATTTCATCCCGGATGATTATGTCCCGGGTTCGGGATAATATCTTTTCCGCCACAACGCTGGCGTCCTGTTGTGATGGCAATGTCACTATAACGGCAAATTCTTCACCGCCGATTCTTGACGCGGTAACATTACCGTCATGCAGACTACTCAACAGATTACCGAACTCCCTAAGGACTTCATCACCCATATCGTGTCCATATTTATCATTGATGTTTTTAAAAAAGTCGATATCAATGATAAAAACATAATTATCTGTGTTTTTTAACTCCAGAAGAATGTTTCTGAAATACCGTCTGTTTGGCAAGCTCGTCAATTCGTCACGATAAGAATCAATGCTGATATCGGCATATTTTCCATTGACATATCTCACAATAAAATAGATGCCAATCGAAACACAGAGCATCCCTGCCAGCTTGAAGACATCTTCAATATAATACCCCACCCACCGTGGCTGCTGGATAAATTCATCCATCACATCAAACGCAGCAGAGATGATCCAGATATGCAGGCCCAGGTTAATGCCTCTGCGCAGGCTGGCGTTAACCGTTAAACGGTTAAAACTCCATAAGATAAAGTTAAGTATTAGCCACTGAATGATGTCCACTATCCAGCCGGAATTTTCCATCCATGAATGTCCAATTTTCTTTTCCGGAAAGCTGGCCAGATTAATAATCACCACAAAAAAACATAACACCAGAGAGGATAGCATTGGTATGTAAAGATTTTTTAGTGATTCATTTTTTGTAAAAAGTCCGTCTTCATATTTCACAAATGGCATACTAACCCCTGATAAATATTGAAATGAAAATCATTCTCATATAAATTTTATGCCTGAATATTTCATTATTTACCTATCCCTGGCGGTTATAACAACATGTCATCTCCTTGTTTTGGTTTGCGTGAAAACATTGTGCTGATCTTCTCGGAACATAACAACTGGCTACCTGAATTTTACCCTGTACCAAAATCCTGCCGCACTCAGCAACAGAATTCCGGCATGATAAACACGCTCCTGAACGGAGGAAGAATGAGAAAAGCCCGCTCAGGAAATCCTGAGCGGGCTTTTTGTTTTTCATAACTTTGCACGAACCTTTGTATGATTTTAATGCATTGAGGTGAACGGGAAAGACATCCCTACTGTTACCCTACCGTTACCCTACCGGGAAAAAGGTCAGAATAGCCCGTTAAGAAATGTCATTTTATTCTTTCGCATCAAGCTGAAGATTTTTGCGCACGACCTTATCCAACAATGACGCAGGCGCGAATCTGAGAATAAAATTCAACTGTCCTGCCAGCGCGCCCGCCGTGTAACGCACCTTCGGGCGTAACGCCTGAGCCGCTTTCACCACCACGTCAGCCACAACCTCCGGGCCTTCCGCTGCGTCCATTGCTTTGCTCACCACTTTCGCAAGTTTAGCCCGGATCAGGTCATACTCTTCACGCTTCGCATCCGGCTCGATGTTATTGGCTTCAAACTGCGTTTTCGTATAGGCCGGTTCGATGACGGACACTCTGATACCCTGCGTGCGCAGTTCATGATCCAGTGCTCCCGTATACCCTTCGACCGCATGCTTACTGGCAGCATACAGGGCCACGTAGGGCAACGGAACGATGCCCAGTATTGAACCGATGTTAATGATCCGCCCACTGCCCTGACGGCGCATGTGAGGGATCACTGCCCGCGTCACCCTGACGATGCCCAGAAAGTTAGTGTCGAAAATGCGCCTGGCCTGTTCGACAGAACTTTCTTCCGCCGCCGCCGGGGCAATTCCGAAGCCCGCATTGTTCACCAGAATATCGATTCGCCCCTCCAGACGCAGCAATTCCTCAATGGCAGCCTCGACAGAAGCGTCGTCCGTCACATCCAGCGTTAATAACGGAAACGGATGCGTTCCCGCCTGGGAGCCACGCCGACTCGTGCCATAGACCGTATAACCCGCGGCTAACAGTTTATGAGCCGACGCTTCGCCGATACCTGAGGAAGCGCCGGTCACCAGTGCTACACGTTTTTTTGTCATGCTGAACAGGACCTTATTCACTAAAGCGTTTTATATCGCTCTGCGGCTTCATCTTGTTTGATGTCCGAAAGCAGAGCCTGACGCGAGGCATCGAGGGTGTCCCAGCGTGCAGCATGATGCAGTGGTGGGATGGTGACGAGTTCACGGCGATCAAAGCCCACCAGTGCGGCATCCACTAACTCGCCCACTTCCATGAATTTTGACGCATGAGTGATGTCGATCCCCGCACGATCCCAGATTTCCGTGTAAGTGCCGGCAGGGAGCACCGCCTGGACATAAATGCCCTGAGATGACAGCTCGACATTCATTCCCTGAGACAGGAAAAGAACAAAAGCTTTGGTTGCGCCGTAAACCGACATAGAAAATTCAGGGGCCAGGCCTACGATAGAACTGATGTTGACGATCGATCCTTCACCCGCTTGCACAAACCGTGGTGTCACGGCACTGGCCAGTCTCGTCAGGGCGGTAACGTTAAGCGCGATAAGGCGTTCTATCGAATCAGGCGTCTGCTCTGTAAAACTGCCGGACTGCGCGATACCCGCGTTATTGATCAGAATGCCAATCTGCGTGTCTTCACGCAGGCGGGCTTCGACCACGGCTAAATCACGCGTTTGCGTGAGGTCCGCAGGTAACACATCGACAGAAATGCCATTTTCCTGTCGCAGGCGATCGGCAAGTGTCTCTAACCTTGCTTTGTCGCGTGCAACCAGAACAAGGTTGTGTCCCCGGCGGGCGAACCGCTCAGCATAAACAGCACCAATACCCGTCGAAGCGCCTGTAATAAGAACTGAATTTTTAGTCATAAGGTGATCTTCTTTATTAATGTGTAATCAGAATCCGCAATGTGCGGTCCGGGTAGAACCTGGACATCGGCTGCTTTACTTGCTGGTTTCAGCAAGCGACGGGTAATCGGTATATCCCGCTGCGCCACCGCCATACAGCGTGTCAGGGTTAAGTGAGGCCAGAGGTGCGCCCGTTTTCAGCCTGTCGACCAGATCCGGGTTAGAAATGAATGGGCGGCCAAACGCGAACAGATCGGCTTTGCCTTGCGTAAGTTGAGCGGACGCCAGCGCCAGGTCGTAGCCGTTGTTGCCGATCCAGGTGTTTTTAAAGCGGCGGCGCAGGGAGCCGTAATCGAACGGCGATACATCACGCGGGCCACCCGTCGCGCCTTCAACCACATGGAGGTACACGATGCCTAATGCATTGAGTTGATCGGCAACGTAATCATATTGCGGCTGCGGATCGCTGCATGAAATCGCATTCGCAGGTGAAACCGGTGAAATGCGTACGCCGGTGCGATCAGCGCCGATCTCCTCTTTCACGGCCGCCGTCACTTCTAACAGCAGACGCGCACGATTCTCGACAGAGCCGCCGTACTCATCGGTACGCTGATTAGCGCCGTCTTTCAGGAACTGTTCCAGCAGATAACCATTTGCGCCATGGATCTCTACGCCATCAAACCCGGCGGCAATGGCATTGGCCGATGCTTTTCTGAAATCGTCGATAATCCCCTGTATTTCTGGTAACTCGAGCGCACGTGGCTCAGAGACATCAGCAAAACCGTTGTTCACAAAGGTCTTCGTCTCGGCACGAAGAGCAGACGGTGCGACCGGCGCAGCGCCACTCGGCTGTAAATCGACATGCGAGATGCGTCCTACGTGCCATAGCTGTACAAAAATTCGCCCACCTTTGGCATGAACCGCGTCAGTCACTTTGCGCCAGCCTTCGATTTGCGCTTGCGTATAGATCCCCGGCGTATCCTGATAGCCCTGTGCCTGTGCTGAGATCTGCGTGGCTTCGGTAATCAGTAATCCTGCGGTGGCACGCTGGGCGTAGTAGGTCGCCGCCAGTTCGCTGGGTACCAACCCTGCTGCTGCCCGGTTACGCGTCAGGGGTGCCATCACGAGATGGTTGGCCAGGGTGATGGTCCCCAGCTCGTAGGGTTGAAATAGTGTCTGGTTTGTCATGTTTAATCGCCTGCTCAGTGGATGGTCAACGTGTTGATGTAATGATGATGATCGTAATCTATAAAGTCAACTGGTTTGATTATGGTCATCATCAATGTATACTTACCTCCTATTTTTGAAACGGGCAGAAAGCATGAAAGTGTCGAAAGAGCAGGTTCGGGAAAACCGAATACGCATTGTTGAAACGGCCTCAGAACTTTTTCGTGAGCGCGGTTACGATGGCGTGGGCGTCGCGGAACTGATGTCAGCGGCAGGCTTCACCCACGGAGGGTTCTACAAGCACTTTGGTTCCAAGGCTGATCTGATGGCGGAGGCAATGAGCTGCGGTTTCACGCGATCGGCAGAAAGCACGGCAGGTGTGAACCGGGAAAAATTTATTGAATACTACCTCTCCCGACAACATCGCGATGAGATGGGAAAGGGATGTGTGATGTCGGCACTGGGCACCGATACGGCCCGTCAGTCTGAATCCATCAAGGCGACATTTGCGGCCGGGATTGAACGTCAGCTGGCCGTTTTAGGCAATGAAAATGGATCGCGCGCTGAGCTGATAGACACCATTGCGCATCTTGTCGGCGCCCTGGTGCTGTCCCGTGCCTGCCCGGATGATTCCGCTCTGGCTGATGAAATTCTGGATGTATGCCGCACTCGCCTTCTCATTCCCAGGGTAAACCTGGCTCCCAGCGTTCCACAAGCAGGTCAATAAAGGCTCTGATTCGCGGTGATAAATGGCGTTTGCTGGGATAAATGATCCGAATGGGTTCCGGGGGGAAAGGATACTCCTCAAGCACAGGGATTAACTTACCGCTACGCAAATCTTCTCCGAGCAAGTAGGTGGGCAAGTGAACGAGACCAAATCCAGCAATAGCCGATGCCCGCATGGCTTCCGAACTGTCGAGGTTCAGCCGACCGGGTCCTTCATAGACAAACGTGCCTTCCGGAGTCGCAAACCGCCAGCTGCGTCTCTTTTCTGCACTCAGAAGAAAGATAGTGTCATGCCCGGTTAAGTCTGCGGGTGTTTCTGGAACGCCTCGTGAGGATAAGTACTCGGGTGATGCACAAGTGACAATATGTTGCGAAGCAATCGTTCGGGTAAGAATGCGTGAGTCGTCGCGAGGTTCACCTATGCGAATAGCAATATCAAAACCTTCTTCTATCAGGTCAACAAACCTGTCGCTAAAGGAGACTTCTGCACGAAGTTCTGGCCACTTTTTCAGATAAATATCCAGAACAGGAAGGATATGTCGCTGCCCAAAAGAGAGCGGCGCACTCAGCCTGAGAGTCCCCGTTGGCTTAACCCTGCGCATGGCCATGGTGGCATCGACCTCCTCCAGGTCATCCAGTATCTGTCGGCAACGATCAAACATGACCCTCCCTTCATCGGTGAGACTCAGACTTCGGGTAGTACGGTTCAGTAAACGCACCCCCATACGCGTTTCGAGCCTGACAACACTTTTGCCAATGGCAGAACGAGTAAGCCCAAGGGAACTCGCTGCGTGGGTATAACTCCCGGCTTTTACCGCAGCGACAAACGCTGCGATATCACCAATGCTGTTGATCTCCATGCTTTATTTATCTCATCCAATACGGGCGTTAACGTACCCTGATATGGGAAACACATTCCCCAAATGTTTATATATTATAGGTTCCTGTTCTTTTTTAACGCAAATACAAACAGGAATAAAAATGTTGAATCAACAAACCAGGCAAGCCGTAAAAGAGTGGTCAGAAAGCCTGGCCGGTCTGGGTCCAATTATTACGGGTGAGGATACCGTAACGCCGATGAGTGAGGTGCGTGAAGCCTATACCCGTATGCTGGCTAAAAATCCTGCACCTGCCGGTGTCAGCTTTACTGAGATCGACATGGGGGGCGTTCCGGGAACGCTGGTGACTCCCGATACTCTTAAAACAGAGGCCATCGTTATGTACATCCACGGCGGGGCCTATATTGTCGGCGAACCGGCTGGCTATCACGGTATTGGTGGCAACTACGCCAGCATGCTGGGAGCACGGGTGTTCATGCCGGATTACCGACTGGCACCAGAGTATCCTTTCCCGACGCCCGTTACCGATACAGTTCGTGCGTATGAGTGGTTGATTGAACAAGGCTTTGACGCCAGCAAAATTGTGCTGGCCGGCGAGTCTGCGGGCGGCGCGATGGTTATCACCGTGATGGTTGCTGCTCGCAACAAGGGTCTGCCACTCCCAGCCGGCGGTGTTTCTATTTCACCCTGGGCTAACCTTGAGCACACTGGCTTCTCTATGACCAATAGAGAAGGCCTTGATCCTCTGAATACCAAAGCGGGTCTTGATTTTCTTGCGCGAACGTTCCTCGGCGAGGCATTGCCTAATCATCCAATGGCATCACCGGTATTTGCTGATGTAACGGGCCTGCCGCCGGTGCTCATTCAGATTGGCGAGAACGAACTGATGCTGAGCGACGCTATGCGTCTTGCAACTCATCTGGGTGATAACCGCGTTCGCGTAAACCTGGAAGTCTGGCCGGGTATGTTCCACGCCTGGCATTTCTTCTCCACGCTACAGCCTGAAGCGGTACAGGCGCTTGAGAGTTCAGTCGCTTTTATTGAACAGGCTTTGCGGGATGCAGCGAAGTCATCATTATTGATGATTGACTAAATAACGGGCGCAGCAGATGAACGCTGCGCGCTAGCTAACCGTGTCGGCAACTCTTTTTTGAGTTCCTCAAGTAAGACTCTCACTTTGGGAAGCACCGCATGAGTCCTGGGCCACATTGCAGAAATGGGGGTGGGTGGTGCCTGATATGCGGGTAAAATTGTTTGAAGCTGCCCCTTTTTAATGGCATCCCCGCACAACCAGTCAGGCAACTGCGTCACCCCACATCCGGCAATGGCGGCCTCCAGCATGGCATGACCATTATTGAAACGATAAGCAGAGGATACGACATGCCTTACAACGTGCCCCTCTTTACCCCTGATTAACCAGTAAGTTTGCCCATCTGAAGGCAACCCTGAAATGCAGTTGTGTGATGAAAGCCCATGAAGATCAATGGGGGTGCCTGCTCGTTCCAGATAGACCGAAGAGGCGCAAATAATAAGCCTTTGCTCGCCCAGTCGGGTGGCTACCAGGTCGCCTGAGTCAGGCAGAGGGCCAAGCCTCAGAGCCAGATCAAAGCCGTCTGTCGCCGGGTCGCGAACACGATCGCTGAAATCAACTTCGATATTCAGGGCGCGGTATTTTAACGCCATGATATTGAGTAAAGGCATCATAAAAAGATGCCCAAAGGCCACCGGTACCGTCAGGCGCATCAGCCCGGAAGGTTCCACTGTCCCCGCCTCGATTTTGCTTTCGGCATCTGAAATCATCTCCAGAGCAGCATTGCAGCTATTGAAATAGATCTCCCCTTCCGGTGTCAGCGACAGGCTCCGCGTACTGCGGTTGAGTAAGCGAACCCCCAGACGTGTTTCCAGACGCTTGATGCTTTTGCTGAGTGCCGAACGCGTCACGCCTAAACCGTCAGCTGCAGCGATGAAACTGCCTTTTCTGACGACTTCAGTAAATTCCTGTACGCCATTGAGTTGTGCCGTCACAGATATTGGTTCCTTTATGTCAACACTGAGGGTTTTTTTGACCAGGTAATCAGGGCCTGTAAATCAAGGTAAGATCCTCGACACTAGTTTTTTACCATGAAATTCATTCAGGAGACAGAATGAGCGAGTTATTGAATATCTATACAATGAATGGAATAAGTCTTGGTAATCGCGTCGTTATGGCACCAATGACCCGATCCCGGGCTTACAATCTTGTCCCCACTGACAGTATGGTCACCTACTATCGTCAGCGCGCCACAGCAGGTTTGATTGTTTCCGAAGGTTCACCTGTTTCAATGGAAGGTCGTGGACAAGCTTACACACCGGGAATATACACTCACGAACAGATAGAGGGCTGGAAAAAGGTCACTGAGGCAGTACATGCGGAAGGCGGGAAAATATTCATTCAGCTTTGGCACGTGGGACGTTCTTCCCACATTGCTCACCAACCTGATGGACAGGCACCGGTCAGTTCCGTCTCACGTATTGCAGAAGGCTGTACAACTCACATTCCAGGGGAAAACGATCAGTCTGTACGCGCATTTCACAGCCAGCCTCGGGCATTAACAACGGATGAAGTACCGCGGGTGACGCAGGATTTCGTTCAGGCGGCTAAAAATGCCATCGAGGCGGGATTTGACGGTGTAGAGATCCACGCTGCTAACGGCTACCTCTTTGAGCAATTTATCAATGGCGGACTTAACGACAGAACAGACCGCTATGGCGGTAATATTGCTAATCGCCTGCGATTCACGCTGGAAACGGTGGATGCGGTCTCTGCTGCCATCGGGAGTCATCGGACGGGTATCCGTATTGCACCTTTTGGTCGCCTGCAGGATATGCATGGCTTTGATGATGAGCAGGAGACCTGGCTTGCCTTGGGTATCGAACTGCGTCGTCGTCATCTTGCTTATGTGCATTTGAGCGATCAGGAATCTCTGGGGGCTCAGGCCCTCCCTGCCGGCTTCCTGACAACGTTTCGCGAGACCTACGAGGGAACTCTCATCGTCGCGGGCAGCTATACACCGGAGCGCGCAAAACGGGCACTCAGGGAAGGTTTTGCCGACTTGATCGCATTTGGACGCCCTTTTATCGCCAATCCCGATCTCGTTACACGCATGAAGAACGAGTGGCCGTTGGCTGTTCCTGACAAGAATACGTTCTACACCGGGCGAGATGCAGGTTATATAGATTATCCCTCGTATCACGTGGATTAGGTAAACCCGCGGTAATATCTCTGTGCCAGATGAGGACTCACCCGCGCAGGTTCTCTTTTTAATTGATGACAACGTGTCTGGCTTTACGCCATGCTTACGTCAATGTTCATCAGGATGAAATCAGACATGCTCATCAGGCCCGCTCCACTCTCTGTGGATTTGCCCGACTGTGGTTACAATAACGTCAGTCCCCCCAGCCAGGCACAATTCTGGCGTGATTCGACTACGGGTTATGTGGAAAGTCGTCGCGCCTGTAACAGCCGTGCATGTTATAAGCCACACAGTCACCCCACCTTTTCAATAGGGGCAGTGGATGCAGGCGGTAGCACATTTACAGGAGCGTCCGGGGGCCCTTGCGCTCTTCGGCCAGGAATGATGGTTTTCATTCCCGCTAACTGCGTTCATGCCTGTAATCCATTACCCGATCAGTCCTGGAGCTATCAGATGCTGTATCTGGATGCTGCATGGTTAAATGAAGTCATGGCTGAAATAAGCCCTATTTCAGGGGAATTCATCAGTAAAAAAGACATTCGAATCATTGATAATGAAGCGGTCTATGGCCGCTTTTGTGAAATGAATGCCACCCTGTTTTCAGACGCCAGTGCAGAAGACAAAAATACAGCGTTAATAGAGTTTATTGGCGACTGTGACTGTGGCATCAATCTGGTAGACACATTTCCTGGGTTATCAGCGGGTGTCAGGCTGGCGCTGAAAAACGTTATCGATGTGTTGCAGCAAACTGACCGGCAGCCGTGGGCATTAGCCGCGTTGGCAAATATTGCAGGCATGAGTCGCTATCAACTCATCAGGGAGTTTCGCGCGGCCACCGGAATGACACCACATGCTTACCAACTCAATGTGCGTATTAATCAGGCACGCCGCTGGCTACAGTCAGGCCATGAAATAACAGAAATTACTTATCGACTGGGTTTTGCCGATCAAAGCCATTTTCAGCGCGTATTCAAGGCTTATGCTGGCGTAACGCCGGGTTGCTATCGAGCCTGAGTAAAATGCAATTTTATTCAATACAATCCTGCCTCAAGGCTGCACCCTATTAAAAAATATTTTCTAAAAGGGTGATACCGTGATGCAACAATTTCTTATCGTGGCCGCAGCGCATTTTTTGGCGTTGCTGTCGCCAGGCCCGGATTTTTTTCTGGTTGCCCGAACCTCAATTAAAGCTGGCTGGCGTCACGCAGCGAAGGCTTGTCTGGGAATCGCGATCGCTAACGGTGTTTTTATCTTCGCGGCTTTCAGTGGTCTTACGCTTCTTCGCCCTGGCAGCATGAGCTTTATTGCCATTCAGCTTGCAGGCTGTGCCTACTTACTGTACATCGGTATACTTTTCATCCGTTTTGCAGGCACGAGTACTATCGCCGAGCATCATGTCAAAGCACCCGGGCGTGTCACCGCATCTGCCGATGTATTGAGTCACTGGCGTGTATTCGGCATGGGCTTTTTATCGGGTATTCTCAATCCAAAAAATGCGCTGTTTTACGTCAGCCTGGCCACGCTGATTGAGGGATCTCATACCGAGACAAATTTGAAGGTCTTCTATGGTGTGTGGATGTTTAGTATTGTGCTGCTGTGGGATTTACTGATAGCCATCTTCATTGGTAATCGTCTGGTATTACAATCCTTTTCGCAGTCATTACCCTGGCTGGAACGTATCTCCGGAGTCATGCTGATTGGGCTGGCGCTGAGTGTCCCCGTGGTCAATGTCATGGCACTGGCTTGAAAAGCAGCGTACTCCCCGCTTCCGACATCCGTATTATTTCGCAGCATCCACGTCTGCTGTTGGCACGGCGCAGATCGAGGCCGGTAGCAGGTCTGCGATAAGCGGACTAAGGTCTATCCTATCCGTTCGGAGCTGTAACCGGCACATTCCAAAGCCTTTGTATCCATTCCTTAATGATTTTATCATCTATGATAAACCCTTCTGTCAGCTTGACCTGGTTTATCAGGGATAAAATAACAAGGACTAAACGCATGCTTACCGTAAATATTCGAGCCACGATCGGAGGGGCTCTTTTATTGATGTCAGTCGTGGTCTCAGCGTCCGCAACTCAGTCTTTGTCCGTACCATCTGAACATCCGAACTCGCAGCGTATCTCTGTACAGACGGAAGGTTCAGGAACGGATGTCGTATTGATTCCGGGGCTGGCGTCGTCTCGCGAAGTTTGGGCCGAATTAGCATCAACTTTACGCAGGAGCCACCGTATTCATCTTGTTGAACTTGCGGGCTTTGCAAGTACGCCTGCCATTTCCAATCCTGAGGGAAAGGTCATCGCTCCGGCAGTTGACGCCATTGCTGATTACATTCACACCCAGCACATAAAAGCACCGGTGATCATTGGCCATTCTCTTGGAGGGGAGATTGCATTGATGCTGGGGGCCCGTCATCCCGACCTGGTCGGTCGTTTGATGATCGTCGATGCCTTGCCGTTCTATACGTTGATGATTGACCCTGCGGCGACCACCAAAACCGCTGCCCGGCATGCCACAGCCACGCGGGATTGGCTACTGGGGCAGTCGCCGGAACAAATCAAAGAGTCTCAGAATACATCTATCGCCCGTTTAGCTAAGACCGAGGCTGTGAGGCCTGCTCTGGTGGCTGCGGGGATCCATTCTGATCGCAAAACCGTTGCGGATACCGTGTATGAATTGATGATTACCGATTTGCGCCCCGAGCTTGGACGCATTAGAGCGCCGATTGAGGTCGTGTACGCGTATGACGCCTTATTCGGGGTTCCTGCAGCCAGCGTGGATGCGATGTACCGTAAAGCCTATGCATCTGCATCTGATATCCATTTCACGCGTATCGATGACAGTTTTCACTTTGTCATGCTTGATCAGCCAGAACGTTTTTCCAGCGCGGTTGAGTCATTCTTAAATCAATAAAGGATGCTGCTACACATCAAGTTGACGTTGGAGCTGCAGCTAAGTCCGGCCAGCAGATATAGCTGCCAAAAACAGCGATCCGGTGAACCCACTTGCCGCTCCGCTTAAGTGAAAGGCATCGCGGCATGAGGTTTTTTTGATGGTAAACCGGTCACACTCGCTGACCGGATCCCTGCTTAGCATCGTGATTAAAGCATCATGGTGTCATGCCCGTCTGCTGGCATCATGTCAGGCTTTGTTTTCGGTAAACTCCCCCTTATCGGGCCGTATCCTGAACCAGATGGCATACATGGCAGGCAGGAAGACCAGCGTGATGATGGTGCCGCCAAAGGTTCCGCCAATCAGGGTATAAGCCAGCGTGCCCCAGAACACCGAGTGCGTCAGTGGGATAAACGCCAGAATGGCCGCCATTGCCGTGAGCAGCACCGGCCGGGCTCGCTGTACCGTTGCCTCCACCACCGCATGGAAGGGTGCCAGCCCTTCCTGTTCGTTGTGATGGATCTGCCCTATCAGGATCAGGGTGTTACGCATCAGGATACCCGACAGCGCAATCAGTCCGACCAGCGCATTGATGCCAAACGGCTGATTGAACAGCAGCAGCGTGGGCACTACGCCAATCAGCCCCAGTGGCGCGGTGAGGAAGACCATCACCATCGCCGACATCGACCGCACCTGCAGGATAATAATCAACAGCGTCATGGCGATCATGACCGGGAACAGCGGTGCCATCGCCTGGGTGGCTTTGCCGGATTCTTCAATAGAACCCGCCTGCTCGATGCGGTATCCGGCCGGAAGCGTATCGATGACCGGCTGCAATGCTGTCATCATTGCCGTCGAAACATCCGGCGGCTGCAGGTTTTCGGCAATGTCCCCCCGCACGGTAATGGTCGGCGTACGATCGCGACGGCGCAGAACAGGATCTTCCATTTGCACCTCAACCTCCCCGATCTGCGACAGCGGAATGCGCTGGCCGGCAGAGCCCACTAAGGTAAAGCCCGCTATTTTGGCCGGGTCGAGCCGGATATCTCCTGCCGCCCGCCCCATGACCTGCACCGAACGAATATCTTCACGCACAGCGGTAACAGGAACCCCAGAAAGCAGGAACTGAAGCTGCTGCGCGACCGCATTCGATGTCAGCCCCACCGCCTGCAGGCGGTCCTGATTGAGGGTGAAATGCAGCGCAGGTACACGCGGCCCCCAGTCGGTGTTGACGGTCCTCATCATCGGGCTGGCCTGCATCACCTTTTCGACTTTGCCTGCAATTTCGCGCAGTTGAGTCGGATCCGGCCCCATAACACGGTAAGCCACCGGATACGGTGAATACGGACCAAACACCAACTGCGTCACGCGCACGTGCGCCTCAGGCGCCAGGCCGCTGGCCGCTGCCTCACGCAGTCTGAATTTGAGCGCTTCGCGCGCTTCCTGGCTATCCGTCAGCACGACAATTTTCGCGAACGACGGATCGGGCAGCTCGGGTGCCATCGCCAGATAAAAACGTGGCGATCCCTGGCCGATGTAAGATGTGACGATTTTTGCCTCTTTTTGCTTTTCCAGCCAGGCTTCGATTTTCGCCGTCGTGGCGCTGGTCTGTTCAATCGCGGTGCCATAAGGCATCTGCACTTCGACCAGCACCTCCGGACGATCGGAGGTAGGGAAAAACTGTTTTTTCACCAGTCCCATACCGAGAATCGCTACCGTAAAGACGGCAATAACGGTGCCAGCCACTATCCACTTGCGCGCGATCACGCGGGTCAGTACACGGCGAAAACGGTTGTAATGGCGGGTGTTGTAGATAGCAGCGTGTCCCCCTTCAACCTTTTTGATGTCGGGCAGCATTTTCACGCCCAGATAAGGCGTAAACACGACCGCCACAACCCAGGAGGCAATCAGGGCGATACCGACAATCCAGAACATGTTGCTGGTGTATTCGCCGGCGGTGGACTGGGCAAAACCATTGGGCATGAAACCGACGGCAGTGACCAGCGTGCCCGCCAGCATCGGGGCCGCCGTGTGGCTCCAGGCATAGGCCGACGCTTTGACGCGGTCGTAGCCCTCTTCCATTTTCACCACCATCATCTCGATGGCGATAATGGCATCATCGACCAGTAACCCGAGAGCCAGGATCAACGAGCCCAGGGTAATGCGGTCAAAGTTTTTGCCGGAAGCCTCCATCACCACGAAGACGATCGCCAGCGTTAACGGCACCGCTGCGGCCACCACCACGCCCACGCGCCATCCCATACTGACGAAGCACACCAACATCACCACCAGCAGCGCGACAAAGAATTTAATCATAAACTCGTCAACGGCGGAGCTGATGTTGACTGACTGATCCGTGACCTTGGTCAGGGTCATGCCCAGCGGCATGCCCTCATTGATGTTGACCATTTCCGTATCCAGCGCCTTACCCAACTCCAGACCGTTCCAGCCGTCGCGCATGATGACGCCCAGCAGCAGCGCCGGTTCACCCTGATTGCGGATCTTAAAGGTTGCAGGGTCTTCATAGCCACGCTCAACGGTGGCTACGTCAGAAAGCTGCAGGGTCCTGCCCTGCACAACGATGGGCGTTTTGCGGATTTTTTCCAGTGTGTCGAAGGCACCGTCCAGGCGGATAAAGACCTGCGGCCCCTGGGTATCAATCGAACCCGCGGGCGTCAGGACGTTCTGGCTGTTAAGGGCGGAGAAAATATCCTGAGGCGAAATACCCAGCGTGGCCAGCCGGTCATGCGAGAACGAAACAAAGATGCGTTCGGCCTGTTCGCCAATGATATTGACCTTCTTGACCCCCGGCACATGCAGAATTTGCTGGCGCAACGCTTCCGCATCGCGCACCAGCAGCCGCTGTGGCTCGCCTTTGGCCTTCAGCGCAAAGAGCGCAAAGGTCACGTCGGAGAATTCATCATTGACCATCGGCCCGATGACGCCTGCCGGCAGGTTTTTGGTCTCATCCCCCAGCTTCTTACGTGCCTGATAAAACGCTTCCTGCACCTGTGAAGGCGGTGTGCTGTCCTTCAGCGAAAGCATGGTAAAAGCCAGACCGGGACGCGTATACGTTTCGCTGCGGTCATACCACTTCAGCTCCTGCATCCGCTTTTCCAGCGGTTCAGCCACCTGATCCTGCATCTCCTGCGCGGTGGCGCCCGGCCAGGCAGAAATAATGGTCATCTGCTTGACCGTAAACGGCGGGTCTTCAGCCCGTCCCAGTTCAAAAAATGAAAGAATACCGGCCACAGTAATCAGGATAATCAGGAACAGCGTGATTGAGCGCTCACGCACGGCGAGCGCTGAAAGATTGAATCGCCCCCCGCTCATGGCTGGCTCCCGGCGACGCGGGCATCGCTTTGTTCGGCCATGCGTACGGCCTCACCGTCATGCAGCAGATGCGCTCCCAGGGCGACCACCTGCTCTCCCGGCTTAAGGGAACCGGTCACCCTCGCCGCATCGTCACCCAATCCCTGCACCTGTACAGGCCGCCATGACACTTTGGCGGGCTTACCCGAAATCTCCCAGACCCCCGGCCCTTTGCCCGGATCATAGATGGCCGCTAAAGGCACCTGCATCACCTGGCCCGGTAATTTATCGTCTGCAATATGAAGGGTAACGGTGGATCCCAGAGGCGCGCTCGCCAGTGCCCCCTCAAGCACATATCTTGCCTCGAAGGTACGTGTGAGTGGATCTGCCGCATCGGAAAGGAGCCGCAGTTTCGCAGGGACGGACTGTTTACCGGTGCCGTACAACGTTGCCCCGGCCTCGCTTCCGGCAGCCGGGCGTAGCGTCTCGGGCAACTGCACGATGGCCTCGCGCTGCCCTGCTCTGGCCAGACGAACCACCGGCTGACCGGCACTGACAACCTGACCGGGTTCAGCCAGCGTATCCATGACCACGCCGTCGGCATCCGCCAGCAGCACGGCGTAGCCCGTCGCGTTTTGCGCCACATTCGCCTGTGCCTGGGCCGCACTGAGTTCGGCTTTCGCCGTATCGGCAACGGCCTTGATCTGATCGTAGGCCGATGCCGATACGGCACCGCCCGCAACCAGCCCGCGGTAACGCGCCTCGTCAGCAGACGTTTGTTTTGCACGAGCCCGTGCCGCCGCGACGGCCTGTTGCTGAGCCTGCGCCTGCAGGCTCAGGTCAACCGGATCCAGACGCATCAATGGCTGGCCGCGTTTAACGGTCTGGCCGGTATCGACCAGACGTTCAAGGATTTTGCCTTGCACTCTGAAACCGAGATCGCTTTGAATCCGGGCGACAACAACGCCGGTAAATGATCGGGAGACATCGGCAGCACTCACCACGGTCGCAGACCTGACCAGAGGAGGCTGAGCACGAGGGTCGTCGGTGACGGAAGTGTCACCGCAGGCCACAAGGGCAAGTGGCAACAGGCAAACGGCAAAGGTGGCAGGATTAAGCCTGAGCATGGGTTCCCTTCATTACGTTAACAGGAGAGTAACCGCATTCTCAGACCAGTGACCAATAATGTCAATAGTCACCTTTTCAGGGTGACAAACTTCTCAGGATCAGTGAGGACAGGAGCGTAGCCGCAGCCGGTGCTGTTTCCAGATTGTATTGTAACTGGACAGGACTGATATAAGGCCGCATGACCAGATATATCGCATGAGCCGCCTCGTCCAGCGGGGTTTTACGTTCAAATTCTCCCGCCTGCCGCCCTTCAACAATGATTTGCTCAATCAGTTTTCGCAACCGTTCTTCATGAGCCTCTGCTGACGGCCACTTGTCCCGCGCCGCGACGGCAGCAATGTCGTAAAGCTTGCGATCGTGAAAAAACAGATCACTGCCGGCTTCAGTCAGTGCTCTGAATAAACGCCGCAATTTTTCGGAAGCTGACGGCGCATCAGCAATCGCTGAATTGACAATCGCCATGATCATCGCCAGCCGGTTGGTGCAGATCACCTCGCCGATCGCCTGCTTGGAATCAAAAAATTTATAGATATAAGCTTTTGAAAAACCTATCGCTTTTGCCAAATCGGAGACGGTGGTTTTTTCATAGCCAAAATGCCCGAAATGCTCTGTGGCCGCGTCCACAACCTGATCGCGAACACCGTGATCCGATGGCCCCCTTGGGGCATGTACATTTATATGTTTAGTCATTTTTCCAGCTTAGCTCAATGAGCCCTGATTGACAACGAGTGACCATTTGGTAATGTAGTCACTTCTCAAAATTGACTCAAGGAATATCAATGTTCCCCCTCCGTACTCTTGCACTGGTGGTGAGCGCCGGCTTACTGGCGGGTTGCGCCGTCGGGCCGGATTATCATCGCCCGGATGCGCCACTTGCGGAACGCTATCAGGCGCAGTCGGCCGTCCAGCAGAGAAGCGCATCCCGGCCCGCCACTTTTGCTGAGTGGTGGGACGGCTTCGACGATCCCCTGTTAAGTCAGTTCGTTGCGGATGCCCTCGCGCAAAATCTCGACCTCGCCCAGGCCACTGCCCGCATGGCCCAGGCCCGTGCCGGACTGGGCGCGGCCACAGCAGCGCTGTTGCCCTCTGGTAACATCAGCGGGCAAGCGGCACGCGCGTATCAGTCGGCCGAAACCCCGCTGGGTCAGGTTCTCAGCGCCACGCAGGATTATAATCGCTACGGCAGTAGCGATGAAACCAATCTCAACGCAAGCTGGGAGATTGACGTATTTGGGGGGCTGCGACGTGGGCGACAGGCTGCACTCGCAGACTATCAGGCTTCCGAAGCGGGCGTTGCCGCAACCCGTCTTGCCGTCGCGGCGCAGACTGCCGATATCTATATCACCCTGCGCGGATTACAGACACGGCTGTCCATTGCGGAGAAACAGGTCAGTACGCAGCAGGAACTGCTGGAAAAGGTACAACTCCTGAACGCTAAAGGACTGGCGCCCGGGTATCAGGTTCGCCAGACCGAAGGGGAACTGGCGCAGGTTCAGGCAACCGTACCGGTTCTCCGTACGGGGCTTGATGCGGCCATAAATGCATTAGACGTTATGCTTGGCACGCCGCCCGGCACCCATCGCGCTGAGTTAGCGTTGCCGGGGGCCATTCCGCAGGCTCCGCAAATCGTCTCAACGGGCACACCTGCCGACCTGCTGCGCCGCAGGCCTGACATTATCGTGGCGGAACGTCGTCTCGCCGCCTCAAGTGTACGCATCGGCGTGGCCATCAGTGAGTATTATCCGAAGTTTTCACTCAGTGCACTGCTCGGCAGCGCAACCGCCGTGTCGGGGAATAACCTGTTCTCCGGCGGAGCCAGCCAGTCGGCAGGCGTGCTGGGACTGCGCTGGCGGATCTTCGATTTCGGTCGTATCAACGCCCAGATAAACCAGGCAAAGGGCCAGGAACAGGAGGCGCTCGCCGCTTATCGTCTGTCGGTATTACGCGCTACTGAAGACGTCGAAAATGCCTTCTCCGCTCTGATCAATCGCGAAACACAGGCAGCCACGCTGACACGAGGTGAAACCGCGCTGGCCAGCGCGCGCGAATCGTCATTCATTGCCTTCCAGCAGGGAACAGCCAGCCTGATTGACGTCCTGCATAACGATGAAACCCTGTTGCAGGCTTCCGATGCCAGAGTACAGGCCCAGACAGAATCCGCACGCGCCGCTGTCGCTACGTTCAGGGCGCTCGGAGGGGGTTGGCAGCCCCCGGAAGCGGCCCCAAAGCGTTCATAAATCGCGTGTCCGGGGACACACGGGCAAAGACATGACGAACCTTCTACCGCGGATAGCATCAGGTAACCGTACTGATAACCGGTGGTATGGATGAAAAAAACAGGTACTCCTGGCGTTAATACGTTAACCGAAGAACGGATCTGAGCACGTTTACCCGCCGGTGGTTGTGATGAGGAAATCAATCAATGTCTTTACTCGTTTCGTTTTACCCGCGCTTTTCGGGTAATAGACATAAACCGGTGGGTATGTTTTCCAGTAGCGCTCCATCACGGGGATCAGTTTTTCCCGATCCGGTTGTAAGCGGTGAATGGGTTCAAATAACCGTCCAATCCCCAGCCCGTTACGTATTCCGTCAGCCATCACCTCAATATCATTGCTGATTAACTGGCCGGGCATCTCAACGGTCAACTGCTCCCCGTGGTCATCCAGGATCAGGGGCAGAATTCGGTTGTTGGTGATGAAGCGATACCCGATAAGCTTGTGCTGATAGAGATCGGCGGGTGCCTCAGGCGTACCGTACTCGGCAAGATAGGCAGATGAGGCATACAGCCCTTCCCTGAAGGGCTTCATTAACGGGCGTGCCACTACGCCGCCATCCAAAATATCGCCAAAGCGGATCCCCAGGTCGAAGCGATCGTCAATGATATTCACAGTGCCGTCGTAAACTGAAATCTCTAGCTGGATACCCGGATACTGCTGACAAAACGCGGCCATCACGGGTTTGAGTATCAGCAAATACGCGAAGCGAGAGAGGGTAATCCTCACCAGACCTGACGGTTCCTGATTCTGATCGCGGATGCTTTGCAACGATTGCTCAAGCGAATCCATCGCTACTGCGGTTCGCTCAAGCAACTGCTGCCCGATATCGGTCAGCTCAATGCGCCGCGTGGTTCGTACAAAAAGCGGATGCCCAATGTGTTGCTCCAGCAACTTCAGGGCATGGCTCACTGAGGGAGGGGTAATTTCATGCTTACGAGCGGCCGCTGAGATACTGCCTTCCCGGGCAATACTTTGAAAAATACGTATCTGGTTATAAATGGCGTTATTCATAGCGTCATCCTCAAACAATAGCCACCTGATTGTTAGATACAGACTAAATATCCTTAAGTCAATGATGGCCTAATCTTCCCGAAAAAGTGAACTTATACTTCTCATCTGTTCAATCTGAGAGTCAGTTCGGGAGACTGAAATGCAAGTTCTATGTTTGGATAATTGGGGGCTGATATGCGGGATTATCGTGACAACCAGGATGCGCAACGCATTATCCGTGAGGTGTACAAAAGCGAATGAATAATATTCTGATTATTTCCGGCCATCCTGACCTGCGTTCATCCATCGGTAATGCAACCATTCTGCAAGAAGTGGCTGCTGCGCTGCCTGAGGCCGAAATTCGTCGTCTGGACTGGCTTTATCCTGACAGTAAAATCAACATCCAGGCGGAGCAGGACAGCCTGCTGAAAGCGGATGTGATTGTCTGGCAATTCCCTTTTTCGTGGTACTCGCTCCCGGGGATCATGAAGTTATGGCTGGATGAGGTTTTTATCCATGGATTCGCGCATGGCTCCATGGCAAAACTCGGCGGTAAAAAGCTTATCCTTTCATTTACGACGGGGGCTCCTCAGGCGCTGTATACCTCAGAGGGATTCTTTGGACATCGCGTCGAAGATTACCTCATCCCGTTAGAAACGACGGCCAGGCTTTGCAATTTTGAGCTGCTCAAACCTGTTTATACCTGCGGTATCAGCTATGCGGACAGGGATGCAGATAAAATTGCGCAACAAAAAACGATCGCAAGGGAACACGCATCACGGCTTATCGGGGTGCTTAATGCCGTCACCGACGGATACCCATTATCTTGATAACGTGCCATCAGCCGCAGGCTTTACCGGGGATCATGGCGAAAATTACGTCGAAAAAGAAAGATGTAAAACTGGTAGGCAGTTTATCGCACCACTGAAAAAGTGATTTTCCGTTATATGAATATTAACCCTCGACGATAAAGGTTATCTGTGAAAAACATTGGCGTAATGACCCTCAGTCTGATGATGAGCAGTTCCGTCATCGCGAAAGCAACGAATTCTCCGCACAGCCTGGTAATGAGTATTTTTGAGCTCAGCGTGAAACCGGATAAAAACCCGCAATATGATGAAATGGCAAGGGATACGATTTCCACGTCACTCGACGAGGAAGCGGGGACGCTGGCGATGTACGCCCTCAAGCATAAGGATCATCCGCAACAGGCTTACATGGTTGAAATATATAAAAACAAAGAGGCTTATCACCATCACCTTAATTCTGCGCAATATAAGAAATTTATTGCCCATGCCCCTGAAATAATCAACCAGAAGCATCAGATAAAGTTAACACCACAATTTCTCAGCGATAAGCCCGTGATACAAAATTCAGGAACCATCAATAATCTGGTGGTTGTCGATGTGAAACCTGAATTTCAGGAGGCATTTAAACGCATTGTCCTTCCTGAAATGGCGGAGTCCATCAGAATTGAGCAAGGCGTTCTTGCTATGTATGCCGCAACGGATGTGAACAATAAGTACCGCTGGTATTTTTATGAAATTTACGCCAGCGAGGCGGCTTATCAGCAACACAGGCAGACGCCGCACTTTCGGGACTACATCGCGCAGACAGCACACATGGCCGTCAGCAAAGAATCCCTCCCTGTCGCCCCGCTCTCTCTGCGAAATAAAGGCGAAATACGGTTTGTTGAGTGAGGCTTCAGCTTAGCCGTTCAGACAACAGGTGAGGCGCTAACATGAAAAAGGTCATTGCGGCAGCGGCAATGTCGCTTGTGCTTGCAGATGTGACGAATGCAAATGAAAAAAGAGGTGAAGCTATGTTGAAAACTGAACCATCAGGCCTTTCCGAGGCCGATATTCTGTCTGTCTCTCCGGCACTTGCCCGGTATGGTCGCGAAGCCATTACAGAGGATCTCTGGCAGCGCAATGCGCTTTCTCCACGGGACCGCAGCATGATTACCGTCGCCATCCTCATTGCCAGAAACCACCCCACTGAGTTGAAGTATTACCTCGAGGTCGCGCTAGACAGCGGCGTCACAGCGGCCGAAGTTTCGGAAATGATCACTCACCTTGCCTTCTATTCCGGCTGGCCAAATGCCATGTCGGCGATTAGTGTCACGAAAACTGTTTTTCAGGAGCGTGGGGTCAAGGCTGAAGATCTGCCTGACGCCTCACCGGAACTGTTACCGCTCAATCAGCAGGCAGAAAACCAGCGTTCGGAAACGGTGGAAAAAAATGTGGGTCCCCTTTCTCCGGGGCTGGTCAAATTCACCGCCACCCCTCTCTTCCTCGATCTCTGGCAGAGACCTGCGCTGAAGCCCCGTGACAGAAGTCTGGTGACGGTCAGCGCGTTAATCGCTTCGGGACAGAGTGCGCAAATTAGCTATCACCTTCATCGGGCGATGGATAATGGTCTGACGGCTGCAGAAGCCGGTGAAATTATCACTCAGGCAGCTTTCTATGCGGGCTGGCCAAATGCTTTTTCTGCGGCGCCGGTGGTGGGTGAAGTATTACGTACGCGGCTGCCCAAAGAGGATTAATACGCCTTACATGAAGGGTGGAGGGTTTTAGTACAACAATGAATTGACTCAACTAAAAATTAACCGTCAGAAACATTTCATGTAACCTAAGCGCACTTTTTTCAAATGGATAGCGGATACCCCCCTACCGGAGAAATGCTCAGTGATTGATGATTCTGCACGGCGCTGGTTGCTCGCGCTTTCAGCCCCGATGGTGGCGATAAATGCCGGAGCGGGTGCCGCCTACGACTGCGATCAGTTTTATCCGTTTGATACCGGCGTGGACCTGAGTGACAGCTGGGGCATTGATTCCCGTGAAGAGCTGTTTGAGATGATTGTCAGGATGAGCGACAACGGCCACGCGGACGATCTGGCCCATTACTTCAGGCTCTGGCACCGTCTGCCCCTGACAGAGTGGCAGGATTATGCGGCACATCAGGCGCCGGACGTACAGCCCCTGCTGGCACTGGTGGCTGACAGCGCGGTGATGTGCGGTGACGGCGGGATCCGCGCCTGGGATTTGGCAAGAATGGGCTTTCTTTGCCGTATCGCGCTGCTTAACGACTGGATTACGCCGCATGAAAACCTGTGGCTGCACAGCCGTCTGGCAGCGCGAACTCGTTACTACTACACCAGCTGGCAGCGCTATAACGCCGGTTTTATCATCGGAAGGCTCTACTGGCAGTCACTCAATGCCTCCGACGCCGATGCCCGGCGTTATGCCTTCAGTGCCGATGCCGGTAGCACCACCAATATTGAATTAATGCGCCAGCTTTACACGCATCCGGATAGCCCGGTATCCCAACTGCCGTGGCACATCGCGATGAATGAAATTGAGAAACCCGCATCATTGCCGGAGATGGATCTATGAGTAACCCGTCATGTTGGGAAACCCTGGGCATTGAACCGACGCAGGATCAGCAGGTGATTCGCCAGGCCTACCGCGACCTGCTGCCCACCTGCCACCCGGAAAGCAATCCGGAAGGGTTTAAGCGTCTGCGTGATGCCTATGAACAGGCGCGTAAAGGCGTGGATGAACCCGCCACCCTGATGCCGTTTGCGCCACCAGCCCCCCCGCCAGAAACCCCCTCAGCCGATCCCACGGGCCTGCTTGATGCCTTCAGCCAACTGATCGCCTCCCCCGCTGAGCGTTATCTGCCGATCAACTGGCTGCGGTTTATCAGCCAGCTCGACGCTCACCCCGTCGCCACCATCGACCAGCTCCGCTGGCCGTTACTGGAGGCCGTTTTGCAGGTGAATTTTGTCTCGGCCGACTGCCTGCTACTGCTGGCTAACCGCCTGCAATGGCGCATGCGTCTGCAGGAACTTGATCAGGACATGGGCGCACGGGCGGACGACTTACTGAACTTTGCCGAGGGCGGCGACATTTTCGATCTTTCGACGCTGGCCCCTCTCAGTCTGGCAGCACAGGACGAAACGCTGGGTTATTTCCATCAGATTCGGCACTTTTACTGGGAACAACCGACGGGCTGGTTGCGGCATCTGCTGAGAGAACCGCGTGTGATTTACTGGCCATCGTGTCCACGCCTGATGAAACAGGTAGCGCGCTGGTTTAATGTCGCGGCAGATTCTAACGCGGAGGTGCGTGACTACTGCCTGCGGCAACAGGAACGCCATCCGGATGACCCTGAGTGGCTTTATCTGAGCGCCAGCCACTGCAGTATGATGGGGGATCATGACACAGCCTTCCCGCTGTGGCTCATCCTGCATGAACAGTACCAGCATGCCGAAGCCGAACAATGGCTGCTGGCGTGGTGTGCCAGCCATTCTCCGGATTACCTGCCCCTGCTGATTCAGGCCTTTGACCGCCCGGATGTTCCGCCAGCGGCCTCCGCCACCGACGAGGAGGAAACCGCTTATCGGCCGCAGGCACAATCACCTCAAACGCTGGTGCGCTGGGCCGAAACGATACCTGTGGATGTGTCCCCTGTGGCCACTGACTTCATCAGCTGGAAATCAGGCCGCTATCGCGCGCAGGTGATGTTCCCGCATCTTTTGCAGGTCGATGGCTCGGATACACTGCTGCACCTCTACTGGCAGGCCAGCATGTTAACGATGGGCAACGAAGCCTTATTACAGGCTATTCTTGACCAGCCGCTTCCCGCGGCACCGCTGGAAGCGCTGATCTTACGCGGTCTGCAGCGCCAGGCCACACAGCGCCTGGCGTGGCTTCAGGGTTCACCGGTGCTGGCGGCGTTCAGCGCGTGGTTATCTGCGCCAGAAGAGACGCCGCTGCCTGAGATTTTCGCCGACGGCGAGGGTGCCGCCTGGAAGCAGAGCATCGCCTGGTTGTGGCACTGGCGCCCGCTTCCCCCTCACAGCCTGTCCAGGCTGGCACAACATCCGGGGTATGGCGAGAGCGTGTTGCCCGCGCATACCAGCTGGCTGTGCTATCTCCTCGGTCATGCCGATATTGCCTTGCCGGAAGAGGACCAGACGCCGCCGCACGATGCGCTGCGTCAGGTGATGCTGCTGGAGACGATGCTCGAACTGGATATCGACAACATCTCCCTGCTCAGCCAGCTGAAGGATTTCCCGCTGGATGAACAGCACCCCTTCTGGTCGATGTATCAGGTATTTACCCAAATTGACCCGGCTCAGGGTGATGAAGTTGGCCAGCTCAAAAGCCATCTGGACCTGAACAACTCGCTGCATTTCAACTGCTGGACCCGGCTGCCCGTCAGTATCGAAGAGTATATTGCGCGGCGTGAAGAGCTCTCATCTAACTCGGCTCACTATTTCTATCGTTATCAAGCCGAGTGGCAGTCACGGCTGGAGCAATCCCCCTTCGCGTATCAGGCCCTGTACCACGCGGTTTTCCTGTCGCATGACAATGCGCAGTATGCACAGGACAATCTGGATGCTCTGGAGGCCCTCACCGCCAGCTCGCCAGAAGAAGCCGCGTTTAAGCAGCAATTGCTGTTACGCCAGTTGCCGGTATTCCCGACAGACGACACGGTTGCCAGCGGGGCAAGCGACGCGTCGGCAATCGCCCTGGGGATCCATCAGCTTGGCAGCAATCCGGAATATTTGCTGGATGCTAAACTGAGTGCCGCTGCCGGCAACTGTGCTGACGACCCCGCGATGGATATCGCGTTGCGCTTAGCGGCAGCGACGATGCTGCAAGTCAATACCCGCCGTCAGAATGCGTTCGCACAGTACCCGCAGCGCCGCAGTTATTTCTGGCAGTTCTGGCGGGTTAATTCACGCCTGGGTCGGGTGGGGTTGATATTGCAGATTGTGCTGGGGAGCGAGCTCGCTATCCTGCTGGTAAACGCGATTGTCGCTGAAGGGCAGGTGGCGAATACCGCGCTGTCAGCGCTGCTGGTGGTGATGAACGTTTACAGCGCGATCGTGCGCCGTGGACGGGATTTGGGCCTGGCCTCTGCGGATAAACTGAAAGAGATTAAAATTCCGGTGCTGAAACTGCTGGGGATGTATCTGTTCAAACGCGGGATGCCTGAGCCAAACCGCTTTGGCCCTCCGCCCGGCTGGCGGCGAAAGAAATAGTCGGAAAGGTGTGTATGCCGCCCTGGTTCACGGGCGGCATATTTTTTTGGTTTTACAGCGTCATGTCCTTGAGCATGCCTTCCAGTTGCTGACGCAATGGCGCGATACGGCTTTCCTGTTGGCTGGCTAACGCCATTTCAAACTCTTCTAACCACAGGCCAATCTGTCCACGGGTATCGCCCAGCGATTGCGCCCAGGATTTCTCCAGACGCGCCAGCAAGTTGCGGTTCACCAGCGTGTCGCGGGGATGAATTTTCACCGCTGTTAACCGTTCACGGCTGCGCTGCTGCTGTTCCGGGCTGAGGCCAATCGGGCTGTGGTCGATCACTTTACTTAGTGACTCACCGCTTTCGGGCAAATGCACATCCACTTCCAGCAATCCGTTAATGTCATAACTGAAGCGCACGTCGATATTCTGTAACGCGCCGTTGGGTTTGACCGGCACCTGTAATTCATCGATAAAAATGTTGTTGGCGACCAGGGGATTCTCACCCTGATAGATAGCAATGCGGATAAACGTCTGTTCGACGTGACGGGTCGTGAACGTCTCCACCCGTGACGCCGGTACAACGGTATTACGCTCAAGGATCGGGGAAAATATCCCGCTCCTTTGCTCGCTGGCGGTGGCAATACCGAGCGTATAAGGGCAGACATCGGTGAGGATCACCTCTTCAATATCTTCATTACGCAAGCGACAGGCGGCCTGTGCGGCGGCACCGAGCGCAACAATGGTGGCAGGGTCCAGATGCTGGTGAGGCAACTTCCCGAACAGTTTCACCACCAGCTTCTGAATCACCGGCATACGCGATGCACCGCCGACCAGGACCAGATGATCAAGCTGCTCCGGCCGCAGACGGGCATCGTGCAGCGCCTGTTCTATCGGGGCTCGCAGACGCGTCATCAGCGGCAACCAGATCTGTTCAAGTTTCTCTTCATCAAACAAGAGCGTCCACGCCTTATCCTGCCACTGCCAGCTCAACTGATTCGGGGCATTATGCTGACCGAGCTGGCATTTTAGCTGTTCAGCACAATCGGAGAGGCGCGCCAGTTCGGTCGCGGGGATTGTCTCCGCGTTGAGCTTCCACTCACGGAGACAGGCATCAATCATCGCCTGGGTAAAATCTTCACCGCCCAGATAATTGTCGCCCGCCGAACCATGCACCTCGATCAGCGGCAGATCGTATTCCAGCACCGTGACGTCAAAGGTTCCCCCGCCGAGATCAAAGACCAGCGTGCGGCCGGTATTTTGGGTATGCAACCCGTAGGCCATGGAGGCGGCGGTCGGTTCGTTAATCAGCCTGACAGCATTGAGCCCTGCCAGTTCTGCGGCAAAGCGGGTCTGTTTGCGTTGTTCGTCGCTGAAATAGGCAGGCACCGAGATCACCACGTCGGAAATGTCATGACCAAGGTAAGCCTGAGCATCCGCTTTCAGGGATTTCAGCACCAGCGCCGATAACTCGGGCGCATCAAAGGTTTGTGTCTCAAGCCGAAACTGTTTCTTACTGCCCATAAAGCGCTTAAACAGCGCCGCTGAGCGCTGCGGATGGGTGGTCAGACGCGACAGTGCCGGGCGGCCAATCAGCATTTGTCCATCGTCATCCAGGCTCACCACCGACGGTGTTAAATATTCATTCAGCGCATTGGGGATCAGCCGTGCCTGGCCGTCCTGCCAGACGCTGATCAAACTGTTGGTGGTGCCTAAATCAATACCGATCGCCGGGACAGCCATCTTCAGTTCCGTCATGATTCTTTCTCATCAATGATGTGTTCCATCGATTTTATTCAATCATATTGAATTATAGAAGCCTTTGTCACACAGCAGAGTCACCATACTGTATCAAGCCGAGTGAAATTACCGGTGCTCGCTAGCCATCTGATGTTAGGTTCAGGGAGGTAACAGGGTGACAGTGGCCCACAAGAACGTGGACCCGGGGGTTTATCTGGCGTTATGCTCATCACGCTTTTGTTTCAGAGTAGAGGAAAGCCATTCCAGGAAGCCAAGAAGTGTTGGTGTGTGATATCTCGTATCCCCCACAGAGCCGTCGGTAAGTTCATTCAGGGCAACAACTGCGGACTCATTATCCGGGTAACATTGGCGGAAGTCGTCAATATTGGTAATCAGGTTATCGAGATAATGACCAGCATCTTCAACATAAATCTTAAAAGCAGAATCGACAATCTCTTGATAAGTTTCGCCATATTCATCGCTATCCTGTCCAAAAAAAACGATAAAAAAGGTACTGATAGTTGTGAATTTTTTCATTTTTAAAGCACCGGGGTCATGGCAATACTGAAACCGTTTTCCATCACATTTCCCTGTTATTAAACAATCCAGGGCTGAGGGTAAATAAGTGGGGTGACGCGGTAAATATTATCCTGTGCGACATCCTCTTTCTATAAAAACACTGACACGGCACTGTCATGTCACAAGTTCCCAGGGGTGAGCAAATAGCCACGGCGCTCGCTGGCGGCGTTTATTTTCCTGATGCTGCGGATCGGCAAAAGGAATGCTGTCGATCAGCGATCGCGTATAGTCACTGGCAGGCCGGGAGAACAACTCACTGACCCGCCCCTGCTCAACCACATGACCGTCTTTCAATACCAGCACCGACTGGCACAGGCTGCGCACCACCGCCAGGTCGTGGCTGATAAACAGGCAGGCAAACTGATACTCCTTTTGCAGATTGCGCAGCAGTGTGAGGATGCTTTCCTGGATAGAGACATCCAGTGCCGAGGTGGGTTCGTCAGCAATTAATAGCTGCGGGTTCAGCGCCAGCGCACGGGCAATCGCAATGCGCTGGCACTGCCCGCCTGAAATCTCATACGGATATTTCTGCTGCCATTCGGCGGGAAGCCCAACCTCCGTGATTAATGACGTCACCCGCTTGAGGATCGCCGCCTCTTTTAACGTGGTGTGCGTGCGCAAGGGTTCAGCAATCGACTGGCCGAGCGTCATGCGGGGATTCAGCGAGCTAAGCGGGTTCTGGAAAATAGCCCCAACCTGCGATTTAATCGCTTTGCTGCGCGTGCGGCTGGGATGATAAATCGCCTCGCCCGCCAGCGTCAGCGTTCCCTGGTGCGGTTTAATGATGCCCAGCAGGCTGCGACCCAGGGTGGTCTTCCCCGATCCGGACTCCCCCAGCAGGCCGAGGAACTCGCCTTTGCCGATGTTAAAAGAGACGCCATTAACAATATTATGGCGCTTGCCAAACCCTGCCGGATAACTGATGTGCACGTCATCCACCCGCACCAGTGCCTCAAACGTTTCCTCAACGGCGACCGGTGTTGATGTGGATGATGGGATCGCCGCCAGCAGCTGGCGGGTATAGGCACTTTCAGGCGCGCGGAACAGGGTTTTTGCCGCACTGTTTTCCTCTATTTTCCCGTGCCGCATTACAATCACCCGCTGTGCAATATCAGCGACCACGCCCATGTCGTGGGTGATCAGCAGCAGCGCCATACCGGACTGCTGGTTCAGGCTGAACAGCAGGTCGAGTATTTCCTGCTGAGTGGTCACGTCCAGCGCAGTGGTCGGCTCATCGGCAATCAGCATCTTCGGGCGTCCGGCCAGCGCCATCGCGATCATGATGCGCTGGATCTGGCCACCTGAGAATTGATGAGGGTAGTTCTTCAGGCGTTTATCCGCCTGCGGAATGCCCACCTGCGACAGCAGCTCAATGGCACGCGCCTTGCGCTGTGCAGCCTTGAGTGACGGATCGCACAGGGCAATCGACTCATCCAGCTGGGTGCCGACGGAGAAAACCGGGTCGAGCGATGACGTCGGGTCCTGAAATACCATCGCGATCTCCCGCCCTCTGAGGGTGGAAAGTTCAGTACGATTTAACCTCAGCAGATCGATACCCTGAAACAGGATCTTGCCGGAAACGATGGCATTCGCCGGTAATAATCCCGGGATCGCCTGCGCAATGGCCGATTTTCCAGCCCCCGACTCGCCGATGACGGCCAGTATTTCTCCGGCAGCGAGACTCAGGCTGACCTGATCCACTGCGGTCACGCCTGCGTCCTGCCCCGGATAGCACACGGACAGCCCTTCAATGCGGAGTAACGGTGTGTTATCCGGCATTGTCGATTAATCCCTGCGCCAGCCAGCTGTCTAACCGCGGAATGGCGATCGCATAGACTTTAAACGCGCGCTTCAGGTTTTCAATCGACACAAACTCGTCAGGGCCGTGCGGAGAGCCATGCCCGTCAGGGATAAAGTCAGGGCGCTCGCTGACGTTTTCACCGTTAAACAACGCCGATGCACCCCGGCCAAATCCCGGGCCAAAGGTGATGGCGTTCGGCAATACCCGCGCATGGGTGCCGCCGCCCATGGTGTAAGGGTCGGTTTTGGCGTCCGCTATCGCGTCATAGGTTTGCTGCAAGCGCTGCACCAGCAGGCTGTCTTTATCCACATGCATCGGCACGTCGTCACGCAGGATCGTTAAGCTGCCGTTCAGCGGCGCAATGGTCTGTTTCAGCGTCGCCAGCAAACCGTCTTTATCGGTAAAAATCGGATAGCGAATATCCAGATAGATCGCCACACCGTGCGCATTCGGGATCGCTAATCCCCCGTTCAACGTCAGCTTACCGGTCTGCTCATCTTCAAAGGCAATACCCGCTCCGTGCCCCCAGGGATCGGCCAGCAGCTGCGCAATCAGCGTTGCCGCATTGAGGTCTGCATCAGCCAGCAGCCCGGCACCCACGGCGGCATTCAGCAGCAGCGGGATGGCATTTTGCGTGTTTTCAGGAAAGGCGGCGTGCCCGGATTTGCCATGCGATACCAGCAGCACATCGCTGCCGTCAGGCGTAATCGACAGCGATTCGCGCAGCCCGGCAGGTAATCGGGCAAGCGCACTGTCAACGGTGGCAATGTCCGTAGCGGTCAAACGCAGTGTCGCACTGGCCGGAACGGCATTTTCCGCCACGCCCGCCGACAGACGGGATAACACCGGGCCGGTCGGGATCTGTAAAATCAGGTTCAGACCGCCTTTTTGCGCATAGTTGACGGGGAATGCGCCATCGGTGATCACGGAAAAGCGCGGAACCGGCCCGTTTTTCGCGAAGTATTTCATGTCGCCCATACCAATTTCTTCTGCGCCCCCGTAGATCACGCGCAGCTTGTGATGCAGGAAGACGCCGAGATCGCGGAAGGCACGCAGCAGGTAGAGGTCCAGCAGCGCCGGGCCTTTGTTATCCGATGCCCCGCGGCCAATAACGAAACCCTGTTTGTGGAACGGTTCGAACGGCGCAAAGGTCCAGTTATCGCCGGGTGGCACAACATCAAGATGCGAGATCAGCCCCAAATCCTGGGTCGCGTTGCGGTTATCCGCCAGCACAGACAGCGCGTGCCCCTGATGCGCTTCGGTGGCAAAGCCCAGCTTCTCCGCCTGCGCTTTAACGTGCTGGAAAATCGCGTCCACCTCGTTGCCATAGGGCTTGCCGTCCTGCGCTAATTTCTCATCGGCAATGCTCGGATAAGCCACCCATTGCAGCAGATCCTGAATGAATTCTTCACGGTGTTGCTCAAACCACTGTTCAATTTTTTCCGAAAAAGCGGTCTCCTCTGCGGAGAGATTTCCGGTAAAGCCTTTTTCCTGCAGTGACTGACTCATGCGCTTTTCCTTTTTTGGGAGAGTTTCAGCGAGTGAAGGTGGATATCTTTCACCGGGACCGCAGGCCGTGGATTTAACACCCGGGCAAGCCCCTCGCCGATAAAGTTGATCGCCAAAACCATCAACACAATGGTTAAGCCGGGGGGGATCCACAGCCACCATTCGTCATCAATGACTCTGATACTTTGCGCCGCCGACAGCATGTTGCCCCATGACGGCTGCGGCTGTTTGACGCCCAGCCCGATAAAGCTCAGCGCGGCTTCGGCAAGAATCGCATTCGCCACCGCGAGGGTAAGATTTACGACGATGGGCGCGCAGGCATTCCTCAGCAAATGCCGCCAGACAATCGTGAAGCTGCTCACGCCCATGGATTTTGCGGCCTGAACATAGCCGCTTTCGCGCAGCGACAGCAGTTCAGCGCGCACCAGCCGGGCGATACCCGTCCAGTGAAGCACGCCGATGATCAGAATCACGTTCCAGACGCTGGCACCCAGCAGGGCGGCGAGAGTTATCGCCATCGCGTAAAAGGGAAAACACATGATGATGTCGGTGATGCGCATAATGATCATATCGGCCACACCGCTTTTATAGCCCGCGATGCTGCCGAGTACGATGCCGATCGCCGCCTGAAAGAGCACCGCGGCCAGCGCGACCATGATGGATACGCGGCCGCCGTAGAGCAGCCGCGAGAAGACATCGCGGCCAATCTCATCGGTACCCAGCCAGTGTTCGCTGCCGGGCGGTGCCTCAATATTGTAGAGATCCATATCATCGGGGTTGTAGAGTGTCAGCCAGGGCGCGAAGAGGGAAAAAGCAGCAAGCAGCGTCAGTAGAATCAATCCACTGACGAAATAGTGATCCTTCAGCAGGGGATGCAGCCGGGTTCGCGGCCGCAGAGCCGCGTCATCATGGTTCAGCATCATCGGGTCAGCCTTACTCGCGGGTCGGCGAGTGCATAGAGAATATCCGCGAGGATATTGATGGCTAAAGTGATCACCGCCAGAAAGAGCACAATGCCCATCAACAGGGGAAAATCGCGTGACTGGATAGCATCAAAACTCAGACGTCCGATGCCCGGCCAGTTAAAGATAATCTCGGTCAGCAGCGTTGCCGAGAGCAGCGCCGGGATCTCCATCCCCACCACGGTAATCAGCGGTTTGGCGGCATTTTTCAGCAAATGCGGATAGATCACGCCCGATCGCCTCATTCCCCTGGCGAACAGCGCCTTGATAAAGTTCTGGTTAATTAACTCGCTGATGCTGGAACGCAGGTAACGGCTAAAAATAGCGATGTTGCCTAACGCCAGCGTGACTGCGGGCAAAACAAGGTGTTTAGCCACATCGACAATATGATCAAAACCGGTAAGGTGACTGCCCAGCGTAGAGACGCCCGAAACGGGAAACCAGCGCAGATTCATGGCAAAGACTTTCACCAGTAAAATGGCAATAAAAAATACCGGAATGGAGAGGATGACAAAAGACAACAGCGAGACCGCGATATCCGCCGTAGCACCACGGCGCAGACCGAGATAAATCCCCAGCGGCAGCGCCACGATTAAGGTGATCAACAGCGAACTGCCCGCCAGCAATAGCGTGTTGAAGACCCGTTCACCGATAAGCGTGAGTACCGGTGCCCCACTCTGTAAGGAGTAACCGAAGTCACCCACCATCGCTCGCGAAGCCCAGCGCAAGTATTGCAGCCATATCGGGTCCAGGTAGCCAGCCTGACGCAGCATTTCCTGTTTCTGCTCTGGCGTTGTTTCGGGCGAGATCATGCCGACCAGCGGATCGCCGGGCTGTAACTGTATTAAGAAGAAGACCAGCAGCGAGATGCCGATAAGCACCGGAACAGCGATCAGTAACCTGTGAAAAATAACCCTGAACATAAAAAATCCCGTGCTGAAGTGAACGGGTTTTACAGAAGAGGTGCTCTGTAAAACCCTGTACCGTGCAATGCGTTACTGTTTTACGCTCCAGCCAGCGACATCGGCGAAAGGTTCATAAGGGTAAGAGTGATAGCTTGTTATTCGCTTACTCAGGGCGTAGCCGATATTGGGGATGTAGAGCCAGACGTGCGGCACTTCTTCATTAATCCCGGTTAACCACCCGCCAACGCTGGTCTTGAGGGCGTCACGGTCGATGGTGGCATTAAACTGACTGGCGAAAGCGTCCAGCTGTGGGGTGGAGAATCGTTCCCACCAGAAGTTGTTATCATATTCGCCAGGCCTGAAAGTCCCTCCCATCAACACGCCATCGTAGACTTGCGCTTTGTCCTGCAAAATAGAGAGCGTGGCGTTGAAGTCGGCGACGTTAAGCACCACGTTGATGCCGATTTTTTTCAGGTTTTGCTGAATAACGGGTGCGGTGAGTTCGCGGGTGCGGTTCCCTGTCGGGTAGTTAATGGTTAGGGTGAAATCTTTGCCGTCTTTATCGACAACGCCATCACCGTTGGTGTCTGCCCAACCGGCTTCTTTTAATAACGCCTTCGCCTTTTCAGGGTTATAGGCATAATTATTTAACGCTTTAGGGTAGTAAGGGCTGTGCGGATTATCTTTGGTATTGAATATCTGAGCGTGACCGTAGAGTAATTTATCGACAATCGCCTGTCGGTCAATGCCATAGACCAGCGCCTGTCTGACCCGGCGATCGGACAGATTTTTATTGCGCGTATCCAGTGATAAATACTGTGCACCTACGCCCGGCTGCTCAATAATCTGAATGCCGGCATTTTTATACGTCTGTAAATCGCGGCCATTCCATGATGAGAGTTCAGCAATATCAACGTCGCCATTGATCAGCTCATTCTGTACCGTCTGTGCGTTAGAGACTTTAAATATCAGCGTTTTGGTTTTCGGTTTTCCGCCGTAATAGTCGTCGTTGCGTTCCAGCTTGACGTACTGATCCGGGAGAAACTCGACAAACTTGTAAGGGCCGGTGCCGACCGGGTTGCGCAGCAGGTCAGTCGCTTTATTCCACTCTTTAACCGGGACTTTGCTCCAGATATGTTGGGCCAGCACAGGACGGTCGGCAAAGTGAGAGAAGGCCGCAGCATACGGGGCTACAAAGGTGAAGCTCAGGGTTTGCGCGTCAATCACCTTGATGCCCGCTAAACGGTCCGTTTTACCCATATGGTAATCCTCGTAACCCACCAGGTGTTTGACAAAGCCAGGGGTGTCTTTCGGGAAGCCCGCATCGGCTTCGGTGGCATAGGTAAAATAGACATCTTCCGCGGTAAACGCGGTGCCATCATGCCATTTCACGCCCGGTTTTAAATGCAGCGTCAGTGTTTTTCCGTCAGCCGAGTAGTCATATTTTTCAGCGAGAGACGGTTTTGGGTTTTGCTGTTCATCGAGGGTAAACAAGCGGCCAAACAGAGTGAATATAACCGCGCGATCGTAGTCAGTAAAATAAAGCGTGGGATGGAAGTTACCGCTGGGATTGCTCCATATTGCGTAGCGAATAATATTATTACTGTTGTTATTCTCTGCCGCTGCAACGTTAAACGCCGTCAGGCTCATTGCCGCAAAAGCAATGGCTTTTGAAAATCCCTTCATTCCCACCCCAGATAAAGTTGTCATAATTCACCCCGTCATTTTACTTCCAGAGGTAAATTAATAATAAGCCCATCGTTAATACGCCATTTTTAACAACGTTACTGTTTGAAACAAACACAAGCAAATAGAATGATTGGTAATGGTTATCTGATTATGTTGCAAGTGAGGTGACGGCACGCTGACGCCCACGGGCGCACAGCCAGATTCGCCAGCTGGCTGAAAATTCGTTATTATCCGCTCCCACTCGCTACCGGGGCAGTCTGATGTCTGTGATTTTCGATACCTTTATTGCCCCACCCTGCCATGACAAGATTGAAGTCCTGTATCAGGACGATCACCTGGTGCTGATCAATAAACCCGCCGGGCTGCTCAGCCTCTCGGGGAAAAATCCGCTCAATCTCGATTCAGTGCATCACCGGCTGGTACAGCTTTTCCCCGGCTGCACCCTGATCCACCGGCTTGATTTCGGCACTTCCGGGCTGATGGTGATTGCGCGCAATAAGGCGATCAATGCCGCCCTTTGCCAGCAGTTCAGCCAGCGTACGGTGACCAAGGTGTACAGTGCACTGTTGTGCGGGCATCTGGATAATGATGAAGGGATCATTGATGCGGCGATTGCCCGCGATCCGGCGCTGTTCCCGCTGATGTCGATTTGTGCCATCCACGGTAAACCCGCCCGCTCCCGCTATCGGGTCGTTGAGCGCATTGTTCAGGAGCAGGAAGACGGGACGTTACTGCCTGTGACGCGGGTACAGCTCACCCCGGAGACCGGGCGCACCCACCAGCTACGCATTCACTGCCAGCAGCTGGGCCACCCGATTCTGGGCTGCGATCTGTATGGCGGTCGCCTGTTGCCAGGCACCGAACTGACGCCGCGGATGATGCTGCACGCCAGTGAATTACATTTTGTTCATCCGATCAGCGAAGTGCCGATCAACGCCTGCAATGCCTCGCCGTTCTGATTTACCACATCAAATCATCAGGTACTTTGAAATCAGCATACGGATCGTCTTCGTTTTGCTCTTCCAGGCTCAGGGCGCTATTTAACACAATGCTGCCTGCATCGCGCTGCGCAATCTTATCGGCGACCACGGCGGGAATGATGACGTATTCGCTTTCGCCGCTGTTGCCGAGCAAACGTGCAATGGCGAGGCGACCGCTGATAAGCTGAGCTTGCGTGGCCTTATCGACGGCGATTTTCTTAATCAGGTTGTTATCGGTGAAATTAAAATCAATGTTGCCTTTGGCAATGTCGACTTTGTTCATCTCAATCAGCTGCTTCACCTGCGCTTTATACTCTTTCGATAACGCCGCCTGCTTCTGCTGTTCACTGAGCAGCTTATCCCGCTCGATCTGCGCTTTTTTATTCTCTTCTACCGCTTCTCTGGCCTCACGGGCCTGAGCCTTAGATTTTTTGACCGTTCTCTGAACTTTGGCCATTTTTTTGCTGCTGACTAATCCTGCTTTCAGCATCTGCTCTTGCAAGGTGAGTTTTGTCATGTTCGCTTCTAAATCCGTTGAATAATGCGGGGGATTATACCTTTAATTTTTAGGGCTGTACCAGGTTGCGCCAAAATAGCCAGCCTTGCCGGATGGCCCCACAGGCTGTTTACTCTGCTACTGCGCACTCTCTGCAAACGGCACTTTCACTTCCCGACTGACGGTGGTGGTTATCTCAGACTTATCGGTAAACGACGGCCAGTCGGAAGATTTGGTGATGAACTCCCAGGCATAGTACGCCTTCCCCTGGTCCAGTATTTTCAACTGCAAAACACGCCAGCTCTCATCGTGACAATGGGACTTGCGGGCATAATCCTGTTCAGAGAAACAGGCCCGGATCATTTCACGGGAGGAAAACAGAATATCTTTGAAGGCGGCGTTGTAACTTCCGTCATCATTCAACTGCATAAAGTCGGCGTAATTTTCTTCACGCCCGCCGCCCGAATACCCCGTCGACCATTGCGACACCAGGGCCACCGCCTGTTGGCTTTGGTTCAGGGGATATAACGCGGGATAGAGTGTGACACCGTTTGCAGACAGCTCATCATCCCCCTCGTTCTTATCACTGTGACTGTGATGATACGGGCTAAAATCCCACGTTCCTTTCACGCGCCAGGTGCTGCCCGTTTTCTCAATCTTCATCAACTCGGGGGAGGAATTGATTAAATAGACGGTGTTCGCATCGGCCTTGCTCTTCCATAAGGTGGTTTCTTTCCCGGCGTTACAGCGATCTTTTAAAGCGGCACACAAACTGTTGTACTGATCGCTGCCGCTTTTCACCGCCGTCAATGCCAGCGGCCTGATGGAAGGTGGCACCTCAGCCGCCAGGACGGATGCCGATGCCACGGCCAGAAACGGAACCCAAAACCTGATCATAGTGCTCTCAAATAATGATGACGTATCAAGCAATTATGAAGAATACGCAAAACGATGCAAAGCAGTAATCAACGCAGGCGCGTCAGATGTCGATATAACGCAGTCGCCTGCGTGCGCGTGAGGGGGGCTCCAGGGCCGCCTTCGCTATTGCCGCACCGATATCAGCGCTGACGGTAATACCCTGCACAAACGGCCGATCGTGCATTAAATAAGGCAAGGCACCGAATGCAATGCGCCCCCGAGCACTCTCCGGTGACAGCAATGTGTAATCGTTACCGACGTCAGGAATCTCATCCCCACAGGACTGCAACTGGGCGCGCAACGTCGGAAATGGCAGGTCACGGGTCTTCAGCGGTTTTTGCCCGCGGGCATCAATAAAGACATCAAACACCCGCGTTTGCCCTTCAGCGGAAATCACGGTCTGGTTGTCATCTTCGTGCAGATGATAATCCTGCCCGAGGGCCTGGATGCTGATGATCCCGGCCTCGCGCAGCGCCAGCAGTCGACGGATCGACTGTGATGGAATAGCGGCATAATTATCGATAAACACACGGGCCAGACCACCGTTGAATCTTTTCGCGTCTTTGTCATTGAGAAAAGGGACGATTTCTTCAACGGCTTCGTGTAAACGCAGCACGGTATAACGCCAGGCCACCGTGTGTTTTTCGCGCTTATTGCGCTCGACTTCATTAAGATTGGCGCAGGCCCAGTGAAAAGGGTCATGCTGATGCCGATCGGCGAACCAGGCTGCGGAAAAACCGTCGACGTCCAGCGTCCGCAGCGAGATATGTTGGCTCCAGGCCGGATCGCTTTGTGCCATCTCCTCAACCATCAGCCCGAACACCCGGTCGAGCAGGCCGTCCGCTCCCTCTGCAATGGCGTTTTCGATGGCCTCTGGCGTGACGATGTTCAACGGTTCATAAGGGAGCGGGCAATAAAAATCGGCCTCCGGCAGGATGCCTGTGCGCGACATCAGCGTGATGTTCAGCCGCTCACTTCCCTTATTCAGTCTGAAGGTTATCTGTTCGTCATCGCCTTCTTTAAATGTCCCATGCTGAGCCACCACTGCCATTGCCGCATCAATGCCACTCAGCGACGTGCCCATAATGCCGACTTCACATGGGGGAATACGGGCATCCATGAGCCCGGACCAGGGGCTGGGGAAAAAGGTGCGGGTCGCCTTGCTGTCATCAGGCCAGACATGCCCTGTGGCAATCACCGCAAGATCAAACAGCGCCGGGATGCGTTCACCCTGCGCCCAGATATGCACGCCCTGGGAGGTGGCTTCCAGATCGGTCACCTGGCACGCTTCGTGGATATTGACTTCAAAACCCTGGCGTTTAGCCTGAGCGACGATTTCCAGAAACTGGTGGCGGAAATATTCACCCAGCAGGATCCGCGGCAGGAACTGCCGCACATGCAGGGAAGAAGCCTCGACGCCATAGCGAGCCAGATGGCTGTCACTCAGGGTGCGCAGCCACGCAATATAGGTGATAAAAACAGGCGGAATTTCAATACTGGCGATATTGGCCAGCATCATCCGCGAGTTATCTTCATCGCTGTAGGGCATGCCGACGCCCGCCTCGGCGGCCTGCTCATAGACAGAGACAGACAGCGGTTGCGGATTGCCCAGCAGTGCATAAAACGTATAAATGCCTGTTGGCCCCGCCCCGATGATGGCTATCTTTTTCATTGCCGCTCCCGCCTTATTATTGTTGTTAAATCCAGCTATTTTCCGGGAATACCTCTTTTCTGAATGAATGCCATTCCCCCCCTTTCCTGAACAACGCTCATCAGCCGGTAGATCAAGTCTATATGACTATTTTCGTTGTGCGCGTGGTCAGTGCCATTACGGCACTGGCCAGGGTAAAAAGTGCGATAATCCAGCCCATGGTCCAGGGCGTGCCATCGCTAAACAGCGCCAGTAGCAGCGAGGAGATAATGCCGCTGCCGTACTGCAACGATCCCACCAGTGCCGATGCCGAACCCGCCATCTCCGGCGCAGCATCCAGCGCAGCTGCGGTCGATGTTGCCGCGATAATGCCGTTCATGGAGAAGAAAACGAATACCGCCGCGATAATCAGGCCTATCCCGCCCATGCCAGACCCGGTCGCCACCGCTAATAGCAGTGCGGCAAGTGCGGCAACGGAGGCGGCACACTTAAGCAGTGTTTCCAGCGGATAGCGATGTACCAGCCGTCGGTTCACCATGCTGACCGCCATTAATCCGACAATATTCACGGCAAACAGCCAGCCGTAATGCGCGGGTTCAACACCAAAATACGAGATGTAAACAAAGGGTGAGCCGGTAATAAACGCATAGGCCGCGACATAATAAAACGTCACGCAAAGCGTAAAGCGCATAAAGGTGGCATGCGTCAGTAAGCGGTAATAATTGCGAAAGGCACCGGACAGGGAGGCTTTCACCCGTTTTGATTCAGGCAGAGTTTCAGGCAGCCAGGCGATTGCCAGCAGCATCACGGCACCGATTATCGCCAGCAGCCAGAAAATGGCATGCCAGGAGGCGATGTGAATCATCTGCCCCCCCAGCAGCGGCCCGGCTATCGGGGCAATGGCCATGACGATCATCAACGTGGACATCATCTGTGCCGCACGGGTACGGCTGTAGAGATCGCGGATCATCGCCCTGGCCAGCATCGGCCCGGTACAGGCACCCAGCGCCTGAAATACCCGCCAGAAGACGATATGCACGATATCAGTGGATAAGGCACAGCCCACCGACCCCATCACAAACAGCACCATACCGATGCACATCGGCAAACGCCGACCGAAGTGATCGCTGATCGGTCCCCAGACCAGTTGAGCTATGCAAAAACCGATTAAGAAGCCGGTGATGGTCAGTTCCGCATCGCCCTGTAAATCTTTCGCCATCACGGGCATGGCGGGCAGATAAATATCGGTCGATAACGAGGTAATGGCCATTAGTGCACTGAGGATCAGTACAAAGGTAAAGCCGGTGGTTTTTGGGGTGGCTAACGGCGTATGCGCCTGAGAGTCAGTCATGACAATCCATCGGGACAGAAAGGGAGAACGGTAGAGTAGCGGTTTGCCATCAGAAGATAATGTCCGGTAATCAGGCCGTCGTTATGAGCTGAATTCATAAATGGCGATAGCGGATAATCGCACATCACCGAATTTCCAATAAAATACGCCGTTGTTATGCTTGAGCATCAGTGATGACTTATGGATAAACTCAGGGATATGTATGCCATATGAAAATCAATAATCCCCTCCTGCCCGCTCTTCTCTCTTTGTTACTGACTGGCTGCTGGTTGGGAGATCACTTCCCCTCGCTTGAGATCGGACAGGTTTCCAGAACGGACGCCGGATTCTGTTTCCAGATTAACAATGCCGGCGACTATTACGCACATTACCTTTCTATCAGAGACAGAGATGCACCGCCGAGGTCGGGTTTCAACAGGGATTTCCCTGCTTTAAAAATTGCTCATAATCAGCTATGCATCCCAGACACTTACTATCAATTTCCGGAGTCCGGTGAGTTAAACGTGGAGATCTCATTACGTTCACCCACCGAGAGAAGGATGATGCGCCGCATTATTGTTTCTGAGTTCATGATGATAAAAGGTGTACCGCATCCCTTCGCGCCGCGGGATTATTCCGTGATAACAGAGGATTATATCCGGGAGAGGGAAAAAAACGGCGGCTGACCAGGCCCCTGATGAATCCCCACAAAAATGAGTGGCTGATCATTCGGCTTCAGGTCTGAGGCCAGTTTGAGCACGCCGGATCGGCAACTGCCGTATCCATGCGGGCCTCGGCACGCGACGTCCTGTCGCGTGACGTCCGGCTTACCTCAAACTGGCCCCATCCCCGCAGCACCGTTGCTCGCTGTTAGTTTTAAAACTGCCACAACATGACGATCTCTGCGGTTTATTTGGGTGAGGACATCCCACCTTAGTGGGACTTAAAATGCCGCTCAATACTGTCCAGCATATTGCTGGCACTGTAATAATCCAGACGGAACGTATCCGGGCCCATTGCATAGACCCGCTCAGCCGTTACCGGCTCCAGATGCTCAAGGAAGGGATTGGCCCGTACGCGCCCCACCGTCTCGTCATCTGCTGAGAACAGCAACATACTCTTCCCGGTGAGGCCGGCCGCCATATTCTCACCTGACAGCTGAATAATATCGTTACGCTTACCCATGCTGGTGCCGCCCTGCACGTCCGCGGGTGGCATCGCCAGCGTAAAACCCAGTTCCGACAGCAGCTTGCCCTGCGCTGATGCCAGGGTCCACAAATTCACACCGCGGCCATCTTCATAATAAACCAGCGCGGAAACCGGCTGGGGTGGCAGCGTGATCGCCTGCTTCACCGCCTGCACCCGTTGCTCAAAACGGTCAATCACGGTGCTGGCGTCTTTCTCATGCCCGGTGATCTCCCCTAACTGCACAGCCAGCTGTTGCCAGCTTTTATCACCGTAGTCGATCACCAGCGTCGGGGCGATAGCCGACAGCTGATCGTAGAGCTTTAACGCTGAATCACCGCCCGTGGCGGCAATCACAATCAGGTCCGGCGCCGCAGCGGCAATCGCCTCGGCGTTCGGTTCAGAAATGTAGAGGGGTTTCAGATGGGCCTGCTTCGCCACTGCACTCCATTGTTTAAAAAAACCCTGGTCATCCGACACCGTGCTGTTACGACTGGTGCCGCCGGAACCGACCAGCGGCGCATTGATTGCCAGCAGCGTACCGGTAATGGTCACGCTGGTGGAGACGATACGTTCCGGGGCCTTAGTCAGGGTCAGTGGCCCTTTAGGGGTTTGCAGCGTACGCGGCCAGCCCTGCTGTGCGCCTGTTGGCGCAACAGCTGCGGCCGCAGCCGGTGGCGAGGCGGGTTGCGACTCTGAATACTGAGTTGAACAGCTGCGGACGGATACAACAAAGATCAGTGCGGCAGCCACCAGCAGTGCACACAGCACCGGGAAGGAGAACAGTTTTTTCATCTTAGCCATTTCATTGAAAATGAGTCTTATTATCATACATTTAATGGCGGGGAATTTAAATCGCTTATGACAATGGAGAAGAGGCGGGAAAAAATGGCTTACGCTAAAAAGGCCGGGCAAGCCCGGCCTGAGTAAAAATTTACACTTTCATCCAACGCCCTTCGGCGGCAGAGAGGGCAATCGCCTCCAGCACTTTCGATACCTGCAAGCCTTCAGCAAAGTCTGGCCACATACGGTCATCGGCGGCAATCCCGTTAATCAAATCGCGCACTTCCACCGTTTTCTGATCGTTAAAGCCAATACCGTGCCCGGCAGAAATACAGAACGCCGCATAATCCGGGTGCGCCGGGCCAGTCAGAATGGTTTTAAAGCCCTGGCGACCGGCCGGGTCATCATGGATATACAGCTCCAGCTCCGCCATGCGCTCCTGGGTGTAACGGATGCTGCCTTTGGTGCCGGTCACCACGTAGGTCAGGCCCATTTTGCTGCCGCAGGCGATACGTGAGGTTTCAATCACACCGTGCGCGCCGTTAGCAAAACGCAGCAGTGCGCTGGCCTGATCTTCGTTTTCCACATCGCGCAGCTGGGACAGATTTTTCGGGTCCGGGCGCTGCTTGATGACCGTCATCATATCGCCGCTAACCTCATCAATGTTGCCCACCAGATAGTGCGCCATGTTGACAATATGCGCGGCCAGGTCGCCCAGAGCGCCGAGGCCCGCCAGCGCTTTCTGACAGTGCCAGTCCAGCGGGGTGTTCGGATTCGCCAGGTAATCTTCATTGTGCGTGCCGTAGAAGTGCACCACCTCGCCGATTTCGCCACGGGCAATAATCTCTTTCGCCAGCTGGCTGGTCGGGTTTTTCATATAGTTGAAACCCACCAGCGTTTTCACCCCGGCTTTTTCGGCTGCACGCACCATCTCTTCAGCATCGGTGACATCCAGCGCCAGGGGTTTTTCGGAGTAGACGTGTTTGCCGTGGCGAATGGCTTCCAGCGCCATCTCTTTATGCAGGAAGTTAGGGGCACAGATATCAACAACGTCGATATTTTCATCCGCAACCAGTTCACGCCAGTCTCCGGTTGAACGATTGAAGCCGAGTGTGGCCGCCTGCGCGCTGGCCAGTTCCGGGTTCACTTCCGCCAGCATCTCACGAACCAATTCCCCTTTCAGGTTGAACACGGTCGGCGCCTGAGAGTAGGCAATCGCGTGGCAGCGTCCGATATAACCGGTACCGATCAGGCCAATTCTGACTTTTTTCATGATAAATCCTTAGATGTAGGGAACAGGAAATGGAACAAAAATTCAATATTGATGAAATGTATATTTCGCAACACTGTGATTCAACGTCAAAATGAAACAAACGTGATCGCCCTGGCGAAAATGAATGTAACGCCGCTGCAAGTCCCACCGCATCCTGCAACGCAATACGCAAAAGCACGATTTTTGTGGTAAAAATCACATAGGCTTGTTCCGTATGCTGCTTTATTCAGCAGTTGAACCAAAAGCGTGAAAACAGCCTTTGACATCCCCTGCCCTGCTGGATATCATGCGCCCCGTTCCAACAATTCCTCTGTAGTTCAGTCGGTAGAACGGCGGACTGTTAATCCGTATGTCACTGGTTCGAGTCCAGTCAGAGGAGCCAAATTTAAGAAGCCCGCTCAGGGAAACCTGAGCGGGCTTTTTGTTGTTAATGATTTCGTGCCGCCGGATGACAGGCAGTGGGGAAATGTGTGAAGGGGACGTTCTCAAAGGCCGTCAGCGATGCCGAAATCCTTCCGCTCAATGGCGCAGGATTTCGGCACAGGGATCAGTCCGGATGGTGTCAGACCTTAAGCAACTTCACCGTGCTGTCGATGTCGATCTCATCTTCCGAGAAGATCAGGGTTGTTCCCTGGAAAGTGGTGATCGCCAGTTTTTTTACCGTACGCATTTCACCCGGCTGAGTGGCTGATTTTGGCCGGATGCTGTTCATCAGTATGCCCACAGATAGCACCGTATTTTCTTTATCAATGCGGGTTTCCGCAGGGACTTCTTCGCTGTACACCAGGTAAGACTTGATCGAGGTGAGCTTCAGGCGCTCCCCCGCGATATAGATGTAGGAACTTTCGGGTATCACTTTCACATCATAAGCTGACAGCCCTTTGCTGTTGGTGGTGGGCTCGAAAGTCACCGCCGCATCTTTCTTAATCAGCTCAGGATTGGCGATTTTAATCACATGGACATAACGGTTATCGCCGTTTTCATCTTTGATAAATCCAAAGCCTTTATCTTTAAACCAGGTTGTGATCGTGCCGTTCATCGCCATTGTCGCCTACTTAATCGTTAATCTACTCAATTTTCAGCGCGCAGTGTAAAACACAATGCCTGCGCAGACTATGCCTTTGCGGTAAGTCTGGACGATAAATTGCAGGTACGCGAGGAACGGCAGGCAGGTGACGGCGGATAAGAGGCAAAGTGGGACGTGGAATGTGAGTGAACCCGGAGCGGTTGGAGAGTATGATGAACTTCCGATCACCTCTTTCCTTCTTCTACCCGCGATCATGAAAATCGCTCATGTTGCTGTGAAATTATATCACTTCCCCTCACCCAGTGACTCTGGCATAAAATATGCACTATAGAATGTGTGCAGACGGCTGAATGTTGGAACCTGAAAAGAAAATTGCAGCTTCATGAAAAGTGCAAGAAGTAAGCTCAGGTTTGTAGCGGAAATTAGGATACCAGATTACGATGAATAATAACTTTGCGTTTACCATAAAAAAAATCTGTTTCGATGAGAATTATAATCCATCCGAAAATACGCGTATCACAACCAACTTTGCTAATCTGGCCAGAGGTTCAAAACGCCAGGAAAACCTGCGCAACGCCTTAGTGATGATGAAAAATCGCTTTAATTCCCTGGCGCATGGGGATAATCCCAAAGGGGATCGTTACGCTGTCGAACTGGAAATCATCTCCGTTGAGATGAATATTGCTGTCGAAGGCAATAACGATAGCTTCCCGGTGATTGAAATTTTAAAAACCAATATTATTGATAAGAAAACAGATGAACGCATTGAAGGTATCGTAGGAAATAACTTTTCCTCTTACGTACGCGATTATGATTTTAGCGTGGTATTGCCAGAGCATAATAAAAACCAACCCGAATTTAGCATCCCCGCTAACTTTGGCGACCTGCATGGCAATATCTTTAAACGCTTTGTGGATTCAGATATCTACAAAGAAAACTTCTCCAAAGCGCCGGTGATTTGCCTGAGCGTCTCAAGCAAAAACACCTATCATCAGACGGGTTATCAGCATCCTGCACTGGGCATCGAATACCAACAGAATGAACTGTCCCTGACCGATCACTATTTCAATAAAATGGGCTTACAGGCACGCTATTTCATGCCTGCAAACAGTGTTGCGCCGTTAGCTTTTTATTTCGTAGGGGATCTGGTGAATGATTACACCGATCTGGAGCTTATCGCCACCATCAGTACGATGGAGACGTTCCAGAAGATCTACCGACCAGAGATTTACAATGCCAATTCTGCAGCAGGAAAGCATTATCAACCCAACCTGGCGCAGCGAGACCATTCATTAACGCTCATTACTTACGATCGCGAAGAACGTAGCCAGCTGGCCGTTGAACAAGGAAAGTTCACTGAAGAGAAGTTCATCAAACCATATCAAACTCTTCTTGAACAATGGTCTGCTGATCCCGTTCTTTGATTAAACAAATACAAGGTTTCTATTATGAAAAAGTTATTGCCCACGTCCACGGCTGGCAGCTTACCTAAGCCTTCATGGATTGCACAACCTGAGCAACTCTGGTCCCCGTGGAAATTGCAGGATCAGGAATTAGCCGACGGCAAAAAAGATGCGCTGCGTTTGTGCCTGGACGATCAACAGCAGGCCGGTATTGATATCGTCAGCGACGGTGAGCAAACACGCCAGCATTTTGTTACCACGTTTATTGAGCACCTTGAGGGTGTTGATTTTGAGAAACGTGAGATCGTTAAAATTCGCGATCGCTATGATGCAAGTGTGCCAACGGTTGTCGGCCCTGTCAGCCGCAAGAAGTCGGTGTTTGTGGAAGACGCTAAGTTTTTACGTCAGCAAACCGATAAGCCGATCAAATGGGCCTTACCTGGCCCGATGACCATGATCGATACGCTGTATGATAACCACTATAAAAGCCGCGAAAAACTCGCCTGGGAATTTGCCAAAATTCTCAACGAAGAAGCCAAAGAGTTAGAGGCTGTCGGCGTTGATATTATCCAGTTTGATGAGCCTGCATTTAATGTTTTCTTCGATGAAGTGAATGACTGGGGTATTGCCACCCTGGAACGCGCCATCGAAGGACTGAAATGCGAAACCGCTGTCCATATTTGCTACGGCTACGGCATCAAAGCCAATACCGACTGGAAAAAGACGCTGGGTACAGAGTGGCGACAATACGAACAGATTTTCCCGAAACTGCAAAAATCTAATATCGATATTATCTCACTCGAATGTATGAACTCGCATGTTCCTATGGAGCTGATGGAACTGATTCGCGGTAAGAAAGTGATGGTTGGTGCCATAGATGTGGCGACCAACACCATTGAGACGCCAGAAGAAGTTGCCGCGACGCTGCGCACAGCCCTGCAGTATGTTGATGCCGACAAGCTCTATCCTTGCACCAACTGCGGCATGATCCCGTTACCGCGGGGCGTTGCACGCGGCAAGCTGGATGCATTAAGTGCAGGCGCAGAAATCGTGCGTAAAGAACTGCTGGCGAAATAACGGCGTCAGCCCGTCATCATTTGAAACTACGCAGTCCGGATTGGGCGATCTGATCAGTCCGGACTGTGCCCTCCCCCCCAGCGCCTCCCTGCACTTCCCTGTTTGATTTCTCCTTCGCTTCGATTATGGGATATATTGAAGGCACTCTCGTTAAATACTCCCTATAGAACAGGTAATATCGGCAATGGCTCTGATCCCCAAAAACTACGCACGGCTGGAAAGCGGCTACCGTGAGAAAGCACTCAAAATCTATCCGTGGGTCTGCGGGCGCTGCGCGCGCGAGTTCGTTTATTCCAACCTGCGCGAATTAACGGTTCACCATATGGATCACGATCACACCAATAACCCGGAAGATGGCAGTAACTGGGAGTTGTTGTGCCTGTATTGCCATGACCACGAACACTCGAAGTACACCGAAGCTGACCAGTACGGCACCACCGTTGTGGCGGGAGAAGATGCGCAAAAAGACGTGGGTGCTGCCACCTATAATCCTTTTGCGGATTTACAGTCGATGCTGAATAAGAAGAAGTAACGGCAGAACCGTTAGCTTTTGGAATCCTACGGACTGCCAGCATATTCAATGTAAGCGGGCAGTCCGATCATTTCACCGGATGAATAATGATAATGAATATCACTATCCGATCAGCGCGAGTTTCTGATGTAGAGCGTATTTTCGACGTCAGAACCTCGGTTATTGAAAACCATCTGAGTCGTGAAGAAATGCGCCAGATGGGGATCACTGAAAGCCTGGTGGCCGATATGATTCAGAACAGCCCTTGCGCCTGGGTTGCGGTTGAAAGCGAAAAAATCATCGGTTTCTCTATGATTTTGCCGGATGAAGGCTGCCTGTTTGCGGCATTTGTTCTGCCGGAATATGAAGGCAAGGGAGCGGGACGCAGACTGGTGATGGCCGCTGAGCAGGAATTATTTAAACACCATGATATCGCCTGGCTGGAAACCGATAAGAACAGCCGTGCTGCTAACGTTTACCTGCATCTTGGCTGGGGCAATAAAACGGATATTAATGACACTGATATCCGCTTAGAAAAGGCCAGAGGATAACGCTCTGTCAGTTAAGGATACGCATTGCGCCGGGAGACTTGCCTGTTACACGCTTAAAAGCCCGGCTGAAAGCGGCCTGTGAGGAGTAGCCCAGCCGCTGGGATACCAGATCGACGGTGATTTTTTCTGACGATAACCAGCGGACAGCAAGGTGCATCCGCACTTCCGTGGCATACCGCAATGGTGGGATACCGATCGTGGTCTGAAACCTTTCGGCGAAGGCGGATCGGGATATATGCGATTCAGCGGCGAGTTCTGCCACGCTCCAGTCACGGCCCGGTTCGCGGTGAATCGCCAGGATGGCCCGAGCCAGACGCGGATCGCGCAGTGCTGCAGCGAGCCCCTGGCTGGTGCCGCAACCGCCTTCCACCCACCCTCTGATAAACATCGCCGCAACCACATCGGCCAGCCGGGCGAGAATGCCGGCATAGCCCACGCGCCCGGAACATATCTCACGCTTCATCGCATCCAGGATATGCATCAGTCCCGGCCAGTTAGCCCCCTTCGCATCAGCACGCATAACCTCAGGCATCACGCCTGCCAGTCGTTGCATGCTTCCCAAATCAATTTCCATGCAGCCAAAGAACAGCACGGCACCTGGCGTTTCCTGGGTGCTGGGACAGGTATCAATCCCACTCACGTTTTCATCCAGGGGTACCGTTTCAAAATCATCGATATCCATCACGTCAGCGGCTGTTGCCGACATGAGCTGGTGCTCTCCGCCGTGAGGAATAAACAGGGCTTCCCCGGCTGAAAGCGAGAAACAATCGCCCTTTGCAGTCTGAAGCACCACATCCCCCACCGCGACATAGTGCAGGTAAGCATGGCCGGGGCGGCTGGCGAAATTCACACCAAACGTATTGCCCGTTTGAATACGCTGATACCGCACACCGTTAAGTCGCAGGCCAGAAAGCAGTTCACTGATGAGTTCAGATGAGAGGGCAAAAGGTGAAGTCATGACCATATTCGGGTTTTCGGGTAATAAAGGAGGTTTTTAGAGCATAGCTCATCCAGCCACACCTGAATAGACTTCATCCTTTAACCCCTTTACCTGGAAACTCAGTCATGACCAATGAAGCCTCTATCAGGCAGAACAAAGCCGTATTAACCACCGATGAGCCAATCCGGCCTGCCTGGCGGGCGGTGTTTTCGTTAACCATGGGCGTTTTTGGCCTACTCACCGCTGAATACCTGCCTGCCAGTTTATTAACCCCGATGGCTCAGGATTTTGGTGTGTCCGAATCTCTTGCCGGACAGGCCGTCACGGCGACGGCGGTCATTGCGTTATTTGCCGGATTACTGGTCCCGCGATTTACGCGTGCGTTTGACAAGCGCGCCGTACTGTTGAGCTTCACTGCGTTGATGGTCTTTTCAAACCTGCTCGTGGCGCTCTCTTCAGGCATTGTCATGCTGCTGGCAATGCGCGTCTTGCTGGGTATCGCACTGGGTGGATTCTGGAGCATGGCTGCGGCGGTGGCGATGCGCCTGGTGCCAGAAAGGCTGGTGCCGCGCGCCCTGTCGATCATTTTTAGTGGTATCGCGGTAGGTACGGTGGTTGCCGTGCCGCTGGGAAGCTATCTGGGGGGGATTTGGGGCTGGCGTAGCGCCTTTATTGCCGCTGCCGCGGTGGGTGTCGTCACTTTGCTTTTCCAGTATTTCACGCTGCCCGGAATGCCACCGCTGATTCGGAGTAAAACGGCATCGGTCTTTTCTCTACTGCGACGGCCTGGTGTTAGCATCGGTATGATGGGGTGCGTGCTGGCACACACCGGCCAGTACGCGCTATTTACCTATATACGGCCTGCGCTGGAAGGTCTCGCACAGGTGGATGCCGAAGGGCTGGCGTTACTGTTGCTCGGATTTGGGCTGGCTAACTTTTGCGGGACGCTGTCGGCGGGATGGCTGATGGAACGCAGCTTGCGTTTGACGCTCATCATGATGCCCGCTCTGGTGGGTGCAGCCGCACTGGGCATGATCATCATGCCACTATCGATAGTGGGGCTCACGATGCTGGTGATGCTGTGGGGTCTGGCATTTGGCGGCGTACCGGTGGCGTGGTCAAACTGGGTCGCACGGACGCTTCCAGATGAAGCAGAGAGTGCGGGAGGTATGGTGGTCGCCGCCGTTCAATCCTCCATTGCTGCCGGTGCGGCCATCGGTGGCCTGATATATGGCATCAACGGCGTGACGGGGGTATTTATCACAGCGGCATGCATCATGTTCAGTGCCGCGCTGATTATTGCCTTCCGGGTCAGAGTCTCTTCATCACCGACAGAAACGCAAAGCAGGACATTTCACTGACACGTTAACCACGCCGGGGACATCGCGTCCGTTCAGCTAGCGGAGTAGCCCACAAGCCGTTATCAATGCGGAAAATCACAGACATCTTTTAATGTAATGGGTAAAAGCAGAAGAGGCGGGTTCTGCTTTTACCCTTGTAACAACGGAATCTACACGGTCAGTATCACACTTCCTGTTGTACGTCCGGCTTCGAGGTCAGCGTGTGCTTTCGCCGCCTGCGTCAGGGAATATTCCGCTCCGACGGGATTTTCCAGACCATTCTGCAGGGCCGCCATGAGGTCGCTGGCCCCCTGTCTGTAGAGATCGGGGTCGTCAGCATAGGCAATGGAACTTGGCCGCATCAGTGCGATTGAGCGGGCGAAGCCAAGATCCTCTACACGCACCGGTGGAATAGGCCCGGCAGGCTGACCCAGGCTTGCGACAATGCCAAAAGGGCGCACCACGCCGAGCGTTGCAGCAAGCATGTTTCCTCCAATCCCATCAATGGCAAGATGCACCCCGCGCCCCTCCGTCATTTCGCGCACGGTTTCCGCCCATGCCGCATCGGTATGAAGCAGCACTTCAGCGGCCCCTGCATTCTGCACAATGTTCACTTTAGCCGCGGACCCCGTTGTCCCAATCACCCTGGCACCTTTCATGGTTGCCCAGCGGGTGACAATCTGGCCCAGACCGCCCGCTGCAGAATGAACCAGCAGCCAGTCACCCGCTTTAACCTCCCGTACCTTGTGAAGCAACATATGTGCGGTAAGCCCCCTCAGCATCGAGCTTCCGGCGGTCCGAATCGTTACCCCATCGGGTATTTTAATGAGCCGACTGGCAGGGATATTCCTGAGTGCTGTATAGGCTCCCATCGGGTTCCCGGTATAAGCAACGCGGTCCCCGGGGGTAAATGCGCGAACGTTATGCCCCACGGCCGTTACCACCCCGCCCCCTTCAAAGCCGGGCACTGTCGGGGAAGAGGACAAAGGGTAAAGCCCTGAACGGAAGTAAATATCCACAAAGTTGACGCCGATCACCTCATGCTGAATCTGAACTTCATCGGGGCCCGGTTCATTCAGCGTCATTTCAATGGCTTTAAGGACGTCGGGACCGCCCGGCTGACTGATAACGATGGCTACTGACATATTGCTGTCCTCACTGTTTACGTGAGAAAAATTATAAAGTCGTTTATGTCAGGAAAAATACGGGTATAAAAGAACCATGTATGTGTAAAAATGCACAAGGAAAGAGTGAATGGACTGGCAGGATTTACATTACTTTCTTGCTCTGGCCCGCTGGGGTTCCATGTCCGCTGCGGCAAAAGAGCTTCACGTTGACCATGCCACCGTAAGCCGCCGCATCGCCGCCCTCGAAACTTCGCTCGGCCTTCGTCTTACTGAACGATTGCCCCGGCGTACCGCGCTGACGGAACAAGGCAAAGTCATCGCCTCTTTGGCTGATGAAATGAACAGGATTGCCGACCGGGTGGGTATACAGGCAAAGTCGCTGTCTGCTGCGCCAGCGGCGGCTGTCAGGATCAGCGCATCCCCGGCGGTGGCTGCACAGTTGATTGCACCGGCCGTGGCTGAGTTTACGCAGCGTCACCCGACTATCTCACTCTCATTATCAGGCGTATCCCATCATGTTCAACTGAACAAAGGCGAGGCTGATATCGCGGTCCGTCTGACAAGACCGGATGATCCCGATTTGCTGACGCGCCGTATCGGGACGATGCGTTTCGGTCTGTATGCTTCACCTTGCTGGCTGGATAAGCCGCCCGACAGTTGGGTATTCATTGCCTACGAGAACTCGCTGGATCATGTGACGCAGCAGCAATGGCTGGAATCCCTGCTGGACGGAAGGCGGATTATATTCAGGGCCAGTGACCTGATGGCACAGCAGCAGGCTGCAAGGAGTGGGCTGGGTGTGGTGACGTTACCCTGCTTTATGGGGGACAATGACAGCTCGCTGATAAAACTGCCTGTCAGTTCGCGCCCCCCAGGCAGGAGCATGTGGCTGGTTGCCTATCCAGAGTACAGACGCGATCCCTTCGCGGTGATGGTCATGGAATTTCTGGCTGATGTTATTGGCAAGGCCTGTCCGCCTGACAGAACGCCCTGAACCGTGATGTGGGTGACGTCTCTGAAGGTTCATTCAGAACGCTCAGCGCAACAGGCATAGCATCCCTGTTTTGCATTGTGTATCTGGATATAACTAATCAGTGGATCGGCAAAAAAAAGGCCGATAAGATTTTCAGAAAATTGTCCCTCACAGATATCTGCCCGTCTTAAAAAGTGATTTTCATCATAGGCCCGCAATGACAGCACTCTGGTTTTCATCACCTCAGGTAATTCATTGAGGTAAATGCCTTGTTGGGTACATCCCTCCCATATATAGATGGCATGAGAGCCGAAATAAGGGGTATCTGCAGGCTGGTAGATGTGGTTGATCAGAAGCGCGGTTTCGCCAGCAGGGATATCGCACAACGAGATTCTGTCGGGATAGCCGGGGTAGCTCACTACCGTTTTTCTGATGGCACCGTATCTTTTTAGATAGGTATCGCTCTGTCCAAAAAGATGGGTAAACTGCTCGGCTCTCAGGCCAGAAATTCTGTATTTCATCATGTCTCCTGTGGTTTTCAGCATGACATTAGCGGTTATTTGCAGGAGGAACTCGCTGTTATCGGTCAGGGAAATTATCACTTAGCTTTAACCGAGGCGCGGACATCCCCTTCTTACCGTCCCTGCCCTACGCTTTCACTCATCAATGATGTCACTCAAATTTTTGGGTGACATCATTGTGAGCGACTGGCACAGGCCCAACGACAGACTTTTCGGAAGCCATCATGGACAAGAAAGCAAAGAACATACTGTTCAAAACATATTGGAGCAGCAGCGGCTGGCTCTCTGAACAAAAGACCGCCCCCGACGACTTCGCTTATGCCAAATCCCAGGGGATGATGTTCGATCCGGTCAACGTGACCCACGACGAATGTCTGGAGAAAGTCCTGGCGATGGCGAAACGGATGTCGCCAACCAAAGCGGCACACGCCTTTCTGGCCAGCCTGTCGGCAAAAAGGCTCGACTGGCGGTCAGGCATCGCCTCATACAACCTCGCCCGTCAAATGGTTCCACATCAATACGCGCCGGTTATCAGCGGGCAAAGTTTTCGGCCGGACGGTTCCATAGAGAGCACGAGCCATACCTGCAGCGTTTGCCGGGATGTCGTACCCGGCCTCACGATTGGCGCTGAGCGCTATGAGAATGAGGATCTCAACGTCCTCAATTTCGAACGCATTAAGTGGGGCGGCGTCCGTCACGGCCAGCTGATCTATACGTGGTTTGATCTGCAAGAGTTGGAACGCGCCGATATTCCAGAGCCGACGGAGGAGGACATCGTGATCCTCCAGAGCATCCTCTCGACCATCGAATCAAGCCAACCGACCGACCATGCGGGTGCGCTAGAAAAGCGACTGGCTGCCGTCGTTAAATCGTCGAAGGACGAACGACGAACAATCATCGACATCCTTGCCCACCTGGACGTGCTCAGGCCTGCATCCTTTGAACGCCCGATTCACGGCAAGAGCGACTGGTCAGCGGCGGCCGCAGCATGGCGCGGCGAGGACAAATATGACAGGGAGGCTGTTCGCCTCTACTTTGGGGAATGGTTGTATCGCTGATTCAGGCTCTGTCGCGTTAACGGATGAACGATGAAAATCGGGGTCGTCGGCGTTTTAGACGACCAGCAGATAACAGGAGCCCTTAGTTTTCAAGTGCAGCCAGGATAGCAGCTTCCATTTTCTCGGGGGAGGTGAACGGGGCAAAACGCTTCAGCGGTTCGCCGTCGCGTCCGATCAGGAACTTAGTGAAGTTCCATTTGATCCGCCCACCCAGCACGCCGGGCAAGGCGTCTTTCAGGTAACGAAACAGCGGGTGTGTAGCGTTTCCGTTGACCTCCACTTTCCCGAACATCGGGAAGCTCACGCCGTAGTTGATGTGACAGGTCTGCGCGATGTCGTCAGCACCGCCGGGTTCCTGCTTACCGAACTGGTTGCAGGGGAAACCCAGCACCACCAGCCCCTGTGCAGCATACTTCTTGTAGAGCGCTTCAAGGCCTGCGTATTGTGGCGTGAAGCCGCAATGGCTGGCGGTATTCACCACCACAACCAGCTTGCCAGCGTAGTCGGCCATCGGGATGAGCTCGCCACCCAGACTGGTGGCGGTAAGTTGGTGAAAGGCGGTCATATCGGGATCCTCAGATCGTCTCTTGTTCAGGCTGACGTGAATTAAAAACGTACCGGCTAAACATCAGCCAGATGAAAAGAGCACAGAGCGCAATGCCTGCCAAAATCATATAGGCGAAGCTCCATGACGTATGGCTTACGATGACGCCAGCCAACGCCGGACTGAATGAGGCACCCAGCCCCTGGAGCAACATAACCAGCCCAAGCGCTGCGTTGATATGTCCTGAGCCATTAAACAATGAGGCGATAAGTCCGGGTACGGCCACGCCCAAAATTCCCGCACCGACACCGTCTAACGCCTGGACTGGAAATATAACAAATTCATTGCCCCAGAAAGACGCAATCGCGGCACGAACAGGTAATACGATCAACGCAATGACGATAAGCCTCGCGTAGCCATACTGTGCGGCATATCTTGCCGTGAGCAATGCAACGGGAATCATCACCGCCTGAGAAATCGCGACCGTCAGGGCGGCATAGGTGCCAGGCGTAAACAGGGAACCCGAGGGAGAGGAGGCGACCTGCATGCTTAACATCGGCAGTTGTGCCGCATTGGCCAGGTGGAAGAGGAGCAGTGTCACCCCCGTTACCGCCAGTTCAGGTCGCTTTAGTAACGCCAGAACAGAGACCGAAACCGTCGGACCTTCGTGTTTTTCCACCCCTCTCGCGACATCATGGTCAATATCGTTTTTATTAATCGCTAATGTACACATCACGGCGCATACCGCCATCGTGGTCATCAGTAAAAACACGGAACCCGTGCCCCAGACCCAGCAGGTTATCGCTGCCAGCACCGCCACCGCCATATTACCGCTATGGTTGAAGGCTTCATTTCGGCCCATCTGCGACAAAAAACCTTTCTGACCGGCGATGCCTAAGGTGATGCCGGCAATGGCTGGCGCGACGATAGCGGCCGCGATACCGGTAATGATTTGCGATAAAATCACCACGACGGAAGTCGGAAAATACCAGAGGGCAAGCGCGCTCAAGGTAATGAGCAGGGATGAAGTGATAATTAACAGACGTTTGTAACGCGTGGCATCGACGATCATCCCTGAGGGGAACGTGGCTAACAATCCGGCCAGGCCCCCCACCGTCATCACCAGACCAATTTCTTCTGCCCGCCAGTGATGGGACACCAGAAATATACCTAAAAACGGCCCCAGCCCATCGCGGACATCCGCGATAAAAAAGTTGAGCAAACAGAGAACTTGCAGTGAACGTAATCTCATCAACATTCGCCCCAGAAAGAATCGTCATCACGAAAAACCCCGGCACGATGGCCCGGGTTAATTTGCCTGGCTTTTGATTGTTCAGTACTTGAAGAGCCTTGCTGTTTATACGCGTGAACCCGGCTCAAAAATAGTGCTCATCTCCTGCCCCGTCAACGTCATTGCCACAATGGGACGACGAGAAGATGGGAGAAATGGCGTTAAGGGTCAAGGGGGCATGGGGAATGTCGTCGGAACAGGGTGCATTCCGCAGATGGAGAGGAGAACTAAAGGCCAGCTTTGAGTGAAGAGCGGACCTTGGCGTTCTTTGTAAAAATCCAGTTTGTGTTGTTTTGCACTAGTTTAGAGACGAAAAATATTGCGTCGGTGATTTACCCAGCGCTTTTCTGAACATCGTAATAAACGCGCTGACCGAATCATACCCCAGAGTCCCGGCTACGCGCTGCACGGACTGACCTTCAGCCAGATGGCTCAGGGCAATCATCAAATGCAGTTGCTGACGCCAGCGCCCAAAGCTCATTCCTGTCGCCTCTTTTATCAGCCTGGCCAGCGATCGTTCGCTGGTGACCAGATGTGCAGCCCACTGCTTTAACGTTCGCCGATCATCAGGCTCATTAAAAAGTGCCTCCGCCATATTCCGGATTTTAGGATGATCGGATACGGGAAGATGGAGCGCTTCAACCGGCACATCCGGAATATGCTCCAGCAGCACCGCTGCGAGCCTGGCCGTTTTACTGTCAGGAGAATAATCATGTTCCTGCCCGGCCAGATACAGAACAAGCTCGCGGACCAGAGAAGTAATCGCCAGGGTACAGCAGATTTCCGGCATCGCTGCCGCGCCGGGTTCGATAAACAGAAAGCAGGTATCTGCATTCTTCGTGACCCGGCAGTTGTGTGGGGTTTCACCCGGAACCCAGACAGCATGTCCCGGTGGAACAAGCCACAGCGCATCCTGAACCTCACAACTCACTGCACCACGTAAAGAGATAATAAGTTGTCCCTTACGGTGAGCATGCGGACTCTGCCCGGCATACTCGCCTGATGATGATACATGGAGGGCGATAGCAGCCTGACTGAAAGTATCAGCATCAAAATCTTCAGGTGAAGTCACCGGTTTTTTCTTATTAAGTGGCATGATTTAGCTATATGTTGTCAGGTTATCTATATTCTGTAACTCATGCGTACTTTAAAGTCTTTCTTTTTTCCAGAGAACGTCAAATTTATGCCCCACACTTCGAACAAGTGGCCTTCAATCATACTTGTAACCGGTATCCTTTTTATTGCCATTAACCTGCGCGTTCCCTTTACCGCTATCGCTCCCGTTTTAGAACACATTCGCCATGATTTTGGGCTGAGTATGACTGCCGTTGGGTTGCTTAACTCGCTGCCCTTACTGGCCTTTGCCGCCTTTTCTCCTCTGAGCGCATCTATCTCCCGGAAGTTCGGTATGGAACGCACCCTTTTTGGTGCCCTGGCAGTGATTTCTGCAGGCATCCTGCTTCGCTCCACAGGCAGTATCTGGGCGCTTTATGGCGGAACAATTTTCATCGGTATCGGGATTGCCTTGGGCAATGTCCTGCTGCCTGGCCTTATCAAACGTGATTTTTCCGGCAATATGGCCTCCGTGACGGGGGCGTATTCCATCACGATGGGCGCCGCTGGCGCAGTTGGCTCTGTCATTGTCATTCCTCTTGCGCTGAGCTGGGGCTGGAACATCGCACTGGCGATGCTGGTAATTTCGCCTCTACTTGCGCTGCTTTTATGGCTGCCCCAGTTAAAGAAAAAGCATCAGCTGCCAGCATCGGGTGAGAAAAAAGCGGCGCCCGTCGCGGTCTGGCGCTCGCCTCTGGCATGGCAGGTCACCTTATTTATGGGCCTGAATGCGATGCCGTTTTATGTTGCTGTCGGCTGGCTGCCAGCCATTCTAACGGACAGTGGACTCTCCTCAGCCCAGGCCGGTGAAGTACACGGCATTCTTCAGCTGACCACCGCCATTCCCGGCCTGATTCTGGCGGCCACGCTACGTCGCCTCAACGATCAGAAAGCAGCCGCTGCCGGCGTCAGCCTGTTAACCGCTGCGTCCTTTATCGGCATCCTCTACCTGCCGAATCTGGCGATGCTGTGGGCTGCTCTTCTTGGCTTCGGCTCGGGTGCCAGTATGATGCTGGGCCTGACCTTCATCGGGCTACGTACCAAAAATGCCGGTGACGCCGCAGCGCTGTCAGGCATGGCGCAGAGCGTCGGTTATCTGATGGCGGCGATGGGTCCGCTGCTGCTGGGCAAAGTACAGGAGTTGTCCGGAGGCTGGACATTGCCATTACTGATGACCGCAGCAATCGCGGTCGCTGGTGCCTGCACAGGAATGGCTGCCGGACGAAATGCACACCTGGAACCGGTACAGCAGCCGGGCTGAATTTGCCGATACAACAGGAGAGCGCTCTGTTCTCCTGCTGCGGATACTCTCCATTATCGTTCCGATAAATATCCCTGCTACTTAAGCTGACCTTTTACAGAGAAGACCGTTTTTGACCTGTGCCATCGTTGAAAAGCCCGGCGACCCAGTCAGCAAAAGCACGCACTGCGGGAGAGAGAAAACGCTGATGCGGATAGAGCATCGTCACCGGAACTGAAGGTGGCTGCCAGTCTGCCAGAACCTCGACCAGCTTGCCTTGCTGCAGATTCTCCGAAATCACATTCTCAGCAAGCTGCGCCAGCCCAAAACCCTCAAGACACAGTCTGATATAGAGTCCCGTTTCGTTAACGGCTGCATCTCCTTCTACCGGAACGGAAAGCATCTCAGTGCCACGCGTAAAACGCAGTTCATTGGTCCGTCTTCCCGAACCGGAAAAGTAATGGATTGCCCGATGCTGCGACAACGCTTCCGGCGTCTCAGGGATACCGTACTCCCTGAGATAGTCCGGCGAGGCACAGGTCACCCAGCGAAACCGGCCAAGGGGACGAGCAACCAGCGTGGAGTCGGTTAATTCCCCGGTTCTGATGACGCAATCCACACCTTCCTGAACAAGATCAACCTGCCGGTCGCTGACGCCAATCATCAGATAAATATCCGGATAGAGCCGGTAAAAATCTTTCAGATTCGGCATGACGATAAAATGGGCGATCCCACCGGGCATATCTATCCGCAGTCGCCCCTGGGGCCGCCTGACGGAATCGGTCAGGCTGGATTCCGTGTGTTCAATCAGTGAAAGGATTTCCCGGCACTGCGCAAGATACTGCAGGCCTTCAGGAGTGAGTCTGACCCGCCTCGTCGTCCGGTTAAGCAGACGCACCTGCAGGTATTTCTCCAGATTTTTAATCGTGCTGGTGACGGTGGAAGCTGGCAGTGACAGCGTCTCTGCCGCGCGCACAAAGCTTCCAGCTTCAGCAACCCTTATAAAAACCTGCATAGCCTGAATCCGATCCATCATCCTGCTCCTGGGTAAAAGTGAGTCTGATTATTCGCGAATTATGAATTATGAAAACGGTTTAAGCATCTTTTTCAGGATAATGGCGTGGAGTATCGTTTCCTCATTAATCAGGAAAGAGGCAGGTTTAATGACCGACTACATCCGAAATATTGTTAACAATCAGAATGTCACTTCACGGGCTACGTTGATTCGTGGCGCAACGATACTGAGCATGGACGAGCGTATGGGTAATATAGAGCGCGGCGATATCCTCATCACTGGGTCGACTATTACTGCCGTGGGCCATAACCTGGACGCGTCAGGTGCTCATGTGATTGATGCCAGCAACATGATCGCCATGCCGGGAATGGTCGATTCTCATCGCCATGCATGGGAAGGACAGCTACGCCGCATTAACCCTAATGCCACCTGCCTGGACGACTACAGCAACGCCACGCACTTCTCGTTCGCTAAATATTACCGGCCTGCCGATATCTATGTCGGTAACCTGCTGACGGCGTTGGGCGCTATTGACGCAGGTATCACTACGATGATCGATAACTCGCACAACAGCCGAACCGCAGCGCATTCCGATGCCGCCGTCGAGGCCCTGCTTGATACCGGCATTCGCGCTATTCATGCTTCCGGCGCACCGGTAGCCGGCGAATGGGATAAGGCGCACTGGCCGGGAAACTGGCAGCGTCTGCAGGATAAGTATTTCACCGACAATCCTGAAAGCCTGGTCTCTCTCGCGGTCATGGCCCAGCTGGAGCCAGAGTTGTGGGCCGAGGCCCGCAGGCTGGGACTGTCGATTGTCACTGAGTTCTTTGGCGCTGAGATGGGGGCCGAACTTGAGTCGCTGCATCAGCAGGGGCTGCTGGGTCCGGACAATATTTTCAATCACTGTACGGCGCTGCCTGATCGGGGATGGGAAATTCTGCGGGAAGCCGGTGTCCGGGTGAACGTCTGCCCGCGCTCAGATTCGCACTATGGCATCGAAAGCGGAATGTTCGCCATAGAGGCCGCGCAGCGTCATGGCATCAACCCTGGCCTGAGCGTTGATAATGAAACGTCATACAGCACTGACATGTTTATGGAGATGCGCGTGGCCTTTTACCTGCAGCGCGTGATGGGTATGCATCAGCAGCAGTGCTGCGACTCTGAACATGCGCTGAAAACGCTTCCGGCGGCGCAGCTCCTTAAAGCAGCGACCCTTGATGGCGCTGCCTGTGCAGGGCTGCAGGATAAAGTCGGCAGCCTGACGCCGGGCAAACAGGCAGACCTGGTGCTGATTAATGCCAGTGATCTCAATCTTTACCCATCGGGAAATGCCTTTGGCACGGTGGTTCATGCCGCCGAGCGCAGCAACATCGACACCGTCATGATCGGCGGACGCATCGTTAAACAGAACGGTAAAGTGCTGGGCGTAGACAGCGCGCGACTACGTGCGGCGATTGATGAGTCGCGTGAGCACCTTTTTGCAGCCTCTGGCTACCAGCCTGACATTTTTGCTGACACCTTCCTGCCGCTGATGCAGGCGGACTGACCAGGATGAAAAGCATGGGCATGATCTATTACGTAATCGCTTTTGCCGCAGGTCTTGGGATCACCCTGCAGACGACACTGAACAGCCAGCTGGCACGCGGACTGGGCGGCGACCCGGTCACCGCTGCCCTGTTTTCCTTTACGGCGGGTGCGTTCAGCCTGGCGATTTACGCGCTGTTGCGGGGTGGATTGATGACATCGCTGGCGGCAATACCATCCCAACCCGCCTGGAGTCTGGCGGGCGGAATGATAGGCGCATGTGCACTGTTCAGCTATGTGGTGCTCGCGCCTAAAATCGGGTTTTCAGCCCTGCTCGGGCTGGCGATTGTCGGACAGCTACTCTCGTCTCAGATGATTGACCATTTTGGCTTGCTGGGTGCCGTGCGACGGCCGGTTTCGTTACTTCGGCTGGGGGGAATGGTTGTCATGCTGATCGGACTTGCCGTCATGCTTTTTGGCGATCGGCTCTCTGCTCGTTTTCTGCAGTAACGGCGTTATCCACTTTTGCCATCGTGCATTACGACCTTTTATATCCGGAGGATTATCATGTTTTCAATTGCAGCTGAGGTCAGGAATACACTGGGAGAGTGCCCGCTGTGGTGTGAAAGAACCCGCAGGCTCTACTGGACTGACATCGAAGGCAGTGAGCTGCTCGCCTTAGGAGAAGACAATGACGCGGTTATGCGCTGGTCGCTGCCAGAACGCCTTGGCTCCTTTGCACTGACTGAACAAAGTCACATTCTGCTGATGGGATTCGCGTCAAGGCTGGCTTTTTATGATCTCAATACCGGGTTACTTACCCAGGTGGCTACCTCACCGGGAGAATCAGGCACCCGCATAGGTGATGGACGGTGCGACCGTGCCGGTAATTTTGTCTTTGGGACAATGGATGACGGTTATCCCGTAAAAGTTATCGGAAAATTTCATCGACTTAATGCGGCAACACTGACTGTTGAGACGCTTGCACTACCCGATGTCGCTATCCCGAACAGCCTGTGTTTCAGCCCCGATAGTGGCACGATCTACTACAGCGACTCAATGCAGGGCAAAATCTTCTGCTGCGATTACCCCTCACTGCAAAACCGGCGCGTGTTCACCGAAATCGAAGGCAACGGGGCGCCCGACGGCTCCTGCGTGGATGGCATGGGCTATCTATGGAATGCTGAATGGGGAGGGAGTCGTGTTGTCCGTTACCGTCCGGATGGAACCACAGACGCTATCCTGTCATCCAATGGAATTCAGAGCACCTGCCCGACACTGGCCGGTGAGGGTTTCACCCGCCTCTATTGCACCACGGCTTCTGTGGGTCTTTCTTCGCCATCAATTTATGATGGTGCCTTGCTGAAGGCTGAGTCCGAAGTGAATGCCGGCTTATCAGAAAGCCGGTTTGCAGCAAATACAGTGTAACGATTTGGATACTAGCAGCACTGTATGTGCTTCAGGCTGAGAGAAAATGTCCGCTTCTGCACTCAGAAGCCGCTCAGGCCCAGCATGGCGAGGAAAGAGCTAATATCAATCAGGACGCAACGCCAGTTCTGGCAAGCCTCATGGTTCCACGGCGCAATAATTCGCTATGATGATAAAAATGAACAGGATATCGAAGATGAAAACAGTCGAATTTTTGCTGTACACCCTAAAACCCGGCACCGGGAAAGACTTCCACAGGATAATGACGGAGGAGAGTGCTCCACTTCACCGTTTAGCGGGTATGGATATCATTTCTTTTGGTATATCAGCCCATGACGACGATGCTTACTATTTGATCAGAGCTTATGACAGCCTCTCCCAGCTGAAATCCTCTCAGGAATCTTTTTATAACAGCGAAGAGTGGCGTCTTGGCCCGCGGCAGGCCATTGTCGACAGAATCAGCGTCAGCGTTAAATCCGTGCTCATGCTTAGCAACAATGCCATTGAGAATTTGCGATCCAGCTGATTGTTCAGCGTGGGCTGACTGCCCATCACAGCTATAAAGGATGGAACTGTCGTCACATTGTTTGCGTGGCGAAAGGAAGTCTGATTGACGTCCGTATGGATGATCACAGAGTCGACAATACGGGGCTGACTTTCCGATGGAAAAATGGAAATATCCTACGCTAAGCCTATTTCTTAGGCAGGCATGACAGGCAACTTTGAGCGACAAGCGGACATGTATCAAGGGATACATGTCCCTATATTTAACGTAAATCAGAATGTAAAATTATAAAAAACCCCAATCACAACCATAGAAATAAATCTCATTAAAGACTGATCTGGACAGTAATAAATCGGGTAACAAAAAATTATTGACTATATTTCTCGCTGTAGAATTTCACCTGGCAAACCTTCAAAATCCCTGAACTCAACGGAAACGAAATCATGGTTCGTCAGAATTTTTCTCGAAGCCACATTTGCAGGATCGATAATGGCGATGAGTGTGGATATTTCATGATTTTTACTGGCTTTCTCAATCAATAATCTGGTGACACGGCTGGCGATACCGCGCCCCCAGAATTCAGGTAATAGCATGTAACCAAGCTCGGCGGTCTGCGGTTTTTCACTAATCTGCACCAGTTTAGCAAGGCCGATAAAATTACCTTTATTAGCATCTACAATCCTGAAACAGCCTAATTCTGCATTCCGTGCATTATCATTAAGCATCTTTTCAAAATCATGGCATGCCTCATCATAGGGAATCGCACACTCTGTGATCATAGCCATAACTTCTACGCTACTGACAAGTCTGAAATAATCGGGGAAACACATTTCTGTGAAATCTTCAAGTAAGATATCCATTTAACGCCTCCTAGAACAGATTGCAGATAATGTCACTCCCCAGCTCACGCTGGCATCAATAATGACGTCACGTTGCTCCACGCCTATGGCACCTGATGATGCCCGAATACCCGATATCACTCAACCAGACAAGACCGTATGGTGTACACACTATTCATTTGCCAAGATGACAGCAAGCTGTCATCTTGGTGCTCTGCTGTCAAATTTAAACAGGGAATGACAGGAATGAATAAAAAAACAGTTCATCTCGCGATTTACGACACCATGGCTGATTGGGAGGTGGGTTATGTAATCGCACATTTAAACTCACCTGAATTCCATAAAAAACCAGGGATGTTTGAGGTAAAAACAGTTGGCAAATCGCTAGCGCCGATTATCAGTAAAGGTGGGCTAAAGATTGTTCCCGACCTCAGTCTGGACACGTTGGAACCGCAAAAAAGTCAGATGCTGATATTACCTGGTGCAGATATTGCCCTAAAAGGAGGGATTGATAGCTTTGTCAAAACAGCCTCTCAGTTCTTAAGTGCCGGAACCCCAGTTGCTGCCATTTGTGGGGCAACGGCTGCACTTGCTAAAGGTGGACTCTTGGATGAATTACCACACACCAGTAATGCAAAAATTTTTCTTGAAATGGTGGGCTATAAAGGTGGAGCCCACTACCAGGACCAACTGGTTGTAACTTCTGGAAACTTGATCACTGCGAGCGGAATTGCTCCAATTGAATTTGCGATCGAAATTTTCCGTAAACTTGATGTTTACTCCGACACGACATTGCGTGCCTGGAGCAAGTTATATAAAGACCACAATCCTGAAGGCTTTTACGAACTTATGGCGGAACATAGCGATGAGTGAAACACAGGAAAAGCTGAGTACATTAGCGTTGACGACCTTCGCACTGAATGGCCTGTTTCTTACTGTTGCTGAACAGCTTACTGCGCCGGTAGGGATTACGGCAACCCGCTGGCAGGTCATTGGCGCAGTTTTGAAAGAACCCTTAACTCAGTCAGAAATTGCACGCAGGATGGGAATAACACGGCAGAGCGTACGCAGAACAAGCCTCCAACTCGTTGCTGAGGGAATGCTATATTTCACTTCAAACCCATCAAGCCGCAAAGCTATGCTGCTCCATCCGACAGAAAAGGGGTACGCGGTTGTCAATAAAATCAGTCCGCAACACGCTGCGTTTGCAAAGCAACTAGAAGATAGAATAGGGAAAGACAAGATGGCAGAAATTATTGATGCTATGACCGGACTGCGAAATACGCTCGAAGAAATTGTACGATCTTAAAAGCATGTGGGCTTGCACATTTCCCGTTTCTGGAACACAACCCTGATGGCTTAGCGTGAAAACGATGATCTCATCAAGCTCATAGTTTCTGTCCACTTCTGGCATTAAGCAGCCAGAAGCGGGACCCGGTCTGCTGTCTGCCATGGGCGAGGAGCGGACGTTGAGTGAGATTAAAGCTGTAAAAAAATGCAGACCTATAGGCCGATTCAGGCTGCAATTTATGTTTAGATAAATATCGAGAATGAGTATTTAAGCTTTTTTAAGGAGGGTACGTGCGCATTCGACCATCATCTCGATTGATCATTCTTTCGCCTGAAAATCACGTCCTGCTCTTTAGGTTCTGTCATAAAGATGGTGCTCTGAGAGGAAAAACATACTGGGCAACGCCGGGCGGAGGGCTTGAAAAAAATGAATCTTTCGAGCAGGCCGCTATACGCGAATTATTTGAAGAAACGGGTTTGACAAGAACATTAACCGGACCACAAATAGCGTCCCGTACCTTCACAATGATGCTACCAAGTGGGGAGACGGTACTTGCTGAAGAACGTTTCTTTATGATTAATGCAAATACAGTCGATGTCGACCGCTCAGGGTGGAGTCGCAATGAAAAGGAAGTCATTTGCGATAATCATTGGTGGACAATAGAAGAAATCATACACACCAATGAGACAATTTTCCCACGCGACTTAATCATTAACATCCTTGAAAGCAAGTCAGCCGGCACTTCGACGTTAAGTGCATCATGATATCCTGAACGTTCCCTTCTGGCACTCAGCAGACAAGCACGTGAAGCTGAAGGTCCGCTGAGAGCGAAAGCGGACATTCGCAATTTATCGATAAAAGATGCAGGCTTGTAAAACGGTCGCGCATTTATCTTGTAGAAATAAAGCAGGCTTTCTATATAGTTGGATGATGAACTTTTCAAATATCAGCAGGTAATTGCATGATCTTAAGTGTTAATCACGTTGGTTTTTCAGTTAAAAACATTGAAGACTCATTATTTTTTTGGACTCAGATTCTTGGAGGTAAATTATTACGTGAAGGAAAAATGTCCGGACCTATAATCGATGAGGTAACAGGTGCAAGGGGAGCTGATGTACGAATGGCTTTGCTTGAACTGGCTGATATTCGAATTGAATTACTACAATACAATAACATTGAGCAGCCAGAAGAACCTTCAGCGCCCTATATCCCAGGCTACGCTCACCTTGCTTTTAATGTAGAGGATCTTGATACGCTCTTGGGCAAAGTATCGGACTACGGCTGGAAGACGCCGGGTAAACCTCAGACAGTATTGTCAGGCCCCATGCAGGGAACCAGAGTAATATATTTACAAAGCCCTGATGGTCAGACGCTTGAATTGATGGAACGCAGTCAATGAGGCCCACATATCATGACCTGTTATCCTCTAATTAAAACAGAGATGTTTGCAAAGTCCGCTGTTGGGCACAAAGCGGACGTTGTCACATCCCTATTACGATTCAGCGCGCTGAATCCTCAGTTCATAAACTACGCAGGGTACATCGTAATGCTGTTCTATTGCTTTGTAAGTCATGCCTAATCGCTGCATCACGCGCTGAGAGGGAGCATTTTCAGGATCGGCAACAGCCACTAAATACGTTGCGCCTATCTGCTCTGCCGCGAAATCAATAATCGCTTTCGCCGCTTCTGTTGCATAGCCTTTGCCATTCTGTTCTGGGACGAGCCGCCAGCCAATCTCTAAGGGTGCACCCTCAACGTTTGCCAGGTACTGGAGGCATGCTGCGCCAACGATGGCCCCGGAAGCCTTCTCTTTGATAGCCCACCACGAAAATCCGTATTTCTGCCATCGGGCCTGAACACGCCTGATACTTTCCCAGGTCTCTTCTGGTGTTTTAACAATCCCCTTGCTGATATACCGCAGCACGCCGGAATCGTTATCCATCACCCTTAAGCCTTCGTAGTGTGAGTCATGATAGGGTTCAAGCCTTAAACGCGCAGTTTCTACATTCATCTGACAATCCTATTTACTAGAAGGTATGACTTTCGGTGAATTTCTCCACATAAATCAACATAGCACGATGTAAGTAATGTGCGCTTCTGACATAAAGCAAACCGCCTAAGTGGATGACCCTGACAACCAGAAGCAAAGCCTCGCCTCACAACGAAGACTCTCTCCTGGATGATTTCAGTCTGCTACGACAGAGCTGGCGTGAAGAAACCTGAGTGGTTTCAGCATCAACGTCAACCCCCCTCTTATCCCGATCGCTAATCCTCAGAATCGTAAGTCGGCACTGAATACTCATCCGCATTGAAGTTCTGCGGCACGCCCTTCACCATTCTGAATTCAGACACAATATCGCGGCGTTTCATTTTTTGCGTTGGTGAACGTAAAGCAATATCAACGCGTACCTCACCGGAGTCCGGGAATGAATAATAAGTCTCAGGGATACAGAACTGGCTGTGATCAATCTTTATCGCAGGGTGCAACTTGTTGAATCCAGACCTCTCAGGCGCATTACGATCTCTGATCGAGAGGTAATAAGCGTAATAATCACCAGGTTTTTTAATCGGGAAACAAAATCCCCCCTTCGCCCTGGAAACCGGTGCTATTTCATCCGGGGGGATATAGTCGCCCATCAATCCGCAACTGGTGAGAAGTGAGCTAAAAAGAGTCAAAAGCAGCATTTTTCTGATTATCATGAAAACTCCCTGGGAATGATCCCTATTTATCCTGACCGCTGGTGTCGTTGATCCTCAGCGGATAGTAGTGGGAAAACGTATTGTCTGTCACGCCCCTCCCCGGCATACTGAAATCACACCCCTTCACTGCAACAGCCACCTAACCTCAGGGAAAGACAGGGAATGAAACCCACGCCAGGCGATATCTATTGTGTTTTTTATCCCAAGCTTCAGCAGTACGTAGCCTGCCAGATCACTGCGCTAAAAGAGGGCAACCTGGTCGCGGTGCTGGATCTCGACTGGTCAGGAGAAGCCTTACCCGATGAGGCTGCGCTGGCCGCGATGCAGCCGCTGGTCTGTGATTACTTTTTCTGGCGGGGCCGCTACGATCACACCTTTCTCTCCGACAGTGTCCCATCCCATTACACTCGGGTCGGGAATATTCCGCCTCTGGTGAATGAAGAGGTGAACAGCTACGGCGGAGGCTGGAATGTCGGCAGCAGCCTGTATCAGCAGCGCTGCTGGGATCGAATTGCCCCGGAAAAGCGCGCACGCTTCAAAGCCGCCTCCCGCGACCGTCAGGTCACCCTACCCGGCGGCGTGCTGCCTGAGAATGCGACGAAAATCAGCGATACTTTCCTGCAGGGCATCACGGATTATGCTGAACTGGACCGGCTGCCTTGCCTCACCTCACTCGACACGACGGAGGGCAACGCCAGGCTGGCGGAGTACGTTAATCAGCATGCCTTTATCTATGAACTCCACTGGGCATCCTCCTGCGTGACAACGCTCGACCTCAGCGGCAGCCAGCTGCAACGCCTGATCGTTGACCCTACGGGGCTGGTATCCCTGTCGCTCAACGATGGCCTGAAGCTGCTCTCTTTCACCCGTCCCCCGGCGGCGGAATTGCAAATCAACAGCCGCTATCTTGGCCGTGACCTGACCGTTCAGCACAGGCAAACGCTGGCTGAACTCCAGGGGCTGGAAGCGCTGGGCGGGTTGCATTTAACCGAGGTGGCAGAAGTGGATATCGCCGCGATTGCCGATCGTTACCCGACGTTAAACACCCTGCGCCTGTGGGGTAAGCCGGGCATGGTGAGCAATATGGCCAGCCTGTCACGCCTCGCGGATTTGCAAATGTTCACCACCGTTGATCTGTTTGGCTTCGGCCCGGAGGCGTTTCCCTCGCCGCCGCAGTTACCGCATCTGTCGCTACTGTGGATGAACAGTTTGCCTGCTGACGCGGCGAGTGCCATTAAAAAAGCCTGGAAGAAAGCCGCGTTATCGGGTGTGGATCTGGCGATCAAACAGGCGCGTAAACCGGCATGGCTGGCAGAAAACCTGAATAACCCGTTCCGGGACTGGGATGGCCGTGAACATATCAGTGCCGCCAACGCGAAAAAGGCCGCCACGCTGTATAAAAAAATGCTGGCCTCGCTGCGCACTATTGATGCCTCCAGCGAGGCGGCCAGTGTTACCGCCCTCGCTGAAGCCATGGTGCGCAGTTACACCGAGGCGTTTAATGCCATGGATCGCCGCAGCAACATCATTGAAACGATAGAGCGTGAAGAAATTGGTGAGGTGCTTTATGGTCTGTTATCCCTGATTGAGCAGCAAACCGCAGGGGCGTCAGAACCGTTTGATAAAGACCCGATGATGAATTTGTTCGATGAGTTACGTGATTTTTAACCTGACGATGAGGAGTTGAAATGAAGCTGATCGGTATGCTGGATTCGCCGTATGTGCGGCGGGTAGCGGTTTCACTGGCGTATTACGGCGTGGTGTTTGAAAACCAGCAGCTGTCGGTTTTCAGCACGTTTGACGCGTTTGCCCAGCTTAATCCGGTGGTGAAAGCCCCCACGTTGATTCTCGACGATGGCACGCAGTTGATGGATTCGTCACTGATCCTCAGCTATTTCGAGGCACAGGCTGACGCACAACATCAGCTACTTCCCTCAGCACCTGCCGCGCTGGCAACCGATTTAGCGCTGCTGGGTGTGATCCTGGCTGCCAGTGAGAAAGCCGTGCAGCACGTCTATGAGCACAACCTGCGCCCGGCGGAGAAACAACATCAGCCCTGGACCGATCGTGTTACCGGGCAGTTGCTGGCGGCCTGTCGCAAGTGGGAAGCCGCGCTGAGCCCCCGCTCCACAGCGCAGGAAAAACCCGACCAGGTGGCGATCACCAGCGCCGTCGTATGGAGCTTTATTCAGCTGATGATACCTGATGTGGTGAAAGCAGATGCGTTCAAGGCGATTGCCGCCCATGCAGAGAAGTGGGAAGCGCTGGACGCGTTCAGACAATACCCGCAGAAATGATGCCATCGTCGTGGTGGTGTTAAAACCAACAGCGAGCATACATTCTGCGGGGGCACTGCCTTTACAATGCAGGGCGTGAGACGTGCTCAGCCGCCGCACGGTTAGCGTTGCTGACGGCAGTCGCCAGCGGCGCTCCCTGTAATAACGTGGTGCACAGCATGCCCATAAAGCAGTCTCCTGCACCGTGGGTGCTGACCAGCGTCACTTTCTCTGCCGGCAAGGACTGGCTGGCACTGCCTTTCTCACAGAACGCCACGCCATGTTCGCCAGCGGTTACCACCACGGCCGGGAAGCTCTGCCCCAGGCTTTCGGCAGCAAGGCACGCCGCAGACAGATTCGGCACCGCAATCTGGCTCAGGTCGCGCGCTTCCACCGCGTTCACCACCAGCAAATCAACGCTTGCAAGCATCTGTTCGCTGACCTCGCGCGCCGGGGCAGCGTTATAGCACACCAGAATGCCGCGCTTCTTCGCTTCGGCAGCGGCCTGATGATTAACGGCGTCTGGCACTTCATTTTGCAGCAGCAACATACTCACCTGTTGCCACAAACGGTCATCGCTGAGGGCATCGGGAGCAATCAGGTTATTGGCGTTGGACACCACCACCGCGCCGTAGTCGCCCTCTGCATCCTGAATCGCCACGCTCATCCCGGACGGCACACCCGCTTTCACCGCCACATCCGCCGTGTTCACGCCATGTTGCTGGAGATACGTCAGCAAAAACTGCCCTTGCGCATCATCCCCCACGGCCCCGGCAAAACGCACCTTCGCGCCTGCCAGCGCCGCCGACACGGCCTGATTACCGCCTTTGCCGCCAAATTTATAGGCACAACTGCTGCCAATCACCGTTTCACCTTTTTCCGGGCGATGGTGTGCCGCCAGCATAATGTCGTAATGGAGACTGCCGATGACTAAGATGTGACTCATATTAGTATTCTCTGAGATCCTGGACTGCCTGCTGGGTTTTCTTCAGGTTCTTCTCCGCCGTCTTCAGATCCTTCTGCGCTATCGCCACAAACAGTGCATCCAGAATATTTAACTGGGCAATGCGTGACGCGGCGTTTTCCCCCAACAAATGCGAGCCCTGAGAGGTTGAATTGAGCACCACATGCGCGCTGCGCGCAATGGGCGACTCGGCATAGTTCGTAATCGCAATCACTTTGGCTCCGTTACGTGCTGCCAGTTTTATCGGGTCATTCACCGCACGCGTGGCGCCGGAATGACTGATGGCGATCACTACGTCGTCATCCGATAACACTGCCGCTGACATCAACATAATATGCGCATCATCGTACACCGTGGTTTTAATCCCAATCTTCAACATCTTATGGGATAAATCCCGTGCAACGGCGGCAGAGCCGCCGACGGCATATAAATCGACATGTCGCGCTTTGAAGATAATATCAGCCGCTCGGTTGAATTCAGACACATCAAGAATAGAACGTGTTTCTTCTATTGCCTGAATGGAGGTTCTGAAAACTTTTGCCAGTAATTGCTCCGACGAGTCATCCGCTTCAATTTCCGCATGCATCCCGGCGACTTCAGAATAGTTATAATAAATCAGACTACTTCTGAAATCTCTGAACCCCGAGAAGTTTAATTTCTTGGCTATTTTCACCACCATGGCTTCGGAAACATTATTTATCTGGGCAATTTCTTTAATCGATGTTTGCTCAGTTAAATCTGTTTTCGACGTAACGGAATCCACGACTTTCCTTTCCAGTGGCGTCAGGCTGGGTAAACGCATGCGTATTTGAGCGCCTATGGCTCGCGGGTCTTGCTTCATTACTTGCCTCGTGTCGCTCTGTCAATCAACATGGCTATGATAATAATAAGGCCTGTAGCAAGCAATTGATAAAACGCCTGAATATTGAGAAGCGTCAGACCGTTACGTAATGCACCGAGGATGACCGCCCCGATCAACGTACCGATAATACTGCCCTTTCCGCCCATCAGCGACGCTCCGCCAATGGCCGCAGCGGCAATCGCATCCAGTTCCCACAGGTTTCCGATAGTCGGTTCTGCGGCCCCCAGGCGGGCAATCAGGATCAGTGCAGCCAGCGAGGCCAGCACCCCGGAAATCACAAACACAGTCACTTTGGTGCGTTTAACGGGCACACCGGCCACACGCGCCGCTTCTTCATTGCCGCCCACCGCCAGAATATATTCACCCAGCGGGGTTTTGTTCATCACCACCCACAGGAAAACGGCAATCACCACCACCACCACAATCGGCGTGGGCACGCCAAATACAGTACTGTTGATCAGATTACGGAACTCCATCGGAATCCCAAAGATCGGGTTGCCGTTGGTGAAGATCAGGGCTAAAGCACGGAACAGGGACAGCCCGCCCAGCGTCACGATAAACGGCTGTAATCCGGCATAGGCTACCAGCGTACCGCTGAACACACCGCACAGTGCACCAACGCCCAGCGTGGCCATTACCGCCAGCGGAACCGGCACCCCGGCCACCATCAGCGTGGCACCCAGTACGGCTGAAAGTGCCGCCGTCGGCCCCACGGAGAGGTCAATCCCGCCGGAAATAATCACCAGCGTCATACCAAGGGCAATAATGGCATTGATGGAAGACTGCTGAAGAATATTAAGCAGGTTAGGCAGCGTCCAGAATACCGGTGACAGCAGTGAAAACGTCACCACAATAATAAATAAACCAATCAGTGTTCCCGCATCGCGCAGATTAAATTTAAACAGCGCCGCTGACGGCACGTTAGGTTGCGTTTTATCTTGCGTCATCATCTTGATTACCTTCATTCGTTCTTAAGCCAGATCGTTAATCGCATAACGGGCGATGTTTTCTTCGGTGATAGCCTCACCGCTCAGTTCTCTGGTGATTTTCCCTTCACGCATAACCAGTACCCGATCCGAAATACGCATAATTTCTGGCATTTCAGAAGACACCACCACAATGGCTTTTCCCTGGCGGGCTAATTTTTCAATCAGATTATAAATTTCTGATTTGGCACCTATATCAATTCCCCGTGTTGGCTCATCAAAAAGAAACACTTTATTATCCGCGGCCACCCAGCGTCCGATAATCACTTTCTGCTGATTACCGCCGCTCAATGTGCCAATCGGCTTTTCAATATTCAGGGGGCGCAGGTTGAGGTCGGTCATTACCTCCAGCGCCACTTTATCAAGCTGGCGCTGACGCAATATTCCCGCGCGGGTAAATTTCATCATCGATGGCAGCGCCATATTCATTTTCACTGCGCGCTGCTTAATGATGCCCTCTTTTTTACGATCTTCCGGCACCAGACCGATGCCGGCCTTAATGGCGCTACTGACATTGAGATTTTTCACTGCCACACCGTCAACCAGCACACTGCCGCTGGTACGGGTATCAATCCCGGCAATCAGCTTCAGCAGTTCGGTTCGCCCTGCCCCGACCAACCCGGCAATCCCCAGCACTTCACCGGCATTTACGCTGAAGCTGGCAGGCTGAACCGCACGGTCGCGCCCCAGCCCCTCCACCCGCAGCACCTCTTTATCGGTGATATGCGACTGATGATGTACCTTCTCAATTTTGCGGCCGACCATCTTGGTGACAATGGTCTCTTCCGTTTCATCAGAGATGTTCACCACGCCAACTTGCCTGCCGTCACGCAGAATGGTGGCGCGGTCGCAAACCTTAAAAATCTCGTTCATCTTGTGTGAAACGTAAATCAGCGCCACGTTCATCGACTTCAAATCAGAAATCAGTTCGGCCAGCCGGTCAAACTCACGCGGTGTCAGGCTGGACGTCGGCTCATCCATCGCAATGATTTTGGCTTCATCCAGTAAGGCACGGGCGATCTCGACAATCTGCTGCTGCGATACCTTCAGATTCTTAATCGGCTCGTCCGGGTCGATGCTCGGATCAAGGCGGCGCAGAATGGCGATCGCCCGCTTACGCTGCGCCTTACGGTCAACAAAGCAGCCTTTGAAACGCGTCAGCGGCCTGCCGAGAAACATATTTTGCGCAACGGAGAGCTCAGGAACATGCTGCAACTCCTGGTGGATCATGGCGATCCCGGCCTGGCGCGCAGACAGTGGATTCTTCATCTGCACCACCACGCCGTTGACGCTGATCTCCCCGGAATCGGCGGAGCGCACGCCGGAGAGGATATTCAGCAGCGTGGATTTCCCCGCGCCGTTCTCACCGATTAATGCGTGAACTTCTCCGGGTCTGACGGAAAAATCCACACCCTGTAGAGCGGCCGCACTGCCGTAGGTTTTATTGATGCCGCGCATCGTCAGGCAAAACTGTTCCATACACCCTCCTGCCTTGATTACTGCTGAGCTAACAGCTGGCGCAGCTTGTCGTTATCTTTCGTCGAGAAGGCATCGGCATTATCTTTGGTGATCAGCGCCTGCGGAGTGGAGACCACGCGTGACAGCTTCTGACCATTAATCAGACGCAGCATCACTTCCATCGCCACTTCCCCCGTCAGAACCGGGAAGCTGTCGACGGTGCCGGTCAGCTCGCCGCGTTTGATAGAGGCATAGGCATCTGAAATCCCGTCGGTGCCAAACACCGCAGTCTGCGCCGATTTGCCCTGTGAACGCACGGCTTCCACCACGCCCAGCGCCATGCCGTCATTGTTAGCGTAGAAGCCAATCAGGTCCGGGTGCTGTTGCAGAATGGTTGAGGCTGCGTTGTAGGCATTTTCACGGCTCCAGTTGGCCGGAACGCTGGCTACCAGGCTGAATTTGCTGTTTTTCGCGATGGTTTCACGGAATCCTTTGGTACGCTGCGCGGCGGCGTAAACCCCAGGCTGGCCTTCAATCACCGCCACTTTGCCGCCCTTCGGATAGTGCTGGATAAACCAGTTCGCCACGCGTACGCCGTTGTCTTTCTGCACGTTACCGACGTAGTTCGCCACGTTTGGCATCACGGCATCATTAACGTTGACCACCGGAATGCCTTTGCTTTTCGCCACTTCATAGGCGGGTTGCATGTTGGCGTCCGTTTGCGGGGACACCAGCAGGCCATTGAAGCCCTGAGAGATCAGGGTTTCCGCGATTGACAGCTGCCCCAGCTGATCGTCCTCGTTAGCGGCCGCCTGGTACTCCACGGTGAAACCGTATTTCGCTGCGGCGGTTTTGTAGCCCTCACCCAGCGAACGCCAGTATTCGTTGGTCAGCGTTTTTGATACGCCGCCAATTTTCAGGGCTTTGTCCGGTGCCGGCAGTGGGCCGTACTTTGCCGTGAGCTGCGTCCAGTCGGTGCGATCGGGTTCAGTATCCGACTGCAACGGCGGCAGATCAGCGGCATAAACGGTTGAGCAGAACAGCGTAGCGGTGAGTACAGAGAGCAAGTGTTTTTTCATAATCTATCCTGTTATTTTTATAGGGTTTAACACCCGGAGAGACGTTTATTGCGCCAGCATAATGTCGTTAACAATCTGCTGGGAGGTGACGGCATCCTGACGGCTGATGGCGTCCAGCAAGGCAGGGTTATTGTCGAGCTTGTCGCACAGTTTCAGTAAACGGGTCACGGTGGCGATGTTGGTTTCGGCTTCACGCACCGGGTCAAGGCCGCTGGCATCCGGGAAGGTGTCGAAGTAATAGGCGCCGTTGTAGCCGTCACGCTTCATCTGCCAGAGGAACTCCAGCGTGGCACGCGGATTCACCGCAGCGACCATCAGGCCGTCATCGCGCTTGCCCCAGCCATCATTCAGGTCCAGGCCCAGCAGACGGGAACGGCGGGCAACCATCGCGGCAGCGTAAGCCGGGATTTCATTGGCGTAGAGCACATGTGCGAAGTCGAGGGTAATCCCCAGGTTCGGGCAATCCGCTTCTTCCACCGCCAGCAGACAGGTGGTCACGTTCGGGAAAATGGCAAATGCACGCGGCTCATTGGGTTTGTATTCGATGCTGACATCCATATCCCCGGCGTATTCCGCCACTTCACGCACTGCGCTTACCGCATCTTCCCAGATTTTTTTGTAGTCAGCCTGGAAGCTGTAATCAAACCCGTCCTGCCCCATCCACAGCGTCATGATGCTGGCACCAAATTCACGACCGGCATCAATGCCGCGTTTGGTCAGCTCAATCGCCTGGCGGCGGATTTTGGCATCCGGATTGGTGTAAGCACCGATTTTGAATTCCGGTGCATCCCAGCGCATCTGCATACCGTTTACCGCCAGGCCGACATCTTCAATTTTCTGACGCATGGTTTTCACATCGTCGGTGATGTGCTGAGGGTAGTTCAGATCCAGATGGGTCAGGCCTTTCGCCGTGGCAGCGCGCTCAATCATTTGCAGCACGGAAGGCTTGCCTTTCAGTTCAGGCCAGTAGCGAAAAGCGCCGGAAGCAAAGGAGTTAAGGCGTGTGGCAAATTTAAGTTCTGACATAGTTGATGTCCCTGGTCGTTGGCTTGTGAATTACTTTACAACTTCACATTTGTTTGTGAATAAGTGCATTTCTATCATCAACGATAATCTGCCGCAACACAGCGTGCGGTTTTAATCAGCAATTTGAGACGCAATTCACGAAATTTTGACTGGCGCGGCAGGAAAAACAAAAAAGTCACGCAACTGTGTGACAGGTCGCATTTTGCACAATTAACACAGAGTGAGCGGGTCTCTCCCCGTTGTGTGATGCAAACGAAAGATTTACTGTTCAGTTAATGCCAGTAAATTACCAGCGCACCCGCACAGGATGGAGACGTCAATGCAGCAAACCAAAATCACCCTCAGGAAATCCTTTTTCAGCACCACTCCGGTGGACATCGTCAGCACCGATGGCTGCCGTGCCGAACTGTTCACCTTCCCTTCCGGTATTGAAGCCGTGCGCCTCAGCAACCGGCGCGGGCACCTGATTATCCTGCCCTGGTACGGGCAGATGATCTGGCAGGCGGTGTTCGATGGCGTCGACCTCACGATGGAGAGTCGCTTTCGCGAGCCACGCCCGGCAACGGATGTCGTTGGCACCTACGGGTGTTTTATGTATCACTCAGGCCTGCTCCGTAACGGCAACCCCGGCGAGCATGACAGCCACGCCCTGCACGGCGAGATGCCGCTGGCCCCGATGGATAGCGCCAGTATTGAAACCGGCGAAGATCAAGACGGCCCGTGGATGGCGCTGGCGGGTGAGCGTGAATACCTGATGGGCTTTGGCGACCACTACATGGCACGTCCGCGTGTGGTGATCCGCCCTGACGATGCCACCTTTGGGATTCATATGGCGGTGGAAAATCTCGGTCAGGATACGATGGATTTGATGTACATGTGCCACGCCAACTTTGCCTTTGTTGAAGGAGGCCAGATCGTGCAACCCACCGGGTTCAGTCGTGAGGATCTGGTGGTGCGCACCTCGGTGCCCGCCATCGTCAAGTCTGATGACAACTACCTTCAGCAGTTAGCAAAAATGCAGGAAGACCCCTCTGAGACAGCGGTGATCAGCACGGCTCTCGGCGTGGACCCTGAGCTGGTTTTTTATCTGAAAAACCTGAAGACAGCGCAGGACGGAAAGGTGCACGTAATGCTGCGCAGACCAGCAGGTGATGCATTCACCGTGAGTTACTCCCCGGATGAATTCTCGCATCTGGTGCGCTGGATTCTGGCTAACAACAAGCAAAAAGTGTGCGCCTTTGCCATGCCGGCCACCTGCGGCGTTGAAGGTCACTTCGCAGAACAACAGCAGGGCAATGTCCGATCGCTGGCCGGGGGTGAGCACGCCCGTTTCCACGTACAGCTGGGCTATCTGAATGTCGCTGAGGCGAAGATGAAAGACGCGATCATCCGCACTTCGCGTTAGCGTTTTTGCCGAAATTGCAAAACGGAGGTGTGAGCTGAATCAAATAAGGACACTTTGGTAGAGCAATAAATTTACTTTGAAAGTTTTTTCAGTAAAGTCGATGTCGTCAGACGGACATTTAATGCGGTTTGTTCCTGGCACAAAGAGAAGACGTGTTCGTTTTTGCCCTACACGCTAACGACGCGCACACCTCGTCCTGAAAGGTTAATTTTTGCCGATATCAACAATAAATAAGTGGGTTAAAAATGAATCGTCGCATCCTTGTTAAATTAATGAGTTTATCTGTCCTGATATCCATGACCGCAGGGATTGGCTGGTCAGGCATCGCTGCCGCTGCCGAGACAAAAACCATGGTTACCGTCGTGAAGACCGTGGGCGTTCCGTGGTTCAACATCCTCAACCAGGGGCTGGAGGAAGGCGGCAAACAGTTCAACCTCAAAACCTCCATGGTCGGCCCGACCCGTGCCGACCCGGCACAGCAGGTCAAACTGATTGAGGACCTGATCGCCAAGAAAGTGGACGTAATAGGGCTGGTCCCGCTGGATACGAAAGTGACCGCGCAGGTGGTAAAACGCGCACGAGATGCCGGGATCATGGTGATCACCCAGGAAGGGCCAAACCAGCCGGGGAAAACCTGGGATGTGGAGCTGATGAGCGCCCAGGCCTATGGTGAAGCACAGATGAAAGCGCTGGCACGTGAAATGGGTGAAAAAGGGGATTATGTCGTGCTGGTCGGCACGCTGACCACCACCGGCCATAACCAGTGGGCTGATGCCGCCATCGCTTATCAGAAAGCGCACTACCCTGATATGCGTCTGGCCGCCGACCGTTTCCCGGGGGCTGACTTTATCGATGAGTCTGAGCGCGTCACCCAGGATATTTTGAAAGCCTATCCTAAAGTCACAGGCATTATGTCGATGGGGTCCAACGGGCCGATCGGTGCAGGTAACGTGCTGAAAAAACGCCATTTAGAGAAGAAAATCGCGCTGGTGGGAACCACCATCCCTTCCCAGGCACGGGCCTACATTCTGTCGGGCGTGATCCGCGAAGGCTTCCTCTGGAACCCGAAAGAAGCTGGGCTGGCGATGACATCCGTGGCACGACTGGCGCTGGATAATACAAAATTTGAAACCGGTATGACTATCCCGGGCCTGGGTAAAGCCACGGTCGATACCGAAAACAACGTGGTGATGGTGGATCGAATTCTGATGATCACCAAAGATAACATCGCGGACCTGATCAAGCTCGGACTCTAAAACACACCGTTAATTATTGACAGGCATCGGGCTCCAGGGAGCCCGATGCCGATTCCTTGTACCCTAAATTAATGAAAGGGGTAGCCTGATGTCCGTTTTTTTACAGCTGAATGGAATATCAAAAATATTTGGCGGGGTTCATGCCCTGTCGAACGTCAATCTCACGCTAGAAAAAGGCGAGGTGCACTGCCTGTGCGGGCAGAATGGCTGCGGTAAATCCACACTCATTAAAATCATGTCCGGGGTGCATCAACCTGAACCCGGCGGGCACATTACCATTGCCGGGGATCGCATCAGTCACCTGACGCCGGTAGAAAGCACCCGCCTTGGCGTTCAGGTGATTTATCAGGATCTGTCACTGTTTCCCAACCTGACCGTGGCCGAGAACATTGCCATTGGTCTGCACGCGGGGGGCCTGCGCCAGGTGAACTGGAAACAGGTTCATCAGCTCGCCCGCGATGCCATGCAGCGCATCGGCGTTTCGCTGCCACTCGGCGACAAAGTGGCCGATATTTCTATCGCGCAACGCCAGCTGGTCGCTATCTGCCGGGCAATGGCTGCCGATGCGCGGCTGGTGATTATGGATGAACCCACCTCCTCGCTGACGCGTCACGAAGTGGATGCCCTGCTGAAGCTGACACTGCAACTGAAAGAACGCGGTATCACCATCGTTTTCGTCAGTCACCGTCTGGATGAAGTGCTGGAAATTGCCGACCGGGTTACCGTGATGCGCGATGGCAAAATGCTCGGCACTTATGATGCCAGAGAGATGTCCGACCGCAAGCTGGCCACCCTGATGACCGGTAAAGAGTTCAGCTACCAGTGTGCTGCCAAAGATCGCCCGGAAACCGACACCGTGCTGGAGGTTCGCGGGCTGTCTCGCAAAGATGAATATCACGACATTACCCTTGATGTCCGCCGGGGCGAAATCCTTGGTCTGACCGGGTTACTCGGCTCCGGGCGCACTGAGCTGGCGCTGTCGCTGTTTGGCCTCACCCGCCCTGAACAGGGTGAGATTATCGTGAATGGTGAAGTCGCAGTAATGCGATCCAACAGGGATGCCATTCAACGCGGCATCGCTTATCTGTCAGAAGATCGCCTGGCACTCGGGCTGGTGTTGGAACAGTCCATCAGCACCAATATCACCCTGTCGGTGATTGAAAAACTGGTCAACAAAATCGGTTTTATTCGTGATGATCTCTATGCAGACACCGTGCGTCACGGCATCGACGCCCTGACCATCAAAGCAGGCAATCCTGAGAACAAAGTGAAAACGCTGTCCGGCGGCAACCAGCAGCGCGTGGTGCTCGCCAAATGGCTGGCGACGAACCCCAGCCTGCTAATACTCGACAGCCCGACCGTCGGCGTGGACATCCACGCCAAAGACGGAATTTACGCCGTAATCAGAAACCTTGCCGCACAGGGCATTGCCATCATCATGATTTCGGATGAAATCCCGGAAATTTACTATCACAGCGATCGCGTGCTGGTAATGCGTGCCGGGCGGCTTAACGGCGAATATATTCCAGGTCGCTGCTCGGAAGAAGAATTGAAGGAGGCGGTCAATGCGTGATTTTTTCCAGCGTTTCATCCACACCCACGAGTGCCGGTTGCTGATTGTTATCACGCTGATGGTGATCTTCCTCACCCTGTTCACCCCGGAGTTTGCCTCGCTGCAAAACCTGGTGGATGTCCTTGGGGCAACATCATTTATCGGTATCCTCGCCGTCGGCCTGCTGGTGGTGATCATCACGGGAGGCATTGATATCTCCTTTGCGGCCACGGCCTCGATTACTCAGTTTGCCGCACTGACGGTGGCCAACCACTACGGCATCGGCTGGGTGGGGGTTTTCGCCATCGCTGTCGGGCTCGGGGTCGCACTTGGGCTGATTAACGGCCTGCTGGTGAATTCGCTCAGAACCTCGGCGCTGATTATCACCATCGCCACGCTGAACGTGTTCTTTGGCATTTTACTGACCGTCACCGGCGGTGCTGACATCTTTGCCCTGCCGGACTGGTTTACGGCGGGCTTTGAATTTGTTTTTCATACCGATGCTGACGGCATTCCTTACGCCGTGAACTTCCAGATTATCGCCATGTTCCTGGCCTTCCTGCTGACCTGGCTGCTGCTTAACCGCAGCAATGTAGGCCGTCAAATCTACGCCATGGGCGGCAATCCTGATGCGGCGCAGCGCGTGGGGTTTAACGTTTACCGATTGAATATGCTGGTATACGGCTATATGGGGGCGCTGGCAGGCATTGCGTCACTGGTGCAGGCGCAACTGGTGCAATCCGTATCGCCTACCGCGCTGGTCGGACGCGAACTGGATGTGGTGGCGGCCGTGGTCATTGGCGGTGCCAGTCTGACCGGCGGTTCCGGTACGGTGCTGGGTACCGTACTCGGGCTGGCGCTGATCGCGATTCTGCAAAATGGGCTGATCCTGCTCGGCGTGTCGTCGTACTGGTCGCTGTTCAGTACCGGTCTGGTGATCATCACCGCGATGATCATGATGGCGAGAGAAACGCGCAAACGTCACAAGCAGGCAGAACCCGGAGTGGCATCATGAAAAATCATAACAACAGCCTGTTAGATAACCTGCATCACCGCGTAGGGGCCACCAATGCCCGCCTGCTGGTGATGCTGGCCCTGATGGTCATCGGCCTTGGCCTGCTGGAAGGCAACAAACTGTTTGGCATCGCCGGGCTGCAGTCGATGGGCTTTCAGCTCCCCGAGCTGGGATTCCTGGCGCTGGCCATGATGATCCCGATGCTGTCTGGCGGTATCGACCTGTCGATTATCGCCACGGCTAACCTGTGCGCCCTGACGGTGGCCTATATGCTGGCCGCTCTGATCCCTGAAACTCAGGGTGTGGCCTGGGGCATGGTCCAGTTTGCGGCGATCGGTGCCGGGCTGGTGGTCGCCGCGCTGGTAGGCTTGCTCAACGGCATACTGGTGGCGTACGTGCGAGTGCCACCGATGCTGGCCACCCTCGGCACCATGACCGCGGCGAAAGGGCTGGCGATTGGTATCAGCCATGGCAATGTGATCTCCGGTTTCCCTGAGCCGATTGTCTTTATCGGTAATGGCACGCTGCTCGGCATTCCCGTGGCGCTGCTTATTTTTGCCGCCGTCATCGTCCCGTTAAGCATCTTCGTCAATAAAACCCCGCTGGGTAATGCTATTGCGATGATAGGTTCCAACGAGCGGGCAGCACAGTATTCCGGCATCAATACACGACGCAGTCTGGTCTGGGTCTACCTGATCGCTTCCCTGTTAGCCGGTGTCGCAGGGATCATCATGATGGCACGCTTCGATTCGGCTAATGCGGCCTATGGTGAAAGCTACCTGCTGGTGGCGATCCTCGCAGTGGTGCTGGGTGGCGTAGATCCCTTAGGGGGATTTGGCAGAGTGAGCGGCGTGATCCTGTCGCTGCTGATCCTGCAACTGATGTCGACGGCATCCATCCTGCTCGATCTCAGCCAGTTTATTACGCTGGCGCTGTGGGGGGCGATCCTGCTGCTGGCCTCCGGCGGTCTGGTGCTGAAAGAGTGGATGTCTGAACGCGCGAAAGCGAAGACGGCGACACGGGCTTATAAGGTCTGACGACCCCTCATGGACGTACAGATGACCCACATTGATCGTCACCCGATCAATGTGGGAAATCATTACATTAGCCCCACTCTATGGGTCATGATATGTTTACGCGTTAACACACTGAGTAAGGAAATAAGGTGTCTCATGGTCAACTCTGCCGATGATGCAAGTTCGATTGGCCCCCGGTTACGCATGATGGTGTCGCTGCTGACCCCGCTGGAAACGAAACTGGTCAACGCGGTGCTCTCAAACGACTTTCATGAACGGGTTGCCCTGAAAGACGTGGCCAGCCAGTGCGACATGTCTGAAGCCATGGTGGTCAAAACAGCAAAAAAACTGGGCTTCAGTGGCTTCAGAGAGTTGCGCAGTAAAGCGGCGGAATATAATCGCCTGCCGATCACCGAAATGCATCAGGAAGTCTCCCCGACGGATACGGCAGCGGAAATTGTCACCAAGGTGTTTCGCACTTCGGCGCAGGCGCTGGAAGAAACCCTGGCGATCCTCGATATGAAAGCCTTTGAACGTGCTGCCGAACTGCTGGCGAAAGCGCAACAGCGTGATTTTTATGGCTTCGGAGGGTCAGCACAAATCGCCCGCGATGCGGTGCATAAATTTCTGCGTATTGGTGCGCGCGCCACCGCCTGGGATGATCCCCATATGATGCTGATGTCAGCCTCATTACTGGGTAAAAATGATGTGGTGCTGGCGATTTCGCATTCCGGCCAGACCAAAGATATTCTCGAAGCCGTTAAAGCCGCACAGGCCAACCAGGTGCCGGTGATCGCTATTACTAATTATTCCGGCTCGCCGCTGGCCAATCTGGCCGATACGGTATTGTGCTCCACGGCACGGGGGTCTCCACTCACCGGTGAAAACGCCGCCGCACGCGTCGCCCAGCTCAACATTCTGGATGCCCTGTTCGTGGTGGTGGCGCAAAGTGATTATGCTCATGCCGAGCAACAGCTCAACCGCACGATGATGTCTGTCGCCCACAAAAGAAAATAATCCGGCCGCTAGCCGGACTTATTCTGTTTGGGGCAGATCCTCATCCGGCGTCACAATGCGCACCAGATGAATAATCAGATACAGCAGCTCATCGTTGGTTAATGACACCTGCAACAGGTTAAACACATATTCGCCAATCAGCTGACTGGCGCGATAGTGATCGGGATATTCAGCCTTGACCTGGGTGAAAATAAAATCGTCTTTATTGGCGATCTGCCGCCCCTCCACCATCCGTTGAATAAAAAATTGCAGGTGGGTCAGGAAGCGCTGGTAGTTCAGGGAGTCCCGGTTGATCTCCACGCGAAAGTGATACTTGATGATATTGAAAATATCTTTCAGCATCTTCACCGACAGCAGCGTGGTTTCCATGTTTTGCACATCGGTTTGCCCGTTAACCAGATGGAAGGCAATATTCCCGGCCTCCTCTTCCGGCAGGTCAATATTCAACTGCTGGTTAAGCTGCCGCACCGCCTGTTGCGCCACGGCAAATTCACGCGGATAAAAACGTTTTACCTCAAACAGCAGCCGGTTCTGGATGGCAATCCCTTTTGTAAAACGCTCAACAGCAAAGCTGATATGGTCCACCAGCGTAAAAAACAGCTGCTCACTCAGCCGGCTGTTTAACTGGGCGCTGGCACGATCGAGCAGCTCCTGCACCAGCGGCAGCAAAGACTCCGGCGCGTTTTCAATCACCCGCAGATAGTCGCGGCGGGTCTGGCTTCCCTGCACGATAAAGATCTTCTCAATCTGTGACGCATCCAGCGTATCACCCACCTTACTGTTAAAGCCGATGCCCTTCCCCATCACGATGACTTCGTCATGGTCAGCGGTGCTGGAGAGCACCAGACTGTTATTCAGCACCTTTGCTACGGTCATTTTATCCATCGTGCTGCCATCCGGCCCCTGTGCTGCTGATTGTGCGCTCTGTTTTACCGGGTCGCGCCGTTGCTGGCAATCACCCGCTGATACCAGCCGAAGCTGGCCTTGCGGATACGCCGTAGATCTTTCACGTCATGCTCGCCGCGATCCACATATATAAAGCCGTAGCGTTTACCATAGCCCTGATGCGTACTGACCACATCGATGGCTGACCACGGGCAATACCCCATCAGCGACACGCCATCCGCTATCGCCAGCTGCATTTGCGCGATGTGCTGACGCAAAAAATCGATACGATAATCATCGGCAATGATATCGCCTTCCTCCAGCACATCCGGCGCGCCCATCCCGTTTTCTGTGATCAGAATCGGCAAATGATAGCGTTCCCAGGTTTTACGCAACGTCAGACGCAGCCCGACCGGATCAACCACCCAGCCATACGGTGTTTTCTCCACCCAGGGATTTTCGGCTGCCCGATAGACACCCGGTTCGCCCAGCATGATTTGCTGGTCACCGGCACGTGCGCTGATATCCGACGCATCACCCTGACTGGCGGCGATGGTGGCGGTCGAGTAGTAGTTAATCGCAATAAAATCCGGTTTACCCTGGCGTAAAATCTCAGCATCCCCGGCGGCCATCTGTGGGGCAAGACCGCGATCCTGCAGATAACGCCAGGCCAGCGCGTTATAGCGCCCGTGCACCGCCACATCAAGAAAACTCCAGCAGCGCAGGGTTTCCCAGTTATGCGCGGCGATAGCATCTTCCGGGCGGCATGTGGCCTGATACATTGACGTGGTATTGATCGCCGGGCCAATTTTGCTGTCGGGCAACATCTGATGACACAGCGCCATCACCTGTGCCTGGGCCAGCATCATATGATGATTTTGCTGCCAGAGGGACGCTGGCGACGGCAGCTCACCACCGGGTGGCAGGCCAATGGCACCCGGATGCAGGATCATGGTGTTCTGTTCGTTGATAGTCAGCCAGTGTTTCACTTTGCCGCCAAAATGGCTGAACAGCGTACGCGCATACTCAACAAATGCCGCTATCGTTGCGCGGTTCTCCCACCCGCCCTGTTCCTCCAGGCACCAGGGCAGGTCAAAGTGATAAAGCGTGGCAATCGGCTCAATGCCGTGACGGTTCAGTTCATCAATCAGTCGCTCATAGAACGCCAGCCCCGGCGCATTCACCTCACCGACGCCGCCGGGAATGATGCGCGTCCAGGCGATGGAGAAGCGATAGGCTTTCAGTCCGAGCTCGGCGAAAAGCTGTACATCTTCGATGCAGCGATGATAGTGGTCGCTGGCAACGGTAAAATCTGCCGTCTCCTGCGGGTGCTGGCACATATCGATAATCGACGGGCTTTTGCCGTCTTCATTCCATGCACCTTCTACCTGATAGGCAGAGGTGGATGCCCCCCACAAGAAGCCGTCCGGGAAAGGCTGGGATTGTTGATAAATCATGATACGCTCGCTTGTTGTTTTGGGGTCAGGGCCAGCAACGCTGAGCCGCCATTGACCTGGTCTGTAGCCAGATTCTGCACGATCTGATAGCCATCACTGTTGACCACCAGCACCGGGGTAATCAGTTCATATCCCGCGGCGGTAATGGCTGCGCAATCAAAGGTCACCAGCACATCCCCCGTCTGCACACGGTCGCCCACCTGTAATGAGGAGGTGAAAAATGTGCCGTTCAGATTGACGGTATCGATTCCGACGTGGATCAACACCTCTGCGCCACTGTCCGACAAAATTCCCACGGCATGCTTCGACGGCAGAAAGGTCACGACCACCCCATTAACCGGCGAGAGCAGTTCACCGCGATCCGGCACAATGGCCACGCCCTGGCCTAACAGGCCCTGAGAAAAAACGTCGTCCGGTACTGCCGACAGCGGCAGCACGCGCCCGCTCAGAGGACTGTGCAGGGTTTCACTCACCTGAGTTGATGGCGAGACGCCTGCTGCCTGCACCGGCACAGGTTCGGCAGTCGCTTCATCCGCGGCTTTGGGATCATCAAAACCCAGTATCCAGGTCAGCGCAAAGGCGACGACCACCGCGATCAGGCAGGTCACCAGCGCATGCACAATATTCATCGGGTTTTCACCAATAAACGCTGGCAACGCCGCCAGGCCCGGTGAGACGAAGGCGTAGCGCACCAGCCCACTTAACCCGGCATAGATTCCGGCACAGCCGCCGCCGATCATCGCGGCAATCAGCGGGCGTTTTAACTTCAGCGTCACCCCGTATAACGACGGTTCAGTAATCCCCAGCAGCGCGGTAAAACCGGAGGACGATGCCAGCTGTTTCAGATCTTTATTTTTGGTTTTCAGTGCAACACAGAGCGTCGCCGCCCCCTGGGCAATATTGGAGGCCAGCATACCGGGGCCGTTAATCGTCTCAAATCCCTGGCGGGTCAGCTGCATGGTGGCAATCGGTGTCATCGCCCAGGCAGTGCCGGTGATCACCAGGAAGGGTTGCAGCCCGCCCATCAGCATTGGAATCAGCCAGCTGGCCTTGCCGTTAATCGCCGCCGCGCCGCTCGCCACCAGGTCATTGAGTAAAATCCCAAACGGCCCTATCGCCACCAGCGCCAGCGGTGCCGTCACCAGCAGCACAATCATCGGTTTGATAAAGAAGGTGATCATCGACGGCGACACGCGTTCAGCAAAGCGTTCCACCCACGACATGATCCACACGGTAAAGATGATAGGCAGCACGGAGCCGGCATAATCGGCCAGACGAACGTCGATCCCGATAAAGGTGATCTCCCCGCCTTTCGCCAGCATTTGCGCCAGGTTGGGGTGCAGCATCGCCCCGGCAATCGTCATGGCAAGGATGGGGTTGCAGGAAAACTTAATCGCCGCACCGTAGGCCAGCAGCACTGGCAGGAAGAAGAAGGCGGCATCAGCAATGGTATCCAGTAGCTGATAGGTGGTGCTGCTGACGCTGATCAGCCCGCACAGTTTCAGAATCGCCAGCAGGGCTTTGATCATCCCGGCACCGGTGATTGCCGGGATAACCGGGGTGAACGTGGTGGAAATCACGCTGATAATCTGGCTGAAAATTCCGCCTTTTGCCGCCGCAGGTTTGCCGCCTGGCGCGGCATTGCCAATAGCATCCAGCATCGTACGGTAGGTCTGCTGCACCTGGTTTCCCACAACAATCTGGAACTGGCCGCCGCTTTCCACCACGCCGATCACACCCGGAAGTTTTTCAATTTCCGTCTCCTGTACCCGGCTGCGGTCGCTGAACTCAAGACGCAGACGTGTCGCACAGTGAGTGAGCCTGCTGATGTTATTTTTGCCGCCGCTGAGAGCTAAAATCTCATGGCCGAGTTTTTTATAATCCACGGTATTCCCTCAAAAAAAACCAAAAAAAAAGACCAAAATAAAAATGCGCCTCAATAAAGAGGTCATGCATTTTTATTTTGGTCTTGCCTGCTTTACCAGTGACATGCCGCAATAAAAAATGGGGGCAACCTGTAAAGCCGTTGCGCCGCGATTATCATCATTTCCGGCATTAACTGGCAATGACTCCCATAACAAAATGGGATCTGGCTCGCATGTTTTAGCGAATAAACGTCGAGGTACGCCTCTGTTCCGGCAACCAGCTGACCTCAGGGGACGACCGAAAAAAAGGTCGTCCCCTGAGTGAGCCCCACAAAAATGAATGGCTGGCAGTCTGGCTTCAGGTTCGGGGCCAGTTTGAGCACGCCGGATCGGCAAAAGACGCATCCCTGCGGGCCTCGGCACGCGGCGTCCCTGCCGCGTGACGTCCGGCTTACCTCAAACTGGCCCCATCCCCGCAGAACCGTTGCTCGCAGTGGGTTTTAAAACTGCCACGACATAACTGACTCTGCTGATTAATTTGGGTTTTTGACCTGGGTTTGGATTTTGACGTTGAGGCGGCATTCAGCAGCGCTGAGGAAGCGCAGTGAACCAGGACGAACCGCCAGGACGGCGGTGAGAGGGAGAGCCGGCACAGGGATGTGCCGTCACGACCGGTACGTCGGTGAACGGCGCTTGCGAAGGTATCCACGCAGTGGACGCAGCGCCTGCCGCAAGCCCGGATTCCAAAGGGCGGGGCGACTGCCGCCCTTTGGTCGCTCAGCCCGCGCAGCGGGAAAGCGAAACGCCCTTGACGTTGACCTTAACGTTGACCTTGACGTTGACCTTGACGTTGACCTTAACGTTGACCGTCGTGCAGACCATCACCCCGGGTCAGGGGAAGTCCCTCCCGTGCTACTCCAGCGGCACGAATTTCAGCTCACTCAGCGGCTGCACTTTCTCTTCACGCACCATTTTGTATTCGGTGTCCGGCCCCAGCCAGCGGTTCCAGATGCGGTCAATTTCACCACCCTGCTCCATCGCCCTCAATCCGGCATTCACTTTGGTCAGCAGCGCCTCATCGCCTTTTTTCATCCCAACGGCGACCGGTTCCAGCGCCATCGGCTCTTTGATCATCGCCAGCTTGATATTGTCAGCCGCAGCGCGGTTCACCAGTTGAGTGGCGGTCATACCGTTGGTGACAAAACCCACGGATTTATTCTGTTGCAGTGCTAAGTAGGCCGATGCGGTATCCTGGAACGTCACCGGCTTAGCCTGCGCCATGCGAATGGATTGTTCTGAGGTGGAACCTTTCGTTGAACTCAGGCGCTTGCCTTTGAAGTCTGCCGGGGTTTTATCGGCATTGGGGCTTTTCACCACCAGCACCTCTTTCGCAATGTAGTACGGATCGCTGAACTGGATCTGCGCAGCACGGCTTTTGGTGTAAGCGAGGTTGGCGATCAGCACATCCACGCGCCCGGTCGTCAGCACCGCGATACGGGCTTCGACGGAAACCGGCATCAGGTTCACCTTGACTCCCAGTTGACCCGCCAGCGCCTGGCACAGGTCAACATCCATCCCCACCAGCTGACGGGTTTTCGGATCCGGTGAGGAGAACGGCGGGACATCAGCGTAAACGCCACAGTTAAGCTGACCACGGCTGGCAATATCAGACAGCGTATCAGCCTGCGCAGACAGGGTGGCACTCAGCAGTAAGGGCAGGCAGATCGCCCACGACAGCGGAAGTTTCTTATTCATCATCGACAGACTCCGTTAATGTGCAGGTGAGATCAGTGCTGACGCAGATCGGTCAGGAAACGCTGGGCGCGCTCATGTGCGGGCCGGGTAAAAAAGTCTTCAGGTCGGGCTTTTTCGAGGATCTTTCCTTCATCCATAAACCAGACCGTGTCCGCCACTTCGCGGGCAAAATTCATTTCGTGTGTCACACACATCATGGTCATGCCATCCCGTGCCAGACCGCGCATCACGTTCAGCACTTCCCCGACCATTTCCGGGTCAAGCGCCGATGTCGGTTCATCAAACAGCATCACCGGGGGCTTCATTGCCAGCGCCCGGGCAATCGCCACGCGCTGTTGTTGCCCACCGGAGAGCTGAGCGGGCCAGGCATTGGCTTTGTGTGCAAGACCCACGCGGTCGAGTAAAGCCAGCGCCTGTTGCTTCGCTTCACTGCGCTTCATCCCCAGCACTTTCACGGGTGAAAGCATCACGTTGTCGACCACCGACAGATGCGGGAACAGGTTAAAACTCTGGAACACAAAGCCAATGCGCGCCCGCAGCTTGTTCTGCTGCATGCCGCTGCCGTGAATATCATGACCATCGAACACGATCTGCCCCTCCTGGATCGGCTCCAGGCGGTTGACGGTGCGGATCAGGGTAGATTTGCCAGAACCGGACGGGCCACACACCACCACCACCTCACCGCTGTTCACTTCCGCGTTGAGATCGGCCAGAGCGTGATACGCGCCATACCACTTATTAACCTGATTAAACCGGATAATCGGATGCATGCCTTACTCCTCAATAACGGGTTTGGTCACCAGCAACGTGCCGGACTGTGAAGAGGCCACTGGATGGCTGCGATTACGTTTCTGCGCAATGCGCCGCTCCAGCCAGTTCGCCAGCCACGTCAGACTGAAACAGATGATGTAATAGCTCAGTGCCACAATGGCAAACACCTGGAAAGGTTTAGTCAGCAGCTGGTTGTTGACCTGGTTGGCCGCAAAGGTCAGCTCAGGAACGTTGATCACATAGCCCAGCGTGCTGTCTTTAATAATCGAGACCAGCTGGCTGACCAGGCTTGGTAACATGTTGTAGAGCGCCTGCGGCAGGATCACCAGACGGAAGGTGCGGGTGTAGCTCATGCCCAGCGCACGTGATGCCTCGTACTGCCCCGGCGGCAGTGCCTGGATACCGGCACGGACGATCTCCGCGATATAGGCACTTTCATAGATCACCAGGGTGATCAGCATGGTGCCGAAGCCGCTCAGGGTGTGCCCCAGTAACAGCGGCAGACAAAAGTAGGTCCAGAACACCACCATCAGCAGCGGGATGCCGCGCAGCACGTACACCCAGGCAGTCGCTGGCCAGCGCAGCCAGCGGTAAGGTGAAACACGTGCCACGCTCAGCAGTACGCCGAGCGGCAGCGCAAACACAATCGCCAGTACTGACACCAGTAAGGTACAGAGCACCCCGCCCAGCGGGCCGTTCGGATACTGCCCCATCAGGAACAACATGCCGTTCTGCTGTAAAATCGTCAGCATTTCCGTCATCAGACGTTACCTCGCATAGACACGTTGGAAACGTTGCGCCAGCAGCGCACCCGCGCCCATCAACAACAGAGAGAAGAACAGGTAACAGAGCGTCGACACCAGGTATGCTTCAAAGGTACGGAAGGTGTAGTTTTCGATTTCCCGCGTCACGTAGGTCAGGTCTGCCACGCCAATCACCATCGCCAGACTGGTATTTTTAAACAGCAGCACCGTGTGGTTAATCAGCGCAGGCAACGCATTACGAATGCCCTGCGGCAGAATGATCAGATGCATCGACTGCATATATCCCATGCCGAGGGCGCGGGCGGCTTCCGTCTGCCCCTCCGGCGTGGCACGCAGGCCGCTGCGGATGTCCTCGGAAAAATACGCCGCCTGGCACAGCCCCAGCGCCACCAGTGAGAAGACAAATTCGGCGTTGAAATCATTCAGCCACATCTGCACCGATTCCGGCAGCAGCGTGGGAATGGCGAAATACCACATCATCAGCTGGATCAGCGTGGGCACATTGCGGTGATACGAGACATAAGCGGCCACCAGCCACTGCAATACGCGCAGGTTACTGAGGCGGATCACCACCAGCAGCATCGCCAGTACCATCGCCAGCAGCCAGGAACCCAGCGCCAGTTGCAGCGTCAGCAGCATGCCGTCGATGATCATCTGCCCGTACTGGCCATGCAGAATGACGCTAAAATCAAGTGAACCGTTCATTGTCGCTTGCCCTCAGTTAATCGGCTTGTCAGCGGATGGCATCACCAGGACGCATGGTTGACAACCCACCCGGCACCTGAAGCGTCGGCGTGATCTCGATATGACCGATATTCACCGCCACCGGGGCGGCCAGCGCGAAGGCAACGGTATCGGCGATATCTTTGGCCTGCGGCAGTTCGAAGCCGTCGATAAACTGACGGCGCGCCCCCTCTTTATCACCGGACACGTTACCGAAGATATCGGTCGCCACCCGGCCAGGACAGATTTCGGTGATACGCACACGTTTGCCATAACAGTCGACGCGCAGCTGACGCGAGAGCGCATGCACACCTGCTTTCGTGGCGTGGTAAATCGAGTTGCCACCGAAGTTGTAGATCGCCGCAATCGACGTAATGTTGATCACATGCCCGCAGTCGCGCTCCATCATGCCCGGCACCAGCAGGCGGCAGAGATGCAGCACGGCACGCAGATTCACATCCACCTGGGTGTCAACATGCTGCTCTTCGGCACTAAGAATGGAGCCAGGATGTGAAACACCGGCGTTGTTGACCAGAATATCGATCGGCAGGTCGCGGCAGACTTCGGTCAGTGCGTTAACATCTGCAACATCCACTACGTGGGGAATACAACCGGTCCGGGCAGCCAGGCGATCCAGCTCATCACTGCGGCGTGCCAGCGCATGCACCACAATGCCCTCTTTGCACAGGCGCTCGACGATGGCTTCCCCCATGCCGGCGGATGCGCCGGTGACCAGGGCCGTTTTGTAATCTGAAAAAGGCATAATGCACTCCTGTTATTCTTCTGGTGTTTTGACTCTATCCCCCTGGGCTTACCAGGGGGTAAGAGGTTAAGCCTTTGTGGCAATAAGCCACTCTTATAACCGGGCTTAACGGGCTTTTTGTTGTGACAGCGATCTGATTTCTCCGCCATTTGCCTGGATATCCCGGCGCAGACGCGCAATCAGTGCCAGCGCCCCCGGCGTGTCACCGTGCAATAAAATGGAGGACACATTCATCGGCAGCCGCGTGCCGTCGATGGCGGTGATGGACCCGGTGGTCAGCAGGTCAATCACCCGGCGGCTTACCTCTTCAACATCATGAATAACGGCCCCCGGCGCCCCCCGCGGCACCAGCAGGCCATTGGCCTGAAAAGCCCGGTCGGCAAGGAAGGTGCAGGCGACATGCAGCCCCAGCGCCCGTGCGCAGCGTTCAACGGCATTGCCCGGCGTGGTGCTGATAATCAGTGCGGGATCAAAAGCCTGCACCGCCTGTAACAGCGGCCGTGCCAGCGCCTCCTCTTCTGCCGCCATATTGCCCAGTGCGCCGTGAAAGCTCATGTGCGTCAGCGGATAGTCGGCGGCACGGGCAAAGCCGGATAATGCCCCCAGTTGATAGGTGACATCGTGCGCAAGCCGCGCCGGGTCGATCTGCATCCGGCGGCGACCAAACCCCTGTAAATCCGGGAAACCAACGTGGGCACCCAGGTCAACACCGTGCTGTTTCGCCAGCGCGACGCTGCAAGCCATAATGGTGGCGTCGCCCGCATGAAATCCGCAGGCCACGTTCGCCGAGCTGATCAGTGCCATCAGTCCGGCATCATCCCCGAGGGTGTAGTCGCCAAAGCCTTCGCCGAGATCGGCGTTAAGATCGATGCTGCGCATGGCTCTGTTCCTCTGTCTGTGGTTTTTCCTGCGGCAGCAATTGCATCAGCGCCTGGGCGTACTCCACTGCCTGACCTTGTGTCGCCTCAATGCTAGTCAGGATGCCGTCCTGCGGCGCACGGACCGGCAGGCAAAGCGGCCCGGCCTGAACCAGCGCCAGCAGGCAGCCTGCTTCCACCGGCCCGGAAACGGGGCCGACGTTTTTACCGCTCAACGGGTCCTGTAACCAGAGGCGGCCCGGCATCGGTGCCGTGACGGCAACCGGCATGACGGGCACCGCTATGGCAGCAACCGGTTCGGGGGCAGCGACGGGCCGCTGACTTCCCGGCTGACAGGTCATGCGAATGGCATAGTCCGCGCTGTTAATTTGCAGGCTGGTCAGGCCGCTACGCTGCATCTGATTGACCAGGCCCTGTAACTCTCGAAATGCTAACATTCGTTCTCCTTTTATCGGGTCAGCCCGCGCTGCGGCGGTAACGTTCAATCTGATGACACAGGTTATCCAGCCAGCGGTCCTGCTCCTGCTGTGCCTGCTGCGCCTGAAGCAGATCCACTTCCACAAAACGTACCTGGCTGCCCACCGGCACCTGTCCCAACAGCCACATGTCGGCGTCTATCACCGTCCCCAGTTTCGGATAGCCTCCGCTGGGTTGCGCATCACGCATCTGAATAATCGGCTGGCCGCTATGGGTAACCTGGATAACGCCAGGGATGATGCCGTGAGAACGCATCTCCAGCGGCACTTTTGCCACCAGCCCTTCGCCTTCCAACCGGTAGCCGTAGCGGTTGCTTTGCGGTGTGATACGCCACGACTGCTGCCAAAAGCGCTGGACAGATTCCGCCGTGAAGCGGGTGTATTCGGCCGCGGGCAGCACGCGGATGTGCGGCACATGCAATGAGCCTGCTTGCAACGTCAGTCGTGGTGAGGGAATACCGAAGTCAGAGGCACCACGATAGTCAGGGGTGCGGGCGTTCAGCCGGTCGCCTGCGCTGAGGCCGCGTCCCTGCCAGCCGCCAAATTCACCGCGTAACTGCGTGCTGCGCGAACCGAGCACCCGGGGAACATCCACCCCACCCGGCAGGTGCAGATAGCTGCGGGCGGAAAAACGCGAGGCATTGAGCGTCAGCACTTGGCCTGCGCGGGCGTGTGCCACCCACCATGCGGGAACCGGCTTTCCGTCCAGCGAGGCCTGGCTGTCACCGCCGCTGAGCGCAAACAGGCCATCGCTATGAAAACGGACACGGAAAGGAAACAGCGGGACTTCAATCACTGCGTCGTCCGGGTGATTACCCAGCAGCGCATTACCGAGGCGCAGCGCCAGAGGGTCCATCACCCCCGCCGTACCGACGCCGTAATGCAGCGCGCCGAAGCGACCATTATCCTGCACGCTGGTGAGCGGTGTGGTGCGTTCAATTTCGATCATGCCAGCACCTTTTCCACGCGAAAACGAATGCTGTCACCGGGCTGCAAACGCACCGGCGGTTCAGCGTGGGCATCAAAGAAGATAAAATCCGTGCGGCCGATGGTGTTCCAGCCGCTCGGTCCGGCGGAGGCGGAAACGCCCGTCTGCACACCGCCAATCGACACTGAACCACCGGGAATGCTCTGCACCGGGGTACTGCGACGTGGCGTGGCGATCTGCGGGTCCATATTGCCGAGATAGCAGTAACCCGGATGGCTACCGAGGGCATAAACCGGATAGAGGGGTTCGCTGTGACGCTGAACGATTTCCTGAATCGTCATACCGGTGTGTTCCGCCACATCGCAGATATGCGGCCCCGGTTCGCCACCGTAGATGACGTTCAGTTCGATGATGCGCCCAGAGAAGGTTTTACTCTCCCCCCGCTCCCACTGGCGCAGCAGCTGTTCCGGCAGCGATTCGGCCCCGCACCACTGTGGCCCGAACACCAGCATCAGGTTGTTCATCCCCGGAACCACGCCGCGAATACTGTTCAGCCTGGCGCTGTAGTCTGCCAGCGCCCAGATGCGCTGCTGGTTCACTAGTGAAAGTGCCCCCGGCGCTTCAAACAGCAGCGCGTGGGTGCCCAGCCAGCTGATTTGCGGTGCCTGTAACTGACCTGCTGGATCCATTCCTCATCCTCAACATCATATCCGTCAACGGAAAGCCCGACATAAGGCCACTGTAGCCCGGTCGTTCTGCCAGTCTGTAAGAGGGTTTCGCTTTAGGGGGATAAGACAGACTTATTACTCTTAAGATTTTGCGTGCATGAGGTGCATACCATCAGCACGGGTCGATCGAAAAAGATGATCGACCCCTACAGAGTATCGCCGCCTCCTTCAGAAGATGACCTTACCCTACCAGCGTCAGTGGGCGATTGTCCTGGGTGCGTTCGGCCATCAGCGCCAGCAGGATTTTTTTCACCGCCTCGGCAGGCTGTGAAAGCGGCAGGTGATCTGAGGTACAAAATGAGAGTGGCGCCTGAATGCCCGGGTCGACAATCTTCGCCATGCGTGCATGGGCCTGTGCCACCATGTTGCGCGCAATGGACTCCGGCAGAATAGTGGCACCGAGGTTATTATCCAGCGCCAGTGCCAGCGTAGAAGCTGACTCAATTTCACATTTTACGCTGTAAGAGAGGTTTTTCTGCACGAAGGCTTCATCGACCAGTTTGCGCATAATGTTGTAAGGACGCGGCAGAAACAGCTCCAGATGTGCAATCTCTTGCAGGGTAACGGTTTTACCAAAGCTGGCGGTGGCCTGCGGCGTCACCAGATACAGGTCCTCTTTCATCAGCGGGATATACGCCAGCCCGTGCACCTGACGGTTGCCATACAGCACCGCCATATCCATACGCCCGCTCATGATCAGTTCACTGAGGGTGGTGCCGAAGCTTTCATTAAAATAGAGCAAAATGCCCGGGTGCTGTTTACGCACTTCTTCCATCAGCGGCAGGGCCAGCAGCGAGGCCGCCGTACCGGGCGCCAGCCCGACCGACACCTGCCCACTCAGTGCCTGCCCGGCACCATCAATGGCACTCTGTGCCTGTTCGCACTGGCGCAGGATCGCCTGGGCGTGCGCATAAAGAATATTGCCCGCCTCGGTGGGCGTGACGCCGCGTTTGGTGCGGATCAGCAGTTGCTGTTTGACTTCGCCTTCCAGCGATGCGAGCTGCTGGCTGAGTGCAGGCTGCGCGATGTGCAGAATATCAGCTGCCTGAGTCAAACTGCCGACATCGACAATTTTGATAAAGTATTTGAGCCGCCTGAGATTCATCGTGACCTTCCTCTTCTGCACTGCGCTGCGGTAACAATCGGGTGAAGGGGAATATAGCAAGATCCAGACCACTCTAAGGGTGAGCGCCGACACATCAAGAAAGTTAATATGTAAAACAGTGAGATAGATCGCTATTTTAACCGTTTTTTAACATCCTTTTTCTCCGTTCTGTGATGCAGCGCTGCACCAATAAATGGCTTTTGCTTATGGCTCTGCCCCATCCATAAGCTTTCGCTCTTGAATCAGAACAAACTCCTCTTAGCCGAAGCGCGCCGGTGTTCGTAACTTAAGGCTATTACGCCACCGACCGGAGTGTTGCCATGAGTGCCATCCATATTGCTAATCGCGTTACCCGCATTAAACCCTCGCCGAGCAGTACCGCTTCCGACCGCGCTAATGCGCTAAAACGTGCCGGAAAATCGATTGTTAATCTGGTGGTGGGTGAGCCGGACTTTGACACGCCCGCGGTGATCCGCCAGGCCGCCAGCGCCGCGATTGAGCGCGGTGAAACGCGCTATACACAGAATAACGGTACCCCGGCACTGCGTGCGGCGATCGCAGAGAAGTTCCTGCGTGAGAACCGCCTGACGGTAAATGCCGATGATGTGATTGTCACCAACGGGGCCAAGAGCGCCATTTTTAACGCCTTTGCCGCTACGCTGGAAACCGGCGATGAAGTGCTGATCCCGGCACCTTTCTGGGTTTCCTATCCGGATATGGTGCTGGCCTGCGATGGCCGCCCGGTGATTGTCACCTGTAGCGAGCAGGACGGGTTCAAACTGACGCCGGAAAATCTGCGTGCGTCGATTACCAGCCGCTGCCGCTGGCTGCTGATTAACTCCCCTTCCAACCCGAGCGGTGCCAGCTATACGCGTGCCGAGCTGCGCGCGCTGGCCGATGTGCTGCTGGATTACCCGCATCTGGCGATCATGACCGACGATATCTACGAGCATATCCGCTATGACAATGCGCCGAATGTGCATCTGCTGGAGGTGGAGCCGCGCCTTGCTGACCGTACCCTAATCGTCAACGGCGTGTCGAAAACCTACGCTATGACCGGCTGGCGTATCGGTTATGCCACCGGGCCTAAAGCATTGATCGCGGCGATGGGCACGCTGCAATCGCAGTCCACCAGCAACGCCAGCTCCGTCAGCCAGGCTGCGGCACTGGCGGCGCTGAACAGCGGTACCGAATTTATCACCCACAGCCTGGAGGTTTACCGCCAGCGCCGTGACGATATGGCCGCACGTCTGAATGCTATTCCCGGGCTGAGCTGCCGTCTGCCGGAAGGCGCCTTTTATCTTTACGTCAACTGCGGGGGGCTGCTGGGGAAAACCACGGCGGAAGGGCAACGTCTGTCCACGGATAACGACGTGGTGCTGTGGTTGCTGGATACCGCAGGTGTTGCTGTGGTGGCCGGGGCTGCTTACGGCCTGTCGCCTTATTTCCGCCTGTCGATTGCTACCGATTTACCTGCCTTGCAACAGGGCGCGGATCTGATTGCCGCTGCCGTTGCCAGCCTGAACTAAACGAGGATTGTTATGACTGTTGGTAACCGTATTTTCTTACAACGTGATTTACAGGCCGCGCCCTGGGTTGAGGCGTTCCGCACCCTGCCTGCGGCTGTAGTTGCAGACTGCATGAGCCGTCTGCCTGCGCTGGCCTGCAATATTCGGCTGATGAGCAATCCGTCCCATTCCACCATGTGCGGTCTGGCGGTCACGGTCAAAGCCCGTTCCGGTTGTAATCTGATGCTGCATAAAGCGATGGATATGGCAGGTGCGGGTGATGTCATCGTGGTGTCGAACGAGGGCGATCGCAGCCAGGCGCTGATGGGGGAAGTGATGACCACCTGGGCACGCCAGCGCAATATTGAAGGACTGGTACTGGACGGCGCGATCCGTGATATTGAGGGCATCAGCAAGATGGATTATCACCTGTACGCTGCCGGCGTCACGCCCGGCGGGCCGTTCAAAGATGGCCCTGGTGAGATCAATGTGCCGATTGCCTGTGGGAATATTCATGTCTCGCCGGGCGATATCATTCTCGGCGATCACGATGGCGTGATAGTGATCCCCAAAGCAGATGCCGCGCAGATTCTGGAAGCCGCGCAGGCTTATCTGATTGTTGATGAGCGCAATTTTGAACTGGCGAAGCGCGGAGAGCTGGAACGGGAGTGGATCGACCCCTGGCTGGCTGGTAAGGGCGTAGAAGTGATTGACGGGCAGTATTAAGCTTTTGCGATCTGTCGCAGGCTCTGCTGATCTGCACGATTGTCCAGGTCAACGTCAACGTCAACGTCAACGTCAAGGGCGTTTCGCTTTCCCGCTGCGCGGGCTGAGCGACCAAAGGGCGGCAGTCGCCCCGCCCTTTGGAATCCGGGCTTGCGGCAGGCGCATCGCCCGCTTTCAGCGGGTGCCTTCGCAAGCGTCGTTCACCGACGGAGCGGTCGTGACGGCACATCCCTGTGCCGGCTCTCCCTCTCACCGCCGTCCTGGCGGTTCGTCCTGGTTCACTGTGCTTCCTCAGCGCTGCTGAATGCCGCCTCAACGTCAAAATCCAGGTCAAAACCCGAACCCATCCCAAAGCCCAGAATTCTGATTCCAGTCAATCCGCAGAGATCGTCACGTTCTGATGCTTTTAAAACCCACAGCGAGCGCTATCTTGCGGGGAGGGGGCCAGTTTGAGGTAAGCCGGACGTCACGCGACAGGACGTCGCGTGCCGAGGCCCGCAGGGAAGCGGGTCTTGCCGATCCGGCATGCTCAAACTGGCCCCGGACCTGAAGCCAGACAGGAAGCCATTAATTTTTGTGTGGATATTTCTACTCCACGGGCGTGACCGCCCCCTTCCCTGCAAACCATCCCGCCAGATTATCCACCACATTTTGTGCCATCGCCTGACGCGTCTCGACCGTTGCACTGGCAATATGCGGCATCAGAACCGTGTTGGTCAGCGCCGCAAAACGTGTATCAATCGTCGGTTCATTGTCAAACACATCCAGTCCTGCCCCGCGAATGGCATGATTTTGCAGTGCTTCGATCAGATCATCCTCATTCACTACCGCCCCACGGGCAACGTTAATCAAAATGCCCTCTTTCCCCAGCGCGCTGAGGATATCCGCATCCACCATCTTGCGATTACGTTCATCTCCCGGCACGGCCAGCACCAGGAAATCACTGAACTGCGCCAGCTGATGCAAATCGCCAAAACGCTGCCATCCTGGCTCACTGCTCTGGCGACTGTTGCAGTAACCGACCTGCATATCAAAGCCCGCACAGCGCCGGGCAATAGCGGCACCAATCTTACCCAGCCCCATAATCCCCACGCGTTTACCGCACAGCTTATAACCCAACTGCGGCGGGCGTTCCTGCCAGGCCCCGCTGCGCAGAAACGCATCCTGCGCCACGATCTGTCGTGACACACCAAGCATCAGCGCCAGTGCCAGATCCGCCACGTCATCCGTCAGAATGCCGGAGGTGATGGTCACCGTGATATCGCGATCGCGGGCAGCCGACAGATCGATACCATCGGTGCCAACACCAAAAACAGCGATCAGTTCCAACGCAGGCAGCGCAGCCATCAAATCGGCCGCCAATCCGACATCTCCCCGGGTGGCAACCGCTTTGATCTTGCCTGCATGTTCCTCAAGAAAGGCAGCCATGTCCGTCTGTTCATACAGACGATGACAGTGATAGTGCTGGTGCAGAACCTCGCTCAGTTCCGGCATCAGTGGCTGAATAATCAGAATGTCCTGTTTCATTGCGGGTACCTTTATTATTAACGTCAGGGTAAGAGGAAAAACACGTTAATAACCTGGCAGACTTTCACTCTCCCTCCAGCAACATTCTACTTATTACCTGATAAGGTGAACTTATTGCTGCGCGGTGCGGGCTGCTGCAATCATGCCGTCCAGCCACGCCTGATGACCATTGATCATCGGATTGGGGCGGGCAGACGCCAGATCGCGGGCAGGTTTACCGTTCTGTGTTTCCTGCGTCAGCAAGCGGACGCGGCCGCCCGGCAGCGCTTCAATCAGCCAGGCATGATGCACATCCAGGCGGCTTTCGCTGTCGTCACCGCACCAGCCATGCCAGGCAATGCGTCCTGCGCTGCCCGCCAGCGGTGGCTCAAATTCGTTCACTTCGGCCTCGACCAGGAAACCAAAAGTGGTAAAGCGGAAGCGTGCGCCATCCGTCAGTCGTGGGCCAGTGCCATCGCGGAAATGTATATCACTGGCATTGCTGTAGTAACCCGGCCATGCCGCCGTATCGGTCAGCTTGTCCCACAGGGCGGCGACGCTGACCCCGGTGATGACCATTTCATTGGAGGCAAAGTTATCGCTAAAACCGGGAATATAGCCTTGTGGCCAGTTAATGCTGTTCATCGGGAGTGCCTTCATTAAGATTGAATTCACCGCTATGCTGCACCGGCCTGAGACATAAAACCAATCGTCATTTTTTATTTAAGATATTCTATATTCTAATATCTTAATCAGTGAGTCTGCACCATGGCCGATCTCCGAACCCTTGATCTTAACCTGCTGAAAACCCTGGATGCCCTGCTGGATGAATGCAGTGTGACACGCGCTGCTCAGCGTCTGGCCCTGACGCAACCCGCCGTCAGTGGCATGCTGACCCGGCTGCGCGAATGTTTTAACGACCCGCTGTTTATCCGTAACCGTCACGGCATTACGCCGACTCTGCGTGCGCTGGAGCTGGCCGCTCCGGTGAAGCAAATCCTGGCTGAAGTCAGCCTGCTCCTGCAACCGAAGGTCTTCGATGCTGCCCGTGCGCAGATGTCGCTGCGGATTGCCGCCACCGATTACGCGCTCAGTGCCGTAGTGGTGCCGTTTATTACGGCGCTGCGCCAGCAGGCACCGGGAGTGCGGGTCAGCGTGCAGCCGGTGGTCAACGAACAGCTGGCCGCACAGATGGCACAAGGAGAGGTGGATATGGCGCTGGTCACGCCAGAGACCACCCCACCTGACCTGCATGCCCACCCGCTGTTTGAGGAGCAGTATGTTTGCCTGTTGCGCACCGGGCATCCGGATGCAGCATCGGGTGCGCTCTCACTTGACCGCTTCTGCGCACTCGACCATGCACTGGTGTCACACAGCGGCACACAGTTTCGTGGTGTGACCGACGAGGCGCTGGCCACATTGGGTCGCGAGCGTCGGGTGACGCTGGCAGTGAACAGTTTTCTGGTACTGCCTGAGATCCTGCGCAGCAGCGATCTGATAGCCGTTGTACCGCAGCGACTGGCGCAGCATACCCACGGTTTGATCCAGCTCGCGCCGCCTTTGACGATCGTCGGGTTCAGTAAAAGCGTGGTCTGGCATGAACGCAGCCATCGCGATCCCGGGCATCGCTGGCTGCGTACACTGTTGTTAAAGATGCTAACCCACTGATACAGCACTCACAGCTTATCGTCCGCCGTATCACGTGCCTTAGTGTGGCGCACTGTTTCCCGTATTTTCTCACTTTACAGGTTGATTATGTCTGCACTGTTTACTCCTTTCACACTGAAAGACGTCACGTTACGTAACCGCATCGCCATCCCACCCATGTGTCAGTACAGCGCCGAAGAGGGCCTGACCACTGACTGGCATCAGGTGCACTACCCGGCGCTGGCGCGCGGCGGTGCCGGGCTGGTCATTGTCGAAGCCACGGCGGTGTCACCGGAAGGCCGTATCACTCCGGCATGTACCGGGCTGTGGAATGATCAGCAGGCTGAAGGAATGGCAAAAATTGCCGCATCGATTAAAGCCGCCGGGGCCGTGCCGGGTATTCAGATCGGCCATGCCGGACGTAAAGCCAGCGCCAACCGTCCGTGGGAAGGTGATGATCATATCGCCGCCGGGGACAGTCGTGGCTGGGCAACCCTCGCTCCGTCTGCAGTCGCCTTTGGGCACCATCTCCCACAGGTGCCGAAGGCCATGACGCTGGATGATATTACCCGGGTGAAAAGCGATTTTGTCGCGGCCGCACGTCGTGCACGGGATGCCGGTTTTGAATGGCTGGAGCTGCACTTCGCGCACGGCTATCTGGCCCAGAGCTTCTTCTCAGTCCACGCTAACCAGCGTAACGACCAGTACGGCGGAGACTTCGCCGGGCGCAGCCGCTTCCTGCTGGAAACCCTGGCCGCTGTTCGCGAAGTATGGCCAGAAAATCTGCCGCTGACGGCACGTTTTGGCGTAATCGAATATGACGGACGTGATGAGCAGACGCTGGCGGAATCGATCGAACTGACGCGACTGATGCGTGATGGCGGTCTGGATTTGCTGAATGTCAGCGTGGGCTTCACGATTGCTGAAACCGAGATCCCGTGGGGATCGGCCTTCCTGGCACCGGTGGCAGAACGCGTGCGCCGTGAAGCCGGTTTACCGGTGGCATCATCCTGGGGCATTGAAGCGCCGGACGTGGCTGAGCGGGTGATTGCCGAACAGCAGATGGATCTGGTGATGATTGGTCGTGCGCACCTCGCCAACCCGCATTATCCGTACTATCTGGCGAAGAAACTGAACGTTGAGCGCCCATCCTGGGTACTGCCTGCGCCTTACGCGCACTGGCTGGAACGCTATCGTTTAGGCGAGTAACCGCTCAATAAAAACGGCGCAGCCTGATGAGGCTGCGCCGTTTTTTTATGCCTCAATCGCTTTATCAGAAATCAACATTGACACCCAACTGGAAGGTACGGCCCGGCATGACGGCCAGCGCCTGCTCATACGCATCCTGTGTGCTGGTGCTTGTCAGCTGACGGCTGCTGAGGTAATCCCAGTATTTGCGGTCAGTCAGGTTATAGATGCCCCCGCTTAACTTCATGTTTTTCGCCACACGCCAGTACGCCGTCATATCCACCATGCCGTAACCCGGGATGCGGGTGTAGTCATCGCTGCCACTGGCCAGCGCGGTCCCGGTGTTGCTATAGCTTTCACGGCTGGTGGACTCGGCTTTTTTGCCTTTCACAAAGGTCGCGGTGACCGCCGCACCATAACGCTGTGCAGGATCATCCCAGGCCATACCCACTACCGCTTTCATCGGTGCCACGCTGTCGAGATCAACATAGCTGTCGCCGCTGTAGCTGGACTTCGATTTCCCTTCGCTGTAGCCCACAGCCAGAGTTGTACTCAGGCCATTGAGCGCGTTAAACCAGGTGCCGACGTTCACTTTGGTACTCATCTCACCGCCCCAGATATAGGCTTTATCACGGTTCTCAGCCTGATAAACGGTGTAAATATTTGACGGTACGTTGGTGAATTTTTCCGGATTACCCGATCGGGTGTAGCGGGTATTGGCGATAAAGTTCTTATAAGAGTTATAGAACATCGCCGCGCTGAAGTTGACGCCTTCAGTCACGTTGCCCTTCAGGCCCCACTCGACGTTGTTACTGGTTTCGGTTTCCAGATCGGTATTGCCGATCAGCGCATACTGCGCCGTACCGGCATAGGACGATCCGAGGTTCCACGAACCATAAAGCTGACTGGCGTTCGGGAACTGCGCGCCGCGCTTGTACTGCACGTAAGTCAGCAGTGACGGCGTTAACTCATACTGTAAGGTCAGCGAGGGCAGAACCTGGCTATCGCTGTTGGCTTTGCCGTACAGCGTTTCCAGCTCTGACTCCGTCAGCACCGTACTGCCCGTGGTCAGGCTACTGAGGTTCTGCGGCCTGGTGTTTTGATAAGCCAGACGCACCGCCGGGATCACGGCGAACTTGCTGCCCTCCACGTCGAAATTGATTTTGTCCTGGAGATATCCGCCGAGAATATAGGTACGGCTGTCGGCCTGCGGCTGCATGATCACGCTGTAGACACTGGGGGCCGGAGACTGACGGAACGGACGTTCGCTGTCAGTCATACGTGCATTCAGCCCGGCGCTGAGATCATGACGGCCCAGCGTTTTCGTGACGCGGGTATCCAGCCCCCATGTTTCAACGTTGTAGTCGGAATAGACAATGCTCTGGCTGCTGGTTGACGGTATCAGGCTGGTGTCATGCGCTTCCGTATGCTGATAATCCAGGCGCGTGGTCAGGCTGTCGACCCACCCATTATCCGGCGTGTACTCGTCACCCAGAGCAATCCCCCAGCGGCGCGTATCGCTCTGCTGTTGGGTGTCGCCAATGATGCTGTCGTTTGACCAGGTATCGTAATGGGTATGGTTGGTTTTATGATAGTCATCCAGCGTGGCGGTGAACTTGTGTTCATCGTTTGGCTGCCAGATCCCCGACATCATCACCGCCGTCGAATGCCAGTTTGCCGGGTAAGCATCGACTGTCCCGCTGTTATTGCGGGTTTCCTGCCCATCACGGCGGCTGATCACCACCACACCGCGCAGGGTACTGTCTCCTGCCGCAGCGGTGATGCCATTGTGCCAGCCACGGTTAGAGGAGTCGTAATCACTCTGGTAACCAAAGTAGCTCTCTTTATCCGGACGCAGATAATCATCCGCACTTTTATTACGGAAAGAAACCGTACCGCCAATACTGGTATTTGACTGCTCAACGGCAGAGGCACCTGCCTGAATATCAACACGGCCATACATATAAGGATCAATATAGTCGCGACCAATACCGAAGGTATTTAATCCGGCACGGCTGACGTAACTGCGACCTGTGGCATCTGGCAACGGACTACCGTCAACATCAAGACCGACACGGTTACTTTCCAGCCCGCGAATATTGAAACCGGTATAACCGCTGCGGTCAAAACCGCTTTTACCGGCGCTGGACCCTCCACTGACGCCGGTGGCGCTGATCAATGGCTGATAGCGCATCACCGAACCAAAATCGGTGGTCCCATTTCTCTGCATCTGCTCAACCGTGACGCTGGTTTTACTGCCCGCCTGCAATGGCACCCGTGGTGAAATGACGGTCATTTCACCCTGAGTATCCGTGCTATTGTCTGAAGGTGCCGTGGTGGTCTGTGCGAAGCTACAGGCACAATGGATGGCCGTAGCCAGCACCGCCCATTTCATCGCGGGCGCGGTGATCCCCTGGAATGTTGAATATGTGAGCATTAGATAACCCTTACTATGTTATTAGTATTTGCTCACGGGTTGCTTCAATAGAAAAAATGCAGGCCTTATTCACCAGGCTCCGCTAATTGTTATTATTTTAAAAGCGAGAGATAGTAGGTTGGATAAAATATTTAATCAAGAAGTTATCGAGGTGAATAAGACGTTTATATTCTGCGTTAAATATTAACGCAGAATAGTGTTAAGACAGGAAATTAAATAAAGAAGTCTTTGCGCAATACTTTCACTCTCTACACAATTCACTCACAATTATTCTAACTACGTTCAATCTTTTTCGCTGCATCATCCAGCGCATCAATAATCGCGAACAGCGACTGCTGCGAGATCCCGTCCTGCGACAGGCGAACATTGAGCGCCGTTTTCATATTATGGATGGCACGTTCCACATCCGGCAGACTGCGGTTGTTCACCAGCACTGCCAGCGTGGACAGTCGCTGAATGATGCTGACCAGTGCCGCAGCGTGCTGCTGCAACTGCTCGGTCCCTTTCTCTTCCAGACGATAGGCTTTACGTGTCGCCTGACCATCCACTACCGCGATGCACTCCATCTCCTCCAGCAGCTGGAGATTGGGGTAAATAATGCCCGGACTGGGGCTGTACTCCCCTTTCGACAGCTCCTCAACGGCTTTGATTAACTCATAACCATGCGCGGCGTTGTGGCTGAGGAAATGCAGCAGAAGCAGCCGGATATCGCTGGCATCGAGTATTTTTTCCCGACGTTTTCTGCGGTGGCCGGCACGTGCTGCGCCATCGGGATGCCACACGGGCGGCTCCGTTTTCACGTTACTTCTGATGCCAGTAAGCAACGGCGCGCACGAAGGTCGCGTCACAGCCACGCTGTTCGATAAAGTAATCACTCAGCTTTTTCACAAACTCCGCTTCGCCGGTCAGCCAGATAAAGTAATCCTCTGTCGGAAGCTGAATGCCGTTGAATGTCTCAATCAGTGCAGCCAGATTCTCTGTTTTCATGGCACCGCTGCCGACCCAGGTTGCATCCACGCCGTTCAGGCCGTCCAGATAGGTCTGCCCGACGACCTCATCCACATAGGCGAACAGACTGAGCCGCTGACCGCGGAGGGTTTCCTTACGGCGTTTAAATGCTGGCAACCCGCTTTCATCGCAGACATACAGCTGGAAGGCATAGTCTTCCGGCACCACCAGAGAACCACGCGGCCCGCCAATCGCTAAGGCATCACCGGGCTGTGCCTGGGCGGCCCAGTCACTGGCCACGCCGCCGTCATGAATATAGAAATCGAGGGTCAGCGTTTTGGCTACGCCATCAAAGAACAGCGGTGTGTAGTCTCGGGAAACGGGCCGTGCGCCCTCTTTCCACACCACGCCGTCTTCGGTCACTTCCGGTAGATGTAGCGTACCGCTGCTGGCATCGGGGAAAAAAACTTTGATGTGGTCATCGAAGCCCGGAGAGATAAAGCCCGCGAGATCTTCACCGCTAAATTCGATACGCCAGAAACTGTCGGCCACGTTGGTTTTCGCGGTGACCGTCAGCTGGCGGAAACGCAGTTCATTACGTACGCGCTGTGGCGCACGGTTTGCTTTAGGAGAGTCAGTCAACGTGCTTGTCCTCATTAGGATATGAAATCAGGAATCATTCTCATTCGAGGTAAAATATATCTATGATATATCTTAAGCGCAACATAGACTGACCTCATAATGCGAAAAAAAAGAGGCAATTTGTGCGCTATTGTTGCTCTGGCTGTGGGCGATACTTCCACAACCAGCGGCCGCTGTTCATTCGATGGTAGAAGAACCCCCCACGGATCATCCAGTCCAGCACCATGCCCAGCCAGATCCCCACGACGCCGAAGCCCAGCACAATGCCCAGCAGGTATCCAGCCACGATACGTCCGCCCCACATGCTCAACAGAGACACCCACATGGTGTAACGCGCATCGCGTGCCCCTTTCAATCCCGCGGGCAGCACCCATGATGCCGCCCAGAACGGCATAAACGCCGCATTGAGCCAGACCAGCATTTTCACCACATGGATAACTTCCGGGTCCTGGGTGTAAAACTGTGCCAGCAGCCCGGCAAAAGGCACCGTCAGCAGCGCCAGCAGGCACAGACCAATACTCGACAGCCCGAAAATAAAGCGCAGCAGGCGCTCCGGCTGGCCCAGTTGACCGCGCCCCAGACGGGTACCGACAATGATGGTCGACGCGGAGCCAAGCGCATTACCTGGCAGGTTAATCAGTGACACAATGGAGAAGGCGATAAAGTTACCGGCGATGACATCGGTCCCCATTCCGGCGACAAAAATCTGGGTTAACAGCTTGCCGCCGTTAAACAGAACCGATTCAATGCTGGCCGGAACGCCAATGCCGAGCACTTCGCGCAGAATACTCATATTCAGACGGGTGAAATAGCTTCTTAGCGAAATTTTCAACGCCGGAACAAAACCTATCACCAGCACGTAAATCACCGCTGCCGCACCGATATAGCGCGAGATCGTCAGTCCCAGACCGGCCCCGACAAACCCCAGCCCATGCCAGGAGAAACAGCCGTAGATCAGTACACTACTGATGATGATATTGAGTATGTTCATCCCGCCGTTGATCAACATCGGGATTTTGGTGTTTCCGGCACCACGTAACGCCCCGCAGCCAATCAGGGCGATGGCTGCCGCCGGGTAACTCCAGGCGGTGACTTGCAGGTAGGAGAGCGCCAACGCTTTGACTTCCGGCTCTGCTTTACCCGCAATCAGATCGATGATCTGCGGGCCAACAAACTCGATCGCCAGCGCCAGCAGAACGGCAAAAATCGTCATGATGATCAGCGACTGACGCGCGGCGGCCACCGCTCGTTCCCGGTTCAGCTTACCGAGGCTGAACGCCACCACCACCGTTGTGCCGAGGTCGATAGCGGCGAAAAAGGAGATCACGACAATATTAAAACTATCGGCCAGCCCGACCCCGGCCATCGCCTCTTTGCCCAGCCAGCTGACCAGGAAAGTACTCAGCACCCCCATCAGCAAGACGCATAAATTCTCAAAAAAGATCGGCACCGCTAACGGGGTGATTTCACGCCAGAAGAGTACGCGGAAGGAACGTCTTTTAGGATACCAGTCCGTACGTTGTATCGCTTGCTGCAATGAAACACGAAGGTTTTGCAAGATTGTTCCCGCTTTTCTCTGGGAAAGAAATATACGCTAACCAGATGATGGTAAAAGACATGACATTATGCAAAGTCTTTTTATGTTTCAAATTGCAGAAACAAAGAGATACCTGCATGAGGCATCTCTTTAACGTTACAACAGCGGTTGCTGCAACAGTTTTTCCAGTACCGACAGCGGCGCATTTTGCGGATTTTTCATCCCGGAAATCGGCAGTAAAAAGGTCTGCTCCAGCATAAACTGGCCACTCATTGCCGCGTGGGGCGTCTGGTCAGCAAAACAGACCCAACTGCTGCCCGGCGGCAGCGTCAGCGCCACCTGTGGCCCCTGTTCCTGATAATGCCTGTCCGCTTTCATCGCATCATGCAGTCTGAGCATCATATGGTCGTATCCGGTGCGTCGGGATTTGGTCATGCCCAGGCGATGCTGTAGCCAGCTTCCCAGCGGGGAATACCCTTTCAAATGTGACATAAATCGCTGTGCCAGCACCGGAAAAGGTTCGCCAACACGCCACTCACGGCTTTCACCGTGCGGATTAATATTGGTGAAAATACGCAGAATACGCTCGCCCTGGATGGGACGTGAAGGGAACGCATCCACATGCAGGCGACTGTCATCCTTACGCCAGGAACTGGCATCACGCCAGGCGGTGACCGGATGCAGGCGCAGAGTATTTGACGGGGAGTGCACCGCGTGGCGGTACTCCGGTAGCAGCGCGTCGAGCAGTTGCAGGCAATGCTGATAATAGCGCGACAGTAACGCGGTCACCTCAGGAGCTTTATCCTGCTGCGCAATGCCTCGCACCTGATTTTTTTGCGGATTAAAGCTGATATTTTTACGTTTGGGGTCCACCAGCGCTGGCGTCAATAAAGCCAGCTCTTCCGGCAGCAGCGTAAAGGTCAGGTGAGGCATAAACAGGACATTGCCCTGCTCAAGTGACTCGAGAGCATTGCTATCGTGCTGTGGTTGATTCCAGCCGGTCAGCGGAAGTGTGTGGATCACCCGATCCCGGGATAACGTGTGTTCAGACATGTTATATCCTTATTGTCTGTCAAAAATGAGGTCAGTTCGGCGACCATTATATTCTGCGACATCAATTTTAATTAAACACGGGCTAAACCATAAGGCCGTGTGAAAGGAGGGTGCAGAGCGAAAGATGCGGCTGCGTTTTATTGCTACACTGCGCATTCAAAAACAGGAGTGAACTATGAGAGCCCGTTCCGTAACGCTGGAAGACGTTGCCAGTGCTGCTGGTGTGTCTTATCAGACCGTCTCCCGGGTGCTGAATCATTCGAGCCAGGTGGCAGAGCAGACCCGCATGCGGGTGGAAGCGGCGATGCAGGCGCTGAATTATGTGCCTAACCGGGTGGCGCAGCAGCTGGCGGGGAAAAATACCCGTACACTCGGCCTTGCCACCAGCGATCTCGCGCTGCTGGCACCGGCACAGATTGCCTCGGCGATCCAGCAGCGTACCAGCCAGTTGGGTTATCATCTGGTGATCGCGATGGCGGGCAGCGGCGGCGCGCAGCAGGCGGTCAGCGATCTGTTATCCCAGCGAGTCGATGCGCTGCTTATCAATGTGCCGCTTGAGGCGCAGGCCGCGCAACAGATTGAACGCATGGCAGCCTCCCTGCCCTGCCTGTTCTTAGATGTGGCGGAAGATGCCGATGTTGCCGCCTGCACCTTCAGCGCGCATACCGGTGCACGTCAGGGTGCGGAACATCTGCTGCAACTGGGGCACCGCCATATTGCCCTGCTTAACGGCCCGGCAGATTCGGTCGCGGCACGCGCACGCCGCGCGGTCTGGATTGAGGTATTGCAGGAACATCAGCTGTCACCCTGCAACCAGTTAGAGGGCGACTGGAGTGCTCAATCAGGATTTAAGGCTGTGATGCAACTGGCCGGGCAGGAGATGCCCTCTGCTCTGTTGGTCGCTAACGATCAGATGGCACTGGGCGCAATGCAGGCACTGCATCAGATGGGCGTAGCCGTGCCCGCAGAGATGTCGGTAGTCGGTTATGATGATACGGCAGACAGTGCCTGGTATCAGCCACCGTTAACCACGGTGCGTCAGGATATGCGTCAGTTGGGCGAACACAGCGTACAGTGGCTGACCCGCCAACTGGAGCAGCCCGGCAGTGAAACAGGATTACCCCCGTTTGCAACGTCCCTCGTGGTGCGAGCCAGCACTGCTGCCCCCCGTTACGCGCAGCGTACGCCTCATCCGGTGGCAGAGGAGTTACGCCGTCTGGCACAACAGTTGGATAATGACGTACCATAAAAAAAGCCGGGCATCTCTGCCCGGCTCACTCTATTCACTGATGTCACCACAGGCTATTACGCTTTTGGTTCGCCCAGTGATTTCAATTTTTTCGACAGATCGCGACGTTCTTTCGACAGGTCGGCATTTTTGATGATGTAGTCATCAACGCGATCTTCGTAGTCGCTACGCATGCTGGCGATAATTTCCTGAATGGCTTCGACGCTCATCCCTGGCTTGATGTACTCACCGAGGTTATCGAGCAACAGCACACGCTTCTGGTTATCACGGATTTTCTTTTCATTATCGTGAATTTCACGTTGCAGCTTGTTCTTACGACGGAACATACGCACGAACTCCAGTACGTCCTGAAATGATTGCTTTGCATTTTCCATGAAGACACCTTTCATTTGGGCCTGTGCAAACAGGCATCATTGTCGTGGCTATCAGCTTAACGGCGGGCCGCTGCCGATGGCAATTTTAAACTTACAGAACTGCGCTGTCCCCATCTTACCCTGAACCGAGTCAGCTCGCAGTAAGTTGTTGCTGAATCATTCTATTTTCGCAACGCGAGTCGGATAAGTTCGGTCAGTCTTTCCAACTGACTGGCCATTTCCAGACTGAGCCAGACATAACCGTGAATAGGCGTTTCCACCAGTTCGTCGCTGTCTGACTCGGCAATCAGCTGCCGCAGTTCCCGGGTGATTTCCGCCAGCTCTTCGCTGTTGGCGGCAATTTTCCCGGTATCCCCTTCGACAATCACCTTTGACAGTGCGCGCAGGGTATTTTCGGTCATTTGCTGGGTACGCCGCAGCGCCGGCGCGTTGAGCATAATCAGATGGCTCTGACGGGAAGCCCACCAGGCATTGAGCTGGAGTTCCAGCGTGCAAACCAGATTACGGTTCAGCGTCTGGATACCTTCAAACACCGAACGCGGCGTACGTGTTTCCTTGCTGGAGGGTTCGATCAACGCACGCATTTTAATCACGTTAGTTAACAGACGCTGTAACGGGCGTGACAGACGCGGCTTCTCGACGAGGTTGGAGGAAAAGCCAGCGTGATACACCCGCGCGGTCTCCAGCAGCAAATCGGAAAGCTGAATGCGCCAGTGAGTATAGGCTTTCTGCGGATAGATACTGGTAAACAGTAGCGCCAGCAGCGAACCGAGGATCACATCGCCCCCACGCCACAGCGCGGTGGTCATATCGCCCGGAATGCCGCCACAGATCACGGCCAGAGTGATGCCGATCAGCAACGCCATATAAGGGTGCTTACCCAGCGTCAGAAAACCACTGATAAACATCACCGCCGCACACCACACCAGCATGACCGGCATAGAGATCAGTTCCAGTTTGAGCGCAATCAACCCGGAGATTGAACCAAAGATGGTACCGCCAATACGCTGAACCGCACGGGGGAAGACGTTGCCCCACGAGGAGATCGGCCCCATCACCACCACCAGCGTGATAAGCGGCCAGCTGCCTTCCGGGATCTCCATTATGCGCACCAGCAGGAACGTCAGGATAAATGCCAGAGCGATACGCACACCGTGGACGATGCGGTAATTACGGTACAGGCTGAACTCAAAGGCCGACAGCGGCTTGTCCGGTCGCAAAGGTAGCTCCGAAAGAAGAAAGAATCAGCGGGACATCATACCTGAAGCAGGCTCAGGTAACAGGCGAACGAGGGATGTTTTCCCCCGTTTTCTCGCTCATTTCACTGCATTAAGCAGCAGAAAACACTGAGATTACCGCACTGATACAACCCGTTAATCGGCCATTTTCTTCTTGCGGATGTCATTCACATTTCGACAACAAAACAGAGTGTGCTAAAGGCTGCGTTTAACCAGCGGAACGCAGATCAGGAACTCCCAAATACCGCTTTGCGATCCGTCATTCAGATAGTGATCAAAACAGGGCCCTTCTGCACGCTGATAGCCACTGTTCGGCAACCACTCGTCGTAAAAGGCCAGCCAGGGGGTTGAAAAATCGCCGTCGTTGACGGTGACTTTCGCCACGCCATAGGTGCCACCGGGAAGAGAACGCAGTTCAACCCCTTCACTGCCCAGCGGCAAAACGTAGCCATCAGGCACACTGATACCGGTATCAATACGCAACTGTTCGGGGGGGACGATCTCGGGGTTATCGTAATAGATCGCCAGCCAGTCTCCTGCCAACTGATGACGTTCCACCCATTCGCTCAAACGGGCAAAGCCTTGCGGCGCGGTGTCCTGCCAGGGACCGACCAGACGAAAGGCGGCTACATTTTTCGCCTCAAGATGCTTAATCTCGACCTGCATGGTTCTCTCCTCAATGAATTAACCACTGTATAAATAACCATTAAGATAGATTTTTACCAGGCATCTTTCGTTGAAGAGAAATGATTTGTGAGGCGCTGCACAGAGTGGAGGGATGGCCGGGTCATGTTTTTATGCCCGGCCCGCGCAGAGTGAGATTATAACTTCTGTTTGATGTAGTCGCTGATGCGGGTGATAAGCCCCGCCTGCTCAATCGGTTGCAACGCCACCAGCGGGTAGCTGGCCAGCGTTTTGTCCCCTTCGACCAGTTGGATAGTGCCCACCTGTTCATGCAGTTTAATCGGGGCTTCCAGGTCTTTGCGGTCAATCACATACCGGGCTTTCACTTTCTGCACTTGATCACGCGGCAGTGCCAGGAATACATCTTTCTCGCTGCCCAGAGAAACGCGGTGCGGGTTACCGTACCAGACGTTTTCATGGCCAATCTCTTTGCCGGCGTGGAACAGCTGGATGGTATCGAACTGGCTCTGGCCCCAGGTCAGCAGTTTACGCGCCTGCTCTTCCCGCCCTTTAGAACTTTTTCCGCCCATGATCACGGCAATCAGGCGGCGCTGCCCGTCAACACTGGAGGCGATAATATTGAAGCCCGCGCTTTCGGTATGACCGGTTTTCAGCCCATCAACATGCAGTGTTTTATCCCACAGCAGGCCGTTGCGGTTCTGCTGAGTAATGCCATTCCAGGTGAGCGATTTCTCACTGTACATCTGGTAGAAGTCCTGCTCACCGCTAATGATGGCGCGCGATAGCGTGGCCAGATCGCGTGCCGTGGTGAACTGCCCTGGTGCATCCAGTCCATGCACAGTTTCAAAGTGGGTATTGCTCAGCCCCAGTTTATCCACGTACTGATTCATCATGGTGACGAAATTCGCCTGACTGCCGGCCACATAGTCAGCCAGTGCAACACAGGCATCGTTACCGGAATCAATAATCACACCCCGGCTGAGGTCGCGTACTGAGATTTTCTCCCCCGGTTTAATGAACATCAGTGACGATCCTTTAAATACCGGGTTACCGGCTCCCCAGGCATCGTTACCCACGGTCACCATGTCGTCACGGGTGATGCGCTTTTTATCAATGGCGCGATCCACCACATAGCCGGTCATCAGCTTGGTGAGGCTGGCCGGGTTGCGGCGTTCGTCCGGATTCCCGGAAGTGAGGATTTGTCCGGTGGTGGCATCCATCAGCACCCAGGAGGCGGCATCAATCGCCGGAGCGGTCATCGGGAATGCCAGTGCATCCCCGGCAGGCTGGCCTTCGGCACAGACGGCGGTACTCAGGGCCATAACCACACAGAAACTTGCAAGCTGATGCTTTTTCAACGCTCAATCCTCAACATAGACACAATAAAAAACTGCGCATGTTGTACGGGATCCGTGATGTCTTTGCGTGACTAAATTGCAAGAAAATATGAATAAATCAGGGAATTATCCCTTACCTACTCCCGCTGAACATGCCGTGATAGACGATGTATTCATTTATGTTCAAATGGACAGCGATATCCGCGTCCGGCAGTTAAAGACCTGAGGTTCTCCAAAGGCCATAACATAAACCAGCTAATCAAGCGCTCAACGGATGAGCGGATGCAGCAGAACGTTCTGGCGACGTCGCAGACCTTGTTATCCCGATTTTGCATAAGCAAGGCTGTAAACCTGCAGGGCAGGGTTTTTTGTCCTGCGTTTTATGGATAGTTCTTTGCATCAGGCATCGTTTGATACGGTGTATTAATGCTATGATCGGTATGGCCCTGTCCGTTTGGTTTGGTTTGGTTTGGTTTGGTTTGGTTTGGTTTGGCGATTGATCAGATCGCAGAATCCTGACTAAGTTTTCTCAAAGTGATCTACTATTCTGCGCAACTACCTTAACTCTGCTGAATATAGAAAATTATTTAAATGAGATTTAAAAATGGCGATTTTCATTTTCCTCTTGAATTTTATTTTTTTATTGTTTATCTCAATAAAAGTACTGGGTAAATATTATAAACCAAGCTATAGAAACGAATTGCTTGATGCTTTCAGAGGACTTCTGGCACCCCTTGTTTTTATCCACCATTTTATACTCACATATTACTGGAAAACTGAAGGTGGATGGGCGAGGCCCAATGACAGGTTGGTCAGCAATCTAGGTTCAATACCAGTGTCTTTATTTTTCATGATCACTGGTTATTTATTCATCAAGAAAATTTCTTCAACCAAGGTGTCATGGGTACAATTATTAATTAACAGAGTACTAAGAGTGTACCCGATGTACCTACTGTTAATAATTCTAATATATATTACTTTTTTATGTTTAAACAAACATACCACAAACTACCACGATGTTATTAATTCTTTACGACATGGTTTTAGTTTTATCCTTTCTCCGATTTCTGGCTTTAATATCGGAAGAGTCATAGCTGGAGCTCAATGGACGTTAGCTTATGAAGCTATATTTTACTTCTCACTCCCTATAATATATATATTAATCTCTAGAAAACTTAGCTTAATCTCGATTGTATCTTCGATTCCCTTCTTTTTCGTTTTAAATTACTTCCATAAAAATACTATTATTTTCAATAAATTATTCATACTATTTGCTATTGGCGGTGCCTGCTGGTATTTTTCAGAGAAATATTCTAAAATCATAAACTCCTCGTTGGCAGGTTTGCTTTCTCTGATAATAACAACATTATCATTCCTGTTAACTGATAGTTACTCATACGCACAAATGATAATTGTTGGTATGCTTTTTATATTAGTATGTTCTGGCAACGATATGTTAGGATTGCTGAGAGCAAAAGGATTGGTCGTACTTGGTGATATGAGCTATAGTTTTTACCTGACCCATGGAATAATTATTTATTACGCATTCTCAGTTTTCAAATTACAAGAAACATCACTACCATACTTATACACATTTTCGGCATTACTGCCTGTAATCATGGCTTTAATAATATTATTATCATACTTCACCAATAAAATCATTGAACAACCATTTATTAGGTTAAGTAGAAAAATAAAATAGGTAAAACCAAGGGGGCCGGCCAATTCCCGCCTCCATAATACTTTGCCTCTTGATTCGATCGTAATATATTACGATGGTTTGGCGCCTCTCCTTAGCACTTAACTTAATATGACCCACCAAGGCCACTTACTATTTCAACAGCATTAGTATAATTTACTCATCATTAATAGCAATCAATCCGCAAAAACGTTCAAAATAGCTACAGGGAAATGTCGTTCCAACTACTCGTAATCTCAATATGTACTTTCGATGCCCTTCTTCCGCGATATCAGGATTGCTGTAAACTGAGTAAGAGTCAGTTTCTTCCATCAAGTTTATAGCCCGCCCTCTACTAAAGTTCAGTCCTTTTGTCGTGACCATGCCAGCAATGCCACAGCGTAACCATTGTTACCATTAATACCTTCCCGGACAAAACTAACTCATGTCGTTCGTGAGGCATCGAGCCTTTTTGGCTTAGACCAGTACTCATTATTACTGTTATGTACCCCAAACATGTTGCATAAATCATTATCATTATGGTTTATCTCTTTTACATGCGAACGCCAAGGCCATCAGCGTCTACCGCTTCAGGACGCCCCAATTATGGTTTACCATGTAACGCACAGAGTTTAGTGTCGCTGAGAGCCATAATAATTTTCTGTACACGTGGTTTCAGGGATTCTTTACCCACTATGTACACGATATTGCATAGACTGAAGCCAACCGCAGTGAATGAGCGTGAACGAAGCAGGGTTTAGACATTATGCTAAACACTACATTTTCAGAGAGTTAACAAACAGAAGTGGACAGCGAAACAGTGAAAGACAAAGCCAACCAACCCACCTTCCTTTTCCACGATTACGAAACCTTCGGTAAAAGCCCCTCGCTGGACCGCCCTGCGCAGTTTGCGGGCATCCGTACCGATATGGATTTCAACATCCTGGGCGAGCCCGAGGTATTTTACTGTCAGCCTGCGGATGACTATCTGCCACAGCCGGAAGCCGTGATGATCACCGGCATCACGCCGCAAATTGCGCGTGCTCGCGGTGTCAGTGAAGCGGAATTTACCCGCCGTATTCATCAGTTGTTCAGCGAACCCAACACCTGTGTGGTGGGCTATAACAATGTGCGCTTTGACGATGAGGTCAGCCGCAATCTGTTCTATCGTAACTTTTACGATCCCTACGCCTGGAGCTGGCAGTACGGCAATAGCCGCTGGGACCTGCTGGATGTGATGCGTGCCTGCTATGCCTTGCGCCCGGAAGGCATCGAATGGCCTGAAAACGAGGACGGCTTCCCCAGCTTCCGCCTTGAACACCTGACCAAAGCCAACGGTGTTGCCCATGAAAACGCCCACGATGCGATGTCGGATGTTTATGCCACCATTGCGATGGCAAAACGGGTCAAGGAGAAGCAGCCACGCCTGTATGACTTCCTGTTCAGCCACCGTAATAAGCAAAAAATCAGCGCGCTGGTTGATATTCCGCAGATGAAACCCCTGGTGCATATTTCCGGCATGTTTGGCGCGGCTCGCGGTAACACCAGCTGGATTGCCCCGCTGGCCTGGCATCCCGATAATCGCAATGCCCTGATCACCTGCGATCTGGGCGGTGATATGACCCCCCTACTCACCCTGAGCGCCGATGAACTGCGTGAGCGGCTGTATACCCCGCGCAGTGAGCTCGGTGATGCTGCCCCGGTGCCACTGAAGCTGGTTCATATTAACAAGTGCCCGGTAGTTGCCCCGGCGAATACCCTTCGTCCGGAAGATGCGGAACGCATTGGGATTGACCGTCAGCACTGCCTGAATAATCTCGCCCTGCTGCGCCAACACCCTGAGGTACGCGAGAAAGTGGTGGCGCTGTATGCCGATGCCGAACCGTTCAAAGCCTCCAAAGATGTGGATGCCCAGATTTATAACGGCTTCTTTAGCGATGCCGACCGCAATGCGATGAATATTATTCGTCAGACCGTGCCGGAGAATCTTCCGGCGCTGGATTTAGCATTCAATGATGCACGCATTGAGAAGTTACTGTTCCGCTATCGCGCACGTAACTTCCCCGGCACGCTGGATGATGCCGAGCAGAAACGCTGGCTGCAGCATCGTCGCGAAGTGCTGCATCCTGAGCGGGTGCAGAATTATATTCAGGAACTGGAAATGTTGTTTAATCAGTACGAAGGGGAACAGGCGAAGCTGGATCAGCTGAAAGCGCTGTTTGAGTACGCGCGGGAACTGGTGTCCTGATATGAAAAGGGCGGACCCAACAGCGGCCCGCCCTCACAGAGAATGATGCACCCACGAGGGTTTACATCAAATCTTCACTGCACTGTGGCACCGGATTACGGAAGCTGCGGGTGACAAAGGCCAGATACAGCAGACCAATCGCGGCCCAGACCAGGCCCAGCACCATGGAGCTCTCTTCCAGATTCACCCACAGTGCACCCACTGTCAGTGCACCCATCAGCGGCAGCACAAGGAACTTGAAGTTATCTTTCAAGGTCTTGTTACGCTTCTCACGGATCCAGAACTGAGAAATCACCGACAGGTTAACGAAGGTAAACGCCACCAGCGCACCAAAGTTAATCAGCGCCGTTGCCGTCACCAGATCGAAGGTGATTGAGGAGAGTGCGATCACCCCGACCAGCAGCACGTTCAGTGCTGGCGTACGCCATTTCGGATGGATATAACCGAAGAAACGTACCGGGAATACCCCATCACGGCCCATCACATACATCAGACGTGACACGCCCGCATGCGCCGCCATACCAGAAGCCAGTACCGTCACGCAGGAGAAGATCAGGATACCGAACTGGAAGGCTTTACCTGCCACATACAGCATAATTTCCGGCTGTGATGCGTCCGGATCTTTAAAGCGCGAGATATCCGGGAAATACAACTGCAGGAAATAGGACACCACAATAAAGATGACGCCGCCAATCAGTGCGGTGAGGAAGATCGCTTTCGGGATAACGCGCTCTGCATCTTTGGTCTCTTCCGACAGTGAACTGATACCGTCAAAACCAAGGAAGGAGAAACAGAGTATCGTCGCGCCAGTGATCATCGGCACCACATTGGCATTTTCTGACCAGAACGGTTTGCTGCTGACCAGCGTGCCTGCGCCTTCACCGTGCGCCACACCCCAGACAACCATCGCCATGATCGCCACCATCACCACTACCTGCAGCACAACAATTACACTGTTAAAGTTGGCAACGGTTTTAATACCTTTGAGGTTGGAGAGGGTCATAAAGCCCACCAGCAAGATCACAAAGATCCACGATGGAATGCCAGGGACCAGTGCTTCCCAGTATATTTTCGCCAGCAGGATATTGATCATCGGCATAAACAGATAATCAAGTAGCGAAGACCAGCCGACCATAAAGCCGACGTGCGGGCTGATCGCTTTCTGCGCATAGGTATAGGCCGATCCCGCAGACGGGAAACGACGAACCAACTGGCCGTAGCTCAGTGCGGTAAACAGAATAGCAATCAGCGCAAAGGCGTACGCGGTCGCGACGTGGCCATCTGTCAGGCCAGAAACAATGCCAAACGTATCAAATAAAGTCATTGGCTGCATATAAGCCAGACCCATCATCACAACAGGCAGTAACGTCAGCGTTTTTTTCAGTTTTGCACGCGGCTGGGCGGCTGAATTGAGCGTATCAAACGACATGATTTAGCCTCCCCACAGCATCAACCGTTCTGGGTTGAACCACAGGGGAGCTATGCATCGTGCGATAGCTTTTCGAAAGAGGATACTGGGAAGAACAGGCAGGCGTGAAGGTATCACCTGCTGTGGCGCCGTAGTCATCGCGCTGACGGTTCCCAGCAGACGCTGGAGTAAGATGGTGAAGCCCCATGTTTGTTTCCTCAATAAAACACGTCAAAGTGTATTTAAAAGCGAATATCTATCCGGTTCTGGACCGGCCTCTTTAAAATGCGAAAGTTGTGTTGCCTGCTGACCGACAGATAAAAAAATACCGCCGCCAGGAAATAAAGCGTCGGTTTACAGGTATCATTTTGCAGGGCGCACATTCTGCACCAAAGTAAGGCGCAATGACAAGCCCCTAAGAGTTTCAGTTACAATTTATTGAAACAAAGAGAGTAAGCCGGGCGTGACAGTCACACCCGGTACAGGGATTTTCAGGCATTTTTCAGCATCCAGTCAATCTCCGTGGTGGTGATCAACCGTTCAAACTGCATCAGTTCATGGTGCTTACACTGATGCCAGACAAAACCAAAACGCGTGCCCAATAATGCCTGTATCTGATGGCTTTGCTCAAAGGCATTCAGCGCATCGCTTTGGCGGATCGGCAGCGGGTTCCCTTCCGCTTCGTGTCCGTTACCTTTGACCGCAGGAGGTAAAGGTAATTGATTGTCCAGCCCATGTAATATGCCTGCCAGAATGGCCGCCATCACCAGATAAGGATTAGCGTCCGCCCCGGCGACACGATATTCCACGCGATGGTTTTGCTGATCGCCACAGGGGATGCGCAGGGCCACGGTACGGTTGTTATGGCCCCACGATGCCTGAAGCGGAACGAACGCCTCCGGCAGAAAACGGCGATAAGCGTTCACATTTGGGGCCAGCAGCGCCATTGATGCAGGCATCAGGTCAATCATGCCCGCCAGCGCGCGCTTCAGCAGCGGCGAATCGCTGCCATCGTCATTGGCAAAAGCATTATGATCGGCCGCATCCAGCATGCTGATATGCACGTGCATGCCACTGCCCGCATAGGCCTCGTAAGGTTTTGCCATAAAGGTGGCATTCATCCCGTGCTGCTCGGCAACCTGGCGCACCAGGCGTTTTAGCTGTACAGCATGATCGCAGGCATTGAGCACATGGCGGGTGTGATGCAAGTTGATTTCAAACTGCCCCGGTGACGCTTCCGCCAGCGCACCGTCAGCCGGTATCCCTTGTAAATGCGCCAGGGAATCGATATCACCCAGTACCGCTGAGAAATGGTCAAGATTATCGACAGAATAGACCTGGCTCTGCATGCTGCGTTCGTCGCTGCCCGGCGCACACGGTGGCTGAATATCGCCTTCCGCATCACGCTGCTTGTCGACCAGATAGAACTCCAGCTCTACCGCTACCACCGGAAACAAACCTCGATTGCGCAGTCGCTGCCAGAGGTGATTGAGTACGTTTCGGGGTTCAACGTCAAAGGGAGTGCCATCTTGATTACACATAGTCAGCAGAACCTGTGCCAGATGGTGCGGGTCCGCCGCAGAGGGGGTTAAGGTGCCTTCAACCGGCATGCAAAGGTTATCGGGTTCGCCCAGCGCCTGGCCGAGTCCAGCCTCTTCAACGGTATTGCCCAGAATATCCATGGCGAAGACCGATGCCGGGAAGTAGCAACCCTTATCAAGTTTTGTCAGACTGGCGATGGGGATACGTTTACCGCGAAACACCCCATTTAAATCATTAAGAAGAATATCGGCATACTGCGTTTCAGGATGGCGTTCCAGATAAGCTTTCACTTCATTCTGGAACGCGCTGGTTCGTTTTTCTTCACTGTGCCGCGTGAAGTCTTCAACTTCGACAATATTGGTCATCGCATCACCTTTTCAGGTTGTTGAATACTGCTCAAAATAACAGCCACCCTCTTAACATAGCGCCAACACAAAAAGTGTGCAAATGTAACTATGCGCTTTATATTTGCGCTTATTGCGTTTGAATATTAAGCACCTGATTGCTAGATTGAAAATATATTGCACAGTTTTCGGCCATTCCGGGCTCGAATGGTTGATATATTGACCAGCGTGAGGAGGAATTGATGGGCATTATTTTTGACAAGCCGTTGATTGGCGTGGTGATGTGCCAGACCAACATGGGCGGCCACCCGACGCAGATGGTGCATAACAAATACCTTGATGCCATTTTATCGACTGGCGGTATCCCACTTGCCCTGCCCCACGGACTAATGTCCGCTCCTCAGCGGTTAGACAATGCTATGGCGGTGCTGGACGGCATTCTGCTGACCGGCAGCCCCAGCAATATTGAACCCCACCACTACGGCGAGAGCGGCAAAGAAGCCCTGGCCGATCCCGGCCGCGATACGCTCTCCTTTGCCCTGATCCGCTATGCGCTGGACCACCAGATGCCGTTGCTGGCGATTTGTCGCGGCTTACAGGAGCTGGTGGTGGCCACCGGCGGTACGCTGCACCGTCAGTTACATCAGGTTGCGGGCCTTCAGGAGCATCGTGAGGACGAGGAACTGTCGCTGGACCAGCAATATGCGCCGGCGCATGAAGTCTGGGTGGAACCTGGAGGCTTGCTGGCACCGCTGGTGAATCACTGTGAAAAATTTTGGGTTAACTCCCTGCACCAGCAGGGTATCCGTTCGCCGGGTGATGCCTTGCGCATTGAGGCGCGTGCCGGAGACGGGCTAATCGAGGCTGTCAGCCATCGCCAGCACCCGTTTGCGCTGGCGGTGCAGTGGCATCCGGAATGGCACAGCGACAGCTCGGCGCTGTCACGTCAATTGTTTGAAGGCTTTCTCGCCGCCTGCGCGGCATCAAAAAAGGACGCGCAGCAATGAGTGAAACCACGCTGGCACCGGGACGGCGCCTATCCGAAATCCGGCAACAGATGGGATTGTCACAACGTCGCGTAGCGGAGCTTTCCGGCCTGACGCACAGCGCCATCAGTACAATTGAACAGGACAAAGTTAGTCCGGCCGTCAGCACGCTGCAAAAACTTCTCAAGGTATACGGCCTGTCGCTGTCCGAGTTTTTTGCCGAAAAAGTGCAGGATGAACCGCCAAAGGTGGTGATCGATGCCCATGAGCTGATCGATATCGGCAGTCAGGGCGTATCGCTGCGTCTGATCCACAATGGCAATCCTCAGCGCACGCTGGCGATGCTGCTGGAAACCTACGAACCCGGCGCCACCACCGGCGAAAAAATCCGCCATCAGGGGGAAGAGACCGGCACGCTGCTGGAAGGCGAAATCATTCTGACGATCAGCGGCCAGCATTTCGCACTTCACGCCGGGCAGAGCTATGTGATTGATACCGGCAAACCGCACAGCTTTACCAATTCGTCCACGCGGCCCTGCCGCATTATCAGCGCACATACCCCGGCCACATTCTGACGGCCAGAGGCGATGCTGTTTCCGATCGCCTCTGAGGCAGTGATTAAGGGAGAAGAGATGGAACATATCAACAGCTATTATGCCGCCACCACGAATCCGCACGATCCCTGGCCGGTGCTGGACGGGGATATACATTGCGACGTCTGCATCATTGGCGGAGGCTTTACCGGACTGTCGTCTGCCCTGTTCCTCACCGAGGCGGGCTACGATGTGGTATTGCTGGAGGCGGCCCGGGTGGGTTTCGGTGCCAGCGGGCGCAATGGCGGCCAGGTGGTTAACTCTTACAGCCGCGATGTTGACGTTATTGAGCAGCGCTACGGCAAAGAAACTGCACGTCTGCTCGGCAGCATGATGTTTGAAGGCGCAACGATCATCCGCGATCGCATCGATCGCTATGCGATTCGCTGCGACTATCGTCCGGGATGCATTTTCGCCGCATTAAACAACCGCCAGATGCAGCATCTGACAACTCAACACCAGCTGTGGCAGCGCTATGGCAATCACGACGTCGAACTGCTGGACCAGAGTGGCATACGACGAGAAATAGGCACTGAGCGCTATGTCGGCGGGCTGCTGGACAAACGTGGTGGCCATATTCACCCGCTGAACCTGGCGCTGGGTGAGGCCGAAGCCATTCGCCGCCACGGCGGGCGTATTTATGAAAACTCTGCCGTGACTGCCGTAAACTATGGCACCCCGCATCGGGTACGTACCGGGCGCGGTGAGGTCAGTGCGCGTTTTGTCATCTTTGCCGGGAATGCTTATCTCGCACCACATCTTGAACCGCGGCTGGCGAAAAAAAGCCTGCCCTGTGGTTCACAAATTATTGCCACCGAACCGCTGTCGGCGGACCAGGCCCTGTCGCTACTGCCTAACCATCGCTGCGTGGAGGACTGTAACTATCTGCTGGATTACTTCCGTCTGACGGCGGACAACCGTCTGCTGTATGGGGGAGGCGTGATCTACGGGGCGCGCGATCCGGGCGATATTGATGCCCTTATCCGCCCGAAACTCATGAAGACCTTCCCGCAGCTGGCTGGCGTGAAGTTTGACTATGCGTGGAGCGGTAATTTCCTGCTGACCCTGTCGCGGATGCCACAGTTTGGGCGTCTGGAGAACGGCGTTTACTATATGCAGGGTGACAGCGGCCACGGCGTAACCTGTACCCATCTCGCCGGGAAGCTGGTCACCGAAGCCATGCAGGGAGATGCCGGGCGCTTTGATGCGTTTGCCCGGCTACCGCACCTGCCCTTCCCCGGCGGTCGTCGTCTGCGCGTGCCGTTAACCGCGATCGGTGCGGCGTGGTATGCATTACGAGACCGGCTGGGCGTGTAAGCGGGCCGGACATCAGCACGGGGCGACCGGAAATAGGGTCACCGCCTGCGACAACCCCTTGTTGATTATGACAATGGCATCCTGGCAGGATCGGGATAACGGTACTCAAACCCCAGCTCGCGACAGATTTTACTGCCGTCGATCAGCTTGCCACTGTTTTTATCATCGTCTGCCTGGAAGGTTGGCGGCGTCAGCCCTAACTGCCGCGCAACCTGCGGGTAAAACTGATTACGCGCCGGATGCTGCGGGGCACTGAGATTATAGATATGCCCGCCTTTCGGCGTCTGCAACAGCAGGCTAATCGCCGCAATCACATCGTCCAGGTGCACCAGGTTGACACCCTGATTGCCATTGGCGATATCGGTTTTTCCGGCGAGGAAACGTCCGGGGTGGCGATGTGGGCCAACCAGTCCGGAAAGACGTAAGATATCCACCGAGGTGTTCGGCAGCTTGTGCAGCCAGCTCTCCAGCGTCTTTAGCGTCTGTCCGGCCACGGTGACCGGGTCCAGCACGCTGCTCTCTTTAGTGAGGCCGCTATGCTCACCGTAAACCGAGGTTGAACTGGTAAAGATAATCCGTGGCACGTTAAACGCCAGCGCACTGTCTACCAGTTGCTGCACGGACAGCAGATAATTTTCGCCCCCCGCCGCCGTCCGGCTGGCCGGTAACGTCACCACCAGCGCATCCACGCTGAGTAGCGCCTCAAGATCGTCTGCCTCGCAGTTCAGTTCCGGTGTCAATTCAAGAAGATAACTGTCAATACCGCTTGCTCGCGCAGCATTTACGCCATCAGGCGTGGTTTTCGTACCAGTGACCTGCCAGCCAGCGCCCGCCAGCGACATCGCCAGTGGCATACCTAACCATCCCAGGCCAACAATTGCGACTCGTTTCATCCCTCAGCTCCTGTAGTTAACGCAGATCGTGTAGACCGCTATCTTGTCAGGCTACGCCAGCGCTCAGTCGGTGACAACCGACAGTTGATAAGAGAATTTTTCAACATTGACAAAAAAGTGTTGCGCCACGCGTCCATTCTCGTTAGGTTATTTGTCACGTAATGAATATCCATTCATCCAAGAGAATTTTATGACACGCGTTCAGTTCAATCACCATCATCACCATCACCCTGACTAGTCTTTCAGGCGATGTGTGCTGGAAGACGATCAGGATCTTCCAGTGGTGCAGAACGCAAACTCAGCCCCCGGAAGATCGCCTTCCGGGGGCTTTTTTTATGCCCTGAGATCAGAAGAACGCGGATACACCATACAGACAGGAAAAGGATAAGAACCCATGTTAGATAACACCCGTTTACGCATAGCTATGCAGAAATCAGGCCGTTTAAGCGACGAATCACGCGAATTGCTCGCGCGCTGCGGTATTAAGATTAACCTCCAGCAGCAGCGCCTGATCGCCTTCGCCGAAAACATGCCGATTGATATTCTGCGGGTGCGCGATGACGATATTCCGGGCCTGGTGATGGATGGCGTGGTCGATCTGGGGATTATCGGTGAAAACGTGCTGGAAGAAGAGCTGCTGACCCGCCGTGCACAGGGCGAAGATCCTCGTTACTTCACGCTGCGCCGCCTCGACTTCGGTGGCTGTCGACTGTCGCTGGCGATGTCCGTTGATGACGAATATACCGGTCCACAGTGTTTACAAAACACCCGCATTGCCACCTCTTATCCGCACTTGCTGAAAAAGTACCTGGACAAGCAGGGCGTCAACTTCAAATCTTGCCTGCTGAACGGTTCCGTCGAAGTCGCCCCGCGCGCCGGCCTGGCCGATGCGATCTGCGATCTGGTCTCGACCGGCGCCACGCTGGAAGCCAATGGTTTGCGTGAAGTCGAAGTGATCTACCGCTCTAAAGCCTGCCTGATTCAGCGCGATGGCGAAATGCCTGCTGCCAAGCAGGAGCTGATCGACAAACTGATGACCCGTATCCAGGGTGTGATCCAGGCGCGTGAATCCAAATACATCATGCTGCACGCACCGAGCGAACGCCTGGACGATATCATCGCCCTGCTGCCGGGTGCTGAGCGCCCCACCCTGCTGCCGCTGGCCGGTGATAAGAGCCGTGTAGCGATGCACATGGTCAGTACTGAAACCCTGTTCTGGGAAACAATGGAAAAACTGAAAGCCCTGGGTGCCAGTTCCATTCTGGTACTGCCCATTGAGAAGATGATGGAGTAATTCGATGGCGACCCTGATGACCCCCATTGCCTGGCAGGATTGCAGTGCCGAACAGCAGCAGACCCTGCTGCTTCGCCCGGCGCTTGGCGCCTCTGACAGCATCAGTGCCACCGTGCGCGGCATTCTCGACAAGGTTTCGAGTGAAGGTGACGATGCGTTGCGTTATTACAGCGCCACCTTCGATAAAACTCAGGTTGATGCACTGCGCGTCAGCGAACAGCAGATCACCGATGCCTGTGCGCGATTGGGTGATGAGATCAAGCAGGCGATGGCTGTTGCGGTCGCCAATATTGATACCTTCCATCAGGCGCAGCAGCTGCCGCCGGTGGATATCGAAACACAACCCGGCGTGCGCTGCCAGCAGGTCACGCGCCCGATAGCGTCAGTCGGCCTCTATATTCCGGGTGGCACGGCTCCGCTGTTCTCCACGGTACTGATGCTGGCTACCCCGGCGCGTATCGCAGGCTGTGGCCGTGTAGTGCTCTGCTCTCCACCCCCGATTGCCGATGAAATCCTTTATGCTGCACGCCTGTGTGGCGTGCAGGAAGTGTTCCAGGTCGGCGGGGCGCAGGCGATTGCCGCCCTCGCCTTCGGGACAGAATCCGTGCCTAAGGTGGATAAAATTTTTGGTCCTGGCAATGCGTATGTCACCGAGGCCAAACGTCAGGTGAGCCAGCGCATGGACGGCGCGGCGATTGATATGCCTGCTGGCCCGTCTGAAGTGCTGGTGATTGCCGATGAAGGGGCCACGCCGGACTTCGTGGCCTCTGATCTGCTGTCACAGGCGGAACACGGCCCGGATTCGCAGGTGATCCTACTGACGCCGTCGCAAACCATGGCCGTGGCGGTCGCCGAAGCCGTTGAACGCCAGCTGGCTGAACTGCCTCGTGCGGCCACGGCAGCAAAAGCCCTGGAAAGCAGCCGCCTGATTGTAATGCGTGATCTGCAACAGTGCGTTGAAGTCAGCAACCGTTACGGGCCTGAGCACCTGATCATTCAGACGCGCCAGGCACGCGACCTGGTCGACAGCATCACCAGTGCCGGTTCTGTGTTTCTCGGTGACTGGTCACCAGAATCCGCAGGTGACTATGCCTCGGGAACCAACCACGTCCTGCCGACCTACGGTTATACCGCCACCTGCTCCAGCCTGGGGCTGGCGGATTTCCAGAAGCGTATGACCGTGCAGGAACTGACAAAGCAGGGCTTTATGGGGCTGGCGGCCACCATTGAAACTCTCGCCGCTGCCGAGCAACTGACTGCCCACAAAAATGCCGTGACCCTGCGCGTAGCCGCACTGAAGGAGAAGCCATGAGCAGCAAGATTGAAGATCTGGCCCGTGCTAATGTGCGCGCCCTGACGCCCTACCAGTCGGCACGCCGTCTGGGGGGCAACGGTGATGTCTGGCTGAACGCCAATGAATACCCGCTGGCGGTGCCGTTTGAGCTCAGCCAGCAGACCCTGAATCGCTACCCGGAATGTCAGCCTAAGTTAGTAATTGAGCGTTACGCGGCCTATGCGGGACTGACGCCGGAGCAGGTGCTGGTGAGCCGCGGTGCTGATGAAGGCATCGAACTGTTAATGCGCGCCTTTTGTGAACCGGGTAAAGACGCGGTGTTGTTCTGCCCGCCAACCTACGGCATGTACAGCGTCAGCGCTGAAACCATCGGCATTGAATACCGCACGGTAGAAGCACGCGAAGACTGGCAGCTGAACTTGCCCGCCATCGCTGACCAGTTAGACAATGTGAAACTGGTGTATGTGTGCAGCCCGAACAACCCGACCGGAAATCTGATTAACCCGGATGATATTCGCCAGCTGCTGGAGATGACGCGTGGCAAAGCGCTGGTCGTCGCCGACGAAGCCTATATTGAGTTCTGCCCTTCAGCCTCACTCGCTGGCTGGCTGAAGGATTACCCGCACCTGGTGGTGCTGCGTACGCTGTCTAAAGCGTTTGCGCTGGCAGGGCTGCGCTGTGGTTTCACTCTCGCCAACGCCGATGTCATTGCGCTGCTGATGAAAGTGATCGCCCCTTACCCGCTCTCTACGCCTGTGGCGGATATTGCGGGTCAGGCACTGAGCGAGCAGGGCATTGCACTGATGCGCCAGCATGTGAGCGAGCTGGTCGCCACCCGGGAAAAGCTGATTGCCGATCTGCGTACGTTAGACTGCGTTGAGCAGGTGTTTGAGAGCGATACCAACTATATTCTGGCGCGCTTCTCCGCCTCAAGTCAGGTATTTAAGACCTTGTGGGATCAGGGCATTATTTTGCGCGATCAGAACAAACAGCCTGGTCTGGCGGGCTGTCTGCGCATCTCTATTGGCACCCGCGAAGAGTGTGAACGCGCAGTGGCCGCACTAACATTATTACCCGGTTCATCCGTATCTCAGGAGCAAGCATGAGTCAGAAAGTCCTTTTTATCGATCGCGATGGCACCCTCATTTCTGAGCCGCCAGAAGATTTTCAGGTAGACCGCATGGATAAACTGGCCTTCGAGCCTGACGTCATCCCTGCCCTGCTGTCGTTACAGAAAGCGGGCTATCAGCTGGTGATGATCACCAATCAGGATGGCCTGGGGACCAGCAGCTTCCCGCAGGACGATTTCGACGGTCCGCATAATCTGATGATGCAAATCCTCCGTTCGCAGGGCGTGAACTTTAGCGACATTCTGATTTGCCCACATAAGCCGGAAGATCACTGCGACTGCCGTAAGCCAAAAACAAAAATGGTGGAAGCCTGGCTGGCGGAAGGCGCACTGGATATCGCCAACAGCTATGTGATTGGTGACCGCGCAACTGACGTGCAGCTGGCGCAGAACATGGGCATCACCGGTCTGCTGTACAGCAAAGACCTGAACTGGAACGCGATTGAACAGCAGCTGACGAAGCGTGACCGTTATGCGCTGGTGCAACGCAACACCAAAGAGACGCAGATTAAAGTCGAAGTGTGGCTGGATCGCGAAGGCGACAGCAAAATTAATACCGGCGTGGGTTTCTTTGACCATATGCTCGATCAAATCTCTACCCACGGCGGCTTCCGCATGAACATCGACGTGAAAGGCGATCTCTATATTGACGATCACCACACCGTGGAAGATACCGGGCTGGCGCTGGGTGAAGCCCTGCTGAAAGCGCTGGGTGACAAACGTGGCATCGGTCGTTTCGGTTTCGTGCTGCCAATGGACGAATGCCTGGCACGCTGCGCACTGGATATCTCCGGTCGTCCGCACCTCGAATATAAAGCGGAGTTCAGCTATCAGCGCGTTGGCGATCTGAGCACAGAGATGGTGGAACACTTCTTCAGCTCACTCTCTTACACCATGGCCAGCACCCTGCACCTGCGCACCAAAGGCAAAAATGACCATCACCGCGTTGAAAGCTTGTTTAAAGCCTTCGGCCGCACGCTGCGTCAGGCGATCCGCGTGGAGGGAAATACCCTGCCAAGTTCGAAAGGAGTGCTGTGATGGATGTGGTGATCCTCGATACCGGCTGCGCCAACCTGTCCTCCGTTAAGTGGGCGGTACAGCGTCTTGGCTATGATCCGGTAGTCAGTAAAGAAGCGGATATCGTGCTGAACGCCGACAAACTGTTTCTGCCCGGCGTGGGCACCGCCCAGGCCGCGATGGATCAGCTGCGTGAACGCGAACTGATCGCGCTGATTAAAGCCTGTACCCAACCGGTACTGGGTATCTGCCTCGGTATGCAACTGCTGGGCAGCGGTAGCGACGAGAGCGGCGGCGTACCCACGCTGAATATCATCGACCAGCCTGTGCAGCGCATGAAAGATCACGGCCTGCCGCTGCCACATATGGGATGGAATCAGATCACCTCGCAAGCGGGTAACCACCTGTTTCGCGGTATTGAAGACGGTGCCTATTTCTACTTCGTGCACGGCTACGCCATGCCGGTCAATGAATACACCATTGCCCAGTGCAATTATGGCGAAGCCTTTACCGCCGCCGTGCAGAAAGATAATTTCTTTGGCGTGCAGTTCCACCCGGAGCGTTCCGGTGCCGCTGGCGCGCAGCTGCTGAAAAACTTCCTGGAGATGTAACCGGCATGATTATCCCGGCATTAGATTTAATTGATGGCAAGGTGGTGCGTCTGCATCAGGGCGATTACGGCCAGCAACGCGACTACGGCAGCGACCCGCTGCCGCGCTTACAGGATTATGAAGCACAGGGTGCGCAGGTGCTGCATCTGGTCGATCTGACCGGGGCAAAAGATCCGGCCGCACGTCAGATCCCCCTGCTGACCAAACTGCTGGCAGGCGTCACCGTCCCGGTCCAGGTGGGCGGTGGTATCCGCACTAAAGAGGATGTGGACGCACTGTTAAAGGCGGGTGCCACACGCGTAGTGGTGGGGTCTACGGCGGTGAAACAGCCGGAAGAAGTGCAGCAGTGGTTTAAACAATACGGCGCGGAAGCGATTGTGCTGGCGCTGGACGTACGCATTGATGCCAGTAACCGTAAAGAAGTGGCGATCAGCGGCTGGCAGGAAGCCAGCGGCATCACGCTGGAAGAAGTGATTGAGCAGTTTTTGCCTTTCGGCCTGAAACACGTGCTGTGCACGGATATTTCACGCGATGGCACACTCAGTGGCTCTAACGTTGAACTGTATCGCGAAGTGTCTGCCCGCTACCCGAGCATTGCTTTCCAGTCCTCCGGCGGCATCGGCTCTCTGGACGATATTGCCGCCCTGCGCGGCTGTGGCGCTCGGGGCGTGATCGTGGGTCGCGCTCTGCTGGAAGATAAATTCACCGCATCGGAGGCTATTTCATGCTGGCAAAACGGATAATCCCTTGCCTGGACGTACGTGACGGCCAGGTCGTGAAAGGCGTGCAGTTCCGCAACCACGAAATCATCGGCGATATCGTGCCGCTGGCGCAGCGCTATGCGCAGGAAGGGGCCGACGAACTGGTGTTTTATGATATCACCGCATCCAGTGATGGCCGTGTGGTGGATAAAAGCTGGATCTCACGCGTGGCAGAAGTGATTGATATTCCTTTCTGCGTGGCTGGGGGCATTAAGTCGGTTGAAGATGCCGCCCTGCTGCTCTCGTTCGGCGCGGATAAGATTTCGATTAATTCCCCGGCGCTTGCCGATCCTTCCCTTATCACGCGCCTGGCCGATCGCTTTGGCGTGCAGTGCATTGTGGTGGGCATCGATACCTGGTTTGACAGCGAAAGCGGCAAGTACCATGTGAATCAGTACACCGGAGATGAAAGCCGGACCAAAGTCACCACGTGGGAAACCCTCGACTGGGTGGAAGAAGTGCAGAAGCGTGGTGCGGGTGAGATTGTGCTGAACATGATGAACCAGGATGGCGTGCGCAATGGTTACGACCTGGTACAACTGCAAAAAGTACGCGCACGCTGTAAAGTACCGCTGATTGCTTCCGGCGGCGCGGGCACCATGGAGCATTTCCATGAAGCCTTCCGCGATGCTGACGTTGATGGCGCACTGGCGGCATCGGTGTTCCATAAACAGATTATTAATATCGGTGAGCTGAAAAGTTATCTGATTGAAAAAGGTGTGGAGATTCGCGCGTGTTAACAGAACAACAACTGTCCCAGCTTGACTGGGTGAAAACCGAAGGCATGATGCCCGCTATCGTCCAGCACGCGGTGTCTGGTGAAGTGCTGATGCATGGGTATATGAATCAGGAAGCACTGGCGAAGACGCTGGAGATTGGCAAAGTGACCTTCTGGTCACGCACCAAACAGCGCCTGTGGACGAAAGGCGAATCCTCGGAGCACTTTCTGAATGTGGTCAGCATCACGCCAGACTGCGATAACGATACGCTGCTGGTGCTGGTCCACCCGGTCGGCCCAACCTGCCATCGTGGCACCACAAGCTGTTTCTCGCCCGCAGCGACAGACTGGACTTTCCTCTATCAACTGGAGCAGGTCCTGGCCGAGCGTAAACACGCTGACCCGAAAAGTTCCTATACCGCCAGCCTGTACGCCAGCGGCACTAAGCGCATTGCACAGAAAGTGGGTGAGGAAGGCGTGGAAGTGGCACTGGCTGCCACCGTCAACGACCGTCATGAGCTGACCAATGAAGCCTCTGATTTGGTCTATCATCTGCTGGTTCTGCTACAGGACCAGGATCTGAACCTGTCAACGGTGATTGAGAACCTGCGTCAGCGTCATAAGTAAGCCCCTCTCATTATCAGGCCGGGTTATGCCCGGCCTGCACCCTATTCTGCTCTCATCCTCAAACGATAATCAGCGACCACATTACGCCCGATAACAATCGCTGAACCTGCAATCGCGCCCAAAATGGCGGCCAGCAACAGCACTAACGATTTTCTAGGATTGACAGGTGCCGCAGGTAAGTCGGGTTGAGTGATGTACGTGAAGGGTTGTAACTTTTCAGCGTCAGGCTTCAACTGTGAGAGTGCCAGGAGCTGAGTTTGTGTATCGAAATACTGTTTATCGAGCACGAGAGGCTTGTTGGCCTCATTAGCAATCATCGCACTTAGCGCATGGGTACCCAGCAGATATAACGTATCATCCGACAGGTTCTCCACCTGAGTCAGTTGAGAACTGGAAATATTCGAATCTTCCGCAATCTTCAACGCATAGCGAATAACCTCAATACGATGCGCATTACGCTGCTGCGCGATTTTTTTCTGCGCTTCCAGCGATGCGGTCAGTTCGCTTTGCTTTGCAATAAGGTTAGTTTTGATTTCAGCGAGATAATCATTCAACAGTGTGGTATTGACCTGCTGAATGTAGCTTGAAAGCTGCTCTTGCGCGTGATTGGCGGAATCGGCCGTTAGTGAGATGCTCAAGGGATAGCTGAGGGCTTTGTCTACGGCTTTAATATCGACTAAGTTTGATGCGGCAAGCGAAGCGCTAAAGCGATTGAAAAGCGTTTGCTGGAGGATATCCGGAGAGAACTGTCCAGGTTTACTCTGAGTGTTGTTACCATTGTTATCAGCATCATTTAGTGCATAGACTTGATTTAAAATACCACTGTAATAGACCATCTGGCCGATATCAGGTTGCGTCAGGATGGCCGTTGACGTCCATTTAGATTTAACTGAAGCAAGGTATATCCCCGCGCCAATCAGGCTAACAACTATCAGTGCAATGATGATCCATTTACCTTTCCATAACTGGAAAAAAATGTCCAACAGGTCCAGTTCATCATGCTTTACAGATTCAAATTGCTCAAAGTTTGTTGTGTTTTTTTTGCTCATCATGACTCAACTTAAAAAATTGGTATCGTTTTTATGGTTATGCGAATAAAAGATAGTCGAGCAGTTGGCAGAGCGCCAGAAGGATAGTCTTAAAATCGGGGAGAAGAAGGAAAATAACCTCCCGTAAAACGGGAGGTTAGGCATTGACTTAGTCCAGCCATTCGGTGTGGAACACACCGTCTTTGTCAGTACGCTTGTAAGTATGCGCACCAAAGTAGTCACGCTGCGCCTGAATCAGGTTCGCAGGCAGTACCGCTGAACGGTAGCTGTCGTAGTAGGCGATAGCCGCAGAGAAGGTTGGTGTTGGGATACCGTTCTGGACAGCCCACGCAACAACGTCACGCAGCGCCTGCTGGTATTCGTCAGCGATATTTTTGAAGTACGGAGCCAGCAGCAGGTTAGCGATGTCAGCATCAACAGCATAAGCATCGGTGATTTTCTGCAAGAACTGGGCACGGATAATGCAGCCCGCACGGAAAATCTTAGCGATTTCACCGTAGTGCAGATCCCAGTTGTTTTCAGTAGAGGCCGCTTTCAGCTGAGAGAAGCCCTGCGCGTAAGAGACGATCTTACCCAGGTACAACGCACGACGTACTTTCTCAACGAATTCGGCTTTATCACCGCTCACAGTCTGAACTTTAGGACCGCTCAGTACTTTAGACGCTGCAACACGCTGTGTTTTCAGTGAAGAGAGGTAGCGTGCAAATACGGACTCGGTGATCAATGAGAGTGGCTCACCGAGGTCCAGTGAGCTCTGGCTGGTCCACTTACCAGTACCTTTGTTCGCTGCTTCATCCAGAATCACATCAACCAGGTAGTTACCCTCTTCATCTTTCTTAGTGAAGATATCTTTGGTGATGTCAATCAGGTAGCTGCTCAGCTCGCCTTCGTTCCACTCGCTAAAGGTCTTAGCCAGATCGTCGTTGCTCAGGTTCAGCGCGCCTTTCAGCAGTGAATAGGCTTCAGCAATCAGCTGCATGTCACCGTATTCAATGCCGTTGTGAACCATTTTCACATAGTGGCCTGCACCGTCCGGACCCATATAGGCCACACAGGCTTCGCCTTCAGCGACAGCTGCAATCTCAGTCAGGATTGGCGCAACCAGCTCGTACGCTTCTTTCTGGCCGCCAGGCATGATAGATGGGCCTTTAAGCGCGCCCTCTTCGCCACCGGAAACACCGGTACCGATGAAGTTAAAGCCCTGCTCGGACAGTTCACGGTTACGGCGAATGGTGTCTTTATAGAAGGTGTTACCGCCATCGATCAGGATATCGCCTTTATCGAGGTGTGGCGTCAGGGAGGCGATGGTTTTGTCGGTGGCTTCACCGGCCTGAACCATCAAAAGGATACGACGAGGTTTTTCCAGAGAGTCAACAAACTCTTCGATGCTGTAGTGCGGAACCAGTTTCTTACCTGGGTTCTCAGCCACGACTTCATCGGTTTTTTCACGCGAGCGGTTGAAGATAGAAACTGTGTAGCCACGGCTCTCGATGTTGAGTGCCAGATTACGGCCCATCACAGCCATACCTACAACGCCGATCTGTTGCTTGGACATACCTACTCCTGTCTGGGTGGAAAACCCGCAGTTCTGTGACTGCGGTCAATGTTCCGAACATGTTAACTCAGGTTTATGGGGGGGTGGTAGTGATTGGTGCGATAGTTCTTATGTTCAGTTAATCTAATTTGAAGTTGTTTGTTACACTAAATCTAGAAGTGTAAGTTCGAGAGATTCATAAACGTAATTCCAGAAAAGCATAAATATCAAAAATTTTAAGGAATTAGTTTTTTGATAGCATGTAAGTATTTAGATATTACTACTTTTTCGTCAAAATTCTCTTCCATTTTTTGGCGACTCTTAATACCCATAGCTAGACGTTCATCATATGTCATATCAATGATAAGTCTCATAGCTTTGAGTAGACTATCCAAAGAGCGTGATTGGCATAGATAACCATTAATTGAATCATCAACAGTTTCACGGCACCCAACATTATCTGTTGTAATGATGGGCTTCCCCATAGCACCAGCTTCGAGAAGTGATTTAGGCACACCTTCCCGATAAAATGAAGGCAAAACAACGCAATCAACTAAGGCTATTTCTTTTTCTACTGCATCGGATGTACCTTTATAAATAATCCACCCGCCTTTGACCCACTCGTCAATTTTCTTAGATGAAATCCCTTTTGGGTTTTGATCATCTATAAAACCAAGCAGGTAGAATTCAACCGAGCCTCCGTACTCTGCTTTTAATATTTCCGCAGCATCTGCATAGTAAGAAATCCCTTTTTCATAAAGCATTCTAGCCACAAGTAAAAAACGAGTCACACCATCGTTATTAGACTTTTGAATTTCAAACCTGGTGAGGTCAACACCCGAACCAGGTAGACGTTCTGTTTTATCTTCGGTAGTTATTCTATTTTCAAGGAAAATTGTTCGATCATCATCATTCTGAAAGAAAATGACATCAGCATGAGGCTGACTCACTTTATAAAGGAACCGGGCAATCTTAGAAACAAAAGTCTCATTGACAAATACGGTCCCTAAACCCGCAATATTATTGATGACTTTTATTTTTAGCAGTTTTGCAGCTATCGTGCTATATATATTATTCTTTGGCGTGAAGTTTAGAACTAAATTTGGAGATAATTTTTTATATAAAAAGTAAAAGCTTATGCAAGTGAAAAGATCTTTTATAGGATTAGTGCCATCACGCTGAATTATTATATTTTTAAAATCAGCACCAAGTTCTACGAGCTTATCAGAATATTCATCTTTAGGAGAAACAACTATGACATGATAATCATTTTCTATAAGTGTCAATATTGTGTTCCTCCTGAAATTATAAATATACCATGAGGTGTTGGCTGAAATAACAATTTTCATCATGAGTTCCTTCTTATTAATTCCATTTCTTTAATTTTAAACTTTCGTATAATTGAAGCCATTCGAGCATTCTATTTTCAATGGAAAAAAATTTTTTAACTCTTTTTCTAGCGGAATTACCTAACTCATGTGCTTCTTCATTTGAAAGTGCCAATGAATTCTCAATGGCAATACCTAATTCACGATGATTTTTGACAGGCACAAGAAAACCGCGATCGCCTAATACTTCAGCAACACCGCCTGAATCAGTTGCAACTACAACTCGTTCGCATGACATTGCTTCAGCAACGACCAAACCAAATCCTTCCCATTCAGAGGAAAGTACAAATACATCTGCAGCGCTGAGCCATTGCTGGACATTATGCTGAATGCCTACCCAGTTTATTTTATGATCAATATTTAAATTTACAGCCAAGGCACGTAGTTCAGCAAAAAGCTCTCCATCTCCAATGATAACCAAAAGTATATGTTCATTACTTATACCACTAATGGCATTAAATAAATTTGGATAATCCTTTTGTTTAGTAAGTCGTCCAATTGAAAGAATAATTTTTGTTTGGTCATTAACATTTAACTTCTCCCTCAAATGTACTCGGTCGACTTCACTAAATATGTATCGGTCGGTATCAATTGCATTTTTGAAAGGAATAATCCTTCCATGCTTAACGGCTTTTTTTTCCAGATATGAGTTGACTGCTTCTTCACTCACATTTGTAGTAATATCTGTCAGGAAGTCTGTAACCCTATAGCATAACATCCTAACTTTCCCACCTTCATAACTATTATGTACAGTAGAAATCAATGCACTAGAATTAAATGGAGGGAAAACTCTTAATAACCTTGAGAAAATATTAGCATGAAACATATGGCTGTGCACAATATCGGGTTTGGTTTTAAATAAAATTATTTTAGTTTTTATTAATGCTTTTATAAAACCAACAAGATTTTTTTTTAAGTGAAGATTATGAATTTTGATCTTTTCGGAAATGGGGGAAACTACAACATCACCAGACAGACAAATTATTTCAACTGAATGGCCATATTCATTCATTTTATCTGCCATATTACAAACTTGGTTCTCTGCACCACCCATGCCAAGTCCTGTAATGATGTAAGTAATCTTCATTGAACTCACCAATTTATTTTTATTTATAAACTCGAATGAGCTTATCGCTCAATTGTATTTCTAACCATAACTAATTTCAGAAATGCTCTTATTAGACTATGCTGTAATTTCAATTTATTCTTCAAAATAAAAATAAAAGTACTTAGTTTGCCTTTATTTATTGCAACTAAAAAGCAATCGATATCCCTCTTGATTTCATGATCCAAACTATTTCCGAGAAGTGAAGTAAATTCGTTAAAAAGTAAGTAAGAAGAGTAGTTGACTAAAAAACTATCTTTATTAAGGTGAATATATCTTTTTATCTTGTCTTTCATAGTAGAGTTGTTAAAACCAAGCACATTGTTATCATGCTGCCTATACAAGAAAAGTGGTGATTCACAAAAATAAATTTTACCAAAACAGGCTGCATATAAGCTCAAAACCTGATCGTGCATGTGCCAATGAAAGTTTGTTTTTAACGCCAGTTTGTAAAGATGTTTATTGATCACCATGGCACACCCCTGGACACCTCCATTCATAAGATACATATCCTGAACTTTTCCAATTTTCAATCTATAATCAGTCAGTTCCCCTGTTGGGTTGAGTTCTGAATCTACCACCCTACCTGGCGCATATGCAATAAATGGCTGATCTTGATCACACCGTTTTATAAAGGATAACAATCTCTCAATTTTATCCTCTTGCCAATGATCATCTTGATCTGCAATAAAAACATAATCGGAGTTACAGTGTTTTAATAATTGTTTGAAGTTTTCTCCTACACCTTTAGATTGAATATCATCTTTGACAATTTTTACGCGAGTATCTGAGAGTGATATTTTTTTTAATATATCTATGGTACCATCCGTTGAACCATCGTCTCGAATAAGAACGGTTATGTTTTTGTAGGTTTGATTAAGGATAGAGTATATTTGCTCTTCAATATGATTGAAGCCATTATATGTGGCTACTATTACGTCGATATTCATATTAAACCATGAGAATTATTAGATTTTTTTTCTAAAATGCGGGCTGGAATACCACCTATCACTAAGCCTGCAGAAAAACTTTTCGTCACCACTGAGTTTGCAGCTACAACCACATTTTTACCTAAAGTCACACCCGATAAGACCTTAACGTTATCACCAAGCCAAACATTCTCACCAATTTCGGTGTTGCCTTTGACAGTAAGTCCTCTTTTTTTCGGTATAATATTTTCGAAACATTTACCAAATTTATGGTCATGATCAGTGATCAGCACATCACTGCCTATCAATGCTCCGTTACCTATTTTTACTGTTGATTGCGCAGCAATATGAACATTCTGACTACATGATACATTATCACCAATATATATAACTCCATCGCCAATGGAGTCCAACCAAGAGTTATTACCTAAATAAACATTCTCACCTATAAAAATATTTTTACTTCCTGATATGGATAAGCCATGCCCGACCTTTATATTTTTTGCATTGAATATCATGCTATACGTACGATTTCGCAAAAAATTATAAAAGAAAGGAATGACCCTTAACGAAATCATACCCAACCTTTCTCTTTTAATTTTACTCATCGGTAATCAACCTTATTATTATTACTATCATTAAAGCTTTTAAATCTATTGATGACAACTGAAACAAATATCATCGCTTTCAAAAGAGTAGCACTTATGTAAACTAATGCTTTGATATAAAGACCAAAACATAATAAGAAACAAACCAATAGCGTAACATAATAAAATTTATTTTTTTTAGTGAGCATGAAAAAATCAAAAAACACTCTAGTGTTAATCAACATTAACAGTGTAGTACACACTACTCCAAACATGCCATAGGCTACAAAATTAATAACAAAGGATGAATCTGATGAGCGAGAAATCTCAGACTGAACTTCTTCTCCATCACCAATAAATGTATTTTCACCAAATGCAATATTGTTTATGTTAGGAATGAATAAGTGGTTATTAATAAGATCATCAGTAGAATTTGTGTGGAAATTACCATTAATGACATTAACGAAAAGTTCCAGTGCAAAATCAACGACCCTAATTATCACTTCACTTCCGGATAAAGTGATAATCATTAATATCATTAGAAACAGCGTTAATGCGAAAAATAATAGCAGGCTTTTTTTTTCATACAAAACGCAGAGAAGAAATACAAAGGAGCAAAGAAATAGTAAACCAGTCCTGCCGCTCAAACCAACTAAAAGAAATGTAATTGCAATAAAAACATAAATAGATAAATTAGAGATATTTTTTTTATTCGTTTTAACCACGCCAAAACAGATAAAAATAAAAATTGAATATGCGACAGATGTATCCCATATTGACATTGCTTTCAAGCCAATTGCTCTATTACTCTGTTTTGCCCACTCAAGCCAATATCCATCTATTGCAGTTCTCTCAAGAAACCACATTCTGAAGTCGCTGCTTCCTAGTTGAAGAAGGCTAAATACTACCAAGAATAACATAAAAGTTAATACACTAAAAAATATCTGCTTAGGCGTTAATCTATATAACAATGCGTTAAGTATAATAGGAAACAAAAGAAATGAAATAAATGCCAATACAAGACGCTTAATTTGCAAACCAAAAAAAAACTCATCGCCAACATTCATTATTAGATAATTAAATGCAGACACAATAAACATTAAGAACATTACATAGAAATACAATCTGTATTTTCTTGTATTAAGAATGTATAGTTTTGCCCACTCACGTGATGGAGTTGTTAAATAACAGGCTAGCAACAAAGCAGCCCAGATAACAATAATATGTGCTGTACTTATGTTTCCTAACGGGCTTTTATAAGCACCACCGAAAACAATTATTAATGCCAGCCATATGCCAGCATACCTTAGAATATTATTTAATGAGACATTTCTACCCAAGATTAACCTCAATAATTTAACTATCAAAAAATAGAATAAAACCTCATAAAGAAAATTTCCAAAAAGTTTTATTTGTTCTCTTAGCGCACAAAATCATAAATTTTTTCTTTAAATAATCTGAGATATGCCAAGACTTTAACTTTCAGCAACCCAGCAAGTCCATATTTTCTTTTGATAATTAAATCAGCATTATGGTTGTCAAATGTATAACCTTTATCAGTGGTTATAGTTTTAAAATACCATGGCGCGATGAAGTTTAAAAGCATATCGGACTTCAATCTATCAAAGACCTTAGCTTTCAACTTATTTGAGTCTACTTGCTTCTGCAGCATTTCAAGGTATATTACACAGAAATTATAAAATATGTTATAACCACCTTTTTTTTCTACTGAAATATTCTCCATAATTTTTTTATTGCAGATAATATATTCATTTTTAACACAGTTAAAAATTATAGATGTATGAGGAAACATTGAATCAACTGAATGAATATCATGCTTCGTGTTGATAAAATCACTCTTCCAGATGGAAAAGGCAGAACTCCAGGTGTTCAAATAACTCGTAGATGCTATGAAATCATTAAATGATTTTACTTCCGTTAGTATTTCTTTCGATTTTAATTCACCGTTGGAGAAAAAAATAATAGGCTTTGCTGTATTGTTACTTTCAACAAGTTCAACTAAATACTTAAAGGATCCCTTGCTGAACATACTGTAATCATTATGTAGCTTTAAAAAATCACCAGTTCCAAACGACAAGGCTTTAACTGAATTGTAAAAACCTTTCAATTCATTCTTGAAGAAGATGATTTTTATTTTCTTATCGCTTAAAGTCTCAATATACTCTTTGACTTCATCATTATCTGAGTTATCAGAAATAACAATCTCATACAGACTTGGGTCTACATCATCATCAATAATAGATTGGATGGTTCTTTTTAAATAATTAATTCTATTTTTTGTTGGTATGCATATTGATAACAATGTCATCAGCTTGTCCCTTGTTAAATCTTTTGCATTCAGATATGACAATAAATGAAAATAAAACGACTATCGAAAATTCCACACATACTGCAACATATGCAACCCCAACATATGAGTATAAACTCGATAACACCAGCAAGCAGGGAAGTCCTATCAGCCCAACTATAATATAACAGTAACCAAATTTCTTACTCAATCCCATAGGTAACAATAGCTGAACACCTAATAGATTAGCAATAGCGACAATAGGTGGAATCCATATTATTATTCCAAGAACAATAGATGAACCTACATGCCCTGCCCCGAAAACAAATTTAATAATATCCTCTGACATTATCGTCACGATGAAACTTACGATCACCATCGGGGTTACAAGAATAAAACCAATTTTTTTAACAAAGTTCAATGCTCTTTCGCGTGACTCCATCATAATTCTATTGCTGCGTGGATATATTGCTTGTGATACGGGACCTATCAACCCCTGGAGAGCTTGCTTCAATTTATCAGCTGCAGTATATATACCAACACTATCCGCCCCCGAGGTAAACCCTAGTATTATTGGAATGCTTGTAGTATATAGGCTTACGAAAAATGAAGAAATGAATATATTCCAGCCAAGTTTCAATTGCTTTTTAATATCATTATAACCAGGAAAAACAAGAACAAGCAATTTCTCATGATAGGCTTTAAATAGTGCAATTATCGAAGCGAAGACCCCGACAACCCCTTGACTTAATAGAGCAATCCAGATGTCTTGTTTTGATTCTACTAAAGAAAAAATAATTACAACACCTACAATTTTAGCTAAAAAATTGCTAATTGCAATCCATTGCATCATTTCATAGCCTTGAAAAAGCCATATTGGATAGAATGTGGTACCAATTACCACCGTATAGCCAATGATAAATAGCATTATGTTTTCGCGAATGATCACATAAAAAGTTGAGCTAATAATAAGAATAAAAAAACCCAATATTGCTATTACTACCTTACAAAACATAACCGAAAAAAACACTTTGGATACTTCATGAATATCATCAACTTTTATCGATATTTGTCTACTTGCCGACAAGTTAAACCCATAATCACCAAAGATAACAAAATATTGTATAACTGCGAGAATCAAACTATAGGTGCCGAACTCACTAATTCCTAAAACCCTTACCAAGTAAGGCACTGTTATTAAAGGTATAAGATAATTTAAACCTTGAATGCTGAACATCGAAAATATGTTTTTAAATAATTTTTTATCTAACATAGTTAAGTTTAAACATCCCTAACATTAATTATTGGAAATAACACTTCCTAGAAACTCTCGAGCCGACTTATCTTTTGCTGAAAGTGCCAAGTCCAAACCATTAATGGGCCATTCAATTGCTAAGTATTCATCATTCCACCGGATTGAATTTTCACTAAGTGGTGCGTAAAAACTAGTCGTTTTGTAAACAAATTCCGCACTGTCGCTCAATACCAGAAAACCATGTGCAAATCCCTCAGGGATCCACATCTGGTGCTTGTTTTCAGCAGAAAGATTCGCTCCTACCCACTGACCAAAGGTTGGCGAACCTTTGCGAATATCTACTGCCACATCAAACACTTCACCCGCTACACAACGTACCAACTTCCCCTGCGCATGAGGCGCAACCTGGTAATGCAAACCGCGAAGAACCCCTTTTGAAGACTTCGAATGGTTATCCTGCACAAACTCCACCTTACGGCCTACTGCTTCTTCAAATACTTTCTGGCTGAAGCTCTCAAAAAAGAAACCTCGTTCATCCCCGAACACTTTAGGCTCAAAAATCAGCACATCCGGTATTTCTGTTCTAATCACGTTCATAGCATTAATACCCTTTTACCATCTTGAGCAGATACTGCCCATATTCATTCTTCGCTAATGGCGCAGCCAGTTTCTTCACCTGCTCTGCATCGATAAATCCTTTGCGATAGGCAATTTCTTCCGGGCAGGAGACTTTCAGGCCCTGACGTTGCTCAATGGTCTGAATAAAGTTGCTCGCCTCAATCAGACTGTGGTGCGTACCGGTATCCAGCCACGCATAGCCACGCCCCATCATCGCCACCGACAGGTTGCCCTGATCCATATACAGGCGGTTGATGTCGGTAATTTCCAACTCGCCGCGATGTGACGGTTTCAGGCTTTTCGCCATTTCCACTACGCTATTGTCGTAGAAATAGAGCCCGGTAACCGCATAGTTACTCTTGGGCTCCAGCGGTTTCTCTTCCAGAGAGACCGCAATGCCGTCTTTATCAAACTCCACCACGCCATAACGCTCAGGATCATTAACATGGTAAGCAAATACCGTCGCGCCGGAGGTCTGGCTTACTGCCGCTTGCAGCTCTTTCGGCAGGTCGTGGCCGTAGAAGATATTGTCGCCTAACACCAGTGCACAGCTATCTTCACCAATGAACTCTTCACCCAGAATAAAGGCCTGTGCCAGGCCATCGGGGCTCTCCTGTACAATGTATTGCAGGTTAAGCCCCCACTGGCTGCCATCGCCCAGCAGCTGTTCAAAACGTGGCGTATCTTGCGGGGTACTGATAATCAGAATATCGCGAATGCCTGCCAGCATCAGCGTGCTGAGAGGGTAGTAGATCATGGGTTTATCGTAGATGGGCAGCAGTTGCTTGCTGACGGCCATAGTGACCGGATACAGGCGGGTTCCAGACCCCCCTGCCAAAATAATTCCTTTACGCATGAGATATCTCTAATTTATATCGGGTTAATGAGGTCAGAGCGCATTAAACGCGGCTAACTCAGCCATCATCCGCTGAACCCCGCGTTGCCAGTCGGGCAAGGTCAGACCAAACGTGTTTTGAAATTTACGTGTATCCAGCCGGGAGTTAAGCGGACGCTGCGCGGGCGTTGGATAGTGGCTGGTGTTCAACGGATGTAACGTCTTCAAGACTAACTCAACACCTGCGTCTTTTGCTTCGGCAAACACGACGTTAGCGTAATCATACCAGGTCGTAGTGCCCGCTGCGGCAAGGTGATATAACCCCGCCACCGACGGATCGCGCATCGCAGCAGTAATAGCATGAGCCGTACAATCCGCGATCAGATCAGCCCCGGTTGGTGCGCCATGCTGATCGTTAATCACTGACAGTTCATCACGCTGCTTCGCCAGACGAAGCATCGTTTTGGCAAAATTATTACCTTTGGTGGCATACACCCAACTGGTGCGGAAAATCAGATGCCGGGAACAATACTGCTGAATGGCCAACTCACCGGCCAGTTTGCTGGCACCATACACATTAAGCGGCCCAGTGGAATCGTCTTCTTCCCAGGCCTGCGCACCTTGTCCCGGAAACACGTAGTCAGTCGAATAGTGAACCAGCCAGGCACTCAGCGATTCGGCCTCTTTAGCAATAGCTTCTACGGTCAATGCATTGACCCGATGCGCCTGCTCAGGCTCACTCTCGGCTTTATCGACGGCAGTATATGCCGCAGCATTCACAATCACATCAGGGCGGATGCTGCGGATCGTAGCGATAATTCCCTTGGTATCAGCAAAGTCACCGCAATATTCTGTTGATGATGTGGCCAGCGCGGTAACGTTCCCCAGTGGAGCCAGCGCACGCTGCAATTCCCAGCCGACCTGGCCATTTTTACCGAACAGCAGAATATTCATGGCTGACGTTCACTGTAGTTCTGTTCAATCCATGACTGATAGGCGCCGCTTTTGACGTTACTCACCCACTCGGTATTGTCCAGATACCACTGCACCGTCTTGCGGATCCCGCTATCAAATGTTTCCTGTGGTTGCCAGTTAAGTTCTTGACTGATTTTAGAGGCATCAATCGCATAGCGACGGTCGTGCCCCGGGCGGTCGGCAACATAGGTAATCTGCTCACGGTAGCGAGTGGCTTTCGGCACCATCTCATCCAACAGATCACAGATGGTTTCTACCACCTCTAAATTCTGCTTTTCGTTATGGCCGCCGATATTGTAGGTTTCACCTATCTTACCCTTTGTTACCACCGTATAAAGTGCGCGCGCATGGTCTTCCACATACAACCAGTCGCGGATCTGATCGCCACGTCCGTAAACCGGCAAAGGCTTACCGTCAAGTGCATTCAGGATCACTAAAGGGATCAGTTTTTCCGGGAAGTGATAAGGGCCGTAATTGTTTGAGCAGTTGGTAATTATCGTTGGCAAACCGTAGGTACGAAGCCAGGCACGGACTAAATGGTCACTGGAGGCTTTTGATGCCGAATACGGGCTGCTGGGTGCATAGGCGGTGGTTTCGGTAAATAATGGCAGCGCAGCTGAGTCATCATTCATCTCGTCCGGATGAGGTAAATCTCCGTAGACTTCGTCGGTGGAAATATGGTGGAAACGGAAAGCCGTTTTGCGCGTAGAATCCAGCCCGCTCCAGTAACTGCGCGCTGCCTCCAGCATGATATAAGTGCCGACAATGTTGGTTTCAATAAAATCAGCCGGGCCGCTGATGGAGCGGTCTACGTGGCTTTCAGCCGCCAGATGCATTACCACATCAGGTTGATGTTCATTGAAAATCGCACTAATGGCATCTTTGTCACAGATGTCGGCCTGTACAAAAGCATAACGCGCATCATTGCTGACACCAACTACGGACTCAGGATTGCCCGCATACGTGAGTTTATCAACGTTCACGACACTGTCTGTAGTCTGCGTAATAATATGGCGAACTACTGCTGAACCAATAAATCCGGCGCCGCCGGTCACTAGAATTTTCACGCCGTCGTTCTCTCTTTGGCTAATATCAATAATGCTAAGAATGCTCGCTGATGGTCATTGGGCCGTCAAACAGCGTGGTGAAGTCACAGTCATTTTTTGCCGTACTTTTATGGCGTATAACATCAACAGGTATACGGTGATGACCAGAATTGTTGTTATCAAATGTGCATACTGTTTCGCCTGGCCACGCTACCGCCACTGGCTGTAGCCACCAGATAGCTGTCTCTTACCTCGTTACACAAGCATAGCCTGACCCTGTCACTCGACGTGCTTTTCATAACCAGATTAGTCCTGGAAATAATCAGACATAAAGCCTCACAAAATCCAGCGCCAATTTTTATACTAAGTACTGGACCATACAAGCCTAATCTCTATTTTTTTGTGGGTTTGACGCTTTCGACATTTAATGGACAATTAAGCAACACTGATAGGTTATTTTCTAACTCACCTTAGCAAGTGCTCCCTTACGCACGCTCTACCTACAGTAACTATTGGAAATATAGAGGGTTAAAATATACCATTGCCACAGCCCACAAACAAAAAAACTCCCAGATCAGGGAGTTTTATACACAAGGGATTTCACGTTTTATTCAACGATACCCATTAGGATTCTTCGACTGCCAGTTCCACGTATCACGCATCATCTCATCGATACCGCGTGACACACGCCAGTCCAGCTCTTTGTCCGCCAGCGAGGCATCCGCCCAGAACGCAGGAAGATCGCCATCACGGCGCGGTGAGATCTGGTAAGGCACAGGCTTACCTGCGGCTTTCTCAAAGGCTTTCACCATCTCCAGCACCGAGTACCCTACCCCGGCACCGAGGTTGTAAGCTTTGTAGCCATCAACCGCAGCAATATGGTCCAGCGCTTTAAGATGGCCTTCAGCCAGATCCATCACGTGAATGTAGTCGCGTTCGCCGGTGCCATCTTTCGTTGGGTAATCTCCGCCAAAGATGCCCAGCTTTTCCAGACGGCCAATGGCCACCTGAGCAATGTACGGCAGCAGGTTGTTCGGGATGCCGTTCGGGTCTTCGCCGATCTGGCCAGACTCATGCGCCCCCACCGGGTTGAAATAACGCAGCGCGATGGTTTTGAATTCCGGGTTCGCTTTGGCATAGTCACGCAGAATCTGCTCAACCATCAGCTTTGAGGTGCCATACGGGCTGGTTGTGCCGCCAATTGGCGTGGTTTCCACATAAGGAACCGGCGCATCAGCACCGTAGACGGTAGCAGAAGAGCTGAAGATAAACTGATTCACACCCGCAGCACGCATCTCTTCCAACAGCACCAGCGTACCGGTAACGTTATTCTGGTAGTACTCCAGTGGTTTGCGGGTGGATTCGCCCACGGCTTTCAGGCCGGCAAAGTGAATCACGGCATCGATGCGGTTACTGGCAAAAATATCGCGCAGGCACGCACGGTCGAGGATATCCCCTTCGCAGAAGGTGGCCGTTTTACCCGTCAGCTTCTCTACGCGGTTAATCGATTCGCGTGAGGCATTGCTCAGGTTATCCAGTACGACAACATCATCACCACGTTGCAGCAGCGATAACACGGTATGGGAACCGATGTAGCCCGCCCCGCCCGTTACTAAAATTGCCATGTTGACTCCTTCAGACCACGCCCGGCGCGGCCATAATCAAATAAGATTACTTCGCCAGAATTTTTTGAATTTCTTCACGGAACTCGCGGCCCTGAGCGTGGTTACGCAGGCCCCAGGTCACAAACGCTTTCATATAGCCCAGTTTACGACCGCAGTCGAAGCTGTCGCCACTCAGCAGGTGTGCATCAACCGGCTGTTTTTTGTTCAGGTTGGCAATCGCATCGGTCAGCTGATAGCGGCCCCAGGCACCCGGCTCAAGGTTTTCCAGTTCTGGCCAGATGTCCGCAGACAATACATAGCGGCCAACGGCAGCCAGGTCAGAATTCAGGGTCTGTGGTTGCTCTGGTTTTTCCACGAATTCGACAATAGAACTGACTTTGCCTGGGAAGTCCAGTGGCTCCTCGGTAGTGATCACGGAGTATTCAGACAAATCCACGTCAGGCATATGATGGGCGAGTACCTGGCTACGGCCAGTCTCTTCAAAGCGTGCCACCATCGCGGCAAGGTTGTAACGCAGCGGATCGGCACTGGCGTTATCCAGCAATACGTCCGGCAGGACCACCACGAAGGCATCATCATGCAGCATCGGGCGGGCACATAACAGGGAGTTTGCCAGGCCCAGCGGCTGTGGCTGACGCACGTTCATGATCGTCACACCCGGCGGGCAGATAGACTGCACTTCACTCAGGAGCTGACGTTTCACACGCGCTTCAAGCAGGGCTTCAAGCTCATAGGACGTATCAAAGTGGTTTTCAACCGCATTCTTGGATGCATGAGTGACCAGGACAATTTCCTTGATACCCGCTGCCACGCACTCGTCGATGATGTACTGAATCATCGGCTTGTCGACAACAGGCAACATCTCTTTAGGAATGGCTTTTGTAGCAGGGAGCATATGCATACCGAGACCCGCAACCGGGATAACTGCTTTAAGCTTGGTCATAGTGTTTCCATATAAATGAAGTAAAAAACGTCCATTGATTATGCATTAAAGAGATGATTCACAAGTATAATCTTAATCTGAAAAATAAGCAGCCAGGGCCAGCAATAAAAAAGGCCACCATCACGGTGACCTTATATTTATTACCGGGTTACAGCCAGTGAGTGAACCATTCCGGCCTGATAAACAGATTGAAATAACTCACCAACGCCATGATCCCGACAAACACCACCGCCACCGACATCCACTGACGAGCATAGGGGATAAATGGAATGCCAATCACCGGTTTGATAAAGAACGGATGGGCAAAGGCAGAGATGAGAACCTGAGAAATCGACAGCGTCAGCGCCACATACCAGACGTTCGGCCAGATCCAGGTGGTTGCCAGTACCAGCACCACGATGATGCTTGCCACCACATTCCACCAGAACTCGACGTTGGTACGGCCGTTAGCCTGAGATATCGCGCCGGTCAGCCCGCCCATCGGACGCAGCATACCGAACAGCAGCATCAGTGGGATCAAATGACCAACCGCCTCGTGTGCCGGGCCGTAAAGCACGCGCACCACCACCGGGGAGAGGATACCAATCGCCAGATACATCAGGCTGCTGAACAGCATGATCATGAAGGTGCCTTTCAGGAACAACTTCTGCAACTGCGCAGGTTCGTGTTGTTGCTCAGCAAAGCGGGGTAGTGCCAGGCGATTAATCACCGGCGTCACCAGTTTCAGCGGTTGCAGCACCAGCTCTTTCGCCAGTGAGTATACCCCGAGCATTTCAGCGCCCATCACTTTACCGACGATCAGGGAGTCGGCCTGAGTACGTAACTGGTTAATCGTCTGTGAGCCCAGCTGATACACACCGTACTTCATCGAGCTGAAGAACGTCGATTTATCAAACTCGAAGGTCGGCCGCCAGGACTTTTCACCAAACCAAATCATGCACAGAATACGCATCGCGGCATTGGCAAACAGGCCGAGGATCACCGCAGAGACATTGAGCGGCGAGTAGTAAAGCAGCCCCACCGTCAGTGCAAAGGCAAGAAACTTGGTGACCATTTCGATCTTCGCCAGCAGCACCATGCGTTTGGCTTTAACGAAATGGGCCTGATACTGCGACAGCGATCCCAGTACCAGGAAGTTAATGCTGGTTAGCATGATCAGCCCGGTGAGTTCCGGAATGTGGTAGAAATGCGCGATCGGCCAGGCAATGGCGATCAACAGCAATCCGGTCATCAGACTGAGTAAAACGTTCACCCAGTAGATGGTGCTCTGCTCCTTGCGGGTGATGTTCTGGCGATGGACGATGTAGCTGCTCATCCCCATATCCTGCAACACCATCGCCACGGCCAGAATGGCGTTAATAATCGCCAGAATACCCAGCTCGTGGGTCTCCAGCTTACGCGCCAGCACCCCAAGCTGTATCACCTGTAACACGGCGGCGAAACAGGTACCACCAAACAGCCATACGGCCTGATTTTTTAAACTACTCACGCTAATTGCTCCAGAATCTCTGCCAGTTCGCGGTAGGCGATATGCTGGTTAAATTCGGTTTCTACCTTGTGCCGTGCGGCCACCACCACCGGTGCGATATCGGCCTCACCCTGTGACAGTTTCAGCAGAATGGCGGCGAGAGCGCTCGCATCGCCTTCCGGTGCCAGCCAGCCGGACACATTGTGTTCAATCAGTTCAGGAATACCACTGTGCTCGCTGGACACCACCGGCAGCCCGACGGCCATCGCTTCCATCAACGCCACCGGTATCCCTTCCATGTCTCCATCCGCTGCGGTCAGCGACGGAAGCAGGAAGATATCGGCTTCATCGAGATAGCGTTTGATCTCTTCCTGCGGCTTAAAGCCGACCATTTTCACGCAGTCAGCCAGATCGGCCGCCGCAATGGTGGCACGCAGTTCCTCTTCGAGGTCACCGTTGCCGACAATGGTGTATTCAAACTGTCCGCCCTGCGCTTTAAGGATTTTGCAGGCATCAATTGCCACGCCCAGCCCTTTCTTCTCGGTAAGGCGCGCCACGGAAAGAATGCGCAGCGGCTGATGGAGAGAATCCCTGATTTTGAGATTAAATTTCTCCGGCTCGATGCCCATGCGCGTTACATGAATCTTCTCTGCCGGGCAGCCCATGCTAATCAGCTTGTTCTCCCACAGGTGGCTGATAGGCAGCAGCAAATCGGTCTGGGTAAACAGGCGTGCATAGTCATCTTTATGCTCGTCGAGGATATGGCGGCGTGAAATATCGGCACCGTGGAAGACGGTCGCCTGCTTGCCCTGCAGAACATTCAGTTCACGCAGTTTATTGGCGAGCGCCCCGGCATAACCGAAGTGCACTAAAAACACATCGGCAACGAACGGGGTTTTGTTGGCGGCCACAATTGCCGGCAGCAGCAGCTTGCTGGATTGGGCGCCATAGCGCCCGATATTGAAGGATTTTAACGTGGCGGTATTGAGGATTTTTGGCAGCACAATTTGCAGACGCTGTTTCAATTTATCCGCATTACTGACCTTCTCTTCTGGCAGCAGATAGTGGGTCTTCTCTGCCAGATGATAACGGTCAAACGCACCGTGTCGATTCACCAGGTCGCCCGGAAAAACCGAAATGATCTCAACGTCGTAGCCGATATCAATAAAATGCGTCACCTGGTTCAGTACGAAGGTTTCCGAGGAAACCGGAAATCGCATCGTGAAAAATGTCAGTTTCATTGGTTCACCCTAAGCGTTTGACCACGTCGTCAGTGATACGGTTACCCAGGATCCGTTCCTGTTCCACAGCCGTATCAACCTGCTGCTTCACCGCCTCATAGTTATCCAGCACATTATTCACCCGCGTGATAATGCTGCCGTCCATCAGACTCTTCACATCGCTGGCCATGTCTGGCAGCCCAAGTTGGTTCATCACGCCCAGAGATTTGTGCTCGTAGTTAATCGCCACCGCTGGTGTCCCAAAGTTCATTGAGATAATTGCGGAGTGTAAACGGGTGCCAATCGTGAGATGGCACTGACCCAGCAGGATACCCAGCTCAAGGTCGTTAAATTCATCCATGATCACGTGGTACTTATCTTTCTGCTCAATATGATCGCTCAGTGTCATTGCCACCATACGGTCATCTTTGTTGTAGCTGTCGATGCCGGTACAGGTGGAGAAGGCGACCACCTGATAACCACGTGCAATCATCGCGTTGATCACACGTCCAAACGCCGCTTCGTACTGCTGCTGGGTCACCCCAAGGCGCTTATCGAAAGGTGCCAGTTCACGCACGGTAATGGCGATCGTTTTTTGCTGGTCAATGACCTGCTGCCAGTGCACCAGGTTATGACCCGGTTCTTCCACCTCACGTGCACGGACCAGGAAGGCGGTATCAGCACCTTTTACCACTTTCCCGGTGGTGATACCGCCCTGCTTCATCATCTCCAGGCTGACGCTTTCGCGCAGCACCAGACTATCGACGCGGTCGAACACGAAGTTCGCAATTTCATTGAAACGCGGCTTCTGGAACGGGCCCACGCTGTGGCCGATCATATGGATCGGTTTCTTCGCCAGCAGCGCACACAGTGAATGCTCAAACTGCAACGGACCGTACAGATCCACAAAGAACGAACCGCCAACCTGGATAATCGCATCGTACTGCTTCAGGTTGTCGCTGAATTCCTGTAAATACTGCGGCACCGGGAACAGCTTGAACACGCCCTTATTCGCGATATGCGCCATCATAATTTTTGGCATCAGGCGGCGTTTGATCTTATCGACGATCTTGTTTTTGCCCTTTTTGGTCTGCAAAAAGAGCGCATCAGGCAGAATGTCTTGCTGGAGCAGGTAACCAGAACTGGTTGGATAACGGCTAATAATGTCGATATCAATATCGTTCCTTGCCAGGTTCAACGAATCAATAATCCCGCGTAAAATAGCGCCATCACCACGATTTCCACATGTATGATTGCCAACTAATAAAATCTTCATAACTACTCCAGAAAAATTTTTGTAATTTTTACAGGCTAACGCCCATCAATGCAGCTGAATCGTTTAAAACAGGCTGCCTGTCCTGCCCGAGGAAAAACAGCCTGATAACTCTGAAATTGCCTGGTCTTAACGGAAAACCGACACTTATTTCAGTGAAAAGTACGGGATGGCGACCTGGCGGCCATTCAGCACGATAGAAACAAAGCCTTCCGGGTGATCCGTATTGACCTGGTCGGCGGTGAGTGGACGGGAAGCCATCAGCAAATCACCCGCCTCATTCGCGCCGATTCCGGCCTTGCCGTTATGCAAGCTGAAACGCTGACTTGCGCGGCTGACATCCTTGCCCGAGGGGGCGTTGCCAAATGCCATTTTGCTGTCGAAACGTGCGCAGCGGCCGGTCTTAAAGCGGTCTTTTGCGGTGGTTTTGATCAACACACCGGCCGACGCGACCCAGCCATCGATTTTGACAAACACCCGCACATCGGTGTCGTGCGGCGTCACAATCATCACATCAAGCACCGGGCTGGCCCCTTCGGCATGCCAGGACGCTTCAAACTTGTGGGTTTTACGTTGCAGGCTGACAATCGCCCTACCGCCGGTGGTTTTGTCACCCACTACTTTGTTGAGCGGCGCATTGCCGCTGCCGTTGCTGAAGGAGGACTGGCCGAAGATTTCAATCTCCCAGGCATCGCCGACATCCGGGGTATAGATATTGCCCAGCTCCACCCACTTCTGCTGGTCGCTGTTGTTTTCGATGCGGAACCGTGAGGTCAGATAGTTGTATTTCATACTGCCATCAACCGCCACGCCGTAAGACTCCACGCGCGTGGAACCGCGTTCCCAGGCGCCCAGCCACTCGCCTTCCGCCAGCGAATTATCAATCCAGCTACCGGCCTGAAGATTGGTCTGACGCATATTGAGACGCGAGTTGTGCGCAATCAGCGGGTTTTTACAGGTTTCCAGGCTCAGCGCATCAATGATCCACTGCCCGTTCGAGATATCACCGGGGAATTCGGTGTGTTCAATCCAGCCGTTGTGGATCAGCGACTGACCGCAGCGTTGCAGGTTCAGCACCTTACCGTCGGTGCAGTATTGTGCATTAAAGTTAGACAGCTCGATGGCCGTGCTGTGATCCCACTTACCCTTAGGTGCATTGGACCAGACAGACTTGATCACGTCGCCGCTACAGCGCAGCGCATACCACTGATCAATTTTGCAGTCGAGGGTATCCATCAGGCTGATCGCCGTGCCGCCAACGCGAACAAACCGCAGGCAGGCGCCACGGAAATACTGGCCGCCTTCGCATTGGTTATCGAAGAAGCCCTGCTTGTTCGGCTGGGTGTCGGTGCGACCGTTAAATTGCAGGTTGCTGACTTCCACCCAGCGGGTGTTGACCTTGAAAATGAAGTCAGAATCGCCGTTGGAGACGATGGTGGTGGCCGGGAAATAGCCAAAGTTCACCATCGCACCGGAGACGCGGAAGAAACGCGTCTGCTGCTGCGAGAAATCACAGGCGCTGACGAAGAAGGTGCCCGCCGGGAATTGCAGGCAGATCTGCTGGTTCGCATCCTGCGCCCACTGATACATCGCTTTGATCGCCGGAGCACTGTCCGTTTTACCATCGGCAATCGCACCGAAGTCAAACAAGGTCAGACGGTTGAAGTCCTCCACCACGCGGCGCCAGTGGTAATCCGCACCGGAGGAGATCGTTACCCCTCCGTCGTCTTTGGCGGCTTCCAGTGTGCCAACGAACTCACCGCCGCCCACTTCCAGCCCCTCATGCCAGCTTTTCAGCTTAATTTTAGCGCCACTAAACAGCGGGCGCGTTTTACGCAGATCGTCAACCGAAGGAATTTCACCAATCAGCTGATATCCGGCAGGTTGCGCCAGACGCTGGCTGAAATTATTCGCGCCACGGGTTACATCCGGAATATTAAACAGCGTATTTCCGGCATCATCGACCACCGCCATAGAGTGCGAAGGATCGGCAATCAGTGCTGCATTGTCAGCGATAAACTGCTCAAAGTTGCCCTTATTCAAGGCAACGGGCTGCTGTACCTGTGACAGTTTGCCAGAGGCATCGCGCAGATAGAGGTTAATCAGATTTCCGGATTGGGTCGGGTCCGTACCCGCTTTACCGATAAACAGTTTACCGTTGAAATTCTTCCAGAACTGGTCTGGCATGGTGTAGACATTCTCTGGCGTCAGAATCGGCACATCGCCTTTCGGCAGCTCACCGGGTGTAATCCCTTTTAACGCCAGAGAGGGATCGCTTTTCGCCGCCGCACTGGAAATAGAGCTGACAGAGAGTCCGGCAAGAATCGACGAGAACGCCGTGAGTAATTCTCTTCTTTTCATTGGTGTTATCCCATGGTCAATTTTTTGGAGCCTGCAAAGCAGGCAGGAAACGGATGTCCAGAGATACTCAATTGGAACCTGAACCGCCCTTACACCAGGGACAGCCAGCTCTCTTTAATCACGCGGCCGTCAAATTTAAGGGCCGTGGTTTGGGTACTGGCGCTCATCGCATAGAACAGGTCATCGTCATGAGCAAGCTGGTTCATACTGGCAATGAAATGGGCTTTGTCGTTCATCGCCACCAGGAAACCATCCTGCTGATGATTAATAATTTCCTGCGGCCCGGTCGGGCAATCGTACGCGACAACAGGCAGTGACCAGGACTTGGCTTCCAGCAACACCAATGGCAGACCTTCATAGCGCGACGTCATCAGCGCCATATCGCTGTCGCGGTAGTAGTCGTTGATATTACTCACCCGGCCAACGAAATTAACGCTGTCGCTGATGTTCAGCTTTGCTGCCTGCGCGATCAGTTCATCTTTCAGCTCACCGTCACCGGCAATCACCAGCGTCCAGTCAGGATTGCTGGCAACAAAGCCCTGCCAGACATCCAGCAACAGGTCGAAACCTTTTTGATGATCCAGACGTCCGACCGCCAGCGCCTGATAGTGCCGCGTTGTGCGCTGAAGATTTTTGTACACCACAGGATTGGGGATGGTTTTGCTAGCGATATTCCAGCCGTTGAACACCTGATGATCTTTATCGGTCAGTACGATCACGCGGTCGTAATAACGCAGCATCAGGTACTTGAGGAGTTTGATCGGTTTACTGAAGGAGTTAATCGCCACATGTTCACAGGCATAGACGCGGGCGGTTTTCTTTTTGAGGGTCATCATGCTGTAGAGCGCAAACATCACGCTCAGGCGCCCCATGCTGATCAGAAACACCGCGTCAAACTGCTGCTGCTGAATCTGCTTCACGGCGGCCTTAAGCGGATTTTTTTCGCCAGCGAAGCTGACGATCTGCTGTACCTGGCTGAAAGGATAAAACGGTTCTCCCGACCCTTCCAGTGAATAGATGGTCACCTCATGCTGCTCACCGAAGCACTCTGACATGAAGTTACAGATATTCTCAGTTCCGGCATAGGAATACGCATCCTTGATGACCAGTACGATTCTTTTCATTATTTCAGCCACCTCAGATCAGCGATGTTTTAAGGTAAACAACACGCCATTAACCATGTACCAGACGTAGTAGTAATAAACCTTCAGCGGGTTATTTTTATAAATGTACTTGAGTAAATCGAGGTGCCATTTCGCTGCTTTATTTTTATTACGCGACAGGGAGTCCCCCATTTCATAATAGGTCACCAGATTTTTATCAATCACCCGCGCCTGCTTGTACTGCTCGAACAGCTCATAGAGGAAGAGAAAGTCTTCATGCCCTTTCTTCTTAAACAGCACCTGACGCGCCGGGCGACGATAGCAGACAGAAGAGAAGCAGATACGGAACTGCTTTTTAACGAAGTTATCCTTCAGCAACACAGGGTTACCGTAACGGACCTCGTAGGATTTCGTGCGTGACTGATAGTGATAATGACTGATCACCAGGTCATCACCGGCCGCCAGGCAGGCGGTTTGCAACATCAGCTTATCGCTGGCCCACTCATCGTCACTGTCGAGGAAGGCAATAAACGGCTCCGTCGCGGCTTTTAATCCCACGTTGCGTGTTTCTGCTGCACCGAGGTTGACGTCATTGCTGAGAAGAGTAATCCGCGGGTCAGTACAATGCTGCTGCACAAATTCCAGTGAGTCATCGGTGGATTTATCATTAATCAGATAGATCCGCCAGTCGGTATACGTTTGATCAATCACCGACTGCACCGCACGCAAAACGGTCGCGCGCGCATTGTACATCGGGATAATAATCCCTACCGTGCCGATTTGATTATTCATCTGATACCCTATTTTTATTACGGGTCAGGCATGCCTGACCCCTACGAAATATATCTGTCGAAGATTACGGACCAGGCAGGCCTGACCCCTACGAAATATATCTGGGGAAACGTAGGGGCGAGGCACGCCTCGCCCGCTGGCGTTAAAAAAGACGGAATAACGGTGCAATGCTGTAACCATTGATGGACTGCACTGACAGAATGGTGTTGTACGCCAGATAATAAGAGGTCATGGCAAACAGCAGCCCAAAGTTAAGCAGCGTGTGACGGATACGCATCATCAAAAACGCCAGCAATAACGGTTCACAGTGCAGGAACAGGTTCCCGACTCGTCCACCGATAATGGAGAAGTCCGAGAAAATGATACGCACGGCGGCACCGGCCGAGTAAGCGATAAACAGAATGTAGGCAATACGGTCTTCTTCTTTAATCGGACGGTTAAAATAAACCACGGTAAAGAAGGCAATAAAGGCGATGTTTTTTAAGTTCGCCAGACCAAAGACCGGTGAGGCGGCATCAAATACCGTCCCGCTGTAGCCCATCGCTCGGTCCCCGATCACCGGAACAATCCCCAGTGAGTCCAGGAACAGCTTTTTCCCGCCGATCAGCCCCAGCGGGATCGCCGCCAGTACCATCGCAATACCAAAGTATTTACGCTCACGCAGGAACAGGAACGGTAACACCATCAGTACCGCATAGCCGGTTGAGTGTGACTGGGTGCTGAACGCCAGAAAAACAAACGCCAGAAAATATTTACGCCCGGCGGCCGAACAGATGCAGGCCACCGCGAAGGCGCTGGAAAGCCCGAAACGAATCTGGTTCATATCCTTGTTGATGAACAGGTGCGCTGAGTAAAGGCACAGCGAACAGAGGATCAACGGTGAATACTTCTTAAAAATCCAGGCATTGGTTGATACGGCAATAAAACTGATGAACAGCAGGAAAAAGTAGCTTTCATGGGTGAACCACGACAATATCCATGCCAGTAACATAAACAGGTTTTCGTAACGGTAAATATCCGCCACGGTTTCATAACCACTGATACTCGACTGACGGGAAAAATCGTAGAAGAAACCCAGATACTGCCAGTCATCAATACCGGAGTTGGGGCCCCTGAAGCCCGCAAACATAATCAAAGCCACCACCGCGATAAAGAAGAAGTAGGTGGTCACGCGCTTCATTTTTGGCTCATTCGCCTGGTTAATCGTCGCCAGTTCAAAGAAACATAAAATCAGAATGCTGTAACTGACTATCCAATATATTGCCATAGTGTTTCCCACCCAATTATTATTCTTCTGCTCACGTTACTTCCCTCCGAGTTTTGCCCGAAGTTTGTCTTTCACACGATTGAGGAAGTAAGTGCGGTTATCTTTATTGGTTAAGAAAAAGTAGCGGGCAAAGCTGAGGCTGGCCTGGAACGACTTACCGTCCATCTTATAACGCAGCGGCAGTTTGTACGCTTTATAGGTGTGAACATCACGCCGGGTGAGATACGGCTTCATGTTGTCGAGCCAGAAGAAGGAATACTTCACCGACTCGCCTTTATGTTTAGAACCAAATTTGGTGACCAGATGGTAGTTGGCTAGCGGCTGGTCAATCATCACAAACTCGTAGCCGAGTTTGTCAGCACGGATGCAGAAGTCGTAGTCCTGGTGACGGATATACTTCTGATCAAAGCGGATATCCTGCGCGTATTCACGTTTCAGCACAATGGTGCTGGTCTGGATAAAGCCATAGCAGCCAAACAGATACTCGGCCACGGTTTCATGGCGCCCCACCTGCTGCAATGGCAACACCTTCAGGAACTGCCCATCCTGAATAATATTGACCTGGCTGTAAATCACGAACTTCTGCTTGCCCTGCCCTTCCAACTGATGAATCAGCTTCAGGGTCTCAGTCAGCTTGTCTTTGTGCCACTCATCATCCGCATCAAGGAAGCTGATGTAATCGCCCGTTGCCAGTTCGATACCTTTGTTACGCGCACCGGAGCCGTTCAGTTTTTCCTGCGACAGCACCAGATTAATCTTCAGCTGGCGGTAACGCTCTGACTGCACCAGCTCGGCCAGCTTATCGGCGTCAGCCGATTTATCATCAACGATGATCACTTCGAAATTCTGGTAACTCTGCGCCGCCACACAATCCAGCGTGGTTACAATAGATTCGGATGCATTATATGCAGGAATGACGATCGAAAAGAAAATATCCTTCATTACCAGGCACCTTTTAAACGGTTACAAACAAACACTCACCAGAAAAAAAGGAACCTTTACCCTTTCGGTATAAAGGTTCCTCAGGGATATTAGCTCTTTGCATCCTGCTTATAGCTGTAGTCGTAATAGTCATAGCCGTAACCATAGGCATTAGCTGACTTACGTACTACGGCGTTGAGGATCACCCCTTTAATATCGATACCGTTCTGGGCGAAACGTTTGTAGCTGATTTCCACTTCCTTAAGGGTGTTGGTTTCGAAACGCGCCACCATCAGGGAGGTTCCCGCCAGCTTGCCGATAATAGACGCATCGGTCACAGCCAGAATCGGTGGGGTATCAATTAACACCAGGTCATAGTGCTGACTGGCCCAGTCAAGCAGCTCATTCATGCGGCTGTGCATCAGTAGCTCAGACGGGTTAGGCGGCACCTGACCACGCGCAATAAAATCAAAACCGTAATCACCGCGCTGGATCAGATCCGGGGTAAAGGGTGTCTTACCGGACAGAATGTTCGACAGACCCGTTTTACTGTCAGCACCCAGCAAATCATGGGTGTAACCGCGACGCATATCGCCATCGATAAACAACACTTTCTGACCGGCTTTCGCCACCAGCGTTGCCAGGTTAGAACAGATAAAGGTTTTACCTATTCCCGGGCTGGCACCGGTAATCATCAGAATGTTGTTTTTCGCTTCCATCATGGCGAAGTGCAGGCTGGTGCGCAGGCTGCGGATTGCTTCGATGGAGAGATCCGTTGGATTGCCCAGTGCCAGCAGCGTGTTGTGCGGGTCTGTTTTACCTTTCAGGTTACGTTTCGCCAGTGCTTCGGCATCTTTCTTACGCTGCCATTCGGAAAGCGGTACGCTGGCATACACGCTCAGGCCCAGCTCTTCCAGCTGTTCAGGGTTATCAATGCCATGATGGAACAGGGCTTTCAGCAGCACCAGACCCACCGATACCACCAGGCCTGCCACCAGACTGGCCAGAATCAGTAACAGTTTTTTCGGTGCGACCGGCGTACCAGCGGTTTCCGCATGGTCGATGATGCGAACATCACCTACGGTGCTGGCCTTACTGATGCTCAGTTCCTGCTGACGATTCAGCAGTTGCATGTAGATTTCCTGCCCTGCCTGCACATCACGCGTTAAACGCACAATTTCCTGCTGAGTCTGCGGCATCTGGCTGATTTTGCCGTTCAGCTTTTTCTGCTCACCTTCCAGCGTGGCGCGTTTTTCCAGCAGGGCGCGGTAGGTCGGGTGATCTTTCTTGAACAACTGTGACACTTCCGCTTCACGGAAAGTCAGTTCGTTCAGCTGTGTCTGAATGCTGACAGAAGAGTCGAGCGCAGACTTCGCTTCCAGCGACACATCGACGGAGTCATTCTGGCGACGGAAGGTATTCAGCTTGTCTTCTGCGACATCCAGTTTGCTGCGAACATCAGGCAGCTGGTTCTTCAGGAAGGCCAGACTCTTCTCGGCTTCTTCAGATTTGCGCTCAACGTTCTGATACAGATAGTTATTAATCACCTGGTTCAGCACCTGGCTGATCAATACTGGATCTTCACCGGTATAGGTCAGGCCCAGCACGCCGGTGTCCTTGCCCATATCCGCAACGGTCAGGTTGTTGTAGATCAGTTTGATGGCCTGCAGGTCACTCAGTTTAGACACGGTGAAGCTGGTGCCTTCTTCTGCCTGAATGTCGCTGACCAGCATGGTGACATCGCCGTGCTGTTCAAACTGGCCGACTTTACCTTTAAACAGCTCATCGCCGTCTTTGCTGACGGTGTAGCTGTCCGGCCCATCGACTTCGACCGTTAGCTGGCGTTTATCCCAGATAGCCGGCACTTTCAAGCGAGAAATGGCTATCTGCTGCGGCTTATTGCCCATCATGCGTGACAGGCCTTTACCGATCACCGGGAAATAATCCTCCTGCACCAGCACATCAAGGCCGAGATCTGCCACCGTTTTCCCCAGCACCATACGTGAGGTAACAATTTGCACTTCAGTCGCTGACGCAGGTTGTGCATTGGGCATCATCTGCGACAGGTCATTCAACACGGTGTTGGCATTTTTCTGCTCAACCTGCACCATGGCATCCGCGCTGTAAATCGGCGTGGCGAACAGGCTGTAAAGCGTGCCCATCAACATAAATAACGCCGTAACCGCAACGATTATCCAGCGATGGTCAATGAACTGTCCCACAAGATGCGCCAGATCGAACCCGTTTGAATCGTCTTGAGGCGCTGACGGTGCCTTACTTTTTATTTTCATGGAAGTCCCAACTATCGGCTTAATGCGTTGACCCATTTCTGGGCAGCGTTTTCAAGGATTCCGTACACGGCCTCAAAGGCATCGCGGCTTTTCTTATACGGGTCGGCGATTTCCTGCTGATTGATCCAGTGTCCAAACAGCATGGTTTTGCCACGTACGGAAGGGTTGATGCGGCAGACCTGGTCGACATGTTTTTTTTCCATCACCAGGATCAAATCGTAATCCCGGCACATGCCCGACGTGAGTTGCTGTGCCACATGCCCTTGCAGTGACACACCATTTTCACCGGCCACGCTGCTGGCAGTGTCGTCAGCAGCGTGGCCGACCATGGCCCCCAATCCCGCGGATGCGATATTCTTCTCAGGTAGTGCGGATTTCAGCAGTCGTTCCCCGGTGGGGGAACGGCAGATATTTCCGATACAAACAACTAAGATTGAATTAATCATAATGTTTCCCGGCGGTTACCAGTTATGAAGCGTCTGCACGGTACGTGTCGCATCGTAAACACCGCTGATGGTCGGAACGAGCTGTGAAATCACGCGGTTCCAACGGGTGAGCGGCGTAGAAGTGACATAAACGATGTCATAAGGTTCTAACTGGAACTCGGTACCCATTACCATCGCGGCGGCATCTTTAGTATTGAGCTGATAGATGTTGGCGATTTTGCTGCGGTTAGGTCCTTTAGTTGGACGAATCACGAAGACACCCGTTGCATCAGCAGCGGCCTGATCCATGCCCTGAGCATTACCCAGCGCTTCCGACAGCGTCATGCCGCTGCGGTCCATTTTCAGTGTGGCCTGCTGTTTCACTTCACCCATAACGAACACTTTGAGGTCGTCATTACGCGGCACATAAAGAATGTCGCCAGGGTACAACAAATGGTTTTGCGACAGGTCACCGTTCTTCATCAGCGCCTGTAATGAAATAGGCTGCTCGCGGCCGTTGTGCGTCAGCACTACGTTTCGCCAGTCGGCGTTGGCGGTTAACCCGCCCGCGGCGTTGACGGCATCAAGAATGGTCAACGGCACGTTGGTGATCGGCTGCTGGCCAGACGTCGTCACTTCACCGGTCACATAGGTTTTCTGTGATTTAAATGAGGCAATGCTGACATCGACCTGCGGGCTTTCAATGTACTGGGACAGGCGGCGGGCGATCTCATCACGGATTTCCTGCACCGTGCGACCCGCTACACGCACTTTTCCGATATACGGATAGAAGATCGTGCCATCGGAATGGACCCAGTTACCGGTGTCGCTGGCGCTACGATACTGACCAGATGGGGTTGTCAGTTCCGGGTGATCCCAGACGGTCACCGTCAGAACATCACCGACCCCGATACGATACTCATAAGCCTGCAACTCGCGCTGCAGCGCTTCATTCGCCTGTGCCACAACCGGTTTTGGTCGCATGCGTTCAACCAGGCCCGGCGTCAGCGGGAAGACATTAACGTATTTGTCGATGTCAAAATCACTGTCCTGTTGCTTGACAACATCTTTACCCGTGGTGGAAAGGTGGCTGCCCGGCTCGATGGTACAGCCGGAAAGGAACGCTGCTGAGACCAGCAGGGGTATCAATTTAGTTTTGATTTTAATCATCTGGTTTATCGCTATCAGTAATTTGAATGTGAATGGCGAGACCGCCGCTGTGTAGCGTCTAAAAGTTGCTAATACTGCAAATCAGGTACTTATTTGTAAGGCCCCCTGCTTTGTTTTAATAAGCCCCATCCCGTTTCAGAACCACACCGACGGTTTTGAACAAGATGGCGATATCGTTCCACAGTGACCAGTTTTTCACGTACCAGGAGTCGAAGTAGACGCGCGTTTCGTAATCAACATCATTACGTCCGCTCACCTGCCACAATCCGGTCATGCCTGGTTTAGCCATATAGTAGTAATCCACATCACCCGCATAGCGTTCCAGTTCGGCTTCAATCACCGGACGTGGCCCCACCAGACTCATTTCACCGCGCACGACATTCCATAACTGCGGTAATTCATCAAGGCTGGTTTTACGGATAAAATGTCCAACGCGGGTAATGCGCGGGTCATTTTTCAGCTTAAAGTCTTTATCCCACTCTTCACGCGCTGCCGGGTCAGTGCGCAGCACCTCTTCGAGCACCTCTTTCGAATTCACCACCATGGAGCGGAACTTCAGACATTTAAATTTGCGGCCTTTGAAGCCAACGCGTTCATGACCATAAATAGGGGCACCACCGTCGCGGGAAACCATAAATATCAGCGCCGCTAATGCAGGCAACAGCATAGTGATAATCCCCAGCGCGCCAACGATATCGAAGGTGCGTTTCAGGAAGCGCGAGGTGCGCTTGGCGAGATTGTTGTTCACGCGCAGAATCATCACTTCATGGCTAAAGATGTATGCCATATCTGTGCCATAAAGTGGCACACCACGCAGTGAAGGGATGACGGATACTGAACGGCAGTTATGTTTGGCCAGATTCTTCAGCCACAGATCGCGTGACTGGCTCTGCTCATATTCCACTGCCACGATAAACTGCGTTTCGCTGTTCACCATTGCCCACAGCGTCTGCTCGTCTTTCACAACCGGGATACCGAAGAGTTCATGAGCGGGCTGGCTGCCATCGACATCAAAGAAAGCCACCACATCAAAGCCCATCACTTCTTCGCTTTGCAGCGCCTGATACGCTTCTTCGGCATTTTTACCACTGCCTAAAATAATCGACTGCTTTTTCCACAGATTGTTTCGATTAAGCACGCGTTTCACAACGGCACGACCCACCGGGATCATCACCATCGCCAGCAACCAGGTTAATACCCAAATCCAACGGGACAATTCCCATTTAGATAATGCGCTGATTGAAAGTGCAATAATCGAAAATACTAAGACGGTTCTGAAGACTTCTTTTAACTCAAACCAGAAGGGTTTGCGGTAAGTGTAATGGCGTAATCTCACCCAGAACCATCCCACACAAACAACAGAAAGGAGAATATGTGTAACAATAGTCAATTTGAAATCGATGGCAGGTATATCCGACAGAATATCACCTGGAAAACTATTAATGAGCAGAATGGCCACAGCCAGTGCCGCATTAAAACAGATGAGATCTGAGAGAGCCAATGACAGTTTTATTAACAACCCTTTAAAGGTAAATTCAATATCGCGCATAGTTAACTCGTAATTTTTATCTTAGGAAGCCTGTGTTTTATTGGTCTCTGACCTGGTGAGATGAGTATTTAATCAACACATCAGTTATTACACAGGAAACTTATTTAGGGAGTCTGACAAAAAGGTCATCGTAGCTGGCATAGCGGCTAGAGATTTTGGCAAGAAAATCAACATGAACGTTTACTGTTCCGCGGCGCTTCCTGAACAGTCTCAAGACTCGTCAGGACACGCTACCGCCCCTGGCTTGTAGCTGCCAATGCGCTGTAATGTTGCCATTTCATGTTGTTCACCTGCCATTTTAAGCGTCAGGTTTTAGCGTTTTTATCGACGGAAATGCGTCATCATTCACATAAATCAACATTTAATCCGTCAGTACTGCGCTAAATACAACATCCACGCAGACATTCAGTAACACGTTGCTATACTAGTTATAACTGGCCTGTTTACAAGAGGCTCCCCTCGCCCGTACCTTCTTTTAGGAATAAGACTACGTTGCTGCTGCGTCAGTACCACTCATTGCCCTACTCCTCTCACAGTAAAATTAAGATTAATTCCCTGTCGAAAACTAAGAATAATCCTACTTCCGTGTATTCAGGTTATAAGTATTACTCTTTAATCAATCTGGCCCTATACGATTAATCCTGAAAAGAAACAGTTTAAGAATTTCGGTAACCGATGGTTATTAATCCGCCGATAAGGTTGATTTATGGTCCATCCCCGAAGCCATAAAGACAATACGCCCGGATTACAGGTTGAAATGGTGGCGATTCCGACTCATCATTGATGATCTCATATGCTGTTCAGGTGAAAACAATGTTCGAATGGATCGCCGACCCGTCAATCTGGGCCGGCCTGGTCACGCTAGTCCTGCTGGAACTGGTCCTGGGTATTGATAACCTGGTGTTTATAGCCATCCTGGCTGAAAAGCTTCCCCCCGCACTGCGCGACCGTGCTCGCGTCACAGGCCTGATGCTGGCTCTGCTGATGCGCCTTGGCTTGTTGGCTTCGATCTCCTGGCTGTCATCACTGACCGATGCCCTGTTTAGCGTCAACGGTCACGGTTTTAGTGCACGCGATCTGATCATGCTAGTCGGCGGCGTCTTCCTGCTGTTTAAAGCCACAATGGAGTTGAACGAGCGTCTGGAAGGTAAGGATGGAGAAGAAGGCCCGCAAAAACGTGGCGCACGCTTTTGGCCTGTGGTGGCACAGATTGTGGTGCTGGATGCGGTGTTCTCGCTGGATTCAGTGATCACCGCGGTAGGTATGGTTGACCACCTCGCTGTGATGATGGCAGCGGTGATTATTGCCATCTTCCTGATGCTGCTGGCCAGTAAGCCTCTAACCCGTTTCGTTAACGGTCACCCGACCATTATCATTCTCTGCCTCAGCTTCCTGCTGATGATCGGCTTCAGCCTGATAGCCGATGGTTTTGGCTACCATATTCCTAAAGGGTACCTGTACGCTGCCATCGGTTTCTCAGTGATTATTGAAGCCCTGAACCAGCTGGCGCAGTTTAATCGCCGTCGTTTCCTCTCTGCAAAATCGCCGCTGCGTAAACGCACCGCAGAAGCGGTACTGAGACTACTGCGCGGCCACCACGAGCAGGCTGAACTGGATGCGGAAACCTCATCACTGATTGCCGATAATGCCGGGCGCAAAGCCATCTTCAACAAGCAGGAGCGCATGATGATTGCTCGCGTGCTGGCCATGGGCCAGCGCAGCGTTCGCAGCATCATGACCTCACGTCATGATATTGAGCATATTGACCTGGCAGAGTCGCCGGAAAAAATCATGGCGCTGCTGGACAATAATCAACATACGCGACTGATCATTACCGAAAACAGTGATGAACCGCTCGGTGTGGTACACATTATTGACCTGTTAAAGCAGGCTCTGCATGGCAATGACCTTGATCTGCGCGCGCTAATCCGCCAGCCATTGGTTTTCCCTGAGCAACTTGCCCTGCTGCCCGCGCTGGAACAATTCCGTACCGCCCGTACCCATTTTGCGTTTGTCGTCGACGAGTTTGGATCGGTTGAAGGCATTGTGACGCTGAGTGATGTGATGGAAACCATCGCCGGCAACCTGCCAAATGAAGGGGAGAAGATTGATCCGCGCTACGACATTCAACAGAATGCTGACGGCAGCTGGACGGCAAATGGCCATATGCCACTCGACGATCTGGCCATGCATCTGCCGCTGGTACTGGATGAGAAGCGCGAATACCTCACGCTGGCAGGATTACTGATGGAACATTTGCAGCGCATACCGCAGGAAGGGGAAGAGGTTCAGGTGGGAGATTATCTGTTCCGGACGTTACAGGTTGAGAGTCATCGGGTACAGAAGGTGCTGATTATCCCGCAGAATGAGGCCGGATAATGTCAGCCAATGTCGGGGTCGATCCTGTTCCCATCGACCCCGACAACATTACAAACCTTTCAGCAATCTATTCATATCGTCTTTGTTGTTGCTATCCGGGTTACGTTCAATCCACTGCTGCAGACGCTGACGGGCTTCGTCACGTAACTGGTCACGCAGAACCTGATCCACTCTCAGATTGTAGTTAATCGCCGACCACGGACCAAAGATGTGTAACGGCACTGGCGTTTGTTGCAGACGTTGCACCAGCGTACTGTCACCAACCCAGCCTTGCGTCACCGTCACGCCAAAGCGAATATCCAGCGTTCTTTTCACCACATCAATGATGCCAGCGCCGGTATAGTTGAGCTGATCGGACCGGGCATCCAGGCGACCAAAATTAAACACGCCATTATTGAGTGCCAGCCGCCCCTGGATTTGTTGCAGGTTGGGCTGGCTGTCGTCATTCTGACCGCGCACCTTGGTGCTGTTATTCTCCACCGCACGCTGGATCAATTGCTGGAAGTTCAGACCGGCAAACTGCGCATTACGAATACTCAGATCTGCACTGCCCTGCCACTGTCGCTTAAAGGCGTCGACTGTCAGCCCCTTACCGTGAAAGTCCCCTTTGAGCGAAAGTGCACCACTGACGTTGTTTGGCAATTCAAACCCTTTCAACAACGGCGTCAGTGCAAAATGCTTCAGGTCTGGCTGGAGTGCCACTTTGGTCTGTGCGCTACGCACATCAATCGTACCTGGCAGAGAGAAACTGCCGTCAGCGGCCTGGCCCCTGAAGGTGTTCACCGTCAGTAACCCCCCTTCACTGGCGGCGTCCAACTGCACATTGTTCATCTGCAGCCCGCGCCAGTTGAGTTTGTCGGCCACCAGGGAGAGCTGACCGTCCATCGCATTGAGAGGGGAATCGGCATTATCATACTCTGGTAACGCAGCAATCACCGGTGCAGGGCCGGAACGCTGTTCAGCCCCTGTGCCCCCCCCGGCAGAAACGGGGTTCAGGCCCAGTAAGGCATCCAGATCGAGACTGGCCGCGTGCAGACTGGCAACCACCTGGGGGCGCGTCCCCAGGGAACCTGACACCGTGCCAGTGAGCTGACTGTCATTGGCACTGAGGCTGATATCTTCAAGACTGAACTGACGGGTTGGTGACGTCCATTGGGCTTTCATCCGGGCGCTGCCTTTCACGCCGTCCTGAGGAAGATTGGCCCCTTTGAGTTGGTAATCGAACTGATTGATGACCGCGCCGATGTGTCGTGGATAATCGGTAATATCCAGATCGCTGTCCATGCTCACCTGCAACTCGCGCTGGTCACGGTTTATCCGGCTGCTCAGCGTGATGTTTGCACGGCGAGGCTGCGTCTGATCCAGCGCCAGATTAAAATCACGCACGTTCAGTTGTTCACCATTAGCTTGCTGCCAAACCAGCAGGCTGTCAGCAATGCGCAGATGGGAAATATCGAACTTCCAGCCATGCGTTACGTCACTGACGGAAGCAGTGTTACCTTTATCGACGGGACCGATAGGTGCATCGGCAGGACGCTGGCTTTCGCTGTCCTGCGTCAGGCGCACAACGGCACCTTTCAGCATCACCTGCTTGACGGAAAGCTGATGGGAAAGTAGCGGCAACAGATCGACGTCAAGCCGCATATTTTGCGCACTGACAACGGGCTGTGCGGCACCCGGCGCGGTCAGGGTCACCGGCCCGGAAAGGATGCTGAGCTGCGGCCAGACATGCCAGCGCAAATCGCCATTGAGCGCCAGTTGGTAGCCGTTACGCTGCTCCACCTGGCGAATCATATAGGCGCGAAAATCATTAGGATTGACCAGCACGACCAGCGCGGTCATACCCGCTACCATCACCACCAGTAGAATGGCAAGGGTCGTTATAAATCTTTTCATGCCTCTCCTTAACCCTTCATCTATCCGCTCACAGCGGTGTTGGCTGCCTTCCCTCACCCCAGTCACTGACTGATGTAAGCTCCTGGGGATTCGCTCAGTTGCCGCCTTGCTGCAAGCTGAAATCTAAAGGGTTTCATCACTCTTCTTTCCGCTCACAGCGGTGTTGGCTGCCGTCCCTCATCCCAGTCACTGACTGATAGTGTAAGCTCAGCTTGAATGATGCCGGGTAATCAGTCTTTATCGATGCGGCTGGCATCCGCCCCCTGCTGCCCTTTGTACTTGGCATCCTGGCGGCTGTTATAAGGACGCGCTGCCGGCCCCGACAGCGGCTCAAAGCTGAGTGCGCCAATCAGCATGCCAGGGCGCAGCGCTAATGGCAGTTTACCTGAATTATAGAACTCCAGCACAATCCGGCCCTGCCAGCCCGGGTCAATACGATGAGCGGTCACGTGAACCATCAGCCCAAGACGCGCCAGTGAAGAGCGACCGTCCAGCCAGCCCACCAGATCGTCGGGGATGGTCACCGACTCCAGCGTCACCGCCAGCGCCAGTTCACCAGGGTGCAGATAGAAGGCATCGCCTTCCGGCAGCACAATTTCATCGCTCATCACGCGTTCCAGCGCCGCGCTGACTTCGTCTTTCGGTCCACTTAAATCAATAAAAGGAGCAGTATGACCGCGAAAAGTGCGGAACTGATTGCCCAGGCGGACATCAACGGTGGCACCATTGATACGTTCAACCGGCGGGCGGGGATCAATGCCCAGTTTGCCATTATCAAGCCAGGCTTCTATATCGCGGTCACATAATCTCATGGTGCACTCCAACAGACGCTTCGATTACTCGAAGAACTGATTAATTTTCGCTTTCAGGATATCAATGGCAATACGGTTTTTGCCGCCACGCGGCACAATAATGTCAGCGTATTGTTTTGAAGGTTCGATAAATTGCAGGAACATCGGGCGCACCGTCTTCTGATACTGTGCCATCACCGAGTCCATTGAGCGCCCGCGCTCGTTCACATCACGTTTCATACGACGCATCAAACAGATGTCCAGCGGGGTATCAACGAAGATAGAGAAGTTCATCTCCTGACGCAGTCGCGCATCCGTCAGCAGCAAAATCCCTTCAAGGATGATCACTTTCTTCGGCTTAAGGCAGATGGTTTGCTGGGTGCGAGTATGTTCCACATAACTGTAGACGGGGAGCTCAATCGCCTGCCCGGCTTTCAGCATCTGCAGATGTTGTAGCAGCAGATTGTGGTCCATAGCGCTGGGGTGGTCGTAGTTCGTCTTGACCCGCTCCTCCATAGTGAGGTGGCTCTGGTCTTTGTAGTAGGCATCCTCGGGGATGACACCAATATTTTCATCGCCCACGCGATCGCGTACTTCACGATACAACGTACTGGCAATAAGACTTTTTCCCGAGGCTGAAGCGCCTGCGATACCTACGATGACGCACTGATGCGACTTGTCAGTCATATATTAAAGACCTGGTTCTGAGACAATATAAGGGTAAGCATAACCCGGCAGATTTCGAGCCCCCTCTTAGGGTCTGATGTTAGCGCAGACAAAAAACGCCAATAAAAACGCCTGCGGCTTGAAAAATGAAGGGCATAGCGGGCGCAATTATAGGGAGTTACCCCTGCTGATGCCAGTAAAAAGCGCCTGCAACTTTTTCAGACTTTCCCGTTAGGCGACAATCAGTTTCATCGTTAAACTGATGGACAGAAAAACAGTAAAAAGGAAACCGTGTGTCCTGGCATATCGTCCATATTTTGACCTATTTTGGCGACAGCATGTTGCTGATCCCCACCGCTGCCATTATGGCGTTATTACTCCACCGGAAAAGTGACAATAAACGCACGGCCTGGTACTGGCTGCTGGCCTTCTGCACCGCAGGCGCGGTGGTCAGCCTGTCAAAAATCGCCTTCCTGGGGTTTGGTATTGGCAGCGCACGTTTCAATTTCACCGGCTTCAGCGGCCACAGCGCGATGTCTGCCACCCTCTGGCCGGTGATGCTCTGGCTGTTGAGTGCGCGTCTGCCGGCAATCTGGCGTATTTCAGCCATCGCTATCGGCTATCTGATCCCGCTGATGGTCGGCATCTCACGCCTGGTACTACATTATCACTCCGTCAGTGAAGTGGTCTGTGGATTAATCCTCGGCTTTACACTGAGCAGCGCATTCCTGATCGGCCAGCGTCACACCCGCCCGCGCGGATTTTCCCTGTGGCAACTGAGCATTGCCCTTCTGGTGCCGCTGCTGCTGATTGGGCATGGCCGCATCGCCACCACCCAGCAGTTCCTGCAACGCCTGTCCGTACAGATCGCCGGTATCGACCATGCCTGGACCCGTGAAGAGTTGCTCAAATTGCGCCAGTAATGGCGCAAAACCTCCCCCTGACGCGATATTGCCCCCCTTTCAATCGTCCGAATAAGACGATCTTTTGATTGTGCATTTGCCGCTGCATCGTCTATTCCTTATGCTAGCATGGCATTAGTTATTGAGATTACGCCTATATCGGCGCTGCGCTGGATATGTAATGACGACAGAAACGTTACAACGAATAGCCCTCTCCCGCCCACGTTGGGTCAACGGGCTGCTATTGGGATTATTGAGTTTTGTCGTCACCTTTTTCTGCCTTGAGCTGATTAAAGTCAGCGGGCAAATTTCCCCGCTGTGGTTTTCCACCGCCCTGATGACCATGGTGGTTTTCCGCAATCCTTCGCGCGATCTGCCTGTGCTTCTGTTCGGTTGCGTGTTGGGGGTCACCTGCGCTAATGCCACGGTGCTGGGTCTGTCGTTCTCCAATCTAAAATTCCCCCTGGTTAACCTGCTACAGGCATTGATGGGGGGAATACTGCTTCGCCAGCTGCTTGACCGACGTGCGCCGCTCAACTCCCTGTACAGCTGGTGCAAGATGGTCGTTTCCATCGGCATATTTACGCCACTGGCAGGCGGGTTGTTAGCCACCTGGATACTGGATATCAACGGCCATGCCTCATTTCGTTTTTTTACCACGTGGACGATTTCCGAGGTGATCGGCATGCTGGCTCTGGGGCCGGTTTGTCTGCTGTGGCAGCCTGATTATGTTCGCCGTCACTTACGCCAGAATGTCTTGTTCGAAACGCTGCTGACTCTGGTCATCACATTGTTCCTGTGCTGGGTAACGCTGCGCTATGCCCCCTGGCCGTTCACTTTTGTGATTGTGATCCTGTTCTACAGTGCGGTGCGACTGCCCCGCTTTGAAGCCTTTGTTATCTATCTCGCGACCATTTCCATGATGTCGCTGATGCTGGCGCTTCACCTCATCCCAACGGACAACACCAGTGCACAGCTGCTCTCCTCCATGCCATGGGTGCCTTTTCTGCTGGCGCTGATCCCCAGCCATATGATGACGCTGGTGATGCATTCGTTTCGCGAGGAGCGCAAACATATTTCTGAGAGCGAGACCCGTTTCCGTCACGCGATGGAATATTCAGCTATCGGTATGGCACTGGTCTCTACCCGTGGTCAGTGGATGCAGGCCAATAAAGCCCTGTGCCAACTGCTGGGGTATACGCCCGAGGAACTCTATGCGATGACCTTCCAGCAGTTGACGCATCCTGACGATCTTGATGCAGACCTGGTTCAGTTACATACCCTGTTGGCAGGTGATATTCAAAGTTACAGCATGGAGAAGCGCTATTTCAGTAAGAACGGGCAAACCCTTTGGGCACTGCTGGCCGTCTCGCTGGTTCGTGATAATGAGCAGCAGCCGCTCTACTTTATTGCGCAAATTGAAGATATTACCGAGTTGAAGAAAACCGCGAAGGTCAATCAGCAGTTGATGGAACGCATCACCCTGGCGAATGAAGCTGGCGGTATCGGCGTGTGGGAGTGGGACCTGCAAAGCGGAACCATGAACTGGGATAAGCGCATGTTCCAGATTTACCAACTCCCCACCCATGCGCAGGCGACCTATCTGACCTGGGCAAACAGCCTGCACCCTGCCGACCGCGATGAGGCCATCACCACTTTCGACAACGCGATTAAGAATGCCACGCCCGTCGATATTGAATTTCGCATTGAGACCGACATCGGCATCCGCCATATCCGCGCGCAGTGCAGTATCGTGCTGGATGAAAAAGGCAACGTCGAACGTATGCTGGGCATCAATCAGGATATGACCCCGCTGCGCCAGTTAACCGATGCGCTCTATGAAGAGAAAGAACGCATGCATATTACTCTCGATGCTATCGGTGAAGCCGTGATCAGCACCGATGAAGAGATGCGCGTTATCTTTATGAACCCGGTGGCGGAAAAAATGAGCGGATGGCTGCAACATCAGGCATCGGGTCAACATATCAGCAATATTCTGCATATCACTCACGGCAGCCAGGGTCCCGAGCGTGAAAATCTGCTGCTGTGCGACTTACCCCAGCAAAAAATACCGGGCGATCTTGATGCCGAACTGGTGCTGCATAATCGTTCCGGCGAACAGTTCGCCATACATTACAGTCTGTCGCCACTGAAAACGCTGACCGGAGAAAATATCGGTAGCGTGATGGTCATTCAGGACGTCAGCGAATCACGTGCGATGCTTAAGCGTCTGAGCTACAGCGCCTCTCACGATATGCTGACCCGCCTTCCCAATCGCGTCAGTTTCGAACATCAGTTAAAACGTCTTATCCTCTCTTGCACAGAACAGCAGCAACATGTGCTGGTCTTTATTGACCTCGACCGTTTTAAAGCGGTCAACGATACCGCGGGCCATGCAGCGGGTGACGCATTGTTACGTGAAGTCTCTGGCGTGATGCAGCAGCATCTGCGCGCTAGCGATTTCCTGGCCCGCCTGGGGGGTGACGAATTCGGTGCATTATTGCCAGATTGCTCACTGGAACAGGCCAGTGAGGTAATCGACCGTATTGTTCACGCCGTGAACGATTATGGTTTCCTGTGGGAGGGCCGTTTGCATCATGTTGGTGCCAGCGCAGGTCTGACGCTTATCAGCCCGGAGAATGCCAGCGCCAGTGAACTGATGGCACAGGCCGATCTCGCCTGCTATCACGCCAAAAATAACGGACGCGGCCAGCTTTCCGTGTATGAAAGCCACCTGCTGAAGCGCCTGAAACCCGTAATGAGTCGCATTGAAAACGAACAAATCATCGCTCAGCAGCCGATGCGGCTGCACGTCTGGGCCGCCGCACCGCCTGGGAAAATTCATGCCACCAGCTTCTATCTGGCGGAGATGCAATTGTTTACACCGGAGGGACAAGAGATTGATGAGGCCAGCTTCCGCGCCGGGTTACAGGATGGTGATCTGTTTGTGGCCCTTGACCGTAAACTGATTAGAGAGTTTTTCCAGCATTATGCGCAGGGTGCGCTGAGCAAAGGGTTAACGCTGGCGCTACCGGTTTCAGGTTTTGGTTTACGTGATCCGCACTTTATCAACGAGACACTCGCACAGTTTGCACGCTACGACGTTCCGGCCAACCTTATCTGGTTCGCGATCAACGCCGATGTACTGAGCCAGCATGATGTCGTACTGCACCAGAATATTGCCCGTCTGCGCGCCACGGGAAGCCGTATTGTACTGCGCAATTTTGGCCGTAATCTTGATGCGTTTAACCAGCTACCGGCCGAGGAGATCGACTATCTGATCCTCGCCAGTGAGCTGGTCGCCAACGTTCACTGCAACCTGATGGACGAAATGATGGTGTCGATCATTCACGGCCACGCCCAGCGTCTGGGGATCAGCACCCTCGCCGGGCCAGTAGAACTGCCGGTGGCACTGAATACGCTGTCGAACATTGGGATTGATGTCGTCTGGGGTGAGGTGATTGCGCCACGCCAGCCGCTGTCGACACTGCTGCTCAACAGCTACTTCGCGATAAAATAACCCCCTCACCGCAATACAGGTGTTATTGACCGCCGGGCTGACGCAGGCAGGACTCACTGACCCAGCGCCGGACCAGGCTGTCCTGCACCGAATCAGTTAACAGCTCTGCGCTGGCCGACATCAACGGGCCACAGGGCAATCCTGCCTTGCGCATAACGGCCAGCGTCTCGGGCCCATCTTCATAACGAAAAACCGCCAGCATCTGTTGAGGCGATAAGGTCACCCCCTGGGCGATCGCACTGGCCAGCACCTGCTGTAACACGCTGGGTGACTCTTCACGGAAACGCCAGTTGCCACGGGATTCATCAATCAACGTATTGGTCATTGCGCCCTTCCCGTCACGGGGAGAGGGTTCCTGGTAATGATCCCAGACGATTAATTTGCTGTTCAGCAGCGCGGTGCGGGTGGCTGGCGGGGCATATTTGATCATCCACGCCATCAGGTTCAGGTGACGCCCTTCCCCATCAGACAATGTTTGTTCCAGCTGTGTCGGCTGCTCACGCAGTGCGGCCATCAGCGTTTGCGTGTCCTCATTGAGCGCCAGCAGTGCCAGCCGCCAGAGCCCTTCCGGCGCGGGCAGATACTTCAGTAAGAAATTTGCGCTCTGACCGTTGCCGTTAAAAATCGCACGGGTCAGGTAAGAGGCGGCGCGCTTGTCACGCGGGTGAATCCAGTCCGGGCGTGCCGCCAGTAACAGCGCCATGCTGTCATAAAACTGCTGCTGTTCTGCCTCACCCGCTGGCGGGTCCTGGCGCAGATCGCGCAGCGGGTCGTAATCGAAGGATAATGACTGAATCTGCGCCGGGGTGAGCACCGACAGGAACAGCTTCAGCGCCACCGTATTATGGCTTTCGATGGCATTGCTTAACGCGCTATAGCCATTTTCACCTTTATCCAGCGGTGAGAGGCCACGACGGATAAAATAGCGCAGCGTCTGTTCAGGATACTCTTTTGCCGCAGCCCGATAGAACAGCTCGCGCGCACTCTCATCCGAAAGCCTGTCCAGCTGCGAACGAGCCCCCTGCTCCAGAAGTACCAAATTATGCTGCATCTGCTGTTCGTGGCGTTTCCAGGCCATCGTGCTTTGATTGGAGGGATTAAAATAGAAGGCGGCAGCCAGGACAATAAACAGCAGCCAGCTGGTCACCAGCGCAGGGATGGGCGGTGTGCCCCGGCGCTGCCAGCGTGCCAGAAATAGCGTCAGCCAGGTTATCAGCGTGACCAGCCACATGAGAATTTCGCTGGAGAACTCCACCACCTTCAGGCCACCCGGCCAGAGTATCAAGGCAATCATCAGGGATTGAGGCAACAACGCGCCCAGTAATACCCATCGTGACCGGGCTCGCTGTGATAACACCACGGTAAAGATGGCCGTAACGGCAAGCATCAGTGGTGCAAGCATCAATGCCAGTAATAATATCAGTACAGACCAGTCCATTTATTTCTCCCTGCCCCCCGGCCAAACGGCAAGGCGGTGATTCCATGTGAAGGGCGTGATTCTATACAAAGCAGGCAAATATACCCAAAATAATTCGAGTCCCCGCGTGCGGCCTCATCTTGTCGCTTGCACCGCCAACGCTCTCAAGCTAAAGTCGCCCCCTTTTTTCACACTCAGCGGAGGAAACGATGTTTATCGGTTTCGACTACGGTACGGCAAACTGCTCTATTGCCATCATGGAAAACGGCGCACCTAAGCTGCTGCCGTTAGAGCAGAGCTCGCCTTATTTACCCTCAATGCTGTGTGCGCCAACCCGTGATGCGGTCAGCGAATGGCTGTTCCGTCATCACCAGGTACCGACCCCGCAGGCAGAAAACCAGGCGCTGTTACGTCGCGCGCTGGCTTTTAACCGCGAAGAAGATATTGAGGTTCTGCCTGCCAGCGTCAAATTTGGCCTTGCCTCACTGGCACAGTATATGGATGACCCGGAAGACGTGTGGTTTGTGAAATCACCCAAATCTTTCCTCGGAGCCAGTGGACTAAAACCACAGCAGGTCGCCTTCTTTGAAGACCTGGTGTGCGCCACCATGCTGCATATCCGTCAAACAGCAGAAAGCACCCTGAATGACAGCGTCACCCAGGCGGTGATTGGCCGTCCGGTTAACTTCCAGGGACTGGGCGGCGATGAGGCCAACCAACAGGCTGAAGGCATCCTGGCGCGCGCGGCCAGCCGTGCCGGCTTCCAGGATGTGATCTTCCAGTTTGAACCAGTCGCCGCGGGTCTGGACTTTGAAGCCACGCTGACAAAAGAAACGCGTGTGCTGGTCGTGGATATCGGCGGGGGAACCACCGACTGCTCTATGCTGCTGATGGGGCCGCAGTGGCACGATAAAGCCGATCGTGGCGACAGCCTGCTGGGCCACAGTGGCTGCCGCGTCGGCGGGAACGATCTGGATATCATGCTGGCCTTTAAAGAACTGATGCCACTGCTCGGTCTGGGTGGCGAAACCGTGAAAGGTACCGGACTTCCGGCCCTGCCGTGGTGGAATGCCGTTGCCATCAACGACGTTCCTGCACAGAGCGACTTCTATGCCACAGCATCGCGTAAGCAGTTGCAGGATCTGATCCGTGACGCGGCCGAACCAGAAAAAGTGCAGCGCCTGCTGAAAGTGTGGCAACAACGTCTGAGCTATCGTCTGGTGCGGGCAGCGGAAGAGAGCAAAATTGCGCTGTCAGATCGTGATGAGGTGATGACGGCCATGCACTTTATTGATAATGGGCTGGAAACCGAAATCAGTGTGGCGGGCCTTCAGGCGGCGATCAGTCAGCCGCTGGAACGTATCCAGGAGCAGGTGACGCTGGCGCTGAACACCAGTGGCACACGTCCTGACGTGATTTATCTGACGGGTGGCAGCGCCCGCTCGCCAGTACTGCGTGCGGCACTGCAACAGCAATTACCGGATATTCCGCTGGCAAGCGGAGATGACTTCGGTTCCGTAACGGCGGGCCTGGCGCGCTGGGCGCAGGTGATGTTCCGGTAACGAAGCAACCGGGCGAGGCATGCCTCGCCCCTACGCGGTCGTGCTGTAGGGGTCGGGCATGCCCGACCCGTGTTCACTGTTGGCAATAATTAATAACTACTCACTTCCGACAGCAGACGCAGATCGTCGTCCTTAAGCCTCAATACCGCCGCTTTCGCCAGCTCATCAACCTGTGCCAGTGAGGTGGCGCTAACAATCGGCGCGGTGATCGACGGACGGGCAATCTGCCACGCCAGCGCAACCTGCGCAGGCGAAGCATGATGTGCTTCTGCCACCTGCACCAGCGCATCCACAATCTTCAGACCCCGATCGTTCAGATACTTCTCGACCACACCCTGACCGCGCGCGCTTTTGGCGGCATCCGCTTTACTGCGGTATTTACCGCTGAGGAAGCCGCTGGCCAGAGAATAGTAGTTAATCACCCCCAGACCGTGCTCTTTGGCGACCGGCTCAAGACCGCTCTCATAACCCTGACGATCGTAGAGATTGTACTCGGGTTGCAGGGTTTCATAACGCGCCAGCCCATTTTCAGCACTGATTTTCAGCGCCTCGTTCAGGCGGTCATCAGAATAATTAGAGGCACCGATGGCACGGACCTTACCTTCTTTAATCAACGCGTCAAATGTCGCCAGCGTCTCCTGCAATGGCGTATCCGCATCGTCGCGATGCGCCTGATACAGGTCGATATAATCCGTTTGCAGACGCGCCAGCGAGGCGTCTACCGCCTGACGAATATAGTTCGGTGCCAGGCCGGTTTTCCCGTCACCCAGATCCATCCCCACTTTGGTCGCCAGCACGATCTTATCGCGCTTACCGCTTTTTTTCAGCCAGTTACCGATAATGACTTCCGATTCGCCACCTTTGTTACCCGGTGCCCAGCGAGAATACACATCAGCGGTATCAATAAAATACAGCCCTTTCTCCACCAGTGCGTCGAGCAGAGAAAACGAGGTCTTTTCGTCAATGGTCCAGCCAAACACATTGCCGCCAAACGTCAGCACCGGAACCTGAATGCCGGAACGGCCCAGCTGGCGATGTTCTAAAGTACTCATCATGATTCTCCTGATTGGATGTCAATAAAGCAGTCCCTAAGTCTAACAAAGAACCTGGAGCACGCTTGGTTCAATAATGGTAATGAATTTGCGAGAAGTGATTAAAATCATTTCATGCTCACGCGACAGCGTATCGCTAACCCGTTATTCTTAATTCCTTCATTTTTCAGCGGTTGAAGTTCGCTATTCTTTTAAGATTCGGGGCACCTTTTTGTCCCGCCTGGGTATTCACCAGATTTACTGAGAGCAAAAAACATGAAAACACCGCGTCGTTTCCCTGTCATCCCCCTGGTTATCGCTGTTGCGCTGATCGCAGGCGGCGGCTATTGGTGGTACAGCCACAGTAGCGCTTCCCAGGCACAGCCTGCCGAAGGCGCAGAGCAATCCCGTGGCAAAGGTCATCGCGGCGGTGGGCGGAACGGGGGTGCAATGGGTGCGGCGATGGCCCCGGTGCAGGCCGCCGACGCCATACGTCAGAGCGTGCCTCAATACCTTACCGGGCTGGGGACCGTAACGGCGGCAAACACCGTTACGCTGCGCAGCCGCGTCGACGGCGACCTTATCGCCCTCCATTTTAACGAAGGCCAGGAAGTGAAAGCCGGGCAACTGCTGGCGGAGATCGACCCGCGTCCCTATCAGGTGGCGCTGATCCAGGCCGAAGGGCAGCTGGCAAAAAGCAACGCCACGCTGGCCAATGCAAAGCGCGACCTGGCACGCTATGAAAAGCTGGCGAAAACCAGCCTGGTCTCACAGCAGGAGCTGGATACCCAGCGTTCGCTGGTCAGTGAAACCCAGGGCACCATCAAAGCCGATGAAGGCAGCGTGGCCAGCGCCCGGCTCAACCTCACCTACAGCCGCGTGACGTCACCGATCGACGGACGCGTGGGCCTGAAGCAGGTCGATATTGGCAACTATGTCAGCAGCGGCGACACCACTGGCATTGTGGTGATCACGCAAACGCATCCCATCGACCTGATTTTCAGCCTGCCGGAAAATGATATTTCCGCCATCCTCAGTGCGCAAAAACAGGGTGCAGTGCCGGTAGAAGCCTGGGATCGCAGCAATAAAACGCTGCTGACCACCGGGGCGCTGCTGAGCCTGGATAACCAGATCGATACCACTACCGGCACCGTCAAGCTGAAAGCGCGTTTCGAGAATCAGGACGACCGCCTGTTCCCCAATCAGTTTGTTAACGCCCGTCTGAAGGTCAGCACCTTGCAGGATGCGATTGTCATCCCGGCAGCCGCATTACAAATGGGTAATGAGGGCAGCTTTGTCTGGGTGGTCAACAGCGACAACAAAGTGAGTAAGAAAATCGTCACCATTGAATTCCAGGACAGCGAAAAAGTGGTGATCAAGGCCGGGCTGGAAGCCGGTGAAAAAGTGGTGACAGACGGTATCGATCGTCTGACAGACGGGGCAACGGTGGAAGTGGTCGCCCCGCAGGCCACACCGCTGACATCCGGTAAAACCGCCCAACCGGCGAAGGGAGCCAGCGACTGATGCAGGTTATGCCCCCAACGCCAGGCGGTGGTCCATCCCGCCAGTTTATTCTGCGCCCGGTCGCCACCACGCTGCTGATGATCGCTATTTTGCTGGCGGGGATTATCGGCTATCGCGCCCTGCCGGTTTCGGCGCTGCCAGAGGTCGACTATCCGACAATTCAGGTGGTCACGCTGTATCCCGGTGCCAGCCCGGACGTGGTGACCTCAGCCATTACCGCACCGCTGGAACGCCAGTTTGGCCAGATGTCCGGTCTGAAACAGATGGCGTCACAAAGTTCCGGCGGGGCTTCGGTTGTCACCCTTCAGTTCCAACTGACGCTGCCGCTGGATGTGGCCGAGCAGGAAGTGCAGGCCGCGGTCAACGCCGCCACCAACCTGCTGCCCTCCGACCTGCCTAACCCGCCGGTTTACAGCAAGGTCAATCCGGCCGATCCTCCGATCATGACCCTTGCCGTCACCACCACCAGCCTGCCAATGACCCAGGTTGCCGACATGGTGGAAACCCGTGTGGCACAGAAGATATCGCAGGTTTCCGGTGTGGGGCTGGTGACGATCGCCGGCGGTCAGCGTCCGGCCGTCCGGGTGAAACTGAACGCCCAGGCGCTGGCGGCGATGAATATCACCAGTGAGACGGTGCGTACCGCCATCAGCAATGCCAACGTCAACTCAGCGAAAGGCAGCCTGGATGGCCCGGAACGCTCGATTACGCTCTCGGCCAACGACCAGATCAAAACCGCCGAAGGCTATCGCCAGCTGATTGTCAGTTTCCAGAATGGGGCGCCGGTGCGGCTCGGGGATGTGGCCACCGTAGAGCAAGGAGCCGAAAATAGCTGGCTCGGGGCATGGGCTAACCGCCAGCCCGCCATTGTGCTGAATATCCAGCGTCAGCCGGGGGCCAATATCATCGCCACCGCCGACAATATTCGTCAAATGCTGCCCGCCCTCACCGCCTCACTGCCCAAGTCCGTAGACGTGAAGCTGCTGACCGACCGAACCACCAATATCCGTGCCTCGGTCCACGACGTGCAGTTTGAACTGCTGCTGGCTCTGGCGCTGGTGGTGATGATTATTTATCTGTTCCTGCGCAACGTCGCGGCGACCATTATTCCCGCCGTGGCGGTGCCACTCTCTCTGGTGGGCACCTTTGCGGTGATGTATTTCTTCGGTTTTTCGGTCAACAACCTGACGCTGATGGCGCTGACGATCGCCACCGGCTTCGTGGTCGATGATGCCATCGTGGTGATCGAAAACATTTCACGCTATATCGAGAAAGGCGAAAAACCGCTGACGGCTGCGCTGAAAGGGGCAGGTGAAATTGGCTTTACCATTATTTCCCTGACCTTCTCGCTGATTGCGGTGCTGATCCCGCTGCTGTTTATGGGGGATATCGTTGGCCGCCTGTTCCGCGAATTTGCCATTACCCTGGCGGTAGCGATCCTCATCTCGGCCATTGTGTCGCTCACGCTGACGCCGATGATGTGCGCACGCATGTTAAGCGTTGAGTCTTTGCGCAAACAGAACCGTTTTTCGCGTGCCAGTGAAGCCCTGTTCGAACGGATTATTGCCCGCTATGGCCGCCTGTTGCAGAAGGTACTGAAACATCAGTGGCTGACACTCGGTGTCGCCTTCGGCACCATGGCGCTGACCGTGCTGCTGTGGATGGTGATCCCCAAAGGCTTCTTCCCGCTGCAGGATAACGGCATTATTCAGGGAACCCTTCAGGCTCCGCAGTCGGTCTCCTACAGCAATATGGCGCAGCGCCAGCAGGAAGTGGCTTCGGTGATCATGAAGGACCCGGCGGTACAAAGCCTGACGTCCTTCGTGGGGGTGGACGGCACCAACGCCGCACTCAACAGCGGCAGGTTGCAAATCAACCTGAAACCGCTGGATGAACGTGACGATCGTATCCCGGTGGTGATGGCCCGTCTGCAACAGCAGATCGCGAAAATCCCTGGCATTAACCTCTGGCTGCAACCGGTGCAAGACCTGACCATTGATACCCAGGCCAGCCGCACGCAGTATCAGTTTACCCTGCAGGCCGGATCGCTGGACTCACTGAGCCTTTGGGTACCGAAGTTACAGGCCAGGCTGGCCACACTGCCTGAACTCAAAGAGGTGAGCAGTGACTGGCAGGACCAGGGGCTGGAAGCGTATATCCGCGTTGACCGTGACAGCGCCAGTCGCCTGGGGATCTCCCTGGCCGATGTGGATAACGCGCTGTATAACGCCTTTGGTCAGCGACTGATATCGACCATTTATACCCAGGCTAATCAGTACCGCGTGGTGCTGGAGCATGACACGGCGGCCACGCCAGGCCTGGCAGCGCTGCAATCCATTCGCCTGAACAGTACCGATGGCGGCAGCGTGCCACTCAGCGCGATTGCCAGCGTAGAGCAGCGTCATGGTGCGTTGAGCATCAATCACCTCGACCAGTTCCCGTCCACCACCTTCTCGTTTAACGTCAGCGATGGCTATTCGCTGGAGCAGGCGGTGAATGCCATTACCCAGGCGGAAAAAGATCTCTCGATGCCGTCAGAAATCATGACGCAGTTTCAGGGCAGCACCCTCGCCTTCCAGGCCGCGCTCTCCAGTACCGTATGGCTGATTGTGGCGGCGGTTGTCGCAATGTATATCGTGCTTGGCGTGCTGTATGAGAGCCTGATCCACCCGGTAACCATTCTTTCCACCCTGCCAACGGCGGGAGTCGGTGCGCTGCTGGCACTGTTGCTGAGCGGTAGCGAGCTGGATGTGATTGCCATCATTGGCATTATTTTGCTGATTGGCATCGTCAAGAAGAACGCCATCATGATGATCGATTTCGCACTGGCGGCAGAACGTGAACAGGGTATGACGCCGTATGAGGCCATTTACCAGGCCTGTCTGCTGCGTTTCCGTCCGATCCTGATGACCACCCTGGCCGCCCTGTTTGGTGCGCTGCCGCTGATGCTGAGTACTGGTGTCGGTGCGGAACTGCGTCGTCCGTTGGGAACCGCGATGGTCGGTGGGCTGATTGTCAGCCAGGTACTGACGCTGTTTACCACGCCGGTGATCTACCTGCTGTTTGATCGTCTGTCGCGCGCGACCCGCCGCCTGGCACGCCGGGAGGCAGAGTGAAATTTTTCGCCCTGTTTATTCATCGTCCGATCGCCACCAGCCTGCTGACCGTGGCGATCCTGCTGGCCGGGATCCTCGGTTTCCGTCTGCTACCGGTCTCCCCGCTGCCACAGGTGGATTTCCCGGTGATCATGGTCAGCGCATCGCTGCCTGGCGCCTCGCCGGAAACCATGGCGTCCTCCGTTGCCACGCCGCTGGAACGCGCGCTGGGCCGGGTGGCCGGCATCACTGAAATGACCTCCACCAGTTCGCTTGGCAGCACGCGGATTATCCTGGTATTTGATTTCGAACGCGATATCAACGGCGCGGCGCGCGATGTACAGGGGGCAATCAACGCCGCGCAGAGCCTGCTGCCGACCGGGATGCCCAGCCGACCGACCTACCGCAAAGCGAACCCGTCTGACGCGCCGATTATGATCATGACGCTCACCTCAGACAGTTGGTCTCCGGGTCAGTTATATGACTACGCCTCGACACAGCTGGCGCAGAAGCTGTCGCAAATCGACGGGGTGGGAGATGCCACCATCGGCGGCAGTTCACTGCCTGCGGTGCGTGTTGCACTCAATCCACAAGCTCTGTTCCATCAGGGCGTGTCGCTCGACGCGGTACGCACGGCCATTGCCAGCGCCAACGTGCGTAAACCTCAGGGTGCCGTTGAAGATCATCACCAACGCTGGTGGCTGAAAACCAACGATGAATTGCAAACCGCCGCCGAATACCAGCCGTTAGTGGTGCATTACAACAATGGGGCGGCGGTACGTTTGCAGGACGTTGCCACGGTGACTGACTCGGTCGAGGATGTGCGCAACGCCGGGATGTCAAACGCCCGCCCGGCGATCCTGGTGCTAATCCGTAAAGCGCCGGAAGCCAATATCATTGATACCGTCGATCGGATCCGGGGAAAAATCCCTGAGCTGAGCCAGATTATTCCCGCCTCGATTCAGCTGGAAGTGGCGCAGGACCGTTCTCCGACCATTCGTGCTTCACTGCACGAGGTGGAACAGTCGCTGGCGATCTCTGTCGGCCTGGTGATCCTGGTGGTGTTTGCCTTCCTGCGCTCCGGCCGCGCCACGCTGATCCCGGCAGTGGCCGTACCGGTGTCGCTGATCGGCACCTTTGCCGCGATGTATCTCTGTGGCTTCAGTCTGAACAACCTGTCGCTAATGGCGCTGACGGTGGCGACCGGTTTTGTCGTCGACGATGCCATTGTGGTGCTGGAGAATATCTCACGCCATGTTGAGGCTGGCATGAAGCCGCTGCAGGCATCATTGCAGGGGGTACGCGAGGTCGGATTCACCGTGGTGTCGATGAGTATCTCGCTGGTGGCGGTGTTTATTCCGCTGCTGATGCTCGGCGGCATTATTGGTCGCTTTTTCAGAGAGTTTGCCGTCACACTCTCGGTGGCCATCGCCATCTCGCTGGTGATATCCATTACCCTGACGCCGATGATGTGTGCGTGGCTGCTACGTAATAAACCCCAACATGAGCAGCCGCGCATTCGCGGTTTTGGCCGCGTGCTGCTGGCGGTACAACAGGGCTATGGCCGCACCCTGCACCGGGTGATGGACCATGCGCGCTGGACGCTGCTGGTATTTCTCGCCACCATCGGGCTGACCCTCTATCTGTACGTTTCCATCCCGAAAACCTTTATGCCGGAGCAGGACACCGGGCGGCTGATGGGCTTTATTCAGGCCGACCAGAGCATCTCGTTCCAGTCGATGCGCGGCAAGCTGGAAGACTTTATGCGTATCGTCCACGCCGATCCGGCCGTCGAAAGTGTGGTGGGCTTTACCGGAGGTTCTCGCACCAATAGCGGCTCGATGTTTATCTCACTAAAGCCGCTCAGTGAGCGCAGCGAAAACGCCCAACAGGTGATCGCCCGACTGCGCGGCAAGCTGGCAAAAGAACCGGGCGCCAACCTGTTTCTGATGGCGGTGCAGGATATTCGCGTCGGCGGGCGCGAGTCCAACGCCGGATATCAGTACACGCTGCTCTCAGACAGCCTGGATGATTTACGTGAGTGGGAGCCTAAAATCCGCCGCGCCTTTGCTGCCCTGCCCGAGCTGGCCGATGTGAACTCCGATCAGGAAGACAAAGGCGCTGAGATGGCACTGACTTACGATCGCGCCAGCATGGCCCGGCTCGGCATTGATGTCGCCGATGTCAATAACCTGCTCAATAACGCCTTTGGTCAGCGGCAGATCTCCACCATTTATCAACCGCTGAATCAGTACAAAGTGGTGATGGAGGTCGATCCGCGCTACACCCAGGATATCAGCGCCCTTAACCAGATGTATGTGATTAACAGCGAGGGGAAATCCATCCCGCTCTCCTGGTTTGCAAAATGGCAGCCGGCGAACTCACCGCTGTCGGTGAATCATCAGGGATTGTCTGCCGCCTCCACTGTCTCGTTTAACCTGCCCGAAGGAGTATCGCTGTCGCAGGCCTCAGAGGCCATTGACCGCAGCGTCACCTCGCTGGGCGTGCCATCCAGCGTGCGCGGCAGTTTTTCCGGCACGGCGGCGGTGTTTGAGCAAACCCAAAGCAGCCAGCTGTGGCTGATTGTGGCGGCGATTGCCACCGTGTATATCGTGCTGGGGATCCTGTATGAGAGCTACGTTCATCCCCTGACTATCCTCTCCACTCTGCCATCCGCGGGGGTCGGCGCCCTGCTGGCACTGGAGCTGTTTAGTGCTCCGTTCAGCCTGATCGCGCTGATCGGCATCCTGTTGCTGATCGGCATCGTGAAGAAAAACGCCATTATGATGGTCGACTTCGCGCTGGACGCCCAGCGCAACGGCGGAATGACGGCGCGTGACGCAATATTCCAGGCCAGCCTGCTGCGCTTCCGCCCGATTATGATGACCACCCTGGCCGCGCTGTTTGGTGCGCTGCCGCTGGTGCTGACCAGCGGTGACGGTGCCGAGCTGCGCCAGCCGCTGGGGATCACCATCGTCGGCGGGCTGGTGATGAGCCAGCTACTGACGTTGTACACAACGCCGGTGGTCTATCTGTATATGGACAAACTGCGGCGTAAACCGCGCTTTGATGCCGTCACCGGGGAAAGCTGATGCCATGAACGCACCTCCTGCCTCCGTACGCTGGCAATTGTGGATAGTGGCCTTCGGCTTCTTTATGCAGACGCTGGATACCACCATCGTCAATACGGCGCTGCCCTCGATGGCGGCCAGCCTGCATCAAAGCCCGCTGAATATGCATTCGGTGATTGTCTCCTACGTGCTGACGGTGGCGGTGATGCTGCCGATCAGCGGCTGGCTGGCAGACCGCTTCGGGGTGCGAAATGTGTTCTTCAGCGCCATTGTGCTGTTCAGTGCGGGCTCGCTCTGCTGTGCGCTCTCCACCACGCTGGACCAGCTGATTCTCTCACGCGTGTTACAGGGCATCGGAGGGGCAATGATGGTACCGGTGGGCCGCTTAACGGTGATGAAGCTGGTGCCGCGTGCCGACTATATGGCCGCAATGACCTTCGTCACCCTGCCGGGACAAATTGGCCCGCTGCTCGGCCCGGCGCTGGGTGGTGTGCTGGTCGAGTACGCCAGTTGGCACTGGATTTTCCTGATCAACATCCCGGTGGGGATTATCGGGGCGATTGCCACGCTCACGTTGATGTCAAACTTTACCCTGCAAACCCGACGCTTCGATTTTACCGGCTATCTGCTGCTGGCAGCCGGTATGGCCACGCTCACGCTGGCGCTGGACGGCCAGCGCGGCTCCGGTCTCTCCCCCCTGCTGCTGTGTCTGCTGATCCTCTGCGGCGTCTTCAGCCTGCTGTTTTATCTGCTGCATGCCCGTCACAACGATGGCGCACTGTTCAGCCTGAAACTGTTCGACAATCGCATCTATTCTATTGGCCTGATTGGCAGCCTGACCGGACGTATCGGCAGTGGCATGCTGCCGTTTATGACGCCCATTTTTCTGCAAATCGGCATGGGTTACAGCCCGCTGCACGCGGGATTAATGATGATCCCGATGGTGCTGGGCAATATGGGAATGAAGCGCATTGTGGTGCAGATCGTTAACCGCTTTGGCTACCGCCATGTGTTGATGGGGTCGACACTGGCACTGGCGCTGGTGGTGCTCTTGTTCCCTGCCGTGGCGCTGATGGGCTGGCATGCCCTGCTGCCCGTGGTGCTGTTTTTACAAGGGATGGTCAACGCCATTCGCTTCTCTGCCATGAATACACTGACGCTGAAAGAGCTGCCTGACGAGCTTGCCAGCAGCGGTAACAGCCTGCTGTCGATGGTGATGCAGCTGTCGATGAGTATCGGCGTGACCGTGGCCGGGCTGCTGTTGGGCACCTTCGGCCACGAGGCCGCGAGCGGCAGCCCGCAAATCGCAGAGACGTTTATCTATACCTGGCTGTGTATGGCACTGATCATTGCCCTGCCGGTCTTTGTTTTCTGGCGTGTCCCCAAAGAGACGTCCCCTAATACGCTTCCGGCGCGCAGGAGAAAGCCTTAATGCTGGCAAAATTACGTATCGGCATCACTGCCAAGCTTTTCGCGGCAATCTTCTCCACCTGCATGCTGGTGTTGATCACCATGCACTGGGGCGTTCGTCTGAGCTTCGAACACGGTTTTATCGACTATATCAAACGTGGCAATGAGCAGCGGCTCACGCTGCTCAGCGATGCGCTGGCAGACCAGTATGAGCAGCATGGCAACTGGGATTTCCTGCGTAATAACAACAAGCTGGTGTTCAATATTCTGCGCTCGCTGGAGCAGAACCCGGATGCCAACAATCAGCTTCCGCCTCACGGCTGGCGTACACAGTTCTGGATTATCGACCAGCAGTATCATGTGATGATTGGCCCACGCGCACCGGTACCGCAGGAAGGCTCCCGCCGCAGTATTACCACCAGCAATGGTAAAGTGGTCGGCTGGGTGATTGGCTCCCCCTCTGAACGCCTGACGCGCAGCGCCGACATTAATTTCGATCGGCAGCAGAATCGTACCAGTTGGATGATCGTCGGCCTGACGATGCTGCTGGCCGCAGCCGTTACCTGGCTGCTGTCACGGGGGCTGCTGGCGCCGGTAAAACGTCTGGTGGAAGGCACCCATCACCTCGCGACAGGGAATTTTACCAGCCGGGTGCAGGCCTCCAGCCGCGATGAGCTGGGCAGGCTGGCGCAGGACTTTAACCGCCTCGCCAACACGCTGGAGAAAAACGAAAAAATGCGCCGTGCGTTTATGGCCGATATCTCCCACGAGCTGCGCACGCCGCTGGCGATCCTGCGCGGTGAACTGGAAGCGATTCAGGACGGGGTGCGGAAACTGACCCCGGAATCGATTGTGTCCTTACAGGGCGAGGTCGCCACGCTGACCAAGCTGGTGGACGATGTTCATCAGTTATCACTGTCAGATGAAGGGGCTCTGGCCTATCGTAAAAGCCAGACCGATCTCGTCCCGCTGCTCGAACTGGTCTCCGGCAATTTCCGCCATCGTTTTGAACAGCATCCGCTGAATCTGACGCTGACGTTACCCGACCAGGCACCTCAGTTTGGCGACCCGGATCGTCTGATGCAACTGTTCACCAACCTGATGGAAAACAGCCTGCGCTATACCGATCCCGGCGGCAGTCTTCATATCACGCTGCAACAACGTGCCAATGCCAATGTGCTGCACTTCGATGACAGCGCCCCCGGTATCAGCGATGAACAGCGGACGCAGATTTTTGAGCGTTTCTTCCGTGCTGAAGGTTCACGTAACCGGGCCAGCGGGGGCTCAGGATTGGGGCTGGCTATCTGCCATAATATTGTCGAAGCGCATGACGGCACCATTGTTGCGGAGCACTCCGATGCCGGTGGCGTGCGAATTACGGTACACTTGCCGTATAAGACTCACTGACCATGGCGACCATACTATGACGCTCGACACGCCCGCTCCGCTGATTTTAATCGTTGAAGACGAACCCAAACTCGGCCAACTGATGATCGATTACCTGCAGGCCGCTAACTTTCGTACCCATCATCTGCTGCGCGGTGATGAAGTGCTGGGATGGGTAAAACAGCATTCACCGGACCTGGTCCTGCTGGATCTGATGCTGCCGGGGCTGGACGGTTTATCGGTGTGCCGCGAACTGCGCGGTTTCTCCGACCTGCCCGTGGTGATGGTGACGGCAAAGATTGAAGAGATTGACCGCCTGCTCGGTCTGGAAATTGGCGCCGATGACTACATCTGTAAGCCTTTCAGCCCGCGTGAAGTGGTGGCGCGTGTCAAAACCATTCTTAAACGCTGTCAGCGCACCCCGGAAGAAGCCCGTCAGGTGTCGCTGCTGAAGGTGGATGAAAACCGTTTCCAGGCAAGCTGGGACGATAAACCCCTCGATCTGACGCCCGCGGAGTTCCGTCTGTTGAAAACCCTGGCTCAGGAGCCGGGCAAAGTGTTCTCACGCGAGCAGTTGCTGAATCATCTCTATGACGACTATCGCGTGGTCACTGACCGTACTATCGACAGCCATATTAAGAACCTGCGCCGCAAACTGGAATTGCTGGATGCCGACCAGCCATTTATCCGTGCAGTCTATGGCATGGGATATCGCTGGGAAGCAGATATCTGTCGTTTGATGTAGATCAATTTCCCCAAACAATCACCGCCTTACAATCCCCGCCGGGCAAAACACCGGGCGAGGCATGCCGCGCCCCTACGTTGATCTCCGGGTTTGACCGTCTCGCTCCTCCCCAGGGGCCAGGCATGCCTGACCCGCGCCGCACCTAAATATCATCATCGCAATATCTGACCTGACATCAGACTGAGACATTATGAAAAAACCGGAACTGCTTTCTCCGGCCGGGACACTGAAAAATATGCGTTACGCTTTTGCGTATGGCGCAGATGCCGTGTATGCCGGTCAGCCTCGTTACAGCCTGCGCGTGCGCAATAACGAATTCAACCATGAGAATCTGGCCACGGGCATTAATGAAGCCCATGCGCTTGGCAAAAAATTCTACGTGGTGGTGAATATTGCCCCGCATAACGCCAAGCTGAAAACCTTTATTCGTGACCTGAAACCGGTGATTGATATGCAGCCAGATGCGCTGATCATGTCCGATCCCGGGCTGATCATGCTGGTGCGCGAAGCGTTTCCACAGATGGATATTCATCTGTCAGTGCAGGCGAACGCCGTCAACTGGGCGACGGTGAAATTCTGGCAACAGATGGGGCTGACAAGGGTGATTCTGTCACGCGAGCTGTCTCTGGAAGAGATCGGTGAGATTCGTCAGCAGGTGCCAGAGATGGAGCTGGAAATTTTCGTCCACGGCGCACTCTGCATGGCCTACTCCGGCCGCTGCCTGCTTTCCGGCTACATCAACAAACGCGACCCGAATCAGGGCACCTGCACCAATGCCTGCCGCTGGGAATATAACGTCCAGGAAGGCAAAGAGGATGCGATTGGCAATATCGTGCATCGCCAGGCGCCGATTACCGTACAGAATGTCGAGCCCACGCTGGGCGCCGGGCAGCCAACGGATAAAGTGTTTATGATCGAAGAGGCCATGCGCCCGGGTGAGTATATGACCGCCTTCGAAGATGAACACGGCACCTACATTATGAATTCGAAAGATCTGCGCGCCGTGGCGCACGTTGAGCGTCTGACGCAGATGGGCATCCACTCGCTGAAAATCGAAGGACGCACCAAATCCTTTTATTACTGCGCACGCACCGCTCAGGTATATCGGCGCGCTATTGACGATGCTGCCGCCGGGAAGCCCTTTGACCCTGCCCTGCTGGAAACCCTGGAAGGGCTGGCACATCGCGGTTATACCGAAGGCTTCCTGCGCCGCCATACGCATGACAGCTATCAGAGCTATGATGCTGGCTACTCGGTCTCAGACCGTCAGCAGTTTGTCGGTGAATTTACAGGTGAGCGCCGTGGCGCCCTGGCGCAAGTGGATGTGAAGAACAAATTTAGCGTGGGCGACAGTCTGGAACTGATGTCCCCGGCGGGAAATATCAACTTCACCCTGACGCAGATGGAAAATGGAAAAGCACAGCCGATTGATGTGGCACCGGGCAACGGCCATCTGGTGTGGCTGCCGCTGCCGGAGGAAATGGATCTTCAGTATGCCCTGCTGATGCGTAATCTCGCAGGCACCACCACCCGCAATCCTCATGCGGTGGAAACTGCGAAAGAAGTTACATGATGTTACTGATCTTAGAATGCGATCACATTACCGCATGGCAATCATCGTTATGATGCTCCCGCTCCTAACGAACAAATCCAAATAGCATGTTATCTGGACCCTGGTGTCCAGAACCACCTTATTCGGCCCACACGGCTCCCCCGTGCGGGCCATTTCTTTTTTCAGCCCCCGCGTTTTTTTCAGAAAACTCCGCGCTTTTTCGACCTGAGGTAACCCTCTGTGGCAGGGTATGCTATATGTTGATGCAAACCGCAAATGCCTTCAGGGATTAAAAATGGAAAAACATTCACTTACGCTGGCAATCTTAAATGGTAAAAGCGCAGGCAATGAAGCGCTGCGTGAGGCCATAGCGACACTGCGCAATGAGGGATTCCCGCTGGAAGTGCGGGTGACCTGGGAGCACGGTGACGGCGAGCGCTACGTGCGCGAAGCGGTAGCATTGCAGGCTGAAACCGTCATTGCCGCTGGCGGCGATGGCACCATTAACGAAGTGGCGACTGCGCTCGCCGGATTATCGCCTGAGCGCCGTCCGGTGCTGGGCCTGGTGCCGCTGGGCACCGCCAATGACTTTGCCACCAGCGCAGGTATCCCGCTGGAGATGGAAAACGCACTGCGCCTGGCGATTCTCGGGAAAGCCACGGCCATTGACCTCGCGCGGGTGAATGATGATCACTACTTCATCAATATGGCCACTGGCGGGTTCGGAACGCGGATTACCACCGAAACCCCGGAAAAACTGAAATCTGCCCTGGGGGGCGTGTCCTACTTTATTCATGGGCTGATGCGCATGGATACCCTGAAAGCCGACAGTTGTACGCTGGAAGGCCCGGATTTTCACTGGCAGGGCGATGCGCTGGTGATTGGTATTGGGAATGGTCGTCAGGCGGGTGGCGGTCAGCGTCTGTGCCCAACGGCGCTGATTAACGATGGCAAACTGGAGTTGAGTATCGCCACCTCGCAGGAGCTGTTGCCCACGCTGGTGCATAAGTTAACCAGTAACGAAGAAAATCCTAATCTGATCACCGCCTCACTGCCATGGCTGACCATTCGTGCGCCGAATGAGATGACCTTTAATCTCGATGGCGAACCCCTGAGCGGGACAGAATTTCGCATTGAGGTGATGCCGGATGCACTGGAATGCCGCCTGCCACCCTCCTGTGAATTACTGATGTAATATTCTCTGCGCAATGTTCTGCTCACCCTGTCGTTATTAACGTCAGGGTGAATTTTTGCGGCGCAGCTCCAGAATAATGAATAAGCAGACCTGATTAGAGGAAACCATTAAACGTTATCGTTATTATCCCCTGTAATAACAGATGTCTTTATTTTTGTTGCGGATAAATAAGGAGATGACGGAAATGGAATTCAGGCCATTCTATCTTTACACCAACAGAGTTACCTACTTTAATGATTTTACATCAAAAGATGTAGAATATGAGTTGGTTATTCAGCAGATTACTCAACAAAGTGATTCAGGTATCCACTTACAAGCAGGCTTTACCTTGAGCCACAATGGCGCTTATGAAGTTTCTTTTGATACTCGTGATAATCGCGTAAAAAACTCAACATGCTTTCATCCTCCGCGTGGAAATATTTCGTCTATACATGTTATCCGCCATGTCGAAAGAGCACTTATTGAACACTATATTCAGTACCATGCTGGTATGTATCTCTTTCTTGCTGTTAATGACAAGCTATGCAAAATATATCAGCGTATCGTCAAAAAGCATTTTGTATCAGGAAATACACTTGAGTCAGGTTTTCAACCCAACAGGAGGGGATATGTCATACGAACGCCGCGATGCTATCTATGAACAAGAACAGCAAATCGCTCTACAAAAAGCAGTGGATAAACTGGGTCAGAGAATGCGCGAAGTCGGAGAGGCGGTAGATGCGATAAAAGCTGTTGAGAGAAAACAGGCCACCACTCAGGCTGAATCGTCGCCTGTGCGTTAATACCACACTCACTAAAAGCGCCCCTGGGCGCTTTTTCCCCCCTCCTGCTCCACCGACGAAATGTGATCCCTCTCGCGAATCCCACATGCACAACTTGTATGGTAGTACGTTATAAGCGTATTTTTTCACCATTGTTGACGTACAAGGCGGTTCAGAATGAAAATTGTTAACGCAGAAGTGTTTGTCACCTGCCCGGGCAGAAACTTTGTCACCGTAAAAATCACCACCGACCAGGGACTGACCGGTATTGGTGATGCCACGCTGAACGGCCGCGAGCTGCCGGTGGCGTCTTACCTGAAAGATCACGTTTGCCCGCAGCTGATTGGCCGCGATGCCCATCAGATCGAAGATATCTGGCAGTTCTTCTACAAGGGTGCCTACTGGCGTCGTGGCCCGGTTACCATGTCGGCCATCTCCGCCGTAGACCAGGCGCTATGGGACATTAAAGGCAAAGCGGCCAATATGCCGGTCTATCAACTACTGGGTGGCGCTTCGCGCACGGGCGTGATGGTCTACTGTCACACCACCGGGCACAGCATTGACGAAGTGATGGACGACTATGCGAAGCATAAAGAGCTGGGCTTCAAAGCCATTCGCGCTCAGTGCGGCGTACCGGGAATGAAAACCACCTACGGAATGGCTAAAGGCAAAGGTGAAGCTTACGAACCCGCGACCAAAGGCGCACGCCCGGAAGAGCAGCTGTGGTCAACCGAGAAGTACCTCGATTTCACCCCGAAACTGTTTGAGGCCATTCGCGATAAATTCGGCTTTGATGAGCACCTGCTGCACGACATGCACCACCGCCTGACCCCTATCGAAGCGGCCCGCTTCGGCAAAAGCATCGAAGACTATCGCCTGTTCTGGATGGAAGACCCAACACCGGCTGAAAATCAGGAAAGCTTCCGCCTGATCCGTCAGCACACCGTAACGCCGATTGCCGTGGGCGAAGTGTTCAACAGTATCTGGGACTGCAAACAGCTGATCGAAGAGCAGCTTATCGATTATATCCGCACCACCATCACCCACGCAGGTGGCATTACCGGTATGCGCCGCATCGCAGATTTCGCCTCGCTGTATCAGGTACGAACCGGATCGCACGGGCCGTCCGATCTGTCACCGATTTGCATGGCGGCAGCGCTGCACTTTGACCTGTGGGTGCCGAACTTCGGCGTGCAGGAATACATGGGCTACTCCGAGCAAATGCTGGAAGTCTTCCCGAACAGTTGGCGCTTCGATAACGGTTATATGCATCCGGGCGATAAACCAGGACTGGGTATTGAGTTCGACGAAAAACTGGCCGCGAAATACCCCTATGAACCCGCCTATCTGCCTGTGGCCCGTCTGGAAGACGGCACCTTGTGGAACTGGTAAGGAGCACAACATGAAAAGCGTGGTGATTGAACGTCCGGGCGAGTTGCAGTTGCAGGATCGTCCCCTGCCGGAACCGGCTGCCGGTGAAGTACGGGTTAAAGTGAAGTACGCCAGTATCTGTGGGTCGGATGTGCATATCTGGCACGGCCACAACCCGTTCGCTCGCTATCCGCGTGTGATCGGTCATGAGTTTTTCGGTCTGATTGATGCCACTGGCAGCGGTGTGGACAGTGCGCGCGTCGGTGAGCGCGTGGCGGTCGATCCGGTTGTCAGCTGTGGCCACTGCTATCCCTGCTCAATCGGTCGACCGAATGTCTGTAGCGAATTGCAGGTCATCGGCGTGCATCGCGATGGCGGTTTCAGTGAGTATGCGATTGCGCCAGCGGCGAATGCTTATGTGCTGCCGGAGGCGATACCGGACACGCTGGCCAGCCTGGTCGAGCCGTTTACCATTGCGGCCAATATCAGCGCGTTCCTCAAGCCGGTTCCCGATGATGTGGCACTGATTTACGGCGCCGGGCCAATGGGGCTGACCGCGATTCAGGTGCTGAAAGGCGTCTACAAGGTCAAGACGGTGATTGTTGCTGACCGTCTGAAAGAGCGCCTGACGATGGCACGGGAAAATGGTGCGGACCAGGCACTGAACAACAGCACCACGCCGCTGGCAGAACAGCTTAACGGCGTACAGCCCACGCTGATTATTGATGCGGCCTGCCATCCGACAATTCTGTCCGAAGCCGCCGCACTGGCCTCTCCGGCCGGGCGCATTGGCCTGCTGGGCTTCTCTGGCGACCCCTGCACCCTGACGCAGCAAAGCCTGACCAGCAAAGAGCTGTCGTTGTTTACATCACGGCTGAACAGTCACCGCTTCCCCCAGGTTATCGCGTGGATGGAGCAGGGGCTGATTCAGCCAGAAAAACTGGTGACCCATACCTTGCCCCTGAGCCAGATTGAACAGGCCATGACACTGTTCGAGAAGGACCCGCGCAGCTGCTGCAAGGTGATAATCAGCATGCATTAACCCTAAAGCCGGGGTGACGCCCGGCCATCACCTCTACCCTACAATGACAAATAGAACGCGGAGTTATTACCATGTTTAAGAACCTGCGCTGGACCATCGTATTACTGCTGTTCCTTGTTTACATGATTAACTACCTTGACCGGGTGGCGCTGTCCCTGACCGTGCCAATGATTGAAAAAGATCTGATGCTGAATGCGGAAGAGTTTGGCCTGATTTTCGGCAGCTTCTTCTTCGGCTATGCCATCTTCAACTTTGTCGGTGGCCTCGCGACCGATAAGTTCGGCCCGACGATCACCCTCGGCGTTGCCGTCGGGATGTGGTCACTGTTCTGCGGCTTTACCGCCCTGGCCACCGGTTTCTGGTCAATGTTAATCCTGCGCGTGCTGTTCGGCATGGCAGAGGGGCCGATCTGTGCCTCGGCGAATAAAGCGATTAACGGCTGGTTCCCGAAAAAACAGGCCGCCACGGCGATGGGCTTGCTAAGCGCCGGTTCGCCCCTTGGCGGCGCAGTCGCCGGGCCGATCATCGGCTACCTGGCCCTTGCCTTCGGCTGGCGTCCGGCCTTCGCCATTATCTGCTCGATTGGCATCATCTGGATGGTCGTGTGGTTCTTTATTGCCGCTGACAATCCACTGAAAAGCAAATTAATCAGCGAACGTGAACGTGCACTGATTGCGCAGATGAAAGACGAGCAGCTCAGTCCTGAAGAGGAACTGTCACAGTCACAGCACGGCTTAGGCTACTATCTGCGTCAGCCGATTATCCTGGTCACGGCATTCGCTTTCTTCTGCTACAACTACATCTTGTTCTTTTTCCTCAGCTGGTTCCCGGCCTATCTGGTCCAGGCGCACGGGCTGGATATTAAAGCGATGAGCATTACCACCATGATCCCATGGATCGTCGGCTTCGTCGGTCTGGCGCTCGGGGGGATTATTTCGGACAAAATTTTCAAAGTGACCGGCAAGCTGCTGCTTTCACGCAAAATCGTGCTGGTGGTCTCGTTAATGGCTGCTGCAATTTGTGTCGGCTTTGCAGGTACGGTAAAAGAAGTCACATCCGCCGTCGGTCTGATGTCTGTCTCTATCTTCTTCCTCTACATCACCGGGGCAATTTACTGGGCGATTATTCAGGATGTGGTGCATAAAAGCCGCGTCGGCAGTATCAGCGGATTTATTCACCTGATCGGCAGCCTTTCCGGGATTGTCGGGCCGATTGTCACCGGCTATATCGTGCAGCACACCGGTAAGTTCGACAGCGCCTTTGTGCTGGCGGGCGTGGTGGCCGCGCTGGGCGCGTTCCTGGTGCTGTTTGTGATTAAACCACCGAAGAAACTGGATACTCCGGTGTCCATTTGATTAGCGCGGGTGGGCTTGCCCCACCCGTTTATCTGTAAGGATGCGTTATGTTGTCTCTTGATACCCTCCCGCCCGATGTAGAACGCCCCCAGTACAACCGTCACGCGCTACGGACCCGCATGGTCCATATTGGCTTTGGTGCTTTCCATCGTGCTCACCAGGCCGTCTGTAGCGATCGGCTCGCCGCTGAACAGGGCAGCGACTGGGGATATTGCGAAATCAATCTTAACAGCGGCGAACTGATTACCGCCCTGCGCCAGCAGCAACTCTGCTACACCGTGGCCGAAATGGCCGATGACCAGCTCAATCTGCGTGTGATAGGTGTGGTGACTGCCGCCCTGCACGGCCAGTCCGACGGTATTGAGGCGGTGCTGGACGCGCTGAGCCAGCCCGACGTCGCTATTGTCTCCATGACGGTCACGGAAAAAGGCTACTGTCATTATCCGGCCAGCGGTGAGTTAAATCTTGACCATCCGGCGATCCGTCATGATCTGGAACATCCCGATGTGCCACAGTCGCTGCCGGGCATTATTCTCGCGGCCATTCGTCGACGCCGTGAGCGAGGGCTGGCACCTTTCAGCGTGATGTCCTGCGATAATATGCCGGAAAACGGCCATGTCACCCGCAACGTAATCACCGCGCTGGCACGCCAGCAGGCGCCGGAACTGGCCGACTGGATCGCAAAAACGCTGACCTTCCCTTCCACCATGGTAGACCGTATTGTTCCGGCGATGACCGATGAAACCCACCGCGCCTTGCGTGAAAAACTGGGCTGTGAGGATCCGGTGGCGGTGGCCTGTGAGCCGTTCTTCCAGTGGGTTATCGAAGATAACTTTGTCAGCGGCCGCCCGGCGTGGGAACTGGCCGGAGCGGAACTGGTGGCTGACGTGCTGCCCTTTGAAGAGATGAAGCTGCGTATGCTGAATGGCAGCCACTCGTTCCTTGCCTACCTGGGTAACCTCGCCGGGTATCAGCACATCAGCGACTGTATGACAGATGTTCATTTCAAACAGGCGGCGCGCCAGCTGATGCTCGAACAGCAGGCTCCGACGCTACGCACAACGGACGTTGATCTGACGGCCTACGCCGACTCGCTGATTGCGCGTTACAGCAACCGTGCTATCAGGCACCGCACCGCGCAGATCGCCAATGATGGCAGCCAGAAACTGCCCCAGCGCTGGCTGGACAGCATCCGCTGGCACCTCGCGCATGACAGCAATTTCGATTTACTGGCACTTGGCGTGGCAGGATGGATCCGCTATGTCAGCGGTTACGATGAGCAGGGTCAGCCGATGGTGATCAACGATCCCCTTAGTGCCGAGCTGGCAAAAAGGGTCGCGGAAAGTGCCGAAGGAGAACCCCGCGTGGCCGCCTTGCTGGGTCTGAAACATGTCTTTGGTGAGGATTTGTCCGGTAACCCGCAGTTTGTCCACCAGGTTAACCATTTTTACCGTCTGCTGTTGAGCCTGGGAGCGAAACAAACGGTGCATCAACTGGTTGCCCGCGTTTAACTCTGGCGCTGATGCGCCTGCCTGATTAGACTGAAGGCTTTCACGCCATAGGCGGGCAGGCTGTTGACCCGCCGCTAAAGGGACGTTGCCGAATGTCGACAGTTTATACCATCACCGCCAGTGAGCCGGTCAACCAGCAGATTTATCGATTCCTGCGTCAGGATATCGTCACCTGTGCGATCCATCCCGGCTCACTGCTGTCGGAAAAAGAGGTGTCCACGCGCTTTAACGTATCGCGTCAGCCGGTTCGTGAAGCCTTTATCAAACTGGCAGAAGCGGGCCTGGTGCAGGTCCTTCCGCAGCGCGGCACCTTCGTGCGTAAAATCTCCGCACAGCGCGTTGCCGATGGTCGCTTTATACGTGAAGCTGTTGAAGTTGCAGTGGTACGCCGTGCAGCTGCAGAAGCCACACCTGTCGGGCTGGCGGCGCTGGAGCATAATCTGCAATTACAAAAGCTGGCCGCCGATCGCCACGACAGCCAATCGTTTCTCTTGCTGGACGATGAGTTTCACCGATTGATCGCGCAAAGTATTGCCTGTGAACTGGCGTGGGAGACGGTGGAAAATATTAAAGCCACCATGGACCGCGTGCGTTTTCTGACGTTAAGTAAAGTGTCACCGCCAGAGAGCCTGATCGAGCAGCACCACCAGATTTACCTGGCCTTGTGTGCGAAAGATGCCGATGCCGCTGAACAGGCGCTGCGCCGCCATTTGCAGGAGATGATTTTCTCTATTACCCCGATTGCCGAGCAGAACAGCGAGTGGTTTGAGCCATTCTGAAACCGGCGGGACAAGGCACGGTTGATACAGGGTCAGGCATGCCTGACCCCTACGATAAATCAGGCGATGGTGACGTTTTTCGCGAGGTAGACATCCTGCACTGAATTAATCAGCGCCACGCCGTCCTTCATCGATTTCTTAAAGGCCTTGCGCCCTAAAATCAGCCCCATGCCGCCTGCACGTTTATTGATCACCGCCGTACGTACGGATTCAGCAATATCCGTATCCCCTGCTGCCGCACCGCCGGAGTTGATCATCCCGGCGCGCCCCATATAGCAGTTCGCCAGTTGATAACGTACCAGGTCGATAGGGTTATCTGTAGTCAGTGTGCTGTAGACGCGCTCATCGGTATGGCCGAATTTCACTGCTTTATAACCGCCGTTATTCTCCGCCATTTTCTGTTTCACAATATCCGCGCCAATGGTGGCCGCCAGATGGTTTGCCTGGCCTGTCAAATCAGCGCTGGCATGGTAATCCACCCCGTCTTTTTTGAAATCATTATTGCGCAGATACGCCCACAGTACGGTGACCATCCCCAGTTCATGGGCGCGTTCAAAGGCTGCAGAGATCTCTTCAATCTGACGCCGTGACTGCTCTGAACCGAAATAGATGGTGGCCCCGACGGCGACAGCACCGAGGTTAAACGCCTGCTCAACGCTGGCATACAGCGTCTGGTCATACTGGGTGGGATAGCTCAGCGTCTCGTTATGGTTGAGCTTAACCATAAACGGGATGCGGTGTGCGTAACGCCGTGAGACAGAAGCCAGTACGCCATACGTGGAAGCCACACAGTTACAGCCCGCTTCAATCGCCAGCTCCACAATATTTTTCGGATCGAAGTAGAGCGGGTTCGCAGCAAAAGAGGCGCCCGCCGAATGCTCGACGCCCTGGTCTACGGGGAGGATAGAGAGGTAACCTGTCCCGGCTAAACGTCCGGTGTTGTACAGTGTTTGCATATTGCGTAAAACTGCCGGGGGACGATTGTTATCGACCATCACCCGATCCACATAATCCGCCCCTGGAAGATAGAGGTTGTCCGCTGGAATAGTCATGCAGCGATGTTGCAAAAGAGAATCCGCTTCTTTGCCCAATAACTGTACGATGTCCGTCATGATAACTCCTGTTAAAATGTGTGAGGGCCATTTTGATGGCCCGCGGGTCAGTTTTCCTGACCCCAACAGGGTGGACCCAAAACTGTTATTAAGGCAAATTGCTGACTCCATTTTTCAGAACGATCCGCACAAAAAAACGCGGACCATCGTGGTCACCACCACTGATGAAAATGATGCACCGGACCATGCCCGTGGCCGACCTCCAGCGAGTCTGCCTGCTCAAGCGCCCCCTGCAACCAGTATTTAGCCGCTTGTACGGTGGCAACCCAATCATCGTGTCGCGGACGGAGTGCCGCCAGCGCCGCCGACAGCGAACAGCCCGTACCGTGCGTATTGCGCGTCATAATGCGAGGCGCGGTAAACCGCTGTTCAAGTTGGTGGGTAAACAGCCAGTCCGGGCTTTCCGATTCGCTAAGATGGCCGCCCTTCATCAGTACCGCCTGACAGCCCAGCGCCAGCAGCGCCCTGCCCTGCTCACGCATCTCAACCTCATCACGCGCCGGATCGCAGGCCAGCAGCGCGGCGGCTTCTGGCAGATTGGGCGTAATCAGGGAGACCTGCGGTAACAGACGCTCGCGTAAGGTGGCAACCGCCTCAGCAGAGAGCAGCGGATCGCCGCTTTTTGCCAGCATCACCGTATCCAGTACCACCCAGGGCACCGGGGTCTCTTTCAGCCGTTCGGCAACCACCTCAACGATGGCGCTTTCTGCCAGCATGCCAATCTTTATCGTGTCGATACGCACATCCGACAGGACGGAATCCAGTTGCGCAGCCACGAACGATGGGTCAATGCGATACACCGACTGCACGCCCGTGGTGTTCTGCGCCACCAGCGCGGTGATCACGCTGGTGCCATAGGCGCCCAGCGCGGAAAAGGCTTTCAGATCGGCCTGGATCCCGGCGCCACCGCTCGGGTCAGTTCCGGCAATGGTCATGGCGTTAATCCGTTTCATACCAGTGCCTCCGGGTTCAGTTGATACAGTGCATCAAGGAACGCGGGGATGAAGCTGCCCGGCCCCTGCGCCGCTGCCGCTGCACGCTCTCCCGCCAGCGCCACTACGCGGCAGGCGCTGGCGATATGCACCAGACGATCGCCGGGCAGCGCGGCAAATCCAGCGACCACGGCGGACAACGCACAGCCAGTGCCGACCACGCGCGTCATCAGCGGGGAACCGCCGCTGACGCTGAGGGTGCGCACGCCATCGGTGACAAAATCCACTTCCCCGGTAACCGCCACCACCGCCCCCGTTTCCGTCGCCAGCGCAACGGCTGCCTGTAATGCCGCCGTTGACGCATGCTGAGTGTCTACGCCCCGTCCGCTGACCGCCTGTTTTGCCAGTGCCATAATTTCCGAAGCATTGCCGCGGATCGCAGCGGGCTTGAGTAACAGGAGTTGGTGACAGAAAGTGGTACGGAAATCCAGCGCCCCTACCGCCACCGGATCTAATGTCCAGTGTCGTCCGGCAGCGCTGGCCGCATGGATCGCTGCCCGCATCGCTTCACTGCGGGAATGGGTCAGCGTACCAACGTTTACCAGCAGGGCATCAGCAATGGCGCTGAACTGCGCGGCTTCGTCCTGATCGATCACCATCGCCGGGGAAGCCCCCAGTGCCAGCAGCACGTTGGCGGTAAAGGTTTGCACCACATCATTGGTCATACAGTGAATCAGGGGGGATTGCTGTTGAAACAGCGTCAGGGAATGGGCCACATCGGCGTGGCTCAGGCGTTCAGGTTGGATCATATATGCTCCCAACCGGCGATCAAGAAGGCGATGCCGGCCGGGCATCTGACTTCCCTACGCTGGCATTATCCAGATCAGGTGGTACGGGTATTTCTCAGCCTTCACGAAGAAGGGCACCCCGAGTCATTTAAATAGTAAAATCAATGTGTTGTAATTACCATTGCGATAATCACCCTTCAGAATCATGCCAGTTAGATGGCAGAGAAACAAGCTTTTACGTCTCCCGCCGCCCGGGCTGGAGGTTATTCAGGCTTGTCACTCACCGCCACAGCCTCGCTGTCCGCTTTCGGCAATGTTGACAAAATCTCCGCAAGGTCTGCCTGAGCATTCTCTCCGGCGATCATTTTTTTACTAAAGCTACATTTCCTGTCAACACCAGCAGAGTGGATATGCAGTTTGAAGACATTTTTATTTTCTTTGATTAACGTGACATCGGTTAGCGGGATCAGACAGGTTTCAGCATACAGCGCCGGGGTCAGGATCAATTTATCGCCTGACACCCCAATCATCACGCGTTGCTTTAAACGCATCGCATTTGAGATAAAAATGATCCCGGTACAGACTAATAATCCGCCAACGCTCACACCATCGGCCAGAATAAACAATCCGATAGCAAGGGAAATCCCGCCCTGCACATAGAACATCGATGTTTTAAATGTTAAAGCCTGTGAAAGTGTGTTTTTATCACCTGGCGAAAATACTTCCAGGCCCTTGTTGCAATGCTTTTCATAGCTAAACATATAACCGGCGAGGAAAATCATACTTAATGGCAGGATAATAAGCGAGCCAATGATAGCCAGCGCCAGTCCCCACTTTGGGCTTTTGAATAACAGGGGCAAACTGATGATCTGCAATAAAATAGAAACTAAAAATGGGATGGAGAAGTACTGTAAAAAAGCAATCGCATTGCGTGCAAAAATAGTTAACTCACCATCCTCTATCTGGGTAGTGAGATAGACTACCGCGCCGAGATAGCAGATATTCAGCGCGAGACCTGCCCAGACCAGTTTACTGATGCCTTTCATTCTTAACTCCATTTTATAATTTATTTCGGCCAGAACATTCTGAACGTCAGCCTGACCGATTTTGATTTAAATCCCAGATTGCTTTATTAAAAGCAAATACACATTTTATGTAGAAATGATAATACACCTTCACTTTTTCAGGCCGCATTCTAGCTAACGATAAGAATAGTCTCAACAAAAAATCGGTTCGATAGAATCATAACTCCCCGTCAACCGCTATTCAGCGACACGGTATAAAAACCCGATTACGGGACGGTTTTCCGTCCCCATCCTCCCTTTATCCCTGCTCTGCCACCAGCAGTGCCAGGGTGTCGGGTTCCAGCGCTTTAAAGATATGCTCACGATCGGCGGGATAGCAGATGTAATCGCCTGGCGCTAGCTCTTCCGGGGCATCCTTAAGCCCGACCAGCGCCCGCCCCTGGGTGACGATAATGTGCTCAACCGATCCAACAGGATGCGGCTGTGACAGACGGTCAGCACCCGGCTGGGTCATTAACAGATAGATATCGCGCCGCGCACCCGGTGGGCAGCTGGCCAGCAAAATGGCCTGATAGTTCGCTTCTCCGGCCACCACTTTCGCCCCTTCGCCACGCCGGATGATCTGGGTTTTGTTGCCTTCAGGTTCCAGCAGTTTGGCAAAGGGAATATTCAGTGCCACACACAGCGCCCACAGCGTCTCCAGGCTGGGGTTACCGTTGCCCGCCTCCAGCTGCGACAGCGTCGACTTTGCAATTCCCGCCCTTCGGGCCACTTCGGCGAGTGAAAGCCCGGCCTGTGTGCGTTCCCGAATCAAACTTTCCGCAATTACCGCTATGGGCTGTGTCATCTTTCGCCTTATCGTTCGCCAAAATGAACGAAACGTTCGTGTTGATCTTAGAAGCACCTGCGTTCATTATAATGACAACTTCGTTCGTTATGGAAAACAAATAATGTTCAGTCGGCATTTTTCATCACTCAGCCCGGACACGCGTAAAGCGATTTATCTGATCTGCCTGGCGGTCGGCGTTGTGGGCATCTCCTACGGTTCGCTGGCCACCGCTTATGGATTCCCGCTATGGGTTCCGCTGTTCTCCAGCCTGTTTGTGCTGGCCGGTGCCTCAGAGTTTATGTTTATTGCCATCGTCGCTGGCGGGGGCAATCCGCTGGCCGCTGCGCTGGCCGGGCTGCTGGTCAATGCGCGCCACTTCCCCTTTGGCATTGCCGTACGTGACCTGGTAGGTTCGCGTCTCTCTGCCGTGCTCGGTTGCCATATTATGAATGACGAAAGCGTGGTGTTTGGCCTGTCGCAGCCCACGCACGCGCAGCGTAAAGCCGCCTTCTGGCTGTGTGGCCTCGGCGTCGCCGTGGTCTGGCCGTTGGGGGCCATGCTGGGCAGTGTGATTGGCACACTGCTGCCTGATACCCAGGTGATTGGGCTGGATGCGGTATTTCCGGCCATTTTACTGGCGCTGGTGATCCCCGCCCTGAAATCCCGCACCACGCTGATCCGCGCCGCCTGCGGGGCGGTAATCTCACTGCTGGCCGTGCCCTTTACGCCTATCGGGCTGCCGGTATTGCTCTCAATGGCCGGACTGCTGGCGAGGAGGAAATAATGGCAGACAACGCACTGATTATCTGCGGGATCGTGATTCTGGCCGTGGGAACCTGGCTGATGCGCTTTGCCGGTGCCACGCTGGGTAACCGCATGACCCTGTCTGAAAACGCGCGTAAGTTGCTGTCTGATGCGGCCACTACGCTGCTGTTTGCGGTGGCGCTGGGCAGCACATTTTATGCAGGTGACCACTTTGCCGGGACGGCACGCGTCGCCGGGGTGGCGGTTGCCGTGCTGCTGGCCTGGCGCAAAGTGCCGCTGATTGGGGTGATCCTGGCGGCAGCGGCAGTCACCGCCCTGCTGCGGCTCGCCGGTGTTCAATAGCCTTCGCAGCCGCATCGCTTTCTTAACGGCGATGCTTATCAGAGATGGTTTTTTTGAGCAGAGTCACCGTGTGATCGACAAAGGTCGACACCGCCAGCGGGATGTAATGACGGCTGGGATAGACAATCGACAAATCGTTATTCAGCTGGCCATAATCAGGCAACACGGCGATCAGCTGTTGACGGCTCAGGCTGTCGTACAACAGGGATTCTGGTAAAAAACAGATGCCCAGCCCGCTGAGAGCCGCTTTAAGCTGGGCCTGCGCGGTATTGGCCGAGAAACGGCCAGTCACCTCAACCTGCACCGCACCTTGCGGCCCCACCAGATGCCAGATAGCCGGTGAAGAGGATGCAGACTGGCCGATGCAGGCATGATGCTGCAGCGCGTCGATGCTGTCAGGCACACCAAAGGTATCCAGATAATGCTGGCTGGCGGCCATCAGACGCCGACCCGTGCTGATTTTTCGGGCAACCAGACTGGAATCCTTTAAGCGTCCACCACGAAACGCGACATCAATGCCCTCGCCGATCATATCCGCATGTGTATCACTGAGAATAAAATCCAGCTGCAGCTGCGGATATAACGCCAGAAAATCGGCCACCCACTCCATTAAAAACAGATCGAAGAAGTCAGCAGGCGCGGCGACTTTTATCCGTCCCATCGGCACCTGATTCTCACTGACCAGCTGCGTACTGATGGCGTTTAACTCACTGATTTTTTGTGCACTGTGGTCATACAGCTGCTCACCGGCACCGGTCAGGGTCAGTTTGCGGGTGGAACGATGAAATAACCGCACCGCCAGACTCGCTTCCAGCAGCTTAATCCGTCGACTCAGTGTATTCGGTGGCACTCCCAGCCGTCGCGCAGCAGCGGCGAAACTTCCCGTTTCAACGATATGGATAAAGATCGCGACGTCGTTCAGATCGAGCATCTTATTACGTCCAAAAATGGATGAGTCCAATGATATTACGCCCTCTAATCAAGCAGTGTTCGAATGGTTAAGATACAACACTATCATGTACTCCAGCGGAATAACCTTGCGTTCACCGCTTACCAGAGGAAGTCAAATGTCACCGTTAGCGCCCGAGGAACACCCCGTTTCCCGCCACATCGAACACCGGACACGCGGCAGAGGAACGGGGCCCATTATCCGTCTGATGAGCCCGTCAGACTATGGCACGATCGTCAGACCTTTCGTTTTCCTCGATCGCTTCACCGGCGATCGCACGATGATTGATCGTATGCCGCTTCATCCGCACTCTGGTATTGCCACTGTCACCGTAATCACGGAAGGCAATCTGCGCTTTGACGATCCGGATTCGGGTAAAGGCATGATTGGCTATGGCGGGGTGGAATGGATGCGCGCAGGCGGCGGCGTCTGGCACGGCAAAGAAATGTCGGCAGGTGATTCTGAGTATGTTGAGGGATTTCAGCTCTGGCTGGCGTTGCCACCTGAACTGGAAAATGGCCCCGTTGACAGTCAGTATCTTGAAGCGCAGTCGATGCCGCAAACCGGCCCGGCATACGTCATTCTGGGTGAATATCAGGGCGTAAAAAGCCCGGTTCGCTCGCATGAGGGCATCAATTATCTGCTGGTGACCCTGCCCGCACACTCATCCTGGCAGTATATTCCGCCGGAAAATCACTCCAGCCTGTGGCTCAGTATCAGTCGCGGCACGCTGGTTTCACCTGAAAAGATCGCTACAGGTGAAATGGTCATCTTCGCAGCCGGTTCTCAACCCGTCACCCTTCACGCCGGAGACGCCGAAACGCGCTTCGTGATCGGTTCCGCTGTTGCTCATCCGTGGTCCCTCTCACTGGGGAATTATTCTGTGCACACCAGTGATGCGGCATTACGCGCAGGCGAAGCTAGAATTAACGACATCGGTCGTCGCCTGCGTGAGGAAATGGAGGGCCAACCTCAGCCCACCTCCATGCCTATTTTTAAATAATGTGGCTTATCAACGCCTTCACCAGGGGTGATATCAGTGTTTGTATTACGTCGTTTTATTTCACGTTTATTAGCACCAAAAGAAAATGCCATCCATCCCAATAAGGAAAGTAAAATGTCAAAGATTTTAGTTCTTTACCATTCAATGTATGGGCATATTGAAACCATGGCGCAGCACGTTGCGCAAGGGGCAGCCAGCGTGCCGGGCACCGAGGTCACCGTCAAACGCGTGCCGGAGACCATGGATAGCGAGGCGTTCAAAGCGTACGGCGGTAAAGCCGATCAGACCGCCGAGATTGCCAGCCCGACAGAACTGGCTGACTATGATGCGATTATTTTTGGCACGCCCACCCGCTTTGGCAACATGTCAGCGCAGATGCGTAATTTCCTCGATCAGACCGGCGGCCTGTGGGCCAAGGGGGCTCTGGTAGGCAAAGTGGCCAGTGTGTTTACCTCTACCGGCACCGGCGGTGGGCAGGAAATGACCATTACCTCGACCTGGACCACCCTCGCGCATCACGGGATGATTATTGTCCCCATCGGATACAGCACCCCCGAACTGTTTGATATTTCAGAAGTGCGTGGCGGCACACCCTATGGCGCGTCCACACTGGCGGGTGGCGATGGGTCGCGACAACCCAGCGAACGTGAACTGGCTATAGCAAAACACCAGGGGCAACACGTGGCGGCGATCGCGGCAAAATTGAAGTAAAAAACGCACTGTCCCCTGCAAAGAGATGAGCCCATCATCTCTTTTTTTTGCGCCCTTCTCTCATGCGTTCCTCCTGCCTGATGCCTTTCGCTGCTACCGACGCGCTTTTACGCTACACTCTGCGCCGTTGCCACCCGGCGTTTATGTTGCAGGAGTTTTTCCATGAATATCCGTCCTTTCACCGAAGCGGATCGGCCATTCCTACGCACACTGTTTCTTGCCTCGCGTAAAACCAACTGGACCTGGCTGGATGACAGTCAATGGCAGTTAGAGGATTTCGATCGGGTGACGCGGGGCGAGCGGGTGCTGGTGGCAGAAGAAGACGGCCACCGCATCGGATTTGCCGCCGTACTGGATAACGATAATTTTCTGCACAGCCTGTTTATCGACCCGGCCTGGCAGGGCAGCGGCGCGGGCAGTGCATTATTGCAGGCCGTGCAAAAAAGCTTTACCTCCACTGGCGCGCTCAAATGTCTGGCGGAAAACCTGCAGGCTCAGCTGTTTTATAAAAAGCACGGCTGGCGGGTGGTGGCCGAAGGGGAAAGCGATCAGGGCGAGTACCTGCTGATGCACTACGTGCTGTAACCCCCCCTACCGCACCCTCTGCTCACGACGACAGCGCAGAGGCAGGGTTATCTGTCACTCTCTTTACAGGCGTTGGAAAATCATTTTTCACGCTCATCAGGGATGTGTGACATGTTGAATGTTTTTCATCTGCTTGATTTAGCTGGCACGCTGGCCTTTGCGTTAAGTGGCGCGACCGCCGGAGTACGCGAGGATTTTGATCTCTTCGGGGTGTTTGTACTGACGGCGACCACCGCGATTGGCGGTGGCGTGATCAGAGATATCTGTATTGCCAGCCTTCCCCCCGCCGGGCTGGTCAGTTCAGCCTATCTGGTGGTAATCATGACAGCCGTCATCTGCGTTGCCTTTTTTCAAAAACTCATCCTCTCTTTTGAAAAAGCCACCCTGTTCTTTGATGCGCTGGGTTTGGGTTTCTTTGCTGCCTTCGGTGCCAATAAAACCTGGGAGCACAGCCACAATATTGAGCTTTCCCTGATACTGGGCTGCATCAGCGCCGTCGGTGGCGGCTGCCTGCGCGACGTGTTAACTGGAAAAACTCCGGCGATTTTCAGCCAGGATATTTATGCCAGCGCGGCGCTCATTGGCGCCGCGATTGAGCTGACCGGCTCAGCCGGGCTGATCCCGCAGATCTACAGCGCCTGGTTCGCGATTATTAGCTGTACGTTGCTCCGTCTGATTTCACTAAAATACAAAATCGGCTTGCCGTCGATTAAACACAACGGATTATAATGACGTTTTAGCACTGAAAATGGCCGTAGCAGATGACAAGCAGACCCCCTCATGAACAGGCAGGCGTAAGTGTACGTGCATACGACATGCTGCAATATCTGAAGCGTATCGCGCGCGGTGACCGTTCGTTTACTATTCAGGACACCCTGCTTAACCATCGTTGCAATGTCACACCGGACAATGATTTCACGTTGATTACTCAGCTTTTCGACGGTGGGAAAATTGATTTCGATTATTCAATGGTGGATGGATTTCAGCAGCGGCACGTCAGACTGGTGTAACGGATTCATCACGGGCCGACCAGAAAAAGGCCGGCCCGTCTCACTACACCGCGCGGAACGCGATATCTTCCGGGATAACCTCACCCTGCCAGTAAAGTTGCGCGGCCACCTGTGTCGCCAGCTGACGGTACAGTGCGGTGAAATCGCTGTCGGGACGACGCACAACGGTGGGCTCGCCATTATCCAGGTCTTCGCGCAAGCTGATATGCAGCGGAAGCTGGCTCAGCAGACGAGTGTGATACTGTTCCGCCAGCTTTTCGGCCCCCCCCGTACCAAAGATCGCTTCATGATGACCACACTGGCTGCAAATATGCATACTCATGTTTTCCACTACGCCCAGCACCGGGACATTCACTTTTTCAAACATCACAATGCCTTTGCGCGCATCGATCAGCGCAATATCCTGCGGCGTGGTCACGACCACGGCACCGGTCACCGGCACGTTCTGTGCGAGGGTTAACTGAATGTCCCCTGTGCCAGGCGGCATATCCAGCACCAGGTAGTCCAGTTCCGGCCATAACGTTTCGTTAAGCAACTGCATCAGCGCTTTGCTGGCCATCGGACCACGCCATACCATGGCGTTATCCTCGGTCACCAGATAACCAATTGAGTTGGTGGCCAGGCCATGGGCCATAATCGGTGCCATATGTGTGCCGTCCGGTGAGGTTGGCCGCTGATCTTCAACACCGAGCATATCCGGGATCGACGGTCCGTAAATATCGGCATCCAGCAGTCCGACTTTCGCTCCCTCTGCGGCCAGCGCCAGCGCGAGGTTGACCGCCGTGGTCGATTTGCCGACGCCCCCTTTACCAGAGCTGATGGCAATAATGTTTTTTACGCCGTTGACGCCAGGGCGATTTTTGACCCGTTGTAACGTCGCCACATTCAGCGTTAAGCGCCATGAAATCGCTACCGCGCCAGTCAGACGCAGCAGGTCAGCACTGACCGTCGCTTTCAGGCTTTCAAACGGCCCCTGCCAGACAAACGGCATATTCAGTTCAATATGCAGAGTGTTATCGAGCAGCGCACAGTGGCGCAGCGCCTTCAGTACGGTGAGATTACGGTTCAACGTGGGGTGTTCAAACGTGGTCAGCACGCCCATCACGATCGCGCGTAGCGCTTCGGGGGAATGATGCCCCTGGGATTGTGAAGTCATCTGTGTTCCTTGATATTGCTGGTTGTTCTGCCTGCATTTATGTCATTAAGCATATCAGATCTGGCCCGAACTGACGTAACCAGCCGGAAAAAACCGCAGGGAGTTGAACCCCTTGTTTACGCAGGGTCAGGCAATCGGTTACCATCTAAACCCCTTTTTCAACAGGTATGAGCTAAGTCTTAATATGACTCAAGTCGCGAAAAAAATTTTGGTAACGTGCGCACTGCCGTACGCAAATGGTTCCATTCATCTCGGCCACATGCTCGAGCATATCCAGGCAGATATTTGGGTCCGTTACCAGCGAATGCGCGGCAATCAGGTTTACTTCATCTGTGCCGATGACGCACATGGCACGCCAATTATGCTGAAAGCTCAGCAGATGGGCATCGCGCCGGAGCAGATGATTGCCGAGATGAGTCAGGAACATCAGACCGACTTTGCCGGTTTTGATATCAGCTACGACAACTACCACTCTACGCACAGCGAAGAGAACCGTGAGCTGTCTGCACTGATCTATACCCGACTGAAAGAGAACGGTTTTATTAAGAACCGTACCATTTCTCAGCTTTACGATCCGGAAAAAGGCATGTTCCTGCCCGATCGTTTTGTGAAAGGCACCTGCCCGAAATGTAAGGCGCCGGATCAGTATGGCGACAACTGCGAAGTCTGTTCGGCCACCTATAGCCCGACTGAACTGATTGATCCGAAATCCGTCGTCTCTGGCGCAACACCTGTGATGCGTGATTCTGAGCATTTCTTCTTCGATCTGCCGGAATTCAGCGCCATGTTACAGGCCTGGACCCGTTCCGGTGCGTTGCAGGAGCAGGTGGCGAACAAAATGCAGGAGTGGTTCGACTCCGGCTTGCAGCAGTGGGATATCTCCCGCGATGCGCCGTACTTCGGCTTCGAAATTCCTGATGCCCCAGGCAAATACTTCTACGTCTGGCTGGATGCACCTATCGGTTACATGGGTTCCTTCAAAAACCTGTGCGATAAGCGCGGTGATATCGACTTCGATGCGTTCTGGCAAAAAGATTCGGATGCCGATCTCTACCACTTTATCGGTAAAGATATCGTCTACTTCCACAGCCTGTTCTGGCCAGCCATGCTGGAAGGCAGCAACTTCCGTAAACCGACCAACCTGTTTGTGCATGGCTATGTCACGGTTAACGGCGCGAAAATGTCTAAATCACGCGGCACATTTATTAAAGCCAGCACCTGGCTGCAACATCTGGATGCCGACAGCCTGCGTTACTACTACGCAGCGAAGCTTTCATCACGCATCGACGATATCGACCTCAATCTGGAAGATTTCGTGCAGCGTGTGAATGCCGATATCGTCAACAAGGTGGTTAACCTGGCATCACGTAATGCCGGCTTTATCGCCAAACGTTTTGACGGGCAGCTTTCTGCTGAACTGGCAGATCCGGCGCTGTACAAAACCTTCACGGATGCGTCAGCCAGCATTGGTGAAGCCTGGGCCAGCCGTGAATTCAGCCGTGCTGTGCGCGAAATTATGGCGCTGGCCGACGTGGCTAACCGCTATGTTGACGAGCAGGCTCCGTGGGTGGTGGCGAAACAGGAAGGACGTGATGCCGACCTGCAGGCTATCTGCTCTATGGGTATCAACCTGTTCCGCGTGCTGATGACCTGGCTGAAGCCTGTGCTGCCATCGCTGACCGCCCGCACCGAAGCTTTTCTGAATCAGGATCTGAGCTGGGATGGTATTCAGCAACCTCTTCTGAACCACAGCATTGCGCCATTTAAAGCCTTGTATGGCCGCATTGAGATGGACAAAGTGAACGGTTTGATTGAAGCATCAAAAGAAGATGCCGCCGCAGCGAAGGCACCTGTGACCGGTCCGCTGGCGGAGGATCCGATTCAGGACACCATCAGCTTCGATGATTTTGCCAAAGTCGATATGCGTATTGCGCTGATCGAAAACGCGGAATTTGTTGAAGGCTCCGATAAGCTGCTGCGTCTGTCACTGGATGTGGGTGGAGAGAAGCGCAACGTGTTCTCCGGCATCCGTGCGGCCTACCCGGACCCGGCGGTACTGGTTGGCCGTCTGACAGTGATGGTGGCAAACCTCGCGCCGCGCAAAATGCGTTTCGGCATCTCAGAAGGTATGGTGATGGCGGCGGGTCCTGGCGGGAAAGATATCTTCCTGCTCAGCCCGGATAGCGGCGCTCAGCCAGGCCAACAAGTTAAGTAAATTCGTAGGGGGTCAGGCATGCCTGACCCAGGCGGGGCCTGCCCCGCCCCTACGTATTCTGGGATCTGACCATGCGCAGCACTCTCCTGGTTTTATGGCAATACCTTCGCGCTTTCATCATCATCTACCTCTGCCTCTATGCCGGTCGCGGCCTTTCGGCCCTGCTGCCTGTTGTCATTCCCGGCAGTATTCTCGGTATGCTGGTGCTGTTTTCGCTGCTGGCTTCGCAACTGCTTCCGATCCACTGGGTAAAACCCGGCTGCCATCTGCTGATCCGTTATATGGCCCTGTTGTTCGTCCCCATCAGCGTTGGCGTCATGAACGATATGGATATTCTGACCGCTCAGTTCGGCCCGATTGTGATCTCCTGCGTGGTGAGTACGCTGATTGTGCTGGTCACCATTGGGTTGATGTCACAGCGCCTTAATGACCGCCATCAGCGACGCACGGGAGCAAGCGATGAGTGATATCTGGTGGTCGCTGCCGCTGACCGTGCTGGTCTTTCTTGCCGCACGCAAGCTGGCGGCAAAAGTCAAAATGTCGATCGTTAACCCGCTGCTGATTGCGATGGCGGTGATTATTCCGCTGCTGCTGCTGCTGCAACTGCCCTACACGCGCTATTTCCAGGGCAGCGCCCTACTCAATGACCTGCTGCAACCGGCCGTCGTGGCGCTGGCGCTGCCGCTGTATGAGCAGATGCATCAAATCCGTTCGCGCTGGAAGTCGATTATCAGCGTCTGCTTTGTCGGAAGCATCACGGCAATGGTGTCCGGTACGGCGATTGCGCTGTGGTTAGGCGCGACGCCACAGATTGCCGCCACGCTGTTACCCAAATCGGTCACCACGCCGATTGCGATGGCCATCTCCGGCACGCTGGGTGGCATCCCGGCTATTAGTGCTATCTGCGTGCTGCTGGCGGGCGTACTGGGGGCTGTCTTCGGCCATATGCTGCTCAACATGCTGCAGGTGCGCAGTAAATCCTCACGCGGTCTGGCTATCGGAAATGCTTCGCACGCACTGGGGACAGCACGGGCTGCCGAGATCGATTACCAGGAGGGGGCGTTCAGCTCACTGGCACTGGTGCTGTGCGGCATTATCACTTCGCTTCTGGCACCGTTTATTTTTCCGCTATTAATGATGCTGTGGGGTTAAAACTTGCGATAAGTCTCGCATTTTGTTGATCAATTTCATTTATTACATTGATAGAGAGACTTAGATCACATATAACTGGCTGCCGGCCCGCTAACATGGGCTGCATTCAGCGAAAGAGGCCCCACTATGCACCCACGTTACCAGCAGGCATTTGCCACGCTTCCTACCCTGTTACAAAGCGCACTTCAGCCGATCCTGGCCGCGGATGACTTCGCCGGATTTATCACGGCCAGCCAGGCGGGTGAACTGAAAAAGCACTGCGGATTTAACGACAGTGAACTGGCCTTTGCCCTGCTGCCGCTGGCGGCCGCCTGCGCGGTAGCCACCTTGTCTGATTTTAAAGTGGGTGCCATTGCACGTGGTAAAAGCGGCACGCTGTTCTTTGGTGCCAATATGGAGTTTGCCGGTACCACGATGCAGCAGACCGTTCATGCCGAGCAGAGTGCGGTGACGCATGCCTGGCTGCGGGGAGAAAGTGCACTGGCGTGCATCACCGTCAACTACACGCCATGCGGCCACTGCCGACAGTTTATGAATGAGCTGAACAGCGGCAGCGGGCTGACGATTGAACTGCCTGGCCGTGCTGCGGCCACGCTGGGGGACTATCTGCCGGATTCCTTTGGCCCGCACGACCTGGCCATCACCACCCTGCTGATGGACGATATTGACCACGGCTTTATCGCGGCGGGCGATGCACTGACGCAAGCCGCCATTAACGCCGCCAGCCACAGTCATGCGCCTTACAGCAAGGCCTGGAGCGGTGTCGCCTTACAAACCGTCAGCGGCGCGATCTTTGCCGGGCGTTATGCAGAAAACGCGGCGTTTAATCCCAGCCTGCCTCCGTTGCAGGGCGCACTGAATTTACTCAGCCTTAGCGGACATAGCCTGAGCGATATTCACCAGGCCGTTCTGGCCGAAGCCCCGGATGCCGCATTAAGCCAACAGAGCGCCACAGCAGCCACGCTGGCCGCGCTGGGTTGCATGCGTTTGACTACGGTTGTGCTGAAAAAATCGTAAAAGAGTCTTTATAATTCGAGAAAGATCGCAGCTTTTGTTATTGCATGTTAACAAAAGCTGTACTTTCAGATGAATTATTTTAGGATTGGCGCCACAACATCCCGATCCTAATAGAGTATGAATTGCATGGAACTCGAATACGAAAGTAAACGACCGCTATACATCCCTTATGCTGGCCCTATCTTGCTGGAATTCCCCCTTCTGAACAAAGGCAGTGCGTTCTCAATTGAAGAGCGTAATGACTTCAACCTGAATGGCCTGCTGCCAGAAACAGTGGAAAGCATTGAGGAGCAGGCAGAGCGCGCATGGCGTCAGTTCCAGGACTTCAAGAACAATAACGATAAACACGTCTACCTGCGCAATATTCAGGACACCAACGAAACGTTGTTCTACCGCCTGCTCGATAATCATCTGGAAGAGATGATGCCGATCATTTACACCCCAACAGTGGGTGCCGCCTGTGAGCACTTCTCTGAGATTTATCGTCGCGCGCGCGGTTTGTTCATCTCTTATCCGAACCGTGCCAACATTGAAGATATGCTGCAAAACGCCACCAAGCAGAATGTGAAGGTGATTGTGGTCACCGACGGTGAGCGTATCCTCGGCCTGGGCGACCAGGGCATTGGCGGAATGGGTATTCCTATCGGTAAACTCTCCCTCTATACCGCCTGTGGCGGCATCAGCCCGGCTTATACCCTGCCAGTGGTGCTGGATGTGGGGACCAACAATCAGCAGTTGCTGAATGACCCGCTGTATATGGGCTGGCGTCATCCGCGTATTACGGGTGAAGAGTACGAGAGCTTCGTGAATGACTTTATTCATGCCGTGAAAAGCCGCTGGCCTAACGTGCTGTTGCAGTTCGAAGATTTCGCACAGAAAAATGCGATGCCGCTGCTTGAGCGCTATCGTGATGAAGTCTGCTGCTTTAATGATGATATTCAGGGCACCGCGGCAGTGACGCTGGGGACGCTGATTGCCGCCAGCCGTGCAGCAGGCAGCAAGCTGTGTGAACAGAAAGTGGTGTTCCTGGGGGCGGGTTCAGCCGGTTGCGGTATTGCCGAGCAGATCATCGCGCAGATGAAATCTGAAGGCCTCAGCGATGAAGAGGCCCGTGGGCGCGTCTTTATGGTCGATCGTTTCGGTTTGTTGACCGATAAGCTGCCCAACCTGCTTAACTTCCAAAGCAAACTGGTGCAGAAAAGCGAAAACCTGACCGTCTGGGACAGCAGCAGCGACTCGCTGTCACTGCTCGATGTGGTGCGTAACGCGCAGCCAAACATTATGATCGGCGTGTCCGGCCAGCCAGGCCTGTTCAGCGAAGAGATTGTGCGCGAAATGCACAAACACTGTGCGCGTCCCATCATCATGCCGCTGTCTAACCCGACCTCTCGTGTAGAAGCAACACCGCAGGATATTATGGCGTGGACCGACGGTAATGCTTTAGTGGCGACGGGCAGTCCGTTCTCCCCGGTCACCTGGAAGGATAAGATCTACCCAATTGCCCAGTGTAATAACTCGTATATCTTCCCGGGGATTGGCCTTGGCGTGATTGCGTCGGGTGCAACGCGCGTCACGGACGGCATGCTGATGGCGGCAAGCCGGGCGCTGGCAGAGTGTTCTCCGCTGGTCAACGAGGGTTCTGGCCCGGTCCTGCCTGAAGTGAAAGATATTCAGGGCGTGTCAAAACTGATCGCCATGGCAGTGGGGAAAGCCGCACAGCTATCAGGCGTGGCGGTGGTGACCTCCGAAGATGTGCTGTCGAAGGCTATCGCGGCCAACTTCTGGCTGCCGCAGTACCGTAATTATCGCCGCACCTCAATCTGATAGCGCGATTTCCCTTCCAGGCGGGTCATACTCTCCGCCTGGGAGGGGTTATTGCGCGAAAAAGCCCCATCCGATACGGTGTGACTTGCTTCACCTCTCCGCCTCAAGTAGCCTTGAATCCATATTCCACCGCCAACCTGAGCGCCGTTCCGCATGTTGAAACGCCTGATTTATGGTCTGATTATCATCATTGCCCTGGTGGTACTGACCGCGCTTGGCCTCGATCGCTGGATGAGCTGGAAAACCGCACCTTACGTCTATGACGATCTGAAAGCACTGCCGCACCGTCAGGTTGGCGTGGTTCTGGGTACCGCCAAATATTACCGGACCGGGGTTATCAACCAGTATTATCTGTACCGCATACAGGGAGCGATTAACGCGTATAACAGTGGCAAAGTCAGTTATCTGCTGCTGAGTGGCGACAATGCGCAGCAAAGCTATAACGAACCGATGACCATGCGCCGCGACCTGATTGCCGCAGGCGTGGCACCCTCAGATATCGTGCTGGATTATGCTGGTTTCCGCACCCTCGATTCGATTGTGCGCACCCGGAAAGTGTTCGATACCAACGATTTTATTATTATCACTCAGCGTTTCCACTGTGAGCGTGCGCTGTTTATCGCCCTGCATATGGGGATTCAGGCTCAGTGTTATGCCGTTCCCTCACCCAAAAATATGTGGAGCGTGAGAACGCGTGAAGTGGGTGCCCGTTTGGGTGCGCTGGCCGATCTGTATCTGATGAAGCGTGAGCCGCGCTTCCTCGGGCCGCTGGTGCCCATCCCGGCGCGGCATGAAGTACCGGAAGACGCCCAGAGTTATCCAGCGGTGACCCCGGAGCAGTTACTGGAGATACAGAAGAAGAAATAACAAAAGGACTGACCAGAAAAGGTCAGTCCTTCAGGCGAGGCGTGCCTCGCCTCTACGTATCGTCGAGTGAGCGCTTATCGTAGGGGACGGGCATGCCCGTCCCGAAACCCGTCGAGCTCGCCTCGCCGCTATTTCTTACGTGCGTACTTCAGGGAGTCCAGCGCAACGGCGAAGATAATAATGCCGCCCTTGATGATGTACTGCCAGTAAGGGTTAACCCCGATATAGGTCAGACCGTAGTTGATCACCGTAAAGATAATCACCCCGGTCACAACACCCGCAACCGTACCCACGCCCCCTGCAAATGACACCCCACCGACCACACAGGCAGCGATCGCATCCAGCTCATACATAAAGCCGAGGTTGTTAGTAGCAGAACCGATACGCCCCGCTTCCAGCATCCCGCCAAAGGCATAGAACACACCGGACAGTGCATAGACCAGAATCAGGTTGAAGGGAACGTTAACACCAGAGACGCGTGCCGCTTCCGGGTTACCACCGATGGCGAAAATGTTTTTACCGAAGCGGGTTTTGTTCCACAGGATCCACACCACAAAGATGGCGATAATCGCGTAGAAGGTAATGTATGACAGTTTGAAATCACCGAAACGCAGGAATCCCTGAGCAAAGGTAGAGAATTTCTCGTCAAAGCCCGCGACCGGAGATGCCCCAACGAAGTCGTAATACAGTGAGTTAACACCGTAAACAATAATCATGGTGCCCAGCGTGGTGATAAATGGCGTCACCTTCAGGTAAGCAATGATCAGACCATTAATCAGACCAATTACGGCGCCAATCGCACAGACAATCCCGATAACAACAGCAATCGGCAGGGTTTCCAGATGCGGGAACACCTTATTGGCGTTATCCATTGCCTGTAACAGCGTTGCGGCCACAACCGCAGCCAGACCCACCTGACGTCCTGCTGACAGGTCGGTCCCCTGGGTAACAATCAGACCCGCCACACCCAGTGCGATAATCACACGCACCGAAGACTGGGTCAGGATATTACTCAGGTTCATTAAACTTAAGAACGTTGGATCCTGGATAATAATGATGGCCAGTAATACCAGCAGCACCACATAAATCCCACCTTCTTTCAGCCAGGTGAGCAAACTTTTCTTATTCACTGCTTTCATAGTAACAGCCCTTACATCATTAAAGGTGCAACGATGCCAAACGCAATATTTCGTTTTGCGTGGTAGTCTTCGTTTCGACAATGCCTGCGGCCAGGCCATTACTCATTACCAGAATACGATCGGTAACGCCCAACAACTCTGGCATTTCGGAAGAGATGATAATAATCCCCTTCCCTTTTTTTGCCAGTTCAGAAATCAGCTGATAGATTTCGAATTTCGCCCCAACGTCAATACCACGTGTGGGTTCATCGAGCATCAGTATTTCTGGTTGCGTTAATAACCAACGACCAATAATCACCTTCTGCTGGTTACCACCGGACAATGAACCAATCGAGGTATGATGTCCGGGCGTTTTCACCCGCATAGAGTCAATCACCCATTGGGTATCACTCTTCATTCGGGTGTTATCCAGCAAACCAATACTGTTTTTATATTTACCGATATTTGAAATCAGTGAATTAAAACCAATATCAAGGTAAGCGTAAATCCCGGTAGAACGACGTTCTTCAGTCACCAAAGCAAAACCATGATTAATGGCTTCATTGGCGCTGTTGTTATTAATGGCCTTACCATGCAGCTTAATCGTACCGCCTGATTTTTCGCGAATACCAAACAGTGTTTCAACAATGTCAGTACGTTTCGCGCCGACCAGACCGGCAATCCCGAGGATCTCCCCTTTGCGCAAATCAAAGGAGATGTCGCGAATCGACGGCTGACGCAGTGAGGTCAGATTACGCACTTCCAGGATGGTTTCACCCGGCACGTTGGTCTTATCCGGGAAGCGCTGATTCAGCGACCGCCCAACCATCATGGCAATAATCTTATCCATATCCAGCCCTTCCAGCGGCTGAGTAGCAATCCACTGTCCGTCGCGCAGGATGGTGATTTCATCACACAGCTGAAAGATCTCTTCCATCTTGTGAGAGATATAGATAATGCCGCAGCCACGATCTTTCAGCTTACGAATAATCGTAAACAGGTGATTAACTTCTTTTTCCGTCAACGATGAGGTGGGCTCATCCATAATGACGATTTTTGCGTTATAGGAAAATGCTTTCGCAATCTCAATCATCTGCATTTGAGAAACAGACAGTGAAACCACTTTGTCACGCGGGTCAATATCAATATCCAGCTCGTCGAAAATCGCTTTGGTATCGCGATACATTTTATCCTGATCGACGAAAAAGCCTTTTTTTGGATAACGACCCAGCCACATGTTATCCATAACCGTACGTTGCAGAACCAGGTTTAATTCCTGATGCACCATCGACACGCCATTTTCCAGTGCCTCTTTGGAGCTTTTGTAATTAATTTCCTCGCCCTGAAAAAGAATGCTCCCCGTATCTTTACTGTAAATACCAAAAAGGCATTTTAAGAGTGTTGACTTACCGGCACCATTCTCCCCCATCAAGGCGTGAATCGAATGTGGACGGACTTTTAAATTAACATTATCGAGCGCTTTAACACCGGGGAATGACTTACTGACGTCAGTCATCTCCAGTAAAAACTCGCGCTGTGTTTGCACGTTATCGCTGCCCATATTTCTACCCGGCTGAAGGTTTTTTATTCAACGCCTGAAAAACGGATGCTGGAACCAGCATCCGTATCAGATTGTACTTATTTAGGCAGGTCGGCCAGGTTGTCTTTGTCGACCGGGACATAGGCAACACGAACCACTTTGCCATCCAGTTTGTAATCAGTACCTTCGGTGGCAGGTTTACCCGCCGCCAGGTTAATCGCCATATCAATGGTCGCTTTCGCCTGGTTTTTCGCATCATTCAGCACGGTGCCGGCCATTGCGCCAGATTTCACCATCGCCAGAGCTTCTGGCAGCGCATCCACACCAAAGACCGGTACAGAGGACTTGTTGTGTGCTTTCAGTGCTTCTACTGCACCCATTGCCATCGCATCGTTATTGGCGATAACCACTTCAATTTTGTTGCCGTTCGGGCCAGACAACCACGCATCCATCTTATCTTTCGCCTGTGCGGTATCCCACATCGCGGTGTCGAGATGCAGCTGCTGCGTTTTCACGCCATCTTTGTTCAGCGTATCGATCACGTATTTGGTACGGGCTTCCGCATCCGGGTGACCTGGCTCGCCTTTTAACAGCACGAACTGAATCTGACCATCTTTGTTCAGATCCCAGTTGGCATTCGCTTTCCAGTGTTTCTCAATCAGCTCACCCTGCTTCACGCCAGACTCTTTAGAGTCAGTACCGACGTAGTAAGCTTTGTCATAGCTGGCCAGTGCTTTCGCGGTCGGTTCTTTATTGAAGAACACAACCGGGATATCGTTAGCTTTTGCTTTGCTGATCACAACGGCAGCAGCAGCCGGGTCAACCAGGTTAATGGCCAGCGCTTTTACGCCCTTAGCAACCAGTACGTCAACCTGATCGTTCTGAGTAGACTGGCTGTTCTGCGAGTCATTCATCAGCAGCTGCACGCCCGGGTTGAGCTTGGCTTCTTTCTCAATATCCTTGCGCACGACGGACATAAAGTTGTCGTCGTATTTATAAATGGTGACGCCAATACGGGTATCTGCTGCCTGAGCAGTTGCGCCAAACAGCATGGTGGCCACCAGGGCGCTGAGAGTGAAAACCTTCTTATTCATGGTATCTCCGGTTTTTGTAGGGTAGTACTCAACGCCACGTGCCAGTCAATGATGAGGCACGGGGCGATCAGTTTGTTGGCGGCGGCGCGAAATGTTACATCTACGATCTGCGGCACCGACATATTGCTAACATCAAACCCGACTTCCCTGTACGGAATGCTTCCTGAATGCTGTGTGTGAAACTGTTTCGCAGGGAGGGCAAATGAGCGTCACAAGGGGACGTTCTGCCGTTACATAATGTTTCAAACCCTGCAGGACGCTGCCATCATAGAGAAGGCCTTGTTAATTAACTGTGAATTTACTCACAGATTGGAAACGGTTACATCGTAGATTCGCCTGAGTTAGTGACGGCCGCCACATTTTGTCGTGTTGCCACTGAATGGCGTCGCACCAGGGTCGGCATAAAGCAGTGCTGGGCGCTGCTGTCCAGCTCCCCGGCGGCGCCTTTGAGCGCCAGCTCAGTGGCCAGTTTTGCCATAGAAACAATCGGGTAGCGCACGGTACTGAGCTGCGGATCGGTGTAACGCGAGATGGGAATATCATCGAACCCGACGACAGAAAGCTGCTGCGGCACCGCAATACCATTATCTTTCAGGGCGGCCAGCGCCCCGGCAGCCATACTGTCGTTGTAGGCAAACACTGCCGTCAGCTGCAGGTTACGCCCCAGCAGCTCCACCATCGCCGCCTCACCGCCCTGTAAATCAGGCTCACCGCTGGCACACCAGCTTTCAACGGGCGTCACGCCCTGCTCGCTCAGCGCCTGAGACCAGCCCTCACGGCGCTGATCGTTGTCTTCAATCGGATGTACGGAACCTAAGTAGCCAATGCGCTGGTGACCGTGCTGTTGCAACATACGCATCGCCATCAGCGCCCCGCTGACGTTGTCGAGGCAAACACAGCGATGGGCAAAACCAGGCACAATACGGTTAACCAGTACCATACCCGGCACCTGCTGCATCAGAGAGGCAAGCTCGGCGTCTGGTAAGGCTTTCGCATGGACGATCAAGGCGTTACAGCGCTGGCGAATCAATACTTCAATCGCGTGACGCTCTTTATCCGCCTGATGATAGGAGTTGTTGATTAATACATGTTTGTGCAGACGCTGGGCCACGGTATCAACCGCTTTCACCAGCGCGCCAAAGAAGGGATCGGACACGTCCATCACCACCACACCAATGGTGTCGCTGACCTGCGTGGCCAGCGCCTGGGCGTTCGCATTGGGACGATAACCGAGGCGTGCAACCGTTTTCAGCACCACCTCGCGGGTGTCTCCGGTCACCGCCGCACTGTTATTCAGCACCCGGGAGACCGTAGCGACCGAAACGCCCGCCTCGCGGGCAACATCACGTATGGTAATCATGAGCGATTACCACTGAAGCCTGTTATTTGCATAGCTCTTCCTGACCCAGACGCATTCTGACGTCTATTCTGTCAGGTGAAAGACCCGGGCTACGTGAAATCCGTCACAGGCTTGAAAACGGTTACATACAATTTTTTAACCTTTGTGATGAACATCATCTTCCAACGGTTTTTTCTCTAGCCCCACCCCGGTCAGCTGGCGCCATAACCACTCGACGGGGCCCTGACGGAATATGCGCAGCCAAAAGTGGGAAAACAACAGGTTAACGACCCAGACCAGCGGAACAATCAGCAGCAACTGCAGGCGGTCGAAGTGATTGAACAATGCAAAGTGGTTAAACAGCGTGGTACAAATCAGCGTCTGTAACAGATAATTGGAGAGTGCCATTCTGCCCACCGCACTCACCATTAGCGTCAGGCGAAAACGCTGGAGCTGCGGCCACCAGCCAAAGCACAGCGCGGCGTAGCCCAGCGACTGCAAGGGGGCACTGATTTCACGCGGCACCTGCAGGAAGAAGCCCGCCCAGCGAAACTCCCATTTGACGTGCCATTGTAACGCAATCGACAACCCTTCAATCAGCATGCCTGCCAGCACCAGCATCGCGCCCGTACGGCGATAATGTTTCAGGCTCCAGGTGCCGCGCAGCCAGCCGCTGCGCATCAATGCGGCACCCACCATCATCAGGCCCGCCAGCTGCCAGCCATACTGCGCCGCCAGCGCCATCAGCGCCGACCCCAGCATATCCAGGCGATTGACCATCGCCTCCCAGCCACCCTGCGTGCGCCAGAAGGTTTCATACTGCACGTCGGCCGCGCCTGCCAGCCATGAACTGTTCGGATTTGGCCCGGATGCCATGCCGAGCACCACCAGCACCGCACTGCCAATCAGGTAAAGCATTAACCCGGTATTGAAGAGCTGCTTTGTACCGGGCACATCGCGGATCATGCGCCAGGTCACCAGCCCGGTCAGCCCGTAAGCCAGCAGGATATCGCCCTCCCATAGCAGTAAGGCGTGCAGGAAACCGAAGATCACCAGCCAGGAGAGGCGTGACTGTATCCAGCGCTTACCGCGCGGCAACAGCAGTTGCAGCCCGGCACCGAACAGGATGGCAAATAGCGTGAGAAACTTTGCCTGGGCGAACAGATCCATCGCCGCCCATACCAGAAAATCGCGGGTCGATGGCAATCCTTGCCAGGCTGGATTCAGATAAGCCGCCTTCGGCAAACCAAAGGCGGTGATATTCAGCAGAAGAATGCCAAGAATGGCCAGTCCACGAATAAAATCGAGAGGAAGAATACGGGACATGGAGGCAATCCTGTAGGGGCCAGGCATGCCTGGCCCTGAACATTAGCGATGGCGTACCGAGCGCAGGAACTCCTGGCGCGTGTTCTGGCTGGACTTGAACAGCCCACCCAACGAGGTCGTTGTGGTGGCGCTGGTGGCATCGCGAATACCGCGCGCTTTCACACAATAGTGCACGGCATCAATGGACACCGCGACGTTGCTGGTGCCCAGCAGTGTTTGCAGTGCGACCAGAATCTGCTGCGTCAACCGTTCCTGCACCTGCGGCCGCGAGGAGAAGAACTGCACGATACGGTTGATTTTCGACAGACCAATCACCTTCTCTTTCGGGATATAGGCCACGGTCGCCTGACCATCGATAATCACAAAGTGATGTTCACAGGTGCTGGTCAGCGTAATATCACGCACGGTCACCATTTCATCCACTTTCATCTTGTTTTCGATAACGGTGATTTTCGGGAAGTTGGCATAGTCGAGGCCGGAGAACACTTCATTAACGTACATTTTGGCAATACGCTGCGGTGTTTCAGCCAGGCTGTCATCTTCCAGATCAAGATTGAGCAACTGCATAATTTCGGTCATATGACCGGCGATCAGCTGCTTACGCGTATCGTCATCCATTTCACGCACAGGTGAACGCAGCGGGGTTTCCAGGCCGCGGGCAACCAGCGCCTCATGAACCAGTGTGGCTTCCTGACTTAACGTCGCCATTTGTCTCTTTTCTCCAGCAGGTCTGACAAAATCCAATCCTCAATAGATTTCATGATGCAGGAAGGCAGCAACCGAACGAATCCCCGGGAGCTTACAACAAGTAAGTGACCGGGGTGAGTAAGGGCAGACAACGCACCTGCAGCGTGAAAGATGAAGAGGATTTCTGAGGCGCTATTTTGGAACACATTTGGAGTCTGATCCAGTGAATCAATTTAATTGTCGATGAAACAGTTTCATTCAGCTGCCGCCTCGCGATGCCACACCAGCACTCCCGCCACCAGCAGCGCCGCCCCGGCCACATACAACGCGGGTTCAAGACGGTGCGTCAGCGCCGTAGAGATGGCCGATAACATCGGCCCCACCAGTTGCCCGACTGCGTAACCGGTGGTCAGTAATCCGGCGAGATAGCGCGTGTGCAGCGGGGCCAGTTCACGGGCATATTGCAGAGAAAGCTGTACTACACAAAGAAAGCCGCCACCAATCAGCGCCGATCCCAGCGCCAATCCGCCCAATCCGGGGATCAGATCCGCTGCAAAAACCCCCAGCGCCTGCACCCACAGCACCAGCGCCAGGCGACGGTTACTGTCACCCAGGTGACGGGTCAGAATACCGATAGCGATCCCCACCACGGCAGCCCCACCAAACACCGGCCAGACAAACTGGCTGATCAGGCCGGGAAAACGTGTGGTCGCCATCTGTGACAGAAAGGTTGCGGGCAGAATATAGCCAAATCCGGCCAGACTGTAGCTCCATACCAGCCGCTTCAGCCCAGGTGTCAGGCGCAGCGGCTCCGGGGCGGTTTCCGGGAGATGCAACTGACCGGTACGCGGTAAGGTGCGGGCAATCAGCGCCACCAGGGCCAGCGCCAGCACGCCATAAGCGCCCCAGGCCCAGGCCGCGCTGACCTGCTGGCTGTGCAGCCACACCGCCAGCAGTCCGCTGATCAAAATCCCGGTTCCCGGCCCGGCGAACACGGCGGCACTCAGCCCCGGACGCTGATAACGGTGCAACTGCTCATTGCTCCAGGCTGCAATCAGCACCATGGCCCAGCCGCTGGCCCAGCCAATCAGGAAGCGCACCACGCCGTGCTGCCACGGGCCGGAAACCAGGGCGGAAATCAGCGTCAGCACGACGGCTCCCCAGACCCCCGCCTGTAAGCGCCATTCCACGCGCCGCGTAGCACGCATGGCATCAAACGAACCGCACAGATACCCCAGATAGTTCAGCGCCGCCACCACCGCCGCACTCGTCAGCGATAGCTGATTTTCGCCTATCATTAAAGGCACCTGTGGGGTAAAGGCAAAGCGCCCTATCCCCATCGCCACCACCAACGTCAGAAAAGCACATAGCGCAACACGTACTGCCATTTTTGACTCCCGAGCCGATTTTCAGTTGCCATCAGGATGAGTGATGGTTAAAATCACGAAAAGTGAATAATACTAACTAAGTTGCTGACGATAAGAGAACGAATGGACCTGACCCAACTTAAAATGTTCTGCGCGGTGGCTGACAGCGGTTCCGTCGTGCGGGCAGCGGAGCAGTTACATCGGGTGCCGTCAAACCTCACTACGCGCCTGCGCCAGCTGGAAGAAGAGCTGGGCACCGACCTGTTTATCCGCGAGAAGCAGCGCCTGCGCCTGTCGCCGATGGGCCATAACTTCCTCTGTTATGCTCAGCGTATCCTTGCGCTGAGCGAAGAGGCGCTGAACATGGCTCACGGTGGCAAACCGGCGGGCAATTTTGCCCTCGGATCGATGGAGAGCACGGCCGCGACGCGGCTGCCCTCACTGCTGGCAGAGTTTCATCAGCGTTATCCCGCCGTCAACCTGGCGCTGAGTACCGGTACCTCTTCTGAGATTATCGAAAAAGTGCGCGTTGGCACTCTGGCCGCCGCGCTGGCGGATGGCCCGGTCAATGCGGATGAACTCAACAGCTGTGTGGCATTTCCCGAGCAGATGGTGCTGATTTCCAGTCTGGATCATGCCGGGATCATAACGCCCGCCGATGCCGCAGGCAGCACGCTGTTTGCCTTTCGTCCGGGCTGCTCCTATCGCATTCGCTTAGAGAACTGGTTCCGCGATGCTGGCGTCCAGCCGGGCAATGTGATGGAGATTCAGTCGTATCACGCGATGCTGGCCTGCGTTGCCAGCGGCGGCGGGCTGGCATTGCTGCCTGCCGCCGTGCTGGCGCAGATGCCGGGCCACGAACGCGTGCGCCAGCACCCGCTGCCACCTGAAATGCGCGAAACCGAGACCCGACTGGTGTGGCGCCGTGATGCCTTCACGCCCAACGTTGAGGCGCTGAAGTATCTGATTATTGAACAATTTGATGAGAAGTCCAGCGATTAACTGCTGTTTCCTTCAACTCTGGTTACGCTTATTACACCCCTTTGAAAGAAAGACAGGAGCAACATATGCAGATGATTAAAACGCGTGCCGCCGTAGCATGGGCCGCCGGTGAACCACTGAAAATTGAAGAACTGGATCTGATGCCACCGCAAAAAGGCGAAGTGCTGGTCCGTATCGTTGCCACTGGCGTCTGCCACACCGATGCTTACACGCTGTCCGGTAAAGATCCGGAGGGTGTGTTCCCGGCGGTGCTGGGCCATGAGGGCGGCGGCGTGGTGGAAGCCGTGGGTGAAGGCGTTACCAGCGTGGCCGTGGGCGACCATGTGATCCCGCTGTACACCCCGGAGTGTGGCAAATGTAAATTCTGTCTGTCCGGTAAAACCAACCTGTGTCAGGCGATCCGCTCCACCCAGGGCAAAGGCCTGATGCCAGACGGCACCACTCGCTTCTTCAAAGACGGTCAGCCGATTTTCCATTATATGGGCACCTCAACGTTCTCTGAATACACCGTGATTCCGGAAATCTCCCTGGCGAAAATCAGTAAAGAAGCGCCGCTGGAAGAAGTGTGCCTGCTGGGCTGCGGCGTCACCACCGGCATGGGTGCCGTGACCAATACCGCGAAAGTGAAAGAAGGCGATACCGTGGCGATTTTCGGCCTCGGCGGCATTGGCCTGTCGGCGATTATTGGCGCGAAAATGGCGAAGGCCGGACGCATCATCGGGATTGATATCAATACCAGCAAATACGATCTGGCACGCAAACTGGGCGCGACCGATCTGATCAACCCGAAAGATTTCGACAAGCCGATTCAGGATGTGATCGTTGAAATGACCGACGGCGGGGTTGACTACTCCTTCGAGTGTATTGGTAACGTCAACGTGATGCGTTCAGCTCTTGAGTGTTGTCATAAAGGCTGGGGCGAGTCCGTGATCATCGGTGTAGCCGGTGCCGGTGAAGAGATTTCTACCCGTCCCTTCCAGCTGGTGACCGGGCGCGTTTGGCGCGGTTCTGCCTTCGGTGGCGTAAAAGGCCGCTCGCAGCTGCCGGGCATCGTGGATCGTTATATGGCGGGTGACTTCCAGCTGAATGACTTTATTACCCACACCATGCCGCTGGAAGAGATCAACGACGCATTCGACCTGATGCACGAAGGGAAATCGATTCGTTCTGTGGTGCATTTCGCCAAAAAATAAGAGAGGAAAGGATGCCATCGACTCTGGAACTTCTGGAAGAACATCGCCTGTTTGGCGGCTGGCAGCAGCGCTACCAGCATCAGTCTGAGACGCTGAACTGCGCGATGACCTTCAGCGTCTTTTTACCGGGACCGAAAAGCAGTTCACCGCCACCCGTGGTCTACTTTCTGGCGGGACTGACCTGTAGCGACGAGAACTTTAGCGTGAAATCCGGTGCGCAGCGCGTGGCGGCCGAACTGGGCCTGGTGCTGGTGATGCCGGATACCAGCCCGCGCGGCGAAGGCGTTGCCAACGACGACGGTTACGACCTCGGTCAGGGTGCCGGTTTCTACCTCAATGCCACCGAAGCGCCCTGGGCAGATCATTTTCACATGTACGATTACATCAACACTGAATTACCTGCATTGATTGCCGGTAATTTCAATGTCAGCGATCGTCAGGCGATTATGGGGCATTCGATGGGCGGCCACGGTGCACTGATGATTGCACTGCGTAACCCGGGTAAATTCAGTTCGGCGTCGGCGTTCGCACCGATTGTGAATCCGCTGGAAGTGGCATGGGGGCAGAAGGCCTTCCGCACCTATCTGGGGGATGATATCAACACGTGGAAGCAGTACGACAGCTGCTGGCTGATGCGTAACGGTGGTGCCGTGCTGCCGATGCTGGTCGATCAGGGCGATAACGATCAGTTCCTCGCCGATCAGCTGAGGCCGCAACGGCTGGAGGCCATCGCGCTGGAGCTGAACTATCCGTTAACCGTGCGGGAACAGCCCGGTTACGACCATAGCTACTTCTTTATCGCCAGCTTTGTGGAAGATCACCTGCGCTTCCATGCGCAGCATCTGCTGGTGTAAATCGCGCACGGTTGGCATCTCTTATCCAGGGCGAGGCATGCCTCGCCCCTACCCAAGATCACCGCACCCTCCTGAACGTAGGGGTCGGGCATGCCCGACCCTGCCCAATATCACCGTACCCTCCCTGAACGTAGGGGGCGGCCATGCCCGACCCTGCCCAATATCACCGTAGCCACCCTGAACGTAGGGGTCGGGCATGCCCGTCCCTGCTGCGGCAGGCACGCGCTAGCTGATGGCCTCTGCCACTAAACCATCAATCAACACCTGCGGCACACCCTGCGAGCAGCGCTCAATGCGCCCTTTTACACCATACACCCGCGCCAGACTTTCCGGCGTAATCACCGCTTCCGGTAAACCATCGGCAATCAGCTCACCGTTTTGCAGCATCAATACGTGCTCGCTGTGACGCAGCGCGATATTAATATCATGCACCACCACGACGGTAACGATGTTGCGCAGGCGGGTTTCCCGCCGCACTAAATCCATCACGTGGAACTGGTAATTGAGGTCGAGTGCACTTAACGGTTCGTCCAGCAGCAACAGCTCCGGGCGGCGGATTAGCGACTGCGCCAGCCCGACTAACTGTTTCTGACCGCCTGACAGCTGGTCAAGATAACTCAGCGCCAGATGCGCGATACCCAGTTGCTCCAGCAGCGCCATCACTTCGGCTTCGCTGCTGGCATTACTGCGCCCGCCGCTGGCTCGCTGCGCCACAATAATCGACTCCAGCACATGCAGATGCACCCCAGCCGGCAGCGACTGCGGCAGATACACCACGCGTGAGGCACGGCGGGCAAACGGCAACGCCATCAGGTCTTCACCGTTCAGCCACAGTTCACCTTTGGCGCGGTTCAGCCCGGCCAGCGAGCGCAGCAGCGTTGACTTGCCGCAGCCGTTAGGCCCCAACAGCACGGTAATTTTGCCACGTGGCAGCAGCGGAACATTGAGATTGCTGATCACCTGACGTTTTGGATAACCGGCATGGAAACCGCTAATTTTCAGCCCCTGCATCAGACACTCCCCCGATGGCGCAGAATAATACTCAGGAAGAACGGCACGCCCACCAGTGAGGTGACAATCCCTACAGGAATGATGACGCCAGAGATCAGGTTCTTCGATACTACCGATGCCATCGACAGCACCAGTGCCCCCGTCAGCGCACTGGCGGGCAAATAGAAGCGGTGATCCTCACCAAAAATCATGCGGGCAATATGCGGTGCTACCAGGCCGATAAAGCCAATCGGGCCGACAAACGCCACCGCCAGTGCCGAGATCACGCTGATGCGCAGCAGCGTAACCAGACGCAGGCGGCGCACATCAATACCGAAACTCACGGCCCTATCTTCACCCAGACGCAGCGCCGTCAGTTTCCACGCGCTTAACATCGAGAACGGCACCAGGATCAGCAGAGCCACGCAGAGCACCGCCAGCTTTTCCCACGAGGCGCGCGCCAGGCTGCCCATCGTCCAGAATACCAGCCCCTGCAAAGTATCTTCGCTGGCAATAAACTGCATCATCGAGACCAGTGCATTGAAGGTAAACACCAGCGCGATACCAAACAGCACCACACCGGAGGTGGACACCTGCGTCCAGCGCGTAACCGCGTCCAGCATCAGTGCAGCCAGCAGCGCAAAGACAAATGCATTGGCGGAGATAAACCACTGGTCCGGGATGCCCGGGATACCAATGCCCAGCACAATGGCCAGTGCAGCACCAAAGGCGGCGGCAGACGACACCCCAAGGGTAAACGGGCTGGCCAGCGGGTTATTCAGGATGGTCTGCATCTCAGCCCCGGCAAGGCCCAGTCCTAAGCCCACCACCACAGCCATCAACGCATACGGCAGGCGTATGTCCCAGACGATCACTCGGGTACCGGCATCAACCGTCTCCGGTGACAGCAGCGTTTGCCATAATACCTGTAACGACAGGCCGGACGGGCCAAGCGTGAAGTCCAGCACCAGCGAAGCGGCGATCGCCAGCACCAGTACGGCCATAATTAACAGTCGGTGGCGCAGCAGCTGGTGGTAACGCCCCATGACACCTTCAGGCGGGATGTTGCCCGCGTGCTGCACGGGTTCCTGGGTCAGACTCATTCTCAATACCTGCTAGAAATGTATTTAATGCCGCTTAAAATAAAGCAAATGCGAATACTAATCAGTAATATTTTTAGTCTGTTTTATTGACATAAATGATTCAGATAAAAAAAGGCGCGGGATCCGCGCCTTCTTCTGTTATCCCATCGCCATTACTTTTCGAACTTAGGGAATTCCATCTCACTGTACTTCACAAAACGCGTTTTGCGCGTCAGCTTGAAGCCAAACCAGATGATCAGGAACAGCGGGATGCCAATATAGGTGGCCGCTACGCCACCCCAGTCAATGGTATCCGACAGGAACGCCTGATAGTTCTGGCCCAGGGTAATAATCAGACACAGCACAAACGCAAAGATCGGCCCCAGCGGGAAGAAACCAGAACGGTACGGCAGATCGGCCAGATCCCGGCCCTGAGCCACATACCCTTTACGGAAACGATAATGACTGATAGCAATACCCAGCCAGGCAATAAAGCCCGTCATCCCGGAGGTGTTCAGCAGCCACAGGTACACCGTCTGATTGCCAAACATCGAGGTCAGGAAGCACAACCCCGCCACCACTGTTGTGGCATACAGCGCATTACGCGGCACACCGCCTTTGGACAGTTTGGCGAAGATACGCGGTGCTTTACCCTCTGAAGCCAGGGTATAGAGCATACGCGTGGAGGCATACATCCCGGAGTTCCCCGCTGACAGCACCGCCGTCAGGATCACCGCATTCATGACTGCCGCTGCCGACAGCAGGCCGGCATGCTGGAAGACCAGCGTGAACGGGCTGACGCTGATATCGGTCACATTGTTACGCAGCAGGCTCGGGTCGGTGTAAGGGATAATCAGGCTGATCACCAGAATCGCAAACACATAGAACAGCAGGATGCGCCAGAATACCTGACGAACGGCACGCGGAATGTTCTTCGCCGGGTCTTCCGACTCACCGGCGGCAATACCAATTAATTCGGTGCCCTGGAACGAGAAGCCAACGATCATCGCCACGCCAATCATCGCGGCAAAGCCACCAGAAAACGGCGCATCACCAATCTGCCAGTTATGCCAGCCTGCACTTTCACCGCCGCGCAGAATGCCCACGATCATCGCTACACCCACGATAATAAAGATGATGACGGTGACCACTTTGATCAATGAGAACCAGTATTCCGCTTCACCAAAGCCTTTTACGGAGATGTAGTTCAGCAGGAAGATCAGGCAGAGGAACAGTGCGCTCCAGATCCAGCCCGGGGTGTCCGGGAACCACCAGGTCATCACCAGCTGTGAAGCAACGAGGTCAACGGCGATGGTGACCGCCCAGTTGTACCAATAGTTCCAGCCCAGCGCGAAACCGAAGCCTTCTTCGACGTATTTGGCGCCGTAGGTAGAAAATGAGCCTGAAACCGGCATAAAGGCCGCCAGCTCACCGAGGCTGGTCATCAGGAAGTAAACCATCAGGCCAATCAGCATATAGGACAGTAATGCCCCGCCTGGACCCGCCTGAGAAATAGTGGCACCTGAGGCGACAAATAAGCCTGTGCCAATCGAACCGCCAATGGCGATCATGGTTAAGTGACGTGCTTTCAGTTCACGTCTTAATCCAGTGGGTTGTGTTGTTGTTGTGTCATGATCCATGTTTTAACGCTGCGCCTTGCAAAAAATAAGGCGCGATTATAGCAACCTGGCGGGGGTCGTATAGCGATTACGCCACGTTATAAGTTAGCTTCATGATCGGCGGGAAATTATTAGCGTAACACGGGAGAGGCGTGCTCTCCCCTGTCAGAGCGCATGATTTCGCAGGGGTCGGGCATGCCCGACCCGGGTTTTATTCCGTGCAATAGCTCAGAAAACGGTTCAGCGCCTTCGAGAGGTGTTTCTGCCGATGATGAATCCGGTACAGCGTGCGTTTGAGTTTTGGCAACGGAATGGTCACTTCGACCAGCGTCCCCATCTCCAGTTGTTCGGCAATCACCCTCCGCGACAGGCAGCTGATCCCCATGCCGTGACGCACCGCATTTTTAATCGCCTCAGAGTTACCCAGCTCCAGCGCCAGATCGAACTGCGGCAGATGTGACAACAGCAGATAGTCGACGATTTCACGCGTGCCGGAGCCATGTTCGCGCAGGATCCAGGGCGCGGCGGCCAGGCTCTGTAACGTCACCGGCTGGTTGAGAATATCGGCATTCGGGGCCGCAAAAACCACCAGCTCATCTTCCAGCCAGGGCTCCGTGATCAATTCAGCCATATGGCATGGCCCTTCAATCAGACCAATATCCACCCGAAAATCAGCGACATCAGTAATCACGTCCTGGCTGTTACCGACGCTCAGCTCTAAAGGCAGCATCGGGAAATCGCGGCGGTAGTGGGCGATCATGCCGGGTAACAGATAGTTGCCGATGGTGCTGCTGGCCGATACGCGCAATGCCCCGTTGTCTTCACGGAATAACTGCTCAATATCCTGCGCCTGCTCAAGCAGCCCAACGGCACGTGGATATAACAGGCGGCCATGTTCGTTAATGACCAGGCGTTTGCCGACCCGGTCAAACAACTGGACACTCAGTTGGCCTTCAAGATCGGCCAATGCGGCACTGACCGCTGACTGGGAAAGTGCCAGCACCTGAGAGGCCTGAGTGGTTGAACCGCTTTTCAGGACTTCGGTGAAGACTTCCAGTTGGCGCAGGGTGATATGCATCGTCATTCCTTTCACAAAAAAAGTGGCTTACAAGTAGACCGCTTAACACTTAGAGTGGTTGATTATAAGTATATAATCAATTTCTCTTTTAAGTAAGTTGCCATCATCATATCGCCATCATCTTATGGAGGAAGATATTTTGGCTGACATCGCTCTCAAAAATCATCATCACTCGATACAGCACTTTATTCCAGGCCTCGCGCTGGCAGGCGGGATTGCCGCGCTGGCTATCTGGGCGGGCAATATCCCCTGGGTTGCCGGACTGGGGCTGGGCGCACTGACCCTGGCGATTGTATTTGGCATCGTCGCTGGCAATACGCTGTATCCCCTTATTTATCCGTCTTGCGATAGCGGTATTCTGCTGGCAAAGCAGAAGTTGCTACGGCTGGGCATTATTCTCTATGGCTTTCGGTTAACCTTCCAGCAAATAGCCAACGTCGGCATCAGTGGCGTGATCATCGATATCATGACCCTGAGCTCCACGTTCTTTATTGCCTGCTGGCTGGGGCGTAAAGTCTTCGGGCTGGATCGCGACACGGCCTGGTTGATTGGCGCCGGCAGCAGTATCTGTGGTGCCGCGGCCGTGCTGGCAACAGAACCCGTGCTGAAAGCCGAAGCCTCAAAAGTCGCGGTGGCCGTGGCTACGGTTGTGATCTTTGGCACTATCGCGATTTTCCTTTATCCGCTGTTATATCCGCATGTCTTACAGATGTTTCCGTCGGTGACACCTGAAAGCTATGGTATTTACACGGGCTCTACGATGCATGAAGTCGCGCAAGTGGTCGCGGCAGGACATGCTATCGCCCCGGAAACAGAGAACGCGGCGGTGATCAGTAAAATGCTGCGCGTGATGATGCTGGCCCCCTTCCTGGTGATCCTCAACTGGCAGATGAAGCGTATGCAGCCAGCCACTGAAACCCAGAGCAAAAGCGCACTCTCTTTCCCATGGTTCGCTCTGCTCTTTATTGTTGTCGCGCTGTTTAACTCTCTCCATCTGTTCCCACAGTCCGTCGTCAACGCCATTAACCAGCTGGATAATGTCTTTCTGGCGATGGCCATGGCAGCGCTCGGCGTCACGACGCAGGTCAGCCAACTGAAGCGCGCCGGGATGCGCCCGATTCTTCTGGGCCTGACGCTGTTTATCTGGCTGATAGTGGGCGGTGGTGCTATCAACCTGTTGGTTCAACATTTGATGGCATAGTTTCCGCACTTTTCCGGTTATGATGACCTGACTGCCATTAGGCAGGCCATTAACAGGAGAACGGCATGAAATATATCGGTGCCCACGTCAGCGCAGCTGGCGGTGTGGATAAAGCGGTTGAACGCGCATACGAACTGGAAGCCACTGCTTTCGCGCTCTTTACGAAAAATCAGCGTCAGTGGCGCGCGGCTCCGCTGACTGATGAAGTGATTTCGGCCTTTCGCACTGCCTGTGAAAAGTATCACTACACTCCCGGGCAAATCCTGCCCCACGACAGCTATCTGATCAACCTCGGCCACCCGGTAGAGGAGGCCCTGGAAAAATCACGCGAAGCTTTCCTCGATGAAGTGACACGCTGCCAGCAATTGGGGCTGACGTTGTTGAATTTCCACCCCGGTAGCCACCTGCATCAAATCAGCGAAGACGACTGCCTTCAGCGCATTGCTGAGTCGATCAACATCGTGCTGGATAAAACGGAAGGCGTGACGGCGGTGATCGAGAATACCGCCGGTCAGGGCAGTAACCTGGGGTTCCGCTTTGAACATCTGGCGGCGATCATTGATGGCGTGGAAGATAAATCCCGCGTCGGTGTCTGCATTGATACCTGCCACGCCTTTGCCGGGGGTTACGACCTGCGCAGTGAAGAAGAGTGCGTGAAGACGTTTGCCGATTTCGAACGCATCGTGGGCTTTCAGTATCTGCGCGGTATGCACCTCAATGATGCGAAAAGCGAGTTTAACAGCCGTGTCGATCGTCACCACAGCCTGGGTGAGGGGAATATCGGTAAGACGGTATTTAGCTGGTTGATGAAGGATAAACGCTTTGATGGGATCCCGATGATTCTTGAAACGGTCAATCCGGATATCTGGAAAGATGAAATTGCGTGGTTGAAGTCAGAGCAGAAATAAAACCCGTAGGGGTCAGGCATGCCTGACCCTGTGAAACGGGCGAGGCGTGCCTCGCCCCTACGGGGATAAGATTATACTTTCAGCGCTTCTGCTTCCGGGCGTTTCAACACCGCGTAAGAGAGACCTGCCACCAGCGTACCCACGATAATCGCCGCCAGGTAACCGACGACCGGAGTGATTGCGCCAGGGATTAACAGGACAAACAGACCACCGTGTGGCGCCATCAGTTTGGCACCAATCGCCATCGACATTGCGCCGGTTACGGCACCGCCGATGATGCAGCAAGGCAGAACGCGCATCGGGTCACGGGCAGCAAACGGAATCGCACCTTCAGAGATAAAGCACAGACCCAGTACCAGCGCCGCTTTGCCCCCTTCCTGCTGACCTTTGTTGAACTTCCTGCGTGCAACCAGCGTTGCCAGACCCATCGCCAGCGGTGGCACCATACCGGCTGCCATAATCGCCGCCATCGGCGCATAGGTTTGCGAACTGAGCAGTCCGACACCAAAGGCATAAGCCACTTTGTTCACCGGGCCACCCATATCGGTACACATCATGCCACCGAGGATGGCGCCCAGAACCACCGCGTTAGCCGTACCCAGGTTTGCCAGCCAGGCCGTCAGACCTGCCATGATACCGGCCACCGGTTTGCCCACCACGTAGATCATCAGCAGACCTGTAATCAAACTCGCGACCAGCGGAATGATCAGAATCGGCTTTAATGCTTCCATGCTGGTCGGTAGTTTGACCTTCTGGCTAAGGAACTTCGCGGCATAACCGGCAATGAAACCGGCGATGATACCGCCAAGGAAGCCGGCGTTAATGCTGGTCGCCAGCATCCCGCCAATCAGGCCAGGCGTCAGACCCGGACGGTCTGCAATCGAGAAGGCGATAAAGCCTGCCAGCACCGGCACCATCAGGGCAAACGCACTGCTGCCACCAATCTGCATCAGCGCTGCTGCCAGCGTACCCTGCTCTTTAAACGCAGTGATACCAAAGGCGAAGGACAGGGCAATGCTCAGCCCCCCTGCGACCACCATCGGCAGCATGTAGGACACACCGGTCAACAAGTGACGATAGGCCCCTGCTTTCTCTTTTTTCTCATCCTGTGCAGCAGACTGTCCACCCTGAGGCTGGTAAACACGGGCTTCTGCCACGGCTTTATCCAGTTCCTGAGCGGTTTTCTTCAGCGCCAGGCTGGTAGAGGTGCGGTACATCGGCTTACCGGCAAATTTTGCCAGGTCCACTTCGATGTCTGCCGCAACAATCACCAGATCGGCTGCCGCCACTTCTTCAGCGGTAATGGCATTGCCAGCACCCACTGAACCACGGGTTTCCACCTTCACCCACCAGCCGCGTTTTTTCGCTTCGGTGTCAATGGCTTCGGCGGCCATAAACGTATGTGCCACACCAGTCGGACACGCGGTAATCGCGACAACACGTTTAGGCCCGGTGCTGACCGCAGCAGGCGCAGCCGCTGATGCCGCCGGTGCCTGATAAGGTTGTGCGTGAGTTTGCGCCTTTGCCAGCACCTCGGCTGGCTGACGCAGCAGCTGTTCGATGTCAGCCAGATAAATGGCTTTGCCGTTCAGCGTGCTGTCTGCCGGAATATTTTTGCCTGCCACAATGACTTGATCCGCTTCTGCCGGATTATCCGTCAGAGTCAGACCGGCGCTTGCCGCAGCCGCTGTGGTGATATTTTTTGCCAGATAGCCCGTTGCCAGCCCCAGCGAAGAATCGATTATCAGCAGCGTTTTCATTATGCGTCTCCTGCTGTTAGTTAATGAAAGGTTGTAGGTCGACACGCGCCATCATTGCGGCCAACTGGGTACGATCGGTAACGCCCACGTTGCTCTGGCTGACGGCCATAGCCGCCACTGCCGTTGCAAGACGCAGTGTGTGCTCGCTCGATTCACGCATCAGCAGGCCATATATCAGCCCGCCAACCATAGAATCGCCCGCACCCACGGTGCTCACAACTTCACAGGCAGGTGGTTTTGCAATCCATTCGCCTGAAGCATTCACCCACAGCGCCCCTTCGGCACCGAGAGAGATAACCACGTGAGCGATCCCCTGCTCACGCAGCGCATGTGCTGCTTCAATCACATCTTGTAATGTCGGTAATTTGCGGCCTGCCCAGATTTCGAGCTCACGGCGGTTGGGTTTGACCAGCCACGGTGCAGCTTTCAGGCCCGCAACCAGCGCCTCACGGCTGCTGTCAAAAATAATGCATGGGCAGTGGGTACGCAGTTGCGTCATCCACTCGGTGAAGGCATCCGGGTCAACGCCTGCTGGCAGGCTGCCGCTGACGCAGACCATGTCGAACTGCCCCAGCCAGGTCAGTGAATCCGCCGTAAAGCGCTCCCAGTCCTGTGCCGTTACGTCAAAACCCGAGAAGTTCAGGTCAGTGACATCGCCATCTTTCTCGGTCAGTTTGACGTTGATACGGGTGCGGCCTTCAACCACCTGGAAGCGGTTAGCAATCCCCAGCTCGCTGAAGAGGTGCTGGAAGCCGTCCTGATTATCTTTACCCAGGAAGCCGCCCACGGTGACATCAATGCCCAGGTCTTTGAGAACCTTGGCCACGTTGATACCTTTACCCGCTGCGTGCAGCCCGGTGGTTTTCACCAGGTTGACTTCGCCGCGCTCAACTTCCGGAACGTACCCCACCAAATCGTAGGCAGGGTTCAGAGTAATAGTGGCGACACGTCTGCTCATGATGCACCCTCGCCCAGACCGGCAGCGATGGCTTCACCAATGGCATCCAGTGCTGCGCGGGCATCTTCACCGCTGGCGCTGAAGCGCAGGCGATGGCCTTTTTTCACGCCAAGCGCCACGACTTTCATCAGGCTGCGACCGTTAGCCGGTTTACCGCTACCATCAAGGTTTGTGACAGTCACATCACAGTTAAACTGTTTGATCACACTGACCAGTGCTGTACCCGGACGCGCATGCAGGCCATGTTCGTTACGAATGGTGAACTCTTCGGTCAATACGTCAGCCTGTTCGGAGACGTCGCTGGTCAGCAAGGCGAGAATTCCGGCTGCGTCCGCACTCAGCAGACGATCCGCTTTCTGCTTAATCAGCAGATCGCTTAAGTAGTTCAGCACATTCAGCGGCTGGTCGTCGGTGACGGAAACGGTGATCAACAGTGACGCGCTTTCACCGTTAACGCTGAACGGGGCAGCAGCACGGCTGATGGCAACCGCACTGGCCAGGTTACCGTTGGTGCTGTCACTAAGCCAGATACCCTGCCCCAGATTCAGCGGCTTACCGGCAATCACGCAGCTCACGAAGGAAGCATCCACTGCGCCTGCCTGTTGCAGACGACCGGCGTTCAGTGCCTGTAAGGTCATCAGGTCACTGGCGGCCACATCGATCGTGATCAGCGAGGTATCGAATTTGAATTCTGCCGCCAGTTTTTCACCCATCAAAATACTGCGCAGGGTTTCTGCGGAGTCGGTGGTGCGCAGCTGTTCTGCCACACTGTCATCACTCAGCACATGCGTCAGCTGGCGCAGCAGCGCGAGGTGTTCGTCAGACTTCGCGGCGATACCAATCACCACGTAGGCCGTTTGATCTTCGCCCCAGGCAATGCCCTGCGGGAACTGGAACACCTGCACACCGGTTTTTAACACCAGATCGCGGGTATCGGTGGTGCCATGCGGGATAGCAATACCGTTACCGAGGTAAGTGGAGGTCTGCTGCTCGCGTGCCAGCATGCCGTCGACATAACCTTCGCCGACATTACCGGCGGCGGTCAGCGCGGCGGCGACCTGACGGATAGCATCTTGTTTGTCGCCTGCCTGGGCTCCAGGCTTAATGGCGTTGAGTTCTAACTGGAACATGGTTCTCCTCGCTGCTGATTTGAATCGTTTCAGCTAATTTGAGAAAAAAAGCGCTATCTCTGCACTAACAACCTGAGGAGACAACGCTGAAACGTTTCAATGAGTTTGGTCCCGATAGCGGATCTGTTGCAAGTTTTACTGTGAATCGCGTAGCAGATTTTTGACGCTCCGCACATTTCATCAATCATTTTCAGAAAAACGCACCTCAAAAGAGTGAAAAGCTGAAGGCATGCTGACGAGCATTCTCACCGCTGAATTGTGCAAAAAGTGCCTAAAATGAAAACGCTTTCGCCCCCGATTGAAAAAGGTTTCCCGACTTTCATATTAGGGCGTAAAATCTCGCCGTTTTTCCTCACCAGGCTTATCGAACCCATGTCATTACCTGCTGCGCCCGCCCGTACCTTGCCTGACAGCAAATCCCTTGCATTTCTGATCGTGGCATTTATTTCCGGGCTGGCCGGTGCGCTGCAAACGCCAACCCTCAGCCTGTTCCTGAGCACTGAAGTTCATGTTCGCCCCTTTATGGTTGGCCTGTTCTTCACGCTCAGCGCCGTGATTGGCATTGTCGTCAGCCAGCTTCTGGCGCGCTATTCAGACCGCAAAGGCGATCGTAAAACACTGATCCTCTATTGCTGTTTGCTGGGCGCAATGGCGTCGCTGCTGTTTGCCTGGAACCGCAACTACTTTATTTTACTGTTCGTAGGCGTTTTGCTTTCCAGTTTCGGCACCAGCGCCACCTCGCAGATGTTTGCGCTGGCGCGTGAGCATTCAGATAAAACCGGGCGTGAAAACGTGATGTTCAGTTCGGTCATGCGTGCGCAGATCTCTCTGGCCTGGATGGTGGGTCCGCCGCTGGCCTTTGCTCTGGCGCTGGGCTACGGCTTTCGCACCATGTATCTGACAGCCGCCGTGGCCTTTGTACTTTGCGCGGTGATTGTGCGCTATCTGCTGCCCTCAATGCGCAAAACCACCCTGGTGATGCGTCAGCCCATTCAGGCTCCGCGCCGTCATCGCCGTGCCACGCTGATGTTGTTTATTGCCTGCACGCTGATGTGGTCGAGCAATGGTCTGTATCTCATTACCATGCCGTTATATGTGGTGAATGAGCTGCATCTGCCGGAAAAACTGGCCGGGCTGATGATGGGTCTGGCTGCCGGGCTGGAGATCCCGGTGATGCTGCTGGCGGGGTATTATGCCAAACGCTGCGGTAAGCGCCGCCTGATGCGTGGCGCCGCGTTTTCAGGATTGCTGTTTTACAGCGGAACGCTGATGTTTGATGGCGAAGTGTCGATGCTGCTTTTGCAGGGGCTGAATGCGATGTTTATTGGGGTGGTGGCAGCCATCGGGATGATTTACTTCCAGGACATGATGCCAGGCCAGGCCGGTGCAGCGACAACGCTGTTCACCAATTCAACCCGTATGGGCTGGATTGTTGGCGGCTCGCTGGCTGGGATGGTGGCTGAGGTCTGGAGTTTCCACGCGGTATTCTGGTTTGCCGTGATCATGATGGCCGCCTCGCTGCTTTGCCTGCTGCGCGTGCCGGAACCTCAGTCAGGGGAAATCAGCACAGAACAGCCCGCAGGCTGATTCAGGGGGCGGTCTGTGCTTCCAGGTCCAGCAAATACACCATCGATTGCTCGCGGCTTGTGCCACACATCTCAAACTGCGGCTGCAATCCTGAGCACACTTTAGGCCGCAGTGGCGAACCAAAGATTTTGCAGCGCATCTGAGCATCGAGCTGAATACAGGGTGTATTCGCCGGTTTTCCGTGCGGATGACCGGGGATAGGCGATGAAATTGACGGTGCTGTACAGCAGGCACCACAGGCGGCGCGACATTCCATCACTGACCTCCAATACGAAAGCGCGACAATAGCAGGTCGCCCTCGCGAATACTATTCTTGTCCTGTAACCGGTTCGGTCCGATCGCCCCCCCTGTCCGGCCCGTGCGTATTCCTTCAGGCGCATATTTTTCTCCGGGCCATCTTGCCTGGCGACGCGGGCGCGAGTAACGTGTCGCGATAAATTTCCCCCTCATCTTTCATACGAGACCTGTTTTATGCCAAGAGCCAATGAAATCAAAAAAGGCATGGCCGTCAGCTTTAACGGCAAACTGCTGTTAGTTAAAGATATTGACGTACAAAGCCCGAGCGCACGCGGCGCGTCCACGCTGTACAAAATGCGTTTCACGGATATCCGCACCGGGATGAAAGTGGAAGAACGTTTCAAAGGTGACGACATCATCGACACCATTTCACTCAGCCGTCGCCAGGTGACCTTCTCGTACATTGATGGCGATGAATACGTCTTTATGGATGATGAGGATTACACGCCGTATAACTTCAAGCAGGAGCAGATCGAAGATGAACTGCTGTTCCTGCCGGAAGGCGGTATTCCGGGTATTCAGGTACTGACGATGGACGGTATGATTTTGGCGCTGGAGCTGCCTCAGACGGTAGATATGGAAATTGTCGAAACCACCCCGGGAATTAAAGGTGCTTCCGCCAGCGCCCGCACAAAACCCGCAAAAATGGCCACAGGTCTGGTCGTTCAGGTGCCGGAGTACCTCAGCAATGGTGATAAGATTCGCATTCATATCCCTGAGCGTCGTTATATGAGCCGCGCGGACTAGTCAGCGTGAAAAATGGCGCGGTCAGGTGACGGCGTCATTTATAATATGTTATAACATAACAATATCACCGATAATCAACCAAGAGAATGCCCGTCTTGTGTTGTTGGTCGAGCCAGCGAATCTGGCTGGTGCCGAGATTGTAGGGTAAAGACTGTGGGGCCGTGCTTTTCAACGACATATGACTGAATCTTGCCTGGCCATTACGCTCGCATGAGACTTGCACCTGTTTTTGCTGAATCTTATGGGTGCATTCAGACTCCACAATCCTCCCGCTGAACTGGATGACTCCCGAACTACCTGGTAACTGACGCTGGTCTGCCACTACATTGCTCGTCCATGAGGCGAAAAACATAACGACGGCTGTCGTTGCAATAATGTTCATATCAACCTCACTGTTCATCTTCTTCTCGATGACTTTAGCCAATTACATACATTGATGTGATGAAAACAAATACGGGCCAAGAACGATAAATATCATTAAAGTTTTCCTGAGGAGCGAATATGACCCGAGTCAATCTGATTACCGGCTTTCTTGGCAGCGGAAAAACCACCACTCTGCGCCATTTACTGGCCAGTAAACCCGAAGGTGAGCAGTGGGCCGTTCTGGTGAATGAGTTTGGTGAAATTGGCATCGACGGTGCCCTGCTGGCAGAAACGGGGGCGGTACTGAAAGAGATCCCCGGTGGCTGCATGTGTTGTGTCAACGGGCTGCCCATGCAGGTAGGGCTAAATATGCTGCTGAAGCAGGCTAAGCCTGACCGCCTGCTGATTGAACCTACCGGGCTTGGTCATCCAAAGCAGATCCTTGATATGCTGTCAGCCACCGTTTATCAGCCCTGGATCGACCTGCGCGCCACCCTGTGTCTGCTCGACCCGCGTCAGCTTGCCGATAAACGCGTGGTAGAAAATGAAAACTTCCGCGACCAGCTTGCCGCCGCAGATATTATTATCGCCAACAAGCAAGATCGCTGGGAAAAGGCCGACCGGGAAAGGCTTGATCAGTGGCAGCAGCTCACAGCAACGCCACGTCAGCTGGTTGCCACCTCTCACGGCCAGATCGATGCTGCACTACTCGATCAACCGCGCGCCAACCTGCAAGCGCTGCCAACACCCTCGCACCATCATCATCATCATCGCCCGTCGCAGTCCGGGCTGGCCGCGCTGAAGCTGGACGACAACGCGCGCTGGCGGCGGGCAGTGAATCAGGGACAGGGTTACTTTGCGGCGGGTTGGATTTTCGACAGTGAAACTGTATTTGATACCATCGGCCTGCTTGAATGGGCCAGACTGGCACCGGTTTCGCGTGTTAAGGGTGTATTACGCATTCCGGAAGGGTTAGTGAGTATTAATCGTCAGGGTGCGGACTTTCATATTGAAACCCGTCAGACGACACCGCCTGATAGCCGTATCGAGTTAATTCATGAGGAAATAGCAGAATGGAATCTTTTGCAAAATGCTTTGTTGAATCTTCGTTTATAGTTGTAGATATATTATACGCCGCGACTTTTCTATAAAAAGCCCCTATACGGATATGACTATTAAACGTTTTTTACTGATTTTGCTGCTGAACGTTCTCGGCCTGGCGCTGTTTTTCTCATGGTATATTCCGGCCAACCATGGCCTGTGGTTTACCCTCGATAAAACCATTTTTTACGGGTTCAATCAGCGACTGGCGACCAATCCGATCCTGTTATGGCTGGTGGCTATTACCAACTTCCGCGCCTTTGACGGTGTGTCACTGCTGGCGATGGGCGGGTTGTACCTGCATTTCTGGCGTCGTGAAACACCTGAAGGGCGCCGCCGCATGTTTGCCATCGGCATCACCATGTTAATCACGGCAGTGGGCCTTAACCAACTCGGCCATCAAATTCCGGTTTCGCATCCCAGCCCAACGAAATTCTTCCCGGACGTTAATCACGTGACCAAACTCACCGGGATCCCGACAAAAGATTCCTCAGCAGACAGTTTCCCCGGTGACCACGGCATGATGCTGATGATTTTTGCCTGCTTTATGCTGCGCTATTTCACCCGCCGCGCATTTGGCCTGGCCGTGATTATTGTGCTGATTTTTGCCCTGCCGCGCGTGATGATTGGCGCACACTGGTTTACCGATATTGCCGTGGGTTCCCTGTCAATCGTACTGGTTGGTATGAGTTGGTGGTTGCTGACACCGGCGAGTGATTATCTGGTGAACTGGCTGTATCGCAATTTGCCGGGCAAATATAAACCCGCACAATAATCCCAGCCGCATGGATGTAAAGACTCTTTTTTACGTCCACTATATTGCCGTTCAGGCAAATAATCTGCAGGCGAAAAAGGGGCTATAAGACGTATTTATTATGCCCCGGATAACAGCCGAAACCGCTACATCTCAAGCTTGTCCATCCAGATTGTTCTGATTTTGACTTGACCCGTAGTTGTTAGCAGCAAAATTGCGCTTAAGCACATTCAGTTAAGCTGCTAATTGGCGATAATATGACCAATTCGTTACGTAATGGTTTTACATCGTAAAATCCTCTAAAAAAGTGCTTAAAAGCCCTCGCTATGGGGCTTGTTATCGGGTAATCTCGTTTTCGATTAGGCTAAATGGCTAAAGTATTTCGGTAAGTTACATTTTAATTTGTGCTCAATGACACATTTTAAGGTTTTCCGATTTGTCTTAACCTCCTGCACTAATTAATCTCGTTTCGTTTCGCAATTTTGCTAACGACTTAGTCGTTAAGGACTTCAAGGGATCACAAACATAATGGTCAAGTCTCAACCTATTCTGAGATATATCTTGCGGGCGCTCCCCGCCGTTGCATTAGCAACACTGTTGTCAGCATGTAGTTCGAACAGCGGACACAACGTACAAACTGATACTCATGCAGTTAAAGATCAAAACGGTTTTTTACTGCAAGCGTCTCAGGATGAATTCGAACAGATGGTCCAGAATGTGGATATCAAATCCCGCCTGATGGACCAGTATGCGGACTGGAAAGGTGTACGTTATCGTCTTGGCGGCACCAGCAAACGTGGCATTGATTGCTCTGCGTTTGTCCAGACCACATTCCGTGAACAGTTTGGCCTGGATTTACCGCGCTCAACGTATGAGCAGGAAGATTCCGGAAAAAGTATTCAGCGCGCAAAACTGCGTGCAGGTGATCTAGTGCTGTTCCGTGCAGGCTCCACGGGTCGTCATGTCGGTATTTATATCGGTAATGACAACTTTGTTCATGCCTCCACCAGCAGCGGTGTGATGATTTCGAACCTGAATGATTCTTACTGGAAAAACCGTTACCGCGATGCCCGCAGGGTATTGAGCCGAACGCAAAGCTGATTTCACTCCCTTGAAATCTGCGAACACGAGATATGAAAACGCTGCCATGGCAGCGTTTTTTTTTGCCTTTTATACCGTCCTTCCTGCTCGTCATTTCGCGGAGTGAACCCTGTTTTTTGCCGCAAAAAGGATTACGTCGTCCTGGAACAATTTTTCAGTTGTTTTACCTGGCAGGCCGCCCGAAAAGGAATTGATTACCATCAATAAGATAGAGACAGAATTTCCCCTCCGTTATATCCTCACTGGCTGACACCAGAAGCAGTTCGCGACCAATAATAATAAAATCGGCGAAAACGGGAGAGATCACCGAATGCCACTATCTACCACCGTCAGGCGGCAGGTGACTCAGCCGCGCAAGATAGTTTGTCTCAGTGCGTCCATAGGTTTTTTCTTTTTTCTACTGTTTCTTATCATTATGCTGACCGTCACCTGGAGCCGGCGATCCGCAGCGCACGATCGCCTCGCGAGCTATACGCAACGTTACGTTGTTAACGCCTTCGACGAGTTGCAGACCACACTCCAACCACTTCAGGTTGCCACCAACGCGACCTGTGAAACCATACGCAACGATCTTACGCAACGCTCAGCCTTTGCAGCCAATGTTCGCGCTATTCTCCTGGTCAAAGATCACAGTGCCTTTTGCTCATCCGCTACCGGTCCGATGCAAATGGATATCCGCGAAATCTCTCCCTATACCGATGTCAGAAACGCCACCGACATTCGACTGATCTCCGGTACGCCGATGATGCCCCATACACCCGCCATCGTGCTGTGGCTAAAAAACCCTGCCCTGCCCAACAGCGGTGTTTTCACTACCCTCAATATTAATCTCACCCCTTATTTACTGCTGGCCTCACGCGAGCAACAGATTAGCGGTATGGCAATCGTCGCCGGAGACAGTGCGATGACCACCTGGGATGAACAACGCGTGGTGAAACGCAGCGCGCTGCCAAAGGTGCCACTGCGCAGTATTGCCATTCCAGGTTATCCCCTCACGCTCTATCTTTACGGCGAAGCGCTGCCACGCCGCGATATCCATATTATCCTGCTGGCAGGGCTCTTAATGGGCGTACTGATTACCTGCGGCTGTTTCCTGATGCTTACGCTGCGCCTGCGCTCGGGTAAAGAAATCATGCTTGGCATTAAGCGCGGAGAGTTTCATGTTGAATACCAACCCGTCATCGAAACCCACAGCGGAAAATGCTACGGGCTGGAAGCATTGCTGCGCTGGACGCATCCGACTGATGGCCGTATCCCGCCAGATTCGTTTATCAGTTATGCCGAAGGACAGAATCTGATTGTGCCGCTGACCCGCCATCTTTTTACGCTGGTGGCACAGGACGCGCATCGTCTCTGTAAAGTAGTGCCCGTCGGCACTCAAATGGGGGTTAATCTGTCGCCCAATCACCTTGTTCACCCGAGCTTTCGCCAGGATGTGCGGGACTGGCTGGCCATGATGCCTGCGGGCCATTTTGAGTACGTGTTTGAAATCACCGAACGGGCGATGGTCAGCGAACAGGGGACTGAGGAAATATTCGACTGGATCCGCCAGCAGAACATCAGAATAGCCATTGATGATTTCGGCACCGGTCACAGCGCATTAATCTATCTGGAAAAATTCCAGTTTGATTATCTGAAGATCGACCGGGGGTTTGTACAAAGCATCGGTATGGAGACGGTCAATTCTCCCGTATTGGACGCGGTGCTGACGCTGGCGAACAAACTCAACCTTAATACGGTGGCCGAAGGTGTCGAAACGGGCGAACAGGCATTGTGGCTGATCAACCGCGGCGTAACCTATTTGCAGGGCTATCTGTTCAGTCGCCCACGTACCGTGCCACAGCTTATTGAGTACTACCTTGAGCAACAAACGCCTGTTCCCAGTACAATTTTAAAGGAATAACGGGCTGTTAAATCAGATAAAAACCTTTACTATCATTGTCTCATCGTGGTTTGACTGCCACGGCTTGCAAATATAACCGATTTGTCGCTGGTGGGAGCCTGTTGAAACCATGATTGTGCGTATTGTTGCCCTTGCATTACTTAGCCTGTCTGCGGCCAGCGTGCAGGCAGAAAAAATTAATGAGAGCTACAGTTTCGCTCAACTGGGCACGGCGAAGTACGCTGCCGGGTTCACACACTTCGATTATGCTAACCCGGCCGCACCGAAGGGCGGCAGCGCAACACTTTCTTCTATTGGTACCTTTGATAATTTCAACCGCTTCGCCCTGCGTGGCAGCCCCGGGGTGGGTACGGACACGTTGTATGACCGCTTATTTACCTCATCTGATGACGAAGTCGGCAGCCTGTATCCATTGATTGCGGAATTTGCCCGTTATCCGGATGATTATCGTTGGGTAGAAGTGACCCTCAATCCACGGGCGCGTTTTCAGGATGGTTCACCGATTACCGCTGCGGATGTGGCCTTTACCTTCAATATGTTTATGACGCAGGGCGTGCCGCAGTATCGGGTGTTTTACAAAGGGGTGACAGTGAAAGCGCTTTCACGCCTCACCGTACGCTTCGATCTGCCGAAGGGAGACCGCGATAAGATGATGTCGCTGATCTCTTCTCCCGTGTTTCCGGAAAAATTCTGGAAAAATCGCAATCTCGGGGAACCCCTGCCCTCCCCTCCTCTTTCCAGCGGACCTTATCGTATTTCTGCGTATAAAGTGGGCCAGTCGATAACCTATTCGCGGGTGAAAGACTACTGGGCGGCAGATTTACCGGTGAATAAAGGCCGCTATAATTTCGATACGATCCGCTACGACTATTATCTTGACGACAACGTCGCCTTTGAGGCCTTTAAAGCCGGCGCATTTGATTTTCGTACCGAAGGGTCGGCCAAGAAATGGGCTACGCAGTACAGTGGTTCGAATTTCGAACGCGGATATATCATTAAAGAACAGGTGCCGAATACCGTTGCCACAAACACCCAGTGGCTGGCATTTAATACCCAGAAGCCCCAGTTTGCCGACCGTAAGGTACGCGAAGCCATGTCGCTGCTGTTTGATTTTGAATGGATGAACAAGGCCCTGTTTTATAATGCTTACAAACGTGTCGACAGCTATTTTCAGAATACCGAGTATGCCGCGCGCCACTTTCCTGATGCCAAAGAGCGTGAGATCCTTGGCCCCTTTAAGGGCCAGTATCCACAGGAGGTGATCGATAAGATCTATCAACCTGCGAAATCTGACGGCACGGGTTACGACCGGGAAAAACTGTTGCAGGCGCTGGCGCTACTGAACCAGGCAGGCTGGGAGCTGAAAAACCAGCGGCTGGTCAACAGTAAGACCGGCAAACCCTTTACGTTTGAGCTGCTGCTGCGCAGCGGCGGCAACGACCAATGGGTTCTCCCCTTCCAGCACAACCTGGCGCGGGTCGGCATTACCATGACGGTGCGTCAGGTTGACAGTTCGCAATATCTGGCACGCCTGCGGAAACGTGACTTTGATATGCTGCCGACCGTTTATTCGGCCTTTCCTACGCCCGATACTGGCCTGCAGTTTTACTGGGCCACGTCCTATATGGACTCCAGTTACAATACGCCTGGCGTGAGCAGTCCGCTGCTTGACGACCTGATCACCCGCATTAATCAGAATCAGGGCAATGCCGAGGCACTGTTGCCGCTGGGCCGCGTCCTGGATCGCGTGCTGCTGTGGAACTATTACATGATCCCGATGTGGTATACCGCCAATGACCGTTACGCATACTGGAACAAGTTTTCGATGCCAGCCACGCGCCCAACCTATGCGCAGGGTTTTGATAACTGGTGGTACGATGTCAACAAAGCCGCACAGTTGCCGGCGCAACGTCGCTAAGGAGTCTGACTGTGGGTGCTTATTTACTTCGTCGTTTATTGCTGATTATCCCAACGCTCTGGGCGATCATCACTATCAACTTTTTCATTGTGCAGATCGCACCGGGCGGCCCGGTAGATCAGGCGATTGCTAATATTGAGTTTGGTCAGACGACCGGTCTCCCCGGGGCCGGGGCCGAAGGTTCGGCTCACGGGCGTAGCTCGCTTAACGCCGCGCCGGGCGACGGTCAGTATCGGGGTTCACGCGGCCTGGACCCGGAAGTGATTGCCGAGATAACCAAACGTTACGGCTTCGACAAACCGTTGCATGAGCGCTACTTCACCATGTTGTGGAACTACGTGCGCTTTGACTTTGGCGACAGCCTGTTTCGTAGCAGCTCAGTAATCCAGCTGATCAAAGAGAGCCTGCCAGTGTCGGTGACGCTCGGGCTCTGGAGCACGTTGATTATTTATCTGGTCTCGATACCGCTGGGCATAAAAAAGGCGGTGCGCAACGGGAGTGCCTTTGATATCTGGAGCAGCACGCTGATCATCGTGGGTTACGCCATTCCGTCTTTCCTGTTCGGTATCATGCTGATTGTGCTGTTTGCCGGGGGCAGTTATCTCGACTGGTTCCCACTACGCGGGCTGGTTTCCCCGCAGTTTGATTCCCTGCCGTGGTATGGCAAAGTCACCGATTATCTCTGGCATATCTGCCTGCCGGTACTGGCAACGGTGATTGGCGGTTTTGCTACGCTCACCATGCTGACCAAAAACTCATTTATGGATGAGATCCGCAAGCAGTATGTTGTTACCGCCCGCGCTAAAGGGCTGGACGAGAAAAAAATTCTTTATCGCCACGTGTTCCGTAACGCCATGCTGTTGGTGATTGCCGGGTTCCCGGCCACCTTCATCAGTATGTTTTTCACTGGTTCACTGTTAATCGAAGTGATGTTCTCACTCAACGGGCTGGGATTGCTGGGCTACGATGCCACGATCCAGCGCGATTACCCGGTGATGTTCGGCACGCTGTATATTTTCACCCTGATTGGCCTGCTACTGAATATCCTGAGCGATATCACCTATACGCTGGTCGACCCGCGCATTGATTTTGAGGGCCGCTAATGAGCCGTTTAAACCCGATTAATCAGGCGCGCTGGGCGCGATTCCGCCATAACCGCCGGGGTTACTGGTCGCTGTGGATCTTTGCCGTGCTGTTTATTCTGTGTCTTGGTGCAGAGCTGTTAGCCAATGATAAACCGCTGGTGGTGCATTATCAGGATCGAACTTACTTCCCGCTGCTGGTCAACTATCAGGAGAGTGATTTTGGTGGCCCGCTGGCAACCCCGGCTGACTACCAGGATCCGTGGCTGAAATCGCGTCTGGAACAGAATGGTTGGGCCATCTGGGCACCGATCCGCTTTGGTGATGATACGATTAACTTTGCCAGTACCGTGCCCTTCCCTTCGCCCCCCTCCACGCAGAACTGGCTCGGGACCGATGCTAACGGTGGCGATGTGCTGGCGCGCATTCTTTACGGCACACGTATCTCCCTGCTGTTTGGTCTGATGCTGACGATTGCCTCCAGCGTGATGGGTATTTTCGCCGGAGCGGTGCAAGGCTATTTTGGCGGGCGGGTCGATCTCTGGGGGCAGCGTTTTATTGAAGTCTGGTCCGGTATGCCAACGCTGTTTCTGATTATCCTGCTCTCCAGCGTGATTCAGCCCGGCTTCTGGTGGCTGCTGGGGATCACCGTGCTGTTTGGCTGGATGGGACTGGTCGGCGTGGTGCGTGCAGAGTTCCTGCGTACCCGTAACTTTGACTACATCCGTGCCGCGCAGGCAATGGGTGTGAGCGACTGGCGCATTATGTCTCGCCATATGCTGCCAAATGCGATGGTTGCCACACTGACCTATCTGCCTTTTATTCTCTGCGGATCAATCACCACGCTGACCTCGCTGGACTTTCTCGGCTTTGGTCTGCCGCTCGGCTCACCTTCGCTGGGCGAACTGCTGTTACAGGGTAAAAATAACCTGCAAGCCCCATGGCTCGGCCTGACCGCCTTCTTCTCACTGGCGATCCTGCTGTCGCTGTTAATCTTTATTGGTGAAGCCGTACGCGACGCCTTTGACCCCAGCAAGGTGTATTGATATGGCGCTGCTCACGATTCAGGATCTCAGTATCGCGTTCCGTCAGGGTGGCGTAGAACGTCGTGTTGTGGATGGGCTGTCACTATCCGTGGATGCCGGTGAAACGCTGGCACTGGTGGGTGAGTCGGGTTCAGGGAAAAGTGTCACTGCCCTGTCGGTGATGCGTCTGCTGCCCACACCGCCGGTGGTCTATCCGCAGGGCGATATTCTGTTTGATGGAAAAAGCGTGCTACACGCTGAGGAAAGTACGCTAAGGGGCCTGCGAGGCAACCGCATCGCGATGATCTTCCAGGAACCGATGGTATCGCTGAACCCCCTGCACAACATCGAAAAACAGCTGTATGAGGTGCTGTCACTGCATCGTGGTATGCGCCGTGAAGCCGCACGCGCTGAGATGCTGACCTGCCTCGATCGGGTGGGCATCCGCCAGGCCGCCAGCCGTCTGAATGATTTCCCGCACCAGCTTTCCGGCGGTGAACGCCAGCGCGTGATGATTGCCATGGCGCTGCTGACGCAGCCTGAACTGCTGATCGCCGATGAGCCGACCACCGCACTGGATGTCACGGTGCAGGCACAGATCCTCACCCTGCTGAAAGAGCTCAAGCAGGAGCTGAATATGGGCCTGCTGTTTATCACCCACAACCTGAATATTGTGCGACAGCTGGCGGATAGTGTGACCGTGATGCGTAACGGTCAGGGCGTGGAACATAACAGCACCCATCAGCTTTTCAGCGCCCCTCAGCACGCTTACACACAGCAGTTACTGAACGCGGAACCCGAAGGCCAGCCGGATCCGGCTGACGAGCAGGCCGAGCCGTTGCTGCGCGTGGAAAATCTGGCCGTCGCGTTCCCGATCAAACAAGGTTTGATGAGGCGCACCGTGGGTTATCATCATGCGCTGAAGTCACTGAGTTTCACGCTGCGGCCAGGAGAGAGCCTGGGCCTGGTGGGAGAATCCGGCTCCGGTAAAAGCACCACCGGGCTGGCGTTGCTGCGTCTGCTGCATTCGCAGGGGGAAATCTGGTTTAAGAACCAGCCTCTGCACCTGTTGAACCGCAAAAAAATGCTGCCCGTCAGGCGCCAGATTCAGGTGGTGTTCCAGGATCCTAACTCCTCACTCAACCCGCGCCTGAACGTTTTGCAGATTATCGCCGAAGGTTTGCAGGTACATCATCCTGAACTGAGTCACGCTGAACGCGAAGCACGGGTCATCACCGCAATGCAGGAAGTGGGGCTGGACCCTGAGACGCGTCAGCGTTATCCCTCTGAGTTTTCCGGCGGGCAGCGCCAGCGCGTGGCTATCGCCAGGGCATTGATCTTACAACCGCAGCTGATCATCCTTGATGAACCGACCTCATCGCTTGATCGTTCGGTGCAAAAACAGATCCTGACATTGCTGAAAAAGCTTCAGCAACAGCACCGTCTGGCCTATATCTTTATCAGCCATGATTTACGCGTTGTGCGATCACTGTGTCATCAGGTAGTGGTACTGCGTCAGGGGGAAGTGGTTGAACAGGGTGAGTGTGAGCAGGTATTTAGCGCACCGCAGCAGAGCTATACACAACAGTTACTCACGCTGGCCTGACGCTGAATGGCGATCAGGCACTGCGGTCGCTAAGAAAAGGTTCGGCAATACCCACGCCGAAACTTTTCAGTCGGCAGGTTGCTGCGCATTCATCATCACGATGAACAAAGAGACAAGGTTCCCCTTCCCACTCGACCACCGAACATACCAACTGAATTTCCGCGAGCGCCGACTCAATCTTCTGCATGGTTTCCCATGCCGACTCGCCGCTATGGCTCAGCAGGCGCAACCCGATAAGATCGTCATCGCCGTTCAGACCGTTAAGGGTCTGTGCTTCAATGACCTGTCCGACCGGGCCGGCACACCAGTGATAGCGTTGCGGCAGTCGATGTACCACTGAATGTTGTAACGTATTCACCAGAGCTCCCCAGAGCGATTTTTAAACAATATTTTCACAAATAATTCACAAGGTAAATCATCAATTCTCGCTAACAGATTAACCTGTTAATTACTGGAACTATTTACCCTGTGTCAGAGCATCGGCTGACATGAAAAATCACGTATCCGGCCCCATTTTTGAGAGATGTCTCTCATTTATTCGTTATATTTACCGCGTTCGCCGGGTGATAACAACCGTTTTCGCTGCAATGTTGTTACTTTTTTATGGAAATTTTTTTACAAAAAATCAACATCCTGAGCAGGGTTTTTAGGCCGGGAGGCGAGATTTGGGGAGCCAGTGGGGTGAGAGAGGGTTGTCATTACGCCGGGAGACATTTTTCGCACGGGCCGATCGCAACACATGATCGGCCCTACACGACTCGTCAGCCCGCAGGGACAGATTTGCGCGGTCGCGAAGCGTAGATAAACAACAAGATGGACGTGGTGGCGCAGATAAAGATGGCGCTGACCATGGGCCACGCGCTGGTGAACGTAATCGTGGAGAGCAGTGCGCCTGCCAGCGCGCCCACGCCGAAGCGTAGCGTACCCGCCAGCGAGGAGGCGGTTCCTGCCATATGCGGAAATTCTTCCAGAATCACCGCCATCGCATTAGACGAGACCATTGCCACGCAGCCGATAAACATCGCCACGCCGAACACCAGTGGTATAAAACCAAGATTCAGCGCACTCACCACCACCAGCCAGACGCCCATCGAGAACTGGATTAACAGCCCAAAACGGAACATCACCAGCGGACCAAAGCGGCGCACGCAACGGCTGTTTAGCAGCGTCATCAGGAACAGAAACACCACGTTCAGCGCAAAATAATAACCAAAATCCTGCGGCGAAATATGGTTCAGCTCGATATAGACAAACGGCCCGACGTTCAGAAATGAGAACAACCCGGCGAACGAGAATCCACTGGCCAGCATATAGCTGAACACCCGCTTGTGACGAAACAGAGAGAGGAAGTTACGCAACGTGGTACGCAGGCTGAACGGTTGCCGTTTGTCCTTCGGCAACGTCTCTTTGATTTGGGTCACCACCAGCAGCGTGGTGACCACCGCTGCCGCCGAGATGGTCCAGAAAATGGCATGCCAGCTCCAGATCAGCAGCATCCAGCCCCCAACAATCGGTGCCAGCAGGGGTGCAATGGTGGTGACCAGCATGACAAAGGACATCATGCGGGAAAACTCCTCTTTCGAGTAGCTGTCACGCATCAGTGCACTGATCACCACGCTGCCCGCCGCCGCCGACAGGCCGTGCAGAAAACGCAGTGTGATCAACTGATCGATAGTCTGCGCCAGAGCACAGGCGGCAGCCGCAATAGCAAAAATCAGCGTTCCTGCCGCAATCACCGGTTTGCGGCCAAAGCTGTCAGCCAGCGGCCCGTAGACCAGCTGACCCAGGGCAAAACCGAGAATATACGCGTTCAGCGTCATCTGTACGCTGCCCGCTGACACCGCGAATTCGCGGGCAATCTGCGGTAAGGCAGGAAGATACATATCGATCGACAGCGGCATAAGCATCGCCAGCAGCCCGAGGATCACCACCAGTCCCATGGAGGAATTCTTATCTTTTGCCACTCACCTGCCCCTCTGCTGGACAAAAATTCACTAACGCGTCAGTCCGACGCTGGCAATTTCTTCTGCGGTTAAAGGACGATACTCACCGGGTTCCATCTCTGTATCGAGCGCAATCGCACCAATACGTTCACGATGCAGCCCCACGACGTGGTTCCCCACCGCGGCAAACATACGTTTTACCTGGTGATAGCGCCCTTCGCTGATGGTCAGACGTACCTGATGCGGATCAATCACTTCCAGCGTAGCAGGTTTGGTCAGCGTCTTCTCATTGTGCAGCTGAACGCCGTCAGCAAACTGCTGTGCGGTATCGTCACTGAGCGGAGATTCCAGCGTCACCAGATAGGTTTTTTCACAGTGATGGCGCGGAGACGTGATGCGGTGGGACCACTGACCATCATCGGTCATCAGCACCAGACCGGTAGTATCAATATCCAGACGCCCGGCGGCATGCAGCTTCCAGGCGGAAGGTTCTTCAAGGAAGAACAGCACCGTCGGGTGATCGGGATCCTCAGTGGAACAGACATAACCGACCGGCTTATTCAGCATAAAGTAGCGCGGGCCATGCTGCTGTTGCAGCGGATTGCCATCATATTCAACCGCGCTGTCCGGGCTCAGTTTAAATGCACTATCGCGTACAACGTCACCGTCTACGGTCACTTTCTTTGCACGAATCTCACGCCCGGCGATGACACGGCTGACTTCCAGTTGCTGGGATATAAATTTATCAAGTCGCATTAACTCTGCACTGCCTGTAATTAGTTTGGAGTGGAAACTGACGATAATCGTCTTTTGATGTGGCGCAGAACGCTCATCCGGAATGGAACAGGGAGTATAGCGGCAGAAGGGGCTGAGGCACAGAGGGGATCGTATTCTTATGGCGCTTTCATGGCATAATGTCCCTTTATTGCTGCTTTACAGGTCTTCATGTCGTTCACCCTACGTCCCTATCAGCAGGAAGCCGTGGATGCCACCATCCGCTATTTCCGCCACACGTCGCAACCTGCGGTCATTGTACTGCCTACCGGAGCCGGTAAAAGCCTGGTGATTGCAGAACTGGCACGGGTCGCACGCGGGCGCGTGCTGGTGCTGGCCCACGTGAAAGAGCTGGTGGCGCAGAACCACAGTAAATATCAGGCATATGGGCTGGAGGCCGATATCTTTGCCGCCGGGCTGCAACGTAAAGAGAGCCATGCCAAGGTGGTGTTTGGTAGCGTGCAGTCAGTAGCACGAAATCTGGCGCAGTTCAGTGCCGAATTTTCGCTGCTGATTATCGACGAATGCCACCGCATCAGCGATGCCGACGACAGCCAGTACCAGCAAATTATCAATCAGCTGCGCCAGCATAATCCGCAGCTCCGGCTGCTGGGCCTGACGGCCACGCCGTATCGCCTGGGCAAAGGCTGGATTTATCAGTTCCATTATCACGGCATGGTCAGAGGCGACGAACGCGCCTTCTTTCGCGACTGCATCTATGAGCTACCGCTGCGCTATATGATCAAACACGGCTTTCTGGTGCCGCCTGAGCGGCTGGATATGCCCGTGGTGCAGTATGATTTCAGTCGTTTACAGGCGCAGGAAAACGGCCTGTTCAGCGAGGCGGATCTCAACCGTGAACTGAAACAGCAACAGCGTATTACGCCGCACATTATCCAGCAGATTGTTGAATTTGCCCAACAGCGGGAAGGCGTGATGATTTTCGCCGCCACGGTCGACCATGCGCGTGAAGTGCTCGGATTGCTGCCGGGCAGTAAAGCGCTGATCAGCGCGGGCACGCCGGCTGCCGAGCGTGACGCGCTGATCGCCGCATTTAAAGCACGTGAACTGCGGTATATGGTCAATGTGTCGGTGCTGACGACAGGGTTTGATGCCCCGCATGTTGATCTTATCGCTATTCTGCGCCCCACCGAGTCAGTCAGCCTGTATCAACAAATTGTCGGACGCGGGCTGCGGCTCAGCCCTGGTAAAACAGACTGTCTGATCCTCGACTATGCCGGTAACCCCCACGATATTTTTACCCCGGAAGTCGGTGCGCCCAAGGGTAAAAGTGATAATCAGCCGGTGCAGGTTTTCTGCCCTGGCTGTGGTTTTGCCAATACCTTCTGGGGTAAAACCACTCAGGATGGCACCCTTATCGAACATTTTGGCCGTCGCTGCCAGGGCGTGCTGGAGGATGATGACGGGCTGCGTGAACAGTGTGATTACCGTTTTCGCTTTAAAAACTGCCCACACTGTCATGCTGAAAATGATATTGCCGCACGCCGCTGCCGGGAGTGTGATGCAATCCTTGTTGACCCTGACGATATGCTGAAAGCCGCACTGAAACTGAAAGATGCGCTGGTGCTGCGCTGTGCGGCGATGGTGCTGGAGAGCGGGAGCGACGACCAGGGCGAATGGCTGAAGGTGCGTTACTTCGATGAAGAAGCGACCGAAGTCAGCGAGCGCTTTCGTTTAAAAACCCCGGCGCAGCGCACCGCCTTTGAGCAGCTATTTCTGCGCCCGCATCAACGTGCACCCGGCGTACCGCTGGGCTGGAAGAGCGCTGCCGATATCATTGCGCTTCAGCCGCTGCTGCGTCATCCCGATTTCGTCGTCGCGCGTAAACAGCGCCATTACTGGCAAGTGCGCGAGAAAGTGTTTGATTACCAGGGACGTTTCCGCCGGGCCAACGAATTACGTTAAAACAGACGGATTGCCGCTCCTGCTCTGCTTTCCGACTTAATACATTGCCTGAAAAGGCAAACCCGGGTATAATTCCGCCCGCTTTTAACTGGCTTTGCCGGATAAAAGCTGAACAATCCACCTGTTGCTGGGTCGCCTGTAGCAGGAATAAAACTTGAAGAGACTTAAAAATGTTCACTATTAATGTTGAAGCTCGTAAAGAGCAGGGCAAGGGTGCGAGCCGCCGCCTGCGTTTAGCTAACAAATTCCCAGCCATCATCTATGGCGGAAATGAAGCAGCTGTTGCTATCGAACTGGACCACGACTCTGTTATGAACCTGCAGGCGAAGCCTGGTTTCTACGACGAAGTTCTGACCCTGGTTGTTGATGGCAAAGAAACTAAAGTAAAAGTGCAGGCTGTTCAGCGTCACCCGTTCAAGCCAAAACTGCACCACATCGACTTCGTTCGCGCTTAATCGCCCGTTCGTTTTAGATGTGAAAAAAACGCCGCTTAATGCGGCGTTTTTTTTCGTCTATTTTCCGCTGGTACGGCGCTGCAACTGGTCGCGCAGGTTAGGCGGTGTCCCTTTAATGGTCAGCGTGTCAGTGGTCGGATCCCAGAAGATACGTTCACCTAACAGCATTGCGTCAAAGTTGATCGTCAGCCCGCCGCCGCTGCCGGCAAATTTGGTCAACTGGCGCAGCGTACTGCGGTCTGCCGGGAAGCTCTCTTCCAGCTCGTAACCCTGTTCCTGAGTAAAGGCCTGGAAGGTTTTGTCTCCCAGCGGGGCCAGCTCATTCGACAGGCCTTCCAGTTCAATCTCTTCACCGGATTTAAGCTGCTCGTTGCAATAAGTGGAAACCTGCTGGCGGTAGTTTTGCCGCTCATTTTTATCGAGGCTGGCTTCGGCACAGTAGTCATCCACCGCCTGTAGCAGGCCACGGTTCTGCGCTTTTGTATCCAGGCCCACGCTGGCACCGAGGAAGTCCATAAAGAAATCAGCCACTTTACGCCCCACCCGCCCACGCAGGAAGGTCAGGTAACGAGTCGATTCCGGGTTGGTTTCCCACTCGGTCAGATCGATGCGAGCCACGATATCGGCATGATTGATGTCCAGATAGTGGGTCGTGCTGATATCCAGCTCTTCGTTAACACGCATGCTGTTCTGGCTGTTCAGTACCGCAATCAGCAAATACTCAACCGCCAGATAGCGATAGTGACCGAATAACACCACGCCACCCTCTGCGAACGGATACTTGCTTAGCTCATCGCGCAGGCGTGCACTGGCGGCGCGGCTAAACGCCAGGAAATCATTCTCGCCCTTACGACAGTTGCGTAATGCATCGGCGAGTTCGCTCTCTTCATTAAACAGGCCATAGGCTTTGCTCTTGGCACTGTAAACGCGATGCAGCTCTTCCATCATTGCCGTCACGGGCGCGTTGGACGGTAACAGTGAATCTCGCAGCACCAGCTCCAGCGTCTGTTCGTCACGCTTGATCATCTGGTGAAGGGCAATCTGGGTGATATCCAGACTCATGGTAAACTCTCCTTTAAGCACAGGCGCGTATTCAATCACTGTGCGACTTTACGATCAACTGTCAGAACGATGCACAGTTCATTCGCGCGTCATTACGATAAAAATGCAGAAAAAAGCACGTTCTTACGGTAAGATAGCGCCCTTTAAACCTCAGTATAAAATTGACGTTATGGCACAATCATCCCGCTACAGCAACGAGCGCGTGGAGAAGATCCTCGCAGAAATGGTCCAGGTTCTGGAATCAAACCAGACCCCAACCGATCTTTCCCTGATGGTATTGGGGAATATGGTGACCAACTTACTTAACACCAGCGTGTCACCGGCACAGCGCCAGGCAATGGCACGTTCGTTTGCCGATGCCCTGCAGGCGTCGGTACGCGATGACCAAGCCCACTGATGAGATGATCCTGATTCCGATATGGTAACAAATCGACAGCGCTACCGTGAAAAAGTGTCCCAGATGATTAGCTGGGGGCATTGGTTCGCCCTGTTTAACATCATCTTTGCGCTTATTCTGGGTAGCCGTTACCTGTTTGTCTCCGACTGGCCAGCCTCGCTGGCCGGTCGCATCTACTCATTCAGCAGCTGGATTGGCCATTTCAGCTTTATTGTTTTCGCTGCCTATCTGCTGATTATATTTCCACTGACCTTTGTGGTGATGTCGCAGCGCCTGCTGCGCTTTCTCTCTGCGATTATCGCGACTGCCGGGCTGACGCTGGTTCTGGTGGATAGCGCGGTGTTTTCCCGCTTCCACCTGCACCTGAACCCGGTCGTCTGGGAGCTGGTGGTGAACCCCGACCAAAGTGAGATGGCCCGTGACTGGCAACTGATGTTTATCAGCGTACCGGTCATCTTCCTGGTGGAGATGCTGTTTGCCACCTGGAGCTGGCAGAAACTGCGCAGTCTGAACCGTCGCAGCTTTGGTAAACCCCTGGCCGGGCTGTTTATCAGCGCCTTCTTTGCCAGCCACCTGATGTACATCTGGGCGGATGCCAATTTCTACCGTCCAATCACTATGCAGCGCTCGAACCTGCCGCTCTCTTATCCGATGACCGCGCGACGCTTCCTTGAGAAGCACGGCCTGCTGGATGCTCAGGAATATCAACGCCGCCTGGTACAACAGGGTAACCCTGAAGCCGTGTCAGTCGCTTATCCGCTCAGCGATATCACCTTCAGTGATAAAGGCACGCGTAACAACCTGCTGGTGATTACCGTTGATGGGCTGAATGAAGCATCGATGGCGAAATCATTGCCCAACCTGACACGTTTTGCCGAAAGTAACGTGCGCTTCAGCCAGCATTTCAGCTCAGGCGCTACGGAAGACAGTGGATTATTTGGCCTGTTCTACGGCATCTCACCAAGCTATATGGATGGCGTGCTGTCATCGCGTATTCCCTCAACGCTGATCACGGCGTTGGGGCAACAGGGTTACCAACTGGGTCTGTTTGCCAGCGACGGTTTCAACTCGCCGCTGTATCGCCAGGCCCTGCTCACCGACTTCTCTTTACCGACATCGCAGAGCCAGTCGAATGCGGATACCACCCGTCAGTGGCAGCGCTGGCTGGACGGACATAAAAACGAAGGGACGCCGTGGTTCTCCTACCTGTCGTTGTCGACGTCTGACAGCAGTGATAGCGCCGATAAGCAGAGCGCTCGTCACTACAATCGCGCCGCGGCCAGTGTAGACCAGCAGATCCAGACGGTGCTGACGACCCTGGAACAAAAAGGATTACTGGCGAACACCGTGGTGGTGATCACCGCCCAACACGGCGTGGTGCTGGAAGGCGATACCACGCCGGGAAATCGTGAAATGTTGCAGGTACCTCTGGTAGTTCACTGGCCGCAAACCCCTGCGCAAACCGTCAATAAGTTGACAGATCATCAGGATATAATGACCACCCTGATGCAGCGCCTGCTGCACGTCAACACGCCAGCGGTTGATTACTCGCAGGGCGAGGATCTGTTTGCTGCCCAGCGACGTCACAACTGGGTTGCCAGCAGCACCCATCATCAACTGCTGATCACCACCCCGCAGGAGACGCTGGCGCTGGATAACAATGGGGGCTATGCTGCCTGGGATTTGCAGGGCCAGCCGTTGAAAGATCACAAGCCGCAGCTGGCATTGTTGTTACAGGTTCTCACTGACGAAAAACGATTTATCGCAAATTAGCTGTATAAATCTAGAGCAGTCAACGCGTTAGCGGGTTGCAATCAGGATGCAGTTGGGTAATATAGATGACTCTGTCGGCGCGTAGCGCAGCCTGGTAGCGCATCGTCATGGGGTGGCGAGGGTCGAGAGTTCAAATCTCTCCGTGCCGACCAAATTACTCCGATAGGTCAAGGGGTTAATCGTAAGGTTAGCCCCTTTACTTTATGTAGATTTTTGCACATGTGCAACACCCCATTGCACATGCCCTCTCCCGCTTTTTTGCACCTTGCACTTCACACATGAGTACATCCAGCAAATCCTCCCCATACGATTGAGAATGTCGCCTTGCTACATTCCCTCGCTCGCTAGCTCGCTATGCGCTACCAGGCTGCGCTACGTGCCGACCTGCCAATGACGCATTCCATGCGAGACACATTAAGCCGTGTGTACGCTCGTAGGTAACCTATTGAATACAAGTAAATTACCCCCGTCTAGCTAAGACACGGGTCAGTTTTATTTTTATTAAGAGTGCTGTCAGGAACGATGATGGGGGGTACGGGGGGGTTGCCTTATAGTGCATCACACCTTCTGAGTTTCTAGCAGAAATTATGTGTATGCGGGGCCTTGTACGGGATGTTAAGAAGAAGCCCCTTTACAGGGGCATTCAATAGGTAAGACGCATCCTACAGCGTATTGCTGCATCAGATTGCGTATATGAGGGCTTTATGAGGATGGGGTAATCAAATCACCTAGGGAGTGTAAAGCGTCAAAAAATTATCTAATAAAAATTGTCATCTGGTGCCCATTCTAAGCGGTCATCCCACTCTTCATGGTAACAATAGGGGCATTGCAAAATTTTCCCCTCAAGATAGTCTTCAAGCTGCTCTCTCCTGAAGAGGAAAGGCGTTCCGCAATCATTACATTTAACGTTCCTGTTACGCTCCCTTAGACGCGCGAGCTTAGACACAGAGGATTGGCACAGACCAGCTTCAATAACACTTCTTAACGTTTGAGAGTTGTTGAAAATGCCAGCTACTGATGCAACAGGAAATCCTTCAAGTTTAACATCCCTCACCTTGTAGAGGCTGTTGCGCTTCTCAATGACAAGCCCCTTGTAGGCAAAGACCATAGCGCCGTCATGCGTATTAAACCCCCTCCAGCGCTTGTTCTCTTCCTCCGTATATTTGGAGCGTTTCACGTTACCCTTGAAATGAGTTTTAGGTACGTAACCTTTACGCATAAGGTTACTCTCCGTTGCGTTGCTGTTTGAACCACTCAATAGCCGCTCTCGTATTACGAAGAGGTGAGGCGGAGGCTGGATTACGCGCCCTCATGTTCTGTTTGAAAGTTTCAAATGCATCGGGAGCTTTAGCTTCAGCCTCTTGTGCTTCCCTGATAGCAGGCGGAATCCACACTTCCTGCTCTGCTTGTCTGCGAAGCTGCGCCCAATAGGCCGATACCTCTTTGTCACTTGCTCCCCTGCGTAGAGGTGTGTTTTTAGTTGCTGGTTCCATCATGCTTACAGCATCTGCTACCATCTGGATTGCTTGTTCCTGCGAATAGCCTTCATTGACCAACTGATTAATAGCATCAGGTACATTCATTATTATCTTCCTTTCCAATTAAAAGTTTTCGTGGGGTCATAACAACCTCTTTCAACCATTTTATCAATAAAACCTTCTCGCCAGGTGTTAGTGAATAAATGGCGTGGGGTAATATATTTTTTATCTTTTGCATAGGAGACGGGTGAGTTTGCGAACCCTGACATAGCGCCTCTCTTATAAAGTTTTTAAATCAAGGCGCTTGAGGGTTTTCTTCACACTGTCAATTGTCCAAGGCTGTCCCCAACGCGTCAGGATGCCTTTGTTGTTTAAAGCATTAGCTAACGCAGTTAAGCCGTAACCATATTCAATTAACTCAATAATTGTTGGCTTTACCTTTTCGTCAAAAATAATTGTTTTGTTATTTCGAATATCTTCGTACATTGTTAATCCTTTTTTATTATTATAATTTAGATTGACCTATCATCTGCTGAAACAGGTCTAACAACTCTTAGTAAGAAATAAATTAGCGCTAGTGATTTACAAAATTGTGAAATCATTCTAAAAAGAATTCATTGAAATTAAATGATGGATACGTACCATCATGCGCTTTGAGTGCTCGATTACGTTTTGGATATACTGACTCAACCTAGCGTCATTACCCGTTCTGGCAAAATGTCGAATTGACCGCCTATCTCCCTTCGTAAACTCAATTGGGCATAGAACCCCATTAGAAGCCCCCTGAGATCTTTCATACGCTAATTTGTCAGCATTAAACTGGAAGGACGTAGAATCACTAAGGTTGATAATGCCACGCTCCTGATGAAGCTCAACACGTTTAATAAGACATTCAGCAGACTCCAAAAGAGAGCGGCAATAGCGCTCCCCTGGTGCATCACCCCCTTTAATGATACGACGTTTCCCAAGTGAAGCCTGAATGGACTTAACCGATAACTCTTCTCCTCTCATAACATTCACTAACTGCTTAATAGGAACTCGGGTATTCCCTGATGATGTGGTAGAGGCTGAGTAAACCAAATCATCCAACGCATTAGGCATGTTGCTTCGCCCGGTATCTTCGCAGTATTGAACGTTACAAAAGAAAGAGGAATACTGATTAGAGATTCTTTTAGGCTTACGCCCTCTCACCTCAGGATTAATTTCGGAGGTAGTATTTAGAGAGCTTCCAAAAAGATCATCTAGAACCTCACTGACGCAATCATTAACATCATACTCAAGCGGGAGTGTATCAATTGTATCATTGATGATTTCACCAGTATGCACATCGATAGCCATCACCTGACCATCCATTACCAACCATTTAACCTTCATTATTATTGTCCTGTTTGGTTTTTATTTCGGAGGTAGTTATTAAGAATCTCTAAAACTGTCATAGGTATCAACTTTCGTAATCTGCCCATGTAGATATCTTGTGCCAACATGGTTCACAATTAGATTAAAGAAAATATAGAGCGTGCAGCGTTGCTGCGTTAAACTCAACCCTTCATTAAGAATTAAATTAATAACATACATGCACAGCAAAGCTGCACATGTCGAGAAGTTCAATAGAATGCCTACGGCGTTACGCAATAAACTCATTCAGCCAGATAGGCTGGCTTCATCTCGTTTACATCAAGTGCTTTCTTTAGGAGCGTAGAGAGGCCTCAAGGCTGAGTGAGCTTCTTGCGTGCTTTAGGCCCGCACGGCCTGAGTGAGTTCATTGAACGAACGGGGAGTGCGTAAGGATGTTAAGGTTCTACTACAAGTGATAGAGGTAAAAAAACATCTCTTATATCTATATAACCGTTTTTTTCGAAAAAGGTTAGAAAGAAACCTCATTTTTTTAGTCTCTGTGTAGCACTTCTCTCTCTATATAAACTCTTTTTTTCAGAAAACATTTCAACTTTTTGAAAATAAATTTTACTTTTCTTCGAGGATTGACACCACTCTTCGCAGTGCTCGTGCGTAACCTACTGAATCTGCTTGCTTATATGCCCAAGAGGGTGAATCATAGTCAGCAGAGCGATTTCGTAGCTCCTCTTCTTCAAACGCCTTCAAGACTTCAACAAGACGACGACGGATTAGAGCTGAGGGGCCAAAGGCCTCCTCCACGTCCTTCGCTTCTTGTGAACCCTTGCGTAAGCCTTTGGTCCACGCTGAATACTTCCATAGGTGGTGCTGAGTTCTCAACCTGCAAGTGTTTCTGTGTTTGAATTCAGATAATACATGGTGTGATGATAGCATTACATTGATAGAAGCGATTTAAACGCACTGAGAGCCAATTTAAGGGAATTAAAACCAAAAGACACTCAAAGACATTGCCATGATCCAGATCTCGTTAGAATGCTTTACAGAGAGAATTAAGGGTATGTAACAGAATAACCCTTTAACCTTAGGCTTATACTTCACACTAATACCCAATTATCCCCTTGTTCACTAATGCTTTCATGGCAAGATAAAAATCCTCCGAACTCAATTCACAACTATAGCTCCACCCTCTGCGTCACAACAACAACTTGCTAAACAAGGATAGTCTGTGACAATTTCCCTACCGCCTCTCTCCCCCCTAATGCATGGATAACCGACAGATTTCTTTATCAATCCTTGACAGGCGCTACTACTAAAGCTATCAAGTGTTGTTACCTTTTTCGTTAGCCGCATATGGCTTACTATACACAAGCAAAGCTGAGATTTGACATGGATAAACGATATCAAGTTTTTGTTAGTTCCACTTTTACTGACCTTAAAGAAGAGCGTAAACATGTAATTCAAACGCTCATGGAAATGGACTGTATCCCAGCGGGAATGGAGCTATTTCCAGCTATTGATGAAGAACAGTGGGAATTCATCAAAAAAATCATTGATGACTGCGACTATTATCTTCTCATCATTGGTGGCAGGTATGGTTCAGTTGCTGAAGATGGATTAAGTTATACTGAAAAAGAATTCGATTATGCTATTGAAAAAGGCTTAAAAGTAACGGTATTAACTCATGAAAGTCCAGATTCATTACCTGTCAATAAGTCAGAAATTAATCCAGAGTCCAGAGAGAAACTAACAGCATTCATTACTAAAGCCACCACAGGACGCTTAAGAAGAACATGGTCATCTGAAAAAGAGCTTCCGGGCCTAGTCGCTTTGAGCATGACAAAAACCATTAAAACTTATCCAGCAGTAGGTTGGGTTCGAGCAGATAAAATTACTAACGAGTCTGCGCTTGAGGAGCTCAATGAGCTGAGAAAAGAGAACCTTAAAATTCAAAAAGAACTAGACGACAATAAAAACAAAAACCTTCCATCAATACCAAAAAACATTGCTGGACTTGATAAGGAATTCACAATAAATTTTGAACTAATTTCGAACGATATTATGAGATTTCAACGTTATAATTCGACGATCACTAAAAAGCTTAGCGATATATTTAACTTCATCTCACCTATTATATACAAAACATGTAATGATTCAGATGTTGTGGATAAAATCAATGAACTCATTAAAAAGAACACAAATAGCGATGGTCTTTCAGCATATGTAGACGATGACGATTACCAAGTGATTAGCTTGCAACTTTTAGCCCTAGGGTTAGTTGAAATAAATGCAGGAAAATGGAATCTCACCACAGAAGGCATTAACAAAATGATGGATCTTAAGTTAGTTAGAGATTAATAATCATGGGTGAGAAATGGCTCACCCGTTTTATCTTACCCCATCAGATCAGCCACTTTACTTGCCTTTATGTGGCTGTATCTTGCCAGCATACTAATACTTTTATGCCCGGAGATGCACTGAAGCTGTATAGTGTTAAATCCCATTTCAGCGTAACGAGTGATAGCAGTGTGACGCAAGGAATGGAAGCACACCCCGTACACATGGCTTAATCTTGCTGCTCTTCTGAAAGCTTGTGTAACAGCGTAAGGGGTTAATATAAACAGCCTGCTATTATGCTGCCTGCCATCACATAACTCTCTGAGTAAAGATAACGCATTAGAAGATAGGGGAACATCTCGTCCTTCTCCATTCTTCGTCTGTTCATCAGAGAGGTGGATAACCTTTTGCTTAAAATCCACCATAGAAGGAGTGATGGCTAATAACTCCCCCCTTCTCATAGCAGTTTCCCACGCAAGCATGATGATAGCTTTGGACTTCTCACTAGCGCGTTCCAATATCATCCTATATTCGAACTCTTCAACAATTTTGGTACGGGGTTTACCAGCGTTAGGGAGCTTAACTGGCTTAACCACATCACTACAGGCTATACCCTTCTCCGTGCTAGCCCAGCGCAGCACTCGTGATAATAGCTGTAACTCTAAACGGACAGTAGAGCCTGCTACTTGTTTAAGTCGCTCTACCTTATATGTTGAAATGTCTTCAGAGGTTATCGCCTCCAGTGGCTTTCCTTTGAGGTTGCGCCCCACAACAGCCAGGCGGGATCTTGTCGTTTCATATGCCCCTCTTCGCTTACCCTCTCTTATCATCACTTCTTCAAGATATGAAGGAATCAAAAATTCTATTGGTGGGGATACTCGTTTTAAGTCCCGTTCTAAGTTTTTTGCCCACTGTTCAGCCTCTTCGCGCGTTAAATGTGTAGCTGTCTTAGTCGGGTATCCCTTAATCCTGACCTGTGCATTCCACTTGCCAGAGGGAAGTTGTCTGATGGTAGCCATATGCAATTATCTCATGTGCATGATGACCTATCATATTGAGTAAGCTAACATTTCCATTTCCATATTGGTCATGGGGTGGCGAGGGTCGAGAGTTCAAATCTCTCCGTGCCGACCAATTTTTATCTTACCCCACAATGACTTACCTATATTTAACCTTCCTTAGCCTGGTGGCTTATTGTGGCTCATGCCGTAAGAGACCTTACCACCACTAACAGAACCATTAGTTTCATTTCAAAGCCCCCTGAACAACACCAGATTTAATTAGCCACACTTTCCCGGATGGGTAGAAAACAACATCAAACAAACCCTGTTGATAACTCTTAGTTCCGTTAGGTGCTGATTCAGTCAATACAGCAGGCTTACCCTCAACAGAAACGATACCTAAACTATCCTGCTTAACGACCACGCCGTACCCTTTCCACACTTTGACTTTATGCGCTGATTGAGCATGAAATTTTACAGTGCTTGCATTACGTAAAGCCTGATTTTCAGCAGCTCCGACAATAGCCGCTTGACGATTTTGTTCTGCAAGGTAGCACGTATCACGGCTGATGCCTTGAGCCTCACAGGAAGCCAAACGTGAAGCCTGAGAGCTACATCCAGCGAATAACACAGCAGCAACAATAAATAGTTTTTTCATAAACTTAATGCCCTAATTAAAAAATGTGATGAAAGTCACCATCATCACTAATTAAAGTCACTGTATCGGATTAATGAATCCAAATCTTGACACTAGTCAATAAATCACACAGCACACTACCTAAAGACTTTTTTAAGACTAAATAACTAATAATTAGCCTTAACTGTAGGGACGTGTAAGACGGCGTTAACTGTTTAGTTGGGGCGATCTGAGGGGGTAACTGGGCCAGCGTTGACGGTGAACCGGGATGGCCGACCTTCTGTTTCGGTCGACCAGTGTTGCAGGCCAGCCTCCTGATGCACACCCTCAGCACGGGTCGCTCGGAAAAAATGATCGCGCCCTGCAAGAGATCGCATTGTTTTTACGCTCTTTTTTTCGTCGATTCTCTGCATTTTTCCGTCAAAAAACGTGGCGAAACTCTCAATCTTCATCACTGAAACAAAACTGTCACAGTAATATCATACGCTGTCGCTAGACTTTCATCGCACTGTCAGACAGGGATAACTCAAATGGCCATTATCAAAGCAAAAAACTTCAAAGACGCAGAAGAACTGCTTCATTCAGGTATCAGTAAAGTGGAACTGGCTTATGACATCGGTAGTGACGACTTCTTTCGTCTTGCCAGCCAGTGGTGCGATCGTGGCGCCAAGATCTCCAAAGGCCACGATCACTTCGTTGTCTCACTGAAAAGTTTCGCGATCCCCCCTAATCACTGATTAACGCCTTTATTTTGATATCCAGCCACTAACCTGTTTAAATAAATCATCTTATTTGAACAGGTTAGCGGCTATGACTGCACTGCACCTCCCGTCTTACCCGCCTTTTATTTCACACTGCACCCTGCAACCGCTGGCCGAGCATCCCGATATCTATCTGCTGGATGCACACTACGATGCCGCGCATTTCACGGAATCCCTGTTTACCACGCTGACTATCCCTGCGCCTGAACACTTACAGCGGGCAGTCAAAAAGCGCCGTGCTGAATATCTGGCCAGCCGCTACTGCCTGCAACAGGCGCTGACAAGCTGGGGTATTCCCTCGTTTTTGCTGCGTAATACCCCCGATCGCGCCCCCATCTGGCCACAAGGTATCAACGGGTCACTGTCGCACACCCACCAGCAGGTCTGCGCACTGCTGACGCGTCGTCAGGATCGGCTGCTCGGCGTTGACTGTGAACGTATTATGACGCCGCAGGTCGCCCATGAGACGCACCCCATGCTGATCACCGCAGCAGAGAAAGCACGCCTGGAACTGAGTGAAGTTCCCTTTACGACGGCGCTGACCGTGGCTTTTTCGCTAAAGGAGAGTCTGTATAAGGCGCTTTACCCGCGGGTGTTGCAGTTTATGGATTTCAGTGCAGCGGAAGTGATTCAGTGCAGTGCCGACTTACAGCACATCAGCCTGCGTCTGACGCAGACAATTTCCGGGGAGATGGTGGTCGGGAGAATTTTTGAGGGAAGAGCCATACTGCAACCCGATCAGGTGATCACCTGGATTATCGGGCCGCAGCAGCGCAGAGATTAACGGGATGCATCGTGATGACGCTGTTGCAGCGACGGCAGATCGTGTAGATCCACACCGTACAGCTCAACCATCGGCATCATTGCCTCAATCACCCGACAGCTGTCTAATGTTGCCATGCCAGAGGGTGCCTGAAAAAATCGCGTGAAGTGCAGCCAGATACCTTTCATCATTTATTCCTCTGTTAACCGCCTGTCGCATCAGGCTTCAAGTGAAGCTTTATTAAACCCGACTCCCCCCGCCAGACAAAATACCCATTTCGCACAGCCTTTGCCGATTCCCGGCAAACGTGGGTTAATCCCATTTCCCGACTGATATAAGCCAGATTTGTTGTTTTACAGCAGCGGACCCTCCTTCAATAATTGCCAGCAACTGATACCGTTCAAGGATGCATTATGGCTTACCGACTGAGCTTACTGGATAAAAGCCCCCTGGCTGAAGGCGAAACCGCGGCGGTTGCGCTGGCACGAACCCTGACCCTGGCGCAACGGGCGGAAGAACTGGGTTATCACCGCATCTGGCTGGCAGAACACCACAACACGGCCGCACTGGCCAGCCCGTCACCGGAAGTGCTGATCGCCTGGATCCTCGCCCACACGCGCCACATCCGTGTCGGTTCCGGTGGCGTGATGTTGCAGCACTACAGCCCGTATAAAGTCGCGGAAAACTTCAATTTGCTGGCATCACTGGCCCCTGGCCGCGTCGATTTGGGCGTGGGTAAAGCGCCGGGCGGGCTGCCGCTGTCCACGAAAGCATTACAGCAGGGTGTAAACGCGGAAGAGAAAGGGGATTTTGCCAGCCAGCTGCGCGCGCTGGATCAGTGGCTGAGCGCCTCCCCTGCCCCTGAAGGTGAAGACCAGCTGCTGGCCACGCCGGTACCACCGCGCCCGGCAACTCGTTTTCTGCTGGGTGCCAGCGAAGCCAGCGCTCAGCTGGCCGCCGAGCTGAACTGGCAGTTCGTGTTTGCCGCCCACCTGAATGGCGACAAGCAGGAACTGGAACGCGCCCTGACGGCTTACCGCACACACAGCAAAGGACAATCCGCGCTGCTGGCCGTGCAGGCCATTGTTGCCGATAGCGAAGCCGAAGCCGATCTGTTGGCGGCCGATTTACAGCACTTCCGCGTGCATGTGGATAACGGCCAAAGCGTCACGGTCGGCAATCTGGCCCAGGCCGAGGCCTTTATTCGCCAGTCCGGCGCGAAACAGTACCGGATTGAACCACGTGAATCCGCCGTACTGAAAGGCACCGCCGCAGAGGTTCACGCCCATCTGGACGCGCTGCATCAGCGTTTCGGGGTGGAAGAATTCATTATTGATACCCCGATCAGTGCAGGTGTTCCACGCCTGAAATCCCTGCAACTGCTGGCCACCCACCAGCTGGTTGCCGCATAAGGAGCCGGACCATGAGCCACTCTCTTGCACAGCAGCTCGTCGCCTGGCGCCGTGAACTGCACCAGTATCCTGAGCTGTCGAACGAGGAGTTTGCCACCACGGAACGCATCACCGGCTGGCTGAAAGAAGCTGACATTACCCTCCTGCCTTTTGATCTGGCGACAGGCGTCGTGGCCGAAGTCGGTCAGGGTGAGCCGTTGATCGCCCTGCGTGCTGATATCGATGCCCTGCCGATTGAAGAGATCGTCCCGGTCGAATTCCGCTCGCAGCATCAGGGCGTGATGCACGCCTGCGGTCACGATGTGCACACCTCTGTGATTCTGGGTGCCGCAAAACTGCTTAAGGCCCGTGAAAAGAGCCTGCCCGGCCGCGTTCGCCTGCTGTTTCAACCGGCAGAAGAACGCTTTGGTGGCGCGAAAACGCTGATCAAAGCGGGTGCTTTACAGGACGTGGCAGCGATTTTCGGTATGCATAACGCCCCGGAACTGCCGGTCGGTACGTTTGAGACGCGTGGTGGCCCGTTCTACGCCAACGTGGATCGTTTTGACATCGACATTCACGGCAAAGGTGCCCATGCAGCCCGGCCGCAGGAAGGGGTGGATGCGATTGTGATCGCCAGCCAGATCGTCAGCGCCTTACAGACCCTGGTCAGCCGCAGTTACAGCCCGCTAGAATCCGTGGTGGTCAGCGTCACACGCATTGAGGGCGGCAATACCTGGAATGTGTTACCGCAGAAAGTGGTGCTGGAAGGCACAGTACGGACCCATAACGCGGCGATCCGCAGCGAGCTGCCGCAGCGCCTGCGCACGCTTATTGCAGGCATCGCCAGTGGCTTTGGTGCACGTGCCGACCTCAACTGGCATGCCGGCCCGCCGGCATTGATTAATACCGAGTACTGGGCCGAGTTCAGCAAACAGGTGGCTGCCCGTCAGGGTTACGCAGTGCAACATGCCGAACTGCAAATGGGGGGCGAAGATTTTGCCTTCTACCTGCATAACACGCCGGGCACCTTTGTCAGCATCGGCAGCAACAGTGAATTTGGTCTGCATCACCCTGGTTTTAACCCGGATGAAGCCCTGCTGTATCCCGCCGCAGAATACTTTAGCCAGCTGGCTGAAGCGGCGCTGAAGGACATCGCTTAACGGGCTGAGAACGGCCCGATTCATCTGCATTTTCACCATAATAAGAGTCATTCATCATGAAAAAATCATCCGTATTACTGGGCCTGCTCAGCGCGTCTTTGTGGCTTGGCACCACAGCAAATGCAGAAACCGTCAAGATTAACGGGACCGGGATCAGCGTCGAGGCCAATGCCACGCCGGTGCACGCGCCGCTGAATCCGGACGCCGTCAAACTGCTGCCGAAAGATCTTAAGCTGGCCGTACCGGGCAAGTTTACCGTCGCCGTTGCGGCACTGAACTCACCGCCACTGACGCTGTTCTCCGATGACAATAAAACCCTGCAAGGCAGTGAAGTGGATATCGCCCGCCTGGTGGCTGACAGCCTGGGGCTGGAGCTGAACGTGGTACCGACCTCATGGGAGGACTGGCCGCTGGGCGTCAGTTCCGGTAAGTATGACGCCGCCATCACCAACGTGACGGTGACCAAAGCGCGTAAAGAGAAGTTCGATTTCGCCACCTACCGTAAAGACTCCCTCGGTTTCTACGTGAAGTCTGACAGTAAAATCACCTCACTGACCAAAGCCGAAGATATCGCCGGGTTGCGCATTATTGTCGGCTCCGGCACCAACCAGGAAGCGATCCTGCTGGCGTGGGATGCCGAAAATCAGAAGAAAGGTCTGAAACCGTTCACGCCTAACTATGTGAAGGATGATGCTGCGCAAACGCTGGCACTGCAGTCCGGACGCGCCGATGCCTTCTTCGGCCCGAACGTGATCGGTGCATGGAAAGCCGCACTGACCGGAAAAACCAGGCTGGTGGGCAGCGTGGATGGCGGCTGGCCGAAAGCGGCCCATATCGCCGTAACGCTGAAGAAAGGTAACGGGCTGGTGACTGCCGTTAACGCCGCGCTAAATGGCGTGATCAAAGGGGGCGAGTACGACAAGGTGCTGAACCGCTGGGGCGAAGGCATTGAGCGTCTTGACCATTCTGAAATCAACCCGGAAGGCCTGGGCGACTAACGGAGGTCAGCATGAGCCATGAACAGTTCCGCCAGCTGTCGCCGGAGGCGCCTGAACTGGCGCCGATTATCGACGGGTTATTTGGTGAGTACAGCGCACGTTACGGTGACTTCTTTGCACGCGATGCCGAAGTCGAACTGACCGAATGGTATTTGTCGCCCCGGGGGATGTTTGTGGTGCTGGAGCGCGACGGGGACATTATTGCGATGGGCGCTTACAAGGCACTCGATGCCGAAACAGCAGAATTGAAACGCATCTGGACGCGCAGTGACCTGCGCCGCCAGGGCCTGGCCCTGAAGGTGCTGGTGGAGCTGGAACGCCGCGCCCTGCTGGCGGGTTATCGTCAGGTGTATCTGACCACCGGTTTCCGTCAGCCGGAGGCCGTGCGACTGTATCTGTCCCACGGTTATCAGCCGCAGTTTGATACCCGCCGTGACCCGGAAGAGTACAGCCTGCCACCGCATGATGGCCGCCTGCGCTTTACCAAGCCGTTGCACGAGAACGTCGATGCAGGAGCCGCCAATGAAACCCAGTGAAACCCTGCGCGTCGTGCCCGCACGCTACCCGCTGCGATTGGTGGGGGCGGTGATCGCGCTGTTTATTCTGGCCGTGGTGATCCAGTCCGTGGCGTTTAACCCACGCTGGGAGTGGTCAGTATTCGCTCAGTGGTTCTTTGCCCCGGCGATCCTCAGTGGTCTGGGCCAGACGCTGCTGCTGACGCTGATCGCCAGCCTGCTGAGTATCCTGCTCGGAGTGGGCCTTGCGCTGGCACGTCTCTCCCCTTCCTGGCTGCTCTCCGGGCTGGCGTTCGGTTATATCTGGCTGTTCCGCTCGCTACCGCTGATTGTGGTGCTGATTATTCTCTACAACTTCTCCTATCTGTACGACACGCTCTCACTGGGGATTCCGTTTACCCCGCTAACACTGATTGAGTATAAAACCATTGATGTGCTCGGGCAGTTCAGCACCGCGGTGATTGGGCTGACGCTGGTGCAGGCCGCCTATACCGCTGAGATTATTCGTGGCGGGATTTTAGGCGTGGATCAGGGGCAGTTTGAAGCCGCTGCCGCTCTTGGGTTACCCTCATCGCGCCGCACGCTGCGCATTATCCTGCCGCAGGCGCTGCGCTCCATTATTCCTACCGGCTTTAACGAAATCATCAGCCTCGCCAAAGGCACCGCGATGGTTTATGTGCTGGCGATGCCGGAGCTGTTTTACACCATCCAGATGGTTTACAACCGCACGCAGCAGGTGATCCCGCTGCTGATGGTGGCGGCCGTCTGGTATCTGCTGATCACCACGGTGTTATCGGTGTTCCAGCACTATGTGGAACGCTGGCTGGCCCGGGGGGCCACGCGTGAACCCGTTAGCCGCCTAGCCTCTGCGCGTCTGCGCGCCGCCGTTACCCCTGTCAGGAGCTAATCATGTCTGAAGCTATCGATCTGCACAGCGATGCCACTCTCGGTCATATTTCGATTGCCGGGGTGAGTAAAAGTTATGGCCGTTTCAAGGCGCTGGACGATGTGTCGCTGGAACTACCGCCCGGTTCCGTGACGGTGATCCTCGGTCCTTCCGGATCGGGAAAGTCCACCCTGCTGCGGGCAATCAATCATCTTGAGCGCGTGGATGAAGGTTTTATCCGTATTGATGGCGACTATATTGGCTATCAGCGTAAAGGCAATAAGCTGTATGAGCTGAAGGAAAAAGCGATCCTCAAACAGCGTATCGGCGTGGGCTATGTGTTCCAGAATTTCAATCTGTTCCCCCACCTCACGGTGCTGGAAAACATTATTGAAGCGCCGCTGGCCCATAAGCAACTGTCACGCGCCGATGCCGAAGAACGGGCTTTGCAGCTGCTCGACACGGTCGGTCTGCGCCATAAAGCCGATGCCTGGCCGCGCCATCTTTCTGGCGGGCAGCAACAGCGAGTGGCGATTGCCCGCGCGCTGGCGCTGAATCCGAAGGTGATTCTGTTTGATGAACCCACGTCGGCGCTGGACCCGGAGCTGGTCGGCGAGGTACTCGATACCATTAAGCAGCTGGCGCGTTCCGGCACAACGCTGGTCGTGGTCACGCACGAGATCGGTTTCGCCCGCGAGGTGGCGGATAATGTGGTGTTTATGGTGGAAGGGAAAATTGTGGAGCAAGGCAGCGCCGGGCAGGTGTTGAACCAGCCGCAGCATCCGAGGACCCGTCGTTTTCTGGCGAAGGTGCTGTGATAAGTCAGTATCACCATAGGGTCGGGGTACGCCTCGACCTCATCGGCAACGGGCGAGGCATGCCTCACCCCTACGAAAACCTTTATCTGTCACGGGCGAGGCGTGCCTCGCCCCTACGAAAACCTTTACCTGCCACGGGCGAGGCGTGCCTCGCCCCTACGAAAACCTTACCTCGCCCCTAGACTAATGTATCCGTCCTTTTCACGGCATCCAGCGTAGCCTGATCGCGTTCATCCCCTGTCAATTCACTCAGTGTGCCGTCACGCATCTCCAGCAGGCGATCCGCATGCAGGAAATAATGGTCATCATGGCTGATGGCAAACACCGTTTTCCCCAGTGACTGCAACCACGGCAACAGCTCGCGATAGAAGATGCGGCGGAAGTGCGGGTCCTGATCGGCGGCCCACTCGTCAAGCAACAGGATATCGCGCTGCTCTGCCGTCGCCAGCAGCAGCGCAAGGCGCTTGGTCTGCCCCTTCGACAGCTTCAGGTTCAGCACGCGGTTGCCTTCCAGCTTGATTTTATCCTGCATTTTCAGGCGTTCCAGCCAGTTCTGTACCAGCGCCGGGTCAATCGCCTGCCCCTGATCATCAATCAGGCGGTCAAACAGATGCACATCGGTAAACACCGCCGAAAACAGGCGACGATAGCTCTCCATTGAGGACGCTTCCACCACCTGGCCATCCAGCAGAATGTCGCCAGATACCGGCTGATATAACCCGGTCAGCAGCATCGCCAGCGTGGATTTCCCACTGCCGTTACCGCCAATCAGGAACACCAGTTCGCCACGCTTAAGCGTCATGTTCACCGGGCCAACGTGGAAACCGTTATCGCCGTAATGGAACATCAGATTACGCAGTTCCAGCGTCTGCCAGTTTTTCGCCGCCGGAAGCTGCGGGAACTCAGCTTCATAAGGCGCCAGATTAAAGGTGTTCAGCTTGTCGAAGGCTACCTGTGCGGTCAGCAGCGTGGGCAGTGCTCCCACCGCTGAAAGCATCGGCGTGCGCAGGAACAGCAGGGTCAGCGAGTAGGTCGCCGCCACCGCGGTATCGGCCCAGCCAAGGCTGTTCGCCAGGTAAAATGCCAGCCCGATGGCGCCCAGCATCATGATATTCGACCAGTTCACCGCGCTCAGATGGTAAGTATCGGCCCGCACAATATGGTGACGATAGGTCTTTGCATCTTCGCTGTAGACGTTTTCAAAGATCTGCTGCGCGCGCTGACGGTTCAGCGCCAGCTCTTTACGCCCTTCAATAATAATCTGGAAGTCGTGATACAGACGGTCTTCCGTGTCGCGCAGCACCGCCATATGTTGATAAACGCGTGCCACCAGCAGCCAGCCGCCGATAATCGTCACCGCCACCCACACGGAGGTCACCACCATCATTTTCGGTGACAGCCAGGCCAGATAGGCCGCAGAGCCGATCGTCAGGATGATCCCCTGAATCAGCTCCGGCAGACGCACAAAAGCAATGGTGATATTACGCACATCACTGGTCAGGCTGGCCAGCAGCTGAGCGTTACCAATCTGCTCAATGCGCTCAACCCGCGTGTCGAGAATACGTTTGATAAATTCGCCGCGCAGACGATAGACGAAATGGTGGCCCAGCATGGTCAGCGCCAGCTGTGAACCCAGCGTAACCGCCATCAACAGCAGCAGCAGTCCGAGAAACTGCGGTAACACCATCACAGAGGAATTAAGGGTGACGATCAGTTCGCGGTTAATGAAAGCAATCAGTCCAATCCCCAGCGCGGCGCTAAGAAGGCTAAGCACGATCACCAGAATAAACGGCCAGCGATACTGCTTATAAACAACGTGAAGCAACTCCATGAATACGTCCCGGCAGGTAAAAAGCAGCTTGCAGTTTAATGAGAAGCAAGACGAGATCAATAACAATTCTCATTCGGGAACGTTTACACGCGGGCTAGCGGGCGCGGCGAAAGGTCAGATTGAAGCGAAAAGGCCCGGTGAGCGGATGGATGCCGGGTTTGAGCGGCAGAATACCGTGGTAACGCAGACGTGATGGCCCGCCCCAGACCACCACATCCCCCTGCTCCAGCAGCACGCGCTGGCAGGCGTCAGCGCGCTCAAAACCACCAAATAAAAAGACCGCTGGCAGCCCCAGCGATACGGACACAATAGGCTGACGCAGATCGCGTTCATCTTTGTCCTGATGCAGGGTAAGCTTTGCCCCCGGTTCGTAGCGGTTGATCAGACAGGCATCGGGGGAAAAACCACTAAACCCGGCTTCAGCGGCGCAGGTCACGGCCAGCTCCCGGAAGGAAGCGGGCATCGCGGGCCAGCGCTTGCCGCTGACGTCGTCCTGGGCGCTGTACTGGTAACCGCGTGAGTCCGTAGACCAGCCAAGATCGCCGCAGTTGGTCATCGCCACTGACATCTTATGGCCGCCGGGCGTGATGCGATGTTCAAAAGGATTCTGCGCAGCAATCTGGTTCACCTGTGCCATCAGCTCTGCGGCGCTGTCACGAACGCGGCGGCGCAGGATCACCGCGCCGTCCATCAGCGGTTCTTGCCACGGGGCATCATCGGCAAACAGATCGAGCATTGGAACTCCTTCGCGTATCAGTGTGGAGAGGATGGCGGGATAAAGGCCGCAAACTGTGGCGACATCCAGTGGCTGAAATGATCACCCTCTTTGAAAATCAGATAGACCGCCAGCTTATCACGCAATGCCAGTGCTTTGGCCTTCTCGGTACCCAGCACCATCAGCCCGGTGTCCCAGCCATCGGCTTCCAGCGCCGTGGTGGCAATCACCGTGACAGAGACCAGCTTATGCTGAATGGGGCGACCCGTTGACGGGTCAATCACGTGTGAGATGCGTTTTCCTTCCAGCTCATAATAGTTGCGATAGCTACCGGAGGTGCTGATGCCGTGCCCCTGAAGGTCGACAATCGCCTGAACGGCGTTCTCCTGATCGGTCGGTTTCTGGATCGCCACCTGCCACGCATTGCCCTGGGCATTTTTGCCGCGCGTCAGCACCGCGCCGCCCACCGACACCAGATAATGGTTAATCCCCTGCTGCTCCATCAGCCGCGCCAGATGGTCGGTGGCAAAACCTTCACCGACGGTCGAGAGATCAACATACAGCTCAGGCAGGTCTTTCTGCAGCCAGGATTGCCCGGCACGGTTGATCACCTGTAAATGTTCCAGCCCGGTTAAGGCGCGGGCAGCATCAATCTGAGGTTGTGTCGGCGTCTTCAGCGGCTGTTTATCCGGCCCAAACCCCCACAGGTTAACCAACGGACCCAGCGTGATATCCATCGCGCCTGAGGTCTGCTGCCCGATGCGTAACGACAGCGTGATGATATCGGCCATGTTGTTACTGATGGGCTGCGGCGCGCTGCCGCGATACTGGTTAAAACGTGACAAAACCGAATCACTTTTCCAGGTGGAAAGTTCGTGGTCATCGTTATCCAGCTGCTGCTGTATCGCTTTTTGCAGGGCGTCACGACGCTCAGGCGCGACGCCCGCCAGGCTCACCCTCCAGAATGTTCCCATTGTTTTACCTTCGAGCACCATCCCTTCAGATCCCGCTGATGGCTTAGGATTGTCACAGGACGTCAGCAAGTAAACCACCATCAAACCTAAAAAAAACCGCCATTTACTCTTCATATCAACCTGTAACCTTGATTAAAAACTGGTCCGAACCGTGCTTTACCGCAGGGAAAACTAGGACTCGATGCCTTGATCTTACCGCCATTGCTCACCAGGATGGTAGCTGTACAGGGCACTCGTGACGCCCATCATTCACTCTTAAAGGAGAGCCATAATGATCTATTACGTGCTTCTCATGGCTTCAATCGCCCTGATTATCTTTGCAGGCTTTAAGCATTACAAGCAGACACACGTCCGACACTTACCGCGTCCGCGTCACCGCTAACACGGTATGCCAGACTCCCCCGGCCGCACCGGGGTGAGTTCACCGGCACCATCCTGGTGCATCATGCCTCTCTCTGAGCCGCGCACAGTATCACAAGCCACCTGAACCGCCCCTCAATCCGCTCTCCCCCAACCTGGCACGTTTTCTGCTTGATAACCCTTATTGTTCAGAATGAGGAAAGGTCATGCGCAACAAAAATGCGGTCAAAGAAAACCAGGCCCGACGTCGTCTGTTGAGATTTTCACTGCTGACGCTCGGAGGAGCAGGACTGGAAGGCAGTACGCAGCATTTCGCCGGGAAAGAAGAAGGAGAAGAGAGCGATAAAAAAGTGGCCGTGATGGCCGCCTGAACCTGGCATGATCAAAAAAGCCGCCTCTGCGTCATATCACGCAGAGGCGGCTTTTTATTGTGCCTCAGGCTTATCGCGGCCAGGAAAATGGCCGTATCAGGTGAGGATTAGAACTGGTAAACCAGGCCTACAGCCACCACGTTGTCGGTATTGATACCGGCAGCCTGGGTGAAGTTGTTGTCATCCAGCAGATTGATCTGGTAATCCGCATAGGTCGACATGTTTTTGTTGAAGTAGTAAGTCGCGCCGACATCGATGTACTGTTTCAGGTTCTGGGTGCCCCAGTTCTGAATATCGGTTCCGCGTGAAGTCACGTAAGCCAGTGACGGACGCAGACCAAAGTCGAACTGATACTGTGCAACCAGTTCCCAGTTTTCTGCTTTATCGGCAAAGCCGTAGGCGGCCGGATTATCCGTGCTGCCGAAGCGAGTCGCGTTGTACGATTTGGTGTACATGGCTGCCAGGTAAACGTTGTTCGCGTCATATTTCAGACCACCGGTGTAAGCTTCTGCTTTGTCACCGTTGCCCAGCAGCGCATTGCTGTTCTGGGTATTGGTGCGGTCAGAAGAGAACATGGCAGCACCAGCGCTGAAGCCCGCACCGATGTCGTAGGTGGCAGAAAGGCCATATCCATCGCCGTTCTGTGCGGTAGCGCTACGGTTGCCCGCCACTTCAGCATCGCTGTCATTTTTACCCTGGTACTGTACGGCGAAGTTCAGGCCTTCGACCAGACCAAAGAAGTTGTTGTTACGGTAGGTCGCCATGCCCGAGCCGCGCTGGAACATGAAGTTATCTGCACCGTAGGTATCGCCACCGAACTCTGGCAGTACGTCGGTCCATGCGCCGATGTCGTATGCCACGCCGTAGTTACGACCATAATCGAATGAGCCAGCGTCACCGAATTTCAGACCGGCAAAACCAACGCGGGTATAGCTGTTCGCTGTTCCCTGGGCTTCAGCGGTGTTCAGGGCTGCCTGATATTCCCACTGACCGTAGCCGGTCAGCTGGTCGGAAATCTGGGTTTCACCTTTGAAGCCGAAACGCAGATAAGACTGGTCGCCATCTGAACCGGAGTCGTCTGAGAAGTAGTGCAGACCATCAACTTTACCGAACAGATCCAGTTTGTTGCCGTCTTTGTTATAGATTTCTGCCGCACCCGCTGAACCTGCTACCAGCAACGCCGGGACCATCAGAGAAAGAACGCGAAGTTTCATTTTTTAATACCCTCTCGATTATAAGTCTTATATTGCCACTGCGTGCTGTAGGTAAAAATTAAGCACTTAGTGTCATGTTAAGCTTGGGAGAGTAATAATCCATCAAGAAAATGATACTAAATCACATAAAATGTTTCTTAAGGGGGTAAACACATTTCTTAATGTAAATAAAGCGGAACTTTTACGCAGCACAAATAGATAACTAATTGCGCACTTAAAGACAAAAAATAAGATTCGTCTTATAATTCATTGCATTACACCTACATGTAACAATGCGCACTGATTGATAAAATTATTCTGCCATGAAGCAGTATTATTAGCGCGCTATCATCATTTATTGAATTATTATCTTCATTCACCCCGAATGAGTTGCACCACCTATTAATATTGCCAGGCTTTGTGCCTGGCATTTTTTTACGTATTTTATTCCCCTGCGAAATTATTCTTTCCTGGTATTATCTGGCGACGAAAATCTAGCGTTCGCGCATCGACTCTTTAACTTTATTCAGCGGTTTAATCAGATAATCCATGACGGATTTCTGGCCGGTTTTAATCTCTACGTTCGCGACCATCCCCGGCACGATCGGGAATTTTCGTCCGGCTTTGTTGGTCAGTTCGGCCTTGTCGGTACGCACATAAACCCGGTAATAGTACTGGTCACGTTTGACCTCATCCTGCAAGGTATCGGGTGATACCGTCTCCACTTCACCGCGCAGATCGCCATAGATTGACGAATCATACGCCGTCACTTTGACCGTGGCGGGCAGCCCCGGACGGATATAGGCGATATCACGCGGGTTAATGCGTGTTTCGATCAGTAGCTGGTCCTCAAGGGGGACAATCTCCATCAGCTTACCGCCGGGTTGCAACACGCCGCCCACGGTGGTGACCTGAATATCTTTAACGATGCCGCGTACCGGTGAGTAAATAGTGGCGCGGGTCAGTTGATCCTCTTTCCCGGTCATCACCTGTAATTGTGCATCCAGGTCCGCGTTGTTCTTCACCTGCTCTTCGCGTGCGCGTACCGCGTAGTCATTACGTGCCTCATCTATTTTTCCCTGAAGCTCAGCGACCTGACGGCGCAGGCGGATCACTTCCACCTCACCCGCCGCCCCTTTCGCCACCAGCGGCTGGGTCATGCGCAGCTCATCCTGAACCAGTTTTTTTGACTGCTCCAGATTGCTGACGGTCTCTTGCAAATTACGCCGCCGCGACTGGTAAAGTTGCGTTTCACGCGCCACCAGATCCGGCTCTTTCAGCGTTTCGGCACTGAATTTCAGCGGCGCGCCCGTCAGTTCAGCGGTTAAGCGTTCGGCCGATCCGCGCAGCGTTCGCGCGCGTGATGCCGCCTCACCAAAGTTGGACTGAAAACGCGTCGGGTCAAGTTTTGCCAGCACCTGCCCTTTCTCGACGATATTGCCTTCATGGACGTTGAGCTGGTCGACGATGCCGCCATCCAGACTTTCAATCACCTGCGCACGACTGAGCGGCGTGACCTTGCCCGTTCCCACCGTCACTTCATCAAGAATGGCGAAATGTGCCCAGACAAAAAACAGCACCAGCGCGACAGTACAGACCCAGATGATGGCCGAGGTGCGCCGTTCATTCTGTTTCAGACTGCGATCCATCAATACAAGGCTCATGCGGCATCTCCTCTTGCACTGGCCGCCGGCGGTTGGGCCTGTGCCGTCTGCGCGGTAGCACGTTTCAGGATGTCATCTTTCGGGCCATCAGCAATCACGCGGCCGTTATCCATGACAATAATGCGATCGACCATTTTCAGCAGCGCCGGGCGATGCGTCACCAGTATCAGGGTGCGCCCACTCAGCCAGCCTTTCATCTGACTGATCACATGTTCTTCCAGCTGTTCATCCATCGACGCGGTGGGTTCGTCCATCAGCACCACCTGCGGCTGGCGCAGGATCATACGGCTGAGCATCACCATCTGGCGCTGCCCGCCGGAGAGTCCGCGTCCGCCCTCATTAATAATGCGGTCCAGGCTGGCCGCATCCTGCTGCACCAGGCTCAGTGCACCGCTGACGCGTAGCGCCTGTAACATATCCTGCTCGCTGGCGTGGGGGTTGCCCAGCATCAGGTTCTGGCGCAGGGTGCCGAAGAACAGACGAGAATCCTGTGACAACCAGCCCAACTGTCGCCGCAGGTCAACCGGGTCAATGCGGCGTAAGTCCACGCCGTCGACGATCACTTTGCCCTGGGTCGCCATCGCCTGCCCGGCCAGCAGTTTCAGCAGCGTCGACTTCCCGGCCCCCACACGTCCCAGGATAGCGATGCGTTCGCCGGGTTTAATTTGCAGCTGGTTAATGGTGATCACGTTTTTCACGTTTTCTTCATCGTAGCTGTACTGCACGCCACGCAGATCGTAGTGACCGGTCAGCGTTGGGCAGTGCGCCATTTCTCCCTCTTCCGGCTGGTCGAGCGGTTTCTTCAGCAATTCATCCAGCCCGTTCATCGCACTTTTCGCATGTTGCCAGCGCGAGAACACCATCGTCAGCTGCATCAGCGGCGCAATGGTGCGCGAAGAGAGCATACTGCTCGCCACCAGCGTACCGGTGGTGATCTGACCATCGAGCACCAGATAGACCCCAAACACCAGCATGCTGGCGTAGGTCAGTTGCTGCACGCTTGACGCCCAGCCCGTGAGGCGCGCGCCCCACAGACGCTGCTGCATGCCAATCGCGGCGCTCACTTCGTGCGTCTGCTCCCACTGACGCTGGAAATAGGGTTCAGCCTGCAGTGATTTAATATCTTCAATACCTTCAATGGTTTCCACCAGGATGGCGTTACGCAATGCCCCTTCGCGTAATCCCTCTTTGGCCAGTTTCGCCATAGGAATCTGGATCAGCAGGCCGGGAATGACGATCAGCGGGATCGCCAGCAGCGGCACGATCACCAGCGGGCCGCCAATAAACGCCATAATAAACAGGAACAGGATGACAAACGGCATATCCGCCGCCGCCCCCACGGTGGTGGAGGTCAGCAGCTCACGCACCTGATCAATTTCACGCAGCTGGGAGATAAACGATCCGGTGGATTTTGGTCGCGCCTCGTTACGGATATTCATCGCACGCGCAAACAGCATGGAAGAGACTTTCAGGTCGATGCGTTTTCCCATCATGTCAGACACCTGCGTACGCATCAGACGGATGAGATATTCGATCACGGCGGCAATCAGTACGCCGCCAAACAGCACCCACAGCGTGGCTTCTGACTGCGCGGGGATCACCCGGTCATAGATCTGCATGGAGAACAGAATCCCCGCCAGCGCCAGCACGTTACCGACTATCGAGGCCAGGGAAATCTCACCGATTTTGCGCCCCATTCCCTGGAAGTTCTGCCAGAACCAGTGCTTTTTATACGGCTGGACGAACTCATCAATACGCGCATCGCGCCCACGTGCCGCCACGCCGATAATCCCCACCTCTTGCTGACTTTGTGCCAGCAGCAGCGCCAGTTCGGTTTCACGCACCACGTCACCGCCGTCACTGAGCCAGTAACGGGCATTGCCTTCACCATCAATGGCTTCAATCACCACCACACTGCCGCTCTCCATAATCAGCACCACGGGCGTCACTTCCTGACGCCAGCGGATTTTGTCACGCGGTGTCATAGTGAGATGCAGCCCGAGCAGCCCCGCCAGTCGCTCCAGCTGCTGCGGCGGCGTGAGGTGCTCAAACCAGCGCATCTGCTGTCGCAGTGTTTTACCATCAGCCGGTTTACCGAAGCGGGCGGCCACACGCAGCATGGCATCGATCCAGTTTTCCGTGGTTGCGGTTTGTTTAGTCATAAAAAACGGCCTTATCTGGTTGTCTTACGAGCGCCGCATCACAGCGACGGCAGCGTTTGTCCACTGTTCTTTTCCCGGTCAATGCCCAAAATATCCAGCAGATTATCCACCGCTGCGGCATAACGAACCGTGGCATCCCAGCCATCGTAGAGCGCCGTCAGGCGGCTGCTGTCAGCCTGAAAGACATCCTGCTCAACACTCAGCAGGTCGTTCAGGCTACGCTTATTCAGTTTGTATTCATCGGCATACACCTCACGGGTATGATCTGCACTGCTCAACTGCTGCTCACCGGCCTCTTTACGCTGTTGCGCGCCAATCATGTCGGCATAGGCCGTAGAGGCATTCTGGTTGATTTGCAGTTTTGACTGCTGGATGGCGGCCTCAGCCGCTTCACGATCGCCCTCAGCGGCACGAGTTTTGGCGTTCACCAGCCCGCCCTGATACAGCGGCGCTTCTACCTGCAATTGCAGTTCGTCATCCCAGTAGGATCGGCTGTCATTTTCATAACGGGTGCGGCCAGCCTGGACTTTAATGGTCGGCCAGTGGTTGGATGAAGCCTGGCGCACACGCTCCAGCGCCGCCTCTTGCTTCGCCTGCGCACTGCGCACGGCAGCGCTTTTCTCATAGGCGATTTTGTCCAGTGTCACCTGCTGGTTCAGCAACGCCTGTGGCAGTTCTGGCAGGTTTTCAGACGTTACGCCCGTCAGCACGGTCAGCTGCGCACGCGCCGATCGCGCCTGTGCGCGATACTGCTCCATGCTGGCGTTCATACCGGCAATGCGGGTTTGTGCCTGCAGGACATCAGACTGGGAACTTAGCCCGGCATCTGCACGCAGTTTTGCCATGTCCCTGACGCGCTGCAAAGACGCGATATTCAGACGCGCGGCATCCACCAGCGCCTGGTAGCGTTTCACTGCCAGATACGCCTGAAGGGTGTCCTGCGCCACGGTGGTCATGGTGTCATAAAGCGCATAGCGGTAGGCATCGGACAGCTTGTGCTGCTCGTCGATTGCCCCCCCGGTACGGCCAAAGTCATACAGCAACTGGCTGAGGGTGATGCCACCCGAACCGCTGTTATTCAGGCTGCCGGAGGAGTCGGTCTGGTGCGATCGCCCGCCGCTGGCTGCGAGCGACACCTGGGGATACCAGGCGCTTTTCGCCGCATCCAACTCGGCCTCACCGACGCGGATCTGTGCAGCGGCTTCAGAAATTTTGGGATTACGTGCAAAGGCTCGCAGGATAGCGTCACGCAGCGTCAGGCTGGCAATCTGCTCTTCCGTGGGTGCTGCGCGCCAGTTAAATGCCGCAACAGGTTCCTCTTTCGCCGCCAGTGCGCTCTGCCCAACCAGACAGGTTGTGAAACACAGCAATATCACCCTATTTTTCATCCAGACACCTGTGATCATTATGTTCCGGGCCAGAGGCGGGAAATACCCCGCCTCTTCTGCCCCCAATTAAGCGGTTTGTAACTGCAATTGATGCTGCGTCAGCACGTCTGCCAGCGTGCTTTCCTGAAGGGGAGCGTGATACACATCCGACATCGGTTCGCTGCTGCCCCCCGGTAACACCTGTGACCAGACACCACTGTCGGTGGTACTGAGCGCCACCGGGCTGTCCCCGGTCAGGAGCAGTGACTGAACGGCGGTGAGGTCGTCCTGCGTTGTCGCGGCCACCAGCGCATCGCTCTGCGTTGCCAGACCCAGACTGGCGAGTTGCAGCGATCCGCTGTCCGTCGCATTCCCCAGATCAACGTGGATCTGGTCAGACTGTTCAACCCAGTTACCGGCACCGTCCGAGGTACCAAAATAGATATAATTCAGCCCGTCATGCACATTGGAACCGGACAGCGGCACGGTGATGCTCCAGTGGTGATCCTCCGTCAGGGTCGCGCTGTAATACGGATAGTCATCCACCCGGATGCTGATCAAGTTAATGGGGAAGGTATCAGCGAAGGTGCCGCCAATAGTGACGTACTCCTGGCCGTCAACCACGCTGACGTCCGCCGGGGTAACGTCATCGACGGTGAAACCAATTTTGCTGGTGTAATGACTGATTAGCAGGACATCGCGGGTGGCGCTGGTGCTGTTGCCATTGGGGTCGGTGGCGCTGAAGGTAAAGGTATATTTACCGTCGGTGATCGCCGCCAGTTCGCTGTCATTGATCGACACGCGCCAGATATTGTCACTGGCGACGTTGCCATAATAGGTTTTACCCGCAAGATCCAGTGTAACCACCGTGCCGGAAGGCAGGTTGCTGGAGGTGCCCCACATTTCAAGCCCATAGATCCCTTCACGGTAGTTGACGGCATCATCGGTGGAGATGGGGTCAATGCTCAGTGACGGCAGGGTATCAACAGAGGTTGCGAGGGTGATGTTGTGCGCCGTAGATGTGCTGTTACCCGCGGCATCACTCAGGCTGGCCTGCACGCGATAGACGCCATCGTCCAGCCCCTGAAGCGCGCTGGCCGGGATAGCCAGATTCCATGTGCCACTGCTGCTCACCACCGCGTGCCAGGTCTGCTCATTGAACAGCACATCCACGGTCCGTCCCGCTTCGCCCCAGGCCGAACCGCTAATCAGCAAATCGTCACCCTTTTCACTGGCATCAATCACGTCATCGCCCGAAATCTCATTCATGGTGATTTGTGGGTCGCTGGTGTCGATAACAATCGGCGTGCTGCTGCTGCCCTGCTGGCCCCAGCCATCGGTGGCGGTGACCACAATGGTGCTTTCCCCCTGGCCCATCAAATACAGGGCATACGAATCAGGACTCAGTGACCAGTTACCGTCGTTGTCCACCGTGGCGTTGTAGTTTTCTTCACCCATCGTCACCACCACCTTCTGCCCACTGCCGGTCGATCCCGTGCTGCCGGTCAGGGTCTGCTGCGTTGCCAGCTCGGCACTGTTCAGGATGCCATCGCCAAACGGCAGGTCGAGGGTGGGATGCGGCGGCTCACCGATGGGCGTCAGCGGCTCAACGGTAATCACTTTATTTGCGGTCGACGTACCGCCGCTGGCGTTAACGAAGCTGATACTGATGGTGTTGCTGCCGTCGGGCAGCGCCTGGAGATCTGCGGCAGGCAGGATGACGCTCCAGCTGCCATCGCTGGCAATCTGCGTGCTGTAAGTGTGCGCATTCAGGCTGACGGTCAGGGTGCTGCCTGCGGCAATATTGGTGGAGGTCCCGCTGAAGGTTTGATCGCTCTGGCGCTCGTCAGCACTGATCACCGTATCACCCGTCAGCGGGGTCACGGTGAGTGACGGGCTGCCGCCCGTTCCTGTGCCGCTCTCCGGTGGCACAACCACCGGGGTGTCACCGCCGCTGGCAGGCGCACTCTGACTGCTGCTGTCATCGTTGCTGCTGTGATGGCTGGCCAGCGCCACGCCACCGCCGACCCCGGCCAGTCCGAGTAGCCCCAGACCAACGGCCGTCAGGGTTCCACTGCTCTCCGCTGCGGCGGGCGCGCCGAGCAGCGCATCGACGCTGGCCAGTGCCTGATAGGTTGGTGTCAGCGGCGTTGCGGCATCGGTAGTATTCAGCCCGCTGCTGAACAGCGCATGCTGCGGCGGGTTCACCCCGTCATCAAACAGCAGTTCACTTTGTTCGCCGTCGGTGGCCGTGAAGAAATGCTGATAGCGCACCGTGCTGCCATCGCGCATGTGGAGGATCAGATCGTCGCCCTGCTGTTGATACTCAACAACGGAGGTGGTCAGTGCGTGAATTTTCACCAGCGAAGGCTGATCAAGCCGCACGGTTTGAGACGTATGAGGCTGGCTCTGAGACAGCAGTTTTCCGCTATCGCGAGAGAGTATATCGACGAAGCCAGATGCAGGCTGAGTCATGGTGTTTCCCCTTGTGTACCCGGTAAAGTGAGTAAGCGTTTGCGAAGAAAAGCCCAGCCAGAGGCCGTTTTTTTCACGCAAAACATCAGCCAGCGCTACAAAAATAGCGCCGAGCGTCACCCGGTGTACAACGGATCACAATGCAATCCATAACAAGGAAAATGATTAAAATAGCTATTATAGTAGCGCTGGCGCGGCCTACGTTAGCCTTGTCATCAGCACATTACTACTGGCCAAAATCTGGAATTACACTTCGCCAGCGGCCTTATATCTTATTGTAATTTCTGCCTTACTCACTTTAAAAAAACCTTTCTTAGTTTATTTAGGTCCACAACGAACAACAGCGGCCGAAGCCGCTGTTGGATTGTTTCGCTACCAATCTATCACTTCTTCTTAACTTTAGACGCCCAGCGCGGGAATGCGACCCGCGCAGGGGTTATTTTTTCGTTATACGACATGGACCTGGAGATTATGCTGGATCAGCACATCGCCCAGGGTGTTGTCTGACGACAGCGCCGAGTTGTGATAAACGTCAAAGGTCTGCCCTTCTACCGTCCGTTGCCCGGTGGTGGCCCAGACGCCACCATCGGTATTGGCCAGCGTCACCTGGTCACCCAGCGTTCCTTTGATCAGCAGGTCATCGCTCTGTTTATCGGTAATATTCAGCGCTTCGTTCAAGTCCAGCTTAATGCTGTTATTGCCCGAGGTGCCAAGGTCGATAATCTCCACATGCTCGACTTTCAGACCGAGCGAGGTGAGATCCAGCGCAATATGTTCACCGTTCAGTACCAGGGTATCCGTCCCTGCGCCGCCATCGATATGCGTAAAGTCGAGCGAATTCACCGTGATGGTGTCATTACCTACGCTACCCGTCACCGATTCGCCGTGCACGGTCTGACCATCCGCCAGCGTAATGGTGACCCCGCCAATGGTATAGCTGCCGTCATCCGTTGCCGTCGATGCCACTGTTTCACTGCTGGCCGTGGTGCTGGCCGCCGCCGTGGAGGTGGCATGGTCGGTGCTGCTGGTATCGCTGTCGGTCACCAGCGTTGAGGCCACACGCGCTGCCGTATGCACGGTAGTGGTGGTGCTCTCTTCACTGGTGCTGGCCGCACTGATTGAAGACGTATCCGTCGACGCCAGAGATTCATCGGAGGCCACCGCCATCATCACCGAGGCGGTAGTGGCTAGCGGCAACACTGAACCCAACAGCAGCGTGGTGACGGTGGTCGCCGGGTTACCTGCGGCATCAACCGCCGTCACTGTGACCACCGAGCTGAGATCCAACGTGCTGAGTAATCCCCCGACGAACTTCGCACTGTACCGTCCATTAGCACCTACCGTCGTGGTCATTGTCTGGGTTTGCCCGCTTTGCGACAGCGTGATCGTCACCGCGGTCCCCGTCGCCAGACGCTGGCTTCCTCCTGAAATGGTCAGCCCGGTCAGCAAGACACTCAACAGACTGGCAACCGCATCAACGCTCACCGCCGGCAGGTTTTGCGTCACGGCGTTGAAGCTGGCGCTGGTGCTGCTGGTGTTACCTGCGCGGTCAGCAACAGTGATTGCCGCTGTATGCTGCCCATCGGCCAGAGAGGTCAGCCCTCCTGCCGGGATGGTCACACTCCAGGTCCCATTAGCGGCTACCGTGCCGGTGTATGACATCCCTTCAATGTTGACAGTGACCCGGCCCCCCGCTGCACTGGTGGACGTCCCGGTAATGACTTGTGCGGTACCGGATTCAGCAAGGTTGAAGTAACCATCGCTGAAGCCCGCGGTATTGCCTAACGTCACCGTCGGCGTGCTGTGGGTACCGACAATCACCGGAACCGTAATGGTACCGCTGCTGGTGCCGGCCCCGTTGATTACACTGGCGCTGATTGACGCCGTGTTATCCGGCAATGCTTTCAGATCCACCGACGGCACCGAAACGCTCCAGCTGCCGTTGGCGGCGACCACCGTGCTGTAGGTCTTCGACCCGACGTTAACCAGAATGGTCGAACCTTCGGCATTAAACGCCGTACCGGAGATGGTTTGCGCCGTCTGCGCTTCCACCGCATTCAGTGCCCCATCGCCAAACAGCGTGCCAAAGGTGATGGTCGGCGTATTGTGCGCAATCACGCTGGCGCTGTTGCTGCCGGACGCGGTATTGCCATACGGGTCAGCCAGATTGGCGGTGATGGTCAACGGACCGTCCGGTATGGCAGCCAGCGCAGTTTTCGGAATGCTGATACTCCAGTTGCCGTTACTGCCCACCGTCGTACTGTAAGCAATACCATTCAGGGTAAAGCTCACCGTTGAACCCGCCACCGCATTGGTGGAGGTACCGCTGATGGTCTGCGCTGTCGCCAGCTCAGCGGCGTTAAGAACGCCATCACCAAACAGCGTGCCTACGGTGACCGTCGGTGCCACATGCACCCCGATGGTGACGCCGACACTGCTGCTGCCCACATTGCCTACCGCATCGGTCACGGTTGCTGACACCGTCAGTCCCCCCGTCGCCAGACCCAGTAACTGTGCCGATGTGAGTGTCACACCGAAGTTGCCGTTGGAGTCAGTGCTCCCCTGTAAAGTCAGGCCACCGACTTTAATACTGACCAGGGTACCGGTTGGGACATTATTGACATGACCACTTAACAGCTGCCCTAACGAAGAGAGGGCCTCTGTCACACTTAATATCCCATCGCCAAACAGCGGGTTAAGGGTGACCGATGGTAAAGCATGAATGCCCACCGTCCCCGCCAGTGTGCTGCTGCTGCTGTTACCCGCCGTATCGGTGACGGTCACTTTAAGGGTGACACCGCCGTCTAACAGGGTCGCCAGCGCCGATGGCGTCAGCGCCAGATTAAAGGCCCCGTCAGTCCCTGCCGTGCCGGAGAGCAGTGGCGTAGTGCTGTCACCAACAGTGACCACGACACGCGCCCCCGCCGTGGTGGTGCCGCTGATCAGCTGATTAACCAGTGCATCCGCCGCATTCAGCAGGCCATCCCCGAACAGCTGCGTCTGGTTCAACGACAGGCTTGGCGGAGTCAGACTGACCTGCAGCCCGCCCACAACATTAAGGGTGGACTCATTACCGGACAGGCTGTCTTTCACCGAGGCACTGATATCCAGCAGCCCGGACTGCAGCCCCTGCAACTGACCCAGAGTCAGGCCCGCGCTGAACTTACCATTGGCATCAACCGTCGCGTCAACCTCAGTTGTCCCGATCATCACTTTGATGATGGTACCGGCCGCCACATTTTTCACCGTACCGCTGACCAGCTGACTGGCGACATTGCTCAAATCGGCAATATTCAGTAAGCCGTCACCCAGGATTGGGTTGAGGATAATCTCTGGCTTGATCGTCGCAACGGTGATGCTGGCGCTATTACTGGCAACGTTACCTGCCGGGTCGACCACTTTTACCCCCAGCGACACATTGCCATTCCCGAGCGCCAGCAGATCGGTGGCGGAGAGATTCACGTTCCAGCCGCCGCCCGCCTGCACGGTGGTGGTATACGCTTTAGCCCCCAGCGTCACCGTGACAACCGAGCCGGCCACCGCATTTAATGTGCCGCCGATGGTCTGTCCGGCCTGCGCTTCCAGCAGGTTAAGCACGTTATTGTCGCCAAACAGGTTGGTCAGCGTGTTAACCACCGGCAGATTATTGACAATCGTGGTGACCGATGTCGTCGCGCTGGCAACGTTACCGACGACGTCAGTCACCACCAGGTTCAGCGTATTGGCCCCTTCCTGCAAGGTCGCCAGCGCCGCCGGCGGCACTGCCAGCGACCACTTGCCGTCCTGGCCGACTGTGGCTTTCAATATCTCACCATTGAGAAGCATGAGTGACACGAATCCCCCCGCTGCGGACACGGCCGTACCGGTGATCAGCTGACTAAGGCCAGCCTCAACCGCATTCAGGAACCCTCCGGTGCCCGCAGGATCGCCAAACACGGTATCAACTGTCAGCCCCAGCAGGCTGTTAAACACTTTATTAATCGTGATGGCCGCACTGGTCTGGTTGCCATGGTCATCCGCCACTTTCACCGTCAGCACGTTACCGCCCTGCAACAGGGCGCCGATCGCCGTCGGGCTCAGCCCAAGCTCAAAAGCACCATTGAGGACGGTTGCCTGCGCCAGAGGAACAGTGCTGTTACCGAGGTAAACATAAATCGTTTGACCATCGGCTCCCGACACAGTCCCCGTCAGCGTCTGCGTCAGCAGTGATTCAGTCGCGTTGATGACGTTATCACCCAGCAAGGCGTCTACATTAAGCAACGATGGCGCGACAGTATCCACAATCACATTGTTAAGTACCGCAGACCCGGTATTACCCGCCGCATCCTTCACGCTGGCGCTGATGCTGGTCACATCCTGAGCCAGCCCTTGCAGATCGGCAGACGGCACGTTCACCGTCCAGGCGCCGCCAGCCTGCACCACGGCGGTGTAGGTTTTGGTTCCCAGCGTCACAGAAACCGTGCTGCCAATTTCCGATGAGGTACCGGTAATGGTCTGCGATGTGGCCGCTTCCGCCACGGTGAGAATGTTATCTCCGGCAAATTGCGTGATCGTCACAGTCGGCGCAGTGATATCAATCAGAACCGTCGTGTTGGCGACAACAGGGTCGCCAACGGTTGGCGTAAAGGTCACCACCACCTGCTGTGAACCGGCCGGAAGGTCCGCATTCACCAGCGTCTGGGAGGTAAACTCATTGTTCAGGCGCAGTGCATCGACCGAAATGGTATCGACCAGAATGCCACCCACCGTGATGGTGATCTGCCCGCCCAGCGACAGAGGGACATTGTTGAGCGTCCCGCTGATAAGGGTATTAGGGCCATCGGCCACATTGATAATGTTATCGCCGCTGACAGGAGCCAGCGTAATGTAACCGTCAAGCGTTGGGCTGAGGTTTAACCCGACAGCGCCATTAACGCTGGTGGTATTGCCCGCAACGTCAGTAATGGACACCGTGTAATTACCGCCTGCAGTCACCAGTGCCGCGAGATCCGTCACCCCGACATTAATCGTCCATGCTCCGTTGGCACCCACCTGGCCGGTTAAGGTCTGAGTACCAATTTGAAGTGTCACAGTGGCCCCTGCATCAGCAGGATTGGAAATCCCGGTCAACGTCTGCGTATTCAGGCTTTCGACGTAGTTGAGAACATTATCGCCGGCGAAGGTCAGTCCGTTAATTACTGGAGCAGCCGTATCGATGATAAAGCCTTCGGTGAGGGTATTGGTGTTGCCCCCCGGATCGGTCACGCTGACCTGAAGGGTGTGAGGGCCTTGAGTTGTCACGATATCGGCGAGTTCGCCCGGCGTGAGCGTGGCCGTCCAGTTACCGTTGGCATCAACAATGGCTGGAATAGGGATATTACCATTGAAGATCACGGTGACGGTTTGCCCTGCGCCAACCGCGCCGGTGGTGCCGCTCAAGACTGTACCCGCCAGGTCCGCCACGTTGAGGTAGCCATTATCAAATGGCACTTCCAGCGTAGGCTGCGGCAATGTCAGATAGGCATTGAAGTCGAGCGTTTTCGTCGCCGCATTGCCTGCCGCATCAATCACCGTCACGCTAATCTGATGAAGGTCGTTATTCAGGCCATTTAGCGCTCCGGCAGGCAGAGTGACTGACCAGTCACCGTTTGGCTGTACCACGCCGTCATAAACGACGCCATTGACATCCACTTTCAACTTAACCGTCTGATCCTGCCCAGCCACGACCGGAATGCCGGTGGTGCCGGTCACGATGATGGTACCCGCCGCTTCCGTGATACCCAGCCCGTCGCCAAACGGATTAACAATGGTCGGCACAGGCAGGGTCAGCAGCGCATCAAAACTGCCCTCAACCTCCGCCTCATTGCCGTAGGCGTCTGTCGCCACCACGGTAATGGTGTGTTCACCGTTGGCCAGACCAGACAACAGGCCGGTGCTGAGATCCAACGACCAGCTACCATTGGCATTAACGACGGCAGGCACAGCTGCCGCGCCGTCAATACTGACGGTGACGGTTTGACCCGCACCCAATACCCCCGTCGATCCCCTCAACACCTGATCGACCGCGGCTTCCGCAATATTGAGCAGGCCATCAACGAACGGGGTGGTAATGGTCGGAACGGGCACATCGTTAATCGCCACGGTCAGCGATGCATCTGCCGGGATCCCCACGTTGCCCACGCCATCCGTCACCGTCACCGTAATTGGCCAGTTGCCGTCCGGCAGCGTGGCTAATACGCCACCCGACAGTGGCAGACTCCAGGTGCCATCACCGTTGATGGTGGCCTCAATCGGCGTACCGTTCACATTGACAATGACATGGGTGTTAGCCGCATCACCATTAAAGGTCACGTTACCCGCCAACGTGATCCCGCCAGCGACTTCATTCAGCGTTAGAATACCGTTACCCGCCAGCGACAGCGGATCGAGGGTGACCGTCGGTAATCCGGTGACAATCGCGGGGAAGTCCAGCGAGGTTGATGCCGTATTGCCCGCCGCATCGCCGACCACAATCACAATCTCATGGCCTGCCCCCGTGCTGTTGCCCAAAGCAAGCAGCTCTGTCGGGGTTAAGTTGGCCGTCCAGACACCGTTGGCATCAACACTGGCGGCATAGACGTTGCCGTTAATCGTCAGTACGATAGTCTGCCCTGCACCAATCACACCAGTCGTGCCCGTCAGCGTCTGCGACACTGCGGCTTCGGCCACATCCAGCAGACCATCAACAAACGGCTGGTTGATCACCGGGTTCAGCGTATTGGTCAGTATCAGCTCGACATCGGCCGATACGCTCACCGGGTTCACCGCATCCACTGTTGATACACTGACCTGAATAACCCCATTGCCCATCGCGGCCAGATCGGCGGCCGGGATAGTCACCGACCATCCCCCCAGACCATCCAGAACCACAGGGGAGTAAATCTGTGTCCCGACAGTCACCACCAGGCTGGCACCGTTCGGCAGATTATCCACCGTGCCCCGGATCGTCTGATCAACTAAAACTTCGGTACTGTTAAGGAAGCCATCAACGAATGGCGTCTCCAGGGTCAGTTCCGTGAGGGCGTTCACTGCCACGTTGACGTCGAGAATTTGCTCCGTGGTGTTACCGTACGCATCCTTGACGGAGACACTGAGCCCCAGATCACCGTCGACCAATGCCAGCAAATCAGCACTTGGAATGGTGGTACTCCAGTTGCCCAGGTTATCGGAGAGCACGCTGTAGACATTGGTCCCAAGGGTGATCTCAACGTTGAGATTCGGCGCTGTATTGCCTGACAACACCAGCCCCGTCAGAGCATCCGCCAGGCTGAGCACACCGTCCGTCACCAGGTTGGCGTCGATTTCCAGCAGTGGCGGTTGAGTATGAACGGTAAAGCTCTCATTGGCCGTCGCGGTATTGCCTGCAACGTCGTTACCGCTGGCAGTAATGGCATTGCTGTTCTGCGGCAGATTTTGCGCATCAGTCTGCGGGATCGTCGCTGTCCAGTTACCGTCGCTGTCCACGGTTGCCGGATAGTCTTTACCATTAACGCGCACGGTAATGGTGTCACCTTCCGGAATATGCTGGCTGCTACCGGTGATGATGACGCCATTCGGGTCGCGTGACTCGTTGTAGTTCACCATGTCATCACTGGTGACCGGGTTGATGGTAATGGAAGGCAGATCGTCACCACGCGCAATCACGGTAAAGTCACGGGTATCATCGCCCACGTTACCGTAGATATCGTTGACCGAGACACTCACCTGCTGCGGACCATCCGCAATGCTTCCCACTGCCGTATCCGGTACCAGGTAACTCCATACTCCGCCGTTAACCTCAGCGTAAAACGTCTGCCCGTTAAAGGTAATCTCCACCATCTGGCCATCGGTCACATTGGTGGTGGTACCGCTTAACTGCAGTGCCTGACCCACTTCACTGGTGTTGAGATAGTCATCACCGGTGATCGCATCAATGGTAATCAGCGGCAGATCGCCGGCTTCTGCCCTCACTTCGACGGTTTCCGTGGCCACCAATGAGGTGTTACCCGCTTTGTCGGTCAGCGTGGCGGTCACAGTATAACTATTGTCGGCCAGGTTCTGCGTCGCACTCCCCGGCAGATCAAAGCGCCAGCTACCATCCTCCTGCACAATCGCAATATAAGCAGGCTGGTTACCGTTAAAGGTGATGCTCACCTGCTGACCTGCTTCATCCGGCGATGCCGTGCCGCTGATGGTCACGGTTTGCAGAATTTCAGTGCCGTTGATCACGTTATCACCGGCAACCGGATCCAGACTCAGCGTTGGCGCAGTCCGATCAACGATGACGGAACTGCTGATGCTGCCCGTATTGCCCTGCGCATTGGTCACGTCCACGCTGATGGGCAGGCTACCCTCGCCGAGGGCCTGCAACTGTGTGGTACTCAGCGGTAGCGTCCAGTTACCGTTAATGTCTGCCGTAACAGGGAACGCCTGGCTGCCGATGGTAACAATCACCGTCTGACCGGCACCGATCGCGCCGGTGGTGCCCGTGAGGGACTGCCCGGCAGGATCAGTCGCTTCGTTATTGTTGAGATAACCATCGCCAAACGGGAGGTTAATCGTTGGCTGCAGTGCGCCGGTAGCCAGCGTCACGTTGGTGCTGACAGGGCTGCTGTTACCTGCGGCATCCGTCACGGTGGCCGTCAGCGTATAGCTGCCGTTGGTCACACCGGTCAGGGCATCGGCAGAAATAGTCAGGTTCCAGTTCCCCTGATCATCAACGGTCGTAGTGTAAGTCTGTCCGTTGAACACCACGTTCACTGCCTGACCTTCCTGCGCACCGGTACTGCCCCCGCTGATGGTGACACCCTGCGCGGCTTCAGTAGCGTTGATCACACCGTCAGTGGCGATCGGATCCAGCGTAATCGTTGGTGCGACCGTATCCACACCGACCGTCACCGTCTGGCTACTGCTGTTGCCTGCCACATCCGTGACCGTAACGGCCAGATCTGCCCCTGTCTGCGGCAGACCTTGCAAGACTGCTGACGGCAAAGGAATGCTCCAGTTACCGTTAGTATCCACCGTGCCGGTATAGGTGGTGGTGCCGATAAGCACGGAGACCGTTTGTCCTGCCCCCGCCACACCCGTGGTGCCATACAGCGTCTGCCCCAGTGCCGCTTCGCTGGCGTTCAATACACCATCGCCAAACGGGATATCGACGCTGATTTGCGGCAGATTATGGACAACCACGTTCAGCGTGGCGTTACTGGCAACCGGATTACCGTTGGCATCCAGCGTACTGGCAGAAACAATGGTTTGGCCGTCAGCCAGGCCCGCCAGCGCACTTGCCGGTACCAGCGCACTCCACACACCACCGGCACCCACGTTCACGGTAAAGGTCTGACCATTAATCAATACTGACACCGGGGTGCCCGTCGCCACGTTGGCGGTATGACCGGTAACGATCAGCGACTGCTGAGCCTCATCGGCGCTGAGATAACCGTCGCTGATCGGATCGATACTGATCCCCGAGGCAAGGGTGTTCACCGTGATAGTGAGAGTGTTGCTGGCTGGGTTGCCCGCAGCATCACTCACCGCGGCAGTAATGGTTGGTGTGCCGTTCTGCAAGGTACCGGACGGAATGCTGATGCTCCAGCTGCCATCTGACTGTACAACCGGGTTATAGACCTGCGAACCCAGGGTGACGGTCACCGTCTGTCCCTGCTCGACATTTGTCGTTGTACCGGACAACAACTGACTGCTCTGCTGTTCAGCACCATCAACGATATTGTTGCCGGCAAAGGTATTAATCGTAATCGTGGGGAGATCCGCCACATCCGCTTTCACCACCAGCGTGCTGGTGACAGGGGCACTGCTGTTCTGCGCCGCATCCGTCGCCGTCACACTCACCGCGTAGCTGCCATCCGGAATAGCCTGTAAATCTTCCGCAGGAACGTTTATCGTCCAGATTCCGCCGCTCACCACCACCGGCGGGTAGGTGACGCCGTTCAGCGTCACGACGATGCTGCTGCCATTTTCACCCGTTCCTGAAACCGCCAGGTCGGCGCCACGCTCTGCGGCATTCAGCACCCCGTCACCCGCTATCACATCAACGGTGACCGCCGGCGCCAGGGTATCAACGTTAAACGGTACGGTGAGTTCTGACGGATTACCCGCAGCATCGTTGACCAGCACCGCGATGTTGTTGGTATCCTGCGGTAATCCCGCCAGTACCGTTCCCGGGATTGCCACGCTCCAGTTGCCGTTACCGTCAACCGTGCCGGTATAAGTGATACCTGCCAGTGTGATGGTGACCGTCTGACCGTCGCCAGAGATACCGGTTGAGCCGGTCAGGGTTTGCGTACTGCCTGCCTCTGTCGCATTCAGGACGCTATCACCGAACGGTGCATCAACCACCACGTTGGGGAGATTCGTCACGTGAACATCCAGCGAGCTGCTGCTGGTCACTGCCGAACCTGTCGCATCAGTACCGCTCACGGTTACCGTCAGCGGCCCATCCACTAAGGGGATAGCCCCCGGTTGCAAGGTTAATGTCCACTGACCATTTGCGCCAACGGTGACCGGGAAGTCGCTGCCACCCACGCTGACCGTCAGCAGAGTACCGACCGTGAAGTTAGCTGAAGTACCGCTGATTTCCAGCGGCTGAGCCGCCTCCTGCGCATTGAGGAAACCATCACCGCTGATCGGATTGATTGCCAGGCCCGAAAGCAGGTTGTTCACCTCAAAGCTTCCGGTTTGTTCAATCGCTGTATTGGCACTGTTGCTGACAGAAACCACATAGGTTTGCTGTCCGTTGCTTAAGGCTTCCAGCGCCGTCGCGGGAAGCGTAATGCTCCATGCGCCGCTCGCCTGTACCACGCCACTGTAAGTGACGCCGTTCAGCGCGAGGGTAACGAGTTGACCTTCTTCCACGTTGGTAGTGGTCCCGGTCAGTTTCTGGCTGACATGCTGCTCTGCCCCATCAACAATATCGTTGCCGGTAAACGGATCAACCGTAATCGTCGGTTGCGAGGTATTGATCTGCACCGTGGTCGTCTGGGTAGTTTTGTTGCCGGCCAGATCGGTTTCCGTAACGCTGACCGGGTAGCTGCTGCCCGTGAGAGCGCCGAGGTCAGTTGCATTCACCTCTACCGACCACAGCCCGTTAACCCCAACGGTGGTCTCGTAAGTTTTGCCATTCAGCGTCACCACAATGGCTGCGCCATTTTCACCCGTACCTCTGATGGCGATACCATTTTGCTGCTCGCTGGCGTTGATAATATTGTCGCCGGTGACAGGATCCAGCGCCAACGACGGTGCAATAGTGTCAACAGTGAAATTGCTGCTGCTGGTTGAGGTGTTGCCTGCCGGATCTTTCACTACCACGCTGACGGTGTTGGTACCGCTGTTCAGGCCCGCCAGATCGCCGGTCGGCACGCTCACCGCCCAGCTGTTGTCATTGCCCACGGTGGTCAGATAAACCTTGCCGTTCAACGTGACGCGCACGCTGTCGCCAGGCGTACCGGTCCCCGTGATCGCCAGAGGTTGCCCCAGCTCAGTGCCATTCAGATAGCCATCAGATACCGGAGTGATCACAAAATCAGGTGGCGTGGTGTCCAGCACAATCGGACGTGTGACCGTCACGCTGTCACCGACCGATGGTGTTGCAACCACCGTCACGGTATAACCCGTGTCGGCCAGCCCGGTGAGGGCCGTGGACGGAATGGTGGCGCTCCACAGACCATCAGGCCCGACGGTGGCGTTATAAGACTGGTTATTAAAGGTAACCACCACGCTGGTGGTGCCGTCCGGTACGCTACCGGTAACGGTCAGACCTGCGGCCGCTTCCAGTGCATTAACCACATCGTCACCCGCGACCGGATTCACCAGCAGCGCGTTGGAAACAGCGGTATCCAGAATCACCGAGGTGTTCTGCGTCACGCTGTTGCCTTCCGGATTGGTGACCACAATGGTGACCGGGTTCTGCCCCTGATCGAGATTATCGAGCGTGGTCACCGGGAAGGTGACCGACCACTTGCCGTCACTGCCTACCGTGGTATCCAGCGTGGTGCCGCCAAGGGTGACGCTGACGCTGTCCCCAATGGTGCCACTACCGGTGATATCCAGTGGCTGCGTCACTTCAACACGATCGATGATGCCGTCACCGCCGATCGGATCGAGGGTGTACGTTGGCGCGGCGGTATCAACAATCACCACCTCAGTATCCACCGTTTTGTTGCCTGCCGGATCGGTGACGGTAACAGTGACATCGTAGCCACCGTCTTGCAGCAGGGCCAGGTCAGCAGGTGGGATGGTTACCGTCCAGCTGCCATTGTTGCCGAATACCGCGTTATAGGTTTTACCCTCCAGCGTGATCACCACGGTATTACCCGCAGCGGTGGTGCCTTCAATCACCAGCGGCGCCTGTTGTTCGGTGGCATTGATAATGCCATCTTCGGCGATAGTACCCAGCGTCAGAGAAGGCAGATCGGTGGCAATCGTGACGGATGACGGCCCGGCTTCGGCGCTGTTCCCGGCCACATCAATCGCCGTAACCAGAATGGAAGACGCCCCCTTCGGATCCAAATCCAGTAACTGCTGCGTGGTCAGCACCAGAGTCCAGACGCCGGAGCTGTTAACGGTGGCCTCAAACGCACTGTTGCCGATGTTAATGATCACTCTTTGACCGTCGCCCAGTTCCCCGGTGGTGCCCGTCAGGGTCTGCCCGATAAGTGCTTCAGCATTGGTGAGCGTATTATCGCCAAACGGCGTATCCAGCGTTGGGTTCGGCAGGTTGGTGACGTGCACAATCAGCGAGGCGTTGCTGGTGGCCAGTGGGTTATCACTGCTGTCATAAACGGTCGCGACACCCGTCACGGTGCCATTGGTCAACGCTCCCACGTCAGCACGCGGAATGTTGACCAGCCAGGTTCCGTTCGGCTGCAATAAACCATCATAAGGGAGGCCATTAAAGCTAAAGGTCACTCTGCTGTCAGCAGGAACATTCAGCGTGGTCAGAATGATATCCAGTCCCTCTGCCGCCTGAGACTCAGCGAAGTTGAGGTAGCCATCGTCACTGATCGGGCTGACGGCAATCGCGGGCTGCGTGTCATCGACGTTGAAGGTTTTATCCGTGGTGCCGGTATTACCCGCTTTGTCGGTGACACTGGCGGTCAGGGTGTACGATCCGTTCGCCAGCCCCTCCAGCACCTCTGTCGGCAGATTGGCCTGCCAGCCGCCGCCGGACTGAATGAGGGCGGTGGTGGTGTACGTCGCGCCATTGCCACTCAGCGTTAGCGTCAGGGTCTGACCGGCTTCCACATTCGAAGCCGTACCGGTGATAATCTGGTCCACCTGCTGTTCAGCGCCATCAATACTGTTATTCGGCGTGACATTGTTGACAACAATGGACGGCACACCGGTATCCACGACCAGCGGGGTGCTGGTGATAGTCGTGTTGCCCGCCGGATCAACGGCCGTTACCGAGAGCGTATAGTCACCATCAGTCACCCCGGCCACCACGTTGCCCGGGATCAGGGCAGACCAGGACCCGTCTGCACCGACCACGGTAGTAACCGTGGTTCCCGCCAGTTCCACGCGGATAACATTGCCGGCTTCCCCGGTGCCGGTCACCGTCAGCGGCTGAATAGACTCTGCCGCATTGATATAGCCCCCGGAAACCGCATTGACGGTCACTGGCGGCGGAGTGATATCCACCTCAATGGTACGGACCACGGTGGTCACGTTGCCGGCTTCATCGGTGCTGGTGACCTGCAGTTCATAGCTGCTCGCGGTCAGCGCTTTCAGCGCGTTAACCGGCAGCTCGATCTCCCAGTGCCCGGTGCCATCCACGACAACGTCATACGTCTGGTTGTTCAGTGTGACACTGATACGGTCACCCTGCGTACCTGACCCACCGATGGTCTGTATATCGTTCTGTTCTTCAAGGTTAATGCGGTTATCGGCCGCTACCGGATCCAGCGTGACCACCGGTGCCACAGTATCCACGGTAAAGTCGGTATTCACTTTAACGCTGTTGCCCGCATTATCACCCAGCGTCACGGAGACAGTATTTGGGCCCTGCGGCAGGTTTTGCAGCGTGGCAGACGGTACCGATACGCTCCAGTTACCCAGCGCATCCACTGTACCGGTATAGGTGATGCCGCCAATCAGCACGTTCACCGTCTGACCTGCGCCCTCAACGCCCGACGACCCACTGATGGTCTGTGCACTACTCGCCTCGGCAGCATTGAGATAATCATCACCAAACAGCGGGTTGATCTCCGGCAGGAAGCCCGGAAGCACTTCACTGTTGAGTGAATGCTCAACGGTGATGGTATTGCCATTGACATCAACGGTGCTGGCGGTGACTAACAGCGTGGTATTGGTCAGGTTCGCCAGATCGGCAGGTGGAACCGTGACCGTCCAGCTGCCATCACTGTTGGTGGTGGTGAGATAGGATTTTCCGCGGAATGACACCGATACCGAACTGCCTGAGGCCACAAAGCGGCTGAAACCATGGATGGACAGCGGCAACAGTGCCTCACTGGCGTTCAGCGTATTGTCGTCGCTGATCACCCCGATGGCGATGGCGCTGAAGGTATTATCAACGGTGAAGCTGCCATTGGTGCTGGCCGGGTTACCGGCCACATCGCTGACGCTGACGGTATAATTATCGGTGCCGTTCGCCAGATTATGCAACGCCGAGGCCGGAACCAGCACACTCCAGCTGCCATCTGACAGTACCTGACCGGTGTAACTTGCACCATTAAGGCTGACGGTGACCGTCTGGCCTGCCTGAACATTCGTGGTGGTTCCGGTGACAAACTGAGACAGCCCTTTTTCCGCGCCATCGAGGATATTATCGCCCGCAAACACACCGACGGTGACGGTCGGCAGTGAACCGCCGCCAGCAATCACCGTCAGCGGCTGGCTGCTGCTGCCGCTGTTGCCCAGGGGGTCGGTGGCCGTCGCAGTCACGGTGTAGGTATTGTCGGCCAGGCCGGTAACGACGTTCGCGGGAAGGGTTGCGGTCCAGTTACCGCCAGCATCCACCGTGGCGGGGTAATCAACGCCATTGACGCTCACCACCACCGTCGCACCCGGCTCAGTGGTACCGGTAATGGCCAGCGCTGCATTGTGTTCCAGCGCATTGAGATAGCCGTCGCCAGAAACCGGTGCAACCGTCACAGACGGTGAAGCCGTATCGAGGGTGACCGGGGTCAGCGTCGTCGTTTCATTGCCGCCGCTGTCGCGAGCCGTGACGCTGATATCATATTTACCATCAGCAAGCGTTTGCAGCGTCGATGGCGCAATATTGACGCTCCAGTTGCCATCTGCATCGGCGGCAGTGCGGTAAGTCACGCCGTTGAGTACCACCGTAATGGTACTTAACGGGTCTGCTGTCCCGGAAAGCGGCAGCGGCTGACCCTGTTCGGTGCGGTTGATCACCCCGTCCCCCGCTACCGCGCCGACATTCAGGTCTGGCGCGAGTGTGTCCACGCTGACGCTGGCATTATGGATAACTTCATTTCCTGCGGCATCGCGCACCGTCACGATCACAGCGTTGCTGCCCTGCTGCAGCAACGCTAGATCAGCAGGAAGTAAGTTAACACTCCATGCGCCCGTAGCAGGATTCACCGTGGCGTTATAGGAGGTGCCGTTTATCTCAACGGTCACCGTCTGATCCGGCAGTGTCAATCCGGTGTTACCGGTGATCGTCTGCGGTGTGGCTGATTCGGTTAGATTAAGGATATTGTCGCCACCAAAGGCAGCGTTGACAGTGACATTGTCCGGGAAGTTGGCCTGCACTCCAATGTTCAGCGTGGCGCTGATGCCAGGATCGGTGGCAACTTCGACCTTAATGTCATAAGTATTGTTAGCGACCCCAACGAAGTCAGCAGGCGGAATTTCAGTGGTCCATTTACCGTCTGCACCCACGGTGGCAGTGTAGGATTTATCGTTAAACGTCACGGTGAGCAGGGTGCCCTGCGGCACGCCCTGACTACTGCCGGTGACGGTCACCGGTGACCCGGCTTCCGACGCGTTGATCCAGTTATCGCCACCAACCGGCGCAATCGCCAGCGTCACGGCTAACGGATCGTTAATCACGGGATAATTGCCGCCAAACAGGGCGGTGACGCCGGCAGCATTGGACACGGACACACCGTAATTCACAAATTGGCCGTTAGTCAGGCCTGCCAGTGCATCGGCAGGAATGGTGACATGCCATAATCCCCCCGCCAGCACGGTCGTCGGGTATGGCTCGCCGTTGAACGTGACAATCAGGGGCTGGCCCTGCTCAACATTGAGAACCCGGCCACTCAATTCCTGATCCACACCCAGTTCGGCATTTTGCAGAACGTTGTCTCCGGCAAAGGTATTCACCTCGATCAACGGCTGGCTGCCCGGTTCAACGGCCAGAGTGACATTCCCGTATGCCGTCGTCACGTTGCCTGCCGCATCGGACGCTTCCACTCTTATTGGGTAACTGCCGTCGGCCAGAGCGGCCTTGTCGGCGTCAGAAACCACGATGCTCCATTCGTTATTGCCATTCGCATTGCCGGTCAGGCTCAGCTCCCGGTCACCGATGAAGACGCGAATGATACTGCCCGATTCCGCCGTCCCGCTGATAGTCAGGGTGCCCAGTTCATCAGCGGAAACGTAGTTATCGCCATTATCAGTGACAGGCGTCAGCGTAACGCCCGTCGGTGCCACGGTATCCACACTCAGCGGGAGGGTGGTTTCAGCCGAGGTATTACCGTATTTGTCGGTAGAGGTGACAACCAGGTCGCTACTCCCCTGATCGAGCTGTTGTAACGCCGAAGCCGGAATGTTCACACTCCAGCTACCGTCGGGATTCACTGAAGCGGTATACGTCTGACCATCCAGAGAGACGGTCACCGATTGACCGCCAACGCTGCTGCCAGTGATTGTCAGCGGTTGCGTGATGTCAGTGGCATTCAGCGCACTGTCAAACGGCGCGACAGTGACAACCGGAGGCGTATTATCCACCGTCACCTCAACTGTGCTGCTGCCCGTGTTACCCGCCGGATCGGTGATATTCACCACCAGAGGTAATGTCCCTTGCGTTGGATCGGTCACTGAACCCGCTGGAATAGTGACACTCCAGCTCCCGTCGTTATTGACCGTACCGGGGTATTTCTCACCGTTAAAATCGATGGAAACCGTCTGATTAGGGCCCGTCACGCCGGTCGTCCCGGTCACAGTCTGCGGCTGACCGATTTCCGTGCCGCTTAACACACCATCGACAAACGGCAGATCGACCTGCACGACTGGCGCAGTGGTGATCACATCCACCGAGACAGTGGTGCTGTTTTCAATGAGGGTGCCATTAGGCAGCGTAATGCTGGCAACAATCAGATTCGAGCCCTGCGGAAGCTGTTGCAGGTCGGCTGACGGCACCGTTACCGTCCAGCTGCCGCCTGCCTGAGTGACAGCGGGATAACTTACCCCCCCCAGGGTTACAGACACGGCAGTGCCCACCGGTACGCCACTCGCCGACCCGCTCAGGGTGAGCGTGCCCTGTGCTTCAGTCGCACTGAGATAGCCATCGTCACTGACTGGCGAGGTAATGCTGACGCTTGGGGTGGTGCTTTCCTGCACGTTGAAATTGTGAGTGGCGCTGGCAGACGTGCCGCCCGTATTGCTCACGCTGGCAGAAATAGTCGCACTGCCGGTGGACAACAGCGCAAGATCGGCCGCCGGCACCGACACGCTCCATACGCCGTCAGCATCAACCGTTCCGGTGTAGGTTTTTCCGTTCAGCGTAACGGTAACGGTTTGCCCCTGTTGCACGTTAACGGTCGTACCGCTCAGGGTTTGTGAGGTCAGTTTTTCCGCGCCATCGAGCACATCGTTACCGGCAAAAATAGCAATGGCAATCTGAGGCACGTTTGCCGCCGGAGAGACTTCAACAGTAAAGTTATGCGTATCGTTGGCAGACTGGCCGGCGATGTTAGTCACCGAGGCTGAAATGGTCGCCGAACCGTTCGACAGCGCTTCTAAGGCCGAAACCGGAACCGCCACACTCCAGCTACCATTCGCCTGCACCGTCGCATTATAGGTGACGCCGTTCAGCACGATCACCACCGTTTGTCCGGCTTGTACGTTGGTGGTAGTACCGCTTAACAGCTGAGTGGTCTCTTTTTCTGCGGCGCTCAATACGTTATCGCCCGCGAAAGTGCCAATGGTCAGTGTCGGTCCGTTAGCAGGAGGGTTAGGAGGATTGGGAGGGTTGGTCCCACCGCCATTACCGCCATCATCACCACCGCCGCCGCCGCCACCACCCAGTGCGGCAGCACCCAGCCCCACCAGGCCAAGCGCACCCAGACCTGCAGCGGTGACAAGGCCCGGACCCGCCCCGGTATCAGCCAGCAGCAGAGGTTCAATACTTCCCAGGGATTCATACTGCGGCGTGATGACCATCGCGGTCTGCGCATCGGCAAACTCGCTGGTCACCGGGAACAGAGCGTGTTCCGGCGGATTAACTCCGTCATCGAACACCAGTTCGCTGTGATCGCCATCCACGTCATCCAAGAAGAACTGCTGATAGCGCACAGTGGTGCCATCTTTCATGTGCAGAATGAGGTCGTTACCCTGGCGCTCGTATTCGGCCACCATTTCGCGCGTGCCATGCACTTTTACGATGCTGGGTTGATTAAGGAGAACGTTCCTGGACGAGCCCGCATTGGCCTGGGAGAGAATAGAGCCGTCGTCGCGTGAGAGAATGTCTACGCGGCCATCATTGAGCTGTGCCATTTTAGTAACCTCATGTACATCAGATAACAGGATTTAGAAGTTCAACGCGAGAAAAGTGAAAAAAAACTTCACTTTTAGCTCACCTTAAACAAAATATTTTCACACCGTGTTGGGCGTTACTTTTCACCTGATGCACAGTCAGAGAGTGACTCTCCCTGAAAAAAATGGCTTAAATTTGCTGAAACTGACTTATTTTTTGTTTAATTCCTCATTCACATATAATTAATAAAATGAATGTGTGATTTGATTAAAATTTATCGATGCGATTAATTATTTTAATTTAATGGTTTAGTACAGTAGCCGATTAATTGCCAAAAAATGCTGAAAAATAGTGCAACCACTGATTAATGATTTGATTTAGTTAACAGAAAAATTAGTTTGATGATGGCCGTTTAGACACTTTCAGGCATAAAAGCGACTTAACCGTGGTAATAACGCGGGGTTAATGACGCGAAAATTTCATGTTGATTCGTGACCGTAAGCACAAGCAGGCAATAGCTTAAAAAGCCACCAACCCCGCTCCGGGTTCAACAGTAAAAATCGGCATTTTATGTTCCCTCACAATAATTTGAGTTAAGTAAAAGAGGCTCAGCCTTAGCCAGGAACCTTCTTAAAAGCTGGCGTTAAGGGACAATTCTGATTCACCGCCCTATTTATCCAGGTTATTAACTTTGCCCATCCTGTCTTTCTGTGTTGCACCCTGCCCGGCATCGCCTTCGCAGGCAGGGTTTAGCTTCTTAACTGGCAACAATTGTGGTAAAAAATGGGGTTGATTACGCGACAGGCAAAATGGATACAATGACGATACTGGAAGGCTCTGCCTCAGAGGAAAAAGCGCTGGCAACACAGCGTGCCACGCGTGCGGTATTTTTAATCGCCGGTATCGGCATGGCCTCCTGGGCCCCCCTGGTTCCTTATGCGAAAGATCGTGCCCTGCTGAGCGATGGCTCACTCGGCACCCTGTTATTGTTTCTTGGATTAGGCTCGCTGATTGCGATGCCATTGACCGGGATGCTGGTGGGTCGTCTGGGATGCAAACGCGTTATTGCAGCGGGCAGTCTGTTGCTGTTGCTGCTCTTACCCCTACTGGCAACGCTCTCCAGCCCTTCTACACTGGCGCTGGCGCTGATGATCTTCGGTGCCGCCATCGGTCTGATCGACGTTGCCATGAATATCCAGGCCGTCGAGGTCGAAAAAACGGCTAAAAAAGCGATGATGTCAGGGTTTCATGGTTTCTTCAGCGCGGGCGGGATTGTGGGTGCCGGACTGGTCAGCGCTGCGCTCGCGCTCGGTGCCTCTCCGTTAGTGTCGATACTGATGATCAATGTTTTGCTGGTGTTGCTGTGGCTTTACTGCCAGCAGCACCTGCTGAGCCAGCGTCTGCACCAGCCCGATATGCCGCTGTTTGTGATGCCGCGCGGCTGGGTACTGTTCCTTGGCGTGCTCTGTTTTATTCTGTTTTTAACCGAGGGTGCCATTCTTGACTGGGGCGCACTGTTTCTAACCCATAACCGTGACCTGCCCGCCTCACAAGCCGGGTTGGGTTACGCGGTATTTTCCATCGCCATGACCATTGGCCGCCTGTTTGGCGACCGCATCGTCAACGTGTTCGGGCGCACAGCAACGTTATTCTGCGGTTCATTATGCGCGGCGGGTGGCCTGGTGCTGGCAGTGGCGATACCGGATGCCACCTGGACGCTGGTCGGTTTTCTGCTGGTGGGGTTTGGTGCTTCAAACGCCGTGCCAATTATGTTCAGCGCAGCGGGAAAGCAGCAAGTGATGCCCGCCAATCTGGCCATCGCGGCGATGACCACTATCGGTTACGCCGGCATTCTTGCAGGGCCCGCGTTGGTCGGTTTTATTTCTCAATTATCCAGCCTGTCCGTCGCGTTCAGCGGCATTGCGGCGCTGCTGTTGGTCGTTGCTGCCAGCGCCCGACAGATTACTCGTTAACCGGGGTTTCACTGCATGTTGCCATATAAATTTCCACTGACTTCCGGCAATGTTACGCGCTTCTTTGCACTGTTTATTCTGGTGCTGGTACTGGCATCAGGATTTATGATCCACAATGCAGTTAACGCCTGGCTGACAGAAAAGCGCTACGCGATGGCGGATATCACTCACGCGATGCAAAAGCGTATTGATACCTATCGCTTCGCCACCTGGCAGATTTATGAAAACCTGGCGGCCAATGCGGCGGGCACGGCGGGCAACAGTTTGCAGGAAACCCGTCTACGTCAGGATGTCTATTATCTGGAGAAAACCCGGCGTAAAACCGAAGCATTGATTTTTGGTTCACACGACAGTGGCACGCTGGATATGACCCTGCGTATGTCCAACTATCTCGACACCTTATGGGGTGCCGAGAACAGCACCTGGTCGATGTATTTCCTCAACGGGCAGGACAACAGCCTGATCCTGGTCTCTACCCTGCCATTAAAAGATATGGCCTCACGCTATAAAGAAAGCGCGATCAGCAACATCGTTGAGGCACGTCGCGCCGAGATGCTGCAACAGGCTAATGCGCTGGACGAGCGTGAGAGCTTCTCGCCGTTGCGCCGTTTTACCTGGCAGAATGACCACTACTTCACCGTGCGTACCACCTTCAATCAGCCGGGGCATCTGGCGACCGTGGTGGCTTTCGATCTGCCGGTGAACGACATTATTCCGCTGAATATGCCGCTGGAGAATTTCCAGCTAAAGCAGGATACCACCCCGGTTGCCGAAGGGGATGATAATCAGGACAGCAGCAGCACCACCCGCATCAATTGGGTTAACCCTAATATCGAAATTGCCGGTTCACTGGCCAGCACACCCTTACAGCTGATCTATCGTGTACCGATCACCGGGCTGGTGGTAGATACCTTACATAATCTGCTGTGGCCGCTGCTGGCTAATCTCGCGTTGCTGCTGATGTCACTGGCGGGTCTTTTCCTGCTGCGCCAGCAGTCGTTGCGCCCCAGTGAAAACCAGAGTGCCGAGCTGGAGTCGCTGCGCCTGTTGAATGAAGAGATCGTCGGTACGCTCCCGGTGGGGCTGCTGGTGTATGATTTTGCCAATAACCGCACCCTTATCAGCAATAAAATTGCTGAGCACCTGCTGCCGCATCTCAATCTGCAAAAAATCATCAATATGTCCGATCAACATCAGGGTGTTTTGCAGGCCACGGTGAACAACGAGGTGTATGAGATCCGTCATGCCCGCAGCATGATTTCACCGCATACGCAGGTGTTTATGATGCGCGATCAGGATCGTGAGTTGTTGGTGAACAAAAAGCTGCAAAAAGCACAGCAGGTGCTGGATAAAAACCATCAGTCACGCCAACAGCTCTTGCAGAATCTCGGTCACGCGTTGCAGCGTCCACTGAACGAGGTGATCACCAGCCTGCAAGCGCTGGCTGCCGCACATCCGGACGAACAGGTGGATACCTCGCTGGAAGCCTCTCAGGCTCTCAGTCGTCTGGTTGACGATATTGTGTTACTGAACCAGCTGGAAACCCTCGACTGGACCCCGGACGCAGGCAGTTTCAATCTGCAAACCCTGCTGGATGAGCTGGTGGCTGAGCTGCTACCGGTTATGCGCCGCAAAGGTCTGACGCTGATGATCGCCAATCACCGCAGCAGCGATGAGACGCGTTTTGGCGATCGTCGGGCAATCAGTAAGATCTTGTCCACGCTGCTGCACTATGCCGTGACCACCACAACCTGGGGCCGGGTCAGCGTCACCGTAAGCGCCCCCGACGATCGCCCGGATCGCCTGTCGATTGAGATTGTTGATACTGGTGCTGGTCTTTCGGCTGACGAAATGTCGAACACGGATTTCCCGTACCTGGGTGAGACTCATCAGGACCGTTATGGTCAAGCCTCAGGCATGGCCTTTTTCCTGTGTAAGCAACTGTGCAAACAGTTAGGTGGCCATCTGGATATCAGCGCCAGCCCGGATATCGGCTCGCGCTACAGCATCCAGCTCCATACGCCGCTGGAACCCCAGCTGGTACAGGAAGAGAAGCTCCTGGAGGGCGTCAACGCCCTGATTGATATTACCGTTGATGACGTGCGTAAAATCGTCGTACATCAGCTTGAAGACTGGGGAGCGAACTGCATTACGCCAGACGAACGTTTCTCCGGTCAGGAACACGATGTACTGGTAACGGATGAACCTGAGCATTTGACGCCCTGGTCATTACTGCTCTCCGGTGATGAACCGGGTTTCTGCCAGATTTCATCCAATCAGTACCGGGTCAATTTCAATATCAGCAGTGCGATGCAGGATGCGCTGCTGACGTTGATTGAACAGCAACTGGCTCAGGACGAGCTGGGTGACGAAAATGCGGAACAACAGACCACGGCTCAACTTTTCGCCAGTGGTTACTTCCAGCTTTTCGTCGATACAGTACCCGATGATGTCAAGAGACTGTATAATGAGGCCGCAAACAGGGACTTTACTGCGCTTGCTCAGACTGCGCATCGGCTGAAAGGCGTGTTTGCCATGTTAAATTTATTACCCGGCAAGCAGCTTTGTGAAACGTTAGAACATCACATTGAACAGTGTGACGATTCAAACATCAAAAATACCACCAGTGAAATTGACAATTACGTCAATGACCTGCTGCAGCAAGGTAACCAATAATATGAATAACCTGAATGTCATTATTGCCGACGATCACCCCATTGTTCTGTTCGGCATTCGTAAGTCGCTCGAACAAATTGAATGGGTCAATGTTGTCGGTGAGTTTGAAGACTCCACTGCATTAATTAACAGCTTGTCTAAGCTTGATGCCAACGTTCTGGTGACAGATTTGTCTATGCCAGGCGAAAAATATGGCGATGGCATTACACTGATCAAATATATCAAGCGTCACTATCCTGATCTGTCGATCATTGTTCTCACCATGAACAATAACCCAGCCATTCTCAGCGCTGTGCTGGATCTGGATATCGAAGGCATCGTACTGAAGCAGGGTGCACCAACCGACCTGCCTAAGGCTCTGGCCGCATTGCAGAAAGGCAAAAAGTATACGCCGGATAGCGTGGCGAAACTGCTGGAGAAAATCAGCGCGGGCGGTTACGGCGACAAGCGTCTGTCACCGAAAGAGAGCGAAGTGCTGCGTCTGTTTGCTGAAGGCTTCCTGGTAACCGAAATTGCCAAGAAACTGAACCGCAGTATTAAGACGATCAGTAGCCAGAAGAAATCAGCCATGATGAAACTGGGTGTGGATAACGATATTGCGCTGCTGAACTATCTGTCATCAGTCAGCATGTCACCGGTTAAAGATTAAGTTTAAGACTGACGGGGCGACCGGAAAAATGGTCGCCCCTACATCTGCAGGGGCTGACCTTCTGTTTTGGTCAGCCTTTATGATTTAAACGTTCGCCCTGCTCTCTCTTGCCCGCTGCGCATATAACGTTAACGCCTGCTGTAATGTATCCATCGTCACCGGCTTAGACAGACAGTTATCCATTCCCGCATCAATACAGCGCTGTTTCTCTTCCGCTAACGCATTCGCCGTCACGCCCACCACCGGGAACGTTTTCCCCAGTTCGCGCAGACGTCGTGTCAGGCCATAACCATCCATATTCGGCATATTGACATCGGTCAACACGATATCAATCTCGTTACGGCCGATCACGTTAAGTGCATCAAGACCGTCGCGCGCCGTTTTCACGCGGTAACCCAGCGATCCGAGCTGATCGGAAAGCAACATACGGTTGATCGGATGATCGTCGACCACGAGGATCAGGATGTCATCATGCGCGGCGGTTTGCGCTTCTTTCGCCAGTACGGCAAGCCCGCCTTCAGGCTGATCCGCCTCCACCCGGTAGATCCGCGCCAGCAATGAAGGTAATTCGTGCGGCGTGGTTGTCGCACAAACCCAGTGCCCCGCGCCCAGATGCTGTGGTGCATCATTGTGGCGACTGTCAAAGCGGATAGTGGCACGTACGGCCTGCTCAGGCAGGAAATCATGATCGGTAATCATCACGTCATCTGCCGCCGCCTCGCCTTCGTAGCGCTGCACCTGAATACCGTGTTCGCCCAGCAAGCGCGTCAGGAACGTGGCCAACTGCTCATTACGCAGTGCCAGCCAGCACTGCTTATCGTGCAGACCGTCCTGCAACTCTGGCGCTATCACCCGGCTGTTATAGAGCGGAATACGGATAATAAACTGGCTGCCCATGCCCGGCTCAGAGTCGACCTCAATATCACCGTCCATCATATTGATCAGCTTCTCACAGATAGCCAGCCCCAACCCGGTTCCCTGGAAGTTACGCTGTACCCCACTTCCGACCTGGAAGAACGGGTCAAACAGACGCGTCAACTCCTTTGCCGGGATCCCCACGCCGCTGTCGCGCACGCGGAAAGCCAGATACCCATCTTTGACGTAAACCTGCAGGATGATCCCGCCAGTATGAGTGAACTTAATAGCATTATTCAGCAGGTTGGAGATGACCTGCTGCAAACGCATCGGGTCACCATCCAGCGTGGCTGGAACATCGCTGTCGACAAAGCACCACAGCGTCAGACGCTTTTTCACCACCATTGCCAGATAGTTGGAAGTGATATGTGCCACCACTTCACGCGGAGAGAACTCAGCGGGTTCTATTTTCAGCTGCTCAGACTCAATTTTGGAGAAATCGAGAATATCACTGATGATTTTCAGCAACAGGCTGGAGGAGTTGTTCATGGCCGTCACCAGCGACTCAACGCCCGGCGGCAGAGATTTTGTTTGCAGCAGGTCAAGGTTACCGATAATGCCATACAGCGGCGTACGCAACTCATGGCTGACGGTCGCCAGGAACATGGATTTGGACTGGCTGGCCTGCTCTGCGGCCTGAGCCATCTCCTGTAATGACTCTTCCATTTTGACGCGGGCACTGACGTCAACCAGCACGCAGATCGCCACATTCTCATTGCGGTAGCGCGAATGGACAAAGCTGATTTGCAGATTGGTATTACTGCCTGTCAGCACATCGACAAAGTTAACCTGCTGTCCACAGATAATCTCGGTTAAGCGCAGCCGATCTTCCTGAGTCAGCATGGTGAGATAATTATGAGCCAGCTCGTTACTGAGGATGTTGGTGCCATCACTGGTGCGCAAAATGCAGATCCCGACCGGCGCCGAGGCCACAATTTTACGGTTAAACTGCTCGTGCTCCTCCAGCCGGTGGGCATTATCTTCTGCGGGCAAAAACATTCTGCGTTCAAACAGCCATGCCAGCGTAAACAGCACTACCGCACTGATCAGGTTCAGCAACAGGGCGTTGATAATCAAAATTTTCAGCCGTTCAATCATCACATTGGTCGGCACCGAGTAGACGATACTGAGCGAAGACGGTGACAGACTTTTCTTCATGATCAGTTGATTGTAGCCGGAAATATAGCCAAACCAGGCGGCGTCATCAGGCAGGTCATCCGCTGAGAAATCCGGGCCATTGCGCGCAGAAGAGAGCAGACGCTGATTATTCTGATCCACCAGCGTGGCCGTTACCGGCATGCTACCCGGCAGGATCAGGTCTTCCATACGGATGCTCTGCTCAATGCCCAGCAGAGCCGTGACCTTATTGGCCACATACACCGGGGTGATCATGTAGTAATAGCCAACGCCGGGCTGTGCCGCCGGAGAGATCCAGAACAGGCTGTTTTTACGCTCGTCGTCGTTACCATTACGGTACTTCAGGATGCGCTCGCGCAGCGATTTCATCGCGCGTTCACGATCGACGGATGCCGTGCCCAGGCCGAAATCCGCCAGGCAGGTGCTGTCGCCACCGATAAAGAACACCCGGTTCAGTTCATAGGCGGAAGCGAAATTTTCTTTCCAGTAACTCAGGAAATAACTGAGAGGCTCCAGTGAGTTGCGCCAGGTATTGCTCATTGCATTGCAGTCGGAATCCGCATACAGAGGGTAGAACTGTGGCGGCGATGCTTTGCCTGCAGAGACACCGCTCAGTCCATCAAGGCTGCTGGTCGCAGTATTCAGGCGGTTTTCCGCAATAAACTTCAGCTCACGCATGACGTCCGCTGAGTGGCGCACATACCACTGAGCCTGATCATAGCTGGTATTGAATTCCTGGCGTACCTGCGATTCTCTTTCGTGTATGACGTTAATGATATAAAACGTGGTCAGCAGTGCGCCCAGCGTCCACAGCATCAACGCCAGGGCGCGGAACAGATAGCGGGAGATCTTTAACGTCGTTCGGAAAGAGACAAGATATTTCAAGCGTAACCCACTGGCAGCCATAACGGACAAAAGAAAATGATTGCCGATACAGTAGCGTCAGCATGGTAAAAAAGCCAGTTATCAGCACGCCCGCAGGCCGCTATTTCAGTGATTTTCAGCCTGTTCCCAGGCATCTTTGCGCCACTCAGATGGGGTTTTACCCGTGATGCGGCGAAACTCGCGATTAAAGTTGGATTTGGTCTGGAAACCGACGCTCTCCATCACTTCAATCACCGTCTGCTGGCTGCCCGCCAGACGCTCCCCCGCCTCGCGGATACGCCAGCCATTCACATACTGAGACACGCTTTGCTGATAGAGGGCATTCACCGCCGCGGATACCTGCCGCGTCGGGATCCCGGCTTTGCGCGCCAGTCGCGCAAGGTTCAGCTGAGGTTCCCGGTACAGCCCGGCCTGCATCAGTGCATCAATACGGGCCACAATATCCGGGTCCTCTGCACTGGCCTCCCGCGTCACCTTGATCACAGGCGGTGCAACAGGTACACGGCTTAACAACAGCAACAGCGACATCACCGCCGCGATGGTCAGATTTCCGGCTAATAACAGTCCCGGGGTTCCCTCCGCCGCCGCAAATATCATTAACCAGGACACGGTGATATCCAGTAAGGCTACCGCAACCAGCAATAGCGCCAGCAGCCGCCAGCCGCGCAGCGTCAGATCACTCTCGCTCAGTACCGCCTCCGGCAACACATCGCTGCCCGATTTCAGCCGCAGCAACATCAGGCCGGCACAGCCCAGCCAGATGGCAGGCAGCAGCCAGTCAATCCCCTGCGGCAGCCACAGCACGCAGGCGACCATCAACATGACCACCAGCGCACTGCGCCAGGCGTGTACGCTCTGCCCGGTTGCCTGTGCCAGCGCCAGACGGCACATCAGCGGCAGTGCCGCCGCCGTGATGGGCTGCAATCCGCGCCAGACCTTTTCCCCGGGCAGCATAATAGCCAGCCCGGCAATCAGACTGTGCATCAGACACAACCACAGCAGCAGTTGAAACAAGTGTCCGGTGTATCGGCGCTGCACCAACAGCAACACGCACACCAGGCTGAGCAAAAAATTAACCGGTATCAGCATAGGACTCTATCGCGATCGAGGACGCCAGGCGCCTGTAATGTCCTGATAATAGTCTTTTTCCACACGACGAGTGAATATGATGCGTTTAATTATTTCCACAATGCTATGGATACTGAGTCTCCCCGCGTGGTGCTATTCCGTCGGCAGCCAGCAGGAAACGATCGTTGATAGCCAGCGCGCACGCACGCTGAATGTGCGTATTTTTTATCCCAGCCATAGCGAGCAAGTCCCTCAGCGACAGGCAGAGAATGGCGTTTTTTCGGGGTTCTCGGCTATCGTGAATGCGCCGCTGGCAACAGGCCGTTTCCCGCTGATTGTGTTGAGCCACGGCAGCGGCGGTAATAACGCCAGTCTCGCCTGGCTGGCCGTTCCTCTGGCAGCGCGCGGTGCCATCGTTATTGCCGCCAGCCACCCCGGCAGTACCACCGGAGATTCCAGTCCAAAAACCGATCTGACCCTTCAGATAACCGATCTCTCTTTTATGCTCACCCACTATCTTCAGGCTCCACGCTGGCAGCAGACCATCGATGCAGAAAAAATCGGCGCGATAGGTCATTCTAAAGGCGGATACAGCGTGCTGGCGCTGGCCGGTGCCCGCACCAACCGCCAGCAGATGAGCCACTACTGCCAGAGAATGCCACAGATGCCAGACTGTCAGTTTTACTATCGTGATGGCGTCAGACTGGAAAACACGGACGACCAGCGCCTGGCGGCCAGCTATCGCGATCCGAGGGTGAAGTGGGTCATAGCCCTCGACCCCGGCATGAGCTACGTACTGACCCGCAGCAGTCTGGATACCATCAAGATCCCGTTGCTGACCATCGCCGCAGACTATTTTATTCGTGCCACCGGAAAGATGAATCTCGGTGTGGATCGTCTTAAATTACCGCTGATAACCGTGCCTGATGCCGGGCACTTTGACTTTCTACCGCTCTGCCAGCCCAATGCCGCCGCGATTCTGGCAGAGGAAGGGGAGGCATTTATTTGTGAAACCCCAACGGCGCAACGGGAAGTGATCCACCAGAAAACCCTGGCCGACGTCGGCCAGTTTATGCAACACCACGGTTTTCTCGCGCCCCGGCCCGCTAAGTAAGTTCTGTTTTTCAGGTAAAAAAAAGCCGGTTCAGAGTGAACCGGCTTTTTTATCAGACCCTTAACGATTACTCGTCATCGGCCTCAGGTGCATCGTCGTCGCTTTCCACTTCCGGGGCAATATCGTCATCCCCTTCCGCGACGCTGCCGTCGATAGCATCAAGTTCATCTTCTGCTACCGGTTCGGCCACACGTTGCAGACCCACCACGTTTTCATCTTCAGCGGTACGAATAAGGATAACACCCTGGGTGTTACGCCCTACTACGCTCACTTCAGACACGCGGGTACGCACCAGCGTACCGGCATCGGTGATCATCATAATCTGATCGCTGTCGACAACCTGTACCGCACCAATAACCGGTCCATTACGTTCGGTCACTTTAATCGAGATCACACCCTGCGTCGCACGCGACTTGGTTGGATACTCGGTGTTCGCCGTACGCTTACCATAACCGTTCTGTGTCACGGTCAGGATGGCACCATCGTCACGCGGTACAATCAGTGACACCACGCGATCGCCTTCTGCCAGTTTGATACCGCGCACGCCAGAGGCAGTACGACCCATCGCACGAACAGCGCTTTCTGCGAAGCGCACCACTTTACCGGCGGCAGAGAACAGCATCGCTTCATCGCTACCGTTGGTCAGTGACACACCAATCAGTTCGTCGTCGTCACGCAGGTTGACGGCAATGATACCGGCGCTGCGTGGGCGGCTGAACTCTTTCAGGGCCGTTTTCTTCACGGTACCGCTGGCGGTCGCCATAAAGATGTTAAAGCCTTCTGCATACTCACGCACCGGCAGGATTGCGGTGATACGTTCGTTGGCTTCCAGCGGTAACAGGTTGACGATTGGACGTCCACGCGCACCACGGCTGGCTTCCGGCAGCTGATAAACCTTCATCCAGTACAGACGACCACGGCTTGAGAAGCAGAGGATGGTGTCATGGGTGTTGGCCACCAGCAGGCGGTCGATAAAGTCTTCTTCTTTAATGCGTGCAGCCGATTTACCTTTACCACCACGGCGCTGCGCTTCGTAATCAGTCAATGGCTGATACTTCACGTAGCCCTGATGCGACAGGGTCACCACAACATCTTCCTGGTTGATCAGGTCTTCGATGTTGATGTCGGCGCTGTTAGCGGTGATTTCGGTACGACGCTCATCGCCGAACTGATCGCGGATCAGCTCCAGCTCTTCGCGAATCACTTCCATCAGACGCTCGGAACTGCCCAGAATGCGCAACAGCTCTGCGATCTGCTCCAGCAGCTCTTTGTACTCGTCGAGCAGTTTTTCATGCTCAAGTCCGGTCAGTTTCTGCAGGCGTAAATCAAGGATCGCCTGAGCCTGCTGCTCAGTCAGATAGTACTGACCATCGCGGATACCGAACTCATCTTCCAGCCACTCAGGGCGCGCCGCATTATCACCGGCACGTTCCAGCATCGCGGAGACGTTACCCAGCGCCCATGGACGCGCAATCAGGCCCGCTTTCGCTTCAGAAGGAGAAGCAGCGCGGCGAATCAGCTCAATAATCGGATCGATGTTCGCCAGCGCTACGGCCAGTGCTTCAAGGATATGAGCACGGTCACGCGCTTTACGCAGTTCGAAAATGGTACGGCGGGTAATCACTTCACGACGGTGACGCACGAAGGCTTCAAGAATATCCTTCAGCGGCATAATCTTTGGCTGGCCCTGGTGCAGTGCCACCATGTTGATGCCGAAAGAAGTCTGAAGCTGAGTCAGTGAATACAGATTGTTCAGAACCACTTCGCCAACCGCATCGCGCTTCACTTCGATCACGATGCGCATACCGTCTTTGTCAGACTCATCGCGCAGGGCGCTGATGCCTTCCAGACGTTTTTCTTTTACCAGCTCGGCAATTTTCTCAATCAGGCGCGCTTTGTTCACCTGATACGGAATTTCATGCACGATGATGGTTTCACGGCCGGTCTTCGCATCCACTTCCACTTCGCCACGGGCGCGGATGTAAATTTTTCCACGGCCAGTGCGATAAGCTTCTTCAATGCCACGGCGGCCATTGATGATAGCGGCGGTCGGGAAGTCCGGGCCTGGGATGTGTTCCATCAGCCCTTCGACGGTAATGTTTTCGTCGTCGATATAGGCCAGGCAGCCGTTGATCACTTCGGTCAGGTTATGTGGAGGAATGTTCGTGGCCATCCCGACGGCAATCCCTGAGGAACCGTTAACCAGCAGGTTGGGAACGCGGGTCGGCATCACTTCCGGGATCTGCTCGGTGCCATCGTAGTTAGGCACAAAGTCAACGGTGTCTTTTTCCAGATCCGCCAACAGTTCGTGAGCGATTTTGGACATGCGAACTTCGGTATAACGCATCGCAGCAGCGGAGTCGCCGTCTACGGAGCCGAAGTTGCCCTGACCGTCCACCAGCATGTAACGCAGCGAGAACGGCTGCGCCATACGCACGATGGTGTCATACACGGCAGTGTCGCCATGAGGGTGATATTTACCGATGACGTCACCGACGACACGGGCGGATTTTTTATAAGCTTTGTTCCAGTCGTTACCGAGGACGTTCATAGCGTAAAGCACGCGGCGGTGAACCGGCTTCAGGCCATCACGGACATCTGGCAGCGCACGGCCAACGATGACCGACATTGCATAATCCAGATAGGAGTTCTTTAACTCTTCTTCGATATTGACCGGTGTAATTTCGCGGGCCAGGTCGCTCATGGAGGCGCTTTCCTTCTGTATTATTCCCGGATTCAAAGGTGCGAAAGTATATCACAAAGCAGCCATGTGTTGAATGGAAAGCGTTGCTTTGGCCGCTTTATTGCATTCTGTCCCTCTCCGGCCCGCGCCCCTGCCCATCGCAACGCGTAAACATGTATAATGGGGCAAACTTTGGCTGGAGTAATAACCCAATGAAATCAGAACAAAACGCGGGTACGCAGAACGTTGATCACGGTGAAATCGCTAAATTTGAAGCAGTTGCTTCACGCTGGTGGGATTTAGAAGGCGAATTTAAGCCTTTGCACCGGATTAATCCGCTGCGCCTTGGCTGGATTGCCCAACACGCTGACGGCCTGTTTGGCAAGAAGGTGCTGGATGTTGGCTGCGGCGGCGGTATTCTCGCCGAGAGCATGGCGCGTGAAGGTGCGAACGTCACCGGGCTGGATATGGGAGCGGAACCGTTGCAGGTTGCCCGTCTACATGCACTGGAAAGCGGCGTAGCCATTGATTACGTCCAGCAGACCGTGGAAGAGCACGCTGAGCAGTTCGCCGGACAGTACGATGTGGTGACATGCATGGAGATGCTGGAGCACGTGCCCGATCCACGTTCCGTGGTCCATGCCTGCGCCCGGCTGGTGAAACCGGGTGGCGAAGTGTTCTTCTCAACCCTTAACCGCAATAGCAAATCCTGGCTGATGGCGATCATCGGCGCAGAATACGTATTACGTATGGTGCCGCGCGGCACACACGACATCAAAAAGTTTATCCGTCCGGCTGAACTGCTGAACTGGGTCGATGAAACTCCCCTGCGCGAACGCCATATTATTGGCCTGCACTACAACCCGATCACCAACCACTTCAAACTGGCTCCGGGCGTTGACGTGAACTATATGGTGCATACGCACAGCGCCATCGACGCGTCGTGACGCTATACGGGCGGATGCCGATCCGCCCGTGCGATATACGTGCGATATATAAGTCCATCTTAGTGCCTGACGCGAGATAAGATCGTTTTCGTCTTATCCCTGTCATCAAGATCAGGTTAATCTCACCGCATCACGCCATTTGTGCCCGTGAGGCGTCTTATTGTGCGTACTTTTTCAGCGCCCCAAAGCTCGAATTTTTTAACCTGAACAAGAAACCCGCGCTCGATCAAGATTCTAAAAAAAATCTCAACCCATTGACATTGACCCAGGGCCTTGAGAAACGTGGACTTAGGAAAAATACCAGCCCTAGAACCGGAGTTTGCCGCGAAAATCAAGCCTTGTTAAGCACGCGGAAATTACTAGAATACTCACCATATTGTTATCAAGGTTTCTTCCACCCCCTATATGTAGTGTTTATCCACAGAGTTACTCACAATGAGAAATCTGTGTATAAACGTGGGGACTATTTGTTAAGGACAGGTAAAACGCGACATGAATCAGAGTCTGCTTGTAACCAAACGCGATGGCCGCACCGAGCGTATCGATCTCGATAAAATCCACCGTGTTCTCGACTGGGCTGCCGAAGGACTGCAAAACGTCTCCGTCTCTCAGGTTGAACTGCGATCCCACATCCAGTTCTACGAAGGTATCCGCACTTCTGATATCCATGAAACTGTCATTAAGTCTGCTGCTGATCTGATTTCTAAAGATGCCCCTGACTATCAGTACATGGCTGCCCGTCTGGCCATCTTCCACCTGCGCAAAAAAGCCTACGGCCAGTTCGAGCCGCCAAAGCTGATTGACCAGGTCACCCGCATGGTAGAGATGGGCAAATATGACCATCACCTGCTGGAAGACTACAGTGCGGAAGAGTTTGAGCTGATGGACGGCTTTATTGACCACTGGCGTGATATGAACTTCTCCTACGCTGCCGTGAAGCAGCTGGAAGGCAAGTATCTGGTGCAAAACCGCGTGAGTGGTGAGATCTATGAAAGCGCCCAGTTCCTGTACATTCTGGTCGCGGCCTGCCTGTTCTCCGGCTACCCGCGCGAGACGCGTCTGGACTACGTGAAGCGTTTTTATGATGCGATCTCCACCTTTAAGATCTCACTGCCAACGCCAATCATGTCTGGCGTGCGTACGCCTACGCGCCAGTTCAGCTCTTGCGTGCTGATCGAATGTGGTGACAGCCTGGACTCTATCAACGCCACTTCCAGCGCCATTGTGAAATATGTTTCTCAGCGCGCCGGGATTGGTATCAATGCGGGCCGCATTCGTGCGCTGGGTAGCCCGATCCGTGGCGGTGAAGCCTTCCACACCGGCTGTATCCCGTTCTATAAGCATTTCCAGACTGCAGTGAAGTCCTGCTCTCAGGGCGGCGTTCGCGGCGGGGCAGCCACGCTGTTCTACCCGATGTGGCATCTGGAAGTCGAAAGTCTGCTGGTACTGAAAAACAACCGTGGTGTTGAAGGCAACCGCGTGCGCCATATGGACTACGGTGTTCAGATCAACAAACTGATGTATCAGCGCCTGCTGAAGGGCGAAGATATCACCCTGTTCAGCCCGTCTGACGTGCCGGGCCTGTACGATGCTTTCTTTGCGAATCAGGACGAGTTCGAGCGCCTGTACACCAAATACGAGCAAGACGACAGTATCCGCAAGCAGCGTATCAAAGCGGTAGAGTTGTTCTCACTGATGATGCAGGAACGTGCTTCTACCGGCCGTATCTACATCCAGAACGTCGACCACTGTAATACTCACAGCCCGTTCGATCCGGCTATCGCACCTGTTCGCCAGTCCAACCTGTGCCTGGAAATTGCGTTACCAACCAAACCGCTGCTGGATGTGAACGACGAAAACGGCGAAATTGCGCTGTGTACGCTCTCCGCATTCAACCTGGGCGCGATTGAAAGTCTGGATGACCTGCAAGAGCTGGCCACGCTGGCAGTTCGCGCGCTGGACGCCCTGCTCGATTATCAGGATTACCCCATCCCGGCCGCCAAACGCGGTGCAATGGGGCGTCGTACGCTGGGTATTGGTGTGATCAACTACGCCTACTATCTGGCTAAAAATGGCGTACGCTACTCCGATGGCAGCGCCAACGTCCTGACGCACCAGACCTTTGAAGCTATTCAGTACTGGCTGCTGAAAGCGTCCAACGATCTGGCCATCGAACAGGGTGCCTGCCCGTGGTTCAATGAAACCACGTATTCTCAGGGTATTATGCCAATCGACACCTATAAGAAAGATTTGGATGCGATTTGTAACACACCGCTGCTGCTCGACTGGGAAGCACTGCGTGAATCCGTGAAAACGCACGGCCTGCGTAACTCCACGCTGTCTGCGCTGATGCCGTCAGAAACCTCTTCGCAGATTTCTAACGCCACCAACGGGATTGAACCACCGCGCGGCCATATCAGTATTAAAGCATCAAAAGACGGTATCCTGCGCCAGGTGGTCCCGGAGTACGAACGTCTGAAAGACAGCTACGAGCTGCTGTGGGATATGCCAAACAATGATGGCTATCTGCAACTGGTCGGCCTGATGCAGAAATTTATCGACCAGGCGATTTCGTCGAATACCAACTACGATCCAACGCGCTTTGCCAACGGTAAGGTGCCAATGAAGCAGTTGCTGAAAGACCTGCTGACGGCCTATAAGTTTGGCGTGAAAACGCTTTACTATCAGAACACGCGTGACGGTGCAGAAGATACCCAGGAAGACCTGGCACCATCGATTCAGGATGATGGCTGTGAAAGCGGTGCCTGCAAGATCTAATCTCCGTGGGCCAGGTTTGCCTGGCCCCTTCGCGAAACATTGACTCTGAGGGTCGGGCATGCCCGACCCTGAACGCATCTGGAATACATCATGGCTTACACCACATTTTCGCAGAATAAAAATAATCAGCTGCTGGAACCGATGTTCTTCGGCCAGCCGGTGAACGTGGCGCGTTTCGACCAGCAGAAGTATGACATTTTTGAAAAACTGATCGAAAAGCAGCTCTCTTTCTTCTGGCGCCCGGAAGAAGTGGACGTCTCACGCGATCGTATCGACTATCAGGCACTGCCGGATCACGAAAAACACATCTTTATCAGCAACCTGAAATATCAGACGCTGCTGGACTCCATCCAGGGACGTAGCCCGAACGTGGCGCTGCTGCCGTTGATCTCGATTCCTGAACTGGAAACCTGGATTGAAACCTGGGCATTCTCAGAAACCATCCACTCACGTTCTTACACCCATATCATCCGCAATATCGTTAACGATCCGTCGCTGGTGTTTGACGATATCGTCACCAACGAGCAGATCCTGTCGCGTGCCAAAGATATCTCTGGCTACTACGACGATCTGATTGAGATGACCAGCTACTGGCATCTGCTGGGTGAAGGTACGCACGAAGTGAATGGTAAAACCGTCACCGTCAGCCTGCGTGCACTGAAAAAGCAGCTCTACATCTGCCTGATGAGCGTGAATGCGCTGGAAGCCATTCGTTTCTACGTCAGCTTTGCCTGCTCCTTCGCCTTTGCCGAGCGCGAACTGATGGAAGGCAACGCCAAAATCATCAAGCTGATCGCCCGTGATGAAGCCCTGCATCTGACCGGCACCCAGCACATGCTGAACCTGCTGCGCAGCGGCGAAGATGACCCTGAAATGGCAGAGATCGCCAAAGAGTGTCGCCAGGAGTGCTACGACCTGTTTGTGCTGGCAGCCGAGCAGGAGAAAGAGTGGGCAGAATATCTGTTCAGCGGCGGTTCGATGATCGGCCTGAATAAAGACATTTTGTGGCAGTATATTGAGTACATCACCAATATCCGCATGAATGCCGTCGGTCTGGATCTGCCGTTTAAAACCCGCTCCAACCCGATCCCATGGATCAACTCCTGGCTGGTTTCCGATAACGTGCAGGTCGCGCCGCAGGAAGTGGAAGTGAGTTCTTACCTGGTCGGCCAGATTGACTCTGAAGTAAACGCTGACGACCTCAGCGACTTCGAGCTGTAAGATGGCGAGCATTACACTGCGTACCACCGGTACGCAGCTTGAATGTCATGATGAACACCCTTCCCTGCTTGCCGCACTGGAGTCGCACCGGGTGTGCGTGGAGTATCAGTGCCGTGAGGGCTACTGCGGTTCGTGCCGCACACGTCTGCTGAAGGGTGAAGTCAGCTACAGCGCAACGCCGTTGGCCTTTGTGCAACCGGGTGAGATTTTGCCCTGCTGCTGCAAGGCCGAAGGGGATATTGAGATCGCGCTGTAAGGGGTTAAGCGCGGCTGTCTCATCGACATCGGGTCGGGCGTGCCCGACCCCTGCGCATTACTGATAATCGATACCATCACCGCACCACATCGGGTCGGGCATGACCGACCCCTACACGTTCCCGATAATCGATACCGTCACCGCATCACATCGGGCCGGGCATGACCGACCCCTACACGTTCCCGATAATCGATACCGTCACCGTATCACGTAGGGGCGAGGCATGCCTCGCCCGGGGCGTTTACAGCGTTTCTACCACATCAATCCAGCCGTGTCCGGTGGTCACTGACTGACCATTCAACCAGCGGCGCAGCATATTCATCGCCAGCATGGCCACCATCTCCTGCCGTGCTTTCAGACCATGTCGGCTGACGTTAAACTTCACTTTTTGCGCAAAAGTGCCGTCCGGCGTGTGCAGAGCAAAGCCCAGACGATCGTCCTCCAGACTTCCCACGACCAGCGATAACCGGGCATGGTTCTGTTTCGCCAGCTGCTGACTGCGTGCCGCCAGCAAGCCCAGTGACTCACTCTGATGAGGCAACACGTTGCCCGCCGCCAGAGAAGCACCGGCGGAAATAAGCTGCCATTGCAACAGCCCGGCGCTGAACTGCTCGCTAACGGCAAGCGTAAGCTTATGTTCTTTCAGACGGCGTGCCAGCTGCTCGGGTAAGGTTTCAAACCCTTCAAAGATCACACTGTCACCGGCAATCTCACGTACCTGCTGCCAGAACTGCTCCATCTCGGCACGCTTTGACGCCGGACCGTTCAGCTTCAGTTCGATAATCGGCATCGATGCGCGGTAACCCATCACCACCCCTTCCGGCAGCGCTAAAGGCTCAATATCAGAGGCGAGGTCACTTTCCCCGCGACCAAAAGTGGTCATCCGCAGGCAGACGGGCGGCTCGGGCAACTGGAAACGGGCTTTCAGGCGCGGCAGGATTTGATCCATGACCATCACCTTGTATTCGGAAGGCACACCCGGCGTGAAGAAGATCCAGCAGCGATTAAGCTGCATGGCGAAACCGCAGGCGGTGCCGACCGGGTTATCGATCATCTCCGCACCCTGCGGGATTTCAGCCTGCTTACGATTACTGGCGGCCATCACTTTGCCACGGCTGGCAAAGAAGGCTTCCATTTTCGCCAGCCACTCAGGATGAATTTGCAGTTCCACTCCGGCTGCGGTGGCGGCGGCCAGCGCACTCAGATCATCACTGGTCGGCCCCAGGCCACCATTCACGATCAAGACATCAGCCACTTTGCTGCGCTCGGTCAGTACCGTCACCAAATCCTGCAAGCTGTCCCCTACCGTCTGACGGCTGGTCATCGGTAAGCCCTGCTCAAACAGTACGCCAGCCAGCCAGGCCGCGTTGGTATCGACGATTTGTCCGTGCAGCACTTCGTCGCCGGTCGCGAGCATTTCCACTCTTATCATGTTGTTCTCCGGGTACACTCAAGCTTTACACTGTAAGAAGCGCCCGGCAGAAATACAACGTCAATTTCCACTTCTTTAGCCGTCATTAGACCCGCGATGTCAAACAGGCCTGCGTCTGATTTGCCACCCATGCCTTCAGCTGCACGCGTGAGCGCTTGATCGCCCCGCCGTTATCAGCCGGTAGCGGATACCACGCCACCGGGCGCTGATACCCGGCCAGCTTTGGCGCGGCCCAGTCGGCCAACACCTCCAGCCCAATATTGCCTTCCACCAGTGCGACCGCGCGATGACCGTACTCCGCATCGACTTTTGGCACAATAAACACCTGTGTCACCGCCGGATGGGCGAGCAAAATGCGTTCAATATGCTCCGGCTGTACCGACTCACCGCCTGAAAAGAACAGGTTATCGCGCCGTCCGTCGACCTGCAGCTCGCCCCGATGCCAGTGCCCACAATCGCCGGTACGTAACCAGCCGTCGTGATCCGTCAACGGCATCAGTGCGCCCTGCAACCAGTAGCCGGAGGCCAGAGCGGGCGAACGCACCCAGATCTCACCGTCGACCACCCTGACCTGATGGCCAGCCAGCGGCGCACCCACGCCTGGATGTTCGTCTGCCCGTCGGGCGCAAAGAGTCGATGCAGTTTCCGTCATACCGTAGCCACAATAACAGTGCAGCCCGGCGGCCTCCGCCTGACGCGTCAGCTCAGCGGGGATTTGCGCACCGCCCAGCAGTACCGCGCGCAATCTGGCGGGTAAAACAGGTTGATTGAGCAGGCGCCAGAGCTGCGTGGGCACCAGAGACGCGATGCTGCTGCGCGCCAGTGCAGTATGCAATCCTTTGTCATCGGGGATCACCAGCGTGCCTCCGGCCAGCAGCCAGCGCCAAAGGATGCCCTGCCCGGAGACATGAAACAGCGGCAGCGACAATAACCAGCGATCATCAGCTGTCAACGCCATCAGCTCAATGACCGCTGCGGCGCTGTGCAGATGGGCGCTGAAAGTGTGGGCCGCTGCTTTAGGCAGCCCGGTAGAGCCAGAGGTTAACGTCAGGGTGGCGATCCGATCCGGCTGCCACGGCTGGCTGCCATCACCGGCAATCGGACGCAGCGCCAGCATGGGTCTTTCAATACTGGTTTCCCCGGCCAGATTGAGTACAAAGTCCAGCCCCAGCCCCGGCAACAGCTGGCGTAGCTGGGCATCCGGCAACTGAGGGTTAAGCCCCAGCACTCGTGCCCCGCAGGCCATCAGTCCGAGCCACGCCAGCAGCGCCGCCAGACTGTTCGCGCTTCGCAGCGCCACGACATCTCCGGCGGCCACGCCTTGCTGCTGAAAGCCCTGAGCATGTTCTGCCACCGCCTGTGACAGCTGCTGCCAACTGAGCGTGACCTCGCCACTATCAATCGCCAGCGACGCCGGACAACACTTCTGCCAGTCACGCCACGGCCAGTCGGCTATCGTTGCCAGAGACATTGCAGCACCTCTCTGTTCTGCACAGGTAACATACTGCCGGGCCACGCCCGCAGCACCTGCTGCTGCATCAGTTGCAGCGTATCCAGACCTGGCCGCACGCCCGGCGTCAGCTCATGTGCGAGCCGTGCCAGCTGGGTCAGCCCAAGGCTGGACTCCAGCGCACTACTGATCACCGGGGTTAACCCCTGCGCCTTCGCCTGTAACACCTGATGCTGTACGCGCTGAATACTGCCCGTGAGCATCGGTTTGATGACCACGGCCACCACGCCGGGTGCGGCGGTCAGTGCGTCATCATGGTCACGCAGGGTTTCATCCCAGGCGATGTTAATACCTGTCTCAGCGGCAAAGGCGAGGCTCTGCTGTCTGTCACGGCAAGGCTCTTCGATAAACGCAATGCGTGAACGCAGCTCCGGCGACACATAGCGGGCAAAGCTCAATGCCTTTTCCAGCGTCCAGCTTTGGTTGGCATCCAGCCGCAAGGTGAGGTGCGGTAACGCCTCCAGCAGCAGGTTGACCTGCATGCCGTCGCGTATCGCCTCGTACAGGCCCACTTTCATTTTTGCCAGCGGCTCTGGCTGACGCAGCAGTTGCTGAAATAACGCGTCCGGATCGCCACTGCACAGCTGCGCCAGACGATACTCCCCTTCTGCGGGCAGGGTGTTCGTCAGCTCGGCCTGCGCACAGCTGATGCCGAACGCCACAGAAGGCCGTTCACTCTCTGCGGGCGTTTCACCCTCACACCACTGCGCCAGCCAGCTCATCGCCTGCTGCTGTGCTTGTTCAAGTGTCTCATGGCTGAACTCAGGGAGGGGGGCAATCTCACCCCAGCCTTGCGCTGCTCCCTCCATCAGGTTCACCAGCAGTCCCTGGCGGGTTTTTAACCGCTGGTTTCGTAACACCACCCCGGCGTCCATGGCGACCTGATAACCGTATAACGTGGCGTGACGCATCAGGGATTACGCCGGAAGTTGCTGAAGTCAGGCTGACGCTTTTCGTTGAATGCATTGCGCCCTTCCTGCCCCTCTTCCGTCATATAGAACAGCATGGTGGCATTGCCCGCCAGCTCTTGCAGCCCGGCCTGGCCATCACAATCCGCATTGAGAGCGGCTTTCAGGCAGCGCAGCGCCATCGGGCTGTTTTGCAACATCTCACGGCACCAGCGAACGGTCTCTTTTTCCAGCTCGGCCAGCGGTACAACGGTATTAACCAGCCCCATATCCAGTGCCTGCTGTGCGTTATACATCCTGCACAGGAACCAGATTTCACGCGCCTTTTTTTGGCCGACAATACGCGCCATGTAGGCCGCGCCCCAGCCGCCATCAAAGGAGCCCACTTTCGGCCCGGTCTGACCAAACTGTGCATTATCTGCCGCAATCGTAAGGTCGCACATCATATGCAAAACGTGGCCGCCACCCACCGCATAGCCCGCCACCATCGCCACGACCGGTTTCGGACAGGTACGAATCTGGCGTTGCAGGTCGAGGACGTTAAGATGATGAACGCCCGCGTCATCTTGATAACCGCCGTAGTCGCCGCGAACTTTCTGGTCCCCACCGGAGCAAAATGCCCGTTTGCCTTCGCCGGTCAGCACAATCACGCCCACCGCCGGGTCACGGCGCGCATTATCCAGCGCCTGCTGGATTTCACTGACCGTTAACGGGCGAAAGGCATTACGTACTTCAGGGCGGTTGATGGTGATTCTGGCAATACCATCGTCCGTTTTGTGATAGCGAATATCGCTGAACTCAGCGCCGCAATCCCGCCACTGCGCCGGGGCATACAGCAGGCTTTCATCTGGATACAACATCAAAGCTCCTTAATGGTGATTAAGCACGCGGGCAAGTTGATGGGCAAATGCCAGGGGATTCGCCAGGTGCGAGTTATGGCCCGCTGCGGGGATAACCGCAGGAGGAAGTGCGGCCTGCTGAGCAAGCTGCAAAAATTTTTGATCCCACTCACCGCAGAGATAGCGGAACGGAAAGGTTTTTTCTCGCAGTTCCGGCAGCAGGTCGGGCTGCTCTGAGAGTGAGGTGGCCTGTAACATCGCCGCCAGATCTTCACCGCGATTGTTGAGCCGCCGGGCGACCAGGCGCTGGCGTTGGATTGCGGTCAGTTCGGCAAAAACCGGCTGCTGATACCACTGGTCCAACGCCTCTTCCAGCGGTTGCTGGCGGAAACACTGTACCCAGCCCTGGTCATGCGCCCGGCGGCGGGTACGCTCACTGGGGCAACTGAGGCCAAAATGCCCGGCTTCCACCAGCAATCCTGCCAGACCGTTACCGGCGTGACGGCAGGCGTGATAGAGCGCCAGCCGTCCGCCGAGGGAGTAACCGATCAGCCAATAGCGATCGACCTGGTGATAGTGCAGCGTGGCGTTAAGTCGCTGGCATACATCATCAAAACCGCTCACGGTCTGCGCACGTGAACCACCGTGACCGGGCAGATCAATACTGAGCAGCGGCCAGTGACTGAAATAGCGCTGAACCGGCTGCCAGTCCGTTGCACTCCCGAGAAAACCGTGCAGCCATACCAGTACCGGACGCGTACTGTGATGGTGCCCCTGCCAGTGCGCATGTAGCATCATAAATGGACCACCTCGCTGGCGCAGCGCGCCAGGGTTTGTGCACCCTCATCACCGTCGACCACCACCTCAATCAGGGTGATGCCCGAACTGAAACCCTGTTCAACCGCCCGCTGAAGTGCCTGCCAGCTGGCTGGCTGTGCAAAATGCAAACCAAACAGTGCCGCAGCATGGCGAAAATCAACGCTGGGCGGCATAGTGAAGAAGCGTTCACGTTCAGATAAGGGCGTTGGCAGCATAGAGAAGATCTGGCCGCCCTGGTTGTTTACCACGATGACCACCACCGGCGCAGAAGCCTGCTGCAACAGCGCCAGGCTATTCAGATCGTAGAGCGCGGAGAGATCGCCCAGCAGGATCAGTAGCGGCTGGCCCGTGCCGCGCTGTACGCCCGCCGCCGTTGCCAGTAACCCGTCGATGCCGCTGGCACCGCGATTACAGTACAGCGGATAACCCGCAGGAAGCTGTGCAAAAGCATCAACCAGGCGAATGGCGAGGCTGTTGCCGATAAACAGCGCGCCGTTTTCCGGCAGCAGTGCGGGCAGACGGTGCGCCAGCTGTGCCTCGCCAAACTGCTGCAAATGCTGTTGCAGATAGTCCCGGGTACGTTCAGCCAGCGGCACCAGCTGTGGACACCAGGGATGACGAGGCGCCGCAGGATGGTGCTGCAACCAGTCAGAAATATTGGCCTGAATGCGCCGCCCGCCAGGGTTCCCCGGATGGCGCTGCCCCGGTAATGCATCGATCAGCCAGTACATCTCAGTGCCGCTGTCGTTCTGATAGTTGAGCAGGTTTTTTCCCGTCAGGCTGCTGCCGAACTGCACCACGATCTGCGCCTCACTCAAGGCCCGCTGTGCCGATGGATGCCCCAGCCACAAGGCCGCGCCAGGCAGTGGTTGCCCGGTTTGTGACACCACGTCACCGAGCAGCGGCCACCCCAGCATTTCCGCCCACTCGGCCAGCTGCTGGCCTTGCTGAGCACTGACGCGCCCGACAATCACCACCCCCCGTTTCTGGCGCCAGAAAAACCAGTCTTCTTCAATGGGGGTATGGCTGCGCTGTGGATATTTCAGCCAGGGTTCGTTGCTGTCCCACCAGTTTCCCAGTTCATCCTGCCAGGCGAGGTAATCGTTGCTGTCAGCGCCATACAGAGGTTCAGCAAACGGGCAGTTGATATGCACGCCGCCATGCTGCTGCTGTGCCAGCAAGGTATCGATGGCCGAGACCAGCCAGCGTGCGGGGATCGACGGTGAAGGCCGGGGAAGGTTGAGTACAGCGGAAACGTGGGACGCAAAGAGACCAGGCTGTTCAATGGCCTGATTCGCGCCACAGTGAATCAATTCGGGTGGGCGGTCGGCGCTGATGGCGACCAGTTTTTCGCCGGTCAGATGTGCTTCAACCAGCGCGGGATAAAGGTTGGCTACCGCCGTCCCGGAAGTGACAACGATCGCCACCGGTTGATGGGTGGTTTTGGCCAGGCCGAGCGCGAGAAAACCGAGGCCACGCTCGTCAAAATGGGTATGACACACCCATTTATCACTGGCTGCTACTGCCAGAGCCAGCGGCGCAGAACGGGACCCGGGAGCAATGCAGATATGCCGTATACCGTGGCGCGTCAGCGTTTCCAGCAGTACGGTAGCCCAGCGGCGATTAAACGTTGCGTGCGACATCTCTTGCTGCATAGCCACTCCAGATCAAAAATCCTCGCGCTATTATAATCAGCTGAATTGAGGTCCTTTTTGATTTGGGCCAGTTTTACCCCTGGTTTTCCGCCGTGAGTAACGTGCCCAGCGTCGCGGCTTTGCGTTCAATTTCCTCCCACTCCCGCTCCGGTTCGGAGCCGCTGACAATACCGGCCCCAGCGTAGAGGCGAACCTGTGCCCCCGACACCTGCGCGCAACGGAGCACCACGGCAAACTCGCTGTGTGACTGCGACAGATACCCCACCGACCCGCTGTACCAGCCGCGACTAAAGGGTTCCTGCTGACGAATAAAAGCCTGTGCAGCGGCACGCGGCACCCCGGCAACGGCCGCTGTGGGTTGAAGGCGATCCACGCATTGCGCATCGTCCGCTCGCATTAACCGCGCGCGGATCCGCCGCCGGATATGTTGCAGATGACGCAGCGGCAGTAATTCTGCGGGCATGACTTCCAGTTCAGTAACAATATCCGCCAGCCGCTGACGGATATCCTCCACCACCAGGGTGTTTTCCCACTGGTTTTTTTTATCCATCAGCAACCCTGGCTGATGCACGTCAGCCGTTCCGGCCAGGGCTTCACTCGAAAGCTGGCTGCCCTCGCGCGCATACAGCCGTTCAGGGCTGGATCCCACCAACGCCTGATGTTCCTCTGTGGCCAGCATAAAATGGTAGCTATGGGGGTTAATGCGCTGGCTGGCGGCCAGCAAGGCGGCGGCAGACAAGGGGCCAGACAGGCTGAAATCGCTGACCCGTGCCAGCACGACTTTCTCCAGTTCGCCAGCGGCTATAGCCGTCAGCGCATGGTTAACCCGTTGGACCCAGCCCGTTTTATCCGGGGCATGATGCACGCAATGATAATGCGGCAAGGATGTAGCCGGCTGCACCGGGCGCAAGCCTGCCAGCCAGTGCAACAAACGCCGGGCTTGCTGCTGTAACGAACCGTCGCTGACCAGATTGAGCGTCAAGTGGTGCCCTGCACTGTCCTGCTGCCACAGCAGGACAGGCAGAAACAGGTCACTGGCACCAAAGATGCTGTTTGCGCCAAACATCCGCCAGCCCGGCGGCAATGCCTGCAAGCGCAGGGTAGCCTCTGCAACGGAGTGAAACCGCTCAAGCGCACCACAGGCTGCCACGATCTCTTCACCACTGCGCGACTGCCAGTAAAACTGGGGCCAGCAGGACTGGGAGGCCAGCCAGTTCAGCGCATCAGTTTCGGGGGAAAAGCGCACGCTGATTTGCCGCACGCCGGGCACCGATTCGCTCACCTGTGCGAGCCGATCGCGTAGCTGTTCTACCGCCTGAGCAAGTTGCACGCTGACCTCAATAGAAAGTAAAACACGGATGGGCAGTTATGTTAGCGGGATTAGCAAGGCAGGATATTGATCTGAAAACAGCGGAGAGAAATGAACAGACGCCCGGGAGGGCGTCTGTTGTGCTACTGCCTGTTGTTCTACTGAATTAGCGACGCGCCAGCAGCAGGCCGATGACCAGGCCCAACGTGGCACCGACACCAATCCCCTGCCAGGGTTTATCGTGGACATAATCATCAGCACGCGTAACGGCCTGACGGGCTCGCACATAGTAGGTATCAGAGGCATCGCTGATGCGGGACTTCACCTGGTTCAGTGATTTTTCCGCTTTCGCTTTCAGCTCAATGTATTTCTGATCGGCCGGATCGCCCGACGACTTCAGCACTTCTTCCAGGGTTTCAGTGAGCAGCGCCAGATCGTCATCCAGGCGAGTTTCATGTGGTTCAGTCGTTGTTGCCATTTCCATTCTCCTTGGGCGAAAAATCTTCGTCAGGTAACTATAGACAGTTTTTGCCGCTCTGCTTGATTAAAACCGCCAGGAATCGACTGAGAATGGTGTGTTCAGGGACAGTAAAACGGGTCAAAGGGTGCTTATTTTCCCGATATTTACGTTAATTCACATGCGAAACCACTGCGGTAGTTAGATTTATCTGATAAATTTTGCGTGAACTGAATCATTACCCAGGCAAGCTGTCGTAACTCTCTGTAACCGGACCTTTATCCGGCGAAGCGAATGCGTGCAAACGCACGACAGTCACTACAAACTCCGTTCACCTGAGGAAATTATTTCCGGCATGAATCGAAGAATGTTTATGAAAGCGTCAATGGCATTCGCAACCCTCAGTGGGATGTCGGGTTTATCCACGTTGTTCTCCCAGGCTGCCTGGGCGGAAGACGGGATTGCCGATGGTTCCGCAAAGCGATTTGATTTTGATGTGCTTAAAAAAATGGCCGCCGATATGGCAAAACAGGCCTATGGTGGTGCTCCGGCGCCGTTGCCTGAAACACTGGCAACGCTGACGCCGCAGGCCTATAACGAAATCCAGTACGATGCCAACCATTCGCTGTGGAACGGCATCGACAACCGTCAGCTTGACGTTCAGTTCTTCCATGTGGGGATGGGCTTTAAGCGCCGTATCCGCATGTTCTCCGTTGATGGTGCCAGTCGTGAGGCGCGTGAAATTCACTTCCGCCCTGAGTTGTTTAACTACAACAATGCTCACGTCGACACCAAACAGCTGGAAGGCAAAACCGACCTTGGCTTCGCCGGTTTCCGCGCATTTAAAAAACCCGAGCTGGCAAAACGCGACATCGTCTCGTTCCTCGGCGCCAGCTACTTCCGTGCTGTCGATGAAACCTTCCAGTACGGTCTGTCCGCGCGTGGCGTGGCCATCGACACCTTCAGTAACGGTAAAGAAGAGTTCCCGGACTTCACCGCCTTCTGGTTCGAAACCCCGAAAGCCGATGACACCACCTTTGTGGTGTATACCCTGCTGGATGGCCCGAGCTGCACCGGCGCGTTTAAATTCACCATTCACTGCGAAGATAAACGCGTAGTGATGGAAGTGGAAAACCACATTTATGCGCGCAAGGATATCCAGCAGTTGGGTATCTCGCCGATGACCACCATGTTCAGCTGCGGCAATAACGAGCGCCGCATGTGCGATACCATCCATCCGCAGATCCACGACTCCGATCGTCTGGCCATGTGGACAGGGGGCGGTGAGTGGATTTGCCGTCCGCTGAACAACCCACAGCGTCTGACGTTTAACGCCTATCAGGATGAAAACCCGCGTGGTTTTGGCATGTTACAGCTTAATCATGACTTCGACAGTTATCAGGATGTGATTGGCTGGTACAACAAGCGCCCAAGCCTGTGGGTGGAACCGGTCGGTAAGTGGGGTAAAGGTGCGATTAACCTGATGGAGATCCCGACCACGGGTGAAACGCTGGATAATATTGTCTGCTTCTGGCAGCCAGCCGATGCCATCAAAGCCGGGAGCGAGCACAGCTTCTCCTACAAGCTTTACTGGAGCGGCCTGCCACCGGTACGTAGCGGTCTGGCACGTGTTAATGCCACCCGCACCGGCATGGGCGGTTTCCCGGAAGGCTGGGCACCGGGCGAGCATTACCCGAACGTCTGGTCACGCCGTTTCGCCGTTGACTTTGTTGGCGGCGATCTGAAAGCCGCAGCACCGAAAGGCATTGAGCCGGTGATTAACGTCACCTCCGGTACGCTGAAGCAGGTTGAAATCCTCTACGTTGAACCGATTGATGGTTACCGTATTCTCTTCGACTGGTATCCAAACAGCGATTCCACCGAACCGGTAAATATGCGTCTGTTCCTGCGGACTAAAGATGAAACGTTAAGCGAAACCTGGCTGTATCAGTATGTTCCACCGCCGCCGGATAAGCGTAAATACGTGGATGACCGGATTATGACCGCGGGTTAATCGCGTTTGGACCTGGCCGGTCAAGGGCCAGGTCAACGTCTCAAGGTCCAGGGCGTTGACGTTGACGTTGACGTTGACCTTAAAATAAACGATTAACGCCAAACGCTATCGCTAACCAGACGTCCGCTGCATATCAATATGCGGAATATTATCCTCCAGATACTCCCCGCTGACTGCCACAAACCCCAGACGAGCATAGAAACGATGCAAATGCGCCTGTGCAGAAAGAAAAATAGGCTGCCCTGGCCAATGGTGTTCGCAGCTATTCATGGCCTGCTCCATTAGCCGACTCCCCAGGTTCAGCCCGCGCGCCTCTCCGGACACAATCACCCGACCAATTTTGACCGGCTGGCCCTCCCCTTCAGGCATCAGAATGCGTGCACAGGCAACCAGCTGATTGTCGAGGATACCCAGCAGATGGCGGTTTTCACCCACCAGATCCGCACCATCAATATCGAGATAAGGGCACTGCTGCTCAACAATAAACACCGCGTTGCGCAATGCCAGCAGCCGATAAAGCTGGGCGGCACTGAGTTCGCTGTGGTGCAGGTCCTGCCAGATGATGTCCATCAACTTAACTCCTCAGACTGAAGCAAAAAAAATCGGGCCACTGTGGGCCCGATTATTACCTGTCTTGCATCAAATTACATCAGTGGCTGCGCCAGTTTCACCAGCGAAATCAGCGGCTGCGGGAAGATACCCAGTATCAGCACCAGAATCGCGGAAATCAGCACCACCACACCACCGGCAGTAAATGCCCAGTTAGCAGGCGCATCACGCTGGGACAGTTCCGGTGGTGAAAGATACAGACTGACGGTCATACGCAGATAGTAGTACAGGCCAATGGCACTGCCCAGCACCACAGCTCCGGTCAGCCACCACAGGTGCGCACTGACACCGACAGCAATCACATAGAACTTACCGATAAAGCCCAGCGTCATCGGGATACCCGCCAGCGACAGCATCATCACGGTCATGACTGAGGCGAGGATCGGACGGTGCCAGAACAGGCCACGGTAAGAGTACATAGAGTCTGCATCCGGGCCACGGTACGGGCTGGACATCAGGCTGACCACACCGAAGGCGCCGAGGCTGCTGAACAGATAACCGGCCAGATAAACGCCAACGGTTTCCATCGACAGCTGATGGGTCTGTACCGCAATCAGGGCGACCAGCAGGTAACCAAGGTGAGCGATAGAAGAGTAACCCAGCAGACGCTTGATATTGCTCTGCGAGATTGCCATCAGGTTACCAAACAGCATGGATGCCACGGCGATCAGGCTGAGTACGGTACGCACACCTTCGTTATCCGCCATTGGCGCATACATAAACAGACGCATCAGCACGCCAAAAATGGCGATCTTGCTGGCGGTTGCCAGGAAGGTGGATACCGGTGCAGGTGCGCCCTGGTAAACATCCGGCGTCCAGAGATGGAACGGCACCAGTGACAGTTTAAAGCCAAAGCCGACAATCATCAGACCCAGGCCCGCTAACAACAGCGGCTGGTTGATCACACCGTCATTCAGGCTTGCACCCAGTGATGCGAAAGCAAGGTTACCGGAATCGGCATACACCAGCGCCATACCAAACAGCAGGAACGATGAGGCCGCTGCCGACAGAATGGCGTACTTGATGGCGGCTTCCAGCGAGCGTTTTTGCTGGAAGGCATAGCCCACCAGACCAAACAGCGGCAGCGAAATCAGCTCAATACCAATGAACAACGATGCCAAATGGTTCGCACTGGCCAGCACCACGCCACCGAGGGCAGCAATCAGCACCAACAGATAGAACTCTTCACGGTTGTCCGGGTACGTTGCCAGCCACGGATAGGCAAAGGTGCAGGTCGCCAGGCTGGCAAGGATCACCAGCCCGGTATACAGCATCGAATAACCATCCACCCGCATCAGCGGGGTGACATCCATGGGGCCTGCCTGACCGACAAAGTACAGTGAAAACAGCGCCAGGTTGAGACCGACAACTGCCAGCGTCGCATTGACGAAGTGATTGCGTCGCCACGCAATGGACAGCATCACAACTACCACCGTCAATCCGACGATCAGCAGCGGCAGAAGCGCGATCAATTGTTGAGGAGTTATTGTCATGGCGAATTACAGCCTTGTAGTTGAAATTGAAGCAGTAAACCACTGCTGAATATTGCTCATCGCAGCATGAGAGGTATCCAGAATCGGCTGCGGATAAACACCCAGCAACACCAGCAGGACCACCAGCACCATGATCATCAGGAACTCACGTGCAGACATCCCCCGCAGCGGCGTTTCTGACTTCGGCGCACCGTAGTAAGCGCGTTGCATCATAATCAGCGAGTACACCGACGCGAACACCAGACCAAAGGTGGCGATGACAATAATCACCGGCACAGTCTGGAAGCTGCCCGTCAGGATCATAAACTCACCGACGAAGTTACCGGTGCCCGGCATCCCCAGGTTAGCAACGGCGAAGAACAGCGACAGGCCCGGCAACCACTTGATACGTGACCACAGGCCGCCCATCTGACGCATATCGCGGGTATGCAGGCGCTCATACAGCTGGCCACACAGAATAAACAGCGCAGAAGCGGAAAGACCATGCGCGATCATCTGGATGACGGCACCCTGGAACGCCAGCTGGCTGCCCGTGTAGATAGCAATCAGCACGAAGCCCATATGGGAAATCGAGGTGTAGGCAATCAGACGTTTGATGTCGTACTGCGAGAACGCCATCCATGCGCCGTAGAAGATCCCGATAATCCCCAGCCACATGGCAATCGGTGCAAACTCGGCAGAGGCATTCGGGAACAGCGGCAGGGCAAAACGCAGCAGGCCATAGGCCGCGGTCTTCAGCAAGATCCCCGCCAGGTCAACAGAACCTGCCGTAGGGGCCTGACTGTGCGCATCCGGTAACCAGCCGTGCAGCGGTACCACCGGCATTTTCACCGCGAACGCAATGAAGAAGCCCAGCATCAGCATGTATTCCACGCCGTGCGTCATTGGGGTTTTCAGCAGCAGTTCGTAGTTAAACGTCCATACGCCCGTTGCGTTGTAGTGCACAAACACCAGCGCCAGAATGGCGATCAGCATCACCAGACCACTGGCCTGGGTGTAGATGAAGAACTTGGTGGCAGCAGAAATACGCGTCTTCCCGTCAGAGGCTTTGTGGCCCCAGAGTGCGATCAGGAAGTACATCGGCACCAGCATCATCTCCCAGAAGAAGAAGAACAGGAACATGTCCATTGCCAGGAACACGCCGATTACGCCACCGAGGATCCACAGCAGGTTCAGATGGAAGAAACCCTGCCATTTCTCGATTTCATTCCACGAACAGAGAATAGCCATCAGGCCTAACAGGCCGGTCAGTACCACCATCAGCAGCGACAGACCATCCAGGGCCAGATGGAACTCAATACCGAAGCGTGGGATCCACGGCACGGAGAACTCAGATTGCCACTGCGGCAAGCCCGCCGCCTGAGTCAGTGAGTAATCTCCCTGCAGCCACAGTTGCAGCGAGAGCACAAACGTCAGCCCCATTGCGATCAGTGCAATCCAGCGTGGCAGCTTAGGCCCGAAGCGCTCCAGCTGCCAGCATAGTAACCCACCGACAAACGGGATGAATATTAGCCAAGGTAATAACATGGCGGTTTTCCCTTTATTGCGATTTTTATTCTTTATAGGGTGTGGCTCTGCCCCACCCCACTCACAAACCTTTAAATCACCAGCAGCAGCGCCAGTACCACAACGGCACCAATGCTCATGGAGGCGAGATACCAGCGCAGATAGCCATTCTCACTGACGACCAGGCCTTTGTTAGCGCCGCGCGCCAGCAAAGCAGGAATATTCATCAGTGAATTGAGCGGATCACGCGACAGCAGCCAGGCAACGCCGAGATAAGGCTTAACAAAGACTTTGTCATACAGCCAGTCGAAGCCCCAGGCAGCAAACCACCAGGTACTGAAGAAACGGCCTACTGCGCTGTTGGCAATTGCCGTCACCAGAGTGCGTTTACCCAGCCAAAGAGCAGCTGCCAGCAGGATGCCCACAATCGCCACTACGCCAGACGCAATCTCCAGCGTCAGAACGCTACCGTGCGCCAGCTCACTGGTCTCAGGCAACACGCCTTTCAGCGGTGGAACAATCATCGCACCAATAAAGGTTGAGAGAATTAACAGCACAATCAGCGGCAGATGGTGAGTGATCCCTTTGCCGGCATGAGCGTGAATTTTTTCTTCCCCGTGGAAGGTAATGAAGATCATACGGAAGGTGTAGAGGGAGGTCATAAACGCCCCTGCCAGGCCGGCAATCATCAGATTCAGATGACCGTTAGCCAGCGCACCCGCCAGGATCTCATCCTTACTGAAGAAGCCTGCGGTGATCAGCGGCAGCGCAGACAGCGCAGCGCCCCCGACCAGGAAGCAGACATACACCAGCGGGATACTTTTACGCAGACCGCCCATCTTGAAGATGTTCTGCTCATGATGGCAGGCAAGGATCACCGAACCAGAAGAGAGGAACAGCAGCGCTTTAAAGAACGCATGAGTCATCAGATGGAAGATCGCCGCGTCCCAGGCCTGAACACCCAGCGCCAGGAACATATAACCAATCTGGCTCATGGTGGAGTAAGCCAGCACGCGTTTGATATCGGTTTGCACCAGCGCGGCAAAACCGGCCAGTACCAGCGTGACCGCACCAATAATGCCGACCAGATGCAGCACTTCCGGCGTCATCAGGAACAAGCCGTGTGTACGGGCAATCAGGTAAACACCCGCGGTAACCATCGTGGCGGCGTGGATCAGAGCAGAAACCGGCGTCGGGCCGGCCATTGCATCAGCGAGCCACGTTTGCAGCGGCAGCTGTGCAGATTTACCGACCGCCCCGCCTAACAGCATCAGGGTCGCCCACTGCAGCATGTGGTTATCCGCTGCAAAGTGCTGTGGTGCCAGCTCCATCATTTCGCGGAAGTTCAGCGTACCCAGCTCGTTGTAGAGAATAAACAACGCAAATGCCAGGAACACGTCGCCCACACGGGTGATGATAAAGGCTTTCATTGCCGCCGCGCCGTTGTTCGGGTTGGTGTAATAGAAGCCAATCAGCAGATAAGAGCAGAGACCCACCCCTTCCCAGCCGAGATACATCAGCATCAGGTTATCGGCCAGCACCAGTACGACCATGCTGGCGATAAACAGGTTGGTGTAGGCGAAGAAGCGTGAGTAGCCCTCTTCTCCCCGCATATACCAGGACGCGAACATGTGGATCAGGAAACCAACGCCAGTGACCACCGACAACATGGTCAGCGACAGGCCGTCCAGCGTCAGGTTGACATCAATTTTGAAATTACCCACCTGCATCCAGGTCCACAGCGCCTGGTTGAATACCTGCTGGCCGTTATTGAAGAAGTCGATACCTGCATATGCCGCCACCAGCGCCGCAAGGCCGACCGATCCCATCCCCACGGTAGCAGACAGATTCTCTGACCAGCGGCCACGGGAGAACGCCAGCAGTAAGAAGCCAATCAGCGGAAACAGGATAGTTAAATAGAGAAGGTTCATCCGCGCATCTCGCTCACTTTATCAATGTTGAGGGTCTGGCTACGACGATGGAGCTGCAGCAGCAGCGCCAGGCCAATGCTGGCCTCAGCCGCGGCCAGGCTGATTGCCAGGATAAACATCACCTGACCGTCGGCCTGTCCCCAGTAGCTTCCCGCCACCACAAACGCCAGTGCTGCGGCGTTAATCATGATTTCGAGACTAATCAACATAAACAGCAGATTGCGGCGGATCACCACGCCTGTCAGTCCAAGGACAAACAGGATGGCTGCCAGAATAAGTCCATGCTGTAGAGGGATCATACCCGCTCCTCCTTATTACTTTTCGCCGCATCACCCGGACGGTTGCTCAGAACCTCACCAGAACGCTGTTCGCGCCCGATGTGGAATGCCACCACCAGACCCGCCAGAAGCAGCATCGATGCCAGCTCAACGGCCAGAACATACGGACCGAAAAGACTGATACCCACTGCTTTCGCATCGATCATCTTGCCGTCGATGCCCTGGTCATTAATGCCGCTAATGGCATAAACCAGCACCACCAGCAATACCAGGGAGAGCGCAGCCGGCCCCATCCACATACTCGGTTTCAGCCACTGGCGCTCCTGCTCGACTTCCTGGCCGCCCAGATTCAGCATCATCACCACGAAGACGAACAGCACCATAATCGCACCGGCATAAACAATGATTTCCAGCGCGCCCGCAAAGTAGGCGCCGAGCGAAAAGAACACTCCTGAAACGGCCAGCAAAGAAATAATCAGGTACAGCAACGCATGTACCGGGTTGGTATGAGTGATGACGCGCAACGTCGCCAGCACCGCTACCAGACCACTAACATAAAAAGCAAATTCCATGCCTGGCTCCTTAAGGTAACAAGCCCTTGACGTCGATAGGTTTGGCTTCGTTTTCAGCGTCGCCTTTGTCTTTACCGTCGATCGCCATACCCGCCATCCGGTAGAAATTGTACTCCGGGTATTTACCCGGGCCGGAAATCAGCAAGTGTTCTTTTTCATACACCAGATCCTGACGCTTGAACTCACCCAGTTCGAAATCTGGGGTAAGCTGAATCGCAGTGGTCGGGCAAGCCTCTTCACACAGGCCACAGAAAATGCAGCGCGAGAAGTTAATACGGAAGAACTCCGGATACCAGCGGCCATCCGCCATCTCTGCTTTTTGCAGAGAAATACAGCCTACCGGGCAGGCAACAGCACACAGGTTGCAGGCAACACAGCGCTCCTGGCCATCCGGATCGCGCGTCAGCACAATACGGCCACGGTAGCGTGGTGGCAGATAAACCGGCTCTTCCGGATACATCATGGTTTCGCGTTTGGCGAAGGCATTCATGCCTATCAGCCAGATACTGCGTACGGTTGTCCCGAAACCAACGACAAGGTCTTTTAATGTCATGTTCTTAAACCCCTTACTGCGCCGTGTACAGAATGACTGCGGCAGTCGCCAGCAGATTCAACAGCGTCAACGGCAGACAGACTTTCCAGCCGAACGACATCACCTGGTCATAGCGCGGACGCGGTAACGCAGCACGAATCAGAATGAACATCATCATGAAGAATGCCGTTTTAATCGCGAACCAGAAAATCGGTGGCAACCACGGACCGTTCCAGCCGCCGAAGAACAGCGTGACGATCAGTGATGAAACGGTCACGATACCGACGTATTCACCGACAAAGAACAGGCCGAATTTCATCCCGGCATATTCAATGTGGTAACCGTCGGCCAGTTCCTGTTCCGCTTCTGGCTGGTCAAACGGATGGCGGTGACAGACCGCAACACCGGCGATGCAGAAGGTAAGGAAACCTAAGAACTGCGGGATCACGTTCCACAGATGCTGCTGACTGTTAACAATGTCGACCATGTTGAATGAGCCCGCCTGTGCGACCACGCCCATCAACGACAGACCGAGGAACACTTCATAGCTCAGGGTCTGCGCAGAGGCACGCATTGCGCCCAGCAGCGAGTATTTGTTATTACTCGACCAGCCGGCAAACAGCACCGCGTACACCGCCAGACCCGCCATCATCAGGAAGAACAGCAGACCAATGTTCAGGTCGGCGCCCATCCAGGTGGAGGTCACCGGCACAATCGCCATCGCCAGCAGCAGCGAGGTAAAAGCAATCATAGGAGCGAGGGTAAAAATCACGCGGTCGGTAAACGGCGGGATCCAGTCCTCTTTAAAGAACATTTTGATCATGTCAGCGACCAACTGCAGGGAACCGCCCCAGCCGACACGGTTAGGCCCGTATCGGTTCTGGAACAGGCCGAGCAGACGGCGCTCACCAAAGCTCATAAAGGCGCCACAACCGACCACCACAAACAGGATAATCAGCGCTTTTACGACGGCAATCAGCACGTCGATAACTTCCGGTGTCAGCCAGCTCATTGTACTGCCTCCCGCAGATTGTCGATGTTGCTACCCGCCAGGAACGGTGGAATGCCCGGTAAACCGAGTGGCAAACCCACCTGCCCTGCCTGCAACGTGCTGGAGAAGCGTACTGGCAGGCGCAGTGTTTCGCCCTGGCAAGTAAACTCAACGGCCGTGCCGACATTCACCCCAAGCTTCGCAGCATCATCCGGATTAACCATCAGGTAGGCTTCTGGCATACGCTGCTGAATAACCGGGGCGCGCTGAGTCATTTCATCGCTGCCGAACAGGTGGAAATACGGTGCCACACGCCAGGCATCGTTCACGCCAGTGAAGGCAGCAGGTACCGTGTCGAACCAGCCCAGCTGTGTGGCCCCCGCTTCGATCAGACGCACGCCTGGATCGCCATTACGCAGGCTTCCGCCCACTTCCGCCTGGAATTTATTCCATGCCTGAGGTGAGTTCCAGCCTGGTGCCCAGGCAAACGGAATTTGCGAACGTGCTGCAGACGGCTGGTTGTTCCCTTCCATAGAGAAGGCAAACATGCTGTCTTTGTCCTGCGGCTGACGCGGCTCATGCACGTCGATGTTGGCGCGCATTGCAGTACGCCCACTCGAACGGTTAGGTGAACGTGCCAGTTTCTGACCACGAATACGGAAGCTGGCATCAGGTGCCGCTTCTTTAATCCCAGCCAGCTGTGGCAACGCCGCTACGCAGGCATCGATCACATGATCGAGCTGGCTCCAGTCCACTTCGCGGCTGTTAATCGTGCTTTGCAGCGAATGCAGCCAGCGCCAGCTTTCCAGCATCTGTACTTTTTCGTCGTAGTAGGCAGGGTCATAAACCTGGAAGAAGCGCTGTGCGCGGCCTTCCTGATTCACTACCGTACCGTCGCTTTCAGCAAAGCTGGCGCTGGAGAGGATCAGACCGGCTTTTTCCGTGGTCGACGTACGCTGATGATCGAGTACGATCACGTTTGGCGTATGGGCCAGCGCAGCATCCACCTTCGCCTTTGGCAGGTGACGGTAGAGATCGTTTTCCATGATAATCACGGCATCTGCTGCACCGCTTTCCAGCTCGGACAATGCCACATCAAGGGATTTCCCACCGATCAGGCCAAGACCCACGCTGTTCGTCGCGGTTGCCAGCAGGGTAATACCTACATCAGCACCGCGATTCTTCAGTGCTTTTGCCACGTTAGCGGCCGCCTGAATCATCGCTTCGCTGCCGGAGTTAGTCCCGGAGATAATCAGCGGTTTCTTCGCCCCGGCTAATGCCTGAACGATGACGTCAATTTTGCCTGCCAGTGACTTATCAATATCCGTAACGACAGGCGCACTTTCATCCAGTTCATGCGCAACGGCAAAACCAAGACGCGCCTGATCTTCCACCGGGGCGCGATAGCTCCAGGCGGCAATGTCATCAAGACGGGTCTGGTCAACGTTGGTGACAAACAGGGGGTGCTTCGCGTTCTGCCCGATGTTCAAAATGGCGGCAATCTGCCAGTCTGCCACTTTCTGTGCGGCAGCCATTTCACGGGATTTGCCCTTCACCGCCTGACGCACTGACAGTGCAACGCGCGCTCCGGTCTGGGTCAGATCTTCACCCAGCACCAGCACCGCATCGTAGCTTTCAATTTCGCGCAGCGCCGGAGTATGAATTCCGCTGTCGCGCAATACTTTCAGCATCAGATCCAGGCGCGCCTGCTCTCCCGCCGCAATGCCGGTGGAGAAGTTTTCTGCACCGACCAGTTCACGCAGTGCAAAGTTGCTTTCTACGCTGGCTCGCGGGGAACCAATGCCGATCACTTTCTTCGCCTGGCGCAGCACATCCGCCGCGCCCTGCATTGCCTGGTCAGCATTCAGCGCGATCCAGTCATCACCGCGACGCTGCATCGGCTGGCGTGGACGGTCTTTCAGGTTCACGTAGCCATAGCCGAAACGACCACGGTCGCAGAGGAAGTAGTGGTTTACAGTACCGTTGTAGCGGTTTTCAATACGACGCAGTTCGCCATAGCGCTCACCCGGGCTGGTGTTACAACCGATGCTGCACTGCTGGCAAATGCTCGGTGCAAACTGCATATCCCATTTACGGTTATAACGCTCAGAGTGCGTTTTATCCGTGAATACGCCGGTCGGACAAATTTCAACCAGGTTACCGGAGAATTCGCTTTCCAGTACGCCGTCTTCCGGGCGACCGAAGTAGACGTTATCGTGCGCGCCGTAGACACCGAGGTCGGTGCCATCCGCGTAATCTTTGTAGTAACGCACGCAGCGGTAACAGGCGATGCAGCGGTTCATTTCGTGGGAAATGAACGGGCCGAGATCCTGATTACGGTGGGTACGCTTCGTGAAACGATAACGACGGAAGCTGTGGCCGGTCATCACTGTCATATCTTGCAGGTGACAGTTACCGCCCTCTTCACATACCGGGCAGTCGTGCGGGTGGTTAGTCATTAACCACTCGACAACGCTTTCGCGAAACTCTTTGGCTTCGCCATCATCGATCGAAATAAAGGTGCCGTCAGACGCCGGGGTCATGCAGGACATAACCAGGCGGCCACGGGTGTCTTCGGCATTCTGAAATTGCTTCACCGCGCACTGGCGGCAGGCACCGACGCTACCGAGCGCCGGGTGCCAGCAGAAATAAGGAATATCTAAGCCGAGGGAGAGACAGGCCTGCAAGAGGTTGTCTGCGCCATCAACATCATATTCTTTACCGTCTACATGAATTGTAGCCATAGTGAACATGCTTCCGTAAGGCCCGTGCGAACACGGGCGTTAAACTTTGCTTACCAGCGCGCCTTTAACAGGTTGGGCTGGATGCCGCTAATCGCGTGCGCGTTGCTGAATACCTGGGGTGCCATACCCGCTTCAAACTCTTCGCGGAAATATTTAATGGCACTTTGCAGTGGCTCTACTGCACCAGGCGCATGCGCACAGAAGGTCTTACCCGGGCCAAGCTGGCGGCAGAGTTGCAGCAGGGTTTCAATATCCCCCGGCTGTCCCTGTTTATTTTCCAGCGCGCGCAGAATTTTCACACTCCACGGCAGGCCATCGCGGCATGGCGTACACCAGCCGCAGGATTCACGGGCAAAAAACTCTTCAAGGTTACGCACCAGCGACACCATGTTGATTTCGTGGTCGACGGCCATCGCCAGCGCCGTACCCAGACGACTACCGGCTTTACCAATACTGGCAAATTCCATCGGCAGATCGAGGTGCGACTCGGTCAGGAAGTCCGTACCTGCGCCACCTGGCTGCCAGGCTTTGAACTTCAGGCCATCGCGCATGCCACCGGCATACTCTTCGAGGATCTCGCGCGCGGTGGTGCCAAACGGCAGCTCCCATACGCCCGGGTTCTTCACACGACCGGAAAAGCCCATCATTTTGGTACCGGCATCTTCGCTGGTAGAAATCCCTTTGTACCAGTCAACGCCGTTGGCGATAATGGCCGGTACGTTAGAGAGCGTCTCTACGTTGTTAACGCAGGTCGGCTTGCCCCAGGCACCCGCAGAAGCCGGGAATGGCGGCTTGGAACGCGGATTAGCGCGACGCCCTTCCAGTGAGTTAATCAGTGCGGTCTCTTCGCCGCAGATATAACGCCCCGCGCCGGTATGCACAATCAGCTCAAAGTCAAACCCCGTGCCGAGAATGTTCTTACCCAGCAGACCCGCTTCGGTCGCTTCCGCAATGGCACGGCGCAGGTTAACGGCCGCCTCAATGTACTCACCGCGCAGGAAGATGTAGCCACGGTAGGTTTTCAGTGCAAACGCGCTGATCAGCATGCCTTCCACCAGCTGGTGTGGCATCTGCTCCATCAGCAGACGGTCTTTATAGGTGCCCGGCTCCATTTCATCCGCGTTACACAGCAGGTAACGGATGTTCATGGATTCGTCTTTTGGCATCAGGCTCCACTTCAGACCCGTGGAGAAACCTGCACCGCCACGCCCTTTCAGGCCCGAATCTTTAACCTGACTGACAATCTCTTCCGGCGACAGGGATTTCAGCGCTTTTTCAGCCCCGGCATAACCATTCTTACTGCGGTACTCTTCGAGGAATACCGGCTGTTTGTCTTCACGCATGCGCCAGGTCAGCGGATGCATTTCGGCAGTACGCACGATCTGTCTCATTGATACTGCTCCAGTAAGTTGGCGATACCTTCCGGCGTCAGATGAACGTGGGTATCTTCATCCACCATCATCACCGGCCCTTTGTCGCAGTTGCCGAGACAGCAGGTTGGCAGCAGCGTAAAGCGCCCGTCCGCCGTGGTCTGACCCGGTTTGATATTCAGGCTGCTTTCCAACGCCGACTGAATCCCCTGGAAGCCCGTAATATGACAAACCACGCTATCGCAATAACGGATCACATGGCGGCCCACCGGAGTGCGGAAGATCTGGCTGTAAAACGTTGCCACCCCCTCCACATCACTGGCCGGGATCCCCAGCACATCAGCAATGGCGTGGATTGCACCGTCCGGCACCCAGCCACGCTGTTTCTGGACAATTTTCAGCGCTTCAATGGAAGCCGCACGCGCGTCTTCATAGTGGTGCTTTTCATGCTCGATGGCGTCGCGCTCTGCCGCACTCAGCACAAAAGCCCCGGTTTCATCGATCGTTTCGATCGCAATTCTTTGATCGTGCATAATTAGCGGTCCACGTCTGACATAACAAAATCGATACTACCGAGGTATACGATCAGGTCGGATACCAGGCTGCCGTTGATCACCGAAGGGATCTGCTGCAAGTGCGGGAAGCTTGGCGTACGCACGCGGGTGCGGTAGCTCATGGTGCTGCCATCACTGGTGAGGTAGTAACTGTTGATCCCTTTTGTCGCCTCAATCATCTGGAAGGATTCGTTGGCCGGCATAATCGGGCCCCACGACACTTGCAGGAAGTGAGTGATCAGGGTTTCGATATGTTGCAGCGTGCGCTCTTTCGGCGGCGGTGTGGTCAGAGGATGGTCGGCTTTGAACGGGCCTGCTGGCATGTTCTTCAGGCACTGTTCCAGAATGCGCATACTCTGGCGCATCTCTTCCATCTTCAGCATCACACGCGTGTAAGCACAGCTCACGCCGTCTCCGATTGGCACTTCGAAATCGAAGTTTTCATAACCGGAGTACGGGCGCCATTTACGCACGTCAAAGTCCAGCCCCGTACCACGCAGACCAGCACCGGTGGTGCCCCAGGCCAGCGCTTCTTCCATGTTGTAGGCAGAAACACCTTTGGAGCGGGCAATCAGCACGGAGTTTTTCAACGCCGTCTGTTCGTAAGCTTTCAGACGTTTTGGCATCCAGTCGAGGAACTCACGCAGCAAGCGTTCCCAGCCTTTCGGCAGGTCATGCGCCACGCCGCCAATGCGGAACCAGGCCGGATGCATACGGAAACCGGTAATAGCTTCCACTACGTCATAAATTTTCTGGCGATCGGTAAAGGCAAAGAACACCGGAGACATAGCACCGACGTCCTGAATAAACGTAGAGATGTACAGCAGATGGCTGTTTATACGGAACAGCTCTGAAAGCATCACGCGAATCACTTCAACGCGTTCTGGCACCTTTATACCTGCCAGTTTTTCAACCGCCAGTACATAAGGCATTTCATTGACGCAGCCGCCGAGATACTCGATACGGTCAGTGTACGGAATGTAGCTGTGCCAGGACTGGCGTTCGCCCATTTTTTCCGCACCACGATGGTGGTAACCGATATCCGGCACGCAGTCGACGATCTCTTCGCCGTCCAGTTGCAGGATGATACGGAAAGCACCGTGCGCTGATGGGTGGTTCGGACCCAGGTTGAGGAACATGAAGTCCTCATTGTTGGTCGAACGCTTCATGCCCCAGTCTTCTGGTTTGAAGGTCAGGGACTCCATCTCCAGATCCTCTTTCTGCTTGGTCAGCTCGAAAGGATCGAATTCGGTCGCACGCGCCGGATAGTCTTTACGCAACGGGTGCCCTTCCCAGGTCTGCGGCATCATGATGCGCGTCAGGTGTGGGTGGCCCTCGACATTGATACCAAACATCTCCCAGGTTTCACGCTCATACCAGTTGGCATTCGGGAAAATTTTGGTGATGGTTGGCACATTCAAATCGTTTTCAGACAACGCCACCTTGAGCATGATGTCGCGATTGCGTTCAATGGAGATGAAGTGATAGAAAACGGAAAAATCCGCCGCCGGTAATCCGGCACGGTGCGTACGCAGACGCTCATCCATGCCATGCAGGTCATACAGCATCACATAAGGTTTAGGCAACTTGCGCAGGAACTCAATAATCTCAAGCAACTGCTCACGTTTCACCCAGACTACCGGCACGCCGGTACGGGTTGCTTGCACGGTAAAGGCATCAGGCCCAAAACGATTACGCAGCTCGCCGATCACCGGGTCATCCTGGTGATCTCGGGTTTGCCATAACGGCTGAGCGAGATCTTGCGTGGTTAAATCTGTCATAAGTTGTTCACCATTCTGGCCTGTCAGACAGGCACTCAGTGTTGGCGTCAGGTGGGTCAGCGCGATGACATTGTGTTTTTATTGCGCTTTTCATGACCACATCCATAAACTGCTGTCTTAAATTTCGTCAGGGGTACGCAGATTAGTGACTGCGATACGCTCGGCGTTTTTCCTGTCGCGCTCAGATTGCATATTGGCGCGATAAACGCCCTGATCGCTGACCACCCACGACAGCGGGCGACGTTCTTTTCCGATGGACTCCTGCAGCAGCAGCAGCGCCTGCATATACGCTTCAGGGCGCGGTGGGCAGCCTGGAATATACACGTCAACTGGCAGGAATTTATCCACGCCCTGTACTACGGAATAGATGTCGTACATGCCACCGGAGTTGGCACAGGCACCCATTGAGATCACCCATTTCGGTTCCAGCATCTGGTCATACAGGCGCTGAACAACCGGAGCCATCTTGGTGAAGCAGGTTCCTGCAACCACCATAAAGTCTGCCTGGCGCGGCGAAGCACGGATAACTTCAGAACCAAAGCGCGCAACGTCATGCACCGACGTAAACGACGTGGTCATTTCGACATAGCAACAGGAAAGACCGAAGTTAAACGGCCAAAGGGAGTTCTTGCGACCCCAGTTCACCATGTCGTGCATGGCATGTTCCAGCTTGCCCATGTAGACGTTTTGATGAACGTGCTTTTCCAGGGGATCGGTCACGATCTCCTGTTTTTGCAGTGGGTAACGGTCATTCTCACCGTTCGGGTCTATGCGGGTGAGCGTATAGTCCATGTTAATGCCTCGCTGTTACTGCTTGTGACGGTTGGCGTGCGAGATGGTGGTAGGTTTGACGTCAAACTGACGACGGGCAGGAGCCCAATCCAGTGCGCCAATGCGAACCAGATAAAACAGACCAGCAAGCAGAACCAAAATGAAAATGGCGGCTTCGACAAAGCCGACCCATCCGCTTTCGCGAATAGCCGTCGACCATGCGTAGAGATAGAGGGCTTCAACGTCGAAGATGACGAAGAACATGGCAACCAGGTAGAACTTGGCAGACAGACGCAGTTTTGCGGTGCCTACAGAGGCGATACCGGATTCAAAAGGTGTATTTGTATGCCTTCCACGGGCTTTTCCGCCCAAAAACCATGCTCCGGCCAACATCAGGCAGCAGAGACCAATCGAGACGATCAGGAAAACAGCGAATGCCCAGTGATGGGCGACGACTTCTGTGGTTGTTGACATACTCTTGCTTACTCACCAAAAGTGGCGTTTTGCGTCCTGCTCTATTATTTGGCAGTTAACACACCACATCGATTCAAGGGAAGAATGAAAAACCTTATAAATTTTACCGTCTTTAGCGATTAGGCAGTAATTTTATGTGGTTTTTTACTCCTTTAACTGACCTTTTGTCAACTTTGACAAAACTATCCGCACATTATTTTACACTCACAACATTTATTTAACACATGATGCTCAAAAAATGGGCTAAATCGAGTCAGTGACATCATGTGATCAAAGTGTAGCGGTTAAAACCTTGTTTGGATCGTGTATTTAACAAGGCCTATTTTGGCAGGATTCGTCCTCTTTTCCTGCCCCTTAATGGGGTTATTTTTTTGATCCAGAACACAGTTTGGTGTTTTTAGTGATAAAAACGGTCGGTTTTTTTACTGCCGAATCAATTCACTGATCGGACCAGATGGCTCGGAAAGAGGAAAAAAATCGTCGTTCAACGAATAGGTGAATTTTTGACACCGCAGTGTTAATTGACGTCAAAAAAAGAAGGGTTTCACTCGACTAAAAGGTAAAAAAAAGGCCTTTCAGATTAAAAATACGCTGAAAGGCCTTTTTTACTCAGTAAAACTTAAATTCATCAATGTTTAATGATAAAAGTAATCGTTTGCGTTTACTGGTTATTCTTCTTCATCGGCAAAAGCTGCGCTGTCTGGCGCTGCAGGGGTCAGGCGATAGGGATCATTGCCGGACTCCATTGCGTTGAAGATTGCCAGCGCCAGTTCGTTATCGCTGTCCGGGTTACGGCACAGCAAATACTCGGTGTCTGGCAACATTGGCAGCCCTTCAGCAGCCCCCATTACGCGTAATTCCGGGCTCATCATCTCAACCGGACGAGCTGTGACACCCAGGCCCGCTTTCACCGCAGCACGGACCGCAGCAAGTGTTGAGGCAACGTACGAGATACGCCACGGAATGCCCGCTTCGTTAAGATGGTCAATGGCCATGTCACGGTATGGGCTTGGCTCATCCAGCAGAACCAAAGGAATGGCTTCTCCACGCTGGAAGATGTAATCCGCTGCGCAGTACCACAATGTTGGAGACGTACGCAGAACCTGCCAGGCGAAGTTCATCGGGCTGGAGGTCGTCACCACCAGATCAACTTCACCCTGGTTTAACATTTCCATCATGAAGGGATTGCGTTTCACACGGACATCGATAGCCAGTTTCGGGTAAACCGATGTCACGCGGTTGAGCAGAAACGGTAAAATGGTATCAGAAGTATCATCAGATGCGCCGATGGTCAGTACGCCCTGAATGTTGCTGTACATCAGAGAAGTACAGGCTTCATCGTTGAAGCGCAGGATTTTTCTGGCGTAGCCCAGTAACTGAATACCATGTTCCGTTAATAACTTGTTGCGTCCATGCCTGGCAAACAGCTCTTTGCCTACCAATTGTTCCAGACGCTGCATCTGCTGGCTTACGGCTGACTGCGTTCTGCACACCGCTGCTGCAGCGGCAGCAAAGGTGTTCAAATCAGCAACAGCAACGAAGGTTCTCAGCAGATCGAGGTCAAGATTAAGTATTGGACGATTTGCACTAGTCATGTTTTTTTCTTCACTTTATAAGTTTTTTACAAACAGCTACCCTGGTGTTATTACCTTTTTTATCAATGGGATAAAATGATAACAATTGCATAATGGCTACAGTGTTTAGCAATAAAAAAAATTACCCGATGCATTACTTTCATTGGCAGACGAATAAGTAGTTTTTACTCTGGTAATTTTGACCAATGGTGAATGGCAAGATCGCAGAGAAAAGGTTCTTCCGTCTGATACATCACTAATGCACGCTGCACTAACCCATAAGTTGCAGGAAGCCGCGTCGTTATAGTTAAGTAACGCCGACAAAACTCAAAAAGAGACGAGTTGCGGTGTCGTTAGTCTAAAACAACCCTTGAAAATTAAGTTACCAACACGCTGTAGAAACAGCGAAAAATGTTAAGCAGTACTTATTGTTTAGGGTAATAAAAATCTTTTTTTTATTACCGGAAGAACCTGCACACCCGGTGCAAAGTCTCCTGAAGGTTATCCTGACATACTGTCGTTTACTTTTTAAGCCCAAAACTGATTATTCTTATCACTAAAGTAAGATTTTATTGGCAACAGCCCGCAGCACAGGCCCTGACACTACAAACTTTATTATTCCCACAGCACGATTATCACACTCGGTCGAGGCAGCATGCGGATCAGCCCTCAATGGTCAATCTTCACGCAAAGCCCCCTTTGTACAAAAAACATACCGACAAATAAGCGTGACTTGACTGTTTCATGTATCATCAGTACATCAATATTTACTAAATAATTTAATAATCACGTTGAAAAAGTATGACGGATAGGACAATACGCTGAGATTTTAAAACATCTGAATAGTTGTTCACATCGGATTACACTCAGATAACAGCATGAAATGTCATAAAACAGCGATCCAGTGTGCACGCCTGCCATCTGAATGAAAAAACATCCTTTAACACACCAAAGCCTGTTGCCACCCTTCAAAAGGAACCAGGAGAAGAGTACATTGTGCAATGTTTAGTTTTCCACGGCAGGAATGCCCTTCTGCCAGTCAAGGCGACAGAGATGACCCCAATTGATAAATCCAGCAAACTGGATAATGTGTGTTACGACATTCGCGGCCCGGTATTAAAAGAAGCCAAGCGCCTCGAAGAAGAAGGAAATAAAGTCCTCAAGCTGAACATCGGTAACCCTGCCCCGTTCGGTTTTGAAGCCCCGGATGAAATTCTGGTCGATGTCATCCGTAACCTGCCAAGCGCACAGGGTTATTGCGACTCAAAAGGCCTCTATTCCGCCCGTAAAGCGATCATGCAGCATTATCAGGCGCGCGGCGTGCGTGATATGACAGTAGAAGACATCTATATCGGTAACGGTGTGTCTGAACTGATTGTGCAATCCATGCAGGCGCTGCTGAACAGCGGCGACGAAATGCTGGTGCCCGCACCGGATTATCCGTTGTGGACGGCGGCCGTATCGCTCTCTGGCGGCAAAGCGGTTCACTACCTGTGTGATGAGTCTGCAGGATGGTTCCCGGACCTGGATGATATCCGCAGCAAAATTACACCGCGTACTCGCGGCATTGTGATTATTAACCCGAACAACCCGACCGGTGCCGTCTACAGCAAAGAACTGCTGTTGGAAGTGGTCGAACTGGCGCGTCAGCATAACCTGATTATTTTTGCCGACGAGATCTACGACAAAATTCTTTATGACGCCGCACAGCATCACTCTATTGCCGCGCTGGCACCGGATCTGTTGACCATCACCTTTAACGGTCTGTCAAAAACCTACCGTGTGGCGGGCTTCCGTCAGGGCTGGATGGTGCTGAACGGGCCGAAAAAACATGCGAAAGGCTATATTGAAGGGCTGGAAATGCTGGCCTCAATGCGCCTGTGCGCTAACGTCCCTGCGCAACATGCGATTCAGACGGCGCTGGGGGGATATCAGAGTATTAGCGAATTTATCCAGCCTGGCGGCCGTCTGTATGAACAGCGCAACCGTGCCTGGGAGTTGATCAATGAAATCCCGGGAGTCAGCTGCGTGAAGCCGGATGGCGCGCTGTATATGTTCCCGAAAATCGACAGTAAGAAGTTCAACATCCACGATGACCAGAAAATGGTGCTCGACTTCCTGCTACAAGAAAAAGTGCTGCTGGTGCAGGGTACTGCGTTTAACTGGCCGTGGCCGGATCACGTTCGTATCGTCACCCTGCCGCGCGTGGATGAGCTGGATATGGCGATTAACAAGTTTGGTCGCTTCCTCAGCGGCTATCGCCAGCTGTAATGTTCCCCCCAAAGAGCGGCTAAGGCCGCTCTTCGCATTTTGACGTAAGGGAAAATGACCATGACTCAAAGCCACTTCTTTGCCCACCTCTCCCGCCTGAAACTGATCAACCGCTGGCCGCTGATGCGTAATGTGCGTACCGAAAATGTCTCGGAGCACAGCTTACAGGTGGCAATGGTCGCCCATGCTCTGGCCCTGATCAAAAATAAGAAATTTAATGGCAATCTCAACGCTGAACGTATCGCAATGATGGCGATTTATCACGATGCCAGCGAAGTGCTGACCGGCGATCTGCCCACACCGGTGAAGTATTACAACGCGCAGATTGCCCATGAGTACAAAAAGATAGAGAAGATTGCCCAGCAAAAGCTGATTGAAATGCTGCCGGAAGAGCTGCGTTCCGCCTATGCACCGCTGATTGATGAACATCAGCACAGCGAAGCGGAGACGGCCATCGTCAAGCAGGCTGATGCTCTCTGTGCCTATCTGAAATGCCTGGAAGAATTATCAGCGGGTAATAATGAGTTTCTGCTGGCAAAAGCGCGGCTTGAGAAGACGCTGACGCAGCGCCACAGCCCGGAAATGGACTATTTCGTCGAAGTCTTCGTGCCGAGCTTCAGCCTGTCGCTGGACGAAATCAGCCAGGACTCGTTGTAATCCTCCCGGGCGCGGCATGCCACGCCCAGCTGCACGGATATTTCCCAGGGGTCAGGCATGCCTGACCCGGCGGTCAAAACGCATACTCCAGTTTCAGACTCACGTCATTACGATCATAGCTGTACAACCAGTCGACGTTACTCTTCACCTTGTTATGCCGCACGGTCAGCAGTGGAACAAACCCCGCGACCTTCCAGTCAACCGCCTTCAGCACCAGCGTATAATTCTGCTCTTTGTCGCGACGACGCATCTCAAGAAGCGGACTGTACATGCCGTAATCACGCTGCCGATACGCGCTAAATACGGTCGCCTGGAACCCGGCAGGTAACTCAACAGAAGCGCCCAGACGAACGCCCTTCTGCTGATAGGCATTGACCTTATCTTCCGCCGTACTGTCGACAAAATCGATACCGCCAAACAACGTCACCCCTGCCCCAACCTCACGATAAAAGGTGGTGTAAGTTGAGGTTTGCCCGCCATCAAAATTTTGCGCATACAGCTGCTGCCGAAAGCGCATCGCTTTATAGTCGCTCTCAATTTTCAGCAACGAGGCGCTGCCCGCCAGATAGCTCCACTCTGCGTGCGCACCCCAGGCACCGTAAAAGGCGTCATTGCCCAGATCGTAATACTCAAACGTGGGTGCAACAGCAATCTGATGGCGTCCCTTGCGATAGCTGTAACCCGCCTGAGTACTGAAGGTCGTTTCGTTGTAGTCGCCGTGGGTGCGGTACTGAGTACCAAACAGCTGTGAACGAATATACAAGCCATGATGCTGCCAGATGGGAATACGCCGCTGCACGCTGGCGTCAAAGCTGATGCCAGTGGTACTGATCGCCTTCGGCAAGGTGCGCTCGTAATAACACTGACCACTGATCGACAGCAGGCAGGTCTGGCTGGCAGAGGTCCGGTTAACGTTATCCGTCCATTCGGGACCAAAAGCGAAAGCCCCGGTCCAGGCCTGACGTTGTTCCAGTGCATCACGGAACAGGCCAATCGACTTGCGGACGCCCGCCGTTTTTGGGTCGCTGGCATCAATACTCTCCAGCGTCTCGGTGAAGGTATTCTCCGCCTCGCGCTCCTGACCATCTTCAAACAGCGTGCGGGCCAGCTCAAGCCGGGCTGGCAGGAAACCGGGCTGCCTGTTCAGCAGTGCGGTAAATTCAGCAACAGACTGCGAAAAATCACCCCTTTTGCGCGCCAGCAATCCCTGTGCGTAGTGCACCAGCAGCGGGTCACGGTCGGCAAAGGTCAGATAGTCATTGAGAAAACGTTGCGCTTCCGGCCACTGCTGCGATTGCAGCGACAGATAGAGCGCCTGCCCCACGGCCGGGGAGCTGTGCTCTACCTGCCAGGTTTGTCCATCAATCGTAATTGTACTGCCCGCCGGGGCGGTGGTTTCACTCTGCAACAGATCGCGTTCGCGGTCTGCCGCCTGGCGCTGCACGTTCATCTCAAGCATGCGGCGAGTATCTTCACGCTCCTGAGCATGAGCGACTGAGAGCGTACAAAAAAAGGGTATAGCGATTCGTAAGGCACGGATACCCATCAGCCTGCTCATCCGCATAACGTTCCCCGAATAAAAAAAGCAGGGATCCGATAAAGGATCCCTGCTGAGGAGCAACCCTCAGGCTGCCGGTAGATTAGTTTTTAGTACCACCAAAGGCAGTATCTTTATTACGGTCTGAGAATTTCACCAGACCGGCTACAGCAGAAGCGCCGGTACCGTAGAACTGACCATTCAGAGCACCACCGGTACCGCTAACGCTGGTTACCGCTACGTTGCTTGCCGCCAGTTTCACATCGGAAGCAGAAGTGGTAATGGTGCCGCCGGTGAAGGCAATATCACCGGTAGAGCTGGCCGTTTTGGTGCTGAAGTTAGCAGTCAGCGTACTGGATGGCAGGGCTGCTGTCGCAGAGGTGCCACGGTTGATGGATTTCACCGCATAGGTCACTGGACCAGTGGTTGGCAGCGTGGTGGCAACATTCCCATTGTTCCCTACGTAAAATGCGGTATGAGTGCCATTAACTTTGCTACCGACAGCCGTCCCTTCTGCATCCCACTCACCGAACCACACATCCTGGGTTCCCACCTTGGCAAATGACCAGACCCCCAGGCCACCATGACCAGGAACGCCGATAGCCGTCAGTTGTTTACCGGAGAATTTGTAGCCATCGTTCCCACTGTTTTTGAACATCGGTAACGTGAAATGGCTGAAAGCCGTGATGGCACTGTTTAACTGCCCGCTCACTCCCGCCCCTGCAACAGCAGGCGTCGTCGTTCCAGCCTGACCAATAAGCAGGTTACTGCTGGCACTGGTCCCCCCGACAATGACCGCTGCCTGTGCCACACCTGTTGTCGCCAAAATTGCCAAAGCCAGAACCACTTTATTCTTTGCAAACATTGGAACTCTCCTTAAAAAGATGATTTACAACGGTTAACTGCAAATTTAGAGCCGCCCTTACGTATTACACCAGCGGCTCCGGTCAAAAAATTAAATACAAATCACAATGATATGTATTTGCATTTACATATAAGAGCGTAGTTACCCCGGAAAAAGCGGAATATCCCCCTGGTAACTTCCTCTCGCGCTACGAACGCGGGAAGAACTGAATCTGTGCGGTAAGTCGTTTCGGTTCACCATCTGGCGGTGCCGGTACCGGTGAAGCACGGCGTAACAGCGACAACACTTCATTATCCAGTGCGCTAAAACCCACGCCCTTTCTGAGTGCTACCGTCTGTACATTTCCCTGACCATCAAGGGTAAATTCGACGGTCGCCACCCCCTGCTGTCCGCGATCCTGTGCCGCCTGCGGATAGCGTTTGCGCTTCTCCAGATGGGCCATCACTTTGCTCATCCAGGTCGCCCTCTGTTGGGGTGACAGCGCGTTGCTGGCGACGGTCTGGCGGGCGGCGTTACGTAATGCCTGCTGCGCCTGTACCTGTGCCTGAACGCTCTGGGCTGATGCAGTTTGCTCGCGTTGCTGCTCTTGTTGCTGTTTTTGCTGTTTTTGCTGACGCTGCCTTTTCTGCTGCGCCTTGCGTTGTTCATCTTTTTTACTTTTCGATGCCCGGGCGGCTGACTGGGTCATCACCGTTTTTTCCACGACAGGCAGCGGTTTTTCTGGTTCCTTCAATGATGGCTGCGGCTGTGCTTGCGCGGGTGCCGCTGCGCCTTCGCTCTGCGCTTCTTCTTTGTTCTGCGCCTGACTGGCCTGGGCATCCACCTTTTCCGTGGTGATATTGTTCTGCTGCGTCTGTACAGCCTGCGCCGTATCGGCGATTTCAATCATAATGGCTGCGGGAGGGGCATGGTCAGCAGCAACCGGCGGTGGCGTCCACATCCACCAGACTGCCAGACCGCCATGTAGTGCCAGCGCCAGCAGACCACCCGTTAACCACAGCGGAGAATCTTGCTGACTCTCCGGCCCGAGTACGCCTTGCATACCACCCCCAACCTGTTTTTATTCTTTCACCCCTCTCGGGTTGATTGCCTGGCATCTTGCTTCTTACTAATAAAACGAACGGCGCGGCTTTTTTTTCTCAGTGAAGACAACGTTTTTTGATTTAAATGAAAAAAGAAAACGGGCGGGGTTTCCCCCGCCCGCAAAAGGCTATCAGAACTTCATCGTCACGCTACCGCGCAGTGTCCTGCCTGGACCGGCCTGCGGTGAGATACTCATCGCCTCGACATAATAACGGTCGGTCAGGTTATCAACGGTCAAATCAAACGTCGTATTCCTGTTCAGCTTATAACTGGCGTACAGGTCAACCAGCGCATACGGACGCCAGCGAGAAGGCTGAATTGAGCCGACACCCAGTGACTGTGTGGTTTTCTCACTGCCATCACCAATTCCCTCGGTGTAGCGGCTGCCGATCCAGTTAACACGTGAACCCACGGTCAGCTTGTCATCGAGGAAACGGCTTCCCAGATTCACCGTCACCGTATCTTTCGGCGGTACCTGTTGAAGCGCGAAGCTGTTGTAAATCCCCCCGGCTGCACACTCGGTATATTCAGGATTAATACTGCCCGGTACCGCGCAGAACATCACATGGGTATAGTGGTTCCAGCCCACACTGCCGAACACTTTGCCGGTGTCATACTCAGCGGAAACTTCAAAACCGCGCATCTCGGCTGACTTCAGGTTAATGCGTCCCAGCGCATACCAGGTGAACCACGGCGTCTCCATAGGGACATTGGAACGGGTAATGTAATTATCAACCTGGTTATCAAAATACGCCGCATGCAGGCGCAGTTTGTCTTCTTTCATCAGTACGCCATCGCGCAGAATGTTAATTCCGGCCTCATAGCTGCGTGCCTGTTCCGGTTTCACGGCGTTATCCGCCACCGGCACGCCAAATGACGGGCTGGTCAGTGACTCAAAGATACTGGGGTTGCGCATGACATTGCTGTACTTCACATAAGGTTTCACACCTTCAAACGGCTCAACCGTTGCACTGATAATCCGTGACCAGCCTTTATCGGTACGCTCATACGGTGTTTCCAGGGTTGGCGCCTCATCCAGGGTTTTATAGTGCTGATAGCGCACATGGCCGTTCAGTGTCAGCCATTCCTGCGGTTTCCATTCCAGTGTGGTAAAGGCATTACTCTCGCGGCGATTACCCTCGCGCGGTTGTGGCATGACCACCGAAAGATCATCGACAAATGTAACACCCCTCGGTGTGCCAACGTCTTCACGTGTATAACCTCCGCCCAGCTCAACGCTGACATCCCCGACAGGCGTGGTGAACAGTGAGGTATTCGATGCGGTGGCACCCCAGCGATCCGCACCGACCAGCATAGCGGTAGAGGTCAGAGTGCCCAGCGTTTCATTGTAGCTGGTGGCATTAGCACGGTTATCCACCTGATTGTAAAACGTGTTCACTTTGAGGTTAATCAGATCGGTATCATCGGGCTGCCACTGATAACGCGCAGTCCAGGTATCTAGCGTGATATTACTCAGCCGTCCCTGATAGAAAGAGGGGGTGATAAAATACGTCGATCCCAGCTGATAGCCGTAGTCACTGATGTATTTTGAATATCCCAGTTCCAGCGTCTGGTTATTCACCATCTTCAGCTTGCCTTTCAGCAGCCAGGATTCGTTATCCAGCGAGGTATTCAGCACCTGCTCACCGCCACGGTAAGGTCCAATGCCGCCGTTGACTAAGGTGTTATTACCATAGAGATCCACTTTGGTCGTCACCCGGGGCTGGCCGCCACCGTGCTTACCCGCGTAGTAGTTACCGTTGTAGCGCCGGGCATAGGCAGCTACACCGTCAAAATAGTCGCTCGTCCCTGCCACCGCAATACTTCCGGAACCGCCCGTTGCCTCCAGTAACCCCGGACGCCGGGTGTCATTCTTATAATACATCTGGTCATAAGTCGGACTATCGCCAGCATAGCCGAACGATTTTTTCATGCCCGCACGGGTACCTTCCGCAGGAACATGACCACTGTTGCTGTTAAAGCCGCCCTTAATACGTACCCCCAGACTTTCGCCCGGCAGCAAAATATCCTGTACACCGATGGTACTGACGCGCACCACCCCACCGATGGCACCAGTGGCATCGGCACCCATGCTGGCACCCTTTTCAATCTCGACGGAACCAATAAAATCCGGGTCAATATAGGTACGTGAGTTCGATCCATTATATCCCTGATAAATGCTGGTCTCCTGGCTGGATCCATCGACAATAACCGGTGCTCGTCCCTGTCCCTGCATACCACGTATGTTCACATCCAGCGCCCCTGAGTTGCGGGCATCACCATTCAGCACACCGGGTACACCAGAGAGGAAGTCGCCTACCGAGGTGCCGCGAAAACGCTCCACCTGTTCGCCAGAGAGATACGCTCTGGAACCGGCACTTTCATAGGGTGCGTCCGCTGGCGTTCCACCTGCTTTAGCGGTCACGGTAATGGTGCCCAGCATCAGGGCATCATCGTCGGCATTGGATGCTGAAGCCGTATTCAGTGTGACCGTGTTGCCGCTGAAGTTTGCCTGTAGCCCACTGCCCTGCAACAACCGGTTCAACGCGGCGTCAGACGTGGTGGTGGTGGAGATACCCGGAGATGTCTTCCCGGCCGCCATTTCTGGTGGATAACTGATCTGCATACCGGACTGGCGGCCAAACGCGGCCAGCGCGCCGGACAGTGAACCGGCCGGGATGCTGAATGAAATTTGCTGTGCGGCTTCTGCGTGTGCACTGTGAGACAGCACCACCAGCGGCAACGAAAGTGAACCTAAAAGCGTTGCGCTTAACAGTCGGGTACCGACACGACGTGCAAGGCGAACTTCAACTGACGAAATCATAAATCCCCTCGGCAAAATATTGTTATTTTGTAAGCGGCCGATGATGCAGGTGACAGCCAGCACGCTCTGTCAGATACAACGAATGGGAATGACAATTTTTCTCATTAAGATGTTTTTTTTACAAAACTATTTTGGGGGAGAATGAAAACGTAGGGAGGAAGGTCTTTTTCGGTCAGATCGTGGCGATTACCGTCAGCCACGGACTCAGTTCATGCACTTTGCCACCACGAGGCTGCACCGCAGCCTGCAAGGCGCTCAAGGGGTCACTCAGATTATAGACACCGCTAATACGCTGATGACCAAGGCGGCTGCTGGCCATCACCACCTTGCCCGGCTGCCAGCGCGCAATGCGTGCGACCACTGATGATAATGTTTCGCCGTCCACCACCAGCGTACCGTCCTGCCAGGCACCGGCGGCATCAGCAGAATGATGACCATGTTCGATCAACTGGCTGTGCAGATCCAGGGTCAGCCAGTCACCGGCACCCAGCTGCGGACTGACCGGGTCACTGTTACCCGCGATAAGCACTTCAGCACTGCCGCGCCCGACGCTGACATTCAGCAGCGAACTCTCCTGGCTCAAATCGAAAGCACTGTCGAAAGTACTGACCTGCATATCACGCGCCACCGCGCGAAAAGTACGCATGTCGTCAGCGGCAACATCAATCCACGCCATCCCGGAGAGCAGCTCAATACGGCGTTCCTGCGGGGTAAAATGATAACGAACGGCACTGTCCGGTCCCAGCGCGATAGCGGTTCCGTCCTCCAGCCGCAGATGTTTCACTTCTGCGGTCGCCGTCACGTTGTCAGCACGAAGGTTAAGCAGCAGTTGGGGTCCCGCCACTGCCAACAGAGCCCCCGCAGCAGCAACTGCAGTTGCCCCCAGCAGAAAACGACGACGGGATAATCCCGGTCGGGAAGGAAGGGGCACAACGGTGGAGGGGGAAACATGCAGCAAATCGCCGGACAGGCTGTGAATATGCATCGCCTCGCGCCAGGCCGCTTCATGGGCAGGGCCACGCGCGCGCCAGACCTGAATCAGATCGCGCACCTGCGGGGTATCCTTGCCAGCCTGCAACATGATGATCAGGTCGAAGGCTTCTTCAAACAATTTATCGTCCTGCGACATGTTTCCAGTCATCTGAGCAAATCCGGTTCGCTAGCGCGTCGGCAAAAAGAGCATTCATACTGTAATGGATAAGAGATGCGTTTGCTTATTTTAGTTCATTGCTTATGCGCATCGTTCAATTTCACGCGCAGATGAAGGTAGGCGCGTTGAATCAGTTTCCAGCAGTGGGAAATAGAAATATCCAGCTCCTCTGCCACCTCGTTAATCGTCATCTCCCCTAAACGATACAGGCGGAAAGCCTGCTGAGTTTGTAACGGCAGCTCATGCAGCGCATCGTTCAGTATTTGCAGATCCTGACGCGCACCAAAGGTCCGTTCCGGCCCGGAGAGCGGGTCAGCAATGGCATAGAAGTCCTCTTCCGGCATCTCTTCTATGGTGACAATCTGCTGGCGGCGATAGAGGTCAACCGAGAGGTTACGTGCCACCCGGTGCAGCCACGCACGCGGGTTATCATCCTTTTGCGGTGCCGAACTGAGGATGCGCAGGAAAGTATCCTGGGTCAGATCGGCGGCCACATCAGGCCCGTGCCCGCGTTTCTGAAGAAACTGCTGGATCTCGTGCGCGTGCTTCTGGAAGAGCAATTTGAGGTTCAGCATAGCGCCACCCCGGGAGCCGTAAGTTTAAAGCGAGCACAAGCAACGTTAATGCACACCATAAAAAAGTACCCTGGAGAGGACCAGCACGCGGTTGCGCGGGTCGCTATTTGTTCGTTTTAGGTAAGAATATAGAAAAAAATATAAAAATGATAATGATTCTTATTAACATTAAAATTGGTGTGACATTTATGTTGTGTTTTTTACCACGGGGAACCAGGGGGAAATAAAAAGCCCCGCGAGAGCAGGGCTGAAAAGAATTAATGTTTACGGTGAATATTAACGCTGCCATCAGCATTTTTATGGATGATAAGCTCATCCAGCGAGGTGAGTACCATATCCACATCTTCCAGACGGGGTGCATCAACGGGCACGTTCACGGCAATCACATGGCAGCCTGCGCTCAGTCCGGAGAGAATGCCCGCTGCGGCATCTTCTACCACCACACACTCTTCCGGCTCCAGGTCCAGCAGCTGTGCACCCAGTAAATAGGCATCAGGTTCAGGTTTACCGCGCTCGACACGTTCTGCGGTAACAAACGCGGCAGGAGCTGGCAGCCCTGCCGCCGCATGACGGGCGCTGGCCACAGGCACAGAACCGGAGGTCACGATGGCCCAGGGGATGTCCATTTCATCAAGCTGCGCCAGCAACGCTAGCGCACCCGGCAACGCCACAATCCCGTCCGTGTCTTCGGCTTCCATTTTTTCCAGGGCGATAAACTCCTGCTGAATGGCGTCTGCTGACGCCCCGGCCATAAAATGGCGCAGTGAGGTAATAGCCTGCTTACCGTGGATGAAACCAAGCACTTCGTCCGGGTCAATCCCGTGGCGCTTACCCCAGTTTTTCCAGGCACGTTCAACGACCGTAAGTGAGTCGACTAACGTGCCATCCAGATCAAACAGAAAACCTTTACACTTCACTGCATCTTCCTTCTCAGGCGTTGATAACTTGCGCGATCTCATTCGCACTCAGATGGTACTGTCGGGGACAATTGTGCCACACAGCCAGCATCCGTTGATACTTTTCCCACATCGGCACCTGAGCATTAAACTCGTGGTTGCCCGCGGAAAAATGACCGTAACGCCCTTCCACATTCACCAGAAAGCGCACGTAGCCGAGGTAACGCCCTTCTGTGGCGGCATCAAAACCCAGGAATACCAGGCGACGCGCTTCAACCCCCTGAGGCTCTTTCAGATTAGTCCAGGAAACATGCAGCGCGTGATACATCTCCATCATCGCGACTAGCGTGCGGCATTCCGCTTCCGGCAGCTGGCTGAATTCATTATCCAGCTCGCGCAGTTGCAGGCCGTAACCGCGTTCGACAATAGTCTGATAGCGACGATGACGCGCCGCATTATCGGGATCGAGCATCGCCATTAACTGGTATTGATTGGAAAGAATTAAACGCTGTGCGTGGGTCATATCCATTTGGGGCTCCTCGGCCACGGGGGGCAATCTGAAAGTTGCACAAGGATCGCATAGCGAGGGGAAAGGCTTCTTTGACGCAAAGCGGGTTTACCTTCACTTCAGTGAGGAAAACCCGCCTGCATTTAGAGGTCATCAAGGAACGTTTTATCCAGCTGCTTGAACGCCCGTTTCAGAACATCAGCCAGTGACTGATACGTGGGCTTGCCTTCAACCGGGGTCATCGCCTGGCCGGCGGCTTGCAGTTTCTCACGCACATCGTGGAACCAGCCCAGCAAAGAAGGAGGCAACGGCGTGACCGAACGTCTTCCCAGCCACCACAGCCCCTGCATTGGCAGGCTACAGGCAAAGAGCGCGGTGGCCACGGCCGGGCCAAGTTGCCCGCCGAGGGCAATTTGCCAGGTCAGGCTGAAAACAGCGACGGGAGGCATAATGCGGATAGCAAACCGCGTGGCGCGCGTCACTCTGTTTTCTGGAAACATAGGTGCAAGGCGTTTATCGACAGGCCACGTCTTCATATAGTGCTGCCCATGCTGGAACAGCTTAAACCAACCGACACTGCCGGACTCATTCGCCATGTCTGACCTCAACTTCAGAGATAAATATTAAAAAAAAACTGTAACTCACCAACTTTACCTAACATGATTCAAAATATTTTGTCTTTGCGAGTGACCCTGGTTATCCTGTGCGCGATTTATTCCCATCATATCGGGTACGGGCAGTGGATAACGAGCAATCCGGGTCAACAATCGACCAACTTATAAAAATAACAGACAAGATTTAAAAAAATCTCGTAATATTTCCAAAAAATTTGCTTTCGGACAAAACTTTTCGAAAGCCTGACCTTCATCATTAATGTACCAGCTTTCATGCACTACGCTGATAGACTGTTGACTTTATTTTCGCCACTTTAAACAAATAGGACCTTCCATGTCGAGTAAGTTAGTACTGGTTCTGAACTGCGGTAGTTCTTCCCTGAAATTTGCCATCATCGATCCGGCAAACGGCGACGAATACCTGTCAGGTTTAGCTGAATGTTTCCACCTTCCGGAAGCCCGTATCAAATGGAAGCAGGATGGCGCTAAACAAGAAGCGGCTCTGGGTGCTGGTGCAGCTCACAGCGAAGCACTGAACTTCATGGTTAAAACTATTCTGGCACAAAAACCAGAACTGTCGGCACAAATCGCTGCAATCGGTCATCGCATCGTACATGGCGGCGAAAAGTTAACTCAATCTGTGGTTATCGATGCGTCTGTTATCCAGGGCATCAAAGATGCTTCTTCTTTTGCACCGCTGCATAACCCGGCGCACCTGATCGGTATTGATGAAGCACTGAAAAACTTCCCACACCTGTCAGATAAGAATGTGGCTGTTTTCGACACCGCTTTCCATCAGACAATGCCTGAAGAGTCTTATCTCTACGCCCTGCCGTACAAACTCTATAAAGAGCACGGTGTTCGTCGTTACGGCGCACACGGCACCAGTCACTACTATGTAACTCAGGAAGCGGCGAAAGTCCTGAACAAACCTGTTTCTGAACTGAACGTGATCACCTGCCACCTGGGCAACGGAGGCTCTGTTTCGGCTATCCGTAACGGCGAATGTGTGGACACCTCAATGGGTCTGACTCCGCTGGAAGGTCTGGTGATGGGCACCCGCAGTGGTGACATCGACCCGGCGATCATCTTCTTCCTGCACGACACGCTGGGCATGAGCGTGGATGCGATCAACAAACTGCTGACCAAAGAGTCTGGCCTGCTGGGTCTGACTGAAGTCACCAGCGACTGCCGTTATGTTGAAGACAACTACGCCACTAAAGAAGATGCCAAACGCGCGATGGATGTGTTCTGCCACCGTCTGGCGAAATACATCGGTTCTTACACTGCACTGATGGACGGCCGCCTGGATGCGGTTATCTTTACCGGCGGGATCGGCGAAAATGCAGCGATGGTTCGTGAATTGTCACTGGGCAAGCTGGCGCTGCTGGGCTTCGAGGTTGACCACGAGCGCAACCTGGCCGCACGCTTCGGCAAATCAGGCTTTATCAACAAAGAAGGCACGCGTGCAGCGATTGTCATCCCAACCAACGAAGAGTTGGTGATCGCGCAGGACGCCAGCCGCCTGACGGCATAATCTCGCAACGAGCCGTCAGCCCAGGCTGACGGCGTTGTTTTAGACACCATTTTATATAGCTACATATTTCGCGTTACAGGAAGGCGGCAACTGAGTGAATCCTCAGGAGCTTACTCAAGTAATTGACTGGGGTGAGCGAAGGCAGCCAACACACCTGTAGCGTGAAAAATGACGCTATAGGAGAGAATCTATCGTGTCCCGTACTATCATGCTCATCCCTACCGGTACCAGTGTCGGTCTGACCAGCGTCAGCCTGGGCGTTATCCGTGCTATGGAACGTAAAGGCGTGCGTCTCAGCGTCTTTAAACCGATCGCCCAGCCACGTGCAGGCGGCGACAGCCCAGACCAGACCACCACCATCATCCGCAAAAACTCCAGCATTCCTGCCGCTGAACCGCTGGCAATGAGCCGCGTTGAATCTCTGCTGGGCTCTAACCAGCAAGATGTGTTGATGGAAGAGATCATTGCGCGCTATCACGAAAACACCAAAGATGCCGAAGTGGTGCTGGTAGAAGGCCTGGTGCCAACGCGTAAACATCAGTTCGCCAATGCGCTGAACTATGAAATCGCCAAAACACTGAATGCTGAAATCGTCTTCGTGATGTCACTGGGTAATGACTCAGCGGCCCAGCTGAAAGAGCGCATCGAACTGACGCAGAGCAGCTTCGGTGGCAGCAAAAACAAAAGCATTACCGGCGTTATCATCAACAAGTTGAATGCCCCGGTTGACGAACAGGGTCGTACGCGCCCGGACCTGTCTGAGATCTTTGACGACTCAAACAAAGCCAGCGTGGCCAATATCGATCCTAAGCAGCTGTTCGCTAACAGCCCGCTGCCCGTGCTGGGCTGCGTGCCGTGGAGCTTCGAGCTGATTGCCACCCGCGCTATCGATATGTGCCGTCACCTGAATGCACGTGTGATCAACGAGGGCGACATCGCCACTCGCCGCGTGAAATCCGTGACCTTCTGCGCCCGCAGCCTGCCACACATGCTGGAACACTTCCGTCCGGGTTCACTGCTGGTGACCTCTGCTGACCGTCCTGACGTGCTGGTTGCCGCCTGCCTGGCCGCGATGAACGGCGTGGAAATTGGTGCCATTCTGTTGACCGGCGGTTACGCCATCGACGCGCCGATTCAGAAACTGTGTGAGCGAGCTTTCCAGACTGGCCTGCCCGTCTTTATGGTCGACACCAATACCTGGCAGACCTCTCTCAGCCTGCAGAGCTTCAACCTGGAAGTCCCAAGCGACGATACCCAGCGTATTGAACGCGTGCAGGAATATGTGGCCAGCCACATCGATGCCGACTGGATCGAATCGCTGACCGCTGAATCTGAGCGCAGCCGTCGTCTGTCTCCACCTGCCTTCCGCTACCAGCTCACCGAACTGGCACGCAAAGCGCATAAACGTATCGTCCTGCCAGAAGGCGACGAACCACGTACTGTTAAAGCCGCAGCCATCTGTGCTGAGCGCGGCATCGCCACCTGTATCCTGCTGGGTAACCCGGAAGAGATCCAGCGCGTAGCGGCCGCTCAGGGCGTTGAACTGGGCAAAGGTATTGAGATTGTTGACCCGGTCGTTGCACGCGAAAACTACGTTGCCCGTCTGGTTGAGTTGCGTAAGAGCAAAGGCATGACCGAAGTGGTAGCGCAGGAGCAGCTGGAAGACAACGTGATGCTCGGCACCATGATGCTGGAGCGCGGTGAAGTTGACGGACTGGTTTCCGGTGCTGTTCACACCACCGCGAACACCATTCGTCCGCCATTACAGCTGATCAAAACCGCACCGAACAGTTCACTGGTTTCCTCCGTGTTCTTCATGCTGCTGCCTGAGCAGGTTCTGGTTTACGGTGACTGCGCGATCAACCCGGATCCCAACCCTGAGCAGCTGGCAGAGATCGCTATCCAGTCCGCCGACTCTGCACTGGCGTTTGGCATCGAGCCACGCGTGGCGATGATCTCCTACTCCACCGGAACCTCCGGTGCCGGTAGCGACGTTGAGAAAGTACGCGAAGCCACGCGCATCGCGCAGGAAAAACGTCCTGACCTGGTGATCGATGGTCCATTGCAGTATGACGCAGCGATCATGGCTGATGTTGCCAAATCAAAAGCGCCAAACTCACCGGTTGCAGGCCGTGCTACCGTGTTCATCTTCCCAGACCTGAACACCGGTAACACCACGTACAAAGCCGTACAGCGCTCTGCTGACCTGATCTCCATCGGGCCAATGCTGCAAGGGATGCGTAAGCCGGTCAACGACCTGTCACGCGGCGCGCTGGTAGACGATATCGTTTACACCATCGCCCTGACGGCGATTCAGTCTAAACARKYWKMAGGSTNNCRACSYKKCANKRAMAGKGTYANNCSTGYSTGNCCCSKWCKRATCTNNSKTACCNMYGTNSCSGGTCNNASRCRTGCCTGACCCCTACGAATCYAACGTACCCCGTGCGGGTCAGGCGTGCCTGACCCCTACRAATCYAACGTACCCCGTGCGGGTCAGGCATGCCTGACCCCTACGAATCYAACGTACCCCGTGCGGGTCAGGCGTGCCTGAMCCCTACGAATCCAACGTACCCCGTGCGGGTCAGGCKTGCCTGAMCCCTACGAATCYAACGTACCCCGTGYGGGTCAGGCGTGCCTGACCCCTACGAATCCAACGTACCCYGTRSGGGYCAGGCATGCCTGGCCCTTTTTTATTACTGGATCACCACATCAAGCGCACGCAGATGCTCAGGCTGCCACGAGAGTTTTACCTCACTGCCCGGCTGCCAGCGGCTGTCCATTTTGGCCGGCGACAGCTTGACCATAAAATTCCCCTGCCCCGCGACCTCAGTCAGCATGCGCACATGATCGCCCAGATAGATAAACTGCTGGATACGCGCGCTCACCTGCTGATCGCCCTGTTCCGGGGCATTGACGTTAATACGCTCCGGACGAATACTGAGCTGGATTTTTTTCCCCGGTGAGCTTGGCCGCACTTTCAGCGCATCCAGCTCATAACCATCGTCCAGCTTGACGCGATAGTAGTCGCCCTGTGCTGCGACCTGCGTGGCGAGCAGGCTGTTATTTTCACCAATAAACTGCGCCACAAAGGCATTGGCGGGCTGCTCGTAAAGCTGGCCAGGGCTGTCCATCTGCTGGATCATACCGTCGTTAAATACGGCAACCCGGTTAGACATGGTCATGGCTTCGCTTTGATCGTGCGTCACATAAACAATCGTCAGACCCAGCATCTCATGGAGCTGCTTAATTTCCAGCTGCATATGCTCACGCAGCTGTTTGTCCAGCGCCCCCAGCGGCTCATCCATCAGGATTAGCTTTGGCTCAAACACCAGCGCACGCGCCAGGGCCACCCTTTGCTGTTGTCCCCCCGACATCTGCGCCGGATAGCGATCGGCCAGTGGGGTGAGTTTGATCATATCCAGAATGCGTGCCACACGCTCTTTAATATCAACCTTGCTCATACGGCGGATCGACAGCGGAAACGCCAGGTTTTCCGCCACCGTCATATGCGGGAATAACGCATAATTCTGGAAAACCATGCCAATATCACGCTGGTGCGGCGGCAAGGTATGCAAGGGTTTATCACGCAGGAAAATCTCGCCATCGGTCGGAGTTTCGAACCCGGCCAGCATCATCAGGCTGGTCGTTTTTCCAGAACCAGACGGCCCTAACAGCGTTAAAAATTCCCCTTCCTGCACGTCAAGATTCAGATTACGAACCACCAGCTTTTCGCCGTCGTAGCTCTTTTTGATGTTCTTAAAACTTACCAGGGATCTCATAGTATTCTCTCGTCAAACGGGCAAAAAACGTCCCAGGCACGCTTTGTGCATAACTCACAAGAGGTGCATCTGTTGGGTGGCTCTTTTTTAGCTCTACCACAACAAATTTCACTTCGACAAGTAGAATCTGACAAAAAATCAAAAAAAAGCCTGAAGGCATTGCTTTCAGGCTGTTGTTTTCTATTGTTTTTTTAAAAACCACCAAAACACATCAACAAAAAACCAGCAGAATCAGGCAATCATCGCCCTATGCACCATGAAAGGGCAATTCGCCCGGCGTGATGCGCCGTGACAGACAGGCGAGGATCGGGGCAAATTTCTCCGCCATCTGTTGCTCGTCGACGCAGGCATATCCCAGCAGCAGCCCGCGTCGCGCGGTACCCAGCAGGTAGTAAGCCGACAGCGGACGCGTCAGTACACCGTTTTGCTCCAGCTCAGCGCTGAGTGCCACATCGTCGATGTTATCGGGCAGCGACAGAATCAGATGCAGCCCGGCATTGCTCTGCTGAGCGATAAATTTATCTCCCAGACTTTCGCGGATCACCCGCACCAGCTCAGCGCGACGTCGGCTGTACAGCTGGCGCATCTTGCGCACATGGGCTGCGTAATGCCCCTCGCGGATAAACTCCGCCAGCGTCAACTGCACCAGCCCGTTGCCGCCACGGTACAGCTCGGAATGGGCCATTTTCATCCGCGCCGCCAGCGGCTTGGGCACCACCATGTAGCTCAGGCGCAGGCCGGGATACAGGGTTTTGCTGAAGGTGCCGAGATAAATGACCGGCGCATCCGGCGCCAGCCCTTGCAGGGCGGGGATCGGGGAGTCGGTAAAGCGAAACTCACCGTCGTAGTCATCCTCCACCACCCAACTTCCGGCGTTTTTTGCCAGCGCCAGCAGCTGGTGCCGTCGTTGCAGGCTCATTACCGATCCCAGCGGATACTGGTGTGAGGGCGTCACACAAATCAGGCGCGGCGCACGCGCTTCACCGCTCAAATCAGGCAGCGTCATCCCCTCGTCATCCACCGCCGTTGGCAACAACTCAATGCCGTTCACGGCCAGGACGTTACGGATGCCCCAGTAACCCGGCTCCTCCACCCACGCCCGGTCCCCCGGATCGCACAGCATTTTTGCCAGCAAATCCAGCGACTGATGCGTCCCGGCCGTCACCAGAATCTGGTCTGGCGTGCAGTTCAGCGAACGGATCACCCGCAGATAGTCAGCCAGCGCCTGTTGCAGTTGCAGGCAACCGCCGTGGCCGGAATAACTCAGCGCCTCCACCGGCATGCGGCGGCTCAGACGCAGGTGGATCTTGCGCCAGATATCGTGCGGCATATGGCTGACGTCGGGCACACCGGGCATAAACGCCCCCCACTGATACGCTCCGGCCCCGCTGCGCGTCAGCAGACGCGATCCCCGACTGGAGAGGCGCACGAAATTAAACGGGCGCCCGGCACTGACCGGCACGCCTTCGGTTTCCGGCACGCTTTCCGGCAACGCATCGCTGACGAAGGTACCGCTGCCGGTACGGGTTTGCAGATACCCCTCTGATTGCAACTGCTCATACGCCGCCAGCACGGTATTCCGCGACACGGACAGATCTTTTGCCAGATCGCGCGTGGCCGGCAAACGACTGCCCGTGGCAATGGATCCATCCTGAATCGCGCACTGCAACACATCGTATAAACGCTTGCCCAGCGCGCCCTCAGGCGCCAGTGCCAGGCGATGCGCGAGCAGGTCACCGAGTAACGTTCGCAAAATTGGTTCCTTGAAATAAAAAAAACTGGCTCTGGTTTATAAAACCCCGAAAAGGCTACAAAGCAAGGAGAGCAGAGAGTATTCAAAATTCATAACGAGGTTACACCATGAGCAACAGTGAAATACAGCAGCGCCGTCTGAACGCCACCCCACGTGGAGTGGGGGTGATGTGTGATTTCTTCGCCACCAAAGCAGAGAACGCCACGCTGTGGGATCACCAGGGCCGTGAGTATATCGACTTCACCGCCGGGATTGCCGTGCTGAACACCGGCCACCGGCACCCAAAAGTGATGGCCGCCGTCAGCGCCCAGCTGGACTGTTTCACTCACACCGCGTACCAGGTTATACCCTACGAAAACTACATTGCTCTGGCCGAGCAGCTTAATGAACTTGTGCCTGTGACCGGGCCATGCAAAACCACCTTTTTCTCCAGCGGTGCTGAAGCGGTCGAAAATGCGGTGAAGATTGCCCGCGCCGCCACCGGACGCCCGGGGGTGATTGCTTTCAGCGGTGCTTTCCACGGCCGCACGCTGATGACCATGGGACTGACGGGTAAAGTCACCCCGTACAAAACCGGCTTTGGTCCCTTCCCTGGCTCCGTGTTCCATGCCCGCTACCCGAATGCCCTGCACGGCTTCAGCGTAGAGGACGCGATGGAAAGCCTGGAAACGCTGTTCAAATGCGATATCAGTCCGCAGCAGGTTGCCGCCATTATCTATGAACCGATTCAGGGTGAAGGCGGCTTTAACATCGCCCCGGCTGAATTTGTTACTGCACTGCGTGCGCTGTGCGACCAGCACGGCATTGTGATGATTGCCGACGAAATCCAGACGGGCTTTGCCCGTACAGGCAAACTGTTCGCCAGCGAATATTATCCTGACGCGCAGCCTGACCTGATGACCATGGCGAAAAGCCTGGGGGGAGGACTGCCCATTTCAGCGGTATCTGGACGCGCTGAACTGATGGACGCGCCTGAACCCGGCGGCCTTGGGGGCACCTATGCGGGTAACCCGCTGGCCGTTGCCGGTGCGCTGGCTGTGCTGGAAGTGATTAAAGAAGAAGATCTGTGCGCCCGCGCCCTGCGCCTTGGCGCGGAACTGGTGGAAACGCTGAATGCCAGTGGAAACCCGGCGCTGGTTGAAGTGCGCGCGCGCGGCTCAATGGTGGCCGCTGAATTTAATGACCCGGCCACCGGAAAACCTTCCGCGGCGATGGCCCGTGATATCCAGCAACGCGCGCTGGCGCAAGGATTAATCCTGCTGACCTGCGGCGTACACGGCAATGTCATTCGTTTCCTTTATCCCCTCACTATTCCTGACGCTCAATTCAAAACGGCACTTAGCCTGCTGACATCACTTTTACGCGGCTGACTGCATCATTCCGCCGGCCACCGGGATGTGGCACATAAAATGCTTATAACAACCTAATAGAAAATGAGGAATTTGGCATGGTAAAGACCTTAGCAGCACTGATTCTCGCCACACTGACACTTCAGGCTCAGGCGGAAAGCCTGACAGTGATCTCTTTCGGCGGCACCAATAAAGCAGCACAGGAAAAAGCGTTTTATAAACCCTTCACTGCCGCGGGCCTGGGATCGATTGAGGCGGGTGAGTTTAACGGCGAAATGGCTCGCATCCGTTCAATGGTTGAAACCGGCCAGATAGGCTGGGACGTGGTGGAACTGGAAACGCCGGAACTGCAACGTGGCTGTGAGGAAGGTCTGTTGGAAACGCTGGACTGGAACAAGCTGGGTAATAAAGCCGACTTTATCCCTGCCGCCGTGAGCGAGTGCGGGGCCGGGATCTTCGTCTGGTCTACGGTGCTGACCTATGACGCCAGCAAACTGAAAAAAGGGCCAGCAAGCTGGGCAGATTTCTGGAATGTGAAAGACTTCCCGGGTAAACGCGCCATGCGTAAGAGTGCCAAATACACGCTGGAAATTGCATTGATGGCAGACGGTGTGAAGCGTGAAGACATCTATAACGTGCTGGCGACACCAGCCGGGGTGGAACGCGCCTTCAAAAAACTGGATCAGTTGAAGCCCAATATTCAGTGGTGGGAATCAGGCGCACAGCCGCTGCAATGGCTGGTGTCCGGCGACGTGGTGATGAGCTCCGCCTACAACGGCCGCATTGGTGCCGCACAGGATGAAGGTCATGACTTCAAAATCGTCTGGGACAACGCGCTGTACGACCTCGACAACTGGGCGATTGTGAAAGGATCTAAACACAAAGCACTGGCGGAGAAGTTTATCGCTTTTGCCAACAAAGCCGAAAACCAGAAAGTGTTTGCTGAAAATATTCCTTACGGGCCGACCAATATCAACACCAGCAAGCTGCTTGATCCGGCACGCGTAAGCAAACTGCCCACCGCGCCAGATAACCTCGCCACCTCATTACAGGTAAGCAGTGATTTCTGGCTGGAGCACGGTGAAGATCTGGAACAGCGTTTTAACGCCTGGGCCGCGAAGTAACGGCTCTGCGGGCGGACCGAAACAGTAGGTCCGCTCCTGCGCGCTTGTCGGGGGGCGCCCCCTTTATCCGGTCGCCCTGTGAGTAAACGGCCCCGCCATGATGTCAGGAGACAGTAATGAGCAATCCCGTAATGGAATCCCCCATGCCATCAACACCGGACAGTACGTCATTAAGTCAGCGCCTGCGCAAGGTCGATGGTGTGAAAACCCGTCGTTCCCTGCTGCTGATTGCGCCGCTGCTGATCTTCGTCGTGGTCTGTTTCCTGTTTCCTATCGTCTCTATTCTGAGTAAAAGCGTTCAGAACCCTGAGATCCACGAAAACCTGCCGGAAACCTCAGCCGCGCTGGCCTCCTGGTCTGGCAGTGCGTTACCGGATGAGGCAGTGTACGCCACGCTGGGAAAAGAGTTGATCGCCGCCAGGGAGCGCGGACAGATTGCCATCGTTGCCAAGCGTCTGAGTTATGAAAACACCTCGTTTCGCCGCCTGATCACCACCACGCCACGGCTTGTCCCCGCCTCGGGTGAAGGCGTAAAAGCGGCGCTGATTTCCGGACAACCGGCCTGGGGAGAATTGAGTACCTGGCAAACGCTGAAACGCGTATCCGGCCCGGTCACCAGCTACTATCTGCTGTCCGTGTTCGACCGTAAGGTCGATGCAGCCAGCGGTGATATTCAGGCACTGCCTGCTGACCAGGCACTGTATGTCAATGTGCTGCTGCGCACCCTGTGGATGGCCACGGTGGTGACACTGCTGTGCGTCGGTATTGGTTATCCGCTGGCATACTGGCTGGCGAAACAACCTGCCAACCGCGCTAATCTGCTGATGATCCTGGTACTGCTGCCGTTCTGGACGTCACTCATTGTCCGCACCGCCAGCTGGATTGTGCTGTTGCAGTCCGGCGGGCTGATTAACCGCGCCCTGATGGGTATGGGCGTTATCGACTCCCCACTGACGCTGGTGTTTAACCGTATCGGGGTGTTTATTTCGATGACCCATATCCTGCTGCCGTTTATTGTTCTGCCGCTGTATGCGGTGATGAAAGGCATCTCACCGAGCTATGTACGCGCGGCTGTCTCACTGGGCGCCCATCCTTTCCTCGCCTTCTGGCGCGTTTATGTCCCACAAACCTATGCCGGGGTTGCCGCAGGAGCATTGCTGGTATTTATGATGGCGATTGGTTACTACGTTACCCCTGCCCTGCTGGGCGGGCCGAACGACCAGATGGTGAGTTACTTTGTCGCCTTCTTTACCAACACCACCATGAACTGGGGAATGGCCGCTGCGCTCGGCAGCCAGTTGCTGGTGATCGTCCTGCTGCTGTATATCGTCTATATCCGTGTCACACGTACCTCTGCCGAAGCGGCAGCTCACTAAGGAGATGATGATGAGACAACAGGGAACCCTGATCCTGCGCCTGTGGAAAGGCCTGTTTAACTTCTATGCGGCGGCGGTGCTGCTCTTTCTTATCGTCCCGGTACTGGTCATTGTGCCGCTGTCATTTAACAGCAGCTCGTTTCTCAGCTATCCGCTCAGCGGTTTTTCGCTGCGCTGGTATGACACATTCTTTCATTCGCAAGAGTGGCTGGGTGCGCTGGGTAACAGCCTGCTGATTGCCCCGCTGGCCACGCTGCTGGCCACCGTACTGGGCGTGCTGGCCTCAATGGGCCTGGTGCGCGGTGAGTTTCGCGGGAAAGGCATCGTGATGGCGATTATCATTTCGCCGATGGTGGCGCCGGTGGTGATTATTGCCGTTGGCATGTTCTTTTTCTTTGCCAAACTGTCGCTGCTTAACAGCTATCTCGGTCTGGTGCTGGCCCATGCGCTGCTTGGCGTGCCGTTTGTCGTGATCACCGTGGTCGCCGTGCTGAAAAGTTACGATACGACGCTGTCCCGCGCTGCCGCCAGTCTGGGTGCCTCCCCCCTGCTGACGTTCCGCAAGGTGACGCTGCCCCTGATCGCTCCAGGCGTCTTCTCCGGCGCACTGTTTGCCTTTGCCGCATCGTTTGATGAAGTGGTAGTCACGCTGTTTTTGGCCAGCCCAACCCAGCGCACACTGCCGATCCAGATGTTTGCCGGGATCCGTGAAAACCTGGATCCGACGATCGCCGCGGCGGCCAGCCTGATGATTGGTGCATCGCTGATTCTGCTGATCGTGATGGAAATATTGCGTCGACGTGGCGAGAAGATGCGCCAGTCCAGCCCGGCACATTAATCACTGTTATCACAGGAATATGAGTGGCGCAGGACTACTGCGCCACAGGGAGGGTTAGTCGTAGCGGCCTGATTCGTTATTACGCGTCAACCACAACGACAAGGCTTTCAGCGAGTCAGCGGTAAACTCATCGCAGCGGGCAGTGATCTCTTCCGGCGTCATCCAGAAAATCTCATCCACTTCTTCTTCCTGCATGGCAAACGGGCCGTGAGACACACAGCTGAACAATCCGCCCCATACGCGACAGTGTTCATCTTCATAGTAGAACTGGCCATGTTCGGCAAACGGCACCGCGGCAATGCCCAGCTCTTCTTCGGCTTCACGTCGCGCCGAGCCCAGCATCTCTTCACCGGTCTGCACTACGCCCCCGGCGGTCGCATCCAGCATCCCCGGCATAAAGTCTTTCGTCTCGGTACGACGCTGCACCAGAATTTTGCCCATGCCATCGTGAACCACGATGTAGGTTGCGCGATGGCGCAAACACTGCGCACGCATCTGTACACGGCTGGATTGTGCAATGACCTCGTTATCTTCGTTAACGATATCCACCCACTCCGTGCCCTGATCTTGCTCCACCATCCGTAACCCTTTTTGTTCTGGCGCCTGGCGCACAGTTGAATCAAACGTTTTCGCACACGGTTGCGCGATCCGCCCTAAATTAATGTTTAACGCCGCACGACGCAATCATCAATTTGTGCTGATGCGCTATGCCGCTTTTGACGATTCGGATAACCACAGCTGTACAGACGCACGCTGCCACTGAAAATGCGCATAATCAGCGAGCCGCGGCGGTAACGCATCGCCGTGCAGCGCCAGGCGATTCAGCATGACCGCAAGGTCAGTATCCGCTATCGACCACTCGCCAAACAGGTTCTGCTGACCTTGCGGGAGCAGACGTTCCACGGCGCTAATCAGTTTTGCGGCCGCCTGCTGACCGGCCTCATCCAGCGGGGCAAACCGCGCTCCGGCAAACAACACTTCCGTCGGGCGCTGCTGACGGATGGGCATAAAGTCACTGCGCAACCAGGCCTGAATCTCACGAGCTTTAGCACGTTTTTCGATATCACGTGGATAAAGGCGCTCATAGTCCGGGGCCGGGAAACGGTCTTCCAGATACTCCGCAATCGCCGAGGATTCAGACAAATGGAAGTTGTCGACCTGCAACGTTGGCACCCGGCGCGTTAACGACACATCGCCATAAGCCTGCTGCTGATGCTCACCGCTGCCGAGATCGACGCGCTTCAGGGAAAAAGGAATGCCTTTTTCGCTCAGGGCAACATAGACCGACATCACATAAGGGCTGAAAAAGCTGGAATCTGACCACAACAGGATCGTGGGATAACGCATCAGGACGTCCTCTGACGTTCACGGATAGGAACATCCTGTTTACCGACTTTTCACGCCGATGGCAATCTCCGCAATGAGGGAGTTTACCATTTCAGAACAACCACCACAGCATCTGCACGTGCGCCCTGTCACACGCAATCCTGGTATCTTCACCTATGCTGAAAGCAGCATACTGTGTACTGGCGCATTCTGAAGGATAATCCGCATGCATATTCTGATTACCGGCGGGACGGGGCTGATTGGCCGCCCGTTAACGGCCCGATTACTTCAGGCAGGCCACCAAATCAGCGTGGTCACGCGTGATGTCGCCGCGGCACGCCGTACCCTGAGTGAAAAAATTAACCTGTGGTCGGGCCTGGACCAACAGCGTGATCTGAACGGCATTGATGCGGTCATCAACCTGGCGGGAGAGCCGATCGCGGCAAAACGCTGGAGCGAGCCGCAAAAGCAGCTGTTATGCGATAGTCGCTGGCAAATAACGATGCGCCTGGTTGAATTGATCAAGGCCAGCAGCGCCCCCCCTGCGGTGCTGATTTCCGGTTCCGCCACCGGTTTTTACGGCGACACTGGCGAACTGGTGGTGACCGAGGATGACCCCGGTCATGCGGAGTTTACGCATGACCTCTGTGCACGCTGGGAGCAGCTGGCGTTGAACGCACAAAGCGACCGCACCCGCGTGTGCCTGCTGCGTACGGGCGTCGTGCTGGCGGAGAAAGGCGGAGCGCTGGAAAAGATGAAGCTGCCGTTTAAGTTGGGGATTGGCGGGCCGCTGGGTAACGGTAAGCAGTACCTCCCGTGGATACATCTGGAAGACGCGGTAAACGGCATTCTCTGGCTGCTGGATCATCCCGAGCTGGACGGGCCGTTTAATCTGGTAGCGCCCTACGCGGTGCGCAACGAGCAGTTCGCTGCGGCACTGGGTGAAGTGATGCACCGTCCGGCATTTATGCGTACGCCCGCCACGGCCATTCGCCTGATGATGGGCGAGTCAGCGGTGCTGGTGTTGGGGGGACAGCATGTGCTGCCGCAACGGCTGGAAGCATCGGGTTTTCGTTTTCGCTGGTACGAGCTGGATAAAGCGCTGGCAGATGTGGTGTGAATGACGGGCGGATTTCTCTTGAATATAATATCCCCTTTCCGGGTCACTGATCGCCATATTTGATATCACCTTCCACATAACACGACGAGTAGCGGGTATCTGTAGCAAAATGATTTTCCACTGGACAGGCATGATTAAAGAAGTTGATTGCCTGTTCTTTGGTCGGTCTGAATTTTCTACAGGTATTCATCTCATCGATATTGGTGACGCCTTTAATGTCTGACCATTACCGATTGTGTTGATGGATTTATAGGTAAACACTTGATTTCTCAAAAGTAATCGATTACTTTTAATCGTCGTATTTTTTACACGCGTATTCCTGTGCATACCCGACACGCTGTTTTCCATGCACTGTCAGAGATCATTACCTTTTTATATTAACAATGCGGAATTAATTTTGAGCGATCACAATGCAGTCAACACCAGGAGTCCAGGCTTCGCCCTGCTGTCACTTGCCCTCGGGGGATTTGGTTTAGGAACCGGTGAATTTGTTATCATGGGACTTCTCCCTGATGTCGCCCATTCGCTGAATATCACTGAGCCTCAGGCCGGGAATGCCATTGCCAGCTATGCGTTGGGCGTGGTGGTAGGCGCACCGATTATTGCCGTGCTCACTGCGCGTATGAACAGAAAAATCCTGTTGATTGCTCTGATGTTTATTTTCTTTATCGGTAATCTTGCTACCGCACTGGCCGGTAACTACCCGACACTCGTCGCTGCCCGGTTTATCGCCGGGCTTCCTCATGGTGCTTACTTTGGTATTGCCTCACTCGTTGCGGCCTCACTGGTGCCTGCGGATAAACGCGGTAAAGCCATCAGTCTGGTGATGCTGGGCCTGACGGTCGCCACGCTGGCGGGTGTACCTCTTGCCGCATGGTTAGGGCAGTTTTTCTCCTGGCATATCGCTTTTGCTTTTGTCGGTGCAATAGGCTTGAGCACCTGCCTGATGATTACAATGTTAGTTCCTGCAACAGCAAACCGTTCCGATGCTCATCCGATGAAAGAACTCACGGCGCTGAAAAATTCGCAGGTGCTGATGACCCTGCTGACGGGCGCAGTGGGTTTTGGCGGCATGTTTGCCATATTCACCTATATTATCCCCACGCTAAAAAACCTCGCTGCATTGCAGGACAACCTCGTCCCCTGGGTCATGGCTGCCTTTGGATTGGGAATGATCGTCGGTAACCTTGTTGGCGGGCGTCTCGCCGATCACAACCCGCTTAAGGTCATTGGCGGCGCTCTGGTCTGGAATACCCTGATCATGGTCCTGTTCCCTTTCCTTGCAGGGCACGTGTTCACCGGCCTGTTGGCGACCTTCCTGGTCGGGACTTCATCGGTATTGCTTCCCTCGATTCAGATCCGCCTGATGGATGTGGCAAAAGAAGCACAAACGCTTGCGGCCGCAATGAATCACTCTGCGTTGAATATTGCCAACGCGATGGGGGCTTATCTGGGAGGGGTGGCGATTACGATGGGGTTTGGATGGATCTCAACGGCGTATGTCGGCATCGCTCTGGGTATCTCAGGCATACTGGTTTACCTGCTTACCGCGTCACATGCTTCACGATTAATTTTGTCAGCCGATAATCAGAGCTGACTTCAGCATGGGTCGATCGAAAAAGATGATCGACCCCTACGCGGCTCATCTCGTAATGGCTGACCTTCTTTTTCGCTCAGCCAGCAACGCCGATCTCCCCTCAACACGGGTCGATCGGAAAAGATGATTACCCCCTACTTCAATGCCCCGGACAAAAACTGTTGCAGGCGGGTACTCTTCGGATGATTAAAGACCTCTTCCGGTGGCCCTTCCTCTTCTATCTTGCCCTGATGCAGGAAGATCACATGGTTCGACACGTGGCGGGCAAATTCCATCTCATGGGTCACCACCACCATGGTTTTACCCTCCTCCGCCAGCTTCTGCATAATGCGCAGCACCTCCCCCACCAGCTCCGGGTCCAGCGCTGATGTCGGTTCATCAAACAGCAACACTTCAGGCTCCATCGCCAGCGCACGGGCGATAGACACGCGTTGCTGCTGACCACCTGACAAGTGTACCGGATACTTTGCCCGTGCACGCTCGTCAATCCCGACCTTGTCAAGGTAACGAATGGCACGTTCACGCGCTTCCGTTTTACTCAGGCCCAGCACCTGCACCGGCGCTTCCATTACATTCTCCAGCACCGTCATATGGCTCCACAGGTTAAAGTGCTGGAACACCATCGTCAGGCGGGTGCGCAGCATACGCAGCTGCTCTTTGTTGGAGACTTTCAGCTGGCCGTCGACATCACGTACCAGAGTGATATTTTGGTTATTCACCGAAATCGTGCCTTCACTCGGTTTTTCGAGGAAGTTAATGCAGCGCAGGAAGGTACTTTTCCCTGAGCCGGAGGAACCAATGATACTGATCACATCCCCGGCATTCGCCTGGAGTGAAACACCCTTTAGCACTTCATGTTCACCGTAACGTTTATGCAGCTCGGTGACGCTTAATTTATTATCAGCCATAGTGTTGTTACTCAATGTGACGATGAAGGTTTAACGTGCGCCAGCCAGCGTTTTTCCGCTTTACGGAACAGACTAATCAACACATAGGAAATAATCAGATACAGCACGGCCGCAATACCAAAGGCAATAAACGGTTGATAGGTGGCCGAGTTTATATCGCGTGCCACTTTCAGCAGATCGGGCACCGTGGCGGTAAACGCCAGCGCAGTGGAGTGCAGCATTAAAATCACTTCATTACTGTATGCAGGCAGCGCAGAGCGCAATGCGGAAGGCATGATAATGCAGCGATACAGTTTAAAGGTGGAGAAACCGTAAGCGCGCGCCGCCTCGATCTCACCATGCGGCACCGAGCGAATCGCTCCGGCAAATATTTCCGTGGTGTACGCACAGGTGTTCAGCGTCAGTGCCAGTAGCGTACAGTTCAGTCCACTGCGGAAAAATGCATTCAGCAGGTCCGTGCCTTTGACAATTTCCAGCGTGTACATACCGGAGTAAAACACCAGCAGTTGCACATACAGCGGCGTACCACGAAACACGTAGGTAAACAGCCATACCGGAAAACGGATCGCCCTGATGGGAGACACGCGGGCAATCGACATCAGCACCGCCATACACCCGCCCAGCACGACAGACACCACCAGCAGCCACAGCGTGATTGCCACGCCAGAGAAGCGGTAACCATCCGTCCATAACAGGGCTTTCCAGTACTCCTGAATAATCTCAATCATAGGTCAGCCCTTTTTACACCCACCGTATAACGGCGTTCCAGCCACCACAGCACACCATTGGAGAGCGTGGTAAAAATCAGATAGATGACACCCGCGACAATCGCGAAATAGAAGGGTTCCCAGGTCGATTTCCCTGCCAGCTGCGTTGCTTTCACCACATCTTCCAGCCCCAGCAGTGAGACCAGCGCCGTGGCTTTCAGGATCACCTGCCAGTTGTTACCGATACCCGGTAGCGCAAAGCGCATCATCCCTGGGAACAGCACACGGCGAAAGGTTTGAGAACGGGTGAAACCAAAGGCGGTCGCGGCCTCAATCTGCCCTTTTGGCACGGCCATATAGGCGCCACGAAATGTTTCGGTGAAGTAGGCTCCGTAGATAAAGCCCAGGGTGATAATCCCGGCCACCATCGGATCAATATCAAACTGTGACAGGCCGAAGAAGTCGGTTACCTGGTTCAGCGCAATTTGCAGACCATAGAAGATCAGCAGCATCAGGACCAGATCCGGAACCCCACGGATGAGTGTTGTGTAGCCTTCAAAAATAACCACCAGCAGGCGGCTGTTGGAGAGCTTGGCCCCGGCGCCAATCAACCCCAGCACCACGGCAAACACCACTGAGCTGAGGGCCAGCTCGAGTGTTACCATTGCGCCTTTAAATATCACTTCAGAGTAGCCGTACAGCATAGGCAATATCCTGTTCTTATGATTCTAACTTCACGTTTACGCCATCGGCATTAAACGCGGCCCCACTGCATGACACAGTGAGGCCTGCAGACAGGGTTTTACTTAACCGCCGTACACATCAAAATCGAAGTATTTTTTCGCTAACTTGTCGTAAGTACCATCTTTGCGGATTTCATCAAACGCTTTATCGATAGCGGCTTTCAGCTCAGGGTTCTCTTTGCTGAGGCCGATCCCTGTACCCACACCAAAGATTTTTTCATCTTTAACAGCCGGGCCTGCAAACGCATACTCTTTGCCCGCAGGCTGCTTGAGGAAGCCCTCGCTGGCAGCCACTTCATCCTGGAACGCGGCATCAATACGGCCCGCAGTCAGATCCTGATACACCAGATCCTGGTTAGCGTATGGCGTCACAGTCACGCCTTTTGGACGCCAGTTTTCGTTCGCGTAGGTTTCCTGAGTGGTCCCCTGCAACAGACCGATGGTTTTGCCTTTCAGCGCTTCCAGCGTTGGCTGAATTTTCGAACCTTTCGGCGCGATCAGGCGCGAGTTGGCCGCATACAGTTTTTCAGAGAAGGCGATCTCCTGCTGGCGTTTTTCAGTGATCGACAGGGAAGAGATGATGGCATCGATCTTCTTCGCTTTCAGAGAAGGGATCAGCGCATCGAAGTCGCTTTCAACAAACGTACATTTGGTTTCCATACGCTTACAAATTTCGGTCGCCAGATCGATATCAAAACCGACCAGCTGCCCCTGAGCATTTTTCATTTCGAACGGTGCATACGTTGGGTCGGTACCAATACGCAGCGTTTTTGGACCCGCAGCAAATGCGCTGCCTGCAGCTGTAATTGACATTAACAGGGAGAGAGCCAGGACCTGCTTTTTCATACATTACCCCAATTTAAATATTATTTTTAATGGTTCGTGATGTGTTTGCACAGTGACTTACACAATACAATTAGCAGGTTCCGTGCCACATTTTGTGGCAAACCGCTGTTTATATTGCACGATGCTTCAGGCACTGTGATTACTCAGTTTGCAGGAAAATTTATAGCAGGTTTGTTGGCAGACCGAAGCAACAATGTTTCATTTTGGTGCGCAACTTGCACGAAAAGCGATTCAGCACCAATAGGCGCACCAAAATGGTGCGACATATTCCCCGTTATGCACCTTGCCAGCGCGTAAACAGGTCTTCATCCAGTTCGATATCAAACTGATCGAGTACCCGATTAACAGTCTGATCGACAATATCCATCACGCTCTGTGGGCGATGATAAAAAGCGGGCACCGGCGGCATAATAATGGCCCCCAGTTCTGCGGCAGCGGTCATCGTACGCAGATGGCCAAGATGCAACGGGGTTTCACGCACACACAGCACCAGTCGGCGCCGCTCTTTCAGCACCACATCAGCGGCGCGGGTCAGCAGGCCATCGCTGTAGCTGTGAACAATACCTGACAGGGTTTTCATTGAGCAGGGAAGGATCGCCATACCCTCGGTTTTATAAGAACCCGAGGAGATACTGGCAGCAATATCGCGTACATCGTGGACCACATCCGCCAGCGCCTGGACTTCACGCAGCGTATAGTCACTTTCCAGCGCCAGCGTCTGCCGCGCAGCCTGGCTCATTATCAGATGGCTCTCTACCCCGCTCACCTGCTGCAAAATTTGCAGCATGCGAATGCCATAAATCACACCGCTGGCGCCAGAGATGCCAATAATGAGTCGTTTCATACCAAATCCTTCAAAAAAAATGGGCCGGAATTGCTTCCGGCCCATCTTAGCCTATTTACCCTGAATCATTCGAGTTAGATGAAGGCGGCAAGGCTGATCATCCCCGGGAGCATAGACAACTATGTGACCGGGGTGAGCAAACGCAGCCAACGCACATATCACTCGAAGTACGACGGGTATCAGCCTTCGTTGTGCATCTCGAGATTTTCCACTTCGTTCTGACGCTGCATCGCTTTCGCATCGTCATTACGCAGAGATTGCAGATACTCCAGGTACTGCTGGTCCACGTCTTTGGTCACGTAGATACCATCAAATACCGAGCACTCAAACTGGGCAATATCCGGGTTCTCTTCACGCACCGCTTCAATCAGGTCGCTCAGGTCCTGGAAAATCAGGGCATCTGCACCGATCAGCTGGCGGATCTCTTCCACTTCACGGCCGTGAGCAATCAGCTCAGTGGCGCTTGGCATATCAATGCCATAGACGTTCGGGAAGCGAATTTCCGGTGCCGCAGACGCGAGATACACTTTCTTCGCTCCCGCTTCACGTGCCATTTCGATGATCTGCTCAGAGGTGGTACCGCGCACGATGGAGTCATCCACCAGCAGCACGTTTTTACCCCGGAACTCAGCACGGTTAGCATTCAGCTTACGGCGAACCGCGCTGCGACGCAGGTGCTGACCTGGCATGATAAAGGTACGGCCGACATAACGGTTTTTCACAAAGCCCTGACGGTAGGGCTTGTCGAGAATACGCGCCATCTCCAGTGCGATATCGCAGGAGGTTTCAGGGATTGGAATCACCACATCGATATCCAGATCTTCCCACTCGCGGGCAATCTTGGCACCGAGTTTGGTGCCCATACGCACGCGGGCGCTGTAAACCGAAATCTTATCGAGGAACGAATCCGGGCGTGCAAAGTAAACGTACTCGAACAGGCACGGATTCCACTTTGGATTTTCAGCACACTGACGGGTGGACAGCTGGCCTTTCACGGTCACATACACCGCTTCGCCCGGTGCCACATCGCGCAGGAACTCAAAGCCAAGGGTATCCAGCGCCACGCTCTCTGAAGCCACCATATACTCGATACGGCCATCAGCCATAGCGCGTTTGCCGATCACCAGTGGACGAATACCGTTAGGATCGCGGAATGCCACCAAACCGTGGCCGATGATCATCGCCACGCAGGCATACGCACCGCGAACACGCTGATGCACCGCGGCAACGGCGGAGAAGATGTTCTCTGCTTCCAGCGGGTCATGCTGGAAACGATCCACTTCCTGCGCAAAGATATTCAGCAGGATTTCAGAATCAGAGGTGGTATTCACGTGACGACGACCCGTTTCGAACAGCTCTTTACGCAGTTCGTGAGCGTTGGTCAGGTTGCCGTTATGGGCAAGAGTAATACCGTAAGGGGAGTTTACGTAGAATGGCTGGGCTTCAGAAGCACTTGAGCTTCCTGCCGTGGGGTAACGAACGTGGCCGATACCCATATTGCCTTGCATACGTTGCATGTGGCGGGCTTCAAATACATCGCTAACCAGACCGTTTGCTTTGCGCAGACGGAAGCAATTCAATGCATCAATGGTAACGATGCCTGCGGCATCCTGCCCACGGTGCTGAAGCACCGTTAACGCGTCATAAATCGACTGGTTGACCGGTGCAAAACCGGCGATCCCGACAATACCGCACATATTGACATTTCCTCATAAGCCGCAACCCCGGTTCGATTACCGGGGCAAAAAACTCGACGTGCTTTTCAGGTAATCAAAAAACCACCTGATAATACTACTGAACTGAGGGATTAGCTGGGACTGTTGCCAGTCCGGACTCTTAGAAAAACCGGTGAATGTGTCGAGGAAAAACAGCATGGCTGAAACGATCAGCACACCGCGTAATGCCCCAAAACAGACGCCAAGGACTCTGTCGGTTCCCGACAGGCCGGTTTTTTCAACCAGCGAACCAATAACGTAGTTAACAATGGCCCCGACAATCAGGGTAGCAATGAATAACACCGCTACGGCGATTCCATTTCGAACCAGTTCGTCTTCAAATCCTGTGAACCAGACGGCAAGGAAGGAGTAGTAATGACTGGCGACAAAAAATGCGCAACCCCAGGTGACGAGAGAAAGAGCTTCCCGAACAAACCCTCGGATCAGGCTAACAAGAGCCGAAAAACCAATAACCGCAATAATGACGTAATCTATCCAGACCATGAACGCTTCCAGTGACCATGCCCCTGTATCAGCCGCTCTCCCCTTGTAAGCACAGGTGCAAGGGGATACTGCCTCAGTTCGGGGCGAATTCTAACAGAAAAAGAAAACGTTTGCGTAGCGTTTTACTGACGCGATTTAAATAAACGAGAACGCTTAAAAAAACCCCTTCCGGACACCGATTTCAACGGCCCGGACCCCACCACGCAATACCTTGATTTGCCAGCATCATCACGCACGACGCCCGGAGTGACGAGGTGTCGACTCCGGGCGCAGGGTGATCATAGCTATCGCAATAATAGTCCGTCGCTGAGAGAAACAACGGACCAGAACGGCTTATTTAACACTGTACGGTTTAACAACTCCGCCCAGCCCCGAGATCCCCTGCAATGTGCCAACGGCAGCCTGCATTTTCGCTTTCGAAGCATCCGGCCCCACGTAAATACGGGTAATTTGCCCCTGCACCGGCGTGGACGGAACGGTAAAGGCGCGGTAGCCCGACAGGCGCAACTGTGCGACGATCTCATTCACTTTTGCCGCATTTTTCAACGCACCCAGCTGTACAACCCAGGCCTGCCCTGATGGGGCTGATTCCGTCACTGGTGGCTGAATCTCAACAGGCGCCTCCACTTTCGGCTCAGGCTTCTCAACCGCTTTCGGTTTTTCAACAGGTTTAGGCTTCTCGATCGGTTTTTCGACCGGTTTAGGCTGCGGCTTCGGCTTTTCCACCACTTTCGGCTGCTGCTGCGCAGGCTTCACCGGCGGCGGCGTCACTACCGTTGGCTGGTTATGAGACTGCGGCGCGGTGGAGCCGCTGTCGGCCTGCGAGGAGTTGTCGTTAGCATTGCTACCCGCACTGATCGCCGCCCCTGCCCCTTCCGGCGGTTGTGCCGGTAAGGTTTGCGTCACAGGCGGAACCAAATCGGTTTCCTGCTGGTCTTCGGGTTTCGGCACCAGAGGAATAGCCGCAAACTCTTCTTTATAGTGCTTCTTTTTACCATCGAGTAAGCCGGGCAGCACAATCACACCCAGCGCCACAATGATAATGGTTCCGACTAAACGGTTTTGAAACTTACTTGCCACTGCCGTTCTCCGTTTCCATCGTTTCCATGACCTGTGCCACGGTGTGGAACGAACCACACACCAGCACAATATCCTGTTCGGTTGCCTGTTGCAGCGCCTGTCGCCAGGCAAGCTCAACCGAGCCAAACGCCTGCGCCCCCTCAAGATGCACCATCAGCTGTTCAGCGGTGGCACCGCGCGGGCCATCGAGCGGTGCACAGTACCAGTAATCCACCTGCGGCGAGAGGCACGCCAGCGTACCGGCAATGTCTTTATCATGCAGCATGCCTACCACCGCATGAACCTTGCCGTTGCGTGGCACTTCTGCCAGGCGCCCCGCCAGATAGCCTGCCGCATGGGGGTTGTGCGCAACATCAAGGATCACCCGCGGTGATTCGGCGACCGTCTGAAAACGACCGGGCAACATGGCCAGGTGCAGTGAACGACGGATTATTGCCTCATCAACGTTAAGCGGGGATGCACGCAGCGCCGCAAGTGCGGTAGCCGCATTCGGCAATGGGACTTGTGGCAACGGCAGCTGCTCCACAGTGCCGTGGGCATCGCGGAAAGACCAGCTGTCATGAGTTACGCTGTATGACCAGTCGCGGTCGCGCTGCAACAGCTGTGCGCCCTTCTCTGCGGCCACATCCGCGATGGTGTGCGGCATATTCGGCTCACCCACTACGGCAGGTTTCCCCGCGCGGAACACCCCGGCTTTCTCCCGGCCGATGCTTTCGCGATCCGGCCCGAGCCAGTCGGTATGATCCAGCGCAATACTGGTTACCACGGCGACATCGGCATCCACAATATTGGTGGCATCAAGACGCCCGCCCAGCCCGACTTCAAGGATCACCACATCCAGCTTCGCCTCAGCAAACAGCCACAGCGCCGATAGTGTGCCGTACTCAAAGTAGGTCAGCGTGGTGTCACCCCGGCCCGCTTCAATGGCCGCAAAGGAGGTGGTATGCGCTGACTCCGCCAGTTCTTCACCCTGAATGCGCACCCGTTCGGTGTAACGCACCAGATGCGGCGAACTGAAAACGCCCACGCGATAGCCCGCCGCCATCAGCACCGTTTCAAGGGTTCGGCAGGTGGTGCCTTTACCATTGGTTCCGGCGACGGTGAAAACCACAGGGGCTGGTGTCAGAAGGTCGAGAGAAGAGGCAACGCGCCGGATACGATCCAGCCCAAGTTCGATAGCCTGAGCGTGTAAATGCTCAAGATAATAAAGCCACGAGGCAAGAGGCGACGTGGCTTGAGGAAGATTATCCATGTGTCCCGTTCACAACGTTACGGTTCATTGGTGAAAGGGACGCAGGGTCCCTTTCTCATCATCGGTCAGGCCTCGTGGCTCTGGGATGCGTCAGCAGGCGCTTCTTTGACAATATCTTCCTCAGGTGCAGGCAGATTCATCATTTTCGCCAGCACACTGGCCAGCTTGAAGCGCATCACTGGACGGCGGACGATCATGTCAATCGCGCCTTTTTCGATCAGGAACTCACTGCGCTGGAAGCCCGGCGGCAGTTTTTCGCGCACGGTCTGCTCAATTACGCGTGGACCCGCGAAGCCGATCAGGGCTTTAGGTTCCGCAATGTTCAGATCGCCCAGCATCGCAAAGCTGGCAGAAACGCCGCCCATAGTTGGGTCAGTCAGCACGGAGATATAAGGCAGACCACGTTCCTGCATCTTCGCCAGTGCTGCACTGGTTTTTGCCATCTGCATCAGCGACATCAGCGCTTCCTGCATACGGGCACCGCCTGACGCAGAGAAACAGATCATCGGGCAGTTATCTTCCAGTGCCTGCTCAACCGCACGCACGAAGCGCGCGCCCACCACGGAACCCATTGAGCCGCCCATAAAGGAGAACTCAAACGCGGCTGCAACAACCGGCATCCCGTGCAGGGTACCTTTCATCACAATCAGCGCGTCGGTTTCGTTGGTCTCTTTCTGAGCCGCAACCAGACGATCTTTGTATTTTTTTGAATCCCGGAACTTGAGCACATCTTTTGGTTCCAGTTCACTGCCCAGCTCAATCAGTGAGCCTTCGTCCAGCACACTGTGCAGACGATCGCGACCATGCATGCGCATGTGATGGTCGCATTTAGGGCAGACTTCCAGATTACGTTCCAGCTCGGCGCGGTAGAGAACCTGCCCGCAGCTATCACATTTTGTCCAGACCCCTTCAGGAATGCTTGCTTTACGCGATGGGGTGATGGTGCTCTTATTGAGAATTCGTTCAATCCAGCTCATTGATGACCTTTCTGTTTGAACCTGGCGCTCCTGCTGGGGAGCGCCAGTTTTTCTTTTTCCACGCAGCGACCTGTAGTCGCAGCGCAAACCATAATTTATCGCTCATTAAACCATAACCGCCCGTGACTGTGGATAAAAATCTGGTCAGAGGGCGCAATCCTGAGGATTTATTTTATTGCTGTTTCTGCTGACGTGCTGCGCGGCGATGACGTACCACTTCAATCACTCCTGGCAATACGGACAGCAGGATAATCGCCACAATCAATAGCTTAAGGTTTTCCTGCACCACCGGGAAATTACCAAACAGATAACCCGCATAGGTAAACAGCAGCACCCATAGCAGTCCGCCCGCCACGTTGTACAGGGCAAAATGACGATAGGACATCTTGCCCATTCCCGCCACAAACGGGGCGAAAGTACGGACGATCGGCACGAAGCGCGCCAGAATAATGGTTTTCCCGCCATGACGCTCATAAAATGCATGGGTTTTATCAAGATAGCTGCGACGGAAGACTTTTGAATTGGGATTACTGAACAGCTTATCGCCAAACAGCCGCCCGATCGTGTAGTTCACCGCATCACCCAGTATCGCGGCGACGACCATCAGTGCCACCATCGTATGCACATTGAGGTCATTGCCTGGCAGTGCGGCCAGCGCCCCCGCAACAAACAGCAGGGAATCCCCTGGCAGGAATGGCGTCACCACCAGACCGGTTTCACAGAACAGGATCAAAAACAGAATGGCATACACCCAGACACCGTACTGGGCAACCAGCTCCGCGAGGTGGACGTCGATATGCAAAATGAAGTCGACAACAAAACGAATCAATTCCATACAGGCTTCCTTTAATACTCCAGGCCAGGGTTAATCCCCGAGGAACAGTGGTCCCATCGGTGGACGGGGTATTTCAAAACGGGCGGGATAGTCGACCGCGACCAGATACAGACCCTCTGCCCGCCCTGTCGCCGCTGCCAGCTTGCGGTCTTTTGCCACCAGCAACTCTGCTATCCAACTCTCAGGCTGATTTCCACAACCCACTTCCATCAGACTGCCAACAATGTTGCGCACCATGTGATGCACAAACGCATTGGCTTTAATATCGACCACCACATACGCGCCGTGGCGGCTGACGTTCAGATGCATCACATTACGCATTGGCGTACGTGACTGGCACTGCACGGCACGGAACGAGGTAAAGTCATTCTCGCCCAGCAGGCACTGCCCGGCACGCTGCATTTTTTCCACATCCAGCGGATGATAAAAATGCGTGATGCCACCCCCGAGGATCGCCGGCCGCAGCCGCTGGTTATAAATCATATAACGGTAACGGCGAGCCGTGGCGCTGAAACGGGCGTGGAAATCATCCGGCACCGCTTTCACCCAACGCACGGCAATATCCGCCGGCAGATGGGTGTTCACGCCCAGCGTCCAGGCGGCATCTTTACGCTGCGAGGTGGTCTCAAAATGCACCACCTGCCCCGTACCATGCACTCCGGCATCGGTTCGCCCTGCACAGACCACCTCCACCGGATGGTTGGCGACTTTTGTCAGCGCAATCTCCAGCTTTTCCTGCACGCTGCGGACTTCCTGCTGCCGCTGCCATCCGTAATAGCGGCTACCATCATATTCAATGCCCAGCGCGAGTTTTAACGTCGGCTGTGGCACGGCGATGTCGGACATTAGTAGAAGTACTCCTGCACCAGCTTCTCAGCGGTTTTGACGGCCATCAATGCCCCGCCAAAACGCACGTTGTCGGCCACGGACCAGAACTGCAACAGTTCAGGAATACCGTAATCATTGCGCACACTACCAATACTGAGGTGCGCACTACCGGAAGCATCGCCCACCTGCGTCGGGAAATCATCTTCTGCCGTCAGGTTGATATCTTCCACCTGGCCCAGCGCGTCACGGGCTTCTTCTGCAGAGATCGGGCGCAGATTCTCAATGTAGACAATCTGCGCGTTACCGTAGAATACCGGTGCCTGAATGGTGCTGACCGCAATCGGCAACCCATCGTCCTGCAGGACTTTACGCACCTGCTCTACCAGACGACGTTCCTGCGGCACACTGCCCTCTTTATCGGCAATCAGCGGCAGCACGTTGAACGCCAGCTGACGACCAAAATAGCCGTCTTCCGCAGGAAGGCCGTTCAGCAGCCGCGCACTTTCACCGGCCAGCGAATCCACCGCCGCCTTGCCGTGGGAGGATGCCGCCAGCAGATTCGTTACCTGCAAACGCCCCAGACCTGCCTGATCAACCAGCGGTTTGATGGCGCACAGCAGCTGGCTGGTTAATGCATCGGCCACGCTGATAATATTGCGGTTACGGTAATCGGCCAGTACCTGTGGATTGACATCCGGCACCACTAACGGGACATCCGGCTCAAGTGCAAACAGATCGCTGCTGTCGATCACCAGGCAACCGCCGTTAGCGGCTTCATCAGCGTAACGTGCTGATGCTTCGCGCCCGGCAACGAAAAACGCCAGTTGCACCTGCGTCCAGTCAAACTCTGCCGCATCGGACACGTGTAACGATTTACCTTCATAGCGCAGCACTTCACCCGCACTACGTTCGCTTGATAGCGCATACAGCTCACCAACAGGGAACTGACGTTCCGCCAGCAATTCCAGTAAAGCTCCCCCTACTGCGCCTGTCGCACCTAAGATTGCGATATTCCAGCCGTCGGACATGTTGGTTTACTCCAGACAATGACACAAAAATAGAAGGCGGTGAGTTCACCGCCCGAATTTTGGGAATAAACCTACGCAGGGGATTCACCCTACGCAGGTTGACTTAATAAAGACTTAAAGGTGGGCCGCGTTAAAGCCCAGCTTATTCAGCAGCACAGCGGTGTCGGCGTTATCACACTCAACCCGCAGCGAAGACCACTCGCGGCGCTCCTGATAATTCTTGCGCAGACGATCAAACTCACCTGGGATCGCAGCCACATGGCGCAGCGGCGCATCATCGCGGCGCACATCATACACCAGATGCACCAGACGTTTCAGCGTTGCCTGATCCAGCTCACCGCGCAGCGTGATGCGGCCAAATTCCGGTGCGGGCAGCAGCGTATCCAGCGCCACCTGCTGCGGTTGGCCGATGAACTGTGTCCAGGCTTCAAAAACCTGGGTGGTACCGCGTGCTTTCCCTTCCAGGGTGTAACCGGCGATATGCGCCGTGGCGATATCCACTTTATTCAGCAGCGGCAGCGACAGCTCCGGTTCTGGCTCCCAAACGTCCAGTACCACGCTGAGGTCATCACGCTGTTCCAGCACCTTCAGCAACGCGGCATTGTCCACCACCGGGCCACGGCAGGCGTTGATCAGAATGGTGCCCGGTTTCAGCGCCAGCAACAGGGCTTCATCAGCCATATGCAGCGTCTGGTAAGGGCCCTGTTTAAACAGCGGAGTATGGAAGGTCAGCACGTCGGCTTCCGCCACCAGCTGTGCCAGTGGCTGGAAGTCCCCTTCATCACCGCGTTCGGCACGTGGGGGATCGCACAGCAGCGTGCGAATGCCCAGCGCCTCAAGGCGCGCCTGCAGGCGCCCCCCAACGTTGCCCACTCCCACAATGCCGACGGTACGGTCGGTTAACTGGAAACCGTCACGTTCGGCCAGTAACAACAGCGAGGAGAAGACGTACTCCACCACCGCAATGGCGTTACAGCCGGGTGCGGCTGAAAACGCAATCCCCTGCTGGTTAAGCCAGCTCTCGTCGATATGATCGGTGCCTGCGGTGGCGGTCCCGACAAATTTCACCGGCTTGCCGCTCAGCAGTTCGGCATTCACTTTGGTCACTGAGCGCACCATCAACCCGTCGGCATCATCCAGCTCTTGCTGCGGGATCGGACGGCCCGGCACGGCCACAACGTCGCCAGTACGGCTGAACAGTTCACGGGCGTACGGCATATTTTCATCAACGAGAATTTTCACAAGCGGTTTCCAGTCGGTTCAGTGAGGGGCGTTATTCTGCCATAAAGCAGGAAAGCGAATAACCCGCATATGCGGGTAACGGCAAAAAAGGAGGGTATCAGGTTACCTCGCTTCAGAGCGCTGATGCCGATAGCGTTCTGGCGTGGTGCCAGACTGTTGCTGAAACATCACGATCAGCGCGGAAGCCGAGCTGTACCCTAAATCCAGCGCCACATCCTGCACACTTTTTCCCCGTTCCAGCAGTGAAACCGCATGCAAAAACCGCAGACGCTGCCGCCACTCGCTGAAGGATATGCCCAGCAGTGCCTGGCAGCGCCGTGAGAGTGTGCGCTCGGTGGTGTAGACCCGCTGCGCCCACTGAGCCAGCGTGGTGTTATCGGCCGGATTCTGCTCCAGCGCCTGAAGTACCGGCGCGAGGGTCTTATCCTGGGTGGAAGGCAGATAGCTTTGCTGACTCTCTGCTACCCGTAGCTGATCGATCAATACTTCACAGAGGCGAAGATCCTGCGTCGTCTGTGGCACCAGCAGCTCGCGCGCGGCGCACTCTTCGATAATCGCATGCACCACCAGACTGACGCGCAGCAGGCAGGCACGCTCGGGAAACCCCTGGCATGCATCCGCTGCAATATTTAGCGTGCGAAAATAGGCTGCTTTATGGTTGTAACAGGCGTGCTGATGGCCAGGCGGTACCCAGATCGGCAAATTGGGGGGTGTCAGCAGGCGCTCTCCCTCTACTTGCATCTCCAGCACATTACATTTCACAAAAATCACCTGCCCCCAGGGATGCTGATGCGGCAGATACTCTGTACGGGCATTGGCCAGTTCATAGCGGAAAAAGAGGGGAAGCCGTTCGGCATCCTTAGGAGCCTGGTACGTCAGTTGCTGGATCATCTTGTCCGGTTCCGGCGTGCATTTGTCTTATTATCGTTATCTGTATTAAACAGGACAAGTTTACACTAAAGCTCTCACGCTAACCTTAAGAGCATACTGATGAGTTTTCTGTTTCCCCTGCTGGCCGTGCTGATCTGGTCGATCAATGCGATTGTCAGCAAAATGTCGGCTGCAGCGATCGATCCTGCTGCGATCTCCTTCTATCGCTGGCTGCTGGCCCTGCTGATTCTGGCACCTTTTGCCCTGCCTGGCGTCTGGCGCAATCGCCAGCAGATCAAGCAATCATGGTGGAAACTGCTGGTGCTTGGCCTGCTCGGTATGGTGCTGTATCAAAGCCTGGCGTATTACGCTGCACACAGCGTCAGCGCACTGTTTATGGGCATTCTTAATGCACTGATCCCCTTACTGACCGTGTTGTTCAGCGTGGTGATAATACGACTGGCCCCGACGCAGGGCATACTGCTGGGCAGCCTGCTCTCCTTTTCCGGGCTGGTATGGCTGGTCAGCGAAGGTAATCCAGCGCAGCTGTTATCACACGGATTAGGCAAAGGTGAGATAATGATGTTCGCCGCATCCGCCTCTTATGCGCTGTACGGCGTACTGACCAAACGCTGGGCAATTCCTTTGCCGAACTGGCAAAGCCTGTGGATGCAGATCTTTTTTGGCGTCTTGCTACTGACACCTAACTTCCTGCGGGCACCCGATGTATCACTTAACACGCACAATATTCCGCTCATTTTGTTTGCCGCCATCCCTGCTTCGATCGTGGCACCTTTCCTTTGGGTACAGGGCGTAATGCGTATGGGAGCCAGCACGGCCAGTATTTTCATGAATCTGGCTCCGATTTTTACTGCAATTATTGCCGTGACCTTTCTGAATGAATCACTGCACAGTTATCATTTTATCGGTGGAGGTATCACACTCGCTGGCGTCGTTCTCGCCCAAAATCTCCGCAAGCCCTTGATGACCAGAAGAAAGTAATCACTCTCAAACCGCCGATGTTGTCACGCCCTTCTCCTTAGCAGTTGCACTTTCAGCTGCTAAGATCATTCTAATAATAAAATACGCCCCACCTCCCCTCCTTAATTTTCATTAAAAAAACACACCTAAGATTAAATTTAAAACACCCTGATATTATTTTGGCTTATTTACTATTTACCAATTTCTACTACAAGCTACTCTTCTTCACATGAAAAAAACAAAAACACAATGACGTGAATCATTAACAAGGTAAACAATGTGCCTGCTTTTATTCTAACGAAAGTACATCATCTGAAACCAGTGACATCGCTTAAAAAGCCCTATTCTGCCAGGTGGTTTTTATCCATTTCATTTCACACCAAAACCTTATTTAGTTGCTTTTCATGCAATTAAACACCCCCGTTTTTTTTAACGGGAATACCCAAGCAAGGGTTTCCCTGTAATAACCCTTGTGCTTCAGGAATCAACCACGTTACTCAATAAGGATATACAGATGAAAAAAAGACTACTGGCAACCTCGATGATCGCTGCTCTGGCCCTCCCTGTCCCGGCAGTCATGGCGGCAAACGGCACGATCACGTTCACAGGAGATATATCAAATACGACGTGCAACGTTAGCGTCAATGGCCGTAACAGCAGCACGACCATCGTATTTGAACCTATTTCGGCCTCCGCACTTGCCAAAGCAGGTGAAGTTGCTAATGAACAGCCTGTGATCCTGACGTTAACCAACTGCCAGAACCCAACAGAAAATGTTCGTGCTCTCTTTGACAGCACTGAAACAGACAGCATGACAGGTAACCTGAAAAATAAAGGCTCTGCGGCGAATGTTCAGGTCCAGCTAATGGACAACAACCGTAAGCCGATCAAGTTAGGCGATGGATCACAGGCCAGCGGCCCTTCATTCAAAATAGTCGACGATTTAGCGACTCTCAATTATTTCGCACGTTATTACGCTACGGATAAAGTGGAAGCTGGTGATGTCAGTACAGTCGTTAATTACTCGTTAAGCTATTTCTAATTTTTTCTCCCAGTGCAAGAAGCAATTCTTGCACTTTTATGTTTACTGACAAGCCGAGCCACCATCATGTCTGTTGTAAGCAATATGTCCCTGTCAGCCTGGAAATGCCTGCCTTTTTATCTTGTTGCCTCACTCCTTTCTCAGCAGGCTAACGCCAATGTTATTATTAATGGAACACGTGTTATCTATCCACAACAAAAAAATGAAGTGAATATTCATTTGAGTAATGATAGTGATAAGCCTGCGCTGGTTCAGTCCTGGATTGACAATGGTGATGAAAATGCTGCTTTAGACAAAATATCCGTTCCTTTTGTCCTCACACCGCCGATTGTCCGTATTGAACCGAACAGCGGGCAAACGCTGAGGATCACCTGGACAGGCACAGCGTTGCCTCAGGATAAAGAATCTATCTTTTGGTTAAATATTTTGGATATTCCGCCAAAAAGTGCAACCGCCATCAACGCCGATATATTGCAAATGGCGATCCGCAGTCGCCTGAAAATTTTCTTCCGACCGCCCGCCCTGAATGCCAATGGCGCGAATCAGGCATTCCACGATTTACAGTGGCAACGCTCCACTTCCGCGCCAGGTACGGTGTTACGGGTAAATAACCCCTCTGCGTACTTTATTAATGTCTCCAATGTAAAAATTGAAACGCGTCGTAAGGAGATCAAAAGCCTGAATGGCGAAATGATTGCGCCAAAAAGCTCCGCTGAGTTCAGGTTTACTGCGCTTCCAGAAAAAATTGAAAATGCCGCCCTACGTTATGAAGTCATTAATGACTACGGCAGTATCACTACGGTCAAAAATACACAGTAAGCCAGATAAAAGAGTCACGAATGAGATGAGATCTCACAGGGAGAGCTAAGATGCCCAGGACAAGGCGCATTCATTTTTTCTGTTATTCAGTATCTGGCGTATTGCTGGCAGGAGTGATGGGATGGGATATCCAGCGGAGTGCCTTCGCTGCCCCTGCTGAGGGATATGCCAGCTTTGATATCAACCTGTTACGCCACCCATCGGATAAAAAAATCGATGTCACCCAGTTCAACCACCGCCATGCTCTTCCTCCCGGCGCTTATGATGTCGGGGTGATGCTGAATAATAAATATGTTGGCTATACACGTCTGCAGGTCAAAAAAAACCATGAAGAGTCGGTTATTTGTACTACCCGCTCGCTGATCAATTTGCTCCCCCTTAAACCCGGAGAGATTGATAGCAAAAAAATGGCAGAGCTGGATGATGCCGACCACTGCCGCAGTATGGATTACTGGGTTCCCAGTGGCCAGGGTTACATTGATGTTTCCACATTGCAGATGATCGTTACTGTCCCTCAGGTACTGCTGATGCAGCGCGCCCAAAATGAAGTTGACCCCGCGCAGTGGGATGGCGGCGTCAACGCGCTAATCCTCGGGTACAACGCGAATTATTATCAATCAAAACAGGATGATAACGCATATCGCTCATTCTACAACGGAGACAATATTGGCCTGAATTTATGGGGATTTATGTTTCGCCACCGTGGCTCAATGAACTGGCAGAATAACAGCGGAACCCACTATCAGAGTTTGCGTAATTACATGGAACATGGCATTAGTGCGCTGAGATCGCGCATTATCATCGGCGATACGGATACCAGTGGTCATCTGTTTGACAGTTTTTCTCTACGCGGCGTCTTGCTCTACAGCGACGATAATATGCTGCCAGATTCCAGGCGTGGCTATGCCCCGATGATCCGGGGTGTGGCCGAAACCAATGCGCGTATCAGCGTGCGGCAAAATAACGTGCTGCTGTACGAAACCACCGTCTCTCCCGGCCCCTTCAGCATTGATGACCTTTATCCCACCGGGTACGGCGGCGATCTGACCGTGACCATTCGCGAGTCCGATGGCCGTGAGAGCCAATTTATGGTGCCCTATGCTGCGGTTCCACAGCTGGTTCGCCCCGGGCTAACAAAGTACAGCCTGACTGCAGGCACCTTGCGTAACATGAACCTGTCAAAGCAGGACGCCGTCGCACAGCTCACGTTACAACGGGGCATCAATAATCTGCTGACGGGCTACGGCGGCGTATTAACGACACGTGATTACCATGCTTTCCTGCTGGGCGGGGCCATAGGCAGCTCATGGGGTGCGCTGGCACTGGATGTCACACAGGCACAGACCGACACTCAGGATCGTCATCTTTCAGGGCAGAGCTATCGCGCCACCTACAGTAAAGGGTTCAATGCCAGCAGCAGCACGATGTCATTGAGCGCATGGCGATTTTCCTCTCCAGGCTATCTCGGTCTGAATGATGCCATGTCTGCCATTGATTATGCCCGGCACCCTTCTCCCGGTTCGTATAACTCTGCATTCCTGTCCCCTCGCAGCCGCTTATCCGCCAGTCTGGCACAAGGATTTCCCGGCAAATGGGGACAGCTTTATCTGACCGCTATTCGGCAGAGTTACTGGGGGAGCCGGAGCACTAACAATCAACTACAGGCTGGTTACAGTAATACTTTTGGTTCCCTGAGCTGGTCCCTTTCCGTTAACCGGGTCAATGGACGTGATGGCGAAGAGACGCAATACACGCTGGGTCTGTCAGTCCCACTGGGTGGCAGTGCGCGCCATACCTATTTGAATATGAATGTGAGCCACGATGCGGAAGGAATGTCCAGCCAGGCGAGTATCAACAGCACATTGGGTGCCGAACAGCAGTTTGATTACGCCCTGGGTCTGCGTCATGACAGCCAGCAACGCGCCAGCGCGAATCTGGCGGCGAACTGGCACACGCGTTACACCTCCGTTCAGGGAAGTGTGGAACAAGGCAGGCACAGCCAGTCATGGTCCGGTGGGCTGAGTGGTGCGTTAGTGGCATTACCTGATGGCGTGGTGACCAGCCCCTGGTACAGTGAAACCATGGCACTGGTCGATGCACCTAACGCCTACGGCGCCAGGGTCGAAGGCCATTCCGGGCTGACGCTGAACCCACAGGGACGCGCGCTGGTGCCTTATCTGCGTCCCTATCGACTGAATGAAATCACGCTCGATCCACAAGGGCTGCCCACCGATATTGAACTGAAAAGTACCCGTCAGCAGACCGCGCCTCATACCGGTGCGCTGGTCAAAGTCAATTTTGCCACGTCACGCGGGCGAGCTGTATTGATTCATTCAACGCTGCCCGATGGAAAGAGCCTGCCCTTTGGCGCAGTCGTGCAGGATGAACAGGGTAATCACCTTGGGCTGGTCGCGCAGGGCGATCTGATTTACGTTCGCCTGCCCCCAGGGCGCTCACACCTGCAAATTAAATCAGGCGATACCAGCCTGTGTTCGCTATCGCTGCAGCTTAGCCCTCACGCCACTCTGCAAAACGGTTTTGAGCGTTTTAGTCAACCCTGCTTACCCCTTTCTGCCCATTGATGATGAGCGTATAAAATGAATAACCGTCTGATTTTATTGATATCAACCACCCTTGTCGCGCTGTCATTTTTCAGCCTGAATGCTCAGGCCGGGTCGCTTAAATGTGCTGCCGCCACCAATAAGGCTTTCCCGCTGGTACTGTTCAACGGCAGCAACAACATCAAACTCTCCTCCTCCCTGCCAATTGGCAAGACGGTTTTCAACCAAAGTTACACCCTCGATGTCTGGTGCAGCATCAGCGATCCTCTTCAGCAGGAAGCCGAAATGGCTTTTTTGATTCGCCGCACCAGCATGCAAACACTGGGCAATGGCTTAACCCTGTTCACCACGGTTAACGGCAACCGTGGCAGCGAATACAGCGTTGTCAGTTCCGGGATCATGATTGATAACCATAATGCTGCCGCCAACCTGCCGTCCCGTACCTGGCAGCACTTTTCTCTCAATGTCACCGTTGATATCGTCAAAACGGCAAAGACACCTGAACGCCCGGAGCAGGTCACCCCGATCCCTTCACGTATTGCCCTTTTCGAGGTGGGATCGGAAACCGGAATAAAAAATGCAAAGTTTATGATGCTGGATGCCACTACCGGCCTGACGTTTATCGCCCAGAGCTGCCAGATTCAGGGACTTGCCTCATTTAATGTCCCACTAGGTCAGGTCAGAACACGGCGCGAACAGGGGCTGGGATCCGGCATCGGATCGACAAATGCAGGTAAACCTTTCTCACTTCATTTTCTCTGCGACACGGATGTGTCCGGTAACTTCACTGTGCTAATGCAACTTGATGGCACGGCCCCCACCGGTACGGTCAATCCCAGTTTGATTGCCCTCAGTGATGAGGCGAACAGCGCCACTGGGGTAGCACTGCAAATCTTACATACTGACAACGGCACGCCGGTGAATATCGGCCAGCGCTGGCAAATCGCCCGCTATCCGCTGGCCGATCGCACCCTCACCGTCTCCTTCCTGGCACGCTATTACCAGACGGCGGAACGCATCACCCCCGGTAAGGCTAATAGCACCCTGACCTGGACCCTCAACTACCTTTAACCCGCCACCATGAAAAAAAAGGGGGAAAGCATCGGGATTGTTCCCCGTTCCTCTACCTATCACCGGACGGGATTGTTATCATAGTGGATGACCATTCTGTTCCGGCGCCCCCCGGACGTTGACTCTGACTGAAGGACTTCGCCATGCAACCTATAAGCGGCCCCGGTGCGCCGTTACCCGGCGATCGCCCGACGATCGATGCCCGAACCGGCGCAACACGCCCGGGCACCAGTACGGGAACGGGCGAACAGCCTCTGACACCCGCGCAGCGCACCACGCTGGAGCGCCTGATCGTCAAGATTATGTCGCTCAGTTCGCTGAAATCTGCCGAGCTTTGGGCCGGGTTACGTCATGAAGTGGGGGTTAAAAACGATGCAGGTCTTCAGGCACGCCATTTTCCGCCTGCGGAACAGTTTCTTAATACCCGTCTGTCGCAGGTACAAAACACCCACGCCACACGTCAGCTTCTGCAACAACTGACAGACCTGTTACCGACCGGCAATAACCGCCAGGCGGTCAGCGATTTCATTCGTCAGCAGTTTGGTCATACCGTGCTCAGCTCGTTGAATCCTGACCAGCTTCATCAGGTGCTGACGATGTTGCAAAATGGTCAGATGGCCATTCCCCAGCCACAGCAAAACCGTGTTACCGACCGCTCTCTGCTTCCGGCAGAGCATCAGACGCTGAATCAGCAGATCTCACGTCTTGCCGCCGCGACCGGGGAACAGCCGGCCAAGCTGTGGACCTCGCTGCTGAAAGTGGTGAACCTGCACAGCGGCGACCCGATCCCATCGCGTTTCTTCCCGCTGATGAACCAGTATTTGCAGGCCAGCCAGACCCTGAGCCAGCATACTGCCCCTACGCTGATACAGCTGACCGCCACGCTAAAACAGCCGCCGGATGCCGGTGAACAGCGGATGCTGGAGGATTACAGCCAGCAGCGCTTTAACGCCGCACCGCAAACGCTGCTGACGCCAACCCAGACGCAGGATCTGCTGAACCAACTGTTCAGCCGCCGTGCAGAGCGCCTGCAAGAACAGCAGTTGGCCGACAACGAACTCAACCCACGCCCGATCACCGTGCCATTGTGGGGTGCACTTCCACCTGTGCTGCAACCCCTGGCTAATCGTCCGGTGTTTGCCGCTTTTGCCATCCTGTTTGTTGTGGTGCTGGTACTCTGGATACTGCTTTAACTTAGCAACCGCAGTCGGGCAGTGTTGTCATTTCAGGCCAACTGCCCGGCCGATCGCCTTCCGTTACCGGATGGTTATCGCGCCGCCAGAAATCCAGCCCACCAATCAACTCCTTCACCCTGAAGCCCGCCGCCGCCAGCTTCCATGCGCCTTTTGTTGATCCGTTACAGCCAATGCCGTCACAGTAAGTGATATACACTTTCTCACGGTCCCATTCCGCCAGCGTATCGGCATTCATGAAACGATGAGGGAAGCTGACGGCACCGCAGATATGCCCGGCGTGATACTGCTGCTCTGAGCGCGTATCAATCACCACAATCTCCGGCACGCCGTGTGCCAGATCCTGCGCCACATCCCAGGCATCAGCATAGAGTGCCAGCTTCTGGCGCAGCAGCGCCTCACTCTGCTCAGGTGCCGCCGGAGGAAATTGTAAAACCGCTGAAAACGAACTCATGATGCACTCCCGTTCATTATTAATGTTGCCATCATAGAATGGATGGGTCTTAATCATAAGACCCATTCTGAGACAATGATAAGACCACAATGAACCCCACTCCCGCTCCCTTTGCCGCTCTTTTTTCCCGCCAGAATGGGTCCACCCTGCGGGAAAAAGTGTGTGCCATGTTACGGGAGGCGATTGCCAGCGCAACGTTACCCGCAGGGTCTCGCCTGCCCTCTTCCCGCCTGCTCGCCAGCGATCTCTCACTGTCTCGCGTTACCGTTGAGGCCGCTTACAGCCAGCTGGAAAGCGAGGGATATCTCTCACGTAAAAGCGGGCGCGGCACGTTTGTTGCCATCAGCCCCACCGTATCGCAAAACCGCCACCGCCCCGCTTCTGCGGCGCCACAACTCTCAGCACGCGGGGGGAAAATGGTGGCGGGAGGCGGCTGTGACGATCCACTGTTTCCCCGTGCTTTTGCCGCCGGTTCGCCGGACTTGCGCGCTTTCCCACAGGTGCTGTGGCGGCGCCTGACCCAGCAGCGCCTGCGCTCAGAGAGCACTTCCCTGATGCAATATGGCGATCCGCTTGGTCTGTCCGATCTGCGCCAGGCGGTGGCGCATTACCTGGGGCAGTCGCGCGGCGTGCGCTGTTCGGCCGACCAAGTGATGATCCTCACCAGCTCTCAGCAGGCGCTGCAAATGATCGCCCTGCTGCTGTGCGATGCCGGCGATCCGGTTGCAATGGAAGATCCCGGTTACCCTGGTGCCTGGCATGCTTTTCGCTATGCCGGGGCGCAGCTCACCAGCATCGCCACCGACGAACAGGGAGCTATCCCGCCCGACGGGCCAGCCCCACGGCTGGTCTACCTGACACCTGCCCACCAGTATCCGACCGGCGTGACGATGAGCGGGCAGCGGCGGCTGGCGTGGCTGGCGTGGGCACGTCGCCACCAACGCTGGCTGATTGAAGATGACTATGACAGTGAATTTCATTATGACGGACGCCCGCTACCGGCATTGCAGGGGCTGGAGGATCGCGCAAGGGTGCTGTATCTCGGCACTTTTTCCAAAGTGCTGTTTCCCTCGCTGCGACTGGCGTATCTGGTGGTGCCCGATGCGCTGATTGAGCCGCTGCGGCGGCTGCGCAGCGTGATGGATGGCCACAGCGCCCAGTTGATGCAGGCGGTGACGGCGGATTTTATCCAGCACGGTCATTTCGCTGCCCACCTGCGCCTGATGCGCCAGCTCTATGCCAGCCGCCGTCAACGGCTGATCGAGGAATTAAACGAGAAGCTGGCGGATCGACTCACACTGTTTCCCCAGCAGGGCGGCTTACAGTTGACGGTGCACCTGACATCCGGCGGTGAACAACGACTGACGCAGCAGGCAGTGCAGAGCGGGCTGCTGTTACCGCGTCTGTCACCGTTGTATCAGCAGCAACCTGCACGGGAAGGCTGGCTGCTGGGATTTTCAGCACTACAACCCGCAGAGATTGTGCAGGCGGTATTAAAACTCAGCCGTCTGAGCTACTGACGGCACTGCGCGAGAAGCTGAAGGTCACGGCAATCCCCGCCAGCGCACAGATCGATCCGGCGACAAACACCGAACCGTAGCCCAGCGAGGTCGCCAGGATGCCAGTAAGCGGGCCGCTGGCCCCATAAGCGATATCCTGAAACGCCGAGAAGCCGCCAAGCGCCGTGCCACGCACCTGCGGGGCTACCCGCTTCAGCACCTCAACGCCCAGCGCCGGGAACACCAGCGAACAGCCGCAGCCGGTCAACGCCGCTCCCGCCAGCGCCACCCAGCCATTCGGCGCCAACCCAAGCAGCAGCAGCCCGCAGGCTTCCACCCCCAGCGAGATCAGCGCCACGCGCGTGCCTCCGAGCCGGTCCGGCAGCCCGCCGAACAGTACGCGCACCAGCACAAATGCCAGCCCAAACGCGGTCAGCGCAAACCCGGCATTGCCCCATTGCTGATCGGCAAAGTAGAGCGAGGTAAAGGTGCCGATCACCGCAAACCCGGTGCCCTGTAACGCCAGCGCCAGGCCCGGCTGAGTAATCTGCCCCACCACCTTCCACAGCGAGGGACGCTCGCCGCCGTGGATCGGTACAGGGCGTACGCCGGTATTGAACAATAGCGCCACCAGCGGCAGCAGGATCGTTGCCACGCCCAGCGCCATAAATCCCCACTGACTGTGTAACCACAAGCCCAGTGGCGCCCCGGCGGCCAGCGATCCATAAATCGCCATGCCGTTCCACGACATCACCTGGCCACCGCGTTTCGGCCCGACCAGCCCCATTCCCCAGGTCAGATTCCCGGTCAGTAACTGACTTTCGCCAAAGCCCAGCAACAGCCTGCCCGCCACCAGCAGGGCAAATTTCCCCATGATCGGCAGCGGCAGCAACGCCGCCAGCAGATAGGCCACACCGACCAGGGCCAGCGCCATCATGCCCTGCATCGTTGAGCGCTTTGCCCCGCGCTGATCGGCCAGCCGTCCGGCATAACCGCGGGTCAGCAGCGTGGCAAAAAACTGAATGCCGACGGCAATCCCCACCATCACATTGTTCAACCCCAACTCCTGGTGAACATAGAGCGGGATCACCGGCAGCGCGAGGCCTGCCGTCAGATAGGTGAGAAATACCGCGAAGGAAATACGTGCAAGAGCATGGGTGCCCGCTTTCGGGCTCTCATCACTGCAACTGGACATGGCGAACTTCTCCTGGAAAACCTACAGCACAGCCTGTGCCGCTCAGTTGGCTTGTGTGAAATTTTATTTTCAAAGCACCATAGATTGGCTAAAAAATTTCAAATCGTCAATATCACATCAGGAAGTTCGTGAGGAAGCCCGCAGTCAGTTATTATCAGGGCAATATTGACGATGCGGGAACAAGACATTGAAAACAGGGATATTCGCTTTAACACTGACCACACTGCTGACCAGCGTCCATGCCTTTGCCGCGGAAGAAGATACCTGCCGTAACGGCTATTTCCCCAGCTATCAGGGAGAGTATCACCAGGCAGAGATCAGCGCAGATGCAGGTAACGTCCATTTCTATGATGATGATAACGGCTGCCCGGAAAAAGGGGCAAGCTGCGCGCGTAAAGCCTATCTGGTCCCTGGTAATCAGGTGCTGGTGGCGCAGACCAAACCCGGCTGGAGCTGCGTCTGGTACTTCGCGAAGAAGCGCGACTTTACCAGTTGGATCCCCACGGCCAGCCTGACCACGCTCCCGACACGCGCGGTAAAGCCTGAAGACTGGCTGGGCCTGTGGCTTCCGGTGGAAGGGTCCGATGCCATCACGCTTTCACGCAGCGGCGAAAAACTGCACGTCAGCGGTACGGCGAACTGGCACGGCGGCATCAACAGCTACGGTGAACAAGTGGTGCATATCGGTGAAATCGATGATGATGCCACGGTAGACGGCAACCGTCTGACGTTCGGCAAACCGGATTCACAGAACTACGAGTGCGGCGGTGAAATGCTGTTGATTAATGGCAATCTGGTGGTGCGCGATAACAGCAACTGCGGCGGGATGAACGTGCGCTTCGACAGTGTTTACCGCAAGAGCACAACAAAATAGTGTTCAGGGCCGCCTGCGGGCGGCTCATTGACCTTATTTTTCCTCTGTGTAAGGAAATTACGTCACCACCTTCCTCATCTTTCAGGCTAAAGCAAGGCGGCCGGATGGCAAATTCGCGAGATCGCTCGCATTCGGTGAATTCTTCCAGGCAGAAAACAGCATCTGACCGCCATACCCTGTGCTTTTTGTCGTATGAACCACTCATAATGTTATTTATTTGTTAAATAAAAATTAAACTAACAAATACACAACACTTTATCGTGGTAAAAATCCAACAACCACAGCAAAACAAACAAATAATTAACACAATAATGCTCGTAATTTTACATATAAAGTTACCGATCACACTTCTTCATCTCGCTCAACTCTTCGCCAAAATCTTCTTGCTATCTTGATCCGGTGGTCAATGCCACCTCTTACCTGACAAAAACAACGAATCAGATAACAAGGTACTGCTATGAAATTTAACCTCTCGTTACTCAATGCATGTGTTGTCTCTGCCTGTATGTTGTTCGCGACTCCGCTGCTGGCCGCAGAAAAACACGATATCGCCCTGGTGGCAAAAGTGACCGGGATCCCCTGGTTCACCCGGATGGCCGTTGGCGTAGATGAAGCCGCGAAAAAACTCGATGTAAATGCTTATCAGGTGGGCGGTTCCACTGCCGACCCGGCGCAGCAGGTGAAAGTGATTGAAGACCTGATTGCCAAGAAAGTGGATGCGATTATCGTGGTGCCGAACGACGCTAAAGTGCTGGAGCCGGTGCTGAAAAAAGCCCGCGATCAGGGCATCGTGGTGCTGACGCATGAATCCCCTGACCAGCCTATTGGCCAGTGGGATATTGAAACCATCGACAGTGTTAAATACGCCGAAAAGAATATGGACGAGCTGGCCAGCAATATGGGCGGCAAAGGCGGTTATGCCATCTATGTTGGTTCGCTGACCGTGCCCCTGCATAACGCCTGGGCGGATGCCGCCATCAAGTATCAGAAAGAAAAATACCCTGAGATGCATGAAGTCACTTCACGCCTGCCGGTGGCTGAGAGCATCGATAAATCTTACGCCACAACGCTCGATCTGATGCGCACCTACCCTGATCTGAAAGGCATTATCGGTTTCGGATCGCTTGGCCCTATCGGTGCCGGACAGGCGGTGAAAAGCAAACGTGCGAAAAATAAAATCGCCGTCGTCGGTATCGCGATGCCCGCTCAGGCTGCACCATACCTGGCAACGGGTGATATCAAGAAAGCCCTGTTGTGGGATCCAAAAGATGCCGGGTTCGCTCTGGTGAGCCTTGCCGATCAGCTGCTGGATGGCAAACAGGTTACGCCGGATCTGACCATTGACGGCCTGGGTAAAGCCGATGTGGATATGGAACACCATGTGATCCGTTTTAACCGCATTCTGGAAGTGACCAAAGATAACGCGAAATCCCTCGGCTTCTGATTGTTTTGGGCCAGCCTGACTGGCCCTTTATCCACTCCAGGGTACTGAATTATGTCCACGCAAACACCGTTTATCTCACTGGAAAACATCAGTAAATCCTTTCCCGGCGTCCGCGCACTGGATGATGTGACACTGACGCTGAACCGGGGTGAAGTGCATTGCCTGGCCGGACAAAACGGCTGCGGTAAAAGCACGCTGATCAAAGTGATCTCCGGGGTGTATCAGCCCGATAAAGGTTCACATATCAGCATTGACGGAAAGCGGCTCAACCATCTGACGCCTGCCCTTTCGGCTTACTATGGCATCCAGGTGATCTATCAGGATCTGTCGCTGTTCCCCAATCTGTCGGTGATGGAAAACATTGCCGCGCATCGCTATCTGCCAGGCGGTCACTTCTGGGTAAACCGCCGGGCCATGCGCCAGCTGGCGCAGGAAACCATGGCACGTATCGGCGTGCAGCTCGACCCGGCGCGCAAGGTTGAAAAACTGTCGATTGCTGACCGCCAGCTGGTCGCTATCTGCCGGGCACTGGCGGCAGACGCCAGCCTGGTGATCATGGACGAGCCAACCGCATCGCTCACGCGCCATGAAGTGAACGGGCTGCTGCGTGTGGTGAATGAACTGAAAGCCGCCGGGATCTGCGTGGTGTTCGTCAGCCACAAGCTGGATGAAGTGATGGAAGTGTCCGATCGCATCAGCGTGATCCGCGACGGCAAGCTGGTGGGCACCTGGCCTGCCAGCAAACTGGATAGCGATGAGCTGGCATGGCAGATGACCGGGCAGCGCTTCAGCTTCAGCCCTCTGCCGGAACGTGCTGACCTCAACGAAACGCCGTTGCTGGAAGTGCGTAACCTCTCGCGCCGCAATCAGTACCAGCAGATCAATCTGCAACTCAGAGGCGGTGAGATCACCTCGATTGTCGGCCTGCTGGGCGCCGGACGTACCGAGCTTTGCCTGTCGCTGTTTGGTATTACGCGGCCCGACAGCGGCGAGATGATTATCGACGGTCAGCCGGTGGCACTGCGCAGTAACCGCGATGCCATCCGCCACGGTATTGCTTACGTCTCGGAAGATCGGCAGACGGAAGGGCTGATCATGACGCAGTCGATTTTCGACAACCTGCTGTTGCCGATTTTCTCCCAGCTGCGCAACCGCCTGGGACTGCTGGATCGGCATGAAGCCCGCCAGCGGGCATCAAAACTGATCCGTGAACTGAATATTAAAGTCTCTGACAGCCAGCTGGCCGTTCAGACGCTGTCCGGCGGTAACGCTCAGCGTGTGGCGATTGGTAAATGGGTCGCGACCCGGCCAAAAGTGTTGATCCTCGACTCCCCGACCGTCGGCGTCGATATCGCCAACAAAGAGGGGATCTATCGCATCGCCCGCGAACTGGCAGAGTCCGGTATGGCAGTGCTGATGATCTGCGATGAGGTCCCGGAAGCGTATTACAACAGCCACCGCGTGCTGGTGATGCGTAAAGGCGAGCTGGTGGCGAGTTTCGCCCCCCATCTGTGCCGTGAAGAGGAGATAGCCGGAGTGGTCAATGAATAACAAACTGCGTCACCTTATCAGCCTACACGAATTCTGGCTGGGCATGCTGATTGTGCTGCTGGCGCTGGGCCTGAGCGTGCGCACCAGTGAGTTTCTTACCCTCGGTAACCTGACCGATGTGGCCACCAGCTATGCCATCCTCGGCATTCTGGCCTGCGGCCTGTTTGTGGTGCTGATTGCCGGCGGCATTGATATCTCATTCCCGGCGATGACCGCCATTGCTCAGTATGTGATGGCCAGCACCATGCTGACGCATGGCGGGAACCTGTTTAGCGTCTTTGCCATTGCCATCGGCTGCGGTCTGGTGCTGGGGATGTTCAATGGTTTATTGGTTTACCTGCTGCGGGTTCCGGCGATCATTATCACCATTGCCACGCTGAATGTGTTTTATGGACTGCTGGTCTGGGCCACCAACGGCACCTGGCTGTACGGCTTCCCGGACTGGTTTATGGAGGGCATTAACTGGTTTTCCTTCACCGCGACCGACGGCTACGAATATGGTCTGACGCTGCCGCTGCTCAGTCTTCTGGCGGTGTTTGTGCTGACCGGGGTAATGATGAACTTCACCCGCATTGGACGCCAGATTTACGCCATGGGCGGCAACCGCGAGTCCGCTTCACGCCTTGGCATCAACCTCAGAGGCTTGCATCTGGCGGTCTACGGCTACATGGGTGTGCTGGCCGGTGTGGCCGCAGTGGTACAGGCGCAGACAACGCAGTCTGTTGCACCCAACTCACTGGTGGGCTTTGAGCTGACGGTCCTTGCTGCCGTGGTCCTGGGCGGTGCCAGCATGAGCGGTGGACGCGGAACATTAACCGGCACGCTGCTGGGCGTACTGCTGCTGGCCTTCCTGCAAAACGGCCTGACGCTGCTGGCGGTCTCGTCCTACTGGCATATGGTGTTTAGCGGCATCATTATTCTGGTCAGCGTGAGCGCCACGGCATGGAACGAAAAACACCAGCGGGCAAAGGGGAACTGAGATGCAAACATTACTGAATAAACTGCCAGGTGACCGCATTATCCGGCTGCAGGTGCTGATGCTGGTGGCCGTGCTGGTGCTGTTTTCTCTGACGCTGGGGGGGCGCTTTTTTAGCCTCGGTAACTTCCAGTCGATAGCGAGCCAGTTGCCAGTGCTCGGCCTGCTGGCGCTGGGTATGGGCATCACTATGCTGACGGGTGGCATTAATCTGTCGATTATCGCCAGCGCCAACGCCTGCTCACTGCTGATGGCCGCACTGATTGTCGCGCATCCTGACCAACCGCAGTGGGTTTTCCTCGCACTGCTGGCCGGGCTGGGGCTGGCCGTGGTGATTGGCGTGGTCAACGGCGTACTGATTGCGGTCATTGGCGTCTCGCCGATTCTGGCCACGCTGGGCACCATGACGCTGATTGCCGGGCTGAATATTCTGCTCTCCAACGGTGCGGTGATCTCCGGCTTCCCACCAGTGATCCAGATGCTGGGTAACGGCAATATCGCCGGGATCCCGCTGGCACTGTTGCTGTTCCTGGCCGTGGCGGCGCTGATGTGGCTGCTGCTGGAGCGCACCACGCTGGGCCGCACCATATTGCTGCTGGGCAGCAACGAGAAGGCCACGCGCTTTAGCGGGGTGAACACCACCCGCGTCACCATTGTGGTGTATGTCCTTTCGGCGCTGATGAGCTGGGGGGCCGCGCTGTTGATGATGTCGATGTTCAACTCGGCCAAAGCTGGCTATGGCGAATCCTGGCTGCTGGTGACCATCCTCGCCTCGGTGCTGGGCGGCATTAATCCTGACGGCGGTTTTGGGCGTATTCCCGGCCTGGTGATGGCGCTGATTGTGCTGCAGATGCTGGAAAGTGGACTGAATCTGCTGGGAGTGAGCAGCTACCTCACTATGGCCCTTTGGGGTGGTGTACTGATCCTGTTTATTGCGTTGCAACATCGCAGAACCTGAGGACTAAGGATAAAAAATGGCGAGCTATTACATTGGTGTGGATGTGGGAACCGGCAGCGCACGCGCAGGCATTTTTGATATTACCGGGCGCATGATGGGACAGGCGAGCCGTGAGATCGCGATGTTTCGCCCACAGGCCAATTTTGTTGAGCAGTCTTCCGACAATATCTGGCAGGCGGTGTGCCGGGCGGTACGCGATGCGATTAATCAGACCAACATTAACCCGGTGCAGATAAAAGGTCTGGGGTTTGATGCCACCTGTTCACTGGTGGTGCTGGATAAAGAGGGGCAGCCGCTGACGGTCAGCCCTTCCGGGCGCAGCGAGCAGAATATTATTGTGTGGATGGACCACCGCGCCATTGTGCAGGCGGAACGCATCAATGCATTGAAGCACCCGGTGCTGGACTACGTGGGTGGGGTGATCTCGCCGGAAATGCAGACGCCAAAACTGCTGTGGCTGAAGCAGCATATGCCAGCCAGCTGGCAGAATGTGGGTCACCTGTTCGATCTGCCGGACTTCCTGACGTGGCGCGCAACGGGTGACGTCACCCGCTCGGTCTGTTCGCTGGTGTGTAAATGGACCTGGCTGGCCCATCAGGACGGCTGGGATGCCAGCTACTTTAAACAAGTGGGTCTGGAAGATCTGCTGGAGCATGACGCGGCGAAGATCGGCAGCGAGGTCAAAAGCATGGGCGAACCCCTGGGACGTGGTCTGACACAGCGTGCGGCCAGTGAACTGGGCCTGCTGCCCGGCACCCCGGTCAGTGCCTCGATAATTGATGCCCACGCCGGAAGCCTGGGCACGCTGGGTGCCGCCGGGCCATCCGGCGAGCTGGCCGACTTTGACCGCCGCATTGCGCTGATCGGCGGCACCTCCACCGGGCATATGGCCATCTCCCGCGAGCCGCGTTTTATTAAGGGCGTCTGGGGCCCCTATTACAAGGCGGTGCTGCCTGACTTCTGGCTGAATGAAGGCGGCCAGTCCGCCACCGGTGCCCTGATTGATCATGTGATCCAGTCGCACCCCTGCTATGCCGCCCTGCATGAGCAGGGCAAAAGTCAGGGAAAAACTATTTACGAGGTGCTGAACGATCTGCTGCGTAAGATGGCGGGGGAAGCGGATAAAATCGCGTTTCTGACGCGGGATATCCATATGCTGCCCTACTTCCACGGCAACCGTTCGCCGCGTGCCAACCCTAATCTGACCGGGATACTGACCGGACTGACACTGTCGCGCACCCCGGAAGATATGGCGCTGCACTATCTGGCAACGATTCAGGCCATCGCGCTTGGCACCCGGCATATAATTGAAACCATGAACCAGACGGGCTACAGCATCGACACGATTATGGCCAGCGGCGGCGGCACCAAAAACCCGATCTTTGTGCAGGAGCACGCCAACGCTTCCGGCTGCACCATGCTGCTGGCGGAGGAGAGCGAATCGATGCTGCTGGGCAGTGCCATGATGGGCACCGTGGCCGCAGGCGTTTACGACACGCTGCCGGAAGCGATGAACGCCATGAGCCGTATTGGTAAAACCGTGACGCCACAGACCAACGAGATCAAACGCTATTACGACCGTAAATATCGGGTGTTCCGCGAGCTGTATCACGACCATATGAAATACCAGCAGATGATGCAGGAGGAATAATGACGCCGGAACAGAGCTGGCAACAGGCCACCACAGGCTGGAATACCTACCGCCAGGCGCTGGCCGCACTGGAAACACAGCTTGACCGTCAGCAGTGGCTGGCGGTGCTGAATGCCCTCGCCGCCTGTCGCGGCAAGATTGCCGTCACCGGCATCGGCACCTCCGGCATTGCGGCGCGTAAAATCGCCCATATGCTGGCCTGCGTTGAGCATCCCGCCATCTGGCTCAGCGCTGCCGATGCCGCCCACGGCGATATCGGTTTTCTGCGCCACGACGATGTGCTGATTATGCTGTCACGCGGCGGTAACTCCGATGAACTCACGCGGCTGCTGCCAACGGTGCGTGCTAAAGGCTGCACGCTGATTAGCGTCACGGAGAACGCACACTCGGCCATCGCTCAGGCCGCCGATCGGCTGCTGCTGATGCCAAAATCGCAGGAGATCGACCCGCTGAATATGCTGGCCACCACGTCGATTATCAGCGTGCTGGCGGTATTTGACGCGATGATTGCGGTACTGATGTCGCAGAGTGGCTACAGCAAGGAGACGTTGCTGACCCTGCATCCGGGGGGGAATGTGGGGAAGATGTTGAGGGAGGAGTGACCCCTGAGGGATCTCCACACATTTTTAGTCGCTAATCGTTCAGCTTCAGGTCTGGAGCCAGTTTCAGCAGGCTCATAAACAAGGAACATCGGAGCAATACGTTTCAATATAGAATGTCTCAAAGAAATCATTCATCAAATCTTCTGCCACAAGATCATCAAGGTTCATACTGTCGGTGATGTAATCCTATGAATTTACTCTACAGGTTTAATGATAAGGTTTTCTGACGGATAACGATGCGATATTATCCGTTAAAACCTTTATGGACGCTCCCTAATGAACAGGCCGTTACCGCAGTTTACCTACCTCAGCGCTGACTTCGCTCGCGATGTCTTTATTCAACAAGCCGCCACCTGCAACTGCTGTGGTAAAGACACTGATCGCCACTATAACGGCACCATTTACAGGGTCGGTGACAGCGATATCACCCTGTGCCCGTGGTGCATCCATGATGGCAGCGCAGCCGCTAAGTACGCATGCAGCTTCAACGATCTTTATGATGAAGCACTTGATGATGCCATCGCGGCGGAAGTTTGCGAACGCACGCCGGGTTACAGTTCATGGCAGGACCAGAGCTGGGCGACCCACTGTAACGATGCCTGCGTTTATCACGGCGATGCCAGTGCGAAAGATGTTGCCGACGCCAGTGCAGAAACCCGTCAAAAGTGGATGAGCGATTACGAAATGGATGAGGAGAGCTGGTCGCAGTTTATGGCCGATTACAAACCGGGTGGCGATCAGGGCGTTTATAAGTTTGTCTGCCGCCATTGCGAATTGGTGATGTTTAACTGGGATTTTTCCTGACAGGTGTTTCTGCGGGAGGCAATGTGATGGCATCACCGTTGCCTCCCGACGAGAGGGGATGAGAAAGGTCAACCCGATGCGGTATCACTCACTGCATTAATGTTTTCTCTCGCATTGCTCTGGCACTGTGTCGGGTCAGGAAAGGGAGAATACTTAACAACCCGAAGGCTGCCAGTATCCCCCCGATCCAAAGAGGTGAACGAAGTCCATATCCCTCAGCAATCGCCAGCCCCCCTACCCATGACCCCACGACAATCCCCACATTACTGACAGCAATATATATCGTATTGACTAAAGAACTGTTTTTCGCCAGTCGCATAACCCGTGTCGCCAGTGCCGGATTCATCGGTAATCCCACCAGACCTGTCAACAACAGGGCCAGAGTGCTGATCACCATGGACTCCGTATTCAGGGCAAAAGTCACCAGCAGCGTAATAAGAATAACTTGCCCGCAGAACAGGATACGCATGGTATATCTGTCCGCTATTCGCCCTACTATCATGATACCGACCACCGTCGCAGCGCCGTACATCGCCAGAAGCACCGGGATGGTCGTCGGAGAGAAACCGGTGACCTGAGTAAGAATGGGAAAAAGATAAGTGAACATGGCGAAAACAGCACCAACCACTAAACCACTGGTGATACAGGCAGCCCACAGTTCTCCCTTACCTAATGCCGCTATTTCCTGTTTCAAACTGGCGCTGCTTTTAACAGGTTGTTTAGGAACCAGAGTCGCGCATGCAATGATGCCCAACAGCATCAATCCGGAAATAATCCAGAAACTCATACGCCACGACGTATATTGATCAAGCCAGGTGGCCGCGGGTAATCCGATAACGGAGGCAACCATTAATCCCCCCATGACAATCGCGGATGCCCGACCTATACGCTCCGGGCCAGCCAAAGATGCACAGACGGATAAAGCAACTCCGAAGAAAGCAGAATGTACCACGCCGGAAAGAATGCGGGAAAATAGCATCACATTATAATTCATGGCCACAGCACCGATCGCCTGGCTGAGACAAAACAGTGAAGCCAGGGTAAGTAATGCGTGTTTATTTGACGTTTTAAATAAAAGAACAGCTAATATCGGCCCGCCGACCACAACGCCTCCGGCAAAAGCGGAAACGAGATAACCGACAGAAGAGACGGAAACGCCCAACGAGACCGCTAACGATGGCATCATACCGACAACCATAAACTCGGAGGTGGTCATTGAAAAAACACACATCGCCAAAACATAAATAACCACAGGCATGATTACGTCCTTATAGAAAGCATCCAATATGACTTTCTGCTCTGACGATCTCATTCAAAGCCAGAGCAGAAAAAAACCAGATTACGTACGATTAATGCTCACACCACCGTCAACAAATAAAGCGGTGCCGGTAGTAAATGCCGACAGCTCGGAAGCCAGATACATTGCAGAATTGGCAATTTCTACCGGCGTTGCCCTGCGTTTCATCGCATGAAGCCCATTGATAAAAGCCTCTTTCTCCGGCGTATCGGTGGATGAACGCCCCATTTCTGTATCCGTTCCTCCTGGTAATAACGCATTAACCCTGATCCCTGCCGGGCTGTACTCGGCTGCCAGCGCACGCGTCAGGCCAATCAAACCCGCTTTGCTTGCAGCGTAGGCGGCCATTCCAGGAAAGCCAATGGCATGCCCTACGAATGAGGACGTAAAGATCAGTGACGCATTGCCACGTTGCAGCATCGCGGGAATCTGATATTTAGCCGCAAGAAACGCACTGGTCAGATTGGTCTCTATCGTTTCATTCCAGCCTTCCAGAGAAATACCGGTGGTCTCGCCCATTTCGCCCATCGTGGCAGCGTTGTTGAAAGCAATATCCAGCCCACCAAAATGGTGAACCGCTAATCTCACCGCTTCTTTCGCACAAGCTTCATCCTTTACGTCAGCGGCTAACATTACGGCCCTTCCGCCCGAAGAGATAATTTCATCAACCAGCGACCCCAGCTCGGCAGCACGACGGGCGACCAGTACCAAAGCGGCACCTTCTTTGGCGAAAATTTTCGCCGCTTCACGCCCGATTCCTGAACTTGCACCTGTAATTAATGCTGTTTTATTTTTCAACATCATCATAACTATGATCCTTTAATAAATGACGTATTAACGTACCTTGGCCGGATTAATCAATGTGATAAGTTCCGACATATTTTTACCGAATGGCGCTTCTCCATCTTCAACCCTTTCGGCATATTTCCAAAAACCAGTACTAAACATCATCCCATAGTCGCGTGCTTCGCTTACGGCCTTGAGTTGAACTATCGGATTATTCTTTGCCCCCTTTAAACCCGGTAAAATGGGTTTGGTAATAGATTCGAAATAGCCAAGAATAGATTTCTTCTCAGTATCCGGCGTCCAGATAAGCTGAACAATAATTGTCTTATCCGTGACATTAAGGTAGCCGTGAATAGAATGCCGCGGACCAAACACCAGGCTTCCTTTTTTCATAGGCACCATGCGGATAGTATCGCGCCCAGAAATATCGGGTGGGTTATCCAGATCATCATATTTCTTGGTTCCCATCAGCATAACAACACCGCCTTCCGGGGTATAAAACCACTCATCCGTTTGAGTATGAACATGTAATGGCGGCCCGGAACCCGGAGGAACTTCAACTTCAGCCATTAAATACCGTCCATCCGTGGACTTACCGGTGCGAAGAAATTTTATAGATGCACCTTCAGGCTCACCATTGACGACCAGTGGGTTCGGATCATGTGTTATTTGAGAAAAAACAGCCGCATTTTCTTCTGCATCAATTGCCCACTCGGAAAAATCGCGTTCAGTATTCATTAATTCCATTTTCATGACATCCTCCTGACTACATTGATACCCAGAAATTCAACGGGTGAAACTTCATTCACTCATCTTGCTTCCTGTCACACGGGAAAATAATGAGTCTGTGTTTTCAGGATTATCATTTCCTCGCCAGCAAATGTACTGATCAGGGCGAATAAGCAGTAATGGGTAGCGATATAACGACAATGCATCTGGTGCAGGAAGCTCAATGATTTTTAACGGTATCCCTCTTTTTTTCGCCACACGGAGAAAATCGCTCACGTCGGGCGCATCTGCGCCAATACGCAGCAGAGAAAATCCAGAACCAAGCAGATCAAACAGGGATCGCCGATGTCCCTTAGCGTCCTCCACCCAGATATGCGGAAGACGCCCTCCCGGCGTGCTATCGGGCTGATAGTCATGAAGGTTATCGAATGGAGGACGTTCGCCATCAGTACAAATCAGAGGAGACTGGTCATAGCGAGCCCCCAGCTCGATGCCGGGCGAACTGAACTGACTACGAAATACCTGCAAAGCCTGACCAAACTCAAGACGCGATCGATGCGCCGCCGGACTCTCTGCAATCTCAATATCGCCCGGTATTTTCAGACGACTTGCGCGCTGCGTGAGCTGACGGGCCGCAGCAGTATTGCGCCTGGCCACGGGCCTCCGTTCAATTTCATAAGAGGCCAGCAGCCCGGGCTGCGCCCACCCCTGAATCACTGCGGCCAGTTTCCAGGCAAGATTTGACGCATCATCAATGCCGGTATTCATGCCAAACCCGCCGGTTGGGGAAAATAAGTGAATCGCATCACCCGCCAGATGAATCCGCTTTTCAGAAAAACGCTCTGCAATTTGAGCAAGGCCACCGTGCCATACTGAATGTGCGATAATGTCAACATCGACCGGTTCTCCACACCCTGCCTGTATGTGCTGAATCATCTTCTGATCGTCCGGCTCTTCCGTTTCTGAACCCGGTTTGGATAACAACACGAATTCATCTTTTCCATTCAAACTGATAAGCAACATTCTTAAACCTGGCGCCATAACGTTGTACATCCAGGCTTCTTTACCTCGCAATATTCTGTTGTGTAATGCCGGAATACGGAGGTGCGAAGAAAACATTCTTCCCGTTAAGAAACCCGCGATCGCCGTGTCGGTCCCCTGGTAACCTATCCCCAGCGTTTTCCTGACAAAGCTATGACTGCCATCACATCCAATAAGATAATCCGCACGCCACGACTCCCTGCGGGACGAATGAGTAGAGTCTTCAATAATGACGTTAACGCCAGCCTCATCCTGTTCTAAAGAAACCGCGTGCCAGCCGAAGCGCACCTCTATGTTTTCTCTTTCGTTGAGATGATTGTGCATATAACGCTCAACATACATTTGATTCGCTCTGAGCAAAGGCTCAGGTATTTGATGCGTGACATCATCATCCCGTGCTATCACCGCTCTTTGCTGTTCTGACGGCATGCTGAAGCGCACCAGCTCCCAACTGTTTAATCGGGTAAAATAGGTAATATCTCTGGGATACGTTGATGGGAGACCTAATTTTCTGATGGCAGCTGAAATTCCGACACGACGGTAGTGCTCCATCGTCCGGGAGTTATGTGTGTTCCCCTTAGGGTGAAGGCGTGTCTCTTTATCTCGGTTGACAATAAGGCTACGCACACCATGATAATCAAGGAACAACGCCAGCATCATCCCAACAGGCCCACCGCCGATGATGATGACGGGTGCGTGATGTATGGCAGGTGAATTCATATAACCTCCTGGTGATCAACAGAAAGTGGTATCAATTTCATAATATAAAAATGGTTTTCACTGCCATTCCCGCCGAATTCAGAGGCCACGATTTCATATTGATAACCATATTGACCAAGCAATTCTGTCAATGCAGAAATATCCCCCTGACTGCTGAACCCCAACAGCAACGCACCACCAGGAGCCAGATAATTTTTTACTTCCTTAAAAAAACGATGATGTGTGGCATAGCCAACATCGCAAAATGCGTGAAGTATCTTATTATCGAAAACATAGTCTTCAGGAACAAAAACAAAGTTTGAATTCCAGAAAATAGTATCAAACTGGTCGCCTTGCTTGAGCGCATTGAAAAGATCGCTTTGAAGCGTCGATACAATATGATCAACACCATGCCTTTCTACATTCATCCGCGTATTGTTCACCGCTGCTTCGCTAATATCGGTGGCAACAACTCGTGCACAACCGCTAAGGGCAGCAACAACCGCAGTGACACCTGCACCACATCCTATTTCAAGAAAACGGCCACCTTTAGGATAAGGTATCAGACGGGTAAATATCCCTGTAGACTGAAAATGAGTGGGAGGAAAAACGCCCTCGTTAATCATAAAATGATGGCCAAGACATTCGTAATTATGGCAACCATCGCTTTCAGCATCATTCAGTCGTTGGATAACGGAATTAAGCACTGCCGAGTTAAAAGTATGTTCCTTCATCTTTTCTCTCTTAGATAATAGATTACTGTTAAAGAGAATGCTGTATTTAAGAAAAAACCTTAATTCATTAAATTTCTTTCAGCGTTTATCCTGATAAGCGATAAAGCAGACTGACGCAGTTCTCTCTTTAATATTTTACCTGTGGCACCCACGGGCAGGAATGCCAGACTGTCCACAACGATCGAGGCAATCGCGTGTTTCGCTAAAAGTGGGCCAGAGTTCATCATTGACTCATAGATACGCTCCGTTACCTGTAGCGAAAGTGCAGCGGACTCACGTGTCGCTTCCCTGTCTGCCAGAATCAACACCAGTATTTCAGGATCGTTAGCGGTTCTTCCTGCAACGCCCACCACCACGGCATCACAGACGCCATCGACCTGCTGCGCGACCTCTTCGAGAAACAAGGTATAAAGGTTGCCTGACGGTGTTACCACAACATCCACCTCCCGGTCGACATGATAGAAAACACCCTTTTTGCACAGCGCGATATCACCCGTCACAAAGTAACCATTTCGCCATGCCCTGTTCGTCTGTTCCGGCTGCTGCCAGTACCCTGAGGTAATGGTGGGTGAACGTACAGCAAACAGGCCGGGTGTTCCGGAAGGCACCTCTTCTCCCGTTGCAAAATCGAGAATTTTAGCCACGGCAATATCAACAGGACGGCCAATTGAACGATGAGGGGCCAGGGCATCAATCCGCGACTCATTACGAAATAACGCCATTCCCAATTCCGAGCTGCCAAAAGAGTCCATATATTTTGATTTCGGCGCCCCCTGCAACAACCGGCGTATATGGCTTTGATGAGAGGCATCTCCCATACTTAACCATCGGCGTACAGTGGTAAATTCGGCATCACCGATCCCCGCTTCGATCAACGTCATATAGCTGTGAGGAAAGGCGGCAACGGTGGTGGGAGAAAAAGCATGTATTGCCTGCCGTAAAGCTTCTCCATCCTGAGAACCCACGACATACGTGGGGATACCATGCAGAATTGCCGTTTCTAAATGGCTGATTGCCGCTGAATGTGACTGAGGAAGGGCAGTGAGCAGTCGCTCATCTGGCCCCTCTGAAAAGCGGCCAATGCGCACTCGTTTTCCCATAAAGAACTGGCGGTGTTCAAAACGGACCGCTTTTGGCACACCTGTGGTGCCGGAAGAATGGCTCAACATCACCAGAGTGGAATCTTCAGGTTCGAATGGCCACGACTCAGGGAGGGAAATCGCCCGGTGAAAATCCGCCGTCGAAATATCAAGCGTTTCATTCGACTGTTGCCATTGCCGGACAAATGAACTCTTTTTACTTGTCTCAGCGTCAATGACCAGTTTCAGGAAACCGTTCTCATTCATATACAGAATCCCGAGATCTGCAGGTATTCCTGGATTGATAAGTGAGATAGTCGCGCCAAGGCTGGTCAATGCAAGATAATGTAAAAACGGTGTAATACCATCCTCAACACAAACAGAAATGACATCCCCTTTTTTCACTCCATGCTGTAAATACCACTGCGCCAGAAACATTCTATACTGCTGTAATGTGTTAAGGCTGAGAGCCTGTGTATATCCTCCTCCCGGGGAAAGGAGCGGGCGGTCCAGAAAGAGGAATGCTCTCTCTTTACAGACGTTGAGTAACAAAATACGGTCCAACATATTCCCGCAACCGAGAGACTCATCCTCACGTAACCGGTGTAATATTTTTTCCGAAAATAACCCACTATCCTGTAGTATTTCACTGACAAAACGTTCTCTCGATCGCATGTGATGACTCATTTCAGCGCCCTTCCCTCTGGGTATTTTTGTCTTGAGACTCTTAAGGGTATTTTTATACTTTTCATTAAATTCACAATGCTAACTAACAACTCTTCGGGTTGAGGATGCTGAAACACATTACGACCGATACACAAACCATATGCACCATGAGCTACCAGCGTCGAGGTCATCTCACACAATCTGTCTTCCGTGCATAACTCTCCTCCGGCGAAATAAACCTGAATATCCTGGCAATGCTTAGCCAATATAATGGGTATGTCAGATATCGCTTTTGGTGGTGCTAACTTGATTGCATCCGACCCTAATTCAGAGACAATTCTGATGATGTGATTGATTCTGACTATTCTTTCATCATCATTGGATAATTCCTCTTTATCGTATGCCATCGTTAACACAGGCATCCCGTACGCGTGTGCTTCATCCACAACGCGGCCAAGCAGAGAAAGGTTATGCCCATAATTATCCTTTGAAAAGTTAACCTGAACGGATACAGCATCAGCACCAAGCCGCAATGCGGCTACTATATTCGAGACAATAATTTTCTTATCAGGGTCGGGGGCTATACCGGGCATTCCATTAAGCTGAACCACAATTCCTGTTGCAGGGTGCAACATATCACGATCGATTAACCTTTCGATAAGACCTTTATGTCCAATAACCGCACTGATGTTTTTGCTGCCAATCCATCGGGACAGCCTTTCGGTTGTCTCTATTCCGTCAATTGGACCTAGTGTGAGACCGTGATCAAGAGGGACAATAAGTCCCAGTGGGAAATCATAAAATAATAGTGAGTGTAGCCTTGTTTTTCTTCCAATGAAACTCATCGCTCACCTCGCTATTTTTCTATAATACTTTCATTTATTTTAATGCCTACATGGCGGCCAGGTTCGGTGACGTACCCTAAAACCTTATCGCCTGCCTTGAGTTCAGAAATATTAAGAGGCTTAGCCGCGTCAGAAAATATACGGACATGCCAGTCATCCTGCATAATGACGCTGACACGTTCTTGATGAGAAAACTCAACCTCAATCAGCCTCAGAGGGCGCAGCTCTATTTTCATACGGCCAACAGCAGCACGGCGGGTACGCCCTTTAGCATTCACAACCATAACGGGAGAACCGGTTTTAAGTTCGCTCATATAATCCGTGAGGTTGTCCTGATTGAATACATACGAATGCATCGCCCCTGCATTCACCCTGAACGGGCGTAATTCCATATAGGGTAGGAAAAACACTTCAGCACAGCAGAGCAAACCGCCCTGTGAGGTATTGCCGACCAGAATGCCTTCATCAGGCTGGAACAACGTTGCGGTATCAATGCAGGCACGGTATCCCATTCCTACGGGTCGACTATCCATCACCGTCCCGACCTGAATAGTGATGTCTTTGTTTCCACGATCTGACATTCTATTAAGAAAGTCACTCATGACATCATGCTCTACCGGAGAAAATATAACGCCTTCAGCACCATATTCCATTACGCCATAAGAAACGATTGCATCATCCACATTTGAAGGTTCCTTCACTTCTTTCATTAAAATTGTGTGCGTTGATTGTAATGATGCAATGACGAGTTCTAGCGGAATGTTGGTGGGATCGCGAAAAAGTATCCAGAGATAGTCAAAATCAATACCATCACTAATTGATCCCAGTAGACTTTTCTGGTCATCGACATAACAAATATAGCAGGATGGAATATCATTTTTTTTAATATTTTTTAGTGCATGAACATCATGATAGGCGACACTGAAACGAGAACTTCCTTTCTGCGCTTTAAACTCATCAAAAAAAACACTCTCATGAAACTTTTTTAGTTCTGTTTCGTTGCGGATTTTCAATACTATTTGCATCCTCTCTGGGATCGCTTTAATGAGATCGTTGATATTTTCAAGATAAACAACAACTCCACTATAAATAGAATTTATCACTCTAATGAACATACCGTCATCCGGCTTTTTATTTTTCAACTGAATCGTATCAAACCAAATATGAGGGGTGTCATCACACTCTCTTTTCAATCGCCCCTGAGTTTTAATGTTTCCTAATTTTACCGATGAGCGTTTTAATACTGTCTCTTCGGTAACGAAATTGTCAACCTTAGCTTCATTTTTATTCACTTTAACGTCAGAAGGTTTCATGTAAAATCCTTTTATAAGTAAGAGGTAGGAATAAAATTCCAAGAAAAAAGCCACAGTAGAATGCAGTATTGTTCTTAAAACCAATACAGTATTCTTCCGTGCGATGCTTTTAAACCATCCGAATCTTGCTTTTGAATTCTTAACGAATAAAAATCATTATCTGTCTTTAAATTAAATAAGGATTCTATAAAGCAATCTTACTTTTTATGATTTTTACACTTCAACATCTGCCATTCAGCATTTAATATTTTATAAAGCATCATGAAAAATGATGCCTAGCGTATGCCGGTTACCATGATGAATTTTACTGACACCGTGCCGCATATTGACTCGATAATGCCCTTTATTTCCTTGCACCGGGCGGTGAGACACAGCAAAAATTACCGCATCCCCCTTTTTCAAACTGAGCACTTCTGCCCGGGTTTGCCTACGGGGCCTCTGTTCGGTTAAAACAAACTCACCGCCCAGGAAATCCTGTTCAGGTTCGGAAAGCAGAATGGCAACCTGTAAGGGGAAAACCCGCTCCCCGTACAGATCTTGATGCAGGCAATTATAATCCCCTTTGGTGTACTGCAAGAGGAGAGGCGTTGGCCTTATCTGGCCCGCGCTATGACAAAGGTCAAGATAGCGTTGATGCGTTGATGGATATTCCCACTGAATATTCATTTTTATATTCCAGTCATTGGCTATTTTTGCCAACTCTGGATATAACCCCGTGCGCAGCTCGGCGACCCTATCGGGTAACGGATATTTAAAGTATTTATACTCCCCCTGACCAAACCCATGACGCCCCATATGGATATGGGAGCGAAACCATTCACCCTGTGGATACATTGCTTTGAGGGTATCGCATTCTTCATCAAGGAGAAGCCCACTGATACAGGCGCTTCCTCCTGCATTCAGTTCAACAGTAATACGTTCCCAATCGAGCACTAAGGCACGATGGGTACACCGTGGATGATATTCATTCATTGAATTTTTCTTCCCGGTCTAACAGCGTTCGTTTGCGTTCGACTCCCCAGCGATAGCCAGACAGAGAACCATCATTTTTCACCACACGATGGCAAGGGATCGCCACGGCCAGAATATTGGCTGCACAGGCCCCCGCGACAGCGCGCACTGCTTTTGGGGAACCTATACGCTTCGCAATATCGGTATAACTGACCGTAACCCCAACAGGGATCTCGCAGAGTGCTTTCCAGACGCGTTGTTGAAATGAGGTACCGCGGATATCTAAAGGCAACGCTAATGTCATTTGCGGGGCTTCAATAAACCCAACCACTTGCGCTACCACCTGTTCGAATTCCGAATTGCCCCCCACCAGATTCGCCTGGGGGAATTTATCTTCCAGATCCTGTAGCAATTTATCAGCATCATCCCCCAGAAGGATGGCACAAATGCCCTTCTCACTTTGAGCCACCAGGATATTACCTAAAGAACATATGCCTATTGCGAAATATATCTTTGCCCCTTTTCCCCCTTCTCTCCATGCCTTAGGCGTCATCCCTAGCATTGCAGAGGCATTTTCATAAAAACGGCTATTGGAGCTAAAGCCTGCACTGTAAATGGCCTCTGTTACGGAATCACTCTGCCCAAGATTGTCACGCAACTTTTCATGCAATCTTGCGATGGAGTAATCTTTTGGTGTTAAACCGGTGATCGATTTAAACAGTCGGTGAAAATGGAAAGAACTCATCCCTACATAATCTGCCACGTCAGACAGTTTCATTATTCCTTCACTTTTCTCTATGTAACGGCAGGCTTCTTCGATTTTATCCGTGTAGATTTTTTCTAATTCTGGTTGCCCCTGATAGAAACGCTTACTGGCACGATAGCCTTGCTGTTCCGCTTCACTGGCGGAATTAAAAAACACCACGTTATGTTGTTTTGGCTGCCGCGTCGCACTGGACGGCGAACAGTACACACCTGTCGTACGCACGCCATAGACATAGTGACCATCTGCCTCTTTATTTCTTTCAACAATGCCCTGCCAGCGCTCTTCATCTGTCATCCATTTCTTTGACTCACTCATACACTTTACCTGTGAAAGTTGAATACACCAGGGCATCCAGCCCGAACATATTGGTTAATTTAAAAGTAAAAATAGAGAGAAAACACTCCGTTTTTTGCTTTTGTATTAACCTGCAAAACGGGAGGCCGTAATGGCACATTAAATTTGTTCCCCGTACGCAAGTCATATCATGGCCGGACAACACCGTGGTCACGATGAGTTGACCGCGACATGATACCTCCCCTTCCTCCGCACTTATCATCCTCCTCTTCCCCCATGCTTTCCCCTACCCTATTGACGGCTATCATCACAGGGATGTCATCATGCTCAAGAAAATCGGCCTTACTCTCGCTATGCTGCTCTGCGGCTGCGCAACCATCACCAGCCACACCGTTGGCAACAATCCAAAAAACTCCTTTTATGCGGGGACGCAACTCGACGTCCACACACTGCCTGACTGTCTCGGGTGCTGGCTCGATCTGCCGTTCTCCGTCGTGGCCGATACGCTGATGTTGCCGTTTGATACCTGGCATTACTACCACACGCCGGACAACATCACACAGCCACCGAAGCCGGCAGAGAACGTGAAATAAACGTCCTGTTTATGCTAGCCTGCGGAAAACGAAAACAGCACAGGAATAGGGCAATGGACGGACAGCAGATTCAGACACTCACCATGCAGATAGCTCTGGCGCTGCCCGAAGCAGAGCTTGACTACCCTTTCGGCCCGGAGATTGAGGTATTTAAAGTGCGCGGTAAGATGTTTGCGCTGATGTCGCAGGTGCGCGGCGAACGCATCGTGAACCTGAAGTGTCGCCCGGAAGATGGCGAACTGCATCGGGTGATCTACGACAGTATTCATGCGGGCTGGCATATGAATAAACGCCACTGGATTTCGATTTATCCGGGGGAGCAGATTACTGAGGGATTAGTGAAACAACTGGTGGAGGAGTCTTACGATCGGGTGGTGGCAGGTTTGCCGAAACGCTTAAGGCCAAGCGCACTGAGGGACAGTCGCGAATAGCCCCCATTTAAGATCAAAAAAAGGGGCGATGACTCGCCCCTTTTTCAGCACTGCGTAGCAGCAAACTATGCCAGCTTGCGCATCACCAGGGTGGCGTTGGTGCCACCGAAGCCGAAGCTGTTAGACATCACGGTGGTCAGCTTACGCTCGGTAGGCTGAGTCACGATGTCCAGGCCTTCTGCTGCCGGGTCCAGTTCATCAATGTTGATGCTTGGTGCAACAAAACCGTGCTCCAGCATCAGCAGCGAGTAAATCGCTTCCTGCACGCCAGCGGCGCCCAGTGAGTGACCTGTCATCGCTTTGGTCGCCGACATCGCCGGGGTTTTATCCGGGAATACGGCACGGATAGCGCCCAGTTCTTTCACATCGCCCACTGGCGTTGAGGTTCCGTGGGTGTTCAGGTAGTCAATTGGGGTATCCACACCTTCCATTGCCATACGCATGCAGCGCATTGCGCCTTCACCGGATGGCGCCACCATGTCAGCACCGTCAGAGGTCGCACCGTAGCCAACGATTTCAGCGTAGATATGTGCGCCACGCGCCAGTGCGTGCTCCAGCTCTTCAACCACAACCATACCGCCGCCGCCTGCGATAACGAAGCCGTCACGCTGCTGATCGTAAGTACGGGACGCTTTTTCCGGAGTGTCATTGTATTTGGTGGACAATGCGCCCATCGCGTCAAACTCACAGGACATTTCCCAGCACAGCTCTTCGCCGCCGCCAGCAAATACGATATCCTGTTTGCCCAGCTGGATCTGCTCTACAGCGTTACCGATGCAGTGCGCAGACGTGGCGCAGGCAGAGCTGATAGAGTAGTTCACGCCATGAATTTTGAACGGGGTCGCCAGGCAGGCAGACACGCCAGAAGCCATTGCCTTGGTCACCATATACGGGCCAACGCCACGCAGACCTTTGGCACGCATACCGTCAACGCTGGCAGCCTGATAGAACGGTGAACCACCGCCGGAACCGGCAACCAGGCCCACACGTGGGTTGTTCTGGTACTGCTCATCGGTCAGGCCGGAATCTTTCACCGCATCCTGCATGGAGAGGAAAGCATAGATTGACGCATCGCTCATAAAACGCAGCATTTTGCGATCGATACGGGCTGAAATGTCGTCCTTCGTTAACTTAACGTTACCCCAGACGTGACTACGCATGCCGGAATCTTTGAGTTCTTGCGAGAAGGTGATGCCAGAACGGCCTTCACGTAATGATGCCAGAACTTCCTCTTGGTTATTACCAATACTGGAAACGATCCCTAGGCCAGTAATCACAGCACGTTTCATTCAATACCTCTTTCACTTCTAATTAGGATTCGACTGGCACTCTAGCTTACAGTTGTACGCCGAACAAGTCCGATCAGCGAATTCCTTGTGTAAATTTGCGTAGGGTCAAGCACATCGTTAAAATCGCGCCACTGCCTGAGCAATGAGCCTTTGCCGTGAAAACCGCACCAATAGAGCACGCACAACTACGCTGGAACGATCAGGGTACACCTGTATCCCGAGTATTTGATGATGTCTATTTCTCTAACCAGAATGGTCTGAAAGAAACCGGCTACGTTTTTCTGGAGGGTAATCACCTCCCCGAACGTTTCACCACGCACCCGCGCGATCTCTTTATTGTGGCCGAGACTGGATTCGGAACGGGCCTGAATTTTCTGACGCTATGGCAGGCTTTTGATGCCTTCACCACGCGTGAGCCAGAAGCCAGACTCCAGCGATTACACTTTATCAGCTGTGAAAAATTTCCTTTAACGGCCAGCGATCTCGACGCCGCCCTGCAAAGCTGGCCACAGTTGGCCAATTATGCGCGCCAGCTGCGTGAACAGTGGCCGCTCGCGTTACCCGGCTGCCATCGTCTGCTGCTGGATGGCGGGCGTGTTACGCTCGATCTGTGGTTTGGCGATATTAATCAACTTATCCATACTTTTGATGACACCCTGAATCAGCAGGTCGACGCCTGGTTTCTGGATGGTTTCGCCCCGGCCAAGAACCCGGATATGTGGACGCCGGAACTGTTTGACTGTATGGCACGCCTGGCGAGGCCGGGCGGCACGCTGGCCACCTTTACGGCGGCCGGATTTGTGCGTCGTGGTCTGCAGCAGGCCGGATTTGAGGTGACAAAGCGCAAGGGGTTTGGTGAAAAGCGCGAGATGCTGATTGGCCATCTGCCCGCTGCTGTTGTCCGGCCTGCGCAGGCTCCGTGGTATGCGCGCCCGGCCGCTGAGGGCGATGATTTTGCCCTGGCAGGGGGAGGCATTGTCAGCGCACTGCTGGCCCTGGCATTACTGCGGCGCGGTAAAAAGGTCACGCTTTATTGTGCCGATGCGCGCCCGGCCGAGGGCGCTTCCGGCAATCGCCAGGGCGCAGTTTACCCGCTGCTCAACCACCACGATCCGGCACTGGCACAGTTTTTCCCTGCCGCCTTTACCTTTGCCCGCCGCGTCTACAATCAGCTGACCCTGCCGTTCGAGCATGACTGGTGCGGCGTCACTCAGCTGGCGTGGGACGAAAAAAGCGCGGAGAAGATCAGCAAAATGCTGCAAATGGCGCTGCCGCCCGCGCTGGCTGCCGCCGTGAACACTGAAGAAGCGGAAGCACTGTGCGGCGTCACCACCGGCTGCGGCGGCATCACCTACCCGCTGGGTGGCTGGCTCTCTCCTGCAGAACTGACCGCGGGACTGTGGCAGCAGGCAGCACAGCAGGGCGCGACGTTACACTGGCAGCAGGAGATCACGCAGTTGACGCCACACCCGGCAGGCTGGCAGCTAAGCTTCCGCACGCAGCCTGACTGCACGCATCGTAACGTGGTGCTGGCAACCGGCCACCGTCTGACAGATTTCATCCAGAGTGAGAAGCTGCCCCTCTATGCGGTGAGTGGTCAGGTCAGCCACGTACCCACCACGGAGGCACTGTCCGCGCTGAAACAGGTGCTGTGCTACGACGGCTATCTGACGCCGGTCAGCCCACAGTTTCAGCAGCACTGCATCGGAGCCAGCTATCATCGCGGCGATACTGCGACAGAGTACCGCGCCGACGATCAGCAGGAGAATCGCGATCGCCTGCTCCGCTGTCTGCCGGATGCAGGATGGCCGCAGGAGATTGATGTCAGTGACGGCAAAGCACGCTGTGGCGTTCGCGCCGCCACGCGCGATCATCTGCCGATGATGGGCGCACTGCCGGACTATGCCGCTACGCTGCACCAGTACGAAACGCTGGCGCAGCAGCAGCAACAGGCTGAGCCCGCACCGGTTTATCAGGGCCTGTTCGTGCTGGGTGCGCTGGGATCGCGTGGACTGTGCAGCGGACCGCTGGCAGCAGAAGTGCTGGCGGCGCAGCTGTGTGGCGAACCGATCCCGCTTGACCGCTCCACCCTGGCCGCCACCAGCCCCAACCGCTACTGGGTGCGCAAACTGCTGAAAGGAAAAGTACCGAAGTAAGAATAATCCTTGCTTTAATGTGCTTATGGCAGGAAATATCATGACCCGCGCCGGATAAATAGCATAAGATTCCCATTGTGCCCCTGAATTCTTCAGGGGCATTTTTGTATCTGGCCCGTAAACGAACAAACGGAAAGAACGGGCCATCAAGGATGATTTGCTATGGACTTCACGCTTAACGGCCGGCACGTCTCGATTGACGATGTGCACTCAGATACCCCCCTTCTTTATATATTGCGTAATGACTTCCAGTTAAATGGTCCAAAGTTTGGCTGCGGCATCGGTGAATGTGGTGCCTGCACCATTATTATTGACGGTGTGGCCGCCCGATCCTGTAGCGTGCCTGTCCATACTGTCGCCGGCAGGCAAGTCACGACCCTGGAAGGATTGGCAGAGGATGATGGGCTGCATCCGGTACAACAGGGCTTTATTGATGAACAGGCCGCTCAGTGTGGCTACTGCACCAACGGCATGATCATGACGCTGGTGGCACTCTTCCGGCGCAATCCGCGGGCATCAGAGCTGCAGATTAAAAATGAGCTGGCATTTAATCTGTGCCGCTGCGGCACCCATCTGGAAATTTTGCGCGCGGCGCAGAAGGCACGCGAACTCATCAGCGGAAGTCAGCCATCATGAACCTGTTCACTCTGACACGCCGCCGCCTGGTGCAGATGGGGGGTTTTATAAGTGTAAGCACTCTCCTGCCAAACCTTTCGCTGGCCCAATCCACGGCAATAAGCGCTTCACCCCCGGTCACGATCGGCAGTTTTATCGCACTGGCCGCAGATGGCAAAGTGACCGCCTTTAACGGCCATGTCGACCTCGGCACCGGTGTGCGTACGGCGCTGTCGCAATATGTCGCCGATGCACTGGATGTTCCCTTCAGCGCCATTACGATGATACTGGGTGATACCGCTTCAACGCCGGATCAGGGCCCGACAATTGCCAGCGCCACACTACAGGTGACGGCGGTCCCGCTTCGCCAGGCAGCCAGCCAGTTGCGTCAACAACTTATGCTGTTGGCGGCAAAAGCCATGAATCTCTCCGCAAGCCAGGTGTATACCAATGCGGGCTGGGTCATTGACCGACAGCGTCCGGATCGCCGCCTGAGCTATGGCCAACTGGCTCAGGATAAAGACACGCATTTGCCTCTGGACACCGCTGTCCCGCTGTATAGCGCAAACCGCTATACCGGTAAATCGGTGGCGCGCGTGGATATTCCGGCAAAAGTGAGTGGCAAACTGACCTGGGTTCACGATCTCCGCATACCCGGTATGCTGCATGGCCGCGTAGTGCGCCCGCCTTATGGCGGTGCTGATAGCAGTGCCCCGCTGGGGCACAGTCTGATTTCAGTCGATGAGCATTCTGTTGCCCATCTTCCGGGTATCGTGAAGATTGTGGTGATGAAGGATTTTGTCGGCATTGTCGCCTTACGTGAAGAGCACGCGATTGCTGCGATGTACGCGCTAAAAGTGAACTGGAAGCCCTGGGCCGGACTGCCTGCGCTGGGCCTGGACCAGTTGCATCACACGCTGGCCAATTGTGAGAAAACCCCGCGCGTACTGCGTGACGATGCAGGCACTGACAGCGCGCTGAAGAACCGGCATGTCGCCGTTGATGCCGACTACGTCTGGCCCTATCAACTTCATGCCTCTATCGGTCCTTCCTGTGCCGTAGCCGACGTGCGCAACGGGCAGGCCACGCTGTGGTCAGGCACGCAGAACCCACACGATCTGCGTAAAGACATCGCACTGCTGCTGGAACTGGCCCCTGCCATGGTCGAGGTGAAACGTATGGAGGCCTCCGGGTGTTACGGGCGTAACTGCGCGGATGATGTCACCGCCGATGCGGCATTGCTGTCACAGGCAACGGGCAAACCCGTGCGCGTGCAGCTCATGCGCGAACAGGAAGCCGCATGGGAGCCCAAAGGCGCCGCGCAGTTAATCCGCGTCAGCGGTGGGCTGGACCGCATGATGAATATCTCATGCTATACGCTGCGCACCTGCTATCCCTCCAATAATGCCACCACCCTGCCGCTGATCCTGACGGGAAAAGTGCCCAATCAGCCAGTCGTCCAGTCAATGGGGGATCGCACCGCCATTCCGCAGTACCACTTTCCCCATATGCGGATGATCTGTGAAGATGCCGCCCCGCTGGTACGCGCTTCATGGATGCGCGGCGTTTCGGCTCTGCCGAACGTGTTTGCTCATGAGAGTTGGATCGATGAAATCGCCTGGCATTCTGGCCGCGATCCGATCGATCTGCGCCTGGAACACCTTGAAGATTCACGTGCGATTGTCATGATTAACCATCTGAAGAAAATGGCTAAATGGAAAAATGGCCCGCCTCACCATCGCCCTCAACACGAGGGTTCCGTACTACGGGGTCGTGGTTTCGCCTCGGCGCGCTATGTCCACAGTCAGTTCCCCGGATTTGGTGCCGCCTGGGCTGCCTGGGTCTGTGATTTAAGCGTGAATCGCCAAACCGGAGAGATTACGCTGAACAACATCTTCGTCAGCCACGACTGCGGGCAAATGGTCAACCCGGACGGGGTTCGCCATCAGGTGCACGGCAATATTATTCAGTGCGCCAGCCGGGTGTTAAAAGAGTTTGTCACGTTTGATGCCAGCGGGACGACCTCACTTGAGTGGGGCAGCTACCCGCTACTGCGTTTTGACGAGCTGCCTGACATCCAGATCGCGCTGATGGACTACCCGGACGAACCCGCTATGGGTGCCGGCGAATCCGCGTCCGTGCCGGGGGCCGCAGCCATCGCAAACGCCCTGTTTGATGCCACCGGCATTCGTTTCCGTGCGCCGCCGTTTACCCCGGATCGCGTGCTGCGCGCGTTACAGGGAGGCCACGTATGATTCAGAATAAATGGCTGCGCATGTCAGGCGGGACGGTGCTGGCACTGGTTGTCGCCGTGGCGATATTCAGTCTGCAACCCGAGATTGCCCCGATTTCCCCTCCGGATGCCGCGCAGTTTTCTGCCGAAAGTATCAATAGAGGAAAAACCCTGGCGGCACTGGGTGACTGTAGCGCCTGTCATACCCGCCCGGGGGGCGTGACCAACAGCGGGGGGCTGGCCATGGACACGCCGTTTGGCACGATCTACACCAGTAATATCACCCCGGATTTCACCAGCGGGATTGGCGGCTGGTCTTACCCGGCATTCCTGCGCGCGATGCGTTACGGTATTGACCGCCGTGGGCATTACCTCTACCCGGCGTTTCCCTATACCTCCTTCACGCAAGTCAGCAACGATGATTTGCATGACCTTTATGCCTTTCTGATGACCCGGCCCGCCGTCAGCTATCAGCCGCCGGAAACACGGTTATCCTTTCCGTTCAGTATTCGCCAGGGGATGGCGGCATGGAACTGGCTGTTCCTGCACCCGGGAGAACGCACACCGGACCCGCAGCAGAGCGCCATATGGAATCGGGGGGCTTATCTGGCCGGAGGGCTGGGCCACTGTAGCGCCTGCCATTCACCGCGTAATCTGGCCGCTGCCGAAAAACACGGTAGTGATGCGCTGAGTGGCGGTGTTGCTGAAGGATGGATCGCCCCCGCGCTTAACGACCGATCTCCGGCACCTGTCGCCTGGGATGAAGTGCAGTTGCAGCGCTATCTGCGTACCGGATATTCCCCGGAACACGGCGTAGCAGCAGGCCCGATGGGACCGGTGATCGCGGGCGGGCTCTCGCAGCAATCGGATGAGGATCTGCAGGCATTAGCCCACTGGCTGGTCAGCTTCCAGTCCCCCAGCTTGGCACAGGCCGATGAACTGACTGCACGTGCAGAACAACGTGCACTGCGTCTCGACTCCGCAGGAGCGCGGCAGTATGCCGGTTCCTGTATGGTCTGCCACTCCCGGCAGAAAGGGCCGCAGCTGTTGGGTGTGCGCCCGTCACTGGCGCTGAACAGTAATCTGTATAGCGCTATGCCCGATAATCTTATCCGCATTGTGCTGGACGGTATCAGCCATCCGGCAACCCGCGATCTGGGCACCATGCCCGGCTTCCGCCATCAGCTTAGCGATCACCAGATCGCCACGTTGCTGAACTGGTTGCGCACTGATTTCGCGGGTCAAACGCCCTGGTCCGATCTGGAGAACAAGGTGGCAGCGATTCGTCAGCAGAATCATGGAGCCGAATAAATGAAGGATGTGGGGATATTAGTGATGGCGGCAGGCAACAGCCGGCGCTACCGCGAACAGGATGGGCGGCATAAGCTGCTGGTCAGGCATCAGGTGTGCGGCAATCTGTCGCTGCTGGCCCACACCTTGCAAATAGCCACTGCCGCCTGCGGCAAGCGGGTGAATGTGGTGTTACGTCCGGAAGATCACGCGTTGATCGAGACGACACGGCGTTATCACTGTGGCATCACGTTGCTGGAGAGCCCTTCTCTGGGCGACTCGATCGCCGCAGGCGTGGCGGCACAGCCTTACTGGTCCGGCTGGCTGGTGATGCTGGCTGATATGCCCTGGTTACAGTTAAATACGGTAAAGCGAGTCCGTCAGGCACTGGCCTTTGCCGATATTGTCCGCCCGCAGTGGAAGCTGCAGGTCGGCCACCCTGTCGGCTTCAGTGCCAACGTGCGTGAAACGTTACTCGGCCTGCAAGGCCAGGAGGGGGCACGTTCTATTCTGAACGGTGCCCCGCCGCTGCTGTTACAGGTGGACGACCCGGGTTGCGTGCGCGATGTGGATGTCCCTGGTGACTGGGCGGAATTCTGATGGTGAGCTCTCTGGATATCCAGGTGCTGGAAAACGCCCTGACCTGGGTGAGTAAGCAGCGTTGTATCTGGCTGTGTACCGTCCTGCAAACCTGGGGATCGGCACCCCGTGCGCCCGGCTCGTTGCTGGCGGTTTCTCAAGAGGGTGCTGTCTGTGGTTCGCTTTCCGGCGGCTGCATCGAACAGGATTTTCTGCAGCGGCTGGCTGCAGGTGACCACCGACTGCCCAGCCAGCAGGTACGATACGGTACAGGGGGGCTGTCACCGAATGTCGCGCTGCCCTGCGGCGGCAGCCTTAATGTATTGATTGAATACCTCCCCGCGTCGGCAGAGACCGAACACTACCTGACGCAAATGCTTCAGGCGCTGCGCGGCGAGGTCAGTCTGGAAAAACAGATTGCGCCCGGCCAACCGGGGCGGTTGCTCCCCACTGACATCATAACAGGGCGGCCGCGCGTGACGCAGCAGGCTAATGGCCTGGTCCTGACGCTCAGTGCAGCTACCACGTTACTGATTGCCGGGCTATCTCCGGTGGCGGAATACTGCATGCATTTCGCACGCATGCTGGGGTTTCATATCCAGGTATGCGAGCATCGCGATGCGTGGCTGGCTGAGTTTGACGCCCGCACGATGCTGAATTCCGGGGTGGAAATGATTCGTTGTTTTCCTGCCCGCCATCTGGAGCAGCACGGATGTCCTGCACATACGGCGGTGCTCAGCCTGACACACGATGCGCGCATTGACGACCTGACGCTGGTAGAAGCCTGTCATACGTCCGCATTTTATATCGGTGCACTGGGTTCACAGAGTACCAGTGAACGCAGGCGGGTGCGGCTGGCAGAAATGGGAGAGCTGAGCCGTGAACAGCTGGCACGTATCAGCGCGCCAGTAGGCATGGCGCTGGGCAGCAAAACGCCGCCAGAAATTGCGCTGGCGATTATGGCGGATATTGTTCGGGTAAAGAATGGGGTTTGAATACAGGGCAGAAGGCGGCCTTCTGCCCTGCGGGTCGTACGCCGTTTACTGGGCCTGCAGGAACAGCCTGTCCCACATGCTCATCACCAGGACCTGGTCACGCGGGGAAAGCTCACCTGCCTTGATCGCTTTATCCAGGCTGATTTGCACCTGAGTCTGCAACGCTTCCGGCGTGTGTTCGCCGGCCTGTTCAATTTCGGCCACGGCCAGCGTCAGATGACCACGCAGGTAACCGCCGGCAAACAGCTCATCGTCGCTGGCATGTTCTACCATGTCATCAATCAGGCCCAGAATACGCGCCTCAAATTCATCGATCATATAATCCTCTGTAAGCTAGTCGCTCCCCGTTCAGCACAAATCTTCCGGCCAGGGAAACAGTGCCGCCGTCAGCGGTGGAGTTGAGTAAAACGAGCGAAGTTCAGCGATCAGTCGGGCCGGGCGCGCAGGAATGCCCTTCTCCAGATAGTCCATCACCTGAGCATGAACTTTACGCTGGAACGCAATGCGATCCGGTTCACAATCACCTTCAAGATTGTCACAACTTACATTGAACGGAAAGCCTGCCGCAACACTTAACAACCACTCCAGCGCCTGGGGTTTGATCTCGACGGATTCAAACTGGCCCTGGGTCTCAGCATCACGCCCATCAGGGCAGTACCAGTAGCCAAAATCCACCTGCTTGCGGCGCTCGGCACCGGCAATGCACCAGTGGGAAATTTCATGCATTCCGCTGGCGTAGAAACCGTGGGCAAACACTACCCGGTTCCAGGGTGACGTCTCGTCAGCAGGAAGATAGATCGGTTCGTCATCACCTTTAATCAGGCGGGTCTGAAAATCATTCATAAAGCAGCGATCGAAGATATCGATCAGATCCTGATAGTGGTGTTGCTGGCTCATAGCTATTTGTCGTGTCAGTAAAAAACGCGCAATTTTGACATTTTGTCAGGCAGGTTTCGAGCACTATTGCATATATTGTCTCACGCGAAAAAGGTGGGCAGGTTATCAATGTCTTACCACCACTCGCCAACATGACGCATAAAGTTTCGGCTTAACGCTCCGATAACCGTTGGCACAGGCGCGATCGTTTTATTGCGCCATCTTATTTTATGGAAAAATAAACGTTTTACTTTAACTATGCGCAATCTCAAAACATCTCATTGAACATGCTGATGAGATAACGCTTTCCACCTTTAAATATTCTCTGGCTGCCACGCTTATCCCGCTGAAATCAGTGAAATAATCTTAGCCCGTGACATGGACGTCCTGAAATCCTGTTGACAACCTCATACCCTTTCAGGCGAGTGTGAATGAAGCAAAAATCAAATAAAACAACAATGATGATCAACGGAAATACCCGTGGACTGATCAGGCAGCCCCTGGTCGGTATGCTGGTATTACTGGGAGGACTTTTTCTTTGCGCTATCGTTGCGCTGTTTTACATCGCCGCTCAACAGAATACCCATGAAGACAAGCACCTTCAGTTACTGATGGGTAAAGCAATCGAAAACCGTCAGGATATTATGCATGCGCATACGATGGACAATGCCGACTGGGGCGAAGCCTGGAAAAATCTGCATTTGACGATAAACACCGAATGGGCCTGGGACAATCAAAACCTTGGGGAGTCCCTGTATCAACGTTTTCATTATGAGGGCATTTTCGTTGTCTCTCCGCAGGGAAAAACAGGTTACAGCGTGCTCGAAGGACAGCTGAAGCTACAGAGCGTTGCAACATGGCTGGGCATCGATCCTCTGCCCCAGCTTCAGCAACGGCTGAATGTGTCAGGGGGGAATGCCATCTCGATGCTGGTGGTCTCGCAGGGGCGAGTCACCATCGTCAGCGCCGCTTGGATCACCCCCGATGGGGCGGCCAGTGCAGATACGGAAAACGGCCCGCATTCAATTCTTATCTTCGCCGACAGGCTCACCCCGGAGAAGCTGAGTCATATGGCGCTGGAATACGGTATCCAGGGCGCACAAATATTCAGTACACAAACCGCACTCCAGCCTGAAGACCGTAACATGCTGGCACTGCCCGCCTTGGGCGGAACGATCACATTCACCTGGCAGAGTGATGATCCCGGTAATGCTCTGGTAACGGGTATTCTGCCTGCGCTGGTATTGCTGATGTTTACCACCCTGCTGACCGCCCTGATGCTGATGAAAAATGCCCTGCGTAAAGCACGTCTCAGTGATGAGAGTCATTTCCAGCTGGAACAAAGCAAGAAGGCACTCTACAACAGCGAATGCCGTTTCAGGGATGTCGCTGAAACCACCACGGACTGGATTTGGGAAGCGGATGAGAACTTAACGTTTACCTGGATATCCGAGCGCTTCCCGGTGATTACCGGCTACCACATTTCTGACTGGATTGGCCGTCCGGCAACGGAGTTTTTACTGAACGACAGTAATGCCCTGGCGCAACTGACTTACCTGTGCCAGTCCGGTGGCCGCATCACGCTTCCTCATTGCCACTATCTCTCGGCCCAACAACATCAACGCTACTGCAATATGATCGTTAAACGCGTGTACCTGCCTGGCGGAAAAACCGGGTTTCGTGGCACAGCAACCGATGTCACCCAGGAAGTAAAAGCACAGGAGCGCGTGCGTTATTTATCACACTTCGATGAGTTAACCGGCCTGCCTAATCGTGTGCAGATGAAAGAGTTCCTCGAAGGAAAATTGAATTCAGCGCCCAGCACTGAACAGCAGCTGGCTATTGTGATGGTTGACCTGGATAAGTTTAAACCGGTTAACGATGTCTACGGGCATGCGGCCGGTGACAGCGTGCTGCATGAAGTCTCTGCCAGGCTACGCGCCTGCCTGAAAACATCCGGCATGGTGACCCGCCATGGCGGTGATGAATTTATTATTATTCTGCCGGAGGTTCAGGATCAGCGCGATATTGCCACCCTGTGCCAGCAGATTATTGATGAGATTAACCGGCCCTTCCTGATTGCCAACGGCGAAATTTTTATCGGGGTCAGCCTGGGCATTGCCCTCGCCCCTCAGGACGCCAGTACCGCCAGTGACCTGCTGCGTTATGCCGACATCGCACTCTACAAAGCCAAAAATGAGGGGCGTAACCAGTGGGCATTCTTCCAGCGCGATATGGGGGAAAAAATTGTCCAGCGCCGCGAGATGGAACAGGAACTGCGTGAGGGAATTCGCGCAGGCCAGCTGCGTCTGGTTTACCAGCCGCGTTACGATACCCACTGTTCGTGTATCACGGCGGTTGAAGCGCTGGTCAGATGGCAACACCCACACCACGGACTGCTGATGCCTGACCAGTTTATCCCGCTGGCGGAAGAAACCGGCTTGATTAACGCACTCAGCGACTGGGTATTGTTCACAGCCTGCAGTGATGCGCTGAACGCTATGCCGGGGTTAACGGTGTCGGTGAATATCTCGGCAAGTGAATTCCAGGACAGCAGCCTGTACAACAGAATAAAAGGGGTGTTAGAAAAAACAGGACTGGAGAGCTCATTGCTGGAGATCGAAGTCACCGAAAATGTCACATTGCATGATCCGGCCAAGACACAGAAAACCATGCTACAAATTAAGGAACTGGGCGTGAAGTTCCTTATCGATGATTTCGGCACGGGTTTTGCCTCGTTAAGCTATCTGCGCAACTTCCCGTTTGACGGTATAAAGCTGGATAAATCCTTTATTTTCCCTATGGATGATTCGGTACGCGCCAGGCAAGTCGTCGAAAATATGATTGGCCTCGGCAAGGCCTATTCTCTCTATGTCACCGCCGAAGGCGTTGAAACACAATCGCAGATGGAGCAGTTAACGCTGTTGCAGTGTGACAGCCTGCAGGGGTATTACATCGGCAAACCGATGGCCCTTGAACATCTGATTGCACTACCGACCTGCCGCACCCGCACTTAATGCCTGTGCCTGCTGGCGAAAAGCCAGCGGAGCCAGGCCGTAATGTTCTTTGAAGATGCGTGAAAAGTGAAAAGGCGAAACAAAACCACACTGCTCGGCGATCAGTGCCACGGGCAGGTGGCTGCGCATCAGCAGGCGTTCCGCATGGCGCAGGCGCACATCGCGCAGATAGCGGGCCGGAGTCTGGCGCAGATGACGGCGAAACAGCGCAATCAGATGATTTACCGAACAGTGGGCGCGGGCTGCGATATCCTCCAGCGCCAGCGGATGCTGGTAGCGCATAGCAATAAAGCGGCAGGCTTCACGTACCCCCTTCGGCATGGTTTGCCGCTCCTCTCCCGATGGCTGAATAGCGCGTGAGGCGTAGTAATAGAGCAGTGTTTCTGCCAGCGAGATTAACGCTCGCGGTGCGCCTTCAGGCTGAGAGGTTAAACTGATGCCCAGCTCCATCAGTTGCTCTACCTGATGGTCAAAAGCAATGGTGGCAGGCAAATGTGCCAGCTCGAGATTAAAGTTCGCCGGGAGGGCCGCGAAATCCAGCTGGCACCAGATATGCTCGCTGGGCAGCAGTGAGTCAAACTGGAACAACTCACGCTCTCCCGGCAGCAGCAACGCCAGCGTGCCGGGCAATAACAGCAGTGAACGCTGCGCCGTCTCAATCGTCACGCTGCCACTCAGCAGCGCAATAAACTGAATGCCGCGCTGAATACGCGGCCCGTACACATCCCCAGCCCCGTACCGCGACAGACCGAAATATCCCTCCATGACGGGGACCGTCAGTGTGATTTCAGACATTTTTTTCACCACTTTGGTCATGTACCCCCCGGCCCCTGGCAGGCTATCTTTTCTCCACTCTTCAGCCGTATAGCGGCGAACACAACCCGAAACTGTGCGCAGAGCCTGATTGTGCGACGCAGATCAAACTTTGATTTCAGACAGGAGAAAACTATGGCAAATGCCAACGTGCGTCTTGGCGTCAGTCCGCTGGCCTGGACCAACGATGTGCTGGAAGATCTGGGGGATGATGTCACTGCCCTGCAATGTATGCAGCAGGCTGCCGCCATCGGCTATCAGGGGATTGAACTGGGCCGTAAATTTCCCCGCGAGCTGGCAGCCTTGCAACCGCTGTTGCAGGAAACCGGGCTGTCACTGGCTTCCGGCTGGTTCTCCGGCACCCTGGCCGACATTAGCGTGCAGCAGGAGCTGCACAATGTGGCCGATCATGCCCGCCTGCTGAGTGCGCTGGGCTGTTCCGTCATGGTGTATGGCGAATGCGGGGGGATGCCCGGCGAGACACCGCTGGATATCGGTATTTCCCACTCACCCAAACTCAGCGCCATTGACTTTGATGCTTACGTACGGCGGTTGAGCCAGTTCGCCTCGGCACTGTATCAGGAATATGGCCTGAAGCTGGCTTACCACCACCATCTGATGATGCTGGTGGAGCATCAGGATGAGATCGAGCGCTTTTTCTCTGCCACCCATGAGGATGTCGGGATGCTGCTGGATACCGGGCATGCCGTGGCGGCAGGCGCCGATCTCAACGCGCTGATCCGCCAGTTCGGCAGCCGTATCTGCCATATCCACCTGAAAGATATTCGTCGTGCGCGCCTGGAAAAGGTGTACCAGCAGGATGAAAGTTTTAACCAGGGCGTACGCGGCGGCATGTTCACCGTGCCCGGTGATGGCGGTATCGATTATCAGCCGGTGGTGGATTTCGTCAATCACAGCGGCTATCGCGGCTGGCTGATCGTTGAAGCAGAACAAGACCCGATCCAAGCGCCCCCGGTGCCCACCGTGACGCGCGCCTTCCATCACGTTAATGCTCTTTTTTCGCGCTAAGGAAATACGATGTCTGACACTCTGAATATTGGCCTGATCGGCTCCGGTTTTATGGGGCAGGCGCATGCAGACGCCATCCGCCGCGCTGCCCTGCTCTACCCTGATTTACCGAAAACACCGGTGTTGTACGCCATTGCCGACCAGAACCAGGCGATGGCACAGCAGGCGGCACAGCGCTTCGGTGCGCTGCACGCCTTTGGCGACTGGCGGGAGATGGTGCAGGACCCGAACATCGATGTGATTGATATCACCTCGCCCAACCATCTGCATCATCAGATGGCACTGGCTGCGATCAACGCCGGGAAGCATGTTTACTGCGAGAAACCGCTGGCCGTCACGGAATACGAGGCACGAGAGATGGCGGAAGCCGCACGCCGGGCCGGGGTGAAAACCATGGTGGCGTTTAACAATATCAAAACCCCGGCGGCGCAGCTGGCGAAGCAGCTGATTGAGCGCGGCGAGATCGGCACCCCGGTGCGTTTTCGCGGCACTTTCGACCAGGGTTTCTATAACGACCCGGAGCTGCCCTGGTCCTGGCGTTGCTCGAAAGAACTGGCTGGTTCAGGTTCTCTTGGCGACCTGGGCGCCCATACCCTGTCGGTGGCACAGTATCTGATGGGCGGCGTCAAAGAAGTGTGCGCCAGCGGGCAGACACATCTTAACACCCGTCCGGTGCCCGGCGTCGACAGCGGTTACGCCAGTAAGGTCGAGGCCAATGCGCAACGTCGCGAGGTGGAAAACGATGACCAGATGCAGTGCCTGGTGAGCTTCGACAGCGGCGCTGCCGGGGTGATTGAGTCTTCACGTATTGCCGCCGGGCGCATTTTCGGCGTCTACTGGGAAGTGTCCGGCACCGAAGGCACGCTGTATATGGACGGTGAGCGCTTTAACGAACTCCAGGTATTCCGTTTTAACGATGATAAGCGCGATCGTGGGTTCAAAACCCTGTATGCGGGCAGCCAGATCCCCGCTTATTCAGCCTTCTTCGGCTTCGATTTCGGCGGCGGCGGGCTGGGTTACTTCGATGTCAAAGTGCTGGAAATGTATGACCTGGTGCAGGGAATTTGCCGCGATGACGACTGCTACCCGAACTTTACGTTCGGCTGGGAGAATCAGCGCATCTTACAGGCGATTGAGGATTCGATGGAGCAGCGCCGCTGGATCAATGTGAGAAGAGGTTAGGTGTTGTGCAGCGGGTCAGGCATGCCTGACCCCTACTGATGCTACATACGGAGAAGCGTGGCATTCGTAAGAGCATGCCATGCGCGGGCAGTGACATCCGTAGGGATGTGGCATCCGTAGAGGCGAGGCATCCGTAGGGACGTGATATCCGTAGGGGCGTGGCATGCCGCGCCCGAAAGCACATTATGAGGCGCGGCATTCGTAAGAGCATGCCATGCGCGGGCAGTGGCATCCGTAGAGGCGAGGCATGCCGCGCCCGAAAGCACATTATAACGAATGGAACCACACCATGATTTCCGCGCCGTGGCTGTCATACAGCAATTTCGCACTCATCACCGCCGACACAATCACAATCATCGGGCGGATCAGCTTCTGCCCTTTGGTCAGCACCATTCTGGCACCCAGACGTGCGCCGCACACCTGACCCGCGAGCATCACCAGCCCCACCAGCCACACCACTTTTCCGCCAATCATAAACAGCAGCAGGCCACCGAGGTTGGAGGTGAAGTTCAGCACTTTGGCATGGGCGGTCGATTTCGCCAGGTTGTAACCGCACAGGGTCACGAACGCCAGCGCATAAAACGAACCCGCGCCAGGGCCGAAGAACCCGTCATAAAACCCAACGCATCCTCCAGCCACCAGTGCAAACGGCAGACCATGGAGACGACGCTGACGATCTTCCTCCCCAATCTTCGGCATCAGCAGGAAATAAAGACCAATGGTAATCACCAGCAGCGGCAGCAGCTGGCGCAGAATATCGCCCTGCACGTGCTGTACCAGCAGCGCACCGCTGATCGATCCTAAAAAGGTCAGCGCAATATTCAGCTTTTGCTCGCGTAAATCCACGGCTTTGCGGCGGATAAAATAGAGGCTGGCAGAAAACGACCCGCCTACCGACTGCAGCTTATTGGTCGCCAGCGCCTGGGCTGGCGACAACCCGGCGGCCAGCAGCGCAGGCACCGTCAGTAAGCCGCCGCCGCCCGCAATCGCATCGATAAACCCCGCCAGTAAAGCCACCAGAAACAGCACGCCCAACAGCCACGGAGCAACACTTACCCATTCCATTTATCGTTATGCCTTACAGTAAATGTTTATCCAGCAAAGCCTGGCAGGATGGCGGTAACGGAGGGGGCTCGCGCTTCACCGGCGGTGTACTGCCCGGTTTCGCTGGCGCAAACCAGCTTTGCAGTTCGGCACCACAGCCATCACCCGGCGGTGGGATCGGTTGATCCTGGCACTCAAGGCTTCCCGCCGGACAGCGCAGGCGCACATGCATATGGGCACGATGCTGGAACCACGGACGCACCTTGCGTAACCACTCACGATCGCTACCGGCATCCGCACAAAGCTGCTTTTTAATCGCCGGATTCACGAAAATACGCGTCACCTCGGGATCTTTCGCCGCCAGCTTAATCAGGCTGTCAATTTCTGGCTGCCAGTGGCGTGCCACCACATTTTTTCCATCGGCGGCAACCAGATCAAGCGGCTGAGGTTTCAGCAGCATTTGCTGTGTCCAGCGCTGTTTGGGGAGCTGTAACCAGATATCCACATCCAGCCCGGACTGATGACTGGCGTGGCCGCTGCTGAAACGACCGCCTGCCGCCATGCCCATATCACCGACCAGCACTTCCCCCAGCCCCCGTTGATTTGTCTGGGTGCTGAGACGCTGAATAAAAGCAATCAGGTCCGGGTGACCAAAATAGCGACGCTGATCGGTACGCATCACCTGATAACCGGATGCCTCCAGCGGCAGCGGCTGTGCACCAATAATACAGCCGTTAGAGAAGGCACCAATTGACTGCGGTGCACCGCTAATCGGCTGGTGGATTGTCTGCCACGGCGTGGCGGCCTGTGCGGTCGCCGTCGATATCAACAGCGCACACAGCGCCATCAGCGTCTTTTTCATGGGTTACCAGCGCGGGTAAGTGGTTTCAACGTCAGCATTCTGCGCACGATGACGCAGCAAGTGATCCATCAGCACAATCGCCATCATCGCTTCGGCAATCGGCACCGCACGGATCCCCACGCACGGATCGTGGCGGCCTTTGGTGATCATCTCAACTTCTTCACCGCTGCGGGTCAGTGTTTTGCCGGGTACGGTAATGCTTGAGGTCGGCTTCATCGCCAGATGAGCCATAATGCTCTGACCGCTGCTGATGCCGCCCAGAATGCCGCCAGCATGGTTGCTCTGGAAGCCATTAGCACGGATCTCATCACGGTGTTCGCTACCGCGCTGGCTGACCACGGCAAAGCCGTCGCCAATCTCAATGCCTTTTACCGCATTGATGCTCATCAGCGCATGTGCCAGGTCAGCATCCAGACGGTCAAAGACTGGCTCGCCCAGACCTGCCGGGACGTTTTCCGCCATCACGGTCACTTTGGCACCAATGGAATCGCCCTCTTTCTTCAGAGCACGCATCAGTTCGTCCAGCGCGTCAATTTTATCAGGGTCCGGGCAGAAGAAGGGATTCTGTTCTACCTGGTCCCAGTCTTTCAGCTCGCAGGCCACGTCACCAATCTGCGCCAGATAACCGCGCACGATAATGCCGTGTTTCATCTCAAGGTATTTTTTCGCAATGGCCCCGGCCGCAACGCGCATCGCCGTTTCACGCGCCGATGAGCGGCCACCGCCGCGATAGTCGCGAAAACCGTATTTCTGGTCGTAGGTGTAATCCGCATGACCGGGACGGTAGAGATCTTTGATCGCGCCGTAGTCCTGCGAACGCTGATCGGTGTTTTCAATCAGCAGACCAATACTGGTTCCGGTGGTTTTGCCTTCAAACACGCCGGACAAAATTTTCACCTGGTCCGGCTCACGGCGTTGGGTGGTATAGCGCGAAGTGCCAGGGCGGCGGCGATCGAGATCGTGCTGCAAATCGGCTTCGGTCAGTGGGATGCCCGGAGGCACGCCATCCACAATACAACCGAGGGCGATGCCGTGTGATTCGCCAAACGTCGTGACCCGAAATACTTGTCCAATGGTATTACCCGCCATGCTGGCTCCTCGCTAAAATGGTGAATCAGTCTTTATAGATTTTAAAATGATGTTGTGCATCGATAATCTGTTGTTTCGTCAGCATGAACACGCCGTCGCCACCGTTATCGAATTCCAGCCAGGTGAAAGGCACATCCGGGTACTGGTCAATCATATGCACCATGCTGTTACCCACTTCACAAATCAGCACGCCCTGCTCACTGAGGTAGTCCGGTGCGCAGGCGAGAATACGACGGACCAGTTTCAGACCATCGCTGCCTGCTGCCAGACCGAGTTCCGGCTCATGGCGGTATTCGTTTGGCAGGTCGTCCATATCATCCGCATCAACATACGGCGGGTTGGTGACAATCAGGTCGTACTGCGTCTTAGGCAGTTCGCGGAACAGGTCGGCACGAATTGGCGTAACGTGGTGATCTAAACCGTGTGCGCCAATGTTCTGCTCGGTAACCGCCAGCGCATCGGTGGAGATATCCACGGCATCCACTTCAGCGTCCGGGAAGGCATAGGCACAGGCGATAGCGATACAGCCGCTGCCGGTGCACATATCCAGAATATGCTGGGGTTCATGGCTGATGATGCCGTCAAAGTGGCTGTTAATCAGCTCACCGATCGGCGAACGTGGGACCAGCACGCGCTCATCAACATAAAACTCATGACCGCAGAACCAGGCTTTATTGGTGAGGTAAGCCACCGGAATGCGTTCGTTAATACGGCGGATCACACGCTCAACAATGCGGTGACGCTCGCTCGAGGTCAGACGCGCGGTGCGCATATCTTCAGGAATATCCAGCGGCAGATAAAGCGTCGGGAGCACCAGCTGAACAGCTTCGTCCCAGGGATTGTCGGTGCCGTGGCCATACCAGATATCAGCAGCAGAAAAGCGGCTGACCGACCAGCGCAACATGTCCTGAATAGTGTGCAGTTCATTGACTGCTTCATCGACGAAAATTTTGTCCAAAGTGCCCTCCGCAGGCCGTTCTGTTAAACCCGGGCGCTAGTTTGCCACGAAGCTTGAGATAATTCAGCGCGAGGGGGTGAAAAAGCTGAGATTTGTTTCAGCGATGGGCGAGGAAAAGGTAGACTGACCCCAAATTGTGGATGAAATGACCCTTTAAAGGGGCAGTAAACCCTAACTGACAGCATAGCGATCCCCTGAGATGAGTAAAAAAGAGAATCTGAATGCGGACGATCGGGCGCTGTTTCGCGGGCTGATGACCGGCACACGCAAGCTGACCCAGGACACGATTGTCCATAAGCCACCGCGCAAAAAGATAAGCGAAGTCCCGCAGAAACGCCTGCTCTCCGAGCAGATGGATAACAGCCACTATTTTTCCGATGAGTTCCAGCCGCTGCTGGCGACGGAAGGCGCGGTGCGTTACGTTCGTAGCGACGTAGACCACTATGAGTTGAAAAAGCTGCGACGCGGGGATTACAGCCCGGAGATATTTCTCGACCTGCACGGATTAACCCAGAAGCAGGCCAAGGAGGAGCTGGGTGCACTGATTGCCGCCTGTCGCCGCGAACATATCTTCTGTGCCAGCGTAATGCACGGCCACGGCAAGCATGTTCTCAAACAGCAGACACCGCTGTGGCTGGCCCAGCACCCCATGGTGATGGCCTTTCATCAGGCGCCGAAGTTGTTTGGCGGAGATGCTGCCCTGCTAGTGTTGATTGAGATTGAAGAGTGGATGCCGCCGGAATTGATGCTGCCGTAGCGCGGAGCCTGTATTTCGCTACGGAGGTGTCACGATGGAGATCAGGGGTCGGGCCGACCGGAATAAAGATCGGCCCCTGGGGCAGGCATCACATCGCTTTCGCTAACTTGGCAGGGGATACCTGCCATTCCAGCTTGCCAGCCGCATTCTCCGCATCGAAGTCAACGCAGGCAATCGCCGAGGTGGCAAACATCGGTGGCGCTTCCTGCGGGCATAACTCAGCCACCAGATAGCCCACCAGCGGCAGGTGAGAGATCACCAGCGCCGATTTGACGCCTTCGTTTGCCAGTACCTGCAGGTAGCAGGCCACCAGGCCAGGATCGCCGCCCGGAGTCAGCTCCGGCAGCACATCTTCGCCTTCCGGCAAGGGCAACACTTCACGTACCTGATTCAGTGTTTGCTGCGCACGCAGATAAGGACTGACCAGTACGCGCTCAATATCCACTGACTGGCCGTTAAGCCAGGTCGCCATCTGGCGAGTCTCATCACAGCCGCAATGGGTCAAAGGTCTGACTGAATCACTTGCTGCATCTAATGCTGCATCGCCGTGACGCATAATGAAAACTTGCATATAGCACCGCTGTTGTTAAACAAAAACGCCGGGGGACAACGCCGTCCGACTCTTCATCCAGAGAATGAACGCTGTGTTGTACCCCAATGCCTTGAGTATAGTCAACCGATTGTTTACTTAGTGAGCGACGTGCAGATTAACCCGCCAACATCATTCGCTAACCCCACCAGACTATCCCACTGAATCAGTGCAACTATTCAGCTTAACTTCCGGTTTATAGAAGGTTTCCTCGGCGTCAGCCATTTTTTTCAAACGTTCACAAGGGGCAAAACGCGGCCCGTGACGCTGCATAAGTTGCTCTAAACTGTTTACCACTTCACCGATGCCTAACTGGTCCATATAGTGGAAGGGACCCCCGAGAAACGGCGGGAAGCCGATGCCAAAAACAGCGCCGATATCGCCGTCACGCGCGCAGGAAACCACCTCTTCGTCCAGCGTACGCGCCGCCTCATTCAGCAGCATCATCACACAGCGCTGAGCGATATTCTGTGCGCTGAGATGGTGTTTTGCACTGATATTCAGCAAGCGATAAATCGCGCTGTCCGGCTGCTTTTTCCGCCCTTTCTGCGGATAAAGGTAGAAACCACGTCCGTTCTTCCGTCCCTTGCGATCGTCCTTCAGCACCGCATCCAGCGTGGCCGGTAATGCAAAACGCTCGCCCCATGCCTGTTGCAGGATTGGCATAATATGCGTGCCGACATCAATCCCGACTTCATCCAGTAACTGCACCGGCCCCACCGGGAAACCGAACTGCACCAGCGCGTGGTCAATAGACTCAATCGGCTCCCCTTCCAGCAGACAGTGCATCGCTTCAATCATATAGGGGGCGAGAATGCGGTTAACGTAGAACCCGGCCCGATCGGCCACCACAATCGGTGTTTTACCCTGTTTCTTCGCCAGCGCCACCGCCGTGGCCACGGTGACCGCCGCCGTTCCGGCATGGGGGATCACCTCCACCAACGGCATTTTTTCCGGCGGACTGAAGTAATGCAAACCGATGACATTCTCTGGCCGCTGCGCACCAGAGGCAATATCCGCAATCGGCAGCGATGACGTATTAGAAGCAAACAGCGTGTCTGGCGAACAGTGCGCCTCAACCTCAGCCACCATTTTTTGCTTCAGCGCCAGATCTTCAAAGACGGCTTCAATGACCATATCACGCTGGCGGAAGCCCTGATAGTCAGTGCCACCGCTGATCAATGCCATCTGTTGCTGACGCTCTGCCACACTCAGGCGGCGGCGGTTGACCTGCTGAGTCAGCACCTGCCAGCTGGTTTTCAGCGCCCGGTTAATGCCTTCCGGGTTCACATCTTTAATGCGCACGGGCAGCCCGGCGCGGGTAGCCGTGATGCAGGCGATACCTCCCCCCATCAGGCCACCGCCCAGCACACCAATACGCTTCAACTCACGCGGCGCAGCCTGGGCACCCGGATCTTTTTTCAGGGCGGTAGTGGCGAAAAACAGGCTGCGCAAAGCGGCGGACTGCGGCGTCATCGCCAGTTCACCAAATGCCTGCGCCTCGGCGGCATAACCGCTACCGCTGCCCTGTTCCAGCCCGCAGCGCACCACGCTGAGTATTTTGTCTGTCGCCGGGTAATTCCCGTGCGTTTTCGCCTGCGTCTGGCGTTTTGCCAGCGCGAACAGTATCGCCCTGCACGCCGGGCCGGTTAACAGCCGTTCGCGCAGCGGTAACGGCTTTCTGGCGCTGCGCGCTTTCAGTGCCAGCTTCACCGCTGTCTCCAGTAATATACTCGCTGCCACCGCGTCATCCACCAGCCCGCATTTCAGGGCCGCACGCGCACGCAGGGTTTTGCCTGTCAGGATCATATCCAGCGCGGTCGAAGCGCCAATCAGACGCGGCAGCCGCTGCGTTCCCCCGGAGCCCGGCAACAGCCCCAGCTGGACTTCCGGCAGGCCGAGCCGGGTTTTATCATCCAGCGAACAGACGCGATGATGGCAGGCCAGTGCCAGCTCCAGGCCGCCCCCGAGGCAGGCACCGTGGATGGCGGCCACGACCGGCACCGGCAGCGCAGCGATCTCCGCCATCACGGTCTGCCCGGCGTGTGCCAGCGCGCTGGCCTGCTCTGCCGTGTCGCAGGCCGCGATCATGCTGATATCGGCCCCGGCAATAAAAGAGTCCGGCTTGCCGGAGATCAGCACCAGCCCGGCAAGGTGCGGATTGGACCGTGCCTGTCTGAGGACATCGCGAATTTGCCCGGCAAAGGCCTCCTTCAGCGTGTTCATCTTCTCATCAGGCACATCGATAGTGATCACGCCGACGTTATCCAGGCGCATGCTGAGCGTAAAAGCCGTTTTCTGTTCCATTATTCCGCCTCCAAAACCATTGCGGCACCCAAACCCCCGGCGGCGCAGGCGGTCACCAGCCCCAGCCCGCCACCGCGCCGACGCAGCTCATTTAGCGTCTGCGTGATCATCCGTGCCCCGGTCGCGGCGAACGGATGACCATAAGCGATAGAGCCACCCAGCACGTTGAACTGCTCCTGATTCACCTCGCCCAGCGCATGGGGACGGTTCAGCACCTCGCGGGCAAAACGTTCATCCGCAAACATCTTCAGGTTAGCCAGCGTCTGCGCCGCAAACGCTTCATGCATATCAATCAGAGAAAGGTCGGCCAGCGTGATCCCCGCACGATCCAGCGCCAGCGGTGAAGCATAGGAAGGCCCCAGCAGCATATCCTGGCGCACATCAATGGCGGTAAACGCATAGCTGCGCAGGTAGCCCAGCGGCACCATGCCCAGCTCGCGCGCGCGGGACTCGGTCATCAGAACCACCGCAGCAGCCCCGTCGGTGAGTGGCGTGCTGTTTGCTGCCGTGACCGTACCGTGTTTTCGGTCAAATGCCGGGCGCAGGCGGGCATAGTCTTCAGGACGGGATTCGCTGCGCACATTGTTATCCTGCTGAACGGGCTGCTTCCACGGGGGAGCATAAGCCGTCATCACCTCGTCATTTAACAGCCCCTGTTGCCAGGCACGCGCCGCATGAAGATGGGAGCGGTGCGCCAGTGCATCCTGCTGCTCGCGGGTAATGCCATGATCTTTCGCCATCTGTTCGGCGGTATCGCCCATGCGCAGCCCGGTGGAATATTCGGCCACCGCCGGAGGCACCGGCAGTAAATCGCGCGGACGCAGCTGGCTAAGGAGTGTAAGTTTTTGCGGCAACGTACGCGCTTTGCTGAGGTCGACCAGCACCCGCGCCAGCGTTTTACTGACGCCAATCGGCAGCACTGAGGAAGAGTCCGCGCCACCGGCAATACCGGCCTGAATCGTCCCTGCCAGCAGGCTCTCGGCCACATTCGCCACCGCCTGAAAGCTGGTGGCGCAGGCGCGGCTGACGCTGTAGGCATCGGTATGCACACTCAGGCCGCTGGCCAGCACAATTTCACGGGCAATATTGGGGGCTTCCGGCATCTGCACCACCTGGCCGAACACCAGCTGTTCAATGGCGTCAGCGGGGATCTCGCTGCGCGCCAGCAGTTCACTGATCACCATGCGCCCCAGTTCCAGCGCCGGAATACCGTGAAACGCGGTGGCCTGGCGGACAAATGGCGTACGCAATCCGTGGGTGATTGCGATACGGTCACCCTGACGTGTCAGCAAAGGTATAGCTTTACTCATTATTCTCACCTTTCTGCTCCCTGTTGCGTCGTGTTGCCGGTGCATGGGCGGCAATACGCGAGGTCGGGAGCATATCTTAGATAGACGGCATCATTGCCAAGAGGTCTGACCTGATCAGTGTTAACCAGATTAATGACGGGCGCTACGGCAGAAGGGAAAAAATGCGAGAACACACACGATTCTGGTGGAGGGCGGGCACCCTCCACCGGGAGATTAGCGCAGGCCCAGCTGGAAAATCATCGTTTCCGCCTGGCAGCTAAAAGTAAACTCACAGTCCAGCGTGACACCGGCCGGGGTTTCGCTGAAGCGGCTTTCGATCAGGCAAGGTTCTGACTCAACGGCACGCGCTTTATCCGTCAGCGTACGCAGCATCGCTTCAGCCTGTTCACGACGTGCAAATTCCTGGCTGTAGCTGGCGGTACAGTCCGTGTTATCCATTACTGTCCCAACATCGACACAGCAACACGCAGCGGTTTCACTGGCGTTACAGCGGTTAATAGCTTCAGTCATACATCCTCCGGCATACCACCCGGTATCTGGCGGCAGGTTAATTTAGATAAGTATAAGTCTACGCCTGCGCCTGTTTTCGCTCCAGCCATCCGGGGAAAAGAGCGCGTTAAGTGATGAAAATCACACTATTATTTGATCCGAAACAAGTCACACTAAATCATCAAAAAATTGATTGTAAGTTTTTTGCAAGCCAGATCGCTTTTTCAGCATCATTTTAGAAATATTTGAAAAACAATATTGCAACATAGACACAGGTCGGACCTATACTTGGCCCACTGGTCTGATTTGTTGGTTGTCTGTCAGTCCCTAGAATCCGCGATCCCTTGTTACGTTACGTAACAGAGCTTAAATAAAAATCAGATAATGAGGTTGTGGTTATGAACCATAAAAACCTGTTTGCTAAGTCTGCACTCGCAGCAGCAGTGGCGCTTGTTTCTTCAAATGCTTTATCGGCTGGCTTTCAACTGAACGAATTTTCCACCATTGGTCTTGGCCGCGCTTATTCCGGCGAAGGCGCAATGGGTGATACCGCAGCATCGGCCAGTCGTAACCCGGCCACAATGGCATTAATGGATCGCCCTATGTTTTCCATTGGCGCGGTATTTATCGATCCCGATGTGAATATTCAGGGACAGTCTGGTGCAGGTAATAGTCTGAATGCCGATAATATTGCACCGACGCAGTGGGTACCAAATATTCACTACGTCCAGCCGCTGAACGATCAGTGGTGGATTGGCGCCTCAGCAACCAGTAATTATGGTCTCGCCACCGAGTTTAACGATGGATATGCCGGCGGTCCTTTTGCGGGCACCACCGATCTGTTGACCATGAACCTTAACCTCAGCACCGCCTATCGTCTTAACCAGCACTTCAGCATGGGTGTCGGCGTCAATGCCGTTTATGCGAAAGCGAAAATCGAACGTAATATTGGTGAGCTGGGCGCTTTCCTGCCCGCCGCAGGTTTACCTGCCGCACCGGCTGATACCCAGATTGCTCATCTGAAAGGCGATGAATGGGGCTACGGCTGGAACGCCGGTATTCTTTATGAAGTGGATGATAAGAACCGCTTTGGCCTGAGCTACCGTTCAGAAGTGAAAATCGACTTTGACGGTGACTACAGCAGTGATATTCCGGTGGCCTACAACCCGATCGGCGGTCAATTTGGTCTGCCGTCCGGTACTGGTGGTAATACGGTTTCAGGCTCCCTGTCACTGCACCTGCCTGAAATGTGGGAAGTCTCCGGATACCACAAAGTTGCACCACAGTGGGCCGTTCACTACAGCCTGGCGTATACCAGCTGGAGCCAGTTCCAGGAGCTGAGAGCGACCGGCAGCAATGGTCAGGACCTGTTCGTTAAAGATGAAAGCTTCCACGATGCCTACCGCATCGCGCTGGGTACCAGTTACTTCTACGATGATAACTGGACCTTCCGCACCGGTATTGCCTTCGATGACAGCCCGGTTCCTTCGGATAAACGTTCCATCTCTATTCCTGACCAGGACCGTTTATGGCTGAGCGCGGGTACCTCTTACGCCTTTAATAAAGATGCGTCAGTGGATGTCGGTATTTCTTATATGCACGGACAAAAAGTCACGGTTAAAGAAGGGAATGATCCGGTTGCCACCGCCCAAAATGGTGGCCAGGCGACACCTTATACCTTTACTTCCAGCGGTAAAGCCTGGTTGTACGGTGCGAGCTTTAACTATAAGTTCTGATCACTGCGCTTTATCAACGCGAATAAAAAACCCCACTTCCGTGGGGTTTTTTATTATTTACTGCGAATCAATATCGCCCAAATCACCCTTAATTGCGGCGGCGTTTGGATTTTCCTGCGGAATTAATTTTCCATCGCTGGCGAGGAAATCATGATACTGGAAATAAGCCGCACGCATAAATGCGTAAGGATCGTTAGAATTTCTCAAAATAGCATCGGAGTCGAGCAGCTGTGCACGGGTTTCAATCCCTTCCAGTGCCCATTTACCCGCAGACATCCACCAGGTCAGCCAGAGCAGCGGCGGATAAACATCATCGACCAGCCCGCCAATATCTTCACGCGGCGTAAAACCCCCGTAGCCAGGGACTTCGACATACGTGCCATATCCCACGCCGTAATGCCCCAGCGTACTACCGAAAGCACGGGTCTCTTCTTTCGCCAGTTTCGGGTTAGCCATGGAGGCCACATCAATCAGACCGCCCATACCCAACAGCGTATTCAGGAAGAAACGGTTGAAGTGCACCATCGCCTTATACGGATTACCCTCAATGAAATAGTTCACCATTGAAGAGGGTTCTTCCAGGTTACTGAAAAAGTTGCCCAGCCCGTTACGTGCAGGCTGCGGCAGATAATCACGCCAGACCACCGCAACCGGGCGCAGAACATACGGATCCAGCACATTGTAGTTAAAGTCGAACATAGAACGGTTGAAGCTTTCCAGAGGGTCGGCATGGCCCTGCGGCTCATTCGCCGTCTCAGAAGTGGCACATCCCACCATCAGTACGCTAGCCAGCACTAAGCCCGTCAGGCGATAGTTCATCGTTTTCTCCCTGTACTGTTATAAATTATCGTCCACTACTGCCGGTTAATTTCCACGGCAATCTGCTGCTGACCGGCAAAAGGCAGTACTTCAGTCAGCCCGAACCAGTCACCAGGTGAACGGTAAGCGCTGCCATCGCGCGATATTCGCACGCGAACCTGCACCTGATGCTGCGAGGATAACAACCGATCCGGCATCATAGCATTGCTGTCATCCAGCGTGATCGATAAAGGAAAATGGCTCAACGGACTCTTTTTCACGGCTACAGGAACCTGAGAAACGCCGTCAGACACAGAAATATACAACACTCCGTTCGCGGGTAACATTTTTTCTGCTTCAGGTGACAGGCTGATGGTTAACGCCAGGTGGCTTTTTTCTTTGCCGGAAGCGCTGTCTGCCTGCTGGATACTGCGCTGGATCATCACCCGGCGTCCGTCATTTTCCGGTAACAACGACAGCATTTTCTGCCAGGTCGTGACCGCCTGCGCATAGTCTTGCTGGTTGTACGCGTTAAAGGCTAACAGCCCCAGCACCTGCTCATTTGTAGGATACTGCACGGCCATGGCTTCCAGCATCATGAGCGCCTCACGATTATCCTGCGGATCGTTCGAGCGGGTCTGTACTTCAGCATAGCTCAGGCGAACATCAATGTCGGTCGGTGCCAGCTGCAAGGCATGACGAAAAGCCTGGCTGGCCATGCTGGCATTGTTAAGCACCATACCCAGCCGGCCGAGCATCTTCCAGTTTTCAACATCATCCGGCGTGCGCTGCAACTCGCTGCGAACCCCCAGAGCCAGACGTGCCAGCTGTTCCATACTCAGCGGCCGCGCCTGCGGATCCATCACCTGTGCACGCAGCGCAGGCAGCTCGTTTTTCACCTGCTGCCAGGCCAGGACCTGTTGCAGCCCTCCGGTTTTAACGTAGAAGCCGAGACTCACCAGCAGCAGGATCACCACGCCCGGCAGCAGTGCCCAACGGCTGACCTGACGGGATGTTTGAGAAGGGGTCTGGGGAATATCCAGTAGCAGCGTTTCCTGCAACTCGCGCACCATCTCGGGACGTTCTGCCACCACACCCTGCCCTTCATCCTCTTCCAGCTCACGCAGGCGCTGATGATAGAAAGCCTGATTAAGCCGATCGCGATCGGCGGTGCTTCCCCGCTTGTTGCGTACACCTGCCAGTAAAAATAGCGCACAGGCGGCGACCAGCAGCAACAGGATGGTTAAGAACAGTGTGCTCATGGCTGCTTCTCGTCATGGTTTAACAGGGTATCAAGCCGCTGCTGCTGTTCCGCATCCAGCGCGACGTGCTCAGCACGCCTGCGGCTGCGCAGAATAATCACCAGCGTGCCGATAATCACAAACAGCGCCGGACCCGCCCAGAGGATCAGCGTCGACGGCGTCACCGGCGGTTGATAAGAAACAAAATTGCCGTAGCGCGCCACCATATACGCTTTCACCTGCTCCGGCGTTTGCCCTGCCTGCAACAGCTGGTAAACCTTCAGCCGCATATCACCGGCAATCATGGCATTGGAGTCGGCAATACTGTTGTTCTGGCACTTCGGGCAGCGCAGCGAGGCCGTAAGCTGGCGATATTGCTGCTCCTGATCCACGGTGGCAAAAGAGTAGGTGTCGATGTTGTCAGCCTGCACACCCGCGCTGAACAGCACCAGCGCCAGCAGCATCAGATAAGCTTTCACGATCCGGCCTCCTGGCTGTATTTTTCCCACAGGGGTTTCACTTCCTCGTTCCATACGCGGTCGTTCATATCACCGGCGTGGCGATAGCGGATAATACCGTGGCCATCGATCAGAAACGTCTCCGGCGCACCGTACACACCCAGATCCAGCCCGAGCATTCCGTCACCGTCGTACAGGCTCAGGGCATAAGGGTTGCCGAGCGTATTAAGCCAGGTGATCGCTTTCTGACGATCGTCTTTATAGTTCATCCCCACAACGCGAACGCCTTTTGCAGCCAGCGTATTCAGATACTGATGTTCCGCCCGGCAGGTCGGGCACCAGGTGGCCCAGACATTCAGCAGGATCGGCTTGCCGTCATTCAGCACCGACTGATCGAAGGTTTTACCCGGCTGGTCCAGTGACTCCAGTTTGAAGACCGGGACCGGCTTACCGACCATCGCCGATTCCAGCCGCGTCGGGTCATCGCCGTTGGCGTTTCGGCTCAACTGCCACAGCAGCGCCGCCGCCAGCAGCAAAAACAGCACCAGAGGGAGATAAAGAATTTTCTTGTTCATGCCAGCTCCTTTTGTGCTTTACGACGCGAACGGTAGCGCGGGTCCAGCAGGCACAGCACCCCACCGAGCGCCATAAAGACACCACCAAACCAGATCCAGCGGACAAAAGGTTTGTAATAGAGGCGTACAGCCCAGGATTTACCCTCCAGCTCTTCGCCCAGCGCCGCATAGAGATCGCGCGTGAAGCCGCCGTCGATGGCCGCTTCGGTCATCATGGTGCGTGCCGCACTGTAAAAACGTTTTTCCGCCTGCAAGGTCGCTTCATGTTTCCCGTTGCGGGTGACGTCAATCACACCTGTGCTACCGGAATAGTTCGGCCCGACCAGACGCACCACACCGCGCAGTGTGAACTGATACCCGGCAACGCTCACGCTATCGCCCTCTTTCATCCGCACATCACGTTCCACGCTGTAGTTCTGGCTGAAGGCGATGCCGATCACCGTCACGGCAACACCCAGATGGCCGAGCACCATGCCCCAGTGACTGCGCGACAGATGACGCAGGCCAGCGAAGAAATCATGGCGATGCGTGGCGCGCTCATGCAGTTCCATCAGCGTCAGGATAATCACCCACACCGCCATCAGCAGGCCGACCACCGTCATCGCCTCAATGCGATCGTGCATCAGCCACGGCAGAACAATCGACAGCAGCAGCGTGACGACCAGCGCCAGCCCCAGACGCTTCCACAGTTTCTGTGGCTCATCACGACGCCAGCGCACCAGCGGGCCGATGCCCATCAGCAACGCCAGCGGAGCCATCAGCCAGGTAAACAGCGTATTAAAGAAAGGTTCACCGATGGAGATGGTGCCCAGCCCGAGCTGTTTATGTATCAGCGGCAGCAGCGTACCCAGCAGCACCACCAGCATCGCGGCAATCAGCAGCACATTGTTCCCCAGCAGGAAGGATTCGCGCGACCAGGCCTCATTCTGCACCCGGCTGCGTACCTTACCGCCTTTGATGGCATACAGCAGCAGCGAACCGCCAATGACGATAATCAGGAACGCGAGGATAAACATGCCGCGCGCCGGATCGGAGGCAAACGAGTGGAGCGATACCAGCACCCCGGAGCGCACCAGGAAGGTGCCCAGCAGACTGAGGGAGAAGGCGGTGATTGCCAGCAGCACCGTCCAGGCTTTAAAGGTGCCACGTTTTTCCGTCACGGCCAGTGAGTGGATCAGCGCGGTCCCGGCCAGCCACGGCATAAAGGAGGCATTTTCGACCGGGTCCCAGAACCACCAGCCGCCCCAGCCCAGCTCGTAATAAGCCCAGGCCGAGCCAAGCACAATCCCGATGGTGAGAAACACCCAGGCCGCCGTAGTCCAGGGCCGCGACCAGCGCGCCCAGGCGGTATCCAGCCGCCCGGCCATCAGCGAGGCAATGGCAAACGCGAAAGCGACGGAGAAACCGACATAGCCCATATACAGCAGTGGCGGATGGAAGATCAGCCCGATATCCTGCAACATAGGGTTAAGATCGCTACCCTCTATCGGAAAGTCCGGCAGTGTGCGGGTAAACGGGTTCGAGGTCAGGGTGATAAACAGCAGGAAACCGAGGTTGATCATCCCCATTACCGCCAGCACCCGGGCAATGGCATCCGCCGGCATGGCGCGACTGAGCAGCGCCACCGCCAGCGTCCAGCCGCTGAGCAACAGCACCCACAGCAGCAGCGAGCCTTCGTGCGCCCCCCAGGTGGCGGCAATGCGGTAGTAAACCGGCAATAAGGTATTGGAGTTGGTCGCCACGTAAGCCACGCTGAAATCGTTCACCACAAAGGCATGAACGAGGATCAAGAAGGCCCCGGCAATGCAGGTAAACAGCCCGTAAGTCAGCGGACGCGCCAGCCCCATCAGACGAGCATCCTGACGCGCGGCCCCCCATAACGGATAAACACTCAGCAGCAGCGAAAACGCCAGCGCCAGGCACAGCAGGAAACTGCCGATTTCAGGCATCATGACTGGCCTCCGCTCGCGCTGATTGCCGCCGGGGAACGGTGATTTTTCTTCATCGCATCTTCAATTTCGGGTGGCGTGTATTTTTCATCATGTTTGGCCAGCACTTCTTTGGCCTGTACGTGGGTGCCGTCCTGCAATACGCCCTGCGCCACCACGCCCTGCCCTTCGCGGAACAGATCCGGCAGAATGCCCTCATAGCTGACGCTAATCACGCCCACCGCATCGTAGAGTTTAAACGAGACCTGCAAGGTGTTCGGATCGCGTTTAACGCTGCCCGGCATCACCATGCCGCCCACGCGCAGACGCTGGCCCGGCTCCGGCTTAATCTGCTGAGCGCCTTTGCCGTTGATCACTTCGCCAGGCGTGTAAAACAGGTCAATATTGGAACGCAGCGCGTACATCACCAGCGCCGTTGCCAGCCCCAGCCCGATTAATATCAACATCACCAGAATCAGGCGACTTTTACGACGGGGATTCACGATCGTTCTCCTGCCGCGGTGGCGGCTTTTTTCATTTTTGCTGCGCGAATACGCTGCTCACGGGCATGGCGCTGACGGATGTCAGCCAGCAGACGGCGGCGTTGCCACAGCGTATGTATCAACAGCGTAACCAGCGGGATCAGGGTGCAGCTCACGGCCAGCCAGACATAGAAGCCGTAACGGCCCATGGCAAAGAAATCATGCCAGGAAGAGAAAGCAGGTGTCATCGGTGATGCCCTCCCTTGACGGCCAGCTCCGCGACCCACGGGCGATGGCGCTCGGTATGCAGCAGCAGGTTACGCAGGCGCATCAGCGTCAGGGTAATAAACACCAGCCACACGCCCAGGATTGACCAGTACAGCGGTGCCCGCATAGTCGGGTCAACGGCCTGTAACAGTACCCCGGACGAGCCCTGATGCAGGGTATTCCACCACTTTACGGAGTAATGAATAATCGGCAGGTTAATCACACCAACGAGGATCACAATCCCCGCGGCGCGCCCGGCCATGCGGCGGTCATCATAGGCGTGATACAGCGCAATGGCGCCCATATAAAGGAACAAAAGCACCAGTTCGGACGTCAGACGAGCATCCCACATCCACCAGGTGCCCCACATCGGTCGGCCCCAGGCGGAGCCGGTAACCAGCGTAATAAAGGTAAACACCGCACCGATTGGGGCCATGGCCATCATGGCAAGGTCAGCTGTTTTCCACTGCCACACCAGCCCGATAAAGGCGGCGCACGCCATCGCGGCATAGATGCCCATCGACCACATGGCCATCGGTACGTGGATATAGATGATGCGGAAACCGTCACCCTGCTCAGATGCTGGCGGAGCATAACCGAACCCCCACGCCCAGCCCAGCAGCAGCGCAGCCACGCCCGGGATCGCAAACCACGGCACCAGGCGTCCGCATAATCGGTACAACCGATCGGGCTTGCCCAGTTGATGTATCCATTTCCACATGATGTTTTTGCTCACAATTAAAGATCATTCGTCTGGCGTAAGTTCGCGCTAAAACGGCGTACTCCCGGTCTTTTCGCCGGTTAGTGAACGCTCACCCGTAATGCAGCCGCCGTGGCAAAAGGTGCCAGCGTGGCACTCCCTGCCAGCAGGGCACCCAGAATGGCCAGATAGCCGTCAATCGGCAGCCCCTGGCCCGCAGCATCGATGGCTGCACTGGCAAAAATCAGTACCGGCACCGCCAGCGGCAACACCAGTAAACTCAGTAATACGCCCCCACGACGCAGCCCCACCGTCAGCCCGACACCAATCGCGCCGAGGAAACTGAGCGTCGGCGTGCCCAGCAGCAAAGTCAGCGCCACCGCGCGCCAGCTGGCAAAATCCAGCGACAGCAACAAGGCGACCAGCGGTGACAGCAGCAGCAGCGGCAGCCCGGTAACGATCCAGTGTGCGGCCACTTTGCCCAGCACCGTCAACGGCAGCGGCGTGGGCAACAGCAGAAGCTGCTCAAGCGAACCATCGAGAAAATCATCACGGAACAGCCGCTCCAGTGCCAGCAGCGAGGAGAGCAGCGCCGCGACCCAGACAATGCCAGGTGCAATGCGCGCCAGCAGCTGCGGCTCCGGCCCGATGCCTAAGGGAAACAGCGTGACAACAATCAGAAAGAACCACAGCGGGTTGATAATTTCTGACCCGCTACGAAAAGCGATGCGCAGTTCACGCTGCAATACGCGCCAGAACATCAGGCCATCCCATCCGTCAGCCGAATGCGGCTGAGATGACGCACGGTCGCAGGCAGTTCCTGGTGCGTGGTGAGGATCACCGCCCCGCCCCGATCGGCATGAAGCACCAGCCTGGCTATCAGCTGGTCCACACCCGATTTATCAATGGCGGTCAGGGGTTCATCCAGTATCCACAGCGGTGCCGCTGACAGCCACAGACGCGCCAGCGCCACGCGCCGCTGCTGCCCGGCGGAGAGCTGGGACACCGCAACGTCTTCATAGCCGGTAAGGTCAACCTGCTCCAGCGCCTGCCAGAGTTCCTCCGGCGAACGCTCCGCGTGCCAGAAGCTGAGATTTTCAAATGGGGTTAATACCGCTTTGATCCCCGGCAGATGGCCGAGGTAAAGCAGGCTGGCGTGATAGTTTTCACGCTCCTGCTGAATGCTGCGCTGCTGCCAGAGCACGTCGCCCTGCTCTGCCCGGTTGAGCCCGGCCAGAATACGCAGCAACGAGGTTTTTCCTGCACCATTTTCCCCTTCCACCTGCACAATATCGCCGGCCTTCACGGTAAAACTGAGATCGCTAAACAGCGTCCGCTCATCGCGAACACATGTCAGATTTTGGGCTGCCAGCATGGGAGGAAAATCGCACATTGTTAAATTTGATGCAGGATAGTACCACAAACTGTGTGTCTGCCTACGCTGACCAGGCGGCATAAGGCACGTCTTCCCCCCCTGAAAAACCGGGCTATGGCGCTTTTTTGCACGGTTTCACGCCTGGGTTAAAGCTTTGTTACTCTTCTTATTAATGCAGGTTACATTTCATCGCGTCGGATAATACCCGCTACGCTTAAGAGGGAACGCTATTCTCTGGGGGAAAGATGAAAAACACACAAAACGATAATGATAATCAGGTTGAGAGTGAGGAAAGCGAACAGGGCAAAGAGATTGAGGTGGATGAAGAAGCCCTGCCCTCGCAGGCTGCCGCCGTACACGAGCAGATCCGCCAGGAGGGGGAGAAAGAGCTGGAGCGTGATGCCCTCGCCCTGCTGTTTTCTGCTATAGCGGCCGGGCTGTCGATGGGGGCCTCACTAATGGCAAAAGGCATCTTCCACGTCAATCTGCAGGATGTTCCCGGCGGGTTTCTGCTGGAGAACCTCGGCTACACCTTCGGCTTTATTATCGTGATTATGGCGCGGCAGCAGCTGTTTACCGAGAACACCGTCACTGCCGTGCTGCCCGTGATGCATAAACCGAACGGCGGGAATTTTCTGTTGCTGATGCGTCTGTGGGGGTTAGTGCTGGGCGGTAACCTGATTGGCACTGCGCTGGCCGCGCTGGCCTTTAACCACCTGCCCATTTTCGACGACGCCGTACGCGGGGCGTTTGTCAGCATCAGCCAGAAAGTGATGGAGAACAGCCCGATGGAGATGTTTGCCAACGCGGTGGTTTCCGGCTGGATCATTGCCACCATGGTATGGATGTTCCCGTCTGCGGGCGCCGCTAAGATTTGGGTGATCATCCTGATGACGTGGCTGGTGGCATTGGGTGACCTGGCGCATATCGTGGTGGGATCGGTGGAGATCTTCTATCTGGTGTTCAGCGGCGACCTGCCGTGGCAGCAGTTTATCTGGCCGTTTGCGCTGCCAACCCTTGCCGGCAACATCATTGGCGGCACCTTTATCTTTGCCCTGATCAGCCATGCACAGATCCGTAACGACATGAGCAACAAAGCCAAAGCGAAAGCCGCAGCTGAGGCGAAGCGCAAAGAGAAGAAAGAGGCAGAAAATCAGCCGGATTGATGGTAAAACGCGCAGTCAGGCGGGTAAGTGGTTAATCTGCGGCGCGAAACAGGCTATACTGCGCGCCGCTGTCCCCTTAGTTAAATGGATATAACGAGCCCCTCCTAAGGGCTAGTTGCAGGTTCGATTCCTGCAGGGGACACCATTTTCCTATCCTGTCGCCCTACGCAGTAGTTCGCAAAAACCCTTTTAAACTCAAGATCCATCTAAATGACCCGTTCATAGTGGTTTGTTGCATCCGCGCTCCGCAACAGGCTGGTTTGGCTATAGGATTATATTTACATGAATAAATTTATCAGGTTTGTATTTATTCTTTTTTACCTGCTGGGCATGATGGCCATTTATTTATCTACGGTGGATAAATATGATGTTATCTATGATATGGACCCAATGATCCATCAAGGATCATTGATTAACAACAGTAATAATGGAAAGATTCTTTCTGGTGTTATTCTGTTTTTTATCTTGATATCCCAGATAAGCTTTTTTTACTTTGAAAAATCCAGAAAATGGAAATGGGCAACAGGGATCATGACAGGAATAGCATGCTTCCTTTTCTTCATTAGATAAATCTCATTTATAATTATTATCGCTTTTATCTGGATGAATATGTGGGGAGATCTCTGAATATGAATAGAATGATGACGCAGGACGGTTACACCGCCGCCCCACGATAGGATAAAGTCCGCGTGTGCGCTGAGGGATCCCCAAAAAACAAGACCTGCATTATTGGCAGCCACCTTCTTTAATCCTGATTCAAATCAATCCGCAGAGACTGTCACGTGGTGGGGGTTGTAATACCCACAGCGAGCAATCGTTCTGCGGGGATGGGGTCAGTTTGAGGTAAGCCGGACGTCACGCGGCAGGGACGCCGCGTGCCGAGGCCCGCATGGATGCGTCTTTTGCCGATCCGGCGTGCTCAAACTGGCCTCAGACCTGAAGCCGAATGATCAGCCATTCATTTTTGTGGGGATACCTCAGCGCGTGTGCGGGCTTCCGTTACCTCCCGTTAACCACCAAATACCAGCGTCGTAGACTTCGCCCCGGCATTAGCAGCCGCAAACGTTTTCGCATCCGCCGCCGATTTTGCGCTATAAGCGTAGTTTGATGCCGCTGTCCACTGACTCTTCGGCGACTTCTGGTTGGTAATGGCAGGCACGCTGCCTGTATCAGTAAAGGTGCCGTTGCCTTTATCATCCAGCATGCCTTTATTCGCGCTGCCCTCACCGAAGTAGTTATTTTCAGAAATAATTTTTGCGTTCTGAGCCAGCGTAAAGCCAAGCTGGAACTTGTTGATATAGTTACTGTAAACATGGAAGTAGCCATAACGCATCAGTCCCGGTGCCCTGACCTCCATATTATCGAAGTAACTGTGGCAAATGGTTAGATGCGGATAACCGTTATACGTTGCATCATTATCATCTGCCGGGTGCCCCAGAATCAGCCCGTATTTTTGGTTACCGAAATAGCAGTTGCTGATGGTTGCGTAGTCAGCTTTCTCACCGATATACAGCAATTTATCCAGGCTGCCGTCACCATCTGACCAGGTGTGACCGACGAATGAGCAGTGATCGATCCAGTATTTACTGCCGTAGTTCAGGTAAAGCTGGATATCATCATTGGCTTTAATATTCACTGAATGCTGGAAAATCAGATTCTGGAAAATAATGTTCTGCGAGGTGGTCGTCGCACGGAAATGGATATTGTTTAAGGTGCGATTCTGGAATGAACCAATAATAGTTTTATTCGAACCGAGATTCACTTTCGTCAGACTTGAGGCGGTGATATTACTGTTGATCACTAGTACCCGCGCCGTGCTGTCACCTACATACTGGTTAAGCTGCGCCAACGTATTAATTTCCACCACCGAGCCATTCCAGCCACCTGTCACATTGGCGGCTTTAGCAAAGCCGACCAGACCATTCAGTTTGCTTGTTGGATATGTCATAAAAGCCTCTGTTTGCATGATGTTTTTTTGAGATAACTCTGTGTATGACACCCTGTCGATTGAGCCATTTGTGAGAGCGTAAGAACTCACTCCATCGGCTTACGGGGCTATTTATACGCATCGTAAAAACCATGAACCAGCCAGTTCATGTCGCTGGTCGACAGGCAAACAAAAGTAGGCATTAAGAAGCCATCATCAACATTGGACTTTTCGCTAAACGGAAATGTACTACTACATGGGCTTTATGACTTTACGTTAAAGGAGGGGTCTGGAAGGTGCGGTGAAACGGTTTCTGTTCTGGCTTTTGGGTGCGGTTTTGGGATCCGGCAGCAGCTGTAAGTATCCCGCTAAAACGCACTATTCACTTTTAGAGGTCGTCCTGCATACTGATAACGTTGCCCCGAGGAGATCGACATGCGAAAGGCCCGGGTCAGTGGACTTGTCGTGGCATGTCTGTTTTTCTTCATTCGATAAGAATCATTATTTTGGCACATGCGCGAGGGATAAATACCGCTTCAGAGGCCTTTCTCAGAAGCGGTATTCGGGTGACGGGAACGGATCAGAACTGCTGACGTACCTGCAAAGTGACGGTCTGCCCTTTGTACTGCTCACCGAGTTGCGCGTTATAACGCGCGGTCAGGCTGAGCGTGTCTGATTTAACCACGGTAGCACCAACAGACAGATCGGCAGTGTCTTCAACGGGTGAAGCACCAAAGGTGGTGAAACTGGTTTCACCTGCTGTATCAGCAATATAGCTGGCGGTAGTGGCACTGCGCTGAGGATTATACTGATGGGTCCAGACAGCCTGTACATAAGGCACAACATCGCCAAAGCCTGTCTGGAATGATTTATCCAGACGTGCGCCCAGTCCGCTACGCAGCGCGTTATTATGGCTGCCTTCTACTGACAGGGCTGAACCATTACCGCTGCTTTCTTGATAACTGTCCAGCGTCTGATAGCTGTAGCTCAGACTGGCTAGCGGCGTCAGAGTGGTGGCGTCCGCCACGGCCAGCGGATAACCAAACTCCGCTTTGGTGACGTACTGCTGCCCATCAAACTTGCCCTGCGCCGTATCGGAGTAACCCGTCACACTCACATTGCGCGTGGTGTCGTAACGTTGCTGGGTTACACTGGCCGAAAGGTTAACGAACCAGGGTTCACCGGTATAGCTGGCATAGCCAATCAGGCCATATGAGTCAACGCCCGTCTTGTTACCGGAAAGATTATCTTCGCCATGAACCGAGGTGTAACTGTAGGTCAGGGCACCACCGGCGCGCCAGGCGTCTCCCAAGCCCCGATCGCCGCCCAGTACCAGCCCGCTGTAATTCGCTTTATAACCACTGACAGCATCCACCATCCCCTGATTAGCATGGCCGCCAAACACCTGCCCCCATGCAGACCACTCAGCAGGATCATCACCGGTAGCCACACCACGCATGCCATGCGATTGTGCCAGACGCACGGCATCAACTCGCTGACCGACCACGCTGACTGCGTCGAATGTTGCAACTGAGGCCACATGGCTGGCGCTGCTGTTCTGTACTGGTGATAACTGCTCACCCACCTTGTTTGCTTCCCGGGTAGAGTCAATGGCCAGGGAGGCGTTATACAGATCGAGCAGTCCCGGGGCAATGCCGGAGTACTGCTTCAGTCCCTTCAACGATGAGATCGCGTTGCCAGTCGTGGCGTAGCTGGTGGAAGGGGTAGTAGGATTGGTCGGGTTAGTAGGATTGGTCGGATTAATAATATTGCCAAGCGTCACCACCAGGCTACTGGTGTTGCCATTGACAACAGCGGCACCCGTGTTTAACCCACTGTATCCGGAGGCCAAATAATTTAAGGAATCGGCATTGTAATCGGTGCCACTGGTAGCAGCGGTGATCACCACGTAGCGCTGTCCTGCCGCAAAGCTGTAGGTATTGAGTGCCTTGAGTGAAACAGTCGAACCACTTTCGATGGTTGCGGCACCACTGACAATCAGACGCCCATAGCCGGTATCGGTATCATTCCCGCTGCTTATTGCTGAATCACTGACACCGACCAGCAATGTCGCCAGGGCGCTCTGAGTGTAATTGCCGGTGATGCTGATAAGGTTATTGACCTGCAACGTCGCGCCCGTGTTGTTCACGTAATTGCTGCCGACGTTGATTTTATCGTTGAGCAGCAGATTGCCGGACGCGAAATAGAGGCTGGCGGCGTTACTTGAGATCGTCCCGATATCGGCACTGCCGATGCCGCCACTGGCACCGGTCAGGGTACCGAAGATCGTATCGCTGCCACCGTTGATAGTCATGCTGCGGCTGGATAAATTACCGATCAAACCGGAGACCAGGCCGCTGTTGGTGATCGGCCCCAGGGTACCAATTGAAGCGTTATAAATGGCATAGCCGCTGCTGCTGGCAATGGTTCCGCTGTTCACCAGCGCACCGAGAGTACCGGAATTCGCGACAGCGCCAAGAGCACCGGTGATAGTCCCGCTGTTATTCAGGCTACCGATGGTGGCGTTGGCGCTGGTGCCAACACCCACGTTAGTCGTCCCTGAAATCCGACCGGCATTGGTTAGCGTGTTGATATTGATCACGCCCGAGGGAGTAAGGTTGCCAGCCAGAACCCCTGTCCCTGCTTCAATAAGGCCAGTGCTGGTATTCTCCAGCGAGGTGATGAGGCTGCCGTTATCAGCTTGAACGCCGTAACTATTGGCAGAAATAGTGCCGCTATTGAATAAGCTGGTGATCGCACCCGTACTCTGAATGCCCGCTGTCGTTCCGGTGAGGCTTCCCGTATTGGACAACGTGCCGATCGTACCGGCATTGAGGATGCCAATGCCACCCGAGATGATATTGCCATTACTGAGTGACGTAATGAGGCTGTTGTTCCGAATACCTGCCGTGGTGCCGGAAATCGTCCCTCCGGCATTGTTGGCCAGCGATACGATCGTTCCGTTATTTAAGATCCCGAAAGTGTCACTGATGATCCTGCCGCCATTCACAACGCTCAAGGAGTTGCTGGTGTTCTGCAGGGCGGCGACGGATGTCCCACTCAGCAATCCGTCATTGGTTAATACTCCCGCTGAGGAGGATGCCGCCAGGGGCGGGGTACCCGTTGAAATAAGTGCACTCTCACTGACAATGTTAAAGTCCCCGGCAGACCAGTCGATGCAGTCGGTCGTTCCCACCAGTGTCGACGAGATATTAACGGGGAAACAGGCTGCATAGGCCTGTGCTGACGACAGCAACACCATTGCGGACCCCAAAGAAAGGCCCAGCACCTTGCGTCTGTTGAGTGCTTCTGCCACTGGACTCATTCTATATTTTAACATTCCCCGCCCCTGCATTTTTTATGATTTATAAGATTAAACTTATATCATTAGCCACAAATTTGTAACAAGTGATTATTGCATTAGAATCGTACAATTCTGACGTGCGGTGTTAGCAACCGGTATCACCTGCTCCGCAACAGCGATTAAGGCTGTGCAGGACCGTGCGCTTCAGGCACATCCTTTAATGTTTTTAACGCAATGGCAACGTTTTGCAGGACGGTATGCCATTGCCCTGACGCGGGTTGGCGGAACAACCGCATGCCAGGATACCAGGGGGAGTCCTCACGTTGCTGTAACCAGCGCCAGTCGTGTTGGAAAGGCAACAGCACCCAGGCTGGTCGGCCGAGCGCACCGGCCAGGTGAACCGGCGAGGAGTCCACAGAAACCAGGGTATCGATCACGCAAAGGATGGCCGCAGTATCATCGAAATCGTGGATCTCATCACTCAGTGACAGCAGCGACATACCTGGTGGCGGCGTGGCGGCCTGCTCGGCCGCTGGCCCTTTCTGTAATGCCAGGAAGGTGATGCCCTCCTGCGCCAGCGGTGCCAGTTCGCTCAGCGTCAGCGAGCGGCGCTTATCGTTGGCATGAGTGGGACGACCGGCCCACACCAACCCCACTAACGGGCGTGGCAGGTCGGCCAGGCGTACGCGCCATTTTTCTACCCGGGCAGGATCGGCAAACAGATAGGGCATTTTCCCCGGCAGATGCGACAGCTGTAAACCGAGCGCCGCTGGCAGACTCATCAGTTCACAGTGGAAATCGAAGGGCGGCGGCAGCGTCCCGCGCACCATCAGTTGGTGATATCCGCTGACGCCACGCGCCAGGTGATAAGCCTCCGGATTCACCTCCAGCACAACATGGGCACCGCTGCGCTCTTGCGCCTGCTGTACCAGCCGCAGAAACTGAAAGGTGTCGCCATAACCCTGTTCATCGTGGATAAGCAGCGTTTTCCCCTGCACAGACTGCCCTTCCCATCGCGGTTTAGCGATGTGGCGTTCAAGCATGCGGGTGTTGTCGAGCCGGTAACGGAAGCGATATTCGCGCCAGCCGCGCGTGAATTCGCCCTGTAATAACAACATCTCAGACAAGTCGAAGCGCACACTCACGTCACCGGGCGTTGCCTGCACGATCATCTCCAGCACCTGAGTCGCCTCGGCAAACTTCCCTTGCTGGCGAAACGCCACATAGAGCTGCCGCCACAAGGGAATTGGCCCGGTACCGGAGGCCAGCGCCTGGCACAGCATCACGTCAGCCTCAGCCCAGCGTTCGGCCTTCAGGAGTGAGTCAACTTGCAGGAAAATGGCGTGGACATCTGTCGGTATGAGGTTCATTGCGGCTCCAGACCCAGTGCGTACAGCAAAGGACCGAGGTGCGCCGCGTGCCGGTGCCAGCGTCCTTTGGAGGAGGTGTAGATCGGCTGACGCACCTGAGCCACGCTGGCCGTGCGCACAATGCGACGTGTTTCGTGGAAGGTCAGGCAGGCGTCGTCCCAGGGAAGATCGATGAAATCAATCAGGCGCCGCGCCTGGCCTTCGAGGTCGTCGACCACAGCTTCGTAATCAACTTCGATGAAGCATTCTGCGGGCATAATCTGGCGAAAATGTGCCATCAGCGTCTGGTACGCCAGGTAGAACTGGCCCAGTTCATCCAGCTGGTAAGCGAATAGCTGCTCGCCAGAAAAATGCTTGCTGTAACAGGACAGGCAAGTATCAACAGGATCGCGGCGGCAATGGATGATGCGCGCGCCGGGCAGCAGCAGTGGAATCAATCCGGCATAGAGGAAGTTGCCAGGCAGTTTGTCGATCACCCGCAATGCATCCGGCGCCAGATGGCGCACCTGCTCAAGGTAATCCGCACCAATATGGGCAAAATCGGCCTTGCTCCAGTGCGCCACATCATCCGGGAAGCGGCCTCCACGTGACACTGCCCGATCCAGCGCACGCAACTCCCCTGCACCATAAACCGCAGGATGTGAGGCCAGAATCTGCTCAATCAGCGTGGTGCCTGAGCGCGGCATACCGATGACAAACACCGGTCGGTCAGAAGCAGCGCCAGCGCCGCTGAACTGTGCCATCAAAGCTGGTGTGAAAACGGCAGCAATATTTTTCATCCACGCACTGGTTTGTGCGGCATCGTAATGAAAAGAGGCCCGTTTAAACGCATTACCCTGGTTTAAATGGAAAAATGCGCGATCAGAATCATGGGTATCCAGATAAGCTTTGCCCAGCGAAAAATGCAGCATCATTTTTTCATTCAACGGGGGAGCAGGTTCGCGTACTAACGCGGCTTCCATGACCACCACGTCGGGGTCGCCTGCCCGATAGAATTTGTTATCGCAACGCGCAGCGATAACCCGCGGCGAATCAGGAAAACGTTCCAATGCGCGTTCAAAGCCCGCCGTCGCTGCGTCCTTATCACCGATTTCCATCAGTAACACAGCACGCGCAATCAGGGCTTCCTCGGCGACCGTACCAGGTAATGCCGCAGCCTGGTGATAAGCCTGCTCAGCTTCTTTATACTGCCCAAGCGCCTGCAAGGCTTTACCCAAAATCTTATGCGTATTGGCACTATCCGGTGCGATGGCCAGGGCGTGACGTGCAGCGGCGACAGCGTCTTCGTAACGCTCATCGGCATTCATGATATGGGCAAGTGCAGTGAGCGCACCCGCGTGTTGTGGGGCAAACGCCAGCAGTGCGTTGACCCAGCGCAGCGCATCGGCATAGCGCATACGCGACAACGCAATTTCCGCCAGATTTAGGTACGCATCAGCCAGCTGCGGGTTGATATCTATCGCCCGCATGGCAGAGGCCACAGCCTCATCAATACGGCCCTGGTCAATCAACAGTAAGACAAGATTGCTGTACACCTCGGCGTAATCGGGGCGCAATGTCAGGGCACGCTGGTAACTGTCGTGGGCGCGGGGCAGATCGCCCAGACGCTTGTAAGTATTGCCCAGATTGTTGTACACCTCGGCATTATCCGGCTGCAATGATGCAACGTATTTCAGGCATTCCAGGCTAGCATTGAATTTTCCGGCCTCCTGCAGAATGATTCCAAGATTACTCCAAGCTGCGACAAGTTCCGGCTCTTGTTCGGTTGCGCGCCGGGCGGCTTGCTCGGCTTCCAGCAGCAAACCTTTCTGGCGGTAAAGCTCGGCCAGGTTGCTGTGAATGATTGCCGGTGCCTCCGGTGACTGGCTGGCCTTATGGATATAATCGAGAGCCAGATCCGGCTTGCCGTAGGCATGCATCATCATCCCCAAAAGATTGAGGGCATCGTGCTGTAATGGCGCGACCTGCAGCACCCGTAAACAGAGCTGCTCTGCCTGCGCCGCCTGGCCCGCGTTCCAGTGAGCATTCGCCAGCTCCAGGGCCTGAAACACCGTCAACTGCTGCGGGTGAAGAGGATTGCTATGACTCAAAATATTCCCCAGATATAAAAGGTAAAATCTCACTGGCTACATATGCAACTTACCGACCAGGAAATATCCCACTTTCAGATAACTCCTTATAGTATTTACTCCTTTCAAATTCCACACAAAACTCGCTCCACCATCTCCGTGCTTGTCTTACGATCCTCAGGGCAGAGTGAGTTTCATTTTGAACAGACATCAGCATTTTCTCGTATTAATCCATTAATATCCCCGTTACACACCCAGCTGCATGCTGCAACCCGGTGTAATCGGGTATTGCACTGTTAGTTACGCTTTTTCTGGCACCAGGGTAGACAGTTCACTCATGGGGAGAATCTGGAAAAACAAAGAAAAAATCAGCCATCAATGTCCGGAAGCATTGCTATCCATTCGCTTATATCATCATGCACATTTAATTATTAAGTGTGATGACTGTCACCCAAAATAACCACTTTGGACTTTTTGCTACTCGAAAATGTGCTAACACATGGCTTCTTGTAACTTAAGGTAAGATGCGATGAGGCTGTTTTTGTTTTCGCTTTTGGGCACGATTGTGGGATTTGGCGTAACATTTGCTGTATTCCCACTACTATCCGATCTGATCGTCGGCCCGGTGGTCAGTGATGAGGAGATGAATCAAAACGTTGGCTTGTTTCTGATTACCGCTTCCCTTTTAACGGTGATCGGCGCTCTGGCAGGCGGGTTATTTCAGCGGCAGCGACGCAGTAAGAAAAAAAGTTTCTGAATCCGCGTTATTTATCCGTTGCAGAAAGGGGCTAACTATTTAGCCCCTTTCTTATTCAGTACAGTATTTAAGAAGAAACAACTCCCGCAATCGCCCGCACATCACTGCCGGTCGGTGCCTGATGCACCCGCAGGCCGAACTCGCCCACTACCGCAAAGACATGATCGAAAATATCGGCCTGAATGCTTTCATACTCCAGCCAGGCAACGGTATTGGTAAACGCATAGATCTCAATGGGTAAACCCTCGGCGCCCGGTGCCAGCTGGCGTACCATCTGCGTCATGTCTTTACGAATCGACGGATGCTGGCGCAGATACTCAGTCAGGTAGGCGCGGAACGTACCCACGTTGGTCATACCGCGCTGATTCAGTACGGAGGCAGCGGCAACGTCGCCCTGCCCGTTCCAGCTGTTAATCTCCTCCTGGCGCGCCGCCATATAGGGCTTAAGCAGGCGTGCCTGCATCAGTTTTTCATGCTCTGCATCAGAGAGGAAACGGATACTGGTGGTATCGATATTGATACAGCGCTTAATACGTCGCCCACCGGAGGCTGACATGCCGCTCCAGTTTTTAAAGGCATCGGATACCAGGGCATAGGTCGGGATAGTGGTAATGGTGTTATCCCAGTTCTGCACTTTCACCGTGGTCAGCCCGATGTCGATTACCGCGCCGTCCGCGCCGTATTTCGTCATCTCCAGCCAGTCGCCCAGTTTCAGCATGGTGTTGGCAGAAAGCTGAATGCCTGCCACCAGCCCTAAGATCGGATCTTTAAACACTAACATCAGCACGGCGGCCATTGCGCCCAGTCCACTGATCAGGATCGCAGGGGATTTACCGATCAGCAGTGAGATCATCATGATGCCAATCACGATTGCGCTCAGCAGCTTCACGCCCTGGAAGATCCCCTTCAGGGGGAACTGCGCAGCAAACGCAAACCGGTGCGACAGGCCAGCGATCACGTCAAGCAGTGAGAAGAATGACATCAATGCATAGATCATTACCCACAGCTGGGCGCAGGTGGACAGGATCAGGGCGGCATCGCTGCCCTTTTCCAGCCACAGAACGGCCTGGAGATTGACGATCATCCCCTGAAGCATAAAGGCCAGCCGGTGGAAGAGTTTGTTCCCGGTAATGATTTGCAGCCACAGGCGGTTGCTGCCCTGCGCACGCCGTTCAAATGCCCGCAGGACAATGCGGTGCAGAATAAAATGCACGATTAATGCGGTAAGAAAAATGATGCCAACAATCACAATCAGCGAGGTAGGGTGACCTGGTTCTATTCCATATTGCTTCAGAAATGTAGCCAACTGCTGCATAACGCCTCCTTTATAAAACGAGGGGCGATCATGCCCTCTGAAGATGCCAGGTTCAACCTTTAGCGGTCCGTGGTCCCGACATTTACAATGACAGAGAAAAATGGGGTTTACGTGACAAACCGGTGCGAAAAACAGCGATACTCTGCCGATTGATTCGAACGGATAGCGGGTAACCTAAAAGGATTGTTATTGACCGTTGTACCGGAGCATCCTATGCCAGATAAAGACCCCGTTGTTGAACGCCTCTCTTTAGAAGTTCTTGCGCTGAGAAATATTGTCCAGATGCTCATCGCTTACGGCAATGTCCCGACCGGCGGCAAGCTGAATAAGTACCTGGAGAAAATTGCGGAAGAAGTGGAACACCGCGATGGACGTGAAGCGAATAAAGCCATTGCGGATGTGATACGCGGTTATATTCGTTAAGCGATATCCTGCCGCCCCGGCTGATACCGGGGCGGCAGGAAGGGATTACACGACTTTAAACACCGAAATATCTTCCGCCAGCTGCGAGGCTTCCGCATGCAGGGCGTGAGTATTTTCCGCTGTCTGATGAACCAGTGCCAGATTTTGCTGAATGGTACGCTCCATCTGCGATACGGCGAGCGTCACTTCGGCAATACCTTTGCTCTGCTCATCACCGGCTACGCGGATCTCCCCCACCACTTCTTTCACTTTCAGCACATCTTTCACCAGTTCTTCTAACTGACGTCCTGCGCCTTCCACCAGCTTACTGCCGGTCAGCACATTGCTGTCGGACTGACCGATCAGCGTTTTGATCTCCTGTGCGGCCGTTGCACTGCGCTGGGCCAGCGCACGGACTTCAGCAGCAACCACGGCAAAACCGCGCCCCTGCTCCCCGGCGCGCGCCGCTTCAACCGCCGCGTTCAGTGCCAGGATATTGGTCTGGAACGCAATGCCATCAATCACGCTGAGGATCTCACCCACACGGCTGGAAGAGACTTTGATGGTCTCCATCGTATCGATCAGCTGTCGCATCACATGACTGCTGCTGCGGGCGATCTGCGCCGTCTGCTCGGTGAAGGAATCGGCCAGGCGGGTATTCTCGGCATTCTGCTGCACGGTGGCATTCAACTGCTCCATCGCTGCCGCACTCTCTTCCACCGCTGCCGCCTGTTCGCTGATCTTGTCGGTCAGCTCCTGATTACTCTGCTCCAGCCCGCTGGCGTTGTGTGCCACATGCACACCGCTCGACTGCACGTTGGTGATCACCCCGGCAATCTTGTCGACAAACTGGTTGAAGGATACGGCAATATCGGCGATTTCATCACGGCCTGAGGTATCCAGGCGTCGGGTCAGATCGCCATCACCGTGCGCGATATCATCCAGCGCTTTACGGGTCGACTCCAGCCGCCCTGAAATCTGACGCGAGATAAACCACGAGGCAATCAGCAGCACGAACAGTGACGGGATCAGCAGCACAAAAATGTCCTGCATGATGTTGTGCGCCAGTGCGGTAACGGCGGCCTGAGGCGTGACCAGACCAATTATCCAGCCGGTATCCGCCATGCGGAACAGGGTGACCTGTGCCTCCTGGTGCAGCCATTCATCGCTGATGGCACTGAGTGTGGTGCTGCCGCTGGCCGACCCTGCCGTTTTCACCCCGGCAACCATCGGGGCCAGCCAGGGTTGTTGCTGCGCCAGATCGCTGAATTTTTTCAGTGCCTTATCTTTCACGCCAGGGAAATACAGCACGTTACCGGCCTGGTCGAGGGCGAAAGCATAGCCCCCGGTATTGCTGCCGTTGCGTTGCATAAAACCGGAAAGATTATCCAGCAGCACATCAAAGGTCGCGACCCCGGCAAAAGCACCGCCGTGGCTGTAAGGTACGCTACAGGTGACCATATTCACGTTGGAAACCGGGTCCTGGTAGACTTCGGACCAGTTGCACTTGTTGGCAGACGCCGTGCGGCTTGAGGTATACCAGCTTTCATTGTGATAGCCCGCCCCGGCCGGGTCGTTGTAGCCGTCCGAGTAATCCAGCCCACCGCTGGCGTTACGCGACCAGAAGAAACTGCGGCGAGCCACCCCCTCACTGAACGCGTTGGGCTCCGGCCAGATACCTCCCCCGGCGATACTTTTATCCCCTTTACTGTCGATGATTTGTGGCAAGACCTGTTTCACCAGCGCGTCATCATGTGGCAGCACTTCGGCCAGGCGGGCCAGACTGACGCCTTCCCCTTCAATACGGATAAGCTGCTGGTTAAGCTGACCGACGATATTCTCACCGGTTTGCTGAATTAAGCTGTTGCTGGCATCGATCACACGCGGCTGACCGCGCAGTGAAATCGCCAGGTAGACGATGACGCAGGTAAGCAACAACATAAACATGCCACCTAACGTCAATTTCCCTGATAAACGAACGGGAACCCACGACATAATGATTACCTCGGAAAATAAAATTGAAAATCGACAATCAGAGATAAGCCAAAGGAAAAGTGATTTTTATTGTTATGCGGGTAAGTTCTATCGACATACCATCAATGACTATCATCGGCCGCGCGCTGATAAAACTTTAATTCCACTTAATAACTTGATATATATCAAGTTCTAACCCTGCCGTTTATTCCGCGCCCATGCCCGATATCCGCCATTCATGTCGTCCTGAAGGCATTTCATTCCCTGTTCATGGCAGTTCATGCCTTTTTTCCCCCGCTCTCACAGGGGCGAATTTATCATTGTGCTAATTCAAGATTCTTAGCATTCCCATCGGGAGATATCCATGAACACACCTACTGCAGGCAGCAGCGTTAACCGCACCCGCTGGTTAACCCTGATCGGTACCATCATTACCCAGTTTGCACTGGGATCGGTCTATACCTGGAGTCTGTTTAACGGGCAGCTCTCCCTGAAACTGGATACCACAATCAGTCAGGTGGCTTTCTCGTTCGGTTTGCTGAGTCTGGGTCTGGCACTGGCTTCATCCGTTGCCGGAAAATTACAGGAACGTTTTGGCGTTCGTCACGTCACCATCGCCGCCGGGCTGCTGATGGCGGTCGGTTTGATGCTGACCTCGCAGGCCGATAACCTGTTTATGCTCTATCTCAGCGCGGGCCTGCTGGTCGGCCTGGCGGATGGTGCAGGTTATCTGATGACGTTATCAAACTGCGTGAAATGGTTCCCGGAACGCAAAGGGGTGATTTCAGCCTGTGCCATTGGCGCATACGGCCTGGGCAGCCTTGGCTTCAAGTTTATCTGTAGCTATCTGTTGAGCGTCTATAGCCTGGAAACCACCTTTATGATTTGGGGCGGACTGGCGATGAGTATGATCATCATTGGCGCACTGCTAATGAAAGATGCGCCTGCACAGCAGCCATCCGGCAGCAAATCCGCAGAGAAACGCGATTACTCGCTGGCGGAATCCATGCGTATGCCGCAGTACTGGATGCTGGCACTGATGTTCCTGACCGCCTGCATGAGCGGCCTGTATGTGATTGGCGTGGCGAAGGATATCGGCGAAAGCATGGTACACCTGAGCGCGCAGACCGCCGCCAATGCCGTCACCATCATTGCCATTGCCAACCTGAGCGGTCGTCTGGTACTGGGTGTCCTGTCCGATAAGGTGGCACGTATCCGGGTTATTACCCTGGCACAGGTGGTGTCACTGGTCGGCATGAGCATCCTGCTGTTCAGCCACATGAATGAAAACAGCTTCTTTATTGCCATTGCCTGCGTCGCCTTCAGCTTCGGTGGCACTATCACGGTTTATCCGTCACTGGTCAGCGATTTCTTCGGCCTGAACAACCTGACCAAAAACTACGGCGTGATTTACCTGGGCTTCGGGATTGGGAGCGTAATGGGATCGCTGATTGCCTCACTGTTCGGTGGCTTTACGGTGACCTTCAGCCTGATTATGGCGCTGCTGGTGATTTCACTGCTGATGTCCGCCACCATCCGGATGCCGTATAAACAGGCAGAAACGAAGAAAGAACTGCAACACGCCTGATAACACCCGTCAGTCAATTAACGCCCGCTATCGATAACGACAGCGGGCGTTTTCATTAATTTCCCACTATACCCAAAATAATTCGAGCTGCAGGAAGGCGGCAAGTGAGTGACAAATTGGCCGACGGCCATTTTGAACAGCGTTTACGCTGGCCCACAGGGTGAGCTTCAGAAATGAAGCTCATAATCCCGATGAGCATACTCGAGTAAGTGATTCGGGAGAGCAAACGTAGCCAACGCACATGCAGCTTGAAGTATGACGGGTATATTCAGACGATTCCCACCAATAAACTGCCTTTTTCATCCTTATCTTATTTCATTAAAGCCTTCTCATTCATTCGAGAGATATAATGAATTATTTGGAAATAACTTCCCGAATAAATCTACATTCACCGCATTATTCCTCCACTTTTCTTTCGTAAAGTTGTAGTCATTGAAAAGAGCAGGAGAACAACATGAAGACAACAATGAAAACAATAATGAAAGCAACCTCTGTGGTGTCTCTGATTGTTATGCTGAGCGGCTGTATTATTGCCCCTCCTCATCATGGCGGTGGCGGTGGGTATCACGGTGGCGGTGGGGGTTATCATGGCGGCTATCATCATGGTGGTGGCCCACGACGCGGCAGATAGGAATTTTTAGAAGGGTGGGCAAAGCCTGCACACAGCAATAAGCCGTAAGTCGGTAAATAAAATAAATGGTAAATAAGTACATTGGGCGGGAATTTTCCCGCCCTTATTTTTTAGCTTTTAATACTGTAATTACATTGATACCAGGCTTTCACCAGACCGGGCACATGACTATCCTGTGGCCGCAACGCTTCAACTTTATCAAAGCCGCGTTCACTACAATAACGCTCAACGTCTTTCTCCATCGCGGTTTTATCCACGCGGACGGGATTAAAACGGTATTGAACGGTATTCACTGCCGGATCTTCATCGACCTTTTCATAGGCTCCGGGTTTGCCGGAAGTACAACCTGCCAGCAACAGTAGCGCAAATGCGCCGATTATTTTTGATTTCATCATGGCTCCCTTCTTCCAGTGCCGCATCATGAGCTGCCCCGCCCCCCGGCGCTATCAGACGCCAGCGCATTTGCATAATTTTACTTAAGTTATGCAATGTTTTACCGATTGAATCGATTCAGGGAGATGAATAGCGTCAGAACGATTTCAGTGCGACTATGCACCCAGACATCGCAAGATGTCTGCGCAACACCAGGAAATTTTTTGCTATAATTAGAATGACTTATGCCCGCGGCGAGCGGGCTTTTTTTTGGACTTAATTACCTGTTCCGCTAATAATTATACGCAGAACGTTGGCGGAATCCTTACCAGTAAGTGCCAGAACCGACTGATAAAGGTCAATGGTCATGTCGCAGAGTTTCGCTTCATTCACCCCGGCTTCCGCAGGCGTGTTTAACGTTTGCAGATCGCTTCCCCAGCGCGCATACAACTGACGCACCACCGCCTGCAACTGCTCCCTTCCCTGTTTGAAATCAATGGGTTGCTCAATGCCATTACTGTGCTTAAGCAATACATCCATCGCCTGCAGCTCCCGCTCCGTCAGGGTTTTCGGTACCAGTTCACTGACATTCACCCCGCCTTTCACCTGGGGAAACAGGAAACGGAAGCACTGCTCCGGGCCACGCTGGCGGATCTGTCTCATCTGCTCCAGGGAAACCTGCATATAGTTAATCAGATCCTGGTCACGCGCCGCGTTAATCCGCTGATTCAACAGATCGGCCACCAACGGGCGCAGATGCTCAATCGCCTGTTGCTGCGGTATACCGGCTTCCAGCTGAGCGATCAGTTCATCATGCGCCTGCTGATATAGCAGGGGTTGCTGCGTTTTTACCGTACGCCAGACCGGGAGCTGTGCCAGACGGGCAGCGGCGGCATCAATTTCCGCCTGCTTTTCCCGTGCCGGGCTGACCCAACCATAGTAATAAAGATTCCCCACCAGCAGCGGAACCGAAAACAGCAGGATCGCCACGGCAGAGGCCATCTTTTTACGTTTGAAAAGGGCACCCAAAACGACCAGCCAGACCAGAGCGGAGAACAGCGAGGCAAGAATAGCGTGAGAAATCAAAACAGAACCCTGACGTTATCAGGCCGGATAACCGGCCCGTTAGAAATGTTAGTCGACGCGCACATCAAGTAATACCGGGCAACTGGCACGTTCAATCACCGCAGCACTGCAAGAGCCTTTCAGCAGACGGTTAAAGGAGGAGAGATGACGGCGACCCATGATGATCATCGCTGCGTTCAGGCTGTTCGCCTGGGCCACAATGGTTTCTGCCGATTCTCCGGCAGCGACGCGCCCACGCGCTGCCACACCCGCACGATGCAGCTCGGCTAACGCCTGACGCACAACGCCTTCTGCGGTATTTTGCTCATCCAGCGCCAGACCAAAGTCGCCGGGATCTTCGCCCGCTTCAATATCAAACGGACCGGATGCCGCATAGCTGGCATCCACACAGCACAGCACCACCACCTCTGCCTGCAAGGCCAGTGCCTGTTCGGTCGCAAGCTGAATCACTTTGCGGGCAATCACCGAATTATCAACAGCGACCAAAAGCGTTTTCATAGCCCTTCTCCTGTCAGTCTCGTAATGCAACTTTTCCAATTTCATCGATCAGCGCCTCTTTGCATTTGAGGATCGCCTTGCGATTACGTGCTTCATGCCGCTGGAAACGGGCGCCAGGGATCAAAAGACTGATGGAAAAGCGTCCCAGAATCGTGTCGATTGCCACGGCCATCGTGGAGATCCCTTCCAGCGTCTCGCCCCGGTCATACGCCAGACCGGTACGACGAATTTCGGTTAAATGTGCCAGCAACGCGGGGAAATCGCGCACGGTCAGTTCGGTAATGGCCTGATAAGCCTCACCCACCAATTCTCTGGCAGCGTCATCGCTCTCCAGCGCCAGCAGCGCACGGCCACCGGAAGTGCTGTAGAGCGGCAGGTTCATGCCTATGCGTGGCACCACCCGCAGTTCCCGGTCAGCCACAACATAATGCACAATCGCCAACTGCAGGCCGCTGGCCCGGGCCAGCGACACGGTTTCTCCGGTGGTGTCGCACAGTGCCTGAAGCCACGGCTGAGCAATAGCCACCACATCGGTATGCACGTTGGCGATCAGCCGCAGCAGAGCCGGGCCAAGCCGTACGCCACCGGCCGCGCCGTGGCTGCGCACCAGCTGCACTGAATCCAGCGCGTTGACGATGCGCTGCACGGTGGAACGCGGCAAATCGACCGCCAGAGCGATTTCGCCGAGGCTCATTCCGTTCGGTTTTGCGCCCAACGCATCAAGAATTTTCGCGGCGCGCGTGATCACCTGAATGCCGCCGATACGTTCGTCATCACGGCAGGTTGCGGACTCAAACATAGGGATTCTCTTTCCTTGTCATCGGCAAATACTGTAGCACTATTTGGCTTACTGGACACGCTGTATCACATTGCAATACAGCGCATCACCATGTAATATTCCGCTCAATGTATCACGATGCAATACACTGCATCGATAATAATAATTCTCGTCCGGGATACCTGCTATGAATGGCCAGCCAGCGGCGATGCCGCCGTCTCCGCACCCTTTTACTCTTCGCCTGGCGCTGGGCCTGGTGGGTGTACTGATCGCCGCGCTCAGCTCCGGTCTTAACGATCGCGTGACCGACCTGGCATTGGCTGATATTCGCACCGCGCTGGGGATCGATTTTGATACCGGCAGCTGGATCACCTCCGCTTACCAGGCCGCAGAAGTGGCCGCCATGATGATCGCCCCCTGGTTTGCGGTCACCTTCTCACTGCGCCGTTTTACGCTGTCAGTCACCCTCGGATTCTGCCTGATTGCGGCAGTCCAACCGCTGGTGACCGATGCCTCAGGCTTTATCGCTCTCAGGGTGATTCAGGGGATTTTTGGGGGTGCGCTGCCCCCCATGCTGATGACGGTTGCCCTGCGCTTTCTGCCCCCCGGCATCAAGCTTTACGGACTGGCCGCTTATGCCATGACGGCAACGTTTGGCCCGAATATGGCGGCGTCACTTGCCGCTTTCTGGACCGATTCCGTCGGCTGGCAGTTCACCTTCTGGCAGGTGATCCCGCCGTGTATGATCGCCACGTTGCTGATTAGCCGCGGATTGCCGCAGGACCCATTGCGTCTCGAACGTTTCCGCCAGATTGACGCACTGGGGATGCTGACTGGCTGTAGCGGTATCGCGCTGCTGGTGCTGGCGCTGACGCAGGGCGAACGGCTGGACTGGTTCCAGTCACCGCTCATCAGCGGCATGTTACTGAGCGCCGCCGCACTGCTGGTCGTGTTCTTCATTAATGAATGGTTCCATCCGCTGCCGCTGTTCCGGCTGCAAATGTTGCAACGTAAAAATCTGACGCATGGACTGCTGGTCCTCGCGGGCGTACTGATGGTCGCGCTGTCGGGGTCGGCCCTGCCCTCGGCGTATTTCGGTCAGATAGAAGGATTCCGCACCGCGCAGTTTGCTCCGCTGGCGCTGACCATTGGGCTACCGCAGTTGGTGATTGCCCCCCTGCTCGCGGCCTTACTGAATCTGCGCTGGATTGACTGCCGCTGGATGCTGACGGCAGGTGCCGGGCTGATGATCCTCTCCTGCGTACTGGGGATGCAGATCACCTCGGAGTGGGCGCGACAGAATTTCTGGTTAATTCAGGCGCTACAGGCGTTTGGTCAGCCGATGATGATCCTGCCCGTGCTGATGAGCGCCACCAGCGTGGTGCTGCCACCGGAGGGCCCCTTCGCTTCCGCCATGTTTAATACTGTCCGGGGTTTTTCCAGCGTCGCCGCTGGCGTGCTGGTCGAAAATTTCCTCACCCATCGGGAAAAATTCCATTCGCATACGCTGGTCGATCAGTTGGGTAACCGCCCGTGGCTGATGACCGCCACCCGTAGCGACACGGCCAGCAGCATGATGCCGCTGCTGCCGGATGGATCGGCCAGCTCGGTTGAGAATCTCAGCCATTTCAGCACGCTGGTGAAACACCAGGCGGTGATCCTCAGCCTCAGCGACAGCTATCTGATGATTATTGGCTTCGCACTGCTGCTGATCCTTCTGACCGCCTGGCTACCAAAACGCGTCTGGCCGCCACAAACACTGTTAACTTCAGCTCCGCAAACATCGAGATCATAACAATGAGTTTCACACCTGCTAAACGCACCTCTTTGCTGGTACTGCTGCTGCTGGTACTTTTGACCATCGCCTTTTTCATCTGGTCAGCGATCAATCGCCATCACCTGCGGACCGATGATGCCGTGATCGCCGCTGACTACACGCTGGTGGCCCCCAAAGTGTCCGGCTATATCCGCACGGTCAATGTGACTGACAACCAGCAGGTGAAAGCCGGTGATGTGCTGGCCACCATTGATGACCGCGACTATCGTGTGGCACTGGAAACTGCCAACGCCAATCTTCAGGTCAGCGAAGCGAAACGCAGCAGCATAGAAGCCCAACTGGAGCAGCAGAAAGCGACCATCGCCCAGACCGAAGCAGCCGTTAGCGCCAGCCAGGCCACGCTGAACTACGCAGGACAAAATGCTGACCGCTATCGTCGCCTGCTGAAAAGCGGCACCGCGACCGCCGATGAGCAACAGAAATCCAGTTCAACGATGTTAAGTGCGGCAGCGCAGGTTAAGCAGAGCCAGGCTGCCGTACTGGCCGCACGCAAAGAAGTCGCCGTCTTGCAGGCAAGCGTGAAGCAGGCGGATGCGGACATTGCGGCGATGCAGGCCAGCGTCGATCAGGCGCAGCTCAACCTTTCCTATACGCAGATTACCGCACCGATTTCAGGCAGCGTTGGCCAGCGGGCCGTGCGTCAGGGTGCGTGGGTCGCGGCGGGAACGCGTCTGCTGGCGGTCGTCCCCTTGCAGCAAAGCTATGTGGTGGCAAACTTCCTTGAAACCCAGCTGGCCCATGTGACCCAGGGGCAACCCGTTTCAGTGACGGTCGATGCCCTGCCAGGCGTGACGCTGCGCGGCCATGTTGACAGTATTGCCCCTGCTACAGGTTCAACTTTTGCGGCGATTACTGCTGATAACGCGACCGGAAACTACACCAAAGTCGTGCAGCGCCTGCCGGTAAAAATCGTGCTGGAACCGGGCCAGTCAGACCTGCCACGACTGCGCGTTGGTATGTCCGTCGTTCCAGAATTAGAAATGCATTAATGTGAGAAAGATCCCAGAACAATCACCTTTATTTCGCAAGGGAATGCGGGTAGATTAGCGTCCGATCCTGCCTGTTTTAGGCGTTTAGAGGAATTGTTCGTGAAATATGCTTTGATGGGAATCTCTTTTATCCTGTTAATCTGGGTTGGCACTTTCTATCTGATGGTGTAGGGATAAAAGTGAAGGGGTCAGGACAACCTGACCCTTACTGTTTTCAGACGTCGTCTTCGCCGCTTTTTGTGGCACTCGCTAAAATACCCTCAGCCCGAAACATCGCTTTAATGCCTCTGACCGCCTGACGAATACGGTCGCTGTTTTCAATCAGGGCAAAGCGCACGTGCGTATCACCGTAATCCCCAAAGCCGATACCCGGCGACACACACACCTTCGCCTCCTGTAACAGCAGTTTGGCAAACTCAAGCGATCCCAGGTGCGCATAGTGGTCGGGAATTTTCGCCCAGACGTACATCGATGCTTTCGGGTTATCCACCATCCAGCCCGCCTCATGCAGACCTTTCACCAGCACGTCACGGCGGCGTTTATACTGCTCGGCAATATCGCGTACGCACTGCTGATCGCCTTCCAGCGCCGCAATCGCCGCCACCTGCAACGGGGTGAAGGTGCCGTAATCATGGTAGCTTTTGATACGCGCCAGCGCAGACACCAGCTCTTTGTTACCCACCATAAAGCCGATACGCCAGCCCGCCATATTGTAGCTTTTGGACAGCGTAAAGAACTCCACCGCCACATCACGTGCGCCCGGAACTTCCATGATAGACGGGGCTTTCCAGCCGTCGTAGACAATATCGGCGTAGGCGAGATCGTGGATCACCAGCACGTTGTACTGTTTCGCCAGCGCAATCACTCGCTCAAAGAAGTCCAGCTCCACACACTGCGCGGTCGGGTTTGACGGGAAGCCGAGGACCATCATCTTCGGCTTCGGATAGCTTTCGCGAATGGCGCGTTCCAGCTCGTTAAAGAAGTCGACGCCCGCTACCAGCGGCACAGAGCGCACCTGCGCACCGGCGATCACCGCCCCGTAGATGTGGATCGGATAGCTCGGATTCGGCACCAGCACGGTATCGCCGTGATCGAGCGTGGCCAGCATCAGATGCGCCAGCCCCTCTTTGGAGCCAATGGTGACAATCGCTTCCGATTCGGGGTCAATGTCCACCTGGTAGCGGTCGGCATACCAGCGTGAAATCGCACGACGCAGGCGGGGAATACCGCGTGAGGTGGAGTAACCGTGCGTGTCTTCGCGCTGCGCCACGGTGCAGAGTTTTTCCACGATATGCGGCGGCGTCGGACCGTCCGGGTTACCCATACTGAAGTCGATAATATCTTCACCGCGACGACGGGCTGCCATCTTCAATTCGGAGGTAATGTTAAAAACATACGGGGGAAGACGTTCAATACGGGAAAAACGGCGTGGGGAATTATTGTCAGTCATAGCAACCTCTGATTCACGTAAGCGCCCGGACCATCCGAGCGACGCTGACCACTGCGGTGGTCGAGGAATCAACATATCTTACCTTTCTGTAACCTGTCGATAGGCAGAATAAAATTTTTTACTGGGCCGGGTTAATGCGCCCAAACAGCCAGTCATTCACCCATTTGCCACGTAACAGGTAATTATCCCGTAGTGTCCCTTCCAGCGTGAAGCCGTTTTTTTCCAGCACGCGGCGCGAAGCATGGTTCCCCTCCACCACCTGCGCTTTCAACTTGTGAAACTCACACTCATTGAAGAGAAAATCACACAGCGCGCCCAGCGCTTCGCTGCCGTACCCCTGACCAAAACAGTCGTTCAACAGTGAGTAACCGACTTCCGCCTGACGATGCGGTGCCCACTCCGGGTTAGCTCCCATCAGCCCCACAGCCCGGCCATCCTCTTTGCGCCGCACCACCAGGCACAGCATGTGGAAGCTGGTGATCTGCCAGGGAGCCAGACGGTCATGAAAACGCTGGCGGATATCGGCCAGTTGCGGCACCGCGCTGATAAATTTCATGCAGGTTTCATCGCTGTGTACCGCCAGGAACAGCTGCCAGTCTTCCGGCTGTAGCCGGGTCAGGATCAGTCGCTCAGTCGTGAGTTGCATAAGCCATCTCGCTAAAAGGGGAAAAACCACAAAGAACACATCTCTTTTATCTGCCGCTTTTTCGCCGTGTAATGATCCGCAGCAGTAAGGCCATGATAATGAATTTGTCACAGGAGAACGACAATGTCCCATCTCAAAATTGACAATATCCCGGATGCGATTCGCACGATAAAACACCAGCTACGCCAGCAGCTTCCCCACTACCGCGCCGTCTTTGCCGAGCTGGATGACGAGATGCGCCTCCAGATCCATGCCCTTAAGGCAGAACAGCAGCGCGGCGAACATCCGGTGCCGGAACTTGATGCCAACGATATCCTGAACCATCACGTCACAGAACAGCAAAAAAAACGCATCCGCCAGCGCGGCTGCTGCACGGTGCGTGGCGTCTTCCCCCGCGCGCAGGCCACGGAGTGGAACACGCATATTTGCCGCTATCTTGACGACAATCAGTTTGTTGAGAAGCTGCAAAATGCGGCGGAGGATAATTACTTTGGCGATCTGAAGCAGGGAAAGCCGCAGATTTATGGCGTTTACTGGTCACAGCCGCAGGTGCAGGCACGTCAGGATGCGCGGATGCAGGCGGTACAGGTGTTCCTCAATTCCCTCTGGCAGACCGAAAGCGCGGGTAAACAGCATTTTGATCCCACGCGTAGTGTCAGCTACGCCGATCGCATTCGCCGCCGTCCCCCTCATTCTGGCTCGCTGGGCCTGTCGCCGCACGTTGACGGCGGCTCACTGGAGCGCTGGCTGGATGAGAATTTCCGTCACGTTTACCGCCATGTCTTTAGCGGCCACTGGCAGCAATATAATCCGTTTGATGCCGAAGGACGCACCGAAGTACGCGAGTTCCCCTCTCCCGCCGTCTGCTCAATGTTCCGTACGTTCCAGGGCTGGACAGCGCTGACGCCGCAGCGCAAACACGGCGGTACGCTGAAACTGCTGCCAATTGCCAATGCGATGGCGTGGATTTTACTGCGCGCACTACAGGATGATGTGGCAGACGATGATCTGTGCGGTGCCGCGCCAGGGCGTGCCTTATCGGTCAGTGAAAAATTCCATCCTCTTTTACTTGAAGGTTTTTCCTCTATTCCTGATATGGAACCGGGTGACACGGTGTTCTGGCACTGCGACGTGGTGCATGCAGTGGAGAATGAACATCTGGGTGAGTTTGACAGCAATGTGATGTATATCGCTGCGGCCCCCTGGTGCGAAAAGAATGCCACCTATTTGCAACGCCAGTGGCCTGCTTTTGTCGACGGGCGTTCGCCACCGGATTTCGCTGCGGATAATTTTGAAGTCGATTTTTCTGGCCGGGCGACGGAAGACGATTTGACGCCATCAGGCAGGAAACAGATGCTATCCCAGGACGGTTAACATTTATTGTGGCGTAGGGGCGAGGCACGCCTCGTCCTGGATCACCCCGGGTCAGGCATGCCTGACCCCTACGCAGGGGATTTGCGCATTGCACCACGTTGATGCCTGGCACATCCCCCCCACATTCCCTATCATAGGCACATTATCCCCACCAGCCGAGACGCCCGTGCATTCGATGTTTGAGATGTTGCTCGCCGTGTTTGACCGCGCAGCGCTGATGTTAATCTGCCTGTTCTTCATTACCCGTACCCGCCATTTCCGCCAGCTCTTGCAAAAAGATGAGCATTCGCGCCAGGAACTGATCGCCGTCACCACCATTTTTTCGCTGTTTGCGCTGTTCAGTACCTGGACCGGGATCAACGTTGAAGGCTCACTGGTTAACGTTCGCACCATTGCGATTATGTCCGGCGGGATCCTGTTCGGCCCCTGGGTGGGCATTGCGACCGGGGTGATTGCCGGGACGCACCGCTTCCTGATCGACATTGATGGCGTCACCTCGGTGCCCTGCCTGATCACCAGCATTGTCGCCGGGGTGGTCTCCGGCTGGATCAATCTGAAAGTGGTCAAGGAGAAGCGCTGGAGCATTGGCATTATTGGCGGGATGGCCTGCGAATCACTGACCATGCTGCTGATTGTCGTCTGGGCCTCCCCGACTGCGCTGGGGCTGGATATTGTCTCGGAAATCGCCATTCCGATGATCCTCGGTGCGGCCAGCATCGGGCTGATCGTTCTGCTGGTGCAGAGCGTGGAGGGAGAAAAAGAAGCCATTGCCGCCCGTCAGGCCAAGCTGGCGCTGGATATTGCCAATAAAACCCTGCCGCTGTTCCGCCAGGTCAACAGCCAGTCTCTTAGCCAGGTGTGCCACATTATTCGTGATGATATCAATGCCGATGCGGTGGCAATGACCAACAACACCCAGATCCTCGCCTATGTTGGTGTGGGAGAAGAGAACTACCGCGACGGTGATGATGGCATCAGCCCGACCACGGCGGCTGCGATTTCGGAAGGGAAGATCATCATCAAAAACAATGATGAAGCCCACCGCACCCCTGAAATTCATTCGATGATCGTCATTCCGCTGTGGGAAAAAGGCGAAGTCACCGGCACGCTGAAAATTTACTACCGCCATGCTCACCGCATCACCTGGTCGTTGAAGGAGATGGCGGTGGGCCTGTCGCAGATTATCTCGACCCAGCTGGAAGTCTCGCGCGCGGAACAGCTGCGAGAAATGGCTAACAAGGCTGAGCTGCGGGCATTACAGAGTAAAATTAACCCCCATTTCCTGTTTAACGCCCTCAATGCGATCTCCTCTTCCATCCGCATCAATCCGGACACCGCGCGCCAGCTCATTACCAATCTGTCCCGTTATCTGCGCTATAACCTGGAATTGAACGATGATGAGATCATTGATATCAAGAAGGAGCTTTACCAGGTGAAGGACTACATTGCCATCGAGCAGGCCCGCTTCGGGGATAAGCTGACGGTCATCTATGATATCGAAGAGGACGTCAACTGCTCACTGCCCAGCCTGCTCATTCAGCCGCTGGTGGAGAATGCCATCATGCACGGCATCCATCCCTTCCGGGGGAAAGGCGTGGTGACGCTGAGTATTCACGACCTGGGCGACCGGGTGCGCATTGCGGTGCGGGATACCGGGCAGGGCATCAGTGAAGATGTGATTGCACGGGTGGAACGTAATGAGATGCCGGGGAATAAAATCGGTCTGCTGAATGTCCATCACCGGGTGAAGTTGCTGTACGGTGAAGGACTGCACATTCACCGCCTGAATCCCGGCACGGAGATTGCCTTCTATATCAGTAAAAATGGTGCAGGTTTGCCTGAAAAACCCAGTATTTCTTTGGCCTGAACCCGAGGTATGACGTGAAAGCAATCATTGTAGAAGACGAGTTTCTGGCCCAACAGGAGTTGAGCTGGCTGATCCGCGAGCATAGCCAGATCACCATTGAAGCAACGTTTGATGACGGGCTGGACGTGCTGAAGTATCTGCAAACCCATCAGGTCGACGTGATTTTTCTGGATATTAATATCCCGTCACTTGATGGCATGCTGCTGGCGCAAAATATCAGTAAATTCGCCAATAAACCGCTGATCGTGTTTATTACGGCCTACAAAGAGCATGCGGTAGAAGCCTTTGAGCTGGAGGCATTCGACTACATTCTGAAGCCCTGGTCCGAAATGCGCCTCATTACCTTGCTGCGTAAGCTGGAAAATCATGTGCAGAGCAGCGCCTCGCTCAGTCCGGCGGCCACGCGTCCTGCGCCGCACACCATCAATCTGGTGAAAGACGAACGCATTATCGTTACCGATATTAATGATATCTACTACGCGGAAGCCCATGAAAAGCTGACGTTTGTGTATACGCGGCGCGAAGAGTATGTGATGTCGATGAACATGACGGAATTTTGTCAGCGGCTGCCGGATGAGTATTTCTTCCGTTGCCACCGATCCTACTGCGTCAATCTCAGCAAAATTCGTGAGATCGAACCCTGGTTTAACAACACCTATATTCTCAAACTACGCGATCTTGAGTTCCAGGTGCCGGTGAGTCGCAGCAAGGTGAAAGAGTTTCGGCAACTGATGCGGCTGTAATTCTCCGCATCCGTTGCCTTGTACAGGCGGGAATTACAGTACCAGACCAAGCGTCTGACGCAGATGCGCACCCGCGCCCAGCAGGCCTGGCTGATCGTGGGTGATCAGGTAAACCGGAATGCCGGAGACGTAATCTTTAAAACGGCCTTTATCTTCAAATGCTGCACGGAAACCGGAGGCTTTGAAGAACTCCAGGAAACGCGGAACAATGCCCCCGGCAATATATACGCCGCCGAACGTGCCCAGATTCAGCGCCAGGTTGCCGCCGAAACGCCCCATAATCACGCAGAACATGGACAGGGCGCGACGGCAGTCAGTGCAGCTGTCCTGCAAGGCGCGTTCGGTCACATCACGCGGTTTCAGATTTTCTGGCACCCGGTCATCTGATTTAACAATCGCCCGATAGAGGTTCACCAGCCCGCCACCGGAGAGAATACGCTCGGCAGACACATGGCCCAACTCTTCACGCAGCACTTCGAGGATCTGATCTTCTTCTTCGCTGTTCGCGGCGAAATCAACATGCCCCCCTTCCCCCGGCAGGCTGACCCAGCGCTTATCAACATGGACCAGATGTGCCACGCCCAGGCCCGTTCCCGCGCCATACACGGCCACCGGTTTGTCCTGCACCGGCGATTTACCGCCGAACTGCAACACATGGTCTTCCTTCAGCATCGGGATGGCCATGGATACCGCAGTGAAATCGTTGATGATTTCCAGCGTTTCAAAGCCCAGGCTGGCTTTCATCTTGCTGGTAGAGAACGCCCAGTCGTGGTTGGTCATTTCAACCCAGTCTTCAGTGATCGGGCAGGCAATGGCGATACAGCCATGTTTGATGTCCTGCTGCTGCTCATCGAGATAAGCGCGGATCACCGCTTCCAGATTGTCATACTCTGCTGTGGAAAACGTTTTGGCTTGTGAAATAGCACCGCTCTCAACTTCACACAGTGCCAGACGCGCATTTGTGCCGCCGACATCACCCACCAAGGCATAGCTGGTCATTATTGTTTTGCTCCGCTCAAGTCAATTAGACACACTATAAATTTCCCCCGCTAAAACAACAACGCTCACTGGGAAAAAGGTGAGCGTTAAATCTGATAATGGCTACCTTAACGGGATTAGTGTCCCTTTCCCACGGGCAACTGTCTGAATTGCGAGTCAAACGGCGGTTATCGGCTGTTACGCTGATGCAGTGCCTGCGTGACAGACGCCAGCAGCGGCGGAATATCCTGCTGTGGCAGTACAACTTCCACCAGCGACAGGCGTGATGGCGCCTCAAGCAGCGCCATCACCTCCCGCAGCTGTACCGTGTGCGTCACACGCCAGCTCTGCGCCTGACTGTCGACGTTCAATGCCTGCGGCAGACGCGTCCAGTCCCAGGGGGCAATATCGTTATAGCGCTGCTGTGCACCGTGGATGGCACGTTCGACAGTATAGCCGTCGTTGTTCAGCAGGAAGATCACCGGGTTTTGCCCGTCACGCAGCATGGTACCCAACTCCTGCACCGTCAGCTGCGCCGATCCGTCACCGATGATCAGCACCACACGCTGCTGCGGCTGCGCGGTCTGGGCACCGAAAGCGGCCGGCAGCGTGTAGCCAATCGATCCCCACAGCGGCTGCACCAGCAAACGTGCCCCTTCAGGTAAACGCAGCGCGGCAGCGCCAAATGCCGCCGTCCCCTGATCGGCCAGCACGATATCGCCAGGGCGCAGAAAGTCCTGTATTGCCAGCCAGAACGTGCTTTGTATCAGACTGTCCGAACTCGCGCTGTCCATTTCCGGCGGTGCCACAATCCCCCGCTGCCAGCCTCGACCATGCTGGCGTGCCAGTTGATGTAACACCGCCAGCGCCGCCGCCATCGGTATGCGCGGAAAATCACGTTCGGCTATCCGGCAGCCGTGCAGGCCAACATCAATGGTCCGACTGCGGGTGATGTTTTGCGTAAATCCGGCGGTAATGGTGTCGGTATATTTCACGCCAATCGCAATGAGCACATCGCTCTGCTCAATAACGGCCCGGGTACTTTCAGCGCTGGACGATCCGGCATAGGTTCCGGCAAAGCCATACTGGGTTTCCGGCAGCACACTTTTACCCATCAGCAGCGTGGCAAACGGCATCGGAATATCCGTTAGCCAGCGCTGTAAAAGGGGCTGTTGCCCGGCACGGTCGGCGAGAAAATCCGCCAGCATCGCCACGCTGCCCGCCGCGGCCAGCAGGCTTTCAGCCTTATCCGCAAAGGCGGCGAGCTGTTCCCGATCGATTTCCCGGGCCAGTGTCAGAGGATCAACAGGCGGCGGCAACGGACTTTCCGCCACATTGGTTGCCAGTAGCAGATAGACCGGGCGGCGCTCGGTTAATGCACACAACAGGACACGATCAATCTCTGCCGCCGCGTTGTCGGCGGTAAGCACCGTAGTGGCCACCGCGATTTCCTGATGCATGCGCAGGAAGTGACCGAAATCGCCATCACCCAGCGTGTGATGCAGCAGTTCGCCGTTGTTCTGCGAGGTTTGCGATGGGGCGCCTACGATATGAATTACCGGCAGATATTCAGCGTAACTGCCCGCCACGCCGTTCAGAGCGCTTAACTCACCGACGCCAAACGTGGTCAGCAGCGCCGCAACGCCGCGACAGCGGGCATAACCGTCAGCAGCATAGGCCGCATTCAGTTCATTGGCACAGCCGACCCAGGCCAGCCGGGGATGATCAATCACATGATCGAGAAATTGCAGGTTGTAATCACCGGGCACCCCAAACAGGTGATCGATACCGATTTCATTTAACCGCGCAAGCAGATAGTCACCCACCGTATAGCTGTTCATCGCCCTGCTCCTCTGTGGCTTCTGTTCTCAGTATTGGTGATTATTTTCATTCTGTTATCGGAAAGATGCCGGGTGAAATGGCAACAGATCGTTACGGGCCAGGAATTATCCTTAAGTTGCGATCCGCCGCCCGATTTCATTCAGTGTAACCGTATACACTACTATGCTGTTCAACGACCCCAACGTTTTAACAACAGGATTTATTCATGGTTTATCAAGCAGATGCCCAGCGGTACGAGACAATGACTTATCACCGCTGCGGGCGCAGCGGCCTGAAGCTCCCGGCCATCTCCCTCGGTTTGTGGCATAACTTTGGTGACAGTACCCGCGTAGATAACAGTCGTGACCTGCTGCGTCATGCTTTTGATAACGGTATCACTCATTTCGATCTGGCCAATAACTATGGCCCCCCTCCGGGTTCGGCTGAAGAAAATTTTGGCCGCATCCTGCGTGAGGATTTCCGCGCCTTGCGTGATGAACTGGTGCTTTCCAGCAAAGCCGGTTACACCATGTGGGATGGCCCTTACGGCGACTGGGGATCGCGCAAGTATCTGATTTCCAGCCTCGACCAGAGCCTGAAACGTATGGGCGTGGAGTACGTGGATATTTTCTACCATCACCGCCCGGACCCGGAAACACCGCTGGAAGAGACCATGACCGCCCTTGACCATCTGGTACGCCAGGGTAAGGCACTGTACGTTGGGTTATCTAACTACCCGGCAGAGTTAGCAGCGCAGGCGATCACCCTGCTGAAAGCACTCGGAACCCCTTGCCTGATCCATCAGCCGAAGTATTCGATGTTTGAACGCGCCCCGGAAACAGGACTGCTGGATGTGCTGGCAGAACAGGGGGTTGGCAGCATCGCCTTCTCACCGCTGGCCGGTGGCATGCTGACCGACCGCTATCTTAACGGTATCCCTGAGGATTCCCGTGCCGCCAGCGGCAGTCGCTTCCTGAGTGGTGATCAACTGACGCCAGAGAAGATGGATAAAGTTCAGCGTCTGAATGCGCTGGCGCAGCGCCGTGGGCAGAAACTGTCGCAGATGGCGCTGGCCTGGGTGTTGCGCGGCGACCGGGTCACCTCGGTGCTGATCGGTGCCAGTAAAACCAGTCAGATTGATGATGCGGTGCAGATGCTGGGTAACCGTCGCTTTAGCGCCGATGAACTGGCTGAGATAGAAACGATTCTCGGTTAATATTTCAGTACGCCCGCTATCAGGGCCGATCAATAAAAAGATCGGCCCTTACCGTTAACCCCGCCTCTGCTCCCTCCAGATAAATCCCAAATCAACCTGTTCCCTGTTTTTTCAGAGTTCGCCAGGCGTAACGGCGATGAAGTGTTTATATTGTGCTCCTACGGTGGGGAAGTCAGACCACTGATAAAGGAGATAATATGAAACGCTTATTGCTTGTTGCCACGTTGCTGGCAAGTTTATCCCCGTTGGCGATGCACACAGCTCACGCCGACAGCGCCCGTATTACACTGGCGCCTGGCATTACACTGCATTTAGGCGATCGCGACGATCGTGGACGTTACTGGGATGGCGGCCGCTGGCGCGACAATCACTGGTGGCGTAATAATTATCGCTACGATGAGGGCCGCTGGTGGCGACACGAGCAGTGGCGCCGTCATGAAGAAATGCGCCGTCATCAGGAGTGGGAGCGGGAACGTCGCTGGCGCGACCACGATCGTCGCCGCGAATGGCGCCATCATGAGAATGAGCGACGTCATCATGACCGCCACGACCGCTGGTAAAGAATGATCATCTTGGGGGCTAAAAACAGATGCCTGTAGTTAGCCTAAATAATTCGAGCTGCAGGAAGGCGGCAAGCCCGTGACAAATCGGTCAGGAACCGATTTGAACAGCACTTGTGCTGGCCCGCAGGGTGAGCCTCACGGATGAGGCTCATAGTCCCCAGGAGCATAGCCAACTATGTGACTGGGGTGAATGGGTGCAGCCAACGCATCTGCAGCTTGAAGTATGACGGGTAACTTACAGATTTATCGCCATCGCGATAAGCAGATAACCATTCAGCACCACCACCACGGCCACAATGGCGCGGCCGACATTCTGCATCAGACGCGAGTTCACCATATCGCCCATCAGCTCACGATTGCCGGTAAAGGCCAGCAGTGGCACCAGCGCCAGCGCAATACCAAAACTTAACAGCACCTGGCTCATCACCAGAATGCGTGTTGGCTCCCAGCCCGCCATAATCACAATAAAGGAAGGCAGCATGGTGACCACGCGCCGCACCAGCAGTGGAATATGGAAGCGGATAAAGCCCTGCATCACCACCTGACCTGCCATGGTCCCCACCACCGTAGATGATAAACCGGCAGCCAGCAGGCTCAGACCGAACACCATGGCGGCGGCTTTACCCAGCAGCGGGTCAAGGGTCAGATAGGCCTGGTCAAGGTCAGCAATACCGCTGTGACCGCTAAAATGAAACGTCGCCGCTGCCGTTGCCATCATCGCCAGGTTAACAAAACCCGCAATCGTCATCGCAATCGCCACGTCCAGTTTGGTGGAGGCGTAACGCTCAGTCCGCGTGGCGCCATCGCCTTTTTGTGTCAGCGACGAGTGCAGATAAATGACATGAGGCATAATCGTCGCCCCCAGCACGCCAGCCGCCAGTAATACGGCATCTGCCGTGGGCAGCGAAGGCACGGCCATTCCCTGGAGCAAATCGACCACTTTCGGCTGAGAGAAGAACAGCTCGATCACATAAGCGGCGGCAACAAACAGCAGCAGCCCCCCAATCACCAGCTCTAGTGGCTTCTGGCCGCGACTTTGCAGCATCAGGATCAGGAAGGTGGCGACCCCGGTGAGCATCGCGCCCTGTAACAAACTGACGCCGAACACCAGTTTGAAACCGATCGCAGCGCCAATAAATTCAGCAAGATCGGTCGCCATCGCGATAATTTCTGCCTGCACCCAGTAAAACCAGACGGCGGGACGGGGGAAGCGGTCGCGGATATGCTCGGCCAGGTTTTTGCCGGTGGCGATGCCCAGCTTGGCTGACATCAGCTGGATGACCATCGCCATAATGTTCGCCCACACCACCACCCATAGCAGGGTATAGCCGTAGGAAGCCCCTGCCTGGATATTGGTTGCGAAGTTGCCGGGGTCGATGTAGCCAATTGCCGCAATAAAGGCTGGCCCCATTAAGGCAAATTTGATTTTACGACTACTGCGAATGTTCTGCTCCGCAGTGCGGCTTCCGAACATAGTTGTTACCCCTGAGACGATTCACCCGGCAACTATAGTGCCTTTAATTGATAATGATTATCAAGTGCATTTAGAACGGTTATTCTGATTGCAGTGATAGCCAGCACTATGAAGTATAGCACTGGCTATACTTTGGAATAAATTACGGCATAGCCAAAAAATCAGCAACCGTTTTCACTGTAGGGTATTCGGAAATCACTTACCAGCTAGGGGGTCATTTTTTCAGCAAAAGAGTGTTGCAAAGCATTAGTGGATCGAGCATTAAAGTGCCTGAACGTAACGAAATGGGTTCAAATGGGTTGAAAACATGTGACGGCTCAAGCTTTTCTGAAATCTGATGCAATAGGGAATTGTTATATTGCGGTATAGATCTCGTTTTTCCGGTTCTTGTTACATAGAATGTGCAACGAAATATAACAGCCCTCTAATTTGGAGCAAATATGTCCCGCATTCTGCACTTTGCTTTGGCACTGGCGATGGTCGCCCTGTTGGCCTTGTTGGTCAGCCGCGATCGTAAAAACATCCGTATCCGTTTTGTGGTACAGCTTTTAGTGATCGAAGTTCTGCTTGCCTGGTTCTTCCTGAACTCAGAAGCGGGCCTCGGGTTCGTTAAAGGTTTTTCTGATATGTTCGAAAAATTGCTGAAGTACGCGGCGGAAGGGACCAACTTCGTCTTTGGCAATATGAGTGATAAAGGCCTGGCCTTCTTCTGGCTCAACGTCCTCTGCCCTATCGTGTTTATCTCTGCGCTGATCGGTATTTTGCAGCATTTCCGCATCCTGCCCATCATCATCCGCGCCATCGGTACCGTGCTGTCGAAGGTCAACGGCATGGGTAAACTGGAATCTTTCAACGCCGTAAGTTCACTGATTTTGGGACAGTCAGAAAACTTTATTGCCTATAAAGATATCCTCGGCAAGATGTCAGAGCGCCGCATGTACACTATGGCCGCTACCGCGATGTCCACGGTGTCGATGTCAATTGTGGGTGCCTACATGACCATGCTTCAGCCGAAGTATGTGGTGGCCGCGCTGGTGCTGAACATGTTCAGTACCTTTATTGTGTTGTCGCTGATTAACCCGTACCGCGTGGACAGTGAAGAAGACCTGAAACTGGGTAACACCCATGAAGGCCAGAGCTTCTTTGAAATGCTGGGCGAGTACATTTTGGCCGGTTTCAAAGTGGCGGTGATTGTTGCCGCGATGCTGATCGGCTTTATCGCCCTGATCTCTGCCATCAATGCCCTGTTTGATACCATTTTCGGTATCAGCTTCCAGGGTATCCTCGGCTATGTGTTCTTCCCGTTTGCCTGGGTGATGGGCGTGCCGAGCAATGAAGCGTTGCAGGTCGGTAGCATCATGGCCACCAAACTGGTGTCTAACGAGTTTGTGGCGATGATGGATTTGCAGAAGATTGCCTCCACCTTGTCACCACGCGCGGAAGGCATCCTGTCCGTGTTCCTGGTTTCCTTTGCTAACTTCTCGTCTATCGGTATCGTTGCCGGGGCGATCAAAGGGCTGCATGAAGAACAGGGTAACGTGGTATCCCGCTTCGGTCTGAAACTGCTGTACGGCTCAACGCTGGTGAGTGTGCTGTCGGCATCCATTGCCGGTCTGGTGCTGTAATCACCTGGCGGGGCCTCTGGCCCCGCTTTCTTTCCTTCCCTGCCTTCCCGTCTACGCTAAGCCTTCCCACGCCTCAACCGCCTCACAGACGCTTAAACAAAGCCTAAGAGTGACCACCAACGATTCTGTCGGTGAGAAAATATCCGGAAGGGGAAAATAGAAACGAAAAAAAATCCGCCGAAGCAGATTATGGGTACATCATCGAAATTATTGAGAATTTGGTGGAGATAAGCGGGATCGAACCGCTGACCTCTTGCATGCCATGCAAGCGCTCTCCCAGCTGAGCTATACCCCCAAGCCGAAAAACTCTGTCGTGTTGACGGCGGGGATAATATGAAACAGTGGGGTTGGTGTCAACGCCAAAATAACAATCTGAGATCGATCGCTGAAAAAGCCGTCAAAGCGCCCAGAAAAGCGCTAACCCTCTGTTTTTATCACACCTGTAACGCATTACGCGCTGACTCCCCTGTATTGTGTTAATCACACGTTAATAATGAGCCTAAAAGCTACTTGTTTTTGTTAATTGACCATGCAAGACTGCGCCGGATTTTGAATGCCAGGCCTACTCCGTGACGGATGATCACCTATTTTCAGAGAGCGGCGAAATCTGGCACTTTACCAGCAACTCACAACACCAGAGCTATTATGTCCTTGCACACTCCAAAAGAGATTTCGGCTGTCGTCGTTCAGGCAGGCGTGATCAAAAGTCGTACCCCGATTTCCTCTTTATTGATCCTGGGCTTTCTCGCCGGTTCTTTTATCGCCTTTGGTTTTCTTCTCTATATTCATGTCGTCACCCAACTGCCCGTTGGCTGGGGGTCATTTGGCACGCTGCTGGGAGCGGCGGTTTTCCCGGTAGGGATTATCCTGACCGTGCTGGCGGGGGGAGAGCTGCTAACAGGCAACATGATGTTGCTGCCCGTTGCGTGGTTTGCCCGCCAGATTTCTGCGCTGAGTGTCATGCGTAACTGGTTCTGGGTCACCCTCGCTAACTTTATTGGCAGCGTCACCATCGCCTGGTTCTTCGGCCATATGCTGGGAATGACGGAAGGGGATTACCTGAAGAAAACGGTCGCCGTTGCCAGCGCGAAAGTGAATGCCGATTTCCTGCACGCCTTTATTTCTGGTGTCGGTTGTAACTGGCTGGTGTGTCTTGCCACCTGGATTGCGTTTGCTAGTAAAGATGTGGTGGGCAAAATCTTCGGGATGTGGTTCCCGATCATGGCGTTCGTTGCCATTGGCTTCCAGCACGTGGTCGCCAATATGTTTATCGTTCCTGCTGCCATTTTTGCGGGCTACCTGAGCTGGGCCGAATACCTGCCTAACTTTGTTGCGGTGTTTCTTGGCAATGCGGTTGGTGGCGCTATTTTTGTCGGTCTGGCCTATTTTGTCGCTTACCGCGCCCCACAACCTGAAAGCTCTGTTTCCCGCTAATATGAGTATCCCCTGCTGTTTTAGGGGATATTTCTCGATCCAGCACCACTTTTTTACACTTTGCCCTGCCAAGGTTAGTAATTTGTGTTAGTTGTTCGCGTGATGAATTGTTGTAATATGCTAATGACTTTTATTCGGCAAAAGGGACAAGAGCGTGAAAAAGGATTGGTTAACGCCGGAAGAACTGGCACAGCAAACAGGTTTTAGCAGACAGACTATCAATAAGTGGGTTAAGAAAGAAAACTGGACGACCGCACCGAAACCCGGCGTTCAAGGTGGGAAAGCACGCATGATTCATATTGATGAGCGCGTGAAAGTCTTTCTTAAATCCACACGTCATGCAGCAGAACCGAATGCTCAATATCGTGTAAATCAGAATTCGCTTCCTTCACTGTTAATCACTTCTCTGCAGCAATTGAGCGGTGAAGAACAGGACAAACTGGCAGCCATGCTGCTGCGCGAGGGTATTCAGGGGATTTTGCAACGACTGGGCATTAATGACTGATTAAAAACCCCGGCAATAAGCCGGGGTTTTTTTATGCTGTATGTCAGGCTTCGCGGGTGGCGATAAACGCCAGCGCTTTTTCAATGCGTGCCACACTGCGTGAACGCCCAATGGCATGCACGGTCACATCAAGCGCAGGCGACTGCCCTGCCCCTGTTACCGCAACACGTAACGGCATACCGACTTTACCCATACCGATTTCCAGCTCATCGGCCGTTGCCTGAATGGCATGATGGACATTTTCAGCCGTCCAGTCGGTAATGGCAGCCAGCTTGTCACGCACCACTTCCAGCGGCTGACGCGCGACCGGGCGCAGGTGTTTCTTGGCTGCATCGGCATCAAATTCGTCAAATTCTTCATAGAAGTAACGACATGACGCGGCCATCTCTTTCAGCGTCTTACAACGCTCGCCCAGCAGGGTAACCAGTTGCGCCAGCTCCGGACCGGTGCGGGTATCGATGTTTTCCTGCTCGATATGCCATTGCAGATGGGTCGCAACGTATTCCGGTGCCAGGGTGTTGATATAGTGATGATTCAGCCACATCAGCTTTTCAGTATTAAAGGCGCTGGCAGATTTGCTGACCACATCAAGGTCAAACAGCGACTTCATCTCATCAATCGTGAAGATCTCCTGATCGCCATGAGACCAGCCCAGGCGCACCAGATAGTTAAGCAGGGCCTCCGGCAAGTAGCCGTCATCACGATACTGCATCACACCCACTGCACCGTGGCGCTTAGACAGCTTCTTGCCGTCATCACCCAGGATCATAGAAACGTGCGCGTAAACCGGCACCTGTGCACCAATGGCTTTCAGGATGTTGATCTGGCGCGGGGTGTTGTTGATATGATCTTCACCACGGATAACGTGGGTAATTTCCATGTCCCAGTCATCGATCACGACGCAGAAATTGTACGTTGGTGCACCGTCGGTACGACGAATAATCAGATCGTCGAGTTCCTGGTTGCTGAACTCGATGGGACCACGGATCTGATCGTCAAAGATCACAGAGCCTTCCTGCGGGTTGCGGAAACGCACCACGCAAGGTTCATCATCGGCGTGATGCTCATGGCTGTCGCGGCAGCGGCCGTCATAACGTGGCTTCTCGTTGTTAGCCATCTGGTTTTCACGCAGCGCTTCCAGACGTTCTTTCGAGCAGTAGCACTTATAAGCGCTGCCTGCTTCCAGCATCTGATCAATCACCGCGTTATAGCGGTCAAAACGTTTGGTCTGGTAGTACGGGCCTTCATCCCAGTCGAGATTCAGCCAGTTCATGCCATCCATAATGGCATCGATCGCCTGCTGAGTTGAACGCTCCAGGTCGGTATCTTCGATACGCAGCACAAACTCACCGCCGTGATTGCGGGCAAACAGCCAGGAGTAAAGTGCGGTACGAGCGCCGCCAACATGCAGGTAACCAGTTGGGCTGGGAGCGAAGCGGGTTTTGATTTTCATTAATGAATGCCTTATTACGCGGAGGCTTTGGCCAGAGTCAGAACAATTTTTTCGTGGGCCACATTCTATCACCTGCGGGCGAATCCTCAACGCGAATCCCTGTTTGCAGCCAGGGATTCGCCCCCATGGTGCTCAGCAAGCCACTGTTTTTGCCTGAAATGAGAACATCCTGATTATTTTTACGACGAACACACATTTTACGCTGAAAAAGCGTTGACTCATTTCCGCGTATCCCTATAATGCGACTCCACACAGCGGGGGTGATTAGCTCAGTTGGTAGAGCATCTCCTTTACACGGAGGGGGTCGGCGGTTCGAGCCCGTCATCACCCACCATTCATGATATGAATGATGCCCGCGTAGTAAGCAGTACCCAGAGATTTGAGATGTGGGTGATTAGCTCAGTTGGTAGAGCATCT
>NZ_VRKO01000013.1 GCF_012271765.1 Erwinia rhapontici | reverse complement strand
CCAGGGCGGCGGCGACTGGCCGCCCTGGGTCGCTCAGCCCGCGCAGCGGGAAAGCGAAACGCCCTTGACGTTGACCTGAACCATCGTGCAGGCCCGCGTCACTGGCCGACCGGAAAAGAAGGTGGCTGCAAATAATGCAGGTCTTGTTTTGTGGGGATCCCTCAGGGGTCGCCCCTACAGAATCGGGTCAGACCCTACGCTAAGATGCCGCGATAAACAGTTCGCGCACCTTGTGTAGTTGGTCGCGTACCTGGGCGGCCTCTTCGAACTCCAGATTCTGTGCATGCTTTTGCATTTGAGCTTCCAACTGGTGGATGCGTTTCTGCAATCCACCCGGCGACAGATCAACATACTCAGGATCGTCTTCCACAATGCTGCGCCCTTTCATGCTGCGCACCTTCGCTTTGTTCTTCGCCAGCCCCTGGCCCAACTCCAGAATGTCCGCGATTTTCTTATTCAGGCCCTGCGGTACAATGCCGTTTTCCAGGTTGTGCTGCTCCTGCTTTTCACGACGCCGTTCCGTTTCACTGATCGCACGTGCCATAGACGGCGTGATTTTATCACCGTAGAGGATCGCCTTACCGTTAAGGTTACGCGCCGCGCGGCCAATGGTCTGGATCAGTGAGCGTTCAGAGCGCAGGAAGCCCTCTTTATCCGCATCGAGGATTGCCACCAGCGACACTTCGGGCATATCCAGCCCTTCACGCAGCAGGTTAATCCCCACCAGCACATCAAACTCACCGAGGCGCAGGTCGCGGATAATCTCCACGCGCTCCACGGTATCGATATCTGAGTGCAGGTACCGCACCCGCTCGCCGTGTTCTTCCAGATACTCGGTGAGATCCTCTGCCATACGTTTGGTCAGCACCGTGACCAGCACGCGCTCGTTTATCACCACGCGTTTACGGATCTCAGACAGCAGATCGTCGACCTGCGTCCCTACCGGGCGCACCTCAATGGTCGGGTCAAGCAAGCCGGTGGGACGCACCACCTGATCCACTACGTCCCCACCCGATTTCTCCAGCTCATAGTTGCCAGGAGTCGCGGACACATAGATGGTTTGCGGCGCCAGCGCTTCAAACTCTTCAAATTTCATCGGGCGGTTATCCAGCGCTGATGGCAGGCGGAAACCGTACTCGACCAGCGTCTCTTTACGCGCCCGGTCGCCGCGATACATCCCGCCGATTTGTGGGATCGTCACGTGGGATTCATCAATGACCAGCAGGCCATCGGCGGGCAAATAGTCAAACAGCGTAGGCGGTGCCTCACCAGGACCACGCCCGGAAAGATAGCGGGAGTAGTTTTCAATGCCCGAGCAGTAACCCAGCTCGTTCATCATCTCCAGGTCAAACTGGGTTCGCTGGCTGATTCGCTGCTCTTCCAGCAGCTTATTGTTAGCCAGCAGCACCTGTTTACGGTCAACCAGCTCCACTTTGATCTCTTCCATCGCCTGCAGAATGCGCTCACGCGGGGTCACATAGTGGGTTTTGGGGTAGATGGTATAACGCGGCACCACCGAGTCAATCTGCCCGGTTAGCGGATCGAAAATGGATAAGCGTTCGACTTCTTCATCAAACAGCTCAATGCGCAGCGCATAGTCGTCAGACTCTGCCGGGAAGATATCGATGACTTCACCGCGCACGCGGAACGTGCCGCGCTGGAAAGCCTGGTCATTGCGGGTGTATTGCAGCTCGGCAAGACGACGCAGGATCGCGCGCTGGTCAATAACCATGCCACGTGACAGGTGCAGCATCATTTTCAGATAGAGGTCCGGGTCACCCAGGCCGTAAATTGCTGACACTGAGGCCACCACAATCACATCGCGCCGTTCGAGCAGGGCTTTGGTGGCAGAAAGACGCATCTGCTCAATGTGTTCGTTTACCGAGGCATCTTTTTCGATAAAGGTGTCAGAACTGGGGACATAGGCTTCAGGCTGGTAATAGTCGTAGTAAGAGACAAAGTACTCCACCGCGTTATCAGGGAAGAACTCTTTCATCTCGCCGTAAAGCTGTGCCGCCAGCGTCTTATTGGGTGCCAGTACCATCGTCGGTCGATTGAGATCGGCAATCACGTTGGCAATCGTAAAGGTTTTACCTGATCCGGTTACGCCCAATAACGTTTGATGCGCCAGGCCATCTTCCAGCCCCTCTTCCAGGCGGCGAATCGCTTCCGGCTGATCGCCAGAAGGTTTGAAATCGGAGTTGAGTTTAAACACTTTGCTCATAACAGGCTACCTGATGAAGAGGGACGCGAACCGGACTGTAATTCTACTCTGCCGTGACGATTTTGCCAGCAAAAAAGGCTGGATAAAATCCCAGGTATTTTTCATACTGCTTCAAAGAAACGCAAAGCCGCACTTTTGCCGCCCGGTGCGCAAACGTATGCGGAAAGTGTCTGAAAGGCTTATCCCCAGATAGTTTAGCCTTTTAACATTTGTCAATAGCCGCCCGCCAAAAGCGCTGATGGATCAACCCAGGATTTTTACCTGTATTGATTTTAAATAAACAATTGATTTAACTATAGTTTATCAATAAGCCGAGTTTCACACCAACCCGAGCCAAAGCCGCGTCCGCTCTCGCATTGCGCAGGTTTTCAGACGTTAATGCACAAGGTTATCCACAGGAATAGTGGATAACTGTTTTCAGCGCCTGACCCGTCTGATGTGTATAAATCGTCCCCACGCTCCCATCTGACCGCCAAATATTTTTTTTTGCTTTTTTTTCGTCACGCAAAGGGGGCAGCAGCAAGGATAAACGGGCAACTTATGCACCGTTTTGAGCCACGTGCGCCTGTCGAATTATCACCTCACATTTTCGGCTCTGCTATTTTACATGGCAGTTGCACCATGACCGTTTCACCTGCGGCACTGGCCCGGTGCAGCGCGCGGTTGACCACGATAAATTGTTTAGCGCCGCTCACCAATACCTGCCGTCAATGTTACCACTTTGTGTATTTTTGGCCTTTTTCCGAACTGGCCTGCTATTTGCAAGCTATATCAGTACCGCCTCACGCTTTCATCACACCAAAGCGAAAAGCGCAAAGCCGCGGGCATTTTTATCAATGCCGGACTGTTTGCCTGACGACAAAGAGCGTAAGCAAAACAGGTGCGATCGATAACTGTCTGAAGGAGAGTGTCAGATGCTCAGTTTACGTTCTATTAATCAATTTTATGGGCAAAACCACATTCTGTGGGACGTTGACCTGGATCTGCAACCGGGCACCTGCACCGGCATTATCGGCCAGCCGGGAATGGGTAAAACCACGCTGGTGAACTGCATTATGGGACACCTGCCCATCAACAGCGGTTCCATGATCTGGCAGGAAGATAACGGCCCGCCGCAGGATCTGTTACTGCAACCGGTAGAGAAACGCGCGTCGCTGGGCATTGGCTATGTGCCGCAAGGGCGCCAGATTTTTTCGCAGATGACCATTGAAGAGAACCTGCAAATTGCCCTACTGGCAGGGGCAGGTATGGAGCGCCACCGCGCAATCCCGCCGATGGTTTACGATCTGTTTCCGGCGCTTTACTCTCTGCGCCATCAGCGCAGCGGCGAGCTGCCGATTGGCCAGCAACAGCAACTGGCGCTGGCACGTGCGCTGGTACTGCAACCGAAGCTGCTGATTCTGGATGAGCCGACGGAGGGGATGTCACCCTGGCTGGAAGAGGAGATGGGCAATCTGATCCATCGTCTGAATCACGACTTCGGCATGACGATTCTGTTGCTGGAGCAGCGCCTGTCGTTTATTCGCCGCGTGGCCGATTACTTCCTGCTGCTGCATCGCGGGCGCAATGTCGCCCATGGCAAAGTTGCCCAACTGGATGACAGCATGGTGAATACATGGCTGACGGTGTAATGACGACGGGTCGACCGGAAAAAAGGGGCTCCCCCTACAGGATATCGTAGGGGCGGCCCCTGTTTTCTGGTCCGCCAGTCAGCCTCAAGGTAGCGTAATAAAACGCCCTAAATCCTCTCTCCCCTGCCCGGTCAGATGCGGGATTTCACCCAGTAACGGTGCGGGTATACGTTGTTTCAGCGTAGCCAGATATTCCTGATGCCGTTGACCCGGCGGCTGAATACCGTTCGCAATCCATCCTGCCAGTGATAAACCGGCAGACTGTACCGCCAGTACGGTCAGCAGCGCATGGTTGATACATCCCAGCTTCATCCCCACCACCAGAATCACCGGCAGCTGCATCTGCTGCACCCAATCGGCAAACGTCAGGGTGTCCGACAGCGGCGTAAACCAGCCACCCGCCCCCTCCGTCAGCACCCAATCCGCCTGCTGTGCCACCGCATCAAGCCCGTCAGAAAGCTGCTGTGCAGTAATCGTCCGCTGCTCCACGGCACTGATAATATGCGGTGAGGTCGGTTCAACAAAGGCCAGCGGATTCACCACATCGTAGGGTAGCCTGACCGCGCTGTTACGTTGCAATGCCAGAGCATCTTCATTACGAATCCCTTCCGGGGTGATCTCACTGCCGGAGGCAACTGGCTTATAGCCTGCGCAGCGATAGCCCGCGGCCCGTGCCGCCTGGAGTAATGCACAGCTGGCTACGGTTTTCCCCACTTCAGTATCCGTTCCGGTTACAAACCAGCGTTTACTCACGTTCCATCACTCCTGAAACCAGTTGATAACTGAGCAGGCAACCGCGCGCATCGCGCGGCCAGACCTGCTCAAGCTGTTGCAGCTGTCCACGGCTCAGCGGCCGTTCATCGCGCCCCTGATGCAGATGAGTGGCACCGATGCCTTTTAACGAACGCAGCAGGCTAAGGACATCCGGGAAGGCCAGCGTCAGCGTATAAGGGATCAGCGTCAAAGCACTTCCCGCCGCCGCCTGTTCAATCCTGCTCAGGCTGGCAAACGCGTTAACCGGCGCCGCCCGTCCGAGCACCTGCCAGGCCTGCTGCACTTCAGCAAGTGACCCGGCGGCAAGCGTAGAGAACAGCACCTGACCGCCCGGTTTCGTCACCCGTTGCAGCTCACGCAGCGCTTGTGATAAATCGCTGCACCACTGAACGGCCAGATTGCTCCAGCAGCGATCAAAGCGGGCATCGGCAAACGGCAGCGCCTCGATATCGCCGGGCTGGTAATGGTCCGCAGCGTGGCTGTTCGCTGCCTGCTGAAGCATTTTTTCCGACAGATCCAGTGCCGTGACCTGATGCCCGGCAGCACGCCAGCGCTGGCTGAACCAGCCGGTGCCACAGCCAGCATCCAGCACCTGCAGCGTGTGACCGGGGCGTGCCAGCGCCATCAGGTGTTCACCGCACTGACGCTGAAGATCCGCATGTTGGTTATAGCAGTGTGCTGCGCGCCCGAAGGCTGCCGCTACGGCCTGCTTATCAACGGTTTGCTGCATGGAGAGCCTCCAGAAGCCGATCGATATCCTCCGTGCGATGAGCCGCACTGAGAGTAATACGCAGACGTGACGTCCCCGGCGGCACGGTGGGGGGGCGGATGGCGCTGACCCAGCAGCCGCGTTCACGCAGCCGCTGCGACAATGTCAGCGCCGCCTGTTCATCACCGACCATCAGGGGCTGGATGGCACTGTCGGAGGATGCCAGTGACCAGGGCAAACCAGCCGCCTGCTGGCGGAAGTAGTGAATGTTGGCCGACAGCTGCTCGCGCAGACCCTCGCCTTGCCGGATACAGCCGAGGGCCGCCTGCAGTGCGCAGACCTGCGCAGGCGGCATCGCGGTGCTGTAAATCAGGTGACGGGCAAACTGCAGCAGGTACTCGGCAGTGTCCTCATTGCACAGCACCGCTGCGCCGCTGACACCAAAGGCTTTGCCGAAGGTGACAATAAGCAGCTCCGGTTTCACCCCCTGCTGCCAGCAGCTGCCGCGCCCGTGCTCGCCGCAGACGCCGATACCGTGCGCATCATCCACCAGCAGCCAGCCGCCCTGTGCCAGAGAGAGCTGATGCAGTTCTGCCAGCGGGGCACGGTCGCCGTCCATACTAAAAATCCCCTCCGTCACAACCAGCGTTTCGCCGTTGGCAGGCAGAACCAGCAGCTGCGCCAGTGCCGACGACTGATTATGCGCGAAGCGCCGCAGCGTCGCCGGGCTAAGGCTGGCGGCTTCAAGCAACGAGGCATGGCACAGCTTATCGGCGAAGATCCGGTCATTTTTCGCCATCATCGCCGTGATAACGGCCTGGTTCGCCGCAAATCCTGAAATAAACAGTAATCCGCGATCGTATCCCAGCCAGTCGGCCAGCTCACTTTCCAGTGCGGCCTGAGGGGCGCGATAGCCGGTCACATGCGCCGAACCGCCTGCGCCAACGCCATAGCGTGCAGCGCCCTGCTGCCATGCGCTGATGATGCGGGCATCGTGGCTTAATCCGAGGTAATCATTCGCTGAGAAGTTCAGATAGTCCTGCTCCGCCACCCGCAGGCTGCGTGCATCCCCTTGCTGGCTAGGGTGGCGCTGGCGGTACTGCCCGCTGCTGCGCCGGGCGGTCAGTGCCTGTTCAATACGCTGTGACCAGCTCATTACAGCGCCGCGTTGTAGAACAGGTCGGTATCCGCAGTCATCAACTGGGCTGCCAGCGCCTGTTGCTGCTCGTTATCCCCGCTTTCCGTCTCCGTATGCTGCGGGTTCAGGCCCAGCTTGCGGAACAACACCCGGTCTTTGTCCTCTTCCGGGTTTGGCGTGGTCAGCAGCTTGCAGCCGTAGAAAATCGAATTGGCTCCGGCCATAAAGCACATCGCCTGGGTTTGCTCGCTCATCTGCTCACGCCCGGCAGAGAGGCGCACATGGGAATGCGGCATCATGATGCGCGCCACCGCAATGGTGCGTACAAAATCGAAGGGATCGACGTCATCGTTATCCGCCAGCGGGGTGCCTTTGACTTTGACCAGCATATTGATTGGCACGCTCTCCGGCGGGGTTGGCAGGTTGGCCAGCTGCACCAGCAGGCCAGCACGATCGCTGACTGTTTCTCCCAGCCCGACGATGCCACCGGAACAGACTTTGATCCCGGCATCGCGCACTTTGCCCAGCGTATCCAGTCGCTCCTGATAGCTACGGGTGGTGATGATGCTGCCGTAAAACTCCGGCGAGGTATCCAGGTTATGGTTATAAAAATCCAGCCCGGCATGCGCCAGTCGCTGCGCCTGCTGCTCGCTCAAGGTGCCCAGCGTCATGCAGGTCTCCATCCCCATCGCTTTTACCCCCTGCACCATCTGCTCCAGGTAAGGCATATCGCGCTCGTGCGGGTTTTTCCATGCGGCGCCCATGCAGAAGCGTCCGGATCCGGCGGCCTTGGCTTTACGCGCTGAACTGAGCACCTCCTCCACTTCCATCAGGCGTTCGGAGGTTAGCCCGGTTTTATAACGCGAGCTTTGCGGACAGTATTTACAGTCTTCGGGGCAGGCCCCGGTTTTGATCGACAGCAGCGTGCTGACCTGCACCTGACGCGGATCAAAGTACTGGCGATGGATTTGCTGCGCCTCAAACATCAGTTCGAGAAAAGGTTTATCAAACAGCGCCTGTGCCTGAGAAAGGGTCCAACGAGTTGCCATTGCTTGCTCCAAAAAAGTCTGTCATTTGTCTTCACGGCCTGGTTATACTTGTAAACTAAATTTTTTATTTTTGGTTTACAAGTGATTTTATGACCCCTGACGATCTCGCCTTTGACCGTGAGCATATCTGGCACCCTTACACCTCCATGAGCCAGCCGCTTCCCTGCTACCCGGTGGTCGCTGCCGCTGGCACCTCGCTGGAACTGGCGGATGGCCGCCAGCTGGTGGACGGCATGTCCTCGTGGTGGGCGGCGATCCACGGCTACAACCATCCGCGCCTTAACCAGGCGTTACAGACGCAGATGGCGCAGATGTCCCATGTGATGTTCGGCGGCGTCACGCATCCGGCGGCGGTTGCGCTGTGTCGTCGTCTGGTGGCGATGACGCCACAGAATCTGACGTGCGTATTCCTGGCAGACTCGGGGTCCGTCGCCGTTGAAGTGTCGATGAAAATGGCGTTGCAGTACTGGCAGGCGAAGGGCGAAAAACGCCAGCGTTTCCTCACCCTGCGTAACGGCTATCATGGCGATACCTTTGCGGCGATGTCGGTGTGCGACCCGCAAAACTCCATGCACAGCCTGTATCAGGGCTATCTGCCGGAGCATCTTTTTGCACCCGCGCCGCCGCGTTTCGATCAACCGTGGCAGGCACAAGATGCCAATGAGCTGGAATCGTTGATTGTTGAGCATCATCGCCAGCTGGCGGCGGTGATCCTCGAACCTATCGTGCAGGGTGCAGGCGGCATGCGCTTTTATCATCCGCGCTATCTGCAACGGGTGCGTGAGCTGTGTGACCGCTATCAGCTGTTGCTGATCGCCGATGAGATCGCGACCGGATTTGGCCGTACCGGCAAGTTGTTCGCCTGTGAACATGCGGCCATCAGCCCGGACATTCTCTGCGTGGGGAAAGCGCTGACCGGCGGCACCATGACGCTCTCAGCAGCCCTGACGACACGCCAGGTGGCAGACACCATCAGCAACGGCGCCGCCGGTTGCTTTATGCACGGTCCAACATTTATGGGCAATCCGCTGGCCTGCGCCGTGGCATCAGAGAGCCTGGCAATATTGCAGGAGAACCACTGGCAGGCGCAGGTGGCAAACATTGAGCGACAGCTACGCACAGCACTGTTGCCCTTGAGCACACAGCCGGAAGTGGCCGATGTGCGGGTGCTGGGGGCGATTGGCGTGGTGGAGACGCACAGAAGCGTCAATATGGCGGCGATGCAGCAGTTCTTTGTTGAACAGGGTGTGTGGATCCGCCCGTTTGGGCGATTGATTTATCTGATGCCGCCTTACGTGATCACTTCACAGGCGCTGACACAGCTTACGGACGCCGTCAGTGCCGCTATAGCACATCCTGCCCTGTTTAATTGTTAACAATGGAGGCAGTCTCCAGGCAGCCGTCAGCGTGATGCGCTACGCTTTTATCAGGTTTTGCGCGGCCTGCTGCCGCAAACAGGAGATAACATGCCACAAGATAAACAGACCAACCGTCGGCTGCTGCTGGCCTCTCGTCCGCACGGCGCACCGACTACGGCGAATTTCCGCCTCGAGGCACAGCACGTTCCTGAACCCGCTGCCGGACAGGTGCTGTTGCGCACTGTCTGGCTGTCGCTCGACCCTTATATGCGTGGACGCATGAGCGATGCCCCTTCCTATGTGCCACCCGTCGCCCTTAATGAGGTGATGTGTGGCGGAACCGTATCGATTGTTGAGCGCTCTGAGCACGCAGATTTTGCCGCCGGGGACTGGGTGCTGAGTTACAGCGGCTGGCAGGATTTCGCGATCTCCAGCGGAGAAGAGCTGGTGAAACTCAGCGGCCCGGTGCTGAAGCATCCATCCTGGGCGCTGGGAATGCTCGGGATGCCGGGCTTTACCGCCTATATGGGACTGCTGGATATCGGTAATCCCCAGGCGGGAGAAACCGTGGTGGTCGCCGCCGCGACAGGTGCCGTTGGCTCCCTCGTTGGCCAGATTGCCAAACTGAAAGGCTGCCATGTGGTGGGCATTGCAGGCGGTGCGGAGAAATGCCGCTACGCCGAAGACGTGCTGGGCTTTGATCGCTGCCTCGATCACCGTGATGAAAACCTGGCCGAACAGCTGAGCCGTCATTGCGCCGATGGCATTGACGTCTATTTCGAAAGCGTTGGTGGCAAGGTGTTTAATGCCGTGCTCCCGCTGATGAACACCAAAGGACGCATTCCGGTCTGTGGCCTGATTGCCGACTATAACAGCACCGGGCAGCACGCCGGGTCGGACCGCCTGCCGCTGCTGCAAAGCGCCATCCTGAAAAAACGCCTGCGCGTTGAGGGCTTTATCATTACTCAGGATTATGGCCACCGCTTTGATGAGTTCTTCCGCCAGATGAGCCAGTGGGTGGCTGAAGAGCGCCTGGTATTCCGTGAAGATATTATCGACGGGCTGGATAATGCGCCGGAGGCGTTTATCGGTATGCTGGAAGGGAAAAACTTCGGCAAGTTGGTGGTGCGTGTGGCAGGAGATAAACCCTCATGAAGTTATTAATGGTATTAACCTCGCACGATAAACTGGGCGATACCGGCCATAAAACCGGTTTCTGGCTGGAAGAGTTTGTTGCGCCTTATTATGTTTTCCGTGATGCCGGGATCACCGTAGAGCTGGCTTCTCCGCTGGGCGGACAACCCCCGCTCGATCCGGTCAGCGACGAGCCGGATGCACAAACCCGCGACACCGAACGTTTCCGCAGTGACGTGGAGGCACAGCAGGCGCTGGCCCATACGCAACGTCTGGATGCTATCGATGCCAGCCAGTTTGATGCGGTGTTCTATCCTGGCGGGCACGGCCCGCTGTGGGATCTGGCCGAGAATGCCGACAGTATTCAGCTGATCGAAACGCTGTTTGCTCATGGCAAACCGGTGGGCACCGTCTGTCATGCGCCGGGCGTACTGCGTCATACCAAAAAACCCGATGGCACGCCCATCGTTGCCGGGAAACGGGTGACCGGGTTTACCAACAGCGAAGAAGCCGCCGTTGGCCTGACGAATGTGGTACCTTTTCTGGTCGAGGACGAGCTGAAGAAGCTTGGCGGTCAGTTTGAACACACTGATAACTGGGGTGTTTATGTGCTGACCGATGGCCACCTGGTCACCGGACAAAATCCGGCCTCTTCCGCAGCGGCGGCAGAAGAGCTGCTGAAGCTACTACACCAATAAATGGGGGATGACATGAAATTAAGCAGCCAGAATTTTAACGACGGAGACAAGTTGCCGGAACGCCAGGTGCTGAACGCCATGGGTTACCAGGGTGATAATCTGTCGCCACATCTGGCCTGGGACGATGTTCCCGCAGGGACAAAAAGTTTTGTGGTCACCTGTTACGATCCTGATGCCCCTACCGGTTCTGGCTGGTGGCACTGGGTGGTAGCTAACCTGCCCGCCGACACGCGTGAACTTCCCGAAGGTGCCGGTTCCGGCAAAGTCGATTTGCCAACGGGTTCAGTGCAGACGCGCACGGACTTCGGCAGCGCGGGCTACGGCGGCGCGGCCCCGCCTAAAGGTGAATCCCACCGCTATATCTTCACCGTTCATGCCATTGACGTTGAAGTGCTGGAAGTGGATGAGAACGCCAGCGGTGCGTTGGTAGGCTTTAACGTGCACTTCCATTCACTGGGCAGTGCATCCATAACGGCGATGTATGCCTAATTCACGTTAAAATCTAATGTTGAAAGAGGCGGGGGCGTTTCCCTTCCGGCACAATGCCCCCGCCTCACTATTACTCTAAAGCTTTGACTATTTGCATGGCGACTTTTACCCGCAAGGTATTGGGATAGTTTTTATTCGCCAGCATGACAATACCGATCTGTTTTTGCGGGATAAAGGCAACATAGGCTCCAAAGCCCCCTGTAGCGCCCGTTTTGTGTACCCATGATGCCTTCACCCGTGGATGCGATTGCGCATCCCGCACCTGCTGGGGCCCCAGAGCCATCGGACTATCAGCGCCTCTGATGGCCAGTGTTGACTGTTCTGGCCAGTCAAGCATCTCCCAGCCAAGTCCCTGATATAACGCATCAGTGCGATAATAACGCGTCTGGGCAAGTGCCAACCCCTGCTGCAATGTCTTATCCCCAACCTGTTCAGGATTCATATTGGCCTGCATCCAGCGCAACATATCTTTTATGGACGACTTCACACCGTAGGATTCTGCATCCAGCATGCCAGGCGATACGCGGACGGGTTTCCCATCGCGATAACCCCACGCATAAGCATTTTCGCTGGCTTCTGGTACGGTAATAAATGTGTGTGTGAGTTTTAGCGGCGTCAATACACGCTGCTGCATCGCCTGTTCAAAGGAGAGTCCCGTTGGCTTGACCGCGAGCATACCAAAAAGTCCGATACTGCTATTCGCATACTGCCGCGTCTCTCCCGGAGCCCACTGAGGTTGCCACTGTTGATAGAAGTTTTTCAGCCTGTCTTCATCCGTAACGGCATCCGGAACCTGGAGGGGCAAGCCACCTGCCGTATACGTTGCCAGTTGCAGTAGCGTAATATTGCGCCACTGAGGAAGATTAAGTGCCGGCCAGTATTGACTGGCACGATCGTTCAGCGCGATCTCACCTTTTGCCACCGCCACGCCACCCAGCACACCGGTGAACGTTTTACTCACCGAACCCAGTTCAAAAAGGGTGTCCTGAGTCACCGGGAGATGCTGCTCTTTATCTGCCATACCCCAGGTAAAATAGTAAGGTTTGCCTTTTACCAGGACCGCCACTGCCATACCCGGAATGTTTTGCTGATCGATAAGGGGTTTAATCGCCTGGCTGACCGTTGTTTCCACATCAGGAGCCGCCACGGCACCCAATGAGTATGCCGATGCCAGTACAGCCACCATCACAGCCTGAGAACGTAATTTCACTGTTTCTAACCTTCCATATTCTTGAACAGCAGTCAGTTTGACGGGTTTGACAATCAGCAACAAACTGTTAATTTTTACACCTGATAAAAGAAAATCTTACAGGTAAATCCGTGACCCGTCCTTACATCCCTCTCAATGCGCTAAGAGCATTTGAAGCAGCTGCGCGCCATCTAAGTTTTACTAATGCAGCAGTTGAACTGAATGTAACGCATGCGGCCGTGAGCCAGCAGGTAAAGTCGCTTGAGCAGCAGTTGGGTTGCTCGTTATTTATCCGTGTTGCTCGCGGTCTGATGCTGACCACGGAAGGCGAGAATTTGTTACCGGTCTTAAACGAATCTTTTGATCGTATTGCCAATACGCTGGACCGTTTCTCTGCGGGTAAGATGCGCGAAAAATTAAAAGTGGGGGTGGTTGGCTCCTTTGCTACTGGTTTGCTGTTGCCGCGCCTGGAGGATTTCAACCACCGTCATCCGCATATTGAGCTGCAACTGTCCACACACAATAATCGGGTTGACCCCGCAGCCGAAGGTCACGATTACACCATCCGCTTCGGCAGCGGTGCCTGGCACGGCACCGAGGCGACGTTAATTTGTGATGCCCCGTTTTCACCGCTCTGTCATCCCACGATAGCCCGTCAGTTACAGCAACCGGCGGACGTGCATAAATTTACGCTGTTGCGGTCATTTCGTCGTGACGAGTGGAGCCACTGGTTGCACAGTCTTAACGAACTCCCACCTTCTCCCTCACATCCGGTGATGATTTTCGACTCTTCGCTGACGATGATCGAGGCTGCCTTGTTGGGAGCGGGCATTGCGCTGGCACCAGTTAAGATTTTTCATCACCTGCTACAAACGGAGAAAATTGTTCGCCCTTTTGACGCTGAAATCCACCTTGGAAGCTATTGGCTGACACGGTTACAGTCCCAGCCAGAAAGTGAGGCAATGACGATGTTTTCCGACTGGCTTAACAGGCAGTTTAAAGAGAGTTAATGAAGAGTAAGCGGACCTGCCAGATGATCACCCGCAGAATCAATGCTCCTGGCCAATATGATTACTCCTGGCGCTTTCTTTTTACGATGAGTCCATTATCCTGAAGGAAGTAAACCCCGCCACTTACGGTAAAATCTGTTACATTGTATTTATTTCGACCAACCGTAATCAGTTTGTTTTTATCAATACAGTTTTTCGGTGGGTGCATATCTTCAAAACATAATCGGTCATACTTACCCTCTTCTTTATACCCTTTATCGAAATCCCAGAATACAACATGATATCCGCCATCCTCATCAGGTTTAGGGATATTATACTTCTCTTTTAATACCTCTTTATTTTTCAACCACCAGTCCATTTTTCCCGTATCAGTAAGAGGATAGTCTTTAACTAAAACATCACTGTAACTACCGCTCTGATGAATGGCAATAATTTTCACTGGCCGAGACCATAACCATAATAAATATCCAACAATAGCCATGATCACCAGCATTATGGCCTTTATTTTTTGTTTGCTATTTAACATTACGCTCACCTGTAATCTCAATGGTAGCTTCCATATTCGTCATAAACGGTTTAAAAGCAAACTTACTGTCTACTATCACTCCCGAAACTCATCATCAATTCCGTTTTCTTTTTACGAACTGACCATTATCCTGAAGAATATAATACTCGTTACCCACGGTGATTTGAGTTATGTTGTCTTTACTGTGTTGGATGATCATCATCGCATTCTTATCAACGCAGTTGATAGGTGGTTTCATATCATCAAAGCACAGACGATCATATTTACCCTCTTCTTTATAACCCTCATCAAAATCCCACAGTATCACACGATATCGCCCATCCTCATCGGGTTTAGGAGTATTATACTTCACCTTTAGCATCTCTTTATTTTTTAACCACCATTTCATTTTTTCCCTATCAGAGAAAGGATAGTCCTTGACCAAGACAACACTATAACTACCTCTCTGATGAACGTTTATGACTTTCATTGGACGATACCACAACCATAATAAATACCCACCAACGATTATGACCAACAGCATCATGAACTTTCTTTTTTTAGAACTATTTAACACGACGTTCACCAGTAATCTCAATGGTAGCTTCCATAATCGTCATAAACGGTTTAAAAGCAAACTTACTGTAACGTTGAAGGACAAACCAGATACGGAACAGGTTAAATTGCCTGAATTTCCAGTTCTGTATATCCAGATTATCCAGCCCAAAATGATCCTGGATTTTATAGTATACGACAGCGCGAAAACGATTATTTTCCACCTTCAGGGATTTGATAGTAATCTGGGTGGCCCAGGTATCATGCACGCTAATTCCCATCCCGTTGAACCTATCCTTAATGCGATCAAATTTTGGCAGTATTCCGCTATCTATCGCATCAGTAGGATAAGCACTCTTTTTTAATCAACTTTAAAAACATTATTTTAATCCGATTTTCTTTTTACGATGAGGCCATTGTCCTGAAGGATGTAAACTCCATCATCACCGATGAACTTGGTGACATTATATTTATCGCGACTGATTATCATGAGCGAGTTTTTGTCTACGCAGTTTACTGGTGGTTTCATATCCTCAAAACAAAGACGATCGTATTTATCCAACTCCTTATAACCGTCATCAAAATCCCACAGTATTACATGATACCGCCCCTGCTTATCTAGTTTGGGTATATTATACGTCTCCTTTACCATTTCTTTATTTTTTAACCACCATTCCATTTTCCCTGCATCAGTAAACGGATAATTTTTTACTAATACGATGCTATAACTACCACTCTGATGAACGGCAATAATTCTTACTGGACGACACCATAACCATAATATGTAACCACCAATAATCATGATTATCAAAACCATAAACTTTCTTTTTTTAGAATTATTTAACATTACGCTCACCTGTAATCTCAATGGTGGCTTCCATATTGGTCATAAACGGTTTAAAGGCAAACTTGCTATAGCGTTGAAGGACAAACCAGATACGGAACAAGCGAAACTGCCTGAACTTCCAATCCAGGACATCCTGGTTATCCAAGCCAAAATGGTCCTGAATTTTATAATGCACAACAGCGCGAAAACGATTGCCGTCTATTCTTAGCGACTTAATACTGATCTGGGTGGCCCAGGTATCATGCACGCTAATTCCCATACCGTTAAACCGATCCTGAATGCGATCGAATTTTGGAAGTCTACCTTTACCTATCGCATCTGTAAGTACATTTCTTCCGTGTGAGGGATAGTAGCCACTTTCCCAGTCAATATTTTCCGTTAAAGCTTCCTTTAATAAAAATCGAGAGCTATTCCTTTCTGAGCGGTCAGTCAGTATCTGCTCTCTCAATGCCGAATCTAATCTCATGCTACTAAAATCCATCCCTTTCTTATGCTGCATATGGGTGATCATCTCAATGATGTTATCCCGATAGGGACCGTAAAAAGAGAATAATTTTGCGCACTCACGGAACTCATCAAACAGGATATTGATGCACTCCTGTTTGCTAATCGACTCCGCCTTCCAGGCGGATGAGGATGCAGGATAAGTGGGCACTTGCTGGTGCTTTTTTCGTGCCAGCGTCCAGGGATCAACCCTGTCAGAGACAATTGCAAGGCCAAAATCTCTTTTCAGCTGTTCCGCGCTTAAATCACCGCAGCACATGTCATTGGCGCCGAAGTCATCCATACGTTGCTGGGTGGTAAAAATGTTACAGGGAAAAGATAATGCGGACATTGAAAACATTCCTTGTTTTTAAAAATAGTCATCCTGACGCTGACTTCCTGTCAGTTCTCATGCGGCATCAGAGAAAGTGTCATTCAGTTGCCGACAACGTAATTTATCGGTCGCAGTCAGTACATCCTAATTAATATGAGGATAAAAACCAAAAGTGCAGCATAGATCATAATTATTGAGAAATGGTAAAAATACGATTGGAAAAAAATATGCTACTTTTCGTTATGGTTATTTTGACTCAACCCTCTTCATTATTATCTGAGTCCGTTACGCTAAGCGGTAATCAATCATCTTTAATAATGCTTCATGTTATCTCTCTCAGACCAATAAAAAAGGCCAGCCAGAATATGGCCGACCCTTGATATTTACTGACTGAAAAATTAACGCGATTAATCCAGCTGGTGAACCACCACCCACATTGGTCCCTGCCCTACCGCATAGCGTGCCAGCGGTTGTAACAGGCCACGGTCGGCTGTGATTTTATACACTTCGATATGGTGCGACTTCTGCCCTGCTGCCACCAGGTACTGGCCGCTATGGTCGATGTTGAAACCACGTGGCTGCGTTTCCGTAGGCTGATGGCCTTCAACGGTCAGGGTTGCGCCCTCGGTGCTGATGCTGAACGCGGTAATAATGCTGGCGGTACGGTCGCAACTGTACAGATGACGGCCATCCGGCGTGATATGAATATCGGCCGCCCAGCGGGTATCGCTGAAACCTTCCGGCATCATATCCAGGCTCTGTACTTTCTCCACTTCATCTTTACTGATATCCCAGACGTCAACCGTGCTGTCCAGTTCATTCACGCAGTAGGCGTAACGCTGGTTAGGGTGGAACACCATATGGCGCGGACCGGCCCCTTTGGTGGTGTTCAACTCAGACTGCGCTCGCGGCGTCAGTTCGCCGCTGTCAGACAGGTTGAACAAAGCGATACGGTCCTGCTTCAGTGCCGGAACAAACAGCGTCTGATTGGTCAGATCGATATTGGCCGAATGGCAACCTTCCAGACCGTTTACAATCTGCGTTGGTGCATCCGGCAGGCCATCAGCGCCAATCGGGCTGACGCTGACGAAGGCATCGTTATAAGAGCCGACGAAAATGAAGCGCCCCTGGCGGTCGGTAGAAATATGCGTCGGGCTGCCTGTGAGCGGTGCATGGCCCGCTTCTTTCAGTTTACCTTCGGCATCAATACGATAGGCAACCACGCGGAAATCCGGGCGCACGCCGACATAGAGAAACTTTTTGTCCGGGCTAACCACCATCGGCTGCACCTGGCCTGGGGCATCAACCACCTGCAACAACGTCAGTGCGCCGTCATCATTCAGCTGCCAGGCGTGGATCTGATGGCTCTCAGGGCTGGCGGTATAAACAACTTGTTTCATGAATGCTCCTTGTTCTGAACGGGAAATCGGTAAGTGGCTTTTCTCTTCATCTTCGGATGATGCTTTCTCTCTGTGCCGCCAGTTTTGTGGCTGGCGTCACAAGGTGTACACTTATTGACTTCTTTTGAGCCACGGGAACTGTTATGAGCTATCGCATCATCGCCCTCGATCTGGACGGCACGCTGTTAACCCCTTCCAAAACCATACTGCCAGAATCACTGGAAGCGCTCAAAAAAGCGCAACAGGCCGGCATAAAAATCCTGATCGTGACGGGTCGCCATCATGTGGCCATCCATCCTTTTTATCAGGCACTGGCGCTGGATACACCTGCAATCTGCTGTAATGGCACTTATTTGTATGATTATCAGGCAAAAACAGTCTTGCAAAGTGACCCGTTGCCCAAAGAACAGGCGCTGCGCGTGATTGAGATGCTCGACACCGCGGGGATCCACGGTCTGCTTTACGTCGATGATGCGATGCTGTACCAGACAGAAACCGGCCATGTGACGCGCACCATTAACTGGGGGCTGTCACTGCCTGAAGCCCAGCGTCCGACATTCTTGCAGGTCAATAGCCTGGCAGATGCGGCAAGAAATGCGCAGTCGATCTGGAAATTTGCCCTGTCTCATGCAGACACCACAGCGCTGCAACAGTTCGCTGAAAAGGTCGAAGCCGAGATGGGCCTGGCCTGTGAATGGTCATGGCATGATCAGGTGGATATCGCCAAAGCGGGCAACAGCAAGGGTAAACGACTGGCGCAATGGGTGGCCGCCAACGGTTACCAGATGAGTGACGTGATCGCTTTTGGCGATAACTATAACGACCTCAGTATGCTGGAAACCGTGGGGTTAGGCGTGGCCATGGGCAACGCCGACGAAGCCATTAAAGCGCGGGCAAAACGCGTGATTGGCACCAATCTGGAAACCGGGATTGCCGACACTCTCTATCAGGAAGTGCTGTAATCAGGTGGTGATCGACACGCTTTTGATTTGAGCAAACAACCACATATTCGGTTTTATCATCAGTTCATCGCGAGCCCAGGGCGTGATACGCGCCCATAGCTCGCTTTGCCCCACCAGCAGCTTCACTTCCACCTGGTTATCAATCTCCAGCAGTTCAGCCACCTGCGCCGGGATGACGTTGCGGATGCTGCTGTTCACCGGTGGCTTGAGCACCAGCGATACATCGGCGGCCTGAATACGGATACGTAACGGCGTGCCCGCCGGGGAATCCACCCGATTCACCCAGATATGCTGATCGCCAAGCGACAGCGCCGTCATCTGATAATGCGGATGCTGTTCCAGCACCTGCACGCGAAGAATGCTGCTCTGATCACTTCTTGGCAGCCACGGACGCATGGCGCTGCTGGCCCAGACTCTCTCCAGTGCACCAAACGCTTTTACCTTCCCCTGATCGAGCACCATGACGTTATCGGCCAGATGCAGCAGTTCATCCAGGCTGTGGCTGACATAGAGGATTGGCGTAGAAACCTGGCGCGCCAGCGTTTGCAGCCAGGCCAGCAGTTCGCGCTTACGCGGTAAGTCGAGGGACGCCAGTGGTTCATCCATCAGCAACATGTCCGGGGCGGTCAGCAGCGCCCGGCCAATGGCAACGCGCTGTTTCTCACCACCGGATAATGACCACGGAAAACGATCGAGCAGGGATTCAAGCCCCAGCAGTTTGACCAGTGCATCGAACTGCGGGCGCATGCTTTTTACCATGCCGTATTCCAGATTACCGCGCACCCGGTAGTGCGGGAACAGGCGGGCATCCTGAAAGACATAACCAATACGCCGCTGCTCCGGCGGTAACCAGATGCCGGTGGCCGTATCACTCAGCACCCGATCGTTCAGCGTAATGCTGCCCTGCTGCGGTACGGTTAGCCCGCCAATGGCATTGATTAGTGAGGTTTTTCCCGCACCGGATACGCCAAAAATGGCCGTGACACCGCTGGCAGGCAGACTGGCCTTTACCGTCAGGGTGTGGTCGCCCTGCTGTTGAGTAAAATCGAGGATCAGCATCAGAGCCCTAAACGCTTACGACCCCAACGGGTCAGCCATTCGGAAAGGAGCAGGGAAACCAGCGCCAGCAGGATGGCGATCACGCACAGGCGCGCTGTCGCCCCTTCGGCCCCCGGCGTTTCAATCAGGGTATACATGGCAGAAGGCAGCGTACGGGTTTCGCCCGGAATATTGGAAACAAACGTAATGGTGGCGCCAAACTCGCCCAGCGATCGGGCAAAACCCAGCACCGTACCGGCAATAATACCCGGCAGCGTGAGCGGCAGGGTAATGGTGAAAAAGACCCGCCAGCGCCCGGCCCCGAGGGTACGTGCTGCCTGTTCGAGTTTGGTATCCACGGCCTCCAGCGCCAGACGGATAGCGCGCACCATCAGCGGAAAAGCAATCACCGCTGAGGCCAGTGCGGCACCGCGCCAGCTAAAGGCAAAACTGAAGCCGAACCAGTCATAAAGATACTCGCCAATAAAGCCGCGACGCCCGAATCCCAGCAGCAGCAAATAGCCCACCACCACCGGTGGCAGCACCAGCGGTAGATGGATAATGCTGTCGAGCAGGGTTTTTCCGGGGAACTGACGGCGCACCAGTAGCCATGCCATCAGGATCCCAAAAGGCAGACTACAGGCGACTGCGACCAGAGAAACTTTAAGACTCAGCGCTACGGCCTGCCATTCAGGATCGCTTAAAAACATCGTTTTAACCTTTATCTTTTAACCTGCAGCAGTGTTGGCTGCACTCCCTCACCCCAGTCACAGACTTTAGTCAGCTCCTGGGGATTCACTCACTTGCCGCCTTGCTGCAGCTTAAAATATTTTGGTTAATTTATCTTTTTAACCTGCAATTATAATGGCGCGAACCCGTACTTTTTGAACACAACCGCCGCTTCCGGCCCTTTCAGATAGTCATAAAACGCCTTCACACGGGCATTGTTATGGTCGGTGACGATCGCCAACGGATACTCAACCGGTTTATGGCTCTCTTTCGGGAAGATGCCGACCACGGTGACTTTCTTACTGGCTATGGCGTCAGAGCCGTAAACAATTCCGTAAGGGGTTTCATTACGCTCCACCAGCGCCAGCGCCGCACGCACGCTGTTACTGCGCGCCATTAGCGGGGAAAGTTGCTCCCATGCGCCCAGGTTCTGCAACGCTTCTTTGGCATAAATTCCCGCAGGAACATGGTCCGGGTCCCCGACGGCCAGACGCTGACCTTTTAGCAGGCTTTTCCAGTCGGTTGTTTTACTGATGTTCACCGGCTGTGGCTGACTGGCCGTTGGGGCCACCAGCACCAGGTCGTTACCCAACAGGGTCACACGACTGCCATTATCGATCGTTTTCTTCTCGCTGGCATAGTCCATCCACTGCTGATCGGCAGAGATAAACAGATCGGCCGGCGCACCCTGCTCAATCTGGCGAGCCAGCGTTGATGAGGAGGCAAACGAAGAGACGATTTTCACGTCCTTGCCCTTCTCATACTCGCTGGCAATATCCTGCAGCGCATTGGTCAGTGAAGCTGCCGCAAATACAGTCACGTTTTCTGCCGCGATGGCATGGCCACCAACGCTCAGACTGACGGCGGCGGCCAGCCAGTGATTCCATTTTACAGACATGTTTTCTCTCCAGTGGGTTCGTTATGTACTGAATAATATAACGATGCACTGGGATCTGTAACCGTAATTATCGGCATCTGAGGCGAGAAGTTTAGTGGGGCAGAAACGACAACGCCCGGCAGAGCCGGGCGCCGATCAGAAACAGGAGAGATTTACTGGGTAATCTGGTTTTTTTTCGCTGGCTGGTCTTTGCGGTGACCAATTTTGGAAATAACGTTGAATACTTCGCCCAGACCCCAAATCAGACCGAGGATAATCGCCATGACGATTGGCACCATGATAATGGCAACGGCAAGGCCTTTCAGTAACTCCAGCATGGAAACCTCATCTTACGGGACAAAAGAAGCATTGTAGCGGGCATGGTTAAGAAAGCACTGACCTTTTGTGCCTTCGTGCGCAATTTATTTGCCGCGCACTGATAGAATCAACCCAGACCCTTTATCTTGCCCCCTTCCGGAGTTCCTATGCAGGCCGATATTTCCCTGATCCTGAAACTGCAACAACGACTGTTTGCCGACCCACGCCGTATTGAACTGCTGCGCCAGGTGAAAGAGAGTGGCTCGATCAGCCAGGGTGCCAAACTTGCGGGCATCAGCTATAAAAGTGCCTGGGATGCGATTAACGAAATGAATCAGCTGGCCGACCGGACGCTGGTGGATCGCGCCACCGGAGGAAAAGGCGGCGGCGGTGCCGTGGTCACCGCCTACGGCGAGCGCCTGCTGCAACTGTATGCCCTGCTGGAGCAGATTCAGCAAAAAGCGTTTGATGTCTTGCAGGATGACGCACTGCCAGGCAGTCTGTTAGGTGCCATTGCGCGCTTTTCACTGCAAACCAGCGCACGCAATCAGCTTTTCGGCACGCTTATCGCCCGCGATGAGCGTCCGGTGCAGCAGCATATAAGAGTGCAACTGGCCGACGGGCAGACACAAATCCAGGTCGCCCTGACGGAAGTAAGTGCCAATCGTCTGCAACTGACCCACGGCAAAGAGGTGCTGGTGCTGATTAAAGCGCCGTGGATTGAGGTGACTCGCGCTCCCACCCAGGCGGATAATCAGCTGGCCGGAACCGTGAGTCAGATTGAGCAGGGGGAAACCCACAGCGAGGTGTTGATTGCCGTGGGAGGCGGTGAAATCCTGTGCGCGACCGTGGATAATCTGCATATTGTGCAGCAAAAAATCGAACCGGGCGCCACTGTGACCGCCAGTTTTAATGCCGACCGCGTCATCATCGCGACGTTACTGTGAATCGAAAAGGGAAACGAGAATGCCAGTATTGCAGATTCGCCAGGGTATCTTCCGTCTGAACGATACCCGGGTACTTAACCTCAACGACCTGACCCTGACGGCCGGTGAAAGCTGGGCGTTTGTCGGCGCTAACGGTAGCGGTAAGTCCTCACTGGCCCGCGCCCTCTCAGGTGAACTGCCGCCCTCGAAAGGCAGCGTGACCAGCCAGTTTCAACGCCCCACCCGTTTATCGCTGGAGCAGTTACAAAAACTGGTAGCCGATGAATGGCAGCGTAATAACACCGATTTGCTGAGTGCTGATGAAGACGATACCGGCCTCACTGCCAGTGAAATTATTCAGGAAGCGGTACGCGATAACGTTCGCTGCCAGCAACTGGCTGCTCAGTTTGGTATTGAGCACCTGCTGACACGCCGTTTTAAGTATCTCTCGACCGGGGAAACCCGCAAAACGCTGCTCTGTCAGGCATTGATGGCGCAGCCCGATCTGCTGATCCTCGATGAGCCGTTTGACGGTTTAGATGTGGCGTCACGCGCCAACCTTGCCGATGTCCTCGGCAACCTGCAACAGCAGGGATTAACGGTGGTGCTGGTGCTTAACCGTTTTGATGATATTCCTGATTTCATCGATCGGGTGGGCGTGCTGGCTGAATGCACCCTGACCCACACCGGTGAACGGCAGGCGATCCTGGCGGAAGCGCTGGTGGCGCAGCTGGCGCACAGTGAACAGCTGGCGGGCATGACACTGCCGGAAGCCGATGATGCCAGCGCGATCCCATTACTGGCGGAGGACGCACCGCTGATTACGCTGCGCGATGGCGTGGTGTCTTACAACGACCGTCCCATCCTGCATTCTCTCAGCTGGCAGGTGGAACGTGGCCAGCACTGGCAGATCACCGGCCCTAACGGTGCCGGAAAATCGACACTGCTCAGCCTGGTGACAGGCGATCACCCGCAGGGCTACAGCAACGATCTGACGCTGTTTGGCCGCCGCCGTGGCAGCGGGGAAACTATCTGGGATATCAAACAGCATATTGGTTATGTCAGCAGCAGTCTGCATCTCGACTATCGTGTCAGCAGCAGCGTGCGCAATGTGGTGATTTCCGGCTACTTTGACTCCATCGGGATTTATCAGGCGGTGTCCGACCGTCAGCAGGCGCTGGCAAAACAGTGGCTGGCGCTGCTGGGCATGAGCGGAGCCGTGGCGGATTCCCCTTTCCACGATCTCTCCTGGGGTCAGCAACGGCTGGTATTGATCGCCCGGGCGCTGGTGAAACATCCGGCGCTGCTCATCCTCGATGAACCTCTGCAAGGCCTGGACCCGATAAATCGCCTGCTGGTGCGCCGCTTCGTTGATGTGCTGATTGGAGAAGGCCGTACCCAACTGCTGTTTGTCTCGCACCATGCGGAGGATGCTCCGCAGTGCATTACTCATCGTCTGAGCTTTGTCGCTGATGGCGAGGGATATCGTTACACGCAGGACGCGTTGTCACTCTGACCTTTCGGGTCGATCGGAAAAAACGATCGACCCCTGCAGTTCGTGGCAACCTGACCGTTGCTTTTTTGATGTAACCGCTACCATTATTCACCCCACCCTGCCTGATAACTCTCCAAGCCCGCACTATTTTTATTGATACTTCGGATTTTTCAGCTTGTGTAAACGATTCCATTTATACAAACTCGATCACGCTTTCAGCGCGTAGATTGTGCTATTTTTCTTTGCAGTTCAGAAATGCATAAACCCGGTTATCAGGACACAACATGCAGAAATTTAATCCGGTCGATCACCCTCATCGACGTTATAACCCGCTGTCCGATCAGTGGATTCTGGTTTCCCCTCACCGTGCCAAACGACCATGGCAGGGTGCACAGGAAACACCGTCGCAGGAAAAACTGCCTGCACACGATCCCGATTGCTTCCTTTGCCCGGGAAATACCCGTGTGACCGGGGATAAAAATCCCGATTACACCAGCACGTACGTTTTCACTAACGACTTCGCTGCGTTGATGACCGACACCCCGGATGCGCCAGAGAGCGACGACATCCTGATGCGTTGCGAGAGCGCACGCGGCACCAGCCGGGTGATCTGCTTCTCTCCGGACCACAGCAAAACGCTGCCCGAACTGACGCTGGCAGGCCTGGTCGATGTCGTAAAAACCTGGCAGGAACAAACGGCGGATCTGGGCCAGCACTATCCCTGGGTACAGGTGTTCGAGAACAAAGGCGCCGCAATGGGCTGCTCTAACCCGCATCCGCATGGCCAGATCTGGGCCAACAGTTTTCTGCCGAATGAAGCGAAGCGTGAAGACGATCTGCAACGCGCGTATCTTGCGAAACATGCCTCCCCGATGCTGGTTGATTACACGGCTCGCGAGCTGAACGATGGCAGTCGTACCGTAGTGGAAACGGAGCACTGGCTGGCCGTGGTGCCGTGGTGGGCGGCATGGCCGTTTGAAACACTGCTGCTGCCGAAAGCCCACGTGAAGCGCCTGCCCGACTTGAGCGAGGCACAACGCAGCGATCTGGCGCTGGCGCTGAAAAAGCTCACCAGTCGCTATGACAATCTGTTCCAGTGCTCTTTCCCCTATTCCATGGGCTGGCATGGCGCGCCGTTTAATGACGATGCCAATGACCACTGGCAGCTACATGCACATTTCTATCCACCGCTGCTGCGTTCAGCCTCGGTGCGTAAATTTATGGTCGGCTATGAAATGCTGGCTGAAACCCAACGTGACTTAACGGCCGAGCAGGCAGCAGAACGTCTGCGCGCCGTCAGCGATATTCATTTCCGTGAGGCGGAATAATCATGAGCTTACAGACCGCTACCCAACAGATTTTCAGTACCGTGTTCGGCTACGCGCCAACCCATACCCTTCAGGCACCGGGCCGCGTCAACCTGATCGGTGAGCATACCGACTACAACGACGGTTTTGTGCTGCCCTGTGCCATTGACTACCAGACTGTTATCGCCTGTGCAAAACGCAGCGACCGTCAGGTGCGGGTGATTGCCGCCGACTATGACAATCAGCAGGACATTTTCTCGCTGGATGAAGCGATCGTCAGCCACCCGGATCAGATGTGGTCTAACTATGTACGCGGCGTGGTAAAACACCTGCTGAAGCGTGCACCCGATTTTGCCGGTGCCGATATGGTGATCAGCGGCAATGTGCCACAGGGTGCCGGATTAAGTTCCTCAGCCTCGCTGGAAGTGGCCGTCGGTACCGTGTTCCAGCATCTGTATGAACTGCCTCTGGACGGTGCCGCCATTGCGGTAAACGGACAGGAAGCTGAGAATCAGTTTGTCGGCTGTAACTGCGGCATTATGGATCAACTGATCTCGGCATTGGGTGAGAAAGATCACGCCATGCTGCTCGATTGCCGCACGCTGGGCACGCGCCCGGTGCCGATGCCATCCGATATCGCGGTGGTCATTATCAACTCCAACTTCCGCCGCAGCCTGGTAGGCAGTGAATACAATACGCGCCGCCAGCAGTGTGAAGCCGGAGCACAATTCTTCGGCGAAACCTCACTGCGTGATGTGGAACTGAGCCAGTTTACCGCGCAGCAGGATCAGCTTGATCCGCTGGTGGCCAAACGTGTTCGTCATGTTCTGACGGAAAACGCTCGTACCCTTGAAGCCGCCGATGTCCTGGCGCGCGGCGATCTGGCCCGCATGGGCGTGCTGATGGCCGAGTCGCACGCCTCAATGCGTGATGACTTCGAAATCACCGTACCGCCGATCGACCAGTTGGTTGAGATTGTCAAAGCCACGCTCGGCGATCGCGGCGGCGTGCGCATGACCGGCGGTGGTTTCGGGGGTTGCATCGTAGCGCTGATGCCGTTCGATCTGGTGGACGAGGTCAAAGCCGCCGTAGCAGAACAGTACGAAGTAAAATCTGGCATTAAAGAGACCTTCTACGTCTGCAAAGCCTCAGCAGGAGCCGGCGAATGCTAACCCCAAATTCTCACGCGCCCGATGGGCAACCGTGGCGCATCACTACCCTGCGCAATCGCAATGGGATGGTCGCGACATTTATGGACTGGGGTGCCACCTGGCTCTCTGCCCGGTTCCCGATGGGCGATGGTCACGTTCGTGAGGCGCTGCTCGGCTGCGCCACGCCGTCAGACTATCTGGCACAGAGCGCTTACTTAGGTGCGACCGTAGGCCGCTATGCCAACCGCATTGCCCACGCACAGTTGCAGCATGACGGCCAGCGCATCGCACTCACTGCCAATCAGGGTGCGCATCAGTTGCACGGAGGCCCGGAGGGCTTCCACAACCGTCGCTGGCAGATTGTCTGTCAAAGCGACAGCGAAGTGGAATATCGCCTGGACTCTCCCGATGGCGATCAGGGATTCCCAGGCACGCTACTGGTATCGCTGCGCTACCATCTGGATGATGACAACACGCTGTCGATTCAGTATGACGCTACCGTGGATAAAGCCTGCCCGGTTAACCTGACGAATCATGCCTATTTCAATCTGGATGCGGAACACGGTGATGCACGTCAGCATCGCCTGTACCTGAATGCCGATCATTATCTGCCGGTGGATAGCGAAGGGATCCCCAATGCCCCACTGAAAGCCGTGGCAGGGACCAGTTTTGATTTCCGCCAGGCAAAATCGGTTGCACAGGATTTCCTCAGTGATGCCGATCAGCGCGCGGTAAAAGGCTACGATCACGCCTATTTGTTAAATAACAGCGCGGCACAGCCCGCTGCCACGTTGTGGTCTGCCGATGGCAAACTGCAACTTAACGTCTTTACCAGTGCCCCGGCATTACAGCTTTATAGCGGGAATTATCTGGAAGGTACTCCGGCGCGCGAACAGGGCGTCTATACTGCTTTCCAGGGTATTGCGCTGGAGAGCGAGTTCCTACCCGACTCGCCTAACCACCCTGAGTGGCCACAGCCCAACTGCTGGCTGCAACCAGGTGAATCGTATCAGTCGATAACGCGTTATCAACTGACTGCGGTTTGATAAAGCGCATGAAAATCGCGCATCGCGAGCGTTACGGACTTACGCGCTGCGCAGAATTCAGCTATGGTAATGCACATTAAAATTGCCGCGTTGTCGTCTCCGGCAGTTTACCGGTCACCATTATCATAGAAACGTAAAGTTATTAAGGAGTTAAGCTATGGCTGTAACTAAGCTGGTTCTGGTACGTCACGGCGAAAGCCAGTGGAACAATGAAAACCGTTTCACCGGTTGGTATGACGTTGATCTGTCAGACAAAGGCCGCACCGAAGCGAAAGCTGCTGGTCAGCTGCTGAAGAAAGAAGGCTTCACCTTCGATTTCGCTTACACTTCTGTGCTGAAACGTGCCATCCACACGCTGTGGAACATCCTGGATGAAGTGGATCAGGTGTGGCTGCCAGTGGAGAAATCCTGGCGCCTGAACGAGCGTCACTATGGTGCGCTGCAGGGTCTGGATAAAGCTGAAACCGCGAACAAGTACGGTGATGAGCAGGTTAAGCAATGGCGTCGTGGTTTTGCCGTGACCCCACCAGAACTGGATCGTGCGGATGAGCGTTTCCCTGGCCACGACCCACGTTATGCATCACTGACCGCTGAACAGCTGCCAACCACCGAGAGCCTGGCGCTGACCATCGATCGCGTGCTGCCTTACTGGAATGAATCTATTCTGCCACGCATGAAAAGCGGTGAGAAAGTGATTATCGCCGCCCACGGTAACTCCCTGCGTGCGCTGGTGAAATACCTGGACAACATGAGCGAAGAAGAGATCCTGGAACTGAATATCCCAACTGGCGTGCCATTGGTGTATGAGTTCGATGAAAACTTCAAACCTATTAAACATTACTACCTGGGTGATGCTGACGAGATTGCTGCGAAAGCCGCTGCCGTTGCTAACCAGGGTAAAGCGAAGTAATCCTTTAGCAATAGAGGATTCGCTGATATAAAAAACCCGCCAGACGGCGGGTTTTTTTATGTACGTTAACGGATTAACCGCGACGTGTTTTCACCGCATCCGCCAGTTGACGCAGCACGGTTTCAGTATCTTCCCAGCCAATACAGGCATCGGTGACACTTTTGCCATAGACCAGCGGCTCACCGCTCTCCAGGCTCTGATTTCCTTCAACCAGATGGCTTTCGATCATCACACCAATGATTGCGCGATCGCCGCCCGCGATCTGCTGTGCCACATCCGTTGACACCTCCAGCTGCTTTTTAAACTGCTTGCTGCTGTTGGCATGGCTGAAGTCGATCATTATCTGTGGATCCAGACCGGCTTTTTCCAGGCCGGATTTTACGGCGCTGACGTGGTGAGCACTGTAATTAGGCTCTTTGCCGCCACGCAGGATAATATGGCAGTCTTCGTTACCGGCGGTCTCAACAATCGCCGAATGCCCGTATTTGGTCACCGAAAGGAAGCAGTGAGGGGCGCTGGCTGCGCCGATGGCGTCAATGGCGACCTTGATGGTGCCGTCAGTACCATTTTTGAATCCTACCGGGCAGGAAAGGCCGGACGAGAGTTCACGGTGCACCTGAGACTCGGTAGTACGTGCGCCAATGGCGCCCCAGCTCATCAGGTCGGCGACATACTGCGGGGTGATCATATCGAGGAATTCCCCCGCCGCTGGCAGGCCGCTGTCGTTGATCTCCAGCAGCAGCTGACGTGCGATGCGCAGGCCATCGTTGATCTGGAAGCTGCCATCCATATGGGGATCGTTGATCAGCCCTTTCCAGCCCACCGTGGTGCGCGGTTTTTCAAAGTAGACGCGCATCACGACTTCCAGCGAGTCTTTCAGCTCTTCACGCAGCAATAGCAGGCGGGAGGCGTACTCTTTGGCCGCCGCCGTATCGTGAATCGAGCAGGGACCAATCACCACTAACAGACGGTCATCCTGTTTTTTCAGAATATGATGAATGGCCTGACGGGCCTGGGAAACGGTGCTGGCCGCTTTGTCCGTGGCAGGGAATTTTTCAAATAACGCAACCGGAGGTAAAAGTTCTTTTATCTCTTTGATTCTTAAGTCATCGTTCTGATAATTCATAATATTTCCATGTTATTTCATTGCCGTACTGCACACCAGGCGCATCGCCTCCAATCTATCGCGACTCCCCAGCCCTGTAAATCGCATTACATTGGTTAACCCACACTCAGATTTGATTTATCCCTGTCGTGAACTACACTTTTACTCGTTAACTCTTGCATTAAACGCATTTGTACCACTTACGATTTCACCCTGACCTTTTTACAGGATTTTATTCTGAAGATAATGAAATCGCGTAACTCATCGAATCGAGTTAATGAGTCAGGCAACATTCAATAATTAACGGAGCATAATGATGAATAAGTTTGCAATCGTATTTCTGACAGCAGCAATGACCCTGGGCAGCGGTGCGGCAATGGCTGCCGATAATAACGGTTCAGCGAATGCAGCCGCAGATGCCGGTGCAGTGGCCCCAGGTTCTAATGAAAAAATTGCCCCAAATAACGTTGATAACAGTAAAATTAACACTGACGGTACGGGTACGCACAAAGATATGAAGCACCATAAAGGCATGAGTGCGGATGAAGTGAATAAAAATACCCAATGTAAAGATGGCAAATGCCCCGACATCAACAAAAAAGTCGGTAATGAAGCTGATACCAAAACCGATGGTACCAGTCAGTAATCTGTTATAACGTCAGATTCATTAAAGGAGAGCGGGTGCTCTCCTTTTTTCTTTCTCGTTTTCTTCGGCCATCCCATCAGCTATCCTGAATCCCCTGTTTCACTTCGGACTTTTTCATGGCCACGTTGCTGCTGATTGACGATCACCCGCTGGTGCAGGTTGCACTGGAAGCCGCTCTGGTTCATGCGCCATTCCCTCTGACTTTATTGTCTGCTGAAAATCAGCAGGATGCACTGGCGTTACTCGACAGTCAGCGTGTCAGCCTGGTGATACTCGATATTGGTCTGCCTGACAGCGACGGTCTGCAACTGCTTAAACGTATCAAACGGCTTGCCCCCTCACTGCCCGTGGTGATCTACTCAGCGCAGGAAGAGCGTGTCTGGCCGCGTCTGGCAGAAGCGGCTGGGGCATCGGGTTTTGTGGCAAAACGCCAGCCTTTAAGCCAGCTGTTATCGGCCGTACTCGCCGTGCTGGGGGGACAACGGGCTTTCCCTGCCCAGCAGCAGGATGAAACGCTGCATGAACAGCTCACCGCTAAAGAGTTGCAGATCCTTGCTCTGCTGGCACGGGGTCAGTCCAATCTGCAAATTGCCGAACAGTTGCATATCAGCAATAAAACGGTCAGCACGCATAAAAAGAATATTATGGATAAAACCGGGGCACAGTCGGTGGTTGAACTGGCACAGCTGTGGCAGTCGCGCCAGTGATAGCCAGACCACTGTTGCTTATCCTGCTGCTGTTCGTCAGTAGCGTCAGCGCCAGTCTGCGGCCCATCAGCAGTATTGCCCTGCCACAGGAGATGATGCCGCTGGCCTCGCCTGCGTCAGAATCGTTAAAAAACCTGCGCATTGGTGTGCTGGTTGGCGGCAGTTCTCCGTGGAATATGGTGGTGGGCAACGATCTTTACGGCATTAATGCAGACTATCTGGTGGCGTTACAGCAAACCAGCGGCCTGAGTATGAACGTACAGGGCTTTAATCGCCTGCCCGATATGCTGGAAGCCTTACAGCAGAGGAAAGTGGACGTGCTGTTCGGCGTGCCTCAGCACCCTTTGCCCCCCGGCATCAGCGCCACACAGCCCTGGTTTAGCAGCCCACTGCGCATCTATCGTAATCGCAACAATCTGCGTCCGGTGATGTTTAATTCCAGCGAAGCACGCATCAGCGTCAGCCGTGATACGTTGGCACGCGTCAATCCCGCCTTTGTCCAACAGCATCGCTGGCAGATCGTTGACAGCGATGTTCAGGCACTCTCAGGTCTGTTGAATCAGCACAGTGATTATGTGGTCGCGGATGAAACCAGCGCAGGTTTCCTGCTTGGTCAGTTACAGCAGGGTGAAATTTACCAACTGGCCTCGCCCCTTGATCCGGGTATGTTGCAAATCAGAGCAGTAACCCGGAGTCCGGCACTGACGCAGCAGTTGGACGATGCCATTCGTCAGCTCCCTATGGAGGTAGTCAACGGCATCCAGGCACGCTGGAGTAGCGCACTGCCGCGCTATCAGGACAGTAATACCGCCCGGCTCACTCCGATGGAACGCAGCTGGATCGCCGAACATCCGATGATTATTTACGCCGCCGTCAGTGATGATTATCCGTGGAGCTACCGCAATGCCAGCGGTCAGCCCGCCGGTTACAGTGTGGATCTGCTCAACAGCATTGGCCAGCTCACCGGGTTGCGCTTCCAGCCTTACTGGGTCAGCAATGCTCAGCAGGCGGGTACGCTGGTGACGCAGGGTCGTGCCCTGATCCAATTGACGTTACCCCTGACCGGCAATGACGCCATGCTGAATAATACGCAGCCCGTCTGGCGAGCGTTATGGGGCGTTTACGTTCGCCCATCGGAACAGAGCATCAGCAGTTGGGCAGACCTTAATGGCAAGCGCATCGGGGTAAAGCGTGGCGATATTGCTTCCCGCCTGTTGCCTGCGGGCACCGAGCCTCAGGTGTTCGATGACACAACCCGCCTGTATGACGCGCTGGCCAGCGGTCAGATTGATGCACTGGTGGACAATGTGCTGTCGGCTCGCTGGCGTATCCAAAGCCGTTATGTCAATACGCTGCAACTGGCGTTTACTGCCAGTGATACTGCCTGGCCCATTACCCTGGGCATTGCCCCTGACCAGCCGCTACTGCGGGCATTACTGAACAATAGCCTGCAACAGATTCCGGCGGAAAGCTGGCAGCGGCTGCGGGAAAACTGGGGCAGCACACCGGAAAGTGTTGATGACGGTCATCAGGGAGCCATGCGACCCATATCGCTGTTCGTGCTGGTGGCGGCGCTGTTTGCCATTGTCTTCCTGCTGATCCTGCTGCTGAGACGCTATCTTGACCAGCGTCGTGAACGTCAGCAGCGGCAACGGCTGGAGCAGGAGCGCGAAGTGGCTCTTCGGGAAAACCGCATGAAAAGCCAGTTCCTGGCCACTGTCAGCCACGAGCTGCGCACGCCAATGCAGGCAGTGCTGGGACTGCTTGAACTGGAGCTGGTACAACAACCTCAGCGCCATAATTTATCGTTGATCTACAGCAGCGCTGCCAGCCTGCTGACGCTGCTCAATGATCTCCAGGATCATGCCAGAGTAGAGAGCAACAGCTTCAACCTGGTGCCGCGCCCGCTGGAACCGGAAAGCTGGCTGAAGCATCTGGCCGTTTTTTATCCCCCTCTTATTCGCCGTAATGGACCGCAGCTGAACGTCAGTGCATTGACGATCCTGCCCGACTGGGTGCTGATTGATGGTGAGCGTCTGCAACAGATCGCCAATAATCTGATGGGGAATGCCATTAAGTTTACCCCGCAAGGCGAGATCCATCTGACGCTGGCCGCGCTGGAGGATCCGCCCCGCCTCTGTCTGCGGGTCACTGATACCGGCAGCGGCATTCCTCTGGCTGAACAGCAACGGCTGTTTGAACCCTGGTATCAGACGCCTTCCGGCCGTCAACTGTCAGTGCAGGGCAGCGGGCTGGGGCTCTCTATCTGCCGTGAAATTGTGAGTCGCATGGGCGGGACCATTGACCTGCAATCGGCACCTGGCGAAGGCACCTGTGTCAGCGTCACGCTGCCGTGGCAGGTGATCAATCCACCGCAGCCTGTGGCGTCACAGGCGGGTCCTGTTGCGGCGATGACCCACCATTTACGGGCGGCAATTATCGATGATCATCCCACTAACCTACTGGTGATGCAGCAGCAGCTGGCACACTGTGGCATTCAGGCTGACACCTTCGGCAATGGACGCGCACTGCTGGATGCCGCAAAACAGGCGCAATGGGATTTGCTGTTTATCGACTTCAGCATGCCTCATCCGGATGGCCTGACGCTGGCAAAAATCCTGCGCCGCCGCGAACGCCATCAGCCGCACCGTACGCGCATTGTGCTCTGTTCGGCTGATGCGCATATTCTTAACCATCCGCAGGCACAGCAGGTTGCCGATCATCTGCTGCTCAAGCCCGTGTCTCTTGCGGATATCGCTACGCTGTTGCAGGCCGATGCACCTGACCTGTTTGCGGATATCACCCAACGTCTGAACCAGCTTGCCCACAATGACGTGCACTATTTTCAGCGCCTCTGCCAGACACTGAGTGAGACATTAGCGCGCGATGTCGAGGCGATGAATCAAGCCATTGCCGCTGAGGCCTGGCCTGTACTTGAGAGCGCTGCTCACCGGATGAAGGGAAGTTGGCTGCTGCTGGGTTATAGCGAAGGGGAACGACTTTGCCAGCAGATCATTCAGTCGGCAAAAAACCATCAGCCCCCTAAATCTGCGCTAACTTTATTGATATCATTAAGCGATAAGTTATTAACTCAACTGGAATCTTATGGCTCACAACCACGGTGAAACCGACACCAACCGATCCCGTCTGCTGGCCGCTTTCGCCGTCACCGCCATTTTTATGGCGGCGGAAGTCGCGGGTGGACTGATCTCAGGCTCGCTGGCGCTGCTGGCCGATGCCGGGCACATGCTCACCGATGCCGCTGCACTGCTATTGGCGCTGCTCGCTACCCAGTTTTCCCGGCGCAAACCGACGGCACAGCACTCATTTGGTCTGTTGCGTTTAACCACGCTTGCCGCCTTTGTGAATGCGATCGCCCTGCTGGTCATTACTGCCCTGATTGTCTGGGAAGCGCTGGTGCGTTTCCGGCAACCGCAGCCGATTGCAGGAGGTATGATGCTGATCATTGCTATCGGCGGGCTGCTGGCGAACCTGCTGTCGCTCTGGCTGCTGCGCAGCGGCAGTGAAGAGAAGAACCTGAATGTGCGGGCCGCAGCACTGCATGTCCTTGGCGATCTGCTTGGCTCAGTCGGTGCCATTGTTGCTGCACTGATCATCATGCTCACCGGCTGGACGCCCATCGACCCTATTTTATCGGTTCTGGTGTCGTTACTGGTACTGCGCAGCGGCTGGGCGTTGATGAAAGAGAGCGGTCGCGAATTGCTGGAAGGTGCACCACGGGATATTGACGTGGATAAGCTGCAACGCGCCCTGGTCCGCAGCATTCCTGAAGTCCGTCACGTGCACCATGTGCATTTATGGCAGGTGGGGGAGAAACCGGTGATTATGCTGCATGTCCAGGTGATTCCCCCGCGGGATCATGATGCTCTGCTGCACTGCATTCAGGATTATCTGCGTCAGCACTATCATATTGCGCATGCAACGGTACAGATGGAGTATCAGCGCTGTGAAGATGACGACTGTGGCCTGCACGGGGTTCAGGAGAACCACAGCACACATCACCATCATTGAGATGCCTGGAATGAGGGTATCCGTGGCTCAGGGCAGACCAAAACAGACGGTCTGCCCTGAGCCAGGCATCAGCGTTGACGGGCGCTTTTCACCCACAGCCACGAACCGTTGAGGGCGATTAATGTCAGCACGGCATATTCCAGCGCCATCGCATAAACCCCCTGGCGGGCGAAAATCATCACGCTGATCACGTTGATAATCACCCAAAGCAGCCAGTTTTCGACATATTTACGCGTCATCAATACCATCGCCACAATCGACAGCACCATCATGCAGGAGTCCCAGAAGGGGAACGCATCGGGCTGTAGCTGCGGCATCACCACGTTCATGCCCAGCCCCTGCATCAGCGATACGGCGGTGTGGGTCAGGAAAGCAAATACCGGGTCGATATAGCGCGTCATCAGAGCAATCGCCACGACAATTGCCGCGCCCCAGCCGAGCAGTTTAGGCATCGGTAGCCAGCGTATTTTCAGCGCCTGCTGATTATCACTGGTTTGCCGGCTCCAGGCGTACCATCCGTAAATATTGGCAACAAAGAAAAACAGTTGCAGCAGCAGGCTGGCATAAAGCTGGATCTGAAAGAAGATCACTGCAAACAACGTGACGTTAATCAGACCAAAGGCGTAGTTAACGATTTTTTCCAGGCTGGCCAGCCAGATACACAGCAAACCGGCAATGGTACCGATCGCTTCGATCCACGACAGATCGTAGCCACCCTGCCCGAGAGGAATATGAACCAGAATATTTGAGGTACTGAAAAAATCCATATTGCGACATCCTGTAATTTTATAAATTAAGCATTACCTTTGATCTTGAGCTTAAGATCTGCCGCAAAGGTTAGCATACGATCCAGCGGGATCAATGCGGCCTGACGTAGTGCTTCATCAACAAAAATCTCATGTTCACTGCCGCCCTGCTCCAGACCATCAGCAATCGCTTTCAGGCCGTTCATCGCCATCCACGGGCAGTGAGCACAGCTGCGACAGGTGGCACCTTCGCCTGCCGTCGGCGCTTCCAGCAATTCTTTGTCCGGACACGCCTGCTGCATTTTATAAAAAATACCGCGATCGGTGGCGACGATCATCTGCTTATGCGGCATCGTCTGCGCGGCATGGATCAGCTGACTGGTAGAGCCAACGGCATCGGCCAGCTCGACGATCGCCTGCGGGGATTCAGGATGCACCAGCACCGCCGCCTCCGGGTAGAGCATCTTCATGCGCTGCAGTGCCTGCGTTTTAAACTCGTCATGAACGATACAGGCCGCCTGCCAGCAAATGACATCTGCGCCACTTTTTCGCGTGACATACTGTCCAAGATGGCGATCGGGAGCCCAGATAATTTTCTCTCCCAGACTGTCGAGATGCTCAATCAATTCCACAGCAATACTGGAGGTCACCACCCAGTCAGCACGGGCTTTTACCGCCGCAGAGGTATTGGCATACACCACCACGGTGCGATCAGGATGGGCATCACAGAATTGGCTGAATTCCTCGATCGGGCAGCCGAGATCGAGTGAACACTCGGCCTGAAGGGTTGGCATCAGAATGGTTTTTTCCGGGCTGAGGATCTTGGCCGTTTCGCCCATAAAACGCACTCCAGCAACCAGCAGGGTGGAAGCAGAGTGCTGGCTGCCAAAGCGCGCCATTTCAAGAGAATCAGAGACGCAGCCACCGGTCTCTTCTGCCAGGGCCTGAATTTCCGGATAGGTGTAATAATGAGCGACCATGACCGCATCACGCTCTTTCAGCAGGCGTTTGATTTTTTCACGGTAGAACTGTTTTTCATCAACAGATAAACGTGCCGGTTTTGGCGGGAAGGGGTAAACAGCGGCTTCGGGATCAAACATCAGGCTCATAAGGCAACTCTCGTTTCTTCAACTTAACCGAATTAACGTAGAAGGCCCATCTGGTGCCAACTCTACGGCTGGTTTGTTTTATATGCTAAACACGATAGCTGAAAAATGAACCTATGTCGCCGGATTTCTAACTTTTGCCTCAGGATGTGATGCCGATCATCAAAGAGACTCCTCCGCCCACAACTGCCCCCCTTCCAGACGCAGTAAAAAGGCTTTGGCTGCCAGGCCACCGGCAAATCCGGTCAGTTTACCATTGGCGCCAATCACCCGGTGGCAAGGGGCAATAATTGAGAGTGGATTTTTTCCATTGGCTGCGCCCACTGCACGAACAGAGTTGGGGTTGCCGATCTGGTGGGCGATTTCCCCGTAGCTGCGCGTTTCACCAAAGGGGATGGTGATCAACGCCGCCCAGACCTGCTTCTGGAACGTCGTGCCGATGAAATCCAGCGGCAAGCTGAACTGCTGGCGATGGCCGGCAAAATATTCGCGCAGCTGCCGTTCGGCTTCGAGCAAGGTTGCGTTGTGGGTGTCTTCCAGCTGTGGCCTGAAGCGCACACGTTTGGGATCATCATTTTCCCACAGAATAGCGGCGAGACCCTGTTCGCTTGCCACCAGTTTCAACTCACCAACCGGGGATTGCATCATTTTATAGTAGAAAGCCATCTTCCCTCTCCTTCTCTGTCTGGGGTACGCGCTATTATGCCCTGGGGATGGCATATCACTGGCCGTTTTCGGACATCAGTACAGAATAATGTTGTGTCCGCAAACGGCGAGTACTGGATGCGCTAAACACCTAATCTGAAGTGAATTCTGTGCGACAGGACATAACGATGATTGACCCAGTCTCAGCTTACCGCGCCCTCACCTCACGCGATGCGCGTTTTGACGGCATATTCTACGTGGGTGTGACCTCAACCGGCATTTATTGTCGTCCCGTTTGCCCGGTGAAGGCACCACGTGCGGAGAACTGCCTGTTTTTCGACAGCGCTGAAGCGGCAGAAAAAGCCACCTTTCGGCCCTGCCTCCGTTGCAGACCCGAGCTGGCTCCCGGCCATGCGCCTGTCGATCACAGTCAGCGTATTGCCGAACGGTTGATGCAGCGTATTGATGAAGGGATGATTGAGCAGGTCGACAGCCTGGAAGAGATTGCTGCCAGTTTTCATCTCAGTCTGCGTCAACTTCGCCGCATTGTTCATAAAGAGCTGGGCGTTTCGCCACAGGAGTTACGCCAAACCCGGCGATTGCTGCTGGCTAAACAGTTATTGAGCGAAACCCATTTGCCCGTCACGCAAATTGCGTTTGCCAGTGGGTTTTCCAGCCTGCGTCGTTTTAACGCTGCGTTCAGCAGCCAGTATCGTATGCCCCCTTCGCATTTGCGTAAGAACATGAAGATCAGAGAAGGAGGCATCGACAGCAACGACACGTCAACATTGCAGCTCAGCTATCGCCCTCCTTATGACTGGGAGGCGATGCTGGCCTTCCTGCGCCGTCGTGCGCTGCTGGGCGTAGAGAGTGTAGATGATGTCAGTTATGCCCGTACCGTGCGTCTGGGGCCGCATTATGGATGGATAAGAGTGACGCAGCAGGCAGAGAAAAATATGCTGCAGGTTGAGTTCACACATTCACTGAATGCCGTTTTGCCTGTGCTGCTGCGCCGACTGAGAAATCTGTTTGACCTGAATGCCCGCCCTGACCTGATTGCAGAGCACCTGGGACAGGACCCGTTGTTGCACGCCTCGGTGCTGGCGCATCCCGGATTACGGGTTCCCGGTGCGTTCGACGGTTTTGAGATGGCCGTGCGTGCGATTCTCGGCCAGCAGATCACAGTGAAAGCCGCTGCCACATTGGGTGGACGCTTCGCCACCGCACTGGGAGAAGAGATCGCCACGCCCTTTGCCGAACTGACACATCTTTCTCCCCTGCCAGCCCGGGTGGCGCAATGCAGTGTGGATGAGATTGCCCGCCTGGGGATTGTCAGTGCCCGCACCCGCTGTATCCTGGCGTTGGCGGAACAGTGTGCTCTGGAGAAACTGCAACTGGATATCGTCAGCAATCCTGACGATACGATTGCACAACTGTTAGCCTTGCCTGGCATTGGTGACTGGACGGCGAAATACCTCGCTATGCGCGCATTACGCTGGCCTGACGCGTTTCCGGCGGGAGATATTGTGGTACGCAATAATCTCGGTGGTCTTAGCGTTAAACAGGCGGAGGAGTGTTCACAGGCGTGGCGTCCGTGGCGCAGCTATGCGGTGATGCATATCTGGCACAGTGGAAAATTGGTATAAAGGAACGGGGCGACCGGACACTCAAATCGCAGACAGCAAAAAGGCGCCTTTAGGGCGCCTTCTTACACTGGTGGGTCGTGCAGGATGACTCGGCTTCGCCTCGCCCTCCGGGTCGTTGCCTTTGGCAACGCTGTCTCACTGCGTTCGACTCGAACCTGCTGCAGGTTCTCATACTGCCCGAATCGCAGACAGCAAAAAGGCGCCTTTAGGGCGCCTTCTTACATTGGTGGGTCGTGCAGGATGACTCGGCTTTGCCTCGCCCTCCGGGTCGTTGCCTTCGGCAACGCTGTCTCACTACGTTCGACTCGAACCTGCTGCAGGTTCTCATACTGCCCGAATCGCAGACAGCAAAAAGGCGCCTTTAGGGCGCCTTCTTACATTGGTGGGTCGTGCAGGATGACTCGGCTTCGCCTCGCCCTCCGGGTCGTTGCCTTTGGCAACGCTGTCTCACTGCGTTCGACTCGAACCTGCTGCAGGTTCTCACCCTACACGAATCGCAGACAGCAAAAAGGCGCCTTTAGGGCGCCTTCTTACACTGGTGGGTCGTGCAGGATTCGAACCTGCGACCAATTGATTAAAAGTCAACTGCTCTACCAACTGAGCTAACGACCCGATATGGTGGGTGATGACGGGCTCGAACCGCCGACCCCCTCCGTGTAAAGGAGATGCTCTACCAACTGAGCTAATCACCCATATCAGAACTGCTACGCATGTTTATCTCTTAAGAGATGGTGGGTCGTGCAGGATTCGAACCTGCGACCAATTGATTAAAAGTCAACTGCTCTACCAACTGAGCTAACGACCCGCAATGCGGTAAAACTGGACTACGCTATAACTGACTACTTTGAAGTGGTGGGTCGTGCAGGATGACTTCGCCCTTCGGGCCGTTGCTGAAGCAACGTTGTCTCGCTTTCGCTCGACTCGAACCTTTTACGGTTCTCATCCTTCACGGTTTACACCGCTTACGACTTTGAAGTGGTGGGTCGTGCAGGATTCGAACCTGCGACCAATTGATTAAAAGTCAACTGCTCTACCAACTGAGCTAACGACCCGATATGGTGGGTGATGACGGGCTCGAACCGCCGACCCCCTCCGTGTAAAGGAGATGCTCTACCAACTGAGCTAATCACCCATATCAGAACTGCTACGCATGTTTATCTCTTAAGAGATGGTGGGTCGTGCAGGATTCGAACCTGCGACCAATTGATTAAAAGTCAACTGCTCTACCAACTGAGCTAACGACCCGATATGGTGGGTGATGACGGGCTCGAACCGCCGACCCCCTCCGTGTAAAGGAGATGCTCTACCAACTGAGCTAATCACCCATATCGAAACTTCAAAGCACGGTTTACACCGTTTTAAAACTTAATACTGGTGGGTGGTGCAGGATGACTTCGCCCTACGGGCCGTTGCTGAAGCAACGTTGTCTCGCTTTCGCTCGACTCGAACCTTTACGGTTCTCATCCTTCACGGTTTACACCGTTTAAAACTTAATAGTGGTGGGTCGTGCAGGATTCGAACCTGCGACCAATTGATTAAAAGTCAACTGCTCTACCAACTGAGCTAACGACCCACTTTTGTGCTGCTGGCGTCTCTTAACATATCCCCCGGCAACGGCGGCATATATTACTGATTTGAATTTCCAGCGCAACCACTATTTCAGGATAAGTTGTTCAACTGCTTAGCTTTCACGCGGTAAGACCATATTTCAGGCTAAAATGAGCTCAATCACGCCAATCAGAGTGCCGCTGAGCGCTTTTGTGCCTGTTTTGCGGCTTCACTGTTAGGGTACAGTTTGACCACCTGCTGATAGACCGCTTTGGCTTTCGCCTTGTCGCCTTTTTCCTGCATGATCACCCCCACCTTCAGCAGCGCATCTGCACTCTTCGGTGATTTTGGGTAATTTTTGACAACAGTCGCGAAATAAAACGCGGCATCGTCTTTTTTGCCTTTGTTGTAATTCAACTGACCAAGCCAATAGTTCGCGTTAGGCTGAAAAGTCGAATCCGGGTATTTCTTCACAAAGGACTGAAATGCTGCGATAGCCTGATCGTACTGTTTTTTCTCCAGTACCAGCGCCACTGCCGCATTGTAATCGGTATTCGCATCCCCACTTTGGGTCGGGGCAGCAGCGGCAGCAGGAGCTGCTGCCGCTGCATTGCTGCCGTCAGAGGACGTATCGGCGGCTGCCGCACCCGCACCTGACGCGGCCGCTGCACCGGCGTTTGCACCACCGCTGCTGAGACTGTCAATCTGCTGGTAAAGTCCTTTCTGACGCTCCACAACCTGATTCAGCTGATAGCTGTTTTCCTGAATTTGACCACGTAGTGAGTCAATATCATTTTGAGTTTCGGAAAGTTGCTGCTGAAGTTGCTGGAGGAGTTGCGCCTGAGCATTAGAAATACGCTCAAGTGTAGTGACACGGTCTTCAACCGAGCCGGAGCCAACGTTACTGATTGTTGCCTGGGCATTAGCGGCCCAGGGGGCCGCTACGCCAACCAGTAACGACAGACTCAACAGGTGAGTTCTGAAGCTACTAATCATGTGATTCTCTTAGTAAACCAGTACTGCACGACGGTTTTTAGCATAAGCTGATTCGTCGTGACCCAGTACTGCAGGTTTTTCTTTACCGTAAGAAACGATAGAGATCTGGTCAGCAGAAACGCCTTTACCCTGCAGGTACATTTTAACAGCTGAAGCACGACGTTCGCCCAGGGCGATGTTGTATTCAGGTGTACCGCGCTCATCCGCATGACCTTCTACGGTCACTTTGTATGATGGGTTGCTACGCAGGAAGTTAGCGTGCGCATCCAGCATCTGAGCGAAGTCAGAAGCGATGTCATACTTGTCCAGACCGAAGTATACGATGTTGTTTTTCTGCAGTTCTTGCATCTGCAGACGTGCCTGCTCGTCAGAAGACATGTTACCGCTGTTCATGCCGCTGTTAGAACCGTCACCAAGACCGTTAGTCTGGTCGTTGTTGTTGTTCTTATGAGAGCTACATGCAGCCACTGCGATTACTGGCAGTGCCAGCATTAAGCCTTTCAGCACTTTGTTCAGTTGCATTATTTAATTCCTATTATAGTTTGCCATACATATTTACACATGCATCACAGATACGGCGACCAGGCAGGAAATTTGACCTGTCCATCAGTTGCCGGAAGACGCGCTTTGAAACGCCCATCCGTCGAAACCAACTGCAATACGGAACCCATACCCTGAGTAGAGCTATAGATTACCATTGTGCCGTTAGGTGCGAGACTTGGCGTCTCATCCAGGAACGTGTCCGTTAATTGTTGAACGGCTCCCGTTACCAGATCTTGTCGGGCGATGTGTTGAGCACCGCCATTGGTGCTGACCATCACCATTGATTTGCCATCAGAGCTGACGTCTGAGTCCTGGTTCTGAGAACCTTCCCAGGTAATACGTTGAGCTGTACCGCCGCTTGCGCTGATTTTATAAATTTGTGGACGACCTGCCTGATCGGAGGTGTAAGCCAGACTCTGGCTGTCCGGGAACCAGGTTGGTTCGGTGCTGTTATAACGACCATCAGTGATCTGACGAATCTGACCAGAACCAATGTCCATCACATACAGATTCAGGCTACCCGTTTTTGATAACGCAAACGCCAGTTTGCTGCCATCTGGAGAGAAGGCTGGCGCACCGTTGTGACGTGGGAACGAAGCAACCTGCCTGATCGCGCCATTCGCCAGCGTCTGGATAACCAGTGCAGACTTACCGCTTTCAAAGGTCACGTAAGCCACTTTGCTACCATCTGGAGACCAGGCTGGTGACATCAGTGGTTCTGGTGAACGATGCACAACAAACTGGTTGTAACCATCGTAATCAGATACGCGCAGTTCATACGGGAATTGACCGCCGTTGGTCTGCACTACGTAAGCAATACGGGTACGGAATGCCCCTTTGATGCTGGTCAGTTTTTCAAAGCTTTCATCACTGGCTGTATGCGCCGCATAACGTAACCACTGTTTTGTCACTTTGAACTGATTCTGCGCCAGCACAGCGCCAGGGTTAGCCGAGGTATCGACCAACTGGTAGGAAACTGTATAGCTGCCGTCAGCACCTGGCTGAACCTGGCCTACCACGACGGCATCAATGCCCAGCGCGCTCCATGCAGCGGGCTGCACTTCGGCAGCAGAGGTTGGCTGCTGTGGTAAACGTGAACGATCGATTGGATTGAATTTACCGCTGTTACGCAAGTCGGCAGCAACAATGCCACCAATATCTTCCGGTGCGGCACCTGGACCATCCCATTTAAACGGCACAACGCCGATAGGACGTGCGGAATTCACACCCTGAGTAATTTCAATGCGAACTTCTGCATGCGCGACCGCGACAAACAGCATTAAAAAACTCAGCGCTACACGAAATGCCTGCTTCATTCTTTCTCCCTTATCCGGGCATAGCACCCACGATAATTAGCCTTGTATCAAGAAACCTAAGAGTACGGCATGCAAAACATAGTTCAACATGCCGCTGATGACCGAATTCTTACAGTTTAAACTCGACTGTCGCTTCTTTCACCGCCTGCCAGACATCCTGGGTAGGCGGTTTTGGAATTTTAGCAGTACGAGCAGCACTTAACGCGGCCTGACAGAGCGCAGCATCACCACCGGCCGTCGTCGCTGAAATCAGCAGCCCGTCCGGAGCCAGTTTGATGCGGATATCGCAGGTTTGCCCGGCGAAAGTATCCGCATTATACAATTTACTTTGAATCGCGCCTTTAACCTGTCCGAGGTAACTGTCGATAGCAGCACCGGATGCACCCGATTTTTTCTGCGTACCCTGCCCCGCAGCACCACCGCCGCCAGCAGCGTTACCCGACTTCGGCGCATTTTTACCTGAGGTCAGGTCACCCAGTAAGTCACCGACATCACCCGACTCTTTCGCGGCTTCAGCTGCTGCTTTCTTCTTGGCTGCGGCATCGGATTTGGCTTTCGCTGCGGCATCAGCTTTCGCTTTTGCAGCCGCTTCCGCTTTTTCTTTGGCAGCAGTCGCCGCTTTCTCTTTGGCTTCTTCCGCTGCTTTTTCTTTCGCCTCAGCCGCCGCCTGTGCTTTGGCTTCCTGAGCAGCAGCCTTCGCATCCGCCGCCGCTTTTGCCTCAGCAGTCGCTTTGGCTTTTGCATCCGCTGCCGCTTTCACTTTAGCGGCTTCCGCAGCGGCCTGTTTCGCTTCTGCTTCGGCTTCTTTCTTCGCATCAGCAGCCGCTTTTTTCGCTTCTTCTGCAGCTTTTTTCTGTGCATCAGCAGCAGACTTCGCCTGGGCATCCGCCTGGGCTTTCGCATCGGCTTTGGCTTTTGCCGCGGCGGCTTCAGCCTGTTTCTGCTCCTGCTGTGCCTGCTTCGCCGCATCCGCGGCTTGCTTCTGCTCGGCGGCCTGTTCTGCCGCCTGCTGTTTGGCATCTTCCTGCGCCTGCAGACGTTCTTTCTCGATCTGTTTCAGCCTTTGCTGTTCTGCGGCCTGTTTCTGCTGCAACTCTTCCGCCTGCTGTTTAGCCTGCTTCTGACGTTGTTGCTCGGCACGCTTGCTGTCGCTCTGCTGATTTTGCTGACGATTGTACTGTTCTACCACCGCGCCAGGATCGACCATGACTGCATCAATATCGCTACCGCCACCACCGCCGCTGGCGTCGATGTTTTCGTCAAACGAACTCCATACCAGCACGGCCACCAGAATAATGTGGAAGATGACTGATATTGTTATCGCTCGTTTTAACTTTTCGTCTTGCTCGGTTGCCTTCGACACTCTCGGTTCCCAAAAACGGTTCGAATGAATTAAATCGGCTGCGTCATTAATCCGACAGACTTCACGCCTGCCTGATGCAGCAAGTTCAGCGCCTTGATGATTTCCTCGTAAGGAACCTCTTTGGCCCCGCCAATCAGGAACACCGTTTTCGGGTTAGCCGTAATGCGACGCTGCGCTTCGGCCACCACTTGTTCCGCTGGCAACTGCTCCATCCGATCGTGATCGACCACCAGGCTGTACTGCCCGACACCCGCGACTTCAACAATCACAGGAGGATTATCATCGCTGGAGACGGTTTTAGAATCTGTAGCGTCCGGGAGGTCAACTTCCACACTTTGAGTGATGATCGGCGCCGTTGCCATGAAAATCAGCAACAGCACCAGCAGCACGTCCAGCAACGGAACAATATTGATCTCGGACTTGACGTCGCGGCGACCGCGACCACGCCTTCTGGCCATGCTAACCTCCGACTTACTTGCTTACGTCGCTAGAGAACGCCTGACGATGCAGGATAGCCGTGAACTCTTCCATAAAGTTGTCGTAGTTCTGCTCAAGTTTGTTCACACGCTGCGTCAGGCGGTTGTAAGCCATGACCGCAGGGATGGCCGCAAACAGACCAATTGCAGTTGCAATCAGTGCTTCAGCAATACCCGGTGCCACCATCTGTAAGGTGGCCTGTTTCACCGCGCCCAGCGCGATGAAGGCATGCATAATCCCCCATACCGTACCAAACAGACCAATATAAGGGCTGATGGAACCTACGGTACCCAGGAAAGGTATATGGTTTTCCAGCGCTTCCAGTTCACGGTTCATGGAAATACGCATGGCACGCGTCGCCCCCTCCACGACCGCTTCCGGCGCATGGTTGTTAGCACGATGCAGACGGGCAAACTCTTTAAAACCCGCATAGAAAATCTGCTCAGAACCGCCCAGCTCATCGCGACGGGCCTGGCTTTCCTGATAGAGACGAGACAGTTCGATACCGGACCAAAACTTATCTTCGAAGGCATCTGCATCACGCGTGGCCGCATTCAAAATACGGGTACGCTGAATGATTACAGCCCAGGAGGCGATAGAAAATCCGATCAATATCAACATGATAAGTTTGACCAGAAGGCTCGCCTTCAGGAACAAATCAAGAATGTTCATGTCAGTCACTGCTTGAACTCCGCGACAATAGACTTGGGAAGCGCTATCGGCTTCATTAGATGTGGATTGATGCAGGCGATCAGGACCTCTGCTTCATTGAGCACACGGCCTTCTGCATTAACGATGCGTTGTGCGAATGTCATGGTCGTTCTGGTCATGCCAATAACCTCGCTTTGCACATCGAGCATATCGTCGAGGCGTGCAGCTGCAAGGTAATCAACCGTGATACGACGCACGACAAAGGCCACCTGCTGTTCCAGCAGAACCTGTTGATTGAAATGGCGCTGGCGCAGCATTTCAGTCCGTGCCCGTTCATAAAAAGCGACATAGCTGGCGTGGTAAACCACACCACCGGCATCGGTATCTTCGTAATAGACACGCACCGGCCATCGAAACAGCGTTGTACTCACTCTACATCCCGGTAATGCTAACGTTGGTACAGGAAAACGTTGCTACTATACGCAAGAGCTAACCTGTTGGGAATGGGTTGCCAGAGGCTGACGAAAATAATTATCCCTGCGTAACAACTTCACTAATTTCAGGACATTTGTTAGACAAATATTGACATAAACGCAGCTAAAAATAGCTTCAGCGACATTTATTATGGCGAGGGACAAAGAGGAAAACAGAGGGACAGATGAATCTGTCCCTCTGCACGATCAGAGGAAGAAAAAAACAACGCCACTCATGGCAACTAACAAGGCAGGAAGTGGAGAGAAAAATCCGCGCCAGCGTAGACGATGCGGGCGGAACCCCACACCGTGAATTACGCCCGTGCAGACCGCCCACATCAGCAACAGCCCCTGCCAGATAGCCAGCTCACTGCTGTTCGCGGCAAAGCGCGATGGGTTCCAGAACATACACCCCGCCAGCAGTAACGCGGCCACCAGGGAAAGCGCCCTCAGCGGGCCCTTGTCCATCAGTTGATAGAGACGAGCGATGCCCTCCCCCATCACAGTTCCTCTTTACTCGCGGCTGACGCTTCAGCTTGTTCCAGCGCCAGAGCGGTAATGATACCGAAGGCACAGGCCAGCAGCGTGCCAAGAATCCAGGCAAAATACCACATGATGTCGCTCCTTCTTTAGTAGAGAGAATTACTGTTATTTTCAATCTGTTCTTTGGTCACACGGCCGAACATTTTGTAGTAACACCAGGTTGTGTAAGCCAGGATAATTGGCACAAAGATAGCCGCTACCACGGTCATGACGTTGAGTGTCAATACCGTCGACGTAGCATCCCACATGGTCAGGCTCACATTCGGTACGGTACTGGATGGCATAACGAACGGGAACATCGCAATACCGGCCGTCAGAATGACACAGGCCAGCGTCAGTGAAGAAAACAGGAACGCCCAGGCCCCTTTCTCAATACGCGAGAAGAGGATAGTCAGTAACGGCAGTACCACGCCCAGCACCGGAATGGCCCAGAGAATCGGCGCATTATTGAAGTTCACCATCCAGGCACCCGCCTGACGGCTGACTTCTTTCACCAGTGGATTAGACGCACCGTTATGATCGAGTGCCGAGGTCACCACATAACCATCAATGCCGTACACCACCCAGACACCCGCCAGCGCGAAGCAGACCATCATCACGGCAGCAGAAATCTGCGCGGCTTTACGGGTACGCAGATGCAGTTCACCGACGGTGCGCATCTGCAAATACGTTGCACCCTGGGTCAGGATCATCGTCAGACTGACAATCCCCGCCAGCAGACCAAACGGATTCAGCAGTTGGAAGAAGTTGCCGGTATAGAACAGGCGCAAATCGTTGTCGATGTGGAAAGGTACACCTTGTAAGAGGTTACCAAAGGCGACACCAATGACCAGCGGCGGGACAAAGCTGCCGATGAAAATCCCCCAGTCCCACATCCCGCGCCAGCGCATATCTTCAATCTTGGAGCGGTAGTCAAACCCGACCGGACGGAAGAATAATGAGGCCAGCACCAGGATCATCGCCACATAAAAACCGGAAAACGCAGCGGCATAAACCATCGGCCAGGCAGCAAACAATGCACCACCAGCCGTGATCAACCAGACCTGGTTACCGTCCCAGTGTGGGGCGATACTGTTGATCATAATACGGCGTTCAGTATCAGAACGCCCCAGGATGCGGGTCAGCATGCCAACGCCCATATCAAAACCGTCAGCGACTGCAAAACCGATCAGCAAAATACCAATCAGCAACCACCAGAGAAAGCGCAATTCTTCATAAGTTAACATGTATGGACTCCTGTCTTAGCGTGCCGGCTGCGAGGCGATGCTGGACTGCTCATAGTGATAGCGTCCGGTTTTCAGGCTGCTAGGACCCAGGCGGGCAAACTTGAACATCAGGTACATTTCAGCCACCAGGAACAGCGTATACAGACCACAAATCAGCCCCATCGAGAACAGTAGATCGCCTACAGTCAGTGATGAGTTCGCTACAGCGGTGGGCAGCACTTCACCAATCGCCCAGGGTTGACGGCCATATTCCGCAACAAACCAGCCAGATTCAATCGCAATCCACGGCAGCGGAATGCCGTACAGCGCGCATTTCAGCAGGAGTGGGCATTTACCAATGCGATTACGAATAACGGTCCAGAATGACAGCCCGATAATCAGTAACATCAACACGCCACAGGCCACCATGATGCGGAAGGAGAAGTAGAGTGGAGCAACGCTGGGAATCGAATCTTTCGTTGCCTGCTGGATCTGAGCTTCGCTGGCATCCGCAACGTTCGCTGTATAGCGTTTTAACAGCAAGCCATAGCCCAGATCCTGTTTGGCCGCATTGAATGCAGTACGCACGGCTGGGTCCTGGTTGCCGGTACGTAGTTCCTGCAACAGCTGGTAAGCCTTCATCCCGTTACGGATGCGCACTTCATGCTGCTCCATCAACTCTTTCAAACCGGTGACCTGTTTGTCGACGGAACGGGTCGCGATCAGGCCGAGCGCCCAGGGGATCTGAATAGCATAGTTATTCTTCTGTGCTTCCTGATCGGGGATACCGAACAGTGTAAAGGCGGCCGGCGCTGGCTGCGTTTCCCACTCGGCTTCTATCGCGGCAAGCTTGGTTTTCTGCACATCACCAATTTCATAGCCCGATTCATCACCCAGTACGATAACAGACAGGATAGCGGCCATACCAAAGCTGGCAGCAATCGCGAATGAACGTTTGGCAAAAGCGATATCACGGCCGCGCAGCAAGTAGTAAGCACTGATACCCAGAATAAACATCGCACCACAGGTATAACCGGCTGCCACGGTGTGCACGAATTTCACCTGTGCTACCGGGTTTAATACCAGTTCGGAGAAGCTGACCATCTCCATACGCATCGTTTCGAAGTTAAACTCAGAGGCCACTGGATTCTGCATCCAGCCGTTTGCCACCAGAATCCACAATGCGGAGAGGTTGGAACCGAGAGCCACCAGCCAGGTCACGGCCATGTGCTGTACTTTGCCCAGGCGATCCCAGCCGAAGAAGAACAGCCCGACAAATGTCGACTCAAGGAAGAATGCCATCAGGCCTTCAATGGCCAGCGGGGCACCGAAGATATCACCCACATAGTGCGAGTAATAAGACCAGTTAGTGCCGAACTGAAACTCCATCGTAAGCCCGGTTGCAACACCCAGGGCAAAGTTAATACCAAATAACTTGCCCCAAAACTTGGTCATATCTTTGTAGATTTGTTTACCCGACAACACATATACCGTTTCCATAATGGCCAGTAAAAACGCCATACCTAGCGTTAGAGGCACAAACAGAAAATGGTACATAGCAGTCAAAGCAAACTGTAATCGCGACAGTTCGACAATATCAAACATTCTGACTCCTTGCTCCGCAAGTGGGTTCCGACAGAAGAATACCCGAGTAAATTACTCAGAATTACCTGGAGACATCCCAATAAATAAAAAAGAAAACGTAATCCCGTAAAGTGTCTCCTGACACAGGGAATCATCCCAGCCATAGGGCTAAAAGGGTTAGTAACAACCTTAGAAGATCCAGAAAGACATCCCGGCTTCCATAATACGCCTTTATACACACAGGTTTAAAGTGGTTTTGTGACGACAGTATTATTTTTAGCAGGCTGTATCAACTTTTAATGAGATAGCGGAAACAACCTGAATTTGATGTAGCGCAATTTAAACCAAAAACGCACAAAGACTCCAGTAATATACCCAATAAATAAGTCTGCTTTTCTTGATCTAAATTAAGATTGAGATCTCATATATTGTGGTAGCAAGGTTTGTTTGTTAAAGGTTTGTATGCGATTACAGGGGGAAGGTTAAAATATAAAAACAATGGAGTGGCAATTTAACGTTAAATTACATCTGAGAGCTTTAATAATAATTTAACGTTAATCACTAACAGTAAAAAGTGTGGCAGACAACCATAAAAAAGGCCACCCTCAGGTGGCCTGTATTGCAGTAAACAAGCGTATTACTGTGGCAGTACCGCTTTTACGGCCTCGCCGATATCAGCCAAGCTACGCACGGTTTTCACGCCTGCTGCTTCCAGCGCTGCAAACTTCTCGTCTGCTGTGCCTTTACCGCCTGCGATGATAGCCCCTGCGTGCCCCATACGTTTGCCCTTAGGCGCCGTCACACCGGCGATGTAACCCACTACCGGTTTAGTCACGTACTCTTTGATAAACGCAGCAGCTTCTTCTTCTGCGCTACCGCCGATTTCACCAATCATGACGATGGCTTCGGTCTGTGGGTCATCCTGGAACAGCTTCAGGATATCGATGAAGTTAGAGCCTGGGATCGGGTCACCACCGATACCGACGCAGGTAGACTGGCCGTAACCAATATCTGTCGTCTGCTTCACGGCTTCATAGGTCAGCGTACCGGAACGGGACACGATGCCAATGCGGCCTGGCTGGTGAATATGGCCAGGCATGATGCCGATCTTACAGGCTCCCGGGGTAATAACACCCGGGCAGTTTGGACCGATCATACGCACACCGGCTTCATCCAGCTTCACTTTCACGGTCAGCATATCCAGCGTTGGGATGCCTTCAGTGATGGTGATGATCAGCTTAATGCCCGCTTCAATCGCTTCCAGGATACCGTCTTTGCAGAACGGAGCCGGTACGTAAATCACGGATGCTGTCGCACCTGTTGCTTCTACCGCTTCGCGCACGGTGTTAAATACCGGCAGACCCAGATGCTCAGTGCCGCCTTTACCTGGCGTTACACCGCCGACCAGCTGAGTACCATAGGCTAGCGCCTGTTCGGAGTGGAAAGTCCCCTGACCACCGGTGAAGCCCTGGCAGATAACTTTGGTGTTTTTATCAATCAGAATAGACATTATTTACCCTCCGCTGCGGCAACAACACGGTGCGCCGCATCGCTCAGGCTGGTTGCTGCAATAATATTCAGGCCGCTGTCTGCCAGTTTTTTGGCACCCAGCTCGGCATTGTTCCCTTCCAGACGCACCACCACCGGCACGTTTACACCCACTTCTTCCACCGCACCGATAATGCCGTCAGCAATCAGGTCGCAGCGAACGATACCGCCGAAGATGTTAACAAAGACCGCTTTCACCGCGTCATCTGACAGGATGATTTTAAAGGCTTCGGTCACGCGCTCTTTGGTCGCACCGCCTCCAACATCAAGGAAGTTAGCAGGCTGGCCACCGCTCAGTTTCACGATGTCCATCGTACCCATCGCCAGACCCGCACCGTTGACCATACAACCGATGTTACCTTCCAGCGCCACGTAGTTCAGTTCCCACTGCGCTGCATGTGCTTCGCGGGAGTCTTCCTGGCTTGGGTCGCGCATTTCGCGCAGCTCTGGCTGGCGGAACAAAGCATTGCCGTCAGCCGTCAGCTTGCCGTCCAGGCAAACCAGGTCGCCCTGCTTGGTGATCACTAACGGGTTGATCTCAACCAGCGCCAGATCACGCTCCAGGAACAGCGTTGCCAGACCCATAAAGATCTTGGTGAACTGACCAACCTGCTTACCAGTCAGACCTAGTTTAAACGCCAGCTCACGACCCTGGTAAGGCTGTGGCCCGGTGAGGGGATCCAGCGCCATTTTGTGAATCAGGTGCGGGGTTTCTTCCGCCACTTTCTCAATTTCCACGCCGCCTTCGGTTGACGCCATAAACACCACGCGACGGGTGCCACGGTCAACGACTGCGCCCAGGTACAGTTCCTGGTCGATATCGGTCGCGGATTCCACCAGAATCTGGTTAACCGGCTGGCCATGTGCGTCAGTCTGGTAGGTCACCAGACGTTTACCCAGCCAGTTTTCAGCGAAAGCGCGGATCTCTTCTTTACTGTTAACCACTTTCACACCGCCCGCTTTACCGCGGCCACCGGCATGAACCTGACATTTCACTACCCACGGGCCGGCACCAATCTTAGAGGCGGCTTCTTCTGCTTCGCGTGGCGTGGTGCAGGCATAACCGGTTGGTGCCGGTAAACCATACCGTGCAAACAACTGTTTTGCCTGATATTCGTGTAAGTTCATGATGTTCTATCCATTCAGGTCTGAAAAGACTTAGCCGCCAGAAGCGGCTACACATAGGGTTGGGTACGACAATATACTGCCGTACCCCAGGGGTTTAGACATCCAGCAGCAGACGCGCCGGATCTTCCAGCAGCTCTTTGATCGCCACCAGATAGCCCACTGATTCGCGGCCATCGATCAGACGGTGATCGTAAGAGAGTGCCAGATACATCATTGGCTGGATAACGACCTGGCCATTCACCGCCATTGGGCGATCTTTAATGGCATGCATACCCAGGATCGCGCTCTGCGGCGGGTTGATAATCGGGGTAGACATCAGGGAACCGAAAACACCACCGTTAGTAATGGTGAAGTTACCGCCAGTCAGTTCGTCAACAGTCAACTTACCGTCGCGTCCTTTCACTGCCAGCTCTTTAATTTTCTTCTCAATGTCAGCCATGCTCAAAGCATCAACATCTTTCAGCACCGGAGTCACCAGGCCGCGCGGTGTGGAAACCGCAATGCTGACGTCGAAGTAGTTGTGATACACCACTTCTTCACCATCGATGGACGCATTCACTTCCGGGTAGCGTTTCAAGGCTTCAACAACGGCTTTAATGTAGAAGGACATAAAGCCCAGACGCACACCGTGACGTTTTTCGAAGGCATCACCATACTGCTTACGCAGTGCCATGATGGGCTGCATGTTGACTTCGTTGAACGTGGTCAGCATTGCCGTGCTGTTTTTCGCTTCCAGCAGGCGTTCAGCCACACGCTTGCGCAGGCGCGTCATTGGCACACGCTTCTCGCTGCGGTTGCCCAGAGAAGCAGCCGGTGCGGTAGCAGCAGGTGCCGCTTTCGCTTCAGCAGCTTTCGCCGGAGCATTTGCCAGATGTTTTTCCACATCTTCACGGGTGATACGACCACCCACGCCGCTGCCTTTGATTGCTGCAGCGTCAAGGCTGTGCTCGGCAATCAGACGGCGAATCGCCGGGCTGAGCGCATCGTTGCTCTCTTCTTCAAGTGAGGCCGTTGCGCGCTGCGCAGGGGTCGCCTCTTTGGCTTCGGCTTTGGCAGAGGTTTCTTTGCCGCCGCTATTACCTTCTTTCAAGCGACCCAGCGCCTGACGAGACACCACGGTGGCGCCTTCATCTTCGAGGATAGCTTCCAGTACGCCATCCGCCGAGGCAGGCACTTCCAGAATCACTTTGTCTGTTTCAATTTCTACCAGCACTTCGTCACGTTTGACGCTGTCGCCCGGTTTTTTGTGCCAGGTTGCCACGGTGGCATCTGCCACGGATTCAGGCAGGTCAGGAACAACGATATCTACGCTACTCATTCTATTTCCTTAATTATTCAACGTTCAGCGCGTCATTAACCAGATCTTGCTGCTGCTGCTGGTGAACGGACATATAACCAACTGCCGGAGATGCAGATGCAGGGCGACCGGCATAACGTAATGAAGCCCCAAACGGCACGACTTCGCGGAAGTGATGCTGGCTGCAATACCAGGCACCCTGGTTCAGTGGTTCTTCCTGACACCAGACAAAATCATGCACATGAGAATACTGCTGCAACACATCCTGCACCGCTTTGTGCGGGAACGGATAAAGCTGCTCAATACGCACGATAGCAACGTCGGTTTGCTCATTCTTACGACGTTTATCCAGCAGGTCGTAATACACCTTACCGGAACACAGCACGACACGTTTGACGCCTTTAGGGTCGAGATCGTCGATTTCACCAATGGCAGGCAGGAACGCACCGCTGGCCAACTCTTCCAGTGAAGATACCGCCTGCGGATGACGTAACAATGACTTCGGTGACATCACCACCAGCGGACGGCGCATACCGCGCAGCGCCTGACGACGCAGCATGTGGTAAACCTGCGCAGGTGTAGACGGCACGCAAACCTGCATGTTCTGCTCTGCACAAAGTTGCAGGTAACGCTCCAGGCGCGCAGAGGAGTGCTCAGGGCCCTGACCTTCATAGCCATGTGGCAGAAGCATCACCAGGCCACACATACGGCCCCACTTCTGCTCGCCGGAGCTGATGAACTGGTCAATCACGACCTGCGCCCCGTTAGCGAAGTCACCGAACTGTGCTTCCCAGATGGTCAGGGTCCGCGGTTCTGCGGTGGCGTAGCCATATTCAAACGCCAGCACGGCTTCTTCTGACAGCACGGAGTCCCATACTTTGAAGATGCCCTGCCCGTTATGCACATGCTGTAACGGAGTGTAGGTCGACCCATTCGCCTGGTTATGGATAACCGCATGACGATGGAAGAACGTACCGCGCCCCATATCCTCGCCGGAAAGACGGCATGGAATGCCTTCATCCACCAGCGTGGCGTACGCGAGGTTTTCTGCTGCGCCCCAGTCGAACGGCTTATTTCCGGCCGCCATTTCAGCGCGATCGTTGTAAATCTTCGCCACACGGGACTGCATTTCGACAGATTCCGGTACCGTGCTGATGCGTTTCGCCAGTGCCTGCAAACGCTTCAGTTCGATAGATTCCGGGTAGCCTTCATCCCAGTCATGGTTCAGATACGGCGACCAGGTGAAAGAGTGGAGGCTCATTGGGCGCCATTCCGGTACCACGCACTCACCTGCATCCAGTGCATCACGGTACAGGTTGACCATTTCCGTGGCATCTTCCAGGCTGGCGACCTTTTCGGCTTCCAACTTGTCAGCATAGAGTTTACGCGGCGTCGGGTGTTTCTTGATTTTCTGGTACATCACAGGCTGCGTGGCGCTTGGCTCATCAGCTTCGTTATGGCCATGACGGCGATAACAGACCAGATCAATAAACACGTCGCGTTTAAAGGTGTTACGGAAATCCAACGCCAGACGGGTGACAAAGGCAACCGCTTCCGGGTCATCCGCGTTGACGTGGAAGATCGGGGCCAGCACCATTTTACCAATATCGGTACAGTACTGAGTTGAACGTGCATCTTTAGGGTTTGAGGTGGTGAAACCAATCTGGTTGTTGATCACGATACGTACTGTACCGCCCACTTCGTAACCCCGGGCCTGCGACATGTTCAGGGTTTCCTGCACCACGCCCTGCCCGATAACGGCAGCATCACCGTGAATAGTGATAGGTAAGACTTTGTTGCTGGCAGGTTCATCAAGACGGTCAAGACGGGCGCGGACAGATCCCATGACCACCGGGCTGACAATCTCGAGATGTGATGGGTTAAACGCCAGCGCCAGGTGAACCATGCCGCCTTCAGTTTCCACATCCGATGAGAAGCCCATATGGTACTTCACGTCACCCGTGCCAAGATGCTCTTTATGCTTACCAGAGAATTCGTCGAACAGGTCCTGTGGCTTTTTGCCCAGCACGTTGATCAGCACGTTCAGACGGCCGCGGTGTGCCATACCCAGCACCACTTCGCGCGTACCGCTCTTACCGGCATGACGAATCATCTCATTCAGCATCGGCACCAGCGCGTCACCGCCTTCCAGTGAGAAGCGTTTAGCACCCGGGAATTTCGCGCCCAGATAGCGCTCCAGACCTTCTGCTGCAGTCAGCTGCTTGAGGAAGCCCTTTTTCTCTTCAACAGAGTAAGATGCCTGCCCCACCACCGATTCCAGACGCTGTTGGATCCAGCGTTTTTCTTCGGTGTTGGTCATGTGCATATATTCCGCACCGATCGAACCGCAATAGGTTTGCTGCAGCGCCGCAAACAGATCCGCCAGCTTCAGTGTCTCTTTACCAATGGCAAAGGAACCGACATTGAAACTTTCCTGGAAATCGGCTTCGCTCAGACCATGGTAGGCTGGGTCGAGATCCGGTACAGCTTCCTGCTTCCACAGGCCTAACGGGTCGAGGTTTGCTTGCTGATGTCCGCGGAAACGGAAGGCGTTGATCAGTTGCAGTACCTTAACCTGTTTAGCATTGGTTTCAGGATCGCTGACGGAGGCGGTATAGCGCGAAGCATCTTTCGCCAGACGGCGGAAATACTCGCGGGTGGTGGAGTGAAATTGCTCAGGTCTAACCCCAGTTCCAGGAAGCTGCTGGAAAAGAGACTTCCAGGCCACATCGACAGAGTCAGGATCGGTTAAAAAGTCCTCATAGAGCTGCTCTATGTAGGACTGGTTCGCGCCGGCCAGCCAGGAGGAGTCCAGCCAGGGTTTCATCGCGCTGTTCTGCATTGTGATCCCTTAAGCATATTTGTGCTTTTTTTTTCGCCGTGGTTGGTTAATGGAACCTTTGCAAGTCCCGCGCCGCGTTAACGGCTTACCGTGGTACGGTTCTTCGATACGAGCGACCGGCCCGTAAGGGAACCTTTGCAAAGGGTTTCCGGCAACTTCACTCTGCCGAAAACACCTTACAAAGATGACCTGGTAAAACACCGGGAACCCGCAGGCTCCCGGTACGTCAGTGTTAAGCGCCCCGCTGCAACAGCATCGACTTAATATGGCCGATGGCACGCGTTGGGTTTAGCCCTTTAGGACATACGCTCACACAGTTCATGATACTGTGACAGCGGAATACACTGAAAGCATCGTTCAGATTATCAAGACGCGCATCGGTTTCGGTGTCACGGCTATCAATCAGGAAACGGTATGCCGCCAGCAAACCTGCCGGACCGATAAATTTGTCCGGGTTCCACCAGAATGACGGGCATGAGGTCGAGCAACAGGCGCAAAGAATACATTCGTACAGACCATCCAGTTTTTCACGCTGTTCCGGCTCCTGAAGATGTTCCCTTGCTGGTGGTTTTTGCCCATTATTCAACAGGTAAGGCTTAATCTTCTCATACTGAGCATAGAATTGCCCCATGTCCACCACCAAATCGCGGATCACCGGTAAACCGGGCAGCGGGCGGATCACAATTTTCTGTTTACCATTACCCAGCGCAGAAACGGGGGTAATGCAGGCAAGGCCATTTTTACCGTTCATATTGAGACCGTCAGAGCCACACACCCCTTCACGGCACGAGCGGCGAAACGCTAACGTCGGGTCTTTCTCTTTCAGACGCATCAGCGCGTCCAGCAACATCATGTCACGGCCGTCTTCTGACTCCAGCGTGTATTCCTGCATACGCGGAGCATCATCGACATCCGGATTGTAACGATAGATGGAAAATTCGAGTCTCATGGTGTTATCTCCGCAAACTAGTATGTACGTGCTTTCGGCGGGAAGGCCGCACGCAGTTTCGGCTGCATGTTCACTTCACGGCGCGTCATGCTTTCAGTCAGCGGCAGATACACGCTGTGACATAACCAGTTTGCATCGTCACGTTCAGGATAGTCGAAGCGGCTATGTGCCCCACGGCTTTCCGTACGATAGTTGGCTGACACCGCTGTGGCGTAGGCCGTCTCCATCAGGTTATCCAGCTCCAGGCACTCAACACGCTGGGTGTTGAAATCGCTGGAACGGTCATCCAGACGGGCATTCTTCAGACGCTCGCGCAACACTTTCAACTCTTCCAGACCCCGCGCCATCGCATCACCTTCACGGAAGACCGAGAAGTTATTCTGCATACAGGCCTGCAACGCTTTACGCAGATCTGCCGGATCTTCACCCGTGACGTTGTTATTCCAGCGGTTCAGTCGGGCCAGAGAAGCGTCAATCTCTTCTTCCGTGGCTTCGCGCAGCTCACCTTGCTCGGCAATGGATTCCTGCAGATGCACACCAGCAGCACGGCCAAACACCACCAGATCGAGCAGCGAGTTGCCGCCAAGACGGTTAGCCCCGTGGACGGATACGCAGGCAATTTCACCCACCGCAAACAGGCCCGGAACCAGAACATCTTCACCTTTCTCGTTCACCGTCAGTGCCTGACCGCTCACACGCGTTGGAATCCCCCCCATCATATAGTGGCAGGTTGGGATGACCGGGATCGGTTCTTTCACCGGATCAACGTGCGCAAAGGTCCGCGACAGCTCAAGGATGCCCGGCAAACGCGCTTCCAGCACCTCTTTACCCAGGTGGTCCAGCTTCAGCTTAGCGTGTGGACCCCACGGACCGTCACAGCCACGACCTTCACGGATTTCGATCATGATAGAACGTGCTACCACGTCACGACCCGCCAGGTCTTTCGCATTTGGCGCGTAACGCTCCATAAAGCGTTCGCCGTGTTTATTCAGCAGATATCCGCCTTCACCACGGCAACCTTCGGTCACCAGCACGCCCGCACCCGCAATACCGGTCGGGTGGAACTGCCACATTTCCATATCCTGCACTGGTACACCGGCACGCAATGCCATACCGACGCCGTCACCGGTGTTGATATGCGCATTGGTTGTAGACTGGTAAATACGTCCGGCACCGCCGGTCGCCAGCACGGTGGCACGCGCTTTGAAGTACACCACTTCACCATCTTCAATGTTCAGCGCAGTACAGCCGACAATCGCGCCATCGGCGTTTTTCACCAGATCCAACGCATACCATTCGGAAAAGATAGTGGTGTGGTTTTTTAGGTTCTGCTGATACAGCGTATGCAACAATGCGTGGCCGGTACGGTCAGCGGCTGCAGCCGTTCGTGCCGCCTGCTCACCGCCGAAGTTTTTCGACTGGCCACCAAACGGACGCTGATAAATACGACCATCATCCAGACGGGAGAATGGCAGGCCCATATGTTCCAGCTCAAGAATCGCTTCCGGACCGGTTTTACACATATATTCAATCGCGTCCTGGTCACCGATATAGTCGGAACCTTTGACCGTGTCATACATGTGCCATTCCCAGTTGTCTTCATGGGTATTACCCAGCGCAACGGTAATACCGCCTTGCGCAGAAACGGTATGAGAACGGGTTGGGAAAACTTTGGACAACAGGGCACAAGTCTGGCCCGATTGGGAAATCTGTAAGGCGGCGCGCATACCTGCACCGCCTGCGCCGATAACCACGGCATCAAATTCTCTGACTGGCAAACTCATCACGCACCCCACACAACAACGGTTCCATAAATTGCATACACCAACAGGGCTACCACAATCACCAGTTGCAGCATCATGCGCAGCGCCAGTGGTTTAATGTAGTCAGTCAGTACCTGCCACATCCCAATCCAGCCATGCACCAGAATGGAGAACAGCGTCAGAAGGGTGAAGACTTTCGTGAAGTTTGAGGCAAAAAAACCACGCCAGATGTCATAGGTCAGGGTCCCTGACATCACGATAAAGCCGAGGATATACAGCACATAGAGGGTCATAACCATGGCGGCAGCACGCAGCAGCAACCAGTCATGAATGCCGTTGCGACCCAGTGCAGAAGCATTGCTTACCATACGAGGACTCCAGCCAGGATTGAGAGCACGACAGTGATACCGAATGCAATTTGCGCGGAAAACTTACCCGTTTCTAAGGTTTCACCGAGGAAACCAAAGTCCATCATCATATGGCGAATGCCGCCAGCGATATGGTACGCCAGTGCGGTTAAGATGCCCCACATGATGAATTTGGCAATAAAGCTATCCATGACGGCAGAAGCCTGAAGGAAGCCTTCGGGAGAAGAGAGAGACAGACCCAGTAACCAGAGCAGAATCCCGATCGACACAAAGGTGATCACGCCGGACACGCGGTGGAGAATGGACGCAATTGCGGTTAAGGGAAACCGGATCGTAGTGAGATCCAAGTTGACAGGTCTTTGTTTTTTCACGGTTTTGCCCACACAGCTTTTCTTATTTTGCTTCCTCCGGTCCTGAAGGGGGGTCAGACAGCGTTATCTAAGTTGACCATTCGCGCCAGGCACCAAAACTACAACGTCCAGTGTCAAAAACGACGCGTATGAAACGCTGGGTGGCTCCTACTGCAGGGGAAATCCGGAGACCTGGCGGCAGTATAGGTGGATCACATTCTCATTACAATTCCCCTACAAACTCTTTGGGAACATTTCAGCGGAACAGTGATCACTCTCACGGTTTTCATAATTGATACAATTTTAATTATCTGATTTGACAAAAGTTCAACATTCTTGTTACAAACGGACGAATAAAAGTTCTATGATGCACAAAAGTTATGGGGATACACTTTCCCCTAAGCACAAGTTATGTAACATTGGTTGGGATTACCCATAAAGCATCAGGTTTTGACGACAACGTAAGTCATTACCAAACCGGGTCTTTATACAACCATGCTACGCATCAGTAATATGTCATCCCGGCCAGCACGCGCCCGTCACTCTGTACCCTGCACGCAAAAAGATGCCACAGAGATGATGACCTTCTGCGCCAGACACAAGGCTGGGGAATATGACTTTCCTGGTGATAAAGATCCCTAAAATACGGCGCTAAGGAGACTGTAAATGGCTGATAAAAAAGCAACACTAACCCTGGATGGCGAAGATCCTATCGTGCTCGATGTACTGAAAGGTACGTTGGGTCAGGAAGAAATCGATGTCCGGAATCTGGGTTCCAAAGGGTATTTCACCTTTGACCCCGGCTTTACTTCTACTGCATCCTGCGAATCTAAAATTACCTATATCGACGGTGATGAAGGCATTCTGCTGCACCGTGGTTTCCCGATTGACCAGTTAGCGCTGCACTCAAACTACCTGGAAGTGTGTTACATCCTGCTGAATGGTGAACCACCAACCGAGAAAGAGTTTGAAGAATTCAAACTCACTGTGACGCGCCATACAATGCTGCATGAGCAGATTCACCATCTGTTCCGTGGCTTCCGCCGTGACTCACATCCGATGGCAGTCATGTGTGGTGTTACCGGTGCGCTGGCGGCATTTTATCATGATGCTATGGACGTCAACATTGAGCGCCATCGTGAAATCGCTGCGTTCCGTCTGCTGTCTAAAATGCCAACTATGGCGGCAATGTGTTACAAATATTCCATCGGTCAGCCGTTTGCCTATCCGCGCAACGACTTGTCCTATGCCGGCAACTTCCTGCACATGATGTTTTCTACGCCGTGTGAAGAATATGTGGTGAACCCGGTGCTGGAACGCGCCATGGACCGCATTCTGATCCTGCACGCCGATCATGAGCAGAACGCATCAACCTCTACCGTGCGTACCGCCGGTTCGTCTGGCGCCAACCCGTTTGCCTGTATCGCTGCAGGTATCGCCTCCCTTTGGGGACCGGCGCACGGTGGTGCCAACGAAGCCTGTCTGCGCATGCTGGAAGAGATCAGCACCGTTGAGCACATTCCTGAGTTCCTGCGCCGCGCGAAAGACAAAAACGATTCGTTCCGTCTGATGGGCTTCGGCCACCGCGTTTACAAGAACTACGATCCGCGTGCCACCGTGATGCGTGAAACCTGCCATGAAGTGTTGAAAGAGCTGGGCATGAAAGATGACCTGCTGGAAGTGGCGATGGAGCTGGAACACATTGCGCTGAACGACCCGTACTTCATTGAGCGTAAACTCTATCCAAACGTCGACTTCTATTCAGGCATCATTCTGAAAGCAATGGGCATTCCGTCTTCCATGTTTACGGTTATCTTTGCGATGGCACGTACCGTGGGCTGGATTGCACACTGGAAAGAAATGCATGACGATGGTGTAAAAATCGCCCGTCCACGCCAGTTGTACACTGGCTACGATCAGCGTGATTTCTCGTCAAACATCAAGAAATAATCTTCCGGGTCGGGCATGCCCGACTCCTGCAGATATGACCCGTTGGGGCGAGGCATGCCTCGCCCTGATTTATTTCTGGCATCCCGCACACCAGTAAAACGGCCGCGATGACAGCATCGTACGCTCAATCATCCCGCCACAGCGCTCACACGCCTGCCCTGCCCGGTGAAATACCTTAAAACGAAACAATGCACCATGATGATGGTTCTCATCCACCTGTCCGCGAGTCTGATAAGAGAGACGCGGTACTGCCAGTAATGCGGCGACCAGCGCATCAAGCTGGGCTTTGTTTAACGATTCTGCTTTATGGTGTGCGGCCAACTGCGCCTGCCAGAGTATCTCCACGCGCAGATAATTACCCAGCCCGGCCAGGAAAGCCTGATCCAGCAGCAGGCCGCTAAACTGACGGCGGCGAAAACGCGGCGATAACAGCCGCTCACGCACCGTCTCTTCAGTCAGCGACATATCAAGGACATCCGGTCCGATCTTTAACAGGAAGGGATGACTGGCCACCCCGTCAGCATCCAGCAGCGCAATCTCCGATGCGCTGAACAGCAGCAGCGTCTTGTCTGCCGCGGCCAGACGAACACGCAGAATGCGTTTTCCTTCCGGTAGACTGCCGGTTTTCACCACCCGCCAGACGCCGTACAACTGATTATGGCTGTACAACGTCAGGCCATTTGAAAAATGGGTCAACAAGGCTTTCCCACGGGTTTCTATTGAGACAACACGTTCGCCGATCAGCGCCTGCTGATACGTTTGCAATGCCGGATATGCGAACCAGACATCGGTTAACACCTTACCTTGTATTGCCTTTTCCAGTTGATCCGCCGCTCGGCGGATTTCCGGGCCCTCAGGCATAGATCCTCACTCTGAATTAATGGGTTGCGCCGCCTTCGAGGCGGATATCGTCTTCAACCGTCAAGGCAATACTGATCGCCATTTCCAGCGCCAGCACCACCGAGGCCTGCGACATGCTGGGTGTTCCCGGGCGCTCAATCGCCTGCTCGGGCGAACAGGGCACATGAATCAGCCCAGCCCGTGCTTTACGCCGCCGCAGGCGATGCAACAGACCATACATGACATGATTACAGACAAAAGTCCCCGCGGTTTGGGAAACCGATGCAGGGATACCGGCCTCACGAATGCCGGAGACAATTGCTTTAATCGGCAAGGTTGAAAAATAAGCCGCCGGACCCGCGACGATAATGGGTTTATCAATCGGTTGGTTACCCGCATTATCCGCTATGCGCGCATCATCAATATTTATTGCTACCCGTTCAACGCTGATATCCGTACGCCCCCCTGCCAGCGCCACAGCAATCACCAGAACAGGATCCAGCTCGTCAATCGCCTGCTCCAGTACTTCCAGCGAATGGCCAAAAACACAGGGCAGCTGTCTGGCAACCACTTTCACACCACCGATCATCCGTTCATTTAACTGGCTGGCCGCTTCCCAGGAGGGGTTGATACGCGCGCCTTCAAAAGGCTCAAAACCTGTAATCAGTACCGTTTTCATTTTTTCCTCACAAAAACATCAGGAAATACAACAGGAAGATATTGGCTATTAACAGTAGCACGCCCGTTGGAATCTGTGCCTTGATCACTGCGTTACGGTCAGGCAACTCCAGTAGTCTGGCGGGCACAATATTGAAGTTTGCTGCCATCGGTGTCATCAGCGTGCCGCAGTAACCACAGAACATCCCAATTGCCGCCATGACGGCCGGATTACCATGATGTTGCAGCACCAGAATGGGAATACCGATGCCCGCCGTCACAATCGGGAAAGCCGCAAAGGCATTGCCCATCACTATGGTCAGCAACGCCATCCCGCCCGCATACAGCACCACCGCAATAAAGCGATTATCCACGGCGAGGTAACTTTCGGTCAGATGGGAAATTGCCGTTCCCACGCCCGCACTGGTGAACAGCAGCCCTAACGTCGCCAGGATCTGCGGCAAGATAAATGCCCAGCCAATCGAGTCCAGCAGACGCCGGGCCTCCTGTAAGGACTGTGCCGGGGATTCCCGCGTCATCCTCAGTGCCAGCAACCATGCCAGCAGACAGCCAACCGACATCGAGAACAACGTAACCAGCGTGGCATGATTCCCGGCCCCGAAGACCGTCTGTTGCAGACCAGGAATATTGTTGAACATCAGGACCCCAATCACGGTGACCACCGGGATGATCAGTGCAGGCATAAACAGGCGGTTCCCCAGGCGCTCTGCCCGTTCAATACGCTGTTCCGGGGTACGCTGCGAGTAACTGCCGAGCTTAACGCCCCCCAGACCGGCAATCAGCGCCATCACGACAACCCCCACGCCAATACTGATATGCAGAGCACGCGCCCCCACCAGATCCGTGGCCCATTCCCCCACAAAGAACACCAGGCCATACAACGCCCAAAACAACCCGGTCGTCAGTCGGCGGGGATTGGTTTTATCACGCCACGACATCAGCGCCACCACCAGCAGGATGCTGCCCGCCAGCCAGTACAGATAATTTTGCTGGAACATTAGCGTCCCCCCTTCTGTTGCAGCGCACTGGCATTCAGCTTACTCAACTCGTTCGCCAGCGTTTTATCGAGGCGATGCAACCGTACTGCATGAATTAAAAACGCACAAAGCGCGGTAGGGATCCCCCACAGGGCAATATGCAGCGGTTCGGTCTGGATCCCCGCGGACTCCTGCATAAAGTTATGCATAAAGATAATCGCGCCAAAGGCGACAAAAATATCCTCACCAAAGAACAGCCCGACATTATCGGTGGCGGCGGCCATAGCACGAAGCCGGTAGCGCACCGCCGGAGGCAGTTCGCCATAACGGCTCTCAGCGGCACCTTCCGCCATCGGTGCCAGCAGTGGACGCACCATTTGGGGATGTCCGCCGAGGCTGGTCAGCCCCAGCGCTGCGGTAATTTCACGTGCAAACAGATACACAATCATCAATCTGCCCGCCGTGGCGCTTCGAATGCGCGCAATCCATGCCTGGGCACGCTCTTTCAAACCGTTGCGCTCCAACAACCCGATGATTGCCAGAGGAAGTAACAGAATAAACGGTAAATTACGGGTATTAAGGAACCCGGCACCCAGTTTTTCCAGAATATCGGCGATCGGCATCTGTGCCGCCAGACCCGTGATCAGCCCGGCAACCACCACCACAATGACCGGGTTGAACCGTAAGAGAAAACCCACCACGATGGCGGCGATCCCCGCAAGGGGCCAGAGATTAACAGCAGCGTCCATATTGACTACTGAAACAGAAAAAAACGCCCCAACCATGGTCAGGGCGTATAATAAGTAATCGGTATTAGCAGCTGGTCACCACAATCTGCTGCTGGCTGAATGCCTGCCGGAGCTGTCGGGCAAAATCCAGTGCGTGTGCGCCATCACCGTGCAGGCACACTGTGTCGGCCTGCACCTTCACCCATTCTCCACTCAGGCTTTGAACCTGCCCTTGTTGAATCATCGCCAGCGTTTGGGTAATCGCCTGCTGGTTGCTGTCCACCAGCGCACCGGGCTGGCCACGAGGAACCAGTGAGCCATCGGTTTGATAACCGCGGTCGGCAAACACTTCCTGCCGGGTGATTAATCCGTGCCGCACGCCTGCGCGAATCAGCTCGCTGTTGGCCAGGCCGACCAGCATCAGTCCGGGATCAACGGCGTTAACCGCTGCGGCAATCGCATCCGCCAGCTGCGGGTCGCAGGCCGCCTGGTTGTAAAGCATCCCGTGAGGTTTAACATGAACCAGCCTGCCCCCTTCACTTTCGGTCAGTGCTTTCAGCGCGCCAACCTGGTACACCACCTGCGCATACACGGTTTCTGCAGGAAGTTGCATGGCCGTACGGCCGAAATTTTCACGGTCAGGAAAACTGGGATGGGCACCAATGGCGACACCGAACTCCCGTGCCCAGCGAACGGACTGCAACATCGTCTGCGCATCACCCGCATGGAAACCGCAGGCAATATTGGCTGAAGAGACCAGTTGCAACAGCTCGCGGTCACATGCCGCTCCTTCCCCGAGATCGGCATTAAGATCGACGTTCATCTGCTAACCCCCAGGCCATTTGATCCAGTGAGCGCTGCTGCTCATTCTTGGCATGCAGGGCATCGGACAGCGTACAGTGCACAAAATGGATCGGTTCTCCCAGACGCAACTGCGCCAGATGATAAAGATCCGCTTCGATCACGCAGGCAATACGCGGATATCCCCCGGTGGTTTGGGCATCGGCCATCAGCACAATAGGTTGCCCATTAGGTGGCACTTGCACCACGCCAGGCACCAGACCGTGTGAGAGCAGGTCACGGGTAGCATCACGCTGTAATTTCCGCCCCTGTAAACGATATCCCATACGATTACTCTGTGGGTTAAGCCGCCAGGCAGTGCGCCAGAACGCTTCCTGACTGTCTTCACTGAACTCATGATATTCCGGGCCTGGCATGGCACGCACCCGATTGCCCCACAGCAACTGACGCACCCCCGCCGGCTGGTGGAACTGGCGTGTCGGTTCGCCCAGCGGCAAAATATCACCGTCTTCCAGCTTACGTCCGGCAAAACCACCGAAACCGGCTTTCAAATCGGTACTGTCCGATCCCAGCCGCTCATCAACACGGTAACCGCCGCTGACAGCCAGATAGCTGCGCATCCCACGTAATGGCAAACTCAACGTTAAACGCTGGCCTTTTTTCACCTCGGTGCGCCAGCCGGTCCAGACGGCTTTACCATCCAGTTCGGCGTGACAGCCTGCCCCCGCCAGCGCTATCCAGCCATCGCGCTGGAATTCAGCACAAAACTGGCCCAGGGTGATTTCCAGCACCGCACTGTCGCGGGGATTGCCCACCAGCATATTGGCGGTTTGCATCGCCGGATGGTCCAGCACGCCGCCCAGGCTGATACCGTATTTTCGCCAGCCAACACGGCCGCCATCCTGAATGCTGGTGCTCATACCGGCACGAATAATCTTTAACATACCCCCTCCTTTTGCGGCACAAAGCGCACGCGGTCGCCGGGACGCAGCAACACCGGAGGGTGCGTATCCGGGGTAAAAAGTGCCGTTTTAGTGTGGCCAATCAGCTGCCATCCACCCGGTGCTGCCAGCGGATAAACACCGGTCTGGCTGCCACCGATCCCGACCGAACCGGCGGGAACCTGTACACGTGGCTCGGCGCGCCGTGGCGTATGCAACCGCTCATCTAACCCACCGAGGTACGGAAATCCGGGTTGAAAACCGATAAAATAGACCACGTAGTCCACCGAGGCATGGCAGGCCACTACCTCAGACGTACTCATGCCACTGTGGCGGGCAACCTCATTAAGATCCGGGCCTGAATCACCGCCATAGACCACCGGGATTTCTATCAACCGGGATTCCAGCGTCAGTGATTCACTGGCTTCCCACCATTGCTGTAACCACTCAATCGCATCCAGCGCGGTCTGCTGTGGATCGCTGAGCATCACGGTGATGTTGTTCATGCCCGGCACCACTTCGATCACTTCCGGGCGATCCTGCAATCGCTGCGTCAGGCCCCAGATACGTTGCTGGCTGGCGAGCGATATTGGCGGGTCCAGCTCCAGTACGACTGCGCGTTCGCCTAACAGATAACAACGTGCTCGTTGCAAAAGGCGCCTCCTGAAAATAAGAAAAGGGAAAAAACCACTCACTCCAATGGCAAAACAGAATGGCCAGTAAGAAGGTGAGTCTGGTTAATTGCAGATATGACAGACAGTTATGCGGAATTGTTGTAACGGAGTCAACCTTCAGCGCATTCCATCAGAACGCGCTGAACGATTGGAAAGGCTCAGACAGGGTTATGAATGTCGATAAATGTCACGTCCAGGCCGTGCTCGTTTGCCAGCCACTCCCCCAGCGCTTTAATGCCGTCACGTTCGGTCGCATGGTGGCCCGCAGCAAAGAAATGCAGGCCCTGCTCACGTGCGCTATGGATTGTCTGCTCAGACGCTTCACCACTGATAAAAGCATCAACACCGAAAGCAGCGGCCTGATCGATATAGCCCTGACCGCCACCGCTGCACCAGGCCACGCGACGAATAAGCGCGGGTGCATTGTCGCCACAGTGCAGTGGCTCGCGGCCCAGTACCGTCGTGATACGTTGGGCAAACTGTTCCCCACTGACCGGCTCAACCAGTTCACCCCAGGGCAGCAGCAATGCAATTTCACCTTTTACATCAATGCCAAACAGCCTGGCAAGCTGAGCGTTGTTGCCGATTGAAGGGTGTCCGTCCAGTGGCAGATGCCAGCCAAACAGGTTGATATCGTTAGCCAGCAGCGTTTTCAGGCGCTGACGTTTCATGCCCCTGATAGCTGGCGCTTCGCTTTTCCAGAAATAACCGTGATGCACCAGCACAGCATCGGCCTCCAGACGCACGGCTTCATCGAGCAGCGCCTGACAGGCGGTGACACCGGTAATCACTTTTTTAATCTCGCGGCGTCCCTCAACCTGCAACCCGTTCGGGGCATAGTCTTTGTAATCCGCGCTGTTGAGTAACTGGTTAACCAGCTGTTCGAGTTCAGTATTTAGCATAATCAGTCCGTCTGTTTTCGTGCTGCTTCAAAGGCATCCAGCGTTTGCTGGCGCGCCTGTTTATGTTCCACGATCGGCAGCGGATAATCGAGACTTTGCTGATTTTTCTTTGCCCACTCATGCGGCTGATGGATATATTTTTCCGGCACCGCGCGCAACTCTGGCAACCAGTGGCGGATAAACTCCCCACTTTTATCAAAGCGCTCACCCTGGGTGGTAGGGTTAAAAATGCGAAAATAGGGGGCGGCATCGGTCCCTGTGGAGGCTGCCCACTGCCAGCCCCCGTTATTCGCCGCCAAATCACCATCCAGCAACTGCGACATAAAATAACGCTCGCCTTCGCGCCAGTCGATCAGCAGGTCTTTCACCAGAAAGCTGGCTGTAATCATGCGCAAACGGTTATGCATCCAGCCAAGGCTGTTGAGCTGACGCATCGCTGCATCGACAATCGGATAGCCGGTTTTCCCCTGTTGCCACGCCAGCAGCCCCTGTTTATCGTCCCGCCATTTCACGCCTCGGGTCCAGCGTGTAAAAGGCTGATGCCGGCACAATGACGGCCAGGCCACCAGAAGATGACGATAAAACTCACGCCAGATTAATTCATTCAACCAGACAAACACCTGCTGATCTTCCAGCCCACGTGGGTGCTGTTTCAGTAACCGGTGCAGACACTGACGCGGAGACAGTACACCGGTCGCCAGATAGACCGACAGGCGGCTGGTGCCATCGCGGGCGGGTAAGTCACGCTGCTCGGGGTACTCCGTCACAGGCTGCTGACAAAACTCGCGCAATCGCGCAATCGCCGCCTGCTCTCCTGCCGGGAAAAGGCGGGCGTCCACCGCTTCGCGCGGGTAATCAAATGCCTTTAAGGGACGATCATCGGTTTCGATCGCCCCGCCTTTCCTGACATCAGGAGCAGGCAGACACTCAGGTAATCCCTCTTTCAATCGCTTCACAAACGCCCGGCTGAACGGCGTAAACACTTTGTACATCTCACGGTTGCCGGTCAGCACGCTGCCGGGTGGCAGCAGCAGGCTGTCGTCGAGTCCCTGTACCATGACATCCTGATCAAACAGCGTCTGTTCTACCATTGCATCACGCTGACGCTCGTTCACTTCATACTGATAGTTATAGAACAAACGGTCGACACGTTGATCCCGACAAAAGTCCTGTAACAAAGCCACAGAGGCAGTGAAATCGTCACACTCAGCGATATGAAGAGGAATGCCTTTTTTGGCCAGTGAGCGCTGGACGTCAAGCAAGCTCTGCCAGATAAACTCCGCCTGTTTCGGCGCCATATGGTGCTGCGCCCATTGCCCGGGAGTGGCGATAAACAACGCTATCACCCGGGCATTCGCTGAACGGCAGGCGGCATGGAGTGCGTAGTTATCGTTGATACGCAGGTCATTGCGCAGCCAGACCAGATGAGTTGTCATAGTGCTCCCTGAGATTAATGCCCGTAGCGCAGACGCAGAGCTTCCGGATAAGGCGCAAAATAACGCTGTCCGGCCAGCCACGGATGCGGGAATTCCGCCATATAGTGTTTCAGTAAGGTAATGGGTGCCAGCAGCGGCTGGATCCCCTGACGATAATGGTCAATCAGCCCGGCCAGCTCCTGACGCTGAGACGATGTCAGATCACGACGGAAATAGCCCTGAACATGCATCAGTACGTTGGTGTGATTGCTGCGGGAGGCCACCTGCTTCATCAGGTCCATCAGCCGCTGCCGATACTCTACTGCAAAATCCTCCAGCGATTCCCATTGATCCATTTTCGCGACAAAGGGCCCGATTTCACGGTAGTCGGGCTGAGAGTGTGCCAGTAGCAGCAGCTTGTAACGCGTATGAAATGCCATCAGTTTGGCGCGGGTCAGCCCGCTTTGCCAAAGCTGGTTAAATTCATGCAGGGCATAGACTCGCGCAACGAAATTTTCGCGCAACAGCGGATCGTGCAGGCGGCCATCCTCTTCTACGGGCAGCCAGGGCATCTGTTCCATCAGTTCCCGGGTAAAGACCCCGGTTCCGGCTTTGCGGTTATTGTTATTATCTGGCTGGTAAATACGTACCCGCTCCATGCCACAGCTAGGGGATTTTGCGCAGACAATGTAGCCACAGAGATGATGTAGATGGCTGATTTTCTCCTGCGAGAAAGATGCCATTTTTTCTGTAACAGGGGCATCCTGTCCGTTGCTGAAACAGAGTGACACCTCCCCTTCCCCGGCTTCAGTGAGGCGCAGTGCGGGCCTGGGAGTAGGTAAACCGATAGCCATTTCCGGGCACACGGGCTCGAAGTGTAAAAAGGGCGCCAGATGTTCAGCTGCGAATTCATTGCGTTTGTGGCCGCCATCAAAACGCACCTTCTGACCTAACAAACAGGCACTAATACCCACTGGAATTTTATCGCCCATAATTATACAACCTCAGATATCTTGTACAGATTTGAGTGTAGCGCAAAACACGGTGTAACAGGCAAAAAAAATCCCGCCAGACGGCGGGATTTTTATGAATGCGAGGTCAGTTAATAGAAATCACACCCGGCAGCTTCTGCCTGTGCCAGCCAGACGGGCTGATCGCTGGTTTTCACCCAGACGCGATGCAGGTAACTGTAAAAGCGGGCACGATCGGCGCGAAACAGCATAAATGGCAGCGCAGCGATGCCGATAACCAGCACCGCAGTGCGACGCATGAAAATCCGAGCAGATGAATAGTTATGATAAAGACTCATACGTCCTCCTGAGATGATTAAAAGGGTTGTGTGTAATCTGAACAAAATATACGCCTTCAGATGTAATTTTACTACTGATCCGACCACTTTTGTCGAAATAAAAACCACCAACCGCCTAAAAAATGAAAGAAGGTTACATATTCGTTAAATATTAACCTTAGAATGTGAAAAATATATCCTTTCTTTAACATCAGGGGTGAGCGCAACAATCACAGACGCCCTTCGTTCTTTTTGCTAAATTAGCCCTGTTATCATTTTTCCCGTCGTCACGCCGCTTAGCTACTGAGGTTCTGTGTCCACAATTCTGATTGTTGAAGATGAAAAAGAGATCCGCCGTTTCCTGCGCATGGCGCTGGAAGGGGAAGGTTTTCGCGTGGTTGATGCCGAAACCCTGAGCCGGGGTTTAATCGAAGCCGCCACGCGCAAACCGGAACTGGTGATACTTGACCTCGGTCTGCCAGATGGTGATGGGACAGAATTTATTCGTGATATGCGCCAGTGGAGCAATATCCCGGTGATTGTGCTCTCGGCACGCAGTGATGAGCAGGATAAAATCACCGCGCTGGATGCTGGCGCTGACGACTTCCTGACGAAACCCTTTGGTGTCGGTGAGCTGATGGCAAGAGTGCGTGTCGCCTTACGTCATCGCCCACAGCAGGGTAACGACAGCGTGGATGCGCCAATTAATATTGGTAGCGTCACGGTGGATATTGCCGCCCGCCGGGTGATGCGCGACGGTGCGGACCTGCACCTGACGCCGATTGAATTTCGTCTGCTGGTCAGCCTGATTAACCACCCGGGTAAGGTGATGACTCAGCGACAGCTGCTGACTCAAGTCTGGGGGCCGAATGCGGTTGAGCACAGCCACTATCTGCGTATTTATATGGGGCATCTGCGTCACAAAATTGAACGCGACCCCGCCAGACCCCAACATCTGCTGACCGAAACCGGTGTGGGCTATCGCTTTATGCCATAAAAAAAGGGCTCACTGCGTGAGCCCTTCTCTTCACTGCCTGATATCTCAGGCGTTTTTCAGTACCGCACTCACAATCTCTACCGCTTCTTTCTCAATCTTCTCGCGGTGTTCAGCACCCAGGAAGCTTTCGCAATAGATTTTATAAGCATCTTCCGTACCGGATGGACGCGCAGCGAACCAGCCGTTTTTGGTCATCACTTTCAAGCCGCCGATAGAGGCACCGTTACCCGGTGCTGCCGTCAGACGTGCCGTGATAGGATCACCCGCCAGCGTGTCAGCACTGACCATTTCCGGGGACAGTTTTGACAACGCAGCTTTCTGCGCGGAAGTGGCCGGAGCCTGGATACGGTTGTAGCTTGGTGCGCCAAAGCGCTGTGCCAGTTCGTCGTAGTGCTGCTGCGGGTTCTTACCCGTTACCGCAGTAATCTCTGCAGCCAACAGACACATGATGATGCCGTCTTTATCGGTTGACCAAGGCGTGCCGTCGAAGCGCAGGAACGAAGCACCCGCACTCTCTTCGCCACCAAAACCGAAACTGCCATCGAACAGACCATCAACAAACCATTTGAAGCCAACCGGCACTTCTACCAGCTTGCGGCCCAGATCGTCGACTACGCGGTCAATCATCGCGCTGGACACCAGCGTTTTACCCACCGCGACATCTTTGCCCCACTGTGGACGATGCTGGAACAGATACTGAATCGCTACTGCCAGATAGTGGTTTGGATTCATCAGTCCCGCAGGCGTGACGATACCGTGACGGTCATAATCAGGATCGTTGGCAAAGGCCAGGTCGAACTTGTCACGCAACGCCAGCAAACCCGCCATCGCCGACTCAGACGAGCAGTCCATGCGGATCACACCATCGTGGTCAAGGTGCATAAAGCGGAAAGTCTGATCGACAGCATCGTTAACGATGGTCAAATCAAGATTGTAGAACTCCGCAATACGCTGCCAGTAGGCAATCCCTGAACCGCCCAGCGGATCAACGCCAATCTTCAGACCGGCTTTCTGGATCGCCGGAATATCAACGATCTGAGCCAGACCTTCAATATAAGGCTGGATCAGATCTTTTTCCGTCAAGTGACCGCTGGCCCAGGCCTGATCCAGCGTTATGCGTTTCACTTCTTTCAGGCTGTCTTTGATCAGAGCGTTAGCGCGATCTTCCACCACTTTCGTGACGTTCGTATCGGCCGGGCCACCGTTTGGTGGATTGTATTTAATACCGCCATCTTCAGGTGGATTGTGTGAAGGCGTGATGACGATACCATCAGCCTGAGCACCACCGGTTTTGTTGTGTTCAAGGATCGCATTGGAGATCGCAGGGGTCGGCGTATAGCCGTTATCCTGCTGAACGATCACATCAACACCGTTAGCGGTAAGCACTTCCAATACCGAGATGATGGCCGGTTCAGACAACGCGTGCGTATCTTTACCCACAAAACAAGGACCGGTTACACCGTTCTTTTTGCGTTCTTCCGCAATCGCCTGCGCGATGGCCAGAATGTGCGTCTCGTTGAAGCTATGACGGCCCGCGCTACCGCGATGGCCGGAAGTGCCAAATTTCACCGCATGCTCTGCGTTACCCAGTTCAGGCTGCAGGACATAATATTGAGATGTTAATTGTGCAACGTTAATCAAATCGCTCTGCTGGGCGGGTTGCCCGGCACGGGGGTGATTGGCCATTGGCGCTTCTCCCTGACGCTTCAGTTAGAGGGTACCGCAAACTTTCTCTGTCAGCTCCACCGGGAACTGCATCGACAACATAATGTGTTCCACCATGCTGCGCTTACGGTCAGTATTTGTGTTGGTGATCACCCAATACGGTGTGCCCGGAACGTGCTGCGGCTTGGTATGGGTGCCATTCTCTACCAACGTTTGCTGGTTGCCCGCGAAGTAAACACGCGTACGACCTTGCAGAGACTCAGTCGCTGCGCCAAACGTTTTGGCATCCAGACTGTATAAAGTCGATAGAATCAGCATAAAGCGATTCACTGCACGCTTCTGCTCCGCGTACTCATCCGAAAGCAACAGCTCACGTACCGCACGAACACGATCCTGCGGTCGGGATTCAGATTTAATACCTGCAGCGGCAGGTTCTTTGGCTGCCGCTGCAGCATTCGCCGCCACAGGAGCAGTTTGACCCGCAGTGAACTTCAGCATACGGCGCAAAATATCGGATGCGCTTTCACCAATATGCTGAGTGTGGCTGGCAATATAACGGTATAGCTCTTCGTCGACTTCTATCGTTTTCATCTTTATCCAGTACGGTTGTTGCTAGTATCAGAACCGGTTGTTCGGGGACAACAATCCACGCAACCATCATGACGTTGAGCCGATCCAGTTCTAACATCAGGATTATAAAGTTAAATCCCGCCAGGGTGTAGCGCCAGACCCGTTTCAGGGCAAAAGTCGGAATATGCCGCAAAAAGATCATACCCGCCATTCGCGCCAGCGGCAGAAATTGTGGGATCCATGATACCCTAAGCCTTGGTGCCAACTGTAAGAACTTTCTCTATGAATTTGAATTTTCGCCTGCAATCTGAACAATCCGCCACTGACGGGCTTCCACTGGTATTGATCCACGGTTTATTTGGTAGCCTGGATAACCTCGGCGTACTGGCCCGGGGATTAAAAGACGATCGCCGTTTGATTCAACTCGATGTCCGCAACCACGGTTTGTCTCCGCGTGCGCAAAAGATGGATTATGCGTTAATGGCTCAGGATGTCCTGGACACGCTTGACGCGATGCAGGTCGATCGTTTCAGCGTGATCGGTCACTCGATGGGGGGGAAGATCGCCATGGCGATTACCGCACTGGCGCCCGATCGTGTTGAGGAGATCGTAGTGATTGATATCGCTCCTGTGGCCTACACCACGCGTCATCATGACGATATTTTTGCCGCACTGAATGCGGTGACTGAGGCCGGTATCACCACGCGCAGCGAAGCTACTGCCCTGATGCGTCAAAGTATCAGTGAAGAAGGCGTTATCCAGTTTTTACTCAAGTCGTTCCACGAGGGTGTTTGGCGTTTCAACGTTCCGGCGCTGCTGGCATGTTATGAAAACATCATTGGCTGGGAGCCATTGGCCCCCTGGTCACATCCTGTGCTGTTCATTCGTGGGGAGCGTTCTCCCTATTTGGCCGATGCATATCGCGATGCACTGTTAACCCAGTTCCCGCAGGCGCGTGCCCATGTCATCACCGGCGCAGGGCATTGGGTACATGCTGAGAAACCCGATGCGGTATTACGTGCAATCCGACGTTTTTTAGCGCTGTGAAAACCATTTTCGCTGGGGTATGATGGCGCGCTAAAATTTTGCCGCTGCTGATTATCAGACGGCATAACGGCCCTATTCATCAGCAATCCAGCCTTTCAGTATTACGATTCCTATGGCAAAAGAGAACACGGACCGCACAACGATCGATCTGTTTGCAGATGAACGACGTCCGGGACGACCCAAGACTAATCCGCTGACGCGTGATGAGCAGTTGCGTATCAACAAACGCAATCAGCTCAAGCGCGATAAAGTGCGCGGCCTGAAGCGTGTCGAACTGAAAATGAACAGCGACGCGGTTGATGTCCTGAATCAGCTAGCTTTCGAGCGCAATATCAGCCGCAGTGAACTGATCGAAGAAATGCTGCTGGAACAGTTGCAACGTCATCCGTCCTGATGGTATCAGGGCCTTAGCACTCAGCGACAAAACCGGCAGCATTACTCATTTATCCGCTCACGACGGTCTGTTATCATTAGCGATATCTGCGAAAAAATCAGCAGTCACCATATCATTAAGATTCAAGAGGTTATTAAACTCATGGCACTCGTCGGCATTTTCTTTGGTAGCGATACAGGCAATACCGAAAACATTGCAAAAATGATCCAGAAGCAACTGGGGAAAGATGTTGCAGAAGTTCGTGATATTGCTAAAAGCAGCAAAGAAGACCTTGAAGCCTTTGATATTCTGCTGCTTGGCATCCCAACCTGGTACTACGGTGAAGCCCAGTGCGACTGGGATGACTTCTTCCCAACGCTGGAAGAAATCGACTTCAACGGTAAACTGGTTGCGCTGTTTGGTTGCGGCGATCAGGAAGACTATTCCGAGTATTTCTGCGATGCAATGGGCACCATCCGCGACATCATTGAGCCGAACGGCGCAGTGATTGTCGGCCACTGGCCGAGCGAAGGCTACCATTTCGAGGCCTCGAAAGGCATGGCAGATGATAACCATTTCCTTGGCCTGGCCATTGATGAAGATCGCCAGCCAGAGCTCACCAACGAACGCGTTGAAAAGTGGGTAAAACAAATTTTTGATGAACTTCAGCTAAAAGATATCATCGAAGCATAACCATAGCCGCTTGATGTGGGAGCTATCTCACATCAAGTAAGTGGTTTTTCCTATAGAAGTAATAGATACATGTTTGTAACTTTCATCTGCAAAACTGTACAATAACCCCATCGGTTACCCGCTTACTCAGCACCTGCCCCACTCTTTGAGGATGTGAGTCGCCCAAAGAGCGGTGAAGATGATGCAGATTGAAATGTTAACCCAGCCTAATTCGGGCGCGTGCTACCCTGGATGTAATGACACTTATCCTTACATCCATTGCGGTTTCAGGCACCCCTTATGGTTTTCATTTCGGAGTATCAGTTCTATACTGAGACGCACTCATCTTTTAGCGTCGACCGATGTTCAGGGCTTTTCAGCCACTAAGTGACTAGCAAAGTAACAGGACAATATCCGCATGACTGACAATAACACCGCATTAAAGAAGGCCGGCCTGAAAGTCACGCTTCCCCGACTGAAAATTCTGGAAGTGCTTCAGGAACCAGAGGGCCATCATGTCAGTGCGGAAGACTTGTACAAACGCCTGATTGATATGGGCGAAGAAATTGGTCTGGCCACCGTTTACCGCGTGCTGAACCAATTTGATGATGCGGGGATCGTTACCCGCCATAACTTTGAAGGCGGTAAATCCGTTTTCGAACTGACTCAGCAGCACCATCACGATCACCTGATCTGCCTGGACTGCGGTAAAGTTATTGAGTTCAGAGACGAATACATTGAGGAACGTCAGCGTGAAATCGCCACGCGTCACGGTATCAAACTGAGCAACCATAGCCTGTATCTTTATGGCCATTGTTCTCTGGGTGACTGTCGTGAAGACGAGACTCTGCACGACAAATAATCTGCACTGTTCAGTGTAAAAACCGGTGGCTTGCCACCGGTTTTTTTATGCCTGCGTTATAGCGATTCCTCCCGACTAAAACGCTGCCAATCTGTCTCAAAAGGTTATCGCGTATAGAGCGGCAGCCAGCCACCATATGAAAGCAACGAGACCACGGCATTCAGTGCACCAAACAGCAGAACCAGCACAATCGGTGCCATCCCCCCTCTGACTCGCCACGTGGCAGTGGCAAAACGTCGACGTGACTGCCAGGCTAGTAGCGCTGGCGTGACAACAGCCCACAACGTCGCGGCCAGCCCGGCATAACCGATTGCCAGCAGAAAACCGTTGGGCCAGATCATCGCGGCAGTTAGCGGCAGAATAAACGTCAGCAGCGTGGTTTTTAATCTTCCGGACGCGGAGTTATCCAGTTTAAAGAGATCGGCAAGGTAATCAAAAAAGCCAAGACTGACACCGAGGAATGAACAGGCAACGGCGAAGTTAGAGAAGATATCCAGTAACAGATTCAGAGAGCGATTGTGCAGTACGCCGGATAACGCCCCCACCAGTACGTCAATATTACCGCCTTGCGCGGCAATCGCTTTAAATTCGCTGCGGGGAATATTGCCCATCGTGCCGATGATCCAGATAAAGTAAATCATCAGAGCCAGCAGCGTGCCGTAAATCAGGCAACGGCTCACGCGGCCTGCATTCTTATGGTAGTAAGTCGTCAACCCGGCAATGTTGCCATGGTAGCCGAAGGAGGCCAGACAAAACGGCACCACTATCCAGAGATATCGCAGATAATCGCGATCGGCTCCCTGGCTGTCGAGCAGAATAGCCGGCTGAACATGCCACAGCAGGCCGCCAAAAATCATCAAAAAGGTGAGGATCTTCGCGCCGAGAAAAATCAGCGTCATCCGGCTGACAACCGCTGTTCCCAGCCAGATAAACAGCGCCACCAGTAGCGTAAAGAGCAGCCCAGCCATACGTGCCGATATTCCGACATTTAATTGATTAAGGCTGTGCTGAATAATCGCGCCACTGGCAGAAATGTACGCATAGGTGAGGATCCCCAGCACAAAGACCACGGACAAACCGTTGATCAGGTTCCAGCCACGCCCAAGTAAATCGCGTGTGACCGTATCAAAACTCGCCCCGATGGGATAATGCAGGCTGGCTTCCAGATACAGTAATCCGGACAGCAGCATACAGAACCAGGTCACGATCAGCAGCGCGGAGGACCAGGCAAACCAGGCACCGGACATCACTACCGGCAGCGAGAACATCCCGGCACCAATAATGGTGCCACTGATAATCAACGCCCCCCAGAGTGTTGACGGCAGACGAACAGCAGAAGCAGGTGTAGCCATGAAATCCCTTAGCGAATGCAATAAATAACATGCCATAAACCGGGATAATCCACTGGCTAAACGGCAAGAATGCCGCATAGTCTACACAGAATCACACTCACGAACTAGTACAGTAATTAACTGACCACCATTGTTTCCTGCAAATAGCGCCAGCGAGGTGGCGTACAACCACAATCAATCACCGCCAGTGAAATACGGTGGGTATGATTATCACCCTGCTGTTGTAGCTCGTGATACTGGATCGCTACTTCCTGGCCAAACTGAGAGATCACTTTGCAGTGTTCAATCGTGATAGCAACACCCTGCCGTTCGCCGACCAGACGAGTGAACAGCGCAGTCACCTCCTCCATCGACAGACTTTTTCCGCTGGGCGCGACCATGATAAAATCGGGTTCAAAATGTCGCAACAGCTCAGGGACAAAGCTCCCATCTCCGTGAAACACTTTCTCAATAAGCTGATGCAGTACAATGATACTTTCACAGGCTTTTTCGGTTAACGCTGACATACAACATCCTTATGACGGGCGTGGCGATAAATCATCCACAAGGGGAACAGGCCGGTAACTGCGGCAACAACAAAGACCTGATGATAAGACTGAGCAGCAGAATAGTGGCGGCTCATCAACGTAAACAGCAGTGTAAACAATGCGGCGCCGAGGCTGAATGAAAGCTGACGATTAATATTCCATATCACACTGGCCCGCGTCATCTGCTCATCGTGAAAATCAGTCAGAGCACTGGTTTGTGCCGTATTGGCACTGATTCCACCGCCAATCCCCATCAGCAGATAAGCCGCATTCAATAGCATCACCTGTTCGGGACTCTGTACCAGCGCCAGCAGCACGATGCCGCCTGCATGTAAGACCAACCCACAGCTGAACAGGGTCAGTGCGCCCAGACAATGGTAAAGACGACCACATACCAGCATCGCCACCAGTGCCCCACCACCGTACAGCAGCATAAATGCTCCACAACGTTCGGCAGAAAAATGCAGGCACTGTTGCAGATAAAAAATGTTGAGCAGGTTCACACCGGTGAAGATGCCCGGCACGGCGTAGTAAATGACCACCGCCAGCTTTAGCCGGGGATTACGCAACAGCTTCAAATCAATCACCGCCTGGGGTTGACGATGGTAATGGCGCAAATAGCCGATAGCCAGGCCCAACGCGGCCAGCAGCCATAACGATGCAGAAATAAGAGACCCCGCCTCCGCAAGCTGCGACAACCCAAGCAGAACGGCAGCCAGTGCCAGGCACACCAGCAGAATGCCACGGATATCAGGCCGGACTGCCACCCGCGTTTCACGCTGCACCCACAGCGCGGCCAGCGCAGCGGCCATCAGGCTGAACGGAATATTGCACCAGAAAATCCAGCGCCATGAGAGGCTGTCGACAATCATGCCGCCCAGCAGCGGCGACAGTGCTGGCGCAATCAATGCCACGCTCATAATCAGGGTCGATATGGTTGCCCGTTCCTTGCCCTTAAACAGATTAAATGTCAGAGCCTGCCCCACCGGGATGAGCAACCCTCCCGCCATACCCTGTACAAAACGCCACATTACCAACGTGATAAACGTATCTGCCAGACCGCAGCCCAGTGCCGCCAGGCTGAACAGCAACATCGAGGCCACCAGCACCCGGCGAGCACCATAACGCCCGGCAAGCCAGCTGCTTATTGGGATAATCACCGTCAAGCCGAGTATATAGCTGTTGGCCACCCAGCCGAGCGAACCGCTGGCTATACGCAGTTCTCCCGCCATCTCCGGCAGCGCAATCGCCGACATAAAAATATTAATACAATCAATAAAGAAGCCGAGCAGGAAAATTACTGCTATGCGGTAGCGATAGCTCATAGTCATACCTCCGGGCGCAGCATAGCGGCGATTGACCACGGAGATCGACTGGCATACAGTGAAAAGATTGTTCGATATAAGTAAACAATCCCATGCATGCTCAACTGGATAAAATTCACACTTTTTTTGCGGTCGTGGAAAGCGGCAGTTTTACCCGCGCCGCCGATAATCTCGGCTTAAGTAAGGCGATGGTCAGCCTGCATATTAAGACACTGGAACAGGTACTCGGCGTCGCCCTGCTGACGCGCAATACCCGTAACCTGGCGCTGACAGAGAGCGGAAGCCAGCTCTACCAGGATTTTAAGGGGATCTTCTGCGATATCGACCTTGCCGTAAGTCGCATCACCGATGACAGCCAGCCGCTATCGGGGGAACTGCGTATCACCTCCACCTGGGAGTATGGCCAGCAGTTCCTGATGCCACCCGTAGCCCGTTTTTGCCAGCGTCACCCCGGGCTCACCCTGAGCTATAACGTCGGTGCCTCGCTTGATGACCTGGTGAGCAACAAACTGGATGTGGCTATCCGCCTCGGCACACTGCGCGACTCCTCGCTAAAGAGTCGCAAATTGGGGGAATACCGTATTGTGCTGGTGGCGTCGCCGCTGCTGATGGCGCGCTATTCGCTGCAACAGCTCAGTGAGGTGGGCACCCTGCCATGGATACACAACAGTAATCTCTCCCATCCCGGCCGCTGGCATTTCCAGCGCGGGCAGGATCGTTGTGAAGTGAAAAGCGAAGCACGTTACAGCGCCAATTCTGCGCAGATTATGCGCCAGATGGCACTGGCCGGAATGGGCGTGGCGGTGCTGCCTGAATGGCTGGTGACAGACGATCTGGCCAGCGGAGAATTACAGCTTCTGTTCAATGACTGGCAGCTACCGGTACAGCCCGTCAGCGCTGTCTTTGCCACCCGCACCGCTCTGCCGCGTAAAACGCGGATGTTTATTGATTATCTGTGTGCCGAATTATAAGTAGCAGACGAAAAAAAGGCCGCATCGGCGGCCTTTTATCAGCAAATAGCGGTTTACTCGCCCACTTTTGCCCAGGTATCACGCAGGCCAACGGTGCGGTTAAACACCAGATTGCTGGCACTGGAATACACGCTATCGGCACAGAAATAACCTTCGCGCTCAAACTGATACGGCGCAGAGGCTTCCGCCTGCTGCATACCCGGCTCAACAAAGCCCTGGCGGATCACTAAAGAATCCGGGTTGATGCTGGCGAGGAAGTCTTCTGCCGCTGCCGGGTTCGGCACGCTGAACAGGCGATCATAAAGACGGAACTCCGCTGGCAGCGCATGAACAGCCGATACCCAGTGGATCACGCCCTTCACTTTACGGCCGTCAGCCGGATCTTTGCTCAGAGTATCCACATCGCAGGTACAGAACAGGCAGGTGATGTTGCCTTCGTCATCTTTCGCCACACGCTCGGCTTTGATCACGTAAGCGTTACGCAGGCGGACTTCTTTGCCCAGCACCAGACGTTTGTACTGCTTGTTCGCTTCTTCTCGGAAATCAGCGCGATCGATATAGATCTCACGGCTGAACGGCACTTCACGTGTTCCCATTTCGGGCTTGTTCGGATGATTCGGCATGCTAATCATCTCGTCATGATGCGCAGGCAGGTTTTCAATCACCACTTTAACCGGATCCATCACCGCCATCGCGCGCGGTGCATTTTCGTTCAGGTCGTCACGAATACAGGATTCCAGCGCAGCCATCTCAACGATATTATCCTGTTTTGTCACGCCGATACGGCGGCAAAACTCACGGATAGACTCAGCGCTGTAACCACGGCGACGCAGACCAGAAACAGTCAGCATGCGAGGATCGTCCCAGCCTTCCACCACATTCTCAGACACCAGCTGGCTCAATTTACGCTTAGACATAATGGCGTATTCGAGATTCAGACGGGAGAACTCATACTGACGCGGGTGAACGGGAATAGTGATGTTATCCAGCACCCAGTCGTACAGACGACGGTTGTCCTGGAACTCCAGCGTACACAGGGAGTGGGTAATGCCTTCCAGCGCATCCGAGATGCAGTGGGTAAAGTCGTACATCGGATAGATGCACCAGGCGTTACCGGTCTGATGATGTTCAGCAAATTTAATACGGTAAATCACCGGATCGCGCAGCACGATAAAGTTGGAAGCCATATCGATTTTAGCGCGCAGGCAGGCGGTGCCTTCGGCAAAGCCACCGGCACGCATTTTGGCAAACAGCGCCAGGTTCTCTTCCACACTGCGATCGCGGTAGGGACTGTTTTTACCCGCTGACGTCAGGCTGCCACGGTATTCACGGATCTGCTCAGGCGACAGTTCGTCAACATAAGCCAGCCCTTTGGTGATCAGTTCAACAGCATAGTTATGCAGCTGTTCAAAATAATCAGATGAGTAGCGTACTTCACCGCTCCACGTGAAACCCAGCCATTGCACATCGCGCTTGATCGACTCAACAAACTCCAGATCTTCTTTCACCGGGTTGGTGTCATCGAAGCGCAGGTTGCACTGCCCCTGATAATCTTGTGCGATGCCAAAGTTCAGGCAGATCGATTTCGCATGACCAATATGCAGATAGCCATTCGGCTCAGGCGGGAAGCGGGTATGCACTGAGCTGTGCTTGCCGTTCGCCAGATCTTCGTCGATGATCTGACGAATAAAGTTAGTTGGGCGGGCTTCAGCCTCACTCATCTCAATTTCCTCAATAGTGCATGGCTTAAATTAGCTATGAAATAACGGAGTATGATCCACAAAGCAGAGAGGGGAAACAACCGTTTGTTGCGGGAATCACATAAAAAAAGGGCGGGAATCGCTTCCCGCCCTGTCACAGTCGCATCAGTCGACGGTGTTAGCCATTAATTTCAACGATTCGGGTCTCACCCGCTACCACGGTTTCACCGGCCAGCAGCGTTAATCCCGCGAAATCATCAATGTTGCTGATCACCACCGGACTGATCATCGAACGGGCATTCGCATTCAGGAAGACAAGGTCCATTTCCAGTACTGGCTGACCCGCCACTACCGTTGAGCCTTCTTCAGCCAGACGCGTAAACCCTTTACCTTCCAGTGCAACCGTATCCAGCCCCATGTGCACTACAATTTCGACGCCGTTTTCGGTTTCAAGACAGAATGCATGGTTAGTATTAAAGATTTTCACCAGCGTACCGGAAGCCGGAGCAACAACGGTGCTACCGGTTGGCAAGATGGCCAGGCCGTCGCCCACGGCTTTGCTGGCGAAGGCTTCATCAGGCACCTGGTCAATGGCAACAACCTTACCGCTAACCGGTGCAACCAGTGTACCGATCACCCCTTTAGCCGCATTGGGTATTGCCTGCGGAGCGGCGACTGGCGCAACAGGTTTCGAGCTCGCCGCTGCGGCAGCAACCGGGCCTTTAGCAATCTGCTTTTTCATCTCTTCGGCGATGGATTCTGCTTTCGCACCCACAATCACCTGAATGGTCTGCTTGTTCAGTTTCACCACCCCGGAAGCCCCCAGGCGTTTACACTGTGCATCATTCACCAGCGATGCATCTTTAACGGACAGACGCAGGCGAGTGATGCAGGCATCAATAACATTAAGGTTATCCGAGCCACCAATCGCACCAATATACTGGCGGGACAGGTCTGCCAAGCCCTCTTCGGTATTGCTGTTCGCTTCATCTTTTACCAGCAGGTCGCCTTCATCTTCGCGGCCTGGCGTTTTCAGATTGAGCATACGGATCACTGCGCTGAACAGAACGAAGTAGACTACAAAGGCCACCAGCCCCATCACCAGCAGCAACCACACATTCTGGCTGGCCGCAGGCAATTTATACATCAATACATAGTCGATGGCGCCCGCAGAGAAAGAGAACCCGGCATGAATGCCCAGCGTTGTCGCCACAAACAGACTGATGCCCGTCAGCAAGGCGTGGATCAGATACAGCATCGGCGCCAGGAACATAAACAGGAATTCCAGCGGCTCGGTCACACCCGTCAGGAATGCGGTCACCGCAACAGAAAGCAGCATACCGCCAACCATTGGACGGCGCGCTTTCGGCGCAGCCAGATACATCGCCAGTGCAGCACCCGGCAGACCAAACATCATGATCGGGAAGAACCCGGACATGAACATCCCCGCCGTGCCGTCACCCGCATAGAAGCGGTTGATATCACCGTGGACCACAGCACCGGCCGCATTGGTGAACTCACCAATCTGGAACCAGGCAATAGTGTTCAGCACCTGATGCAAACCGGTTGGGATCAGCAGACGGTTAACGAAACCGAAGATACCCGCACCGAAAGCCCCCTCAGAGACAATCCACTCACCGCCGGAATGAATTGCCGCCTGAACCGGAGGCCAGACATAACCAAACACCGCCGCCAGCACCAGACAGAAAAAGCCCGTCGCGATAGGTACGAAGCGTTTACCGCCAAAGAAGCTCAGGAAGTCAGGCAGTTTGATGTCAGCCCAGCGGTTGTAGGTCATACCGGCTATCAGGCCCGTAATAATCCCCGCCAGCACACCCATATTGACCGTTGGGTTGATGGTCACCATCGCTTTGGTCAGAATAAAGTAACCCACAGCACCAGCCAGCGCGGCAGCACCGGCGTTGTCTTTAGACCAGGTCGACGCCACACCGATAGCAAAAATCAGTGCGAGGTTGTCAAAAATCGCCCCGCCGCCCTGTGCAATAAACGGCATATTGAGTAAATCAGGCTGGCCGAAGCGCAGCATCAGTGCAGCAACAGGCAGCACGGCTATTGGCAGCTGTAACGACCGCCCTAATCTTTGAAAGAATCCTAAAATATTCACCATTTCCCCCTATGAGACCCGTTAAGGCGGCAAAAACCGTCTGTTTTTTTTCACGGTTTTTTTTGTCAGCCCGACACTACACACCACGAAACGAAGTGTAAAAAAAAATTAATTCGCTTCGCAAATTAAACCGTCATATATGTGATTAAAATCACCTAAAAACGCATTATTCTTAGCATATGGCTGGTCAACAGCACAAACTTATTTTATGATTCGAAAAATCAAAACGGACAAATCCCTCTGTTGCATGATGGTAATCGCGTTACGCTTACCAGAACAACGACAGAGCACCGTTTTAACTTAATACCTAACTCTGCTTATATACGAGGTGCAACATGAGACTGATTCCTCTGGCAACACCAGCCCAGGTCGGAAAATGGGCGGCACGCCATATTGTAAATCGCATCAATGCGTTCAATCCTACCGCCGATCGTCCGTTTGTCCTGGGCTTACCCACTGGAGGCACACCGCTGGAAGCCTATAAACATCTTATTGATATGCACAAAGCGGGCCAGGTCAGCTTCAAGCATGTTGTGACCTTCAATATGGATGAATATGTCGGCCTGCCGAAAGAGCACCCGGAAAGTTACCACAGTTTTATGTTCCGTAACTTTTTTGATCATGTTGATATTTCAAGTGAAAACATCAACCTTCTCAATGGTAATGCACCGGATATTGACGCAGAATGTCGCCAATATGAGGAAAAAATCCGTTCTTACGGCAAAATTCACCTGTTCATGGGTGGCGTAGGAAATGACGGACACATTGCCTTTAACGAACCCGCTTCCTCTCTGGCGTCTCGTACCCGTATTAAAACGCTGACTCACGATACCCGCATCGCCAACTCACGCTTCTTTGGTGGCGACGTCGACCAGGTGCCAAAATATGCCCTGACGGTGGGTGTGGGTACATTACTGGATGCAGAAGAGGTGATGATTCTGGTCACGGGCCATCTGAAAGCTCAGGCGCTGCAAGCCGCAGTTGAAGGCAACGTGAATCATATGTGGACCATCAGCTGTTTGCAGCTGCACGCGAAAGCGGTCGTGGTGTGTGATGAACCGTCCACGATGGAGCTGAAGATGAAAACCGTGAAGTATTTCCGCGAGATGGAAGCTGGAAATATTAAAGATCTGTGATCATCCCTGGTCGCTGTCGTCATTTCAGACCGGTGCCTGCCGGAGGGTTAGCGCCCTGCCGGCAGGACAAGAAATATCAGGAAAGTCAGGAGAACAACTATGTACGCATTAACCCAGGGCCGTATCTACACAGGCCATAAAATCCTCGATCGGCATGCGGTAGTGGTTGCCAATGGCCTGATCGATCGTATCTGCCCGCTGGAGGATCTGCCCGCTGGCATTGAAACTCGTCAGGTTGGCGGTGCGATTATTGCCCCTGGCTTTATTGACCTGCAGCTGAATGGCTGCGGCGGCGTGCAGTTTAACGATGATATTTCAGCGATCAGCGTAGAAACCCTGCAAATCATGCAGAAAGCCAATGAGAAGTCAGGCTGTACCAGCTTTCTGCCTACGCTTATCACCAGCACCGATGAGCTGATGAAACGTGCCGTTGAAGTGATGCGTGCCTGGCTGGCGCAGAACAGCAACCAGGCGCTCGGCCTGCATCTGGAAGGCCCCTGGCTCAATCCGTTGAAAAAAGGCACCCACAATCCAGACCTCATCCGTGCTCCAGATAGCGCGCTGGTCGATTTCCTGTGTGCCAACGCCGATGTCATCAGTAAGATTACCCTCGCGCCAGAAAAAGTAGACGCCGCGGTTGTTCGTCAACTGCGTGATGCCGGGATTATCATCTCTGCGGGCCATTCCCACGGTACTTATGACGAAGCGCTTGCCGGGATTGATGCCGGGGTCTCCTTTGCCACGCATTTATATAACGCTATGCCGACCACCAGCGGTCGTGAACCTGGATTAATCGGTGCGTTGTTTGATTCACCGGATGTCTGGTGCGGTATCATCGCCGACGGTTTACATGTCCATTACGCTAACATTCGTAATGCTAAACGAATCAAAGGCGACAAACTGATCCTCGTTACCGATGCCACGGCACCGGCGGGTGCTTCTATTGATCGGTTCATTTTTGCTGGTAAAACAATATACTATCGCAACGGGCTGTGTGTTGATGAGAACGGCACTCTGAGCGGATCTGCGCTAACTATGATTGAGGCTGTAGCAAACAGCGTCGAACACGTGGGCATTTCCCTTGACGAGGCGCTGCGTATGGCAACACTTTATCCGGCCCGCGCAATGGGGGTAGACACGCATTTAGGGTCAATTGAAGCCGGGAAAGTGGCTAATCTGACGGTGTTCACCCGCGATTACAAAATCACCCGGACTATCGTTAATGGTAACGAGGTCTTAAGCGAGTAGATATTTAATGACCACTGGCGGCCAGGCTCAAATTGGAAATGTTGATCTTGTTAAACAACTTAATGGTGCAGCCGTCTACCGGCTCATCGATCAGCAGGGCCCTATCTCACGAATCCAGATCGCCGAGCACAGTCAGCTCGCCCCCGCCAGTGTCACCAAGATCACGCGTCAGCTCATTGAGCGTGGTCTGATTAAAGAAGTTGACCAACAGGCTTCTACCGGGGGGCGCCGGGCGATTTCTATCATTACGGAAACCCGCGGATTTAATACCATTGGCGTGCGCCTTGGTCGCAACGATGCCACCGTCACCCTGTTTGATTTAAGCGGAAAATCGCTGGCGGAAGAGCACTACCCACTGCCAGAACGCACGCAGGAAACCCTCGAAAACGCGCTGTTTAAGGCCATTGCTGACTTTAGCGAACTGCATCAGCGCAAACTGCGCGAACTGATTGCGATCTCCGTCATTCTGCCAGGTCTGGTCGACCCGAAAAACGGTATTATTCGTTATATGCCACACATCAGCGTCAGCCACTGGCCGCTGGTCGCCAACCTGGAAAAACGATTCAATGTCACCAGTTTTGTCGGCCATGACATCCGTAGTCTGGCCCTGGCAGAGCACTATTTTGGCGCATCGCGCGATTGTGCTGACTCCATTTTGGTGCGTGTTCATCGGGGAACAGGTGCCGGGATTATTGCTAACGGTCAGATTTTCCTCGGCAGCAACGGCAACGTGGGTGAGCTGGGGCACATCCAGGTGGACCCGTTAGGCGAGCGTTGCCACTGCGGCAACTTTGGCTGTCTTGAAACTATCGCTGCCAACAGCGCCATTGAACATCGCGTGCGCCATCTACTCACGCAGGGTTATCCAAGTAGTCTCACCCTTGATGATTGTCAGATTCAACTTATCTGCCGTGCCGCCAATCGCGGAGATGCGCTATCAAGTGAAGTGATTGAACATGTTGGCCGTCACCTCGGCAAAGCAATCGCCATTGCCATTAATCTGTTCAATCCACAAAAAATTGTCATTGCCGGTGAAATTACGGAAGCAGATAAAGTGCTGCTGCCGGCAATTGAAGGCTGCATTAATACTCAGGCACTCAAAGCCTTCCGTAAAAATTTACCCGTTGTACGCTCGGAGATCGACCACCGATCGGCCATTGGTGCTTTTGCACTGGTGAAACGCGCCATGCTCAACGGAATTCTGCTTCAGCGCCTGCTGGAAGGTTAATTGAATGATGGACTCTGAACGCATGACGATAAAGAACGTAATCTGTGATATCGACGGCGTGCTGATGCACGACAATACTGCCGTCCCCGGCGCGCGTGAGTTTTTACAGCGCATCGTCGGCAATAATATGCCGCTGGTGGTGTTAACAAACTACCCTTCCCAAACCGCGATGGACCTGTCTAATCGCTTTGCCTCTGCCGGCATTGAACTGCCGGACAGCGTGTTCTATACCTCTGCAATGGCCACTGCGGACTTCCTGAAGCGTCAGGAAGGAAAAAAAGCCTATGTGGTTGGAGAAGGCGCGTTGATCCATGAGCTGTACAAAGCCGGATTTACGATTACCGATATCAATCCTGATTTCGTTATCGTCGGAGAAACCCGTTCCTTTAACTGGGACATGATGCATAAAGCCGCTTTCTTCGTGGCCAATGGTGCACGATTCATCGCAACTAACCCGGACAGCCGTGGACATGGCTTCTCACCAGCCTGTGGCGCGCTTTGCGCAGGTATCGAAAAAATATCCGGCCGTCAGCCTTTTTACGTCGGTAAACCCAGTCCGTGGATTATGCGTGCAGCACTGAATAAGATTCAGGCGCACTCCGAAGAAACGGTGATCGTAGGTGATAACCTGCGCACCGATATTCTTGCTGGCTTCCAGGCCGGGTTGGAAACCATTCTGGTTCTGTCGGGAGTTTCCAGCCTGAGTGACGTTGACGCGATGCCGTTCCGTCCTACCTGGATCTACCCTTCCGTTGCCGATATCGACATTATCTAGTTTTCTGCCCGGTCCGCCGGGCACCGCCCCCACGCTGTGCACTTCTTGTTCACTTTTCACCATTCATTATCGATTCGTCAATAAAACTCCATTTAATTTGCATATCCACTAAGAATTCACCTTGGTCAACAGGCTATTTTTCACCTAATGACTAAATTACTTGCATCACCTCACTGGTTAGCGCATTTTCTTATACATCACGCGATATCTGTCGCTTTAAACCAATATCATCACCGCAAGGTAAGTCGTTAGGGAGCTGTTTATGTGTTCTATTTTTGGTGTACTCGATCTGAAAAGCGATCCTGTTGAACTGCGCAAGAAAGCCCTGGAGCTTTCACGTCTGATGCGTCACCGTGGCCCGGACTGGTCCGGCGTGTATGCCGATGACAAAGCGATCCTCGTCCATGAGCGTCTGTCGATCGTTGACGTTAACAACGGCGCACAGCCGCTGTACAACGCAGCGCATACCCACGTACTTGCGGTGAACGGTGAAATTTACAACCATCAGGCGCTGCGCGCTGAACTGAGCGATCGCTATGAGTTCCAGACCGAGTCTGACTGTGAAGTGATTCTCGCTCTGTATCAGGAAAAAGGCATCGATTTCCTCGATGACCTGCAAGGCATGTTTGCCTTCATTCTGTATGACAGTGTGAAAAACACCTGGTTAATCGGCCGTGACCATATCGGGATTATCCCGCTGTATATGGGCAACGACGAGCACGGTAACCTGTATGTCGCTTCCGAAATGAAAGCGCTGGTGCCTGTATGCCGCAGCATTAAAGAATTCCCACCGGGAAGCTATCTGTCCAGCACCGATGGCGAGATCCGCCGCTACTGGCAGCGTGACTGGTTTGACTATGCCGCAGTAGAAGAAAACGTCACTGATGCAGCGGCGTTGAAAAACGCACTGGAAGAGTCCGTTAAAAGCCACCTGATGTCAGATGTGCCTTACGGTGTCCTGCTGTCCGGTGGTCTGGATTCTTCGATTATCTCTGCCGTGACCAAACGTTTTGCGGCGAAGCGCGTAGAAGATCAGGATAAAAGCGAAGCCTGGTGGCCACAGCTGCACTCCTTTGCCGTTGGCCTGGAAGGATCGCCGGACCTGACCGCGGCGAAAGCCGTGGCAGAACATCTGGGTACCGTGCACCACGAAATTCATTTCACCGTGCAGGAAGGTCTCGATGCGATTCGCGATGTGATTTACCACATCGAAACCTATGATGTGACCACCATCCGCGCGTCTACGCCGATGTACCTGATGTCACGTAAAATCAAGGCAATGGGCATTAAGATGGTACTGTCCGGTGAAGGTGCTGACGAAGTGTTCGGCGGCTACCTTTACTTCCATAAAGCACCGAACGCCCGTGAATTCCACGAAGAGAACGTGCGTAAATTGCATGCACTGCATATGTTTGACTGTGCTCGCGCTAACAAGGCGATGTCAGCCTGGGGCGTGGAAGCGCGTGTACCGTTCCTGGATAAAAAATTCCTGGATGTGGCAATGCGCATCAACCCACAGGATAAAATGTGTGGCAGCAACGGTAAAATGGAAAAACACATCCTGCGTGAGTGTTTTGAATCTTACCTGCCAGCCAGCGTCGCATGGCGCCAGAAAGAGCAGTTCTCTGATGGTGTGGGCTACAGCTGGATTGATACCCTGAAAGAAGTGGCTGCAGAGCAGATCAGCGACCAGCAGTTGCAAACCGCCCACTTCCGTTTCGCGTACAACACGCCAACGTCTAAAGAAGCGTATTTGTACCGTGAAATCTTTGAAGAGCTGTTCCCGCTGCCAAGCGCAGCAGAATGCGTCCCTGGCGGCCCGTCAGTGGCCTGTTCGTCCGCTAAGGCCATAGAATGGGATGAAGCGTTCAAAAACATGGACGATCCATCAGGTCGCGCCGTAGGTGTGCACCAGTCTGCTTACTAATATGTTCTGATGAATCACCGCTAACGGGCCCTTGTGGCCCGTTTTTATTTAGCCGTTACGTCTGTTAGCATCAGAATTCGTTGATTTTATCGTCATCCTGCTCACAAGGCAGTCAAACAACACGATTGTGACAAAAAACGGGAAAAAACTTGTTGACGCTTTTAGGCCAACTCCGCATAATGCGCCCCGCAACGCCGCAGAAGGTTACGCGAAAAAAGAAGGCTACTTAGCTCAGCTGGTTAGAGCACAGCACTCATAATGCTGGGGTCACAGGTTCGATTCCCGTAGTAGCCACCATCTTTTTTGCGCGGGAGTGGCGAAATTGGTAGACGCACCAGATTTAGGTTCTGGCGCCGCAAGGTGTGCGAGTTCAAGTCTCGCCTCCCGCACCATTTCCATAAGCGGTTTTGCACGGATGGGGTATCGCCAAGCGGTAAGGCACCGGTTTTTGATACCGGCATTCCCTGGTTCGAATCCAGGTACCCCAGCCATTTTTTTAGAAGTATGTTAGTATTGTAAAGCAGTAAAATTAGGCTACTTAGCTCAGCTGGTTAGAGCACAGCACTCATAATGCTGGGGTCACAGGTTCGATTCCCGTAGTAGCCACCAATTTTATTGGGGTGTCGCCAAGTGGTAAGGCTCTGGTTTCTGATACCAGCATTCCGGGGTTCGAATCCCTGCACCCCAGCCATATAAAGACGGCTGGTAGTACGAGTCGCAAAGAAGAAGACGCCTGGTTCGCCAGTCGCATAAAAAATTGGGGTGTCGCCAAGCGGTAAGGCACTGGTTTCTGATACCAGCATTCCGGGGTTCGAATCCCTGCACCCCAGCCATAAAGTATAAAAGCCTGCGCAAGCGGGCTTTTTTACGTCTGTAGTAAATCCAAACTAACGATCATGCAGGGGTTGGCCTTCTGTTTCGGTCAACCCGCAATCTCACAATCCCAGTGCGTACTTCAGCGCCTGCCGTTTTAACACGCCAGAATGCTGCGCCACTATCAGCCCCAGATTACGCACCACTTTAAGCGGCGCAGACTGATTACTGAAGGCGAAATAGAACAGGTCCATACCACTTTGCATCAGCAGATTATCTTTCTGTCGTTTACGCTGATAACGCTGTAATACCGCCGTCGACGCCCAATCCTCTGCCCGCAGACGCGACTCGCTTAATACACTGATTAATGCATCAACATCACGATAGCCCAGATTTACGCCCTGTCCGGCCAGCGGATTAATGGTGTGCGCAGCATCACCCACCAGCGCCAGGCCAGGGAGGACATAACGCGTGGCGTGACGACGAACCAACGGGAATGATCCAGCCGCAAACGGCGTAACCTGGCCGAGACGTGCCGGGAAATGCGCCTGAATCTCTTTTTGCAGCTGTGGCATCGTCATTGCTTGCAGTTGGCGAATACGCGCCGGGCTGTCGTACCACACCAGTGAAGCCCAGCGGTCAAACAGCGGCAGGAAAGCACGTGGCCCCTCCGGGGTAAACTGCTGCCAGGTGGTATCCCCGGCATCCTGCTCACAGCGAACGCTGATTAGCATACAGGACTGAGCATAGTTCCAGCCGTGAATACCAATGCCCGCTAACTGACGTACCTGCGAATTAGCACCATCGGCCCCCACTACCAGCCTGGCGGTGACTGTCTCACCGCTCTCCAACGCCAATTGCCAGCCACCGTTAACTTGCTGTAAATCGCGCAGGCGGGCCGGGCATAACAGCGCCACCTCCTGTTGTTGCAAACGCTGCCACAGCGCACGCTGCAATACGCTGTTTTCAACCATATAACCGAGCTCAGGTAAGCCGAGCGATTCAGCATCGAATCCGACATGCGCGGTCTGCCACTCCCAGGTCTCCAGCTTACGATAAGGGACGCAGCGCATACCGAGTACCGCAGGCCAGACATCCAGCTGCTTCAGCAGTGCGACAGAGGCCGCACCAATGGCCGAAATTCGCATGTCAGGGTGGCTGGCAGCATCAAACGCGGCCGGTGCCGCCTGCTCCAGTACCGCGACCTGAAAACCCTGCTGTGCCAGCCCACTTGCCAGCGCGGCGCCCACCATGCCGCCACCGACGATGGCCACATCTACTTTATGTTTTTTTTCCGTCATTTTTTTTCCTTCTCCGGCCGTATCACGCGTGCTGTGCAGCTACACCTCACCGGCAGAATTCTGTTATCCTGATCGTTCGTAAGTGTACCGGATTTTTCTGTGACATTCAGAACACCGGCCTCACTGGCAGCGAAGCACTACAATACGCGCCCCGCTCTCCTTTCTGCATGACAAATGGCAAGTCGATGACAAAAAAACTGCATATTAAAACCTGGGGCTGTCAGATGAATGAGTATGACTCATCCAAAATGGCAGACCTGTTAAACAGCACTCATGGTTATACCCTGACCGATGCGGCAGAAGATGCCGATGTCCTGCTGCTCAACACCTGTTCGATTCGTGAAAAGGCCCAGGAAAAAGTTTTTGCTTTGCTTGGCCGTTGGAGAAAACTGAAGGAGTCTAATCCCGATGTGATTATCGGCGTCGGCGGCTGTGTGGCATCACAGGAAGGCGATCAACTGCGCCAACGTGCCAGCTGCGTGGATATTGTTTTTGGCCCGCAGACCCTGCATCGTTTGCCGGAGATGATTAATACGGTGCGTGGCACGAAAAGCCCAATCGTTGACGTCAGCTTCCCGGAAATCGAGAAATTTGACCGCATGCCCGAGCCGCGTGCTGACGGGCCGACCGCGTTTGTCTCGATCATGGAAGGCTGCAATAAATACTGCACCTTCTGTGTGGTGCCTTATACGCGCGGTGAGGAAGTCAGCCGCCCTTCGGATGATATTCTGTTCGAGATCGCTCAACTGGCCGCACAGGGCGTGCGTGAGGTGAATCTGCTGGGTCAGAACGTCAATGCGTATCGCGGTGAGACCTTCGACAGCGGTATCTGCTCATTCGCTGAACTACTGCGCCTGGTTGCCGCCATTGATGGTATTGACCGCATTCGCTTTACCACCAGCCACCCTATCGAATTTACCGACGATATCATTGATGTCTACCGCGACACACCAGAGCTGGTGAGCTTCCTGCACCTGCCGGTACAAAGCGGAGCCGACCGCATCCTGACGCTGATGAAGCGTGCCCACACGGCGCTGGAATACAAAGCGATTATTCGCAAGCTGGTTGCTGCACGCCCGGATATTCAAATCAGCTCTGACTTTATCATCGGTTTTCCTGGCGAAACGCAGGCAGACTTCGAGCAGACCATGAAGCTGGTCGGTGAAATCAATTTTGATACCAGCTACAGCTTTATCTATTCAGCCCGTCCGGGAACCCCCGCTGCCGATCTGCCGGATGATGTCTCCGACGACGAGAAAAAACAGCGTCTTTATATTCTGCAGGATCGCCTTAATCAGCAGGTGATGGCCTGGAGTCGCCGTAAGCTTGGCACTGTGCAACGCATTCTGGTCGAAGGCACTTCACGTAAAAATGTGATGGAGCTGTCCGGCCGTACTGCATGTAATCGCGTGGTGAATTTTGAAGGCACGCCAGAACACATTGGCAAATTCGTTGATGTCGATATCGTCGATGTCTATGCCAACTCACTGCGCGGCATTTTTGTCCGCGGTGAAGCTCAAATGGACCTGCGCAGCATCGAGACCCCAGCCTCCGTTATTGCGCGCACGCGCAAAGAGAACGAACTGGGCGTCGGCACCTTCCAGCCTTAATCCCTCAATAATGCGGCGAGCCTTCCGGATTCGCCGTATGATTTCATTGCGTTACACTTGCTTTCTGAAAGACGCGCCCAAATATCCACTCGGACGCTTGCAGCTTTATGTGCTGCCATAAATAATTCATTTATGGCGCTGAAGCCAGACAGTCATCCATTTCTCAACCTGGCCCTGTGTGACCCAAAGGATTAGTTTGAATATTGAAACACGTGAAGTAACGCTGGAACCTATTGATAACGCGCGGCTGCTGAGCCTGTGCGGCCCATTTGATGACAATATCAAACAGTTGGAACGCCGACTGGGTATTGAGATCAACCGCCGTGAAAACGCCTTTAAGCTGGTGGGACGTGCGCTGAGCGTTCATGCTGGCGTAGACATTCTGCGTCATCTTTATGTGGATACCGCCCCTGTACGAGGCCATATCCCGGATATCGACCCGGAACAGATTCATCTGGCTATCAAAGAGAGCGGCGTGCTTGAACAGACCGCGGACAGTGTGCCCGAGTTCGGCAAAGCGATTCATATTAAAACCAAACGCGGCGTGATCAAACCGCGGACGCCAAACCAGGCGCAGTATGTCGCCAACATTCTCGACCATGATGTTACGTTTGGTATTGGCCCTGCGGGAACCGGTAAAACGTATCTGGCGGTCGCAGCCGCGGTGGATGCCCTGGAGCGCCAGGAGATCCGTCGTATTATGCTGACCCGTCCTGCCGTTGAAGCCGGTGAAAAACTCGGCTTCCTGCCGGGGGACCTCAGCCAGAAGGTGGACCCCTACCTGCGCCCTCTGTACGACGCTCTGTTCGAGATGCTGGGCTTTGAACGCGTGGAGAAGTTGATCGAGCGTAACGTGATTGAAGTGGCACCGCTGGCCTATATGCGCGGTCGTACACTGAACGATGCGTTTATCATTCTCGATGAAAGCCAGAACACCACCATCGAACAGATGAAGATGTTTCTGACGCGTATTGGATTTAACTCGAAAGCGGTGATCACCGGTGATGTGACGCAGATTGACCTGCCACGTAACCTGAAATCCGGCCTGCGCCATGCTATTGAGGTGCTGTCCGATGTGGATGAACTGAGTTTTAACTTCTTTCACAGTGAAGACGTGGTGCGCCATCCTGTCGTTGCGCGCATTGTCGTTGCCTATGAAGCCTGGGAAGCTGCCGACCAAAAACGGCGTGATGCCCAGGCAGAAGAACGTAAACGTGAAGCACTGGCTGCCCAGCAGGCTTCACAGGAGAACAAATGAGTAATGTTATTCTGGACCTGCAACTCGCCTGTGAAAGCGAGCAGGGTCTGCCGGCTGAAGCCGATTTTCAACGCTGGCTGGAGGCGGTACTGCCGCAGTTCCAGCCAGAAAGCGAAGTCACTATCCGTCTGGTTGATGAAGCGGAAAGCCGTGAGTTAAACCACACCTATCGCGCAAAAGACAAACCGACTAATGTGCTGTCCTTCCCATTTGAAGCCCCTCCGGGCATCGAACTGCCCCTGCTGGGCGATTTGATTATCTGTCGCCAGGTGGTGGAAGCGGAAGCTACCGAACAGGAAAAAACGCTTGAGGCCCACTGGGCGCACATGGTGATCCACGGTAGCCTGCATCTGTTGGGTTATGATCACATTGAAGATGACGAAGCCGAAGAGATGGAATCGCTGGAGACCGAGATAATGCTTGCTCTTGGCTATCCCGATCCGTACATTTCGGAGAAAGAATAAGTACCTGGCTTGTATCGCCTGAAAATGAAGGCCACTGCGGCTTCAGATGACAGATTTGTACAAGCCATCACGCCTGCCCCACCTGGGGCAGCCGATTTTATTGATAGAGAGACAAACTCAAAAACGCCATGAGCGATGACCATTCACAAAACAATGACAGTCCCAGTACCAAAAAGGGATTTTTTACGCTGATTCTCAACCAATTGTTCCACGGTGAGCCGAAAAACCGCGATGACCTGCTGGAGTTGATCCGTGATTCTGAACAGAATGACCTGATCGACCCGGATACCAGGGACATGCTGGAAGGTGTGATGGATATCGCCGAACAGCGTGTACGCGACATTATGATCCCTCGCTCTCAGATGGTCACGCTCAAGCGTAACCAGACGCTGGAAGAGTGCCTGGCGGTGATTATTGAGTCTGCGCACTCACGTTTTCCGGTGATCAGCGAAGACAAGGACCATGTTGAAGGCATCCTGATGGCCAAGGACCTGCTGCCATTTATGAGCAGTGAGTCTGAGCCGTTCAGTATGGAAAAGGTACTGCGCCCAGCGGTGGTGGTGCCGGAAAGTAAGCGTGTCGACCGGATGCTGAAAGAGTTCCGTTCACAGCGCTATCATATGGCTATTGTGATTGATGAATTTGGTGGCGTGTCCGGCCTGGTGACTATCGAGGATATCCTTGAGCTGATCGTCGGTGAAATTGAAGATGAGTATGACGATGAAGAAGATCGCGATATTCGTCAGCTCAGTCGCCACACTTACACCATTCGCGCCCTGACGCCGATCGAAGATTTCAACGAAGTCTTCAACACCCACTTCAGCGATGAAGAAGTGGATACCATCGGCGGCCTGGTGATGCAGGGCTTTGGCCATCTGCCGGCACGGGGTGAAAGCATTGAGATCGATGGTTACCAGTTTAAAGTCGCGATGGCAGACAGCCGCCGTATTATTCAGGTCCATGTCAAAATCCCGGAAAATTCGCCGCAACCGACTCTGGAAGAGTAACCGACTTATGGCAATTGCCTTATTCTGCCAGCGCCAGCAGGTTCGCCTGCTTTTAGCGCTTATCACGGGTGCCATTGGCACCCTTTCTTTCTCCCCCTATGATTTCTGGCCTGCGGCACTGGTTTCACTGATCGGCTTACAGGCCCTGACGTTAAACCGCAGCACGCGTCAGGCCAGTGCCATCGGCTTTGTCTGGGGCATGGGACTGTTCGGTAGCGGCATTAACTGGGTTTACGTCAGCATTGCCACCTTCGGCGGAATGCCTGGCCCGGTCAATGTCTTCCTTGTGATCCTGCTGGCAGCCTGGCTGTCTCTCTACCCCCTGCTGTTTGCTGCCCTGCTCAACCGCCTGAGCCCGAAAACCACGCTGCTGCGCCTGGCGCTGGCGGCTCCGGTGCTGTGGCAAATGACGGAGTTCCTGCGCGGCTGGATACTGACCGGTTTCCCGTGGTTGCAGTTTGGCTACAGCCAGATTAATGGCCCGCTGAAAGGCCTGGCGCCATTACTGGGTGTGGAAGGCATCACCTTCCTGCTGATGATTATCGCCGGCCTGGCGGTGTATGCCGCACTGAAACGCCATCTGGCTGCTGGTGTCGCCGCCCTGGCATTACTGTTGCTCCCCTGGCCGCTGCGTCAGATCAGCTGGTTCCAGCCTTTGCCCGAGCGGGCAGTGGATGTGGCGCTGGTACAGGGCAATATTGAACAATCGATGAAGTGGGATCCGGATCAGCTGGTGAATACGCTGAAAACCTATACCGCGCTCAGCCGTCCGTTTGTAGGGAAAGCGCCGATCATCATCTGGCCAGAGTCGGCTATCCCTGACCTGGAAACTCGCCAGCAGCCGTTCCTGAAAGCCGTGGATGAACAACTGCGGGCGGGAGGCAGTAGCCTGGTGACCGGCATTGTTGATTCACGCCTCGAAAGCAATCGCTACCACGACTACAACACCATCATCGTGCTGGGCGGACCGCAGCCTTACAACTATTTCAGCAAGAACCGCTACCAGAAGAATCATCTGGTGCCTTTTGGTGAGTTCGTTCCGCTGGAAACCCTGCTGCGTCCACTGGCACCGTTCTTCGACCTGCCAATGTCTTCCTTCAGTCGGGGTGACTACGTGCAGCCACAGCTCCAGGTTGCGGGTTACAACCTGACAGCCGCCATCTGCTACGAAATCGTACTGGGCCAGCAGGTGCGTGACAACTTCAGGCCCGATACCAACTTCCTTCTGACAATCTCGAACGATGCCTGGTTTGGTCACTCCATTGGTCCGTGGCAGCATCTGCAAATGGCGCGTATGCGTGCACTGGAACTCGGCCGCCCACTGCTTCGCAGCACCAATAACGGTGTGACGGCAGTGGTGAATGCTGAGGGTGAGATTGCACAGATTATTCCACAGTTCAAAGCGGAAGTACTGGCAGCCAAAGTCACACCGACGACCGGGCTGACACCTTATGCCCGAATCGGCAACTGGGGTATCTGGGCTGTGACATTACTGTTTGCCCTTGCTGGCGTCCTCTGCGCCTGGCGTTCACGCCGTTCATAACTCTCTCCGGGCGAGGCATGCCTCGCCCCTATCTTTCTCCCCCCATCCCCAACAGCTTATGCTGCATTTCTGTTAAAAAACCGCCGTTGGCACGATGATTGCAAAATATTTCCGTGAAACGTGTGTCAGCCCGATATCAAGTCGCTACGAAATCGTTCGCGCACCGTCATGGCGCAGATATTGCACCCATGCGAAGCATTGTCGAAAGAATCGCACTTAATTGGTGCGGGTTGCATCGCAAAAAAGAAACTTTTCCGTATCACTTCATTAACATTCAGCTATGTTATGGGGGAATGACACCGTTTTCGCTATGGATAAAACAGATAACTAGCAGGAAATACACACATCACATCACGTCGGCGTGGGTTTATTTCGCGCCACAACTGCAAAGGAGTTGGAACATGAAATTACGGAAACTGGGGCTTTGCCTTGCACTGGCAGGATTCGCCTCTGGTATCGCTCACGCTGAGGACGCAAAACCACAGGCAGCAGCTGATGCACAACAGCAAGCATCTACTCTGGAAAAGATTGCTAAAAACGGCGTGATCGTCGTTGGCCACCGTGAATCCTCCGTCCCGTTCTCCTACTACGACAACCAGCAAAAAGTTGTGGGTTACTCTCAGGATTATTCCAACGCGATTGTTGAAGCTATCAAGAAAAAGCTGAACAAACCTGACCTGCAAGTAAAAATGCTACCGATTACCTCGCAGAACCGTATTCCGCTGTTGCAAAACGGCACCTACGATTTTGAATGTGGCTCTACCACCAATAACCTTGAGCGCCAGAAACAGGCCAGCTTCTCCGACAGCATCTTCGTCGTCGGTACGCGTCTGCTGGTGAAGAAAGGCGGCGCGATTAAAGACTTCGCCGATCTGAAAGGCAAAAGTGTTGTTGTGACTTCAGGTACCACGTCAGAAATTCTGCTGAACAAGCTGAACGACGAGAAGAAACTCGACATGCGTATCATCAGTGCAAAAGATCACGGTGACTCTTTCCGCACCCTGGAAAGCGGCCGCGCTGTCGCATTTATGATGGATGATGCTCTGCTGGCAGGTGAACGAGCTAAGGCAAAAAAACCGGCTAACTGGGAAATTCTTGGCACTCCACAGTCTCACGAAGCTTACGGCTGTATGCTGAGAAAAGGTGATGGCGAGTTTAAAAAGCTGATGGACGACACAATTGCCCAGGCACAGACGTCTGGCGAAGCGACTAAGTGGTTCGACAAATGGTTCAAACAGCCTATCCCACCAAAAAATATGACGATGGACTTTGACCTGTCTGACGACATGAAAGCATTGTTCAAAGCGCCTAACGACAAGGCAATGAATTAATAAAGAAAAAACACGCACTGATTCGCGTGTCAACAGGGCGGTACGCTGCCCTACGATTGTTGAACACAGGCTCGGACAGACACAGTCAGGCGGACAGGGCTTACGTTCTGGCGCCTGACGAAGATGCAAACCGGTCGTTCCCCGGTGCGCATATCAAAATATTCTCCCGAAGCAGGGAGAGTATTTGAGCCTCTCATCAATCTTCAGGGTAGCGGTCGCTACCCTTTTTTTCCGGAGTATTTTATGTCTATTGATTGGAACTGGGGAATATTCCTGCAAGAGGCCCCATTCGGTAATACAACCTATCTTGGTTGGCTGTGGTCCGGTTTTCAGGTCACCATCGCCGTCTCCGTTTGTGCCTGGATCATCGCCCTGTTAGTCGGTTCCCTGTTCGGTATTTTGCGAACCGTTCCTAACCGTTTACTGTCCGGTCTTGGCACCTGCTACGTTGAGTTATTCCGTAACGTGCCGCTGATCGTGCAATTCTTTATCTGGTATCTGGTGGTGCCGGAGCTGCTGCCGGAAGGTCTTGGCATGTGGTTTAAATCGGAAATCGATCCGAACATCCAGTTCTTCACCTGCTCCGTGCTGTGCCTGGGTCTGTTCACCGCCGCCCGTGTTTGTGAACAGGTTCGTGCCGCTATTCAGTCACTGCCCAGCGGCCAAAAAAATGCCGGACTGGCCATGGGGCTGACGCTGCCACAAACCTACCGCTATGTGCTGCTGCCTAACGCCTATCGCGTGATTGTGCCGCCGATGACCTCGGAGATGCTCAATCTGGTCAAAAACTCAGCCATTGCTTCCACCATCGGGCTGGTTGATATGGCGGCTCAGGCGGGAAAACTGCTGGACTACTCCGCACACGCCTATGAATCTTTCACCGCAATTACCCTCGCCTACATCGCTATCAACGCGGTGATCATGCTGCTGATGGGGCTGGTTGAACGTAAAGTCCGCTTACCGGGGGGCAAATAAACAATGTATGAATTTGACTGGAGTACCATCGTCCCCAATCTTCCTTACCTCTGGGCAGGGATGGTTGTTACGCTGAAAATCACCGTGACGGCGGTAATTTTTGGCATCATCTGGGGCACCCTGCTGGCGGTCATGCGCCTGTCATCCTTCAAACCTATCAGCTGGTTCGCCAAGATCTACGTTAACCTGTTCCGCTCCGTTCCGCTGGTGATGGTGTTGCTGTGGTTCTATCTGGTGGTGCCAAGTTTCCTGCAGCAGGTGCTGGGGCTGTCGCCGAAGACAGATATCCGCCTGATCTCTGCGATGGTGGCCTTCTCGCTATTCGAAGCCGCGTATTACTCAGAAATCATCCGTGCGGGTATTTTGAGTATTGCTCGTGGTCAGGGTAGCGCTGCACTGGCACTGGGTATGACCCAGTGGCAATCGATGAGGTTGATCATCCTGCCTCAGGCGTTTCGCGCCATGGTGCCGCTGCTGCTTACCCAGGGCATTGTTTTATTCCAGGACACCTCGCTGGTCTATGTTCTGAGCCTGGCGGACTTCTTCCGTACTGCCGATACCATCGGTGTGAATAACGGTACTGAGATTGAAATGGTGCTGTTTGCCGGTGCGATTTACTTCGTTATCAGCCTTAGCGCTTCGCTGTTGGTCAGCTATTTAAAGAAAAAAAGGACTGCGTAAATGATTACCCTGAAAAATGTTTCTAAGTGGTATGGTCACTTTCAGGTGCTGACCGACTGCTCAACCGAAGTCAAAAAAGGTGAAGTGGTGGTGGTGTGTGGTCCTTCAGGTTCAGGGAAGTCGACGCTGATCAAAACGGTGAACGGTCTTGAGCCTATCCAAAAAGGGCTGATTGAAGTGAATGGCACCCCCGTCAACGACAAGAAGACCAACCTTGCCCAACTGCGTTCTAAAGTTGGCATGGTGTTTCAGCATTTTGAGCTGTTCCCACATCTGTCGATCGTCGAGAACCTGACGCTGGCACAGGTAAAAGTCCTGAAACGTAATAAAGAAGAAGCGCGTCAGAAAGGGCTTAAGCTACTCGAACGCGTTGGACTGTCCGCCCATGCCAATAAGTTCCCTGGACAGCTCTCCGGTGGTCAGCAACAGCGTGTAGCAATTGCCCGCGCGCTGTGTATGGATCCTATCGCCATGTTGTTCGACGAACCCACTTCAGCGCTGGACCCGGAAATGATCAATGAAGTGCTGGACGTCATGGTCGAACTGGCGAATGAAGGCATGACAATGATGGTGGTGACGCACGAAATGGGCTTCGCCCGTAAAGTGGCCAACCGGGTGATCTTTATGGATGAAGGAAAGATTGTCGAAGATTCACCGAAGGATGAGTTCTTCAACAATCCACAGTCTGAGCGTGCTAAAGACTTCCTGGCGAAGATTCTGCATTAATCCGTAGGGAGCCAGGTATGCCTGGCTCTGGGTCGGGCATGCCCGACCCCTACATTAATCCGTTGTGCCATTGTCCTGCGTTCATTTATGGCTCAAAGGGCTGACGTACAAACTGGTCATGACTGCACTCCGGGCAACGTTTCAGAACCTCGGGTGTGTAAATCGCCCGCGTATACTGACAGTTCTCACACACCAGATTGCCCAATCCCACCACTTCACCACTTTGATAGACACCATGATGGTTGAGGTCCTGGAAGACCTCGCGCCACTCAAGCTGACTCTTATCCGTAATATCAGCCAGCTCCTTCCACAGGCTCTGACGGATAACCCGCATAAACACGCTATCGCTTAATTCTTCCTGGTTCTCCGCATAGCTGCGGGCAAACTCTTCGAGATCACGACGAACGGCACGACTGACTTCATCAATTTCGCTACGGGTCAACTCACCCCGGTTTTGCATGCGCTGTCGGGCACTCTCCACCAGGGTATCGATGTCACGTTCACCGCGCTCCAGGCGTTGGGTCAGCGAGGACACCAGCTCGCGATAATACTGAGCAACCTTGTTCATAGACACTCCTTATTGATAACGAAAGCGTTTCTCCTCATTCTAGTTGCTGATGGCAAATATCCACATTTTCGCACTGAAATTTGCCGCCGCGCTTCCAGCTTGTAGAGAAATGCCCCGCGGCAGGACGCTTACTGTTGTTGCCTCGGGGCCGAATCAGCTATGCTATGCGGATCTGAATGAACACGAAAAAATTGATACAAAGGACTACTGGCTACTATGCAAGAGCAATATCGCCCGGAAGAGATAGAATCCCATGTTCAGCAGCAATGGGATAACAAGCAAACGTTCAAAGTGACCGAAGAAGAAGGTAAAGAGAAGTACTACTGCCTCTCCATGCTGCCCTATCCTTCTGGCCGCCTGCACATGGGCCACGTACGCAACTATACCATTGGCGATGTGATCTCCCGCTATCAGCGCATGCTGGGTAAAAACGTCTTACAGCCTATCGGCTGGGATGCATTCGGTCTGCCCGCTGAAGGAGCCGCAGTTAAAAACAACACTGCGCCTGCGCCATGGACTTACTCCAACATCGACTACATGAAGAACCAGCTTAAACTGCTGGGCTTCGGCTACGACTGGAACCGCGAACTGGCGACCTGTCAGCCAGAATACTATCGCTGGGAACAGTGGTTCTTTACCAAGCTGTATGAAAAAGGCCTGGTCTATAAAAAGACCTCTGCGGTTAACTGGTGTCCACACGATCTGACCGTTCTGGCTAACGAACAGGTCATCGATGGCTGCTGCTGGCGTTGTGATACCAAAGTTGAGCGTAAAGAGATCCCGCAGTGGTTTGTAAAAATCACGGATTATGCTGACGAACTGCTGAATGACCTCGACACGCTGGAAAGCTGGCCTGAACAGGTTAAAACCATGCAGCGTAACTGGATTGGCCGTTCTGAAGGCGTGGAAATCGAGTTTAATGTCAGCAACAGCCCGGAAAAGCTGCGCGTATATACCACACGTCCTGACACGTTCATGGGTGTGACTTACCTCGCTGTGGCTGCAGGCCATCCTCTGGCTGCACAAGCAGCAGCAAGCAACCCTGCGCTGGCTGACTTTATCGCTGAATGCCGTAACACCAAAGTTGCTGAAGCAGAAATGGCAACCATGGAGAAAAAAGGCATGGCCACCGGCCTGTACGCACAACACCCGCTGACGGGTGAGGACGTGCCGGTATGGGTCGCTAACTTCGTGCTGATGGAATACGGCACAGGTGCTGTGATGGCCGTTCCTGGCCACGACCAGCGCGACTGGGAGTTCGCCACTAAATACGACCTGCAGATCAAACCGGTTATCCTGGCTGCAGACGGCAGCGCACCGGATCTGAGCGAAGCGGCAATGACCGAAAAAGGCACGCTGTTTAACTCCGGTGAGTTTGACGGTTTGTCTTATGAAGAAGGCTTCAACGCCATCGCGACGAAACTGGCCGATAACGGCGTCGGTGAGCGTAAAGTGAACTACCGCCTGCGCGACTGGGGTGTGTCTCGTCAGCGTTACTGGGGCGCCCCAATCCCAATGGTCACCCTGGAAGACGGTACCGTTATGCCAACCCCGGAAGACCAGCTGCCGGTGATCCTGCCAGAAGACGTGGTGATGGATGGCATTACCAGCCCGATTAAAGCCGATCCTGAATGGGCAAAGACCACCGTCAACGGCCAGCCTGCGTTGCGTGAAACCGACACCTTTGACACCTTTATGGAATCCTCATGGTATTACGCGCGTTACACCTGCCCGGATTACGATAAAGGCATGCTGGACCCGGCTGCCGCCAACTACTGGCTGCCAGTGGACCAATATGTTGGCGGCATCGAACACGCCATCATGCACCTGCTTTACTTCCGTTTCTTCCATAAACTGCTGCGTGATGCAGGCCTGGTGAACTCGGATGAACCCGCAAAACGCCTGCTGTGTCAGGGAATGGTACTGGCAGATGCCTTCTACTATCTTGGTACCAGCGGAGAACGTAACTGGGTTTCACCGGTTGACGTGACCGTTGAGCGTGATGAGAAGGGCCGTATCACCAAAGCCAGCGATGCCGAAGGCCATGAGCTGGTGTATGCCGGCATGAGCAAAATGTCGAAGTCGAAAAACAACGGCATCGACCCACAGATCATGGTTGAGCGTTACGGTGCAGATACTGTTCGTCTGTTTATGATGTTTGCTTCACCAGCAGAAATGACGCTGGAATGGCAGGAATCCGGCGTGGAAGGGGCTAACCGCTTCCTGAAACGTGTCTGGAAGCTGGCGTTTGAACATACAGAAAAAGGTACAACGGTTGCCCTGAACGTTGATGAACTCAACGACGATCAAAAAAGCCTGCGTCGTGACTTGCATAAAACCATCAGTAAAGTGTCTGATGATATCGGCCGTCGTCAGACCTTTAACACCGCGATTGCGGCAATTATGGAGCTGATGAACAAACTGGCACGCGCCCCACAGGAGAGCGAACAGGATCGTGCGCTGATGCAGGAAGCGCTGCTGGCCGTTGTACGCATGCTCAACCCGTTTACCCCGCACGCCAGCTTCGTGCTGTGGCAGTCGCTGGGTGGCGCTGGGGATATTGACAACGCACCGTGGCCGCAGGCAGACGACGCTGCAATGGTAGAAGATTCACTGCTGGTTGTGGTACAGGTTAACGGCAAGGTGCGCGGTAAAATCACCGTAGCCGCTGACGCTAATCAAGAACAGGTGCAGGCTCGCGCTGCGCAGGAGCATCTGGTGGCCAAATATCTCGATGGCGTCACCATTCGTAAAGTGATTTACGTACCGGGCAAGCTGCTTAACCTGGTCGTTGGTTGATGTCTGGAGGAATTGTGCGACATCCTATAGTCTCTCTGTTACTCAGCCTGGCGGTGTTGATCACCGCCGGTTGTGGTTACCATCTGCGCGGCACCACATCGGTGCCGCCGGAAATGAAAACCCTGATTCTCGATACCGCTGACCCGTACGGTCCACTGACTCGCGAGGTGCGTGAACAGTTAAGACTGAACGATGTTAACATTATTGATAATCCGCAAGAGCGCACCGATGTCCCTTCCCTGCGTCTGATGGGCGAAACTCGGGGTCGTGATACCGCCTCGATTTTCCAGGACGGTAAAACGGCGGAGTATTCAATGGTGATGACTGTTAATGCTCAGGTACTGGTACCCAATAAGGGCATCTATCCAATCAGCGCCACGGTGTATCGTTCATTCTTTGATAACCCACTGGCAGCGTTGGCGAAAGACTCTGAACAGCAGATCATTGTCAATGAAATGCGAACTCAGGCCGTGCAGCAGCTGGTGCGCAAGCTTCTCACCGTGCATGCGGCTGAGAACGATGCGTCAATCAACACGCTTGGCAATACCCCCTCAGCGGTCGACCGTTTACCGACTGATCCGGGCAGTATGTCGGACAGTTCTTACACACGATGATCAGGATTTACCCTGAACAGCTAGGCGCGCAACTCCGTGAGGGGCTGCGCGCCTGTTATTTATTGAGTGGTAATGAACCGCTGCTGCTGCAGGAAGCACAGGATGACATTCGTGCCGCCGCCCAGCAGCAGGGCTTTACCGAACACTTCAGTGTCACACTGGAAGCGAGCACAGACTGGCAGGATATTTTTGCCATCTGTCAGGCGCTCAGTCTGTTTTCCAGCCGCCAGACACTGCAACTGACTTTGCCAGAAAATGGCCCCAATGCCGCGACAGGTGAACAACTGCTCACCCTGTCGACACTGCTGCACAGCGATATTCTGCTGGTGCTGCGAGCCGCCAAACTGACCAAGGCGCAGGAAAATAGCGCCTGGTATAAAGCGCTCAGTGCACAAGGTGTTGTGGTTCCCTGCCAGACGCCGGAACAGGCGCAACTGCCGCGCTGGGTTTCTGCACGCGCCAAAAAGCACCAACTCACGCTGGATGATGCCGCTAATCAGCTGTTGTGTTACTGCTACGAAGGCAACCTGCTGGCTTTGTCGCAAGCGCTGGAGCGGCTTTCGCTGCTGTGGCCGGACGGAAAGCTGACGCTACCCCGCGTTGAGCAGGCGGTAAACGATGCTGCGCACTTTACCCCTTTCCACTGGGTAGACGCCCTGCTGGCAGGTAAAAGCAAACGCGCCCTGCACATCCTGCACCAGATGCATTCAGAAGATAGCGAGCCGGTGATCCTGATGCGAACCCTGCAACGCGACCTGCTGCTGCTGGTGACGTTACAGCGACAAATGGCACAGACGCCGCTCCGCACGCTGTTCGATCAGCATCGCGTCTGGCAGAACCGCCGTACGCTATTCAGCGATGCATTACAGCGACTGAGTGCCATGCAACTCGCCCAGGCGGTAAGGCTGCTAACGCAGATTGAGTTAACACTGAAGCAGGATTACGGCAAGTCTGTTTGGTCTGAGCTGGAAACCCTGGCGCTGATGTTATGCCATCCATCATTCCCGGCGAGTTTTTGTGATGTCTGATCGCTACGCGCTCCATGCGCTGTTCGGTGGCACATTTGACCCGATTCATTACGGTCACCTGAAACCAGCAGAAGCACTGGCCCATCTCACCGGGCTGGAAAAAGTGACATTATTGCCGAACAACGTCCCGCCACATCGTCCACAGCCGGAAGCCACACCAGAACAGCGTGTGGCGATGGTAAAACTGGCGATTAGCGATAACCCGCTGTTTGACCTTGATCTGCGGGAAATGCAGCGCGACACGCCGTCTTATACTATCGACACGCTGGCAGCCCTGCGCCTTGAACGCGGTGACCGACAGCCACTCGCCTTTATCATTGGTCAGGATTCCCTGCTCACCTTACACAAATGGCATCGCTGGCAGGATTTACTGTCACTTTGCCACCTGCTGGTCTGTCAACGCCCCGGCTATCGCAGTGAAATGGAGACACCAGAGCTGCAACGCTGGCTTGACTGTCATCTGACAACACAGCCACAGGTGCTACAACAATCGCCCGCCGGTAATATTCTTCTGGCTGAAACACCGTTGATTGATATTTCCGCCACGGAAATCCGCGCTCGCCGCCATCGGGGCCAGTCGGATGTCGACCTGCTGCCCCCGGCAGTCAGCGACTACATCGATCGCGAGGGTTTATATCGTAACCTCTAACAGCGTGATATACTGCGCCGCTCAAATTTTCAGGGCGTAAGCCCCGCAAACACACAATGTTACGGTTATCATTTCGGCTGACATAGCTTATATGAGATAACCCATCAGACTTAAAATCCCAAGGGGGAACCTTTTGCAAGGTCAAGCACTCCAAGACTTCGTCATTGATAAATGTGACGATTTAAAAGCTCAGGACATCATTGCTATCGACGTTCAGGGCAAATCAAGCATCACCAGCTGCATGGTTATCTGCACCGGTACTTCAACACGTCATCTGGTTTCAATCGCAGAACACGTGGTACAGGAAGCCAAGCTGATCGGTCTGGATGCATTTCGCGTGAACAGCCGTGCCCCAAGTGACTGGGTAGTGGTTGATCTCGGTGAAGTCATTGTTCATGTGATGGAAGCTGAGAGCCGTAAGCTCTACGAACTGGAAAAGCTCTGGAGTTAAACCGTGAAGCTTCAACTGGTCGCCGTCGGCACCAAAATGCCTGACTGGGTACAAACTGGTTTTATGGAATATCTGCGGCGTTTTCCCAAAGATATGCCCTTTGAACTGGTTGAAGTGCCCGCCGGAAAGCGCGGTAAAAATGCGGATATCAAACGCATTCTGGAAAAAGAAGGCGAACTGATGCTGGCCGCCGCAGGAAAAGGCAACCGCATCGTCACGCTGGATATACCCGGCCAGCCGTGGGAAACCCCGCAGCTTGCCAGCCAGCTGGAGCGCTGGAAGCAGGATGGCCGTGATGTCAGCCTGTTTATTGGCGGACCGGAAGGCTTGTCACCCGCCTGCAAGGCTGCGGCGGAACAAAGCTGGTCACTCTCGGCGCTAACCCTGCCCCATCCGCTGGTACGCGTATTGGTTGCAGAGAGTTTATATCGTGCATGGAGCATTACTGCGAATCATCCTTATCATCGCGAATAGCGAATAAGGCTAACCGGACTGACAAAGCAGCGGATGAAATTACAACGTAACTCCTTTCGTGACTACACCGCCGAGCAGACACTGTTTGTTCGCAGGGCTCTGATTGCATTTTTTGGCATTATCACACTTTCCGGTGTTCTGGTGGCCAATCTGTACCACCTGCAAATCATCCGCTTTGATGACTACAGCACGCGCTCCAATGAAAACCGCATCAAGCTGGTTCCTGTCGCACCGAGTCGCGGTATTATTTACGATCGTAATGGCGTCCCGCTGGCGCTTAATCGCACCATTTATCAGCTTGAGCTGATGCCCGAAAAAGTGGAGAACCTGCAGCAGACGTTGCAGGAACTTAAACCGATTATCGATCTCACCGATGACGATATCGAAGCCTTTCAAAAAGAGCGCAAACGCTCGCGCCGCTTTACGTCTATCGCGGTGAAAACCAGCCTGAACGATGTCCAGGTGGCGCGTTTCGCCGTGAACCAATATCGCTTCCCCGGCGCTGAAGTCAAAGGCTACCAGCGTCGCTATTATCCCTACGGATCTGCCCTGACCCATGTGCTGGGTTACGTGTCGAAAATTAACGATCGTGACGTCGAGCGCCTGGACAAAGAGGGTAAATGGCCGAACTATGCTGCCACTCATGACATCGGCAAATTGGGTATTGAACGCTACTATGAAGATGTTCTGCACGGTAAAACCGGCTACGAAGAAGTAGAAGTTAACAATCGTGGCCGCGTGATCCGCCAGTTGCATGAGCAATCCCCTCAGGCCGGGCGTGATATCTACCTGACCATCGATCTTAAACTTCAGCAATATATCGAAACCTTGCTGGCAGGTAGCCGTGCGGCAGTAGTGGTAACGGATCCGCGGAATGGCGAAATCCTGTCGATGGTTTCCATGCCAAGCTATGATCCAAATCTGTTTGTCGATGGTATCTCGAGTAAAGATTACAACGGCCTGCTGCATGACGAAAACCGCCCATTGATTAACCGTGCCACCCAGGGTGCCTACCCTCCCGCCTCAACGGTGAAACCGTATATTGCGGTCTCCGCCCTGACGGCAGGTGTTATCACCCGCAATACCAGTTTGTTCGACCCCGGCTGGTGGCAGCTGCCCGGTTCTGAGAAGCGCTTTCGTGACTGGAAACGCTGGGGTCATGGTCGTCTGAATGTCACCAAATCGCTGGAAGAATCTGCCGATACCTTCTTCTATCAGGTCGCCTATGATATGGGCATTGACCGTCTGGGCGAATGGATGAGCAAATTCGGTTACGGTCATCTTTCGGGCATCGATCTGATCGAAGAAACCCCGGGTAACATGCCCACGCGCGAATGGAAAATGAAGCGCTTTAAGAAACCCTGGTACCAGGGTGATACCATCCCGGTGGGCATCGGCCAGGGTTACTGGACCGCGACACCGGTGCAGATGAACAAAGCGCTGATGATCCTGATTAACGACGGTGTGATTAAAACGCCACACCTGATGATGGACACCATGCAAGGCTCGGTGAAAGTGCCGTGGCGTCAACCCCCGGCTGCGCCTATCGCGGATATTCACACCGGATACTGGGAAATTGCGAAAGACGGGATGTATGGCGTGGCGAACCGTCCAAACGGTACGGCGCGTAAAAGCTTTGACGATGCGCCCTATAAAATTGCCGCCAAGTCCGGTACCGCGCAGGTATTTGGCCTGAAAGCGAACGAAACCTACAACGCCCACAAACTGACTGAGCGCCTGCGTGACCATAAACTGATGACCGCGTTTGCGCCTTATGATCACCCACGCGTGGCCGTCAGTATTATTCTCGAAAACGGCGGCGCAGGCCCGGCAGTCGGTACGATCATGCGCCAGATACTCGACCATATTATTCTTGGCGATAACAATACCAACCTGCCTGACGCTGCACCAACGCCGCCAGGCTATGAAGGCGAATAACCGGTTATGAATGATAGCCATCAAAAACGGACAATCTGGACTCGCATCCACGTTGATCCTCTATTTTGCCTCATCATTACCGCGCTGCTGATCTACAGTGCGCTGGTGATGTGGAGTGCCAGCGGCCAGGATCCCGGCATGATGGAGCGCAAGCTCGGTCAAATCGCCATGGGCGTGATTGTCATGCTGGTGATGGCGCAGATCCCACCACGCGTCTACGAAGGGTGGGCACCCTATCTGTATATTGTCTGCGTGATCCTGCTGATTGCGGTCGATGCGTTCGGTCATATCAGTAAAGGCGCACAGCGCTGGCTGGATCTCGGCGTGGTACGATTCCAACCATCGGAAATCGCTAAAATAGCCGTACCACTGATGGTGGCGCGCTTTATTAACCGTGATGTCTGCCCGCCTACGCTGAAAAATACCGCTATCGCGCTGGTACTGATCTTTATGCCGACCCTGCTGGTGGCTGCACAGCCCGATCTGGGAACGTCGATCCTGATTGCCGCTTCCGGGCTTTTTGTCCTTTTCCTGTCTGGCATGAGCTGGAAACTGATCGCTGTTGCGGTGCTGCTGGTCGCCGCATTTATCCCGATCCTGTGGTTCTTCCTGATGCACGACTATCAGCGCGATCGCGTGATGATGTTGCTGGATCCGGAAAGTGATCCGCTGGGGGCGGGTTACCATATTATTCAATCGAAGATAGCCATCGGCTCTGGTGGCCTGCGCGGGAAGGGGTGGCTGCATGGAACCCAGTCACAGCTGGAGTTTTTACCGGAGCGTCACACGGACTTTATTTTCGCCGTACTGGCCGAAGAATTAGGATTAGTCGGGGTGCTGGTTCTGCTGATACTCTACGTGCTGCTGATTATGCGCGGCCTGATGATGGCCGCCCGCGCGCAGACAACCTTTGGTCGCGTGATGGCTGGTGGAATGATGCTGATCTTCTTTGTTTATGTTTTTGTTAACATTGGCATGGTGAGCGGCATTCTGCCCGTTGTTGGGGTACCGTTACCGCTGGTGAGCTACGGGGGTTCCGCGCTGATCGTCCTGATGGCCGGGTTCGGGATCATTATGTCGATTCACACCCATCGAAAACTGTTGTCGAAGAGCGTTTAAGAGGCATAAACATGCGTAAGGATTGGCTTTGGATTGCCCTGGCTTCAGCATTGCTGGCAGCCTGTACTACTGACAGCGACCAGCAGGCGCCCGTCACCCAACAGCAAGCGACCTATAACGGCCCGGTGGTCGAGATTGGCGGTGCGGAGCCTCGCTATGAACCGATTAATCCCGGCACCAGCCAGGATTATTCGGTCAACGGCAAAAATTATAAAATTGTCAAAGATCCATCGAACTTCAGTCAGGTTGGCCTGGCTGCATGGTATGGCGAAGAAGCCAACGGCAACCGTACCGCAACGGGCGAAACCTTCGATCCGAACGCCATGACGGCCGCACACCCCACGCTGCCTCTGCCCAGCTACGTCCGTGTGACCAATATTGCCAATGGCCGTATGATTGTGGTGCGCGTCAACGATCGCGGCCCTTACACGCCAGGCCGTATTATTGACCTGTCTCGTGCGGCAGGCGACCGCCTTAATATCTCCAATAACAGCAAAGTCCGCGTCGATTACATTGCTGTCGCACCGGATGGCAGCCTGTCAGGCCCGGGGACGGTTGGCACTACCGTGGCGAAACAGAGCTATGCACTGCCCTCGCGCCCGGAAATTGGTGGCGGTATGACAATGGGCGGCGGTGCTGCTTCGACACCCGTGATGTCATCATCACCATCACAGCCCGCACAGTACTCCAGTCCGCAGCCACAGGAAATGGAACAACAGTCACGTCCGGTGGATAACGGCTCGCTGAACAGTGATAACACCATGGGCGCTCCCGTGCGCAGCAGTGGTTTCCTTGGCGCGGCACAACCCTTACCGGGCGGCGTACTGGAAAGCAGTGAACCGGTCGCGGTAACACCTTCCGCTTCTTCAGCCCCTGCTGCTGTCGCGGCCCCAACGGCAGCAGCAGCAGCTTCACGCCCTGCAACGGGTGCCACCGGCAATTATGTGGTGCAGGTTGGCGCACTGAGCGATGGTCCACGTGCACGCCAGCTGGCAACCAGTTTGGGTAAACAGTTCGGCGTTCCCGGCTCAGTAGACAGCCGTGGCAATGTGTATCGCGTCCAGCTTGGTCGTTTCACTTCGCGCCAGCAGGCCGCCGCATTACAGCAGCGCCTGGCGAGTGAAGCACAGCAACAATCGTTTATTACTGTCGCACCTGACGCAATGTAATTCTCCACCGATCCGCCAGATTTAGGCGGGTCGTGGCAGGATGATTTTGCTATAGTGAGTCACTTTTTTTAACCTAGCCCATGGATGTTGTTGTCCTTACATGAACACTCTGAAGCCATCCCGACTGCTCAAACGCCTGACTACAGGCACGCTTATCGCCCTCAGCCTCAATGTTGTCGCTTATGCTGACGACCTGAACATCAAGACCATGATCCCCGGCGTACCGGAAATTGATGCTGAAGCCTATGTCCTGATCGATTACAACTCAGGGAAAGTCCTGGCTGAGAAGAATGCCGATGCGCGCCGTGACCCGGCGAGTCTGACAAAAATGATGACCAGCTATGTCATCGGCCAGGCGGTCAAAGCCGGTAAAATCCATCAGGATGATATCGTCACCGTCGGGAAAGATGCCTGGGCCACCGGCAACCCGGTGTTCAAAGGTTCGTCTCTGATGTTTCTGAAGCCTGGCGACCGCGTACCGGTCTCCCAGCTGACGCGCGGTATCGTACTGCAATCAGGTAATGATGCCTGTGTGGCCATGGCCGATTATGTTGCCGGCAGTCAGGATGCGTTCGTGGGCCTGATGAACAACTACGTGAAAGCGCTGGGCCTGCAAAACACTCACTTCCAGACGGTCCACGGTCTGGACGCTGAAGGGCAGTACAGCTCTGCGCGCGATATGGCGCTGATTGGCCGCTCACTGATCCGTGATGTGCCGGACGAATACGCTGTTTATCACGAGAAAGAGTTCACCTTTAATAATATTCGCCAGACCAACCGTAACGGTTTGTTGTGGGATACCAGCCTCAACGTTGACGGTATTAAAACCGGCCACACCGATGCGGCAGGTTACAACCTGGTGGCCTCTGCGACCGAAGGCCAGATGCGTTTGATCTCCACCGTGATGGGCGGCCACACCTACAAAGGGCGTGAAACCGAGAGCAAGAAATTGCTGACCTGGGGCTTCCGCTTCTTCGAAACGGTGGCACCACTGAAAGCCGGGAAAGAGTTTGCATCTGAGCCTGTATGGTTCGGTAACAGCGATCGTGTGCAGCTGGGCGTGGAAAAAGATGTGTTCCTTACCATCCCTCGTGGCCGCATGAAAGACCTGAAAGCCAGCTATACCCTGAGCAATACCGAGCTGCATGCTCCCTTGCAGAAAAACCAGGTCGTCGGCAGCATCAACTTCCAGTTGGACGGCAAAACCATTGAACAGCACCCACTGGTGGTGCTGAATGATATGCCGGAAGGTGGCTTCTTTGGCCGCATCATTGATTATATCAAACTGATGTTCCACCACTGGTTCGGTTAACCACAGATCCGGGTTGGGCATGCCCGACCCCTACGCGATCGCTCACATCTTGAAATTAATCTCTAATATCCCCATATTGTGAGTATCTGTTTACTCCCGCTGCGGCGGGAGTCCTTGTTGGTGTCACCGGAGTCCATATGAAAACCAATCTTAAAGAACTGCTCGAATTCCCCACCTCTTTTACCTATAAAGTGATGGGTCTGGCACAGCCGGAGCTGGTCGATCAAGTGGTTGAAGTGGTGCAGCGTCATGCACCAGGTGACTACTCTCCGGATGTTAAACCAAGCAGCAAAGGCAATTATCATTCGGTGTCGATTACCATCACCGCCACCCACATCGAACAGGTCGAAACCCTGTATGACGAGTTGGGTAAGATTGAAATTGTCCGCATGGTGCTGTAACCCTGACGTTGGCGGGGGCAAGCTGGCTCTTGCCCTGTGCCAACGTTATACTGTTCCCCTCGTTACCCAACCGGATTGTCCGTTTTGCCTCACACTAGCCTGATTATCCGCCAACTCGGCATGCAGCCCTGGGCGCCTGTTTCTCTCGCCATGCATCAGTTCACCGACCAGCGTGACGATAATACGCCGGACGAGATCTGGCTGGTGGAACACCCCCCGGTGTTTACTCAGGGGCAGGCAGGAAAAAGTGAACACCTGTTAATGCCCGGCGACATTCCAGTCATGCAGAGCGATCGTGGCGGCCAGGTGACTTATCATGGCCCCGGTCAGCAGATCATGTATGTGATGGTGAATCTGAAGCGTCGTAAAACGGGCGTACGCCAGCTGGTTACCGCCCTTGAACAAACGGTGATCGATACACTGGCGCATTTTTCCGTGACCGCCAATGCGCGCCCCGATGCCCCGGGTGTCTATGTTGACGGCAAAAAAATCTGCTCATTAGGGCTGCGGATCCGCAATGGCTGCTCCTTTCACGGCCTTGCGCTGAATATTGATATGGATTTAACCCCTTTCCTGCGCATTAACCCCTGCGGCTATGCCGGAATGGAGATGACACAGCTGGCGGCACTCACTGCCTCTGCGACACCTGCCGATATCCAGCCGTTGCTGATCAAAAATTTTGCTCTTCAACTGGCAATAACTGACGTTTCCTGGAGCGAAAGTACGGAACTCCCGCTAAGATAGGGGGCAAATACGTATGTTGCTTTACAATTCTGCAACGCTTTCTCGCACAGTCAGGCTGAATCTGCTGCGAGGAGATGATATAATTTTTGCGCTTTATCAAAAAAAGTTGAAAATCACCAACTCATTGAGTGTTAGCGGCTGTTTTGTATACGAATAGATTGCCGCAATCCAACCTGGAACCTGCAAGAATATGAGTAAACCGATCGTGATGGAACGCGGTGTAAAATACCGCGACGCAGACAAAATGGCATTGATCCCGGTGAAAACCGTGATGACCGAGCGTACGGAGATTTTACGTAAGCCAGACTGGATGCGTATTAAACTTCCTGCCGATTCCAGCCGTATTCAGGGCATCAAAGCCGCGATGCGTAAAAATGGTCTGCATTCCGTTTGCGAAGAGGCTTCCTGCCCTAACCTGTCTGAATGTTTTAACCACGGCACGGCCACCTTTATGATTCTGGGCGCCATCTGTACACGCCGCTGCCCGTTCTGCGATGTGGCCCACGGCCGCCCGGTAACACCTGATGCCAATGAACCCGGCAAACTGGCACAGACCATCGCGGATATGGCACTGCGCTACGTGGTGATCACCTCGGTTGACCGTGATGACCTACGCGATGGCGGAGCACAGCACTTTGCTGACTGTATCCGTGCTATCCGTGAAAAAAGCCCTGCGATTAAAATCGAAACGCTGGTGCCTGATTTCCGTGGTCGTATGGACCGCGCACTGGAAATTCTGATTGATACACCACCGGATGTGTTTAACCACAACCTGGAAAACGTGCCGCGCGTTTACCGCCAGGTACGTCCGGGTGCTAACTATGACTGGTCACTGAAATTGCTGGAGCGCTTTAAAGAAGCTCACCCGGACGTTCCAACCAAGTCAGGCCTGATGGTGGGATTGGGTGAAACTAATGCAGAAATCGTTGAAGTGATGCGTGATCTGCGTCGCCATGGCGTGACCATGCTGACCCTCGGGCAATATCTGTCGCCAAGCCGCCACCATTTACCCGTACAGCGCTATGTGAGCCCTGCTGAGTTCGACGAAATGAAAGAAGCCGCAATGGATATGGGCTTCACCCATGCAGCCTGTGGCCCGTTCGTACGTTCGTCATACCATGCTGATCTGCAGGCGAAAGGGTTGGAAGTAAAGTAATCCTTCTGCCCGGAGCAAAAAAAACGGATGACAATGTCATCCGTTTTTTTTGAGCAGAATTACTCTTTGTGAGAGATCTGTCCGGCGTTTTTCTCTTCTGACGAGGCTTTCTGCGCAGAAGAATCATCGTCATTCATCGCCTTCTTAAATCCCTTTATGGCCGAACCTAAATCCCCTCCCAGGGTGCGCAGTTTTTTGGTTCCGAATAACAGGACGATTAACGCGCCAACGATCAGCAATTTGCCAAGACTGAGACCTTCCATACTTACCTTCTTTCATTTATCTGACCGTCACAACGGTCGGTAACAGGCGAGTATTAACGCGCTGATGGCGTGAAATTACAACTGCAATCTGTAACAGAATATGCGCTGTATTGGCGCAGCGTGGCTGACCAGATTTAACGTCCCCAGCATCAGCGCAATAGCGTGTTATTTCATTACTGAGTCTTCCCACAATCAAGTTCAGGGCGGGCAAAGCGACGATTCTCTAATACCGGCAATGCACGGCGTGCATCGGCAATACGCTGTGGGTCGACCTCGGCAAACACCAGTGCCGCGCCTTCTGCGGCTTTGGCAATCGCCACACCGAGCGGGTCAACCACCAGGCTATTGCCGATATTACGCGGGCCGCACTCACCCACCGCGACCACATAACAGGTATTCTCCAGCGCTCGGGCGGTCACCAGCACCTCCCAGTGCATCTCTTTCAGCGGCCCTTTCACCCAGGCAGCAGGCAGTACCAACAGGTCAGCACCGTCCAGCGCCAGGCGACGTGCCAGCTCAGGGAAGCGGACGTCATAACAGGTCATCAACCCGACCTTCAACCCGTCCACATCCACCAGCGAAGGGACATTATTGCCCGCCGTGACATTGCGCGACTCCTGCATCGCAAAGGCGTCATACAGATGCAGTTTGTCGTAACGGGCAATAATCTCACCGTTACGGATCGCCACCAGCGCATTCAGCGCCCGTCCATCCGCCGTCGGTACGTGCACCGTCATCATCGTCGTCAGCGTATTCGCCCGACTGGCGGCCAGGACCTGGCTGAGGAACGGGCCATCAAGCGGCTGCGCCGCTTTTAGCACCAGGTCCGGGTCGGTAATATCACGCGCCAGCACCCCTTCTGGCAGCACCAGCAGTCTTGCTCCCTGCTGCTCTGCCTGAGCCATTAAGCCAATGCAGATATCGGCGTTATCTTGCCACTCACGGCTCACGGCGAACTGTCCTAATGCCACTTTCATCGTCATCGTTATGCTCCTGGGGCGGTCAGGTCAAATCTTTGATGTGGTAGCGTGGTGATTCCTGGTAACCCTCGCGCGCGTAAAACGCATTCGCCTTTTCACGACGCTCATGGCAGTGTACCTCGACCCGGTCACAGCCACGCTCCATTGCCAACTGCTCAGCATGTTGTAACAGCTGCTGCCCGGCCCCTTTGCTGCGCTCACCTTCGGCAATGCAGAAATAGCTGATACGGGCAAAATCCCCTGCCAACGCAAGCTGTGGAATAAAATGCAACGACAGAAACCCCAATACCGTATTTCCCTGTTCGGCAATAAGAAGTTGTTCAGTCTCGTCGATCATCAGTTGAGCCAGCCTGCGTTCAATAAAAGGCGCGGTATCCGCATAGCCCAGTTCTGTTAACAATGCGCTGAGGGCAAAAGCATCTTTCGATTCAGCCAGACGAATATTCATGGTCATTCTCCGCAATATGCCAACAAGCCGGGTGAACAGGTGAAAACTTCTGCCTATGTTTATAGCTGTAGCAAGGCAGTCCCTGCAAGGAGCCAGATCACAGGGTAATGTTACAAAAGCTAATTCGTGTAAGGATCCCCTTAATTATGGCGTGCAACCCCCTATTTTAATGTTTCCTTAATAATCGCACGGCACACTGGTCATCATTCAGCCAACAGAGATGATCGCCATGAACCTTCTTCCCCGCCACAAAAATGAGTATCTTGCCGTCCTGCTGGCCTGTACTGCGACTGTTGCCTGGCTAATGCAGTATTTCAACACGTAGAGACATACTGTGCCCCCGGATCGCAGGCGAAAAAAAACCCGCCATTGGCGGGTTTTTAAAAATTCTGTCTGATAACTTAAATAGCGGCAACGTTAGCAGCAGATGGGCCTTTGGCACCGTTGGTGATTTCGAACTCTACGCGCTGACCTTCAGCCAGAGTTTTGAAACCATTGCTCTGGATGGCAGAGAAGTGTACGAACACGTCTTTGCTACCATCTTCAGGAGTAATGAAACCGAATCCTTTGGACTCATTAAACCACTTAACGCTACCTTTGATCTTAGACATCTATATTACCTTTACATGAAAAATGGACACTAAACTGTGTCGGGGGTTAGTACAGCAATTGCCAAGGCTTTTGTCCAGTAGCCGAGGACGAAAAAGTGATAAATATCGCCTTTTTTTACCCGACATCATTTTTACGACAAACCCCGGAGATTAAAACTGCCAGCGCAGCCAGGCGAAGAAAACATTGCCGTTATTGTAAGTTCCTGGAATGTAAGTCATCTGGAAAGTTGCAGGCCCATAGCCGACTGAGGCCAGCGGCAGCACCAGTGGGATCGGGATGTAGTTCCAGTTATCACGCATTGTTACCCCGGCGGTATACCCCAGGCCAAGGCGGAAGTCAGGGTCATTAAGCGGTCGCCAGGTTTTCTCCCAGCCATAACCGCCAATCGGTTCCCACTTATTATAAGAGTCCTTAAACACCATCAGATAGATGCCATTCCAGTTACCCTTTTCGTCATAACGTGAAACACCGCCACCCGCGCCCCAGGGACGTTCATTGTAGCGGTCCGTTTTCTCTTTGTCGTAAGTCCAGCGGTTATGCCAGGTAATAGCAGGGACATAGAGATCGACAGTTTGTGGTTCATTCCATGTCTGGCTAACGTTATCACTGAAGGAATGCCAGGTATCAGCAATCCCATCTCCGAGAGTTGCCGCATGCGCGCTGCTCAGAGTCAGCCCACCGAGCAGGGTTGAAAGTAATAAGGCCGGTTTTGTGTTCACGATAAATTCACTGCTCCCTGGATGATCGCTGTATGCAACATCCTCAACGTTAGTCAGAAACCCTGACCAAATGTATTACCCGTTCTGGTAATAATTATAAACAAAGCACTTAAACACTCCATTAATCACCGAAATATATCCCATCAGTAAAAAGAGCATTCCCGTTATTTCACATTATAAAACATCGGTGTAGGTAAGAAAAAATATAATTCAGCTGAGAAAATATCACACCAGGAAAACTCGTAAACTTCAGCAGTAATCTTTCCAAAAAGTGAAAAAAACCTTCACAACGCTAATCAATCAGTAAAAATTCGGTGAAGTTTACTTGATGAAAATCATTGTACAGTGAATGAAATGACTGTTTTTATCCTCAATAATTCGAAAAAACTGATAAAAAAACCGTAAAAACTACAAAAATCATACTATTAGCCGTTAATTCACAAAGCTAATTAATGAATATTATTTATAGATCTCCTCGGAATTTTTGATAAGATAATTCTCATTGAATAGCACTCAGGAAGAGTAGAGGTTGTGAAAATGCTAAGGTGTGGCAGGTGCGGAAGTTCAAAATTTATATTCACGACGCGTAATGATAGTACTGAATATCACGGGGCTGCTTGTGCAGTCTGTCATAAGCGTCTGAATCCACATGATGTCTGCATCCGTTCTGCGGAATCGGTTTCAGTATGGCCAGCGAAAAAAGGCGATAAGCATGCCGTATGCTACTTTACGGATAAACCCTTACGCGGCTGATGTTGACGGAATGACGTTGAGTACGGGGCCAGCAAACTGCTGACCGCCGTGTTAAAACGGAATAATGCTTATCCACATACCGTTAGAAAATAAGCTTGAATACACCGGTAATAGTCAGCAGACCGACAATAAAGATGATCGCAATAATCCAGAGAATAATTTTCATTCCATGCCCTCTTCTCATAAAAAAAGTCACTACAACGTAGTGACTTAAGTATAGAAGAAGATTGATTCTTCGCTTGGTGAAACCGATCAGACAAACACTACAGCACCAGAGACAGCATCCATACCAGCGCAAAACCGGTCAATCCCATCGCCGTTGTCAGCACGGTCCAGGTTCTCAGACCGTCGGCGACCGACAGGCCAAGATAACGCGTCACCACCCAGAATCCGGCATCATTCACATGCGACAGCCCCAGGCCACCGAAGCAGGCAGACAGGGTGACCAGCACCAGTTGTGTATCACTTAACCCGGTGACCGCCTGCGTCAGCAGGCCACTGGTCGTCAGAATGGCAACGGTCGCCGATCCCTGCGAGGCACGCAGTGCCAGCGACAGAATAAAAGCAGCCGGAATCAACGGCAGATGGATAGTTTCCAGCGACAGTGCCAATGCTTTACCGACGCCTGATTCCACCAACACCTTACCAAACGCGCCCCCTGCACCTGCTACCAGAATCACCCCTGCTGAACTCGGAATAGCGCGGTCCAGCAATTCGCTGAGCTTTTCTTTGCTCCAGCCACGGCGCAGACCGAGCAACCAGGCAGAAAGCGCCAGTGCGATCAGTAATGCAATGGCCGGCGTCCCCACCAGCGTCAGGAACTGACGCAGGCTGTTGCCTTCCGGCAGCACGCTATGTGCCAGTGTACCCACCACAATCAGGACAATCGGCACCACAATGAGCGATGAAATCATCCAGGCACCCGGTGGCAATTCCTGATTCTGACGCGGGCTACTTTCCGGTTTCGCCAGTTGAAGCTGCTCCAGGACGTCCAGCGATAAATGATACTGACGGCGGTTCATCACTTTCGCGACAAAATAACCCACCACACCGACCGGAATCGATACCGCGATACCCAGCAACATCAACCAGCCCATATCAGACCCTAACAACCCCGCCGCTGCCGCTGCCCCCGGATGAGTAGGCAATGCGACGTGCACGGTTAACATCACCCCCGCCATCGGCAAACCATATTTTAACGGAGAGACGCGCGCCACTTTGGTGAAACCGTAAATCAGCGGGATAACAATAATGAACCCGACTTCGAAGAAGACTGGAATCCCGAGGATAAACGCCGCCATAGTCAGTGCAGCGACGGTGCGTTTGACTCCCAGCGTATGGGTAAAGCGCTGTGCCAGCGACTCCGCTCCGCCGGACGATTCAATGATCGCACCCAGCATGGCGCCCAGCACGATAATAATGGTAATCGAGCCGAGCAGCCCGCCCATACCGGAAACAATCACCTTCATAATGTTATCGGCAGGTATACCGGTCGAGATCGCCACTAACAGGCTGACGACCAGCAGAGCAACAAACGGATGAACTTTGGCTTTAATCACCAGCAGCAGCAGGATCAGCACGCTGGCAACAGCAATGGTTAATAACAGGGCAGTAGACATCTTTGCAGCCTCGTAGGGTTTTATTTTTTACGCAGTGCTCTACAGCACCGTTTTATTTCATTTTCCCCGGCTTTACCGCCTGATTCAGGCAGCAAAAAGCCAGCGCTGCGCGCCAGAACACGCAGCGTTCATCACAACAGGTCCTGTTATTTAAAGGCGTTAAACCAGCCCAGTCCTTCCAGCGTGGTGGTGCGCGGGAAATACTCGCAGCCAATCCAGCCGCTATATCCGCTACGATCGAGCAGATCGAACAGCCACGGATAGTTAATTTCACCCTCGTCCGGTTCATGACGATCCGGTGCGGAAGCAATCTGGATATGCTGATACTGCCCGATATAGTCAGTAATCAGATGGCTCAGGTTGCCATCTACCAACTGCGCATGGAACAGATCGAGCTGGCTGAACACGCCTGGGCGGTCGATACGTTTGATGATATCCAGCACCTGATACTGGCTGGAATAGAGATAATTGGGTTTCGTCTTTGGATTCAACGCTTCCAGCAAAACACGCACGCCATGCGGAGCAAAGCGCTCTGCGGCATAGCGCACGTTATCGATGAAAGTGCGGCAGTAAGCCTCACGGTCAGCCCCTTCCGGCACCACTGACGCCATGATATGAACCTGGCGGCAGTTCAGCGTCAGCGCATACTCCAGCGCCCGATCGATATCTTTGCGGGCATCCACTTCACGGCCGGGGATTGCAGAAACCCCCCACTCACCCGCCGCTGTATTACCGGGCGCCGTATTGAACAGCACCAGTTCCAGATGATTGCGGGTTAACGCCTGCTTTAACGTATCGGCGTCGTAATCATAGGGAAAAAGAAACTCTACCCCATGAAAACCAGCTTCAGCTGCGGCATCAAAACGCGCCAAAAATGGCAGTTCGTTAAACAGGGTGGACAGATTGGCAGCAAATTTAGGCATGTTCAGCTCCGTAATTCAGCCACTTCGTCATCATTAAGATAACGAATCGGGCGGTCGCCCAGCGTAAAGATCAGTCGGGCAGTCTCTTCCAGTTCTTCGGTATTATCAGCGGCTTCACGCAGGGTTTTCCCCACCACCACCGGACCATGATTCGCCAGCAGAAACGCCTTGTAGTGCGGGGCCAGTTTCGCCAGGTCCTCTCCCAGGCGCTCATCGCCCGGGCGATAATAAGGCACCACGGGGACATCGCCCACGCGCATCACCACATACGGCGTGAATGGGCGAATACAGTTTTTCGTGTCCAGCCCTTCCAGGCAGGAGAGCGCAGTAAGATACAGGCAGTGCAGGTGAACAATCGCCCCACATGCCGGATTATTCAGATAAATAGCGCGATGAAAGCTGATCTCTTTCGACGGTTTATCACCGCCAATCCACTCTCCTTCCGGGGTCACTTTCGATAGCCTTTCTGCGACCAGCTCACCCAGGCAGGAGCCGGTGGGCGTCGCCAGCAACGTACCATCTTCCAGTCGCATAGACAGATTCCCGGCTGAGCCCGTGGCATAGCCACGCTGGAAAAACGAAGCGCCCAGCCGGACCATCTCTTCACGTGCTTGTTGTTCAGTCATACTACGAACTCCGTTTGTGCGCGGGCAAAAAAGTTTTCATCGCCGAAATTACCGGATTTCAGCGCCAGCGAAACGGGCTGCCCGAGGGCGCGCACCCAGGGCACGCCTGGCGAAATCACCGGGCCGATATGAAATGCATCAATGCCTAACGTCTGCGCTACTACGCCGGAGGTTTCCCCTCCTGCCACGATAAAACGCTGCCAGCCACGCTGTTGCAGCTCACGCACCACAGCGGCAAACAACTGCTCAACGGCTTCACTGCTGTGCGCGGCGCCATACTGCTGCTGAATACGTTGCAGGGTTTCCGGGTCTGAGGTCGCGAACAACAACGGGGCCAGTGCATCCGATTCGTGCTGCACCACCCAGTCGCACAGTTCGCTGGCGTAACGGTCGCGCTCATGCAGCGCACGTTCCACATCAATCGCCGCGGCTGCAGCCTGCTGGCGATAACGCGCCACCTGGCGGTTGGTCATGGTCGAGCAGGAACCAGACAGCACCACTGCGCGCTGGCCCTGCGGCGCACCCGCGGCCTGAGCACGCGCACTATCGTGCCCGGCACTGGCCCACTGGCGCGCCAGGCCGATTGCCAGCCCTGAGCCGCCCGTCACCAGGCGGCGATCGCGCAGCGCTTCTCCCTGGGTCAGCAGATGCTGCTCATTCAGCGCATCCAGCACTACATACTGCACGCCCTGCTGTGCCAGTTCCTCCAGCGCCTGACGCACTGCATCGGCGCCCTGATCCAGCGTCTGACTGTTAATCAATCCCGCCTTACCGCTGGCCTGCGCTTCCATCAGCCTTAACAGATTGCTGTCGGTCATCGGCGTTACAGGGTGATGACGCATACCGGAATCTGACAGCAGCTGATCCATGACAAAAAGATGCCCCTGATACACCGTGCGACCATTCACCGGCAGTGACGGAGAGATAATGGTTTGTGACTCACCCAGTGCCGCCAGCAGCGCATCGGTGACCGGGCCAATATTCCCCTGTGCGGTACTGTCAAAAGTGGAGCAGTATTTAAAATAAAAACGTTCGCACCCCTGCTGCTGTAACCAGGCAAGCGCCTGTAACGAATCAGCCACCGCTTTCTCCGCTGCACAGGAGCGCGACTTCAGACTGACAACAATGGCATCAGCCTGCGACGATAGTGGCCCTGCTGGCACGCCATTGACCTGCACGGTAGACATGCCGTTCTGTACCAGGAAACTGGCAATATCCGTCGCCCCGGTAAAATCATCCGCAATCACCCCCAGACGCATTATTTCTGCTCCTGTTTTACGGGCAGCGTAATGCCGCTGAAAATCTTAATCACTGCGCTGTCATCTTCGCGGCCAAAGCCCGCGTTACTGGCGGAGGTAAACATATTGAATGCCGTGGACGCCAGCGGCAGTGGGAAATGCAGCGCTTTCGCCGTGTCAGCAACCAGGCCGAGATCTTTAACAAAAATATCGACCGCCGATTTCGGTGAATAATCGCCGTCAACCACATGACGCATACGGTTTTCAAACATCCAGGAGTTGCCCGCGGCGTTGGTCACCACGTCATACATGGTATCCAGTGGAATACCGGCGCGGGCGGCCAGTGCCATCGCTTCTGCGCCTGCGGCAATATGAACACCGGCGAGCAACTGGTGAATGATCTTCACTGTCGAACCAAGACCAATCTCGCTGCCAATGCGATACACTTTTCCCGCTACCGCGTCCAGCACGGGCTGTAACCGATCAAATGCCTCATCACTACCGGAGGCCATCACGGTCATTTCACCGGTTGCCGCTTTCGCTGCCCCACCGGATACCGGTGCATCGAGCATAATTAACTGGTGTGCGGCCAGCTGCTGTTCAATCGCCTGTGCATCCTGCGCAGAGATCGTCGAAGAAACCATCACCACGGTGCCGGGTGTTAAGCGTGACGCCAGTCCGTGCTCCGCAAACAAAATCTGTTTCACCTGGGCGGCATTCACCACCAGCAGCAGCACCGCATCAAGCTGGGCTGCAAAGTCATTGGCCGAGTTCTCCGCCGCCTGCGCACCGCTGTCGCGCAGTGTTTGCAGAGCCTGTGGGTTAAGATCCACGCCCCAGGTTTTCAGGCCCGCTTTGATACAGGACTGCGCAGCTCCCATCCCCATAGAACCGAGGCCGACGACACAAACCGACATTGATGTTGCCTTAGACATACGCACTCCGTGTTAATTTTGGTGATTATTTGTTTTGATATGTGAAGTATAGGCGCTTTTATCGGCACTTTTGGTGACGTGCATCACAACAATTAACCGTAAAAAAGGAAGGAATAACAAGAATTAACACCGCAGCACGATAACCGTGATATAAAAATACTCATTTAAATTCATAAAGATAAAAACAAAACCATCGATATATGGGAAGGAAAACGTCTTCTTTCCGTGATAAATTGATAAAAATTGTGGTGCAGACGCCGGGTACGCTCCTTTACACTCTGGTCAAGCCAACTCCCCTCTCAACAGGAATAATGATGATCCCGGTAGAACGACATCAACAAATATTAACGCTGGTACAAGAGCGGGGAGTCGTGAGCATTGCTGAACTGACTGAACGTCTGGCCGTATCGCACATGACCATTCGCCGCGATCTGCAAAAGCTGGAAGAACAGGGAGCCGTGTTACTGGTGTCAGGCGGTGTCCGTTCCACAGAACGCCTCTCCAGCGAGCCGACGCATCTGGATAAAACCAGTATGTTCAGCCTTGAAAAACAGACCATTGGTGCCGCCGCCGCCCGCCATATCCCGCGTAACAGCTGCATCTACCTGGATGCCGGCACCACCACGCTGGCCCTGGCACGCGAATTGGGCATCCGTGATGACCTGCTGATCATCACCAACGATTTTGTGATTGCCAATTTCCTGATCGACACCAGCCAGTGCCGGATGATCCACACTGGCGGTACACTGTGCCGCGACAACCGCTCCTGCGTAGGGGATGCTGCTGCTCAGGCGCTGCGTGGCCTGTCCGTAGACATCGCATTTATCTCCGCCTCATGCTGGGGAATGCGTGGCACCTTTACCCCGGATGAAGAAAAAATCGCCGTTAAACGCGCCGTCAGTGAAGTCAGCCGAAAACGTGTACTGCTGGCCGATAGCTCAAAGTACAACAAAATTGCCACCTTTCTTGCCCTGCCACTGACACAGTTTGACAGCATCATCACTGACCCACACCTGCCTGCCGCTGCACGTCAGGAACTGGCTACGCTTGAACTTGACGTCACCCTCGCGGGTTAACGACGGACAGATAATGCCCTGCAACATGCAAAAAATTTAGCGACCACGCTCACGATCTTTCACTTCTTTACGCTCAGGACTTAGAGGATCGCGCGCAGCCTGGCTAGACTTATTCAGGTCATTTTATGGACTCACTTGCTACCCTTTCCCCCTGAAAATGTTACAAGGAGATCTTATGAGCACGATAAATACCAGCATGGGTCGTTACAGTTTGACCGCGAAGAATGCGGGCGATCATATTAAAGGATCGATTGCGATCAACGATGAAGGTGGTGGTCAGCTGACCGCACATGAATTTAATGAGCACTATCTGGATGATGTGATCAATAACGTGATCTTTCCGGTCACGGGGGGCAACCGGGTTATCACCAGTGCCCTGCGCGAACAGATGGTTAAAGCAGGATTTGAACAACCGCATTAGGCTGTTATTGACGCCACTTAGAAGCGCATTGTGCGATTTCGCTCTATCTTTGTATCGCCTGCTTCACATTTTGACTATCAATCGGTTTTTCCGATCGATCACTAAAGATCGATCTGTATAATCACTTATATTTATTGTGGGATTAGTGCGATGATTTATTGCCGTAATTATTATGGCAAAGTCAGATGAATAGCTTTAGTTGCCCACTTTACGTGGGCTTTTTTATACGGCTGGCGGGGATGCCGGGTTCTCTTCTGGCACAGAAGTGGCCGACTCTTCCCTCTCCTTTTTGTTGCGGCTGCGTAAACTCTGTCGCACAAGGAAAACAGGTGCAGCGAGCAGCAGCAGCAGCGCGCCGGACATCCCGCAGATCACCAGACTAATCAGACCTAACCAACCCCCGCCCGCCGTCACGCCCGCTGCCACCAGCGAGAGCAGGAAAAAGAACGTCAGGGTCATCGTCACCGGCCAGAGATTCACGATATCCATATCGCTCAGCGCCATTTTCACCGGCTTAGCCGCCAGCAGCGCTTCCTGTTCTTCCACTTCTATTTTTTGTTGCAGCGCCTGTAAATCCACGCAGGGTGCGACAAAATCCTCGGCGGGTTGAGGATGATGTAACTCGTCGAAAATTCGTTCCGTGGAGGGAAACGTCTGAGGCCAGACGGCGCTATGCACTCCATAACTGCTCAGTGCCGGCAGCGTAATACGCGGCCACTGAATCGCCTGTAAATAGCGATCATTCAGCACTATCCAGCTCTGCCGGGTGTTGCCACGGGTAACATGGTAGAGCTTGAAACGGTCAGCGGGCGGGTAGGAAAGATACGTTACCCGCGCCGTAATAAGCGGAATATGCCGTTGTCGGCAATAATTCACCCTGCTCTGTCCCTGTACCGCCAACAGCACAGCCAGTGCGGAAATAAAATAGTAAGAGGTACTCTCGGCAGCATTGGGGCCGTTCAGATGCTCACGCAATTTCTCTTCGCTGTTACCGCTAAGGTGGTCGGGCCACCAGCGCCAGCTTCGGCCAATCACCCGCTCGGTCGGCACCTGATAGATCCCCATCGGCTCAGTTTCTGAAGGCAGGATCGCAAAGGGAAAAATCTTACTGAAAAAAGTCAGCGCATCGTCCGGGCCATTCCATTCGCCGCTAGCTTCCAGACCGTGCAGGTTAGCCGTCAGCTCACCCCAGCCGACTTTCCCCAGCATATCAATCTTATATTTGGTATCTGCCAGCCGTTTACCCAGCAGCAGCATCTCGCGCGAAATCGCAGACAGATCCAGTAAAGGAATACTGTTAGTGCTGGTGGGTTCTGTGTGTTCACTTTCCATACGGCTGTTTTACCCCAGGCGGCGTCTGTCCGAGCAAAGAAAATTTGGCTTTAGTTAAAAAAGTCAATACATATCAATGCAATAGTATACTTAGCAACCGATGAAATTAGCAATATATCGAACAGGGATGTCGCGATATTCATCGAAAAAGAAGCCTGGCGTGCAGAAAAATTAAACGGACAAAAACCAATTATTCGTTTAAAAATAAGCAGTAACCTTCATTATTTTAAGGAAAAAAAATGAACCAGATTCAGGGTGACATTTACATTAATCACACTATTTTACAGCAGATGGTGCAGAGTCTGTGGCAGCACGCAGGCAGCAGCAAGCAGGAAGCGCAACGCGTCGCCGAGCATTTGGTGGCAGCGAACCTTGCCGGGCATGATTCTCACGGCGTTGGGATGATCCCAAGTTATATGCTCTCAAAATCCCAGGGACATCTGCAGCAGAACCAGCAGCTCAGGATCGCTAAAGACGCCGGGGCGGTGCTCACCGTCGACGGCGGCCAGGGCTTTGGCCAGGTGATGGCCGCTGAAGCGATGGATCTGGCGATTGCACGTACCCAGAAGCTGGGAATGTGTGCCATCGCATTGCGGAACTCGCACCATATTGGGCGCATTGGTCACTGGGCGGAGCAGTGCGCACGCGCCGGTTTTATCTCCTTTCATTTCGTCAACGTTGTTGGCGATCCGATGGTTGCGCCGTTTAACGGCAGTGACCGCCGCTTCGGGACCAACCCATTTTGCGCCATCTTCCCGCGCCCCGGCCAGCCACCGCTGCTGCTTGATTTCGCCACCAGCGGCATTGCTTACGGTAAAACCCGCGTTGCCTGGAATAAAGGTGTCAACGTCCCGCCTGGCTATCTGATCGATCATCAAGGGAAGCCGGACATTGACCCTGCGGTGATGCATGAAGCGCCATTTGGTTCCCTTCTGGCCTTTGGCCTGCATAAAGGCTATGCGCTGGCGGTGATGTGCGAAATCCTCGGCGGGGCGCTTTCCGGTGGCCAAACGACCCACCCACAGTCACTGAAAAATACCAGTGACGCTATCTTTAACTGCATGACCACCGTAGTACTTGACCCGGCAGCATTTGACGCACCGGACATGCAGCAGGAAGCGGAAGCCTTTATTGCCTGGACGAAAGCCTCACCGCAGGCGGGTGACAATGCAATCCTGATCCCGGGTGAGTGGGAGGAAGCACAGCGCGCCGAACGCCGCCTGCACGGTATTCCGATTGATGCCAATAGCTGGCAGCAGATTTGTCAGGCGGCGCGTGATGCCGGAATGCCGGACAGTGAACTGGCCGGTTATCAACCTCAGGCATAAGGCACGCCGGAGGCCCGGCGTACGGTTAACGTGAAAACAGCAGCTTCACGCCCGCCGCCGTGAAAAACAGCGCGAAAATGCCTTCAATACTGCGGCGGCATTTCTGATACCCCCGGCTCATCGCCGGGGTGGAGAACAACAGCGCGTAGCTGCTGAACACCATTATCCCCAGTAACGCACAGCCACCGACAATCAACGGCAGTACGGAAGGGGCCGCATCCGGGTGAATCCCCAATGACATTATCGCCGTCCACACCAGAATCGCCTTTGGATTTCCCAGATGCAGCAGCAAACCACGGCGGTAGAGGGAAGCGGCTGCCCCCCCTGCCGCCAGCGGTACAACGCTGTCTTCCCCACGACGGGCAGCACTCCGTGCCGCTTTCCACGCCAGCAAAAGCAAATAGAAGCCCCCCACCACTTTGATCACCACAATAGCCTGAGCGTAAGCCAGCAGCAGCGTGGATAAACCGGTCGCAACCAGCAGCGCCCAGCACAGTGACCCCGTGATCACACCCGCCGCCAGCATCAATGCCGGGCGGCGCCCCTGGCGCATCGCGACACCCATAATCGCCATATTGCTCGGGCCAGGGCTGGCCGTGCCCAGCAGATAGGCAACATATACGGGTAACAACATCATAAAGGTATCCATTTGACTCCCGAGGCTGACAACGTTTTTTTGGTTATAGCACGCACGGCACCCACTCACCACAAGCATCATTATTCAGACGATTTCTTGATTCGCCGCAACGATCGGCGATAAAAACGCCAGAAATTTGTAACTAAATAATTCAATTTACATATTTATGTGTATTACACCCTTAACATTTACAGGGAGGAGAGAGACGATTGGTCATGCAGAGGGATTGATAAGCCAATCGAAATAGTGGGAAAAGGTCATTTAAAATTAATAGAACCAAATAATAACATTAAATCTACATATTATTCATAAGTCATGAAAAACTATAGGGTTATTATAATAATGATGCGTAAACATCCTTTTTTATAGCCCTGTTAGCTATATTGGATGTACGCCTCACCAGAGGTTTTCAACGCAGAATAACGATAGTCACCTGACGAACCCCGCCGACGCACCAACGAAAGAAATGCTTTTACGACAGAAAGATACAGCATTTTCACATATGAGCATCATTCTTCTATCCTGCATTAACATTATCTTCCGTTGATTTAACCTGTTGACGAAACAATTACTCGTAATAATCGTTACTGTTATAGGCCAGTTCACTATTACTGTTGCTACTTCTTCACCTGCTTTGGTCTTAGGATCAAATCTCCGATGAGAAGTCCCCCGGCTGACACATTTTCTTTTTTGCTATATGTCACCTATTTGTTAACCGTGGGTAAAAAAATAAAAGGCAGTTGTTCATGTTAGATCGAGGTAAGCAATGTTCGGATTAGATGCGTTCCATCTGGCGAGGATACAGTTTGGTTTCACCGTAGCCTTCCACATTCTCTTTCCCGCCATCACCATTGGCCTGGCCAGTTTTCTCGCCGTGCTCGAAGGTCTGTGGCTGAAAAGCAAAAATGAGGTCTATCGCGACCTTTATCATTTTTGGTCAAAAATCTTTGCCGTTAACTTCGGTATGGGGGTGGTATCGGGTCTGGTGATGGCCTATCAGTTTGGGACCAACTGGGCAGGATTTTCGCAGTTTGCAGGCAGTATTACCGGCCCGCTCCTGACCTACGAAGTGCTTACCGCATTCTTCCTTGAAGCTGGCTTCCTCGGGGTGATGCTGTTTGGCTGGAACCGTGTCAGCCGTGGCCTGCACTTCTTCGCGACCTGTATGGTCGCGCTGGGCACGATTATCTCCACCTTCTGGATCCTGGCCTCCAATAGCTGGATGCAGACGCCGCAAGGTTACGCGCTGGAAAACGGCATTGTGATACCGGTGGACTGGTTCAAAATTATCTTCAACCCGTCCTTCCCTTATCGCCTGCTGCATATGTCCGTCGCCGCTTTCCTGGTGACTGCCTTCTTTGTGGGTGCCTCTGCCGCATGGCATCTGCTGCGTAAAAACGATACGCCAGCGGTGCGTAAAATGCTGTCGATGTCTCTGTGGATGGCACTGATCGTCTCGCCGATTCAGGCAATGATTGGCGATGCCCACGGCCTGAATACGCTGGAACATCAGCCTGCAAAAATCGCGGCGATTGAAGGTCACTGGGAGAATCCTCCGGGAGAAGCGACCCCGCTGATCCTGTTCGGCATCCCGGATATGAAAGAAGAGCGTACCAAGTACGCGCTGGAGATTCCTTACCTCGGTAGCCTGATCCTGACCCACAGCCTGGATAAACAGGTACCGGCACTGAAAAGCTTCCCGAAAGAAGATCGTCCTAACTCCACCGTGGTGTTCTGGTCGTTTCGCGTGATGGTTGCGCTGGGTATGCTGATGATTTTGCTGGGTGTTGTCAGCCTGTGGATGCGTCGCGGTCAGCGCCTGTATACTTCTCGTCCTTTCCTGTGGTTTGTCCTGTTGATGGGGCCTTCCGGTCTGATTGCTCTGGTGGCGGGTTGGATTACCACCGAAATTGGCCGTCAGCCGTGGGTTATTTATGGCCTGCTGCGCACGCGTGATGCCGTATCGCTGCACAGCACGCTGCAAATGAGCATCAGCCTGATCGCGTTCCTGCTGGTGTACTGCGCCGTCTTTGGCGTCGGCTACAGCTATCTGGCGAACCTGATTAAGAAAGGCCCGCAGGCCGGTGAAGGTGACCATACGCCAGAAGGCGGCCCAGGCACATCACATACTCCGTCTCGCCCGCTGTCTGCGGTGCAGGAAAAATTACATTCGCCGCAGGAGGAGAAGTAAGGTGGGCATCGATCTCTCAATTATCTGGTTTACTATCATCATCTTCGCCACCCTGATGTATATCATCATGGATGGTTTCGATCTGGGTATCGGTATCCTGTTCCCGTTCAATAAAGATCCGATTGAGCGCGATATGATGGTTAACACCGTTGCCCCGGTATGGGATGGCAACGAAACCTGGCTGATCCTCGGGGGGGCTGCACTGTTCGGTGCTTTCCCGCTGGCCTACGCGGTGATCACCAGCGCCCTGGCGGCCCCGCTCACCATCATGCTGATCGGTCTTATTTTCCGTGGCGTGGCGTTTGAGTTCCGTTTTAAAGCAACGGAAGAACACCGTCCGTTCTGGGATAAAGCGTTTATCGGCGGTTCTTACGTGGCAACCTTCAGTCAGGGTGTGGTGTTGGGCGCGTTTATCAACGGCTTTGAAGTGACCAACCGTACGTACAGCGGTCCGGCACTGGCATGGTTGACGCCGTTTACGCTGTTCTGCGGTGTTGGTCTGGTTCTGGCCTATGCCCTGCTGGGTAGCACATGGCTTATCATGAAGACCGAGAATGAACTGCACAGGAAAATGACGGCGCTGACCAAACCGCTGCTGATCGGCCTGCTGGTCGTGATGGCCATCGTCAGCATCTGGACACCGCTGGCACATACCAGCATTATGCAACGCTGGTTCACCCTGCCTAACCTGTTCTGGTTTTTACCGGTTCCTTTACTGGTTATGGCGGCATCCTGGGCACTGTGGCGCGCACTGCAACGCCACGCGCACTACACGCCATTCCTGCTGACCCTGGCGCTGGTATTCCTGGGCTTTACCGGACTGGGTATCAGTATCTGGCCGTATATCATTCCCCCTTCCATCACCATCTGGGATGCCGCCTCCCCGCCGCAGAGTCAGGGCTTTATGTTAGTCGGTGGTCTGCTGATTATTCCGGTGATTCTGGTCTATACCTTCTGGAGCTACTATGTGTTCCGCGGCAAGATCAAGCCGGACGAAGGCTACCATTGATACCCTGAGTCTTATGCAGAATATCACTGGCAGCACGGGAGCTTAACGCTCCCGACAAAAGAGGGCAGATCGTTGATCTGCCCTCTTTTTTGTCAGTATCTGGCACCTTCATTCATATTTTTACACATAAGTGCTCCGGCAAAGCGCGACAGATGAACTACGCTTAAAGTCGTTTCAGGAAATCATGCCATCAAAAGGAGGCACAATGAGTCTGTTTGATAAAGCGAACGATAAAGCGCAAGAAGCCGTCGGCAAAGGGCAGGAAGAGTTTGGTAAAGCCGTAGACTCGCCGGAGCATGAATTCAGAGGAAAAGTGCGTCAGCAGGCAGCAAAAGCCTCTTACGCCGTGGATGATGCGCTGGACTGCGTGAAAAGTAAAACCCAGGATTCTCCCCTGGTTTCACTGGCGATTGCCGCCGGTGTAGGCTTCCTGGCCGCCAAGATTTTTGGCCGCCGCTAAGCTCGATCTGACCTGATCACACTCTGAACGCCCCTCGTGGGCGTTTTTTTATGGGCGCTCTCCAGAGCACTTAATAGCGAAACGGGTTAACCACATTGTGATGTACTTCATCGGGCTAAAAAACCGATTAGATAATCATAATAAGAGGTGAACTCATGGAAAGAATAGCCTGTCTTAAACAGTGTCTCGGTATTGCCACGCTGTTCATGGTGGCTAACGCATCTGCCCTGCCAGAACGTTTTTATCTGCATCAGCCGCCACCATCAACAGAAATTATTTCCCCTCAGGCAGATACGCCGGCCATTCCTGAAGAATATCGCGATAATCAACCGCAACCGCTGATGCGGGGCGACGGATTTAATTACAACCTCTATTACAACTACCGCTTAACGCCTCACTTGATACTGCGGCCTAACCTGCAATCCAGCACCAAGCCCGGTGCTGTGAGCGAAAATTCACATCTGTTTGTGGGCGGACTCGGCGCGGGTATTAATTTCTGACGCCTGGATGCCCAAAATGCTTGTTGGCAAGACGATTATTCATAACAAGGAGAGATAAATGAATCATTACGGTGTTTTTCAATGGACGAGTAAACATGCCATGCTGATGATGTGCGGAAGCGCACTGTTATGGGCTTCGGCCCCCGCAGGGGCAGAAATGCGCCCTCTCAGTCTGGATTCGGATTATCTGTTTGGCGACTGGGACGGCTATCGCAGCGAATTAAAAAGGGAAGGTGCCGATTTCCAGGTCAACTACACCATGGAGTCGGCCAGTAATCTCGCCGGAGGGTATAACACCTCCACCACTGCCCGTTATACCGATCAGTGGGCCTTCGGCACCACTCTCGATCTGGAAAAACTCCTCAACTGGGATGACACACAGGTCCAGTTCACGGTGACCAGCCGGAACGGTCGCGACCTGACCCAGCACATCAACGATCCGCGGACAGGCGGCTTGTCCTCAGTGGAAGAAGTCTGGGGGCGTGGGCAGACCTGGCGTCTGACCCAATTTTGGGTAAACAAGGGTTTCTTTGATCATCGGGTTGAAATCAAAGCCGGTCGCGTGACCACGGGTGAAGACTTTGATGCATTCGACAGCAAATTCCAGAACCTGGCCTTTGGCAGCGGTCAGCCGGGTAACTGGCGCGGAGACCGCTGGTTTAACTGGCCGGTCTCACAATGGGGCGGTCGCGTAAAACTGAACCTGCCGGACGACATGTTCTTCCAGGTGGGCTTTTATAACCAGAACCGTAATAACTACGATCGCGGTAACGGCTTCTACCTCGACGGCAGCCCGAGCCTGGGTAACCTGGTCCCCTTTGAATTTGGCTGGACACCCCTGCTGGGTGCCAACAAGCTGCCGGGGAACTACCGTATCGGTGGCTACTACTCCTCGGTTAACGGCGATAAATACGCCAGCTACCATAATGGCGGCTACGGCGGCCAGGCGAAAGCCTATGGTGGTTATGTGCTGCTGCAACAGCAGTTAACTGCAACCGACGGCGATGTCAACCGGGGCCTGGGCTTAACCGTACAGGCGGTGATGAACGATCATAAAACCTCGAAAACCGATCATTACCAGGCGGTATCCTTCACCTGGAAAGGACCCTTTGCGGCACGTGCGCAGGATGAGATAGGTGTCGGGGCCGCGCGTATTCACGTCAACAGTGACTACGGTAAAATGCAGCACGAAACCAATCAATACAACGGCGAGTCCCGTTATAACAGCCCGACGTATCTGCCCGTTCAGCACGGCTCCGAATGGAACTACGAAGTTTACTATAACGTCCACGCCACTAACTGGCTGAACCTGCGCCCTAATCTGCAATATGTCGCCTCTCCCGGCGCGGTCAGTGGGGTTAAAGACGCGTTTATCGGTGGCCTGAGCGCCAATGTGAATTTCTGATGTCAGCGACACTGCCGGCATAGAAATGTCATGGCCGACCGGAAAAAATGGTCGGCCATGACGGGTGCCAACGATTATTTCAACTGCACGCGTGCGGTATAAAAACGGCGGGCCGCCAGATAACCTGCAATGATGGTCGACAGGCTTGCGGTGCCGAGCAACATAAAGGTCACCATAATCTGATACTTAATGGCTTTTACCGGATCAATACCGGCAAAAATCAGACCGGACATCATGCCCGGTAAACTCACCAGACCAACCGTTTTTGCTGCATCGACCGTGGGGATCATGGCTGCGCGTATGCTGTCGCGCACGATAGACGTCGATGCCCGCTTTGCACTCGCTCCCAGACTCAGCATCTCCTCTACCTTCTGGCGATTATCACTAAACCGCTGATTCAGATTACTGAAGCATAACCCCACCGCCACCATCGCATTGCCCGCAATCATTCCCGAGATCGGGATCACCTGCATGGGCATAAACTCAATCGCGCCACTGAGCAGCAAAATGGTCAGCGTCAGCGTAGTACCCGAGGTGATGGCAATAAACGAAATCAGAAAGCCTCTGTCGATGGCGCGGCTGCGCTTTTTGGCATTCAACGCGGCATTTACGCAGATAAACAGCACCATCAACACGGTCAGCCACTGATTGTTCAGATCGAAAATATACTTGAGCACATAGCCAACAATCACCAACTGCACAATGGCGCGCGCCACGCTCCAGATGATGTCTTTTTCCAGCCCCAGCCGCTCCTTGCTGCTGACCAGCAGTGCAATCACCACCAGCATTAAGGCCAGCGCCAGTGATTCATTGGTAATATTATGCTGGTTCATACTGACCCTCCGTTGCTGCAGGCGACAGCCGGAGCTGCCGTCTGCCATCATCTGTTTCTACGCTGTCGTGACTGATCCAGATCGCCGCACTTCCTTGCGCGACCTGCTGGTCGATCAACTGCGCTACCCTCCGTTTATTCACGTCATCCAACGCGCTACTGATTTCGTCCAGTAGCAGGATATCCGGGCGAAACTGTACATTGCGCAGCAGCGCCACACGCTGTTTTTCCCCACCGGAGAGTTGATCAATTGAGGTATCCAGCATTGCGGGTGGCAGCCCCAATCGCTCCAGCTCGTCGCCGAGATGCTGGCGATCTACGGGCTGCTGGCGGATCTGATAGGGCAGAGAGAGATTGTCATACACCGAACGGCCAAACAGCTGGGGGGTCTGAAACACGTAGGATACCCGCTGGCGATACTGTTCGGGTTTCAACTCAATAATCGGCTGACCGTTAAACCTCACTTCACCGCCGGACGCATCAAGCAGGGAAGCAATAATTTTCAGCAGGGTACTTTTACCTGCCCCGGATGGCCCCGTTAGCCAGAGGAATTCGCCCTTGTGAAGCTCAAAGGACACGGGCGACAACAGCGTTTTACCCTGACGCACAAACGAGACCTCCCTGACCTGCAGGAGGGGGAGTGAAGGGTTCATGTTTTTAACAGACTCTGTGTAATGAATCGCGCGATGATAGCATTATCTGTGGGCCTTTTTCCCCGGCCAGAATATCAATAGCAGCCCGACGAGGATCAGTGCCGCGCCCACCAGCTTGCCCCAGAGAAAAATTTCATTCATCCCAGGCAACCACAGTGCTGCCGTCCATACCAGCAGATAACTCAGACTCAACAGCGGATAAACCCGGCTCAGCGGCAGACGCTGTAAGGCCAGTAACCAGCACATCATCGACAGAGCGTAGGCCAGCAGCCCGCCGGAGAGCACCAGCGTGGGTAAAGAGACGCTGAGCAGCGCCGCGCTGAATAGCGCGAGCTGATCGATAGCGGGAAGCTGTACCATCGCCCACTTCATCATCAACTGCGCGGCACTGATCAGCAGCACACTGCAAAAAGCATACAGCAGGCCCATCAGGTATAGCTCCCCATCACCGCCACGCCGGCCACAATCAGCACAATGCCCAGTCCATGACGCCATGAAATCGCTTCCTGCCACAGCCAGCGCGCGGCTAAGGTCACAAAAATAAAGTTAAGACTCAGCATGGGGTAAGCGACCCCCACCGGCACAGTCTGCAACACACGCAGCCACACCAGCAGCGCCATCCCCAGCAACAATATGCTTGCCGTCAGCCACACCAGAAAATGACGGCGACCCTCACGCATCGTCGCCTGCTTCTGGCACAACTGCCCGCCACAGCTCAGCAGGCTGGCCAGGACAATCAGCAGCATATTCACGGCTGCTGCCGATAGAGATAAAACAGCATCCGCCCTTGCTGGTAGAGACGGTCAGGTGCAGGGATACGCTCATCCACCTTGTTGTCCTCAGAGGCTAATTTCATCATCAACGATACATTACCTTCACGCCGATGCGCGCTCAGCCACTGCGCAAAATCCGCAGTAGAAATAAGACGATCGGCACCATCGGCATAGCCCAAACCGTAGGCCAGCTCACCCGGTTGGTCTAATAATAAAATATCGCTGCGCTTCAGTTCCCAGGCCAGCGCCGATGCCGTACCAATATTGTTCGACAGCACAAAGCGGCTCTGCTGCAAATCCCGGCTGAAATCGGCAATAAACGGCTGCGGCTGTTTGGAATTGATCACTTTATCGGGGATCGCCGCCCCCACCACCAGCGCCAGCCCCAACGGACACAGCGCCGCCAGCCGCCAGTGCTTCGCGCCCTCCACCAGGCTGGCCGCGCCCACCAGTGCCCAAAAGAGAAATGCTGTCGCCCCCAGCAGTACTTTAATCACCTCATGTCGGGCATACACCGGCTGCCTGAGCAGGCCCCAGGGGGCCACGATCAGCACCATCGCCAGCAGCAGCACAATCCCCACCACCAGATTGATCACGCCGTTGGCTTTCAGCCCGCGTCGCCCCGCGGCGGAGAGTGCCATCGCATGATGGGCCAGCAGCATCGCCAGCGGTGCAAAACAGGGCAGGATATAGGTCGGCAGTTTGCCTTTCGCCACACTGAAAAACAGCAGCGGCATCACCACCCAACCGAGTAAATAAGCGGAACCCACAGCGCCCTGCCGTTCCCGCCAGGCCCGATGTAGCGCCCCCGGCAGTAGACCAAGCCACGGAAGTGCCCCGGCAATCAGTACCGGAATGTAATACCAGAACGGTGCTTTGTGTTGAGCATCATTCTCAGCAAAGCGCTGAATATGCTCCACCCAGAAGAAATAATGCCAAAAGTCGGGTTCCTGTCGGGCAATGCTGATGGCCCAGGGTGCCGAGATCAGCGCCGCGCTGAGCAAGGCCAGCGGTCCCCATAACATCAGCTCTTTCACTCGGCGCTGCCAGACCATCCACGGCACAATTGCCACCACCGGAACCGCCAGCGCCAGAAAGCCTTTGGTCATAAACCCCATACCACAGGCCAGCCCCAGCAGTAACCAACCCGCTGTTTTCTGCCGCCGGCTCCCCCCCTGCCCAACCAGCCAGAAGCTGCACATCGCAGCCGTCAGCCATAGCGTGATCATCGGGTCCAGCACCGCATAAGTCCCGATGCAATAGACCAACATGCAGGTGAGGAAGATCACCGCAGACAACAGCGCCGTCGCACGCTTACGCCACAGACAAAACGCCAGCCAGTAAATCAGCAATGCACTGAGTGACACAGAAAGCACTGAGCCAAAACGCACGGAGAAGTTATTGCCGCCAAAGATCCACTGACTGAGGTTATTGATCCAGTACCCGGCGATCGGCTTCTCAAAATAGCGCAGGTCAAGAAAGTGCGGCACCACCCAGTTCCCACTGACCAGCATTTCACGGCTGATCTCCGCATAGCGAACTTCATCCGGCTGCCACAGCGCCCGGAACTCAAGAGGGAGCAGGTAATAGAGTGCATACAACAGGGGCAGTAATAATGCATAACGGGTGTATTTCATCCACAATCACTCAGCGAGTTGCTGGCATCCCAGCCAACCTTCACGGCCGGGGAAGCTACCCCGAATCACTTTGCCTGTCGGCAGTTGCGAGAGGTCCTGCGGCAGCAGCTCGCCCAATGGACAGAAACGAATCCCCCGCTGTCGCGCCTCCGTCAGCAGTGCATCAAATTTGTCCGCCAGCACGATCCCTTCCGCTTCCGCATGGATGGTGTAAACCGGCACGCCCGGCTGGCGAGCGATCTCATCAAGGATGAACGCGTTGTAGTGCGCAGGATCGACACGCGTCCCTGCCACTTCGTCCCACGTCGGTAACGTCACCGGGATTTGCACGGTTCCCAGCCGCCCATCTGGCAGTATTGGCCGGAAAGGCTCTGTGCCCCGACAGTCGCTGTTATAACGAAAGTCAAAAGCCTGTTTAGCGGTGAGGACACGGCCATCGGCACGCCAGCCCGCTGCGGCTGAACAGGTTACGGGTTGCCCGGTCAGTTCGCTGAGTGCCTCAACGCCCCGGCGGACCTCTTCACTCAGCTTCCCTGCAGGCCATACGCCCGCCCAGGTCTGCCAGGCAAAATGATCCCAGGCGTGCATCCCTGTTTCATGCTGCAAGCTTGCCTGACGGATCGTATCGACCAGCCCCTGGCCGATACGTCGTCCGGGCCAGGCTGTACCCGCCAGCAGAATGTCCCAGCCGTAGAGTGAAGCCGCGTTTGACCTCAGCATCTTCCACAGAAAACGCGGTTTTAGCAGCCGCCATAAATGGCGGCCCATATTATCCGGCCCAACGCTGAAGAAAAAGCTGGCGCGGGTTTGCTGACGTTCAAGAATGGAGAGCAGGCGCGGCACACCGTCCCGGGTGCCGCGCCAGGTATCCACATCAATGCGTAAACCCACATTGATCATTCGACAATCTCGCCCTGTTCAACGGTTTGCAGGAAGAAGTCGAGCGTGGCATCAATGGTGTAGTTCATAGCCACCTCCGGCTGCCAGTTCAGCAGACGCTTCGCATTACGGATCGACGGTTTACGGTGCTCCACATCCTGATATCCCTTGCCATAATAGCTGCTACTTTCCACCTCGCGAAAACCGGCAAATGGCGGGAATTGGTGACGCAGCGGGTGCCGTTCAAAACTGGCCAGCAGCTGTTCGGCCAGCTCTTTAATACTGGCTTCGTTATCCGGGTTACCGATATTGATAATCTGACCATCGCAGTTCTGCTGCTTATTCTCGATAATCAGGAACAGCGCTTCAATGCCGTCACGGATATCGGTAAAGCAGCGCTTCTGCCGCCCGCCGTCAATCAACTTAATCGGCGATCCTTCCACCAGATTCAGGATCAACTGAGTAATGGCACGCGAGCTGCCGATACGTGCCGCGTTAAGGTTATCCAGGCGCGGTCCCATCCAGTTGAAAGGCCGGAACAGCGTAAACCGCAACCCCTCTTTTTCTCCATAAGCCCAGATCACCCGATCCAGTAACTGTTTCGAGACGGAATAGATCCAGCGCTGTTTATTGATCGGCCCGACCACCAGATTCGAGTGATCTTCATCGAAAGTGTCATCCGTACACATGCCATAGACCTCCGAGGTGGAGGGGAAAATAATGCGCTTTTTGTACTTCACACAATCGCGAATGATCTTCAGATTTTCTTCAAAATCCAGTTCAAACACGCGCAGCGGGTTGCGGGTGTATTCGATCGGCGTGGCAATCGCCACCAGGGGTAATACCACATCACATTTCTTAATGTGGTACTCGATCCACTCCGAGTGAATACTGATATCCCCTTCGACAAAATGAAAACGCTCGTGGCCCACGAAGCGGCTGATGGCATCAGAGCCAATGTCCAGCCCGAAAATTTCGAAATGATCATCGGCCAGCAGGCGCTCAGTCAGGTGGTTACCGATAAAGCCATTGACACCAAGGATCAGTACACGGGTTCTGCGTTTTGCCGCTGCCACCGGCTGGTTATGCAGCAGGGCACCGGCCACCAGCCCAAGGGTTTGCGCCAGTTGACTGCCCTGCATGTAGACACCGCTCTCGCTTTGCCCGGTTACCACTTCCAACGCACCCTCTGCGCAGGCGACCACAAATGGCGAAACGGAAAGTACCGTACCGGGCTTTGTCACCGGCCAGTTGTGGCAGATTTTGGACTGCCAGATGATAAACTTCGCGGCCCCCACATAGCTGAACGCCCCCGGCCAGGGATCGGTGACCGCACGTACCAGGTTATGGGTACGTTGCACTGGCTGCTGCCAGTCGATGCGTCCGTCTTCCGGGGTTCGTCGTCCGACATAGGTGGCTTTGCGTTCATCCTGTTCGACGGCAATAAAACTGCCACGCAGAATGTCTGGCAGGCTGCGCATCAGCAGCTGTTTCGCACTCTCACACACTTTATAATGCAGCGTCAGCGCAGTATCTTCCGCCGCAATCGCCACCTTCTCACAGGCGATAATCGCCCCGGCATCGGCGCGTTTCACCATGCGATGCAGCGTGACACCGGTTTCTTCTTCACCGTCAACCAGCACCCAGTTCAGTGGCGCGCGGCCACGATACTTCGGCAACAATGAGGCATGCAGATTAAACGCCCCCACTGGCGCACAGGCGAGGATCTCGTCGCTCAGCATCTGGCGGTAGTGGAATGAGAAAATCACGTCAGGTTTCATCTCGCGGATGCGGTCAATCCACAGAGGATGGTTAACCTCCTCCGGCGCATAAACCGGCACACCCAACTGCGCGGCGGTACGTGCGACGGACCCGAAGAAGTGATTCTCGCCGGGATGATCCGCGTGGGTAAAAATCGCGCAGATGTCAAAACCCGCTTCAGCCAGCGCCCGGATCCCGGTGCAGCCCATATCATGGTAGGCAAAAACTACGGCTTTCATGATGATTTATCCTGTGTGGAGTTGGCGTCGCGGCTAACAACGCGCTGAATAAAATAACGGGGACGGGCGCGCACATCGTTGTAGATACGCCCGATATACTCGCCAAGCAGCCCCATGCCAATAAACTGTGCGCCGACAAAAATGAACAGCACGGCAAACAGCATAAATACCCCTTCTGCTGCCCACTGCGGGCCAAGGAACAGGCGCAGTCCAATCAGCAGCAGGGAAATTGCAAAACCCGCCAACGCAATCACGCTGCCAAACACGCTTAACAGCCGCAGTGGCGTGGTTGTCAGGCAGGTGATCAGGTCATACATCAGGTTGATCAGGCGCATCAGGCTATATTTGGAATCGCCAAATTCGCGTTCGGCGTGCAGCACCGGGATCTCTGTGGCCCGCCGGGCAAAGGTGTTCGCCAGAATAGGGATAAAAGTACTGCGCTCATGGCAGTGCAGCATGGCATCGACAATATGACGTCGGTAGGCTCGCAGCATGCAACCGTAGTCACCCATTGCTTTACCCGTGGTGCGTTGAATCAGATGATTGATCAGGCGTGAAGCACGCTTACGGAACCAGCTGTCCTGACGGTTTTGCCGCACGGTGCCCACCACGTCGTAGCCCTTCCGGGCCGTTTCCACCAGGCGCGGGATCTCTTCAGGGGGGTTTTGCAGGTCGGCATCAAGTGTGATAATCAGGTCACCGCTAACATGGCTGAAGCCGGCCATGATCGCCGAATGTTGGCCGTAGTTACGGTTCAGCAACACCGCCACAATATGGCTATCCGGTGCCTCTGCGGCGGCAGTGAGCATCTCGGCCGACGCATCGCTGCTGCCGTCATCGACCAGTAAAATTTCATAATCGATAGCCAGTTGCGCGCAGGCAGCCTCCGTACGGCGGAGCAGTTCGGGCAGGCTTTCCTGCTCGTTGTACACCGGGATCACAACGGAGAGTTTGTTGATCGGTTGTTCTGTCATCTCTTATCTCTTTGCCAGCTTACGCAGTGCCACAATCACGCGGCGGCCATCGTCGTCAGTCATTCCCGGAAACAGGGGAATCGAGCAGATACGCTCTGAGTTCCATTCGGTCTGCGGCAGGGACAGGTGAGGGAAGCGTTCACGATAATATTTCTGCGTATGCGCCGCCCGGAAGTGAAGCCCGCTGCCGATACCCTGCTCCTTCAGCGCCTGCATGAGTTCATCGCGGCTGATACCGCACAGCTCAGGGTCAACGCGCAGGATAAACAGGTGCCAGGCGTGGTGATGGGGCCAGTCAGGTTGTGTCAGAGGCAGGAACGGGGTATCGGAAAGCTCCTCGAGGTAACGCAACGCAATTTGCTCACGTCGGGCATTGTTGGCTGTCAGCTTATCCAACTGCACCAGCGCAATCGCCGCATTGATATCGGCGAGGTTATATTTGAAGCCGGGCATGATCACTTCGGCCTGCGGCGCACGACCGTGGGTCTGACGATCAAAGGCATCGACACCCAGCCCGTGGAATTTCAGACTGCGCACGCGATCCGCCAGGGCATCATCATCGGTAACCACCAGCCCGCCTTCGGCACAGCTCATATTTTTAATCGCGTGAAATGAGAAAATTGCCGTACCGCGGCGACCCACATGCTGCCCGCGATAGTGAGTACCTGCTGCATGGGCCGCATCCTCGATAACCGCAATCCCCCGCTGTTCAGCCAGCGTGCGAATGGCATCGATATCAACCGGTGCTCCGGCATAATGTACCGGAATAATGGCTTTGGTCCGTGGGGTGATGGCCGCCTCAATCAACGCCGGTGTCACCATCAGCGTATCGCGGTCCACGTCGATCATCACCGGAGTCGCCCCCAGCAGAACGATCATATTCAGCGTTGAAACCCAGGTCAGCGAGGGGGTGATCACTTCATCACCCGGCCCTATTCCCAGTGCCATTAGCGTGACGTGCATCCCGGCCGTTGCCGAGCTAACGGCAATCGCATGACGATTCCCGGTAAGCTGGCAAAATGCCTGTTCAAGCTGCTGATTTTTGGGGCCGGTGGTGATCCATCCTGAACGTAACACCTCGGCGACGGCGGCCAGTTCTTCCGCACCCATTGCCGGACGTGAGAAAGGCAAAAAGTCTGTCATTGATTACATCCATTAAACAATTAACACCACGAATGATGAGTGAGGATAGCAGAGGCTGCGATTCCCCTCTCTCAACCCTTAACGAATCACTGCATATTTTTCATTCTACTGGTCGTTATGCCACCCCCGCCTCATTTGAACAATAAAACGCCAGCCATTGCCATGCAGCGTCAAAAGTGAGCAAAAAAGCATAGCAACATCCGGATATATGGAGCTTAAATGAAAATACTTAGGGGAAGATTAAGAGAAGCCAACTGAGGAAAGATTAAATCAGTCTGGTTGATGGATGGTTTAGCTATAAAAGGGGTTGTGTACTTATTCGCTTAGGAAAAACCTAAAATATAAAAAAAATTTCATTATTTTGTTGCAAAACATATTGGGATATACAGAAATGATAGCGGGCCAGCGGCACAAGGCCGGTGACCCGAAGCGGTATTATTTACGCGCATCCAGCAGCTGGGTGGCATTATCCGAAGTCACTTCCGTCCAGGGTACGGAGTAGCGTTTTGCTTTGCCATCATCCCACGCCATCTTATCGGCGTACTGTTTCCAGATAGTGGACTGCGGCTGGTAACTCTCCCCTTTCACCGCACGCACCGCGACGTCAATCGAACCCTGCATCTGTGCGTGGGCATCCTGCAAGATAGACACCATCTCACCCGCCTGCACCGCGCGGATAGCGTCAGACACACCGTCTACCCCGGCGATAGCAAAATCTTTCACATTCAGATTGGCTCCTTTTATCGCTTCAATGGCACCCAGCGCCATTTCATCATTCTGCGCGATCACGCCGTTAATCTGGCCCCGGTGCTTCTGCAGCCAGTTCTCCATCAGCGGTAGCGCTTCAGCACGTGACCAGTTTGCGGTTTTGCGTTCCAGCACCTTCACATTCCCGGCGCCACATTCGGCAATGGCTTTATCGTTACCCTGACCGCGCTGGATCTCGCCGCTGCCGCCCTTCGGCCCTTCAATAATCACCACGTTGCCTTTGCAGTTGATTTTTTTCAGCACGGCCTTCGCTTCCAGATAGCCACCCAGCACGTCATCGGATACCACCTCAGAGGTCATTTTGTCGGTATTCAGTCGCGCATTGGTCACCACCACCGGAATTTTGGCTTCGTTGGCCATTGTCACCACGTCAATATTGGCTTCATAGTCCATCGGGTTGATGATGATGGCATCAACATGGGTCTGAATGGCGGTTTCTGCCTGATTATTCTGTACCAGCGGATCGTAACGGCCGTCATACACCGTCAGCTGTACTTCGCCGCTTTTTACTGCCGGGTGTTCTTTACCTGCTTTTTCCATCAGCTGTACAAATTCAGCTTTCATACCGTACATCAGTACCGCTATTTTAATCGGTGCGGCCTGGGCAATCACGCTGCTGCCCATTAACAGACCGGACGTCAGCAACGCTATTTTAGTCAACTTATTCATGAAAACTCCTGGTTATGTAGGGTGATATTTTTATGTCATCAGGAAAATATGATTAATCGCGTTGTTGTTTACGCGACGGGTCAAGCAACACTGCCACCACAATTAATGCCCCTTTAATAATCTGCTGGTAATAAGACTGAACGCCCAGCAGATCCAGGCCATTATTCATGACGCCAATAATTAAAATACCGAACAGCGTGCCGACCAGCGTACCCACGCCGCCCGCCATACTGGTGCCACCAATCACCACTGCCGCTATCGCATCCAGCTCATAGGCAGCCCCGGCATTGGTCTGCGCCGAGCCGGTGCGTGCCGTCAGGATAAGGCCAGCAATCCCCGCCAGCGCGGCACACAGGGTGTAGACCAGCACTTTGATTTTCACCACGCTGATCCCGGAGGTGCGGGCACTTTTTTGATTCCCCCCGACGGCATAGACATAGCGGCCAAACAGCGTTTTATTCAGCAGTATCCAGGCCAGTGCAAACAACACGATAAAAATAATCACCGGTAGCGGGATGCCCAGCAGATACCCGTTACCCAGGGCGCGAAAGTCAGGGTTTAGCTGTGATACCGGATTACCATCGGTGGTCAGCAGTGCCAGGCCACGCGCTGCCGACAGCATTCCCATGGTGACAATAAACGGTTGCAGGCGGTAGCGAGCCAGAATCGTACCGTTCAGCAGGCCACAGACAATGCCGATCCCCAGCGCGACGATTAACGGCATAATGACCGCATGTGCCGTATCACCGATGGCCAGCCCGCTGTTGGTGGTGGCAAAGCGCGCCGCGACAATGCCGCTTAGCGCCAGAACAGAGCCGACCGACAGATCCACCCCGGCGGTAATAATAACAAAGGTCATTCCGATGGCGAGAATGCCATTAATAGACACCTGGCGTAATACAATCAGCGTATTTTCATGACTGAGAAAATAATTACTGCTCCACGCACCGTTCGCGACCTGCACTTCACCAATTACGGTGACAATCAGGCACAGCACAAAAAAGGCGATAATAATGCCGTATTTATGCATCCGGCGTTTATTACGCGTAAAGAAAGACAGCCCTGGAGTCAGAGAAGATGTCGAATTCATTACAATTACTCTCTCGTTATAAAAAGATTATTACACCGCCAGCTTCATTAATTCAGCCTGGGTGGCATTTTCAGCCGACAGTTCTCCGGCCAGCGCGCCATCTTTAAAGACTAATATACGGTCGCTCATTCCAATAATTTCTGACAGTTCGGAGGACACCATAATAATGCCGCGATCCTTGAGCGCGAATTCCGACATAAAACGGTAGATCTCTTTTTTGGCTCCCACATCAATCCCGCGCGTCGGCTCATCCAGCAGCATCACCTGAGGTTCCAGCAGCGCCCAGCGCCCCAGCACCACTTTTTGCTGATTACCCCCGCTGAGATTGCCCACCAGCTGGTCGCCATCGGGGGTTTTCACATTAAAACGCGCAATCATCTCACGGGTACGCTGGCGCTCTTTGCTGTCACTGATAAACCCGGCGCGGCTGATGGCGGGAAACGAGGCGATATTAATGTTCTCATTCACCGAACGGCATAGCACCAACCCGGTTTCTTTCCGATCTTCAGTGACATAGGCAATCCCACTGTCGATAGCCTCTCTGGGCGAATGCCGCCCGAGGATCTTCTCCCCCAGTTGAATGGTGCCGCTGTGCGCATGTTCGATTCCAAAGATCAGATCGAGAAATTCGCTGCGCCCGGAACCCACCAACCCGTAGATCCCGAGGATCTCACCGCGCCTCAGCGTCAGGCTGATATCGCGCACCTTCTTGCCCCAGCACAGGTTATTCACCTGCATCATCACTTCTTCACCTGGCTGGTTGAACTTGGCAAATTCACTGTCAAATTCGCCGCCAATAATGTGCTCAATCAACTGTTCACGAGTGATATCGCCCAGCAGCCCTTCATGGATATAGCTGCCGTCACGGAAGATGGTATAGCTGTCGGCAATCTGGAAAATTTCTGCCAGGCGGTGAGAAACATAAATAATCCCTTTGCCTTTCTCCGCCAGCCGGGTGATGGCCTGGAAGATCTTCTGCACGTCCTCTTCACCGATGGCCGAGGTCGGTTCATCCATAATGATGATATCGGCGTTGGCGTGTGACAGGGCTTTAGCAATCTCGACCAACTGCTGTTCAGCCACGCTGAGGTTGCGCATTTTTTCCGTTGGAGACAGGGTAAAATGCAGGTCAGCCAGCAACTCCGCCGTTTGTCGGTTCATCCGGCCAAAATCGACAAAGCCAAAGCGACGCGGCTCGCGACCCAGCCAGATATTCTCCGCCACCGTCAGGTCAGCAATGGTGCTCAGTTCCTGCTGCACAATAGCGATCCCTGCGGCAAGCGCTTCTTTCGGGTGGGAGAATTCACAGCGCTTTCCATTGATAAAGATGTCGCCGCTGTCCGGCTGAATAAAGCCCATCAAGATGCTGAGAAAGGTCGACTTCCCGGCACCGTTACCGCCACACAGCGCATGGATCGAACCACGACGCAGACAGAACTCTGCATTTTTCAGCGCCACCACCGGCCCGAAGCTCTTTTTCACCCCGCTGACTTCCAGCAGCATGGCAGCCTGGGATTCATCTGCTAACTGACTCATAACGTCACCTCATATTCTTTCTGCAACCGATGCAGATAGCGCTGATAAAGGTCAGCATAGCGGCGCTGCCGTTCAGCGTCTGGCCGGGCACGGGTGCTCTCATCCAACTGTACAAACTGCTGGCACAGCCGGGCCAGCAGTGCGGCGGCAGGCTGAGGGCTGCCCGACGCCAGACGGTGGCACCAGATAGCCTGGATCGCGGCGCCCAGCGCCGCGCTCTCTTTCTCCTGCGGGCAGACCACGGGGCAGTTCATCACATCGGCAACAATCTGCCGCCAGCGCGGGCTGTTGGCTCCGCCCCCGGTGAGGCGGATTTCACTGACCTCAATGCCCTGCTGGCGAAACAGATCCAGTCCATAACGCAGACCGTAAGTCGCCCCTTCCACCACCGCCAGGCAGAGGTTGGCCGGGGTGAAATTATTACTGTCGAGGTTGTACAGACTGGCCCGGGCTCCGGGCAGCTCCGGCACACGTTCGCCGTTAAAGAACGGCAGCATCAGCATGCCGCCTGCCCCGGGTTCCGCTTCTTCCAGCGCACGATTAAACGCCACCACATCCTGTTGCAGCAGGTTCTGTACCGCGGTACTGGCCGAGGTCACATTCATGGTGCAGATCAGCGGCAACCAGCCATTACTGCTGGAGCAAAAACCGGCGATCATCGCCGAATCCGCCACCACCGGGCTGTCAGCGCAGGAGAACAACGTCCCGGAGGTGCCGAGACTCATGGTCAGCATGCCCGGCTGGATATTGCCAGTGCCGATGGCCGCCATCATATTGTCGCCGCCGCCGCTGGCAACCAGCGTACCGGCACGCAGCCCCAGCGCCTGAATAGCACGTTCGCACACGATGCCAACAGGCTGTTCTGCCGACACCAGTGGCGGCAGCGCACGCCATAAACGCCCGCTGTTATCAATCAGCTCGACGGTGCGGCGATCCCAGCAGCGCTGGCGAATATCAAACAATCCGCTACCCGAGGCATCGCCATACTCTGCGCGCCGTTCACCGGTCAGCCAAAAATTCAGATAATCATGCGGTAGCAGCATGGTCGCCAGCCGCTGCCACAGTTCCGGGTGCTGCTGACGGAACCATAAGATTTTCGAGGCGGTATAGCCAGTGGCCAGGGTGAGCCCCAGCTGCGCCAGCGATCCCTCCTCTCCCCCTAACTGCGCCAGCAGCCAGGCATTTTCTTCGGCAGTGCTGGTGTCACACCACAGCTTGACCGTATGTAGCACCTCTCCCGCCTCATCCAGCGCCACAAAGCCATGCTGCTGCCCGGAAACCGCCAGCGCAGCGATCTGCGCCGGGTCGATACCCGCTGCTGCCACGGCCTGGTGAAAAGCCTCTTTCAACGCCGTAATCCACCATTCAGCCTGCTGCTCACGCCTGCCGGATGCGTCGCTGATCAGCGCGTGGGGTGCACTGCCGCTCCCGAGAATAGTGCCGTGCTGGTCATCAACAATCACCACCTTGGTGCCTTGCGTACCACAGTCAATGCCCGCATACAGCGCCATGACTTACTCCATTTCCAGCATGATTTTGATATCGGTCGGGTTGCCTGCGGCTGCGCGTTCAAAGGCGGCCACACTGTCGGCAAATTTATAGGTCTGGGTGATCAGCGGCTGCACCCGCAGCTTGCCGGAACTCAGCAGGCGCAGGGTACGCGGATACATATTGGCGTAGCGGAAAATGGTCTTAAAGGTCACTTCTTTAGCCTGAGCGGCAACAATATCCATCGGCGCGGCATCCACCGGCATACCGACCAGCACGGCAGTTCCCCCCGGTGCAATATGCTGGCTGATGCTGGCGATGGCCGGTTTGGCCCCGCTGCACTCAAACACCACATCAACGCCGTTGCCGCTGGTCAGCTGCGCCACTTTTTGCGCCAGAGCATCCCCTTTACTGTTCACCGCATGCAGGCCGGTATAGTTGGCCGCCACCTGCAGTTTTTCGTCGAACAGGTCACAGATAATGACATCCGAGCAACCGCCCGCCAGAGCAGCCAGGGCAGTGACCACGCCAATCGGCCCGGCACCGATCACCAGCGCAATATCGCCGGGTTTGATCGCGGCTTTGGTCGCCGCATGCATGCCGATCGCCAACGGTTCCACCATGGCGCCTTCGGCAAAGCTGACGTTATCCGGCAGTTTGAAGGTAAAGGCCGCTGGGTGGATCACCGTTTCACGCAGGCAGCCGTGAACCGGCGGTGTTGCCCAGAAACGCACGGCCGGGTCAAGGTTGTAGATCCCGGCGCGCGACTGTGCCGACTGCATATCCGGAATACCTGGCTCCATACACACACGATCGCCAGGCTGCACATGGCGAACAGCACTCCCCACCGCCATCACGACACCGGAGGCTTCATGGCCCAGCACCATCGGAGCGTTAACCACAAACGGCCCGATGCGACTGTGTTGATAATAGTGAACGTCACTGCCGCAGATACCCACAGAGTGAATTTTGATCTGCACATCGGTATCGCCCAGATGTTCGCTGAACTCCCGATCCTCGATGGCAATTTTACCTGCCTGCTGCAGTACCAATGCTTTCATGGATGACTCCCTGTTGATAATAAAATGATACCGTTAACATCAATATGACGCCGATAGTAAAAGAAATGCCGTGATAAATGTGTGAGCACGGTTAAAATTTTAGCATTTTTGTAACTCAGGGAGAAAAAACGGGGCAATAATGGCATCAGACAAGCGATAAAGATCAAAAACACTCACACAAAAAATGATATCGATAACAACACAATCATTAGAGGATCATCATGAGCGCACATCAACAGGCCATCAGCCAGACCCTTCACTACCTGCAGGAAGCGTCGATATTGCTCACCGCGGCTGAGGAGCAGCAGATCGAGATCGCCACCTTTGGCCTGCCAGACTACCCTCTCTCCGGCCTGCAACTGCTCACCTATATCAACAGCCCGCGCTACTGCGCCAAGGAGCTGGTACTGTTTCCACACCAGACCTGTCCGGAGCATCTGCACCCGCCGTTTAACGGCACACCGGGTAAACAGGAGACGTTCCGCTGTCGATGGGGCGAGGTGTGGTTATTTGTTGATGATGAGAGCCTGACCCTGAATAACGGCACCTGCCAGCCACCGGAAGGGGCGGAACAGTGGTATACCGCACAGCACTTTATTTTGCTGCGGCCTGGCGAGCAGTACACCATTGCCCCCAACACCCGCCACTGGTTCCAGGCCGGCAAGCAGGGTGCAGTGGTGTCGGAATTCTCTTCGGAAAGCCGTGATGACCTTGATGTGTTTACGGACCCGCGCGTTAACCGCCTCGGCTGAGCCTGTAGCGGATTGATTCGCATCATGTCTGGGGATCTGTCATGATACATCAATGGTACAAAATGATTTGATATCCAGGAGTTCACCTTGCCGTCAGGCCGGAAAGTTAAAGCCACGCTCTCAAGCGTGGCAGCAGAAGCAAACGTCAGCAAAATCACCGTTTCCCGCGCCTTTACCCATCCGGAAAAAGTGCATCCGGACACCCTGAAACGGGTGCTGGCCACCGCCACAGAGATGGGCTACGTGGTGAACACCGCAGCGCGTAATCTGCGTGCGCGTGACAGTAAAACCATCGGTATTGTTAATCCGGATATGAACAACCCGTTTTTCGGGGGGCTGACCCGGTTGATGACGCTGGAAGCGGAAAAAGCGGGGTACGATACGCTGATTTTTGATTCGCGGGAGTCGCAGGAGCATGAGAACCGTATCATCGATAAGCTGATCGGCTATAACGTTGATGCCATCGTCCTGTCGGTAATCTCGTCAGACTGCAACTACCATCCCGCTTATCTGCACCGGCTGGAAGCGCTGAATATCCCGGTGATTCTGGTCGATAGAGAGCTGGATGCCAGCGCCTGTAGCGGGGTTTATATTGATAATCTTGACTGCGGCCTGCAGGCGGGCCGTTATCTGCTGGAACAGCAGGCGCAGCATGTGGTGGTGGTTTCCGGGCCACAGGACTCCAACGTGGCACGCGAGCGCGTGACCGGCCTGAGCGCGGCCTTGCAGGGTAAAATCGCCAGCTTCGAGGTCCTGTACGCCGATTTTTTGATGGACGTCGCCGCCAGAGTCACCAGTGAATATCTTGACCACCACGCCCCGCCGGACTATTTCGTCGGCTGTAATAACCAGATATCGCAGGGGATCATTAAATCCTGCATCGATCATCAGCTGAGCCCAATGCAGGACGTTTCGCTGTTCAGTATTGATGAGATCTCACATGCACCGATTTACGGCTTCCACTTCCCGTGTATTGCCCATGATTTGCATGAGATGGCCTGGCAGGTGATCAATCTGGCGGTCCGCCGGGCCACCGAAAGTGAAGTCAAACCGGGTAAAGTGATTGTTCGTGGTAAAATGGTCGTACCCTAATCAACTGAAGGAACGACTGATGAACAACCCTACACTGCCGCCTGCTCTGCTGACCCTGCTTGACGGCTCAATACCTGAAAGCCATCGGTATCAGGCGATTCGTCTGTCCAGCGTGGGTGAAAATGGCTGGCCGTATGCGGCACAGCTGAGCCTGGGGGAAATCATTGCCTGCTCCCCGAATGAGCTGCTGTTTGCCATCTGGCCAGACTCCACCACCACGCGCAATCTGAAGCGGGATGGCAGGATCACGCTGGCACTGGTACTCAATGATGCGGTGGTGGAGATTCAGGCACTGGCAGAGCCACGCCCGGAAACGCTGACCGATCTTAAACTGGCGGTATTCAGCGCTGAGGTTAAGCAGGTGATCGCCCATCGGGCACCTTATGCCACGGTGACCAGTGGGTTAACGTTCAGTCTGAACGATGAAGTAGCGGCGCTGGCCCGCTGGCGGGAACAGATTACGGCGCTGAAAACGCTGGCATAAAAAAAAGGGCGACTTCACAGTCGCCCTTTTGCTTTGCGGGTCAGGCATGCCTGACCCCTACAGGATTGTCGTCGATACGAGTCAAACAGGCCGGACATACCCGGCCCCTACGAAGAGCGATCTTGCTTTGCATCATTCGTAGGGGCGAAGCATGCCTGACCCCTACAGGATTGTCGTCGATACGAGTCAAACAGGCCGGACATACCCGGCCCCTACGAAGAGCGATCTTGCTTTGCATCATTCGTAGGGGCGAAGCATGCCTCGCCCGAGGTTAACCGCCTTTATTTGCTGTCAGGCAGCGCGTAAGCTTTCACGTAATCACCCAGCTTGGTGCCGAACGAACCGTGGCCACCCGCAACGATCAGCACATACTGCTTACCGTTCACTTCATAGGTCATTGGTGTCGCCTGGCCACCCGCTGGCAGACGCGCTTCCCACAGCTGTTTGCCGTTAGAGACGTTGAATGCACGCAGGTAGTTATCGGCGGTGGCAGCAATGAAGAACACGTTACCGGCAGTGGTCACCGGTCCGCCCAGCATTGGCATACCCATTTTAAACGGCAGCGGAACCGGTGAGCTGTCGCGCACGGTGCCGATACGTTTTTTCCACACGATATCATTGGTTTTCAGGTCAACCGCAGAGATGTAGCCCCATGAAGGCTGTTTGCACGGGAAGCCCAGCGGAGACAGGAACGGATTCAGCGTCACGCCGTACGGCAAGCCGTACTGTGGCTGAACACCGGACTCAGTACCGGTACCGCCCTTATCATTCTCATCCGGCTCAATCGGGTTACCCGGACCACGAGGGATCAGACGGGAAACAAACGGCAGCGCCATTGGATTCGTGACCGCAACCTGACGATCGGTATCCACGGCAATACCGCCCCACTCGAACATACCGAGGTTACCCGGGAACACCAGAGTCCCCTGCTCAGATGGCGGAGTGAACGGACCTTCATAACGTAACTGGTGGAACATCACACGACAAATCAGCTGATCGTAGATAGTGGCACCCCACATATCTTTCCCGGTCAGCTGCGCTTTCGGGCGGAAGCTCAGCTCAGAGTAAGGCTGCGTAGGGGAAACGTGATCGCCCTTGGCTGCGCCACCCGGAACCTTCATTTCCGGTGCCGGAACAACAGGCTTACCGTTGGTACGGTTCAGCACAAAGATGTCACCGGTTTTGGTCGGAATGTAGATGACCGGAACCTTGTTACCGTCTTTGTCGTTGATATCAGCCAGCGTTGGCTGTGCCGGAACGTCCATATCCCACAGATCGTGGTGAACCGTCTGATAGAACCAGGCCAGTTTACCGGTGGTGGCATTCAGTGCCAGCATACCCGTGGCAAAGCGCTCCATTTCCGGGGTACGGTGACCGCCCCAGATATCAGGGGTCGAAACACCAATTGGCAGGTAAACCAGGTCCAGTTTGGCATCGTAAGACGCCGGAGCCCATGAGTTCGGAGAGTTCGGCGTGTAGTGCTGCTCGCCTTCCGCAATCACGTTCGGATCTTTCGCGCCGGTATCGAAGGCCCACAGCAGTTTACCTGTGTTGACATCGAAACCACGGATCACACCGGACGGCTCTTTGGTTGAGTAGTTATCGGTGACCGCACCGGCCATCACAATAGTGGTGCTGGTGATGATAGGCGGTGACGTTGGTTCGTAAGAACCCACTTTATTGTAAGGCAGATTGCTCTGCAGGTTCAGCTTACCGTTGTCGCCGAATTCCGGGCACAGAGCGCCGGTTTCAGCGTCCAACGCATACAGACTACCGTCATTGACCGGCAGTAACACGCGGCGTGAGCACAGCGCAGGCTGAGTTCCGGCTGGGGTCGCTGCGGCTTCTGGCGTCTGGTAGTAAGACACACCACGACAGGTCACATGCTGGAACGTCGGGTCCGTCTTCATCTTCGGATCAAACTTCCACTTCTGCTTACCCGTCGCCGCATCCAGAGCAAACAGCTGCTGGTGCGCAGTACACAGATACAAAGCATCGCCGATTTTGATTGGCGTGACTTCGTTGGTGATCTCACCCGGATCGTTAGGTGTTTTCAGGTCGCCGGTCTGGAAGGTCCAGGCTTCCTGCAGCTTATCAACGTTAGTGTCGTTAACCTGCTTCAGCGGGGAGTAACGCGTACCGCCCTGCGTACGGCCATAAGCCGGCCAGTCACCTGCCGGAATACCGTCGTCAGCCGGGGCCGCCGCGGCCTGATCCTGGCTCAGCGTGCCGTTGATTTCCTGCGGGTCGTTAAACACCGAGTAAGCCAGCACCGCGACCACAAACACCAGCACGGCTGAAAGTGCCACGCGAGGGAATGCACCCGTTGAACCCAGGCCACGCCAGATGAACGGCAGCACCATCCACAGGCCGAGGAAGAAGGTGACGTCCAGACGCGGTGTCAGCGCCCAGAAGTCGGAACCCACTTCCCACAGTGACCAGATAGTGGTCGCCAGCAGAAAGAGTGCGTAGAACAGCAGCGCTGCGCCACGGCGGCGATACAGCATAAAAGCTGTGATCAGCAGAACCACACCAGCGATGATGTAGTAGAGCGAGCCACCCAGTTTAGCCAACCAGATACCGCCAATTAACAGATACAGACCACTCAGAGTGGCGAAAATCGCTGTTAACAGGATCAGTATTCTTGATGCTTTACTTTGCATAGTTTGAACCTTACCAAAATTTAAAGTCATCGATTAAGCGAGAGCCCAATCTTTTAGTTTTATACTTCCTATCCATACGGTGTCATTGACCCGCCACTGCAGGCGCTTCAGCAGGCCATTACTGGATTCATTGCCATATTGTCTTCGGCGAAATACTCAGAACTGATACGTCACGGTGGCACCGCCGCCCCAGTTACGCCCCGGTGCGGGTTCGTAGTAGCGGTTATTACCTTCATTCACGATAACGGAGCCGACGTACTCACGGTCGAACAGGTTATCGACGCGGCCAAACAGGTCCAGCGACCACTGGCTCCAGTTGAAACGGTAGCCACTGTTCAGGCTGGTTACTGCGTAGGACGGTGCCTGGGCATCGTTCGCATCATTGGCCTGAATGTCACTCATATAACGAATATCGGCACCGGCATGCCAGCCGCTTTCCGGTGCATACGCCAGTGATGCGTAGCCCATATTGCGTGCAATACCCGGCAGGCGGTTGCCCGCAGGCGTACAGACATTCTTCGCATTACAGGTTTCATTGCGGTACGTGGCATCCAGCAATGTCCACGCCAGCTTCAGGTGCCAGTCCATCGCGAACTGCTGGTCAAAGCCCAGCTCCAGGCCACGACGACGCGTTTCTCCGGCATTTTTATACACGGCACGCCCCCCTGAACTGCTGTCGACCACCAGCTCATTATCGGTATTGGTCTGGAACACGGCGGCGGTCAGCAGGCCATAACCGATGCGGGTTTTACTGCCCAGTTCAACGGTGTCGCTGGTCGCGGGTTTCAGCCCCAGGTTCAGACCGGTCTGCGTACCGGAAGTCGAACGGTAAGAAAGCTCATTAATCGTCGGGGTTTCAAAACCACGCCCGGCAGAAGCATAAAGATTCCATGCATCGGTCACCGCATAGTTCACCGAGCCCATCGGCAGCAGCTTGTGATAGCGCGCGCTGCCGCTGTCATCACCGTTAACACTGGTTATATAGTAGTCGGTGGAATCAAAGTTCACCGTGCTGTAGCGCAACCCGGCATCCAGCGTCCACTTTGGCGTCAGCTGCCAGCTGGTTTGCAGATAGGGATCGAGGTTCCACATGGTGTTTTTTTCGTTGCGGCGTTGATCGCCCTTCTCACCGAACTGGTTAACCCCGTTGACCGTATTGTAGTTCTGGAAGCCCTGACGGCGTTCGGTCATGGTTTCATAGTCGAGGCCGCCAATCAGCGTCACCGGTACAGAGCCGAGCTGACCGTCGTGCTTCCAGCGGGTATCCACTCCCTGATATTTACGCTCCAGCACAATGACGCCGCCCGGATAGGTAGCGAGCTGCTGAGTACCATAAGGGATCGACTGATATTGCGTAGTGTGGCGCTCACCGTGCCAGGTGGTCAGCGTCAGTTGGTCATTTTCACTCATCTCACGCTGATAACGCAGGCCGACCTGAGTCTGGTCGAGGCTCTTACGGGTATTAAAGTTATCGCCACGCGGCGACTGGCGCGGATTGGCTTTATATTCTTCTTCCGTCAGACCACCGGGATCGTTAGCATCCACGGAGACGCTGTTAAACATCAGCGTCAGGGTACTGACATCATCAAGACGCACGCCGAGCTTACCGTTACCGAGGCTTTTCTGCGTACCGCTGTGGTCGCGAAAGCCGTGGGTGGTAAAGCGCGAACCGGAAATCGTGTAATTCACGTCCCCCGCCTGGGTGCCATCACCGGTGGCGCCGCTGGCTTTGACGCTGTTACGCCATGAGCCGTAGCTGCCGAAGTAAGTGCCCGCTTCCAGCGTGGTGGGCTGGCTGCCCGTTTCGCTGTCAATATTCACCACGCCGCCGGACGCATTGCCGTACAGCGCAGAATAAGGCCCACGCAGCACTTCCACCTTGCCCACCGAGTTAATATCAATGTTCGACGTCTGCCCCTGCCCATCCGGCATGGTGGCGGGAATGCCATCAACATACAGCCGCACGCCGCGCACACCGTACATGGAACGGCTGCCGAAGCCGCGCACGGACAGTTGCAGATCCTGAGCATAGTTCTGGCGATTCTGAATTTGCAGCCCCGGCACGCCGCCAAGGTTTTCGGAAAGATTCACCTGAGCGCTGGCACGGCGCAGCTCGTCGCCATCCACCACGCTGACCGCTGCCGGGGTATCCAGTTCGGACAGGCCTGTGCGCTGTTTAATCACCATCAGGGAAGATTCCTGTCCCTGAGCAGTGGCGGCATCGGTAGACGTTTGTGCATAGCTGACAGCAGCAGGCGTCATCAGAAACAGAGGCGTCAGAAAGTAAGCAGAGGTTTTATTATTCACTGGAATTATTCGATAAGTAAAAATAATGCTAAAAGTCTTACCCGGCCCAGCCCGGTAAGCGCCCGACATTCCCTGACGTACACGGCTTTGTCTTCACCAGGCAACCTCGCCAAAAGTATATAACTCCTGGTCAGGTTTGCTCAGTTCATCGACAAAGAACGCTTCCCTGTTACGCGCTGACGTCTTTTTCTGTGCGGCAGTTACGCGTCCCTGCCAGCACTTATGTGATGCATGTCACAAAACGGTGGCGATTGTAGCACTCATTAATTTGCTTGCGAACTATTGTTAACGTTTTGGCTGAATTGATTCATTTTAACGTTACAAAATAGAGGGTTATTGAATCTTATGCTACACAGCGATAGTGAACACTAACTATCCAGAGAAGCATGACTCTACAATGACGTTATTATCGGGCCGGGCTATAATCAGTCGCATCACACCCAATGTGGAACCGCCACTAACAGGATGTACTATGCCGAATTCAGGACACTGGCTGTTGCCCTCTCTCCCTTCACCGCAGCGTGCCATCCGTATACTGTTGCCTTCGCTGGTCTTTCTGCTTGCTGCGTGCTCCTCAGACTATAAAGGTCAGTCGTGTCCCGGGGAGATACAAACCTTGACCGGGCAACCGCAGGGGGCCACCCAGGCGATGATTATTGACCGCTTCAGCTCATTCTCCGTTGAGTTGCCAGACCTCAGGCTCGACAGCGGGCCACTACAGTCCAACGATCGCCAGCTCTATATTCCCTCAGCCACCACGCCGGATGGCTGGCTGGCACAGCGTATTTCCGATCATCGTTTCGCGATTATTAACGCCCCGAAAGACCAGGCGATCACCTTTACCTGCCCTTAACCTGCGAGAACTTCTGCCGATGTCCACGCGTCAATTGATTACTAACCGACACACTTTTTTTGGCCGCGGTAGCCTGCAACAACTGGTCCCGCTGCTGAACGATCCGCTATTGCCCACGCTGCTGTTCTGTGGCCGTTCGTTTCTTAACGGCAGCGCCTGGCAACAGCTTCAACCCCAGCTGGAGCCCCTGCTGTGCGGCGTGGAAATCGTCAGTCATGAAGCTTCCCCTGATGAGATCGATGCCTGGGTGGCACGCTGGCGTGATAAGGCTAAACGCGTGGTCGCTATTGGCGGCGGCAGCGTGCTGGATGCTGCCAAAGCGGTTGCCGCACTCAGCCAGCATCCGCTTAATACCCTGCGCTATCTGGAAAAAGTCGGCGATACCGCCGTGAGTGGTGCCACACTTCCGCTGATTGCGATCCCCACTACGGCGGGAACGGGCAGCGAAGTGACGCAAAATGCCGTGATCACCGACAAAAATAAGCTCAACGTCAAAGCGTCATTACGCCACGCTAACTTTGTGCCGCAAATAGCGATCCTCGACCCAGACCTGCTGCGCGGTGCGTCAGATCATGTGCTGGCCTGCTGCGGTATCGATGCCTTTACGCACCTGTTTGAAGCTTATCTCTCCCAGAACGGCAATGCCTTTACCCAACAGACCGCCATCAGTGGGATGCGGGCCTTTATGCGCGGCTGGGCGGCGCTTAATCAGGAGGATGAAGCTGGTAATGAGGCGCGTGAACAGATGATGATGGCGTCATGGCTCGGCGGGCAGAGCCTGAGCATGGCCGGGCTGGGCGTGATCCACGGTATCGCCGGAGAGCTGGGTGCTATCAGGGATTTCCATCATGGGGAAGTGTGCGGTCGCCTGCTGCTGCCGTTCCTGCATCTGCTGAATGAGAGCGAACATCCGCAGCAGATCGCCCTGATGCAGCAGCTGGGTGCGGCCCTGTTCCCGCTGGGAGAAGGGGCAACGGCAAGACGGCTGGACAGTTGGCTGACCGATAACGCGATTCACCCGTTCTGGCAATCTCCTCCCGCCCTGAACAAACAAGAGATCGACTGGGTTCTGGCCCGTTCTAACAGCAAAAACAGCCTGGTGACCTACAGCGTGGAACAACAGCGCTGGCTGCTGGAGCAGGCCTACCCGGGCGCAGATTAAGCACGGATGCCGGGCACACTGTGGAGAGGTGCCCGGCATTGCGTTAAGGAAGTTTAAAGATTTCGTTAAACCCGGCAACTTCAGACTTTTACCCTTGTTCAACCGCCCGCCAGACGCCACATTCCTTCTGTCTGAACATTGATTCAATCGCAAGGAATAATAAGATGAAAAAGATCGCCACGATTGCCCTCTCGGTCATGATTTGTGCCAGCAGCAGTCTGAGTGCCTTTGCTCAGGGTCCCGGTAATGGCCCAGACCAGCAGCAGCCGGTCAAACATCCACAGCAGCCACAGCATCAACCACAGCAGAAAAGCCCGCAACAAGGTCATGACGCACGGCCCCAGCATACATCGCAGCATCAACAGCGTAGTCACCAGCAGGCAGAGCATCAGCAGAAGCCTGACTTCCGCCGGGGCCACGCCCTGCCGCAGCAGTATCGGGGGAAAGGGTATCAGGTCAGTGACTGGAAAAAACGCGGATTGAAATCGCCGCCATCCGGTCATCGCTGGATGAACGTTGACGGCAATTATGTCTTGATTGCGGTGGCGACCGGCGTAATTGCCTCGGTGATTGCACACCAGTAATAATAGAGGGCGAGGCGTGCCTCGCCCCTACAAATACCGGCTCCCGCCAGGGGACGGGTATACCCGATCCTACAAATACCGCCTCCCGCCAGGGGTCGGGTATCCCCGATCCTACAAATACCGCCTCCCGCCAGGGGTCGGATATCCCCGATCCTACAAATACCGCCTCCCGCCAGGGGTCGGGTATCCCCGATCCTACAAATACCGCCTCCCGGTAGGGTCGGGTATCCCCGATCCTACAAATACCGCCTCCCGGTAGGGGTCGGGTATCCCCGATCCTACAAATACCGCCTCCCGGTAGGGGTCGGGCATGCCCGACCCTTTCCATCAACGCTTAGAAAGAACTCCAGTTATCATCCACAGCTGCCGCCGCAGGTTTCGCTAAACGCGCGGCGGGCGCAATGGCCGGTACTTTCTTCTGATGAGTTTCGACCGGAACACGGCGATCGGCCTGCAACCTGAATGCCGATACCAGCTGGCTCAGGGTCGATGCCTGCTCCTGCAACGACTGCGATGCCGCCGACGCTTCTTCAACCAGCGCGGCGTTCTGCTGGGTCACGCTATCCATCTGACCAATCGCCAGGTGAACCTGCTCGATGCCCTGGCTCTGCTCAGAGGTCGCCGCAGCCATTTCACCGACAATATCCGCCACCTGACGAATTGACCCCTGCACCTTAGCCATGTTCTCACCGACATCGGCCGCCTGCACTGCGCCACTCTCCACCAGCTGCGCGGAGGTGACAATCAGATCTTTAATCTCACGGGCAGCGGTTGAGGAACGCTGGGCCAGGTTACGTACTTCGCTCGCCACCACGGCAAAACCACGCCCCTGCTCACCGGCACGTGCCGCTTCTACCGCCGCATTCAGTGCCAGGATGTTGGTCTGGAAGGCAATGCCTTCAATCAGCCCGGTGATGTCAGAAATTTTACTGGAGCTGATTTTGATTTTATCCATCGTGCCGACCATCGCAGCAACGGCATTCCCACTGTGGACTGACAGATCGTTAGCGGTGCTGGCAAGAGAGCTGGCCTGACGGGCATTTTCGGCGCTCTGTTTGACCGTATCGTTCAGGGTGCTGATGCTGGCGGAGGTTTGCTCCAGTGAGGCAGCCTGTTCTTCGGTACGCGCAGAAAGATCTTCGTTACCCGCAGCAATCTGGGTGGATGCAGAACTGACAGACTGAGCGGAAGAGGTCACCGAGCCAAGCACGCCGGAAACACGCGCCATCAGGCTGTTAAAGGCTGCAGCCGTTTTACCAATCTCATCGCTACGCGTCGCATCTGCCTGCTGGCTGAGATCCAACGTCTCGCTGACCGACACCATCAGGTTCTGAAGACCGTTCAGGCTGTTACGCACGCTGAAGATGGTTTTCACCGCCAGCAGGCCCAGCACAATGATCGCCGCAGCGGCAAAAATCAGCATGCCCCAGAAGACCTTGCTGTAAATCTCGGCGTTTTCGCGGCGCAGATCGTTACCGATATCAATGTTGAGCTGAATCTGTGCTTTCAGGCCTTCGGACAGTTTACGTACCACGGCACCCACACCGTTTTCGCCCTGCAATAACGGCAGAGATTTCGCATCATCGTGGGCACGTGAAACACTGTAAAACGCCGGTAACGATCCCTGGATCGCAGTAATCGTCCCCAGCGCTTCCTGGGTCATCGTGCGGTCGCGATCGCTGGAGATGTCATTGGCCATGTAGTAGTCGGTCAGCGTTTTCAGTTGGCCGACAATCTGGTCAATTTTAGCTTCGATGGCGGGCTGCTTGCTGTCGTCGTTCTCACTTTGATGCTCATACAGCGCCAGGCTCAATTCACTGGCCGCGCTGATGGCTTTATCCAGGTCTTTAATACTGGGAATGGCGTTAACCTGTACAAATTCAAAACGGGACTGGAAGCCGCTTATCGCTGAAAGGGAATATGCCGACAGCGCGATCAACGACAGCGCCAGTAAGGTGAAAATCAAGAACAGCCGTTTAGTTATGGTCATGCGATATCCCCGGTGTGTTTACAGATAAATTGGACGATCTTTGTCGTCCATCAGCACAGGGTTATCGGTAAACCAGCGGCGTAACTTTATTCATTTACCGTTGGTTTACATTTTATTTTTACATTTGGGTTACAGGCACGCTGGCTTCCTCCAGCCAGCCGGGGCGCATTTCCGGCACTGCCCGCAGCAACTGCGCGGTATAATCATCCAGCGGTGCGGTGAATACCTGCTCCAGACGTCCCTGGCGCACCACGCTGCCATAACGTAACACCATGACTTCATCGGCTACGGCTCTGACCACATGCAGGTCGTGGGTGATAAACAGCAGTGAAACGCCGGTTTCCTGTTGCAGTTTTTTCAACAGCGCCAGTACCTCACGTCCCACCAGCGGATCGAGCGCCGAGGTGGGTTCGTCACAGACAATCAGCTCCGGCTCTACCGCCAGCGCCCGTGCGATGCAAACACGCTGCTTCTGCCCGCCGGACAGCGAATGGGGGTAGCGCGCGGCCAGCAGTGGCGACAGGCCAACTTTCTCCAGCAGTTCCCCCACCCGGGCCTGTCGCTGCTGTGCCGTCAGCGACGTCAGACAGACCATGGCACGTTCAATTTGCAGACCAATCGTCAGACGGGGGTTAAGCGCCGTATCGGGATGCTGGTGAATCATCTGGATGGTTTGCATCTGCTGACGCGAGCGCTGGCGTAGCTGTGGGGGCAGCCGCTGACCGTTAAAGGTGATGTCCCCTTCTGACGGTGCCACCAGGCCACATACTGCCCGGCCGAGGGTTGATTTACCCGCGCCGGATTCGCCGATCAGCGCCAGCGTGCGTCCCCGTCCGACCGTGAGCGAGACCGCGTGCAGTACCGGGTCGCCATGATAGCCAATGCTGATATCGCGCAGGCTCAACAGCGGCAATGTCGCGCTGCGCGGCTGATGCGGTTCACCGTGACTGTGCAACAGGTCGCGGGTGTAGTCCTGAGCGGGCTGCGTCAGCAGCGAGACCGTCTCACCGCTTTCCACTTCACGGCCGTGGCGCAGGACCATAATGCGCTGGCTGAGCTGGGCAACCACCGCCAGATCGTGGCTGATATATAGTGCCGCAACGCCGGTCTGACGAATAACCTGCTGAATCGCCTTGAGCACTTCCAGCTGAGTGGTCACGTCCAGCGCCGTGGTCGGCTCATCAAACACAATCAGTTCCGGCCCGGCGCAGATCGCCATCGCAATCATCGCCCGCTGAAGCTGCCCACCGGACACCTGATGCGGGTAACGGTGGAAAAACACCTCCGGCTGCGGCAGTTGTAGCTGGGCGAAGATCTCAATCGCGCGGCGAATGGCAGCCTGTCGGTTCATCACCCGGTGACGAAGCGTGCTTTCAATCACCTGTTCACCGATTTTCTTCGCCGGGTTGAAAGCGGCGCTGGCCGACTGCGCCACGTAGGCAATTTTCACCCCGCGGACTTTGCGCCACTGGCGTTCCGATAGTGCGGTCAGTTCCTGCCCGGCAAACTGGATTCGCCCACCGCTCAGGGTCATTCCGTGGCGAAAATGCCCCAAAACGGCCTGGCCGATGGTCGATTTCCCGGCACCTGATTCACCAATTAATCCCAGCACTTCTCCTTTGCGCAGGGTAAAGGAGATATCGTCAACCAGGACGGCATCTCCCGCGGTCACCCGCAGTTTATTCACGCTTAACAGCGGTTGTTCACTCATCTTCTACTCCTGCCAGCTACGGCTATGCTGGCTTAACAGCCAGTCAGCAACACTGTTTAATGCCAGTGCCAGCAGGGCAATTGCCGCGCCGGGGATCAGTGCCGCCCAGACGCCAAACAGGATGCCATCTTTATTATCACGCGCCAGGCCACCCCAGTCGGCGGTTGGCGGCTGGATCCCTAAGCCCAGGAAAGAGAGTGCCGACAGGAATAAAAGAATGAAGATAAAGCGCAGGGCAAATTCCGCAATCAGCGTGGTAAAGGCATTGGGCAGGATCTCACGCCACAATACCCAGCCCAGCCGTTCGCCGCGCAAACGGGCGACTTCAATAAATTCCTGTGCCGCGATATCCAGCGCCAGCGAACGTGATACGCGCAGCACACGGGTTGATTCGAGGATGCCCAGCACCGCCACGATCACCGGAATGGTTTTTGGCAGCATCGCCAGCACAACCAGGGCTAAAATCAGCGTTGGGATCGCCATCAAAATATCATTAACGCGCGAGATCACCTGATCGACCCAGCCACGGTAATAGCCCGCAATAAAACCGAGGAAGGTGCCGATGGCAAAGGCCAGCAGCGTAGCCACCGCGCTGACGCTCAGTGAAGTACGGGTACCCCAGATCAGACGAGAGAGAAGATCGCGCCCGAGGTTATCGGTGCCCAGCCAGTTTTCCGGCGTCACGCCACTCCAGGCGCTGCCCACCACGTCGCCGGGTGCATACGGTGCCAGCCACGGAGCCAGAAGTGCCACCAGTACGAACAACACCAGCCCGATGGCACCGGGCAACACAGCAAGTTTCAGCCTAAACATCCACATCAGTTCCTTGTAAAACCCTGCCAGCCTCAATCAGTGCTGTCAGGGTGTATAGCATGACTATTCGTTAGCGACTGTGGCGCAGGCGCGGGTTTGCCAGCAGGGCGACAACATCGGCCAGCAGATTCAGCAGGATATAAATACCCGCCAGCAGCAGTGCACAGTCCTGGATAACCGGGATATCACGCTTACTGATACTGTCCACCATGTACTGGCCGAGACCAGGGTAAACGAAGACGTTTTCAACAATGACCACACCGACCATCAGCCAGGCCAGGTTCAGCACAATCACGTTAATGATGGGCCCCCAGGCGTTCGGTAACACATGACGGAACAGAATGGCGGAGGGCGATAACCCTTTCATCAGGGCGGTATCGACATACGCGGCATTCTGCGCACTGACCAGCGCAGCACGCGTCATGTTGCTCATATGCCCGAGAATGGCGAAGATCAGCGTCATACACGGCAAAGCAATGGCCAGCAGGCGATCGCCCAGCGGCATATCGTCAGCAATACTGCTGTTACTCGGCAACCAGAACAGGGTGATAGAGAAGATCAGGATCAGCAGATAGCCGGAGAAAAATTCCGGCAGCGAAACGGCAGCGCGAGTAAACAGATTCAGCAGCCGATCGATCCAGCTTCCCTGGTAGCGCGCGGAGATAAAGCCAATCGTCAGTGCCAGTGGCACCGCGACAATGGCGGTGAAAAAGGCCAGCGACAGGGTATTGGCCAGACGATCAAGCAGCACCGGGGCGATCGCTTCACGGCTGGTAAAGCTGTGACCAAAATCGCCGTGCAGCACGCCGCCCAACCAGGCCAGATAGCGGCCCAGCGCAGGCTGATCCAGCCCCAGCTGTTGATTGAGTGCGGCCACCGCCTGTGGCGTGGCCGTTTGACCGAGGATCGCCGTGGCGGCACTGCCCGGCAGCAACTGGATGCCAGCAAAAATCAGTATCGATACCACCAGCAGCATCACCACACCGGCCAGCAAACGCAGGGCCGTCAGTTTTAACAGGGGAAAGTGACCCTTCCCCCGACGTTCACTAAAATGACTCATTCGCTGTTATGCAAACCACACTTTTTCAGCGGCACGGTTACCGCTCATGGTAAAACCAGGGATAGCAACAAAGCCCTTCACTTTGATACTGGATGCATCAAGCGCATCGGCGTACAGAGGGATAATTTCACTGCCCTTCTCCACCAGCATCACCTGAATGTCATGATAGATCTGACGGCGCTTCTGCTCATCTTGCTCACCACGTGCAGCAGTGACTAACTGGTCAAACGCGGGCTCTTTCCATTGCGACTCGTTCCACGGGGCATTGCTGGTGAACACCAGCGACAGCAGCGCATCGGCCGTCGGACGCAGCGACCAGTTGGACGAAACAAAAGGTTTCTTCATCCAGACGTTATCCCAGAAGGCATCGTCCGGCACGCGTTCCACTTTCAGCGGAATGCCAGCACGTTCAGCCGAGTTCTGATACAGCTGGCCAGCATCGACCGCACCCGGGAAACCAGCTTCAGCCACCGACAACACCAGCGGACCGCTGAAGCCACTTTTCTGCCAGTGATATTTCGCCTTTTCCGGGTCATACGGACGCTGCGGAATGTCTTTAGCAAAGTACGGGCTGGACGGGAAAATCGGGTTATCGTTCGCAACAGTACCGTAGCCACCCAGCACGGTTTTAATGATCTGTTCGCGGTCGATGGCGTATTTCAGCGCCAGGCGGCCATCCAGGGTGTTAAAGGGAGCGGCAGTCGCCAGGCCCGGGAAAGTGAAAATCTGGCTGTCGCGTGAGCGCAGCAGCTGAATAGTCGGCATGTTTTTCAGGCGATCAACAATGCGCGGATTCACACGGTTGATGATGTGCGCAGAACCGCTGGCAAGGGCCGCCACTCGTGCCGTGGAGTCATTCATTGCCAGTGTTTCAACGGAGTCAACGTGACCGCGCGCCGGGTTCCAGTGGTTTGGATTACGCTTCACCAGCGTACGCACGCCAGGCTTAAAGCTTTCCAGGATGAACGCGCCCGTCCCGATGCCTTTATCAAAGTTCTCGTTTTCTGCGGTGATGGCAAAATGGACATCGCTCAGCAGCGCAATAAACTCCACATTGGGTTCTTTCAGCTTGATGGTCACCTGGTCAGGTGAGGTAGCCTCCAACGAGACGACCGGCTCCAGATAGCCTTTGACCGATGAGCTCGATTTCTCATCACGGTGATGATTCAGTGAATAGACCACGTCTTTCGCCGTCAGCGTGCGGCCATCGTGGAACTGGACCCCTTTACGGATATTCAACACCCAGGTTTTGCTGCCATCGTGGGTTTCCCAGCTTTCCGCCAGTGAAGGGATGATTTTGCCCTGCTCATCCACTTCGGCCAGGCAGTTAAACAGCTGTGAACCGACAAAATACATATAGGATTCAAACCAGAATGCCGGATCGATGCGGTCAGTGCTGGAAGCGTTATCCATACCGACGATCAGATGCCCCCCTTTTTTGGGGGTGGCCGGTGCGGCTTCAGCCGCCCACAGCGATTGTAATGGCAGACCAGAACAGGCCGCCGCAACGGAGAGCGCACCGGTAGTTTTAATAAAGTCGCGACGATTCATGATGTTGTTTTTTCCTGGTTTTTTATTATTTTTTTCCGCCGAAGCGGTAAAGAATAGCGTATTTACTTCAGCGCAGAGGCCAGACGCTGAATATGTTCAGGGCCAATCCCGCAGCAGCCCCCCACCAGCGTAGCACCCGCGCCCACCCACTCCTGTGCCCAGTGCAGATAGCCTTCCGGGTGAGTGTCTTTACGTAAACCACTCAGACCTTCGTTCGCCCCGCCACCGTTGCTGCCGTGCTCAAACGCATTGGCATAAACGCCAATACCCGCCGGGGAGCCAAGGCGTTTCAGGGTCGCCGCCGCCTGCTGTACAGCAGAAATCATCACTTCCGGGTGGCTACAGTTAAACAGGACGTTGGCCGCCCCCAGCTCGACCGCTCGGGTGACGGCGGCGGAGACGCTTTCCCCTGAACGCAATGTACTGTCGGCCTGCGGCTGGTCAGGATCGTCGTGCAGACTGAATGACAGCCATAAAGGCTGGGGCTGACCGGATATCGCTTCGTGAATAGCCTCGGCTTCGGCAATCGAACTGATGGTTTCACCCAGCCAGATATCCACATAAGGTGCCTGGGCGTTGACCAGCACGCGATGGATCTCCAGCGCAAGTGGCGCGTTAAACAGATCGGGACGGTAGGATCCCAGGGCCGGAGGTAAGCTGCCAGCAACCTGTACCGGATGCACTGCGGCATCGGCGGCCTGACGGGCCAGTTGCCCTGCCAGGGTGGCCAGGCGCTGAGCATCAGCGGCAAAGCGTTCGTCACCAATATGGAAAGGAACAACCGCATAGCTGTTGGTGGTGATGGTGCCTGCCCCGGCAGCAATATAGCTGTCGTGCACTTCGCGCACGCGCTCAGGGGCTTCATACAGGGCCAGTGCCGACCATTCAGGTTGACGGAATGGTGCGCCCACCCGGGCCAGTTCACGCCCCATTCCTCCGTCCAGAATCTTTATATGCTGCGTCATTGGCCTGTTCCCATTCAGAATTTTCTAATCTCTGCATGCTACATAAATTGATGGCTACATGTCCAGACGTCTATAAGCTTAAATTCAGGAGTGTTTAGTACACAGAGGCAAGTACGCAGATAAATGATGAGCAATGAAGAATTAAAACAGCAGTTTTGCCAGCCCAAGGCCCAGGGCAAGCAACCCAAGCTGCGAGGAGGCAAACCACTTAGTTTGCAGTGCCAGTGACTGATGCAGTTCGGTACGCAGACTTTCCATTTTAAGGTCGATCTTTTTATCAAGCCGCATAATATCCTCCCTGGTGGCATAGTTGGACTTAATTACCGCCACATCGATTTTCAGCGTGCCCACATCCTCCTTGAGTTTACTGACATCCCCTTTCAGGATGTGCACATCGTCTTTAAGACGGCTGACATCGTGCTTTAACAGACCAACATCTTGCTGTAGCAAGCCAACATCCTTCTGTAAATTACCGACATGTCCTTCCAGTTTTCCTACACGAGTATCCATTCTTTTTCTCCCTGATATGAATGTTTTTCATACTGACAGGGTCAATAATAAGTGAAGTCAGGGAGCGATAACAAGCCAGAGGAGGGGGATATTTTGCGGCCTGCGCCGGGAAAATGGAATGTAACGCCATGCAACGCAGAAAATATAAAAACAATATAAATTAATCAGTTACGGGTTTACGTAAGGAGAAGGGGGAAGGTTAATTGTCGGTGGCGGGTGCCACCGACAGCGGTAGATTAACGATGGCCTAATACGTTGCCGAGAATGATCGAGGTGATCACCCCGGTGGCTGCTGCAATCAGCACATAATTACCGTCAACATAGGCCCAGTGTTCGCCGCGTGGCGGTTCATACAGGCCACGATGGTGCCAGTCATCAACGCGGTAATCATCCCCGCGAAAGCGCTCGGGAGCAGGATGACCACGACGGAAATCATGGCCGTTCCAGGCAAAATGGTCACGCTCATCAGGGCCACCCCGGCCACGATCGCCATGACCCCGATCGTCATGGCCGCGATAGTTATCATGATCGCCGCCACCACGACGGTCGTCTCCGCGGTTGTCGCGCCCGCGATCCTGATGCCACTGTTGATCCGGGCCGTTGCCCGGACCCTCTGCATGGGACAGGGTGGAGAAAAGGCTGCTTGCTGTGAAAAGACTAATCATCAAAGTCAGTGTTGTTTTTTTCATCTTGATATCCTCAGTTGCTCACGACCTGCGAACTGCCGCAACATCAATATCGGGGATACCACAACACTTCCCTATCTCACGAACTCCTAAACGGGGCTAATTAGCGTGTTTTTTTCACAGCCTTAACAGATTCCTTACCTTCACGCGGTGAGAACCTCGGGTTCAGACTTAATTTTCCAGCTGATAGTCGAGGGTAATCTCAGCACTGAGTAGTTTTGACACCGGGCAACCCGCTTTTGCCTGCTGAATAATCGTATCAAAAGCCGCTTTCTCAATACCGGGAAGCTTCACCTTACTTTGCAGGGCCACTTTGGTGATGGCAAAACCGCCCTCCACTTTGTCCAGGGAGACATCAGCGGTGGTATCAATGCTTTCAGGTGTGTGGCCCGCATCGCCCAGCATCAGCGATAGCGCCATGGAGAAACAGGCAGCATGTGCGGCCCCAATCAGCTCTTCGGGGTTGGTCCCCGCTTTACCTTCAAAGCGTGTATTGAAACCATAAGGCTGTTGGCTTAACGCCCCACTTTCGGTTGAGACGGTGCCTTTCCCCTGCTTGATATTGCCTTCCCAGTGCGCCTGTCCTTTCTTATGAATGGTCATTGTTATCCTCCGGTTATTTAACATCAGCTACCAGTATAGACGCTTTCACCGGGAACGACGGCACAGCGGCGCGCCACCAGCAGGCGCTGTCCGCAGAATGCCATGGGTGACGCCGCCTGCGGCCACACCTGAAGTAATTCAAATCCAGACTGTTGCAGCACCTGATGACAGTGCGCTTCCGCACCGCTCCCCCCGCGGAAAGCGGGTTGCCCATACGCCAGCGCCTGCACGGCCGCAGGCGTGACACGATGCAGCAGATGCTCACCGGTATTTTCCACCAGAATTAACGTCGCATTCGCTTTCAGCCAGGTATGCAGTTCCGACAGGCGACGGGCGGCGTCAGGCTGCACCAGCAGATCGCTGGCAAGGACGGCATCATGCCGGGCATCCTGTGGCAATTGGCTGTTGAGGGACTGCCCGGATTCAGCCGCTATCCATACTGCACCAGCGAGATCGTCAATGGCAGCGCACGCACCCAGCGTCAATAAGCGGGGTGTATCGCACGCATCCAGCAGGCAGGGCAGCACGCTGGCGATGATCCCGGTAAAGTAATCATCAATAATCCCCGCATGGTGATGTAACTGATGCAGGCCTGTCAGGCTGGCTGGCTGCAAAGCCAGAGAAGGCGTGCGCAGCCAGTCATCGATGCATTCATGCTGGCTGAACAACGCCTCGGCCAGCGGTTCAGCATCGTCAAGCCAGGCCATCAACTGACGCAGGCGATGCCGGGCGTCATCAATTCCCTGTTCCAGCCGCATCTCAGCAGGAGCGCAGTCTGCCAGCGACCAGCGCTCATCCTCACATTCCAGCATCCCCTCCTCTTCCAGCACCTGATGCCAGTGTTGGAGCAGTTCGCTGTAGCAATCCGCAATCCGCAGCTGCTGGCTGCGTGATGCAATGTGCCAGCTTCCTGCATCACAAAATCCCAGGCGTTGCAGGGTTTGTAACATCAGTAGCGGTGCCAGACTTTCACTTTCGGCGAGAAAAGCAGCCAGCGACGCACGCCGCTGGCTGTCAGGCAACTGCGCCGCGGCAGCTTCTCCGGCACGCTGCCAGTCGGGGATGAGGCTATTGTTGAGCGTTGTCATTGTCGTTCCTGTGCGTGACCGCCCGTTATCCGGGGATAAGTGAGGGTAAGTTACTAGTGATAATGATTGTTATTTCGCTTTATCGTGCAATGTTCGTGGAGGGGGTGCAAGGATTTTGTTCGAGGGGGCAGATCACGATCACAGGCCGACCATCACTGAAGGTCGGCCTGTCAGGCAAGAGAATAAAGGGGATGTTGAAGCGCTTACGTCACGCTATTTTTTCAGACTCTCCCTGACCTCTTTGACTTGATCCGCGCTCACCGCATCCGCCTTATTACTCCAGCCCTGACGAATAAAGGTCGCCAGTTGCGCCACCTCATCATCGCTCAGGCGGCCGGCAAAGCCTGGCATTACCAGCGTGGAGGGGGCTTTTGCCGTAGAGGGCTGCTGTGCCCCGGCCAGGATGGTGTGGATCAGCCCGGTCGGGTCGCCAGCATTGACGATAGTCGCCTGATCCAGCTCAGGGAAGATACGTGGTGCGCCCTTACCGGTGACAAAGTGGCAGGCACCACAGTTATCCAGATAGAGACGCTCACCTGGGGTGAGGTTCTTCGCCGCAGTCAGTTTCGCTTCCGTAGCACTGACTGTCGTACTTGCCGCCGCGGGTGCTGCCGGATTACCGCCAATAAACTTCAGATAGGCGCTGATGGCTTTCAGATCCGCTTCGGTCATCCACGACGTGCTGTGCTCGATCACCGAGGTCATCTCACCGCCTACCGCTGCTTTATCGTTACGCCCGGTCGCCAGATATTCGACGGTTTCCTGCTCGCTCCAGCGCGGCAGACCGCGCAGAGAAGGCACTTCCCAGCCGTTCAGGCTACCGCCGGAGAGGAATGTACTGTCGCTGCTGTCGAGCGCTTTCTCATTCATCGCCAACCCACGCGGCGTATGGCAGCTGCCGCAGTGGCCGAGGCTTTCGACCAGATACGCACCGCGATTCACTTCTGCTGTTGCGCCGCCAATCGGCTGGAAGGGCTTATCGCTGGCAAAAGCCCAGTTCCAGAAACGCATGCCCCAGCGCTGGCTGAACGGGAAGCTGAGATCGGTTTCTGGCGGCTGTTCATCACTCGCTTTCACTCCCTGCATAAAGTACGTGTACAGCGCATGCATATCCGCATCGGTGATTTTTGCGTAAGCCGGATAAGGCATCGCCGGATAGAGACGCGTCCCGTCAGGCAGCACGCCTTTACGTACCGCGTCCGAGAACTGCTGCTCACTGTAATTGCCGATACCGTGCGCTTTATCCGGGGTGATGTTGGTGGAGTAAATCGTCCCGAGGTTCGACTCAATCGCCAGCCCACCGGAGAACGCCGGTTTACCCGGAATAGTGTGGCAGGCACCGCAGTCGCCAAGCCGGGAAATATATTCGCCCTGTTTCACCAGACTGTCATCGGCCTGGGCCAGTGAAGCAAAAGTACCTGCCAGCAGGACGGCATTCGCAAGCAGTAAACGTTTGAAATTGATCATCGTCATCTCCTTATGCTTGCACCATCGGGCCGGGGTTTTTCAGGTAAATCTCTTTGATCGCCTGCGCCGCCATCAGCGTGATCGCCCCGATGGTATCGGTCGGATTCGCCTGGAAGTTCTGCGGGAAAGCATTGCCGCCCGGCACAAAGACGTTATGCACATCCCAGCTCTGCAGGTACTTGTTCAGCGCCGAGGTTTTCGGGTTATCGCCCATCACCGCGCCACCAACGTTATGGGTGGAGACGTATTTGGTCAGGTCAAAGTGGGCATCCATCGGCAGGAAGCTTTCGCTGTAACTGTCCGGGTTAAGCTCTTTAGTAATGTTGCTGACGATGCCTTTCAGGTGCTGCTGTAATTTCAGCTCGTTCTGTTTCCAGTCGAACGTCATACGCAGCAGCGGATAGCCGTAGTCATCGGTGTAGTTCGGATCGAGATCGAGGTAGATATCGCGATACGACATGCAGGTGGTGGTGATGCTGATTTTCATCGAGTGGCCGTACCACTCTTCCATCCCTTCTTTCCAGCCTGCGCCCCAGGCCGGTGTCCCTTTTGGCAGTGCGGTACTGATCGGCGTACCGGTGGCCTGTGAACTGTGGATCTTGGCTCCGCCGATGAACCCCAGCCCCGGGCCATCAAAGTTGCCCGGTGAGATGTCGTTAAACATCTGCCCTGTGGCCCCCGCCGTAGCGAACGGATTGAAGTTTTTATCTTTGAAGAACAGCGTGGCACCGCCGTTACTGAGGAAAGCGTAGTTACGTCCAACCACGCCTTCTTCCGTCAGCGGGTTATAAGGCTGGCCGATGCCGGAGAGCAGCATCAGGCGGACATTGCAAAACTGGAAGCTGCTCAGCACTACAATCTTTGCAGGCTGGAAGCATTCATTGCCGTCTTTATCGATGTAGATCACCCCTTTCGCGGTTTTCTTATCATCATGCAGCACCACTTTCATCACGTTGGCATGGACTTCGTAGGAGAAGTTATCCATGCGCTTCAGTGCATCCATCACCGCCGTCTGCGGTGAGGCCTTAGAGTAGTTCAGGCACGGGTATTTACTGCAATAGCCGCAGTAATTACACGGCGCAATCTGGTTACCGTACGGGTTTGTCCAGGCACGTGAAACACAGGCTGACGGGTTGGGGAACGGGTGATATCCCAGCTTCTTCGCCGCCTTAACAAACATTGTGTTGTTCAGCGTGTCATCCAGCGGCGGCAGCGGGAACGGATTAGCACGCGGGCCTTCGAACGGATCGCCCCCTTCGAGGATCTGCCCGCGCAGGTTGCCGGTTAAACCGGACTGGCCGCAGATCATCTCAAACTTCTCGTAATAGGGTTCGATCTCTTCCCAACTGAACGGGAAGTCCATAATGCGCATATCGTCCTGCAACACGCCCGGTCCGTAGGCCTGGTCAGCATAGGTTTTCAGTTTAAGATCGGTCGGTGTCGGACGGATCAATACCGCCGTCCAGTGCAAACCCGAACCGCCCACGCCGTTACCCGGGCAAAAAGCGCCCCATTTGCGCGTTGGCAGCGCGGTCTGGCTCATGTTGTAACGCACCGTCACCGCCGCTTCTGCTGGCGTGGCCATCACTTTGTTACGCACGGCGTAGGCATATTCATCGGCTGGCTTGGGGTAGGCAAACTCTTCGTAACCGCGATCGGCTCCGCGCTCCAGCGCCCGCACTTTCAGTCCGGCCATCGCCAGCTCAATGCTCATCAGCGAGCCAGCCCATCCCAGGCCGACAACGACAACGTCGACTTCTTCTTTATTAATTTGTGACATATTCAACCCTTTCAACCCTTCATTTTTCGCGCCGCAGATGCGTTGGCTGCCTTCATTCACCCTGGTCACTTACTTCAGTAAGCTCCCAGGGATTCATTCAATTGCCGCCTTCCTGCAACACGAAATATTTTGGGTGTCATTTACAAAAATACGAAAAAAGTCTCAGTGAACTCAGGCGCGTTCGCCCTTGATGCTGACCGGGCCAAGTGGATAGGGAATGTTGTGCTGCTTCACCCATTCCAGATAACTGGCACGGGCGCCCGGGAAGCCGATAGCAATCCACGCTTTCATCCCTTTATTGCCGCCGTACATTGGATCGGAGAGATAGCCGTGTTTGGCATCGGACAGCAGCCCGCTGAAGAACTGAGAGGCTTTCAGGTCGGCTTCGCCCAGCTCAGCGAAGTGGATATCGTTTTTTTGCAGTTGGGTCAGAACGCTGTCTTTATCCTGCGATGACAACTGATGGAACGGTTTCTGGTAGGTCTGCTGGCACCACTGGTTAGCCAGTTTGATACCGGTTTTATAGATCTGCTGCGGGCGGAACGGGATCTGGTAACCCATGGTGGCAGGCGCTTTGGTATCAAACGGCCCTTTCATATAGATCTCATCACCGAGATCGCCATGCATCTGCTGATCGATAAAGATCGGCACATTGGTTTCCAGCGCGCCCGGCGCTTTGCCTTTGCCTCCGGCAGGGATCAAACAGTCACAGGCGGCAAGAATAAACTGCCACTCATCCTGGCTGAAGAAGATCGGCTGATAATCTGCCAGTTCCGGCGCTGCCATCTCGGCTGCCTGTGCGGCGGTCAGGCCTTTAAAGACCATCTCACCTAACGGCAATGCCAACAGCGACCCGAGTAAAAACTTACGGCGGGTAGTTTCTTTTTGAAGGAGCATTTTGAAGACTCTCACACACTCAGAAAAAGACACCGATGGAGCACGTGTCATTAAGGTTAAAGAACTGTTTTTATCTGTTTACATTGCCGCAATGTTAACGATACAAAAGTGTCAAAATGTAACAATTGAAGTGGTGATATTTAAACTTAAGATGAAGTGTTTCTTCTAACATTTCATAACAATGCCATTATGAAGAGAAGGGATTAAAGCCGGGGATTTATCGGAAATTCAGGGATAGTAAAAGAAAAAAAGCCGTAAAACGGCGCTTATTTGATTACAGTGAGAAATAATACCCACACAAAATAAAGTCATATAATGATTGTTTCATTCCAGCGTAACACTACCTGCCAGACGTTAACCGGAGTCACGAACCACCATGGTGAACCCTAAATCGACCACCGCCTCTGCGGGCATGACGCCTTCTATTTTATTAGCCAGCAGCATCGCGGCATCTTCACCCATTTTTACCCTGTCGATAGCTACTGTCGTGATCGCGGGCCGGTTGGCCGCGGCGAACGCTAAATCGCCAAAGCCGATAACAGCAAGCTGATCCGGTACACTCAGCCCACGTGCTTCAGCCTCCATGATCACGCCCTGCGCTAAGGTGTCAGAACTGCAGATAATCGCATCGAACTTATCCCCCTGAGCAAGTAACTGATGCAAACCCTGTCGACCGGCACCGAGCGACGTTGGCACCGGGGCATTGACCCCGCGAATACGGCTTCCTGGCAGCCCCTGCATCACATCGGATAGCCCTTTACGCCGCTGCCGGGCGCGACGATCGCCGGCCCACACCAGACCCAGGCTCAGGTAGCCCTGTTGCAGACAGTAGTGACCCAGTTGGGTGCCGACTTTTTCATGAGAAAACCCGACCAGCATGTCCAGCGGCGTTGGCGTGAGATCCCAGATTTCCACCACCGGCAGGCCAATATTGAGAATGGTTTTGCGCAGTTCAGGACTGTGATGAATGCCGGTCAGTATCATGCCGTCGGGGCGGCGCGAAAGGATGGTGGCAACAATAGACGCTTCGCTGTCCGGAGAGTATCCGGTGACACACAGCAGCATATGGTAGCCACGCAAGGCCAGACGATCGCTGATCGCCTGTACGGTATCGACAAACATACTGTTGTTAATTTGCGGAATCACTACGGCAATCAGGCGGCTACGTTTGGACGCCAGCCCCCCTGCCAGCATATTGGGGATATAGCCGGTGATCTGAATCGCTTCCATCACCCTGGCAACGGTGGCAGGCCGTACCACCTGCGGTTTGTTAATGGCACGGCTGACGGTCATCGGAGATAATCCCGCGACACGGGCAACATCCTCAAGCGTAGGGGTTTTTACCGTGGCAGGGTCAGGATTTTCCATCTGGCATCCGATAACTAAAATGTTTGCGCTATCATTTTGCCACAAAACCGCACAGTGAAACAGGGCTGAACAACATGCCTGAGGGCGGGCTGACTATGTTACACTCAGCGCCGCCCGAAAGCCTGGCTCCCGGCTTTCCCCCGATCCCATTGTGAAAGGTGTTATGCCGTGAATAAAAGAGCAATTGCCCCTGGCCTGATTTTTGTTGCTGCGATGGCGTTTCTGGTGTGGTTTATCGCCTCCGGCGCGGCAATGCCGGGAAGCTGAGATCAGCTTTCTGGATCTGACGGGCTGACGGCAATGCGCGTGCCTTCAGGAAGATCCCTGATCTGCACGGCAAACTGCGCGCGGGTACGCATGGCATCTTCACTACGTACCGCCTGGAGGTTATCCGGCACGAACTCACCGCCAACAATAAACGGTGTTTTCGGCACCAGGCGATAACCCGCCGGTAATGCCCCGTGCTGATCCTGCCAGTCCAGCGCCAGCGGATAACCCGTTAACACTGAGTACTCTTCCAGAATCAGGGCACTCCAGTGCTCCAGACTTGCCGCCAGCCAGGTGAATTCGCCGGTTTCCGGCTCAAAGCTGAACACCCCGTCCTGCCGCAGACAAAACTGCACGCCAAAGATATCTTCAGCAAAGAACAGCGCATCCAGCGCCATATCCTGAAACGCTGAAATCCACAGATCAGGCTGGTTCCACTGTTGCAGGCCAGGTTCACTCTCCGTTGCCTGCCAGGGAAAGATATGCAGCGCAGAAACAAAACCATAGCAGCCGTTTTTAATCGCCAGCAGTTGACGCAGTTCTTCGAGCAGCGCGGGATTAACCGTGGCGCTGAAGTGCATGTCCTGTGGGGCGGCAGCAAGGCTGTCACTACAGAGAGAGAGAAGTTTTGCGGTTGAGGTAGTCATCATACGGCCCTGAGATGTCGACATTTAACAGTGATAAGCCGCTAAGGTTAACATCAACAACAGGCCAGGGGAAAACGCTCGACGGGTTTAGTTCTGTATCGCAGTGGCAGGCAGACAAACCATCTGGGATTTACAGAAAATACAGTTGGCACCATGGGGATTTTTTGCGGTGATACTGAAAGGCGAGAAGCGGTACTGACATCCGTGACAAGACGGACACTGATATTTAATATTTTGGATAATAGACCTACATATTTTTATTTTAAGAGAAATTTTTATTGGTACGGGCAAGACGTTAACACAGTTTTTACATTCCGTCTGTTTTATCTTCGCGATGCAGTAAATCCTGATAGAGCTCACTCAGCACGCCATCTGGGGCAAACTGCTGTTTTATCCACAATGCGACCTGTCCGCTGGCGGGCTGGCGGATGGCCAACAGCAGCCGCGAATCCTGACGCGGGTTCATCACCTCACGCGTTACCAGCTTCTCCCCGGCGTCGCGCACAATATAGTCCGGCAGAAAGCCAATGCCCTCCCCCAGAATCTGACACTGACATTTGGTGTTGAAATCAGGCACCAGAACCGCCTCCTGCCCGTGCAGCAGCCAGCCAACACGCTGATTCAGCATCTGTGCCGTGTCGGCCACCATAATATTGGTATAGCGCCGCATCTGACCTTCACTGATGGGCTGAGGCAATGCGGCCAGCGGATGATGGGGCGCGATCGCAAACTGCCAGTGCACATAGCCGATATCAAGACAGTCAATGCCATCCCTGTCCAGCGGCACATCCGGTGCCCCCATCGCCAGCGTTGCCTGGTGATGGATAAACGCATCCCAGACGCCGTTATACACTTCCTGAGTGACCGTCACCTGACAGGTGGGGAACTGCTTTTTCAGCAGCTGTAGCAGCCGGGCAGTGTGATGCGGGGTATACAACAGATGGTTGATGCAAATACGCACCCTGGCCTCTACGCCCTGGGCGATAGCATCGACACCGTATTGAATGGCACCGAAATCGTTAAGTAGCGTCAGCGCCTTACGATAAAAGTAGTCGCCGGACTCCGTCAGTTCAATCCGGCGGGGATGGCGCACAAACAGCGGAACACCCAGCCCGGTTTCAATGCGTTTAATGGTGTAGCTGACCGCTGAAGTGGTGACCCCCAGCTCAATCGCCGCCTTACTGAAGCTGGCACACTGCACCACGGTGACAAACACCTGCAAATTCTCTTCACTAAAAATGGAGTTCATCGCACATTCCCTCGTGTTCCGGTTTCATTGATTATTATTCAACAAGAAATGCCTTTCAGGTGAATTATTTTTACACGGATATCACCGTCTTTCACTGGCTGCTATTGTCGTTTCCTGGACCATCACTTGCTTATCCGGGAACCTGTATGTCATTTGCACATCCTGACTTTTCCACCTCCAACGACACACTACAGGCACGCTTCCTCCGTGCTGCCCAACAGGGCGAGCAGGATATCTTGCAGCAGTGTCGGGATCAGGGCGTGGATCTCAACGTCACCACCGCGCAGCGCACCAGCGCCATCACGCTGGCGGCACAGCACCAGCACTATGCCTGCGTCGCCTGGTTGATCGAGGCGGGCGCCGATATTAATCAGCAGGACGATACCTGTTTGAATCCGTTTTTGCTCGCCTGCCTGAATAACGATCTCACTCTGCTGCGCCTGCTGCTGCCTGCGGCACCCGACCTCACCCGGGTGACACGCTTTGGCGGCATTGGCCTGACGCCCGCCAGCGAAAAAGGCCATGTTGAGATCGTGCGCGAGTTACTGTCCCGCACCACCATCAACGTCAACCACACTAATTTCCTCGGCTGGACACCGCTGCTCGAAGCCATCCTGCTGAATGACGGTGGCGCAAAGCAGCAGGAGATCGTTCAGCTATTACTGGATAACGGTGCCAGCCCGCACCTGACGGATAAGTACGGTAAAACCCCTCTGCAACTGGCGCGTTCACTGGGTTATGACGCCATTGCTATACAGTTAATCCATGCAGGAGCCCGTGATGAATAAGCCCGATCAGCAGCGTCGTACCTTTCTCAGCCACGGCAGTAAAATGCTCGGTGCCTGCGCCATCCTCGGTGCAGGCACCCCGCTTGCCATTGCCGCCGGATCGTCTGTCTTCACCGAACAGGAAACGCCCATGACCACCGTTGGCGCCCGCCACTATTACCTTGATAACGTCCTGCTGGAAACCGGCTTTCACTACCAGGAGGGGGAAGTGGTCGCCACCCGCACCGCGTTGCACTGCCTGGAAATCAATAACGGCAAGATCGTTGCTGTACGTGCTAACGCAGTACGCCCGGATGCCAGCCTGACGCGGGTTGATGCCGAAGGAAAACTGCTGCTGCCCGCCATGCGCGATATGCATATCCATCTGGATAAGACCTTCTATGGTGGCCCGTGGCGCGTGCAGTCACGCCCGGCAGGGACCACCATTAAACAGATGATTGCACTGGAGCATCGCCTGCTGCCAGAGCTGGCGCCCCACACACAGGAGCGGGCGGGTAAACTGATCGACCTGCTGCAATCAAAAGGTTCCAGCGTGGCGCGGAGTCACTGCAATATCGAGCCGGTTTCCGGACTGAAAAATCTGGAAAACCTGATGGCGGTACTGGAACGCCGTCGATCCGGTTTTACCTGCGAGATCGTCGCCTTCCCCCAGCACGGGTTGCTGCTGTCAAAATCTGAACCACTGATGCGCGAAGCGATGCAGGCCGGAGCGCACTACGTCGGCGGGTTGGATCCCACCAGCGTTGATGGCGATATGGAAAAATCCCTCGATACGATGTTTCAGATCGCCGTCGACTATGGCAAAGGCGTGGATATCCATCTGCATGAAACCAGCCCGGCCGGGGTGGCCGCCATCAATTATATGATTGACCGGGTGGAAAAAACGCCGCAGCTGAAGGGCAAAGTCACGATCAGCCACGCATTTGCACTGGCCACCCTCACACCACAGCAGGTAGAAGAGACCGCACAGCGTCTGGCCGCGCAGCAGATCAGCATCGCCTCAACGGTGCCGATTGGCACGCTGCATATGCCGCTGAAACAGCTTCAGGATAACGGTGTTTTTGTGATGACCGGCACCGATAGCGTGATCGACCACTGGTCGCCCTATGGCCTTGGCGACATGCTGGAGAAAGCCAACCTGTACGCTCAGCTCTATGTGCGCCCGGGTGAACTGGCGCTGTCGCGCGCGCTGGCAATTGCTACCGGGAACCGCCTGCCGCTAAATGATAAAGGCGAGCGCGTCTGGCCCGTGGAACAGGACGAGGCCAGTTTTGTGCTGGTCGATGCCTCCTGTTCGGCAGAAGCGGTGGCGCGCATTTCACCACGCACCGCCACCTTCCATCAGGGGAGTTTGGTCTGGAGCACGCTCAATAAGGTGTAATCCCCCGGTAGACAAAAGTTTACATGCGTAACCATTGTTAAACGCGACCGTTTGATTAAGATGGTCGCTCTTTTCAAATGGGGCGGGTAATGGCAACACGACAACGCATCGCAATGGGCTTTCTGGCGCTCGCCTGCCTGGTCATACTGGTCTGTATGGCACAGCGCATGGCAAGCCTGCACGCCCTGCAAATGCCTCCAACCACGTCGTTCAGCCTCAGCAATACCGCCCCGGACAACGCAGATGACGCGTCGATAACCCCTTGTGAACTCAGCGCCAAAACGCTGCTGCTGGCTGCCCCGCTGCTGTTCGACAGCGTCCTGCCTGCCACGGTCATTCTCCTGTTAGTACTGGCACTGTGCTGTCTTCTCCCATTGATTTTTCCTCCGGCACGCCCCTGTCGTGCGCCGCTACTCCGTATCCATCTGATTAACTGTAATTTCCGCGAATGACACACCGTTCCACCGGTGTCTTTTAATCATTTACGGAGAAATAACATGTTTACGCTTATCAGGAGCTTTGCTCTCCTGCTGCTATTCTGGCTGCCCGCATTGCAGGCCGCTGACAGTGGCTGGCTGCAAAATCCACAAAACAGTCACGCTCAGGTTCGCCTGCGTGCCGATGCCTCACAGGCCGACCGCACTCGCATCTTGCTGGATATTCAGTTACAGGATGGATGGAAAACCTACTGGCGATCGCCGGGTGAAGGCGGGATTGCCCCGACCATTCGCTGGCAGAATGCCGTAACCCAGGCACACTGGTTCTGGCCTTTGCCGCAACGTTTTAACGTCGCGGGGATCACCACTCAGGGTTATCATCAGCGCGTTACGCTGCCGATTGAACTGTCCGGCCCGGCCCCGAAAAGTCTGGTCGGAACGCTGACGCTCTCCACCTGTAGCAACGTCTGCATCCTCACCGACTATCCGTTCACTATTGATATGACGTCATCTGTTGATGCGTCGTTTGAACATGATTATGCCCAGGCGATGGGCAGCGTACCGATTGAACGCGGCCTTGCTGACACCCTCGTCGCGGGTTATCAACAGGGAGAGCTACAGATTGTTGCCGAACGTCAGGACGGCTGGCAGCAGCCTGCGCTGTTCCTTGACGGGCTGGAGGGTGCCAGCTTTGGCGAACCACGCTTTACCCTCAGAGGTTCAATGCTGATAGCCCGCGTGCCGGTCAGCGATGAATGGGGTGACAACGCACCCGATATCACCGGAAAGAACCTGTCTCTGGTACTGGCGGATAACGGCCTGGCGCAACAGATTACCCTGTTGGTTGATGAAGGATGGGGACAGCGCTCCCCGGTGTTGCCGCTGTGGCAGATGCTGCTGACGGCACTGCTGGGAGGCTTTATTCTCAACCTGATGCCTTGCGTACTGCCGGTGTTGGGCATGAAACTCGGCAGCATTGTTAATACGCCACAGCGCGACCGCCGCAACGTGCGACTCCAGTTTATCGCCTCCAGTGCCGGAATTATCACCTCGTTTATGGTGCTGGCGCTGCTGATGACGGTACTTCGTCTGGGTAATCACGCCCTGGGCTGGGGTATTCAGTTCCAGAATCCGTGGTTTATTGGCTTCATGGTACTGGTGACCCTGCTGTTCAGCGCCAACCTGTTTGGCCTGCTCTATCTGCGCCTGCCATCAGGCCTGAATACCCGTCTGGCAACGTACTCTGGCCGTGGTCCTGGCGAGCATTTCTGGCAGGGTGCATTTGCCACGCTGCTGGCCACCCCGTGTTCAGCTCCCTTCCTCGGTACTGCGGTGGCATTTGCCCTGGCGGCACCGCTGCCACTGCTGTGGGTGATGTTTGCCGCCCTCGGCATCGGCATGAGCCTGCCCTGGTTGCTGATTGCCGCCTGGCCCGCCCTGGCGCTGAAGCTGCCACGCCCCGGGCGCTGGATGAATGGAGTACGTATCGCCCTGGGAATTCTGATGCTGGCCTCCTGTTTCTGGTTGATCAGCCTGCTGGTGAATCATATTGGCCTGCTCGCCACACTGGCTGTTGCGACCGCGATCGTACTGGTATTGCTCGTCACACTGGTGAAACAGTTCGGCCTCCGGCGGGCGGCACTGGTCACGGTAGTGCTGTTGCTGGTGGCCGGTGGCGTGTTGCTGGCGGGTACATTCAGCGCGACATCAGATCAGCACAGAATGCAGGATCGGCTTACCTGGCAGCCGCTGACAGAACAGGCGATCCGCCAGGCTCTGGGCGCGAAAAAACGGGTGTTTATTGATATCACTGCCGACTGGTGCGTGACCTGTAAAGCCAATAAATACAACGTATTGCTGCGCGATGATGTGCAGCAGGCGCTATTAGCAGATGATGTGGTGACCCTGCGCGGTGACTGGAGTCGTCCGTCTGAAACGATCACCCATTTCCTGCAACAGCGCGGCAGCGTGGCCGTGCCGTTTAATCAAATTTATGGACCGGGTGCTCCCCAGGGCGTGGTGCTTTCTCCGCTGCTTGACCGTGCCACCCTGCTGAAAACCCTGAATAATGCCAAAGGAATTGAACAATGAAAAAATCTCTGATTGCCCTGTTACTGGTTGCTACACCGCTGTGGGCTGCGGCCCCGTTTACCCCGGAGCAGGAGGCACGGATTAAGCAACTGATCCGCGAAACACTGGTGGAAAATCCACAGATTCTGGCTGAAGCCGCCAATGCTTACGATAAACAGGCACAGGCGCAGCAGGCCAATGTGACTGGCCAGGTGATTGAACAGAACAAGGCGGCACTGTATGACGATGCCGGATCGCCGCGCCTCGGTGCAAAGAATGCGAAGCTGACGCTGGTATCGTTTACCGACTACAACTGCCCTTACTGTAAACAGTTCGATCTGCTGCTGGAAAAAATTGTGCAGCAGTACCCGGACGTTGCCGTGATCATCAAACCGCTGCCATACCGTGCCGAAAGCTCGATGACCGCTGCGCGCGAAGTACTGACGCTGTGGCAACAGCAGCCGGATCGCTGGCTGGCACTGCACCAGCGTCTGATGGCAAAGAAGGGCAACCATGATGACGCCAGTATTCAGGCCGCAGAGAAAAAGCTGGGCGTGACGATAACGCAGCCGGATAAACAGAGCCTGGAGACGGTGAATACCAACCTGAAGCTGGCACAGCATCTGGGCATTGAAGGCACGCCAGCCACGCTGATAGGTAACCGTCTGCTGCCTGGCGCCGTGTCGTATGAAGAGCTGGAGCGTCTGGTGAAACAGCAGTTGGCACAAACGCCATGAGCCGCCTGAAACGTTGGGCACGTGAGATACTGGTACTGGCGCTGCTGCTGGCCGGGGGGATGTGGGTGATGGACAGCTGGCGCGCGCCAAAGGCACCGCTGGCCTTTGCTGACCAGCCATTGCTTACCCTCGACGGGCATGAGGTCACGCTAAAGGCGTTAAGCCAGCAGCGCCCGCTGCTGGTCTATTTCTGGGCCAGCTGGTGCGGTGTCTGTCGCTTTACCACGCCAACGGTGGCTGATATGGCACAGCAAGGCCGCAACGTTATCGGCATTGCGCTACGTTCCGGTGAAAATGACAAGGTGCAGCGCTATTTACAAGCAAAGCAGTATCACCTGCCGCTGGTGAATGACCCGGAAGGCAGACTGTCTGCCAACTGGCATATCAGCGTGACCCCAACGCTGGTGATTATTGATAAAGGCAAGGTGGTGGGCACCACTACCGGTTATACCAGTGGCTGGGGCATGCAGCTGCGGCTGTGGTGGGCGGGCCTGAGCTGACCGTCAGAGGTGGATGAGCATTCGCTTGTCCGCCTCACTTAGCACAGGCAATCACCTGACAGCTTGAATTTTTGCTATGCTTTTCCGCACGATCCCTACGCTTCCGACATGACATAAGGCATTCTCATGACAACCCCACAGGCTTTGATTATTGGCGCTTCGCGCGGCATCGGTTTAGGGCTGGCAACGACTCTGGCCGATCGCGGCTGGCAGGTTACCGCCACGACGCGCAAGGACACGCCGGACAGTGCGGTGTCCATCCACTGGCTAACGCTGGATATTAACCTGGCGGATCAGAGAGAAGCGCTGGTGGCGGAGTTGGCTGGCCAGCAGTTTGATGTGGTGTTTATTAACGCAGGCGTCTATGGACCGGAGCATCAAACGCTGTCGCGTACCCGCGACGAAGAGCTGATGGCGCTGTTTATGACCAACACCTTCTCGCCGCTGCGCTGCGCTGAAGCGCTGCTACCACAGGTCAAACCCCGCAGCGGCATTCTGGCACTGATGACCTCGCAGCTCGCCAGTCTGAATGAGAATCCTGACGCAACGTATCCATTGTATGCGGCCAGCAAAGGCGCGTTAAATATGCTGGCACGCGGGTTGTCGGCGAAGACGGATGCCCAGGGCCAGACGCTGCTCTGCGTTCACCCGGGCTGGGTGCAAACCGATATGGGTGGGACAAATGCCCCACTGACGGTGGCGCAAAGCGCGGGTGGCATTGCCGATCAGCTGGTCGCCTGGCGTGGCAAAGGCGGGCACCACTACATTGATTACAGCGGAAAACTACTCGCCTGGTAAGGCCTTATCGGCATCGACCAGCAGTAATGTGCCGCTGCTGCCGGGCAGTACCCGATGAGGGCTGCCCGGCGGTATCACAAAATAGTCCCCGCTTTTCAGCGCCACGATCTGCCCGTCAATCGCCAGATCCATCTGCCCGTCAATCACCACCAGTAGCTCGGCAAAATGCTCATGCACTTCATCCGGTATCCCCTCTCCGCCCATGCGGATCAGTTTCACATTCGCCTGGCCAATCTTGCTGATAATGGCAGAACGCCACACATCCGGCAGCGCTGCGGCCCCGGTTAATAATGATGCTGCCTGAAACATACCATCCTCCTGTCGGGTGACAGACAGAGATACCCGAAATTTCGCGCAGCAGGAACAAAGATATTTCACTAAGCTTTTCCACACGGCAGTTAGTGACAGTGAAATGACAGTAAGATGAAAGCGTGACTAAAGAAATATTCAGGGAAGACTAAAGTGGAATATCCGATGTGTTAACGTAATAAAAATTAGCTGGAAAACATCTCGTGTAAACAGCAACAATCAGAACATAATCTGTTTTTATCATTGATGATGTTTATGTTTATTGGGATTTATCTCAATTGACATTAACATCGGCCATCCAATACTCCTTGCTTACCGATGAGTTGTTTTATGGCTAACCGTATCGTATCAGGATTAACAGGCATTATTCTGTTAAGCCTGTCACCTTTAACACAGGCAGTCAGCACGGTGTTATCACCGAAAGAGGCCGACTGGGTTGCACCGGAATTCACCTTTAACAGCGGTGAGAAGCTGAAAGACCTGCGCATTCATTACTACACGCTGGGCGACAGTAGTAAACCTGCTGTATTATTACTTCACGGAACTAACCAGCCAATAAAAGCACTATTAGCCGAGGGATTTGGCGGCGAATTATTTGGTGCCGGCCAGGCACTGGATATCAGCAAATATTTTATTATCATGCCGGAAAGTATTGGGTCCGGAAAATCATCCAAGCCGTCCGACGGTTTGCGTATGGCGTTTCCGCACTACGATTATAACGATATGGTCACCGCGCAATATCGCTTAATCAAAGAAGGGCTGGGCATTTCCCATTTACGTCTGGTCATGGGGTATTCGATGGGGGGTATGCAAACCTGGCTTTGGGGTGAAAAATATCCTGGCATGATGGATGCCCTGGTGCCCATGGCTTCGCAGCCTGCTGAGCTGTCCGGTCGTAACTGGATGATGCGCCGTATGTTAATTGAGTCCATCAAGGGCGATCCCGCCTGGGCTGAGGGCAATTACCGTCAGCAGCCCCCTGCGCTGAAAACAGCCAGCATTATGTTCAGTATTGCCACCACTGGCGGCACACTGGCCTGGCAGCATAAAGCACCAACGCGTGCGCTGGCCGATAAGCTGGTTGACGACCGCCTGGCTACCCCGCTTACCGCTGACGCCAACGATTTTATTTATATCTGGGGTTCGTCAGCGAATTATAATGCGCAACCCGCATTAAACCGTATCACCGCCCCCATGCTGATCATTAATTCGGCAGATGATGAACGTAATCCGGTGGAAACAGGCACGCTGAGCCGCGAATTAAACAAGATTAAAAAGGCCGAGCTGTGGCTTATTCCGGCCAGTGCAGAGACCAGCGGGCATGGCACCATGATGTCGGCAAAATTTTATAACGAGAAACTGAAGTCATTTTTAGCCAGCACCAGGGAACACGCGAATAATTAACAGCCGTACCTGACCGGAAGTGACCCATGTCGCCTCCGGTCTTTTATTTTTATTATGCCTTTATTTCCGACACCACTCTTTTTCCTCATTATCAAACCGGCAACAGGGAATACGCTATGTTTCGTAAAATAAAGATCCGTACCGCACTGAGCATGATGATTTTTTCATTAGCCGCATTATTACTTTTTGTCGGTATTCTGGGATTAGTTGCGGTGCAGTCTGGCAATAAATCCTTTGCCCGCGTGGATACCGAAGTGCTGCCAGGGCTGGTTGCACTGAATGAAAGTTCCGAGCTGCTGCTGCGTGGACGATTAGATTTGCGTCTGTATGAATCACTGATGGTCAATGGCGACACCGAGAAAGCCAAAGTCGCCTTAGAACGAGCCAGAGGTAAAGTAGACAGTGCCGGGGCGAAATGGCAGGACTATCTGAAATATCCGCAATCAGAAGAAGAGCAGGTGATTGCCACAGAAATGGCTGCCGCACGCGATACCCTGATGAAAACCTTTATTGACCCGGCGTTTTCCGCGCTGGAAGCGGGTAATCTTGACGACTATCGCCAGCGCGCCGGGAAGTCGACGGCACTCTATGCCGCCTTTGATAAAGCCTCAAAAACGCTGGTCGCCTTTAAGCTCTCAAGCATTGATGTGGCGTATGAAGACTCCAGCGATCGGGTGAGCACTATGCAGTTCATCCTCTACTGCGCTATCGCCTGTGCCCTGCTGTTGGCTGGACTGGCCTGGTCAGTGATGACCAACCTGGTAGTGAAACCACTCAACAATGCCGTTACCGTGTTTGACCGCATTGCTGAAGGCGATTTACGTGCGCGTATTGATGCCAGCGGAAAAAATGAGATCGCCCATCTGTTTGCCGCCGTGCAGCGTATGCGTGACGGACTGGAAAATATGGTGCTTGTCGTGCGTAACGGTACCGATGCGATTGGCGCGGGCGTAGAGGAGATTGCTTCCGGCAATATCGATCTTTCCAGCCGCACCGAACAGCAAGCCGCCTCGCTGGATGAAACCGCGTCGAGCATGGAACAAATCATGGCGACGGTTAAAAACAATGAGGACAACACACGCAAAGCAAACGAACTGGCGCAAAAAGCCTCAGCCTCGGCTTCACGCGGTGCCAGCGTTGTCTCTGATGTCGTGTCGACTATGAGTGCCATCGAACACAGTTCGGCCAAAATCGGTGATATCGTCGGCGTGATTGATGGCATTGCATTCCAGACCAACCTGCTGGCGCTCAACGCCGCAGTAGAAGCGGCACGTGCAGGCGAAGCCGGTCGCGGCTTTGCGGTCGTCGCCTCTGAAGTACGAGTACTGGCCCAGCGTAGCGCAACGGCGGCGAAAGAGATCGGTTCGATGATCGATAACTCTCTCAGCCGTATTGAACAGGGCGTCGGGCTGGTGAAAACGGCAGGCAACACCATGAATGAAGTGATGGTCGACGTGAAAGAAGTGGTGGACATCATGGATGAAGTGATGCTGGCTTCCGGGGAGCAGACGCGCGGTATCTCGCAGATTAATATTGCCATTCATCAGATGGACGGCGTGACACAACAGAATGCCTCACTGGTCTCTGAGGTGGCAACGGCAGCCAGCTCCCTGCAACAGCAGGTGGTGAATTTGCAGCAGTCGGTCACCCGCTTCCAGGTCGAGGATGAGAAAACCACGCTGGAAAACGACCTGTTTAAAGGACCACAAGATATGGCGTTAGTTAACCTGCGATAAACTCAGATGGGCCGGATGATGACGGCCCTTTTACCCATAAGATTATTCCCAACTACTCAATTTGCATTCTCCCCTCAATGTTTTTCTTTTCAGTCCGATGATAAACTCAGTGACACAAGGCCGGAGCGGCCGGAGCACATTTATATACGCTCCTAAAACTAAAAATTATAACGAACAACATTGTTTTGACGCCTCACTTTCTCTTTTTGAATATCAACACCATGTCCGGGAAACTGACCTATGAAGGAAAATTTGATTGAGCGCATTTCAACGGCGCTTGGATCGGAAAAAACGCTCGAAGGTTTTGTACGCCAGCTGCTAGAGATGCTGGAGCTGGTCACGGATATGGAATCCACCTACCTGACCCATATTGATGCAGACGGTATCAAGCAACACATCGTTTATGCGCGCAACAGCGAAGCAATGCAGATCCCTGAAGGGCTGTCTGTTCCCTGGGAAGATACCCTGTGTAAACGCGCTCTGGACGAGGGCCGCAGTTATACCTGCGATGTTCCGGCAGTCTGGGGGGATTCCGAAGCCGCGAAAGCGCTGGGGATCACCACTTACGTCAGTACCCCGGTGTGGCTGGGTGACGGCGCGATTTATGGCACGCTATGCGCAGCAAGCTCAGAGTCTCGGGAGCTGTCAGATCGCGCTGAACAGGTGCTTCAGCTCTTTGCCGAGCTGATTTCCCAGTACATTCGTAAAGAACAGCTGCTGGAAGAGCTGCAGGAAGCCAACGCTGCGCTTACGGCAGTGAGCCACACCGATGAGCTCACGGGCCTGCCAAACCGACGTGCAGTGTTTGCTAACCTGCCAAAGCTGTTTGCACACGCGCGTAACGATACACATCATCTGCTGATGGCCTTTATCGATCTTGATGGATTCAAGCAGATTAATGACCGTTACGGGCACAAAACCGGTGATGAATTTTTGCAGGCCATCGGCGAGCGCTTGAAAGAGTTGGTGCACGAGGTTGACGTTCTGGGACGCCTGGGGGGGGACGAATTTATTATTGCCACCCTTGATGCCTCAGATGCTCAGACCGCAGCCGCGACGACATTCAAAAACCGTATTTCGGCACTGTTGAGCGGACGCTATCATCTCTCGGGCACCAGGATAGACTATGCCGGTGCCAGCATCGGCATCATTCACGTGGACCCATCGCTCAGCACCCCGGACAGCGCCGTGCGCGATGCGGATGCCGCCATGTACGAAGATAAAGGGCGCCGCAAACAGCGTCAGGTCTGTGGCCAGTCGCTTTAGCAGACCCTATACATTGCCTGAACTTGCCGATTTCCGGGCAGGTATCCCTAAAGTTTCAGTGAAAGAGACCGATGTAAGTAGCACTCATCCTGAATTGTACGGACCTGTCATGTACCTGATTAAACCTGCAGAGCTGATTCTGCTGTCACTGACACTGGCATACTGTCTGGCAACGTATGTATGGTTCTAGCCCTCAAGGGATGAGGCATGAACAGCAATACTCATGTTTTTTGCTAAAGTATTTTACCGCCCTGCCGATGAAATTGAAGTCGGGGGGTTGCTGGAGAGACAGAAATGTCGACGACGGCAACCAGGTAAACCTGATGGCATAATACTTGAGTATCTGCAAAATTTAGCCGACAGATGAAGTCGGTTTTTTTGTTTTTGTTGTTTATTATATTCCATTCGCAATAAAATAACACACCACTCACACTGCCACCATAGTGAAATATCATAACGCCGTTACATATAAATGTGTGCATCATTACAATTACCACCGTCACTCACCAAAAAAATAGACCACTTTCATTGTATTTGATAGTTTCACCTTCCATATAAACATCAAGGATGTGATGATGAAATGGCAAAATCTTCTCTGTACTGCACGCCGTAAAGATAAAGAAAAAGAAAAAAGCAATCCATCTCATGCTCAAGCTGACACCTTATCTTTAAGCAAAGGACGTCAGGAAATTGAACGTGATTACGACCGCCTCCTTTTTTCTGCTCCAACTCGTCGGCTGGCAGATAAAACACAGGTTTTCCCCCTGGACCGTAATGACAGTGTTCGTACCCGTTTAACACATTCACATGAAGTGGCTAACTTTGCCCGAGGGATAGGGATAAGGCTGGCGTTTGACCTGAAAAAAGAAATTTTTGGTCACTTGGAGGACATCTGTGTGGAACGTGATGTCCCGGCTCTCCTTGCAGCCATTGGGCTAGCCCATGATTTGGGTAATCCACCCTATGGCCATCAGGGGGAAGCAGCAATGCGTTCCTGGTTTACTCGACATCTGACACATCTGGTCAAGAAAGAGGACAACCCACAAATCTATGATGACTTCTTCAAGTTTGATGGCAATTCACAAACGTTTCGTCTGGTCACCAAATTGCAAATTCTCAACGACCAGTATGGGCTTAATCTGACCTACGCCACGCTAGCGGCCTTAATTAAGTATCCACAATCTTCTTATACCAGGAAAAAAACACCGTGGAAAAAACAAGGTTTCTTCTATTCAGAATCTGACGTTGTCAGTGAAGTCTGGGAAAGAACCGGATTGAGTGAAGGGCTACGCCATCCGCTCACCTATATTATGGAAGCCTGTGATGATATTGCCTATTCCGTTCTGGATGCAGAGGATACAGTGAAAAAAGGCCTGGCCTCCTACCATGATCTGATTAATTTCCTGCAATGTTGGGATAAAAGTGACGATGAGGAAATTAAGTCCGTTATTAAAAAAACAGAGGAAAAAAATCAGGGATGGAAAACAAAGGGAAGCGATCTTTCTCCTGCTGAACTCAATGATATGAGCATGCAAATGTTCCGGGTTAACGCAACGAGCTCCCTGATCAATGCCGCTGTCGATGCTTTCCATGATCATCACCAGTCACTTCTCCGTGACGAATGCGACATCAAGGACTTAATGGGAATAAGTCGCGGTGCCGAGCTCTGTGATGCATTAAAAGAATTCGATAAAACTCGCGGCTACCGCCACCGTTCTGTTCTGGAACTTGAGCTGAAAGGGTCAAACTATATTCAGGGCTTAATGGATATGCTATGGGTGGGGATCCATGGACATAAAACCCGAGCGGCTACTCAGGAGGAAAAAGAGCGGGCAAAAAGTGAGTCTGGTTTCACACCCCAACCTACGCATCTCTCAGAGACGCCATTTGGGCGTTACGCTTATGGTCGCATTTCAGAAAACTACAGGCGAATCTTTGAAGATCCGAACAATACGTTACCAGGATTGTACAAAGAAGCACAGTTGCTGACTGATGCTATTGCAGGGATGACCGACAGCTATTTGATGGATCTTCATGATGAGTTAAAATCACTCTATGAATATGAAAGTCGTCAAAAACCAACAGCATCTTAAACGCCGTATCGACGATTTTTTCCTTTCCGGTTATGAAGGAAAGGCGGCCAGAGTGTTGATTGACACGCTGGCCGAACACAATCGTGCATGGATCTTCGGTGGAATGATCCGCGACATAGGGCTTTTTGGTCACAAAGGTTTCACTTCCGATATCGATATCGTGGTCGACAGTAACCACGAGGACTTGTTACGTGTTCTTTCAACCATCGATGTCCAAAACCTCACCTGTACTAAGCTAGGAGGTATACGCTTTCACTATCACGATATGGATTTTGATGTGTGGTGCCTGTCAGATACCTGGGCCTTTAAAGAAAATATTATTCCTCTTGAAGGCGCGCACAGTCTGTTTAAAACAACACTTATGACATGGGACGCCATTCTTTATGACATCCACAGTAGAGAGGTGATCAGCCCGGAAAACTACCTGGACGATCTTCATGAACGACGCCTGGAATTGGTACTGAGCCAGACCCCCAATGAGTCAGGTTCTTTGATTAAAATTCTGCGTACTATCTATTCCAAACGGGTAGAGGTGCTGGGACCAGAACTGTGTACATTCTTACATCAGCGACTTTATACATATAATTTCGATGCTTTGATGCATTATGAAATGACGCATTACCACACTAATTCCTTTACCGCTGCTCAAATTAATCAATTGTTGCAGAGTTTGCGTCTAGCCAACCCGGAATCCGATCTCAGGGTCAACATCAATCCAACGTAGCACTCCCAAGTTTCAATTGACCCGTACAGCGTTTTTTCCGGGAAAAAACAACCTTCCGGCTGAAGAATGATTATCCCAGCGATTTATCTTTGATATGACTCAACATTTCCTGTCAGACCTGTGGTAGTATCCCTCCCGCTCTGCGGCCATCGTATAATGGTATTACCTCAGCTTCCCAAGCTGATGACACGGGTTCGATTCCCGTTGGCCGCTCCAGTTCTTCCCCTCTTCGCTTTGCCTCAGCCCGTTAACAACGCAACCATGAACACATTCAGGTTTTACTGACCGTATAGTTTTTGACCTTGTCATTTTGTAGCTGAATCGTCAGCGTTCTGCCTTCGGTCGTCGTTCCGGTTTTTGCCTGGCTCCAGGTCCACATCAGAATGCTCTGCCCCTGCGGGAAAGGTGTGTCTGAAGAGGGCTGACCAAACCATGTGATCAGTTCCTGCTTTGTGGTCACGTCATGATGGATTTTTGCCAACTGGGTATCATCAAAGTTCTGCCCTACAGAGGCGGTGCATCCGGTGAGCAGCGCCAGCGTCAGGCACCACATTACTTTTCTGTTCATTTCTGGCACCTTTGCCGTTAGGTTTATTCTGCTGCCCTCTAAACTACATTAAAAACCTCCTGAATAGTCACTCACTGCCGCTAACGTCCTGCCAACACCGGAGCAACCCACGCAATACAGATATTTTACTTATGCATAATTTAGCAGGTGATAGACCTTTTTGTTTGTAGCCGTCATTTTTCCTTTATGTAACGCTATCAATCCTAAAAGAAAATAATAACTATCACCTGCCTTCAGGAAAACGGGGTCATTCCCCCTTTCGGACTATACATAAGGAAAAACTATGATTATGGCGACACGCAACAACCGCTCATTCCATAAAACCCGCCTTTCTGCTGCACTGCTGCTGGCACTGACCAGCATCACCACTTTTGCCGTGCATGCTGACCAGCTGGCGGATATCAAAAAAGCCGGCGTGGTGAAAGTCGCCACCTTTGACGCCAATCCGCCGTTTGGTTCAGTGGATGCCAAAACACACGAAATCGTCGGTTATGACGTCGACTTCGCGAAAGCTCTGGCAAAAACCCTGGGCGTGAAGCTGCAACTGGTACCGACCAACCCGGCAAACCGCATCCCCCTGTTGCAGTCAGGTAAAGCGGACCTGATTGTGGCCGATATCACTATCACGCCTGAGCGTGCAAAAGTGATCGATTTCTCAGTGCCTTACTTTGTCACCGGACAGCAGTTCCTGGTGCCCGTCAGTTCACCGGATAAACTGGATGGCTACGCGACGGCACGCATTGGTGCCGTAAAAGGCACCACCGGCGAACAGGAACTGCATAACCGTTTCCCGCAGTCACGCGTGCTGTCGTATGACGATATCCCACTGGCGCTGTCTGCCCTGCGTAATGGCAACGTGCAGGCAATTACTCAGGACAGCACCATTCTCGCTGGCCTGCTGGACGGTGCACCGGATAAAGCCAAATACAAAGTACTGCCTGAGTTACTGAGCAAGGAAGAGATTGGCGTAGGGGTGAAAAAAGGCGAAGCCAGCCTGCTGAAAGTGGTCAATGACGAACTGTTGAACCTGGAGAAAAACGGTCAGGCGGTGAGCATCTACGACACCTGGTTTGGCCCGCAAACTAAATCGCCACAACCCCGGTTATTCAAAATCGAAGCAAAATAATCAGCCAGGTATCACACATGCAGCAAGAAAATGTATCAACCGCAGCGGCGTCTGCGGTTTTTTCACATTCATCGCCGGGACAAAGTACCGCCGTCGAATTCCGCCAGGTCAGTAAGTCGTTTGGTCACCATCAGGTGATCACCACGGTCGATCTCAGCGTAACCAGCGGTGAAGTCGTTGCCGTTTGTGGCCCGTCAGGTTCCGGTAAGTCGACGCTGATCCGCCTGATTAACCAGTTGGAAACCGTGAGCGATGGCGAGATCCTGATTGACGGTAAGCCAACGCGTGGACTGAAAGGGGCAGCACTTCAGCAACTGAGAACACATATTGGTTTTGTGTTTCAGCAGTTCAACCTCTACGCCCATCTGACCGCACAGGACAATGTCAGCCTGGCGCTGATCAAAGTACACGGCTGGAAGAAAACGGAGGCACGGGCAAAAGCGTTGGCCTTACTGACGCGCGTCGGCCTGGCCGATAAAGCACAGCATTATCCTGAGCAGCTCTCCGGCGGCCAGCAGCAGCGCGTGGCGATTGCCCGGGCGCTGGCGACTGACCCGAACATCATTCTGTTTGATGAACCGACCTCGGCACTTGACCCGGAGATGATCGGAGAGGTGCTGCTGGTGATGCGCGAACTGGCACGCAGCGGTATCACGATGATTGTGGTGACCCATGAAATGAGCTTTGCCCGCGAAATCGCTGACCGGGTGATCTTTATGGACGGCGGTGAAATTCTGGAGCAGGCCAAACCGGAAGATTTCTTTACCCGTCCCAACCACCCGCGCGCCAAGCGTTTTCTGCAGAAAGTGTTGTTCCCACTGCATCCTGAATCGCAGGTGGGCCTGTGAACTGGCAGCCCGACTGGGCAGGCGTGCTGACCGGGCAGCCTCTGCAATGGATTATCTCCGGTTTTTTAACCACCTTTTACGTCAGTCTGATTGCCAGCCTGTTCAGCACACTGTTGGTGGTGCTGCTGCTGGCCATGCGTCTGAGCCCATCGCGGATCGCCCAGGGCGCGGTGTCGGTATTTGTTTCCCTGTTTCGTAATACACCGCTGCTGGTACAGCTGTTGTTCTGGTATTTCGCCGCCTGGGGCGCGCTGCCGCAGAACTGGCGTTTTTACATCGGGGATATTCATCCCTGGGCAACGTTTCCTGGCGATATCAGCTGGCTGACGCCGGAGTTTCTCTGCGTTGTCTGGGGGCTGGGGCTGTTCACGGCGGCATTTTTAGTGGAAGAGGTTCAGGCCGGGCTCAACTCCGTGCCAAAAGGCCAGCGCGAGGCAGCGATTTCACAAGGCTTCAGCCGCTGGACGCTGCTGTGGGACATTTTGTTGCCCCAGGCGCTGACCAATGCCTGGCAACCTGTCGCCGGGCAATATCTGAACCTGATGAAGCTCTCCTCGCTGGCAACCGGTATTGGCTTTTCCGAACTGACCTATCAGGTCAGCCGTATTGAAAGCTACAACGCGCACGCCTTTGAAGGCTTTGCGGTGGGCACCGCACTGTATCTGTTACTTGGCCTTATTTTGGGTGGACTGTTAACCGTGATCGGCCCTAAACGCCCGCCGCGCCATCAACCAAAACGGGTGGAACCCGCCCTGTCGGAGCGTTCAAAAGATGGAATTTGACTACTCAGTACTGCACGATAATGCTGGCTACATGCTGTGGGGAAGAGTGGCGGAAGGTGAACCGGGCGGCGTATTACTGACGTTAATTATGGCCGTCTCTGCCGGTTTTCTGGCGCTGTTGCTGGGTGTGCTGATGGCTACGCTGGCCTGGCGCTACGGCGGCTGGACGCGCAGAGCGCTGTTTCTCTGGGCCTCCTTTATCCGAGGCATCCCGCTGATTTTTGTTATTTTCTGGCTCTACTTTCTGCTGCCGGTGGTGTTTGGCGGTTCAATCCCCGGCCCGCTGACGGTGATTATTGCGCTGGCATGGTTTACCTCAGCGGCGGTCATGCACTCAACGCTGGCCGGGCTGGAATCTCTGCCCGCCGGGCAGACAGAAGCAGGAGTTGCGTCAGGCTTCAGTAAAATAAAAATCCTCACCGTGATTCTTCTGCCGCAGGCGTGGCCAAATCTGCTGCCCTCATACCTGGGGTTACTGATTTCGCTGCTGAAGGACACATCGCTGGCATTTATTGTGAACGTCCCTGAACTCACAACGGTTGCCGGACAGGTTAACAATCGGGTGCAGATCTACCCTGCAGAGATCTTTCTGTTTGTTGGCGTCATCTATTATCTGCTGTGCAGTGCGCTGGCCTATCTGGCAGGAAAGGGATTAACACGGTGGCGTCTGGCTCGCTGATAAGCGCCTGCAAAACGGGCCGCCAGGATCAGGGTGTGACGGCCCGTTGTCTGACGGCACAGCGCAGGTTAACTGCCCTGTGCCGGCGACAGCCGTTTGCTGAACATCGTGTTCATCGCCAGTAAGAGAAGCCCCATGCCGATAACTATCAGGAAAAAATACCCCAGCCAGTGGAACAGCCAGATACCGGCCACACCGCCGATAAGAAATGCCATCACCGTATAAAAATGCAGACGCAGGCGTTCCATATAGAGAGGGGCATTCTGAGGTGACTCTTTACGCCGCAGAACATCAAACAGCATCGCCAGCTCGATGCCGATATCCGTTGCCGTTCCCGACACATGCGTTGTTCTGACACGCGCGTTGGAAATGCGTGTCACCACCGCATTCTGCAGCCCCATCAGGAAACTCAGGCTGAGGACCAGCAACGCGCCCGGAGAGGCCAGCGTCAGTCCGATCTCTGCTGCCCCCAGCGCCATCAGAGCCAGGCCTTCAATAAAGATATTTACCGCATAGATGGTACTGATGCCCCGCCTGCGGCCCGCATTAATGATCAGCGTTGAGCACACGGATCCCGCGATAAACAGGAATACGATAGCCAGAAAGAAGATGCCTGCACTGAAGTTGATTTTCGCCAGGTGATCGGACAGTGAAGAGATGTTCCCTGTCATATTGGCGGCAAAAAAACCCACACTTTCAAAAGCGGCGGTGTTCAGCGCCCCGGCGACGGCGGCCAGGGTGCAGGCAAGACGGCTGTCCGTATTAAACGTCCTTGCTGCATCGGTGGTGATTAACATTTAGCGAACTCAGGTCAAATGCGGGATGATGAATGATCCCCTTGTTTGTCGTGACAAACAAGGGGCCAGACAGCGTCTGAATCAATGTCTGGCAGGAACGATGCCAGGTCAGCAAAAAAGTGGGCACAATACCACCCGATTACCCCATGCGGGGATCGAAGAAGCATGTGAAAACTAATGCAGGCGATCAACTATTGGCTTCACCACTTTTACGCCATGCTGACCGTAAAATTGATATAACGTGTCGGAAGCAGCCTGGGTCAGAACCATAATTTCAATGCGCCGATTGCGTGCAGACAGGGGATCGTCAGGGACCAGCAGCATGCGATCGGCCATCGCGTTAACCTGAATGACCCGCTGTATTTCAAGGCCACCTTTTTCTAATACACTTCTGGCGGCCAGTGCACGGTCACCGGACAGATTCCAGTTGTTATATCCCGCGCTCTCAGGATAGGTCGCTGAATCCGTGTGTCCGTTGATGATCACCTGGTTATCAATACGATTGAATACCGGTGCCAGTTCACTCAACAAGCGAGTAAAGAAAGGCGTTATCTTTGCACTACCGCGCGGGAACATCATCCGGTCTTCATCATCCTGCAGCAAAATGCGCAGCCCCTGCGGCACTTTTTCCAGCGACAAATTTCCCTGTGCGTTTAATTCCGCGGTGATGCGTGCAATGGCCTCGCTAAGTTCATTTAACTCCTGATCCGAACGCGACAAGACGGTTTCCAGCGCCTCAGGCTGAGGGGGGGTCTGCGCGTCCAATTCTCTCTCTGCATCAGCCATAGCAGGTACAGAAGAGATGAGTGGCAGAGGGCCTCCGCCAGAAGCGGGATCGTTGACAGGACTGAAGGCCCCGCCATCAAAAATAGACACACCGTTCAGATGGGCAACAATTTCCCTTCGCTCCTCTTTCGATACGGAACTGACGATCAACTTCGTGGTGGTGACCAAGGGGGCGGAGCGTATTTCCGAAGTCTCGGCACGTTTCACCCTGGACGCCCTGCCCGGCAAGCAGATGGCGATCGATGCGGATATGAATGCCGGGTTGATTACGCAGGAACAGGCGCGAGCACGCCGCAAAGACGTTGCCAGTGAGGCCGACTTCTACGGTGCCATGGACGGTGCCTCCAAGTTTGTACGCGGCGATGCGATAGCCGGGATTATGATCCTGCTGATCAACGTGGTCGGCGGTATTCTGATCGGTATCTTCAAATATAATCTGGATGCCGGACAGGCCTTCGATCAGTACGTTCTCCTCACTATCGGTGATGGTCTGGTGGCGCAGATCCCTTCCCTGCTGCTGGCGACCGCCGCCGCCATTATCGTCACCCGCGTCAGCGACGATGACAGTGCGGGTATTTCGGATGACATTCAACGTCAGCTGCTGGCGAAACCCGGTACCCTTTATACCGCTGCCTTTGTGATGTTTGTGCTGGCCGTGGTTCCAGGGATGCCACATCTGGTCTTCCTGGTCTTCACCGCGTTACTGCTGTTTACGGCCTGGCGTCAAAGCCGACAGGTCGAGAAACCCGCCAGACATGAGCAAGATATGGCGGCATTAAGCAACGCACTGGAAGACAGCGACAGTATTAATATCTGCTGGCAAAGCATTCCCATGATTGAACCACTGGGGCTGAACCTCGGTTATAAACTGGTCACGCTGGTCGATAAAGCGAAAGGCAACTTACTGACCCAGCGCGTGCGTGGGGTACGCCAGGTTGTCTCGGAAACCAGTGGGGTACTCCTGCCGGAAATCTCTATCCGCGAAGATTTCCGTCTGAAGCCCGCACAGTATGCCATTAAGGTGAATGGCGTTCGCACGGCGGTCGGTGAAGTGCATCCCGATCGTCTGATGGCCATCCCCGGCGCTGAACAGTACGGTGAAATAGATGGGGTTCTGGATACCGATCCGACGTACGGTATGGCTGTCACCTGGATCACCCCGGACATGAAGCCCCAGGCGCTGAACCTGGGCTATCAAGTGGTTGACTGCGCCAGTGTCATCGCCACGCATATTAACCGGGTGACACGTGAACATTTACCCGAACTGTTTAACTATGACGATATTACTCAGCTGAACCTGCGCCTGGCTGGGGTGGCCCCTAAACTGGCAGACGATCTGAACAGTGCGCTGAATTTCAGCCAGCAGTTGAAGGTGTATCGCCTGCTGCTACAGGATCAGGTGTCGCTGAAGGACATCGCCACCATTGCCACAACGCTGGTTGAGAGTGCTGCGGTCACCAAGGATGCCATTCTGCTGGCCTCCGACGTGCGCTTTGCGCTGCGCCGGGCAATGGTGGCGGCTATCGCGCCAGACAGTAAACCGCTCTCTGCCTATACGCTGGATAACCAGCTGGAGAACCTGCTGCTGGGTTCACTGAACCAGGCACAACAGGCCGGAAAAGTGAGTCTGGACAGCTTCCCGGTGGACCCCAATATTCTCACCCAGCTGCAATCGACGCTGCCAGTGGTGCTGGAGCAGTTGAAAGCACAGAATCTGACGTCAGTGCTGTTGGTGACGCCACAGCTGCGCCCACTCATCGCCCGCTACAGCCGCCTGTTTGCTGCAGGTCTGCATGTGCTTTCCTATAACGAAGTGCCTGATGAAGTGGATTTACGTATTGTCGGTACCGTGAGCTGAGGAAGAAAAGAGGCTGTATGGGCTTTTCTATCATGCTGTGTCCGTGGTATCAGGCACTCAGCCGTCCACGACCCGAAGACCTGAATCGGGTATAGTGCACCTCTTTTCTGGCTGAGTGCCGCAGTGGCTAATGGTATGACCCTCAATCGCTTTTGTTATTTTATTCTGATTCTGGCTGCTGCGGGCAGTGCGTTCTCTCTACATCCCTTTATAACGTGGGCCCTGCTCGCCAGCGCGCTGACGCTAATGGTTTATGGCATGGACAAAATGGCGGCCCGCAAAGCCTGGCGCAGAGTCCCTGAGTCCACCTTGCTGATATTGGGTGTTGTCGGTGGCTGGCCTGGCGCCATTCTCGGCCAACAACTCTTTCGCCATAAAACGCAAAAACAACCGTTTAAAACGTACTTCTTCATCAGTGTGATAGTGAATATTATGGCGCTGGCAGCCTTGTACCTGTTCTGTACAAGGTGAGGTTGTGGCTGACAGATATAAGTGGAACTGACGGACCAGAACCTGACTTCGATCAGCCAAAATATGCTTATGAATATGGCGTGACACCCCGCTAACTTGGGTTTAGCTAGTCAGCGAATTTTTAAACAACTAAGTTACTATTTTTATCGTCAAAAACAATATAATAGAAAACCCTGGTACATTCTCACGGCTAACCCGAGAATCAAATAACATGAATCATTATAAAAACATTAAAACGTACTTTTCTGTTTTCCTGGGTGATGACGCTGATGCTTATGGAGAGAATTACCCAGAAGTAGTGAATTCTTCAATTGAATATTTTGGCGGTATTGATGATGCACTGGTCAGTGAGATTGATCAGTTTTTAAAAGAATTCCCAACAAATGATCTCGCCGTAACGGCAATGAATATCATCACTGAAAAACGGCATGGTGACTGCGCTGATTATCCTCCTACCTTGATCGACTTCCTCTCCTGGCTATCTGCCTACCTGAAGCAAAAGCGTAAAGAATATGACGCTAAATAATTTGCAATCGCTTTAGTGAGTTGCATGACACGGCGCACGGAAAAGATCAGACATTGCAAGCTTCAGGTTTCAAGACTTGAGATACACGTGGGCAGGTTAGCTTTTTCAGTCTGGAGTTCGGCTTTCTGTGTTGCTGGAAATGGAGGGCTGAGAGTCAATGGTGCGGAGATATGCTCAACTGAAGCCGAACCACCGGCGAATGTGCACGAAAAATTGACGCGCTTTTGGCGCATGACGACACAAATACGACACAGGGAGAGAATCAGGCAGGCTTGAGAACAGCCTAAGTCATTGAAAAATATTGGTACGCCCTACAGGATTCAAATTAACACCCTAACCTATTGACTAAAAATCATAAAATCGTGTTCGAAAAAATTTATACCAACGATTATACCAACACATTGTTTTGCGTGGTTTTACTGATTGAATCTGCTAAGCGGGTTAATACCTCATGCAGCAGCTATTGTATCGCCTGGCTATCTGGACGCCAACATCCCCGGATAATGCTTAGCAATGATGTCGTTCATCTTCTCCACTAACTCGGGGCGCTTGAAGGTAAGATGCGCAGTGCCCTTTTGAAAGTAGCGGATGGTGAAGTACGTATCATCATAAACATCTTTGCCGGGGTTATCGCGGATGTGATTCATGAGGTTGATGGAGATATCAGCACGATTATCGGGTATCGCTTTGCCATCCAGTAAAAACAGCATCCGTTCCAGATCTGCCAACTGGTCGCGACGAAATCCCCACGTGAGACTGTAGCCCCAGCGGTTGTGCGTCACGAGATTGTTGATGATGATCTTCTTGCCGAAAAAGCATGGGCTATTGATTTTGAAATCCCATGACAGCCCTTTGAATACGTTAATGATGCCCCGCTCAAATACTTCAGCTTTACTCTGATGCAACTGCTCATAAGTGGTAAGAATATTCGCTTCACTGATTATCGGGAGATTACCATCTTCTAAGTTCTGATGCCACTGGTCGCGTGCCTGAGCATCCATTAGCGAGAGCATGCCGGATTTCAGCATCAGATCGCGCCACAGGCTGCGGTCAATATTGCGGGTGATCACTGGCATCGCTTTCTCCGGCTTTTCCATCAGCCAGCAATCATAGCGATGCCCCGATTTCATCGCCCAGTCGGCAGCGTTGCCGCCACCGATACCGGCAGTGAGCTGAGAAATGGCGTTGAGCTGCTGAATCAACTTTTCTATCTGTACTAGTGCTGCATCACGTCCGGTGACGATGCGTTCAATATTGGTCGAGTTAATCAGGTCAGTGTTTTCGGTAATCACTTCAGGTTCTGTTTGCATCGTAAAAAATTCCATATAAGCACATGCCCCTGCCGGTGATGGCAGGGGCATTATGCGTTGTCAGATAAAGGAGAGAATTGCAGAAAGGTAAATCTGGAAAGCGCTACACAAGACTTAGATGAGTTTTCGCTGCGTTAATCCGGTCGCGTGACTTGCCTTCAGGATATCGGCTGCAGTCAAAAAGATTTCTGGCCTAGAATAGGTATCACTGCTGGTATCAATGCGCACCAGTTCATATTTTTCCACCAGGAAATTGATGGCATCTGGCAGGGTAACACCTGCCTCAATGTGTTGTAGGATGACTGACTCGCTGCAAAACGGCGTATCGGTTAACTCCAGTCCGAAGTGCTTTTCCAGCAGGTAGACAAGCAGTGTTCGCCAGTGCGCTACGGGTGACAGGCAGCACGATGCCGCCCGCCCCGGATGAATTGCTGAGGTTGGCATAGTGGTCTTCCGTTAGTAAGTTTTACTGGGGTGTCGGGTAAATCGCGATATAGACGTAGCCGTGTGAACCGAGGGTATCGGCTTCACAGGTCAGCCCGTTGTGATAAATCGTGACGCAATGCTGCTGGCTGGGATTGAGTTCGCCGGTGGTCAGCAGATGTTCCAGCATGCCGATCATTGGCGGGAACGACTGATTGAGACGGTCGATTTGCTCTTCGCTGAGTTCACCGGTTATTCCGGCTCTGTCGGCCAGGTAGTGCAGTCGGTTGCCTTCCTGCACAAGCCTGGCACCAAAGTGCGGTGCGATGTAGCATTTCAACCCCCATTCGCGCTTGTTCATCATATTCTCCCGCTATAGCCAATTGCGTTCAGCAAACGACACGATCTCTTTGCTACCGACGACGAGATGATCCAGCAGTCGCACCTCTACCAGCGTGAGCGCCTTTTTCAGACGCTCGGTGATATTCCTGTCGGCATCACTTGGTTCAGCAAAACCAGATGGATGGTTGTGAGCAAGAATCACCGCTGCCGCGTTATGTTGCAGCGCCACTTTAACCACTTCGCGTGGATAAACCACCGTGCTGCTTATCGTGCCTTTAAACAGTGTCTCATGTGCAAGCAGCCGGTTCTGGTTGTCGAGCAGCAACACCATGAACAGCTCTCGTTCCTGGCTGGCTAATTGGAGTCGGATCCAGTCGCGCGAAAAGGGTGTTGACGTAAAGGCCACGCCCGGTTCTCGCAGATGATTTTCCAGCAGCGTCAGGGCGCGTTTTATCGTGCGGTGTGATGTGAGTGGGAGAGGGAATGCGATATTTTCCATTTTTTTCCTTTCAATAAAAAAAGCAGGCTAATAGCAGCCTGCCCTGTTTGGTGGGATGTTTTTTTAATAAAAATAATGGAGATGAATAATATGGTTAAAATCCCTTAAGGAGGGAAACCTTACGGATGGGAGGTTTATAAAGGCTGTTAATACGCAGTATTAACAAATCTTTCTGGTGTACAGAGTGAATGGCAGGAATGGATCCGGTTACTGATAAGACTGTGACCAGCTACCCCTGCTGGTCACCACCTCCACCTGAGCGGCTTTACAGGGCCCTGAGAAGTCCAGTGTTACAACCTCGCCATATTTCAGGCGTTTAGGTATTTTCGTCATTCCGTTATTCAGCCCCCTGAAGCACTGATTTTCCATCCTGCAGTTACCCCGGTTTACGATGATGTTTTCAATTTCAATATCATCAACCAACGCGGCCACGCTGACGCTGACATACGGAAGATTTATAAACTGATTTACCCGGTTGTACGTTTCTATGCGTATGTCGGGATCTTCGTCCTCACAGGCGCACAGCAGCAGAATTGCCAGCACAAGCAGTACCTTGTATTTCATTTAAGACCTCATCAATGGGAAGTTGCGGTGTAAACCGCTCAGTGTGATTTATTGCGGATAAGCTGGTGAACCCTGCGGGCTACGCCATACAGCAGCATGATGCATAGCACCAGCGGCCACAGCAGTGCCAGCCCCGCAGCCTCAGCGCGGGTACTGCGGTCAAAACGCGTGTCAGGATCGGGCTTACGTTCCGAGCGGTACAGCGCGGCACCGGTGGCAAACCATATCAGGCCGGTAATCATCAAAAACATAGTGCCTCAGGGTTGTATTGTGTTGTGTGTGGTTTGGCATCGCTCAAGCAGAACGGGGCGTGGCGGTGTCCGTCAGCACATTCCTGACGTACTGAAAGTGAGGGAGTGAGTTAATGAAGTCCGCATTTGCGAGCAGCTCATCGACGAACCGCCTGCGCAGAAATTTTTGGTGGGTAGGTGACACGCCCGAAATATCGCTCAGCACGTACACCTGAATCTGCTGGTCATGTTCACCCACCAGATACCAAGTGCTGTCAAAGAAAACCAGCCGGTAAGGGGCAAACCACCGGTACAGTTGCCCGGCAGTGGTAACATCTAATAGCGCTCTGTCCACAATGGCCTGCGTGATGCGCCAGAAGCTGCCTGCATGAGTGGGCTTGCGCTCCGGGGGCACCTGCCAGACGATAAATGGGGACTCAATGCTGTTATCCGTGAGCACCGAAATGAGCTTTCTGTCCATGACAGGAAATAGCTGGTCCGTACTGGTGACACGGGCAAAGTGCAGGATATCCCGGTCAGTGCGCACCCCCTCATTCAGGCCCGATAACGACCAGGCCCCTTGACGGTAATCCAGTGACAGGCAGCTCAGCCGCTCCCTGAAATCTCGCCTGAGCGTTCGTTCCGACACCATAAACTCCTGCGACAGCGCATGCACTGACAGCTGCTCCCCCATAAACAACCGACTGATGATAATCGCCAGTCGTGCGGCCATACGATCGTATTTTCTATCTTCCGCAGACATTAATAAGTGATTTCCCCGAGTTGAATTCCTACTAACAAATGCCCGCCACCTGAAGTCAGGCTGCCCTAAAGCCATTGACTTAGCAGATGATCTTTTCAAATACACACTACCAGACACAAATGCACGGTTATGGCCGCATAAATACACGGTCGTTGTAAGGCAGAAAGAAAACGGCCACAAAGTGGCCGATAATAAAAAAACAGAATATTATGCTATCTCTCAACGCCCTTGCAGAATGTCATAATAAGCAGTTATAAAATAAGGATTTACATTCAATGAGTGAGCATCAGCTTGATGATAAGCTACAGATTAAAACTATGTTCTACGCCTCATAATGGTTATATAGGTTTGTGTTTTATTTATTTCCACATCTCAACCATTAAATATATCTAAAATAAGAACCCGCATTGATTATAGTAATTATTTTTATCTTAATAAGTTTATGTATGTAAGTCAGGAGTAATTATTTTTTAGATTGCTTTTGAACTACATGGAGGGATATGGAGGATAAATTAAAAAATCCGCCAGCAGATTAATTTATATAATTGAAACGCTACATAGATTTAAAGCTAACCAATCTTTAAGGTATAAATATCAGTTAAGCGCTTCAGAGTTATTTAGAAAATTGATAAACCATACGCACGGACAATCTTTCCTTTTACTTCCCCTTTTTTATCATTTGAATCATATTTTTTCGAGTCTAAACGTGGAGATTTGAAATTTTCGGAGCATTTACCCAGCCGAGTGTAAAAATCCCTCATACCTTCCACAAAAGAAAACATCTCTAACGAAAGAGCAAACACATACCTTTCAAACTCTTTTATCTCAACATTTATAGATATTTTCATGAAATCAGAAACAAAACTTTCAGAATAGTCATTTTCAAAAATAATTTTCCTTATGTTTGGAACATCCTTGCTCTTCATAAAAAATTCATACCCTGCCCCACGATGAACTGAAGAGGCCATGCCATAATTTCCGTAATGTTTGTTAAACGTAAAGTGTTTCATTTCACCTTGTTGTTTTGTACATTTCATCCATAAATCTTCAATTTCCACTCCTAACTTTGCATTAAAAAATTTATTATTAACATAAAAGCAAACGTGAAAGTAAGGTAATCCTCTTCTTACATCCCTCAACATTACCCAAAAATAACCTCCGATTCTGTTAAGTAAAACTCGTCCACGCATCTTATTAAAAAAATCCTTCAAGTGATTTTGTAATCTCTCACAAAAGTCATGAGGTTGTTGCGGACAATGTCCCTTCAAAGAAAAAGAAACCTTAATAACTGCTAACTCTGGATTTATCTTCAATCTTTTCTTGTGTGCTGCCATCACCTTTTGGTAAAAAACCTCCTTCTTTTTCAATTCCTTCGAAACCTCAAACCTTAAGATATCTAAAGTCTTGTAAGGCTCACTCGAATTAACAATTCTAGAAAAAATTTCATCTGCTGTTAGATAAGTACCCTTATCCAAAAGACTCGACAAAGAATACTTAGAAGAAATAAAGTCAAACCCTTTTAATAGTTTATCATGCAATATTAAAGAATTGGATGGCATCGATAGATCGCTCTTAGCCAATTTAATCATTTTCAGGTCATCTTTAAACATAGCCCACCCAAAAAAATACAAGTTACTATTAAAAAAAAGAACAAGTTACAATCTAATACCCACTATGACGGGCTTTCACTACTTGAACCTCATCCTTGACACGAATGCCATTGGCACATGTTCTTATGCAAAAAAACTACTTGTAATGTATCACATCTTTGCTCGGGTATACATCCAAAAGAACTTGGTGAGTATTTTTTTACATTCTAGACCAATGAGATGAACTGCAATGAGGTTGGTTGATCTCCATAGACTGAACTCATCGCTCCTACCATTGTTTGATACAGGATCATACTCATGAGCAATCTACTTGAAGACCAATTGATTGATATGACTTTCATTACATCTTATTCAGGTATGACTGATAAATGGTTTTATAAATTGATTCAGGAAGGAAAGTTCCCGAAACCAATTAAAATGGGGCGTAGTTCTCGCTGGCTAGAAAGCGAAGTAATCATTTGGTTTAAAGAGAGAATTAACGAATCCCGTGGTGAGTAACACAAACACCACTGAAAACACATTAACAATAAAACCCTCATTGAATCAACTAACAATTCCAATTTGGGTTAATTAGTATTATTAGTGTTATAAACCCTGTTAAGCATGTCACTTCTTTTAGCTACCCCAACCACGTAAATCCCATTAATAATATTAACCCCCATAATGCAACCAATCCTATTAAAGCTAACTGACCTGTATTAACAATTCAACTAAATTGATGATAGTTACTGATTACACTTGCAACAGACATTAGTACATTAAACCAGCCTCCAGCTATGAATATATAGCCTAACCGAATTCAGGAATATGTATTGCTTAACATAATTGCACAATGACATGAGAGAAAAGCTAAAAGAGGATTCATTATGTCAAGCGTCAATGGTAAATACCCAGTAAACCCTGTATTGTTATCTCATCTGCATTCACATGCAGAATCATTGAGAAACAAATACGCCAGACTTCTTACGTTCAGAATGGATTTCTTTTACATAAAGGGAACTTCTTTATTTGAGCAAAGAATAAATGACTGGTCTTTTCGGGATATGTATATGTTATCCGAGCGGCTTATCGATACCAGTGATATTGTTGGTTACAGCTGGGTGATGGAGAGAACTGAGCTACATGGGATCCATTATCATGCTATGTTTTATCTGAATGGCCATTTGCATCAGAAGTATTACCCGATAGCACAAGATGTATTACAGCTCTGGTTATACATGACCTTGGGGCAAGGATATGTCCATATCTGTGCCCCGTCGGCTAACAATTACCCGGTTAATGGTCAGGGTAAATTCAATTATCAAAATGACCATCGTTTTAATGAATTATTTTACACATTAAGCTATCTGGCGAAAGAAGAACAGAAAGAAGGTTATTATTGTTATGGCCTGAGTGAAGTCTCTGAGCCAAATGGAAGAGGAAGACCAAGAAAATAGATGTAGTGCGTGTTAAATAAACAGCCCTATCCGATATTAATGCCAGCAGCTCTCGCTGGCATTTTCATTGATTCCGAAGTTAATTATGTATAAACCTGCCTTTACGGCTTTTGCCGTTACGCAACATGGCGAATGGGTCGAACCGGAAACAGCGGTACGAGAAGACTACAATCCCCCACTCTGCGAATTCTGCAGACTATAAATCAATGTTGTTATTGGTGAACTTACCGGTGTAAAAATTCTTGTTAATACACCACTGCGACTGGAGACGGACAAGCTTCTTGCAACCTGCCCTATAGCAAGGCTGCAAACAAGTTAGCTGCAGGTGGGAATATAGAGTTTGGCCCTTTACGGCCACCGGAACCCAGTCTGCCGCACTGCAAAACGGTAAAGCAAAACTGGCATTGCCGCTGGTGCCATCTCTATTGGAATGGGAAAAGTATGCTTACAATGTAAAAACTGGATCTATGCCATTAGTGCATAATGTCAATGACGGTTTAAAAGAGATCCATTTTTCATCACCACTAACGGTCTAATATTGATCCACCGTTTTACGGTAGCTTAGCTTCAGTGATTACTCCAGCCTTTCACTGTCTTTAAGACATTCAACACTGTAGTGGCGATTTAATCGAGCTGAGAACGCAATTTGTCAATATCACTACCGTTGGTATTTTGAGCATAGCAACTGTCTTGAGTTAATTATTACGAAGCATGGCGATGAAACGAAGGATCCCATTCTTCGTTCTTTTTAAGCATTGCATTCAGAATGGTCAGTAGCTTTCTGATGCAGGCTGTTAATGCGAAATTTTTAGGCTTTCCGGCAGCAACCAGGAGGTCACCGATGCCAGCAGTGAGGGGGATCTTCAGCAGGTCGTTTCCGGGCTGACAAAGCCCGGGATCTCGTCTTGAGGGGAAGCGGGCATTGCGCAGGAAACGCCGGAGAGTCTTCATCTGTAGTGACTTAATAGATCCGGACATGTTCAGGGGTAATAACTTCACTGACAACAGAGGTGAGCCACTGAGCTTTATCAGATGAGCTGTGGCTCAGCCAAGACCCGTACGCTGTCTATCCATCCTGAAACAGGAAGGCGAAGAGGTCAGCTGCTATAAAGCGGCCCGGCTGATGGGGGAAGCCGGGCTTATCAGCCATCAGTCCGGCAGGCATCGTTATCGTGTGCGGGATAAAGCCTCACTCATAACGAAAAATGAACTCGCCCGTCAGTTCAGCGTGGCAAAACCGGACAAGGTGTGGGGCGGTGATATTACCTTTATCAAAACGGCGCAGGGTTGGTCTTATCTGGCGGTTGTTCTGGACGTGTACGCGAGCAAGGGTGTGGACTGGGCTTTATTCACCGCCGCAGATAGTAGGTTTGCACAGCATGTACTGAAAATGGTATGGGTCAGCAGCGGTAAACCAATCAAAATAGTAGTGTTATGACCCATGCCCCGTATGTGACGCATTCGCACATGAGCTGAGAATCGCAGATTTTTTCTAGCGAATAATGATTTTACCCATTGCTGCCCAAAACATCGTTTCAGGTCATTACGTATCGCACTAATATGTGTAAAATCAGAACTAACCCAATATTTTGGAGTGTTCTGCTATGGCTGGCGTAAACAAAACTCATTTGACTGAAACGGACATCATCACCAAATTCATCCTGCCAGAGGTTAAAGGCGCGGGCTGGGATGTGATGTCGCAGATCCGCCAGGAAGTGAAACTCCGCGATGGTAAAGTGGTGGTGCGCGGCAAGCTGGCTGCACGTCTGACAGTGAAATCAGCGGACATTGTGCTTTACCACAAGCCTGGACTGCCGCTTGCAGTCATAGAGGCTAAAGCTAATAAGCATGAGATCGGCAAGGGTATGCAACAGGGTCTGGATTACGCTCGTCTTCTCGACGTGCCTTTTGTCTTTGCTTCTAATGGTGATGGTTTTATCTTTCACGACAAAACGAATCCCGCACAGCTTGAATCAGAAATCACACTCAACGATTTTCCAACGCCAGAGCAGTTGTGGAGTAAATACTGTGTCTGGAAAGGTTTCACCGCCGAGCAATTGCCTGTCATCAGCCAGGACTATTACGACGACAGCACCGGAAAATCCCCCCGTTACTACCAGCTTCAGGCGATTAACAAAACGGTAGAAGCTGTTTCTGCTGGACAAAAGCGCCTGTTATTAGTCATGGCGACAGGAACCGGGAAAACCTATACCGCGTTCCAGATTATCTGGCGTCTATGGAAAGCAAAAAATAAGCAACGCATCCTGTTTCTTGCTGACCGCAATATCCTTGTTGATCAAACCAAAACTAACGACTTCGTGCCCTTTGGCAGCGCGATGGCAAAAGTGACTGGCAGGATGATTGATCCGGCCTATGAAATTCAACTGGCACTCTACCAGGCCATTACCGGTCCGGAAGAACATCAAAAAGCGTTTAAACAGGTTGCCCCTGATTTCTTCGACCTGATTGTTATCGACGAATGCCATCGCGGCAGCGCATCAGAAGACAGCGCCTGGCGTGAAATCCTCGAATACTTCAGTAGCGCCACGCAAATTGGCCTGACCGCCACGCCGAAAGAAACCGAAGAAGTCTCCAGCACCGACTACTTTGGCGAGCCGGTTTACACCTATTCGCTCAAAGAAGGCATAGAAGATGGTTTCCTCGCACCGTACAAAGTTGTGCGGGTAGATATTGATGTCGACTTGCAGGGTTGGCGCCCAACCAAAGGACAGGTTGATAAACACGGTGAACTGATTGAGGACCGTATTTATAACCAGAAAGATTTTGACCGCACGATGGTCATTGATGAGCGGACCTGGCTGGTGGCACAAACTATCACTGATTATCTCAAGCGCACCAACCCGATGGATAAAACCATCGTCTTCTGTAACGACATCGATCACGCAGAACGCATGCGCCGGGCATTGGTCAACCTCAACCCCGAGCAGGTGAAAAAGAACGAAAAATACGTGATGAAAATCACTGGCGACGATGACATCGGCAAGGGGCAATTGGATAACTTCATCAATCCGAAGAAAGCCTATCCGGTAATAACGACCACCTCAGAATTGATGAGTACTGGTGTGGATGCGCAGACCTGCAAACTGGTGGTACTGGACCAGAACATTCAGTCGATGACAAAATTTAAGCAAATCATCGGGCGCGGCACGCGTATCAACGAAAAATACGGCAAGCTGTGGTTCACCATTCTCGACTTTAAAAAAGCCACCGAACTGTTTGCCGACCCGCGTTTCGACGGTTTGCCAGAAAAAGTAATCCGCACCACGCCGCAAGAGATTACCGATCCTGATTCTAATTTCGATGAACAACTTGAAGATGAAACCTCAGAGCAAGAGCCATCTGATTTGGTTAATGGGGTCGCAGAGACACCTGCAACCTACGACCCAACATCAGGCAAAGGGAATGGAGCTTTTGAAGAAGACGATGAAAACAAAGCCCGTAAGTTTCACGTCAACGGTGTCAGCGTAAAAGTCCTGGCAAAACGTGTGCAGTATTACGATGCCGACGGCAAGCTGGTCACTGAATCTTTCCAGGATTACACACGCAAAACGCTGCTTAAAGATAAAGTCTACGCATCGCTTGATGACTTCATCCGTAAGTGGCACTCTGCGGACCGCAAACAGATCATCATTGATGAACTTGAGCAGCTCGGTGTGCTTTGGGATGTACTGGCAGAAGAAGTGGGCAAAGATCTCGACCCGTTCGATCTATTGTGCCATGTGGTTTACGGCCAGCCGCCACTGACACGCAAAGAGCGTGTAGACAACGTTCGCAAGCGTAACTACTTCACTAAATATTCTGAGCCTGCGCAGAACGTATTAAACACGCTTCTGGATAAATACGCCGACGAAGGCGTGCAGGAAATCGAAGACATCCAAGTGTTGAAGCTAAAACCGTTCGATTCGCTCGGTCGCCCGCTCGAAATTATTAAAAGCAGTTTTGGTAGCAAAGAGGCCTACGAAGATGCCGTGAACGAACTGGAAAGCGAAATTTACCAGTCACCACCACGTTCAGCCTGATAACCCACCCCCTATTCTGCCACCAGGCGCTTACGGCCCCGGTGGCATCCTTTTTTAAGAGTGGTAAGAAAACATGTCGATTAGTTCAGTCATTAAATCTCTGCAGGACATTATGCGTAAAGACGCCGGTGTGGACGGCGATGCACAGCGTCTCGGGCAGCTTTCTTGGCTGCTGTTCCTGAAGATTTTTGATACCCAGGAAGAAGAGCTGGAACTGGAGCAGGATGACTATCAGCTCCCGATCCCGCAGCGCTATTTATGGCGTACCTGGGCGGCGAACAGTGAAGGCATCACCGGTGATGCACTACTGGATTTCGTAAATGATGACCTGTTCCCGACACTGAAAAACCTCACGGCTCCGATCGATAAGAACCCGCGTGGTTTTGTGGTCAAACAGGCGTTTAGCGATGCCTACAACTATATGAAAAACGGCACGTTACTGCGTCAGGTGATCAACAAGCTCAACGAAATCGACTTCAGCAGCAGCTATGAACGTCATCTGTTTGGCGATATTTACGAACAGATCCTGCGCGACCTGCAAAGTGCCGGTAATGCAGGTGAGTTCTATACCCCGCGTGCAGTGACGCGCTTTATGGTCAATCGCATCGACCCGAAACTGGGCGAGTCGATAATGGACCCGGCTTGCGGCACAGGCGGTTTCCTGGCATGTTCGTTCGACCATGTGAAAGAGCATTACGTTAAAACCACCGCTGACCACCAGATATTGCAAAAGCAGATCCACGGCGTGGAGAAAAAACAGCTTCCGCATCTGCTGTGCACCACTAACATGCTGCTGCACGGCATTGAAGTACCAGTACAAATCCGCCATGACAACACGCTGAATAAACCGCTCTCTTCCTGGGATGAGCAGGTTGATGTGATTGTTACCAACCCACCTTTTGGCGGCACCGAAGAAGATGGGATCGAGAAAAACTTCCCGGCGGAAATGCAGACCCGTGAAACCGCCGACCTGTTCCTGCAACTCATTATCGAAGTGCTGGCAGACAAAGGCCGCGCGGCGGTGGTATTGCCGGACGGTACGCTGTTTGGTGAAGGTGTAAAAACCAAAATTAAAAAGCTGCTCACCGAAGAGTGCAATCTGCACACCATCGTGCGTTTACCGAACGGCGTGTTTAACCCGTACACCGGTATCAAAACCAATATTCTGTTCTTCACCAAAGGCCAGCCGACCAAAGAGGTGTGGTTCTACGAGCATCCGTACCCGGACGGCGTGAAGAACTACAGCAAAACCAAACCGATGAAGTTTGAAGAGTTCCAGACGGAAATCGACTGGTGGGGTAACGAAGCCGACGGTTTTGCCAGCCGCGAAGATAATAATCAGGCGTGGAAAGTCAGTATCGACGACATCATCGCCCGCAACTTCAACCTTGATATCAAGAACCCGTACCAAGGGGAAACCATCAGCCACGATCCGGATGAGCTGCTGGCGCAGTACCAGAAGCAGCAGGCGGAAATCAGCGAGCTGCGTAAACAGCTGCGCGATATCCTTGGTGCGGCTCTGGCGGGTAACAAGGGGGCGAACTGATGACTGTTAAGAAGCTGATCACCGACCATATCGATATCTGGTCTTCCGCGCTGCAAACCCGCTCCACGGCGGGGCGCGGTAGCAATGGCAAAATTGATCTTTATGGCATTAAGAAACTGCGTGAGCTGATTCTGGAACTGGCGGTGCGCGGCAAACTGGTGCCGCAGGATCCGAATGATGAATCGGCGTCAGAGCTGTTAAAGCGTATTGCTACCGAGGAAGCGATGCTGGTTAAGCAGGGGAAGATTAAAAAGCAGAAACCGCTGCCGGAAATTAGCGAGGATGAGAAGCCGTTTGAGTTGCCGGTGGGGTGGGAGTGGGTGAGAATGGATCATGTTGGCCATGATTGGGGGCAAAAAACTCCCGAAAATGATTTTACATATATTGATGTTGGATCCATTAACAAAGAATTAGGCATTGTTGCAGAGCCAACAATAATACAAGCTCAAGATGCACCTTCTCGGGCGAGAAAAATTGTTCGTAGAAATACGGTTGTATATTCTACAGTTCGTCCTTATTTGCTAAATATTGCAGTTATTAATGAAGATTTCCAGCCGGAGCCAATAGCCAGCACAGCATTTGCAATAGTTCACCCATGGGAAGGCATTTCTGCAACATTCATCTATCACTACCTTCGATCACCTGTATTTATTAACTATGTTGAAAGTTGTCAAACTGGAGTTGCTTACCCAGCGATTAATGATAAACAGTTTTTTTCTGGGGTAGTTGCTATTCCTCCATTAGAAGAACAACTCCGTATTGTAGATAAAGTTAATGATCTTATGTCCCTATGCGATCAACTGGAACAGCAATCCCTGACCAGTCTGGATGCGCATCAGCAACTAGTAGTAACTCTGCTGACAACGCTGACAGACAGCCAAAATGCTGAAGAACGCGTCGAAAACTGGGCGCGAATTAGCCAGCACTTCGACACGCTGTTTACCACTGAAGCGAGTATCGACGCGCTTAAGCAAACCATTCTGCAACTGGCTGTGATGGGTAAACTGGTACCGCAGGATCCTAACGACGAACCGGCATCTGAACTGCTTAAACGTATTGAGCAGGAAAAAACGCAACTGGTGAAAGAAGGGAAAATTAAAAAACAAAAACCGTTGCCGCCCGTGGAATTTGAAGAACATCCATTTAGTTTGCCTGATAGCTGGGAATATGTAAGATTGAATAATATTGCGTCTTTGATTGGCGGATTTGCATATAAAAGTTCATCCTTCATAAAGGATAGTAAATATCAGGTTTTAAGGATGGGAAACATTAGGCCTGATCAAATAAGAATGGATGAAAACCCTGTTTTTATTTCGGACTCCGTTGCTAATGATACATCGGATTATAAGCTTATTTCAAAAGACATTGTACTAACAATGACAGGCACAAAAGGTAAGAGAGATTATTTATACTCAGCAATAATCCCAGATGGTTTGAGTCGGACACTTTATCTTAACCAGCGTATCTGTAAGGTCAATGTAATTATGGCTAATGCTGAATTTGTAAATATATTGATGAAATCTAATTCATTGCTTGATGTAATCTATAAACAGTCAACCGGAACTGCTAATCAAGCAAATATAAGTATGCAAAGTTTATCGGCTTGGGTAGTTCCTTTACCTCCATTGAAGGAGCAGAATTTAATTGTCAAATTATCAACAGAGTTGTTGTTGCTTTGCGACCAATTAAAATCCCGCCTCCAATCCGCCCAGCAAACCCAGCTCCACCTGGCGGATGCGTTTACAGATGCAGCATTAAACTAAGGAACAGACGATGCCAGTTCATCATGCTATCTGGCGAGTGGGGGAGAATCCACAGCCGCTTACCATCAGCAAACTCGACAGCGAGCAACTACTGGAGAAGATGATTTTAAACGACTCTACCATCCTCTCCGATCAGTGGATGATCATCGGCCATCAGGAGAATACGCTCGATAAAGGGCGTATCGACCTACTGGCAATTGCGCCAGATGCGTCGCTGATCCTGATTGAACTGAAACGCGACCGCACGCCACGTGAAGTGGTTGCTCAGGCGCTGGATTACGCCTCCTGGGTGGATGATTTAAGTGCCGAGCGTCTGTCGCAGATTTACGATAGATTCTCCGGTGGTGGAAATTTGGGCGACGCATTTAGACAACGCTTCAACGCCGAGCTGGAAGACGATTCCATCAACAAGTCACATCAAATTATTATTGTTGCAGCGGAGCTGGATCCTTCCACCGAACGCATCGTCGACTATCTGAGTAAGAACGGCATCTCAATTAACGTTCTGTTCTTTAAAGTATTCCAGCACGGTGACGAGCAATTCTTAAGTCGCGCCTGGCTTATCGATCCGAGCGAAACGCAAACCAATGCCGCACAGGCCACTGCCACAAGTGCCAATGCGAAGGAATCCTGGAATGGTGAGTTTTATGTCTCGTTTGGCGATTCCAACAGCCGTGTCTGGGAAGAGGCGCGCCGCTACGGGTTTATCAGCGCGGGTGGAGGGAGCTGGTACAGTCAGACGTTAAAACAGCTTCAGCCTGGCAATCGCGTCTGGGTGAAAATACCGGCAACAGGTTACGTCGGCGTCGGTATTGTACAAAGCGCCGTTGAGCCTGCCAGCAGCTTCACCATTAACACTGACGACGGTGAAAATCTGGCGATGGATGTGCTTAAGTACAGCGATCTCTATCACCGGAATGCAAATGACCCCGATAAGTCCGAGTATTTTGTGCCCGTTAAGTGGCTGGAAACCCGCAGTGAACAAGAGGCCGTGAACGAGGTCGGATTCTTCGGTAATCAAAATACGGTCTGCAAACCTACAACTCCAAAATGGCGACACACTATTGAAAAACTTAAGCGATACTTCGAAAACTGGAACGCCGAATTGTAATTTTCAAAGGAGTTTCGCTTTCCAAATATACAAGAAATCATTATTTCTGAAGGCATCTAAAAGTGGATGATTCGTTTTATTGGAACAGTTGCATTCTCGTTAATTAAAGTGACTGCTTCCGACTGGCCAACGGTCATTCAGAAGCTGAGAATGTAGTTATTTTTTAAAGAGGAATTGGCATGATTATTAGCCTTGAAGAGCTTGGCCTTGCCTACCGCAAAGCGAAAGTCGATTTGTACTATTCATCCCATGTTTCGCTGGAAGCAATTGCGGCTTACGAAGAGTCCCTACATACGAATCTGACGGTTCTGCAGGGAAAAATACAAGGTGACGACGAATCATGGGTGGAAGAGAATGAGTTCACTGGCAACTGGTTTCTGGCCACCAAATCTGTAGACATGTCTTGCTGGGAACAGCAGCGAGAACCGCAAGCTAACGGTCTCATATTTTCCTCACCTGCTGAAAAGTGGGCATATGCTTGCAACTCAATGGCTGAGAAAAACGAACAAAAAAAAATCAAAGCCGAGTTTCGAGTAATGGCTCAATGCAGCCTGGATTTTCATGTTCTTTCGACTCTTTGGATGTTAAAAGTCGGGCATCTTTTTGATGCCAAATTATCTACCTGTGCTTACGGTAACCGCCTGCGCCGTACTCTAGATGGAAAAGACATCAATGCACTTTCAATTGGTTCTTTTCAACCTTATCTCAGACCTTTTCGTGATTGGCGTGACAATGGCATTAACGCCATGCGGAGCGCGCTAAGTGAAAGCAAAAAAATCGTGGCACTCACTGCTGATGTTAGTTCTTTCTATCACGAACTGAATCCCGGGTTTATGCTTGATCCAACCTTCGTCAAAGATATTTTGGAGTTGGAACTCACTGCTGAACAAAGCAAGCTTAATCGATTATTCATTAATGCGTTAAAAGCATGGGCAATTGAGACCCCGTTGAAGAAAGGGCTACCAGTAGGTCTCCCTGCTTCAGCTGTTGTTGCCAACGTAGCTCTGATTGAGCTGGATCGCGTTATTGAGCAGCAAGTCGCACCTATCTATTACGGACGGTATGTAGATGACATCATTCTGGTCATGGAAAATGGTGCGAATTTTCGTTCCATGGCAGAGCTATGGCAATGGTTGTTCGACCGTTCTTCCGGCAAACTGGACTGGGTGAAGGGCGAGGAAAACAAACAGATCAGTTTTCAACCAAACTATCTGCATGACAGCCAGATTCGTTTTGCAAATGCGAAGAATAAAGTGTTTATCCTGGCGGGTGACCCCGGAAAAACCTTAGTGGAAGCTATTGCTCATCAGATTTATGAACGAGCCAGCGAGTGGCGAGCCATGCCTCGGTTACCGCATTCATCCAACAATGTTGGTACTGATTTGCTTGCTGCAACTCAAAGTAATGGCGAAGTCGCTGACAATTTGCGTAAAGCAGATGCACTGACTATGCGTAGAGCTGGTTTTGCAATCAAACTACGCGACTTTGAAGCCTATGAGCGTGACCTACAACCGGGCACATGGAAAGGCCATCGACAGGCTTTTTTCCGGGCATTTATTGATCATGTTGTGGTTCTGCCACAATTCTTTGATTTATCAGTCTACCTACCCCGAGTGATCCGACTGGCCACGGCCTGTGAGGACTTTGTCGAGTTGCGCAGACTAATCTTCGCGCTCGAGAATATTTGCAATGAAGTACGAGAAAAATGCCGCCTTGCGATCAAGGCATGTCCTGATGATAACCTCCCTTCTGAAGAAGAGATTATTGGCAAATGGAGGGCCCAACTTTTTAGCAGTGTGCTAGAAGCTATCGTTGCAGCATTTCCTCCGCGTATTTCCAAAGTAGGTAAGCAAATCTGGAATGACCATTTGAAAAATTGGCACACCCTGTGTGGGCTAGACATAGAATATTTGGGTCGTGATTTTTCATTAAAGGGCTACCAAGAACAGCAGGCAAGATTATTCTCTTTCGACTTAGCACACATGCCATTCCGCTTTATCGGTCTACCAAAAGAGATGATTGCTCAACGGGGCATACCCGCTCCGAAAACAGTAGCCCACTGTGCAAAAGCATCAGAATTATTGCCTGATAATGTCGTTTTTGGTAATCAGGTAGTAGCGAAATGGTGCAAATTTAAAATCCTGCCACATGGACTATTATTTGCTACACGGCCTTTCAGCCTGCCGGAGCTATTTATCCTAAACAATGAGGCTTATACAGCCTCAGCTCGGCAAGAAATGCGAGCCGTTGTTCTCGCTGTTCGTGGTTTTGTCCTCGGTAATAAAATACCTTGTGTCGATAAACAAGGCGTACTGCAAATTCCTGACGGCCAATCTGCTGGAAAATATGGGGTTGCCGTCTCTAGCTGGAAAACGTCCATGGCAAGCTGGACTGCGGCGGTTATGCGTTCAGCCGATCAGGATGCCAACCGTTACACTAGATTATGTCGCTTGCTTGACGGTGTGATAGCCCAACCACATAACAGTCGTTACTTAATTCTGCCGGAGCTCTCACTCCCTGCGCACTGGTTTATTAGGATTGCCCGCAAGTTACAAGGTCGCGGGATATCACTTGTCACCGGTATTGAATATCTACATGCCAGTAAAGCAAGGGTGCACAATCAGGTATGGGCTTCCTTGTCTCATGATGGATTGGGTTTTCCTTCACTAATGATTTACCGTCAGGACAAACAACGCCCAGCACTGCATGAAGAGCAGGAATTACAACGGCTAGCAGGGCTGGAAATGGAACCAGAAAAGAGATGGGCAACGCCTCCCATCATTCAACACGGTGATTTTCGTTTTTCCTTGTTGATTTGTAGTGAGCTGACCAATATTAGTTATCGCGCAGCGCTGCGTGGCAACGTTGACGCACTGTTTGTGCCAGAGTGGAATCAGGATACTGAAACTTTCAATGCCTTGGTCGAGTCTGCTGCGCTGGATATCCATGCTTACATCATCCAATGCAATGACCGCCAGTATGGCGATAGCCGCATCCGAGGCCCCTTCAAAGATAGCTGGAAGCGTGATGTATTGCGAGTCAAAGGCGGTATTACAGATTATTGTGTAATTGGTGAGATTGACGTAAATGCATTGCGACAATTTCAAAGTAGTTACCGTTCGCCAGGCAAGCCCTTTAAACCTGTTCCAGATGGTTTTGAGATAGAGCATTCTCGAAAAATATTGCCAGAAGGATAAGGAAAACGACCCAAAAATATCGGCTGAGGTTATTGAGGATATAGCTACTTGGCATATGCGCTCATCGTGCAGGTTCGCCGGGAAGGAGCCAAAGGCCGCCCTTGATTCGGATCATACTTATTTGGCTTGTCCGATCTGAGATCGAAGGGCCAGCCAGTTTCACACAACGCGGTTTTGACTGAGTACGGGAAGTGCGGACGCCGTACTTGTTTCCAGGATGTGGGAGCCATACGCCACGTAAGAGCAAAGACCGCATCCTGCTTGAAAACGGCGCACCGCTGGAGCACATCACAAAGTTGTTGGGCCAGGCAAACCCGGCTTCAACGCTATTTTATATCGGGTTCACGCAGGAGACTGCGGACACGCTTTCAGAAGAGTTTTCTCTTGGCGAGAAATAATAATGATGAAAAACGTATAGTGGTACTTATTAAATTTCCGTCTCTGCTGAGGAAGCAATTTATTGCCAGAAAAAAATAATACTTACGGATAAACTGGCAACGTATCCATTCGACGCCAGTTAATAGCATGCTAATCATTACGTAATCATAATGATATTTTTTAACTATCTGTATCTCCTTCGCGATACACACGATTTAAAAAATCATCATACTTTTCTGGCAGTAGCGCAACCTCACCCCAACCTAACTCAGGTGTAATAAAACCTAATCCAGCCTCATTAACTTTACTGTAGAACATTGTGATGCGACCAATATTTCTATCATTCAAAAAACCGCGCCCCTCTGCTGTATCGTTTGTTATTCTTATACGAAAATCACGATATGACGTGCTATTCTCAATCTTCAGCCAAACATTAGAGTGCCCTTTAAATCTCTCAACCCTAAAAACCGTGCCAAATAAAAATCGAGATTCATCGCATTCTTCCCTCAGCTCATTTATATTTTTTAGAGAGTCACAAAACCTATATTTTTTAGCTCTTCCCTCTTCGTCCAAAAGATATATTTCACGATAATAATTGTGAATAAAATTTGCACACAAAGATTGTATGCTGGTTATCTGACTTGGGACGCGGAAAGATTCACCATTATGGCGAGCGATTGGAAGAGAAACTTCTTTACCGTCCTCCCTCTCAAAATGAGAGTCAATAGGTGCTTCATCCCCTCCAAAATCGACCCTTGGATTATTCTCTGGGCGGGCTTGGAGAAAGCCGCTGATAACTATTAGCTCTTCATCTTCAACGGCCTTTTTTGCATCTTCTTGTGTAGCATATTTTTTATATTGTATTGGACCGCACCGTAAACTACATTGTGGCGCATCATCATCTTTAAGATGTTTATAATATGCAGGAACTTCATTTGATGTCATTTCCTTTTCAGGATCTGCTGGTACTCGTGTAAGATGCTCATAGCAGGAAGGACAAAAAAGGAATCCTTTCATATGCGACAAATAAGCCAGAGGTTCAACAGTATTTCTTTTTAAAGTAGCCAGCGAGTGCAAAATTTTCACCCACTCTGGATCATAATATGCGTATGCAATTCTTCTAATAGCCATCTTAAACTCCGTGTGTAGTATCAGACTAAATAAAATACTCAGAGCATTTGATAAATTTCTGAGTGTCTTTCCCTGATGAAAGAACACCCTTATTGTTATTTTAGCTTTATAGAGACCACATTTTCTTTATCAGAGAAAATCTCAGACTTCGGAATTTTTGTTATAGTGACGAAATCAGCATCAGGCAATCCTGACATTTCGTAAAGGTCACCTTTAGAAAGTATATTATTTTCATCAAGAAGATGAGCGAGCCTATTAATTAACTTAGGTTCTTCATGCTTGATAATTTCATCCAAAGGCTCTTTTCTACGGTAAGGAGCCAGTTGTCTGAAAACATACTCTTTCTGATTGTCATTTATTAGATGCAAGCTCGCCGCTCGCATAGTGATTGCTCCAATCGAAACACCCCAACGTTCTTTCAACTTTATCAATCCCTGCAAACTTGGTGAGAAAAACTCATTGCCAAAAGTGGAAGCAGGAAGCAAGAAGCAAGAAGCAAAGTAATCCGCTTGTTTCTCCACCTTCTTAAAAAGCTCTTTATCATCAAGATAATCATCCTGAACTGAACGGTGCAATATCAGATGCCCCATTTCATGAGCAATAGTAAATCTCAAGCGAACTGCCGTACTATTTTTATCAGCAACGATGACTGGCCCGGAATTAGCCCAAAATGAAAAGGCATCCACCCTATCTCCCGCATGAATATTTGAGACAACAACACCATTATTTTCAAGGAGTTGGGTGAGGTTTTTAATCGGACCATCCCCCAACCCCCAATATCGGCGAGTTTGCGTTGCGATATCCTCGAGATCGCTTGGCGTCAGCATTTCAAAATCATCAATATCAATAGGCGGTAGTTTCAATTCAGGCAAAATTGCATATTGAAGCAGATTAGTTAGTATACCTGTAACCCATCTTCCCTTCGTTGTGCCCATCAAGCGTTCCTTTTTACTTGCAGAAGCACGACTACGAAAATGGACAGCACCTTTGATACTGGGTGAAGATTCGGCAGCTAAAAAGAAAGCCTCAGGGAAACCCAATACCCTTGAGAGCTGATTTAATGTTTCATAGGACGGGTTTTTCAGCCCTTTCTCAAACGCAGAAATTGCTTGCCGAGATATCTCAAGCAAACGAGAAAGGTCAGCCATAGTTAACCCTTTAGCCTCCCTTGCCTCGGTAAGACGTTCAGGATTAATTAATTTGTCACGATTCTGCGAAATAAGCGGGCTTACATTCATTTTTGTTTTCTTAGCAGTTCATCGACCCTAAGGGAGATTTTTTCATCAAGTTCATCTTCAATAGCTTCTTCCTCAACTTCAAAAGAAGAAACCAACTCAAATGATTCAGCATACAGCACGGCGCGCAAATCTGGTGTAGGAATGGTCAAACTTATCGCCTCCAAAGAAGCACCAATCCCATCATGTAATAGATAAACATGGCCACCAACACTTGGAAGCACATTATTGTTGCCTTCAAATCCTTCAAAAAGATCGTAATTCATACTTTGTGCATATGTAGCTCGGTAGCGAGCCTTACGCGGTAATTGCCCTGGTCCGTTAACATGGTGAGCGGTAAGAGTCCAGTTGCTCGACTTAATCGATAAGTGGCGGCAGTTACGGGCTGCATTTGGTGCGGCGTGAAAATCCAACCCAAGATTGATCGCTGTTTTTTCCAGTAATGCTTCACAATAGAACCAGCGAAGATAAGGTTGTGCCTCGCGAGAAAACACACCAAATTCGCGGCTACGCTCGGCAGACATCAAGTAAGCCTGAGATATAGAACGAGTCATAGAACTACGATGATTCACATCAAAAGCGTTCATTAGTAGTGTTCGATAGTTGCTCATAACGGCTTGCCCTGGTGAAATCTTGTCAACCATATTTACGAAATATGATGATTTTGTCAACCATGAAAAATCGATTGAGCCACAATTGGTACATAAGGATATGCGCCGTAGGCACCTTTGCGAGACCGAAAATATAGATAGAGCATAAGCAGCTCCTTTTAGTTATCTTCGATTAGATGAATTTTCTGGCTTCCGCCGCCATTTTCAACTCCGCCTCTTCGGTCTACTTCCGTTTCAGTTAGGCTTTACCTTCCGGTGTTGCAAGAGATTTACCAGCGTGGATCTTACGGTTGTTGTGCTTGAATGCTGCTGTATTTTTCTCCATTATTGCCTCCAGATGGGCCCGCCGCTGGGCCACACAGACAGGCTAAAGAAAAGTACGGTGTTAAATCCAGATGCAAAAATACCCCACCAAATGGTGCCGAAGGCAATAGGTGACCATTACGTGCCGTGTGACCTGCTCCCCGTTGATTAACACACCCCGATGTTAGTAATGTCTTCATAATGACCCGCTCCCCGTATGTGATCCAGCCATAATCAGGAATAACCGGCTTCATTCTGGCTGCATATTCTGACAACCGGCAGATTTTTCGGCAAATTCGCAGGGGGTCATCCAGCCCAGTGCAGAATGGGGACGACTCTGGTTATAGTGTATGCGCCAGGCCTCAATTTTGCACCGGGCATCCTCCAGAGACATGAACCAGCTCTCGTTCAGGCATTCCTGCCTTAACCTGCCGTTGAAGGACTCCACCGTCGCGTTGTCCGTCGGCGTTCCCGGGCGTGAGAAGTCGATCCTTATCCCTCTTTCATACACCCACCTGTCCAGCATTTTCCCTGCAAATTCAGAACCATTATCGGTTTTCAGCAACTGCGGTAAAGGACCTCTGAGCGCTATGCTGTTCAGCATTTCTGCCACTTCTGTTGAACGCAGATTCTGCCCCACGCAGATCCCCAGGCATTCGCGGGTGTACAGGTCGATAACCGTCAGCAGGCGCAGCCGTCGCCCGTCAAACAGCGCGTCCGAGACAAAATCCATGCCCCATACGTGATTCGGATACAGACCCTGCGGCTGGGGCTGCCGGCGCTGTGCGGATTTATTGCGCCGTGGCCGTTTGAGGCGCAGCGACAGCCCCTGCTCGCTGTAAAGCCGGTAAATCCTTTTGTGGTTATCGCGCCAGCCTTCCCTTCTGAGCATCACGTGTACGCGGCGGTAACCGTAATGCACCCGGGTTTCGGTGATCTCGCGGATGCGCAGGCGCAGCGCACTGTCATCGGCAGCAACAGAACGATACCTGAACGAGCTGCGGCTGACCCGCAGCGCAAAACAGATTTGTCTTTCGCTGGCACCGTACCGGGCCTGTAAATCCCTGACCCATTCGCGCAGGCGTGCCAGCGTCAGCTCTTTTTTGCCAGCACGTCCTGCAGCATCGCCTTGTCGAGGCTCAGATCGGCAACCAGCCTCTTCAGCCGCAGATTTTCCTCTTCCAGCTGCCGCATATGCTTCAGCTCCGAAGGAGAAATGCCACCGTATTTTTTACGCCACGTATAGAAAGTGGCATCCGAAATGCCCAGCTTGCGACAGACGTCCGGCACTGACGTACCCAGTTCAGCCTGCTTCAGGGCAAAAACAATCTGCTCTTCAGTGAATCGTGACTTTTTCATCGGCACCACCTCCGTTCAGGGGAGTATGTATCATGCCGGAATTCTGTTTCTGAATGGAGCAGGATTTCGGGTCAGGGTCACGTGTTGGACACATAAGGAAAGGCGGAGCGTAGCGACTTCCACTGTTAGCCCTTGTCTCTTCACAGGGAGGAACGAGCCATATGTGATCCCCTCACGGGAATGATGATGCCTTGTCATGGCTTCTTATCAGGTAGCCGTTGTGATCCGGTGGCTGAAACCGTGGTCGGAATCGAACCGGCACTTCCCATTTAAACGGCTTTATGGAGCTCAATACTATTTATTTTTCCTATGCCCTCCACATAATCCCCATACCACTGCAACATCTCCCTTCTCTGCTCCAGATACTGCGCATGGTTATAGGTCCCTCGAATCGTATTCTTGTCCACATGTGCCAGCTGCAATTCAATCCACGCTGTATTGAACCCCTGCTCATGCAAAATGGTACTCATCGTGTGCCGAAAGCCATGCCCTGTCGCTCTTCCATGATACCCAACCCGTTTCAGCACCTGATTGATACTCGCTTCACTCATTGGTTTAGTAATGTCATTACGACCGGGGAATACAAGGTTGTATCGTCCTGTCACTGCCTGGATCTCGCGTAAAGCATCTACGACCTGATTTGATAAAGGCACCATATGCGGACGTCGCATCTTCATACGTTCCTTAGGCACCTCCCATATAGCTTTATCAAGATCGAATTCTTTCCACTTAGCCTGGCGCAGTTCAATAGTACGCACTCCCGTTAGCATCAGAATCATCGTCGCATTACGGGTGATAGGACTACCTGTGTAAGCTGCAAGCGCCTGCAGAAACTCAGGCAATTCATCAGCGAGTAAATGGGGAAAGTGTTGTGCTTTAGGCGTTGCTAACGCGCTGGCAAGTTCTGACGCTGGATTGTTCTCTGCCCTGCCGGTAACAATGGCATAGCGGAATACCTGATTACACGCCTGTCGGATTTTGCGCAGCTTATCCAGTACACCACGCCTTTCCAGCTTACGTAGCGTGGTAAGCATCTCCAGTGGCTTTATCTCAGCGACAGGACGTTTACCGAGATCGGGGAAGATATCATTCTCAAATGCTTCCATCAGATCCTCGGCGTAGCCTTTTGACCAGCCCGGGCGTTTATACTCGTGCCACTCAAGAACTATAGCCTTGAAGTTGTTCTCAATCGCAACTTTGCGAACCTGCTTATCTACTTTCTTCTGCTCGCTGGGATCGATGCCATTTGCAACCTTCCGTTTGGCTTCATCACGACGCTGTCTTGCTTCCAAAAGAGTAATCTCTGGATAGACGCCCAGCGCCAGCGTCTTCTGCTTACCGTCGAAGCGATACTGCAACCGCCAGTATTTAGAACCGTTCGGATGCACCATCAAATGCATTCCTTCCCCATCGGTAAGCTTGAAGGCTTTATCGGTAGGTTTTGCACTGCGGACTTTTACATCTGTAAGCGCCATAAGCGGCTCTCCATTGCTGGATGTTGGTATAAAGAATCATTGAACGGGGTTGTACCAACACATATACCAACAAATAGTACTTGATGTGGGTTGATTTCGGTAGACTTAGGTAGAGTAGAGGAGGTTTAAAATCAGTTATTCCATTCAATTTTAGGCATAAAAAAAGACGTCAGTTGACGTCTCTTGATATGAATTTGGTACGCCCTACAGGATTCGAACCTGTGACCTACGGCTTAGAAGGCCGGTGCTCTATCCAACTGAGCTAAGGGCGCATTGTGATTGCGTCGAATTATACGGTGGGATCCTGCTGAGTCAACGTTTTTACCGCCTGGTGCTCCCTAATGCTGAAGTTATGAACAGTATCTAAGCTTTATCTCATAACGAGCAGGCAATCAGAGTAAGCGGTATGCGTTTTGTCTGTCGCCACAGAGGCAGAAGCAATAAGGCGCCCATAAAAAAACCCACCTGACGGTGGGCTTATCTTCTGAATAACTGAACAGAGCGCCTTAGTTGGTCGCTTTGTTTTTCAGCTCTTCTGCACCCTGCTTGGTTTTATCCCAGCCTTTTTCGGTGCCTTCTTTGGTTTTGTTCCAGGCCTTTTGGCTGCCTTCAGAAATCTTGCTGCTGGTTGAATTGCTCTCACCTTCTGCAGCATGTTTCGCCTTCAGCTTCATCTCTGCCCCCTCATTCTGGGACTTATGCAGTTTCTCTTTGGCGGTATCGGCACCTTTATGCGCTTCAGCAACGGTGTTATCGGTGGTCGTTGCGGCGAAAACCGGAGAAGCCAGCAGCAAAGCAGACAGTGCAATAATAGTCTTTTTCATTATTCCCTCTTTCTCTTTTTAGATGATTTGCCGTGTTACAACGTCATCCTGGCACAGTCAGTACCAGAAAGATTTAGGAATAAACCGGGAATGACCCGGTAAGTGTGGTTGTGGCTTAGTGGAACACCTCTGTCGCTGGACGAATGCACCTCAACGATTGAATCTCTGCCTGACAGCGGGGCGCGCTTCTGACAAAATAGGCGCAATCCCCGATTTAACTCAAAACAGATGGATCCCCTCTCTGATGGCAGCAAAAATTATTGACGGTAAAACGATTGCGCAGCAGGTGCGACAAGAGGTTGCAGAACGTGTTCAGCAACGTCTCGCAGCAGGTAAACGTGCGCCTGGTCTGGCCGTGGTTTTGGTGGGCGAAAACCCGGCTTCGCAGATTTATGTTGGCAGCAAGCGTCGTGCCTGCGAAGAGGTCGGTTTCCTCTCACGTTCTTACGACCTTCCCGCCACCACCAGCGAAGCGGAACTGCTCGACCTGATTACCAAACTGAATAACGACGCAGAAATCGACGGCATTCTGGTGCAGCTTCCGTTGCCTGCGGGCATCGACAACGTGAAAGTCCTGGAGCACATCGCGCCAGAAAAAGACGTCGATGGCTTCCACCCTTATAACGTGGGCCGCCTGTGTCAGCGCGCACCGAAACTACGCCCGTGCACGCCGCGCGGTATTGTTACGCTGCTTGAGCGCTATAACATTGATACCTTCGGCCTGAATGCCGTTGTCGTCGGTGCTTCCAACATTGTTGGCCGTCCGATGAGTATGGAACTGCTGCTGGCCGGTTGCACCACCACCGTGACCCACCGCTTCACCAAAAATCTGCGTCACCATATCGAACACGCCGATTTACTGGTGGTTGCCGTCGGTAAACCTGGCTTTATCCCCGGTGAGTGGATCAAGCCAGGCGCGATCGTGATTGATGTCGGTATTAACCGTCTGGAAAGCGGCAAAGTGGTGGGCGACGTGGAGTTTGATGTGGCGTCTGAGCGTGCCTCTTACATTACGCCAGTGCCTGGCGGCGTGGGGCCGATGACGGTTGCCACCCTGATCCAGAACACCCTGCAGGCCTGCGAAAACAACGACAATGGAGCAACAGCATAATGGCAAACTTCTCTCTGGGCGATCATCCCCATGTCGACCTGTGCGACCTGATGAAACTGGAAGGCTGGGTAGAAAGCGGCGCAATGGCGAAAATCATGATCTCTGGCGGTCATGTTACGGTGAATGGCGTAAAGGAAACCCGTAAGCGCTGCAAAATTGTGGCGGGTCAGAAGGTTGAGTTTGACGGTGAAAGCGTTACCGTGACGGCCTGACTTTCCGGCTGTGAAATAAAAAGGCGACCCGCGGGTCGCCTTTTTTTATGCTGCATCCGCAACGGGCCTGCGGCCCGTCGGCAGATTACTTACGGCGCCAGCTGGTGCCGCCTGCGGCATCTTCCAGCACGATGCCCATCTCATTGAGCTTGTCGCGTGCCACATCGGCCTGCGCCCAGTTCTTTGCCGCACGAGCATCAATACGCATCTGGATCAGCGCTTCAATCTGCGCCACTTCTTCATCGTTGATATTCACACCGCTTTGCAGGAACTGCTCCGGGTCCTGCTCCAGCAGGCCCAGCACGCCAGCCAAAGTACGCAAGCGCGCAGCCAGGCCGTTCGCCGCTGCTTTATCGGTGTCTTTCAGGCGGTTGACTTCACGCGCCAGGTCAAACAGCGCCGAGTAGGCTTCCGGCGTATTGAAGTCATCGTCCATTGCGGCGCGGAAGCGGGCTTCGAACTCTTCCCCACCCGCTACTTCAGCGCTGGCGTCGGTGTTACGGATAGCAATATAGAGGCGCTCCAGCGCGGAACGTGCCTGATTCAGGTTATCTTCGCCATAGTTCAGCTGGCTACGATAGTGGCCGGACATCAGGAAGTAACGCACGGTTTCCGCATCGTAATGCTCCAGCACATCACGCACGGTAAAGAAGTTGTTCAGCGATTTGGACATCTTCTCGCGATCAATCATCACCATGCCGGAGTGCATCCAGACATTCACATACGGGCCATCGTGGGCACAGGTAGACTGGGCAATTTCGTTTTCGTGATGCGGGAACATCAGGTCAGAACCGCCGCCGTGGATGTCAAAATGCTCACCCAGCTGTTTGCAGTTCATCGCCGAGCACTCAATGTGCCAGCCCGGACGGCCCATTCCCCATGGAGATTCCCAGCCGGGTTCGTCCGCTTTCGACATTTTCCACAGCACGAAGTCCATCGGGTTGCGTTTAACGTCAAGAGCCACTTCAACACGCGCACCGGCCTGGAGCTGTTCCAGATCCTGGCGTGATAACGAACCGTAGTTAGGATCGCTGTCGACGGAGAACATCACGTCGCCGTTGCTGGCCACATAAGCATGTTCACGCGCGATCAGTTTGCTGACCAGCTCAATGATCTCAGGAATATGGCGTGTCGCACGCGGTTCCAGGTCCGGCGGCAGGATATTCAGCGCGGCGAAATCCTTGTGCATCTCGGCAATCATACGATTGGTCAGTTGCTCAATGGTCTCACCGTTTTCATTCGCACGTTTGATGATTTTGTCATCAATATCGGTGATGTTACGCACATAGTTAAGCTCATAGCCGCTGTAACGCAGGTAACGAGCGACCACATCAAATGCCGCGAAGGTTCTGCCGTGTCCGATATGACAGAGGTCGTAAACGGTAATGCCACACACGTACATACCGATTTTACCGGCATGGATAGGTTTAAATTCCTCTTTTTGACGACTCAGGGTATTGAAAATCTTTAGCATTGAGACATTCCGTTTTAGCGTGTGCGGGATTAGCGATGAAGAGTTAATGCTTTATTCTGCCGTATTCTTCACGTTAGCGCCACGCTAATGCCAATGAGAGTGAGCCCCCCAAAATAATTCATGTTGCAGGAAGGCGGCAAGGACGCTTATCCCCGGGAACATAGATAACTTTGTGACCGGGGTAAGTGGATGCAGCCAACGCATCTGCAACGTGAAGAATGAAGGGGGAGGCTGACGAGCCATCACATTTTGTGATATAAGAGCCGTCTGTCGCACGGAACAGACGTGAGTCTCAGCTTCCGGCGCCCAATGTTAAATACTCCAACCCTGACAGGATGAGAATATGGTCACTTTCCAGACTAATCATGGCGATATCGTCATCAAGACTTTCGATGATAAAGCACCGGCTACCGTTAAAAACTTCCTTGAATATTGCAGCGAAGGTTTTTACGACAACACCATCTTCCACCGTGTGATCAACGGTTTTATGATCCAGGGCGGTGGTTTTGAACCGGGCATGAAGCAGAAAGACACCAAAGACGAGATCCGCAACGAAGCCAGCAATGGCCTGAAGAACACCAAAGGCACCCTGGCAATGGCTCGTACCCAGGCGCCACACTCTGCTACTGCCCAGTTCTTCATCAACGTGGCTGACAACGACTTCCTGAACTTCCGTGATGAAAGCCTGCAGGGCTTCGGTTACTGCGTTTTCGCTGAAGTGGTTGAAGGTATGGACGTTGTTGAGAAAATCAAAGCCGTATCTACCGGCCGCAGCGGCATGCACCAGGACGTACCAAAAGACGACGTGATCATCCAGAAAGTCACCGTCAGCTAATAATGTCGCACACGCTGTTTATCGCAGATCTCCATCTGTGTACTGAAGAACCGGCAATCACTGCCGGTTTTCTGCATTTTTTACGCCGTGAAGCACAGCATGCTGATGCGCTGTACATTCTCGGTGACCTGTTTGAAGCCTGGATTGGCGATGACGACCCGAATCCGCTGCATGCGGAGGTCGCGACGGCTCTGCGCCAGTTGGCTATCCCTTGCTACTTTATTCACGGCAATCGTGACTTCCTGGTGGGCAAGCGCTTTGCAACAGCCTGCGGTATGACGCTGCTGCCGGAAGAGCAGGTGCTGGATCTGTATGGCAGACAGGTGCTGATCATGCACGGTGACACGCTGTGTACTGATGACGAAGGCTATCTGCGCTTTCGTGCCAAAGTACAACAACGTTGGTTACAGACGCTGTTCCTCGCCCTTCCCCTGTTTGTGCGCCAGCGTATCGCGCTGAAAATGCGCGCCGGAAGCCGCGAAGCTAACAGCAGTAAATCCCAGTCGATCATGGATGTGAATCCCCAGGCTGTTGTGAACGTGATGGCCCGCCATCAGGTTCAGTGGCTGATCCACGGTCATACTCATCGCCCTGCAGTGCATCCTCTGCTGATCAACGGGAAAGCGGCTGAACGCCTGGTTCTGGGGGCCTGGCATGAAGAAGGCTCGATGATCAAAGTCAGTAGCGATGAAATAAGCCTGATTTCCTTCCCGTTCTGATTCAAAAACCTGGCGAAACCCGCCGCTATTTCGCGCCACGCAACCGTTTTCCTTGCCGCTCAGTCGTGATATTCTCTGTGCCCTTCCCACCTGGTAAGCCTACAGCGCCATTCAGGTGAAGTATCACAATCACAGGAGTCAGACCCGCATGTCATCCAACGCCGCACCGGCCCGCATTGCTATTGTTATGGGTTCCAAAAGTGACTGGGCAACCATGCAATTTACCGCGGAAATTCTCACCAGCCTTGATGTTCCGTTTCACTGCGAAGTGGTGTCTGCACACCGCACGCCGGACAAACTGTTCAGTTTTGCCGAACAGGCAGCGGATAATGGCTATCAGGTGATTATCGCAGGTGCAGGCGGCGCGGCGCACTTGCCGGGTATGCTGGCAGCAAAAACGCTGGTTCCGGTACTGGGCGTGCCCGTGCAGAGTGCCGCACTGAGCGGTGTCGACAGCCTGTATTCTATTGTGCAGATGCCACGCGGCATTCCTGTGGGCACGCTGGCGATTGGCAAAGCCGGTGCCGCCAATGCCGCCCTGCTGGCCGCACAGATCCTCGCGCTGCATGATGCCGAACTGGCAGGCCGCCTGAATCACTGGCGCCAGACCCAGACCGATGAAGTGCTGAATAACCCGGACCCACGGGTGGATGCATGAAGCCGGTCTGTGTATTAGGTAACGGTCAGCTGGGACGGATGCTGCGCCAGGCGGGTGAGCCGCTGGGCATTGCCGTCTATCCGGTGGGCCTGGATGCGGAACCCGACTCCCTGCCCATTGCGCAGAGCGTGATCACTGCCGAAATCGAGCGCTGGCCTGAAACGGCATTAACCCGTGAACTGGCCAGCCATAACGCCTTTGTGAACCGCGATATCTTCCCGCTGCTTGCCGACCGTCTGACCCAGAAGCAACTGCTGGACCGACTGGGTCTGGCAACCGCGCCGTGGCAGTTGCTCTCCAGTGCAGATGAGTGGGCGCAGGTGTTCACCACACTCGGTTCCCTTGCCATCGTTAAGCGCCGCACCGGCGGCTATGACGGACGTGGCCAGTGGCGCCTGCGTGCAGATGAAACCGCATCACTGCCTGCTGATTGCTACGGCGAGTGTATTGTTGAGCAAGGAATTAACTTCTCTGGTGAAATGTCGCTGGTCGGCGCACGTGGCCACGATGGCCGCACGGTGTTCTATCCGCTGACGCACAACCTGCATCAGGACGGTATTCTGCGCACCAGCGTAGTATTGCCGGATGTGGATGCGCAGCATCAGCAGCAGGCCGAGCGTATGCTCTCCGCCATCATGAACGAACTGAACTACGTCGGCGTGATGGCGATGGAGTGTTTCGTGGTACCGGAGGGTTTGCTGATCAACGAGCTGGCACCACGCGTACACAACAGCGGTCACTGGACGCAGAACGGCGCATCGATCAGCCAGTTTGAGCTGCATCTGCGGGCTATTCTCGACCTTCCACTGCCAACGCCTGTCGTCAGCACACCCTCGGTGATGGTCAACCTGATTGGCACCGACGTCAATCTGGCATGGCTGGAGCAGCCGCTGGTGCACCTGCACTGGTATGAGAAGGAAGTGCGTGCCGGGCGTAAAGTGGGCCACCTGAACCTGTCTGACGTCAGCCCACTGGCCCTCAGCCATGCGCTGAACGCGCTGGTGCCGCTGCTGCCGGAAGAGTACGCCAGCGGGATTGCCTGGGCGGTTGAGAAGCTGGATTAATCCCTTTGCCTTGCGGGCTGACCGAAACAGAAGGTCAGCCCCTACAGCCGCCTGCCCCATTAATGAATGCTAAATTCTGAAAATGGCGAGTGCCTGACTGTACTAAAGTACAGCTACATTCCCGGCACTTATGGTCTATGCTCCCTGCTATAAAAAATAGTACACATCTAGTCCCTTTTCAGTCTTTAGCCGCATACTTTGTCCACACCAGGGAACCCGTTTACAGGGTTCCCTTTATTCTTATTTATTCCCCACATTTAATGAAATATTCACTCTTTGCCACGCCAAAATTAGCCAGATAACAACGGCCATGGTAATGTCTTTACTATAGATTAAGGATGAATAATCGTACAGGGAGAGTAGAATATGCGTGATAACTTCTTTAGCAACACCACTATCAATTCCATTATAAAGCGTCATATTGAAAAAGAGCTATCGAGCTTCAATAAAATAAAATATGTTTACGCGATCATGAGCAAAAGCAATCCTGCCGATGTTTCTATTATTTCTAATCGACAAGAATGGTTCCGCATCTATAAACAAAACAACTTTCAGTTCATTGATCCGGTTGTCATCACCGCATTACACCGCATTACACCTTTTTCATGGGATGAAAATTTCCTACTCAGTCAGGGCATCAAGTCACTCAGCTTTTTTGACATGGCCCGAAATCATGACATTATCAATGGTTACACTTTTGTTCTCCACGATCAATACAACAACCTGGTTATGCTTTCGCTTTTTTCAGAAAATGAATATGACAATGACATCGAAGATATTGTCCTGGAAAATAAAAGTAAACTTCAGCTTCTGTTGATATTAACCCATGAGAAAACAACATACCTGTATCATAAACTACAGATTGACAGTGATTTCGAAAAGATGAATAACAGAAATATATTTTCTCATCGTGAAAATGAGATCATATATTGGGTCAGCGTAGGGAAGTCCTATCAAGAAATAGCGATTATTACCGGGGTGAAACTGACAACAGTGAAATATCATATTGCCAACGCTGTGAAAAAATTAGGCGTTAACAACGCAAAGCATGCCATCCGTCTTGGCGTAGAGATGAAACTTATTCGCCCTGTATTCCCTGACAAAGAGGATAATAACTAAGGTCCGCAGTAAACAGGCCGGCTTTCACCGGCCTCCTTTCACTATCCTGCGTAATACCCTCTGAACAGCGCTTTCCCTTTCAGCAAGCGCACACCCAACCAGCCGCCGCACAATGAGAGCAGCAGCGCGCCGGTCAGAGGCAGTACCAGCCACAGCACGAAATCAGGCTGCCACGGGAAATCGAACACTTTGCGTTGCAGCCCCCACAGCGCCGCTTCGGCACCAATAGCCGCTGCAACACCGGACACCACACCAAGTAGCGCAAACTCGCACCACAGCGTACCGCGCAGCAGCTTTTTACTGGCACCCAGCGTACGGTAGACCACCAGCTCCTGACGTCGCTGACGCATGCCCACCTGGATTTGCGCCAGTAACAGCAGCACGCCGCAGGCCGTCACCAGGATCACCATAATCTCCAGCGCCTGGCTGACCTGCGCCAGCACCTGCCCTATCTGCTTCAGGATACTGCCAATGTCCAGCAGACTGAGCGTCGGGAACTGACGATTAAGCTGTGCCAGCGTGGCATTGTCATTATCCATACGGAAGCTGGTCAGCCACGTTTGCGGCTGTCCATCAAGCGCGCCCGGAGGGAAGATAAAGAAGAAATTCGGCTTCAGGCTTTCCCAGTCGACTTTGCGCATACTGCTGATTTTCGCGCTGAACTCCTGAGTATCACCGGTAAAGGTCAGCGTATCTCCGAGCTTCACGCCCAGACGGTTTGCCAGCTCCTGCTCAATGGACACCTCCCCATTTTTTGGCGGCCAGCTCCCCGCTGTCATCGGGTTGTGATCCGGCAGATCCTTCAGCCAGGTCAGGTTCAGCTCGCGGTTCAGGGATTCATCCTGCGCCGGATCGGCAGGCTGCTGATTGATCCCGGTCAGGCGTACTCGCGCTACAGGATAGAAGGTTTCTGCCTTCACCTGATGCTGTTGCAGGAAGGCCTGCACCTGCGGCACCTGCGGCTCGGTAATATTTAACAGGAAGTAGTTCGGGCTACCCGCCGGCAGTTGCTGCTGCCAGCGATCCAGCAGATCGCCACGCATCACCAGTAGCAATGCCAGCAGCATAAACGACAGCGAAAACGCCGCCAGCTGGCTGAGCGTGGTCCAGGGCTGACGCAGCAGTCGGTTCACCGCCAGACGAAAGGCCAGATTACGCAACGTCAGACGGCGCAGCAGCAGCAGGCCGCCCCAGCCAATGGCACCCAGCAGCAGCGACAACAGCACAATACCTGCCACCAACGCCCACAACAGTTTGCTGCCCCCCACCAGCAGAGCCAGCAGGCCAATCACCACCACCGCCATCGCAGGCAGATACAGCTTCAGCGGCCAGATATTCGCCACGGCATCGCGGCGCAGGACGCGCAGCGGTTGGGTCGCCAGCAGTAAGCGATAAGGGCGTAACCCGACCAGCAGGGAGATGACAAACAGCGATCCCACCGCCCACAGCCACGGCCAGGCACTGGCGGCAGGAAGCTCACCCGGCAACACCGGACGCAGCATCCGCAGCAGCAGTGCTTCAAAACCCAGCCCAATGGCACTGCCCACCACCGCCGCCAGCAGCAGCACTGCCAGCCACTGGCCGATAATCAATTTACGCAGTGCCGTGCGGTTAGCCCCGAGCGTTTTCAGTACCGCCACCAGATCGTAGCGGCTGCGACAGTAATGGCTCATCGCTACGGCCACGGCGGCAATCGCCAGCATCAGCGTCAGCAGTGCTGACAGCAGCAGGAATTGCTGGGCGCGCTGCATGGATTTCCCCAGCGCATCCTCACTGTTTTCCACGCTGATCCAGCGCTGGTCGGGCGTCAGCCGCGCTTCAATATAACGGTCATAACGCGCCAGTTGCGCCGGAGTGCCGGAGAATTTATAGCGCCAGGTGATGCGGCTGCCGGGCTGGATAGCCCCGGTTTTCTCCACATCGGCCAGGTTCATCAGCAGACGCGGTGCGGTCTGGAACGGGTTAAAGCCCGCATCCGGCTCCTGGATCACTTCCCCCCCAATACGCAGAGTGGTATCCCCCACGTCGAGTTGGTCCCCGGCTTTACGCTCCAGCAATGCCAGCAGGCGTGGTGCGGCCAGCACGGTACCCGCTGCGGGTTTCAGCCCGACGGGTGCGGTCGTCAGCTGGCCGAACATCGGATAGAGATCGTCCACCGCCTTTACCGACGCCAGCTGCGGGGTCTCTCCGGCAAACGTCATGGTCATAAAGCTGAGCTGACGCCCTACCTGCAATCCGTCAGCACGCGCCTGCGCCAGCCATTCATCAGGTACGGCTTTGCTGCTGCGCAGCGTGCGGTCACCCGCCATAAAGTCACGGCTCTGCTGGCTTAAGCCTTTTTCCATACGGTCACTGAGTGAGCCCAACGCCAGCACGCAGGCCACCGCCAGTGTTAACGCCAGCCAGACAATCAGCAGCGAGGGCGATTTCCACTCACGCCAGAACCAGCGCCAAATCATGCTTCCTCCCACAGCTTGCCATCACGCAGCCGCAGCCGACGATCGCAGCGCGCCGCCAGCTGTTCATCATGAGTGACGAGGATCAGCGTGGTGGCATAATCACGGTTCATCGAAAAAAGCAGATCGGCAATACGGTCACCCGTTTTGCGATCAAGGTTACCGGTCGGTTCATCGGCAAACAGCAGCGCCGGGCGGCCGTTAAAGGCGCGGGCCAGCGCCACGCGCTGCTGCTCTCCGCCAGAAAGCTGAGCAGGAAGATGGCTGAGACGCTCGCCCAGCCCAAGTTGCGCCAGCAGTGCGGCTGCCTGCTCACGGCTCTGACGATCGCTTTCACCGCGCAGCAGTGCCGGAAGTTGTACATTTTCCTGAGCATTCAGGGTCGGCACCAGCATGAACGACTGGAAAACAAAGCCGACATTCTTCGCCCGTAATTCAGCCCGCTGCTCCTCGTTCATCTTGTGCAGCGGCTGGCCGAGCATCATCACCTCTCCTTCGCTGCCGTCGTCCAGCCCGGCCAAAATTCCGAGCAGCGTCGACTTACCCGATCCCGATTCACCGATCAGGGCGAGGGTCTCAGCCGGTTTGACAACCAGCTCAACTCCGGTAAGGATGGAAAGCTGATGCTCACCCTGACCGACGGACTTACTAAGACGATGAACTTCAAGAATGTTTTCCGCTGGCATTACCCTTTCCTGTTCTTATTGGCTTTTATGACGCTGCGCGCAACGGCGGCAGATACGCTGCTGGTACTCGGCGACAGTCTGAGCGCCGGTTACCGCATGTCTGCCAGTGCCGCATGGCCTGCGTTACTCAATGATAAATGGAAAAAATCCCCCACCATTATTAACGGTAGCATAAGCGGTGACACCGCGACGCAGGGGCTGGCTCGTCTTCCTGCACTGCTGAAACAACATCAGCCGCGCTGGGTACTGATTGAACTGGGTGGTAATGATGCATTACGCGGTTTTGCCCCACAGCAGGTGGAGCAGGACCTGGATCAGGCGATTAAACTGGCGCTGGCCGCCAAAGCGCAGCCGATTCTGATGCAGATACGTATACCGCCAAACTACGGCAAGCGTTATAGCGAATCCTTCGCTGCCATTTACCCCAGGCTGGCTCAGGAACACGCTATTCCACTGGTGCCGTTCTTTATGGAACAGGTTTATCTGAAACCGGAATGGATGCAGGACGATGGCATTCATCCGAACCCTGCGGCACAACCGTTTATTGCCGACCTGATGGCCAAAAACCTGGCTCCCCTAGTTAAGCATGAGTGACCCGGCTCTGAGTGCCGTGGCAGGTAAAGTTATGCAAAAAAGTATTGTTATTACGGGCAGTTCCAGCGGTATTGGCCTGGTGGCCGCCAACGATCTGCTGCGCCGTGGCTACCATGTTATCGCGGCCTGCCGTAAACCGCAGGATGTGGAACGCATGAACGAACTGGGTTTTAGCGGTGTCTTGCTGGACCTGGATGACGCCACCAGCGTCGAGCATGCCGCCGGGGAGATCCTGGCGCTGTGTGATGGTCGCCTGGCAGGCCTGTTCAATAATGGGGGCTTCGGCGTTTATGGTCCTTTGCAGTCGGTATCGCGTCAGCAGCTAGAACAGCAGTTTGCCACCAATCTGTTCGGTACCCACCAGCTCACTATCCTGCTGCTGCCTGCGTTGATCGCCGCTAACGGGCGCATTGTGAATACCAGCTCGGTGATGGGGCTGATCTCAACACCCGGGCGTGGTGCCTATGCCGCCAGTAAATACGCGCTGGAGGCCTGGTCCGATGCCCTGCGGATGGAGCTGCACAGCAGCGGCGTGCGCGTCAGCCTGATTGAACCGGGACCGATTCATACCCGCTTTACCGATAACGTCCGGCAGGCGCAGCAGGATAAACCGGTGAAAAATCCCGGGATCGCCGCCCGCTTTACGCTGCCGCCGGAGGCGATTCTGCCGAAGCTGCGGCATGCGCTGGAGAGCCGCCACCCGCGTTTGCGCTATCCTGTGACGATGGTGACCCATGTCATTACGCTGTTGCGCCGTTTGCTGCCAGGCTGGATGATGGATCGGTTTTTACGCCAGAATTAGTCGCCGGGCCTTGAAGCATCGCCCCTCGCCCCAATACAGTAAGAAACTTACGTGAAAAGAGACGAATTCATGTCACCACAAGCCGCTATTGTCGAAATTAATGAAACCAACCTGCAACAGACGCTGGAACAGTCGATGCAGATCCCGGTGCTGTTTTACTTCTGGTCAGAACGCAGCCAGCATTGTCAGCACCTGACGCCGCTGCTGGATCGTCTGGCGCAGGAGTATGCCGGTCAGTTCGTTCTGGCAAGGCTGGACTGTGACGCGGAACCGGCCGTTGCGCAGCAGTTTGGACTGCGTTCCATCCCGACGGTCTACCTGTTCCAGAATGGTCAGCCGGTCGACGGTTTCCAGGGTCCGCAGCCGGAAGAAGCCGTGCGTGCCCTTTTAGAGAAAGTGCTGCCGAAAGAAGAAGAGCTGAAAGCCCAGCAGGCGATGCAGCTGATGGACGAAGGCAAACTGATTGAAGCCCTACCGCTGCTGAAAGAGGCGTGGGCACTGAGCAACCAGCGCAGCGACATCGGTTTCCTGCTGGCCGAAGTGCTGATCGGGCTGACCCGCAGCGAAGAGGCCGAAGCGGTACTGAAAGTGGTGCCTTTGCAGGATCAGGATACGCGCTACCAGGGTCTGGTAGCACAGATCGAGCTGCTGAAGCAGGCTGCGGACACACCCGAAATCCAGCAACTGCAACAGCAGATCGACGCTGATCCGGACAATGCCGAACTGGCTACCCAGCTGGCATTACAATACCACCAGGTCGGGCGCAACGAAGAAGCGCTGGAACTGCTGTTCTCTCATCTGAAGAAAGATCTCGCCGCGGCCAACGGTCAGGCGCGTAAAATTTTGCAGGACATTCTCGCCGCGCTGGGTACCGGCGATGCGCTGGCGGCGAAATACCGTCGTCAGCTCTACTCTCTGCTCTACTAAAACACAGCAGGCCGATGGCACACCCATCGGCCTGCCGTATATCAATAACATCCCGGCTCCCCTTCCCTCTGCTCGTACTCTGTAGCACTCCCCACCATCATTAGTCTTAATCCAGTCTGAAAGAAAATATATCTCTGTTAAAACGGATACCTGGGCCTGATTTTTGAGTCACGCTATTTACCCTGCCATGAACTGACCTTGACTCACCTTCCCCGTGAAGAATGGCCTGCACCGCTGACGCCCACAAGACTAACTAAAGACTAATAAAATCAAACACTCACTATAAAGACTTATGGGCAATTAAAAATACCGTCAAAATATTGACTAAAGTCAACTTACATAGACAGCAATAAGACTAACATTGCTCACATAGCGAAGTCACATCAGGTGACATACCACAGAATAAAAGCCACAACAAAGTCAAAAGGATAATGACAGTTAAATCTGCGTGGTCAGTATCAGAATTCTGATATCGCAACGTTATTAACCCTTCATATCTACTGGAAAAATCATGAAACGCACGATGATCGCGCTTACTGCCCTGGCCCTTCTATCCTCTTTTAATACGTCTGCTGAAGATCAGTCCCACGCCTTTAATGATGCAGTATCAACTCTGCATCAGTTGCAGGAGCAAGAAAAAGACAATCTGGCACATTACAACGAAACGGACAGCAATGATGGAACAGGTCGCTTTAACGCCGATGGATCTTTCAATGACTCTTTAGCAATGCAAGGTGACAAGATCCGTGCCGACCGTCGGGCTGCGCAGAGAGAAGTCAACGGAACAACGTATCGCAATCAGGTACAACAGCAGCAAACCGATGCTAAGGCGGCCGACTTGGCAAATACGGTTGCCCAGAGTAAGGAACGCGTCAGCCATGATGACCGTTTACTGGGCGCAATGGCCCGCCAGCCAATGGCGACCCTGAGCCCGGCAGTGAACATCGGTGTCAAAACACCCGTCCAGTCGATGCCCTCAGTCATCTTAAATAAACCCGTCTCCGTCTCGAAAATCACGTTCGCTACCGGCAAAGGTAACGCCGGAGGTCAGGGCGGCCATGCTTCACACGGTGGTTCTGGCAATCGCGGTGGCGATAATGCGCACAGTGCCGCTTTTGGTGGTCACGGTTACGGCCATGACAACTCGCGCTCCGAAGGTTTCGGTGGTCATTCGCACTTCCACTAAAAGTGCACAGGCTTTTCCAATGGGTCAGGTCATCACCTGACCCCTTTCGAAACGACAATGGAGAGTGACTCAAATGATACCGGAACACCTGGCGCTGATTGCAGAAGCGCGTTCGATCTTGCTTAAGGCGCTCTCGGACAGCGAACAGTATCGAAAAGAACATCTTTCAGCCTGCCTGCAACTTTCACAGGCAGCGAGCCACGCACTCTCGCTTACGATAAAACTGGAGCGAGGGTCTGCTGCAGAACAGATTAATTATGCGGAATTGCTTGAACGACAGATGGTCTCTGTTCGGGCCTGTCAGGCTACATTAACGAAATTATCCCATGGGGTAACGCAATGACCCGATTTTCACAGCCGATTGAAGACAAGGTAAACGTTGAGAAACATCACCGGATGATGGATCACATCTCATCAGAGTTCGGGGATGAAATGTTAAGGACGATTCTGTTGCTGAATGCCCGTCTGATGACGTTGAGTATGGATGATCTGAAGTCAGTGGTGGTCAGCGTTGTTGCCCGGGATGATGCAAAGCTCACGATGAAACGTGACAGCACCGGAATTGACCTTAAAATCGGATTTTAACGAAGGCAGTCTGTTAAAAAGTCTCTGCATTGCGTTGCCCTGTTCTTCGCTCACAGGCCGCTGACTTTCACACTCGAAGATATGATATTATGACTTCCCCCGGGAAACAGGAAGTTAATAATATGTCACATATTTTCTTTGAGTTTGATCTTGAGCCTGGCGTGAAGTCAGTGGCCGATTTGAACTATGTCCTTCGTGATAGTGACAAAAAAACAGCATTTGTGATGAGTGCCGAGGTGGCAAAATTTGTCAAAGATGCGCTGATCATTAATGACACGATTATCAGTTTTAAACATTGCTGCTTCGCCTTCGATAAAGGCGCAGAGTTCGTCGAATTTGACCGCAAAGGTCAGTCGGTACGTTTCTCTGAACCTGTCCCCGCCTGGTTTATTAAGCCAGCCCTGTTTGCGCGGTCCGACTGGCTGGATAATCATGCGCTGGCCGATCTGCCTGCTCCTGAGTTCATCAAAGCCTTCAATGAGAAGTTCCCGGATCTGCAGGAGCGCAGAAAGCACGCGGATTACCTTTTTGACCTTCAACTGCACAAGATAACCTCGCCTCATCAGGAAGCCACCAGGACGGTGGGAAACACCAGCGGTAAATCAACCAAACCCAAAGTCACCGATCTGGGGTCATTCCAGCTGTTTCAGCAATTCTTTGACAGGCTTAAGTCTGCGGTAATGGCAGATGAGTTCCCCACCCTCAACGTTTTGACGGCATCTGAGAATGTGAATAACGTGCCAGGCAGCTATCGCCAGGCACTGCGTACCGCGATGAAAGCAGTGACCAACGAGTTGCCCGTCAACAATAAGCGCCAGGCCGCAGGCAATCCGGCCCTGTTCTGCGCCCCTATTCGCGACAAAATTGCCGAGATTGAAGCGATTGGGCTTGAGCCCTATTACCAGGCATTGTCAAAAGCGATCGCACAGGCCGAAGGCAGCTACATTGCTGATTTCTCTTTCCAGTTCGCCAGACAAAAGAGTTAAGCGCTAACAATACCAACAACAGCGGGATGGCGCTGTCATGGGTGTTACAATATCATCAGATAAGGTGCAACCCGGTAGCGCTGTGCTCTGGTGGACGGATTCGAGTGTCGAAAGGGCGTTCGGGCTAAAGGGTCGCCCAGTAAAGTGATGAATAATAACAATCTGGAGGTTATTTTTATGTTGGCTGTGATTCCCGTCATTATCATTCTGGCCCTGATCCTCGTCTGGTCAGGTATCAAAATCGTCCCACAAGGTTTTCAGTGGACCGTTGAACGCTTCGGCCGCTATACCAACACACTCCAGCCCGGCCTGAATCTGGTGATCCCGTTTATGGATCGCGTGGGCCGTAAAATCAATATGATGGAACAAGTGCTGGATATCCCCTCGCAGGAGATCATCTCTAAAGATAACGCCAGCGTCACCATTGATGCCGTGTGCTTTATTCAGGTGGTTGACCCGGCACGCGCCGCCTATGAGGTCAGCAATCTTGAGCTGGCAATCATCAACCTGACGATGACCAACATGCGTACCGTGCTGGGATCGATGGAACTGGATGAAATGCTGTCGCAACGTGACAACATCAATACCCGCCTGCTGCATATTGTCGATGAAGCGACCAACCCATGGGGCATCAAAATTACCCGTATTGAGATCCGCGATGTTCGCCCACCGGCTGAACTGATCGCCTCGATGAACGCCCAGATGAAAGCCGAACGAACCAAGCGTGCCGATATTCTGGAAGCGGAAGGGGTTCGCCAGGCCGCGATCCTGCGTGCTGAAGGGGAAAAACAGTCGCAAATCCTCAAAGCGGAAGGTGAACGTCAATCTGCATTCCTTGCTGCAGAAGCGCGAGAACGTAGTGCAGAAGCCGAAGCCCAGGCAACAAAAATGGTATCTGAAGCCATTGCCGCCGGGGATATTCAGGCGATTAACTACTTTGTAGCGCAGAAATATACTGATGCCCTGCAAAACATCGGCTCCTCCAGCAACAGTAAAGTGGTGATGATGCCGCTGGAAGCCAGCAGCCTGATGGGATCCATTGCCGGGATCAGCGAACTGCTGGGCGAAAGCAAAGCGGAGCGTAACCGCCGATGATCGATGAACTGCTCGCTAACCCGTGGTGGCTATGGCTGACCTTCGGCGGCCTGCTGCTGGCGGCGGAAATGCTGGGTGCCAGTGGTTATCTGCTGTGGAGCGGCGTTGCTGCCGTGCTGGTCAGCCTGCTGGTATGGCTGGTGCCCATGCCATGGGAGTGGCAGGGGCTGAGTTTTGCCGTACTGACCATTCTCGCTGCACTGTGGTGGTATCGCTGGCTTAAGCACCGCGACCGCCGAAATCCTCCTTCGACGTTGAATCAGCGGGGTCAGCAGATGATTGGCCGCCAGCTGACGCTGGATGCCGGGCTGGTCAATGGCTTCGGGCATGTGCGTATTGGTGATGGTAACTGGCGCGTCCAGGCAGAGGAAGATTTGCCCGCCGGAACCCAGATCACCGTGGTAGCGGTCGAAGGGATCACGCTACGCGTTGTCCGTCGTGGGGTTTAACCCTGCTTAGCGCTGTGACAGCATCCGGCCAGGTGATTAATGATCGGGCACTCGGCGCTGTCATCGCCCGGGCAACTGGCGGCGAGATCGAGCAACTTCTGACGCATTAGCTGGAGTTCACTGATATGAACTTCGATCTCCCGCACTTTGCTGAGCGTCCTCGCCTTCACATCGGCGCTGTGGCGTTCAGGATCGTTAAACAGGCCGACCATCTCGCGGCACTCATCCAGATTAAATCCGACCTGGCGGGCCTGGCGCAGCAGCGTCAGCTCCTCCAGGTGTTTGGCACTGTAGCTGCGATAGCCATTTTCCGTGCGCAGCGGCGGCGTCACCAGCCCTTTCTCTTCATAAAAACGGATCGCTTTGCTGGTTAATCCGGTTTTCTTTGCCACGTCGCTGATATTCATTATTCCTCCGGGCGGCTTAAGCAGGATCCATAACTAATCCAATTTTCTGTCTCAGTCAAACAACAGGTCTTCGTCCCCTCTACTTTGGTACAGGTTGCTGCCGTTTACTTTGACATCCTGCATGCCAATCACAGACAGTCGACAAAATAAACACGTGAAGAGGACGGCACGATGCAGGAGAGTTTAATGCTGGCAGGGCAAGCTGTTTTGTTGGGAACCGGCGCAACACTGGTAATGGATCTCTGGGCATTACTGCAAAAGCAGTTATTCAAAATCCCCTCTCTGGACTATCGGCTGGTCGGGCGCTGGCTGGGGCATATGCGTCATGGGACGTTTAGCCACTGCACCATTTTGCAAGCCACTCTGGTCAGGGGTGAAGTGGCCGTCGGCTGGGGAGCACACTACTTGACGGGGATAATGTTCTCTGTGCTGCTGATTGTCCTCGTCGGCCCACAATGGCTTTCGGCGCCAACATTCCTGCCCGCGTTGCTGATGGGGATAGTCAGCGTAGTCGCACCGTATTGCCTGATGCAGCCTGCGTTTGGCTTCGGCTTTGCGGCGGCCAACACCCCTGCCCCCTGGACCGTACGCTGGCGCAGCCTGGTCGCCCATACCTCCTTTGGCATTGGCATCTGGCTGACAGCATTACTAATGAGTCAGAGTTAACAATCCCCCTGGTGGGTGACCAGGAGGATTGAGGTCAGATAAGGGGGGTAAATTTCGCGGATGTCAGTGATTCGACGGGAGGTGAAGAAGCCAAAGGAACGGCAACCTCCGCACTGGCAGGCGAAGAAGGTGCCTCATCGTTTGCTGCGGGTTGATCGCTGTCACTCGCCTGGGCCGCCACTAGTCCCGCCGTCAGATCGTTGAGCGATCCTCCTGCCAGACCCACTTCCTTCAGCAATGAGTCCAGAATGGGCGCATGGGCACGATAAGAGAGTGCAGCAGACAGCGCCTGTTCCGCCAGATTTCCCCCGGCCATCGTGGCAGTCCCCGAGGAAGCCCCACCTGAGGTGCGATTTAAACCATCCACCTGGATGATTTTGATGCCTTCAATGGCTTTCATCGGCTCCACGGATTTTTCAATAACCGCTGGCAGCGCCTGTAGCAGAGCAAGTTTAAATTTCAGGCTGGTCTGGTCGCTGGAGAGCATATTAACGGCATCATTCAGCGCACGCTGGGCTTCCGCTTCCGCCAGGCCTTTTCTGCGCGTTGCTTCTGCCAGCTGAATAATGGCCGCCGCCTGCAATTCTGCGGCTTCTTTCTCTGCACGGGCACTCAGGGTTAACTGTACCGCTTTGGTTTCAGCGTCCTGAGTGGCCTCGATCAGGGCAACCTGTTTGGCACGATCGGCCTCCGCGGTTTCACGGGTGGTCACCACGTTTTGTTCGGCTTTCACGGCTTCTGACAGCGCAAGGTTAGCCTGCGCCTGGGCCTGAGATTGCTGTTCAGATTTTGCCGCAATCGCAATGGCTTTATCCTGCTGTGCAATTTCAGTGACACGGGTTTGTTCAATCTCTTTGACCTGAACGTCGCGGCTGGCTTCCACTTCGCGGGTTTTCAGCACCTGCTTACTTTCAATTTCCGCTTCCTGGATCTGACGTTCGGACATGATCCGGCTCTGCTCTGCTTCGCGGCGGCGTTCGGCCTCATAAGTCGCAATTTTCGAGGACTGTTCAGCGCTACGTGTCTTGATCTGCTGTTCCTGATCTAAAGACATGAAAGATTCCTGCTGTTCAATTTCCAGCTTGCGCGCCAGGGCATCACGGTTTTTTTCACGCACGGCAACTTCAACATCCTGCTCAACTTCGTTGCGTTCGCGGCGTCTGCGCTCCGTTTCCTGCGTCAGCTTGGTCAGCCCCTCGGCGTCAAAGGCGTTATTCGGATCGAAAAACTCCTTCGAGGTCTGGTTAAAATTGGTCAGAGAAACGCTTTCCAGCTCAAGACCATTTTTGCTCAGATCTTCCGCCACCGTGTTTTGTACCCCCTGGACAAATTTTTCACGGGTATCCTGCAAATCCTGCATCGTCATCTGTGACGCGGTCGAACGCAGCGCATCAACAAATTTATCTTCCACCAGGATGCGCAGATCCTCAGGGGATAACGTCCGTTGCCCCAGCGTCTGAGCCGCGGTTGAAATACCTTCCACCGTCGGTTTTACCCGCACAAAAAAAGCGACAACGACATCAACACGCATACGATCTTTGGTGATCAGGCTGTCCACTTTAGAACGGCTCACCTCCAGTTTTAGCGTATTCATGTTAATCAGAATAATTTCATGAAATACCGGCAGAACAATGGAACCGCCGCTAAGAACCACTTTTAGTCCTCCCAGACCAGTTCTGACAAAGGATTGTTCCGCAGAGGCTTTTTTATACAGCCGGGAGAATATAATCCCCACAATAATAAGGACGACAAAAACGGCTAATGCAATTTCACCCCAGAAATACCAACTATCAATGTTTGTCACTTCTTCCATTACAATCCCTTAGTTAAAAATAGACGTGTGAGGCAGTGTTACCGATGTTCAGACCAGGGATGAGACATCCCTTCGAATAAAGATGAGGTGAGACGCGCCGTAATAATAATGGTCTCGCCAGGGGAGAAAATGTCATCCTCGCTGTCTGGCTGTACGCGTAAATAATGCGTTTGCTGAAACTTATCGACCAGCCGACACTGGGCAGGATGCCCCATGCTGGCCGTTCCTCCCACCACGGTCGCCATACAGCCAATAAAACTCTCTTCAGACAGTGCGCTGCTTTCGTATTGTGGTAAAAAACGCGCAAGGACGGCGCTTATTTTTCGCACGAAAAGCACAGAGATTACGCCCGCTGGTAACGCCACCAGCCCGCCAGGAAGAGGTTTGCCCAGCGCGTACAGCAGTGCCCACTGTAAAACCATTCCGCTGATAGAAAAGCAGGACAGCAAGAGAATAAACAGAATGAATAAAGGGACTTTGCCAATATTTAACCAGTCCAGCCCCTGAGAAAATAAAGACTCACCGGCATGAATATGCGGCGACAGCAGGGTATCAGTATGTGAGAAAACACTCATGCCAAATATCATGGCAAGAATTTCCACCAGACCAAATAACAGGATCAACGCGAAGGTGATAAGAAAAATGGCATTTTCAGGTAGTAATATAAAATTCATTGCAGACGCCTCCCTGTCTGATAATACCCGGCTAAAGGTGACGCTGCGCCTGAGTAATAAGCTGAAACAGTTTACGTGCTCGGGAAAGGCAGATCCAGATGTAAATTCGGTTATTTATGCCCTCAGGCCTGGGGATAAATATCGTTACACTGGCTTGACCTTACCCTTGCGGGAAGGTTTAACCTGAGCTTCGGTGACATATTCACTCAGGAGAAAATCATGACACACACCACGTTACTGGCGCTGGACGGACTGACCTGCGGCCACTGTGTTAAACGGGTTAAAGAAGCGCTGGAACAGCGTGACGACGTGGAGCAGGCGGACGTCACGGTGACGGAAGCCCGCATTACCGGTGATGCCAGCGCCGATGCGCTGATTGCCGCCGTCGAACAGGCGGGTTATCACGCCAGCCTGCCAGAAGGGGCTTCTCACCCAAAGCCTGATACGCTGACAGAATCAGAACCTCAGCCGGAAGCGCTGACAGCGTCCCTGCCAGAGCTTCCGGCAACGACTCCCGCTTCCGATCCCGACAGCTACCAGCTGTTGATTGACGGCATGAGCTGCGCCAGCTGCGTTAGCCGCGTACAGAGTGCGCTGCAAAATGTCGCTGGCGTCAGCCAGGCGCGGGTTAACCTTGCCGAACGCAGCGCGCTGGTGCTGGGTTCGGCTTCCCCCGCCGCACTCATCGAGGCCGTGAGCCGCGCAGGATACGGTGCGGAAATCATTGAAGATGACGTGAAACGTCGGGAAAAACAGCAGCAAACCGCGCAGTCTGCGGTAAAACGTTTTCGCTGGCAGGCGATCCTGGCGCTGGCGCTGGGTATCCCGCTGATGGGATGGGGAATGATCGGCGACAATATGATGCTGACCGCCGACAACCGCAGTGGATGGCTGGTGGTGGGCGTACTGACCCTGCTGGTCATGATCATCGCCGGGGGGCATTTTTACCGCAGCGCATGGCGCAGCCTGCTGAACCTTAGCGCCACCATGGATACGCTGGTCGCACTGGGTACTGCCGCCGCCTGGCTTTACTCCATCACCGTGAATCTGTGGCCCGATCTGTTTCCGATGGCGGCACGCCATCTTTATTACGAAGCCAGTGCGATGATTATCGGTCTGATTAATCTCGGCCATATGCTGGAGCAGCGCGCTCGCCAACGCTCGTCAAAAGCGCTGGAAAAATTGCTGGATCTGACCCCGCCCACAGCGCGTGTTGTCACGGAAAACGGTGAGCAGATCCTGCCGCTGAGTGACGTGCAGTTGGGGATGACGCTGCGCGTCACCACCGGCGATCGGGTACCGGTCGACGGCACGATCCTGCGCGGTGAAGCCTGGATGGATGAAGCCATGCTGACCGGCGAAGCCATCCCTCAGCAGAAGTCATCGGGTGATGCGCTGCATGCCGGGACGGTATTGCAGGACGGCAGCGTGCTGTTCAGTGCCACCGCCATCGGCAAGAACACCACCCTGTCGCGTATTATTCAGTTAGTCCGCCAGGCGCAAAGCAGTAAGCCGGAAATCGGCCAACTGGCGGATAAAATTTCAGCGGTGTTTGTCCCGCTGGTGGTGGCGATAGCCCTGTTCAGCGCTGCTGTCTGGTATCTGGTCGGCCCCGCACCGCAGATGGTCTACACCCTGGTGATTGCCACTACCGTACTGATCATCGCCTGCCCTTGCGCACTGGGGCTGGCTACGCCGATGTCGATTATTGCTGGCGTTGGTCGTGCCGCCGAGTTTGGTGTCCTGGTGCGTGATGCCGATGCCCTGCAACGTGCCAGCACCCTGAGCACCTTAGTCTTTGATAAAACAGGCACCCTGACCGAAGGTGCGCCGCGTGTCGTTGAAGTCCTACTGTTTAACGGGGCTGACCGGCAGACCGTGCTGCGCCAGGCTGCGGCCCTGGAGCAGGGTTCGAGCCATCCGCTGGCACGCGCCATCATTGAGTACGCCGCTCTGGCGACGCTGCCCGAGATTGAGCAATTTCGTACAATACCGGGGCTGGGGGTCAGCGGCATACTCGCTGGCACTCCGCTGCTGCTGGGTAATCCACCGCTGATGGCGCAGCAGCAAATCGTGACCGGGGCGATCACCGGGCAGGTGGAACAGCAGGCAGCAAGCGGCGCTACCCCAGTACTGCTCGCAGCCGGAGGGGAAATTGTCGCCCTGTTTGCCATCCGTGATCCTCTGCGTAAAGAGAGCGTCAGTGCGCTACAAAGACTGCATAAACGCGGTTATCAGCTGGTGATGCTGACAGGCGATAACGCCATTACGGCCAATGCCATTGCGCGTGAAGCAGGTATCGATCGTGTGATTGCCGGGGTGTTGCCGGAAGGCAAAGCCGATGCGATCCGCGCCCTGCAACAACAGGGCCAGCAGGTGGCGATGATTGGTGATGGCATCAATGATGCTCCGGCCCTTGCGCAGGCTGATGTGGGGATCGCAATGGGTGGCGGCAGCGATGTGGCCATCGAGACAGCGGCGATTACGTTGATGCGTCAGGACCTGAATGCGGTGGCCGATGCTCTGGCGATTTCCCAGGCGACGCTTCGCAATATGAAACAAAATCTGCTTGGGGCATTTATTTATAACGCCTGTGGCATCCCGATTGCGGCCGGGGTGCTGTATCCCCTGACGGGGACCCTGCTCAGTCCCGTGGTGGCGGGCGCGGCGATGGCGCTTTCATCCATTACCGTGGTGAGTAATGCTAATCGTCTGATCCGCTTCCGCCCGCCGCAATCGTAAGTCGGCTAATGAGTGCTGCGTTTTGCCCTGTCCGTCAGCGACTTATCACGCTAGCATAGTGTGATTGACAGCATGAGGCAGAAAACGATGGCAAATCTTTTGCACAGATTTCAGATGTTGTGGCGCAGGCTGTGGTCGGTAAGTTACCGCTACCCGGCCCTCGATATCACGTTGGGTCAGCGACATCTGCATCTGGTGGGCAGCATTCATATGGGTACCCGCAATATGATGCCCCTGCCAGCGGTGCTGTATGAACGGCTACAGCAGGCCGATGCTCTGATTGTTGAAGCGGATATCACCGGCGGGGCATCCCCCTTCAGTGAAAGTGAGAGTTGTCCGCCGCTGGCTGAACGCCTCTCTGCAGAGCAGTGGCCACAACTGCAACGCCGCTGTGAAGAGTTAAGCATCGACCCGGAGCGCGTCGATACGCTGCCCGCCTGGCAGGTGGCGCTCATGCTTCAGGCGCAACAGGCGCAACGTCTTGGGCTACGCGCCGACTGCGGTATCGACTATCAACTGCTCCAGGCGGCGCGTGAACGGCAGAAAAAAGTGATTGAGCTGGAAGGGCCGGAAACCCAGCTGGCACTGCTGAAATCGCTGCCGGACAACGGCCTGCCGTTACTCGAAGATACGCTACAGCACTGGCAAACCAATGCACGCCTGCTGCAAACCATGGTGAGCTGGTGGCTGGAAGCCCCACCGGGCAGCATCGGAAAACTGGCCTTGCCCAGCACGTTCAGCAGCAGTCTGAATGACCTGTTAATGCATCAGCGTAATCAACAGTGGTGCCAGTTTTTACGCCAGCTGCCACCCGGGCGCTATGTGGTTGCGGTGGGTGCCCTGCACCTTTACGGCGAGGGAAATCTGCCAGGTCTGCTGATTCAGCGATAAAAAAAAGGCCGATATCTCTATCGGCCCGTCAATAAGGACATATTTATGATTTTTGTTATCGTCTCAGCGGTTACGCTGACGCGGGCAAGATTGTCGCTCAAAGCGTAATATTTCGCCAGCATTTTTGTTCATCAATTGTTCACTCGTTCATGGAAAATACGACAGAAGGTTAGTGACTATGACACCTGCGGTAAAACTGCTGGAAAAAGAAAACGTCGCCTTTACGCTGCATTCTTATGAGCATGACAGCAGCGAAACCCACTTCGGAGACGAAGCAGTACGCAAGCTGAATCTCGATGCGGATCAGGTGTATAAAACCCTGCTGGTCGCGCTGAATGGCGATAATAAAACGCTGGCCGTGGCGGTGACGCCGGTGGCCGGGCAGCTCGATTTAAAGAAAGTCGCCAAAGCGCTGGGGGCGAAAAAGGTCGAGATGGCTGACCCGCTGTTTGCCCAGCGCAGCACCGGTTATCTGCTGGGCGGCATCAGTCCATTAGGGCAAAAGAAGCGGCTGCCAACGGTGATTGACCACCTTGCGCAGCCGTTTGCTACCATCTTCGTCTCCGGCGGCAAGCGCGGGCTGGATATTGAACTGAAGCCGCAGGATCTGGCGCAGCTGCTCAATGCCAGCTTTGCCGATATCGCTAAACGCGGCGATTAACGCGGCTTTACGCGGAGCGCTGGGCCAGCAACTGATCGATCATCCAGCGCCCTGCCGGGCCGGGTGGCGTGCGGCGTGACCAGATCACATCAACCTGAATACTCTGCGGCCAGCCGTCCACCGGCAGTTCGCGCAGTGTCTGGTGGCCAAACTGCTGGGTCAGCCAGCGCGGCAGAATACTCCAGCCGAATCCCTGCTCAGCCATTTCCAGCAGTAACAGATAAGACTGCGCCAGCCACACTTTTCCCGTCGGTGCAGGCGTGCGCTCCACCCACGTATTTAGCCGAAGCTGACGCAGCGCTTTCAGCTCCTCTTCAGTCACCTTGTCCTGCTGCGCCAGCGGGTGATCCTGATGGAGGAAAATCGCCATTTGTGCCTCCACTTGCAGGCGCTTCACGCAGATATCAGACGGATAATGATCCTGTACCCGCACCACGCCAATGTGGGCTCGCTGGCTATGTAACAGGTCAATCACGTCGGCATCTTCGGCGATCATGCATTCAAATTCAATATCCGGATAGCGACGATCAAAGCGTTGTAGCAGTGACTCATGATAATCAGCCTGCCAGAAATCGGAGATCGCCAGCCGCAGACAAGGTTCGATCTCACCGGAAAGCCGAATAGCCAGCTCGTCCAATTTTGCTGATGCATTGAGGATCTCTTTGACCTGCGCCAGCGCACGCTGCCCGTTTTCAGTCAATACCGGGTTACGTAGCTCACGGCTGAACAGTGTAAAGCCCAGATCGTTTTCAAGATTCGCTATCGCCGTACTGATGGTTGACTGGCTTTTGCGCAGCGCACGCGCCGCCGCCGAGAAGGACCCGCTTTCCACGGTTTGCACAAAAGCTTCCAGTGATTCCGGTGAGTAACGCAAAGATGTATCGCTTTTATCGATGGATAGTCATTTTATCTTAGCAAATAAAACGTGGAAAATAGCGTCCATAGAAAATTAAGGAGGATGTATGTCTGGTCGTACGCTAAAAGAACGTTTTTTCCATGCCGCAGGTTTCGAAGTGCTGGCGATTGCACTGGTGTCACCTTTAGCCGCGTGGATTATGGACAAACCCCTGTTTCAGATGGGTGCGCTGGCCATCATGCTGTCGACGGTAGCCATGATATGGAACATGATTTATAACGCCGGATTTGATCGTCTGTGGCCGCGCGAAAAAGTGACTCGCGGTATCGGCCTGCGTATTCTGCATGCACTGGGCTTTGAGGGCGGCTTTATTCTGATCGGTCTGCCACTGGCAGCCTGGATGTTGGGTATCAGTCTGTGGCAGGCGTTGATCATTGAAATCGCCTTCTTCCTGTTCTTCCTGCCCTACACCATGGCGTATAACTGGGTCTATGACAAAGTACGTGAGCGCATCATGAATTCACGCCAGCCACAGCCAGTGAACAAACATGGTTAATGGCACTGCGCAGAGGTTGTTGTTGGGGTCGACCGGAAAAAGTCGTCGACCCCATGGGTAACACCGTTATTGCTTCGCCGTATCCAGTTTCGCCGGACGCCACTGTTTAGGGTCTGCCGGTTTCTCGCTTTCTGCTGCTTTCTCCGGTGCCTTCTCTTCTGATTTCACTTCTGCTTTCTGATAGACAATTTCCCCGGCAGGCTGATACTTCGCCACATCGAGCGGAGAGTGACTCTGGATGTACTGTTTCAGCACTTCGGCATCCACAAAACCGGTATTCACATAGCCTGGCAGCTTATCCACCAGCGGATAGCCATCACCGCCCGTGGCATTAAAACTCAGGGTGGCCATGCGATAGGTTTTATCCGCTTCCAGCGGTTTACCGTTGATGAGGATGTTACTGACGCCGGTGCCGTCTGCCGTCAGGCTGACGCGCGCAAACTGTGCATAGGCACCTGAATCAACCTGTTTATTGGCCACTACTGCGAGATACTTCTCAACTTCGCTGCCTTTCATATCGACATACACCAGCGTATTACCAAAAGGCTGCACTTTCAGGACATCTTTATAAGTGATGGCACCGCCCTCAATCGAGTCACGCACACCGCCGCCGCTCATGATGGCAAAGTCAGCTTTGGTCCGTTCGATCTGTCCTTCCAGAATCAGACGCGCCATGCTGGTCTGCACAAAACGCACTTTGCTGCGATCGCCCTCCAGCCGTCCGTTAACACTGCCGATTTTCACGCCCAGTTGCGCCTCACCCTTTTTCTGGAACGGAGTCAGCAGTTTTTGCATGGCCGGGTTTTTCGCGATCTCGGGGGTGTAATTGACCCAGGTGGTGCTGCCGTCAGCATTCTTCACTTTATGCTTCAGGTTAATCGGCACCAGCTCATAGTGATCCAGCGTCAGCTTGCCGTTCAGGAAGGTGAAGTCCGCACGGCCGATGTATTTCCCCCACTCGTGAGCCTGGACAATCCAGGTACCGTTCTGGCGATCGGGCGTACAGGGTGTTCCGGGCACATAGTCAGCCTGCTTCACATTCTCTTTCGCCATGCACACCGGATCCTGCGAGTGCCCTCCCACGATCATATCGAGGTAACCGGCTGGCAGTTCACGCGCCATTTCCACATCACCCGGCGCATTCGATCCGTGATGACCGTTGTCGTAATGGCCCATATGTGTGGCCGCGATAATCACATCGGGCTTCTCTTTCGCCCGCAGCTGTTCGACCACCGCTTTTGCTTCGGTTGCCGGTTTATGGAACAGGATGTCGGTAAAGTTTTCCGGGTTGCCGATTTTCGCCGTATCGTCGGTGGTGAGGCCAATAACGGCAATTTTCAGCCCCATACGGTTAAACAGGGCGTAAGGCTGGAACAGCCGCTTTCCGGTGCTTTTCTGATAAATATTGGCGGAGAGCAGCGGGAACTTAGCCCATTTCTGCTGCTGACGCAGCACGGAGAGCGGATTATCGAACTCATGGTTTCCAATCGCCATTGCGTCATAGCCAATCAGATTCATCCCGCGAAAATCGGGTTCCGCGTCCTGCAAATCAGATTCCGGCACGCCGGTATTAATGTCACCGCCCGAGAGGATCAGGACAGCACCGCCGTGCGCCTGCACGTCATAACGGATCTGGTCCATCATGGTTTTTTGCGCCGCCAGGCCATATTCGCCCTGTTCGTTATTCCAGAAACGCCCGTGATGATCGTTGGTGTGAAGCACCGTGAACTTATAAGTCCGGTCTTTCACCCACGCCTGGGCCATCAATGGGGTGCTTAATAACGCCACCGTCAGAACGCTGGCGAAACTTCTTTTCAATAATGGCACTGTGACCCTCCTTGTTGAACAACTCTGACAACAGAAAATGAATGGCTGATACCCAAAATATTTGACGGGTATGATTATGCCGCAGGCTTAACGCTAAAAGATAATTACTGTACCTTATGTTATTAGCAAGCTAAGGGCTTTCTGCACCCTATAAAAACACAAGACAATGACAGGTTAACTTAATGGCAAGCGAACACACCCTTTCCTCTTCAAAGACGCCGGTCCGGCGTACCTCATTTGGCATACTTGGCGCGATCAGCGTTGCCCATTTGCTTAATGATATGATTCAGTCGTTGATTCTGGCGATTTATCCTCTGTTACGCGAAGACTTTTCGCTGAGTTTTGTGCAGATCGGTATGATCACCCTGACCTATCAGATGACAGCCTCGCTGCTACAGCCACTGATTGGCCACTTTACCGATAAACACCCGCAACCCTGGTCGTTGCCTGTGGGTATGGGATTCACCCTTTGTGGGCTGGTGCTGCTGTCGATGGCCAGTACTTTCCCGATGATCCTGGTGGCAGCAGCGCTGGTTGGCACTGGCTCCTCGGTGTTCCATCCAGAATCTTCGCGCGTGGCAAGAATGGCCTCCGGTGGACGCCATGGGCTTGCACAGTCACTGTTTCAGGTAGGCGGTAACTTTGGCAGTTCTCTTGGGCCGCTGCTGGCTGCATTGATTATCGCCCCTTATGGTCGCGGTAATGTCGCCTGGTTCTCGCTGGCCGCCCTGCTGGGGATTGTCGTACTGTTGCAGATCAGCCGCTGGTATCAGAACCAGAACCGCGTTGCCAAAAGTCAGACTGCCCCGGCAGTGAGCCTGCTGCCTCGTCGTCAGGTGGCCTTTGCCATCACGATTTTGCTGGTGCTGGTTTTCTCAAAATATTTCTATCTCACCAGCCTGAGCAGCTACTACACCTTCTATCTGATGCATAAATTCGGGCTTTCCGTGCAGAATGCCCAGCTACATCTGTTTATCTTCCTGTTTGCCGTCGCGGCGGGCACGGTCATTGGCGGCCCGATTGGCGATAAAATCGGTCGAAAAAGAGTGATTTGGGTGTCTATTCTTGGCGTTGCCCCCTTCACGTTGATGTTACCTTATGCCAACTTGTGGTGGACCGGTGCGCTGTCAGTCGTGATTGGCTTTGTACTGGCGTCGGCGTTTTCCGCCATTCTGGTCTACGCCCAGGAATTGATGCCGGGCCGTATCGGTATGGTTTCCGGGCTATTTTTCGGTTTTTCCTTTGGCATGGGTGGGCTGGGTGCCGCCGTATTGGGTGTGGTCGCCGATCATCAGGGCATTGAACTGGTCTATCAAATCTGCGCTTATCTGCCACTTCTTGGAATTCTGACGGCTTTCCTGCCTGATAACCGACATAAATAGTCCCATCCCGGTGCGAATCAATGCAATTGGCACCGGGTCACCGGCTTGTAACGTCTGACCTGCACACTGATAACTGTCTAAAATCGCACTCTGTGCGAACTTTCTCTCAATGATTCAGATTTTTTGCCGTTATAACCAATAATGACAAGCGTCATCCTGTAATATGCCATACACTGAAAACTTACAACTGGACACATTTACACTCTGGATAATTTAAGTTGCTGAAAAACGGCAAGCCTGCGGGTCTCCTGGAGCATAGTCAGTCCTGTGAGCCGGCACTGCCAACGTCGTTACAACTTGAAGTCTCTTGAGTATGCACACAAAAGGAGACAGGCATGCACCACACCACCCCGCTTATCACCACCATTGTAGGAGGCTTAGTTCTGGCCTTCCTCTTCGGTATGCTGGCTAATCGCCTGCGCATCTCTCCTCTTGTCGGTTATCTGTTAGCTGGCGTGCTCGCCGGGCCCTTTACCCCAGGTTTTGTTGCTGATACCAATCTGGCACCGGAACTGGCCGAACTGGGTGTGATCCTGCTGATGTTCGGTGTGGGTCTGCACTTCTCCCTGAAAGATCTGATGGCTGTAAAGTCCATCGCCATCCCGGGTGCCATTGCACAAATCGCCGCTGCCACACTGTTAGGCATGGGGCTGTCGTGGGCACTGGGGTGGCCAATGATGACGGGTCTGGTATTCGGACTCTGCCTTTCAACCGCCAGTACCGTGGTGCTGCTGCGTGCGTTGGAAGAGCGACAGTTAATTGACAGTCAGCGCGGACAGATTGCTATCGGCTGGCTGATCGTGGAAGACCTGATGATGGTGCTGGCACTGGTGCTGCTGCCTGCGATTGCCGGGCTGTTTGAAGAAGGTAAAGCCAGCGTCACGATGGTGCTGTTCGACCTGCTGATTACCATCGGCAAGGTGGCGGCGTTTATGGTGCTGATGATGGTGGTGGGAAAACGCGTGGTGCCGTGGATCCTTGCGCGCAGTGCTGCGACCGGTTCACGCGAACTGTTCACTCTTTCCGTGCTGGCGCTGGCGCTGGGTATTGCCTTCGGTGCCGTCGAGTTCTTTGATGTCTCCTTTGCACTTGGGGCTTTCTTTGCCGGTATGGTGCTGAACGAATCGGAGCTGAGCCACCGGGCCGCGCACGATACGTTGCCGCTGCGTGATGCTTTCGCCGTGCTGTTCTTCGTGTCCGTTGGCATGTTGTTTGACCCAATGATCCTGATCCAGCAGCCACTGGCGGTGCTGGGTGCGCTGGCGATTATCGTCTTAGGCAAGTCATTAGTGGCGCTGTTCCTGGTGATGCTGTTCGGTCACTCCAAGCGCACCGCGCTGACCATCTCCGTCAGCCTGGCGCAGATCGGTGAATTCGCCTTTATTCTTGCCGGCCTGGGTATCTCCCTGAATCTGCTGCCGGACAGCGGGCGCAATCTGGTGCTGGCAGGGGCAATTCTGTCGATTATGCTGAATCCGATTCTGTTTGTGCTGCTGGAACGCTACCTGAAAAAGACTGAGACCATTGAAGAACAGACGATGGAAGAAGCCATCGAAGAAGAGAAGCAGATCCCGGTGGATTTGTGCAATCACGCGGTGATTGTCGGTTTTGGTCGCGTAGGCAGCCTGCTGGGCAGCCGCCTGATGGAAGCCGGTATTCCGATTGTGGTAGTGGAGAACAGCCGTCCACGCGTCGAGGCGTTGCGTGAGCAAGGGATCAAAGCGGTACTGGGCAATGCCGCGCGTGGCGATATTATGGAGCTGGCGCGTCTGGACTGTGCACGCTGGCTGTTGCTGACCATTCCTAACGGTTATGAAGCCGGAGAGATTGTCATTGCTGCTCGCGAAACGCGCCCGAATATTGAGATTATCGCCCGTGCGCATTATGACGACGAGGTGGATTATATTATGGAGCGTGGCGCAGACCGTGTGGTGATGGGCGAGCGGGAAATTGCCAACAGTATGCTGAATTTGCTGCTGTTGAGCCCGATAGAAACCCCGGCGGAATGCCCTATTTAAATACTACGGGCCGATCGATGTAGAAGATCGGCCCCTACAGAGTATTGTCGGGTGCGACCCTTTTTTCCGGTCGCCCCCTGCCGATGATTGGCACCCGACGAAATGCGTTTTCAGCCGTTTGGTTTTTCCCTGCCCTATCGTTCCCAGTATGACTCTTCCAGACTGTCTTCCCGCTCCGGCAACCCACGGGTTAAGCGCGGTGCATGCTGGTTCAGCACCTGATAGCTTACCCGGTTAGCGTATTTACATACCTGTGCCAGCGAGGAGTAGGTGAGGTAACTCCGTCCATGCTTGCTGGAGTTCGGCACATTCGAACGGTGGAAGTTGTTGGCGGTAATATCGTGCAGCAGCGCCGCCAGTGCGCCATCCCCGGCACCATTGGTATTCATGATCTTTTCCGGCCCGCCCATATAAGGTGCGATATGGGAAAAAATACGCAGCGGCTGGGTGCAGTCCTGATGGCGCATGGCGCGGCTGAACTCATACTGGTTAAACTCCGGGATCGCCCCCGGCAACAGCGGATGCTGCGTGGTACGCTTACCAGATTCCTCAGTAAAGGCCGCCATATACAGGCCGTTTGGTCCGGCAGTACACAGCACCAGATCCACCCAGTCGAGGGCACTATTCGCCGCCTGCAACGGATCGCGTTCACCGGTCAGCTCGAAAGCTTCATCTTCATTCATGGCCACCACAGAGACATGATCACGCAGGAAATCACGCCAGAACTGCGGATTATCGGCAATCACATACTTGGTTCCCAACGTCAGCACCACCGGGACGTTATGTTTCTTCGCCCAGTGGATGGCCTGCATGGTCGCTTCCGGCATCGGCTCGCCCGGCTTGCAGCGCACCAGATAAGAGGTCAGCACCAACGCAGATGCTCCGGCAATCACCTCTTCGGGAATGCTTTGTGGGCGCAGCTGGTTCATCATCCCCGGGCTGATGGCGAAGGTACGCTCACCGTTATCACCGATCAGCGTGAAACAACGGCCGATCGCCCCGTCCACACCCTGCAAATAGTTCAAATCGGTTCGGCTGGAGGTATTACACAGATAACGGTAAGCGTAACCGCCAATCTGCACGTTATTACACATCACGCCCAGAAGCACCGAGCGGTCATCCGCCAGTACCGAATAGTTGTGCAGCGTATTGCCAATTGTGCCACCGGCAAACTGATGGGTGATCAGGTTATTATCAACCAGCTCGGCATACAGCGCCTCGGCCACATCATCCTCAATCACCAGCGAATGCCCAAGGCTCAGGCCATAACGCGCCACAAAGCCATCATCCACTTTGGCTTCAATATCGACGAGAATCTGATCAATACCGACAATCCAGCTGTTGGCCGCATCGTTTTCCGGTTGAACCGGCTGTAGTAAGGGATCACGCGCACTGACGGGGAAATAATGTTTGGATTTACGTTTACCGGGGAATTTCATCATTGCAGGCTACAGAAGGGGCTCAGAGCGCAATCATAGCACAATTGCGCTCTGTGACGATCACAGAGGAGAACATGGCCTCCCCTGTTTTAGCGGTACTGGTTGACCAGCTCCAGCATCATGGTGATATGAGCTTCATCATCATTCAGCGCCGGAATGTATTCAAAACGCGTCCCCCCCGCATGGAGGAAGATCTCACGGTTCTCACCGTTAATCTCCTCCAGCGTCTCCAGGCAGTCAGATGAAAAGCCCGGGCTCATAATCTGCACATGCTTCACGCCTTTGGCGGGCAGGGATTTCATGGTTTCATCGGTATAAGGCATCAGCCACGGCTCACGTCCAAAACGTGACTGGAACGTCAGCATCGCTTCGCTGCTGCCCAGCCCCAGTGAGGCCGTAAGCGCGTTAAAGGTGTCATAGCAACGCTCGGGATAATCATCACCTTCATCGGCGAAGCGTTGCGGGATACCGTGGAACGAGGTGACCAGCAGGTCAGGCTTGCCGTGCTGGGCAAAAGAGCGTTCTACCGAGGCTTTCAAGGCAGCAATATAGGCCGGATGTTCCGCATAATCACGGATAAACTGCACGGTTGGCAGGCTGCGGTAACCGGCGAACACGTCGGTAATACCATCCCATACCGCCGCGACGGTCGAGCAGGAGAACTGCGGATAGAGCGGAAGGACAATAAGGCGATTCACCCCTTGCTGCATCAGGCTATCGATAGCACTTTTCAGGCTCGGATTGCCATAGCTCATCCCCAGCTCCACCGGCATATCCAACCGCGCGGCCAGTGCTGCTTTCTGACGCTGACTGTAAACCATCAGCGGAGAACCTTCGTCCATCCAGACGGAAGCATACAGTTTTGCTACTCGCGGAGAGCGCAGCGGCAGAATGCCAATATTCAGGATCGGCCACCACAACCAGCGCGGGGTATCGACCACTCGTCTATCGCTAAGGAACTGTTTAAGATAACGTTTTACGGCAGGTGTCGTTGGGGCATCAGGTGTGCCTAAGTTAACCAGTAATACGCCAGGCTTATCTTGCCTCATTGTTATTCCTTTTTACGGCATCGTCGGAGATGAAAACGAGACTTATTCTAGCGGAAAAAAGCGGGGGATAAACCAATTGCTGTCATTGAGCCAGGTTATCCCTGGCTCAAAAAGCACTAACCGAGGATTTTGGCCAGCTCTGCGCTAACTTCAGCCACTTTACGGGTGCCGTCGATCTTGTGGTAAGCCGTGTTACCTTCGGCCGCTTCTTTGCTGTAGTAAGCAATCAGCGGAGCCGTCATCTCATGGTATTCCACCAGACGTTTACGTACGGTCGCTTCCTGGTCATCTTTACGGATGGTCAGTTCTTCACCGGTCACATCGTCTTTACCTTCCACTTTTGGCGGATTGTAGGTGACGTGGTAGACACGACCAGACGGCGCATGGACACGGCGACCGACGATGCGATCAACGATCAGTTCGTCAGGGACGGCGAATTCCAGCACGTTGTCAACTTTAATGCCCGCTTCCTTCATGGCATCAGCCTGAGGAATGGTGCGTGGGAAGCCATCCAGCAGGAAACCATTACGGCAGTCTTCCTGAGCAATACGCTCTTTGACCAGCGCGATAACCAGTTCGTCAGTCACCAGTTTACCGTCGTCCATAATCTGTTTGGCTTTCTGACCCAACTCCGAGCCCGCTTTAACAGCGGCGCGTAGCATGTCACCCGTAGAGATCTGCGGAATACCGTATTTCTCCATAATGAACTGAGCCTGAGTCCCTTTACCTGCACCCGGAGCTCCGAGCAGAATAATACGCATTGCGTAAATCCCCTTGCGAATCGCTTAATTGATCACTTTATCTGAGGGCAAGAACATACCATTTTGGCCCGCTATCCACAAGGAAGGGCGCGGTTATCCTGCATCCGCGTAACGTTGTAGCGATACCTGTCGGCGGGCATACAGCGTTTGAGAAATCACCGCAACGATAATAATTGCACCACCAATAACTGCCTGAATTGTTGGGATTTCGTCCATAAATAGAAACATCCACAATGGCGCCAGCGCAGTTTCAAGCAGTAAAAACAGCCCGGCATTGGCCGGAGAGACAAAACGCGTGGATAACGTGATTAACCCCATCGCCAGCGGCATAATTAACGCCCCTTCCGCGATCACCCACCCATATTGCGCAGCCGACAACACTTTCAGACTATCGACCATGTTTGAGTCCGGCCACAGCACAATCAACACCGATGCCAGCACCGCCCCCAATGACGGTAAACCCGCCGAGCCACCACTAACGCGTGAGGTAAAGATAAATGCCAGTGCCATAGAGACTGCCGTGCCCAGCGCATAAACATTGGCGATGCCATTATGGCCCAGACCACGGCCTGACATCACAATCACCACGCCAACAATGCCCGCCAGTGATGCTAGCATCACGCTGCGATCGATAGCCACTTTGAAGAACAGCCGGGTAATCAGGGCCGAAATAAACGGCGTTGAAGAGATAATCACCAGTACCGTGGCCACATTGCCCCGGTTCAGTGCATTAACGAAGCAGGCGGAAGCTATGCAAAAAAACAGCGCCGACAGCACATTGTCTTTGGTCAGCCACGGCGTGCCAAGAGTGGAGCGGCTCTGGCGCCAAAAGGCCCACATCAGCAGGCAGACACCCCACATGCAAAGGCCGCGCAGGGCCACAATCAGCCAGGAATTTTCAATGCCCATCATGCGGATAAACACCGAATCCGTACTGAGAATCACACCGCCCATGATGCCAATCATATTGCCATTCACGGCAAAGGTACTTTTCATTTTGCCTCCCACAGGGTGCTCAGTTTGTTTTCTACCTGTTCCGTCATATCGACAGGCTCACTGCCGTCACCCCTTACCCAGCACGACAAACGCAGGGTTTTGGCATGAGGGAAATAGCTGGCCCCTGCTGCTTTCACCTGCTGTTGCAGACTCTCGCTGAGCGCAGGTACCGGGAAACAGCTAAAGGGCAAATCCGGTGCACTGATTGAGGTGAAATCCATACCTGCGACATCGTTCAGCTGCACAGGCCCAACCTGCGCCACGTTATACGGCTGCCATTGGGTGCTACGGATGTTTTGCAGTGCTTCTTCCAGTGGTTTTGCCGACGAGGTGGACTCTTCAAACAAACGCAACTCACTGCGCATCAGGGTACTAAAGTCCTCGGGACGCAGGGCAATAATCGCCAGACCGATAGTTAACGAGGCATGTTTGTGGAGAGGGGCGACAAAAATGGAACTGTCCGCAATCAGCTCACCGTGGCGGTTGGTGGCAAAACTGTGCGAGGCATCCACTACGCCTTTACCTTTACTGTTTTTCAGACTGTTGAGTTCACCGGTATATGGATTGACGTGAGTAATGATACGCACGCTGCCAGGCTCGGTAAAATGTGAGGCCGGAGGGCTGAACAGCTCAGTGATGGGCTGATAGTGCGCATGTTTGGCCAGGCACAGCGTGGTTTCCTGCTTATGAAACAGATGCGATAAGATCACCAGTCCAACGCGAACCGACTGAACAAAAAACAGATCGTACTCTTGCAGCTGATATATGCGGGTTAACTCTTCCCGGAGTTCATCTTTCAGCATAGAAACTCGCTTATAAAACCGATCGCCATGGATCTGCTGTAACTGAGGGGAAAGTGAGGATGCGTCCATTAATTTATCAACTCTTGCTGGAAAAGCAGTGGCATAACGTTGTCACGGAAGATCGATCCGACCGCGATCTCACAGGGAGGCCTGCGATAATTCACCCAGGCAATCTCTTCGATTTCGCTGCCTGCGCGCGGCTGCCCGTCGATTTCAACGTGGTAGACATGGTTCTCTATCGCCATGGCTTCAAATTCGGCCTGACCATGAAACAGGCCAAAAGGCCGGAAGCCTTTAATCTGCACACCCAGCTCTTCCTGAAGCTCACGCTTCAGGCAACTCAGATGGTCTTCTCCCGCATGTGGCTTACCGCCGGGGGAGATAAAAATCTCGGTGCCGCGTTTACGGGTCAATAACAGCGAACGCTGATAAATAATAATGGCCGCGCATTTAACGATTATTTTCATCTCAGACTCCGGGTGACGTAACCCGCAGGCTACGCCACCTCTGACGTTCAGATTCAGGCAGCAGCGCTGGTTTTCAGCACAGGCGTCATCAGGGTTTCACCTGACAGGAAACGGACGATGTTGTGTGCCAGTGGCGCTTTGTCATGCAGATATGCGAGGATCACCTCATCATTCGGCGTCGAGAAGCTGTCGGCGAAAATGCTGATTCCTTCCAGCGATTTGGTCGAAATCCCCAGCTGCAGCAGGCGGTATTTCACGTCATCCGCTGACTGAGCAAACTCATAAATCGGCGACTGATAGTTGATGTCGTACTGTGCCATCATCTCCATCAGGAAGGTTTTCGCTACCTGACGCTGCTCCGGGAATTCCATCTGATAATGGGTGATGCCATCATTAATGGTGTTAATGTCGTTGCGGTGGCAGAAATCGACCAGATGGGCATGGATTGCCAGTTTCTCTCCCAGCAGCACCAGGTTTTTACGATATTTCAGAATGTCACTTTCCAGGTGTTCAATCGCAATTGAACGGAAAGCACCGCTGATATCGGCAATGGTATGGGCGACGACTAAGTCGCCAAACCGGCTTTTCAATTCATCAACACGGTGCGACAAAATGCCACGATGCAGTGAACATCCGCTGTTTCCTGACCAGAGGTGTACAGGGATACCCTGTAACATCAGATAACACGCTGCCAGGGTGCTATCACGACCGCCGGTAAACATGACGAGCTGTGTTTTTACAGAATGCTGATTTGTCATTTTCCTTTCCTTCGCATTGATGATGAATGTAATCGTGGGCTGACAAGGGGAAAATACGGCTGTGTAACGAGAGAAACCAGAAGGGGGCGTTTGCTGGTGGCTGACAGGACAGCACCCCGACCTGGAAGCCAGAGTAGGGAAATTATGCTGGACTTGAAAATGATATAAACAGACACTCCTTGTTAGTTTTTCTAACAAGGTATGATTATGTCTGGCCTTCCTTCACTGCGTGCCCTGCGCTACTTTCATCAGGCAGCACAGCATCAAAGCTTCAGCCTGGCGGCGCAATCGCTAAACGTGACGCACAGCGCTGTTAGCCACCAAATCAAACAGTTAGAAGAGTGGCTAGGCAAACCGTTATTTTTACGGGTGAACGGACGGGTGCAGTTGACCCCGGATGGCGAACGGCTAAAAGTGTGTTGCATACAGACCTTTCGCGAGATCGAATTGACCTGTGAGAAAATTCGCGCACGCAATTTGCACAGCCTGACCATCTCCTGTGCCCCCAGCTTTCTGGCACAGTGGCTGATCCCGCGTATCAGTCGTTTCTCAGAACGGCACAGCGATATTGCCCTCACCTTTCAGACCCATGTTGATATTGAGCGGGTGCGCAGCGAGCATACCGATGTGCTGATTGTCAGCCACGAGCAGCCGTTGCAGGAGGATATTACCGCCACGCTGATTACCGTCGACTATATTGGTCCGGTATGCGCCCCGAAGTTCAGTCATCGCTTTACCTACGAGACAGATTTTTCCACTCTGCCACTGCTACATGCCGATACCAAACTGCATGCCTGGGCGGAGTGGGCAAAGAAAACCGGGGCAAGAGGCGATTTTTGGGCGGGACGTCATTTCGATAATCTGACGCTGGCGATTCAGGCGGCACGTAACGGAATGGGAATTATTATGACCCCGCAGATTCTGGTCAAAAAAGAGATACGTGACGGGTCTTTGATTGCTCCGCTGGGGTTTGCAGAGGTGGATCGCGCGACATGGATGATGGTCAAAACCGCCCGTAAAGAAGAAGCTGAGATTGAGTTGTTTCGGCGGTGGTTGTTAGAAGAGGCGTCGATCGCGGGATAAAACGGGTCAGGCATGCCTGACCCCTACAAAAATCATCAACAACATCCGGCCGGGTCGGGCATGCCCGACCCCTACAGATTATTGCGGCTTAACGCACGCCTCGCCCGAGACAACATCGCAGCATAGCGTAGGGGTGAGGCACGCCTCGCCCGATACAGCATCGCGGTATATTGTAGGGGTGAGGCATGCCTCGCCCGATACAGCATCGCGGTATATCGTAGGGGTGAGGCATGCCTCGCCCGATACAGCATCGCGGTATATCGTAGGGATGAGGCATGCCTCGCCCGTTTTTTTGCGAGCCGTGCTGACGATATTTACTCCGAAAATACGCAATATATCCGGTACTGATATGCTCCCAAAAAAGGAGGATGTCATGCAACAAAGGAAATCTCTGCGCCTTAAACACTACGATTATCGCCAGGCCGGATACTACTATCTGACACTGTGCTGTCAGCAAAGAAGGCCACTGTTCGGCCACTGCTTAGATTACCGCAGCTATCTCAATCCATACGGTATCATCGCCCGAGACTATCTTTACGCATTACCTCACCATTTTCCCGGTTGCCAGATCGACAGCAGTATCATTATGCCCGACCATCTGCACTGTATCTTAGTGATACCGGAGAGGTATCAGTTTTCGGTCGCGACACTCGTGGGCAGCTATAAATCGGCAGTGACGAATAGAGTACGTCGAATACATGTGGGGTTAACGGTATGGCAGCGAGGATATTGGGATCGGGTGATTCGCGACAAGGATGAGTTGTCTAACGTGCGGGAGTATATGTTGAATAACCCATTGCGTTGCTGTTTACGGGAATAGAACAGGGTCGGGCATACCCGACCCCTACAGATTATTGCGGCTTAACGCACGCCTCGCCCGAGACAATATCACGGCATAGTGTAGGGGTGAGGCACGCCTCATCCGGTAAGCATCACGGCATAACGCAGGGGCGAGGCATGCGTCGCCCGTGGCTCGTTATCCCAGCAGCAGCTGATTCATACGGCGGATAAACTGGTTAGGATCCTCCAGCGATCCCTTCTCTGCCAGCAGTGCCTGCTCCAGCAGCAGCTCAATCCACTCGGCAAAGCGAGCTTCGTCCTGAGTATCGGCAGCACGTTTCACCAGCGCATGGTCTGGATTCAGCTCAAACAGATATTTCACCTCAGGCACGTCCTGACCCGCAGCAGCAAACAGTTTTGCCATCTGAGTGGTCATTTCGTTAGCTTCAGTGGTGACGATGGCCGGAGTATCGGTCAGACGGTGTGTCAGACGCACCTCCTTGACGCGCTCACCCAGCAGCGTTTTCACACGTTCTACGAACGGCTCCAGCGCTTTTTCCGCCTCTTTCTGCTCTTCGGTTTCTTCATCAGCCAGTTTGCTTAACGCGTCATCCGCTTTGCTCACTGACTGGAAGGCTTTCCCGTCAAACTCAGTCAGGTAGCTCATCATCCATTCGTCGATACGATCGGAGAGTAACAGAACCTCGATACCTTTCTTACGGAACAGCTCCAGGTGCGGGCTGCTTTTCGCGGCGGCATAGCTGTCGGCAGTGATGTAGTAAATCTTCTCCTGCCCTTCCACCATGCGGCTGACATAGTCTTCCAGCGACACGGTTTGCGCCGGGCCTTCGCTGCTGGTGCTGGCAAAACGCAGCAGTTTCGCGATGGTTTCAGCATTGCTGCTGTCTTCTGCCGGGCCTTCTTTCAGGACCAGACCAAACTGCTGCCAGAATGACTGGTATTTTTCCTCGTCATCTTTCGCCACTTTTTCCAGCATTTGCAGTGAACGCTTGGTCAGCGCACCGCGCAGGCTCTGAGTTATGCGGCTGTCCTGCAGGATTTCACGCGAGACGTTCAGCGGCAGATCGTTAGAGTCAATCAGCCCTTTGACGAAGCGCAGATAGTTCGGCATAAACTGTTCGGCATCGTCCATGATGAACACGCGCTGCACGTACAGTTTCAGCCCATGTTTGTGGTCACGGTTCCACATATCCCACGGCGCCTGGGCAGGGATATAGAGCAGGCTGGTGTACTCCTGCTTGCCTTCTACCCGGTTGTGGCTCCACGTCAGCGGATCGGTGAAGTCATGGGCGACATGTTTGTAGAACTCTTTGTATTCGTCAGCACTGATCTCAGACTTGTTGCGCGTCCACAGCGCCTGCGCCTTGTTGATTTTTTCCCACGTGGTGGTGTTGTCTTCTTCATTGTGGGTTTCGATCTCAACCGGCAGTGCAATGTGGTCTGAGTATTTGCTGATGATGCTGCGCACGCGCCAGGCATCGAGGAACTCATCTTCGCCTTCGCGCAGATGCAGAGTGATTTCGGTGCCGCGATCGGCTTTTTCAATGTCGGCGATGGTGTATTCACCTTCACCGGCTGACTCCCAGAACACACCTTCTGACGCGGCAGCGCCTGCGGCGCGAGTCCGTACGGAGACTTTATCGGCGACAATAAACGCAGAATAGAAGCCAACACCGAACTGACCGATCAACTGGCTGTCTTTCGCCTGGTCAGAACCCAGCGATTCAAGGAAAGATTTGGTGCCAGATTTCGCAATGGTACCGAGATTTTCAATGACTTCATCACGACGCATACCGATGCCGTTATCACTCAGCGTCAGCGTACGATTTTCCTTGTCGACAGAGACGCGTACACGCAGTTCGCCATCACCTTCATAGAGATCCGGGGTGGATAACGCGCGGAAGCGCAGCTTATCAGCAGCATCTGAAGCGTTAGAGATTAACTCACGCAGGAAGATTTCTTTGTTTGAATAGAGTGAATGGATCATCAGGTGCAGAAGCTGTTTTACCTCTGACTGGAAGCCACGTGTCTCTTGTCCTTTCATGGTCATTGCTACCCTCAACTAAAAAACAGATGATGAACGTTGAGGTATTAAATGGGGGTGACATAAAGGATTTCAAGACGGCACGAAGGACTCGTGCCGTTGATTGCTCAGAATTTAAACTTTTGACGCCCGGCCAGTGAGTGCGAAAGCGTCGTACCGTCAACCATTTCCAGCTCTCCGCCCACGGGAACACCGTGAGCAATACGGCTGGCTTCCACGCCATACTGTTCACACAGGCTGGCAATGTAGTTAGCGGTCGCCTCCCCTTCCACCGTTGGGTTGGTGGCGAGGATAACTTCAACAATCGTCTCTTTTTCCAGACGCTGTTCCAGGCGGTCGAGGCCAATATCATTCGGCCCGATGCCATCCAGCGGTGACAGATGCCCCATCAGCACAAAGTAACGCCCGGCAAACTGCCCGGTCTGTTCAATGGCATGGATATCCGCCGGGCTTTCCACCACGCAGATCAATCCATTCTGCTGCCGTCGTGGGTTGGCGCAGATGGTGCAGATTTCCTGCTCGGTGAAAGTACGGCAATCAGAACAATGGCCGATTTCCGACATCGCCCGCGTCAGCGCCTGTGCCAGACGCATGCCACCGCTGCGGTCACGCTGTAACAGCTGGAACGCCATGCGCTGCGCCGACTTCGGCCCAACGCCTGGCAGGCAACGCAGCGACTCCATTAATGTTTCAAGGAGTGGGCTGGTTTGCATCAGAATGGCATCTTGAAGCCAGGTGGCAACTGCATACCGCTTGATACCGCCGCCATTTTCTCTTTCTGGGTTTCAGCAACGCGGCGCGCCGCATCGTTGAAGGCCGCAGCCACCAGGTCTTCCAGCATGTCTTTGTCATCTTCCAGCAGGCTTGGGTCTACTTCCACACGACGGCAATTGTGAGCGCCGTTGATGGTGACTTTCACCAGGCCTGCGCCTGATTCACCGGTCACTTCCATGGCAGCAATCTCTTCCTGCACCTGGGCCATTTTATCCTGCATTTGCTGGGCCTGCTTCATCAGGTTGCCCAATCCGGCTTTACCAAACATAAGTTCTCTCTCTTCAGCTCAGGCCGCATCAACGTAACTGCGATGCGGCGGGTTAAACAGGTCGGATACTTTCTTCATCCACATCGGCATCGAAAAACCGACGCAGCGTCTGAATATGAGTATCAGTGATAATCGACTGACGCGCCTGCGCCAGCTTCTCTTCATAAATTTTTTGCCGCCATTCCAACGGTGTCAGCACCGAAGGATTATCATCTTCCACCACGGTTAATTCAATGGGGTGCCCGGCAGCAGCATTCAAGGCATCATTTAGCGCTTTTTGCGCAGAAGGGGAATTCAGGTGACGCTGGCTGGAACGCAAATGCAGGCAAATACCACTCTCGGTCTGCTCTTTCCAGGCATTTAACGCAAGCTGTTGAACCAGTTTTGGTATGACCAGCACCGCAATTTCGCCAGCCCACGGGTCGCGTTCTAGCGATTCCGCCACCAGCTTCACCATCAGCTCAGGATTCTTCTCATGTTCCAGTGCCGTACGAAGCGCCTTTGGCGTTGCAACCGCTTCTGCCTTCACTTCCGTTGGGTTTTGCGCTTTCCAGCGATACGCCTCTTCTTTTACAGGAACCGCTTCTGCCGCTGCCTGTTGCAGACGTTGCTGCCCGCGTTCGGTAACCGCAGCAAGACGCTCCAGTGCCGAACTTGCCGGCCGCGCACCCTGCGCTGCCGGCTCAGTCTTTTTTGGCTTACTCGCCCCCTGATGGCGCAGCAGTTGCGTTCGCGCCTGTAGGAGCTGGCTGGTAGAGTCAGATAATCCCTGGTGAGGTGGTGGCGCGTCCTGAATCGGGGACGCCGATGCCGTATGGGGTACAGGCTCTGCTGAGGGTGCTGCCGGGGTCTGTAATGCCATGGTTGGGCGTGCAACCGGGTCAGCGATCACGGCTTTGGGGTGAAAAGCCAGTGCGCGCAGCAGCGTCATTTCCACACCCATACGGCGGTCCGGTGCCAGCGGCAACTCTTTGCGGCCAACTAGCAGCGTCTGGTAATAAAGCTGAACATCTGCGGGCGGAAGTACCCGTGCCAGTTCACGCAACCGCTGTTCAATGGCGGCCATATCGTCGCCCAGCGCAGAAGGCAGTAGTTGAATCATTGCCACACGATGCAGCAGCGTAAGCATTTCTACCAGCAGCGCTTCCCACTCCACACCCCGCGCAGCGGCCTGGTTGAGCAACGCCATGACTTCTGCACCATCGGCATGGACCAATGCTTCGATCAACGCCAGTGGCTGTTCATCGTCTAGCGTGCCCAGCATGTCATTAACCGTGGAGGTCGTTACCTGCCCCTGCCCCATCGCAATTGCCTGATCGGTCAGGCTCAGCGCATCACGCATACTGCCGTCAGCAGCGCGTGCCAGTAATTGCAATGCGCGGGTTTCAGCACTGATCTGCTCAGCTTGCAATACATGCTCAAGCTGACCACGGATCTGCTCCTGATCCAGCGCTTTCAAATGGAATTGCAGACAGCGCGATAAAATCGTTACCGGCAGTTTTTGCGGGTCGGTGGTCGCCAGCAAAAATTTTACATGTTCTGGTGGCTCTTCCAGCGTTTTCAACAGCGCGTTAAAGCTGTGACGCGAGAGCATGTGGACTTCATCGATCAGGTAAACTTTAAAGCGGCCACGTGCCGGAGCGTACTGCACGTTATCCAGCAGATCGCGCGTATCTTCCACTTTAGTTCGGGAAGCTGCGTCAATTTCAATCAAGTCGACAAAACGGCCCTGCTCAATTTCACGGCAGTTATCACACTTCCCACAAGGGGTAGCGGTAATGCCTGTTTCACAGTTCAGTCCTTTTGCCAGTAGACGGGCGATGGTGGTTTTTCCGACGCCACGGGTGCCAGAAAAAAGATAAGCGTGATGGATGCGGCCAAGGGACAAACCATTAGCCAGCGCGGTCAGAACATGTTGCTGACCGACAACCTCAGTAAACGCTTGCGGACGCCACTTGCGGGCCAGTACCTGATAGCTCATTAAGACTTCATCATTTTTTAAAAAATTACTTACCCAAACCGTGATAAACCGCAGTTTAGCCTGTTGACGAGTATCGGCAAGATCAACCGTGTTCACGGCCAATAAGCGGATTAAGGGAAGGTACTATAACAGAAGGTCTACCTGTCGCCATGCTGTTACACGCTTATTTTGCCACGCAGACTTGCTCTTTTTCGATGAAAACGGGTGAATAAAACCCATCAATTCATAAAATATCCAAAAATCGTTTTACCGCTACACGTAACACGAAATGCTAATTTCCCCCCTCCGAAGTATGTGGCAAATTGCCCATGTTTTCCGCAAAAGCACAGGATGTGCTTTCTCCCAGCATTAAAGGAATAACAGTGCAAAAACGTTCACCACGCCTCTGATACGCAATCATCCGGGTTTCCATTTTCCGGCGAATTGGTGCCGCCTTTTTTTCAAAAAATTGCAGCGCCACAAGGATCTCCACTGATTAACGGATTAATTTATGAAACATACAACAGCTAAACAGCTCGTGGATCTTCCGCTTAAAAAGCACCGTCTGCGTTCTTCCATTTCTACACTGGCCTTGCTCTCACTGCCGATATTCAGCGCCGTCCCTCTTGCATCGGCTGCCGCTGCACCTGGCACGAACGAAACCCAGCCCCTCAGCGAGATGACAGGACGTCACACTATTACGCAAGGAGATAAAGGTGGTAACGGCAGTGATGGCGCCGATGCAGGCCAGAGCGGCAGTGCAGGTAATGGAAGTAACGGGGGCAACGGTGGTGATGGCTACGATGGCCAGAACGGTAGCTCCTCTGCCGGTGGCAATGGCAACCCGGGATCACCAGCCGGACTGGCAACGAATGGCACCAGTGGCACTCGCGGCCCCCAGGGAAGTGATGGTTCTTCGGGTCAGGCGGGGGGATCAGGAACACTGATCGTCGAGGGTGATGATGCCTCCTTGGGTTCAGTCACTCTGGGGGGGAATGGCGGTGTGGCGGGTCAGGCCTCCGCGGGAAGTGCTGGAGGAATGGGCGGCAAAGGGGGGAGCGGCGGCAACGCTGGCGATGGCGGACAGGGCGGCGCAGGGAGCAACACCGATATCGACGGCTATGGTGGTAACGGCGGCAGAGGTGGCGATGGAGCAGCGGGTGCTGCAGGCGGCCTCGGTGCCGCAGGTGCGTCAGGATCACTCGGTGGCCAAGGCGCTCAGGCTGCAAGCGGGGGGAACGCAGAACTCACGCTGACTAACGGTAATTTTTATGCTGACACGATCCTACTTGGCGGCACGGGTGGAAAGGCAGGCGCTGCCAGTAACGGGTCTGCGGGGGGCCGGGGTGGAGACGGTGGCAGCGCGGGCTCCCGGGGCCAGGATGGCATTCAAGGTGAGAACGGCTCTGACGGACTGGCCAGCAGCGGTGGCCTGGGTGGTCAGGGCGGCACCGGGGGGACCGCAGGTCGCGGTGGCAACGGCGGAGACGGGGGTGCCGGTGCCGCGGGAAGCAACGGCGGCAACGGAGCGCAAGGTGGCTATGCTGAACTGAGCCTGAACAATGCCGATTTAACAGTCAAAAACAACCTGCAGGCAGGGGGGGCTGGCGGCCAGGGTTCTCGCGGCGGTAATGGCGGAGAAACCGGCCTCAATGGCGCATCATTGTCCGGTATCGGTGGTATTGGCGGCGCAGGAGGGGATGGTGGTACAGGTGCCATTGGTGGTGATGGCGGAAACGCAACCATCAACATCGCTACCAGCCACCTTTCTATTCATTCGATAACGCTTGGGGCTGATGGAGAACGTGGTGGGGCTGGTGGTAATAGCGCATCCGATGCTATCGGTGGCCAGGGAGGTGCAGGCGGTCACGGGGGCAGCGGCACCTTGAATGTTGAGGATAGTCATATCACCAATAGCAGCTTCCTCCAGCTGGGGGGGAACGGCAGCCAGGCAGGAACTAGCGGCACCACTTCTGGCGGCACTGGTCCAGGTCTCGGTGGCAAGGGTGGCAATGGGGGCACCGGTTCTGCTCTGTTTAAAAACAGTAGTGGCCATATCGCTACTGATATCGTGCTCGGCGGCAACGATGGCGGACAGGAGAATGAATCAGGCCTGGCGGGCAATGGGCAGCTCACCATCGAAAGCGGTAACTACACCGCAGACAGCTTAACCATCGGCCAGGCAGACACCCGCTACGGTAGTGAAAACCAGTACCTGCAAACTGGCGGCATCTTCACGGCCGACAATACCGGGTTGCGCTCCGGTGCACTACGCGTTAACGGTGGAATGTTTGCCAGTACGCACCTTGATGCCTCACGAGGGCAGATGGATGTCATGGGCAAAGGCACCGCGATTATCGGAACACGTGAACTGAACGCTGAACTCTGGCAGCAAGGCGCCGGATGGATGACACAGCAGCAGTCTGAACCGTTTGCCGGAACGCTGGCTATTGCAGCAGGTGAAACCGTCGATTTGTCCAGCCCGGATCTGCACTGGAGTATTGGTAGCGACAGACATCTCAATCGATTCGATGATGCATCACTGACGATCGTTTCCGCAAAAACCTACGTGGACCAAGGTTCATCCGCCCTGCTGATCGGGGACGGGAGCGTGGCCCTGACGGCGAAAATGCTGGTCATCACCGATGACAATCTCAAAACGGGGGAACGCTTCATCGCCAGCGAAGGAGGCAATACGACGGAGGGTTTCTGGCAGCAGCAGAATATTACCAGCAGTAGCCGTCTGTTTAAGATGGGCAGCAGCGTGGAGGGCAATGCCCATCATCTGACCGCTGCACAGACCAGCCAGCCGCTTTTGCCACCGGACACACAGGACCTGATGGCCAATATGGCTAAAACGCAGGGTGTTAATACTCACTCTGACGATGCAGGCCAGCGCTTTATTTCGCAGTCGATGGATATTCGTTATATCCGCGAAGAGGTTCTCGCCAGTAAAGTCGTGCAGTCAGCATTACATATCGCCTCTGTGGTGGGTGTCCAGCACAGCACCTTTATGGCGCTGTCAGCGGCTCGTCATGCGGTTGAGCATCATCTCTCTGGCATTGCATCAATGCCCGGGGCACAGGCTGCGACAGGCGTTAATCTATGGGCGACGCTGCTGTCTGATAACAGCCGTTCTCATGGGTTTTCTTCAGGACGTTGGCAGGCTCGCTCTTCTGCAAATCTCGGTGGACTGGCATTAGGGAGTGATTTCCGTTTTGATGCCGGCGACTTCGGCATGATGACTACCGGTATGGCGCTGAATACGGGCGGGGGCAAAAGTACCAGCCATGGAAACGTGAGCCCAACGCGTAATGACTTCAACTTTTGGGGAAGCTCACTCTACAGCAGTTGGCAACGGGGCGCGCTGAATGTGATGGCAGATGTCAGTTACACCGGCAGCCGTAACAGAATGAAACAGCAAAGTCCGGCTGAGATTGAGGGTGGGTCGCTGCGGGCCAGAATGAACAGCTGGGCGCTGAGCAGTGGTATCACGGCCAGTTACCAGTGGAATAACAAACTGGCCGATGTGACGCCACATGCAGCAATACATTATACGCGACTGAAAAGCGAGGCCTTTACGACGCATAACGAGCTGGGAACGATGTTTGAAACAGCGGGTGACTCACAGAAAATCTGGTCATTCCCGCTGGGCGTTTCGCTGTCCAGGACGTTCACAGCCAGTAAAGGCTACCAGGTTAAGCCTTTACTGGACCTGACGTGGACCGGCAACAGCGGGGACGTCAAAGCGAAAAGCCGTAGCTGGCTTCCGGGCGAGGAAGCCAGCTACTCAATGACCGATTCAAGTATTACCGATCATTCCGTGTTCACCAGTAACATTGGCATTGAGCTGTCGCACGACGCATTGTCTTACAGTCTTAACTATCAGTTGAATGCGTCATCGCACATCACCGACAACACCATTTATGCCGGGATCAGGTTCGCGTTCTAATGATTATCAGGGGCAGCTTCGCTGCCCTTTCTACTCTTCGTATCCCCATCAGAATCGATAACCTATCCCAACATTAAACCCGTTACTGGACGTTTTCTGCACGTGCCCGGCCTGGTAGCCAACATCCACCGCTACGTTATCAATCAGGTTGAACTGCACCCCTGCTCCCCAGGCAAAACGCGCATCAAATATTTTATAGCGCCCGGTACTGTCCCCGCCTGGGTTATGGTAGTCAGTCTGGTTGCTGCTGCTTTCCCAGCCCGCCCCTCCCAGCAAGTAAAGGCTGGCCCAGCTCGTCGCCCGCCAGGCAGGCCCGACCATCAGGCTATAGTAACGCACGCGGTGGTGCTTCACTTCTCGGGCATCGCTTCCTCCGACACTCTGGCTACCCCTGCCGCTCATGCCGCTGAAAGAGACCATCGCGCTCAGAGGTAATTCCGGGATTTCATAGCGATACTTCGCATTGACCCCTTTCATGGCTTTGAAATGTGAGATGTGGCTTTCAGTGTAACCCAGCGTGAAAGTATGCCGCCCGCTAAAGCTTTCCGGCGGGTAGGCCTGCTGTAACGGCTTTTGTGTGGTGCTGGCAACAACGTCTTCAGCCCCGGCAAGCAGGGGAAAAAACAGCAATACAGTCATGGTTTTTTTCATTTCACTCTTCCCTGACGCCTGTGAAATCACAGCTTGATGTTGGCTGTCGTATTTTAGAGCAGAGAATCAACCGTTCGCCGCGAATCGTGCCGAACAGCGGGCGAGCGCATTTTTAGTATTGATAAAGGGGCGGGAAGCGAAAAGCGGGAAACAGAAGAGAGTCGTAACAAGGCCGGGGTTAACCCGGCCTGATCAAGCTTAGTGACCGGGGAAGTTCACCAGGCTGTAGCTTTCAATACCCTGCGCTTTCAGGCGAGATTCGCCGGTCAAATCAAACAGGTTAATGATAAATGCAGCGTCTTTTACGCTGCCACCTGCACGGCGAATCAGCTTCACCGTTGCTTCAATAGTGCCACCGGTTGCCAGCAAGTCATCGATCACCAGAACAATATCACCCGGCTGAATCGCATCACAGTGCAGTTCCAGCGTGTCTGTGCCGTATTCCAGCTCATAGGTTTCAGCAAAGGTTTTACGTGGCAGTTTGCCCGGCTTACGTACCGGCACAAAACCTACTCCCAGTCCTAGCGCAACCGGTGCACCGAACAAAAAACCTCGCGCTTCAGTGCCCACTACTTTGGTGATGCCAGCGTCACGATAGCGTTCAACCAACAGTTCAATGCTCAATGCAAACGCTTTCGGATCTTCCAGCAGGCTGGTCACGTCACGAAAGAGAATACCCGGCTTTGGGTAATCCGGGATGCTTTTGATACTGTTTTTAATCAATTCAAGCTGCTGCGCAGTCGCGGTCATAATGTTATGCCTGGTAAATACAAATCTGACTCGCGCAGCTTCATTCCACTCTGCGGCAGGGTTGCCGGGTGAAATTCAGACGTTGAGGGGAAGCCGCGCACGAAAACGACCAAATCTATGCAAACCGCCGGACAATTGCAACCGTGTTAAGCAAAATCACCGCTTTTCTTGCCCTTCATCAACCACGGGTATACGAATCATAAAGACCAGCAGCGCGCAGAGGATCGCCAACAGTAACAGACGCACCCAAAGGATCTTGACCATCCACAGCGAAAAAGCAAAAGTGATCAGAATAAACAGGATCGCCCTGCCCTTAGCACCTGGAGGCATCGCCCGGTGTTGCTGCCAGTGACGCAAATATCGACCAAATACCGAGCGGTGCAGCAGCCAGTAATGAAAACGCGGTGAAGAACGGGCAAAACACCAGGCGGCCAGCAGTAAGAATGGCGTGGTGGGCAGCAACGGCAACACCACTCCCAACGTCGCTAACACCACAGCAAGCCAGCCTAAAACAATAAGAATATAACGTTGCATGGCACACCCGGAAAAATGTCTCAGAATCAGGGTATCATACAGAGCATTACCGCCACGGAGAATAAGATGAAAAGCGCAGGTTTACTGCAACAACTCGATATGCAACTCGAACAACTTGCGCACGCCGTGGAACCTCATGCCAATAATCGCACTGCACAGGCACGCTTCGATATTAAATTGTTTCACTGCCACACCACCCGACTGGGCGATTATTTACTGGAAGTTCGCCAGACGATGGCACAGCTGAAACAAAGCGTACGTGATAACCGTATGGAGAGCGTGGCCTGGATGGCTGAACGGGTAGTGATGCAGATGAGCGCCCTGCAACGTGAGCTGGCAACGCAGAAAATGCGTCGCAGCGAGTCTCGCCCTGTTCCGGTCAAAGAGAATTTATATGAGAAACTGGCCGAGCATCAGGATTTCGAACGTCGCTTACGTGCCATGATTATCGACCGGGAGAGTTTGCTGGCCGTGCAGGAAACCCTGGCACAACAGCAACAGTTGCAACGGGAAGTCGCTGCTCTGGAAGGACGGTTACAGCGATGTTTGCAAGCCCTCAAGCGAATTGAACGCGCCATTGAAAATCGCGAACGTAGCAGCTAGCCTCGTCTCATCCCCTGCCGAATCGGGGACTATAATAGTCACATTGCCCTGTAACTGGAGAGCGAAAATGGGTCTGATTTCCTGGATAATCATCGGTCTTCTGGTGGGTTTTATTGCACGCTATTTTTTTCCTGGCCGCCCGGGCGGGCTGGTGCCCACATTAGTACTTGCCGCCGTGGGAGCGTTGATTGGCGGCTATATCAGTACCTATATGAATAACGGCACGCTGGCCACCCTCGACCCACATACGATGCTGACTTCACTTATAGGTGCACTGGTGATGACGGGTATCGTCAAAATTTTACGTATCTGACCGCTGATTGTCTGCATTCAGAAATAAGGAGCAAGTATGTCACTGGAAACCGCGCCGGAAGAAATCAAACTCGCCGTCGATTTGATTATGCTGTTGGAAGAAAATCATGTTGCACCAGAAACCGTTCTGGCTGCGCTGGCGATCGTACAGCGGGATTTTGAACAGAAAGTCGCCAGCCAGTCATAATCGGCGGTTAAACTGACTGACGTAACGTCGGACAGAGCGCCAGCATATCAATGAGCGTTTCCACTAATTGCGGCGCATCACCGGCTAAATCAAAACTGCCCGGCATAAATAACCAGTTTTCCATGATGCCACTGATGTAGCCACGCATCACAACGGCAGCACGCCGGGTATCCAGATTTTCGGGGAGTTGTTTTGCATCAATGCACTGCGATAAAACCTCTTCTATCTTTTCATAACATTCAAGATAGAGATTTTGTTGCATCAGTTGTAGGGTAGTCATTTCTCCAACAAACTCACATTTGTGGTAAATAATTTCCATAAGTGCACGCCTTCTTGGGTCACTGGCTGCTGCGTCAAGGACATACAACAACATTGCGCGCATTACAGATAGTGGATCAGAAGGATATTTTGATTGATACTCAAGCTCCAGGTCCGCCATTCCGGATTCGGATTGCGCCCAGATTTCATTCAGCAAATCAGTTTTATTTTTGAAATGCCAGTAAATAGCACCCCGCGTCACGCCAGCACTTGAGGCAATATCCGCCAGTGACGTTTTGGATACGCCATGTTCAGAGAAGCGCTTAATTGCGGCATCAATGATGTGATTGCGCGTTTCCTGCGCCTGTTGTTTGGTATTTCGTGCCATGAGGGTGTGATTTACAAAGAGTTAGACTTACATACATTTCCGAATGTATGTACCATATCACGACCATAATTTAAACGCAGCAATGGGTTTATGGGTTTGTAATCCATTGAACAATCGATATCGGACACTCGAGGTTTATTTATGAACAAAAACAGAGGGTTAACGCCTCTGGCGGCCGTTCTGATGCTCTCAGGCAGCTTAGTGCTAACGGGTTGTGACAACAAAGAATCTCAGCAAGCCGGACAGCAACAGCAGGCACCTGAAGTGGGTATCACAACGTTGAAAAGCGCCCCGCTTAAAATTACTACCGACCTGCCAGGTCGAACCTCATCGTTCCGTATTGCAGAAGTTCGCCCACAGGTATCTGGCATTATTCTGAAACGCAACTTCGTTGAGGGTAGCGATATCAAGGCTGGCGAGTCTTTATATCAAATTGACCCCGCCACATATCAAGCTGCTTATAGCAGTGCGAAAGGTGATCTGGCACAGGCACAAGCCAATGCACAGATTGCCGCATTGACGGTAAAACGCTACAAGCCCCTGTTGGGTACTAAGTACATCAGCCAGCAGGACTACGACCAGGCAATGGCAACGCAAAGCCAGACCGCCGCTGCCGTTCAGGCTGCTCAGGCCACTGTAGAAACAGCACGCATCAACCTCGCCTATACTCGAGTGACCTCACCTATCAGCGGTCGCATCGGTAAATCGTCGGTGACGGAAGGCGCTTTAGTTGCCAGTGCGCAAACCACTGCGTTGGCAACCGTACAGCAACTTGACCCTATCTATGTTGATGTGACCCAATCCAGCGAAGATTTCATGCGCCTGCGTGATGAACTGAATTCCGGCAAACTTCAGCAGACCAATGGTAAAGCTGAAGTCAAACTACTGATGCAAAATGGTAGCGAATACGCGCAGAGCGGAACATTAGAATTCTCTGATGTCACTGTGGATGAAACCACAGGTTCGATCACATTACGTGCCGTGTTCCCTAACCCTGATCATAGTCTGCTGCCGGGTATGTTTGTGCGTGCCCGTCTGGATGAAGGCACCAACCCGAATGCACTGTTGGTTCCTCAACAGGGTGTGACCCGTACGCCAACCGGTCAGGCAACTGCCATGGTTGTGGGCGCGGACAATAAGGTTGAAGTCCGTAATCTGACTGCCGACCAGGCATTTGGTGATAAGTGGCTGGTGTCTGCCGGTCTGAAAGATGGCGATCGTGTGATTGTGACCGGTCTGCAACGCGTGAAACCTGGTGCAGCGGTAACGCCTCAGGAAGTCAGCGATGACAGCGCCAAAGCAGGTTCCGAGTCTCAGGCGAAGTCTGAACAACCGAAGTCTTAACAGGAGCCACTGAGACATGGCTAAGTTTTTTATCGATCGCCCCATCTTTGCCTGGGTAATCGCCATCATTATTATGTTGGCGGGTGCGCTGTCGATTCTTAAACTACCGATCGAGCAATATCCAAACGTTGCTCCAACGGCAATTGAGATCACAGCAACCTACCCTGGCGCTGATGCGAAAACACTGCAAGACTCCGTCACGCAGGTTATCGAACAAAACATGAACGGCATCGACGGCCTGATGTATATGGGCTCCAGCAGTGACTCCTCCGGGACGCTGCAGCTGACGCTGACCTTTGAATCAGGGACTAATGCTGACATCGCTCAGGTACAGGTGCAGAACAAACTGCAACTGGCGATGCCGCTACTGCCGCAGGAAGTGCAACAACAGGGGATTAAGGTTCAGAAATCCTCGAGCAGCTTCCTGATGGTCGCCGGTTTCATCAATGACAACGGCACCATGACCCAGAACGATCTCTCCGACTATGTCGGGTCGAACATTAAAGACCCTATCAGTCGAGTGTCAGGCGTGGGTGATACACAGCTGTTCGGTGCACAGTACGCCATGCGCATCTGGATGGATCCTCACAAGCTCAACAACTACTCGCTCACGCCCGTTGATGTCATTAGCGCCATCAATACCCAGAACGCCCAGGTGGCGGCGGGTCAGCTCGGCGGTTCTCCGCCTGTTGCCGGCCAGCAGCTTAACGCGTCTATTATTGCGCAGACACGCCTGACCTCGGCGGAAGAGTTCGGCAAAATTCTGCTGAAGGTGAATACCGACGGTTCGCGTGTTCGTCTGAGTGATGTCGCGCATATTGAGCTGGGTGGTGAAAACTACGAGATTATTGCCCGTTATAATGGACAACCGGCTTCCGGTCTGGGGATCAAGCTGGCAACCGGCGCTAACGCACTGGATACCGCCGCCGCCGTTAAGGCAGAACTCACCAAGCTGGAGCCTTTCTTCCCTGCCGGGATGAAGGTGGTTTATCCGTATGACACCACGCCATTCGTTAAGATTTCGATTAACGAAGTGGTGAAGACGCTGGTCGAAGCTATCGTGCTGGTATTCCTGGTCATGTATCTGTTCCTGCAAAACTTCCGCGCAACGCTGATCCCAACGATCGCCGTGCCAGTCGTACTGCTGGGAACGTTTGCCATTATCAGCGCCTTCGGATACTCGATAAACACGCTAACGATGTTCGGGATGGTGCTGGCCATCGGCCTGCTGGTGGATGACGCCATTGTGGTGGTGGAAAACGTCGAGCGCGTCATGGCCGAAGAGGGCCTGCCACCGAAAGAAGCCACACGTAAGTCAATGGATCAGATCCAGGGGGCGTTGGTTGGTATTGCCCTTGTACTGTCGGCTGTATTTATCCCGATGGCATTCTTCGGCGGCTCTACCGGCGTTATCTACCGTCAGTTCTCAATTACCATTGTTTCTGCGATGGTGTTGTCGGTAGTGGTGGCGTTGATCCTGACCCCGGCACTCTGTGCAACGATGCTGAAACCGATTGCGAAAGGCGATCACGGTAAGACGACTGGATTCTTCGGCTGGTTTAACCGCCTGTTCGACAAGAGTACCAATCATTATACCGAAAGTGTTGGCCACATCGTTCGCAGTACCGGTCGTTATCTGGTGATTTACCTGCTGATTTTCGTGGGCATGGCTTTCCTGTTCCTGCGTCTGCCGACCTCCTTCCTACCGGAAGAAGATCAGGGTGTGTTCCTGACGATGGCCCAGCTCCCTGCTGGTGCGACTCAGGAGCGTACTCAGAAAGTGCTGGACCAGGTGACGGATTACTACCTGAATAAAGAAAAAGCTACGGTTAACTCTGTGTTTACTGTTAACGGCTTTGGCTTTGCAGGTCGTGGTCAGAACACCGGCCTCGCCTTTGTCAGTCTGAAGCCGTGGGATGAACGTCCAGGTGCCGACAATAAGGTTCCTGCAATTGCCGGGCGGGCAATGGGCGCACTTTCCGTCATTAAAGATGCGATGGTGATTCCTTTCAACCTGCCAGCCATTGTTGAACTGGGTCAGGCAACAGGCTTCGACTTCCAGCTAATCGATCAGGGCGGTTTAGGCCATGAAAAACTGACTGCCGCACGTAACCAGCTGCTGGGTATGATTGCCCAACATCCGGATGTACTGGTGGGTGTGCGTCCTAACGGACTGGAAGACACCCCGCAGTACAAACTGACTATCGACCAGGAAAAAGCACAGGCGCTGGGGGTATCGCTGTCTGATATCAACACCACACTGGCAGCCGCCTGGGGTGGCTCCTATGTCAATGACTTCATTGACCGTGGTCGCGTTAAGAAAGTCTACGTGATGGGTGAAGCACCTTACCGTATGTTGCCTGGTGATATCGGCAACTGGTATGTGCGTTCTACCAGCGGCGAAATGGTGTCATTTAATGCCTTTGCGTCAGCCAACTGGGTTTATGGTTCGCCACGTCTGGAGCGTTATAACGGCCTTCCATCCATGGAGCTGTTAGGGCAACCAGCACCGGGTAAAAGCTCCGGTGAAGCCATGGACCTGATGCAGGATCTGGCCTCTAAGCTGCCAACCGGTATCGGCTATGACTGGACGGGCATGTCTTACCAGGAGCGTTTATCTGGTAACCAGGCTCCAGCGCTGTACGCCATCTCACTGATTGTGGTGTTCCTGTGTCTGGCAGCGCTGTATGAGAGCTGGTCAATTCCGTTCTCTGTCATGCTGGTGGTGCCATTGGGTGTGGTCGGTGCGCTGATCTTCACCACCCTGCGCGGGTTAAGTAATGACGTTTACTTTGTTGTGGGGCTGCTAACAACCATAGGGTTGTCGGCGAAGAACGCCATCCTGATAGTCGAGTTTGCTAAAGACCTGATGGAAAAAGAAGGCAAAGGGCTGGTTGAGGCCACGCTGGAAGCGGTGCGCATGCGTTTACGTCCGATTCTGATGACCTCTCTGGCCTTTATCCTGGGTGTTCTCCCGCTGGCTATCAGTAGCGGTGCAGGCTCCGGTGCTCAGAACGCCGTTGGTACGGGCGTAATGGGCGGTATGGTCACTGCAACCGTCCTGGCAATCTTCTTCGTTCCTGTGTTCTTCGTGGTGGTCCGCCGCCGCTTCAGTAAGAACAAAGAGGAGCTGGAACACAGCCATCCGGTTGATTCACAGCATCACTAATCAACGCTGAGTTGATGTGAATAAGAGGCTGCCTTCGGGCGGCCTTTTTTTTGCTATTTCCCTGCCCTTTCTGCGGTTGCAATTTAAAAAGCGGCAGCGCATACTATTGTTATAGTATAACATTACATTAAGGGTAGAAAATGAAACAGGGTATTCATCCTGCTTACCGCCAGGTGGTATTCCATGACACCACGGCTGATGCTTACTTTGTGGTGGGTTCCACCATCAAAACTGACCGTACAATCGAACACGAAGGCAAAGAGATGCCATACGTCCTGCTGGACGTCTCTTCTGCCTCACACGTTTATTACACCGGTAAACAGAAAGATTTTGCTAAAGAAGGCAGTGCAGCACGCTTCAGCCAGCGTTTTGGCGGTTTTCTTGGCGCGATGAAAAAATAAGGAGCCATCATGCAGGTATTAAGTTCTCTGGCTTCGGCCAAAAAGCGTCACAAAGATTGCAAAATTGTTCGCCGTCACGGCCGTGTATTTGTCATTTGTAAGAGTAACCCCCGCTTCAAAGCCGTACAGGGCCGGGGCGGAAAGAAACGCTGATTGCTGTAGCCATGTCGTCATGCCAAAGGGGATAGCTTGCGCTATCCCTTTTTTTATCTTTTCGACCAACAGTATCAGCCAAACTACCGTGGCCGGGCGTACCCGGCACACGGTTTACTTCATACTGTTGACCATCGCATTCACATTGTGTTTGAACGCTGCGACATAACTGTCAGCAGCACCGCCCTGAGCAGTCAACGCCTCAGGATAAAGCTCTCCGCCTGATGTGGCGCCACCCGAGGCCGCAATCTGCTTCACCAGGCGCGGGTCGGTCTGGTTTTCAATAAAGTACACGTGGATTTTTTCGTGCTTCAGCTGGGTAATCAATCCGGCAACATCAGAGGCGCTGGCTTCTGACTCCGTGGAGAAACCCACCGGCGACAGGAACTTCACGCCATAACGCTGGCCGAAATAACCAAACGCATCATGGCTGGTCAGCACCTTACGCTTCTCTTGAGGGATCGTACTGAACGCCTTCTGCGCCCAACTATCCAGCTGTTTCAGCTGCTCAATATACGCGCTCCCCTGTTGACGGAAATAATCCGCATCCTCCGGATCAGCGGCAATCAGCGCATTCATCACATTGGTGGCATAGGTCACACCATTCTGCATACTGTTCCATGCATGCGGATCGGTAATAGTCTGTCCATCCTCTTCCATTTTACGGGTATTGATGCCACTGGATGCCACCACAGTCTGGCCTTTATAGCCAGATGCCGTGATCAGGCGGTCCATCCACCCTTCCATCCCCAGGCCACTCACAAAAACCACATCAGCATGGGCAAGCGCCTGGCTGTCTTTCGGCGTTGGTTCAAAGCTGTGCGGATCGCCATTTGGCCCTACCAGGCTTTTGACGACAACATGCTCACCGCCAACATTTTTCACAATATCAGCCAGCACGGTAAAGCTGGCTACCGCCTCAACTGTTTTTGCCATCGCCAGTGGGGTGGCCATTAATGCTGATAATGCCAGCGCTACAGGTAACTTCTTCATGCTTACTCCTTCACCATAGACAATGTTTTGCGTGAGGAAAAAATTCCGCCGCAAGGTCCGATTAAAATAGAAATAAAGAATAAAATTGCCGCACTGAGCACCACAGCAGGCCCGGCGGGTAATGAGAGATAAAATGAGGCGTACAGACCGCCAAAGCTGGCGAGGGTCGCCAGTAGCATTGCAGCTGCCAGCGTGCCGGAAAGATGCCGACTCCAGAAACGGGCGCTGGCAGCGGGCAGCATCATCAGCCCGACACTCATCAGCGTGCCTAGGACCTGAAAACCTGCCACCAGATTGACTACAACCAGTACAAGGAAAATACCGTGAACCAGTGGTGAGGCCCAACGGTTCTGAGCGCGCAAAAAAGTGGGGTCAAATGCGTCAATCACCAGCGGCCGATAGATCAGGGAAAAAATGAGCAGAGAAACGCCACTGATGGTACTGACCAGCACGATAGAGGGAACATCCACCGCCAGCAGCGAGCCAAACAGCACGTGCAGCAGATCCACGCTGGAACCGCGTAATGACACCAGCGTAACGCCCAGCGCCAGTGAGCCGAGATAGAAACCGGCAAAGCTGGCATCCTCGCGCAAAGGGGTATAACGACTCACTGCACCTGATAAAAGCGCCACCGTCAGTCCGGCAATGGCACCACCAATGCCCATCGCCACCAGTGAGAGACCGGAAAGCAAATAGCCAATCGCCGCACCGGGAAGAACCGCGTGGGACAACGCATCCCCGACCAGGCTCATGCGGCGTAGTAAAAGAAAGACTCCCAGCGGAGTGGCACTGAGAGACAACGCCACACAGGCAACCAGCGCACGACGCATAAAACCAAATTCAATAAACGGGTGTAGCAACATCATGCGCTGGCTCCTCCGCTGCGTCCGAAGTTCAGCCCGGTCACCCCACAGTCGCGGCATGACCACTCGCTGTGCTGTTCTTTCAGGCGTAATACCTGAGGAAAATGCTGTGCCACCGTCGCCATATCATGCAGAACGACGATGAGTGTGCAGCCCGCGTGATGGCGCTCTGCTAACAATGCCAGTAGTAGCGCAATGGTGTCGCTATCAACGCCGCTAAAGGGTTCGTCAAGTAACAGCAATTCCGCATCCTGCACCAGCAGTCGGGCAAACAGTACACGCTGGAGTTGCCCCCCTGATAGGGTCCCAGGTGCCGCTTCCGCAAAGGGAAGCATGTTGACACGATCCAGCGCCGACAGAGCCTGTTGACGCTGCTGACGGGAGATCCCTCTGAACCAGCCGCAGTGCCGCCAGAACCCCATCACCACCAGATCAAACACCGTAAGCGGAAAACTTTTTTCAATGTCAGAATGCTGTGGCAGCCAGGCTATGGAAGGGCGTGGCGTGGTAAAACTGACCGAGCCACTGACAGCAGGCAGCATCCCACATAAGGTTTTCAATAGTGTTGACTTGCCACAGCCGTTTGCGCCGACCAGCGCCGTCATACTGCCACGGGCAAATTCACCGCCCAGCACGGGGCTCACTGCACGGTGCTGATAGCCAACAACGAGTTGATTGAGTACGATCATCAGATAATGGCCCACCAGGTTAGCAGAACCAGCAGACTCACCAGCAGCGCGGTGAGGACCATGCGCAGCCACGCCGGGCAACTCAACAATGTGCCAAGACGTAAAAACACGGGGGAGGAATTCATGGAAATGACACTTTAATGTTATAACATAACAACAAAATAGCGCGAATCGAGCGGTAACGGTAAAGCAAAAATGTATCTAAGTATTTCACTTTACGATAAGGAATATGTCCCTATATATATTAAAAAAACTCAACAAGTCTTTACGCTAGTGACAACCAGAGCATTTAGCGACAAAATAATTAACTGACAAATCATCACCATAGACTACACTTCATTTATACAGCGGTCTATTTTACCATCAGAAGCAATTACCCTGATTAGTAAACATTAACTCTGTGGAGAAAAAATGCGCAAAACCTTACTGTTAAAATATCGTCAAGACGAGCTTAATCCACTAGAATTAATGCAAGAGATACAACAGATAATTCCCAAAATAGAAGATGACCTTGTGGGATCTCTTCAATGGTATTCATCAAATGCGCGATATGTTCCCGACAGTATCAGAATTATTTCCCTGGAACATTTGGAGCAATCGCGTTATAAACTTAACTATAGTTTTCACTGGAACGTGTTCAATGCCTGCCTGGATATTGATACGTTTGAAACAACCAACCAGTCAGTCAATTTTAGCTGGAACGCAGATGCGCTGGTGTTTGATTTCATTGATAACGATCGTAATGCAATGTCAGATGAATTGTAATAATGAGTCAAACATCTAACGTTTATTTTAATTTTAGTTATATTTTGTATAGATAAATTTAGTTGAGATGTATTTATCACTTCCTGGCACACCATGTTTAAAAGTGCAGTCAAATAGCATGTTTCGCAAGCTTAGGAGGGGAAAAAGATGGACGAATACTCGCCGAGAAGGCATGATATTGCCCAGCTTAAATTCTTGAGTGAAAGCCTGTACGATGAAAGCCTTGCAACGTTAGGCGACAGCCATCACGGCTGGGTTAATGATCCTACCTCTGCTGCCAATCTACAGCTTAACGATCTGATTGAGCATATTGCGGCATTCACGATGAATTACAAAATTAAGCACATTGAGGATAGTGATCTGATAACTCAGGTTGATGAATATCTTGATGACACCTTCATGTTGTTCAGTAATTACGGCATTAATGCTCAGGACTTACAGCGCTGGCAGAAATCAGCAAAGAGGCTGTTCAATATTTTTGCAGAAGAATGTGCAACAAGTCGGACCCAGGCCAGCCATTCCTTTTAGCAACCCATTACTTTTTCTACGGTTTAATAATGACAGACAAACTTTTAACGAAAACTGATTATCTTATGCGCCTCAGACGTTGTCGTTCTATCGACACGCTTGAGCGCGTGATTGAAAAGAACAAGTACGAATTATCTGATGACGAATTAGCCATATTTTATTCTGCTGCCGATCACCGTTTGGCGGAACTCACAATGAATAAGCTTTATGACAAGATACCGGTAGCGGTCTGGAAGTTTGTGCGTTAATGAGTGTGGCTGGTTTGAGTCAGGCGGGAAAAGCTGGTAAGGGCAGAATTGGGTGGGGGCCCTGCCAGCTACATCCCGGCACACGCGTCATCTGTTACGGCTGCTTCCTTCCGGATCTGACCGAGTTCACAAATTAGCATTGCGGGAGAACCAACCGGGCCCCCATTGAGTGCCCTGGGTAACCAGAGCGCAGGCATTATCAATGATGCCCCTGCCAATTGCAAGCAACCCCGGGATGACCGTTGGTTTCTTGCACGATCTGCAGTTTATTTCCCCGGTACGGAACACCATGACCTTCGAAGACGATAGCTTTCAACAACGCATCTACACTATTGTCGCCGCCATTCCTTTTGGCTATGTGACCACTTACGGTGAAATCGCTCAGCTAGCCGGTTCTCCTCGTGCCGCACGTCAGGTTGGAGGCGTACTGAAACGCCTGCCTGCGGGGAGTAAACTTCCCTGGTATCGCGTGATTAACCGTAAAGGAGAAATCTCGCTGGTGGGGGACGATCTCGGTCGACAGCGCAGAGCACTAATAGACGAAGGGATTGAAGTCTCCCAGGAAGGAAAGGTCGATCTTAAACGTTATCGCTGGCAACCATGATAACGCCCCTTTCGGGGCGTAAAACTACGTTACAGTGAGGTGGGTGCCGGTACGGCAGAAGAAGGGGAAACCTGCGTTGGCGATGTTAATGGCACCGTCGTGGCGGCTCCGCTCTGCGTTGGCACGGCAACGGAAGGTACTGGCACCAATGTCAGATCCTGATGTGTTCCACCCGTGGTCACTACCTGCTTCACCGTATCAGTAATAAACAGCATTTTACCGTCGACCGTCACGGCGGCACTCAGCAGAATGCGTGCATTGGGTTGAATGTCTGCCGGATTAAACGGCAAGGTAAACTTGAAAGGCGCCTGCTTACCTTCAGTACGAACAGCACGCTGGGATAGCACCTTCGATGGTGCATCCGCCAGCGAAGCATCCGACAGTGTCACTGTCAGTACCGCATCCGGCGGCAGAGCCACCTTTTGGCGGATCCATACTGTACCGCTCACGTTAGGCTGTTTCATCGTCGTCTGCTGGCCCGCCACCTGGGAGCCGAGCGTCGGCGTCGGCACATCTTTGCTTTTATCAGCACAGCCTGAAATTGCTACAACCAGCGCCGCACCACTTAATACATGCCAAAATTTCATTGATAGTTTCTCCTTCCGATCAATGCTTACGGCAGTCACTTCGCCGCACAAAGACAGTTTTTACTGTCTGCGTAGCTTTAATTCTGGCACAAGTTGCTGATTTTTTCCTGGAAGCACCGCAAGTCTGGCTTTATCAGCTTCCCACACAGATCGCATAAACAGTCGTTGACGCTAACTGGTCGGATCTCGCAAACTGGTGGCGATAAAACTATTGAGGAACAGAATATGGGCCAGGCGTTACAAAACTTGTTAAATCTTCTGGACCTGGAGACGCTGGAAGAGGGTCTGTTTCGTGGGCAGAGCGAAGATCTGGGTTTGCGCCAGGTGTTTGGTGGACAGGTGGTCGGCCAGGCGTTGTATGCGGCCAAACAAACCGTTCCACAGGATCGCATTATCCACTCCTTCCATAGCTATTTCCTGCGCCCGGGCGATAGCCAGAAAGCGATCATTTATGATGTGGAAAATCTGCGCGATGGCCAGAGCTTTAGCGCCCGCCGGGTAAAAGCCGTGCAGAACGGCAAGCCCATTTTTTATATGACGGCTTCATTCCAGGGGCCAGAAAGCGGCTTTGAACATCAGAAAACAATGCCTGAGGTTCCAGGGCCGGATAACTTGCCCTCTGAGACAGACATTGCTCGCCAACTGGCGCAATACATTCCAGAGAAGGCTCGTGATAAGTTTTTATCCGAAAAACCCTTTGAGATCCGCCCGGTGGAGTTCCATAACCCACTCAAAGGACATGTCAGTAAACCCGCCCGCTATACCTGGCTACGCGCCAACGGCAGCATGCCGGAGGATAAACGCATTCATCAGTATCTGCTGGGCTATGCGTCTGACTTCAACTTCCTGCCTGTTTCATTGCAGCCTCACGGAAAAGGTTTTCTGGAGCCAGGTATGCAAGTCGCCACCATTGACCACTCGATGTGGTTCCACCGTCCCTTTGACCTCAACGAATGGCTGCTGTACAGCGTAGAGAGCACTTCTGCCTCCAGTGCCCGTGGTTTTGTGCGCGGTGAGTTCTGGAACCAGCAGGGTGTGCTGGTGGCATCGACGGTGCAGGAAGGGGTGATCCGCCAGCGTTCGTAATCAGAGGCATAAAAAAGCGGGCCATGATGGCCCGCTTCGTCTTTTATTATTTTTTAGCGCACTACTTTTCTTCAGCCTTCAGCACAGCAATCACTTACTGGTTGTAAGCATTCTCGCCATGGCTATTGACGTCCAGACCTTCACGCTCCTGATCTTCCGGAACACGCAGGCCCACAATCATATCGGCAACTTTGAAACCGATGAAGGCAACAACCGCAGTCCAGACGATGGTCAGACCGACGCTGAACAGCTGTACCCAGACCTGATGGCCCATGGTGACGCCTTCGGCATAACCCACGCCGCCCAGTGAAGAGGAGGCAAATACGCCGGTCAGGATGCAGCCTACGATACCGCACACACCGTGAACACCGAACACATCACAAGGGTCATCAACACGCAGCCATTTCTTCAGGATGGTCACACCCCAGAGACCGGCTAATCCACCAACCAAACCAATAATCAGTGCACCGCCCACACCCACATAGCCGCAGGCTGGGGTGATAGCCACCAGGCCGGCAATCACGCCAGAGCTGACGCCCAGCAGAGATGGCTTACCGCGCAGCGCCCACTCACCGAAGGTCCAGCTCAGCATCGCACCTGCTGTAGCAATCACGGTGTTGAGGAAGGCCAGACCCGCGATTTCGTTAGCAGCGCTGGCAGAACCTGCATTGAAGCCGAACCAGCCAAAGTACAGAATAGCCGTACCGGTGAACACCATCGGCAGGTTATGGGGTTTGAAAGCTTCTTTACCGAAACCAGCACGTTTACCCACCAGGTAAGCACCCACCAGGCCTGCTACCGCGGCGTTAATGTGAACAACAGTACCGCCCGCAAAGTCCAGCGCGCCGTCAGCCGCCAGGAAGCCGCCTGCCCATACCATGTGTGCAATTGGCAGGTAAGCGAAGGTCAGCCAGATTACAACGAAGATCAACAATGCAGAGAAACGAATACGTTCTGCGATGGAACCGACAATCAGACCCACGGTGATACAGGCGAAGGATGCCTGGAACGCCACGTGGATGTACTGATAGTAAGACCCCATCACCGCAGTAGGGGTGATATTTTTCAGCATTGCCCAGTTGAAGCTACCGAAGAAGGCGTTGCCCTCGCTGAACGCCAGTGAGTAGCCGTAAACCATCCACAGCACACAGACCATCGCGAAGGTCATGGCAACCTGAGTCAGCATCGACAGCACGTTCTTGGCGCGAATCAGGCCGCCGTAGAACAATGCAATACCAGGGATTGTCATAAACAGCACCAGCGCGGTGCAGATCATCATAAAGGCGTTATCAGCTTTGTCGGCTACTGCAGGAGCAGCGGCCATTGCCAGCGACGGTAAAAGAGCAACACCGGCGAGGCCTAACTTAGCGAGTTTTTTCATTTTGTCCCATCCCATCACAATTCTGAGCCCCGAATTACAGTGCTGCTTCGTCAGTTTCGCCGGTGCGAATACGGATGACACGTTGCAGTTCTGCAACGAAGATCTTCCCGTCACCAATTTTGCCTGTGTAGGCCGCTTTACTAATCACATCAACCACTTCATCAAGCTGGTCGTCAGCAATAGCAATATCAATTTTTACTTTTGGCAGGAAGTTCACGCTGTATTCAGCACCGCGATACAGTTCTGCATGCCCTTTCTGGCGGCCGAAGCCTTTGACTTCAGTGACGGTCAGACCCTGAATGCCGATTGACGACAGTGCTTCACGCACGTCTTCCAGTTTGAACGGTTTGATTACCACGGTAACCAGCTTCATACGATCCCCTCCAGGTAAAAAAATAGGTTGTTTCAGCGACACGAAATGATTAAAGCAAAGGCTGTGCCAGAGTTTAAAAATCTGAATTTTTCAGACGATTAGTCAGAGCTGGTCTGAGTCGTAGCTGAGACGCAGATCACAGAGAAAAGAAAGGCACAGAAAGGAGCATAGAAAAAACGCACCAGAAAGGTGCGCTATGCGTTAGAGCGGTGCATTTGTAGGGTTATTGAGTGGTTATTCGCCTGAATTTGGTGCAGCGCAACGGCAGCGATTTAGCTGCTCTCTGCCACTGCCAGCTCCTCACCCGCAAGTTGTAGTTGGTACATCTGCCAGTAGCGCCCTTGTGCAGCCAGCAGTTGCTGATGGCTGCCACGCTCCACTGCCTGCCCACGGTGCAATACCATAATGGTATCGGCTTCGGTGATGGTTGACAGTCGGTGAGCAATCACCACCAGCGTAGTACGCTGACGCACGATCTGCAGGGCTTTCTGGATAGCCTGTTCCGTACCGGAATCGATATTCGCGGTCGCTTCATCCAGGATCAGGATCTGAGGTGTGGCCACCAGCACCCTCGCCATTGCCAACAGCTGTTTCTGTCCAACGGAGAGATTATTGCCCTGCTCCCCTAAGCGCGTATGGATCCCTTCAGGTAACTCACGTGCCAGTGCCGCCAGCTGTACCGTTTCCAGCGCCTGCCAGACGGCATCCTCGCTAATATCCCGTCCCAGCGTGACATTGGCAAAGAAAGTATCGGCCAGCACCACTGGATCCTGTTGTACCATCGCCACACTCCCCCGCAACGCGGCATGGCTGAGGGAGGCGAGTGGACGTCCGTCCAGTTTGATCTCGCCCTGGCTGAGCGGGTAATATCCCATTAGCAGGTTAGCGAGCGTACTTTTTCCACTGCCGGTGTGCCCGACCAGCGCGACAAAATGGCGCGATGGCACAGACAGGTTAATATCCGTTAACACCGGGCGGCCAGTGCGATAAGCAAAGGTCACATCACGAATATCGATACTGCCGCTGGCAAGTGGCGTGTTGTCATCGCCATATGGCTGACGTGGCGCATCCATCAGTTCAAAGATACGCTCACCCGCCACCACCGCCTGTTGCAGCATCGATTGCTGGGTCGTCAGTTCGATTAGCGGCTCATTCAGGCGCCCGAGGTAGTTGATAAAGGCATATAACACGCCGACCTCAATCGACCCTACAGAAGAAAAACCGAACAGCATCATCAATCCGCACAGGATCATGGCAGAAAACAGGCTGAGCAGCGGTCGCAGGAGAAAACCATCCAGCCTTAGCGTCTGCATACGCGCCATATAATGAGAGCGGCTGGCCTCCCCCATACGTTCACCGAAACGAGCCTGCTGGCGAAACTGCTGGATCACACTCATGCCATTGATGACTTCATTGAAGCCGTTATTGATTTCTGCCAGATAGCTGCGCACCCGGCGCACAATCGGCGTGCTGTAACGCTGGTAAATCAGCATAACGATCAGTACCGCCGGGAAAATGGTGATGGCAACCAGCGCCATGCGCCAGTCAAGACTGAACATCGCCACCAGCATCGCCCCCACCAGCGCTGCACTGCGCAATACAGTGGCAACAACGGTCACGTAGAGATCACGTACCACCTCGGTATCATTGGTAACACGCGAAATAATCTGCCCGACCGGCTGGGTATCAAATGCGCCCAAAGGCTGGCGAAGTGCAGCATCCATCACATCAGTACGCAGGCGCTGTACCACGCCAACGGCGGCCTGATTAAATAACAGTGCCTGACAATAATGCAGCGCCGCCGCCAACAGTTGCAACAGCAGAAAACTGACTACAAGGCCAGCGGCCAGTCCAACAGGCATACGGTGTTTTGCCACCATATTGTCGATAAAGTAGCTGACTAAAACAGGTCCCAACACTTCGGCGGCAGCGGCCACCCACAGCATCAGCACGGCCAGGCTCAGGGACTTACGCCACGGCGCACCGTAGGAGAGCAGCCGTTTAATGGTTGGCCACAATTGAGTGACATTAGCCATGCGCAGCTCCCTGTTCTGTTTCATCTTCATCGTCGTCCAGTGCCGCTTCCAGCTGTTGGTAACGGTACATATCGCGATACCAGCCTGAAGCGGCGGCCAGTTGCTCATGATCGCCACGCTGCGCAACCTGCCCGTGTTGCAGGACCAGAATTTCACTGGCCTCGGTCAGGGCAGAGAGACGATGAGCGCTGATAATAATCGTACGTCCTTCGCCCCAACTGCGCAGGTTATGCAGGATTTGGTGTTCAGTGCGGCCATCTACCGCAGAGAGGGCATCATCCAGCACCAGAATCTCGGCATTCAGCAGCAATGCCCGGGCAATGGAGATACGTTGTTTCTGCCCACCCGACAGCATCACACCACGTTCGCCCACTTCAGTTTGATAGCCCTCAGGGAGCCGTAAAATGTCGTCATGAACAAAGGCAAGCTGTGCAGCGTGCTCAATCTCACTTTGCGTTGCACCAGGACACCCCAGCGCAATATTGTTAGCGACGCTGTCGGAGAACAGGAATGGCGTCTGACTGACTACCGCCAGTCGGCTACGCCAGCCATCGAGCTGCAACTGCGGCAGAGGGATATCGTGGTAACGAATATCGCCCTGATCAATATCGAAGTGACGCTGGATCAAACTGAGTAAAGTGCTTTTACCCGATCCCGTTGGGCCACAAAGCCCCAGCATTTGCCCTGGATTAACCTGAACCTTCAGATTACGCAACGCAGGTTGCTGCGCCCCGGGGTAACAAAACTCCCGCACCGAAATCTGCAACAGGCCGCGCCCCTCTGGCAACGGTTTGTCTCCATCAACCACGGCAGGCGCTTCTGCTAACAATGCCTGGATTCGTGTCCAGGCGGCGCTGCCACGCTCGACAATATTAAACATCCACGCCAGCGCCAGCATGGGCCAGATCATCAGCCCCAGATACATGACAAAGCTGGTGAGCTGCCCGAGGGTCATTGTGCCGTGCCAGACCATCCAGCTGCCGCCGCCAATCGCCAGCAGATTTGACATGCCAATAGCGATGTAGATCGTCGGATCGAAGCGTGCATCCACCCGCGCCACGCGCAGATTCTTCTCTCCGGTGTCTTTAGCAATCGCCGCAAACTGGCCTGACTGATGATCTTCCAGCCCGAAGGCTTTAATCATACGGATGCTGCTCAGGCTTTCCTGCGTCTGGTCGTTTAGCGAGGAGAAAGCAGCCTGGGCTAGCTTAAAGCGATGATGTAACTGGTCGCCGTAACGTTTGATCACCAGCGCCATGATCGGCATCGGTAACAGGGCAAGCAGGGTTAAGGTACCGCTAATCTGGGTACTCATCACAATCAGTACGGCCATGCCCATCACCAGTGAATCCACCAGCGTCAGTACGCCTTCGCCTGCCGCGAACACCACCCGGTCAACATCGTTAGTGGCACGGGCAATCAGATCACCGGTACGATGGCGTAAATAGAATCCGGGGTGCTGACGGCTGAGCTGGCGATAAAAATCTTCACGCAGTTCTACCGCCAACTGATAGGAGGCACCGAACAACAGCACGCGCCAGACATAACGCAATAAATAGACGATGATTGCCGTAGCCAGCATCACGCCAACCCACATCATCAGTTGGCCGTTGCTCATCCCATCGCGACTGACGCCATCGACGATCTTTCCCACCACATGTGGTGGCAGGAGTTGCAGCAAGGCAATCACGATTAACAGCAAAACCGCACCGAGATAGCGGCGCCATTCGCGCAAAAAATACCAGCTTAGTTGGCTAAAAAGTCGCAAAAAAATGTCCTGATTATCGGCTGGTTAAAGGGCAACCGGCAAAGCGGTGGTGTATTTTATCTCTTCCATCGCAAAACTCGAAGTGACATCGATCAGACCCGGTACGCCGTTCACCAACCGTTTGTAAAAACCATCGTAGCTTTTCATATCTGCAACCTGCACGCGCAGCAGATAGTCATACTCTCCGGCCATCCGGTAGAAACCCATGACTTCCGGCATCGCCTGTACCACATCAACAAATTGCTGATACCACAGGCTGCTGTGCTGCTGAGTTTTGATTAGAACAAAGGCGGTAAGACTCAGTCCAAGCTTTTCACCATCGAGTAAAGCAACCCGGCCGCGAATATAGCCTTCATCCTCCAGTCTTTTCAAGCGCTTCCAGCAGGGAGTGGTGGTCAGGCTGACGGCATCAGCCAGCGCCTGCAGAGAGAGCGTGCAATCCTGCTGGAGCAGGTTTAACAGCAAGCGATCTTTTTTATCCAGCGGTATTGGTAGCAAAATTTTCTCCTACAAGCCAAAAATGCAGCACTATTATAGCAACCTTTTCCCCTGCCGTTTGGTTAATCTGGTGACTCACCATTAGCTCATTCAGGGATGACCATGATGCATACCAACACTTACCGTAACCTGTTGATCATAGCTTTATTCAGCGCCGTAGCTCTCACATGGGGGACCACATGGATGGCGATGAAAATGACCGTTGCTACCGTTCCCCCTGCCTTTGCCACCGGTCTGCGCTTTCTCTGCGCCGCCCCGCTGCTCCTGCTGCTGGCGCGTTATAAAAAAGCCCCGCTATTGTTTCCGGCAGGCCAGCGAAGTTTTCAACTCTGCGTTATGCTGTTCTATTTCGCCATTCCATTTACGCTGATGATTTATGGCGAACGCTATACCTCTTCCAGCCTGGCGGCGATTATCTTTGCTACCATGCCCGCCGCCGTCCTCGCGGCTTCCCTGCTGTTTCTGCGCGAACGAACCTCGCGTCAACAGCTGCTCGGGCTGGCCATCAGTCTTGGCGCATTAAGCACGATCCTGTGGCATGAAACCCGCGACAGCGGCGAAAGCCAGATACGTGGAATTCTGGCCCTGGTCGCTGCCGTGCTTATTCACGCAGTGATGTACGTTCAGTGTAAAAAGCGCTGTGGCGGAATTTCAGTGCTGAGCTACAACGCGCTGCCCTGCCTCGGTGCGGGATTAATACTGACGCTGGCAGGGCTGACGGAAGCTCCCGATGTCACTACCTTTGCTCCGCAGGCGCTGCTGGCTATCGCTTATTTGGGTGTCGTCGCTGGCGTGGGCGGTATTCTGGCCTACTTTGCTTTGCAGCAGGTCGCCCGGCCGTTTCAGGCATCACTGGTTTTTCTGGTGTTCCCGCTGATCGCCATCACGCTGGAAAGTGAAATCAATGGCAGTAGTATCAGCCGCGAATCGTTACTACTGCTGTTGCCATTTTTACTGGGGATTTTACTCACACTGTATCGTGGTGCGCGAAGCCACCCGCCTTCACGGGTGGCAAATCCCGTCTTGCGCCGTTAAAAACGAAAAAGCCGGACATCCTTGTCCGGCACACTGACCAATGAACTGATTATTCGGGGGAATAGACCAGGTGTGGTGTGGTAAGCCAGTGGTTGAGGTAATGAGACACGCCCTGTGTCGCACAATCGCCAATAACCGGTAAATGGGGCAGTTGTGATTTCAGTTCATGCATCGCATTGCGCATAACGAAACCGTGACCCACGCGCCCCAGCATCTCCAGATCGTTCATTGCATCACCAAACGCCATGCACTCCGCCATCGACACGCCGAGCCTCGCAGTCAGATGTGCCAGCGCCGCCCCTTTGTTACAGTCCAGAGGCAGTACTTCGAGACAATCCTGCGCGGAAAAACAGAGGTGAGCGCTGTTTCCCAGAGCCTCGCGCAGCTGAATTTTTAGCGCGCACAGCTCCTGATAATCAGCGATAAAGCAGACTTTAGTCACCTGGTGTTCGGGAAGAGTACGCAGATCAATGACCTGATAACGGAAATCAGACAGCTGATGGGCTTGTAAAATCTCCGGGAGCTCGTCGTGAGTAAACCAGCCGCTGTCGTTAAAAACGTGAAGGCTGGCACGCGTATCCCAGTGGCTATGGATCACCCGCCTTGCCACCGCCGGTGGCAAATCGCTGGCATAAAGCAGCTCACCGAACGGATCATGAATACGTGTGCCGTTACCGCTGATAAGAAAAGCCGGCAGATCGTAATTCCGCATGAGCGGCTGCATCTCCATAAAGTGACGCCCGGTGGCAAAAGTGAGCTGTACCGGGTGCGCCTGGAGCGCGCGCAGACTGAGCAGGGTTTGTTGCCCCAACTGATGGTCAGGCATCAGCAACGTACCATCCATATCAAATGCAGCAAGACGCACCATTTTCTCTCCGGTTGATGGGTTTTTCATCTGCACTGAGTATCCTCTGGCATTTACGGAACTAATAGTGAATACTTTTTTTAAACTGTTCCGGGTTTAAGGTGAGATGAGACAACTCAATCGTTTGAACCAGTATCAGCGTTTGTGGCAACACAGCGCCGGGCAACCTCAGTCAACCAGTGTCGCTGATATCGCTCAGTGCTGTTTTTGCAGTGAGCGGCATATACGCACCCTGCTGCGCCAGTGGCAGTCATGCGGCTGGCTGACGTGGCATGCCTCATCCGGGCGTGGAAAACGTGGCCTTCTGACCTTTCTGCAATCTCCCGCCACGCTGCGCAGTGAACTGATGTTGCAGCAGCTCGATAACGGCCATCCACAACACGCTCTGCAACTTGTGCCTCTGGCCCCGGAGCAACTCAGTCAGCTCCTCCAGCCTTTTATGGGCGGACAATGGCAGAACAACCAGCCAACGTTACGTATTCCCTATTACCGCTCGCTTGACCCCCTGCGCCCGCTTATGCAGCCCGGCCGTGCTGAACAGCATCTGGCCCAGCAGGTCTTTGCCGGATTAAGCCGCCTGTCAGGAGATGACGCCGTGCCGGATCTGGCCCATCACTGGCAAGTCAGTGATGATGGCCTGAGTTGGTTCTTTTTTTTGCGCCCGCAGTTGCGCTGGCATCATGGCGAAGCGGTCACCACCGGGCAACTGCAACAACGGCTACTCATGATCCTGGACAGCCCGGTCGGTCAGCGTCTGCTGTCCAGCGTCAAAACGGTTATCCAGGCCCATGCACTGTGCGTGCGCATCGATCTGCATACGCAGGACAACTGGCTGGCACATCGTCTGGCAAGTGTCCCCTGCCTGCTTCCGCACCCGGATAATCCGGATATTGGCACCGGGCCGTGGCGGTTGATGGTCAATTCGCCTGCTTTGCTGCGTCTGGAAAGTCACGGCTGGTATCACGCTACACATCCACTAATGCAGGCGATTGAATACTGGATTGCACCACAGCTTTTCGACCCCGGACTGGGCACCAGCTGCCGCCATCCTGTTCAGATCGCCATTGGTGCACAGCAGGATTTAAAAGCCCTTCAACCGGTTAGCCAGCGTATCAGCCTCGGATTCTGTTATCTGGCGATAGGTGAACGCGCGGGGCTCTCGCCCGCTCAGGCCCGGCACATTATGTCGCTGGTACATCAGTCCGGCATTATTGAACAGCTGCCATTAGAAGAAGGACTCATCACGCCCAGCAGTGAAATGCTGCCGGGCTGGCACATACCTGACTGGCAACCCGAACCCGATATCATCCTGCCTGCACAACTTAGCTTGCACTACCACCTGCCGGTGGAGCTGCACGCTATGGCGGCAAAGCTTCAGCAACTGCTTGCCACTCAGGGATGTCAGTTGACGCTGCATTTTCATCCACAAAAAAACTGGCAAGATTATCCGTTACTTGCACAGGCTGGCCTGATTATGGGCGACAGGCTAATTGGCGAAGCGCCGATGTTTACGCTGGAGAGCTGGCTGCGGCTCGACCCGATGTGGCCGATATTATCCGGTGCCGCAGGTTGGAAAATGCTGCTGACACATTTAGATGACCTGCAGCGTTACCCGGATCTGGAGCAACGCCACCAGCGGTTAAAAACGTTGTACCAGCAACTAATGTTGGATGCGGTGATCACCCCGCTGTTTAACTATCGTTATCAGGTCAGTGCACCGCCGGATGTTGAAGGCATACGATTAAACGCCTGGGGCTGGTTTGATTTCTCCCGTGCGTGGATACCGCCGCCCGTCGACATCGTCTGAAGAGGGGATACCTTTCTGTGTGGCAAGGTATTACCATAGCTGGCAGAAACTAACCGGGAAAGATTAAGTATGAAACGTGCAGTGGTGGTATTCAGCGGTGGACAGGATTCAACAACCTGTCTGATTCAGGCCTTACAGCAGTACGACGAAGTACACTGCGTGACTTTTGATTACGGCCAACGTCACCGTGCGGAAATCGACGTTGCCCGGACACTGTCACTGTCGCTGGGCGCCCGCGCGCACAAAGTGCTGGATGTGACCATGCTCAACGAGCTGGCTGTCAGTAGCCTGACACGCGATAACATCCCGGTCCCGGCTTACGACCCGACAGCCAGTGGCCTGCCAAGCACCTTTGTACCAGGCCGTAATATCCTGTTTTTAACCTTCGCAGCAATCTATGCTTACCAGATTGAGGCCGAAGCGGTGATCACTGGCGTCTGTGAGACAGACTTCTCCGGCTATCCCGACTGCCGTGACGAATTTGTTAAAGCACTGAACCATGCGGTTAACCTCGGTATGGCGCGGGATATCCGTTTCGAAACGCCGCTGATGTGGCTGAATAAAGCGGAAACCTGGGCACTGGCAGATTACTGGCAGCAACTCCCTCTGATTCGTCACCAGACACTGACCTGTTATAACGGCATTCAGGGTGATGGTTGTGGTGAATGTGCCGCCTGTCATCTGCGTGCCAATGGCCTGCATGACTACCAGCAAAACACGGCTGCCGTTATGCAGGCAATGAAAACCAAAACCGGACTGGTTTGATTTCTTCCAGGAGCGACGTATCTCTCGCTCCTACTGATTAATGGTTTCCAGCTGCAACCGAAGTTCGCCCTCCAGCGGCAGGGCTTTCTTCGAGTTCAGATCGATGCAGACAAAGGTGAGCAATGCATCGGCGATGGCACTGCCATCAGATTGCAGGGAAACCCGCTGATCAATGACGCCACTCTTCCCCCCCAGTGTCATCAGTTGACTGTCGATAACCAGTACATCCCCCATGACCGCCGGGCGGCGATAATTGATATTGATATTCACCACCACAAACGCCATGCCGAGCTTATTCATCCAGTGAAACGCCTCGCTCTCTTCCAGCCAGGCCCAGCGGGCTTCTTCAAGGAACTCAAGGTAGCGGGCATTGTTCACATGCTGATAAACATCCAGATGGTAGCCGCGTACTTTAATGGTGGTCTGCATCGTGCTGCGTCCTCTGTCATAAAAAAAGGCCACACCAACTGGTATGACCTCATCAATATTAGCAGTCAGACGGATCGACTTGCAGTAAGACTTGCCGACCCTGGATGCAGATCACAATTTAAGATTCGCAATATTCCGTTCCACCAACGTGTTACCCATGCCAGGCACTTCCTTTAATTGCTCGAGATCGGTGAAGGGGCCATATTTCTCTCGATAACTGACAATAGACTCCGCCTTTTTTATCCCAACGCCGTTCATCACCGCCATTAATTCCTGGGCGCTGGCGCTATTGATACTGACCTGCGCTGCATTTTCAGCCGGCACTTTCGCAGGCGCCATTTTAGTGGCAGGTGCAGCAGTGGGAGCGGCACTGACACTGATGGGCAACGTCAGTCCGATGGCCAGAGCGAGCGAGAGAGCCTGTAAGGTACGATTAATCATGCTGTTTTCCTCCATGTGTTTGACAGCAACGCTACCCTAACGCCCCACCGCCACACCGGCAAACGGCTGTTTTCAAAAATGGAAAAGGCCGCATAAGCGGCCTTTTGTGTTGCAAGCAGTTGCAGTAGAACTGCGAGGCTTACTGTGCTTGAGCGGCGGCACCGTATTTGATTTTGGCGTCCTTACGCAGGTTGCTCAACATGGCTGCGAAAGCCAGCTGTGCATTGTTCTGCGTAATGCCCTGAACCAGAGCCTGCTTCTGCGCTTCAGGCATGGTGCCCTGCTGCACTTTATCAAGTGCCATCACGACGACGTTGCCCTGCGCATCTTCACTGACACCGAATGAAGGTTTACCTTCTGATGGCAGAGGAAGGGTAAAGGCTGCCTGAGACAGCGCATCCTGACCGGTACGTGACAGCGTCTGCTGTGCACCAAAGGTCAGGCCTGCCGCTTTCAGAGCTTCATCACCTTTGCCTGCTTTCAGTTCAGCCAGCAGTTTGTCAGCCTGTGCTTTCGCTTCCTGCTGTGCTTTCTGCTGCTTCAGGGTATCGGTAATCTGTGCAGTCACTTCATTCAGTGCTTTCACGGCTTCCGGCTTGTGTTCGCTGATGCGCAGCACAAAGGCACGGTCACCATCAACGGTGATGATGTCTGAATTACTTCCCGGCGTACCGTTTCCACCCACCAGATTACCGCTGAAGATCGCATCCTGTACGGCTTTAAAGTTCAGCTCGGCAGGCAGGCTGTCATGACCAAACCAACCTGTTTCAACAGCTTTAACACCGGCAACCTGCTCAGCACTGGCCAGAGACTCGTTATCGTTACTTGCGGCATCGCTCACTTTCTGCTGCAGTTTGTAGTAAGCGTCGACCGCTTTTTCCTGCTTCACTTTTGCGGCAATATCATCATGCACTTCTGCCAGCGCTTTGATTTTTTCAGGCTGAATGTCATCCAGACGAGCCACGATAAAGCCAACCGATGACGAGATCACACCCGATAACTGACCTTTCTCTTTCAGGCCTGCATTCGTCAGCTCATCCGGCGTGGTGGCCGGTTCAAGCCAGCCCATATCACCACCGTTGCGGGCAGAAATAGGATCAGATGATTTCTCTTTCGCCAGAGCAGCAAAATCACCGCCCTTCTTCAGTGCATCCAGTACTGACTGCGCTTCGGCTTCAGTTTTGGTCTGAATGATGCTGTAGCGATTGCGCTGCGGCTGGGTGTAATCCTGCTGATGTTGATCGTACCAGCTCTGGATGTCGCTCTCGCTCACCGGTTGCTGCATGCTCGCCGCATCCAGTTTGATGTAGCTAACGCGGAACTGCTCAGGCGTCATAAAGCTATTTTTGTTCTGCTGGTAGTAGTTGTTGATCTCTTCCGGGGTCACGGTTTGCTTTGCCACCAGCGCGTTGACATTAATCGTCACTTCACGCACCAGACGCTGCTGAGAAACCAGTGCCGCCAGAGAATCGGTTTCATTAGCCAGCACAAAATCTGTTCCGGTAACGGACTGGATAAGCTGCTGAGTGGTCAGTTGCTTACGCAGGGCTTCAGCATACTGATCGGCAGAGAAGCCCATGTTATTAATGATGCCCATGTACTTGGCATTATCAAATTTACCCTCAGTCTGAAACGCAGGCTGAGTAAAGATGGCCTGTTTGATTTGCTCGTCACTGATGGCCAGGCCGATATCTTTGGCATACTGGTCCAGTAACAGTTCATCAATCAGCTGTGAGAGCGCCTGTTGACGGATCTGCTGCATGTAACCTTCGTTACCTGCCAGAGCCGAGAACTGTTCGCCCAGCATCTGCTGCTGACGCGCACGTTCGCTGCTGAAAGCACGTTCAAGCTGTGCACGACTGATTTCCTGGCCGTTGACTTTGGCTGCGTAATCACCGGAACCGCCTGTCAGATACCCGCCTACGCCGGTAAGGACAAAAGACAGGATGATCAGGCCCAGTATAATTTTGAGCACGACATGGTTCGACGCCGCGCGTAAATTGTCCATCATGGTGTGACAACACTCCGCTGTAGTGTGAATGTAAAACCTTGCGCTGCCGTCCCGCGTTCCCGAGGACGCACTTAGCCATTTTAGACAACCGCAGCACGCGTTTGTCATTGAAACATAAAAAAAGGCACATCAAGTCGCTGATGTGCCCCGTATGTTACATGAGAACGCGTTGGCGATCCTCAATACGCCGAAGAAATCTGCTCCTGCGGCGGCTTAATGCACTTAATTTACAGAGTCTTTCAGCGCTTTACCGGCACGGAAGCCAGGTACTTTACCCGCTGCGATAGTAATTTCTTTGCCGGTTTGCGGGTTACGGCCGGTACGCTCGGCGCGTTCACGCACGGAGAAAGTACCGAAGCCGACCAGCGCCACTTCATCGCCAGCCTGCAGAGATTCAGTAACTGAACCGATAAAAGCATCTAATACACGTCCCGCTGCAGCTTTAGAAATATCGGCGTTTGCAGCAATTTTGTCGATCAACTGTGACTTATTCACTCACTCATCCCCTCTTTTATTTTTACACCGTGAACAGGCTTTCTGCCGGACACGTACGTGCGTGATTTGTTATGGCTGTTTAGCCCGAGCTTGTTGAGCCTCAGCAACCCGCAACCTTTGCCGTCACTGGCTTAACAGCATCCTAACTTAGCGGCACAAAAAAAAGCTGGCAAGCACCAATTCACTTACCAGCCTTAGTTTTACAGTGAGTTTGCCTTAAATCACTATTTTGCCGTAACAACCTGCATGCCATACGGGGCATTTTGCAGGGCCAGGGCTAATACTTCTTCAATGCGTTTCACCGGATGAATCTCCAGGTCGGCAATCACGTTATCCGGAATTTCTTCCAGATCGCGCTTGTTCTCGTCCGGGATTAAGACCGTCTTGATGCCACCACGGTGTGCGGCAAGCAGTTTTTCTTTCAAACCACCAATCGGCAGAACCTGACCACGCAGCGTAATTTCGCCCGTCATCGCCACGTCTGCACGCACCGGGTTACCGGTCAGACACGAAACCAGCGCGGTGCACATTGCAATACCGGCACTTGGACCATCTTTCGGCGTTGCCCCTTCAGGCACGTGAACGTGGATATCACGCTTCTCATAGAAGTCAGCGTTGATGCCCAGTTTCTCTGCACGAGCACGCACCACCGTCAGCGCCGCCTGGATGGATTCCTGCATCACTTCGCCCAGTGACCCCGTATAGGTCAGCTTGCCTTTACCCGGCACACAGGCGGTTTCAATGGTCAGCAGATCGCCCCCAACTTCCGTCCATGCCAGACCAGTCACCTGGCCTACGCGGTTTTCGCTATCGGCACGGCCATAATCGAAGCGCTGCACGCCGAGATAATCTTTGAGGTTATCGCCGTTAATTTCGATGTGTTTAATGGATTTGTCCATCAGCAGCGTTTTGACGGCTTTGCGGCACAGCTTGGACAATTCGCGTTCAAGGCTACGCACGCCCGCTTCACGAGTGTAATAGCGAATAATGCCAACAATGGCGCTATCGTCCACGGTCAGTTCATTTTTCTTCAGTGCATTACGCTCAATCTGCTTCGACAGCAGGTGCTGTTTGGCGATATTGAGTTTTTCATCTTCGGTGTAACCCGACAGGCGAATCACTTCCATACGGTCCAGCAAGGGGGCTGGAATGTTCATCGAGTTAGACGTTGCGACAAACATCACATCGGAGAGATCGTAATCTACTTCCAGATAGTGATCGTTAAAGGCAATGTTCTGTTCTGGATCAAGTACTTCCAACAGAGCAGATGCCGGATCACCGCGCATATCCGAAGACATTTTGTCAATTTCATCCAGCAGGAAAAGTGGGTTTTTAACGCCAACTTTTGCCATCTTCTGGATCAGTTTGCCCGGCATGGAACCGATATAGGTACGACGGTGACCACGGATTTCTGCTTCATCACGTACCCCACCCAATGCCATACGCACATATTTACGGCCAGTGGCTTTGGCAATGGACTGCCCCAGCGAGGTTTTACCCACGCCAGGAGGGCCTACCAGGCACAGGATTGGGCCTTTGATTTTGCTGACGCGGCTCTGTACTGCCAAATATTCCAGGATGCGGTCTTTGACGCGCTCAAGGCCGAAGTGGTCCATATCCAGCGTTTCTTGCGCCTTCAGCAGATCTTTCTTCACCTTGCTACGTGCATTCCATGGCACCTGAACCATCCAGTCAATATAACCACGTACAACGGTGGCTTCGGCAGACATCGGCGACATCATTTTCAGCTTCTGCAGCTCAGCTTCCGTTTTATCACGCGCTTCTTTCGGCATTTTTGCCGCATCGATTTTGCGTTTCAGCGCTTCGTTTTCATCCGGCGCATCGTCCATTTCGCCCAGTTCTTTCTGAATGGCCTTCATCTGCTCATTCAGATAGTACTCACGCTGGCTTTTTTCCATCTGCTTTTTGACACGATTACGGATGCGTTTCTCAACCTGTAACAGGTCAATCTCCGACTCCATCATCGCCATCAGGTATTCCAGACGCTCGTTGATATCTGACATTTCCAGAACAGACTGTTTATCAGCCAGTTTCAGCGGCATATGGGCAGCAACAGTATCGGCCAGACGGGCAGCATCATCGATGTTGTTCAGTGAGGTCAGGACTTCTGGGGGGATCTTTTTGTTCAGCTTGATATAGCCTTCAAACTGATTGATCGCCGTACGCACCAGCACTTCCTGCTCACGCTCTTCAATTTCAGGCGACTCCAGGTACTCTGCCTGGGCAGTAAAGTGGTCGCCGTTATCGGATAAGGTAGTGATGTGTGCACGCTGTAAACCTTCAACCAGCACTTTAACGGTGCCGTCAGGGAGTTTCAGCATTTGCAAAATAGAGGCAACAGTCCCGACTGAGAAGAGATCGTTGATGCCAGGTTCATCCGTTGAAGCTTCTTTCTGAGCGACCAGCATGATCTTTTTGTCATGATCCATGGCGGCTTCAAGGCAGCGAATTGATTTTTCACGACCAACAAACAACGGAATGACCATGTGCGGATAAACCACTACGTCACGCAACGGTAACACAGGGATTTCAATGCGTTCAGAACGCTCAGGATTCATAGAGCTCTCTCTTAGTTTAATTTCCGCCAGGGTAAGGGGAACCGCATCATCCAGAAAAAGTGCAGTTTGACCCACAGGTATCTGAGTATATGGGGATGAACGGAATAGATTCAATGTTGGGGTAACGAGAAAAGTAAAAGGGGGAACATTTTCCCCCTTTTCGATAACTGACTGGAATGATTTGGTTATTTATTCGCCAGACGCCTGCTGTGCTTCGGGCTTGCCATAAATCAGCATCGGCTCGCTCTCACCACCAATGACCGATTCATCGATCACCACTTTCTCGACGTCATCCATCGACGGCAGGTCGTACATGGTGTTCAGCAGTGCGCCTTCCACGATAGAACGCAGCCCGCGGGCACCCGTTTTGCGTGACATTGCCTTTTTGGCAATCGCCGTCAATGCTTCCTCACGGAACTCCAGCTCCACGCCTTCCAGATTGAACAACGCCTGATACTGCTTGGTCAGCGCATTTTTCGGCTCACGCAGGATCTGAATTAACGCATCTTCACTCAGCTCCGTCAGCGTCGCCACCACCGGCAGACGGCCGATGAACTCCGGGATCAGACCAAACTTGATCAGATCTTCCGGCTCCACCTGTGCCAGCAGCTCGCCTTCTGTCGCTTTCTCAGACTTGCCCTTCACCGATGCGCCAAAACCGATACCGGTGCCGGTATCCACGCGCTGCGACACCACTTTATCCAGGCCGGCAAACGCACCGCCGCAGATAAACAGAATTTTCGAGGTATCCACCTGCAAAAACTCCTGCTGCGGATGCTTGCGCCCGCCCTGCGGAGGAACTGCCGCCACTGTGCCTTCGATCAGCTTCAGCAGCGCCTGCTGCACGCCTTCACCGGAGACATCTCGAGTGATAGACGGGTTGTCTGACTTGCGTGAAATCTTGTCGATCTCATCGATGTAGACAATCCCGCGCTGCGCTTTCTGCACGTCGTAGTCACACTTCTGCAGCAGCTTCTGAATGATGTTTTCCACATCCTCGCCCACGTAACCGGCTTCGGTCAGCGTGGTGGCATCGGCCATGGTGAACGGGACGTCCAGCAGGCGGGCCAGCGTTTCGGCCAGCAGGGTTTTACCGCTACCGGTCGGGCCAATCAGCAGAATGTTACTTTTCCCCAGCTCAATACCGTTGCTGGTGTCGCCGTTGCGCAGGCGCTTGTAGTGGTTATACACCGCCACTGCCAGCACCTTCTTCGCCCGCTCCTGGCCGATAACGTAGTCATCGAGGTGGTGGCGGATTTCGTGCGGCGTGGGCAGTGAGTTGCGCTCACGATGTGGCACAACTTCTTTGATCTCTTCGCGAATAATGTCGTTACATAAGTCGACACATTCATCGCAGATGTAGACTGACGGGCCGGCAATCAGCTTACGCACTTCATGCTGGCTTTTGCCGCAAAAAGAGCAGTACAGCAGTTTACCTGAACCGTCTTTGCGCTTATCTGTCATCAGTTAACCTCATGCCTTACTTAATTTACGCGTACCAGTCCTTAATATAGCCCATTTCCCGCTGTAATTGGGAGTAAAAGTCCGATGCGTGTCATGTTCACAAGACTTAATCATGGACACACACACTCCGGACAAAAAACAGCCAGTCACTTTATTTACAGGTGAAAATGTCATTTAACGTACTGTTTTAAATAACAAAGACTGCCTACTATTCCTGTTGATTTAGCTGGTAATTGGATTATGCTAAACTCTGGTCACTTATGATTATCCGATGGAGTGTAAAGCATGCCTCAAGAGCCAACTAAAGAAGAAAACGGGCAGGAAGAGAAGAACTCATCGCTGGCAGTCAATAAACTGCTGCAGTCACGCTCTATTATCATTTCAGGTGAGATTAATCAGGCGCTTGCTGAGAAAGTGACCGCACAGTTGCTGATCCTGCAAGAAATGGGCGATGAGCCAATCAAGCTGTTCATTAACAGCCAGGGTGGCCATGTTGAAGCTGGTGACACCATCCACGACATGATCAAATTTGTGAAACCTAAAGTACTGGTCATTGGTACTGGCTGGGTGGCCAGCGCCGGTATCACCATTTTCCTTGCAGCTGACAAAGATGACCGTTACTCACTGCCGAATACTCGCTTTATGATTCACCAACCCCTGGGCGGCGTGCGCGGTAAAGTCTCTGACATTGAGATCGAAGCGAAAGAGCTATTGCGTGCACGTGCACGTATTAACCAGCTGATCAGCAAAGCAACGGGCCAGCCTCTGGAAAAAGTAGAGAAAGACACTGACAGTAATTACTGGATGAGTCCTGAGCAAGCCGTTGATTACGGTATCACTACCCACGTCATCAGCCAGTGGGACGAACTGAAAGGTTAATCGCCCGACAGTAACAAAAAAAGGCCCGCATCAGCGGGCCCTTTTTTGTCTGCATAACATCAGGTTACTCGCCAGATGCCTGCTGAGTTTCTGGCTTGCCGTAGATAAGCTTAGGTTCGCTGTCACCGTCGATGACCGGTGCATCCACCACGACTTTCTCCACGTCATCCATCGACGGCAGGTCGTACATGGTGTTCAGCAGTGCGCCTTCCACGATAGAACGCAGCCCRCGRGCACCYGTTTTGCGTGACATTGCCTTTTTGGCAATCGCCGTCARYGCWTCYTCACGGAACTCCAGCTCCACGCCTTCCAGATTGAACARCGCCTGATACTGCTTGGTCAGCGCATTTTTCGGCTCACGCAGGATCTGAATTAACGCATCTTCACTCAGCTCCGTCAGCGTCGCCACCACCGGCAGRCGGCCGATGAACTCCGGGATCAGACCAAACTTGATCAGATCTTCCGGCTCCACCTGTGCCAGCAGCTCGCCTTCTGTCGCTTTCTCAGACTTGCCCTTCACCGATGCGCCAAAACCGATACCGGTGCCGGTATCCACGCGCTGCGACACCACTTTATCCAGGCCGGCAAACGCACCGCCGCAGATAAACAGAATTTTCGAGGTATCCACCTGCAAAAACTCCTGCTGCGGATGCTTGCGCCCGCCCTGCGGAGGAACTGCCGCCACCGTGCCTTCGATCAGCTTCAGCAGCGCCTGCTGCACGCCTTCACCGGAGACATCTCGGGTGATAGACGGGTTGTCTGACTTGCGTGAAATCTTGTCGATCTCATCGATGTAGACAATCCCGCGCTGCGCTTTCTGCACGTCGTAGTCACACTTCTGCAGCAGCTTCTGAATGATGTTTTCCACATCCTCGCCCACGTAACCGGCTTCGGTCAGCGTGGTGGCATCGGCCATGGTGAACGGGACGTCCAGCAGGCGGGCCAGCGTTTCGGCCAGCAGGGTTTTACCGCTACCGGTCGGGCCAATCAGCAGAATGTTACTTTTCCCCAGCTCAATACCGTTGCTGGTGTCGCCGTTGCGCAGGCGCTTGTAGTGGTTATACACCGCCACTGCCAGCACCTTCTTCGCCCGCTCCTGGCCGATAACGTAGTCATCGAGGTGGTGGCGGATTTCGTGCGGCGTGGGCAGTGAGYTRCGCTCACGRTGTGGCRCAACTTCTTTGATCTCTTCGCGAATRATGTCRTTRCAYAARTCRACACATTCATCGCAGAYRTASACWGACGGGCCGGCRATCAGCTTRCGCACTTCATGCTGGCTTTTGCCGCAAAAAGAGCAGTACAGCAGTTTACCTGAACCGTCTTTGCGTTTATCAGTCATTTACTTCCCCCTCATTGTCACACTCACCTTCCCACCAGGGGTTAGTTACGCGGCCGCCACCAGAGCTATCCGCGGAGGCAACGGCACCATGTCACAACATGTTTAATCAGTTACGCTGGGACAGCACAGAATCCACTAAGCCGTACTCTACGGATTCGCTGGCCGACAAGAAACGGTCGCGGTTGGTATCGCGCTCAATGGTTTCGATCGTCTGCCCGGTATGTTTTGCCATCAGTTCGTTCATCATCTGCTTAGTCTTGATGATTTCACGGGCATGGATGTCAATATCTGACGCCTGCCCCTGGAAACCGCCCAGCGGTTGGTGAATCATCACGCGTGAATTCGGCAGGCAGTAACGCTTGTCTTTCGCTCCCGCGGTCAGCAGGAAAGCGCCCATCGAACAGGCCTGGCCCATACAGATGGTGCTAACGTCAGGTTTGATAAACTGCATGGTGTCATAAATTGACATCCCTGCGGTGATGACGCCACCAGGAGAGTTAATGTACAGGTGGATATCCTTTTCTGGATTCTCCGCTTCCAGAAACAGCATCTGCGCAACGATCAGGTTGGCCATGTGGTCTTCGACCTGGCCGGTCAGAAAAATAATGCGCTCTTTCAGCAGGCGCGAGTAGATGTCGTAAGAACGCTCTCCACGAGAGGTTTGTTCGACCACCATTGGCACCAGAGCCATATGAGGTGCAGTTAGTTCACGTTCGCCGCTGTATGACATTATCGTCTCCTGGATAAATTTCATTTGGCAACACTCTGTAGCGATTCTACTTGAGAGCGATCAGGAACACTATGATTCCAGGCCTTACACCCGATGCCGTCCGGACAGTTATCGGGCCTGATGACTTCGTTGTACCAATTTGGGGATGATCCCCTGCTGTTTCAAGCATAACAACGTTTTTATCAACTGCTAACCAGGAAAAGTAGCTTAGTCGATAATTTGCAGATTAAATGCGCAAATAGCCTATAAAAGCAGTGGGATTTTACCCCATAAACGACAAAAGCCCGCTGCCAGAAGGCAGCGGGCTTAACGTCAACTAACAGAGTTCAGAATCAGGCCGTAGCAGTCTGGTTCATCAGTTCCTGGAAGTTAGTGGCTTTTTCAGTCACTTTCGCTTTTTCCAGCACGGCTTCAACAGCCTGCTCTTCCAGCGCAACGTTACGCATGTTGTTCATCAGCTCGTTATTTTTACTGTAGAACTCGATCACTTCTGTTGGATCTTCGTATGCAGAAGCCATCTCTTCGATCAGCGCTTTAACACGGTCTTCGTCAGCTTTCAGCTCGTGAGTACGAATCACTTCGCCCAACAGCAGACCGACAACTACGCGGCGTTTAGCCTGCTCTTCGAACAGTTCACGAGGCAGCTCCAGAGCTTGCTTTTCGTTACCACCAAAGCGCTGTGCAGCCTGACGCTTCAGCACGTCAATCTCACCGTCAATCAAAGCAGCAGGAACATCGATGTCATTGGCTTTCACCAGACCGTCGATTGCCTGAGATTTCACGCGGTTACGCACGGCACCTTTCAGCTCACGCTGCATGTTCTTGCGCACTTCTGCACGCAGACCCGCGACAGAACCATCTTCAACGCCGAAACGCTTGATGAACTCTTCAGTGAACTCTGGCAGCTCGCGCTCTTCAACTTTCTTCAGTACGATTTCAAACTTCGCTGCTTTACCTTTCAGGTTCTCAGCGTGGTAATCGTCCGGGAAGTTAACGTCGATAGTAAAGGTCTCGCCCGCTTTGTGGCCAACAACACCTTCTTCGAAACCAGGGATCATACGACCCTGGCCCATTGCCAGTACGAAGTCAGACGCTTTGCCGCCTTCGAACTCTTCACCATCTACAGAACCGGAGAAATCGATGGTTGCACGATCTTCAGCAGTCGCTGCAGCGTCGGTTTCTTTCCAGGTGGCCTGCTGCTTGCGCAGAGTGTCCAGCATGGTATCAACGTCAGCATCAGTCACTTCAACAACCGGTTTTTCAACTTCGATTGCTTCCAGACCCTTCAGCTCAACTTCCGGGTACACTTCAAATTCAGCTGAGAATGTGAAGTCTTCACCGGTTTTGTATTCGCCTGGTACGTACTGCGGTGCGCCAGCCGGATTAATTTTTTCTTTGATGATCGCATCGACAAAGCCGCGCTGCATCAGATCGCCCAGGACGTCCTGGCGAACAGAAGCACCGTAACGCTGTTCAACAACAGTCATCGGTACTTTTCCTTTGCGGAAACCGTCGATGCGCACTTTCTTAGCTACGCTGACCAGCTCACTTTTCACCGCGTTTTCGATCACATCTTTATCTACGGTAATCGTTACGCGACGGCCCAGGCCCTGAGTTGTTTCTACTGAAACTTGCATCTTATTACCTCAAAAAATCACGTGCTCGGTCAACTTCAGACAAACACCACTGGATGACCAGGGTGTATCTAAGAACCGGGACGGCTTCTGATGTCAGAACCACATTCCCTGTTTCACAGAAGCATCCCGAAGACATTCCGGAAAAAAATAGACGCAGCATTATAGCGGCAACGTCTTAATGAGTCGAGGCTACACTCTCGCCCGGACCCCGCTACTTTTTACATTTTTGCTGCCAAATCGCAAGAATTTGCTGACTGCCACATTTTTCTGGCTCTATAAATGAAAAAACGGCCAACAGGCCGTTTTCAGTTTTTTGCGTCGGGTCAGGCCAGCGTACCGGCACCACGGCAGTTAGGTGAGGATGGAACGGTATCTTGTAAACCCTCCCACTCTTTCAAGGTATAACTGTGAAGTGCCAGTGCGTGCACACTGCCGGCCAGCTCATCCGCCAGCACCCCGTAAATAGCCCGGTGGCGGGTTAGAAAACGCTGATCGTTAAAGCTGTCACTGACAATCACCACCTTGAAGTGACTCTCAGCGCCCGCAGGCACATTATGGCGATAGCTTTCATCATGCACCTCAAGATGCACAGGAGAAAACGCCGTTCGTAACTTTTCTTCTATTTGTTCACGGATCATACCTGGACTCCTTTGATGCAGAGAACTGCGCCCCATCCCTTTAAATCGTAGTCGGTTTTTGTGTAAAACCGACGCACTTTAGCGTTTTTTTCCTGATGGCATTTACTTTTCAATCACCGCCATGCAACACATCGCCTATCACGAGGTCGAATGCCTGAGTCTCATTAAGTCTGAAAATTCCGCAACGCGATGAATTTACGCTCGATCGGGGCTTCCCCTGCCGACAGGCAATGATATGATGACCGCAGTTTTGTCAGCAATACTACTCACGTAATCGAGAAAATAAGCATGTTAAAAAAATTATTTTTCCCTCTGCTGGCCGTGTTAATTCTGGCTGGCTGCGCAGGGAGCAGCAATACGCTCGACATTTCACCAAAAATTCAGCTGCCACAGCGTGATCCAAGCCTGATGGGCATCACTATCAGCATCACGGGTGCCGATCAGCGTAGCGATCAGGCGCTGGCGAAAGTTAACCGCGACGGCCAGCTGATCACCCTGACCCCGTCTCGCGATCTGCGTTTCCTGTTACAGGAAACACTGGAGAAGCAGATGACCGCACGCGGTTATATGGTCGGCCCAAGCGGCGCTGTTGATCTGCAAATCGTGGTGAATGGCCTGTACGCTGACGTTACCCAGGGTAATGTGCGTTACAGCATCACCACTAAAGCGGATATTTCTATCATCGCTACGGCTAAAAATGGCAGTAAGCAGGTGAAAAACTACCGCCAGACCAGCAGTGTTGAAGGTGCGTTCGCCGCAAATAATCAGAAAATCACGAATGTCGTCAACAGCACCCTCGGTGACGTGATTGCCGATATGGCGCAGGACACCAGCGTTAACGACTTCATCAAGCAAAACGCGCGTTAATCCCTCTGGCCCGGCAGGACGCCGGGCCTGATGTAAGGTCCGTATGCCTAACCACTATCTGCACATCTTTACCCGACGCAACTCTGCCCTTCTTTTATTCCTCGGCTTCGCTTCTGGTCTGCCGCTCGCGCTCACATCGGGTACGCTTCAGGCGTGGATGGCCGTTGAGAATATCGATATTAAAACCATCGGATTCTTTTCCCTCGTCGGACAGGCTTACGTCTTTAAGTTCCTCTGGTCACCGCTGATGGACCGTTACACGCCGCCATTTCTTGGGCGCAGACGTGGCTGGTTGTTAGTCACTCAGTTGTTGCTGATCGTCGGGATCGCACTGATGGGCTTTATGCAACCTTCACGCGATTTGACTCTGCTGGCAGCGCTGGCGGTGCTGGTCGCATTTTGTTCGGCCTCTCAGGATATTGTGTTTGATGCCTGGAAGACGGATGTGCTGTCCGCCACTGAGCGCGGTAGCGGTGCGGCAATTAGCGTACTGGGCTATCGGCTGGCAATGCTGGTCTCCGGCGGGCTGGCACTGTGGCTGGCAGATCGTTTTCTCGGCTGGCAGGCGATCTGGTGGCTGATGGCCGCAATGATGCTGCCGGGTGTGATAGCCACCTTACTGGCTAAAGAGCCAGATGCTACCGTTGATCGCCCACAGACACTGGAAGAAGCCGTTATTGCCCCACTGCGCGATTTCTTCAACCGCAATAATGCCTGGCTGATTCTGTCACTGATTGTCCTTTATAAGCTGGGCGATGCTTTTGCTGCCAGCCTGACCACCATTTTTTTGATCCGTGGCGTCGGATTTGATGCAGGTGATGTTGGATTGGTCAACAAAACACTCGGCCTGGTCGCCACCATCATCGGTGCACTGGCAGGCGGTGTGCTGATGCAACGTCTTAACCTGTTTCGCGCCCTGATGCTGTTCGGTATTTTACAAGCGGTGTCCAATCTGGGTTACTGGATCCTGTCAGTCACTGACAAGCACCTTTACAGCATGGCAGCCGCAGTGACCGTGGAAAATCTGTGCGGTGGGATGGGTACTGCTGCCTTCGTGGCGCTATTGATGACGTTGTGTAACCGTTCGTTTTCGGCGACTCAATTTGCCCTGCTCTCTGCGCTCTCAGCGGTGGGTCGCGTCTATGTGGGACCTGTGGCGGGATGGTTTGTTGAGTCCTGGGGCTGGCCGACGTTTTATGCCTTCTCTGTGGTGGCAGCACTGCCCGGACTGCTATTACTGCTCGGATGCCGTTCGACGCTGGAATATGCACAAACTCATCCTGACTTTCTGCCGCGAACCGCCTATCGCTCCGGCTATCGCTGGGCAGTGCGCGGACTGATTGCTGGCTGTGCACTGCTGGCTGTCTGGCTGCTGGTGCTGGCGATGGATGCGCTGGACTGGTTCTCCTACCCCGAGTTGAGTACCCGTCTGTTTGAAGCAGGTATTCTGCTGGTACTGGGCGGGATTGTGACGGGAACACTGCTGGACTTCCTGGCGCTGCGGAAATCCCATGCAAACATCGTAAATCAGCGATAATGTCTTTGCATTCGAGAAATGTTAAGAAAATTATTTAACCAACAATGGGTTAACAATTCGAGTGACTTTTGCCGCACAGGGAGTGCGGCACGCAGGTAACACATCAGAAAAGTTGATGGCTTGACGAGAAATATTATTTTTATCCTTTATTAAGTCGTTTAAAAAAAATCCTGACGAATCTTCCCCCTCATTTTCAGGTATTAAAACCCGGTGCGTAATTAAATTTAGTTAATCAATATCACACAATTGATAATGAGATGTTAAATAAATGGTGCATTAAATGCCTGGTTATAGCAGATACAATTTTTGTACGGTTTTTTCTATTGGATTTTGTTATATTGATGCCAACCCTTTGCCAGCATTCATATTTTGTCACTTACGGCAACATATGTGACAGTCTTTGCAAAAGGTGTCAACACCCCGCTGACACAACCTGTTGCAGGTTTACAGTACTGAAACCTTCCCGTAAAATGCCGCCACACTTAAACGACAATAGAGCCCTTGTCATTGAGGTCGTTAAATGAGACTCAGGAAATACAATAAAAGTTTGGGGATTTTGTCATTAATCGCAAGCATGATTTTGTTAAGTGGTTGTGATAGTGCGTTATTAAATCCCAAAGGACAGATTGCAATGGAGCAACGTTCGCTGATTTTGACGGCCTTCGGCCTGATGATGATCGTCGTGATCCCCGCAGTCTTGATGGCCGTGGTGTTCGCCTGGAAATATCGGGCATCTAACACCAATGCGAAGTACAGCCCAAACTGGTCCCACTCGAACAAAGTGGAAGCCGTAGTATGGACTGTGCCGATCTTGATCATTGTCTTCCTTGGCATTCTGACGTGGAAATCAACCCATGCACTGGAACCAAGCAAGCCACTGGCATCTGACGCGAAACCTGTCGTGATCGAAGTTGTCTCTCTTGACTGGAAATGGATGTTCATTTACCCGGAACAGGGTATTGCCACCGTTAATCAGATTGCTTTCCCGGCTAACCGCCCTGTGAGCTTCAAGATTACCTCGAACACCGTCATGAACTCCTTCTTCATCCCTACCCTCGGTAGCCAGATTTACGCTATGGCGGGCATGCAGACAAGATTGAACTTGATTGCTAATGAAGCCGGCACCTTTGACGGTATTTCCTCGAACTTCAGTGGTCGTGGTTTCTCTGGTATGAAGTTTAAAGCGATTGCTACTCCTGACGAAGCGTCTTTCGAGCAGTGGGTTGCTAAAGCAAAACAGTCACCAGACACCCTCATGACAATGGATGATTTTAATAAGCTGGCTGCGCCTAGCGAAAATCACCCGGTTGAATTCTTCTCAAGTGTGAAACCTGGACTGTTTAAAGACATTATCGGTCAGTTCAAGATGAACCACGGTGGAAGCATGGACATGTCCCACGGCGAAGGCCATGAAGGCATGGATATGAGCAATGCCGCTCACGCGGGAGCCGAGGAATAATACGATGCTTGGAAAATTAACACTGGATGCAGTGCCGTATCATGAACCGATTATCATGGTTACGGTTGCCGCCATTATTCTTGGCGGTCTGGCGCTGGTCGCCGCACTGACTTACTTCGGTAAGTGGAAATATCTGTGGACCGAGTGGCTGACCTCAGTTGACCACAAAAAACTCGGTATCATGTACATCATTCTGGCATTTGTCATGTTGCTACGTGGCTTTGCCGATGCGGTAATGATGCGTACTCAGCAGGTGCTTGCCTCCGCGGGTGAAGCCGGCATTTTGCCACCACACCACTACGATCAGATTTTCACCGCCCACGGCGTGATCATGATCTTCTTCGTAGCGATGCCGTTTGTTGTTGGTCTGATGAACATTGCTGTTCCATTACAGATCGGCGCACGCGATGTGGCCTTCCCGTTCCTCAACAACCTGAGCTTCTGGTTCACCATGGTTGGTGTGGTTCTGGTTAACCTGTCACTGGGTGTGGGCGAATTCGCACAGACCGGCTGGCTGGCATACCCACCACTTTCGGGGGCGGAATACAGTCCGGGGGTCGGTGTTGACTACTGGATATGGAGTCTACAGCTTTCCGGTATCGGTACGACCCTGACAGGTATCAACTTCTTCGTGACCATCATGAAGATGCGTGCACCTGGCATGACCATGTTTAAAATGCCGGTGTTCACCTGGGCTTCCCTGTGCACCAACGTGCTGATCATCGCCGCGTTCCCGGTTCTGACCGTGACCCTGGCTCTGCTGACCCTTGACCGTTATCTTGGTTTCCATTTCTTTACCAATGATATGGGCGGCAACATGATGATGTACGTCAACCTGATTTGGGTTTGGGGTCATCCGGAAGTTTACATCCTTGTGCTGCCGGTCTTCGGTGTGTTCTCGGAAGTTGTTGCTACCTTCTCGAAAAAACGTCTGTTTGGCTATACCTCACTGGTTTGGGCTACGGTAGTTATTACCATCCTGTCCTTTATCGTGTGGCTGCACCACTTCTTCACCATGGGTGCAGGTGCCAACGTTAACGCCTTCTTCGGTATTATGACGATGATCATCGCCATTCCGACCGGTGTTAAAATCTTCAACTGGCTGTTCACCATGTACCAGGGCCGCATTGAAATGCACTCCTGTATGCTGTGGACCGTTGGCTTCCTGGTCACCTTCTCTGTAGGTGGTATGACCGGGGTACTGCTGGCCGTGCCAGGTGCAGACTTCGTGCTGCACAACAGTCTGTTCCTGATTGCCCACTTCCATAACGTGATTATCGGTGGTGTGGTGTTCGGTTGCTTTGCTGGTGTGACTTACTGGTTCCCGAAAGCATTCGGCTTCAAACTGAATGAAACCTGGGGTATCCGCGCGTTCTGGTTCTGGATTATTGGCTTCTTCGTTGCCTTTATGCCGCTGTACGTGCTGGGCTTCATGGGCATGACCCGTCGTATTAGCCAGGACATCGATCCTCAGTTCCACTCAATGTTGGTTATTGCCGCATGTGGTGCTGGTCTGATTGCTTGTGGTGTTATTTGCCAGATCACTCAGTTCTATGTTTCGGTCCGTGACCGTGAGCAGCTGCGTGATGTGACCGGTGACCCGTGGGGCGGACGTACTCTGGAGTGGGCAACCTCTTCACCACCACCGTTCTATAACTTTGCTGTTGTTCCTGAAATTCACGAGCGTGATGCGTTCTGGGAAATGAAGGAAAAAGGCGAAGCCTATAAGCAGCCGGCTCACTATGAAGAAATTCATATGCCGAAAAACAGCGGTGCTGGTGTCGTCATTGGTTTCTTCTGTGCGGTCTTTGGTTTTGCAGCAATCTGGCACATCTGGTGGCTGGTAGGCCTGTCATTCCTGGGCATGATCGTGTCCTGGATCGTCAAGAGCTTTGACGAAGACGTGGATTACTACGTTCCTGTTGCTGAAGTTCAGAAAATCGAAAATCAGCACTTTGACGAAATTAGCAAAGCAGGTCTGAAAAATGTCGACTGAAACTGTGACTAAACACCACGACGCCCATGCGGAGCATGGGCATCATCACCACGATACAGGCGCCAACAAAGTCTTCGGCTTCTGGATCTACCTGATGAGTGACTGCATCATCTTCGCAACGCTGTTTGCGACGTATGGTGTGATGGTTAATAACACTGCGGGCGGCCCGGCAGGCAAAGACATCTTTGAACTGCCCTTCGTCCTGGTGGAAACCGCCCTGCTTCTGTTGAGCTCCATTACCTATGGTATGGCTGTTATCAACATGAACAACAAGCAGAAAGGTGCAGTTATCGGCTGGCTTGCGATGACCTTCCTGTTTGGTCTGGGCTTCATCGGTATGGAAATCTATGAATTCCATCACCTGATTAAAGAAGGCTTCGGTCCGGATCGTAGTGGCTTCCTCTCCGCGTTCTTCACGCTGGTGGGCACCCACGGTCTGCACGTGACTTCAGGCCTGATCTGGATGCTGGTGTTGATGTATCAGATTGCTAAACGTGGTCTGACTGATAGCAACCGCACCCGTATTATGTGTCTGAGCTTGTTCTGGCACTTCCTGGATGTGGTGTGGATCTGCGTATTCACCATTGTTTACCTGATGGGGGTTATGTAATGAGCCATTCAGCAACTGAGCATGGCGCTTCTCATGGTAGCGTGAAGTCTTATATGATCGGCTTTATCCTGTCGATCATTCTGACGGGTATCCCATTCTGGATGGTCATGGACGGCGGCGCTTCTAAAGCGACCATCCTCGCCGTTGTTCTGGTGTGTGCGGTAGTCCAGGTGCTGGTGCACCTGGTCTATTTCCTCCACCTGGACAGCAAGTCTGAGGGCGGCTGGAACCTGATTGCTATCGTGTTTGCAGCACTTATCATCCTGATTGTTGTTGTCGGCTCGCTATGGATTATGTGGAACCTCAACTACAACATGATGAGCCACTAACAGAGCTACTGTGATGATTAAGCAATACCTGCAAGTAACAAAACCAGGAATTATTTTCGGAAATTTAATTTCTGTCATCGGGGGGTTTCTGCTGGCTTCTAAAGGCAGCATTGACTATTCCCTGTTTCTCTTCACCTTAGTCGGCGTCTCGCTGGTGGTTGCATCAGGTTGTGTTTATAACAACTTTATCGACCGTGATATCGACAAAAAAATGGAGAGAACCAAGAATCGGGTGCTGGTTAAAGGCCTTATATCTCCGAAATTAAGCCTGGTTTATGCAACCGTTTTGGGTATTGCTGGCTTCGCAATGCTGTATTTCGGAGCAAATCCGTTGGCCATGTGGCTGGCGGTGATGGGTTTTGTGGTTTATGTCGGCGTTTACAGCCTGTACATGAAGCGCAACTCCGTATACGGCACTCTGATTGGCAGTCTTTCCGGAGCTGCGCCTCCAGTGATTGGCTACTGCGCCGTCACCAACCAGTTTGATGCTGGTGCATTGATTCTGCTGGCTATCTTTAGCCTGTGGCAGATGCCGCATTCTTATGCGATTGCTATCTTCCGCTTTAAAGATTACCAGGCGGCCAATATCCCGGTTCTGCCGGTGGTGAAAGGTATCTCTGTGGCGAAGAACCATATCACGCTGTATATCATCGCGTTTATGGTTGCCACACTGATGCTGACGCTGGTGGGCTATGCCGGGTATAAATACCTGGTTGTGGCAGCTGCGGTCAGCGTCTGGTGGCTGGGTATGGCACTGTCAGGTTACAAAACTCAGAACGATCGTGTCTGGGCGCGTAAGCTGTTTGTGTTCTCGATTGTTGCCATCACCGCGTTAAGCGTGATGATGTCTGTCGACTTCATGACCCCCGCCTCCAAAGACCTGCTGACGTACATCAGGTAACAGTAAGCACATCACTACTAAGGGCGCGATTTCGCGCCCTTTCTTTTTGTTACGACTGAATAAAAAGTAATGTTTTACCCGCCCTCCCCTCACACATAAACTATGTGCATACGACAGACTGAGGTAGTAATGAACGATAATAAAATGACTCCGATCGAGCTGCGCGCGACCTGGGGTTTGGGGACGGTTTTTTCCCTGCGGATGCTGGGAATGTTTATGGTATTACCCGTTCTTACCACTTATGGCATGGCATTACAGGGAGCCAGTGAGGCATTAATTGGATTCGCCATTGGCATCTACGGTTTAGCACAGGCTATATTTCAAATTCCCTTTGGACTTCTATCTGACCGCATTGGCCGTAAACCGCTGATTGTGGGTGGGTTATTGATTTTTGTTTTGGGTAGCGTGATCGCTGCCATGACTACGTCAATCTGGGGGGTTATCCTCGGGCGTGCCTTACAGGGCTCCGGCGCCATTGCTGCTGCGGTAATGGCTCTGCTGTCGGACCTGACGCGTGAACAGAACCGCACCAAAGCGATGGCGTTTATCGGTATCAGCTTCGGCGTTACCTTTGCCATTGCGATGGTACTCGGCCCAGTGATTACTCACGCTTTTGGCCTGCACGCATTGTTCTGGATGATTGCATTGCTGGCTAGCGCTGGGATCGTTATCACCCTTCTGGTGGTGCCATCGACGTCAAACCACATGCTTAATCGTGAGTCCGGCATCGTTAAGGGCAGCATCCGTGATGTATTGACCAACAGCCGCCTGGTGAAGCTGAATATCGGTATTCTGTGCCTGCACGTTCTGCTGATGTCGAGCTTCGTTGCCCTACCCGGGCAATTTGAGCAAGCAGGGCTTCCTCCTGCCGAGCACTGGAAAGTATATCTGGTCACCATGCTGATCGCCTTTGCCAGTGTGCTACCGTTCATTATCTATGCTGAAGTCAAACGCCGTATGAAGCGCGTCTTTGTCGGCTGCGTGGTATTAATGCTGATAGCCGAGGTGGTGCTGTGGGGTGCCGGTAATCATTTCTGGACGTTAGTGATTGGTGTACAGCTGTTCTTTATCGGCTTTAACCTGATGGAAGCGATTCTGCCTTCTCTGGTAAGCAAAGAGTCCCCTCCTGGTTACAGAGGGACAGCGATGGGGCTTTACTCCACCAGCCAGTTCCTCGGTGTGGCGATTGGTGGCAGCATGGGCGGCTGGGTGTATGGTCACATTGACGCACAAAGCGTCTTTCTGATTGGCGCGTTGATAGCCGTCATCTGGTTGCTGGTCAGCCTGAGTATGCAGGAGCCGCCTTACGTCAGTAGCCTGCGCATTACTCTGGAAGCGAGTCATGAAGACAAAGAGGTTCTGGAGCGACGTTTGAAAGCCCAGCCGGGCGTGGCCGCAGTGTTTATCGTGCCGGAAGAGCGCAGTGCTTACGTGAAAATTGACAGCAAGGTGACCAGCCGCGCCGAAATAGAAAAGCTGATTGCCACCGCGGCATAATACGCAAACGGGCGGACCGAAAGAGAAGGCCCGCCCCTTATATCGACAATGATCAGCTAAAAAAGACCCGTTGTGGTCGACCCTTTTTCCGGTCTACCTCTCTGGATAATCGTTTTTCCCGACCGGTCAGATCACTAGTCGCGGAAGTTTTTGAACTGGAACGGCTGCCCCAAATCCGCTTTACGCACTAATGCCATCGCGCCCTGCAAATCGTCACGAGATTTACCGGTTACGCGCAGTTCATCACCCTGGATCTGCGTCTGTACTTTGATTTTGCTGTCTTTGATCTGCTTAACCAGTTTCTTAGCGATGTCGCTTTCGATGCCTTTTTTCATTTTGGCCTCGACGCTCCAGCTCTTACCGCTGTGTACAATCTGCTCAGGAACGTCCAGTGCAGCCCCTTCAATCCCGCGCTTCAACAGCTTTTCACGCAGAATATCCACCAGCTGCTTCACCTGGAAGTCAGACTCACTTAATACTTTGATGGATTCGTTCTTCTCAATCAGCTCAAAGCTGGCTTCTACACCGCGAAAATCGAAACGGGTAGCGATTTCACGGTTAGCAGTATCTACTGCGTTACGCACTTCCTGCATATCAATTTCAGAAACGATATCGAAAGATGGCATGATCTATTCTCCTGATACTAAAGTGACAGGCATAATACCTGCTTGCAGCAGGTAAATAAAACCGCTGGCGCTGAAAGCTATAATAATGAGCAGGACGGTTAACTCAACCCGCACGCGGGGAGGAACAATGAAAATTACCGTACTTGGATGCGGAGCTTTGGGGCAGATCTGGCTGGCTGCACTTGAACAACAGGGACATGACGTTCAGGGCTGGTTGCGGGTTCCGCAGCCTTATTGCTCGGTGAACGTAGTCGGCCTGAATGGCGAGACAGCGAATAAAACATTCATTGCTAATGACCCCACCTTTCTCGCTGACAGCGAATTACTGATTGTCACGCTAAAGGCCTGGCAGGTTTCAGAATCGGTAAAGAATATGCAGTCTGTCCTGCCCGCGCACTGTCCGGTGCTGCTGTTGCATAACGGCATGGGTACGCTGGACGAGTTGAAAGGCCTGCCGCAACCCCTTTTACGAGGTGTCACCACCCATGCCGCCAGACGCGATGGCACTGTCATCGTGCATGTTGCTTCCGGCATTACCCATATTGGCCCCGTCACGACTGCGGGAGCCGACATGAGCGAACTGGCAGAAGTGCTACATCGCGCATTGCCTGACGTTGCCTGGCACAATAACGTTGCCTCCGCCGCCTGGCAAAAACTGGCAGTTAACTGTGTGATCAACCCACTGACTGTCTTCTACGACTGCACAAATGGTGAACTGGCCGAACATCGCCCGGAGATCGAAGCCTTAAGCAATGAGGTTGCCGCCGTCATGGAGCGCGAAGGCCAGCACACCTCACGTGAGTGGTTGATCGACTATGTGCTGGAAGTGATTCGCAGTACGGCGGGTAACACATCGTCTATGTTGCAGGATATTCGCGCACAACGGCGCACCGAAATTGACTACATCAATGGCTATGTTATCCGTCGTGCGCGCGCACAGGGGATCACTACCCCGGAAAATAGCCGTCTTTACGAATTTATTAAGCGAAAGGAACAAGATTATGACCGCGAATCCATCGGTTCTGGTTTGCCTGGCACCTGGGAGTGAAGAGACCGAAGCCGTCACCACCATAGATTTACTGGTGCGTGCCGGGATCAAGGTGGTCACTGCCAGCGTCGCTGACGATGGCAACTGCGAAATCGTCTGTTCGCGCGGCGTCAGACTGCTGGCCGATGCACCGCTGGTGGAAGTGGCCGACGATGACTATGCCGCCATTGTGCTGCCCGGTGGCTTGAAAGGCGCGGAATGCTTCCGCGATAGCCCACTGCTGGTAGAGACCGTACGTCATTTTAATCAGGCGGGAAGAATTGTGGCCGCGATCTGCGCCGCCGCAGGCACCGTGTTGATACCGCACGATCTGTTTCCCGTCGGCAATATGACGGGGTATCCGGGTCTGAAAGAGACCATTCCGGAAGAGAAATGGATGGATCGTCGCGTGGTGTGGGACAGGCGCGTTAATCTGCTGACCAGCCAGGGGCCAGGCACCGCGATTGATTTTGCACTGAAGCTGATCGATTTAGTGGCAGGAAAAGAGAAAGCGCGGGAAGTGGCAGAGCAGATGGTGCTGGCTGCCGGGATTTACGATTACCGCGATTAATTTTTTGTAAGTGTGCGACCGGACACACCAGACGTCGGCGGCGCAGCCAGTTCGCGTCCGGCCAGCGCACAGCCACCGCAGCGTACATCAGTACGTGAGGATGGCGAGCACTGCCCGGACGCGAAATGGCAAGTAAGCCAGGATGGAACAAACTTAAGGACGATACACTTTAACGTTTTTAAAGCCCTGCTCATGCAGGTAGAGTGCCTGCAAGCGGCTCATCACGCCACGTTCACAGTACAGCAACCAGGTTTTACTCTGATCGAGGTCGCCAAACTGCGTCCCCAGTTTATAGAACGGCAACGGTTTCACTTCCACGCCATCCAGCGCCAGCGGTCGTGCATCCTGCTCATCGTTAGAGCGGATATCCAGAATCACATCGTTGTCAGAGAAAGAAGCCACAGTTTCGACTTCAACCACTTCTTCTTCTGTCTTCTCCGCGATCTGGCGAATATCGACGTTGGTCGCTTCATCCACCATACGATCCAAAATACTGAAGTCAAAATTCTGCTCTTCAGCTTCGATCTTCGCTTTAACGGCTTTCACTGTCGGGCTTTTAGAGATCACACCGCAATATTCCGGCATCGTCCGGGCGAAATCTTCCGTTCCGATTTCACGAGCAATCTTGATGATGTGTTCTTTGTCATGTGAGATCAGCGGACGCAGGATCAGCGTATCGCTGGCGTTATCGATCAGACGCAGGTTGGTCAGCGTCTGACTGGATACCTGACCTAAGGCCTCACCCGTTACCAGCGCCTGAACACCGTAGCGCTCTGCGACTTTCGATGCCGCACGAACCATCATACGTTTCAGCACCACGCCCATCTGACCATCATCGACTTTTTCGAGGATCTCGCCTACCACCGGCTCGAAGTTAATCGCGACAAAACGCACGCGGTGCGAGCTGCCGTAACGCTTCCACAGGTAGTGCGCCACCTGGCGAACACCAATTTCATGGGCAGCGCCACCGAGGTTAAAGAAGCAATAATGCACGCGACACCCACGGCGCATCAGCATATAGCTGGACACGCCGGAGTCAAAACCACCGGAAATCAGCGATAACACATCTTCCTGGGTGCCGATTGGATAACCACCGATCCCTTCATAGCGAGCAGTCACCAGAATCAGGCGATCGTCTTCAATTTCCAGATTCACGGTCACTTCAGGCCGGTTAAGCTGGACCTGAGCCGTTGCGACATGCTGATTCAGACCACCGCCGACGTAGCGTTCCACATCTTGCGAGCTGAACTCATGCTTTCCACGGCGTTTCACACGCACGCTGAATGTCTTGCCTTCAATGCGCTCGCGGTTCATTTCCAGAACCTGCTCAAAAATATGATGCACATCGGTGTATGAACGGTCTTCCACCGCCAGCACATGATGAATGCCGGGGATGCGCGTCAGTTCAGCGACAATCGCCGCTCGCTGGTTTTCATCTTTGGCACGGACTTCGATGTTGTCCCAGTGGCGAACCACGGCGAGGGTTTCATCGTAATGTTTGAGAACGTTGCGGATGTTACCGGTGAGGATTTTGATAAAGCGCAGGCGTACAGACTGACTTTTGATCGTAATTTCAGGGAATAACTTAATGATAAACTTCATGGCGGCATGTATTCGTCAGGTAATTAAGTGCTGAAAAGGAGGGCACTTAACTGATAAAATCAGAGTCTTGCAAATTGGCTTACGCCCTTTGCATCCAGGCGCAGTAGTATATCATCTTTGTACAGTGGCTGCTTCTTCATCTGCGGCCCTGATTCCCCTTCCCGGCAACACGAAAAATGCAGGGATATTTTGCTAATCATTTAGAGTCAGCTACCATGAGCGCTCACTGATGAAAATGATAAGTCAGGACCCAAAATGCCGAAAAAAGCCGAACAGCCCGTCAGTTTCGAAACCTCACTGCAACAGCTTGAGCAGATCGTCACCCGCCTCGAAAGCGGTAACCTGCCGCTGGAAGATGCGCTGAATGAATTTGAGCGGGGCGTACAGTTGGCCCGTACCGGGCAACAGACGCTGCAACAGGCTGAACAGCGCGTACAGATTTTACTGAGCGATGACAAGAACGCCGACCTGACGCCTTTCACGCCGGAAAATGACTGATGGATTTCAACGTGTTACTCACCGCGCACTATCAGCGGGTGAATGCCGCACTGCAACGATTTATTGCGCAACTTCCCTTTCAGAGTACTCCTCTGGTGAATGCCATGGAATATGGTGCATTATTGGGGGGTAAGCGGTTGCGCCCATTCCTGGTGTATGCCACGGGTGAAATGCTGCATGCTGACGATGCTGCGCTCGATGCGCCAGCCGCTGCCGTTGAATGTATTCACGCGTATTCCCTGATCCACGACGACCTGCCAGCAATGGATGATGACAGTCTGCGACGTGGCCAGCCCACCTGCCATATTAAGTTTGGCGAAGATTCAGCCATTCTTGCAGGGGATGCGTTACAGACTCTGGCCTTTTCTATCCTTGCCGATACACCGATGCCCGGTGTGGCGGCTGAAGCGCGTATTGCTATGCTGTCGGAGCTGGCTCAGGCCAGTGGTGTGGCAGGCATGTGCGGGGGCCAAGCGCTGGATCTCGCCGCCGAAGGCAAGCAGGTCAATTTACATGAGTTGGAGCAGATTCATCGCCATAAGACGGGCGCGCTGATCCGCTCTGCCGTTCGCCTGGGTGCACTGGCTGCTGGCGAACCCGGGCGTGCAGCACTGCCCGCGCTTGATCGCTATGCTAATGCGATCGGCCTCGCCTTCCAGGTGCAGGATGATATTCTCGATGTTATTGGCGATACTGCCGTACTCGGCAAACGGCAGGGAGCCGATCAGCAATTAGGTAAGAGCACCTACCCGGCACTGATGGGACTTGACAGTGCGCGGGCAAAAGCATGGGATCTCTATCAGGAGTCCCTCAGCGCATTAGAAACGCTTGCCGCACAGTCTTACAACACGGCCCCACTGCGGGCGTTGGCAGGCTTTATAATTGAACGCGATAAATAACTTCAAATGAGTCACTGATGAGTTTTGAACCTGCAAAATACCCGACGCTTGCTCTGGCAAGCACGGTGCAAGAATTACGTTTGCTACCGAAAGAGAGCCTGCCAAAACTCTGTGACGAGCTGCGCCAGTATCTGCTCGACAGCGTCAGCCGCTCCAGCGGTCATTTTGCGTCTGGTCTTGGCGTGGTGGAACTTACTGTGGCACTGCACTATGTCTATAACACGCCGTTCGATCATCTGGTGTGGGATGTGGGCCATCAGGCCTACCCGCATAAGATCCTGACCGGACGACGCGACCGTATCGGTACTATTCGCCAAAAAAATGGCCTGCACCCGTTCCCATGGCGCGATGAAAGTGAGTTCGACGTTCTCAATGTCGGCCACTCATCCACCTCGATCAGTGCCGGGCTGGGAATGGCGGTGGCAGCAGGTAAAGAAGGTAAAGATCGCCGTACCGCCTGTGTTATCGGCGACGGTGCCATCACCGCAGGTATGGCTTTCGAAGCCATGAACCATGCGGGCGATATCAAAGCTGATTTGCTGGTGGTACTGAACGACAACGAAATGTCGATCTCAGAAAACGTCGGCGCGTTAAACAATCGCCTGGCGCAGATCCTCTCCGGGAAAACCTATTCACGCCTGCGTGAAGGGGGCAAAAAGGTGCTGGGCGGTCTGCCACCCATCAAAGAGCTGGTCAAGCGCACGGAAGAACACCTGAAAGGGATGGTGGTGCCAGGCACGTTATTTGAGGAGCTGGGCTTCAATTATATTGGCCCGGTCGATGGTCACGACGTACTGGCGTTGGTGCATACATTGCGTAATATGCGTGCCCTGAAAGGCCCGCAGTTCCTGCATGTGATGACCAAAAAAGGCAAAGGCTACGCTCCGGCAGAGAAAGATCCCATCAGCTGGCATGCCGTACCAAAATTCGACCCGGCCAGTGGCCTGCTACCAAAAAGTGCCGAAGGCCTGCCAAGCTATTCGAAAATTTTTGGCCAGTGGCTGAGTGAAACCGCCGCTGAAGACAGCAAACTGATGGCGGTAACGCCTGCCATGCGTGAAGGCTCCGGTATGGTCAGCTTCTCGCGTGACTATCCACAGCAGTATTTTGACGTGGCGATTGCCGAGCAGCACGCGGTAACCTTTGCCGCCGGGCTGGCGATTGGTGGTTACAAGCCGGTGGTGGCGATTTATTCCACCTTCCTGCAGCGAGCCTACGATCAGCTGATTCATGATGTCGCCATCCAGAAGCTGCCCGTGCTGTTTGCTATCGACCGTGGCGGCATTGTCGGTGCCGATGGCCAGACCCACCAGGGGGCATTTGATATTGCCTTCCTGCGATGCATTCCCAATATGGTCATCATGACCCCAAGCGACGAGAACGAATGTCGCCAGATGCTTTACACCGGCTATCACCACAACAGCGGTCCAAGCGCAGTACGTTACCCGCGTGGTAACGGCACGGGAGCAACCATTGAACCACTGGCGGCTCTGCCTCTGGGCAAAGCTCGTAAGCTGCGTCAGGGTAGCTCACTGGCTATCCTCAACTTCGGGACATTACTGCCAGAAGCGGCGGCAGCGGCGGAAGCCCTGGATGCCACGCTGGTGGATATGCGCTTTGTAAAACCGCTGGATGACGCGTTAATCCTCGAACTGGCGGCCAGCCATGACGCACTGATTACTCTTGAAGAGGGCGCAATCAAAGGCGGTGCTGGTAGCGGCGTCAACGAATTACTGATGGCAAAACGTACGCTGGTGCCGGTGCTGAATATTGGTCTGCCGGATGAATTTATTCCGCAGGGGACTCAGGACGAGGTCCGCACGGATTACCTGTTGGACGCTGCCGGGATCCGTCAGCAAATCGACGCCTGGCTGGCACAGTAACTCGCCCCCTGTGATACAAAATGCTCCTTTTACCGGGAGCTTTTTTTTGCCTGCTATGATTACCACAGGACAAATAGCAGGAGCCAATATGAAAACCCTACAGTTAGCCAATACGGATTTGACCGTTTCCCGCCTTTGCCTGGGCTGCATGACCTATGGTGAACCCGATCGGGGCAAGCACGCCTGGACACTACCCGAAGAGAGCAGCCGCCCGCTGATTAAGCAGGCCCTGGATGCGGGAATCAACTTTTTTGACACTGCCAACAGCTACTCTGACGGCAGCAGCGAAGAGATCGTGGGCCGTGCACTGCGAGATTTTGCCCGCCGTGACGAAGTGGTGGTAGCCACCAAGGTCTATTTCCCAATGAGCAACCTGTCTGGTGGTCTGTCGCGTGCCAATATACTGCAATCCATTGATGACAGTCTGCAACGCCTGGGCATGGAGTACGTCGACCTGCTGCAAATCCACCGCTGGGATTACGACACGCCGCTGGAAGAGACGCTGGAAGCCTTGCACGACGTGGTGAAGGCCGGTAAAGCGCGTTATATCGGGGCCTCCTCCATGCATGCCAGCCAGTTTGCCACGGCACTGAGTACCGCCGATCGCCACGGCTGGACTCGCTTCGTCAGCATGCAGGATCAGTACAACCTGATCCAGCGAGAGGAAGAGCGGGAAATGCACCCCCTGTGCCTGAAAGAGAAGATTGCTGTTCTGCCGTGGAGCCCACTGGCACGTGGCCGCCTGACACGCCCGTGGGGCGAAACGACCGCCCGTTCCGTCTCCGATGAATACGGTCAGACGCTCTACAGCCAGAGCGAGGAAAATGACGGTGAGATCGCCCAGCGCGTGGAGAATATTGCCAAAGATAAAGGCGTGAGTCGTGCGCAAGTTGCTCTGGCCTGGTTGCTGAGCAAACCCGCGGTCACCGCACCGATTATTGGCGCATCGCGCAGCGAACAACTGGAGGATCTGGTGAAAGCGGCAGAGGTGGAATTAAGTCAGGAAGAGATTATTGAACTGGAAAGTGTTTATAAGCCGCATCCGGTGGTGGGATTCGAATAACGGATAACGGCTCGTAGGGGTCGGCATGCCCGACCCGATACATTCACATCAGCCAGTAGTGCGCGGCGGCAAACAAAATTCCGGCGGAGATAACCCCGGCGATAATATCGTCGACCATTATGCCCATGCCGCCGTGGACGTTGCGGTCAAACCAGCGTATAGGCCAGGGTTTCCAGATATCCAGCACTCGAAACACCAGGAAGCCCGCCAGTACCCACTGCCAGCTGTTCACCGGGATCGCCATCAGCGTGATCCACATCCCGATAAACTCATCCCAGACAATGCTGCCATGGTCATGTACGCCCATATCCTTCGCCGTGCGATGGCAAAGATAGACGCCAATGCTGATACCCAGCAACAGCGCCAGGGAATAGAGATCCTGCGGCAGTAAATTGAGCAGATACCAGAAGGGGATGGCCGCCAGTGAACCTGCTGTTCCTGGCATCCACGGGCTCAGGCCACTACCAAAACCGGTCGCCAGCAGATGCCACGGATTACTCATCTTCAGGCGACTTTTCGCCACATCTTTAGCGCGAGCCAAAATGGTCAAATCCTTTCAGGTTCATCTCTACCGGCTTATCACCCTGCAACAGCGTTAGCCCTTCCGATTGCGGAGCAATCTGTCCGATACAGGTAAACGGCACGCCCAGATAGCCCAGCGCCACGTCCAGCGCACCACGGTTAATCTCAGGAACGGTAAAGCACAGCTCATAATCTTCGCCGCCGCTCAGCGCCCAGTGCAACGCCTGCTGAGGTTCAAAATGCTGTTTCAGCACGGTCGACAGCGGTAGTGCATCAAGATTCAGACGTGCCCCACAGTCGCTGGCTTTGAGAATATGGCCCAGATCGGAGATCAGTCCATCGGAGAGGTCGATCGCGGAACTTGCCAGATCGCGCAGCGCCTGCCCCTGAAGGATGCGCGGCATCGGCCGCAGATGGCGTTTGATCAACACTTCATGAGCAGCCGGATCGTTAATCTTGACATGATGCTGCAACAGCTCAAGACCCGCAGCGCTGTCGCCCAGCGTACCGGTCACATAGATCCAGTCACCGACGCGTGCACCACTGCGTTTCAATGCCCTGCCCTGCGGCACCAGACCGTGAATGCCCAGCGTCATACTGAGGGGACCGCGCGTGGTATCACCGCCAATCAATTGCATATCGTAGTAATCGAGCAGTTCAAACAGGCTGTCGCTAAAGTCTTTCAGCCAGTCTTCATTAATGTCTGGTAACGTCAGAGCCAGCGTCAGCCATGCAGGATCGGCGCCCATGGCAGCCAGGTCACTCAGGTTTACGGCAAGCGCTTTGTATCCGAGGTCGGCGGGATGAATATCACGCAGAAAATGCACACCTTCTACCAGTGTGTCAGTGCTAATAGCCAGCGTCTGTTTTTCCGGTACGCTGAGTAATGCGCAGTCGTCACCGATGCCTTTTTCAACATCACGACGGGAACTGGTCACACGGTCAAAATAACGCGCGATCAGTTCAAATTCGCCACAGGCCATAATGCATTCCGGGAGTAAAAAAACAGGCCGTGATTAGCGGCCTTAGAGAATTATTTGCGGTTTGGGCGGATGAACGGGCCAGCTTTATCCAGCACGCCGTTGACAAACTTATGGCTGTCTTCAGCGCCGAACACTTTAGCCAGTTCAATCCCTTCATTAATCGCAACTTTGTAGGGAACGTCTGAACGCTTGCTGAGCTCAAACAGAGAGATACGCAGGATAGCCTTCTCAACCTGCCCCAGCTCTTCCAGCTGACGTGACAGGTAAGGTTGCATCAGGCCGTCGAGGTATGCACTGTTAGTTGCAACGCCGCCGACCAGCTCACGGAAGTAAGTAATATCGACGTCTTTAACGTCCTGTTCCGCCAGAAACTGGTATTCGACATCAGCGATGTCGTTTTTGGAGATTTGCCAAGAGTAAAGTGCCTGAACAGCACATTCACGGGCGCGGCGACGAGCAGCAGGTTTCACGAAATTCCCCTTAAAATCAGGCTTTGATGGCTTTCAATACGTTAATCATTTCCAGAGCGGTCAGGGCTGCTTCAGCACCTTTATTACCCGCTTTGGTACCGGCGCGTTCAATGGCCTGCTCGATGTTTTCGGTGGTCAGTACGCCAAAAGCAACCGGGATATCGCTGTTCATGGCAACGCTGGCCAGGCCAGAGCTGGCCTCACCTGCCACATATTCGAAATGGGCTGTACCACCACGGATTACGGTGCCAAGTGCAACAATCGCATCATGTTTGCCAGCGTTAGCTAGCGCACGTGCAGTCATTGGCAGCTCATAGGCACCTGGAACCCAGACAACGGTGATGTTTTCATCTTTGACCTGACCAATACGCTTCAGGGCATCGATTGCACCGCTCAGCAGGCTGTCGTTGATAAAGTTGTTGAAACGCGCAATAACCAGAGCAACGCGCGCATCAGGGGTAGCAACAGCAGCTTCAATAACGTTCATAATCTTCCTTTCAGGGTTCTGTTTGGCCCCGCAGGGGGGCGGATTCTATCACACTCTTTACCGGTCTGCTTGTTTTTGCGCAAACCGCTATAACGGGGTCAGCGTCAGGCGTAAGTCCGGCCCAACCTGACGAACATCACTAAAGGCAAAGGCAGGCGCATCGGTAAGATGCTCAAGGCCCGGCAGTTGACAAAGGCCGCGCCCATTATCGCCCAGAAGTTTGGGGGCGAGATACACAATCAGCTCATCCACCACACCGGCCTGCAACAATGCACCTGCAAACTGCGCTCCGGCTTCCACCCAAACGCTATTAATGTGTTTTCTTCCCAGCAGCATCATCATCGCCACCAGATCAAGCCGCCCGTTATGACGGGGCACGCTGAATTGAGTGACGTTATCAGGCCACGTCTGTTCATCGCAGTCGGTACGCGCCAGCCAGGTTTCCCCGGATTGTGCAATAAGTTGATGCTGCGGTGTGACGCGATTCTGGCTGTCGACAATAATTCTTACTGGCTGACGCAACAGGTCTGCTGGGTAATCGGCCTGGGTTGCGCTATCCAGCTCGTGGTAGCGCACCGTCAGCGACGGATTATCAGCCAGCACCGTTGCGCTGGTGCTGAGAATGGCAGAACTTTGCGCACGCAGACGCTGAACATCGCGTCGCGCCTGTGGCGACGTGATCCACTGGCTTTCACCACTGGCCAATGCGGTGCGGCCATCCAGCGATGCGCCCAGCTTCAGCTGTACCCAGGGGAATCCGGTACGCATACGCTTCAGGAAACCACGATTAAGCGCTTCCGCTTCCTGCATCATCAGACCGTGGCTGACGTCAATTCCTGCCTGCTGTAAACGGTACAGACCGCGACCCGCCACTTCCGGGTTCGGATCCTGCATTGCCGCCACGACCCGGGTCACACCGGCGCCGATCAACGCATCGCAGCAGGGCGGCGTGCGCCCGTGATGGCTGCACGGCTCCAGCGTGACGTACGCGGTCGCTCCCTGCGCTTTATCACCCGCCATACGTAGCGCATGCACTTCCGCGTGGGGTTCACCGGCACGCAAATGATAGCCTTCACCCACTATCTCGCCGTCGCGCACGATGACACAGCCGACATTCGGGTTGGGGGTTGTAGTAAAACGGCCACGGCTCGCAAGGGATAGCGCACGTGACATAAACACTTCATCACGCATCGCGTCAGTCCTGTAAACGGGCGATTTCTTCGCCAAATTCGCGGATATCTTCAAAGCTGCGGTAGACCGAAGCAAAGCGGATGTAGGCCACTTTATCCAGTTTTTTCAGCTCATCCATCACCAGACTACCGATCAGTTTACTAGCCACTTCACGCTCGCCCGTAGCGCGTAACTGACTTTTGATATGGCTGAGGGCTGTTTCCACCGCGTCTGAATTCACCGGGCGTTTCTCCAGTGCTTTCATCAGACCGCTGCGCAGTTTGTCCTCATTGAAAGGTTCACGCACGTCATTGCTTTTCACTACGCGCGGCATCACCAGTTCCGCGACCTCAAACGTGGTAAAACGCTCATGGCACATCAGACACTGACGACGACGGCGTACCGAGGTGCCCTCCCCGACCAGGCGGGAGTCGATCACTTTCGTATCCACGGCAGAACAGAATGGGCAATACATGACGCGTCCTGATTATCCTTAATAGTGTCAGCTAGTGTACCGCGAACCCGGCGATGTGCCAAAGGTGCGTCAGAAAAACTGTCCTGATTTTATGGGGCTTACGCAACAAAATGCCGTATTTCTTTGCAGGCGATCAAGACCCGTTTGCTCTAAGATAAAGTCATTCGCGTTAATCAGAAGGAAATGAACAATGACAAGCGCTTATCTCAAATTGTCACTGGGATCACTGTTACTGCTGGCGGGCTGTGCCAGTACGCCACCGCAACCGAAACTCAATCAGTTGCATAACGAAGTCGGGAAACTGACCCAGGAAATGCGCCAACTGACCAATCAGGCCGCCGCGCTGGAGCAGCAGGGGAATCTTAACAGCGGGTCGGCACAGGGTGCATGGTTACTGCCAGCGGCGAATACCGGGGTGATACTGAAAAGCCAGGCGGGTGAACTGAAGCTGTCATTGAGTCATGTCCAGGCGGAAGCCAACGGCACGCGCGCCCTTCTACATATACGCGCAACAGGCGATGCGCCGCTACCCGCGTTTACCGCTCAGGTCGAATGGGGTGAGTTGGATAGCACGACCAGCAAGCCACTGACGGTAAACAGTCAGGTGCAACGTATTGAGGTCACCCGCGCGCTGCTGGCGAAAAGTGAAGCCACGGTGCCATTACGTTTAAGCAACCTGCCGCCGGAACAATTGGGATATGTGCGGGTACATGATGTAGTGCTCAGCACTGAGCCGCCAGCGACCAGCACACCATAAAAAAAGGGCCACGCAATGCGTGGCCCTTCCAATCGGCTCCAGGGGGACACCTGTTTTGGTCCGCCCGGGATTAAGGCAGAATCGAAGGCTGATCTGCGCCCTCTTTTTCCACTTTCTGCTGCAGCATATGCTCGCGTTTCATGCCCAGCTTCAGCGCCAGCGCGGAAGAGACATAAATCGACGAGATGGTACCGATAGTGATACCGATCAGCATGGTCAACGAGAAGCCTTTCAGCAACGCGCCACCGAACACAAACAGAATCGCGACCATCGCCAGGGTGGTTACCGAGGTGATAATGGTACGGCTCAGCGTCTGCGTCAGGGAGACGTTGGTGATATCGTAAGACGAACCGCGACGGATCTTGCGGAAGTTCTCACGAATACGGTCCGAGACCACGATTTTATCGTTCAGCGAGTAACCGATAACCGACATCAGTGAGGCGATGATCGTCAGGTCGATTTCAACCTGGAACAGCGCCAAAATGCCGGCGGTTATGATCACGTCATGGGCCAGTGCCAACACAGTACCCAGTGCCAGACGCCACTCAAAACGGAAACCAATGTAGATCAGGATGGCAATCAGCGCAGATAATAGCGCCATACCGCCAGCCTGAGCCAGATCGCTACCCACGCTTGGGCCGACGAACTCAATACGTTTTACCGTTGCCTGCTGCTGGGTTGCCTCGTTGATCGTTGCCAGCACTTTCGCGCCCAGCTCCTGACCGGCATTCCCTTCGCGCGGTGACATACGAACGATCACGTCACGGCTGCTGCCAAAGTTCTGTACCTGCGGCTCATCAAAACCTGATTTTTCCAGGCTGGTGCGCAGCATATCCAGTTCTACGGGTTGCTCGAGGTTAATTTCAATCACCGTACCACCGGTGAAATCCAGACCCCAGTTAAAACCACGCACGCCCATAATGGCAACGGATGCAATCAGCAGCAGTACCGAGATGGCAAACGCCAGCGTGTCCCAGCGCATAAAGTCATAGACTTTACGGCCGTGGTTCAATTGTTCAACACTATGTTCCTGTGACACAACGCACTCCTCAGATAGACAGCTTGTTGATGCGTTTGCCGCCGTACAACAGATTGGCAATGGCGCGAGTACCAATAATTGCGGTAAACATCGAGGTCGCAATACCGATTCCCGTGGTGATCGCAAAGCCTTTGATTGAGCCAGTACCGACTGCGTACAGGATCAACACTTTAATCAGCGTCGTGACGTTAGCATCAACGATACTGGAGAACGCGCCTTTATAGCCTTCATGGATCGCCTGCTGAACGGAACGTCCGTTGCGCAGCTCTTCCTTGATACGTTCGTTAATCAGTACGTTAGCATCCACCGCAACCGCCAGCGTCAGCACAATACCGGCAATTCCCGGCATGGTCAGCGTAGCACCCGGCAGCAGCGACATGATACCGACAATTAGCACCAGGTTAGCCAGCAGCGCACTGGTCGCAATCAGACCAAATTTCTTGTACCACACCACCATAAAGATGATGGAAGCGATAAGGCCCCACAGGCAGGCTTCCAGACCCTGAGTGATGTTCTGCTGACCCATTGTCGGGCCAATAGTACGCTCTTCAACAATCTGGATCGGTGCAATCAGCGCCCCGGCACGCAGCAGCAGAGACAGCTGGCGCGCTTCGTTCGGGTTATTGATGCCGGTGATACGGAAGCTGTTACCCAGACGAGACTGGATATTCGCCACGTTAATCACTTCTTCCTGCTTCTCAAGGATTGAGCGACCGTTGGCGTCTTTCTTCCCGCTGTCTTTGTACTCAACAAACAGGGTTGCCATCGCTTTACCGACGCTGTCCTTGGTGAAGTTGGACATGATGTTACCGCCAGCGCTGTCCAGGGAGATATTAACCTGAGGCTGATTGTATTCATCGGTGCTTGAGGTGGAGTCGGTGATGTGGTCGCCGGTGAGGATCACACGCTTGTACAGCACAACAGGCTGGCCATCACGGGTGTCTTTCACTTCAGAGTCGCCCGGAACGCGGCCGTTCGCAGCGGCAGTGGCATCCACAGAGGTATTCACCAGACGGAATTCCAGCGTTGCGGTTGCGCCGAGGATCTCTTTCGCGCGTGCAGTATCCTGAATACCCGGCAATTCCACGACGATACGGTCAGAACCCTGACGCTGTACCAGTGGTTCTGCAACACCCAGCTGATTCACACGGTTACGCAGAATATTAATGTTCTGCTGTACCGCGTATTCACGGGCTTCACGCAGTCGCTCATCAGACATGACAGCCGACAGGGCATTGCTGCCACTGCTGTTGATGACCATATCGCGGTGACGGCCTGCCAGATAGCTGACGGCTTGATCACGTGCTGCGGCATCACGGAAACGAATTTCCAGACCGTAATTATTGATTTTGCGAACGTTAACGTAAGGGATGCTTTTATCACGAAGGTCACTTCGCAGGTTATCGATGTTCTGTTCCTGGAGTTTACTCAGAGCAGTATCCATATCGACTTCCATCAGGAAGTGAACGCCACCGCGCAGATCGAGACCGAGTTTCATCGGTTCCGCATTGAGCATGGCTAACCAGGACGGTGTTGCGGGAGCGAGGTTAAGCGCCACGACGTAGTTATCGCCCAGCGTTTTAGTAATCGCTTCACGCGCGCGCATCTGCACGTCCGTGTTGGCGAAACGCGCCATAATAGCGCCATTTTCCAGCGCGAGTGATTTGCTCTGGATATTATCTTGTTTTAATGCGGTCTGGATCTGAACCAGCGTTTGCTCACTGGCGGCGCTTCCGCGCGCACCAGTGATCTGAACGGCCGGATCCTCACCATACAGGTTAGGAAGTGCATACAGCAGACCGACGAGTAACACGACGATCAGCATGATGTACTTCCACAAAGGATAACGGTTTAACACGGCAGTTCCCTTAGGGAAATCGAAAATTAAAGCGCTTTCATTGTACCTTTCGGCAGAACGGCAGCGACGAAGTCACGTTTGACCACAACTTCAGTGGTTTCGTTCAGTGCGATAGCAACATAGCCGGTTTCAGCAACTTTAGTCACACGGCCCACCAGGCCACCGGTGGTCAGCACTTCATCACCTTTAGAAATTGAGTCCATCAGTTTCTTGTGCTCTTTCGCACGTTTCTGCTGAGGGCGCAGGATCATAAAGTAGAAAATCAGACCAAACACAACCAACATAATCACCAGAGAGTAAGGACTTCCCTGAGATGGTGCTGCGGCTGCTACGGCATCAGAAGTGAAAAAGCTCATTAAATTTCCCTCATTGTTTAATTATCAGACGGTAAAGGCGGAACCGCCAATCCTGTCCGTTGGTAGAATTCGGTCACGAAGAGCGCTAATTTACCCTCTTCGATTGCCTGGCGTAAACCAGCCATCAGGCGCTGATAGTAACGCAGATTGTGGATGGTGTTCAGACGCGCACCCAAAATTTCGTTACAGCGATCAAGATGATACAGGTAAGCACGGCTGTAGTTGCGGCACGTGTAGCAGTCGCATTCAGCATCGAGCGGAGACGTGTCATCTTTATACTTCGCATTGCGGATTTTTACCACGCCGTCGGTCACGAAAAGATGTCCGTTACGTGCGTTGCGGGTGGGCATCACACAGTCAAACATATCAATACCACGGCGCACGCCTTCCACCAGATCCTGCGGCTTACCGACGCCCATCAGGTAGCGCGGTTTATCCTCAGGTAACTGCGGGCAAACATGCTCCAGAATACGATGCATATCTTCTTTCGGTTCACCGACCGCCAGGCCGCCCACAGCGTACCCATCAAAGCCAATATCTACCAGTCCTTTAACGGAGACATCACGTAAATCTTCGTAAACCCCGCCCTGGATAATACCGAACAATGCGTTCTTATTTCCCAGAGAATCAAAGCGATCGCGGCTACGTTGTGCCCAGCGTAGAGACATCTCCATTGAACGCTTCGCGTAATCCCAGTCAGCCGGATACGGTGTACATTCATCAAAGATCATCACGATATCAGAACCGAGATCGTACTGAATCTCCATTGATTTTTCGGGATCGAGGAAGATCGCATCACCGTTGATTGGGTTACGGAAATGGACGCCCTTCTCGGTGATCTTACGGATGTCACCCAGGCTGAACACCTGGAAACCGCCGGAGTCAGTCAGGATCGGGCCTTTCCACTGCATAAAGTCATGCAGATCGCCGTGCAATTTCATGATCTCCTGGCCCGGACGCAACCATAAATGGAAGGTATTGCCGAGGATGATCTGTGCACCGGTATCGATCACTTCTTCCGGGGTCATGCCTTTTACCGTGCCGTAGGTTCCCACTGGCATAAATGCCGGGGTTTCTACCACGCCGCGCTCAAAAACCAGACGGCCACGGCGTGCGCGACCATCAGTAGTGTCTAATTCAAACTTCACATTGCCTCCACCAGAGAAACAGTCTGATGTAATGGTTAAAAGAGGGTCAGGCATGCCTGCCCCCTGCGGGAAAATTACTGGCCCGGGATCTCGGCGTACGCCTCGGGATTACGGGTAATAAACATCGCATCACCATAACTGAAGAAACGATATTTTTCAGCCACGGCCTGCTGGTAAGCCTGCATCGTGTGTTGATATCCGGCAAACGCCGACACCAGCATAATCAGCGTCGATTCTGGCAGGTGGAAATTGGTCACCAGCACATCAATGACTTGATAGTGATATCCAGGGTAGATAAAGATTTTCGTATCGCCGAAGAACGGGGCAATCAGCGCATCCTGCGCCGCCTGCGCGGCGCTTTCCAGCGAACGCACCGAGGTGGTGCCGACCGCGATCACCCGGTTGCCGCGTGCTTTACAGGCGAGCACTGCATCCACCACATCCTGCGGCACTTCGGCGTATTCCGCGTGCATAATATGATCTTCGATGGTGTCAACGCGCACCGGCTGGAAGGTCCCCGCGCCAACATGCAGGGTGACAAACGCTGTCTCAATACCTTTCTCACGCAGCGCAGCCAGCAAAGGCTCATCAAAATGCAGGCCCGCTGTTGGGGCAGCTACCGCCCCTGGTTTCTGGCTGTACACCGTCTGATAAAGTTCGCGGTCGGCGTCTTCATCCGGGCGATCAATATACGGCGGCAGCGGCATATGGCCAATGGCGTTCAGAATATCGAGAACCGGCCGCTCATCATGAAACTCAATTTCAAACAACGCATCATGACGTGCCACCATGGTGGCCTGCACATTTTCATCATCACCCAGCAGCAATTCAGTGCCTGGCTTAGGGGCTTTCGAGGAACGTACATGTGCCAGCACGCGTTTATCATCGAGCATGCGCTCAATCAGCACCTCGATTTTTCCACCGCTGGCCTTACGGCCAAAAATACGTGCCGGGATCACCCGGGTATTATTAAACACCAGAAGATCGCCGGGATTGAGCTTATCCAGCAAATCGGTGAATACCCCATGCGTCAGTTCGCCATCCGGGCCATTCAGCGATAGCAGGCGGCACCCGCTGCGCTGGGCTTGCGGATAGTGGGCAATCAAAGATTCGGGCAACTCAAAAGTAAAATCGGCAACGCGCATGGTCATTCACAGTCTGGGAAATCAGGGCGCACATTCTAGCTGAAAACTGCTCATAGCTAAACAATCTGCTTAATATCGACAGAAACTACGCTAGAATCGCGCCATGAACTATCTTGCTCACCTCCATATGGCCACCCTTGCCAACAGCTCGCTGCTGGGCAATATGATGGCAGACTATGTGCGCGGCAACCCGCATCAGCAATGGCCTGAAGCTATCGCTGACGGTATTGCACTTCACCGCCGGATTGATGCACTGACCGATTCCTTGCCGGAAGTGCGCAGCGCCCGCCAGCTTTTTCGCAGCAATACTCGCCGGGTGGCACCGATTACGCTTGACGTCATCTGGGATCATTTTCTGTCATCTCACTGGGATAAGCTGGTGCCGGAAATTTCTTTGCCAGCTTTTTTGTCACAGGTGAAAAGTGTGATCGAACCGCAACTTGGGACAACCCCGGAGCGATTCCAGAATCTTAATCACTACTTATGGACCGGACGCTGGATGGAGCGTTATGCCGATGCTCCTTTTCTGCAAGAGGTGCTGCGCGGGATGGCAAGCCGCCGTCCTAAACTGGCAGCACTGGAAGACAGTTATCAAGATTTCGTTGATAACTATCAACAGCTTGAAGTGTTATTCTGGCAGCTTTACCCGCGTATGATGGCGCAAGCTGTTCAGCGGAAGTTGTGAAACATCTTGCCCAGTTTTACACCTTGCCCTTTTTTTAAAAAAGGTTATTGTATGAAACTGCTTGATAATTACTACGATTTTGATAGGTATAGCCTATCTTAATAATCGGTACAGCACGCTGGTCCCTGATGGGGCACGCCCCGTATACTGCCCGCGTATTGTCACCTTATTTCAACTTACTTTTACAGGAGTGAACATGGTCCTGGTAACTCGTCCAGCCCCTGATTTTACCGCCGCAGCCGTACTGGGCAACGGTGAGATCGTAGAAAACTTCAACTTTAAAAAACACACCGCTGGTAAAGCCACCGTTGTGTTCTTTTGGCCAATGGACTTCACCTTCGTATGCCCTTCTGAGCTGATCGCTTTCGACAAGCGCTATGCAGAATTCCAGAAACGCGGCGTGGAAGTGGTTGGTGTTTCCTTCGATTCAGAGTTCGTGCACAACGCATGGCGTAAAACTCCGGTTGATAAAGGCGGCATCGGCGAAGTTCAGTACGCAATGGTTGCTGATATCAAACGTGAAATTCAGAAAGCCTACGGCATCGAGCACCCGGATGCAGGCGTGGCTCTGCGTGGTTCTTTCCTGATCGACAAAGCCGGTGTGGTTCGCCACCAGGTGGTTAACGATCTGCCACTGGGCCGTAACGTTGACGAAATGCTGCGCATGGTTGACGCGCTGCAATTCCACGAAGAGCACGGCGAAGTGTGCCCGGCTCAGTGGGAAAAAGGAAAAGAAGGTATGGGCGCATCTCCAGAAGGTGTTGCTAAGTACCTGACTGAGAACGCCTCTAAGCTGTAATTGCTTGTGCGTTTTCCAGGAAAGCTCGCTTCGGCGGGCTTTTTTTTCACCTCAATTTCCCGCCCCCCATCTTTCGTCACACCTTTAGACGAAATTTTGTCATGATGCCCACTGAACTGTCCCCCATCACAAGGATGATCCCGATGAAAAAGAGTGCTCTGCGTTTTTCCCTCGCCACCCTGTTCAGTTCACTGAGCCTGATGGCCCAGGCCGCGCCTCACTATGTGCTGGAAAAAGTGGTGGAAATCAGCCGCCACGGCGTTCGCCCGCCAACGGCGGATAACCGTAAAGAGATGGAGACCGGCAGTGATCGCCCCTGGATAAGCTGGTTAACCGCCGACGGTCAGCTCACGGGTCACGGCTACAGCGCGGCATGGCTTAAAGGCCAATATGAGGGAAACCAGTATCGTCAGCTTGGCCTGCTTGGCGCAGGCTGCCCGACAGAGAAAGATATTTTTGTCTGGGCCAGTCCGTTACAGCGTACCCGTGCCACTGCTGAAGCCCTGACTGACGGGGCCTTCCCCGGCTGTGGCATCACTATTCATCACTCCCCGGAAAAAAACGATCCGCTGTTTCAAAACCAGGGTCCGGGATATGCCACCCTCGACCAGGAGCAACAGCGTCAGGGGGCACTGACCGCCCTGGGCGGCACGCCAGCCGATGCACAAAAACGGCTGCAACCAGAGATCTCCCTGCTGAAAAAGGCCGTCTGCCAGCCAGATAAGCCCTGCCCAATCTTTGATAAAATGTGGGAAATAAAATTCGCCTCCGATGGCCGTATTATGATCACCGGTCTGGATACCCTGGCGGCTATGGCAGAAACCCTTCGTCTGGAGTGGAGCGATAATAAACCGCTGAGTCAGGTGGCGTTTGGTCACGCCGACAGTGCCGCACAGATCGGCAAGCTCATGGCATTACTGACACCGAAATACGATGCCACCAACGATCAACCCTACGTCGCCCGGCGTGGCGGTTCCTTATTGATGGAGCAGATTGCCAAAGCATTGCAACAGGGCGTGACGCCGCAACAGGATGCACCGCCGGAGGCTCGCTGGCTGCTGTACGTCGCTCATGACGTCAATATCGCCTATCTGCGTACGTTGCTGGATTTCAGCTGGCAACAGGGTGACTATCCTCGTGGCACTGTCCAGCCAGCAGGAAGCCTGGTATTTGAACGCTGGAAAGAGACACAAAGCGGGAAACGTTTTATCCGCATTCTGTTCCAGGGGCAGAGTCTTGATCAGATTCGTCAACTGACACCCATCGACCGCCACCACCCGCTACTGATCACCGAGTTAAAATTTGCCGGCTGTGAGAAAACCGAAGCAGGTACTCTGTGCCCTTACGACAGCGTACTGCAACACCTTAACCAGAATATAGACCGGTCACTGATTCGCCCGGTAAGCTATCAGAATCAACCCGCATCACACTGAGAAACGCCATGACTTTCCGCAGTATTGCGGTAATACTCAGCGGCACATACAGAGGGAGTGCCGATGGCGTCTGAAAACAAAAGTTGGGTTACTGCGGCCGATGTTGCTCGCCTTGCCGGTGTATCACGTTCTGCCGTCTCGCGTACCTTCACCCCTGGCGCTTCCGTTTCTGAACCGACGCGCCAGAAGGTGATGGCCGCCGCCAGTGAGCTGGGCTACCAGGTGAATATCATTGCGCGCACCATGATCACCGGTAACAGTAATTTTGTCGGGATCATCACCGCCGGTTTCGATAATCCTTTTCGCAGTAAACTGCTGGCCCCGCTGGTACATCATCTGGCGTTACAGGGGTTTATTCCTCTGCTGATGAATGCCGACGATCCCCAACAGTTAGAACCCTCACTTCGCCAGCTGCTCAGCTACCATGTGACGGGAGTAATCATCACCTCCGGCGCGCCTCCACTGTCGCTGGCCGAAGAGTATCTGGCAAAAAAGATCCCCGTGATGTTAATCAATCGTCACGCCGACCTGCCCGGTGCCGATCGCATTTGCAGTGATAATGCGCAGGGTGCAAAGCTGGTAGCCGCCCTGTTCAGGGAACAGGGCCTGCAACGGCTGGCCTTTATCGGGGAAGAGGCGGAAAACTTCAGCACTGACCAACGCTGGCAGGCCTTTCGTGAACAGGCGCCGCAGGCCATTGCCCTTTTCTGCCCACGAGGCGGTTATCAGGCGGGTTGGGACGCCGCAGCTAAACTGCTTGCTGATTATCCCAATTTACAGGCGATCTTTTGTGCCACCGATATGCTGGCGATGGGCACCCTGGATTATTTGCACCAGCATCCTGCTTTCTCTGCGATTAAAGTCGCAGGATTTGATGACATCCCACAGGCCGCATTCGCTGCGTATCAACTGACGACGATCCAGCAAGATACCGACAAACTGGCGCAACTTGCCGTTCATTCTCTACTGGAAAGGCTGAAAAACTTCACCCAGCCTTCGCAGCAAAAATCTGTTCCTGTCACACTTATCCGCCGTCACTCCGCCTGATTTGGACAATTTGTTTTATGTTATAACGATCACGGAATCATTTTTTCATTCTGGTCATTATTCTGTCACAACGTTGTAACACGCCTTTTTTACACTTGTAATTGCACACGTGTGCATAGAGGATCATTATGTTAACGATACAGACGGTATTGCCACGCCTGGTGTTTGCCCTGGCCATGGTGCCGGTATTCAGTAGCCAGATAGTGCAGGCAGAAACATTTCACCTGGAAAAAGTCGTGGAGATCAGTCGCCATGGGGTCCGCCCGCCCACGCCGGATAACACCAAAGCAATGGAGGCAGGGACAGATCGCTCCTGGCCACAGTGGCTGACCGCCGATGGCGAACTGACCGGGCACGGTTATGCCGCTGCGGTATTGAAAGGCGGGTATGAGGCAAACGGCTGGCGTCAGGCCGGGTTGCTGACGTCGGGATGCCCTGACGGCAAGACACTGTATGTCTGGGCAAGCCCGCTACAGCGCACAAAAGCGACGGCGAAAGCATTAACTGATGGCGCATTCCCGGGGTGTGATGTGACGGTGCACAGCGTCAGCGGTGACAGCGATCCCTTGTTCCAGAGCGATAAGATGGGGCTGGCACCACTGGACGAAGCACAGGCCCGGGCGGGAATTGAAAAGGCAATGGGCGGGAGCGTTCAGCAGGCAGAGCAGCGTGCAGCCCCGGAGATCGCCCGTTTGAAAGCAACCGTCTGTCAGGCGGACCATCCCTGCCCTATCTTCGATCACCCATGGAGTATCAAGCGTAGCAAGGACGGGCGTTTTGAGGTCGAGGGACTCGCAACGCTGGCGAATATGGCAGAGACTTTCCGCCTGGCATGGAGCGAAAATCAACCTTCTGCCAACGTGGCTTTTGGCCACGTTCACTCCGCCGCTGACGTGGCAAAACTGATGCCGCTGCTAACCACAAAATACGATTATATCAACGATGTGCCTTATATCGCGCAGCGTGGCGGATCGATATTAATGGATCAAATCGCCAAAGCGCTGGCAACCCAACCGGTAAAAGGGGGGCCGCCCGACGTGCGATGGCTGCTGTATGTCGCGCACGACACCAACATTTCCTGGCTGCGTACCATGCTGAACTTTAGCTGGCAGCAGGCCAGTTATCCGCGAGGCAACATTCCTCCGGCGGGCAGTCTGGTGTTTGAACGCTGGCGCGAGACGCAGACCGGAAAACGTTATATCCGTCTCTATTTCCAGGCGCAGACACTCGATCAAATTCGTTATCTGACACCGCTCAACGCCACTCAGCCACCGCTGATCAGCGAGCTGGGATTCGACGGCTGTAAAATCACCAAGGTCGGTACGCTTTGCCCTTATGAATCAACGCTAAACCGTATCAGGAAAAATATCGATCACGAGGTGCTGGCACCGGTCAGCTACGAACAGTAAGAGATAGCGACAATCATCAGGGTGAACGTATATCGTTGCGTTCAGCGTTCCCGATTACACCAGCCTGACTCCTGACACCGGAATAAATACGTTAACTTTTTATTTATTCCGGTTGACTGGAAAAGCCAGGGAATTATTAGTCCTGATACGGTTTCACACGATAAGCACAGCGCCGTGACTGGCTGAGAATATGTTCCACGCGGACCACCTCGGCCTCCAGCACCTCAGTGAAAATGGCCTGTTCTGCACGACAAAAGCCCTGACAGGTCGCCGCGGCAGCGCAGATGGGACAGTGGTTTTCAATCAGCAGCAAGCTGCCATCATCCATTGTTTCGTATTCCGCCATATAGCCTTCAGCGGAGCGTATCTCTGCCAGTCGTGCAACCCGTGCGGTTAAACCTTTCAGATGACCAAGCTCCTGCCAGTAAAGCTCCCGGGATTTCTGCTCACGTTTCGCAATCAATATCTCAATGGCCTGTTCACCAAACGAATCGCGAACCACTTCCAGCAGTTGTACGGTCAGTTCAGGGTGTGTATCAGGAAATTGCTTTTCCCCTTCTGCGGTAAGCTGCCAAAACTGCGAAGGCCGCCCAACACCTTGTGACCGGGAAACAGCGGTCACCAGTCCCTCTGTTGCCAGTTTGGTGAACTGTTGGCGCGCGGCTTCTGCTGTCATTCCCAGCGCCTTTCCCGCCCCGGAAGCCTGCTGAGGCCCACGAGTTTTCAGCATGTACAACAGACGCTGTGATGACGATAAGTGCTCTTCAGACGTGGCAGGCAAGTGATTTATTGACAAGTTTTTCTTTCCCCCCCTTAATATTCAAAGCATTTACTTGTTTTATTATTTTACCTCAGGGCTGTGCGGCCGACAACCCCAGGGTGACTCACTGCAGGGTTTAAAGGAGCCATTATGTCATCACATGAAGGAAACTGGGGAGATCTTCTCTCCGGAAAGAATGCCGCACGCTCGATTGCGCTGTCGGGAGGAGTGGCACTGCATGCCATTAATATTTACATCGCGACCACCGTGCTACCTTCGGTCGTCAAAGAGATTGGCGGGCTACATCTTTACGCATGGAATACTACGCTGTTTGTGGTGGCCTCCATACTTGGCTCGGCGCTCACCAGTCGGACGTTGAGCCGGACCGGGTCTCGCGGCACCTATGCTATTGCTATTCTGTTGTTTATCGCGGGTTCTCTGCTGTGTGCCCTGGCACCGAGTATGCTGATGATGTTGCTGGGACGCACCGTTCAGGGGCTAGGTGGAGGGTACCTGTTTGCACTTGGCTACAGCATGATTTATTCAGTATTTGAACGTTCGCTCTGGACACGTGCCTTCGCGCTCATTTCGGGTATGTGGGGAGTGGCGACCCTGGTCGGTCCGGCTATTGGCGGAATTTTTGCCGATATCGATGCATGGAGGCTGGCTTTTGGTTTTCTGCTACCGGTGACATTCATCTACGCATGGGTCGTCTGGCGGGCTTTACCCGATGATAGCGAGGAGCGCAGGCCCGCCACTCGCCTGCCGTGGGTACAGCTGATGCTGCTTACCGCTGCGGTGCTGGCAATCAGCATTGGCAGCACCAGCTCAGCACTCACTGACAATCTGATCGGTGTCGGGCTGGCAGTCCTGATGATGGCACTATTAATCCGCCAGGAGTTGCGCAGTGATGCCTGCCTGCTGCCACGTAACGCACTGCGCCTGAGTTCCCCTCTGCTACCACTTTATCTGACTATCGGCCTGCTGGTTGTCGGCATGACCAGTGAAACCTTTGTGCCCTACTTTCTACAAAATCTGCACGGGCAGACTCCGCTGATGTCCGGCTATCTGGCGGCACTGATGGCGGCGGGCTGGACGCTGGCCGAAATCTGGAGCTCCGGCTGGCGCGCCAGGCGTGTTTCGCTGGCGATCATTACCGGACCCATACTGGTTCTGGCCGGAATGGCGATACTGTCATTCTCCCTGCCGGTACAAAGCGACTATGGGCGAACGCTGGTGGTCATCATTTCGCTGGGATTACTGCTGGTTGGCTTTGGTATCGGGCTGGGCTGGCCCCATCTGCTGGCACGGGTGCTGGATGTCACACCGGAAGAGGATCAGGATGCCGCAGCGACCTCAATCTCCACGGTACAACTGTTTGCCACTGCGCTGGGCGCCGCACTGGCCGGGATGTTGGCGAATCTGGGAGGGCTGAATATACCCGGTGGAATAGAAGGAGCCAGCAATGCAGCATGGGTGATGTTTAGCGTACTGGCTGTTGCTCCGCTGTTGGCGATCTTTAGCGCAAGACGATCAACACCAGCTTAAAAAGAGACAGAAGATAATGCTGGCCATCTTACTGGCCAGCATTAACAAACGTCGCTCACATGCTGTCTAACGATTCTTACGTTTCACCCATTGCCAGCTCACCAGCAGCAACAGGATCCACCCCATCCCGACGTAAAGTGAAATACGGGTATCCGGGAAATAACCAATCAGCCCAATCACAAACATCAGAAACAGAATCCCCACTACGGCAGTGGCCGTGCCACCCGGCAGCGAAAACTTCAGCGCTTTCTGTTGCTCAGGCGTCAACGTACGACGGAAGCCGATCTGCGAGAAGAGGATCATAATCCACACCCAGACGGTAGCAAACGTGGCCAATGAGGCGATCACCAGGAACACTTTCTCTGGCATCAGGTAGTTGAGGTATACCGCCACCAGCATCGCCATCATCATCGCCAGCACCGTGACCCACGGCACGCCTCTGCGTGATACGGAAGCAAACACTTTCGGCGCATGTCCCTGCTCTGCCATACCGTGGAGCATACGCCCCACGCCAAACACATCGCTGTTAATCGCCGACAGCGAGGCGGTAATCACCACAAAATTAAGAATTGTTGCGGCGGCGGCTATGCCCAAATTCTGGAAAGTCAGTACAAACGGACTACCGTTCGTCCCCACCTGGTTCCAGGGGTAAATGGACATAATCACAAACAGCGTACCGACATAGAACACCAGAATACGCAGCGGTACCGTATTAATCGCCAGAGGAATCGACACCTGCGGATCTTTCGCTTCACCGGCTGTGATGCCGATAATTTCAATACCACCGAAGGCAAACATCACTACTTGCAATGACAGCACCACGCCTATCCAGCCATTGGGGACAAAACCGCCGTGGGTCCACAGATTACTGATCCCCGTTGCCTGGCCACCGTTGCCAATGCCCCAGAAAATAATGCCAAAACCGGCCACGATCATCACGATAATGGTGGCCACTTTAAACAGTGACAGCCAGAATTCGACCTCACCAAACACCTTTACCGTCGCGAGGTTAAGCGCGCCGATAATCAGCACCACGCTCAATACCCAAATCCAGTGCTGAACGTCCGGGAACCACACGCCCATATAAATGCCGAAAGCGGTGACATCGGCAATGGCAACAATCAGGATTTCAAAACAGTAGGTCCAGCCGGTGATATACCCTGCGAGCGGGCCGAGGTAATCACGTGCGTAGCGGGAGAAAGAGCTGGCCTGTGGGTTGTTAACAGACATTTCACCCAGGGCGCGCATAATAATATAGGCCGCGAGCCCACCCACCATATAGGCAATCAAAACGCCAGGACCAGCCATTCTGATGGCGTCAGCCGAACCATAAAACAGTCCGGTGCCAATGGCAGAACCCAGAGCCATAAACCGGATATGGCGGGTACTCAGTCCCTTTTTGAGTGTTGTACTTGTCATATTTATACCTGTCGGCCCCTTACCGGCAAGGAGGTAAGGGGGAGTTTTTACAACGCTATTGCTGATGCGCAGTAACCGACTGGCGGCCTGTAACGCGATCGTACACGGCTACCAATACCAGCATCACCAGTGAAGGTGGCAACCATGCCAAACCTTGGTCTGCCAGTGGCAGATTCTGGGTTACTGCTGGCAGAAGTGCCTTTAAGTTCGTACTTTTGATTGCATCAACAATGCCGAAAACCAGGCTAACCAGCATCGTTGGCGCAATAATCCTTGAGCTTTTTTTCCACCATTTTAAAGTGAAGCTCAACAGTACCAGTACGATGCAAGGTGGGTAAATCGCAGTTAACACTGGAATTGAAATTTGAATCAAATGACTCAGACCCAGGTTAGACACCACCATCGAGAACAGACCAAGAATAAACACCAGCTGACGATAGCTAAGAGGCAAGTAGTGCTCAAAGAACTCCGCGCAGGCACAGGTCAGGCCGACAGCGGTCACCATGCAGGCAACAAAAATCAGCGCCGCCAGGAAGAAGCTGCCCATACCGCCAAAGGTATGCTGTACGTAGGCATGCAGAATGGCCGCACCGTTAGCGTTCTGGTCAACAATGGATGCACTGTCGGAACCCAGTTTAAACAGTGCCAGGTATACCAACGTCAGACCCACACCCGCAATCAAGCCGGCTATCACGGTGTAACGCGTGAGTAACTTCGCTTCTGTGATGCCGCGTGAGCGTGCTGCATTGACGATAACAATACCGAACACCAGCGCGCCGAGGGTATCCATGGTCAGATAACCGTTCACAAAGCCGCTCGAGAACGCCGCACGCTGATAATCAGCCGTTGCCGGTGCAAGACCGCCCGCAGGCCACAGCAGCGCGGCCAGGCCCAGAACAGCCAGTGCGAAAATTTTCAGTGGTGCCAGTACGTGCCCCACGGTATCCAGCAGTTTGCCAGGATAGAGGGAAATGCCAATCACCAGGGCGAAGTAGACGACGCTGTAGATCATCAGCGGCAACGCACCATCACCGGTCAGTGGGGCAATCCCCACTTCAAACGACACGGTCGCCGTACGCGGTGTGGCAAACAGCGGGCCAACGGCCAGATAGCAGACGGTGGCCAGCACGATGCCAGCCGCCTTGCCAATCGGTGAGCTGAGGGCATCAATGCCACCACCCACGCGCGCCAGCGCAATCACCGTAATCACCGGCAGACCCACAGCCGTGATCAGAAAACCGATAGCGGCCATCCAGACATGTTCGCCAGACTGAATCCCCACCATAGGGGGGAAAATGATGTTTCCCGCACCGACGAACAGGGCAAATGTCATAAAGCCCAGCGCCAGGATATCTTTCGAAGTTAAACGATGTGTCATAAGAAATTGTGTTGCCCGTGATGGTGTGAAAAGTCGTAATGTCAGGCTCAAATTGAAAACCTGTCCCCCTGCTCGCTCTAAAAACGCCGCCGAATCAAACCAATACAGTGGAATGCACTTTGTAATACCGGGTTGACAGCGAATGTGAGCTGATTATTTTCTGTATGCAGGGGGATGACGAAAAAACGGGGGTAAGTAGAACGTTTATAGCGAAGAAAGGCAATACGGGATCGGAAAAGCAGGATGATATAGCGCAAAAGACTGCATAACCAGTGCATATATTTAGATCTGATGAAGAATGCCTTACATGATTTGTATCTTTTTCGTCCGACACAACGTTAATTTCTGCAATAAACCCTCGTCATATGCACAAAAGGCGCGGAAAACCGCGCCCTGTACACAAAATGATGCAGTCATTACCAGATGCGGCTGGCGACATCCACCACCAGGCGCAGCTTAGCCCACTGCTGCTCTTCCGTCAGGCTATTGCCCTCTTCCGTTGAAGCAAAGCCGCACTGAGGGCTCAGGCAAATTTGATCCAGGCGGACAAACTGTGATGCCTCGCGAATGCGTTTTTCCACCGTTTCAGCGGCTTCCAGCTCCCCTGTTTTCGTGGTGATCAGGCCCAGAACCACCTGCTGTTTGCCCGGTTTGATAAAGCGTAATGGCTCAAATCCACCAGAACGCTCGTTATCGTACTCCAGGAAAAAAGCATCAATGTTGACGCCGCCAAACAGGATTTCGGCCACCGGCTCATAGCCACCTTCGGAGATCCAGGTGGATCGGAAGTTGCCACGACAGACATGCAGGCCAATGACCAGGTCATCCGGCTTCCCTTCGATGGCTTTATTCAGTACACGGGCATAGGTGCGGGCCAGCTCTTCCGGGTTATCGCCACGTTCGCGGATCTGCTGTTTCTGATCGTCAGAACACAGATAGGCCCAGACAGTATCATCCAGTTGCAGATAACGGCAGCCAGCATCATAGAAGGCTTTAATGGCGTCACGATACGTCTGCGCCAGATCGTCAAAATAGACATCCAGATCAGGATAAACCTCAGCATCAATCACTTTACGCCCACCGCGGAAGTGCAACACACTGGGGCTTGGAATGGTCATCTTAGCCACGGCATCGCCACTGATGCTTTGCAGGAAACGGAAATCTTCCAGCATCGGATGATTGCTAAAGCCCAGCTTACCGGTCACTTTCACACCCCGTGCTTTTGTCTGCACACCGTTAAACTGAATACCCTGCTCGGCCTCATAACGCTCCACGCCATCCAGACCATCGAAGAAGTCGAAATGCCACCAGGCGCGGCGGAATTCGCCATCAGTCACCACCTGCAAACCGTTTTCACGCTGATGGGCTACCACCTTACGGATCGCTTCATCTTCCACCGCACGCAGTGCCGCAGCATCTATCTCACCAGCCTCAAACTGCTTACGAGCCTGTTTAATCTCAGCCGGACGCAGGTAGCTGCCAACCACTTCGGCACGGTATGGGGTAAATGTTGTCATGATGAAAACTCCTGGCCTGCACGCGGCGCATAATTTAGTGACGTAATAATTACATCAGGTTATTTTTAGACATCTGGACGTCTATATGTCTGTTGAGCTAAGAGTCTCATGAGAAACCTTCAGCGGCAACCGAAGAAATTTCACGGCAGATGAATAATTTTCATGATGACTGAGTGAGGGTCAGGCGTGCCTGCCCCCTACAAGGTGGGAGCAATATATTGTAGGGGAGAGGCACAGTGACAGGGTCAGGCATGCCTGACCCCTACGAGATGGGAGCAATATATTGTAGGGGAGAGGCACGGTTACAGGGGCAGGCGTGCCTGACCCCTACGAGACGGGTACCCATGTATTGTAGGGGCGAGGCATGCCTCGCCCGAAGGCACGGTTACTCGGCCAGCATCGCACGGGCGCGCTGCATCTGCTGCTCAGACAGGGGCAGATACCCCGCCTGGCTGACCAGCGCCTGGCCCTGTGGAGAGAGCGCTAAACGCAAAAAGGCAGCCGTCAGAGGCTCCAGTGGTTTATCGGGCGCTTTATTGACATAGATATAAAGAGGACGGGCATAAGGATAGCGGCCGCTGCGAATATTCTCGGCGCTTGGCGCGATCCAGTCATTGCCATCACGCGCCACCGGCACGGTTTTGACGCCGCTGATATGAAACCCGGCACTGGCATAACCAATGCCATTCAACGTTCCCGCAACGGCCTGCACCACAGCGGCAGAGCCGGGATATTCTCCGACATCATTACGGAAGTCACCGTTACACAGCGCCTGCTGTTTGAAGAATCCCCAAGTCCCGGAGGCCGAGTTACGGCCAAAGCGCTGTAATCCCCGCGTCGCCCAACCGGGCTGAGTTAACTGTAAATCCCCCCAGGTTTTGGGCACGGATAACCCGCCACAGCGACGCGTCACCGAGAAAATGGCGTCCAGTTGCTGGGCATTCAGGCCGGTTAACGGGTTATCCTGATTGACCACCACCACCAGCGCATCCATCGCCACCGGAACAGCCAGCGGCTGATAACCGTAACTGTCTTCAAATAACTGGCGTTCTACCGCCTGCATCGGGCGGCTCATCGCACCTAGCTGAGCAGCCCCCGCGGCAAGCGCAGTCGGCGCAGTCGACGAACCGGCCGCCTGGATCTGCACATTCACACCGGGATACTGACGATTAAAACTCTCACCCCACAGCGCCATCAGGTTACCCAGCGTATCCGAGCCAACGCTGGTGAGATTCCCCGCCAACATGCCCTGCTTCGCCGGGACCTGCGAACTGACCAGCAGCAGCGCCAGCGCGATTAACAATTTCATTGCATGGGTTCCGTGAGACTTAATGCAACGCATTCTCGACCAGTTCGGCACTGACAATCAACCTTGGTGGCAATTGAAAGCTGAAACAGGTTTCAGCGCCGGGCGTGCTGCTGATATCCAGGCGCGTATTGTGGTGGCTGAGCGCATGCTTCACGATAGCCAGCCCTAATCCGCTACCGCCCGTCTGTCGGGAACGCGCTTTATCAACGCGATAGAAACGCTCGGTCAGACGAGGCAGGTGTTCCGGTGCAATCCCGGGTCCATTATCTTTAACCTTAAACTGTGCCCCCTGCGGGCTGCGCAGCCAGCTGATATCAATACGCGTGCCATCCGGCGTATGGTTAACCGCGTTATACACCAGATTGGAGATCGCACTGCGCAGCTGCTCGTCGTTGCCAAACACGCGCAAATGCGGGTCGGTATGGAAATAAATATCATGGCGGCCGTTACTGAGCGTTTCCGCTTCACGCTGCAACACCCGCAGCATCATCGGCACATCCACGGTTTCCTGCAAATCGATTGCCGGGGCAGCTTCAATGCGTGACAAGGTCAGCAACTGTTTCACCAGGCTGTCCATGCGTTTAGTCTGCTCCTGCATGGTGTGCAGCGCCTTATCGCGCAGACTGCCCTCCAGCACGGAATCGTTCATCATCTCCAGATACCCCTGCAATACGGTGAGCGGCGTACGCAGTTCATGGCTGACATTAGCAAAGAAGTTACGCCGGGCCCCTTCCAGCTGATGCATCTGGGTGACATCACGCGCCACCAGCAACCATTGCCCTTCACTGTAAGGCATCACACGAAATTCAAGATGGCGATGGCTGTTCAGCACCAGCGTAAGCGGGCGAGAAAAATCACGCTGACGCAGATAGCGGGTAAACTCGGGGTAACGCAGCAGATTGAGGATATTCTGCCCGTTATCTTCCGGCCAGCGCAGCCCCAGCATCTGCTGTGCGAGGCCGTTGCACCAAAAAATCGTCCCCTCTTCGGTGGTCAGTACCACCGCATCAGGCAGAGATTCTGCACCGCTACGAAAACGTTTGATCAGATGACCGAGTTCACGGCGGCGGCGGCGGTTACGCGCCTGCATTTGATACAGGCCGTAAAACAGCGGTTCCCAGCTGCCACGGCCGCTGGGAGGTGTCATGCTGCGGTCAACCCACAGCCAGTGAGAGAGTCGAAGTAAGTTGTTGAAATGAAAGCCCAGCACACAGAGTACTGAGATTAACAGCAGCCAGGGGAGCCAACCCACCAGCAGCCCGAGCAGTAACGCGGGCAAACCGGCAAGCAGCAGCTCAAACAATAATCTCTTCCAGGAGAGGCGTTCCAACACGGTTCAGACTCCAGCGCGAACAATCAATAGCGTGCAGAGAAACGATAACCTGTTCCGCGAACCGTCTGCACCATACGATCGTGCCCGGTCAGTTCCAGCGCCTTACGTAAGCGACGAATGTGCACATCAACGGTACGATCTTCGACGTAAACGTTAGTTCCCCAGACATGGTTTAGCAACTGCTCACGGCTGTAAACACGCTCAGGATGCGTCATAAAGAAGTGCAGCAATTTATATTCGGTCGGCCCCATTTCCAGCGGTTGCGTGTCAGACATCACGCGATGCGATGACGGATCAAGACTCAGCCCCTGCATTTCAATCACCTCTTCCACCGCCATCGGTGAAATACGGCGCATCACCGCTTTAATACGGGCCACCAGCTCTTTGGGTGAGAAGGGTTTCGTAATGTAATCGTCGGCACCCACTTCCAGGCCACGGACGCGATCTTCTTCTTCGCCACGCGCGGTCAGCATCATAACCGGAATATCCCGGGTCATGGCTTCACGCTTCAGATGCTTAATAAACTGAATGCCGGAACCACCCGGGAGCATCCAGTCCAGCAGGATTAAATCCGGCCACGGCTCAATGAGCATACTTACTGCGCTGTCATAGTCCTCGGCTTCGATCGGTTGATAGTCATTTTGTTCCAGAACGAAACACAACATCTCACGGATTGGGGCTTCATCTTCAACCACCAGAATGCGCTTGGCCATTATTGCTCCTGCTACAGTGACAGGTTGTCACGGGGATATGCGGCGCCATTATGCGTCAGTTTTATGACACTTTTATGAAAAAAGCACCCCCTAAAAGCATTGATGGAATTAAATAAAATCCCCTCCTCATCAATATGTTTATCTGCTCTGAATAATTCGGGATGCAGGACAGGTATAATACTCCCCACGCTTTCTGCCATGAAAGGACCCCCATGCGCATCATTCATACTGCCGACTGGCATCTTGGCCAGTTTTTCTACACCAAAAGCCGGGCAGCCGAGCACCAGGCATTTCTTGACTGGCTGCTGGTGAACGCAGAAGCACAGCAGGCGGATGCGATTATTGTGGCAGGCGATATCTTTGATACTGGCTCTCCGCCGAGCTACGCGCGTGAGCTGTATAACCGCTTCGTGGTCAATCTGCAGCAGACCGGCTGTCAACTGGTGGTACTGGGCGGCAATCACGATTCAGTCGCCATGCTGAATGAATCCCGCGAGCTGCTGGCCTGCCTGAACACTCGGGTGATCGCCGCCGCCTGCGACGATGTTCGTCAACAGGTTCTGGTTCTTAATCGCCGCGATGGCCAGCCAGGAGCACTGCTGTGCGCCATTCCATTTTTGCGCCCGCGCGATATTCTGCGCAGCCAGAGCGGGCAGTCAGGGCGTGAAAAGCAGCAAAGCCTGCTGGAAGCCATAACTGAACACTATCAGCAGTGCTGGCAGGAAGCGCTGAAACAACGTGATGCGCTGGGCCTGCCGCTACCCATTATTGCCACCGGCCATCTGACAACGATGGGCGTGACCAAAAGCGATGCGGTGCGTGATATCTATATCGGCACGCTGGATGCCTTCCCCGCCGATTGTTTTCCCCCTGCGGACTATATCGCCCTGGGGCATATCCATCGCGCTCAGCGCATTGCCGATAGCGATCATATTCGCTACAGCGGCTCGCCGATCCCGCTCAGTTTTGATGAGCTGGGTAAAGCCAAAAGCGTGTTTCAGGTCGACTTCAGCAACGGCAAACTCAGCGCGGTCGAAGCCTTACCGATCCCGTTATTCCAGCCAATGCAGATGATCAAAGGCTCTCTGGAACAGATTGAGCAGCAGTTGGCGGCTCTCACGGCCGATCCACAGGGTGGCACCATCTGGCTGGACATTGAAATCGTCACCGATGCTTACCTCAGTGAGTTACAGCGCCGTATCCAGGAGCTGACCGAATCCCTGCCCGTAGAAGTGGTGCTGCTGCGTCGCAGCCGCGAACAGCGCGAACAGGTGATCGCCCGACAGAACAATGAAACGCTGAATGAATTGAGTGTTGAAGAGGTGTTTTCCCGCCGTCTGGCGCTGGAGGCCGAGGAACCTGAACGGCTGGAACGCGCCAGAGTGCTGTTTGCTCAAACGCTGGAAGCCGTTCGCCATGAGGAGCAGCCATCATGAAAATTCTGACGCTGCGCTTTAAAAACCTCAACTCGCTGAAGGGGGAGTGGAAAATCGACTTCACCGCAGAACCTTTTGCCAGCAACGGCCTGTTCGCCATTACCGGCCCGACGGGCGCAGGTAAAACCACCCTGCTGGATGCCATCTGCCTCGCGTTGTATCACGAAACACCGCGCCTGAAAGGCATCACTCAGTCGCAAAATGACCTGATGACCCGTGATACCGCCGAGTGCCTGGCAGAAGTGGAATTTGAGGTGAAAGGTGTTGCCTGGCGCGCTTTCTGGAGCCAGAGCCGCGCTCGCGGCGCCGCCGATGGCAACCTGCAGGCACCGCGGGTTGAGCTGGCACGCTGTAGCGATAATCACATCGTGGCCGACAAGGTCAAAGATAAGCTGGAGAGGGTAGCCAGCCTGACCGGGCTGGACTTCGAACGCTTCACCAAATCGATGATGCTGTCACAAGGGCAGTTTGCCGCGTTCCTCAATGCCGATGCCAATAAACGTGCCGAGCTACTGGAAGAGCTGACCGGCACCGAAATATACGGTCGACTGTCGGCGGCGGTGTTTGATCGCCATAAACAGGCGAAGGTGACGCTGGATACCCTGCGCGCCCAGTCCAGCGGTATGAGTTTGCTCACCGAAGAGCAGTGCGCCCTCCTTAACAGCCAGCTGGCACAAAGTGTGGAGCAGGAGCAGGTGCTTACTTCACAACAGCAGATCCAACTGAAAAAAAGTCAGGAACTGCAACAGATTGAACGCGTGCAACGGGAGCAGCAACAGCTGACCGTCAGCGCGCAGCAGCTGGATCAACAGCGGGAGCAGGCACAGCAGGCGCTGGTTCTGGCCACGCAGCAGCAAGAGCAGATCGTGCAGGCGCAGGCGCAACACCAGACGCTGCGTTTGCAACAGGAAACCCTGATCGCCGAACAGGTCCTGCCGCTTGATTTGCAACTGGCCACATTGCGCGAACAGCAACAGCAGCTGGAGCGTGAGCGAAGTGAACACCAACTTGCACTCACCACGCGCCAGCAGGAAAGCGCTAAAAACCAGCAGACTCAACAGGAAAAACAGGCGCAACAGCAGCAGTTAAGCACCTGGCGTGAGGCACATCCGTCGTATGCGCACTATGGCGAGCATCTGCCGCTGTGGCGTGAACGCTTTAGCCAGCAGCAGGATAGTGAGCAGTCACTGACCGCACAACGCTTGCGACTCCAGGCCCAGCAGCGCCAGGTACAGGAGTGTGAGCAGTCCAGCCAGCAGTTCCAGCAGCAGCAGGCCCCGTTACAGCAGCAGCTGGCCGCCGCACAGACCAGCCTCGATCAAGTGCAGCAACAGCTGGCCTCGCTACAACAGCTGCACCCCGAAGAGACGCTGCGCGCCGCCCTGGAGCAATTTGCCCGCCAGCGCCCGCAGCGGTTATTGCTGGCCACCCTGCTCCCGCAGTGGCAGCAGTTGAACATACGCCTCACGCGCTTACAGCAGGAGCGCCAAACGCTAACGCAACAGATCCAGCAAAACAGTGAGCAGTTACTTACCCTGCGGGCCAGCTGGAAAGAGAAATATCAACATCAGCAGGACCTGGAAAAGCGCTGTGAGCTGGAGCGGCGTATTGCCGATCTGGAACAGCACCGGGCACAGCTGGAAGCGGGCCAGCCCTGCCCGCTGTGCGGTTCAGAAAACCATCCGGCCGTACAGCAGTATCAGGCGTTACAGCTGTCGGAAAATCAGCAGCGGCTGGACGCATTAAAGCGTGATGTTGAACAGCTTAAAGATCAGGGCAGTACCTGCGCCGCGCAGCTTAAACAGGCGCAACAGCAGGACGAGCGCCAGTTGCAGGAAGAGGCGGAACTGAACCGTCAGATGCAGCAACTGGAGCAGCAATGGCAGTCCGCCACCGCCGCCCTGGCGCTGTCACTCAGCCCGCAGCAGCATCAACAGACCAGCAACTGGCTGGCACAGCAGGATGAGCAGGAAACGGCAAAGCAGCAGCAGTTACAGCAGCTGGAGCAAGCGTTGCGCCACTGCCAGCAGCAAAAAGAGGCGCTGTATCAGCATCAGCAGGCCTGGCAGGCCCTGCAACAGCAGATCCAGCTTCAGCAGCAGCAGTTTACTGCCGCCACGCAGACGCAGAGCGAACAGCAGCAACAGCTCACCCTGGATGAACAGCGCGCACAACAGTTGCGCATCAAGCTGGCAGAAGGGGTTGCACCGCTGGGGCTGACACTGCCGCAGGATGGTGATTACCAGCGCTGGTTGCAGCTGCGCGAAACGGAGTGGCAACAGTGGCGCAGCAACAGCGAGGCGCTGGCTGCGCTGGTCCCTGAACTGGCGACACTCTCCAGCCGCCAACAGGCGCTGGAAGAAGAGTTACAACAACAACAGGCACGCCTGGCTCAGCTCGACCAGCGTCTGCAACAACAGCAGGAAACGCTGAAGCACTGCCAGCAGCAGCGCCAGGCATTGTTTGGCGATCGCGACGTTACGACTGCACAGCAGCAGCTGCGAACAGAGACGGAACAGCATGCGCAGGCCGTTCGCCAGGCGCAGACTGCGTGGCAACAGCAGCAGGACAGGATAAATACCCTGACCGGACAGCATAAATCACTAAATGAGCAGTTGATTAATCTACAATCGCAATTAGACGAAATGGTGAACCAATCAGGCCATTTTGATGACCTGCCTGCACAACGGATACTACTGGAAAGCCAGCTGAGTGAGTTAAATCAGCAACTGCGCGAGCTGGCCAGCCAGCAGGGTCAGCTACGTCAGCAGCTGCGAGATGACAGCGAACGGCGCACACAACAGCAGACATTGCTGGCTGAGATCGCCGCTAACGAACAGCAGTTGGAAGACTGGAGCTACCTCAATCAGCTTATCGGTTCCAAAGAAGGGGATAAATTCCGCCGCTTTGCCCAGGGGCTGACGTTAGATCATCTGGTGTGGCTGGCCAACAATCAGCTTAACCGTCTGCACGGTCGCTATCTGTTGCAGCGCAAATCGCAGGAAGCGTTAGAGCTTCAGGTTGTTGATACCTGGCAGGCTGACGCACAGCGTGATACCCGCACGCTGTCCGGTGGCGAAAGCTTCCTTGTCAGTCTGGCGCTGGCGCTGGCCCTTTCCGATCTGGTCAGCCATAAAACCCGTATTGAGTCACTGTTCCTGGATGAAGGCTTTGGCACGCTGGATGCGGAAACACTCGACAGTGCGCTTGATGCGCTGGATGCGCTCAATGCCAGTGGCAAAACGATTGGGGTAATCAGCCACGTTGAGGCAATGAAGGAACGTATTCCGGTGCAGATAAAGGTGAAAAAGATTAACGGACTGGGTTACAGCAGACTGGAAACACCGGGGCAATAGCAGCAAACAGGGGCGATCCTCTGCGATCGCCCCTGTTTGCATCAGCGTTATAACGCCGTTTTCACTTTGGCGCGCGGCCCTGGCAGGATACTGCCGTTGCGACCATCGGCAGAGAGCATCGTGCTCCCGGCAATAATCGCTATATCATGACTTTTGTCGGTCATATTGTTGGAGATTTGCTTCACCGCTGCCGTTATCAACATGCCCACCAGGCCGTTGTTACTGTTGTCCTGAGCATCGGACGCAAAGCCTTTACCCGCCCAGATCTGTTTACCGGTACGCAGGTCAACCAGACGTGCTACTGCGCTGACCTGAGTCGCACTGTCCACGACCCTATATTGGGTGCCGTAGCTGATCACTTCAACATACAGCGCCGCATCAGCATGGAAAATCTCGTGTAGTTTAGCGGTGCTGACACCCTGAGCATCATCGGCACTGGCCAGGCCGTTCTGCTCAAAGGTTTTATCTACCACCGCCACCGGGAACACATAATAACCGGACTCGGCCAGCGGCGCGGTTATCACCGACACCAGACTGTGGGCAGCCTGAATATCCGGGCTGCTGTTCTTCGCAGGCAACACCACAATCGAGGTAGGTTTGCTGGCACGAAAAGCCGTATAGTCATAAGGCATCTGTTTAGCACAACCACTCAGTACCAGCGCCACAGCTGCGGCAATAAAGATCCGTAATTTCATTATTTCTTGTCCTTATTGCGCATCAGAAAATCCATATAAGCGGCTGATTCCGGGAACTGTGATTTTTCGGCATTGAACTGCTGAAAAGCCAGGTCTGGACGGCTGGTTTCCACATATAGCAATCCTATCTGGGCATGCAAGCCAGGAGGTACGGGTTTATTTTTTGCTTTCGCCTGCTCAACCACCGCGTTCAGCGATTCAATCTGTTGTTCAGGTGATTTGTCACGTTTGTAATAGCTATAAAGTGAGGACTGGTAATCCCCCCAGTAATAGACCGTTTCTTTTTTTTGGGCACAGGCCGTCATTAGCAGCGCGGCGGCAGCCACGCAGACAACGTTAATCATCTTCACTGTTAATTCCTTATTATTTTATTTAACCGGACGCCATGCGCCAGATTCGATTCCATTCACCAGATGATTCACTGCTTCGCGTACCGCTAAATCCATCACTTTACCATTCAGCGTGGAGTCATAGCTGGCGGTACCACCAAAGCCAATCACTTCGCGATTAGACAGAGTGTATTCACCTGCGCCCTGAACGGAATACACCACTTCTGAGGTGGTGACATCCACCACATTCAGGTTCACTTTGGCATAGGCGACCTGAGACTTACCGCGGCCAAGAATGCCCCACAGCTGCTGGTCGCCCACTTCTTTACGACCAAACTCGGTAATATCGCCGGTGATAACATAGTTGGCACCTGTAATGGACTGCTGGCTGCCTTTGTACTGCGCTTCGGCTTTCAGCTCATCAAGGTTAGCGCGGTCCAGCACATTAAAACGGCCAGTCTGCTGCAAATGGGTAATCAGGATGGTTTTCGACTGGTTACCTAACCGATCGACACCGTCAGAAAATATGCCATTCATATACGCAGAGCGGTTATCAAACTTACCGACAGCAATCGGGCTTTTTACGCCCTGATAGTGTGGCTGAGTCGCAGCTGCAACCTGAGGGGCTTCAATAGAACGTGAGGATTCCGTCGCGCAGCCGGTGATCACCGACGCGCTTAATAAGGTTAAAACAACAAGGCATTTGGATTTCATTTCATATCCCTGAATGAATTCATAACTCAAATAAAAACCCTGATCCGGAATGAATATCCAGAATATAATCAGCACGGGTTATTATAAAATAAAGGCAGGACGCCTTTGGCACGGAAGACTACCACAGAGAAATTATAAAAATAAACTGAAATGTTTAATTATTTTAATTTATCACGGTAACAAATCACATGGGGGATGTGAATCATAGTCATTTAACTAAAATAAGCCACGTCATCTTGATGCAAATATAAGGATTATCCGAGCCTTCAGTGATACCTTACTCGTGACCTCATACGATGGCTTATCCTGTCAGCTCATCCTGTCGCCACTGACGTGGGCTGATGCCAAACCAGCGACGAAAGGCACGGGAGAATGCACTGACCTCAGAATATCCCAATAACAGGGCCATTTCGGAAATCGGCAGCTGACGCTGCTGCAAATAGTGTTTCGCCATTTCGCAGCGTACGTTATCCACCAGCGTGGTAAAACTCAGCCCTTCCTCGCGCAGGCGTCGCTGTAATGACCAGCTCGACAACCCCATTTTTTCCGCCACATCATCCAGTACAGGTTCCCCTTGCAGGATCACCAGATGAACCTGCGCCCGCGCCTGATCGACGATATTCTGCTGCGGCGTACTGCTGTTCAGACGCTGGATAGCATCCTGCATTACGCTCAGTAATAAGGGATCGCTGTCCGGCATCGCACGGAGCAAATCGCGTTTCGGGATCAGTAAGGAGTTGAAAGGTTGATCGAAATAGACAGGGGCATCGAACACTTTACAGTGCTCATGCCATTGTGAGGGACGTGGGTGTTCGAAATGCACCTCACGCGGCGCCCAGTTTTTTCCTGCCACATGGCGGATCAGGTTAAGGAACATGCCGAGCGTGAGTTCCGCATCCTGGCGACGGCAGAGGATAGCACCGTGACGCACCTGATAATCCAGCCGCCAGCAGTCCCCCTTATCCACCAGCCGCGTCAGCGTATCGTGCTGGTGCCACGGAAACGCATTCGCCACATTGTGCAGTGCCTGTTCCAGCGTGGCGCTGCACAGACCGATGTAGCCAATCAGACCTAATGACTGCGGTTTAAACTGCCTGCCGTAATGTAAACCGAAGTTATCACAACCTGAATACCGTGCCGCTTCTTCCATCACCCGGCAATAGTTGATTAAGCCCAGACTGAGCGTGGGCTGTGCCAGCAACTCCGGGTCGATACCGCTGACGCCAAAAATTCGATCAACGTCACCGCCGCTGTGGCAGATAAACTCGCTCAGTCCACTGGCAGCAGCAGCCAGGACCCCACGATTGCAGGCGCTGGCACTGTGCAGAACATGGCTGGTTTCTGAACGGGCCAATGGGTTGGGTAACATGATTAATGCCTCCTGCTGCGGTGTGGGCTCTTTACTCCTCTTTACACAGCAAATTGCGTACCAACCACAACATCGGACAAAATCAGCGTGTTAGCCTACGGCTCAGTGCGAATAAGCACTGTGGAGGCGCAGCGTTGCCCGTCCACGGTGCAGTAACATGAGGGTTATACGCCAACAGGCAGATCGCGCGTCTCAAGGTAGCGGTGGCACAAACGCACAGAATGATCCGCCCACTGTGGCCCAAGACTTTGCGCCATCTCCGTTTCCGCATGCGATCCCGCCCAGGCCAGCAGCTGGATCCGGCGCTGGATCAGTAGCGCGGGTATCCTTTCCATCTCAGCATCGGTGATATGTGCAACCTGCTCGTAACCCCGGATCCAGTGTTCAACCCATTCTGCGGCACGCGGATGGTGCTCGACAAAACTGATCGCCGCCGCCAGATCGTGCAGATACCAGCCGAAACCGCAGTCATCAAAATCGATCACCCGAGTTTCGCCTTTATACAGCAGCAGATTCGTCAGTCGCAGATCGGCGTGGATCAGCCCGTAGTTGCGGGTTTCCTTGCCGAACTCTGCCAGCGTCGATCCCACTCGCGCGATCGTCTCCTCCACAATGCCGTGATCCTGGACGCGCAAATTCGGCGCATCGCGCCAGTCGCCCCAATGGCTTTGTGGGCTGACCATGGTCTGATGATCCCAGATGATACGCTGAAAACCCGCCGGGCGCTGCCAGCTGCGGCTGTGCTGATGCAGGCGAGCGGTAATATTACCCAGTTGCTGAAAGGCGCGCGGATCAACATCGGTCCCCGGCATCTCCCCCTCGATCCAGTGGAACAGCACGGCATGACGTACCGAACCCTCCTCCAGTATCAGGGTTTGTACGCGTTGTCCTTCGCGATCGACAACCGCCTGCGGCACATCGATGCCGGTTTCACGTAGGGCATCCAGCCACTGCAACTCACTTTCAATATCGGCACGCTGGTGATAATCCGCCCGGTGCAGGCGCAAGGCATAACGTTTGCCACCCGCTTCGAGTAAAAAGGTCGCGTTTTCTGAACGGCACAGCAGGCTAAGTTTGCCCTGTAACGCTGCCGGATAGCGCAACAGTGTCATTTCGGCGAGGCGCAGCAGTGCGGTATTGTTCAGGGTGTCATATTGTTTTGCGGTCATAGTCTGGCTCCGGAGTCAGTTTCAGGCAGTGCTTCTTTGCCTGACAGCATCCTATCGCTTGCCCTCTTCCGGCTTGACAGCAGACGACCCTGTTTTGACCGCAGCGTACACCTGGCACTTTTTTTGCGAGTGAGTTGACCCGCGAGCACAAAAATCATCATGCCCGCGTCAAGTTTCCCCCAACGGGCAACGGCATTATCGAATAACGCTCTCCAACCGCCTCTACGCCACAAACATCTGCGGTGTAGGGGATGAAGGGGAAACACACTCACGGGGATAACGACATGACAACGAAATTAAAGCCCACGCTGGGCACCATACATTTGTGGGGCATTGCAGTCGGTTTGGTCATTTCAGGGGAATATTTTGGCTGGAGCTACGGCTGGGGCGTGGCGGGAACACTCGGCTTTTTGCTGACAACGCTAATGATCGCCACCATGTATACCTGTTTTATCTTCAGCTTTACCGAGCTGACCACCGCGATTCCACATGCGGGTGGCCCGTTTGCCTACAGCCGTCGTGCATTTGGTGAGACCGGCGGCCTGATTGCCGGTATGGCCACGCTGATTGAATTCGTCTTTGCTCCTCCGGCGATTGCGATGGCCATCGGTGCCTATCTCAACGTTCAGTACCCGGAACTCAACCCGAAGTACGCAGCGGTGGGTGCCTATATTGTCTTTATGACGTTGAATATTCTGGGGGTGAAACTGGCGGCGATGTTTGAGTTAGTGGTCACCGTACTGGCGGTGTTCGAACTGCTGGTGTTTATGGGCGTGGTCGCACCGGGCTTCAGTATTGCCAACTTTGCCGCTAACGGCTGGGCAGGCGGTGAACACTTCGGCATGCCGGCACTGTCAGGTATCTTTGCCGCGATCCCATTTGCCATCTGGTTCTTCCTCGCCATTGAAGGCGCAGCGATGGCAGCAGAAGAAGCGAAAGATCCGAAACGTACGATCCCGCGTGCCTATATTGCCGGGATCCTGACGCTGGTGGTGCTGGCCCTCGGGGTGATGCTGATGGCCGGGGGGGCTGGAGACTGGCGCGTACTGTCTAACATTAACGATCCGCTACCGCAGGCAATGAAAATGATCGTGGGTGAGCACTCTAACTGGATGCACATGCTGGTGTGGATCGGTCTGTTCGGTCTGATTGCCAGTTTCCACGGTATTATCCTCGGCTACTCACGCCAGTTCTTCGCTCTGTCTCGCGCTGGCTATCTGCCTGCGGGCCTGGCGAAGCTGTCACGTTTTCAAACCCCTCACCGTGCCATTATTGCGGGTGGCGTGATCGGCATCGCCGCTATCTTTAGCGACAGCTGGATCAACCTGCAGGGCATGTCACTGACCGCAGCGATGATCACCATGGCGGTATTTGGTGCCATCGTGATGTACATCATGAGTATGCTGAGCCTGTTCCGTCTGCGCCGCACTGCCCCGGAGCTGGATCGCACCTTCCGCGCACCAGGTTATCCGATCGTTCCCGCGATTGCGCTGGTACTGGCTGTGGTGTGTCTGATTGCGATGCTGTGGTTTAACGCCCTTATCGGTGTGCTGTTTGTGGCGCTGATGCTGGCAGGTTACCTGTGGTTCCTGATGACCAAAAGCCAGCGTGACAACGCACCACATGATGCGATGCTGCATGGCGAATAAGGTCTGATTGCATTCACTCACTGTTAGGGCCGATCATTTTCCGATCGGCCCTTGTTTTGCGCGTTACAACGGCCACAACCAGGCCGCACCGCGCACGCCGCTGGAATCACCGTGAACTGCCTGACGGATGGGCGTTTCAAACTCTCCGCCAAACACCCAGTTTTTCACCAGCAGTGGCACCGTCTGATACAACCGCTCGACGTTACTCATTCCCCCTCCCAGCACAATCATGTCCGGATCAAGAATATTCACCACGTGGGCCAGCGACTTCGCCAGGCGCAGTTCATAGCGGCTCATCGCCAATTCGGCCACCGGGTCCTGTTGTGCCACCCGCTGCATAATCTCCGCGCCTTTTAATGACACGCCGCTCAGGCGCTGGTAATCCGTGGCAAACCCGGTTCCGGAGATAAAGGTTTCAATGCAGCCTGCCTTACCGCAGTAGCAGGGAACCTCTTCCCGGTAGCGCAGCTCATCTTCATCCATCCACGGCAGCGGGTTATGACCCCACTCCCCCGCATTGCCGTTGCCACCACTGTGTGCCTGGCCATTCAGCGCGACTCCCGCACCGCACCCGGTGCCAATAATCACCGCGAACACCGTTTGTTTGCCTGCGGCCGCACCGTCCACGGCTTCAGACACCGCCAGGCAGTTGGCATCATTGGCGATACGCACCTCACGGCCCAGTCGCTGCTGTAAATCTTTATCCAGCGGCTGACCGTTGAGCCAGGTGGAGTTAGCATTTTTTACTCGCCGGGTATAAGGCGATAGCGTACCGGGGATCCCCAGCCCCACTGTGCCCTGCTGGCCCGTCACTTCTTCTGCGCGGCGTACTAACCCGATAATGTTTTCCAGGGTTTTTTCATAGTCGTCACGCGGCGTGGGGACGCGATAGCGGAACAGTTCCTCCCCCTGGTCGGATAAGGCAATCACTTCTGTTTTCGTGCCACCTAAATCGATACCGATACGCACTTGTTATTCCTCATGATTTGACGGTGAGATTATTACCTTAGAAGGAGCGGTGCGGAAAGGCAATGAAACCCCGCCGCCGATTCGCTATCATGCGCGCTGACTTTGAACTCGCGCGCCTTTTGCGCGTCCGGAGAGGGAATGCAGCATGCTGTGGTTTAAAAATTTGATGGTTTATCGTCTTAATCGCGACATTCCGCTGGTAGCAGACGAGATGGAAAAACAGCTCGATGCCTTCTCTTTCACCCCCTGCGGTAGCCAGGATATGGCCAAGACCGGTTGGGTTTCTCCCATTGGTCCACGTAGCGACGATCTGACGCACGTCACCAACGGTCAGATTCTGATTTGTGCGCGTAAAGAAGAGAAAATGCTGCCATCGCCGGTGATCAAGCAAGCACTGGAAGCGAAAATAAGTAAACTGGAAGCTGAGCAATCGCGCAAGCTGAAAAAAACAGAAAAAGACTCTCTGAAAGATGAAGTGCTGCACAGCCTGTTGCCACGCGCCTTCAGCCGTTACAGCCAGACCTATGTGTGGATCGACACCGTTAACAATCTGATTATGGTCGACTGCGCCAGCGCGAAAAAAGCAGAAGATACGCTCGCCCTGCTGCGTAAAAGCCTCGGCTCACTGCCCGTGGTGCCGCTGACGCTGGAAAGCCCGATTGAACTGACGATGACAGAATGGGTGCGTTCCGGTGAACTGCCGGCAGGATTTGCGCTGATGGATGAAGCTGAACTGAAAGCGATTCTGGAAGATGGCGGCGTGATCCGCTGCAAGAAACAGGATCTGGTGTGCGACGAGATCGCCAACCATATCGAAGCCGGAAAACTGGTGACGAAACTGGCTCTCGACTGGCAGGAACGTATTCAGATGATCTTGTCTGATGATGGTTCGATCAAGCGCCTCAAATTCTCAGACATCCTGCGCGAACAGAACGACGATATTGATCGGGAAGATGTGACAGGACGTTTTGATGCTGACTTTATTCTGATGACGGGCGAGCTGGCTGCGTTAATCAGCAATACTGTGGAAGCGTTAGGCGGCGAAGCAGAGCGTTAATGCTGTTGCGGGCGACGCATGCGTCGCCCCTACACGTAGGGGTCGGGCATGCCCGACCCTGCTTAAATCAATCTTTCAGATAACGGCACAGATACGCAGAAGGCTCAGCCACCTGCAAATGAAACTCACTGTGGCCCGGCACGTTAAAGATCTGGCCTGGCTGATAGAGTTTCCACTCAACTTCCCCTGGCAGTAACACTTTCAGGGAACCACTTACCACGGTCATCTCTTCTGCCTGAGCCGTACCAAAAGTGTACTCGCCTTCAGCCATCACACCCACACTGGCACGACCTGTGCTGGCGCTCTCATAACCAATCGACTTCACTTTACCGTCGAAATACTCACTAACATTGAGCATATAATTTCCTTAAAATCAGAGACAAAGGTAAGTTTGCAGTGTAGAGCCATAATTAACAGGCTGTCACGCACTATTGCGTACCACGCACTGCAATCGTGACTTATACCAACAGTTCTGCCGCCAAACGGGCAATCAGCATGTTAGACAACAGAACCGGAATACCGAGAAGTGCCTGTAAAAAATCGCGATGACGCGGGTGATAGCCCATGCAGTCCAGCACCACCACATCGGCACCTTGCTCCTGTAATGATAATGCGGCCTCAATAAGCGGCTCATCATTGGCATGATACGGGCTGGCAACGGCAAAACAGGGGGGATGCTTCAGGTTTTTCCATTTATTCTTCTGAGCATGAATTTGCCCGGCAACCGATACCACGATCCCGACCTGATGCCCGCCAACAATGGCCTTCACCAGCGGAGGGACCAGACGGTCAGGCTCCAGCAGCACAGCGGTACTGGCGTAAAGGGGGCCGCAGTCACCCGAACACAATAGTAGGATAGTGTCGTACCCGCACTCTTCTAACATCAGAATGCGCTGCTGCAATTCCGTTGTGATTTTCTCAGCCGACACGCAGACCTGGCTACCGTCATTCAGCCGGATAACCTGCATTTTGCCCCCTGTGTCGGGCGCATATTGCCGCTCAATTTGCGCATGCGTCAGGTCATCAAGCAGCCCGACATGAACGATTTGCTCTTCAGGAAGATGCTCCAGCAGCAGCGGCAGAATGTCGGTGCGTGGAGACTGCCCACAAGAGAGAGTAACCAGAGATGGCTTCATAGTGCATAGTTCCACTGACAACAGGCTATCATCCTGCTTAATCTTTGGCGGCTGCTTAACCTCTCCCCCTGGGGCGAGGGCGCAATGGCCTTTGGTATTCTCTACTGAATAATAGCAGTAACCCCCCGACACCCTTTGATTATCCTTGAACCTGATCTCATCAATGTGCGACCCCACACAGAAACAGGGGTTAGATCACATTGAGCAACGTCAGTTTCAGGCAAAAAAGAGAGATCCCCTGAGGTATCAGGGGACCCCTTCTGGGGATGATCATCCTGCCTCTGACGGGCTGTTTCAGATAATCATGTCACTACGTGGTACTGCAGGTGCCCTGGTGGAGGCGTACTTCATATCCGAAAAGGAGATGAGGTAATTACTGCAGGGCAGAGGTCATATTGCCTCCCTGCCCTGCGCGGTCACCGTATTTCCCCGCCAGCTCACGCGTCACAATCTGTAATGCGTCCAGCGCGGAGGAAGAATAAGGTGACGCATGATGCTCAGACGGAAACGACAGGCAAAGTGCGACCGTTTCCCCCCGATGTTTATTGGTAATCGTGGTGGATACCGCACTGATCCCCTGTAAGGTTTCATTGCGGGCCAGCGCCCATCCTTGTTGACGAATACTGGCCAGTTCAGTGAGCAATTCATCCAGCGTCTGCGGTGAATTCGGCGAGTTCACCTGCCAGCTTCCGGCATAAAGTTTTCGGACATAATCATCGCTATAACGGGAGAGGATCGCCCGACCAACCGACGTTTCTGCCGCCGGCAGACGGCTCCCTGGCGGAGTAACAACCTGAATGAACATTCGGCCCTGGAACATGCGCATCACCATAATCTCACGCCCTTCCAGCACGGAGATATAGCCCGTACAGCTGGATTCCGCAGCCAGCCTCGCCATCATTGATGACGCACCATCCACCAGCGGCGTGGAGAGATAGTTACTGGCCAGCGTCAGCAGCATATGCCCGACATGAAAGCAGCGGGTATCGGGATCGCGCTCCAGCAGACCTTCGCTTTCCATGGTAGATAGCAGCCGCGAAACGGTGCTTTTCGGCAGCCCCAACGCCTGGGCAATATCGGTAAACGTCAGGCCTGGCTGGCCCTGGCTCACTCCACTTCGATTAAAAAGTTTCAGTACCGCCGTCGCATTCTCTAAGGTAGTCATACCTTTTGTTCCACTATTAGGAACTCCTGTTCCTGTTTTACCGTTTTGATAAACCTACGGCCAGGGTGAATCAGGGTCAAGCATTAATTTGGGTGCAGGAGGAAGGTCACCGATGTGATCATTTTGTCAGGACTGAAGGTGATACTTCAATATGCCAGAGAGGGCGAAATAGTGAATATTTATGGCGATAAATCCCGTAGCAGCAGGCATTTATGCTGTGACGGCGCGAGGTTAAAAGTAAGATTATTCGTAAGAAATTGCGACAATAGTGCGGAGTAAAACGGATGTCGGCATCCTTGCCTGTACACACCATTTTTTATTCTTTCGACTGGTCTTCATAGCGTTTTTTAGCATCCAGCGCTTCCTGCTCGGTTTTGTGCTCGCTGATCAAAGAATCAGGTTTCGGATGGTCGGCACGGAGTTCATACCAGATCACCGATTTGCCGGGCGCGCCCTTCTCGACCGGTATGATGTTCGCTTCTCGTGGATATGGTGGTCTGCCTGGCATAGTGCCCCCTTTTGATGTCAGTAAACGTGCGCGGCCAGTATGATGACCTTACCTGAGTATAGACAATCGAAACGGTTTATCTGCGGGACAAGGGAGAAAGCAGGCAAGAGGGGTGCAGGCAACGCTGCACCAACAGAGAATTTAGCTGGCGCGGGCGAGAGAAAGCACGCTGAGGATCTGGCTGACGACGCCGTCAGGGGACTGCATAGCGTTAATAATATGGTGCGCAGTCTGGCGATATAACGCATCACGCGCCGCCAGCACTTCAACCATCTCTTCCGCAATCGGCCGCCCGGTCAGTGTCGGACGCTGTTCGGCTTCAGGATAGGCTTCAAGACGATCTGCCAGAACAGCGGCATCGGCATTCAGATAGATGACCTGGCCATGTTCACGCATAAACTGACGATTTTCTTCGGATAAGACCATGCCGCCACCCGTGGCGATCACCGTTGAGGGTGCAGTGACGGTTTTCAGCGATGCGGTTTCACGCAGGCGGAAGCCCGGCCATCCTTCACGAGTCACAATATCCGCAACGGTTTGCCCACTGGACTGCTGCAATGCGTGGTCGGTGTCAAAGAAGGCGTACCCTAATGCCAGCGCCAGTGCATGTCCAACGGTTGTTTTTCCGCAGCCACGTGCGCCGACCAGATAGATGGGTAATGACATAACAGGCACTTCCTTTAGCAAACGCCGACGCCGATAATTAGGCGCAGCAGGCCAACCAATGAATAACGTTGCAGCGCATAATACCCGACATTTTCCCGGCGGGCCAGCAGTAACGTTTTATTTACAGCAGTGCATGCACACCAACCCATTAAGCTTTTGTTTAATAATCAATTATTGGTGTAATAATTTATTTACACATAGTGAACACACGCCTTTCTTGCCGCAACATTTCCTTACGCCAGCATGATTTACTTTCCCTGCGGTCTTGCCACTATAAACGCTGTCGCCCGTTTCCGGAGAATCCTTATGCAGAACGAAGAACAGCAGTTAATTGACAGCCTGTTTACCCGATTGAAACAGGCGGAGTCACAGTCCGGCCCCCGTGACAGTGCGGCAGAGAAACTGATCCAACAGCAGGTGCAGCAGCAACCCGGAGCGCCCTACTACATGGCGCAAGCCCTTCTGATTCAGGAGGCGGCGATGAAACAGCTAAACGCACGCGTTACTCAGCTGGAAAGCGAGCTGACGCAGGCCCGGCAACAACCGCAGCAGAGCAGCGGAGGTTTTCTCTCCGGTCTGTTTGGCGGGGGGAACCGTGCGCAACCCCTACAGCAGCCCCCCGCGCCCACACAGCCCTGGAATAATACGCCAGCCCAGCCACAGCAACCCGCTTATGCCGCAGCGCCTGCTGCGGGTCGGGGTTTCCTCGGCGGTGCATTACAGACCGCGGTTGGCGTGGCCGGGGGGGTCGTCATGGCCGAGATGCTGACCAGTATGTTCCATCACCAACAGCCGGAAGAGATCGTCAATATTATTAACGAACCGGCGCTACCAGACCCTGATCTCAGCAATAACCTCGACACGTTTAATAACGGCAGCGACAATTCGTCGTTCCTGGGGCAGGACAACGGTCTGCAACAGGATTATGCCAATGACGATTTCAGTAATGACAGTTTTGATGACAACGATTTTGATGATGACAGTTTTGTCTGACGACTGATTATGCCTCTCCTGCAATGCGGGAGAGGCTATCGATCATTTACGCTGTTGTTGTAACCATTTGTCCAGTTCATTGGCAAACTGCTGGCGGTCACGCTGGTTAAGCGTGGGCGGTCCCCCCGTCTGCACGCCACTGGCGCGCATCGTATCCATAAAGTCACGCATCGTCAGACGCTCACGAATAGTCGCTTCGCTGTAGCGTTCACCGCGTGGATTCAGCGCTATCGCGCCTTTCTCCATGACTTCCGCTGCCAGCGGGATATCCGCCGTGATCACCAGATCGCCTGCTTCCGCACGCTGCACAATTTCGTTATCTGCCACGTCAAACCCTGCCGGAACGCGTAGAGTCCGCAGAAAACGCGACGGCGGCACGCTCAGTGACTGATTAGCGACCAGCGTTACCATCATCTGCTCGCGCTCTGCTGCACGGTACAGCACTTCTTTAATCACTTTCGGGCACGCATCGGCATCCACCCAGATTGGCATCGCCTTCTCCTTTTACTGAGAGTCGAGAATAATCACGATCTTCAACATTGTTTCCCACAATGGCAACCAAAAATTCAGGCATCCTTTGAGGTTTAAGCCAGACTGAAGCTGAGTTAAGGTGTAGGAATGGCATCAGCCAGATTCTGACAGACTGAATAACCAGGGAGATCGTCATGGATAAGAAAGTAGGCTTTATTGGCTGCGGTAATATGTCTAAAGCCATCATTGCGGGCCTGGTCGCTGCGGGTCAGGTCAAACCTGAAAATATTCTGGTTTTCGACCGTAAATCCGCCACCAACCAGGCGATGCAACAGCAGTACGGCATCACCCCGGCAGAGAGTGCCGAAGAGGTCGCCCGCCAGTCCGATATCCTGTTTGGCGCGGTGAAACCCAATGTGATCCTGTCTGTATTGAAGGATATCGCTGGCAGCCTGCACAAAGAGACGGTGATCGTCTCCATCGCTGCAGGTGTCACTTTGGACTCGCTGGCCACGGTGCTGGGGCATGATCGTAAAATTATACGTGTGATGCCAAATACCCCGGCGCTGGTCAACGAAGGCATGACCTCGGTAACACCCAACGTGCTGGTCACCGCCGAAGAAGCCGATGAAGTGGTGCAAATATTCAACGGCTTCGGTAAAGCCGCGCTGGTGCCGGAATATCTGATTCATGCAGTGGTCGGCGTCAGTGGCTCAGCGCCAGCCTACGTGTTTATGTTTATTGAAGCGATGGCGGATGCCGCCGTGCTGGGGGGAATGCCGCGTGCGCAGGCCTATCAATTTGCCGCGCAGGCGGTAAAAGGTGCGGCGCAGATGGTGCTTGAAACCGGTAAACACCCTGGCGAGCTGAAGGATATGGTGTGCTCTCCGGGCGGTACGACCATCGAAGCCGTAAAAGTGCTGGAACAGAAAGGTTTCCGTTCTGCAGTGATTGAAGCGATGCAACAATGTATGGCGAAATCTGAGCAGATGAGCAAACAGTAATTGACCTGGTGCCGTACCTGCGGCGGCACCGTTCCCTTTCTTAACTCATCACGCCAGGCAAAATAATCAGCAGAAAAATCACCACAATCAGCATGCGCTTCACCGCGTAATACAGTGTGCGATTGCGTTTTTTCAGGTTCTGCCCTGCATCCCGGGCACGGTTAACGTATTTAAAGATACGGTTGATGCCGCCAACACGATCCCCATCATCATTCGGTGAACTGGCCGCCGACATAATTTTTGCCCCAACCCAACGATTCACTGCCTGCGCCCAGGGCCATTTCATCGGGCGTTCCACGTCACAGAACAGAATAATGCGTGTCTCCTCACTCGCATTTTGCGCCCAGTGCACGTAGGTTTCATCGAAGAACACCGCTTCGCCATCACGCCAGCTGTGCCGTATTCCATCCACCTCAATAAAACAGCGGTTATCATTTGGCGTTATCAGCCCAAGGTGATAGCGCACCGATCCAGCGTAAGGATCGCGGTGTTTACCCAAATGGCTCCCCGCGGGAAGTTCGGCAAACATGGCCGCTTTAACACCGGGGATCTCACTCAGTAATGCACTCGTTAGCGGGCAAAGTTGTTGCGCCGAAGGATGCGCATCGCCGTACCATTTAAGATAGAAGCGTTTCCAGCCGCACTTAAAGAAGGTATTGAATCCGGCGTCATTAGGCGACTGCGCGGCTTTAATATGATCCTGTAAACGCACCGCCTCCTCCCGAATAACCTGCCAGTTATCGGTCAGCTTTTTTAATTCGGGAAAAACGTCATGATCAAAATAAGGCTGCTTACGCGGCAGCAGGCACAGCCCGGTCATAAACATATTGATGGGTGCCATAAAGGTTGAGTGGTCGAATAACTGTCGTGAGAACTTCAGCTTTATCCGGCCACGCGAGTGGGCATAGATCACGCTAATAATAAAAATACCGATAATGATGAAAGCCACCATACAACACATCCTGTAGTTGTTAGCGAATAACGCACAACAAAGGCCCGGCAGACCGCTGAGGCGTTGGAGAGGAAATAGAGTTTAGGAAAAGAAAATGGCACTGACATTAACAATCAGTGCCACTGATAACCTGAGGCGATAAAAAAGGCTCAGGCGGCCCATCCACGGGACGGTAGCCCACGATGTATTAGCTTTTTTTCAGGCAATTGCTCATAAAGGTTTTGCGCTCGTCGCCTTTCAGGTTTTTTTCACCTGCCCCGGCATTACAGGTTTTCATCTTCATTTGCTGCGGCGTCATGCCATCCATCTTGCTGTCTTTCTTCAGACAGTTGCTCATAAAGGTTTTGCGCTCATCCCCTTTCAGGGCCTTATCTCCTGCCTGCTGATTACAGACGGTCATTTTTTGCTGCTGTGCGGTTTTCTCTGCGGCGCCAGCATAACCGGCAGCCGTCAGTGAGAACAGGGCAGCCGCTATCAGTAACTGAACTTTCATTCGCATACCATCCCATTATTGTTATAAGCACAATGATCAGTGTGGCACGGCTTTTGTTTTCAGCGAGTGGGTAAACAGGAATATTTTCAAAAAGTGATATGAAAGCGCCCATCACCACATACATGTGAGTTCGATGTGCGTTTAATTGAATCGTGGAACTACTGTCGGGGATGGTGTAACAGGCGATGAATATAACTTTCCAACAAAGAAGCGTCTTTCTTATAATCTGGAGCCATTGCGGTTGATGCCGTCTGCATCGCTTCAGAAATATGGGTATTAATTTGCTGAAGCTGTTCGCCATCCAGCTTACGCAGCAGTGCCGTCACGACGATTTCCAGCGCTTCGACCTGAGCCACCAGTTCTTTCGACTCTTCTTCTTTTTCCGCCAGCCTTACCAGTAATTCAGCAATGAGGTTTTTCATGCGACTGTCTCAGCGAGTTAAAGCAAGACGTTATCATCCACATCAAAAAAAGAAAACTGATATTCGCTTTATATTTTCGTGACTTATGCCCCAAAACAGAGCAATTAAAGCAATGTTTTTTTCGAAACGTTTCGCTGGTGCTCTTCCTGTTTAAACGCTGGCACTCACTTTCGGGGACCTGTCGGCCCCCGAACTGTCAGGTTTTAGCGCCCCTGTTCCATAAAGCCACCGCGAGGCCCACCGCCACCGTGTCCTCCACCGCCGCCATGTCCTCCTCCCCAGCCACCGCCTGGAGGTGGGAACAGGCATCCGCTTAATGCTGCAACCAGCGCAATGATACTTACCGCTTTAATGACACGAATCATGTGAATCCCTCGTACAACTGTGAATGACAACTGGCGCTGATAGTAAGCGTCGCGTATGCCCCTCACAATGCAGAATTCTCTGGTTCCGGGGCCTTTTTACCCGGCGTAACGACGCTTAACGTTTTCCTGCTATTTCCCCGCTACAACCCTGCGAACGGCGGGCTATTTACAGATTTTCTTTACCCATAAATGTTGCGACCAGCATCGCATTCCCTACTCTTTTTGCTTTACTTCATTCCGTTTCAGCATCAATGTGAGCGCATAACATTTATAAGGAATCTGGCATGACCGACTCTGCACAACTCACTCTGCAACAGCGACTTTCTCAGCGTCACTGGGAAAACCCGGCGGTCACCCAGCTCAACCGTCTGCCCGCTCATCCGCCTTTTTCCAGCTGGCGCCAAAGCGATGCTGCACGGGACGATCGTGCCAGTGAGAGTATTCAGTCACTCAATGGAGAGTGGCGCTTTAGCTATTTCACTCGCCCGGAAGCGGTGCCTGATGAGTGGGTGGCTGCCGATCTGCCCCTGGCTGATTGCTTAGCCGTTCCGGCGAACTGGCAGCTGGCGGGATATGACGCCCCGATCTATACCAACGTGCAGTACCCCATCCCGGTTGATCCTCCGCGCGTTCCTGCCGATAACCCCACGGGATGTTACTCGCTCACATTCGAATGTCAGCCTGAGTGGCTGGCGACGGGACAGACGCGAATCATTTTTGATGGCGTGAACTCTGCCTTTTATCTGTGGTGCAACGGCGAGTTTATCGGTTACTCGCAGGATAGCCGTCTGCCGGCAGAGTTTGACCTCAATACCAGCCTGCATGAGGGTGAAAACCGCATTGCGGTGTTGGTGCTGCGCTGGTGTGACGGCAGCTATCTGGAAGATCAGGATATGTGGCGCATGAGCGGGATTTTCCGTGATGTTAGCCTGCTGCATAAACCGACCGTACAGCTATGTGATGTCCAAATTGAGACCGTTCTCAGCCCGGAATATCGTTCTGCACAGTTAAACATCCTGGCACTCACCTCACTGATGGACGCCAGCAATTATCAGCTCCAGGTAGCGCTGTGGCGTGAAGGTCAGGAAATCGCGCATCATCATCAGCCATTTGGCACGCCAGTCATCGACGAGCGCGGACGTTATCTCGACCGCACCCTACTGACATTGCATGTTGACCAGCCCCTGCTGTGGAGTGCCGAAACGCCCCATCTTTATCGCGTTGTCGTTTCCCTTCTGGACGCCAGCGGTACGCTGATTGAAGCAGAGGCGTATGACGTCGGCTTCCGCAAGGTCGAAGTGAGTGGCGGCCTGCTGAAACTCAACGGCAAAGCGCTACTGATCCGCGGGACTAACCGCCATGAACATCACCCGGACTTCGGCCAGGTGGTCGATGAAGCCACCATGATCAATGATATCCTGCTGATGAAGCAGCATAACTTTAATGCGGTGCGCTGCTCACATTATCCAAACCATCCATTGTGGTATCGCCTGTGCGACCGTTTTGGTCTGTATGTGGTGGATGAAGCGAATATTGAAACCCACGGAATGCAACCGATGAATCGACTGTCGGATGATCCAACATGGTTTAACGCCTTCAGCGAACGCGTCATCCGCATGGTGCAGCGCGATCGTAACCACGCCTGCATTATCATCTGGTCACTGGGCAACGAATCTGGCCATGGCAGCACCCATGATGCGCTCTATCGCTGGATCAAGAGCCAGGATCCGAGCCGTCCGGTGCAGTACGAAGGCGGAGGGGCCGATACCGCCGCGACCGATATTATCTGTCCGATGTATGCCCGCGTCGATCAGGATCAACCCTTCGATGCTGTGCCAAAATGGTCAATTAAAAAATGGATCGGGCTGCCGGAAGAAAACAGACCGCTGATCCTGTGTGAATATGCGCACGCCATGGGCAACAGTTTTGGCGGTTTTGATCGCTACTGGCAGGCTTTCCGCCAGTTCCCCCGTCTGCAGGGCGGTTTTGTCTGGGACTGGGTAGACCAGAGTCTGACGCGCCTGGACGAAAACGGTGAGCGCTTCCAGGCTTATGGCGGTGACTTTGGCGACACACCAAACGATCGTCAGTTCTGTATGAATGGGCTGGTGTTTGCGGACCGCACGCCTCATCCGGCACTGTTTGAAGCCCAGCGCGCCCAGCAGTTCTTCCAGTTTGAACTGACCTGCACTGCGCCATTAACCGTACGTATCGCCAGCGAATACCTGTTCCGCCACAGCGACAATGAACATTTGCACTGGCGTATTGAGCATCAGGGAAAAGCAGTAGCAGAGGGACAACATACGCTGGATGTCGCCCCGGAAGGCAGCATTGAATTAACGCTGGGCGCTCTGCCCTCGCTGACCGGCGAGCTGTGGCTGCGGGTTGAGGTGATTCAACCTCTCGCCACCGACTGGTCACCTGCCGGTCAGCGTGTAGCATGGGATGGCTGGCGCCTGCCTGCGGCCCTGGCTCTACCTGAACCGCAGACCGCGGGGGAAATGCCACAACTGAGCCAAGAGCCGCAGTGGATTGAAGTCCGTCGTGGCGAACAATGCTGGCAATTCTGCCGCCAAAGCGGTGAACTGGTACAGTGGCTGAACGGCAGTGAACCCCAGTTACTCTCTCCGCTGCGCGATCTCTTTGCCCGCGCCCCCATTGATAATGATATCGGCATCAGCGAAGTGACACGTATCGATCCGCACGCATGGGTAGAACGCTGGAAACGAGCAGGCCATTATCAGCTGGAAAGTCAGTTGCTGCGTTTGCAAGCCGATGCGCTGAGTGATGGGGTGCAGATCAGAACAGAGCACGCCTGGTTGTCTGCCGGAGAGTTACGTTTCCTCAGCCGTAAATGCTATCGGATTGATCCGCAGGGCGTAATGCATATTGAAGTTGAAGTGGACATTGCCGCCGGACAGCCGGAACCCGCACGCATTGGTCTGCGCTGTCAGCTGGCAGAAGTGGCCGGCAATGCAAGCTGGCTGGGCCTTGGCCCACATGAAAACTATCCTGACCGTCAACTGGCAGCCGAGTTCTCCCGCTGGCAGTTGCCGCTTGACCAATTGAGCACGCCGTATGTCTTCCCCGGTGAAAATGGCCTGCGCGGCGGCACTCAGCAGCTGGCCTACGGTCACTGGCGGCTCAACGGTGAGTTCCATTTCTCACTCAGCCGCCACAGCCTGGAACAGCTACGCGAGACTTCACACCGTCATCTGCTCCGTGACGAACCAGGGTGCTGGCTGATTGTTGATGGCTATCATATGGGCGTTGGTGGCGATGACTCCTGGAGCCCGAGCGTCAGCCCGGACTTCCTGTTGTCTGAACGCCAGTATCGTTACCAGATGAGTATGTCGCTCGCCCGCTAGACCTTCCCATCCCGGCGCAGCACTGCGGTGCGCCGGGACTGACGATAAACCCAAATCAGTTGCACGCTGTTCACCAGGACCACCACCGCCGTCGCGGCAAATACCCAGCGAAAACCGCCGACAGCGGAGATAGCCGACCCCATCAGTGGCCCGATGACGTTACCGAGGTACATGAAAGACTGGTTATAGCCAAAAATACGCCCGGTCACCTGGTCACTGGAATAGCGCAGCAGCAGCGTCTGCACCGCGGGCATCATCGCACCATCGGCGAAGCCGAGCAGGAAACGGAATATCCCTAACTCCACGGCACTGTCTGCCCACGACATCCCCACAAACAGCACCACGGAAAAAATCAGCGCTGCAAACAAAATACGTTCGGCACCTATTCGGTCACCGAGCTTGCCCAGCGTTGGTGCTGAGAGCAGCGCGGACACACCGGGGATAGCAGCAACCATTCCGCTGACAAAAGCAATATTCTGTACGTTCGGTTCCAGCTCACGCACAAACAGCGTCAAAATGGGGCTAATCGAACCATTACATAGCTGGATCACCAGCGTGGTAACGAACAGGCTGATCACTAATCCCGGGCGACTGAGGGTGTGAAATACCATGCTGCCAGTAAGCTTGTCCTCTTTCTTCACCCGTGGCGGGCCGCCCTCTTTAATCAGAAACAAGGTGATGAGAAAACTGATCAGCAGCAGCCCGGAGGTGATCAGGAAGACCGCCTGTAACCCAACCCAGTCCGCCAGCAGACCTCCCATCAGCGGCCCCATAATAACACCGCAGATCTGCGCGGTACTGACCATACTCAGTGCCCAGCCACTGCGTTCACGCGGTGCCTGCGCGGCGACCAGCGCCATTGCATTAGGGATATAACCGGAAGTCAGCCCCATCAGCGCCCGCAGGGCCAGAAGCTGCCACACGTTGGTGACAAAAGCCTGCAACAGGATCACCACCCCCATTCCCAGAGAAGCACGCAGCAGCATCAGCTTGCGGCCTTTACGGTCGGCAAGGCTGCCCCACATGGGCGAGACAATGGCGGAAACGAGGAAGGTGATGCTGAAAATCAGACCTGACCATAATGTCAGTGCGCTGGGATCCGTAACGCCCAGTTGCTCAACGTACAGCGGGAGAAACGGGATAATCTGGCTGATGGCCAGCCCGGTAAATAAACAACCGAACCAGACGGAGATGAGGTTAACTTTCCAGGATTCCATCGTGCTGTGCGTATAACCTGTCGCGGAGAGCTGAGATTCGAGTGTAACAACACTCCCCTGAGTCGTCAGGTTATTCTCGGTATGTGTCTGATAAAAAGTGTGAGTAAAAAAAATCGGCCGGTATTCAAACGCAAAAAACCCGCCATAAGGCGGGTTTTTTGATTTCGTTTCGTATGATTCAGGTTTAACGCTGTATCATACTAACGAACATTCACTATCTTACAGAGCAGTTACGTTAGCAGCTGCTGGGCCTTTCTGGCCATTTTCGATAGTGAAAGATACTTTCTGACCTTCTTCCAGCGTCTTGAAGCCGCCGTTCTGGATTGCAGAGAAATGTACGAATACATCTTTGCTGCCGTCAGTTGGGGAAATGAAGCCGAAACCTTTCTCAGCGTTGAACCATTTTACTAAACCAGTCATTGACATGGGTCTTTCCTTCAAAATTGTAGTAAGCCACAGTGGGCACAGGGTTTGTCAACAGGGGTTACTATGAGGCACTCAGAAGGAAGTCAGGAAGAAGCTTAGGCTAACGCTTGAACTGAAGACTGCTTTACTAAAATTGCTCGCATACGTGGGTCTGTATCAAAACCGACAGGAGCATTTACTCATAACCCAGGCCTGAGTACAAGTGCTGCTATAATAAAAACGAGATAAAAAAACACAACAAATTGATTTTAAACAAAAAATAATTTTAACTTTTTGTTTACCTCAACCGAACTCATACCTCTCATACTGATTTCCATCCGGCCTTCTTACCACGCAGAGTCAATTCTGCCTGTTGTAATTCAGTTACGCTTCGCATCACGGCGGGTATAATGCATCATGGTCTACTCCCCCCTATTTAATTGCATGCAAGGATCCCAGCAATGTTAGAACTGATGAAAGCCATTAGCCTTGGCCTGGTGGTACTGCTGCCTTTGGCAAACCCACTCACGACGGTGGCACTGTTCCTGGGACTGGCAGGCGACATGAACTATCAGGAACGCAACCGTCAGGCCGCGCAGGCCTCACTTTATGTCTTTCTCATTATGGCCATCGCCTATTACGCCGGAAATGTGGTGATGGATACCTTTGGTATTTCCATCCCAGGGTTGCGTATTGCGGGTGGCCTGATTGTGGCATTTCTGGGTTTCCGCATGTTATTCCCGCAGCAACACATCGAGCACTCGGTGGAAGCTGAGCATAAAAAGGATGAGTTGAGCGAACATAAAGCGGTGAATATTGCGTTTGTCCCGCTGGCGATGCCCAGCACTGCGGGTCCTGGTACCATTGCCATGATTATCAGTAGCGCCTCAACAATTCATAATGGCACCACATTTTCCCCCTGGGTGGTTACTGCGGCGCCACCGCTGGTCTTTGCTGCCGTCAGCCTTATCCTCTGGGGATGTCTGCGCAGTTCTGGTGCGATCATGCGTCTTGTCGGTAAAGGCGGTATTGAAGCTATTTCTCGTCTGATGGGCTTTTTGCTGGTGTGCATGGGGGTGCAGTTTATGATTAATGGCATCCTGGAAGTCATCAGCACTTACCACAGCTTGCCGATTTCGTGATAACAGCAGTAAAAAAAAACTGTTTGTGACTGGCGTTCCAGCGCGCGCCATCTAGAGTAATTAATAATCTTATCTGTTTATTTTCCAGGCAACTGGCGGACTGTTGTTCTGACAGTCCGGTTCAATGTCGATGACGTCATTATCTCACCCTTCAGTGGCCATGTGGCCACAGACGGCGCGTTTGTGGAGGTTAGCCATGAGTCAGCCACTACCCGGCGCCGGACGCGCCATCACCGATTATTTTAATAGTCCGTCATTTCATGCACCGAAAGAGAGCGAATTGCTGGAAGCGATCATGCAGGAGTTGATGCAGTCAGGCAGGACGCCCAGTAATAAAGCCATTATTGCGAATGTCATTGACCGTCTGGAACGGGAAGTCGACGAATCCGTACTGGAAGGATATCGCAACCTGCTGGCACAGATTTTGGAAGGCACGGGATAGCATTATTCATGCATGGCATCGCAGGCAAAAAAAATCCCGCACAGGGCGGGAGAAGACGAACATTGCATATTTTCAGAGTGACGAGGAGATCACTTTTCAGCTGCCTTACCCTACCCCACTGAAGTTGCAGCAAGATGACAGTCCACCATCTCGACCCGTGATTCATTATTCCCTATACGAATGTTTACACGCCAGGCGATTGCCATTCGTCATGGCCTCGTTAAGATAAGCGCCGTACGCAGGCGGAGACGGGCAATGCGCAACTGGCACAACACACTGATAAACCAATTTAAGAAGGTCAGCTTTTATCTGCTGCTTCCCCTGCTATCACTGATTCTATTTATTCGTCTGATAGATGGTATTCGTGCCCCGGATCTTCCCGCTGATATCGCCGGACAAATGCTGCATACCATTGACGGTCAAAACCTGACGCTGGCGGAGCTCAGTGAGAAAACCCCGTTACTGGTCTGGTTCTGGGACCGCTGGTGCGGAACCTGTCATGACACCCTCCCACTACTGATGAGTCTGAATGATAAACGGACCCGTGTACTGACTATTGCCAATCGCTCAGGTGGCGACATCAACCTTGTGCGTTACCTGAACGGACAACATCTGACGCTACCGGTCGTCAATGATCGAAACGGCGAGCTCGCCGCGAGCTGGGGAGTGACGACAACGCCAACATTGTTGATCGTGGCAAATGGGGACGTGGTGGGGACGACCAGCGGCTGGACCAGCTCAGTCGGCATTAGTTTACGACTCTGGTGGGTTAGAAAATGGCACTACTGACGGAGGGCGACCGTATCATCAGGCCGCCCGCACTGAACGGAATAGCGATTTCAACCACAGTTACCCGCAGTAAACCTTGCTGATCGCGCCCTGCTTATCGCCCATGAAATTGATCCGATTAAGATTAAAGTCCATTGTCACTGCAGAGTTATAAGGGATGGCACGCACCGCGTGTTCAAAACGGAGAGATTCAATGGCTGACAGCGGTTTACCCACATACTGCTGATACTGCGATGCACCACACTGGTCCATCTCCGGATCGACCGGCGTTGCTGACACCGTTTTTTCACTAGCCGACTGACAACCCGACAACGCCATTAGTGCGGCAATCACGGTTATTTTCCCATAATGTTTCACGGTTATTTCTCCTTTCAAAGCATAGATAAAACGACAATGCCTCTGAAAGGTTAACAGATTATACCGTTAATGCGCAGCCAGATTTACCCAGGAGACAGTGTGCTTTACCCGTATCAGGCGCACACCCTGTTTATAAAGAAATTCATCATTAGCTATAATTTTAGGACTAATCCTTACAGAGGAGCGTCCTGTGGAACTCGTTATCTTTGTCGCCTTTGCAGTCTTCATGACTCTGGTTGCAGTCAGAGTCCGTTAACCCTCTGCCCGCGCTTCTGCCTCACTCAGGAGCGCGTCAAATCATCCCTCCCGCTGCCGTCACTCTCTGCTACAGGCTTATCCAGCAGCAAATTGAATGCCTCCAGCGGAACGGGCCGCCCGAGCAGATACCCTTGTCCTGCATAACAGGCGCTGCGTTTTAACTCTTCCAGTTGCTCCTGGGTTTCAATACCTTCGGCGGTGACCTCCAGAGAGAAAGCCCTACCCAGCCCGATAATTCCCTCCACGATAGCGTGCGCCTGCGCATCCTGTGGATACCCTTCCATGTAGGATCGATCCATTTTCATGCTGTCAAAAGGAAAACTCTTGAGATAGCTCAGTGACGCAAAACCCGCGCCAAAATCATCCACGGTGATTTTCACCCCCATCGCTTTCAGCTCACCCATTATTGCCAGGGCGCTTTCCGGGTGATCCATCGTAATATTTTCGGTAATTTCCAGCTCCAGTCGGGAAGCCTCAAGCCCACTGTTTTCCAGCGCGGCGGCAACCCTCAACGCCAGGTTACCCGTGCGAAACTCAATCGGTGAAATATTCACCGAGACGGAGAGCGCCTGAGGCCAGGATGTGGCATCGTGGCAAGCGCGATGCAGCACCCAGTTGCTGATTTCGACAATCAAGCCGGTTTGCTCTGCCAGCGGAATAAAACTGTCCGGCATCACCAGAGCGGGCGGCTGCTGTGCCCAGCGAATCAAGGCTTCGGCACCTTCCAACTGGCCACTTTCCAGATGGTAACGCGGCTGATAGTGCAGCCGTAACTCACCGGCAGCTATGCCCCGACGCAGCTTACGCTCCAGATCGCTGCGACGTGCCAGCAGTTGCGACATCTCTCCGGTGTAAAACACCCAGCGGTCGCGGCCCTGGCGTTTCGACTTATACAGGGCGATATCAGCCAGACGCAGCAGTTCATCCGCCTCAATGGCATCCTGTGGCGCCCGCGCAATACCGAGGCTGGCACCGATATACAGCTCCTGCTCCCCAATAAAGAAGGCGCGGTGCAAATCGTCCAGCAGCCGCTGACAGCATGCTTCAATATCTGCCGTTGTCCTGAGATCGGTCGCAATCAGAATAAATTCATCGCCACCGAGGCGTGCCACCAGATCGCCGGCAGTGAGGCAAGCGCGTAAGCGACGCGCGACGTCAATCAGCACGCTGTCACCTGCCGCATGTCCCCAGGTGTCGTTGATCGGTTTAAAACGGTCGAGATCGAGGCTGATCATCACCAAAGGATGCGCAAATGTGGGCTGTGAACGCAATTTTTCCTGAAGAAACTCCTGCATAAACAAGCGATTTGGCAGCCCGGTCAGTACATCATGTTGTGAAAGATAGTGAACCCGTGCCTGCGCCTCCACTTCATGCGAGATGTCCGACACCGTGCCGCGATACCCCAACAGCTTGCCACGCAGCATGATCGGCTTCGCGACCAGGCTACAAGTGCGCAGCCCGTGATGTACAGATTGCAGATAACAGCGTAGCTGGCTGCGTGGCCCTCCGCTGCGCTGCTGCGCCACCCACTCACTGATCGCCAGCGCGTCGTGACATAAAATTTCGTCAAGCAAGCGGCCTGTAGACATATTCAGACCAAAACCCGTCACAATGGAAAAGCGCCGGGAAAGATAGGTAATACGGCACGAGGCATCCGTTTCCCAAATCCAGTCGGACGTCGCTTCAGCCACATCACGAAAGCGCGCCTCACTGGCTGCCAGCTCACGCTGACTGTGCATCAATTGCAGGAAACGCGTATCCGATAACATCGCCGTATTCATGGCATGATTGATGACACGCCGCGTGACCACGCCAATAACCAGCGCCGCCAGTGCCAGCAGCGGCAGCAGGAATAACAACAAATTCCGCCCAGGCTGGCTCGGGTCCCAGCGCAGCACCAGCGGCTCTCCCTGACTGACATTTTCTTCAATAAAAGGTGAGGTGTAGCGATCGTGTGCATCGTCCGGCACGCGCGCATTTTCCACGCCGACCGCATTACCGAATGCACGCAGTTTGTCGGGGGTAAAACGATAAACGAAGACCATCACTGAAGGTGTGGCTGACAATGTCTCTTCATGGGGCATTTTCCCTCGGGTGATCGGTGCCGCTGCTACCAGCGCCGGGGTTTCACCCATCATGATATTTTCACTGATGACTTTTTGCCCACGCATCTGCTGGCGCGCCCGTTCGACCAGCAGCAACGCCCGATCGCCCAACCACGCTTCCAGAGTGAGAGAAGACAGCTTGCCATCGATCATGGCATAGCGCGTGCGGTTGTCGACATCAACGACAAACACGCCGTTGTAGTGATGCTCACTGAACAAACCGGGGCCCAGATTTTGCTGATGCCACGCCCAGTCAGGGTCAATGGTCAGGTACATATGCAGCCAGGCTTCCTGCCAGAAAGCATAGTCACGCAGTTCCGTCACCTGCGTACGCTGCTGCTCCTGCCAGGCATTGTGCAAGAGCTGGCTTTCCCGAGCGACAGATTCCTGATTCTGATTCCAGGCCACGCCCACGACCATCAGCATGGAAAGAAACAGGGCACTGATGAGCAGCAGCGCCAGTGCCATCAACGTTCTGCGGGCGGCTAGCGTGGCTTTTTGCCCATCGGCTAATTCATACGCCAGCACAGGAGGATGATTCATAATGAAAACCCCTTTATGAAACCACTCGAACCCTTCCTTGTTCGTTTGACGCGCTTATGGCGCTGTACGTTGAACGTCAGTGCCTGTCCCCAGAAAAAAGCTATTCATTAATATCGGCAACAATAGGAAACTATTTAGATATTTTGATGTAAACCGCCATAACTGGCGTATCTCGACAGCCTCTGTCGTGCTTGCTAACATCGCACTCCTTCAGACGCTAAAGAGCCTTACGACCATGACACCATCGACCGACCGGGTCAGCCACACTCTGCTTTGTGCAGGCGTATTTATGGTCTGGTATGCCATTACGGTGATGGTCAGCAGTTTTCCTCATTTCGAGATGCTGAAAAGTCGCGGCCTGCTGATGCCGATCCTCTGCCTGCTGGAGTTCGCCGCCCTCGTGCCGCTTTATCGCTGGTATCAGCAGCATCATAAGGATATTCCTCTGGGCAAGCTGAAACTGCGCCAGATGCTGTTATTTACGGGTCTGTTGCTGGCGGTGATTGCCAGCCAGTCACTCTATCTGCGCCAGGAGGGCTGGATCGGCGAGCAGCTCAGCCATAGCGATCTGACCCTGGTATGGTTTGCCTTTGCGGTGGTGATACTGGCTCCGGTATTTGAAGAGATCCTGTTTCGCGGTTTTATCCTGCAGGCATTCCTGCTGTGGGCGCCGCGCCAGCGCATCGCCTGTGCTCTGCTGGCCTCGATTATTTTCTCCGCGATGCACACCCAGTACGCCCATCTGCAAACCGTGATTGCCCTGATGGTGCTTTCGCTACTGCTGTGCGCCGCACGCATGGTATCCGGTGGTCTGAAACTGCCGATTTTTCTGCATATGCTTAACAATCTGCTGAGTATCGCTCCGTTGCTGTGGCAAATGTTCAGCCAGCCATGATGCCTGGTACACATTAGTTCTATAACCGTTTCCTTCAACTTATAACTTTCAGGCATAACGATAGCGAATAATCTACTATTGTTCTTATCCCCTGTTCCCTTACACTCGCGAAAAACGTCACTTCAGGAAACGTCATGAAAATTGCAGTCCCTTCTGTTATCGCCCTGGCACTGGCAGCATCGTTTGCTGCGTCAGCTGCGACCCCTGCTGACACACTGGTGATCGCCCAGTCTATTGATGATGCAAAAAGCTTCGATCCGGCCGACGGCTTTGAACTGACCTCCGTACAGGCTTTCACCAACCTTTATCAGCGCCTGGTGCAGTCTGACCCGCAAAACCCGATTGACCTGAAACCAACGCTGGCCAGCAGTTGGACACCGGGCAGCGATAACCGCAGCATGACCTTTACTTTGCGCGAAGGGGCAAAATTTGCCTCCGGCAACCCGCTGCGCCCTGAAGATGTGATCTTCTCACTGTCACGCGTTGTTAAACTGAACCTTGATCCGTCCTTTATTCTGACTCAGCTTGGCTGGACCAAAGAGAACGTTGACGCCCAGTTCAAGAAAATCGACGATACCCATGTGCAGATCAGCTGGAGCGCAGACGTCAGCCCGACCTACGTTCTGAGCCTGCTGGCAGCGCCAGTGTCGTCTATCGTTGACGAAAAAACCGTGATGGCCCACGAACAAAAAGGCGATTTTGGCAACAAATGGCTGGCACTGAATTCTGCAGGCAGCGGCCCGTATCAGATCCGTAAATATATTCCGCATGAAGTGGTGTTATTCAGCGCGAACCCGACCTCTCCGGCCGGCGCACCGAAGCTGAAGAATGTGTTAATCAAAAACGTACCGGAACCCGCGGCGCGGCGACTGCTGCTGGAACAGGGTGATGCCGATATCGCGCGTAACCTGGGCGCCGATCAAATGGCCTCTCTGAAAGATAAGCCGGGTGTAAAAACCCTCGCGGTGCCGATGGCGTCCCTGTATTACATTCAGTTCAATATTGATGCCAACCCGGTGCTGAAAAACCCGGCATTGTGGGAAGCATCGCGTTACCTGTTCGACTATAAAGGCATTGCCAACGACCTGCTGAAAGGCCAGTTCCAGGTACATCAGTCGTTCCTGCCGGAAGGTTTCCTCGGTGCGCTGAACGAAAACCCGTACAGCTACGACCCGGAAAAAGCCAAAGCAATTCTGAAGAAAGCAGGCCTGAACAACGTCAGCTTTAAGCTGGCCGTCAGCAACCAGCCACCGTACCTGGACATTGCCCAGGCCTTGCAGGCCAGCTTCGCTAAAGGTGGCGTGAAAGTTGAAGTCCAGCCTGGCATCAGCTCTGAAGTGGCTACCCGCGTGAAATCACACCAGTACGAATCCACGCTGAACGCCTGGGGTGCCGACTATTTCGATCCGAACACCAATGCCGCCGCCTTCGCCTATAACCCGGAAGACGGTAGCAAAACGCTGGCATGGCGCTCTAACTGGCACATTCCGGAACTCAGCAAGCAGACGCTGGCGGCCACGGCAGAAACCGACAAAGCGAAGCGCGTTGAACTGTATGAAAAAATGCAGCGTGAAGTGCAGAAAAATTCACCGTATGTCATCGGTATGCAGGCCCGTAATCTGGTGGCATTGCGCGATAATCTGAAAGGCTACGTGCAGGGGATTAATCCGGATATGGTTTACTACAGCCAGGTCACCAAGTAATGGCAGCAGCCGAAAACAATGCCGGGCCTTCTGCCCGGCTTTTCTGGCGTCGCAGCGGTGGGGCACTCGGTGCCCTGCTTTCGCTGGTGGTGACATTGCTCGGACTGCTGGTTTTCACCTTTGCGTTGTCCCATCTTTCCCCGGTTGATCCGGTGCTGCAAATTGCCGGCGATCACGCCAGCGAATCGACCTATGCCCAGGTGCGTGCCAGTCTTGGGCTGGACCAGCCAGTACCAGTGCAATTCTGGCACTATCTGGAACATTTAGTCCGTGGCGATCTCGGTATTTCCAGCATCACCAATCAGCCGGTGGCCAGCGATCTGCTGCGTACCTTCCCTGCCACTATTGAACTGGCCACCTGCGCGATGATCTTTGGCGCGGTGTTTGGCATCCTGCTGGCCCTGCTGGCCGCATGGAAACCCGGCAGCGTGCTGGATAACGTGGCGCGTATGATCTCCCTGCTCGGTTATTCGGTGCCAGTATTCTGGCTCGGCCTGCTGGGTCTGTTGCTGTTTTACGCCGTGCTGCACTGGTCTGCCGGGCCTGGTCGTCTGGATGATATCTGGATTTATACCCTTGAACCGAAAACCGGGCTGGTGCTGATTGACAGCTGGCTCTCCGGGGATATGGAGATGTTCCGCAACGCCATTGCCCACCTGTGGCTGCCCGTGGTGGTGCTTGGCCTGCTATCGATGGCGACCATTACTCGTCTGCTGCGCGCAGCATTGCTGGAAGAAAGCAGTAAAGAGTACGTCACTCTGGCCCGCGCTAAAGGTGCCAGCCGTGGACGCATTCTGCTGCTGCATATTTTTCCTAACGTACGTGGCACGCTGATCACTGTACTGGCGCTCTCTTACGCTACCCTGCTGGAAGGCTCAGTGCTGACGGAAACCGTCTTCGCCTGGCCTGGCGTCGGGCGCTACATGACCACGGCGCTGTTCGCCTCCGATACCCCGGCGATCCTCGGCTCCACCCTGCTGATTGGTAGCTGCTTTATTGCCATCAATGCACTGGCCGATGCGTTAACCTATTTGACCGACCCGAGAACACGATGACGCAATCTCTCTCTGATGCTGAAAGCGTCAAACCGCGCACGCGGCGACCACGTCGTCATATCACATTGACCCTCGGGCTGAGCCTGGTGGGTCTGCTGATTTTTGCTGCGCTGTTTGCCCCGCTGCTGGCCCCGTTTGATCCTAACGCCCAGGAAATGGGCATACGTCTGATGCCGCCGTCCGCCAGCCACTGGCTGGGCACGGACGGTTTTGGCCGCGATCTGCTTTCCCGGGTGATTTATGGTGCCCGCCCTACGCTGCTGCTGGTCTCGCTGATCCTGGTGCTGACCATCCCCGTTGGCATGCTTATTGGTATCAGCGCCGGTTATCTTGGCGGCTGGAGTGAGCGTGTACTGATGCGCATCACTGATATTTTCCTGTCACTGCCCAATCTGGTCATTGCACTGGCACTGGTCGCCATGATGGGGCCTGGGCTGATGAACGGCGCGCTGGCGCTGGCACTCACCAGCTGGCCGCCGTTTGCGCGCCAGGCGCGTGCTGAAACGCTGGCGCTGCGCCGCAGCGACTACCTTGCCGCTGCGCGCATGCAGGGAATTAATGGTCTGCGTCTGATGTTTGGTCATATTTTACCGCTCTGCCTGCCCACCGCCGTGGTGCGTGCAGCTCTCAGCCTCGGCGGGATTATTCTCTCGGCGGCGGGCCTGGGTTTCCTTGGCATGGGCATTCAGCCCCCGACCGCCGAGTGGGGTTCGATGGTCGCCGAAGGCAGTAAAGTGATTTTTGACCAGTGGTGGGTCGCCGCCGTTCCCGGTGGTGCGATTCTGTTTGCCAGCCTGGCATTTAACCTGACAGGCGATGGCCTGCGTGACCGACTGGATACCCGAAATGGCAACTGATTCTTCTGCACCCATCGTGGCAGACGGTTTGACGATCCGCAGCGCTGACGGTACGGCGCTGGTGAAAAATATCAGCTTTACGCTTGGCCGCGAGCGCGTGGCGCTGGTCGGGGAATCCGGTTCCGGCAAATCCCTGACCGCGCGTGCATTAATGGGGCTGCTGGCACCGTCTCTTCAGGTACAGGCGAATACCCTGAGCATCGCCGGAGAAAACGCCCTGACGCTGAACGAACGGCGCTGGAGCCAGCTGCGCGGAAGCCAGCTTGGCATGGTGATGCAGGACCCGAAATATGCCCTGAATCCACTGCGCACCATCGGCTGGCAGGTGGCAGAACCGCTTAAGCTACACGGCCATTTCAGCCGGGCGGAAATCAAAGAGAAAGTCTGCGACATGCTGGATGCTGTTGGCCTGCCACAGCCCGCAGAACAGATGAAGCGCTACCCACACCAGCTCTCGGGGGGGATGGGCCAGCGTGTGATGCTGGCAATGGCGCTGATTGCAGAACCGCGTTTTCTGATTGCTGATGAACCTACTTCCGCACTCGATCACGCCATGCGCGATCAGGTACTCAGCCTGATCCGCAACCTGGTGGAACAGCGTGACATGGGACTGCTGCTGATCAGCCACGATCTACAACAGGTTTCCGAACATTGTGAGCGTGTGATGGTGATGTATCAGGGTGAAGTGCTCGACCAGCTGGCAGCGGCCGAATTACCGCATGCTACGCATCCTTATACCCGTACGCTGTGGTCCTGCCGTCCAAATAAATCGACCCGGGGTAAACCCCTGCCGGTGCTGGATCGCGCGGCGCTGACACAAGGGCAACAGCATGATTGAGTTATCCCAACTGAGCGTGGCTCACAAACAGGGCTACGACCTGCGTACCGTCGTGCATGATGTCACGCTGTCGGTCAATCCGGGTGAATGCTTTGGCCTCGTGGGTCCCTCCGGCTGTGGCAAATCATCACTGCTTTGGGTCATGGCCGGTCTGAACCCACACTGGCAGGGTGAGATGCAGCTTGCAGGCCATCAGGCGCTGCCGGGTAAGCCGTTTACCGGACAACTTCGGCGCGACGTGCAGATGGTGTTTCAGGACCCTTACGCCTCCCTGCATCCGCGTCATCGCCTGCGCCGCACCCTTGCAGAGCCGCTGAAACTGATTAAAGCGGATAATATTAATGACCGTATCGATCAGGGTTTCCGTCACGTTGGGCTGGATCCGGCGCTGGCCGATCGCTACCCGCATCAGCTTTCGGGCGGCCAGCGTCAGCGCGTTGCGATTGTGCGTGCCCTGCTGCTTGAGCCGAAAATTCTGCTGCTGGATGAGCCCACCTCAGCGTTGGATATGTCGGTACAGGCGGAGATCCTCAACCTGCTGAATCAGCTCAAGCAGCAGGACAATCTGACGATGGTACTGGTCAGTCACGATCCTGACGTGATCGACCACATGTGTGACCGCGCCGTACAGATGGATCAGGGCCGCATCGTCGGTTAAAGCAGGTTGTGTTTTTAACAGCTAACCATAGTCAGATCTGGCATTTCTGATCCACAGTTATACGCCTATAGTCCTGATATCGCTCCCGATTCAGGACTCCATCATGCACAAGATTCTTCCTTTATTAATCGCCAGTACCCTGGCATTGACCCATGGCGCCCAGGCTGCCACTCCGGCCGATACGCTGGTGGTGGCCATCTCGCTCGACGGGATTATCAGCTTTGATCCGGCGGAAAGTTTTGAAACCGTCAGTAACAGCAGTCTGCGCAACGTCTACCAAACGCTGGTCTCCCCGGAGATCCGCCATGAACGTAATCTGGTCCCGGAACTCGCCAGCAAATGGGAAGCAGGTAGCACCGAACACAGTCTGCTGTTCACGCTCAACGCCGGGAAAAAATTTGCCAGCGGCAATCCGGTCACCAGCGACGATGTGATTTACTCGCTAACGCGTGCGGTGAAACTGAACAAAACGCCGGTCTTTATTCTGGGTGAGTTTGGCTGGACCCCGGATAATATTGATGCGCAGTTTACCAGGAAGAGCGATACGCAGTTTGAGCTCCGGTGGCAGTCAGCTATCGGCCGCGACCTGGCACTGAGACTGCTGACCTCTGCCGTCGCTTCAACAGTCGACAGCAAACTGGTGAAACAGCACGTCAGCCAGCAGGATTACGGTAATAACTGGCTGAGGACACATTCGGCAGGCAGTGGCCCTTATGCCATCAGCAAGTACGTGCCGCAGCAGGCGCTGGTGCTGGAACAGAATCCTAACGCACAGCCAGCCCCGCATCTGAAACGCGTGCTGCTGAAAAGCGTTGCCGATGCCGGTTCACGCAGACTGTTGCTGGAAAAGGGCGATGCAGATGTGGCATACGATCTGGGCGCAGACCAGTTCGCCACGCTGAAAAAACAAACCAACGTGCGTGTTGCCAGCTATCCCTCCGCACTGATTTACTACCTCGGTTTCAACACTCAGGATAAACAACAACCTGCGCTGGGTAACCCGGCGCTGTGGCAGGCCGCACGCTGGCTGGTCGATTACAACAGCCTGTCCACGCAGCTGTTAAAGGGCCAGTATCAAACACATCAGACCTTCCTCCCTGCTGGCTTTGACGGCGCGCTGGACAACCAACCTTTCCACTACGATGTGGCAAAAGCGAAAGCGATTCTGGCGAAAGGAGGGATCAAGCCCGGCACCCGCTTTTCTCTGACCATTATCAATCAGCCACCGTACAGTGACGTGGCGCAGGCGTTGCAGGCCAGCTTTGCCAAAGCGGATATCCAGATTGATATCCAGCCCGTGGCAGAGTCTGAGCTCTGGGGAAAAATGCGTGGACGTAACTTCCAGTCCATCTTTATCTACTGGGGCGCGGATTACGTCGATGCCAACAGCAACGCCAGCACCTTCGCCTACAACGTTGAGGGCGGGCCGAAAACACTGGCCTGGCGCGTCGGCTGGACTATTCCTGAGCTGAGTGCCAAAACACGTGCGGCCGCCGCAGAGAGCGATGTGAAAAAACGCACGGCGCTTTATCAGGAACTGCAAACCGACATCCAGCAAAACTCGCCGTATGTGGTGTCATTACAGGGGCAGAAACAGGTGGGGCTGGGCAACAATGTCCAGGGCGACTATCAGGGCGTGGGCAACAGCCTGCTCTATTTCGATCTGGTCAGTAAAAAGTAGTGCATTTCAGCTACGGGCCTTGCCCGTAGCTGAACGTCTGGTTATCTGAAACGAGTCTCAGGAAATCGCGGAGTCAGACGCGTGCTTATGTTTTTCAGCTTCAAAATGCGTCTTAAACTGCTCATAGATCGAGATCATATTGGCCGCATCGCCCTGCAACGGGCTCAATTTCCCGGCGCGAACCAGTTCAATCACCAATTGTAAGGCAGCCTGCTTCGGGCTGTTGGACGGGTGTGCAATTTCATTCGACATATCAAATTCCGCTAAACCAGTGAAAAAAAGCACTTTAGCAAGTTTGATCGTCCTCCGTCATCCTTTTTGCCTCTCCATACAAATCACCAAATCTATGCAAAAAAAATATTCTTGTACAAGTTTGGCGAGGCATGTACAGTAGCCCTGTAACGAATCATGCATTTGCATGGCCTCAGGAAGTGTTGCTGGGTTTCCCACTTCCCGAGGCTCATTTTTATCCGCTTCTCTCTGTCGCTCCCCGCCTCGCTTGTCTTAATGTGCCTAAACCTCAATGAATTTGATTCAGGACAAGATGAACTCGTGTTTATAGGTTAAATTTTAATCACACGATTTGGTTCAGGAGGGGATATGAAACGACAAATTGTTGCCTCATCTGCAATTCACTCTGTCGGCTACGATGCTGACAAACGGATACTGGAAGTTGAATTACTCGGTCATGGGACGTCGACTTATCGCAATGTCCCTCTGACGACCTGGCATTTTTTTATGGCGGCTCCCTCTAAAGGCGCCTTCTTCTACAAACACATCAAGCATCAGTTTTTACAGCATTAATCGCTGTGTCTTCGCGCGGGAACGCAATTGTTTCCGCCTTTACTTCAGATCCAGATAAAATGAGAGTATTCTCATAGAGAAGCGCCCCCATTAACACCGATATTGCCTCCGGTTTATGACAGGTTACGGTCGTAGTGCGAAAAGGTCATGGTGACCTGCGCTTATTGGCTACGACCTAACACAGGCTAATGGAGGGCACGCTATGTCGCAATTTAGCGACAAAATAAAATTCACTGAACGCTACCCGCTATTTCTCTTGTTTGCGGGTTTGATCCTTTTGACGCCTTTTTCCATGGCAGAGAAAACCGTTATTTCTTTATCACAGGAGCAGGATGGCGGTGATGCGGGCCGGGCTTGTATCTATGTTCATAAGGGTAAAGCAGAGTTCCGCATCGTCAAACCGGGTGAATCCTGCGCCCCGGAAATTATCATCAATAATCAACGCAGTTAAAACTGCGGGCGTTTTTGCAGGTAAAACATCAGACTTGCCCCAAAATATGTTACCTTTAAGGCAGTGAATACCTGCAGATGCCATGCAGTGTAGCCCTCTGGCAAAGGAAACCGTTGTTTGAAAACCCTCAATATTAAACTGTTGACGATCATCGCTACTTATCTGGTCGTTCTGTTGCACACGGCGGCGGTACCGTTCAGCACATTTCATAGCGCCTGGTCAGTCGCGGTGATGTACGATGCGCTGGGACGAATTTCATTTCCCTTGTTTTTGCTGATCGCCGGTTATATCTCACTGAATAAAAATGAATCATTGTTAAGCACGCTGAAAACTCGCGTGTTGAATTTGTTGTTACCCCTGATTGCCTGGACAGGTATTTATTTTATTTACGACCGCTTAATCAACGACAGCACGACCCTTTTCAGCTTACTGGATCTGCTGAGCACCCCAGCCTACGAGCATTTGTGGTTTATCTATACCCTGATTCTGCTGTTCCTGGTGACGCCGCTGCTGAATACGTTTATTCAAAACGGAAGTCAGAAGAGAATTAACTACATTATTGCCGTCTGGTTTGCGCTGGCCTCCGTGTATATGTTATTTGATAACTTCAAAGAGACCGTACTGGAAAACCGGATAGCACCCACGCCCAGCAATATCGACATGGTGGTTTATCTCTCCGGATTTTATATTATTGGCGGGGTGGTTCGTCGTTATAAGCTGTCGCCCAAAGTCACCATTGCGGCGATTATATTTATCCTCAGCGCAGTATTAACGGCAGTGATGGGGTATTCGCTGTCGAAAAGCATTGGTCAACCTAATGAGATTTTCCTGTTTTATTCAGCACCCACGATTGTCACACTCGCATTGGCCTGCTTCTTTATGCTGCTGCATGCTCCTTTGCAGTTTTCACGGCGCGTGAATCTGATCATCCGCAATCTGGCCAGGCTTAGCGTAGGGGTTTACTTTGTGCACATGCTGGTACTGGAAACGCTAATGCGGTTGTATCCCATCAGCTTTGATAACTATTCTTCGGTACTGACGATCCCAGCCATAGCGCTGGTCAGCTATCTGCTGTCAGTACTGCTAATCTCGTTGATAGACCGCGTTCCGGGGCTGAAACGTCTTATCTGATGCAATGACCGTTCAGGTATTGCCTGAACGGCCGTTGTCGTCCGGTAGCAAATGTACCGTTTACAAGGCAAGTATCAGAACCTTGCCTCCGCAAATTTATGCGGTTGATTGATGGCCCTGCGGGCAATCCAGTAGAGTAAAATACGTTCGTCATCCTGATCCTGATCGGCCATCGCCAGCAGCTTTAAGCCCAGCGTGGATTTGTTAACCGGCTGACCCGTAATACTCAAGTCAACCACGGCTTTACCGATGATAGTACACACTTCTTCTTCACTCGAAATTGGTACTGCTTCTTCAGTGCTCATCTTGTCCTCCTCTTGGGTTAAAGATTAAGCATAGCAAAGCTGCACCAATAACAAGCCAGAGTCAGATCAATCTCATTTAACGTCCACGACTGGCCCAGGGTAACTGCGCCAGCGAATGGCCACGATAGACCCATGCCGGGGGCAGATTCGCCAGTACTCGCGTGCGATTCCAGGCGAAATACCCGGAGAGCAACGGCTCGCAAAGCGAGGTGTACTGGAACTGGATAAAGACACCATTGGCACTCAGCTGTGAGGCAGCCTGCTGCAAAATACGATGACGAACCTCATGCGGCAGCGATAACAGCGGCAGGCCGGAAAAAATCGCATCAAACTCTCCGCACAACGTCTCCGCTGATTCGCCACTCACCTGCAAACGCGCATCCTCAAGTGCCGCCAGCCGAGGATGAAAACGTGGGTTCGTTTCAAACGTCAGCAGGCTGGCATCCGGGCGCATTCGGGTCAGCAGGTGACGGGTTAACACACCGTCCCCTGCCCCCAATTCTGCAATTCGCAGGCAATGCTGCCAGTCGACGGCATCTGACATGGTTTTACACAATGCCTTAGACGAAGGGGCAATCGTGCCCGTTTTACGGGGGTCTGCAATAAACTCCTGGAGATACCCGGTTTTATTTTTGATATAGGACAGTGCAGATAGCAACATAAACCCTCGCTTCAATACGGCAATCTTCAGTAGGCCATAACTGGCTTAACAAGTTCTTAAAAGCTGGGCTATTTGGCAAAAACCAGGATTAATCGCACACTGCGCGGGCATCCAGGGAAGGAATAATGATGCTAAGAGGATATTCTGAAAATAAGTGCGGTTTTCCAGCCACAGGCGGCCACGTTTCACAGCCAGTATTAATCGTACTCAGCGCGAGAAAGTTCTCATCGCATTTTCGCCGCTGCGCTAATCCCCACTATGACAGTATTGTGACAAGAAGACAGAACAGTTATGACTGGATCTTTTTTCCTGCCACTGCGACTGGAGTCCCGCTGAAACCGCTGTGAGATGCCCATATCACAACACAATAAATCTCATTATCCTTCTCTGGCAGCACCTGCTGTCTCCAGACCTTAGGATAATAAAATGAAATATGTTAAATCAGTTTTTCTGCTGGTATTACTGGCAGGCAGCGCCAACACCTGGGCCGTTACTGGGGCAGGTGAGGCAGCAGGTAGTAGCGCATCATCCATGTCAGATGGCACTTCAGATGCCGTCGGCGTGGGCGCAGTCGCTGCTCTGTTAGGCGTGGCTCTCGCGACTTCCGGCGGTGGTGATGGCTCCAATACCGGAACAACGACCACCACAACCTCTACCGTTTCACGTTAATTATTCTTTCACACAGCAAGTAGAAAGCCGGTCTCACAAAGCTTTCAATGGCCCTGCGAACCCGCAGGGCCATTTCTGCTACATCACTCCACATCCGGTAATGCATGCAACACCTGCTCAACCTGTCGACACTCGGCACTGTTCAGCCCCAATAACGGCCGTGGCAATACGGGCTGGCAAATCCCCAGAATATCTGCGGCGGCATACATCACTCGCAGGCTACTCAGCGTCTGAAACAATTGCCACAACGGCGCCAGCTGCTGGTTGAGTTCTGCAACGCGATCCACCTCTCCCCCCTGCGCAGCACGGGTTAGCGCCAGAGCCTGTTGCGGTAATAATCCTCCCAGCACGCTAAACCACACATCGCCACCGGCCAGCAATGCCCCTGCCGCATGCCAGTCACCGCTGTAGCCGACGGCAAACGTTGTTGGAAACAACGCTCGCAGCTCCGCTACATCGCTCTGACGCATATCGGCCTGTCCGGGCTGCTTCAGCGCCTGTATCTGCGGCAATGTTGCCAGCCGCTGTAGTAAGCCCTGCGTGAAGGTAAAGTGCGTCGTGCCAGGATTGTTATAGATACAAATGGGCAGATGACTGGACTGCGCCACGGCAGAATAGTGCTGGAAAACTTCCTCTTCACGCAGTGGCGTATAGGAAACCGGCGCCAGTAAAATTCCCTGAGCGCCGGCGCGTTCAGCATCCTCAGCCAACAGGCAAGCCTCATCAGTACGCAGCGCTCCCGCGCTGGGAATCACCGGGATGTCCGGGCCAAGACAGGCCACTGCAGCCTCAATGGATCGCTGCTTCTGTTCACGACTGAGATAGGCATACAACCCGGTACTGCCGTGTAACCCCACTGAATCGACCCCCGCTCGTTTCAGCCTGAGCAGCAGTTTTTCCAGAGCAGGAATATCAACCACGCCAGACGTATTTAGAGGCGTTATGGGGAAAGCAGAAAGTCCGCGAAACAGCATGACAAAAGCTCCTGAAGTTGCAGAAATGGTGCAATAACAGTAACCCAAACAGCTCAGCACAAGCGGATTACACGCACCTTAACTTGTCGCCTATACTGAATATCAGTCCCTGATCGGTCAAAGGAGTGAGTGATGTTAATCGGCTTCGTATTACTCGTCAGTGCCTGTGGATATGATGCTTGTGACGCACTTCCGGTTTCCGAGCATATTTATCCCACCCGATACGCCTGTGAAGAGATGGCCGAACGGATCTTAAAGCGGCGCCCCAATGTGGTGCTGCTGTGTGGGGAGGTTTATCGTTAGCTGTCTTCTGTTGATGCAGCATCATCCACATAACGGGTCACCGCCAGCAGGCGGTTGACATGGGTCAACAGCAAATCCACATCAGTTTGTAGAAAGCCATCGCCACTGCGTGACGCAGTGAGTACTGCATTCTGAATATTTTCAGAGATCGAGGATGATCCCTCTTTGCCTGCGGTCAACAACAGCGCGGCAATCAGCAGGGATTGTGCTTCAACCTGGGCTGTCAGCTCTTTCGTATCCACATCCATTTTGGCGAGCTTCATTAAAATATCGATGACCAGTTGCTTCATGTCGCTATTATCCTTATCAGATTATCCGTATGAAATTACCACTCTCCCCAATCCGGGTAAACAGGACAGACCGCAAGATAAGGCAAATGATCGCGATTTCCAGATAATCCCTCAGTGTGTTTTCGCCTTCATCTGATAGCGGAAATGCCACTCTGCTGCCAGGCTTCCCCGACACCCGTTGAGGAGAAACTATGTTCCGCTTTATTTGCTCTTTGTTTTCCAGCCCCGAGTCCCTGTTGCAGGTGATGAGTCAACGCGATATTGCTGAGTCGATCGAAGAAGGTGAACGTATTCTGATTGATGAAGATGGCAGCGCGATGGTCAATTTTTCCAGCCCGGAAGTCCATGAAGACTTTGCCCGGCACGTTAATGCACTGAAGAGGGCCTGAGATGGGAACGGCGATCTTTATGGTGTTAATGGTCTGCGGCTACTGGTACACCAGCCGCGACCTCTCTACACGTTTCAAAATCAAACGTTCATTTGGCTGGGATGTTTACTTCCTGGTGGCGCTGTATGGCTGCATTTTTGTCCTGCAGGGTGTTTTGGCCACCGGACTGATCTGGTTAGTGCTGCTGGCCGTATCGGCAACCTTTAACGCCATTCCGTCACTGGCAGATGGCCTGCATCATCAGTGGCAAATCGAATTTATGACCTGGAGCTTTTTAGGCATTCAGGCACCCGTGGTCATCATGCTCACCTTTGCTGTGGCCTTTTGCATTTACCGTTCAAGCTGGTCAGGCAGCGCCCGACTGGATAGCTTTGGCCGCAAAAAGCTGTACAAGAAGCTCTCCCGCGCCAATGGCGTTGAGGGATTACTGTTTCAGTGCATGGAAGAAGGTGAGCTTGCCTGGATCACGCTGAAATCGCGGCGTATTTATATCGGTATGATCCACGCCGCCTCTTATGACAATGTCGCGACAGCCAATGTCGTGCTGATCCCGATGCTGAGTGGTTACCGCGATGGCAAAAGCCTGAATTTATGCATTGAGCATAATTACAGCCGCTGGTATGCCGAACATGGCATCACGCTCGATTCAGAACCGAAATCGGCCATGGCTTTTCGCAAAGTGATCATGCTGGAGCAGATAGAAAGCCTGTCATTGTTTGATGAGGCCAGCGCCAGTGCGCTGGCACGCTAAATCAGAACAAAAGAGACATCAGCCAGAACCCGGCGAAGGTCATCAGCAGCGATCCGAGCACATGCACCAGAATCGAGGTCATCGCCCACAGATAATTTCCTGCCTGCAATAGCGTCACCACCTCCAGCGAGAAGGTGGAAAATGTCGTCATGCCGCCGCACAGTCCGGTGGTGATCAGCAGCTTCCAGGCCGGATCAATCCCCGGGTGGCGCACAAACCAGGCCACCGTTGCGCCAATAATAAAGCCGCCCACCAGATTCACCAGCAGCGTGCCCGGTGGCAGGTTGGGGAACAGGCTATTCAGACGCACGGCCAGCAACCAGCGGATCACGCAGCCCGCACAGCCGCCAATCATGACAGCCAGTAATGGTTTCAACATAAAATCCTCAGAAATGGAGAGGAAGGTGCCAACAGGCAAATAATACACGGCCTGATACACCGACCTCTGGTTAAACAGAGTCAGGGTTATCAGGCGTCATCAGCCCTTACAGTCAGGGCGGTTGGGAAAGGTGGAACACCATCACCTTATGGCATTTAAGATAATCAGCGCCTACAGGTTTTGCAAGTGGCCTGTTAAACGATACCCTCGCTTAAAATCAACAAAATGTTGATAGCTAAACATCCTGTTGATAACCTACTGCATTCTGTTCTCTTACCCTCGTTGAGTCATTATGACAGCACATTCCCCAGATATTGCCCGCGAACGCGCACTGATCCTGCAAACCCTGAACGCCGCAATCACAGCCCTGGGCAGTGTGGTTGGGCGTAATACAGAAATCGTTCTGCATGACCTGGAACACCCGGAAAAATCAGTGCTGGCCATCACTCACGGTCATATCACCGGCCGCGTGCCAGGCAGCCCGGTACTGGCTGTTCCCTTAGAGGATCAGGGGCTGCGCGCGCTGCTCAACGATAACGCACAGGCGAGCAATACGACGCCGACAGTGATCCCTGACTATCCAACCCGGGGTAAAAACGGCCAGACCCTGCGCAGCGCGACCGCACTTTATCGTGACAGCAATGGTCAGCCGTTTGCCGCACTCTGCATCAATACTGATAACAGCGAACTGTTGGCGGCGAAACGCTGCCTTGATAGCCTGCTCAACGCAGACGCGCCGCCCCCTCAAACAGAAGAGAGCGTGGATATGGGGCAGCTAATGGCGGATATCATTGCTGACTCGCTGAGTGAACTGAATGGCAACCTGCGCGTGTCGCGTAAGCAGGCCAAACTGGCGGCGGTTCGAAAAATGCAGGATCGCGGTATGTTTATCGTCAAGGGCGGGATTGAGAAAGCCGCAGCAGCGCTGGGCGTCACCCGCTACACCATTTACAACTATCTGGATGAAATCCGCGACGAACAATCAGGGAGCACCTTATGAGCCTGCATATCACCACCCCGCTTCTCTCTTCACGCCCGTTAAGCCTGCTGGCAGGCCGCGAAGTGATGCTGAAAATGGAGGCGTTACAGCCGCCCGGTTCCTTTAAAATCCGTGGTATTGGCCTTGCCTGCGAAACCTGGCAGCGCCGGGGGGCACAGCGTTTTGTCTCTTCGTCAGGGGGCAATGCCGGTTTGGCCGTGGCCTGGGCCGGGCGCCATCTCGGTGTGCCCGTCACCGTTGTGGTGCCGGAAACCACCCCGTTGCGGGCACAGGAGCTGTTGCGGCAGGAGCACGCTGAGGTGATTGTACACGGCAGCTCCTGGCAGGAAGCGAATCAATATGCACAATCACTGACGGGCAAACAGGATGCGTTTCTGCATCCGTTCGACGATCCGCTGCTGTGGCAGGGGCACGCAACGATGATTGATGAAGTGGCGCAGAGCGGGATGAAACCTGACGCCGTGCTGCTGTCGGTGGGCGGTGGCGGCTTGCTGGCGGGCGTGGTGGCCGGGCTACAGCGTAATGGCTGGCAGGACGTTCCTGTGCTGGCCGTTGAAACAACAGGCGCCGCATCTTTTCATGCGGCGCAGGCCGCCGGGAAGAGCGTCGAACTGGCGGAGATCCGCAGTATTGCCTCTTCGCTGGGCGCAAAGCGGGTGTGCGACCAGGCGCTACGCTGCGCCGGTGAACATCCGATACACAGCCTGCTGGTGTCAGATCTTGCCGCCGTCACCGCCTGCGAACGCTTTCTTGACGATCACCGGGTGCTGGTAGAACCGGCCTGCGGGGCCAGCCTTGCCGTGGTTTATGACCAGCATCCGCAGATCGCCGCTTATCAAAACCTGCTGGTCATTGTCTGCGGCGGTGCCACCAGCAGCCTTGAACACCTGCAAAAAATGGCCGCCGCACTGCGCGGCTGACCCTCAGTCCAGTTCGTACTGAACGGATAACTGCCCTTTCTTCTCTTTGGCACTGGTGATGCGCACCAGGCCAACCTGCGCGGTCGACAATACGTGCGTACCGCCGCAGGCGTAAGCAGGCAGCGCTCCCCAGGTGACTTTACGCATCCCTTCCTGCTCACTCAGCATGCGTGGCAAATCTGCCGCCACCAGCGCCTGGGTCAGGCGCTCCAGTTCTGCCACGTCCACGGCTTTCACAGGCTGTTCTCCCGGTGCAAAAACAATGCGCCCGGCACCGGGGCGATGATCACCTTTGGTGGCATACCAGCCAAACTGCTCGCCGACGACACCGATCAGATGCCCGGCCGAGTGCATGCGGGTATGGTGCGCGCGCACCTGCCCATCAACCTTGATCGCCACCGGCCCGAGCGGCACGCTGGTTGCCAACAGATGGATCACCTGCCCCTCTTCCTGGCTGGCTTTCACCACCTCAATCCCCCCGAGCGTTCCCTGGTCAGAGGGCTGCCCACCGCCCTGCGGATGAAACAGCGTTGAAGAGAGGATCACCCGGTACTGACCATTGTCATCCGGCTGGCAGCTGATCACTTCGCTGGTCATTTCGAGGCTGTCGTTGTGGTAATACGCTCTGTCCGTCATCAATCAGGTTCTCAACAGTGAGGAGATTATCGCCCAGCAGGTTAGCATTCCACTCCAGAAAACTAAACGAAATGTTGAAATTTAATCTCTGAAATCTTGATTAATCAACAAAATAGATAAATAGCGTCTTTGACGCTCTGTTCTGCTTAAAAGGGGAAATTTGTCAGCGAATTCAGCAGTTTTTTATCTCGTGATTTTAGTCCATGCTGGATGCCACTCCCTTCACAGAGACAACCCGATGACCAAAAATCTGAATAAAGACACCCAGGTCTGCATGTCACTGGCGGCACGGCCCGGCAATTTTGGCACCCGTTTCCATAACTATCTCTATGACGCCCTCGATCTCGATTACCTCTACAAAGCGTTCACCACCAAAGACTTAAGCGCGGCGATTGGCGGCGTGCGGGCGCTGGGTATCCGTGGCTGTGCCATTTCAATGCCATTTAAAGAGGCCTGCATTCCCCTGCTGGATGAGCTGGACGCCTCCGCCAAAGCCATCAATTCGGTGAATACCATTGTCAATACCGAGGGTTACCTGAAGGCTTATAACACCGACTATATTGCCATCCATAACCTGTTGAAACAGTATCAGGTCCCCACCGGACTGACCTTCGCTCTGCGTGGCAGCGGTGGCATGGCAAAAGCGGTGGCCTGCGCCTTAAAAGACAGCGGTTTCCATCAGGGCTATATTATTGCACGCAACGAAACCAGTGGGCGCGAACTGGCGGAGCTGTACGGTTTTGAATGGCGTGCTGACCTGGAAGGGCTACAGCCTGGGCTGCTGATCAATGCCACGCCTACCGGAATGGCGGGCGGTGCAGATGCCGATGCATTGTCATTTGATCGTGCGACTATTGACGCTGCCAGCGTGATTTTTGAAGTGGTGGCGTTACCGGAACTGACACCGCTGGTACAGTACGCGCGCAGCCAGAAGAAGACTGTCATTACTGGTTCTGAAGTGTTTGCTATTCAGGCAGTGGAACAGTTTGCGCTGTATACCGGCGTTCGGCCCGATGATGCCCTATTCCGCAAAGCGGCGGCGCATGCACGACAGGGATAGATGACGTGTGGGCTGCCCTGCCGGGCGGCCCGTTCAGCGTTTATCCATCACCATTTTGACCGCCAGCCCCGCCAGTACCGTTCCCATCAGCCAGCGCTGGGCTTTCTGCCAGCCGGGGCGGCCGGCAAGGAAGGTAGCAATAGTGCCAGCGGCAAAAACAATCAGGCTGTTCACCAGCATACTGGTGACGATCTGCGTGAAGCCCAGCGTCAGGGATTGCGCCAGAACATTGCCCTGCTCCGGGTGGATAAACTGTGGCAACAGGGTGAGATAGATCACCGCCGTTTTGGGATTCAGCAGATTGGTCAGCAGCCCCATAGTAAACAGCTTACGCGGGCTGTCCGGCGGCAGATCGCGCAGTTGAAACGGGGATTTCCCCCCGAACAGTGCCTGCCATGCCATCCACAGTAAATAGGCCGCACCGGCTAAGCGCAGTGCGTCGTAAGCCATCGGCACCGCCATCACCAATGCCGTAATCCCCAGCGCAGCGCAGACCATGTAAAACATAAAGCCCAGCGCCACGCCGCACAGAGAGATGTACCCGGCCCTGCGTCCCTGGCAAAGAGAGCGCGAGATCAGGTAAATCATATTGGGGCCGGGGGTTAACACCATCCCAAGGGCGATGGCGGCAAAGGGTAAAAGCTGGGAAAGCGTAACCATTTCAACCGCCTCTTTTTATCCGTTAAACACGCACCGTATCGTCGCCATACGCCACCCACTTATAGGTGGTCAGTGCTTCCAGGCCCATCGGGCCGCGGGCATGCAACTTCTGGGTACTGACCGCCACTTCAGCGCCAAGACCAAACTGGCCGCCATCGGTAAAACGGGTGCTGGCGTTGACGTAGACGGCCGATGAATCCACTTCGTTAACGAAGCGGTCAGCATTCTGGATGGTGCGCGTCAGAATCGCATCAGAGTGCTGCGTGCCGTACTCACGGATATGGGCAATGCCCTCATCCAGTGAGTCCACCAGCTTGACGTTCAAATCCAGCGCCAGCCACTCATCGCGATATTGCGCTTCAGTGACCGCACTGACGCTGGCCAGACCGTTGCTTAACAGCGGCAGCGAGCGCGGATCCGCATGCAGGCTGATGCCTTCCTGCGCCATCCGGGCGCTCAGGGCAGGCAGGAACGTGTCGGCAATCGCCGCATCAATCAGCAGGGTTTCCACCGAGTTACAGGCGCTTGGACGCTGTTTTTTGGCGTTAACGATCACCTTCAGTGCCGCATCCTGTTCAATGCTGCGATCAACATAGATATGGCAAACGCCGATACCGCCGGTGATCACCGGAATGGTGGACTGCTCACGGCACAGCTTATGCAGCCCGGCACCGCCGCGTGGGATCAGCATATCCACGTAACGGTCGAGCTTCAGCAGTTGATTCACCAGCTCACGGTCCGGGCTTTCAATCGCCTGCACCGCACCTGCTGGCAGACCATGCTGTTTCAGGGCATCCTGAATCACCCGCACGGTGGCACCGTTGGTGCGATACGTCTCTTTGCCACCGCGCAGGATCACCGCATTACCGGTTTTCAGGCACAGGCTGGCAACGTCCACGGTCACGTTCGGACGCGCTTCATAAATCACGCCGACCACACCCAGCGGCACGCGGCGGCGCTCAATACGCAGCCCACTGTCGAGCTTACCGCCGTCGATCACCACACCCACCGGATCGGCCAGACGGCACACCTGACGCACATCATCGGCAATCCCTTTCAGGCGCGTCTGATCCAGCATCAGGCGGTCCAGCAGTGCGGCACTCATGCCGTTCTGGCGTGCATCTGCCAGGTCGAGTTCGTTGGCGGCCAGTATGGATGCGCTCTGCGCTTCCAGATGGTCAGCAATCGTCATCAGCACCTGATTTTTCTGTGCGGTCGACAGCACCGACAGCTGATACGAAGCGGCCTTAGCGGCCTTACCCATTTGTTCAAGCATGCGTATTCCTTAAGAAACAATCATATCGTCACGATGTATCGCCACCGGACCATATTCATAACCTAAAATTTCGCTGATCTGCTGGGAGTGATGTCCGGCAATCATACGCATGGCATCGCTGTTATAGCGCGATACGCCGTGGGCAACATCGCGCCCCTGCAAACTGCGAATACGGATCACTTCACCACGGGAAAAGTTGCCGCTAATTTCACGGATACCTTTTGGCAACAAGGAGCTACCGCGTTCCAGAATCGCTGACAGCGCCCCATCATCCACCACCAGCTCACCGGCCGGAGGCGCACCGAAGATCCAGCGCTTGCGATTTTCCAGCGGGGTTTCAAAAGCGTGGAAGCGGGTCCCAACCGGGTTGGAGGCAATCACATCACCAATCACACCAGGACGGTTACCGGCCGCAATAATGGTATCAATACCGGCGCGACAGGCCACATCCGCCGCCTGGAGTTTAGTCGCCATACCGCCCGTTCCCAGGCCTGAAACACTGTCACCCGCCAGCGCACGCAGCGCATCGTCGATACCGTGAACATCGCGGATCAGTTCGGCTTCCGGATTATTACGCGGATCGGCAGTAAACAATCCCTGCTGATCGGTGAGCAGCAGCAGCTTATCGGCACCAGCAAGGATAGCCGCCAGCGCAGAGAGGTTGTCGTTATCACCCACTTTGATTTCAGCAGTGGCGACCGCGTCATTTTCGTTGATGACGGGCACGATATGGTTATCGAGCAGCGCGCGCATGGTGTCACGGGCGTTAAGGAAACGCTCGCGATCTTCAAGGTCTGCGCGGGTCAGCAGCATCTGGCCGATATGAATACCGTAGATCGAGAACAGCTGTTCCCACAGCTGGATCAGACGGCTCTGCCCCACCGCAGCCAGCAGCTGCTTAGAGGCGATGGTCGGGGGCAGTTCAGGATAGCCAAGGTGCTCACGTCCTGCCGCCATCGCGCCAGAGGTCACAATCACAATCCGATGGCCCGCGGCATGTTGCTGTGCGCACTGACGCACCAGCTCCACAATATGGGCCCGATTCAGCCGACGCGATCCGCCGGTCAGTACGCTGGTCCCCAGTTTCACCACCAGGGTCTGGCTGCTGCTCATTATTTCCTGCCATTTCGTAAAAAAGAGTACAAAGAAACGTTTTAGCAGGTGTGGTGCCCGAAGCCAACAGCCAGCGCGGGAAAAGGGCGAAAAAGCCCTGACCACTTGCTAGTCCAAAAGTTCGCAATTAACAAGAAGTGTTGAAAACTGTAATAAAACTTTAATGGAGAAAGGGTAAAAAGTCCGTGCTTCGAACAGAGCCTTCGGGCCGTTTATTACTTTTACTCTTTCGGGATTGATAGCAAAATGATGAAGAAAAGCGCACTGGCAATCTTAACCGCAGCTCTGGCCCTGTCCACCGCTGCACAAGCCGCAGAAGTCTATAACAAAGACGGCAACAAACTGGATTTCTACGGTAAAGTTAAAGCAATGCGTTACATGAGTGAAGCGGACACCAATGCCAGCAACAACGCTGACAAGTCCTACGTCCGTATCGGCTTCAAGGGCCAGACCCAGATTAACGACCAACTGACCGGTTACGGCCAGTGGGAATACAACTTCAGCGCCAGCAACTCAGAAGGCGGTGCTGATGCGCAAGCCGGTAACAAAACCCGTCTGGGCTTCGCCGGTCTGAAACTGAACGATTTTGGTTCTATCGACTACGGCCGTAACTACGGTGTGATCTACGACGTGGAAGCCTGGACCGATATGATGCCTGAGTTCGGCGGCACCGGTTACACCCGCGCTGACACCTATATGCTGACCCGTGGTAACAGCATGCTGACCTACCGTAACAACGACTTCTTCGGTCTGGTCGATGGTCTGAAATTTGCCTTGCAGTATCAGGGTAAAAACGACGCTTCATCAACACGTGCGGGTAACGTGAGTAACGGCGATGGTTACGGCGCATCTCTTTCTTATAAAATCATTGATGGTCTGAGTGTCAATGGGGCGTTTTCTTCTTCTAACCGCCTGATCGCCAATGAGACTACACCAGGCCTTGGCCAGAAAAATGCGGCATTCGGTTCTGGTGACAAAGCTGAAGCCTGGGCAACCGGTCTGAAATATGACAACAACGGTGTATACCTGGCAACGACCTACGCTGAAACGCGTAACATGAACCCAATCAACAGCGGTGCAACCTTCACTCAGGCTAACGGCACAACAACCGCCGTGTCAGGTTATGTGAATAAACTGTCGAATTTTGAAGTTGTGGCACAGTACCAGTTCGACTGGGGCCTGCGTCCATCACTGGCCTATGTGCAGACGAAAGGCAAAGATATGGAAAATGGCGTTGGTGATGCTGATCTGTACAAATTTGTTGATATCGGTGCGACGTACTACTTCAACAAAAACATGTCTACCTTTGTCGATTACAAAGTTAACCTGTTGAGCGATGACAACAAATTGAACCTGAACACCGACGATATCGTTGCTGTAGGTGTGATGTACCAGTTCTAATCCCTTTGACGCTGTGACACGCCACTGCCACAGCGATAAATGATTTACCCCTCGTTATGTGTCTAAAACAAAGGCTGGAGCAATCCAGCCTTTTCTTATGGGGGGTCAGGAATGAACAGGCAGGACTACGCGGTCAGTTTAACCGGCTTGTCAGCAAAACCGGCTGCCGGGACCAGGCCCAGCTCGATCTCTGCTAACTGCGCCTTTAAACGCTCATGGAAGTTACGTAACGTCTCTTCAAGACGGGCATTATTATCCTTACCCTTTACCGTGCTCGGCTTCCAGTTGCCTTCTTTATCAAACAGACCAAAGTGATACTCATAGGTGAAATGGTCAGTCTGGGCTTCCAGCTCCATCCACCAGCCCCAGAACTCACGCAGTTCCGGTTCAGGTTTCACATTGACGCAAACGGCCAGGCAATCAAAGAAGAAGCGGTCGCCTTCACATTTGCCTTCACGGATGTAAGGACCCAAAGAGTGAAAGCGCTTGATCAGCCGACTCTTAGGATGTCCACTCGGTAACGTCATCGTTAAAACCTCCATAATTGAGTCTATAGTTGTAGCAAACTATTGAATATTAGCAACTCATACGTCTAAGCGCTGCGCCAGCCAGTCACAAATGTCACGCAGGCCTTTATCAAAATTCGCCATCGCCGGGGAGGTGTTAATCTTTAACAAACGCCCGGCGCTGGAGGAATTGGTGATCAGCCGTGATTCTTCTTCCGGGCTAAACGGGTCATGAGCCCAGTAACCGGACAGCATCGGCGTCGGGCAACGGCGGCCCAGCAGTCCCTGAATTTTCAGTGAGAAACGGCTCAGTTCAGTGCGTAATGCACTGTCGGATGTCCCTGACATGCCAAGGCGACTGGCCAGCATATCCATATACATTTCAGGTACGCGATCCTGTAAGTTGGTATCGCTAAGCAGGCTGTGTACCACTGGCCCAAGGCAGGCTACGCCGCGCAGGCGCTGGCTTTCCAGATAGGCCAGTCTGACCGCCACGTTAGCCCCAAAACGGAAACCAAAGGCGGCGACGCGCGTGTGATCAACCCAGGCCACATTTTCCAGCTGACGCAGTACCTGTTGGTGCAGGAAGCTGGAATCCTGGGTCAGCTTCCATTTAGAGGAAAAGCCCACCGATGGCATATCCAGCGTCAGCATCGCAATGCCACGCGGGGCAAGGTAGTCATGAAAAAGACGGTAATGGTCGCTTTGCAGCGCATCCAGGCTACCACACAGCAGCACCGTCGGATAAGGGGCTTTCACGTCCGGCGGCATATGCAGGAAACCGGTCACCGGGCTGCCACCAGCAATAGCAAACTCCAGTGCTTTCAGTTCGCCAGGCAGACGGTGGGTGGCTTCTTCATAAGCGCGGCTGGCCAGCACCTGCGCCTGCTCTGCCAGTTCATCCTCTTTCAGATGCGGATAGCCCGCCACGCTGTAAAGGTGCGCCGCATGGAGCCAGTACTGGCCCGCTTGCGCGTCATCGTCACATTCGGTGGCCTTCTGCTGCCAAAGCGCCGCCTGCTTTGACCACTCATAGATCCAGTTGCCGCCGCGATAGCCAATCACCGTATCCAGCAGTTGATCATCGGTATGTTCAACGGTGCTGACGGCGATACGTGCCAGCACTTCACTCACTTCCTGCGGCGTCAGTCCACGCCAGGTCCACAGCAGGCGGTTAATCATCCGATACCAGCCGGCATGGGTTTCGCCATCCAGCGCAGACTGGATGCTCAACGGGCGATGATGATGCAGACGTCGCACCAGCGATGAGGTTTCCGGGTGTTTAAAACGCGGCTTGAAGAGTTCTTCGCTGAGGTTTTTCGGCGACATAACAGGGCGTTCCTCTGGCGTACGGGTAGGATTTGAGTCTACCGTAGCAGGGAGTTTCACGCGAAGGGTAAAAACAAACACGCCCGACAGAATCGGGCGTGTTTTGATCTAACACACTAAATGTCTCTGATGACAGAGTGAATCAATCAGCTTTTTACCAGCGGGGGAAGGTAGGCAATGCCCATGTCCCACGGCTGTTCAATCCAGGTGTTTTGCGGGATGTCGATAACATAATCATCCACCAGCGGGCGTCCGGCTGGTTTAGCGAAAATCGTCACGAAATGCGCTTTCGGGTACATCTCACGGATAGCCTGTGCAGTGCCGCCGGTGTCCACCAGGTCATCGATCACGATGAAACCTTCACCATCCCCTTCTGCACGCTTCAGCACGGTCATTTCGCGCTGGTTATCGTGGTCGTAGCTGGAGATGCAAACCGTGTCGACGTGGCGGATACACAGCTCACGCGCCAGTAAGGCGGCAGGTACCAGACCACCACGGCTGACGGCAATAATGCCTTTCCACTGTTCAGCGGGCAGAAGGCGCTCGGCCAGTTTACGGGCATGGATTTGCAGCATGTCCCAGGTGACGATGTATTTTTCACTCATTAAAAGAATCCCGGCCAATGAAATTGGCTTAAAAATTGTGCAAGGGGAGCGGTTGCGCGAAATTATAGTGATCTGAGGCACTAAAAACCAGCCCGCTGCACCTTGTATCCCCCTTTTTTCCTGGGGCATCGTGAGCATGTGTCAGAAATCGGTGATATTCTTTTGCCATCGCGTCAGATTCGCTGACGGGAATTTTCCAACCGATATCAGCGCATGCTTCCTGCCTGCACGGCAGAAAGGGAGTGCTGACACAGGAGAGTTATCGTGTCTGAATTGTCTCAATTATCCCCACAACCATTGTGGGATATTTTTGCCAAAATTTGCTCCATTCCCCATCCTTCTTATCATGAAGAACAACTGGCTGCCCATGTGATCGCCTGGGCGACGGAGCAGGGTTTCTGGAATGAGCGCGACCAGGTGGGTAACATCCTGATCCGTAAACCTGCCACGCCGGGTTATGAAAATCGTAAACCCGTGGCGCTTCAGGCGCACCTTGATATGGTGCCGCAGAAAAACAACGACACGGTGCATGACTTTACCCAAGACCCGATTCAGCCCTGGATCGATGGCGAGTGGGTAAAAGCACGCGGCACCACGCTGGGTGCCGATAACGGTATTGGTATGGCTTCAGCTCTGGCCGTGCTGGCTGATAACAGCCTGGAACATGGTCCGCTGGAAGTGCTGCTGACCATGACCGAAGAGACCGGCATGGTCGGTGCCTTCGGATTGAAAGCAGGCTGGTTGCAGGCCGATATTTTGATTAACACCGATTCCGAAGAGGAAGGTGAGATCTATATGGGTTGTGCTGGCGGTATCGACTTTACCAGCACACTGCCGCTGACCCGTGAAGCGGTTCCGGCCGGTTATCAGACGGTGAAACTGACGCTGAAAGGCCTGAAAGGCGGTCACTCCGGTTGTGATATTCACGTGGGTCTGGGGAATGCCAACAAACTGCTGGCGCGCTTCCTGTTCTCCCATGCGGCGGATCTTGACCTGCGTCTGGTGGATTTCAGCGGCGGTACGCTGCGGAATGCGATCCCACGTGAAGCCTTCGCCACGCTGGCGGTTCCTGTTGCGAACCTCGATAAGCTGAAGTCACTGGCAGCCGGCTATCTGCTGACGCTGCAAAATGAGCTGAGCCTGAAAGAGAAAAACATTGCCGTGGTGGTCGAGGATCTGGCCCATGCGGAGCAGGCTCTGAGCACCACCAGCCGTGATGCGTTTATCGCTCTGCTGAACAGCACACCGAATGGCGTGATCCGTCAGTCAGATGTAATGAAAGGCGTGGTGGAAACCTCGCTGAACGTCGGTGTGGTGACGTTTGAAGGCAATGAAGCGAAGATTAACTCACTGATCCGTTCACTGATCGACAGCGGTAAAGAGTACGTGGTGGAAATGCTTACTGCGCTCGGCCAGCTGGCTGGAGCGAAAACCCTCGCCAAAGGCAGCTATCCTGGCTGGCAGCCGGATGCCACCTCACCGGTGATGGCGCTGGTGCGTGAAACCTATGAAAAACTGTTCGATAAAACCCCGAACATCCAGGTTATCCACGCCGGTCTGGAGTGCGGTCTGTTTAAAGAACCGTACCCACAGATGGACATGGTATCGATTGGGCCGACCATCACCGGGCCACACTCCCCGGATGAGCAGGTGCATATTGGAAGCGTTGACCTGTACTGGCAGCTGCTGACTGCGCTGTTGAAGGCGATCCCGGTTAAGTAATGCTGCGCATATGATACGGGCGAGGCATGCCTCGCCCCTACGACAGCCTCTATACAGGCATGCCCCGCGCCCTGTCACAATCGCGACACTCGCAGGGGTCAGGTATGCCTGACCCGCCCTTACAATCCCAATAACAATTGCCTTTCCAGCTGCGGGTCCAGCAGCGTCACATGCAATCCCACCAGCCTCACGCCGCGCCCTGCACGCCGTTCATCCCAGCTTTTTCGCGCAATCTCAATCAGATCGGCCTTATTCAGTACCTGCCACACATGCTCCTGCGTGGTCTGCTGGAAATCATTAAACTTCAGCTTTACACCCTGACGGGCAATCTGGCGATCCGGCTTAATGTTATCCAGCCGCCGTGCCAGCTCATCGTACAGCAGGTCGATAATTTCCAGGCAGGCTTCCCAGCTATGAATATCCTCCGACAGCGTCCGCTCCACGCCAAGAGATTTACGCTCACGGGTAGTGATGACTTCCCGGTCATCAATGCCATTACTGCGCTCCCACAGCACGCGGCCAAACTTACCAAACCGCCTCAGCAAGGTGACCAAATCGGTTTTTTGCACATCGGCACAGGTGTTCAGCCCCATCTCTTCTAACTTACGCGCCGTGACTTTTCCCACGCCGGGAATTTTCGCCAGCGGCAGGGCCAGCAGGAAGTCAGGCATCTGCTGCGGCGTAATGACAAACTGGCCGTTAGGTTTATTCATATCGGAGGCGATTTTTGCCAGGAATTTAATCGGCGCTATCCCGGCTGATGCGGTGAGATTCAGCTCCTGCTGGATCGTATCGCGGATCTCACGCGCGATCAGCGTGGCCGATCCATGGCAATGCTGGCTGTCAGTGACATCCAGGTAAGCTTCATCAAGCGACAGGGGTTCAATCAGGGCAGTATAGCGGGAAAAGATGTCACGAATATGGGCGCTGGCTTCTTTATAAGCGTCATAGCGGCCCCGAATCACCGTCAGGTGCGGGCAGAGCTTAAGCGCCATCGCCGTTGACATCGCACTGTGCACACCAAATTTCCGCGCAGGATAATTCGCCGTGCTGATGACGCCGCGCTGTTTTTCGCTGCCGCCAATCGCGATGGGGATATCACGCAGGCTGGGGTTATCGCGCATTTCCACTGCGGCAAAAAAGCAGTCCATATCCACGTGAATGATTTTACGCATAGCCCCCTCCGATAATACTGTATAAGTATACAGTCAAAAAGCCAGAGTTCAATACGCAACGGAACGCACATAAATTAAGGTTTTTATTCTTCGCTATCTTGATAAAAAAATAGACAATGCTAAGGTGACGCAGCGATAGCGGAATTATCCGATATTGTCAGTACAGACGCCTTCCGGCGTTGCTTTCAACCCCTACATTTCAAGGGAACCAGAATGGGCAAAATCGCACTGCTGTTTGCGATGATTTTTCTGCCAGCCGTTGTCTTCGCCAGCGTACCGGATTCGGTTACCCCACTGGCCCCGGTAAGCAAAGAGTTAAAGAAACAACTGATTGGTACCCCCGTGTACCTGCAAATCTTCAAAGAAGAACGCACGCTGGAACTGTACGGCAAAATCGGCAACGAATTCCGCCTGCTTAACAGCTACCGCATCTGTAATTTTTCGGGTGGATTGGGGCCAAAACGCGTACAGGGCGACTTCAAAAGTCCGGAAGGTTTTTACAGCGTGGGACTTTCCCAGTTAAAACCAGACAGCCGCTTTTATCGTGCGATTAACGTCGGCTTTCCGAACGAATACGATCGCCAGCAGGGTTATCAGGGGAAATATCTGATGATCCACGGCAACTGCGTGTCAATTGGCTGCTATGCCATGACCGATGCCTATATGGATGAAATTTATCACTATGTGGAAGCCGCGCTGCGCAATGGCCAGCCACGTGTTGAAGTCAGTATTTATCCGTTCCGCATGACCGACAGCAACATGCAGCGCCATCGCTACTCCACTTACATCAATTTCTGGAAGCAATTGCAGCCGGGTTACACGCAGTTCGTGCAGACCAAACAGCCTCCGGCGGTCAACGTTAGCGATGGCAAGTACGTACTGAGCCGCCCGATGACAGGCAACTCAGCCGTACAGGAATCAGCGCTCGCGCTCACCCAGGCAAAATAACGCCCATTCACCTGGCTCAATCTTGTGCCAGGTTTCATTCGCCGTCAGCGGCTGAGTGGCCACCACTGTGACCACGTCATTTGGCGTGGTCTGCTTCTGAAAATCAATTTCCACATCCTGATCCAGCAATTTGGCTTTGCCGAACGGGGCACGTCGGGTGATCCAGAACAGATTGGTCGAACAGAACGCCATCAGATAGCGGCCATCTGACAGCAGCATGTTAAACACCCCTTTCTCACGCATCTCTGCCGCCAGTTCCGCAATGTAGCGGAAGACGGCTGGCCAGTTGCCCGGCGTACGCGGATAGCGAGTGGTCAGCTTATGCAACAACCAGCAGAAGGCAATCTCACTGTCGGTTTCACCCACGGGGCGATAAGGGCCGGTATCCAGGTTTTTATAGCCTTTAAGCTGCCCGTTGTGCGCGTAAGTCCAGTTACGTCCCCACAGTTCGCGGGTAAACGGGTGCGTATTTTCCAGCGATACTTCACCCCGGTTCGCCTGGCGAATATGCGCCACCACCGAACAGGACTTAATCGGATATTCCTGCACCAGTCGGGCAATCGGCGATTGAAAACTGGGTTGCGGATCTTTAAATGTGCGGCAGCCTTTCCCTTCATAAAAGGTAATGCCCCAGCCATCTTTATGCGGGCCCGTTCCGCCACCGCGCTGCACCAGCCCGGTAAAACTAAAACAGATGTCCGTCGGGACGTTCGCGCTCATCCCAAGTAGTTCGCACACAGGATTACCTCGTGAAAATAGATTCTATCCCCAATGGATTTCACGTTGCAGGAAGGCGGCAAACGAGTGAATCCCCGGGAGCTTACACGAGTAAGTGACCGGGGTTCACGAGAGCAGCTAACGCACCTGCGGCGTGAAAGATGAAGGGGATTATTTGACCATTTCTTTTTCGATGAGCAGCATCAAGATATGAATCACTTTGATGTGAATCTCCTGAATACGGTCAGCATAACCGAAGTGCGGCACACGAATTTCTACGTCGGCCACGCCATCCATTTTGCCGCCGTCTTTACCGGTCAGGGTGATTACTTTCATCCCTTTGGCACGCGCAGCTTCAACCGCTTTAATAATATTACCGGAGTTACCCGATGTGGAGATCCCTAACAGCACATCCCCTGCTTTCCCCACCGCTTCAATGTAGCGTGAGAAAACAAAATCATAGCCAAAGTCATTACTGACGCAGGACAGGTGGCTGACATCAGAAATCGCGATCGCCGGATAGCCAGGGCGGTTTTCACGGTAGCGCCCCGTCAACTCCTCAGCAAAATGCATCGCATCGCAGTGGGAACCGCCATTACCACAGGAGAGAACCTTACCACCTGCTTTAAATGAATCAGCCAGCAGCACGGCCGCACGCTGGATCGCCTCGATGTTTGCATCTTCACTAAGAAATTTATTCAGCGTCTCTGCCGCTTCGTTCAGCTCGGCGCGAATGATGTCCTGATACATAGGGATGTCCTTTTAGGAAAGAGTTACTGTAGGAGTTTATCAAGTTGCCAGAGAGCCGGGAAGCGATCTCCCCGCCCCCCAGAGGGATTAACGCTTCGTGCCACCGCTTTGTGAGCCAGGTTGTAATTATTATGTAAACAGATTGCACCTGACGCCGTGGTAATCTAAACATATACCCAACAGGTCGGACCTCTTACTACTTACGGAGCACATGTTATGATGGTTCTCAGTATTGTGGCGACGATCGTGCTGATTGGCGCCCTGTTTTATCACCGTATTAATCTGCTGGCTGCCAGTGCTGCGTTGCTGCTCTGGACCGCTGTGCTCGGACTGGCAGGGCTGTGGACACTTTGGCTGCTGGTCCCGCTGGTGCTTATTCTGCTGCCATTTAATCTCCTGCCCATGCGCCAGGCGCTGTTCAGCAAACCCACGCTGAACACCTTCCAGAAAGTGATGCCGCCGATGTCACGCACCGAAAAAGAAGCCATCGATGCCGGTACCACCTGGTGGGAAGGCGATCTGTTCCGTGGTACACCGGACTGGAAAAAACTTCATGCCTATCCGCAGCCGCGACTGACGCCGGAAGAGCAGGCGTTTATTGACGGTCCGGTAGAAGAAGCCTGCCGTATGGCAAATGACTTCCAGATCACCCATGAAATGGCCGATTTGCCGCCTGAGCTGTGGGCGTATCTCAAACAGCACCGCTTCTTCGCCATGATTATCAAGAAAGAGTACGGCGGCCTTGAATTTTCGGCCTACGCTCAGGCGCGCGTGCTGCAAAAATTGTCAGGGGTTTCCGGGATTCTGGCGATCACGGTGGGTGTGCCTAACTCCCTTGGCCCGGGCGAACTGCTCCAGCATTACGGGACCGAAGCGCAGAAAGATCACTACCTGCCTCGTCTGGCAAGCGGCCAGGAGATCCCCTGCTTTGCCCTGACCAGCCCGGAAGCGGGTTCCGATGCCGGTGCCATCCCGGATGTTGGCGTGGTATGCATGGGTGAATGGGAAGGTCAGCAGGTGTTGGGTATGCGCCTCACCTGGAACAAACGCTATATCACCCTCGCCCCTATCGCCACTGTGCTCGGCCTGGCGTTTAAGCTTTCTGACCCCGACCATTTGCTGGGCGAAACGGAAGAGTTAGGGATCACCTGTGCGCTGATCCCCACGCAGACACCGGGCGTGGAAATTGGTCAACGGCATTTCCCGCTCAACGTACCGTTCCAGAACGGCCCGACACGCGGCCAGGATATCTTTGTGCCGATTGATTTTATTATCGGTGGCCCGGAAATGGCCGGACAGGGCTGGCGAATGCTGGTTGAGTGTCTGTCAGTGGGCCGTGGCATTACTCTGCCGTCCAACTCCACCGGCAGCCTGAAAAGCATTGCACTGGCGATTGGCGCGTATGCGCATATTCGTCGTCAGTTCCGCCTGCCGATTGGCAAGATGGAGGGGATTGAAGAACCGCTGGCACGCATCGCCGGGAACACCTATGTGATGGATGCCGCCGCCACGCTGATCACCAGTGGCATTATGCTTGGTGAAAAACCGGCGGTGCTGTCCGCCATCGTGAAATACCACTGTACTCATCGCGGTCAGCGGGCAATTGTTGACGCCATGGATATTGCGGGCGGTAAAGGCATTATGCTCGGCAGCAGCAACTTCCTTGCCCGCGCTTATCAGGGGGCGCCGATTGCCATTACGGTGGAAGGCGCCAACATTCTGACCCGCAGTATGATTATCTTCGGCCAGGGTGCTATTCGTTGCCACCCTTACGTGCTGGAAGAGATGGCGGCAGCGCAGAATAATGATGTGACAGCCTTTGATAAGGCGCTGTTCAGCCATATCGGCCACGTGGGCAGCAATACGCTGCGCAGCCTGTGGCTGGGACTCACGGGTGGCCGCACCAGCGCCTCGCCGACTCGCGATGCCACCCGTCGTTACTATCAGCATCTGAACCGCGTCAGTGCCAACCTTGCACTGCTGTCGGATGTCTCAATGTCCGTGCTGGGCGGCAGCCTGAAACGCCGCGAGCGCATTTCGGCGCGCCTTGGCGATATCCTGAGCCAGCTCTATCTGGCCTCGGCAGCGCTGAAGCGTTATGAGGATGAAGGACGTAACGAAGCCGATTTACCGCTGCTGCACTGGGGCGTTCAGGATGCGCTGAATCAGGCAGACACGGCTATCGACGACCTGCTGCGCAACTTCCCGAACCGCCTGGTGGCGGGCCTGGTACGCGCCGTGGTGTTCCCGACCGGCCGTCACAGCCGGGCGCCGTCCGACCGCCTGGATCATCAACTGGCGCTTATTTTGCAGGTGCCATCCGCCACCCGCAACCGCCTGGGGCGCGGTCAGTATCTCGCACCGAGTGAACACAACCCGGCAGGCCAGCTGGAAGAAGCGCTGCACGATGTGATGGCCGCAGAAGCGATTCATGACCGCCTGTGTAAACAGCAGAAAAAAAATCTGTCGTTTACCCGTCTGGATGCACTGGCAGCACAAGGGCTGGAGGCGGGATGGGTCACCCAGGAAGAAGCCGATATTCTGATCCGTGCTGAAGTCAGCCGCCTGCGCTCAATTAACGTGGATGAATTTGACGCCGATGCGCTGGCAACTCAACCGGTAAAAGAGGTAAAGCCACCACGTAAAATCGAAGCGGCATAAAGTAACAAGGCCGATCGACGTTATCGATCGGCCTTTATTCACTGAGAGGCAATAAACCGTTAACCGTTCTGGCGGATACGTGCAATCAGTGCTTCCACATCCGGCACATGATCAGCCAGCAGGATCAGGCTGCGCCCCAGGATTATCGCCTGGCGCACGCATTCGATGCGCATCGCTTCATCTTCAATCTTCTTGATATCTGCGACCTGCGACATCCCCACGGTACGGCGGATAAGTTCAGTGCCGCAATAGCCGATGGTATCGCTCCACACCTTACGCAGGAATTCGCGGGAGTAGCCCGGCACGGCCAGCGCACGATCGCGGCTCTTCTCTGCCGCCAGCGCCAGGAAACCCTCGGTGAAACTCAGCCATACTTCACGCACATCGTTAAGACGATTTTCACGCGCGGCGGCCGCTTCACGCGGTGGCAGCAGGCCCGGTGCTGCACAGTAGCTGATCAACAAATTGCCCAGTGCGCTGCCAATATCAAAGCCCATCGGGCCGTAGAAACCGAACTCCGCATCAATCACTTTCAAGCGGCCTTCTTTCACAAAGATCGAACCGCTGTGAACATCCCCATGCAGTAAGGCTTCTGCGTGGCAGTAGAAGCGATGCTTCAGGCCGCCAACGGCGAGCCTTAAGGCCTGATCATCACGCAGGGATTCAGCCAGCGGCTCCAGCGCACGCGGATAAGCATTTCGCTCATGAACCTCGTAGGGTTCATTGAAGAATAACTCTTCGGTGATATCGCACAGCTCAGGATTGGTAAAACGGATCACGTCCGCTTTTTTCTGATACGGATGCTGGAAGAAATCAGAAGTATGGAACAGGGTTTGCGCGAGGTACTCACCCAGTTGCCCTGCCGCCTGCGGATATTCAACGCCGTTCACCAGCTCGGTACGCCAGATCGCATGGTCAGAGAGATCTTCCATCACCATCACCGCCAGTTCCGGATCGTAGTGCAGGATGTTGACCGTATGCTGCGGGCAGAATTTTCCGTGCTCAATCAGCACTTCCGCTTCCAGACGCGCACGGTCAAGGGTGAGAGGCCAGGATTCGCCCACGCAGCGCACATAAGGCAGTGCCTGCTTGACGATCACCCGGCTGACGCCTGCCGTATCAAAAATCTTGAACACCAGGTTGAGATTACCATCGCCGACTTCCTGCGAATCAACCAGCGTTTCGGGGTTCGCCACGCCGCCAAACTGGCGAGCATATTCCACGGCATCCGCTGCGGTGAACGTACGGTATTGCGACATTGATCTGCCCCTCAAAAATAACCCATGTTTCGTTGTAATAAGCCGTTCAGACGTCTATACATCCGTTAGCCATGTTGGCACAATATGATGCATTAAAGCAACCAGGATTTAACTCATGCAAACACTCAGTACCACCAGCTTACAGGTTCGTGATAATCAGCTCTGGATCCTCGACCAGCAGGCCCTGCCGCAGCAGAAAATCTGGTGTCCGACGCCGGACGTTGCCGGGCTGGTGGGTCATATTAAAGCCCTGCGTGTGCGTGGCGCTCCGCTGATCGGGCTGTCTGCCAGCCTGTTGCTTGCCCTGCTGGCCGAAAACGGCATGGCAAAACCGCAGCTGGCTGAGGCGCTGGAGGTGTTGCGTGCTTCGCGCCCGACGGCGGTAAATCTGATGAATAACCTTGATCGCATGAAGCTGGCACTGGCGAAGGATGATTTCGTTAGCGCGCTGGGCACAGAAGCACTGCGCCTGATCGATGAAGATAAAGCGCTGTGCGACAGCATTGCTGTTGCCGGTAGCGCATTGATTACGCCCGGTAGCCGTTTGCTGACCCACTGCAATACCGGCGGGCTGGCCACCGCAGGCGTTGGCACGGCGTTAGGAGTGATTGCACGTGGCTGGCAGGAAGGCACGGTCGCCAGTGTCTGGGTGGATGAAACCCGCCCCCTGTTGCAGGGTGGCCGACTGACCGCCTGGGAGCTGGGTGAGCTGGGCATCCCTTACCGCCTGATTTGTGACTCGATGGCCGCCAGTCTGATGGCTCAGGGACAGGTTGATGCTATCTGGGTAGGCGCTGACCGCATTGCTGCCAACGGTGACGTGGCCAACAAGATTGGCACTTACAGCCTGGCGGTACTGGCGAAGTATCACAACATTCCGTTCTACGTTGCGGCACCGCATACCACCCTGGACCGTGAATGCCCGAACGGAGAGGCCATCCCGATTGAACAGCGCGCTGCCCGCGAAGTGACCGGTGTAGCCGGAAGCTTTGGTGATGTGCAGTGGGCGCCAGACGATGCGCAGGTGTATAACCCGGCGTTTGATGTGACGCCTGCCTCACTGATTAGCGGCTGGGTGCTGGATACCGGGGTCGTCACCCCTGTGCAGGTAGAAGCGGGTGAGTTTCAGCCACGGCTTTAAGAACGATGAATTCCCTAAATTATTCGAGTTGCAGCAAGGCGTCAAAGCTGTGAGTCCCTGGGAGCATAGGTAGCTATGTGACCAGGATGAGCAGCTGCAGTCAACGCAGCTGCAGCTGGAAGAATGACGGGGATTACGGTAAACGCGGATACGCATCGGCGATGGTGTCACCGGTAAACTTCGCGACCCAGCCTTCCTGGTTATCGAAAATACGGATAGCAGTGAAGTTGGGTGACGATCCCATATCAAACCAGTGCGGCGTTCCGGCGGGTACCGAAATCAGATCATTCTTCTCACACAGGATCTGGTAGATGTGCCCGTCAAGGTGCAGACAGAAAAGCCCCGCCCCTTCCACAAAGAAACGCACTTCATCTTCACCGTGGGTGTGCTCAGAAAGAAACTTGGTGCGCAGCACCTCTTTCTGCGGGTTATCTGCACGCATGCTGATGACATCCCAGCTCTGATAGCCTTTTTCTGCCACCAGACGATCAATGGCATGCTGATAGGCGTTGATCACCGTTGCGGCATCCGGATTTTCACCCAGGTCACGGTCCGCTTCCCAACGCTCAAAGCGCACCTCTTTACTGTGCAACTTGTCGGCAATCTCTGCCGCATCGGTGCTGTGCCAGACCGGTGTGGTCGCTTCGGTATCGGTAAAAATAGTCAGTGCACTCATGAGTTCAACAGCTCCTGGTTAATCTGATCAAAACCTGCAACCTGACGATGACGGCTCTCAGTGTCCGCGTCGCCGCGTATTAACTGCACGGTGTTCCAGCCTGCATCCTGTGCGGCGTCCAGCTCCTGATGAATATCGGATAAGAACAGCAAATTCTCTGCGGGCAACCCAATCTGGCTGGCAATGTTGCGATAAGCATCGACTTCACGTTTGGCACCCACATGGGTATCAAAGTATCCGCTAAACAGGCCAGTGATATCACCGGCGTCGCTGTAGCCAAATAACAATTTCTGCGCAGCTACGGAGCCAGATGAATAAACATACAGCGCCACGCCCTGCTGCTGCCACTGTTTTAATGCAGGCAGCACGTCGGCATACAGATGGCCGGTAAAACTGCCATTCTCATAGCCCGCACGCCAGATCATGCCCTGTAAGGCTTTCAGCGCGGTGGATTTACGATCCTGATCCATATAACCGAACAGCACCTGCACCAGTTCATCCGGTGTCGCCTGCGGATTGCCGGCCTCCACACGCAGATCGTCAAGCGCCTGGGCCACCGCCGGTTGCTGCTGATGTTCAGTAATAAAAGCGGGAAGATGCTGACGCGCATAAGGGAACAGGACGTTATGCACAAAGCGAATATCGCTGGTGGTGCCTTCAATATCAGTGATGATGGCGCGGATCATGATTTCTCCAGAACGCGACGTTGTAATTCACACTGGAATAAAAACTCCAGCCCTTCAAGATGACGGCGCGCGTCATTGACGTCTTTGCCCCAACAGGTCAGCCCGTGACCGCGCAGCAGAAAACCATAACGCAGCGGGGTATGGGCCGCAAACTGTTCAATACGCTGTGCCAGCGCGTCAATATCCTGGTCGTTATCGAACAGGGCAATCGGCACCGCATCAAGATGTGAGTGTTGTCCGGCCAGCGTCTTCTGCATCTCATAGCCCTGCAATGTCAGCGCCGCACTTTTCTCCACACGCGACAGCACGGTGGAATTCACCGTGTGGGTATGCAGCACCGCTCCCGCATCAGGAAACAGGCGGTAGATCAGCGTATGCAGACCCGTTTCCGCCGATGGCTTGCGCCCGGAGGGGACAAGATTGGTAGCAATATCGACCTGGATAAAGTCGTCACGCGTCAGGCTGCCTTTGTCTTTGCCGGACTCACTCAGCAGGCAGAACTGCGCATCCTGGCGCACGGACATATTACCGCCCGTGGCCGGGGCCCAGCCGCGAGCACCAATCCAGTGACAGGCAGCAACTAATTGATCTAACTGAGAGCTTTGCGTCATCTCTTTCCTTAGTGTGAAAGATGATAAAGGTAGATATAGACGTCTAAGCGTCTTGATTGCCAAATAGTAACATCGTGTTATATTGGCAGCAATACAGGACTCCAACATCACATTTCTGCGTTGCAAAAGGGTTATTACTGATGAGCCAGACGCCGTTCACCCCAGAGAGCAAACTGCCTGCGCTGGGCACCACCATTTTCACTCAGATGAGCGCGCTCGCGCAGCAGTACAACGCCATCAATCTGTCCCAGGGTTTTCCCGACTTTGACGGCCCGCAGTATCTGCAACAGCGTCTGGCACATCATGTCAGCCAGGGCGCAAATCAGTATGCCCCGATGACAGGAGTCGCCCCGTTACGTGAAGCGATTGCGAAGAAAACCGCCGGGTTGTACGGCTACGCGCCGGATGTAAACACCGAAATTACTGTGACCGCTGGCGCTACCGAAGCCCTTTATGCTGCAATTACCGCGCTGGTCCGTCCGGGCGATGAAGTGATCTGCTTTGACCCGAGCTACGACAGCTATGCGCCCGCCGTTACGCTGGCTGGCGGCGTGATGAAACGCATCGCCTTGCAGCCACCTGGCTTCCGCCCTGACTGGCAGACGTTTACCGCACTGCTGTCGCCAAAAACGCGGCTGGTGATCCTCAATACCCCACATAACCCGTCAGCCACCGTGTGGCAGAAGAGCGACTTCGCCCAGCTGTGGCAAGCCATTCGCCAGCAGGAAATCTACGTTCTCAGCGACGAAGTGTATGAACACATCTGTTTCGATGCGAACGGTCACGCCAGCGTGCTGGCACATCCTGAGCTGCGTGCCCGTGCTATTGCGGTGTCTTCATTTGGTAAAACCTTCCATATGACCGGCTGGAAAGTGGGTTACTGCGTGGCCCCGGCGGCAATCAGTGCTGAAGTGCGCAAGGTACACCAATACCTGACCTTCTCCGTCAATACGCCTGCGCAGCTGGCTATCGCGGATATGCTGGAGGTTGAACCGCAACACTATCGCGAACTGCCGGACTTCTACCGTGCGCGCCGTGACCGCTTTGTGAAAGCCCTGTCGGGCAGCCGTTTCGAACTGCTGCCGTGCGAAGGCACCTATTTCCTGCTGGCCGATTACAGCGCCATCTCCGATCTGGATGATGTGGCATTCTGCCAGTGGCTGACCAAAGAAGTGGGCGTGGCCGCCATACCGCTGTCGGTATTCTGCGCTGATGCCTTCCCCCATAAACTGATCCGCCTGTGCTTCGCCAAACAGGAAGCCACGCTGGACGCTGCCGCGGAGCGCCTGTGTCAACTTTAAACATTACCGTCCTTCAGCAGCCGCTGGTATGGATGGATGGCCCGGCTAACCTGGCCTTTTTCGACGGTCTGCTCGCCGATATCCAGCATCGTGACCTGATTATCCTGCCGGAAATGTTCACCACCGGATTTGCCATGGAGGCGGCGGCAAGCTCACTGCCCGAAAACGAGGTGATTGCCTGGCTGCAGGCGAAAGCCGCCGCGGCCCATGCGATGGTGGCTGGCAGCGCCGCGATTCAGGTGGAGAAAGGCGCGGTGAACCGCTTCTTCCTCGTGGAACCTGAGGGCAAGGTGCATTTCTATGACAAGCGCCATCTGTTCCGTATGGCCGGGGAACATGAACACTATCTGGCGGGCGATCGCCGTGAGGTGATCGAGTGGCGTGGCTGGCGTATTCTGCCGCAGGTCTGTTACGACCTGCGCTTCCCGGTGTTTTCCCGCAATCAGAACGATTACGACCTGGCGCTGTATGTCGCCAACTGGCCAGCGCCGCGTGCGCTGCACTGGCAGACGCTGTTACAGGCGCGCGCCATTGAAAACCAGGCGTATATCGCCGGATGTAACCGCGTGGGCACCGATGGCAACGGCCACGCCTACAGCGGTGACAGCCGGATCATCAGCCCGCAGGGAGAAATCTTAGCCCAGGGTGAACCGCATCAACCTGCCCGTCTGGATGCTACGCTGTCGCTGGAGAACCTGCGCGAGTACCGCGAGAAATTCCCGGCATGGCGTGATGCGGACAGTTTTCGTTTGTGATTGTCACGGGCCGATGAAAACAGAGTGGGCGACCCTTTTTTCCAGTCGCCCCAATTTATGAACCGCGATAGGTGGACCACGACCACGGGGTGATCAAAAAGGGTAAGTGGTAGTGGCCGGTGGTGGCAATCACGAAATCAATCTGCGCGTTGACGTACAGGGTTTCACGCCCGTCGGCAGCAAAATAGTCGCCGATTTCGGCCGTCAGACGATAGTGGCCCGGTGCCAGCGGCTGCGGCGTCAGATCGCCAATGCGGCCGTCAGCATTGGTGACACCAGAGGCCAGGAGCTGCCAGCCTGTCGGGCTGTTTTGTTCAAGGGCAATCGTCACACCTGCCGCCGGTTTCCCCAGGGCAGTATCAAGAATATGCGTGGTTACTGTGCTCAACGGAACGTCTCCTCTAAGCGTAATAACGTGATGTCGCGTAGCTGTTGCAGCGCTTCGTGCTGTTCCTGCTGCGCATCGTTTTGCAGGCGGCGTTGCAGCTCCGTAAGGATCTGCTCACCGCTGCGGCCTTTGGCGCGGATCAGAAAGACCTGGCTAAAGCGCTGTTCATAGATGGCGTTACCTGCCTGTAATGCCTGCGCCAGTGGAAGGTCCGCAGCATTGACCTGCCCCTGTTCACCGCGGGACAGTGCAGCCTCTTTGCCTGACCCGCCCGCACGCTCGCCAATACGCGGATGAGCAGTGAGTGCCTGGGCTAGCGCAACGCTATCCCAGGTCTGCGACAGTGATTCAGCCTGCGCCAGTAGCGCCGCCAGCGAAGCATAAGGCCGGGCATCTACCACTGCCGCAGCCCACTCAGGTAGCGCGACACAATGTTCAATACTGTGCTGCGCATCGGCAGCGCTGACCTGGTTGAACTGCGTCAGGTTCATAGTCATCACTCCACCAAGCCGGGTCGGGCATGCCCGACCCCTACGAAAGCCTGCCCCCTTACGAAGACCAGGCCGTATGTCCGACCCCTACGAAAGCCTGCCCCCTTACGAAGGCCAGGCCGTATGTCCGACCCCTACGAAAGCCTGCCCCTTACGAAGGCCAGGCCGTATGTCCGACCCCTACGAAAGCCTACCCCTTACGAAGGCCAGGCCGTATGTCCGACCCCTACGACAACCTCTACGTAGGCCTGCACCGCCAGCGCCACGTCTTCCGTCATCACGGATTCCGCCGGATGGTGGCTGATACCCCGATCGCAACGCACAAACAGCATCCCTACTGGCCAGCGTTCGGCAATGGCAATCGCATCATGCCCGGCACCGCTCGGCAGCGACAGACTGCGCCCCTGGACGGTGGTCACCGCACGGCTCAGCGCCGCCTGCAAACCGTCATCACAGCGTGTGGCCGGGATCTGATAATATTCTTCAGCGCTAAAGCTCAGTCCGCGACGCAGCGCAATGGCTTCGCCCTGAACAAGCAGTTCAGAGAGCAATTCGGCCAGCGGCCGATCTTCCGGTCCACGCACGTCCAGCGTCAGGGTCACCTCTCCCGGGATCACATTGACCGCACCCGGATGGCACTGGAGTGTCCCGACGGTCGCCACCAGCTGCGGGTTATGCTCCGGGGTGCGTTGCTCAATAAACACCATCCATTCGGCGGCGGCGGCCAGTGCATCTTTCCGGTGGCTCATCGGCACCGTGCCGGCATGTCCGGCTTCGCCGGTAAAACGACAGTTCAGGCGGCGGGCACCGTTAATGGCCGTAACCACCCCCAGCGCCAGCTGCTCCTGCTCCAGGCAAGGCCCCTGTTCGATATGCAGTTCCAGGTAGGCAACGAAATCTTCGACGTCACGCGCAGCCTGCCACAGCAGATCCGGGTTAAAGCCGATATCCCTCATCGCCTGCCCCACGGTAATGCTGTTGCCGTCCGGGTGCGTCAGCCAGCTGTCGGGCCAGGTGCCTGTCAGACCACGGCTGCCGAGCAACGTGATGCCGAAGCGTGTCCCTTCTTCGTCGGCAAAACCGATGATCTCAATCGCCAGCGGCAGGCGTTCGCCGCGATCGTGCAGATACTGCACGGTTTCAATCGCCGCCAGCACGCCGAGCATACCGTCGTAGCGCCCGGCATTACGCACGGTATCCAGATGCGAACCCAACAACAGCGCTTTCGCATCCTGCCGCTCGCCTTCATAACGCCCGCAGATATTACCCACGCTGTCTTGCCACACCTGCATTCCGGCGGCTTTCATCCACTTGCCCACCATGGCATTGGCACGCAGATGCTCCGGCGAAAGGTAAACGCGGGTCAGGTATCCCGGGGTTTCACTGATTTCTGCCAGCGCATCACAGCGTGCCATCACGCGCGCAGCGGCGGCGGCGGCGGCAGTGGCATTCATCAGGCTCTCACTCATCCGCGGCTCCCGTTGTAGTGATCCCAGGCCGCCTGCATCGCTGCACCCTGAGTACTGCGGAAACCGAGGTAGTTCAGCACCGATTCCAGTGCGCTCAGGGTCTGCATCACGCAGTCTTTACGCGCGTTGTACCCCATGGTGCCGATGCGCCACACCTTGCCGATCAGTGGGCCAAATGAGGTGCCGATCTCGATGCCGAAATCTTCCAGCATCAGCTTACGGACCTGATCGCCGTTGACACCCGGCGGTATCATCACGCCGAGCACGTTATTCATTTTGTGTTCGAGGTTACCGAAGGTGTCCAGCCCCATTCCCTGGATGCCCTTAAGCAGCGCATCGCCGTGCAGCTTGTGGCGGGCAATGCCGTTATCCAGCCCCTCTTCAAGGATCAGACGCGCACATTCACGGGCGCCAAACAGCGCCGAGGTGGCTTCCGTATGGTGATTCAATCGCTCAGGGCCCCAGTAGTCCATGATCATGCCGAGATCGAAATAGTTGGAGTAGATCATCTCGTCATCGCCGTCCTGATGCGCATCAGTGCGGATCCCGGCTTCCACGCATTTGCGTTGGCGGATCACCGCTTCCATTGCCGGACTCAGCGTGATCGGCGAGGTGCCGGACGGGCCACCGAGGCATTTCTGCATCCCAGCGGAGACAGCATCTAATCCCCAGGCATCGGTTTCCAGCACATTTCCGGCGAACGAAGCGGTAGCATCGGTATAGAACAGCACGCCATATTTTCGGCAGATGGCACCCAGTTCTTCCAGCGGTTGCAGCATCGTGGTGGAGGTGTCGCCCTGCACTGTCAGCAGCAGGCGCGGCTTCACTTTTTTAATGGCATCTTCGATCTGATCCGGGGTGAACACTTCGCCCCACGGCACGTCAATGGTGTGGACTTCAGCGCGGCAACGGCGGGCGATTTCACACAGCAGATGGCCGAAACGACCAAATACCGGCACCAGCACTTTATCGCCAGGGCGGATCGCCGACAGCAGGATGGCTTCGATCCCGGCGCGTGACGTGCCGTCGATCAGCATCGTCCAGCGATTTTCAGTGCGAAACACGCCGCGATACAGCGCCATCACTTCGTTCATATATTGCGTCATCGCCGGATCGTACTGGCCCAACAGCTGGCTGGACATAGCACGCAGCACACGCGGATCGGCATTGATCGGTCCCGGCCCCATCAGCAGGCGCTGCGGCGGGTTAATTTGGGTAAATGTAGAGAGATCCATCATCGATTCCTATATTGAAATAACCCCTTAGGCGTTACTGGTGCAGGCAGTTTGAACACGGACAGCGCACAAGAACCGGAGCGTACACGTAGTACGTGAGGATTCTGAGCACTGCCCAGGTTCAAAATGACAAACAAAGCCGCCTAAAGCCCACGCACCGAGGAGATAAACTGTTTTAATTCATTTGTTTGTGGGTCAGAGAAGACTGTTTTACTGTCGCCCTGCTCCCATACCCGCCCCTGGTGCATAAACACCACGCGGTCACCGACTTCACGGGCAAAATTCATTTCGTGCGTCACGAGGATCAGCGTCATGCCCTCTTTGGCCAGCTGCTCAAGCACTTTCAACACTTCACCCACCAGCTCTGGGTCCAGCGCGGAGGTGATTTCATCACACAACAGCACCTTGGGTGACATCGCCAGGGCACGGGCGATCGCCACGCGCTGCTGCTGGCCACCGGACAGATTGGCAGGATAGTAATCCATTCGGTCGCCCAGACCGACTTTTTCCAGCATCCGGGCCGCCAGCTCGCGGCACTCGGCGTCTTTTTTCTTCAGTACCCGGCGCGGTGCCAGCATCACATTTTCCAGCGCAGTCATGTGCGGGAACAGGTTGAAGTTCTGAAACACCATGCCGACGGAGCGGCTGATATCGCGGGCCTGGGTATCCCGATCGGTGATGGTCATCCCGCCCAGCTTGATACTGCCTTCCTGGTAACCTTCCAGCCCGTTGATGCAGCGCAGCAGGGTACTTTTACCCGAGCCACTGCGACCAATGATGGAGATCACTTCACCCATTTCGATGTCGAGATCCACGCCTTTCAGTACGTGGTTGTCGCCATAATATTTCTGCACCTGATTAATGGTGATGAGCGGCATTGAATTTCTTCTCCAGATACTGGCTGTAGCGTGACAGCGGGTAACACATCAGGAAGTAGCCGAGGGCGACTAATCCGAACACTTTGAAAGGTTGATAGGTGACGTTATTCAGAATGGTGCCCGCCTTGGTCAGCTCGATAAAACCGATAATCGAGGCCAGCGCCGTTCCTTTCACCACCTGTACGGCAAAGCCCACCGTGGGGGCAATGCCAATGCGCAGCGCCTGCGGCAGCACCACGCGGTAAAGCGTCTGGCCAACACTCAGACCGAGGCAGCGGCAGGCTTCCCACTGGCCTTTTGGCAGGGCTTTGATGCTGCCGTGCCAGATATCAACTAAAAAGGCACTGGTGTAAAACGTCAGGGCCAGCGAGGCCGCCGTCCAAGGCGACACATCTATGCCGAACAGCGCCACGCCGAAGAAGGCAAGGAACAGCTGCATCAGCAACGGCGTACCCTGGAACAGTTCGATATAGCAGCGGATAATGCGGTTCGGCCATTTACGCCCGCTGAGGCGCACCATCACTAGCGGCATCGCCACCAGCGTGCCACCGAAAAAGGCGGTCAGGGAGAGCGCAATCGTCCAGCGCGCCGCCAGCAGCAGGTTGCGCAGGATGTCCCAGTCGGTAAAGGTTGTCATCATGGCTGCTCTCCAAACCACTTACGGCCCGCCGCCAGTAGTAACTGGCGCATGGCAATCGACAGCGCCAGATACATCAGCGTGGTCACCAGGTAGACTTCAAAACTCAAAAAGGTGCGCGACTGGATCAGGTTGGCAGCAAAGGTCAGCTCTTCATAAGAGACCTGCGACACCACCGATGAACCGAGCATCACGATAATGCACTGGCTGACCAGCGCCGGATAAATACGCTTCATTGACGGTGGCAACACCACCCGAATAAAGGTCTGCGTGCGCGTCAGGCCCAGCACCCGCCCCGCTTCCCACTGCCCTTTTGGCGTCACCTGTATTCCGGCGCGGATAATTTCCGTGCTGTAAGCGCCCAGGTTAATCAGCATCGCCAGCAGCGCCGCTTCCCCTGCCGTGAGTTTCAACCCCAGATTGGGCAAGCCAAAGACGATAAAAAACAGCTGGACCACAAACGGCGTATTGCGGATCAGCTCGACATACACACCCCAGATACGGCTCAACGTCGACGGTTTACCGCTGCGCAGCGCCGCGCCGAAGATACCCAGCGCTACCCCGCCCACCGTTGCCATCACCGTTAGCTGGATCGTCACCCACAGGCCGGAGAGAAGCTCCGGCCAGAAGGGCCACAGTGCAGGAAAATTCAGTTGCCCCATCATCAGTCAGCCCCAACTAGCCCAGATCGGCTGGCAGCGGTGCTTTCAGCCACTGCTCAGAGAGACCGTTCAGGGTTTTGTCCTGAATCGCCTGCTCAATCAGCGCATCGACTTTGGCCTTCAGTGCCGGTTCATTCTTCTTCATGCCGATAAAGCACGGTGAATCCTTCAGCATAAATTTCGCCACGGGCGCTTTATCCGCGTTCTGACGAGCAATGGCTGCTACCACCAGGTTGCCGGTGGCCACATATTCCACCTGACCCGACAGATAAGCCGACAGCGTGGTGTTGTTATCTTCATAACGTTTCACCTGTGCCTCTTTCGGCGCGATGCCGGTCAGCACCATATCTTCCACCGCCCCACGGGTGACGCCGATCGATTTGCCGCTCAGTGCAGCCGCATCTTTCAGCGTGCCGTCTTTCGGGCCAAACACACCGAGGAAGAACGGCGCGTAGGCACGGCTGAAGTCGATCACTTTCTCACGTTCCGGGTTTTTCCCCAGACTGGAGATCACCAGATCCACTTTATCGGTTTGCAGATAAGGGACGCGGTTGGCGCTGGTCACGGGCACCAGCTGCAACTTAAGTTTCATCTGTTTCGCCAGGTACTTCGCCATATCGATGTCATAGCCCTGCGGCTGTAAATCGGTACCGACGGAACCAAACGGCGGGAAGTCCTGAGGGACCGCGATGCGGATAACGCCACGTTTTTCAATGTCCTGTAACTGATCGGCATGCGCCGTGATGGCCTGAGAAAACAGCACGGCACCTGCCAGTAATGCGAATAACCCTTTTTTCATCTTCACTTCCCCGGTTAATACATCATGAAACGAAAGATTCTTAAAGAATTTAATTGCAACTAATGTGCCAGTGCGTTATCTGCCTCACATTTTTTACGCGACGGTAAAACCGCAGAAAACAAAAAGTGTGTTAAATCCAAATATTAAGCGTTATTACAGGCCAAAAAACTGATATTCAGTACAGAAAAACCGGGCAAAAGAGGGAAACACTGGCGGGAAAAAGGGTCCGAAAAAGGGCGCCTTGCGGCGCCCCAAAACCATGCAATGCACCAGAATAGCGCCCCATTAGCGCTGTTCCAGCTCATCCAGCTGGGTGTAGAGGTCAGCAATCTGATGAATACGCTGACGACCGTCACTGAGTAATTCGTGAAGTACTGCGTTGGCCAGCAGGTTGATCAGGCTGTTGGCCGCTGCATAGCTGTCGAAGGCAGAGACACTGTCCAGCGGCGCGCACAGCTGCCAGCGCGCCAGGGCAATCACCGCCTGCGCCTGGGGTTCACACAGTGCCAGCACAGGAATGCCGTTGTGCTGTAGCTGCTGTAACAACGGGCGGATAATGCGTGGGCGGCGCCGGAACGCCATCACCACCACCATATCCTCCGGTGTCAGATCCACCAGCTCTTCAGAGAGCGTCTGCCCCGGCTGTGGCAGCACCTGCACCTGTGTTCTGGCCTGCAATAACTGCTGGCGCAGGTGCAGCGCCACCGGGTATGCATTACGCATCCCAATGATAAAAATACGTTTACTGTTTGCCAGCGCCTGAACGACCTCGCCAAAGTGCGCCGCATCAATCCCGTTCACCCACTGGGTGAGGTTGGCCATCTCCTGCTTATAGTGACGGGCCAGCAACGTGTTGCCCTGCACCGCATCACGGTGGTCAGTGAGCGGCATCCCGCTCTGGCGCAGGGTGCGCAGTTCGTCGCGCATATCTTTATATTTTTCATAGCCCAGGCGCTTAAACAGACGGCTTACCGTGGCCTTGGACACCCCGCTGAGACGTGCCAGATCGGCACTGTTGTAGCTGATCAGGTCATCGAAATGATCGAAGGCAAAATCAGCGATACGTTGTTCCTGCGGCGAAAGCTGCGCGTAGTGGCTGCGCAGGCGTTCATCAAGCTGCATCATGTGATTAACCCTGTAACGTTTGTTTCATCCTCAGAATGATATACAAATAACGTGCCTGTCTGTAGCTCACACCGTTGCGGGCTGAAAATCGGCCGGTTTTGAATCAAAAACCGGAGCCATACGACAGATATTCAATTGTTAACATTCTGCCGCTCGACAAACTGGAACGGCTATTGCTTTAGTCAACCTATCAGCTATCTGAACGACGGGAATGGAATGAATCAAAGTAATATGGCCCCGCTGGGCATGGCGGTGACGCCGCACCATCTGGCCAGTGAAAGCGCACTGGGTATTTTACGCGAAGGGGGGAATGCCATTGAAGCGATGGTGGCTGCTGCCGCGACGGTTGCCGTTGCCTATCCTCATATGAATGGCCTGGGAGGCGATGGCTTCTGGCTGATTGTCCCGCCGAAGGGTGACCCGGTGGCGATCGATGCCAGCGGTGCGGCAGGTTCGCTGGCGACAATCGACTTTTATCAGGGCAGCAGCAGCATTCCCCATCGCGGCCCGAAATCGGCCCTGACGGTGGCGGGTACGGTCAGCGGCTGGTCAGAAGCGCTGGACATCTCACGTGAACTGGGCGGTCAGCAACTGCCATTGCCGCGCCTGTTGGCGGATGCGATCCGCTATGCCGCCGATGGCATTCCGGTCACCGCCTCCCAGGCGACCGCCACCGCCAGTAAACAAGCCGAACTGGTGAATCAACCGGGATTTGCCGCCACCTTCTTACCCGATGGCGAAGTGCCGTCGTGTGGCAGCCGTTTTACCCAGCCCGATCTGGCAAACACCCTCATTCATCTGGCCGAAGCCGGGCTGGACAGCTTCTATCGCGGCCCGCTTGCCCGTCAGCTCGCCAGTGAGATGTCACGGCTGGGAATGCCGGTCACGCTGGAAGACCTGAACCGTCAGCAGGCTAAACGCCGGACGCCACTGCGTATCCACCATCAGTACGGCGATGTCTTTAATATGACACCGCCCACGCAGGGCCTGGTATCACTGGCGATCCTGGGGATCACCGACCATCTGAATATGGCCGATGCCGATGAGGCACAAACCATTCACCGCATTGTGGAAGCCACCAAGCTGGCCTTTGGCCTGCGCGACCGTTACATCACCGACCCGCAGCATATGCGTGAACAGATGCAAACGCTGCTCGACAGCGATCGTCTGCAACAGATGGCGGCGCAGATCGATGTCAATCAGGCGGCGCCGTGGGGCACGGGTAAAGGGCCGGGCGACACCGTGTGGATGGGCGTGATGGACAGCAGCGGGCTGGCCGTCTCCTTTATTCAGAGCATTTATCACGAATTTGGTAGCGGTGTGGTGATCCCCGGCACGGGTATTACCTGGCAAAATCGCGGCGCGGCTTTCAGCCTCGATCCCGATCACCTGCTGGCGCTGATGCCGGGTAAACAGCCATTCCACACGCTGAACCCAGCGGCAGCACGGTTGAACGATGGCAGGACGATGGTATACGGATCGATGGGCGGCGATGGCCAGCCACAGACTCAGGCGGCCATTTTTACCCGCCATGTGGTACAGGGCATGGGATTGCAGCAGGCGGTGAGTGCGCCACGCTGGCTGCTGGGGCGCACCTGGGGTCAGGCCTCCGATTCACTCAAACTGGAAGGTCGCTTCCCGCCAGAAACCATTGCCACGCTGCGGGCGCTGGGCCATGAAGTTGAGCTGTTGCCTGATTTCAGCGAAGCCGTGGGCCATGCGGGCGCGATTGTGCGTCACAACAACGGGATGCTCGAAGGGGCATTCGATCCGCGTAGCAACGGCAGCGCGGCCGGGTTTTAAAAAAGAGGGAAACTGAGATGAGTATCAAGCAAAAGGCGCCCGACTGGGCAGCCTATGTCACGCAGATGGAGCAGGTGCTGGCACTGGAACTCGACGACGCACGCCGTGCCGAGCTGCTGACCCAGTTCAACCGCATTGCCGGCATGGCCGCGCCGCTGATGGCCTTCCCGCTGGACGATCGCCTGGAAGTGGCTGGAGTGTATAAAGCATGAATCTGGCCGCACTGTCGATTGCCGAACTGACCCAATTGCTGGCTAAAGGTGAGTTGAGTGCACGCGAGATCGCCCTGCATACGCTGTCGGCGATCTCGCAGCATAACCCTGAGCTGAATGCCTGGACCCAGATTACCCAGGAGCGCATGTTGCAGGAGGCGGACCGGGTTGATCGCCTGAAACAGGGCAACCTGCCGCTCCCCCCACTGGCAGCGGTGCCTTACGCAGTCAAAAATCTGTTTGATGTGGCCGGACACGCGACGCTGGCCGGGGCCAGTTTATTCAGCGATCGTCCGGTGGCATGTCAGGATGCCTGGGCCGTGCAGAAGCTGGCAGCCGGCGGCGGACTGCTGTCCGGGATGCTGAACATGGATGCGTATGCCTACGGTTTCACCACCGAAAACAGCCATTATGGTGCCACGCGTAATCCACACGATCTGGCGCGGATTGCCGGGGGATCGTCGGGGGGGTCGGCCGCCGCCGTGGCCGCCGGGCTGGTCCATTTCTCCCTCGGTTCGGATACCAACGGCTCGATCCGCGTTCCGGCCTCACTGTGCGGAATCTTTGGTCTGAAGCCGACCTACGGTCGCCTGTCGCGCAGCGGCAGTCATCCGTTTGTCGCCAGCCTTGACCATATTGGTCCGTTTGCCCGCCGCGTCAGCGATCTCACCCACGTCTACGATGTATTACAGGGCAGCGATCCTGCCGATAGCTTCCAGGCTGATAAAGCCATGCAGGCGGTCAGCCCTCTGCTGGAGCGCGGTAGTGAAGGGCTGCGCTTTGGCGTGCTGGGCGGTTACTTTCAGCAGTGGTGCGATGACGACGCCCGCGCTGCGGTGGCGGTTGCAGCCAGCGCACTGAATGCCAGCGAAGAGGTCGTGCTGCCGGAAGCCGAACTGGCACGTACGTCGGCGTTTATTATCAGCGCATCTGAGGGCGGGAATCATTACCTCCCCGCCCTGCGCCGTGCACCTGAGCGCTTTGAGCCTTTGTCGCGTGAGCGCCTGCTGGCCGGGGCGATGATCCCCGCCGCCTGGTACATTCAGGCCCAGCGCTTCCGCCGCCACTTCCAGCAGCAGGTGCTGCCGCTGTTCGATCATGTGGATGTGTTGATTGCACCGGCTACCCCCACCAGCGCCACGTTGATTGGCCAGGAGACCATGCACATTAACGGCAGTGACCTGCCGATCCGCGCCAGCATGGGCATGTTAACCCAGCCCATTTCGTTCCTCGGCCTGCCGGTGACCACGGTGCCATTACGTACCCGTAGCGGGTTACCCATCGGTCTGCAACTGATTGCCGCCCCGTTTAATGAAGCCGCCTGCCTGCGTGCCGCCAGCGCGCTGGAGCAAATGGGCATTACGCACGCGGCCCCTGCGGATAGGGAGCATTGATCATGAAAAGTGAACATATTGACCGCCCGGCGATCCTCGCCGAAGTTACCGCCGCGTTTTATCGTTACGAAGAGGCGTTAATCAGTAATGACATTGCGGTGCTGGATGAACTTTTCTGGCACGACGAACGCACAGTGCGCCTGGGTGCGGGAGAGAACTTGTACGGTATCGATGCGATTCGCGAATTTCGGGCTGCACGTCCTTCAGCCGGGTTATTCCGTCAGTTACAGAATACGGTGATCACCAGCTACGGCGATGATTTTGCGGTGTGCAGCACAGAGTTCACCCGCGAGGGCAGCGACAAAATCGGCCGTCAGCAGCAGACCTGGGTCAGGCTCCCCTGTGGCTGGCGCATTGTGGCGGCGCAGGTCAGTTTGATGAGCTGACAGGTACGCAGAGACCTGGTGGTCTCTGCGATAATACAGGACGGGCTCAGGGCAGCGAGGCAAGCCTCGCTGTCAGCATTACGCTTTCGGTGCCGGGTGGGTTTTCACCCAGTGGTCAGCGATTTGCTGGCGGGTACAGATCCACACCCCTTCATGCTGCTGGATATGGTCAAGGAAGCGCTGTAAGGCGCGGAAACGGCCTGGGCGGCCCAGCAGACGGCAGTGCATACCAATCGACAGCATTTTCGGTGTGCTGTCCCCTTCTTCGTACAACACATCAAAGCTGTCTTTCAGGTAGGTGTAAAACTGCTCCGCGGTGTTAAACCCCTGCGGCGTGGCAAAACGCATATCGTTAGTTTCTAGCGTATAAGGGATGATCAGATGCGGTTTCACCGTGCCATCCTGACAGGTGACCTGCGTCCAGAACGGCAGATCGTCGCCATAATAGTCGCTGTCATAGGTCAGGCCGCCCTGTTCCACGACCAGACGCCGGGTGTTGGGGCTGTCGCGACCGGTATACCAGCCCGTTGGCGTCTTGCCAAACAGGTCGGTCAGGGTATCCAGCGCCAGTTGCATATGCTGGCGTTCTGTTTTTGCATCCATGCCCTGATAGTGGATCCAGCGCCAGCCATGACTGACGACATCGTAATCAGCGGCTTTGATCGCCTCGACGATCTCCGGGTGCCGTGCCAGCGCCATGGCCACGCCAAAGACCGTCAGCGGCAGGCCACGTTTTTGAAATTCGTTATGGATGCGCCAGAATCCGGCGCGTGAGCCATATTCATACAGTGAATCCATCGACATATGGCGCTCAGGATAGCTGGCCGCCCCAATGATATCGGAGAGGAACTGCTCGGAGCCTGTATCACCATGCAGAACATTATTTTCGGCGCCCTCTTCGTAGTTGAGGACAAACTGCACCGCGATCTTCGCGTTACCCGGCCAGGCCGCATGGGGCGGGTTGCCCGCATAGCCGCGCAGGTCACGGGGATAGTTTTTGTTGAAGCTGTACTCTTTTTTTTCCGAAGTGTTGCTCATCGTCTCAGTCCTTAACGTCGCAAAAAGAAATGGGACCCGACTGTTCAGTTTAGGCGCTCAAACTGGCCCGACAGGTTTTTTCGTATCGGGTAGTCAAGATCGCCGTGCTTACTGGTGTTCAGACCTAATGCTACCAGCGACTCCACCATTTTCACGGCAGCCGTCACGCCATCGATCACCGGTACGCCCAGTTCACGTGTCAGCGATTGCGCCAGATCGGCCATACCACCGCAGCCGAGCACGATGGCACCGCAGCCATCTTCGCGGATGGATTGTATACAACGCTGGCGCACTTTCTCCTGCGCCAGCCCGCTGCCATCTTCCAGTGCCAGCACCGGCAGGTCGATGGCGTGCAGGGCTGCACAGTGATGCTCAAAGCCATATTGCTGAAGCAGATGGCGGGCAATAATCAGGGTTCGCGGCAGCGTGGTGACGATGGAAAATCGTGTGGCCACCAGGGTTGCCATATGCATCGCGGCTTCGGCAATCCCGACTACCGGTCCCTGCGCCATCTCGCGTGCGGCCAGTAATCCCGGGTCGCCGAAACAGGCAATCACATGGCCACAGACGCCCTGCTCACGGCCGATTTTGATCTGCTCCAGCACGCCAATGGCAGCAATGGCCTCATCAAAATGCCCTTCAATCGACGGCACGCCCTGCGTCGGGCACACCGCCAGGATCTCGGTATTCCCTGCCGCCACCGCACGTGCCGCTGCACCGATGGTTTCCGTCATTGCCAGGCTGGTGTTGGGGTTGATCACCTGAATGACCTGTTTGCTACTCATCATCATGCTCCTTTTGACGCAAACAACCGGGAAAAGTCCGGCAGCGTTTCGCCGCTGCGTTCAAAGCGCAGACTGGCGACGATATGATCGAAATGTTGCCGTAGTGCGTCAGTCAGCTGAGTCAGTGATTTTTCCCGTAGCAGCACCACCAGCCGATCGTGATCGTCACAGCGGCAGCCCTGCTGCCAGGGCGCACCATATGCCGCAACCACCAGCGAGGAGCGCTGGGTCAGCCGCGTCACGATTTCGGTCAGCACCTGGTTGCCCGAAATCGCCTGTAACTGAATATGGAATGCCGCTGAGAGGCGGATCGCCGCTGCACCATCGTGATTTTCGTGGGCCTGCTGCTCCTGGAGATTGAGTTTCTCCAGGGCAGCAAGATGAGGGGCCTGGCAGTGCATTAATACCTCAGACAGGTTCGCGCACTCAATCAGGCTGCGAGTACGGAAGATATCCTGCGCCTCCTCAACGGTTGGCGTGGCGACCTGCGCACCACGTTTGGGCGTCAGCGTGATCATTTGCACTGCGGCGAGGCGTTGCAGCACTTTACGAATGCCGGTACGGCTGACGCCGAACACCTCGGAGAGTGCCTCCTCCGGTAATTTACTGCCCGGTGGTAACTGATGTTCCACGATTGCCGTCATCAGCGCCTGATAGATAGGCTCATCCTTGTCACTCAGGTCGGAGGCCGTTTTCAGCCCGGTTTCACTCTTCATTCCCTACTCCGGTAAACATCATTTCCGTCAAGAATCGTACACATTAAAACTGACTTTTGTATACATGAAATTACATTCTGGCCTGGATCCTGCAATGTCTCCTGTAACCCGGTTTATTGATAACTGTATTCACAGGAGCAGGTTTCATGCCAAATAGTCATGGTTCTTCCCCGGCAGCGGCGTCAGACGCCACCGTCAACTACAGCCCACGGCTGTGCAATGAGGATCTGGCGCCAACGCGTGACCAGAACTGGAGTTGGTACAATATCTTTTCTTTCTGGATGTCCGATGTACACAGCATGGGTGGCTATGTGGTGGCCGCGAGCTTCTTCACGCTGGGCCTCGCCAGCTGGCAGGTGCTGCTGTGTCTGCTGGTCGGCATCTGTATTGTGCAGGTCTGTGCCAACCTGGTGGCGAAACCCAGCCAGATGGCGGGCGTACCCTATGCGGTGATCTGTCGTCAGGCATTCGGCGTATTTGGTGCCAATATCCCGGCGGTGATCCGCGGGTTAATCGCCTTTGCCTGGTACGGCATTCAGACGTACCTTGCAGCGAATGCACTGATGCTGGTCTCGCTGAAGTTCTGGCCTGCGCTGTCGTCACTGACGCACGCCTCCTGGCTGGGATTATCGCAGCTCGGCTGGATCTGCTTCGGTATTATGTGGCTGTTGCAGGCGATGGTGTTCTGGCACGGAATGAGCGCGATTAAGCGTTTCATTGATGTGGCTGGCCCGGCGGTGTACGTGGTGATGGTGGCGCTGGCAGGATGGATTGTATACAAAACCGGGTTTGACGGTATCTCCTTCACCCTGGCAAGCAAGACGCTGACGGGCGGCGAGCAGGCATGGCAGATGCTGACGGCTACCGCGCTGGTGGTGTCGTACTTCTCTGGCCCGCTGCTGAACTTCGGTGATTTCTCTCGCTACGGTAAAAGTATGGGTGAAATCCGCCGGGGAAACCGCTGGGGCCTGCCGTTTAACTTCCTGCTGTTCTCGCTGGTCACCGTAGTGATTGTTTCGGGTACACAGTCGCTGTTTGGCCGAATGATCACCGACCCGATTGAGACAGTGAGTATGGTCGGTAACGATCTGGCAGTGGCGATTGGTCTGCTGACAATGATTACCGCCACCATCGGCATCAACATCGTGGCCAACTTTGTTTCTCCGGCTTTCGATTTCTCCAACTGTTCGCCACAGAAGATCAGCTTCCGCACCGGCGGGATGATCGCAGCGGTCGGTTCCGTGCTGCTGACGCCGTGGAATCTGTTCCAGTCACCGGAGCTGATCCACTATACGCTGGATGTGCTGGGCGCGTTTATCGGGCCACTGTTCGGCATCCTGCTGGCCGATTTCTATCTGATCAAACGCAGCCAGATCTCCGTTGATGATCTGTTTGATGCCACGCCAAAAGGTAAATACTGGTATCGCGGTGGTTTTAACCCGAAAGCGATTGTGGCGCTGCTGCCATCGGTAGCCATTGGCCTGGTGATCAGCTTTATTCCTTCGCTGCATGCGGTGGCAAACTTTAGCTGGTTTATCGGGGTGGCACTGGGCGCAGGCAGCTATCGCTGGATCGCCCGTGGCGATGTGGAGAATGCCTCAACACAAGGCTATAACGCGAAAGTCGCGATGCAGAAAGAGTGATATGACCAGGGGCCAGAGATTTTCTGGTCCCTGGGCTTTCTTGTTGTACCGTAAGCCTGCCCGCAGTTACGGATACAGGGTATACAGAATGCGCTCATGGCTTAATGAAAAAACAGCAAGTTCAGCCTTTGTCATTTTATTAGCGTTAATAAGTTTCTCTTTCTCTGCCAAGAAACGTTGATCGTCCGCAAAATACAGCGCGGTAAGATAATCACTATCCAGGATGTTTTTCTCTTCAGCGATCGCAATGACAGACTGGTAACACCCTTTGTCTTTCTTACCCACCCTTTCTTTCAACATACATTCCGGTAGTAAGAGCACCGGGCGCGGATTTTTTTTATTCAGCATTTCATATTGTGAGATGGCACTATCATATTTTCTGTCAGAGACTAGCAGGTTGGCATACATCCGTCTTACGTTAACATTATCAGGGTGTTTGGTAGAGAGCACTTCCAGTCTGTGCAGAACCTCAGCACGCTCCGCCACCGACGACATGACATATTGCTTCATGAGATCCGATGCTTCAGCAGTAGGTTTATCGGCATAAACGGGGGCCGCTTGTAATCCGGATGCCAGTGTAACGATCAGTAGTACGGTGAAGAGAAATATCGGCTTTATCATGGCTCATCCTTGAACGGTTTAATCTTCATCTTTTTTCTTATATCAGAGGGATGGAAAGTGATACATCGACTCCCGGTCATTATCTATAGATATTTTACGATATAAGGTGATTCACCGCGCGGCAGCACGATAACGATCGAAAGGATAAGCAGACAGGATGGGTGAGATATTCAGGAAGGGCATCATCGTCGTAAAACGAAAAAGGCCGATTCTTTCGAATCGGCCTTTCTCTAAATGCTTGGCGGAACGGACGGGGCTCGAACCCGCGACCCCCTGCGTGACAGGCAGGTATTCTAACCAACTGAACTACCGCTCCACCGATGTTCCCCGTCGGGAACGAGGCGCATATTACGGGGCGGCCTGCGCTGCGTCAACGCTTTTTCTGTGGAATTATCTCAACTGCTCTCTTTTTCACCGAAAGTGCGTTTTCGCCTGCTTTTTAATCACTTATACATCACTGGCATCGATCGGGCGCCATAAACAACTGCCGCCCTTTTTCTGCACCAGATCAAGACGCGCCTCATGCGCGATCCGCTCTTGCTCGCTGGCACGCACCACGCGCAGCCCCGAGGATGGCCGGGTAATGCGGTGAATGGTTTCGCCATCATCCTGTTCTTCACGATCCCCTTCCATTGAGAAGGTCAGCGAGGTCTGCCCGCCGGTCATGATCAGGAAGACTTCGGCCAGTATTTCGGAGTCAAGCAGTGCGCCGTGCAGCGTACGTTTGCTGTTGTCTATCTCATAGCGTGAGCACAGCGCATCAAGGCTGTTACGCTTGCCGGGGAACATCTTACGTGCCATCGCCAGGCTGTCGGTGATCTGACAGAAGGTTTCGGTTTTGGCAATGCCACGCTGCAGTTTGGCAAACTCATAGTCCATAAAGCCGATATCGAACGACGCGTTATGGATCACCAGCTCTGCGCCATCAATATACGCCAGGAAGTCATCTGCCACCTGAGCGAAGGTGGGTTTATCCAGCAGGAATTCGTCTGCAATACCGTGTACGCCAAAGGCTTCCGGGTCCACCAGCCGATCGGGCTTGAGATACACATGGAAGTTATTGCCCGTCGGGCGGCGGTTAATCACCTCAACGGCACCAATTTCAATAATGCGATGCCCTTCATAGTGGACACCAATCATGTTCATACCGGTGGTTTCGGTATCGAGAACGATGATCCTGTCATTAGTACTTTGAAAACTCACTATTCGTTACTCACTATAATTGAATGCGTGCCTGGCTCAAGGATGCTGCGGCGTGTTGAAAGGGGGATACGCCACACAGAATAGCATCTGCCATGTGCTCAAGTCATGCTTCACTGCTCAGAGCAACGAACCAGCGGCATCACAACACCGCTGGCTGATCAGACGATGATGGGTCGAATCAGAACCACGCTTCCCACATCGCGCCGACGTTGAAGGAATCAAGGCGAGTGTCCTCAGTGTCCGTGGTGCGCGCCGTATGCTGGTTATCCACTTCTCCCCCGGTGACATAGAAACGCAGCATTGGTCTGAAGTCTGGCCCCATAGCAAAAGAGATATTTTGCGAAAGCGTCATCTTCCACCCTTTGTTGCTTCCCCCTTCTTCGTAGTTAACGCGCTGATAGCCGCCTTCAAGCCAGGTCGAATGTACTTCGTTCCAGAAATACATTGGGCGGATTATCGCGGCGTAGTTTCTGCGGTTATCCTCACTCAGTTCGCTGTTACGATAGTCCTGGAAGGCCAACAGATACCTGACGGTGGTCTGAGGGTTAACGGTGTAGACCCCATCAAAGCTGGTATAAATCGAGCGCAGCGCGTCCGTTTTGTTATAAACGCTATTATCTGCGTTGTCTGAATAGCGCGTGATGAACTGGTTCATCGAGCGATCGGTCGTATGGCTGAGTACTACGGCCCCCTGCCACGCTTTGGTACGTTCATCGCTTTCTACCGCTTTTGAGTCAAGCCCGTAGTTGGCGTACAGCGCCACATCAACCGGACCGACTGTGATGCCATGGATTTTTGACGTCAGCGCATAATTGCCTTTTTCACCCGTGCCGGCCCCACCCGTACAGGAAATTCGCGAAGGATTATCGCCATCTTCTACCACCCGTGCGTCACAGGACTCCACCGCCCCCACGGCGGCCAGATCAAACAGCACGCCGTTGAGATCGAGATTCTTAATCCCCGCCCCCTGCCCGTCATGGCTCATCCACATGTAGTCATTCAGCTCCTGCTGTGGACGTTGATGGAAATCACGTCCGGCCCAGAGATACGCATCGGGCTGCGATTCAAACAGGTTGGTAACGCCAACGTAGGCTTTCTTTAAATTAAGCTCGTCGCTCCAGTGATCGATCATCACGTTGGCATCCCAGATGGCGCCATTTTCCGCTTTAAAGGTTTTAGACAGCTGATACTCCCCGCCGTAGCCTTCGTTCCCCAGGCGACCAATACCCGACGAACCATTATAGGAACCATCCACCGCGATATATTTTTGGTCACCGCCCTGGAAATGGGCACCATAACGGGCATACGCGGAAAACTTCAGTCCGTAAGGGATGGCCATATCGGCGGAGGGTGTGACGGCAACAGGGAGAGCTTCTGGCGCAGCGGATGTTGCAGCAGCAGGGGCAGCCGCTGGCGTTAGCGTTGGCTGCGTTGCGGCACTCACTCTTGCTTCACGCTCTGCCAGCGCTTTTTCCACCGCCTGAGCGACAATCTTATCTAACTGCTGCTGGCTAATCATTTGCTCCGCAAGAGCAGAAAACGGGCACAGCGCGGCAATGACCGCCACCGTTAAGGGCAGTTTTTTAAATGTGTTCATTATTATCTCTATCTATTATTTTTTTCAGATAATAAGCACCCCTCCGGCTTTGCCGGAATGATGCTTATTATCAACAGAGGGTGTTATTTATAAATAAAAAATAACGTGCTTAGTTTCCATTCGAGACAAACGCATAGTGCCCGGATCCTGCTAACACTTTAACGTAACCACTGCCCTCAGAAATAAACTGAATATCCTTCACCGTATTTAATCCCACACCGCTTTCTTTAATGTCATCGATATGGCGGGCTGGAATATAAATAAAGGCTTCCGTATTCGCGGGAATCACGACATTCAAATGCCAGATCTGATTGTTCACCTCAAACGAAGCGCTAATCTCTCCACGGATAGTCGGAACGGTGATGTCGGCCTTTGTCAGGCCTTGCAATATCGGTTTGATCTGAAACTGCTCATACGCGGGTTTGAGGGGTTTTACGCCAAAAACCCCCTGAGAAGCGACAATGACTGGTGCCGTCCCCCACGGATGAGAGTGGCTGACGGTAAGGTCGTCAGACTCATTCCAGGCTTCCATGGTAGAGCCTGATCCCTGTTCCATCATGTGCCGCCAGTTATGGCTATTTTGACGGAGCGTTCCATCACTGTTCAGGCCCGTTATCTGATTGATAGCTTCCATTCCCTGGCCGTTTTCTGCCATCGCACTCAGAGCAAACAGCGCGCTATATACACTGCCTTCCAGCATCTTTTTATCTGCCAGGAATGTCGCCGCATGGCGGGCCTCTTCAGGCGTCGCAAGACCGAACGCCACACCAAATGCATTCGCCTGGCTGGAGAGATGATGTTTACCGCCAATATTGTCTTTAAAGGCCTGAGCCCCGGCGTCATAAAAGCCCGAACGGAAGCCACGGGCTGAGGCATCCGCCAGCTGGCGATAATGCTGCTGGTCCTGACGTTCACCTAATGCCCCGGCGATGTCCGCCAGCGTCTGCGTTCCTTTAGAAAAGAACGCATTGGTCACATTGTGAGTATTGGAGAACTGATAACCGGCACGTAATGAGGCAGGCCAGTCCACGATGTCATGATCCGGTCCCGGCGCCCCATCGCCATAATTCGCTGTCACCCGCCCGGTTTTATCATCAAAACCTGCGGTCAGCTTCGCCGGAATTTTACCTTTGAGCTGCGAATAATACGTGCGGATCAGACGATCATCGCCGGTGTACAGGTAATCATTCCAGGCATTGAGGATGTTGTAGACCTTCCATTCCATCGGCCAGGTCGAGTGGTCGATCAACCATTCCGTGGAAAAGCGCGCCAGCGGGTAACCCTTGTCGAGTTGGTAATTGCTCAACTGCTGGATGTAAGTATCCGCTTCGTAAGGCGCACGTTCACGGTTAGGAGAATCAACGTAGAGATCGTGATTCAGTACCTTGATTGACGCTTTTGAGAACGCCCAGATATCATTCAAGGTCTTATTCGATGAGCTGAATGTGGCCGCACCGTCATCGAACGGATAACGTAACGCCTGCGTTGTTAGCATTTCACCCAACTGACTGGCAGTCAGTGCATCCGGCAATCCAGAAATTTCCGCATAGCGGAAGACGCGGAAACCAAAATGTTCAAGCGTCTGTTTGCCGGGTTTTAGCTGCCATTTATCGAGGTTGTTAATTAACGCGGCAGTCTGCCATTTTACGGCGCCATCGGCGGCCAGTATCTCCCCCGTTTTGATCGTGACGTCGTTAGCGATCGACTGTCGGTTATCCAGGGTCAGCGTCATACCACCGACGACCGTCGTTCCATAATCCAGCAGGAAGTGGCCTTTACCCAGTGATGTCACCTTACGCGGCTTCACCTCTATCTGTGTCAGATTCTCTGCCGGGTAACCCGTCAGATTATCAATCGGTGACTGTACACGCGGTGCTGACCAGGTCCTGTCGTCAAAACCCGTGACGTCGAAACCGGCTGGATAATTTTTAGCGACGATATTTTCATGGGGATAGCGGAAACCCACCCAGGATACCGCCTCCTGAGCATGAACATCGCCTGCATAAGGGAATGCCGCTGTGCCATCCAGCACTTTCCAACGCTCATCAGTAGCAATCGTCTGCACCTCTCCATCCTGATAATGGATGCGCAGTTCCGCCATAAAGCTTTTCTTTTTACCGTAGGTAAACGCCAGTGCCCCCAGCGCGTTGTCTTGCCCTTGACGCAGCAGTGCCGTGACATCAAAGGCGTTATAGAAATGTTGGTTGTTGTAGCCTCTGACAGGCCCCAACCCGGCAAACGTACCATTCACATTCACCTTATAGACATACTGTCGGGTATCTTCGGGCGTCTGGCCTGTCGCATAAAGGATCGCGCGGCTGATGGGTTTATTTTTTGCCCGAAAACTGTGTCGGAAGAAGGCCCAGTTGGGCTGCGCTTCAGACCAAATGGGTTTTGCCTGCCAGCCCGCTTTCAATGCGGTATCAAAGCGAGAGAGAGGAGCAAACGCCGATGCCTGTCCTTGCCGATCCCACACCTGTACTGACCAGTAATAGCGGGTAGCACGGCTGAGTTGCGGCCCGCTATATGGCACCGCCGAAGATTGCGCAGAGGGTATTTTTCCGGAATCCCAGACAACGTTTTTTTCTCTGGTCAAACGACCCGCAGGGTTAATCACCGCGTCACTGGTGGCCACGATAATGCGGTAAGCCGTTTGCTTTTCACTCCGACCACTGCCTGACAGTGCCCAGCTAAATGCCGGATGACTTAAATCCTCAACCAGCAAGGGCTTTTGTTGCAGTTCGGTCAGCAAACTGTTTTGTATGACGGATAAATCTGCCTGTGCGTGATACGTGGTAATACTGAGGCTTATAAACAGAGTAAGGGACAGAGAGGTTCTTTTTTTCATCTTCCAACCTTTATTATTGAGCGACCTCCCTGTCGCGTATGATGTCATCGTTTAATATGGCTCAGAGCGTATCGCCGTTGCTGGCAATCACCTTTTTATACCAGTGAAAACTTTTCTTTTTCGACCGAACAAAGGTGCCGCTGCCGTCATCATTTTTATCAACATAGATAAAGCCGTAGCGTTTGCTGTATTGCCCGGTGGTGAAGGAGACACAGTCAATGCAGCCCCAGGGGGTGTACCCCATAACGTCAACGCCATCCTCAAGAACAGCTTTTTTCATTTGCTCAATGTGAGAACGGAGATAGGCGATACGATAGTCATCATTGACCTCGCCGCTTTCCTCTTTTACATCCACCGCACCAAAGCCGTTCTCGACAATAAACAGCGGTTTCTGATAACGCTCATACAGAATATTGAGCACATAACGCAAACCCACCGGATCGATTTGCCATCCCCAGTCTGAGGCTTTGACATGCGGATTAGGCACACTGCCTTCAAACCCTGACAGGGCAGAACCGCTGCCGGCCTGTTCGCTGCTGACGGCATTGCTCATGTAATAACTCAGGCCAATATAATCGGCGCAACCTTCACGCAGGATTTGTGCGTCACCCGGCGCCATCACAATGTCATACCCTTTACGCTGCCACTCTTTCAGGATGTACGACGGATAATAGCCGCGCATATGTACATCACCGAACAGGAAGCGCTCCCTCATGGCTTCCTGAGCATACATCACATCGTCGGGATGGCAGGAGAAGGGATACAACGGCACCATGGCGATCATGCAGCCAATCTGTAACTCCGGGTTAATCTCATGCCCGAGTTTCACCACCTGCGCACTGGCAACGAACTGGTGGTGCAGCACCTGGTACATGCATGCTTCCGGGTTCGGCTCCTGGGTGAAGATCACCCCGGAACAGCAGTAGCCAAACAACGGGGTTTTCCAGTTACGCTGATTGTTAATCTCATTGAACGTCATCCAGTATTTCACTTTATGCTGGTAACGCTTCAAGACTGCCGCACTGAATCTGACAAACAAATCCACCACTTTGCGGTTTTTCCAGCCGCCATATTCCGTGACCAGATGATTGGGCATCTCGAAATGTGAGAGCGTAATGACGGGCTGAATACCCTGTTTAAGCAGCGCATCGAACAGCGCGTCATAAAAACGCAGCCCTTCTTCGTTCGGCTCCAGTTCATCACCGAGAGGGAAAATGCGTGACCAGGCAATTGAAGTGCGGAAACACTTGAACCCCATATCAGCAAACAATGCGATGTCGCCAGGATACTGATTATAGAAATCCACCGCGTCGTGATTGGCGTACAGAAGGCCCTCCTTGATACCGTCTGTAATCACACGATCCACACCATGTGCTCCGCTGGTCAGGACATCAACAATACTCGGGCCTTTGCCCCCCTTGTCCCATCCGCCCTCGACCTGGTGTGCGGCAACCGCACCACCCCACATAAACTCTTTTGGTAATTTATTGTTCATCATTCACTTCTTTTTCAGTCATTCAGACAGCGTTGACATTAGCCATCACACGTTTTTCTGTCGGGATCTCTTCTTTAAATCCACCCAGCCAGGCGAACACCACGCCCAATACAAAGGCCACGCTCACAGACAGCAGGAAGCCGAGAAATTGCGTCATATGCCCTTCTTTAAAGAACACCGGTAAGACCGCAATACCCGGTATGCAGTAGCTCCATGACACTGCATTGAATGCCCCGGCGATGGCGCCACCGATAGCCCCGGCCAGACATCCACAAATCATCGGGCGCTTGAGACGCAGTGCCACGCCATAGATAGCCGGTTCCGTAATACCAAACAGAGCGGTGATCCCGGCAGAGAGCGCAACGCGTTTCAGTTCATCGTCTTTGGCTTTCAGATAGACACCAAAAACGGCGCCGGCCATGCCAAACACGGCTGAAGCCTGTAATCCGGTAAAGGTGTCGTAGCCCAGCGTGGCGTAGTTGCCTACCGTGACCGGGGTAATGCCCCAGTGAACCCCCAGGGTGACCAGTGGCATCCAGACAGCACCGACAACAAAACCAGCAATGGACGGGCTGAGATGGTACAGCGAGTTGTAAACACCACCGATTGCACCGCCTATCATGTTGCCGACAGGTCCGAACGCCAGCAGCGTTAAGGGCACCATAATGGCGAGGCAGAACATTGGGGTGAACATATTGCGGATGACGATGGGCAGCACGCGTTCAAAGAAGCGCTGCACATAAGACATGATCCATACCATCAGGATGATAGGGATCACCGAGGAGGTATAGCTGAGATACTGCACCGGCAAACCGAGGAAGGTGAGGGGATCAGCGGTCAGCGGAATACCTGCTACCTCGACCAGTACTTTGGCAATTTCCGGGTTATCGACCGCCGCTTTCATCAATGCCTGCAACGCAGGATCGGCAGAGTTCGCCAGCAGGATCTTATTGGCCGTCAGCATGTTGATGTAGTCAGGTGAAACCAGGGCACAGGCGGCAATGACTGCCGTGAAAGGATTTACATTGAATTTTTTCGCCGCGGTGAAAGCCACCATCACGGGCAGGAAAGTAAAACCAGTCCAGGAAACAAAGTTAAGAATGCGGTAAGTGCCGCTGGCAGGGTCCATCCACCCCAGTGCAGCGAACAATGAAATCAGCCCCTGTAATACGCCACATGCCGCCAGTGGATAGAGGAAGGGGGCGAAGATGCTGGAGATAATATCCATCAAGCGATTGACGACACCGACATTGGGTGCACTGACCGCCACGCTTTCGTCGATATTCAGCAGGTGCTGTACTTCGCGATAGGCATCTCCCACGTGATTGCCGATGACGACCTGCAATTGACCGCTGGATTCAACGGCGGTAATCACGCCCTTAACGCGCTTTAAGGTGTCTTTATCTACCTGAGAATAATCTTTAAGGACGAATCGTAATCTCGTGGCACAATGCGTGACACTGATCACATTATCATCACCACCAATCAGAACGACGATCTCTTTCGCCGATTCAGCATAGTTAATTGCCATCACGTGTCTTCCGTTGCCATTAGTTTAATTTAAGTCGTTCGCGCTTAAATATTTAGAAATTAATGGTAAAAAAAGACACTGTTAAAGTCACGTTATAACAAAAACACAGGCTCGTCATTTGTCACAAGAAAGAAACACCCTGTGACATTTCCGGCGTCATTTTATTAGCCAACTGACGACCAATAGATTCAAGGATATAAATCACTGGAACCTGCGTCGTAATGTCATATTCATTCGCGATTAACACTCTGGATACATGATAGGAAACATTAAAGTCAGCCATTAAGGCAAGAGTGGATTTGTTATTACTGGTTATGCTGACAATTTTGCATTGATGAATGAGAAACTGTTTGGCTAATTTAATAATTTCAGGGGTTTCACCCGAAACTGATAGCACGATAGCCACCGCATTTTTGTACATATCGGTGCTGACAGGATAGTAGGGATCATCAATATGGTTGCTGAACTTGCCAATGTTAGAGAAGAAGCGTGCCCCATACTTACCCAGTGTACCTGAGCTGCCTGCACCAACGAAGATCACACGCTCAGCCGCGACAATATGTTCTGCTGCACTGATAATTAATTCATCGAAGTCATTATTATTAATACTTTTAAAGAAGCTAAGTATTTCATCGGCACCATGTGGCAACAGTATTTTTTTATCCTGCTCCAGATACATTCTCAGATAGGCTTTGAATTCAGAATATCCATTGAAGTTTATCTTCTTGCAAAAACGCAATACCGTTGCCGTCGACACCTGAGAACTGTTTGCAAGCTCTCTGATTGTCATGTACACAACAGTATTCAAATTTTTAATTACAAAATTATAAACTTTATTCTCCAACGCGTTTAAAGTGGATATCGTCTTGTTGGTAAACATTCATCAATCTCTTTATCAATGGCGAAAGAAACAGCAATTAACCCTGTAACACGGTGTGACACCGTAGTTTTTTTGGCGCTTTGTTCCCAATAGAAACCGTAATCAATATTCAAATTTGTGATTCAGAGCACAATTGGAGCAGGCCCTGCTTTTATCGTTAATCCCATTTCACGGTCCTGCAGATATTTTGTATACAGGCCACACCCCGTTGAAGACGAAAGGGCCGTTCGTGGACCGGGTGAACGGTATTTACGGTGCTCATCAGGCGCATTTATGGCAGACTTGGCGTTTTTCTACAGGGAGTCTACCAGAGATGCTTAAGCAGGTAGAAATTTTCACCGACGGTTCGTGCCTTGGCAACCCTGGCCCCGGGGGATATGGCGCGATTATGCGCTATGGCAAGCATGAGAAAACGTACAGCGCAGGTTTCCACCTGACCACCAACAACCGCATGGAAATGATGGCGGCGATTGTGGCACTGGAAGCGCTGACACAGCCTTGTGCGGTGGTGCTGAGTACCGACAGTCAGTATGTTCGTCAGGGAATTACCACCTGGATACATAACTGGAAAAAACGCGGCTGGAAAACCACCGATAAGAAGCCGGTTAAGAATGTCGACCTGTGGAAGCGCCTGGATGCGGCCCTCAGCCACCATGAGATCACCTGGAAGTGGGTTAAAGGTCATGCGGGCCACGTTGAGAATGAACGTTGTGATGAGCTGGCACGCGCGGCGGCCGGGAATCCCACGTCCGACGATGTCGGCTATATTTCCGAGCTTTAAGAGAGAGGGAGGGGCTGACCTTTTTCAGCCAGCCCCTCTACCCGATAAGAACTGGCCTTAGGCGTTATCGTTTATTGCCATCATCCGACCACGTTATCTCAGCGGCCGCCCGCCGCATCAATAAATGTTCCGGTAATGTATGACGCCTCATCACTGAGCAACCAGGCAATCGCGCGCGCGATCTCTTCCGGCTGGCCACCGCGCTGCATTGGAATGCCGGGTGCCAGCCGATCGACCCGCTGCGGTTCCCCCCCGTCCGCATGCATGTCGGTGTAAATAAAGCCCGGACGCACGCCGTTCACTCTGATACCCTGCGCCGCCACTTCCAGCGATAGCCCTTTAGTCAGCGTATCCATTGCCCCTTTTGATGCGGCGTAATCAACATATTCACCCGGCGCCCCCGTTCTGGCGGCCGCCGAGGAAACATTGACAATCGCCCCGCCGCTCCCACCGTGATGGTGGCCCATGCGCTTAACCGCTTCGCGACAGCAAAGAAAACTGCCCGTGACGTTGGTGGCAAAGACCCGGTTAATGCGCTCTGCCGTGAGCTGTTCCAGCGTGGCCTGCTGAAACAGGATACCGGCATTATTGACCAGCGCCGTCAATTGCCCCGGCTGACGGTCGATGTCAGCAAACATCGCCATCACCTGCGCTTCATCAGCAATATCCGCCTGAAGGGCAAAAGCACTGCCTCCCTGCTGCTCAATCATATCCACGACTTCAAGCGCAGCATCGGTGCGCCGGGCGAAGCTGACGGCGACCCGCCAGCCCATTTGTGCCAACAGAATGGCGGTAGCCCGGCCAATGCCGCGACTGCCGCCTGTCACTAATGCGATTTTCATGCTGTTTATCCCATAAAAAAGGGTTGACCGAAACGAAGGTCAACCCTTACAGATTATCCGCCGCTGATCACGATGCGGTTATTCGTATTCGCTCATCGGTACACAGGAACAGAACAGATTACGGTCACCGTAAACATCATCCAGACGTTTCACTGTTGGCCAGTATTTATTCGCGCTCCCGGCCGGGAATACCGCCAGTTCACGCGTATAAGGATGGCCCCACTCGCCGACAATTTCCATCTGGGTATGCGGTGCATTCACCAGTGGGTTATCTTCCAGCGGCCATTCACCCTCGACGACACGGTCAATTTCACTGCGGATCGCCAGCATGGCATCGATAAAGCGGTCCAGTTCGGTTTTGCTCTCTGACTCAGTCGGTTCCACCATCAGCGTACCGGCCACCGGGAATGACATGGTCGGCGCATGGAAACCGTAGTCGATCAGGCGTTTAGCGATATCCAACTCGCTGATGCCGGTCTGCTCTTTCAGCGGGCGGATATCCAGAATGCATTCGTGCGCCACGCGGCCGTCACGTCCGGCGTAGAGGATTGGATAAGCCGATTGCAGACGGTGAGCAATGTAGTTGGCATTGAGGATCGCCACGGAACTCGCCTGCTTCAGCCCTTCCGCACCCATCATGCGGATATACATCCAGCTGATAGGCAGGATGGAGGCGCTGCCAAACGGTGCAGCAGAAACCGCGCCCTGTCCGGTCAGCATGCCTTCAATCTGTACCACACTGTGGCCCGGAACAAACGGTGCCAGGTGCGCCTTGACGCCAATCGGTCCCATACCTGGCCCGCCGCCGCCGTGCGGAATGCAGAAGGTTTTGTGCAGGTTCAGATGCGACACATCTGCGCCGATATAGCCCGGCGTGGTGATCCCCACCTGGGCATTCATATTGGCACCATCGAGATAGACCTGGCCACCAAACTGATGAACGATCTGACAGACCTCACGGATCGTCTCTTCATAAACACCGTGGGTCGACGGGTAGGTCACCATAATGCAGGAGAGCGCGTCGCCCGCCTGTTCGGCTTTCAAACGCAGATCGTGAAGATCGATATTGCCCTGCTTATCACAGGCCACCACGACCACTTCCATGCCCGCCATCTGTGCAGAAGCTGGGTTGGTACCGTGTGCTGAGCTTGGGATCAGGCAGATATTACGCCCCGCTTCGTTGCGACTTTCGTGGTAACGGCGGATCGCCAGCAGACCGGCGTACTCCCCCTGCGCACCCGAATTCGGCTGCATACAGAGTGCATCGTAACCCGTCAGCTGAACCAGCCAGCGGGAAAGCTGACCGATCATTTGCAGGTAGCCGCCTGCCTGTTCGGCCGGGCAGAACGGGTGCAGTTCGGCAAATTCGGGCCAGGTGATGGGGATCATCTCCGCCGCCGCGTTCAACTTCATGGTGCAGGAGCCAAGCGGGATCATCGCCTGGTTCAGTGCCAGATCTTTACGCTCCAGGCTATGCATGTAACGCATCATCTCGGTTTCGCTGTGATGACGGTTAAATACCGGGTGGGTCAGGATCGCTTCCTGACGGGTCATCGCCGCCGGGATCGCCTGCGCGTCGGTATCCAGTGCATCGATATCCAGCCCGTGCTCATTGCCCAGCAGCACAGAGAACAGTGCGGTCACATCTTCACGGGTGGTGGTTTCATCCAGCGTGATGCCCACGGCATTCAAAATGTCGCTGCGCAGATTCATGCCAAAGCTCAGCGCGCGATCCAGCACCGCCGCTTTATCGCTGACTTCGACCGTCAGGGTATCGAACCAGGTTGCATGGCGCAGTTTCAGACCGCGCTGCTGCAAGCCCTGCGCGAGGATATCGGTCAGGCGGTGGATGCGACTGGCAATCCGCTTCAGGCCAACGGGACCGTGGAAAACCGCATACAGGCTGGCAATATTGGCCAGCAGTACCTGCGAGGTACAGATGTTGGAGTTGGCTTTCTCGCGGCGGATATGCTGTTCGCGGGTCTGCATCGCCATACGCAGTGCGGTATTACCGGCGGCATCACGGGATACGCCGATAATGCGTCCTGGCATCGAGCGTTTATGCTCGTCACGCGCAGCAAAGAAGGCAGCATGTGGGCCGCCGTAACCCATTGGCACGCCAAAACGCTGGGCAGAACCAAAGACAATATCTGCGCCCTGTTTACCCGGTGCCTGTAACAGCACCAGCGTCATCATGTCGGCCGCCACGCTCACGACCACTTTGCGGCTTTTCAGCTCGGTAATCAGGTCAGCATAATCATGCACTTCCCCGCCAGTCCCCACCTGCTGCAGCAGCACACCAAAGACATCGTCCAGCTCCAGCACTTTTTCCGCTTTGTCCACCAGCACGTCAAACCCGAAGGTTTCCGCACGGGTACGCACCACATCCAGCGTCTGAGGATGAATATCGTCCGCGACAAAGAAACGGTTGGCATGTTTCAGTTTGCTGACGCGCTTCGCCATCGCCATCGCTTCAGCTGCGGCGGTGGCTTCGTCAAGCAGGGAGGCGGAAGCAATATCCAGCCCGGTGAGATCCAGCGTCAGTTGCTGGAAGTTCAGCAGCGCTTCCAGTCGCCCCTGCGACACTTCCGGTTGATAAGGGGTGTAAGCGGTGTACCAGCCCGGATTTTCCAGCATATTGCGCAGGATCACCGGTGGTGTCAGCACGGGGGTATAACCCATGCCGATATAAGATTTATAGCGTTGGTTCTGCGCTGCAATCGCTTTCAACTCGGCCAGCGCCAGATGCTCCGTCAGCGCATCACCCACCGCGGGCGGGCTGGGAAGCTGGATGTCGGCGGGCACAATCGAGGTTATCAGATCGGTCAGTGAGGCCGCGCCAATAGCATGAAGCATGGCGTCCTGCTGTTCCTGCGAAGGTCCAATATGGCGCTCGATAAATGCACCGTGATGTTCAAGCTGGCTGAGTTTCTGGGTCATGATCGGTCAATCCTGCATCGGGCATAAGTGGTAGGTAAAAATGGCCAACTCGCTAACAAAGCAATATGACATAGCGTTATCGGCGCAGTCAGTTCGGGTGCGGACAGCGCGCAAGAACCGGAGCGTACACAAAGTACGTGAGGATTCAGAGCACTGCCCAATCCCGAAATGGCAAGTAAGATAGCTATCCAGCGGATCGCTTATTCAATCAGTCCCTGATAGGCGGCCGCATCTAACAACGTCTCAAACTCGGTATCATCAACCGCTTTGATGCGGAACAACCAGCCATCGGTGTACGGGGAGCTGTTGACCAGTTCCGGCTCTGAATCCAGACCGCTGTTCACTTCCACGATTTCACCACTTAACGGTGCATAAATATCTGAGGCTGCCTTGACTGACTCTGCCACCGCACAGTCTTCGCCCTGGCTGTAGGTGTTGCCCACATCCGGCAGGTCAACAAACACCATGTCACCTAACAGTTCCTGCGCGTGTTCGGTAATCCCAACGGTATAAGTGCCATCGGCCTCTTTACGCACCCATTCATGGCTGTCACGGTATTTCAGTTCTGCTGGTACATTGCTCATCAACATGCTCTCCAAAAATCGTCTTATCTTTATACGCCGCAGAAGTTCTGCTGCGTGGAATCACTATTTTGTCACCGGTTTACCGGCACGAACAAAAACAGGTTTAGTGACGCGCACCGGCATTTCGCGGTTGCGAATTTGCACCACGGCATGTTCACCAATGCCCGCAGGGACACGCGCCAGGGCGATGCTACAACCCAGCGTTGGGGAAAATGAGCCGCTGGTAATAATCCCTTCACGCAGGTTGCCATCGGCATCGGTAAAATGCACTGGCAATGCGTTACGCAGCACACCTTTCTCCGTCATGATCAGACCCACCAACTGTTCCGTTCCCTTCTCGCGCTGAAATTCCAGCGCTTCGCGGCCAATAAACTGGCGGTCGGTGGGTTCCCAGCTAATGGTCCAGCCCATATTGGCGGCCAGCGGAGAAACCCCTTCGTCCATTTCCTGGCCGTAGAGATTCATTCCGGCTTCAAGACGCAGGGTATCGCGCGCGCCCAGCCCCGCAGGTTTCACCCCCGCAGCCAGCAGTTGTTGCCAGAAGCCGACCGCCTGCTCATTGGGCAGGGCAATTTCATAGCCAGACTCCCCGGTGTACCCGGTCGTGGCAATAAACAGTTCGCCGGACTGAACGCCGAAGAACGGCTTCATGCCGCTGACTGCCGCACGCTGTTCTTCATTGAATAAGGTTTGTGCTTTTTGCTGAGCATGAGGCCCCTGTACGGCAATCAGCGAGAGGTCATCACGCTCTGTCAGCAGGACACCGAAGGCCGCTGCATGCTCGCCGATCCACGCCAGATCTTTTTCACGTGTGGCGGAGTTAACCACCAGTCGGAAAAAGTCTTCGCTCATAAAGTAAACAATCAGATCGTCTATTACGCCAGCGGATGCATTGAGCATGGCGGTGTAGAGGGCTTTGCCGGGCTGAGTCAGCCGGGCGACATCGTTGGCCAGCAGATAGCGTAGAAACTCGCGGGTGCGCGCACCACGCAGATCGACGATGGTCATATGGGAAACGTCAAACATCCCGGCATCAGTACGTACCGCGTGATGTTCATCCATCTGAGAGCCGTAGTGAAGCGGCATCATCCAGCCATGAAAATCGACCATGCGGGCACCACTTAAATGGTGTTGTTCGAATAACGGGGTCTGCTGAGTCGGGGTTTGCTGAGTCATAGTTTTCCTGTGCCATCCGGTTGCTGACGAGTGTTTTTTACCGCCTGCTGCGGCCAACGCAATCGTTACCTTCGCTACGAACTTACCACTGAAGTTGTCAATTAACCATAAGATAAACGAGGTCGAATTCGCTCTGAGCCAAAAAGGAGCAGAACCCATTTTCTGGTTTTTTCCGCTGGAAAAATGCGTTATCACACACAAAGATGGCAATTAATGGGGAACAGGACAGTTAAAAGACATAGTGATGGCATTCCTGGCCTAAAAAATGACTTGCGCAGAATAGCGCTGACATTATTAAAAGTAATGCGAAGTGACAGGTGAAATTAGAATTTTTCAAACGATGTGCAAAAAAGGGGCAACCCTTGCCCTCTGATTGCGCAGCAGGAGAATGACGGAATAACAGGCGTAAAAAAGGGGAGCCTCAGCTCCCCTACTCTTTCATTCAGCTCAACGCAGCCACTCAGGAAGGTCGTGCAGGCCCATCGCCTGTTTCAACAGACGCGGCTTCACGCCTGGCAGGTTATCTGCCAGGGCAAGACCCACATCACGCAACAGTTTCTTCGCCGGGTTGTTGCCGTCAAACAACTCGCGGAACCCCTGCATACTGGCCAGCATCACAGCGGCACTGTGCTTGCGAGTGCGCTCATAGCGGCGCAGATAAAGGTGCTGTCCAATGTCTTTGCCCTGCTGTTGCAGGCGCTTAACCTCACCGATTAGCGCGGCGGCATCCATAAAGCCAAGGTTAACGCCCTGCCCGGCCAGCGGGTGAATGGTATGTGCCGCATCGCCTACCAGTGCCAGACGATGTGCCGCAAAATTACGCGCATAGCGCCCCATCAGCGGGAAGGTTTGACGTTCACTTGAAAGCGTACACAAGCCAAGCTTCATATCGAACGCCACCGATAGCTGCTGGTTGAACACCGCTTCCGGCATCGCCTGTAAGCGCGAAGCCTCCTGCGGCGACAGCGACCAGACAATCGAACAGAGGTGCGGATCGCGCAGTGGTAAGAAGGCCAGAATACCGTCACCGTGAAACACCTGACGGGCTACCGACTCATGGGGCTGCGCCGTGCGGATATTGGCGACCAGCGCATGGTGCTGATAATCCCAGAAGGTCAACGGAATATCGGCTTTGTTGCGCAGCCAGGAGTTGGCACCGTCTGCGGCCACCAGCAGCCGGGCGGTCATCATGCTGCCATCCTGCAACGTGACAAAGGCTTCATTATCACCAAATGCTACCTGCTGAAGCTCCGCTGGGGCCACCAGCGTGATATCGCTGAGGCTTTCTGCCCGTTGCCACAACGCCTGGTGAATGACCCGGTTTTCAATAATATGCCCGAGGTGCGCTAATCCCTGCTGCTCATCATCAAAAGCAATATGACCAAAACTGTCACGGTCCCACACTTCCATGCCGTGATAGGCACTGGCACCGGAACTGAGGATCGCATCCCAGACGCCAAGATGCTGCAACAGGCGTTCGCTGGCCGCATTAATTGCAGAAACGCGTAACGCAGGAGGGGCGGCATTATCCAGCGCCTGCGGTATTTCGCGCTCCAGTACCGCAACGCGCAATCCGCTGCCCTGTAGGCCACAGGCCACGGCCAGCCCAACCATTCCGCCACCGGCGATGATCACATCATAGGTTTGCATGACTGCTTTCTCCTCAACGCTTAACCCAGCCCAACGTGCGCTCGGCCAGCAAATTACGTAATGGCGGCAGATGGTCCATCGCCATCAGCCCCAGGTTGCGCCCTGCAACCAGCGGCGTATATCGGTTTGCAAACAGTCGGACCAGCCCGTCGGTGATGCCAATCGTGGCCTGCGCGTCCGGCTGGCGTCGTTGCTGATAGTGGTTCAGCGTGGCATACGCCCCCACCCCTTGCCCGGCACGCCATGCGGCCGCCAGCGTTTCCGCCAGCGACATGACATCACGGATACCGAGGTTAAACCCCTGACCGGCAATCGGATGCAGCGTTTGTGCCGCATTACCGACCAGCGCCAGTCGATGGGAAATATGCTGCGCAGCGGTTTGCAGTTGCAGCGGATAACTGTCGCGCTGCCCCACCTGGGTGATGCGCCCCAGCCGCCAGCCAAAGGCTTTTTGTAATTCTGCGAGGAAGCGCGCATCGCTCCAGCTATCGACCGCCGCTTTCTGCGCCAGCGGATGGCACCAGACCAGTGAGCTACGCCCCCCGGACATCGGCAGCAGTGCCAGCGGCCCATGTTCAGTAAAGCGCTCAAACGCCTGCCCCTGATGCGGTAATTGGGTCGAGACGTTAGCGATGACGGCCACCTGCTGGTAATCCGCACTTTGCCACTGTAAACCGCAGGCAGCAGCCACACGTGAACGAGAACCATCGGCCGCCACCAGCAGATCGCCCGTCAACCGCTCACCGCTCTCCAGTAACACGCTGACGCTCTCCTGAGTGCGTTCCACCCCGGCGACTTTGTCCGGGCAGCGCAGGGTGATGCCGGATGCTTTTTTCAGACGGGCGAACAGTCGCTGCCCAACTTCATGCAGCTCAACCACCTGGCCCAGCGCCGACACATCGTAGTCAGCCGCCGCCAGCGAGACAAAACTGGCATGCCCGCGATCGCTGACATGCACATCGGTGATCGCGGTCGCAGCCGATGCCAGCACCGGCCAGAGGCCGATAGCGGCCAGTTGCTGACAGGTGCCTTCGGCCAGAGCAATCGCCCGTCCGTCAAAGCCGGGATGGGCCCGGCTGGCAGGCTCCGTCCCCTCGACCAGCGTTACCGCCAGTTTTCCTTGCGTCAGGTGTGAGATCGCCAGTGCCAGCGTAGCGCCAGCCATCCCTCCTCCTGCGATAATTATGCTCATGAACGCTTCGCTGCCGCCATCAATGCTTCAATCTCATCGGCATCTTTCACCACCGTATCTGTCAGGTTTTCGTTACCTTCGGCGGTGATAATGATGTCATCTTCAATGCGAATCCCAATACCACGGTACTCGGCGGGTACATCGGCATCTGGCGCAATGTATAAACCCGGTTCGATAGTCAGCACCATGCCCACTTCCAGAATACGGTCCCGGTCCACACCGTAGTCACCCACATCATGCACGTCCAGCCCCAGCCAGTGGCTCAGGCCGTGCATAAAGAACTGACGGTGGGCATTTTCAGCAATCAGCGTGTCGACATCGCCATGCAAAATGCCCAGCTTCACCAGACCGCTGACCATGACGCCAACCGCCGCCGCCGTCACGTCACGAATGCTGGTGCCGGGACGATACAGCTCAAGCGAGCGGTAAAGCGCCGCCAGTACGATGTCGTAGATGGCGCGCTGCGGTGCGGTAAATTTGCCCCCCACCGGGAAGGTTCGGGTGATATCGCCCGCATACCCCTGGAGTTCGCACCCGGCGTCGATCAGCACCAGCTGCCCCTCGCGCATCTGACTTTCGTTTTCGGTGTAGTGCAGAATACAGCCGTTATCGCCCGCGCCAACGATGGTGTTGTAGGACGGGAAGCGGGCACCGTGGCGGTTAAATTCGTGATGAATTTCCCCTTCCAACTGGTATTCATACATCCCGGGGCGCGACGTTTGCATTGCGCGCGTGTGGGCCAGTGCGCTGATGCGCCCGGCTTCACGCAGCACCGCCTGCTCTTCAGGTGATTTAATCAGACGCAGCTCATGCACCCATGGGCGCCAGTCGGTCAGCGTCGCGGGCGCAGAGAGGTTCTGTCGTGAGCCACGGCGCAGTGTCTCCAGTGCTTTGAAAACAACGGCGTCAGCAAAGTCATACTGGCCCTGAGCATGGTAAACCACATCCAGGCCGTTCAGCAGCAGATGCAGCTGATCGCCAATGTCATCCCACGGCAGAGCACGGTCAACGGCCAGGGTCGCAGGTGCAGCATCCTGACCCAGACGACGACCAAACCAGATTTCTGCCGTCAGATCCCGTACGCGGTTGAACAGGACGCTGTGATTATGATTGTCAGCGCTTTTAATCAGCAGCAGCGCGGCTTCCGGCTCGTTAAACCCGGTGAAGTACCAAAAATCACTGTTCTGTCGGTAGGGATACTCGCTGTCGTTACTGCGCGTTGCTTCCGGTGCGGCAAAGATCACCGCCGCGCTGGCCGGAGCCATCTTCGCTAACAGCGCCTGACGGCGGCGCAAAAACTCTTGCTGGGTCATTTGACCTCCTGAATGCTGTTCCGTTAAATCACCACTGGCGGCCGGGATGGCCCAGCCCTAGTGCAGCGTTGGCTTTTTCATCACGACATTGGTCGGTATCGCGCGGGTAAAGGTATCGTGACACAGCAGTGCGGCGACGCGCACATACTCGATCACCTCTTCCAGCGACTGTTCGAGCTCTTCCTGATCTTCATCTTCATCATAACCGAGCTGTGCGATAGTACGCAGATCGTCGATGGCTTCACCGGTTTCCCCTTTGACCTGACCAATTTTTGGCTGCGCCACTCCCAGACCCAGCAGGAAATGGTTCACCCAGCCGGCCAGTGCATCAGCACGGTCGAATACAGTGATGTCGTCATCTTCAGGCAGATAAAGCTGGAACAGGAAGCCTTCATCTTCCAGTGAGTTGCCGATCGCTTCGTGCATCTCCTGCAAAGGCTGCGCCAGGGTTTGTGAGAACGCCATGCCTTCGTTTGTCAGGTCGTGCACCAGCGTTTGCCAGTTGCTGTCATGGCTGCCGCCACAGATCAATCCACTGATCAGGCCATGCATTTCTGCAGGGGTCATTCCTACGCCCTGCTGCGTCAGTACTGAGGCCAGCGTGTTGTAGCCCGGCATTATGTTGGTTAGTGACATGAGTTTTGATCGTCGTTGGCTGGATAAGTTCGTGATATGCTACCACCAGGTGCCTCAACGATTCCAGAAAGGGGTTGTTTCTTATATTAGGGGTAGTTATAGTGGCGCCCCTCCCAAGCCCTTGAGCGGTAAGGGTGATTGCGGGCGCAGTAATCAGTCAGGATGGTGGCATGTCTGCACAACCGGTAGATATTCAAATTTTTGGCCGTTCATTAAGAGTAAATTGTCCGCCCGAACAGCAAGATGCGCTGAATCTGGCTGCCGAAGACCTCAATCAACGGTTGCAAGACTTAAAAGTTCGCACTAGAGTCACAAATACAGAGCAACTGGTATTCATTGCAGCACTGAACATTTGCCATGAACTCGCGCAGGAAAAAGTCAAAACCCGTGACTATGCGTCGAACATGGAACAACGAATTCGGATGCTACAACAGACCATTGAACAAGCATTGCTTGAGCAAGGTCGCATAACTGAACGTACCGGTGCGAAGTTCGAATAACACTTTAGCGTTACCTGTGATAGAGTGACGGTGAAGTAAAAAATTCTCTGAGATGTTTGCAAGCGGGCCCGTCCCCTGAGCCGATAATTAATACCAAACAGAGTGTGACGCTCTGTAACCTGTGCGCAAGCTCGGTCCGTCCGAGAAGCCTGATGGTTACGACGGCATACTCACCTTGAACCATGGGTTCAAGGGTTACAGCCTGCGGCGGCATCTCGGAGAACCTCCCTTTTTTGTTCTCCCCTCCCGATCGATTTCATTTTTCTCTAAGCTATCCGGCACGCTTCTGTACGATTTCATGGAGTCAGCCACGTAATGAACCCCACATTGATGCTTCGTCAGGATATCCGTAAGCACGTACGCAATTTGCGTCGTGAAATCAGCGATGAACAGCAGCAACTTGCCGCAGTGCAGGCGGCAGACCATGCCCTGAATTTTGCCCCGATACAGCAGGCGCAGCATATCGCACTGTTTCTTTCCGTCGATGGCGAGATCAATACCCGACCATTAATCGCCAAACTGTGGCAGCGAAAGCAGCAGGTTTACCTGCCCGTGCTTCATCCTTTCTCGACGGGTCAGTTACTGTTTCTGCGTTACGATGAGAAGACTGAACTGAAGATAAACCGCCTGCGTATTCCTGAACCGCCGCTGGATATCCGCAATCTGTTGCCGTTAAGCGAGCTGGATGTGCTGATCGTGCCACTGGTGGCGTTTGATGCCGGAGGACAACGTTTGGGGATGGGAGGCGGATTTTACGACAGGACGCTACAGAACTGGCAGCAGCACGGCTTTATGCCGATAGGGCTGGCGCATGATTGTCAGCAGGTGGACACCTTGCCGGTAGAGCAATGGGATATTCCCTTACCTGCGTTGATTACGCCTTCAAAAATCTGGCAATGGTGAGGGGGGATCGCCGTAGGGGCGAGGCATGCCTCGCCCTGGGTCAGGCATGCCTGACCCCTACGCGGATAATTAATAAAGCAGACGTGCGCGAACGGTACCAGGAATTGCCTTCATCAGCTGCAGTGCTCTATCAGCCACATCTTGCGGTGCATCAACGTCGATGACCACGTAACCCATCTGCGGTGTCGTTTGCAGATACTGAGCGGAGATGTTGATACCCTGGTCAGCAAAGATCAGGTTGATCGCCGTCAGTACACCTGGACGGTTCTCATGGATGTGCATCAGACGGCTGGCATTCGCACCGTGCATTGGCAGCGAGGCTTCCGGGAAGTTAACCGCCGACAGTGTAGAGCCATTGTCAGAGTACTTGGCCAGTTTACCCGCGACTTCAATACCGATGTTCTCCTGAGCTTCCTGGGTCGACCCACCGATATGGGGTGTCAGGATCACGTTGTCGAACTCACACAGCGGTGAATTGAACGGATCGCTGTTGGTCGCAGGTTCTTCCGGGAAAACGTCAATCGCCGCGCCCGCCAGGTGCTTAGTGGCCAGCACGTGGCACAGCGCAGGAATATCCACCACGGTTCCGCGCGAGGCGTTAATCAGCAGTGCACCGGGCTTCATCAGCGCCAACTCTTCCGGGCCCATCATATTCTGGGTGGACTGCGTTTCAGGCACGTGCAGGCTCACAACATCGCTCATATTCAGCAGGTCAGAGAGATGCTGTACCTGCGTGGCATTACCCAGCGGCAGTTTGCTCTCAATATCGTAAAAGAACACATGCATACCCAGGCTCTCGGCGAGCACACCCAGCTGCATACCGATATGACCGTAACCAATGATGCCCAGCTTTTTGCCGCGTGCTTCATAGGAACCCACAGCCAGTTTATGCCACTCGCCACGGTGTGCTTTCGCATTGGCCGCCGGAACACCGCGCAGCATCAGCAACAGCTCACCGATCACCAGTTCAGCTACGGATCGGGTATTGGAGAAAGGTGCGTTAAACACCGGAATACCACGCTTCGCTGCCGCATTCAGATCAACCTGGTTTGTCCCGATGCAGAAACAGCCAACGGCAACCAGTTTTTCTGCCGCAGCAAAGATCTCTTCGGTAAGGTTGGTGCGCGAACGCAGCCCGATGAAGTGCGCATCACGGATGGATTCTTTCAGTGTTTCGCTATCCAATGCGCCCTTGTGAAATTCAATGTTGGTGTAGCCAGCAGAGCGCAGATTATCAACTGCACTCTGGTGAACGCCTTCCACCAGCAGGAATTTAATTTTGTCTTTCTCCAGTGATACTTTTGCCATTTCCCGACCCTATTTAGCAGACTTCAGATGTGGCTTAATCCCTGTCATTGTTCTCGTTGACCAACATAATCGCTGTCGGCTGCAATGGGAAAAACGCGGGGATATAAGATAGCCTTCTGTCAAAATAACAAAATCTACGCTGGCGGCAATACAAACGATTGCCTGGCCTCCAGCATGGCGCCCCCGACTCACAGAACATTGCGGCAGAAAATCATGGTGCAACGTGAACCTTCAGGAGGATCGCGCCTCAGGCAGCAACTATGTGACATAAGTCACTAAATTTCGCCTGCAAAAGAAAAGATGTTTTTCGCATAAAAATAACCGGCACCCGCGGGTGCCAGAGAGATCATTTCTGAATAGTTTGCACGCCGTTGGCTGTACCGATCAGCGCCACATCGGCACCACGGGCACCAAACAGACCCACAGTGACTACGCCTGGCAGCGCGTTAATTGCTGCTTCCAGCCGAATGGGGTCAATGATTTTGAGATTATGAACATCAAGAATAATGTTTCCATTGTCGGTCACCACGTTCTGGCGGTACTCCGGCTGACCACCGAGCTTCACCAGTTCGCGAGCAACGTACGAGCGCGCCATCGGGATAACTTCTACCGGCAGAGGGAAACGCCCCAGCACATCGACCTGCTTGGATGCATCCGCAATACAGATAAAGCGGTCGGCAACGGCTGCAATAATTTTCTCGCGCGTCAGCGCTGCGCCGCCGCCCTTGATCATCTGCATCTGCCCGTTAATCTCATCGGCACCGTCAACATAGACCGCCAGCTGATCGATCTCGTTAAGATCGAAGACATGGATGCCGTAGCCTTTCAGTTTGGCCGTGGAAGCTTCTGAGCTGGAGACCGCTCCTTCAATCTGATGTTTAATCGACGCCAGTGCATCAATGAAATGGGCAGCAGTCGACCCGGTGCCAACGCCAACGATAGTGCCCGGAGTGACGTAATCCAGAGCTGCCCAGCCGACAGCTTTTTTCAGTTCGTCTTGTGTCATGGTATGTTTAAAACCTGTGAGCCACTGTGTGCGCGTAGTATAAAGCAAGGCTGGGCAAAATCACCGCCTTCCACGGCGTTTGATTCACAGGATTGGAACACACCCCACAAAGTGGTTGATTCGTAAAGTGGCGTAAGCTATACCCCCAATCTATGGCATAGTGCACAACCACACCTGAAAGAGAGTAGAACGATTAATGAAACGCCCGGATTATCGAACGCTTCAGGCGCTGGATGCAGTGATTCGCGAGCGCGGCTTTGAACGTGCCGCGCAAAAGCTCTGTATTACCCAGTCTGCGGTCTCACAGCGCATTAAGCAGCTTGAGAATATGTTTGGCCAGCCTTTGCTGGTGCGAACCGTACCGCCGCGCCCAACGGAACAGGGCCAGAAACTGCTGGCGTTATTGCACCAGGTAGAACTGCTGGAAGAAGAGTGGTTGGGTGACGATAATAGCGGCACCACGCCGTTACTGCTGTCGCTGGCGGTGAACGCCGACAGTCTCGCGACCTGGCTGCTGCCCGCGCTGAAAACCGTGCTGACTGATTCGCCAGTACGCTTGAATCTTCAGGTGGAAGATGAAACCCGCACCCAAGAACGCTTGCGTCGTGGTGAAGTGGTCGGTGCCGTCAGTATCCAGCCACAGCCGTTGCCGAGCTGTCTGGTCGATCAGCTCGGTGCGCTCGACTATCTGTTTGTCGGTTCAAAAGAGTTTGCTGCCCGCTACTTCCCAAATGGCGTGACGCGCTCTGCGCTGCTGAAAGCACCCGCCGTGGCGTTTGACCATCTGGATGATATGCATCAGGCGTTTTTACAGCAAAACTTTGATCTGTCACCGGGCAGCGTGCCCTGCCATATCGTCAACTCGTCAGAAGCTTTTGTGCAGCTGGCCCGTCAGGGAACCACCTGCTGTATGATCCCGCATTTGCAGATTGAGCGCGAACTGGCGGAAGGGGAATTGATTGATTTAACGCCGGGTCTGTTACAGCGCCGGATGCTTTACTGGCACCGCTTTGCCCCAGAAAGCCGCCTGATGCGCAAGGTGACCGATGCCCTGCTGGCGCATGGTCATCGTGTGCTGCGCCAGGATACAGAATAACCCGGCCAGGGGGCGGCCAGAAAAAAGGCCAGCCCCTACGACATTCTGCGTAGAGGCTGGCCTTCTGTTGCGGTCAGACTGCCTGGATTAAGGGTTACGCTGCAATTCAAATACCACGTCAACCTGGTCGTCGAAATGGATACTCTGCTGCTCATAGGTCTGGGCGGCAGAGGTCATTGGCGCAGCATCAGCGGCTTTGTACATCCGTGCCATCGGCATTGGCTGATAGTTAGCCACGTGATAACGAATGCTGTAAACCGGGCCCAGCTTCGTACCGAAGCCCTGTGCCAGATCGCCCGCCTGCTTTGTTGCATCATCAATAGCAGCTTTGCGCGCTTTCGCTTTGTACTCTTCAGGGTTTGCCACACCCAGTTCAACCGAACGAATTTCGTTCAGGCCTGACTTCAGTGCGCCATCGAGCAGTTCATTCAACTTATCCAGCTGACGCAGCGTGACCTGAACCTGACGCACAGCACGGTAGCCTTTCAGCACCGATTTACCGTCTTTCAGATAGTCATATTCCGGTTGAGTACGCAGGTTGGCAGCGTTGATATCTTTCTTCTCTATGCTGTTTTTATTCAGAAAATCAAAATATTGCTGAACACGACTGTCTGCCTGTTTTTTCGCTTCACCGGCATCTTTAGCAGAAACACTCACCTCGATAGCCAGTGTTGCGATATCCGGCGTGGCATCAACGCTCGACTGCCCGGAGGTCACCACGTGCGGGCCATTGGGTAATTCATCAGCCTGCACTGCTAAGGGTAAAGTACCCAATCCAATCATTGCGGCCAGGGCCAGTTTCGTTAGCTTCACTGCTTCCTCCATGGGGTCTGTCATTATCTTATCGATAGCGCCATCGGTCAGTCGATAGCGAATTATTCCGTCAAAATGCGGCGGTACAACATATTTTAGGGCACATTAGCGCATCACACTATGACATCGATTCTGATAGTGAGTTCCCGCTACGCTATCCCGAGCGCCTGTAGCGCCAGTTTCAGCGCAATTGACCACATCACCAACCCCACAAGCAGATTGATAATGCGCTGGGCACGCGTGGTGTTCAGCAGCGGTGCCAGCCAGGCGGCTAGCAGCGCGAGGCCGAAGAACCACAGTACTGAGGCGCTGGCGGAGCCTAAAGCAAACCAGCGGCGCGCTTCATCCGGTAGCTGCCCGCCCAGACTGCCCAACACCACAAAGGTATCCAGGTAGACGTGCGGATTGAGCCAGGTCACCGCCATCATGGTCGCGACAATGCGCCAGCGTCCCTGCTTTAAAACAGCGGCAGACGCCAGGTTGATATCGCCACTGAACGCTGTTCTCAGCGAGCCCCAGCCATACCACAGCAGGAAAGCCACTCCGCCCCACGTTACCAGATTGAGTAGCAGCTCGGATTGGTTAAGCAATGCGCTACCACCAAATATTCCGCCACAGATCAGCACAATATCACTCAGCGTACAGAGTGCAGCGGTCATCAGATGATACTGGCGGCGCACGCCCTGATTCATCACAAAGGCATTCTGCGGGCCAAGCGGAAGAATAAGCGCTGCGCCCATAGCAACCCCCTGAAAATAAACGGATAACATCACAATCGCCTCACCAGTCAAGATTTTCGGCAAGTGTATAGCTGCAATATCATTAGGGGAAATTGAAAGATTTAATGGTTAATAAGAAAGGCTAATACTGAGAGGGGCAAAGTAAGATAAGGGCCGACCGGAAAATGGCCGGCCCTGACAGGATTATTCCGCTTTCGCCACTTCTGCTTCTGGCGCTTTGACCTGGTGCAGATGAACATCCATCTGCGGGTAAGGAATACCGATGTTGTTGGCATCCAGCGTACGTTTGAAGTTTCTCATCAGGTCCCAGTAGACATCCTGTAAGTCACCCGCTTTGCTCCAGCAGCGAATCACCACATTAACCGAAGAGGCGGCCAGCTCGTTCAGGCCAATCTGCACACCGCGCTCCTGCAGAACGCGAGGCTCGGCATCCACCACGCCGCGCAGCAGTGTCAGCACTTCATCGATATCAGCATCGTAGGCGACGCCAATAATAAATTCATTGCGGCGTTCTGGCTCGCGGGAGAAGTTAATGATATTCCCCGCAATGATTTTGCCGTTTGGCACCACAACAATTTTACCGTCAGCACTGCGTAATGTGGTCGAGAAGATCTGTACATTAAGCACTGTTCCCATCACACCGCCCAGATCAACAAACTCTCCCGCGCGGAACGGACGGAAGGTGACCAGCAGTACACCCGCGGCCAGGTTCGAGAGCGAACCTTGCAGAGCCAGTGCAAACGCAAAGCCTGCGGCTGCCAGTGCAGCAATCACCGAGGCTGTCTGCACGCCTACTCGTCCCATCGCTGCAATCAGCGTAAAGGCAATGATGCCGTAGCGCACTAACCCGGACAGGAAGTCAGCGACGGTAGGGTCAATTTTTCGTGCTACCAGCAGCTTATTCACCGTCCCGGAAATAAATCGGGCAGCAATCATACCGATAATGATAATCGCAATGGCCGCAACGATATTGACCGCATAGCTCAACAACAGCGCCTGGTTACGCACCAGCCAGCCACCCGCATTATTGATGCCGTTTACCACATTTAAATCATCCATTCCCCTGTCCTTTTTCAGGCCCAAAATGGGCATTCGAATATCTGCCGTTTAACCAGCAGCCGATGGGGTTAAGGGTAAACAAGAAAAGGGGGTTGTGCCAAATAAGCGGCGAAATTACTTGGCAATTCAGAACTGAATGCATAAAAAAAGGCCCCTCAGGGCCTTTTTTAAACAGAGCGGGAACTTACAGTACGTCGACTGCGTTCAGCTCTTTGAATGCCTGCTCCAGGCGCACGATCATGGAAGCCTGTGAAGAGCGCAGCCATACACGTGGGTCGTAGTATTTCTTGTTCGGCTTATCAGCGCCTTCCGGGTTACCCAACTGCGCCTGCAGATAGCCTTCGTTCTTTTTGTAGTACTGCAGGATACCGTCCCATGTTGCCCACTGGGTATCGGTATCAATGTTCATTTTGATCACGCCGTAACCGATAGATTCTTCGATCTCAGCCGCTGATGAACCGGAACCACCGTGGAACACGAAGTCCAGTGAGTTCACTGGCAGGCCGTGTTTTTCGCTGACGTATTTCTGAGAATCACGCAGGATGGTCGGGGTCAGTTTCACGTTGCCTGGCTTGTACACGCCGTGCACGTTACCGAATGAAGCAGCGATAGTGAAACGCGGGCTGATAGCGTTCAGCTTGGTGTAAGCGTAATCCACGTCTTCTGGCTGAGTGTACAGAGCAGAAGCGTCCATGTGACTGTTGTCCACGCCGTCTTCTTCGCCACCGGTGCAGCCCAGTTCAATTTCCAGGGTCATGTCGATTTTCGCCATGCGCGCCAGGTATTTGCTGGAAATCTCGATGTTCTCTTCCAGAGACTCTTCAGACAGGTCGATCATGTGAGAAGAGAACAGTGGCTTACCGGTTTTAGCGAAGTGCTCTTCACCCGCATCCAGCAGACCGTCGATCCACGGCAGCAGTTTCTTAGCGCAGTGGTCAGTGTGCAGAATAACAGGCACGCCATAGTGTTCAGCCATCAGGTGAACGTGATGTGCGCCAGAGATGGCACCAAAAATAGCCGCAGCCTGTGGCTTGTCAGATTTCAGGCCTTTACCCGCGATGAAACCTGCACCACCGTTGGAGAACTGAATGATAACCGGCGCTTTAACTTTCGCTGCGGTTTCCAGAACGGCGTTGATGGAGTCAGTGCCCACGCAGTTAACTGCTGGCAGAGCGAATTTGTTCTCTTTCGCTACCTGGAAGATCTTCTGCACGTCGTCACCGGTGACAACGCCTGGTTTTACGAAATCAAAAATTTTAGACATGTTAGCTTGTCCTGTTTCTTCGGTCGTATTAAAGGATTCAGTTCTCATGCGGGGTACTTATACCCCGCTCTGAGGTTTAATTACTTCTGCTTTGCACGCTCTTCAAGCATGGCAACCGCAGGTAAGGTTTTGCCTTCCACGAACTCAAGGAATGCACCGCCACCGGTAGAGATATAAGAGATTTTATCTTCGATACCAAACAGGTCGATAGCGGCCAGCGTATCACCGCCGCCGGCAATGGAGAATGCGTCACTGTCTGCAATCGCGTTCGCGATAATTTCGGTGCCTTTGCGGAAGTTCGGGAATTCGAACACGCCTACCGGGCCGTTCCACAGAATAGTTTTGGCTTCTTTCAACAACTTAGCCATTGCCAGTGCGGTTTCGTCACCAAAGTCCATGATCTCTTCGTTGTCCTGAACTTCAGACACTTTCTTCACGGTAGAAGGTGCAGTTTCAGAGAATTCCGTGCCTACGCGAGAGTCAGTTGGCACCGGAATTTTGTATTCGTCGCGCAGTTTCTTAGCGGCAGCCACGAAATCAGGTTCGTACAGAGATTTACCCACGTTGTTGTCGATAGCCACGAAGGTGTTCGCGATACCCCCACCCACAATCACGGTGTCTGCAATGTTCACCAGCGAGTTAAGCACATCGAATTTGGTAGACACTTTAGAACCACCAACCACGGCAACCATTGGGCGTGCCGGGGTTTTCAGGGCTTTGCCCAGCGCTTCCAGTTCACCTGACAGCAGCGGACCCGCACAGGCGATTGGTGCAAATTTGCCCACGCCATGGGTAGACGCCTGAGCACGGTGAGCAGTACCGAAAGCATCCATCACGAAGATGTCGCACAGGGCAGCATATTTTTTAGAGAGGGTTTCGTCGTCTTTTTTCTCGCCTTTGTTAAAGCGCACGTTTTCCAGAACAACCAGTTTACCCGCGGTCAGTTCAACACCGTCCAGGTAATCTTTTGCCAGGGAAACGTTATCTGCACCCAACTTGTCTTTCAGGTAGTTCACTACCGGCAGCAGAGAAAACTCTTCGTTGTATTCACCTTCGGTCGGGCGACCCAAGTGCGAGGTGACCATCACTTTTGCGCCTTGCTTCAGTGCCGCCTCAATGGTCGGCAGAGAAGCGCGAATACGTGCATCAGACGTCACTTTCCCTTCTTTTACTGGCACGTTCAGATCCGCACGGATCAGAACACGTTTACCAGCCAGATCCAGATCGGTCATCTTAATTACAGACATGGTGAACCCTCTCGTTGATTCTCAAAGTTTTACAGACGCTGTACGCGCCTTACCTGAAACCGCTGGCGGCCATCGCTAACGTCGTATCGATCATACGATTAGCGAAGCCCCATTCGTTATCGCACCAGACTAACGTCTTGATAAGGTGCTGACCACTGACCCGCGTTTGGGTGCCGTCGACAATAGCACTGTGCGGATCATGGTTAAAATCAATGGAGACTAACGGCAATTCCGTGTAGTCAACTATACCACTAAATGCCCCTTCTGACGCACTTTGCAGCAGGGCGTTAACCTCGCAGGCGCTGACGGGATCCCGCACACTGACGCTGAGGTCAATGGCCGTCACGTTGATGGTGGGAACACGCACAGCAATCGCTTCAAAACGATCGTTAAATTTTGGGAAGAAACGCGTAATCCCGGCAGCCAGGCGAGTGTCGACAGGAATAATCGACTGACTGGCCGCACGTGTACGGCGTAAATCCGGGTGATAAGCATCAATCACCTGCTGGTCATGCATGGCAGAATGGATGGTTGTCACCGTACCCGACTCAATACCCCACGCATCATCCAACAGCTTGATAATAGGGATGATGCAATTCGTGGTGCAGGAGGCGTTCGACACCAGCAAATGCTCAGGCAGCAGATCTTTTTCATTCACGCCAAAGACCACTGTGGCATCAAGATCGTTACCACCAGGGTGTGAGAACAGGACCTTTTTGGCCCCCGCCTGCAAATGGGCTTCGCCATCTGCACGACTGCCATAAACCCCGGTACAGTCCAGCACGATATCCACATTCAGATCGCGCCACGGCAGCGCCGCAATATCAGTATGGTGCAGCAAACGGATCGTGTCATCGCCAACGGAGAGCAGTTCGCGCTCCTGACGCACATCCCAGGCGAAGCGCCCATGGCTGGTGTCATACTTTAACAGATGCGCCATTCCGGCGGCCTCTGCCAGCTCATTGATGGCAACCACCGTAATCTCAGCACGGCGGCCGGTTTCATACAGTGCACGCAACACGTTGCGCCCTATACGACCAAATCCGTTAATGGCAATGCGAACCGTCATATCACTCCTGCTTCAGAATTCACGATGAAATCGGAGGATTAGCCTGAGCCAGCCACCGCGATTTGTACAGGATATTCTTGCATCATAACAAGGCTCAGTCTGAATGGTGATCCTTGTGCGACATAGTACTGAAACGCTTCAGCTAGAATAATAGAAGTAAGGAATAATAGGAATGATTCGGATCAATTGTGGAGCGTAACTTTCGATCTACGTCACAAATTTGGAATTTTTTCTGGCGGGATAAAGAAGGGTCGGGCATGCCCGACCCCTACGGGGAACTGTATAAGGATGAGGCATACCCGACCCTCAAGGTAAACTGCGTAGGGGCCGGGCATGCCCGCCCCCTACGGAGAACTGTGTAAGGATGAGGCATACCCGACCCTCAAGGTAAACTGCGTAGGGGCCGGGCACGCCCGGCCCTCATAGCGGTGAGTCATGCCTCACCCGCTACCTTATTACAGCAGGCCTTTTGCTTTAGCGACAACGTTATCCACGGTGAAGCCAAACAGTTCGAACAGCTTCTCAGCGGGCGCTGACTCACCGAAGCTGGTCATACCGACGATAGCGCCGTTCAGACCAACGTATTTGAACCAGTAATCTGCGATACCAGCTTCAATCGCCACGCGGGCGCTGACTGCTTTCGGCAGCACGGCTTCACGGTAGGCAGCATCCTGCTTGTCGAAAGCATCGGTAGACGGCATAGACACAACGCGCACCTTGCGGCCTTCAGCCGTCAGCTTGTCATACGCGCCTACTGCCAGCTCAACTTCTGAACCGGTTGCAATCAGGATAACTTCAGGTGTACCTGCGCAGTCCTTCAGCACGTAAGCACCGCGTGCTACGTTTGCCAGCTGTTCCGCAGTACGGTCCTGCTGTGCCAGATTCTGACGTGACAGGATCAGGGCCGTCGGGCCATCGTTACGCTCAATCGCATATTTCCATGCGATCGCTGATTCAACCTGGTCACACGGACGCCACAGGCTCATGTTCGGTGTAACACGCAGGCTGGCGATCTGCTCAACCGGCTGGTGAGTCGGGCCATCTTCGCCCAGACCGATAGAGTCATGGGTGTAGACCATCACCTGGCGAATCTTCATCAGTGCCGCCATACGCGCCGCATTACGGGCATATTCAACGAACATCAGGAAGGTTGCCGTGTACGGCAGGAAACCACCGTGCAGGGTGATACCATTGGCAATCGCGGTCATACCGAATTCGCGCACACCGTAATGGATGTAGTTACCCGCTGCATCTTCGTTGATTGGCTTAGAACCAGACCACATTGTCAGGTTGCTTGGTGCCAGGTCAGCGGAGCCGCCCAGGTATTCCGGCAGCAGTTTACCAAAGGCTTCGATGGCATTCTGTGACGCTTTACGGCTGGCGATTTTAGACGGGTTAGCCTGCAGCTCTTCAACGAATTTCTGCGACTCGGTTGCCCAGTTCGCTGGCAGCTCGTTGTTCACACGGCGTTTGAACTCTTCCGCCAGTTCAGGGAAGGCTTTTGCATAGGCAGCAAACTTCTCATTCCATGCCGCTTCTTTTGCCTGACCAGCTTCTTTGGCATCCCACTGCGCATAGATGTCTGAAGGAATTTCAAACGGCGCATGGTTCCAGCCCAACTGCTTACGGGTCAGTGCAATTTCATCATCACCCAGCGGTGCGCCGTGGGAATCATGCGTACCGGCTTTGTTCGGTGAACCGAAACCGATGACCGTTTTGCACATCAGCAGTGAAGGCTTATCGCTAACCGCTTTCGCTTCTTCAACCGCTTTCTTGATGGCGTCAGCGTCGTGGCCATCGACACCACGCACAACGTGCCAGCCGTAAGACTCGAAGCGTTTCGCCGTATCATCGGTGAACCAGCCTTCGATGTGGCCGTCAATGGAGATACCGTTGTCGTCATAGAACGCCACCAGTTTGCCCAACTTCAGTGTTCCCGCCAGTGAGCACACTTCGTGGGAGATACCTTCCATCATGCAGCCGTCACCCAGGAACACGTAGGTGTTATGGTCAACCACATCATGGTCTGGACGGTTGAACTGCGCTGACAGTGTACGTTCAGCAATCGCCATACCTACTGCGTTCGCAATACCCTGGCCCAATGGACCGGTGGTGGTTTCCACACCAGCGGTATAGCCGTATTCAGGGTGGCCTGGGGTTTTGGAGTGCAGCTGACGGAAGTTAGCCAGTTCACCGATTGGCAGGTCATAACCGCTGAGGTGCAACAGGCTGTAGATCAGCATAGAGCCGTGACCATTAGACAGCACGAAGCGGTCGCGGTCTGCCCACAGAGGGTTTGTAGGGTTGTGATTCAGGAAGTCACGCCACAGGACTTCGGCGATATCGGCCATACCCATTGGGGCACCCGGGTGGCCGGATTTGGCTTTTTGCACCGCATCCATACTTAATGCGCGAATGGCGTTGGCAAGCTCTTTACGAGAAGACATTTTCTACTCCAGGTCGGATTTAACGCTTCGCCGTCCTTAACCTATTGTAATGAATGAGTTATCAGGCAAAGCCGAAGGAAAGTCGACCATCAATGTACATGAAATACGGGTAACATGTACATGCCGCAGGATGTAAAAATAATCACAGAAGTTGCAGTTTGAGAGCATGGCGACTAGGCAATCGCCTTTACACGCGCTATAACACCTCTTCCGTCGGCTTTTTTTTCCCGACGTTTTTTTTCAACTTAATGATTTTCCTACCTTGTTACCTAAATGGATGAACTGGAATGAAGAAACGTATTTCTTTCGCTGCACTGGCACTGGCCACGACCCTCTCTGGCTGTCAGAATTTTGATGCTAACACGCTGATGCAGTCCGGTGCACAAGCCTACCAGGCTGCCACACTGAGCGATGCACAGGTCAAAGAGTTAAGCGATAAATCCTGTCAGCAGATGGACAGCGAAGCGCAGATCGCCCCTGCCAGCAGCACTTATGCTAAACGCCTGAGCAAAATCTCAGCGGCACTGGGCGACAATATCAACGGTACCCCGGCAAACTATAAAGTTTATCTGACCAAAGACGTCAACGCCTGGGCGATGGCCAATGGCTGTATCCGCGTTTACAGCGGCCTGATGGACCTGATGACCGATAACGAAGTCGAAGGCGTGCTGGGCCATGAAATGGGCCACGTAGCGCTGGGTCACTCACGTAAAGCGATGCAGTTGGCCTATGCCACGACTGCTGCACGTACTGCCGCAGCTTCTGCGGGGGGCGTTGCCGCATCGCTGTCACAGTCTCAGCTAGGTGCACTGGGCGAGAAACTGGTGAATGCACAGTTCTCCCAGAGCCAGGAGTCCCAGGCGGATGACTACTCATTCGATCTGCTGAAAAAGCGCAACATCAACCCACAGGGCCTGGTGACCAGCTTTGAGAAGTTAGCGAAGATGGAAGGGACTCACGAAAGCAGCATGTTTGATTCGCACCCGGCTTCCCAGGCGCGCGCAGACCACATCAAACAGCGTATTGCGGCTGGTAAATAATCAACACGGGGCGACCGAAAAAAGATCGCCCTGGCAAACCCAGGGGCTGACCGTCTGTTTCGGTCAGCCCTTCTCACAGGAAACTACCCTTTATTCGCTGCCTGCACGTGCAGCATATCCAGCGCCAGGCTGGCAGCCGCCAGTGCGGTGATATCGGACTGATCGTAACCCGGTGCCACTTCCACCAGATCCATACCAACGATATTCATTCCCTGTAAACCGCGTACCAGCTTGCTGGCCTTATCGCTGGTCAGGCCGCCAATCACCGGCGTTCCGGTGCCTGGGGCATGGGCCGGGTCCAGGCAGTCGATATCGAACGTCAGATAGATGGGCAGATCGCCGACAATCGCTTTCACCTGCGCGAGAATATCATCCACACTGCGATCGTTGACCTGAGCAGCATCCAGCACATTAAAGCCCAGAGACTTATCAAACTCGGTACGAATGCCAATCTGTACGGAATGCTCAGGTGAGATCAGCCCTTCTTTCGGCGCCGTATAGAACATGGTGCCGTGGTCAAACGTCGGGCCGTTAGAATAGGTGTCGGTGTGCGCATCAAAATGGACCAGCGCCATCTTACCGAATGTTTTGGCATGCGCGCGCAGCAGTGGCAGCGTGATGTAATGGTCGCCGCCGAACGTCAGCATACGTTTGCCGTTAGCCAGCAACTTTTCCGCATGTGCCTGCAATTTGTCGCTCAGATCCTGAGAATCCCCGAAGGCGTAAACCAGATCACCGCAGTCAATCACATTCAGGCGCTGACGCAGGTCGAACTCCCACGGCCAGCGGCAACCTTCCCAGGCCAGATTGGTGGAAATCTGACGAATAGCGCCTGGACCAAGACGGCTTCCCGGACGACCGGAGGTGGCTGCATCAAACGGAATACCGGTAATCACCCACTCGGCATCACTGTCGTAAGGCTGAAAATTGACCGGAAAACGCATAAAACCGAAGGCGTTAGAAACCAGCGAGTTATCGTACTGGTTACCCAGGGTGTTATTCATAGCAACTCCTTTCTGACTGACAAACAAAAGATGAAAAAAATCCCCACCGCGTCGTTAGCCCGACCCGGAAGGGATTCGTTAATTCAGTATGACCGTTTGGGGGCCAGACTTACTCGTCTTCTAAATACGTGTAGCCATACAGGCCTGCTTCAAACTCTTCCAGGAACTGCGCGCGCAGCTCTTCATCCAGGTCACTTTGCTTGATCTGGTTACGGAAGTGCGTCAGCAACTCTGCCGGGTTCAACTGCACATATTCCAGCATATCGGCCACGGTATCGCCTTCGTCAGAAAGCTGTACTTCCACCGAACCGTCGGCGAAAGCAAAGACGTCGACCGCTTCGGTATCCCCGAACAGGTTGTGCATGTTACCGAGAATTTCCTGATAGGCACCGACCATAAAGAAGCCCAGCATCGGCGGATTATCAATATCGTATTCCGGCATTGGCATGGTGGTGGCAATGCCGTCACCGTCAATGTAGTGATCGATAGTCCCGTCCGAGTCACAGGTAATGTCCAGCAGCACGGCGCGGCGTTCAGGCACCTGATTCAGCCCTTCCAGCGGCATCACCGGGAACAGCTGATCGATACCCCAGGCGTCGGGCATCGACTGGAACAGCGAGAAGTTGACGTAAATCTTATCCGCCATACGCTCCTGCAGCTCATCGATAATCGGACGGTGCGCGCGGTTGCTTGGGTCAAGGTGCTGCTGAATATAGTGGCAGATGCTGAGATACAGCTGCTCGGCCCAGGCACGCTGCGTCAGGTCGTAAGTTCCCTGCGAATAACCGGTGTGGATATCGAACAGATCCATCTGGCTGTCATGTAGCCATTCACGCAATGAGCGGCGGTTGCTCGGCTCATGCATCTCCTGCCAGGTGTCCCACATACTGACAATCGGGCGCGGGGAGTCTTCCAGCGGCGCCTGAGGCTCGCTGAATTCATTACGTTCCACACCGATAATGTTGGAGACCAGCACCGTATGGTGCGCGGTCACTGCCCGGCCCGATTCCGTGATCACCGTCGGATGCGGTAAGCCGTGTTCTTCACAGGCATCACCGATAGCCCAGATCACGTTGTTAGCGTATTCGTTCAGACCGTAGTTAACGGAGCAGTCGCTCTGCGAGCGCGTGCCTTCATAATCCACGCCAAGGCCGCCGCCGACGTCAAAGCACTGGATGTTAACGCCAAGCTTCGCCAGTTCGACGTAGAAGCGCGCCGACTCACGCACACCTGTTGCAATATCACGAATGTTTGCCATCTGAGAGCCCAGATGGAAATGCAGCAGCTGCAGGCTTTCCATACGGCCCGCTTCGCGCATAATCTCGACCAGCTTCAGCACCTGGGTCGCGGACAAACCAAACTTGGATTTCTCTCCGCCGCTCGACTGCCATTTGCCGGAGCCCTGCGAAGCCAGACGCGCACGAATACCCAGGCGTGGTACCACGTTCAGGCGTTCCGCTTCTTCCAGTACCAGCTTCACTTCGGTCATTTTTTCCAGCACCAGATAGACCTTGTGGCCCATCTTCTCGCCAATCAGTGCGAGGCGGATATATTCACGGTCTTTATAGCCGTTACAGACGATCACCGAACGCGTCATCCCGGCATGGGCCAGCACGGCCATCAGCTCGGCTTTCGAGCCTGCTTCCAGCCCCAGGGGTTCACCGGAGTTGATCAGGGACTCAATCACGCGTTTATGCTGGTTAACCTTAATCGGATACACCAGGAAGTAATCACCGCGATAGCCGTAAGACTCACGCGCACGTTTAAACGCGGCGTTAATCGAGCGCAGGCGATGCTGTAAAATTTGTGGGAAACAGAACAAGGCGGGTAAGCGCTGGCCTTCAGCCTCACGCTCTTTCACCAGTTTGGCGAGATCGACGCGTGCTTCCGGCACATCGGGATCGGGACAAACGCTGATGTGGCCGAGTTCGTTCACGTCGTAGTAGTTATTACCCCACCAGGCAATATTGTAAGTCCGCAGCATTTTGCTGGCGTCCAAATCGCTCATGGCGACCTCCTGCATGGAACGGAGTACGCCCTGTTCGCCTGCTGACGAACCCTTAATTGTCTTCATGTCGTCAGACATTTCGATCCTCGAATTTCATTGATGCGAAACAGTAAACTACTATCGCAGGGAAAACCCGCGACAACAACCCATCGACTGGCAGGTTAGTCAGCACAAAACGCTGAAATTCCGCACCGAACAACCTCTTAAGTATAACATTATGCAAAATCTTAATGTGCACAATGCGCCCTCTGTCATGAAAATTTGACACTTTGAACATTAGTTGAAATTTTCATTAAAGAAAAAACGCTGGCAATCCGATTAATGAGTAACCTAGAATAGCCGTCCAGATGTTAATCCGTCTAAACTGGTTAACTTCTATACCCTGAATAATTCGAGTTGTAGCAGGGCGACAAACAAGCGTCGCCAGCGAAGCCACAGCTTGAAGTATGACGCTTATCAGCGTCTTGTTTGTACTGCTCATGGCTTTGCCTGTGGGGGCGTCATGTCTGAGTTTCCAGACTGGTTTCCGGTCCTGGCGCATGCAGTCGATTTTCAACCCGTTAGAGTCAAGGTAAAGAATAAAATGGCTAAACACCTTTTTACATCCGAGTCCGTATCAGAAGGACATCCTGATAAAATCGCCGACCAGATTTCAGATGCTGTGCTCGATGCCATCCTCGAGCAAGATCCGAAAGCTCGCGTGGCCTGCGAAACCTATGTGAAAACCGGAATGGTTCTGGTTGGCGGTGAAATCACCACCAGCGCATGGGTCGATATTGAAGAGATCACTCGTCAGACCGTGCGTGATATCGGCTATGTCCATTCCGATATGGGCTTTGATGCCAACTCTTGTGCCGTACTGAGTGCGATTGGCAAACAGTCTCCCGACATTAACCAGGGCGTTGACCGTACCGACCCGCTGGAGCAGGGTGCTGGCGACCAGGGCCTGATGTTTGGTTACGCCACCAACGAAACTGACGTGCTGATGCCTGCGCCGATCACTTACGCACACCGTCTGGTACAGCGTCAGGCTGAAGTACGTAAAAGCGGCAGCCTGCCTTGGCTGCGTCCGGACGCGAAAAGCCAGATCACCTTCCAGTACGACAACGGTAAAATTGTTGGTATTGATGCCGTCGTTCTGTCGACCCAGCACTCCGAAGACGTTTCGCAGAAAGATCTGCAGGAAGCGGTAATGGAAGAGATCCTCAAGCCGGTTCTGCCGACGGAGTGGATCAACGCCAACACCAAATACCATATCAACCCAACTGGCCGTTTTGTTATCGGTGGCCCAATGGGCGACTGCGGTCTGACCGGGCGTAAAATTATCGTTGATACCTACGGCGGCATGGCCCGTCACGGCGGCGGTGCGTTCTCAGGTAAAGATCCGTCTAAAGTTGACCGCTCTGCGGCCTACGCAGCACGTTATGTGGCGAAAAACATCGTGGCCGCTGGCCTGGCCGATCGTTGCGAAATCCAGGTCTCCTACGCTATCGGCGTAGCAGAACCGACCTCTATCATGGTCGAAACCTTCGGCACAGAGAAAGTCTCAACTGAACAACTGACCCTGCTGGTGCGCGAATTCTTCGACCTGCGTCCTTACGGCCTGATCCAGATGCTGGACCTGCTGCATCCGATCTACCGTGAAACGGCGGCATACGGTCACTTTGGTCGCGAACATTTCCCTTGGGAAAAAACCGACAAAGCTGAACTGCTGCGTGATGCTGCTGGCCTGAAATAAACTCAAGCCTGATGTATCAGGGGCACCCTCGGGTGCCCTTTTTTATGCCTGAAAGACCCTAAACACATCGCAGTTAGTGATAACGATTACACTTAATAATTCTTTATTTTTCTTAGTGTTATAACAAATAACATCTTCAACTAAATCCTAAAATGCGCTATTTTCAGCGTTGTCCGATAGCCGTTCATTGTAAAAACGGTTAAAGCTATAAAGTGCTATGACTTACTGGTTACAAAGAGTTACAGCGGGATAAAAAGTGTTTTTCAGAAACTTCCAGAGTGTAAGCGATTACACTAATGTGATCTGAAGCACAGTCTGCTGTACCAGGGTTTCCTAACATCTATAACAACAACATACGGTACTACTTAATGGAGGCGACCATGCCTGATAATAAAAAACGCAGCAGGACATCAAACAAGGCTATGACCCTGTTTGTCTGCTTCCTCGCAGCACTGGCAGGCCTGCTGTTCGGCCTGGATATCGGTGTTATTGCCGGCGCATTACCCTTCATCGCGAAAGACTTCAGCGTGACTCCTCACCAACAGGAGTGGATAGTCAGTTCAATGATGTTCGGTGCCGCAATCGGTGCCGTCGGCAGTGGCTGGATGTCATCCTATCTCGGCCGTAAGAAAAGCCTGATGATCGGGGCCGTGCTGTTCGTTATCGGCTCCCTGTGGTCAGCCTTCTCCCCTAACCCGGAAATGCTGATTGTCGCCCGCGTACTGCTGGGCCTGGCGGTGGGTGTCGCATCGTATACTGCTCCGCTTTACCTGTCTGAGATTGCACCGGAGAAGATCCGTGGCAGCATGATATCGCTGTACCAGTTGATGATTACCATCGGTATTCTGGGTGCTTATTTGTCGGATACTGCCTTCAGCTACTCCGGTGAATGGCGCTGGATGCTCGGCGTGATCACTATCCCTGCCCTGCTGCTGCTGGTGGGTGTGTTCTTCCTGCCTAACAGCCCACGCTGGCTGGCGGCGAAAGGTGATTTCCGCAGCGCACAGCGGGTGCTGGATCGTCTGCGTGATACCAGCGAACAGGCTAAACGTGAACTGGATGAAATTCGTGAAAGTCTGAAGATCAAGCAGTCTGGCTGGTCGCTGTTCAAAGACAACAGCAACTTCCGCCGCGCGGTCTATCTTGGCGTGCTGTTGCAGGTGATGCAGCAGTTCACCGGCATGAACGTCATCATGTACTACGCGCCAAAAATCTTCGAAATTGCTGGCTTCACCAATACCACCCAGCAGATGTGGGGAACGGTGATTGTCGGGCTGATCAACGTGCTGGCCACCTTTATCGCTATTGGTCTGGTGGATCGCTGGGGCCGTAAGCCGACGCTAATCCTTGGCTTCATTGTGATGGCTGCCGGTATGGGCGTGCTGGGTACCATGCTGCACGTGGGGATTCACTCAGAAGGCGCGCAATACTTCGCTATTGCGATGCTGCTGATGTTTATCGTTGGTTTTGCGATGAGTGCCGGTCCGCTGATCTGGGTACTGTGTTCAGAAATCCAGCCGCTGAAAGGGCGTGATTTCGGTATCACGGTGTCGACCGCGACCAACTGGATTGCCAACATGATTGTCGGAGCCACCTTCCTGACCATGCTGAACACGCTGGGTAACGCCAACACCTTCTGGGTGTACGGCGCGCTGAACCTGTTCTTTATTGTCCTGACACTGTGGCTGATCCCGGAAACGAAAAACGTTTCACTGGAGCACATCGAACGCAATCTGTTAGGCGGTAAAAAACTACGCAATATCGGTCAGCGCGACTGAACAATCAGTGACGCCAAAGACCCACGATAAAAACGGGCCAGCGATGATGCTGGCCCGTTTTCTTTTTATAGCGCCAGAAGATGCCAGCTACAGCTTGAATTGCCCGGTGTCGGCCCGTATTCTTGCCTGCATGAAATCCCAGAGACTCCCCATCGCTTTGCAACAGGCCGTGATGCGCCAACTGCGTGAAAAATTACAGCAGGCCAATGTGCGGCTGGAGCGCGACTATCCCGAACCGGCACTGGTTTATCAGCAGCGTGGAACCGCTGCCGGAACCGCCTGGCTACAGCACTGGGAAATCCGCCTGAATCCGGTATTACTGCTGGAAAATCAGCAGGCGTTTATTGATGAAGTTGTCCCTCATGAGCTGGCCCACCTGCTGGTATGGAAACATTTCGGTCGCGTTGCCCCCCACGGTAAAGAGTGGAAATGGATGATGGAAAGCATCCTTGGTGTTCCCGCCCGTCGTACCCATCAGTTCGCAGTTCAATCCGTACGTAGCCGGGCCTTCCCCTATTTCTGCCGTTGTCAGCAGCATCAGCTGACGGTCAGACGCCATAACCGGGTGGTACGCGGTGAAAGCGAATACCGCTGTCTGCACTGCGGTGACATCCTCAAGTCCGGTGACTTCCAGAAATCTTAAAATCTGCCTGATATGATTGAAATTCAGGCAATTTAAGACACCTGTCTTCGCCACTTATTCGTAATATCCTGCATATCTGTTACTCTCCCTGCCTCTTTCATGGATTACAGATTTACTGGAATATGTCTCGCAAAATTTTAGCCTCTGTGGCCTTTGCTCTGCTGTTACCCGCCTTCTTTTCCCATGCCCTCAGCCTGGATAACTATCATCAGAACAGCTTCAACCAGGCGAAAGCTTATGCTGCGCAGATCAATGAGGGTGCGCCCGGCACTTTCTACTGCGGCTGTAAAATTCACTGGCAGGGGAAAAAAGGCGTTCCTGACCTCGCCTCATGCGGTTATCAGGTGCGTAAGAACGCCAACCGCGCCAGCCGTATTGAGTGGGAACATGTGGTTCCGGCCTGGAGCTTCGGCCACCAGCGCCAGTGCTGGCAAAACGGCGGCCGGAAAAACTGCGCCAAAGATGAGGGCTACCGCCGCATCGAAACTGACCTGCACAACCTGCAACCGTCTATCGGCGAAGTAAACGGCGATCGCGGTAACTTTATGTACAGCCAGTGGAACGGCGGCGAGTCGCAGTACGGCCAGTGCGCCATGAAGGTCGATTTTAAAAATAAGCTGGCTGAGCCGCCAGTGCGCGCCCGTGGCGCGATTGCCCGCACCTGGTTCTATATGCGTGACCAGTACCAGCTGCAAATGTCAAAACAGCAAACCCAGTTGATGACCGCATGGAATAAGCAGTACCCGGCTACTCAGTGGGAGTGCGAACGCGACCGCCGCATTGCGCGTGTGCAGGGGAATCACAACCCTTATGTACAGCAGGCTTGCCAGCGGTAAAATCACTGACCTACACTGCACAGCATCCGTGCATTCATTTTGACAGGATTTCCATGCGTATACCCCGCATTTACCACCCTGAATCATTAGAGACAGGAAGTGAAACCGCCCTCAGCGAAGAAGCCGCTAACCACGTTGGCCGCGTACTGCGTATGGTGCCAGGCCAGGCCCTGGAATTGTTCGATGGCACAAATCTGACTTTTGCCGCCGAGATTATTCAGGCAGATAAAAAAAATGTGCGTGTCAAAATCATCGCAACCCGCGCCGACAGCCGCGAGTCCCCCCTTCATCTGCATCTTGGGCAGGTGATGTCACGCGGTGAAAAGATGGAGTTTACGATACAGAAAGCCGTAGAACTGGGAGTAAATGTGATTACCCCCTTGTTTTCTGAACGCTGCGGCGTAAAGCTGGATGCAGATCGTCTGGCGAAAAAAATTCAGCAGTGGCAGAAAATCGCCATTGCCGCCTGCGAACAGTGTGGGCGAAACAGCGTACCGGAAGTCAGGCCAGCAATGGCACTTGACGCCTGGTGTGCAGAGCAGGATCACGGGTTAAGATTAAATCTCCATCCACGAGCTGAACACAGCATCAACACACTGCCGCTCCCGGTTGAGCGCGTGAGGTTGCTGATTGGCCCGGAAGGAGGACTCACGTCCGATGAAATCAGTATGACCGCACAGCATGGTTTCACCGATATTTTGCTGGGGCCGCGCGTACTGCGTACCGAAACCACCGCCCTGACGGCGATTACCGCCCTGCAGGTGCGTTTTGGCGACCTGGGCTAAAACTAATAAACATACTTGAGCGTAATCGTTGCAGACAGTTTGCAGGCTAGATAGCTCTAAGTGGAGAAGAAAGAATGATTAAGCTTGGCATCGTGATGGACCCGATCACTTCCATCAATATTAAAAAAGACACCAGCTTTGCCATGTTGCTGGAAGCACAGCGCCGTGGTTACGAAATTCACTACATGGAGATGAACGATCTCTATCTGCGTGGTGGCGAAGGCCGTGCCCGCACCCGCCTGCTGAGCGTAGAGCAGAACTATGACAAATGGTTCGAGTTCGGCAGCGAGCAGGACATTGCGTTGGCCGATCTTAACGTGGTGCTGATGCGCAAAGATCCTCCGTTCGATACCGAGTTTATTTACGCCACCTACATCCTTGAGCGTGCGGAAGAGAAAGGCACACTGATCGTTAACAAGCCGCAGAGCCTGCGTGACTGTAACGAAAAGCTGTTCACTGCCTGGTTTGCCGAACTGACCCCGGATACGCTGGTCACACGTAATGCCAGCCAGATCCGTGAATTCTGGCAGGAACACGGCGACATCATCCTTAAACCCCTGGATGGCATGGGTGGTGCGTCAATCTTCCGCGTCAAGAAAGAAGACCCGAACCTGTCAGTCATCATCGAAACCCTGACCAGCCACGGCGAGTTCTACTGCATGGCGCAAAACTTTATTCCTGGCATCAAAGACGGGGATAAACGCGTGCTGGTGGTGGACGGCGAACCGGTGCCTTACTGCCTGGCGCGTATTCCAAAAGCGGGAGAAACCCGTGGCAACCTGGCCGCGGGTGGCCGTGGTGAAGCTCGTCCACTGACCGAAAGCGACTGGGAAATTGCCCGCCGCGTTGGCCCAATCCTGAAAGAGAAAGGACTGATCTTTGTCGGCCTGGATATTATCGGTGACAAACTGACTGAAATTAATGTGACCAGCCCAACCTGCGTTCGCGAGATCGAAGCCGCATTCCCGATTTCTATCACCGGCATGCTGATGGATGCGATTGAAAAACGCCTGGCCTGATTGTTGCGGCAGGGCCGGACTGCCCTCCGCTCACCCATTAACGCCCGTGGCGAACCGCCCGGGCGTTAACCAGACTACAGAACACTAAGTATGAATTTACAGCATCACTTTTTGATTGCCATGCCAACGCTACAGGACCCGCTGTTCAAACGTTCAGTGGTCTATATCTGCGAACACAATGATGATGGTGCGATGGGGCTGATCGTCAATAAACCGATGGAAAATCTGACGGTTGACGGCATTCTCACCAAGCTAAAAATATCACCAGAGCCACGTGAATCCGACGCAAGACTGGATAAACCGGTGTTTGCCGGGGGCCCGCTGGCAGAGGATCGCGGTTTTATTCTGCATTCCGCACAGCGGACATTTGCCTCCAGCATTCGTGTGTCTGACAACACGGTGATCACCACATCCCGCGATGTACTGGAAACGCTGGGTACGCCGGATCAACCCGAACAGGTACTGGTTGCACTGGGCTATTGTGCCTGGGAAAAAGATCAGCTGGAAAGCGAACTGCTGGAAAATGCCTGGCTGACGACCTCCGCCAACAGCAATATCCTGTTCCATACCCCGATTGCCGAGCGCTGGCGCGAAGCAGCAAAAAGTATGGGTGTCGATATCCATAATATCGCCAGTGAAGCAGGACACGCCTGATGAGCAGTATGACCATGTTGTCCTTTGATTTTGGGACGAAAAGTATTGGCGTGGCGATTGGCCAGCAACTGACCGGCACAGCCCGCCCGTTAACAGCGTTGAAAGCCAATGATGGCGTACCGGACTGGAACAAAATTGAAGCGCTGCTGAAAGAGTGGCAGCCGGACCGCGTAGTGGTGGGCCTGCCGCTGAATATGGATGGCACCGAACAACCGCTGACCGTACGGGCACGTAAATTCGCCAACCGTCTGCATGGCCGTTTTGGCGTACAGATTGAGCTGCATGATGAGCGTCTTAGCACTGTCGAAGCTCGTGCTGAACTGTTTGAGCGCGGGGGTTTTCGCGCCCTGAGCAAAGGCAGCGTCGATTCGCTTTCTGCGGTCATCATTCTGGAAAGCTGGTTCGAGAACCATTACACGTAAATGAGCTAAACGGGTCAGGCATGCCAGACCCTACACAATCGCCCTCCCGCCGAAGGGGCGTGGCATCACTCGCCCGTTCCCGGCACAACATTAACTCAATACCCCCAATCTTTGCCGTTCCGCCAGGCTCTGCTCAAACGTCTGCATTCCCAGCTGGCTGCCCGTCTGCAACAGCGCCGGGAGCTGATGCGTTTTCCCCTCGCGGATAAGATTCGCCACCGCCGGGCAGTTAACCAGCACCTCGAACAACGCGACCCTGCCCGTTTTTGCCTGCACCAGACGCTGGGCAATCACCGCCTGTAAACTCCCTGCCAGCTGGCTACGCACCAGGTTTTTTTCATTGCCGGGAAACACATCCACCAGCCGCTCCACAGCCTGTGCTGCGCCACGCGTATGCAGCGTTGCCAGCACCAGATGCCCGGTTTCAGCGGCCGTCAGCGCCAGTTGGATGGTTTCTGCATCACGCAGTTCGCCCAGCAGGATCACATCCGGGTCTTCACGCAGTGCCGCACGAAGCCCCGAGCCAAAGCCGTTGAAGTGCAGGCCCTTCTCACGCTGCTGGATCAGCGACTGTGCGCTGCTATGCAGATATTCCACCGGGTCTTCCAGCGTCAGGATATGCCGCTGCTGATGCTGATTAATTTCGCCAATCAGCGCCGCCAGTGTAGTGGACTTGCCGCTGCCGGTGGCACCGGTTATCAGGATTAACCCCTCTTTGTGGTGCAGCAACGATCGTGTCACCTCCGGCAGGTGCAACACGTCCATTGCCGGGCAGTGACGGGCAATAAGACGCAGCGCCAGCGACAGACCGTGCCGCTGGCGGAAGAGATTCCCCCTCAGGCGCACACCCTCTGGCATCGTCAAGGCAAAGTCCACCTGCCCCTGCTGCGCCAGTTCCTGCTGCTGGGCCGCGCTCAGCCAGTGCTGTGCCACGCTTTCCAGCCATGCATTTTGCACCTCAGGCTCGCCGTCAATCGCTGTCAGACGGCCATCACAGCGCCAGAATGGAGAATGACCACTGCAAAGGTGCAGATCCCCGGCATTATGCTTTACACTAAGGGCCACTATTTCCTCAATATCCATATTTCATCCCTGACTATGACTTCGATTGAGCACAACTTACAGCAAGTCCACCAGCGGATCTCAGCGGCGGCGGCACAATGCGGGCGTGATCCACACGAGATTGATCTGCTTGCAGTGAGCAAAACCAAACCTGCGAGCGCGGTCGAAGAAGCTGTGGCAGCCGGGCAGCGTAGCTTTGGCGAAAACTATGTGCAGGAAGGCGTGGATAAAATCCAGCTACTGGCAAATTCTGCCCTGACCTGGCACTTTATCGGCCCGCTGCAATCTAACAAAAGCCGTCTGGTCGCCGAGCATTTTGACTGGTGCCATACCGTTGACCGTCTGCGCATTGCCAGCCGCCTCAACGAGCAGCGCCCTGACGATTTGCCTCCGCTTAATGTCCTGATTCAAATCAATATCAGCGATGAGCAGAGTAAATCCGGTATCAGGCTGGCTGACCTGCCCGCGCTGGCACAGCAGATAGCCGATCTGCCGCGTCTCACACTGCGCGGATTGATGGCTATCCCGGCACCCGAAGCCGACTACGCGCGCCAGTTGGCGGTATGTCAGCAGATGGCCGAAGCGTTTCAACAGCTGCAACAAGATTATCCCGGCGTGGATACCCTCTCGCTGGGAATGAGTGACGATATGGATGCCGCAATCGCGGCAGGCAGTACCATGGTGCGTATCGGCACCGCAATTTTCGGCGCGCGCGACTACGGTCACACCGCCGTTCATCACAACAACTGAGGAACCTCATGCTAGCGTTGATCTTTCTGGTCACAACGGTGATTGCGATTTACATCAAAGTGTTGTTACTGCGCGTCTGGATGCAGTGGGCACGGTGTGACTTCTACAACCCATTCTCACAGTTTGTGGTGAAAATCACCCAACCGATCGTTAAACCTGTACGCCGCATCATCCCGTCTATCGGGCCGCTTGATACGGCTTCATTACTGCTGGCTTATATCGTCAGCGTGCTGCTGGGGCCGGTGACGTTGCGCCTGTTCGTGCCGGATCCAATTTTCCTCTACCTGGGTCTGGTGATCCTGGTGAAAGCGGCGGGTGTGCTGGTCTTCTGGGTCATTATCGTGCGTTCACTGATGAGCTGGGTCAGCCAGGGGCGTAACCCGGTTGATTACGTGCTGATTCAGTTAACAGAGCCGCTGATGGCACCTGTGCGCCGTATTATTCCGGCGATGGGCGGTATCGACTTCTCGGCAATGGCGGTGATTCTGATTCTGTATATGCTGAATTTCCTGGGCTTAGAATACATCCCCGGCTGGGCCCAGTTTTAACTGTCGTCTTTTACCCTACAGATGCGTTGGCTGCCCTTGTGAACCCCGGTCACTTACTACAGTAAGCTCCCGGGGATTCACTCAGTTGCCGCCTTCCTGTAGGGCAAAATTCTCGGTTAAAACGTTATAAATTAATAATATTCTTGGATCTACTATGCAAAAAGTTGTACTCGCCACCGGCAATCCCGGAAAGGTTCGTGAGCTGGCTGACCTGTTAGCCGCGTTTGGGCTGGATATCGTGGCGCAAACGGAACTGGGCGTGGAGTCTGCCGAAGAGACCGGGCTGACCTTTATTGAAAACGCCATTCTTAAGGCGCGCCATGCGGCGGCCATCACCGGGTTACCGGCCATTGCCGATGACTCCGGGCTGGCTGTCGATGCTCTGGGTGGCGCTCCAGGGATCTACTCAGCGCGCTATGCCGGGCTTGATGCCAGCGACCAGCAGAATCTGGAAAAGCTGCTGACGACGCTGGAATCGGTGCCGGACGGGGAACGTCAGGCGCAGTTTCACTGCGTGCTGGTCTATCTGCGCCATGCTGAAGATCCGACACCACTGGTGTTTCACGGCAGCTGGGCCGGGGAAATTACCCGCAGCGCGGCAGGCGTAGGGGGCTTCGGCTATGATCCGATCTTCTTCGTCCCTGCGCTGGGTAAAACCGCAGCAGAACTGAGCAAGGCAGAAAAACTCGCGGTGTCACATCGTGGGCAGGCCTTAGAGCTGTTGTTGAGCGCCATGAAACATGGTTAATCTGCCCCCGTTAAGCCTGTACATCCATATTCCCTGGTGTGTACAGAAGTGTCCGTACTGCGATTTCAATTCCCACGCATTAAAAGGTGAGGTGCCGCACGAAGAGTACGTGCAGCACCTGCTGAACGATCTGGATATTGACCTGCCGCTGACTTCCGGGCGCGAAGTCAGCACCATTTTTATTGGTGGTGGTACGCCAAGCCTGTTAAGCAGTGAAGCGATGCAGATGCTGCTGGACGGAGTTCGTGCACGCCTGCCGCTGTCACCCACGGCTGAGATCACCATGGAAGCCAATCCGGGGGCGGTCGAAGCAGAGCGTTTCAGCGGCTATCAGCGCGCCGGTATCAACCGTATCTCCATTGGCGTGCAGAGTTTCAGTGCGGCCAAGCTGGAGCGTTTGGGGCGCATTCACGGGCCTGAAGAAGCGAAGCGGGCAGCGCAGCTGGCTGAGAACCTCGGGCTGCGCAGCTTTAACCTCGATCTGATGCACGGTCTGCCGGACCAGTCGCTGGAAGAGGCGCTGGACGATTTGCGCCAGGCGATTGCCCTCAATCCGCCGCACCTGTCCTGGTACCAGCTAACCATCGAGCCAAACACGCTGTTTGCCTCGCGGCCACCGCGCCTGCCAGATGAAGATGACCTGTGGGATATTTTCGAACAGGGCGATGCGTTACTGACAGCGGCAGGTTATCAGCAGTATGAGACCTCAGCCTATGCCAAACCCGGCTACCGCTGTGAGCACAACCTCAATTACTGGCGCTTTGGTGATTACCTCGGTATTGGCTGCGGTGCTCACGGTAAACTGACTCAGCCGGACGGTACCATTATCCGCACCGCTAAAACCAAGCATCCGCGCGGTTTTATGACGGGTAAATATCTCGATAAGCGCCACAATGTGGCCGATGCCGAGAAGCCGTTCGAATTCTTTATGAACCGTTTTCGCCTGCTGGAAGCCGCACCGCGTGAGGAATATACGCGCTATACCGGATTGCCGGAAAGCACCATTCGCGCGCAGATCGATGACGCCCTCGCCAAAGGGTATCTGACGGAATCGGCTGAAGAGTGGCAGATTACGGAGAAGGGAAAATTGTTCCTGAATTCGCTGCTGGAGCTGTTTTTAGCGGAGTAATGCGGTTCGGGTCAGGCATGCCTGACCCCTACGAAATTACGCGAATGCCTCGCCCGCGCGTATCCCCGTAGGGGCGAGGCAAGCCTCGCCCGGCATAAGCGTTTACTTCAACCCTGCAATCAACGCCTTGCGTTGGCCTTCAAGGCTGGTCACACGATTACAGACTTCATGACCGAAGTTCTGGAAATCCTGCTCCTGATTGCTCCATTCGGCCTGAATCGCCTGCTGTAAGCCACCAAGATTACCCATAATCGCCTGCAACGGGTTATCGCCGTTTCCTGCCTGCTTGCTGCCCATCTCGTTCAGACTATCCTGCACCACCCCACCCATCGCGTTTTGTACCAGACGCTCGCCATCCTGACGCACCTGCTCAACCGCCTTATGATGGAAGGTTAAACCGTCGCTACGCTGCTCGATAATACGGTTCATCTGCTGCTTCAGCTGCCCGTCCAGCGTGGTCAGACGCTGACGCACATTACTGTTCTGCCCCAGTTTCTGAACAATAACGCGGTCCAGCGCAATCCGCCCTTTTTCCAGACGCTGTTTAGCCCCGCTATCAATCCACGGCAAATCACGGCGTAGCGCAGTCTGATAATCGATAGCTTTCTGGCGTGTGGCATCATCAATATTCGCCACTTTACCATTACGCTGTACATCACCCACAGGGGAGATGCTCAGATTCCCGCTGGCGCCAACGACCTCGACCTGATTCGGGCTGATAATGATATCGTCCTGAGGATTAACGCTGCATTGGTAATCCGCCTGTGCCTGGCCGGCGGCCAGTAGCAGCAATGCACCACTCAAAAGCGCTTTACGCATAAATCGTCTCCTTGATATGAAAAAGGGGCAACCACAAACATGGCCGCCCCCCTTATGTGGTCATCCCGGAGGGCCGATCGAAAAAATGATCGGCCTCTACAGCGCGATTACCCCACTTTCGCAGGGTCTGACCTTCTGTTGCGGTCAGACCGTCAATCCCACCAAACGTCGAAAAGTTCGGTCACTTTCACATCGTTCAGCTTACGCGCTTCCAGCCAATTTTTAACCAGCTCACGATGCTCATCGGTGCATTTGCCGATTTTCTGCAGGCAGATCAGACCTTCCCACTGCAGATAACCGCTGCCATCGAAGGCAAGGCCGTTAGCGTCGATCACTTCGTTGATCAGCGCATCAACAGTGCTGTCGATAGTCTCTTCGCTGGTGCCTTCCGGGAAGGTAAAGCCCACGGAGAAGCCTAACTCCTGAAACTCATCAATGTGCATTTTCTTACGAAGACGACGACTGCGTTGTGTAGCCATTATTTAACCCTCTCAAACATCAGATCCCATACACCGTGGCCAAGACGCTGACCACGCTGCTCAAATTTCGTTAACGGCCGCGATTCCGGGCGCGGCACCCAGTTACCTTCTTGCGACTGGTTTTTATACCCGTCAATGCTGCTCATCACTTCCAGCATATGCTCTGCATAGGCTTCCCAGTCGGTCGCCATATGGAACACGCCACCCAGCTTCAGCTTACGCAATACCAGTTCGGCAAACGGCACCTGCACGATGCGGCGTTTATTGTGGCGCGCCTTGTGCCACGGATCCGGGAAGAACAGCTGCACCATACCCAGCGAGTTATCCGGGATCATCAGATTCAGCACTTCAACCGCATCATGACACATCACCCGCAGATTGCTGACGCCCGCCTCTTCCGCCGTCGCCAGGCAGGCACCCACGCCCGGTGAATGCACTTCAATACCCAGGAAGTTCTGATGCGGATTGCTGGCAGCCATCGCCACCAGCGAAGCGCCCATACCGAAGCCAATCTCCAGCACCAGCGGTGCGTCACGGCCAAACAGAGCAGTTAAATCGACCGGTTCCGGCTGATACTCAACGCCCATCACCGGCCACAGTGTCTCCAGCGCCTGCTGCTGACCTTTGGTCAGACGGCCCTGGCGACGTACAAAGCTGCGGATCCGGCGCATAGCGCGGCCATTTTCGTCAAATTCCGGTGAGATAACATCGTTTTTCATGATTCTGCCTGCGGCTGTGCACTGTAGAAAGCGGGCATTATGCCTTCAGGAAGTGAAAACATAAAGGCCGCCTGTTGCAGAGACGCCTGCGTAACTGGTTTGCAGTATAGACCCAAAATAATTCGAGTCCCCTCAGGGGGCCTACTTTTGGTGCAGGAAGGCGGCAATGAAGTATGAAGGGTATCGCTGCCAAAAAATACGCTGACAGCATAGCGTCTCGCAGCAGTTAATCAAATGCAGTGATTATCCGGTTTACAGCCCTTAATCTCTGTGCTGGAATCCCTGCCTGGTTTTCAGATTGGCAGAACGGGGATTCACAACATGCAGGCAGCGCAGTTTTCACATCAGGTACTGGAGTGGTATCAGCGCTATGGGCGTAAAACCCTGCCGTGGCAGCTAGAGAAAACACCGTATAAGGTCTGGCTCTCTGAAGTGATGCTGCAACAGACGCAGGTCGCAACCGTTATCCCCTATTTCGAACGATTTATGGCACGTTTTCCTACCGTCAGCGACCTCGCTGCCGCCCCGCTTGATGAAGTGCTGCACCTGTGGACCGGTCTCGGTTATTACGCCCGTGCGCGTAATCTGCATAAAGCAGCGAAAACCGTGGTGGAAAAGCATGGCGGTGTTTTTCCGCAAACCCTGGAAGAGGTTGAAGCCCTGCCCGGCATCGGGCGTTCCACTGCTGGCGCGGTTCTCTCTCTGGCGCTGGGCAAGCACTTCCCGATTCTGGATGGCAACGTCAAACGCGTGCTGGCCCGCTGCTATGCGGTAGGTGGGTGGCCGGGTAAGAAAGAGGTGGAAAAGCGCCTGTGGCAAATCAGTGAAGATGTCACCCCCGCGGAGGGCGTCAGCCAGTTTAACCAGGCAATGATGGACCTCGGCGCGATGGTGTGTACCCGCTCGAAACCTAAATGTGAAATTTGCCCGCTTAATCTCGGCTGCATTGCTTACGCAAATAATAGCTGGGCGCAGTACCCGGGAAAAAAACCGAAGCAGACCATTCCGGAACGCACCGGCTTCTTATTACTGATGCAGCAAGGGCAGGATGTCTGGCTGGAACAGCGTCCCCCGGTTGGATTGTGGGGCGGGCTGTTCTGTTTTCCCCAGTACAGCACTGAGCCAGAACTGCGCCAGGCACTGCGGCTGCGCGGGCTTGATGACAGCAAACTGCAGCAGATGATCGCCTTCCGCCATACCTTCAGCCATTTCCATCTGGATATTGTGCCAATGTGGCTTGAGCTGCCTTCTGCCCGTGCGGCAATGGATGATGTGCCGGGTCTCTGGTATAACTTAGCGCAGCCGCCCGCCGTGGGGCTGGCCGCGCCGGTAGAGCGCCTGCTACAGCAGTTACGCCAGCCACAACAGATGGCGTTGAATGCTCGCGTAACAGAAGAGGAAGAGTAATGAGCCGAACCATTTTTTGTACGTTCCTGCAACGTGATGCCGAAGGGCAGGATTTCCAGTTGTACCCTGGGGATACAGGCAAACGCATTTATAACGAGATTTCAAAAGAAGCCTGGTCAAAATGGATGGCGAAACAGACCATGCTGATCAACGAGAAGAAACTCAGTATGATGAACCCTGATGACCGTAAGCTACTGGAACAAGAGATGATTAAATTCCTGTTCGAGGGCCACGAGGTTCATATCGAAGGTTATACCCCGCCGGAAGAATAAGTCGTTGGGCCTCACTGATGAGGCCCTCTCAAATTGTGGGCGATGCACGAGAAAATGAAGAAAAAACTGATAAGTTTGCTGATTATTGCGCCGTTGCTGGTTTCCTGCTCAGGCAAGAAGCAAAACGCCTCTCATGAAGAGTGGATTAAAGACACCAACGGTTTTGATATTTTGATGGGACAGTTTGCCCACAACATCGAAAATATCTGGGGAATGAATGAAGTCCTGATCGCCGGTCCAAAAGACTATGTGAAGTACAGCGATCAATACTACACCCGTAGCCACATTAACTTTGATGCCGGTAGCATCACTATCGAGACGATCGCAGGAACCGATCCGACGGCCAGTCTGCGTCAGGCGATTATCACCACCCTGCTGATCGGGGAAGATCCGGGTAATGTCGATCTCTATTCCGACGCCAAAGATATTCAGATCAGTAAAGAGCCGCTGCTGTATGGCCAGGTGCTGGATAATACCGGCCAGCCGATCCGCTGGCAGGGGCGCGCCGCCAGCTTTGCTGACTATCTGATCCAGAATAAGCTGCAACGCCGTAATTCCGGTCTGCATGTGATCTGGTCGGTCACCATTCCGATGGTGCCAAACCACCTCGACAAACGCGCGCATAAGTATCTGCCGATGGTGCGCAAAGCCGCCGAGCGCTATGGCGTCGATCAGTCGCTGATCCTGGCGATCATGCAGATTGAATCCAGCTTCAACCCTTATGCAGTCAGCCATGCGGATGCACTGGGCCTGATGCAGGTGGTACAGCATACCGCCGGGGTGGATGTGTTCCGGATGAAAGGGAAATGGGGCAAACCAAGCCGCAGTTATCTGCTCGACCCGGAAAACAATATCGATGCGGGCACCGCCTATCTGTCTCTGTTACAGGGCAACTACCTGGCCGGTATCAATAACACCACCTCGCGCCGCTATGCGGTGATCACCGCCTATAACGGCGGTGCAGGAAGCGTACTGCGGGTGTTCTCCAGCGATAAAGACCGTGCCTTCAGCGCGATTAACAACCTGTCGCCTGCTGAGGTCTACCAGAAGCTGACCACCAGTCACCCGTCGGCAGAATCGCGTCGTTACCTGTCTAAGGTTAACAACGCGCAGAAGAGCTACCACCGCTATTAATGAATCGGCCAGGGGCGACCAGCAATAAAGGTCGCCCCTGACTCACCTCAACATTTCTTCATTTGCGCGCTTAATGCCGCGACAATATAGCTATTCAGCGAGAGCTGATGTTCTGCGGCGGCCTGTGCCAGTTGTTCGCCAAAAGACTCTGGATAGCGCAATGTGAAGGTTTTCACTTTCTCCTCATGCTCATAGGGATCGATGCCACTCTCATGGCAGTCCGCCAGATAATCACGCAGGGAGATTTCACCTTCGCACTTTAACCCTGTAATACTGTCAGCGACAAAATCACAGTAACCCGATAACCCAAGAAACTTACCGCGAAACGCGCCCAGCTCAGCAACAAAATTGACTGCGGCAGGCTGGCCGCCAATCACCATCACGTTAGGTATAGCCATCACTTTATTCATGGTTCAACTCCTGTCTCTTCCAGCCACTCCTTCACTGCCACTACCGCCCCTTTATCTGTCTCCGGTGACGGATGTGGGCGGTGAAAACGTGCCAGTGAGCCATTAAGCAGAAACCTGACACGGGATCCTTGTGCTTCACGGACTTCACCTCCAAGAGCAATGATCAAGGTTTCTATTCGTTGCCACTTCAGATCCGTGGGTATCGGGCGGGTAAAAATTTGCCGCAACGTATCCCGATGTCGTTTTCTTAATGCCGCTATTCTATTCCTCATTGCATCATCCTTGAAGTCATTTTTTGAAGTCAAAATACACTTCAATGACGTTGACGCAATGTCAGATGCCTGGACTTGCGCAGCGCTACGCATAAAAAAGGCGCAGTAAGCTGCGCCTGGGGAATCTCGGGTGAGGTATTACCGACTGATATTCTTGAACTTACGTGTGGTTTCGGTGAGTGCCACTTCGGTTGGCAGGCGCTCCATTGAGCTGGCGCCGTAGAAACCATCGCACTGCGGGCAATTATCCATAATGTACTGCGCATCTTCCGGGCTGGAGATCGGTCCGCCGTGACACAGCACGATCACGTCCTCGCGCACCGCTTTAGCGGCTGCGGCCCAGGCATTCACCAGCGGCACACAGTCCTTCAACTGCAACGCCGTCGAGGCACCGATATTCCCTCCGGTGGTCAGCCCCATATGCGGCACAATAATATCCGCACCCGCGGCGGTCATCGCCTCTGCGTCGGCGGCGCTGAACACATAGGGCGTGGTCAGCATCTCTTTCTGATGTGCCAGGGCGATCATCTCCACTTCCAGGCCGTAGCCCATGCCGGTCTCTTCCAGGTTGGCGCGGAAGTTACCGTCAATCAGCCCGACGGTCGGGAAGTTCTGTACACCGGAAAAGCCGAGGGCTTTCAGGTCATCGAGGAATTTATCGAAATTGCAGAAAGGATCGGTGCCATTCACGCCCGCCAGTACCGGGGTATGTTTCACCACTGGCAGTACCTCTTTGGCCATATCAACCACGATCTCATTGGCATTGCCGTAGGCCAGCAACCCGGCGAGTGAGCCGCGTCCGGCCATCCGGTAGCGCCCGGAGTTATAGATCACGATCAGATCGATCCCCCCGGCTTCTTCGCATTTTGCTGACAGCCCAGTGCCCGCGCCGCCGCCGATAATCGGTTCACGACGGGCAATCATCTCTCTGAATTTCGTCAGCATCTGCTGACGGCTAAAAGCAGGCATGGTTATCTTCCTTTCGACGCCAGTTGGCGAAATTGAGCAACGGCTTCAGCGGCGAACTGCCGATCGTTGATGTTCCAGGGCAGGCAAATAATCTGGCGCTGTGCGGTCTGTATACAGCTTGCCTCCAGCGTGGAGATAAACGCCTGGTTGGCCTCGGGCGACCAGAATGGCTGGCCAGGCGCATCCAGCGCAGAAAAGCCCCCTTCAGGGATCAGAAAACGCACTTCCCCTTCGCAGCGGTTCAGCTTCTCAGCGATCCAGCGTGCCATCTCAATATTCTCCTCCACGGTAGTACGCATCAGCGTCACCTGAGCATTGTGATGGTAGAACAGGCGTGAGGCGTATTTCTGCGGCACGCTGGCAGGATGACCAAAGTTCACCATATCCAGCGCCCCGCAGGAGAGCACGCAAGGCAGCCTGCTGCGGGCCAGCGCATTGAAGCGATCTTCACCGCAGGCCAGCACACCGCCAAACAGCAAATCACAGACTTCAGTGGTTGTCAGGTCAAGCATCCCGGACAGCATATTGCTGTCTGCCAGTTTCTCCATCGCTTTCCCCCCGCTGCCGGTGGCATGGAACACGAGGCAGTCATAATCGGCTTCCAGCGCGGCACTGGCGGCCTCTATGCACGGCGTGGTGACGCCAAACATCGTCAGGCCTATGGCAGGTTTATCATTTTCATCAGGAGGAAGTGGGAAGCGGACTGCGCCGGCAATCTGGTGGGCGGCATTCCCCAGCACGCGGCGGGAAATCCGGTTCAGCCCGGCAACATCGGTCACCGAATAGAGCATGGCAATATCGCTGGCACCGACATAGCCAGACACATCGCCAGAGGCCATCGTGGAAACCATCAGCTTGGGTACACCGACGGGCAGCACCTGCATCGCTGGTGTGATCAGCGCCGTACCGCCTGAGCCACCCAGCCCAATAATCCCCGCGACATCATTACGCTGACTAAGGAAAATCTCAAAAGCTTGTGCCATGGCGTTAATCGCCTTACCGCGGTCGCCACAGAAGACAGCATCGCGCCCCTGGGGATGATAATCCGCCACCATGGCGGCCGGGATATTCCCCTCAAAAGCGCGGCTAAGTGGTTGAGTAGACAGGTCAACTGTCACCACGGGTACGCCGACCTGAGCAATCAGATCGCGCACATAAAACAGTTCCCTTCCTTTAGTATCCGCTGTAGCAACAACGTAGATAGATCCAGTATCATTTTTCATGGGCGTTACGATAACCTGTTATTTAGATCAATAAAGAGTTGATAATCTTGATATAAAAACGTAAATAACTTTGAATCACTGAAGAGATTGAGTCTGGAAAACTCACAGTAGCACCTTCAAGATTGATAAATCAATTGAATGAAATATGAGTCTCGTCGAGTTTTGACTACGCTTATAACAGCGGGGAATGGCGCAGGCCGCCCCCCGTTGTCAACACTGGTGAACGTGCTGTCACGCCCACCAGCCCGATAAAGAAACAGGTTAAACTGGATAATGAGGTTATTGTGGAGCAAAGGGATTCCGCTAGCGTTTTGGGGCTCACATCAACACGAGCCAGAACGCGCCGCTTACTAATTGATACCGCGATGAAGATGTTTGATAACGGCGCATTTCCATCGATTACCGAAGTTGCGCAGGAGGCACAGCTGTCACGCGCCACTGCTTATCGCTACTTCCCCACGCAGAGTGCGCTGGTCTCGGCCATTGTGTCTGAAACACTCAGCCCCATCAAAAACTGGCAGCCCACTCAGCAAGATGCCAACGCACGCATTGATGAGCTGCTGAGTTTTGCCTTCCCGCGTATGCTGAAACACGAGGGAACGTTGCGTGCGGCGCTGCATTTGTCGCTGACGCAGTGGGCGCAGTCGCAGTCGGTTGATGCCGTGCCACTGAAAGAGAAGCTGGTGCGCGGAAATCGCAAAGCGATGCTGATGCAGGTGGTGGAACCGCTCAACAAAGAGCTGACACCCGATTTGATGGATCGCGTGGTGCGTTCACTGTCGTTGGTTTACGGTTCGGAGATTTTTCTGGTGATGAAAGATATCTGGGGCTGTGATAACGACGAACTGCAGGATATTGGCAAATGGATCGCGAAAGCGATTGTGCGCCAGGCACGGGAAGAAGCGCTCAATACCTGAGGTCGGATACACACCTGGGCGAGGCATGCCTCGCCCCTACGATGCTGCCAGATGACACCGCGTTTAGTAGGGGTCGGGCACGCGACGCTGCCAGATAACACCGTATTTCGTAGGGGTCGGGCGCGCGATGCTGCCAGATGACACCGCGTTTAGTAGGGGTCGGGCACGCGACGCGGCAAGATAACACCGCATTTCGTAGGGGTCGGGCACGCAATGCTGCCAAGTGATACCGCGTTTAGTAGGGGTCGGGCACGCCCGACCCGGTTTTTTTACACCAAAACGTATCCCTGCAAACGCTTAACACCCTGCTCGTCGGTTTCGGCATACACCCCCTGCAACTCCGGCGAGAAGCCCGGCAGCAGGTTAATGCCCTCCTCCAGCGCGAGGAAATACTGCTGCACGGCCCCGCCCCACTCTTCACCCGGCACCACACACAGCACGCCTGGTGGATACGGTAACGCGCCTTCAGCCGCAATACGCCCGGCTGCCTGTGAAATGGGCACCAGCTCCACATTGCCACGAATAAATTCGATATTGGCATCCTGCGGGTTCATCACCATTTTTGGCAGGCTCTGCTGGCGGAACATCGCCTTTTGCAGATCCTTCACATCATGGCTGACATACAGGTCGTGCATCTCCTGGCACAGTCGCTTCAAGGTGTAACCTTCGTAGCGCGCCGCATTTTTCCGGTAGATCGTCGGCAGCACATCGCGCAGTAACGCATCTTCTTTGATGTGTTGTTCGAACTGGGCCAGTTTCGCCACCAGCTTCGCCATCTTCTCCATGCTCTCTGCCGGTGTCAGCAGGAACAGAATGGAGTTCAGATCGCACTTCTCCGGCACCACGCCATTTTCACGCAGATAGTTCGCCAGAATCGTTGCCGGAATACCGAAAGAGGCATATTTCCCGCTGGCAGCATCAATGCCCGGCGTGGTCAGCAGCAGCTTGCACGGATCGACCAGATACTGATCTTTCTCATAACCGCCAAAGCCATGCCACGACGCGCCCGGTGCAAAGCTGAAGTAGCGCGCATCGGAAGCGATCGTCGCCGTCGGCGCATCCTGCCAGGGTTTGCCGTCAACCTCATCGGGAATAAACGGCTTAATCATCTCGCAGCGCGCCAGAATCGCCTTACGTGCATCAATGCCCAGCACCACGCACTCATGCCACAGACGTCGTCCCGCTTCGCCCTGATGCATTTTGGCGTTGATATCCAGCGCAGCAAACAGCGGGTAGAACGGGCTGGTAGATGCATGCAGCATAAACGCATTGTTCAGGCGTTTGTGGCTACAAAAACGCTGCTGGCCACGGATATGGTTATCTTTCTTGTGGATCTGCGAAGTCTGCGAGAACCCGGCCTGCTGTTTATGCACGGACTGCGTAACAAAAATGCCGGGATCGGACGGCTTCAGGTCAAGCAACAGCGGCGAACAGGCTTCCATCACGGGAATAAACTGCTCATAGCCCACCCAGGCGGAGTCAAACAGGATGTAGTCGCACAGGTGGCCGATGCTGTCGAGCACCTTGCGCGCGTTATACACCGTGCCATCGTAGGTGCCGAGCTGGATCACCGCCAGACGGAACGGACGTTCATCCCCGGCACGTTCCGGTGCCACCTGTTTAATCAGGTCACGCACATAGGCTTCATCAAAGCAGTGCGCATCAATGCCACCAATAAACCCAAACGGGTTGCGGGCAGTTTCCAGATATACCGGCGTCGCACCGGCCTGGATCAGCGCACCATGATGGTTAGATTTATGGTTATTGCGATCGAACAACACCAGATCGCCACGGGTCAGCAGCGCATTGGTCACCACTTTATTGGCGCTGGAGGTGCCATTCAGCACAAAGTAGGTTTTATCCGCGTTGAAGACTTTCGCTGCAAACTTTTGCGCATGTTTGGCTGAACCTTCGTGGATCAGCAAATCACCGAGTTTCACGTCAGCGTTGCACATATCGGCACGAAACACGTTCTCACCAAAGAAGTCAAAGAACTGACGTCCGGCCGGATGCTTTTTAAAGAATTCACCGCCCTGATGCCCCGGGCAGGCAAAGGTGGTGTTATCCATCGCTACGTATTTGGTCAGCGTCTGGAAAAACGGCGGTAACAACCTGGCCTGATACCCGGCTGCGGCGGTTTCCAGCAGCGAAGCATCGCCCTCTTCCCCCGTCAGCACGCCATCAACTTCAGGCAGGTCAACCGCCTGCGCGGCATCGTCGAGGGCAATAAACACCGGCAGGTTAAAACCGGTATGACGCAGCAGCGCCAGCACGCCTGAGCGTGAGTCAGAAACGGACAGAACCACCGCGGCGACATCGGTGAAATCAGTATTATCCAGCGTAACGACTTCGCGCCCGGTCTGGAGATGGATTGCCACAGTGGTGCTGGCTGCAATTTTAAGAGGAGTCATGCACAAATCCCTAACGGTCAAGGATGAGTGGGTGCCAGAGGCACAGCAATAGGAACGGCAGCAAAGCGCACGCGTTCCCGGCGAACAGTCATGTTGGGTTTTCAGCAGAATGACTTCAGCTTCAACCGATAGACATCAGTAAAATCAGATCTCGTCTGTTTTTACGCATGGCCAACAGTTAAGCGTAGAAAGACCTCACCGCATGGTGAGAGAATTTATCGACAAGGTATGACAGCAATAAGATCGACCAGGCTGCATCGGCAGATGCGGGTTACAGATGCTGAACAACAGCAGTGAACCTCTCATGGCGGTGACCTCAGTGTGCAGGGATGACGGGGTTGTCAAAATTTGCGCAATAATGGCATTTTTTAGTACCGGGTTCAATGCCAGCGGCCCGGCAGAATAGCGGATACCCGCAGAAAAAAATGTCGGGTTTATCCCAGGGCGGCACGCTGGCTGGCATAATGAATCCGGTTACGCCCGGCACGCTTCGCCTCATACAAGGCGGCATCCGCCTCGGCATACAGGGTGTCAAAACTACTGCGTGAAGCCCCCCAGCTGACGCCCAGACTGACGGTCACCAACCGATCCGGCAGGGAGTTCAGCACGGACGCATTCAGCGAGGCATGAATATAACCGGCTACCACCGCCGCCTGCCCCATGCTGGTCCCCGGCAGCAGGATGGTAAACTCCTCGCCCCCCACGCGCCCCACACTGCCGCTCTCTGGCACCGAGTTCTCAATCCGTTTGATCAGTTCACTGATCACCGCATCGCCGGTGGGATGGCCGTACTGGTCATTAATGGCTTTGAAATGGTCAATATCGAGCAGGATCAGGGAGGCGTCATCCTGATGCAGTGCGCTGCCGATCTGGTTGATGATGGCGCTGCGGTTATACACGCCGGTCAGCGGATCGTGCGTGGCTTCGTACTCCAGCCGTAACGCCAGCTGGCGCAGTTGCTCGTTGAGAAGCGTCAGTTCGCGCTCAGCACGGTCACTGCGGGAAATCAGGCGCCACGACTCACGCATCATGCGCTGATAGTGGCCGCTGAGGGTCAGTAACGCCGCACGACAGGTTTCCGCATCAAGGTGCTCGCGTGCGGCAATATCCCGCGCCTGCTCAAGAATGGCATTTTCATGCGTGAACAGCTCATCGATGCTCATCATTCCGCGCCCCCCGGATGCATATGGAAGGTGATCGCTGAAAAATCGATACTCAGCTCCTGACCGAACTCTTCGGAAATATCGTCTTCGCTGTCGTAATACCAGTGCAGCTCGGTGCGAACCCCGTTGACGGCCGCTTCGTTCAACACGCCAAACAGGCCGAATAACATTTTGGTGCTGGAGCTGTTGAAGTAGCTGAGTGCCACATGGATGCTGACCAGGCTGAGGTTGCGGAAAAAGGCGCTGCCCTGCCACTCTTCCACCGCGGCCATCAGCGGACGGTAAAAAGCGGCGGCATTTTCTGGCCAGGATTCCCCGCTGAGCGACAGCCTGCCGCTGGCGAAATCAAAGTCCACGGCGGGAGTGCTGCTGGTTGCAGGCATGGAGATGTTGTTCATAGCTAAGGTGTGCCCTGTCAGATAGTCGCTTTCAGGTAGAACGCCGAGAGATCCGTCGATGCAACCTGGTGAAAAGTAAATTCCAGCGGTTGGCTGGCGTCCCGCGCCAGAGTCAGCAGGCCGATATTCGCCCCTTTGCTCCAGGCCGGACTTTCTGTACGCAGTGACTGCTTGTAGGTCACTTTAATTTCTTCCGCGCTCATATTGCGCAGCGCCAGCAGGCATTCACTCAGGCGCGCGGATTCATCCGGTCGCACCAGGTTAGCGCTTTCCAGCACATACTTACCGTCATGCAGACCAAAACAGATCGCGCCAAAGCGCATTTCGTCATTATCTTTGCAGAGCGCCCGGCTGTCTGAGGAGTAGCGCAGGATATTTTGCACCATCTCCACAAAAGTGGAGAACAGCTTACGCCGGGTGACAAACGATGCCTCGTTCTGCTCCAGATAGAGGCGGATCACCTCCCCCATCGCCGTAATATTGTGCTGGGAGAAAAAACCGGTGTAACGCAGCGCCACCACATCGTGCGGCGTGTCCGCCAGCAGCCCGCTGATTATCGGATCAGTGTTCATAGTGCTCTTTTGCCCGTTGCCCCGGTTCATCAGTAACGAAACCCTAAAAATGTCATATCATCGCGCCGCAGCTGCTGCCCCTGCCAGGCGAGCAAGGTCTGCTGAAGCCCTTCCGCCAGCTCGCTCATCGGGCGCGTCCGGTTGCGTTCCAGCTCTGCCTGAATACGCTTGCGGCCAAACATAATCTGGCGTTCGCCCCCGATCTGATCGGTCAGACCATCGGTAAAGGTCAAGAACAGATCCTGGGGTTTTAGCGGCAGTTCATGGCGCGCCCACTCGTAGTCCACCGGGGTATCGGTGTAACCCACGCCCATGCGATCGCAGCTCAGCAGAATGGCCTGCTCGCTCACCGTCGAGAGCAGAAAACCGGAGATACGCGCACCGGCCCAGATCATGCGGTCTTCGCGGGTATCAACAAACAGCGCCAGCGCATCACAGCCGTCGTTCGACAACGAGGTCTGCTCCGACTGCTGCAACTGCCCCAGCGTCTGTTTAATGTAGCGATTGATATGCTGGAGTAACTGCTCCGGCTGCTCCGGTTCACACTGCGTCAGCGCCTTTTCCAGCGCCGAAGAGAGGATGACCGTCATAAACGCGCCCGGTACGCCGTGCCCGGTGCAATCTGCCATTAACAGCAGCCAGCCGTGAGGAAAGGTGTGAAAGGCGTAAAAGTCACCGCCAACGCAGTCACGCGGCTGCCAGCACAGGCAACTATCACGTAGCTGCTGCACCAGTAAGCGCTGTGACTGGTCGAGCATCGCTTCCTGGATCACCCGCGCATATTCAATGCTCTGCATAATTTGCTGATGCTGACGCGCCTGCTGATCCGAGACGGTTTTGATCAGATCAATACCCAGCCCGATGCCGATATACTCACCCGCACTGGTGAGAATAAAGCCATCTGTCAGTGACTTATCGCCCGATGCCACCATTTGCTGCGCCACGCTATCCAGCGTGCTGGCCGCATCGATCACCAGCGGCATTTTATCCATAAAGGCGATGCAGCTTTTGCGGTCATACAGTTCACGGAAGAACGGCCGCGACATCTGCGATAAAAACAGATGACGGTTAATCAGCCCCAGCGGATGGCGTTGCTCCACCACCGGCAGGCTGGTCAGTGACGGTTGTTTGGTAAACAGCTCCATCACGGCCAGGTTATCGGCATCCGGTGTGACAAAAGGCACCTCAATACAGAGATCGCGCGCGGTAAGATGCGGCGATGGCAGACGTTGGGGTGTTAAAGGCGGTAAGTCTAAGTGCATGATACGCGGCCAGTAATCCTCAGTTAGCCCCAGCCTGACAGGCGATTGTGACAGTTTCATGCCAGCATTGAGAATAATCCTAACAACCCGGTTTTATCGCGTATAAAGCGAAAAACCCAGCATAAACCAGGGCATAAAATGCAGTCAGGATGGGTGATAAAACAGGCTAAAAGAGGGGCTTTCACAACAGACTGGTGGAAAAGAGTGCAATCAGTCGGCTTTTCACCATAAAGCCGTTGACGCTGGCAGTGGCATAAGGTTTAATGCGCCCCGTTGCCCGGATAGCTCAGTCGGTAGAGCAGGGGATTGAAAATCCCCGTGTCCTTGGTTCGATTCCGAGTCCGGGCACCACTATTTAGAAGAACCCGCCTATGGCGGGTTTTTTGCTTTCTGGATTACGGACTCTCCATCGAACTCCGTTCGATGACTCGTCTCATCCATGAGACTCGCCCCTACGGGGCTGGCGCTAAAGCACCATGCAAAAACGCTCCCGGCGTTTTTGTCCGAGTCCGGGCACCACTATTTAGAAGAACCCGCCTGTGGCGGTTTTTTTGCGTTTGGGGGGTTGGGTAGATTTCAGGTAAGGATAACTTGAATATATCTTACAGAATGAATAGATCTGGATTATCGTTCCCCTCATAAAGCTCACTTTTCAACTGCACCAATAGCTCCGTTAACGTAGCCTGTAAAAATAGTGAGAACCCTTCTCTGGCTAGCGAGGTTTCATAAACTGGAGCGGGAATAAATCGTTTCATTTCCTGATGAAAATCACCGCCAGAGATAATATTCGGCAAGGAATCAACTCGCGCCTGGATTTTTTCACAAAAATCCTCAATGTGATAATCCAACAACTTTTTACTTACCAGAGCGGAATTCACACTCGCCCCCTGTTGTTTAAGCCATACAAGATCCCACATATCACGATAGCGGATATACTTCGTTGATGCAGGGAAAGCGACAAGTTTATCCGCCATCACTTCATCTAACGTTTCAACGTTAATTAATATGTCACTGTATCCATCGGGTAAAATAGAATAGTTACGGACCAGTTGTCTGACGGTGCGGGTATAGGCAGTAATATTAGCGATTTCAATCTTGCACGGTTAACTCTACAAAAATAACACCAAATAGCGTCTTTTTTGTAAACATAAACAGGCTGCATCAAAATTTACTCATCCAAAGGCATGCTAACAACCTGCAACCTACGTCACTAAAATATATCAACATTTTTGGTAATCTCATTTTTTAGCCTCCGTAAAAATGCTAAGGGATGAGTATGAAATCACATAAGGCCGGACTGTCGGCTGCCGTTATCCTCCTGTCTACACCCGCCTGGGCCGCTCCACAGTTAAAAGATGCTGAGTCGATATCTGCGGTCATTGCCGCCATGACGCCGGAAGAGAAAGCTGCTCTGGTGACGGGCACCGGCATGAACAATGCCGAAAAAGTGGCGGGCGCGGCGGGTTCAACCTTCGCCATCCCCCGGCTGGGCATCCCGCAAATTGTCTTTGCCGATGGCCCGGTTGGCGTCAGGCTCGGGGCAGGCCCCACCGGCGGTGAGAAGCGTTTCGCCAGCGCGTTCCCGGTGTCCATCGCCATGGCAGCCACGTGGGACCCGGCGCTGATCCAGCAGGTCGGCGGCGCGATAGGCAATGAAGCGAAACAGTATGGCGTCGACTTAATGCTCGGCCCGGCGATTAATATTCAGCGCAACCCGCTGAACGGCCGCAACTTTGAATACTTCTCCGAAGATCCGTGGCTGAATGCCATGATCACGGTGAGCTATATCAACGGGATGCAGGCGCAGGGCGTGGGCGCAGTGGTGAAACATTTTGCTGCGAATAATCAGGAAACACGCCGACAGACGGTGAACGAAATTATTTCTCCGCGTGCGCTGCGGGAAATCTATTTCCCCGGTTTCGAATACGCCATGGAAAAAGCCCGGCCCTGGGCGGTGATGAGTTCTTATCCGTCGATTAACGGCACCCCCGCCTCACAAAACGCCTGGCTGCTGAAAGACGTGCTGCGCGACCAGTGGAAGTTTAACGGCCTGGTGATGTCGGACTGGTACGGTGTCAGCGATCCAGTCAGGGCATTGCAGAATGGCAACGATCTTAATATGCCGGGCGGGCTGTCGAAAAAGGACACGCCGTTCCTGCGCCGCAATACCGACCCGAAAGACGTGATCCTCGCGGCCATCAAATCCGGCGAGATCACGCAGGATCAGATCAACGAAAACGTCCGCAATATCCTGAGTGTGGTGATCAAAACCCACCGCTTTAAAGGTGGCGAACCCACCCGCGATCCTATGCCTGCCGATCATGCGTTACTGGCGCGTCAGTCGGCGGCCGATGCCATGGTGTTGCTGAAAAACGATGCAGAAACGCTGCCGCTCACTACTTCGCTGCGTGTGGCAACGTTCGGCCATAACATCAGTAATTTCTTCGTGGTTGGCGGGGGAAGCGCGGAGGTCAATATCGATCCTAAACGGCTGGTGACGTTACCGCAGGGGCTGAAAAACGCCGGGTTAACGCTGATCGATGCCGCCGGGGGACAAACGCTGGATGAGCAGGCCAGCGATGCCGCTATCACCAGCGCGGCGCAGCAGAGTGATATTGCCCTGATTTCAATCGGGCGCAGTTCTACCGAGGGGGCGGATCGCTATTCCATGGCGATGCATGCGGATGAGGTGGCGATGATTGCCAGGGTGTCTGCGGCGTTCCATCAGCAGAATAAAAAGGTGGTGGTGCTGCTGAATATTGGTGCCCCTGTCGAGATGGCCTCGTGGGAGCATCACGCAGACGCGATTCTGCTTACCTGGCAACCCGGTGAACAGGCGGGTAATGCGGTAGCGGATATCCTGAGCGGAAAAGTGAACCCTTCCGGTAAGCTGCCGCTCACCTTCCCTAAACGTTTGGAAGACTCACCGGGTTTTGGCAATTATCCGGGCAGCGCAAAAACGGTGATCTACGGTGAAGGGATTTATGTTGGCTACCGTGCTTTTGACATCCGGCAAGTCGCGCCGATGTATCCGTTTGGCTATGGCCTCTCCTACTCCGGCGTACAGTATGGCAAGGCCAGCCCGGATAAGCCGGTATTCAATATTGATCAGCAGGGCAGCATTGCGATCAGCCTCCCGCTGCGCAACCTGTCGCAGAGAGACACCAAAGAGGTGGTTCAGCTTTACGTGCACGATGAAGCTTCGCGCCTCGACAGGCCGGTTCAGGAGCTGAAAGCGTTTGAAAAAGTCAGCCTGGCAGCAGGCGCAGAGCAGCAGGTCACGCTGAAACTTGATAAGCGCTCCTTCTCCTATTTTGATGAGGACAAAAATGACTGGGTGCTTGAGCCAGGCCGCTTCACGCTTCGCATTGGCAGCTCGTCGCGCGATATCCGTACCGAGGTTCCGCTGATCGTCACCTCATCGACCCCGGCATTCTCTCTGGAGACACCGTGGATCGACGTGCAAACCTATGAAAAAGCCGCCGCGATTGTGGCAAACATCATCGGTGATGAGGAGACAAACGCGTGGATTCAGGGTGCTCCCACGCTGGGTGAGAAGCTGGATGCCGCTTTGCAGCAGCAACCCGAACCGGTGAAGGATGAAGCTAAAGGGAAGGCGATCAAGCAGGAGATCTTACGGCAAATTAATGCGCTGTAATTTTCCAGGGCGGTAAAAATGGACGGCCGGTTACATCGGCCGTTATTCTTCTATCGATAATCATTAGCCTTTCAGGCCACGTCATTCTCATGCAGTCAAATCACTAAACAAGCTGAGATGAATTTTAGATACCACCATTCGAATCATTGGGGATGAAACAGACTGACAGCCAATTGCCCGGTGATTTTCCTGCGCAGCAGTGATAAACTATGGCACACAACATGTGACCAACCTGCCAAACCATTTCCTCTGAAACTGATTCATTCAAAAAGTAAAAATTACTCACTGAATTAATTGCATTTGTAATTAATTAAAGTTGAAATAAAACATGACAACATTACACTTTTCACATCTACTTTATAAGGATATTCGCCATGACCGAACAACTTGCCATTTCAGTATCTAGTGGGCATTTTAAAAAACTAAGAGAACTTAATCGACGCAAAAATTACTTTATGAAAAAAGTAAGATTAGATGCCAAATTACTCGTTGCAAAGATCATATGGGATAAGTATAAAAAAAACACATTAAACGTAGATTCCATAAAAACGATCTTACTTATACGTAATGAAGGGACCATCGGCGACACCGTTGTTTACTCTCCTCTTATTAAAAATTTGCATACGGCAGGTTATAAAGTTGATATATTACTGACGAAGTCCAGCAGTGTTGTGGTGAAGTATAATCCATTTATCAGAAATATTTATGAAGCAGATGATGCCAGCACAGAGGTTTATCTGAAAAGCTTCAACCATACTGTTTCGGAAATAACCATTGAAAAATTGAAAAATAACCAGTATGACCTGGTCATTGATCCATCATTGTTTGATACTCCCGTTCACAGAATGCGGCTATTGCGTGAAATAAATCCTAAGTCAGTGCTGGCATTCAACAAGAAAAAGCGTTTCAATCATTACAGTAAATCACTTAATTTCTTTGAACGAGACAAAGAGCATGTCACTCAGGCAGCTTCACTTATTTCTGAGTTTCTGATAAAAAAACCAATCACTCATGACGCTTATAGTCTGCATTTCCCTGATGCTTTTTTCGATGATGTCAGAAGCTTCCTCAGTGCATTTAATAACAAAAAAGTCATCATTAATGTTTTTACCGGAAGTAAAGAGCGGAATTTTTCACAAGAACAGCTGGCAGAGATAATAGCAGGCCTTAATGAAAAATATGATAATCTCAACATTATCCTCCTCGACCACAGGAAAGAGATCGATATTCCTCTCCCCGATAATGTCGTCATTAATCCCTTCAACACGCTGCATCACGTTATGGCATTAATTCATGAGTGTGATCTTATTATCTCCCCGGATACGGCTATCGTGCATATCTCAGCCGCATGGAAAAAAAATCTTATTGCCGTATATAAAAATGTTGTCGACAACAATGATTTATGGGCACCTGGTTACGACAATGCCAGCCAGATCATCGTTAACAACCGGGCAATTTCACAAGTGAAAGAGGTGCCTGAATTGATCGCTCAGGAGATAAAACGCCGACATCTTCTTGACTAAGAAATGATAATCCCGGCCCTCAGGCCGGGATGAAAGATAACGCGCTATTCAACCGACGATTTCATATTAATGCTAAAGGTAAAGTCCTTCGTTAATCCCTGCCAGGGTTTATGCGGGGTAAATTTCCACTTCCTGATTGCTCTTAACGCTTCCTCATCAAATATTCCCGCAGGTTCTGAGGATGCCACTCGCGCATTGATCACATCATTCTATCGTCGCCACCAATGCCTGCTCCAGTTTCTCCTGCGTAATCGTGAACGGCAGATGGGTGAGGCTGACGGCGGGGAAATGAATCTCATGGGCAATCTGGCGGAAACGCGCAGCAACATCGCCCGTCAGCGCGCTCAGCGTCAGCGGGCTGTCGTACTGCTGTAATAAGCTCAGCAGATTGTCATCGGGCTGCTGCCCGCGCTCAAGCAGTGACTGGATCAGCAGGCAGTACCCCACTTTCTCACCGTGTAGCAGATCGTGCAGCTCCGGTTCGTGGGTCAGGCGGTTGTGGATCTCATGCGCCACGCCCGGCGTGGGCAGGTCGTCATGCACGCTGTTGGCAAGCCCGGCCAGTACGATATTGGCCTCAATCACCTTCTCCAGCGCCGGGGTCACCTGCTGGTTTTGATTGGCGATCACCGCTTCACTGCCCCACTGCGCATACACCTCCAGCGCCTGGCGGGCCACCGACACCTTCAAATCCAGCCCCAGACGCCCCGGGTTCTGGCGCTGATACGGTTCCAGTTCAAACCATTTTGCCAGCGCATCGACAATGCCCGCCTTCAGATAGCGCACATCGGTGTGAGCAATCACTTCACTGTCCACCAGCACTAATGCAGGTTTTTTGGTGACCAGCAGGCCGTGATGATGGCCGCCCTGGGCGTTGTAGACGATGGCGAACGGCGACCATGCCGCACAGGTCGCCGCGAGGGTGGCAAAGTTAATCAGCACCACGTCATCCAGTGTGTCTGCCGCCGCTTTGGCACAGTCCATTACCCTGCCACCGCCCAGGGCTAAAATGCCCTGCGCGCCCTGGGTAACCACGTTTTCCCGCAACCGCTCGATGGCCTCGTCAGTACATTCACCGTCAAGGTACTCCAGCTGCCAGCGTATATCCGCGCTCTCCAGGCTGTGAGACAACTCAGGGTTCACCGCCTGCCAGGCGCGTGGCGACGTCAGAATACGTAGCTCGCGGGCATAAGGTTTGATGTGTTCGCCCGCCTGTTTGCGCAGGCCGGGCTGTTGCAGATACGCCGTGGGCGCGGTAATCGTTAGCATCATAAACTCCGGATCAAATAAGATTTATCGCGCAGGTGAGGCTTCGGGGTCGGGGATAAACTCCGGCGGGTCCCAGGCGGTGATCGGCGGCAGCGGCGCATCGAAGCGGACAATCTCCACACGACAGCTCTGCGCCGTACACCCCTGGCCTAGCCGCGAACTGCCCCGATCGTCGGTTAATACGTTCGGGTTACCGTGTTTATCCAGCGGCTGCACATCGCGGGTATTGATCGGGTCATACCAGGCACCCGTCGACATCTGCACCACACCCGGCCTTATGCCGTCACTGAGATGCACCCCGGCGAGCAGTGAGCCGCGTGCGTTAAACACGTTGATGATATCGCCCTCCGACAGGCCGCGCTGCGCGGCATCCTGCGGGTGCAGCCACAGCGGTTCGCGCCCGGCAATCTTTGTCTGCTGGCTGATTTTGCCGTGATCGTACTGGCTGTGCAGCCGCGTGCGTGGCTGGCTGGAAAGCAGATGCAGCGGCCAGCGCGGGTCGTCAGCCTCCGGCGCCAGCCAGAACGGATGCCCCGGGCACTCCGCATAGCCGAACCCGGCGACAGTGGACGAGAACAGTTCAATTTTGCCGGAAGGCGTGCTGAGCGGTGCACGCTGCGGATCGGCACGAAACGCCTCCAGCAGGATCTGCGGCGTTTCCGGGCGCGGATACTCCAGCTTGCCGCGCTGCCAGAACGCGTCGAACAGCGGCAGCTCAATGCCCTCTTCCTGCGCACGCGGCCGGGCCTCGTTGTACATCGCTTCCAGCCAGCCGCGCGTATCACGCTGCTGGGTAAAGTCGTCGCCAAAACCGAGCCGGTTAGCCAGATCGCTGAAAATCGCGTAGTCATCGCGAGCCTGTCCGACTGGCGCAAGGTGCTGGCGCATGGCAATCATAAAGCCGTCATTGCTGGCGCTGCCAATATCTTCCCGCTCCAGCGAGGTGGTGGCAGGCAGCACGATATCGGCAAATTTGGCCTGCGCCGTCCAGTACTGCTCATGGACGATAATCGTTTCCGGGCGACGCCAGGCGCGGGTCAGCTTATTCAGATCCTGGTGATGATGAAACACGTTGCCGCCCGCCCAGTACACCAGGCGGATATCAGGCCAGGTCTGCGTTTTACCATCAAATTGATAAGATTCGCCGGGATGCAGCAGCATATCGGCGATGCGTGCGACCGGGATGCGGGTGGTCACCGCATTCACGCCCGCAGGCAGGCGTGGCCCGGAAAAGCGATGGCGGTCCGATCCGGCAAGATTCGTTGAGGCATAGCCAAACCCCAGCCCGCCGCCGGGGGTGCCGATCTGCCCCAGCAGCGCCGTGGTCGCCACCACCGCCCAGAATGCCTGCTCGCCCTGGCGTGCACGCTGCACCGACCAGGCAACATTGATCATGGTTTTATGGTGCGCCATCTCGCGCGCCAGTTCGCGAATGCTGTCAGCGCTTAAGCCGGTGAGCGGCGCGGCCCACGCCGGGGTTTTCACCACGCCGTCATGCTCTCCCAGCAGATAAGCACGGTACGGTTCAAATCCCACCGTGTGGCTGGCAACAAAGTCGCTGTCATATAAACCTTCGTCCACCAGTACCTGGCACACCGCCAGCAGCAGCGCCGTGTCGCTGCCGGGTTTAATCGCCAGCCAGCGCGCATCATCAACCGCCGACAGATCGTTTTTCACCGGGCTGATATTGATAAAGCGCGTGCCGTTACTGCGCAAGGTGTCCAGCCAGTGTTGCAGGGCGTGATCGTTCGCGCCACCGCCGTTAACCTGCGCATTGCGTAGCGGCAGGCCGCCGATCGCCACAAACAGCTCACAGTGCTCTGCCAGCACCGGCCAGTGGGTGTGCTGGCGCTGGAGATCATCCAGATCGCCGAGGATATGCGGCAAAATGCGCTCCCCTGCAGCAATGCTGTAGGTATTGGTGCTGCCCGCGTAGCCACCGAAGCCATTGAGGAAACGGTGCAACTGGCTCTGCGCATGGTGAAAACGTCCGGCACTCGACCAGCCATAAGATCCGGCATAGATCGCCTCATTACCGCGCTCCGTTTTTACCCGTTGCAGTTCATCTGCCACCAGCGCCAGCGCTACGTCCCAGCTCACCTCCACAAAGGGTTCGCGCCCGCGCCCGTTACGGGAGGCCGCGCGGTTGTTTAAATAACCCAGCCGTACCGCCGGACGCTGGACGCGTGACGATCCCTGCACGGCGCCCGGAAGGGATTGGCCGATTTTCGACGGATTGCGATCCCACTCCACCGGGCTGATCCCGGTGAGCTGACCGTCGGTGACGGCAACGCGATAGGTTCCCCAGTGCATTACCGCCAGGTCGTGGTTGTCGGGTTTATCGGGTTGTGTGCTCATCAGTGCATCGTCATGCCGCCCGTGACGTTAATCGCCTGGCCGGTCATATAAGAGGAGAGAGGGCTGGCGAGAAAAGCCACCACGTTGGCGACATCAAGAGGCTGTGCCGTGCGCCCCAGCAGTACCTGGGAGCAGTCTTCCGCGTAGATCGCTTCCGGCGTCAGGCCGCGCAGTTCTGCCCCTTCGCGCCGTTCACGCCACTTCATTTCGGTTTCCACAATGCCGGGGCACACCGCATTCACCAGGATATTGTCACGCGCCAGCTCAATCGCCATCACCTTCGTCAGGCCCAGCACCGCATGTTTGGAAGCAACATATTGCCCCATCAGCCGGTAGCCGTTTTTTCCTGCCTGGGAAGCGATATTGATAATGCGCCCGGCCTGTCGCACCTTCATCACGCGAATGGCGGCTTCGGACAAATAACTGAGGCCTTTGACATTCACATCGAGAATACGCTGCCAGTCATCATCGTTCATCGCATCCACCGGGCTCATTGCCGAGACGCCGCAGCTGTTCACCAGAATATCGACGCCGCCAAAGGTGGCGACAGCGTCATCAATCAGCGCCTGTGCCGCCGGGCGTGATGCCACGTCCACCGGCACGATCAGCTGACGCTCTTGCTGCTGGCGCGAGGGGGCAGCGATGTCGCCAATCACCACATTCGCCCCTCCCTCGAATAACAGATCGGCAATCGCTTTGCCGATCCCCTGCAAACCGCCGGTGACCACGGCGGTCTGCCCACTGAAATCGAGCATCAGCATCGCAGATTACCTCCTGAAGGCGTCGTCGCTGATGCCTGCTGCAAGGACCTGCTTCGCATACTCCTGAGCGGAGAACAGCGAATGGTCACGGTAGTTGCCACAGGCCAGCGCCGTCACGGCAGGCACATCCGTTGCCGTCACCACACGTTCCAGCACACGTGTTAATGCCGCGGCGATCTCCGCAGGCTGATGCTCATCCCACAGGATCAGATAGAACCCGGTGCGGCATCCCATCGGCGAGATATCGATAACGCCTTCCAGCTCTTCGCGCAGGCCAAAGGCCAGCAGGTGCTCCAGCGTATGCAAGGCCGCCGTGGGAATGGCGTCAGCATTCGGTTGCAGGAAGCGCAGGTCGAATTTCTGCACCACGCTGCCCAGCGCATGGCGTTCATAACCCGCCTGGCGCACATACGGCGCTTTGACAAGGGTGTGGTCGAGGGTGAAGCTCTCTACAACTGGCATGTTATAACTCCTTAAAACGTTAAAAAGAGGGCCGTTATTCGCGTCGGATGCGGCGCGACAGACGGGTGCCGAGTGTCTGAATTAGCTGGACGATGACGATCAGCACCAGCGCTGTCACCAGCGTGGCAAAGGCGTCAAACCGCTGGTAACCGTAAGTGATCGCCAGGTCACCAATCCCGCCGCCACCGACGGTGCCCGCCATGGCGGTCGCCCCCAGCAGCCCGATGGTTGCCGTGGTCAGGGCGAGGATCAGTGAAGACGCGGCCTCCGGCAGCATAAAGTGCCAGATGGTCTGACCGACCGTCGCGCCCATCGCATCGGCCGCTTCAAGAATGCCTTCATCAACTTCCAGCAGGGAGCTTTCCACCAGCCGCGAAATATACGGGGCGATAAATACAATCAGCGGCACAATCGCGCCCGCCGTCCCAATGGTGGTGCCCACCAGCAACCGGGTGAAGGGCAGAATGGTGATCAGCAAAATAATAAACGGCAGCGAACGCAGGACGTTGATCACCGGGTTCAGCACCTGATGGACAAAACGGTTCGGCAGGATGCCGCCAGGACGGCACACCACCAGCACAATCCCCAGCGGGACCCCCAGCAATGAACCAAAACCCAGCGACACGGCGATCATCACCAGGGTGTCATGCAGCGCCAGCAGGAACTGATCGCCGGTCACGGCGGTATCGATAAAGTCAAACATGGGTGATTTTCACTCCTGCTTCGCGGAGGTAACGCACGGCGCTGTCGGTCTGCTCTGCCTCGCCCAGGATCTGCACGATCATAAAGCCGAGGATCGTGCTCTGAACCTCGGACATACTGGCGAACAGGATATTCACTTCGATGGCGTAGTCTTTGATAATGCGGTTAATGATCGGCTGTTGCGCGGTAGCGCCAACAAACTCCAGCCGCAGCGTTTGTCCGTTACCGGTACGCTGCAACAGATCGACCACGCTTTGCGGCAGGCGATCGTGGATCACCGACTGGACAAAGCTGGCGGTCACCGCATGTTGGGGGTCGGCAAACAGGGTGAAAACCTCCCCCTGCTCGACCACCCGACCGTTTTCCATCACCGCCACCTTGTTGCAGATTTTTTGGATCACCGACATTTCATGGGTAATCAGCACAATGGTGATGCCGTAGCGACGGTTGATCTCCTGCAACAACAGCAAGATCTGCACCGTGGTATGCGGGTCAAGCGCTGAGGTGGCCTCATCACACAGCAGCACCGACGGGTTAGTGGCCAGCGCACGAGCGATCCCCACGCGCTGCTTTTGCCCACCGGACAGCTCGTTAGGGTAGCTGTGGATTTTGTCACTGAGATTGACGAACGCCAGCAACTCCGTCACCCGGGCCTGAATAAACGCCCGGTCGCGTCCCTGTAAAATTAACGGGATGGCGATATTGTGAAATACCGTTTTCGAATTCAGCAGATTGAAATTCTGAAAGATCATGCCGATATCTTTTTTTACGGTATTCAGGCGTTTTCCACTGACGTGCTGTAACGACTCACCGTTAATCACCACCTCACCGCTGCCGGGTGATTCAAGACGATTGATTAAACGCAGCAGGGTACTTTTTCCGGCACCGCTGTAACCAATAATCCCGAACACATCACCTTTATCGATATTCAGGCTGATATTATCCAGCGCCAGAATATCATTACCGTTTCTGGAAAAAGTTTTACTGACCTTGCGAAACTCAATCATGGCATTATTCACTTCAGATAGTCAGGGAACAGATAGCCTTTGTACTGCTCATGCCCGAGAATATACTGTTTGAATTCTGCAGAGTGATAACCGGCAATAATGTCTTTAGCGAACTCAGCCTGTTTATTTTTACCGGCGACGGTCACCACATTAATAAATTTACTGCTGGCCGATTCGAGTTTCAGCGCGGAGTCGAGTTTAATGCCGTTGGAGACCGCAAAGTTCCCCTGAATCAGGCCGTAATCGACATCGGGAAGTGCGCGCACCTGCTGTGCGTTATCCATCTCTTTCAGCACGATTTTATACGGGTTTTCCGTAATGTTACGCTGAGAGAAAGTGGCCGCATCGCTGTTGTCGGCGATCTTAATCCAGCCCAGACTTTGCAGGACCAGGGCTGCGCGATACTCGTTTGCCGCCTGATTGGGCACGGAAATAGTGGTGCCCGGTTTTGGGGTTGCCAGCTGTTTGATCTTACCGGCATAAAGCCCCATCGGCGGTGTGGGCACCTGAACAATCCCGGTGTTATCAATGCCCAGGCGTTCATTGACCGATTGCAGGTAAACAGGATGCTGCATAATATTGGCTTCAATATTACCGCGTGCTACGGCATCGTTAACCTGAATGCCATCGCTAAAATCTTTATACTCGACTTTATACCCTTTTTTGATCAAATAAGGGGCAACACCTTTTTCGAACTGCTCTTTATAAGGTCCGGGATTAAACCCGACACGAATTAATTTATCCTGAGCATTAGCAAAAAATGAAGAGGTCGATAACAAAGCAACAACAACGCCGAGAAGAACGGGCTTTTTCATAAATATTTTCCCTGAAAAGAGTGCGAATAAAATTGATTAAATCACAGCCCTCTTCCGGTTGTAAGTAAAACAGCGGCGTTTAATTTTGCTTTTTTGTGATAAGGATAATCAATCATCACATATCTGTTTATTGCACATCGATAGTGATTTTTATCTTTTAGGCCGACATCAACATTAATGTCATATTGAGCCATCACTGTTTAATTCGAGAATACAATGCCTGATTTCGCTGCCTCCCCTCTGGTTAATGCCCTGGAAGAGAACTTATTTAGCGTGCTGGAAAAACTGGCACGAGAGGTGGATACCTCGGAACTGTCACTGATTGACCTGTCGAGCGGCAGCCCGCGACAGCCAACACCGCCTGCGATTATCGCTACGCTGCAAACCACGGCGGCATCACCCGCCAACCATGAATATCCTTCCTTCTGGGGCAAGCCGCAGGTGCGCCAGGCGATCGCAGATTTTTACCTGAACCACTATGGCGTTGAGCTGGACCCGGAGAGCGAAATCGCCGTGTTTCAGGGGTCGCACATCGGTGTGAACGGCATCCCGCGTGCGGTGGTCAGCCCGGGGCAAACGATCATTTCCACCGATCCCTGCTACCCGATGTACCGCTCAGCGGCAGTGCAGTCACAGGCGCAGTTTTACGGCATCCCGCTGGAGGAGAAGGATAATTTCCTGCCCGACTTCTCACGCGTCCCTGAAGAGGTGGCACGCCAGAGCGGGCTGCTGATCCTGAACTATCCGCACAACCCGACCGGCGCGATGGCCACGCCGGCACTGTTCGACGCGGCGCTCGCCTTTGCCCGCGAGTACCACACCCCGGTGCTGCATGACTTTGCCTACGCGGCGATTGGCAGCCATGCCGCCGACATCCCGGCCAGCCTGCTGGCACAGCCGGGAGCGAAAGAATGGGGCGTGGAAACCTATACGATGTCGAAAACGTTCTGCATGGCAGGATGGCGTTTTGGCTTTGCAGTGGGAAATGCCTCGATTATCCGGGCGTTTAAAAAACTGCACACCCACAGTTACAGCACCGTGTTCGGCGCGATTCAGGATGCCGCCATCACAGCGCTGTCGCTGCCTGCATCGCAGATTCAGCAGTTGGCCAACGTCTATCACCAGCGCCGCGAGTGGGTGCTGCAAAAGCTGGCCGCCATGAACTGGCCTGTACCGCCTAATCAGGGCACCTTCTTCCTCTGGCTGCCTGTACCTGACGGAGAGCGTGCCCAGCCGTTCGCCGAGCGGCTGCTGAAGGAGGCGCATATTATCGTGGCCCCCGGCAGCGGGTTTGGTCAGGGCGGCGAAGGCTATATCCGCATCAGCCTGACCGCCGATGATGCCGCGCTGAATACGGCGCTGACACGTATTGACGCCTTAAAGCTGTTTAGCTGAAGGGCTGGCATCGTAACGCTGCTCTCTGACACAACAAGGTAGTCTGGTCGTAAGAATGATTCCGGCATAGCCTCTGTTTTACTGTGTATATGCACAGCATTAACGACAGGAAGAGCAAAGGAGAACATCATGCCAGGATTTAACTACGGTGGTGGCAAAGGTGATGGCACGGGATGGAGTTCAGAGCGCGGAAATGAGCCGAGTCCGGGTGGTGGTAGCAAGGGAAATGCAGGCAATCACGATAAAGGCAAAGGGAGTACTTCTGGTAAGGGGTCGGGCACAACACCGGGTATATCGCGATCGGTCGGTGATGCACTGGCCCTGAAAGCGGGCCTGAATCCGGGGGATTTTACCGGCTATTTTATTAATGCTGATGGTAATGCCATAGGAATAAGCCCTCTTGTCGGTGGCGATGCCTTTGGTGTTAACCTTGGCCCGGCGCCTGCAAATCCCGCTGTCGGCGGTGGCAATAGTGGTAACGGCAATAGCGCTAACACACTGAATCCTTTCAATGCGGTGATTGTGACATTTAAAGGTGACACCTCCGATGCGCGCATTGCCGCGCTGAATAAAATCATTGCCGATAATGCACGGATGGCTAACAGCGGTCAGGCCGGGCAACGGATACGTAATGCAGTAAAAGCCACAAAACAGGCTAAGGCGGAGCTTGCCTTGATTAATGCGGCTCGTAAGCAGAAGGCAGCGAAGCAGGCTGCTGAAGCCCGTGCAAAAGCAGAGGCAGCGGCGAAAACGAAGGCTGAAGCTGAAGCCCGCGCAAAAACAGAGGCAGCGGCTAAAGCGAAGGTTGAAGCTGAAGCCCGCGCAAAAACAGAGGCAGCGGCTAAAGCGAAGGTTGAAGCTGAAGCCCGCGCAAAAGCAGAGGCAGCGGCTAAAGCACAGAGAGAAGCCGCAACCAACCGCCTTCGATCTGCCAGTGTACAGGCCGTACGCGGCGTTGAGATCGGTACGCCCGCATCCACAGCACCTGCCAGTTGGGCCATCGCCTCAGCGGGTGCCATTACGCTAGGTGAAGACGTAGCGGGTAGCCTGTTATCGCGCATTTCTGCGGTACTGACAGAATTGCGTGGTATTGCCGCCGCCAGTCTGGCCGGGCCGGTGGCCGCGACCCTTGCCGGGTTGTTGTATTCTGAAAAAGTGGGTGTGGGAAGCGATGTGGTTCCCGGCCGGGACATCAGTGCCCTGCTGAGTACCGATACCCTGTCCCTGCCGGACGCAAGCGCACTTCTCCGCGCGGCTGACGCGGGTACCCCGATCGATATGGCAGTGCGCGGACGTCTGATCGTACACGACGACGGCACGCTGGAAACCCAGCTGGTGCGCAGCAAAGTACCGGGAAAGGTGCAGGTGGTACGGGCGGTTCAGGATAGCGTCACCGGCTACTGGGGAGTTACCCTGCCCAAAGTCGCTGATGTACAGGGCCCAACCATTCTGGTCAGCCCTGTCAATCAGCCGGGTGCGGGTTCAGCAACGCTGACCGATCCGGTCCCGGTTCCTGAACAGATCACGCATTTCGGTGGCCCGGTGACGGTCCCACAGGGTCCCACTGTGCTGATCACCCCGGTGGCGGAACCACCAGGCATTCACGATATCATTCTGGTGTTCCCCCCTGAATCAGGCCTGAAGCCGCAGTACATCATATACAACAGCCCGTATGGCGAAACCAATGCCAAAGGTAAATACAGCGGGCGTGATTACAATAAGGACAAGGCGGGTGGCCCCATTCAGAACCTGGACTGGAAAGAGGCAACCATTGACCGTGCCGGTGTCGACAAGGTAAAACTGCACGCAGGGCGCTTTGGGGAATCAGCTAGCAATAAAGTGATGATCGAACGCCTGGAAAAAATTCTGACAGGCGAGCTACAGGTGACAGATACCGATAAGCGTTATTATACGCATGAAATCCGGGAGCTGGAACGGTACAGAAATCTTGGAGTTAAAGATAATACTGTGCCTGATAATGCTAAAGAAGTGTGGAATAACACTCATACGGCCACACTTGAAGACTATAAAATCAACGAAAAAAGCGATCCCCTCTATACACCAGAGGCGTTAGAGGCATCCAGAAAAGAAGAGGAGAACAGGTAATGCTTGATCTTGAAGGGATTTATCAAAATGAAAGCGTGGAAGATGTTCTGCTGTATTTCGCACTGCGAACCCCTTACCAAACCATTGATCTAATGTATGTTCAGTACAAATTTGAAGTAGCGGCAGAAAGGGAACTTCTGTTCACCTGCCAGCGACTGGTAAAAGAAGGAAAACTGATCGAAACAGGGAAGCCTCTTATGGAAAAGGGCCCGAACTGGAAAGAGCCGAAATTTGTCACTGACAAAAAATACGGTATTGCGTGACTGTATTATAATGCCCCTCAGGGGGCATTTTTCAGGTGTTGTCGCAAATAGACGGGGCAACACCAGGAAGAAAACACGTCCAGTACTGCACCGGGGCGGAAAGTATATTACAAAGCAAAGGAGAGCGACGAATGCTTGATCTTGAAGGGATTTATCAAAATGAAAGCGTGGAAGATGTGCTGCTGTATTTTGCACTGCGAACTTCTTATCCATGGATTGACCGAATGTATGTCCGGTACAAATTCGAAGTAGCCGCAGAAAGGGAACTTCTGTTTACCTGCCAGCGCCTGGTCAAAGAAGGAAAGCTGATGGAAACAAAAAAACTCTTTATGGAAAAAGGCCCAAACTGGAAAGAACCGAAATTTGTCACTGACAAGAAGTACGGCATTGAGTGAGCTCCCTTAATTTAGCGCCATCCGTCTGGATGGCGTTCTTATTCATATCCTTTACGTATAGATATACCGAGAAATAAAATAAAAAACTCAACATCTGAAGGGATAATCTATATCGATGATATTTTCATAAGGTAACAATTATGTCTTTAACCGAAATAGTRAWWWATSAAARTGWANAGNGWKGWAKWWRYSYTSCTGKRKYYTRCANCTGNYKAWMWWMWKMTMSATRRRTTGNNYKMAYKTATRWCCGGTANNNWKWCGWMRTAKCCNNAGNMRGRGARCTTNCTGNYWACSTNMYARCGMMTKRTYMARGAAGGNMRWGCTNNTSRRRACNMWRAAMSKMYWWRYGGWMAAAGGCCCAAACTGGAAAGAACCGAAATTTGTCACTGACAAGAAGTACGGCATTGAGTGAGCTCCCTTAATTTAGCGCCATCCGTCTGGATGGCGTTTTTATTCGATCGACCAGCGCGCTGAATAAAATTCAATAAACGCACGTGCCGCCGGGCCAATGCGCCGGTTGGGCCGCACGCAGTACAACCCGGTTTCGCGCCCGGTCCACTGCGGTAGCACCTGCACCAGATCCCCGGCATTGATCGCCGCCGCCATCGTTAACGCTGAGTGAAAGGCAATGCCGAGGCCGTCGATGCACAGCCGTCGGGCTGCATCTGCGTTGTCCACGTTAACGCGCCCACGGGGTTCCAGCGTGCGCTGTTCACCCTGAGAAAACAGACGCCAGCACAGACCATCCTGGCTGGCCGCAGAGACAATACACGCGTGCTGCCCAAGCTGATCAATCGTTGTGGGCGTGCCTCTTAACGCCAGGTAGGCCTTCGATGCCACCAGAATGCGTCGGTTCTCCAGCATTTTATGGGCAACCAGTGAAGAATCCTTCATCTGGCCAATACGCAGCGCCAGCATTATCCCGTCAGCCACCAGATCGACGTAACCATCAGACAGACGCAGATCCAGCTGCACCTCAGGCCAGGCCTGAAGAAACGCCGCCAGATGTGGCACCACATGGGTATGACCAAACGCAACAGGTGCGCTGACCACCAGCCTGCCCCGCGGCCTGACCTGTTCGTCGCGCACCCGATCGGCGGCATCGCGCAACTGGCCTAACGCCTGCTGGCATTCAGAAAAATAGCGCTGCCCGGTGTCGGTCAGCGACATCGCCCGCGTGGTGCGGTTCAGCAACTGGGTGCCCAGATGGTGTTCCAGCATCTTGATAAAACGACTGACGGAGGAAGGGGTGATCGCCAGTGCTTCCGCCGCACGGGCAAAACTGTTGTGTTCAACCACAGCGATAAAGGTTTGCACTAAGTGCAGAGGCGGCGCAGGCATTATTGCTCTCAATAAACGAATGAATCATATTGGCAGCTATTATCAAGAAAATTAAGCATGATTAGAATCGTTCTTTTTTTGGAGAACATCTGATGAACACCTCTTCCGCCACCCGGTTCCACGCCCTGCACCACCAGCCCCTCCCTCTGCGTCTGCCCAATGCCTGGGATGCCGGGAGCGCACGCCAGATCGAAATGCTCGGCGCACAGGCGATTGCCACCACCAGCGCGGGCGTTGCCTGGTCGCTGGGCTATCGCGATGGCAACCAGCTCCCGGTCGCAGAGTATGTTGCCCGCGCCGCATCCATCGCCCGCGTGATCAACATCCCCCTCAGCGCCGATATCGAAGGGGGTTATCACGAACATCCTGCCACCGTGGCCGACACGGTAAGACGGATGATTGATGTGGGCGTGGTGGGCATCAATATCGAAGACGGCAGCGCCGATCCACAGTGGCTCTGCCATAAGGTTGAGGCCATCAGAGCCGCCAGCATAAGCGCAGGCGTTGAGCTGTATATCAACGTTCGTACGGACGTCTACGCACGCAATCTGGTCCCGGCCGGGGATAGGGCGGGCGAAGTGATCCTCAGAGCACAGAACTACCGGCACGCCGGGGCTGATGGGCTGTTTGTGCTGGGGTTAGTGGAAGCGCAGGAGATTCAGGCGATTGCCAAAAGCAGCAACCTGCTGCTCAACGTGAGTATCTGGCCCGGTCTGCCATCGTTAGATTATTTGAGTGAATACGGTGTGCGCCGCATCAGCGTGGGATCGTGGTTGCCGCAAACGCTTTGGGCGCACAACGAACAGTTAGTGCGTGGCTTCTTATCGGATAATGAGACCGCGCCGCTGATGGCAACGGCGACGCCCTATTCCGCGATCAACGCGCTTTTTTAACGAAAAAACAGCGCCAGAGAGTCAGTTACACCCAGGGGGCATTCCCCCCTGGACGGTCATACGCGGAATGTATCCGTCATCGCCTGAAGACTGTGGACCTGTTCCGCCAGAGAATGTGATGCGGTTGAAGACTCCTCCACCAACGCCGCATTGCTCTGCGTGACATTATCCATCTGACTGACCGCTGTACTGATTTGCGAAATACCCTGCATTTGTTCACTGGAGGCCAGGGCGATTTCATCCATCGAGGCCGCCAGTTCGCTTACCATGCTCACTACCGCCACAATACTACGCCCGGTATTGTCAGCCACCGTCACACCATTTTCGACTTCTGCCACGGCTTCAGCGATAAGAGACTTGATTTCACGCGCGGCCGTTGCGCTTCGCTGTGCAAGGATGCGAACTTCACCAGCAACCACGGCGAACCCGCGCCCCTGCTCACCCGCACGTGCAGCCTCAACGGCCGCATTCAGCGCCAGAATGTTAGTCTGGAAGGCGATGCCCTCGATGACGCCCGTGATATCACGAATTTTTCCAGAACTGTGCGCAATGTCTTTCATGGTGCTGCCCATTGCCTGGACATGTTCCTCACCTTCCCGCGCCAGTACCGCTGCACCACGTGCAGACGTTGCCGTCTGTGTTGCGTTCTGGGAGTTATTTCTAATGGTGGCCGTGAGCTGCTCCATGCTGGCAGCCGTCTGCTGCAACGCCGCTGCCTGTTGTTCCGTGCGCGAAGACAGCTCGGTATTGCCCTGGGCAATCTCATCCGAAGCCAGTGAGACCGATGCTGCGGTTTCCTTAATCTGCGTCACCAGCCCACGCAGACGGGTCTGCATCACATCCAGCGAGGCCAGCAGACTGGTGGTATCTCTGGCACGCAGTTCAACCGTGGTATGCAGATCACCATCGGCAATGGCCGAAGCCAGACGCTGGGCCTGGGCAGGCTCTCCTCCCAGTTGACGTTTGATGTGGCGGGTGATCAGCCAGCTCATCAACAGCCCCAGCATGACAGAAGCCACCGTCAGAACGATCAGCGTGAAAAATACGCCGGAGAGGCTTTGCTGCGACTGAACGGCAGTACCTTTCGTCACCCGGCTCTGATAATTGACCATGTCATCAATCGCCGCCAGATAGGCATCCTGGGTGGCCTGAAGAGGGCCGGTAATCAGCGCGCGTTCACCCTGCATGTCATTGGCACTTTTAAGCTGTAGAAGCCGGGTCATAACCGCGACAAATTCCGGCTGCGTTTTCTCAATTGCAGCCAGCAGTCCGGAGGCTTCCTCCACTTCTTTCAGGTTAATGCCTGGCAGCGATTTCGCCCCCTCGACCAACTGGCGAAAATGGGTAATGATCGCCTGATTATCGGCCTGAGCCTGTTCAATTTTCACCAGGGTATCAGACGCAATCGGGCCATTTTCCGTGGCAAGTGCCCGCAGCATCAGCTTGGATTGCAGGCTGGTATTGTCCTTAACCGTTCGCAGTATCTGCAGGTCATCCAGACGCGCACTGGTTAACTTCTGCTGATCGTTGGCATCGGAAAGTTTAATGCCCGCAAAGACCGACACCATCACTCCGCCAGCAATCACCGCCAGAAAGGCCAGGTTCAGCATCACACTGAGTTTTATATTATTTTTTCTGAACATGTTTTCACCTTAGGCAAAGATTGGAATTTCAGGCTCTCTGGCAACTGAGTGAGAGCCCATTCTCAATCTTGTTATCGGCAAAGACGGCAGAATATTCAGCCGGTAACTCCGCTACCGTGTTTCGCAGTAAATGCACGAAAATCACTCATGCTGAGTGGACGGGAAAAGTAAAAGCCCTGAAACGCCGTGCAGCCGAACGCCTGCATCACCGACCACTGTTCAGCCGTTTCAATCCCTTCGGCCAGCACTTCCAGCTTCAGCTCAAGCCCCATCCGCGCAATGTTCATGGCGATCACTGCTCCTTTTGGTCCTTCCGTTGCTCCGGAAATAAAGCTGCGGTCGATTTTTATCTGCTCCAGCGGCAGGCGACGCAGATAACTGAGCGATGAAAATCCGGTACCGAAATCGTCGAGGGAGAAGCGGAATCCGGCAGCGGCCAGCGCATGCATTTTCGCCACCACGGTTTCAATATCCGTGGCGAAAACGCTTTCTGTCAGCTCAAGCTTAACGCGCGAAGGGGACACCTGTGTCACTTCGGCCTGGCGTATCAGATTGGGGACGAAGTCTGGCTTCATCAGATGATCAACGGTGATATTCACGGAAAGGGTCAGATGCGCGGTCGCCGGGTTATTCTGCCACTGCGCCAGCTCCCGGAAGGCGCTGACAATCACCCAATCGCCCACGGCGGGCATCAACCCGGCCTGTTGTGCATCAGGAATAAATTCCGACGGCGGGACCATCCCCTTGCCAGGGCATTGCCAGCGCAGCAGCGCTTCTGCACCGTTGATCTGCCCGGATGAATTGAACAAAGGCTGGTAGAACAACACAAACTCGTTATTGTACAGCGCATGCTGAATGGCCCTGATTTTTTCGTTGCGACGGGAGAAGTCAGCATGCATCGCCACGATGCCACCACACAGAATAGCGGTCGCCAAAATGGCATTCACCAGCGAAATAAAGAAGCGCAACGGGTGCGGGAGTGGGCTGGCGAAAGGGAAAATCAGGTCAGCACTGCTGAGGGCCATAAATGACAACAGGCTGGCAGCTATTAGCGCCATCTGCACCCGCGTGGGTTTGCGTTGATAGTTAATGTATCCCACCAGCGCGATGGTAAGAAGATAGAGATGCGTGGTTCTGGGAATACCGTCATCCGGCACATCACACAGCAGACAATAGCCGACCGCATACGCCATATGCACCCCCTGCGCCAGCATCAGCCCGGTGGAAAAGTTGCCACGCATCGCAATTCGCCAGCTACAAACTGCCGCACCTCCCAGCACCAGCAGCGAGATGACAATTCCCCACTCCTCCAGGGCAATGAACACCGCCAGCCATCCCACGATGACCACAAGGCCACTGAGAAAGGCCATCCGGCATATAAATTCAAGGTGTTCATCATTGGGAGATGTCCCCCCTCTTCTTCCTGGCATGACGAAGATCACTCCATATAAATGGATCCGTATTTTATTATAATTTTGTATTCTATTTTACTTTTATAACTTAATTATTACCTGTTCAGATAGCCAGTTATCTGGCCTGACAGTATACATTACATGGAAATCCTGCAGAGGGAGGCCGTTCACGGATCATCATAAGACAAATAATATTTAAAAAGCGGAGAAATCCCCCTCTGATGTTAAAAACCAGAGGGGGATAAAAGGAAGCATTATTTTTTAGCGAGATAGACTTCTTCGCTCCGATAGTCGCCATTTTCATTGTAATAAGTGTAAGACGCGATAATCATATCTTCGCCATTATAGTTTACATAATGTGGCTGTAAGAAGGCCTCGACCGGAAGAATGCGCTTGGTGGTTTTGTCTGCAAGATCGGTTTTCCAGATGCAGGCATAACCACCCTCATTGTCAAAATAGAATGACGAACCCCGTCCCCAGACATAATTGCGGTCATAACTGTAATCCGCCCCTTTGGCGGTATCCGCCTGCGGCAGGAACACGTTCATACCGGCATCCGGCCGGTCATGCGGGAAGACGTACATCCCTTCGTCAATCTCGCTATTGCTGCGATCGGCGGAGGCCAGACGCCACTGGCCGTCCGGGGAAGTCAGCCGGCTGTTGCACTCGTTACTGCCACAATAGCCCACCCACTTCTTGTTGGCGGGTTCGCTGGCTGGCGGGGTCACCTCTATGATATTACCGATCTCTTTCGCAGACACCTTCAGCGCAAAAGCCTGCGGCGTCGCAAAGTCACTTTCGCTGTTCACCGCCACGCCCGGCGCCCGGTATTCCGCCACAGAATAGAGAATATCGCCTTGGGCTGCGCCGTTTTTATCCAGCAGTGACAGCTCAAGGTTATATCCCTCGTACACCGCCTCTACCCGGGGTTTCTCTCCGTCTTTCAGCCTGAGAAGAAACGCGCCCTTCTTCTGATCTTTTTCGACATACAGCACCACAAAGACAATCAGGTCATTATTCACGATGCGGTGCGTCAGGGTGCTGAGATAATGCCCGCTGGTGCCCACGGTCAGATTGGCAACATCACTGGAGGTGATTAACGGACGGACGCGCCACGGCTCCTCTGACAGCGTGAAACCGGCTTCACTCTTTAATCCGGGGGCGACAGGTTTATCCAGCTTATCGCCGGGACGGGTAAAGACATCACTGATCTTGTGATAAACCCCGGCGCGCGACAGAATTTTATTGCGCTCAATGTAACGCTGCTTAATGCATTCCGCGTCGGTACCACAGCGGTTTCTTTCTGCCAGCCACTTGCGCTGATCTCTGGCCAGCGTCCCCACACCGTAGCTGTTGTCCATCGCTTTCACAAAGTAACCGTTGGTCACGTTATCCAGCCCGGAAAGATACGTATCCGCACAGATAGTTTTTTCCGTTTCATTTAACCCGGTTAACGTGCAGTCAAAACCTGCGGCCAGCGCGTTCTGCGCAGCGAACATCAGGCTTGCGGCTATGAAGTATTTTATTTTCAATATCGTAATTCCCTGGAAAAAATTATCCTGTCTGTTCGCCGATCTGGCGATAGCGCCTGGTGATTAGAGCCCCCCTGAAATGAACGATGCAGGGGACTTTTTTACCAGGCAAATTCTGACCGGATTTGCTCACGGGAACAATAAATTATTTTAACCTTAACTCACAACGACTTGCTCAGAAGATTGTCGCGCTTAAATGACAGCCGGGGGGATGTGGGTAGATAGACATGCTGACCTGCTGCCATCTGCCACGCCAGTAATCCGATATTCCGGGGCTGCATGCTGTTGCAGCCCTGCTTTCTCGCCTTCTGCTTATTTCGCCATAAATCGCTAATTATCCATTTTTAGGGGTATTGATGGTTTCCTCTCTCCCAAACCTGTCTTTCAACCGCCGTATCCTCTACTCTCACCACAGCGCGACCTGATAAGGGAATGACAAGGATGATTGAATAAAAGGAGGGAACCATGACCGAATTAGAAAAGGATTTACTCGCCAACGGTTTTAGCGAAAACGATTTGAAAAAACTCAGAAGGGCCAGAGAACGGGCGAAACAAGATGAGCAGGTCGAGGGCGATAATGCGTTAGATTATGATGATACGTTGAGAGAGGAGATCAAGGTATTGGGTTCAACTTTCTTGTGCATTACATATGCTATTTTAGTTATACTCATTCTTTTTAATACATCACGAATATCAGAAGAATACTCAACACTAGAGATGATGACACTAAGTTTTATCATTACCGTGTTTGTTTATTTATGTTCAAGCATTGCCAATCCATTAATACTGGGATTAAAATCATGCTTATACAAAAAAAGATTTAAAAATAATAAATAAAAATGCCACACATTAAAATCGTGGCAACTCAGACATTATTATTAAATATTACAGCTCACCACCTGAATGCATTCCATAAATAAACCTCAAGTTATTACCTGAAACAACCACTTCCAACATTAAAGATGCTTTACTCATCCTGCCAACCTGAATATAAAAATCAGATGGAATGAATTTATAGAGTCGCCAGGCATCTGCTTTGAGGCTCATTTTAAAGACACCGTAGGCGGAGCTGACAATCTCCATAGAATGATAAGTTGTAAGCCCTATCCTCCGGTCAAAACCCATAAATTTAGCAACACCTACATAAGCATCTTTTAAAAAATTTGGTGGATCTTCTTTTCCATATAATTTTAAAATATTTTCTAACATTGAAGTCCCACTGCTTATGATAATGTAAGAGCCAGCAATTTTCCCCACCATGGATCCCGCTTTAATTGCACTCCTTGCTATAGAAACCCCGCCTGCTAGCTGCACAGTACCCACGACAAGATTCACAGCATCAATGGTATAACCCAGCTCTTTATTATACTTCTCCATGCTGACTGTAAGAAATATCTTTGCCCGCCCCATCGTCAGCCGGTCGCCCTGAGTGCTGATGTTATTGCTCTCCTCCCTGATATTATTAATGGCGGCTTTGCACTGAGCATCACTTTTAGACTTATTGATTTCATGAAGATTAGCGTTAGCAAACGCTTTCACCTCGTCAAGAAACCGGGCGCGGATAAAGTGATCGCGTATATGTTTTCCGGCAACGATTTCTGCCACCCGGTATAAATCCGAGGCAGCAGACTGCCCCATGGCAGCGAAATACTTGTTATCGTTACTTCTTCTGTTTAGATAAATATCCATAAATTACTTSTTCTCCTTGAAGTACATTWACTWTCNCATYMGGANNWTAWTANYWWATYAWTTWTWYKWTNGNTYAMSCRGWRSAGRTWCNKAWTATCRMKATWYWYWTRGTAWYTRCWCYKTNTKTGMTNKAWGNGANATYAWKCWTMRWGARMRWKRMWKMSYYWRYANTNCNNCNAYTTTTYATSWTNKYMKAYGRMWTYWMWWRTCMYWGSMCTGYCKTNNTCAWCCNAYKYRYSCTYTANTCKCRMCGMARMGCSANYTGATNAASGSAATSMSMMGRAYRRKKSAMYRMRMKGANKRAAYCWYGMCYGMANYRKWMMAGSAWWTAYTCNKCCWRCGGKYTKAKSGNMARACNNNYKSRAWMMACYCAGANNWKKGCCAGAKAACGGNKYGMAACNMAGNMWGARCMGGTMRAGRRKGNRTRANGCRTWAKAKKMKGMKGMGNACNSYTGAKWGNNAGGNYGWTCAWMGWTCYRSRSTSMAGCNYWKCAYYWMTYMYAYMKMNAANAKYRACSATSCNKYWTCKCTKGMRTRCYRMWTRMAYAKSAWMARWSYMKMCARCWYRSRMRWKRMKMGMWGSMANNGMCTTNYAKCNYCKRCATTGKCRKYATNTSMTCANYCCGWYRWAYWSMYCGNMSTGYWMGNKGWTAMWRYYRTGSRTKWACAAWMWMRKWWWMANNRRWAATAAYRWRCCMCNGSTTNTACNNNNTGGCAAWTYACNNSTWACNNYGGCSTSKRCTKMYYRTTNMMATYCAYGCCAGARMYYRCYCKCRANTTNTTMCCAGRMWSYRGYATYKCNRGMSWTARCGRCGYKMYAWYCRKCYSGWWWANMSKTCRTANNNWAATCMGNCNATYGCRKANRKSWTYMCCGGCRWCRRYYKCKGYCNYSCGTYANNWAAATCCSMGNNKCWKCRGANTRCMSMMTSAAACAGGTTGGCACCTGCCTGGCCGATATCAAGATCGGACTCCAGCGCCAGGCCCAGCGGGATCAGTCGCTCATGGTCAAACTGCCCCTGACGGATGCCATAAAAGCCATATTTGCTGGCCAGCCCCGCCACCAGCACCTCATACTGGCAGTCGCCCCACTGCTGACTGCGATCCAACCACATTGGGCGCAGACCAAAGCTGTCCTCAATACCCGCAAAATCCAGGCAGGAGAGTAAAGAGCTGAACGCATCATGAAGCCCAGGATCGGCAACCGGATGATCAACCTGCCATGCCTTGACCAGCGCATCGTAGGCCCGCTGCATCTCTGGCTTGTTCCAGTGCACCTCACCGTCCTCTTCCGTGCGCGCGTAGTGACAAAGGAAGTTGGCAAAACTGCGCAGCACAGAGGCATGCTGGCGCGGAGTCAGGTTGAGTGCTAACAGGGCATCATATTGCCGCAGACAAAAAGCAATGTTCTCCCGATCATCCTCCTCCGGCATTAACGCCACATAGCCGAGATAATCCCAGGCCTGTGTCATGCGTAAACCGTTACGTTCACTTTCGGTCAATCCACGACACCAGTCACTGTCGATAAACGCCGACATCTCCTGATGGCTCCCGCCCCAACGCGGATAGAGGAAATGCACCCAGGAACTGAGGATGGTGTACAGATTCGGGCGCGCGTCCAGCGTCAAGCGCAGCCAGTAAAGCTTACTGTTCTGTTGCTCCTCTTCACTGCGCGGCGATAAACATGCCGGCAGGGCCTGAGGGATAATGGCCAGCTCACTGCCCCCTTCCTCGCGCAACCACTGCATGCCAGCGGCCCAGACCTCCGGGTCGACCTCAGACTGGCGCTGCGTATAGCTGTCGGGCTGTTCACCCAGCGCCAGTGCGAATAACCACTGCGGCTCACCCAGATAACAGCTCAGACGGAAAATACGGAACAGCGCATACGCGGGTTTCGGATGCAAAGGTAGCGCGCGCAGATAGGCGGCAATGCCTGAATCACGCGCCAGTTCCGCCCCCATCCAGCGATCGTCTGTCACGTAATCACCACCATTTTGAGTACGGATACGGCCCGCAGCACGCTCCCAGTAACATCCCAGCAGCAGATGGGCATGGTAGGAATCAGGATGAAGGGCGACCCACGCCTCCAGCGCCGCAAGAGTCTCAGCTACGGGCTGGAGCGGGTCGAACAGCATGTCGATGCTCCACTCATAGTCGTACGCTTCACTGACACCGTTCAGCCAGGGCTGGGATTGCTGTTCAAGTAACGCATCGAGTGCCGCAAACTGCTGGCTGACAAACAATGCACGCAGGTGCGCACGGCGTGCGAGAATCGACGCCAGAGGTTCAAAATCGGAGATCATTTTATCTGTTCTTCCTGAGTGTACGCTCATCGCCCTTCCTTTAAGTCAAATTCAGCGAAAAGTCCCTGAGCTATTGAAAAGTTTCATAAAAGACAATTTTTTGAGTCTTCGTTATATCAGCAATATTGGGCAAAATCAGGATAAAAATGATCCCGATATGAGAAATTTACATTAACGAATCTGACGACTTTTCCTGCTGGTCAATGCGCATCACTTTAGGTAATCTTGATCCACAAAACTAGTACAAGAGATTAACAATGACCTTTACCTGTATTGAAGATGTGAGAAAAAGCATCGACCAGATCGACATCCGCCTGGTCGCACTGATTGCCCAACGGGGAGAATGTGTAAAAGCCGCCGCCGCATTTAAGAAAGACAGCGATGCTGTGCGTGCGCCGGATCGTGTGCAGAAGGTGATTGATAAAGTGCGTCAGCAGGCCGCAGCACACCATCTGCCGGAAGAGATTATCGAGAAAGTGTACCGCGCAATGATTGGCGCATTTATTGATTATGAACTGGAACAGCACCGACAACTGAGCGAAAGCAGGACGCCGCCGTCTTCCAGATAACAGGGAGTGGTAGGGTGGTATGCTGTTAATATTGTCCTGTTTATCAGTTGTATTCATCACTAAGGAGTAAGAGATGATCACCTTCCGCTTAATGACAGAAGACGAGTTCCCTGCTTATCTTGAATATTTTATTCCAGATTATGCCAACGAGATAGGGGCAAATTATGGACTATCCCCAAGTGCTTCTCTTGTGAGAGCAAAGCAGGAAATAACAGAAGCGCTTGCGGAAGGCGTTAATACCTGTGGGCAGGTTTTAATGTCCCTGGTTGCGCGATTAGATAAGACTGAAATGCATGTAGGCTATCTCTGGTATAAACCAGATACGATTATGCGTACAGTTTTTATCTACGATTTTCATATCTTCAGCTCTTTCCAGGGCACAGGGCTGGGTAAACAAACTCTTCGCGCCTTTGAAGATAATCTTCGGGAAAAGGGTTTTAAAGAGATTAGACTGCGCGTTGCAGGAGATAATGCTCGTGCTCGCCATATCTATGAGACCAGCGGTTTTGGCGTCACGGGTATCAACATGAGCAAGATTATCGCAGGCCAGAATAACTGATGATATTCATTTGAGACGAGCGTCGGTCTCGCATGCAACCCGCTACGAGACGTTTCCAGGCCCCTGAAAAAACAGGCAGCCTCAGTGAGACCCCAGTCACATATTTCCCCCCTTAAGTTTACCGGCGAAACCGCTTTACGTCGGTAAGCTACCGCTTAATCCCCCATATCGCCACTCAACGAATTATCCCCCTGCTTTCTGTATAAATTCGCCACCATATCGCTGGTATAAAACTCTTTCGATTGCACACCATCTAACTTCGTATAAAGCCAGGTCTCCCTATGAATAAAAACAAGCTATTCAAGCACATACCATGGATGATTCTCGGGATCATCGGTGCGTGTTGTCTGGCCGTGGTCGCACTCAGACGCGGCGAACATATCAGTGCGCTGTGGATCGTTGTGGCATCCGTGTCGGTCTATCTGGTGGCATATCGTTATTACAGCCTCTACATCGCCCAGAAGGTGATGAGACTCGACCCGACCCGCGCGACGCCTGCGGTGATCAATAACGATGGCCTGAACTATGTGCCAACCAACCGTAACGTCTTGTTTGGGCACCACTTCGCGGCGATTGCCGGGGCGGGGCCGCTGGTCGGTCCGGTGCTGGCGGCGCAGATGGGCTACCTGCCCGGCGTGCTGTGGCTGCTGGCGGGCGTGGTGCTGGCCGGGGCGGTACAGGACTTTATGGTGCTGTTTATCTCCCAGCGCCGTAACGGTGCTTCACTCGGTGAGATGATCAAAAATGAGATGGGCCCGGTTCCCGGTACCATTGCGCTGTTCGGCTGCTTCCTGATCATGATTATCATCCTTGCGGTGCTGGCCCTGATCGTAGTGAAAGCGCTGGCTGAAAGTCCGTGGGGCGTGTTTACCGTCTGCTCAACGGTGCCGATTGCGCTGTTTATGGGCATCTATATGCGCTTTATCCGGCCGGGGCGGGTCGGGGAAATCTCCGTTATTGGCGTGATCCTGCTGATAGCGTCGATCTACTTTGGTGGCGTGATTGCCCACGATCCGTACTGGGGCCCGGCACTGACCTTTAAAGACACCACCATCACCTTCACGCTGATTGGCTATGCCTTTATTTCTGCATTGCTGCCCGTGTGGCTGATTCTGGCCCCGCGTGACTATCTGGCCACCTTCCTGAAAATTGGGGTGATTGTTGGCCTGGCCATCGGGATTGTCATTCTGAATCCTGAACTGAAAATGCCGGCGCTGACACAGTACATTGATGGTACTGGCCCGCTGTGGAAAGGCGCGTTGTTCCCGTTCCTGTTTATTACGATCGCCTGCGGTGCCGTTTCCGGCTTCCATGCGCTGATCGCTTCCGGCACCACGCCGAAACTGCTGGCCTGTGAAACCGATGCGCGCTTTATCGGTTACGGCGCCATGCTGATGGAGTCGTTTGTTGCGGTGATGGCGCTGGTCGCGGCCTCGATTATCGAACCGGGTCTCTACTTCGCGATGAACACTCCCCCCGCAGGCCTCGGCATCGTCATGCCAAACCTGCATGAGCTCGGCGGTGCCAACGCGCCAATGATTATGGCGCAGCTGCAGGATGTGACCGCTCAGGCGGCAGCCACCGTCAGCTCCTGGGGCTTTGTGATTTCTCCTGAGCAAATCCTGCAAACCGCGAAAGATATTGGTGAGCCGTCGGTGCTGAACCGTGCGGGTGGTGCGCCAACGCTGGCCGTCGGGATTGCCCATGTGTTTGACAAAATTATGCCAATTGCCGATATGGGCTTCTGGTATCACTTTGGCATTCTGTTTGAAGCGCTGTTTATCCTGACCGCGCTGGATGCCGGTACCCGTTCCGGCCGCTTTATGTTGCAGGATTTGTTGGGTAACTTTGTGCCTTTCCTGAAGAAAACCGATTCACTGTTGGCGGGTGTTATCGGCACCGCAGGCTGTGTCGGGCTGTGGGGCTACCTGCTGTATCAGGGCGTGGTTGACCCACTGGGCGGCGTGAAAAGCCTGTGGCCGCTGTTTGGTATTTCCAACCAGATGCTGGCCGCGGTGGCGCTGGTACTGGCGAGCGTGGTGCTGATTAAGATGAAGCGTACGCAATACATCTGGGTGACGATGCTACCTGCTGTATGGCTGCTGATTTGTACCACCTGGGCGCTGGCGCTCAAGCTGTTCAGCACCAATCCGCAGATGGAAGGTTTCTTCTATATGGCCAGCGAGTACAAAGCCAAAGTGGCCGCCGGAGGCGCTGAGCTGACGGCTCAACAGGTGAGCAATATGAATCATATTGTGATCAACAACTACACTAACGCGGGTCTGAGTATTCTGTTCCTCATAGTGGTGTACAGTATTATCTTCTACGGCATTAAAGCCTGGCTGAACGCACGCCAGTCCAGTGAACCAACCGATACGGAAACCGCTTACGTTCCGGTGCCGAAAGAAGGGGTTAAGGTGTCATCCGGCCATTAACCCTGTTAAAAGACGGGCGAGGCATGCCTCGCCCCTACTCCGATCTGTACAACAGGGAATACATCATGTTCGATAACTTAGGCGCGGCGAAGAAATACCTCGGCCAGGCGGCGCGTATGCTGGTCGGCATTCCTGATTACGATACCTACGTTGAACACATGCAGACCAATCACCCGGATAAACCGGTGATGACCTATAAAGAGTTCTTCCGAGAGCGCCAGCAGGCGCGCTATGGCGGAGATGGAAAAGGCGGCATGCGCTGCTGCTGATGCAAGACGACTATCAAGGTAGATAACCTATGACCCCCATTGCTGTCACGGTACTGACCGGTTTTCTCGGCGCGGGAAAAACCACGCTGTTACGTCATATTCTGCATGAACAGCAGGACTACAAAATTGCGGTGATTGAGAATGAGTTTGGTGCCGTCGCCGTCGATAATCAGCTACTTGGCGATCGCGCCACGCAAATCACTACCCTTACTAACGGCTGTATTTGCTGTACCCGTTCCGGGGAGCTGGAAACCGCCTTGCTCGACCTGCTGGACAGCCGGGATAACGGCGACATCACCTTCGATCGCTTAATCATCGAATGCACCGGCATGGCCGATCCTGGCCCGATTATTCAGACCTTTTTCTCCCATGAGATCCTGTGCGAGCGCTATCTGCTGGACGGCGTGATCGCGCTGGTTGATGCCGTACATGCCGGGCAGCAGATGGATCAGTTTACTCTGGCGCAGTCGCAAATAGGCTACGCCGACCGCATTCTGCTGACCAAGACGGATATCAGTGGCACGCCGCCGGAGCTGATGGAGCGTTTGCAACGCATCAATGCGCGTGCACCGATTTACCCGGTGATCCATGGCGATATTGACCTGGCGCTGTTGTTTGATACCCGGGGATTTATGCTGGAAGAGGCGATCGTCACGCCAAAACCGCGTTTTCAATTTATCCCACAGCAGCAGAATGCCATCTCCTCCATAGTGCTGGAGCTGGACTACCCGCTGGCACTGGAGGCGGTGTCGAAAGTGATGGAGGATCTGCTGGCCGGTTTTGCCGATAAGCTGCTGCGCTACAAAGGGATGTTGTGGATTGCCGATCAGCCGTGCCGCCTGCTGTTCCAGGGCGTACAGCGACTGTACAGTGCTGACTGGGATCGCGAGTGGCAGGCTGATGAACAGCCTGCCAGCACGCTGGTATTTATCGGCATTGAGCTACCGGAAGAGGAAATCCGTGCGGCCTTTGCCGGCTTAAAACCGTAGCTTACAAGCCCACGGCCTCCTTCAGGCTTTTCAGATAGCGGCGGCTCACCGGCACGGTGTGACCGCTGCTCAGTAACAGCTCTCCCTGGCCATTATCCTCAAGGCGGATCTCTTTCAGATGCGCCATGTTCACCAGAAACTGACGGTGGCATCGCAGCAGCGGTGTGCGATTTTCCAGCGTGCGTAACTTCAGCTCGGTAAAGCCCTCTTTCCCTTCCTGGCTGGTGACATACACCCCGCTCAGGCGGCTACTGACAAATACCACGTCCTGCATCTGTAACAGATAGATACGGCTCTGACCGCTGCAGGGAATAAACTTCAGATCCTGCTGATTATCCGGCAGCACGGAGACATCCTGCCCGTGGCGATCCTGACGCAGGCGCATCAGCGTTTTCTCCAGTCGCGGAACCTCCACCGGTTTCAACAGGTAGTCAAAAGCATGTTCTTCAAATGCCTGCACCGCAAACTCATCATAGGCGGTGAGGAAGACAATCCAGGGACGGTCCTCCGGGTCAAGCATACTGACCATTTCCAGGCCGCTGATGCGCGGCATCTGGATATCGAGGAACAGTACGTCAGGGCGCAGTTTATGCACCATGCCGATCGCCTCAACAGCATTTCCACACTCGCCGACAATTTCGATATCCGGCTCTTTCTGTAACATGACGCGCAGGTTCTCGCGCGCCAGGGGTTCATCATCGACAATCAATACGCTGATCATAGGGGCTCCTCCAGCGGTAACCGCAGTGTAATGCGGGTGAGACAATCCGGTTCACAGGTGACGGTGATACCGTAAGCGTCGCCATATCGCACGCGCAAACGTTTATCCACCAGGCTCATCCCCAGCCCACCACCGCTCTCTTTGGGCTGATAAAGCCCGGCGTTATCTTCAATATCCAGCACCAGATGCTGCCCGTCACGGCTGGCCTTCAGGGTAATTTCACCGATGCCAGGCAGCTGTGAGGTGCCGTGTTTTATTGCATTTTCCACAATCGGTTGCAGGGTAAAGGCAGGAAGCTGGTAGTAAGCCAGCTCCTGCGGCACCCACAACCGGATGCTCAGTCGCGACTGAAAACGCGCCTGCTCAATTTGCAGGTAGGCGTTCACATGTTCGATTTCATTCGCAAGCGTGACAACCTCCGACGGACGCTTCAGGTTTTTCCTGAAGAACGTGGAGAGATACTGCACCAGTTGCCCGGCTTTTTCGCTGTCATGGCGGATCACCGCCATCAGCGTATTCAACGCATTAAACAGAAAATGGGGGTTTACCTGAGCGTGCAGTAGTTTGATTTCGGACTGGGCCAGCAGCGCTTCCTGACGTTCATACTGCCCGGCGAGGATCTGCGCAGACAGCAACTGCGCGATGCCTTCGCCCAGCGTACGGTTGATGGAGCTGAACAGGCGGTTGCGCGGTTCATACAGCTTTATCGTGCCGATCACCTTCTGGTTTTCGCCTCTGAGCGGGATCACCAGCGTCGAGCCAAGTTTGCAATTGGGGTGCAGCGAACAGCGGTAAGGCACTTCGTTACCGTCGGCATAGACCACTTCTCCGCTGTCGATAGCACGCCAGGTATAGGAGGAGGAGATCGGCTTGCCCGGCAGATGGTGATCGTCACCGGTGCCGGTAAAGGCCAGCAGGCGTTCACGGTCAGTGATGGCCACGGCGCCGATATCCAGCTCTTTGTAGAGCACCTGCGCCACCTTCATGCTGTTCTCTTCATTAAACCCCTGGCGCAATATCCCCTCGGTCGAGGCAGCCACCTTCAGCGCCGTGGCCGAAAACGCCGTGGTGTACTTCTCAAACATCGCCCGCTTATCCAGCAGGATGCGCATAAACATCGCTGCCCCCACGGTATTGGTCACCATCATGGGTGCCGCAATGCTCTGCACCAGATGCAAAGCATCCTGGAAGGGTCGGGCAATCAGCAGGATAATCGCCATCTGCACCAGTTCAGCGACAAACGTAATGACGCCCGCCGTCAGCGGGCTGAAGACTTTGTTACTGCGTCCGCGTTTGATCAAAAAACTGTGCATCAGGCCGCCCAGCAGCCCCTCGGCGATCGTGGAGATCATGCAACTGAGCGCCGTCATGCCGCCCAGAGAATAGCGATGCAATCCGCCCGTCAGCCCCACCAGACCGCCGACCACCGGGCCGCCTAGCAGGCCGCCCATCACGGCACCAATGGCGCGCGTGTTAGCAATCGAGTCTTCAATATGCAGACCGAAATAGGTGCCCATAATGCAGAAAATGGAGAAGGTGATATAGCACAGCAGCTTATGGGGCAGACGCACCGTAACCTGCATAAGAGGGATGAACAGACGGGTTTTACTCATCAGCCATGCGATGACCAGAAACACACACATCTGCTGTAGTAACAATAAAATCAACGTAAATTCGTACATGCCCTGTAATCCACATTCTCCTGTGGGAGCAGCGTACACCGGACGGAGCGATCTTTCCCTCCATCATTCCTTGAAATGCGAGCTGGTACTGAATTTTTTTAAAAATACCTCAGACAGCGGCACGAAAGGATCACCGTGCCCTTGCCTGAGGATTTATCACACCGCCGTGCTGAGCGGCTGGATCACCGGATTACCTGCACGATCGCGCAAGATCTCAACCTCAACGCCGTACGTGGCGGCAATCAGTTCGGCGGTCACCACATCACGCGGATTCCCGGCAGCCTGAATTTTCCCCTGCGCGACCACCAGCAGGTTATCCGCATACTGGCAGGCCAGGTTAAGATCGTGCAGCACAATCACCGTCACCCAACCCCGTGCCCGGGTTTCACGCCGGACCAGGTCGAGCAGCGCCAGCTGATGCTTGAGATCCAGTGCGCTGACCGGCTCATCCAGCAACATCGCCAGAGGCTCACGCATCATGACTTGAGCAAACAGCACCATCTGGCGCTGACCGCCGCTTAACGAAGCGATGTCGCGCCCGGCAAGATGGGCAATTCCGGCCTGCGCCAGGCGCTGCATGGCAGCTTCCAGCGTTTCATCATCAATATGCAGCGAGAGTTTGCCCAGCCGCCCAAGTACCACCACTTCCAGCACCGTCAGGCCAATATCGGCGCTGCTGTCCTGCGGTAAATACGCGAAGATCTCACGCCAGGCATGCAGCACCCGGCCAGGCTGTTTTCCTGCCGCCAGATGATGTCCACCACAGCCGATCTGCCCGGATGCCAGCGCCAGCTCACCAAAGATGGCACTCAACAGCGTCGTTTTTCCGGTGCCGTTCGGGCCGATAATCACATGGATTTTACCGGCTTCCAGCCCGGCGCTCACTGCATCAATAATCGGCCGTCCCTGGCGATGAACAGAGACATTATCAAGCTGGATCACAGGGCGCTCCTCCGGGGAGAAAAAATCAGCCATAGCAGGAAAGGCACGCCGACAATGGCGGTGACGATCCCGACCGGGAACAGCGCACCGGGCACGATGGATTTAGACAGCACCGACGCCGCTGACAGCATCAGTGCGCCACTGAGCACCGACATCGGCAGGGAAAATCGCTGATCTTCCCCCACCATCATGCGTGCAATGTGCGGTGCCACCAGCCCGATAAACCCGATAACACCGACAAAACTGGTGGCTGTGGCGGTCATGACCGCGACAATCACCAGCACTTTCATCCGCAGTTGCCGCACGTTAACCCCCAGGCTGAGCGCACGCATTTCCCCCATACGCAGCGCAGCCAGCTTCCACGAGTCCGCCATCAACAGCAGGCAGCACACCAGCGTGACTGCCGCCGTCAGCGTCAGCGTGGGCCAGGTCGCTTTCGTCAGGCTGCCAAACAGCCAGAATAAAATCTGCTGCGACAACTCCGGGGAGGAGAGGAACTGGATCAGCGACAGCATCGACTGGAACAGAAACAGCAGCGCGATGCCGCCCAAAATGATGGTTTCGGTACGCACCCGACGCATTGAGGCCAGCATAAACAGGAACAGTGCCGCCAGCATGGAGAAGATAAAAGCGCCAATCGGCACAGCAATCATGGGATTCAACCCAAAGCCGCCAAAGGCCAGGCTTAACGCCGCGCCAAAGCCTGCCGCCGCCGCCATCCCCAGGGTATAAGGGCTGGCCATCGGGTTATTCAGCAGGGTTTGCATCTGTGCCCCGCCCGCCCCCAGCG
>NZ_VRKO01000016.1 GCF_012271765.1 Erwinia rhapontici | reverse complement strand
CGGGTCGTTAGCTCAGTTGGTAGAGCAGTTGACTTTTAATCAATTGGTCGCAGGTTCGAATCCTGCACGACCCACCAATGTAAGAAGGCGCCCTAAAGGCGCCTTTTTGCTGTCTGCGATTCGTGTGGGATGAGAACCTGCAGCAGGTTCGAGTCGAACGCAGTGAGACAGCGTTGCCAAAGGCAACGACCCGGAGGGCGAGGCAAAGCCGAGTCATCCTGCACGACCCACCAATGTAAGAAGGCGCCCTAAAGGCGCCTTTTTGCTGTCTGCGATTTACTCTTCTGGTTTTCCTTTCACATTCTTATCACTCCTTTTACGCTTTATTGCCTCAAGTCTACAGTGCTTCGGTCCGATAACCCGTATTGGTTAATTACAAAGGAGACAGAGATGACAACCATCAATACCAGTTCCAGCGTATCCAGCGGTGCCAGCAGTGGCAGTGCCGTTTCACAGACTGCCAGCATCGCCAAGCAGATTACTAAGCTGCAAGAACAGCTGAAAAGCCTGAGCGGCGATACCACCCTGACAGACGATCAAAAAGCTGAACAGCAGCAGATGATCGAAAACCAGATTGCCATGCTGGAAGCACAGTTAGCGCAAATCCAGCAGCAGCAGGCAGAAAAAGCAGCCGAAAAGCAGGAAGCCAATAAAGCAGCGGACAGCGGTAGCAGCAAAATTGCTGACGGTGTTAACCGCCCGACTGAAAATAATAAGCTGAATGTCTATATCTAAAATGGCGATGCGCTAGCACGCTGTTGCGTCAGCAGCTCTGCCTGCTGACGCACTTCCTGCCATATGGCTTCTGCGGCGGGCGTCAGCGAGCGGTTTTTACGCCTGACCAGCATAATGGTGCGGTTGATCTCTGGCACAATCCGGCGGACCAGCAGCGGCCTGCCCTGCGGCAATGGCAGCGCGAGCGCCGGTAGAATGCTGATGCCGATCCCGGCTTCTACCATCGGATACAGCGTGGCCGGATGGCCGATCTCCTGGGCAATCTCAGCCTGCACCTGCTGCACACGCAGCGCTTCATCAATCAGCACGCGACTGCCAGACGCATAGTCCTGCAATACCAGCGTGCGCTGATTGAGCATATGCCAGTGGATTGTCTCCTGCTGTGCCAGCGGATCGTCCTGCCTGCACAGTAGCAGAAACGGCTCATCCAGAATCGCTTCGCACTCAAGGTCATCCGCCTGTAGCGGCCCGACCACAATGCCAAAATCCACTTCCGCATTGCGGATGCTTTGCAGCACCCATTGTTGCGGGCGATCGCGCAACATCACTTTGATTTCCGGGTAATGCAGCTGCCCCGCCGCCAGACACTGCGGCATCAGATGCGCAGAAATGGTCTGACTGGCGGCCACACGCACCGTACCGCTGCGCTGTTGCCCATAGCTGCGCACATCCAGCAGCGTGGTATTCAGCTCCTCCAGCAGCCGCTCAAGGCGGCTGGCGAGCTGCTCTCCGGCTTCCGTCAGCAGAACCTCCCGCGTTGTGCGATCAAGCAGACGGATACCCATTTCACTTTCCAGCTCTTTAATACTGTGGCTCACCGCCGACTGGCTAAGGCCAATCAGCTGGCCCGCCTGGCTGAAACTCCCCTGCTGGGCAACGGCAACGAACACCCGCAGCTGGCGTAATGTGTAATTCATCGATTTGGCTCATATATGAATTCAATAAATCAATTTTATTTCTAAACCCTGCCAGCGCACAATAGCCGCATGATTTTTTAACCAGGCATTAACAATGGGTATTTTTCGTATCGATCCACTGATGTTGAAACTGATTATCACCGTGCTGCTGGCGTCATTTCTGCCTGCGCGCGGTCATTTTGTCGATTTTTTTGAATGGCTGACAACGGCAGCCATCGCCCTGCTGTTCTTTATGCATGGCGCCAAGCTGTCGCGGGAGAAAATTATTGCGGGCGGCGGCCACTGGCGCCTGCATCTGTGGGTGATGTTCAGCACCTTTGTGCTGTTCCCGGCACTGGGCATGCTGTTTGTCTGGTGGCATCCGTTGAATCTCAGCACAGAGATTTATACCGGGTTCCTTTACCTGTCTATTTTGCCTGCCACGGTGCAGTCATCCATCGCCCTGACCTCACTGGCGGGCGGTAACGTAGCCGCTGCGGTGTGTAGCGCCTCGGCATCGAGCCTGCTTGGGGTCTTTATTTCACCCTTGCTGGTCAGCCTGTTGATGAATGTCCACAGTGATGCCGTGGGCGGCAGCCTGGAGCAGATTGGTAAAATCATGCTGCAACTGCTGGTACCGTTTGTTGTCGGGCATCTTTCCCGTCGCTGGATTGCTGACTGGGTGGAAAGAAATCGTGGTCTGATTGGCAAAACCGATCAGGCTTCAATCCTGTTGGTGGTTTACTCGGCCTTCAGTGAAGCGGTAGTGAACGGCATCTGGCACCGTGTCGGCGTGATGACGCTGGTGTGGATTGTGGTGGGTAGCCTGGGTCTGTTGTTCGTGGTGCTGGCGATTAACCTGGCGGCCGCGCGACTGTTTGGCTTTAACCGTGCGGATGAGATTACCATTCTGTTCTGCGGGTCGAAAAAGAGCCTGGCAAACGGCGTACCAATGGCCAATATTCTGTTCCCGTCGGCCGCCGTAGGGATTATCGTGCTGCCGCTGATGATCTTCCATCAGGTGCAGTTAATGGTGTGTTCAATGCTGGCCCAGCGCTACAAAAAAGCAGGCGAAAAACTGGCTGCGCAGCATAAGGCGAGCCGTTCGAAACCCGCGGTGATGGAGTCGCAGAAATAAGTGAGATTACGGGGCCTGGTGGCCCCGTTTTAGCGGTTTCACCAGACCTTCCAGCCCTTCTATTTTGATGGCCAGCGTGATCTGCATCAGCTCCCCCAGGTGGCCCTGAGGAAACTCATCTTTGCGGGCAAACCACAGCAAATACTCTTCCGGCAGGTCAATCAACGCCCGGCCTTTGTATTTGCCAAACGGCATTTCGGTATTGGCGATCTCAATCAGGTGCTGTTTTTCCATGTCATTCACCCAGTAAACGTATCATTTCCGCTTCGTCGATCACCGGAATACCCAGTTCCTGCGCTTTAGCCAGCTTGGAGCCTGCGGCCTCTCCGGCGATCACCAGATCCGTTTTCTTCGACACGCTGCCACTCACTTTCGCACCGAGCGCCGCCAGGCGGTCTTTGGCTTCATCACGCGACAGAACGGTCAGTGAACCGGTCAGTACCACGGTTTTCCCGGCAAACGGGCTATCGATCTCTTCCGCTTTCACGACCACAACGTCAGGCCAGCTTATACCGGCTTTCTCCACCAGCAGGCGGATCACTTCACGGTTACTCTCTTCATCCAGGAAGTTCCGCACGTGGCTGGCCACCACTTTGCCGACATCCGGCACGGCAATCAATGCCTCCAGATCCGCCGCCATCAGCGCCTCCAGCGTACCAAAATGCGCTGCCAGGTTAGCCGCCGTCGCCTCACCGACTTCACTGATGCCCAGGGCATACAGGAAGCGGGCAAAGGTGGTCTGCTTCGCTTTCGCCAGCGCATCTACCACATTCTGTGCCGATTTCGGCCCCATACGATCCAGCCCGGTCAGTTTACCCGCCGTCAGATCGAACAGGTCGGCCGGGTTCAGGACGTACTCTTTATCCACCAGTTGGTCGATAATCTTTTCGCCCATTCCGTCGATATCCAGTGCCCGACGCGAGACAAAGTGTTTTAACGCGCCTTTGCGCTGTGCGCCACAGATCAGGCCGCCCGTGCAGCGAGCAACCACCTCGCCCTCCACGCGCTCAACGTCGGAACCACAGACCGGACATTGGCCAGGAAACACTACGTCACGGGCATCTTCCGCGTGATCGACCACGCTGACCACTTTCGGGATCACATCACCCGCGCGGCGGATCACCACGCGATCGCCGATCTTCAGCCCCAGCCGTTCAATCTCGTCAGCGTTGTGCAACGTGGCATTGCTGACGATAACCCCGGCCACCAGCACCGGCTCCAGTCGGGCTACCGGGGTAATCGCCCCGGTACGCCCCACCTGGAACTCAACGTCACGCACGACCGTCATCTGCTCCTGAGCGGGGAATTTAAAGGCGATCGCCCAGCGAGGTGCGCGGGCAACAAAGCCCAGCTGTTCCTGGCGATCCAGCGAATCCACTTTGATCACCACGCCATCAATATCAAAACCCAGCGTTGGGCGAGCGGTTTCTACTTCACGGTAAAAGGTCAGCACTTCATCGGCGTTATGGCACAGGCGCACGCGGTCGCTGACCGGTAAACCCCAGGCTTTAAACTGTTGCAGGCGCCCCCAATGGCTGCGCGGCATCTCGCCCCCTTCCAGCAGCCCGAGGCCGTAACAGAAGAACGTCAGCGGGCGTTTGGCGGTAATACGCGGGTCAAGCTGACGCAAAGAGCCCGCAGCAGCGTTACGCGGGTTAGCAAAGACCTTACTCCCGGTACGGCGCGCTTCGTCGTTCATTTTTTCAAAACCGGCCAGCGGCATAAACACTTCACCGCGCACTTCCATGCGCGCCGGAATATTGTCACCGCTGAGACGCAACGGGATGGCGCGAATGGTGCGCACGTTAGCCGTGATATTTTCACCCGTGGTGCCATCGCCACGCGTTGCTGCACGCACCAGCTCACCGTTTTCATACAGCAGGCTGACCGCCAGCCCATCCAGTTTCAGCTCACAGCAGAAGGTGATGTCATCGCTGTTTTTCAGACGATCTTTCACACGCTTATCGAATGCCAGGTAGCTCTCTTCATCGAAAGCATTATCCAGCGACAACATCGGCACTTCGTGGCGCACCTGTTCAAAAGCCGCCAGCGGTGCAGCGCCAACACGCTGGGTGGGTGAATCAGCGGTTATCAGCTCCGGATGAGCCGTTTCCAGCTCACGCAGTTCACCCATCAGGCGATCGTACTCCGCATCCGGCACTTCCGGTGCATCCAGTACGTGATACTGATGTTCATGGTGGCGAAGCAGGGTTCGCAAATGGTTGATTTTGTTTTGTACGGATTCCATAGCGGCACCATCAGAGATAAAAAACCCCCGGAGACCGGGGGTTCAGGAAGAGATTGCGGATAAAGATAAAATTAGTTGCTGTTAGCGTCAATCACATCGCGAATGCGTGCTTTATACGTTTCCAGCTTTTGCGGTGTCATCATGCGGCGTTCATCATCCAGTACAACACCACCGACATCGTCGGCGATACGCTGGGCAGATTGCAGCATCAGCTTAAAGTTTTGATGCGCATCGCCGTAGGACGGCACCATCATAAAGATCGACACGCCCGGCGTGGTGAAATCAGACATGTTGTCTGGATTAAACGACCCCGGTTTTACCATATTCGCCAGACTGAACAGGACCGGGCCGCTGCCCGCCGGGTTCAGATGACGATGGAAGATATTCATTTCACCAAACTGGAAACCGGCTTGCAGTACACCCTGTAACAGGGCTTCACCGTTGATGCTGCCACCCGCGTGGGCAGAAACATGCAGCACCAGCACCGTCTCTTTCCGACGTGCTTCTTCGCGCTTCGCTTCGGCAATCTCTGCGGCTGATGGCGGCACGGCCTCGGGTTCAGGCTGAGGTTGCACTGGAACAGCAGGCGCGACCTGACGGATCGGCTCAGGCTGACGCAGAGGTTCAGCGACTTCCCGTTCGGGTTCAGGGGCATGCTGCAGCGCACCACCGAACAGCGGATCGGATTCAGGTTGTTCATCCACCACCGGCTGATGACGAACCGGTTCAGGCTGCGGGCGAGGTTTGGGTTGACGCGGCGGCTCATCCCCGGCATTAAAGCCACTCAGGGAAGGCTCCGATGGCTCAGGCTGGCTGCGTTGTACACGCACTTCGCCCACGCTCTCATCTTCGTCCTCGAACGCTTCTTCTCTATCCTGCTTTAAACGTTTGTGTGGGCGATCACGAAAAACGGATGAGCGCTCTTTACGGCTGGTCCACAGGCCGTGAAGGAGAAGCGCTATTATGGCGATCGCGCCAACAACGATTAATATCAGACGCAAATCCTGCATCATTGTATTCTCTGTTGTTCCAATACCTTGCCACCGCGGCAAACTTTATCCTCTAACTGTATTTGCCCAGGTACACAAGTGCAAGTCTGTGCAGTATTTTCTGACAAATATCCCAGTCTGAGGCCGCTTTTTTGCTGATTTTTCGCTCAAAGTCCCTCTGTAAAGGGAAAAAAGCTGAGTTATGATAACCTTCGCCTGCCCATTCAAAGGAGAAAAGCAGTACATGTCACCTCACAATTCTGATCCGACACACAGTGGCGTCCACTATTTTGCCCAGGGATGGAAGCTGATCCTTCTCCCGGGTATCCGTCGTTTCGTCATTCTTCCACTGCTGGTCAACATCCTGTTAATGGGGGGCGCTTTCGTCTGGTTGTTTGGCCGTCTCGGCCACTGGATCCCAGAATTGATGGCGATGATCCCCAGTTGGTTGCAGTGGTTAAGCTATTTGCTCTGGCCGCTCATGGTCCTGTCGATTATTTTAGTCTTTAGTTACTTTTTCTCCACCATTGCCAATTGGATTGCCGCGCCTTTCTGCGGCCTGCTTGCCGAACAATTGGAAGGCCGTCTGACCGGCAAGCCGTTGCCCGATAATGGCTGGAGCGGACTGGTGAAAGACCTGCCGCGTATCATGAAGCGCGAATGGCAAAAACTGGCTTATTACCTGCCCCGCGCCCTGGTGCTGTTTTTGCTTTATTTTGTGCCGGTATTCGGTCAGACCGCCGCCCCGGTATTGTGGTTCCTGTTCAGCGCGTGGATGCTGTCTATTCAGTACTGCGATTTTCCCTTCGATAATCACAAAGTGAGCTTCCGCCAGATGCGTTCCGCGCTGCGGCAGAATAAAACGGAGAATATGCAGTTCGGGGCACTGGTGAGTTTATTCACCATGATCCCACTACTGAATCTGGTGATTATGCCGGTAGCGGTCTGTGGGGCCACCGCCATGTGGGTGGATAAATATCGTCCGCATCTGGCGCTGAACCGATAGATCATCACGGGCCGACTGACAGGCGTGGTCGGCCTTGCCCACCGGGGAGGTTTAAGCAAAACAGGCTGCTTATGCCATTTCTGTAGGGCTTATTTCTGCAGAACATATCTATATTCGATTTCATCACTTCACTGGCTAAATGAACAAGGTATGCTCTAAGCGTTCCCAATATTTCATACAGTTAAGGACGGGCTATGAGTAAGATCTATGAAGACAACTCGTTAACAATCGGTCATACGCCGCTGGTTCGACTGAACCGCATCGGTAATGGACGCATTCTGGCAAAAGTAGAGTCGCGTAACCCTAGCTTCAGTGTCAAATGCCGTATCGGTGCCAATATGATTTGGGACGCAGAAAAACGCGGAATTCTGAAGCCAGGCATTGAATTGGTTGAGCCGACCAGTGGTAATACCGGTATTGCCCTGGCGTATGTTGCCGCTGCACGCGGTTACAAACTGACGCTGACCATGCCGGAAACCATGAGCGTTGAGCGCCGTAAACTGCTGAAAGCGCTGGGTGCGAATCTGGTGCTGACCGAAGGCGCGAAAGGCATGAAAGGTGCCATCAGCAAAGCGGAAGAGATTGTCGCGGCCGATCCGGACAAATTTGTTCTGTTACAGCAGTTCAGCAACCCGGCTAACCCTGAAATTCATGAAAAGACCACCGGCCCGGAAATCTGGGAAGACACCGATGGCGAAGTTGACGTGTTTATTGCCGGCGTCGGCACCGGCGGTACGCTGACTGGCGTCAGCCGCTACATTAAAAACACCAAAGGTAAAAAAGAGCTGATTACCGTCGCCGTTGAGCCTGTGGACTCGCCGGTCATTGCTCAGGCCATCGCAGGTGAAGAGATTAAACCAGGCCCCCACAAAATTCAGGGTATCGGTGCCGGTTTCATTCCGGGTAACCTCGATCTGAATCTGGTTGACCGCGTGGTATCCATCTCCAACGAGGAAGCTATTTCGACGGCACGCCTCCTGATGGAAGAGGAAGGCATTCTGGCGGGTATCTCTTCCGGTGCGGCCGTTGCTGCTGCGCTGAAACTGCAGGAAGATGAAGCTTTCGCCAACAAAAATATCGTGGTGATTCTGCCTTCTTCTGGCGAACGCTACCTGTCAACTGCGCTGTTTGCCGATCTCTTTACTGAGAAAGAACTGCAACAGTAGTGCCAGAAAGGCGATATTGTCTGAAAAAGCACCCGATCGGGTGCTTTTTTGTGGAGTGCGTCAAACTTTTACCACCCTGTAGATTGATTTTACCCACCAGTGTCTGGTATTTAAGCTGCCAATTATTTCGATCCGTAAAATTAATCGCCGCGTGAACTGGATCAAGCTGAATCGATTTACTGGTTTGGCGCACAAAGCGAAATAGCGGCATAATGGTAAATGGATAAGTACTGGGAAACACCACGTTCTTTCTCACTCTTCACTCCACCTTACCAGCGCATTTTTTGGCCAGTCTTTGTACCATGCCAGCGCGACTCACTACAGGCTAAAGTTCAGCCACCAGGCTAGACTTTAGATCAACAACACCAAACCAAATTAAGTTGGGGAAACATAATGTTCCAGCAAGAAGTTACCATCACCGCACCAAACGGCCTGCACACTCGTCCAGCAGCTCAGTTCGTTAAAGAAGCTAAAGCTTTCGCTTCAGAAATCACCGTGACCTCTAACGGTAAATCTGCCAGCGCGAAAAGCCTGTTCAAGTTACAGACTCTGGGTCTGACTCAGGGCACCGTGGTTACCCTGTCAGCTGAAGGCGAAGATGAGCAGAAAGCCGTTGAGCACCTGGTTAAACTGATGGCAGAACTGGAGTAATCCGTTCGCTTTCAGCTTCGATAGCGAAGTGTTTCCAGACAGAGTTATGCAATATTGATCGCGAACAGTACGTTCGCGATATTGTTTCCGTAAAGTTACCCAAAACTGACGAAACGGATTGTGTACTCCATCTGGCTCGCTGAGTGGATTAACCGATGTGCAGTCATCCGCGGTTCTCCGCCTCAGATGATTATCAGAGAAAGAAAAGGTAGGGTTATGATTTCAGGCATTTTAGCATCACCGGGTATCGCTTTCGGCAAGGCGCTTCTGCTGAAAGAAGATGAGATTATCATCAACCGGAAAAAGATTTCTGCCGACCAGGTCGACCAGGAAATTCAACGTTTTCTTGATGGTCGTAAAAAAGCTGCCGTGCAGCTGGAAGCGATCAAAATCAAAGCCGGGGAAACCTTCGGTGAAGAGAAAGAAGCGATCTTCGAAGGGCACATCATGCTGCTCGAAGATGAAGAACTTGAGCAAGAAATCATCGCCCTGATTAAAGACGAGCACGCCACTGCGGATGCTGCTGCCTTTTCTGTGATTGAAGGCCAGGCGAAAGCGCTGGAAGAGCTCGATGACGAGTATCTGAAAGAGCGTGCTGCCGACGTTCGTGACATCGGTAAACGCCTGCTGCAAAACATTCTTGGCCTGCATATCGTTGACCTCAGCGCCATCAATGAAGAAGTGCTGCTGATCGCGAAAGATCTGACCCCGTCAGAAACCGCACAGCTCAACCTGAACAAAGTGCTGGGCTTTATCACCGATATCGGTGGCCGCACGTCACACACCTCGATCATGGCGCGTTCTCTGGAACTTCCCGCTATCGTCGGCACCGGTAATGTGACCAGCCAGGTTAAAAATGACGATTTCCTGATCCTCGATGGCGTCAATAATCAGGTGTACGTTAACCCGACATCTGAAAAAATCGAAGAGCTGAAAGCCGTAGCACATCAGTATCTCAGCGAGAAAACTGAGCTGGCGAAACTGAAAGATCTGCCGGCAATTACGCTTGATGGCCATCAGGTAGAAGTGTGCGCTAACATCGGTACTGTGCGTGATGTCGCGGGTGCTGAACGTAATGGCGCAGAAGGTGTTGGCCTGTACCGCACCGAATTCCTGTTTATGGACCGTGAATCACTGCCAACGGAAGACGAACAGTTCCAGGCGTATAAAGCCGTTGCTGAAGCCGTCGGTGCTCAGGCTGTGATTGTACGTACCATGGACATCGGTGGTGATAAAGACCTGCCGTACATGAACCTGCCGAAAGAAGACAATCCCTTCCTCGGCTGGCGTGCGATTCGCATCGCGATGGACCGTCCTGAAATTCTGCATGCTCAGCTGCGCGCTATCCTGCGTGCCTCTGCGTTTGGCAAACTGCGTATCATGTTCCCCATGATCATCGCCGTTGAGGAAGTTCGCTTCCTGAAAGCTGAACTGGAAACCCTGAAAGCTCAGCTGCGCGAAGAAGGCAAAGCCTTCGACGAAAGTATTGAAGTGGGTATTATGGTGGAAACACCTGCTTCAGCCGTCATTGCTCATCATCTGGCAAAAGAAGTCGATTTCTTCAGTATTGGGACAAACGACCTGACGCAGTATACTCTGGCAGTGGATCGTGGTAACGACCTGATCTCCCATCTCTACAACCCAATGTCTCCTTCTGTTCTGACGCTGATTAAGCAGGTTATTGATGCTTCTCATGCCGAAGGTAAATGGACTGGCATGTGTGGTGAGCTGGCAGGCGACGAACGTGCTACACTACTGTTATTGGGAATGGGGCTGGACGAATTCAGCATGAGTGCCATTTCTATTCCACGCATTAAGAAAATTATTCGTAATACGAATTTTGAAGATGCGAAGGCATTGGCAGAGCAGGCTCTGGCTCAACCTACAGCGGACGAGTTGATGAACCTGGTCAACAAGTTCATTGAAGAAAAAACACTCTGCTGAGACCTGGACACGCTGGCCCAATATTACTGCTTAGGAGAAGAACATGGGTTTGTTTTCAAAACTTTTTGGCGATAAGTCTGATTCCGCATCAGGTGCCATCGAGATCGTAGCACCTCTGTCGGGTGAAATCGTCAATATCGAAGACGTTCCAGACGTGGTGTTTGCGGAGAAGATTGTTGGCGACGGTATCGCTATCAAACCTACTGGCAATAAAATGGTTGCGCCGGTCGATGGCACCATCGGTAAAATCTTCGAAACCAATCATGCTTTTTCCATCGAATCAGACAACGGCATCGAGCTGTTTGTCCACTTCGGAATTGATACGGTTGAACTGAAAGGCGAAGGCTTCAAACGCATCGCTGAAGAAGGTCAGAAAGTTAAAAAAGGCGACGTGGTGATCGAGTTTGATCTGGCGCTGCTGGAAGAAAAAGCAAAATCAACGCTGACCCCAGTGGTGATCTCGAATATGGATGAGATCAAAGAGCTGGTTAAGCTGACGGGTAACGTTGTCGTGGGTGAAACCCCGGTTATCCGCATCAGGAAGTAACAGCGGTCATCGTCGATAAGCCCCCTGATTTCGGTCCGGGGGCTTTTTTTATGGGGAAATTACCAACTGCTCAGCAACGCATCTCGCAGGTTGAGAGACGGTATTGGAACATCGTCCAGCTCCAGTTGCTGCTCAATATGGTGAAGATGTTCATCCATAATGATCTGCGCTCGCTCCACCTCCCCTGCCCGCAGAGCAGTAATCACCCCGCGGTGTTCCCGGCACTGGCAATCCGGTGTGTCATTACGCTGATATAACGCGACAATCAGCGAGCTACGCACCATCAGAGTAGAGAGCATCTCACTCAATACCTGATTATCACTGATTTTCGCCAGCAGCAAATGAAACTGGCTCAGCTCACGGATAATATCGCGGCGGTCTTCACGGGCAGCAGCCTCTTCCCCCGCCTGTAAATGAGCTTCTATCTCATCATAATGCAGTGCCATTTTCCCGATGCTGATCCCGGCCAGTACGGCATGTTCAATCGCCCGGCGGGCGATAAACACTTCCCGCGCCTCACGAGCTTCGGGCTGTGCGACCTTCGCTCCGCGATTCGGGGCAATCGTGACGATATGCTGCAACGCCAGCCTCTGTAAGGCCGCCTGCACGTGATTGCGATTGGCTGACAGCACGTCAACGATTTGTGCTTCTACCAGCCGCATACCGGGCTTTAATCGATGCTGTGCGATAGCCATCGACAGAGAATCGACGATGCGCTGTACTTCCTGCTGTCTGGCGCTGGCCACACCGCTCATGTCTTACCTCAACGAAATAAAAAAATGGTGCTGATAGCCGTGGCTAAACCACCCAATGCGGCAAACGAATAGTGAGTTCCAGTCCGCCATCACGGGCGTTCACCGCACTAACTTCCCCTTGATGGGCAGTCACCACTTTACGCACAATTGACAGCCCAAGCCCATAGCCTTTACCTGATAAGGGTGAATTGACACGTACAAAGGGGTCAAAAATACTCGAAAGCTTGTCAGCCTCCACACCGGGTCCATGATCGCGGACGCTAATCACCAGCCAGTCATGTTCCTTGTGCAGGCTAATGATCACCTGCTGGCCGTGCAGGGAAAAACGCAGCGCGTTGCGCACCACATTTTCGACGGCCGAGCGGATCAGGTTCGCATCCCCCTTGACCGTATAATCCTGCTGCTCATCCGCATTCAACAGAATCTCGACGCCGGGGATCTGCGCTTCATAGCGCGCATCGTTGGTGACGGCGTTCAGTAACCCCAGTAAATCAAAATACTGCTCATCGGGCAGGCTCTGATGTTCTGCACGCGACAACGTCAGCAGTTCACCAATCATTTTATCCAGACGACGCGCCTCTTCATCAATACGATCGAGCGAGGCATTAACACTTTCCGGCGTCTGCCTTGCCAGCCCGGTTGCCAGCTGCAAGCGTGCCAGTGGCGAACGTAGTTCGTGAGAGACATCGTGCAGCAGCTCTTCACGCGCTTTGACCAGCACCGACAGGCGCTCAACCATCGCATCGAAGTCCTGTGCCACAACCGAAAACTCATCGTGGCGACGGCGCATCTGTGGGAACAGACGGACCGAAAGATCGCCTTTCGAGACGCGGCCAAATCCCGCACGCAGCTGGCGCATCGGGCGCGTCAGATTCCATGCCAGGAACAGGCTGAACAGCAACCCGCAGATGCCGCCGACAATAAATAGCGGCTCCGGCATATTGAGAATACTGTGCGGACGTCTGCCCATGGTACTGTCAGCACGCAGGCCTGCCACATCATACCTTAGCTGATACTGGCGGCCGTCAGCCCCGGTGACCCATTCCGTCACCTCTTTCGGGAATTCGCCAGGGGCAAGATCGCGGTTTAACTCATCGCGCGGCATCACCTGCTGTGGCGGTTTATCCATCAGCCGCACGGAGAAAAAACGCCGATCGTTAGGCGGCCAGTCAACCATCATGTCGTTCAACGCTTCCAGCCCGCCGCGTTGCAGCACCGACACCGCAGAGGTCATCTGCAAATTGACGATACGCTTAGTGGCCATGTTTTCCGGGGGTTCATGATGTTTGCCATACAGACTAAAACCCAGCCACAGCAGCTGGGTAATCGCAATATAGGTCAGCCAGAAGCCCAGCAGGATTTTCCAGAACAGAAAACCACGGAACCCGGATTTCATCGGATACGGTAACCGATGCTGCGCACCGTCTCGATGTTGATGGTGTCTTGCGTCAGTGCCGCCAGCTTCTGACGGATATTGCTGATATGCACATCCACGCTGCGGTCATAGGCTTCACGCGGACGTCCCAGCCCTTTTTCCGACAGCTCGTCCTTTGAGACCACGCGATCGGGGGAGCGCAGCAGGAGATCCAACAAGTTGAACTCTGAGGCGGTCAGGTCGAACGGCTTTTTCTGCCACTCGCTGATACGCGTTGCCGGGTTAAGCGTCAACTCACCCCAGCCAATCACCTCTTTGTTTTCCAGCACCACGGGCTGCTCTTCTACGCGACGCAGCACCGCACGCAGACGCGCCACCAGCTCACGCGGGTAGCACGGTTTCGGCATATAGTCATCCGCACCCATCTCCAGGCCAATCACCCGGTCGATGTTGTCGCCCTTGGCAGTCAGCATAATCACCGGCAGGCGGCCATTCTGACGCACCTGGCGCAGCACATCGATACCGCTCATATCAGGCAGCATAATATCGAGGATCATGGCGCTGTAGTCGCCGGAGAGCGCGCCTTCCACACCTGCTTTCCCCGTTAACACCAGTGAAGCATCAAAGCCTTCGGCAATCAGGTACTGACTGAGCATGGTGCCCAGTTCAAGGTCGTCATCAACCAGTAAAATTTTCATACGGGATCTCTCAATGATACAGCCGCTATTTTCGCCTGTTATCGACGGCTTCGCAGCCGCTTTTACCCAATCCTTACAGTCTAATCAAAGGTGGGGGAAGTGTCAGGAAGGATTTGATGCGCGCAGCGGCAGAAGGTTCGGCCGCTGCGAAGAAATAATGGCAGGTCAGTAAACGCCGGTGGAGAGATAGCGATCGCCGCGATCGCAGACGATCGCCACAATCACGCTACCAGGATGGACGTGGGCAAGACGTATTGCACCGGCAACGGCTCCGCCGGAACTGACACCACAGAATATCCCTTCACGCTTTGCCAGCAGGCGCATCGTCTCTTCGGCTTCCTGCTGCGACATATCCAGAACCTGATCCACCAGCTCCGGACGGAAAATTCCCGGCAGATACGCGGCAGGCCAGCGGCGAATGCCCGGAATGCTGCTGCCTTCCGAAGGTTGCAGGCCGACGATCTGTACGCTCTGGCTCTGCTCTTTCAGATAACGCCCCACGCCGGTAATGGTGCCGGTGGTGCCCATGCTGGACACAAAGTGAGTTAAGCGCCCCGCCGTCTGCTGCCAGATCTCCGGCCCGGTGGTGAGATAATGCCCGAGGGGGTTATCCGGATTGTTAAACTGGTCCAGCACCTTGCCTTCACCGCGTGCCGCCATGGCATCCGCCAGATCACGCGCGCCTTCCATCCCCTGTTCGCGGCTCACCAGAATTAATTCCGCCCCGTAAGCACGCATTGCCGCCTGGCGTTCAACGCTCATATTGTCCGGCATCAGCAGTTTTAAACGGTAACCTTTCATCGCGGCGATCATCGCCAGCGCAATCCCGGTATTGCCACTGGTGGCTTCAATCAGCACATCACCGGGGTGAATTTCACCGCGCAGCTCCGCGTGGTGAATCATCGAGAATGCGGCGCGATCTTTTACCGAACCGGCGGGATTATTCCCCTCCAGCTTGAGCCAGATTTCACTGCCGTTCATGGGCGTCAGGCGCTGCAGTTGAATCAGCGGCGTATTACCGATGGTATTTTCGAGTGTGGTCAAGGTCTGTGAGTTCCCGCATGAAATGGCAAAGGGCCGGAAAAACCGACCCTCTGTACTTTAAAATGACATCAGAGAAAAATATCAGGCGCTTTGTGCAAAGGCAACAGGCCGTAACGCGGTGTCACCGTGGTACAGACGTGCGTGTTGCAAGCCAACGAACAGACGTTCACCGCGAACAGGAGCCACCTGGTCACCGTCCATCACCACGGTAATCGGTTCACCGCTCCAGTCAGCAGGCACCACGACCAGCTGCCAGAAGTGTCCGCGCGGGCTAACTTCCAGTACCTGGGCCGGCAACGGTGTTTCCAGGCTGCTCTGACGGCTGACGTCGATTTCCCACGGGCGCAGGAACAGTTCTACCGGACCCTGGTGCGCAGGCGCGTAGCCCAGCGGCCAGTGATGTGCGCCAACATGGAACTGAGACCCCTGCACCGCGCCATCGAAGCGGTTTACTTCGCCGAGGAACTCCAGCACAAAGCGGGTGGCCGGATCACGCCAGACATCATCCGGTGTGCCAACCTGCTCAATGTTACCCTGGCTCATCACCACCACGCGATCGGCCACTTCCATGGCTTCTTCCTGATCGTGAGTCACGAACACGCTAGTGAATTTCAGCTCTTCATGCAGCTGACGCAGCCAGCGGCGCAGTTCTTTACGCACCTGAGCGTCCAGCGCACCGAAAGGTTCATCCAACAGCAGGATTTGAGGTTCCACTGCCAGCGCACGCGCCAGGGCGACACGCTGCTTCTGGCCGCCGGAAAGCTGTGCCGGGAAACGGCCAGCAAGATGCCCAAGCTGAACCATCTCCAGTAAGCGAGTGACTTTCTGCTTAATTTCAGCAGCAGAGGGGCGCTCACGACGCGGCAGTACCGTCAGGCCAAACGCGATATTCTCGAACACGGTCATATGACGGAACAGTGCATAGTGCTGGAACACAAAGCCCACCTGACGGTCGCGGGCATGGACCCGGCTGACGTCTTTACCGTGGAAGCTCAGGCGCCCGCTGTTCTGGTTTTCCAGCCCGGCGATAATACGCAGCAGCGTGGTTTTCCCGGAGCCAGAAGGACCCAGCAATGCCACCATTTGACCGGAAGGGATATCCAGTGAAATATCGTTCAGGACTTTCGTCTTGCCGAAGTATTTATTAATGCTACCGATTTCAATGCTCATGCTTCCCCTCCAGTTCCAGACGCTTGCTCTGGCTTTCTAACCGCCACTGCACCGCGCTTTTTAAAAACAACGTTACTATCGCCATCAGGGTCAGCAGCGCGGCGGCGGTAAAGGCCCCGACGGTGTTGTAATCCTGATGCAGTAATTCAACCTGTAATGGCAGCGTATAGGTCTCGCCGCGAATCGAGCCGGAGACCACCGACACGGCACCAAACTCACCGATGGCGCGGGCGTTGGTCAGCACCACGCCGTACAGCAGCGCCCAGCGAATATTCGGTAAGGTCACGCGCCAGAACATCTTCCAGCCCGATGCACCCAGTAATACCGCGGCTTCATCTTCATGACTGCCCTGGCTCAACATCACCGGCACCAGCTCACGCACCACAAACGGACAGGTAACGAAAATGGTCACCATCGCCATCCCCTGCCAGGAGAACATCAGTTGGATATTATGCGCATCCAGCCAGCCGCCCGCCGAACCATTGACGCCCCAGAACAGCAGGTACATCAGCCCCGCCACCACCGGTGATACGGCAAACGGAATATCAAACAATGTCAGCAACAGCTGGCGGCCCGGGAAGGTAAAGCGCGTTACCAGCCAGGCCAGCAGCGTGCCAAACACCAGATTCACCGGGACGGTAATCAGCGCAATCAGCACCGTCAGCCAGATGGAGTGCAGCATGTCGGAATCACTAAGGTTGTCCAGAGAGGCCATCAGGCCCTCTGACAACGCGGCGGTAAAAATCGCCACCAGCGGGATCACCAACAGCATCAGCGAGATCAGCATGCCGAGGCCAATCAGAACCCATTTCCCCCACTGAATACGTGCGCGTCCCACGCCCTTAAAATCGGTAACGTCAGCCATTAGTGACCTCCAATACGACGGCCAAAGCGGCTCTGTAAGGTGTTAATCGCAAACAGTAACAGGAGAGAAGCGGCCAGAATCACCGAGGCGATGGCGCTGGCGGCCGGATAGTCAAACTCCTGCAAGCGCACAAAGATCATCAGCGAGGTCACTTCGGTTTTCCACGCAATGTTCCCGGCGATAAAAATCACCGCGCCAAATTCGCCCAGGCTGCGGGTGAATGACAGTGCCGTACCGGCCAGCAGCGCCGGGCCCACTTCCGGCAGCACCACACGGCGAAAACTTTGCCACGGCGTCGCGCCGAGTGTTTCCGCCGCCTCTTCATATTCCGGCCCCAGCTCTTCCAGAACAGGCTGAACGGTACGCACCACAAACGGGATGCTGGTAAAAGCCATCGCCACGGCGATGCCGAGCCAGGTATAAGACACTTTGATACCAAACTGCGCCAGCCACTCGCCGTACCAGCCATTGACGGAGAACAGCCCGGCCAGCGTCAGCCCCGCGACCGCCGTCGGTAGGGCAAACGGCAGGTCCATCAGGCCATCCAGCAGCGCACGCCCGGGAAAACGGTAACGGGTCAGGATCCACGCCATCAGCATGCCAAAGACCGCGTTAAAAATAGAGGCAACCCCGGCGGCCAGCAGCGTCACTTCATAGGCTGCCATAACCTGCGGGTTGGTAATCACCTCCCAATACTGCGCCAGCGTCATCTGCGACAACTGCATCAGCAGCGCACTGATCGGCAGCAGCAGAATCAGACAGGTGAAAAAAAGGCTACTGCCCAGGCTGATACCAAACCCAGGCAGAACGCGTTTACTGCTTGCTGAAAACATTGACTACCGCCCCGCCGCTAACAACTTATCCAGTTCGCCACCACTGACGAAATGGGTTTTCATCACCTGATCCCAGCTGCCAAAATCATCGGCCACGCGGAATAAATCCGTCTGTGGGAAACGATCTTTTTGTTGCGCCATCAACTGGGGATTATTCACACGATAATAAAACTGCGTGATAATTTGCTGGGCAGCCGGGGTATACAGATAGTTTAGATAGGCTTTGGCTGCCGCTTCTGTGTGGTTATGTTCGACATTTTTATCAACCCACGCGACCGGGAACTCAGCCAGAATATTGGTTTTCGGCACGATGACTTCATAGCCATCTTTGGCGTACTGATTGCGGATGGTGTTCACCTCCGATTCGAAACTGATCAGCACATCGCCCAGACCGCGCTCCACAAAGGTAGTGGTGGCACCACGCCCGCCGGTATCAAACACTTCGACGTTTTTCAGGAACTGCGTCATTAACGCTTCCGTCTTCGCTTTATCTTTACCGTCGGTACGATCAAAAGCACCCCATGCAGCCAGATAGGTATAGCGGGCGTTGCCGGAGGTTTTGGGATTCGGGAAAATCAGTTTTACATCGTTACGCACCAGGTCGTTCCAGTCGCGGATATGCTTCGGGTTACCCTTGCGGACCAGAAACGCCATGGTGGAATAGAACGGCGAGCTGGCATTCGGTAAACGCTGCTGCCAGTCGGCGGGGATCAGTTTGCCTTTGTCGTGCAGGATCTGCACATCGGTGACCTGATTGTAGGTCACCACATCGGCTTTCAGGCCCTGCAAAATCGCCAGCGCCTGCTTGGAGGAACCCGCATGAGATTGTTTGATGGTCAGCGTGTCGCCAGGATGCTGCTGCGCCCACTGTTTTTCAAACGGTGCGTTCAGGGCGCTGAACAGCTCACGCGAGACATCATAAGAGCTGTTGAGCAGCTCGGTTGCCTGTGCGCCCGTACTCAGCAATAACGCCAGCGCGGAGGCTGTTACGTATTTTTTTACCGTTGGTAACGTCATTATGCACCCTGTGAGATTCACCGGTCGACTGACCTGAAGTGCGTTCAGTTTATTTATAACCAGGGTAAAAGCTGTAACGGTTTTATATACCGTTTAGTGCTTTGCAAGCAGAAAACGCTATAAGCGTGTGGAATTGATTATGCAGCGAGTGGGAATGAAAACGACGTTGGTGGATAAACGTAGGGGCGGGTCATGACCCGCCCTGTCCTGGCATGCCTGGACCCTACAATGCTGCCAACTGCTCAAGAGACGGCGCATAGAAATAGCTGCCACTGACCGGTTTGGTGAAACGTAGCATCGCATCGAACTTGCCATCGGTTTCACCAAACATGCTTAACAGCTGCTGCTCAATGTTATACAGCGTAGCGCAGTAGGCCAGGAAGAACAGGCCATGGGTCCCGCTGGCCGTGCCGTAAGGCAGGCTTTGACGTAAGATTTTCAGTCCTTTGCCGTTTTCTTTCAGGTCCACACGCGCCACATGAGACGTGGCCGGGCGCGCATCGCCCTCCAGCTCTTCGTTACTCTCTTTGGTGCGACCCATAATCTGCTCCTGCTTATTCACCGCCAGGCGATTAAACATCGGCAAATTATGCTGCCAGCGCTGGCTGAAGACGTAGCTCCCGCCCGCATTGTCCCCCTGGTGAATAATCGCTACCGCTTCGCGCTGTTCACCCTGTGGGTTTTCGGTACCGTCGACAAACCCGCTGAGATCGCGATCTTCCGTCCAGCGGAACCCGTGTGTTTCTTCAGCGATGCGAATAGCACTGCCAAATGCTGCCAGTGCGGCTTGTGCCAGACTGAAATTCACATCGTGACGCAGGGACTGAATATGGATCAACATATCGCGCTGGGTGGCCGGTGCCATACCTTTCCCCAGCGGCTGGAAGTCTTTGAGTTCGGCGCTGCTGTTACCCGCGCAGAGGTCGCTCCACAGACCGTTGCCAAAGGCGATGACTGCCCCCAGCCCGGCATCGGGATAGCGTTGTTGCAACTGGGATAGCTGCTGAAGAAATTGCTGGCTGCCACGGCGAACAGCGTCAACATCGCCTTCCACCATGGCTTCAAGATAAATAGCAAAACGGCGATGCTCTAATAAGATGCCGCTCTGAAAATGGGACATGTTGCTCTCCTGGCTCTCAGGTTAATTCTGGTCAGTTTTTCAGAATATGATAACCCAAGTGCATGCCAGGAGAGTGTTCAAACGCAATATTTATGGGGTCTTTATGCTAACCGCATTAGCGGCGCCAGATAATTTTGCTTAAGGTCCAGTTTTTCAGCGTATCGTCAGAAGGCATCAGGCCTTCCGGGCCATGCCAGTCGCCGCTGAAAACATAGCTGATATGCTGGCTGCCAGGGGCTTTACACTCGACGCTGGCACTGTCCGCGCCGCTGGCTTTCTGGCAGGCACCATAGGCTTTGCTGTAGAGATCGCTAAATGCCGTGCCAAACTTCACACCGCTTTCGGTTGTCACGTCGTGGTCCATGATATCGATGCGGTTGATCGTGGTATCACCGACCAGCTCCACTTTCACCTGCTTATCGCTGTCGACGCCCTGCCAGAAGTGGACGATATTCCCATCGGTAGTACGCATCCCCTGGCGCAGGTGATAGTTGCCGTTCAGGGCATCATTCAGCACCTCACGCTGCATCAGCGTGCTGCTGTTCACCTCACCCAGCCCGTGTTCGGTCACCATTAACGATGAACCGAACCAGTGCATCGGTGACAGGCTGGACCACGACCAGGAGACGGGATTCCACCAGGTGGACGAAGACGCGCTATCGGGCTGAGAAGATGAGCCTGCACAGCCCGCCAGTATCAGGGCAGCCAGCAGTATCGCCGGGCGAAAAGTTTTCATTGCAACTCCAGTATTCATTGTCAGGGGCTTCCGTACTGCTTGGAGTGTGAATTGACCTAAAAGTTTAACTCAGTGATTTTCAGCCGGATCAAAGCAGTCACGTAACCGCCGATATCCCAGCAGTGCCAGAATGGCGAGGCCATCCAGCAGCGTGACCATCAGCACCAGAGAGGATGCGGCTTCATCGTTCTGCCACAGCGCCACCAGCTGAACAGCGAGCGTTAAAACCAGCGTCAGCACCAGCACCCAACGCCATGCCTGCCACAGGCGCGGCAGACGCTGGCGATAACCGGTCAGCAGCAGCCCGAGGGCGGCAGGAACACCTGATGCCAGCCCCAGCCAGAAGACGTGGTTATCCGGATAAAACAGCTCAAGCAGGCTCTCGCCCTGCTGGCGTGACGCACCGGCCGCCACAAACAGCACCCATGTGCGTGCCTGCAACAATAAAATCGCCCAGAAAGAGAGGGGCAGATGGAGCTGGCCTTTGGTGTCGTAATCGTCAGGTAAATATTTCAAAATAGTGAATACCCAAAATAATTCGAGGTGCATTGAGGCGGCAAGAGAATGAGTCCCGATGAGCTTACACAGGTAAGTGATTCGGGTGAGTGAACGCAGCCAACAAAAATGCAGCTTGAAGTATGACGGGTATATCAATACTCGCGATCTTCAATCAGACGTTTGCCCAACAGCAGGCTGTCCACCGTTTCGTAATCCAGCTTTTCATAAAACCCGGTCACGGCATCGTTCTCTTCACGGACCATCACATGGATTTTCGGGCAGCCACGGGCAATCAGCTTTTTCTCCAGGCGATTAATCAGCGCGTTGGCAAAGCCGCGTCCCTGATAATCAGGATGAACGCCAAGATAATAAGCAGAGCCGCGATGCCCGTCGTAGCCGCCCATTAGCGTGCCGACAATTTCACCGCCCACCACCGCGACCATAAACAGATCCGGGTCGTGGTTCAGCTTACGCTCAATATCCATCTCAGGATCATTCCAGGGACGTAACAGATCGCAACGCTCCCAGAGGGTAATTACTTCTTCAAAATCATCTTGCCGGAATGCGCGGATTTCCATGAGATTTGGCCTGTGGTTAAGCATAATTTGCTGATTATCACGTATTCTTCTGTCGGTGCAAGTGTGTTGGTCCGACACAAGTAAAAAAAAGCCCCACCGGCGAACTCAGTGTTTGAAATACATAGCAAAAGCCTGAAATAGTTCCCTTCTCGCCGCGACCTCATTGTTACGATATAACAATAAGCACTTTTTGCCCCAGGATGTACCATGAAAAAGATAAACCTGTTGACGCCGCTCACCACCCGCCGCCAGTTGCTGCTCTCCGGCCTGGCATTGGCTCTGCTGGCCCGCCGCCCCGTTCGTGCTGCACAGGAAGAGGCTACTCTGCGCGTCAGTCCACGCCCGCACAACGTGGTCAGTCCACGCCCGCACAACGTGGTCAGCTCACCGCCCCCTGCACGCCCGGCCAACAGCAAACGCATTGTGATGATTGATCCGGGCCACGGCGGCATCGATTCTGGTGCGGTGGGGCATGAAGGTTCTGAAGAGAAGCATGTGGTACTGGAGATTGCCCAGCATATCCGCCATCTGCTGAGTGAACATCCTCATATCGAAGTGCGCCTGACGCGCGAAAGCGACCACTTTATTCCACTCGGTGAGCGGGTTGAAATCGCCCATCAGCACGGTGCCGATCTGTTTATGTCCGTCCACGCCGACGGTTTCACCAGCCCATCCGCAAATGGCGCGTCGGTCTTCGCCCTGTCGAATCGCGGTGCCAGCAGCACCATGGCACGCTATCTTTCTCAGCGGGAGAATGCGGCTGATGACGTCGGCGGCGTGAAAGCAGCGGATAAAGATCACTACCTCCAGCAGGTGCTGTTTGATCTGGTGCAGACGGATACCATCAAGAACAGCCTGATCCTCGGCAAACATGTCCTCGGGCAAATACGCCCGGTCCATCACCTGCACAGCCAGCATACCGAGCAGGCGGCGTTTGCCGTGCTCAAGTCGCCGTCTATTCCATCCGTGCTGGTCGAAACCTCCTTTATCACCAACCCTGACGAGGAGAAATTACTGGGCACCACCGCATTTCGTCAGAAAATTGCCGGGGCCATCGCTAACGGCATCGTCAGCTTTTTTGACGAGTATGAGGCGACCAGGCGCACAGGCTGACGTATAATCCACGCGTCTTTTTTTGCACAGGATTTGTTATGAACACTCCGGATATTGCCCAGGTAAAACAGTTTTTGCTCAACCTTCAGGATGAAATTTGTCGCAAGCTGGCACAGGCAGATGGCGAAGCCCGGTTTGCCGAAGACAGCTGGCAGCGTCCCGGAGGCGGTGGCGGGCGCAGCCGCGTTCTGCGTCAGGGCCGGGTGTTCGAACAGGCGGGCGTCAACTTCTCCCATGTCCACGGTGATGCGATGCCCGCCTCTGCCACCGCGCACCGTCCTGAACTGGCCGGACGCAGCTTCGAGGCGCTGGGCGTGTCACTGGTGATCCACCCGGAGAATCCCTATGTGCCGACCAGTCATGCCAACGTGCGTTTCTTTATCGCCGAAAAACCGGGTGCCGATCCGGTCTGGTGGTTTGGCGGTGGCTTCGATATGACGCCCTTCTACGGCTTCGAGGACGATGCCGTGCACTGGCATCAGACCGCTGCCGACCTGTGTCAGCCGTTTGGTGATGAGGTCTACCCGCGCTATAAAAAGTGGTGCGATGACTACTTCCACCTGAAGCACCGTAACGAGCAGCGCGGTATTGGCGGGCTGTTCTTTGACGATCTGAACACCCCGGATTTCGATCAGAGCTTCCGCTTTATGCAGGCGGTGGGTAACGGCTTTACCGATGCCTATTTGCCGATTGTTGAACGCCGTAAAACGCTGCCGTGGGGCGAGCGCGAGCGCGATTTCCAACTCTACCGCCGTGGGCGCTACGTGGAGTTTAATCTGGTGTGGGATCGCGGCACGCTGTTTGGCCTGCAAACCGGCGGGCGCACGGAATCGATTCTGATGTCGATGCCGCCGCTGGTGCGCTGGGAATATGATTATCAGCCGGAAGCAGGCAGCCCGGAGGCGGCGTTGTACAGTGATTTTCTGCCGGTTAAGGCGTGGATTTGATTTTTTTCATGCTGTTGCAGGGGTAAGGTCAACGTCTTAAGGCCAAGGTCAACGTCAACGTCTTAAGGTCAAGGGCGTTTCGCTTTCCCGCTGCGCGGGCGAAGCGACAAGGGGCGGCCAGTCGCCGCCGCCCCTTGACCCCGGGCTTGCGGCAGGCGCCGCGCCCGCTTTCAGCGGGTACCTTCGCAAGCGTTGCTCACCGACGGACCACTCGTGACGGCACTTCCCTGTGCCGGCCCGAGCTTTCACCGCCGTCCTGGCGGTTCATCCTGGTTCACATCACTTACTCAGCGCAGCTTAATTGCCGCCTTAACATCAAAACCCAGGTCAAACCCCAAATATTAAAAAACCAAAATGACCAAAAGCCCAGAAAGACTTTTTGTATCTGGTCTGTCTGACCTGTCTTTGATTGTTCTTTTGATTTTGACCTTTTGAGCGGCAATTAAGCCTCGCCGAAGGAGAGCGGATTTCCAGGACGAGCCGACAGGACGTCGGCGAGAGGGTGTGCCGGGACAGGGATGTCCCGTCACGCCCGGTCCGGCGGGAAAGCCGACCGACTGAGGGAACCCGCTTTAGCGGGCGATGCGCCTGCCGCAAGCCCGGGTCCCCAGGGTGGTGGCGACTGGCCGCCCTGGGTCGCTCAGCCCGCGCAGCGGGAAAGCGAAACGCCCTTGACCTGGCCTTGACCTTGACCTTGAGACGTTGACCTGGCCCCCAGGCAGGCCTGCGCCTTATAGCGGCGCGGTCTGCGCCTCCACCACCGCCAGTGCCACCATATTCACAATGCGCCGCACTGATGAAATCGGCGTCAACACATGGACCGGTTTCGCCATCCCCATCAGCACCGGCCCCACCGTTACACCGTCAGAGCAGGAAACACGCAGCAGGTTATAGCTGATACGCGCCGCTTCGACGTTAGGCATAATCAGAATATTCGCCGAGCCTTTTAGCGGGCTGTCCGGCATCAGATCCTGACGAATGCTCTCTACCAGTGCCGCATCGCCGTGCATTTCGCCATCAATTTCCAGCTCAGGCGCACGGGCTTTTACCAGCGCCAGCGTGTCACGCATCTTACGCGCGGCAGGTGCATCCGAGGCCCCAAAGCTGGAGTGTGAAAGCAGCGCCACCTTCGGTTCGATACCAAAGCGACGCACCGTTTCCGCCGCCATCAGCGTCAGCTCAGCCAGCTGTTCCGGCGTCGGGTCTTCATTGACGTAGGTATCGGCAATAAAGGTGTTACCGCTCGGCAGCTCCAGCGCGTTCATCGCCCCGGCCACTTTCACGTCCGGACGGAAGCCAAACAGCTTCTCGACGATATCGTAATGCTGCCTGTAATCCCCCACGGTGCCGCAGATCAGCGCATCGGCTTCCCCACGGTGAACCATAATGGCACCGATCAACGTCGGATTGCCGATCACATCACGTTGCGCCTGCTGCGGCGACACGCCACGGCGCTTCATGATCTGGTAATACTCGTTCCAGTACTCCTTAAAACGCGGATCGGATTCGTTGTTCACCACGTCGAAATCTTTGCCCGCTTCGATTTTCAGTCCCAGCTTTTGCAGACGCATCTCAATCACACTCGGGCGGCCAATCAGGATCGGCTTCGCCAGCCCCAGCGTCACCAGCTCCTGGGTGGCATGCAGCACACGCGCCTCTTCCCCTTCGGCCAGCACCACGCGTTTCGGATCTTTACGCGCCTGCGAGAACACCGGTTTCATAAACAGATTGGTTTTGTAGACAAACTCCATCAGCTTTTCGCGGTAGGCGTCAAAGTCAGCAATAGGCCGCCGTGCCACACCGGAATCCATCGCCGCTTTTGCCACCGCCGGGGCGATCTGCACAATCAGGCGCGGGTCGAAGGGTTTCGGGATCAGATACTCCGGGCCAAACGACAGCTCCTGGTCGCCGTAGGCAGAGGCCACTACGTCACTCTGCTCTGCCAGCGCCAGTTCGGCAATGGCATGCACCGCCGCCAGCTTCATCTCTTCGTTGATCGCCGTTGCCCCCACATCCAGCGCACCGCGGAAGATAAACGGGAAGCACAGCACGTTGTTCACCTGGTTAGGGAAGTCCGAGCGGCCCGTACAGATGATAGCGTCCGGGCGCACGGCTTTCGCCAGTGGTGGCAGGATTTCCGGCTCCGGGTTGGCCAGCGCAAGGATCAGCGGGTCACGCGCCATCCCTTTGACCATTTCCTGGGTCATCACTTTCGGACCCGAGCAGCCAAGGAAGATATCTGCGCCTTCGATCACCTCAGACAGCGTTCGTTTGCCGCTATCGGCCACGGCATAAGCCGCTTTGGTTTCCGCCATCGGGGTTTCGCGCCCCTGGTAGATCACCCCTTTCGAGTCGCAGACCACAATATTGTGTTTCTGCATCCCCAGTGCCACCAGCAGGTTAAGGCAGGCAATGGCAGATGCCCCCGCCCCGGAGACCACCAGCCGCACGTCCGAAATGTTCTTTTTCACTACCCGCAGGCCGTTCAGCACCGCTGCCGTACAGATGATCGCCGTCCCGTGCTGATCGTCGTGGAACACCGGGATGTTCATACGCTCGCGCAGTTTCTTTTCAATGTAGAAGCACTCGGGTGCTTTAATGTCTTCAAGGTTGATGCCACCAAAGGTGGGTTCCAGCGCGGCGATCACATCAATCAGTCTGTCCGGGTCCAGCTCGTCCACTTCGATATCAAAAACATCGATACCGGCAAATTTCTTGAACAGTACGCCTTTACCTTCCATCACCGGCTTGCTGGCCAGCGCGCCGATATTCCCTAAGCCCAGCACCGCCGTACCGTTAGAGATCACCGCCACCAGGTTAGCGCGGGCGGTGTACTTGTCTGCCGCTTCAGGATCGGCGGCGATCGCCAGGCATGGCGCGGCCACACCAGGCGAGTAGGCCAGCGCCAGATCGCGCTGTGTGGCAAGGGGCTTGGTCGGGGAAACCTGAATTTTTCCGGGAACCGGGAATTGGTGAAAATCGAGCGCACTCTGTTTTAACTGATCGTCCATTAGCAGGATCCTTTTTTATGGTGGGGTACAACTGCTCAGTATAGGAGTGCCGGACGGGAGAAAAACTTGAGGGAGTGCATAGAATTGGCATTCAACGATCGGGCGAGGCATGTGCAGGACCGGGCGAGGCATGCCTCGCCCCTACGATGCCCGGCGCAGGGGTCAGGTATTCCAACCCGCCGCAATGGTCAAATATTCCAGCCGGTCGTAGGGGTCAGGCATGCCTGACCCGTGGAAAACTACTTCGTCATATTCAACAGCGTACGAATGTTCTGTGCCGTGGTGGCGATAATATCAATCGCCCCGGTGCGCAGCGCACCCAGCAACGCCATCGCTTTGGTGTTCTCCGAGGCGATAGCTATCACACAGGGGATTTTACGCAGCTCGTCGATGCTCAGGCCGATAACCCGGTCATTCATCACCGTATCCACATGCTGCCCCTGAGCGTTAAAGAAATCATAACCCGCCACATCACCAATCACGCCCTGATTCAGGCTGGCATCGATAATCTCATGGGGGGTAAACCAGCCGAGTTTGACCATATAACTGTTTTCATTCATGTCACCGATCCCCACCAGCGCTACATCGGCTTTACGCGCGCGATCCAGCGTCTCTTTGATGGTGCCGTTCTGCATGAATGCCTCTTTCAGCGCACGGTCTTCAACATAGGCCGGGGCATAGAGCGTTTCACTGATACCGCCGAACTTTTTCGCCAGACGGCGACTGATGTGGTCAGCATTGATGGCATCACCGGGGCGGTGCGTCCCGCCAATACCGCTAATAAAGTGGCAGTTACGCGTGGGGACACTGCCTGGATGGTCAGCGACCGCTGCCACGTTACGCCCCTGCCCGACCGCCACCACCGCATTATCTTTCAATGACTGTGACAGGTGCATCGCGACCAGCGCCGCCACCTGACGGCGCTGCTCATCCTCGTCATGATGATCGAGGGCAATCAGCGCACGTTGTAATGGGAAACGTTCCAGTAACTGCTGCTCCAGCCGGGTACTGAAGACCGGGTGATAGCGCACGTTGATTTCAACGATGCCCTCTTCTTTGGCTCGCTTTAACAAGCGCCCCACTTTAATGCGGGAGATACCAAATTTACGCGCAATCTCTTCCTGGGTAATTTCGTCCTGATAGTATGCAACGGCAATTTCCGTCAGCAGTTCAGTGTCCTGAGATAGCGTGTTTTTTTCCATCCGGGCAGTCGTCTCTTCTCGTCGGTTTCGGTAGCGAGCGCGGCAGCCTGTGCCGCGCCTCAGGCAACAATTTATACCATTTTACGCTATCCGACAGAGGATTAACGACGGATCGCGTCAATTTTGAGCATGCGCGCAATCACGATATCCAGTTCTTTCTCCTCGAAAATCTGTTTCCAGTCGGGCTTAACGATCTTCTCGCGGCCATACTCCATCGCAATCATGCAGGCATCAGAGAACGGGTTAGTGGCGCGGAATGCCACTGCCAGCGCGATCTGAATATGGCCGTACAGCATTGCTTTTGCCGCCTCTTCCGGCACGCCGGAGTGTTTAACCGTCTCATCCAGCGCCTCTTTCATAAAAGCACCGACCATACAGGCTACGGTTTCCACCAGCGTGGGCTCAAGATACGCCAGCTGTTTAACCGTCACCCAGTGCACCTGCTCAACCGGGCCATACATCACGCTGATCACCTTGCTCAGTTCACTCTTCTGCGCATCGCTGCCGCTTTCAAACGACGCCGCCACATGCTGAATGGCAGCCACGCCACCGAAGGCATCGGCGTGTTCTTCTTTGGTATAACGGTCAAGGAATACGGAAGGATGGCACGGATGGGCCACGGCGTAGTGAATGCCCTCGCGCAGCGCAATCAGATTGGCATAAGCCGCTGCCGGGTCCAGCGTTAACAGCGTGGCACCGTTTTTCATCAACGGCACCACACCTTCAGAGACTTTGCCCAGCACAATATCCGGCACCGCGAGGATCACCACATCACTGTGCGGCACCACGGATTCCGTGCTGGACAGCTCACGCCCCTGCCCGGTGACCTGCTCCTGGGCCTTCGGCGCACTCTCACAGTAAAACACCTGATAGTCGCTGCGCTGCAAATTCGCCGAAATGCGCATGCCCATTTTGCCGCCCGCGCCAATCACGGTGATGGTGGTTAATTGTGTGCTCATACTGACTCCTGAAGTTGTTTGTGACGTAAAAAATCAACGCTCTGTTGCGTCCACTCGGCTTCCCGCTGGCAGGTGCTTTCGGCATCCTGCTGCCACGGCAGCCAGTGTTCGACGATCTGATTAATGCCACGATCTGCCGGACGCACCTGGTCTATCAGCAGATCGTAATCAAGCAACCCTTCGCCCAGCGGGCAGCCGGTCAGCGTAAAACCGACCCAGCCCTCCTGCCGGCTGAAAGCAAAATCTTTAATATGCAGATTGAGCACCCGGTGCGCGGTGTTTGCCACCACTTGCTGGGGGAGTTCGAGAGCGGCGACGCAGTTTGCCGGGTCCAGGCACACGCCCAGGTAATCGGAAGGGAAACGATCGATCACCGACATCATCTGCGCGCTGTTGACCTGCTCGTAAGTCTCCAGACACAGCCGAACCTGCTGGCGTTCAAACGCGGGCAGAATGCTTTCAATCAGCGCGGCGGCTTCCGGCAGCGTTGGACGATGGCTGGCACTGTTAAACATCGAACGGATCACCGTCACCTGTAACACCTGTGCCAGGTGCAGATAACGCTGTAAGTGGGCGGTTTGCAGACCGCGCGTTCCCAGCTCCAGCTGGATGCCCAGCGTATCGGCCTGCTGACGCAGTGTGACCAGCTCGGCATCGCTCCAGCTTTCGATCTGCGGATAATCACAGATTTGAAACAGCGTCACGCCCATATCGGCGGTCTTTTCCAGCATCTGCGCCAGCGTCATCGGAACGGATACACGCGCCGAGGCACGCCAGAAAAAGGCATAGGTACTCAGACCAATCGCCATTTATGCCTCCTGCCGCTGAGCGCTGTGGGCCAGTGCGGCGGCTTCATCAATAATCTGTGCCAGCGCATCGGGTTTGTGGGCGAAGCGCCCGAGAAACAGCCCGCTGACCTGATGGCCAAGACGACTCAACAGCCCCGGCCCGGCGCTGCCACCGTAAATCACGCGAATGTTGATATCGCCCGCCAGATCAAGCTGGCGCAACCCGGTACACACCTCACCGATAAAGGCATCCGGTGCAGGCGCAGGCGCACCAATCGCCCACTGCGGTTCCCAGGCCAGCACCACATCACCGCTCAGCTGTTGCTGACGCGCCTGACTCAGTGCCGCGCTTAACTGATGACGGCAGATCGCTATCGCCTGCTCACTGCTCAGACGTTGTTCTTCCCCCAGGCACAGTACCGGGGTTAACCCGTTACGCAGCGCTGCCGCCAGTTTCCCCGCCACCTGACGGTCATCTTCGGCAAAATGGCGACGACGTTCCGCATGGCCGACCTCCACATAGCGACAGCCGATTTCAGCCAGCATCGGGCCACTGACCTCACCGGTCCAGGCCCCGCTGTCCTCCCAGGCCAGATCCTGTGCCCCCACGCTGACTGCCGTATCAGCAAAAATCTGCTTCACCGCCGGAATAGCGGGGAACGCAGGCAGAACGAACAGCCCCACCTCACCGCTGACGATCGCCGGATGCTGACGAGCCAGCTCTGCCACCTGCTGGCTCCAGGTCAGGGTTTGTTGATAGCTGAAATACATTTTCAGGCTGACGCCCAGTGTGATGCGCGCGCTCACTGACTGACCTCCTGAAGGGAGAGTGTCGCAGGGGCACTGGCCTGTAGCTGCACCAGCACTTTATTGACGATCAGCGCCAGCGAAACGGCCCCGGCATCTGGCGTGCCCAGGCTCTTCTCAGCCAGTGGACGGGCGCGGCCCATTTTCGGCAACAGCTGCGCCGTCTCTTTGGCGCTTTTGGTCGCCTGCTGTGCTGCCGCCGCCCAGGCATCAATCAGCGTGTCACCTGCGGCCACGCGGGCACTCAGGCACTCGCTGAAAGGCACCAGCACATCGACCATGGTTTTATCGCCCGGCTTCGCTTTACCGAAGTGCATAATCCCCTCTTTGGCATGCTGCACCCCCAACGCAACGCGCCGGGCATTCGGGGTTTTAACATCCCCCAGCGCCGTGCCAATCGCCGTCAGCAGCACGCCCCAGAGCGCACCTGAAGTGCCTCCGGCTTTGTCCGCCCAAGCATCGGCGGCGCGGCACAGCAGCGTTCCGGCACCCGCCTGGCGCTGCAGCATCTCACGGGCTTTTTCCAGCGCCCCCAGCGATCCGCGCTCCATACCGATCCCGTGGTCACCGTCTCCGGCAACCGCATCAATACGCCCCAGCTCAGTGGCATGTTCTTCAATCACTTCAGCTATCGCAGTGACCACCGACAGGACACAGGTGGCCGCCTGCTGCGAGGCCGCGCTGGCAGTGGGCACCACATCTACCTCGGCGAGGATCTGCTCAGCAGCATCCAGTGGTTCCGCCATCAGCACACTGCCTTTACGGAAGGCCGGAGCATTGGCCGGGGCACGCCACAAGGTTTCCAGTTCATCGTCCAGCCACATCAGCGTCAGCGAGGCACCGGCCATATTAAAGCTGGTCACAAACTCACCCACTTCCGGCTCCACCACCTGCAACCCTTCCGCCGCCAGCAGTTGTGCCACGCGGCGATAAACGACAAACAGCTCTTCATATTTTACCGAGCCGAGACCGTTGAGGATCGCCGCTACCCGCTGCCCTTTACGCTGCGTAATTTCTTCCGGGCACTCCTTCAGCAGACTGCTGACAAACAGTTCTGCCAGCGTATCTGCCGCAGGAATATCGCATTCGCGGATGCCCGGCTCACCGTGTATCCCCATTCCCAGCGCCATGGTGCCGTGCGCCACGCTGAACAGTGGCTGTGTGGCCCCCGGCAGGGTACAACCGGAGAACGCCACACCCAGAGAGCGCGTGCGATGATTCGCATGGCGTGCCAGACGCGTGACCTCGGCAAGCGAGTATCCTGCCTCAGCCGCCGCGGCTGCGGCCTTAAACACCGCCAGATCGCCCGCCACACCACGACGCTTTTCACGCTCGGACAGCGCCGCACTGGAAATATCGTCTGTCACTGCCAGCAGTTCGCAATCAATGCCTTCGGCTTTCAGACGTTCGCTGGCCTGACCAAAATGCAGCACGTCCCCGGCATAGTTACCAAAGGCCAGCAGAACGCCCCCGCCATTGTCCGCCGCACGCGCCACGTTGTAGATCTGCTGGGCTGACGGAGAAGCAAACAGGTTACCCATCGCCGCCCCGTGCGCCATACCCTGCCCGACCAGGCCGGAAAACGCCGGATAGTGGCCGGACCCGCCGCCAATCACCACCGCCACACATCCCGCAGGGCTGCGGGTGCTGCGCACCACGCCCCCCGGAACCTGACGGACTTTATCGGCATTGGCCGCGACGAAACCCTCAATCAGCTCACTGGCGAAAGCAGAGGGTTGATTAAACAGATAGGTCATTGGGAAGGCTCCTGTGTAATGGGGGCAGACTGAAATCCAGAACGTTTGGCGTTAAGTAACAACATCAGCAGTGCAGAGAGCAGCATGAAGCCCCCCACGACCATCATGGGAACGGTGTAGGCTCCGGTGGCGTCATGCAGCATTCCGGTGAGGTAGCCCGCCGAGAAGCCCGCAACGTTACCGAGGGTGTTAATCAGCGCGATGGCTGCCGCCGCAGACGCGCCGGTCAGAAACTGCGTTGGCAGCGTCCAGAAATTCGGCAAGGCGGCAAAAATCGAGCTGGCCGTCACTGCAATCACCAGCATGGTGGCCAGCGGAGATTCCATATAGAGCGCCAGTGGTACGCTGATAGCCCCGGTCAACGCAGGCAGTGCGATATGCCAGGTTTTGCAACCGCGACGGGTTGCATCGCGTGACCAGAAGAACATCACGATGGCCGCCACCAGATACGGCGCTCCGGTAATCAGCCCCTTCTCGATGACGTTAAACGAGGTGCCGAACTGCTGCTGGAAGCCAGAAATAATGGTCGGCAGGAAGAAAGCCAGCGCATACAGACCGTAGATAAAGCCGAAGTAGATCAGGCACAGCAGCCAGACGCGGCCGTTGGTCATCACGCTACGCAGGCTGGCATGCGCGGTGGAGCCTTTTTCACGCTGCTCTTTTTCCAGCGCCGTAGTCAGCCACTCTTTCTCTTCTTTATTCAGCCATTTTGCATCACGCGGGGAGTCCACCAGATAGAACCAGGCCACGATGCCGATAATAATCGCCGGAATGGAGACACCGAGGAACATCACCCGCCAGCCGGAGAGGCCAAACAGACCGTGCTGTTCAATCAGTGCGGCAGCCAGCGGCGCACCCAGCACCACCGTCAGCGGCTGTGCGAGGTAAAACAGGGACAACACCTTACTGCGGTGTTTAGCCGGAACCCACATGCTGAGGAACAGGATCGCCCCCGGGAAGAAGCCCGCTTCGGCAATCCCCAGCAGCAGTCGCAGGGTATACAACCCTTCAATACTGCTCACCCAGGTAAACAGCAGCGAAACGATGCCCCAGCTGACCATAATGCGCGCCAGCCATTTGCGTGCGCCGTAGCGATGTAAGGCCAGGTTGCTTGGCACTTCCAGCAGGATGTAACCAATAAAGAAGATGCCGGACGCCAGGCCAAACTGCACCGCACTCAGCCCGAGATCCTGTGTCATGCCGTTCGGTCCGGCAAAAGAGATCGCCGTACGGTCAAGGAAGTTGATGAAGAACATCAGTGCCACAAAGGGCACCAGCCGCAGCGAGACTTTTCGAATAGCGGATTTTTCAATCGCCTGTGGATTAAGGGCAGTCATACGGCACCTCCGACAGACTGGAACAGAATACTGGTGAAATGACTCTGGCAATGACGCACCAGATCAGGGGTAGGCAGATGGCAAATTTGACGCATGGTTGAGTCCTCAGTGGGTCTTCTTGTGCATTGCATCAATGCGTGAACAAATGAACACTATATGGATTAATGTTCATTTCCCAGCATGCAAAACGAAAACTGTGACGGATCTCAAAACCTTTAATTTTGCCATTTAGCGGCAATAATAGGCAAAACCAAGCGCCATAAGGAAAAAATCAGCAGAGCGAAGAGGCATACTGAATAAAACAAAAGAACATCTATTGAACATATGAACAAAAATGCGTTAGGGTAAAAGTGAATCGTTGCCGGAGATCCTGATGATTCACCGGGATCCGGCGGCCCTGTTATCTCAGCGGGAGTAACCCTATGTCTTCTATCGCAATTGGCGCCGACGATGCGGCACTGGAATTAAAAAACCTGATCAAGCAGCTTTTGCAGGAAAAAAATATCGACGTCAGCGACTACAGCAATGATGCACAGTCCAGCAGACCCCTCTATCCGGATGTCGCCTGGACGGTGGCCAACGCCATTCGAGAAGGCAAACACCAGCGGGGAATTTTGATTTGCGGAACCGGGATCGGCATGGCGATTGTGGCGAACAAAGTGCCGGGCATCCGTGCTGCACAGTGTCACGATACTTACTCTGCCGAGCGTGCTCGCAAGAGTAACAATGCACAGGTGATGACACTGGGTGCACGCGTCATCGGCCCGGAGCTGGCCCGAAGTATTGTGAATAGCTGGCTAAATGCTGAATTTGAAGGGGGCGGCTCAACGGAAAAAGTCGAGAAAATCAGCTATTACGAGCAGAAAGTCGGCGAAAAGTAATCTTTAAGTGCGGCGCACCCCCTCTGCGCCGCCGCGTTTTCCCTGAGCTGCTACACTTAATCGTTGTGCTATTTTTGCTGCCAGCAGACTGGCCCATTGGGCGAACCCATCGCAACAATCAGAGAAAACGCATTCCCATTGTCGCGGGTCTGATGCAATGTTTCGCCTAAGAATACTCAGCCGTGTCGGGTACAGTTGTTGCGTCTTGCCTGTAAGAAACAGCCGCAACAATCGCGTCACGGTTAAACTTGCATCACAGATTGCTTATCAAGGAGCTTTAGATGAACCAGCTAGACGCACTGAAACAATTCACCACCGTGGTGGCTGATAGTGGCGATATTGAATCCATCCGTAACTACCATCCGGAAGATGCCACAACCAACCCGTCTCTGATCCTGAAAGCCTCCGGCCTCGACGCCTACAAACATCTGATTACTGACGCCATCGAGTACGCCAAAAAACAGGGCGGCAGTAAAGAAACCCAAATTATCAATGCCAGCGATAAGGTCGCCGTTAACCTCGGTCTGGAGATCCTGAAAAGTGTTCCTGGCCGCGTGTCTACCGAAGTGGATGCACGCCTCTCTTTCGATCGCGGGATGTGCGTGACCAAAGCGGAAAAGCTGGTGAGAATGTATGAAGAACACGGTATCGACCGTTCACGCATCCTCATTAAACTGGCTTCCACCTGGGAAGGTATTAAAGCGGCTGAAGAGCTTGAGAAAAACGGTATTCAGTGCAACCTGACCCTGCTGTTCTCCTTCGCTCAGGCCCGTGCCTGCGCCGAAGCCGATGTGTTCCTGATCTCGCCATTTGTTGGCCGCATCTACGACTGGTACAACAGCCGTAAACCGCTCGACCCGTACGTGGTGGATGAAGATCCGGGTGTGAAATCCGTACGCAATATCTACGACTACTATAAGCAGCATCGCTATAACACCGTGATCATGGGTGCCAGCTTCCGTAAAGTTGAGCAGATCCTGGCCCTGGCGGGCTGCGATCGTCTGACCATCGCACCGAATCTGCTGGAAGAACTTCAGGCCAGCAATGCGCCGGTCGAACGTAAACTGACGCCGTCCACTCAGGGCTTCCACCAGCCAGCCCCGCTGTCTGAAGCGGAATTCCGCTGGGAACATAATCAGGACCCGATGGCGGTAGAAAAACTGGCCGAAGGTATCCGCCAGTTCGCCATTGACCAGCAGAAACTGGAAGACGTGCTGGCTGCACGTCTCTAATCCCCCCTCTTATCTCTGACTCCCCGGGCGGATCGACGATCCGCCCTCTTGCAACCAGGAGGAAGCAATGTCTTCACGTAAAGAACTGGCAAATGCCATCCGCGCGCTCAGTATGGATGCGGTGCAAAAAGCCAAATCTGGCCATCCGGGTGCGCCAATGGGTATGGCCGATATCGCTGAAGTCCTGTGGCGTGATTTCCTGCATCACAACCCGAACAACCCAGCCTGGGCTGACCGCGACCGCTTTATTTTGTCTAACGGCCACGCCTCGATGCTGCTTTACAGCCTGCTGCACCTCAGCGGCTACGATCTGCCGATGTCCGAGCTGAAAAACTTCCGCCAGCTGCATTCAAAAACCCCGGGTCACCCGGAGTTGGGCTACACGCCAGGGGTGGAAACCACCACCGGACCGCTGGGCCAGGGCCTGGCGAATGCGGTCGGTCTGGCGATTGCGGAACGGACGCTGGGCGCACAGTTTAACCGCCCTGACCATAAAATTGTCGATCACCACACCTACGTGTTTATGGGCGATGGCTGCCTGATGGAAGGTATCTCCCATGAAGTCTGCTCACTGGCGGGTACGCTGGGGCTGGGTAAACTGATCGGTTTTTACGATCACAACGGCATCTCGATTGATGGTGAAGTGGAAGGCTGGTTCACCGACGATACCGCACAACGCTTTGAAGCCTATCACTGGCATGTGATCCGCGATATCGACGGCCATAACCCGGATGCGATTGCCAACGCCATCAAAGAAGCGCAAAGCGTCACCGACAAACCGTCGCTGCTGATTTGTAAAACCGTGATTGGTTTCGGTTCACCGAACAAAGCCGGTAAAGAAGAAGCGCACGGTGCTGCGCTGGGCGATGAAGAAGTGGCACTGACACGTAAAGCGCTGGGCTGGAATTATCCGCCGTTTGAAATTCCGAAAGAGATCTACGCTCAGTGGGATGCGAAAGACGCCGGGGCCAAAGCGGAAAAAGCCTGGGATGAGAAATTTGCTGCCTACAAAGCGGCCCACCCTGAGCTGGCCGCAGAATATACCCGTCGTATGACCGGGGGCATGCCGGAGAACTGGCAGGCGGAAACCCAGAAGTATATTGAACAGTTGCAGGCTAATCCGCAGAAAATCGCCAGCCGTAAAGCCTCGCAAAACGCGCTGGAGGCCTACGGTCCGCTGCTGAAAGAGTTCCTTGGCGGTTCTGCTGACCTCGCCCCGAGTAACCTGACCATCTGGTCAGGCTCGAAGTCTATTAAAGAGGATGAAGCCGGAAACTATATTCACTACGGCGTACGCGAATTCGGGATGACGGCGATTGCCAATGGCCTGGCGCATCACGGTGGCTTTATCCCGTATACCGCAACCTTCCTGATGTTCGTCGAGTATGCGCGTAATGCGGTGCGTATGGCCGCGCTGATGAAGGCGCGTCAGATTATGGTCTATACCCATGACTCCATCGGTCTGGGCGAAGATGGCCCAACGCACCAGCCTGTCGAGCAGATTGCCAGCCTGCGCGTGACGCCGAACATGAGCGTCTGGCGTCCGTGCGACCAGGTGGAAACCGCCGTGGCGTGGAAACATGCCGTCGAGCGTCATCATGGTCCGACCGCGCTGATCCTGTCGCGTCAGAACCTGGCACAGCCGGAGCGTACTAAAGAGCAGCTGGCCAATATTTCACGCGGCGGTTACGTGCTGAAAGACAGTGACGGCACGCCGGAGGTGATCCTGATTGCCACCGGTTCCGAAGTGGAAATCACTCTGGGCGCAGCCGACAAGCTGAGCGCCAGCGGCCACAAGGTGCGCGTGGTATCGCTGCCGTCTACCGATCTATTCGATGCCCAGGATGCGGCCTACCGCGAATCCGTGCTGCCTTCCGGCGTCACGGCGCGTGTCGCTGTTGAAGCCGGTATCGCTGATTACTGGTACAAATATGTTGGCCTGAACGGTGCCATCGTCGGGATGACCGGCTTCGGTGAATCGGCCCCGGCCGAGAAGCTGTTCCCGGAATTTGGCTTTACGGTGGAAAACATCGTCAGCCATGCCGAGGCGCTGCTCAAACCGCATTAATTCCTTTCCAGCCAAAAAGACAAAACCGCCGCAAGGCGGTTTTTTTTATGCTTTCGGCACCACATCGTCTTTGATCACCAGGCTGAGACAGGCAGGCAGTACCGTCAGTGTCACCAGCGTTGCTACCAGCAACCCGCCAATGATGGCATAGGCCATCGGCCCCCAGAATACCTGTTCGGCTATCGGGATCATCCCGAGAATTGCCGCACAGGCGGTCAGCATGATCGGGCGAGATCGATGCTGCGCGGCAGCGATAATCGCCGGCTGTTTTTCCATCCCCCGCCCAAGATTACTGTCCACCTCACCGATCAGAATCACCGCATTACGGATAATCATCCCGGCCAGCGCAATCATGCCGAGCAGTGCCACAAAGCCCATCGGCGTGCCGGTCGGTAACATCGCCAGCACAATACCAATCAGCCCAAAGGGTGCCATCAGCAGCGCCAACAGCATTCGCGAGAAACGCTGTAGCTGAATCATCAGCAGGATCAGCATCACAAACAACGTCACCGGCAAGACGGCAAACACCGAGGTGTTCCCCTTATCCGATTCAGCCACCGATCCGCCTTCGTCAATCCGGTAATCAGGGGGTAACGACGCTCGCAGTTGCGTGACCGAGGCCGCCAACTGTTGCGATACCCCCTCCGCACGCAGGCCCGGTGCCAGGTCAGTCTGCACGGTGATGAACGGCATACGCTGATGGCGCCAGATCACCGGATCCTGGATGCCCCAGCGAAGCGTTGCCACCTGACTTAAGGGCACCTTCATACCGCCGCTGGTGGTCAGTTGCAGGGAGGAGAGCGTTGTCAGGTCCTGACGTTCCCGGTCATTGGCCCGCAGCATCACATCCACCTGCCGGTTACCGTCGCGGACGGTCGTCACCACGCTGCCTGACCAGAGGGTATTCAGTGCCGTGGCAACGCTTTCCGAGGAGACACCCGCCGCCCGTGCCGCCGTCTGATTGATAATCAGAGTAATGACGCACTCCGGCTCCCCGGCGGTCAGATTCACTTCACGGGTGAGCGTACTGTCGCCAAGGATCGCCGCCAGCTGCCGGGCAATGGACTGAACCTGATGGTAGTCCGGCCCGCTGACGCGGTACTTTATCGGCCAGCCGACTGGCGGCCCCAGTTCGAGCGGCGACACGCGCGTAGCGATATCACTGAAACCCTCCGACAGAATCTTCTCTAACTGCTGTTGCAGCGCTTCACGATCCTCAAGGCTCTTCGCCACCACCACCAGCTGGGCGGTGTTTTCATTATCGAGTAATACATCCATCGGCAGATAAAAACGGATCGCCCCGGTGCCGATATAGCTGGACAGGCGATCGATGTGAGGATTGCCGCGCAGCGCACGCTCAAGCCGCTCGGTCTGGCGTTCGGTTTCTTTCTGTGAGGCGTTGCCGGGTAATGTCAGGCTCACCAGCAGCTCAGGACGGTCGGACGCCGGAAAAAACTCTCCCTGCATAAAGGTTGTTCCCCAGGCAGCCAGCACCAGTAACGTCAGCGCGGCGGTCACGGTTTTCAGCCGGTGCCCCAGCGCCAGCGTCAGTAAGCGGTGATACCCGCGCGCCAGCCGACCCGGCCCGGCCTGATGTGGTTTAAGCGTGGCGGGCAGTAGCCAGGTGCCGATCAGCGGAGAAAACAGGATAGCCACGACCCAGGAGGAGAGCAGCGCGATCGTCACCACAACGAACAGAGAAAAACAGTATTCTCCCGCGCTGGAGGCGGCAAACCCGACCGGGATAAAACCGGCAATCATCACCAGCGTACCCGTCAACATCGGGAAGGCGGTGGTTTGAAACGCGTAGCTGGCGGCCTTCCAGCGGCTGTCTCCCGCTTCCAGCCGCGACACCATGCTTTCCACGGTGATCATCGCATCATCCACCAGCAGGCCGAGCGCGATAATCAGCGCCCCCAGTGAAATGCGCTGTAACCCGATCCCCGCCAGCATCATGCCCACAAAGGTCATCGCCAGCACCAGCGGGATCGCGGCGGCCACCACCAGGCCGGCACGCATACCGAGCGAGAGAAAAGAAACCGCCATCACGATAACCACGGCTTCCGTCAGCACCCGGGTAAATCCACTGACGGCCTGCTGTACCACGGCGCTCTGGTCAGCCACCCTGACCATCTCAATCCCGTGCGGCAGCCCGGCCTGAATCGCCGCCATACGCTGGTTCACCGCCTCACCAAAACGAATCATGTTGCCGGTAGCCGCCATGGATATCGCCAGACCAATGGCAGGTTGTCCATTGACCCGAAAGGCAGCAGCGGGCGGCTCTGCCACCTGTCGGGTGACGGTGGCCATCGCGCTAAGGGGAATATAACGATCGCCGATATGCAGCACGACAGCCTGCAGACTCTGCGCAGACCCCAGTGCTCCCGTCACGCTCAGCGCGATATTCTCCCTGTCGCTGCGTATTTCCCCGGCGGGTACCACGGCATTCTGCGCGCGGATGGCCTCGGTGACCTGCTGAAGGTCAATCCCCAGCCCCGCCATTTTACGCGGCGAGAAGGCAATCACCATTTGCTCTTCCTGAACACCCGTCAGCGTGATTTTGCCGATATCCGGCAGCGACATCAGGTTACGACGAATGTCTTCAACCCAGTCGCGCAGTTCGCGCAGGGAAAAGCCTTCCGCGGTGAAACCGTAAATCGTGCCAAACGTGTCATCAAACTCGTCGTTTACCTGGGGCGTCTGCACGCCCTGGGGAAGTGAAGGTGTAATATCCTGCACTTTTTTGCGCACCTGATACCAGATCTCAGGCACTGATGCAGGGGGCGTATCATCGCGCAGGTTAACAAAAATCACGGACTGCCCGGCACGGGTTTCACTCTCGACATAATCGAGATAAGGAATTTCCTGAAGTTTCTTCTCCAGCGTATCCGTAACCAGATTGACCGTATCTCTCACATCCGCACCCGGCCAGGACGCCGATACCACGGCGGTTTTGATGGTAAACGCCGGGTCTTCATTGCGCGGCAGTTGTTCATAGCTGAAGATACCGGCCGCCATTACCAGCAGCATGAAAAAGACGATCAGCGGCTGATGCTGTAAGGCCCAGGTGGAGAGATTGAAACGCGATGTCGGAATGTGCGGGATCATTGGCCCTCCTCCAGCAGCGTCACTTTTTCACCGTCACGCAGTTTACTGACGCCTGCCGTCACGACCCGTTCTCCCGGCATGATGCCCGCCGTTACCGCAATGCTGTTCACGTCAGAGTTCCCCAGGGTGACCGGACGTAGCAGCACGCGGAGGTGGGTACTGTCCACCACGAAAACGGCGGGCTTATCCCCCAGCCGGGTCAATGCTGACGCTGGCAGTGCGATGCTGCGTTGCCCCTGCTGCTGCCACGCTGCCTGCACACTGGCCCCCAGCGCCATGCTTTCCGGTGGATTCACCAGCGTCACGCGCACGCGCCAGGTACGCGTTTGCGGGTCGGCCTGTGGGCTGACATCACGCAGATGTCCCAGGGTTGTCACAGCGGGATCGGCAAGCAGTGAGATCTGTACAGGCAGTGCGCTGTTTGGCGTCAGCGCATGCGGATCGCTGACGTCAAAGATCGCATCGCGATCATTGCCCGCAGCGAGGGTGAACACCGCTTGTCCGGCACTGACGACCTGCCCCGGCTGGGCGCTGACCGCGGTGATAATGCCGTCCGAGGGCGCCGTCAGGCGCGTCCAGCTCAGGCTGTCCTGGGCATTTTTAAGTGCCGCTTCGCTGCTCTGTCGTTTGGATAAAGCCGCCTGCCAGTCGGAACGCGCCGTATCCAGCTGAACCCGGGCGATGGCTCCGGTTCGCGTCAGCGTGGTCATCCGCTGCACATTCAGTGCCGCCACCCGCTCCGCCGCCTGCGCACTGGCGAGATCGGCGCGCGCACTGCCCAGCTGATTCAGGCCAGTGCTGTTATCCTGCATCGCCAGCAGCTGTCCTGCCTTCACCTTGTCCCCCACATCCACGGCACGTGACAGCATGCGTCCATCCAGGCGAAACGCCAGGGTCGTTTCATCGTGAGCCCTGATCTCCCCGGTCTGCGACTGCACGCTGCCGGAAAGCGACGCCGGTGCCACCACATAGCGCACCGGACGTGCCAGAGGCGCAACGGTTTTCTCCTTGTCGCCACAGGCAACAAGGAGAAACACGACGGGCAGTGCCATGAGCCACAGCCAGAAGAGGGATAACCGCCCCGGGAGGTTGAGATGATGCAGTATCTGACGGGCGTAATCGGTGAAGGTATCGGTCATAGCACTATTCCTGAACGGTAATCGCCTTATTCAATCGCGCGACTGTCCAGATTTGCTGCACGTATTATCAAGAAATCGTCAATTCAGGCGATTTTTATTCCCACCTCCGGCGTGGCAAAGGGCAAATGCAGGCTGATCATCAGCCCGCCTTCCGCTGGTAATGAGGCCACCAGCTGCCCGCCACAGGCTTCACAAATTGCCCGGCCTATCGACAGACCCAGCCCACTGCCGCCTGAGTGTCGTGCCCGCGACGAGTCAGCCCGGGCAAATCGTTCGAACATCAGCGGCAGAAATTCCGCCTCCACGCCCGGCCCGCGATCGCGGAAGGTGATCAAATAGCCCTTTGGCTGGCGCTGAACATCGATATCCAGCACCTTGCCTTCGCCTGCGTAGCGCAGGGCATTTTCCATCAGAATGGTAAAGACCTGCCCCAGACGAAACGGATCTCCGCGAAAAGGCGCAGGTGCGGCCGCTCTGACAGGCATATTCATCCCAGCCGCTTCCGCCTGCGGTTTCATCCATATCACGCGCTCGCGCAGCAGTTCGGTTAAATCAAAGGTACTGAGGGTGAACGACAGTTGTCCGGCATCGGCAAGCGATAACAAATGCAGCTCATCCGTCAGACGGTTCAGGTGCTGAAGCTGTTTCATCACCATGTTCAGCTGGCCCGGGTCCGGCTCAAATACGCCGTCTATCATGCCCTGAAGGCGCCCTATCGCAGCCGTCAGCGGCGAACGCAGCTCGTGCGCCATCGCGACATGGGAGGTGCGCAGCTCACGATCGTAACGTTCAAGCTGCTGAGACATAAGATTAAAATCGTGGGTAAACTGCGCGAGTTCCGCGGGGGCGTTTTCCACCGTCCCTGCCCGCGTACCAAACTCACCGCGTGCCACCGATCGTGCGGCCGCTGCCAGGCGACTGAACTGTTCGGACAGCGGCCGCGCGGCGCGCAGCCCGAAGATAATAATGACCGGCAGCGCAATCACAATTAAGGTCGCCAGCGTCAGCCAGTCGGATGAGGCGATGTCGGGCATCGAATAACCGATGCCCCAGCCGGCATCGATCAGTTGGTGAAACCGGGCAATATCCCGTTCCGGATGTTTCAACAGGACGGTCAGCTCCGCGCGTTGAGAGGCCGTCATATGGTTGAGCACCCAGTATTTCTGGATAACAAAACGCAGCCACATGCAGAAGGCGATTAAGACAACGGATCCCATCGCCAGCGCCAGGATCCTCGTGCAAATCCAGCGCCACAGGCTCTGTTTTTTTTGCTGGCTCATGGCTGTCTGAACCGGTAACCCACGCCGCGCACGTTATGCAGGACATCCGCAATACCCGCATTTTCCAGCTTTTTACGCAGGTTATACATATGCGTATCGACCACGCGCTCCAGCGCTTCGCTCTCGGGAAGACAGCGTTCCAGCAGCAGCTGACGAGAAAAAGGATAGGTCTGGGACTGCATCAGTGTGGTGAGCAATGAGAGTTCGGTCGGGGTGAGTTCCAGCCCCGTCACCTTACCCGCCCCGTCTCTGACAACGGCGGTGAGCGATTCAACATCAACCTCCAGCCCCTGCCAGCGCAGGATCTCTTTGCGCGGAGTAAGGTTTGATGTACGGCGCAGCACCGCCTGAACGCGCGCCACGACCTCACCCGGGTTATACGGTTTTACCACGTAGTCATCGGCCCCATAGCGCAGTGCGCCAATTTTATCCGGCGTATCCCCCATCGCGGAGACCATGATCACCGGAATATCCCCTTTACGGCGCACGGCGGCCAGCACCTCTGTGCCATTCATGCCTGGCAGCATGATATCAAGCAGGATCAGGTCCGGCTTCCAGCTCTGCGACAAATCCAGCCCGGTGACTCCGTCGCTGGCGATAGCGACATGGTAATTCTCCCGGCGTAAATAGGCTTCCAGCACGTTAGCCGCATCCGCATCATCCTCAATAATCAGTACGCGTTTCATCTGCATGACATCACCTTGACTGTTTCTTCATAAAACCCTGGCAGTAAATTGACACTGCCTGTTCATCATTCGGTATCAGATGTGCGGCCACTTATGAGCCGTGATGATTCGGTGCTGAGGAGCGACGATGATAACCAGAAAATTTACCCTGTGCATTAGCTGTCTTGCCGTCATGAACATCAGTCTTATCGCCCGCGCCGCCGAGCCGGACCCGAAAAGCCTGACTCTGGGTATCGGGGCAACCAGTGCGCCGCGTTACAGCGGTTCCGACCAGCGCCAGTGGCAGTTTGTGCCGGTGATTCAGGCCCGCGATGGCGCGGTGTTTTTCGACTCGCAAAAAGGGTTGGGATACGACCTGCAGACCGACTCGGGGCTGTATCTGGAGCATACGCTGGGCTACAGCCTGGGGCGTTCGGATAAAAATGCCACATGGCGCGACGGGTCTGACAAACTCAAAGGGATGGGAAATATTGACGCCGCGCTGAATACGGCGCTGGCCGTCGGCTGGACGATTGCGCCGTGGCTCTCCGTGGAAGGCAAAGCAACGCTGCCGTTGAGCGACAGTCAGGGCGTGCAGTATCAGACATCCGTGACGCTGATCCCGCTGCAAAATGAAAGCGATACCCTCGCCTTTCAGTCCGCCGCGCTGTTTGGCGACAGTCGCTATATGAATACGTTTTACGGCGTCAATGCGCAGCAGAGTTCACGCAGCGGTTACCGCCACTACGCTGCACCCGGCGGGCTGTATGGCGTACAAAACAGTCTGACATGGGGACACCAGTTTACCCCGCAGTGGGGCACCACGCTGGTGGCGGGCTATACCTGGCTCAGTGACCACGGCGCCGACAGCCCGATTGTGTTCCGTCGAAATGAAGCCACCGCGACGGCTGCTATCACTTACACGTTTTAGTGACGATGAAGGGAACGAAACGCCGCCCCTCACGGTTTGAAAATTTTCTGACCGATTACGATATCCGCTTTGTGGCGTGTATTGTGGGGGGCATTGTTGTCGTTCATCTCATCGTTTATTACTTGATAGCATATGGTGCCAGGTAATGGCCGCACAGGGAGTTCGTTTGTGTCATCACTCCTGCTGCATCTCCACCGAGGCGTTCTGCTGTGGCGGAACGCTTTGACTCTCATACAGCATCGGCCACTGGTCGCTGCTGTGCCAGGCATCACAGGTACTTTCCTGCGCATATTCTGCCAGCACAAACTGGCGGCCATTATACTGCCAGCGCGTGGCCACACCGCAGTCGCCCAGGCCACGATCTTTACTGAAGGTCAGCAGCTCACCGCGTGCTGCATCAAAATCGGCATTCACCAGCTCCAGCTGATTATCCGTGCGCTCCGGCGGAGAAAACGGCAGCGTCAGGGTAATGCTTTTCGACACATAAGGCTGACTGCGCGAGACTTCAAACGCCAGGTCAATAATGTTGTAAGCCCCCATTTCACAACTGACCAGCAGCAGTGCCTTCTCATCACTGAGCGGTGAAACGCTGACTTCGCGCCGCAGTGGGTTGAGCGAGCAGCTGTCGTTGTTAATCCGCCAGGTCGCAAAATCAATCAACCCGGTGGACTCTTCCTGCGTTAACGCCTGAGGTGCATGCGGCGGTGCGCTGACCTGCGGCAATACCGGGGCAGGAGGGACGTTGTTGGCCGCACGGTCACCGCGCTGGATCCAGGCACTGGTGCTGTTAATACGTCCCTGCACTTCATCCATCAGTAATAACGCGGCTTTCAGGCCATGCAGAGAAATAATCGCATCCGCGCGGTAGAGCAGTTGAATGGCATCTGCATCCATCACCTGGGCGAGGAATTCATCAATTGAGATGCTGTGGGTGGTGCGCAGATGGTGCGGCTCAACCTCCCAGTGTTTGAGGTCGAGCTTTAACCGCTGCCCGTCCAGTAACAGGTTATCCTGCAATGCGCCGCCGGGCAGCTTGCCGCTGAAACGGTTGCCGTAATCCATGCGCAACTGTGCCGGGGCATCGCTGCCCGCATCCCGCTGTAGCGTCATTGCCAGGCCATTGTTTCCCGGAATACTGCGCACTTCGCAGCTGTTGAGGTTATTGCAGGTGATCTGCCAGTCAGAAAAGGTCTTCTGTAACGGCTGCGCCTGCACAGAAGCCGCACAAGAGAGCGAGAGTAGCCATAACCATTTCGTCCAGTAAGACATTGATCGATGAGGTCCCTGTTAGGTCATCCAGCAAAAAAACACCATCACGGACAATCCGTGTACAGCATTCATCATGCGCAGATCCTGCCAGTGTCTCAATCGGATTTATCGGACAGTCACCGTTGTCGGAGAGCGTGCAGATTCAAATAAGATGCAGCCAGCCCACCAGCAGCGCATGCTGCAACAGGGTAACGGTTTTCCCGTCTTTAATGCGGCCATCTTTCACCATGGCCCAGGCCTCTGGAAAGGTGACTTCCAGCACATCAATATCTTCGTCATCAATCCCGCCACCCGCGTTTTCACGCCGGGCATCGCTGTACTCAGCGGCAAAGAAATGCACCATCTCGGTGACGCCGCCCGGTGACATATACAACTCGAACAGCTTTTCCACGTCACCCACGACATAACCGGTTTCTTCAATCGCTTCGCGACGAATGCAGTCTTCTGGTGAATCATCGTCCAGCAATCCCGCACAGGTCTCAATCAGCATCCCGCTGGGATTGCCATTCACCCAGGTGGCAATACGAAACTGACGCGTCAGCACCACGCTGTTTTTATCGCGGTTATACAACAGGATGGTCGCGCCATTACCGCGATCGTAAACTTCGCGTTTGTGACGCAGGGTGGTGCCATCTTTGGCGGTGAGATCGTAGGTAAAATTACGCAGAACGAACCAGTTCTCGGACAGAACTTTATTCTTGATGACGTCGATCTTGGCTGACATACAGGCCCCGTGGTGATGCTTAAGGAGCCTGCTATCTTAGATCGCAATAACCTGGAAAACTATCTGAAACGGGTCAGGCATGCCTGACCCCTACGTGCGTTGAGATTGTGGGGCCGTGGCATGCCTGACCCCTAAGTGCGTTGAGATTGTGGGGCCGTGGCATGCCTGACCCCTACGTGCGTTGAGATGTGGGGCCGTGGTATGCCTGACCCCTACGTGCGTTGAGATTGTGGGGCCGTGGTATGCCTGACCCCTACGTGCGTTGAGATTGTGGGGCCGTGGTATGCCTGACCCCTACGTGCGTTGAGATTGTGGGGCCGTGGTATACCTGACCCCGACGTGCGTTGAGATTGTAGGGGCGTGGCATGCCGCGCCCGTTAAGATTAGTGGTTTTGTTCTTCCTGAGCCAGAGCATGAACACGCTTACGCGCGCCAAACCAGCCAAGGACCAACACCACGGCAATCAGTGGGATCGCAGCGATAGTGTAAGTGCCGTTCGGGTAGTCGAACGCCATCAGCACCAGCACGCTGAACAGGAACAACAGCGTTAACCAGGAGGTAAATGGCGCCCACGGCAGCTTGAAGCTGACATCTTCAGCCTTGCCTTCTTTGATCGCTTTGCGCAGACGCATCTGACACACCACGATAAAGGCCCAGGAAGAGAGGATACCCAGCGCGGCCACGTTCAGCACGATTTCAAAGACGCGTGAAGGGACCACGTAGTTGAGGTAAACACCAATGATGTAAACACCGATGGTCACCAGAATACCCATATAAGGCACCTGCTGGCCGCTCATTTTAGACATGAACTTCGGTGCAGATCCGCCCATCGACATTGAGCGCAAGATACGCCCTGTTGAATAGAGACCCGAGTTCAGACTGGACAGTGCCGCACTCAGCACCACGATATTCATGATGCTGCCCACGTAAGGCACACCCAGCTTAGAGAAGAAGGTAACAAACGGGCTCTGCCCTGCCTGGTAGGCATTCCACGGCAGCAACAGTACCAGCAGCACCACGGAACCGACGTAGAACAAACCAATACGCCAGATCACGCTGTTGATCGCTTTTGGCAGCATGGTTTTCGGGTCTTTACATTCCCCGGCCGCCGTTCCCACCAGTTCAATGGAGGCGAAAGCAAAGACCACGCCCTGTACTAATACCAGTGCCGGCATCAGACCATTCGGGAAGAAGCCGCCGTTATCGCTGATCAGGTGGAAACCGGTCGCGTTACCATCCAGCGGCTTACCGCTGCCGAGGAACACCACACCGACGACCAGGAAGATCACAATCGCCAGCACTTTAATCAATGCAAACCAGAACTCCATCTCGGCAAACCACTTCACGCCGATCATGTTCATAGTACCCACAATGGCTAACGCACCGAGGGCAAACACCCACTGTGGCACATCACCAAATGCGCCCCAGTAGTGCATATACAGTGCAACGGCGGTGATATCGACAATACCGGTCATTGCCCAGTTGACGAAATACATCCAGCCCGCAACATAAGAGGCTTTTTCACCGAGGAATTCACGGGAGTAAGAAACGAAACTGCCGCTTGATGGGCGGTGTAATACCAGTTCCCCCAGCGCGCGCAGAATGAAGAAAGAGAATATACCACAGACCAGATAGACGATGGCCAGTGCAGGCCCGGCGGCTTGCAGACGGGAACCGGCGCCCAGGAACAGCCCGGTACCAATCGCACCACCGATGGCAATCATCTGAACGTGGCGATTGTCCATCGCTTTATGGTAGCCAGAATCATGAGAGTTTAACCAACGTCGTTTTGCTGCGCGTTTTTCAGCGCCAGATTTCTTTTCAGCGTTCATTTTCTATCCTGTTGTCCTGTCCACAATGTGATGCGGCACCCTGTCCCGGGCATCCTGTATTCTTATAGGCCAACCAAACGATTGCGTAGCATGATGCATCGCTGGTCGATCCGCCTGTCTGCTGTAGTTTTATTCATGACACAAGCAGGAAAATCGCGGCGATGCATCCTAACCGTTCTGATTAATTGACGCAAAAAATCCACGCTGGAAATCGTGAGCTTTTGTAATTTTTGTCGGATGGCGCATAAAAAAACCGACCACAATTTGCGGTCGGTCAGTGAAAACACTAAGAACTACACAGGGACATACAGGGGACTACACAGGGATTACTGGGCTGGGGTAAAACGGGTCTTAACGATAAATCTCGGCGTTACCGCTCCACTGGCTGGAATCGCCGGGAGTATTAACACCAATCACGCGATAACTGCTGGCACCCATCGCATCGGCTTTTTTCGCTAACTGGTGAGTGGCATCATCCAGCGAGCCTCTGACGCCTGAAATGGAAACGGTGCCAATGCTTTGTAAGTTGGTCGCCTGGCTTTCATCGACCTGCGTGGCCGCCAGGGTTGAAAATGAGGTCGCAGCGAGCAAGGTCGCCACAATCAAAGCGGGGAAAGACTTGTTCATCATGATGCTCCTCAATGCGTTAATTAATCATGTAGTGACGGGATTGATTATTACCGATTCAATGAAAAGCAGAGTGAGCATTCAGTAAAGGCATTAAAACATTGTTGACGTAGAGCGTTTACGCGCCAAGAAACGTAAAGGAGTATGTCAAAACCCCGGGGATGTAACCGCCCATGACACGCCCGGCGTAGCCCTTCTGTAAACGATGGCATAACGTTATAATCACCCTTATTAAATTAAGGATAATTACTTTGCCCCTCACACGCTCACTGACCTCCAGCCTCGCCCGCGCCCTGTTTGCGATAGTCGTGCTCTCCGTTATCTCAAGCGGCCTGGCGCTATTAATGCTGTCCGGCAGCCTGCGCGATGCGGAAGCGGTCAATCTGGCGGGGTCGCTGCGTATGCAGGTCTGGCGACTGAACTGGGACGTCACCGCCCACTCTCCGCTTTATGCGCAGCATATGGCTGACTATCAGCGCACCTTACACTCACCTGCCCTCACGGCGCTGGATCGTTTCTATGTGCCTGCCACCGTGCGTCAGCGCTATCGGGAACTGCTGATGGCGGCGCAACATCCCGCCTCTCAGATGGCCGGGAACCCGGGTCAGGTGATCCATCAGGTGGCGCAAATCGATCGGTTCGTGCTGGCGTTGCAGCACTGGGCGGAACGCAAAGTGCGCCTGGCTGCCCTGACCTGTCTGCTGGGATTTGTGGCGATTGCGCTGCTGGTGTATCTCATTCTGCGCCGTATACGGCAGAGCGTGGTTGGGCCGTTGCAGCAATTGGTCAGCGCCAGCGAGGCGATCGAACAGACCGATTTTCATCTGCCCCCGCTCAGTACCCACCTGCCCAATGAGCTTGGCGTACTGGCGCGGGCATTTACCCGTATGTCAGGCGAGCTGGAAAAGTCATGGCGGGCAATGTCATTGAACGTTGAGGAAAAAACCGCTGATTTAACACGCGCTAACCGCCGTCTCAGCCTGCTGTATGCCTGTTCGCAGCAGCTCAGCCATAGCGTGAAAGGGCAGGAGGCTTTTTTGCAGACGCTGCAGCTGGTGTCTGACCATGAAAAGCTCAGTTTCATTGCCTTGTCTACGCCCGAGTTTGGCTCACTGTCTGTCGGTCACATTCTGGCCGACAGACAGTGGCAAATGCTGCCGTTACGCCGGCCCCCGCAGCAGCCCATCTGCGGAGAACTGCGCTGGCAGGCCGATCAAAACGAGTCGCCGCTAATGAACAGTGTGGCTTCGTTGCTGGTCCATGCGCTGGAGCTGTGGCAGGCCCAGCAGCAGGTACAAAGCCTGCTGCTGCTGCAAGAGCGGGCGGCGATTGCCCGTGAACTGCATGACTCGCTGGCGCAATCCCTGACCTTTTTACGGATTCAACTGGTCAGGTTAAAGCGCGCACTCAACGCTGATGCAGCAAGCGAACGGGCTATCGTGGAAGAGTTTGAGCAGGCGCTATCCACGGCTAACCGTCAGCTACGTGAGTTGTTAACCACTTTCCGTCTGAGCATTGAGCCTGCCAGCCTGGCGCGGGCGCTGGAACAGGTGATCGCCCCGCTGCGCCCACAAAGCACGGCCGCCATCACACTGGTGTGCCAGTTGGATGTCCAGCTTCCGGCACAGCAACATATTCATGTTTTACAGATCGTACGTGAAGCCCTGCTCAATGCGGTACGTCATGCTCATGGGACGGAAATTTGTGTCAGCGGCGATAATCATCCCACAGAAGGAGTGACCCTCACCATCTGCGATAATGGCGTGGGTATGGCCACAATCGAAGAGCCGGAGGGGCATTACGGCCTGAATATTATGCATGAACGCGCTGCCCTGCTGAACGGCGAGTTAACGATTACGCGTGGTGCAAACGGGGGCACCTGCGTGTCATTGCATTTTACACCGCTCACCGAAAGCGGACCGGGAAAGGAATTATGATCATGGAAGAGCACAAAAAAATCAGTGTGATGATTGTCGACGATCACCCGTTGATGCGCCAGGGCATTCGCCAGCTACTGGCACTGGAACCCCATTTTGACATCGTGGCTGAAGCCAGCAACGGTGAAGACGCACTGATCAGCGCGCGGGAACTGCACCCGGCGTTAATCCTGTTAGACCTGAATATGAAGGGCTTATCCGGGCTGGAAACACTGCATGCACTGAGAGCCGAGAATATTCTTTCCCGCGTCGTCGTGCTGACCGTCTCTGACCATCGCCGCGACATTTCCGCCCTGCTGGAGGCGGGCGTCAATGGTTATCTCCTGAAAGACAGCGAACCGGAAACGTTACTGCATCACATTATTTTGGCCGCTAAAGGTGGCACCGCCTTCAGTGCACCTTTAGAGGCATTGCGTCACAACAATAACGGGAAGGCCGATCCGTTCATCAACCTGACAATCCGTGAACGGGATGTGATGAAAGCGGTGGCTTTGGGTCTTTCCAATAAAGAGGTGGCAGAGAAGCTGGAGATTTCAGATCAAACGGTCAAAGTGCATCTGCGCAACGTCACGCGCAAACTGAATGTACGCTCCAGGGTAGCGGCTACCGTGCTATGGCTGGCGTCGCATCACGCCAGTCTGTAACGAAAACGCGTCGTATCAGCACGATAATTTACATATTCTCCTCAATTTCTCCACGATTGTTCGCGCAACCGCGAGTAAAGTGATTCACTGCCGGAGCGCGTTGAATAATTAGAGAAATTTGCTCCGCACTGAACTCTCAAACGCCGCAGGGAACACAGGCATTCTTTTCTTCTTTTTTCAGACAACATGCTGCGGAGCTTGAGATGGCGAATTTCTTTATCGACCGCCCGATATTTGCCTGGGTACTGGCGATCCTTATGTGCCTGACGGGTGGGCTGGCGATTGTTTCCCTGCCGATTGAACAATATCCTGACCTGGCTCCCCCCAACGTCCGTATCACCGCGAACTATCCTGGTGCCTCTGCTGAAACACTTGAAAACACTGTGACCCAGGTGATTGAGCAGAACATGACGGGCATCGATAACCTGATGTACATGTCGTCGCAGAGCAGCAATACCGGCCAGGCAACCATCACGCTGACCTTCGAAGCCGGGACCAACCCTGACGAAGCACGCCAGCAGGTGCAAAATCAGCTTCAGACCGCGCTGCGTAAACTGCCGCAGGATGTCCAGTCTCAGGGGGTGACGGTCAATAAAACCGGCGACACCAATATTCTGATGGTGGCTTTCGTCTCCACCGACGGCAGCATGGATAAGCAGGATATTTCTGACTATGTAGCCAGTAATATTCAGGATCCTCTCAGCCGTATTGACGGTGTGGGCCAGGTGGATGCTTACGGTTCACAATATGCGATGCGCATCTGGCTCGATCCTGACAAGCTGATTAACTATGCCATGACCACGGGCGATGTCGTCAGCGCCATCGAATCGCAAAACAGTCAGGTCGCTGTGGGCCAGCTCGGTGGGCTACCCTCGGTTGACCGCCAGGCACTGAATGCCACCATTAACTCCCAGTCGCTGTTGCAGACACCGGAACAGTTCCGTGCGATCACGCTCAAAGTCAATCAGGATGGCTCAGTTGTCACGCTGGGTGACGTGGCACAGATTGAACTGGGCGCGGAGAAATATGACTACCTCAGCCGCTATAACGGCATGGCGGCGTCAGGGCTGGGGATTAAGCTGGCATCCGGTGCCAACGAACTGCAAACGGATACGCTGGTACGCGCCCGTCTTGACGAACTCTCACACTACTTCCCGCACGGACTCAAAGCCGAAATTGCCTATGAAACCACGCCGTTTGTAAAAGCCTCCATCGAGGATGTGGTGAAAACGCTGTTTGAAGCGGTGCTGCTGGTCTTCCTTGTCATGTACCTGTTCCTGCAAAATTTCCGTGCCACGCTGATCCCGACGATTGCCGTTCCGGTGGTACTGCTGGGCACCTTCGGCGTGCTTTACACCTTTGGCTACAGCATTAATACCCTGACGATGTTTGCGATGGTGCTGGCCATCGGCCTGCTGGTGGATGATGCCATCGTGGTGGTGGAAAACGTCGAACGAATAATGAGTGAAGAGGGGTTATCCCCGCGGGAAGCCACGCGTAAATCGATGGGGCAGATACAGGGAGCGCTGGTCGGTATTGCCCTGGTACTGTCGGCGGTATTTATTCCGATGGCGTTCTTTGGCGGCACCACCGGTGCGATCTATCGTCAATTCTCGGTGACCATTGTATCCGCCATGGTGCTGTCGGTGCTGGTGGCAATGATCCTCACCCCGGCCCTCTGCGCCACACTGCTTAAACCGCTGGCGAAGGGCCATCATCACGGGCGGCGCGGTTTCTTTGGCTGGTTTAACCGCATGTTCAACCGTAGCGCCGATCGCTACGAGCGTGGCGTGGGGAAAATTCTCGCCAAAGGCGGCCGCTGGCTGCTGCTCTATCTGGCGCTGATTGGCATTATGGCCTTCCTGTTTCTCCGCCTGCCGACGTCATTCCTGCCGCTGGAAGATCGCGGCATCTTCACCACTCAGGTCCAGCTGCCGCCAGGTTCCACCCTGCAACAGACCATGAAAGTGGTGGAGAAGGTGGAAAAATACTATCTGACAGAAGAGAAAGACAACGTGCTGTCGGTGTTTGCCACCGTCGGTGCCGGGCCGGGCGGTAACGGGCAAAACGTGGCGCGTATGTTTGTGCGACTGAAAGACTGGCAGGATCGTACCGACAGCCACAACACCGCCTTCGCCATTATCGAACGCGCCACCAAAGCCTTCGAAAAAATCAACGAGGCAAAAGTGATCGCCAGCAGCCCGCCAGCGATCACCGGCCTGGGTAACTCCGCCGGGTTTGATATGGAGTTGCAGGATCACGCAGGACTGGGCCATAACGCTCTGATGAACGCGCGTAATACGCTGCTGGAGATGACACAGAAAAACCCGCAGCTGACCCGGGTACGCCACAACGGTCTGGATGACAGCCCGCAGCTGCGTATTGATATTGACCAGCGTAAAGCCCAGGCGCTGGGCGTATCGCTTGATGATATTAATGCCACGCTGCAAACGGGCTGGGGCTCAACCTATGTGAATGACTTCCTCGACCGTGGGCGTGTGAAAAAGGTCTATGTTCAGGCCGATGCAAAATTCCGTATGCTGCCAGACGACATCAGTAAATGGTATGTGCGCAACAGCAGCGACCAGATGGTGCCCTTTACCGCATTTGCCCGCTCACACTGGGAGAGTGGATCCCCACGTCTGGAACGTTACAACGGTTATTCTGCGGTCGAGATTGTGGGTGAATCCGCCGCGGGCGTCAGTAACGGGGCTGCAATGGATGTGATGGAGAAGCTGGTCAGCCAACTGCCCACCGGGATTGGTTTGCAGTGGACCGGGGCATCGCTTCAGGAGCGAATGACCGGTGCTCAGGCACCTGCCCTGTACGCGCTGTCGTTACTGGTGGTATTCCTTTGTCTGGCCGCGTTATACGAGAGCTGGTCGATCCCGTTCTCGGTGATGCTGGTGGTGCCACTCGGTGTGATCGGAGCGCTGGTCGCTACCTGGTTGCGCGGGCTGGAAAACGATGTTTACTTCCAGGTCGGTTTACTGACGGTCATTGGCCTGTCTGCGAAGAATGCCATTCTGATTGTCGAGTTTGCCAATGAGATTAATACGCGCGGGCGCGACCTGGTCGAAGCCACACTGGAAGCCTCGCGCCAGCGTCTGCGGCCGATTCTGATGACCTCTCTGGCCTTTATCTTCGGTGTGTTGCCGATGGTGATCAGCAATGGTGCGGGTTCCAGCAGCCAGCATGCGGTGGGAACCGGGGTAATGGGCGGGATGATCTCGGCTACCGTGCTGGCGATATTCTTCGTCCCGCTGTTCTTTGTGCTGGTCCGTCGGCGTTTCCCGTTGAAAGATAAGCCTCAGTAACTAAAGCAAAAAGGCAGCCGGTGAAGGGCTGCCTTTTATAATTTTGGTAACTGAAGGTAAAGCATTTTGATGCAGTCGCCGTGCTTTTCTTTTCTCAAATTCATTACTTACGTAACATTGATTCGATAAAGTCTTTCCAGTTCCCCAGTTCTAAATCAATCATAATATCCTCTCTTATTTTGTAGGTTTATTTTAAGAGTATTCCTAAGCAAAAGAAAGACGGGGATCACAATTGCTGCTATCGGCGGAAACCCTTTAAAGGGCGCGTGATGAATTTGTGTGGCAACGCACAGTTCGCGGGTAATGATTTCGCAGGAAATTATTAGCAGTAGCACAGAATAGGCTTTTGCGCTGTTGACCCAAAAAATCCACTGCCGGAGGATGTCACCTGTCACGATCGTTGCCAGAAAGGTAAAACATCGACCCCTGGCGGGGCCGGATGCATCATTACTTGAGAATGATCACTTTGTCATAACCGCCGCTTTCGCTGTCGATATGCGTTTTGGCATCGGGATGTTCACGCATCACCGCGTCAACAACATGTGCAAACTCTTCACAGCGGGTTTTCTTTTTACGCTTCAGCACAATGGTCGACTGGGTTTCTTCCACCGTATGTGCGGCAGACTCTTTCATGTAGTTCATCGCTCCCCTCCTCTCGATCGCGGGCCTTCTGCCCTGGTAAACGGTGCTCATAGCAATAATGCTACGTTGAGCTCTCCCGAATATAGATGAATCCCACAAAAAACAGAAGGGTACAGAAGTCTGACTTTTACTGACTGCGCATCAAACGTTCTTCAGATGTCACCGTCTTTCCTCACCCTAAGGGCTGCCTGTTGGTGCCATCCGCTGTAGACTGTATGCCAGGCGCGTATTCACTGGCACAGGAACCCTTTTTTCATGACAGACAACACCGCAAAAAACACCTTAACGATGTACGGCATTAAAAACTGCGACACCATCAAAAAAGCCCGTAAATACCTGGAAAGCCAGGGCGTGGACTATCAGTTCCATGACTACCGCGCAGACGGGCTGGATGCCGCTTTGCTCCAGCGCTTTATCGATACGCTCGGCTGGCAGGCGCTGCTCAATACCCGGGGCACTACCTGGCGGAAACTGGAAGAGTCGGAGCGTAATGCGGTGGATAATCCAGCAACTGCGCTGAAGTTGATGCTGGCACAGCCTGCAATCATTAAACGCCCGTTGCTCTGTGCGCCAGACGGCTCTATGCTGCTGGGCTTTAGTGAAACCACCTATACGCCGTTTATCCAGGAGAAGTCATAATTATGCACTGTCCGGTCATTGAGCTGACGCAGCAGCTTATTCGTCGCCCTTCCCTCAGCCCTGACGATGCGGGTTGCCAGGCGATTCTGATTTCCCGTCTCCAGGCGCTGGGTTTCACTATCGAACCGATGAATATGGGCGACACGCTGAACTTCTGGGCATGGCGCGGCGAAGGCGAAACGCTGGCGTTTGCCGGCCACACTGACGTGGTGCCCACCGGCGATGCAAATCTGTGGATCAATCCCCCGTTTGAACCGACGATCCGCGACGGCATGCTATTTGGCCGTGGCGCGGCTGATATGAAAGGGTCGCTGGCCGCGATGACCGTTGCCGCTGAACGCTTTGTCACAGCACACCCGAATCATATAGGGCGTCTGGCTTTCCTGATCACTTCCGATGAAGAGGCCAGCGGGACTCATGGCACCGTTAAGGTGGTGGAAGCGCTGATGGCGCGCAACGAACGCATGGACTACTGCCTGGTAGGCGAACCCTCCAGCACCGAAGTGGTGGGCGATGTGGTCAAAAACGGTCGTCGCGGCTCGATTACCGCCAATCTGACTATCCACGGCGTTCAGGGCCATGTGGCCTATCCGCACCTGGCTGATAACCCGATACATCGGGCGATGCCTGCGCTGAACGAGCTGGTCGCTACCGAGTGGGATCGCGGTAATGAATTCTTCCCGCCGACCAGCATGCAGATTGCCAACGTCCAGGCCGGCACCGGGAGCAACAACGTCATTCCCGGCGACTGTTTTGTGCAGTTCAATTTCCGTTTCAGTACCGAGCTGACCGATGTACTGATTCAGCAGAAAGTGCAGGAGCTGCTCGACCGCCACCAGTTGCGTTACAGCATTGAGTGGACACTCTCCGGGCAACCTTTCCTGACATCACGCGGGAAACTGGTGGATGCGGTGGTCAACGCGGTTGAGCACTATAATGAGATCAAGCCGCAACTGTTAACCACTGGCGGCACCTCTGACGGACGCTTTATTGCCCGTATGGGCGCACAGGTTGTGGAACTCGGCCCGGTGAATGCCACCATTCATAAAATCAATGAGTGCGTCAAAGCCGCCGACCTGCAGCTCCTTAGCCGCATGTACCAGCGGATCATGGAACAGCTGATCGCATAAAGGTGAGATGATGGAATTTATAAAACATTACTGGTGGATCCTGGTGATCCTGCTGATGATTGGTATTCTGATGAACGTCTACAAAGACCTGAAGCGTATCGATCACAAAAAGTTTCTCGATAACAAACCCGAACTGCCTCCGCATCGTGATTTCAACGATAAGTGGGATGACGAAGACGACTGGCCGAAAAAGAAATAGCGCCATGAAACACAAAGGCCGATCGAAACAGATGATCGGCCTTTGTGCGTTCATTGCAGGGGCGGACTTTCTTTTCCGGTCCGCCCCGATCCCCCGCATCACATCAACGCCACAACATCCTCATCGCCCGGTTTACTGCCGCTAAACGCTTCATCAAAGTAGCGACGCGGCACGGTAAATTGCAGGCGTTCGAGCACACACTGCATCGCGTGGTCATCAATGGCATGGGGAAGGTCGGGGGCGATATCCAGAGTGACATCGCCCCCGAGCGCCGTTAACCGCTCCTCTGCGTCCAGCGCATGGGTCAATGGCAGCACAGTATCATTATCACCGTGGATCAAATGGATGGTGGTGCGTGTGCTTGCCTGATGCGGCAACGTGATATAGCGCCCGCTAAACGCCACCACCCGCCCTGCCAGCCCGCTCTGTGCCTTCACCGCTTCCAGCACCATCGTTGCCCCCTGGGAAAAGCCAATCAGCGCCGTTGCATCGGCTTTGACACCGCTTTGCTGCTGCCAGTGGCGAACGCTGGCGATAAACCCGTCCATCACCTCCGCCACCGCCTGCTGGGGTTCGGCCGCAGAGGGATCAAACCACTGGAATCCCCCTTCCGCATTCTGCTCCGGTCCGCCGATGCTCACCACCAACGCACGGGGAAATGCGCCGGTAAACCAGCGGCCAATTTCACTCATGGCGACCGGATTATCGCCCGCAGCGTGATACAGCAAAAACAGTTGGCTCGGGGGTAACGAGGGGTTATGGACGACAACATGGTCATATTTCATCAGGATCTCCTTAATGCGATAAGACGATCATACGCCCCTCAGCGATAATGAAAATGGCGTATTTTTGACGATGATGTTGGATTTATTGCAACGAGTTGATCCACTGCTCGCACTGTTGCGCCCGGGAGGCATCCAGCCCGATCAGTGCCTGCTGTACCTCCTGTCGCCACGCCACCAGCAATGCTTTACGTCCGCTCAGAGTGAATCGCGCGCAAATGTCGGCCGCTGACTGCCCCTCCAGCAGCGCAGCATGCAGAAGCGGCAGTGTACCGACATGCTGGCTGACCAGACGCCCCAGCGCAGCAAAACTGGCCTCAAAGGGCCGCTGTGCCCAGGCGAAACCGCACAACGCCTGCCAGTCATCTTCCGTCAGCATCAGATCCTTGTGGTCTGCCAGCGGCAGGTCCTGCCCATCGACCTGCTGACGCAGCCAGTAACCGTCCCGCGCCAGCTGCTGAACCAGACCAGCGGTCAGGCGCTGCCCCGCAGAACTAAGCGGCAGCACAGCCATCGCCGCATAACACCCGCTGCTGGCTTCACGCTGGCTACCGATGCGCACCAGCTTAAAACCACAGCGCTGCCAGAAACGCCACAGCGGTTCGGTAAAGCCAAAGCTGACCGAGAGATAGTCCAGCCCCTGGGTATGCTCAAGCGCATGGGCGATCAGCTGCTGTCCGATACCGCGTCCGCGCAGCAGCGGTGAGACGGCAATGCGGCTGATACGCCGTGAACGTAGCTGCGGCGCAACCAGTGACCCCCCGTGGGCCGCCAGCGACTGAGCAACAAGATTACCGCGCGGACGCCGTTTGCCTGCCCATACCGCCGCCGCCAGCTCCGCTGATAATCCGCCTTCATCGACCAGCCATAGCGCGCCCTGCACGTTCTCTGCCTGCGTGGCCACCAGAAAATGCATACCCGGTGCATCCATCATGCGGCGCAGGTCCAGCGGCGAAGTGCGATAGTGGGCGCTGGTCAGCAGTTGATAGATCGCCGTCATGCGGGCCGGCTGCCGCAACCAGTCATCCTGCTCCAGCGCGCTGTAGTGAATGGCTCCCTGCTGTGGCTCAGCGCTGCCATCCTCGAACAGCAGCATCCCGGCGACAATCTGCTCCAGAGGATCGTTAGCCGCCCAGCGCAGCGGCTCATCAAGCTGGTAGTGCGTCACCGCGGGCAGTGAGGCGCAGAACTTCAGCATAAAGCCACGCCCGGTGCCCTCGTAGCCCTGCACGGTGGTGGTCAGCAGCACCCGGGGGAATAATGTCACCAGCCGCTGCAACAGCGGTGCCGGAATGGCGGCAGCCTCGTCAATCAGCAACCAGTCAACGCCGGGTACACACTGTTCTGCTTCTGCCAGCAGCCGGTCTGGTGCCACAAACTGGAAGCGTTCTCCGGCAAACTGCGCCAGCACATCCGTCGACACCCGGCCAGGCGCGGTCACCCGACAACGTCCTGGCCAGTGAGCCGCCAGCATCCCCGCCAGTGCAGATTTTCCACGCCCGCGGGCAGCGGTCAGCGCATAAATCCCGGGGGTGGCATTGAGAAGCTCGGTGAGAATGTTCTGCTGCGCGCGATGATCCACCTGCCAGTCGGGCTGGATAGCAACAGGGGAAAGCGTTTGGGGAAAAGGCTGACGCCACAGCACAACGCGCGGGTCGGCCAGTATCGACTGTTGAACATGATGCACAAAGTGCGTGCTGGCACAGGGCGTGTCTCCCTCACTCCAGCGCAGTGAGTCGACATCCGGGCACTGCGCCCAGCCGTCCCATTCGGGGACCAGCAGCAGCAGCCAGCTGCCGGCACGCAGGGTACCCGCCAGCGCGGCAAAAGCCTCAGCATGAAAGCCGTCACGGGCATCAAACACGGCATGGTGGAACTCCCGCCCCAGCAGCGTGCGGATGGCCTGTGGCTCACAGAAAAGCCCGGTGCCCTCGGGTTTCCCCGCCCACAACCAGTCGCCGGGCAATTGTGCCATCACATCAGCGGCCTGCTGTGTGCACCACGCAGGCTCACCGCTGATCACCAGCAGACGGCGCCAGCCCTGTCGTTCAATCTGAGCCGTTGCCGTTATCAGATCATGCACCCGCGTTAACCCGCAAAGGTATTACACTGGCCAGGATTGCCGCTGTCGAAACCTTTCTTAAACCAGGTGTAACGCTGCTGCGAAGTGCCGTGCGTAAAGCTGTCCGGCACCACTCTCCCCTGGCTGCGCTGTTGCAGGCGGTCATCACCAATGGCCTGAGCAGCATTGAGCGCCGACTCAAGGTCACCGGTTTCCAGGATATTTTCCTGCTGCATATAGTGGCCCCAGACGCCGGCAAAACAGTCGGCCTGCAATTCCATTTTCACTGACAGCTGATTCACTTCGGCGCGTCCGGCGTTCTGTTGCAACTGGCGAACGTTTTTATCAATACCCAACAGGTGCTGCACATGGTGGCCCACTTCATGAGCGATAACATAGCCCTGAGCAAATTCTCCACCCGCACCCAGTTTGTTGGTCATTTCGTCATAGAAGGAGAGGTCGATATACACTTTACTGTCTGCCGGGCAGTAGAACGGCCCCATTGCCGACTGTCCGCTGCCGCAGGCGGTTGAGGTCTGGCCGCGGTACATCACCAGCGTGGGCGGCTGCCAGGTCTTATTCATTCGCTGGAACAGCTTCTGCCAGGTATCTTCCGTCAGGGCAAAAACGGTACGGGTGAACTGTGCCGCTTCATCTTCTTTCGGCGTGACCCGACGCTGCTGCTGAGTCGTTTGTGACATCGAGGTGGTGTCCCCGGTCAGCAATGGCGTCAGATCGTAGCCATAGTAGCTGGCGATCGCCACCAGGATCAGCAGAACAATGCCCCCTTTGCCACGGGGAATACGTATACGCCCACCGCCAACCGTCCCGGATTCGTTACGGCGATCTTCCACATTGTCGCTTTCGCGACGCCCTTGCCAGCGCATAAATTTTCCCTCGTGATCATCACAACAACATATCAGTCGATTTTAGTCTGACGCAGCGGGGAACACCAGAAAACGCGGGGGGTAGAAAGGATATAACAAAAAAGGCCAGGCAAGCCTGACCTTTCCATAATGCAGTGTGATGGGGCGGATCAACCGCGCCCGGCAATCAGTCCAGCTTCACACCCAGACGATTCGCCACTTCTTCGTATGCTTCGATCAGGCCACCCAGACTCTGGCGGTAGCGATCTTTGTCCATCTTGTTCAGGGTTTCCTTATCCCACAGACGCGCTCCGTCCGGGGAGAACTCATCGCCCAGCACCACTTCGCCTTTGAACAGACCAAACTCCAGCTTGAAGTCGACGAGGATCAGACCGGCATCCGAGAACAGCTTAGTCAGAACGTCGTTCGCTTTGTAGGTCAGCTCACGCATACGGGCCAGATTTTCTCTGTTGACCCAGCCGAAGGTCTCACAGTAAGACTCGTTGACCATCGGGTCATGTTTAGCATCGTCTTTCAGGAACAGGTCAAACAACGGTGGATTGAGCACCAGGCCCTCTTCCACGCCCAGACGTTTTACCAGAGATCCGGCCGCACGGTTACGCACTACGCATTCCACCGGCACCATATCCAGCTTCTTCACCAGCGCTTCGTTATCAGAGAGCAGGGCTTCCATCTGTGTTGGGATCCCGGCTTCCTGCAGTTTTGTCATAATGAAATAATTGAACTTGTTGTTAATCATTCCTTTACGGTCAAACTGTTCGATACGCTCACCGTCCAGCGCTGACGTATCGTTACGGAATTCGAGTACCAACAGATCCGGGTTTTCGGTGCTGTAAACGGTTTTCGCTTTGCCGCGATACAACTCAGCTTTTTTCTGCATCTTGTTTAACTCCAAACGATATAAGTGACACTATCAGGGCGGCGGTGCCGTCCCGTTAAAATTTTGCCTGGCGGAATTATATGTTCCGCGGGTAAAAAACCGAAGCAATCGTTTACGTAATACCAAATAAAAAAGGCCAGAGAATCTCTGGCCTTCCTGGCTTACTTGCTGAATGCGGCCTGGAACACCGCCACCAGCGCATCATTCTGCGACTGGGTGAGCGGATGACCCTTCGGATCAAGGAACTGCAGACTACTACGGTTATCCAGGTCACCGACCTGAAGTTTGTAGTCACCATTTTTCAGTTCAGGATCTTTGGCACCCAGTTCATCAAAGGTGCTACTGCCCGGCGCTTTGTACGTCACGTTCAGGCTACCCTGTGAACGGTTGTTATCCGTGACTTCCATACCCATGCGGTTCAGGGTCGCTGGCAGACGCTGCCAGACAACGTTGAATGGTGCACGCAGGATCAGGTTAGGCAGACCGGTATCATCCGCCCCACTCTGCACATCAATCTGCGTTGGGCTGCGGCTGGCGGCGGCATCTTCACGGCCAGTTTCAATCTTATCCAGACCGGTGCTGATCTCGTTCAACATCTGCGCAGTGTAACGCTGGATCTGCACCGGGGACGTGACGACTTTGTCCTCCTGCTGCAACTCCAGCAGTTTCACTGTCAGCGCCTGCTGACCGCCCTGCTGCTGAACGCTTAACTGATAACGACCACGATACTGGTTGTCTTCATCAGCACGGTTCCACTGGACCCAATCGGTGGTCAGCGACTGACGAGCATCCTGACGGTCAGCGATCGGGAACTTGGCAGCCTGCACCACATCAACAACCTGCGGCCAGAGTGCACTACGGGTATCGACCAGCAGCGTACCGGTATTGCCGGCAAACTGGCTACGCGTACCGTTCATCAGCGCCAGCGTCTGGGCTGGTGGACGAATATCCAACTGCTTACCCACCTGCCCTTTGCTGCTGACGTTTGGTATGTCAAAGTCGCCATTTTGCAGCGGCAGGATCATGCCAGCAGGTGCGCGCAGATCGCTAAGATCGGCTGCCTGCAGGTAGGATTCGTCACCGCTCACCTGACGCTTGTAACGTTGGTCGTTAGAACATGCTGCAAGCAGCATCACCAACGACAGTCCCACCACTTTCGCTACCGTGGACTTTTGTACTGAGTAAGCCATTAATTCTCCCTAAATTTAAAGCAGGCCAGCGTTTTTCAGTGCCTGCTCAACAACCGGACGACCGGCATCGGTCAGCGGCGTCATAGGCAGACGCAGCGTATCGGTTGCTATTAATCCTAATCGTTTCGCAGCCCATTTCACCGGGATAGGATTCGGTTCAACAAACAGTTTCTGATGCAGGTGCATCAGGCGCTGGTTCAGAAGGCGTGCTTCAGCAAAGTTGCCCTGCTGTGCCAGAGCACAGAGTTCAACCATTTCACGTGCGGCAATGTTTGCCGTGACGGAAATAACGCCGTGCCCGCCCAGGTGCATAAAGTCCAGCGAGGTGGCGTCATCGCCGCTCACCAGCACAAAATCTTCATTTACACGCTCTTGGATCTGACTTACCCGCGATAAGTTCCCGGTGGCCTCTTTGATTCCGATAATATTTTTAATTTTGGCCAGCCGACCGACGGTTTCCGGCAGCAAATCGGTGCCGGTACGTGACGGTACGTTATATAACATCTGCGGAAGAGCGGTGCTTTCTGCGATGGTTTTGAAATGCTGATACAACCCTTCCTGAGTAGGACGGTTGTAATAAGGGGTGACGGTCAGGCAACCGACAACGCCGGAGTTTTCGAAACGTTTGGTCAGAGAGACGCCTTCAGCCGTGGCATTTGCACCGGTCCCGGCAATAATCGGAATACGGCCATCTGCCAGCTCCAGCGTCAGCATCACCACATCACCATGTTCATCATGGCTGAGGGTGGCAGATTCGCCTGTCGTTCCTACAGAAACAATTGCCGCGGTGCCGCTGGCAATATGGTAATCAATCAGTTTTTTCAGACTCGCACGGCAGACATTACCTTTGTCATCCATCGGCGTAACGAGTGCAACAATACTTCCCGTGAACATTAGCCATCCCCTCGACAAACAAGTGCTTCATGGTACGTTTGTACGAGCAGTAAAAGCAAGCGCGCAGGGCGGCTCAAGCGCTTGTCAGCAGTTTTTTTTATGTTTACCTTATAGTTATTAGTATTTGGACAGGAAGCTTGATTTTGCCACAGTCATCGCAACACCATTTGGTTATCACTGCCCTTGGGGTAGACCGCCCAGGGATCGTCAATGCCATCACCCGTCATGTCAGCAGTTGCGGATGTAACATTGAAGATAGCCGGCTTGCTATGCTGGGCGACGAATTCACCTTTATCATGCTGTTATCCGGTAGCTGGAATGCCATCACCCTGATTGAATCCACTCTGCCATTAAAAGGAGCCGAACTGGAACTGCTGATCGTGATGAAACGCACCAGCGCCAGCACTCGTCCTCCGATGCCCGTCACGGTGTGGGTTCAGGTGGATGTGACCGACTCCCCGCATATCATTGAACGCTTTACCGACCTGTTTGATTCGCATCAGATGAATATTGCAGAGCTCGTCTCACGGACGCAGCCAGCAGATGAAAATCAGCCTCCACTGCTCTATATTCAGATAACCGCCCACAGTCCGGCCAGTCAGGATGCTTCATTTATTGAGCAAGCGTTTAACCGACTCTGTACAGAACTCAATGCTCAAGGCACTATTAAGGTGGTTTCTCATCACGGAGCGTAAATCTGGCTAACCGCGAGAGAGAAAGTGCGCACATTTACCCATAGAATGTCCCCATAGCATGATGATAAAAACGGAGAGTTGTGATGAATCCACTGAAAGCCGGTGATACCGCACCGAAATTTAGCTTGCCCGATCAGGATGGCGAACAAGTAAATTTAGCCGACTTCCAGGGACAGCGCGTTCTGGTTTATTTCTACCCGAAAGCGATGACACCAGGCTGCACCGTACAGGCATGCGGTCTGCGTGACAGCATGGATGAGCTGAAAAATGCTGGCGTTGATGTCTTAGGCATTAGCACCGATAAGCCGGAAAAACTGTCGCGCTTCGTTGAGAAAGAGCTGCTGAACTTCACCCTGCTCTCTGATGAAGACCACCAGGTTTCTGAACAGTTTGGTATCTGGGGCGAGAAAACCTTTATGGGGAAAACCTATGATGGGATTCACCGTACCAGCTTCCTGATCGGTGCGGATGGTAAAGTCGAGAAAGTCTTTGATGATTTCAAAACCAGCAACCACCACGATATCGTGATGGATTACCTCAAGTCAGCATGATTTGAACGTGCGGGTCGGCCTTTTTCCGGTCGACCCGTAACGATTTAACCCGTGATTATTTGGCCAACTCATCCGGCCAGGCATGTACGACCGCTTTGACCAGCGTCGCCAGCGGGATCGCAAAGAACACGCCCCAGAATCCCCATAGCCCGCCAAAAATCACCACCGACAGGATGATCACCAGCGGATGCAGGTTCACGGCTTCTGAGAACAGCACAGGCACCAGAATATTGCCATCCAGCGCCTGGATCACCAGATACACCATCATCATGGTCCAGAAGTCACCGGACAATCCCCACTGCCCCAGCCCAACGCCCACGACCGGGATGGTCACCACCATCGCACCAATATAGGGGATCAGCACGGAAACACCGACCAGCACCGCGAGTAATAGCGCATAGTTCATGCCAATCGCGAGGAAGCCCAGCCAGCTGACCACCCCGACCACGATCATCTCCAGCACTTTACCGCGAATGTAGTTAGACACCTGCTGGTTCATCTCAATCCAGACCTGCCCGGCCAGGCCACGGTTACGTGGCAGCACACGCCGAATGGCACTCAGCATTTGTTCTTTGTCCTTTAGCAGAAAGAACACCATCAGCGGTACCAGCACCAGATAGATCGCCAGTGTCATCAACCCCACCAGCGAGGCGAGAGAATATTTCACCACCTGGTCACCCAATCCACTCAGGCGACTGCGCAGGTTTTCCACCACAATATCGATAATTCCCACATCCATCAGCGTAGGAAAACGCTCCGGCAGACGCAGGGCAAACTGATAGAGGCGGGTGAGCATGGTGGGCAGCTCATGGGTCAGATTAATGCCCTGCTGCCATGCCACGGGGGCCACCACCAGCATCAGAACCAGCAGCAGCGTTGCAAAGACAATCAGCACCAGCGTTACCGCCCAGGTGCGCGAGCAGCCAAGCCGCTCCAGCCGCACCGTTGGCCACTCCAGCAGATAAGCCAGTACCAGCGCCACTAACAGCGGGGCCAGCAGGCCATTAAAGAAAAACAAAATGCAAAATGCAGCGATTAAAATCACCAGCAACGCAATCGCCTGGGGATCGCTGAAACGGCGACGATACCATTGCGTAAGAAGTTCCAGCATGGGAGTCCTTGCCTGAAAAAGAATAAAGAAGAGTGTACCTGATACGGCCCGCCCTTGTGAAAACAAGAGCGGGCGTAAAAACTACTGCGGCAGCACCTGCACAACGGCAGGCGGTTCAGTGATATTTTTCGCGACAATCACCCGGTTGCGTCCGGCATTTTTTGCCTGATATAGCGCATCATCCGCCAGCTTGAAGGTCTGATCCATGGTATTGCCACTTTCCGGTGACCAGAAAGCCACACCCACTGAAATTGTAATATGGCCGACAGGATCCAGCGACAGCGCTTCAATGCGCTTACGCACACGTTCAGCAATCATCATGGCCACATCGCGATCGGCGCCCGGCAGGATCATCAGGAATTCTTCACCGCCATTACGGCAGATCACATCGGTCTGCCTGGCACTTTGCTCCAGCTGACGCGCCACGGTTTTGATCACCGTGTCACCTGCATCATGGCCGAACGTATCATTCACCCGTTTAAAGTAGTCGATATCCAGTGCCAGCACGGCAAAAGGCTGGGTGGTGGCCAGAAAATAGTCCAGTACCGCATTCAGGCCACGGCGGTTGAGCAGGCTGGTCATCGGGTCAGTCTGTACTTCACTTTTCAGGCGGCCAATTTTATCCTGCATCAGTGAAATCCCGACCAGCAACGCACGTTTGATCTGTGACGCCTCATAATACCAGGAGCGGATGCTGTTGATCTCTTTCGAGACATTTTGCGTATCCATCTGGCTGGCCTTGCGCGCCAGCTGCCATAGCGGCAGTGCAATGCGTTGTGCAAGGATCAGCGCAATAATCAGCGTCAGCAGAGCAAACGGCACCGAATGCTTCAGCACTTTCAGCAACAGGCTGTTCAGCGGCGCCAGCGTGGCCTCCGTGGGTTTAAGCGCCACGATGGTCCAGCCTGCCGTCGGTACATTGGCATAGCCCGCCAGCATCGCATCACCGTTTTCGGCGGTCACCTGCTGATGGCCATTACTGGATTTTTTACGCTGTTCGTTACCGATTAACGGATCGATGGTTTTCCCGATCAGCTGACGATCCTGGTGATATAACACCTGGTTCTTTTCATCGATCACATACAATGACGAACCGTCGCGATAGAACTGCTCGCCCAGCAGAATGTTAAGGATGCTTTTTTTCTTCAGGTAAATAGAGCCGCCGACATAGCCGAGGTAGCTGCCGGTTTTCGACCAGATCGGCCAGGAGATAAACACCAGCAGATTATTGGCAGCAGACATCGTTGGCGGGCTGACCAGTGGCTTGCGTTCTGTGAGCGCCTGTTTTGCCGCGCTGGAGCTGAGATGCATGCCTTTCAGCATCAACGACTCCGGCGAGATCGCGCGCACCCAGCCGTTGGCATCAACAATCACCACGGAGTTAAAACTGTTGGTTTGTTCGCGCAGGCGATCGACTTCATCCTGCAGAGTGGCATCGTTACCCAGGCCATTACCCAGCACTTTAGCGCTGTAAGAGAGCTGTGACTCAGCCAACTGGAAAAACACTTCGGTAGTGGAGGCCAGCTTGGTGGCATAAACCCGGTTTGATTCCAGTGTGTTACCGATCAGCACATCGCGCTGCACACGCCAGCTGGCGTACAGAGAATTAGCGAGTGTGATCACGATACTGGCGACAGCCAGCAGCGTAATAAGGGTGCGCAAGTCCGTTTTTGGCCGCGATAGCCTCAACATGGACTCACCTTCGTGAGAAACATCATCATCTGCGCCTTATATTTTATTATGCGCGTTAATACCCCATCGGCTTCACACGGCAGGTGTGAAAAATGCGGAGTATGTCTTTGAGTGCGAGTTATGCCCTGGTAAAGCACGTGCCAATTGTACACCTCTCAGCCGATTTGGGAATATTCTGAATCGCGCAGGGCCAATAAATATTTTGGTTAAAGCGAGATAATCATGCGGCGCAGCAATGCAGCGAAGGAGAGGAAAATCGAGGCCAGGCGGGCCGAGGGCCCGCACGGAACAGCCGTCTACATCGACAGGAAAGCATATCCTTGATTTTCAAGGGTCGATACGGTTGTTGGGCTAGAGAGTGCATGGGTAACCGACCGATCAATCCAGTTGCTTTGGAAATGATGGAAGGCCACAGACTGATCGCACACGGACACATCCACCCCTTTGGCACGCAGGGCGCCAATCAGTTTCAGGTTAGGATTATCGATGCCATAAATCCGGTGATACTGCTCATTGTTCAGCATGGCGGGCGTACCCTCCCCCGTTACTGACACCACAAACTTCAGTTTTTCTGTCGGAACACCGGACGCCACATACAGATTCACCACACGCGCCACACGTTCCAGCCCCAGGTTCGGGTCCTGGGGTGCGTTTTCGGCGCGGGTAATCTGGAAAACAATTTTATTGCTGTCATTGATGTTGGGTTTGTAAGCAACATCTGACTCATAGTGCATTTTCCCATAACCTTCAATGGCGGGCGTTGACCAAAACCCTTCAGGATCGCTGACCGGTGCAACACGATTGCTGATCTTGTCGATAAGCTCAGGCGCTTTGGTAAAACTGGCCCCGACAAAACCCGCGACAGCCGCAATCAGAACATAAGACACCACAGAACGCATAAGGAACTCTCCGCAAAACACCGTTGTGACTGCGATATTACACAGCCTCATCACAAACGCTTACCGGCGTTTTTCATCATACAGGCTGGATAGTCCCCCTCTAAAACAGTGCCGGAACGTCACTGTGTAGCATCAGCTAACAATGCCCGTAGACAGCCGTCATCAGGCAGGTCCATACCAAACTACAGTCGCGGGTCCCTCTCGCCGTCAGATCATTGTTATTACCGTAACTGACTGGATATCTTTATACTTTTTAATGGTTCGCCATTGTTCACCCGCCCCCCAGCCAATGATAATTTTGCTTATGTCGTCTTACACTGCCCTCTCCTACGACAGGGACGTTTTTAAGAAAAAACCTGGTCAATTAGCATGCCACTATCAATAAAACTGATTAAATTTACCTAACTTTTAAATTTAAGCCGAACCATTGCGCCGATGAGAGCGACATTCACCTGCTCTGTCGGGGAGCGCCCCCACACCGCCCTGTTCAGTTTTTTACCGCAACATCGTGTGCGTAATTGACGAGTACCGGCAGACGTCACTATTTTAGCCATTTCATTCGCCCCGGGCTGTGGTTTAAGATGTGGAATTAGTGCGTCTTTTTCTACGTACATGCAGAACATTTCGGCACGTTGCCGGTCAAAAAACTGGACTTCCTTGTTAGGGTTTACGTATGTTCATCCGATTAAAGAAAAGCCTGCTGGCTTCGCTGGTGGTGACACTGCTGACGGGTAGCTTGCTTCCGGCACATGCCGATATCAGCGATAATCTGCCGGATATCGGTACCACCGCAGGCGGCACACTGTCGATTAATCAGGAACTGGCGATGGGCGATTTTTATGTGCGCCAGTTGCGTGCCAGTGCCCCTATCATCAACGACCCGCTGCTGAATCAATATATCAATCAGTTAGGGCAGCGCCTGGTGACCCACGCCTGGTCGGTAAAAACCCCGTTCCATTTTTACCTGATCCGTAACGATGAAATTAACGCCTTTGCTTTCTTTGGCGGCAACGTTGTCCTGCATTCCGCCCTGTTCCGCTACAGCGATAATGAAAGCCAGCTGGCCTCCGTTATGGCGCATGAAATCTCCCACGTGACCCAGCGTCACCTGGCGCGCGCGATGGAAGAGCAGCAACGTAATGCGCCACTGACCTGGGTCGGCGCGCTGGGATCCATTCTTCTTGCAATGGCCAGCCCGCAGGCGGGGATGGCGGCATTGAGCGGCACGCTGGCAGGGGCTCAACAGGGCATCATCAGTTTTACCCAGCAAAATGAACAGGAAGCGGACCGCATCGGCATTCAGGTGCTGCAGCGCGCCGGTTTTGACCCGGAAGCGATGCCCAACTTCTTGCAGAAGCTGGCGGACGCCTCCCGTTTTGCGTCAAAACCACCGGAAATGCTGCTGACGCACCCACTGCCTGACAGTCGTCTGGCCGATGCGCGGAACCGCGCCAATCAGATGAAGCCAGTGGTGGTGCAGTCCTCGCAGGATTACTACATGGCCAAAGTCAGGGCGCTGGGGATGTTCTCAACCGGACAGAACCAGTTGGGCACCGATCTGCTGACGACCCTGGCGCACGGTAACAGCCGTGAACAGTCCGCCGCGCTATACGGGAAAGCAGTGTTGCTGCTGGGGGAAAGTAAGTTTACGGAGGCGCGTACTATTATTGCGCCACTGCTGGCAAAGCAACCGGATAATCTGTGGTATCTCGATATCATGACCGACATCGATATCGGGCTGAAGCAGCCTCAACAGGCGATAAACCGTCTGCTGGCCGTTAAAGGGGTAAACAACAATCCGGTATTGCAGATTAACCTCGCCAACGCCTATGTGGAGGCCAAACAACCGGCCAATGCCAGCAAAGTGCTCTACCGCTACACATGGGCGAACAAAGATGACCCCAACGGCTGGGACTTGCTGGCTCAGGCCTCGGCGGATCAGAGGCTGACAGATGAAGAACAGGCGGCGCGAGCTGAAGGTCTGGCGTTAAGCGGCCAGCTCGATCAGGCCATCCGCAGCCTGAGCAGCGCCAGTGCAGCCGTAAAACTGGGCAGCCTGAAGCAGGCACGTTATGACGCACGCATCGACCAGCTGCGCCATTTGCAGGAGCGTTTCCGTCAGTACCAGAAATCATAACGAATCCTGAGGATAGCTATGTCAGAGGTACAGATTTACCATAACCCGCGCTGCTCCAAGAGCCGCGAAACGCTCGCGCTGCTGACCCGCCAGGGAATAACGCCTGAGGTCATCCTTTATCTGGAGACCCCACCCGATGTCGCCACGCTGAAAACGCTGTTGCAGCAGCTGGGATTCACCAGCGCGCGTCAGTTGATGCGGACTAAAGAAGCGCAGTATAAAGCGGCGGGTCTGGACGATTTAACGTTAACGGAAGCGCAGTTACTGGCCGCGCTGGTCGCTGAGCCGAAGCTGATTGAACGCCCGATTGTTACCAATGGAGGCAAAGCGCGCATCGGCAGACCGCCGGAGCAGGTGCTGGAGATTCTTTAAGGAAGAAAGCCTGGCGCAGAGCAACTACAGCGCCAGTGTCTCTTTAACGAAGGGAATGGTCAGTTTACGCTGGGCGCTGATAGAGGCCTGATCGAGCTGATCCAGCGTCACAAAAAGCGTACGCATTTCACGATCGAGCCGTTTCAGCAGGAAGCGGCCCACATCTTCCGGTAGTTCAAAACCGCGTAATTTTGCACGTAGCTGTAAGGCCTGCAATTTATCTTCATCGGAAAGCGGTTGCAGCTTATAGATCTGCCCCCAGTCGAGACGCGAGGCCAGATCCGCCAGCTTCAGGTTGAGCTGACGCGGTGGACGATCGCCCGTGATCAGCAGTCGTGTTTTACCGGTTTCCAGAATGCGATTATACAGATCGAAGATCGCCATTTCCCAGGGTTCATCCCCGGCAATGCACTCGATATTGTCGATGCAGATCAGCGCGAGCTGCTCCATGCCATCGAGCACTTCAGGCACAAACCAGGTGCGTTTATCGAGAGGAACATAGCCCACCGCCTCACCTTTGGCCGACAGTTCGGCACAGGCGGCATGCAACAGGTGGCTGCGTCCTCCGCCCTCGCGGGACCAGAAGTAGAAGTAACTCCCGTGTTGCTGATGCAGTGCGCCCTGAAGCGCAGCCAGCAGCGACGGATTTTCCCCCGGCCAGAAGCTGGCAAAGGTTTCATCGTCGGGCAGGTAAAGTGGCAGTGAGAGCTGTGCCGGCGTGTTCAGATTCACCTCAGGGTTTGAGCAGGCAGAAAACGGGAAAATTCTACCACAAGTCGTTCAGGATCATGAAACGCTAAGGTCGGGAGATGCAATGAGGCAGGGGCAGCCAGAGCTGCCCCTTAGATTTACTGTGCGTCGCGACGTTCGTCCTGCACCTCAATCACCTCTTCTTCCTTACTCAACAGACTGATCGCTTTGAAAATCAGGCTGAGCGTCACACCCACCACGGTGGCAAGTGCCATGCCTTTCAGCTCAGCGGCACCAATGTGTACTTTCGCCCCACTGACGCCGATGATCAGGATCACGGAGGTCAGGATCAGATTCTGCGCTTTGTTGTAATCCACTTTCGATTCAATCAGTACGCGAATACCCGATGCCGCAATCACACCGTACAGCAACAGCGATACGCCGCCCATCACCGGGACTGGCACGGCCTGGATTGCCGCAGCCAGCTTACCCACGCAGGAGAGCATGATGGCCAGAATCGCTGCGCCGCCAATTACCCAGGTGCTGTACACGCGGGTAATCGCCATCACGCCGATGTTTTCGCCATAAGTGGTATTGGGCGTTGAGCCAAAGAAGCCGGAGAAAATGGTCGAGATGCCATTGGCAAACATTGAACGATGCAGACCCGGGTCTTTCAGCAGGTCTTTCTTCACAATATTCGCCGTTACCACCAGGTGGCCGATATGTTCGGCAATCACCACCAGTGCCGCAGGCAGAATGGTGAAAATGGCATACCACTCAAAACGCGGGGTGTAGAAGGTTGGCAGGGCAAACCAGTGGGCTTTCGCCACCGGCGTCCAGTCGACAATGCCCATGCCATAGGACAGTGCGTAGCCCACCAGAACACCGATCAGAATCGGGATAATTGCCAGAAAACCACGGAACAGCACGGAGCCAAAGACCGTTACGCCCAGCGTGACCATCGAGATAATAATGGTTTTGCTGTCAGCCATGCTGCCATCGGCTGGTAACAAACCGGACATATTCGCCGCCACGCCCGCCAGTTCCAGACCAATCACCGCCACAATCGCGCCCATCGCCGCTGGCGGGAACATCACGTCCAGCCAGCCTGTACCGGCTTTTTTGACGATCAGCGCCACCAGGCAGAACAGCACACCACACATAATGAAACCGCCCAGCGCCACTTCATAACCCAGCGGTAACAGCAGCAGTACCGGGGAGATAAAGGCAAAGCTGGAGCCCAGATAAGCCGGGATTTTACCTTTACAGATAAACAGGTACAGCAGCGTGCCGATGCCGTTGAACAGCAGCACCGTGGCCGGGTTGATATGGAACAGGATGGGTACCAGGACCGTCGCGCCAAACATGGCGAACAGATGCTGGAAGCTGAGTGGAATGGTTTGCAGCAGCGGTGGCCGCTCGTGTACGCCAATTGCACGACGCGTCATGATGTTATTACCCCTTGAGTTTGCCTTTGCTATAAAAAAACCGACTCTCTGGTCGGTTTGATGCTTATCGGGGCGGGCATGCCCGCCCCCTACGGATTATTCGCGGATTCGGCGCTTGCCGGGCCGGGCATGCTCCACCCCTACGAATTACTCGCGGATTCGGCGCTTGCCGGGCCGAGCATGCCCGCCCCCTACGGATTACTCGCGGATTCGGCGCTTGCCGGGCCGGGCATGCCCCACCCCTACGAATTACTCGCGGATTCGGCGCTTGCCGGGCCGGGCATGCCCGGCCCCTACGGGGTTCGTAGGGGTGAGGCACGCCTCGCCCGCAGCCGGCTTATTTAGTACCGAAGATCTTATCGCCTGCATCGCCGAGGCCTGGGATAATATACCCCTTCTCGTTCAGCCCCTGATCGACTGAGGCAGTGTACAGCTCAACATCCGGGTGCGCTTTTTCCAGCGCAGCAATACCTTCCGGTGCCGCGACCAGTACCAGCACCTTAATGCTGTTACAGCCCGCTTTTTTCAGCAGGTCGATAGTAGCAATCATCGAACCACCGGTTGCCAGCATCGGGTCAACCACCAGTGCCAGGCGCTCTTCGATGTTGGACACCAACTTCTGGAAATAGGGTACTGGCTCCAGTGTTTCTTCATCGCGGTACACGCCAACGACACTGATGCGGGCGCTTGGCACATGTTCCAGCACACCTTCCATCATGCCGAGACCAGCACGCAGAATAGGGACAACGGTAATTTTTTTACCTTTGATCTGTTCGATTTCAACCGGACCGTTCCAGCCTTCAATGGTCACGGTTTCGGTTTCCAAATCGGCAGTGGCTTCATAAGTCAGCAGACTTCCCACTTCTGATGCGAGTTCACGGAAACGTTTGGTGCTTACATCATGTTCCCGCATCAGACCCAGTTTATGTTTGACCAGCGGGTGTTTGACTTCCACGATCTTCATTGTTGTACTCCCGGAGTGTTAAGCTGCAAAAAAAAATCGCGAGATTATAGCGCCATTTATCCCCGGCGCCATATGACTTAGTGCAATACTTTGCACATCTCCTGCAACCCCTCTAAGAATTAGCTAAAATCCAGCTATCCGCAATGCGCAATAAGATGGCACTCGCAAACGTTTGCCTGCGCTGCTAGAATTGCCGCGCTTAAACTTACCACCACACCAACCGCAAACCGCGTGGGGATTTCGCAGTGACCGACAAAACCTCTCTCAGCTATAAAGACGCCGGCGTAGATATCGATGCTGGCAATGCTTTAGTCGACCGTATCAAAGGCGTAGTGAAAAAGACTCGTCGCCCGGAAGTGATGGGTGGACTGGGCGGTTTCGGTGCCCTTTGTGCACTGCCGCAAAAATACCGTGAACCTATCCTGGTTTCCGGCACTGACGGCGTCGGCACCAAGCTGCGTCTGGCGATGGACCTTAAACGCCACGATACCATCGGTATCGATCTGGTCGCGATGTGCGTTAACGATCTGGTGGTACAGGGCGCAGAGCCTCTGTTCTTCCTGGATTATTATGCAACCGGCAAGCTGGACGTTGACACGGCAGCCAGTGTGATCACCGGCATCGCTGAAGGCTGTTCACAGTCTGGCTGTGCGCTGGTGGGCGGCGAAACCGCTGAAATGCCAGGTATGTACCACGGTGAAGATTACGACGTGGCAGGCTTCTGTGTCGGCGTGGTTGAGAAATCCGAAATTATCGACGGCAGCAAAGTGGCCGATGGCGACGTTCTGATCGCCCTGGGTTCAAGCGGCCCTCACTCCAACGGCTACTCGCTGGTGCGCAAAATTCTGGAAGTCAGCAAAACTGACCCGGAAACCACTCAGCTTGAAGGCAAAACGCTGTCTGACCATCTGCTGGCTCCAACCCGCATCTACGTGAAAAACATCCTCAGCCTGATCGAACAGGTGGATGTCCATGCGATTGCCCACCTGACTGGCGGCGGTTTCTGGGAAAATATTCCGCGCGTACTGCCGGATAACACTCAGGCTGTTCTGGACGAGTCAAGCTGGGAATGGCCAGCCGTCTTTGGCTGGATGCAGCAGGCCGGTAACGTCAGCCGCTTTGAGATGTACCGCACCTTTAACTGTGGTGTCGGCATGGTGATTGCCCTGAGTCCGGCAGACGCCGACAAAGCGGTACAATTGATGACTGATGCAGGCGAAAAAGCCTGGAAAATCGGTGTCATCAAAGCCTCTGACTCTGAAGAACGTGTGGTTATTAACGCATGAAACGCATAGTCGTGCTGGTTTCCGGTAATGGAAGCAATTTACAGGCAATCCTGGACGCCTGCCAGCAGGGACGGATTCACGGCAGCGTTGCTGCCGTGTTCAGTAACAAGGCTGAGGCCTTTGGTCTGGAACGTGCGCGTGAGGCGAACGTTGCTGCTCATGCGCTGTCTGCTGCGCAGTTTGCCGACCGTGAAGCGTTCGATCGCCAACTGATGCTGGAGATTGACGCTTACGCCCCCGATCTGGTGGTACTGGCCGGTTACATGCGCATCCTCAGCCCGGCATTTGTTCAGCACTATGCCGGTCGGATGCTGAATATCCATCCTTCGCTGTTACCGAAATACCCGGGGCTGCATACGCATCGCCAGGCCATCGAGAACGGTGACGACGAGCACGGCACCTCGGTGCATTTTGTCACCGAAGAGCTGGACGGCGGTCCGGTGATCCTGCAGGCAAAAGTGCCGGTGTACAGCAACGACAGCGAAGCGGATGTTGCTGCGCGCGTTCAGCACCAGGAACATGCGATTTATCCACTGGTCGTCGGCTGGTTTGTGGATGGCCGACTGGCTATGCGCGACGATGCCGCATGGCTTGACGGTCAGCCGTTGTCCGCTGAAGGACATGCATTCGAATAATGCCTTACCTGCGTAAGGGCGGACCTTTTTTCCTGTCCGCCCATATCAATGACCTCCACCAAATTAACCATATCGTCCGGTAATATAATCCTCAGTACGACGCTGACGCGGTGACGTAAACAGATCATCGGTCATGCCAAACTCCACCACACTCCCCTGGTGCATAAACGCCGTATAGTCCGACACACGTGCCGCCTGCTGCATATTGTGCGTGACCAGAATCAGCGTGAAGTGCTGTTTTAACGATGTCATCAGCTCTTCTATCACCAGCGTCGAAATCGGATCCAGTGCCGAGGTCGGCTCATCCAGCAGCAGGATTTCAGGCTCAATGGCGATAGCCCTGGCGATCACCAGGCGCTGCTGCTGTCCGCTCGACAGCGTGAGGGCATTTTGCCAAAGGTTATCTTTCACCTCTGGCCACAGCGCCGCAGCACGCAGCGCACGCTCCACCGCTTCATCCAGTACACGCCTGTCACGCACGCCCATCAACCTCAGACCGTATACCACATTATCGTAAATGGTTTTCGGGAAGGGATTAGGCCGTTGAAACACCATGCCCACGCGGCGACGCAGCGCAGAGAGATCCTGATTATGGCCGAGGATTGACTGCTGTTGCAGGCGGATATCCCCTTCAATGCGACAACCATCAATCAGATCGTTCATACGGTTAAAACAGCGTAACAGCGTTGATTTCCCACAGCCTGATGGACCAATCAACGCCGTAATGCGGTTTTTAGGCACTCTCAGGCTGATGTTATTCAGCGCGGCTTTATCGCCATACCACAAACAGAGGTTATCAATCTCAAGCGCGGTTTCGTTGTCATCAAACATCGCAGTCATAACGGAATTCCGTGTTAATGCATCAGCGCACGGTAGCGCTCGCGCAGACGGTGGCGAAGGACCATCGCCATCAGATTTAACCCCAGAATCAGCAACACCAACAGCAGCGCCGTGGCAAATACCAGCGGGCGATCGGCTTCGGCATTGGGGCTTTGGAACGCCAGATCGTAAATCTGAAAACCAAGGTGCATAAATTTACGATCCAGATGTAAATAAGGGAACAGCGAGTCTATCGGCAGCTCCGGGACCATCTTCACCACGCCCACCAGCATCAGTGGAGCGGTTTCTCCAGCGGCACGTGCCACCGCCAGGATCAGCCCGGTAAGCATCGCCGGTAATGCCTGCGGTAACACCACGTGCCACAGCATCTCTGCCTTCGTCGCCCCCAGCGCCAGCGCACCCTGGCGCAATGAACCCGGAATGCGCGACAGCCCCTCTTCAGTGGCGACAATCACCACTGGCAATGTCAGCAACGCCAGGGTCAGTGATGCCCAGAGCAGGCCTGGCGTGCCAAAGGTCGGGTTCGGCAAGGCGCTGGAGAAAAACAGACGATCGAGGCTGCCGCCCATAAACCAGACGAAGAACCCCAGGCCGAACACGCCATAGACAATCGATGGCACCCCCGCCAGGTTGACGACGGCAATACGCACCAGCCGGGTTAACAGATTGCGTCCGGCATACTCATGTAGCCAGATGGCGGCAATCACCCCCAGCGGCATCACCACCACCGACATCAGCAACACCATCAGTACCGTACCAAAGATTGCCGGGAAGATACCGCCCTCTCCCTGGCTCCCGCCGCCAGAATCACTGACAAAGTGCCACAGCTGGCTGCCAAAATGTCGCCACTTCATACCGGTGGTCATCGCATTGGGCTGCCAGGCAGCAATAATCTGCGCCAGCGAAATCTCATGCTGCACACCGCTGGCATCCCGCAGCAGCACCGCCGTATTGTTGCTTTCACGCTGAAGCGTTGCGAGTCTGGCCGCCTGACGGGCGAACTGACGTTGCAGTTCGGCGCGATCCGCCTGATACACCGACTGGGCCTCGGGGTTATAGCGCTTTTCGTCTCGCAGATGCTGCCGCTGTTGCTCCAGCGACTCCATCTGTGCGTTCAGCCGCGCCATGTTCTTGCGCCGCAGTTTCTCTGCCTCGTCAATCCGCTGACGAGCCTGCAATAAACGCTGCTGTAAGGTCTTGCCAGGGTCCTGGGAGGTTAACAAATGGCTATCTTCACGCAGCCCTTCGAACCAGCCATAGGCATTGCCGCCTGAGCGGCGTTGCAACACGATGACCTGCGGGGGTGTTTCCCTGGCGATCGCATCGCTGGACAGTACCGTACGAAAGTCAGGCGCATCGAAATCACGGTTACCGGTTTTAATCAGATAACGTGTCACGCTGTCAGGCAGACCCGCAGCATCTCGCTGGCCGCTGGCGACCAGCTGCTGGCGCGATACGGTCTGCTGCTGGGTGACCTCGCCCAGTACCTGTACCTGACCTTGCGGGGTATTCAGCGTGAACAGTTCCAGCGGCTGCGGCCAGAAATAACGCAGCCCCTGCCAGGCCAGCAGGGTAATCAGCAACAGGAAGGCCAGCAGACTGACGGCAACAGCGCCACCAGTGAGCCAGCGCCAGCGGTGATTATTCTTTACCGCATTCATCCCTGCACCTCCTGCTGGCTGTAACGCTGCCGCAGTCGCTGACGCACCATCTCGGCAACGGTATTGACCACCAGCGTGAAGATCAGCAGCACCAGCGCCGACAGGAACAGAATACGGTAATGGGTGCTGCCCGCCGCCGCTTCCGGCATTTCTACCGCCACATTGGCCGCCAGTGAACGTAATCCTTCAAACAGCCCCCCGTCGGTCACCGGCGTATTACCGGTAGCCATCAGCACAATCATCGTTTCGCCAATCGCGCGGCCAAACCCGATCATCAGGGCGGCGAAGATACCGGAAGAGGCCCCCGGCAGTACCACGCGCGTCAGGGTTTGCCACGGTGTCGCCCCCAGCGCCAGCGATCCCTGCCCCAGTGAGGCCGGAACACTAAAAATAGCATCTTCTGCCAGCGTGAAAATCAGTGGGACCAGAGCAAAGCCCATCGCCACACCCGCCACCAACAGGTTGCGCTGCTGATAGTCTGCGCTGATGTGATCGGCCAGTCCCTGTCCCCAGAGTGCCTGCTCCGCCAGCGGGATGAGCCACAGGGAGCCTGTCGCCGTCAGTAACAACAGCGGCAGCAATAGCAGGACTTCACGCCCTTCAGCAAACGCACGTTTACGCCAGCGAGGGGGCAGTTTTTGCACCATCCAACCACACAGCAACAGCACCGCAGCCAGCAGTAAAGGCAGTAGCAGTACCCCAAGCAGCCGATCGGCAATTTTTGGGGCCAGCCACAGCCCGGCAATCAGACCAATCACCACGCTGGGTAACGCGCCCATCATTTCAATGGTGGGTTTCACCCAACGCCGTAGCTGAGGCGTCATAAACCAGGCGGTGTACATGGCGGCCGCCAGTGCCAGTGGCGTCGCAAACAGCATCGCCAGCCCTGCGGCTTTCAACGTGCCCGCCACCATCGGGATCAGGCTAAATTTCCCCTGGTAGTAATCATTGGCCGAGGTGGACTGCCAGACCCAGGCCGGCTCCGGATAGTTTTCATACCAGACTTTCTGCCACAGATTGCGCCAGCTGAGATCGGGCCACGGGTTAGTCAGACGATAATGCTGCCAGTGCCCGGCACGTTCAACCAATAAGCCATCGCCCTCCTGGGAGAACTGCGCCAGTTCAATACCCGGCGCCAGCTGTCGGCTGAGGATCGCGCCCTGCTGCTTACTGGCAAACAGCTTCAGCTCACCCTGCGGACTCAGGGTGGCGAAAACACGACGGTGCGGTTCGGTAAAGAGCAGAGGCTGCCACTGCGCCCCCTCAAAATGACGGATATAACGCAAATGTGGGCCACTGGAGCTTGCAATATCAAACCACTGGGAAATCCCCTGCCCATCGGAAATGAGCAAGGAATTCCCCCCACTCAGCAACGCGATGTTTTTCGGTGGCTCGGCCAGCATCAGAGAATCACGCAGCTGGGGCTCACCGTTACCAAGTCGCCAGACGCGCAACTGAGCGCCAGAAAGGGTAAATAACAGGCTGCCATCGGGCGATAACAGCAACTGATCGACGTCACGCACGTTCAGCCGGTAGTTTTGCGCTGGCTGCTGAGCATTGAGTTGCCATAGCGTAATATGATCGGCGGTCGCCAGTGCAACCTGCCAGCGGTTTTCAGCGGTCTGCGCCAGACTGAACTGACGCACATGATCTTCCCCGTTGGAAAGTGGGACATCGCCCAGCGGGAATGTCCAGCGGGGTTCCTCACCGGGAGGAAAATCGGGTTTAACTAACACCATTGAGCCGCTATCTGACAACAACAGCACACTACTATGATCGGCACTGCTCGCTGCCCGGATAGTACCGCGCAACAGCGTTACTGCAGAGGAAGGAGGTTGAGCACTGAGCGGCACAAAGCGCCCGCTGCCCTGACGGTCAATGCGCCAGCCCCACTGTTGCTGCCTGTCCATTCCCATGGCAACCGCAGGACTGCTCTGCCAGAGCTTAATGTTGTTATCTGCCTGCATCCCAGGGCTGATAAAGAGTGGCACCACCACCCAAATCAGCCAGAAGAACAGCAGTGTCATCACCAGCAGGATCGCCACCCCACACGCCGTTACCACACGTCGCGTCAGCCGATCAATCCTGCGGCGGCGCCCGGCGTTGTCGTGAACAGGGATTGGGCGATCAGTCATATCAGGGTGGTTTTCCATTATGCTTAGAAGCCGCTATGTTGCCCGTATGTGATTAATAAGACAATCAACATTCATCGGGCATTGGACAATGCTGCCATACTCTCGCCATAATGTTTCAGGACAATGGATACCTTCATCCTGAATCAGCCGAACGGAGTAAAAATGGGTCAGGAAAAGCTGTATATAGAGAAAGAGTTAAGTTGGCTATCCTTTAATGAACGCGTTTTACAAGAAGCGGCAGACAAAACCAACCCGCTGATTGAACGTATGCGCTTTCTTGGTATCTATTCCAATAATCTGGAAGAGTTTTATAAAGTTCGTTTTGCCGATCTCAAACGCCGCATTCTGATTGGAGAAGAGCAGGGTTCCCCCAGCACGCCACGCCATTTACTAAAAAAAATTCAGGCGCGGGTGCTGAAAGCTGACCAGGAGTTCGACAGTCTGTATAACGACCTGTTGCTGGAAATGGCGCGTAATCAGATCTTCCTGATCAACGAACGCCAGCTCTCTCCTAATCAGCAGAGCTGGCTGCGGCACTATTTTAAACACCATCTTCGCCAGCACATCACGCCGATCTTGATCAATCACGACACCGATCTGATCGAGTTCCTGAAAGACGATTATACCTACCTGGCCGTAGAGATTATTCGTGGTGAAGACATTCGTTACGCGTTGCTGGAAATTCCGTCAGATAAAGTTCCGCGTTTCGTCAATCTGCCGCCGGAAACCCCGCGTCGCAGAAAACCAATGATTCTGCTGGATAATATTCTGCGCTATTGCCTGGGTGACATTTTTCGTGGCTTCTTCGACTACGATGCGCTGAATGCCTACTCGATGAAAATGACCCGTGACGCCGAGTACGATCTGGTCACTGAAATGGAATCGAGCCTGCTGGAGCTGATGTCCTCAAGCCTGAAACAGCGCCTGAATGCCGAGCCGGTACGGTTTGTTTATCAGCGCGATATGCCTGATGCCATGGTTGAACTGCTGCGTAAAAAGCTGAACATTTCCAATTACGACTCCATTGTGCCCGGCGGTCGTTACCATAACTTCAAAGACTTCATCAGCTTCCCGAACGTGGGCAAAGCGAATCTGGTCAACAAACCTCTGCCGCAGCTGCGCCATATCTGGTTTGATCGCTTCCGCAACGGCTTTGATGCGATCCGCAACCGTGACGTGCTGCTCTATTATCCGTATCACACCTTCGAGCATGTGCTTGAACTGCTGCGCCAGGCGTCATTTGACCCGGCGGTACTGGCAATAAAAATCAATATTTACCGCGTGGCGAAGAATTCACGCATCATCGATGCGATGATCCATGCCGCCTATAACGGTAAGAAAGTTACCGTGGTCGTCGAGCTGCAGGCGCGTTTCGATGAAGAAGCCAATATTCACTGGGCGAAACGCCTGACGGAAGCCGGCGTGCATGTAATTTTCTCCGCTCCCGGACTGAAGATTCACGCCAAGCTGTTCCTGATTTCGCGCCGTGAAAACGGAGAGATTGCCCGCTATGCGCACATCGGCACCGGTAACTTTAACGAGAAAACCGCGCGTATCTACACCGACTACTCGTTGCTGACCGCCGATGCGCGTATCACTAACGAAGTGCGCCGGGTGTTTAACTTTATCGAAAACCCGTATCGCCCGGTCAGCTTTGAGCACCTGATGGTGTCACCGCAGAACTCGCGCAAAATGCTGTACCAACTGATTGATGCCGAGATTGCCAATGCGCAAAAAGGAATTTCGGCGGGTATTACGCTGAAGATCAATAACCTGGTGGATAAGGGGCTGGTCGATCGGCTGTATACCGCCTCCAGCGTTGGCGTTAAGGTTAATCTGCTGGTGCGCGGCATGTGCTCCCTGATCCCCAATCTGGAAGGGATCAGCGATAATATTCGTGTGATCAGCATTGTTGACCGTTATCTTGAGCATGACAGGGTCTATATTTTTGATAACGGCGGCGACAAAAAAGTCTTCCTCTCCTCCGCAGACTGGATGACACGCAACATCGATTATCGTATCGAAGTGGCTGTCTCCATACTTGACCCCATTCTTAAACAGCGTGTGCTGGATATTATTGCCATCCTGTTAAGTGATACGCTGAAAGCACGTTACGTCGATAAAGAGTTAAGCAACCGATATGTTCCGCGCGGTAACCGCCGCAAGGTCCGGGCCCAGCTTGCAATTTACGATTACATTAAATCTCTCGAGCAACCTGATTAATCACTATGCCAATTTCCCATAAAAGTACGCCCAAACCGCAGGAATTTGCTGCCATTGACTTGGGTTCGAACAGTTTTCACATGGTGATTGCCCGCGTAGTTGACGGGGCGATGCAGGTGCTCGGACGCCTGAAACAACGCGTGCATCTGGCTGACGGGCTGGACAGCAATAACGTCCTGAGCGAAGAGGCTATTCAGCGCGGTTTAGGCTGTCTGGCGCTGTTTGCCGAACGTTTACAGGGTTTCAGCCCGGCCAACGTTACGATTGTCGGTACGCATACCCTGCGCCAGGCAATTAACGCGGAAGACTTCCTCCAGCGTGCAGCCGATGTGATCCCTTACCCGATTGAAGTGATTTCCGGCCATGAAGAAGCCCGTTTAATCTTTATGGGCGTAGAACATACCCAACCGGAAAAAGGCCGCAAGCTGGTAATTGACATCGGTGGCGGATCCACCGAGCTCGTTATAGGTGAAGACTTTGAACCCAAGCTGGTTGAAAGCCGCCGCATGGGCTGTGTGAGCTTTGCCAATATGTACTTCCCTGGCGGCGCCATCAGTAAAGAGAACTTTAACCGCGCCCGGCTGGCAGCAGTGCAAAAACTGGAAACCCTGGCGTGGCAGTATCGTCTGATGGGCTGGCAGTTTGCGCTGGGTGCTTCTGGCACGATTAAAGCAGCCTGCGAAGTACTGCTGGCGATGGGGGAGAAAGAAAAGCTGATCACCCCGGAGCGCCTTGAGTTGCTGTACAACGAGGTTATCAAGCACAAGTCGTTTGATGCACTCAGCCTGCCAGGCCTCTCTGACGAGCGTAAAGGCGTCTTTGTGCCTGGCCTTGCCATTCTCTGTGGCGTGTTTGATGCCCTGGCGATCCGCGAACTGCGCCTGTCAGACGGCGCACTGCGTGAAGGTGTGTTGTATGAAATGGAAGGCCGCTTCCGTCATCAGGATATTCGCAGCCGCACAGCCCAGAGCCTGGCGAACCATTATGCTATCGACAGCGATCAGGCGCGCAGAGTTCTGGAAACGACAGAGTTACTCTACGAGCAGTGGCGCGCACAGAATACCCGGCAGGCGAACCCGCAGCTTGCCGCTCTGTTGAAGTGGGCGGCGATGCTGCATGAGGTTGGGCTGACGATCAACCACAGCGGTATGCAGCGGCATTCCGCTTATATCCTGCAAAATACCAATCTCCCGGGGTTTAATCAGGATCAACAAACGCTGTTGGCCACGCTGGTACGCTACCACCGTAAAGGCGTGAAAGTGGAAGATATGCCGCGCCTTACGCTGTTTAAACGTAAGCAGTTCCTGCCGCTGGTTTTCCTGTTGCGTTTAGGGACATTGCTCAATAATCAGCGCCAGGCGACGACTAAACCGAGCGATCTTCAACTGCAAACCGATGATGGCAACTGGACCCTGACGTTCCCAGCCGGCTACTTCAGCCAGAACAACCTGGTTCAGCTGGATTTAGAACGTGAGCAGACGTACTGGAAAGATGTCACGGGCTGGCAACTGACCATTCAGGAAGAAAGCTAAGCGTTATCGGTAAACGGCCACTCATGCGCTTATCATCGCGCAGAGTGGCCTTATTTTTGGTCAGCCACCGGCATGACCCACTGGAAAATGATGAACTGATAATCATGACTCAACACCTGGAAAGAGATTTCAGCAAGCAATACGGGCTGACCGCGCCCCATTCTGAAGTGGTGGAAGCCTCACGTTATTTTGACGGCGGTAAAGCGCTGGATGTCGGCTGCGGCAGTGGACGAAATACGCTGTATCTGAACAGCAAAGGCTTTGATGTGACGGCATGGGACAAAAACCCGGCCAGCCTGGCACGGCTTGACCAGATTATCTCCGCAGAAAACCTGAGCGGTATTCATACCGCCGAGCAGGACCTCAACCAGCTGCGCTTTAACGGGGCTTATGACCTGGTGCTGTCCACGGTAGTGATGATGTTCCTGCAGCCCGAAACCATCCCACAGCTGATTGCGGATATGCAAGCCAGCACGGTGCGGGACGGTTATAACCTGATCGTCGCCGCCATGGACACCACCGACTATCCTTGCAACCAGGGCTTTCCGTTCGCCTTTAAATCAGGTGAACTGAGCCACTATTACCGTAACTGGCATATTGTTAAATACAATGAAGATGTCGGCCAACTGCACCGAATCGATGAAAATGGCCAACGTATTTCCCTGCGTTTTGCCACGTTGCTGGCACAGAAGTCGATGGTTAAAGTCTGACAGCCAGACTGGCCGCTGTCTGTGCAGAGGCCAGATCATATAATGGTATCGGCGGACCCACGATAGCCCCCTGCAAGTAATCCACGCCCAACTTACGCAGTGCTTCGGCAGTGTCATCGGTATCAACGCACTCAGCCACCACCTGCATCCGTTTCAGCCGTGCGACGGCGCAAATCGATTGTATAATCTGATAATCCAGGCTGTTATCCAGCATATTGTTCACAAAGCTGCCATCGATTTTCAGTATATCGGCCTGTATCAGTTTCAGGCGCGAATAGCTGGAATAACCTTTACCAAAATCGTCAATCGCCACCCGGCAGCCAAGCTGGCGCAGTTGAGCAATGGAACGATTTCCCCAGCTGTGATCGCTGAGAATCGGTGACTCTTCCACTTCAACAATCAACTGCCACGGCTCGATGTCATGCACTTTAAGACGTGATGCAATGTCTTCCACAAACTGTGGACGACACAACGTTGCCGCAAAAAAATTGACAGCAAGACGGATCCCCGGCAATTGTTCCCGATGGCGATGGATAAATGCCAGGGCCTGGTCAAGCATCATACTGTCCACTTCCCAGGTCAGACCGAACTCACGCACCACCGGCAGAAAATGCCAGGGTTTAATATGTTCACCCTGTGCATTTACCATAAACAGCAGGATTTCATAGTAATCGTCGCCGCGAATACCCTTTATCCTTTGCGCCATCAGATGAAAACCCCCGCTCTGTAACGCCTGCTGGATAGTGTGCAGCATCACCAGTTTTTCCGCGATGTGCCTTTGTACCGGCACATTTTGTGCCTGCTGCATATTTTCTGCGTGGCCGCTGCGCAATGACATTTGTGCCATGGCACTCATCTCACCCAAAAGCTCATACAGATGAAGTACTGGCGGAATAACCGAGCAATAGCTGATCCCGACATCAGGATGAATAGGCAGGCCATCCCAGCTCAAATGGTAATCCTTCAGGCGGGCTTCAATCCCTTCGATCCGTGACTGATGCCCTGCATGCTCAAGACGTAAAACCAGATCGAAACCGGGAAGTTGATAAACATCTTCTCCGGGAAGCAGACAGGGCTGGAGATGTACGGCAAGGCTGCGCTTATACTGGATACGCAGTTGCAGGCCATAGGTCCGGCTCAGTCTATCCAGATCGGGAATACACAAAAAACAGAGCACAGAGCTGGAGCTGACCGCCAGATCCTTACTGAGCGCACGCAAGTTCGGCAAACCGATGACCGGATCGGTGAGCGCCATTTCTCGGGCTTTAGCCAGCAGTCGACGCTGCCGGGTACTGATGGCGGACATCAGTAAAATCGTCAAGGTGAAAACCAGGAGATTAGCAGAAACAACCGCAAGGTCATGGGGTTTCACTGACGTATTCATAAATCGATCGTGATACTGGTACAGCACCACCAGCAATATTCCCCAACTGAGGGAGGTAAAAAGATAACCAAAACGCAGGGCAGCCCAGAGCATCAGCGGCAATAAAAAAGGCACCCCGTACTCGGTGGTCAGCAAATTTTCCGGGCTGGATCGGAGCTGTGTCAGCATCATGAGTGACGTCATCAGCATCACCAGCCATATCAACCACTCATGGCGCGTTACCGAAGGGGAACATTGTCGTTTACAGCGGTCGATAAAAATGAATAAAAACCGGGGTGTACGCAAAATGCGAATCAAAAAATAGAACAGCTGCACCAGGGCAAGCGAGGCCAGCAGTGTCGATTGATAGTTGAGCAGGGTATGCACTGAAAAAGGGTCAGGGGCAAAAACAGAGTTACTTTTCGGTAAAATACCCAACGGCATCATCAGCTGATTCAGCAAAATAAATACCGTCGGCATAGCAAATGCCAGCCAGAAAAGACGCACCGTGGCCAGATGCAGTTCACCAAAACTGACACCCCAGCGCACTTTCTCTTGATTGCGATATCCCCACCAGCAGAACGTCAAAGTGACAAGGAAAATAGAGATGATCAACACTGCTTGCAAGTGGGTATAACGGAAAAAATAGTGGAAACATAACGCGATAAAAATGCCTGGCAGTGCCGCCCAGTCAAAAACCATTAACATTGCAATCATCATCGCCAGAGGCAGATAGATAAGATAGACATAGCCGCCAGGGATCCAGAGCCTGACGGATAGCGAGGACGACAATGGCATAAGCAACAAGGCCAGTATCAGAGGTAATCCCCACCAACGGTTGATGAAGCGCTTCAGAAGAGCCGCTTTTTTCATTGAGTCAGGATATTTTTTAAGTGGTGTTGTTACGTTTTTATTCAAAAATGCCAGCCATGGCGATACTTATGAACGAAAGTATCTTATGAAATGTTGCGATATTGTAGGAGTAACATCTCATGTTAAATTGATTCAAATCAATTTAATGGCAATTAATGCGCACGTAAAAGCACTGTATTTATCCGTATGTTAACTAAATGAATCTATTTACCGTATCCACGTTGTCATCGCGATCGCCTTCTCCCATTGACCTCAGTAGCCCGCTGTGCGTAAATTACTCATCGCCCTTTTGGGTTAATAACAGGAAATTTTGCGTGAATAGCGCTATGTCATTCAGAAAACGTCAGAAAACCGGACGCATGACCCGGGTCATTTTGCTGGTCAGCTTTATCATTCTATTAGGACGACTGATCTATGTCGTTCCCGGTGCTATCGAACATCACCAGCAGAAAAAGAACGCTCCTGCGATCCCCACAACCGTCGTAAACGATAAGTAGCCACAACCCGGTGGCGATGATAAGCAGACGCTTTTCGGAGCTTTTGCAGATTAGTTATGTCTGAAATCCGCTAGACTATAACCTCATTTCGTCTTCTTCGTTAGCCAGACAAAAGGATGTTGTATGTCTGTAGCACCTTCTCATGTTCAGCAGCTGGCCGAAATTCGTAGCCGTATCCTTAATCTCCTGCTGAATGATAGCGATCTTGTTGACACGTTACATGAACGCCCACTGCGTGAATCTCCCGCCGAAGCCGAAGCGCATCGTGAGCAGGTTGATGAGATTAAACGCACCCTTCCCCTGCTGCATGCTGCCGACATTGCTGACCTGCTGGAAGCGCTGCCGGAAGATGAACGCCTGGCACTGTGGCGACTGATTGGCAATGACCGCCGTGGTCAGGTGCTGGTAGAGGCGTCAGAAAACGTCTGGGAAAGCCTGATTGAGGAGATGAGTGACCGCGACCTGCTGCGCGCTATCGCACCGCTGGACATTGATGAACAGGCCTACCTTGCTAAATATCTGTCGCGCGACTTAACTGGCCGGCTGCTGACCTCCCTTGATCCGGAATTGCGTTCACGCGTACTGGACGTGATGCATTTCGACCGCGACCGCGTTGGTCGCATTATGGACTTCAAGCTGGTCACCGTGCGGGCCGATGTCACTCTGGCTACCGTGCAACGTTTCCTGCGCCGGAAAAAGTCCATTCCCGATGGCACCGATAAACTGTTTATCACCGATAAAAATAATCGCCTGCTTGGCGAACTGCCGTTGACGGAAATTCTGCTGAATACGCCGGACAAAAGGGTGCATGAGGTGATGAACGATCGCCCGACCACTTTTTTGATCGATGATAAAGCCGAAGATGCGGCCGGTTCCTTCGAACGTTATAACCTGATTTCTGCTGCCGTTATTGATGCCAAAGGCAAGCTGATGGGGCGCGTGACCATTGAGGATGTGATCGACCTGGTCAACGATGAGAACGACAGTAACATTCGTAAAATGGGGGGGGTGAACCCGGAGGAAGATGTCTTCGCGCCGGTAAGAAAATCAGTCCGCACTCGCTGGGCCTGGCTGGCGATCAATCTGTGCACAGCGTTTATCGCGTCACGCGTTATTGGCCTGTTTGAGCACACAATTTCACAACTGGTGGCACTGGCCGCACTCATGCCGATTGTCGCCGGGATTGGTGGCAACACCGGTAATCAGACCATCACCATGATTGTGCGCGCACTGGCGCTTCACCAGGTGGAACCGGGGAACTTTACGTTTCTTATTGGCCGTGAGCTTGGCGTGGCGCTGATTAACGGCCTGTTCTGGGGCGGCATTATGGGAGGGGTAACCTGGGCGATGTACGGCAACCCGGCGCTGGGTGGTGTGATGATGCTGGCGATGTTGCTTAACCTGCTGCTGGCCGCTCTGATGGGCGTCCTGATCCCGCTACTGATGATCAAAATGAAACGCGATCCGGCGGTCGGTTCCAGCGTGCTGATCACCGCGCTGACAGATACCGGCGGCTTCTTTATCTTCCTCGGTCTGGCGACGCTGTTCCTGTTGCACTGATGAATAAGATATTACGTATTTTGTTATAAAATGATAATTAATGGTTAATTATGTGATTCATTGCGCAGAAAATTTCCCCCCCACCGCCTAATCTAACAAAAAATAACAAACATTCTCGTCAATTCACCTTTCCGGGTCACAGGCTAGCCCTGTGCACCGGGAACAGGATGACTATTGCCTGAATAAAGCACATCTCCTACTCTATCCGACAAAGGAAACCCAATGAATTCATCGATATCGGCTCTCCCGCCACCCTCTGCGGTCAGCGATTTGGAAGAAAATGCCTGGAAACGCGCCGTCTGGCGTATCCTGCCGATTTTGACTGTCAGTTATATTTTCGCCTATCTCGACAGAATCAACGTCGGCATTGCCAAACTTCAAATGTCCAGCGATCTCGCCTTTTCCGAAACGGTTTACGGTCTCGGTGCTGGGATCTTCTTTATCGGCTTCTTCTTTTTTCAGGTGCCAAGCAATATGGCGCTGCACCGCTTTGGTGCCCGCCGTCTGCTGGCCGCACTGCTCGCCTCCTGGGCAGTGATTGCACCGCTTACCGCGCTGGTGTCGACACCTTTTCAGTTTTACGCCGTGCGTTTCCTGCTTGGCCTGACGGAATCCGGTTTTTACCCCGGGGTCATCCTTTATCTTTCGCTGTGGTTCCCCTCCTATCGGCGTGGGAAAATGTTTGCCCTGTTTGCAGCAGCGGTTCCCTTGTCAGGACTGATTGGCGGGCCACTATCCGGCTGGATTATGGACTATTTCCATAATGCCCACGGGATGGCAGGCTGGAAGTGGCTGTTTATCATTCAGGGAACCCCTTCTCTGCTGATCGGCATACTGGTGTTCTTTTTACTCCCCGACCGCATTGAAAATGCAAACTGGCTGAGTGCGGAAGAAAAGACCCTGCTGAATATCCGCCTGAAAGAAGATGCAGTGCAAGATTCCCCTGGTGCGCAGGCGACACTGGGTAGTGTATTGCGTAACGGCAAGCTGTGGTTGCTGACGTTTATCTACTTCTGCCTGATTGCCGGTTTTTATACCGTCAGCTTTTGGCTGCCGACGCTGGTACGCAATGCCGGGGTCGAGGATGTCTTCACCGTGGGCCTGCTGACGACCATCCCTTATGCCGCGGCGATTGTCACCATGATCGTGGCTTCGCGCAGCGCAGACCGTCACCGCGAACGCCGCTGGCACCTCGCCGTCATTGCCGTTATCAGCGGCGTGGGCATGGTGATTTCCGCTCTCTACAGCGACAACCTGTGGATCGCCATGTTCGGCCTGACACTGGGGGCGGCAGGTGGACTGAGTACTCTGCCACTGTTCTGGAGCCTGCCGACAGCCTTCCTGGGAGGCACGATGGCAGCCGTAGGTATCGCACTGATTAACTCCTTCGGTAACCTTGCCGGCTTTGTTGCGCCTTATCTGATGGGAATACTGACCGACCTCACGCACTCCACCCTGACCGGCATGATGATCATCTCCTGCACCCTGTTCGTGGGCGCTGCGGCTATCTTTTTGATCCCTGGTCGCATCGTCAACCGCTAACCTCAATGAGGCATATTATGAATATCGTTGTTACCGGCGCTGCCGGATTCCTGGGAAAAAAACTGGTTCAGGCACTGCTGGCAAAAGGTTCACTGCACGATGCAAACGGACAGCCACAGCCGATTAAACAGATTACGGCCATTGATATTGCGCCCCTCAGTGGCATTGATGACCGACGCCTGATCGTCCGCTGTGGGGATATCAGCAACCGTACCGAGCTGGAAACGCTGATTGATGCGCAAACAGACAGTGTTTTTCATCTGGCGGCGATCGTTTCAGGTCAGGCCGAACAGGATTTCGATCTGGGGATGAAAATCAACGTTGACGCTGCCCGTCAGGTTATGGAGCGACTGCGTGCATTGCCACAGTGCGTACGCCTGGTCACCACCAGTTCGGTGGCGGTGTTCGGCGGCAAGCTCCCCGAGAAAGTCCCTGACGACCAGGTCTGGATGCCGCAAAGTTCCTATGGCACTCAGAAAGCCATGAACGACCTGTTGCTGTCCGACTACAGCCGTAAGGGCTTCCTCGATGGGCGCAGCCTGCGTATGCCCACTATCGTTGTACGCCCGGGTAAGCCGAATGCAGCCGCCTCCAGCTTTGCCAGCGGTATTATTCGCGAACCCATCAACGGAGAGCGTGCGAACTGCCCGGTCAGCCTGGCCACGCGTCTGTGGTTAATGTCTCCAGCCCGGGCTGTACAGGCGCTGCTCCTTGGGCACGAACTGAACGGTGAAGATTTGGATCAGGGCCGCGTCATTAATCTGTGCGGCCTGTCGGTGACGGTAGAAGAGATGCTGGCTTCACTCAGGCGTATCAGCGGTGATGGAGTCTTATCACGAATCAGCCATCAGCCCGACCCGGCTATCGTTAAGATCGTTAACTCCTGGCCCGGTGATTTCCATGCCCACTATGCCAACCGCCTGGGTTTCCAGGCCAATGCCTCATTTGATGAAATGGTCAGAGAATATCTGGCTGAGAGCGATGCCGCTGAATCTCTTTGCTGAGATTGAGGTTTAGCGCAGCGGCAGCCGCTTCCTGAACATTCTCAGGAACGCGGTAACCGCCGCGTTTTTCCAGCCATGTCAGCACCTCGGCAAGGTGCCAGATCGTCGCAGTGCCTTCATGGATCGGTGCCGGAAAGGTATGATAATGCGCCAGCATCAGCTTGCGCATATTTTGCCGGGTAACACCTATCAGATCAGCGACATCCGTCAGGCCTACGTAATCCGGTGAAACTTCAAACAGTCGGGCATCCGGCAGTACGCTCCGGACCTGCTCCAGTGCGCTCTCCATCGCCTGCTGCGCTGACGATGCTTCACGGATAAACTCCAGCGCGATACGCCCTGGGATGCCCAGGCCAATCAGGGCATCATCACAACCCGCCTCAGCCAGCCGTTCAACGAGTGCATCGCCGTCTTCTTCTGTCTGGCCAACTAACTGATATTTTAGTGTAAAGGTGTATTCCATGGCGTCTTATTCCTTCCATTGCGTTCAAATCGTTGGCTCATCGTGCAGTGATCCACAACGCGCTTAAGCTGCCTGGCGTGATTCACTGCATTTTTTGGCGTACTCCATACACAACTGATGCAGAACTCTCCGCAACGGCACTGTGCGCTATTCCAGGGACAATATATTTTCCCCCAGGCATGACTGCCACCACAGACCACCCGCCAGCCTTGCTGCTCGGCATGTTTGAGGACTATTTCGATTTCCTTGATAGCATGAGTACGACGCGCCATATTTCCCCTCCAGTATCTATCGCCATATACCGGTTGTCAACTGACAACCTTAATGGAATGATGAGATAATGTCTCCGATAAAGGGAAAGTACCAGTGGTGTGGTAACTGACTGCGAAGCATGTCGGGAACTATTGCTTCGGGTTGCAGGCAGGGAAAAATATTTGCGTATCTGTTCGCAAATCGCGCCGTCTGCGAACAGGAAAATAACCGACTCAGATCCCCGAATTTTCTTTTTGCAAATTATCGTCACCCAGCCCGCCGATAAAAGGCAGGCGGAGCTGTAGCGGTGAGAAACCCAGTCCGAGGTTCAGCCCCAGTACGTTGATCTCAAATCCTTCTTCTGCGCCCAGTGTGACCGCTGCCACACCCAACACCGACACCTGTAATCCACGCCCGGAAGGCGGCAACCCGATCGGATTCAGCAGCGAACGATAATCTTTGCCAATCGCATTCGCGGGGAGATTCAGTTTCAATGCCGGGACTTCACGGCCAATATGGGCGAGAAAAGTGTTGCTGTTGGGTCCCGGCCAGGCGTGATAGGTTTGCGGCCAGGGATAAGAACCAATCGCCGCCACGATCCCAGGGATCATCGCTTCAGCTTCTGCTCCGCGATGATCCACCAGCAAGCGAGGACGCGAGCCATACCAGTACGCATCCGGAAGATTGCGGTTACGCCGCACTTTATCGTCGCTTCCCCAACTGATGACTTCATACCGGCTGTAGCGGGTTTCCCCTGCACGTTTAAAAATAATCCACGGATGCACTGCCACTGCCCCTTTCCAGCCGTAGGTGGGGGCCGCATAGACCTGCACAATCGCCATGTTGGCAAAACGCTGAGGATCGGGTGCCTGCCCGGAAGAATCACTCCGCGCCGTCGCCCAGCCCTGTGCACCCGCATCATTATGGCGCGTGGCCTGTGCCAGGCTTGCTCCCAGCGACAACAGCGTAATACAGAGCAAAATCAGGCTCAGGGCTTTCAGTGAGAACATAGCGGGGATTCCTGACAGGAGTGGATTTATCAGCATACCTGATTGCCCGGGGTTGCACAGCGCCGGGGCGTATCATCCCGTCGGGGTTTACACACATTTTCACTGCGCTAAGATAATTGGCATTCACAGGGAGGACAGAATGAATATCACCGTATCTGACTGTGTGGCGTTTGCGGCATTGGTTGTCTCGATGGTCAGTATGCGTTATGCAAAGCAACAGAATCAGCATTCCCGGATAGCCGCGCATAATGATTACCGTTCCTATCTCTCTGAACAGCACGCCCCCTATCGTAAAGCGTTAAAACAGATCCGCGATCGCCACAAAGACGACATTTCGCAGCTCAGCAGGCTGGCAGGGGAAACGCTGACCAACGTCGTGCATCAGTTCGATCGCTTTGATCTCAAGAACCACACGCCGCGTTATTTACGCCATCTGCTGCATGAAAGTTCCGAAATGGTTTTTTGGGCATTTCGCGGGCAGTTAGCCTGGCAAACCGCAGAAAATTTGACATGGAGACTGGCAGCGTTTATTCACATTGAAGACCACCTGAACGCCCTGGACAGCCACTCAGGTGATGCCGATTTCAGAGCGGTTTCACAACAAAAATATCTGGCCGATCCCAACCGTCTTCTTGAAAGCGATCTGAAGAACGATATCTATTTTTGCCATCTGGTATCCGAACTGAAATCACGCATCAACCCGGAACAAAATGCAGAGCTGTTATTAACCATGCAGCGCGAAATCGCCCCTTTCCGCGCTGAGCTGGAAAGGCTGCAACCTCAGTTTCAGGCAAGTGCAACGGTGCTGGATGACCTGATCGTCGAGGGCGTTACCGAGCACTTTTCACTGAAGGAGTCCGCGGAACTCTATCAGGCAATGAAAAAGAACAGGGCGATACTGAACACGTTAGGCCGACTTTATTTCCAGCCGATCAGTGAAAATTATGCCAGTAAATACTCAAATGCCGTTTCCCTGAGTATTCATACCTGCGCCATACTGCAGATGATCCAGGGCGTTTCAATGTGGGGCGTTGAGTTTAACAAGGGTAAAAATAACGGAGCAGCTGATTGATGCGCTATGAATTCGTTGAAGTCCTTAACGACCTGATTGATTACTTTTTGATTGGCGACCTTCGTCTGCTGAAAAAATTCAAGGACGACAACCTACTCAGTGACGATCTGGCCTCGGAATTTGCCAGCAATGACAGCGGTGACAGGGCTGTGCAGAACGGCATCGTCATCCCTTTAGCGGGCATTGAAAATTACCCGTACACGATTATTTTCAACCTTTCGAATGAGATGCCGGAGCTGCTTAAGCCGGAGAGCCGTTTACAGCATCGGCGCGGCGGCTACTTCCTGCGGATTGAAAACCAGCAGCTCCTGCTCTTCACATGGCGGATTCTGCAAAACTTCACCGATGCCGATATCCACTCACTGCAGGAACGCTATCGCCAGCCGGGACGGCCACAGATCGCGCTTGAGAATGGCCTGTATAATGTTGAAATCCTCGGCGGTGAAGTGCTCAGAGGTGAGGACTACGAACCCGCTTTTGAGTTCGTTTTAACGAAAACTGAACGCGCCGATATTACGTCTAAGGTCGATATCAACTATCGTTTCACCATCGACAGCAGCACTTATTAATTATCCTGAGGCAACGTCAGCTATGAATTCAGACACCCACTCGCCAGCCCCGGCCAGCGACCTTCCCCCTCTGGCCTGGCCAGAATTTGCCGATGATAACGCCCGGCTGGACTGGTGGCGTGTCTGCGCACTGGCCTGGCTCGACCAGTGGGATAATCCGTCTCCGCTGACGCCTGTTAAACCAGAAGATGTGGTCGCACTTGAACAGCGCCTGGGCTGCACCCTCCCTCCGTTACTGCGCACGTATCATGAGCAGATTGGCACGCTGGACCTGGCCGAAACGCTGTGTAGCGTGACACCTGCCAAATACGCCAGCATTGAACCACTGCATAACGCCTACCCCGGCATCAGTGACATTCTGGAAGATGCACCCGATGCCGACGCGCTTTGGGCGCTGGTCAGGCAACTGGTCGTCTTCGGTGACTATCTGGGCAACGGCAATATGTGGTGCTTTCATGTTGAGACCGGCGAGGTGTGGTATTTCGATCACGACAGCTCGCCGATGCTGACGCAAATCTTCAGCGACGTGGGCCAGTACCTCGACGTGCTGATGTTTATGTGCCTGCTGGCCGTTCACGGTGAGGAGGACAATGAGGAGCTGCTGCGTGAGCATCTGGGCGATGCTATCGTGGAGAAGTGGATGTATTGAGGTGACGGAAAATGCTGCCGGAATCCAATAAAAAAGCCCGCGAATGCGGGCTTCGTTCATTCAGTTATCTGTTAGTGATAACGAGAGGGAGAAAAATCATTCCCACTCAATCGTCGCCGGTGGTTTACCTGAAATATCGTAAACCACACGGGAAATCCCGTCGACTTCGTTGATGATGCGGTTGGATACGCGGCCGAGGAAATCATACGGCAGATGCGCCCAGTGTGCGGTCATAAAGTCGATGGTCTCGACAGCACGCAGGGAAACCACCCAGTCGTACTTACGGCCATCGCCCATCACGCCGACAGAACGGACGGGCAGGAAGACGGTAAAGGCCTGGCTGACTTTGTTGTACAGCTCGGCTTTATGCAGCTCTTCAATGAAGATCGCATCGGCACGACGCAGCAGGTCACAGTACTCTTTCTTCACTTCACCCAGTACGCGCACACCCAGGCCCGGGCCCGGGAACGGGTGACGGAACAGCATTGCGTGCGGCAGGCCCAGTTCCAGGCCGATTTTACGCACTTCGTCTTTAAACAGCTCACGCAGTGGTTCAACCAGGCCCATCTTCATTTCTTTCGGCAGACCACCCACGTTGTGGTGCGATTTGATCACGTGCGCTTTGCCAGTAGCAGAAGCGGCTGATTCAATCACATCAGGGTAGATAGTTCCCTGGGCCAGCCACTTCACGTCTTCCAGCTTCAGAGCTTGTTCATCGAAGACTTCAACGAAGACGCGGCCGATGATTTTACGCTTGGCTTCCGGCTCATCTGTGCCTGCCAGTGCGTCGAGGAAGCGTTTTTCGCCTTCCACATGAATGATGTTCAGACCGAAATGGTCACCAAACATCTCCATCACCTGCTCTGCTTCGTTCAGGCGCAGCAGGCCGTTGTCGACAAAGACGCAGGTCAGACGGTCGCCAATCGCACGGTGCAGCAGCATTGCGGTCACAGAGGAGTCAACGCCGCCGGACAGGCCGAGAATCACTTTATCGTTGCCGACCTGCACACGCAGACGTTCAACGGCATCTTCAATGATTTTAGCCGGGGTCCACAGGGCTTCACACTGGCAGATATCCAGCACGAAACGCTCCAGCAGACGCAGACCCTGACGGGTGTGTGTCACTTCCGGGTGGAACTGTACGCCGTAGAAGCGCTTCTCTTCGTTGGCCATAATGGCAAACGGACAGGAGTCGGTGCTGGCAACGGTCACGAAGTCAGACGGGATCGCCGTCACTTTGTCGCCGTGGCTCATCCACACGTCCAGCAGCGGCTTACCGGCTGGGCTGATCGCATCTTCGATGTCACGGATCAGCGCGCTGTTGGTCTGTACTTCAACCTGAGCATAACCAAATTCACGCTCGCTGGAGCCTTCAACTTTGCCGCCCAGCTGCATCGCCATCGTCTGCATGCCGTAGCACACGCCCAGAACCGGAACGCCTGCGTTAAACACATAGTCAGGTGCGCGAGGGCTGTCGTTTTCAGTGGTGCTTTCAGGGCCGCCGGAGAGGATGATGCCGTTCGGGTTAAAACCACGAATCTGCTCTTCGGTCACGTCCCACGCCCACAGTTCACAGTAGACACCCAGTTCACGCACGCGGCGGGCAACCAGTTGCGTATACTGCGAACCGAAATCGAGGATCAGGATGCGATGTTTATGAATATTTTCCGTCGTCATTGGGCTATTCCAGGCGATGTAGTACAAATTCGGGATTACGAGTAAAACGCCCGGCAGTGAAGCCGGGCGTGCAGTACAGGGTTATCAGGAACCCATGCGGTAGTTCGGCGACTCTTTGGTGATGGTCACGTCATGAACGTGGCTTTCCTGAATACCCGCACCGCTGATACGCACAAATTCAGCCTTGGTGCGCAGGTCGTCGATGGTAGCACAGCCGGTCAGGCCCATACAGGAGCGCAGGCCACCCATTTGCTGGTGTACGATCGCTTTCAGGTAGCCTTTGTAGGCTACGCGGCCTTCGATACCTTCCGGCACCAGTTTGTCAGCGGCATTGTCGGTCTGGAAGTAACGGTCAGACGAACCTTTCGACATCGCGCCCAGGGAGCCCATACCGCGATAGGATTTGAATGAACGGCCCTGGTAGAGTTCGATTTCGCCCGGAGATTCATCGGTCCCGGCCAGCATGGAACCGACCATCACGGCAGCAGCGCCCGCGGCAATCGCTTTGGCGATATCACCGGAGAAGCGGATACCGCCATCGGCGATAACCGGGATCCCGGTGCCTTCCAGCGCTTCTACCGCGTCAGAAACAGCGGTAATCTGCGGCACACCTACGCCCGTTACGATACGGGTGGTACAAATTGAGCCAGGGCCGATACCGACTTTCACCGCGCTCACGCCTGCTTCAGCCAGCGCCAGTGCACCAGCGCCTGTCGCGACGTTACCGCCCACGATTTGCAGGTCAGGATATTTTGCACGGGTATCACGGATACGTTGCAGTACGCCTTCAGAATGGCCGTGTGAGGAGTCGATCAGCAGCACGTCAACACCGGCCGCGACCAGCGCATCCACACGCTCTTCGTTACCGGCACCGGCACCCACAGCAGCGCCTACGCGCAGGCGGCCGTGCTCGTCTTTACAGGCGTTAGGTTTACGTTCGGCTTTCTGGAAGTCTTTTACGGTGATCATGCCCAGCAGGTGGAAGCTGTCATCCACAACCAGCGCTTTCTCAACGCGTTTTTCGTGCATTTTATGCAGCACAACTTCACGCGCTTCGCCTTCTTTCACCGTCACGAGACGTTCTTTCGGCGTCATCACGGCAGAAACAGGCAGGCTCAAATCCGTCACGAAGCGGACGTCACGGCCGGTGATGATCCCCACCAGTTCGTTTTCGCCGTTCACCACCGGGTAACCGGCAAAGCCGTTACGTTCGGTCAGAATTTTTACTTCGCTCAGGGCAGTGGTGGGCAACACGGTCTGCGGGTCAGTAACCACGCCACTTTCGTGTTTCTTCACTTTGCGCACTTCTTCAGCCTGGCGCTCAATGGACATGTTTTTGTGAATAAAGCCCAGACCACCTTCCTGTGCTAGTGCAATAGCCAGACCCGCTTCGGTCACGGTATCCATAGCAGCGGACAACATAGGAATGTTTAAACGGATGGTTTTGGTAAGTTGGGTGCTGAGGTCAGCCGTGTTTGGCAGTACAGTTGAATGTGCAGGAACGAGCAAAACGTCGTCAAATGTCAGGGCTTCTTTAGCGATTCTTAGCATGGCAATATCTCAACCTCAGGGTGAATGAGAACTTGTAAAATATTGCCGCGGCATTATACAGGGCGTAATCGATTGCCTCCAGCATTATTTACGAAAAACTCTTGATCCCCTGACTGAGCCATGTAGTATCGGTTAATTAACCCTCTGATTTAAAGTTTGATCTTCATCACATGTCGCTACCTCCAACCGCCAATATTTTTACCGTCAGCCGTCTCAATACGACAGTGCGCAAGCTACTGGAGATGGAAATGGGCCAGGTCTGGTTGAGCGCGGAGATCTCAAATTTCTCCCAGCCCTCTTCCGGTCACTGGTACTTCACGTTGAAGGATGATGGCGCCCAGGTTCGCTGTGCGATGTTCCGCAACAGCAACCGCCGTGTCATCTTCCGTCCGCAAAATGGCCAGCAGGTTTTGGTGCGCGCCACCATTACGCTGTATGAGCCACGCGGCGACTACCAGTTGATTGCCGAAAGTATGCAACCCGCCGGAGATGGCCTGTTGCAGCAACAGTTCGAGCAACTGAAGCAGCGGCTGATGTCAGAAGGACTGTTTGAGCAGAGCCATAAACAGGCACTGCCGGACCCGGCACGCCAGGTTGGGGTGATCACCTCTGCCAGCGGTGCCGCGCTACACGACGTGCTACGCGTGCTACAGCGACGCGACCCGTCACTGCCCGTGGTTATCTACCCGACCCAGGTACAGGGCGCAGAAGCGCCCTCAGGCATCGTACGGGCCATTGAGCTGGCCAATGCGCGCAATGAGTGCGATGTATTGATTGTGGGACGCGGCGGCGGCTCGCTGGAAGACCTCTGGAGTTTTAACGATGAGCGTGTGGCGCGGGCAATTTATGCCAGCCGCATTCCGATTGTCAGCGCCGTCGGGCATGAAACCGATGTGACCATCGCCGACTTTGTGGCCGACCTGCGCGCGCCCACGCCTTCTGCGGCAGCGGAGCTGGTCAGTCGTAATCAGATCGAACTGCTGCGCCAGCTCCAGTCACAACAGCAGCGGCTGGAAATGGCGATGGATTATTACCTCGCGCAGCAGCAGCGGACTTTCACCCGCATTCAACATCGTCTGCAACAACAGCACCCGCAACTGCGTCTGGCACGCCAGCAGACGGCGCTGATGAAGCTACAGCGCCGACTGGATGATGCCATGCAGCTCAGGCTTCGCCAGGCAGTACGCCAGCAGGAGCGCGTGGGGCAGCGTCTGAGTGCCATTCGCCCGGAAATGCGCGTCCAGCGCGCCGGACAGCAGCTCCAGCAGTGGCATCACCGCCTGCAACAGGCCATGCAGCAGCAGCTCAACGCCAATAAACAGCGCTTCGGCAATCTTGCGGCCCAGTTGGAAGGGGTCAGCCCGCTGGCCACGCTGGCACGTGGTTTCAGTGTCACCACAGCGGCAGACGGCCAGGTCGTGAAAAAGACGCAACAGCTACACCCTGGTGACGTGCTGAAAACCCGCCTGGATGACGGTTGGGTGGAGAGTGAAGTCACCGCTATTACGCCGCTGAAGAAAGCGCGTAAACGCAGCGAGTCTTTGTCACGCAAATGAGTCTGGCGGCCGTTGAGACCGACTGACTCATTTCACCCCGGCAAATGTCTGTTGCCGGTCGTTATTGAGAAATCAGCTGTTCGATGTCCGCTAATACCTGTTGTTGATCCATTGGCTGCCGGTCATGGATGCCCATGTCAAAAGCTTGCAGGCTTGCCTCCAGTTTTTGCAGTAAGACTTCATCATCCCGCACACAGAAAATATAGGCATTTTCAAATGGCAGCAGGGTGATTAACCTTAATGCGTGCGGCTTTAAATAAAAATTAATATGCTCGAGCCACGGCACGAAATAGGCTATCTCATAGGGATCAATACTGGCTGTTGACCAATCTATTTTCTCGATAGCTGAAAAAATAAAGTCCGCGGGTGCTTCAGGCATAGATAAATCAGACAGCGTTTTTAATGCGGGAATATCACCGGTGTATTCTTTCCATTCCTCATAGACCATGAGGTTTTGCGCGCTAAGGTGCTTATACAGCCACTCTAAGAGCGTAAACTGCTCATCATTAAGTGGTTTTTCGCTCTGTAATGGCGCGGTATCCAATGCTGGAATGCACTGTTTCAGTGTTATTATCAGGTTTTCTATCTTTTCCATTAATCTCTCCTTTTATTCATTATCAGAGGGGATAAACGTTATGACTCAATTATAACAGCGCGCTTAGTGTTTCCCGCCCTGGCTCAAAAGATCCGATAATTGCATGATTTTACCCCCTCATCCAGGACGGATAGTGTTAACTCCACAAAGTGACCGACAAAAAAAGCCCCTTCAGCGATGAAGGGGCTTTTTTGACATCAGGTTAGCGAGTGAGTCGCTGCGCCTTATTTGTCCAGTGCGTAAGCGATCACATAGTCACCACGATCGGGGGACTGACGCGCACCGCCCGCAGAGATGATGATGTACTGCTTACCGGTTTTCGGTGATTTGTAGCTCATCGGGCCACCCTGGCTGCCCACTGGCAGACGGGCTTTCCATACTTCTTTACCGGTTGAGGTATCGAATGCACGCAGGTAGTAATCCTGCGTTCCTGCGATAAACACCAGGCCGCCCTGTGTTGCCAGCGTACCGCCCAGTGTCGGCATACCTACCGGCATCGGTGCATGCATTTTCACGCCTAGCGGACCGGTGTCCTGCACGGTGCCAACCGGAACCTGCCATACCACTTTCTGTGTTTTCAGGTCGATAGCCGAAAGCGTACCAAATGGTGGCTTCTGGCAAGGGATACCCATTGGCGACATAAAGCGGTTTTTGTTCACGGCATACGGCGTGCCTTTCAGCGGAACGGCCCCCATACCAGTGTTAACCGCTTCACCGCCATCGCTGGCTTTCGCATCGGCTTTCACCGGCACCATCTGCACCCACAGGCCCAGACGCATGTCATTGGCGAAGATGTAGTGGTTATTCGGATCGGTCGACAGGCTGCCCCAATTCATGCCACCCAGCGATCCCGGGAAGCTAAGAGAGAGGTCAGTCCCCGGTACAGTGTACAGGCCATCGTAACGCATGGATTTGAAACCAATACGGCAAGCCAGCTGATCAAATGGCGTCGCGCCCCACATGTCAGACTCTTTCAGCGTACCCGCACCAATCTCCGGCATACCTACGGATTTCGGCTGCGTTGGGGTGTACTGCTCGTTCGGGATGTTACCTGGTTTAACCGGCACTTCCTTCACTTCCGTCAGAGGCTGCCCCGTCAGACGGTCCAGCACAAAGATCTGGCCCGCTTTCGTACCAAACACCACCGCTGGCTTCGTGCTGCCATCTTTCTGTGGGAAGTCGATCAGGCTTGGTTGCATCGGAATATCGAAGTCCCACAGATCGTTATGCACGGTCTGATAAACCCACTTCTCTTTACCGGTGGTCGCATCCAGTGCCAGAATCGAAGCACCGTATTTATGATCCAGCGCGTTACGGTTCGCACCCCACAGGTCAACAGACGAGCTTCCCATCGGCAGGAACACGGTGTTCATGCCCGCGTCATAGGACATCGGTGCCCAGGAGTTCGGCGTGCTGCGAACGAAGGTTTTACCCTCTTCCAGTTTCGCATTTGGATCCTGGTTGCCCGGGTCAAAGGCCCAACGCATTTCACCGGTGATCACATCAAAGCCGCGCAGTACGCCGCCAGGCATATCAGTCTGCACGTTATCCGCCACACGGCCACCGACGACAACAGTCGTACCGGCCAGAGTTGGCGCTGAGGTTAACTGATATTTCGGATCGCTGGCATCGCCCAGGCCGGCTTTCAGGTCAACAAAACCTTTGTCACCGAAGTTCTGGCACATTTCACCATTGTCGGCGTTGATCGCGACCAGACGCGCATCGATGGTGTTCATCAGAATACGGCGCTGACAGGTATCGCCCGCAGCCAGCGTCACAGGTGTGACAGGCGTTGAGTTAGGAACGGTAGGCTGTTCCAGCGGTTTGCTGACATCGAAATAGGCCAGGCCACGGCAGCGGTTCCAGACCTGAGACTGTGCGTTAATCTCGGTTTTCCAGAGCTGCTTACCGGTATCAGCATCCAGAGCAATCACGTTGTTATGCGGAGTACAGAGGAATACGCGATCACCAATCTGCAATGGTGTTTGCTGATCTTCAGCGCCGCTGCCGGTCGGGCTTTCCGGGATATCACCGGTGTGGTAGGTCCAGACAGGTTTCAGATCTTTCACGTTATCGCGGGTGATCTGGTCCAGAGCCACAAAGCGGCTACCGCCTGCGGTGTTACCGTAGTTATCCCAGTTTTTCTGCTCCGTTGACTTATCAACGGGCACCAGCGGCAGCTCCTGACCATTTGCGACGGTCGGATGCGGCTGGAACATGCCATAAAGGGTTGCCAGCAGGCCAACCACGGTCACCACGCCAAGGCCATAAGCCCCTTTCGCGCAGGCAGGTTTGCCTTCATGTTTGCGCAGAGACGGCCAGGTGATCAACGCTAGCAGCAGCATACCTGCCAGGAACATCAGGCGGGAAACCAGCGGCCAGAAGTCGATACCGGCATCCAGCACAGCCCAGATGGCGGAACCAATAAACACCAGAGCAAAAATCACCACTGCGGAAGCCCGGCGACGGAAGAACTGGATGGCGGACAGCACGGTGACAATACCGGCAATCACGAAATACCAGCTCCCACCGAGTGAAACTAATTTTCCCCCACCAATGACAAAGTAAAGGCCTGTTGCCAGTAAAATTAATCCCAGCAAGAAACACCACAGGCCCAGCCATTTAGATGACCCGGCATTTATTTGAGGCATAGCAGAAATACTCCTGGAGAAAATAAGGCAGCTTTTTATGAATACCTTATTTTTATTAACATGTTACACGGAAGCGATCCCGTCCTGCTTTCACCGCTGATGCTCTGACCTCACGGCTGGCGTGGCTGAGCACCGGTAGCAAGCGGCAGGATTGTACCACCAGGTTCATAATCTGATAAACAGAAAATTAACAACCCGTCTATCTTCGATAACTATAGACGGGAAATCGCACAAAATGATTATCGTGATTATTTCCGGGGTTTATGGATTATCAACGGGGAGTAATAGCAGGTGTTTTTTGGACATCAAGCCGTGCCCATGCTCACAGAAGTAGTCCACTGCGCCACAGGCTTTCAGGACAGTCAGAGGAAGATGGCAATCAGGGCAACAGGCAACGAAATGATGCTGGCAGTGCGGGCAGAAAACACCGCTGTCCGTGGTCGTGAGGGGGTGCTGGCAATGCGGGCAAAGTCTGTCCATCGGGTTTCTCCATCGTCTTTGCTTTTCAGCATAAAACAAAGGGGGCCATCAGGCCCCCTTGTGGATCAACGTTTGTTCTTTTTCAGATGGCTCATTAAGCGCTGGCGCTTACGCTGCTGATTTGGCGTCAGCAGGTTACGTTTGCCTTCATAAGGGTTCTCACCCTCTTTGAACTGAATACGGATTGGCGTACCCATGATTTCCAGTGAACGACGGAAGTAGTTCATCAGATAACGTTTGTAGGAGTCCGGCAGGTCTTTCACCTGGTTTCCGTGGATGACCACAATCGGTGGGTTATATCCCCCGGCGTGGGCATATTTCAGCTTCACGCGGCGGCTACGCACCAGCGGCGGCTGATGGTCATCGGCAGCCATGTTCATAATACGCGTCAACATGGAGGTGTTAACACGACGTGTTGAACAGTCGTAAGCTTCGGTCACCGATTCAAACAGGTTACCCACGCCACTGCCGTGCAGAGCAGAGATAAAGTGAATACGGGCGAAGTCGATAAAGCCCAGACGGTAGTCCAGTTGCTCTTTCACTTCATCACGGATTTCCTGTGACAGACCATCCCACTTGTTGACCACAATCACCAGTGAGCGCCCACTATTGAGGATAAAGCCCAGCAGTGAGAGGTCCTGATCGGAAATGCCTTCGTGCGCATCAATGACCAGCAGAACAACGTTGGCATCTTCAATCGCTTTCAGGGTTTTGATCACCGAGAACTTTTCAACGGTTTCAGTGATTTTTCCGCGTTTACGCACCCCGGCCGTATCGATCAGGACATATTCACGCCCGTCACGCTCCATCGGGATATAAATACTGTCACGCGTGGTACCCGGCATGTCGTAAACCACCACGCGCTCTTCACCGAGAATACGGTTAGTGAGCGTTGACTTACCTACGTTCGGACGACCGACAATCGCCAGCTTGATCGGCAGATCCAGCGGGTTGAAATCATCTTCTTCGTCTTCCGGCATTTCGCCGTTGGCTTTGGCTTCTTTTGCCGCAAACTCCGCCCAGTAGGCTTCGTTTTCTTCTTCTTCCGTCAGCTCACGTTCTGGCGCAACAACATCCATCCATGGCAGCAATACCAGTTCCAGCAGGCTGGTGACACCACGCCCGTGGGAAGCAGCAATCGGATGGATTTCGCCCAGACCGAGTGACCAGAAATCGACCACGGCAGAGTCGGCATCCAGGCCATCGGTTTTGTTGGCAACGATAAAGGTTGGCTTATCGCGCGAACGCAGGTGCTTGGCAATAGCGGTGTCAGCAGGCATCAGCCCGGCACGCGCATCGACCATAAACAGCACAACATCGGCTTCTTCAATCGCCAACAGCGACTGTTCCGCCATGCGTGTTTCCACGCCCTCTTCGTTGCCGTCGATACCACCGGTATCGATACAAATAAACTCACGCCCTTCTATTTCGGCGCGACCATATTTGCGATCTCGAGTCAGCCCTGGAAAATCCGCCACCAGCGCATCTCGTGTACGCGTTAAACGGTTAAACAGGGTGGATTTTCCCACATTGGGACGCCCGACAAGCGCGACCACAGGTACCATAGTGAAGCCTCATAACTAAAAAATAAGCGCCTGGCTGCGATATTATTCGCTGTTCCGGCAGATAAACTGCCGCTGTACTCAGGCCGATGGCGCCTAGAATAACACGCCTTGGATAAAACAAAACGGCCCCTGAACAATCAGGAGCCGCTTACCCTTCAACTTTCAGCCCGCTGCAGTCGCGGCAGGCTGAATTCTGTGGGGCACAGACTTGCTGAGGAATTAACGCGTAATCGCGTAAACCTCACCGTCTTTAGACTGAATAAGCAGCTTGTCGCTGGCAACAACCGGTTCGGTCTGGAAACCGGAGCTGTCCAGTTTCTGTTGAGCAACAAAACGGCCATCGTCAGTATTGATCCAGTGCAGATAACCTTCGCTGTCACCGACGACCAGATAGCCATTATACAGAACGGGTGATGTCAGGTTACGGTGCAGCAGATCGCTCTGGCGCCACAGGCTCACGCCACCGTCGGTATTCAGTGCAATCACACGGTCATCCTGGTCTACCAGGAAGATGCGGCCACCGTCGACGATCATGTCGTGAACGGAACCGATTTCGCGTTTCCACAGAATCTGGCCTGAACGCAGGTCCAGCGCGGTCAAATTACCGTTATAGGCTAAGGCATACACGACACCGTTAACGATAACCGGCGTTGTGTCTACGTCGGCCAGGCGATCGATTTCCGTCGCACCACTTGGCTGGGAGATACGTTGCTGCCAGATAATCTGGCCCTGGTTCATAATCACCGCGCTGACGCGGCCGTTATCACCACCAACAATGGCAGCACCAAAGGCCGTCGCAGGTGCAGACTCACCGCGCAGACTCAGGGCTGGCACGTCGAGGTTAACGGTCCACTTGATGTTACCGCTGGTCTGATCCAGACCTTGCAGCATGCCGTTGCTGGTATGAACCAGCACCAGGCCATCGCTGACAACCGGACGGGACAACACTTCACCGGCCGCTTTAGTCTGCCAGGCGATAGAGCCATCGCTGGTGTTCAGCGCATAAACCTGACCACGCTCACTACCGACATAGACATGACCCGCATCAACGGTCAGGCCACCGGAAAGCAGCGCGGGAATATTGCTGGATAACCAACCGGTTTTTTCTGCCAGGTCGACTTTCCACTGTTCTTTGCCATCGCCTGAATTCAGCGCTTTGACCACACCGTGGCGGTCAGCGGCATAGACGGTATTCTCAGACCAGGCCGGGTGCAGGTTGGAGTAGAAATCACCTACGCCATTGCCCACTGAGGTGCTCCAGACTTTTTCTGGTTCGAACTGATTCTGCACTGTCGGCAACGGTGACATTTTGACAACATCTTCTTCACCGCTGAACCATGAACATCCGCTGAGCAAGGTGACTGACATCAGTCCCGGCAGAAGTAACTTACGCAATTCCATGAAATCCCTCTTGTGCCTGTAAGGCCAAATGTACAAGGAGCTATTTAGCCCGGCAGATTATTCACTTTCATTTGCAGCATCTCTTTCAGCGTCGAAGACGCATCAGAAGCGATTCCTTTGCTCCACGCATCGCGTGCGCCTTTGACATCGCCTTTGCTGAGTAACGCTTCACCGCGTACATCAGCCACGATAGCTGCCCAGCCGTCACCTTTAACGCTTTCCAGTGTTTTCAACACGGCGTCAGGCTGCTTCTGCTGTAACTGGATGCGTGCAAGGCGCAGGTTCAGAACCGACTGCAAGTTAGCATCTTTGGTGCTCTTGAGGCCGCTCTGCAACTGGTCTACCGCTTTATCCAACTGATTGTTGTCAATATAGCGTTTTGCCAAATCCAGAGAAGCCAGTGCACCGTAGGTATTGCTGTTTTCGCTGGCAAATTTAGCTACTGCGTCAAGCGAAGCGGGTTTCGTGGCGTCCAGCGCCGACGTCACCTGCTGATAAGACGCGGACACTTCACGCGATCCGCTGTCCTGATGATTACTCCAGTAACGCCAGCCCAGTAATGCGCCGACGCCCAGAACAACGCCAACCACTAACGCTTTGCCATTCTGAGCAAAGAAGTTCTTCAGCGCATCTACCTGTTCGTTCTCGTTGCTATACACTTCCACGCAATCCTACTCCTTTAAATCGTGCCGCCGCAGAGGCTTAACGCTGTAACATCGATGCCAGCGTAGCTGCCGCAGCACTTTGTGCCAGCGTTTGTTGCTCGCCGTTACGCAAATCTTTAATCACCAGTTGGCCATTGGCCACTTCATCTTCACCGAGTACCAGTGCAATGCGGGCGCCCCACTTGTCTGCACGGGCAAACTGCTTCTTGAAGTTACCGCCACCAAAGTTAGTCATTAGCTTCAGTTCCGGAAGCGCGTCACGCAGCTGTTCTGCCAGCAGCATCGCCGCGCTCTGTACGCCCTGACCCGAAGCGATAACATAGACATCAACAATACGCGTCGGTTCAAATTCTGGATTAACCGCCTGCACCAGCAGGACCAGACGTTCCAGGCCCATCGCAAAACCGACCGCCGGGGTTGCACGTCCACCCAACTGTTCAACCAGGCCATCATAACGTCCACCGGCACAGACGGTGCCCTGTGAACCGAGGCTGCTGGTCACCCATTCAAACACGGTCCGGTTGTAATAGTCGAGGCCACGCACCAGACGCTGGTTGACGGTATAAGCAATACCGGCTGCATCGAGCAGGCTGCACAGCCCGGCGAAATGCTCGCGGGACTCGTCATCCAAATAATCACCGAGCGTTGGTGCATCATTCAGCAGTGCCTGAACATCCGGGTTTTTGCTATCCAGCACGCGCAGCGGGTTAGTATACATGCGGCGTTTGCAGTCTTCATCCAGCACGTCAATATGCTGTTCGAGGAAGGCCACCAGCGCATCACGGTAATTGGCACGGGCTTCCAGTGAACCGATGGAGTTCAGCTCCAGGCTGACATGCTCAGAGATACCCAGTGCTTTCCACCAGCGGGCCGTCATCATGATCAGTTCCGCATCGATGTCCGGGCCTTGCAGACCAAACACTTCAGCACCAATCTGATGGAACTGACGATAACGCCCTTTTTGTGGACGCTCATAGCGGAACATCGGGCCGATATACCACAGACGCTGTTCCTGATTGTACAGCAGACCGTGTTCAATGCCCGCGCGTACACAACCCGCGGTACCTTCAGGACGCAGCGTCAGGCTTTCACCGTTGCGGTCATCAAAGGTGTACATCTCTTTTTCAACCACATCGGTCACTTCACCGATAGCGCGTTTGAATAACGGGGTCTGCTCTACAATCGGCAGGCGAATTTCGCTGAATCCATAGCTGCCCAGCACCTGCTTGAGGATCTGTTCGATACGCTGCCATACCACGGTATCAGCAGGTAAATAGTCGTTCATGCCGCGAATGGCCTGGATATTCTTCGCCACTAGTTTTCTCTCATCAATTTGATTCAGCAAGGGGCGACCGAAATAAAAGGCCGCCCCTTGCAGTTTATTTTTCGACCTGCTGGACATCAATCCGGCGCGATGCGTCCAGTATGGTGGCTTTCGCACGAATGCGGGCTTCCAACTGATCGATCATATTGTCGTTATCCAGACGCTCGCGCAGACGCACGCCATCTTCGTAGAAACCGCTTTTCTTGCTGCCGCCAGTGACGCCCATCGTGGAAACGGTGGCTTCACCCGGGCCGTTCACCACACAGCCGATAATCGAAATATCCATCGGTGTGATGATATCTTCCAGCCGCTCTTCTAACGCATTCACCGTGCCGATCACGTCAAATTCCTGACGTGAACAGGTTGGGCAGGCGATAAAGTTGATACCGCGCGCGCGAATACGCAGCGACTTAAGGATATCGAAGCCGACTTTTACTTCTTCAATCGGGTCGGCCGCCAGCGAGATACGCAACGTATCGCCGATGCCTTCCGACAGTAGCAACCCCAGGCCAATGGCCGATTTGACGGCACCCGCACGTGCACCACCCGCTTCGGTGATGCCCAAATGCAGCGGCTGGTCGATCTGCTTCGCCAGAAGTCGATAGGACTCAACGGCCAGGAACACGTCGGAGGCTTTCACACTGACTTTGAACATATCAAAGTTGAGGCGATCGAGGATGTCCACATGACGCATCGCGGATTCCAGCAGCGCCTGCGGAGTGGGCTCACCGTACTTTTCCTGCAAATCTTTTTCCAGCGATCCGCCGTTAACACCAATGCGGATGGGAATATTGTAATGACGCGCGCAATCCACCACAGAGCGAATACGCTCTTCATTACCAATGTTGCCGGGGTTGATGCGCAGACAGTCCACGCCATATTCGGCAACTTTAAGGGCAATACGGTAGTCAAAATGGATATCAGCGACCAGCGGGACATTTACCTGCTGTTTGATAAGACGGAAAGCTTCTGCGGCATCCATCGTTGGTACGGACACACGCACGATATCGACACCAACGCGCTCCAGAGCTTTGATCTGAGCGACCGTAGCGGCAACGTCGGTAGTGCGGGTATTGGTCATGGACTGGACGGCAATAGGTGCACCGTCACCCACGGGCACCTTGCCGACGTAAATGCGCTTTGATTTGCGACGGGTAATGGGTGCTTCGTTATGCATATTCTTTCTCCACAATCACTCGCGACCAGAGGAAGATGCGTTATTGCGCACCGATAGTCAGGCGAGCAACCTGGTTAGTACGGATGAAACGACTCAGATCGACAGGTTTACCCTGATATTCGATCTGTACTGCGGCCGGCGCACCAATCTTCAAACGATAGGGGGCGGTGCCGGCAAGGCTGAGTTTACCACCACTACGCTGAATACCGCTGAACAGTTTCTTGCCTGCTGCATCGGTTACTTCCAGCCAGCAATCGCTGGAAAAAGTCATCACTACGGCGTTTGGGTCAACAGCAGGCTGGCTGACGCCGGCGCTGCTGGTAGGCAGTTGCCCACTGACACCGGCCTCAGCCGGTGCCTGACTTGGTGAAACCACAGCAGGCTGAGAATTATCAGCCTGAGTATTTGCCGCAGGTACCTGCGCCGTGGCAGCTGGAGTGCTGCCCGTGTTCGCAGAATCTGCTGCTGGTCTGGTATCCAGTGGAATGGCCGTTTGCCCACTGCTATCAGTGGCGCTGTTGGCATTACTGTCGGTCAAAGGGATCGACTGACTGTTATCCCCTTCGGACGACGCGTTTTGATCGGCCATTGAAACCAGATCATCCTGAGCGGCTTTGTGATTCTGCCACCACCAGGCTCCCGTCAATCCCACCACCACAAACAACACCAGCCAGGTGAAAATCATCAACCAGCCGTCGCGTTTTTTGCGGCGTTTACCGAGGGAAAAACTTTGCATCGGTTCAACTTTCGCGGCTCTGACCGGGGCCTGCTTGGCCATCATCGGTAGCAGCTCTTCTTCCGGCACGCGAACCAAACGCGCGTAAGAACGGATATAGCCACGCAAAAAGGTCGATGCCAGGTCGGCAGGCGACTTGTCCTCTTCAATATCACGAACAGTGGAAAGTTTCAGGCAGAGGCGTTCAGCAACATTCTGCTGAGTCAGGCCCATGAGTTCACGGGCACCACGCAGGCGCTCGCCTGTTGAATTTACGTTAGGTTTGTCTTGAGTGGCTTCAGTATTCATTAGCTAAGAAATGCTGGTACTGTATCGATTGTGGAAAAATTCGCGCAAGTTGAGCCCCATAATAATGAACTTCATCGGGCTGATTGACCTGCGCGGCGAAGCGAATCTCTAACCACAGGCTTTCTGCCGAAACAGGAAAGTTGTGTTGATAAACATCTAACAGGAGCCGTGAATCTGCACGACTCCCCTTTCCAAATCGCCTTTCGGCTTCTGCCAGCATTAGCATTCCTTTGGTCGGATCGATTTTCACCGCATCCTTCAGCGCTTCTCGCGCTTTTTCATGCTGGCCGGCATTCAAAAAACAATAGCCGGAATTTTCAACACTGTCGGCACGAAGCCCATTTGCTGAATCATCCATTGCCCTGCTGAACAGCCGTTGTGCCGCATCATACTGCCCTAATCCGCAGAGAAACGCACCGTAATTATTAAGCACATAGCTGTTTTGCGCTGCTAATTTCAGGGCGTGACGATAATGTTGCTGCGCCATGCTGTTGTTGCCTGTCTGCTGCTGGTAGCGAGCCATCGCCAGTTGGGTACGGTAATCGCCTGGTGCAATGGCGATTGCACGCTGCAAATTCCTGCGTGCAGCATCATTGTTACCGCGCGCCAACCAGGCCATTCCCAACTGAATCCGTGTTTCAACCAGTGCATCTGGCTGTGGCGAAGTCTGACATCCCGCCAGCAACATTATCAGCACAAAGGCGATTATCCCTGCCCGCATCCCTGTCTCTCCCTGTTTTTATCAGCCACTTATCGTACGCCAATATTGCCAGGTTCAATACGGAATTAGGCAGGAAAACACCGGGTTTCAGATCGCCTTCACAGAGATGGCTTCTCCAGCCAATTTCTTTTTCAACGTGCGCTTAGTACGGTCAATAACATCACCTGCCAACTGACCACACGCAGCATCAATATCATCACCACGGGTTTTACGCACAATAGTAGTAAAACCGTAATCCATCAACACTTTAGAGAAGCGATCGATGCGACTGTTCGAACTGCGACCATAAGGTGCTGCCGGGAAGGGGTTCCACGGGATCAGGTTAATTTTGCACGGCGTATCTTTTAACAACGCGGCCAATTCATGCGCATTATCAGTGCTGTCATTGATGTGATCGAGCATCACGTACTCGATGGTCACACGCCCTTGATTAGCATTAGACTTGCCGATATAACGGCTGACGGATGCCAGGAACGTCGCAATATTGTACTTTTTGTTGATCGGTACAATTTCGTCACGAATTGTGTCATTAGGCGCATGCAGCGAGATCGCCAGCGCCACATCGATCATATCGCCCAGCTTATCCAGCGCAGGAACTACACCCGACGTGGATAGCGTCACGCGGCGTTTTGACAGGCCAAAGCCAAAATCATCCAGCATAATTTCCATTGCCGGAACCACATTGGTCAGGTTGAGCAATGGCTCACCCATCCCCATCATCACCACGTTGGTGATAGGGCGCTGGCCAGTGACTTTGGCGGCACCGATTATTTTAGCTGCACGCCATACCTGACCAATAATTTCGGATACACGCAGGTTACGGTTAAAGCCCTGCTGCGCCGTTGAACAGAATTTGCATTCCAGCGCACAGCCCACCTGGGAAGAGACACACAGCGTGGCGCGATCTTTTTCTGGAATGTAGACGGTTTCTACCTGCTGCCCACCCACCTGAATGGCCCATTTAATGGTGCCATCGGCTGAGCGTTGTTCTTCCGCGACTTCTGGTGCGCGTATTTCAGCGACCTCTTTCAGCCTGTTACGGAAAACCTTGTTGATGTCGGTCATCTCATCGAAATCATCACAGCAGTAGTGATAGATCCATTTCATCACCTGATCGGCACGAAACGGTTTTTCACCCATGCTGGCAAAAAACTCACGCATCTGCTGACGATTGAGATCGAGCAGGTTGATTTTGTCTTTTTTAGGGATGGCAATTGCAGGAGATTCGGACGACGGCGTCACAATAAGTTCTGACATAATATTCTCTGGCCTCGTTGTTACACGTTATGGCTCTGGGTTTGGAGTGAATAAAATAGAAGCGCCCCTGAACACAACGTCAGGGGCGCATTATTGTACTCATGACTTCGTAAGGGTTAAAGCAGCAAACACACTTTTTTTGTAAACCCTTTTCCGTCAGGCAACCGAATTAACGGGTACGCGGGCAGATTTCGCCTTCGCCGAAGAAGTAAGCGATTTCACGGGCAGCAGATTCAGCAGAATCAGAACCGTGAGTCGCGTTCTCGGTGAAGCTGTCTGCGTAGTCAGCACGCAGCGTACCCGCCAGCGCGTTCGCCGGGTTAGTTGCACCCATCAGGTCACGGTGACGCTGTACGGCATTTTCGCCTTCCAGTACGGAAACAACAACCGGACCAGAGGTCATGAATTCAACCAGGCCATCAAAGAAAGGTTTACCCTGGTGTTCAGCGTAGAAACCTTCAGCCTGCTCTTTGCTCAGGTGCAGCATTTTGCTGCCAACGATTTTGAAGCCAGCGCTTTCAAAACGGTTGAAGATGGCACCGATAACATTCTTTGCCACAGCGTTTGGTTTTACGATGGAAAATGTACGCTCAATAGTCATTGTTGACCCCTGTATTATCTTTCGAGTTTAGCCGCGAAAACGGTTCCCGGCCGGGAAAATGGCCGCAGATTATAGGGGGCATCGCGAGAGATGCCTATCGGAGATTCAATAATTTAATGAAAAACCCGATCCTCATCGCGACATTTTTTCCCCACCTGCGGCTATTTTACGCAGCCCGTGGATTGATGACCAGAAAAGCGCCTGGGGATCCGTCTGAAATTAGTTGATCAACGCCACATTAATCAGACGACTGTCGGCACGGCCACGGTCGTCTACCGCACGAATACGATATTTCCCCGGGCGGGAGGGCCGCCAGTCGAGGGGCGTTTTACTGGCACTGCTACCAAGATAAACATCATCAACAAACCAGTAAACAGTGGCACTGTCCGCATCGGTCACCGCGCTGAAACTGATATTGTCCCGCCCTTTCTGCGACTGACGCAGCTGGTAAGTGGTGTTCTTCAACGGCGACGTTATGCGTGGTGCATCTCCTCCCACTGCGCCCTGCTGGCAGGTAACCGCTGGCGGCTGGCGCTTGGGCAACCCGGCTTGCATAAAGACGTTGGCAAGATCGGAGGGCCAGAACTCAAACACTTCAATATGGCTGGTCTCTGTATCCCAGGGGGCACAGACGGGTTGCCCACTCTGATTATCAATACGTAAGGGGCGGTAAACCGTATCCACTTTAATCGGGGATTTACCCGGAATAAACCAGCTTTTGCCGCGCTGCTGGCACCACTGCGTGGGCAGATCGCCACTCGGCAGGCAGATTTCCACACGTTTCAGATGCACCGGGAAGCGATGCTTAGGCTCACTCAGTCCCGGATAGCTGGCAATCACACTGTCGATAATATTGAAAAACAACGGTGCGGCAGCCTCAACGCCGACAAACGCGTTATTGCCCTGCCCGTTAAAGTTCCCCTGCCACACCACCAGCACATAAGGACCAAAAATACCGACGCTCCATGCGTCGCGAAAGCCCCAGGAGGTGCCGGTTTTCCAGTAAACAGGAAGCGATGACGGGCGCTGCGCTAATGTATCGCCAGGGCGGCGGTGCTGACGCAGAATATCCAGCGTCATAAAACTGGCCTCTTCACTCAGCAGGCGAAATGCCGGCGACTGAGGGTCCTGCTGACGCAGCCGCAGCGCGCGAACTTCGCCCCGGTTAGCCAGCATCGCATAGAGTTTCGCCAGTTCCTGGGCAGTCACCTCTCCCCCCCCCAGCACCAGCGACAGTCCATAATGTTTTTCGCTGGCAAGATTACTGATACCCGCCAACTGTAAAAACTGATAGAAACCCGGCTGGCGCAGCCGTGAAGCAATGGTCACCGCCGGAATATTTCGGCTGAAATTGAGGGCGTCGGTCGCAGTCACCGGCCCGAGGAAGCGGCGGTCAAAGTTCTCGGGCGCATAGCTGCCGAAGGAGTAAGGCACATCTTTCAGAACGGTCATCGGATGCAGCACGCCCTGCTCCATCCCCAGTGCATAAATAAAGGGCTTCAACGCGGAACCCGGGGAACGTTTAGCGTTTGTGCCATTCACCTGCCCCTGAATCTGGCGGTTGTAATAGTCGGCCGAGCCGACCATAGCACGTACTCCCATATCGCGGCTGTCCACCAGCAGCACGGCGGTATTATGAATCCCCCGGCTCTGATTACGACGAATAAACGCGTTGACCTGTCTTTCAACCAGCCGTTGCAGACTGGCATCCAGCGTGGTGTCCACACGGGGTTGACGCTCTCCGATCTGCAACTGTTCAATGAAGTGCGGTGCGATAAAAGGCAAATCCTGCGGCTGACGCAGGGCTAACGGCAGCTGAAACAGCGCTTGCTGGCTGTGGTCGGTGGGATAATGCTGCTGCCAGCGCAGGAACAAGCGGTTGCGCGCCTGCATCAGCGGCGGGCTGACTTCATCACTGCGAGGATTAATACGCAAACTGGGTGACTGAGGCAGTACCGCCAGCGTCAACGCCTCTGCCAGCGTCAACTGTGCAGGGGGTTTGGCAAAGTAGATCAGGCTGGCTGCACCAATACTTTCGATGTTACGCCCATACGGAGCGTAATTCAGATAGGCTTCCAGGATATCGTGTTTGGAGTAACTGAGTTCAAGCTGAAGGGCGCGCAACACCTGAACTATCTTGCCTTTTGGCGATCGGGTATTCAGTTGCCACACCATGCGCGCCAGTTGCATGGTGATGGTCGATCCGCCCTGCTTATTGCCGCCCAGCACATAGCTGCGCCAGAAGCCCCGCGCCAGGCTTAGCGGGTTTACGCCGGGGTTGTACCAGAACCAGCGATCTTCATGCAGCAACAGTCCGTCCACCGCCAACGGCGAAATCGCCTCCAGAGGCGTCCACTGACGATAGCGATCGTCGCTGGCCAGCGACAGCCGTAGCAATGTGCCATGACGGTCATACCATGCCGTGGACAGCGGGACACCTTGTGATAACGGCGGATGTGGCCACAAACGAAAGCCTGTCACCAGCAGCGCCAGTAATCCCAGCGCCACTGCCAGATTTTGCAACAGACGTTTCATGTGTTCATGCTACCCGAAGCCCGGCTATTCAGCCGGTACCACATCAATCTTGCCTGCGCTGGCTGACATCGCCTGAATTTCACGGTCATACATCGCTTCACCGTACGCCGGAGGAATGACAAAACTTCCGGTGTTGGTGGCTTTGATTTGGTAAACAAACTCCTGCAGTTCCGTGGTGGCACTGCCATAGATGATCACACGATCTTCACGAATATCGCTGAAGTCAGGTGCCCAGGTTGATCCGCTTGCCGCCAGCGGCGACTGCCAGCCTGCAGAAGATGCATCCTGCTGTTCCTCATCATCCGTCTCTGGCGGTGGAGGCGTTTGCTGGACCACTTCAAATCCACCCGGCAACAGGTCAACTATCGCCAGATTACTCAGCGCTGCTTTTGAATTCGCACGGATTTTCAGATGCACGTTAATGGTCTGACCGAGTGAGACCTTGTCGACCGTTTTACCTGCGGCATCGGTGTAATCGCGGCTGATTTCCAGCCCACGGCTGATCGCTTTCTCTGGTGCAGCCAGGTCATAACCGGCCTGTGTGACCACATACCAGGCGGGTGCGTTTCCTGCATTGCGGAACTGAACAGAAGCCGCATCCCCACTGAAGTTACCCTGTGCAAACCGCCCCTTTAGCGCAGAAATCAGCTGAGGAACTTTATTGTCACGCCCCAGTTGGTTAATCGTCAGCGCCTGCGGATCGTTTTGTTGTGCCACCTGTTCTGAGTAACTTTCCAGCGCCAGAATGCTCATCGCCGCGGAGAAGGTCGTGTAACGCTCTTCCCTCAGTGCCTGCACCATATTTTCCAGCAGTTGTGGCGGGATAGCCGATACTTTTTCCGGGAAGTGACGGGTAATCAGGTACAACCGGGTCGCATCCTGCACCAGCGGATCGTAGTAGTTTTGCGTCCACCAGCTTTTGTTATAGGCCTTGTCCAGCGCCTTCCAACCCGGCGCCAGCAACCGTTCAGCTTCATCATCGGCCTTGAGTAAGCGCCATGAGGAAGCGAGATACAGCGCACTGAGATCGGTTTGCCAGCTGTCCGGGTAGCGTTTTTTCAGTGTCTCCTGCACTGAGGCCAGCGCATTCGTGGTGATTTCGCCCTGCCGCGTAAGCAGATAAACGGCCCAGGCGCGCAGGCGAAGGTGGTAGAGGTCTTCATAACCGTTGGCCGCCAGTGCGCGCAGTGCAACATTGGCATCGTCCAGCATACCGGCAGGCAGCGGATAACCGGCGGCTTTCGCCTCCAGCAGGTACTGCACCACATACGGTGTGATAAACGGATCGGCCTGTGGTGACGCCATCCACAGCCCGACAGCACCGTCAGCGTTCTGGCGTGAACGCAACACGTCGAGAATGCCTTTCAGCTGCTGACGCACTTTATCCGCATCCAGATTGCCACGCAGTTCCGGGTGTTCACTCTGCAGCAACAGCGGGATCGACTGGCTGACAATCTGTTCAGAGCAGTAGTACGGGTAGTCCGCCAGATAACTTGCCAGCCCGCTGGTTAACACCAGCGGTGAGTTCGAGACCGCAGCCTGACGCTGTGCATAAGCACCGAACATCTGGCGTAAATTATCCACCTGCTGCTGATTCCCATTCATCCGTCCCATCACCGTCTGGATTCGGAACGGCATTGCCGGGCGTACCGATGTACTGATCGTCCGGCGGCTGGTTTTATCACTGTATTGCGCACTAAAGACCAGTGGCGCATCACCCAATTCAGATTTAGCACGCAGACGGAAGTTGACCACACCCTCATGCTTAGCCGCCAGTTCAAGCGACTGTTCCGGCTGCCCGACCACTTCCAGCTGCGGCGGAGGCGTCACCTTGATTGCCACCGGCAGTTTGCCATCACCCAGGCCTTCCAGGTTATTACTCACGCCCACGCTGACGTCAAATTCATCCCCCGGAGCGACCATTGAGGGGACGTTCGGCGTCAGAATAAAGTTGTCACGCACGGTGGTGCCGGTTTGCGCTTTACCTATTTTTTCTGGCGTGACCGAAATCGCCATCACCCGAATTTTACCGTTGAAATAGTCCGGCACCGGATAAGTAAACTGTGCGTGGCCGTTCACTTCGGTGATCCCCGACCAGTACGCCACCGGCTTGTCCCGTTTACGTTTGAACGGGTTGAGGTGTAGATCGAGGCCTTCACCGCCATCACCGCCTGGGGCTGAAGTCAGCGACATCAGCTTGCTGAACTCTGGCAGGATCAGATCAAGAATCTGCGAGCTCTCAACGTTCAGTTCACGCTTACGGAAGAAGTAATCCAGGGGATCGGTCAGACGATAACGCGCCACCTGCAAGATCCCTTCATCTACGGCAAAAACGGCCACCTGCTGCGGGGCATCCGTGGTGACGTTAATGGTGAGATCTTCACCTGGCTTAATCACCTCTGGCACATCGAGTTTCAGGGTGTTTTTCCGCGCTTCATTACTGATTTTAAACGGCATCACACCATAGCTGAGCGGGCTCATGAAGATCTCATCCGAGTTAATATCACGGACGAACTGCACGTTAATATAGGCATTGCCCTCAAGCTCTGCCGGAATGCGGATCTTCTGTACCGAGTTAGTGGTGGTGGTGTGGAACCACTGCCAGCTGTAGACACGATCTTTTTCAATGGTGATCAGGCCGCTGCCGGTATAGGGTGCGTTGATCGCCACTTCAATTTCACTGCCCGGCTGATACTTGTCGCTGTTTAGCTTTAGTTTCAGTTCGGCATTACGATCGAGCGAACGGGTCAGGTTGGCTTCACCCGCCACGCTATAAGCGATGCGGTTCAGCACCTCACCTTTGGCATTTTCTACCACCAGCACGAAATCACCGGGCTTATTGGTCGCCAGTGCCATCGAGTGACCGCTGGCAGGCAAGTCAAATGCAGCATCGGAAACCGGGATCTCTTTCAGCCTGGATTGATATTTATAGACACCGGACTCCTGACGCGTCAGCACCGACAGATATTTTTGCTCTAACAGGCGCAGCGTCAGGCCGTTAAGCGCAATGGTATCCAGCGACGGATTAATCGCGATCAGATTCACGTTGCGCTGGGCATTTTGATGAATGTAACCCAACTCTCCATCGGCTTTCACACCAATCAGATAATCATACGGAGAGACCAGCGTACGGGCGGTAGCTGCCACTGAACGACCGCCGCCAGCGACAAAGGCTTCCGACAGTAATTGCAGCTGATAGGTCGACTCACCGAAACCGCTCAGATCCAGTTTAATCGCTGCCGCACCGTTATCATCCGTGGTGCTGTCTTCCAGTTCAGTTTCATAACCGTCACTGGCCGAACGCGCTTCATAGAAGGCGTAATCTGCATAGCGATCGAACGCCGGGTAGACGGGACGCAGCGTCATTTTGGACGCCACACGGCGCCCCTGTGCCGGGGTGCCGAACAGGTTCTGGACATCAATATTGGCTTTCAGTGCATCCGGCTTGACCCAGCCTTGCTGATGGTCGGGGGTCAGGGTCAGCTTGACCTTGAGCTGATCCGGTTCGAACTCTTTGACGTTAACCGCCGTGCTGCCGAGCAGGCGTGTTGAGTCGTCGTCTTTACCCGGCAGATAGAGATAGATATTCCATTCGCCCGTAGGCGAGCTTTCTTCCGTGGTAAAACTCAGTTCGTTAAATCCGCTGGCGCTGAGGGTCAACGGAACGGTACGCATCAGTTTATCGCGTGGGTCGCGAATTTCAGCGCGAACCGGTATGCCGCCTACCGGCACGGACCAGTCGGCGGCGCGGGTGATCAGACCAATATGGAAGGTATCGCCCGGGCGATAGACACCACGATCAGAGAACAGATAGCTTCCGAGAGTGCGGGTATCGTCCGGTGTGGTTTCGCCATACACATCAAAACGGGAGAAATCGAGGCCACGATCGTTGTCACGGCCGGTCGGCAGGAAGGAGACATCCCCCTCTTTTTCCACCAGGAACATCACCGGTTCACGTTCGTTGGTATACACCTCCAACGACGGGAAACTGACGTGACCATCGCTGCCCGTCTGACGGGTCAGCAGTTTTTCACCGTTCTTCGCCACGACCGAGACCTGCGCACCCGCCACTGGCTGACCGCCGCTGATCGACTGCACAAACAGGTCACGCGTTTTATCCTGCGAACGTTTGGCAATGATGCCCAGATCGGTCACCACCACAAAGCGTGAATCCCCGGTGATCGCCTGCTGCGATTCCTCTTCCTGATACTCCTCTTCCTGAGGCTGGGCCTCTTTCTGCTGTGGAGACCATTCAGACAGGGTCAGCAGGAAGATGCCGCGATGGGAATCGGGACGGGTTGAGAGATAGCGCGACAGGTCGATGCCCTGATAGCTGACCTCACCGGGTTTATCATTATTCACCGGCGTCTGATAACGAAAGCGCTCGGTGAAGTATTCGTCGTTCAGGCGATTGAAATCAGCCGAAGCGAACTGGCGGCTTTTAAATGAGACGATATGCTGCAACTGGCTGGGAATAACACGTTTGATGTCCACGCGCAGCCCCGGCACGTTACGTGCGGCCACGCTAATGCGTTTATCGCCGTTAACTGACAGTAGCGCCCCCTGAGCGGCAAACTGCAGCAGCTTCGGATAGTCTGGCACCTGAACCACGCGCCACTGTTTTTCCGGCATTTTGTAGCCACCATTGGACGTCATCGCAGCATCCACCGACACCAGCAAATAACGTTTTGCCGGGGCATCAAATTTGAAGCTGAACTGCGGTTGCCAGGTTTCTTCTGCTTCGTTCAGGCTGAGCGACACGACCGGAGAGCGGTTAATCACGCTCTGATCGATATTGCTCACATCCCAGGGAATGAATTCCTCTTCTGTTTGCTCACTGGCCGGACGACGTGGGTCCTTCTGTGGCAACAGCCAGGCTTTCACCCCTTTGCGAACATCGTTGTCACGTACGGCATCGCTAAAGCCAACAATCAGTGCGCGTTCGCCCTGGCTGCCGGGTTTATCGACCACTTCCGCACTGACATCACTCAGGCTAAGGCTGTAAAGATTCGGGACCGTCACCCATCCATCACTTTTACGCGTCACCGGATTGCCAGGACGTGAGGATTTCACCCCGCTGCTCACCTGCAAATGCACAGCTCCGCCGTGATCCATTGGCTGTAGCGCAGTGGAACGCACCCAGGCATTCAGTTTCTTTTCATCCCAGGTTACGCTGAACTTAAGCGGCTGTTCTGGCTGCCCCTGCGCGGCGCTCAGGCCGAGCGACAACTGTTTTTCCACGCTCTGCACATCGGCCGGCGCGTTGAATTTGATATTGAAAATAGCGCTGTGCTGGCTGCTGTCCTGCGGGTCCTGATAGTACTCGCTGCTGCCAATTTGATAGTCAAAAGCAGGCACAATGAAGCGGTGGCGCGTCTGTTCAATACGGATTTGCGGGGCCAGCAAAGTGTCAGGCTCAAGAGTCGCCTCATAGCTCGCCCCCATTGGCAGCGGCTGCTGCGGGGTGAAAATCAGCGTCCAGGCATTCTGCCACTGCCATTCCCCGGCTAAGGCGGGCTTCAGGCTAATCCCTGCGCTGACCTTTTTTCCGACCAGCGTGACCGGGGCAACCGACTGATTGAACCTCAGGGTGAGCACCTGCACGGCAGGTTTTGCGGCGGTGTAGTCAATCCCTTCCGGGTTGACGACCTCTACCCTGCTGTTCTGGATGGCCAGCGGGGCAACGTCAATCGGTTTAGGTCGGTTCTGCCACCACTGCCAGCCATACACGCTGGCAACACCTGCAGCCGCCAGCAGCAGCACACTCAGGGCAATGGTCTTCGGATGTCGGTCAATCCCCTGCTCAAGCCGGGCGAAGCCTGCTTTAAGGGGTGAAACCCAGCCTGGGCCGCGCCAGTTGATCTCACCCAGCAGCGGGCGCAGCAACAGTCCCAGCACGCGAAAAAGGCGCGAGAGCAGCCAGCACAGTGCTTTCAGCACGGTGAACGGTAAGCGCAGGAGAAATTTGAGCACATCCATCAGATAGAACCTTCCCTGTTACAAAATTGGTCAAAGAGTAATAGTTTATCTGCGCAATTTCTATCTGCGAATGCAAACAATTTGCAGGAATCCAGAGGTGGCTCTGAATAGTGTCATTTCGCCTTGTGATAGCTAACAAAATCGCTGACACTCAGCTAAACGTTACTGACAATGAGGCCGCGATGACGACTCCCTCTCTTTTTGTTTCTGCTGACTGGCTGGCAGAGCATCTGACCAATGACAACATCCAGGTTCTGGACGCACGTATGCTGCCGCCAGGGCAGGAGAAAACCCGCAACATCCAGGAAGAGTATCTGGCAGAGCATCTGCCAAATGCGCCCTTCTTCGATATTGAGGCCCTGTCGGACCATACCAGTGCTTACCCGCATATGTTGCCGCGAGCGGAAACGTTCGCAGTGGCAATGCGTGAACTGGGGATCAGCGATGACAAACATCTGGTTATCTACGATGAGGGCAATCTGTTCTCGGCTCCCCGCGCCTGGTGGATGCTGCGTCACTTTGGTGTGAAGCAAATTTCCATTCTGGCTGGCGGGCTGGCGGGCTGGAAACAGGCGCAACTGCCGCTGGAAAGTGGTGCCCTGGACATCGCGGAAGGCGAGTTCGAGGCCGAACAGGGTGAAGGCGAAGTCAAACGCGTCACTGATGTCCTGCTGGTTAGTCATGAAGGTGGCGCGCAGATTATTGATGCCCGTGCTGCTAACCGTTTTCACGGAGAAGTGGATGAACCGCGTCCTGGACTGCGCCGTGGACGCATTCCAGGCAGCCTGAACGTTCCCTGGAACTCGCTGGTCACCGAAGGGCGTTTGAAACCCTCTGCGGAATTACAGGCAATATTCAGTCAGCAGGGTGTGGATTTGTCGCAGCCTGTGATTGCCAGCTGTGGTTCTGGCGTCACCGCGGTGGTGGTGATTCTGGCGTTAACCAGCCTCGGCGTGAAAAACGTCGCGTTATACGACGGTTCCTGGGGCGAATGGGGAGCCCGTAACGACCTGCCGATCGTTAACGATTCACTGTAGCGGCGGATCGTCTTCGATCCGCCAGCAGCAACGGGGATCGCCCGTGGGACGACTAAAAAAGGGTCGTCCCATGCAGCAAACGATCGTTAATCGATGTTTTTGACTTTGAAATCTCGCAGGAAACTTCCCCAACGCCGTTCATAGAATGGCGTGATATGGGCAATAAAGAAGTGGCTGATACCTTTCTCCCCTTCCACGACCTGGCAAATATCAATTGGGCTATCGTCCAGCAGCGTATCCGTTGCCACACTGCCGGCCGCCTGAATCACTGCTTCAAGATCGCCATCGCCTTCAATGCCAATCAGCAGATTAGCGGGCTGGTCAGCATGTTCTTTGATCTCCGCCACGTAGGCGCGGCGCACGGTTTTATACTTGGCAAAAAGCTGGGTCAGCGAATCGATCATCTGTGCCGGAGGCTCAGCAATTTCCGACAGCAACAGCGAGGTTCCGCCTTCCAGCACCGTCTGCTGGCTGAGAGCACTGCTGCCCTCATCTAACAGGTGGGCAATTTCACGCGGAGAAAACTCTTTGCCGTTAGGCAATTTGGGGTTCAGAAACAGGGCTTCGCCCAGAGTCATTTCGAACAAAGTGCGCACCGGCATCACCAGATAAGCCTGCTCGCCACTCACGGCCTGTTGCAGTGCTTCCGCTGAGGTGAAGAACGGAATAATGCTGGTGCCGTCTTCTTTTTCCCAGTGCTGTAAATCAACTGGAGTGCTGGCATCGATCGCCTGCTCAGGCTGGGCGCTTTCGCCGGGGACCACAACGCTGGCATCCATCAGCAGGGCAAAAAACTCCGGACGGTGCGCCGGCTCTACTGCTGCCAGTTTCAGCACCTCTTCCAGCCGCGGGTTAAGATCGTTCATGAATGTGTTCCAGACAAGACTGCGGGTGGACCGGAAAAAGGGTCCGTCCCTACAAGGGCCGATCGTGTTGCGATCGGCCCGTTATATTACGCTTTGTTTAACAGCAGGTTCGCAACGGCACGCACACCCAGCCCGGTGGCACCCGCAGACCACTGATCCACGGCACCTTTACGGTAGGTAGCAGAACAGTCGATATGCAGCCAGCCCTGCTTGTATTCACTCACGAAATGCGACAAGAACGCAGCGGCGGTGCTGGCCCCGGCAGAGTGCGACGGGCTGGCAATGTTGTTCAAATCAGCAAAATTTGACGGCAGATGACTGCGGTGGAACTCCGCCAGCGGCAGACGCCAGAACGGCTCGTTCTCCCCGGCAGCACTTTCCAGCAACGACTGCGCCAGTGCATCGTCAAAGCTGAACAACGCGTGGTAATCGTTACCTAATGCGGTTTTTGCTGCACCCGTCAGGGTCGCCGCATCAATAATCAGTTCAGGGTTAAGCGCACTGGCATCAATCAGCCCATCGGCCAGTACCAGACGGCCTTCAGCATCGGTATTCATCACCTCAACGGTTTTGCCATTGCGGTAACGAATAATGTCGCCCAGTTTAAAGGCATTGCCGCTGACCATATTATCCGCGCAGCACAGGATCAGTTTCACACGTTTGTTCAGACCACGGCTGATTGCCAGCGCCAGAGCACCGGTCAGCGTTGCCGCCCCTCCCATATCCGACTTCATGGAGTCCATAAAGCCGCTCTGTTTCAGGCTGTATCCGCCGGTATCAAAGGTGATTCCTTTGCCGACCAGGCAGGCGTATACCGGGGTTTCATCGTTGCCACCGGGATTATAATCCAGCGTCAACAGTACCGGACTGCGCGATGAACCGCGCCCGACAGTATGCAGCCCCAGATAGTTTTGCTTTTTAAGGTCATCACCTTTCGTAATGCGGTAACTGACCGCATCACAGGCCACATCACACAGCAGGTCAATGGCACGGGTGGCTAACTGTTCCGGCCCCAGCTCTTCAGCGGGCAGGTTAATAGTGTCACGCACCCAGTCGATAATTTTCAGACGGTTGTTCAGCTCCGCCTGTTCGGCATCTGCCAGCGCGGCCCACTGCACTTCGCGCTCGCCTTTTGGACCACGGTAGCCCTGCCAGAACGCCCAGCTGTTCTCCAGATCCCAGCCATCGCCGCTCAGGCTGACATGACGGATACCCTGGCTATCAATTTTGCGCGCAGCGCGCTGGATAGTGGCCAGCGGTTCACTGCCGGTAAGATGGATAGTCAGGCCGCTGTCGTTGCTGCTCAGGATCGCTTTTTCGCCCCAACGCAGATCGGCCGCAGCCGTTGACAGGGTAATATTCATAGAGGTGGTCATCGCATGGCTCCTTTTCATTATTTCATCTTTCAGACCGGGGTTTGACCGGCCGCTGCGATTTTTCCGCAGGAGGATTGTACAACCAGACTAACAGAAATGTGACAGGGATGTTTTCGCGGGATGCTGCGTACTACGCAGAACGGGCCAGAATCTGGCCCGTTACTGTTTGTGCGGGAGTGAGGATCAACCTGCCTGAACAGCACCGCTGGCTTTAAACGCTTTCCATTGAGGGGAGAGCTCACGCAGACGGCTAAGGGATTTTTGCACCAGCTGAATGGTGTAGTCGATCTCTTCTTCGGTGGTAAAACGCCCGAGAGAGAAGCGGATCGAACTGTGTGCCAACTCATCGTTGAGACCAATGGCCCGCAGCACGTAAGACGGCTCCATACTGGCAGAGGTACAGGCTGAGCCGGTTGAGACCGCCAGATCCTTCAGCGCCATAATCAGTGATTCACCATCAACGTAATTAAAACTGACGTTGAGAATATTCGCCGCACCTTGCTCCAGTGAACCATTGAGGTACACCTCCTCGATATGGCCAATACCCGCCCACAGGCGGCTACGCAGCGCACCCAGGCGTGCCATCTCGCTGGCCATTTCTTCTTTGGCGATGCGATAGGCTTCACCCATTCCCACAATCTGATGCACCGGCAGCGTACCGGAACGCATACCGCGTTCGTGACCGCCACCGTGGATCTGGGCTTCCAGACGGATACGCGGTGCACGGCTGACATAGAGCGCACCGATGCCTTTCGGTCCGTAAATTTTATGCGCAGAGAAAGACATCAGATCGACTTTCAGCATACTCAGATCGATAGGTAATTTACCCACACTCTGCGTGGCATCAACATGGAAAATCACCCCGCGCTCACGGCACAGTTCGCCGATAGTGGCAATATCCTGCACCACCCCGATCTCATTATTGACGTGCATAATTGACACCAGCACCGTGTCATCACGCAGCGCCGCGGTCAGCTGTTGCAGATCCAACGTGCCATCAGGGCGCGGGTTCAGATAAGTGACGCTGAATCCCTCACGCTCTAACTGAGCACAGGTATCCAGGACCGCTTTATGCTCCGTGGTACAAGTGATGATGTGACGACCCTTTTCCTGATGGAAAGTGGCTGCACCTTTGATGGCGAGGTTGTTGGCTTCTGTTGCACCGGAGGTAAAGACGATTTCACGTGGGTCAGCGCCCACTAACTCTGCAATCTGGTTGCGGGCAACATCCACCGCTTCTTCTGACTGCCAGCCATAACGATGCGATCGCGAGGCCGGATTACCGAAGGTTCCGTCCAGAGTCAGATACTGCATCATTTTTGCGGCCACACGAGGGTCGGCGGGTGTGGTGGCGGAATAATCCAGATAAATCGGTAATTTCATTGCTCGTTAAGCTCCGGGAGGTTTCTTGATTGCCGCCCTTCTGCGCCCTGAAATCTTTGCTGGAAGCAGAAATGAATAAAAGGCCCGTCAGGCCTTTTATTCATTTCCGGGGGCGAAGAACAAACCCCGCCCAGACTGCGATCAGGCGCGCAGATTGACGTTAATTGTTTCCTGCATGCGGCCGTTTGGCGCACGACGGATTTCATTGCTGTTCTGACGGTCAGCCACTTCCAGGATTTCCTGGTTATTGACCAGTTCTGCCAGTGTAATATTGTTGAGGAAGTCGCTGATGCGCTCACTCAGATCACGCCACAGCACGTGAGTCAGGCAACGCTCGCCGCCCTGGCAGCCTTCTTTACCCTGACATTTAGTGGCATCGACAGATTCGTCAACGGCAGTAATCACTGCGCCCACTGCGATGGCATCAGAGCCTTTGCCCAACAGATAACCGCCACCCGGACCACGTACGCTGGCCACCAGACCATTCTTACGCAGACGGGAGAACAGCTGCTCAAGATAAGAAAGGGAAATGCCCTGACGCTCTGAAATATCCGCTAAAGGCACCGGGCCTTCATGGGAATGCAGTGCAACATCAAGCATAGCGGTAACAGCATAACGGCCTTTGGATGTCAGTCTCATGGCGTTTACAACCTCGGTTATAACCCTGGATGGGTGTTAACAAAATATGGACGCAAGTCTGACATTCCTGACTAAATTGGTCAAGTATTTAACCTACTAAAACACTCAACTATTTAACCAAGTAAAATACTCAACTATTATGCTGTTATTTTATTCACCGATACACCCTTACTCGCCCCGTGGCTTCTCCAGTGAAGAGAGCATCCCACGCAGGATATTCAGCTCGTCACGTTCAGGGCGAGCACGGGTAAACAGGCGACGCATTTTACTCATCACCTGCCCCGGGCTGGCTTCACGGATAAAACCGCTGCCGATCATCATTTTCTCCATATGCTGATAGAAGCGCTCAAGCTCATCGACCAGTGGATAAGGTGACTCAACCGGCGCTTCTTGCTCCGCTTCCAGCGACTGCAGCCAGGCCATACGCACTTCATAGGTAATGACCTGCACAGCCATCGCCAGGTTCAGCGAGCTGTAGTCCGGGTTAGCAGCAATGGCGACGTGGTAGTGGCACTTCTGCAACTCTTCGTTGGTCAGGCCAACGCGTTCGCGACCAAATACCAGCGCAACAGGCGCCTGTTGGCCCTCTTCCACACTTTTTAAACCGCACTCGCGTGGGTCGAGCATCGGCCACGGCAGAGAGCGCGAGCGCGCACTGGTGCCGACCACCAGGCCACACCCGGCAATCGCTTCATCGAAAGTGTCGACAATTTTCGCATCGCCAATCACATCGCTGGCACCGGCCGCCAGGGCAATAGCCTGTGAGTCCGGTTTGACCAGAGGATTGACCAGATAAAGGTTCGTTAAACCCATGGTTTTCATCGCACGAGCGACAGAGCCCATGTTGCCAGTGTGAGAGGTCTCCACCAGCACAATTCGGATATTTTGCAGCATAAGGATTCTGGGGTCTGAGAGTTAATTCGACGATGCTAACATATTTCCAGGACATTTGCCGTTCTGCCCTGCTATACTACGCGCCGTTTTCTATCAGATTATGATATTTATCCAAAGTGATTGATGCTGTAGCAAGGCAGCAAGAGAGCGAATCCCACTGAGCTTACTTAAGTAAGTGATTCGGGTGAGTGAGTGCAGCTAACACAGCGACAGCTTCAAGCATGAAGGGTAAACCGTTCTTTAACATCCAGCGAGACGAAACTTAACTATGCATCCAATGCTCAACATTGCCGTGCGCGCTGCGCGCAAGGCCGGAAACGTAATTGCCAAGCACTATGAAACCCCGGACTCCGTCGAAGCCAGCCAGAAAGGCAGCAATGACTTTGTCACCAATGTTGACCGTGAAGCGGAACGCCAGATTATTGAAGTGATCCGCAAGTCTTACCCACAGCACACCATCATCTCTGAAGAGTGCGGTGAACTGCCAGGCGAAGACCAGGATGTGCAATGGGTTATCGATCCACTGGATGGCACCACCAACTACATCAAACGCCTTCCCCACTTCTGTATTTCTATTGCCGTTCGCATCAAAGGCCGTACTGAAGTTGCCGTTGTTTACGATCCAATGCGTAATGAGCTGTTCAGCGCCGTACGCGGCCAGGGCACCCAGCTTAACGGCTATCGTCTGCGCGGCGGCACCGCCCGCGATCTGGATGGCACCATTCTGGCCACCGGCTTCCCGTTCAAACTGAAGCAGCACGCCACTCCGTATATCAATATCCTCGGCAAACTGTTCACCCAGTGTGCTGACTTCCGTCGCACCGGATCTGCTGCGCTGGATCTGGCTTATGTGGCTGCGGGTCGCGTGGACGGTTACTTCGAGATTGGTCTGAAGCCATGGGATTTCGCCGCGGGTGAGCTGCTGGTGCGTGAAGCTGGCGGTCTGGTGACTGACTTTGTTGGCGCGCATGGTTATATGCATTCAGGTAACATCGTTGCAGGTAACCCACGCGTCGTGAAAGCGATGCTGGCCAACATGCGTGATGAACTGAGTGAAGCGCTGAAGCGTTAATTCGTCCCAGGGGCGCGGCATGCCGCGCCCTGAGTCAGGCATGCCTGCCCCCTGCGCAAGATTTACTGCAGGAACATCGGTCGGATACCGCCTGACATCGCGGGTTGCGCACTCAGCCACAGCATGGCTCCAGCGGCAATCAGCAGCACGCCACCGGTCAGAGCCAGACAGTTCAATGCCACTACATGCCAGGCAGCAGATCCTGTATTACGTGTTAAACGCTGTGCGAGGGAGCGCGAGAGCTGTACCACCAGCGCCATGCACGATACCGTTAACGCCGTTCCCACCGCCATCACCAGCGCGGATAGCACCCCCCAGAAGTAAACACCAATCACCTTTGAAAACAGCAACATCATAATGGCCCCCGAGCAGGGCCGTAACCCCATCGACAGTACCACCGCGACCTTCGTTTTCCATCCCGTCGCCTGCGACAACATCGCACTGTCCGGCACATGCTGATGCCCACAACCACAGTGTTCACTGTGCTGATGCCCCGCAGGCAAAATACGGGTGATGGTCATTCGGACAGGTGCCGGGCGCAGCTGCAGCCACAATTTTTTCAGGGCTCGCCAGCACAGCCACAGGCCCAGGCCGATCACCAGTAGATAGCTCCCTTTTTCCAGCCAGTAGCTGCTGAGATGCATCTGGCGCGAAGAGAGTTGCAACACGCCCAGCATTATCGTCACCAGCGCAATCGCCACTGCCCCTTGCACTACAGCCGCGGCCAGCGTCAGTTGCAGGCTGGTTTTCATTTTCGTCGGGTGGGTAGCAAGAAAGGTGGCTATCACCACTTTGCCATGGCCGGGGCCGAGCGCATGTAATACGCCATAAAGCAGGCTGAAACCCATTAGCGCCAGCCCGGCCTGATGAGGATTGCTGGCAACCTGTTGTAACAGCCCGGTCATCTGCTGATGCAGACTCTTCTGCCACATAATGCTTTGCAACAGGATTTGCGGCCAGTGCTGCCAAATCCACAGCCCTCCCAGGAGCATCCCTGACATCAACAGCGCGAACGGCCATATCGCCCCTCTACGCGGAGCGCGGCTGAGGCCACTTACTGACATATCAGCGTCACCGTCTGGGCAAACTGGCGACCAAGATCCATCTCTTCCGCTGGCGCATCTGCTTTATCCAGTGACAGCGCATAGGCTTGCATGGAGGCATCCGGTTTGGGGGTTTGCAGCTCGAAATGACATTGTGATACCAGTTCTGCCGGGACTGTCAGTGCTTTTTCAGAGTCGTAATACATATCTACAAAGTAAGTGGGATCAAAAGTGGAAAACGTATACCGCTGGCCTTTTAGCGACTGCGGATGTGCCAGCGGCAGAATAAACTCCAGCACCGCCTGATGCCCCTGCCGTGAAAGATGGTATTCCGGCGGCAGATTATCGAACTTCACCGGCTGCTTCTGGTGCCAGAATTCGCTGAAGTAATGCTGGCCTAACACATTAGCCATCACTTCTGCCGCCAGTTTTTTCCAAACCACTGAATCCGGTTTTGCCGTTCCTGCATCGTATAACAGATCGGCAGAGGTGATTTCATCCATCACCCAGCGCATTTTCAGCCCGGTGAGCCGATCGCCCTGATGAACCAGCGTGGTCTGCATATCGATAAAGCTGTGCGGATGCGCCATGGCAACCGGGGACAAAACGATTATCAGCCCTGCGGCCCCCACTGCACACCTGTTATAATGTAACAAATTAAACTCCACTCCAGTTTTTGTCGATTATTTTTGTGACCTGTCTTAAAAGCTCTGAATAAAACTGACTCGATTGACCACAACGTGGCTGGCTAAGGCTATTCTTAGCATAATCAATCGCTACTGGGATCACAGATGATGAGTACACACTCACCTGAAATGTCTGTCCTCTCCAGTCCACAGCGCCGTTGCCACCTGCTTTTAATGCTCTGCCTGCCTGAATCCTTCGTCACTGTGGAATCGGTTTGCCAGCTTAACGGTGTGGATCACGCCGTAACCCGGCAAGATATAGCGGAGGTGGCAGAGGAAATCCAGCGCTATCACCATCTTGCCATTGAGCTGGATGAGCTGGGCGCGTTGCGCCTTCGTGGAACGCATTTAGATCAGCGTCTGTGCCTGCTACATAACTTACGGCGGGCTCTGCGGCTGTCTCCGGCGTTTATCCATAACGACTTTTCCTCCGTCATTAAGCAACAACTTCAGACGCTGCCAGTGGATAAGGCCTTGTACGATGAGCATAACCTGGCAGCACTGGTCCAGTATTGTTCACTTCATCTGGACCGCGAGTTCAGCGCTCGCGATACCCAATTTTTACAGGTCTGGCTGCGCTATGCTCTCGCCTGGCACTGCCAGCCGGACTTTACCGCACAGCAACTGCACTGGATCGAAGGTAAACCGGAGTTTTCACTGGCACAGGCGATTGCCCGCTGCTGGAGTAAACGCGGCTATCAGGCGGCGGTTAATGAGGTTGCGTTACTCGCCCTGCTCTTCAGCCAACTGCATGTTCCCCAGAGACAACACACCCTCAGCGCTCATGAACGCCAACTTCTCCAGTCCGTGGAGCTGTTAATTCAGCGCTTTCAGGCGTTGTCTGGCATGGTATTCAGTAATGACGCGGGCCTAAGCGCACAACTTTATACGCATCTGGCGCAGGCGCTGGAGCGTACTCTGTTTTCCATCGGCATCGATCACAATCTGGTTGACGATATCGCCCAGCAGTACCCGCGTCTGCTGCGTACTACGCGTGAGGCTATCGCCGCGCTGGAACAACAATACAGCGTGCAGTTCACCGATGAAGAGATGGGTCTGATTGCGATTATTTTTGGCGCATGGCTGATGCAGGAAAGCGCCTTGCAAGAGAAGCAGGTGTTGTTATTGATTGGTCGTGATAGCGAACTGGAGCAGCAGGTTGAGCAGCAGCTGCGTGAACTGACGCTGCTGCCGCTGACGATTAAGTACCAGGATGTTGCCGACTTTCAGCGCCACAGCGCACCGAAAGGGATCGCGCTGGTGATCACGCCTTATGCCACGCCGCTGCCGCTCTACTCACCACCGCTGATCCATGCTGAACTGCCGCTGGGCGAACACCAGCAGCGCAGTATCCGCCTGCTGCTGGAGTCATAATCAGGTCACTTTTGGCCGCAGGAACAGCACTGGCACAACCAGCAGTGCCATCACCCAGAACACGCCGCCTTGCAGGTGCTGGAACAGCACACCACACACCATGGTCATCAGAGCAATGCCACCACCCATTGCCAGTGCGGAATAGACTGACTGCAGGCGGATCACCTCGCTCCCGTCGCGGGCAGCGATAAAGCGCATAGCCGCCAGATGACAAATAGTGAAACTGCCACAGTGCAGAATTTGTGCAACGACAAGCCAACCCAGTTCCGTGGACGACGCCATCATACTCCAGCGTAAAACAGCACAGACACAGGACAGCAACAGCAGATCGCGTGCGCTCCAGCGGCGGAACAGTCGGTTGCTGGCGGCAAACACCACGATTTCAGCCACGACGCCCAGCGACCATAAATAGCCCACAATGCTCGACGAGTAGCCTGCTTCCTGCCAGTAAATGGCACTGAAGCCGTAGTAGGCGGCATGCGCCCCCTGCATCAGCGTCACGCATAGCAGGAAGCGCCAGACGGCGGTTTCACTGAGCATCTGCTTCCACTGCGCCCATCCGCTATGTTCGGTTTGTTTTTCCATCCCCTGCGGCATCACCGCCGGGCGTAGCATCATACCTGCAATCATCGCCCCGCATCCCACACACAGCAGCATCAGGATGGCGTGATAGGAAAAATGTGTCACCAGCACACCGGTAAGCGCCGAGCTGATCACAAACGCCAGGGAACCCCACAACCGCACCGGACCGTAAGGCAGGGCGATCTGTCGCTGCCAGGTTGCGGCCAGCGCATCGCTCAACGGCACCAGCGGTGAGAAGAACAGATTGAATCCGACCATCACCAGCAGCAGCCACACCCACTGGGAACCTGCCCAGAAGCCCAGCGCAAATAACAGCGTCAGCGAAGCCAGCAGGCGCAGGACGCTAATCAGTCGTGAAGGGTTAGTGACGCGTGAGGCGATAAGCAGGCTACCGGCAAAGCGGGCAATCATGCCGCAGCCCAGCAGCAGGCCGATTTTTTCCGGTTGCAGGCCGCTGTCTTTTAGCCAGACGCCCCAGAACGGTAAATAGACGCCATAGGCGAAGAAATAGGTGAAGTAGCTCAGTCCAAGCCAGTACGTGGAACGTATCGTCATTTTCCCTCCGACAAAGTGGAGGCTAATGTACACCGCCGCACAGGATAAAAAAATAGCGGGACACTTTCGTGTCCCGCTATCTGTACTCAGGCTCCCATTAAATCAGGAGGTAAGGACGGATTTATGCATATACAGGGAAGCGTGCACAGATTTCCAGCACCTGCTTCTTCACACGCTCGCTCACGCCTTCATCATTGATATTGTCGAGAATATCGCTGATCCAGCCTGCCAGTTCGCGCACTTCTGCTTCTTTAAAACCACGACGGGTGACAGCCGGGGAACCGATACGAATACCTGAAGTCACAAACGGGCTTTTCGGATCGTTAGGCACGCTGTTTTTGTTCACGGTAATGTTGGCACGGCCCAGGGCTGCGTCAGCTTCTTTACCGGTCAGGTTTTTGTCTACCAGGTCCAGCAGGAACAGGTGGTTATGCGTACCGCCAGAAACCACGTTGTAGCCGCGTGCCAGGAACACTTCCACCATTGCTTTAGCGTTTTTAGCCACTTGCTGCTGGTAGGTTTTGAACTCAGGTTCCATCGCTTCTTTGAAGGCAACCGCTTTACCCGCGATAACGTGCATTAACGGGCCACCCTGGCCACCAGGGAAGACAGCAGAGTTCAGTTTTTTGTACAGGTCTTCGTCACCGCCAGCCGCGAGGATCAGGCCGCCACGTGGGCCTGCCAGGGTTTTGTGCGTGGTGGAGGTCACGATGTGCGCATGAGGTACCGGGTTAGGGTACACGTCAGCCGCAATCAGACCCGCCACGTGCGCCATATCAACGAACAGGTAAGCGCCAACGGTATCTGCGATTTCGCGCATTTTTGCCCAGTCGCACACGCCAGAGTAAGCAGAGAAACCACCAACGATCATTTTTGGCTGGTGCTTTTTCGCCAGTTCAGCCAGTTCGTTGTAATCAATCTGGCCGGTCTCGTCGATGCCGTAAGGGATGACGTTATACAGCTTACCAGACAGGTTAACCGGGGAACCGTGAGTCAGGTGACCGCCGTGTGCCAGGTTCATACCCAGAATGGTATCGCCCGGCTGCAGCAGCGCAGTGTATACCGCGAAGTTAGCCTGGGAACCGGAGTGTGGCTGCACATTGGCGTAGTCTGCACCAAACAGGGCTTTAGCACGGTCGATAGCCAGCTGCTCAACGATATCCACGTACTCACAACCACCGTAGTAGCGCTTGCCCGGGTAACCTTCAGCGTACTTGTTCGTCAGCTGAGATCCCTGAGCCTGCATAACACGTGGGCTGGTGTAATTCTCTGAAGCAATCAGCTCGATGTGCTCTTCCTGGCGCACTTTCTCCTGCTCCATCGCCTGCCATAAATCGGCATCGTAATCGGCAATGTTCATTTCACGTTTTAACATTTGCATCTCCTGACTCAACTGACTTGCAATAATGAATGCCCCCGCTGGGGAGCGATGGGCAATAGTTTAAACTGTTTATGCACCTGTTGAATAGCTTAACCACTGCCTTTTTACGCAAACGATTGGCTTCAGGTGTGGCAAGGGTTAGTTACTGTTCTTTGCAAGTCCCGGATAAGGAATTCTCCTCATCTGCCAGATGCTGTTTTTTCAACAAGACCGTACATCGCGTGCGGAAAAATACCCTCTCACTCTAAAGGTGTATTTACAGCGGAGTATGTTGCGAATAACATGCATTTTAAATACATGTTTAATTTCTTGCTAAGGAGCACACCATGCTGGACAGCCAAACCATTGCCATCGTCAAATCTACTATCCCCGCCGTTGCTGCACTCGGCCCTCGCCTGACCTCGCATTTCTATCAGCGGATGTTTGCCCACAACCCTGAGCTGAAAGACATCTTTAATATGAGCAACCAGAGCACAGGTAATCAGCCGGAAGCGCTGTTTAATGCCATCTGCGCCTACGCCAGCAATCTGGATAACCTCGCCGCGCTGGGCCCTGCCGTAGAGAAAATTGCGCAGAAACACACCAGTTTCGCTATTCGTCCCGATCACTATCCGATCGTCGGTGAGCACTTGCTGGCGAGTATTGATGAAATGCTGCATCCGGGTGAAGAGGTGCTGGCAGCATGGGGCAAAGCCTACGGCGTACTGGCCGGAATTTTTGTACAGCGTGAGGAGCAGATTTATGAAGAAACCGAAGAAAAAGTCGGCGGCTGGCGCGGTGGCCATCGTGAATTTGTTATCAGCGAGATCGTCCCGCAGAGTTCCGTGATCAAAAGTTTTATCCTGACTCCCGTCGATGGCCAACCGGTCGCAGATTATAAAGCCGGGCAGTATCTGGCGGTATGGGTGAAAGACCCGGGTTTTGAGAATCAGGAGATTCGCCAGTATTCCCTGACGCGCACGCCCAACGGTCGTGACTATCGTATTGCCGTGCGCCATGATGAAGGCGGTGTGATGTCCAGCTGGCTGCATCAGCAGCAGCCCGGCCAGCGCGTTCATCTGGCCCCCCCTGCCGGGGATTTCTTCCTTGATATCACGGCTGAGACGCCGGTGACACTGATGTCGGGTGGTGTCGGCCTGACGCCGATGCTGGCGATGCTAAACCAGCTGGCGAAAGATAAACATCCCGCCACAGTACAGTGGCTGCACGCCACCGAGAATGGCGCAACCCATGCTTTCGCTGAGGAAGTGACCGCGCTGGGGGCGCAGTTGCCGCAGTTCTGGCAACACATCTGGTACAACCATCCGCAGGCGCAGGATGAAGGGAAATATCACCAGCGTGGGCTGATGAACTTGCTGCCGCTGGAATCACGCGTCAGCGATCCGGCAATGCACTATTATCTCTGCGGCCCACTGGCCTTTATGGAAGCGGAAGAAAAGGGGCTGCTAGAGTTAGGGGTTAAAAAAGAGCACATCCACTACGAAGTGTTCGGGCCGCATAAAGCGTTATAAAAGCAAACGGGCTGGCCGCGCAATGCGGTCAGCCCGTTGGGACCCCGAAAACGACAATCAGATCGCTTCTTCGTCTTCCTCGCCAGTACGAATACGCACCACGCGCGCAACGTCGAACACGAAGATTTTACCATCGCCGATTTTACCGGTCTGCGCCGTACGCATGATGGTATCAACGCAGGTATCCACGATGTCGTCCGCAATCACGATTTCGATTTTCACTTTTGGCAGAAAATCGACCATGTACTCTGCGCCACGATACAGCTCGGTGTGGCCCTTCTGACGACCAAAGCCTTTCACTTCAGTCACGGTCATCCCGGTGATGCCGACTTCCGCCAGCGCTTCACGCACATCATCCAGTTTGAACGGTTTGATAATTGCATCAATCTTTTTCATGGCAGACCCTTTTCTCTCCCTCCGTGCCCGGACGGATAATCAGTTAACTATATACCCGTTACGCTCAGCCTGCCTGCGTACGGGCAGCAGACCGAACATGTCTGAGGTATACCGGACGTCCGTCTCTTTTCAGGCAGCTAAACTACCATAATCAGGCAGCGTTACCGCAGTGAAAATTATTCTTTAAAATCGGCAGCATCCAACTCATGACGCGATAACAGTTTATAGAACTCAGTACGGTTACGCCCCGCCAGCCTTGCCGCGTTAGTCACATTGCCTTTGGTCATTTGCAACAATTTACGCAGATAATTGAGTTCAAACTGGTTGCGGGCTTCAGCAAAAGTAGGCAGCGCGGTATTTTCTCCTGCCAGCGCCTGTTCCACCAGCGCCTCTCCAATCACTGGCGCGGAGGTCAGCGCGACACACTGTTCAATCACATTCACCAGTTGCCTGACGTTGCCCGGCCAGGCAGCGGCAATCAGACGTCGCATGGCATCGGTGGAAAAGCTACGTACAAAAGGTTTGTGCCGTTCAGCCGACTGCTTCAACAGATGATTGGCCAGCAGGGGAATATCTTCTGCCCGCTCATGCAGTGCAGGGATCTTCAGATTCACCACGTTAAGACGATAAAACAGATCTTCGCGAAACTCTTTCTTTTCCATCGCTTTTGGCAGATCGCGATGGGTGGCAGAGACAATACGCACATCAATGTCGAGGTCGCGGTTACTGCCAAGCGGGCGTACCTTACGCTCCTGCAAGACGCGCAGCAATTTCACCTGCAACGCCTGCGGCATGTCACCAATTTCATCGAGGAACAGCGTGCCGCCCTCTGCGGCCTGAAACAGCCCTTCACGACTGCTGACGGCACCGGTAAAGGCCCCTTTCGCATGACCAAACAGTTCTGATTCCAGCAGTTGTTCCGGTAACGCGCCGCAGTTAATAGCGATAAAGGCTTTACCTGCACGCGGGCTGGCCGCGTGGATAGCCTGCGCCAGCACTTCTTTGCCAGTTCCGCTCTGTCCGTTAATCAGTACACTGACATCCGACTGCGCCACCATGCGCGCCTGCTCCAGCAGGCGCAGCATCAGCGGGCTACGGGTGACAATGCTTTCGCGCCAGGCTTCATCGCTGGTCGGCGCCCGATGGACCAGGGCATCATCTATCGCTTTATACAGCGCATCACGATCGACCGGTTTAGTCAGGAAACTGAATACGCCCTGCTGAGTTGCCGCCACGGCATCCGGAATGGAACCGTGGGCGGTAAGAATAATGACCGGCATGCCTGGCTGGAGCTTCTGGATTTCAGCGAACAGCGCCATACCGTCCATTTCGTCCATACGCAGATCGCTGATCACCAGATCAAGCGTATCGCGGTTAAGCACGCGCAGCGCGTCCGGACCACTTTCAGCGGTAGTAACGCTGAACCCTTCACTGCTCAGACGCATCCCCAGCAGTTTCAGCAGGCTGGGGTCATCATCTACCAGCAGTAACCGTGCCGATTTTTTGATCATGGATTGTCATCATCCTGTGACGCGTTATCAGCCGGGTTGTTTTTGTCATTACCGTGGCTGTTGGTGTCAGTGGCATCCGGGGAGCGACGCGAAGAGAGTCGGCGTTCAATATCCGTCAGCGTATCAAGTTTGCGCCGGGTGACAGCGAGATCGTTCTTCAGGGCGATTTGCTGCTGACGCAGCCCATCCAGTTGACCATCACTGCTCTCCTGAAGGTGGGCATAACGCATCCGCTCTTCGGATAGCTGTAAAAGCGATCCCTGCCCTTCACGCCACAACATCATTAACGGGCGCACAGAGGCCGGATAATCATAGCTGTAACTGTCCAGACGGTTCAAATACTGGCGACGCTCAACGGGGGTAATATTGCCATTATTCAACAATACGGCCTGTTTGAAGGCACTCTGCCAGTTATCCGTTGGCCAGCGCCGTGCTTCAGCACGTGCATCGGCTGGCGATAGCCGGATGCCACAGTCAATAGCGCGCAGCCAGTAAAGAGGATTACCCGTTGCGGCCTCATCGTTAAATGCCCATATATGCTCACAGGACACCAGCTGATAGTCGACGATTTTAACATCAGGCTCATTCAGTGTGATATCGGCGCGGCTGGCCACCTTTTGCGACGGCTGCTGGCTACACCCCAGCAGGCCAAACGCCAGTATGAAGGCGCCGGTCAGTCTGCCTATACGCCCGTGTTGCAGTAAGGCAGAAAAACGTGATGATTGCATTATAATAACGTCCCGGCGGTAGTGTTTAATTCGATGCGAAAGCAGACATCAGCATCAACGCTGTCGATCAGTTGCAGATCGCCCTGCAGCCGGCGCAGGCAGTCTTTCGCAATGCTTAATCCCAGCCCGCTTCCTTTTACCGCGCCTTTGCGCTGTAGATTTCCCTGGAAGAACGGTTCAAAGATCATTGCTCGCTCAGCCGCAGGAATAGGCGGGCCGGTATTTGCGACCTCAATCACCACGCGGTTTCCTTGCTGAAGACTGCGGATCCAGATATTTCCAGATTCAGCGCCGTAGTGTACCGCATTGGAGTAAAGATTATCGATTGCCCTCAACAACAACGTCGGTTCGGCACGACAGCTGTCAGCCTTAAGGTCGATGTTGATATGGAGTTGTTTAGCGCGGGCCGTGAGGCTGTGAGCGGCAACCAGTGAGTCGATCAGCGGCCGCAGCTGAACATCTTCCAGCGCTACCGGGCCATCAGCCAGCTTTCGGTTGTAGTCCAGCAGCTGTTCAATCAGCGTTTGTAGATGACGACTGCTGTCGTTAAGAATGCTGACCACCTCTTTCTGGTCAGCAGTCAGCGGCCCGGCAACCTCGTCAGCCAGCAATTCAGTGCCCTCACGCATGCTGGCCAGCGGTGTTTTTAATTCATGGGAAATATGGCGGAGAAACTCATGACGCTGCGACTCCAGCCAGGCCAGCCGCTCACTGAGCCAGATAATACGCTGTCCGAGTGAACGGAGCTCACGCGGGCCTTTGAACGCCAGACTGTGCCCCAGCGGCCGCCCTTCCCCCAGACGATTAATCATGCGCTCTACCGCTTTTACCGGGCCGATAATCATACGGGTAAACAGCAACACCAGCCCCAGGCTGAGCAGGAAAAGAATCAATGCCTGCCAGCCAAAATACTGGCCGCGTTCGGCAATCTCTCGTTGCAGTTGTAACCCACGTGAGAACACCACTTCACGTGTAGCCTGAACCAATTGACCGTTGGCGGCAGAGAACAGCTCGAGCTGATCGGCGGCCTGCGACACCGGGCTGCTGTTTTCGCATTTCATCTGGCTGAGTTGAGTGAGGTTCTGACGCAGGCTTTGCCAGGTACGAATATCCGGCAGTACCGGGGCGTGGGCATCCAGCATTTGTGAATAGCGGCTGCGCTGCGTCTGGTAGAGGCGTGCCAGCATCGGATCATCTAACACGCAATACTGGCGGTAGCTACGTTCCAGTTCCAGGGCGGTACGGGCCATGGCTTCGCTGCGACGCACATCGGTCAGCGTGGTGCGATTGGTATCGGCCGCCCGGTCGCTCAGCGCCGAGAGGCTTTCCCATGCCTGCCAGGCCAGCACCAGCAGCGGTAATAACACCAGTAAAAACGCCATCAGCACCAGCTGACGTAGCGATCGCGGTAACAGACGCCATTTCTTCACGACACAATTTCTCTTTCCAGGAGTTAGGGCGATGCTAGCTGAGAGTGAGCAGAGAAGAAAGTGTGAAAGCGTAAAATGAAAATGGCCGGTTCACTGAACCGGCCACTGGCGTTACGCTGGTGAGCCAGCGTAACTGAATAGGTGGTGCCTTACTCAACGTTGCGTCCGATGTTTGATAACGTCACAGAGTGAACGATTATCGGTGAGGTGGACGACAGGCACCGTATTGTGCGTCATTCTGGGTGTTATGAGCACTTGTCCGCTTACGCAGGGCTGTTATAACCAGGTGAATGAGCCACTGAGGTGATTATAGCAATTAACATGCCACATTGAAAATAAATTTATAAGCCATTAATAAATAAAACCTTATACATTGGAAGTATTCATCGGGCAGGTAATTTTGACCATCGGGTCCGGTTAAGTGTCGCCATATAACAACACCCACAGATAAATTTAATTTTTACCATTAAAATCAATAAATTAAACGTCTCCATTTAACGACAACTCACATCTAATTTGTTGTGAAATGGCAACACTCCCCTGCTAATCCCTTTAAGACAGGCGAAAAAAACCGGCCACACGTTCAGGCCGGTTTATTACCATCGCGTCAACGCAGAGGATTAGCCCAGCTGTTTACGCGCATTGCGGAAGATACGCATCCACGGGCTGTCTTCGCCCCATTCTGCCGGGTGCCATGAGTTACTGACCGTGCGGAACACACGCTCCGGGTGCGGCATCATGATGGTCACGCGACCGCTTTCATTGGTCACCGCCGTGATACCGTTCGGGGAACCGTTCGGGTTCGCCGGGTACTGCTGGGTCACTTTGCCAAAGTTATCCACGAAGCGCAGCGCCACCAGACCTTTGCTTTCCAGCTGGGCCAGATGAGCATCATTACGCACTTCCACGAAGCCTTCACCATGCGATACGGCGATTGGCATACGGGAACCGACCATGCCGTCCAGCAGCAGAGAAGGGCTGGCAGCCACTTCAACCAGGCTGAAGCGGGCTTCAAAACGCTCGGACTGATTGCGCACAAAGCGTGGCCACTCTTCACTGCCCGGAATCAGTTCACGCAGATTAGACATCATCTGACAGCCGTTACAGACGCCCAGAGCCAGTGTCTGTGGACGGTGGAAGAAGGTTTCGAATTCGTCACGTACGCGGGCGTTAAACAGAATCGACTTCGCCCAGCCTTCACCCGCACCCAGGACGTCACCGTAAGAGAAGCCGCCGCAGGCAACCAGCGCCTGCACGTCATCCAGACCACGACGGCCAGCCAGCAGGTCGCTCATATGCACGTCTACCGCATCAAACCCGGCACGATGGAAGGCCGCAGCCATTTCAACATGAGAGTTAACGCCCTGCTCACGCAGCACAGCCACTTTAGGACGTGCACCGGTCGCAATATAAGGCGCAGCAATATCTTCCTGTGGCTTAAAGGTCAGTGCAACGTTGAGGCCCGGATCGCGATCGTCTTTCTTCGCGTCATGTTCCTGATCGGCACAGATTGGATTATCGCGCAGACGCTGCATCTGCCACGTGGTTTCAGCCCACCAGGTACGCAGCGTGGTACGGCTTTCGCTGTACACGGCAGAGCCGCCGGAAGTGATCACAAAACGATCCCCTTCCACGGCCTGGCCCAGCACATGCACACAGTCAGCTAACCCATGAGAGGCAAAGACCTGCTCAACCGCCGCCCGATCGGCCGCTGCGATCTGAATCACCGCACCCAGCTCTTCGTTAAACAGGGCAGCCAGGCTATCGCTGCCCAGTGCCGCGATGTCGACGTCTACACCGCAGTGACCCGTGAAGGCCATTTCAGCCAGCGTGACCAGCAGGCCGCCGTCAGAACGGTCGTGGTAGGCAAGCAGTTTGCCGTCGGCCACCAGCGCCTGGATGGCATTATAGAAGCCAGCCAGTTGCTGCACATCACGCACATCGGCAGGCTTATCACCCAGCTGACGGTAAACCTGTGACAGCGCCGTTGCGCCGAGGGCGTTGGCCCCTTTGCCCAGATCGATCAGCAGCAGCGCGTTATCACCGGTCTGCAACTGCGGGGTGACGGTTTTACGCACGTCTTCCACTCGGGCAAATGCGGTGATCACCAGGGACAGCGGAGAAGTCATCTCACGCTGCTCATTCCCCTGTTGCCAGCGGGTTTTCATCGACATAGAGTCTTTGCCGACCGGGATAGTGATACCCAGCGCCGGACACAGCTCTTCACCCACCGCTTTCACCGCTTCATACAGGCCGGCATCTTCACCCGGGTGACCGGCAGCGGCCATCCAGTTGGCTGACAGCTTGATGCGCGTCAGCGGGCCAATGTCGGTTGCCGCAATGTTGGTGAGTGCTTCGCCGACGGCCAGACGACCGGAGGCCGCAAAATCCAGCAGCGCGACAGGAGCACGTTCGCCCAGCGACATCGCTTCACCGTAGTAGCTGTCGAGGCTGGCGGTAGTCACCGCACAGTTCGCTACCGGGATCTGCCACGGGCCGACCATCTGGTCACGGGCAACCATACCGGTTACCGAACGGTCACCGATGGTGATCAGGAAGGTTTTTTCCGCCACGGTTGGCAGGTGCAGTACGCGATTCACGGCATCTGCAACAGTCATTCCCTCACGCACCAGCGCGTCACCTTTCACTTTCAGTGTGGTCACGTCACGGGTCATTTTCGGGGTTTTACCCAACAGCACGTCCAGCGGCATATCAATTGGCGTGTTGTCGAAATGGCTGTCAGCCAGCGACAGGTGCATCTCTTCGGTCGCTTCACCGATCACGGCGTACGGTGCGCGCTCACGTTTACACAGCGCATCAAACAGCGCCAGGCTATCCGGCGATACAGCCAGAACATAACGTTCCTGAGATTCGTTACACCACACTTCCAGCGGGCTCATGCCTGGCTCATCGTTAAGGATGTCACGCAGGTTGAAACGACCGCCACGTTCGCCGTCGCTCACCAGCTCCGGCATGGCGTTAGACAGACCGCCCGCGCCCACGTCATGGATAAACAGAATCGGGTTCTCTTCACCCAACTGCCAGCAGCGGTCAATCACTTCCTGGCAACGACGTTCCATTTCCGGGTTGTCGCGCTGTACGGAAGCGAAATCGAGATCCGCGTCAGACTGGCCTGAGGCCATTGAAGACGCCGCTCCGCCACCCAGGCCGATGTTCATTGCCGGGCCACCCAGCACGATCAGCTTGGCACCAATGGTGATTTCACCTTTCTGCACGTGGTCGGCACGAATGTTACCGATACCGCCTGCCAACATGATCGGTTTGTGGTAACCGCGCAGCTCTTCGCCGTTATGGCTGTTAACGCGTTCTTCGTAGGTACGGAAGTAACCCGTCAGCGCCGGACGACCAAATTCGTTGTTAAATGCCGCGCCACCCAGAGGGCCTTCGGTCATGATGTCCAGTGCCGTCACAATACGGTCCGGCTTACCGAAATCTTCTTCCCACGGCTGTTCAAAGCCCGGGATACGCAGGTTAGAAACAGAGAAGCCGACCAGACCCGCTTTCGGTTTAGCGCCACGCCCGGTTGCACCTTCATCACGAATTTCGCCACCGGAACCGGTCGCCGCACCCGGCCACGGAGAAATCGCCGTTGGGTGGTTATGGGTTTCAACCTTCATCAGGATATGCGCATCTTCCTGATGGAAATCATAGCGGCCCTGTGGATCGGCGTAGAAGCGCCCTACCTGAGAACCTTCCATAACGGCCGCATTGTCTTTATACGCTGACAGCACATGGTCCGGGGTTTTCTCGAAGGTATTTTTGATCATCTTGAACAGCGATTTCGGCTGCGTTTTGCCATCAATCACCCAGTCGGCGTTGAAGATTTTATGACGGCAGTGCTCAGAGTTAGCCTGAGCAAACATATACAGCTCGATATCGTTCGGGTTGCGCCCGAGTTTTTCAAACGCCGCCTGCAGGTAGTCGATTTCGTCATCGGCCAGTGCCAGGCCCAGTTTGATATTGGCCTGAACCAGCGCGTTGCGGCCTTCACCCAGCAGGTCGACGCTTTGCAGCGGTGCAGGCTGATGATGAGCAAACAGCGCATCGGCCTGGCTCAGATCGGCAAAGACGGTTTCCATCATGCGGTCATGCAGCAGTGCAGCCAGCTCTGACCACTGCGCTTCGCTCAACTGCGGTGCCTTCACATAGAAGGCCAAGCCGCGCTCAAGACGCAGTACCTGAGGGAGATCGCAGTTGTGGGCGATGTCTGTCGCTTTCGAAGACCACGGCGAGATAGTGCCAGGACGCGGAGTGACCAGCAGCAGGCGGCCTTCCGGGGTATGTTCAGCCAGAGAGGGACCGTATTTCAGCAGACGCTGCAAACGGGATTTTTCATCCTCGCTCAGCGGCGCGCTGACATCGGCAAAATGGACGTACTCAGCGTAAATATCACTCACCGGCAGGTGAGCATCCTGAAAGCGGGTCAGCAGTTTGTTAATACGAAATGCCGACAGAGCGGGCGAACCACGCAGAATTTCCATCATTAAAGATCTCTCGTCTCGAAGCGCCGGGCGACGCTTCATTGGGCGCAACAGGGGAAAACGGGCGGTATTATAGAGAATCCCCACCGGTTACGAAACCGTTTGCGCAGAATTAATCGCGATAAGGAATTGACTGAAAAACGCACAAAACAGGTGGATTTCAGTTGCGGAGCTGCGCGGAGTTGAGCAGAATGCCCCACGCTCAGGACCAATTATAGACAATAAATACTGCCATAGAAGACAGATACCTGAGAACCATCGAGAGATAACTATTTGAAACGCCTTAAATTTAATTATCTGCTGGTCGGGCTGATCACCGTGCTTCTTGCGCTGGCACTGTGGCCCTCGATACCGTGGTACGGCGGTTCGACCGACCGTATCGCACAGATAAAATCGCGGGGAGTGCTGCGTATCAGCACCATAAATTCTCCGCTGACTTACTACACAGTCAATCAATCCCCAGCGGGTATGGACTACGAGCTGGCGAAGCGCTTCGCCGATTATTTAGGGGTTAAGCTGGAAATCACCGTGCGTCCGAACCTGGGCGATCTGTTTGATGACCTCGAAGATGATAAAGCCGACATGCTGGCGGCAGGGTTAATTTACAATAATGAACGGCTGGCGCGTTTTCGTGCGGGTCCGTCTTACTATTCTGTTTCACAACAGCTGGTGTACCGTATCGGCGCACCACGGCCGAAAAATTTGGGCGATCTGAAGGGGCGCCTGACGGCGGCGTCAGGATCGGCTTATCTGTCGACCCTGCGTGAAATGAAAGCGCATCAGTACCCCGATCTTGACTGGGCGATCTCGACCGATCAAACGCCTCAGGGCCTGCTGGAAGCCGTGGCCGATGGCAAACTCGACTATACCGTGGGCGATTCCGTCACTATCGCGCTGATGCAGCGCATCCATCCACAGCTGGCAGTGGCTTTTGATATCACGGATGAAGAGCCGGTCACCTGGTATGTCCAGCGTGAACAGGATGACAGCATGAATGCCGCGCTACTCGACTTCTTTAATCAGATGGGCGAAGAAGGCGCAATGGCCCGTCTGGATGAGAAGTACCTGGGGCACGTCGGCACGTTCGATTATGTCGATACTCGCACCTTTCTGCGTGCCATTGACGGAACGCTGCCAGACTTCCAGCCACTTTTCGAGAAGTACGCGCAGGTTATTGACTGGCGTTTACTGGCAGCCATCTCTTACCAGGAGTCCCACTGGAACCCACAGGCCACATCCCCGACTGGCGTGCGTGGCCTGATGATGCTGACGCGCAATACTGCGGATAGCCTGAATGTCAGTGACAGGACCGATCCGGAACAGAGCATTCGTGGCGGCAGTGAGTATCTGGTGCGTATGATGGAAAAGGTACCGCCAACGATCCCTGAAGACGAACGCATCTGGTTTGCTCTGGCGGCGTATAACATGGGTTACGCCCATATGCTGGACGCGCGTAAACTGACGGATAAACAGAAGGGTAATCCGGATAGCTGGGCCGACGTGAAGATTCGCCTGCCGATGCTCAGCCAGAAACGCTATTACAGCCAGACCAGTTACGGCTATGCCCGCGGCCATGAAGCCTATGCCTATGTGGAAAATATCCGCAAATACCAGATAAGCCTTGTCGGCTATTTGCAGGATCAGGAAAGAAAGCTGGCACAACAGGCGGCAACGGAAGCCGAACTGGGTAACGGCTATCCAACGGTTGAAGCGAAAATCGCATTGAACTGATGACTCAGCTCAGACAGGCGGACAGAAAAAAGAAGGTCCGTCCCTACGGGCGCTGGGCCTTCTTTTCGGCACGCCGCTGGCGGAAAAATTCACTCAGCAGCGCAGCACACTCTTCAGCAAGGACCCCCTGCTCAATCTGCACCTGATGATTCATCCCCGGGTGTCGCAGCACATCAAGCAGCGAACCGGCTGCCCCGGTTTTTGCATCTCGCGCGCCAAAGACCAGACGTCCAATACGACCGTGTACCATCGCCCCCGCGCACATCACGCAGGGTTCCAGCGTGACGTACAGTGTGGTATCCAGCAGGCGGTAATTTTCAATGACTTTGCCGCCCTGACGTATTGCCATCATTTCGGCATGCGCCGTTGGGTCATGGTGACCAATCGGGCGGTTCCAGCCTTCACCAATCACCCTTCCTTCATGCACCAGAACGGCACCCACCGGCACTTCGCCCTCGTCCCAGGCGCGCTGAGCCAGTTGAAGCGCGTGGCGCATCCAGAATTCATCGTTAATGTCGGTCACCTGAGTCTCCAGCAAAAAAAAGCGCGGCATTATAGCGTTAAATGTCGCGGAGAGACTATCCTGCCAGACGCTTATTCCAACTGTTGTAACTCACCTACAGGTGTCACTCGGAAACGATGCTGGCAGAAAAACAGCAGTGGGTTATCCTGCTTGCTGTCGCTGTAACCGCTGTAAAGTTGTAACGGCGTGCCAATTTGCTCTTCCAGCTGCGCGACCTTTTCATGGCCGAGGCAGCGCATCGAGAGTACCCGGCCACCATAAGCGCGTGACATCTGGCTGGCGATCAATTTGACGCGCGGCAAAAATGCGGAGTCAAAATAGACCTGTTCGACCAGCGGCTGCGGTGAACCGGTTATCAGCCAGACATCGGCATCTTCACTGCTGAGATAATCTGTCAGCCGCTGCTGCACTACGGGAAATGCGGTCACTCGCTGGCGGAACCAATGGGCAAACTGCTGCTCTCGTTCTGCCAGACGCGCTTCACTGCGGCCAAACGTAATCGACCATAGCAGCAGGCTCATCGGCCAGCGCGCCGCACGACCTTTAATCAGCAACCCAAGCCCTGTCACCGGCAGCAGTGGCACCACCAGCAATAAATTGAGCGGCTGACGCCACAATAGCCAGCGCATAAAAGTGCCAAACATATCCTGCTGGTGCAGGGTGCCATCAAGGTCAAAAAATACCACGCGTCGTTCCCGACTGGTTGTCAAACCTTACTCCTCAGGGTCATTGAAGCCCATAAACCAGGCAAACAGGAAACCACAGATAACTGCGGTCAACCAGCCTGCCAGATACATCATGACCTTACCGGCCACAATCGTCAGTGCCAGTGGCAGCCCGGAAAGGCCAAACGTAATCAACGTGGCGACCTTAGCATAGCTAATGACCGCTCCGCCAACAGCGCCGCCGAGGCAGGCGGCAATAAACGGGCGCCCCAGCGGCAGGGTGACACCAAAAATCAACGGTTCGCCAATCCCAAGAATACCTACCGGCAGTGCACCTTTGACCAGTTTTTTCAGCCTTGCGTTACGTGTTTTGAGTAGTACCGCCAGCGATGCGCCAATCTGCCCTACCCCGGCCATGGCCAGGATCGGCAGCAGCGCATTCGCACCGTGCGCCTGAACCAGTTCAACGTGGATCGGCACCAGTCCCTGATGCAAACCGGTCAGCACCAGTGGCAGGAAGGTTCCGGCCAACAAGGCACCGACCAGCACACCACCGCGGTCGATCGCCAGTGTCGCCCCATGGGCAATCGTATCAGAGATCATCCCACCGACAGGCTGTAACAGTACAATAGCCAGTGACGCAGTAATAAGTGTAGTCAGAAGTGGGTTGAGGATCAGCTCCAGCGATTCGGGCAGACGCTGGCGCAGACGTTTTTCAATCCAGCACATCAGTACCACCACCAGCAGAACCGCTATTACCCCACCGCGCCCCGGTTGTAGCGGCTCACCAAATAACGTGATCTGCGCCAGTGCGGGGCTGGAGAGAATGCCCGCCATCACGCCACCCAGCGCGGTGGAACCGCCAAAAACTTTGGCGGTATTCACCCCAACCAGAATATTCATTATCGTGAAAACGGCACTGCCGAAGATCGCGGCCAGACCGATCAGATTAGGGTACTGCGTAGCAATATTCCCCACGATATCCGGACGTTTGATGATATTGATCAGCCCGGTGATCAAACCGGAGGCAATAAATGCCGGGATCAGCGGGATAAACACATTCGCCAACTGACGTAATGCATCACTCAGCGGCGCACGATATTTCGCTTTCGCCTGTGCCTTGTTCTGCTGCACAGTGTCGCCCGCCGCGATAACGCCTGCGGGTGAGATGAGGTTGCGCATCGCGTCCGTCACTTTTGCTGCCGCTCCGGGACCTGCGATAAACTGGTGCTGACTTCCCTGCTTCACGTACCCTTTTATCCCCTCCAGCTGACGCAGGTTATCCAGCGCCAGTTTGCTCTCATCAATGACTTCAACGCGTACCCGCGTCATACAGTTTTCCAGTCGGGCAATATTGGCGGCTCCGCCAATGCCCTGTAACAGCGCCTGTGCCAGCCGGGTGGATTTGTCCATGAGGGATCCTTTTTCCGTTATTCGTTAGAAAGTGCCGCGCGTAAAAATCCTTTATGCTGTGTCAGCCGCTGCTTTGCCTGCTCGGCCGGGAGATCCGCCAGGATCATTAAAATGGCCGTCTTAACTTCGTAGTGCACCTGCAGCAAGGCTGTTTCGGCCTGTTCTGCATCGCAGCCCGTCGCCTCACACACCATACGCCGCGCACGATCGACCAGTTTGATATTGGTCGCCTGCATGTCCACCATCAGGTTCTGGTACACCTTACCGATTTTCACCATGGCGCCAGTAGAGAGCATATTCAACACCAGCTTCTGTGCTGTGCCGGACTTCAGGCGGGTTGAACCGGTCAGTGCCTCCGGCCCGACAACCGGTGAAATAGCAATCTCTGCTTCGTGTGCGATCGGTGAGTCCGGGTTACAGGAGATCGCCGCAGTGCGGCAGCCAAACTGCCGGGCATACCGCAACGCGCCAATGACGTAAGGCGTTCTGCCAGATGCGGCAATACCCACCACCATGTCGTTCACCGTCAGATTCAGCGCCTGTAAATCGCTGATGCCCAACTGCTCGTTATCTTCTGCTCCTTCCACCGCCTTGAGTAACGCACCAGGGCCACCGGCAATCAGCCCCACAATAACGCCATGCGCCACCCCAAAGGTAGGAGGACATTCGGATGCGTCCAGCACGCCGAGACGGCCGCTGGTGCCCGCCCCCATATAAATCAGGCGGCCGCCCGCGGTGAGCGCAGCAGCGGCCGCATCCACCGCCATTGCAACCTGCGGTAATGTCAGGGCAACGGCCGCAGCAACGGTCGCATCCTGCTGATTAAATTTAGACACCATCTCAAGCGTTGACAGATTGTCGAGGTCGAATGTGTCCGGGTTACGCGTTTCTGATACCAGTGAACCGAGATTCATTATTTCTCCTTTTGAATTTTTAATTCGCACTTAAGTTATAATAAATGAATATTTTATTCTACGCGACGACACATTTTCCCGTTCTTAATCATGGAAACCATTAAATGTCGCGTTAGACTTAGCCTGCTGAATGTTATCATTACAGATAATTCAATATGATGGGCCTGATTTCGCAAGAGGAAAAATGATGAGTTCATTGCTGCGTATCCGTCAGCTTTATCCTAGCCTGGCGCTGAACGAACGTCGGTTAGCTGACTACCTGCTGTCGCAGCCTGACCGGGCACGCCACCTGAGTTCACAAAAGCTGGCGGATGAATCAGGCGTCAGTCAGTCAAGCGTGGTAAAATTTGCGCAAAAACTCGGCTATAAAGGGTTCCCTGCACTGAAGCTGGCGCTGAGTGAATCGCTGGCCGAGAAAGATGCGATTACCGTGCATAACCATATTCTCAGCGATGATGCGCTGAAGGTGGTTGGCGAAAAACTGTTCACCGAGAAAAGCTCTGCCATTCGCGCTACGCTGGATATTAACAGTGAAGAGATGCTGCTGGAGACATTGCGTCTGCTGAAGCAGGCAAGGCGTATTGTGCTGGTCGGGATTGGTGCTTCAGGTCTGGTAGCGAAAGATTTTTCCTGGAAGCTAATGAAGATTGGCATCAGTGCCGTGGCCGAGCAGGATATGCATGCACTGCTGTCCAGCGTGCAGGCACTAGATGTGGGTGATGTGCTACTGGCTATCTCCTATACCGGTGAACGCCGCGAAATCAACCTCGCAGCACAGGAAGCACAGCGCATTGGTGCCACCGTGCTGGCCTTTACAGGCTTTACACCGAATACACTGCAACAGTCGGCCAGCCACTGTCTGTATACCGTTGCAGAAGAGCAGACAACACGCAGCGCCGCCATCTCGTCAACCACTGCGCAGTTGGCGCTGACAGACCTGCTGTTTATGGCACTGATTCAGCGCGATCCAGAACGTGCCTCCAGTCATATTCGCCACAGTGAAGCACTGGTGAAAAAGCTGGTTTGAGTCGTGAGTGCGCGTATACTACTCGCGGATTTTTTTAAGATATGTCCGGGGAAAAATTTTTAATCATGCTAAACGTAACGTTGAGATTCCAAAAATCACGACATATAAACCAATATATTTATGGCTTTTTAATGTTACAAAAAGCGGGCGTGATTAAAATTGAAAAGATTGTACGGGACAGCGCGATTAAGAAGAATATTCTACGGGCAACCGTTAACGGCATTAAATTTGTTTATGACGCAGAAGACGGTGCTCAGATTGAACGCGGGTTCTTCTCTCAGGCAGATTACAACTGGTGCGCTCGTTACTATAAAAGAAGCTGTAGCGAAAAACTGGCTGCTCAATATCCCAAATGCCGCCCTCTTGGTTTTAACTATAGCCTGACCCCCGCCTACGGCATACTAGACTATCTTTCGCAGAATATTCGTCGTCTAAGAGGGAAAGGCGATATGCGGCATAAGGACCTGGAAGCACTGCCATCACTTTCAAAACAGCCTAAGATCCTGTTTATTACCGGCCTGTGGGATCCAGCAGAATTCGTCGATCCTGCTGTACAAGCAGAAGTCGCGCAAATTACTCAAAATCGCCTTGATGCACTAAAAGTGATAAAGAGTCATTTTGCGCATTGTTCCACTTTCGGCGTGAATGGTAATCGTGATTTTACTCGTCAATTCGCAAGCGATATGATCCTGGCAGAAAAAATGACCGACAGACCTTATTTTATTAAAGTGATGAAACAGCACGATATCTGCATTACCACCAGTGGACTACATGGTTCAATTGGTGGGCGTTTTGGTGAGTATATTGCGGCTTCAAGGGCTATTATTTCGGAACCGCTTCACTACAACCTTCCCGGTAATTTTGCTGATGGAAAAAACTTTCTTAGCTTCAGTGATGAAAGTAGTCTGGTATCTTCAATCAATCATTTGCTGGAAAATCACGAGGCTCGATATGCCATGATGGTTGAAAACCGTCGTTACTATGAGAACAGCCTGCGTCCTGATAAGCTGATCCTTAACACCCTGGTTAACGTGGAGTAGTCCGACGCAATGGCACTGTTAATAACCAAACGCTGTATCAATTGCGATATGTGTGAACCGGAGTGCCCTAACGAAGCGATCTCAATGGGGGATGAATTCTACGAGATCGATACCGATCGCTGTACGGAGTGCATCGGCCATTACGACTCCCCCACCTGCCAGCAGGTGTGCCCGATTGATCATACGATTATCGTTGATCCGCTGCATATCGAGAGTCATGACCGACTGTGGGAAAAGTTCGTGGTGCTGCATCCTGCGGGCTAGCTCTCAATAATTACCGTCGCACAGGCATAGTGTCGTTCATCAGCCAGCGTAACGTGCACGTGCGCCACCCCCAGCTTCTTCGCCACTTCTTCAGCATGCTGGAAAAAACGCAGTCCGGGTTTACCCAGCTCGTCGTTATAGACTTCAAACTGATTAAACGCCAGGCCACCACGGATCCCGGTGCCAAAGGCTTTGGCTGCCGCTTCTTTTACCGCGAAACGCTTGGCGAGAAAACGCACCGGCTGCTGGTGTGCCTGGTACTGTGCCCACTCATTATCACTCAGCACACGCTTTGCCAGGCGGTCGCCGGACCGGGAGATCACCCCTTCAATGCGGGCGATCTCGACAATATCTGTACCCAGACCCAGGATTGCCATTAACGACGTGCTTCACGCATCAGCAGTTTCATCTCTTTCACTGCCTCAGCCAGACCGCTAAATACAGCACGCCCAATAATGGCATGCCCGATGTTCAGCTCGTGCATTTCTGGCAGAACGGCGATCGGTTGCACGTTGTGGTACGTCAGGCCGTGTCCGGCATTGACCTTCAGGCCTTTCCCGGCGGCATAGGTGGCAGCTTCAGCAATCCGCGCCAGCTCAGCATCGCGTGCCGTGCCTTCTTCGGCTTCAGCGTAAGCACCGGTGTGGATCTCGATATAAGGTGCACCGGCAGCAACAGCGGCATCAATCTGGCGATGGTCAGCATCGATAAACAGTGATACCAGGATGCCGGCATCATTCAGCCGTTTTACCGCCGCCGTCACTTTGTCCTGCTGTCCGGCCACATCCAGCCCACCTTCGGTCGTCACTTCTTCGCGCTTCTCAGGGACCAGACAACAGAAGTGCGGCAGGATGTCACAGGCAATGTCCACCATTTCATCCGTAACGGCCATTTCCAGGTTCATGCGTGTCTGGATGGTCTGACGCAGGATGCGCACATCGCGATCGGTGATATGACGGCGGTCTTCACGCAGATGCACGGTAATACCGTCTGCTCCTGCCTGCTCAGAGACAAATGCCGCCTGTACCGGATCCGGATAATGCGTACCACGTGCATTACGTACGGTAGCAACATGATCGATATTAACGCCCAACAACAGCTCTGCCATGATAGTCCTCTGAAGATCGCGAAAGGTTTTAGGGAGTGTACAACGTTCACGGCACGCAGGGATATTACCCGTGGCTATTCATCACCAGGAAGGGCTGCATCTGGTCGTTTTCTCGGCAAAAACTGGCGAAACAGTTCCGTGCTCTTTAGCGGTTTGCCCCCCAGATAAGGTTTAAGGGCAATGCGGGTAAAACGTTTGGCTGCGCGCAGGGTGTCTGCATCCGGGAATTCGCGCAGATACAGTGCGCGTAAATGGCGACCGGTAAAACTGCGATGCCCGACCACAAGACTGGCAATAAACCCCTTCTCTTCACGATAACTGTACGTCATGCCATCGGCGACTTCTTCGCCGCTGCCTGCGCAGTGAAGAAAATCGACGCCATAACCAAGATGACCCAGCATAGCCAGTTCAAAACGCCTGAGTGCAGGTTCGGGTGACCCGGCGTCAGCCGCCAGCGCCTGAATACAGTGCAGGTAGTCGAAGAAAAGCTCGCTAAAGGGGGTTTCATCTTCCAGCACGCGCGAAAGAAGTTCATTGACGTAGAGGCCGCAGTAGAGCGTTGTACCGCTGAGAGGAAGCGCCAGCGACACAGGTTCAGCGCCGCGCAGGGTTTTCACCTCGCCACGGCCGCCCCAGCGTACCAGCAGCGGCGTGAAGGGTTGCAACGCGCCCTTCAGACTGGAGCGCTTGGAACGGGCGCCTTTAGCCAGCACCCGTACCCTGCCATGCTGTTCAGAAAACAGGTCAAGCAGCAGGCTGGTTTCGCTCCAGGGACGTCCATGCAGGACAAATGCGCGTTGCCAGCCATCCATCAGTATCAGAGGTCGTCGGTGTAGCCCAGGCTGCGTAAGGCGCGTTCATCATCCGCCCAGCCGGACTTCACTTTCACCCACAGTTCGAGGTGAACTTTCGCCTCAAACATCTCTTCCATATCACGGCGAGCTTCCGTACCGATGACTTTTATTTTGGCGCCTTTGTTACCGATCACCATCTTCTTCTGGCCTTCACGTTCGACCAGAATCAGACCATTGATCGTCAGACCACCACGCTCGTTCGTCAGGAACTGTTCGATCTCAACCGTGACGGAGTACGGCAGTTCGGCACCGAGGAAGCGCATCAGTTTTTCACGGATAATTTCAGACGCCATAAAGCGCTGGGAACGATCGGTGATGTAGTCTTCCGGGAAGTGATGTTCCGCTTCCGGCAGGCGCTTACGGACGATACTGGCGATAGTATCAACATTAGTGCCTTTTTCGGCTGAGATCGGCACCACATCCATAAAGTTCATCTGCTGACCCAGGAATTGCAGGTGTGGCAGTAGAATACTTTTGTCTGTGAGGTTGTCGACCTTGTTGATCGCTAACAGCACCGGTACTTTGCCGTCTTTCAGCTTATTCAGTACCATCTCATCGTCGGCAGTCCACTTGGTCCCTTCAACAACGAAGATCACAATTTCAACATCACCGATCGAGCTGCTGGCAGCACGGTTCATCAGGCGGTTGATCGCCCGTTTTTCTTCCATATGCAGGCCCGGGGTATCGACATAGATCGCCTGATAATCCCCTTCGGTATGGATGCCCATAATGCGGTGACGCGTGGTTTGTGGCTTACGCGAGGTGATGGAAATCTTCTGTCCCAGTAACTGGTTCAGTAAGGTAGATTTACCAACGTTCGGACGGCCTACAATAGCAATAAAGCCGCAATGGGTAGTTTGTTCGCTCATTCAATTCCCAGCTTAATCAGCGCCTGTTCGGCTGCTGCCTGTTCAGCTTTGCGACGGCTGGATCCGGTTCCCACAACCGGTTCTGCCATGCCGCTTACCTGACAGTGAATAGTAAATTCCTGATCGTGCGCTTCGCCCCGAACCTGTACCACCAGATAGGATGGTAACGGCAGATGACGACCCTGCAAGAACTCCTGCAGACGCGTTTTTGGATCCTTCTGTTTATCGCCCGGGCTGATCTCATCAAGACGGCTGGCGTACCAGCTCAGGATGAGTTGTTCCACCGACTGAATGTCGCTGTCGAGGAATACCCCGCCAATCAGCGCTTCTACGGTGTCAGCCAGAATCGATTCACGGCGGTAGCCGCCGCTTTTCAGTTCACCCGGCCCAAGGCGCAGACACTCGCCAAGGTCAAATTCCCGTGCCATCTCTGCCAGCGTGTTGCCGCGAACCAGCGTGGCACGCATACGGCTCATGTCACCTTCATCCACGCGCGGGAAGCGCTGATAAAGGGCATTAGCAATCACGTAGCTCAGAATAGAGTCGCCCAGGAATTCCAGTCTTTCGTTGTGTTTACTGCTGGCACTACGGTGAGTCAGCGCCTGCTGTAACAATTCCTGATGGGTAAAAGTGTAGCCCAGCTTTCGTTGAAGCTTGTTAATTACGATGGGGTTCATGCGTTACCAATTTCTTAATGCGTCAATTATCCTGCACACGGAACAGGGCTGAGCCTGAACACCAACACGATCTGTTTCGTGTGCAGTGGCCTGCCAAACCTGGCAGACCACCCTTTGCTAATGTCGCCCGCAGGCGATCATTAATGAATGCCGCCGATACGACTCAGGCGAACGCCGGTTGGCCATTGGCCTTCCTGCTTATCAAAGCTCATCCAGATTGCGGTCGCTTTACCCACCAGATTACGCTCAGGAACAAAGCCCCAGTAACGGCTGTCAGCACTGTTATCACGGTTATCGCCCATCATAAAGTACATGCCTTCAGGCACGACCCAGGTGGACTGCGGCTGACCTGCCTGCTGGTAGTAAGAGCCTGGCTGGCTCGGTGCCTGTGCAATCAGTAAAATACGGTGAGTGACATCCCCCAGCGTCTCGTTGCGGGTGGCTAAACGCACGCCACCCTGCATCGTTTCACCTTTCGGCTTCTGGAAGAACCCGTTGCCCAGTTCATTACCACTGAAACCGCTGAAGGTCTGAATGAAGTCACTCTCTTCAACATCCGAGTAAGTGACGGGCAGCGCAGTAGATGTCTGCTGAATCGACACGGTTTTGCTCAGCGGATCGTAAGTCACCCGATCGCCCGGCAACCCGATGACACGCTTGATGTAATCCATGCTGGGATCTTTCGGGTATTTGAACACCGCGATATCGCCACGCTTCGGATGACCCGTTTCGATCAGCGTCGTTTGGGTAATCGGATCTTTAATGCCGTAGGCATATTTCTCCACCAGGATAAAATCACCGATTAACAGCGTCGGCATCATTGAACCTGACGGGATCTGGAACGGCTCATAAATAAACGAACGCACCACAAACACCACGAACAGCACCGGGAAAACCGAAGCCGTTGTTTCTACCCAACCTGGCTGTTTGTCTGCCTTGGTGGCTTCGATACCTTGTGCCTGCGCGGCAGCACGTTTCGCACGCCGGGCCGGTGCCCATTTATATTTGTCGATACACCAGACAATGCCGGTAATCAGCGTTGCTATCGCCAAAATCAGGGCGAACATATTAGCCATTCCAGTTCCCTCGAAGCCCGAAGCCGGGCTTATTTACTGTCTTTACCCACGTGGAGGATGGCAAGGAACGCTTCCTGCGGTAACTCAACGTTACCGACCTGTTTCATGCGTTTCTTACCGTCTTTCTGTTTCTGCAGCAGCTTTTTCTTACGGCTGACGTCACCGCCATAACATTTGGCAAGGACGTTTTTGCGCAACTGTTTAACCGTAGAACGGGCGATAATGTGGTTACCAATCGCCGCCTGAATCGCAATATCAAACTGCTGACGCGGGATTAATTCTTTCATCTTCTCAACCAGATCACGGCCACGGTACGGCGCGTTATCATTGTGCGTAATCAGCGCCAGCGCATCCACGCGCTCGGAGTTGATCAACACATCTACGCGCACCATGTTCGATGCCTGGAAACGTTTGAAGTTGTAATCCAGTGACGCATAACCGCGAGAGGTGGATTTCAGACGGTCGAAGAAATCGAGCACCACTTCCGCCATCGGAATTTCATACGTCAGCGCAACCTGATTACCGTGGTAAACCATGTTGGTCTGCACGCCACGCTTCTCAATACACAGCGTGATCACGTTACCGAGGAACTCCTGCGGCAACAGCATATGACACTCTGCAATCGGCTCACGCAATTCTTCGATGTTGTTCAGCGGTGGCAGTTTGCCCGGGCTATCAACGTAAATGGTCTGATTGTCCGTTGTGACGACTTCATAAACCACCGTCGGCGCGGTAGTGATCAGCTCAAGGTCGTATTCACGCTCCAGACGTTCCTGGATGATCTCCATGTGCAGCAAACCAAGGAAGCCACAGCGGAAACCAAAGCCCAGCGCGGTAGAGCTTTCTGGTTCATAGAACAGAGACGCATCGTTCAGGCTCAGTTTACCGAGCGCATCGCGGAAGGCTTCATAATCATCAGAGCTGATCGGGAACAGACCGGCATAAACCTGAGGTTTAACCTTTTTGAAACCAGGCAGTGCTTTGTCTGCCGGGTGACGAGCCAGCGTCAGGGTATCCCCTACTGGTGCGCCGAGGATGTCTTTGATCGCACAGACCAACCAGCCGACTTCGCCGCAGTTCAGGACATCGGTATCAACGCGTTTCGGGGTGAAGATGCCCAGACGGTCAGCATTGTACGTCTGACCGGTGCTCATCACCTTAATTTTTTCGCCTTTGCGCATGGTGCCGTTTTTAATACGCACCAGAGAGACGACGCCAAGGTAGTTGTCGAACCAGGAGTCAATAATCAACGCCTGCAGCGGGCCATCCGGGTCACCCTGTGGTGGCGGGATATCACGGACCAGACGTTCAAGCACGTCAGGCACACCAATACCCGTTTTTGCCGAGCAGCGCACGGCATCGGTGGCATCAATGCCGACGATGTCTTCAATTTCCTGGGCAACACGATCGGGATCGGCAGCAGGTAAATCGATCTTATTCAATACAGGTACGACTTCCAGTTCCATTTCCATTGCGGTGTAGCAGTTTGCCAGGGTCTGGGCTTCTACGCCTTGCCCGGCATCTACCACCAGCAATGCACCTTCGCAGGCGGCCAGAGAGCGTGAAACTTCATACGAGAAGTCTACGTGACCTGGGGTGTCGATAAAATTGAGCTGGTAAGTTTTACCATCTGGCGAATGGTAATCGAGGGTAACGCTTTGCGCTTTAATGGTAATACCGCGCTCGCGTTCCAAATCCATAGAATCCAGAACCTGCGCAGCCATTTCACGTTCAGACAATCCACCACAAATCTGGATCAGACGGTCAGAAAGCGTTGATTTGCCATGGTCGATGTGGGCGATGATAGAAAAGTTTCTTATGTGCTTCATTTATATGAATTTTTTCGCATGTTGAATCGTTGATTTCTTCAGAATGGACACACCTATGGACACTTCTTGTAATGCACCCACGTTACACCCATCTGTAATATGAGCGGCATCTTACACTGTTAGACCCGCACGCGAAAGAACATGACGTAACCGGGGGTAAGCAAAACTCAATGTTAATGACCAGCATGCACCTTATATTGCAGGGCCGTTAAAATCGTAAAGCGGCGTTATCGTCAGTACGACCTTCCCGATCACGATCACTTCACTCAGCGCCTCGCCTTCAATTGCTTCACCTTCGGGCGTGATTATGCACCCACCCATCATTTTACCGATCGCCAGTTCCCCGAACATCTCATAACACAGCGTATCTCCATCACGGGGAGTAAGCGCAGCATCAATGACATATGTAATGCCACCGAAATCAACAAGCGATGTCGCTGACGGGTGTGGAACGAATGCCCTATTCAGGCAAAACCGATCTTCAACGTAATCAGCAGCTGGGGATGGAAAGCCCATCAGTAACCTCCGTTATTCGGATTAAACAACTGGAACGTTCGGCGCTCACCTTCTTCAGTGGAAATATCACGGAACGTGCTCTGATAGTGCTCTATCCACTGGTTAGCCTCTTTCAGCGTCCATTCGTAGTTAACCCGCGCTAACGCTACGATAAAGTCAGCGGTGGCTACTGTTCGCCGCCCGCTTGACTCAATTTTAATGCTCGCACGGAACGCCGCCGGTATGTCATCTCGTCTGCCCACTACTCACCCCTAGAACTGTTTGGATATACAGTATTATTTGATCAGCTAACAATAATGATCAACCGTGCCATGCGGGGAAAATTGTCAGGGCAATGATCTGGCGGGAAATTTAGCTTGCAGGCGGTGCAGGGAACTCGACTGGGGTTTCTTCTGATGCTGTAGACGTGTCGATAGCCTCAACGGCTTTGCGCCATGCCACCCACAATTTCAGGCTGTCGGAGTCCGCTTCGCTGATGTCGCCCAGCTGCAAGTCTAAGCGCCAGTTTTCAGTTTCTGACCAGAATAGTGCAGTCAGCTCCTGTTTTTTAGAATTAGCTTCGCCTACGTAGTCCCACTTCGCGGGCACATCCACGATCCAGGTGTCTGCCCCCGGATCATAGGTCATATTCCCGCCGCTAAACTCCTCAGGCACTTCTACCGGGATCACGGCCCCCTCCCACAGGTCTGGGCTGAAGCCATACGAGCGGTAGTCGTGTGTTGATACGTAGATTATCATTGCGTTACCTTCCAAACGTGGACCCTTATTGGACCCGGCGTTGTGTAGTTAATGGATAGAGTGCTGCTTGAAAAGGGAAACGCAGCAGTATTGGCAGCATACCCTGCGGAGCCGATACATAGCACCAAACCTGCTGACATGTTCTGGTAAGCAGCTATTCCGTAGCTGTTGCCGTTGCCCGTATTCCAACCCAGACCAGTGCTCACCCATACCCCCAACGTCTGGTGATAAAACTCAGCAACGAGGATTACCGGGGTTGTGTTACCAAAGGGATTGGCAAAGGATGTACGCGACCCCAACGCAAGGTCAGTTGCAGTCACTAGCGCGTAGCCTATTCTATTGCTCACGGCAGTAACTGACTGCGATACTTGCTCGATGTGTGTTGCCAGAGCTAGCGCGTCAATGCTGCCTGAGTTATTTGCAACCCCGGCAAACTGAATAACCCAGCACCCGACAATGCTGTTACCGCGAACTTCAAGTGCGCCATCGCGGCCATAAGCAAGGCTTGAACGACCGGCATCAAAGTTAGTATCAGTGTAAGTCGATGTTGCTGTGCCTGCGGTGTTGCTACTAACCGGGGCACTCGCAGCAAAAGCACCATCAGGTGCAGTAATTGCCCGCCAATATCCGCCAACACTGCCTCGGATTGCTGGTGCGGCGTTCTGTTGAATTGTCCCGTCCGTCAAGCCGCCGTCACCACGCATTACAGGAGCTGGGATTGAGCCAGACTGAACGCCGTTGTAGTCGGGGAAGCGAAATGTTGTTGAGCCATCACCACTTGAGTAGCACCCGCGTTTGGTCGGATCAGCAAGCCACACCGCATCAGTGACGACTGGTAGCCGCCCTGCTGCACACTCAGCCCACACGGACGCGTAGGTACCCGTTCTGTTGACCATCTGACCATCGCCTGGGGAGTTCCCGCCCGGCACGGATGTACGCAGAGGGTGCCAGAACACCCGGCCAACATAGCCCCCGCCTTTACCGTCTACCTCCGCCCTTGAGTACACATCCAAGTTATTACGAGACACGGATTTATCAGGAAGGTCAGAAAGATTCTGGCTTTTCAGCAGTGAGTTATCAGGGTTCGATGCCGCAGCCCGGTCTGCTTCCGCTTTTGCTCTGTCAGCCTCGGTCGTGGCTATCTCAGCTTGTGTAGTTGCGTCCGCCTTTGCTTGTTGGGCCGATGTGTTTGCAGCCTGAGCATCTGTCTTTGCTTGTTGCGCATTCTCGTTAGCATAAACAGCATCGGTCTTTGCGCTCTCTGCGATAGAACTATCAGATGCGACCTGTTCCGCATCAGCATGAATTTGAGCTGCAATCTCAGTAATGCTGCCGACGTCCAGCGTTGCGAGCAGTTCGGAGATTTTGCGCCAGCTTGGGCCCTGGAACTGACTTCCGTCCGGCAGCGTAACAGTGATGTCGTCTTCGTCGCTAAACACCTGTTGCCAGTTGGCTTTATCCAGCAAAAAGCCACGAATGACTAACCCCTGGTCTGCTGCAATCTGAGCGGTGGTATCAACAAGCACGTCTCGCGGGATAGGCGTCCAAGCCAGTCCAGAAGTTGACGGGCCATTGAATGGGCGGATGAGGGTTATTCCGGTGGCGGAGTCTACAGATTTAATCCCGAGCGTATAACGCACCTGCCCAACGACAGCAGAGAGAAAATCTCCGGCGTTTAGCTCAGTATCGAAAGATGTTCCTGTTCCGGTTGCGGCGCTTGAGTTGTTCGTTAGTGCAATAGTGCCTGCTGGCATAATTTTCTCCAGACGAAAAAAAACCGCCGAAGCGGTTATTTATTTTTGGCCGTAATGTACGGTTAATGTTTGATCACATAGCGGCTTGCCTTTATCGAATCGCCAACCGCGTGCATCATTCAGCAGTGATTTTTCAAACACGCCGGATGGGTCAGCCTTAAGTACGCGCACATCTTCAGCCATTCCCTGCGAGTTAATGTTGTAGATGATAGTTACTGTGCCACCAATGCGCAGCATGTTGGCTTGTTCTGGATAAGTCACGTTGCGGTTTTGCTGAGAGCAGCCCAGTAGTAATAATGACAAAGCCACTGTAATAAAAAAATTCATCATAACCTCCCTATACTTATTGCAATCTACCCTTGTTAACCCATCACGGCAAATCACGTCTTGTATCGAACAGATCTTTTTATTTAATTGAGGTTTGGGAATATAGCATATGGTATTCTTAGTCCATATGGCTTCAGTGTCCCAGCCCAAGAATTTTGATACTTAGTCACCCATGTTGTGCTTAGCACCCCACCAGAAAATCTGAACAATAAACCAGACCATGCAGCCGGTGACGCTTCACCATCGCCAGCAGATATGTTACCCGGAGACATACTGGAAAGAATGAACCTCCCAGTACCTATGTTCTGCGAGTACACCCTCCCGTTGTCGATATCAATTCCAGCTGGTATGTCAAAAAAACCAATAACCCTTGGTGTAAGCGCAGCAGAAACAGCGGACCAGACCAGCTCGCCTTTGCTGCTATAAACATTCCTATAGCCCGATACAATAGGTACCTTTGTATTGGCTCTTACTATAATCCCGGCTCCCGGAGATATGTAAGGGCCTGTTCCTGCCGAGAACATTGCCTGACCACCTTCATTAAACCTGAACCACTGAAGATTAAAATTTGGTATAGGTACATTACGCGTGAGGTACATATCCTCACCACGACCGATAGACGTAATGAATGCTGCTGAGCCTTTAGTGTTTGATTCTATCTGCAGTATGGTTGAGTCTAAATATCTAACACCGACATAATCAGAGCTTATCACCAAGGCACCCTTGTCATTGAATATCTGATACCCACTCATATAAACCTATAAATATTAATATTTAGGACAACGCGAGACATGTCACCAGCTGTGTTTATCACTCTAAACCCACCGTTATAAGTTCGGGTTACAAGGCTTTCCACGTAATAATTATTAGCCCAGTCACCAGGAGCGACTATCGCAGCAAAAAAACCTTCTGCCGTGACACCTGAATAAGGTACTGTGATTACAGTTCCATTTTGAGGAAAAGTAACTGAAGTTGTTGAGAAGAGCAAAAGATTATAGTCTCCGATATCTACAATCAGTTTCCCATTAGCATCCCAGCACTGCAAACCAGCTGGCATAATTTCCCCTTACTCGTCCCAGATGCCGTCTCTGATGCGCAGTGTGCCATTGGCATCATATACGCGTCGTTCAATGCCATTATCCCAGGTGCGACCAGCTCCATTTGAAGCATTACGTTCAAGAGTTCCGCCCTTATCCAGTCGCCATCCTGAAACGCCTGTAACAAAATTATCTGACTGGATGTACTGACCAATTTTCAGATTATCAATTGAGCCGTCTTTAATGAAAACTGTATCAAGGAATGCTTGCCCGTTTATGGTTGCGAATACCAGTTGATACCCGTTAGCCTCATTTCCTGTGTAAATTCCAAGTTGATCAGCATTAAAAGCAATTGTGGATTTATACGAACTGCCGTCTGGTTCAATACCCATCGACATTCCGCTTTTGTAATAAACCCCGTTACGCTCTATTTGCAGTCCGACATCATAGAATGCTGATGCAGTTCCATCTGATTTTACCGTGGCAGTGAGCTTTTCATTTACTGAGGCGGTGACGTCATCAAACTGAGCCTGAATCCGTGTGGAAAGTTCAGCCATCGCCTTAGCTGCATCAGCGACAGTGGTTTTAACAATGAGGATATCTGCGCGCACTGTTCCGTACTGTTTCCACTGATGATCCACCGAGGCGTTAACTGCAGATGCAAGTTCCAGCAGTCCATTGATGTTTGTATCAATTTTCCCATCGAGGCGTTCAAATGCTTCAGAGTCGCGAATAGCCTCATCAATGAGGTCAATCATGCCAGGGATATCAGCAGAAGCCTCGCCGGAAACCTCAACGAACGGAGAAACGCCAAATGCGTTTTTGGTACGAACGTACATGTAATACGTGGTATCTGCTTTCAGCCCCTGGACGCTCCACTGCGTTCCACGACCCAGGAATTGCGTTGTATCCTCCACGTCATCAATCCCGGTAACTGGCGTCTCTCCAGCCCACCAGAATTCATAGCTGGTATCAGTTGTCGCCGTTACAGACATCACAGGGACAATGACCGCAGAGAACAGGCCAGCAATCCACTGCACATAAGTCGGTGCTGATGGTGCACCTATAACAAGGCTGACCTGGGTTTCTGCGCCCTTCATCCCGTTCTCATTACGCCCACGCACACCCAGTGTGTAATCGCCAGCATCCAGCCCGTAAAACTCATAGCGGAACTGGTCTGTTTCGTACTGTGCGACCAGCGCTCCTTCTGTCGTGTACACGTACAGCTCAAACATCAACTTTTTCGTTGTTGTCGCCGTTTCCCACGTTGCTGTAACTTGTACCGTCTCGCTGTTCGTGTTGATGATTTTCAGGTTCTCAATGTTCGGAACCCGGTAGCCATTCAGCGTGTCAGATGGCGTTTCGAACACGGCTCCCTCATCAACAATCGCCTGCTTGTTGGGGTTATGCAGTGTCGCAGAGATGCTATACAGCGAGTTATTATCATCTTCCGACACGGCCATGATTCGCCACAGGCGAGTGCTGACCTCCCCTGTTGAGATGACGAATACCGTGCCGTCCTTCACCCAGGCAGGCACAGATTTCAATGTGATGATTGCGCCGGACACACTGACAATATCGTGCTTCTCAAACTTACCGTTTGCGCCCATGATCGACATCTTGTCACCTGAACCAACAAGCTCAGACACATCGGCATCTACATTGATAACAGCACCAGCGTGAGAGATTATCCGGCCACCAAGTCGCGTGGCAGCATGGTTGTTATCCATTACCTCAATAATGTCGCCTGGCAGAAATGCTATAGCGTCCCTTGCCATCTTAAATGTGACCTTTTTATCTTCAAGCTTGGCGCTCTCTACCAGCCATTTTGCGGTGCGAAGTGCCTGACCACGAGATGTACAGCCGAATGCCTCAATCGTGGTTTCGTTATACTCATAGCGACCGATCATCGCGTCATCTGAGTAATACTCCTTCACCTGCTCCCAGCCGTTGTTCGGGTCAGTCCATGATACGACCACGGCGTTAAATCGCTCTGAGCGCTTCATAGAGCTATACGTAAACAGTCCATCCACTACGCTAGCGTTGGTTACCGCTGCAACCGGGTCTTGCGGCCTGTCAATCATGATGGAAAAGCGCATGCCATCCCACAGAGCGATACCCCGAAACATCCCGGCGATATCGTCCAGCAACTCACGGGCACTCTTCTGCTCAGTGATATAGGCGTTTAGCGTGAAGCGTGGCTCTTTGCCGCCATACCCGTCGTCAACTTCCTGATCACAAAACTGCGACAGCACATAAAGGCTGCCGTCATCGACATCGATATATCCCGCCCTGCGTGCCAGCCCGTAGCGTGTGTTTTTTACCAGGGCACGGAAAATCCACGCCGGGTTATTTGTCCAGGCTGATTTAAATCCACCCGTCCATATTCCGGTGTAGGTCCGCGTTAGCGGGTTGTAATTATCCGGCACGTCAACAATGATGCCGCGCAGATGATAGGTGCGGTTCGGGGTGTCGGTGTACTGGTCACGGTCTATGACCGCTCCACACACAGCCGTGAATGGGTATGACAGATTGTCGTCTGTGATTTCCGTGTAGCTGTTCCACACAGTGCCGTTATTCAGCAAGTCGCTTGTGCTGTCGGGTGTGATGCGGCGAACGCGGATATCGAATGGCTTTGTCTGCGGCGCATTGATAACGTGCGCTTCGAGATATTCGCCGGAGATTTTCCCTCTTATGGTGACCGTCTGCGCAATCTGGAATGCATTATTTCCAGTGCGGGTCTCTATGACCATCGTGACACTGGTGTTCTCCTGGTTCCCTTTCGTGTCTTGCTGAACCAGCGCATTAACGCCAAGGTTGAAGCGAACCCGGGTAACATCGCTATCAGTGACCGTGCGCACCAGGGGAGTTGCCTGCGTGACATCGGTGTTTATGATCACCGTTGCCTCAATCGCAGCGAATCCGGTAATGGGTAACTGGTCAGCAGAACCGGGACGCCATGCAACGCTGACCCCGGGGATATTCACGGTGCCTGACGCGCTTGTTACAGGGGTCTTGTTTACACGAAATGAAGAGAGGTGGCGCTGGTCTACAGGCCCATAAATTGGACCGTCTGAGATGATGTCGAGGACTTTGTAAAACTGCTTAGAATTGAGGTTGTCGTTAATAAGAGTAGGAGTGCTACCGCCGCCGCCACCTGAACCCATGATTCACCTTAACTTATGGAAATATTCCAGTTTTTATTGTTCGTTGTGTCGATACCCAGCGAGCCAACATTCGAACCAACGACCATTTCACCCAGCAACAACGGTACAGGTCGCCCCTGCCCAACACGGTTCTCTGCGCTGGTGAAAGAGTTGTTAGTTATCGAGTTGGATTGAGCTGCATCAGCTGAGTTTTTTGTCTTCATGTTCGACGTCATGTAGAGCGAATAAGCGACTGATGCCACGGTGATTGCCACCATTACCCACATCACTGCTGCAGCTGAGAGCGCAGCACCCTCAACAATCGGCACAAAGAGAACGGTCGCACCGTCCTTCAGGTGTCTGTCCATGTGAAACCCGAGAGTGTCGGCAGAAACATCAGCGCCATCAATGCGCATGCGGATCCGGGATTTGTAAAAATCACGCTTGAACTCAGGAAGCTGTGCGAGTAGCAAGCGAAGCCCCTGTGCGGGGGTTTCGACGTTTAAAGCGATCTGGCGGAAATGTCGTCTGAGATTCCCCGCAAATCTAAAGATGAGCATTGTTCATGCCTCCAGACAGAGTGGGTCAGGCGCAGGTAAGCGGGCCGTAAGACTTCGCGACGGCTTAGCCGGCCATGCGTTTCATGATGCAGAATGGTGTTATCACCGAGGTAAATCATCGCGTGGCACGGGTCAGTTTCAGCGAATGCCCGCCGGATAATCACGTCACCGGGCTGGATGTCAGACATGCTTACTTCATGGAAGCCGTTAGCAGCCATGTTTTTCAGATACAGGTTCTCGCCACGCAGCCACCACCCGTTAGTGCGTTCAAAATCCGGCAGGTCAATACCGCACAGGTGATAGGCGTCACGGAACAGGGTGTAGCAGTCCATGAACCCGTGGCTGAATGTGCGGCCCAGCAGGTGAGGTACAGGCCGGAATTTTCGAAGTTCTCCATCACTGACCAACCACCACTCAACCCCGGTAGCCAGTTGCGCCTGACGGTCAGCACCGGATAACGCCAGCTTTGGCATAGGGTGAGAATGAAAAACGGCGGTGATTTCTCCCGCCGCTTCTGCTGATAACCAGTCATCATCACTTATTCGAAAGTGCAGCCCCGGATCCGGGTGAATATTCCGGCAGCGCACAAGCGTATTACCATCGATAATCAGCCCACAGACCTCGTCAGAGGAGGTGGCGGCATACTCCAGACACTCATCGTCAATCATCATGAGACCTTCGCAGATCCGGGGAATCCGCCATACGGCATCGCTGACGGCTTCGGGTAACGTTTCCGGCATCCGGATGTGTGCTTTGAGCATTTGTCCTTTGTCGGGTCACTGGTGGGAACATCTTTTTCGTCAGCTACCGGGGGGCCGTCATAGCCACAACCTTCTCCCCTGTAAATCCACTGACAAACATCAGCGAGGATGGTTCTGGCCGGGATGATAGCGTTATCGCAGTCAACAGGAGTTGCCAGGCTATAGGTGACGGTTTCGAATGTCTCTTCCGTCATCTCTTCAATGACGTACCGGGAAACAGCCTCCATCGTCGGATCCGCATCCGGATTGCCACCGGGGAAGTTAACGACATCGAGGTACTTAACAGGAACCTGCCGCCGCGTAATCACCGCACCAAGAGCATCATCAAAATCGCTGTTTATTCCGGTAATCAGCCCGGTAATGTTCGCTACCTTCATCGTCGGTCGCGAATAAGTTCCCTCTGATTTGGTTTCGAAGCCCTCTACCGATATCGGATATGCCGAGTAAGCCAAACCCTTCCAGATAACGTTCCCGTAATAGCCGTTGGTGCCGCCATGAAACCGGATTACATCACCACCGAACGACTGCAGGTCGACTTCGAAAAGGTCAAGCATCGCGCCAACTCCGGCATCAACGCTGTCGATGATTAGTTCTGCTGGTATGTCTCTCATCGTGGCACCTGCTCAAAAGTGGCGGTCAGCTCGTACTGGCCACCTGTTTTCTTTCCCTGCCATGACCGACAAACAAAGAGCGCCTGCACTCCGGTATCAGATGGCGTCCAGTAAAACGACTCGACAGCCATCCGTGCCTTCAGGAACGCTTCTGCTTCCTTCGCAAAGTTAGTCCTGCCGCACAGCCCATCAACACCGATAAACGTCAGTGGGTAGCTGTCCATCAGTGGGTTGATTCCTTTAACCTGCCGCTGCTCGTAGCCGTCACCGAGCTTAACGACGGCCACATTCGGCGCACGGCTAATCGTGTAGCCTTTTTGAGGACTCCATGTAAATGTTTCTGGCATGGGGTTTTCCTGTTACTTGCGGAGTAAGCCGTTTGGCCGCTGCTGGTCTTTGATGGTACGGATCGCCACAGTCTGCATCATCTGCGCCATCTGCTTCTGCGTTGCTTCGTCAATGCCGTTCGTGGTTTGGACGTGGAACGCCACATTCATAACAACCCCGCCACCACTTTCTGAACCACCCATCATGTCCTTATTGCTGATCACCTTGCCGTTGTCACCGGGAATCATGTACTGCTTGCCAGTGCTCGCCTGATAGATTTCCGGCTTTCCGCCCTCGCCTACCTGGTACATGCTACCAGCGCTGACCGGGCCGCCATCTTTACGTGCCCCTGCTATTGCCAGGCCTTTCGAAGCAACCAACGCAGTGCTGTAGGCAGTGGTGCCTGTTGCCGACGCAGCTCCCATCGTTGCAATCGATGCGCTGATTGCGGCTGGTGCCCATGCGGCAGCGGCGGCGGTGGCTTGCGCTGTAGTGGATGCAAGTGCGGCAGTGGCAGCAACTTGGCCCATAATCATGTTTTTGACGTACTGCAGGCCCATCTCAACAAGGCCACTCACTACGCTATTCAGGATTGTGGAGCCGATGTTGGCAAACGCCTCACTCAGGCTTTGAGTACCATTAAGAAGACCAGTGATTGCGTTGGTAGCACCACCTTGCAGTGAGTCGATAGCGCTACCGAGAAGCTGGTTAGCAGTGTTCTGGTTTTCCCATATCTGCCAGGCAGCATTGATCCGAGCCTGCTCATACTGGGTGTTCGCTGCATTCATCAGGGCGATAGACTGCTGCTGCGTTATCACTTTCTGCTGCTCGAACTGCTGAATAAGAGCTAATTTCTGAGCGTTTTCATTCGCCAGAGCCTGTACCGGGTCAACTGTTCCTGCCGCTGCCAACTGAGGCGACACAGCTTGCTCTGAGCGAATCTTCGCAAGATTAATCTGGTGTTGCTGCTCGAGTTGTTCAGATGTGGCGTTGTACTGCTCCTGGCTGATTTTCTTCGCAGACAAGGCTGTATTAAGATCCGATACGTCTTGTTGATAGCTGGCGTTCTCTCTTCTTTCAGGGAGAAGCTTTTCCGCTGCGGCCTGCGCCCGAATTGCGTTGCCTGTATCCCATTTAGCTGCTGCATACTGTCCAGCAAGCTTAATGTCAGCCTGAGTCGCGGCATTACCAAGAGACTGCTGAGCCGCCAGAATAGCCTGCTCACGACTTAATTCCCGAGTTGAGTCTGCTGCCATCTCTGATTGTTCTTTGAGATTTTCCAGTTTCTGCGCAACGCTCTCCGCCTGGGTTGCTGCTTTATTGCTCAGGGACGTACCTTCTTTCACTGCCGCGTTACGTTGTTCCTCTGCTCTCTGGAGGTCATATTGCGCCCCAGCAAGCTCTGCAGCAGTATTGATCTGGTTCTGGTTTCCGCCTTTGGCTGTAGCCTCCATTCTGGCTTTAGTAACAGCCCTGAGACGCTTATCAGTGATAGCCAGTAGCGCGTTTTCATCTTCAAGGCTTTTATTGTAATCGTCTGCTTTTTCGCTTCGGGGAATTTGCAGGCTGGAAGCGTTGAATTTTTCTTTCGCAGCAGCCGCCAGATTTATCGACTTAGCGAAATGATTCATCATTCCAGCGGCATCACCTGCCGCTGTTGATTCGCGACTCAGCAGGTCGATACCTGTTTTCAGGCCGGTAGTAAGCTGTGCCTGACCGAGAGTTATAGCGCTTTGTGTCTGGCTGAGCCTTTTCTGTGCCCTCTCAAGTGCATCGGCGGCAATATACTGATCATCCATGGCGCCAGATAGAGCGTCAGCAGCCTGCCTTCCTCTGGTAGTGCCTTTGCCCCAGTTATCAATTTCTTTTCGCAGGTCGCTGACCCGATATGTAGCATTGTCATATGCTTTCTGCGCGTCATCGACGCTATCGCTGAGGCTGCCCATGCTTTCACGCATTCTGGCTATTGATGCGCCAAGTTCTGTCGCTGACATTTCCTTGAACTTTGCTACCAGTGCACCAACGCCATCTGCCAGGTCATTGGCTTCCTGTTTCGCCTGCTGCGCTTTCTGATAGAAAAAGAATATTGCTGTTGCTGCAAGAGTTGCCACGCCCGCAGGCCCGCCTACTAAAGCCATTGCTCCGCGTAATCCAGATGAGGCAGCTGCTAACGCCCCCTGCGCTGTTGCTGCGCTGTATGAACTGGCTGCAAGAGCTAACTGTTTCTGTGTGGCAAGAACAAGCGCCGCCACGTAACGCGATCCCATCACGGCAGTCACAGCCAAAATTACAGTTGATACAACATCAAGGTTTTCGCTCAGGGTAACCACGGCATCATTGAAGATTGCCACGCCCGCTTTAACAGTTGTCGAGCTACCGACGAACTGCGTGATGTTGTTCCCGGCTGTCTGGAATGCCTGCCCGATAGTTTGTGTGGTGTTGGCGAACTCTTTGCCGATCACATCGCCTTGGCCCAGCAGCCCATTAACAACGACATCAGTAGTCAGCTTGCCCTGCGCAGCCATTGCACGCATCTGACCTATGGAAACCCCCATGGAATCCGCCAGGGCTACGATCAGTCGGTTGCCCTGCTCGTTCACAGAGTTGAACTCTTCTCCGCGAAGGGCGCCGGACGCCAGTCCTTGTGAAAGCTGAATAATGGCGTTCTCTGCTTCCTGCGCCGTGGCGCCAGATACGACAAACCCCTGGTTGATGATCGTGGTGAGCTTCGCCACGTTTTCTGCGCTGGTGCCGTACTCACGGGTAGCCCTCTCCAATCGAGCGTAGAGCGATGCGGTAGCGTCAAGGCTTGAGCGGGTAGACTGCGTAATATCAAACACGCGCTGCGTCACCTGAACAAGGCTTTCCCCTGTCCTGATGGAGTTCGCCAGTTTGTTGTTAAGCGTGGTCCATGCATCAGCATAGTTCGCAACCTGCTGCACTGATAATGCAGCCGTGAGAGCACTAGCTACTCTTGTTAGTGATGAGAATGACCTCTCTGTACCAGAGACTGCTTTTCCAGTTTTCTCAAATTTCCCCTCCATGTCATCGAGGCGAGCATTAACTTTTTGCTGTGACTCGATAAGCTTGGCTACGTTCATTTCTACTTCATAAACGATATTTCCTACCTGCTGCTCACCTGCCATTGCTTATCTCCGGGCATAAAAAAACCCCGCCGGAGCGAGGTTTGTTAATGTTTTATTAATTCAGTTGTACGAGTCTATTTTTGCTCTGATGTCTTTTGCGCTCTGGCAGTACATCGCATCTTCTGGAGTAGATGGTTTATTTTTCATGCACTCAATATAGATATCGTCATTTTGCTTTACGCCCTTCATGATGATTCCAACAATCCTTTTGCAAAGCTCCGGCTTCTGATGGTCCTTGCAGACCCCCTCATGTAGCTGGTTCAACATGTCCATTGATTGTTGTTCAGCCGAAGATATCTGCGGAAAAAAAATGGTCATCACCAGCAGAAAAAAACCTTTCTTCATATCCCTATCCCCATTCATAAGTATGGCGATAATCCTAAAGGGAAGCTGATGCAATGGGAAGCAACAAAGCAGCAAGATCTGCTATGCAGCCTTCGCCAACCTTCTCGCTTTTTTAGCCAGATAATCATCAGCCACTGCCTCGTATTCATCGCGAGTGAACCCCTTCTGATCGGGGTATTTCGCTGCCAGCATCATTTGAAACTCGGTCATCGATAGCTGCTCAGCTTCACCCCGGCTTATGCCGAAGTGGTTTCGTGCTGCGCTGATATATTCGAAAGCGTTGAACTCAGATGTAGCCTGGTTGCTTTCGTGGCGCTGAAGCTGCCGCACCTTCGCTTTTCCGATGATGCCGTGAGTAATTAGTGATTGGGCGATGAGTATCATGTCACTCAGTGGCATTACCCCTTTTCGGTAGACGAATGCGCCTCTTCCAAACTTTCCAGACTTACTTGGGACTATTTCACCAATTAATTTCCCCAGGTCTGTCTGGCAGCAAGCCTGAAGTATCGCCATTGAGGCCAGAGCCGGGATTCTCACATAATCTGGCGATGAAGCCTTCTCCATTACCCACTTCGGAATCATTCCGTAAGCCTGGTAGGCGTTCTGAATGATGTTGTAATGGACATCATGGAATGCCTGCACAATCTCCTGTGGCTCACCAATACGGCTCATGGCGGCGAATGATGGCCTGAAGAAATACTCATCCTCTCCCGCAGTAATCAGGCACTCGCCGATTTCTTTGTATGGTGTCATGGGTTAATCCTGTAACAGACATTTTCGGGGCCACCAGGCGGAAGCCCCTGAAATGGCAGTTATGCGGTGATGGTTGCCGCAGTAGAGCCAGTAAATGCACCGTCAGTTGAGGTGAAGGTGATTGTTGCTGTTCCTGCTGCAACACCAGTAACCAACCCGGTAGAGCTGACCGTGGCTTTTGTCGCGTCAGAGGTTGTCCAGGTGCCGGATTTATCTGTTGCGTCAGCCGGCAGCACTGTTCCGGTCAACTGGCGGGTCGCACCAACGGTCAGAGATGTCGTGGCAGGAGTAACAGTGACGCCTGTAGCTGGCACTGTGTCATCGCTATCCAGAACCTCGATGGTTGTAGCATCACCCACCTTGAACTCAGTGGTGAACGTCACGATGTCATTAGTGCCGCCATCGGAACTCAGCGCCGTAACCACCATGTAGCCACGGAAAGTGACCTCACCGTACTCCATGCGCACCCAGATGCCTGGCTGGCGCCGGGCCTTCAGCTCTGCGGCGAAATACTTGATGAATCGGCCTACGCCGTATTGGTCCAGCTTGCCTTTCTTGCGCACCTCACCTTCAAAGCTGATAGTGAAATCAGAGTTGGTGATAATGCTCTCAACAAAGCCGCCACCGTCATCTGCATCCGATGTGACTGTGTTTGGTGAGAAGTCCCACCCTTTGCTCGTTCCGGCAGCCAGTGCTTTCCATTCCGATTCCTGCGGCAGCGTGTCGCTACAGCCATCGGCAACTTCAAGCACAACGGCGCCACCGAACAAACGTTCGTTGCTGTTCTGGCAATCTGCCATGGGTAATTCCTCTTTGACGTTTATTTAGCTGCCGAAGGTGGCAACAAACTGAAGCCGATAGACCAGGCGGCCCTCGGTTGTTTGAACGGGGGCAGGAATGCCGCCGAGATTTTCCAGATAGCCAACGCAGGCGTCGACCATTGGGTTTTGCTGAACGAAATCGATGATCGCCTGTACGCGCTCGTCTACCGCACCATTGGCACCTTTCGCACCGATAACATCGACCATCACGTAATAATCACCGCCAAGCTGGTTGCGGACAGCACTGCCACCATTAGGACGGAAAATCATGAAGTTATCGGTGAGCTTTCCGGTGTCATTCCACACCAGAAGTTGAGCGAGATATCCAGTAGTTAGAGCGGCATCATTGAAATAATTGAGCACACGCTTGTGCATAGGAGGGGTCACAGTGCCATCTCCTTTTTAATGGTGCGGTCGATCAACTCGCGCGTATCTTCGAAGCCTCTCGTCAGGAACTCTTTCTGAGCAGTGGCTCGCCGGAATGTCTGAGTTACCTCTGGATCATGAACATAAACCGCATAGTTTGCTGAGTAGCCCACTCTCCCGGTTAGCCGCGTCCCTTTGACTTCCAGTTCGCGAAACTGACTATTGATTAACGTTGAGGTGTCGATAGGCGTGTAAAGCGCTGCCTGAGATGAACCGATAATCAGCGCACTTTGCAACGCCCTCACAGCCTTGCGCCCCTGAATATCATCCACCAGACGATTGAGGTTCTGCTTGGCTTCACGCACACCTTTAATTTTCACGCCCATATCAGACTCCCGTAATTATCGCGAAATCGTCAGCAATGCGCTCAAAGGTGTCAGCATACCGGATGACCTGCATCACCTCGTCAGCGCCAGCGGCCAGCGGATCCGGCGCAGTCGATTCGCCAATCAGGATGTAATCCCCGGCATCAGCCAGATCAAACTCAGTCCAGAACGTGTTTTTAACCACGCGCTCTGTACCCAGGCTACCGATGCGCTTAGAAAGGCCGCCCTGGTAGTCAGCCATGATAACTATCGGTTCGGCATAAACCGCTTCATCGCCGTACTCTGTCGAGGCGTCTGGCAGCCGCTTCCAGATCGTGCACGGCGCGGTGTAACTCCACGCAGCAAGTGAACTCACTCTATTCCCTCCAGCTAACGACAGTGGGATTCTCAGCAGCAATGCGCGGGCAGTTAATGCGCCACTCACCCGCTGCGTTAACGTAAGCGGTCGTTTCCTTCCCGCTATCCGTCTTCACCCACACACGCTGGAATTTCCGGGGTAGGCGTTCTGATGCTGATGTCGACATTAGCAACCTCCAGCAACCATGAAGAAACCTATGCTGGATCCAGCGCTGATAGGCAGGCCAGACGCGCACCCTGACGTATCCAGCGTGGAGAGCGAGTTACGCAGCCAAGTGGTGCTGTCCTCGCCATATTCAAATGACCGGGAAGCACCGGATGGCGCGCCCTGCGATTTGATGCGCCGCGCCCCGGAAGATGCCGACATCAGCGACGCCGCATACAGTTTGATCAGCGTCTGCGTGCACTCGTCGTAACCAGCGCCATCGAGGCAGTCATCGATTTTATTGACGCTACACAGGATCGGCGTAAGCAAAGCATCAGGGATGGTATAGCCCAGCTCAGTGAGCAATGACTTAACATCCGCTGGAGTGATCTGGGCTGCCATCGCTATTTACCTTTTTTGGTTGCTTCAATCAGTGCGGCTTCTGCCGCGTCAGCGCGTTTCGTTTCTGCTTCGAGAGCTGCGACATGTGCCTGTTGCGCCGTAGTGAGGTCTTTCTCTGCCGCGTCAGCGCGCTGAGTTTGCGCTGCCAGCTCAGCGTTGAGCTTTTCCAGATCAGCACCACCCGGCGTGGCTACTTCAAAAATATCAGCTGATACCAGAGTCGCCTTGCCGTTCAGCCAAGCCGGGAGGGTGGTGCCTTCGTAAACTTCACCCTTTTTCAGCTTGTGGCTGTCATGGGTGAGGATCCATTTCTGCTTTTTGTCTGACATGGTAAATCTCCAGAAAAGAGGGGCCGATGCCCCTTATGCTTTGGTCAGCTGAACGTAACCGGCGTTACCTTCATCATCGTGTTTGAACTGCGGCGCCACAGCGGCCAATACGCTGTAGATATAATCATCTTCAGGGTTGATGCGCGCTTTCGGACGGATGGTTAGCGGCATACCATTGAGGATCTGCACAACGTCAGGACGTTTCACAACGCCCAGCACTTCATTGGCTGGAACCTTGGAAGCCGGAACGATGCCAGCAAGACCTGGGATCTCCATCAGGCGTGTCAGAATGGTTTTCGGATAATTAGCTGCATAGTCGGTCACGGATGCATAGAACCAGTCCGAGTAGTTCACATACAGCGTTACCGGGGCGTAATAATTCTTCGCATGCAGCGCTGCAATGGCTGCTGTGATAACGCTCACCCACTGTGCGCCGGTGGCAGCGGCCAGATCAAAACCATGCGTCCCGGTTGCGCGCTGAGGAGCGTTGCGGAAGCCGTAGATGGTCGACTCGCCGACGCGAATGGTTGTGTCGCCATTCAGCACCATGTCTTCCATCTTCTCAGCCACTTTACGCTGATGGTTACCGATCGCGTCGCTGTCCAACGAGTAGCCTTCAGTCTGTGCCGCCAGCATCTGACGCCAGCCGAAACTCAGTTCTGAGTCGATGATCGGCAGCGGCGTGCCTTCATAGTTCATTACTGGTGAATCCGCCTTCGCCTTCCCGCGACCGTCCAGGCTGATGTTCACATCACCGGAATCAGACAGGGTCATGAAGTAGTGGATGATTTTTCCGAGGCGCATCGGGCGGGATACGGATGCAGCCAGGTCATTAAACACTGACAGCACATCGCGCTGCACGGTGATCGCCGAACGGTCCCACTCACCCCATACATCCTTGGGCAGGGTGGAGGCATTACCCATCAGCTCGTTGTGAGCGATTAGTGCGCCGTTGGCATGGTTCACATCAAAGCCGTTTTGCGCAGCCATCATGTTGTGGGAGTGCTCCCAGCGGCGGCGACCGTTGAGGATCAGCGCCTGCTGCTCTTTAGTAAACTTCAGCATTCTGTAATTCCTTAGGCCGAAGCCGGCTTAGCGTAAGAGTTAACGATCACAACATCAGCGAAGCCAGCGGCGGCCAGAGTGCGGCCTGCTTTTTCGTCGAAGGTAGCCACAACGATGTCTCCAGCAACTGCGGCTTTGAAGATGCCACCAGCACCAACGGTCAGCTCCTGGCCGACGGTGTAAGCAGCTGCGGCCAGGCGCACGTTGTATTCCTGATCAACTTCAACACGATACTGGACGCCAGTTTCGTTCGCCGCGTATGCGGTGTTGATGTCCTGACCAATGAAGCGGCGGTTGCCCAAAATCAGCAGGCGGCCTGCAGCATCCGCAGCAACAGTCACACCGCCAGTCGTGTTTTTCTTTACCACCACACCGGGCAGGTAAGCACCAGCCACTGGCAGGTTGATGGTTTCCGGCTCACGCTCGACCGGGCCGCGATAAATGACATGTGCCACCATTATTTTTTCTCCATTTCAGCGTTAAGGTCGTAGTCAGCCCACTGATCGGGAGCCTGGCTATTGGGATGGAACCCACCAATAAGACCGTGGGACTTCTGGCAGTTGGCATACAGACGGTCGAGAGCTTTACCATGCAGGTCAGCCACTTCTTCGTCGCTCATGTTCATGGACAGTTTCACCGCATCGCGTTTCTGCTTCAGCTCGTTCACCGAGTTCGCCTGAAGCTGAGTTTCCAGCGTGGTCAACTTATCAGTGAGCGGTGCAATGGCTGCATTGACTGCGGCAGTAATGGCAGCGGCATTAGCCTGCTGCGCACCAGCCGGATCGCCGCCACCTTCTTTCTTTAGCGTCTGCTGGTTAAAGGCATCCCAGACCTGATCGTCGGTCAGCCCTTCGGTTTTAACGCCTGCGGCATTGAGCGCGGCGATCATCTTCTCTTTCATCGGGTTACTATCTCCGTTGGTTTTGACTTCATATTCAGTGGGTTTGCGAATAACTTCGACAGGCTCACCGACCAGCGTCACCGCGCCATCGTCAATGAGGTACTTTTGCTGGAAGAGCTGCTTCCCTTCCTCGTAAATGAACTTGTCCGGCCAAACGCTGGTGACGTAGCGATAAAGGTCGGTGCCGGCTGTTGAGCGGATGGCATCGCGCAGCATCGAATAAATCTCGTCAAACGATGCGTCGCCGTTATGGTGCAGGAAGAACTTCGCCTTGTTGATCAGGCCGTCTTTCATATTGTTAGCGGTTTCCGTCAGGCTGGCCGCTTCTACTGCCCCCTCCTCGCCGTCAGCGTTCACAAAGATGCCAACGCCTTCAGCTGGTGTAGCCGCACCTGGTTCGTCCAGCAGGATGGCCACATGGTCAAAGCGCATGTTGCGGGCTATCCAACTGTACTTTTTGCCTTTTGACTCTCCCTTGCTGTTCTCTTTGTTGAGCAGCAGGCCGGTGGAAACGTGGATGGGTTCGACGCTGTTCCCGGCGATCATATCGTCGAGGCGAGCAATCAGGCGCTTACCGTCCGGCGACTGGTCGGCAACGCGCTTATTCACATAAACGTCCATCACCACCTTGTCGCCGGATTTGGTGACGTTCTGGGCCCATGCGCCAACGTGGAACTTGTTCAGCGCGCGGGCATCGTTGGCGCTGACAAACTTGCCGTCGACTTTGGGGTGTGGCAGTGGGGTAAGTTTCCCCTCGATGCTGCCATAGCTACTGTTAATTTCCTCCGCCGGGTACAGGCCACCATTCATCACCACGTCATCAACGACAGGCACAACGCCGCGAATGACGTAATGCTCGTCACCGTCGATGGTTTTAGTTGAGATGTTGGAGGCGTTAACAGCGAAGGATTTAACGTGGATGCTTGATAGCTTCACGCTGGATCCTCATTTGGTTTGAATTGTCAGGCAGCCTTCTTCCACTGCTTTCTCTCTTCGATAAGGCGGTCGATAAGCCCCTGATTCACTATCTGGCCCTTCTCGTCCACCAGGCACGGTATCTGGCTGCAATAGCAGCGGTAGCGGTTGCCGTTCACGGCATAGAAGGCTCGCACCTCTTCAGTCGTGTATACCTGTCCATGCCTCGATGCGTGCCAGGGGCGCGTGGTTGGCTTCAGCGCAGAGATCCACAGCAGCGCGGTCCGCAGTCCAAGCCGTTCAGCGCTCCAGTCGGTTTCAGCCCACTGCGCCTGTCGGAGCGCGCCAACCTGCTCTGTCTGGGCAATATTCTTTGCCCGGGCCATCGACACATCCAGGCGCTTGCTGATCACCCTGGCAGTGTCGCGAGGATTGACACCCCGACCGATGGCGTCTGAAAGCACATTAGCCAGGTCGGTGCGCGCGGCGTCGCTTAAGCCCTTCCAGTCGCTGTAGGTAGACACATAGGCTGCTGCTATCTGGTTCTGGTAAGCGGGGCTGCTCAGCAGTTGTGCCATGGTGGTCTGCTGGGCGTATGCCTGAGACTGGGTCGAGAGGTTTGTGAACGCCTGGTGCGTGCCGCGCTCGTATTCTGCGGCTACGTATTGCAGCGACCACAGGTCCTGCTCTCCACCCTCCAGCAGATAATCATCAAGAATGGTCTGAACAATCTTCAAGAGGTCAGAGATCTGCGCCGCCGTCATGTCATAGACAAAGGTGGAGGCATTCGCCGCGTAAAGCGTTGGCATATCACCGGACTGGTGGCAGAGGAAATTCCATTTCTGGCCGTTCCACTCACGCTCCCGCCCGGTCATGCGCTCGTCGAACAGCGCCTTGAGCGCCAGCTTTATCTGGTAATACCGTTCATCAATATCCTTTGCCATCCGGCTGACTGCACTGCCTGACATCGTCGGATCATTACGCGACCTTGGCACTACCGGACTTTTCGGCTTCAGACTCATCGTCGGCAAGAGGGTCAGGACGCTGCTGCTTTGGTTCGCCATCATCATCACCCGGATCGGTTATTGCCTGCATCTCGCCTTCGGCGCGCACCTCGTTTTCGGTTATAGCAGACCTGCCGAAGGCACTGGCCGTCTTCACGCCGACATCGGCCATAGCGGACATGTTCGCAATCTTCTCGGCGCGGCTTGGCGCCAGTAAATCGGACCAGCCGACGGTAATTTCATCACCTTCGGGCGCCGGGACGATCCCCAGCGTCCAAAAGCGCGTGATGATATCGGTGATGAACTCGGTGAGAATGCCATTGCGCCGCGACATGCGGGTTTTAGCCCAGCTCTTGCCGTCCTCTGTGGATGCGCGCTCGCCCGTCTGCATGCCCACCAGCTCCTTCATCGGGATCGGCACGGTGGCGCACCACTCGCTCAGCGCCGTTCGCCACGTTGGTTCGGGGTCGGCAGCGGCTACTGATAGCACCTCAGCAGTACCTGCCTGCATGAAGCTCGCGCTGTCGGTGCTGTCGTTCAGCCGGCGTACCTGCATATCCAGCCCCTCAGACAGCTGGCTCTCCGGCACCCCGAGCGCTTTGGCCAGCGCAGCAAAGTTGGTTTTTTCGCTGAATGAGTAGTTCAGCTGTCGGCTGGCATTCTTTAAGAAGCCCTCCGACGCGCCGCCGCTCACCTTCTCGATATCCAGCAGCTTGTTAAAGCCATCCTCGAGCATCGACCGGCCGGAGGTGATAGACCCATCTTCAGAGCCTTCAGCCAGGAGAATTACACGGTCCGGGTGGACGTTGATAATTCGCCCTGGCCGCGCGTCCTGATTGTTGCCAACTGACAGTTCCGTGAACGAGTACATTTTCACATCGCCGAACGTCTCGCTATCCGGGTCGCTGTCCCACTCTATCGGCTCAATCTGCGCTTCCCATGCGGGGATCAGCTTTACCAGCGCTTTCTCAGCCATGCGGGAAACGATGGTCTTATCGACCGGTGCACTCCATGGATTGCTGTCCTTCACCTGGATCAGGAGCGCGGCATAGCGGCCCACCAGATTGCGGCGGTCGGCGCCTTTAATCTGCTTCCAGCAGCGCTTCAGCAGCTTGTTGATGCTCTTATCCCACGCTGACTGTTTGGTCGCGTCTTTGGTTTCGTCTCCCTCGTAAATTTCTGGTAAGTCTTCCCAGCAGCCATCAACCATGCGGCTAACCGATGCACCGGCGATCGCGTTTCGGGTGTAGGCGCGATAGAAGTCTTCAAATGTCAGTTCGACAGGGTAGCCAAACTCCTGATACAGGCGCTGGCGCTTAGTATTGCTGGTTCCGTTGAATAGCGAGGCCAGCACTCTTACCCGCTCCTTCTCGATCACCGAGTTGTTGGCTCTCTGCGATTTCATTTGGCTTTCGTTCACGGTTTCCTCCGTCAGCGCGAGCGCACCAACATGCCGATTGATTGTGGTTCAGACAGTTCGGTCAGCGCGTAAACGGCTGCGTCGAGTCGGTCAGGTGATTTCTTGGCAGTGGCAGGCACATATTCCATAAACTGGTTTTCCACCTGGTAGAGGCTGCCCCGGTGAGCCACACGGCCCTGAGCATAGAGCGCTGAAATAGGCTCGGCGCGGGCATACTTACCCTTACTGGCGTGCACACGGATGATGCGCCCGGTAAATCCGGCATTTTTCAGTGTGTCCTCGGCCATATCACCACCCTGGTTTGTCTCGATGACGATCGCATCAGCATCGTGATGGTGATACGCCTCTATAGCGCGGGTAGCCCAGCCGTTCGGGGAGTATTTTCCGCTGTAGTCAGCGTCCAGCGTGTACTGGCGTTCATCGCCGCTGCCATAAACGCTGGCAACCGCAATGCCTGACTCATCGCTCTCATCACTATTGGTGGCCTGCGGGTCGATGGCGACCACCGTTCGCGCAAGCTCTTGCGTGATCCGCATTTCGTGCGCGGCGTTGATCATCTCCTCGTTCCACAGCGCGCCCTCGGCATTGAAGCGCTTCGGATTCTGCATGTACTGCGCGTCGGCGGTGCGCCGGTGCGAGAACAGAGAAACCCGGTGCGCCTCGTTATGCTTAAACGGCCACAGCCAGCCATCAGGCAGGCCATGGTCGATGGGTATAGCGTGGGTGTTCTCGGGGTACACATCGGCATAGCTCTGGCTGTTGTCGATGATTACCGGGAGATTGAGGTGGTGCCACTCCTCGCCGCTACCACCACGCAGCAGATAGCCGCTCAGGTCGTGGTAGTGAATGCGCTGCATAATCACGATCATCGGCGTCGTTTCGACGGCCAGTCGCGATTTGATGGTTTCGTTAAAGCGGTTGTTCACACCGTCGCGCACGATTTCGCTGTATGCGTCATCGGGTTTGACCGGGTCATCGATGATCAGCGCGCCCTGCCAGCCTGGTTCCATGTGCCCGGCACGAAAGCCAGTAACCTGACCAGCTGCCGAAGAGGCGTACACGCCTCCGCCGAACTCGTTCCACCACATCGCCTTACTGTCGGCATCGTCGCGCAACTCCATCGGCCACATAGCCTGGTAGAGTTTCGATTTGATCATGCCGCGCGTGGTTGAGGAGTTCAGCAGCGCCAGATTGTGCGAATAAGACAGGTGCATGAAGCGGGCGCGGCGGTTCAGCGCCAGACCGCGCCCCATCATGTTAATGGTGGCCAGTTCGGTCTTCGTGTAGCCAGGCGGAACGTTGATGATCAGGCGCTTAATTTCACCGGATATAACTCGGTCCAGCGTGTCCTGAATCACCTTATGATGCGGAGCGACAATCATCTTGCCGCCGGTGCGCTGTTTGAAGAAGTAGCGGGAGTAATATAGCCCGTCCTCTTCACACTCTATCTTGCGGGCATAGTTCCGCTGCTCAACAGTCGTCATCCTCCAGCATCTCCTGTCGAGCTTTCTTGTATTCTTCCTTTGTCAGGGTGGCCGATTCAATTGGGCCACCGTTCGCCCCGGTATGCTCCACCTTTTGCTTATTCGTGTAAGCGTCGCCGCACTCCTTCGCTGCCTGCTCGATCAATTGAGCGGTCATAGAGAGGTTCCTCATTCCCTCGGCTTTGGTCGCCATGCGATCGAGCACACGAAGTCGGTACGCTTTATTCGCGATCGGGATGTCGGCAATTTCGTTCTGGAAGCGCGCGCGGGTAGCGTTAAACATCTCGACCCAGCGTGCCGCGAGTGCTTTGCCGCTGGCCTTCGTGGGGTCATAGGATTCGACCTGCTGGCGGCTGATCTTCACCTTGAATTCTACCAGGACAGATTCGACAACCTGAGAGGGAGTATCGAAGCACGCAAGCGATTGAACTATGTACGCTTTAACGTCATTTTTTAGCGCCGCCATAATTCACCATCCGTCCAGGTCAGTCCAGGTAATCAGGCCAGTTTCAGCATGCAGGTACCGCACGCTCTGGCTATGTCTAATTTCGCCACCTCCGGCCGCTCCGATGCGGCGTCGATCAGCTGTTGTACTTCGTTGTTGGCACCGTATCTCCGTACCACACCAATGAACTCTTCCACGTCATGACCACACATTGTCAGCTTCGGCTGGCCCTCCCGGGTGAATGCCGGTGCGCCGAATTCATCCGTCTGCTGGGCAATGTGGTACAGCTCATGCTCTACCAATGCGCAGAACTCCAGATCCGTACATTGCGCGCAGAAGTCGGCAGCCAGCGTGATGATGTACTTCGGCACCTCGCCGAACCATTCATGCATCTGCTGTTCCATGCGGGCCTTCTGCCAGCCACCGGCGCGCATAGATACCTCTTCCGCCTGGCCCAGCACGGTGCGCCCTTTTTTCGTGAACGCAGAGGATGCCCACATAAAGCGGATATCAGCGTCAATTAAGTGAATATGATCAGGATTATGCAGGTGTCCATCAGCAGAAAGGATTTGATCGCTAACCCAATCGTTGATTTCCGGGGCGGGAATAAGACGTGTGTACGGATGGAATTCATTCAGTAAACTGCCATGTGGCGAGGGGCGATCATATCCCGCTTCTGATTCGCTCATATTGATGCTCACTGTGCTGCCTTATACCATTCCTGCCATCGGTAGTTGTTCAGGCGTAGCTGTGCAACGCATGCAGCACTCTCCACATCCGATTGCAGGTCAGCATCGCTATCACTTCCGGCCGGGCTGAGTCTGCACGGCTCCTGCATCAAATCCTGGGATATTGTTGGCAGCGTCGATGGCGCGTTGCCGCATGCTGACAGCATCAGGATCAAACTTGCAGACAGTGCGATTCGGGTCTTGAACATATTTCACCACATCACGGGTTATTGTCCGGTAAATAACAGTTGCTTCGGCCTGTGCTTTTGCCGCCTTCGCCTCTGCTGGTTCAAGCGCCTTATTGGCTTTAGTAACCTTCTTCGCGGCATCGGCGTTAACCTTCGCTGAATGCGCATACCAGCCGTTCAGGTAGCGAACCTCTCCATAGCCGATGGAGATAGCCACTATCACTGCCAGAGTGATGATGAAAGCTCGCCACGTCATTTATCCAACCCCCAACACGTTAATTCGGCTTCCTGATCCCGGCGCTCGACCTGACCATAGCAGCCATTCACCTGACCTTTCGTCAGCCGGCAGTCGCGCCCCCGGTCATGCACCCAGCGCTTAATCTCAGCGCAGGCACCCGGCTTGTCCCCGGCATTGAGCTTTTTGTAAAACGTTGAAGTGAAGCACTTGCCCGGTCCAATGTTATACGGGCAGAAAGAGGCAATACCCGCTTTCTGTGGCTCAGTCAGAGGGACTCGTACGTTAGCCTCAACCCAGGCCAAAGCCTTGCGATTCTCGATAGCATTAACGGACCTGCACTTTTCAGAGGTCAGCTTCATGCCGGGTTTAACAGGCTTGCCATCAATGCGGGTGACACCACGGCAGATTGTCCAAATGTTCGAACCGTCCTGGTAAGCCGTGAGGTGATTGCCCTCTTTCTCGTCCAGCAGCTGATCCAGAATCACCGGGGCTGACGCACCACCGACCACTAGCGCCAGAACCGCAGCGCTCAGCTTTGTTTTCAGGTTTGCCATTCACGCCTCTGCTTTTGCTGCTGCTTCAGAGATGACTTCAACAGCACTGGGGCGCTGCTCTAATGGTTTTTGCTGAACATCGCGGATGTAGTCTTCCATGATTTTTGTCCGGCGCTCGTCTTCTCTCCGGGCCGCCCGGGCATCAATACGCCCGTTGATATATGAAGCGAGTGAAATGACGAGGCCCACAGCACCGAAGATGAAATAAATCAGTTCTTGGGTGGACCATCCGAGGCCCGACGCAATGATCCCGAGCCACGCAAAGAATTGGGTGACGATATTGCCAGGTTGTTGATCCATTTTCATATTCTCACCTCGGCGATTGCCGTTGGTGCCGTGTGTGTGATGGGAAAGGGAATAAAAGAACGCCACCCCGCAGTGAAATCAGGGGAAAGTTATGGATTGGGATGGCGTTGAAACGAAATAAGGAAGCTCTATGGCAGCCTTGAAATATGCAGTGAATGCCACTTGCCATCGTTGTTGAAGGAAAGCTCTATGCCCCACATCGTGACATCCCATAAAAGCTGAAAGGCCACTGTGTGGGTGCATTTTCACATTAATAGCCCGCACTGACGCAGTGGACGCATTTTTTTATTCTGCTTCTATCTCTGCTTTAGTCTGTAAAAAACGCTCTTCTTCAAGCTCGACACCGATCCCACGGCGGCCCAGCTTCTTAGCCGCTTTGACAGTTGCCCCCGATCCCATGAAGAAATCAGCAACAACATCCCCCGGCCTGCTGCTACTTGAAATGATGTGTTCCATCAGATCCGCTGGTTTCTCGCAGGGATGCTTGCCGGGATAGCTGGCAACAGGTGCAAATGTCCAGACGTCGGTATAAGGCACGTCTCGGGTGACGCTGAAAGGACGTCGCAGGTTTTCATATTGCTGGCGAAGATCATCATATTCGTCGCGTAACGCTGAATACTGCGCCTGTAAACCCTGGTATTTCTCAGTAAGGCCAGAATGGTCACCCACCAGCGGGCTGGTGATACCCATCTCCCTTGCTTTGCGCTCAAACAACATTTGCAGCTGTTCATACTGGGCGGGATTGGGAAGCTGCCATTGCGACCGCGAGAACCAGTGGCTACACATCTTGCTTCCAGTGGCCTGGTTAATCTCTTTTGCTGAGATATTCAGAGCTTCACGCGCACTGATGAAGTAATCAATCAGAGGCCCAAAGACTTGACCTTTTAGTGCAGCACACTTTGAGGCATACCCCGCCTGCCCCTTCGCGAAACCTTCAGACCCATAATGTCCGGCAAAGATGATTTTCTCAGTGGCCGGAAAAAATGCGCGTAGGGATTCTTTATTCTGTCTCAACCACGGCCCGTTGGGTTTAGCCCAGGTGATAACATTCAACACCTGCATTCGCTGGCGCACAAGCAACTCAGTATCAGCCGCCAGTTTTGAGCCGCAAAACATATACAGGCTGCCGTTCGGCTTCAGAACACGCCAGAATTCGGAAAGAAACTCATCCAGCCAGGCCAGATAGTCAGCAATATTTTCCCACTGACGATCCCAGGCGCAATCCTTTACCCTGAAATACGGGGGGTCAGTGGCTATGAGGTCGATGGAGTTATCAGGCAGAGTTTTGATGTAAGAGAGTGAGTCAGCGTTCACCAACTCTATACTGGATAAATAACCAGTGTTTTTCATGGATCGTTTGGGCCTTTTTTGATAGGCTCATTCTCGCTTGTCGACTAAGCGGTGGGCCTTGGTTCACCCGTGATCTCTTCAACGGGAGAATGGCTGGTCGATGCTACCAACATCTACCAGCCGCCCATTTCACAGCATAAGCCTCCGTTAGTGGAGGCGCTTATAGCATCCGAACACGCACTCTGAAAAACCTGCCATCACCAACTGCGTAAGTATCAACTGGCAGCGCTCAAGCGTCAGGTACGTATTCTGTGCAATTTCCCCGGCAGTAGCCGGAATATCATTCAATTCATTTAAAACAGCCTTTGCTGCCTCTGTCATATGTTGCTGGTTTTGCATGTCTTTTTCCTAATTCTTACCGTGACACACAAATAACTCTCGTTCACTTATCCAGCAACTCTTTTCAGCACGCAGAAAGAAAAAAGGCCCCGCGTTTGCGGAGCCTTCGAATTCGTTTAATTGTCTGTGGGCATTAAAATCCCACGATGGGAGAGATATTTATCCAATTTCGGACAAAAAGCAATAGGCATTTGCTGTAATTTGTTCATCAGCGGGTAATTTTCTGGAACTCATCCCCTGCACAACTCTCCTCAATCTCGCACTTAGTGATCAGCTTTTCATAGAACGGTTTCCAGTTGCGGCGCCACGTGCGTTCGTTTAGGTCAGGGACCAGGTGCCTGATGGCGGTAAACGCCAGCGTGGAAGGCTGGCGCTTGAATCCAAGCCCATCGCACCGCTCGCAATCTTTCTCAACCGGAGCACCCACCAGCTTTGATTTCTCGATGTCACGAACCCGCCCGGTACCACCGCAGCGGCAGCGCGCTGACAGCTTTCCTTTGCCGTGACATGTCACGCATTGATTTTCCACCAGCTGCAACTGATAAGTTGGCGGAGTTTTCTCCCCACACCCCGGATGCGTCATGACATTTGCCAGTGTATTCGTGACACCTCGCCCCCGGCAGTCAGGACAATTTTTGGTGTCAGCAGCAGAACGCGCGTAATCGTCGTAGGCGAATTTAGCCAGCACTATCATGCACTGTCCCATTTTTCTGCCAGCGGCCTTACTGAGAAGCGCAGGGGCGGTTTTACGGGCATACAGCGCCAGTGCTTTGGCGGCATCTTCCCGATCGTGCTGGCTGATGCCCGCTTTACCGAGGTAAGCGCTCATACCGAAACTGGCGGACGCCTGGCACATGCCGATAGCGGCCATCACGTCAGTGCCGCTTAGGTTCTCCGATGCGGTCGCGCCGGGGATGTCGGTGATCATCAGGCTTTTTGGACTGAAATGTTTTAACACGGCTTCGATTCTCACTGTTGTTTCCCCTTATCGTTTCGGTCTGTTTTTCTTATCTGGCTCTACTGCTGTCACGGCTTCACTGCGGTCAAACGTCGATCAGCACCTTGAGCGTGCGCGGCTTGCGGGGCTTATTTGATATGGCGCCTTTGTTCATGAGCGCTTTGATATGGGCCTCTGCGGCGTTGCAGGACTTCCAGCCGAAGTGGTCGCACATTTCCTGACGCGACGGTGCGTATCCGTTGTCAGCAGAGAAATCCCTGATGAAGCGGCAGACATTTTTCTGTATCACGGTCAGTTCTGGCATACGGCCTCCTCAGGCTGTTTCGATAATTTTGATGCTGCCGGTTTCGCCCCACAGCTTTGTAACGCGCACATCCCACACCGCGCAGTCGTCGTGATAGATGGCGTCCATCAACGCTTTGAGCAGATTGTCGGCATCCGGTTTCTGCTGATGCGGCTGGCCAGCGTGTGCCGCGCGCTTTTTCTTACTCCAACTGGGCGGCATGGGCATCACGAACGTGACGTGCGAGCGGCAGACGGGAAGCACTACACCGCGCAGGCGTACTTCGTCGCAAAACGCCCGGTACCGCAGAACGGCCGGACGCTTAGCCCATCGGTCGCGCTGCGTTTGCCGGGGCTTTGGCAGAGGGCAAATATCGTAAACCTGCATCAAAAATCTCTCCTTTGGGCGTTGCTGCTGTGTGATGGGCGTTCGCGAGCCAGTTGTGCCGCCTCTGCCTGGTCAATGTCTTTGAAATGACCGTTATGGAATCGCTGATAAGCCGTGCCGCCTGGCCCATGTCGGTTCTTGCCAACGATGATTTCAGCAATATCAGCCGCCGGGCTGTCCGGGTTATAAACGCCGTCCCGGTAGATGAACCAGATACCGTCTGCATCTTGCTCAATACTGCCGCTGTCGCGCAGATCCGCGTTTACAGGGCGTTTGTTTGGCCGTTTCTCAACGTCGCGCGAAAGCTGGCTGAGGCACACAACCGGCGTTTTTTCTTCCATCGCCATTGTTTTCAACCCACGGGTAATTTCCCCGATCGCAAGGTCGTTACGTTCAGCAGCAGGTTTTTTAATGAGGCCGAGGTAGTCAGCCATGATCAGCGAAAGGCCGGGATAAGCGCGCTTATGACGTGAGGCCACTGCACGGATTTGGTTAATACTCAGGTTAGTGGCATCAACAACCCACACATCGAGGTTTGCCAGCTGACCAATCCCCATCGAGATCCGGCCCCAGTCCTCATCATCCAATTGGGAAGCTTTACGCAGCATTGATACCGATACGTTCGAGGCGTTTGCCAGCTGGCGTTCGACAATCTGCTGTGCCTGCATCTCCATACTGAAGATCAGCACCCCCCGTTTTACCTGCTCGGTACCGAGAGTGATCATGCGCTGCGCCACTGCTTCAGCGATTTTTAATGCCAGCTCGGTTTTGCCCATGCCTGGACGCGCAGCGATGATGATCAGGTCGGTGTCGTTCAGCCCCCCGGTGATTTCATCCAGGGATTCGATGCCAGTTTTAACGGTATATGACTCGTCTCCGTCACTGACGCGCTTTTCCAGCGTGTCCATGTAGCCATCAAGCAGATCACCAACACGAACCGGTACCACCTCGTCAGCGGGTCGACCCAGCGCCATTACCTGGCTGGTAAACGCCTGGATGTTCTCCATAGCCTGCTCATGGTTGTTGGCCCCGGTAATGCTGTCGTAACTAGTTTCCATAAGCTGGGCGAAGCTGCGGATCACAAACTTCTCATTCAGGCTTTTCGCATACCCTTTAAGGTTTGCTGCGCTGGGCATGGTTTTCACAGTTTCCATGACATCGGCAAATACACCCGGTTCGTCACCCATTGCATTTGCCACCAGCAGCGCGTCAATCATCTTGCGCTGGGTCGCCTGGCGCTTAATCTCAACGTACAGTTTCACGTAGAACGGGTGGGTAAACGCTTTCGGGTCAAGAGTATTCAACACATCGCTGGCATCCGGTGTAAGCCCTGCGTGCAGCAGGCTGCCGATCACGCTGGCTTCGAGATACAGGTCGCTCACAGTGAACCCTCCCGTACCTTGCGTAGCGTGTCAGGCTTCATCAGGTAATCGAAGTTAGCGCGCCAGCCAGACGGGCTTTCACCGAAGTAATACGGGCGGGCCTCGGCCAGGAACGCAGAGAAATACGCGCGGAAGGCTTCCACGGTTTTCTTGCTCATGTGCGTGACGAACTCGCGGATCATCACTTCCCGGTCGCTGTCCAGTTCTGCTGGAGGCATGCGTTCGCCAGCCAGTTCGTTGTAAGCATCGACCACAGCTGCACAGTCAATCTCAACGTAGGTATCCAACCATGCGGATGCGTCAGCCAGATACCCGTCAAAGCGGTTAACCCGGCAGATGTTCGATGGCTTGGCCACGGTGCCGTTGCCGTTGCGGCGCTTCCAGGTGAGCACAACCCAGCGCACCACCAGCTTCAGGTCGTCCACTGTGTATGCGGCCCGGGCGGAACGTTCAGTCAGTAAAACGGCAAAGGCTTCTGCAGAGCGGCAGGTGGTCCCTGTAAGTTCGTTGTAATACTCCAGGACCTGTTTTGCCTGTGAGATTACCTCCTCCGAAAATTCCCCCTTGGGGGCTTTAGGGGGATCTGTTTTTACTGTCTTAGGAATAATGTCTTTGGTGTCCCCCTGCTTTGAGGGATAGCGCCCCCCTAATTTGAGGGAGTTTTCATCCCCTAATTTGAGGGATAATCCCTCGTTTTGAGGGATGCGCCATTCAGAGACGTTTTTGTTTGGACCAAACTGGCGGCCACGCTGGATAAGAATATTCATTTCAACCAGTTGCAATTTGGCTTCATTGCAGCGCTTAACCGGCAGGCGAGCAATCTCCGAAATCTGCGAATCGCTGATACGGTCAATTTTTTTATTCCACCCGTAGGTCAGCCGCAGGACAGCCAGTAGCACCTTGAACTGGCGCTTAGTAAGATCCGCGCCTGCATACTCCTCCAGCAGCATGTTAGCCAGCTTGGCATAGCCATCGTCGGTATCAGCCACGCGCTGCTCCTCACGCTCACTACGAGCGCGGAAATTGATGATCTCGGCGGTATTACTCATTCCCTTCCCTCGCGCGTTTGTTTTGCTCGAGAAGCTGACGCAGCCGGTTGACTGCCTCTGGAGTAAATCCCCGGGCAAGCTGATCCCGGGCCATGTCTTTATGTACAGTATTTTGTGGTTGCGCTGACTTGGTTTTCTGACGCATAATTGACCTCGCTATAGCTAAGCAATGTGGTACCCGGCTGTTCAGTCCTACCTGTTCAGCCTTCACCTTTCCCTTCGTACTTCCTGAAAAATTTCTCGAAATACCATTTCGGCACGCAGCATGGATGCGGGTAATTGGGCCGCATAAAAATAATCCTGCGCTCCTGGCGGTCATAGCTGATGACGCGCACAACAACTCCCCGGTGATCGCGGTATGGCTGATCGGTTTCAACAAAACGGTCTTCATCCACCAGTTCCTCCGGCATGATTCCGCAGGTGATCCAGCATCGCGACAAGACCGCGAGCAAGGTCTGCTGTGTCCTCCCCCTGGAAAAGCACCAAACCCTGAGGCTTCTGAAAGTCGATCACCGCAAGCAGTTGGCTGGCCTTCTCAACCAGACCGCCCTTACTCTGCCAGCGGCTTACCTGGGACTTATCAACGCCGATCTGCTTCGCAACTGCCGTAACCCCCTGCACGGCGATGCGGCTTAAAATCTCGCTCTGAATTTCACGCGCCTTAACGTTGCGTGTGGTTGCAATTGAATTCATTAATAATTTTCCCTGTTTACTGGTTGGTTATGCAGCGCTATTTCTTGCTGCTGCGAATACAAGATTCTCTTTGGTTACTGGCTGATATTTTTCGAACTGCTTTGAAGCACTTTCGATATCAGACGCTTTGTCTGGAGAGGCACGGCGAAAGCCATACGCAATCTGATCCAGATAACCAACGGAGGTTTTAGCTAAAGCGGCCAAGGCTTCCCAATCTTCATTAGAAGATTCCCGGCGCCAGCGGAGTAGTTCATTACTCATAAGCAATACCCTGCAATGGATGATAAATTCGAGTTTATCTTAATGATAAATTTACCGCAACACGATTTATCAGCAAGCACATTTATCATTTAGATAAAAGTTGGGATGATGAAGGGATGGAAACTAAAGAAATAAGACGCATAAATTTGCGCTACCTGATGGACGAGTACGTGCGGTCAGGTAAATCTAAAGCAAACTTCGCTGATGACGTTGGCATGCCTGCTAGCCAGTTAAGTCAGGTCGCATCTTCTAAGCCTGTACGGAACATCGGTGACGTTGTGGCGAGACGTGTTGAAGAATCCCTGGGGCTTGGCAGAGGCTGGCTTGATGTGCCACATGAATTTTTAGATTCGGCCTCTGGTGCGGGAAACAACAAGGAATACTCCTTGCTAAATCTCTCTAAAAACTATACTGATCATACATACAGGATAGAGCAACTAGATACCGAATTTAGTTGTGGTGGAGGGCGAATGAATAGTGAGTATCCGGATATAATTCAGTCAATTGAAATTGATCCAGAATATGCAAAGCGCATGTTCGGCGGGCGCCCTGCCGCCTCCTTAAAGATCACAACGGCTGTAGGCGATAGCATGCGTGGTTCTGTTGAACCTGGTGAGTTAGTCGTGCTTGATGTGACTGTTAACCGATTTGTTAGTGATGGCATCTATGCTTTCTCATATGGTGACAGCGTCCACATAAAGAGACTGCAATGGCTTAAAGATCGCCTGATGGTGATCAGTGACAATAAGACATACGACCGTTGGGAGATAGGTTCTGATGACGAAAGCCAACTTCACATCCAAGGATTTGTAGTTGGGAAGTGGGAAATGAACTACACGCGCCTCGGTTAAAACGAAAAAAAGATAATTAGTTTCCCAATCAAACCCGCTACGGCGGGTTTTTTTACGTCTGCATAATTTAAAGATAAATTTATAATCCTTTATTTATCAAATGGATAATTTTGAATGCATAATTATTTATCATTTTGCTATTTACCAATATTTATCTTTGAGATAAATTCACTCCATCAGCACGACGCAGCCCACCGCAGAACGCTGACCCGCTCTTTAACAACTCGGTTTTCACAGCAGCCAGAAGCGGCCAACGCTCCCGGCAAAATGAAATAGCGCCGGTAAGGATACCAGGCAGGCGGGCGAATCATCTGCGGGTGATAGTTCGCGGAGGGGAACCCGTAACCACAACGGGCTGCTGTGCAAATTGAAGCGCCCCGATGATGGGGTGCAGTTTTCTTTGAGCTGCGCCAGCACCAGTGAGGCAGTCATAGCCGGACCGAAAGGCCGGGACTTAGGCTGATAGCGTGGTCTGGCGCAGCATCAAAGAGAACTACTCCACCACCATGAAGGAAATAAAAATGTTTGGATTATTCAAGAAGAAAGCACGAAAAGCAGTGGCAGAAGTGAAGAAGATGGAAAATCGCGACGCGGTTGAAGCCACCGTTTGGGGCGCCTACTCCATCGCATACGCCGACGGAACTTGTGATGCGAAAGAGATCGCCATCCTTGAGAAGACGATTGCTGCACTGCCTGCATTCGCCCCGTTCGCTGGTGAAATTGCCCAAATGAGCAGCAACATCCGCGCTCGTTACGATGCATCACCGCGCAGTGCTAACGCACAGGCAATTACTGAGCTGGCAGACGTAGCCGGAACCGCTGATGCAGTGAGCGTTCTGTGCCTGTGTCTGGATATCGCAGATCAGGACGGCATCGGTGAAGAAGAAGAGAAGCAGCTGAAGAAAATTGCTCAGGCGCTTCAATTGTCCCTGGACCAGTATCTGTGATCGACAGGCTGCGCTATGCAGGCGTTGCTGTGCTTCTTTTTCTGGTCATCGCGGTTGATTTCACCAGTCGCATTTTATCAACCGTCTCCGATGCTGTGTTTGTTATCGGTGTTGTGGGTTTGATTTGGCCTGTATTGAAAAAGAAAAAGTAGTGAAGACAGCCCGGAGAACCGCAGCAGTGCATTGGGCTTAAAAGTAAAGGCGGCAAGAAGCCGGGCATCACCCCGGCACCCAACGAAAAGAGCATTGGCGGTGATCTAGCTGGCGCAGCTTACACAGTCCGACAGTCCCGCCAGTGCTCTCCTCGTTGTGTCGTATGGGTATGACCAGCGCTGATCCCGACTGGGGCCGGTTCGATTCCGGCAGGCACAATCCCAACCATTGCTGTGTAGCCTTTGCCCCCGCCTCAGGGGGCTTTTTTTCGCCTCTCACTGGAGAACCCTATGGAAATTTGCCTCGCGCTTGCCTTCCTCGCTGGCCTGTCTCTGGTGCTGGCGATGGTTGTGCTGCCATTCATTTAACTAACGGAGGTGTCCGTGCAAGCCATTCCAAAACTGACCACTCAACGCCTGGCTGAGTTGCCGCCGGGCACCCCGATCCGGCTGGGCAGCCAGCTGGTCACCTTCAGTAACTGCAGCATCCGACCGGATTATAAGGGCGACGAGAGAACGTTCGTTGACTATCTCGATCCGGAAGGCAAGGAGCAGACGCACTGCGAGTCAACGGTTCTGCAATGCGGTACCGAATTTATCGATGCGGTGATGTGCAAATACTGCGGCAAGTTCCGGCAGCCAGGCGACATCAGAAAAAAGCTGATCGAATTCTGGGACCGGGCCGAAGCACATGAATTCTGCGCTGACACTGAATGTGCKAAGCGCTATCAGCAGACCATTCGCGTGCCGTCACAAACGAGAACGCGCCTCACAATGAGGAAAGCATCATGAAACCGATTGACCGCATGCAGTTTCGCCACCGGCTTACGGGCGACGACTTCAAGCCACAGACCCGGCACTGGACGAATCCGGTGCTGGCCGCCCTGCTTATCTTCACAGCGACGTACATGTTATGTCGATAACGCTTATCCCCACTGAATTCTCATTGCACGAAGCGATGCGCAACCTGGCGTTCAGCACAATTCTGACGCTGTGCGAACAACATCAACTTGGCCCTGCCGATTTAGAGCAGCTGGACCACCAGCTGGCACAGCGCGATGCTGCTGCCGATCAACTCACCGGAGAACAGCATGCCAGTATTACGTGTGACTGATACCGAAACAACCAGCCTGGAAGGTGGCATCTGTGAAATTGCCAGCGTCGATATCGTCGACGGTGTGATCTGCAACCCAATGAGCGACTTCGTTAAGCCGCCTGAACCTATCAGCATTGGCTCCATGGCAATCCATCACATCACGAACGAGGATGTCGCCGGTGCGCCGCCTATCGAATCGGTTATCGGTCGTTACCTCGGCGCTGACGTATACGTAGCCCACAACGCGAAATTTGACCGCAGCAAGCTGCCACAAATCACCGCACCGTGGATYTGCACAWTGAAGCTGGCGCGCAAACTCTGGCCAGAACTGGAGAGCCACGGCAACCAGTACCTGCGCTATCACCTGCAKGTGAATGCGAACGTGCCGGAAGGCCTGCATGCTCACCGYGCGCTGTATGACTGCTACGTGACMGCRGCRATCCTCATTTCKATTAACCAGCACGCCCGKTTCACCATCGCTCAGATGCGTGAGATTACGGCACGGCCTTCCCTGCTTCACGCCATGCGGTTCGGCAAGCACAAGGGTAAGTCATTTGAGGAGATTGGAGCCACTGACCGGGGCTATCTCAAATGGTGCCTGGCGAACATGGAGCTGGACGAGGATCAGGAGTTCACCATGCGGCATTACCTGCAAGCAGGAGGCTAATATGGGTATCCCAGTACTTATCCTGGGTGACTCAGGGTCTGGCAAGTCGGCCAGCATGATGCACCTCAATCCTGAAGAAGGCTTCCTGATTAACCCAGAAAACAAACGGCTCCCATTTAAGTCGAAAGGCTGGGTAAAGCGCGATTTCGTTGCCAAAACGGGCAACGTCTTCCACACGGATCTGGCTTCCGACATCGTGATGATTATCACCCACGCCCGCCGGGCCGGACGTAAATTCGTCGTGATAGACGACTTCCAGTATGTGATGGGCAACTCATTCATGCGGCGCCGCAGCGAAAAATCATTCGAGAAGTTCACCGAAATCGGTGGTGGTGCATGGGACGTCGTGAAGGCGGCGCAGCAGGCGGAAGACGAGCTGATCGTTTACTTCCTGGCGCACACGGAAGAAACCGCCACTGGCCGCATCAAGATGAAAACCATCGGCAAAATGCTGGACGAAAAAATAACGGTAGAGGGCATGTTTACCATCGCCCTGCGCACATCGGTTACTGATGGCCGTTACCACTTCACCACTCAGTCAGACGGCACCGACCCGGTTAAATCTCCCATCGGACTGTTTGAAGATTTCCAAATCCCTAATGACCTGGCAACCGTTGATGCGGCGATCAGGGACTACTATGAACTCAACAACGGAGTAACCGCATAATGCAGCAACCTATTTTTACCTTTGACGCAGACTCAGCTAAAGCGGCTGGGCCTTCCGGTGCATCCGAAGGCGGCACCTACGCCGGCACTATTAAAACTGCAGTATTCACTTCAGCGCGTGACACAGACTCGCAGTCACAGTCGATGGAATTCACGCTTGATGCCGACGTGGGCAGCATCAACTATCTCCGGTTGTCTTACATTGGGCGCGATGGAACTCCGCTTCGTGGCGGTACCGCGATGATCAACGCCATCATGGGGCTGACCAAAGTAACCGCTCTGCATGCTACCGAAGTGCGCAATGAGCAGGGGGAAATTGAGTACCACTGCAAAGAACTGGAAGGCAAGCCCATCGGTTTCGTCCTGCAGAAGGTTCTTTACACCAAAAATGACGGTAAAGACGGCTACCGTTTCGAAATTCGCCAGGCATTCGGTACCAAAACGCGCAAAACATACCGAGAGGCTGTCGAAAACCTGCCAGCAGAGGTGGTCGATAAACTGGTCGCATCGCTGACTGATAAAGATGAGCGCTCACAGAGTGGCGGTGGTGGCCCGGCAATAAGCGGCCAGCTCGGCAACCAGCAGCGCTCTATGCTCGGTAATCAGCAGCAGAACCAGCATCAGCAGTCAAACCTGCAGCGCAATGCTGGATCACGAAATGTCGGACAGCAGCAGCAAACACCGCCTCCCTTCGACGACGACATTCCCTTCTGATCCCCAGCTTGCAGCCCCTACGGGGGCTTTCTGGAGCATTTATGCGACTGACCTATAAAAACCTCGCTCAGCAGGCCGCTGATAGCGAGAAGAAAGGCTGTTTCTCAGAAGCGGCCCACCAGTGGCAGCAAGCATCCCGTGCAGCCACCGGCCATAACATCCTTTGGGCAGAACAGCGCGCGGAGTTCTGCGCCGGTACCGCCCGCCGCAACGCAGCACAGGAACCAACGGTATGACGTGGATTAACACCCTTTCCGGACATCACTTCAGCTTTACCGATACCGACCCGTCCAGCATCAACATCGAAGATATCGCCGCCGCGCTGTCGAATATCTGCCGCTTTACGGGCCACCTCCAGGACTTTTACAGCGTGGCCCAGCACTCGGTGCACGTCAGCTACCTTGTGCCGCCAGAGTTCGCCCTAGAGGCGCTGCTGCACGATGCGGCGGAGGCTTACTGCAACGACATAAGCACGCCGCTCAAAGCGCTGATACCGGAGTACCGCGTGATTGAGGACCGAGTTGATGCGGTGATCCGCAGTAAGTTCGGCCTGCCACCAGCGATGTCCTCTCCGGTCAAATACGCCGACCTGATTATGCTGGCCACTGAGCGCCGCGACTTCGATATGGATGACGGCACGCCTTGGCCTGCTCTCGAAGACATCCCCTGCGCTGACTTCATCGTGTCGCAGCTACTCCCCCGCCAGGCGCGAGTGCTGTTCCTGAACCGGTATAACCAGTCGAAAGGTGATCGCTAATCATGAGCTATAAACTCGACCAAATCAGCTTGTTCACAGCGATTAATAATGAAGTATGCCGACAGCATCCGGGGCTTCCCGCAGAACCTCGTCTGATGAATGCAGTTATCGCAGCCGCGGATGGCCTGGTGAAAGAGTTCGCCAAACCGATCGTTAAAGCCAGTAGCGGAATGGGCCTGACCGCATGGCTGTCCAGTGATGATGTTGGTATTAGCAGCAAATATATGGCCTGGGTGCTCAGTGAAGATGGATTCCCTGAACCAGAGTTTGCTTATCCGCGTGATCCAGATGATTTCGGTCGTTGCCTGCGAATGGTTAGAGCAATTCCCGGGTTCGAAGTTGACGAAAAAATCGACCTTATGCTGGAGCACGGGCAAAAGTGGCAAGCCTTTGCCAACAACTGGCATGACTGGGCTAATGCCTATGATGACCCTGATGATGATGGCAGCGCTATATATGCTGAAATGCAGTCAGCATATGGCAATAAAAATTAGCCCTCACCATTTCTTATCTTCCTGATCCCCACTCCCCGCCAACTCTCTGACGCTTAACGGCCCGGCAATGCCCGGGTGCGTCTCTTTCGGGACTGGCGATCAACGCTTCGAAGGAGAACCAATGTCTGAGCGTGAATATTTCGTTTTGAGCATCGCGCACACTCAACGCAGATCCCCGTACATCATTTTATGGGCGCCTGACGACTCCGGCTATCGCGGTCGTATGGCCGCTGCCGGGCGCTACACCGACAGCCAGATAAAGGCCCACCTCAGCTATTACAACGATGGCGAGAACACCATAGCCGTCCCATGTGATGTGCTAGAACCTCTATCCCATCCAGTTCCAGATGGTTTCTTTGATGTGAACGGCGGGCGCTGGCTGCGTAATAACCGCGCCACATGGCAGGCAGCAATCAAGCACGCCATAGCACCGCCGAAACACCGTCCACATCCTGAATATCGCGGTGCGCCACGCACCAGAGAGGAATCCAATGCCTAAAACTCAAATGCAGCTGGCCAACCGTGCCTGGCGTATCGAAACGAAAGCACTGGGCTGGCACCGGGGCTGGAAAAAAGGCCGCAAGCAGTGGAAAGAGTTCTGCAGCCGTAACTCCGAAGTCACTATCGAGGAGCGGCAGAAAAGCGGTGAGCCTCCTTTCGAAGACCAGGGCGATGCGTGCTGGCACGTCGATGAAGAACTCAGCTACTGGGAGCCGTAGGGATGAAAAAATCCATTCTGGACATGTGCTGCGGATCCCGAATGTTCTGGTTCGACCGCACCGATCCGCGCGTCATGTTCTGCGATATCCGAAGCGAACAGCACACGCTTTGTGATGGCCGGTCACTGAGTATCGCACCTGATATGGTCGCTGACTTCCGCGCCCTGCCGTTCGAGCATGAGTCATTCAACCTTGTAGTGTTCGATCCTCCGCACCTCGAATATGCAGGCGAAACCAGCTGGCTTCGCGCCAAATACGGCGTTCTGAACAAAGCAACGTGGCGCGATGACCTTGCCACTGGCTTCCGTGAGGCATTCCGTGTTCTCCGTCCGGGCGGCACTCTCATTTTTAAGTGGAATGAAACCCAGATAGCGACGCGGGAAATACTGGCGCTGACGCCAGAGAAGCCTGCATTTGGTCATCCATCCGGCAAGCGTGCCAATACTCACTGGATTGCTTTCATGAAGGAGCAGGCAGCATGAATACACCCTTACTGATTGCTGAATGTGAGCTGCGCATGTCGCAGCTTAAAATCGCCATTGCGCGTAACGCTCCATCGGCTGACTTTATGGAAACAACATTAGCCCTGCACCAGATTGCGTTGAGCAGCCTGAAGCAGAAGCAACCGCCATCGGCAGAGCCGGGAAAGTTCTCGTTCAGCCTAGCAGTTCAAAACCTTTCTCTTACTCACAACATACCGTTAAATGAGGTTGCCAAGCGCATGGGGATCCCCGTTCGCTCAGTTCATGGCGTAATGGCTCACGATAAACCCAGTATTTCGACATGCGAGAAATATGCGGAGGCTCTGGGCGTTTCAATCATGGATTTCTTCAGCGCTGGTCACTACACCGCTATGCGAGCGTGCGCCTGATGGGGACGTCAGCAGCGGAATGTAAAGCAGCGCAGCAGCCAGCGACATCTCATTCCAGTGAGCACAAGCTCAACTTGTGCTAGATGTTGATGAAGTTACAAGATTGGAATACAGGTCTTTGTGCACTTACCATCCATTCATGGTTCTCAGTAACAATAATCGTTTTTAATCATCATGCAATATCCTGAATTATTATTCATTTTCAATGATCTTTCATTTAAGATAGGTTTTTGTAATAATAACCACAAAGATTTGTTTAAAAAAAGGACAACCCCAGTGAAGATTCTTCAGGCCCAAATGGCAGTGTTTTATAAAGATCAAGTAAATTTAGACTTTGATGGGCTCTCTTATTTCTTCAAAAAATCCATTAAAGAAATCTTAAATGTAACACTCGAAAATGCTCAATCTTTTGGTTTTTTACCAAAAGATGCCCCTGCAGAAATACCTAGATTGCAATTGCATTCAACTGACAATAAATTTCGCCTTCAGTGCTCAAATTTGCGTTGTGACTTTTATTATGACCATAGTACCGTTGATGAAAAGTTCGACATGAATTCTTTTTGCTCCATGATTAAGAGCATTTGTGATGCACATGAAAAAATAAATAAAAAAATCAACAGAATTGGTTTGGTTGCAATTGGATTTATTGACGCTGAGAACCCTAATAAATACATTGCCGATAGATTTTTAAATTCAGAAAGAATCAAAAAAACAGAAGATCTCAGTGATGTTTCCATTTCTTACAACAGACCACTCTTTAATGATAATGTGCAACTTAACAACATAACCACTTACAACACAGGGAAGAGCATAGATGGCAACGAAATAATTCTTGTTAAGCAAGTTGATATTAACACTAGTATGGAAGATGATTATTCATCTCATAACAATATAAATGTTGTCATTGAGACATTTAGGGATAAAGTGAGTATTCCTGAATAGGGGGGGGGAAATGAAATCTTCTAAAAAAGGCTTAAAAAATTTTATCCCCCTAGTTCAATCAAACTCAATTGATTATAACAAGGACCGGAATGGAATTAGCTTTATTAACTCACCCAGTACTAATACTGGGAAGTTGCAGTTAAATTCAGACAATGAAATCGAAAGCGTTGCTTCTTCAACCAACAACAATTTTCTTAAATTTCAAACAAATAAGAAAAACACCACTAATGGGGATCTTTTGCATACCCTCCATGGAGGAGCTAAAGAAAATAGCCCTATCGATTTCATTAGTAATACAAAAAACATCAACACCAATAACACAGAAAATTCTGAAAAAAACTCAACCTCGAACATTACAAGTCCGAATCAAAGTTTTAACCATGCCATTTTTACCTTATGGAACGACGCGTCAGTAAAGATATCTGGCTTTGAGGTAAGTCTATCTGAAAATAAAAAAGAAATAAAAAAAAGCAAAATCATGTCCACTAAATTAATGGGAATGATAACAACGCAACAAGCTAAATTAACTGAATTTGACACTTTAATTTTTGATGCTGAAGAAAGACTGAATGAAAGCGTTAAATCCTTCGAGGGGGAAGTAGTAAATGCCAGAAATTCAATTCTTGCTGTAATCGCATTATTTGCTTCGTTCTTTACTTTCATTTCGATATCTGTAAATATCTTCTCTAAAGATATGCAGCTTAGCACCGCGTTAGCAATTATTCTTATACTTTGGTCGTGTACATTAAGCTTCATTTTTGTCTTCATGGCAGGTATAAGCAAAGGTGGTGAATATTTCACCAGCACATCCTTCGTAAAACATTGTGCATTTATGCTTTTTCTTTTTATTTTTGCATTCATAGCCCCAAAAGTATTGTTAACAATAGTTGGGATAACATGATAATTAATAATTAATAAATACAAGTTCACAGCTCATACTAAAAAACTAACCGCCACCTTGGCGGTTTTTTTACGCCCCTCATCACATGAAAAAAAATTCCGGCGCCACCTGCGCGCCACAAACTTTCCTATGACGGCGCCTGCCCGGCTGCCGTGCTGATCCTGCTGCTTATCGCGGCCCTGATTGCGGAGCTAACCCTCAAATGATTATTCACCCGTACTGCGCAGCTCTCGAAGCCCTTCGCGCAGCGCCCACGCACAAGCTGAAGGAGGTCGGCGACCAGTGGCGGTCACCGGATCGGCTGTGGTGGGGCATCAACTCAAAATTTGGCCCGTTCGTGCTAGACCTTTTCGCCGATCGTGACAATGCCAAGTGTGAAGCGTTCTACAGTGCCGAGGATAACGCGCTCACTCAGGACTGGAGTGCACGCCTGGCGGAACTGAACGGCGCTGGCTACGCAAATCCGCCATATTCCCGAGCCAGCCAGCACGACGGCCAGTACATCACCGGCATGCGCCACATCATGGCTCACACGCTTGCCATGCGTGAAGCCGGTGGCCGCTATGTTTTTCTGATTAAAGCGGCAACAGGAGAGGTCTGGTGGCCGGAAGAAGCGGATCACGTCGCATTCATTCGCGGGCGCATCAGCTTTGACCTGCCGGTGTGGTACCGTCCGGAAGAGGGTCAGCCGGCGGAATCATCCGCCGGATTCGGCGCGGCAATCGCAGTGTTCGATAAAACGTGGCGCGGGCCCAAGTTTGATTACGTGAGCCGCGATGAACTCGAAGCGCGCGGCGCCGCGTTCATGCGGCAGATTGAGCTGGCGGCGGCCAGAATGATTCCACCAGCACCCGCCGCCCAGCCGCTGCCGGAAACCGAAAACGACGTCTGGCCAGAAGAAGTGCACCGCATTGCTCGGGGAATAGAACACCTCGCAGATCTGCCATCAGACAAAAACCGCAAAGTTATGCAGCACATCAACCATCTACTGCTGGACCGCGCGCCATCCGGCAGGATCATCGTTATGGCTCAGTCACTGGCATCAACTTTTAAGGAATTCCCGAATGCGTGAAATCATCGTAGATAACTTCGCCGGCGGCGGCGGAGCCAGTACCGGCATTGAAATGGCAACCGGGCGCAGCGTGGATATCGCTATCAACCACGACCAGAACGCCATCGCAATGCACTCAACAAACCACCCCGACACGCTGCATTACTGCGAATCGGTGTTTGATATTGACCCTGTGGCAGCCACCAGCGGCGCGCCAGTGGGGCTGGCATGGTTCTCCCCGGACTGCCGCCACTTCTCGAAAGCGAAAGGCAGCACCCCGGTGAAGAAGGAGATCCGTGGATTAGCATGGATTGTCCTGCGCTGGGCGCTGGATACCAATTTCCGCGTAGGCATGCTGGAAAACGTTACAGAATTTCAGACCTGGGGGCCGCTTCTGGAAAATGAAGAACGCCCTGACCCGTCGTATGCTGGCGAAACATTCGCCGCGTTCGTCGGTATGCTCAGCACTGGCGTACAGGCAGACCACCCGGCGCTGGATGAAGTGTGCGATTTCCTGCAGATCGGCCGGGACAGTCCGGCGGCACAGCGGCTCATTACTGGATTGGGCTACACCGTCGAATACCGGGAGTTGCAGGCCTGCGATTACGGCGCGCCGACGATCCGCAAACGCTTCTTCATGGTGATGCGCTGCGACGGGCAGCCGATAGTCTGGCCGGAACAGTCGCACGGTGACCCGAAATCACTGCCGGTGCAAAGCGGCCAGCTCAAACCGTGGCGCACTGCCGCCGAATGCATCGACTGGTCATTGCCCTGCCCGTCGATTTTCTCCCGTAAAAAGCCGCTGGCTGAAAATACGCTTAAGCGCATTGCCCGTGGCATTCAGCGCTTCGTGATCGACAACCCCACGCCTTTCATCGTGAAGTGCAACCACACCAGCAGCAAAACCAGTTATGACACTTTCCGGGGCCAGGGTCTGGATGCGCCGCTACAGACCATCACGAAAAAGACGGGCTACGCTGTGGTTAATCCCAAACTGGTACCGTTTACCGCTGGCGCCGGCGGCCCGAAATACTCAGCGAAGCCGCGCAGCGTTGATCAACCGATGAATACCGTTGTTAACACTAATCACTCATGCGTGATTGCGCCAGTTATTGCCCGTCAGTTCGGCGCAAGCATCGGTCATGCAATCGACCAGCCTGCCGGGACAGTTACTGCCGGCGGCGGCGGTAAAAGCCAACTGGTTTGCCCGACGCTAATCCAGATGGGATACGGCGAGCGTGTCGGCCAGGCTCCACGTGTACTGGACCTGCATAAACCTACAGGAACCGTCACTGCCGGCGGCAATAAGTTTGCGATTGCCAGCGCGTTTCTGGCCAAGCACTTCGGTGGGAACTATACCGGGCCAGGTGCGCCTCTGGATGGCCCCATGCACACCGTCACAACCACGGATCACCACGCCCTGGTGACGTCGAGCGTCATCAAAATGCGCGGCACCAACACCGGACAGCCCACCGACACACCGCTGCAAACGGTCACAGCTGGCGGTCAGCACTTCGGCGAAATCCAGACCAGTCTGGCAATGCAGGACTATGACGAGGTGCGCGCGGCGTTGGTCAGCGAGTTCCTGCGCCAGCATGGGCTGAATGAGTTCGTTCTGATTGATGGCGTGACATACCGGATCGTTGATATCGGCATGCGCATGCTGCAGCCGAAAGAGCTGTATGCCGCTCAGGGCTTCCCAGCATGGTACGTGATTGATCAGGACTACCGTGGCAACAAATACGCGAAAGATAAACAAGTTGCCCGCTGCGGCAACGCCGTGCCGCCTCCATTCGCCGAAGCGCTTGTGCGCGCCAACCTGCCAGAAATGTGCATTACAGAGGAGAAAGTAGCGTGACCGACTCAACGACCGTCAATCACCATTATAGTGAGGCCATTTCTATGAGCAGAACTATCAAATTACAGGACTGGGCAAAGGAAGAATTCGACGAGCCGATCCCCAGCATGCCATCCCTTTTAAAGTACGCAAAAAATGGCATGATATCCCCCTCTCCTTTTAAAGCTGGGCGTTGCTGGCGTGTAGAACGTACTGCTCGATTTGTGGGATATGGCATCAAGCCCACGATAAAAAACAATGATGATGACCGACTGAAAAGGATTCTTGCTGATGGCACGTCCACGTAAATACAACGTAAGCATCGCCGGGCTGTCATGCTATACCGATGCTCGAACCAAAAAGGTGTATTGGCGCTACAAACACCCTGTGACCGGGAAGTTTCACGGCCTCGGCACCGATGAAGCTACAGCAAAGGTAATAGCCGTTGAGGCTAACAGTCGGTTAGCTGAGAATCAGATGGCGAACATGCTCAGGGCACGGGAGCAGATAGCTAAAAGCAGTGGCAAGAGCATTACCACAAAGTCATGGGTAGAAGAGTATAGCAAGATCCTCGTTCGCAAAGTCGCAGCTGGGGAAATCAAACCGGCTACCGCAGCAGGCAGAGAGTCAGCACTCAGATCGCTGGTCACACAATGCGGTATTCGTCCACTAAATGAAGTGGGTACAAGGGACATCGCCGTAATTATTGATGAATACGTTACACGCGGCGTGCCAAGGATGGCCCAGCTGAGCAGGTCTGTGCTGATTGACGTATTCAGAGAAGCACAGCATGCCGGAGAAGTTCCACCGGGCTATAACCCTGCCCTAGCAACCAAAAATCCTAAAGCCCGGGTTAACCGGCAACGCCTTTCTCTCGAAGAGTGGCATGTCATCTATGCCGAAGCCGAAAAGATGCAACCATGGGTATCACGGGCGATGCTACTCGCTCTTGTTACCGGGCAGCGTGTTGGTGATATTTCTGAAATGAAATTTTCTGACATTTGGGATGATGCCCTGCATATAGTTCAGGAGAAGACCGGATCAAAAGTTGCTATACCGCTTTCGCTTCGTTGCGATGCTATCGGAATGTCATTGAGAGAGGTGATCGCGATTTGCAGGGACTCAATTCTTAGCCCGTGGATATTGCATCAGCGGCATTCTCAGGGGAATTGCAAACCCGGCGAGAAGCTTAAAAAGGTTTCGATAACAATTACCTTCTCAAGGGCTCGTGATAAGTCTGAGCTGTCCTGGTCATCTGGAACGCCACCAAGCTTCCATGAACAGCGCTCATTATCAGAACGCTTATACCGGGATCAGGGTATCGATACACAGACTCTTTTGGGCCATAAAAGCAGGACAATGACTGATAAATATAATGATGATCGGGGTAAGGAATGGAAGGTCGTGGCGGTATAAAACTGCCTGGTTTTGCAGAAGAGTTTTGCAGGGGTTTTGCAGAAGAGCTTTCTCACCCCCACATTTTCCCTCACTCACCCATACACCCAATCCATCGTAAGCATCAGAATTGGCGTGGTAATTGCCGAAAAAAGCGTGGTCAGCAACATGCTGGTCGCCGCAGGTCCGGTCAGCGCGTTAAACTGCTGCGACATTAGATACACGTTCACGCCCACGGCCATGGAGGCCAGCAGTACCACCACTTTACTTTCCATCGGCGGCAGCCCAATCATCCAGGCCAGGCCCCACACGACCAGGGGTTGCACGATCAGCTTAATGGCGCTCAGCGCATAGCTGATGGCCAGCCCTTCTTTAATCCGGTAACTCGCCAGACTCATGCCCAGTGCCACCAGCGCCAACGGCACGGCGATCTGCCCCAGCATGGTCACGGGCTGATCAACGAAGACAGGCAATGGCAGCCCGGTCAGGCTGAACAAGGTGCCGGAAAGGATGCCGATAATCAGGGGGTTTTTCAGTACGCTGAGCGCGGTATTACCGAAGCCCTTCAGGTTAAGCGCCCCATGCCTGAACCACTCCACCGAAACGGTGGCCAGCGTCCAGAGAATTAAGCCGTTAAACACCAGCACCAGCGCAACGGAGGGGATCGCCTCGTCACCCAGCATCACGCGGGCAATGGGCAGGCCCAGCAGCACATTATTGGAGAAAATCCCGCCGAGGGCAAACACCGAACCGGCCACGCCATCAAGCTTAAACACCTTAGATGCCACAATCCGGCCAATGATAAACACCAGCAGACAGCCGCCGAAAAAGGCAATCAGCAGGCGGGCATCCACCGACGGCCCATCACTGAAGTCGCACATCAGGCGAAACAGCATGGCAGGCAGCGCCACGCGGAACACCAGCCGGTTAATGGCGCTGGTGATACTCTCCGGCCACTGACGCCAGCGCACCAGCAGCCATCCCAGAGCGATCAGCACAAACAGCGGCATGGAAATAAAGATCTGATGAAGCAGCGTGGTCAATAACGACATGGATTATCCGTCAGGGCCGGGAAGTTTCCCGGCCAGCATAGCGCAAGTAAAATAGCCCTAAATCAGTCTGCTGGCACGCAGCTCCGCTTTCAGGTAGGCGTAATAGACCGGGGCGGCCACCACGCCGGCCAGGCCAAAGGCCGATTCAAAAACCAGCATCGCTAACAGGATCTCCCAGGTTTTGGCGCTGATGCGGCTGCCAAAAATCCGCGCGTTGATAAAGTATTCCAGCTTGTGGATCAGCACGAGGTAAATCAGGGCAATCAGCGCGGCTTCCAGCGAGATAGAAAGACCGATCAGCACAATCACCGTATTGGAAATCAGATTACCGATAATCGGCAGCAGCCCGGCGATAAAGGTCAGCACCACGACGGTTTTAGCAAACGGGAAATGCAGGCCAAACATCGGCAACACGCCGAACAGGAAACCGCAGGTCAGGATGGTATTGACCAGCGACACTTTAATCTGTGCAAACACCACATTGTGAAACGCCGCCGCCAGGGTGGTTAAGCGGTCCAGCATCGCCTGCTTCAGCGGCGCTTCAGGGCGGATTCCGCTGCTGGTGCGCAGTGAGATGATCGCGCCCAACAGCATGCCAATCAGCATGGTGGCAAAGGTATGTGCCGCACTGCGGCCAAAGGTCTGCACCACCACCAGATGTTCACGCAGCCAGGTCACTACCTGGTTCTGCAGTTCATCGATGTCCGAAGGCAGATAGCGCGTAATCACGGGCGACAGCGTGTGCTGGGCATCCTCCAGCAGTTTGCTGGCCGTGGCGTGGAAGGCGGCAGGGTTCTGGAAGTCATGCAATAGGAAGCCGATCAGCTTGGTGATGCCGGTGACCAGCGAAAGAATAATCACCACGCTAAGAAACATAATGCTGATCCAGCGGGCAATCGGCCCCTTCACCAGACGTTCCACTAAGGGCGTCAGGGCCAGAATGGTTTCATAGACGATAAAGCCGGCAAGAAAACAGGGCAACAAACGCAGCGGGAAGATGGCGAACAGCGCAATAAAAATCAGGCCGTAGCTGGTGACCTGGCATAATTGCGCCCGATTAACGTTCCGTATTTCCATGACCAATCCTGTCTGAAGGAAAAAAATGAAGCGAATTCAGACAGTATACTATGCGTGCGCCAGATTTTGCTGAATTAACGGCGATGAGCCAGCTGTCGCACCAGGCGATCGCCCACCATCTGTACGGCCTGCACCAGCAGGATCAAAACGACCACGGTGCCAATCATCACTGGCTGATTAAAACGCTGGTAACCGTAGCGGATAGCCAGGTCGCCTAACCCGCCGCCGCCAATCACGCCTGCCATCGAAGAGAAACCAATCAGCATCACCAGCGTCAGCGTCATGCCTGCCAGCAGCGCGGGTAACGCTTCCGGCAACAGGACTTTGCTGACCACATGCCAGCCGCTACCGCCCATTGACACGATGGCTTCAATCCGTCCTTTATTGACCTCATCCAGCGCGTTTTCGACGATGCGGGCAAAAAACGGGATGGCACCAATGGTGATCGGCACGACAGCCGCACTGCTGCCCAGCGTGGTCCCGACAATGATGCGCGTCAGCGGGATCAGCGCAATCAGCAGCACCACAAACGGCAGAGAACGACCGACGTTAACCACCGCACCCAGCAGCGCATTCAGGCGCGGCAGCGGCAGAATACCGTCGTGACGCCCGACCTTCAGCAGCACACCCAGCGGCAGGCCGATCAGAAACGTAAACAGCCCGGCCAGCGCCACCATATACAGGGTTTCCAGCGTGGCCGCCGACATCAGTTCCCACAGCTCATTCAGGTCTAGGCTACCGCGCACAGGTCACCTCCGTGGATGCCATGACGTTGCAGGAAACGGTGTTCTGCCTGCGGATCGTGCAGCAATGCTTTACGCAGTACTGAGTCCGGCTGACGCAGGAGCGTGCTCAGCGCCCCGCTCTCAACGATCTTACCGCCCTCCAGCAGCGCAGCACGATCGCAAATCGCTTTCACTACCTCCAGCTGATGGGTGATCATCACGATGGTCAGACCAAACTGCTGATTAATCTGCTGTAACAGCGCCAGCACCGATGCCGTGGTCTCCACGTCGAGGGCGCTTGTTGCTTCATCGCAGAGCAGATATCCCGGCTGTGCAGCCAGCGCCCGCGCAATACCGACCCGCTGCTGCTGACCACCGGAAAGCTGAGTAGGAAAGGCGTTCGCTTTATCACTCAACCCGACTAAATCCAGCAGCTCTGCCACGCGTACCCGCCGCTGTGAGGCTTTCACCCCGGCAATTTCCAGCGGTACAGCCACATTACCCGCCACGCTGCGCGAGTGCAGCAGATTGAAATGCTGAAAAATCATCCCACTGCGCTGCCGCTGCTGGCGCAAGGCGGCCTGGCTCAGGCGGGTAATGTCCTGTCCATCGACCAGTACCCGACCGGCGTCGGGGCGTTCAAGCAGATTAAGACAGCGGATCAGGGTACTTTTCCCCGCCCCGCTGCGGCCGAGAATGCCAAATATCGAACCATCGGGGATGGTCAGCGAGACATTATCCAGCGCCGGGCGCTGGTCTGGGCTGTAGCGCCGGGTGACATTCTCGATATCAATCATATTATTTCCCTGCGACCGGGATCACAGAGCCTTTATAAGTCTGCTGAATAAACTCAGCGACCTGCTTCGACTCCAGATCTTTCGCCAGCTGTTTGATGCGCGGATCGTTCGCCAGTTTGGGTGTGGTGACCAGGATATTGGCATATGGGTTATTTTTGGCGCTTTCCAGGCCCAGTGCGTCTTTTGCCGGGTTCAGCCCTGCTTCCAGCGCATAGTTGCCGTTGATGATCGCCAGATCGACATCATCCAGCGAACGTGGGATCTGTGGCGACTCCACTTCAAGAATTTTCAGGTTTTTCGGGTTAGTCGCGATATCTTTCGGCGTTGCCTGGTTTTTTGCCGGATCGTTGAAGCCCGGTTTCAGGGTGATCAGCCCCTCGCTTTGCAGCAGGTAAAGTGCACGGCTCAGGTTGGTGACGTTGTTCGGAACCGCCACTGTCCCTTTGTTCGGCACGTCTTTCAGGTTTTTCACTTTATGTGAATAGATGCCGAGCGGCTCAATGTGCACCGTGGCGGCCACGGTAAAGGTCTGCCCCAGCGCTTTTTCCTGATCGCGCAGATACGGCACGTGCTGGAAATAGTTGGCATCGACATCGCCATGCGCCAGCAGTTCGTTGGCGTTGACGCCGCTGGTCAGTTCAATAATTTTGAGATCGAGTGACGGGTCAATTTTCTTCACATAGTTAAGAATTTCAGCGTGCGGCACGGCATCAGCCGCGATGCGTAGCGCCTCCGCCGCCTGAGCTGAAAAAGCCAGTGTCATGGATAACGCGATCCCAGCCAGAGAAAATGGAGCATGTTTGATCATTGCAGTTCCTTTCATTAAGCGGTGTGTTGAGGTTGTTGTTGTTGTTGTTGTTGTAATTCCTGATACCAGCGGGCTGCGACATCCGGATGGGAGCGCAACCGGCCTTTCAGATAGTTCCAGCCGACGTCACGCAGCAGCGGGTTGAGCGGATCGCTCGCAGGGCCTTGTGCCAGGCGGGCAATCTCTTCCGGCAGCGTGAAAACAGGCACCACAGCATCCAGCTGTGCGCCAAGGAAAAAGGCAATCGACAGACGGTCCTGCCCGTTGGGCGGGGATTCCACGCGGTGGACGGTAGCGCGCAGATAGCCGTTGCTGGCCAGCTCAAGCAGTTCGCCGATATTGACCACAAAAGCCCCCTGCAAAGGCAGAGCATCCACCCAACGATCCGGCTCCACTTCCACCTGTAAACCGCGCTGCTGGTCCTGCAACAGGAAGCTGAGGAAGCCAGAATCTTTGTGTGCGCCCACGCCCTGACTGGTGGTTTCTGCCGTCTGGCCGGGGTAGCGGATCAACTTGATATGTTCGTTAGGTTTTTCGCCGTATAGCGGGTCGAAGGCATCCGGGGCCAGCTCAAGTGCCTGAGCGAAAGCGCGCAGCAGTCGCTGAGACATGGCGGTCATCTCCTGCTGCCAGTGCAGCAGCGTGGGCTTCAGTTCCGGCAAGGCTTCCGGCCACAGGTTCGGTCCCTGCAGGCGCTTCCAGCCTGCTTCACCCGATTGCAGCGCCAGCGCCGGGCGTTCAGCACCGATATCAAACTGTTCACGCCAGTCTGGCTGGCTGCGCGTCAGTTCCGATCCCGCGCGGTTATAGCCGCGAAAATGCGGGGAGTGGATCATCGATACCTGCTGCTTGTCGTCGTCCGACAGGGCGAAAAACTGACGAGACAACTGCTGTACCTTCGCCGACAGTGCTGCATCAACGCCGTGATTGATCAGGTAGAAAAAACCGACATCGCGCGCGGAGCGGCTGAGTTTTTGTAAAAACGCCTGCTGCTGTTCGGCATTGCCATCCAGCTGCGAGAAGTCGAGGATCGGTAGTGAGGTGATCTGGGTCATGGTTGCTCCGTAACGGGTTCAGGACGCGCGGCGAAGGGCGCTGCCCTTCTCCTTATTGCTGTCTTATAAGAACAATATTCCGTGTTTTGAGCTGGCGGTAAAATATCAATATTGGCAATGGTTTATACATAGATGGATAACATCAATCTGCAATGCTGAATGCGTGATTGTTATTTTCGTCAGCGACGATCATCTGAAGGTGGCGGCAGAAATGAGGGGGGGGGGGAAATCGGGACTGGGCGGTATTTGCAGTGGGCACAAGGCTGGGCAGCTTACGCGAAAGTGACTCATGTGAGCGGACAAACTGTTGTCCGCTCACCTGTCAGGGGGATGCTGCTATCAGGCTGCGTGGGCCGCAATCTGAACCTGACGACGCCATGCGCCCGGCGATTGACCGAACTGACGTTTGAAGCTGCGGTTAAATGACTGCTGAGAATCAAACCCAAAACTGATAGCCACATCCAGAATCGGCTCACCGCCCCTTGCGAGACGTTCAGCGGATTTTTTCAGGCGGCGTTCACGAATATATTCACCCAGCGCATGGCCGGTGTGCTGTTTAAACATACGTTGCAGGTGCCATTTTGAGTAACCGGCACGGGCAGAAACGGTGTCTAAATCCATTTTCCCTTCAATGTGTGTATCGATCCACTTGACGAGATCGTTAATAAAATCATCATGGCTCATCGGAAATCCCCTGATTTATTGGTCACTATTTATAAATGAATGTTGGTGGTGAATGCTAAAGAGCAACTATCACGAATGCATTTAATTACGGTAAGGCAGCCATCCCTTTAATGCAAGTTTTATTGTTGCATTAAGTGCGATCGTTAACGCGATCGGGGATCGTCAATTGTGGATTTTCAGAAATAAGTTAAGAAAGAAATGTCCCCCGCACGCGGTGAGTACAGGGGCTTGAGACGATGCTCAGGAGGCGCAGCGCTGATCCGGATTGATGCAGTCGCGCTGCATGATGTCACGCAGCGCATCAGCGACCGTGCGTTTGGCCAGGACATCGAGAGACGCCTGCTCGGCTTCTCTTGCCAGTTCTTTGAAATACCAGCAGGCATTTGCGCTGACCACGCACAGCGCCGGAACGTCCGGGCGCCCTGCCATCAACGGTTTATCTTCAATTACTGACGTATAAATTTCGCACAGCGTGATGCGATCAGCCGGGCGTCCAAGACGGATCGTCCCGCAGCGGCCAAGCGTCGAGATAATAATGCCGTCACGCGTCAGCGGCACCATCATTTTGCGCACAAAACTCGGGTTGGCATCTAAACCATCGGCGAGAATTTTACTGGTGCAACGTTGCCCCTCGCCATCCGCCTTGGCGATACATAACACCATTTGTAATGCGGTGGGAAAGCGAATATCAAGCATGATGTGATCCTTGCTTTTTTCTGTTCATCTGGAAACGAATCACTGCAATAAAAGCATTAAAAATCAGTCAAATATAAAACATATGAGTTTAATAATATAACAAACTTTGACACATTTATGAAGCACCCGGCTAAGCACTATGGGCTATTGACCATATCATGATGATTTGCAGGGATTTATACACGGCGCCCTGCCCGCCTGTCAGATTACTTTTTATGCTGCTCATGCAGGTAACGATAGACCACAGACAGATCTTTATCGCCATAACCCGCATCGACGGCACCCTGCCACTGGGTGGCAATGGTTTGCAGCCCAGGCATCGGTCGGTCGCCCGCCGCATCCAGCGCCAGCCTTGCGTCCTTCAGCGCCCAGGTGAGCTGCATCTGTGCCGGGTATTCCCCTGCGGCGATCATCGCCAGCTTGCCTTTCACATAGGGTGCCGCCAGCGGGCCGCCCTCCAGTACCTGCCAGAAATCATCCGGGGTGAAGCCAAATTGCTGCGCCAGCTGAGTACTCTCCGCCACGCCCTGCATCACGGAAACCAGCCAGGCGTTCGCCACCAGTTTCATTTTTGATCCCGCACCCGCTTCACCCAGCCATTTTGCGCCTTTGGAAATCGCTGCAAAAACCGGTTCAATGGCGGCAGCACGCTGACGATCGCCGCTGGCCAGCACCAGTATCTGTGCCTGCTCTGCGGGGGCTTTGGTCCCGGATACCGGGGCATCCAGCAGCACCACATCCGGGCGCTGTTGGTGAATGCTGTCAATCAGCTGCTGTGTGGCGTCAACGCCGATGGTACCCATCTGGCACAGTACCGCACCCGGTTTCAGCCCCGGCAGGATCTGCGCACAGGTCTTCAGTGTGGTGGCACCATCCGAAAGCATCACGATGATCACCTCCGCATCTGCCACCGCCTGTTCCGGGGTATCACACAGCACCAGCCCGTCAGCCGTCAGATCATCACCACGTGCGCGCGTGCGGTTCCAGCCGGAAACGTGAAATGATTTTTTCAGCAGATTAGCCGCAAAAGCGTGGCCCATAGCGCCCAGTCCGAGTACCGCGACCGAAGGGTGTTGATTCATAGTCACTTCCTGTCCTTGTCCTGTTTCATGATTGACTCAGGAATACCTGAGCCTTGAGAGAGTCAATCGGTAATTTTTTTGAGTGCTGCCGCGCTCTGTTCATCGTTGGGAATATAGACTAACAGACGGTCGCCGTTGCGCGGTGCAGACCACCAGTTATTCTGCCGCAGCGTGATAATGCCCACATCCGGATGGTAAAAGCGCTTTACATGGTTGTCGATGGCGCGGATCTCGTAGCGTTGCCACATGGCGCGAAATTCATCGGATTCGGACAACAGACGTTCCAGTAATTCCTGCCAACGCGGGTCGTCGAGGTGTTCCCCCATTTGAGTACGAAATAGCGCCACCATATGCGGCATCAGCTGTTCCTGATCCGCAACCGCCTGCCGCCATTGCGGATGGGTGAAGGCCAGCAGAATACAGTTACGGTCTTCTGGCGCGATGCTCTCCAGGTCGACATTCATCAGGCGGCACCATGCCGGGTTGTAACCGAGAATATCGAAGCGCGGCGTCTGGATAATGGCCGGTAGTGGGTTGAGGTGGTCGAGGAGGATCTGCCCATGCGCCGAGACCTTGGCACAGGTTTTCGCTGCCGCAGTGGCCGGCATGGGATGCCCGGCCAGCCGGTATAGGTGCTGCGTCTCGGCTTCGTTACACTGTAACGCAGTGGCAATTGCGGCCAGGGTTTTCGGCGAGGGTTTTATCTCACGCCCCTGCTCAAGCCAGGTGTACCAGGTCACGCCCACGTCCGCCAGCTGAGCCACCTCTTCACGGCGTAAGCCCGGGGTGCGACGTGAGCGATGGTGCGGCATTCCCAGCCGCGCCGGATCAATGCTTTCACGACGACTGCGTAAAAATGTGGCCAGCAGCTGACGGTTTTTTTCACTGCTGCTCAACGACAGCGGAATCTCACTCATTGGGGGGCACTCCACTCAGGCAGGTAGTGCAGGTACTATGATAATCAAGAACTGGTACCCGTTTAAGATTTCACTGATGCTATGCCCGGATACTGATTAACACAAGGGTTACGCATCATGAAAAGCGGTTTTGATTCCACCACTCTCGGCCACAGCGGTTTGATAGTGCTGTTAGCGGGTCAGCTGTTACCGATGATTGATTTTTCTATTGTCAATGTGGCGCTCGATGCCATGTCCACCACGCTGCACGCCAGCCCTATCCAACTGGAACTGATCGTCGCGATCTACGGCATCGCCTTTGCCGTCAGCCTGGCGATGGGAAGCCGGCTCGGCGATAACTTTGGCCGCCGCCGCATCTTCTGCATCGGCGTCGTGGTGTTTGCCATCGCTTCCCTGCTGTGCGGCATCACACCGGATGTGTGGACATTATTACTGGCACGCGCTCTACAGGGGATTGGTGCAGCGCTGGTCGTGCCGCAGATCTTAGCGACCCTGCATGTTACGTTGCACGGGCGCGAACATTCGCGTGCGCTCGGTTTGTACGGCGGCATTGGCGGCATGGCCTTTATCATTGGTCAGGTTTTGGGTGGTTTTCTGATTAACGCCAATCCCGGCGGTTACGGCTGGCGTAGTGTGTTTCTGATTAATATTCCCATCTGCCTGCTGGTTTTACTGATGGCTCCGCGCACTATCCCTGAAACGAAAAAGCCGCAGCGCGTAGCCATCGACTGGGCAGGAACGCTGTATCTGGCCGGAAGTATTGGCTGCCTGCTGGTCGCCCTGGCGTTAGGGCCGCTGCTGCACTGGTCGTGGCCCTGTATTGCCCTGCTCGCTGCTTTCCCCCTGCTCCTGAAACGTCTGTGGCAGGTAGAAGAGCGCATTGAACAACAGGGGGGTGCCCCACTGCTGCCACCAGCGCTGATGCGGTTGTACAGCGTGCGTTTCGGCTTATCGATTGCCGTGCTGTTTTTCTCCTGCTGGAGTGGCTTCATGTTTGTGGTGGCACTGACGCTGCAATCGGGACTGGGTCTGAACGCCTTCCAGTCAGGTAATGCCTTTATTGCTCTCGGCGTGGCCTACTTTATCGGTTCATTACTGTCGACGCGGATTGTCGAGCGGCTGGGCAAAGTCAACACGCTGCTGATCGGCTGTCTGGTGCAGATGACAGGACTGCTTGCGCTGATGCTGACGTTCAACATGGACTGGCCGCAGATTGGAGTGAGAAGCCTGATCCCGGCGACGATACTGGTTGGCTTTGGGCAATCGTTTATCGTCAGCTGTTTCTTCCGCATTGGTCTGGCTGAGGTATCGAAAGATCATGCTGGTGCAGGCAGTGCGATGCTGTCGACAGTGCAGCAGGCGGCGTTCGGTCTGGGGCCGATGCTACTGGGCACCGTGTTCAGTCAGGCGCTGCACATGCAGGGTCATTACCAGCATGCGGTGCTGACTGCGCTGGCAGCGGAGTGGCTGATTATGCTGTTACTGGTGGTGCGGACGTTGATGTCACGGCGCAGAATGGCAGCCCAGACGAGCTGAAACGGCAGCACTATTAACACGCACAAATCGAATGAGGGTCAGGAGCCCGACCCCACCGTTACCGCGGTGTCGGGCGATCTTCACAAAGCGGGGCTTAACATGCGACGAACTGGGCCTCAACCTGCTGAGTCGGTCTGAAACGCAGACGATTGCCGCTCATGGTCCAGACTTCGACACTCTGTGGCGTGGAACGGATCATAGCCAGTTTGACCAGCGCGCCAAACTGGCGCAATTGATGATTAAGCGTTAACTGCCGTGCCTGAATAGTCATACCTATCCTCTCAGGTTCATGGATTGCTGTGTGGAGCGTTGTGTTATTTCGCTGCGCAAAATATTAGCAATTCATGCTAAACCGGTCGTTGACCACGATCAATCATTGATTACGCCATGTGATTAATCGCTGTTGAAGTAGACCGGATCCGGCATCAAAATATCGACCGGCCAATACGCTCCGCCAGCAGCTCCAGCGCGGCTGTTCCGGCCAGCGAGTTGCCTGAACCATCCAGCTCCGGCGACCAGACGGCGATGCTCATTTCCCCCGGCACCACCGCAACAATACCTCCACCGACGCCCGATTTACCCGGCATGCCAACGCGCCAGGCGAATTCGCCCGCGCCATCATACATACCACTGGTGACCATTAACGCATTGATCTGTCGCGTCTGTTTCGGCGTCAGCAGCGGTTCCTCCTGCCCCAGACCTTTGCCGTGGTTAGCAAGATAAAGGAAGCAGCGCGCCAGTTCGACACAGCTCAGCGTCATTGAGCAGTAATGAAAATAGGTTTGCAGTACCTTCGGTACATCATTGTCGAAATTACCGAAAGACTTCATCAGCCAGGCAATAGCGGCATTGCGCGCGGAATGGTCATACTCCGAACGCGCCACATAGCGATCATAGGCAATGTCCGGCTCCTGGGTCAGGCTTCTGACCACCTCCAGCATACGCTGGCGCGGCGCGGTAAGGCGGGTTTCCAGCATGTCACACACGACCAGCGCGCCGGCATTGATAAACGGATTTCGTGGTTTACCCTGCTCCAACTCGAGCTGCAACAGCGAGTTAAACGGCTGGCCGGAGGGTTCTTTGCCGACCCGCTGCCAGATTTCACTGTCCTGATAGCGCGTCAGCGCCAGCGTCAGTGACAGCACTTTGGAGATCGACTGGATGGAGAAACGCTCCTGCGCATCGCCCGCCTGATAGACGGTGCCGTCAAGCATGCAGACCGCAATACCCAGACGGTCGGCAGGCACCTCGGCCAGAGCCGGAATGTAGTCAGCCACCTTTCCCTGACCAATTAATGGCCTGACCTGCTGCAGGATGTCCGTCAACAATGCATTATCCAGAACGCTCACGTATACCTTTCCTCTGCTGCTGCCTGATGAGTTGAATTACTGCGCGATTCTGCGGCCTGGCCGCATTGGCGTCAAACATTGATGCAGATAAACGTTCAGACACTTTTACACAGGGAAATAAGCGCTCGTCATAACCCCGGCTTATATAAAAATTCTGATTTACAATTTTATTGATTTTTTTATTTCATCTGGCGAATAAATAAAAGACAATATCCCCACGTTATTCTTTGACCTGTTCTTTCGGGTTAACATTCCTTCAACACATCGCTAACTTCAATGCAATCAACTACTGTTTCCCGTAAGACCGCATGGCTACGCGTGGTCATGCTCGCTATTGCTGCGTTTATTTTCAATACCACGGAGTTTGTTCCGGTGGGGCTGCTGTCAGATATCGGTAGCAGTTTTTCCATGCAGACGGCGCAGGTCGGCCTGATGCTCACGATTTACGCGTGGGTGGTGGCGCTGATGTCACTGCCAATGATGTTGCTAACGCGTAATGTCGAGCGTCGCCTGTTGTTGATTGTGATCTTTGTGCTGTTTATTGCCAGCCATGCTCTCTCCTCGGTGGCGTGGGACTTCACGACCCTGGTGGCCTCCCGCATTGGTATTGCCTTTTCACATGCGATTTTCTGGTCGATTACCGCTTCACTGGCGATCCGTGTGGCCCCTCCGGGGAAAAAGACCCAGGCACTGAGTATGCTGGCCACGGGCACCGCGCTGGCAATGGTTCTGGGCTTGCCGATTGGCCGTATGATCGGCCAGTTGCTGGGCTGGCGCATCACGTTTGCTGTGATTGGTGTGGTGGCGCTGGTGACTATGCTGCTGCTGGTCAAACTGTTACCGAAGCTGCCAAGTGAACATACCGGATCGTTGAAAAGCGTTCCTATGCTGTTTCGCCGCCCGGCGCTGGTCGCACTGTATCTTCTGATTGCAGTAACAGTAACGGCGCACTACACCGCGTACAGTTATATTGAGCCGTTTATTCAGAGTGTGGCGTCACTGAGCGGCGGTTTCACCACGTTCCTGCTGTTAATTTTCGGCGCAGCGGGCATTGTGGGAAGTATTCTGTTCAGCATTTACGGCAATAAATATCCGGCAACCTTTTTGCTCGGCGCGATTGCATTAATTACGCTGTCGATGCTGTCACTGTATGTGTCTGCCACCCACACGCTGGCGATTTCCACGCTGTGTATTGTCTGGGGCATGGCGATGATGGTGATTGGTCTGGCCGTGCAGGTGCGCGTGCTGGCCCTGGCACCGGATGCGACCGATGTGGCGATGTCGCTGCTGTCCGGGATCTACAATATTGGTATCGGTGCGGGTGCGCTACTGGGAAATCAGGTGAGTCTCCACCTGAATATGGCAAGTGTCGGCTACGTCGGCGGTGCCATCGGGATGCTTTCGCTGTTGTGGTGTGCCATCAGCATGAAGCGTTATCCGCAGTTGCGCCTCAACGGTTGACCGGTGGCGGTCAGGATCGGGTGTTCATGCCCGCTCCTGACTGCACACGCTCAAACGAAAAACATCATGCCTCGTCCTGGCTCTCCCCCAACGCCAGCGTCTCTTTTCTGACCCGCTCGATGTGAATCGTCAAAAACATCCGCTCCTCACTGCCCAGCGTATATTCGTAATTTTTCATCACATGACGGTCAATTTTCTCCACGCACTTATACGCATCAGGATAACGGTCGCGCACCACGTCATGCAGCGATTCATCGTCGCTATAGACACCGCGTTTCCCCAACATACGCTGAGAAAAGAATTTCAGGTGGGTCACAAAACGGTTGTAACTCAGCGAGTCGGTCTGGTAATCCAGCTGCAGCTGATACTTAACAATATGCAGGATTTCCTGCATAAATTTGGTGATATGCATCACCGCAGGCATCTCGCTGCCCAGCTGGGCATTGACCAGGTGCAGGGCAATAAACCCCGCCTCATCTTCAGGTAAGCGCGCCTTTAAGCGCTTTTCTATAATATCCAGTGCCGCCAGCCCGACCGCATACTCTTTCGGATAAAGACTGCGAATTTCCCACTGCAACACATTGCGGATCGGCAAATTCTGCTGATGACGGGTCAGCGCAAAATTGACGTGATCGGTCAGTGCAATCGCCAGGCTTTCGTGCAACGCGCAGGACAACTGCTCGCGTGCCAGCGCGATAATGCATTCGCTGGCAATCACCACTTCCAGCGGAATTTCGGACAAGAGTTCGCTCAGGCGCCCGGTCAGCTCCCGACTTTTCAGGGCAAAGGTTTTTTCGACCAGCGTTGGGTCCAGCTCGTCGCCACTGCGTTTTTTAAACGCCAGCCCGCGCCCCATCACCACCTGTTCATTACCCTGTTCGTCATGAACGATGACTACATTATTATTCAGAACTTTTGCTATTTTCATTTCCCTGCCTGAAACAAAAAAACCTGACAGCCAGATATGCTCCAGCGGTCAGGTTTTGCCTGCATAAATGCAGTAACAATCCAGTGATGAACACGATAAGGGATTATACGCGCGTCTCAAGTACCAGGCTGCCAATCTGTGACAGATCTCCCGGTTTGTTACGATTTGTGTCTTAACTGGCGCGTGAACACTTCGCTGCGGCCAGCTGTTGTAACTGTTCTTCGCGCTCTGTCGCCTGCTTCTGCGCCTGATGTTTCGCAATACCGTTGCCAATACCGAAGTCCATGGCGGCACCGACCACCGTCAACGCGTCAAACTCCCCTGTTTTATCGATATCCTGCTGGACCTTTTGTTGTTCAGCAAGTTGCTGCTGTACGCCCTGGCAATCCAGCTGATCGGCCTGCACGGCACTGACCGGGGGAGAATCAGGATATTGCTTCAAAGCGCAGCCACTGAGTAGCAGAGAGAGTACCAGCAGAGGGGTCAGTTTCATCATCATTACCGTTTCGGACAGAATGGCATCATTGTGCACATAACGTGCGCGATTCAATAGCGGAAGCAGCAGCGTTAACTGCTGCTTTTCGTGGGTATTGGTTGTGTTAGGGGCGTGGCCAGGGTTAGGGCCAAGTCAAGGTCCGGGTCAACGTCAACGTCAAGGGCGTTTCGCTTTCCCGCTACGCGGGCTGAGCGACCCAGGGCGGCCAGTCGCCGCCGCCCTGGGAACCCGGGCTTGCGGCAGGCGCATCGCCCGCTTGACGCGGGTTCCCTCAGTCGATCGGCTTTCCCGCCGGATCGGGCGTGACGGGACATCCCTGTCCCGGCTCACCCTCTCGCCGACGTCCTGTCGGCTCGTCCTGGAAATCCGCTCTCCTTCGGCGAGGCTTAATTGCCGCTCAAAGGTCAAAAACCACGTCAAAAGAACAATCAAAGACGGACTAAAAATAAACCAAACGCCAACGAACCATTCTTGGCTTTTGTTGGTGTTTTAATTTCTTAGATTTTGACCTGGGTTTTGATGTTGAGGCGGCGACTGGCCGCCCCTTGTCGCTTCGCCCGCGTAGCGGGAAAGCGAAACGCCTTTGACCTGGACGTAAACGTAGACCTTAAGCCGTGCGCCTCGCCATCAGTGCTTCAAAATATACAGTGTACGACTGTAAGCAACATCTTCCGGATTGGTGATGGGATACCCCTTCACATAAGGCTTAATCAACCGACCATTGGTGTACTGATAGATCGGCGCAATCGGAGCCTGCCCGGCGATCATCTGTTCAGCACGGTTGTAGTCGTCGTTACGTGCTTTGTCATTAGTCTGACGACTGGCCTGCGCCAGCACCGCATCATATTCGCTGCTTTTAAAGCGGGCGATATTACCGCTATGCGTTGAGGTCAGCAGGCTGAGGAACGTCGAAGGCTCGTTGTAATCCCCCACCCAGGAAGCGCGGATAACATCGAAATTCCCGCTGTTACGGTTATCAATGTAAGTCTTCCACTCCTGGTTTTGCAGCTTCACATTGACCCCAAGGTTTTTCTTCCACATGGAGGCCACGGCAATGGCGATCTTCTTGTGTGTTTCCGAGGTGTTATACAACAGCGTCAAATTGAGCGGATGCGTGGGACCATAACCTGCCGCCGCGAGCAGTGCTTTGGCCTGCGCGTTAAGTTCTGCCTGACTGTGCTGCTGCATAAAGCTGGCTTTCGGGGTAAAACCTGCCGTGACATCCGGCGTAAAATGCCAGGCGGGTTTTTCGCCCGTGCCCAGCACTTTCTCCGCAATGACTTTACGGTCGATGGACCAGGAGAGCGCCTGACGCACGCGAACATCGGCCGTCGGGCCCTTCTGGGTGTTGAATGCATAATAATAGGTGCCGAGCTGGTCAGGTGTGTAGACCTCTGCAGGGATCTCTTTCTTCAGCAGCCCGTAAAGCTCTTTCGGGAAGGACTCGGTAATATCGATATCCCCGGCGCGGTAACGTTTGGTCGCGCTGGACTCTTCACTGATCGGTACAAAGGTGACCTTGGTAAGCACCGAATGTGCATCATCCCAGTAGTGCGGATTACGCACCAGCTCGACCTTCTCATTCACCACCCGGTTGTTGAGCTGATACGCCCCGTTACCGACCAGATTGCCCGCACGCGTCCACTGATCGCCATATTGTGCAATCACCTTTTGCGGCACCGGGAACAGGCTGAAGTTGGCCGTCAGGCTGACAAAATAAGGTACCGGTTTATCGAGTGTGACTTTCAGATGGGTGGCATCAATGGCACTGACGCCCAGTTTATCCGGGCTCATCTCACCTTTAACAATCGCACCCGCATTTTCAATCCCGGCCAGCTCAGCAAACCAGGCGAAGGTTGAGGTGTTTTTTGGATCAACCAGGCGCTGCCAGCTGTAAACAAAATCCGCCGCTGTGACAGTGTCACCATTTGACCAGCGGGCATCTTTTCTTAGCGTGAAAATCCAGGTTTTATTATCATTGGTCTGCCAGGCCGTCGCCACGCCGGGAATGATTTTCCCGCTGGCATCCTGATTGGTCAGCCCCTCAAACAGATCGCGGATCACCGGAATTTCAGGTAAGCCGACCGCTTTCACCGGGTCCAGCGAGGCCGGTTCATCTTTAATATGACGGACAATTTCCTGTCGTGCGGCCAGTTGAGTCCCTGCCGGAACGTCGGCAGCGTGCAAAGTTGAGCTGATACATAGCGCTAAAGCAGCCAGCGCAAAAGATGATGATGTCCTCATAGAGATATCCTTACCTGTCAGCGAAACGGCGGGTGTTTTTGTACTGCTGGCACTCTAACGCAAATTGCACGCTGCGAAACAGTGTTTTTATGATGAACCGCAGCGGGTGATGTGCCAGGCTTAGCGCAGAACTTTCTCTCAGGAGCAGGACAATGTCATTACTTCACCCCCGGCCTCTGCGTGGTCGTCTGGATGCCCCCACGCAACACTATGGACAGTCCGTGCTGGGCGCACCGCTGCTCTGGTTCCCGGCCCCGCTGGCGGACGATGACAGCGGGCTGATCCTCGCGGGTACGCATGGCGATGAAACCGCAGCGGTGGTTACTCTCTCCTGCGCCATGCGCACGTTGCAGGATAGCCATCGTCGGCATCATGTGGTGCTCGCGGTAAACCCGGACGGTTGCCAGCTTGGGCTGCGCGCTAATGCTAATGGTGTGGATCTCAACCGCAACTTTCCTGCCGCCAACTGGCAGCATGGCGACACGGTTTACCGCTGGAACAGCGTGGCCGAGGAACGCGATGTGCTGTTGTCCACCGGTGAGCATGCCGCTTCCGAACCCGAAACGAAGGCGCTTTGCAAGCTGATTCACCAGCTCTCCCCGGCCTGGATTGTCACCTTTCATGAGCCCCTGGCCTGTATTGAAGATCCGCACAGCAGCCCACTGGGGCACTGGCTGGCGGCCAAAACGGGCCTGCCGCTGGTCACCAGCGTCGGTTATGCCACGCCAGGCTCGTTTGGCAGCTGGTGCGCCGATATCAACCTGCCCTGCATCACCGCCGAATTCCCACCGATTGCCGCCGATGAAGCGACCGAACGCTATCTGGGGGCGCTGGTCGATTTACTCTACTGGCAGCCGTGAAAGCTCAATGCTTCCGCAGCTAAACGGTAGAGCAGGCTCGGCGTCCACCGCAAGCCAGGTGGGGCCATCCAGGTCGACAAAACGCGCCTGAGGCACCAGCGGCAATGCGGCACGAATGGCGCGTGAGGTGCACAGCATGCAGCCGAGCATAATGGCAAACCCCTGTGCCTGCGCGGCCTGAGCCAGTTCCAGCGCGGCCGTCAGGCCCCCGGTTTTGTCCAGTTTGATGTTCACCATGTCATAGCGCCCGTGCAGCGCAGGCAGGCTGTCCGCGGTATGGCAGCTCTCATCTGCACAGATCGGCAAGGGGTGAATAAAGTTCTCCAGCGCGGCATCGTCAGCCGCAGGCAGTGGCTGTTCGAGCATGGCGATGCCGAGATCAGCCAACAGCTGGCAACGGGCCGCCAACCCCTCACTGTGCCAGGACTCGTTAGCATCAACAATCAGCGTGGCCTGCGGCACGGCGCTGCGGATCGCCACCAGGCGTTCAGTAATCAGATGATCGTCGAGTTTAATTTTCAATAATCTGGCCCCGTTCTCCCATAGCGCCAGAGCACTGCTGGCCATCATTTCGGGTACATCGATGCTCACGGTTTGCGCCATCGTGATTTGCGCAGGTGCATGGCTTCCTGTTAACTGCCACAGGCTTTGCCCGGCATGCGCCACCTCCAGATCCCACAGGGCACTGTCGATCGCATTACGCGCGGCCCCCGCAGGCAGCTGCTGCTGAAGCTCTGCCCGGGTCAGCCCCTGCTGCAACGCAGGCAACAACGCGGTAATTTGCGCCAGCACCGACGCTTCACTCTCGCCGTAACGCGCATAGGGGGTGCATTCGCCGATGGATTTAATGCCATTTTCTTCCAGCTCAACCACCACCACACCCGCTTCACTGCGGGCGCCACGTGCGATCACAAACGGCGTATGTAACGGCCAGCTTTCCGGATAAGTCTTCACTGATCTCATGCTTCAATCCTTAATCTGAGTTGATGCCAGCACATTGTATCGCATTTATACTGTCTCACTGCTTCAGCATGGCATACACTGAAGCAGGTTAAACACCATTAACATTAAAAGGATAGATTATGTCTCAGACCGTACATTTCCAGGGCAATCCGGTTTCCGTTGACGGGCAACTGCCAGCGCCGGGCCAGCCAGCAAAGCCGTTCACCCTGGTGGCCAAAGATCTCTCCGATGTCTCCCTGTCCCACTATGCGGGCAAACGCAAAGTGCTTAACATCTTCCCAAGCATTGATACCGGCGTGTGTGCCACGTCTGTGCGTAAATTTAATCAGCTGGCGGGTGATGTGAATAACGCCGTTGTGTTGTGTATTTCAGCAGACCTGCCGTTTGCCCAGTCCCGTTTCTGCGGCTCCGATGGCCTGAGCAATGTGGTCACCCTCTCCACCCTGCGTGGCGGCGACTTCAAAAAGGACTACGGCGTGGCAATCGTTGACGGCCCACTGGCCGGACTGACTGCGCGCGCGGTTGTGGTTCTGGATGAAAAAGATAACGTCATCTACAGCCAACTGGTGAATGAGATCACCACCGAGCCAGACTACGATGCCGCACTGGCAGCGTTGAAGTAATATTTTTTCGTAGGGGTCGGGCATGCCCGACCCAGGGCGAGGCGTGCCTCGCCCCTACGACGGATCGCTCTTCTTCTGGCTCAAGCCATATTCACGCAGTTTGTTGGTCGTTGTGGCCTGCTCTATCGCATCAGCAATCCCCCGTCCACGCAGTACTGACTCCCGGTCACATAACTCGCAGCGCTTGACAGCAAAAACAGCGCGACCGCCGCCGCTTCTTCTGCTCGCCCTATCCTCGCTAACGGCACCTGAGCCAGCACACCCTGTTCAAATTCCTCACGTTGATCCACCGGCAGGAAGCTGCGCAGTTCGCTGCTTATCGGGCCAGGCACCAGACAATTAACCCGAATCTGACGTGCCGCCAGTTCCGTTGCCCAGCAGCGCGTTAAGGCTATCAGCGCCGCTTTAGTGGCGGCATAGATACTGGTCGCCGCCGCACCTTCATAGGCTGAAGACGAGGCTGTCACAACAACGGCTGCCCCCGGTTTCAGGAAAGTGGACAGCGCGGCCAGTTGTAATACCGGGCCACGCACATTCGCCGACATCATCGCATCAAAGAACGTCTTATCTTGCCGATCGCAGGGTGCCACAGCGGCATAACCCGCGTTCAGCCACAGCCCATCCAGCGGCCCCGTCTGTTTCACGCACTCAACTAATGCCGTCAAATCGTCAGGCTCACTATTGTCCGAACGCAGTACCCGGGTTTCCCCCGGTAATAACCTGGCTGCCTCTGCCAGGTGTTGTGGGTTACGACCGGTAACGATCAGTTCAGCCCCTTCACGTGCTAATTGCTGTGCGCCTGCCAGACCAATACCACTGCTGCCGCCGGTAATCAGGATGCGTTGCTGCTTAAAACTCATGGTTTACTCCTCGTGTTAAGAGAGGAGAGTCTGGCACTGAGCGGGTTATTAAATAATACTGTTTAATCTTCATGGAGTATTAAGCAGGAAAGACAGAATGCGTGGCAGTGAATTTATGGAGTTGCGGGCGCTGATGGCTATTGCGGAATGCGGCAATTTTGCCCGTGCTGCCGCTCGCCTGGCGCTGACGCCCTCAGCACTCAGCCAGACCATCAAATCTCTGGAACAGCGCCACGGCGTTCGCCTGTTGAACCGGACCACGCGGAGCGTGGCTGCGACGGAAGCCGGTGCAGCGCTGATTGCCCGGTTGCATCCGCTGCTGGCCGAGCTGGATGCGGCAGTAGCCGACCTTGCCAGCCACAGCCGCATTCCCAGAGGCACGTTGCGCATCAATGCTCCAAGGCTGGCAGCGCTGCATCTGCTGGCCCCTCAAGTGGCCGGATTTATGGCCCGTTATCCAGAGATTGAGGTGGAGATTGTGTCAGAAGAGGGATTGATTGATATTGTCAGCGCAGGGTATGACGCGGGGATACGGCTGGGGGGAAAACTGCATCAGGATATGATTGCTGTTCCACTGGGAGGCAATGTGCAGATGCACGTGGTGGCCTCCCCTCAGTATCTGGCACAAAACGGATGCCCACAGCATCCCGCAGATCTGCATCAGCACCGCTGTCTCTCTTACTTTCGCCCGTCGGATCATACAGCGTGGCGATGGGAGTTTGAGAAGAACGGAAAAAGGCTGGAGGTGGATATCGCAGCCCCCTTGAGAGTCAATGAGCCGGAATTACTGGTTGCCGCCGTGAAACAAGGGGCGGGCATCAGCTATCTGTTCGGCGCCCTGGTGGACGTGGCGATAGCAGACGGTGAGCTGGTGCCGCTCCTCAGTGACTGGACACCCCCGTTTACCGGATATTCACTCTATTATCCCGGCAATACGGTGGTGCCCACGCCGCTCAGAGCACTGATTGATTACCTGCGCGAAACGCGGTAACCCTTATTCAGGATCGCTCTTTTTCTGGCTCAAACCATATTCACGCAACTTATTGGCAATCGCGGTGTGCGAGACACCCAGGCGTTTTGCCAGTTTGCGCGTGCTGGGATAAGAGAGATAAAGCCGGGTTAATACTGAGCGCTCAAAGCGGCTGGTGATATCGTCCAGCGACCCTTCAATTGCATCATCCCCCAGCGGCATCTCCATCGCATATTCAGGCAACACAATATCCTGTGGACGCAGCTCATAGCCGTCCAGTTGAGTCAGTGCGCGATACAGCGCATTTTTCAACTGGCGCACGTTGCCCGGCCAGGTGTAACGGGTCAGGAAGGCATTCAGCTGTGCGGAGAGTTTTGGCCGTGGTACGCCCTGCTCATCTGCAAAGCGTGCGACAAACATTTCGGTCAGCGGCAGGATGTCCTGTGGACGATCGCGCAACGGCGGCAGGTTAAGCGTCAGTACATTCAGACGGTAGAACAGATCCTCGCGGAACTCACCGCGCTGCACCAGCTCCATCAGGTTTTTCTGCGTGGCACAGATCACCCGCACATTCACATGAACTTCGTGCTCTTCGCCGACACGGCGGAAAGTGCCATCATTGAGGAAACGCAGCAGTTTGGTCTGCATGCGGGGTGACATTTCCCCGATTTCATCCAGTAGCACGGAGCCACCGCTGGCCTGTTCAAAGAACCCTTTTTTCCCTTCCAGCGCATTGGGGTAAGCGCCAGCCGCATGTCCGAACAGCTCACTTTCGGCCACATCATCCGGCAGCGAGGCACAGTTCAACGCCAGGAAAGGTTTTTTCCCGCGCGCACTGCGCAGATGGCAGGCGCGGGCCAGCATATCTTTTCCGGTACCGGTATCGCCCACAATCAACAGAGGTGCATCGAGCATTGCCAGTTTTCGTGCCTGATCCACCACCTGGCGCATTTTGCTGCTGACGGCAACAATGTGCTGGAACTCACTATCATCATTCACGATAAGATTCTGCAGCTGCTGGCCCATACGCGCTGTGGATTTCAGCAGTACCACGCCGCCGACCGGGTTCGGGGCCGCCGTATCTTCGTCCTGTGCATAGATCGGTGTGATCTCCATCAGGAAGTCGCGCCCCTGCAGCACAACGTGATGCGCTTCAGCCTCAATGCGTTCGCTTTCCAGCCAGTGCTGGAAATTGAAACCGGCGATCAACGATCCGGCACTGTAATTGCGCATCTTCTCTTCATTAAGGGAAAACAGGGCCTGGGCCGCCGGGTTCGCCAGTTCCACTTTGCTTTTCAGGTCAATGGAGAACACCGGATCAGGCAGGGCGACCAGCAGCGCGCTCAGTGCGCGATGTTCACGCTCTGAGGGCAAATAGGAGACGGTACGCACGTCAGTGACGCCGGGAATGCGGCGGATTTCCGCCATCAGCTGGCTGAACTGCTCAAAGCTGACGGTGGAAAAGTTAAGATAGATGCGGCCAATGGCGGCAATTTCGATACCGCGTAGATCGATGCTGCGTTCAACCAGCAGATCCAGCAGTTCACGGGTCAGACCGATTCGATCCTGGCAAAAAACTTCAAGACGCATGCGTTTTAACCTTTATTATCACAGTGCGGAGCGTATTGATGGATAATACGCTATCCCTCGTCAGGCCAGAAGTGTTCTGTCATGAAAAGTTGACAGTCTGTTTATGGATTGTCCTTCCCGCTGCGCTGCACGCTCTCTTTTAACTGCCCTATCAGCTCACGGCGGAAATCACCAAGGCGGGGTTTATCTCCTTCCAGCCACGGCAGCGGGCGGCACAGCTCCATCGCTTTAATCCCGAGCCGGGCGGTCAGCAGCCCGGCTCCAATCCCCTGTGCGGCGCGGGTGGAAAGTCGGGCGGCAAGATCTTGTGACATCCAGTCCATGCCCACTTCGCGGATCAGCTCCGACGCACCTGCAAAAGCGATGTTCAACAGCACCAGGCGGAACAGCCGCAGCCGACTGAAATAACCCAGCTCAATGCCATACAGCGCAGCAATGCGGTTCACCAGACGCAGATTGCGCCAGGCGATAAAGGCCATATCCACCAACGCCAGCGGGCTGACGGCAATCATCAACGTCGATTCAGCGGCATAACGGCTGATTTCACGCCGCGCCTGCCGATCCAGCACCGGCTGCACCAGTTGGGCATACAGTGCAACCACTTCACGATCGTTTTGCGTTTCATGCAACGAAGCCTGCCAGCGTTGCAGGGCCGGGTGACCGGACTCCAGCCCCGCCTGCTGCGCCAGCTTTTCGCAGAACGCGCGGCCCTGACCGCTGCCGTGGCTGGCCAGCAGTTCACGCGCCACGTCACGTTCTTCCGCCCTTTCACGCAGGCGGTAAAGACGGCGCCATTCACCGATCAACGATCCGGCCCCTGCCGCGATAATCAATCCGCCCGCCACGCTGCCGCCGAGGCCGATCCAGTCCTGGGTTATCCATGCCTGGTGTGCCCACTGTACGCCCTGAGCAACCACGCTGACACCAAACAGACCCAGACCCGCCATCACCATTTTGCGCCACAGGCTGCGTTTAGGCCGCAGTGCGGCTTCCACCGCCAGCTCACCGGCACCTTCCGGTTCAACATCCAGCTCTGGCTCCGTAGCCACGAAGTTATCCTGCTGCTCAGCAAACGCCTGCTGCTGGCGTAAAACAGGCGCCGGTTCGTCACTGAGCGGCTGGGCAAAATCAATTCTTGGTTTAATGGGTGCGTTCATCGCAGTTTATCTCCCAGTAAAAACTCCAGTGCAGCATCCATCCGGATATGTGGCAAAGGCCGGTCAACATCCAGATCCTGCGGGCGGAACTGTTCAAAATGGAATTCCTGATCCTGCCAGAATGCCTGTCCCGGCAGGCGAGGTGGCACTTCACCGGGGTAAACCGTCAGCGGGGTGTTGTCGGACAGACGGTGCCCTCGCAGTGCCGGAATGCTTTCGCCCTGGTGATCAACACGGCCACTTTGGGTGGCCTGCACGGATGCCAGCCCGATGCAGTCCATCTTGATGCCTTCAAACGCCGCGTTCTGCCAGGCATCCTGCACCAGTTGCTGGAGCAGCGACACCAGATTGGCATGTTGATCGGCGGTGACATGGTCGGATTTGGTGGCGGCAAACTGCAGTTTGTCGATAACCGGAGAAAACAGACGGCGAAACAGCGTGCGCTGGCCGTAGGAGAAGCTTTGCATCAGTTGGGTCAATGCCAGGCGCATATCGTTAAACGCCTGCGGCCCGCTGTTGAGCGGTTGCAAACAGTCCACCAGCACGATCTGACGATCGAAACGCAGGAAGTGATTTTTATAAAACCCCTTCACCACGTGCTGGCAATAATACTGATAGCGGGCGCGCAAAGTGCCGATATTACTGCCCGCATCGGCCTGCGCCAGGCGCGTTTCTCCCCCTTCTGCCACCTCGGGCCAGGGGAAAAATTGCAGGGCGGGTGCGCCGGCCATGTCACCGGGCAGCACAAAGCGGCCTGGCTGGATAAAGTGCAGGCCTTCCTGTTTACAGCGCTGCAGGTATTCGGTCCAGGCGGCGGCAATATCGGCCAGGCGGTTTTCATCTGCCGGGGCCAGCGGGTCCAGCCCTTCACATAGCTGGCGCCACTGCAGCGCCCATTCGGCGCGGTCACCCTGTAACAGGCCCGTCATCTGACGCGACCAGCTCAGGTAATCCTGTTCCAGCATCGGCAGGTCTAACAGCCATTCGCCAGGGTAGTCGACGATCTCCAGATAAAGCGTGGAGGTCTCTTTAAAGTGGCGAAGCAGTGATGCCTGCGAACGGTAGCGCAGCGCCAGGCGAATTTCACTGACGCCACGGGTTGGCGTTGGCCAGGCCGCCGGTGTGCCATAGAGTTGAGCCACGCCTTCATCGTAAGTAAAACGCGGGATACCGAGATCGCGCTGTGGGACGCGTTTCACGCCCAGCAGACGCTGTTCGCGCACGGCCGAGAACATCGGTAGACGAGCACCGGAATTGACGTTAAGAAGTTGATTCACCAGCGAGGTAATAAAAGCGGTTTTTCCGCTGCGGCTTAATCCGGTGACCGCCAGGCGCAGATGGCGATCCGCGCCGCGATTCACCAGCGACAGCAATTCATGTTGTAGTCGTTTCATCTGTGGCGTTGGCACCTTATTGTTGTGTGTTCCTTATCGTAACATCCTCATGCCATTGCTGCTTTATACCCAAAATAATTCGAGCTGCATGAAAGCGGCCCGATGAGCTTACTCGAGTATGTGATTCGGGTGACTGAGTGAAGCCAACGCACATGCAACTTGAAGTATGACGGGTATATTGACTCAGGATGAGGGCTTCACCCAGCGCGCGGTGGCCCTGCGCATCACGCGTTTTAGTAACGGTTCCAGTGCCCAGGCCAGCAGGATCTTCAGCGGCCTGCGAGCCACCGATTTCACCGCCCAGCCGCTTAATCCGGCCGGACCGTAAGTGATGGCGCTGATGAGAATAAATTTTCCGGCCTTTTTCAGGCGCGGATGGGGCTGCCAGTGACGCATAATATGACTCCTGAAAAAGGACCGGAAGATTACAGCTGACTGAAACGGCTGCGTACGCTAAAGGTTTCCGAGGTGACATAACGTTCTACCTCGCGCAACTCACGCTCGCCACCGTTCAGCTCGGCGCTCAGCTCATCCAACAGCTGATGTGCGCTGAGTGGTTTGTCGCGGCCCTGCTCACTCGGCGGCATATCCGGCAGTATCGCGGCCAGCAGCAGATAGCCCACGATGGTGAGTAAAAACAAACCGAAAAACAGCGACATGATAACAATCACACGCACCAGTAACACCGGAACACCCAAATAGTCGGCAATCCCTGCGCAGACACCTTTGAGCTTCCCCTGCTCAGGGATGCAGTACAGTTTCTTCTGACTCATGGCTGCCTCCACTGAGGATGCTCGGCATCGAGGATGGCTTCCAGCGCCTGAATACGCTCACGCATTTTGCGTGCGTCCTGGGTCAGCTGCTGAAGCCGTTGCAGTTCGTTCTGCGACAGTTCCGCCCCACCGTTCTGGCGTTTTGTGTAATGCAGCCAGAGCCAGATCGGCGCGACGAACAGCAGAAACAACGTCAGGGGTAAGGCAATAATGAAGACACTCATTCACGTTCCTTGAAGGTTAAGCTTAACTGTTCTGGCCACTGCCGTGGCCAGTTCCGTTACTCACTGCGATTCATTTTCGCTTTCAACGCCGCCAGCTGCTGGCTGATTTCATCGTCAGCCTGTAACTCAGCAAACTCCTGGTCCAGCGTTTTCTTTTTTCCGAAACTGTGGCTTTCGGCTTCAGCTTCCATATGGTCGATGCGGCGTTCGAACGATTCAAAACGCGCCATCGCTTCATCAATTTTACCACTGTCGAGCTGACGGCGAACATCACGCGAAGAAGATGCTGCCTGATGGCGTAACGTCAGCGCCTGCTGGCGGGCGCGGGTTTCGCTCAGTTTGCTTTCCAGTTCACCAATTTCCCCTTTCATGCGGGTCAGGCTCTCTTCAACCTGGCTGGCCTCCTGCTGCAATGAGGCGGTCAGGTCGGTGAGTTTCTGTTTTTCCATCAGCGCAGCGCGGGCGAGATCGTCTTTATCTTTACGCAGGGCCAGTTCGGCTTTCTCCTGCCATTCTGCCTGCTGGCTTTCAGCCTGATCAATACGGCGCAGCAGCTGTTTCTTCTCTGCCAGCGCGCGGGCTGAGGTGGAGCGAACTTCAACCAGCGTATCTTCCATCTCCTGAATCATCAGGCGCACCAGCTTCTGCGGATCTTCCGCTTTCTCCAGCAGCGAGTTGATATTGGCATTCACGATGTCGGCAAAGCGGGAAAAAATACCCATAATCAAAATCCTCTTGAGTTAGTGTCTGTTGTTCTTGCTGCATAACACTATTCAAAAGGCGTGCCAGTTTTTATCTTATTGATTTTCAATGAGTGCATCGCTTTACAGGATGACATGCAGCGACTAAAGTGGTTTTTATCACTAACACTTGGTGAAATTAATGATGAGTGAAAATCCTGATACCCTGCTTGGCGAGTCGAATAACTTTATTGATGTGCTGGAGCAGGTTTCCCGTCTGGCACCGCTAAATAAGCCCGTGCTGGTCATCGGCGAACGCGGCACAGGTAAAGAGTTGATTGCCAGCCGTCTGCACTACCTCTCTGACCGCTGGCAGGGGCCGTTTATTTCGCTGAACTGCGCCGCACTGAATGAAAACCTGCTGGACTCAGAACTGTTCGGCCATGAAGCAGGCGCCTTTACCGGCGCGCAAAAGCGCCATCTGGGGCGCTTTGAACGTGCCGATGGCGGCACGTTGTTTCTTGATGAACTGGCAACGGCGCCGATGCTGGTGCAGGAGAAATTACTGCGTGTCATTGAATACGGCCAACTGGAACGCGTTGGCGGTAGTCAGCCGTTGCAGGTCAGCGTGCGGCTGGTGTGCGCCACCAATGACGATCTGCCGCTGCTGGCCCGTGAGGGAAAATTCCGCGCCGATCTTCTCGACAGGCTGGCGTTTGATGTGGTGCAGCTGCCTCCGCTGCGCGAACGCCGTAGCGACATCCTGGTGATGGCACAGCACTTTGCCATCCAGATGTGCCGCGAATTGGGCCTGGCGCTGTTTCCGGGTTTTACCCCGGCAGCGGAGCAACGCCTGCTGGGCTATGGCTGGCCGGGTAACGTACGTGAGCTGAAAAACGTGGTGGAGCGATCGGTCTATCGCCATGCCAGCATCGAGGATCCACTCGACAACATCATTCTTAACCCCTTCCAGCGTGTGGAACCTGCCGTCACGACAGAACCACAGGGTGATGATGCGCTGCCCGCCCTGCCGCTTGATTTACGTCACTGGCAGTATCAACAGGAAAAAATGCTGGTAGAAAAAGCGCTGACTCAGGCTCGCTTTAATCAACGCCGGGCTGCCGAGCTGCTGGGCGTGACCTATCATCAGCTGCGCGCCATGTTAAAGAAGCATGATATCAGTGTCAGTGAAGATTGAGGCCCGGGAAATCAGGCAAAAAAAAGCCCGCTCAAGGCGGGCTAAAAATACTGGAAGCAATGTGAGCAATGTCGTGCTCTTCCACGGTAGAGCCACCGTTGAAGCGCAGGGGAATAATAATCATTCTCAAGCCGATCTGTAAAGCACTTTGTTGAGAATCTTTCTCATTTCCATAACAAGTTCAGGCTTATTATTAACCCCCCTTAACCGCTTGTGGGCATTTTTCTTCCCCTCGCCCTCGCAAACTTTGGGTGCAGCCTCCGAGTGCGGTACACTCTGTTTATTGCCTGAATTTTCAGAAGAGTTATGCGCAAATTATTCTCAATTTTGCTTCTCAGCCTTAGCGCGCTGAGTACCCCTGTATGGTCATCCACGCCTGGTGATATTCGCCAGAGTGGCTTCGTGTATTGCGTCAATGGCGTAATGAATACGTTTAATCCGCAGATGGCCAGTAGTGGGCTGGTGGTGGATACCCTCGCCGCCCAGCTTTACGATCGCCTGCTCGATGTTGATCCTTACACCTATCGGCTGATGCCGGAGCTGGCTGAAAGCTGGGAAGTGCTGGACGACGGCGCGACCTACCGTTTCCATCTGCGCCAAAAAGTGCCCTTCCAGCATACTGCATGGTTCACGCCAACCCGTACCATGAACGCTGATGATGTGGTGTTCAGCTTTGAGCGTGTGTTTAATCGCCAGCATCCGTGGCATAACGTCAACGGCGGCAGCTATCCCTATTTTGACAGCCTCCAGTTCTCTGACGCCGTGCAGAGCGTGAAAAAGATCGATAAAAACACCGTCGAAATCCGTCTTAACAGCCCGGACGCCTCATTCCTCTGGCATCTCGCAACACACTACGCGCCAGTTCTGTCGGCCGAGTACGCAGACCAACTCACCAAAGTGGACCGTCAGGAGCAGCTGGACCGTGAACCGGTCGGCACCGGACCCTTTATGTTGAACGATTATCACGCCGGGCAGTATGTACGCCTGCAACGTAACGACGCCTACTGGAAGGGCAAGCCGCGCATGTCACAGGTGGTGATTGATATGAGTGCGGGCGGTACCGGGCGGTTGTCCAAACTGCTCACCGGCGAATGCGATGTGCTGGCCTACCCTGCCGCCAGCCAGCTTTCTATCCTGCGCGATGATCCACGCCTCCGACTGACGCTGCGGCCGGGAATGAATATTGCCTATCTGGCATTCAATACGCGCAAAGCCCCGCTCGATCGCCCAGAGGTACGCCAGGCACTGGCGCTGGCGATCAATAACGAACGTTTGATGGAGTCGATTTATTACGGTACCGCAGAAACCGCTGCTTCGATTCTGCCGCGTGCTTCCTGGGCTTATGATACCGATGCGCGCGTGACCCCTTACGATCCCCAAAAATCCCGCGATCAGCTTAAGGCACTGGGCATTGACGATCTCCACCTCAATCTGTGGGTACCCTCGGCATCCCAGTCATGGAATCCCAGCCCGATGAAGACTGCCGAGTTGATTCAGGCAGATCTCGCCCAGGTTGGCGTTCGCGTGACCATCGTGCAGGTTGAAGGCCGTTTCCAGGAAGCCAGACTTATGGAGATGAACCACGACCTGACGCTGACCGGCTGGGCAACGGACAGTAATGACCCGGACAGTTTCTTCCGTCCGTTGCTGAGCTGTGCGGCAATTGCTTCCCAGACTAACTATGCGCACTGGTGCCACTCTGGCTTTGATGAATTGCTGCACAAGGCGCTGCTGTCGCAGCAACTGGCAAACCGCATCGATTATTATGACCGCGCCCAGGCGATGTTGTCTCAGGAGCTGCCGGTTCTGCCGCTGGCCTACTCTCTGCGTTTGCAGGCCTATCGCTACGATATTAAAGGGCTGGTACTCAGTCCGTTTGGCAATGCCTCATTTGCCGGTGTTTACCGCGATGGCGGCGAGGAGAAGTCACCGTGATTATCTATACGCTGCGCCGTCTGGTGCTGTTTGCCGTAACGCTGTTTATGTTGACGCTGCTCGGCTTCAGCCTGAGCTACTTTACGCCACACGCGCCGTTGCAGGGTGCGTCTTTACTGGATGCCTGGCTGTTCTGGTTTAAAGGGATTTTGCAGCTCGATTTTGGCGTTTCCAGCATTAACGGCCAGTCGATCAATCTGCAACTGCGCGAGGTTTTCCCTGCCACGCTGGAACTCTGCTTTATGGCATTTAGCGTGGCGCTGATGGTGGGGATACCGCTGGGGATTGCCGCAGGCGTGATGCGTAACAAGTGGCAGGACAAAGCGATCAGCGCCGTGGCGCTGCTCGGATTTTCATTACCTGTATTCTGGCTTGCACTGCTGTTAACGCTGTTTTTCTCACTGAATCTCGGTTGGTTCCCGGTGTCCGGTCGTTTTGATCTGCTCTATCCGGTAAAGCATGTTAGCGGATTCGCCCTGATCGACGCCTGGATTACCGATTCACCGTGGCGCCATGAAATGATTATCAGCGCACTGAAACATATGGTGTTGCCAGTGACGGCGCTGGCCGTTGCCCCCACTACGGAGGTGATCCGTCTGCTGCGTATCAGCACCCGTGAAGTGATGGAGCAGAATTACGTGAAAGCAGCGGCCACGCGTGGGTTGTCACTGTTTACCATTATTCGCCGCCACGTCCTGCATAACGCCCTGCCACCGGTGATCCCTCGCCTTGGCCTGCAATTTTCAACCATGCTGACGCTGGCGATGATCACCGAAGTGGTATTCAGCTGGCCTGGACTGGGACGCTGGCTGATTAATGCCATTCGCCAACAGGACTATGCCGCTATTTCCGCAGGCGTGATGGTAGTGGGCAGCCTGGTGATTGCCGTTAACGTGCTTTCCGATATTTTAGGCGCCATGACCAATCCGCTGAAGCATAAAGAGTGGTATGCGCTGCGTTAATAACAATAGTGCTTATGCGTTGTTCAACTCATTAACCTGAACACCGCAATATTAAATTCGTTTGACTGCCGCTATGTAAATATCCCGCTACGTCTTAAAGCTGGCGGGGTATACCCCTTTCTAGTTACCCCTTCTTTTTTCCGGCCATTGAAGGCCAACGTGACACACCAGGCAAATTACACCTCACAACCTGTTTAGTACAAAGTGTATTTGCTATGCTTGCCAGGAATGGATCACGGATGAACCAAGGATTAACGATGTTTGATAAGGATACTAAGGATGGCAGTTTGCGCCTGATAACGCCGGGCGAGATTAAAATGGCGCGAGAGATTTTTCGTGACACGATTAATTACGCAAAGGTGTGGATACATAAAGGCAGTTATCTGCCTTTTGGTTTGCAACTTAAAAGAGCATCAATGTCACCCAATGGAGAGATGTACCTTCGAGAGTATTACAGTTCTGATTATTCAAAGGCTCACTTTTTGTATCAGCACACCTTCATTCATGAACTGTCTCACGTATGGCAGTTTAAGCACGGTATGAATGTTAAATTAAGGGGGCTGATAAACTGGGCTGCGCCCTATAAATATGCTCTAGACAGCTGGCCACTGAGTACCTCTCGTATGGAACAGCAGGCATCAATCATTGCAGATTATTATCTCCTTACACAATTCAACGGGCATACTAACTGGAGAATGAATAGATTATGTACTAACTGTGATGACTTATCTTTTGAGGAGTTAATGCAGCAGTATAAATATACGTTAAGGGCATTCCCATGAATCCGTTAATGACAATAAAAAAATCACTATTTACCACCCTATTTTTCCCTTTACTTACTGGGTGTGGGTTATTAGGGGAACAGCTACCTCAATATGAGGTCGGCGAAGCATTCAGAGTGAATAATGGGTTATGCTTCCAGATTAAAAATGCTGAGAATTATTATGTCGACTACCTCGCAATCAGAGATAGAGATGCACCCGAGATGTCTGGTTTCAACAGGCAGCTACCTGCCTTAACCATTTCTAAAAATAATTTTTGCATCCCAAGGGATTACTATCAATTCCGTGCATACGGTGAGATAAACGTTGTCATTTCTCTAATGTCACCCACGAAAACAATGATGATACGTCGCTATATTGTGTCTGAATTCAGAATGGTCGATGGTGAGCCGCAGCCTTTCACTCCTCGTGAATACTCAGTGCCTACTGCTGACTATATGCGCGAGAAAGAGTAGAAAACCAGGCCCTGTTTCGGGGCCATTTTCACCTTAAGGATCACGCTCTATATGTTATGAAGATGCAAGAAATGAATTTGCTATATTGACAAGGTAATTACCATGGATGAAACAAGGAACGGTTATGTTTGATAAGGGAACTAAGGATGGCAGTCTGCGCCTGATGACACCGGGTGAGCTTAAGATGGCGCGAGAGATTTTTCGTGACACGATTAATTACGCGAAGGTGTGGATACATAAAGGCAGTTACCTACCTTTTGGCTTGCAGAGTATGGGAACATCGATGTCACCCAATGGAGAGATGTATTTTAAAAAATACTATAGTCCTGATTTTTCGCGGGCTGCAATATTGTTCCAACACATCTTTATTCATGAGTTATCACACGTTTGGCAGTATCAACACGGTATGAAGGTTAAGTTGAGAGGGTTGATAAGTTGGGCCGTAGACTATCACTATTCGTTAAACAGTTGGCCACTGAGTACATACCGCATGGAGCAGCAGGCGGCAATTATTGCAGATTATTCCCTGCTTGCAAGTACCAAAAGGCGTGATGACTGGAAGTCCAATACTTTATGTACTAACTGTAGCGAATTATCTGATCAGGAATTAATTCACCAGTATCAATACACGCTGAGGTCCTTCCCATGGAGCTTGTAATGAAGTTACAAAAAATGCTGCTTCCAGCCATGTTATCTTTGCTTCTAACAGGGTGTTGGTTGTTAGGTGATTATACTCCCCACTATGAAATAGCGCAGGTTTCCAGGCCCCCTGCCGGATTCTGTTTTCAGGTTGAAAATCCTGGTGATTATTACGTTCACTTCCTTTCTATAAGAGATCGAAACGCACCGGAACGGTCTGGTTTCAACAGGGATTTTCCCGCCTTAACTATCGATAACAATGAAATCTGTATTCCAGAAACCTACTATAAATTCCCTGACCAGGGAGAGGTAAACGTTGATATCGCTTTGCGTTCTCCCACGAAGAGGATGATAAACCGGTTTATTATGTCGGAGTTCAAAATAGTCAATGGTGTGCCCTACCCCTTCAATCCCCGTGACTATTCAGTCCCTATCCCTGATGCAGAGGATTATCAATAATGACAATCTGGCCTCGGGTTTGGGGCCATTTTCATCTTAACCATCACAATGGATGTGTTATGAAGATAATCAAAATTTTGATGACTGCTCGATTGTGCAAACTATCGGCACGCGGCGACTAAAACGGCTACCGTTCGACCGAAACAGATACCGATAAGACCCGAGAAGCATTCGTGCCGTGAGGAGGATAAATTGCTGCCGGAGTTCCCTTGCTTGCGACAGTGATATCGAAGGATAATCGCCTATGCTGATCGTTACAGGCTGTGCTTTTCAGCGAGCACAGTGAAAATTGTCACGTCGCCTGAGATAAAAAAACTGACATGACGAGACGATCAAGGGATGATGCAGACTAAGGTTATGATATGAATCAAAAAACCATAGCAGACGACAACACACCCAGAAGAATTGAAGTGAAAACTCATGCCCACCGATAATATTTACGCTGAGAAGCGACCGCCCAGCCCCCTTCGTCATACCTGGGGGCTGTTTTACCGTGACACCACGGCGATGATCGGCTTCTATGCGTTTATCGCCGTGCTGCTGCTGTGCATTTTCGGCGGCCTGATCGCCCCCTACGGGCTTGATCAGCAATTTCTCGGCTATCAGTTGCTGCCGCCGTCCTGGTCGCATTACGGCGATGTCTCCTTCTTCCTCGGCACCGACGACCTGGGCCGCGACCTGTTAAGCCGCCTGCTGGGCGGTGCTGCTCCCACCGTTGGCTCGGCGATTGTCGTCACCCTGGTGGCTTCCGTCTGCGCCATGGTGCTCGGTGTGCTGGCCGGTCTGACCCACGGGTTGCGCTCTGCGGCGCTTAATCATGTGCTCGATACACTCCTGTCGATCCCCTCTCTGCTGCTGGCGATAATCGTCGTCGCGTTTCTCGGGCCGCGGCTGGAACATGCCATGCTGGCGGTGTACCTCGCCATCCTGCCGCGTCTGGTGCGCGCTATTTACAGTGCGGTGCATGACGAACTGGAAAAAGAGTATGTGGTGGCATCGCGCCTTGATGGGGCCAGCAGTCTGGATATTCTGTGGTACGCCATTCTGCCCAATATTCTGGCGTTGCTGGTGACGGAGTTTACCCGCGCCCTGTCGATGGCCATTCTCGATATTGCCGCTCTCGGCTTCCTCGATCTTGGCGCACAGTTGCCGTCTCCAGAATGGGGCGCCATGCTGGGCGATTCGCTGGAACTGATTTATGTTGCGCCCTGGACCGTGATGTTACCCGGTGCAGCCATTATGTTGAGCGTATTGATCGTTAACCTGCTGGGTGACGGTGTACGCCGTGCCATCGATGCGGGAGTTGAATAATGCCGCTACTCGATATTCGTAACCTGACCATTGAATTTATGACGGCCGATGGCCCGGTCAAAGCCGTGGATCGGGTAAGTATTACGCTGACGGAAGGCGAGGTTCGCGGCCTTGTGGGTGAGTCAGGTTCGGGGAAGAGTCTGATTGCCAAAGCGATTTGTGGCGTCACTAACGACAACTGGCGCGTCACCGCCGACCGTATGCGCTTTAATGATATCGATCTGCTGCACCTCTCGCCGCGTGAACGGCGTAAGATCGTCGGCCATAATGTGTCGATGATTTTTCAGGAGCCGCAGTCGTGCCTTGACCCATCTGAGAGTATCGGCACCCAGTTAAAACAGGCGATCCCCGGCTGGACATGGAAAGGCCGCTGGTATCAGCGCTTCGGCTGGCGCCACCGCCGTGCCATTGAGCTGCTGCACCGCGTGGGGATCAAAGATCATAAAGACATCATGAGCAGCTTCCCTTACGAGCTGACAGATGGCGAATGCCAGAAAGTGATGATTGCCATTGCGCTGGCCAATCAGCCGCGCCTGTTGATTGCCGATGAACCGACCAACGCCATGGAACCGACCACGCAGGCGCAGATTTTCCGCCTGCTGTCGCGTCTGAACCAGAATAACAACACCACTATTCTGCTGATCAGTCATGACCTGCAAATGCTCAGCCACTGGGCGGATCGGATTAACGTCATGTACTGCGGACAGACCGTTGAAACCGCCGTCAGCGAAGAGTTGATTACAGCGCCGCACCACCCCTACACTCAGGCCCTGATCCGCGCCATGCCGGATTTTGGTCGTTCTCTGCCGCACAAGAGTCGTTTGAATACGCTGCCAGGCACCATTCCTTCGCTGGAACACCTGCCGATTGGTTGCCGCCTTGGCCCACGCTGTCCTTACGCGCAAAAAGACTGTATGGCAACGCCGCGCCTTTCAGGCAGCAAAAGCCATCTTTTTGCCTGCCACTTCCCGCTGAATATGGAGAGTCAGTAATGGTTGATACACTGCTGGAAGTGCGCAATCTGAGTAAAACCTATCGCTACCGCACCGGTCTGTTCAGACGTCAGCACGTCGAGGCGGTCAAAGAGATCAGCTTTACGTTACAGGAACGTCAGACGCTGGCGATAATTGGTGAGAACGGTTCAGGCAAGTCGACACTGGCAAAAATGCTCAGTGGCATGATCGCACCGACGGCCGGAGAGATCGTGATTGACGACCATGCGCTGGAGTACGGTGATTACGGTTACCGCAGCCAGCGCATTCGTATGATTTTCCAGGACCCGTCAACCTCGCTGAACCCGCGTCAGCGCATCAGCCAGATCCTCGATTTTCCACTGCGTTTGAATACTGAGCTGAATTCCGCCGAGCGGGAGAAACGCATTATCGCCACGCTGCGCCAGGTCGGGTTACTGCGCGATCACGCATCCTACTACCCCCATATGCTGGCCCCCGGTCAGAAGCAGCGTATCGGGCTGGCGCGCGCCCTGATCTTACAGCCTAAAGTGATTGTTGCTGATGAGGCGCTGGCGGCGCTGGATATGTCGATGCGGTCTCAGTTGATTAACCTGATGCTGGAACTGCAGGATAAACACGGGATCGCCTATATTTACGTCACTCAGCATCTGGGAATGATGAAACATATCAGCGACAAGGTGCTGGTCATGCACCAGGGTGAAGTTGTCGAACGCGGCAGCACGGCCGATGTGCTGGCCTGCCCGCTGCATGACCTGACGAAGCGTCTTATCTCCAGCCATTTTGGTGAAGCCCTGACGGCTGATGCCTGGCGCAGAGACCGCTAAGTATTATCAACAATCACTCTGTGACCAGGTTGAACGGATGCAGCCAACGCAGCTACGGCTTGAAGTATGACGGGTAAAAAAGGGTATATGCCATTCAGCTATTTGATAGCACAGATCATTATTTCTATCGTGTTGCGCCTTACGCCAGGATAACCATGACATTCAGGCCCGCTGGTCATGGTGCCTTTTCCTGGCGCCCTCCCGGCGAGCCTTTGAACCCGAAAAGGAATGATCATGGAACAGCGCCGCTTTACCGGCAACAACCACTGGTATCATGAAACCCAGACCAGCCTGCCCGCCCAGCGCGCACCGCTGATGCCTGAAGCTGCCACTATTGAAGACCGGTTTTTGCTGGGTCTGGCGCAGCAGGCAGAAGGAGAACTGAACACCTTATTACAGCAGGTGCAACCCGCACTGCTGGCTTCGCGCGATCTCTATCAACTGTTGTTCCCATCGGAACTCACCACCACCCTGAGCCATACGCTGACACTGTACGATCGCCTCAGCAGTGCGCTGACGGTGGCGCAGGTGACCGGGGTGCAACGTCTTTGCAATCACTATGCTGCACGCCTCAATCCGCTTCCGGGGCCAGACTCATCACGTGAGAGCAATCATCGCCTGACACAAATCACCGAATATGCACGCCAGCTTGCCAGCCAGCCAACACTGATTGATGCCCTCTCCGTGCAGCGGCTTGACGATGTCGGCCTGAGCGCGCCGGATATTATCACGCTCGGTCAGATTATCGGTTTTGTGAGTTATCAGGCACGCGTTGTCGCCGGGGTTCATGCCCTGATGGCGCTGCCCGTACGCTGGATGCCCGGCGTGACCATTCCACCGGATGCCGCCAGCGAAAACTTCCTGAATTCCCTCGTCTGGCGCCCTGCGCTGCCGCCGCTGGAGTTACGCTACGCAGCGCCGGAACAGCTGGAAGCGCTCACCTTCTGCCAGCCACTGGCCGAACTTGAAACAGGCGCATGGCTGTTTGCCCATGATGGCAAAGCACTGTATGGCTGGGGCCGTCTGATCAACCAGCTGGAGGCGGCACGCAGCAGCAACGATTCCTCGCTGGCTGCGGCAGTCACTTCACGTATCAACGGCAGCGTGAGCTGTTTTGAACGTTATGCCGCAGGCAGCGAATGGCGGACGGCATTACAGGAGAGCGTGGAACAGGCTGTGAGCGTAGCGGATACCCTGCAACAGGCGGTGATTTCACTGGCAGCACAGCTGACACGTTCACCGGAAAGAGTGAATGCCGCCCATATTCAGCCGCTGAAAGACGCGGGTCTGAACAGTGCGCAGATATTCGATATTATTTTGAGTGTGGCGGCAGCCAGCTGGGGTAACCGGCTGATGCAGGGATTGGGCATTAACGGCGAATAACGCTAGTCCTTTAACCAGCGCCGGACTTCATCAAAGAAATGCTGGGCCAGCGGCGTAGCACGCCCTGGTTCAGCAATGACCACAGCCCCCTGTCGGGACATAGGCGGCATCGCCACCCGGCGGCGTTGCAACCCGCTGGTCATGCCGTCAATCAGATGACCGACCGGCGACACCATACATCCCAGCCCGACCTGAACACCCTGTAGCAGTTGAAAGACGGATGTGGTTTCAAGCACCACACGCAGGGTCAGCCCCGCATCACGAAAGTGCCCGTCAATATAGCGGCGGAAATAGCGCGTCTGTTCAGCGAGGCAGAGCGGTAGCGCGGCCACTTCTTTCAGTGTCAGCGGCTCATCGCCCTGTAACTGAGGAAAATGCTGCGGATGATAAAGCAGCTCAATGCCGTTATCGTCCAGGGTTTCCGCCTGGAAATGCAGCTCACGCAGTGTAGCCAGCTCAAAGAAGCCAATTCCTACATCCACGGTATGACTGTTCAGCGCATCCAGCAGCTGATCGGCGCTCAGTACCGCCACACGATAGTCGAGCTGCGGGTAACGATCGCTGATCGCTTTCAGCATCACAGGCAGCGAAATACTGCACTGCGGCACCACGCCTATACGCAGCGTACCGTTCACGCCGTGTTTGAGTGACTCCACTTCCAGCTTGAGCCCCTGATACACCGAAACGATTTCCCGCGCCCAGGACAGCACGCGGTCCCCTTCCGGCGTAAAACCATCAAAGTTATTGCTGCGGTTAATCAGCGACAGCCCCAGCTCACGCTCCAGATTTTTCAGACGCATGGAAAGCGTGGGCTGACTGACAAAGCTGGCCTCAGCAGCGCGGCCAAAGTGGCGCTCTCGCTCCAGGTTACATAAATAGATGAGCTGTTTAATGTCCATTATGATGATGTCTTCGTTAGTGTGCGAACGCGGGTGCCGACGGCCGGGCTGCTGCTAATAAAATTCACTGACCAGCGTCGACTGACGTTCAATGACGTTATCACCGGGCGAGGTTTTAATTTTATAGCGGCAGGAAGTGGGAACGCCCTGCTGATACTCACAGCGCGTCGTGATTTCTCTGGTCGAGGCCGGGTAGGTGGTGAGCATCACCCCATCCAGCCGTTTATCCGCCTCTGTCGTAGCAAATGTCTGCTTGTCATCGCTGATCAGACGAGCCCCTTCCCTTATGTTATGCCTGACCATTCGCCCTTGCTCGTCATACGTTATGTCAATGCGCAGAGGATCCTGGATGGAAGAGTAAGCTGAAATCAGCCCACGGTCGTTGTAACTGATATTCAGCGTAGAATTGCCGCGGGTTTTTGATACGACGTTGCACTTGCCGTCCAGTTTCATCAATACCGGTTTACCGTTCTCCTCACCGACCAGCGTGTCTTTGTCCCGCCGCAGGCTGGTATTCGAGTGGATTTTGCGGTCGTTAATTACGTAGAGGCTGGTCACGATAACATCGGTGAGACAGCCCTGCTGATCGAAGCGGGCCGTGGCTTCGTGCTGTTTCTCACCGCTGGCATCGAACAACGTCTGATGGGTGCTTTTGAGCTTTCCGGGGATGGGTTCGAAGCGAAAAAGCGTCGACATATTTTTGACCGTTGTCGATACCCCTTGTGGTTCTTCATTCTTACAGCCTGTAAGCAGCAGCGCGGGCAACAGCAGCGCCAGCGTTGTCTTCATCATATCCATGCAGTGTGAGTCCTGTCAGTTTAGTAAGATTTGTTCATAATGAGGCGTGATGCTGTCTTCGTTAGTGTGTGAACGCGTATCCCGATGGGCGGGCTGCTGCTAATAAAACTCACTGGTGAGCTTTGCATGGCGTTCAGTCACTGTGTCGCTTGTGGAGGTTTTCACCGTGAACACGCAGCTGACAGGCACAGCCTGCTGATATTCACAGCGGGTGGTGGTCTCCCGGGTGCCGTCTGGCGTTGTGCTTTTCGTGACGGAATCAGAGGGTTTATCGCCGGCGTCTGACGCGTAGTTTTGTACGCCTTCTGAAATCTGACGATCGCCACTGAACGCTTTCTGTCCAATCGGGCGGCCCTGTGCATCATAGGTCAGCGCGACGCGAAAATCGGACTGGCGGGAGGAAAGTCCGGAAATCAGTCCCTGCTTGTTGTAGGCGATATCAATGGTAAAATTACCGCTGGTTTTGGACAGCACGTTACACTCGCTGTCCAGTTTAAGGACCAGGGGTTTACCATTTTCCTCTCCGATGAGCTGGTCTTTCTCCCGCCGCGCGCTGATGCTGCCGATATCAAGATTAGTAACTTCAAAATCCGTCACGCAGCCGTTTTTATCGAAATTAAACACCCCATCATAACGCTTTTCACCGTTATCCTCGAAAATCGTCTGATGGGTGCTCTTCAGTTTTCCAGGGATAGCTTCAAACTGATATAGATAAGACAGGTTTCTGATTTTCTTGGTAATACCTTCATCTTCCTGTTGCTTGCAACCTACAAGCAACAGCAGCGGCAAGAGCAGTACCACCGTCGTTTTAATCTTGTCCATGCACGTGAATCCTGTCAGCGTATTAAGATTTACGCAGTGTTATCGGCAGCTTAGCGCCATTTCTCAGGCGCTATCATACCGGGCCATTCAGGCCAGACCCAACGCACTTTTCACTTCATTGGCAATTTTTTCCACCTGCGGCCCATAAATCACCTGAACATCGTGGTCGCTGACGCGGTTGATGCCATTGGCACCGGTGCTCATCAGGGTATGATCGACCACCTCATTCATCTGTTTAACCCTCACCCGCAGGCGGGTAAAGCAGCAATCAACATCCTCTATATTGGCCTCACCGCCCAGCCCGCTGATAATGATGCGGGTGCGTTCATCCCCCGTCACCTTAACGGCCTGAGGTGCCTCTTCTGACTCTCGACCGGGCGTTTCCACCCGCATCCGCAGAATGACGAAGCGAAAACCGTAATAGTAGATCGGGATATAGATCAGCCCCAGCGCCACGCTCCACCACCAGGCGGTTTTACTGCCCCCCAGAATGCCGAAGACCACCAGATCGATAGCGCCCCCCTGCACATTGCCAATCATCAGATGCAGCAATGACATCAGCATAAAGGAGAGGCCGCTCAGCAAAGCATGAAATAGGTAAAGCACCGGGGAAACAAAGATGAAGCAAAACTCCAGCGGCTCCGTAATTCCGGTGGTAAAGGAGGTCAGCGCCCCGGCCAGCACCAGCGCTTTCACCCGCTGCTTATGCTCGGGACGCGCACAGTGATACATCGCCAGCGCGGCGGCGGGCAGGCCGAACATCATCACCGGAATTTTTCCCTGCGCCAGAAAACGTGTAGCGTCCTGCACCGTGGTATCCGGTACGGAACCCGGGTGCGTCAGCGAGGTATTAAAGATATTCAGCGCGCCGACAATGGTCTGCCCATCGACCGTGGCAATGCCGCCAATCGGCGTAAAGCGCACCGTTTCATTGAGGATATGGTGCAACCCGGTGGGGATCAGCAACCGTTCGCTGGTGCCGTAGAGAAACGCACCGTACTGACCACTCTCACCAATCAGTTCGCCGACCCAGGCAATCCCGGCACCGATCGTCGGCCAGATGAGCGCCAGCAAAACGCCGACCAGCGGCAGCACCAGCACGGTGACAATCGGGACAAAGCGTCGCCCGCCAAAAAAGCTGATCGCCGTCGGTAGCTCGGTGGTGTAAAAGCGGTTATGAATCATTACCGTCACCAGCCCGGCAATCACCCCACCCAGCACACTCATGTTGTAAGTGAAGATGCCCAGCATGGGAATAAATTCCGCGGAGGTCATCATCGCCGTAGTTTGATCCATCCCCTGCTGCTGCAAGGCCGCTGCGGTAGTGGTGGCGGCCGTCAGCCCCCGCGCTGCCAGGGTGGCGCTGATGCCGACGTGCATGGCGATAAAACCAATCACCGAGGTAAAGGCAGCCGTGGGTTTTTCTGCTTTCGCCAGGCCAATGGCGCTGGCTACAGCAAAGAACAGCGGCAGGTTAGCAAACAGCGCCCCCGCCACTTTGCGGATAAACCCAATGATCAGCTGCGGTATTTGCAAGCTGGCAAAGGCATCCCCGGTGATCACCGGGTTCTGCAACGCGGCCGCAACGCCTAAGAAAATACCGGCGGCGGCAATCACCGAAATCGGCATCATCAGAGCTTTACCGAAGGCATGGACTTTACTGGCAAACGCTTTCATCCGTCTCTCCCGCTGTCATTATCACGGGCTAAGTATGCGTTGCATGTCGGAGGATGCTGCCTTAATGGGGATATTCAACGGACAATCTTTGACCAACGTCACATTTCCAGTCTTATCGCGATAAACACGACCTATCGCACCATCTCTGCAATCAATTAGACAATTCTTCGCTCGGATCGCAAAATCGCCAAAAAGAAGCAATAATTTTTTAACAACTATTCAACATAAGCCTGCGACATTATGAAATTTAAAGAAGCGATTAAGCCATACCAGGCCGCTGCGGGCGGCTGGGGTTCACTGGAAGCCACCACCCGTTTCGTCTTCGACAGCAAACAAGTGTTAAAAAACATGCGCAATTTGATGCGTATGAATAAGGCAAAGGGCTTCGACTGCCCGGGTTGTGCCTGGGGCGATGACAACAAAAGTACCTTCAGCTTCTGCGAGAACGGCGCCAAAGCCGTGACCTGGGAAGCCACCCGCCGCCATATCGGTGCTGACTTCTTTGCCCAGTACAGTGTTGCCGCCCTTTATCAGCAGAGCGATTACTTCCTGGAATACCAGGGACGTCTGACCGAGCCGCTGCGCTATAACCGCGCCACTGACCACTATGAACCGATTAGCTGGGACGCGGCTTTTGCCCTGATCGCACGCCATATTAAGGCGATGGATCATCCCGACCGTATGGAGCTTTACACCTCCGGCCGCGCCAGTAATGAAGCCTCCTGGTTGTATCAACTGTTCGGCCGCATGAACGGCAGTAACAACTTCCCTGACTGCTCGAACATGTGCCATGAAGCCAGTGGTGTCGGGCTGAAGCGCAGTATTGGCGTGGGGAAAGGCACCATCCGTCTGGACGACTTTGACCATGCAGACGCCATCTTTGTCTTCGGGCAGAACCCGGGTACCAACCATCCGCGCATGCTGCACAGTCTGCGTCACGCGGCCGATCACGGCGCTAAAATCGTCACCTTCAACACGCTGCGCGAACGCGGGCTGGAACGTTTTGCCGATCCGCAAAAACCGCTGGAAGTGGTCACCAGCATGGCAGGTAAAATCAGCTCAACCTATTACCAGCCGAACCTCGGCGGGGATATGGCCGCCGTGCGCGGCATGGTCAAAGTGCTGGCTGAGAACCATCGTGCATTGATCGCGGCGGGTGAGAAAGGCCTGTTCGATGAGATGTTTATCAATGCCAAAACGGAAGGTCTGGAGGCTTATCTTGCCGCCGTGGATGCCACGGAGTGGTCACAGATTGTCAGTCAGTCCGGTCTCAGCGAACAGCAGATCCGTGAAGCGGCAGCGATTTACCAAAGCGCCGAACGTGTGATTTGTACGTGGGCGATGGGCATCACCCAGCACAAACATTCTGTCGATACCGTGCGCGAAATCGTCAACCTGCAACTGTTGTTCGGGCAGTTAGGCAAAAAAGGCGCAGGTCTTTGCCCGGTACGTGGCCACAGTAATGTGCAGGGTAACCGCACGATGGGCATCGATGAAAAGCCGTCTCAGGCGTTTCTCGATAGTCTGGGGCAGCATTTTGACTTCGAGCCACCGCGCAACGTCGGGCACAACACGGTACAGGCGCTGGAAGCGATGCTGCGTGATGAAATCAAGGTGTTGATTGCCCTCGGGGGCAACCTGGCTGCGGCCGCTCCGGACAGCCCGCGTACCGAAGAGGCCCTGAAACGCTGCGGTCTGACGGTGCAGATCAGCACCAAGCTCAACCGCAGCCATCTGTGCCCTGGCGCGATTGATGCCCTGATCCTGCCGACGATTGGCCGTACCGAGCAGGATATTCAGGCCAGTGGCCCGCAGTTTATTACCGTCGAAGACTCCTTCAGCATGGTGCATGCGTCAGAAGGTGTGGGTAAACCGATAGCCGATACCCAGCGTTCTGAAACCTGGATCGTGGCTAACATTGCTCATGCAGTACTGGGCAGCGACAAAGTGGACTGGCTCGGAATGGCGGACGATTACAATATCATTCGTGATCATATTGCGGCAACGCTGCCCGGTTTCAGCGATTTCAATGCCAAATGCGATCTGAAAGGCGGATTCTATTTAGGCAACGCGGCGGCTGAACTGCGTTTTAATACGCTGCATGAAAAAGCTCAGTTCAGCGCGGCCTCCCTGCCGACCTCGCTGTTCCCGGCGCTCGATGTTGAAGTGCCGTTCACGCTGCAAACGCTGCGTTCTCATGACCAGTACAACACCACCATTTACGGGCTGGATGACCGTTATCGTGGCGTTTACGGCCAGCGTGAAGTGCTGTTTATCAACCCGGAAGACATGGACAACATGGGCTACGCCGCCGGAGATAACGTCGATATCGAAACGCTGTGGAATGATGGTATTACCCGTAAAGTCAGCGGGTTTAAGCTGGTGCCCTATGCCATTCCGCGTGGGAATCTGGCCGCCTATTATCCCGAAACCAATCCGCTGGTGCCGCTTTCCAGTTTTGGTGACGGCAGCGGAACGCCCACCTCGAAGTCGGTGCCGGTGAAGATCAGTCTGTCACCTGTTGTGGCCGGAAGACGTATCGCCTGACAGACCCGGGCGGCCGCAAAAATGGCCGCCCACCACCACGTCAGAAAAGGCTTTTTACTTGCCGTGGAGCGGTTAATCGCGTAAAACTGTCTGCCGCTCTTAGGCCACGAAAACGTTGAAATTATGTTCCAGGATAACCCGCTGCTCGCGCAGCTAAAAGAGAAACTCCACTCCCAAACGCCGCGTGTTGAGGGTGTGGTAAAAGGCACGGAAAAAGGTTTCGGCTTCCTGGAAGTCGATGCACAGAAAAGCTACTTTATTCCGCCACCGTTTATGAAAAAAGTCATGCACGGTGACCGCGTTAGCGCAGTGATTCAGACCGATAAAGATCGTGAAGTTGCGGACCCTGAAACGCTAATTGAACCCTTCCTGACCCGTTTTGTTGGCCGTGTTCAGAAGAAAGACGATCGCCTGTCGATTGTGCCTGATCATCCGCTGCTGAGAGACGCCATTCAGTGCCGTCCTGACCGTAATGTGAAGCATGACTTCCAGGCCGGTGACTGGGCAGTGGCGGAGATGCGCCGTCATCCGCTCAAAGGCGATCGCAGTTTCTACGCCGAACTGACCGAATTTATTACCACTGCGGATGACCATCTGGCGCCGTGGTGGGTGACGCTGTCTCGCCATAATCTGGAGCGTGAAGCACCGGATGTGGCAACGCCGGAAGAGATGCTGGATGAGCAACTGGAGCGTGAAGACCTCACTGCCCTAACCTTCGTGACCATCGACAGCGCCAGCACCGAAGATATGGACGATGCGCTGTATGTGGAAGAGGCCGCCGATGGCGCGCTGAAACTGACCATCGCGATCGCCGACCCAACGGCCTATGTGCCCGCGGGGAGCAAACTCGATGCGGTTGCCGCTGAGCGCTCGTTCACTAACTACCTGCCTGGTTTTAACATTCCGATGCTGCCGCGCGAGCTGTCTGATGACATCTGTTCGCTGCGTCCGAATGAGCGACGTCCTGTGCTGGCATGCCGCGTGACTATCGCCGCTGATGGCACACCGGGAGATGACATTCAGTTCTTCGCGGCCTGGATTGAATCTAAATCCAAGCTGGCTTACGACAATGTCTCTGACTGGCTGGAAACTAACGGTACCAGTGAATGGCAGCCGGAAAGCGACGCCATCGCACAACAGATTCGTCTGCTGCACCGTCTGTGCCAGGCACGCAGCGAATGGCGTCAGACACATGCGCTGGTGTTCAAAGACCGCCCTGACTTCCGCTTCCTGTTAGGCGAGAAAGGCGAAGTGCTGGATATCATTGCCGAGCATCGTCGCATTGCTAACCGCATCGTTGAAGAATCTATGATCCTGGCCAACATCTGCGCGGCTGCCGTGCTGCGCGATAAGCTGGGCTTCGGTATCTACAACGTGCACCTTGGTTTCGACGACGTGAATGCCGAGCAGGCTGCCGCCGTTCTGGCGAACCACGGTGTGACGGCAGATCCCGCAGCCATTGCCACGCTGGAAGGTTTCCGCACGCTGCGCCGCGAGCTGGATACACTGCCGACTCAGTTCCTCGACAGCCGTATTCGTCGCTTCCAGTCATTTGCTGAAGTCAGCACCACACCAGGCCCACACTTCGGCCTTGGTCTGGATGCCTACGCAACCTGGACCTCTCCGATCCGTAAGTATGGCGATATGGTGAACCACCGCCTGCTGAAAGCGATCATCAAAGGGGAAGCGGCCAGCCGCCCTGCGGATGACGTCACGGTGAAGATGGGCGAACGCCGCCGTCAGAACCGTATGGCAGAGCGCGATGTCGGAGACTGGTTGTACTCGCGTTTCCTGCAGAAATCGGTCGGTACTGACCAGCGTTTCAGCGCGGAAGTGATCGATGTTTCCCGTGGCGGTATGCGTGTACGTCTTCAGGAAAATGGTGCGGTTGCCTTTATCCCTGCCCCGTTCATCCACGCGGTGCGTGATGAGCTGGTGTGCAGCAACGAGAATGGCACCGTGCAGATCAAAGGCGATGTGGCTTACCGCGTCACCGACCTGATTGACGTGACCATCGCCGAAGTGCGTATGGAAACCCGCAGCGTCGTTGCCCGTCCGGTTGTCTGATTGTCTTCAACGGGATAGCCTGTTGGCTATCCCGTATTTTCCTCTGTTATTGCCCTTCCCCTTCTAAAACGAAAAAATCGCCTGCGCCTCACACTTCTTTACTTACCGCCTGTCATTAACACTTTTTTACATTACGGTTAACTTGTCCCTCTTCTTAATGGATCTGACAAGGAGTTACGTGATGAAGAACGTCAAAGCCGGATTGATCTGGTTACTGGTGGCGTTAGCAGGTGCTGTGGCTTTCGCCATGCTGGCGCTTAACCGGGGCGAACCCGTGAACGCGCTATGGCTGGTGGTGGCCGCCGTCGCCTGTTACAGCATTGCTTATCGCTTTTACAGCCTGTTTATTGCCCGTCGTATTTTCGAACTGGATGACCGTCGCCTGACGCCCGCTGAGCGTCACAATGACGGTCTGGATTATGTTCCCACCAACAAATGGGTGCTGTTCGGCCACCACTTCGCTGCCATTGCCGGGGCTGGCCCACTCGTCGGCCCGGTGCTGGCGGCACAAATGGGCTTTCTGCCCGGCACGCTGTGGATCCTGATTGGGGTGATGCTGGCGGGTGCCGTGCAGGACTTCCTGATCCTGTTTATTTCCACCCGCCGTGATGGCCGTTCACTGGGTGAAATGGCGAAACAGGAACTGGGCGCCTTCGCCGGGGTGATCACCATGCTGGGCGCACTGGGGGTGATGATTATTATTCTCTCGGCGCTGGCGCTGGTGGTGGTCAAGGCGTTGACCAACAGCCCCTGGGGTCTGTTTACGCTGGCGGCCACCTTGCCTATCGCGCTGTTTATGGGCGTGTATATGCGCTTCCTGCGGCCAGGAAAAATCGCTGAAGTGTCGCTGATTGGCTTTGTGCTGATGATGGCCGCGATTATCTACGGCGGGGATATCGCTCTGCATCCATACTGGGGGCCTTTCTTTACGCTAAAAGGCACCACGCTGACTCTGGTACTGGTGATTTACGGGTTTGTTGCCTCTGTGCTTCCCGTCTGGCTGCTGCTGGCACCGCGTGACTATCTGTCCACCTTCCTGAAAATCGGCGTGATTGTCGGTCTGGCCGTTGGCATCGTTTTTGCCATGCCGGAGATGAAAATGCCGGCAGTGACCAAATTCATCGATGGTAGCGGCCCGGTGTTCTCAGGGGGACTGTTCCCGTTCCTGTTTATCACTATCGCCTGTGGGGCAATCTCTGGGTTCCATGCGCTGGTCTCCAGCGGCACCACGCCGAAGCTGGTGGAGCGAGAAAGCCACATCCGCATGATCGGCTACGGCGCCATGCTGATGGAGTCTTTCGTCGCCATCATGGCGTTGATCTGTGCCTCCGTGATCGACCCCGGTGTCTACTTTGCGATGAACGCCCCGGCGGCGCTGATTGGCACCACCGTCGAAAGTGCCAGTCAGGCGATCAACAGCTGGGGGTTTGTTGTTACACCGGAGGTGTTAACCGCCATCGCCCGTGATGTCGGAGAGATGTCAGTGCTATCGCGCGCAGGTGGCGCACCCACCTTTGCGGTGGGCATGGCGCATATCATTACCGAGGTCTTTAACAGTCGGGCGATGATGGCCTTCTGGTATCACTTTGCCATTCTGTTTGAAGCGCTGTTTATCCTGACCGCCGTCGATGCCGGTACGCGCGCCTGTCGTTTTATGGTGCAGGACCTGGCAGGTACGGTGGTGCCTTCGCTGGCGAATAATCGTTCCTGGGTAGGCAATATTATCGGCACCGCGGTGGCCGTTGCAGGCTGGGGGTTCTTCGTCTATCAGGGCGTCATCGATCCGCTTGGCGGCATTAATACGCTCTGGCCGCTGTTTGGTATCGGTAACCAGATGCTGGCGTCCATGGCGCTGATCCTCGGCACCGTGGTGCTGTTTAAAATGAAGAAGCAACGTTACGCCTGGGTCACGATTGTGCCCACCGTCTGGTTATTTATTACCTCAATGACGGCAGGATGGCAGAAGATTTTCCATGAAAAACCCGCCATTGGGTTCCTGGCCCAGGCGAAAAAGTTCAGCAAGGGTATCGACCAGGGGATCGTTATTGCCCCGGCGAAAACCGTGGCGGATATGCAGACTATCGTGATCAGTAACCAGATCAATGCCGGGCTGTGTGCCTTCTTTATGCTGGTGGCCATCACTATGCTGGTGGCGGCATGCTTTGCCATCCGACGCGCATTGCACAGCGATCTACCTACCGTTCGTGAAAGTCCGGTCGTACTGCGCGATGAAAAAGTCAATATCTGATGAGTAAGCGGCTGACAGTAAAGGGTTTTAAACGCAACTATCTTGAAGGATATTTTCCCGACAAAGGGGTCACCTTAGTCAAATTATCCTGCTAATATGCTCCCCCGACCGCCATGTCGGGGGATTTTATGCTGCATATCAATTCTCACCAAAAAAATATATTGTCTTCGTAGCTTGTGATTCTGCTGCTTGCCGAATACTGTTGCTAAAATAAGAAGATACCACCTGCAAAGTAGCACCAAGGGAGATAAAAATGACCGATGAACAAGGGCAGACGCTACTGTATGCATATTTTGGCACCAGCAGCCCTCATTGGCGTTTATCCTCCGACAGCGATGCGCTGCATTTTGCCGAAGACGAAGGGGGCGAAACCAACATTGCCGTCCCGCTCACTCCCCCGCAAGCCAGCCTGTTGCGCAGCATGACGGTGATCACCACCAGCGTGAATCTCACCATCACGTTGTACGGTAATGCACTGTCCATGCATCTGGTCGGCAGGAAAGTCTCCCAGATTGCCTGGGCGGGGACCGCGTCAGCATGGGGAGATACTTCCTCGGTCGCGCGCGATCTGGTGCTGGGTCTGTCATTTGCAGAACAGGTGGTATCTGAAGCCAATTCCGTCATTGTCATCGTCGATCAGCAAGGTCATATCCAGCGCTTTAACCGCCTGAGTGAAGAGTACACCGGCCTCAAAGAACAGGAAGTGATCGGCCGTAATGTGTTTCAGCTGTTTATGTCACGCCAGGAAGCGGCGGCCTCACGGCGTAATATCAGCATGTTTTTCCGTGAAGGCAGCTCCTATGAAGTCGAGCGTTGGATCAAGACGAAGAAAGGTCAGCGTTTGTTCCTGTTCCGCAATAAATTCGTCCATAGCGGCAGCGGAAAAAATGAGATCTACCTGATTTGCTCCGGCACGGATATTACCGAAGAGCGCCGAGCCCAGGAGCGTCTGCGCGTGCTGGCCAATACCGATACCATTACCGGGCTGCCGAATCGCAATGCCATCAATCACGAAATCACTGAAGCACTGGAAAAACGTGCTAACCAGCAGATTGGCGTGGTCTACCTTGATCTCGACAATTTCAAAAAAGTGAATGATGCCTACGGGCACATGTTCGGCGACCAGCTGTTACAGGCGGTTTCTCTGGCGATTTTGAGCTGCCTTGATAAAGATCAGACGCTGGCGCGCCTGGGTGGCGATGAGTTTATTGTGCTGGCCGAAGACACCAGCCAGGCCGCATTAGAAGCGATGTCGTCGCGTATTCTTGAGCGCCTGAAGCAGCCGTTCCGTATCGGGCTGATTGAGGTTTACTCCGGATGCTCCGTGGGCATTGCCCTTGCTCCGCAGCATGGCGAAGATCGTGAAAGCCTGATCCGCAATGCTGATACGGCGATGTACACAGCGAAAGAGAACGGACGCGGTAAATTCTGCATTTTCTCAGCGGAAATGAATCAGCGGGTGTTTGAATATCTCTGGCTCGACACCAACCTGCGCAAGGCGCTGGAACATCATCAGCTGGTGCTCCACTATCAGCCGAAAGTGAATGCCGATGGCACGGTCACCAGTGTGGAAGCGCTGGTGCGGTGGATGTCCCCAGAGCGTGGGCTGGTGCCGCCGGACAGTTTTATTGCCTATGCCGAAGAGTCAGGATTGATTATCCCACTCGGTCGCTGGGTGATGCTGAGCGTGCTGGAGCAAATCATGCGCTGGCGCAAACAGGGCATTGACCTGCGGGTGGCGGTAAATGTGTCGCCGCGTCAGCTGATTGACCAAAGTATCTATACCGACCTGAAACTCGCCCTGGATCAAGCCGGACTGGAGGTCTGCCCGATTGATATTGAGCTGACCGAAAGCTGCCTGATTGAGAATGAGGAGCAGGCGCTGGCATTAATGAAACAGTTTCAGAAACTGGGTGCCGCCGTGCATCTGGATGATTTCGGTACGGGTTACTCGTCGTTGTCACAGCTGGCACGCGTGCCGATTGATGCGATTAAGCTCGACCAGAGCTTTATCCGTGGCGTAAACCAGCAGGTAGTCTCTCAGTCACTGGTCAGGGCGATTGTTGCCGTTGCTAAGGCGCTGAACTTGCAGGTGATCGCGGAAGGGATTGAGACGGAAGAAGAAGCGGAGTTTGTGATGGCAAACGGTGTGGATACCCGTCAGGGGTTCCTGTATGCGAAGCCAATGCCCGCTGAAGAACTCGAGCACTGGCTTACGCGGCATCATGCCATTACGGCTTCCTGAGAACGATAAATTAGCCCGCTTTCAGCAATGACTGCGCACTGTGGCGGTTTTGCAACTGGACTAAACGCTCCATATAGGCGATATCTTTCGGCTCCATAGTAAAGGCAAAATCAACCCAGTCTTCCGTAATATCCATCAGTTCTGCACGCGTCAGCTGAAGCACCCGCTGACGGGCTTTCAGCATCGCTCTGACACCGTTCAGCTTCGGTTGCAGCGTATCAATAAACGTACGCGTGCAGCGATAGCCCTCTCCCGGCTGGAACAGGCGATCCACCAGGCCGCGCGTTTCAAACCATTCTGCAGTATGCGACTCCCCTTCACAGATCAACTCTTCGGCCAGTTTCATGCCGGAACGGCGTGCCACCAGTGAGTAACCGCCCATGCCAGGGAACAGGTTAAAGGCAATTTCCGGGAACCCCATACGGGCGGTATTTTGTGCCAGGATGAAGTGATGCGCCAGCGCGGCTTCAAATCCACCGCCCAGCGCGCTCCCTTCCACCATCGCGATGGTAACAGCACCCGTGTCGAAGCCACGCGCCGCCGCATGAATGCAGTCCACGCAGGCACGGGCATAGGCACGCAGGGCTTCGCGGCGGCCATTTTTAATCGTTTCGACAAAGAAACGCAGATCGCCGCCGGCATTAAACATGGTCGGTACCAGCGAACCCGTGACCCAAAAATCAATCTTCAAACCGGAACGCTGAGCAGCGTAGCTGAGGTTCATGATCTCCTCGATCAGCTGATGATTAAAACTTGGGCGAGGTTGGGCGCGCAGCATCATCCACATGGTGCGACGTTCTTCTTCATAGTAGGCAGAGAGCTGCGTCATTTGTCCAGCTTCGTTGAACAAGCGGCAAGTAGTCTGATTTATAACGGTCATAGCATTATCCTCTGTTTCATTATGCGTTCTTCGCAGCTCCAGCCTAATCCAGAGTGTCATCATGCTAAATGGGTGTTTGATTTTTAAGATAAAATAAAGAAATTCCTCACGCCATATGTGCACGACGAAATGCAATCAGAACCGCTGAATTGACGGGATAACAGGAGAGACTTGCGGCAGGATAAGGATAAAATACTCAAGCGCGGTCGAACAATAGGTAAGGATAATCTTAATTTGGCGCCGTTATAACCCGACGCCAGCTGATGACGTTAGCGGCTATTTCTGCCCGTAATAGGCATTTTTGCCATGTTTTCGCAGATAGTGTTTATCCAGTAATACCTGCTGCACTGCCGGCAGCTGCGGCGTCAATTGCTGACTGAAAATACCCATGTAAGCCACCTCTTCCAGTACAACGGCACTGTGGACCGCATCCTCCGCGCTGCGGCCCCACGCAAACGGCCCGTGCGAGTTCACCAGCACGGCTGGGATCGCCAGTGGGTCAATATTGCGCTGTTGCAGCGTTTCAATGATTACCTGCCCGGTTTGCCACTCGTAGCGTTCAAGGATCTCCTCATCGCGCATCTGGCGCGTGCAGGGAATGGCACCATAGAAATCATCCGCGTGCGTTGTGCCCCAGGCGGGAATATCTTTTCCTGCCTGCGCCCAGATGGTGGCATGGCGCGAGTGAGTATGGACGATGCCGCCAATATCAGGCCAGGCAAGATAGAGTGCACGGTGAGTGTCCGTATCCGATGACGGACGTTTGTCCCCTTCTATCACTTCCCCGGACGCCAGCGCCACGACGACCATGTCGTCCCGCTTCATGTCGTCATAACTGACACCTGAAGGCTTTATCACCATCAGCCCCTGCTGGCGATCGATAGCACTGACGTTTCCCCAGGTGAACGTCACCAGTCCGTAGCGCGGTAACGCCAGATTTGCTTCCAGTACTTGCTGCTTCAGTTGTTCCAGCATGTTGTTGTCCCCGTTATGGCTGCTGATTTATTGTCAGCGCCACTTGATGATCGGGGTATGGAGGCATCTGCTGTATCAACGGCAGAATCCGACTGTTCCCGTGGTTTTGAGTGATCACTCTCGCTTAAGACACAAGGGAAATTAAGAGTTTTTACCTGTTAAGATATCCGGTAATAATTCAAAATAGTTCACAGAAATTAACCTGGGTGATAGTAAGATGTCTAACCATCCAGATGTACCGTTGCCGACCCCGGATTCAGCCCTAAATCCTGAAGGCGATTTTTTATACTGCTTTTTGCCTGTTCAGTGACAGAAGTCACTTGAAAAAACGATGGAATCGGGTCGGGATTACAGAGCGTCCTCTATACTGTAGAGGTATCTCGTCGCTGTTCTTTAAGGAGAGTCATTATGTCTATCACTGCAAAACGCATCACCGCCGCCGTGCTGGCCGCAACCTTAGTTCTTTCTCTGAGCGCTTGCTCAAACTGGTCTAAACGCGATCGAAACACGGCCATCGGCGCAGGTGCTGGCGCAATTGGCGGTTCTATTCTGACAAATGGAAGTGGTTTAGGCACCGTGGGTGGCGCCGCAGTTGGCGGGATCATCGGACATCAGATCGACAAATAAAAAGCAGCTTGTTGGGGGCCTGACGTTGTTCAGGCCCCTGTTATTGCTCAGCCTCCGGCCAGTTTGACCTTAAAGCCTTTCGCTTCGAGCAGGGTTTTTAACAGGTCGCGTTTATCGCCCTGAATCTCAATCACCCCGTCTTTTAACGCCCCGCCGCAGCCACATTTTTTCTTCAGTTCGGCCGTCAGCTTGTTCAGTCCGGCATCATCCAGATCGATACCGCTAATCAGACAAACCCCTTTGCCTTTACGCCCGCTGGTCTGCCGCTGAATGCGAACAATGCCATCACCTTTCGGACGTTGCACAGTCGTTTTGGGCTCATCAATGCGCCCGGTTTCAGTGGAATAGACCAGGCGGCTGTTGTCATCGGCCATGATTATGCCTCTTGCAGGGAACGAAGGATGTCACGCAGCGTTGCCGCCGGATCGGCTGATTGGGTAATCGGACGCCCGATCACCATATAATCCACCCCGGCTTGCTTCGCTTCCTGTGGCGTCATGATGCGGCGCTGATCGCCAACATCGCTGCCTGCCGGGCGAATCCCCGGTGTCACCAGACGGAAGTCCTGGCCTATCGCCTGCTTGAAATGACGGGCTTCCTGCGCGGAACAGACCACTCCGTCCAGACCACACTGATGTGTCAGACGTGCCAGACGCTCGGCCTGCTCTGCCGGGGAGAGTTCAATCCCCAGGCCGCGTAAATCATCGGCATCCATGCTGGTCAGCACCGTGACCGCAATCAGCAGAGGCGCATCGTTACCAAATGGCAGCAACGCTTCACGCGCAGCGCTCATCATCCGCGCACCGCCGCTGGCATGGACATTCACCATCCATACGCCGAGGTCAGCCGCCGCCGCCACCGCATGGGCAGTTGTATTAGGGATATCATGGAATTTCAGGTCGAGGAAAACGTCAAATCCGCGCTGTTGCAGATCGCGCACCCACTGTGGGCCAAACAGGGTAAACATCTCTTTGCCGACTTTAAGGCGACAACTGCCCGGTTCAATCTGATCGATAAACGCCAGAGCGCGATTGCGGTCCGCATAATCTAACGCCACCACAATCGGTGAACCGGTAACCTGAGGTGAAAGCATGGATTTACCCTCTTTGAGTGGAGCACCGCATGGCGCAAACGATAAACGGCATGCATTCTACCTGCGACGCGGGCAAATGCACAGTTAAGCTATGAGGAATTATTGTGATCGGCAGAAGGGGCGTTACGGCAAGATGGGGCCAGGAGGCGGTGCAAGGTCAGAAGTTACAGGGGTAAAAAAACAACATCGTCAGTTTCAGGCCGCTAAACCCTGACTCTCGGGTTCATCAACTGCATGCATGTAAACTGACGAGGGTAGTGGAAACACACGGCTGACTTAGCGTGCACAGCTTCCATTCATCAACGCACTTTCACCACAGCGACGGCCATTGGCCATCTGGCACATACCTACTGAGCTGCCGTCCAGCTGACGCGATAACGCCAGCGTGCCTCCCGCGTTGGAACAGGCGCTTTCAGCCATGTCGGCCATCACTACCCGGGCCGGGACATGGGCTGCCGTGGCCTGTTGCGGTGGCTCATTATCACTGTCGCTACTACAGGCTGACAGGAATAACGTGGCTGCCGCCAGCAAAAATGTCGCTGCTTTCATGAGGTCAGGCTCCGGGATGTAGGCTGGAATGCGTTTGCCAGCATAAGCTACGTTGCGCATCAGGTCGATAGCTGTCACGGATTCTTACAAAATCATTCCACTGGAAATATCAATAGCACAACGTCTTAATTTATTGTCGAGTCGGGCGAAATGCAATGAAGCCTGAAAAGATCATGTCAAATGGGTGTAATCATGCCAGGCTTACAGGCTGTTAAATTCTGGCGGCGGGATGGCATTCCGTTATCAACGCCGTCGTTTGACGTTTCTAAAGGAGAGACAGATGTCTGATACACCGATTTTGATCGTTGCTACTTTTGCTGCTGCGACAGGGAAAGGCAATGCGCTGTATGAAGTGCTGAACCGCTGTGTGGCGCCGAGCCGTCTTGAGGAAGGAAACGTACATTACGATCTGTATCGCAGCGTCGAGAACAGCGATCTGTTCCTGTTCCACGAAACCTGGAAAAGCGCGGCGGCTATCGAACTGCATGAAACACAGCCCCACTTTAAAGCGCTGCTGGCGGGCGTTGAAGGTCTGCTGGCAGAACCCCCGGTGATTACGAAGATCTAAAGGGTGTTTTAGCGGGCTGACCGCAACAGAAGGCCAGCCCCTACATCAGAGATAAAAATCGTTATTTCACTAAACGTGCCCGGCACGACTTCCCTTTGATCTTCACGTCTTTCAGTTGCCCCATCACCTGACGCGCCTGCGTCTGGCGGATAGCAACGTACGCCTGCGTTGGACCAATATCAATTTTCCCGACCTGATCGCCGGTCAGTCCACCGTCACCCGTCAATGCCCCGAGAATATCGCCCGGGCGGATCTTTGCTTTACGCCCGCCGTCCAGACTCACGGTTACCATCTCTGCCGGTAATGGCTTCGCGGCAACAGATTTCAGCTCGGACACATTGCGCCAGGCCAGTTTCTGTTGCAGATAATCTTCCAGCGCATGCGCACGGATCATCTCATCCTGCGCCACGAAGCTGACAGCACAGCCCTCCTCTCCGGCTCGGGCCGTACGGCCGATGCGGTGAACATGGACTTCAGGATCAAACGACAGCTGATAGTTAACCACCATCGCCAGCGATTTGATATCCAGACCACGGGCGGCAACATCGGTCGCCACCAGCACACGGCAGCTGCCGTTCGCGAAACGAATCAGCACCTGGTCACGGTCACGCTGCTCAAGATCACCATGCAATGCCAGCGCACTGATGTTACCGGCTGTCAGCGCATAGGCAATGTCATCGCATTCACGTTTGGTGTTGCAGAACACCACGCAGGATGACGGCTGGCGCTCGCTGAGCAGGCCAATCAGCGCCGTCAGTTTCTCACGTGGACCAGCTTCGTAGAATGTCTGTTCAATCTTCGGCAGATCGGACACATCGCCCGTTTCCACCGTCAGCGGGTCACGCTGAATACTTTGGCTGATCTGAGCGATGCCCTGCGGCCAGGTGGCCGAGAACAGCAGCGTCTGACGCGTTGGTGGACAGTGGCGAATAATACTGTCGATGTCTTCGCGGAAACCCATCTCCAGCATACGGTCTGCTTCATCCAGCACCAGCGTATTGATCCCGTCCAGCTTCAGGGTTTCGCGTTTCAGATGATCAAGAATACGGCCCGGCGTGCCCACCACGATTTGCGGCGCATGCACCAGTGAATCACGCTGTGCGCTCAGCGGTTGCCCGCCACACAGGGTGAGAATTTTAATGTTGGCGGTGAAACGCGCCAGACGGCGCAGTTCTTTGGCAACCTGGTCTGCCAGCTCGCGCGTTGGGCACAGCACCAGCGCCTGGGTAACGTACTGGCTGGCATCCACGCGATGCATCACACCCAGACCAAAAGCAGCTGTTTTGCCACTGCCCGTTTTTGCCTGAGCGCGAACATCCCGCCCTTCAAGAATAGCAGGCAGTGATTCCGCCTGAACCGGCGTCATGTCAAGGTAGCCGAGTTCATTCAGGTTTTCGATCTGGCTGGCAGGGAGTTGTGTCAGGGTAGAAAAAGCAGTCACGGATGAGTTCTCTGGTAAAACGGACAGGATTATTGGCGCTGAGTGTAGCAGAAAACCACCCGGGGCGGGGAGAAAAGCGCTGGCGATAGTGCCACGCAGCGCTGTGTGTTGTGTCATCTGACTAAGATAAAACCAACGCGATTAACAGCCAGAAAATCAGGCAGGCCGCCACCATCGCAATCCAGGTATTTCTCCGGGTCCATTTCATAGATAGTCCTTCTCCTTACTTTCGATCTTAACGCCACCACGCATGTAAAAGGTGGGATTAATCCGAAATTCTCGGTGGTCATTATAGTCAAGCCAGGCCCCGGGTGTCGCCTGTTTATTATGAGGATACCCGCGCCAGGAACCGGCCCTGAGCAAAACAGGGGGGAAAATGAGCAATAAAAATTTGATGTAAGTACTGAAGGAATTAACGGCGGGAAAAGCGAAAACTTAAGGGGCTTTAGGAAATCCAGAATATTCTTAGTGATGTGAGGCTATCTGCCGCCCCTGATAACGGGGCGACAGTCGAACCAGGCTATTGATCTTGATAAGGATCTTTTTTGTCATCATCACTGTCGTCGCGTGTACGTGGGATCTCACCATGCTCGTTAGGATTATCTTTGGCCGGATGTTGATCGGGTTTTGGTTTTTCTTTCGACATTACGCCCTCCTCTCGCTTGTTTACACTAAGCGTAGTTGATGACGCCCCATCTTTCACTCTTCCTAAGTCATGTCAGGGGCATCGGCGCAGGCAGGTGTTGCCTGTGTCAGAATCAGAGATTGGCAACGTCAATATAGAGCGATTTATCAATGTTGGTTGACGAAACGGTGGCCTCGGTAAAGGCATATTCCGCTCTGTCACCGCTACGATCCAGAGGTAACGCCTCAAAATCGAACAGGTTCTTGTCCGCTAACTGGCTTGGACTGATATTCTGGATGGACTTGAAAACGCTGTCGACACGGCCCGGCGTCTTTTTATCCCACTCCATCAGCATCGCCTTGATGGCCTGACGCTGGAGATTTTCCTGCGAACCGCACAGATTACAGGGGATGATCGGGAATGCTTTATATTCTGCCCAGGCGATCAGATCTTTTTCCCGGCAGTACGTCAACGGCCTGATAACCACGTTACGCCCGTCATCAGAACGCAGCTTAGGGGGCATCGCCTTCATTTTTGCACCATGGAACATATTAAGGAACAACGTCTCAACGATGTCATCCATATGGTGGCCCAGCGCGATTTTCGTTGCGCCAATCTTCTCGGCAAAGGAATAAAGCGTGCCGCGACGCAGGCGCGAACATAAGCCACAGGTCGTTTTTCCTTCCGGGACTTTCTCTTTAACCACTGAATAAGTGTCTTTATCCACAATGTAATAAGGGATATTTAAGCTATCGAGATAGGCGGGCAGAATGTGTTCAGGAAACCCTGGCTGCTTCTGGTCCAGATTGACGGCAATAATCTCAAATTTGATCGGTGCCACCTTTTGCAGGCCGAGAAGAATATCCAGCATGGCGAATGAATCTTTGCCCCCGCTCATGCAGACCATTACCACATCGTTGTCTTCAATCATGTTGTAATCGGTAATGGCAGTGCCAACATTTCTTCTGAGGCGTTTCTGGAGTTTATTAATCTCCAGGGTTTCTTTTCTTACATCCACTTGATTCATAAATACTTCTCTGGGCCCTGGGAGCTTTATAGCGATGTATATCAGCTGACTCTTTAAAGGGATATTATACGGAAGTTTCCCAGGGCCCTGCCATCAATTTTTCCTGACCAGAGATTTTATTGAAGATGCACATGCGGTGGCGGATCAATAATCGGGTCGGGGTCAATCGGCGGTGGATCGGGTAACGGCTGTGGTGTGGGAATGGGACCAGGAACGGGCGCCGGGTCGCTGAGTGGTTCAGATGAGCGAATCGCCATAATACGGTCAACAGGCATACCTTCCTCCTCAAACATTGCATGAACCTTAAGCGTAGGACATCTGACCGCGCTGGCAAACGCGCAAAAAAAAAGCCGGCGGATAGCCGGCGTCGTACGAATCAAATGTGCTATGCATTAATTCAAAAAAGGAAGTAAGACAATATGGAGCGCAACGCCCATCGCTTGACGTTGCATTCACCTGCGGGAAAGAGTTTGCCCTGAACCACGGGGGGATTTATTGATGTCGATCAGCTTTCGGGCCGTTTGTTGCGTCTCTTCCGCAATAATTATCATTTATCACAACCATTTACGTTTCCGTAACCACCAGGCAACCCCGATAACCAGAAGCGTCAACAGCAGGCAGAAGGTCGCAAAACCATAATGCCATTCCCCCCCCGGTATCCCACCCAGATTGACGCCAAACAACCCCGTCAGGAAGGTCGTCGGCAGGAAAACCATTGCCAGCAGCGACATGGTATAAGTGCGGCGGTTCATCGCTTCTGCCATCACCGTGCTGATCTCATCCGCCAGCACGCCAGTACGTGCCACGCTGGCATCAAGGTCGTCCAGCCCCCGCCCTAAGCGGTCAGAAATATCCTGCATACGACGACGATCGTCATCGCTCATCCAGGGAAGACGTTCACTGGCAATACGTGAAAAGACATCGCGCTGCGGTGCCATGTAGCGCCGCATGATAATCAGTTGCTTACGAATCAATGCCAGCTCACCGCGTGGCGGCACCTGTTGATCAACCACCGCATCTTCCAGGTCGATGATCTTATCGTGCAACTCTTCAATAAACTCGCTGGTGTGATCGGTAAGCGCATCGCAGACATCCACCAGCCAGCTGCCACCGTCCACCGGGCCATTGCCATTTTTCAGGTCGGTCAGTACTTCATCGATGGCAAAGACTTTGCGCTGCCGGGTTGAAACAATCAGCTTCTCGTTGATAAAAACGCGGATCACTACCAGTTGTTCCGGGCGTGATTCGCTGTTGAGATTGATGCTACGCAGGGTGATCATGGTGCCATCACCCAGCCGGTTAACGCGTGGACGCATACTGTCGCCGCCCAGCGCATCACGAACCGCGTCAGGCAGCAGCGGGGTCGACACCAGCCAGTCTGCGCTCTCACGGTGGGTATAATTCAGGTGCAGCCAGCACGGCTTGTCACACGTCAGCACATCGCTGTCGTCGATCGGGATTAACCCGCCCTTTCCATCTAACTGACAGGAAATAATCGCGTCAGACACCTGCAATGATTTACCAGCAATAACATCCACGTTTGCGTCGCCCTCAACAGAATCAATGCGATACAGTCTAGCCTGTGCTGAAGCGGTTGCCTAATCTGACCCACTTCCTGAACGTTAAAAATCGTGACAATCTGCAAACAAAGCGCGGGATAAAAGTCGATCCCGGTCACGAAAACCACTTATTCTACCCCCTGCCTATTGCTAACCCGCAGCGAGTAAGGAAATATCGCTGCAACAAAAACAGGATTGCTACTGATTTTCAGGCAAAACCTAAACTGCTTTTCACGCCCGTTCGGCGATGTTGAAGCAGTTTAGGTTTTTTTTTGGCCTGAATTCAGCAACGGCCCGAAAACATAGACCCAACATAATTCAAGGTGCAGGAAGGCAGCCCACACACCTGCACCGTGAAATATGAAGGTTACAGATGTCGAAACCAGGAGCATAAGATGAAGTACCAGGTTTTATCAGAAGAGATCCTGCAAGGTGTAGGCGGCAAAGAGAACATCAATTCGGTGATGCATTGCGCTACGCGTCTGCGTTTCAAACTTAAAGACAGCCGTAAAGCCGACACCGCAACGCTGAAGGCCAACGCTGGCGTGATTATGGTGGTGGAAAGCGGGGGTCAGTATCAGGTGGTGATTGGTAACCACGTCAGCGATGTCTATCAGGACCTGCTCACCACAGCGGGATTGGCAGACGACAGCAGCAATAACGCGGACGAGGATAAAGGTTCGTTGTTTGCCCGCTTTATTGACATTGTTTCCGGTATTTTCACCCCGTTTGTCGGCATCATGGCCGCCTCCGGTATTCTTAAGGGATTGCTCTCTCTGGCGCTGGCCTGCGGCCTGACCACGGAAACCACCGGCACCTACATTACGCTCTCTGCGGCCGGTGATGCCGTCTTCTACTTCCTGCCGATTTTGCTGGGCTTCAGTGCGGGCAAAAAATTTGGCGGTAACGCCTTTACGACAATGATTATCGGTGCGGCGTTGGTCCACCCGATGATGATGGCGGCCTTTACGGCTTCACAGGCGGGTAGCCCGCCGCTGCACTTCTTCGGCATTCCGATGATCCTGATTAACTACAGCTCATCCGTGATCCCGATTATCTTCGCGGCCTGGTTCTCCTGCCTGATTGAGCGCGCGGTGCACAACCGCCTGCCGGGCGCGGTTCGTAACTTCACCACCCCGCTGATCTGTCTGGCCATTGTGGTTCCGGTCACCTTTATACTGATTGGCCCGGTCGCCACCTGGGTCAGTGAACTGCTGGCAGCGGGCTACCTTCATGCCTATAGCTTCAGCCCGACCTTTGCAGGTGCCTTTATGGGCGCATTCTGGCAGGTCTGCGTGATCTTCGGTCTGCACTGGGGCCTTGTCCCTATCATGCTGAACAACCTCGCGGTACATGGCGCGGACACCCTGCTCCCGCTGCTGATGCCTGCCGTTCTCGGCCAGGCCGGGGCAACGCTGGGCGTGCTGCTGCGTACCCGTGACGTAAAACTCAAAGGGATTGCTGCGTCGGCCTTCAGTGCCAGCCTGTTTGGTATCACTGAGCCTGCGGTCTACGGCGTCACGCTGCCGAACCGCCGTCCGTTTATCTTCGGTTGTATTGGCGGTGCACTGGGTGCTGCGGTGCTCGGTTTCTATCACACCACCAGCTACTCCTTTGGTTTACCGTCAGTATTTACCTTCAGCCAGGTGGTACCAAAAACTGGCTTTGATGCCAGCGTGGTTGCCGCGATTGCCGGGGCGTTGATTGCCTTTATTTTTGCCGCCATAACCACTTCGCTGTTCGGTCTGCCTGCGGTGAAAGCAGCAGCAAAAGAAGAAGCGGCACCCGCTGCCCCGATGGCGGTCGTCAATCCTGACCTGCTGCATAAAGAGACGCTGGTCAGCCCAATGAGCGGTGCTGTCGTTGCGCTGGACCAGGTGCCGGATGAGACCTTTGCCAGCGGTCTGCTGGGGAAAGGCATCGGTATTCAGCCCAGTGTTGGCCGGGTAGTCTCGCCGGTTAACGGCACCGTTGCCTCGCTGTTCCGCACCCGCCACGCTATTGGCCTGGAAGCAGAAGACGGTTCAGAAGTGCTGATCCACGTGGGCATTGATACCGTAAAACTTGATGGACTGCATTTTACTGCTCATGTCAGCCAGGACGACAAAGTACGTGTCGGTGACCTGCTGCTGGAATTCGATATCCCGGCGATTCGTGCGGCGGGATATGACCTCACCACTCCGGTGCTAATCAGTAACAGCGATGACTATATCGACGTGCTGGCTGCCAGCCAGCAACGCGAGGTGGCCGCAGGTGAGCCACTGCTGACGCTGATTAAATAATCTTTCATAAGGAGATCAACATGACACAACGTTTCCCACAACATTTCCTCTGGGGCGGTGCCGTTGCCGCAAACCAGGTCGAAGGCGCATGGCAGACCGAGGGTAAAGGCATTTCCACCTCGGATTTACAGCCACACGGCATTTTTGGTGAGCGCGTGGAACGTCAGGAAGGTGATTTTGGTATCAAGGATGTGGCCATTGATTTCTATCACCGCTACCCGGAAGACATTAAGCTGTTTGCCGAAATGGGCTTTACGGTTCTGCGTACCTCAATTGCCTGGACGCGCATCTTCCCGGAAGGGGATGAAACACAGCCGAACGAAGCAGGCCTGGCGTTCTACGATCGTCTGTTCGACGAGATGGCGAAATACAATATCGCCCCGCTGGTCACCCTTTCCCATTATGAAATGCCTTACGGTTTAATTAAAAAGTATGGCGGCTGGGGCAACCGTAAAACCATCGACTGCTTCGTGAACTATGCCGAAACGGTGTTCGCTCGCTATAAAGATAAGGTCAAGCACTGGCTGACTTTCAACGAAATTAATATGTCGTTGCATGCGCCTTTCACTGGCGTAGGCCTGCCGGAAGAGAGTGATAAGCAGGCCGTGTATCAGGCCATCCACCATCAACTGGTCGGCAGTGCTCGTGCGGTGAAAGCCTGCCACCAGATCATCCCGGATGCCAAAATCGGCAATATGCTGCTGGGTGCCATGCTGTACCCCCTCAGCCCGCTGCCTGCTGACCTGCTTGAAACCCAGAAGCAGAACCGCGACTGGCTGTTCTTTGGTGATGTGCAGACGCGTGGATACTACCCGGCCTACATGACGCGCTACTTTAAAGAGAATGGCATCACACTTGAGATCACCGAACAGGACAAGCAGGATCTGCGCGAACCTATCGATTTTATCTCGTTCAGCTATTACATGACCGGGTGCGTGACCACCAACGAAGAGCAAAACAACAAAGCCCGCGCCAATATTCTCAATATGGTGCCTAACCCGCATCTGGCAAGCTCTGAGTGGGGCTGGCAGATCGACCCTGAAGGGCTGCGTTATCTGATGAACGAGCTGTACGATCGTTATCAGAAGCCGCTGTTTATTGTGGAAAACGGTCTGGGTGCACGCGATACCGTGGAAGCCGACGGATCCATTAATGATGACTATCGTATCGCCTACCTGAACGACCACCTTGTGCAGGTGCGTGAAGCGATTGACGATGGCGTTGAAGTGCTCGGTTACACCTGCTGGGGCCCGATTGACCTGGTGAGTGCGTCAAAAGCGGAGTTCTCTAAGCGTTACGGCTTCATCTACGTTGATCGTGACGATCAGGGCAACGGCACCCTCGCCCGCAGCCGTAAGAAGAGTTTCTTCTGGTATCAGAACGTGATTAAAACGCACGGCGAATCACTGAAGTAACGCCTCCCTGGCAGTCTGACTGCTCTTTACTCCACGCCCTGCGACGATGCGCACTATCGCGCAGGGCGTTGTTTTATGTGACATCCTCTGGAGAGATCATGTTCAAACCGTTATTGATGGTGCTGGCATTGTCGTTTTCTGCCCCGCTGCTGGCCACCACGCCCGGGCATCCACTGCCTTTCAAACCCGATGTGGCGAAACAGGTGCGGGTGATTATCAGCAGCGATGCCAAAAATGAAGCGGATGATGACTTTGCCGTGGCACACGCCCTGCTGACACCGACCTTTGATGTGCGCGGGCTGATTGCTGCCCACTACCAGCGCACGGCAAAAATGATGAAGAAATTTGACCCGACCGAACCGAAAAGCTATCAGGAGTTGCAGCATCTGACCTCGCTGATGCAAGCCTCCACCCCGGTCTGGCACGGTGCACAGCATGAAATCAATCAACAGACCCAGCCGCTAAGTGAAGGTGCTGAGGGCATTATTCGGGAAGCGTTGAGCAACGACACACGCCCGCTGTTTGTGCTGGTGCTCGGCCCGGCCACCGATGTGGCGCTGGCCTTGCAGGCGCGGCCTGAGATTGCCAGTCGCTTAACCCTGGTATGGATTGGCGGCAATCCGTATCCAAAAGGCGGCTGGGAATACAACCTGTATAACGACCCGCAGGCCGGACGCATTCTGTTCGCATCAAAAGCCCCGCTGTGGCAGGTACCGCACAACGTTTATATGTCGATGCGTGTGTCACTGGCCGAGCTGGCCGTGAAAGTCAAACCGCAGGGGAAAACCGGGGAGTATCTCTGGCAGCAGATGCTGGAATTTAACGACTGGGCATCGGCTAATCTGAAAGGCATTCCCTGGCCAAAAAGTGAGGTCTGGGTGCTGGGCGACAACCCGGCGATTGCCCTGCTGCTGGACGATCACGAGTATCACTATACGATGGTGAAAGCACCGAAGCTGAATGATGATCTGACATACAGTATCGATGAAAGCCATCGCGAAATTCGTGTCTATAACGCAATTGATGCGCGCTTTGTGCTGGAAGATTTTTACGCCAAATTACAGCTGGCCTACGGTCAGTAAGCGTCAGGGGCAGGCCTTTACCGGCCTGCCCGTTTTAGATAACGTTATTTCAACCCACGGTGATGCAGCATCGGTTCAATGGCCGGTTCCTGTCCCCGCCAGTCATGATAGAGCTGCTTGAGGTCTTCACTGTTACCGCGCGACAGCACATTATCGCGAAAACGCTGACCATTTTCCCGCGTCAGCCCGCCGTGCTCTTCAAACCAGGCAAATCCATCATCGGCCAGCATTTCGGTCCACAGATAGGCGTAATAGCCGGCGGCATAACCATTGCCCCAGATATGCTGGAAATAACTGGAACGGTAGCGCGGCGGTACGGCAGCCAGATGGATATGTTCTTTCTCCAGCGCCGCCTGTTCAAAGCGATCGGCCTGTTGCAAGGGCTGCCCGTTACTCAGGCTGTGCCAGTGCAGGTCCAGCAGCGCGGCAGCCAGCAGTTCACTCATGTCATAACCTTTATTAAAGGTGCTGGCGCGCAGCATCTTTTCACGCAATGCCGCAGGCATCGGCTCCCCGCTCTGGTAATGACGGGCAAAGTGGTTAAAAACCTGAGTGTTGCTGGCCCAGTGCTCGTTAAACTGCGACGGGAACTCGACAAAATCTCGTGGCGTTTCGGTACCGGATAGGCTCGGGTAGCGCTGTTCAGCAAACATGCCGTGCAGCGCATGGCCGAACTCGTGGAACATGGTGATCACATCATCCCATGACAACAGCGCAGGCTGCCCGACTACGGGCTTGCTGTAGTTAGCCACGTTGTAAATCACCGGTTTTGTCCCTAACAGCGTCGACTGCTCAACAAAATTGCCCATCCATGCGCCACCGCCCTTGTTGTCGCGTTTGAACCAGTCGGCGTAGAACAGCGCCAGCGAACTGCCGTCTTTATCCAGCACTTCATAGACTTTCACATCCGGGTGATAAACCGGGATATCCGGGCGCGGTTTAAAGGTGATGCCGTACAGCTGGGTGGCCGCATAAAATACGCCATTTTCCAGCACGTTGTTCAGTTCAAAATACGGTTTAATCTGCGTTTCATCGAGGTCGTATTTCGCACGACGGACCTGCTCGGCATAGAACTGCCAGTCCCAGGGGGCCAGAGTAAAGCCGCCTTTCTGCTGGTCAATGACTGCCTGAATATCGTCCGCTTCACGCTGCGCCCGCGCAGTGGCGGCCGGCACAATTTGACGCATAAAGTCAAAAGCCGCCTGCGGGGTTTTCGCCATCTGATCCTGTAATTTCCAGGCAGCGTAGCTGTCAAAACCCAGCAGTTTTGCCTGCTGTGCGCGCACCTGCGCCAGACGCACGATCACCTCGCGGGTATCATTGGCATCGCCTTTTTCGGCGCGCGTCCAGCTGGCGGTGAAAAGCGTCTCACGGGTAGCGCGATCCGTCAGGGTTTGCAGATCGGGCTGCTGTGTGGTGTTGTGCAGAGCCAGCAGCCACTGATGGTTTAATCCGCGCGCCCCTGCTGCTTCCGCCGCCGCCGCCTTTTCTGCATCACTCAGTCCTGCCAGTGCCTGCGCATCGTCAAATACCACGCCTCCCGCTTTGGTGGCGGCCAGCAGACGGTTGGTAAAGCGCGTACTGAGTGTGGCTGACTCCTGATTCAGAGCTTTCAGCGCCGTTTTGTCGCTCTCCGTCAGGCGTGCGCCCGCCAGCACATACGCCTGCCAGATGACCTCGACCAGGCGCAGTGACTCCGGGTCCAGCGCCAGTTGCTGCCGCTGCTGGTAAACCGCATCCAGCCGGGCAAACAGCTTACCGTTCAGCTTGATATCATCATCCAGTGCGGCCAGCGTCGGTGACATCTCCTCATCCAGCGCCTGAAGTTCATCGCTGGTGTTTCCCGAGGTCATGGCGCTGAACACATTGTTGACGCGTCGCAGGCGTTGCCCACTCTGTTCCAGTGCCTGGAAGGTATTTTCAAACGTCGGCGTGGCGGGATTATCTGCAATGCGTGCAATCTCATCGCGCTTTTCCGCTACCGCCGCTATCAGCGCCGGACGGTAGTCATCGATAGTGATACGGTCAAAAGGCGGTGCCTGGAAAGGCAGTGAACTGGCCTGACTGAAGGGGTTGTTGTGCTGCGACGACATGTGACGACTCTCCTTTTGCGGCTCTGCCGCCAGTGCGCTCTGTGCGCTGGCGGTCAGTGCCAGACTAATGGCCCAGACTAACGGTGCGATCCTCATTTCCTTGCTCCCATTCCCTTTGGCTGAACCTCCAGCATAATCGCCCGCGCGCCGTGGCGCAAAATCATTCCCGTCGTTGATAGCAGGCAATAATCTCCGCCGCCACGGCCACCGCGATTTCCGCAGGGAGTTTACCTTTCACATCCGGCAAGCCAATCGGGCAGCGCAGACGATTGAGCTGGTCACGGCTGAAGCCTTTGCCCTCCAGCCGATAGTCAAAGCGCTGGCGTTTGGTGTCTGAGCCGATCATGCCGAAATAAGCGACATCATCACGGCGGAGGATCGCTTCACAGAGTTCAAGATCGCGTGGATGATGATGGGTCATCACCACGTAGTAGCTGCCCGCAGGCATACGTTTTACCTGCTCTGTCGGGTCTTCAAGGCAGCAAACGGTGACGCCGGGTGGCACCTGGGTAAACTGTTCCGCCCGTTCATCCACCCAGTGAACGTGACAGGGTAACGTTGCCAGTAACGTCACCAGTGCCTGACCAACATGCCCGGCACCGAAGACCGCTATCTGCGGCTGCGCCTGGATCAGCGGTTCGAACAGCACGCTGCTGATGCCGCCACAGCACTGCCCAAGACGCGCCCCGAGGTTAAACTGCTCGTAGCGCGCCTGCGTCTGCCCGGCAAGCAGCATCTCGCGTGCAATGGCAACCGACTGAAACTCAAGATGGCCGCCGCCGATGGTCAGCCAGGTTTTATCGGCGGTCACCACCATTTTACTGCCGCGATCGCGTGGGACAGACCCTTTATCATCCAGTACCGTCAGCAGCACACAGGGCTCTGCACGATCGCGCAGGTTTGCCAGAACAGTAATCCAGTCATCGCTACGCATCTTCACCTCCTGAACGCTGTTTCTCCGCGCCCCAGAACACGCGCTCTGGCGTGGCGGGTGCATCCAGCAGCGGATGCTGGCGGTAGCCGCCCACGCTGGACACCGCATCCTGCAAGGCGCACCAGACGGCGATCCCCAGCATAAACGGCGGTTCTCCCACCGCTTTAGAATGGAACACGGTGTCCTGCGGATTTTTGCGATTTTCGACCAGCGTCACCCGCAGATCGTGCGGCACGTCGCCAATCGCAGGAATTTTGTAGCTGGCCGGGCCATCGGTCAGCAGACGACCTTTGTCGTTCCACACCAGCTCTTCGCTGGTCAGCCAGCCCATACCCTGTACGAAACCGCCCTCTACCTGACCGATATCAATGGCCGGGTTCAGCGAAGCCCCCACGTCATGCAGAATATCGGCACGCAGCAGGCGGTATTCCCCGGTCAGGCTGTCGATCAGCACTTCGGCACAGGCCGCGCCATAGGCAAAGTAATAAAACGGCTGCCCCCGCCCGGCCAGGCGGTTGTAGTGGATGCCCGGCACACGGTAGTAGCCGGTGGCAGAAAGCGGAACCTGATTCAGCCATGCCAGTTGGGCGACATCGGCAAAGGTAAAGTATTTATCGCCGACGTGAACAATGCCGTTGCTGAACGTTACCTGTTCTGCGCGACAGTCATGCAGCTTACACAGCATGCTGACCAGTCTTTCACGCAGGATTTCAGCCGCATTCTGCGCCGCCTTACCGTTAAGGTCTGTGCCGCTGGAGGCCGCCGTGGGCGAGGTGTTAGGCACTTTCCCGGTATCGGTAGCGGTGATCTGAATGCTGTTAATATCGATTTGCAGCACCTCAGCGACAATCTGCGCCACTTTGGTGTTCAGCCCCTGGCCCATTTCGGTGCCGCCATGATTCAACTGTACCGTACCATCGGTGTAAATCAGGATCAGTGCTCCCGCCTGGTTGAGAAAGCTGGAAGTAAAGGAGATGCCAAACTTCACGGGTGTCAGGGCCAGGCCGCGTTTCATCACCGGGCTGGCAGCATTAAAGGCGGTGATCTGCGCACGGCGTGCGGCATAGTCCGCGCTCTGTTCCAGCTGTGCGGTGACCTCATCCAGCAGATTATCCTCGACCGTCTGATAATAGTGGGTGACGTTGCGCGTCTGTTTGCCGTAGTAGTTACGTTTGCGCACCTCCAGCGGGTCAAGGCCCAGCTCACGGGCGATATGATCCATGATCTGCTCAATCGCCACCATGCCCTGCGGGCCGCCAAAACCGCGATAGGCGGTATTGGACGCGGTGTTCGTGCGGCAGCGGTAGCCGGTGATCAGCACATCACCGAGATAGTAGGCGTTGTCGGCGTGGAACATGGCGCGATCGACGATCGAACCGGACAGATCCAGCGAGTAGCCACAGTTCCCCGCCAGGTCGATCTTCACCCCGCTGAAACGCCCGTCAGCCTCCACACCCACGTCATAACGCACGAAAAACGGATGCCGTTTTCCGGTCGTCAGCATATCGTCACGCCGCGACAGCCGCATTTTGGCAGGCCTCCCGCTCAGACGTGCCGCCAGCGCACAGAGGCAGGCGACGCCTGCTGCCTGCGTTTCTTTACCGCCGAAACCGCCTCCCATGCGGCGCATATCGATGGTCACTTTATTCATCGTCAGCCCCATCACCGATGCCACCAGCTTCTGCACTTCGGTGGGGTTCTGGGTAGAGGAGTAAACCTGCAACGCGCGATCTTCGCCCGGCACCACCAGCGCCACCTGGGTTTCCAGATAGAAATGCTCCTGGCCGCCAATATGAAACTCGCCCTTCAGGCGATGGGGTGCCTTCTCCAGCGCTGCATCAGCATCCCCGCGCTGGTGGATATGCGGTTGCTGGACAAAACTGCCCTGCTCCAGCGCCTGCTTCACGTCCAGCAACGGGGTCAGCGGCTGATATTCAATCACCGCCAGCGCGGCCGCCTGACGCGCCGCCTGCTCACTTTCTGCGGCCACCACCAACACCATCTGCCCGACGTATTCCACGATCGCTTTCGCCATCAACGGATCGCCCGGCTCCAGCGGGCCAATATCCAGCTCACCGGGAACGTTTTCCCAGGTCAGCACCTGCACCACGCCGGGTACGCGGTAGCACGGTTCAACGTCGATGCTGAGAATACGCGCATGGGCATGTTCGCTAAGGCGCGGAGAGAGATGCAACATGCCCGGCAGTTCCAGACGGTCGTCAATGTAGAGGGCTTCTCCGGCGACATGCATCGCTGCGCTGTCATGTCGCGTGCTTTTACCCACGCCCCCCGCATTGTGTTGTTGAAACTGGCGGGCCAGCGCGTCCGGGCTTAACGCCGGGGGTTTATAAGACATAGTCTGATACCTCCGTCACGGTCAGTTCGCCACTCAGCGTGGCGTGATAACGCCGCAGCAGGTTTTTCGCCAGTTGCAGGCGATACTCAGCGCTGGCGCGGAAATCGCTCAGCGGCTGAAAATCCTGTTCCAGTGCACGACAGGCGCTTTCTACCGCGGTCGTCGTCAGCATTTGTCCCAGTAATTGTTGCTCACAGTGATGGGCACGGCGTGGTGTTTCGGCCATCCCGCCAAACGCGATGCGCACGCTGCTGATGCGGCCCGCGTCATCCGTCGCCAGCGTGAAGGCGGCAAACACAGCGGAAATATCATCCTCCCGCCGTTTAGACACTTTCCAGGCGCGGAAATGCTGCGCGATCATGGCCCGTGGTATCACCACAGCGCGGATAAATTCGCCCTCGCGCAGCGCCGTTTTACGGTAACTGAGGAAGAAGTCGTCTAACGGCAGACGACGCTGGCTGCCGCCCTGTTGCAAAATCAGCGATGCATCCAGCGCCAGCAACATAGGCGGCATATCGCCAATCGGGGAGGCGTTGCCAATATTCCCCCCCAGCGTGCCGAGGTTGCGGATCTGCTGCGAGGCAAAACGCGCCAGAATCTGCGTCAGCGCGGGGATACCCTCCTCCAGCCATTGCCAGCAGTCGCTCAGGGACGTCCCGGCGCCCAGCACCATCTCATCGTCACTGAGCGTGCAGTGCTTCAGCTCATCGATCTGATCAAGGGCGACCAACAGCGGTAACGCTTCGCCGCGCTGGGTCACCTGCAGCGCCAGGTCAGTTCCCCCGGCCAGCAGTTTCGCCTGCGGATGGGCAAGCAGCGCATCGGACAGCTGCTTCACTGTTTTCGGCAGCAGGCAGCGGTTGCCCCGGTGGTTAATTTCCTGCATCTCCGGGGTTTGCAGCGTCAGCAACTGCGCCACAGTCGCCGCTTCCTGCCGATCAAAGCTGTCCTGCTGTGCCAGCGCGCAGGCCTGGCGGGCGGCATCGACAATCGGACGGTAGCCGGTGCAGCGGCAAAGATTGCCGGCCAGCGCCTGTTCGATCTGCTGGTGATGACCGCCGCCATTTTTTTGCAGGGTGAAAATCGACATCACAAAGCCCGGCGTGCAGAAACCACACTGTGAAGCATGGCAGTCCACCATCGCCTGCTGTACGCCATGCAGGCCCTCCGGCTGGCGGAGATCTTCCACGCTGATCAGCTGTTTTCCCTGTAAATGGCTGACAAACGTCAGACAGCTGTTCACCGTCTGATAGCGCATTTTCCCTTGATCCACATGGCCCAGCGTGACGGTGCAGGCACCGCAATCCCCGGAGGCACACCCCTCTTTGGTGCCGCAACGCCGGTGGTTCTGGCGCAGGTAGTTCAGGATCGTGGTATTGGGGTCAAGGTCCTGCTCACTGACCAGGCGCTGGTTAAGTAAAAACTGGATCATGCGGCCTGCTCCTTCTCTTCACGCTGCCAGACGCAGCGACCATTGACCCAGGTGGCGGCGATATTGCGATCGTCACCCAGCGTCATCAGTACAAACAGTTTCTCCCAGATATCACGGCTGTTGGCGTGGCGCATCTGTTGCAGCGGGGAGACTGCCGGATCGAGGATCACAAAATCGGCCTCTTTACCCGGCATAAAGTTGCCAATGCGGTCATCGAGATCCAGCGCTTTCGCCCCGCCCAGCGTGGCATGGTAGAAGGCTTCACAGGCTGAAAGTGTATAGCGCTGGAGCTGCCCCACTTTGTAAGCTTCTCCCATTGTTTGCAGCATGTTAAAGGTCGTGCCCGCGCCGACATCCGTACCAATGCCCATCTTCACCCGTTTGTGCCAGCAGGTTTTCAGGTCAAACAGGCCGCTGCCCAGGAACAGATTGGAGGTCGGGCAGAATGCGACGGCGGAATCGGTGTGGTGGAGGCAGTCCCATTCGTGTCGGTCCAGATGCAGGCAGTGCGCAAACAGACTGCGCTTCCCGGTCAACTGATACTGGTGATACACATCCAGGTAGCCGTTATGCTGCGGGAAAAGTGTTTTTACCCAGGCGATCTCCTGCGGGTTTTCGCTGAGGTGCGTGTGTACCCATGTATCCGGGAACTCATGACGCAGCTGCTGCACTTTCGCCAGCAGTTCGGGCGATGAGGTCGGGGCAAAGCGCGGTGTCAGGGCATAGCTCAGGCGCCCTTTATTATGCCAGCGCTCAATCAGTTCACGGGTCTGTTGGTAGCTCTGCTCCGGCGTCTCCATCAGCGCATCCGGACCATTACGATCCATCATCACTTTGCCCGCAATCAGCCGCATTTCGAGGGCCGATGCCGCGGTAAACAGCGCATCCACCGACTGCGGATGGACGGTGCCAAACACCAGAGCAGTGGTGGTACCGTTACTCAGCAGCTGTTGCAGGAAAAATGCCGACATGCGTGCCGCATGCTGCGGACAGTGATACTGGCTTTCAACCGGGAACGTGTACTGATTTAGCCACTCCAGCAGCTGTTCACCAAATGCGCCGATCATTTCGGTTTGCGGGTAGTGGATATGCGTATCGATAAAACCCGGAACAATTAACCGACCACGGCAGTCCAGCAGATCCACCTCCGGCGTCAGCCGGTGCTGCCCCTCTTCCCAGTCTGACAACCCGACGATAACGCCCTGATTGAGCAACAGCAGCCCGTCGGCAATATAGCGAGCGGCCTCCGGCAACTGCTGCGGATGGTCCACCGTGTGGCTGATATCAAAAAAACTGGCGCGGATAGCCTGGGTTGCATTCTGAGACATAACAATTCCTTTCATTAAGCGGCCTGCTCATGGTGCGTCATGGCGGGCTGGCAGATGAAAGCAATAATGCAAGAGTTATGCCATGAAAGAACTCCTGTTAATTAACATTAAAAAACAATTAGTTATATATTTTAATTGCACGTTATCTTCTCTTTTTCGGAAAATGCCCACGCAATCGGTTGCCTGAAAAGCAACCGATTGCTTACCCAGCTTTTATCCGGTTTTACCTCATCATCCTGATGGCGTTGCACCGCGCTAACGCAGAATCTCCCGCCGTTGCGCGCTGACGGTGCAATATGCCTTGTGACAATTTTTATAGAAACACAGAGATATACCGGCCTGGACAAATAACAACAAAAGATAACCAAAAACATCTATATAATTTCATGGGCAGAAGAATTATTATATCAACCTGATATTAAAAACTAATTTTAAAAAAATAATAATAAAAAACACTTTCATTTAAAAATTACTGGCTTTATTTAAGAAATATCCTTTGTGCTTTTAATATGTAATTCAATGTTTATGTCCACTTCCCATAATTCCCTTTTTAAGGTAATGTCCACATAATATATAACTAAGGGAGAACGATATGAGTACGGACATTTTCTTAAAAATTGATGGTGTCACAGGGGAGTCAAGAGATGCCCGCCATCAGGGATGGATACAGATAGAATCATTCAGCTGGGGTGCTACGCAACCATCTGGCATGGAAACAGGAAGCGGCGGAGGCTCCGGGAAAGTCATATATCGTGATTTAACGGTGAATGCGTTTATCGATAAAGCAACATCTGGTCTTGTGCGCTATGTATCGAATGGGAAACATATTAATTCGGTACAGCTTTCTTCATGTAAGGCTGGTGGCGAACAACTAGAATTTTTTAGGATAACACTAAAGCAGGTTATGGTAACGGATGTAATATTTAATGGTGCATCGGAACAGGATTTATTTGGCGTCACCTATTGCTTCAGAGCAGCAGAGGTCAGTAATCATTATTTTGAGCAAACACAGGAAGGTTCCCGTGGCGCTGAATTCTCGTCAGGATGGAATATCAAAGAAAACAGAGAGATATAACCCTGATTGTCAGATTTAACCAATGCCATCCCTGCTAAGCGTAAGCCTGGAGCCCAGACTTGCTATGCCGTAATAATTAAATTGTATTTTTTAACAGAAAGGGAATTTTGAGGAATGAGTACACGGAATGAAATCATTGATGGCTCACAAGCGGCAAGTGCCAGAGGTGGCCTGATCTACACGGAAGTGCTGGGCTGGATTGATCTTGGTCATGCGAGAGGAGATGACATCAGAATATTGATGAGCAAATTCGACGCTGGTGAAGCAATGAGTGCAAGTCGCTACGATGCCACCTATGCCCAGTTTATGGTATCTCCGTACCGGATAATTCGGGTAGGAAAGTTTATCAAATGGCGTATACGAAAGGGACGTCCTTATCAAGAACGCAAAAGCATCGCACTCGCTATGATGATGACAATGGCGCGAAAGTTTGAAGCATTTCAGGGTTCATTTCCTAACAATATGGTGACTGACAGTGGATTTAGTGGAGAAGACCTGGTGTCAGACTTGCTGGGCTTTTACCGTGTTGTTTCCGTTCAGAATCCTTTCGCAATGCTGCGTCCAGTCAGCAAAGCAGAGGCACTGAAAAGATGGGATTATTACGGAAAAATCGGTTCCTGGAAAAATGAAACCTTCCGACCATTATTATTCCCGAACCCAGAGCGATTCCCAAACGCTAAACCACGCTTAGGCCAGTTGCCTAATTTCATGCAGGCCATAAAACCCTACAATGACTGGAAATCAGGAAACGTTGCTATTGCAACCATGGATGGCTCTTTCATACAAGATGGCAAGAGGAAGGATTTAATTGTATGAAAAGCTCACTTAAAGCAACACTGTTCATTATCGTTGTGATAGCAGGCGTGTTTTTTTACTGCTGGCCAACGATAAAAATAGAGCTGGCGGGTAGCGCACACTACACTGAACAAGATAAGCGGGAATATGAATTTTACACCCCGGACATCCTGAAAAAAATACCAAGAATATCTGACCGCTATGAGTTTGATTTTTATAACGTGGCGGGTCCCGGATCACTTGTCTATTCGGTTACGTTTTACAATACAATTGATGCCAGTAGGGTTAACGCTTATCTGGCATCTCTTGGCTACACTAAGCAAAATTTCTGTTCAGTGGAGGGATATTGCTGGAAAGGCAGTGATCCTGCTGAAACTGTCACTGTTAGTTCAGTTTCAAAAATTAATGTGGTGATGGTGCAAGTCGATAACTCACCACAGTTCTGATCATGCATAGAAGCAGCCAGGGGGTGCGTGAAATTTGTGCAGTTTTTATTGCCAGGGGGTGTTATCCATTCTTTCTCATTCATCATAACAATTCGCTTCTTATCACCTCGGCCATCAGATGGTAAGGTGATAAAAATCCAAAATGTGTTGAGGAACAGTGAGATGATCGTATTTGTTACCGGCGCCACCGCCGGTTTTGGTCAAAGCATTACCCGCCGCTTTATCGCCCAGGGCCATAAAGTCATTGCGACCGGTCGCCGTCAGGAGCGTCTCGACGCCCTACAACAGGAGTTTGGTGAGAGTATTTATACGCTGGTACTGGATGTGCGCGACCGCGCGGGCATTGATGCCGCCATCGCCAGCCTGCCTGCTGAGTGGCGCAACATTGATATTCTGGTCAACAACGCCGGGCTGGCGCTCGGTATTGAGCCTGCGCAGCGTGCCAGCCTGGAAGACTGGGAAGATATGATCGACACCAACAATAAAGGGCTGGTGTACATGACGCGCGCCCTGCTGCCCGCGATGGTAGAACGTAATGTTGGCCACATTATCAACATCGGTTCAATCGCCGGAAGCTGGCCTTATCCCGGTGGGAATGTTTACGGTGCCACCAAAGCCTTTGTACGCCAGTTCAGCTTCAACCTGCGTACCGACCTGCACGGCACGGCGTTACGCGTGACCGATATCGAACCCGGTCTGGTCGGCGGCACCGAGTTTTCCAACGTGCGTTTCAAAGGTGATGACACCCGTGCGGGCAGCGTGTACGACGGTACTGAACCGCTGACGCCGGAAGATGTGACCGAAGCCGTCTGGTGGGTTGCCACCCTGCCGAAGCATGTCAATATCAGCGCGCTGGAGATGATGCCGGTGGGTCAGAGCCAGGCGGGCCTGCGCGTGCACAAGGCGTAATCAACGCTGTTCGGGCCTGCCTTCAGGCCCGTCCCCATCCTGCTACGATAATCAACATTCCGCAGAACGCCACGGCGGCACCCACCCAGTCATAGGTGCTCAGTTTTACCCCATCGACAATACGCAACCACAACAGCGCCGTGACCACATAAACCCCGCCGTAAGCCGCGTAAACACGCCCGCTGGCTGCCGGATGCAGCGTGAGCAACCAAACGAACACCATCAGGCTGACGCCCGCAGGCAGCAACAGCCAGGCAGACGCATTTTTCTTCAGCCACAACCAGGGTAGGAAACAGCCGATGATTTCGGCTAATGCCGTGGCAAAAAATAGCAGTGTCGTGGTCAGCACGTTTTCTTTTCTCTCTCAATGGTAAACGGCAGTGTCAGGCAGACTGGTGAGGGCCTGAAAGCTGGTGATATACTACATGACATGACCTGTTCAGTCGCCGTTGCCGTGGCTGCCCATATAAAGGAACCGATGATGAATACCCTGAAAAGCCGTCTGACAAAAGCCACTGTCCCACTGCTGCTGCTGACCGCGTTGTTTTCTGTTCAGCACAGCGCTCAGGCGCGTACTGACCGTCTGATTATTTCAGAAGGCGATAATGCCCTCACGACCGAGCAGGCACGCGAACAGAAAGAGCAGTGGGATGCGACCCGTAGCCTGCGTAACAAGGTGAACACCCGCGTGGAGAAAGAGTTTGATAAAACTGACCGTGCGTTTGATACCCGTGACGGTTGCGAACATAGCCTGAATGTGAATGCCTATTGGGAACCCAATACGCTGCGTTGCCTCGACCGTCGCACCGGCCGTCCGGTTGCGCCATAAGTGGATTTAACTGCTATAGTTAGCGGGATTTTCACACAGATAAGGATGAAATGATGAAAGGGTTTAAGTGGATGTTAACCGGGCTGATTGTTGCGATGCCACTCGCTGTTCAGGCGTCGTGCGAAACGGTCAAAGCCGATATTAATCAGAAAATCATTAACAATGGCGTGCCGGCTTCCGGTTTTACGCTTGATATTGTCCCTAACGACCAGGCCGATCAGGCTGCAGGACAGGTTGTCGGGCATTGCGAAAATGACACACAGAAAATTGTCTACAAACGCACGGGCAACGATGGTGACAGCAGTGTTCCCGCCAGTGCAGGCACCTCTCAGGATGCCCCTGCGCAGTAGTCTTCTTTAGGGCGATCCTTCCAGGGCCGCCCTGCCTTACCGCTAGTGTGGCTTCTCTGCCGGCACAAAGCGCGCAATCACCAGGCTCATTACCGCAATCACCGTCGATACCGCAAACACCCAGTGCAGCGAATGCGCAATTTCACTCAACATCACCTCCAGACTGGGGGCATCAATCTGCTGTCGCTGAGCGTGTGACATCACCTGCTGTACCGGATCATTATCGCCAGGCAAACGCAGCAGTAAATTGTAATTCAGTACCGCACCCATTAACGCTGTTCCCAGTGCCGATCCCAGCATACGGCTGAACATAATCGAGGCAGTGCAAATGCCCCGGATGGCAAAGTCGGCCGTGTTCTGGACCGCGATCAGGAAAGTGGTGCTGGTCATGCCCATGCCGGTGCCAATGACAAAAGCAAACAGCCCGGCGTGCCATACCGGGCTTTCCCGGTACAGCGTCAGTAACAATGCGGTGCCGGCGATCAGCAAGGCGGAACCCAGCAGCGCGGTAAACCGGTACGAGGTACGCTGCATCAGACGCCCGCTGAGCGTACTGGCCAGCGGCCAGCCGATCGACATCATCGCCAGTGCGCTGCCCGCCTGAAGTGGCGTTCCGCCATTGACGCCCTGGATCCAGGTGGGCAGAAACGCACTGATCCCCATCATCGCCGCACCAATCAGCAGATTTCCCGCGTTACCCGCCAGCAGTGTGCGACTGCGCCAGATCGCCAGTGGAAACAGCGGTTCGCTGGCCCGACGCTCATGCCGCAGTAGCGCGGTACCCGCCAGCACGGCCAGGACCAGTAGTGCAACAACAAACAGGGTGCCAAGTGCTTCTGCCTGCAGCAGGGCCACCAGCAATGCACTGACGGTCAGCATCAGCCAGGCGCTGCCTGCCAGATTGAGCCGATGCGGGCTACGTTCCTTCGACTCAGGGAAAAACCGCGCCAGCAACAGCATCGACACAATGCCAATGGGGACATTGACCCAGAAGATCAACGCCCAGTTAAAGTGCTGCACCAGCCAGGCCCCGGTCAGCGGCCCGACAATCGCCGCGATGCCCCACACGCTCGACAGCCAACCCTGCACGCCCGCGCGCTCTTTCGGCGGATAGACATCGGCAATAATCGTCGAGGTCAGCGGCATAATCGCCCCGGCCCCCAGCCCCTGGAAGGCGCGGAACAGGATCAACCAGCCCATATTGGTGGCGAACCCACATAACACCGACCCGATGAGGAACAGCCCGGTGCCGATAAAAAACATCCGCTTTCTGCCCCAGAGATCTGCCAGACGACCGTAGATCGGCACGCTGACCGCCTGAGTGAGCAGGTAGATTGAAAACACCCAGCCAAACTGAGAGAAGCCCCCCAGCTCGGCAATAATCGTTGGCATGGCGGTGGCCACAATCGTGACTTCAATGGCTGCCATAAACATCGCCAGCATTGAAGCGATAAGCACCCAGTGACGGTGTGTCACTTGTGTCGCAGTCTGTTCCGTCATATATCCCCTTTCTGTCGTACGTCCTGAAAGTGTGCATGATATTCCACACAACAGTTTTCGGATTGTGCTCTATGCCGTCTGTGACGGTGTCACTTAACATCGATGAATTTTTTTCATCGACGATTTTCCCAGCGCTATCAACGGCTGACGCCTGTTTTGCCGAAAAAGTATCCTGCTGATTTTCGGCCAGAAATTTGGCAAATCTGCCGTTACGCTGCTATAGCTTTGAAAGCAAGTTTACCGGGCAAAGTGATAATCGCCCATGAGATAAACACTTTTAATGCTTATTTGCCCCCCAGGGAGAACACTGATATGCCACATTCCACGCTGTTACGGCGTGCCTTACTGGCGACGCTGTTTGTCGCTGCGATCATCGCCCTGCTGGTCTGGGGGCTGGGGATTGAGACCATTAAGGCGAAACGCGTCGATCTGATCTACCTCGGGCAACAACACATGACGCTGGTGTTCTGGTCTATGCTGTTTGCCCTGTTAATCGGTATTCCCAGCGGTATCATTCTCAGCCGTCCCGGCGCCCGTCGCTGGGCCGAGTATGTGATGCAGATTTTTAACGTCGGTAATACGTTACCCCCGCTGGCGGTACTGGCGCTGGCAATGGTGGTGATCGGCATTGGCGATCGCCCGGCGATCATCGCGCTGTTCCTGGCCTCACTGCTGCCCATCGTGCGCAACACCTATTCCGGCTTGTGTTCAGTGCCGGACTCCCTGCTTGAGGCTGCCAATGGCATCGGCATGACCAAAGGTCAGCGCCTGCGTCAGGTGGAAATTCCGAACGCTATGCCGGTGATGCTGTCCGGCATCCGCGTGGCAATGGCCATCAACGTTGGCACCGCCCCACTGGCGTTTTTGATTGGGGCCAGTAGCTACGGCGAGCTGATTTTTCCCGGTATTTACCTCAATGATTTCCCGACGTTGATCCTGGGTGCTGCGGCAACTGCGCTGTTTGCCCTGATCCTCGATCTGTTGCTGGCCGGCCTTGGCCGTCTCCTCAGCCCACACACTGCCTGAAGAATAAGGAACGGATGATGGCTGATGCTACTGTACTGACCCGCTGGCTGCGTGCAGCCGCCCTCGCCCTTGCTGCCTCGATGACACTGAGCAGCATGGCAACGGCAGCCCCGATTGTGATGACCACCAAAAGCTTTACCGAGCAGCATATTTTGTCTGCGCTGACCACGCAGTATCTGCGCAAACAGGGCTTTGAGATCGAACCCAAAACCAATATCGCCACGGTAATTGGTCGTAATGCGATGATCAATAAGCAGGTTGATATGACCTGGGAATACACCGGGACCTCACTGATTATCTTCAACCATATCACGCAGCGGATGTCACCCGATGAGACCTGGCAGACGGTGAAAAAACTGGATGCGAAGCTGGGTCTGGTATGGCTTAACCCGGCACCGATGAACAATACCTATGCTTTTGCCATGTCGGCCAAACGGGCCGAAGCCGAGCATATTGAGACGATTTCACAGATGGTGGCGAAGCTGGAGCACGTGCGTCAAACCGACCCGGATAACAACTGGATGCTGGGACTGGATCTGGAATTCGCCGGGCGCTCAGATGGCCTGAAACCGTTGCAAAAAGCCTACAACATGCCGCTGGATCGTCCGCAGATCCGCCAGATGGATCCGGGGCTGCTGTATAACGCCATTCGCGACGGTTTTGTCGATGCCGGGCTGGTGTACACCACCGATGGCCGCGTAAAAGGCTTCGACCTGAAAGTACTGAAAGATGATAAAGGATTTTTCCCCAGCTACGCCGTAACGCCCGTGGTCACGGCAAAAGCGCTGAAGGACCATCCGGGCCTGGATGCCGCACTGAATAAGCTGTCGCCGTTAATCACCGATGAGGCGATTACTGAAATGAACAAACGTGTGGATATCGATCATCAGTCGCCGCAACAGGTGGCACATGATTTCCTGACATCCCATAACATGCTTTAAGGAGGCCTGGTGGAAACGATTCATTACATCATGGACAACAGCGGTTACCTGGCGAGCCTCACCTTCCAGCATCTGTGGCTGGTGGCGCTGGCTGTGGGTTTCGCTATCGTAATTGGCGTCCCCGTCGGTATTCTGATTGTGCGTTTTAAGTGGCTGGCCACCCCGGTACTCGGTCTGGCCACCATTGTACTGACCATTCCCTCTATCGCCCTGTTTGGTCTGATGATCCCACTGTTTTCGCTGATCGGTCAGGGTATTGGTGTGCTGCCCGCCGTCACGGCAGTGTTTCTCTACTCCCTGCTGCCGATTGTGCGCAACACCCACACTGCGCTGGAGAATCTGCCCGGCGGGCTGCGCGAGGCGGGACGAGGTATTGGCATGACCTTCTGGCAACGTCTGCGCTGGGTAGAAATTCCGATGGCGTTACCGGTGATTTTTGGCGGTATTCGTACCGCCGTTGTGATGAATGTTGGCGTGATGGCTATCGCGGCCGTGATTGGTGCTGGCGGTCTGGGCCTGCTGCTGCTGGATGGTATTAGCGGAAGTGACGTCCGCATGCTGGTCGCTGGCGCACTGATGATTTGTTTACTGGCCGTCGTTCTTGACTGGCTGCTGCACCGTTTGCAGGTCGCACTGACACCTAAGGGGATCCGATAATGATAAAACTGGAAAATCTCACCAAAACCTTCAAACAGAAAAATGGCTCCAGCGTGAATGCGGTGGACAATGTCAGCCTGAACGTCCCGGAGGGTGAAATGTGCGTGCTGCTCGGCCCTTCCGGCTGCGGCAAAACCACCACGCTGAAAATGATTAACCGTTTGATCCCTGCCAGCAGCGGTAAGATCCTGATCAACGGAGAAGACACCAGCGGGCTGGATACCGTGACGTTACGCCGTAATATTGGCTATGTCATTCAGCAGATTGGTCTGTTCCCGAATATGACCATTGAAGAGAATATTACCGTGGTGCCGCGGATGTTGGGCTGGGACAAGCAGCGTTGTAAAGAACGCGCCAGCGATTTGATGAGCATGATGGCGCTGGATGCGAAGAAATTCCTGCATCGTTATCCGCGTGAGATGTCCGGCGGACAGCAGCAGCGTATTGGCGTTATCCGTGCGCTGGCGGCGGATCCTCCGGTGCTGCTGATGGATGAACCCTTCGGTGCGGTCGACCCGATCAACCGTGAAGTGATTCAGAATGAGTTTCTGGATATGCAGCGTCAGTTGAAAAAAACCGTGATGCTGGTCAGTCATGATATTGATGAGGCGCTGAAGCTGGGTGACCGTATTGCCGTGTTTGGCCAGGGTAAAATCGTGCAGTGTGCCAGCCCGGACGAGCTGCTGGCGAAACCCGCCAATGAGTTTGTCGGCTCCTTTGTCGGCCAGGACCGCACGTTAAAACGTCTGCTTCTGGTGCAGGCCGGTGATGTGACCGACCAGCAACCGACCCTCACCGTGCGTAAATCCACGCCGCTGTCTGATGCATTCGGCATCATGGATGATAACGATCTGCGCTCGATTACCGTGGTGGACGAGGACGGTAAACCACTGGGCTTTGTGAAGCGCCGTGAGGCGCGTGGTGCCAGCGGTCAGTGTGCTGACCTGTTGCACCACTTTACGGTGACGGGACGGGCTGAAGAGAACCTGCGCGTGGTGCTGTCGAAACTGTACGAACACAATATGGTATGGATGCCGATTGTCGATGAAGAGGGTCGTTACAGCGGGGAGATTTCGCAGGATTATATTGCAGATTACCTCAGTTCAGGGCGTACGCGGCGGGTACTGAACCCGGCTTAACGAACAGAGAAAATGGGGGGTAAACGGTCCCCCCATTATACTCAATGTGTTTCGACAAGATTATCCGGGAGCATGACGGCGATCTCTTCAGCAATGCCAAATTGTTCTATCAGCAGCTTACGCTGTTCTTCATTTGAAAGCGTCATTTTGGTTTCAGTGCCGGTGGCATTTCTGACCACCTGTTCACCCTTCACAATGCCAATAATCGCCTCAGGCTCGGCGAGACGGATCAGCAGTGCGCCATCAAAGCGGCTGTTGTGCCTGCTCATCTCATGACGGCGCGGATACTCACTGGTCGGGGCATTTCGCTCAAGGAGGCGACAATCCAGTCGGGGGCGTCCCAACGGTTTCCAGTTGACGCACCAGTAACCGTCACTGCGATGCACCTGCGTCCCCCACAATGGATCGGTTGAGTACCACTCTCTGAGAGGAAGTGGCTCACCATGCAGCATGGTGGCATCGACAATAAAGCTGCCCTGTTCCAGGTTAATCAGCAAGGTACCGTGACCCGGAGAACCCGCAAGTGATGTCCGTTGAGAGAGCATGGTAGACAGGCCCACGGAGACCGGAAATTCAAGAAAACGCAGCAATGCATAAAGCGCACCATGCCCTGCCCAGCAGGTGCCGCCGGTACCTAATCTGAGCCAGTGATCAAAAAAATCCGTTGCCGTTGCGCCAGGCAAATGGCGACGCTGTTCACTGCAGGCGTCGATGCGCTTGCGGATATTGTCAAAAGGCACTTTCCTGCACCACGCCTGATAAAGGGCAGCCAGTCCTGCTTCTGTCACCGCAGGAAAATAGCTGAAGGCGAGTTTTTCCAACACCTGTTCCGCCAGTGCCGGTGATATCGTCATCTGTTCAGACACGTTTTATCTCTTATCGGTTAAATCGGAGGCCAGATTATGACCCGTATTTTCGTCCGTGGTTTTACGCGCAGCCCATACATATAATGCCGTGCAGATCATCAGGCACCCGGCAATCAGAAAAGCACTGCGGATAGTCAGAAGCCCGGAAACTTTTCCCCAGGTCAGGCTGCCCAGCGTCAGCGCACCGTAAAAGCACATGCTGTACACCGACAACGCCCTCGCCCGGACGGATACGCCAAAGACAGACTGCGCCGCTGAGTTAAGCGTCGAGACAATCGCCGCCCATGAAAAACCTCCCACTACCGCCACTGGCACCAGCGCAACCATCGGTAAAGTAGCGGAAAACACCAGCAGAGAAATACCGTAAATCAGAGCAGCCCCTCCCAGAAGCTGGTGTCGCTCAAACACGCTTCTTAGCGTGGGCAATGCAAACGCTGAAATCACTGCACCGCAGCCGAATCCGCTCATCAATAGTCCCAGCGCGTGGCTGTCTTCGTTTAATGCCAGACTGACATAGGCAGGTAACAAAGCCTGAAACGTTGAAACAGAAAAAAACACGATGACCGTCGTAAACAAAATACTGCGAAAATGTTGATTACCGGCACTCACCTTCATGCCTTCGGCCAGCAGGGCGCTATAGCTCTGTCGCTTTTGCGACACGGCCTGGTGGTCTCTTCGCTGCATCCAGATATAAATCATCACCAGAGATGCCAGACAAAGTGCATGAGTGAAATAGAGGATGGAAGGTCCCGCCAGCAGGAAAAGCAGAGAGCCCAGAGAAGGACCAATAACGGAGGCGAGGTTATAGCTCAATCCGTTCAGGGTTGCTGCAGCCTCTATTTCATCCGGCTCAACCATTGATGACATTGACGCTTGCCAGCCAGAGGCTTTCAAGGCGGTCCCCGTTGCCGTCAGAAAGGTGAACAGGAAAATGACGCTGATCTCCGGAGTGGCAAAAACAGATATCCCTCCCAGTACCGCTGCCGACAGGAACATCATGCTATTCACACCACCAAGATAGCGGTAGGTTGCATATCTGTCCGCCAGCACTCCCCCCATCACGGAAAAGAGAAAAACCGGAATTTGAGTCAGTGTCTGCGCCAGCGCCGCGACGGAAGGGTCCCGGGTTTGCGAGGCGACCAGCCAACCCGTGGCAAAAATCTGCATCCAGCTACCGATATTCGCCATAAAGTTCGCCACACACAGATGGCGAAAAGTCCGGTGTCGGAAAGGACGGAAAAGTGGCACTTTTTCCTTTCTTAAGGTCACGTCGCTTTTATGCATAGTCAACGGCTTTAAATTCCCGAGTGAGGTATTCAAACGTACGCTTTGCCTCATCGACGTTATTACAGGTGACAAAAAATCGCGCCGCATAATCAATATTCGTGGTGGTATCGCTGACCTCCTGCCCCGCCGTGACCTGCCAGTCAATGTCAATCTCAGCCTCTGTTTCAGGGGTGTTCAGGGCATTGATGCTACCGGAAATTTTCGGGTAGACGACAAAGAAGGAGGGGCGTGACCGGTGCTGACTGTGCGGTAATGCAATATCGGAAGCAGGCATACCACACTGGATCAGCAACTCCAAGTCATACATATTGACGCCTTCCCAGCGTTGATAAGCCGGTACCGTCATCAGTCCTGGTGAACGTGCCGCGACTTCGAGGAAAACTAACGTCACCAGCAGAATAATATAGTAACAATACTTATCATTAGCGTTGATTGGAGCAAAGAAATATCAGTTATCCTTCACAATTTAATAACAAAATCGTGACATTAATCACATTTATTTAACTAAATTTACAAAAAAAATGATTTGTTTATAAATTTGTCATTCAGACGCATTTGACACTGAAGCCTGAAGGACAGAAAGGGAGGATAAAACAAGAGGGGAATGAGCATCCAGGGGGCATTTACGTCGCATACTCAGGCTATATGTTTGCAGTATTACACCATGCCTGAGCTTATCCGACCGTCCGAAAAACGGCCGAATAAGCAGCGACTTTGGCCAGTACAAGGAGGTGATTGTTACAAATTCAGCGCAGTCAAATCCAAATAATGCGCCAGATCGCGACTCTCCGCTCGTGGTAGATACGGTAGTTCGCCCAGCAGCGGTGCCGGGATTTTATCGCGCAGCACATCAATGATTTCCGCGTAATGTGCCAGCCCCGGATTGATGCGGTTCGCTACCCAGCCCAACAGCGGCAATCCATCGTTGATCACCGCCTGCGCGGTTAGCAAAGCGTGGCTGATGCAACCCAGTTTGATGCCTACCACCAGTACGACCGGAAGCTGCTCCTGCACTGCCCAGTCAGACAACGGGCGCAGATCATTCATCAGGCTACGCCAGCCGCCCGTCCCTTCCACCACGATATAGTCCGCATGCTGATCCAACGCTTGCAGGCCGCTACTGAGCGCGGCATAGCTGATGGGCGTGCAACTGGTGCTGATCTCATCTTCCAGTAAGGTGACCGGGTTAATGGCATGGTAAGGCAACTGCACTGAGGAGGATGCCTGTAGAACCAGAGCATCTTTATTACGTGGCCCTTCTTCCGTTTGCTGGCTACTTTTCGCGACGGGTTTATATCCTACGGCCTGTTTACTGCCCGTTGCCAGCTTTTGTAATAACGCGCGCGACACCACGGTTTTACCGACTTCCGTATCTGTGCCGGTGACAAATAAACGTTTTAACATGGGATGACTCCGACAGGCACTGCCTGGCCTCATTGATAATTTTCGAACATGATGAATGAACGAAAATTGTAGGGTAGTGCCGGATGTCGGGGATTGCGTTAGCGCAATGTTTAGTGAATTTATCAGCCTTGTAGCAGTTTGATTAATAAGGATCCGTTGTAGAGCGCATCCTTCACCAGTGCGGCACCCGGCATGGTGCCAAGATTCACAAACTCAGTAGGTTCTACCTTAAGATCGGCACTGTAGCGCGGTAATGCCTGCTGGCGAATACAGTTAACGATGGCAGGGAAGAGAATCCGTTGCGCCTGATTAAGCGGGGAACCAATCAGGATTTTTTGTGGATGGAAAAGATTGACCATGATGGCGAGAATGCGCCCTACGCTGTTACCAACGCCGGTAATGACATCGCAGGCAATATGATCGCCCGCCAGCGCCGCCTCACACAGTGCATCAATGGTCAACGGCTGATTATGCAGGACCGAGCTCATCGACGCCTGCATGCGCTGCGCTGCCAGCTCAAGCATATTGTCGATGCTGGCCACGGTTTCCAGGCAGCCATTATTCCCGCAATAGCAGCGTTTTCCCCAGGGATCGACCTGGGTATGACCGATTTCAACCAGCGAACTGCTACCACCGTGCAGCAAGCGCCCACCGGTAATCACCCCGGCGCCCACATGGTGATCAATCACCACCTGAAGCACATCGCTGGCATCGCGTGAAGCACCAAACAGCGATTCTGCCATCGTCCAGGCGCAGATATCATGCTGAATATACACTGGCAATCCGGTGCGCTCGGCAAGAACCGGGCCCAGCGGCATATCATCAACCTCGTAAAACGGCATGCGGTGAACAATACCTGACTGGCTGTTCATGATGCCCGGCAGTGTGATGGCAATGGCCGTCAGACGCTCGAGTTTGTGCTGGTGGTGAATAAAGAACTGGTCGACTTGCTGGACGATACGCGTCAACAACGGCAAATCGGCCTCTGCGGGAAGGGGGAATTGCTCTTCAACGACCATTTTGCTGCTGAGATCGCGCAGCGCGAGGGTGATTTCGCCATTACCGATACGGGCAGACAGGAAGTGCCAGGCCTGGGTGTCCAGCACCAGTCCGACAGCCGGACGACCACGACTGCCTGGGTCCTGAAATTCCGTTTCCTGCACCAGATGCGCTTCCAACATTTCACGCACAATTTTCGTGATGCTGGCCGGGGCCAGTTGCGCTTTTTTGGACAGCTCTATACGCGAGATGGGACCAAACCGATCAATCAGTCGGTACACCGCTCCGGCATTAGTCTGTTTAATCTGGTCAATATGACCAGGCTGACTATCCGCAATCACACCCCACTCCCACTTATCACCTGTCTTAAAAGGCGCTGCTGTCTGTTATTTTCACGCTTCAAAATAAAGCATTTCGCTCATGGTGAAACACTTATCAGATGGCGTCAAATATTTGATTCGATATGTGATTTGCCGCACATAAACCGTTGCTGAACGCTCATGTTTTCCGCGATTGCCAGATCATTTCGGCAATAACAACGTCATCATCGCGGCAACCACGGCAGGAATCTCACGTTGCTTCGACCACACCAGCCACACTTCCGAACGCGCGTCCTGCTCCACCAGCGGGATCCACACCACATCGCTCAGGCTCACGCGTCGGAAAGATGCCGGAAGAATAGAGACGCCCAGTCCGGTAGACACCAGGCCGATAATCGTCATTGCTTCCCCCACTTCCTGAGCAATATTAGGTTGAATATCGTAACGGCCAAGTAACCCCAGAATTTCACCGTACAGCGCTGTTCCCACCTGCGGGTCAAAGAAGACAAAGGGCTCCTGCGCCAAATCGCTCAGTGCAATTTGCGGCCTGCCTGCCAGGCGATGGGCACGATGCACCAGCGCATACATGGGTTCACGAAGCAGCAGCTGATGATCGAGGGTTTCCGGCAGAAGGGTATTGCGCATCACGCCTAAATCAAGCCGCCCGTCACCCAGCGGCGCCAGTTGCTGGCGGGTATTGATCTCCTGCATCTGGATATGGACCGCCGGGAAGCGCTGACGAAAGGTGAACAATGCGTCTGATACGACGGTGATAAACGGGGCGGATGACGTAAAACCAATACGTATTTCGCCTTCGTCACCGCGATGCAGGCGCGCAGCTTTGTCGGCAGCCTGATCGACCTGTTGCAGTACCAGACGAGCATCCTGCAGGAACTGCTGCCCGGCCGCCGTCAGTTGGACGCTGCGGTTGGTACGGGCGAAAAGGCGTGCGCCTATTTCATGCTCGAGGATCTGAATTTGCTGGCTGAGCGGCGGCTGGGAAATATTCAGGCGCAGTGCCGCACGGCCAAAATGTAGCTCTTCTGCCACGGCGATAAAGTAACGCAGGTGACGCAACTCGATATTCATATGTTAAAAGTATCATTCGAGATTATTAATATATTAGACATCATAATCTGACTTTCTTACCCTTTACAACGTGAACTCCCTGAATATCTCTAAGGATCTGTTGTGAACCGCTCATCCCATGCCGTCAGACCGCCGTATTCTGCTGACCGTGCATCTCTTGCCATCACCGACTCACCTGCTGTCGATAAAAATCTCTATATCAAACGTGGTACTCCTCAATTTATGCGCGTCACGCTGGCGCTATTTTCAGCCGGGCTGGCGACGTTTGCCCTGCTCTATTGCGTACAGCCGATCCTTCCGGTTCTGTCGCAGGAGTTTGGCGTTTCCCCGGCGACCAGCAGTATTTCCCTGTCGATTTCCACCGGGATGCTGGCGCTTGGGCTGCTGGTAACCGGTCCGTTATCTGATGCCATCGGGCGTAAATCGGTGATGGTGACCGCGCTGATGCTGGCCGCAATTTGTACCCTGCTGTCCGCGACCATGACCAGCTGGCACGGGATTTTACTGATGCGTGCGCTGACCGGCCTGTCGCTGAGCGGTGTTGCGGCCGTGGGGATGACTTACCTGAGTGAAGAAATTCATCCCAGTATGGTGGCGTTTTCAATGGGGTTGTATATCAGCGGGAACTCGATTGGCGGTATGAGCGGCCGTTTACTCAGCGGGGTGATCACCGATTTCAGCAGCTGGCGCATTGCCGTGATGGCCATCGGCTGCTGTGCACTGGCCGCTGCGCTGATGTTCTGGAAAATTCTGCCTGCCTCGCGCCATTTCCGCCCTGCTTCGCTTAAACCGCGTAGTTTGATGATTAACTTCCGGCTGCACTGGCGCGATAACGGTTTGCCGCTGTTGTTTGCCGAAGGTTTTCTGTTGATGGGGGCCTTTGTCACCCTGTTTAACTACATCGGCTACCGTCTGCTTTCGCCGCCTTATTCAATGAATCAGGCGATTGTCGGCCTGCTGTCGGTGGTCTATCTCACGGGGTCATGGAGTTCGCCTAAAGCGGGTGCGATGACGGCAAAATATGGACGCGCACCGGTGCTGCTGTTCTCCACCGCACTGATGCTGAGCGGTCTTCTGATCACTCTCGCCAGCAATATCTGGTTTATTCTGCCAGGTATGATGTTGTTTACAGCCGGATTTTTTGCTGCACATGCCGTTGCCAGCGGCTGGATTGGCCATCGTGCGCGCCGCGCTAAAGGCCAGGCATCATCGCTATACCTGTTCAGTTATTATCTGGGGTCAAGCGTTGCCGGTACGCTCGGCGGTGTGTTCTGGCATCATTTTGGCTGGTACGGAATTACAGCGTTTATTGCTGCCATGCTGGTGCTGGCGTTACTGGTAGGAAGCCGTCTACACGGACGAAAACTCTAACTTCCGGGCACAATGTGTTGTCACAGGCGGACCGAAAAAGAAGGTCCGCCCCTACAAAAAATGAATCCCTCTGATCAATGGCACCATTTTCCCCTGCCCGACGCAAAAAACACCGTTGTTGATGTTCATCTCTGTTTTCCACTGCTATAGTCATTAGTATGTTGTAACTAATGGAGGTGTCATGCGTCATTACGATACTGTTGAGCAGCTTCACCGCTGTGTGGCCGATCTCGAGCAGGAACTGGAGGTATTACAGCAGCAGATCCTGAGTATGCGTCTGCTGACCGCCAGGGTGTTTGAACTGCCTGAGGTGGAAAAAGGTAAGGAACACGATCCGCTGACGCAGGTTAAGGTCGAGCAGCTAACCGGCCAGGCAGCCCTGCAGCGCTCCCTGACGCATTTTGCGCGTCTGTTTATGCAGCACCAGTCAGAAAAACTGAGCACTAAGGCGGCAGTACGTCTTCCTGGTGCGGTGTGCTTAGAAGCCGATAATACGCAGTCTGCCCTGCTCCACCAGCAGGTCGCCTCAATCAATCAACTGAAACAACGGCTGGAGCAGATTATTACCGTGGAATCGGGCCTGCCGAGCGAGGAGCGGTTCGAGTTTGTCCACCGCCATCTGCGCGGGTTGATTACCCTGAACGCTTACCGTTCGCTGACGTTGCTTGAAGCGCCCGATTCCGTGCGCTTTGGCTGGGCGAATAAGCATATTATTAAAAATATCAGTCGCGATGAGATGCTGGCAACGCTGGAAAAAAGCCTGAAGGCCGGGCGTGCCGTAGCCCCCTGGACACGTGAGCAATGGGCCGAACGCGTCCAGAGCGAAATTGAAGCGGTAAAATCACTGCCTGCAGGCGCGGCATTGAAAATTAAACGCCCGGTGAAAGTACAACCGATTGCCCGCGTCTGGAGCAGCAGCGATCGGAAACAAACCCAGCTGGCCTGCCCTTCTCCGTTGCTGGTACTGTGCCAGGACGCCAATAGCGTGCCAAAACTGGGAGAGCTGCTGAATTATGATGCCGCTAACGTGACCCATCGTTACAAACCTGATGCTCAGCCGCTCTATTTACTGATCCCGCGCTTACATCTTTATACCGATCGTCTGGTGCAGGCATAAAAAAAGCCAGGTCTTAGACCTGGCTTTTGGCAGCAGCTTATACCTTCATACTGCCGACCATCTCTTCCGGACGCACCCAGGCATCAAACTCTTCTTCCGTCAGATAACCCAGCTTTAGCGCAGACCCTTTCAAGGTCAGCCCTTCTTTATGCGCTTTCTTGGCAATTTCAGCCGCTTTATCGTAGCCAATATGCGTATTCAGCGCGGTCACCAGCATCAGAGATTCATTCAGCAATTGAGTAATACGATCGCGGTTTGGCTCAATACCGATAGCGCAGTGGTGATTAAAGCTGTCCATTCCATCCGCCAGCAAACGAACAGATTGCAGGAAGTTATGGATCACCATCGGACGGTAAACGTTCAGCTCGAAGTTACCGGATGCGCCACCGATATTTACTGCCACATCATTGCCCATCACCTGACAACACAGCATGGTCATGGCTTCGCACTGCGTCGGGTTCACTTTACCCGGCATGATGGAGCTACCCGGCTCGTTTTCCGGGATAGCGATTTCACCGATGCCACAGCGCGGGCCGGATGATAACCAGCGCACGTCGTTGGCGATTTTCATCAGTGATGCCGCCAGGCCTTTTAGCGCACCATGGGCATGAACCAGCGAATCACAGGTGGCTAAGGCTTCGAACTTGTTCGGCGCGGTGACAAAAGGCTGTTTAGTCAGCTCAGCAAGCTCCTGGGCAACGCGCACGGCATATTCAGGGTGAGTATTCAGCCCGGTACCGACCGCTGTACCACCCAGTGCCAGCTCGGCAACATGTGGAATGCTCTGTTCAATATGCTTCAGGCTGTGGCTTAACATCGCCACCCACCCGGAGATCTCCTGGCCCAGCGTCAGCGGTGTGGCATCCTGCAAGTGAGTACGACCAATTTTGACAATGTCTTTATAAGCTTCAGCTTTTTCATGCAGCGTCTGTTGCAGCACTTTCAGCTCAGGGATCAGGTGTTCCTGCACGGCCACCACCGCCGCCACATGCATCGCGGTTGGGAAGACATCGTTGGAACTCTGGCTCTTGTTCACATCATCATTGGGATGCACAAGGCGTGACATGCCGCGTTCGCCACCGAGGATCTCGCTGGCGCGGTTCGCCAGCACCTCGTTCATATTCATATTGGTCTGTGTACCCGAACCGGTCTGCCAGATAGCCAGCGGGAACTCACCCTGATGCTTGTCGGCCAGCACTTCATCAGCCGCCTTGATGATCGCGCCCGCGCGGTCATCCGGTAACAGACCAAGGTCATTGTTCACTTTTGCCGCCGCACGCTTAGTCAGCGCCAGCGCATACACCAGTTCAGCAGGCATTTTCTCCGTGGAGATACGGAAATGTTCCAGAGAACGCTGCGTTTGCGCCCCCCAGAGTTTGTCGGCAGGTACATCAATCGGTCCCATTGAGTCTTTTTCAACGCGGTTCGCAGCCATTTCTGTCTCCTTGAGCACAAACATATGAATATTATTGACGCTGATTAGCCGTTTTGCGGTTAAAAAGCGCGGCGGTAGTCTGACATACACCAGGTTACGATTATGCGACTCATTCGCGTTTATTGCATCCCGATTGTCTTTCAGCGGTGCTTTTCTGCTTTAATACATCCAGTAACCAGTGAATGACCAGGGAGATATGATGCAAAAATTAATCAATTCGCTGCAAAATTATGCATGGGGCAGTAAAACCGCGCTCACTGAACTGTATGGGATCGCTAATCCGTCGCAGCAGCCGATGGCCGAATTATGGATGGGAGCCCATCCGAAAAGCCCATCGCACATCGTCGTCGATGGCAAATCTCGCTCGCTACGCGATGTGATCGATGCTGACCCGCCTGCGCAGTTAGGTGCCGGTGTGGCGCAGCGTTTTGGCGAGTTGCCGTTTTTATTTAAAGTGCTGTGCGCTGCACAGCCGCTGTCGATTCAGGTGCATCCGAGTAAAGCGGCGGCCGAAGTTGGCTATGCACGCGAAAACGCCAGCGGCGTTCCGCTGGATGCGGCCACGCGAAACTATAAAGATGCCAATCATAAACCGGAGCTGGTGTACGCGCTGACGCCGTTTAAAGCAATTAACGGCTTCCGTCCGCTGTCTGAAATCGTCTCGCTGCTACAGCCGGTCGCAGGCGCTCATCCGGCCATTGCCCATTTTCTAAATACGCCAGATACCACGTCTCTCGCTTCGCTGTTTGCCAGCCTGCTCTCTATGCAGGATGAAGAGAAATCCCTCGCGCTGGATATCCTGCGCACCACCGTTGCCAGTCAGTCTGTTGAACCCTGGCAGACCATCGCTGAGATCGCTGACGTTTATCCTGATGACAGCGGCCTGTTTGCCCCGCTATTGCTGAACGTCATCACCTTACAGCCGTCTGATGCGATGTTTCTGTTCGCCGAAACACCGCATGCCTACCTGCACGGTGTGGCGCTGGAGGTGATGGCAAATTCAGATAATGTGCTGCGTGCCGGGTTGACGCCGAAATACATCGATGTCCCGGAGTTGCTGGCCAATCTGCGCTTTGATTCCCGTCCAGCAGAGAGTCTGCTGACCACACCCGTGCAGCAGGGAACGACGCTTAACTTCCCGATTCCGGTGGATGATTTCGCCTTTGCCATCCACACGCTGACCGACGATCCGTTAACCGTTAGCCAGCAAAGCGCTGCGATCCTTTTTTGTATTGACGGTGAAGCGCTATTGAACTGTGGTGAACAGATGTTGTCGTTAACAGCAGGCGAATCGGCATGGATTACCGCCAGCGAGTCTCCCCTTACGCTAAGGGGTAGCGGTCGCGTGGCGCGAGTCTATAACGATCTGCCGAATTGCGGCTGACGTCAGCGACCATAATTGCTAAGATTATCCAGGAATTATCAAAAACGCCGTTATGGCGTTTTTTATCGCCAAAGGGTTACCTGCAGGACCTGAACGGGTACGCCCGTCTTCGTGAACAGAAAAGGACGATATTACAGATGAAAAAAACAAAGATTGCCGTGGGTGTAGTGATTGCTCTTGGCGTGGCCTGGACTGCGGGAGCCTGGTTTACTGGCAAGCAGTTGGAAAAAAACATGGACCAGATGGTTCAGCAGGCTAACGCGCAAATCCAGAACACGGCACCGGAAAGCCGGCTGAAGTTGAGCTACCAGGATTTCCAGCGTGGCGTATTCAGCAGCCATGCGCGCTTTGTCTTACAGTCGAGTTCACAAACCGAAGATAACTCTATTCTGAAGCCAGGCCAGAGCATCATTTTCAGTGAAAATATCGATCATGGCCCTTTCCCGCTGGCCCAGCTGAAAAAATTCAACCTGATGCCGAGCATGGCCTCCGTTCATAGTGAACTGGAGAATACCGATGTGGTGAAAAAGCTGTTTGAAATCACCAAAGGTCAGTCCATCGTGCAGGCAGAAACCCGTATCGGCTACGGCGGCAGCACCGATTCAGACATTCGCCTGTTGCCGGCCGATTACAGCAATGCGCAAACCGGTGAGCGCTTTGCCTTCAATGGCGGCACCCTGAAGGTGAGCGCCGATGACAAAGGCGATAAGGTCGACTTTAGCGGTGATATCGACAGCCTGGTGATGACCACCAAAAATGAGCTGGATATGCCGGTGCTGTTTACCGTCAACGGCCTGAAAATTGATGCCAATACCCATCTCAGCCCAGAAGGACTGCGCATTGGCGATCAGACCATCAATCTGAAAAAACTGAGCGCGGCGGTGGAAGGTAAAGAAGCGATGGTGGCTGAAGGACTGAACGGTAAGTCCAGTTTTGACTCCACCAACAACCGCGTTTCCGGTCTGATTGACTACAGTTTAGACAGCCTGAAATTGCAGGGTCAGCCTTTTGGCCAGGGCAAGCTGACGATTAAACTGGATGGCTTCGATGGCAAAGCCGTCAAGACCTTCTCTGAAAACTATAATCGCCAGGTGCAGGCACTGACCAACGATCCAGCGATGCAGGAAAACCCTGAGCTTTATCAGCAGCGCGCCAGTGAACTGCTGACGGCTAACCTGTCGTTGCTGTTGAAGGGCGATCCGTCCATCAGCATTGCGCCATTTAGCTGGAAAAATGACAAAGGGGAAAGCACCTATACCCTGAATGCACAGTTCAAAGATCCGTCTACTGCCACTGCCCCTGTGCAGAATCTGGGTCAGCAAGTGGACAGTGTGTTGAAAACGCTGGATACCAAACTGGCTGTTTCGATGCCAATGGCGACCGAAATGATGACTCACGTCGCCATGGGTGAAGGCTACAAGCAGGAAGATGCGGTGAAACTGGCTGACCAGCAGGTGAAAGGCCTGGCGGCGATGGGCCAGATGTTCAAACTGACCACGCAGCAGGATAATAACATCACCATCAGCCTGCAATATGGCGCCGGTCAGATCACCATGAACGGTGAGAAGATGCCGCTGGAACAGTTCCTCTCCCGCTATATGCTGGGTGGCGGAGCGGTACCGGAAGGTATGCCGCAGTAAGATGTGTTAACCAACGGGCCGCAACAGCGGCCCGTTTAATTTATAGACTGTAAGGATCTGAATTTAACAGCACCTCTTCCCCGAAATCTGGCAGTGTATGCTGGCGCAGATAATCCAGTAAGACGTTTACTTATTCGCTATCCCATCCATTCTTTAAGTTAAGGAAATATTTTTGCTTTACGGTTTTATTCGCCTTGTCCTTAAAATCCACCACCCCATAACCGGTATCGTAAATCCCCCACTCCCCAAAGGATTCATCTTTAAAGGTTACTTTCCCAGTCGCAATGCAGGGAGAATAGTATTCGTGTAGCCAACCCTCGCTAGAATCCGCTTCTTTAGCATTGACAAAGTAGTCCATCAATTGTTCTTTGGTGGGATTCCAGCCTTTACATTCCGTAGTGTAGTTGTAGGGATCTTCCTTAGAAGCCCCCCCATAATGACCGCTTTGTAATATTTCGAGTTGCACTACTTCCCTACCGGCCTGTGCATACAAAGATAATAAGAACATAGCGCTTAGTAAGAGATTTTTTATTCCCATATCGCTGTGCTGGCCTCAGTTTCGTTTTTTCTACCTACATCAGGATGCCTGTAAATCTCAGTCATAGGGACATTGAATTTAGATGTAAGCTCGGCGATCAGCCATTTAAGAGACTCATTCTGTTTATCTGTAACGGTCTCATAGACTGCTTTATCTTTGGGACCAAGAGCTTTACCCACTATTTCAATGCCGATACTGTCAGTGTTGTTCGGAAAGCGATCGGGGAAACGTTTCTCCTTTTCTAAATCTGATATCTTTTTAGGTTTTGTAGAGTTCCAGTGGCCATTATGCAACGTTATTAATGTGGTTTCAGTAGGGTTACATGCTTTCTTTAAAATACATCGGGATTGCATCAATCCAACATGCCATGTCATTTTTAATAGAGAGGCTGTTTGATAGACCGTTCCATCTTTATCAATTAAAAAATGCGCCCCATTCGCGGACGTATTATTATAGCTATTAAATGTACTCTGAGCCGACGTACTGTTAGTTTGATGGACAATAATGCCATTGACGTTATCCAGGTTACCCCGTTCTATCCCTTTAAATATTTTCCTTTCAATTCGGACGTCAAAAATATAACCGTCTTCATCTACGTACATAGTGTATTCCTTTACATGATGTTAAATTGCAGCAGTCCTTTTCATATTATAAACCATCACTCTCCTATTTTATTACGTGTCCGATTAGGGTTCGGTAATAAAGGTTGATACTGTACCAGTCGTATGAGACTGCGTCAGTAGTGATTTTCCTGGAATACAATAAATCCGTCTTTACTGTCCGCTGGACGATCCACTTACGGACGGACTCAGCGTGAGTCCAGCGGGCACGGTATATCAGAAAGTCCGAAAACTGTTGCCCCGACTCGGCGTTTCGCAACAAAATATGCTGGGTAGTTATGCCATACCAGAAGGTATGCCGCAGTAAGATGTGTTAACCAACGGGCCGCAACAGCGGCCCGTTGGCTTTATAGACTGGAAGGATCTGAATTTAACAGCACCTCTTCCCCGAAATCTGGCAGTGTATGCTGGCGCAGATAATCCGCAAAGGATGCCCGTGGATTCTCCGCTTTCCAGGCTGACTGCAACTTTCCGAGCAGGTCGGTTGACGTTGATTTCTGCTCAGGGGTTGTCACATCAGACATCAGCTCCCCTTTCACATACTTTTGCACTCGCGTTGAGGTACTCGCCGACTGGTCAAGCGTCGCCGACACCAGCGCCCCTTTGCGATACTGCACTTCTGTGGTGCTTTCCGCCTTATCATCAATCTGCGTGTAGAAATAATTCTGCGCGTTTCTGTCCGCGGTCAGCGCGAGTTGCAGCCCGGAGGTCAGCGCTTTATGGTAGCTGGCGGTCAGATGCGACTGCTGCTTCTGGGTGATATGACGATTCTGGTCGCTGGTGCCGGAAAGCGTGCTGGTTTGCGATACCTGATACGAGAAGGTATCACCCTCACTTAGACGTATCGGATTTGGCGACTGCGGGGTTTGCGTGACAGAAGCCGTAAAATCGGCCAGTCCGGTCAGCATGTTTTTGTCCGTCCGCGTCAGGGAGAGATAAAGGGTTTGCGGACGACTTTGGGCGGGCGTACTGCTGTCGTAGTGACTGTTGAGCGCCGTAAAGGCATCCTTGAACATGGTCATCAGCGTACTGTTACCCTCACCCCGGCTTTGCGCCCGGTCGAACTGCTTCAGATACTGGCTCAGCGCCCGCTGCTGTTGACTCTCATTACCCAGGATCGCCCGCTTACTCATATCCACGCTGATATCTACGGTGCCGAGGGTGCCGGTGGATTTTACCGAACGCGTATTAGTGTCAGCATGAAAAGCCAGCGTCAGCTTATTTTCGCCTGTCACCTTCGCCTGCAGATCGACTGACGTCAGTACTGCACTGTTAAATTTGGTCAAGCCGCTCAGGTCAAGACGCGGTGGCTGACCTGTCAGTCCTTCCATCGCCTTCTTAAAACCGTCCGACAGCTTCTCAAGCGCGCTGCGTTCAGTTTCACTCAAGGTTCCCTTGTTCACTTTGATTTGAATACCCGACCCGTCACTGGCCTGGGTCAGTTCAACCTCTGCGCCGCTGGCGGTTTTTACGCTCAGAATCCCCTGATTGTCGGTTTGCGTCGTAGCCGTTGAAATACGTGGCAGAGAATAAACGGGGGGCGCGGCCGCAGACTGGCCGAGAGACACCGAGGTTGAGGAGAGGAGCGGCGTTTGTAACGTGTCTACCGCCGCAGCGGTAGTGGCCAGTTTCGTTGCGCCCGGCAACATGTTCACTGACAGGTTTCCAACAGAAGAAATAGCAGTCATTGCGTTCAGTCCCTTGGTCTTACGCCGTAGCGTCACAGTAAATGTGGTACTTCTGATGCTATTTTCGGCAAAAAAACTAAAACCTTTAACCTGATGCGCAATTAACTGGCGCTGTTGCGCAATAAGTTTTTATAATGCTCCGCACTTTATTAAAAAAACAGAGAGTGCCGATATGATCGATTCCCAGCTTCCCCTCACCGACATTCACCGCCACCTTGACGGCAATATTCGCGCACAAACCATCCTCGATTTAGGCCGTGAGTTTAATCTGACGCTGCCTGCCAGCACGCTGGAAACCCTGCGCCCGCATGTGCAGGTGATTGAAACCGAGCCTGACCTGGTGAGTTTCCTCAATAAGCTGGACTGGGGCGTAAAAGTGCTGGGCTCTCTGGATGCCTGCCGCCGTGTGGCGCTGGAAAACGTGCAGGATGCGGCACGTGCCGGGATTCATTATGCTGAACTGCGCTTCTCCCCGGGCTATATGGCGATGACCCACAACCTGCCGATTGCGGGTGTGGTTGAAGCCGTTATCGACGGGATTAAAGCGGGTTGCAGCGCAAACAATATTGATGTGCGTCTGATTGGCATTATGAGCCGTACCTTTGGTGAAGAAGCTTGTCTGGATGAGCTGAACGGCCTGCTGGCACACCGTGACAGCATTACCGCACTGGACCTTGCAGGAGATGAGCTTGGCTTCCCTGGCAGCCAGTTCCTCAGCCACTTTACGCGCGCCCGCGATGCCGGACTGCGCATTACCGTCCACGCAGGAGAAGCCGCAGGGCCGGAAAGCATCTGGCAGGCGATTCGTGAGTTGGGGGCAGAACGTATTGGTCACGGCGTGAAAGCGGTGGAAGACCCGGCGCTGATGGACTTTATGGTGAAACACAGCATTGGTGTGGAATCCTGCCTGACCTCCAATATTCAGACCAGCACCGTAGCTTCACTGGACCGTCATCCGCTGAAAGCGTTCCTGGAGCACGGCATCCTGGCCACGATCAACACGGATGACCCAGCAGTCCAGGGGATTGAGATTGGTCACGAGTACCATGTGGCAGCCCCGGCAGCCGGTTTAAGCCAGGCACAAATGCGGACGGCGCAGGAGAACGGATTGAAGATTGCGTTCCTCAGCGATGCTGAGAAAGCAGCGGTTCGCGCTCGCGTAGCGGCGTAACGCTAACAAGGGCGGGTCATGACCCGCCCCTACCGGGGCATCAGCCCGTCTGCTATTTCAGTGACATCGTCTGGCGTTTCTCAGCCGATTGCAGGCCAAGCTCGATCAGTTCCATCACCTGAATCGCCTCTTCCGCTTTCACCGGATTTTCGCCTGTACCGTTCACCGCATCACGGATCGCGGCATAGTACGCCGGATAGTTACCGGGAATGGTCAGCAGCGCTTTCTCTATCATCACATCCCCATCCGCCAGCGTCAGTACGCCGTCACGCATATCGTAGCCCCAGTCTTCCTGCGGCGGACGTGCACCGGACTTCAGGCTGTCTTCCTGCGGATCGAGGCCAAATTTGACATAGCTGCCTTTGGTGCCATGCACCAGATAACGCGCAGATTCGGCGGCCACCAGTAAACTGCCGTGCAGCACCACGCGGCGCTGTGGATAGATCAGCGTGGCGTGGAAATAGTCGGTCGTCACTGAACCCGCACGCAACTCGGCGGTATCAACATTAATCGCCACCGGAGAACCGAACAGCTGTAATGCCTGGTCGATAAGATGTGGACCCAAATCGTACCAGATGCCGCTGCCCGGCACCTGCTGCTCGCGCCAGCGCTGCTGCACCTGAGGGCGGAAACGGTCAAAGTGTGACTCGAAATAACGCACGTCCCCCAGCGTCCCTTCAGCCAGCAGCGCTTTAACCGTCAGGAAATCACTGTCCCAGCGGCGGTTATGGAACACCGACAGCAACAGGCCTTTGGCCTTCGCCAGCGCATCCAGCTCCCGCGCCTGTGACAACGTCACGGTAAACGGCTTATCCACCACCACATGCTTACCCGCGGTGAGCGCGGCTTTGGCTAACGGAAAGTGGGTTTCATTGGGGGTAGGAATAACGATCAGGTCCAGGGTGGGATCGTCAAACAGCGTCTGGGGATCGGACACAACCTGCACCGACGGCCAGTCAGTATGGACTTTGGTCGCATCGCTGCTGGAAATGGCGTCCAGTTCCATTTCTGATGTGCCGGCAATCAGCGGTGCATGGAAGGTTTTACTGGCAAAGCCGTAGCCGACCAGGCCAACTCGAATCTTGTCACTCATATTAATCCCTCTCGTGGTTACCCGTTGATTTAAGACGATCAACTCACTAACCACAAGAAGGATTTGGCTGAATTACGCCTCCTGGGCACGTCGGGGTAAATGCCAGGTTTCCTGAGCAACCAGCGCATCATGGGCATCCAGGCTGCGGCGACGGAAGTCGCTGGGGCTGACGCCCGCCCGCTTACGGAACACGCGCGAGAAATAGAGCTGGTCGTCATAGCCCACTTCACGGCCAATGCTGGCTATCGGCTCCTGAGTGGTCTGCAACAGCAGTTTGGCCCGGATCACCCGCTGGTCTTCACGCCAGCGCAGCAGATTCACGCCCATTTGCTCACGGAACAGATGCGCCAGCCGTGACGGTGACAGACAGACATGTTTGGCCACCTCTTCGATTTTCACCTCTGCGGCCAGGTTGTTGGTCACATACTGGCAGGCTTCTACCACACGTGCATCGCGCACCTGCTGCTGGCTGCGCGGATCTTCCTGTACCGCCCGCAACAGCAAACGCTCCAGCAGGTTCATTGCCAGCTCTTCGGCGAACGGACGCCCGGAATTATGGGTATGTTCGATATTGGCAAACAGACGGTCAAACTCACCGCGTAATGACTCCGGCAGCCGCAGTCGCCCCACGCCCTGCGCCTCATCCTGCCACTCCAGCCAGTCGCTCCAGTAGGCGCGCGGACGAAAATAAACCCAGCGGTGATACCAGCAATCGCTGTCCGGGAGGCGTCCGTAATAATGCGGCGTTTTAGGCTGAAACAGCAGCAGGTCACCGGGTTCACAATCGAATGCCGCTTCACCGTCAAACACCCGCCCGCGCCCTTTGATGGTCAGGTTGAGAATGTAGCCTTTCATGCCGTGGGGACGGTCGATAAAGAAATCGAGCGGCCCCATCGCATTAATGGGCGTCAGCCCCGCCACCAGCCAGGCGCTAAACGGATAGCCGGGCAGTAACGGGTTGGATTGCGCCACGGGCGCCAGACGATGATACATAACGCCTCCTGTCAGACCGCTTTCGCTTTTTGTTTGTAACGGTCGAAAATCACCGCTGCTAACAATATCAGACCACGTACCACGTACTGTGAGAAAGGCGATATATTGAGTAAATTCATCGCATTTTCCACCGTTCCGAGGATCAAAACCCCGGCCACCACATAAGAAATTTTCCCAATACCGCCCTTCAGGGAGACGCCGCCGAGCACACAGGCTGAGATAACAATCAGTTCATAACCCAGCGAGGTCATCGGCTGGCCGCTGGTCATACGCGATGCCAGAATAATTCCCGCCGCTGCCGACACCAGGCCGGAAAGAATAAAGATGATGATACGGGTGCGTACCACCGGCACACCAGCCAGACGGGCGGCTTCTTCATTGCCACCAATCGCCAGCGTGTTGCGCCCAAAGGTGGTTTTGTTCAGCAGGAAAGCAAACAATACCAGGGTAATAATGGTCAACCATACCGGGGCCGGCACGCCCAGCCAGCTGGCATAACCCAGGGCGAAGAAGCGCTCGTCTTCGATACCCACGGCTTTACCGTCGGAGAAGATATACGCCAGCCCGCGCACGATCTGCATCGTGGCAAGCGTGGTGATCAAGGCGTTGATTTTCAGTTTGGCAATCACGAAACCGTTCACAAAGCCGCAGGCCACGCCGAGTAACAGCCCGGCAATCACGCCGATCCACAGGCTTTCGGTCATGTTGATGACCACCGCGCAGACGACACCGGCACAGGCAATCACCGAGGCCACCGACAGGTCAAAGTCGCCGGACGCCAGGCAGAACAGCATACCGCAGGCCACCATGCCGGACATCGACATCGCCAGCCCTAAGCCTTTCATATTGATAAGGGAACCAAAATTCGGCACAAACACCATGCAGGCAATAAACAGCGCGGCAAACACCACCAGCATGCCGAAGTTGTCCCACACACGGCTCAGACTGAAGCGCGATGGGGCAGCGGGTGTAACAGATGAGGTCGTTGACATAGGTTTCTCCTGCATATTCAGGCCACGTGTGTGGCAGGTTTGGCGGTTTTTGGCATCGCCAGACTCAGCGTCAGGGCTTCAGTGGCGTCGTTATGGTCCAGCTCTCCGGCGATTTCGCCTTCGCGCATCACCAGAATACGGTCAGCCAGCCCCATCACTTCGGGCAGGTCACTGGAGGCAAACAGCACCGCAATACCCTGGTCGGCCAGGGCGTAAATCAGCTGATAAATTTCGTTTTTCGCGCCGACGTCAATGCCGCGCGTGGGTTCATCCAGCAGGATGACTTTCATCTCTTCGGACAGCCATCGACCGAGGATCGCCTTCTGTTGATTGCCCCCGGACAGATTCATAATCAGCTGGTCTGCCGACGGGGTTTTGATATTGAGCGAGCGGATATGCACTCCGGCATTACTGGCTTCCCAGCTGTTGTTGATCAGACAACCTGCCTTGAGGTTATTACGCCTGGCGCTGATATTGATGTTGTCGCGCACGGAATGTACCGGGATGATGCCATCGGCCTTGCGGTCCTCCGGGCAGAGCATAATACCGGCGCGAATGGCTTCAATCGGCTCATTAATCTGGAGTTTTTTACCATCCAGCCACAGTTCACCGCTGGTCAGACGCGTGGCACCAAACAGCCCTTTCATCAACTCACTGCGCCCGGCCCCCACCAGGCCAAACAGCCCGACAATTTCCCCTGCACGCACGCTGAACGACACCGGACTGCGCACGCCTTTGGCATGCACATTGTCCAGCTTCAGTCTCACATCGCCCTGCGCGCGTGGTCGGTAACCGTAGATATCACCAATTTCACGCCCCACCATCGCCTGCACCAGTTCGTCGTTTCCGGTGGTGGCCATATCGGTAAAGGTACGTACGTAGCGGCCATCTTTAAACACCGTGATGGCATCGCTGAGGGCAAAAATCTCCTCCATGCGATGGGAGACATACAGCACCACGCGGCCGTCGGCACGCAGCTGGCGGATCACGCGGAACAGCTGATCAATTTCACGCGCCGAGAGCGAGCTGGTCGGCTCATCAAAGGCGATAACCTGCGCATTACGCGTTAACGCTTTGGCAATTTCCACCATCTGCCACTGCCCGAGAGAGAGGTATTTCAGCGGCATATCCGGGTCAATATCCATACCGAGGATTTTGAGCTGACGCGCGGCTTCTGAGCGCAGGCGGGAGCGATTGACCAGCCCGGCACGTTGTGGCAACTGGCCTAAAAAGATATTTTCTGCCACCGACATTTCCGGCACCAGATGGAGTTCCTGATAAATAATCGCCACCCCGGCATTGAGCGCATCGGTGGTGTTTTGAAAATTAACTGGCTGGCCCTGCAGGCGAATCTCACCGCCGCTGGCCTGATAGCTTCCGCTGAGAATTTTGAGCAGCGTTGATTTCCCGGCGCCGTTTTCCCCCATCAGGGCATGCACTTGTCCTGCATAACAGTCAAAACTGATGTCCTGTAGAGCCTTCACGCCCGGGAAGGTTTTGCTGATGCCGTGAAAGCTGAGGTACGGTGGTTGCGAAGTCATGGTGTCTCCTGCATTTTTGGGTGGAGGCATCCGGGCGAGGCATGCCTCGCCCCTACGGTCGTGTGTTATGCAGGGGCGGGCATCCCTCACCCCTGCGGTCGTGTGTTATGCAGGGGCGGGCATCCCTCACCCCTGCGGTCGTGTGTTTTGCAGGGGCGGGCATCCCTTACCCCAGCGGTCATGTGTTATGTAGGGGTCGGGCATGCCCGACCCGCTGCCACGGATTACATCAGGCCTTTTTTCGCCAGTTCTGCTTTGAAGTTGTCGCGGGTGATCAGCACCACATCGGTCACTTCGGTAAATTTGGCAGGCTCGATATCTTTCGTCACCCAGTCATGCAGCATCTGGATACTGCGATAACCGTGGACATCCGGGCTTGGCAGCAGCGAACCATAGAATCCGGTCGCCTGGCCTTTCGACAGTTCACTCACTGCATCCACACCGTTAATGCCAATCCCAATCACATTCGGCGCTTTAAAGCCCTGACCTTCGGTCGCACGGACGCCACCCAGCACGGTGTTATCGTTCATGCCAACAATCAGCCAGTTCTTCACTTCAGGATGCTGAACCAGCAGGGAGTTACCGGCATCAAAGGCGCCGGGGATATCGTTAGATTTGGTGGGGATCTGGTAAATCTGTTTTTCCGGGAATCCGGCCGTTTTCAGGGCATCAATAGAGCCACCGGTACGGCGACGGGCGGTGTCCAGCTCATTGGCGGTGATCGCCATCACCGCGGTATCTTTCACATCCCAGCCGCGTTTCTGCATCTCTTTGTACAGTTCCTGACCCTGACGTTCGCCAATTTTGGTGGCAGCCATCATCACCAGCGGTACGGTGTCCATCGGTTTGCCTTTCGCGGTCACAAACTGGTCATCCACCGCGATCACTTTCAGGCCATAACTGCGTGCTTTGGCCACAATGGCAGAGCCGAGTTTAGGATCCGGTGTACAGATAACAAACCCTTTCGCGCCGCTGGCGGCCAGGCTGTCGATAGCATTCAGGGTTTTTTCACCATCCGGCACAGCGATTTTGATCACCTCGAAGCCGAGATCTTTACCGGCCTTATCGGCAAATTTCCATTCAGTCTGGAACCAGGGTTCTTCCGGTTGTTTCACCAGGAAACCCAGCTTCATGGTTTCCGCCATAGCGGATTGTGACATAACGGCTGCGAGGCCAATCGTGGCCAGCGCTTTAGTGAATTTGTGCATGAGGCTCTCCGGCTCAGTGCCCGCTCAGGGCGGGATTGTGTAAACGGTAACAATCGGTTGTTGAAAAAATTAAAAGCATTTAAACAAGACCTTACCTGAGCACTGACAACTTAACAGTGGCGGTAGTGCGCTAGTTTTACCCGCAAGTAAAGGGAAATATGTAGAGCGCTATCACACCCTGAAATTACAGTCGTTTTGTCCATCTATTCAGCCAATTTAACCGACAGGCAACATTTGAAGCCCATCACATTCCCACCCTGCATGACAGAAAAGTGCATATTTGCAGCCAGCCGCACCTAACCACTCCGCCGCGATGTTTCCAGGATAGAGGAACAGTAAAAGAGCCTCTTCTGAACATAACGGAGAACAACTATGCATAAGGGTGCGATTACCCTCGGTCTGGATTTCGGCAGCGACTCGGTCAGGGCGCTGGCGGTCGATTGCGCCAGTGGTCGTGAGCTGCACAAGCACGTGGTTGCCTATCCTCGCTGGAAGGCCGGGCGATTCTGCAACCCGGCGAACAATCAGTTCCGTCACCATCCGCAGGACTATATTGATGCCCTGGAACAGGCCATTCGTGACGTTGTCACTAAATTAACCCCTGAGCAGCGCCTTAACGTGGTGGGTATTGGCGTGGACTCCACCGGTTCCACCCCCGCCCCTGTCGATCGTGAAGGCCGCGTGCTGGCGCTGCGCCCGGAGTTTGCCGACAACCCCAATGCGATGTTCGTGCTGTGGAAAGATCACACCGCGATTGAAGAAGCCGAAGCTATTACCCGGCTGTGCCACAGCGGTGACTATCAGGATTACTCGCGCTTTATCGGCGGTATCTATTCGTCCGAATGGTTCTGGGCCAAGATCCTGCACATCAGCCGCAACGATGCGGCGGTACGTGAGGCCGCCGTTTCCTGGGTAGAACTGTGCGACTGGGTGCCCGCCCTGCTCAGCGGCACTACCGCCCCTGCCGACCTTAAGCGTGGCCGCTGTGCCGCCGGTCATAAATCCCTCTGGCACCCTTTATGGCAGGGACTGCCGGAAGCGAAATTCCTTAATGCTCTCGATCCGTTGCTCACGGCCGATCTCGATCACCCGATGTTCACCGAGACCTGGACCGCCGATGTGCCTGTCGGCAAGCTGAGCGCCGAATGGGCCGAACGTCTTGGTCTGCCAGACCATGTCGTGCTGTCCGGCGGGGCATTTGACTGCCATATGGGCGCGGTGGGCGCAGGCGCACAGCCTTATACCCTGGTGAAAGTCATAGGTACTTCCACCTGCGACATTCTGATTGCCGATGCGGATCGCGTGGCTGACCGGGCGATTAAAGGCATCTGCGGCCAGGTGGACGGCAGCGTGGTACCGGGCATGATTGGCCTGGAGGCCGGACAGTCAGCCTTTGGCGATATGTATGCCTGGTTTGGCCGCCTGCTGAGCTGGCCGTTAGTGCAGGCGGCCACGCTGCACCCCGACCTGCAGCCGCAGCTGGAAGCGATCCAGCACAGCCTGCTGGAACAGCTGACCGCCGCCTGGGCGGCTGACCCACAGCTCGACCATCTTCCGGTGGTACTCGACTGGTTTAACGGCCGTCGTACCCCTTTTGCCAACCAGCGCCTGAAAGGCGTGATCACCGATCTGAATCTGGGCACCGATGCCCCGACGCTGTTTGGCGGGTTTATTGCGGCGACCGCATTTGGCGCGCGCGCCATTATGGAGTGTTTCGAACAGCAGGATATTCCGGTACAGCAAATCCTCGCGCTGGGTGGGATTGCCCGCAAATCACCAACCATCATGCAGGTGTGTTGCGATGTGATGAACCGTCCACTGGATATTGTCGCCTCCGATGAGTGCTGTGCCCTTGGTGCAGCGATTTTTGCTGCGGTGGCCGCTGGCGTGTATGCGGATATCCCGGCAGCACAGGCGCAGATGGCCAGCCCGCTGGAACAAACCCTGCAACCGGACCCGATGCGCGTTGCCCGCTTCCAGCAGCTTTATCAACGTTATCTTGAATGGTGTGAACTGGCGGAACCGCAGTTTGCCCCACAACCTTCATCAGTCAGTTAAGGAATCGTTTTATGACACAGTTAAACGCCCGTAGCGTATGGTTTGTGATTGGTACACAGCATCTGTACGGTGCGGAAACCCTGCGCCAGGTGGAGCAGCACGGACAGCAGGTGGTGGATGGCTTAAACCGGGCGGGTAAACTGCCCTTCCCGCTGGTCCTTAAACCGCTGGTGAAAACCCCTGATGAAGCGCTGTCGCTGTGCCGCGAGGCTAATCACGATCAAAGCTGCCTGGGCATTATCACCTGGCTGCATACTTTCTCTCCGGCAAAAATGTGGATTGGCGGCCTGTCGATCCTGAATAAACCGTTGTTGCAGTTCCATACCCAGTTCAATGCGGAAATCCCGTGGGACACGATGGATATGGACTTTATGAACCTGAACCAGACCGCACACGGCGGGCGTGAGTTCGGCTTTATTGGCGCGCGTATGCGCCTGCCGCATCAGGTGGTGACCGGACACTGGCAGGACGAGCGTTCCCAGCAGCGTATCGGCCAATGGATGCGCGGTGCCGCCGCCCTGCTCGCCAGCCAGCAGCTCAAAGTGGCGCGCTTTGGCGACAATATGCGTGAAGTCGCGGTAACCGAAGGCGATAAAGTCGCGGCACAGATCCAGTTCGGCTATGCGGTCAATGGCTGGGGCGTGGGCGATCTGGTGGACGTGATCAACCAGGTCAGCGACGGCGATGTGAACACACTAATCGACGAGTATGAAAGCAGCTATGAGTTCAGCGCGGCGGCAGCGGTAAACGGTAATAAGCGCCAGAATGTGCTGGATGCTGCCCGTATTGAGCTGGGGATCAAGCGCTTCCTGGACGATGAAGGCTGCCGTGCGTTTACCACGAATTTCCAGACCCTGCATGGCATGACGCAGTTGCCAGGTCTGGCGGTTCAGCGCCTGATGCAGCAAGGCTATGGTTTTGCCGGTGAAGGTGACTGGAAAACCGCTGCACTGCTGCATGTGTTCAAGGTGATGGCAGGGGATTTACCGGGCGGCACCTCGTTTATGGAGGATTACACCTATCACTTCGCGCCGGGTAACGATCTGGTGCTGGGTTCCCATATGCTTGAAGTCTGCCCAACCATTGCACGCGAAGCCAAACCGCTGCTGGATGTACAGCCGCTGGGTATTGGTGGCAAAGCCGATCCGGCCCGCTTGATCTTCTCTGCCCCTGCCGGGCGCGCGGTGAACGCCAGTGTGATTGATATGGGCGACCGTTTCCGCCTGCTGGTGAATGTGGTGGATGCGATTGAACAGCCGCAGGCCCTGCCTAAGCTTCCGGTGGCCCGTGCACTGTGGCGTGCGCAGCCTTCGCTGGCGACAGCGTCTGAAGCCTGGATCCTCGGCGGCGGTGCACACCATACGGTGTTCAGTCAGGCGCTGACGGTGGAAGATATGCGCCTCTATGCTGAACTGCACGGGATTGAGGTGCTGGTGATTGATGAAGAGACAACGCTGCACGGGTTCCGCGATGCTCTGCGCTGGAATGAGGCGTACTACCGTTTAAATCAACGTTAATCCCACAGGTTCAGTGAGATATCAGGCGGACCGCAAGAGGTCCGCCCCTACCGTCCCACCGTCGTGCCTTCCTGTTTCCACCGCCTTTCACTTTATTTCAATCTCTGCTGGTCAGCACGGCTGCATTCCGCTTACTATGAAACCTGGAAGCTGGAAACTCCATGATTTCATTGAGTTTTAATCATATCGTCATTCGCGCCTCGGTCAGGGGAATTATTCTAATAATTATTCAAATGGAAGTGGTTCATGTCGCAAATGCTCGCTCTTTTACTGATTATTTCTATTCTATATCTCGGTGATCTGGTTTCAGTCAGAACGAAAGCGTGGGTACCTTCCGTCTTTGTCTGCGCGGTACTGTTTTTAATCGGTTACTGGACTTTTTTCCCCAAAGATATTGTCAGCGTTGCCGGGATCACGCCGGTGGTAGCGGTGATGCTGATGTATCTGCTGATCACCAATATGGGCACGCTGCTGTCCGTGCCGGAGTTGATCCGTCAGTGGAAGACGATTGTTATTTCTCTGGCCAGTATCGCCGGTATTTTTGTCACAGTCTTTGGCGTCTGCCTGCTACTGTTCGATTTTAATACGGCTATCGTCACTATCCCGCCACTGGTTGGCGGTATCGTTTCGGCAATTATTATGTCGAAAGGCGCGGCCAGTGCGGGTCTGGTCGATTTGTCGGTATTCGCCATTCTGATCTACGTGATGCAGGGCTTTGCCGGTTATCCGCTAACCGCCATTATGCTGCAACGCGAGGGCAAGCGAGTGCTAAGCCTGTACCGCAGCGGGGCGTGGCCTCAGACAGACGTGACGGCAGAGACGCCTGCGGTGACAGCGCACCAGTCATCTGATGTCATGCCACGCCTGTTTAAACGCTTTCCTGCCCATTACAACACCAGCTACTTTAAATTCCTGCGCCTGGCGGCCGTCGGCTATCTGGCGTATCGGGTGTCTGGCTGGCTGGCGCCAGTCATCTCCGTCAGCCCGTTTGTCCTGTGCCTGCTGTTTGGCGTGGTGGCGACCACGCTAGGCTTTTTAGAGAAGCAGCCATTACAGAAAGCCAACGGTTTTGGCTTTGCGGTGATGGGGCTGATGCTGTTTATCTTTGATACGCTGAACCGCGCGACGCCGGAGATGTTATTGCGCCTGCTGTTGCCCATGCTGGTGCTGATCGCCACTGCGGTTATCGGCATGTTTATCGTCTGCTGGGTGGTGGGTAAGCTACTGGGCGTCAGCACCGAGATGGCCTTCGCCATCGCCCTGACCTCAATGTACGGTTTCCCGGCAGACTATATTATTACCCATGAAGCCATTACCGCCCTGACCCGCGATGAAAATGAGCGCGAGGTGCTGATGCAGCACATGCTGGCCCCGATGCTGGTCGGTGGATTTATCTCCGTGACCATGGTGTCCGTGGTGATGGCCGGTGTCATGGTGGCATATATTATTCCTGCATAAAAAACCAACAAGGAAGCTAAACAGTGATTAATCATGATATTAAAAAATCCGTCCATGCACATGTTGACGCGATGATCGCCCTGCGCCGCGACCTGCATGCCCACCCGGAACTGCCATGGGAAGAAGTACGCACCACCAATACGGTGGCCGCTCTGCTGGATGAAATGGGCATCGACTATCGCCGCACGCAACCGACCGGGATCATTGCCGAGATCCGTGGGGGTAAACCGGGTAAAACTGTCGCTCTGCGCGCTGACATGGATGCGCTGCCAGTGCAGGAACTCAGCGACTCACTCAGCTATAAATCCCTGACCGACGGTAAAATGCACGCCTGCGGACATGATGCCCACACTGCAATGCTGCTGACGGCAGCCAGAGCTTTACAGGAGCATCGCTCCCGTTTGCGCGGTAATGTAAGACTGATTTTCCAGCCTGCAGAAGAGATCGCCCAGGGTGCGCGTGCCATGGTGAAACAGGGCGCGGTGGACGGCGTTGATAACGTTTTTGGCATGCATATCTGGACGACGACTGCCTCTGGTAAAGTGTCCTGCAACGTCGGTTCATCCTTTGCCTCCGCCGACCTGCTGAAAGTCACGTTTAAAGGGCGCGGTGGCCACGGTTCGATGCCGGAAGCCTGTATTGACGCGGCGGTGGTGGCCTCATCGTTTGTGATGAATCTGCAGGCCATTGTGGCGCGGGAAACGTCCGCGCTGGCGTCCGCCGTAGTGACCATCGGGCGTATGGAAGTGGGCACACGTTTTAACGTTATCGCCGAAAATGCGGTTCTGGATGGCACGGTGCGCTGCTTTGACGTCGACACCCGTGAACGTCTTAAAGCGGCGATTGAACGTTATGCGCAACATACGGCGGCAATCTATGGTGCAACAGCGCAGGTTGAGTACACCTACGGCACACTGCCGGTGATTAACGAGGTACGCAGTGCGCTGCTGGCACAGTCCGTGATCACCGATGCGTTTGGGGCCGGAGTGCTGTTTGACGAGAAACCGACCACCGGTGGTGAGGATTTCAGCTTCTTTATGGAAAATATCCCCGGCTGTTTTGCCCTGCTCGGCTGCGGCAATGCAGAGAAAGGCACCGACTGGGCGCACCATCACGGCCGTTTTAATATCGATGAAGATGTGATGGTGACCGGGGCCGAACTTTATGCGCAGTACGCATGGTGCTACCTGCAACAGGATGATTTTTAACCTCATCACGTAGACACTGTCTTGCCAGATAACTGGCAAGACATATTTAGATGATCTCCCCGTAAAACCGGGTCAGCCCCCTGCTCAACATCACGGGCAAACCGGAAGAAAGGGTCTGCCCCTACGTGAAGTGAACCGCGCTTGCGAAGGCATCCACGCAGTGGACGCAGCGCCTGCCGCAAAGGGCGGCGGCGACTGGCGGACCGCATAAGAAGGCCCGCCCTTGAGGTTATGAGTTGTGAACTTAACTTAATCGCTTCACCGGCGCATTCTGCTGCCGATCCCACATCACCGTCAGCAGCCGTTGCAGCGCAATAAACGCAAACAGCAGCACGCCGATGGCAATCTTCGTCCACCATGAACTCAATGTGCCGTCGAAGTTAATCCAGGTCTGAATCAGCCCCTGGATCAACACGCCAAACAGCGTCCCCAGTACCGTGCCGACACCCCCCGACAGCAGCGTGCCGCCGATCACCACCGAGGCGATGGCGTCCAGCTCCACGCCCATTCCTGCCAGCGCATAACCCGCCGAGGTATAAATGGAGAACACAATCCCTGCCAGCGTCGCCAGACCCGATGACAGCATATAGATACGCACCGTGGTGCTGCGGGTGGAAATCCCCATCAGCTGTGCAGAGGTGGCGTTGCCGCCAATGGCGTAGACCTGATTACCAAAACGGCTGCGGTGCGCCAGCAGGATACCGAACGCCACCACCACCAGCATAATCACCGCCAGCAAACTCAGGCGCCCGCCCCCCGGGATCTTCCACGCCATGGATGAGAGCGTGGCATACAGTGGGTGATCGATCGGTAATGAACTTTCAGCCACCAGATAGCTACAGCCGCGCAGGAAAAACATCCCGGCCAGCGTGATAATAAACGCCGGGATTTTCAGGGCATCAATGAGCCAGCCCATAAAGGCACCGAACGCCGTCCCCAGCGACATCACCAGCGCAAAGGCCAGCCACGGGTCGACATGGAAATCACCAATCAAACGGGCAAGGAACACCCCGGTAAAGGCGATCACCGCGCCCACCGACAGGTCAATACCGCCAGAGAGGATCACAAAGGTCATGCCAACGGCAATAATACCGAGGAAGGCGTTGTCCGTGAGGATATTGGCGATCACCCTTGTTGAAGCAAACCCCGGAAACTGGCTCAGACAGAACAGATACCCCGCCACAAACACCAGCAGGGTGATCATTAATGGCAGATGACGTTTAATCACGGCGGTGCCCTCGTTTAAACAGTTGAATAAAGCGCGGGGATTGCAGCAACAGAACCAGCATCACCACCACCGCTTTCACCACCTGATTCAGTTCTGGCGGGAAACCGGAAAGCAGAATACCGGTGTTCATGGCCTGAATGATCAGCGCGCCAATCAGCGACAGCAGAAGATTAAATCGCCCGCCCATCAGAGATGCACCACCAATCACCACCGCCAGAATCGCGTCCAGCTCCAGCCACAATCCGGCGTTGTTGGCATCGGCACCGCGAATATCCGCCGCCACAATCAGCCCGGCCACCGCGGCACACAGCCCGCTGAGAATATAGGTGCTCATCACCACCAGCCAGCCGTTGACGCCCGCATTGCGCGCCGCACGCAGGTTGATCCCCACCGCTTCAATAAACATCCCCAGCGCTGTTTTTCGCGTCAGCAACCACACCAGCAGTGCGAGGGTCAGCGTGATCCACACCGGAACGGGCAACAGCAGCAATGTCCCGCTGCCGAGCCGCGCCAGCGCATCACTGTCGAAGGTGACAATTTGCCCCTGGGTGATCAGCTGCGCGATACCGCGCCCCGCCACCATCAGGATTAATGTGGCGACAAACGGCTGGATCTTCAGTAACGCCACCAGCACCCCATTCCATAATCCACACAGAATGCCGCTGCCCAGCGTGACCAGAATAATCACCGGAATACTGTGCCCGGCCACGGTCAACGTGGCCGCCGTTGCGCCGGCAATCGCCATCACGGCACCCACCGACAGATCGATGCCCCCGGTGGCGATCACCAGCGTCATACCGATCGCCAGGATCGCAACGGGGGCGGCGCGGTTGAGAATATCAATCGGGCTACCGAACAGTCGTCCGTCCTGCAGATGGACAGCAAAAAAGTTGTTTGCCACCAGACTGTCAATAATCAGCACCAGCAGCAGTGCGCCAATCTGCGGTAATCCCGGCGGTAGTTTTCGTTTTAACATCGGTGGTTTCCCCGCCATCAGATGCGATTCAGGCATGTTGCTCTCCTCCTGCGGCAATCGCGTTAACAATGGCCGCAACGGACAGTTGTTCCAGTGGTATTTCTGCTACCTGCTGGCGGTCGCGCAGGATCACCACGCGGTCAGCGTATCCCACCAGCTCCTCCAGCTCTGACGAAATCACCAGCAGCGCCAGACCGTCGGCACAGAGCGTCTCAATCAGACGGATAATCTCTGCGTGGGCACCCACATCAATGCCACGTGTGGGTTCGTCCAGAATCAGAAACTGCGGCTTTGTGACCAGCCAGCGGGACAGCAAAACCTTCTGCTGGTTACCGCCGGAGAGCAACTCCACCGGCTGCTCTGCGTCCGGGGTACGGATCCCCAGGCTTTTGATAAAGCGGTCAGCCACCTGTTGCTGCTCACGTTTGGGGATCGGTCGCAGCCAGCCGCGCTGGGCCTGCAACGCCAGGATGATATTTTCGCGTACCGATGCTGCACCAATAATGCCGTCGGTTTTACGATCTTCCGGACAGAAGCCCATGCCAAGCTTCGATGCCTGGGCCGGTGAACGGATTGTTTGCGGTTTTCCTTTGATGAAAGCACGGCCGCTGTCAGCACGTTTAATGCCGAACAACAGTTCAGCGGTTTCCGTCCGTCCTGACCCCAGCAGGCCAGCCAGCCCAACGGCCTCCCCGGGACGTACGCTCAGGCTGAAGGGTTCAATCGTCCCTTTTTTGCCATAGTCTTTAAATTCCACCACGGGCTGATTGCTTTTCAGCGTGCTGCCAGCCCGCTGTAAGGCGGTTTCCAGCAGATCGCGCCCCAGCATCAGCTTGATCAGCTCTATTTGCGGCAGCGTTCGGGTATCGCGTATGGCGATAAACTGCCCGTTACGCAGCACGGTAATGCGGTCGGTAATGCGGTAAACCTGGTCAAGGAAGTGAGTGACAAAGATCAGGCTCATGCCTTTCTCTTTGAGTTGCGTCATCAACGTGAACAGCATGGTGACTTCACTGGCATCCAGACTGGCAGTCGGCTCGTCGAGGATCAGCACTTTTGCCGAGAGATCCACCGCGCGGCAGATGGCGATAATTTGCTGCATCGCCACCGAGTACTGTCCAAGGGGACGTGTCACATCCAGCTCAAAACCGTAGTCGGCCATCAGCTTCACCGCCCGCTGATTTAATGTCTTACGGTCAATCAGACCAAAGCGTTTCGGCTCGCGGCCGATAAACAGATTGTCAGCGACTGACATATTGGGCAGCAGGTTCACTTCCTGGTAGACGGTGCCAATTCCCAGCTGCTGGGCTTCTGCCGTGTTGCGGGGATTTATCGCCTGCCCGCCGAGCATGATTGTCCCGGCATCGCGCTGATAGACGCCAGTCAGTACCTTGATCAACGTGGACTTTCCTGCACCGTTCTCCCCCAGTAGCGCCATGATTTCGCCAGGGCGAAGGTCAAACGAGACATTATCCAGCGCCCGGACGCCGGGAAAAGATTTGCTGACGTTGCTGATATTCAACAATGCGGGCAGAGGGGTGTCGATGGTCATGTTGTGCCTCAGGCCATGAGTAAACCGCCCCGAAAGGGGCGGTGAGGGGATCAGTAACCCATCCCTTTTTTGGTGTCCAGCTGTGCCTGAGCATCGGCTGGCAGGAAAAGTTTCGTTTCAGTTTTGATAATTTTTGGCGGCATGGTGCCGTCTTTTTTCAGTTTTTCCAGCGCATCAAACGCCGGACCTGCCATATTTGGCGTCAGCTCAACGTTGGCATTTGCCTCACCTGCCAGCATCGCTTTATAAATATCCGGCACGCCATCAATCGATCCGGTTAAAATATCTTTACCCGGTTTAAGTCCGGCTTCTTTAATAGCCTGAATGGCACCAATCGCCATATCATCGTTATGGGCGTAAACCATGCAGATATTCTTGCCGTTGTTTTCTGCCTTAATAAAGCTTTCCATGACCTCTTTCCCTTTGCTACGGGTAAAGTCACCGGACTGCGAGCGGATCACTTTAATATTAGGTGTGTTAGCAATGGCTTCAGCAAAGCCTTTTTTACGGTCAATGGCCACGCTGGCACCCACCGTGCCTTGCAGCTCTACGACGTTACAGGGTTTGCCTGCCTGATGTTTGACCAGCCAGTCACCGATCAACTTACCTTCGTAAACGTTATCGGCGGTGACGACGGCCTGATAGAGCGATTTATCTTTGACGACGATGGCACGATCGAGCAGGAAGACCGGAATTTTGGCGTCTTTGGCTTCCGAGAGCACCGGCTCCCAGCCTGTCTGAACGACGGGCGCAATAAATATTGCGTCAACGCCCTGAGCGATAAAGGAGCGTACAGCTTTGATTTGATTCTCTTGTTTTTGCTGGCCGTCCGCGATTTTCAGCGTAATGCCGCGTTTCTGAGCCTCACTTTTTGCTACGCTGGTTTCTGCTGCGCGCCAGCCCGATTCAGAGCCAACCTGTGAGAATCCAACGGTCATGGATTCGGCCAGTGCCGGTGCAGACAGGCTGGCACTGATGAGAGTGGTTAAGAGTAAACGCTTCCACATGATCATTTTTCCTCTGATGGGATTTTATCGTATAGGGTTAAGAGCCACTAAAGCCTGGACTATTCACCGCAAAACATTTACGACAATGCTCACAAAATTCAACAAATCAAATAGCTTACGCGACAAGACCGATCTGTTTCTGTGCTAATCGATATGGAAAAAACGCGCACAGGGCGCCAAAAGAAGGTTAAATAACTGTAATAAACATAAGCGGTTGCGCCAGAAGCATTTGGAAGCGATTACAATACCGCGTGAAGTTCTGTCACCCGTACTCCCCTTCCGTTCATCCCCGATCAAACAGCAGATTTGTGAGCTGCTGCACAGTTTAATCTGTCGCGTAAAACCAGCTGCCCGCCGGTGCCGTATTGCGTATGGCTTAGAAGGAATGCTGAATTTTCTGATTTTTATATTACAAAGCCGAAACAACGTGGAATCTTTTTCTCTGCAACATATAATCAGCGACTCATTATTCTGTCGCTGGCTGACCGCAATGACCGTTCAAGACTATTTGTTAAAATTTCGCAAAGTTAATTCTCTGGAGACGCTGGAAAAACTCTTTGACCATTTGAATTACTCCCTGACCGATGACAGCGATATTATCAAGATGTACCGCGCCGCCGACCATCGTCGGGCGGAGCTGGCCTCCGGCGGACGCCTGTTCGACCTCGGCTGCGTCCCGAAAACGGTCTGGCACTACGTGGTGTAGTCCGGCAGTTGATTATCGTCCTGATGACCTTAAGCGCGATATTCCGTATAATCCTCCTCATCATGCGTAGGGCTCTGTGCAATGCGCGCTTTGCCGTCTCTGGCTGAATAAGGACAATCTGTGCCTGTTAATTCTAAACCGCGCCTCGGTGGCTGGCTTTTTGTGCCGTTGACCTGGCTGGTGTTAGTCGTCATGAACATGATTCTGGTGTTGATAATCTATGGAGGCGGACTGATTGGCCCAGCCTTTCGCAGTGCGTTAACCAATCTGCCATCGTCTGCGCTGTTGCTGTGGGGGGCCTTCCTGCTGACGACAATACTGATGCTGAGCTACAGTACCTGGATTATCTGGATGTTCTGCAAGCGTTCTCCGCGCCTGCCGCGCCATTACATTATCTGGCTGTTGATCAACGTGCTACTGGCGCTTAAGGCCTTTCTCTTCGCTCCAGTGGAAGACAGCGCGGTGGTCAACAGCTTGCTGCTCGCTCTGCTGGCGGCCAGCGTGTTTGTACCCTATTTCAAGCGTTCTCAGCGGGTTAAAAACACTTTTATCGCACCCTGATGTCGAAAAAAGCGTCAGAAATTTAATCCTGAGTGCGCTATTAAAAACCCACAGACCCGGAGCGGTTGTGGTCAGGCACGCAATGCCTGATAATAAGCGGCTTTCTCTATATTTTCAGGCGTATCAATGACCGAATACCTGCTTCTTTTTATTGGCACAGTGCTGGTGAATAACTTCGTTTTAGTGAAGTTTCTCGGCCTCTGTCCCTTTATGGGCGTTTCCAAAAAACTGGAAACGGCAATTGGCATGGGACTCGCCACGACATTCGTCATCACACTGGCCTCCATTTGCGCCTGGCTGGTGAACCATCTGATCCTGCTGCCGCTGGACCTCGTCTATCTGCGTACCATGGCGTATATCCTGGTGATCGCCGTGGTGGTGCAGTTCACCGAGATGGTGGTGCGTAAGACCAGTCCTGACCTTTATCGCCTGTTAGGCATTTTCCTGCCGCTGATCACCACTAACTGTGCCGTGCTTGGCGTGCCGCTGTTAAGCGTTAATCTTAATCATACTTTCCTTCAGGCCGCGCTTTACGGTTTCAGTGCTTCACTGGGCTTCTCTCTGGTGATGGTGCTGTTCGCCGGTATCCGCGAGCGCCTGGTGCTGGCCGATGTCCCGGCACCGTTTAAAGGCTCTTCCATTGCACTGATCACCGCCGGACTGATGGCGCTGGCATTTATGGGCTTTAGCGGGTTGGTCAAGTTCTGATGAGTGCGATTTGGATAGCGATTGCCGTGTTAAGTGCGCTCAGTCTGGTTTTCGGTGGACTGCTGGGGTATGCCTCGCGCCGTTTCAAAGTGGAAGAAGATCCGATTGTTGAGCAGATCGATGCGATTCTGCCACAAAGCCAGTGCGGCCAGTGCGGTTACCCTGGCTGCCGTCCCTACGCGGACGCCGTGGGCAATAACGGTGAGATGATCAATAAATGTGCTCCCGGCGGCGAGCAGACCATGCTTAAGCTGGCGGCGCTGCTTAATGTTGATCCTCAACCGTTGGGCGATGAAATGCCCACGGAGCCGGAACGCAAAGTGGCCTGGATTGACGAAGCCAACTGTATCGGTTGTACCAAATGTATTCAGGCCTGCCCGGTTGATGCCATTGTCGGTGCCACGCGCGCGATGCACACCGTGTTAAGCGACGTCTGTACCGGCTGCGATCTGTGCGTTGCCCCCTGCCCGACCGACTGCATTGAGATGCGTCCGGTTGCGACTACCACTGCTAACTGGAAATGGGATCTCAACACCATCCCAATCCGGGTTATTCCTGTAGAAAGTCATGTTTAACCTGCTTAATTTCTTTAAAAAAGATCGGCTCTGGGATTTCGAAGGTGGCATTCATCCACCGGAGATGAAAACCCAGTCTAATGGCGTGCCGCTGCGTCACCTGCCGTTACCTGCGCAATTTATTCTGCCCCTGAAGCAGCATATTGGCCATGAAGGCGAGATTGGCGTGCGTCCGGGCGATAAGGTGCTGCGCGGGCAACCGCTGACCTTCGGCAACGACCGCATGTTACCGATCCACGCGCCGACGTCGGGTACTGTCACGAAGATTGCGCCACATATGACGGCCCATCCGTCGGCGCTGGCTGAAATGTGCCTGTTTATTACCCCGGATGGTGAAGACCTCTGGGTGGATAAGCAAACCCTGAGCGATTATCGCAGCGTGGAACGCAGTATCCTGGTAGAGAAAGTCCATCAGGCTGGCGTTGCCGGTCTTGGCGGCGCGGGTTTCCCTACGGCGACAAAACTGAAAGGTGGCCTGCGGGGTGTAAACACGCTGATCATCAACGCCGCCGAGTGCGAGCCTTATATCACCGCCGATGACCGTCTGATGCAGGACTGTGCCGATGACGTGCTGGAAGGCAGCCGCATCCTCGCGTGGATCCTGCAGGCAGAGCAGGTCTTAATCGGCATCGAGGATAATAAACCCGAGGCAATTGCCGCGCTTAAGCAGGCGTTAGGCAGCGCCACGGATTTGCATATCCGGGTGATCCCGACCAGGTACCCCTCAGGCGGTGCCAAGCAGCTGACCAAAATTCTGACCGGGAAGGAAGTGCCGCACGGTGGACGTTCAACCGATATCGGCGTGCTGATGCAAAACGTCGGTACCGCTTTTGCCGTTAAGCGCGCCATTGTCGACGGTGAAGCACTGACCGAACGCGTGGTCACCCTGACCGGTGAGTCTGTGGCAAAGCCGGGCAATGTCTGGGCGCGTCTCGGCACCCCCATCAGCCATCTGTTGCAACAGGCTGATTTTATGCCGGGTGCAGAGCAGATGGTGGTGATGGGCGGCCCGTTGATGGGCTTTACCCTGCCAACGCTGGATGTGCCCGTGGTGAAGATCACCAACTGTATTCTCGCGCCCGCCGCCAGCGAAATGGGCCAGAACGAACCGGAACAGGGCTGCATCCGTTGCAGCGCCTGTGCCGATGCCTGCCCGGCAGCCCTGTTACCGCAGCAGCTTTACTGGTACAGCCGGGGCGGCGATCACGATAAAGCGCGTGAACATAATATTGCTGACTGTATTGAGTGCGGTGCCTGCGCTTACGTCTGCCCGAGTAATATCCCGTTGGTACAGTATTACCGTCAGGAGAAAGCGGAGATCCTGGCTATTGACCAGGAGGCCGAACGTAATGCGCTGGCGAAGAGCCGTTTTGAAGCACGCCAGCTTCGCCTTGAACGTGAAAAAGCCGCGCGCGATGCCAAACATCAACAGGCAAAACGCAGCGTAGCCGCCAGTGACGCCGATGCGATCAGCGCGGCACGCGAGCGAGTCAAAGCGAAGCAGGCTGAAACATCCGGCCAGGATGCTGCAAATCAGGCAGCAAAACAGGCGCAGCGGGAAGCGCGTCAGGCGGAAGCCCATGCCCGCCAGGTGGAAGAACAGGCCAGCAGCGAACCCGTTACCCGCCAGACTGACGATCCGCGCAAAGCGGCAGTAGAAGCTGCCATTGCACGGGCAAAAGCGAAGAAAGCCGCTCAGGCCACTGCCAGCGCAGCAGCACCTGCCGAAGCCGAATCGCCGTCGGCTGAACCGGTGGTGGATGCACGCAAAGCAGCAGTGGAAGCTGCCATTGCTCGTGCAAAAGCGAAGAAAGCCGCGCAGGCCACTGCCAGTGCAGCAGACCCCGCTGAAGCCGAATCGCCGTCGGCTGAACCGGTGGTGGATGCGCGCAAAGCGGCTATTGAGGCCGCCATTGCACGCGCAAAAGCGAAGAAAGCCGCGCAGGCCACCGCCAGCGCAGCACAACCCGCTGAAGCCGAATCGCCGTCGGCTGAACCGGTGGTGGATGCACGCAAAGCGGCTATTGAAGCCGCCATTGCCCGCGCAAAGGCGAAGAAAGCCGCGCAGGGCACTGCCAGCGCAGCAGCACCCGCTGAAGCCGAATCGCCGCCGGCTGAACCGGTGGTGGATGCGCGCAAAGCGGCTATTGAAGCTGCCATTGCACGCGCAAAAGCGAAAAAAGCCGCGCAGGCCGCAGAGTCAGCGAAAACAGAAGAGAGTGAAGCGCCTGCCGCTTCAGATGATGCACGTAAAGCGGCGGTGGCAGCGGCCATTGCGCGCGTGAAAGCGCGTAAATCGCAGCAGCCTTCAACGCAGCAAGAGGATTAAATGGCTTTTCGTATTGCAAGTTCGCCTTACACCCACAACCGCCGCAGTACCAGCACCATTATGCTGCTGGTGCTGATTGCCGCCGTGCCTGGCATGGTGGCACAGTGGTACTATTTTGGCTGGGGTAACCTGATTCAGGTCCTGATTGCTGCCATCGCTGCCATCGGTGCTGAAGCCGCCATACTGCGCCTGCGCAAACTGCCGCTGGCAGACACACTGAAAGATAATTCTGCGCTGCTCACTGCCCTGCTGTTGGGCATCAGCATTCCTTCGCTGGCGCCCTGGTGGGTGATTGTGATCGGTACGCTGTTTGCGGTAGTGATTTCCAAGCAGCTTTACGGTGGTCTTGGGCAGAACCCGTTTAACCCGGCGATGGTCGGGTATGTGGTGCTGTTGATCTCCTTCCCGGTGCAGATGACCAGTTGGTTGCCGCCGGATAGTCTACAGGGGATGACACCGAGCCTCGGTGACACCCTGAGCATGATCTTCCATTTCCATACGCTGGATGGTCACACCATGCAGCAGTTGCAGGTGGGGATTGACGGTGTCAGCCAGGCAACGCCACTGGATACCTTCAAGACCGGACTGCGCGCCGGGCACAGCGCAGAACAACTGCTGGCGCAGCCGATTTACAGCGGTGTACTGGCCGGGCTGGGCTGGCAGTGGGTGAACGTCGGTTATCTGCTGGGCGGTGTATTCCTGCTTTGCACCCGCAGCATCCGCTGGCATATCCCGGCAGGGATGCTGATCTCGCTGGCGTTTTGTGCCACCCTGGGCTGGTTAATTTCTCCGCACAGCCTGGTGTCTCCCGTCATTCATCTGTTGTCCGGTGCGACCATGCTTGGCGCGTTCTTTATTGCCACTGACCCGGTCACCGCCTCAACCACGAACAAAGGCCGGCTGATCTATGGCGCATTAATTGGCCTGCTGGTATGGCTGATCCGCAGTTTCGGGGGTTACCCGGATGGCGTGGCCTTTGCCGTGCTGCTGGCCAACATCTGCGTACCGTTGATCGATTACTACACGCAGCCGCGCGTTTACGGCCATCGGAAGGATAAATAATGCTGGATGCCATTCGTAAAAACGGTGTCACGCTGGCCGTGTTTGCCGCTATCACTACCGGGCTGACGGCGGTGGTCAACACAGTCACCAAACCGACGATTGCTCATCAGACTGCGTTACAGCAGAAAGTATTGCTGGACCAGGTGGTGCCGCCGGAGCTGTATGATAACCACATTCAGCAGGAGTGCTATATCGTCAGTAATCCGGCCCTGGGTAATGCCAGTCCGCACCATCTTTATCTGGCGCGTAAAGGCGATAAACCGGTTGCCGTAGCCGTTGAAACCACCGCTCCCGATGGCTATTCGGGTAATATTCAGATGATTGTTGGCGCCAGTTTTACCGGCACGGTTTACGGCACACGCGTGGTCGAACACCACGAAACGCCGGGTCTGGGCGATAAAATTGAGCTGCGCATTTCCGACTGGATCAACAGCTTCAACGGCAAACAGGTAAAAGGCGCCGATGACAGCCAGTTCGCAGTGAAAAAAGACGGGGGTGAGTTTGACCAGTTTACGGGTGCCACCATTACCCCACGCGCCGTGGTGAATGCGGTTAAGCGCACAACGTTGTATATTGAAACCTTACCGGAGCAGCTTTCTTCGCTGCCACCTTGTGGAGAGTCCAATGAGTGAAGCCAAAACCCTGCTGGTCGGCGGGCTGTGGAAGAATAACTCAGCGCTGGTTCAGTTGCTGGGCCTGTGCCCGCTGCTGGCCGTGACCTCGACGGCGACCAATGCGCTCGGCCTCGGGCTGGCAACCACGCTGGTACTGACCTGCACCAATAGCGCAATTTCGCTTTCGCGCCGCTGGGTACCCTCTGAGATCCGTATTCCTATTTACGTGATGATTATCGCTGCGGTAGTGAGCTGCGTGCAGATGTTGATCAACGCCTATGCTTACGGCCTCTATCAGTCGCTGGGGATCTTTATCCCGCTGATCGTCACCAACTGCATTGTCGTTGGGCGTGCGGAAGCGGTGGCATCGAAAAGCAGTATTCCGCTCTCGGCCCTGGATGGCATGGCCATCGGCCTGGGGGCCACGAGCGTGATGGTGGTGCTGGGTTCGATTCGCGAAATCATCGGTAACGGCACCCTCTTTAACGGTGCGGATCAACTGCTCGGCCCCTGGGCGAAAGTGATGCGCATTGAGGTTGTCCACTTTGATTCCCCGATGCTGCTGGCGATGCTGCCGCCGGGTGCTTTTATCGGTCTGGGCATGCTGCTGGCCGCTAAGTATCTGATTGATAATAAAATGAAACAACGTGCCGCCCTGAAGGCTGAAAGAGAAGCGCAGGCGTTGCCGGATGGAAAAACAACAGGTGTGCTGTGAATAAGGAAAAGCGTCAGGAAATTTTGACCCGGCTGCGGGATAACAACCCGCATCCCACCACGGAACTGATGTTCACCTCTCCTTTTGAACTGCTGATTTCGGTTCTGCTGTCTGCGCAGGCTACCGATGTCAGCGTGAATAAAGCCACGGCAAAACTCTACCCGGTTGCTAATACGCCTGCCGCCATTCTGGCGCTGGGTGTCGATGGGGTGAAAGAGTACATCAAGACCATCGGCCTGTTTAACAGCAAGGCTGAGAACGTGATAAAGACCTGCCGGATTCTGCTGGAACAGCATGGCGGTGAAGTGCCGGAGAGTCGTGAGGCACTGGAAGCGTTACCCGGCGTTGGGCGTAAGACGGCCAACGTCGTATTAAATACCGCCTTTGGCTGGCCGACTATCGCCGTCGACACGCATATTTTCCGCGTCTGTAATCGCACCCGTTTTGCACCTGGCAAAAACGTGGAACAGGTGGAAGAGAAGCTGCTGAAGGTGGTGCCGAAAGCGTTTATGGTCGACTGCCACCACTGGCTGATCTTGCATGGCCGCTACACCTGCATTGCGCGTAAACCGCGCTGCGGCTCCTGCCTGATTGAAGATCTTTGTGAATTTGATGCTAAAGTAGAATGACCAGACGTCTTAAAAATGCCTTCTGACCCTCATAACAATATCATTTTATGACTATTATCGGCCCGTTCCCTGACGTGGTTCGCGGCCATAATCCAGGATAGAGAGAGTGCTATGCAACATATCATTGAAGGTTTCCTCAACTTCCAGAAAGACATTTTCCCCGAGCAAAAAGAACTTTTCCGCAGCCTTGCTTCAAGCCAGAATCCCAAAGCGCTGTTTATCTCCTGCTCCGACAGCCGCCTGGTGCCGGAACTGGTCACCCAGCAGGACCCGGGACAACTCTTCGTGATTCGTAACGCAGGTAACATCGTGCCGTCATTCGGGCCTGAGCCTGGCGGCGTGTCTGCCACTATCGAATATGCCGTGGTGGCGCTGGGTGTGACGGATATCGTGATTTGCGGCCACTCCAACTGCGGTGCAATGAAGGCGATTGCCACCTGTCAGTGCCTTGATCCGATGCCTGCCGTAGCGCACTGGCTGCACTATTCTGATGCGGCGAAAGCCGTGGTCGAGAAAAAGACCTATGCCACTGAAGAAGACAAAGTGAATGCGATGGTGCAGGAAAATGTCATTGCGCAATTAAATAATATTAAAACTCACCCCTCGGTCGCCGTAGGACTGCGCAACAATGCGCTGCGGCTGCACGGCTGGGTGTATGACATTGAAAGTGGTGCTATTCGCGCACTGGAGAAAGACACGAAGGAGTTTGTTCTGTTGTCGGAAAACCCTGAGGTTTACTTCGAGTAACGATTTTGGTGACGGGGCGACCGAAACGAAAAGTCGCCCTACAGCAAACGTCGGGGCTGACCTTCTGTTTCGGTCAGCCCACATCGTATTAACGGCTTAACTGATAGTAATCCGCTTCTGACAGCGGTAATGGCGCTTTGCCGCGAATGGCGTCAGATATTTTCTCCGCAATCATCACCGTTGGGGCATTCAGGTTGCCCGTGACAATCTGCGGCATAATCGACGCATCGACCACACGCAGGCTGTTCATGCCGTGCACGCGCCCTTCTGCATCCACCACGGCCATCGCATCGGTACCCATCGCGCAGCTACCACAGGGGTGATAGGCGGTTTCCGCATGCTCACGGATAAAGGCGTCGATCTCCTCATCGCTCTGCACGTTGATCCCGGGCTGCAACTCTTCACCGCAATATTCGGCCAGCGCTGGCTGACGCATAATCTCGCGCGTCAGACGCACTGCGTTACGGAACTCCACCCAGTCACGCTCTTCCGACATATAGTTGAAGAAGATCGATGGCGCAGCATACGGGTGTTTGGATGTCAGCTTGATACGGCCACGGCTCATAGAGCGCATCGGGCCGACGTGAGCCTGGAAACCATGCTGTTTCACCGGGCTGCTGCCGTTGTAGTTAATCGCTACCGGAAGGAAATGGTATTGCAGATCGGGCCAGTCTGGCTGATCGTCACTGCGGATAAACCCGCCCGCTTCAAACTGGTTGCTGGCACCTACACCCGTGCCGTTGAACAACCACTCAGCACCGATAGCGGGCTGATTCCACCACTGCAAGGCAGGATACAGGCTGACCGGTTTTTTACAGCCGTACTGCATGTAAACTTCCAGGTGATCCTGTAAGTTGCGCCCGACGCCTGGGAGTGCATGAACCACCTCGATATCCAGCTCACGCAGCCACTCTTCCGGCCCAACGCCCGAACGTTGCAGGATCTGCGGCGAGTTGATCGCCCCGGCACACAGCAGCACTTCACGGCGGGCTTCCGCCTGCTCTTGTTTACCGTTACGCAGCCAGGTGACACCCGTGGCGGTTTTGCCGCTGAACAGAATACGGTCGGTCTGCGCATGGGTAACAATGGTCAGGTTCTGACGCGTTTTGGCCACATCCAGATAGCCGCGCGCGGTGCTGGAACGACGGCCTTTGGCGGTCACGGTGCGGTCCATTGGGCCAAAGCCGTCCTGGCGATATCCGTTAAGATCGTCGGTTTCATGATGTCCTGCCTGCTGGGCGGCATCAATAAAGGCGCGATAGAGCGGATTATTGCCTTTTTTCGGCGTGGTGACGCTGAGATAACCGTCACCACCGTGCCAGTCGTTTTCTCCGATATCGCGCTTTTCCGCACGACGGAAATACGGCAGGCAGTTCAGATAGGACCAGTTTTCCAGACCGGGTTTGCTCGCCCAGTTGTCGTAGTCCATCGCGTTACCACGGATGTAACACATACCGTTGATCAGTGAAGAACCGCCAAGGCCTTTGCCGCGTCCGCACTCCATACGGCGGTTATCCATATGAGGTTCAGGATCGGTTTCAAATGCCCAGTTGTAGCGTTTACCCTGCAGTGGATAAGCCAAAGCGGCTGGCATTTGGGTACGGAAGTCCCAGCGGTGATCTTTGCCGCCTGCTTCCAGTAACAGTACCGATACGTCAGCATCCTCAGTCAAACGGGTTGCCAGCACGTTGCCTGCTGAACCCGCACCAATAATGATATAGTCAAATTTCTGCATTAAACCTCCGGAAATATTGCCGCGACGCGCACGCCGCGGCGAAAAATCAGAACGCGGATGGATACTCACCCATCTCGATCAGAATAGATTTGGTTCTGGTGTAGTGATGCAGCGTTTCCAGACCATTTTCACGCCCTACGCCCGACTGCTTATAGCCGCCAACAGGCATCGGTGCAGGTGACTCGCCCCAGCTGTTTACCCAGCAGATACCGGCTTCCAGCTGATGGATCACCCGATGTGCGCGATTCAGTGAAGTGGTAAACACCCCGGCCGCCAGACCGTACTCGGTATCATTGGCGCGCTTGATGACTTCGTCTTCATCGTCAAACACCAGGATGCTCATAACAGGGCCAAAGATCTCTTCACGCACGATACGCATGTCGTCGGTGCAGTCGGTAAAGACCGTTGGCTGCACGTAACACCCTTTCGCCAGTGGACCTTCGGTAATACGTGAACCGCCAGCCAGCAGACGCGCCCCTTCTTGTTTACCGATCTCCAGATACGAGACCACTTTCTGGCAATGCCCTTCACTCACCAGCGGGCCAAAGTTGACCGCCGGGTCGGTCGGGTCACCGCAGTGGATCCCGGCCATTTTCTCTTGCAGACGTTTTTCAAAGGCAGGCAACAGCGAACGCTGGACAAACACGCGCGTTCCGTTGGTGCATACCTGGCCGCTGCTGTAGAAGTTTGCCATCATCGCGCCGTCGACCGCACGCTCCAGATCGGCGTCCTCAAACACCACCAGCGGTGACTTCCCGCCCAGCTCCATAGTGACAGACTTCAGGTTAGCCAGTGCGGCATCGGCCATTACGCGTTTACCGGTGTTCACTTCACCCGTAAAGGACACTTTGGCAATCCCGGTGTGCTGACTCAACCCCTGACCCACGGCAGCAGCGCCCTGAACGACGTTGAACACGCCATCCGGCAGCCCGGCTTCGGTAAAGATTTTGGCCAGTTCGAGTACGCTGAGAGGCGTGACTTCACTCGGCTTGAAGATCATCGCGTTGCCCGTTGCCAGCGCAGGTGCGCTTTTCCACAGGGCAATCTGAATCGGATAGTTCCAGGCACCAATGCCAGCACAGACGCCCAGCGGCTCGCGGCGGGTATAGACCAGCGCGGTGTCACGCAGCGGAATGGATTCGCCTTCGACGGCGACGGCCAGCCCGGCGTAATACTCCAGCACATCCGCGCCGGTGACGATATCCACGGCTGAGGTTTCACCGATCGGTTTGCCGGTATCGGCCGTTTCCAGCTCGGCCAGTTCCTGATTGCGTTCGCGCAACAGGGCAACGGCCTTCAGCAGAACGCGGCTGCGTTCAACCGGAGTATAGCTACGCCAGATACGCTGGCCGGCTTGTGCAGAAGCAACAGCGTCATCAATATCCTGCTGGCTGGCGGCGGTTATTTCAGCCAGGACATTGCCGTTGGCAGGGTTAACGGTGGTGAACAGTTCGCCATTGCCAGGCACTTCGCGTCCGTTGATGTATAAACCGCGGCGTTTCATATCGGCCATGTCTCCTCCTGTCAGGGGGTGGGTGCGCTGTTCAGCCACAGCGCAAGATTTTGATAACAAAGCATGCGGGCCTGATCCAGGCCCTGTTCCATCGGCTGAGGTGCCAGCGTCATGCGCAGCCACACCCCATCAATCAGCGCCGCAAGACATGCACCTGCGGCTCGGGCCTGTTCCTCAGGCAAAACACGGCGGAAATGCGCCGTCAGATTGGAATAAAGGCGACGATCGTTCATGCGTTGCAGGCGGTGCAGATTTGGCTGATGCAGGCTGTCAGCCCAAAACACCAGCCAGGTTTTCAGCACTGGCGCAGCAATCTGTGTAACGTCAAAATTGCCATCGATAATAGCGCGGATCTGCGCAGCAGGGTCCGGTGCCGCCTTCTGACGATGGTGCTCTAATGCTACATAGAGGTCAGAGAGGATCTGGCGCATACAGGCGTCGAGCAGACCGTTTTTGTCGCCAAAATAGTGGCTGACAATCCCGGTAGAAACCCCGGCTTCTTTCGCTATTAATGCCAGACTGGCATCTGCCAGTCCGACCCGGTCAATTACCGTCAGCGTCGCATTAATCAACTGCGCCTGACGAATCGCCTTCATTCCAATTTTTGGCATTGCTTCATCGGTTTTAACTATTGAATGAGCTTAATTGTAGACGTTTTATATTGAACGTTCAATTAATAAAAAACATTTGGAACTTATCAGTTGCTTTGCAACAAAAATTATCACACCTTCTGTGATTAAAATCACACAAAGTGGCTTTACCTGTTATTCACTCCACACACCCGTAATACAACAACCAATAATCACTAAGAAAACCCTATAAAACAGTCAATAAATCTCACAAATTTATTTATTGAAGACGTTAAAACCAGAAAAGCCCTCACCAGAATTATTGTCTGCCCATCGGACAATCACGCAACAACCAATGGTGCAATCATTCACATAAAGCACCAAAATCAGCACAATAAAACAAGTAAACTGCAAGCCCACTCATTTAAGACTGTTATTTCATCAGTCAGCGATATTGAAATAACGCTTGCCTCAAGGCCTGCAATCGGCGAAATTATTTGGCGTTTTTCCATCTTATAACTATACGGTGAGCGCACGTCCCGCGTTACGCCGACTTATTTCCTGTCACGAAACAGGTCAAGCATTCAGAGGTACTAGTGTCAACTGCAAACAAGAAACCTGAGGTAGCAAGCCTCAACGCGTTCAAGCAACCCCGATCGTTTTATCTGATTTTCTCCATCGAGTTATGGGAGCGTTTCGGTTACTACGGCCTGCAAGGGATTATTGCTGTCTACCTGGTGAAAATGCTGGGGATGTCAGAAGCGCAGTCCATTACCCTGTTCGCTTCGTTCAGCGCCCTGGTGTATGGACTGGTCGCCGTTGGCGGATGGCTCGGCGATAAGGTGCTGGGAACCAAGCGCGTTATCGTGCTCGGCACGCTGGTGCTGGCGCTGGGCTACGCACTGGTGGCCTGGTCAGGTCACGACATTAGCCTGGTGTATATCGGCATGGCGACCATCGCCGTGGGTAATGGCCTGTTTAAAGCTAACCCGTCGTCTCTGCTGTCTACCTGCTATGAGAAAGACGATCCGCGCCTCGACGGTGCGTTCACCATGTATTACATGGCGATTAATATCGGGTCCTTCTTCTCTATGCTTGCCACGCCGTGGCTGGCGGCGGAGTTTGGCTGGAGTACGGCATTTGCTCTGTCATTTGTCGGCATGCTGATCACCCTGGTGAACTTTATGTTCTTCCGTAAATGGGTGAAAAATCACGGTTCGAAAGCAGATTTTGCCCCGCTGGACATCCGCAAATTGCTGATGACGCTGGTTGGTATTGTCGTCATGATCACCCTGGCAACCTGGTTGCTGCATAACCAGGGTATTGCCCGCCTGGTACTTGGCGTGATCGCTGTCGGTATCGTACTGGTGTTTGCCAAAGAAACCTTCGCACTGAAAGGCCATGCGCGCCGCAAGATGATTGTCGCTTTTGTACTGATGGTACAGGCTATCGTCTTCTTCGTGCTGTATATGCAGATGCCCACCTCGCTGAACTTCTTCGCTATTCGTAACGTCGAGCACAGCATTCTGGGCATCACTTTCCAGCCAGAGCAGTTCCAGGCACTGAATCCTTTCTGGATTATGGTGTTCAGTCCGTTGCTGGCCGCTATCTATAACAAGATGGGCGACCGCCTGCCGATGCCACATAAGTTTGCGCTGGGCATGGTGCTGTGCTCCGCAGCCTTCCTGGTATTGCCGCTGGGTGCCTCTCTGGCTAACGAGTTGGGTATTGTTTCCGTCAACTGGCTGATCCTCAGCTATGCGCTGCAAAGCGTTGGGGAACTGATGATCTCTGGTCTGGGCCTGGCGATGGTGGCACAGTTGGTTCCACAGCGTTTGATGGGCTTTATCATGGGTTCCTGGTTCCTGACCACCGCAGGTGCTGCCATGGTGGCCGGTAAAGTGGCCAACCTGATGGCGGTGCCAGAAAACATTACCGATCCGCTGCTGTCGCTGCACGTTTATGGTGATGTGTTCCTGAAAATCGGCATCGTCACCGGGGTGATCGCTGTACTGATGATGTTCACAGCTCCCCTGCTGAACCGTATGACTCAGGACGGGACCCCCGCTCCGCAGAACGCGAATGACTGATTACTAACAGTATGATGATGAGGGCGACAGTGATGTCGCCCTTTTTTTATCTTTCAGCTGCCAGTGTGGACACGGCATATTCCACGTCCGTTCCGGCAGCGGGTAATAACTGCCTGAGGCGCAGGATGCGTTCCGGTTCAACCGTCCAGTAACGTTCCACTCGCCCTTCCCCCGGTGATTGCCACAGGATCTCAGCCCTTCCCTGAATATGCAGTGCTGCACCCTGATGGAAGTCCATGATCAGCAAAGCACAGCGGGGATCCAGCAGCAGGTTTCCCAGCGTGTTCATATAACGATTACCTGAATAATCCGGGATAAAAAGCTTTCCCTGCCTGAGGGTGATAAACCCGGGTAACCCTCCCCGATGCGAGATATCCGCCCCTCCCATTCCCTGACTGCGCGGTGCATGGCTGGCCACAAAGAAAGTATCCGCAGCAGAAATCAGATAGCGCGCATCGGCATCCAGCGTGTAGAGGGGTTCGATATGCAGCGATCGTCGCTTATCCTGCGCGGGCAGTGTTCGTCGCTGGATATACTGCGGACAGTTGCCAAAACTTTCCTGTACATGCAGCTGTAGCCGATTGTCACTGAAACCCTCTACCACTGCGTTGACCCGATTACGGCGACGGCTGGCGAAGTCGATGCCAAGGCCACCGAACGCCATTCCGGACTTCAATGCAGGCAGATAAGGTACCGCCTCGATGGCACTGCGCAGCAGGGAAAAATGGCTCTCATCCGGCGTAGTAATGAACCCGGGAGCCCCCTGAACCAGGGCTGCAAACGGGTAACCGCTGTCATCCTGTACGGTCATATAGAAAGTCTGCAGGTCCTGATAAAACAGACGGTGCTGTTCAGGCATCGATGGATAAAGGGCGGCTTTCACCTGCTGATAGCCTGCTTTTTTCTGCGCCTGCAACTCCCCTGGATGGAACATCGTTACGCTTCCGCCGGTAAAGGCAGAGGTGGCAGCGTGATAAAGCCCGGCAGTGCGGCCGTCTGCTGCAACCAGGCCTGAATGTGGGGATAGGCATGCAGACCAATGCCCCCTTCAGGCGCACAGGCCACGTAGGCATAACAGGCCAGATCAGCAAGGGTGGCACGTTTTCCCACCAGCCACTGACGATCGCTAAGATGTGCCTCCAGTTGAGGTAAAAATTTCTTTGCCACATATACCGCTGAAGCGTAGTTTTCCGGCGCGTTGAACTGCTTAATCAGACGCGCAGACGCCACACCATAACGGATTTCTCCGGCGGCTTTTGCCAACCACTGGTGCACCTGCACCTCCTCCAGCAAATCAGCCGGCAACCAACCACTGTCGGGTGCGTAGCGCTTCACCAGCCAGATAAGAATGGCATTACTGTCGCTGATCACCGTGTCACCATCCACTAAAACGGGCACCTGCCCGAGAGGATTGAGCGCCCGATATCCGGCACTTTGTCTGACCTCGGCATCAGCTTCAACCCAGCTGGCGGAAAGACCCAGTATGCTTAACAACACGCTGACGCGGTGAACGTGGCCGGAAAGTCCGGTGCCATATAACGTTAATGAACTCATGATGATCTCCTGTTTTTTACTCAGCTTACTCTTGCTGAAAACGAGGTAAACAGGCAAAAATAGCAATTCATAATTTCGCAAAGTGGAATAATCATGGATAAACTGGATGAACTGGCGGTGTTTGTCGCCGTGGTGCAACAGGGGAGCCTTGCCGCAGCGGCACGCACTCTGCGGCGATCGCCTCCCGCGATTACGCGTGCCCTGACAGCGCTGGAAAGCCGTTTTGCCGTGAACCTGATTGAACGAACTACCCGGCGTCTGTCGCCCACGCCCGCCGGACTGGCGCTTTTTGAACGTGCAAAAGGCGTGCTGGAGGATTATCAGCAAGCACTGAACGCCACCACCCGCAATCAGCTGAGTGGCAGGGTCCGTCTGACCGCGCCGGTTCAGTTCGGCCGCCAGCATATTGCACCGCTGGTGCTGACATTTCTCGATCGCTACCCCGATATCCAGATTGACCTGATGCTCAGTGACCGTTATCAGGACCTCATCGAACAGGGGCTGGATATGGCGGTACGCATCGGCCAGTTGCGGGACTCCTCACTGGTGGCGACGGAGGTGGGTCAGGTGCAAAGGATGCTGGTTGCCAGCCCTGACTACCTCACCCTGCACGGCACACCGCTGACGCCCGCCATGCTGATCGATCATCACCTCATCGCCAGTGCGGCACTCACCGCGCAAAGAGAATGGCGCTTCGGCCCTGAGGTGCAGCAGGAGCGAGTACGCATTACGCCAAGACTGACTGTCAATGAGGTCGAAACTCAGCTGATTGCTGCCCGCGCCGGGAAAGGTATTGCCCGCCTGCTCTCTTATCAGGTGCATGATGATCTGCTGCGGGGCACCCTGATCGAAATTCTGCCGGACTTCCGCCCTCCGGCCGTTCCGGTGCAACTGGTCGCGCAGAACGTAAAATATATGCCGGCAAAAGTGCGCGCATTCTGGGATCTTGCCCGGACATCGCTGCCTGAACTGAGCAGTCTGGGGCAGCAGCGTTTGCCAGTGGTTAATTAACCCGCAAAAAATGCGCCATTGTCCGCGCGTTGACACTGACTTTTATGTTCTTCGGCAGTAAGCTGAGGAGATCGTCATCATTCAATGAAAGGAGCGAGCAATGAAGCTGTTCTGTAAACCCGGGGCCTGTTCACTGTCACCCCATATTGTGCTGCGCGAATCCGGCCTTGATTTCACGCTGGTCACCGTGGATACCAAAACGAAGAAGACGGAACAGGGCGAAGACTATCTGCGAATCAATCCGAAAGGCCAGGTTCCGGCGCTGCAACTGGATGACGGGTCGGTGCTGACTGAAGGCGTGGCGATTGTGCAGTATCTTGCCGACCTCAAACCTGACCGCCAACTGCTGGCCCCACCCGGCAGCCTGACACGCTACCATACGCTCGAATGGCTCAATTATATTGCCACTGAACTGCATAAAGGGTTCAGCCCGCTGTTTCGCCCCACCACTCCGGACGAGTTTAAGGTACTGTCCAGAGAATTGCTGGAGCAGAAATTCCAGTACGTGAATGCCGAATTAAAAGAGAAGCAGTGGCTGATGGGGCTGCGTTTCACCGTGGCAGATGCTTATCTGTTTACCGTGACCCGCTGGGCTCATGCGTTGAAGCTGAACCTGAGTGGACTGGATGCGTTAAACGACTGGTTTGAACGGGTGGCTGCGCGCCCTGACGTGATCGCTGCGCTGAAAGCTGAAGGGTTGAACTAATGACGACGGCAGGCCTAAAAGGCCTGCCCGGTATCGCGATAGCGGGTCAGAGTTTCTCTGCCGCAAAATGCTGCTGCGGTTCAGCAATCGCCTGCTGTGCAGCAACCAGCTGTAGCTCATACTCACCCATCTGATGGGTTTTCAGCATCACTTCATACACAGCGGCCGTCACATGTTCCAGCGCCTGTTGCAGCGATAGCCCGTGCAGAAGGTCCACCAGCAATAATCCGCTGGTCAGGTCACCCACCCCTACCGGCTGGCGCACGCCAAAGTCAATCAGCGGACGGGCAATATGCCAGGCTTCATCTGCCGTCACCAGCAGCATTTCGAAGCGATCGCTACGGTAACCGGCCCGCGCAAGGTGCTTAATCAGCACCACTTTTGGCCCTTTAGCAATCAGCTCACGTGCTGCCGCAACAGCCTGCTCCACATCGGCCACCTGACGCCCGCTCAACATTTCCAGCTCCAGCAGATTGGGCGCGATAATATCACTGGCGGGTAGGGAGGCATTCGCATGGAACTCAGCCACACCCGGTGCCACAATGCAGCCCTTTTCCGGATGGCCCATCACCGGATCACAGAAATACCAGGCTTCCGGGTTTGCCGCTTTGACCATCCGTACAATCTCAAGAATAGCCTCTCCCTGCTCGGCGGAGCCGAGATAACCACTTAACACCGCATGGCAGGTTTTCAGACGATCAATATCACCAATACCCCGGGCAATCTCGGTCAGATGGCTGGCCGGCATGACCGTTCCGGCCCAGTGACCATACTGAGTATGGTTGGAAAACTGAACAGTATTCAGTGGCCAAACGTTTGCGCCCAGGCGGCGCATAGGAAATTCTGCTGCACTGTTTCCGGCGTGACCAAAAACAGTATGGGACTGGATGGAGAGAATATTTTTCATCGCGCGACTCTGACCCTTCTTGCCTAAAAAAAGCCGGCATTGCCGGCTTCAGTACGTAACGAACCTGCTTATTATTTCCAGCTGATTAAGCTGTAGTTCTTTTTACCACGGCGCAGCAGGGTGTATTTGCCGTACAGGCGGTCGGCCTCTACGAAGGCATACTCTGCCTCCGTTTGCAGTGCACCGTTGATGCTGATGGATTTCGCCTCGATCAGTTTACGAGCCTGACCACGTGACGGGGCCAGCTCGGTATTGACCAATGCCTGTTGCAGATCCTGCCCGTTTTCCAACTCAACACCCGGCATGCCATCCTGTGCCAGCTGTGCCAGATCCTGTTCCGTGAGTTCGCTCAGCGCCCCGGAGAACAGGCTTTGGGTAATGCGCTGTGCAGCCACCAAACCGTCCTCACCGTGTACCAGTTTGGTCACCAGTTCGGCCAGAACATACTGGGCACGGGGTGCTTTACCGCTGTTTTTGTCTTCATCTTCCAGTGCGTTGATCTCGTCAATACTCAGGAAAGTGAAGAACTTCAGGAAACGATATACGTCTGCGTCAGCGGTGTTGATCCAGAACTGATAGAACTTGTAAGGGCTGGTTTTTTTCGCGTCCAGCCACACAGCGCCACCTTCGGTTTTACCGAATTTGGTGCCGTCAGATTTAGTGATCAGCGGAACGGTCAAACCAAACACCTGGTTCTGGTGCAGACGACGCGTCAGGTCGATACCGGAGGTGATGTTCCCCCACTGGTCAGACCCACCAATCTGCAACGCCACGCCGTGGCGCTCGTTCAGACAGGCGAAGTCGTAACCCTGTAGCAGGTTGTAAGAAAACTCAGTAAAGGAGATCCCCTGGTCATCACGATTCAGACGTTGCTTAACGGCTTCCTTGTTAATCATCTGGTTAACAGAGAAGTGCTTGCCAATATCACGCAGGAAGGTCAGCACATTCATGCCGCCAAACCAGTCATAGTTGTTGGCTGCAATCGCGCTGTTGTCGCCGCAGTTGAAATCAAGGAAAGGGGCAACCTGATGGCGGATTTTATCGACCCATTCATTCACGGTATCACTGGTGTTCAGCTTACGCTCGGCTGCTTTAAAGCTCGGGTCGCCGATCAGGCCAGTTGCGCCACCGACTAAAGCCACTGGCTTATGTCCGGCATCCTGAAAACGTTTCAGGCAGAGCAACGGCACCAGATGCCCCAAGTGCAAGCTGTCGGCAGTCGGGTCGAAGCCACAATAGAGTGCGATTGGCCCCTGCGCCAGTCGTTCTGCTAACGCCTCTTCATCCGTTACCTGGGCGACAAGGCCCCGCTCTTGCAATTGTTTGATCAGGTTACTGCTGGCCATCTAAGACTCCATGTGAAAAAGTCTGCACCTAAGCTGGTACACAGCTTTCCGCTGAAACGCGGAGAGAAAATAAGGGATATAGAATAATGGGCCGGACCGCTGCGATCCACCCATTGACGGCATTATTTCGTGTTTTAGGGTGCCAGGCGGTCGATTTTCCATGCGTCATCTTCACGCTGGTAGAAAAAACGGTCATGCAGACGGTGAGCGCCGCCCTGCCAAAACTCCATTGAGTCAATGTTGACCCGATAACCGCCCCAGAAACTCGGCAGCGGAATTTCACCCTGCTGGAACTTCTGCTTCAGTTCAAGGAACTTGCCTTCGAGAATGCCACGGGCAGAGATGCGGCTGGATTGCTTCGACACCCAGGCCCCCAGCTGACTGTCTCGCGGGCGGCTGTGGAAGTATTTCAAGACTTCTAGCGTAGATAAACGCTCAACACTCCCCAGCACCATGACCTGACGTTCCAGCATATGCCAGGGAAACAGCAGGCTGATGCGCGGGTTAATTTCAAGCTGCTGCGCTTTGCGGCTGCCCAGGTTGGTGTAAAACACCATGCCGCGCTCATCAAAATGCTTCAACAGGACGATACGCTGATAGGGTTGTCCTTGGTCATCCACCGTGGCCACACTCATGGCCGTGGGATCCGGCAACTGTGCTTCAACCGCCTGGTTAAGCCAGTGTTCAAACAAGGTCAACGGATTAGCGGGGAGATCCTTGCGGCGCAGGCCGCCACGGGTGTATTCACGCCGCAGATGGGCAATTTGTTGCAGATGGTCGCTGTCAGTCATCGCTCTGGCTTCTGATAAGTAGGGATACCGCATTGTGCGCCGCACCCTACAATAGTTCAATGGGTTAACTGGCTGGTTGCTGAAGCTGACAGTCATCGATAATGATTTTGTCATTGCGCTCAATGAATGCGCTGTCGCCCTTCGACCAGAAAACGTAATGCTCATCGCTGTAACGGGTTCCGGACGCCGCAGGCTGCTGCTTCAGCACCAGCGGTTGACCGTCGAGGATCAGGCTGACTTCGCTTTTACTGTTATCCAGTTTGACCGTTAACGGCAGCGTGCCGCAGGTATAATGCAATGTGTTGACCGGCGTATGAGAGTCGGTCTGAAAATAGCTGCATCCTGACAGCGCCACCAGCATGCCGGCGACGGCGATATACCCCTTTTTCATTGTTTATTCCTTGTGAGCTACGGGAGGTTCACTTAGGCTAAAACGTCTTTTCAGGTGATGCAATCAGCGAAAAGGACGATTTGCCGGGAATATTGCCCCGATCACGCTGGCCTCACGCGCACCGGTTACCGACGGTAAATTGCCGGGTAACCCACTCAAGGTACACCAGGCCAGCCAGGCGAAAGCCAGTGCTTCCATATCATCGCCACTGATGCCAGCCTGGTCGGTACTCGTCACTTCCGTCCCGGCCAGCTGCGCCGCCAGACGGGACATCAACAGAGGATTGTGGCCCCCACCGCCGCAGACCAGCAGCCTGTCACACCCCCCGCTGAGTAAGACCTGTTGTGCGATAGTGGTTGCCGTCAGTTCCACCAACGTTGCCTGCACATCCTGTGCGGGCAGACCCGGGAAGGATGACAGCTGCTGTTCCAGCCAGCTCAGATTGAAATATTCACGTCCGGTGCTTTTCGGTGCACTCAGTGCAAAATAGGGGTCACTGAGCATCTGTTGCAGCAGTGGCCAGGCCACGTGACCGCCGGCCCCCCATGCCCCCTCTTTATCATAGGGTTTGCCCTGCTGCCGCCAGATCCAGGCATCCAGCAGCATATTGCCAGGCCCGGTATCAAACCCACGCAATGTTTGCCCGGGTAGCAGCAAAGACAAATTCGCAATGCCTCCGATGTTCAGCACCATGCGGCGCTCAGTGGGGTGCATCAGTACCGCATGGTGGAAAGCCGGCACCAACGGTGCGCCCTGCCCGCCCAGCGCCATATCGCGCCTGCGGAAATCGCCCACTACGGTGATACCCGTTGCTGCTGCGATTTGATTATTATCGCCAATTTGTAAGGTATTTGGGGCATCGCCCTGCGGCTCATGCCACACGGTCTGGCCGTGACAACCAATGGCGGTAATATCATCCGCTGACAATCCCTGCTGCTTGAGTAACGCCAGTACCGCATCCGCAAACAACCGTCCTAAGCGGGTATCCAGTTGCCCTAACTGCGACAGCGTTAATGATTGCCCCTGGGAGATTGACAGGATCTGCTGGCGCAGCGTTTGTGGGATCGGGTGACTATAGCTGGCCTGCTGTGCCACGATATGTTCATCAATCACCGCCATCACCACATCAACGCCGTCCAGGCTTGTGCCAGACATAACGCCAATAAACCGACCTGATTTCATGCCTTCGCCTTATCCCGTCTGCGGGTATGAGTGTCATTGCGCCAGCCTGGCAAAATTAGCGCGTCAATTCTATGATTTAGTGATCTTTTATTCACGTTGTTAACGACGTCGTATTTTCTTGTCGTGATTGAATCCACGTTTAAGCACTCCAGGTTATCTTTCTGCGGTGCTTTTACAAACTAATTGTGAGAAAGGCGCGGCTTGTACCTTATAATAGTGTTATTGACCGCTGCCCGATGATCCGCAGCACCTGCTACACATAGGAGTTTTAATGATGACGATGCGTTTATTAATCGTGGCGCTTGCCGGGATAACGCTGGCTGGCTGTGTAAATGACAATACTCTTTCCGGTGATGTTTACAGCGCCTCTGAAGCTAAACAGATTCAGACCGTGAGTTACGGTACGCTGGTATCTGTTCGTCCGGTGCAAATTCAGGGTGGCGATGACAGCAACGTTATCGGTGCCATTGGTGGTGCAGTACTGGGCGGTTTCCTTGGTAACACAGTTGGTGGTGGTGCGGGTCGTAGTCTGGCAACCGCAGCTGGTGCCGTCGCTGGTGGTGTTGCAGGCCAGGGTGTTCAGGGCTCGCTGAATAAAAGCCAGGGCGTTGAGCTGGAAATCCGCAAAGATGATGGCAACACCATCATGGTGGTCCAGAAACAGGCTGTAAGCCGCTACTCTGTAGGTCAGCGCGTAGCAATGGCGTCAAACGGTAGCCAGATCACTGTTTCCCCACGCTAATGACACAGTAGCGCATAAAAAAACCGGCTCCTTATGCCGGTTTTTTTTATTCATCTCGTCCCTGAAGCTCAAGAATATTCTTTTCCAGTCTGGCAATCAGCGTCACCATTTTGTCGATCTCCGGCTGAGAAATTCCGGCCAGGATGTCATCACGAGTCGCATCAATCACATGCTCAACCTGAGTAATAATCGGTTCTGCCTGCGCAGTGAGGCTGATACGCTTAGCACGGCGGTCATTCGCACAGGTGCTGCGCGTGATTAACCCTTTCTCTTCCAACTGGTCGAGGGTGCGTACCAAAGAAGGTTGCTCAATACCAATGGCTTTTGCCAGCTGAATTTGCGACTGTTCAGGCGGTAGCTGGTGGATGTTGTGTAACGTCACCCAATGGGTTTGTGTCAGCTGCAACGGTTTCAATCGCTGATCAATTAATGAGCGCCAGATACGTACCAATCTTGACAAGTCGGTTCCCAGAGTTGTATTCAATTTCTACCTCTTATAATTAGCTTGCTAGCTATCAAGCATGATTTTAGACTATTCTGCGAGTTTACAAGGCAAAACACAAATCCATCATAATCAGATGGACGCATTCAGTTATCCTCATCGGTAATTCACTGGTCATAGGGATTTTGTGTGTGATGACATCAATATTAACGGCTGCCAGCCCCATCACCGAGCTGGTGCTCGGGGACTCACTTTTTTTTCCGCCCCTGTTCAAAGTCGTTCTGCTCGGTTTTTTCTTATGGCTGCTACTTCATCCGTTACTGCGTGACTGGATGTACTCAGGCGAGATCTGGCACCCCACTTTATTGGATCTCTCCTTGTTTACTCTCTGCATAGCCGCCTCTCTGGGGTTGTTAATCGTCGGGTAACGTAATGAAACTAAATTATTTAAGATACTTTTCCACCGTGTTTTTTTTCGCGGCGGCACTCTGTGCCGGCTGGTGGATGTGGAATTACTATATGCAGTCACCCTGGACACGAGATGGCAAAGTCAGAGCCGAACTGGTCAGTATTACTCCACAGGTTTCCGGGCGCATTGTTGAGCTCGATGTCGAAGATAACCAGTTTGTGACTAAAGGAACCCGCTTGTTTACCCTTGATGATAAGCCCTATCGTATTGCCGTACTGAATGCAGAAGCCCAACTGGCAAAAGCACAGTCGGACCTTATCAAGGCACAGCATGAGGCTCATCGCCGTCAAAATCTTGGCCGTAATGTTATTTCAGAAGAAGCGCTTGATGTCGCTAATCTCAACGTCAAGGCAATGGAAGCAAACGTTAAGGCTGCTCAGGCTGAGGAGGACCGTGCACGCTGGAACCTGTCGCAAACCGTGGTTTTTGCCCCCACCGATGGCTGGATCAACAATCTGGAAACCCGGATAGGCAACTACGCCACCACCGGATCACCGCTGTTTGTGCTGGTAGATAGCCATTCGTTTTACGTGATGGGTTATTTTGAAGAGACCAAACTGCGTCATATCCGCACAGGCGCCAGGGCGAATATCACCCTGTACAGTAACGATCAGCCACTCACCGGCGTGGTACAAAGTATTGGCCGGGCAATCTACGACCAGAGTATCGAATCCGACAGCGGCCTGGTGCCGGATATCAAACCGAACGTCCCCTGGGTCCGGCTGGCCCAGCGCGTACCGGTGCGTATCCGCCTGACTCATCTTCCGCCCGCCATAACACTGGTCGCCGGGACCACCTGCACAATTTCTGTCCAGCAATGAGTCGACTTAATCTGAGCTGGCTGCAATGGCAGCAGTTGCCGTGGAACAAAGCCACTGCTGCGCAATGGCGCTACGCCTTGCGTAATACCATCGCCATGTGTCTGGCCTTGAGTATCGCTTACGGTCTTCAGCTGGATGAACCTTACTGGGCGATGACCTCTGCTGCCGTGGTGAGTTTTCCTACTGTTGGCGGCGTGATCAGTAAAAGCCTCGGGCGCATTGTGGGGAGTATGCTGGGCGCGACGGCAGCCCTGGTGATCGCCGGTCATACACTGGACGAGCCATGGCTTTTTGCCGTGTCGATTGCAAGCTGGCTGGCTTTGTGCACGTGGATATCAAACCATTATCAGAATAATGTGGCCTACGCCTTTTCGCTGGCAGGCTATACCGCCGCCATCATCGCCTTTACCTGTGTCAATGAAGTTGAGATCGACAGTATATGGACCATTACGCAGGCACGCGTCTGTGAGGTCATTTCCGGAATACTGTGCGGCGCACTCATGATGATGATCTTGCCCAGCACCTCGGATGGAGAGACGTTAATTCATTCCCTCAAAGAGATGCACAGCAAGCTGCTCGCCCATGCAACGGAGATGTTAAATAAAGAGGACACCAGCACGATACGCCAGGCCCACGAAAACGTGATTGGCGAAATCCTGACAATGAATCTGCTGCGCATCCAGGCATTCTGGAGTCATTACCGCTTTCGCCGTCAAAACAATGTGCTGAACTATGTTTTGCACCAGCAGTTGCGCCTGACCAGCATTATCTCCAGCCTGCGTCGGATGTTGCTTAACTGGGAAAACCCACCAGAAAACCTGTTTGTAACGCTACATCAGCTACTGGAAGCCATGGCTAAGGGTGAAAAAGATAAGTATTACCTGGCGCAAATACTCTATCGCGCTGCCCCGATGGACACGACGGACTATCGGCACCGGGCCTTCTGGGAGCAGCTACGTTATTTCTGCTGGCTGTATCTGAATATCGCACGCTGGCTACGCCAGTTCGAACGTGCAGATAACCATACGGATCTCACTCCTCCGGTTGTGCCATCACTGGCTCGCGAAGCAGATGGGGCAGAAGCCAGCTGGAATGCGCTGCGAACCTTTTGTGTGATTTTTTTCGGAACCAGTTTCTGGATCACAACGCAGTGGGATTCCGGTGACTCAGCACTGACGCTGGCCGCTATCAGTTGCGTGCTTTATTCATCTTCTGCATCCCCGGTCAGCAGCGCCACATTATTGATCAAAACACTGGTGCTGCTGTCACTCTTCAGCTTTGTCATGAAGTTTGCTTTCATGATTCAGGTGACCGTACTGTGGCAATTTCTTATCGTACTTTTCCCTCTGCTGATCACCATGCAACTGATTAAATTACAGGATAAAAAACGGGCTGCCCTTTGGGGGCAACTGGTTGTTTTTATGGGGTCCTTCCTGTCAGTCACCAATCCCCCCACCTATGATTTTTCGGGTTTTGTTAATGATAACCTGGCAAAAGTCTGTGGCGTGGCGATGGTCTGGCTGGCCTTCTGTATTTTGCGTCCCAGTTCTGATAAACACCGCAGCAGGCGTCATATCCGCGCTTTGCGCAGTGAGTTTGTCGACCAGTTGGGAAGACGCCCTCGCCTAAGTCAGAATAGTTTTGAATCGTTGGTTTATCACCGCATCAACCAACTTAAAAATAGTCGCGATGACCAGGCACATCTGTGGCTGATGCGCTGGGGCGTTGTATTGCTCAACTGTTCGCATATTGCCTGGAATCTGCGCAACTGGAAAACACCCTCTTCAGCATTAGCAAATATACGCGACGCCGTGCTACACGATTTGCAATCTATTATCAGTGAACGCGGGATACACCCTATTCCCCTGAACGATACGTTGAAAACACTACAACAGCGCATCGATATACTGCGTGATACTCATGAAGATCAAGGCATCGATCTGGCCGGGATTATCTGGCGTTTATACTGTTCACTCTCACGGTTGCAAACGACATCAACGTGATGTCGTCAGACAATGATGCTACTACTGTTGATTGCGGATTACGGCACATCAAAACCCAGGGCCGCTTTACGAATACGGAACCACTGCTGACGAGTCAGCGTCACGTTAACCGCTCTCGCTGCCGCGCTGACTCGTTCAATTTTACCACTTCCAATAATCGGCAGTGGCTTAGAAGGTAATTGCAGAATCCAGGCATAAATCAACTGCTCAATATTCTCTGCACCGGTCTCTTGCTGGATCAATAACAGTTCATCACGCAGCGGCTGGAACTCAGGTGCGCTGAACATCGTCCCGCCTGCAAGACATGACCATGCCATCGGCCTGACCCGCATCTGCTGACACTGATCCAGCGTACCGTCTAATAACAGCGGCTGGTGCACAGGGGAAATTTCAACCTGGTTGGTGACCAGTGTAAACGGCAGTCGTGACTGTAACAGCGAATATTGTGCAGGAGTAAAGTTAGATACACCGAAATGTTTTACTTTTCCGCTTTGATGAAGCTGCTGAAACGCACTGGCAACTTCATCTGCCTCCATGAGGGGATCGGGACGATGGATCAATAACAGATCGAGGTAGTCGGTATTAAAATAACGCAGGGAATTTTCAGCACTCGTCATGATGTGCGCGGCATCAGTGACATAGTGGCCCAGGGCGTTGTCTGGCTTTGCCGTTGTGGCAATCCCGCATTTCGTCACCAACTCCAGACGTTGACGCAAAGACGGTTGCAGGCGCAGCGCTTTGCCAAACTCGGCTTCACACTGATAGCCGCCATAAATATCAGCGTGGTCAACCGTACTGATACCACATTCCAGATGTTGCTCAATAAATTGCACCAGCTGCTGAGAGGTCATTCCCCACTCCATCAACCGCCAGTATCCCATCACCAGCGGTGAAAATGACGGTCCCTGTGGGGCGATCTGTACACGTTGTAGCATCTTATTCTTACTCCCGTTGATGAAATAGCTGACCCGGATAATACGCCATCAGGTCATCGCTACAACAGGGGCGGATCAAACTCCGCGTCAAAACAACGTGGGTTGCTCTGGCTGATCCGGAATGTCTGGATTCTCCCCACGACGCTGGCGCTGGAGACGCAGGCGACACAGACGCAGAACGTCACGTTTCTGTGCATCGTTATACGTCATCCAGTTGAACCGTTCTTCACGGCTACGCAGGCAGCCACGGCAGTAACCGCGTTCGTTAACCTGACAGATCCCGCGACAGGGACTGGGTACCGGGAAAAACTCTAATTGCTCTGCCACCGCCACTCCTGGTAAGTTCACTCTGTCTTCATTGAAGACGGCTCATCCCATGTCTGCAAGTGTGACCCGGTGATTTTTACTAAAATAGTCACGTAACGCACGTAACGCCTGCTGACTTTTCTCCGGTAAAACGCGTTCCAGCGTGAGTGCCGTCAGCTTTAGAGGGCTGGCGCGCCACTCAGGCAGCAGCACCATGAGTTGCCCGCTGTGCAGCTCCTCCTGTATCTCCTGCAACGGCTGCAATGACAGCCCCATCCCCGCAACGGTAAATGCACGCATCACGTTCATACTGTCACTGACTACCTGCCCTTCAGCCAGACGCAGCGTCAACGCCCCTTCTCTTGGATGATGGAAATCAATATGGCGGTGCGTCCGATGACCGTGTATCCAGCGATGGGCTGAGAGTGCCTGCGGCGTTTGCGGCACGCCATAACGGCTGAGATAGGCGGGTGCTGCGCAGATAACCATCGGCCATTCTGCCAGCGGATGGGCAATAATATTGGCATCACTTAACTGGCGGCTAAAGCGTAAAGCAATATCAATCCGATGCTCAATCATATCCAGCACGTTATCGGTGGCAATAATGCGTAGCTTCAGCCCCGGATTCTGTTGTAACAAGGGTGATAACGCACTACACAGCGGCTGGCCGCCGATCCCTACCGTTGCGCTGATGCGCAACTCTCCGCTCAGCGTATCGCGCATTTCCGCGAGTCGTTTTTCCGCTTCCAGCGCGTGGTGAAGCATGGCCTCGCAGCCCGGATAGAATGCCGCCCCCGCCTCAGAAAGTGTGAGCTTTCGGGTTGAACGATGCAGTAATGGCACACCCACCGCCTGCTCAAGTGCCCGCAGATGCTGGCTAACCGCTGAAGGCGACATGCCCAGACGGCGTGAAGCGGCTGCCAGAGAGCCTTCGCTGACAACCGTTGCAAACACGGCCATACGATTGAGTTTTTCCATTATTCGTAAGTATCACTTCATTATAAAAGCTAAAATATGCCACTTATCATCCTATCTGTTAAGCCGTAAAGTTGAATCCACACTTACAGAGGAATGAATAAATGAAAATTACCATTATTGGCGCAACGGGTTTTGTCGGCCCTGATGTTGTAAAAGAAGCCCTGGCACGCGGCCATCAGGTGACGGCCCTCTCTCGCTCAGGAAAAAATCTGCCTTCAGATCCTCAGTTGACTGTGGTCACAGGTGATATTCATGACAGCGCCTGGTTGAGTGGCGTTCTGAAAGGTCAGGATGCCGTCATCAGCGCCTATAATCCGGGTTGGGCGGAGAGCGATCTTTTTGAAAAATTTACCCGCGGCAGCCAGCAAATCCTGCAAGCCGTAAAAAGCAGCGGCGTGAAGCGCATACTGGTAGTGGGTGGCGCTGGCAGCCTGGAAGTGGCTCCGGGCGTAGAGTTGGTCGATACGGAAGCCTTCCCGGCTAATATCAAACCCGGCGCGCTGGGTGCACGTGCATTGCGTAATCAGCTTCAGGCTGAAGAACAGGCGCTGGAGTGGACTTACCTTTCCCCGGCCGCGTTTCTCGAACCTGGCCCGCGCACCGGGCAGTTCCGTCTGGGCACCACCTTATTACTGATGGATGGAGACAAACCCGCGTCTGTCAGCGTTGCTGATCTGGCCGTAGCCATCCTGGACGAAATCGAACATCCGCAACATATTCGCCAGCAGTTTACCGTTGCTTACTAATATTATGGCCCGCTTCTGGCGGGCTATCCCGATGTTTAAGCAAAGTTAAGGTTTATCTAAGCTTTCCCGGTTACTCTTGTTTCAGATTATTCTGTTACTGGACGACCATGAAACGCCTGAACAAGTTACGTTGTAATGAAATTACCTTTAACGTTTGCGCTGCACTGTTTTTCGCGCTGATACTCAACAGTATCTTCCTGCTTCGGGCATGGGAAATTATTCCCTATCAAGGACTGCACGACTATCTTTATGCGGCTACGCTTCCTCTGGTGCTGTTCTGCGCCTTTTTAGTGATCTTCAACGTCGCCGCCCTGCCGTGGCTACGTAAGCCTTTATTGGTGATACTGATCGTTGCCAGTGCCGCCGCCAACTACTTTATGTACAGTTTTGGTACGGTGATCGATACCAACATGATCCAGAACGTGTTTGAAACGGATCTGCAGGAAGCGACCTCGCTGTTCAGCGTGAAATATCTCCTCTGGCTGCTGCTACTGGGCGTACTCCCTGCGGCGATCATGTTGCTGACCCGAATCGAAAACAACCGCCCGTGGTGGATGGCTATCGTCTGGCGCGCAGTGACGTCTCTGAGTGCCATTCTTGTGGTACTTTTGGTGGCAGCGCTGTTCTACAAAGATTACGCCTCGATGATCCGTAATAATAAAGGTCTGGTGAAAATGATCACGCCAGCCAATGTGGTCAGCAGTATTGGACACTACACTGACAACCGCTGGTTTGCGGGTGATCAGGCGCTGATTAAAATAGGCCAGGATGCCCGTAAAGGCCCACAGTTAGCCGGTGAGCAGAAAAAAACACTGGTGATTTTTGTGTTGGGTGAAACCGCGCGGGCTGAAAACTTCTCACTCGGGGGCTATACGAGGGAAACTAACCCAAAACTGAAACGTGACAATGTCATCTACTATCGCAACGCTACGTCCTGCGGCACCGAAACCGCCATCTCCGTGCCCTGCATGTTTTCTAATATGCCGCGCCAGCAGTATGACGCGGGTCGTGCACACCATCAGGAAGGGTTGCTGGATGTCATGGCGCATGCCGGTGTTAACGTACTCTGGCGAGAAAATGACGGTGGCTGTAAAGGTGCCTGCGATCGCGTACCTCATACTGATATGACCAAATGGAAGGTCAGTGCATTATGCAAAAGTGATTACTGCCTTGATGACGTGCTGCTGCATCGCCTCAGTAACTATATTGACAGCGTGAAGGATGACACGGTGATTGTCCTGCATCAGATGGGCAGCCATGGCCCGGCGTACTATCTGCGTTACCCGGATGCCCTGCGACAGTTCACACCAACCTGTGACAGTAATCAGATTCAGGACTGCGACCCTCAGGCGCTGGTCAATACTTACGACAACTCCATTCTCTATACTGACAGCATGCTGGACAGCACGATTAATCTGCTGAAGTCGTACAGTGATAAATACAACGTGGCGATGGTCTATCTCTCCGACCACGGGGAGTCTCTGGGGGAACATGGGATGTATCTGCACGGCACCCCCTACGTGTTTGCACCGAGCCAGCAGACACATATTCCGTTTTTACTCTGGATGTCACCGGACTACGCCACCGCATTTGGCATTGATCAGCAATGCCTGCAACGACAGGCGCAGACCGATGATGTCTCTCAAGACAACATCTTCCATACCCTGTTGGGTATGATGAATGTGCAAACCCGGGAGTATCAACCTTCTCTGGATATGATCCGATCGTGTCGTAAAAGCAGCTAAGGGTTGAAACCGACCGTTCGGTCTAGTACTCTGCTGCGATGAATAAAACGACCCGCTTTGACACACGTGAACATCTGCTCGATACCGGTGAACTGCTCTGCCTTCAGCGCGGCTTCAACGGTATGGGCCTGATCGAGCTGCTGAAACAGGCAGAAGTGCCAAAAGGGTCGTTCTATTACTACTTTGCCTCTAAAGAAGTGTTCGGCGTTGCCATGCTGGAACGCTACTTCGCCCGCTATCATCAGCGTCTGCAAGATTATCTGAATGATCATCAGGATGATTCCCGCCAGCGCGTGCTCGACTATTATCATCAGTCACTCTCTTACTGTGAAGAAAGCAGTTTTGCGGGATGCCTGTCGGTGAAATTATCCGCCGAAGTCTGCGATCTGTCTGAAGCTATGCGCAGTGCGTTACATGCGGGATCAACCGCGTTGATGGATACCCTGAAGGCATCACTGGAAAGAGCACAACAACAGCAAACACTGCATGCTGACGTGAACAGTGCAGCCTGTGCACAAACCCTGTACACGCTGTGGCTGGGCGCCAGTCTGCAAAGTAAAATCTGCCGTGATAATGCACCGTTACTCAATGCATGGCAGGAAATGACGCGCATATTGCGTATAGCTTAAAAAAAACAACCCACACTAGTCGACCGGTCTACCAGGAGTAAGTTATGAAACTGAACACGCTGTTTACCCCGTTGAAAACCGGTGCCATCACCGTGCCTAACCGCATTTTTATGGCACCGCTGACGCGCCTGCGTAGCATTGAGCCCGGCGATATCCCTACCCCACTGATGGGTGAATATTATCGCCAGCGCGCAACTGCCGGGTTGATTATTACTGAAGCGACACAGATCAGCTTCCAGGCGAAAGGTTATGCCGGTGCACCGGGATTACATTCATCAGAGCAGATGAGTGCCTGGAAAGCGATTAACGCCGGGATTCATCAGGATGGCGGCCACAGCGCCGTGCAGCTCTGGCACACCGGGCGTATTTCTCATGCCAGCCTGCAACCTGAAGGTAAGGATCCCGTTTCTGCTTCTGCTATTAATGCCGAAACCCGCACATCCCTGCGTGATGCAGAGGGGAAACCGGTACGCGAGGCCACTTCCACACCGCGCGCATTAGCCACGGCAGAAGTTGCAGGCATCGTTGGTGACTTCCGTCAGGCCGTAATTAATGCACGTGAGGCCGATTTTGATCTGGTTGAACTGCATGCCGCTCATGGCTACCTGATTCACCAGTTCCTTTCTCCGGCATCCAACCAGCGTGACGACCAGTACGGTGGCAGTATCGAAAATCGTACCCGCTTTGCGCTGGAAGTCGTGGATGCCGCCATTGCAGGCTGGAGTGCCGATCGCATCGGTATCCGTATTTCTCCGCTGGGGCCTTTCAACGGTCTGGATAACGGCGAAGATCAGGAAGAAGCCGCCCTGTACTTTATTGCTGAGCTGGCAAAACGCCAACTGGCCTACCTGCACATCTCTGAACCTGACTGGGCCGGTGGCAAGCCTTACACCCGTGAATTCCGTCAGGCCATCCGTGCTGTTTATCCTGGCGTCATTGTCGGCGCGGGCGGTTACACGGCAGAAAAAGCCGAAGCCCTTATCGGGCAAGGCCTGATTGATGCTGTTGCGTTTGGCCGCAGCTATATTGCCAACCCGGACCTGGTCGCGCGTCTGCAAAACGATGCTCCGCTGAACGAACCTAAGCCAGAAACTTTTTATGGCGGCGGTGCCGAAGGCTATACAGACTATCCGTTCCTCGGTTAATTTCCACAAGGGTTCGCACCCGATGGCATAATCGTTATACTGGTTTTTTTACGTCATCCATCGATGACGCCGATAAAAGAGGATGTTATGCGTTTACTTCACACCATGCTGCGCGTTGGCGATCTGCAACGCTCTGTTGATTTTTATACTAAAGTGCTGGGCATGCGCCTGCTGCGCACCAGTGAAAATACCGAATATAAATACACCCTCGCGTTTGTCGGCTACACCGAAGAGAGCGAAGGTGCTGTCATTGAGCTGACCTACAACTGGGGCGTGGATAAATACGACCTGGGCAATGCTTACGGACATATCGCACTGGGCGTGGATGATGTGGCCGCGACCTGCGATCGTATCCGCAACGATGGCGGGAACGTGACCCGTGAAGCCGGTCCGGTAAAAGGTGGCACCACCGTGATCGCGTTTGTTGAAGACCCGGATGGCTATAAAATTGAGCTGATCGAGAACAAACAAGCGGGTAATGGCCTCGGCCACTAAGTATTTCGGGTGCCTTTTAGGCACCCGCTTCCCCTCCCTGCTGCATCCCCCGACAAAATTTGCCATAATGCGCGCTGCCTTTTTTTCTCCTGTGAGATGCCGATGTCTGAATCGAATGAACTGAATACCCTTAGCAGCCGTTTTCGCGGTTTTTATCCAGTCGTTATTGATGTTGAAACCGCCGGTTTTGATGCCAAAACTAACGCATTACTGGAAATCGCAGCGGTGACGCTAAAGATGAATGACGATGGCTGGCTGGAGAAAGATGAGACGATCCATTTCCACGTAGAGCCTTTTGTCGGTTCAGTTCTGCAACCTGAAGCGCTGGCATTTAACGGTATCGACCCGGAGAATCCGCTGCGCGGTGCGGTCAGTGAACATGAAGCGTTGCATGCCATTTTCAAACTGGTGCGCAAGGGAATTAAGGAGAGCGGCTGTAGCCGGGCGATTATGGTGGCACACAACGCCACATTCGATCTGAACTTCATGAATGCGGCTGCCGAACGCGCCAGCCTGAAGCGTAATCCTTTCCACCCATTCGTCACCTTTGACACCGCGGCACTCAGCGGGCTTGTACTGGGGCAAACCGTTCTGGCGAAGGCCTGTACCGCAGCTGGAATGCCTTTTGATAACGCCCAGGCACACTCCGCACTGTACGATACCCTGCAAACGGCCGATCTGTTCTGCGAACTGGTCAACCGCTGGAAACGTCTGGGAGGCTGGCCACTGCCGGTTGATGCAGAAAGTGACGACAGCGAAGAATAAAGCAACGTGCTGTAAACTCGAAAAAAAACCGGACCTCTCAGGGCCCGGTTTTTTTTATGCTGCCAATAAGCCTGCGTTACTCTGCGGCGTCAGACGGATATTTCTGAGCAGTTTCTTTAATCAACTGCTGCAGCTCGCCGCGCTGATACATCTCGATGATGATATCGCAGCCACCCACCAGCTCACCGTCTACCCACAGCTGTGGGAACGTTGGCCAGTTGGCATATTTTGGCATTTCTGCACGGATGTCCGGGTTCAGCAGAATATCAACGTACGCGAAGCGCTCGCCACAAGCAGATAACGCCTGAACAGCCTGAGCAGAGAAACCGCAGCTTGGCAGTTTAGGGGACCCTTTCATGTACAACAGAATAGGGTTTTCAGAGATCTGACGTTGAATTTTTTCAACAGTACTCATAAATATCTTCCTCAATACGATACATCGTGTGTAGGCTGGGCGCAGCCTGCTTATTGTAGCGATTCTGCCCTGGCGATGAAAATGACATTTTCACATGCGAGAGAGGTAAAAATGTGACCAATAGACAAAACAGGGAAACAAAATAACATTTTCTTATCATCACTGCTGCACCTGTTATGACTAACACTGGTTTTATTGCTGGGTTAACCACCTGATTGTGCTCAATATTACATCATTTTCTTGATCTGTATTATTGAAACAAAAAAGACCTTACCCTTTGTTAAGAAGTTAGATTAGAATTGGCCTAACCTTCTGCATACCGCAGAAATCTCTTTTTTTACCGCGTTGCTGCTTTTTTGTAGCGCACAAACTGTTAATGGGAACGATGCGTTTACTCATCACGCTCTTCATACTGGCTTTCACTCAGTTGTTCTTCAACATGGCGCACGCATCGCCACATGCCCCTATTAATGCAAAACAGCAAAAAGCCGAAAGCAATACTGCACGTGTAGATGACCGCCGTAAGCGCCGCCCGGTAAAAGCCACTTCGACCAAAAAAGTCAAAGAACCTGTCAGTAAGAAAGCCAAAGAAACCGCTAAAAAAGAACCCTCTAAATCAGCACGGCTTCTGCTGGCAAAAAAACTGAAAGAGAAAGAAAAGAAAAAAACCAGCGTGGCCCCGGTGCGTAATGCGAAGGTGGAGAAGAAAACACTGAGTAAAAAACTCGCGGCCAGCAAAAAAGCAGATAAAAAACATTATGGTCGTCAACGCGCAGGCAGCAAAGCCACTGACGATGATAACGATGCTCTGAACGCCCCGCTCAAACTCAGCAAAGCGCATCGCGCTCGCTACCAGAAAGCACGTGAGACGGCGATGAACAAGCTGATGGGCCAGCTCGGTAAACCTTATCAATGGGGCGGCACCTCTCCGAAAACCGGTTTCGACTGCAGTGGTCTGGTGTGGTATGCCTATAAAGACCTGGTGAAGTTCAAGATCCCACGCACGGCTAATGAAATGTACCATCTGCGTGATGCGGCTTCGATTAAGCGCGATCAGTTAGAGAAAGGTGATCTGGTCTTCTTCCGTATTAACGGACGTGGCACAGCAGATCATGTTGGCGTCTATCTGGGTGGAGGGAAATTTATTCAGTCTCCACGGACAGGTAAAGATATTCAGGTCAGTGCGTTGAGCGAAGATTACTGGCAGGAACATTACATCGGTGCGCGCCGTATGATGACGCCTAAAACGATTCGATAATGCGTGTGGGTTCGGGAAGAGTTTCCTCCTCCCGTGCAAGAATTAATGCATTACCGCCGTAAAACTAAACGCAATAATCATCAGCAGTGAACCCACAACGGTCAGCGCCGTCATTTTCATATCAGTGTTCATTCTCTCTCCTCAATAACCTTGTTATTAGTAAGCCAACAGATTTTCCCACAGTTACCCGTAAAAATCTCGTTTTCTGTGCGCAGCCTTGTTAGAATTCTTTATTCCGTTGCGCAACACCGTTGGCAACGTGTAAAAGTCAGCACTGCATGTCACTCTACGGACGATTTTACCCCTTCCCGACCCTTTGAGACAGCACCCAAAATAATTCTGGTCGGGCAGGAATGGCTGTACCCAGGCAAACGTTTAACCAATTAGTTATCAAGATGTTACGATAACACCAGGAGTACGATTTTCATGGCAACAATTAAGGATGTGGCAAAGCGCGCCGGTGTTTCAACCACCACTGTGTCTCACGTGATTAACAAAACGCGCTTTGTAGCCGAAGAGACGCGCGAAGCGGTATGGGTTGCAATCAAAGAATTGCATTACTCCCCCAGCGCCGTAGCCCGCAGTCTGAAGGTCAACCACACCAAAACCATTGGCCTTCTGGCAACATCCAGTGAAGCGCCCTATTTTGCAGAGATCATTGAAGCAATAGAAAACCGCTGCTTTGCCAAAGGCTATACGCTGATTTTGGGCAATGCGCACAACGACCTGCAAAAGCAACAGGCCTATCTGTCAATGATGGCGCAAAAACGCGTCGATGGGCTGCTGGTGATGTGTTCAGAATATCCTGACACGTTGATTTCTATGCTGGAAGATAACCGTAATATTCCGATGGTCGTCATGGATTGGGGCGAATCACGCGGTGATTTCACTGATACCGTGCTTGATAATGCTTTTGAGGGTGGTTACCTGGCGGGGCGCTACCTGATCGAACGTGGGCACCGCGATATCGGTGCGATCCCAGGCCAGCTTGAGCGTAATACAGGCGGTGGCCGCCATGCCGGATTCCTGAAGGCACTGGCAGAAGCGGGCATCACTTTGCGCGATGAATGGCTGGTGCAGGGCGATTTTGAACCTGAATCTGGCTATCGCGCCATGCAGCAAATTTTGTCGCAGAAGCAGCGCCCAACGGCCATTTTCTGTGGCGGTGATATTATGGCCATGGGCGCGATTTGCGCAGCAGATGAAATGGGGCTACGCGTACCTCAGGATATTTCAGTGATCGGTTATGATAACGTGCGCAACGCCCGCTACTTTACGCCCGCACTGACCACCGTCCACCAGCCAAAAGAGCGTCTGGGCGAAACCGCTTTTGATATGTTGCTGGACCGTATTACCAGCAAGCGCGAAGATCCGCAAACCATTGAAGTTCACCCTTCACTGATCGAGCGTCGTTCCGTTGCCGATGGTCCTTTCCGCGACTACCGCCGTTAATCACTCACCTGCCACTGGCCAGGATGTTCGCTTAACCACTCTGCATTCAGGGTTTCTGTGCTCCCCAGATAGTCCAGTAACCAACTTAGCGCCGGTGAGGCGCTTTGTTCCGACCAGCTGAGATAACAGGGACTGTCGGGAAACGGGGACGTCAGCGTCACTTCTCCTAACACGCCTTGTTGCAGCCAGGGCTGGGCAAAATGACCGGGTACCATCCCAACACACAGCCCGGCTCGCAGGCAGTCAAACGCACTTTCCCAGTCAGGCACCACCAGCCGTCGTTGATTATCTAATGTCCACGTGGTGCGTTTCGGCAAGGCACGTGAGGTATCTTCCAGCACCAGCGATGGCCACTCACGGATTAACGTCTCGCTTAACGGTCCCTCATGGCTCAGCAGAGGATGTGACGTTTTCACCACGCAGCGCCAGTTAAGACTTCCCATATCACGAAAAGCAAAACGTCCTCGTACCGGGATCGCCTGAGTCGCACCGATCGCAACATCGACGCGACCGTCAGCCAGCGCATCCCACACACCGTTGAACACTTCCGGCATGATATGCAGTTCCATATCCGGAAAATGCCGGTAGAAATCCACGACCAGCTGCCGGGTGCGTGCCGGGCGCACAATTCTGTCGACCGCAATATTGATTTGTCCCCGCCAGCCGTTAGCCACCTGTTGACAGCGTGTGCGGGTGGCGAGCATTTTTTTGATAACAGCACGACCTTCTTCAATGAAAACCCGTCCGGCGTCCGTCAACTCCACATCACGATGACGACGCTCAAACAGACTCACGGCCAGCCAGGCTTCCAGCTGGCGCACGGTATAACTTACTGCGGAGGGGACGCGATGCAATTCCGCCGCAGCAGCGGTAAAGCTGCCCGTCCTCGCCACCGCATCAACCACTTCAAGAGAATGTTCAGACCACATGATTCGCCTTCAATATTTTTCATCGCAACCCACGAATATTAGCGTTTCACAGACGGGTCAGCACGCGATTACACTGCACGCGTAAAAAAATTGTCTAATAAGAGTTAAAAACCATGCGTTCCAAAGGATTTATGATTTACCTTGCGCTGCTCAGCATGCTGGGCTTTCTTGCTACCGATATGTACCTACCCGCGTTTGGCGTGATGCAACAGGACTTGCAGACGGAAGCCGGTGCCATTAGCGCCAGTTTAAGTATCTTCCTCGCCGGGTTTGCCTGCGCACAGCTAGTCTGGGGCCCGCTGTCAGACCGTATCGGCCGAAAACCAGTATTGATGATGGGGTTGAGTTTGTTCGCCGTTGGTTGTGCGGCAATGCTGTGGGTAGAGTCGGCTTTCTGGTTGCTGATCGTTCGCTTTGTTCAGGCCGTGGGTGTGTGCGCTGCGGCGGTGAGCTGGCAGGCTCTGGTGGTTGATCGCTACAGTGGTCCGCGGGCCAACCGTGTCTTTGCCACCATTATGCCCCTGGTCGCCCTCTCGCCTGCGCTGGCTCCCCTGTTGGGTGCCTGGTTACTGCAACACTTTTCCTGGCGTTCTATTTTCGTTGTCCTGTTACTGCTCAGTCTCGCGCTACTGATCCCTACATTGCGCTTGCCGTCACGCCCGGTGGACGATCACGCTGCCGTTAAGCCCCGCACGCCTGGCTTCCTCACATTGCTGAAGTCGCCTATTTACAGTGGCAACGTGGCGATTTATGCCGCGTGCTCTGCCAGCTTCTTTGCCTGGCTCACCGGCTCCCCTTTCATTCTGGGTAACCTTGGTTTGTCCCCTGCAGATATTGGCCTCAGCTATGTTCCGCAAACTGTGGCGTTTCTTGTCGGCGGGTTTAGCTGCCGCGCCCTGTTGAACCACTTTGCCGGGCGCCAATTGTTGCCATGGCTGCTGGCCTTCTACAGCGTCAGCATTCTCGCGATCTATTTTGTTTCACTGCAGCCGCAGCCTTCCTTGTTTGCATTGCTACTGCCGTTTTGTGGAATGGCGATGGCAAACGGTGCGATTTACCCGATTGTGGTGTCCAGTGCGTTACTGCCCTTCCCCCAGGCGACCGGTAAAGCCGCCGCCTTGCAGAATATGTTGCAGCTCGGCCTCTGTTTTTTCGCCAGTCTGGCGGTGTCAACATGGATTGAATCCCCGTTACAGACCACTACGCTGGTGATGGCTGGCACGATTGTTCTGGCTGTCGTTGGCTATATCGTCCAGCGACTGGCGGAGCAAAAACAGCCCCACCTGACGGCGCCGGGCCAGGTGGAATCCTGTAAAAACACTTAGTTAGCGCCCTAACAATAATGAATTGAATATTACCTTTCGTGGGCATATACTTTTCAGCGCAATATAAAATAACAACTTAACACCATTTTTGAGTGGGCGATGGCGTTTGTCGTCGTCCACTGTTGGTTCCTGACAGGGTTGTCATGGAGTTGTTCCGAGTGACTACGTTACGACCTCTGTCAGTTTCACATCAAACCTCTTTTTTAACGTCGGATATCAGACTGCGGCATTCGCCGTGAGTGCTCTCACAGGCCTGTAGAAACAGACAATTCTTTTTCTCAGGTTTTAATCACACAGGGTGATGGAGAAGCTATGAGTTCATCGTGTATAGAAGAAGTGAGCCTTGACGACAACCCGTGGTATCGAATCGTCCAGGAAATGTTGAGTCAGGCCAATATTGAAATCAATGGTTCCCGTCCCTGGGATATCCAGATTACCAACCCCGATTTTTTTAAACGCATTCTGCAGGAAGGATCGCTGGGGTTAGGTGAAAGCTATATGGATGGCTGGTGGGAATGCGAACGCCTGGATATCTTTTTCCAGCGTGTTTTGCAGTCAAAATTAGATCAGCAACTCCCTCACCATTTCCGCGACACCTTGCGTGTTGTGGCCTCCCGACTCACGAATCTGCAAACGCGCAAACGCGCGTGGATTGTTGGCAAAGAGCATTATGATCTGGGTAACGATCTCTTCACCCACATGCTCGATCCTTATATGCAATATTCCTGCGGTTACTGGAAAGAAGCCCGTACGCTGGAAGACGCTCAGGAAGCCAAATTGCAGATGATCTGTGAAAAACTTCAGCTGGAACCGGGCATGTCTTTACTGGATATTGGCTGTGGCTGGGGAGGTCTGGCCGAATATGCCGCGCGTCACTTTAGCGTAAATGTTGTGGGTGTTACCATTTCCGCCGAACAACAAAAGCTGGCGCAACAGCGCTGCGAAGGGCTGAATGTGACGATTTTGCTTCAGGATTATCGCGACCTGTCTGAGCAGTTCGACCGTATTGTTTCTGTCGGAATGTTTGAACATGTCGGGCCGAAAAATTACGCTACCTATTTTGATGTGGTGAATCGTAATCTGAAACCGGAAGGTATTTTCCTGCTGCATACCATTGGTGCTAACAAAACCAATAATGATGTTGACCCGTGGATCGACAAATACATTTTCCCTAACGGTTGCCTGCCCTCTGTGCGTCATATTGCCGCCGCCTGCGAACCCTGGTTCGTGATGGAAGACTGGCACAATATTGGCGCTGATTATGATGTGACGTTAATGCACTGGTATCAGCGTTTTCTTAGCGCCTGGCCTCAACTGTCGGATAAATATGGCGAGCGTTTTAAAAGGATGTTCACTTACTATCTGAATGCTTGTGCGGGGGCGTTTCGGGCAAGGGATATTCAGCTCTGGCAGGTGGTATTTACCCATGGCAAACAAGGTGGACTGCGCGTTGCGCGTTAGGACATACTCTGTTTAGCAGGGGCGACGTCATGTCGCCCTTTTTTATCGCATTACGCTTCCGGGCTCTCAGCCTGTTGTTCGCTGACTGCGGCAGCCAATAATGCCGCTTCACGCTGAGCCAGAACACGCTCAACGGTTTCCACAATCGCCTGCGTATGCGGGTCGATCTCAATATTCACACGATGCCCCAGACGTTTGCTGCCTAAGGTGGTGCGCATCAGTGTCTCGGGGATCAGATGAACACAGAATTTTGTGCGCGTCACCTCTCCTACCGTCAGGCTGATACCGTCAATGCCAACAAATCCTTTATGCAGGATATATTTCATCTGACTGGCATCCTGCGGTTTAAACCAGATTTCGCGATTGTTTTCCGAGGTGAGTATTTTGCTGATCTCTGCCGTGGTCATAATATGACCTGACATCAAATGACCGCCAATTTCATCACTGAATTTTGCTGCACGCTCAACGTTAACGGTATCACCGACTTTCAGATCGCCCAGATTGGTAATACGCAGCGTTTCTTTTACCAGATCAAAGCTAACGCGGTCGCCATCGACTTCGGTCACCGTCAGGCAACAACCATTATGGGAAACGGACGCACCCAGTTCCAGCCCGGGCAATAATGCCTCCGGCATTCTGATCACATGGGTACGAAAATTAGGTTTTTCGTCAATGTCCAGCACCTCCGCGGTGCCCTGCACAATACCGGTAAACATAGCTGTTGCCTCAATCAATGTGTTTTCGCTCCAGTTAGTTTGCCCTGGCATCGCCACAAAACCAAATAAAGTCCCGTTTAATTGCGTGACATAAAGAGCGATTCTTTTATCAGAAGATTGGCTATTTCCACCGCTGACACTAGAATGGAACGCCTGCCCTGCTGGCATCATCGCAAATGCCGTTTATTTCTTCAGCAGTGTCTTTCATCATTCAACTACCCAATGGATTTCACGTCGCAGTAAAACGTCGCGAAACATAGCGGAAAAATTAAAAAGGTGTATGTGTGCAGAAGTACCTCTTAGAGGCGCGTCAGTTATTAGCCCTTGCTATCCCGGTGATCCTTGCGCAGGTTGCGCAAACCTCCATGGGCTTTGTTGATACAGTGATGGCCGGTGCCGTTAGCGCCACGGATATGGCCGCCGTTGCAGTAGGAACCTCAATCTGGTTACCTTCCATTCTTTTTGGTCACGGTTTGATCCTGGCGCTGACGCCGGTGGTGGCTCAGCTTAATGGTTCTGGCCGACGTGAGCGCATTGCGCATCAGGTTCGCCAGGCCTACTGGCTGGCAGCGATGGTCTCTGTGCTGATTATGGTGGTGTTGTATAACGCCGGATACCTGATTGGCGCCATGCACAATGTTGACCCGGAATTATCCAGAAAGGCCGTGGGATACCTGCACGCCTTGCTGTGGGGCGCTCCCGGTTATCTGTTTTTCCAGGTCGCCCGTAATCAGTGTGAAGGTTTATCCAAAACGAAACCCGGCATGGTCATGGGGTTCCTCGGGCTGCTGGTGAATATCCCGGTTAACTACGTCTTTATCTACGGTCACTTTGGCATGCCTGCACTGGGCGGTATTGGCTGCGGCGTGGCAACCGCATCGGTCTACTGGGTGATGTTTATCGCGATGAAGGCCTGGGTGAATCGAGCCAAATCAATGCGCGATATCCGTGTTGAGGGACGTTTCAGTCCGCCAGACTGGAAAGCATTACGCCGTCTGACCGGGCTTGGTCTGCCGGTTGCGCTGGCGCTATTCTTTGAAGTGACATTGTTCGCTGTCGTGGCCCTGCTGGTGTCTCCGATGGGGATCGTCAAAGTCGCGGGCCATCAGATCGCCCTGAACTTCAGTTCACTGATGTTCGTCCTGCCTTTGTCGTTGGGGGTCGCTACCACCATCCGCGTAGGCTTCCGGCTGGGTCAGGGTTCGGTTGAGCAGGCAAAGGTCGCCGCATGGACAGCACAGGGCGTGGGCATCTGTATGGCTTGTCTCACCGCGCTGTTCACCGTGACGTTCCGCGAAGAGATCGCCCTGCTGTATACCGATAACCCTGAGGTGATTACGCTGGCAGCACAGCTGATGTTCCTGGCGGCGGTGTATCAATTCTCTGACTCCATTCAGGTGATCGGCAGCGGCATCCTGCGTGGCTATAAAGACACCCGTTCAATCTTCTTTATTACCTTCGTCGCCTATTGGATCCTCGGCCTGCCGAGCGGTTACGTGCTGGCGATGACCGACTGGGTGGTCCCGGCAATGGGCCCTTCAGGATTCTGGACCGGCTTTATCATTGGACTGACCTCCTCTGCCGTCATGATGATTTGGCGGATGCGCCGTCTGCAACGTCAGCCTGCGGAGATGATTCTCACGCGTGCAGCGCGTTAATTTTCTGATAAACCCGGGGAAAATGATTAAAATTGCTGCGCTTCGCACAGTTGCGCAGCAATCAGACGCAAAAATCCTTTTTTCTCCTTGCCAGGCGTTCGGGGTGTCGTTAATATTCGTCCCCGTTGTCACCACGACAACAATTTGCGTCTGTAGCTCAGTTGGTTAGAGCACCACCTTGACATGGTGGGGGTCGATGGTTCGAGTCCATTCAGACGCACCATCTTTCTTCCAAAGAAAGATGAGCGAATAACAAGTGGCGAGTATTTCGTGCTAATGCGCGGCGGCAATTGAGTGAATCCGCAGGAGCATACATCAGTATGTGACTGGGGTGAACGAAAGCAGCCAACAAAGCAGTAGTATGAAAGACGAAGCAAATTATGCGTCTGTAGCTCAGTTGGTTAGAGCACCACCTTGACATGGTGGGGGTCGATGGTTCGAGTCCATTCAGACGCACCAAATTCCTTTCCGAAGCATCACCCTACCCGTGTTACCCTGCTCAAAAGGCTTTGCCCTGTTCCACGAAACGTACCACATCCCCTTTTTTTGCCCTCAACCAGACTTTCAGATTAACCTTACTTCGTGCTGGTTTGCGCAACGAATTTGATGCGCATCATTCCTGCATGCTATTTCACGCTTTTTAATTGGTTTTCGAACACTTAGCGACTATAATACGGAACGTTGTTTCACTTGAATGGTTTCAGCGTATGGTTGCCCCTCAATTTATAACGAGTACCTGTTGCGCAACGTCCTGCTGCGCCTGCGCCGAAACCACGTCTCAACTTACCCTGCATGCTTTAATTCTGTCACCTATCCTTACTCAGTATCGACGTTTTCATAACGCAAATTTTTTCCTCCGGGGGAAACACCGCCGGGATCCATCTTTAATCATCCATCACAACTTAATAGATAAATCGTCATGAAAAAGACTAAAATCGTATGTACTATCGGCCCAAAAACCGAATCTGAAGAGATGCTGACTAACCTGCTTGATGCCGGTATGAACGTGATGCGTCTGAACTTTTCCCACGGGAATTATGAAGAACATGGCCAGCGTATTACTAACCTGCGCTCCGTCATGAGCAAAAGCGGTCACCAGGCTGCCATTCTGCTGGACACTAAAGGTCCTGAAATCCGTACGATGAAGCTGGAAGGCGGTAACGATGCCTCCCTGAAAGCGGGCCAGACCTTCACCTTCACCACCGACCAGACCATCATCGGTAACGCCGATACCGTCGCGGTGACTTACGCTGGTTTCGCTTCTGACCTGAAAATCGGTAACACCGTACTGGTGGATGACGGTTTGATCGGTATGGAAGTTATCGAAGTCACTGAAAGCACCGTGGTATGTAAAGTGCTGAACAACGGTGACCTGGGCGAGAACAAAGGCGTTAACCTGCCGGGCGTTTCCATTCAGTTGCCTGCGCTGGCTGAAAAAGACAAGCTGGACCTGATCTTTGGCTGTGAGCAAGGCGTCGACTTCGTTGCTGCCTCGTTCATCCGTAAGCGTTCAGACGTGATCGAAATCCGTGAGCATCTGAAAGCGCACGGCGGCGAGCATATCCAGATCATCTCCAAAATTGAAAACCAGGAAGGCCTGAACAACTTCGACGAAATCCTTGATGCCTCTGACGGTATCATGGTCGCTCGTGGTGATCTCGGCGTTGAGATCCCGGTTGAAGAAGTGATCTTCGCTCAGAAGATGATGATCAAGAAGTGTAACCGTGCACGTAAAGTGGTGATCACCGCCACTCAGATGCTCGATTCGATGATCAAAAACCCGCGCCCTACCCGTGCGGAAGCCGGTGACGTTGCCAACGCCATTCTCGACGGCACTGATGCTGTGATGCTGTCTGGTGAAAGCGCCAAAGGGAAATACCCGCTGGAGTCTGTCACCATTATGGCCACCATCTGCGAACGTACCGACCGCGTGATGAAAAGCCGCATCGACTCCCAGCACGACAACCGCAAAATGCGCATCACTGAAGCAGTCTGTCGTGGAGCGGTAGAAACGGCTGAGAAACTGGAATCGCCACTGATTGTGGTTGCCACTGAAGGCGGCAAGTCTGCGAAGTCCATTCGTAAATACTTCCCGAATGCAACGATCCTCGCCCTGACGACAAACGAGCAGACTTCACGTCAGCTGTTGCTCAGTAAAGGCATCATCACTTCCGTGGTGAAAGAAATCGCCTCAACTGACGATTTCTACCGTCTGGGTAAAGAAGCGGCAGAAGCCAGCGGCTACGCGCAGAAAGGCGATGTAGTGGTCATGGTTTCTGGTGCATTGGTACCAAGTGGAACGACCAATACTGCATCAGTGCACGTTCTGTAATTAAAAATTACGCCTTGCATTTAAAAAGCGCCCTCAGTGGCGCTTTTTTTACAACTTGCGTAAGACGTTTCACAAAGCGTCCAATCGAAATTAACGATTTAATTACCGAAGAAACGACGTTCCCTCCGATTAAAATCGCCTGTTTTCGCTTCGTTTTTTGTAAAATATCAGAAATAAGATGCTTCTTTGAGCGAACGATCAAGTTTAAGCACTTTCTCATCAAAAAATTATTCTCATTAGAAAATACTTTGTGTAATACTTGTAACGCTACATGGAGATTAACTTAATCTAGAGGGTATTAATAATGAATCGTACTAAACTGGTACTGGGCGCGGTAATCCTGGCTTCAACTATGCTGGCTGGTTGCTCAAGCAACGCTAAAATCGATCAGCTGTCTACCGACGTGCAGACTCTGAACGCTAAAGTTGACCAGCTGAGCAACGACGTGAACGCAATCCGTTCTGACGTTCAGGCTGCTAAAGATGACGCAGCTCGTGCTAACCAGCGTCTGGACAACCAGGCTCACTCTTACCGTAAGTAAGAGTTCTGGTAATGAAATGGCGCACATTGTGCGCCATTTTTTTTGCCTGTTATCCGGAGTCTTCCACCATGCGTCCAACCCCGTCTAAAACGCCCTGTAAACGATTCTAAGCCCCGCCAGCTCCAATACTAGTTACTGGTGCAGATTTGCCCTCCGAAGCAGCAGGATGCTGTTTATCCTCGTTAACAGGCAACTCACGGTTACCATCGACTTTCTCACCCTCGTTGACCAGCACTGGCATCCCTGCTCTGCGTTCAATCGCCGCTTTGATGACTACCCGATCGCTGGCATCACTGTTGATGAACTTCTTAGCAGCCACCGTCAGTGCAATCGGCATGGTTTGTGGGTCGTCCTTTTCGCTATGCGATAACGGCTGATGCACTTCCAGATAACGCTTACCGTCCGGTTCAACCGCGTATTTCACTGGCTGATTGATGATCTGCACGCGCGTGCCTTTAGGAACGCTGTTAAACAGTGCTTCGATATCGTCCGGACGCAAACGGATGCACCCTGAACTGACGCGCATGCCAATACCAAAATCAGCGTTAGTACCGTGGATCAGATAGTGCTGCTTACCGTAAGCCAGACGCAGCGCAAACAGCCCCATTGGGTTATCCGGCCCTGCGGGTACGGTTACCGGCAGCGTCTTACCTTCAGCCGCGTAGCGCTTACGAATATTAGGAGTGGGTGTCCAGGTTGGATTGGGGATTTTCTGGCTGATGCTGGTGACCATTGCCGGGGTATTCGCCCCCAGTTGACCAATACCGATGGGATAGACGATCACTTTGTTTTCATCTTTGGGATAGTAGTAGAGGCGCAGTTCAGCCACGTTGACAACGATCCCTTCACGTTTCGTATCAGGAAGTAGCATCTGCGTTGGAATGGTCAGCTGTGAACCCGCTTTGGGCAACCAGGGGTCGGTACCGGGATTGGCTTCCAGCAGGCCCAGCAGGCCCACTTTGTATTTGGCTGCCACGGACTCCAGCGGCTGCCCGTCATTGGGCACGACAAAAGTGGTGTTCTCACCAATCAGGCGGCTGTTGTCGGGAGGAAGCGGATACTCGGTTGCGCTAACGGCGTGCATCCCGGCAAGAAAGGTAAGAACAGAGATCCCGGCAAAGCGGTAAAAAAGTTTCATGCGCATTTCTCGGTTATGAATGGATAGATACACAACCTGACTCGCTTATGGCGGACGATAAATCCCCCCGTAACCGGTATCTGGATGTGTAAACACCCCACTGTAGCCTGGCGGGGTGCTTACCGAGAAGTGTAGCAATTCAAGGCTGAGTAAGAATCAGCGCTTTCTTACGAATGGCACGAATCATTGCTTCCAGTCCCTGAGAACGGGACGGCGTTAATTGTTGCGTCAGTGAAAGGTCGGCAAACCAGGGGCGGACATCGAAATCGACGATTTCCTGCGGCGTCATCTTTTGGTACAGCGCGAAGACAATGGCAATCAACCCTTTCACCAGCGCGGCATCGCTGTCGCCCTGCAGGCGAACACAGCCTGTTTCATCGGTGTCGACGACAATCCACACCTGACTCTGACAGCCCGGAATGATGTTTTCCGGCTGCTGGAGGGTTTCCGCCTCGCCCGACAGGCGCGCACCCAGCTCAATGATGTACAGATACTTCTCTTCCTGGTTAGCGCAACGATTGAAGTTACGTACCAGCTTGTCTTTATCTGGCAGAGTTGCCATTGCTTCCTCACTTAAAAACGAAAGGGCGAGGCATGCCTCGCCCCTGCGGGTCGGTGCGGGTTGAAACTTAACCCAGCAAACGGTGAATACGTGTTAAACCGGCGGCCAGTCGGTCCACTTCTTCTTCGCTATTATACAGAACAAACGAGGCACGACACATGGCAGGTACCTCGTAATGCTGCATTAACGGCATGGCACAGTGATGACCGGTACGTATCGCGATGCCATACTGGTCCAGGAAGCTGCCAACATCAAAAGCATGGTGCTTACCCAGGTTGAACGCAATCACGCCAGCGCGCTGCTGCGGGCCATAAATCACCAGATCCGGCACTGCGGCCAGTTTATCCAGTGCATAGCGCATCAGTTGCTGTTCACGTTCGGCAATCACATCCAGCCCCAGATCGCTGACCCACTTGATGGCAGCACCCAGACCGATAATCGCCCCGGTATTCGGTGACCCCGCTTCGAAGCGCCATGGAGCCGCAGCAAAGGTGGTGCCTTTGGTCAGGCTGACGGTAGCAATCATCGCCCCGCCCCCTTCCCACGGCGGCATCTGATCCAGCAGTGCCTTACGGCCATACAGGATGCCAATGCCGGTCGGGCCATAAAGTTTGTGCCCGGAGAAAACATAAAAATCGCAGTCCAGATCCTGGACGTCGACCTGGTGATGCATCACGGCCTGCGCACCGTCGATCAACGTAACCACGCCTGCGGCTTTCGCCTGCGCGACCAGCGCTTTCACCGGATTTTCAGTTCCCAGCACGTTAGAGACCTGCGTCACCGCCAGCAGGCGGGTACGGCTGTCCATCAATACAGGTAACTGAGCGATATCCAGCTCACCGTTAGCAGTCAGTGGGATAAAGCGCACTTCAGCGCCGGTGCGCTGTGCCACCATCTGCCACGGCACGATATTCGCGTGGTGCTCCATCTCCGTAATGATGATGTTGTCGCCCGGCTGCAACTGGCTGCCGCCCCAGCTGTTAGCGACCAGATTGATCGCTTCTGTGGTGCCTTTAACGAAGACGATCTCTTCCGCTGAAGCCGCATTGAGGAACTGTGCGGCCTGAGTGCGCACATTTTCCATTTCCGTGGTGGCTTCCGCACTCAGCGTGTGAATACCCCGGTGCACGGCGGCATAGCCATGTTCATAAAAGCGGCTTTCTGCGTCAATGACTGCCCGCGGCTTTTGCGCACTGGCCGCACTGTCGAGATAGGCCAGCGGTTGCCCGTTGACCTCGCGCGCCAGCAGCGGAAACTCCGCCCGAACGCGGGCCAGGTCAAAACTCATTGCAGGCCTCCAGGGAAACGCTGCGCGATGCGCTGCATCACGGCTTCTTTCAGCGTTTCATCAGAAATGGCTTCGGTTAATTCAGCGGCAAACGCATAGATAATCATGCGCTGTGCGGCGGCTTCGTCGATCCCACGAGAACGCAGATAGAACATCTGCTCTTCGTCAATACGACCGATCGTCGCACCATGACCGCATTTCACGTCATCAGCGTAGATTTCCAGCTGCGGTTTGGTATCCACTTCTGCCAGACGTCCCAGTAACAGGTTGTTGTTACTCATCTGACCGTCAGTTTTCAGCGCATACTTGGCCACTTTAATATGACCATTAAACACCGCACGGGCACGGTCACGCACAATGGTTTTATGCAGCTGACGGCTCTGGCAATGGCCTTTGTTGTGCTCAAGATAGGTGCGGCTGTCACACACTTCTTTGTCCAGCGGCAGCATCAGGCTGTTGATCACCAGGTCGCTGCCCTCGCCTTCCAGTTTGCTGCTGGTGTTGTGACGGGTCAGACCCGCCCCCAGCAGGAAGCTGTGGCTCTGCACGCGCACATCACGGCCCAGCATCAGGTCGTTATGTGAGAAGTGATAGCTGCTCTGATCTTCGAAGCAGAGGTTGTAGTGCGTCAGCTGCGCGTTATTGCCCACATCGGCGGTGAAACGCGCACCGGTAAAGTGCGTTGAGGCGTTAAGCGTGACGTAATGCTCAATCACCGTCGCTTCCGACGCTTCTTCCAGCACCAGATGGTGACGATAGTGAGAGGTGTTCATCTCGCCTGCCGCACTGCCGCTGCTGATGTGAAGCAGGTAAAGGGGACGTGCTGCTGCTTTACCACGTGCCAACTGAATGGTCGTCACTTCCTCTGCCAGGCTTTCTGTCAGATGCAGGAACACTTCGGGCTGAATTGGCGCACTCAACTCGCGACGTTCCGCGGCCTGAGTCACCTGAATGGCGAACAGGTCATACTCACTGTCACTCAGGGCCGGTGCAAAACGTCCATCAACAAACACCAGGCGCACAGCATCAATCGCCAGTGCCACGTCGTCGATAGCGTCTGTATTTAGTTCAGCAGGCTGAGGCAGCACAAACTGATGGCCCAGCAGCTGGTCCAGCGGCGTGTATTTCCAATTTTCCTGCTTACGCGTAGGCAGGCCTAAGCGCAGCAGCTGCTGCCAGTGTTGCTGAGCCTGCAACGAACGGCTTTCACCACGCGTTTCAAACAGGTGATGCCACTGTTGCAGCGCGTTATCACTCTTGGTCGGTAAGCCAGCCATAGCCTTGCTCCTCCAACTGTTTAACCAGTGAGAAATCACCTGATTTCACAATTTTGCCCTGATACAGCACATGGACGAAGTCCGGCTGGATGTAGTCAAGAATACGCTGGTAGTGCGTGACGATGATGAATGAACGTTTGCCATCACGCAGGTTGTTAACCCCGTTTGCCACGATTTTCAGGGCATCGATGTCCAGACCGGAGTCCGTCTCATCCAGGATGCACAGATCCGGCTCAAGCGCCGCCATCTGCAGAATATCATTACGCTTTTTTTCACCGCCGGAGAAACCAACGTTGACGGAGCGGGTCAACAGATCCTCAGGCATTTTCAGCAGCTGAATCTTATCTTCAATGAAGTCCTGGAAATCAAAACGGTCCAGCGCTTCCTGTTCACGGTATTTGCGCACCGCGTTAACCGAGGTTTGCAGGAAGAACTGGTTACTGACGCCAGGGATCTCAACCGGGTACTGGAAAGCCATAAAGATGCCTTCACCGGCACGATCTTCCGGGGCCAGTTCCAGCAGGTCTTTACCTTTAAACTCCACGGAGCCGCCGGTGACTTCATAATCTTCACGCCCTGCCAGAGTGGCAGAAAGGGTACTTTTCCCTGAGCCGTTTGGCCCCATGATGGCGTGAACTTCGCCCGGTTTGATTTCAAGATTCAATCCACGCAGGATAGCTTTGTCTTCAACGCTGACCTGTAAATCTTTAATGCTTAACATAAGGTTTCCTTCGTAGTGCTTTCCGGCACCATATCAATGCTGTGCGTAGGTTAGCCCACGCTGTGTTCGAGGCTGATGGCCAACAGTTTCTGCGCTTCCACTGCAAATTCCAGCGGCAGCTCTGAGAAGACATCCTTGCAGAAACCGTTAACAATCATAGAAATCGCATCGTCTTCGCTGATCCCGCGTTGCAGGCAGTAGAACAGCTGGTCTTCACCAATACGTGATGTGGTGGCCTCATGCTCTAACTGTGCGGTGTTATTACGCACTTCCACATACGGGAAAGTGTGTGCACCGCATTCCGCACCAATCAGCATCGAGTCACACTGGGTAAAGTTACGCGCATTGGTGGCGGTTGGCATGATTTTCACCAGGCCGCGATAGGTATTCTGGCTGGTGCCAGCAGAGATACCTTTAGAGATGATGGTTGACTTGGTGTTTTTACCAATGTGGATCATCTTGGTGCCGGTATCAGCCTGCTGGCGTCCGCTGGTCAGCGCGACAGAGAAGAACTCACCAATCGAGTTATCACCGCGCAGGATCACACTCGGGTATTTCCAGGTGATTGCAGAACCGGTTTCCGACTGCGTCCAGGACATCTTACTGTTCGCCCCTTCACACAGTGCACGCTTGGTGACGAAGTTCAGGATACCGCCCTCGGAGTCGCCACCGGAGAACCAGTTTTGCACCGTGGAGTATTTCACTTCCGCATCTTTGTGGATGATCACTTCCACCACCGCCGCATGCAGCTGGTAGGTGTCACGGACCGGCGCTGAACAGCCTTCGATGTAGCTCACGTAACTGCCTTCATCGGCAATCAGAATGGTGCGTTCAAACTGGCCGGTTTTCGCCGCGTTAATACGGAAATACGTCGACAGCTCCATCGGGCAGCGCACCCCTTTCGGGATGTAAACGAAAGTCCCGTCAGAGGCCACCGCTGAGTTCAGCGCGGCGAAGAAGTTGTCATTTGCCGGAACAACGGTGCCCAGATACTGTTGAACCAGCTCCGGGTGCTCGTGGATGGCTTCACCGAACGAACAGAAGATAATGCCCTCTTTCGCCAGCTTATCGCGATAGGTAGTCGATACGGAGACGGAGTCAAAGATCGCATCTACGGCCACTTCCTGGCCTTCACGTACCGGTACGCCTAACTGTTTAAAGGCGTCTTCCACTTCCTGGGTCAGGTAGTTGGGCGCATCGGTTCCTGAAGCCTGTGTGGCACCTGGCTCAGAGGCACAACTGTCATCACAGTTGCCGCAGGACGGCGCGGAATAGTAGCTGTAATCCTGATAATCCAGCTTTTTGTAGTTGGCTTTCAGCCAGTGTGGCTCTTCCATTTCAAGCCATGCAGCGAAGGCCTTCAGGCGGAATTCCAGCATCCACTCAGGTTCGTTACGTTTAGCCGAGATTGCGCGCACCACATCTTCATTGATGCCGTGTTCAAACTCTTCGGTTTGCAGTTGGGTAAAGAAGCCTTCTTTGTAGTTCTGAGGGCTGCCTTCCCAAACCTGTACATCGTCAGATGCTTCAGTATTACGAGACATAGGGTTCACTCAACGCCAAAGCTCTCACCACAGCCGCAGGCGTGTTGAGCTTTAGGGTTATTAAATTTGAAAATCTGGTTCAGGCCTTCGCGCACGAAATCCACTTCCGTACCGTCGATATAGGGCATCGCCTGCAGGGGCACGAATAACAACGCACCGTTATGGCTGAACACCAAATCATCCGCCGCCGATTCTTTCGCCATATCCATGGTGTAACCAAATCCGGCACAGCCAGAGGTTTTGACACCCAGCTTCAGGCCCTTAATCTCAGGGTCACCTGCGGCCAGATTGATGATTTGCTTTGCTGCGCTGTCAGTAAGCGTCAGCCCTTTCCAGATGTACTCATCCGGAGAAAAAGTGGCAGGATTTGCTGATTGCATAATTTACCTCGCGATACGATAGCCCTTCGGGCTAGTGCCCCTATGTTAGTGATTACCAGAATCACTTCAACCTCTTGTTTTGCAGGGATAAAGGACAAAAGGTGCTTTTAGGGAACTCTTGACTAAGTTTAGACCCTGTAAAAAAGATTGCGCTTTGCCTGAAAGACGCATCGTCTCAAAAGATAAGCGTTTGAAAATAAGATGTTTATATTTTGTTATCTAAACCGAATACTTTCTCTAACTCATTCTCGTTATTCACCGTGACGCGGTTATCGTTATCACCGATTTTTCTGACAGGTGAGGTATATCAATAAAAATTCCCACGTTACGATTGAATAATATCGCAGTTATAATATGATAATGATTATCATTAGCGCGACTGGAACCCGTAATGAATCTGTCGATGAGTGCGTGGCTGCAACATAAAATTGATGAGTACACGTTTTCCGTACGTGATATCACCGTCGACTTTTACATGGCGCAGGCTAAGTTAAACCGGCCCGACTGTTCCATTGAACAACTGCGTAAGTTCAATGATACCTGCCTCGACATGGCCGAACTCTGCCAGCTGAATGGCGACGATCAAAGCTATCTTCACGCGCTGGGAAAACTCCATCAACGACTGGTTGTTGAGCTGAGCAACACCGACCGCGAACGCCTGTTCCGGATGCAAGCCTGGCAACTGGCACGCCACTCCCTGAGTCACCTCTGTCATCAGCTGGCAATGAATGGCGAATGGGATAAAGCGACCGTGTTGCAAAGCGAATTCGTTAAGCACGCGTCGTGGATAATGTAATCTTCAGAGTATTATACCGCGTGCCAGTGATGCGAAAAACCCCGCATTAAGCGGGGTTATCGGTCAAATCACAGCAGTTGTGAGGCGGGACGTACAGCACAAGCGATTATTGTTGTCGAAAATTTCTATTTGCCACACCTGATGACGCCGTCCGAGATGCACAGAACGGCACACACCACGGACCTCGCCTTCCCGTGCGGCCCGCAGATGATTGGCGTTGATCTCCAGCCCAACCACCTGCTGTTCACCCTCGGTGCAGAGATACCCAGCCATTGAGCCTAGTGTCTCCGCCAGCACCACCGATGCTCCGCCGTGCAGCAGACCAAACGGCTGGCGCGTACGCTGATCAACCGGCATCACCGCTTCAATTCGGTCCTCCGCCAGCACCGTAAAACGGATGCCAATATGGTCCACCATCGTGTTTTGACTGCGCAGATTTAACTGCTCAAGCGTGGCTTCACGCTGCCAGATTGCCATTACAGGATCTCCAGTAATGCCTGCAGAGGATGGCGTATACCGCTACCTTCAATACGTTTCACCTGACTGCGGCAGGAATAGCCGGTCGACAGACAGCGCTGACGCGGCAGTTTTTGCAGGGCATTTTGCCAGGAGAGCGCATAAATCCCGAGCGAGTTTTCCAGGTTTTTTGCTTCATGCCCGTAAGTCCCGGCCATGCCGCAGCAACCCACGCTGACATTTTCCAGCCTGGCACCAAAGCGGGCAAAGATCGTTTCCCACTGTTTAATCGAGCCGGGCAGCGCAGTGACCTCGGTGCAGTGGCCAAACAGATACCAGGATTCACCTTCTGCTGCGGGCTGGGCATCACGCGTCGCCAGCGCAGTATGCAGCCATTCATGGACTAACTGCACATGGAAATCCCCCCGTTTATCACCCAGTACCTGCTTGTACTCATCGCGGTAGCAGAGCACCAGCGCCGGATCGACACCCACCAGCGGCATCTTCAACTGCGCCACACGATTGAGGAAATCAGCAGTTTTCTGTGCGGTACGCGCAAACTGTTGCAGGAAGCCCTTAATATGCTGCGCTTTGCCGTTCGGCGAGAACGGCAGTACCACAGCAGTGAAGCCCAACTTTTCAATCAGTTGCACAAAGTCGGCCACCAGCTGTGCTTCGTAATAGCTGGTAAACGGGTCCTGAACCACCAGCACAGCCCGCGCACGCTGTTCAGCACTCATCTGTTCGAGATCTTCCAGCGTCGTGCCCGATGCCCGATGACCGGCCAGCTGCTGCTTCAGCGTCGGTGACGATAAGAGCGGCAGGTCGACCATACCTATATGGCGCTTGCTGAGCGATTTGACCCACGGCTGACGTAAAAAGAAGTTAAAGGCCTTTGGCGCTTTTGCCATCAGCGGCGCATAGCTCTCCACCGTTGCGACCAGATAGTCACTGGCCGGACGCAGGTAGCGCGTGTGATAGAGCTGTAAAAAGCGTGAGCGGAAACCAGGAACATCGATTTTGATCGGACATTGGGTTGAACACGCTTTACAGGCCAGGCAGCCTGACATCGCGTCTTTCACCTCGTGGGAAAAATCATACTGCCCGCGTTTGGCCTGCCAGCTGTTGCGGGTCCGCTGGATCATACCGCGCAGACTGATTCCTTTTGACGGCAGTTGCTGCTCAAGCACCAGTGGATCTACGCCCTGCTCGGCCAGCAAACGCAGCCATTCGCGCGTCAGCGTGGCACGCCCTTTCGGTGAATGCATGCGGTTGCTGGTGATCTTCATTGACGGGCACATCGGGCTTTTCACATCAAAGTTAAAGCATAAGCCGTTGCCGTTACACTCCATCGCGCCACGCCAGTCAGTCCGAACGTTAACCGGGATCTGGCGATCGTACGTGCCACGTTTCACTGCATCGACTTTGAGCATCGGGTCGTCGACGCCCAGCGGTGCACAGATTTTACCCGGATTCAGACGGTTGGCAGGGTCGAAGGCGGCTTTAATGCGGCGCAATTCGTTATACAGCACCTCGCCAAAGAACGCCGGACTGTACTCCGCGCGGAATCCTTTCCCGTGCTCCCCCCACAGCAGGCCGCCATAACGCGCTGTCAGGGCCACGACTTCATCAGAGATCTGTTTCATCAGCATCTCCTGCTGCGGGTCGCACATATCCAGCGCAGGGCGCACGTGCAGCACCCCGGCATCCACATGGCCAAACATGCCATAACTGAGGTTATGCCCATCGAGCAGTGCACGGAAATCGACAATATAGTCAGCGAGGTTCTGCGGCGGCACGCAAGTGTCTTCAACAAACGGAATCGGCTTGGCACGCCCTTTGGCATTCCCCAACAGCCCCACGGCTTTTTTGCGCATCCCGTAGATACGCTCAATACCGGAAACGTCATCACAGAGCTGATAGCCAATGACCCCGCCCTCGCGCAGTGACATTAACGTTTCAAGTCGCTGGCACAGCGATTCCACCTGGCTGTCGATCAGGGATTTATCGTTGCCAGCAAACTCCACCATATTCAGGCCAAGCATCTCTTTGTCAGGAATATCCGTAATCAGTTCACTGACGGAGTGCCAGACAATGTCTTCACGGGCAAGGTTCAGCACCTTAGAATCAACGGTTTCGACCGACAGCGCTTTGGCCTCCACCATAAATGGCGCATTGCGCAGCGCAGAGTCAAAGGAGTCATATTTAATGTTCACCAGCCGCCGCACTTTTGGGATCGGAGTGATATCCAGGGTGGCTTCGGCGATAAACGCCAGCGTGCCTTCAGCGCCACATAAAATGCGCGTCAGATCCAGCTGTTGCAGATCGTCACTCAACACATGACGCAGGTCGTAACCGGTGAGAAAACGGTTAAGTTTAGGGAATTTGTCGATGATTACGTCACGCTGCTCACGGCAGCGGTCCAGCACCACACGATAGATATTACCTTCCGCACCAGGTGCCTGCGCGCGTATTTCCGCTTCGCTGACGGGCATCGCATACGTATCCAGCACCTCTCCCCCCAGCAGGACCGCTTTCAGTCCCAGCACATGATCGGAGGTTTTGCCGTACACCAGCGATCCCTGGCCTGAGGCATCCGTGTTAATCATGCCGCCAAGTGTGGCGCGGTTACTGGTGGACAGTTCCGGGGAGAAAAAGTAGCCAAAAGGTTTCAGGTAATCATTGAGCTGATCTTTTATGACGCCAGCTTCAACTTTTACCCACCCCTCTTCGACATTGATATCCAGAATGCGCTTCATATGGCGCGACATATCCACCACAATACCCTGATTGAGTGACTGCCCGTTGGTGCCGGTGCCGCCACCGCGTGGCGCAAAGGTCAGGGAATCGAAGCGGCTGTCTGCCGCAAGGCGTGCAATCAGTGCCACATCAGCCGTGGATCGGGGAAAAATAACCGCATCGGGCAACAGTTGATAGATACTGTTGTCGGTGGACATAATCAGACGGTCGGCATAGCTTGTCGCTGTGTCGCCAGTAAAACCATCCTGTTTTAAGGCATCCAAAAAACTCAGCACCAACGGAACAAGACCCGGTGCCTGGGAAATCTGTGGGATCATTATCGGGTGACCAAAAAGTTATGTGAATCGTTTGCGTTGCTCAAATAGCGCAGTTATCCGTTTTATCACATTTTTTTATGACCTGCCGTTATTTCAAAAAACGAAGCAAAAGAATAACCTGTTGTTTCTGTCGCTAAATCGTTTCATACATCATGATTTAAACGTCAGGGTTAGCGTAACCGATGCGCCTGCGCTGATTTTAAGAGACAAATCGCATTTTACTTGAGGTCATTGTTAATCGATGAAGAACGCGCAAAAAGGTTGGGACTTACCGCAAATCGTGTTTTCACTGCTGTTTATCAGCCTGACGATTGTCGCGTGTTTTTGGGTGGTTCAGCCGTTTATTCTGGGGTTTGCCTGGGCCAGCATGGTGGTGATTGCCACCTGGCCATTAATGATCAAAATTCAGGGTTTGCTGTGGGGCCGCCGCGGGCTGGCGGTGCTGGTCATGACGCTGTTGTTGATTCTGGTTTTTATCATTCCTGTTGCCGTACTGGTTAACAGCCTGATTGAAAACGTCCCTCCGCTGCTTTCGTGGCTCAGTTCGGGCCATCTGCAAATGCCGGATCTGCATTGGCTGCGCAGCATTCCTCTCGTTGGTAGAAAGCTCTATTCGGCTTATCACAATCTGCTAGCCGGCGGCGGGTCAGCATTGATTACGCAGGTACAGCCTTATATTGGCCGCACTACCGGGTTCTTCTTTGCGCAGGCGGGCCACTTTGGCCGCTTTATGATGCATCTCGGTCTGATGTTGCTCTTTGCCGTGCTGCTGTTCTGGCGCGGTGAGCAGGTGGGGCACGGTATCCGTCATTTCGCCTTCCGTCTGGCGTCTCGTCGTGGGGATGCTGCCGTCTTGTTGGCTGGTCAGGCTATTCGAGCGGTCGCCCTCGGCGTTGTCGTCACCGCGTTAGTTCAGGGTGTTCTGGGAGGTATTGGACTGGCAATCTCCGGTATTCCTTATGCCACCATACTGACGGTACTGATGATTCTCTCCTGCCTGGTCCAGCTCGGTCCGTTGATTGTGCTGGTACCCGCTATCATCTGGCTTTACTGGAGCGGAGACACCACCTGGGGCACAGTCCTGCTGGTCTGGAGCTGTGTGGTGGGTACTCTGGACAACGTGCTGCGGCCCATGCTGATTCGTATGGGTGCTGACTTACCGATGATCCTGATTCTGTCAGGCGTTATTGGTGGCCTGATTGCCTTTGGTATGATTGGTCTGTTCATTGGCCCTGTCGTGTTGGCCGTCTCTTACCGCCTGGTTTCTGTCTGGGTACATGAGTCACCGGCACCGGAAGAAGACCCGCTGGCAGTGGTTGAAGAACTCGCCGAAATTGAAGCAGAAGCGCACCAGCCAAAAGCATAATCGCCCCTTCGTTTGCAGTCAGTTCGCTGACTGCAAACATTAGCGCATGGAATATTTCCGCATCATAAATCCTGATTTTCATTAATGGAATTTATCACTAAATCCCACTTTTCACGCTTTCCAGCCCTTGCATCACCAAATTGCTGATATTTTGCACATCAATTTGCGTTAAAAACCGCCACCTGCACCGGGAAATATTATGAGTTTTAAACTAATAAGATGATTCTTAAAGACGCCATAAACGCGGTTGCATAGTATGGATATCAAGTTTGAAATCACCCCACTGGTTTCTGAACAATGTTATTTCCCTGAGTAAAGAATTGCTGTGTGTAGTCTTTGCCCATCCCCTGTGATGGGCTTTTTTTTGTCTGAAATTCGGCATAAAAAAAGGATAACCGCAGCGCGGTTATCCCTTGCATCGATCCCGGACGCGGTATGCCACGCCTCTAAGGATATCTGGTTAATCGTAGGGGTCGGGCATGCCCGACCCGCAACCACCCGCGTTTACTTCTTCAACTCAGCCAGGCTCAGCCACGTCTGAACCACGGTATCCGGGTTCAGTGACAAACTGTCAATGCCCTCTTCCATCAGCCAGGCGGCAAAGTCTTCGTGGTCTGAAGGTCCCTGCCCGCAGATACCGACATATTTCCCCTGCTTCTTCGCGGCGCGGATTGCCATCGACAACAGCGCTTTTACGGCATCATTACGCTCGTCAAACAGCTCGGATACCACACCGGAGTCGCGGTCCAGCCCCAGCGCCAGTTGGGTCATATCATTTGAGCCAATCGAGAAGCCGTCAAAGTATTGCAGGAACTCGTCAGCCAGCAGCGCATTGGACGGGATCTCACACATCATGATGATCTTAAGCCCGTTCTCACCGCGCTTCAGTCCCTGGCGTTCCAGTTCCTCCACCACGGCTTTCGCCTGGGCTACGGTGCGCACAAACGGCACCATGATCTCTACGTTGGTCAGCCCCATATCGTTGCGTACACGTTTGACCGCCGCGCACTCCAGTGCAAAGCAGTCACGGAAGCTATCCGCCACATAGCGACCGGCGCCACGGAAGCCGAGCATTGGGTTCTCTTCTTCAGGTTCATAACGTTCGCCACCGACCAGATTGGCATATTCGTTAGTCTTGAAGTCTGAAAGACGCACAATCACGCGTTTCGGCGCAAATGCCGCCCCCAGAGTGGCAATCCCTTCGGTCAGGCGGCCAATATAAAACTCAATCGGGTCGTCAAACCCTTTCATCATGGTGCGGATCTGCTTCTGCAACTCCGGCGTCTGCTGGTCAAACTCCAGCAGTGCCTTAGGATGTACACCGATCATTCGGTTGATAATAAACTCCAGGCGCGCGAGTCCCACCCCTTCATTCGGCAGGCAGGCAAAATCAAATGCACGATCGGGATTACCCACGTTCATCATGATTTTCAGCGGCAGCGATGGCATTTCATCAACCTGCGAACTTTTGACCTCGAAGTCGAGCAGTTCATCATAGACATAGCCGGTGTCGCCTTCCGCACATGACACCGTCACTTTGTGACCGTCTTTCAGGATATCGGTGGCATTACCGCACCCGACCACTGCCGGGATCCCCAGTTCACGGGCAATGATCGCCGCATGACAGGTACGCCCACCGCGATTGGTGACAATGGCAGACGCCTTTTTCATGATCGGTTCCCAGTCAGGGTCGGTCATGTCGGTCACCAGTACGTCACCTTTTTCAATGCGGTTCATTTCACTGATGTCGTGAATGACTTTCACTTCACCGGCACCGATACGGTGACCGATGGCGCGGCCTTCAACCACCACCTTACCGTTGCCCTGAAGTGTGTAACGCTCCATCACTGAACCGTTAGAACGGACGGTTTCCGGACGAGCCTGTACGATAAACAATTTGCCGGTATGGCCATCCTTCGCCCACTCAATGTCCATCGGACGCTGGTAGTGTTTCTCAATCTGCACGGCCTGCGCCGCCAGTGCTTCCACTTCTTTATCCGTCAGGGAGAAACGGTCACGCTCTGCTTCTGGCACGTCCTCGATCCTGACCTGCTCGCCATGCTCCTGCGAATCTGCGTAGACCATGCGGATTTTCTTCGAACCCATATTACGGCGCACAATGGACGGGCGACCTGCGGCCAGCGTCGGTTTATGCACGTAAAACTCATCCGGGTTAACCGCACCCTGCACCACCATCTCACCCAGGCCCAGCGCAGAAGTAATAAATACCACCTGATCGAAGCCCGACTCGGTATCAATAGTAAACATCACGCCGGCAGAGGCGAGATCAGAACGCACCATGCGCTGCACCCCGGCGGAGAGTGCCACACCACGGTGATCGTATCCCTGATGCACACGGTACGAGATCGCACGATCGTTAAACAGGGAGGCATAGACATGCTTAACGGCAATGAGCACCGCATCATAGCCCTGCACATTGAGGAAGGTTTCCTGCTGCCCGGCAAAGGAGGCATCCGGCATATCCTCTGCGGTGGCGGAAGAACGCACCGCAAACGATGCATCAGCATCATCGGCTGACAACTGGTTGTACGCCTCGTGTATCGCCTGTTCCAGCTCTGGCGTAAACGGCGTTTCTACCACCCACTGACGGATCTGTTTACCCGCCTTCGCCAACTCATCAACATCATCAATATCGGTCTTATCCAGCAGATCATAGATACGCTGATTGACGCCGCTTTGGTCGAGGAACAGGTTGAACGCTTCCGAGGTTGTCGCAAATCCGTTCGGCACTGATACACCCAACGATGACAAGTTAGTAATCATTTCACCCAGAGAGGCATTTTTGCCTCCCACCCGATCCACATCGTTCATGCCAAGCTGGTTATACCAGAGCACTAGCGGCAATTGGCCTTTATTGGACATTGAAGCAATCCTTGTAAGATTTAATTAAAAATATGAGGAGTACAGTAATGCTTCTTGAGACTCGCACAGTTAAGCCGGATTGATAAAGTGTTGAATCGTTCAAGCAGATGATTTTTTTATTTTTAAGATTTCTCCGCGTAATAAAACAGCGTTGCGCAACAAATAAAATAATAATTTATCTTACAAATCAGCAAATTGAAAATAATCACAAAATAAAATCGCATCGCCACTTGCGCAACAAAAAAGGATTCCATATTAGAATGGTTTTAATTGAAAGGGCGATAAAGATGAATAGTGAACAGAAACATCATTTCATTTTATGATAAAAGTGCGATTTCTCTGATTTTATAAAAATAAAAAGTTCAAATCATTAGTTAATGGTTTTTTTATTTTGTTTTGTAGACTGAATCACGATTTGCTTTAACAGGGCAGATTAATTTAGTCTGCACTGCATACCCGCCAGCGGAGATAAAATGGACGTGAACGCCGAACGTAGTGTTTTTTATATTTCAGATGGCACCGCCATCACGGCTGAAGTATTAGGTCATGCGGTCCTGTCACAGTTCCCGGTGGCAACGCAGAGTGTCACCCTACCCTTTGTGGAAAACGTGCAGCGCGCTCAAGCGGTGAAAGCGCAGATAAATGCGCTGTACCAGCAAAGCGGTGTGCGTCCGCTGGTGTTCATTTCGGTGATCTCCGCGGAGATCCGCGAGATCATTTTGCAAAGCGATGGCTTCTGCCAGGACATTGTCCAGTCGCTGGTCGCCCCGCTCCAGCAAGAGTTAGGCGTTGACCCTGCGCCTGTGGCGAACCGTACGCACGGTCTGACCGCCAACAACCTCGGTAAATATGATGCGCGTATTGCCGCGATTGATTACACGCTGGCCCATGACGATGGTATCTCACTGCGCGGTCTCGAAGACGCGCAGGTGATCCTGCTGGGCGTTTCGCGCTGTGGTAAAACCCCTACCAGCCTTTATCTCGCCATGCAGTTCGGCATTCGCGCGGCTAACTATCCGTTTATCGCGGATGATATGGATAACCTGAAACTGCCCCCGGCATTGAAACCCTTCCAGAATAAATTGTTCGGGTTAACCATTGACCCGGAACGCCTGGCCGCCATCCGCCAGGAGCGGGCAGAAAACACCCGTTATGCGTCAATGCGCCAGTGCAGGCTGGAAGTGGGCGAAGTTGAAGCGCTGTTCCGTACCCATCAGATTCGCTACCTCAACAGTACGAATTATTCGGTGGAAGAGATCGCCACCAAAATCCTCGATATCATGGGTCTTACGCGCCGTATGTACTGATTTTTGCGTTTCCGGCTTGCTCGCAGCGAGCCGGAAATGCAATTCCCCTGCTGTTTTACGGTTGAAATCATCGCGGTTTGGTTTAAGGTGAACGCCATTACTTCCCGGTATTCCTGCCGTTGTGAAGACAAAATTTTAGAGATCCCCATGAACAAAACAGATGAACTGCGGACCGCGCGCATCGACAGCTTAGTGACGCCTGCTGAACTGCAGGCGCAGCTGCCGATCACGTCTGCCATTATCGAAAACGTGACAGCGTCACGTAAACGCATCGCCCGTATTCTCTCCGGTGAAGATCCACGCCTGCTGGTCGTGGTCGGTCCCTGCTCGCTGCATGACCCGGTTGCCGCCCTGGAATACGCGGAACGTCTGAACGTGCTGCGTGATAAATACCAATCCCGCCTGGAGATCGTGATGCGCGCCTATTTTGAAAAACCGCGCACGGTGGTCGGCTGGAAGGGATTAATTTCTGACCCGGATCTCGATGGCAGTTTCCGCATCAATCATGGGCTGGCAGTGGCACGTAAACTGCTGCTGGATATCAACACGCTGGGAATGCCGACGGCGACTGAATTTCTGGATATGGTGATCGGACAGTTTATTGCCGACCTGATCAGTTGGGGTGCCATCGGTGCGCGCACCACGGAGAGCCAGATCCACCGCGAAATGGCTTCGGCACTCTCCTGCCCGGTGGGTTTCAAAAACGGCACCGATGGCAATACGCGCATCGCCGTGGATGCTATTCGTGCTGCCCGCGTCAGCCATATGTTCCTGTCGCCGGATAAACGCGGCCAAATGACCATCTATCAGACCAGCGGCAACCCTTCCGGGCATATCATTATGCGCGGCGGCAAAGCACCAAACTTCCACCCGGCGGATATTGCCGCTGCGGTCGCACACCTGCGGGAATTCCACCTGCCGGAGCACCTGGTGATCGACTTCAGCCATGGGAACTGCCTGAAGCAGCATCGCCTACAGAAAGAGGTGTCCACCAGCGTAGCGCAGCAGATCCGCGACGGCTCGCGCGCCATTGCGGGTGTGATGATCGAAAGCTTCCTGCAGGAAGGCACGCAGAAAGTGACAGCAGAAACCCCGCTGGTTTATGGCCAGTCAATTACCGACCCCTGCCTCGGATGGGACGATACAGCCAGCGTCTTAGCACAGCTGGCGGATGCCGTCGATAGCCGCTTCTGACACCTTTGGCTGGCCCGTAACGGGCCTGCTTTCTTTTATACCCTAAATAATTCGAGCGGCTTCAAGGCGGCAATGGAAGGAATCCAACGCTGAAGCAGCTTGAAGTATGACGGGTATATGCCCTTCTTTATGCAAACTGTTACCTGAAGGTTAATTTCTGCTTGCACGCGGCCTTCTTTCATTGATAATGATTATCATTCTGATAATGAATACCCTTCCCTATTGGCGGCTCCGTGAGGACAACAGCAATGACTGCGCACTATCAACAATACAGCGAATTAAAAGAACAGCATCCTAAGAAATATGCGCGCGATCTGGCCGCGTTGATGGGGATCAGTGAAGCGGAACTGACCGCAGCGCGTGTCGGCCATCAGGCACAACCGTTACGCCCTGCGATGCGAGAACTGTTGCACGCGCTGGAAGCCGTGGGTGAAACCAAATGTATTACCCGCAACGAATACGCCGTACACGAGCATTTGGGCGTTTTCAGCAATATTCATATCAATGAACATGCCGGCATCGTGCTGAATCCACGAGCACTGGATCTGCGGGTGTTTGTTAATCAGTGGGCCAGTGTTTTTCACCTGCAGGAGATGACCGGTCACGGCGAACGTCAGAGCATTCAGTTCTTCGATCAGCACGGTGATGCGGTACTGAAAGTTTATGCCACTGAGAACACTCACTCTGAAGCCTGGCAGCAGCTGATCGCAGACTACCGTGCAGAACCCGTCACCTCACTCAGTGTGAGCCCGGCTACGCCTGCCGCCTTTGCCGACGAGATCGACGGTGCCACGTTGGAAACGGAATGGCGGGCGATGACCGATGTGCATCAGTTCTTCCGTCTGCTGAAAAAGCATAACGCCTCACGCCAGCAGGCCTTCCACGCCGTCAGCGACGATCTGGCGCAGCAGGTCAGCAATCAGTCACTGGCCACGCTGCTGGAAACAGTGCGTCAGGATGGCAACGAAATTATGATTTTCGTCGGTAACCGCGCCTGTGTGCAGATCTTTACGGGTCAGATTGAAAAGCTGATGCCCATGCACGGCTGGCTGAACATCTTCAACCCGGCTTTCACCCTGCATTTGCAGGATCAGCTGATTGCGGAGAGCTGGATCACACGTAAGCCCACCGCTGACGGCATTGTCACCAGCCTGGAACTGTTTGCTGCCGACGGCACGCAGATTGCCCAACTGTACGGTCAACGCAGCGAAGGCCAGCCAGAACAAACGCAGTGGCGTGAGCAGTTAGCCGCACTCAGCACGGAAGGTGCAACCGTATGAAATCACGCTTGTTCGCTCTGATTGCTCTGTCGCTGGCCTTCCACGCCGCTGCCGCTGAGCGCATCGTCAGTATCGGTGGCGATGTCACCCAAATCATCTATGCGCTGGATGCGCAGCAGGAACTGGTGGCGCGTGACAGCACCAGCCTGCACCCTGAAGTGGTCAAAAAACTGCCTGACGTAGGCTATATGCGCCAGTTAAACGCGGAGGGGATTCTGGCCCTCAAGCCGACGCTGGTCATCGCCAGTGAGCTGGCAAAACCGGCGCTGGCGCTGCAACAGGTTGAGCAAAATGGCGTGAAAGTGGTGGATGTGACCGGGAAGACAGACATTTCAGCCATCAATGAAAAGATCCAGACCATTGCCACTACCCTGCACCGTGAGGAAGCTGGCAAGGCGTTACAGGAAAAAGTCCGCAAGCAGCTGGCCAGCGTGCCGACAAATCCACTGCCGGTCAACGTGCTGTTTATTCTGGCACATCAGGGCATGGGAGCGATGGGGGCCGGACGCGATACCTCCGCCGATGCCGCCATCCGTGCAGCCGGTCTGCAAAATGCCATGTCCGGCATTCAGCGTTATCAACCGCTATCCCAGGAAGGTGTGATCGCCAGTGCACCCCAGCTGATTGTGGCCACCCGGGACGGCATCCGTACACTGGGCGGCGAAGATAATCTGTGGAAACTGCCCGGTCTCGCATTGACTCCGGCGGGGAAAAATCATCAGCTGCTGGTGGTGGATGACATGGCGCTGCTGGGCTTTGGCATTGATACGCCAGCCGCGATCCTGAAACTTCGTCAGATCGCAGAAACGCTGAAGTGAGGTCAGCGCGATCTCGCAGCTGGCTTGCTGCTTTAATGCTGTTATTGCTGGTACTGGGTGTCAGCGCCGCCAACATCGGTGCGATGCATTTGTCGCTGCCGATACTGTGGGATGCAGGTACAGACAGCCGCCTGTGGCAAATCTGGTTCACTATTCGTCTGCCCCGCGTATTGCTGGCGGTGATGGTGGGCGGTGCGCTGGCCCTCTCCGGTTGTGTGATGCAGGGGTTGTTCCGCAATCCGCTAGCGGACCCGGGTCTGCTCGGGATCAGCAGCGGTGCGGCGCTGGCCGTAGCGATCTCCATCGTGCTCTCCCTCTCCCTGCCCGGTGTGTTGAATTTGTACCAGCCGTTGTTCGCTGCCTTTATTGGCAGCCTGGCCGTGACGCTGGTGATCTTCCTGCTCAGCCGCCAGGGTTTGACTGGCCTGAGCCGTCTGCTGCTGGTCGGGATTGCAATTAATGCGCTTTGTGGTGCAGCGGTCGGTGTGTTGTCCTGGATTAGCAACGATCAGCAACTGCGCCAGCTGTCATTATGGGGTATGGGCAGCCTCGGTCAGGCACAATGGCCAACGGTGCTGGTGTGCGCTTCTGTGGTGCTGCCCTGCATGGTTCTGGTACAACGCCTGGCTACGCGTCTCAACCTGCTGCAACTCGGCGAAGAAGAGGCGCATTATCTGGGCGTTGATGTGCCACGTACCCAGCGCTATTTACTGGTGCTGAGTGCGTTTCTGGTGGCGTCTGCTGTCGCGGTCAGTGGCGTGATCGGTTTTATTGGTCTGGTGGTACCGCATCTGATGCGCTTCTGCCTCGGTGGCGATCACCGCTGGCTGCTGCCCTCTTCACTGTTAAGCGGTGCCATCCTGTTGCTGCTGGCCGATACCCTGGCACGCACAGTCGTGGCCCCGGCAGAGATGCCGGTCGGGCTGCTGACCAGCCTGATTGGCGGCCCCTGGTTCCTGTGGCTGATCCTGCGTCGTCGTGGAGGTCTCAATGGCTGATGCCCTGATTGCCAGTGGGTTGAGCTATCAGCTGGATACACGCTGGCTGATTGACGATATTTCACTGACCTTGCACCCCGGCGAGCTGGTGTCCCTGATTGGCCCGAACGGCGCGGGTAAATCCACGCTGTTGAGGCTGCTTACCGGGTTTATCACACCGCAGCGCGGCAGCTGTGTATTGAACGATCAGCCGCTGGCCGAGTGGTCTGCTGCACGGCTTTCGCAGCAGCGCGCAGTGATGCGCCAGCAAAGCAGCATGGCATTTCCGCTCAGTGTGGTGGATGTGGTGGCGATGGGCCGCGCGCCCTGGCCTGGATCTGCTCAGCAGGTGGTGAAGGAAGTGATGGCCCTGACGGGCTGTGACGGACTGGCAGAACGCGACTATTTGCAACTTTCCGGCGGTGAACAGCAGCGGGTGCAGCTTGCCCGCGCGCTGGCACAGCTGTGGCGTCCGGATGGCCCACAGGGTTGGTTGTTCCTCGATGAACCGACGTCGGCGCTGGATCTCTACCACCAGCAGCATCTGTTGCGATTGCTATCACAACTGACGAAACAGTATCCCCTGAGTGTTTGTTGTGTTCTGCACGATCTCAACCTCGCTTCTTTGTGGTCCGATCGTGTGATGCTACTGGCCGGGGGGAAACTGGTGGCGGAGGGCAGCCCGGCACAGGTACTGGATGAGGCCACATTGACGCACTGGTATCACGCCGATGTGATGGTCCACCCTCATCTTATCGAGGGTGTGCCTCAGGTGGCGCTGCGCCGCTAGCTGGAGCAGCTCACTTCCAGCTTCTTACCCCAGTCAGGCGGACGACGCGCCAGGTCAGCAAACTCTGGCGCATCATCAAACGGCTGCAGCAGTGCATGATGAAGACGCGCCAGCACGCTGACATCATCCTGTTCTGCCTGCTCAATTGCCTGTTGTGCCAGATAATTACGCAGCACCAGCGCCGGGTTAGCCTGTTTCATGGCTTGCTGGCGCTGTTCATCACTCTGCTCATCCTGCAACAGACGCTGACGATACACGTTGTACCAGCTATCAAACGCCTCACGGTCAATAAACTCATCCCGCAGCGGTGAACGCGACTGTTGCTGTTCCACTGCACTCAGTTGACGGAAAGTCCGTGTGTAATCACTGTTCTCCTTCGTCATCAGTGATAGCAGTCCGGTCAGAATATTGTTGTCGTCTTTACCGGCCGTCATCAGCCCCAGTTTGGCACGCATTTTTTCGCCCCAGCAGCGCATCAGCTCGGTTTCATACAGCGCCAGCGCCTGCTTCAGCTGTTCAGTGCTCATCAACCCTGACAGCGCGTGCGCCAGGCGATTCAGGTTCCACAGTCCGATCATCGGCTGATTCTCGAAACTGTAACGCCCCTGGTGATCAGAATGGTTGCAGATAAACCCAGGCTGATAGTCATCAAGGAAACCGTAAGGGCCATAATCCAGCGTCAGTCCAAGGATCGACATGTTGTCGGTGTTCATCACACCGTGAGCAAACCCCACGCTCTGCCAGCCTGCAATCAGGCGTGCCGTGCGCCTCACCACATCGCTAAACCACAGCAGGTACTTATCCGGCTCCTGCTGCCACTGCGGCCAGTGATGAAGGATCGCATAATCCGCCAGTCGGGTGACATTTTCCTGCTGCCCCTGATAGTAGAAATGTTCAAAATGGCCAAAACGCAGGTGGCTCTCGGCCACGCGCAGCAGCATCGCACCCGGTTCGGCACTTTCACGGTAGACCGGTTCATCGCTGGTGACTACCGTCAACGCACGCGATGTGGGGATCCCGAGGGCATGCATTGCCTCAGAAGCGAGAAACTCTCGCAGAGTGGAACGCAGCACCGCGCGGCCATCCCCCATGCGTGAATAGGGCGTTAACCCTGCCCCTTTCAGATGCCAGTCGAACTTGCGCCCGTCAGGCAGTTGCTGTTCACCCAGCAGCAGACCGCGCCCGTCACCCAACTGCCCCGCCCAGACGCCAAACTGGTGACCGCTATAAACCTGCGCCAGAGGCTGCATGCCGTCCATCAGTGTTTCACCACTCCACAGGTCGACATTTTCTGCGTCAAACAGGCGGCTATCCAGACCCAGTTCCTGCGCCAGTGGCGCACTGTGGTAGAGCAGACGAGGATTTTTTAACGGCGTCGGTTCAAGAGCCGTGTAAAAACCACTCAGCTCCTGATACCAGGTATTATTGAATTGCATGGCGCCTCCATCAGTGCCACCGGGAACATTCCCGATAATACTGCTAGTGTAAAGCGCCACGGTGCTGGAAAACACGGAGAGTTTTCAGGGTTATTGCAGTATGCGTTCCCGCAGCTGATAAGGGGGTTCCGTCAGATGAATTAACGCCTCTTCACCGACCGGCGGGAATAGCGCGCTCTGAATACCATCGAAGGCATAGTCACGAACAGTCTGTAACCCGGTGATATCATCCACGCCCTGCACAACAATCTCCTGACAGTGGGGTTTGACGTGATCAAGGATAGCGTTGATAAACGGGTGAAAAGATAAGCGTTTAATATTGTGTTGAATAAATCCTTTATCCAGCTTAATACGATAAAACAAATCGTCAAAAACAGCTTTTGAGGTCGCTTTACCGGCACCGTAATTATTCAGACTTAAGTTAAATTTTTCACTCAGCGCTTTCAGAAAATTATTATTTCGCCCCAACGTTAAATCAGGAAAGCTTTCGCTGACTTCCAGTTCCAGGCAATCCAGCTGACACATTTTTTTCAGAATAAACTCACTCTCGAGGATGGTCTCAGCCAGCGGTTTATCAATATTAATCGCTACTTTCAGGTCGTTGTCGCTAAAAAAATCGTAATGTTTTTCAATAACGTTAATTTGTTCCTGCAACAACAGGACACGCTGCCGGTCATTTAATAGCGGCGTAAGAATCTCCTGAGGCATGGCCACATTGGCGCTGGCATGAGTAAAGTGGGTTAACATCTCAACAGACGTCAACAGCCCGCCTGGGCTGTAAACCGGGCAGAATGCTGTGTAAGTTTTATAATCAGCTTCCAAAAAGATGTTCATCTTAATCGCCATTATTAAGCGGCACTCACCGCATCCTATATCAACAAAATAGGACAAGCAACAGTGTCAACAGACTGTCACCCTGCGGAAATTCAATTGCAGTGTGCTTTTGCTTGTAATCCATATCCTTAAGCTAACACAAAACTGACATAAACGATGCTTACTGATATCACTTTCCTGATGCGTAAAAATAAGCGTCGTCGTTTCCGGTAACGCTATCTTTACGAATGCGTATTTCGGCACCAGCGAAAAATTGACTTAAGGTAAATTTGAGTTGAAGTGGTATTTTAAATTCCGCAAACCCTATTTATGCGGACATAAATTAAACGCTAATTAAAACAGCAGGCCACGTCTTAATCTGGCGATTAAATACGCCGCGCCTGCCAGAATACTTTTCGCCAGTAAACATTATCCAGTGAAGAACGGGTGACGCCCTGACTGGTCGACGCATGGATAAACTGATTATCAGTGTCGTAAATGCCGACATGCAGGCCATTTTCTCCGCTGCCAGTTTTGAAGAACACCAGGTCGCCCGGTAAAAGCTGGGCCTTATCAATGCGGGTACCGATATCGGTCTGCGCGGAGGTGGTGCGTGGTAACTGCAAATTAAAGCGATCGCGGAAGGTCAGATAAACAAAACCAGAGCAGTCGACGCCACTGCGGCTCATCCCTCCATAGCGATAAGGCGCACCGCGCCACTGACCGAGCTGGTCATTAAGCTGGGCAATAACGGTAATGGAATCGGAGAGACGCCCGTCAGGTGCCGGGGCACGACTGCTACAACCCGCCAGAACAACAACAATAAGCAGAAGCCAGTAACGCATAACAATGCCTCTCAATAGCAACAGTCTGTAATCTAACGGTAATACCCGAAACAGGCAACAGCGACACCCTGCTCAACTGAGCGTTGTCAGCATCGCCTGCCCTTCTATATCCAGCATCCGGAATGAGACCTGATAAAGCGCGCTGAGATGTTCCGGAGTCAGCACGTCCTGCGGATTACCCTGTAATGCACACTGCCCTGGCCGCATCAGCCAGACACAATCCGCATATCGCAGGGAGTGATTCATATCATGGCTGCTCATGATCACACTAACCCCCTGCTGCGTTAGCGCCGGGATCAAGCGGTCAAACGCGGCCTGCTGGGCAATATCCAGCCCCGTCAGGGGCTCATCTAACAGCAGCAACTTGCCATCCGGGTGACTGACCTGCAAGAGTACCGCCACCAGTCGCACACGTTGCCACTCGCCGCCAGAAAGTTGCGTAAGAGGCCGGGACAACTTATCACTCAGCTGTAAGGCCTGGGCCAGCGTGAGTAGCATTGCATGATGCACGTCTCCCTGCTGCTGCGTATGCATTAGCAGATAATGCCAGACGGGCATCTGCCCCAGAGGAGACTGCTGCTGGGCGAGATAAGCGCGCTGGCGGGCCAACGCCATGCCGTGCCAGTCAGCCAGCGCACGTCCGGCAAACAGCACGTTACCGCGAGCCGACAGCAGCCCGGCTATCGCCATCAGCAGCGAGCTTTTTCCTGCACCATTGGGACCGACCAGATGAATAACCTGCCCGGCCTTTACCTGCGCACTGAACGGAAACAGGCGCCCGGTTAGCGCGACACCTGTTAATTCCAGCAGCATCGGTTACGCCAGCGCCTGGTGGATGCGGGCGATCAGTTGCGGATCATTCGGTGCCGTATCCGGCGAGAAGCGTTGTAACACCTTGCCGTCACGGCCCACCAGGAACTTTTCAAAGTTCCATAAAACGTCTCCCGGCACCTTCGGCGCACGCCCTTTGCTGGTCATACGCTCGAGGAAACCACTCCCTTCCGGCGCAGTGGCTTCAGGCTGTGCGGCCACCAGCTGGGCGTACAACGGATGGCGCTGCGGGCCGTTTACCTCAATTTTGCTGAACATCGGAAACGTTACGCCGTAGGTGGTGCTGCAAAAGGTTTTAATCTCAGCGTCTGTGCCCGGCTCCTGCTCAAGGAATGCATTACATGGGAAGCCCAGTACTGTCAGCCCCTGTTCATGTAACTCTTTTTGCAGCTTCTCCAGTTCCTCATACTGTGGGGTGAGCCCACATTTAGATGCCACGTTAACCACCAATAGAACATCGCCCTGCCATTGCGCTAATGTCGTTTTATCACCATCCAGCGTGACCAGTTCTGTTTCGAAAATACTCATCGTCTTTTCCTGTTTTAACGTAAGAACACGACAGCCTTCAGACTGTCAGCGGTTGCTCAATAATAGCCAGATAAACACCGGTGCGCCCAATGTCGCCGTCACCACCCCGATCGGCAGTTCAGCGGAGGTCAACGCCACGCGGGCAATAATGTCAGCAGCCAGCAATACACCTGCGCCAGCCAGCGCACAGCACGGCAAAAGAATACGATGATCGCTCAGTCCGTTCAGCCGCAGGATATGCGGTATCACCAGGCCGATGAAGCCGATAGCCCCTGCCAGAGCAACGCTGACTCCCACCAGCCAGCCAACCGCCAGTACCAGCAGATTACGCCACAGCACCAGTGGCAGACCCAGCTGCTGCGCAGAGATCTCACCCAGCGCCAGCAGGTTAAGCACACGAACCCGACTGCTCAACCACAATAGCACGGGGATCAATGCCAGCATCAGCCAGCCATAGCGCCAGTCAATGCCGCTAAAGCCCCCCATCATCCAGTACATTAACTGACGTAAATCCATGCTGCTGCTAAAATAGACCGCCCAGGTCATCAGCGCGCTGCAAATAATCCCCAGCGCGACCCCGGCCAGCAGCAGACGGCTACTGGAGAGATGCTGACGGGCAAAACGCAGCAGAATCACGGTGACCAGTAGCGCCCCAAGAATGGCGCTGAGACTCATCAACCAGGGACTACCGACACCGGAGAGGATGCACATCACCAGCCCTACGCCTGCGCCGCCGGATACGCCCAGCAGGCCAGGTTCGGCCAGTGGATTACTGAACAGTGCCTGCATTGCCGCACCTGCGACCGCCAGCGAGGCACCGACCAGCATCACCGCCAGCGAACGCGGTAGGCGGAGTTGCCAGACAAAGAGTTGTGCGTCGGAGGTTGACCATTCGGCAGGCGAGATCCAGCGCTCACCCGCGCACAGACTCAGCAGCAGCAGCGACAGACAAAATATCCCCAGCCCGCACAGCCAGAAGCCGGAACGACGGTGAGCAGCGGATATCTGTTGGGAAAGCAGAGTCATAACCGACGTTTTTTAAAAGAAAACAGAGGGTTAATTGTAGAGGGAAATCGGCAAAAAGAAAGAGCCAGCAACGCTGGCTCTGAGTGGATTAATGATGCTGGTTTTGCTTTGGTGGTCTCGGCTTAGGGTGATCGCCGCCTTTCGGTCTGCTCTCATGATGAAAAAGGCCGCTTGCGCGGCCTTTTGAATAGCAGAAATCAGTCTTCTTTCGGTGAAGCGTTCTCAACCCGGCTTTTCAGTTTCTGACCAGGTCGAAACGTCACAACCCGGCGAGCCGTAATGGGAATATCTTCACCCGTTTTGGGGTTACGTCCCGGACGTTGATTTTTGTCGCGAAGGTCGAAATTGCCAAATCCAGACAGTTTGACCTGCTCACCATTCTCCAAAGCACGACGCACTTCTTCGAAAAACAGTTCAACCAGCTCTTTGGCATCCCGTTTGCTAAGACCAAGCTTCTCAAACAGGTATTCAGACATTTCAGCTTTTGTAAGCGCCATAGGTTCAATCCCTCAAGGATGCTTGGAATCGCTCTTTCAGTGCCTCTACGCATTTTGCAACGGTAGCGGCAATCTCCTCTTCTTCGAGTGTCCGGCTGGTATCTTGCAAAATCAGGCTGATAGCGAGGCTCTTAAAACCATCATTTACGCCCTTACCACGGTACACGTCAAACAAGTTTACGCCAACTACCTGATTTACGCCAACTTTCTTACACTCGGTGATAATATCTGCTGCTGGCACGTTTTCAGCGACAACGACAGCGATGTCACGACGGTTCGCCGGGAAGCGCGAAATGCCGCTGGCATCAGGCAGGACGCGGTCTGCGACCTTATCCCACAACAGTTCAAACACCACGGTACGACCGTTAAGATCCAGTTTACGTTCAAGTTCCGGATGCACCACACCAATAAATCCGATGTGTTCGCCACGTAAATAAATCGCGGCGCTCTGCCCCGGATGAAGCGCCGGGTTAGTGGCGGCCACAAACTGAATCTCATCGAGTTTGCCGGTCAATTCCAGCAGGGACTCTAAATCACCTTTTAAATCATAGAAGTCTACCGGGTTACGCGCCAGATCCCAGTGCTCTTCGTTGCGATGACCACTGATCACGCCAGCCAGCATAACGTCCTGACGGATACCGAGGTTTGCCTGTGTATCAGGCACAAAGCGCAACCCGCTCTCGAAAAGACGCACGCGAGACTGTTGACGGTTCTGGTTATACACCACCGCACCCAGCAGGCCACTCCACAGTGACAGACGCATTGCTGACATCTCAACGGAGATGGGGCTTGGCAGCACCAGATTTTCTTCGCCCGGGTGCAGTAACGCCTGAATTTTCGGGTCAACGAAGCTGTAGGTAATCGCTTCCTGATAGCCTTTGTCCACCAGTAACGCTTTAACACGCTTCAGCGAAAGATTCGCTTCACGATGCTTCGTCATCACCAGACCGGCCTGTACAGGCACGTCAGGAATATTGTCGTAGCCGTAAACACGGGCGACTTCCTCTACCAGGTCTTCTTCAATGGCGATGTCAAAACGCCAGCTTGGTGCCACTGCCTGCCACTCACCCTGGCCTTCTGTCACCGTGCAGCCCAGACGGCGCAGAATATCGCCCACCTCAGCATCGGCAATCACATGGCCAATCAGACGGTCCAGTTTTTCACGACGCAGCGTAATGGTGGCACGCACAGGCAAGGTTGCTTCGTGGGTCACATCGATGACCGGGCCCGCTTCACCACCGCAGATATCCAACAGCAGGCGGGTCGCACGCTCAATCGCCGTGTGCTGCAATGCCGGGTCAACACCGCGCTCGTAGCGATGCGAAGCATCCGTATGCAGACCATGACGGCGTGCACGACCGGTGATCGACAGCGGGCTGAAGAAGGCACATTCAAACAGCACGTTCTGGGTTTCTTCATTCACACCGGAATGTTCGCCACCAAAAATACCGGCCATCGCCAGCGCTTTCTTCTGATCCGCAATCACCAGCGTATCGCTGCTCAATTTAGCTTCGTTACCATCCAGCAGAACCAGGGTTTCACCCTCTTCTGCCATACGCACCACGATACCGCCCTCAAGGCGATCGAGGTCGAAGGCGTGCATCGGCTGGCCCAACTCCAGTAAAACATAGTTGGTGATGTCGACAACCGGATCGATTGAGCGAATTCCACAGCGGCGCAGTTTTTCCTTCATCCACAGCGGCGTAGCAGCTTTCACATTGATGCCTTTCACTACGCGGCCAAGGTAACGCGGACAGGCTTCGCTCGCCTCCACACGGATCGGGAAAGTATCCTGCACGGTCGCGGCGACGGGGGCCATCTCCGGCGCCGTCAGTGGCAGCTTGTTAAGCACGGCCACATCGCGCGCCACGCCGATAATGCCCAGGCAGTCGGCACGGTTAGGCGTCACGCTGATCTCAATGGTGTTGTCATCCAGCTTGAGATAATCGCGGATATCTGTGCCGATAGTCGCATCCAGCGGCAGTTCAATGATGCCGTTGTGGTCGTCGGAAATACCCAGCTCGGAGAAAGAGCACAGCATGCCTTCTGACGGCTCACCGCGCAGTTTTGCGGCTTTGATTTTGAAATCGCCCGGCAGTACCGCACCCACGGTTGCCACGGCCACTTTCAGCCCCTGGCGGCAGTTGGGTGCACCGCAGACGATATCCAGCAGGCGTTCGCCGCCCACATTGATTTTGGTCACGCGCAGTTTGTCGGCGTTAGGATGCTGACCGCACTCAACGACTTCACCTACTACCACGCCATGGAAAGCACCGGCAACCGCATCGACACCGTCCACTTCAAGGCCGGCCATGGTGATTTGATCGGACAGGGCTGCACTGTCAATGGCCGGGTTGACCCATTCACGTAACCAGAGTTCACTGAATTTCATTGGTTTTACCCGCCCTTATTTAAACTGTTTGAGGAAACGTAAATCATTTTCGAAGAAGGCACGCAGATCGGTCACACCGTAACGCAGCATGGTCAGACGCTCCATTCCCATACCAAAGGCGAAACCTGAGTACACTTCCGGATCAATACCCACATTGCGCAGCACGTTAGGGTGCACCATGCCGCAACCCAGCACTTCCAGCCATTTGCCGTTTTTACCCATCACATCCACTTCAGCAGAAGGCTCAGTGAACGGGAAGTAGGACGGACGGAAACGAACCTGCAAATCTTCTTCAAAGAAGTTGTTCAGGAAATCGTGCAGGGTGCCCTTCAGATTGGTAAAGCTGATATTTTTATCAACAATCAAGCCTTCCATCTGGTGGAACATGGGGGTATGAGTCTGATCGTAATCGTTACGATACACGCGACCTGGCGCAATAATGCGGATTGGCGGCTGCTGGTTTTTCATCGTGCGGATCTGCACGCCTGACGTTTGAGTACGCAGCAGGCGGGTGGCATCGAACCAGAAGGTATCGTGATCGGCGCGCGCCGGGTGGTGGCCCGGAATATTCAGCGCATCGAAATTATGATAGTCATCTTCAATTTCCGGGCCCGTCTCGACAGAGAAGCCCAGTTCGCCAAAGAAGGTTTCAATGCGGTCAATGGTGCGCGTGACCGGATGCAACCCACCGTTTTCAATGCGACGGCCCGGCAGAGAAACATCAATGGTTTCCTGCGCCAGACGGGCGTTCATCACTGCAGATTCCAGTGCGTTTTTCTGCGCGTTCAGCGCTTCCTGCACCTGTTGTTTTGCTTCATTGATTACCGCACCCGCTGCCGGGCGATCTTCCGCAGGCAGTTCACGCAAGGAGGTCATCTGGAGCGTGAGATGCCCTTTTTTACCCAGGTATTCGACGCGAACGTTATCTAACGCGGCGACATCCTGAGCATCATTGATGGCGGCTTTCGCGCTCGCCACCAGGTCTGCGAGATGTGACATGCTTTCCTCTTCTTCCAGCCACGCTGGCTGATCTGTTTTTTTCAGGACGAATAGCCGCCCGGTCGTTATTTCACGTGCGCTAAAACGAAAAAAGCCTCCACGAGGGAGGCTTTCAGCGCGATTTTTCGTTTCTTTTCTTTGCGCTAAAGCCCCCGATGATCAGGCGCTAAAGTAAAAAAAGAAACGGAAAATAGCAGTATTCATGGTTAGCTGACCTTAAATGCAGTTTCGGACCGCTCTATTGAAAGGCCGGAGGGGAAAAAAGTCAATCATTTCAGATAATAAAAAAGAGGGAGACGAGCTCCCTCTTCAATCTGGCTTACGCCAGAGCTGATTTCGCTTTTTCTACCAGAGCAGCAAATACTGCTTTGTCGAATACTGCGATGTCAGCCAGAATCTTACGGTCGATTTCGATCGAAGCCTTTTTCAGGCCATTGATGAAGCGGCTGTAAGAGATACCGTTAGTGCGGGCAGCAGCGTTAATACGCGCAATCCACAGCTGACGGAACTGGCGCTTCCGCTGACGACGGTCACGGTAAGCATACTGACCAGCTTTGATAACAGCCTGGAAAGCAACACGGTATACACGTGAACGTGCACCGTAGTAGCCTTTAGCTTGTTTTAAGATTTTCTTGTGACGTGCGCGAGCAACTACACCACGTTTTACACGAGCCATTTAGCTCTCCTGTTTAATATTCTGTTAAAAAAAATTGATACTTATGCGTACGGCAGGCAGGCAATAACCAGACCCAGATCGCCTTTAGACACCATACCTTTAGGACGCAGGTGGCGTTTACGCTTAGTAGATTTTTTAGTCAGAATATGACGCAGGTTAGCGTGTTTACGCTTGAAGCCGCCACCGGCGGTCTTCTTGAAGCGCTTGGCCGCGCCACGTACAGTTTTAATCTTTGGCATTTAAAAAATATCCACTTCGCATTGTTAATAAAATGAACCAGACAGGCGAATCACGCCGCGTGCCGAAACACGCAGCAAGATTACTTTAGGGCCTACTGTTTCTTCTTGGGAGCGAGCACCATAATCATCTGACGACCTTCAATCCTTGTAGGGAATGATTCGACAACTGCCAGATCAATATCTTCACACAGATCTTTACGGACGCGGTTAAGCACTTCCATACCGATCTGCTGGTGCGCCATCTCACGACCGCGGAAACGCAGCGTGATCTTGGCTTTATCGCCATCTTCCAGAAAGCGAATCAGGTTGCGTAGTTTTACCTGATAGTCGCCATCATCGGTACCAGGACGGAATTTAATTTCCTTAACCTGGATAATCTTTTGCTTTTTCTTCTGTTCTTTAGAAGATTTGCTTTTTTCGTAAAGGAACTTGCCGTAATCCATTATACGACAAACGGGCGGCTCGGCGTTGGGGCTGATCTCTACCAGATCCACGCCCGCTTCTTCAGCTTTTTCCAAAGCTTCATTCAGACTGACAATACCAATCTGTTCGCCATCGACGCCAGTCAGACGAACCTCAGTGGCGCGAATTTCTCTATTTATGCGATTAGGACGCGCCGGTTGAACTCGTTTTCCGCCTTTAATACTTTATTCCTCCAATTGATGAAGATTGCGGCTGCGGATTTCACCCTGCAGCTTAGCGATCACTTCGTTTACGTCCATGCTTCCCAGGTCTTTACCGCGGCGGGTGCGAACGGCAACTTTGCCAGCTTCCACCTCTTTATCACCACAGACCAACATATAAGGGACACGTCGTAAAGTATGTTCACGGATTTTAAAGCCAATCTTCTCGTTTCTCAAGTCCGCTTTTGCACGAATGCCCGCATTTTGCAGTTTTCGAGTCAATTCTGCAACATATTCGGACTGACCATCGGTGATATTCATCACCACAACTTGTACAGGAGCTAACCAGGTCGGGAAGAAACCGGCATATTCTTCGGTTAAAATCCCGATAAAGCGCTCCATGGACCCCAGGATTGCACGGTGAATCATCACTGGCACCTGACGTTCATTACTTTCACCGATATAAGAGGCACTCAGACGGCTCGGCAGAGAGAAGTCGAGCTGAACGGTACCGCACTGCCATGCACGGTCGAGGCAGTCATACAGGGTAAATTCAATTTTAGGGCCGTAGAATGCGCCCTCACCCGGCTGATAGTCGAACGGTATATTGTTCTCTTTCAGCGCAGCGGCCAGGTCGGCCTCTGAACGGTCCCAGAGATCATCACTACCGATACGTTTTTCAGGACGGGTAGACAGTTTTACCACGATCTTTTCAAAGCCGAAGGTGCTGTACATGTCGTACACCATCTTAATACAGCCGTTGACCTCATCACGTACCTGTTCTTCGGTACAGAAGATGTGGGCATCATCCTGGGTAAAACCACGCACACGCATCAGACCGTGCAACGCACCTGACGGCTCATTACGGTGGCAACTGCCAAACTCAGCCATACGTAACGGCAGGTCGCGGTATGATTTTAGACCCTGATTGAAAATCTGCACGTGCCCTGGGCAGTTCATTGGCTTAATGCAGTATTCACGGTTCTCAGAAGAGGTGGTAAACATCGCCTCTTTGTAGTTTTCCCAGTGCCCGGTTTTCTCCCACAGCACACGGTCCATCATAAACGGACCTTTCACTTCCTGGTACTCATACTCTTTCAGCTTGGTACGAACAAACACTTCCAGTTCACGGAAAATTGTCCAGCCATCGTTGTGCCAGAACACCATACCTGGTGCCTCTTCCTGCATATGATACAGGTCGAGCTGTTTACCGATTTTACGGTGGTCGCGTTTTGCTGCTTCTTCCAGACGTTGCAGATAGGCGGCTAATTGCTTCTTATCGCCCCATGCAGTGCCGTAGATACGTTGCAGCATTTTGTTATTGCTGTCACCACGCCAGTAAGCACCAGAAATTTTCTGCAGCTTAAAGTGATGACAAAAACGCATATTGGGTACGTGCGGGCCACGGCACATATCCACATATTCTTCGTGATGATACAGACCAGGACGATCGTCGTGGCTGATATTTTCATCAAGGATGGTGGTTTTATAAGTCTCACCACGTGCAGCGAAGGCATCACGCGCTTCCTGCCAGCTGACTTTCTTCTTGATGACGTCGTAATTCGTCTCAGCTAACTGGTGCATACGCTTTTCCAGCAGCTCAATGTCTTCCTGGGTCAGCGTACGGTCGAGATCAACATCATAGTAAAAACCGTTGTCGATAACAGGACCGATAGCCATTTTCGTATCTGGCCACAGTTGCTTGATCGCGTGCCCTAAAAGGTGGGCGCAGGAGTGACGAATAATTTCCAGACCCGCATCGTCTTTCGCCGTGATGATGGCAACTTGTGCGTCTTCGGTGATCGGGTCAACCGCATCAACCAGTTCGCCATTGACACGTCCGGCAATACAGGCTTTCGCCAGGCCAGGACCGATGTCCAGAGCAATATCCATCACGCTTACGGCGTGGTCAAACGAACGCTGGCTTCCATCAGGAAGAGTAATAACAGGCATGAAACATCCTTAATTGCAGTGGTAACCCACACGTAAGATTACATGCAAAATTAAAATTTACGTTATACAACAAGCACTTTGCACTTGAAACCGACTCACATTTGCCGATTTGGTACAGGCCTGGTACACATATTCAAAAGTGTCTGTTTATCAGAAACTTCAGAAGGAGGAACATCTTACACTTCATAGAGGTCAATTGCACGGGGGCGTGTCTTAAGCAATGAACGGATACGTCATCAAATGGCTTTAGGATCAGAGAGAAACCGTTCAGAAACGAAGCAGGAGGATTCGAGGCAGGAGAAAAACGAGCCGCTGGCAGCGGCTCGTCTGAGGATTACATCGCGTAGGAGAGCATGATCGTTGTTTTGGTATCAGTATGATCAGGCGCAGACTCTGGAGGATTCTGGTTCCAGGTCACGTTGTAAGCCATTTTCAGGGCGAAATGTTCATTAATCGCCACCTGAAGACCGGTTTCTGAGTTGACGGTAGTATCGTCGCTACCCAGAACGGAAACACCCTGAATGAACTTGGTGGTATCGGTTAACTGCCACTGGTAGCTAAATGCACCGTAAGCCAGCGCCTGAGTTTCATGGCCACCTTGATGGTAATCGTCATAACGCACACCAGGACCGGCTTCCACACGTAGTGAGTGCACCGGGCCATTCAGCAGCTGACGACCATAACCTGCCGCCAGGATGGAACGACCATCGTAGCCATTGAAACGGTCACTTAACCAGCTTGCCTGGCCGAACAGGTAATCGGCACTGTTCATGTTGTAACGCGTACGGCCACCCACCTGATAAGTCTCTGAAGAACGCTCATCATTGGAAGAGGTGTTACTGGCGTTGCCCCACAGGCTGTATGCAAAGCTTGGCGTATACCAGGTCAGGTTGGTGTTTGCCGTTGCAGAGGAGCTGGTGGTGTTGCCAGACTGCGCCAGATAACCCGCAGCGGCGTTGCCTTCAAAATCTTTTTTCGCCGTGGAAGGGTCATCCATAACCGTGAAGACGTTATTATCCGCCAGGGCTTGTTGACACAGTGCTCCCCCGGAGAGCAGCAGAACTACAGACAGCTTATTAAGCGCTTTCATTTAAATGTGACCCGTACGACAGTTTTTAAAAGAGTGAGTCTGAAGCGTTTTGAAGGACGATCAACGCATTTTACGGTAATATTCGTAACAATTTGTTAATTCGCTCTTTTTACAAAGCATCATGACAAAACAGCACCGTTATTGAGAACATTCCCATTAACGCGGCGCATTATAGAGGGTATTTGGTGAGAAAACACCTGGCTGTAAATAAGAAATATCTTTAGTGACGGGCATTTTTTCACCGAAAACCGTCAGCAATGTGACTAAATGTAAAATTCCCCCAGTCAACGGGCCGCTTTCTTCTTCACCTCTTTCTCAAGCCCCCTGCTCTGATTTGCAACACGGACAAATGTGTTAATGCGCCACATCCCCCCTACGATATGCTGATTTTACTGCGCCCCCTTCAGGATGGGCTACGCTGAAAACATGTTTTTTTACAATGAGGTGAATGATGAGTAATCAGGGGATCCATCAGTATGTTGTGACTTTTCATTACGATGAAAAAGGTTTGTCAGATGTGCTGGAACTCAGTAGTGCGCTGATTAGTAGTGGATTTTCTACCACGTTGAAAGATGACGATGGTCATCCACACGAACTTGGCACCAACAGTTTCGGCATCATTACCGCTTTGTCAGAAGAGGATATCCACCAGCAAGCGGTGGGGATCGGTGAACAGGTACTGGGAGAAGTACCGCAACTTGACGTTCAGCACTGGGAAGACTTCCGCAGTAACACCGACTAAGTTTTTGTAAAGACGGGCGCTTAACGTGCGCAAACGCAGATTTTGGTTATTCTTTAAGCGTTACCATAGTGCAATCACAGCGAAAAAGAGGAGTGTCCTATGTGGTCAGCCATTCGTCGTCTGTTGAGTGAGCAGTTGGGGCCGGCAGAGATCACCGAACGCAGCGAGCTGCCCGGTGGTGATGTTCATCCCACCTGGTATCTGCGCTTTGGTGAGCATGAAATCTTCGTTAAATGTAACCAGCGTGACATGCAGGACCTGTTCACATGGGAAGCCGATCAGTTACAGCTGCTGGCACGCAGTCAGACAGTGCGCGTACCGGCGGTATACGGGGTGGGTAGCGATCGCGATACCAGCTTTTTACTGCTTGAGTACATCCCGGTCAGGCCGCTTGATGCCCATGGTGCTTTTCAACTGGGTCAGCAGCTGGCGCACCTTCATCAGTGGAGTGAACAACCGCAGTTTGGCCTCGACTTCGACAATAACATCACCACCTCCCTGCAGCCGAACAGCTGGTTGCGCCGCTGGTCGGTATTCTTTGCCGAACAGCGCATCGGCTGGCAGCTTCAGCTCGCCGCAGAGAAAGGCATTCAGTATGGTGACAGCGAACTGATTGTCCATTGTGCACAAGCGATTCTGGAATCACATCACCCTCAGCCGTCCCTGCTGCATGGCGACCTGTGGCCGGCCAACTGTGCCGGAAGTGACAGCGGACCGTGGATATTTGATCCCGCCTGCTACTGGGGGGATCGTGAATGCGATCTGGCGATGCTGTCCTGGTTCCCGGATGTTCCGGTGCAGGTTTATGATGGTTACCAGTCAGTCTGGCCGCTGCCTGGCGACTTCCTGCAACGGCAGCCTGTCTATCAGCTCTATTACCTGCTTAACCGCGCCAATGTCTTTGGCGGACGCTGGCTGGGAGAGGCGCAACGGGCCACAAGCGCATTGCTGGATACCGATGAGCGGGTAAAACGCCACGCGCGCCCTGCCTGATGGCAGAACGCAAACGTGGGTATGAGGGCTGGCTTAGTAGATGAAGCCAGCCAGTTTCAACACAAAATATCCTGCCACTATGATGATCACCGGCAGGATGTAGAGCGGGAAGATTTGCAGGAAAATCGTGTGCCGTGGCACCACAATTTTTGCTTCCAGCTGTTCCCGGCTTTGCCCTTCTGTGCCGCGCGCTTTCTCCAGGATCATCTGATCTTCCAGACTCTCACGCAGAAAACGCGTCTGCCGCCACATACGTGCTCCCGAGGCCTGTAACGCCAGACCAACAAAAATCAGCACATAAATAATCCAGAACAGGACATTCGTCCCCTGATTAAAGTCCGGTATGGGCGAATGTGCCCAGAAGCCGGAGAGAAAACCGGTATTGAAGCGGATCATATCAATCATCACATGGGCGAAATCCTGCATCACCGCATTGATACCTTCGCGCTGCTCACGACTCTTTTCCAGAAAACCCAGCAGTGAAATCAGCGTCGATAACAACGCAGGAATAAAAATAATCCAGCCCGCGATGCGCTTTATAATCGCAACCCTGCCAGCCTGTTGATATGTCATGCTTTCTCCAGTCCATCTGTTGTCTGCCTGTCAGTTTACCTGTAGTGACATAAAAGTGCCTGCAAAATGCAGAGTTAATGCCAGGTTTACACAGACAGCCTGCCGCGATGATAATTTTTTCATCAACACTTCGTGCTAAGCTGCCATAAACTGTTAAATGGAGCCGTAGCATGTCTTATCACCGCCCTGTACTCGCCGCCATTTTTGATATGGATGGTCTGCTGATTGATTCCGAGCCCCTGTGGCAACAAGCCGAGCTGGATATCTTAACCACCCTTGATGTTGACCTCAGCCGTCGCGGTGAAATGCCGGATGCGCTGGGTCTGCGTATCGATCAGGTGGTACGCATGTGGTATGAAAACCTGCCGTGGAAAGGCCCCTCCCAGGCCGAAGTCACCCAGCGAGTCATCGCACGGGCACTGAGTCTGGTCGAAGAAACCCGGCCGCTCCTGCCCGGTGTTGAACAGGCATTACAGCTCTGTCAGTCCGAGGGACTGAAGATCGGCCTCGCGTCTGCCTCACCGCTATTTATGCTGGAACGTGTGCTGGAGATGTTCAACCTGCGCCAGTACTTTGAGGTCCTGGCCTCGGCAGAGGCGCTGCCTTACAGTAAACCCCACCCGCAGGTCTATCTGGATGCGGCCGCCCGCCTGGGCGTGGATCCGCTCAACTGCGTGACGCTGGAAGACTCATTTAACGGCATGATCGCCACCAAAGCAGGACGTATGCGCTCTATCGTCGTCCCGGATGCCGCTCATGCCGCCGATCTGCGCTGGTCACTGGCTGACGTAAAACTCGCCAGCCTTGAAGAGCTTACAGCACAGCATCTGCACGGACGCTGAGTCAGTACCAGGCGGCAATGCGTCCGCCTGGTTTTTTATTATCACCCATTGCCGTTAAAATAAATAAAACATCGTTTCATTTTTGTTGAATTCATCCCCGCTTCTGCCTATGCTCCGTTAACCGGCTCGCGCATATCCGTTATGTCATCTCTGCCATGGCGCGTGCCCACTTATCTATAAGGAGCCACGATGATCCTGAACACATTTAATCTTGAAGGCAAAGTGGCCATGATTACCGGCTGTAACACCGGTCTTGGTCAGGGAATGGCGCTTGGGCTGGCCCAGGCAGGATGCGATATTATTGGTGTTAATCGCTCCTCTGCCAGCGAGACTGCACAAAAAGTCATGGCCACCGGGCGACGGTTTGTCAGCATCACGGCAGACCTTTCCGACAGCCATTGCCTTGAGAGCGTGATGGATCAGGCGCTGACCGCCTGCCCACAGTTAGATATTTTGGTCAACAATGCCGGGATTATTCGCCGGGCAGACGCGCTCGACTTCAGCGAACGTGACTGGGATGACGTAATGAACGTTAACAGCAAGACATTGTTTTTCCTCTCACAGGCGGTAGCCCGCCAGTTTGTTCGCCAGGGGCGTGGGGGTAAAATCATCAATATCGCTTCAATGCTCTCTTATCAGGGGGGGATCCGGGTGCCGTCCTACACGGCGTCAAAAAGCGCCGTGATGGGGCTCACGCGCCTGATGGCCAATGAATGGGCGCAGTATGGCATCAACGTCAATGCCATCGCCCCCGGTTATATGGCCACCAATAACACGGAACAGCTACGCGACGATGAAGACAGGAATCAGCAAATTCTGGATCGCATCCCTGCCGGACGCTGGGGTCAAAGTGACGATATGATGGGCCCGGTGGTATTTCTCGCCTCTGCGGCCGCTGACTACGTCAATGGCTCTACGCTGGCGGTAGACGGTGGCTGGCTGGCACGTTAATGCGCTGCGGTGAACAAAAGCCGCTCACGCTTTGTTCACCGCACGATTAATGCCAAATTATTTATCTTTCGTTACAGCGTCACATATTTATTCTACTGTATATATTCCCTATACTGGATGCATTGACAGTTATGCAGCCAGGTACTCCCATGACGGCCGAAGGCCATCTTATTTTTGCCATCGCCAGTGCAATTTTTGCGAAACGTGCCGAACTCACTCCCGTTCTGGCCAGCGCAGACTGGTGGCACATTATCCCCGCTACGTTGCTGACCTGCCTGTTGCCCGATATCGACCATCCGAAGTCGTTTCTGGGCCAGCGCCTGAGGTGGCTATCGCATCCTATCGCCCGTGCGTTTGGCCACCGGGGGTTCACCCACAGCCTGCTGGCAGTCGTCGGGGGCGTTGCCCTGTTGCAGTTAAAGCTCCCGGACGCCTGGCTGATTCCAGCGGATGCTTTTCAGGGGATGGTGCTGGGTTATCTGAGCCACATCGTCGCCGACATGCTGACACCCGCTGGCGTGCCGCTGCTCTGGCCCTGTCGCTGGCGCTTTCGTTTGCCCGTGCTGAACAGCCAAAAAGGCAATCAGCTGGAGCGCGCCCTGTGCCTGGTTTTAGTCGGCTATGCCATCTGGTTCCCCCCCAGCTCGCTACCTTTTGGTGCATCCGGCTGGACAAACCAGGTGGTCAGCTCCGCGCAATATCACATTGAGCGATTAATTAATAAACGAAGGGTTGATTAAGTGTTCAAATAACACCGAAAAGTTATAAATAATTCCATCTGGATATAAGGCTGCACCATAAGTAGCTGATACCATTCCGCCACTGTTTTTACTTTCTGCGCGTCAAAAATTAATTGTCACCAGCATGGCGACATTGTAGTCCGTATTTATTGGGAGAAAATGGGAATGAACTTTCCGCTAATCATTAACCTTGTGGCGTTTGTCGCCCTGCTGCTGCTGGTAGCAAAAACCGGTCGCACAGGTTGGAGCCTGTCAAAGAAAGTGCTGTTCGGTCTGGTGATCGGGGTACTGTTCGGGCTGGCCCTTCACGCGATCTACGGCGAAAACAGCCCGATCATTAAAGAGTCGGTCAGCTGGTTTAACCTCGTCGGTAACGGCTATGTTCAGCTGTTACAAATGATTGTTATGCCGCTGGTATTTGCCTCTATCCTCAGCGCAGTTGCCCGTCTGCACAACGCGTCATCACTGGGTAAAATCAGCCTGCTGACGATTGGTGTTCTGCTGTTCACTACCGCGATTTCAGCGGCAGTCGGGATCTTTGTTACCTGGCTGTTTGGCCTGAATGCCAGTGGACTGGTGCAGGGTGTGCAGGAAAGTGCGCGTCTGGCTGCGATCCAAAATAATTACGTCGGCAAAGTTGCTGACCTCAGTGCGCCGCAGCTGTTGCTCTCTTTTGTTCCGAAGAATCCGTTTGCCGATCTGACCGGTGCCAATCCGACGTCAATTATCAGCGTGGTGATCTTCGCGGCCTTCCTCGGTGTTGCCGCGCTGCAACTGCTGAAGGATGATGCCGAAAAAGGTCAGCGTGTTCTGAAAGCCATCGATACGCTGCAAGCGTGGGTGATGAAGCTGGTCCGCCTGATTATGAAGCTGACGCCGTACGGCGTGCTGGCGCTGATGACCAAAGTCGTCGCCACATCCAACCTCAGCGACATTATTAAACTGGGTAGCTTCGTGCTGGCATCCTATCTTGGCCTGGCGATTATGTTCGCCGTGCACGCCCTGCTGCTGTCGGTTAACGGTGTAAATCCACTGCGCTTCTTCCGCAAAGTGTGGCCAGTGATTACCTTTGCCTTCACCAGCCGTTCCAGTGCCGCCACTATCCCGCTGAGCGTTGAGGCTCAAACCCGCCGTCTGGGTATTCCTGAATCCATCGCCAGCTTTGCCGCCTCATTCGGTGCCACTATCGGTCAGAACGGCTGTGCCGGTCTCTATCCGACCATGCTGGCAGTGATGGTTGCGCCAACCGTTGGCATCAACCCGTTCGAACCGATGTGGATTGCCACGTTGATAGGCATTGTCACCCTCAGTTCTGCGGGTGTGGCAGGCGTTGGCGGCGGTGCCACCTTTGCTGCTCTGATCGTACTGCCGGCGATGGGCCTGCCTGTCACCCTGGTCGCTTTGCTGATCTCCATCGAACCGCTGATCGATATGGGGCGTACTGCGCTGAACGTTAACGGCTCCATGACTGCCGGAACGCTGACCAGTCAGTGGCTGAAGCAAACGGATAAGAAGATTTTGAATACCGATGCGGATAACGAAGCCGAATTAGCTCACCGTTAATTGCCGTTTACGGGCCGGTATCCTGCCGGCCCTTTTTTATTTCCTGCCATCAATTTGACTTATCCCTCCATTTTGCAGGCGTATACCGCTCACTGTTCTATAGTTACTGGTACCCGAAAGCCCGTCACTGGAGCAGTGTATTATGTCAAAAAAAAACGAACTCCCGGATAGCGGCCACCTTTCCTCACCTGCCAACACTAAAGTTGATGCACTTGACCCCTTTCGCAAGAGCGGAAAAAATCAGCCCCTGACCACCAATCAGGGCACGCGGATCGCGGATGACCAGAATTCACTGCGCGCAGGGACTCGAGGCCCAACCCTGCTCGAAGACTTCATTCTGCGCGAAAAAATCACCCATTTTGACCATGAGCGAATTCCGGAAAGGGTTGTTCATGCGCGCGGTTCGGCTGCACATGGTTATTTCCAGCCCTACCGTGATATGAGTGATATCACTAAAGCCAGTTTTCTGACCTCACCTGATACTGTTACCCCCGTTTTTGTCCGTTTCTCAACGGTTCAGGGCGGTGCGGGTTCAGCCGATACCGTGCGCGATATTCGCGGTTTCGCCACCAAGTTTTATACCGATGAAGGTGTCTTCGACTTAGTGGGTAACAATACCCCGGTTTTCTTCATTCAGGATGCGCACAAATTCCCTGACTTTGTCCATGCAGTGAAGCCCGAACCGCATAATGAAATGCCGCAAGGCGGTAGCGCTCATGACAGTTTCTGGGATTATGTCTCGCTTCAGCCCGAGACCCTGCACAATGTTATGTGGGCAATGTCCGACCGTGGCATCCCGCGCAGCTATCGCACTATGGAAGGTTTTGGTATTCACACCTTCCGCTTTATCAATGCCGCAGGTCACGCCACCTTTGTGCGTTTTCACTGGAAACCGGTGGCAGGTAAAGCGTCACTGCTATGGGATGAATCCCAGAAACTCAGCGGCCGCGATCCGGATTTCCATCGTCGTGATCTGTGGGAGTCTATTGAGGCCGGTGATTTCCCTGAGTACGAACTGGGCGTACAGCTGGTAGAAGAGAGCGATGAGTTTGCTTTTGATTTTGATCTGCTGGATGCCACCAAGCTGATCCCTGAAGAACTGGTCCCCGTAGAGCTGATTGGCAAGATGGTACTGAACCGTAACCCGGATAACTTCTTCGCCGAAACTGAACAGGTCGCCTTCCATCCAGGCCATATCGTTCCTGGCATGGACTTCACCAATGACCCGTTGCTTCAGGGACGCCTTTTTTCTTACACCGATACGCAAATCAGTCGTCTTGGTGGGCCTAACTTCCACGAAATTCCCATCAATCGCCCGGTGTGTCCTTATCACAACTTTCAGCGTCAGGGTATGCATCGCATGGATATCGATACCAACCCGGCCAACTACGAACCTAACTCGATTAATGACAACTGGCCGAGGGAAACCCCTCCTGCGGCTCAGCGGGGTGGATTCGAAAGCTACCAGGAACGCATTGAGGGTCATAAAGTCCGTGAGCGCAGCCCCACATTTGATGAGCATTACTCTCAGCCACGGCTGTTCTGGCTCAGCCAGATGCCCGTAGAACAGCAGCACATTATTGAAGCCTTCTCCTTTGAATTAAGTAAGGTGAGCCGTAGTGCTATCCGCGAACGCGTGGTGGATCAGCTGACGCATATTGATATCTCTCTCGCCACCGGTGTGGCTGAACATCTGGGTGTGACGCTGTCCGATGAGCAGATGCAGACCGCCCCTCCTAAGGACATTAATGGTCTGAAAAAAGATGCCAGCCTGAGCCTTTATGCTGTTCCCAGCGGCAATATCAAAGGCCGGCAGGTTGCTCTGCTTGTCAGCGATGGCGTTGATGCTGCTGATACGCTGGCTATTTTTCTGGCACTTAAACAACATGGCGTACATGCAAAACTGCTGGCGGCGCACATGGGCGAGGTAACCGCCAGCGATGGTTCCTCACTTCCCGTGGATGGCACCTTTAGCGCGTTGCCCTCACTCGCTTTTGATGCTGTCATCGTTCCGGATGGCAATATCGATGCGCTGCTGCTGCGCGGCGATGCGTGCTATTTCCTTCTGGAGGCTTATAAACACCTGAAAGTGATCGGTCTGAGTGGAGATGCACGGCGCTTTGCGGCGCACTTTGGTCTGACTGACGACGAACAGGAGGAAGGCATTATTACGGAAAGCAAAGCGGAAGGTAAATTAATGAGCGATTTTGTCGCGGCACTGGCGATGCACCGCATCTGGTCACGCAGCCAGAAAGCATTAAGTGTTCCGGCATAAACGACAGAAGAAAACTCCGTATAAAAAAAGGCCACCGAAGTGGCCTCTTTTTATTCAGACAATCTGCTACTGATTAACCTGAGGATCGGTATCGTACTCTTTACAGCTCTGGAAGCCGTAGTTCATTACGCGACCGGTGTCAGCGTAGCTAACGAAGTAGGTTTGCTGCTTGCCGTCACGTTCACCCAACACATAGGTCTGGCACGTACCACGCGCATGTACCATCGTAATTTCGGTTGATGGTGGGCCGGCAATATCACGAACCTGCTGACGCGTCATACCTTTTTTCACATCCTGTACGACTGGTTTCGTCGCATAGCTTTCAGCGCGGTCGTAAGCTGTACAACCAGATAACACAGCCAGTGCTACTGCGGCACCTATCAATCCCGTCATTTTACGCATTTATTCTTCCTCGTGTCTTATCCGTGTAACGTTAAGCCTGGAATAGAAATACAGATTTTTCAACTTTTTGGCGTCAAATTATTATCAGTTACCTCCGTAGGGTGCTTATAATCTACAGATTGAGAATGAACATTCGCACTGACTATCCTGATCTGCGTCATCCGCGTTTACAGGACCGTTTTACCTGACAGTGGAGCACCAGTGAGCCTGCAAACAGAAGCCCGTGATGCCCGCCATCGTCTGCGCCAGGATGAAATCATTATCGCCGCCCGTCGCTGTTTCCGTCAGCATGGTTTTCATGCCGCCAGTATGGCGCAACTGGCCACTGAAGCGCAGTTGAGTGTCGGCCAGATTTATCGTTATTTCACCAATAAAGATGCGATTATCCAGGAAATCGTGAAGCGAATTATTGACTCCCGTGTGCAGGAGATGCTCGCCACCAGCAGCAATATTCATCTGGCAAGGATGCTGGCATGGCGTGAAGCTCAGGATGAAGATGATGAAGCGCTGATGGTGGAAGTGGCTGCCGAAGCCACCCGTAACCCGCGCGTGGCACAAATGATAGCTGATGCTGATGAGCGCATGTTCAGCCATGCCTGTCAGAAAGTTGCCCGCCTGCATCCCGAATTCAGTGCCGAACGGGTTCGGGCCAGCGTCGAGATCCTCGCCGTGATGGTTGAAGGCACCTCTTATCGTCGGCTGACACCGCAAAAAGCCTCACCCGAGCGCCTCTACACCTTATATCAACACATTAACGACCTTCTTTTTAAATCAGAGGAATCATGACACCTGTACACCCCAAACGTCTTGGCTATGCCATCACGCTCGGACTGCTGGCGGCCCTGGGCCCGCTTTGCATCGACCTCTATCTGCCCGCTCTGCCAGAGTTGGCCACGGACCTGAACACCCCAACGGCCACTGCCCAGCTGAGCCTGACCGCCGGGTTGCTTGGCCTCGGTCTTGGGCAGCTGTTTTTTGGCCCCTTGAGTGATAAATATGGCCGCATTCGTCCTTTGCTGCTGTCACTGGTATTGCTGCTGGTGGCATCGATCGGCTGTGCGCTGGCGCAGGATATCCACCAGCTTCTGCTGGCACGCCTGTTTGAAGGATTGTCCGGCGCCGGCGGCGCGGTTCTGTCACGTGCTATCGCTCGCGATATGTATAGCGGGCACGAGTTAACCCGCTTCTTCGCCCTGTTGATGCTGGTGAACGGACTGGCCCCGATTGCCGCCCCGGTGATGGGTGGCGCACTGATGGCCTTCCTCGACTGGCGGGGCCTGTTTATGGTCATCGCACTCATCGCACTGCTGCTGTTTATTCTGGCACGTATCAAGCTGCATGAAACTCTGCCCCCGGAACGACGTAGCGAGGGCAGTATCTTCTCTGCGTGGGCCGCCTTAGGTCAGGTGGTCACTCATCGTCCGTTTATGGGATTCTGCCTGACTCAGGGCTTTATGATGTCCGGCATGTTCGCTTACATCGGCGCCTCCCCTTTCGTGTTGCAACAAGTCTACCAACTGTCGCCGCAGGCCTTCAGTTTATGTTTTGCTGCGAACGGTGTCGGCCTGATAATTGCATCACAGGTCAGTGCCCGTCTCTGCCCGCTTTGGGGTGAATACCGGGTGCTGAAAGGTGGTCTGACACTGGCGTTTATCTCATCCAGTAGTTTGCTGCTGGCAGGTTTAAGCGGCGCGGCTCTGCCGCTGGTGCTGGTTGCGCTGTTCTTTAGCGTGGCCAGTAACGGGGTCATTTCCGTCACCGCGTCATCGCTGGCGATGCAAAGCCAGGGTCACCGGGCGGGCAGCGCCTCAGCGGTGATTGGCGTCACCATGTTTACCCTGGGCGGCATCAGCGTGCCGGTAACTGGCATTGGCGGCACATCGGTACTGACCATGACCGCCACCATATTCGGTTGCTATATGCTGGCCATATTGATGTTTACCCTGCTGGCAGTGAAACCGAAAAACGCCTGATATATCAGCGTGTGGCGCGAATAAGTATTTGTTGTTTCGCGCCATGCAGGTTAGCTTTAACAGACAAAAATGCATCTGGCCGCCGTCTGTCGGCGCTGAATCTGAGGAGAGGTCAATGGCTTTGCAACAGGACATTATCAAGGCGCTGGGCGTCAAACCCACTATTGATGCCCGTGAAGAAGTTCGCACCAGCGTAGAGTTTCTCAAGTCGTATCTGAAAACCTATCCGTTCCTGAAAACGCTCGTGCTGGGGATCAGCGGCGGTCAGGACTCTACGTTAACCGGAAAACTGTGCCAGACCGCCATCAACGAACTGCGTGACGAAACCGGCGATACGACTTACCAGTTTATCGCCGTACGTCTGCCGCACGGCATTCAGGCTGACGAGCAAGATTGCCAGGATGCGATTACGTTTATCCAGCCAGACCGCGTACTGACGGTTAACATCAAGGCGGCGGTGCAGGCCAGCGAGCAGGCACTGCGCGAGGCAGGTATTACGCTGTCTGATTTTATTCGTGGTAATGAGAAAGCCCGTGAGCGTATGAAAGCTCAGTACAGCATCGCGGGTATGACAGCAGGTGTGGTGGTCGGTACCGATCATGCTGCCGAAGCGGTCACTGGATTTTTCACCAAGTATGGCGATGGCGGTACGGACATTAACCCGATTTTCCGTCTCAACAAAGGCCAGGGAAAACAGCTATTGAAAGCGCTGGGTTGCCCGGAACATCTCTATCTGAAACAGCCTACGGCCGACCTGGAAGATGACCGTCCAGGTTTGCAGGATGAAGTCGCGCTGGGCGTGACCTATGAGATGATCGATCGTTATCTTCAAGGCGAAACGATCGATGCCAGCGCGGCGAAAACCATTGAAAGCTGGTATCTGAAAACGGAGCATAAACGTCGCCCACCGATTACCGTCTTCGACGATTTCTGGAAGAAATAACCCTCAGCGGGGCGGCATCCTGCCACCCCGCTGCTTTTTCATCCCTGCATTCACTGCTACACTGTACAAGTAACCAGTAAGTGGAGTCGTGAGTGACAAAAAAAATAGCCAGCCGTCGCCCTGTTTTCGAGGCAGAAACCCTCTACCAATACCCCGAGCAACTCCGTCCGTGGCTTTCCAGTCTCCCCGCCCTGCCCGGTGTGTATACCTTCCACGGCGAAAGCGACAGACTGCCGCTCTATATCGGCAAAAGTGTCAATATCCGCAGCCGCGTGCTGTCGCACCTGCGCACCCCAGCCGAGGCAAGAATGCTGTATCAGGCCAGGCGCATCAGTTTTATTCCTACCGCCGGAGAGATGGGCGCTCTGTTGCTGGAAGCACAGATGATCAAGCTACAGCAACCGCTGTTTAATAAGCGCCTGCGCAAAAACCGCCAGCTCTGCGCACTGCAAATCCGTGAGGGTCGGCCCGACGTAGTCTATGCCAAAGAGGTCGATTTTTCCCATACATCGAATCTGTTTGGTCTGTATGCACATCGCCGCGCTGCGCTGGCTACGCTGCAGAAGATCGCCGATGAACAACAGCTCTGTTACGGCCTGCTGGGTCTGGAGCCGTTAAGCAAAGGACGAGCCTGCTTTCGTTTTGCCCTGAAGCGCTGTGCAGGTGCCTGCTGCGGTAAAGAGCCACCCGAGGAACATCAGCAGCGTTTACTGGCCGCGCTGGAAGCCGTACGGCTTCAGTGCTGGCCATGGCCTGGCGCAGTGGCGGTGATTGAAGAGGGAGAGATGCAAAAGCAGATACATGTGATCAATAACTGGCTGTATCTGGGATCGGTCAGCGAACTGGAAGACGCCGTCGCACTGTGCAAAACGCCGCCAGGATTTGACAGCGATGGCTACAAAATCCTTTGCAAACCGCTGCTCTCGGGCAAACTGCCCGTGATCCCCCTGCCCCTGTAAACAAAACCGCCGACGCTGACCACCGCCATTCAGGCAAGGTGGGCAACGTCGGCGGTCTCCAATCTATGTCAGCGAGGTTTAGTCGTCTGCAGGAAGCATTTTACCTTCATGCTGTGGTTTTTCTGTCAGACGTTTCTCAAAATTCTGATTAAACTGTTTTTTCTGCTCAGGAGTCAGCACGTTATACAGTTTGTTCTGCGTTTCCAGCATCGACAGTGCGCGCGCTTTGCCGTTCGCCGACATCTCCGTTGCCTGGGCTTCCGCTTTAGTCCGGTCGAAGCTGTCTGCTGCGATAATGCTGTGTATCGCACGACGCTCTTCCAGGGAAGGACGCTCCATCTCTTTGTGCGACTCTTTCATAATGGTGCGCATCTGTTGTTTCTGCGCATCCGTCAAATTCAGCCCCTTGAACATTTCATGCATACCGCCATGGCGTGGTGGCTTATGCATCATCGGTTTTTCAGCGCCCGCTGGCGGGGGGGTTAAGGTATCCGCTGCGGCATGAACGATACCAGCAGTACCCAAGGCCAGTGTAGCGGCTACAACGAAAGAAGATAATTTACGCATAATATTGTCCTTATATTTCAGTCTGTGGCAATTCAGTTGTCGTGATGTCGAAAGCAAGTTTACGACGCTGAACGTCAAGTACTCAGAGGCAGAGTAAAGCCGTGAAAGCATAAAAGACAATCTATCGCCAATCATGGAGACAATGCGAAGGATTCGGTGAGGAATTGCAAAAGAGTATGAATTTACGGGGATTTATGCAGAGATTATGGAGAAGTGTAATACGGAAGGCAGAATAGCGGAAGGAAAAAGTTAGCGTCTTTACCTGTTACTGTGCAATGAACCACACCAGCAGAGCGCAATAAAAGTGCGACCGTGGTCCGGCCGCATTCTATCGCATTCCCTTAGGGTAACGTCGATCCCAGCGCCTCGTTATGCGCACTGTCTTCCACCAGCATCAGCCCGGCGCGTAAGCCCGTGGCGACAGCAGGGTTCGGGAACAGAACAAATTCCCGCGCCTGCTGGACGTAATAGCGCTTATCGCCATCTTCCGCCAACAGCGCCCCCTGCGGGAAAGCGGTGAAGTTCAGCGTCTCAGGACTCATATGTAATACAAATTTTTCGGAAAGCCGGGTAATTTGCTGTGACACGCGATAGCGGCGTGGCGGCTCTGCCACCTCAGGTAATGCGCCGCCGCTGATCAATGCGTGCAGCGCCTGCGCAGAAGCCGCAAACTGGCTCAGATCGTTCTCACCGAAGGGTAACGCTTTACCCAGTTCCAGCGTACAGCTGGCAGCCTGGAAATGCTGATTACTGTAATGCGTAAACGTCCCGCCCGGTGCCCGGTGAAACACCAGTGCATCCAGTCCGGCAGCGGCCAGCCAGTCCATAAAGGTTTCAGGCCACGGCGTCTCACGCAGCGGCATCACACCGAAACGGGTGTGATACGAACCACGGATTGCCGTGTGCATGTCGATATGCCAGCGCACCTCTTCATATTCACCCGCCTGCCAGAAGTTTTCCATTGCCTGCTCCAGCCGCCAGGCACGACGCGCTTCGGGGCAATCCTCATACTGCTGCCAGCGGCCGCCAAACATGCGGTTCATGTCGCCGTGCAGATAACGCTTATTCTGGCGCAGCGCAGCCGGATTGCCGTAAATCACCAGCAAGCGGGTTAACAGCGGCTGCTCACCACGCAACAGCGGCTCGAGAAGCTGCTCGAGGATCTCTACGGGGGCCGTTTCATTACCATGAATGCCCGCGGAGACCACCAGCGCCATCGACACCGTCTCATTCGGCGTCAGTTCAAGAATACCCACGTCAATCCAGCGCCAGCTCAGATGCGCATTCTGCCCTTCCGAATGCGCAGGGCTGTGCCCGTTGAGGGTTAATGTGAGGAAATCCTGCATCGATACTCCTTAGAATAATCGCCGTTCAGCCCTGACAGGCCGGAGAAGATCTCCGGCCCTGCGATCATCGCTTTACTGCTGAAAACGGTACACATTGCCTAAGTTTAGCAGCTTCGTCAGCTCTTCGAGTGCTTCGCGTCCTTCGCGCAGCAAATGAGGGTCGGCAAGGTCAGCCTGCGACAGCCGATCGCGGTAGTGACGCTCCACCCAGGCATTGAGGGTCGCGAATAACCGATCGTTCATCATGACCGCCGGATTAACTGCCGCCTGCTGCTGTGCATTCAGCACCACACGCAGTCGCAAACAGGCCGGGCCGCCGCCGTTGCACATACTTTCACGCAGGTCGAACACCTTCAGTTCATCAATCACGCCGCCGCTGGCCGCCAGCTCCGTCAGATATGACCAGACGCCGGCATGACGCCGTGCTTCATCAGGCAGCACCAGTAACATCTTGCCATCGTCCTTACTTAACAGCTGGCTGTTAAACAGATAGGTTGCCACCGCATCCGCCACACTGACGCGCTCGCCAGGCACTTCAATCGCGATAAATCCTGGTATTTTTTCGGCCAGTTCAGCCAGCAGCTGCGGCTGGTGTAAGAACGCCTGCTGATGGCAAAACAGCGCGTGCTGGTTGCTGACCGCAATCACGTCGTTATGAAACACGCCCTGATCGATCACCACCGGATTCTGCTGGGCAAACACCGTGCGCGCCGCATCAAGCTGATGCAGGCGGCTTACCGCTTCGCTGGCTTCACGCGTCTGACGCGCCGGGTAGCGCGTTGGAGCCTCGCCACCGTTCAGCTCGGCACGACCATAGACAAACATCTGCACACCGGCCTCACCATAACCCCGGCTAAAGCGGTTATGATTTGCCGCCCCTTCGTCACCGAACATTGCCACCTGAGGTAAAGCATCGTGCACGCTGAAGTGCTCAGGATCGCGGAAGATAGCCCGCAGCAGCGCGCCTGTCGTTGGCGCTTCCATGGCGCGGTGGAATTTATTATTCAGGTTCGCCACGGTGAGGTGCACGCGACCATCGGCGCTGTCGGCTGATGGCGAAACCGTGGCAGCATTAGCCACCCACATCGCTGAGGCGGAACTGGCGGCAGACAGCAGGGCCGGATTCTGTTTGGCCGCCTGCGCCAGCACCTGTTCATCGCTGCCGCTGAAGCCAATCTGGCGCAACGCCGCAATATTGGGGCGCTCATGCGGTGGGATCACGCCCTGGGCAAAGCCCATATCGGCCAGGGCTTTCATCTTCATCAACCCCTGCAACGCCGCCAACTTCGGGTTGGAGACCTGGTGCTGATAACGCGTTGAGGCCTCATTACCAAACGACAGTCCCGCGTAATGATGCGTCAGACCCGGTAAACCATCGAAATTCACTTCACGGGCGCTCATGGCGTTTCTCCCTGTGCACTAAAATCCAGACCCGGTGACAGGCTGGCGGGCAGCGTTAAGTCAGGCGATTCCAGTGACGCCATCGGCCATGCGCAGTAATCCGCAGCATACCAGGCGCTGGCACGATGGTTACCTGAGGCACCCACTCCGCCAAACGGTGCTGTACTCGCCGCCCCGGTCAGCGGTTTGTTCCAGTTCACAATCCCTGCGCGTGCTTCGATCAACAGGCGTTCAAATTTGTCGCGCTGCGGCGAAATCAACCCGCATGCCAGCCCGTAGCGGGTGTGATTAGCGAGTCGGATTGCGCGGTCAAAATCGTCATAGCGAATCACCGCCAGCAGCGGACCAAAGACTTCTTCATCCGGCAAATTTTGCAGCCCGGTCACATCAATAATTCCCGGTGTCAGAATGGCACTGCTGCGATCCGGCCACTGCATCGGCAGCAACACCCTGCCCCCCGCATCAATACGTGCCTGCCACTCGCTGAAGATCTTCTCTGCCGCCGGGATTGAGATCACACTGCCCATAAAAGGCTGAGGCTCATCGTTCCAGCGACCGGTACGAATTTTTGCCGCCACCGCCACCAGACGGTCGAGGAACGCATCCCCGGCGGCGCCACGTTTCACCAGCAGACGACGTGCGCAGGTACAGCGCTGTCCGGCACTGATAAAGGCCGACTGAATGGCAATATGCACAGCGGCATCGATATCATCGGGATCTTCAACGATCAACGGGTTATTGCCGCCCATCTCCAGCGCCAGCATTTTTTCCGGCTGTCCGGCCAGCTGGCGGTGCAGCTGATAACCGGTTGCAGCGCTGCCGGTAAACAGGACACCGTCCACCTGAGGTTCCTGCGCCAGCGCCTGTCCGGTCTCTCGGCCGCCCTGCACCAGATTAAACACGCCGCCCGGCAGCCCGGCACTCAGCCATAATTTTCCCGTCAGCTCAGCCGTCATCGGTGTCAGCTCGCTGGGTTTGAATACCACGCAGTTGCCCGCCAGCAAGGCGGGAACGATATGACCATTGGGCAGATGACCCGGGAAGTTATACGGGCCAAAGACCGCCATCACCCCGTGCGGACGGTGGCGCAGCGAACTTTCGCCTTCCGCCTGTTCACCGGTGCGGGCATGCCAGGCGCGCAGCGAAATCGCCACTTTATTGATCATCGCCTGCACTTCTGTCTGCGTTTCCCAGCGCGGTTTTCCGGTTTCACGCGAGATGGTTTCACTCAGTTCAACTTTGTTTTTTTCCAGCAACACGGCAAATTTCTCCGCGATGGCCTGGCGCTCAGAGAACGGGCGGCGTGCCCAGGCCGGAAAAGCGGCACGTGCCGCTTCACAGGCCGAGGTCACCTGTGCGGCCGTTGCGGCTTTACCCTGCCATAACAGTTCACCGCTGACCGGATCGATTTTACTGACGTTATCACCACCACCGGTCAGCCACTGACCATTAATACAGTGCGTCATGCTTTTTTCTCCTCACGACTAAGGGTAACCACCCGCAGGTTATCACCCGGCTGGCACCCTAAAATGTCGGCCTGAGCGGCCGTAATACGGATGGTGTCACCCTGCGGATCGGCAGGCAGCAACATCACACGGAACTGTTGATAGTTTTCATTGGACACCAGGCACAGCGGCAGCGCGTCATCTTGCTCCTCACTGAACAAAGCCGTCTGCAAACGGCTTTTTCGGATCGCGCGGACGCGATCAATGTCGCACTCCAGCGTCGGGCCGCCGTCGAAAATATCGACGTAATTCTGGAAGTGAAAACCTTCGGCTTCCAGCACGGCACGCGCAGGCGCAGTATGCGGATGGACATGCCCAATCACGGACTTTGCCTCATCCGACAGGTAATCGATATACAGCGGATGCTTCGGCATCAGCTCGGCAATAAAGGCTTTTTGCCCGGTGCCGCACAGATAGTCAGCATCGGAAAATGACATCGAGAAGAAGCGACTGCCCACGCTGTCCCAGAAGGGCGATTGCCCCTGTTCATCAATCACACCCCGCATTTCGGCCACCACTTTCTGCATAAAGTGCTGGCGGAATCCGGCCATAAACAGAAAGCGTGATTTTGATAGCAGATAGCCGTTTTTCCCGTTTCGGTAATCCGGGTCAAGAAACAGTGTGCACAGTTCGCTGCTGCCCGTGTGGTCGTTGCTTAACGACAGCGTGGGCAACATATTGTAAACATTCAGCTCTTTCGAGGCGTGCACCTGAGTACCGACGCGAAAGTTGTACCACGGGTCCTGCAGACCCACCGCCACTTCAATGGCGCAGATACCCACGGCCTTTTTGCTCTCACTGTCTGCCAGTACAAATACGTATCCCTGTTCTGCACGCGGCAGTTTTCTCTGCCAGGTTAAAAGTGAACGATCGATACGTGCTGATAGCGTGTCACTGTCAGCAGGCAGCGAGGTCAACCCCCCGCCGGTTTTCCCGGCGAGGTACATTAACTGCGCCAGATCGTCTCGTTCAACGGGACGAATATACATCATGCGCGGGCTCCTTCAGTGACGGCGAGGCAGGCACGTTCAAAGCGCGCCAGCCCCTCCTCAACTTCCTGCCGGGTGATGATCAGCGACGGAGCAAAACGCACCACGCTGGCACCCGCGATTAACACCATCAGCCCTTCACGTGCGGCAGCCTGATTAATCAGTTTCGCCTTGCCGCTGTAGTCCTGATTAAGCACACAGCCAATTAACAGCCCCAGTCCGCGGATTTCACTGAACAGCTGCAAGCGCTGGTTGATGGCATTCAGTCCATCAACAAACCACCGATGGCGTTCTGCCACGCCTGCCAGCACTTCCGGGCGATTGATCAGTTCCATCACCTTGCCACCCACTGCGCCTGCCAATGGGTTGCCGCCGTAGGTGGTGCCATGACTGCCCACATTCAGGTGCTCAGCCAGAGTTTCCGTCGTCAGCATCGCACCAATCGGGAAACCGCCGCCCAGTGCTTTTGCGGTGCTCAGCACATCCGGTGTGACGCCATAATGCATATAGGCATACAGCGATCCGGTTCGGCCCACCCCGGTCTGGACTTCATCGAAAATCAGCAGCGCACCGTGTTTATCACACAGTTCGCGCAGACCACGCAGGAAGGCCGGCTCGGCGGGAACCACACCGCCCTCACCCTGAATCGGCTCGACAATCACTGCACAGGTCTGGTCGTTAATCAACGCAGCAGCCGATGCCAGATCGTTGTACACCGCGTGCTGAATGCCCTGCGGCAGCGGTGCAAAATCTTTCGAGTAGGCCGGCTGGCCCCCCGCGGAAACCGTAAACAGCGTGCGCCCATGAAACGCATTGTTAAATGCCACAATACCGCTTTTCTGCGAGTGGCCATGATCCATCGCCACCTTACGCGCCAGCTTCAGTGCCGCTTCATTCGCTTCCGCACCGGAGTTACAAAAGAACGCCCTGTCGGCAAACGTGGCATCAATAAGCTGTTTGGCCAGCCGCAGAATGGGTTCATTGGTGTAACCATTCCCGGTATGCCACAACAGTGCTGCCTGCTGCTGTAACGCAAGCTGCAAGTCGGGATGCGCATGGCCGAGGGCATTGACCGCAATACCGCCGGCAAAGTCGATATATGACTTCCCTTCCTGATCCCACAGTGTCGAACCTTCTGCTTTTACCGGAACAAAGCTGGCCGGGGCATAGGTGGGAACAATCCATTGATCAAAGTTTTCACGGGTCACTGACGGTTGCATATCGGCCTCGTTTTGCACATTCCCCGCCTCAGGCAGGGTGAATTAAAAGTTTAAAAAATGTTAATGAGATGATTCATTGCAGCTCTACTGTAGATTGCACGCCGCGTGCCATCCAGAGAAAAAAATGCATAAACCGTTCTCAATCACCAAATATCAATGAGTTACATCATTAGCCTATTCATTGTTAATGCATAGAAAGTGAATAACAATCTGAACAACCTGCCTTTACAGCACAATAAAAAGCAGAATTATGCAGTGGTAAAATAAAATATCGAATGTGTGATCAATGCCGGGATTTGGTTTTAAAAAGAGTCAGTTAACGCCCCAAAAGACGTCAACCGCACCAAAATGGCGCGCAGTGAGGGTGCATAACAGTAAAAGAAGCGGTTGAGTGGAGTTTCATTCCCCTGCTGATAATCCCCTCTTTTATTATTATGGTTGAAAGTTATTTCACAGCGGATAATAGTCTTTATTTACATATGGACATTTCATGTTAATGAAAATGAATTCCTGTAATTAAACTATGGAAAAAACATGAAAAACAAACGTTCAAAAAATAAGCCAATGCCATTTTTAATATAAGATAAAATTATCCAGACATAAAGAAACCCTATAGTTAAAATAACTGTAAACTATTGATTTAAAATAAAATAAATTAAATAAATCATACGCAGGGCGAGAGTGTCCGTATAAAATACAGACAGAAGTAAAAATGAAAATGCATTGCACTGGTTTTCATTTATCTGGGCTAAAAGCTGATATTACATTTTGTTACAAATATTTGGTTTTTATGACACACTTATCTGTGTCATTTTCCATTCCGCACGATTTGACAAAACATTATAAATTTTAAGAACAGGGATTATTTAATGATGAAGCATTCTTTTCTGGCTTTAACGGTATCTGCATTACTGGCTTCCACTGCGGCCCAGGCTGCCGAAATCTACAATAAAGATGGCAATAAACTGGACCTGAACGGCAAGATCAACGTCGGGCACCTGTTCTCGGATGACATCAATAACGATGGTGACGTGTCTTATGCGCGCTTCGGTTTCAAAGGTGAAACCAAGATCAGCGATGAGTTAACGGGTTATGGGCAATGGCAGTACAACTTCCAGCTGAACAAATCTGAAGGGTCGGATGCATTAAGCGGCGATAAAACCCGCCTTGGTTTCGCCGGCCTGAAGTACGGTAAATGGGGTTCATTCGACTACGGTCGTAACTATGGCCTGGTGTACGATGCGCTGGCCTGGACCGATATGCTGCCTAAATTCGGCGGTGATTCCGGTTATGCCGATGTGTTCCTCTCAACCCGTGCTACCGGTGTCGCGACCTGGCGTAATACGAATTTCTTCGGTCTGGTCGACGGTCTGAACGTTGCGGTACAGTACCAGGGTAAAAATGAACGTACCGACGGCAACGCCGTGCGTCGTTCAAATGGCGATGGTTACGCCACATCGGTCAGTTGGACGGCCGATTCTGGTTTCGGCATTGTCGGCAGCTATGCCAACCTGGGCCGTACCGGAACACAAAACAATGCCACCTTCGGTAAAGGTGATCGCGCAGAGCACTGGGCAACGGCAATCAAATATGATGCTAACCAGATTTACCTGGCCGCGATGTACGGTAACACGCACAACGCCACGCCAATTACGGGTGGCTTTGCCAACAAGGCGGTGAATTTTGAAGCTATCGCCCAGTATCAGTTCCTGAATGGTTTCCGCCCTTCTCTGGCGTATGTCAGCTCACGTGGTAAAGACATTGAGAACGTGGGTGATGCCGATATCGTTAAATATGCCTCTGCGGGTGCGAACTACTACTTCAACAAAAACTTCCTGGTCTATGCCGAGTACAAATTCAATCTGCTGAAGGATAACAATCCGTTAGCGCTGGCGGATGATGATGTGGCGGGTGTGGGTCTGAACTATCAGTTCTGATGGGGAAATCGGACCAAAACAGGCAGGGTTTAACACTGACAGCGGGCACGCTCTTGCGGTGATGAAGCCAGTTTGAGGTAAGCCGGACGTCACGCGGCAGGGATGCCGCGAGCCGAGGCACGCAAGGAGGTGTTTTTTGCCAATCCGGCGTGCTCAAACTGACCCCATACCTGAAGCCGACCCACCCGCCAGCAAATCCCTCACGTCAACCGATAACGGCAGTCCGGTCGTGGCGTATCCGGCAATTCTTCTTCCAGATTCATTTCCCGCAGATTAATCTCAATATTGGTGCACATCGCATCCAGCGGCAGATGGTTGTTGGCAAAACCAAACGGCATCTCCAGCTCTTCCGCCAGCGTGTCCAGCGACAGGAAGGTATAAGCAATAAACACCGATACCAGCGGCGTCATGTAGTGTAAGTCCGGCACCAGCGCAAACGGCAACAGCGTACAGAACAGATATACCGTTCTGTGCAGCAGCAAACCATAGGCAAACGGCACGGGCATACTCGCCAGACGCTCACATCCGCCCAGCACCTGTGACAGCTGATTAATATTGCTGTCCATATGCATATAGAGAATGTCGGACAGGTTACCGCGGCGGCGCTGGTCGGCCAGCCACTGCGACAGTTGCAGCTCAATGAAATTGGTCGGCGAACGACGTTTCAGCACTTCATCCGCTTCATCCCCGAGGTAACGACGCAGATCCTCACGGGCATCACTGTGGCGCAACTGATGCTTGAGGCTATAAGAGAACGCCAGCAGCAACGATGTGACACGCGGCGCATCAGCGGGCGAAATCGCCAGTGCCAGACGTTGTAACGTGCGGCAGGCAATCAGCAGATTGCCCCAGAACATACGCGCTTCAATAAAGCGGCCAAAGCAGACGCTGTTACGGAAACCCAAAAATACCGCAATGGAAACCCCCAGCAGGCTGAACGGTGCCAGCGTCAGCTTGATACCCAGCGTTTCATACCAGTCGAGACAGAAAATAGCGATCAGGGACATCAGCAGATTAAGCGTTAAGCGGAACCAGATTCCGGGTAATACCGAACCGTGCCAGGCGAACAGGCGGATAAACCAGTGACTATTAGGACGGATGATCATGATGTGCAGGCGAGTGAGATTTTTCGCAGATTGTGCAGAAAATTCCCGCGCCTGAGAAGTGGTTTTTTGTGACTTTAGTCACATATATTTCGAGACAGTGTATTGACAAAAATCACGTTTTCAGCCGATAGCAGAATCCCCTGTATTCAAGGGGACATCAGGTCGAAACTCCCGGTATCCGCAGGCTGTAACGTGACGGGTTGCGCCAGTTTTAGCGTGATCCAGTTAGAAGTCACGCGCTGCTGCTTACTGTCTTCCAGCGTGACCGACAGATGATATTCATTGCTGGCCCCTTCGCTGCTGTCCCACGCCGGAGCGATAATACTCCAGCCGTTAGGGCTCGCATTATCTGCCGGAGGTGTCAGGCTCAATGCCTGCGTATCCCCCTGCCAGCTCACCGCTTTAATCGCATTGCTGTTACGAACCTGTAATTTCAGCGCCAGTGTTTCACCCGGCTGCACCTGCCACGGTGGCGTGGCGAGGAAGACTGACAGCGTTTTACGCTGGCGGAACTCCATCACCGGGGAATTATTGCGGTTAACCTGATCGTAACGGCTCCCGCTTAACGACTTCGCCGCCGCGACATTGCTGGCCGAAAGCTGCTGGCTCAGCGCCACACCAATGCGGTAATTCATCTTCAACGCAAACTGGTCCTGTGACTCTCCACCATCGCCCTCTTTATGGCTGGCAGAGAGGGTAAACAGCGGCACTGGCGTGTAATTAACGCCCAGGGAAACCGCCGTCGGGTTTGCCGTTGCATTGCCACTGTTAAACAGATCGATATGATTGCCGAGATACTGCTCGTAACTCAGGCTAACCCCTAACTGGCGGTAAAAGGGCAGATACCCCTGTGTAGTGATGTCATAACCGCGCGCCATCCGCATCTGTGTTGTGCTGTTGTGATTACGCCAGCCCGATAGCGGATGATAATAATTGGCGGAAAAACGCAGATACTCTCCCCAGGCTTCTGCCCCCAGAGAACCGCGCTGCTGGTGGGTAGTGAGCACATCGTCAACGAACGCGTTATACCCCACACGCCAGCTCCCGGCGATCCAACGCTGGCCCAGCCCGGCGTTGCCTACAGTGCCATATTCCGTTTGCTCCACCCCTAACTGGCTGAAAGTCAGATACTGATAATTGTCCTGCCACGGCGTCATCAACTGAGCGGAGGTGCCATTAAAACTCCCGGCATCATCTACGGCCAGCGACACGCTGGCGCGGCCATAAGGTGACAGAAGCAGTTCACCTTCACTGGCGGCACGCTCGCTGGCGGCAGTACGGAACTGATTAAACGCCCACTGACCGGCTTCCTCACGCAGCGATTTATCACTGTCGTTGTTCATGCTGGCTTCACCGATGCTTTTTGCCGCCTCAGCGATTTTCTGTGCCAGCCCGTTATCATGATCGGTGATACCCATACCCGGCAGCTGTTGCTGCATCTGCCGGAAACGACCGGGATCATCAAAGGGAGCATCGGGTACGCGTGTGGACTCATCAAAAGCGCGTGCCGCCGTGATCGGCAGGCCGATCACGGCAAGGGAAAACATCAGGCTGGAAACGTGGGACAAATAACGACTAAATAGAATCATAAGCTCAAAGCAATATTTTTTATCTGCGCGAGTGTGAGTTTGTTCACAAAATCATACAACTAACCTTAGCACAGAATCCCTTCCCAACGCGAAAATCGGGCGGCCCGCGCGAAGGACCGCCCAAAACTTACAGTGCTCGCCAGATCAAGACAGCGATACCACCGAACAGCAGCCATTTGATCACATAATATATCGGCTTATTCCACGCCTTCAGGCGTTTCCCGACCTTGCGCACCGCATAGAGATATTTGAACACCCGGTTAATGCCCCCGGTACGGTCACCGTTATTATTGGGGGCCGCAGCCGCCCCCACCAGATGACGGCCAAGCCAGTGATTCACTGCCTGCGTCCAGCGCCAGATCATCGGCCGCTCAATATCGCAAAACAGGATCAATCGAGGCTGCCCGCTGTGATTCTCAGCATAGTGAATATAGGTTTCATCAAACACCACACCCTCGCCGTCACGCCAGCTGTAACGTTCACCATCCACTTCAATAAAGCAGCGGTCATCATTCGGGGTGATCAAGCCAAGGTGGTAGCGCAGCGATCCGGCATACGGATCGCGGTGGCGCGGCAGGCGGCTGCCGTCCGGGAGTGAGGCAAACATGGCGGCTTTGATCGATGGAATACCGCGCAACAGCGCGGTGGTACGCGGGCAGAGAGACATCGCAGAGGGATGTGCCTCGTCATACCATTTCAGATAAAAGCGTTTCCAACCGGTTCTAAAAAACGAGTTAAACCCGGCATCGTTATAGCGGTCCGAGGCTTTAATCTGCTCTGACGCCAGCAGCGCCTCGCCTTCGTCACGAATCGACTGCCAGTTGTCACGCAGCTCAGCAAGCTCGGGGAAGTGATGAGGTGAAAGAAAGGGCGTGGTGGGAATGCGGGAAAACAGATACATAAAACAGTTAAGGGGAGCGACAAAGGTAGAATGGTCAGCCAGCTGACGCCAGAAGCCGTAACGAACCTTCCCTCTCCAGTGCACATACAGTACGGTAATTATCCACATCAATAAAATGAAGTATTTCATGTTGCTCTACTCGTCAGGTGACCGGGATCATCCTGTGATCCCGTAGATAAATGTCAGCATGTGTCAGGCAGGCGAAGACGACTTTTCGCCGGGTAGTGCATGACCGGAGAGAGTATAAAGACTTTTCGGCGGAGCAGAATGACGGTGGCACGAATGGAACAAAATCGGCCACCGCAACGCATCAGGACATAATCAGACCACCGTCGACGTTGATCGTCTGCCCGGTAATATAGCGTGCATCATCAGAGGCGAGGAAAGCCACCAGCCCGGCAACATCGTCCGGCTGCCCCGCGCGTTTTAACGGAATACCCTGCACCCATTCCGCCATCAGCTCGCCTTTGCCATATTTTTTACTGTCGGTACTAAGGATTTCACCCCATACGCGGTCATTGTAATCCCACATTTCGCTTTCGATAATGCCGGGACAAAACGCGTTGACGGTGATATTCCACGGTGCCAGCTCCTGTGACAGGCTCTGCGTAATCCCGATCACTCCCATCTTGCTGGCGGCATAATGCGGCGTATAGATAAAGCCCTGACGCCCCTGCCCTGACGATGTATTGATCAGGCTACCGGACTGCTGTTTCACCATATACTTCGCGGCTTCGCGGCAGCAAAGCCAGACGCCCGTGGTATTCACCGCAAGGATTTTATCGAAGTCAGCTTTGGGCATTTTGTCGAACGTGTCGATGGTGATCACTCCGGCGTTCTGGATCGACACGTCAATCGTCCCGAAACGTTCCGCAGCCTGGCGATACAACCCCTGCACCTGCTCTTCATCGGTGACATCCACCTGCAATGCCAGAATCTCACTGCCCCAGGCGGCTTTTATCCGATCAGCGGTTTCAAACACGCGCTCGGCGTTGGAGACCATCACCAGGTTTGCACCGTCTCTGGCAAAACGTTCGGCAATACCCGCCCCAATACCGCGACATGCTCCCGTGATCACCACGGTTTTATTACTGAAATTACGTTTCATCTGTTGCTCCTTTATGACGGGTCAGGCATGCCTGACCCCTACGGAATTCGGTACAAAGCTGTGACGCCATTCTGTGTTGTAGGGGCGGGTCAGGCGTGCCTGACCCCTACGGAATTCGGTACAAAGCTGTGACGCCATTCTGTGTTGTAGGGGCGGGTCAGGCATGCCTGACCCCTACGGAATTCGATACAAAGCTGTGACGCCATTCTGTGTTGTAGGGCCGGGCAGGCGTGCCTGACCCCTACGGAATTCGATACAAAGCTGTGACGCCATTCTGTGTTGTAGGGGCAGGCAGGCATGCCTGACCCCTACGGAAATCGGTACCTGGCCGTAACAGCCTTCTGTGTTGTAGGGGCGAGGCATGCCTCGCCCGACCAAACCACACTGCACGGCAGTTAACGCGACGGCTGCCACAGGGTACGTTTCACCGCATCCTGCCAGCCCAGCCAGCTCTGTTGGCAACGTTCATGGCGGCCCGGATCGGGCTGCCAGAGATCATGTTCTGGTATCAGCGCCAGCAGTTGTTCGTCATTAAGCTGGCCGAGCGTCCGTCGTGCCAGTAGCCCGGCACCGAGCGCCGACAGCTCTGGCGTACTGCTGCGGGCCACCGGGCAACCCAACAGATCAGCCTGAAACTGCATCAGCCACGGATTTTGCGTGGGGCCACCATCCACCATCAGTGTCTCCAGACGGAATCCCGGGTGAAGGCGCATGGCCTCAATCACATCGGCAATCTGGTAGGCAATCGCTTCCAGTGACGCACGGATCAAATGTGCTGGCGTTACGCCCCGGCTGAGCCCACAAATCACGCCGCGCGCCTGGTCATCCCACCAGGGAGCGCCGGTTCCGGTCAGCGCCGGAACAAAATAGACGCCGAGAGTCGAATCGATACTGGCGGGCAGCTCATGTAGCGCGCGGCTCAGCACCAGACCTTTACCATCGGTCAGTCCGGTCGCCTGCGCCATCCACGCCACGCCGTCCCCGGTATGAGGAATATTGCCTTCAAGACCGTAAACCAGCCGCTGGCCATCATGCCAGGCCACGGTGGTTGCCAGCGAGGTGATACTGGTATCCGCCTGGCCCAGAGGTGCCATCACCGACGATCCGGTGCCATAGGTGGCTTTCACCCCGCCCGGTGCCCCCAGTCCGTGACCGTACAATGCGGCATGGGAATCCCCGACCATGGCCATGATGGGCAGCCCATCGGGAATACCGGCCAGACCGAGGGTCACGCCAAACAGGCTACCTGAGGGGCAAATTTCCGGCAGCGCGGCACGCGGGATGCCAAACAGCGCCAGCATCGATTCATCCCAGCCGCCGCTGTGCAGATTTAACAGCTGGGTACGTGATGCATTCGAGGTATCGCAGCGGAACTGCTGCCCGCCGCTCAGGTTCCATAGCAGCCAGGCATCGATGGTACCGAGGCAAATCTCGCCGCTGTCGGCACGCGAATGCCCCTCCGGCGTGTTATCCAGCAGCCAGCGCATTTTCGATGCTGAAAACAGCGGTGCCACCGGTAACCCGGTAATGGCACGGATCAGCCCCTCCTGATTATCGCGTTTGAGCCGATCGCAGAAGACACCTGAGCGTGAACACTGCCAGGTCAGCGCAGGCCCAATAGGGCGACCACTGTGGCGCTCCCAGCCGATGGCCGTCTCGCGCTGATTGCTGATGGCCAGTGCCGCCACCCGATTTTCGCCCACGGTGTTGAGCACTTCGCGCAGCACCGTCAGCGATGCGTTAAGCAGCGTGAGTCCATCCTGTTCAACCCAGCCCGGCTGCGGCGTGGCAACCGTGAGCGGGCGGGACGCTTTTGCCACCACTTCACCGCGAGCATCAATCGCCACCGCTTTCACATTGCTGGTCCCTTCATCCAGCGCAACAATCAGTTCTCTAGCCATGGCTGACCTCAGAGAGCGGCGCGGCCGCCTGCTTTTTTTCATGGCGACGCATCAACACCACTTTGCTTTGCAGCTTCTGCTGGAACTGGTCGATGACAACGGCGGTGACAATCACCAGCCCTTTGATCACCATCTGCCAGAAATCGCTGACGCCCATCATCACCATGCCATCGGCCAGGAAGACAATCACAAAGGCACCGATGATCGATCCGGACACACGTCCGCGTCCCCCGGCCAGTGCCGTACCACCAAGCACCGTGGCCCCAATGGCATCCATCTCAAACATATTCCCGGTCATCGGATGCGCAGTTTGCAGCTGCGACGCCACCACCAGCCCGACCAGCGCGGCACACAGACCGGAAAAGGCGTAGACAAAGACTTTCACTTTGATAATCGGCACACCGGCCAGACGGGCGGCAGATTCATTGCCACCCGCCGCATAGATATAGCGGCCCAGCGGGGTTTTACGCGTGATATACAGCCCAATCAGCAGGAAACCGATCATCAGCCAGATCGGAAAGTAGACGCCAAGGAAGCTGCCCGAACCAAGCAGTGAAAACCCGGTATTGCCCAACTGCGGCACGCCAACCAGGTTGGCGTAGGTGCTGCCGTCGTTAAACAGCAGCGCCGCGCCGCGGGCGATATACATCATGCCGAGCGTACAGATAAAGGGCGCGACGCCAAGACGGGTGATCACCGTACCGTTGATCAACCCCAGCACCACCCCGAACAACGCCACCGCGAGGATCACTTCCGGGACGTTAAGAAACAACACCTGTCCGCCCCAGAGAGGGACACCGCTGGTCAGCAGCGCCCCGGCCACCATTCCACAAATGCCCGCCACCGCCCCAACGGAGAGGTCAATCCCGCCCGTCAGAATCACCAGCGTCATGCCAATCGCCAGCAGGCCGGTGATCGCCACGTGCTGCGTCATAATCAGCACATTGGACAGGGTCAGGAAGTTCGGCACCATCACACTGAAAAAGCCCACCACAATCAGCAAGGCAATAAACGTTCTGGCTTTCAGCAGGTACATATACAGCAGATATTTTTGATTCATTTTTTCTTCCTCAAGCCCGCTTATTCGTGCGGTGTCGACGCAGTGATTAACGTTTCGCGCGTGGCATCAGCACGCAGCAGGTCAGCGGTAATACGCCCATCCGCCATCACCAAAATGCGGTCGGCCAGCGCCATCACCTCATCCAGTTCCGAGGACGAAAACATCACGGCCAGCCCCTCCTGGGCCATTTTGCCGATCAGTTGATACACATCGGTTTTGGCACCGACATCAATCCCCCGCGTCGGTTCATCCAGCAGCACCACTTCCGGGCCGGTCATCAGTGCCTTGCCCAGCACCACTTTTTGCTGATTACCGCCGCTCAGAGAGGTGATGGGCAGATCGGTATCGCTGACCTTGATCGCCAGGCGTTGCACCATGTCGTTCACCTTTTCGCTCTCCTGCTGCGGACGCAACAGCCCCAGCGCCCGACGAAAGCCGCGCAGACTGAGATCGCTCAAGGTCATATTGGTTTTGATCGACATCATGCCGATCATCCCCTCGCCTTTACGATCTTCCGGCACCAGCGCGATGCCCTTTTTCAATCGGTACTGAAAATCACGCTTGTCCAGTACTTCGCCGTTCAACACCACGCGGCCGCTCTGGCAGCCCATCAGTCCTATCAGACCTTTAAACAGCTCGGTACGCCCGGCGCCCAGCAGGCCGTAAATGCCCACCACTTCACCTTTCCGCAGTGAGAACGTCACATCGTTCAGCTTGTAGCCACCATCCTGACGCAGCGCGGTGAGTCCGCTGACGTCCAGCACCACCTCTCCCTGCGTTGCGGCGGCATAGTCGAACTGCTTTTTCTTATCGCCTACCATCTGGGCGATGATCCACGGCACGCTGGCATCGCGCACATCACGTTCGCTGATAAAACGCCCGTCACGGAAGATGGTGATGTGATCGCCGATCTCCATCAGCTCTTCCAGACGGTGCGAGATATAGATAATGGTGACGCCACGCCGCTTCAGCGCCGCAATCACGTTAAACAGGACTTTGACTTCCGACTGGCTGAGCGCCGAGGTCGGTTCATCCATAATCAGTACCCGGGTGTCTTTCGACAGTGCACGCGCAATTTCCACCAGCTGCTGGTGACCGATGCCCAGCTCACCGAGCGGCGCATAAGGGTCCACATCCAGCTCCAGCCGTTCCAGCAGGGCTTTCGCCAGCTGGTACTGATATTTTTCGTTAATCCGGCCGCGCTGGAAAAACTCATTACCGATAAAGATGTTGTCCATCACATTCATATTCGGGAACAGATTCAGTTCCTGAAAAATGATACTGATCCCGTGCTTCTCAGCCTGCTGGGTCGAGTGCAGCGACACGGGTTCTCCGTCGAGAAAAATCTGCCCGGAGGACGGCACCTCCACTCCGGCCAGCATTTTCATCATGGTGGATTTACCGGCACCGTTCTCACCGATTAATACGTTGACCTTGTTGCGATACACGCGGTAGTTCACCTGGTCCAGCGCGGTCACGCCAGGATAGATACGCGACACATCACGCGTTTCAATCACCACTTCAGGCAGCTGATCCGGCGATAACAGCGGGTCGATTTGATATTCAGCCATCATGAGCCCTCTACTTGCGTACCACGTGAGCCGGGGTGACATCCGGTGGTGTTTGCGGCACATCCCAACTGCTGAAGACCCCATCAACCTCAACGCTTTCACCGACTTTCGGTTGCAGCTTTTTCACCTCATCTGACGCCAGGTTATTGATCGCCTTACCATAATCACCAAACAGCACCTGATCGTTGAAGTCCTGATAGCTGACCCCCTTATAAGCGTCGCGCAGCGCGGTACCGCGAATAATCGGGCCAATCTGCACCACGACCTGCTGTCCGCTGACGTCTTTAATGGTCATTTTTCCACTGCGTGAGGTGGTATTCACCTCAGTAACCGTGCCCTGAATTTTGATGCTGAACACACACGGGTTCTCATCCTGACTGCGGTATCCCCACTGTTTACAGGCCGCATCAAAATCTTTTGCTGTGGCCAGCGACTTCATCAGTTCGTCGAGCGGTTTTGCCTCGCTGACAATTTGTGGCACGATTTTTTGCTGATACGTGGCGGTGACATTTGCCATCGCGGGGTTGGGCGGATTTTTTAAATCGGCCAGCTCCTGCTGTGACACAATACGGCAGCCCCCGAGGGCTAAAGTGGCCATTGCCAGCCAGACTCGCCTGGACATAATTCTCTCCTTTGCGCCCCCACAGGGGGCGCAGTCACATCTTATGAAGCGTTAACTCAGGATTTGAAATTGAAGTCCTGCACTTTGTCTGCGTTGTCCTGGTTGATCAGGATGCCGCGGAACATCACGCGCTGTTTCTCGGGTTTGGTGCCTTTCTGCAGGAAATTGTCGATATCGGTGACGCCCTGCGCGGCGATCGCCTGCGCCTGCAACATCACGGTGGCTTTCAGCGTGCCGGCTTTGACCGCATCACGTTCGTCGTTGCTGCCATCAATACCCACCACAATCACATCACTACGACCGGCCGCTTTCAGGGCAGCAATGGCCCCCAGCGCCACCGGACCGTTACCACAGATCACCCCTTTTACATCCGGGTGCGCCTGGAGAATGCTGTCCATAATGCGCTTACCGTCGATCAGGGTGCCTTTCGCATCCTGCTTCGCCACACTTTTCATATCCGGGTACTGATCCAGTACCTGGTGGAAGGATTTCGAACGGGTGACGCAGTTGTTGTCGGCCAGGTTACAGGTCAGTTCGGCATAGGTGCCTTTCTCGCCCATCTTCTCAACGAAAACGTTCGCCACATCGGAACCCGCCTGGAAGTTGTTGTGGGTGATCTGCTCCAGCGCGACGTCATCAACCGGGATTTCACGGTTAATCAACACCACAGGAATACCGGCATCTTTGGCTTTTTTGATGGCGGCAACGCTGGCGGTGGAGTCAGCGTTATCGAGGATAATGCCCTGCACTTTTTTACCGATGGCGGCATCAATCAGTTCGCTTTGTTTTTTCACATCTTCACCGTGGGACAGCACGGTGGTTTTGTAACCCAGTTCCTGGGCCTTCAGGTTGGCCCCTTTGGCCTCAGAGGCGTAGTACGGGTTATCCAGCGAGTTAACGAGGATCATGATGGTGCCTTTCTCTGCGGCAGTAACGGCATGAGAGAAGGAGCAGGCGGTCGCTAGAGCTAACAGAGTTAAACGCATTTTCATTTTGATGTTCTCTTATGTTGTTATGTGTAGGTACAGCTTTTTAACCTTGGTATCGGATGCCGCAGTTGCGTTTACTTACCGCCTTGCTGCAACGACCGACAGTCGGGATAACATCTCGAATTCTCTGGTGTTGGCGCAGTAATCGGTATTACCAAATAGTGAAACCGCCATCGATCATCAGGTCTGCGCCTGTGATCATGTCGCTACCGTTGCTGGCAAAAAACAGCACGGCGGCGGCAATTTCGTCCGTGTAGGCAAAACGTCCCATTGGGATCAGTTGCTTCATCGCCTCCCCTTTCTCCCCACGCCAGGCTTTCTCGCCCATTGGCGTCAGCACCACGGTAGGCGACAGGGTATTCACGTTAATTTTGTGGGGCGCAAACTCTTTCGCCATCACTTTGGTCATCCCCAACAGCCCGGCTTTCGCCGAGGTATAGGCCACATGGTTATCGATGGCGATGGATGCCGCCTGCGAGGCAATATTGATGATCTTTCCGCCTTTACCCGCTTTCACCATGCGTTTTGCCACCGCCTGAGAACAGAGGAATGGCCCGGTCAGATTGACTGCCACCTGCTTCTGCCACTCGGCAAATTCCGTTTCCAGTACCGGCTGCAACATCACGTAGCCCGCACAGTTCACCAGAATATCGATCTGGCCATAGTGCGCTTCAACCTGTGCTATTGCCTGCTCCACAGAGTCCGGGTCAGTGACATCGCACTGAACAAACTGGACGCGATCGGCTGCGAACTGCCCGGCAACATCCGCCACTTTGCTCTGTTCAAACGCCGGATAGAGCAGTGCCAGCTTCGCGCCTTTCTCCAGCAGCATCTGATTGCTGGCCATCGCAATCCCCCCCAGCCCCCCGGTGACCACGGCCACCTTGCCACTGAGATCCCCGTTGATATCTACGCCGTAGCGCAGATTGACGTCATATTCGTTACTCATTTCCAGACTCTCCTTAAGCGGCAACAAGATTTTCTAACGTGGCGCGCAGGCCTTCAGCATCGATGCGGAACTGGCGACGCAGGGCAACACGACTGCTGCTATGGGTAAATTCATACGGCGGGATACCCAGCGGAATAAAGCGCTGGCGCAGGCTGTGCTGATGCAGCAGCTCACCGATAATGCTGCTCAGACCGCCACTCAACACATGTTCTTCCATGGTGATCACCTGACGGTGTGCGGTAATCAGCTTGATGACCGCCGCTTCGTCCAGCGGCCACAGAGAAGGCAGTGAGACGATGGTGATGCTGTCATCTTTAGCGGCCAGGGCTTCATGAGCCAGCGTTCCCAGACAGAACACCACGGTGTCTTTACCCTGCTGTAACACCTCTGGTTTACCCGGCACAAACTGGTAATCGGCATCATGCAGCAGCGGCACTTTATCGCTGTCCATACGGATATAAACCGGCCCTTTATGGCTGATGGCATGGCGGGCAATCGCGCTGGCCTGAATGGCATCTGCTGGCGCGAAAATTTGCAGGTTGCCCATCGAACGGGCGATAGCAATGTCGTTAGTACAGTGGTGCGTGGCACCCAACGGACCGTAAGCAAAACCGGCATTCAGGCCGAGCATCTTGACGTTAGTTTCTGAGTAACAAACATCATTTTTCAATTGCTCATTCGAGCGGGCAAACAGAAACGGTGCAGCATTAGCGGTGAATACCGTACGGCCACTCAATGCCACTCCCGCCGCCATTCCCACCATATTCTGTTCAGCGATACCCACGTTGATGACCCGATCCGGGAAGGCTTTTTCAAACGGGGCAATTTTTGATGTTGAGGTGGAGTCGGCCACCATGACACTGAGGTCTGCTCCCTCATTCTGGGCTTCCACCAGCGTGGCAATCACGGCGTCACGTAAGTCTTGCATGGTTAATCCTCCAGCTCGGCCAGCCCAAGGGCCAGTTGCTCATCATTAGGTACGGCGTGATGCCAGGCCGGGACGTTGGCCATAAACGAGATACCGTGCCCTTTTTCGGTATTGGCTAAAATAACGCGGGGTTTACCGATGCCGGGTTGGTTAGCGGCGGCGGCAATGGCGGCAGGATCGTGCCCGTTGCACTCCAGCACTTCGAAACCGAATGCCAGCCATTTGTCGGCCAGCGGCTCCAGCGGCATGATATCTTCGGTTTTCCCGGCCAGTTGCAAACGGTTACGGTCAACAATCGCCACCAGGTTTTCCAGTTTGAATTTACTGGCCGACATCGCCGCTTCCCAGTTAGAACCTTCCGCCAGTTCACCATCTCCGAGCAGGACAAAAGCACGACGGTCAGCACGACCAGAGAGTTTGTTGCCCAGCGCCAGACCCACACCAATCGATAACCCGTGGCCTAAACCACCCGAGTTAATTTCCACCAGCTCTGGCAGCTTCTGATGGATGGGATGGCCCGCCAGCAGCGTATCGTCCCCCATAAACTGGTCGAGGATCGCCGGGTCAATCAGGCCCATAGCAGCCGCGCTGCAATACAACCCGCCTGCCCCGTGACCTTTGGAGAGGATGAAACGGTCCTGATCGGGACGCGGACGGCTGCGATCCATCACCGCCATAAATAAGGTACAGATGATATCCACCTCAGAGAGGTCGGCACCGGTATGACCTTTGCCTGCCCGATGATTCATTTGCAGTACATAGCGCCGGGCCTGACGCGCAGTCTGTTTGATTGCCTGAAAGTCCATCATTACCTCTTCATCTATGACGCCGCGGGCCGGATAGCGTGTTGATATGACAGTCAACTGCGGCAATTTCGTTTTCGAATAAAAATATACGCTATCGTTTGTAATCATATTGTGGGGTGGATCATATTTCAAACAAAAGCCAAAAATAACATTAATGCATTATAAAACAGCAGCGTAGCGAGAATTCGCGGCGAGTATTGCGATGAAGACAATGTTAAATATCAGTTAAATCAATTGAATGGCAATTTTTGACTTTCATTCGAAAATTGAAAGTCACTTTTGCAGATCTCGCAATTGATGCGGACGAGGGTTACTATTTATCGCAACAGCCCGGCTGACGGGGCAGGCAACCCGCATTCAGGCAAAGGGAGTGATTGACTTGAAAAGCAAAAATGAACAACTGGCTGATATGCAGCAACGGCGGGAAAAGATCCTGGAGATGATCCGTGAGGATGGCACCGTCACGGTAAAAATGCTGACGGAGACTTTCGGACTGACCGAAGCCACTATCCGTACCGACCTGCGTATGCTGCAAAAAGAGGGGTATGTGCAGCGTTATCACGGCGGTGCAACATTGATTACAGGTAAGCAAAATACCGGCGCATTGCTGCTGGAACGGCAAACCCATCTCGACGCAAAAGATGCCATTGGGCGTCTGGCGGCACAGCATATCGAAAACGGCGATACGGTCATTTTCGATTCGGGCACCACGACGACGGCGATCGCCAATCATATGAATCACATCCGGCGCCTGTCGGTGGTGACCAACGCCGTGAATATTGCCCTGAAGCTGGGCGGTGAGCCGGGGATTAATATCCTGCTGACCGGCGGCACCTTTAAGTTCCCCACCCTGTCGACGTCAGGTGAAAAGGCCGCCAGTTTTTTTGAAAACGTGCTGGCGGAGAAGCTGTTTCTCGCCACGGCCTGCATTTCTCCCCGCCTCGGTCTGAGTTTTCCCAGCGAGACGGATATCAAGGTGAAAAGCGCCATGATCCACTCTGCGAACACCGTTTACGTGGTGGCTGACTCCAGTAAAATCGACAAGGTGTCGATGTTTGCGTTGCCCTGCGAATGGAGCAAAATCCAGTATCTGATCACCGACAGCGGCATTACTCAGGCGTCTATTGACGCCTTTGAAGCACTGGGGGTGAAGGTGCTGGTGGCGCCCTGATCGGCGTCAGTTCGGTATAAACGCACCACGTCACCGACAATCAACAGGCCCGGTGACTGTGGCTGCCGTTCCGCTACCGTCTGCGCCAGCCGGTCAAGGCGGGTAATGTGGGTGCGCTGATCGTGACGTGTGCCCCGCTCGATAATCGCTACCGGCGTATGCGCATCGCGTCCGTGCCGGATCATCTGCTCGCTTAATGCCTCACACCATGTTAATCCCATATAAAACACCAGCGTCTGGCGGGCATCACGTAAACTTTCCCAGTCAAGCTGGGGTTTGCCGTCACGTCCATGACCGGTGATAAAGCGCACCGACTGGGCCATGTCGCGGTGCGTCAGCGGGATGCCAGTGGCGGCCGCACAGCCGGTAGCGGCGGTAATGCCGGGCACAATATGGCAGGTCACTCCCGCCTGTTGCAGCCACTGCATCTCTTCCCCTCCCCGGCCGAAAATAAAGGGATCGCCGCCTTTAAGACGGATCACCTGCCGCCCGGCACGGGCCAGATCCACCAGCAATTGGTTGATCTGTGACTGCTTCATGCCATGAAAACCCGGCGTTTTTCCCACGTCAATATTCAGTGCCGTTGGGGGGATCAGTGCCAGAATATCCGGCCCGACCAGCCGATCGCAGACCACCACCTCAGCCTTTTCGATAAGACGCAGCGCGCGCACCGTCAACAGGTCCACGGCTCCCGGCCCGGCCCCCACCAGCCAGACATCTCCCTGCTGGCCGGGGGGGAAGCCCCCGGCCAGCAAACGATCAAGAGCAGGTATTTTTACAGTCATTTTCGGCCTCATACTGTCAGGGCGGTGTCGCCCGGAGTCTGAACCAGCGGCGTGCTGGCAACCCAGACCAGCCCCTGTTCAATTTTCACTGGCCAGCAGCGCTGGTAAAGCGCCGGGTTGTCCAGGCTCTGTCCGTCTTTCAGTCGGAATCGCTGTTTGTATAACGGCGAAATCACCAGCGGTTCACCCTGACTGTCGCCCAAAAGCCCGCGCGACAGCACATTGGCTTCCGTTCCTGGTTCATGGTCATCCAGTGCGTAAACCGTATCATCAAGCCGGAACAGGGCTATCGCCTGTGAGCCGAGGTGCGCGCCGATCCCGGCCTGCGGGGGGATCTCCTTAAGGGTGCAGACCTTATTCCACAGCGATGTGGGCTGCACGTCATTTACCGAGCGACGGAACAGCGCCAGACGATCGGGGCTGGCCAGCGTGGTCTGCCATTCACACTGATAGCGGTCAACGACGCGCTGCATCTCCTGCTCCAGTTCGGCAGCAATCCCGAGCACATCATCCATCACCACCTGACGCAGATACTCCAGCCCCCCTTCAAGGTTATCCATCCATACGCTGGTTCGTTGCAGACGATCGGCAGTACGGATATAGAACATCAGCAGACGGTCGACATAGCGCACCAGTGTTTCTGCATCCAGGTCGCTGGCAAACAGGTCGGCATGACGCGGCTTCATCCCGCCATTGCCGCAGACGTACAGATTCCAGCCTTTGTCGGTGGCAATCACGCCAATGTCCTTACTCTGGGCCTCTGCGCATTCGCGCGTGCACCCCGATACGGCCATTTTAAACTTATGGGGGGTTCGCAGCCCCTTGTAACGGTTTTCCAGCCGGGTCGCGAAACTGGTTGAATCCTGCACGCCGTAGCGGCACCAGGTCGATCCGACACAGGACTTCACGGTGCGCAGCGATTTGCCGTACGCATGCCCGGTTTCAAAACCTGCGTCCACCAGCGCCTGCCAGATAACCGGTAACTGCTCCAGCCGGGCACCAAACAGATCGATACGCTGGCCCCCGGTGACTTTGCAGTACAAATTGTATTTTTGCGCAATTTCACCGATGGCGATCAGCCCCTCTGCGCTGACCTCACCGGCCGGCATCCGGGGTACAACCGAATAAGTCCCGTCCTTCTGGATATTGGCAAAATAACGGTCGTTGGTATCCTGCAGGGGTAACAAAGCGGGCGTCAGCAGATAGTCATTCCAGCAGGAGGCCAGCATCGATCCCACCAGCGGTTTACAGATTTCACAGCCGTTGCCGCGTCCCTGCTTCGCCAGCAACTCTTCAAAGCTTTTGATATTGCCCATGCGAATCAGTGAGTACAGCTCCTGACGTGACCACGGGAAGTGCTCGCAGATATCTTTCTTCACTTCTACGCCCAGATCCGCCAACTGGTACTCCATGACCTGTTTGACCAGCGCGGCACAGCCGCCGCAGCCCGTGGCCGCTTTGGTGCTGGCTTTCAGCGATGCCATATCGCTGCATCCTGCTTTGACCGCGGCGCAGATATCCCCTTTGGTCACGTTATGACAGGAGCAGACCTGCGCGCTGTCCGGCAGAGCCGCCACGCCAAGCGCTTTCGACGGAGCCCCGGCACTCTGCGGCAGGATCAGACTTTCAGGGGCATCAGGCAGCGCCATGCCGTTCAGCATCATTTGTAGCAGCAGGCTGTACTCGCTGCTGTCACCGACCAGCACGCCGCCCAGCAGCGTTTTACCGTCAGCCGAAACGACAATCTTTTTATAGATTTCCCGGGGTTCATTGGTCCAGTAATAGCTCTGGCTGCCCGCCGTTTCTCCGTGAGCATCCCCCATTGATGCCACCTCGACTCCCAGCAGCTTGAGTTTAGTACTCATATCCGCCCCGCTAAATGCCGCGGCTTCTCCTGCCAGCGTTGCCGCCAGCACGCGCGCCATCTGATAGCCGGGAGCCACCAGGCCATAGAGATGCCCCTGCCATACAGCACACTCACCGATGGCCCAGACGGCTGGGTCTGACGTCCGGCAGCAATCGTCTATGACCACGCCACCGCGTTCGCCCAGCATCAGGCCTGCCGCAGCGGCCAGGTGATCGCGTGGGCGGATACCGGCCGAAAACAGTATCAGATCGGTCTCAAGGGCACTGCCATCGGCAAAATTCAGCCGCAGCGTGCCATCTTCCTGAGCGTCAATGCTCTGGCTCTGCTTACCGGTATGAACAGCAACCCCCAGCGCTTCGATTTTCCGGCGCAGCATCGCAGCGCCCCCCTCATCCAACTGCACCGCCATCAGCCGCGAGGAAAGCTCGACCACCGCGGTTTCCAGACCCAGTTTTTGCAGTGCATTGGCCGCCTCCAGCCCCAGCAAGCCCCCGCCAATCACCACACCACGCGTAGACCCGGTGGCCTTCGCGGCGAGGGAATCCAGGTCGTCCAGCGTCCGGTAAACAAAACAGGACGCGTGTTCGCTGCCGGGGATCGGTGGCACAAATGGGCTGGAGCCGCTGGCCAGCACGAGCTGGTCGTACGCCTGAACACGACCATCTGCTTCGTGCACCTGCCGCCGCTGGCAATCGATAGAGACCACCTGCCGCCCGGTTCGCAGTTCAATGCCGCTTTGTTCAATAAATCCGGGGGGGACCAGGGAGAGTTCCGCGTGCCCTTTCCCGGCAAAATATTCCGATAAATGCACGCGGTCATAAGCGACATGGCGCTCTTCGCCATACACGACAATATGGAACTGCTGCTGTAGCTGTCGGCTGACCATCTGCTCAAGGAAGTGCTGGCCGACCATGCCATGCCCAATCACCACCACCGTGGGTTTATCTGCTGCCTCAACCGCTGTATTCACCACGGGTACGTTGCTCTGTTCTTTGCTCATCATTGCCTTGCCCTGAAAAAAACCATAAAAAAAGGCGTCCACCGACATGCGTAATGCATGCGGTTGGACGCCTTTATCCAAAGCACTCGTTGCACCGCCATTGGTGGAACAAATGCATGTTATTTTGTCTTAACAACTGCAAGATAACTTGCAAACACTGTGCCAGAACCGGGTCCGGTACAGCTGTTTATATGCCGCTGTGCGATCAGTACTTTAGCTTTCGACTACGCACGTTAAGCGCGGTTTCCGCCGCCAGGCACGTCGTTGTGCGCTGCGGTGAAGCAAAAGGTGCACAATCTTTGTGCACACGCTTAGTTGTCCTGAGACGCAAATGCAGAAGCCACCGCCAGCAGTGCGCTGGCAATATCCGCCATGCGCTTGTTCTGATTCATCGCCATTTTACGTAGCGCCTGCCAGGCTTGCTCTTCACTGTAGCCGTGGTGCTGCATCAGTAACACTTTGGCGCGGTCGATCTGCTTACGATCCTCAATACTGGCTCGCATGGCGGCCAGCTCATTATCCTGATCCTGAAGCCGCTGTGACTGCTGCTGGATCAGCGCCAGTAATGACCGTCCCAGTTGAGGTGTCAGCCCACCGGGCTCCTGCGTGCCTGACGAAACAGGTGCCCGTCCGTCATTTCCAGCGATGAAGACGCTCCAGGCCGGCTCACGGGCACTTTTTTGCATCTGTTGTTGCAGGTCGATCGGGGTGATATCCCGCTGAGCTTCAGCCGCAGCAATACTCTGGCGGCAGCGCTGCATCAGCGCGCGAGCAAGACAATCTTCCACCGTTTTCAGCCCATCGATCCGCTGGCTCAAAGACTGATGCCAACGCAGCGCCATTGCCGCGCCCTGCTCATCAGTTCGTGCAGTCGTGCAGGCTATACGCCTTAACCGCTCGATATTATTTTCACTCTGCGCCACCTGCTGCCAGCGTTGCAGGCTCTCTTCGTCTGCGAATCCGGTAAAATGGCTAAAACAGCGCTCCTGGGCATCAATCAACGCTACAATCTGTTGACTGATCGCCGGGGTAAATTGCCCGGAAGCAAACCCTGCCGCGCCGATAGACCGTTCCTGCCCGGCCAGTTCTTTACCCTGCATAAAGCTGAACATGGCAATTAACACGCGCGAAACACCGGGGTCCGAAGCGGTATCCACCATTTCAAACACCAGGTTCAGCAACTGGCGGATAATATGGTTGAACTGCTCCATGACAACGGCCTGGGTCAACTGCAATGTCCGCACCTGCTTCCGCAGCGTGCTCAGCTCCCCCAGTGCCTGCAAGGCGGTGGCAATACGGCTGTAGAGACGGCTGGATGCGGGCCCCTCCTGACTGTCATCCGGCACGGCCGGTAGCAGGAGCATCACCTCTTGCTGGCTGCGAGTGACCCGGCATCCGCACTGCGATAGCTCGTCACTGAACAACTGCCCCTGAGAACAAATCCACAGATTGCTTGCTCCCCGTTCGCGCTGAATCTCATGAATCAACTGACTGACTTCCGTTGTCAGCCTTCCGCTCTGTAAAAGGGAGCGCAGGCTGGCGATTTCCCGCTGCCGTGATGCCAGAAGATACGCCAGCGCAGAAGGATAATGATCTGTCATCGACTTAACTCCGCTAGCATTCAAAAGGTCTGGCTAAGCAATTACCGTGCCGGGATGGCGCGACGAACCTGACTGGCATTTCACTGAAAAAAGGCATAGTGCCTGTTTACTGGAGTGATACGGAATCAATTAGTCATATTTATTCATTCAATTACGTGATAGTCAGCCAGCGTGTGGTTTCTAAGCAACCACCATAGCGCAGAGCGGAATACCGATTATTGACGCTAATCAAATTGCCGTTTTGTCACCTTTCAGGCAAACTCTGTCACGCTTATAGCAGGCCGATAACATGTTCAACAGGCTCCTGCAATGGTTTCCATTCCCAAAAGCGTCAGGTAAACTGACATGAGAATTATCTTTATGTAAACCTGTGAGATTTTTTCCTGGAACGTACAGAGTAATTGACTTTTAATAACACGATATGGCGTCGTTTAATGCCGCCCTGTCGCGTCTGTAAAGAACCCGATTTATAGATGATATTCACGAGGACCAATGTGAAAATTAGCATCGCGTTTACCCTGCTGGCCGTGCTCACTTTAGCGGGATGCAAAGCGCCTCCACCGCCTGTCACTGATGACACCGTCGTCAGCAGCGTTGTTGATGGCGTAACGTTAACGCATCGCTATGCGGTGAAAGCCCCCGCATCCTTCACTCCAGTGAATGAGAATTATCGCGCCCTGTATAATGCGTCTGTCATGACCCGTCCCGACTATAGTGGCAAAGTGGTGCGCTATCTGGAAAACGGTAAGCCGTTCCTGGTGCTGGGTGAAGTGGAGAACCGCTGGTTCGCCATTGCTGACGTTGATGAGCAACAGCTGATTGGCTACGTGCCGCTGAAAGCTGGGGTGAAGAGCGATATGTACGATGCCACACTGCGCAGTGACCGCCCGCGCCCGCGTAAAAACAGCAAGAAAGTGTGCGTCGATGTTGGCGGTAAGAGCAAAGCCTGCCGCAACAATAATACGGCGACCTGGATTCTGGAGTAAGCGCGCCGGATAAGGCCTCACCGTTGCCACGGATGGCAGCAAAAGCGTTTTATTCACTCTACGGTGAAGTTGACCCTATTTGCCTGCTGGCACACAGCCGAGATTAACACATCCTGATGACGTCGGAATTTCCCGTTGACCCAGCTACACCGGTCAGCCCAGACAATCCCCTGGTAACAGCGGCCTCTCCGCTGCTCAATGCCATTGTACAAATTCGTCTGGCGGCCACCCATGACGATCCGGCCGGTTTACGCCATCAGCTGATCGATGAAATACGCCAGTTCGAAACACGCTGCAAACAGACTGGCATGCCGTTTGAAATGATTATTGGTGCCCGCTATACACTTTGCGCGGTGCTGGACGAAGCCGCAGCACAAACCCCCTGGGGCAGCCGTGGCGTCTGGTCCGGCAATGGTTTGCTGGTCACGTTCCATAATGAAAGCTGGGGCGGCGAAAAAGTCTTTCAGCTGCTCGCACGCATTTCCCAGAATCCCACCCAGCACCTCTGGCTACTGGAAGTGATCCATTTCTGTTTACTGCTGGGTTATGAGGGTCGCTATCGCAGCATGGATAACGGCCGCCTGCAACGGGATGCCGTACGTACCCGCCTCGCACAGCTTATCCAGGAAACGCGTGGACAACAGGAACCGCCTCCTCTGCAAACGGTCGTCGCCGCCGGGCAAAATACGCTGTGGCGCCCGCCTGTGCCGCTGTGGGTCTGTATCTCTCTTGCCACATTTGTTGGCTGCCTGATTTTTTCCAGTCTCAACTGGCGTCTGGGCAATGCAGCAGAACCGCTACTGCGGCAGATCTGGCAAACGCCGCTGCCAAAAGTGGTCGCAGGACAGCGCGGTGCAGCTCCGCAGGCCCTGCTCGATTTACGCCTGCGTCTGAGCGATCTGATTGCCGAACGTAAGGTTGATGTCACCGACAGCGCCAACGGCAGTAAAGTCATCCTGCCGGCCGATCGCTTATTCGCGCCATCCACGACGGTGCTGTCTCCTGAAGGTCGTGCGCTGATTGCCCGCGTGGCCACCGCGATGGAGTCCGCCAAAGGGACCATTCTGGTCAGCGTCTATACGGATGACGAGCGGATACTGTCCAGCCGTTTTCCCTCAAACTATGAATACTCTGCCACCCAGGCGCGCGCCATCAGCAGCATGATGGCGCAGTTGATCGCCCAGCCAGGCATCAACGTGCGCGCACAGGGCCGGGGTGATAGCGGTGCACTGTTACCGAACGACAGTAGCGAAAATCGCGCGCAGAACCGCCGCGTTGAAATCACCCTGTTCGCTGCCCCTGAGTCAGACGACAGCCACACTCCGGGGAAAAATTAATGCTGAAGACTTTCTTTTCACTGCTCTCCAGCCGCCTGTTATGGGGGCTGGTCGGTGTTACCGCGCTGTCTGCCCTGATCTGGATGGTGGGACCGCTGCTGCCTTTTACCCGTTTCCAGTCGCTGGACAGCCCATTAAATCGCCAGCTGTTAATCGGTCTGTGCTACTTTTTGTGGATACTCTTTCAGCTTATCCCTCAGCTTTACCGCGCCTGGTTCAACAGCAAGTTGCTGACCCGCCTGCAACTCAGCAATATCGACCACGCGGAATTACAGGCTACGGGTGAAATGCTCAATAACCGCTTCAGTGAAGCGGCGATGCTGTTAAAGAAAACCCAGTTTGGCAAACGTAAAGGCTGGCTACAGCGTTTCAGCGCGCAGTATCTCTATCAGCTTCCCTGGTATCTGATCGTCGGTGCGCCTGGTGCCGGTAAAACCACGGCACTGATTAATTCCGGCCTCGACTTCCCGCTCAGTGATGCGATGGGGAAAAGCGCGCTGCGCGGTATCGGCGGCACCCGCCACTGCGACTGGTGGTTTACCGGCGAGGCCGTACTGCTGGATACTGCCGGGCGTTATACCCTGCAAGAGAACCAGCGCGCACGCGATGCAAGCGAATGGCAAACCTTTATCACCCTGTTAAAGCGCTATCGCCCGCGCCAGCCCATCAATGGCGTGATCATGACCATCAGCGTGGCGGAGCTGTTGAGCGACTCAGCAGAGGCACGCCATGCGCAGGCCACGGCGCTGCGCCAGCGCATGGCAGAATTACACCAGCAAACTGGTATCCCCTTCCCGGTGTATATCATGGTGACCAAAACCGACCTGCTCAAAGGTTTTATGCGTTACTTCGCCCGGCTGGATAAGCAGCAACGTGAACAGATTTGGGGCTTCACTTTCCCCTGGGAGCCAGGCCTGGGCGATCGCCGACTTCACGCTCAATTTGAACAGCAGTTTCAGTGCCTTTTATCCCGGCTGATGGCCGATCTCAGCGACAAAATGGCACAGGAAAGCGACCTTACCCTGCGTGCTGAATGTTTCCAGTTTCCTCAGGAGTTCAGCGCGCTGCGTCCCCTTCTGGCTGAATATCTGGATATTGTTTTCTCGCCGGAAAACAGCGAAACACCCTGGGCTGCACGCGGTTTGTTCTTTACCAGCGGGACACAAGAAGGTTTGCCGTTTGACCGGGTGATGGGCGAACTGTCACGCAAGCTGCAACTGCCACAACCTCAGGGGCAGTCGATTGCCAGCTGGGACAGTGTGAATCGCAGCGCTCCGATCCCGGCGAATAAGGGACAGAGCTACTTTATTCACGGCCTGCTGCGCGATGTGGTGTTTAAAGAGCGCCGCCTGGCGGGCAGCGATCGCTCCTGGGAACAGCGCAACCGTCTGCTACACCGGGCAGGCTATGCGGTGCTCGGCGTGGCGTTAGTGGCGGCGTCAGCCTTGTGGATCACCAGCTATTATAAGAATCAGCACTATCTGGAACAGGTGTCCACACGCTTACCTGCCGTGACGCGGGAAGCGGTGCAATTGACCGGCAATAATCACGGCAACATCCTGGATCTGCTACCCTTCTTAAACCGTCTGGTGGCATTACCTGAAAGCAGCCAGTTTTCACTGAATGCTCCTCCGCTCAGCCTGCGTGGCGGACTGTACCGGGGAGACCAGATCAGTGAGGCGACCTGGGGCCTGTATCAGGGGGCTTTGAGAGCATTGTTGCTGCCGCGTGTGGCGCAGACCATCGCACAAACCCTACGCAATGATGACGGCAAAGATGCTGAGTTCAGCCGTAATGCCCTGCGCGCTTATCAGATGCTGTACCAGCCGCGCAGCTATGACGGCGAGTTCCTGCGCGGCTGGGTGATGCAGAATCTGCAACGCAGCCTGCCGTCCAGCGTCACGACACAGCAAATCCAGCAGTTGGACTGGCATTTAAGTCAGTTACTGGATCGTCAGATACTAAGTTCGCCTTATATGCGTGATAACGCGCTGATGGTCAGACAACTCACCGCAGCTCACTGAGAAGGTCGTCGTCATGGCAGTAAAAAATGACCTGGGATGGTATGGCAAGCTTCCTACGGCAGGCGACTTTTTACTGCGCCGGATGCCGCAGGCATTGATTGACAGTTGGTCGCACTGGTTTCAGCTTGGGCTGGCACACTGGCATCACCATCATGACGGAACGACTGACCCGTTCAGCCGCGCGCCGATATGGAATTTCGCGCTGCCCGCCACCTTGGGCGTACAACGCGTGCAGATCGGCTGCATGATGCCGTCGCGCGACAGAGTCGGGCGCGCATGGCCGTTGCTGGTGATTCAGAGCGTGCCGGTAAAAGCCTGGCACCCGGCTCAGCTGTCCATCTCCGGGGAATGGTTCCAGGAGCTGGGCGCCACGATGAATCAGGCCATACAACAGATGCACTCCGCCGACTGGCTGGAACAGGCGCTGCGGGGCATCCCACCGCTGTCGTTACCGGACACCGGGCGCTCCGATATTATGGATGTGATTGGCTATCAGGATCTGCCGTGTACGCTGGCCTGGCGGGAAGTCGCCACGCGCTTTGACCCCTTACAGTACACCAGTTACTGGTGGACTAATCAGAGCGATGGCTATCCGCTTGCCAGCCATAAGCACAGCGGTAATTTGACCGCTCAGCTGTTTTCGCAGTTATTTCATCCGGCAGCCGGATCGCTGTCGGGCCGTCACGGACTCTATCCGCCGATGTTTGAATAGAGTGATCAGGCCTTCGTGCCTCATTGCAGGAAAAACGCATGCGATTGACCATTTTGCAGAATCAGGCCGATGTTCCGGTAACCGCCTGTGATTTTTTGCCACCAGGCGGCACGATTGGCCGCAGCGTTGATAACGATCTGGTGCTGCCCGACCCTGACCGGGCAATCTCTCGTTTACAGGCGCTGGTGCATGTGGCGGCAAACGGCGACTGCCGTCTGACCAACCAGGGCAGTGTGATCGCGGTGATCCACAACGGCAGCGAACTGATGCGCGGCAGCCAGGTGATGCTTGATCACGGCGATACCTTAGCCATTGGCCCTTATCAGATTGATGTCAGCGACCCGCAGCGCGTTACGGTCCCCACAGAGCAACATATTGATCCGCTGTCGCTGTTTGCTGACGATGATGGCAGCAATGACGATCCCTTAAGAATGCAGCACACCGCTGATGACCTTATCGTGCCGCAGATGGAAAGCCTCACTGCCGAGGCGCTTGGGCTGCGATCGGCGCGCCAGACGGTGGCCCGGCTGGGCATCGATCCGGTCAGTCACGATGCGCCCGCTGGCGCTCATGACAGCAGTGCTGAGGGCTCGCGTGAACAGCGTCTGCTGGCCGCCCTGCTGGACGGTATGGGGCTGGATACCACGCTGGAGAAAACCCCACTAACTGAAGACCAGATGCGTACCACCGGGCGTATGCTGAGCCTGTTCTCACAGGGAACGGTTGCGTTGCTCTCGTCACGCTCGATCCTCAAGCGCGGGGTTAAGGCAGAGATGACCATGATCCTTAATGAGGCGAATAATCCCTTTAAGATCCTCCCCTCCGGTAAAACCGTATTGATGCAGATTTACCAGAGCCAGATGCCAGGCTTTATGCCACCGGAGCAGGCAGTACGCGATGCGCTGGTCGATTTACAGGCCCACCAGTTGGGGATGATCGCCGGTATTCGCGCCATTATTGCCGCAATGTTGCAATCCTTTAATCCACAGCGGCTGGAAGATTTGGCCCGTCGCGATGGCGTGGTGCCACGTCTGGCGCTGAGCAGCACGAAGAAAGCGGCACTTTGGGACTATTTTATGCGCCACTATCAGCAGACCGCGGGGGAAATTGAGGATGACTTCCACACCCTGTTTGGTGAAGCATTCCTGCACGCTTACGATGTGGAAGTTAATCAATATAAAGATTCGCAAACTCCCCCGGAAGATGCATGAATATCAATTATTTTGCCACCAGCCAGATCGGCCAGCGTGAAAGCAATCAAGACACCACTGGCGCCCTGCTGGGGCAACACAGTGCCTGCTTTATGGTCTGCGATGGTGTGGCAGGAAGTGCGGGTGGCGAACTGGCCGCGCAGATTGCCCGCGATACCCTGCTTGGTCAGCTGGACGGCGAAGCGCCCCTGCACCCCGAGCATACGGCTACGCTGATAGACAATACCGAGCAAGCTATTCGCCATGTGCAGGAGATTAATCCGAATTTTCACCAGATGAGCACCACGCTGGCTGCGCTGTTTATTAACCGTGATGCCCTGCACGCCTGGTGGGTACATGCCGGGGACAGCAGGGTCTATCTCTTCCGTCGCGGGGTCGTCCATAGCGTCACCCGCGACCACAGTCTGGTACAGCAGTTGCAGGATGCAGGTTACGAAAATACGGGAATTAACAGTAATTTACTGTATAACGCCCTGGGTGCTGATACCGCGAGTCCGCATGGTTACAGCGAAGTGATGGCGCTGGAAGATGGTGACGCATTTTTAATTTGCACGGATGGTTTCTGGAGTAACCTGACGCCCGCCGAGATGGAGCAGGCGCTTCGGATGGTTAATTCCCCTGCCGAGTGGCTGGCGCTGATGCAAAAAGCCATCGACCGTAGCGCAAAAACAGATAATCTGAGCGCCGTGGCGGTATGGGTGGGTTCACCTCAAGAGACCACATTACTCTTTTCCATGGCGGATTCTGCCCGTTTTCTCCCGCCACGCGATTAACACCAAGGAATGCTATGAAATTTTGGTTGCCAGCTACATTGACTCTGTTGTTCGCCACCACGGCCCAGGCGGCAGACTATCGAGTGGTCTATTCCCCCAGCCTTGAGCTGGAAGTGTTTATCGATAATGTGACCAGCAACACGCCTGCGGCATGGTGCCAGGAGACGCTTAACCTGCGCATCGTTTCCGGTAAAAGTACCGAATCGGGCGTGCTGACCAGCTTCTTACCGCGCGTGGGAAATTTACTGCAAAATCAATGTGGCAAACTGCTGGAACTGCCCTGGCAGATGACCAATGGTAAAGGCACGGTTTTGGCGACCGGCACGGCGGCAAAAGAGCAGAGCTGGCGCCCGATTGTCACCGCGGATGCCACCGCGACGGCAACGGCCAGTAATGCCTCGCCACTCGATCTCTCGCAGCCGGCTAACGCCGAGCCGTTGCAGCATTTCGATCTTCCCGGCGGCTGCCATTTCCGTACCTGGTGGGATGATAACGGCCAGTCGCTGTTTATCCCTGACGATAAAACGATGAATTGCTCTACCGAAGGCTGGCTGGAAGGCTCGAGTACACTGACGCTGGCTCAGGGTAACTCGCGCGAACCGCTGGCCGTCAGTTTCTATCAGGGCTATCCGCTGACGCATCTGCATCCGAAGCCAGACTCCCTGGATGTGGTGGCAGTGAATAACCAGCGCCTGGTGCTGGCACGGCGCGATGCCCCTAACAGCTGGCTGGTGCTGCCCTTTAATAATAACCTGCATGTGTGGTCATTTGATGGTGCGCTGTTGGTGAAAATGGACAAAGCGCAGGCCAGCGATGGGGCTGCATTGAAAGCAACGGTGGATGCCGTACGCAAAACCTGGTCAGGCATCATCGACGCAGGTGTGAAAGTGAACGTGCTGTTGGTGGATGACCTGCACGCCGACCTGGCCGACCCGGCGATTGGCGCCTGGCGCACCGTTAACTAAACCCCGTTTATCAGGACGCCAGGAGCGTTTCACTATGTCGGCAAACGAACAACAAAAAAATGTCCCGAACGCCCTCCCGGCGGGCTACCGTTTTAATGAGTTTGAAATCAAGGAAGTGATCGGTGGCGGCGGTTTCGGCATTGTGTACCGCGCCTGGGATCACCTGCTGGAACGGACGATTGCGATCAAAGAGTATCTGCCGGTGTCACTGGCCAGCCGCAACGACGATCTCGCCATCCAGCTGCGCGGCGAACGCTACCAGCGCTTATTTAACGCCGGACTGAACAGTTTTATCCAGGAAGCACGTCTGCTGGCACGGTTTAATCACCCGGGACTGCTGCACGTCCTGCGTTTCTGGGAAGAGAACGGCACCGCGTATATGGGGACGCTGTTTTACAGTGGGATGACGCTGAAAGAGTGGCAACAGGGCAGCCCGGAAAGCATTAACGAGGCATGGATACGCCATCTGCTCCCGCCGCTGTTCGGTGCCATCAATACCCTCCACCGTGCTGGTTATCTGCACCGTGATATCTCGCTGGATAATATTCAGATTCAGGAAAATCAACTGCCGGTCTTGCTCGACTTCGGTTCGGCGCGCAAAGAGATCGGTAACCTTTCCGATGAAACGGAGATTATGCTGAAACCGGGTTATGCGCCGATTGAACAGTACAGCGAAGAAGGCGACAGCGATCAGGGTCCCTGGACCGATATCTATGCGCTGGGCGCCGTGCTGCATACGCTGATTACGGGCAATCCGCCGCCGGTCAGCGTGGTGCGCTGCATCGAAGATCACTACCAGCCGCTCAGCACATTACGCCCGGAAGGCTACTCCCTGTCGCTGCTCAATGCGATTGACCAGGCGTTACAGATGGACCCGCAACAGCGTCCGCAGTCCATTGATGACCTGGCCGCCCTGCTCGATTCTCCGGTGAGTGAAATGGGTGAACTGGTGAGTAACGTGGTGGTACCGCAAGAAGAGCCGCCACAGTTACCCGACCCCGAACCCGTTGCGCTGGCGGTTAATCCTGCTGCGGGCACCATGGAGCCGGTTATGGCACCGCGCGTGGCTAAACGCCTGTCGCGGCCGTTGATGTTACTCAGCGGTCTGGCGGTCATCGCGGTAGCGGCCCTGGTGTGGGGACTGAATCGTGGTGATAATGTGGCACCCGAGCATTCTGCTGCCGCCAGCAATACCACCGGCAGCGTTACCGCCACCGTGCAAACACCTGTCGCCAGCGCGCCGGCAATGGCAACCGTCTACCTGAAGCTGAGCGGTAACGACTCTCTGCTGCTGAACGGCAGCGTGATGGAGGTCAAGCCTAACAACAGCGGTTACGCGTCGTTGAACCTGGCGGCGGGGGATTATCATCTGGAAGTGCGTACATCAACCGGTGTTCACAGTCAGCAGTTGAAGATTGATCATGCAGGCACCTGGTTAATTAACCCGGGCCGCTAGTTCTGCGAGATCGATGCCCACACGGGATGCACGTTTGACGTTATTCCGTGTGGGTCATCGCGATGCGGTTATCCCACCAATCCATTGTGGCACTGCTGTAATTCACGCACACGCTGCACCAGATCTGTCAGACAATCGTCATGCATCCCCCGCTGCTTCAGCTCTGTTTCCAGCGAAAACAGATACTGCGCGTTGGTACCCAATGGCCCTTTCGCTTGTGCGATCAAAGGCGCGATGGTTTTCGGGCAGGAGTCCGGCTCATACAGAGCGTGACGCGGGTCCATCACAAACACCAGTGCGGTTACCGTGCGCCCGTCATCCAGCGCCATGTCACACCAGGTCGGCAGATAACAGCCGGTGATCATCTCACGCTTCCACAGCAGTTCCAGCTCTTCGTGCAGCTTTTCCTCGGGCAGGCAGAATGCCAGTCCGGTGGTTTGGCCGCCCTCTTTCAGCGCCAGCATACGTCCTGGCTGGCTGGCGGTGCCGCGCCCGGCGGTCAGCCGCAGACAGAACGCCCGGTGCCAGCCTTTCAGCGTACCGGCAGCGACTTCATCCGCTTCAAATACCGGGTTCCACATCAGGGAGCCGTAGCCAAAAATCCATACCGGGCTATGATCGGGGCGACAGGCAAGCGCCGCCGCCAGCGAAGCAGCCCGTTGTTCACTGGTCCACAACAATGACTCTTCGATATCGCCAAAAGCCGTTTTACAATCGGCCTGTAACAGGAAATCTCTTGTTAACATTGCACCTCCAACACCCTGGCTTGACGTCCACGCTGTCCTGACTGCTTCCGTGAATTGTCTCGTTTTCAGCAACATCTGAATGCTACTAACGACCTTATGCATTTCCGCGTACGCAATCAAGTTTGAAGGCGATCACAAAAGAAAAAAGTTTCACTTAAGGTGATCGGCAGCCAGAGGAAAATCTTTACGCCTTCTCTCACCCAACCCTCGTCAAAACGATAAAAGAATTTTGATTTTTTTGCTAAACCAGTTTAGCTTTTCGTCAGATAACCACTTCAGGATAATGACAATGAGCAAGAAAATTTGGGTACTGGGCGATGCGGTAGTAGACCTCCTGCCCGAGGGGGAAACACATTTGCTGAAGTGCCCCGGCGGTGCCCCTGCCAATGTGGCCGTGGGTATTGCCCGCCTTGGCGGCCACAGCGCCTTTATCGGCTGCGTTGGCGATGACCCCTTTGGTGAATTCCTGCAACAGACCCTGCACCATGAAAACGTGAATATCGACTGGATGTACCGCGCCCCGGGTCAGCGTACCTCGACGGTACTGGTCAGTCTGGATGCTGAGGGAGAACGCCAGTTTACGTTTATGGTGCGTCCTGCGGCTGACCTGTTTCTCAGTGCCGACCGTTTGCCTCCTTTCCATGCCGGTGAAGGACTGCATTTATGCTCCATCGCCCTGAGTGCAGAACCCTCACGCAGCGCGGCGATGCAGGCGATGCGCGCGATAAAAATGGCTGGAGGATGGGTCAGTTTCGATCCGAATCTACGCGATGATTTATGGTCAGACCCTCTGGAAATGGCCGCTGTACTGGCCGATGCCTTCGCGCTGGCCGATATTATCAAGCTGTCAGAAGATGAGCTTTGCGCCCTGACGACGTGTCGCGACATGGCGGCTGGCATCGATCGCTTCACTCTACAGTATCAACCTTCACTGCTGCTGGTGACCTGCGGCAGCCAGGGTGTGTACCTGTGGCAGGCCGGGTCTGTTCAACACGTGGCTGCCCCGCGTGTTGAGGTGGTGGATACCACCGGTGCGGGCGACGCGTTTGTCGCCGGGCTGTTGGCTGCGCTGGCGACCGAAGCGCATCCGCTGGTACCTGAGCGGCTTGATGATGCCATTCAACAGGCACAGCGCAGTGGTGCGGCGGCGACGACCGCCAAAGGGGCGATGACCGCCCTGCCTTATGCTGGTGATCTTATGAAATTTTAGCGGGCAACCTGAAAGGCAACGTCAAGGTCTTAAGGTCAAGGTCTTAAGGTCAAGGTCTTAAGGTCAAGGGCGTTTCGCTTTCCCGCTGCGCGGGCTGAGCGACAAGGGGCGGCCAGTCGCCGCCGCCCCTTGACCCCGGGCTTGCGGCAGGCGCTGCGCCCGCTTCCAGCGGGTGCCTTCGCAAGCTCCGTTCACCGACGGACCGCTCGTGACGGCACCTCCCTGTGCCGGCCCGAGCTTTCACCGCCGTCCTGGCGGTTCATCCTGGTTCACATCACTTCCTCAGCGCAGCTTAATTGCCGCCTCAACATCAAAACCCAGGTCAAACCCCAAATATTAAAAAAACCAAAATGACTAAAAGCCCAGAAAGGTTTTTTGTTTTGTCTGTGTTGGGTTTTTCTTTTGATTTTGACCTTTTGAGCGGCAATTAAGCCTCGCCGAAGGAGAGCGGATTTCCAGGACGAGCCGACAGGACGTCGGCGAGAGGGTGAGCCGGGACAGGGATGTCCCGTCACGCCCGGTCCGGCAGGAAAACCGCTTGACTGAGGGCACCCGCTGAAAGCGGGCGATGCGCCTGCCGCAAGCCCGGGTTCCCAGGGCGGCGGCGACTGGCCGCCCTGGGTCGCTCAGCCCGCGTAGCGGGAAAGCGAAATGCCCTTGACCTTAAGACGTTGACGTTGACCTTAAAACATTGACCTTGACCTTAACCCCGCCTGCCCAGGCCCCCCACCAACACACGCTAAACTGCCAACCCGATCACACTTCCTAAACCGGGTTAGCCAATGTGATTGAAATTCGCAATCCGCTTCGCTTACTCTCTGCATCGAACCGGTTTAGCAAAAAAAACAAAACAATCACACTGGGAACCGTGCAAATGATCAAACCTCGTATTCTGGCGACCGCCATTGGCCTCGCTTTAGCCGTACCGACATTCAGCTTCGCCGCACCCACGTTGACCAGCCTGGAAGAGCGACTGATGGCAATGGAGCAGCGTCTGCAAAAAGCCGAAGATCGTGCCACGATCGCGGAAAATCGTGCCGAGACAGCAGAGAAAAAAATCGTCCGACTGGAAACACAGCAACAGAAACAGCCCGCCGCCCTGCCTGTAGCGGCCAGCGCCCCCGCTCCTGCCACCACCGCCGCGACCACCAGCACCAGCAATTTCGCTGACGGTTTCGAATTCCACGGCTATGCACGTTCTGGTCTGATCATGAATGATTCCGCAGCGGGAACGCAAAGTGGCCCCTACCTGACACCCGCCGGGGACACGGGCGGTGCCGTTGGGCGACTGGGTAACGAAAACAACACCTACGTTGAGCTGAACTTTGAACACAAGCAGCAGCTTGCCAACGGTGCCACCACCCGCTTCAAAGCGATGCTGGCCGACGGTCAGCGGGATTATAACGACTGGACAGGCAGTACCAGCGAACTGAACATTCGTCAGGCGTTTGTTGAACTGGGCAATTTACCGGAATTCACCGGTGTGTTTGACCAGAGCACGCTGTGGGCGGGTAAACGCTTTGACCGCGATAACTTCGATATTCACTGGCTTGACTCGGATGTGGTGTTCCTTGCCGGCACCGGGGGCGGGATCTATGACGTCCAGTGGGCAGATGGCCTGAAGAGTAACTTCTCGCTGTACGGGCGTAATTTCGGCGATATTGAAGCGATTGATAACACCATTCAGAACTACATTGTCACCAGCAATAACTTTGCCGGTCCATTCCAGCTGATGGTCAGCGGGCTGCGGGCAAAAGATAACGATGAGCGCCTGAATCCGAGCCGCGAGAATGACAATGCCGGTGACAGCGGTGTTCACGCTATGCTGGCACTGCACAACGACAGTTTCTGGGGCCTGCGCGAAGGATCGGCGAAAACCGCCCTGCTGTATGGTCGCGGGCTCGGGGCCGAAGTGAAAGGCATCGGCTCTGACGGCAATCTGACCCAGCAGGCAGAAACCTGGCGCCTCGCCAGCTACGGCGTCACGCCGCTGAATAAAACATGGAGTTTTGCCCCGGCCGTGCTGGCGCAAACCAGCAGCGATCGTTATGCCGCCGGTGACCACTATCGCTGGGCCACGCTCAATGCGCGTTTGATCCAGGAGATTAACCAAAACTTTGCCCTCGCTTACGAAGGCAGCTATCAGTATATGGACCTCGATCCGCAAGGCTATAAAGATCGTCAGGCAGTATCCGGCAGTTTCTGGAAACTCACCGTTGCCCCCACCTTTAAAGTGGCTGATATCGGTGATTTCTTTACCCGTCCGGAGATCCGCCTCTTCGCCAGCTGGATGGACTGGAACAGCTCGCTTGATCGCTATGCCAGCGACGATTCATTCGGCAGCAGCGGCTTCAGCGCAGGCGGCGAATGGAACTTCGGTGTGCAGATGGAAACCTGGTTCTGATGACCTCATCACAATAAATAAAAGGTGACATGATGGATTTTGAAAAAATTGCCCGGGAACTGCTGCCGTTACTCGGTGGTCGGGAAAATATTGCCAGCGCCGCGCACTGCGCCACGCGTCTGCGGCTGGTGATGGTCGATGATGAGTTAGTGCAGAAAGACGCCATTGAGGCGCTGGAAGGGGTCAAAGGCTGCTTCCGCAACGCCGGGCAGATGCAGGTGATCTTCGGCAGCGGCATCGTCAACAAAGTCCACGCCGCTTTTGTGAAGGAAGCCGGGATTAACGAGTCCAGCAAGAGCGAAGCGGCCGATATCGCGGCACAGAAGCTGAATCCCTTCCAGCGGATTGCCCGGGTATTATCGAATATTTTTGTGCCGATTATTCCGGCGATCGTCGCTTCAGGCCTGCTGATGGGCCTGCTGGGGATGGTGAAAACCTACGGCTGGGTAGATGCCGGTAGCGCGCTGTTTATCATGCTGGATATGTGCAGCTCGGCAGCCTTTATCATTCTGCCCATCCTGATCGGCTTTACCGCCGCCCGTGAGTTTGGCGGCAACCCCTATCTGGGTGCCACGCTGGGTGGCATCCTCACGCACCCGGCGCTGACCAATGCCTGGGGCGTGGCCAGCGGTTTCCATACCATGAATTTCTTTGGGCTGGAAATTGCGATGATCGGCTATCAGGGAACGGTGTTCCCGGTGCTGCTGGCCGTGTGGTTTATGAGCCACTGCGAGAAGCGGCTGCGTCGGGTGATCCCGGATGCGCTGGATATTATCCTGACCCCGTTCCTGACCGTGATTATCTCCGGCTTTATCGCCCTGCTGATCATCGGCCCGGCAGGACGTATGCTCGGGGATGGCATTTCACTGGTTCTCAGTACGCTGATCGCCCATGCGGGCTGGCTGGCCGGATTGCTGTTTGGTGGTCTTTATTCGGTGATTGTCATCACCGGCATCCACCACAGTTTCCATGCCATCGAGGCCGGATTACTCGGCAACCCGTCGATTGGCGTCAATTTCCTGTTACCGATCTGGTCCATGGCGAACGTGGCGCAGGGAGGGGCCTGCCTGGCGGTGTGGTTTAAAACCCGTGATATCAAAGTGCGCAGTATCGTACTGCCCTCCGCTTTTTCGGCGATGCTGGGCATTACCGAGGCCGCCATTTTCGGGGTGAATCTGCGCTATATTAAACCGTTTATCGCCGGACTGGTGGGTGGCGCGCTCGGCGGTGCCTGGGTCGTGACGATGCACGTGAATATGACCGCCGTAGGGCTAACCGCACTGCCTGGCATGGCGATTGTGCAGGCCAGTTCAATGCTCAATTATCTCATCGGCATGGTTATCGCCTTCGGCACGGCGTTTGTCCTGTCACTGCTGTTGAAAATCAAATTTGAGGTGAAAGCATGAGTGAAGCCCACCTGCTCAAACAGGCGTTGCGGGCGGTCCTCTCCGGCCAGCAGCGTGCGGCAGCCGATCATCATCGTCCGGCGTGGCATCTTGCCCCGCCGGTCGGGTTAATGAACGACCCGAACGGATTTATCCACTTCAATCAGCGCTACGTGCTGTGCTATCAGTGGAACCCACTGGCCTGCGCGCATGGCGCCAAGTTCTGGGGCCAGTGGAGTTCGGCGGATTTGGTCAACTGGCGGCATGAACCGCTGGCGCTGGCGCCTTCCGAATCCTATGAAAGCCACGGCTGTTACTCCGGCAGCGCGGTCGATAACCAGGGGGTGATGACGCTGCTCTACACCGGAAACGTCAAGTTTGACGATGGCAGCCGCACCGCCTGGCAGTGCCTGGCCACGCGTGACGAACAGGGTGAATTCCATAAGCATGGCCCGGTGCTGGCCTTACCGGAAGGCTACACTGGCCACGTCCGTGACCCGAAAGTCTGGCAGCACGACGGCCTGTGGTACATGGTGCTGGGTGCACAGGATCTGGCGTTGCAGGGCAAGGTTCTGCTGTTCCGTTCCCCCGATCTGCATCAGTGGACATCGCTGGGTGAAATTGCCGGAAGCCACGTGAACGGGCTGGGCGAGTTCGGCTATATGTGGGAGTGCCCTGACCTGTTTGAACTGGATGGCCGCAGCGTGCTGGTGGTTTGCCCGCAGGGGCTGCCGTCTGAAGAGTGGCGCTGGCGCAATACCTTCCAGAGTGGCTATTTCTGCGGTTCCTTCGACTACAACACCCATCAGTTCCGTCATGATGAGTTCCACGAGCTTGACCTGGGGTTTGAGTTTTACGCACCGCAAACCTGCCTCAGCGACGACGGTCGCCGTCTGCTGATTGGCTGGATGGGGATCCCTGACGGCGATGAGTTCTTCCAGCCCACACAGGCAAATGGCTGGATGCATATCATGACCTGTCCGCGTGAGCTGACGCTACAAGGTGACCGGTTGTATCAGCAGCCCGCCCGTGAACTGCAACAGCTGCGCGGTGAAGAGACCCAGTGTACGGGCAGCGCGGAAACGCTGCCTGCCCTGCCCGTTAACAGCGCCGAGCTGGCGCTGACCGTTAGCGGCGCCTGTGAACTTGATTTCGCGGGGGAATTACACCTGGCGATCCATGCTCAGGGCGTGACGCTGCGGCGCAACAATCTGCGCAGCGGTGAATCCGAAGAACGTCACTGGCGGGGTGAGGTGCGTACGCTGCGCTTGATGTGCGATCGCTCCAGCGTAGAAATCTTCATTAACGAGGGGGAAGCCGTCATGTCGTCACGCTATTTCCCGTCCGCAAACCCTGAGTTGCATTTTAGTGGCACGGGAGAGATCGGGCTGCGTCACTGGAGCTTGCAGCAATGCATGATAGAATAAGCCGATGAGCCCTCACACGTAAGCCACTGTGACTAAAAACAAACGTATCACGATTAACGATATTGCCCGGCTGGCGGGCGTTTCTAAATCTACCGCCAGTCTGGTCCTCAATGGCCGTGGGAAAGAGCTGCGCGTGGCCGAAGCGACACGTGAACGCGTGCTGGAGATCGCCCGTCAGCAGCATTATCAGCCAAGTATCCACGCACGCGCCCTCAACTCTGCCCGCAGCAACACCATCGGGCTGGTCGTACCGGAAATGACCAACCAGGGGTTTGCCCGTTTCTCTCACGAACTCGAGATGCTGTGCCGTGATGCAGGTTTACAGCTGCTGATCGCCTGCACGGCAGAAAATGCCAGCCAGGAAACGCTGGCGGTCAATAACCTGATCCAGCGCCAGGTCGACGCCCTGATTGTCGCCTCAAGTCAGCTAAACGATACCGAGTACCAGAAAATTAACCAGCAGCTGCCAGTGGTGCTTTTTGACCGTCATCTGGGCGAGTCGACGCTGCCGCTGGTGATCACCGATGCGACCGGCCCCACCGCCACGCTGATGGAAGCGGTCGCACGCGAAGGGTATGACGAGATTTATTTCTTTGGTGGCCAGCCGCGCATTTCTCCCACCCGCGATCGCCTGGCCGGGTTCCGTCTCGGGCTGGAGCGTGCGGGAGTCGAGGTGAAACCGGAATGGATTATGCACGGTCATTATCATGCCAGCTCTGGCTATGAGTTATTTGCAGAACTCTATTCACGGCTGGGACGTGTGCCTCAGGCGCTGTTCTGTGCCGCCTGCGGGCTTCAGGAAGGCGTACTGCGCTACCTCAGCCAGCATGACTTGCTGAACACGCCGATGCACCTCAGCAGCTTCGACGACCACTATCTGTATGATGCATTATCAGTACGTATTGATACCGTAGCTCAGGATGAGCGGCTGCTGGCCTGGAACTGTTTTGAGATGGTGACGCAGCTTATTGACGAGCAGACGCCGGAGGTCACCCAACGCTGGCTGCCGGCGCGCCTGAAATGGCGGCGTGCAACCGCTGCAGGCTAAGCCATACCTCCCGGGCGTTCACCTCATCGATGCAACGCCTGGTCATTTCTTATGCCACTTGTCGTCATCCCCCTTCTGATACTGGTGCTTCACAGCCGCCCACGCGACTTTATGCGCCACCTCTTCACGTGAGTCATCGCCGCGCCTGTCCTCTTTATCTTTATACTGCTCCCAGGCGCTGTTAAAGGCTTCCAGATAGATATCCTGGGCATGCGCAGGCAGAACATGTCTGACGCTGTCGGGTAACGCACTGCGATTATTATAGGGCATGTTTTATCTCTTTTCAGGGCCTCTGATAAGCCTGGTACAAGCAGAATATTTTTCCAGCAGGGTCTTTACAGCCCATTAAGAAGATATCGCTACAAAATGCATTATTTACCCTATGATCGCATACAATAATGCTCCCTTAATGCCCTTAAAAATTTTATGGGGATAATAAACTCAGCGTACTTTCATTGAGATAGAATCTAAACAGCAACAAATACACGCTACGAGATAATTATTAAGCCAAACCGTAAAACCGCGTAAATATCTTAAAGGCCTGTGCAAAAAAAGGTTATACTTTCGCCACTTGTCTTTCATATTGTCAGACTATGTTTAATAGGCCTGTGGCGATCCTCGCCAACTTCAGGCCAACAGGATACAGATAAGGAGCGTTTGCCTATGAGTGCGCACGAGAGCAGTAAAACCCGCCACACCGAGTATTCCCTTACCTTCCCTGTCATCGCTCTGATTATTTTGTGGTTCTGGGGCACTACAGATTCCCTGCCACTGGTCATCGGCATTAACCTGATAGCCCTTGTTGCCATCCTCAGCAGCGCCTTCAGCGTGGTACGTCATGCGGACGTACTGGCACATCGTCTGGGCGAACCTTACGGCTCGCTGATCCTGAGCCTTTCCGTTGTTATTCTTGAAGTGAGTCTGATATCCGCGCTGATGGCGACCGGCGACGCTGCCCCGGCACTGATGCGCGATACCCTCTACTCCATCATTATGATTGTGACCTGTGGCCTGGTGGGCTTTGCCCTGTTGCTGGGGGGGCGTAAATTCGCCACGCAGTATGTGAATCTGGCCGGGGTCAAACAGTATCTTATCGCGATTTTTCCGCTTGGCATTATTGTACTGGTGTTTCCGAATGCCCTGCCCGGCGGTAACTTTTCCATTGGACAGGCGCTGCTGGTTTCCGGGATTTCAGCCGCTATGTACTGGGTATTCCTGCTGATCCAGACCAAAACACATCAGAGTCTGTTTGTTTATGAGCATGAAGATGAAGGCGATGATCCGCATCATGGCAAGCCATCGGCGCATTCCAGCACCTGGCACACCGTCTGGTTGCTGGTGCATCTGGTCGCGGTGATTGCCGTCACTAAGATGAATGCGAATACGCTGGAGTCATTGCTGACCGAGGTGAAAGCACCGGAACAGTTCACCGGCTTCCTGGTGGCGTTACTGATCCTCTCACCTGAAGGATTGGGGGCAATTAAAGCGGTGCTGGCGAACCAGGTGCAGCGCGCAATGAACCTGTTCTTCGGGTCCGTGCTGGCGACAATTTCACTGACAGTGCCTGCGGTGACGCTGATAGCGACCCTGACAGGGCAGCAGCTGATCTTTGGCCTTGAACCACCGCAGATGGTGGTGATGATTGCCGCGCTGTTACTGTGTCAGATTTCGTTTTCGACCGGACGCACGAATGTGTTGAATGGCGCCGCCCATCTGGCGTTATTCATTGCCTATCTGATGACGATAATGCTGTAAATTTGCGCGGGTAGACCGTGCTGTGCTGGCCGACCGGAACAGAAAAGCGGTGAGTGAGCAGACGGTCTGTCATTCCTGTAGGGGTCGACCTTTTTTACGGTCGACCCGTGCTGATGGTGTGCAACACGGGTCAGGTCCGCGTTACTGCGCGGTATATTCCAGCTTATGACCACTTCCCGTCAGCGTCAGCGTTTGCTCAGTCAATTTCACCTCTGCCCCTTTCGTCAGCACCACCGATAACGTCTGTTCCCACTGGTTGAGCTGTGGGTCGCTGCACATCATTTTCGTCGAGGCCAGCATGGGTACAGTCAGTCGCCCCTGCTCCAGATGCCCCTGCCCGAAGAAACGATTACACATCACACCGCTGACCCGGAGACTGTCATTAAATCCAATCCCCGGTTTCATCCCTTCATGAGATTTTACGCTCTGACCATCAACAGCACTGAGCGCAAACAGACGGTTTGCTAACTGTCCGGCTTCAGAGTGTGGGGTCTGGCTGCAACCATTGAGCGCAATCGCACCCAATAGCAAAACAAACGTTTTTTTCATAGGAACTCCTTTTTATGTACTTTCCATTGTAGGTCAAAAACACTGTAGATTCAGGCGGGTTGAAGAATAACTGCGCAGAGAAAACGAGCCAGTTTTCTGGCTCGTTTTGAGGATCAAACAAACTTAGTTGCTGGTATCGAGTTCAGCGAAGCTTTTCACCAAATCATCAATCGCTTTCATCTGAACCAGGAAAGGCTCCAGTTTATCCAGCGGCAGTGCAGACGGGCCGTCGCACTTAGCGTTTGCCGGGTCCGGGTGGGCTTCAATAAACAGACCAGCAATACCCACTGCCATACCCGCACGTGCCAGCTCAGATACCTGCGCGCGACGACCACTGGACGCACTGCCCATCGGGTCACGGCACTGCAATGCGTGGGTCACGTCGAAGATCACCGGGCTACCGTTAGAGACCTGCTTCATCACATTGAAGCCCAGCATGTCGACCACCAGGTTGTCATAACCGAAGTTAGCACCGCGATCGCACAGGATCACTTTTTCGTTGCCGCCTTCAGCGAATTTATCAACGATGTTGCCCATCTGGCCTGGGCTGACGAACTGAGGTTTCTTCACGTTGATCACCGCACCGGTTTTCGCCATCGCTTCAACCAGGTCGGTCTGACGTGCGAGGAAGGCCGGTAACTGAATCACATCCACCACATCGGCCACGGCCTGCGCCTGGCTGGCTTCATGGACGTCGGTGATAATTTTCACGCCGAAAGCCTGTTTGATTTCCTGGAAGATTTTCATGCCTTCTTCCAGGCCCGGGCCACGATACGAATGAATGGAAGAGCGGTTAGCTTTATCAAATGAGGCTTTGAACACATAAGGAATGCCCAGTTTCTGGGTCACAGTGACGTAGTGCTCACAAATGCGCATCGCCAAATCACGCGACTCCAGCACGTTCATACCACCAAACAGGACGAACGGCAGATCGTTAGCGACCTTGATATCACCAATGTTAACCACTTTTTGTTTCATGTCTTCGCCTTTATAGAGTTCACTTCAGTTAGTGAAGGGTAATCTGTTTCTGTTCAATTGAGTGGATCTGGACTTTAATCATCTCGCTGATCGGGTCTTCGGGGCACTGCTCAACAAAATACGTTAAATCATTGAGGGCCACATGTTCGCACTCTAGCTGGGCAAAAATCAGACCGCGATCGCGGATTTCATACGGGTCTTCCGGGTCCATCTGCACCAGCACCTGGCTGACGTGCAGCGCCATCTCCATCTGTTTCTCATCCATCAGCGCGGATTTCAGAGTGTCGAGCATTTTGCGCAGCACCATCAGCGGCTCGGCTTCCTGCAGATCGTCATCATACAGTTCGGTCCCTGGCCCGATATTGCCCTGAAGCCACACTTCCAGCTGGTGTTCATCCAGCGTTTCACCATCAAAGGGGTTGATGAGCCACATATCTTCATCGATCCAGTCGGCTCGCAGAATCAGCTGTGTCGGAAAAATCACGGGCATCATCGGCAGGTCGAGCTGATCCGCAATGTGCAAAAAAATGACGCCCAGCGACACAGCGGTGCCCTGACGGGTTCGCAATACATTGTCCAGCCACAGCGTATCAGACAACCGATAAACCCCGCTCGCGCCGCCAAAACCCCAGCGGCCCCAGAACAGGGCGATCAATTGCTCAACCTGTAAATCCGCGGCAAGTTCTGACGGAATTTCAGCTCGTGCTTCGGCAACCAGCGCCGCTAAGCGCGCTCTGACATCATCAGCCGGAAAGTCGCGACGGACCGCGAGCGATGCAGTAATCACCGCGTCACTCAGCGTTCCGGCGGTAAAATCAAAATCAGCGATAGACGTCATACAAACCCCAGCAGTGGCATTTTAGTTGTGGCAAGTTTCACGATGACCACAAGGGCGATTAACGCCACAATAAACGCTATCCAGCGTATTTTTTGTGCGCGCGGACGGCGTCCGAGGGCAATAAAACCCAGCGCGATATAGATAATAACGCCAAAAAGCTTCTCAGTCAGCCAGACACCTTGTGGGCTGAACGGGTAAAAATGCGTTATGGCGACCAGTAACCCACCCGACAGTAATAAGAGCGTGTCATTCAGATGAGGTACGATGCGCACCCAGCGGCGTTGCAGCATCGAAGAATGGGTCTGGTACCAGTAGAAGCGCAGCACAAACATCAGTGCAGTGATCGCCACGGTTAACAGATGAAAATGTTTTAGCGGGAAGTACCAGGCAGCCATATAAATTCCTTATTATCCTTGTCTTTGCCCGACGGTTACGCGGTCATTGCCGCCATAATCCTGACAGGTTTCCACTGCGTGGAAGCTGTTTTCGCGCAAAATTTTCCTGACGTCTTCGCCCTGCTGCCAGCCGTGTTCCAGTAATAACCAGCCATTATCCTGTAAATAGCGCCCTGCTTCTGCGGCAATGATTCGGATATCGGCCAGGCCATGATCGCCTGCCACCAGCGCACTGGCGGGTTCAAAACGCACGTCGCCCTGTGAAAGATGGTGGTCATCGGCATCAATGTAGGGGGGATTACTGACAATCAGCGCAAACTGTTGTCCTTCGAGGGCGGAAAACCAGTGGCTTTGCAAAAAACCGGTATTAGCCAGCGCCAGCTTGCTGGCATTGTGCTGTGCCAGTGCCACTGCGGCAGCAATACGATCCACGCCTGTGACCTGGCAATGGGGGCGTTCGCTGGCCAGCGCCAGGGCAATCGCCCCGGTGCCGGTGCCGAGATCCAACACCTTGCAAGGCTCAGCAGGCAGACGCGCGAGCGCCTGCTCTACCAGCACCTCGCTATCCGGGCGGGGGATCAACGTGTCGGGCGATACCGTCAGCGACAGAGACCAGAACTCACGTTCCCCTGTCAGGTATGCCACTGGCTCCCCAGCGGCACGGCGTTCCAGCAGCGCATCCAGCTGCGCAAGCTGCGCGTCATCCAGCGTGGCATCGTCAAAGGCGATCAACCAGGCGCGGGATTTACCGAGCACTTTCCCCAGCAGAATTTCAGCATCGCGTTTCGGGCTGTCACTGTCCGGCAACTGAGCGACCGCGTTACGCAGCCAGACACGGATCTGCATTAATCCTGCCCGGCGAGTGCGGCCAGCTGATCCGCCTGGTACTCCTGAACCACAGGTTCAATCAGCGCATCCAGCTTCCCTTCCATTGCGTCATCCAGACGGTAAATGGTCAGGTTGATACGGTGGTCAGTAATGCGGCCCTGCGGGAAGTTATAGGTACGGTTACGGTCAGAGCGGTCGCCAGTGCCAAGCAAGTTACGGCGGGTGGAGGACTCTTCCTGTTGACGATGTGCCATTTCGGCAGCACGGATACGCGAACCCAGCACGCCCAACGCTTTCGCTTTGTTTTTATGCTGTGAACGTTCGTCCTGGCACTCGACCACGATACCGGTGGGCAAGTGGGTAATACGGATAGCGGAATCGGTGGTGTTAACGTGCTGACCACCAGCCCCGGAGGAGCGGAACGTATCGATTTTTAAATCAGACGGATTGATATCCGGCAGTTCGGCTTCCGGCAGTTCGGGCATCACCGCAACCGTACAGGCTGAGGTGTGGATGCGCCCCTGTGACTCCGTCTCCGGCACACGTTGCACGCGGTGGCCGCCAGATTCGAACTTCAGGCGGCCATAGGCGCCATCGCCGATCACTTTGGCGATGATCTCTTTATAACCGCCATGTTCGCCTTCGTTAGCGCTCATCACTTCCACTTTCCAGCGTTTTGACTCCGCATAACGGCTGTACATACGGAACAGATCGCCGGCGAAAATAGCGGCTTCATCACCACCGGTTCCGGCACGCACTTCCAGATAGCAGTTACGTTCGTCATCCGGATCTTTCGGCAACAGCAACACCTGTAACTGTTGCTCCAGCACGTCACTGGCGGCACGGGCTTCTTTCAGCTCTTCCTGAGCCATCTCACGCATTTCCAGGTCACTGAGCATCATTTCAGCGGTTTCGATATCTTCCTGGGTCTGCTGCCACTGACGGAAACACTGGCTGACGTCGGTAAGCTGGGCATATTCGCGGGAGAGTGCACGAAAACGTTCCTGATCGGCAATCACTCCGGCATCGCCCAGCATCGCCTCCACTTCTTCGTGGCGCTCCTGCAAGGCTTCCAGTTTAGCAACAATAGAAGGCTTCATTCGTAGTCTTTTACCTTGTAAGAAAAGAGGCTTGAAACGCTAATCCAGCCCGAGGCTGTCGCGTAAAATTTGCAGGCGTTCGCCATCGCCGTCGCGTGCGGCCTGCTGAAGAGATTTGGTAGGAGCGTGGATCAAACGGTTGGTCAGCTTATGGGCCAGGTCGCGCAACACCTCTTCAGCGTTGCCTCCCTGTTGCAGGGCCGCTATGGCACGCGCTTCCAGTTCAGCACGCACCTGTTCCGCCTGTGAGCGGTAATCGCGGATAGTCTCAACGGCGCTCTGGGCCCGTAGCCAGGACATAAACTCGCTGCTTTCCTGCACCACGATAGTTTCAGCCTGCACGGCCGCCGCCTGGCGCTGGGCCATATTGCTTTCAATAATCGCCTGCAGGTCATCAACGCTATAGAGATAGGCATTGGGCAATTTACCCACTTCCGGCTCCACGTCACGCGGTACGGCAATATCCACCAGCAGCATAGGCTGATTACGGCGCTGTTTAAGCGCACGCTCCACCATCCCCTTACCGATAATCGGCAGCGGGCTGGCTGTAGAACTGATAATGATGTCGGCTTCCGCCAGACGGGAATCGATTTCCGGCAGGCTGATGACTTCAGCCCCGACCTCATCCGCCAGCGCTTGTGCACGTTCGCGGGTACGGTTGGCGATCATCAACTTCTTCACCTTATGCTGATGCAGATGGCGGGCAGCCAGTTCAATGGTTTCACCCGCGCCCACCAGCAGCACGTTAACCGTGGAGAGGGACTCGAAGATCTGGCGTGCCAGCGTGCAGGCAGCAAATGCCACGGAGACGGCACTGGCACCGATTTCGGTTTCGGTACGCACGCGTTTGGCCACGGAGAACGATTTCTGGAACATACGCTCCAGTTCGCTGGAAAGCGAGTGGCCGCGCTGGGAATCAGCAAACGCCTTTTTGACCTGACCAAGAATTTGAGGTTCGCCCAGCACCAGGGAATCCAGCCCGCTGGCGACGCGCATCAGGTGGCTGACGGCATCGTTATCATGATGCCAGTAGAGGCTTTTACGCACTTCATCGACGCTGAGCTTGTGGTAATCACAGAGCCAGGTCACCAGCTGTTCCTGCAGGTTTTCCTGCTGTTCGACGCTCAGATACAACTCGGTACGGTTACAGGTAGACAGCACAACGCCGCCCTGAACCAGCGGCTGCGCCAACAGGCTAGTGAGCGCCTGTTCCAGCTGATCCGGCGAGAACGTCACGCGTTCGCGCAGAGACACAGGTGCCGTTTTGTGATTGATGCCGAGAGCCAGTAACGTCATGGTGCAGGTTGGGTTAATCCCACAGTTGTCAGGGTTTTGTGTGGCGCATTCTACAAGATGAGCGAGATCAATAAAAGCCATGCTTCGCCTATCCCTGTAACAAGATATACCTCTTGCGGGTCAAATGAGACAATTTGAGCATTGACGCCGCCGTTTTAGCTGGTTAGCGTGGGCGGTTGATTGCGAACTGAGTCTTAGGAGCTGACCTGAACATGTTATCGTCGAATCGCCGCCTGCTGCGGCTTCTTCCCCTTGCCGCCCTGCTGCTAACCGGGTGTGTTCTTAACGAACCAGCGCAAACTCCGGGCCAAAGCCCGACGTCCCCGCAATGGCGTGACCATCAGCAGGCGGTGGAAAAAATCACTCAGTACCAGACGCGTGGCGCCTTTGCCTACCTTTCCGATCGGCAAAAAGTCTATGCCCGCTACAACTGGCAACAGACAGCAGCGGATCGCTATCGCCTGCTGTTGACCAATCCCCTGGGCAGCACAGAGCTGCAGCTTGACCAGCAAGGACAAGTTGCACAGATCGTTGACAATAAAGGCAAGCGCTATGTCAGCAACGATGCGGCTAAAATGATTTCTCAGCTCACGGGCATGAGTATTCCTCTGGATAACCTGCGCCAGTGGATCCTTGGCTTGCCGGGTGATGCCACCGATTTCACCCTGGATGACCAGTATCGTCTGCGTGAAGTGAACTACAGCCAGGACGGTAAACAGTGGAAAGTGACCTATCAGGGCTACGACAGTAAACAGAATCCACCGCTACCGTCGAACCTCGAACTGCGTGAAGGCGACCAGCGTATTAAGCTGAAAATGGATAGCTGGACTGTAAAATGATCACAACATGGCCTGCCCCGGCAAAACTGAATCTGTTTCTCTACATCACCGGCCGCCGCGCTGACGGCTACCATGACCTCCAGACGCTGTTTCAGTTTCTGGATTATGGTGACACGCTGAAGATTGAAACCAACAGTCAGGGTGAATTGCGTCTGCTGACACCCGTCGATGGCGTGCCTGATGAACAGAACCTGATCGTCCGTGCCGCGCAACTGCTGCGCGAACGGGCGCTCGATCAGGGCGTGCTGCCCGCCAGCGCAGGGGCGACCCTGGCGGTAGAGAAGCGGTTACCCATGGGCGGTGGACTGGGCGGAGGCTCCTCCAACGCCGCCACCGTACTGGTGGCACTCAATCATTTATGGCAAACCGGCTTCAGTTTTGAACAACTGGCCGAGCTTGGCCTGCAACTCGGTGCCGACGTGCCTGTCTTTGTGCGCGGATTTTCTGCCTTCGCTGAGGGGGTGGGTGAACAACTGACACCGGTTTCGCCACCAGAAAAATGGTATCTGGTGATGCATCCTGGTGTCAGCGTTGCGACACCCGTGGTATTTAACGATCCTGAATTGACCAGAAACACGCCAAAAAGGGAAATCAGCGCCTTATTAGCAGCCGAATTCCGCAATGATTGTGAGGCAGCAGTAAGAAATCGTTTTCGCGAGGTTGAACAGCTCGTTTCCTGGCTGCTAGAATACGCGCCGTCGCGCCTGACTGGAACGGGTGCTTGTGTGTTTGCAGAATTTGACACCGAGTACGCCGCAAGACAGGTGCTTGAGCTGGCTCCGAAAGGGTTGCAGGGGTTTGTTGCGCGAGGCGTTAACGTTTCGCCACTGCACCGCACCCTTTCAGAGCAATAGAGTTGATGTGACAGTGTCACCTGTTCCAGACGCTGCACCACTGCTCTGATATAACCCAAGCTATTGGCGCTGTGGCAAGGCGGCAAGTGGATGAGTCCCCGGGAGCTTACTTGAGTAAGTCACCGGGATGAATACATGCAGCCAACGCCGCTACGGCGTCAAGAACACAGGGTTAAGACACCCGTATGAAAGCATAAGTCGTATACCGCCCAGTGCGATTTATGGTATTTCATTCTCTGGACGCAAAGCCTGAGGTTCTTCTCGTGCCTGATATGAAGCTTTTTGCTGGTAACGCCACCCCGGAACTAGCACAACGTATTGCCAACCGCCTTTACACCAGCCTGGGCGACGCCGCCGTCGGTCGTTTCAGTGATGGTGAAGTGAGCGTACAAATTAACGAAAATGTACGCGGTGGTGATATTTTCATCATCCAGTCCACCTGTGCCCCCACCAATGACAACCTGATGGAACTGGTTGTGATGGTAGATGCCCTGCGTCGTGCTTCCGCGGGTCGTATTACTGCGGTTATTCCTTACTTTGGTTATGCACGTCAGGACCGCCGCGTGCGCTCCGCCCGTGTCCCTATTACTGCCAAAGTGGTTGCCGATTTTCTCTCCAGCGTTGGTGTTGACCGCGTTTTGACTGTGGATCTGCATGCTGAACAGATTCAGGGTTTCTTTGACGTCCCGGTTGATAACGTATTTGGTAGCCCGATCCTGCTCGAAGATATGCTGCAGATTGGCCTGGTGAACCCGATTGTGGTTTCTCCGGACATCGGTGGTGTGGTTCGTGCACGTGCTATTGCTAAACTGCTGAACGATACCGATATGGCCATCATCGACAAACGCCGTCCACGCGCCAACGTCTCTCAGGTGATGCACATCATCGGTGATGTTGCTGGCCGTGACTGTGTGCTGGTTGACGATATGATCGATACCGGTGGCACGCTGTGTAAAGCCGCTGAAGCGCTGAAAGAACGTGGCGCTAAACGCGTATTCGCCTATGCGACTCACCCTATCTTCTCCGGTAACGCGGTCGAAAACCTGCGTAACTCGGTGATTGATGAAGTCGTAGTGTGCGATACCATTCCGCTGCCAGAAGAGATCAAAGCCCTGCCAAACGTGCGTACCCTGACGCTGTCAGGCATGCTGGCTGAAGCGATCCGTCGCATCAGCAACGAAGAGTCTATTTCTGCGATGTTTGAGCATTGATCGTGGCGTGACCTGGCGGGCAGCCCCTACAGTTAACAGGTGTAGGGGCTGACCTTTTTTTTCGGTCGGCCCCGTCAGGCCATGCTGCATAAGAGGGACAGGTTAACGCCTGTCCCTTTTTTATTTGCTCAATGCAATATGCTCTGCCAGATAGTCAATCAGTACCCGTAATTTAGGCAGCAGATGCCGGTTCCCCGGCCAGAGCAGCGAAAACTGCCCTCCTGCGCTGATGTGTTCATCCAGCACGCTTTGCAGCTCCCCGCTCTCCAGGTATTCCGTCACTGCAAAATCCGGTACGTAGATCAGCCCCAGCCCCCGGCGCGCGGCCGAGATCTGCGCCTCAAGATTATTAAACACCAGCGGCCCGGCCAGCGAGAGTGTGCGATCGTCAGCACCGTCAAACTGCCAGGGCTGAAGCTGACTGTTGCCGGAAAAGCGATACAGCAGGCAGGCATGTTGCGCCAGGTCTTCCGGCCCCTGCGGCACGCCGTGTCGTGCGAAATAGTCTGTTGCGCCCACCAGACGAAAGCGAAAACCGCCCAGCCGTCGCGCCTTCAGCCGTGAATCGGCAAACTCGCCACTGCGCAGAACCGCGTCATACCCTTCCCCGATAACATCCACCAGCCGATCGTTAAAGTCGAGATCCAGCTCAATTTCAGGATAACGGGCGGTGAAACCCGGCAACAGCGGCAGGAGCAAACGATAACCAATCGCGGGAAAACTCAGACGCAGCCGCCCGCGCGGGGCCGCCATCAGCCTTGACAGCTCCTGCTCCGCCTCTTCCAGCTCCATCACAATGCGCTGGCTGCGTTCAAAAAACAGCAGGCCTTCTTCTGTCAGGCTCAGGCTTCGTGTGCTGCGATTAAACAGACTCACCCCGAGGCTGGCCTCCAGCCGCGCAACGCTTTTCCCGATGGCCGATGCCGAGACGCTCAGCCGCTCTGCGGCCGCGACAAAGCTGCCAAGCTGGGCGGCTTTCACAAATGCATTGAGCCCACTCAAACTTTCCACGCTGCTCATTCGCGACTTTATGTCCTTTATCTGCGGCCATTCGGCCTGTTTATCACCCGGTAACGCCAATTTATCCTGCTTCTTCACTGGAAGAAAGCGGAGAGTTACCCATGAGTTCCCTGACACTGACGGCACAAAGCAGCCGCTGGAGCATTCTGGCGGTGTGCAGCGCTGCACTGATGTTGCCCCTGAGTTTTTCTGCCGGGGTGATCGCCACCCCGGCCATTGCCCTGCAAACAGGCGGATCGGCGCTGGCACTGAGCTGGATCACCAACGCGTTCCTGCTCAGCTTTGGCAGTCTGCTGATGGCGGCAGGTGCACTGGCCGACCGTTATGGCCGTAAACGCCTGTTTATCAGCGGCGTCAGCGTTTTTACTATGCTGTCGTTGCTGACCGGCTGGGTGCCCTCCATCGTCTGGCTGGACGTGGTACGTGCTCTACAGGGCGCAGCGGCAGCGGCGGCGCTGGCTGGCGGCGGTGCCGCGCTGGCGAATGCCTTTGACGGGGCCGAACGCGCGCGGGCATTCAGTCTGCTGGGCACCAGCTTTGGCGTAGGTCTGGCGGCTGGCCCGGTGATTGCCGGTATGCTGATGTCCATCGCCGGCTGGCACAGCGTCTTTCTTTGCTGCGCGCTTTTTGGCGTGCTGGCGCTCGTTATCGGTATGCGTACCCTGCCAGAATCACGCAACCCGGACGCCAGTGCGCTGGACTGGTCGGGGATTATCAGCTTCAGCACCACGCTCACTCTGTTTACCTGGGGAATGTTACAGGTGGCTGACAGCGGTGCGGGTCCGCTGGCAACAGGATTGCTGCTGGCTTCGCTGGTCGTGGCGCTGCTGTTTGTCTGGATAGAACGCCGCAGCGCACACCCGATGCTTGACCTGAGCCTGTTCCGCTACGGCCGGTTTATCGGCGTACAGCTGCTGCCCGTCGCCACCTGCTACTGCTTTGTGGTACTGCTGGTGCTGCTGCCTCTGCGCTTTATGGGCTTCTACGGTTATGACGCCCTGACCACCGGCTTGCTGATGCTGGCGATCTCGCTGCCGATGCTGGTGGTACCTTCTCTTGCCGTTGCGCTGACGCGCCGCTTTCATCCTGGCAGCGTGAGCTGTGCGGGTTTAGTGCTTGCCGCAGCAGGTATTGGCCTGCTCAGCCTGGTAACACCACACAGCTCACTGGCAGTGACCCTGCTGGCGATGGTAATGATCGGTAGCGGCAGCGGTCTGCCCTGGGGATTGATGGATAATTTATCGGTGAGCGTGGTGCCACCGCAGCGCGCCGGGATGGCAACCGGTATCTTTAGTACCGTGCGCGTGGCAGGTGAAGGGGTCGCACTGGCGAGCGTCAGTACGTTGTTCAGCCAGTTGCTGGTTAGCCAACTGTCACAGCAGGGTAAATCGATCGAGAAAGCACATCAGTTGGCCAGTTATCATGTCAGCAGCCCGGATCTTCTGCCGCTGGCAGAGACCGCTTTTCACCAGTTACTGCTGGTCCTGATGGTCGTGACATTGCTTTGTGCCGTGGCCATCTGGCGCTGTCTGGTGCCTGCGCCCAGGCCACTTTCCTGAGTTCACATTAATTTTTTTACTGTAACGGTTCAGCCCCCCTGTTGGTAAGTATTCATTAGTGATATTTTGCTCTGATAGCTTATCCAGGAATAATCCTAAAATGGTACTCGATGTTTATACGCTGTTTGTCTGTGAACTCTATGTGCTGGCTTTTCTCAGCATTATCATGGTGTTCGCGTGGCGCGGAGCGCAGTACAGCAGAGTACTGGGGTTTAACTGTCTCTCTTTGTTGTTGAGCATTGTCGCTGTCGGCCTCAGCAGCCTGCGTAGCTCAGGCTTTATCTTTCTGCCGATAGTGGTGGGAAATCTGCTGATCATGTGCGCCTATGGCCTGCAACTGAATGCATTCCGTGCGCTGCGCGGGGCGCGAGGTGGCTGGCTGTGGCTGCCCGGGATGGTGGTATGGGCGGTACTCTGCCTGTTCCCCTCTTTCTACACCTCGCTACCCATGCGGATTCTGGCCAGCAGCCTGCTGTGTATTATCTATACCTCGGCGATGCTGTATGAACTGCATCGTTCACGCACCCTGCTTCCGATAACCTGGTGGCCCGCCCAGCTGCTGCTGGGTATCCACCTTGGCTTTAATATCCTGCGGGTGTTACTGGACGGCGGGATCCCTAACCCGGTACATGGTGCCATCGGCGGCTCAACCTTCTCGGTGTATGTCATTCTGGAGTCGATCCTGGTGGTGATTGGCCTGAGTTTTACCATGATGGCGATGGTGAATGAACGTACGCAGATTATCTACCGCCAGGCGTCACTGCTCGACCCGTTAACCGGAGTCTGGAATCGCCGCGCACTGTTTGAAAAAACGGCTCAACTGACCGCCAGCTGGAGTTGCAGCCAGCAGCCCTTATCGGTGATGCTGTTTGACCTCGACCACTTTAAATCGATTAACGATCGCTATGGTCATTCGCAGGGTGACCGGGTGCTGACCGATTTTTGCCAACAGGTGGCGCACCAGTTACCCGCTGACAGCTATTTTGCGCGTCTCGGCGGGGAAGAATTTGCCGCCGTTGTCATGTGCGCAGAGAGGGAATGTGTGGAGGTAGCCGAACGTATCCGCAAAGTAGTGGAGCGATCTTGCCCCGAGAACGTGAGCTATAGCGTCAGCATTGGCGTGGCAAGCTGCCAGCCAGACCGTGATGCTATCGACAGCTTGATGGCGGCGGCAGATGATGCGTTATATCAGGCGAAGGCCGCAGGCAGAAACCAGGTCAAAACCTTTGGGGCCGTAAATCATGAGGATGTCAGGGGTATTTTAGCCAGTTAAATCCGGAAACACACCGGGTGTGTTTCCGATTCAGGATTAACGATTGTGCTGCTGACTGGAACCGTGACGGCAGCGTTTTTCGCCGCAGTGACGCACCCAGTAATAGCGATCGGCAATTTTCTCACGCCCGCTGATCCTTGCACCCGCCAGCCACAGCAACGCACCGATAAAGATACTGCCGAGTGCACCATGCACCATAAACTGCGGTAAGTGGAACTGCGGTATTTGATTCACCACTGAGTAACCTACCCCGCCAATCATGACCACCAGGCCCAGCACCATCAGGGTGTTACCCAGTACATGTGAATGTTTACGTTTCATTGCGCACCTCCAGTCAGTGTAAAAAGGCAAACTCCGTTGCCAGATGCGATCAGTCTAGGCAATCTTTAACTGCTCTGATGAGTCTGCGATCACATTTATCGCTTATATTTTGACAAAACTTTACGACTAACAGACTGTTTTTATATAGAAAACGTATTATCACCCTGCTCAATCATTGTGATTTTCATCACAATGCGCGCAGATCTTTGAGTTATCGCAACCGCTTCAGTAAACTAGCCGTTTTTCACCCCGCACGTTTCAGGAAAATCTACTCGTGAGCAGCATCAAACTGATTGTTGGCCTTGCCAACCCCGGCGCTGAATACGCCGCCACACGCCACAATGCCGGTGCCTGGTATGTTGACTTGCTGGCTGATCGCCATAATCAGTCGTTAAAAGAAGAGAGCAAATTTTACGGGTATACCGCACGCCTTAATATTGGTGGCGAAGATGTGCGCCTGCTGGTCCCCACCACGTTTATGAACCTCAGTGGGAAAGCCGTAGCGGCTATGGCCACTTTTTATCGCATTGCCCCTGAAGAAATTCTGGTGGCACATGACGAGCTCGACCTGCTTCCTGGCGTGGCGAAGTTTAAACAGGGAGGGGGGCACGGAGGGCATAACGGTTTGAAAGATATTATTAGCAAACTGGGTAACAACCTGGACTTCCATCGTCTGCGCATTGGCATTGGTCATCCGGGCGACCGTAACAAAGTGGTAGGATTTGTCTTGGGCAAACCTCAGGCAGCGGAACAGACCCTGATTGATAACGCTATCGATGAAGCCGCGCGTTGTACTGAGGTATGGTTAAAAGAAGACAAACTGAAGGCCATGAACCGTTTGCACAGCTACAAAGCCGTCTGACCCGTTGCTATTGATTGAGCCATCGCTGGGGTGTCTGCCACAGCGGGGCTACAAATTTTCACAGCGCTGACCGTCACTGTGATCCAGATTTTCCAGTGTCAGTGCCGGGCTGAAATAACCCTGCACGCCCCAGATTTTGCTGTTACGCAATGTCTCCAGTTGCCCATCTCCGGCCACGCCTTCAACAATCACCCGATTGGTGTACTGACGAATATGGTTAATCAGTACGGTAAAAAACGGTTTATCGACGTTTTCGAGATAAAACTGCCGATCAAGTTTCACCGCTTCAAACATGTTCGACTGCAGTGCGTTGAGATTGGCATCGCCTGCGCCCAGGTCATCAAGCCAGATAATATTCAGTTGCTCAATCAAGGTCCGCAACAGCGGATTATTCATGCCATCATGCAGATTGGGAAAATCTTCCGACAGTTTCAGCCGCACAAAAGGCAGCTGGCTGAGGATTTGCTGAATAAACGATGACTCGGTGACGGCACGCGCCAGTTGAAAATCAATGGCGACACTACACAGCAAGCCGTGCTGACGAAAATAGTCCGCATACTCTTCAACGATCAGCAACTGATTTAACAACCGCTCCTGTGGCGACAGAGACGGAAGAACAGCCCCTGACAGGCCGGTGACGGCCTGGGGCTGCGGCCGGTAGCTCAGATCGATAGCGATCAACTCACCGGTAAGCGTATGAACAGGAGTACAAAAAAAATCGTTTTTCATGCCGTCGGGCCAGTTAACGGGCATCCTGCCAGTGAATACAATCGCCGCACAGATAAACTATAGAAGTAAATTCTGTATTCGCCGTCGCAGAACGACGATTTTTAGGTTATCGGCAGGACCAGCGCCAGCTTTATGGTTCAGACATCATTGCTAGCAACTTTATAATCGGGATCATCAAGTTCATGGCTGCAAAACGGCCCGGCCTGTTGCAGTAAACTGATACAATCCTCACTAAGATGACGCAGACGCAGGCTTTTTCCCGCTTCAAGATAGCGTGCCGTTAATTTATCGATCGCCTCCACGCCGCTGGAATCCATGACCCGAGTGCGAGCAAAATCAATCACCACATGATCCGGGTCCTGCTCCGGGTGGAAAAGCTCCTGGAAACTGGCCGTTGAGCCAAAGAACAGCGGCCCTTCAAGCTGATAGGTTTTCTGCCCTTCCTCCTCAGACTGCGCCAGAATACTGATGCGCGCGTGCTGCCAGGCGAAAACCAGCGCAGAGATAATCACCCCGCAGATCACCGCCATCGCCAGATCGGTAAAAATGGTCACCAGCGTCACCGCCACCATGATCACCGCATCCGCTTTCGGCATCCGCTTCAGACGACGCAGCGAGCTCCACTCAAAGGTGTTGATGCAGACGACAAACATGATCCCGGCCAGCGCAGCAACCGGCAGTAAGGCAATATATTGTGACAGGCTAACGACAAACAGGATCAGCAGCACCGCCCCGACCAGATTTGAAATGCGCCCGCGCCCACCTGAGGTAAAGTTGATAATCGACTGGCCGATCATCGCACACCCGGCAAAGCTGCCAAAGAAGCCGCAGATCGTGTTACCAATACCCTGGGCTACGCATTCCTGATTTCCCGCGCCCTTCTTACTGCCCATTTCATCCAGCACGGCCAGCGTTAACAACGACTCAATCAGCCCGACCAGTGCAATCACCACGGCGTAAGGCAGCACGATTTTCAGGGTTTCCCAGCTCAGAGGCGCGGTGGGCAGATGGAACGAGGGTAGCGTGCCGGAAATATCCGCCAGATCGCCCACGCGTTTGGTGTCCAGCCCCAGACCAATTGCCAGTGCACTGATGGCAATTAAGGCGGCCAGCGAGCCGGGGATCGCTTTTGTCAGTTTTGGGAACCACCAGACGATCAGCATTGCCAGCGCCACCAGCGCATACATCACCGGCCCCTGCCCTTTGATCATCGGGAACTGCGCCAGCATGATGACAATCGCCAGCCCGTTCACAAAGCCGTAGATCGCCGGTTGTGGCACCAGACGGATAAACTTGCCCAGCCGCAAGACGCCAATCGACAGCTGAATCAGCCCGGCGAGAATGGTCGCCAGCAGAACATATTCGTAGCCGTGCTGAGTAATCAGGCTGATCAGCACCACAATAATCGACCCGGCTGCACCCGAGATCATCCCCGGTTTACCGCCGAAAAAGGCCGTCACCAGCCCGAGAATAAAAGCGGTATGTAAGCCGATGGTCGGTGACAGGCCCGCCAGCAGAGAAAATGCGGTCGCTTCGGGGATCAGCGCGACAGACACCACAGCACCGGCCAGCACGTCATTTTTGACGTCACTCGCCCTGAAATTGCTCAGGTTAAACATGGTCTTTCCATTATTTTAATGTGATCGTTTTTCTGCGCCCCGGCGTTCGGGCACAGCTGGCTCGTCAGAGTGACGAGTGGCGGCAACAGGCGTTGCGCTGGCGGGGGGCTCTTAAGGTGGCGTAAGCAGGAAGCGATGCATCTGCGTGGTTCTCCGGTTTCTGTAAAGACACGTCAGTATGAAAAAATGTGAGTCCGATCTCAAGAGATAACTTCACCCGTGCCTGAGAAATCACCCGCCTCCGGGCGGTAATTACGTGTATAATGCGCGGAAACTTTTAAGACAACCGTCTGTGACACTATCAGGGCACGTAAAAGTGCGTTGATTATCAAGCTATTAAGGTGATTCAACATGGGATTCAAATGCGGTATTGTGGGCCTGCCTAACGTCGGGAAATCCACGCTGTTCAATGCGTTAACCAAAGCGGGCATCGAAGCTGCGAACTTCCCGTTCTGTACCATTGAGCCAAATACCGGCGTCGTGCCGATGCCTGATTCACGTCTGGACCAGCTGGCTGAGATCGTCAAGCCACAGCGCATCCTGCCCACCACGATGGAATTCGTTGATATCGCCGGTCTGGTAAAAGGCGCGTCCAAAGGTGAAGGCCTGGGTAACCAGTTCCTGACCAACATCCGTGAAACTGAAGCTATCGGCCACGTGGTGCGCTGCTTCGAGAACGACAATATTATCCACGTGAATAATAAAGTGGATCCGGCTGACGACATCGACACCATTAATACCGAGCTGGCGCTGTCCGACCTGGACACCTGTGAGCGTGCGTTGCAGCGCGTGCAGAAGAAAGCCAAAGGTGGCGATAAAGACGCGAAAGCAGAACAGATTGCACTGGAGAAGTGCCTGCCGCATCTGGAAAAAGCCGGGATGCTGCGTGCGCTGGATCTGAACGACGATGATAAAGCCGCCATTCGCTACCTGAGCTTCCTGACCCTGAAGCCCACCATGTACATTGCTAACGTGAACGAAGACGGTTTTGAAAATAACCCGTACCTCGATATCGTGCGTGCGATTGCTGAGAAAGAAGGCTCTGTTGTTGTGCCAGTGTGTGCTGCCGTAGAGTCCGACATTGCTGAGCTGGAAGATGGTGACCGCGAAGAGTTTATGGCCGAGCTGGGTATTGAAGAGCCGGGTCTGAACCGCGTGATCCGCGCCGGTTATGCCCTGCTGAACCTGCAAACCTACTTCACCGCTGGCGTGAAAGAAGTGCGTGCATGGACCATCCCGGTGGGCGCAACGGCTCCGCAGGCTGCCGGTAAAATCCACACCGACTTCGAGAAAGGCTTTATCCGTGCTCAGACCATAGCCTTTGATGACTTCATCACCTACAAGGGTGAGCAAGGGGCGAAAGAAGCCGGTAAAATGCGTTCAGAAGGGAAAGACTACATCGTGAAAGATGGCGATGTGATGAACTTCCTGTTCAACGTCTAAATAAGTTTTGTTGTCTGACGTCATCTGCAGATGATGTAACACAGTAACGTCAATACATAAGCCCCACGTATCAGCGTGGGGCTTTGTTTATAGTAACGTCAGGTTTCTAACAGGGATGAATGTGTTATGGATAACAATGTGGTGGAAATTTTTCAATATACGTTATGCACTGCTACAGGTACTGAGTTTCATAATGTTATGCGTAATATTAGTGCTCCCCTCCATCAGCTTCACGGTATGGACGTAGTTTCGTATGGCCATTCCCTGCACGACCCGGACAGTTATTACTTGATACGTACATTCGATAGCTAAGAGTGTATTAACTCGGCTCTGGAAGCTTTTTATTTAAGTACATACTGATGCAACGGACCACGAGAATACATTATTAGCCGCATTGAAAACAATATTAAAAAAATTATAAATATGCCCTGTGAGAGCCTGAATTAATTGTGCACATCTGTTTAATAAATACCTGGATAATAAAATTATTCAGACATACCTCACTGCGCCTGAAATAAATATAAATTTCAATAAAAGTAAGACACCCTGGCAAAAAACCAACTCACCGCCATGAAAATAACTTGTCAAGCACGAGAAATTTTCATTATTTTTTCAATAAAAATTCTATATTAAGGAGAAAAATGTGATAGAAGGAACAACCATTAACATACTGGTCATGATGGTATTTTTAGGTATATTATCCGCACCAATCGCATTGTTTTTATCTTCAAGCGGATTATTCATCTTTATGCACTTCAAAGGTTCGTGCCGCTACATATTCATGACATTGACGATAGGACTGTTGACAGTGCCTGTCGCCATCATCATTTCAATAATAGGTATTGTTTATATAACAGTAATTTCCTCTATATTCTGCATAAAAAAGATCACTACGGTGTGCAGAAGGTTAAACCGTTCACATCAGGGCACCACGCAAACTGATACAACATTTGATGAACCAGCAGACACTGAGGCGATAACCGTCCATCTGGTACATGGCACTTTCGAAAAGAATGCCGCATGGACACTTCCTGGCTCAACCATGCGAAATGCTATCGCTAATATCAGACCCGAGGTGAAAATAGCGCGTTTTGCTTGGAGTAGCAGCAATACTCCTTATGCACGTACACAGGCAGCCAAAGCTCTAGCAGACAAAGTTAAACGTTCAACCAGCAATAAGCACTACATCATCGCCCATAGCCACGGTGGCAATATTGTTCGCGAAATGTCCCACACTTCTCCGGATATTGCCGAGAAGATCCGTGGAGCCTGCTTACTATCCACTCCCTTTATCTATCGCAAGTCAGTTACTCGCTCAGCAGGAAAATTAATCAATGCCAATGTTTTTGGTTTTAGTTTTGCTCTATTGATTCCGGTAGTTGCACTGTATTTAGCCCTAGACCTTAATGATCCCGTTATCATTGCACTATTCATATCTCCAGCAGCACTGTTAGAAATCTGGCTGGCCAAACGCTGCCGAAAGTCTTATGAAAAAGAATCTATTCATGAAAATGGCGCAATTTTACTTAACAATGTCGCAATATTTCACGCAATCGGAGATGAAGCAGACTCTGCGTTAAGGTTTGTTAGCGTTGTTCATGAAGTTTGTTTTGGTGTTTTATCCCAACTGAACGCCGCATCAAAGATTACCAGAGAGAAGATGAATCTGCCTTTCATCATCAGTTATATTATCTTTACAGCCTTAATTATCTACGAAGCCATTACATCTCCAATGTCTATCTTTACAGCCTGGAACACAACCTTCCTGACTGGATTGATTACCGTGATAATAACTCACGCAATCACGATTAAACGCGCGGTTCAAGAACCATCGAACACGCTGGCAGCTGCAGCTTTTCCGATCGGAGTTTTCTCTTTCTGGTTGGCAGCAGCTAAAGCGATTGCCTATGGTGACTGGAGGTTGATTTTCTGTCCGGAAATGTTCGTTTCCTCATCTGAAACACCAGTTGGTGAATACAATATACTCAAATTTGCACCCGATGGTGATGCCAATATGGTGCATTCGACACACTCCCTCCCGACGGTAGTGCTGAATATCGTAAATTGGTTAGACAGTAGCATCTTCGACGATGAGGTTTAATACCTAAAAACTTTTTATTTTTAATTAAATCAAATATTTAAACCCACTACACTATACCTTCCAGTTCTACTGTAAAACGTCATATCGTCGCAGTTTTAAAGCTTACAACGAGCACTATTTTTACGGGGATGGGGTCAGTTTGAGGTAAGCCGGACGTCACGCGACAGGACGTCGCGTGCCGAGGCCCGCAGGGATGCGGGTGTTGCCGATCCGGCGTGCTCGAACTGGCCTCAGACCTGACGCAAACCTGGCAGCCACAAAAATGGCAGGTATTCGCCAGTGGTAGCTGACTTTTTGTTTTGATCGGTCAGTGATGCAGCCTAATCTGTTGTATTGACCATCAAGCACGGGGTGACCGAAAAAGAAGGTCTCCCCCTACAGGAAATCGTGATGCAGTCGGGGTTTAAAACCCACAGCGATGTCCCTCTACACATCACTCAACACCTTCTCATACAGCCGATAACGCTTATACGGCACCGCACCTACCCGCTCCAGCATCGAACACATACTGCGGTTAGTTTCCAGAATCCACGACATCTCTAATGCCTCGATCCTGCGCCTGGCAAAAGGATCGCGTAACGCCTCAATCAGCAGCAGCGCAATCACCGGTCCTGTCCGGCTAAACTGATACTCCTGGCGCACTCCCATCAACGGCACGCGCGCGGTGCGAACGCCGCTCACTTTCAGGCGCCATAACAGTTTTGCCCAGCCAAAGGGCAATAAACGTCCGTTTAAATCTGCGATGGCCTCATTAATATTGGGCAAGCCCACAATAAATGCGCAGGGCCTGGCATCGATCTCAGCGATGTAGATCAGGTCGTCAGGGACCAAAAACTTAAGCTGCTCGCCCATCACGGCAAACTCATGCTGCGTAAAAGGAACAAAGCCCCAGTTGTTTTGCCAGCCGGAGTTAAAGATCTGCCGCATGATCTGCATCTCTTCACCAAACTGACTACGGTTGAGACGGCGGATGGTGACCTTTTTGCGCACCTGGTCCATCAGGCGGGTTAATGACGGGGAAAAGTGCAGATCGGTACGGCGCATCCACCAGGCCGTTAAGTCTATGCCTTTGGCATAACCCTGCTGCTCCAGCGCCTTCGCATAATAAGGCTTACCGTGCGGCATCATGGTCGAAGGCGGTGTATCAAAACCCTCGATAAGCAACCCACTCTCCTGATTGATATTCAGTCCAAAAGGCCCGGTGATTTTCCGTGCGCCCTTCGACTTCAGCCAGCTCTCTGCCGCGCTAAACAGCGCGCTAAACACCTCGGGATCGTCAATGGCCTCAATCATGCCAAAATGCCCGGTGTCAGCCCCATAACGCTCGCGATGTAAGGTATCGACCTGCGCGGTGATGCGCCCAACCACTCTGCCCTCTTTCTTAGCCACCCACGCCTGCCATTCAATATGTTCTGCTGCGGGGTTTTTCTTAGAAAGATGCTCTGCGCGTTCACTATATAAGGGGGCTATCCAGTGAGGATCATCACGATAGAGTAACGAGGGGAAAGTGATGAATACCTTACGTTCATCCTTATTCTTCACTTTTTCGATGCAAATCATAAAACCCTTAAGCTTTACTATAAAAGAAACAATAGTAACCTGAAAAAAAATCATTAAACTTGCGTTTCACTGCTATTTACCCGCGCATTTAAATTTAATTAAGGCATGAAAAAATTATCACTTGAAGAGATATTGCTATTTTTACCTGTTAATGCGCTTCCTGCCGTCAACATTAAACAAAGCATACACTTCATCGAAGCTTGTCGTCATAATAACGGCTGAGCAATGACATGAGAACATTACCCCTCCCGGGGGGAGCCCATCAAAATAGCTGCAACTAACCACATGACAAAATCGACATCTTAATAAAAATCGAGGCTTTCAATGCTAATAGATACTGAAATTACAATTCAACACAAAATTTAATTCAAAATCACTAGCGCATGAATACATATATTGATTTTTACAAAAAACAATATTTTTCGCGGCTACTCTTTTAGGGTGATTGTTAATCTATGGATCCATTATATCTGTCTGAAACCAGTTCAATCCATTCTCTTCCCCTGCGCCATGCTGATTTCCCCAGTCTGGTGGAAGCATTAAATTACGCAGCCCAGGGAAACACCGGAATGAATTTTTACGACCGACGAAATCAGCTCTTAGCTGTACTGGAATATCGTTCACTAAAACAGCGTGCTATTGCAGGAGCGCGACGCCTGTTATCACTCAATCTTAATCGGGGCGACCGCGTGGCACTGATTGCTGAGACGGAGGTAGGCTTTGTCGAGGCTTTCTTTGCCTGCCAGTATGCAGGGCTGGTTGCCGTACCGCTGGCGGTCCCAATGGGAATGGGTCAGCGTCATTCTTATATTACGAAACTCCACGCGCTATTAATCAACTGTCAGCCTGTTGCTATTATCAGTAATGAAGAGTGGTTGCCCCTGATTCGCCCGGCCTGCACGGATGCGATGACCATTCATATTCTTAGCAATACTGACTTTCAGGAGCTGCCGGAGAAAGAGGTCGAATTACCCCTGCCATCACCCAATGATATTGCCTATCTCCAGTACACATCGGGCAGTACGCGCTTTCCACGTGGTGTGATGATTACCCACCGCGCGGCTATGTCTAATCTGCAGGTGATAAGCCGTAACGGTATCAACGCACGGGTGGGCGACCGTTGTATTTCCTGGCTACCGTTTTATCACGATATGGGGCTGGTGGGCTTCCTGTTGACGCCAGTAGCAACCCAGCTATCCGTCGATTATTTACGCACTCAGGACTTCGCCATGCGTCCGATGCAGTGGTTAAAATTAATCACGAAAAATCGTTGCAGTATTTCTGTCGCACCCCCCTTCGGCTATGACTTGTGCTTGCGCCGATGTAATGATAAAGAATTAGCCGGAATTGACCTCGCCAGTTGGCGTATCGCCGGTGTCGGCGCTGAACCTATTTCCGCTGAGCAACTGACTCTGTTTGCTCAACACTTCAGTCAAGTTAATTTTAATAGCAAGGCATTTATGCCTTGTTATGGATTGGCGGAAAATACACTGGCAGTCTGCTTCGTGGAAGAGAACTCAGGCCTGCTGATTGACAAGGTTGACCGTAGCATTCTTGAATATCAGAATAAAGCAGTGCCACCAGGCCCGCACACTCAATCAACCACGGCCTTTGTTAATTGTGGCAAAGCCCTGCCGCATCACCGCATCGAGATTCGTAGCGACACGGGCATTCCGTTATCTGAGCGTGAAGTCGGAAATATTTTTATTTCAGGCCCCAGTTTAATGAGCGGCTACTTTCAGGATGCCACATCGCAACAGGAGATCCAGTCTAAAGGATGGATGGATACGGGTGATTTAGGCTATTTGCTCAATGGTTGCCTGTTTGTCACCGGGCGTAAGAAAGACCTGATGATTATCCGGGGCCGTAATATATGGCCTCAGGATATTGAATATATTGCCGAGCTGGAGCCAGAAATTCATTCCGGTGATGCAATAGCCTTCGTTACCGCTCACGATCAGAATGCCCGGATCATTTTGCAAATCCAGTGCAGGGTCAGTTCCGAAGAGCGTCGGGCGCAAATCATCCATACGTTAACATCGCATATTCACAGCGAATTTGGCGTTACTGTCGGGATTGAACTGCTGCCACCGCATAGTCTCCCGCGCACCTCTTCAGGTAAACCGGCCCGTGCGGAGGCGAAGAAACGCTATCTTAACGCGCGGAATGAAGCCATCAACACGCATGCAAAGCTGGCAGGTTGACCGCCATGCCCGTCACGATCGCCCTCACCGGCATGACAGGCTTTATCGGCAGGCATATTGCTGAGAATTTGCTGGCGCGGGGTTATGCCGTGCGGGCGCTCACCCGCAGCAAAGCTGATAAAACATCAGTGAACAATCTGACGTGGATAACAGGCGATCTGGATAACCCCGATGCGCTCTCTGAATTAGTTTACGGTGCTGAGAGCGTGGTGCATTGTGCGGGCCAGGTTCGTGGGCACAAAGAAGCGATCTTTACTCACTGTAATGTCACCGGCAGTCTGCAACTGCTACAGGCGGCTAAAAAAAGTGGCCACATTAAGCGTTTCTTATTTATGTCTTCTCTGGCTGCCCGCCACCCTGGTTTGTCATGGTATGCCCATTCCAAATATGTTGCAGAACAGCAGTTAACTGCCCGAGCGGCGGATATGACCCTCGGAATATTTCGCCCAACGGCGGTGTACGGCCCCGGCGACAAAGAACTCAAACCGCTGTTCACCTGGCTTTTGCGTGGCGTGCTTCCCCGGATGGGAGCATCAGATGCCCGGCTGTCTTTCATCCACGTCAGCGATTTAGCAGAGGCCGTTGGGCAATGGCTAGTCGCCGAACCACAGCCGACTCTTCCCTATGAGCTCTGTGATGGTAATTCCTATAGCTGGCAGCGATTACAACAGATTGGTGAGAACGTGCGTAATGGAAGAGTGCGCTTAATCACAGTTCCTTTCCCTGTGCTCAACCTTATGGCTGATATCAGCCAGGTGTCGAGCAGACTTTCTGGAAAAGAACCGATGCTGACGCGCAGCAAAATTCATGAATTAACCCATCCGGATTGGTCTGCAAGTCATCTCAGTTTGTCCCGACATATTCACTGGAGCCCGATGATAAGTTTGATTCATGCCCTGCGTGAAGGACTCTTTTAATCATCAGATAAGAAGGAATTTAAATTTCTATGATAAATCATGATGCTGTAATGAATTATATTATTCAATGTTTGCAGAATATGGTCGCCAGTGACGTGGAGATACATCCTGACAGCAATCTCATTGATGAACTGGGCCTGGAGTCCATCAAGGTCATGGATCTGTTAATGATGTTAGAAGACAGATTTGATATTCCCATTCCGATAAATATTTTGCTGGATGTCAGAACACCCGAACAGCTGCGGGATGCTTTACTTCCTCACCTGGAGAAAACGTATGGGCCTTTATGACAAATTTGCACCCAATATAAACTATCGGGAACACGTCCAGGCATCCGGGTTATGTCCTTTCGGCACCTGTATTGATGAAATCTATTCAGCGACGGAAGGACGCATTGGCCATCAAAAGATTATTCTGGCGGGGACCAATAACTATCTGGGCCTGACATTTAATCCTCAGGCGATCGCGAGCGGTCAGGCAGCATTAGCCGCTCAGGGAACAGGCACCACCGGCTCACGTATGGCGAATGGGAGTTACGGAACGCATCTGGCATTAGAACACGATTTGGCCACTTTTTTTAACCGGCCGACGGCCATTGTCTTCTCTACTGGTTATACCGCTAATTTAGGTGTTATCAGCACCCTTGCCGATCACGATGCCGTTGTGTTACTGGATGCAGACTGCCACGCCAGCATCTATGATGCGTGCACCCTGGGAGGCGCGGACATCATTCGGTTCCGTCACAATGATGCCCGGGATCTGGAACGCCGCATGCTGCGTCTTGGCGCGCGCGCGCGCGAAGCCATCATTATTGTTGAAGGCATTTACAGCATGTTGGGTGATGTGGCTCCGTTAGTTGACATTGCTGATGTTAAACGCCGTCTTGGGGGGTATCTGATCGTCGATGAAGCGCACTCCTTTGGCGTGATGGGTCACACGGGCCGGGGTCTGGCTGAAGCACTCGGCGTTGAGCAGGATGTTGATATCATTACCGGCACATTCAGCAAAAGTCTGGCTTCCGTTGGTGGCTTTGCCGCCGGTCCGCTGGCCATGGAGGCACTGCGCTACAGCAGTCGCCCTTACATCTTCACCGCCTCCCCCTCGCCCTCCACGATAGCCTCTGTTCGCTCCTCTTTAAGGACCATTTCACAGCATCCGGAGCTGCGTGAAACACTCTGGGATAATGCGCGTCGGCTCTATCAGGGGCTGAAAAAATGGGGTTACACGCTTGGCCCCAACATCAGCCCGGTGGTCCCGGTGGTGATGGAGTCGAAAGAAGAAGGTCTGCGTTTCTGGCGCGATCTGATAGAAAAGCATGTCTATGTCAACCTGGTGTTACCCCCCGCCACTCCTGCGGGTCAAACGCTACTGCGCTGCAGTGTCAGCGCGGCCCACAGTAAAGCACAAATCGATACTATCATTCAGGCATTCGCCGAACTAAAGCGCTAGTACGCCCTTGCCCTGCGGCTAATGCCGTTGATCAAAGCGATATACCAGCAACAGGGCGAGGATCAACAGTAATACAGGCGGTGCCACTGTCATTAGCGGTGCATTCAGTGAGAGTAATATCCCTAAGTTGATGATGATTTGATCGGTGATCCAGGCCAGTAGCCCCACAATAACACCGGTGGCTAAACGGCTTCCCAAGCCTGGCGAGCGAGGGAGGCTAAAGGTGAAGGGGATCGCCAGTAATATCATGGCAAGCGTTAAAATAGGTCTTCCCAGTTTCTGCCACAGGGCAATAGCAAATTCCTGACTGGGCTGATGCGTATCTTGCAGGTAGCGAATATAACGACAGAGCTGTCTGATGGAGAAGCTGTTAGCGGGCATAGTCAGTTCAGTCAGGCTGATATGAGAAAAAAGAGAGGCCCAGGGCAGCGTATCCAGCCTGCTAACCTCTTCTTTTCCGTGCCGCCATTTCTTTTGATAAACATCATGCAGAATCCATATTCCATTATCCAGAATGGTGGCGTGTTCGGCATAAATGTAGGATTGCAGCGAGAGATCTTTCTGGTAGGAAAATATTTCAACACCCAGCGGTTGATGATGTTTATCCAGGTTTTTTACCGTAGCAAACTCATCATTGCGCCTGGCCCACAGCCTGTTTTGGGTATTATCGCTATTCGCCTCCGGGGAAATAGCGCTGCTTTTCAGTTGAATTGCGCGTTGCTGTAAGGGCGAGGCCCCCCATTCATCAACTGTGCTGAGAGCCAGGGTCAAAATCAATCCGGCACACACCATTGCCATGGCGATGTTAAAGATGGAAAAACCCACCGTTCGCATCGCCGTTAACTCCAGGTTTTTAGAAAGCAGTCCTAATCCTACGATCCCACCGAGCAGCGCAATAAATGGCCCCATATCAATCAGGCTTCTGGGCAGAGTCATCAACACCACCAGAATGGCCTGAGTCCAGTGGTATCCACCCGGTGTGACATCATCCAGCTCACTAATCAGGTTAAACGTAGTAAAAAGCGGAATGAGCAATCCTGCTGCAGCCGCAAATCCGGTAAAGACATGACGCAGTAAATAACGGCTGAAGAGTGTCATCGCAAAAATTTTTGCCATAACGAAAAGTCACGCGCCATCAGTATCACGACGCCAGCCAGCATCAGTAAGGACAAAAACCAGACGCCCGGAATAACAGGAAAGGCGCTATTGGCTACCAGTGTGCGGCACAGATTGCCGCCATAAAAAATAAGGGTAAATACGAGGGTTAAGGGCAGTAATGTGGTAAAACGCCCCTGCCGTGGCTTGATACGGCTTAACGAAATCGCCAATAACGTCATCAATATCGTATTGAGCCCACGGCTTTCTCGCCATTGTCGTTCGGCGATATCAGCCGGAGCGGTCGAGCGCGATAATGTCGTGATTGATGCCGACTTACGCTTCATCAATGCCGTTGGCTGGATCGCTTTAAGGTGCAGATGCTGATCCTGATAACGCATTTCCTGGTCCCCCCATCCCCGATGATCCAGCACATAAGACGTTCCTGTGTGCAGCAGGACAGAGGGCGATGAAGACAGCGTACCCAGCACTGTGACCTTCCTTGCCCGGTATATATGGCTCTTGTTATCGGATGAGGTATAAATCAGCGCATCGGTTAATACGTTGTTCGCCGCGTCAACCGTTGAAGCGACCACCATCCGCCCATCGTCATTCACATTAAATTTATTGGCTATCAGATGATTCACGTTCATTTCAGACTGCGAGCGCTGTTCTAACTGATAAATCTCTCCGTAAGCCCAGGGTCTGGCGTACAACGAGAGAAGCATGACCCCTATTCCGAAAGGAATGGCAAGCCATAGCACGGCTTTATAAATCCGTATCGGGCTGGCCCCCGCAGCGTGCATCGCGGTGATCTCTGAGTCATTGTAGAGTTGGCCCAGAGCGACCCCAACGGCAACATAGAGCCCCACCGGGATCAGCATTTCGAGTGAAATAAGCACTTTATAAAAGACAATATCGAGCACGACCCCCAGCGATAATGTGCCATTAGCGGCTTCGGTCAGATAGCGCTGAGCTGAATAACTGGCAAAGATAACTATCAGAAAACCGACAAGGGTCAGCACTAACCGTTGGGTCTGAGTCACAATATAACGCTCGATTACGTCCATAGATGATGAAAATCCCACATTCACTGGCTCAGATAGCCTGACGGACAATCTTAACCAGGACAGACACTTTATTTTGGTGAGTCCGCGTTACGAGGTTTCTCATCCAGCAGATTCAGCACGTTTTTGAGCACCTGACAGACTTCCTCCGGCGTCAAAGCCCCCTCTTTCGCCCACTGAATACGTCCGGCATTATCCAGCACTAAAATGGTTGAACTCTCTTCCTCAAGTTGCCAGGATTTGCGGCCAATACCGTGGCTGTCGATAATAAATTGCGCCCAGGGGTAGCGTTTTTTATTTTTCTCGATTTTTTTCCGCACGAAAAATTGGGTGCCCGGGATCTCGTCGTCGGTGTTAACAAGGGTTGTCGGCTGAAAACGATCGGCAGGGAAATTCGCATTCTTGATCGCACTAATCAGCAATGAATTCTTCTTCTTCGCCGAAGTACGCCCGGCAATATACTGAACGACACGGACTTTCCCTGCCAGCGCTGAACTCCGCCAGGGTTGATAACGTAAGCGATTGTCATTCAATAACAGCTCTCCCCGATCCCTGATAACTATCGGAGCAACCCGCTCACCGATAATAAAGTTATGTGCCGATCCTGCCAACGGCCACAACAGCAGTGCCATAGACATCAGTCTGCATAATCTCATCGCGCTTCCTTTTTTGCGCCTGTTCCTGTTCAGCGCTCTCTGAGCACTGTCTTCTTATAATGGATACCGTGCGAGCAGTAGCTCCAGACGCTGGCGCAGATGAATATCCAGCTGAGCGAGTTCGTCGTAGCGTCTTCTCCCTGACAAATTATCAGCGACCATTTCATCATGCTTATCGCCCATCACCCCATTAATAGCGGCTAAGAAGCGTGAGATCTGATGGAAATCCTGGTTGCCCGGGTCGATAGATCTTAACGTGTCATAATAAGATACCTGCTGGCTGACAATTTTACGCACAGCGTGAAACTCTCGCCCTGTCAGCGCGGTTTTAGCGATTAAAACCTGTAGTTTTCTTATCTGTTTTTTCCGGTAGGCAATAAAATGACTGGCCGAATCTAATGGCATATCACGCAGGGAAAAGTAAACCCAGTTCCAGATCGGTTTACTCAGATAAAAACACAGTATTCCGGCATAAAATTTTACCGCTCTTATATTACTGTTACGAAATGCATCCTGAAGTTTCCCGAGCAGGACCGTTGTCTTACTGAACCAGAGTCTGGATAGATGTTTTTTACTATAGAGTCTCTGCGCGAAGCGTAAATGTTTATAGCGGGATCGAATGTATTTAAACTGCATCCTGGCACTATCAGACAATGTGTCCCCCCTCAATAATTCACGAACTAAATTCAATAGTTCATGACGATCAACTCCCTCTTCCCAATACTGCAGGCACAAAGCATAGTTTTCACGCAGGCTATCCTGTGTGCATTGCACATCGATCCGCGGGGGAAGACTGACATTTTCATCCACAAGATCATCTTCATTGATTGCAGAAAAGAGCAGCTGTAGGGTTTCAGGTGAAAATGTCTTCACTACGTATCCATTCGTCATTGATGACTCTCCTTTGGTTCCCTAAAAATCAATACATGGCGGTGCCGCCAGGTATATAAAACAGGGATAAATGACAACATAACGTCCAGACATTGTCCGCCCAGATAGGCAAACGCGGCACCCGACACGCCGAATAAATGAGAAAATACGATTAAGAGAATGATATACGCAGCGGATGCTACCGTTTGAGCCACTAAAAACGCGCGTTGTTTTCCCGCCATAAATAACAATGACTCCTGGGGAAAACCTATCATAGAAACGATAATCGCGCAGAGCATCACCCGGATTAAGTCATATGCCATCAGGTAGCTTTGTCCGAAAAAAAGAGAAATTACCGGCTTACCGACCACCACCACCACCACCACCAGCGCAACGAGTATGCCAACTCCCCCCGCTAAACAAGCCGACTTAAGGCCCAATAACCACGGTCTTTTCGTTCGTGGGTCCAGGCGCATAATTTCAGGATAAAAACTTTTTTCCAGCAATTTAGCCGGCGATCCAGCAGCATCAAAAAACGTCATCGCAATCTTGAATAACCCGGCCGCTGAAGGTCCTAACATAATCCCCACTAACACCGCACTACCTGAATTCCGCGCAGCCCAAACAGAGTGAGCAATGTTGGTTATCCACACAAAATTCCATGCACCTTTGATTTTACGTGCCGTGCCAAATAGCCCTGGCCGTAATGCATGATGAATATCCCTGCGGCGTAACTCCCGCCAGGCAAACCACCAATAGAGTGAACCACCGATCATGTTTGAGGCATACCAGGTGATGATAAACCCCGCGAAACCAAACTCACTGAAGTAACAGAGCACACTCCCCGCGGCACGAAGAAAGGGTCGTGTGGCTTGCTGAATTGCGATCAGATCGAAACGGTTTACGGCCCGCAAGATCCCCGTCGGGGTCGCTGCCACCAGCGAGGGGATCAGCGTGCAGTAAAACATGGCAAGCCAGAAACTATCGGAATCAAGCCCCAATGAGTGAGAAAGTAATGGCAGCAGTAACATCCCCACAATGACGGCCACGGCACCGCTGGCGATATCTAATCCAAAAGAAAAGGAAATAACATCACGAAATTTTTCCAGGTTCTTACTGGCTAATGCCGGCGTACCATATTGCACCACCAATTGCCACGTCTGGAATTTTACAAAATCACTTATCGCTTTTGCATAGGATTCAATGACAACAAGCACCCCAAACATCTCTGGTGACAGGCCTTTTCCCGCGCAAGACAGTGCCAGTAGTCCCAGTAAGGCACTGACAACCTGACTGGAACCTAAATACGCGGCGTTACGAATAATCGTACGAAAAACACCATCTGAGAACCCATGCTTCATCGGTTAACACCTGCCAAATTCCATTTCAACCAGAGAAAACGCGACATTCACAGCATCGGTTTTCTAGCCGAAGAGATCTCAGCGACAGACAATACGGCATTCAATGCCTTATCCAGAACGTCGCCATAGGGTGCTCTTGCGTCCAGCTCAACGATGGTCGCATCGTTGTAATGAATCCTTTCCATGACGGCGATCTTATCCCTTAGCTCATCGTAATCATGATCCGGCTTGCGCGAAAAAGCGGTATCGATATCAATGCCGAGACGGATAACTAACGCAGGACGATATAACGCCATTTGCTGATATAACCGTTTTTCGCGTTTTGCTAAATGCGTCAAAAACCAGCCAGTCACGCGCTCCACGCCAATGCCGGGTCCATCATAGTGAAAACCTGAAATTTCGGCCTGCGGATAACGGTCGCTAATCACCCATACGCCGCGCTGTGACAGATGCAGCACGTGACGCAATTTAGCCCTGCGACGTAACGAGAATAAATACATAATGAATGCAACCCATAAAGCAGGGGAATGGGTACTCATGTTTTGATTCTTTGAAGAGCGCGTCGCCAGATAGCGTTCAAGCCATATGCCAATAAAGGGCACGCGTTTAATTTTATCGCCATCTTCCCCGGATACCAGCCCCAAATAACGGCGTTCCGTCACGCGGTATTGATTCAACATCTTTACCAAATCGAGAGTCAGTGTCGACTTTCCCGTTCCGTCACATCCCACCACGGCGATAAGACCAGGAATAACACGCGAACGGGAGGGATTATGTTCATTCACTTTATTTTCCCGCCTTATCATCAATGATAATCTCAATCACAGGCCTGATCGTGCGATAGTGGAATATAAGCATTAATCACACGTAACGATGCTCTAAACACGTCATCTTTCGGATGACGTGCATTTAAATCACAGATAGCCGCACCATTAAAATTAAGATGAGGGATGACCTCAATCTTTTCGCGCAGCGCTTGCAATGTGTGATCGGGCTTACGTAAGTGCGCCGTATCTGCATCAATATTCAGTCTGATTAACAACATGGGCGGATAGGAGGCCATCCATTGATACATTTTTTTTTCACGTTTTCTGAGTGTGCTTACCCACCAGTTTCCCCCCGCAGTTTTAGCCAACTGAGGACCATCAAAACGAAAACCCGCGACTTCTGCCTGAGGATAGCGATCCGTCACCAGCACGCGTCCTTGCTCACTTCTGGCCAGCATTCGCTTGAATTTATACGCCCGCCAACAGGAAAGCAGATAGATCACCAGCGCAGTGAACGCACCCGGTGGCGCGGAAGAACGCTGATGCACCTGGATGGCCTTTGCCCGTAAGTAGCGACTTAAAGGCGCGCCAATCAGAGGAAGGCCGCTGATCCATTCCCCGATACGCCCCGATGACTGCCCGAGATAAAGTAACTCTGTCGGTTCTGATAGGGAGAGATAAGTGACCAGACGAGATGCCAACGTTGATTTACCTGAACCATCGCACCCAATAATAGCAATAACTCGCAATGGCGTAGAATAAGTTAAACGATTTGTCTGTTTTCGCACAAATAGCCCAATATTAATAAATGTTGCATTAATATTAAGTCATCTCATCTGCGAAAATATTTGCTCTGCGTGCCATAAGAAATATCATTTGTGAATTCATGTGTTTTCTCAAATGAAGAAACCTTGATGAACTGGAAATAAAAGCGTATTTTCCACGAAGAAATAAAGGAGAAAAGTCATCGAATGAAAATCAAATCACCCCCACTGATTGCGGTTATTGGCAGTGATGGTTCAGGAAAATCGACTGTCTGTAAATATCTTATTCATTATGTAAAAAAATACGGCCCGGCAATACACATTCATCTTGGGAAACAATCTGGAAACGTAGGCCGCGCCCTCACCCAGTTGCCTCTGTTAGGGAATTCACTGGGCAAGTCGATTAAGCGCCATAATACTGTCAACCCCACAACGCTTCCCGGTTTGCTGCCGTCCCTGGTCATTATATGTTTCGTCCTGCGCCGTTTGTTGCGTTTCCGGCATATGCTGGCTTCTCGTCGCCGTGGAATGATGGTATTAACCGACCGTTTTCCCCAGGTACAAATCCCCGGAACTTATGATGGCCCGGTATTCCCGGTTAATGCGCCCGGCAGTCGCTTTGTTTCCTGGCTGGCGACTCTCGAACGTAAAGCGTTTTACTGGATGACAACACAGAAACCAGACTTAGTGATAAAGCTGAATGTTGATTTGGATGTCGCCTGCGCTCGCAAACCGGACCATCTTGCTGAATCACTGGCAAAAAAGATTGCCATTACCCCTTTGCTGACCTTCGAAGGTGCCCACATTGTTGATATTGATGCAAACCAATCACTGGAAGAGGTCCTTATTGTTGCCGAAAAAGCCGTATCTGATTTTATGGAAGCGCACGGCTATCCTTTAAGCGAATAACAAGACGTCTTAAGTCATACACCCCCGATAGTGACCGTCAGGAATGACGGTTCCCCTCGTGTTCCACCCTACAATTCAGACTATTCCCACTTTTCCGCACACCGCAGAAATGTATCATTTATGCATAAATACATTTATAACCCTATGATAAATAACATATAGCATTTTTTGCTCAAGCAAATAGCGAATGAAAATTCACTATTTCTGTACAAACTAATCATAGATGTATAACTTTATTGCGGAAATTTTGACTATATTGATTTACGACTGAGGGGCATTGTTATGCGTCAGGACGGTTCCAACCCGAAGATTGAAAATGACATCAGCCGTTATTTTAGTGAAGTAAAGATGCCTTCTCAGCAGGAAACGCTTGGCCAGATTGTGGTTGAGATCCTGCGTTCAGGGCGTCAACTTAACCGGAAGGCTATTTGTTCAAAGCTGCTGACGCGCCTTGAGCTGGCATCAGGACCGGAGCAGGAACGGCACTATCAAGAACTGATCGGCCTGTTGTTTGGCCGCGGGGACTGAGTTTCAAAGCAGTATGTTTGCGGATTAACGACATTGACGTACGCGTTAGGTTACAACTCAGTCCGACCATCTGACCGTCCCGGTCGCCAGCGTTAAGCAGGCATGGCATTAACGGGATGCAGGTTTCTGCGGGTATGTACGCTATGCCCGTATCACTGATTCAGAGAAGTTGGTATGTACAGAAACGAAGACGAAGAAGAGTTACTCTCCGATATTATTTTGGGTGAAGCGGTGATGGTTCTGTTGAAAGCCGATGCCGCCATCAGCAGTGCAGCCCTGGTTCGCCAGTTACAAATGATGGCTGCCGCAGAGCAAGATACATCGCGGCAACGCGCCTGCCGGCGGGCGATTGCGGAGGTCCGGGATCACCAGGCTCCGGTTCGTGACAGCGATACGCAAGAGATTCGCGATCGCGACAATGTCACACACCTGTTTACCAGTGAAGGCCCGGCTGACGGCACCAAAAAACACTGAGCGTTTCCACTTTAACTTTATTGATAAGGCGAACAGCATGGAGCACATGCAGCAGATATCCCCTGAATCCGAAATCCTGTCTTACTTTCAGGGGGGCGGTGAAAAGTATTCACACGAAGTGCAGGTTCTGGGTGCTGTGATTAAGGAGCTCTCCGCTGAGGGCACGCACGTCAGCAATAAAGCCATGATCCTGAAACTGATTGAGAAGCTGGAGACCACCACCGATGTAATCCAGCTGGATGTCTATCGTCAGGTGCTGGAAGTGGTGGTAGGCATGACGCCTGACGATGCGTAACTGCGTTGTTATTAATGAGGGTTATCAATGGAAGCTTTCCAGCAGATAACGAAATGCCTGTCGATAGATGCCCTGAGTGTGGGCATCATTTGCTCTGGTGCTGTGAGCCTGGAGCATAATTAATACGCTCTTCTTATCCAGAGGCTGGTTGGCCGCAATCAGTTCTGAGACTGCCCTGCCAATAACTGCATAAATTTCTTTTGGATATTCCTTATTATTACCGTGCACATGCACCCCTTGTCTGGCTGTATGTACTTACATATTATCATTTCACCTTAAATAATGCACATGCTGCACTAAACACACTGCTACAATATGCTCACCGCCACAACAAGAAAAAGATAAACAAATTGATTTTCAACGAATTATTATTAACTTTCACGAAGGATAAATTCACAACCCCTTTCGCTAACCACTGAATGGCAATAACGACAATAAAAATCAAGCCTGACTTAATCTTTTCAGAATATTCCGTTTTTTCTCATGTTTTTAAATATAAACGCGCAAAATCGCCAAACCCTTCTATAATTAAAGCGTTCGAATGAGAAAGACATCTATAAGGAAATCCCAAATGAAAGTCACACTGTTTAAAGCGACCTTTATCGCAGCGTCTCTGTTCATGCTTGCTGGCTGTGCTTCAAATCAGTCCATTCAAACCACCGACGGTAAAACGATCGTCACCGATGGTAAACCGCAGGTCGATGATGAAACCGGACTGGTCTCCTATAAGAATGCCGAAACGGGTAAGACTGAACAGATTAATCGTGAGCAGATTAAAAACATGAGTGAACTAGATAACTAAATAACAGGAGTTCAGATGAAAAAGATCATGGCACTTTCTCTCGCAGCTTTGTTTTGTGTGACCGCGCTGTCTGGCTGCACCCGCAGCAGTTATGCCATTCATACTAACGATGGCAGAACGATTATCAGTGACGGCAAACCGAAAGAAGACGCCAAAACGGGTCTGATTGCTTACACCGATGCTAACGGCACTGAACAACAGATTAATAAAGGTGACGTTAAAGAGCTCAGTGAGCTGCCGAAATAATCGTTACAGCCCCTCACGGGGCTTTTTACTGCCTGCTTTTTACCTGCTGCCATTGCTCCCTCCTCCTCTACCTGAAAAACTCGCCCGGACCGCTGATTTTCTGATGTAAAATCATCATGCCTCATAGCGTCCCGCGCTATATTAGCCAGAGATAACGCTGGTTCCCTTCTTTCAGGAGTCTCCATGAGCGACCCGCTGCAGCCGCCTGTTGTGCGCAAGCGTCCGATGAAACTGAGTACGTCCGTCAGCCTGATGGTCAGCGCCGTGATTGCAACGGTGTTGTTGATTGTTCATCTGTTCTATTTTTTCCAGATAAGCCATGTGACCCAGGAGAGCGTCAAAGATAAGGCGCTGGCAGTGGCACGCACCCTGGCGGACTCTCCCGAGATCCAGCGCGCACTGCTGCTTCCTCCTGACAGCGGCTTGATTCAGCCGATTGCCAGCGCTGTGCAGGAAAGCAACGACCTGCTGTTTGTGGTGGTGACCAATATGGACGGCATTCGTTATTCCCACCCAAAAGCAGAACTGATTAACCAGCATTTCATCGGTGAGGACATTATTCCGGCCCTGCAAGGGCGCGAAAACATGGCGATCAACCACGGTAAGCTGGCGGAAGCACTGCGGCTGTTCACCCCCGTTTACGACAGTCAGCATAAGCAGATTGGCGTGGTCGCTATCGGCATTTCGTTAAGCGAAGTGGCCTTACAGATCAGCCAGAGCCGCTGGAATATCATCTGGGCCGCGCTGTGCGGCATGCTGGTCGGTGCCATCGGCACGTTTCTGCTGGTAAGGGCCGCGAAGCGTATCCTGTTCGGGCTGGAGCCGTATGAGATTTCAACACTGTTTGAACAGCGTCAGGCGATGCTGCAATCCATGAAAGAAGGGGTGATCGCCGTTGATGATCATATGCAGGTGACGCTGATTAACCGTGCCGCACGGCAGTTGCTGCGTGAAACCGACCGTCAGCAGGCGGTGAACATCGACGTCGGCGAAATGGTGGCCGCCTCAGGCCCGCTGATCTCCAACCTGCGCGATGTGCTGAACAACGGCGTGCCACTGCGCGATGAGGAGATCAATTTTAAAGGCCGCATCTTACTCTGCAATACCATGCCGGTGCGCAGCAACGGCGTGATCATCGGTGCCATTTGTACCTTCAGGGATAAAACAGAAATCAGCCAGCTAATGCAGCGGCTGGATGGCATGGTGAGCTATGTAGATGCCCTGCGCGAACGCTCCCACGAATTTATGAACAAACTGCATGTGATCCTCGGTCTGTTGCATATGAAAAGTTACGGCAAAGTAGAGGATTATATTCTTAAAACGGCTAATAATTATCAGACAGAGATCGGTTCTCTGTTAGGAAAAATCAAGTCACCGGTTATTGCCGGGTTCCTGTTAAGTAAAATGAATCGCGCCTCGGACACAGGCAACCACCTGCTGATCAGCGATGACTGTATGCTGCCGGACAGCGGCAGCGAACAGCAGGTTGCCGCGCTGATCACCGTGCTGGGTAACCTGATTGATAATGCACTGGATGCCCTTGGCCCCAGCGCTGAGGGCGAGGTGAGTGTATTGCTGCACTACCAGAAGGGTTTCCTGGCCTGCGAAGTCAGCGATGACGGCCCCGGCATTGCGGCCAGCCAGTTAGAGGCGATTTTTGAGAAGGGATTTTCTTCCAAAGGCGATGAACGCGGCGTCGGGCTGTTTCTGGTAAAACAACAAACTGAAAGCCTTGGCGGGAAAATTATTGTAGAGTCCGAACCTGGCGTTTATACGCAATTTTTTGTACAACTGCCCTGGGATGGAGAGAGTAAAAACGCATGATCAATGTTTTAGTCGTCGATGATGATGCGATGGTCGCAGAACTGAACCGCTGCTATGTCGCCCAACTGCCAGGATTTGCCTGCTGCGCCGTTGCCTCAACCTTACAGCAGGCGAAAGATCTGGTGCTGAACAGCGAACTGGCGGTCGACCTGATCCTGCTGGATGTGTATATGCAGCAGGATAACGGGCTGGATCTTCTGCCTGCGCTACGCGAAGCAAAGCGTCCGGTGGATGTGATTGTGATCTCTTCCGCCGCCGATGCCGCTACGATCAAACAGTCTCTGCATTATGGCGTGGTCGACTATCTGATTAAGCCGTTCCAGTTCTCGCGTTTTGAAGAAGCGCTGACCGGCTGGAAACAGAAAAAAACCATGATGGATAACCATCAGTTCTATGAACAGGCGGATGTCGATCAGTTGATTCACGGTAATCATCCGGCAGTTGAGGATAATAAACGCCTGCCAAAGGGGTTAACGCCACAGACGTTACGCACTCTGTGCCTGTGGATTGACGCCCATCCGAATGAGGAATTTTCCACGGACGATCTCGCTGCGGCAGTCAATATCTCGCGCGTATCCTGCCGTAAATACCTCATCTGGCTGGCGCACAGCAATATTCTGTTCACCAGCATCCACTATGGTGCCACCGGTCGTCCGGTTTATCGTTACCGCCTCCAGCCAGAGCATACCGCCCTGCTTAAACAGTATTGTCAGTAACCCGGTAGCTGTCGTCCAGTAGCGTGAAGCGGTACTTATGCTGTGAAGAACAGATTACCTGACCGTCCCGGGTGACAAAAATAGCCTCGATCTGCGGCATCTCTCGCAAGCAGACGAGGCTTTTTTCTACCCCAAGTCCATACAGCAATGTGGTCCAGATATCCCCGTCGATGGAATCATCGGAAATAATCGTCACACTCAGCAACTCGTTATCCAGCGGGTAACCGGTACGCGGGTCAAGAATGTGATGATAGCAACGCCCTGCCAGCTCAAAATACCGCTCATACACCCCGGAAGTGACCACGGACTGGTGAGTGACGTGGATGACGCCAATCAGGGCATCAGGCCCGGCAAAAGGCTTTTTCAGGCCAATCCCCCATGCCTGCTGCGCCGGATGCCCGAGCGTCTGCACATTGCCCCCCAGATTGATCAACGCGTTCGTGACCTGCTGTTGATGCAGATAATCACGCACCACATCGGCAATGTAACCTTTCGCAATCGCACCGAGGTCGATCTCCATGCCTGCCTGTTGCAGGAACACGGACTGTGCCGCATCGTCGAGAATCACCTGGTGGGGATTGGTCAGGGCCAGCAGCGCCTGTAACTCGCTCTCAGGCGGCACCGTATTCCCCTGAAAGCCAATCTTCCAGCGTTTAACCAGCGGGCCAATGGCGAAGTTGAAACAGCTTTCCGCACGCGTGCTGACCTCGCTGGCGCGTTTAATCAGTTGGTAGACTGGCGCGCTGACTACGACCGGATGCAGACCCGCCGCGTGATTGATCGCCATCACTTCCGAGGGTGCACGGTTAACGGTAAACAGATTTTCCTGATGCTTGATCAGACGAAACACCCGCCCTGCGAGTGCCTCGTCATGTTCAAACAGTTTGAGGAGGATGGGCGATCCCATCAGAACAGCGGAGTAAGCGTAGGAACCTGCGGACATTGGGTCTCCTTCTGGTCAACGGGGGGCATGCCCGGCCCGGAGTCAATGGGAGGGGCATGCCCCTCCCCTACGATGTGATGCTTTCTGTCGGGGCCGGGTATGATCCTCCCCTACGATGTGATGCTTTCTGTCGGGGCCGGGGATTATCCTACCCCCACGATGTGATGCTTTCTGTCGGGGCCGGATATTATCCTACCCCTACGATGTGATGCTTTCTGTCGGGGCCGGATATTATCCTCCCCCTACGATGTGATGCTTTCTGTCGGGCCGGATATTATCCTACCCCTACGATGTGATGCTTTCTGTCGGGCCGTATATTATCCGGCCCCAACGACGTCCGGTAGGGGCCGGGCATGCCCGGCCCGGGGGTTTAACGTTTCGCGTACGCCGCCGCGTTACGCCCTGCCAGAATCCCGAAGATGATAATATCGGCTACAGCATTACCGCCGATACGGTTAGCACCGTGAATACCGCCGACCACTTCGCCCGCAGCCCAGGCGCCGTTAATCACCTGTTTCTGCGCATCCAGCACCGCGGTGTCGGTATTAATGGTCACGCCGCCCATCGTATGATGCACGCCCGGAGCGATACGGATAGCATAGTACGGCCCCTGGTTGAGCGGATGACGCAGCGCGGTGGTACGGCCGAAGTCTTCATCCTTCTGCTGTTCAACGAACTGGTTGTAGCGACCCAGCGTGGTTTGCAGGGTTTCCTGGTCCATATTGAGTTTCACTGCCAGCTCGTGCGGCGTGGGTGCACTGATCACGAAGCCTTTGGCGATGTACTCATCGGCGGCTTTGTTATTCGCACGCACCTGGTCATCAAAGATAATCCACGCACTCTTCTCTGGCAGCGCAATAATCTCGGCGGAGACTTTGTCGCGGGTTTCCATTTCGTTGTAGAAGCGCTGGCCGGCCTGGCTGACCAGAATGGCACCGCCGCCGCGAATCGCTTCCGAAATCAGATAAGAAGTGGTTTGTTCCACGGTCGGGTGAATCTGGATTTCGCCCATATCGACGGTATCCGCACCAATATTTTGCAGCATGGCGATGCCGCTACCGGTGGCCCCTTTGTGGTTAGTGGTGACAAAGCCATCCAGCTCAGGACGGTATTTCACCACCATCTCACGGTTGGCGCTGAAGCCACCGGTCGCCACAATCACGCTTTTGGCATTCAGGATGCGGGTGTCGTTATATTCATCGACCACTTTCACGCCGCTCACCGCGCCATTTTCCAGCAGAATTTCCGCCACGGAGGTTTCCAGCAGCACTTCGATATCACGCTGATTAATGTTTTTCACCAGGCCGCTAATCAGGAAGCCACCGACCGCAGAACGGTCAGCCGGACGGTGCGTGCGGTCAATGCTCATGCCGCCGGTAATGGTGATATCGTTCAGCTCAATACCGTTAGTCGCCAGCCACTCAATAGCTTCGGGTGCCAGGTTAACAAACTCGCGCAGCAGTTCCGGGTTGTTCTTAAACTTGCCGCCTTTGAGCGTTTCTTCATAGAACAGTTCTTTGTTGTCCTCGATGCCTTTCAGCTTCTGGAAGCGGGTTTCCGCGGCGTTCATCCCAACCGAGGCTTTAATGGTGTTCCCGCCAATGGTTGGCATTTTCTCGATGATCACCACATGCGCGCCCGCATCGCTGGCCTGAATGGCCGCTGCCAGGCCGCCACCGCCGCTGCCGACCACGACGACATCGTAGTTCTGCGGGGCTTGCGGGTTACCCCCCTCTTCAATCACATGCTCTTTGCTTGAGGTGGCCATGGCGCGGGAGACGGCTTTTTTCAGCGCCTCACTCTGTGTAGTGGCACCCGTAACGGCATCCACGTGCGGGCTGTTCGCCACCAGCATACGGGTACGCAGGCTCTCAAAGGTGGTGGTGAAGTCCACGTCAAGGGTGTCATCCGGCACCAGTGAAATATCGGTAATACGGTCGGTATCCAGGGTGACACTGATTTTCAGTTTCAGCGCTTCGGCTTCCACTTTCTCCTGGTACACCCCTGCTTTATATTTACGGCCACCGGTGCTGACGTCGCGGATCATGGCGTCAACCAGTGAGAAGCGCCACAGCGGTTCAGGAATGTTCAGCGCTTCACGCTGGGTGCTGTCGATAAACAGTTCAAGATGATCGTTTTTAATAATGCGATCGGCCCAGTCCGGGTAAGCAATACAGGCTTTACCTACCGCGACCAGGTCAAAACCGTATTCCAGCGCCTGTTCAGCGTCCGCTTTGTTGATCACGCCGCCCACGCCAATCACCGGCACTTTTGCCAGGGTTTCTGAACGTGCAGCCAGGTATTTGGTGATCAGTGGCGTCGGATCTTCGCGGTCAACAATCGAGGAGCGCAACAGCTGCCCCACTGAGAAGTGCACGTAGTCCAGGCCGCGTGCAGCCAGTTTTTCCAGCAGATACAGCGTGTCATCAAAACGAATGCCCGGGACTTCAATTTCTTCCGGTGAGAAGCGGTAACCAATGATGAAGGAAGAATCTGCAAAGCGCTCTGCCATTTTATGGGTAATTTCAAGCACTTCCAGAGGGAAGCGCGCACGGTTGTCGCGGCTACCGCCCCATTTGTCATCACGCTGGTTGGAGTTCGGTGAGTAGAACTGCTGGATCAGGTAGGTGTTGGCACCGTGGATTTCCACGCCGTCAAATCCGGCTTTAATCGCGCGGTTAACCGCATCACCAAATTTGGTGATCATCACATCAACTTCTTCGGCAGTCAGCGCCTGCGGGGTGGTCGCACCGTCACGCGGTGCAGCTATGGCACTTGGCGCGACCGGCGTACGTCCGCCAATCAGTTCCGGCTCAACCATACGGCCGCCGTGATAGATTTGCAGAATAGCTTTAGACCCTTTGGTCTTGATAGCGCTGGCAATTTTCGCCAGACCCGAAATCTTGTTATCGCTGTCGATAGCAATGGCCCCCGGGAAGGCCGGGCCTTTCGGGTCGATGAAGCAGCACTCAACAATCACCGTACCTATGCTGCCGGCACGATCGCGGTAATACTCAACCAGTTCACTGGTGACGGTGCCGTCGTAGAAACCGGTACAGGTGGTCATCGGCGCCATCAGCAGGCGGTTCTTCAGAACCGCCCCGTTTGGCAGGGTCAACGGGTTCAGAATAGGGGTTAGCGTATTCATTAGGTGTACTCCAAATTAAAAGTTTTGAATTCTTTAGCGGGCAGCTATTTTATTATTTATATTAATAGCCCGACGTCATGATGCTAATATAACAATTTCTTTAGCTATATAATCGATAACTTTAATTATTTAACTTTTAAATAAACGAATACTTTTTATTTACCCGAAATGCTACAAATAGTTTTATTAATTGTTAACTAATGAACACAAAAAATCAACCTATCGTTTACAGAAAAATTATAATAAATAAAATCATATTCTTACCAAAACAAATCTGACTTTACTGGAAATAAAATGTACACTAAGATGAAGATTAAGCCTCTTAAATGAAAACAACGCTTAATAAATGATAGCCAGTTGTTAAAAATAAAAGGGTGCTGCAATTTTTATTGATCCAGATCAAAGTCTATATTTAAGGATGTCGCATTATATTTATATCAACCCAATAAATAGATGCTTTTTCATTGGGAAAAGACGAAAACGACTTCAAGATTCACGGTAGAAAAACTAAATAAATAGAAAAGAAAGTAAAAAAATCAGTTATAACCTACCGGGACACTTAACGAATTCTTATTAACTTGCAGACTAAAACTATGAAACAGACATCTATGGTCAGTGAAACCGCAAAGGCACCTCCTGCCGCTGCGGGGCAAAAAAAACGCCTGCTTATGTTGTTCCTGCCTGTACTGGTTGCGGTGTTACTGCTACTGGTGCCGGTACCTCAGGGGCTGGAACCTCATGCATGGTACTTCTTCGCTATCTTTGTGGGGGTGATTGTTGGGTTGATTTTTGAACCCCTGCCTGGTGCGGTGATCGGCCTTACCGGCGTGGTGGTCATCGCGCTGTTCAGTCAGTGGGTGCTGTTCAGCCCGGCAGAACTGGCCGACCCGAAATTCAAAACGGCCGCTCAGGCATTTAAATGGGCCGTCAGCGGATTCGGTAACTCTACGGTGTGGCTGATCTTTGGCGCCTTTATGTTCGCCGCGGGTTATGACAAAACACAGTTCGGCCGCCGCCTGGCGCTGATTCTGGTGAAATATCTGGGGCGTCGCAGTCTGACCCTCGGTTATGCCATTACCTTCGCTGACCTGCTGCTGGCCCCGTTCACGCCGTCCAATACCGCACGCAGCGGGGGCACAATCTACCCGATTATTGCCAACCTGCCGCCGCTGTATGGTTCAAAACCTAACGACCCCAGCGCCCGTAAGATTGGTTCGTACCTGATGTGGGTAGCGATCACCGCCGCCTGTATCACCAGTTCGATGTTCCTGTCGGCGCTGGCCCCTAACCTGCTGGCCCTGGCGCTGGTGAAAAGTGTGGTGGGCTTTGATATCTCCTGGGGAATGTGGTTCCTGGCCTTCCTGCCGTTAGGTCTGTTACTGCTGTTGACCATGCCGCTGCTGGCTTACTGGCTCTATCCGCCGGAAGTGAAGTTCAACGATGAAGTGCCGCGCTGGGCCATCAGTGAGCTGGAAAAACTGGGCAAACTGACCCGTAACGAAATCCTGCTGCTGGTGTTTGTGGTCTCTGCCCTGCTGATGTGGATCTTCGCCACCGCCTGGATTGAACCGGCTATGGCTGCCCTGCTGGTCGTCGTGCTGATGCTGTGGACTGGCGTACTCAACTGGAATGACATTACCAGTAACAAACCGGCCTGGAACACCTTTGCCTGGTTCGCCACCCTGGTGGCACTGGCAGATGGCCTGGCACGCGTTGGCTTTATCGCCTGGTTGGGTAAAGAAGGTGGGACGCTGCTGCAAGGCTACGACCCGCAGGTCTCCGCCGTGGTACTGATGATCGCCTTCTTCCTGCTGCACTACCTGTTCGCCAGTACCACTGCGCATACCACCGCGCTGTTACCGGCCATGCTGACCATTGCCGCCTCGATTCCGGGCATCAATATGCCGGTATTCTGCCTGATGATGTGTACCTCACTTGGTCTGATGGGCATCATCACACCTTACGGTACAGGTCCAAGCCCGATTTACTACGGCAGTGGTTACCTGCCAACCAAAGACTACTGGCGTCTGGGTACCATCTTCGGGGCCTTCTTCCTCTGCGCCCTGATGCTGATTGGCTATCCGTGGATGGTGATGATGTTCTGATGCGCGCTTAACGGTTAATCACGCACTCAGACATGCAGTTGTTGCAACAATGTTATACCATTCCTGACCTGCCGACCTGACTCAGGGTCGGCAGGAAAACAATAAAACAGATATCGCCATTAATGTTGCCGAGCCTCCGCATCCGAGAAGGAGGGCAGCACATCATTAAGTGAGAGCACAATGTCGAAAAAACCTTTCCATTATCAGACCCCGTTCCCTCTTGCAAAAGAGGATACCGAATACTACCTGTTAACCCGCGATCACGTCTCCGTGGCCGAATTCGACGGGCAGGAAATCCTGAAAGTAGAGCCTCAGGCTCTGACGTTACTGGCGCAACAGGCGTTTCATGATGCCTCATTTATGCTACGCCCGGCCCACCAGCGCCAGGTGGCCGCCATTCTGGCCGACCCGGAAGCGAGTGAGAACGATAAGTACGTTGCCTTGCAGTTTCTGAGAAACTCCGAAATCGCTGCCAAAGGGATTCTGCCAACCTGTCAGGACACCGGCACCGCGATCATCATGGGTAAAAAAGGCCAGCGCGTCTGGACGGGCGGCGGTGACGAAGCCGCCCTGGCGTTGGGGGTGTACAACACCTACACCGAAGACAACCTGCGCTATTCGCAGAACGCCGCGCTGGATATGTACAAAGAGGTCAACACCGGTACTAACCTGCCTGCGCAAATCGACCTCTATAGCGTTGACGGTGACGAGTATAAATTCCTGTGTATGGCGAAAGGCGGCGGTTCAGCCAACAAAACCTACCTGTACCAGGAAACCAAAGCGCTGCTCACCCCGGGTAAATTGAAAGAGTACCTGACTGAGAAAATGCGCAGCCTCGGCACGGCCGCCTGCCCGCCGTACCATATCGCCTTTGTGGTCGGTGGTACGTCCGCCGACAGCACGCTGAAAACCGTGAAACTGGCCTCAACACACTACTACGACGAGCTGCCAACCGAAGGTAATGAACACGGCCAGGCCTTCCGTGATGTGCAACTTGAGCAGGAACTGCTGCTGGCCGCACAAGAGCTGGGCCTGGGCGCACAGTTCGGCGGTAAATACTTCGCACATGATATCCGCGTCATCCGTCTGCCGCGCCACGGCGCATCCTGCCCGCTGGCGATGGCGGTTTCCTGCTCCGCTGACCGTAACATCAAAGCGAAGATCAACCGCGAAGGCATCTGGATTGAAAAACTGGAAGATAACCCAGGCCAGTATATCCCTGTCGAACTGCGCCAGCAGGGCGAAGGCGATGTAGTGCATGTTGACCTGAACCGTCCGATGAAAGAGATTCTGGCCCATCTTTCTGAGTATCCGGTTTCAACACGCCTCTCTCTGAGCGGCACCATTATCGTGGGCCGTGATATTGCTCATGCCAAGCTGAAAGAGCGCCTTGATAATGGCGAAGATCTGCAACAGTACATCAAGGATCACCCGATCTACTACGCAGGGCCGGCGAAAACCCCGGAAGGTTATGCGTCCGGTTCCCTCGGCCCGACCACCGCAGGCCGCATGGACTCCTACGTTGACCTGCTTCAGGCCAACGGCGGCAGTATGATCATGCTGGCGAAAGGCAACCGCAGCAAACAGGTGACGGATGCCTGCCATAAACACGGCGGTTTCTACCTCGGCAGCATCGGTGGCCCGGCGGCGGTGCTGGCACAGCAAAGTATCAAAAGTCTGGAGTGCATTGAGTACCCTGAGCTGGGTATGGAAGCCATCTGGAAAATCGAAGTCGAAAACTTCCCGGCCTTTATTTTGGTCGATGATAAGGGCAACGACTTCTTCGCTCAGATCCAACAGAATCAGTGCGATAAATGCGTGAAGTAACCGCCTGAGGCGGCATTCCCCTCCGCTTCAGGAGGGGAATGCAATTGTCACGAAAACGTCATAAACCAGACTCCTCTCTACAGATGAGTCAGTTAGCCTTCACATCCTCTGTTATCCCCCCTTCTCCCGATTAAAGTCGCTGCCCGCCAGGTCGATATCTCTGGCGACTGTGAGCTTTTTTGCATTTTTTATTCACCGGGAAATCCTGACGCTATGAAACTTAATCATCTCTCTATCGGGCAACGCCTCGGCATGCTGGCGGCCATTTTGCTGCTGGCCACCCTGTTTATCGGTATACGCGGTCTGACGGTTAACGCCGACGGGTTAACGCAGAATCAGCATATTATGGCTACGGAGCAGACCATCGCAGAGAGCATTGATACCGCACGCAATGCGCAGGTGCAGTTCAAAATTCAGGTGCAGGAGTGGAAGAACACCCTGCTGCGCGGTACGCAGGGCGAAGCGAAATTCAATCAGTACCGTGATGCCTTTGTTAAACAAAGCCAGAAAACCCAGGTGCTGCTGGGCCAGCTGAGCACACTGCTCCCTGAGATTGGCATGAGCAACAGCGAGGTACTGAAAACCCGCACGCTGCACGCCGAGCTGGAGCAGCACTATCTAAAAGCCCTGCAACAGTACAGCATTCAGGACAGCGACAGCGCGCACAAAGTCGATGGTCTGGTCACCGGAATTGACCGTGAGCCCACGCGGATGATCGATGAAATGGTTGCCGCCACGCTGCAACAGGCGGTGCTGATCCGCGAGCAGAGTAATGCGCGTAACCAGCATCTGTATCAGCAAACGCGCATGATGCTGCTGCTGGCAATGGGTCTGACGCTACTGGCTGGCTTTATGATCACCTTTTGGCTGATCCGCAGCATCACCCGCCCGCTGGCGCAGGCTGTCTCGATTGCACGAGCGGTGGCGTCCGGTGATTTGCAGACGCCGATTATCGTCAGCGGCCGCGATGAAACCGCCGAACTGATGCATGCCCTGCAGGAGATGAACGGCAACCTGACGCGTATTGTGTCCGGGGTACGTTCCGGCACCGAAACCATTGCGTCGGCCTCCAGCGAAATTGCCGTTGGCAGCCGCGAACTGTCCACGCGCAATGAAGCACAGGCCAGCGCCATTGTGCAGACCGCGGCCTCAATGGAGGAGCTGACGTCAGTGGTCAAAAACAATGCCGAGAACTCGCGTATCGCCAGCGATATCTCCATTGAAGCCTGTGCCGTCGCCAGCCAGGGCGGTGAAGTAGTGGAACAGGTGGTACGCACTATGAGCGATATCCACCAGTTCTCCACTCAGATCAGCAACATTATCAGCGTGATTGACGGCATCGCCTTCCAGACCAATATTCTGGCACTGAATGCCGCCGTTGAAGCGGCGCGTGCAGGCAGCGAAGGACGCGGTTTCGCCGTGGTCGCCGCCGAAGTGCGCGCCCTGGCACAGCGTTCTGCCACCGCCGCGAAAGAGATCGGCACACTGATCGACAGCTCTGTCACCCGCATCAATGAGGGTAACTCGCTGGTGAAAGTAGCGGGCAGCGCGATGGAAGAGATCGTCAGCAGCGTGCAGCGCGTCAGCCAGTTGGTGGAAACCATTTCGATGGCCAGCGGCGAGCAGAGCAGCGGCATCGATCAGGTGAATATCGCCGTGGTGCATATGGATGCCGCCACCCAGCAGAACGCCACGCTCTCTCAGGCATCCGCCGCCGCCGCACAGGCAATGCAGCAGCAGGCTGAGCAGCTGTTAGAGATGGTGCGAGTGTTTAAACTGCGGGAAGAGTAACAACGGAGTGAGCGGCCCGGCGTGCTGAGACTGCATAATGGGCCGAAAATAGTCGGATAACGCGCATCACCTCATCCCACTCAGTGGCGATGAGGTGAGATAGCAGCAATGCCATTGATGAAAAGCCCGTTTTCAGCTTAGAATTCGCCGGCTTATCAACGCTTCATCATCTGCCGGAAAAGGATTATGCGTAAATCAAGGATTGCCCTGACCGTGCTGGCGTCATTAACCGCCAGTTTCCAGACGTTTGCCTCTTCAGATATCGAGGCCTGTATGTGGGGCAGTAAAGACTGTTTTATTGTCAGCCCTCCTGTGCTGGACGTGACCAACGACACCCGTGACAACCTGCTACGCCTGGTCAGCGAAACCAAAGCTGTCACCCTGACGTCGCAGCCCATACCGCAAGATATGACGCGCAGCCGCTCGTTCTATTTCGGCTACCATGATGATGCCGCTCCTGCCGCTGCCAGCCCTGCTGCTACCGAAGATACCCTGTCTGCAACACTGCAAAATCAGATTGCCGCGCTGGGTCTGAACGACAGCATTCTTAAAGTTACCCCGATGGCGCCCGGCGAAGAGGAAAATCGTTTTGTCTCTTATACGCTGACCACCGTTTCGCTTTTCTTCGGGGCACTGCTGGCGGATACCTCGCTAAGCGCAGAACAGCGCCAGGCACTGGCCACTGCCCGTATGTCACTGTCTGATAGCGCTGAATACCGCCAGCAGACGGGGGCATTGGATTATGCTGAAGGATCATCGGCACGCGCCTTCCGTGATTATCTGCTGGCCGCCAGCGACTTCTATCAGGGCGACTATCCGGCTGCCGCGCAGACCTTCACGGCGCTGCAAACGGCAAAACAGCCGTGGGTGGCAGAAACTGCCAGTTATATGCTGATGCGCACGGCACTCAACCAGAGCAGCGAGAATGCCAACGGTGAATACGGTGATTTCGATGTCAAAAAGATCGACAAAAACGCCGCCACTGAGGCGCGTACCGCAGCACTGGCCTATCTGACCGCCTGGCCCAAAGGGCAATATGCGCACTCCGCCTACAGCATGCTACGCCGTATCGACTGGTATCGGGAGGATTGGGACCTGCTGGCAGATCACTATGAGGAGGCGCTGGAAGCGGCCACGAATAATGATGACATTGTTGCGCTGATCGCAGAAAACGATCTGAAGCTGCAAAGCAAAGATCAAAGCGGCGATGCGATGTTTATCAGCGCCACTAACGCCCCGCTGCTGACCTTTACCCAGACATTACGTCTGATGCGCAGCAAAGAGTGTAATCCGCGCCTGCCCTGTGTGGACCAGGCGTATCTTGATGCGCTGATGCCGTCATTTGACCAGGCACGCAAGCTGCCGCTTTGGCACTATCTGACGGTCATGCAGTCGTTCCGCACCGGGGATTATCCTGCGGTGATCGCTAACATCAAACCCATCACCGAACTGCCCGCCCGCAACATTGTCGCGTTCAGCGAGCAGGTGCTGTATGGCGATGCGCTGATGGCGCAGCAACAATGGCCCGCCGCTCGCGACCACTGGGCGCATCTGTTAACGCTGAGTAAGGACACGGAACAGCAGCAGTTTGTTCAGGCCCGACTGGCGGCCGCGCTGGTTTCCGGCAATGAAGTGGCACAGATTTTTGCCGCAGACAGCCGGGTGACGAACCTGCGCTACCGTTCGCTGGTGCTGAAGACTCGCGCGACGCCAGAGTTGCTACGTCAGCAGGCCAGCAAAGGGCCAAACGATGAAGAACGCACCATTGCTTTGCACACCCTGCTGGTCAGCGATTTGACCGAGGCGCGCTACGGCGAATGGTTGCAGGACCGCAAACTGAGCCAGCATATTACGCAGCCCGTGGTGACTGACGCATTTGCCGATGTGCAGCTCAGTGCCTTTGACTGGACGGGCGAAAAGACTGAAAAAGGCTACGCCTGCCCGACGCTGGAAACGGTGGTCACCCAACTGAACCAGCACGCCGACAACAGCCATGCGCTGAACTGCCTCAGCGAGTTCTTCCGCACCACGAACGTTTCGGTCACCACCTGGCCCGACAGCGGCGGTAACGGTACGCTGGATAACGCGGTGACGACCGAGAAACGCACGGGTCAGCCGGATCGCCAGCACTATTATCAGCAGGTGATCGGCAACAGCAAAACCGAACCGGAAGATAAAAGCTACGCGTTGTACCGCGCCGTCATGTGTTACGCACCGTCAGGCTATAACGACTGCGGCGGCAAAGAGGTCGATAAAACACAGCGCCAGCGCTGGTTCACTCAGTTGAAAAAACAGTATCCGGGAAGCACGTGGGCAAACAAGCTCAAGTATTACTGGTAAGCCTCCTGCTGGCCGCCCTGTGCGGCCTTCCGGTTCGTGCTGCACAGCAGGTTAATGCCAGCGATTACCAGGCGTTCTGGCTCTGGTCGGGGGTACGCCCCGGACCCGAGCTGAAAGCCGCTCACACCGTGTATCTGCATCAGGGTGAAGTGGTGACGCAGCAGGGTCAGGCGGTGTTTATTCGTATGGGCCTGCCGGTGAGCCGCTTAACGTTTCCGCATATCTGGGTCACCGTGCGAATGGAAACACTGGCGGTGCCGGATGAGATGCTGGAACGGATGGTGCGGCTGGCACAGCGCTGGTCGCAGGCGGGCAATCAGGTGATCGGCATACAGATTGATTTTGATGCCGCGACCCACCGCCTCGATCAGTACAGCGCGTTTTTGCAACGCTTGAGAACGGTGCTGCCTGCGGAGTATGCCCTTGGCGTCACCGGGCTGCTGGACTGGGCCAAAACCGGTAACGTGGCGACGCTGAATGCGCTGCCGGTGGATGAGCTGGTGATCCAGAGCTATCAGGGTCGCCAGACGGTGAACCGCTACGCCGACTACTTCCCGGCGCTGACGGAGCTGCGCATTCCCTTCCGGCTGGGGCTGGTGCAGAACGGCCGCTGGGATAAGCAGGATGAGCAGCACCTGCTGGCTTCGCCGTGGTATCGCGGCAGCGTGGTGTTTATGTTGAATCGGTGATCGGCTTAAAGGTCTGGTCAAGCTTTTAAGGTCAAGGTCTGAAGGTCAAAGGCGTTTCGCTTTCCCGCTGCGCGGGCTGAGCGACCCAGGGCGGCCAGTCGCCGCCGCCCTGGGAACCCGGGCTTGCGGCAGGCGCATCGCCCGCTAAAGCGGGTTCCCTCAGTCGGTCGGTTTTCCTGCCGGAACGGGCGTGACGGGACATCCCTGTCCCGGCTCACCCTCTCGCCGACGTCCTGTCGGCTCGTCCTGGAAATCCGCCCTCCTTCGGCGAGGCTTAATTGCCGCTCAAAAGGTCAACGGCCAGGTCAAAAGAACAATCAAAGACGGACTAAAAATAAACCAAATACCAAAGAGCCATTTTTGGTATTTGTTGGTTTTATTTAATCTTGTAGGTTTTTGGTTTTGATGTTGAGGCGGCAATTAAGCGGCGCTGAGGAAGTGATGTGAACCAGGATGAACCGCCAGGACGGCGGTGAAAGCTCGGGCCGGCACAGGGAAGTGCCGTCACGAGTGGTCCGTCGGTGAACGGAACTGACGAAGGCACCCGTGAAACGGGCGCAGCGCCTGCCGCAAGCCCGGGGTCAAGGGGCGGCGGCGACTGGCCGCCCCTTGTCGCTCAGCCCGCGACAGCGGGAAAGCGAAACGCCCTTGACCTTAAGACGTTGACCTTAGGATGTTGACCTGTCCACTCGAACAATAATGACTTATTATGCAAATAAAACAGATATTCAGTCATTTTTTATTGTCCCTTCGCCCTAAATCTCGCATACTCTCACCACTCTTTTTTTTACGAAGTCAGGGCAGAGACGGTAATGAGTCAGAAATATCGCGTGTTTATCGATGGTCAGGCAGGCACCACCGGGTTACAGATCCAGCAGCGGTTGGCCCGTCATCCTCAGATTGAAATGCTCAGCATTGATGAGGCGCAGCGTAAAGATGCCGCTGCCCGCCAGGCGCTGATGAAACAGGCGGATGTCAGCATCCTTTGCCTGCCAGATGCTGCTGCACGTGAAGCCGTCGCGCTGGCCGATGACGTGGGTGCACGCGTACTCGATGCCAGTTCTGCGCACCGCGTAGAAGCAGGTTGGGTGTATGGCCTGCCGGAACTGGCGGCCGACCAGCGCGAGAAAATTCGTGCTGCCAGCCATGTGTCCAATCCGGGCTGCTACGCTACCGGCGCTATCGCCCTGCTCGCACCGCTGACCCAAAGCGGCCTGCTGAAAGCCGATCAACCGCTGGCGATTAACGCCGTATCCGGCTATAGCGGCGGCGGCAAAGCGATGATCGAAAAATACCAGCAGGCAGGCACCGGGTTTGCCGCCTACGGCCTGGGCTTTGATCATAAACACCTGAAAGAGATTCAGGCATGGAGTGGGCTGAGCAGCAAGCCGATCTTCCAGCCATCCGTCGGTGATTATGCGCAGGGTATGCTGGTGTTTATTCCGCTGAATGATGTGGATGGCGAAGCGTTACAGCAGGCGCTGGCTGACTTCTATCACGGCCAGCGGTTTATTCACGTGAACGCACTGAACAGCCTGGACGCCGATACTGCCCCTTACCTGCTGCCGGAAGCGCTGAATAATACCAATAATATGGAACTGTTTGTCTTCAGCCATGCGCAGCAGCGCCAGAGCATTCTGGTTGCTCGCCTGGATAACCTCGGCAAAGGCGCCTCGGGTGCTGCGGTACAGAACCTGAATCTGATGCTTGGCCTGCCGGAAGAGACCTGCGTGAATCTGTAATATCGCCTCACGGGGGCCTGCCAGTCCCCGTGTTTTCCTGCCATTCCCGCTGTATTTTTTTCGACCACATTCAGCGCATTGTGGTGTTAAAACCCCTACCTGACTCACACTTTGCCCCTTCGATCCCTTACCCTTTCGTTAAATTCGACTAAAGTTTTAATCTGCTCAACTACTTACAGATCATGCATGGTCTGGACATGGAGAATGGCTAATGAGAAGAGTCGAACAACGTCAATGGAATACACGCCTGTTTACCCCCCTGCTGCTCACCGCCGCGCTGACCGCCAGCTTCACGCTGCAGGCGGAAGATAATCAACGTATGCTGAGCAGTAACCCGCAGCCACCGGACATCCGGCTCGGGCCGTTGTTCCACGCGGTGCAGGCGGCAAAAATTTTCCCCGACCAGAAAACCTTTGCTGATGCCGTGCCGAAACAGGACCCGACCGCCATTCTTACCGACTGGCAAATGCAGAAAATGCAGCGCAATTTCGATTTAAAGCGGTTTGTTGCCACGAATTTTATCCTGCCCGCAGAGGGGGAGAAATATGTTCCACCCGCTGGTCAGAGCCTGCGTGAACATATCAACGGCCTGTGGCCCGTGCTGACGCGTTCCGCCAGTCAGGCCAATCAGTGGGATTCACTGCTGCCGCTGCCGAAGCCTTATGTGGTGCCGGGTGGGCGCTTCCGCGAAGTGTATTACTGGGACAGCTACTTCACCATGCTGGGGCTGGCGGAAAGCGGTCACTGGGATCGGGTGCAGGATATGGTCGATAACTTTGCCTCTGAGCTGGATAAATACGGCCATATCCCCAACGGTAACCGCAGCTACTATCTCAGCCGCTCGCAGCCGCCGTTCTTCAGTATGATGGTCGATCTGCTGGCAAAACATGAGGGTGAAGCGGTCTACAGCAAATATCTGCCGCAGCTGGAGAAAGAGTACAACTACTGGATGGCCGATGCCGACAGCAGCACGTTAGCCGCCGGATCGGCCAGCAAACGTGTCGTGAAGCTTAAAGATGGCACCGTGCTCAACCGCTACTGGGATGCCCGCGATGTGCCGCGTACCGAATCCTGGATGGACGATATCGCCACCGCCGGGAAAGCCCCGTCGCGCGATAAAGCCGGGCTGTATCGCGACCTGCGAGCCGGGGCCGCATCGGGCTGGGACTTCAGTTCTCGCTGGTTCGATAAACCGGGTGATCTGGCTACCATTCATACCACCCGCATTGTCCCGGTGGACCTGAATGCCCTGATGTTCCACCTGGAGAATACCCTCGCCCACGCTTACCAGGTGGCGAAAAATGAAGGTGCCAGCAAGCGTCTGGCCGAGCGTGCCACACAGCGTCGTGACGCGATCAACCGCTATCTGTGGGATGAGAAACAGGGCTGGTATGCCGACTATGACTGGCAGAAAGCGCAGGTCCGTCCGCAGTTAACCGCCGCCACGCTGTTCCCGCTCTATGTGCAGGCCGCGACGGACGATCACGCTAACCGTACGGCCAGCGCCGTGAAAGCGCAGTTGCTGAAAGAAGGTGGCCTGGTGACCACCACCGTCAACAACGGCCAGCAGTGGGATGCGCCTAACGGCTGGGCACCGTTGCAGTGGGCCGCCGTTGAGGGGCTGAATCACTATGGTAAGCAGGACCTGGCGAAAGAGATCGGTATGCGCTTCCTGCAAAACGTGCAGGCCACCTACGATAAAGAACACAAGCTGGTCGAGAAATACGTTGTCGAAGGTAAAGGGCTGGGCGGCGGCGGTGGCGGCGAATATCCGTTGCAGGATGGCTTTGGCTGGACCAATGGCGTAACGCTGAAATTAATGGATCTTTACTGCCCTAAAGGCGTGACCTGTAATAATGTGGGGGATATCAGCACGGCTAAACCAGCACCTTAACCTGCATTAACCCTGACCGGGCGGCCTTTGTGCCGCCTTTTTTTATCGTTCCCGGCCCCCCTCACCTCACGCTGCCAGACTCCGCAGCCCACCAGACACCTTCCGATACTGAAATAAAATTTACGCTTGAAAAAATCAACGATAACAATAACAATTCTCATTGTTATTCTCATATTTTGTTACTTTTATGTAAGAATGCCTTTTCCCGAGGGATCTGATCGGCTTTCAGTTCCCTCGATCCACCCTACAAGGAAAGAAGATGACTCTGGTTTTTAACCTGAAGCGATCGGTGCTGTGCTGCGCCATTGCGATGACCGCCCCTGGCATGACTTTCGCTGCTGACAGCCAGATGGTGGTGACGGCAGCGCCCGCGGAGACCGCCGATTCACCAACGCGTGGCTACAACGCGACCACGTCTACCGGCGCCAGCAAAACCGATCAGCCGCTGATCACCACCGGTCAGTCGGTGTCTGTCGTCACCCGCCAGCAGATTGACGATCAGGCCGCCAATACCGTTGGCCAGGCGCTGAATTATACGCCAGGGGTGTTTTCTAACTTCAGTGGGGGTGCCACCCGTTTTGACACCGTTGCCCTGCGTGGCTTCCACGGCGGCGATGTCGATAATCTGTTCCTCGATGGTATGCGCCTGATGAGCGACGGCGGCAGCCATAATATTATGCAGGTCGATCCCTGGTTCCTTGAGCGCCTTGATATCATCAAAGGTCCCTCCTCTGCGCTGTATGGTCAGACCGTTCCCGGCGGGCTGGTGAATATGACCTCGAAACGTCCGCAGTTTGTCTCTGAAGGGCATTTCCGTCTGACCGGTGGAACACAAAATACCAAAGGGGCCGCCTTTGATTATACCAATGCGATTAATGACCAGTGGGCCTTCCGCCTGATCGGCATGACGCGCACCAGCGATACGCAGTATGACAATACACGTGAAGAACGTTACACGATCTCGCCGTCATTGCTGTGGCAGCCGTCAGAAGACACCTCCCTGTTGCTGCGTGCCTACCTGCAAAAAGATCCCTCTGGTGGTTATCACGGCTCCACACCGCTTTCCGGTAACCTGACCCAGCATAATGGCAAATGGTTAAAGGATGGCTTCAACGAAGGCGAAAGCAGCGTTGACCAGTACAAACGGCGTGAACAGGTTTACAGCTACGCCTTCTCGCACCGCTTCAATGAGACATGGGCAGTGCGCTCTGATGCCAGCTACACGCACAGCAGCGTTGCACTGGATCAGGTGTATCAGAACGGCTGGATCGATGATAGTGACCAGTTAGCACGTGGCTACAGTGGCTCACGCGGTTCACTGGATGCCTGGTCAACGGATAATCAGCTGGAAGCGGATTTCGCCACTGGCGACGTGACGCATAAGCTGGTGGTAGGTGCGGAATACCATCAGTATAAAAACGATGTCTGGAGCGGATACGGGAGTGCCAGCCCACTTAATCCGTTCACCGGCGCCACCGCCTCTCACGGCGTAACGGTCACGTCTCAGGACAACACCACTCGCCGCTACTATCAGTCCGGCGTCTATTTGCAGGATGAGCTGGAATGGAATCGCTGGCATGCCACGCTGTCCGGCCGCTATGATCGCATGGTGTCAGAGCAGGATAATCACACCACCGATGTTAAACATCGTCTGCAGGATGATCACATCAGCGGACGCGCATCGCTGTTGTATGCCTTTGAAAACGGCCTGTCGCCTTACGTCAGCTACAGCCAGGCGGTCACGCCATCCATTCTTCCTGGCAAAGACGGCAACCTGCTGAAACCGTCTACGTCTGAGCAGTATGAAGCCGGTTTGAAATACCAGCCCCCGGGCACCAGCGATCTGTACACCGCTGCCGTGTATGACCTGACGCAGAAAGATGTCGCGGCACGTGATTCTAACGATATTGCCAGCGCCACCTACATTCCCGCCGGGAAAGTGCACTCTCAGGGACTTGAGCTGGAAGCACGTAATCAGCTGACCCCGCGTCTGAGCACCATCGCCGGGTATACGCTGAACCACGTACGTTATAAAGAGTTGCAGGACGGCAATGATGGCCACACGCCACTGCTGACACCCAATCAGATGGCCTCTGCCTGGGCACACTATCAGTTTGACTACGGCATCAGTGCCGGTGCCGGGGTACGTTACATCGGTAAACAGTGGGCCAATGACGACAATACCGCACGGGTCCCCTCCGTCACGCTGGTCGACGCCTCTGTACGTGCCAATCTGGGCGACTGGAACAGCAGCATGAAAGGGGCTTATGTGCAGGTCAATGCCAATAACCTGTTTGGTCGTGACTATATCGCCGCCTGTTACAGCACCACCAACTGTTACGTGGGGGCTGAACGCAGCGTGATCGCCACCGTGGGTTACGATTTCTAAAAGCCAGACAGTAAAAAGGGAGGCCTCAGCCTCCCTTGTTTCTAAACCGTTGTGTTAACTGCGTACCTTACGGTAAATCCACAGCACCACGATCGCACCAATCACCGCGACAATAAAGCTGCCGAAGTTAAAACCATCTACCCTGCCGAAACCAAAGAAGGTGCTGATCCAGCCACCCACAACGGCACCCACCACCCCAAGAACCACGGTAATGATGAAACCACCGCCATCTTTACCCGGCATAATCCATTTGGCGATAATACCGGCGATCAGACCAAAGATGATCCATGAAATAATACCCATTAGTCACTCCTTATAATCTTATGATTTAACGCTTCGCCTAATAAAACGCACTAAGTATAGGCGAGGTTTCTAAGCCTGTGATTTAAATCTAAACTTTCTTTGTCTATCGCGTAAAATAATTGTAAAGCCCTTGAAGGGGTTGCCGATAACCGTTACAGGGTCGCTAACGCGCATGATTTGCTATTCGACTGGAGCCGGATGTGAAAGAGGACGACAAAGAACAATACCTGAAACGTGGGCCGCTGGCAGTTCTGGCCGTCCTGCGCGATCTGCTGGACAGTCAAACACCCGTGATGGTGTCGCACGCTCGCGGTCAGTTCATCACACGACTACTGTACGCGGATAAAGAGAACATGTTGCTCGATTTCGGCAGTAATGATTACGACAATCAGCTGGCGAAAGAGGCCCGGAATCTGCATATCACCGCAGAAACACGCGGTGCCAAAGTTGAGTTTGCCCTGGTGGCCCTTGGCGAGGACGAGCACGAAGGATTACCGGCATTTTCTGCAGAGCTGCCTGAATTGCTCTGGATGATCCAGCGCCGCGAATTTTTCCGCGTAACGGCACCGCTCAATCCGGTGTTTTACTGCTATATCCCCTGGCCTGATGGATCAGGTGAAGGTCGCCTGCGTTTGCAAGACCTCTCACTGGGCGGCGTTGGCGTGTTGTCCGATAATGCCCTGCCGGAGACGCTACAAATCGGCGACAGCATTAAAAAGCTGCGCGTGGAGATGGGGGAATATGGCCGTTTTGAAGTGGATGCACAGCTGATTACCATTGGTAAACGCAGCGTGGTGGGCAGTAAAAGCGAGACAATCGTAACACCACGCCTCAGCTTCCGCTTCCTGTCGCTGAATGCCGGGCAGGAACGTGAGCTGCAACAGGTGATTTTCTCGCTGGAACGGCTGGCGCGTGATAAAGCCAACCGTTTCCAGGAGTGATTCAGATTGTGCGATAGGCGGTGGTGACTTTCCACAGATAACGTGGCGCCTGGGCCGCCGGATGTTTATCCTGCACATGCTGGTAAAACGCTTCCGGGGTCATGGCGTTAATCATCGCAATAGCACGATCGCGGTCACGAGAGAAGGTTCGCAGTAAAGCACCTGCACCGTTAGCGTAGGAGACGATAGTGGCATAGCGCAGGGTTTTCGGATCACGAATCCCCGCCAGCTGCTGCTCTTGCAGAATACGCAGGTACGCAGTACCAATATCGATATTTTTCACCGGGTCACGCAGTTCCGACTTCGTTGGTTGCCCACGTCGGCCCTGTGAACGATACACTTCCCGCCCTGCCGTAGAGGCTTTTATCTGCATCAATCCAACGGCATTCGACTTGCTGACGACCGTGGGGTTGCCGCCCGATTCTACGCTAATAATCGCTTCCACCAGCTTTTGATCCACACCATTCCGCTGTGCTGCCTGCTCGGTCATCATCGACCAGGCACTGGCCACCTGCGAAGGAGGGGCCTGAGTTAAGGGAGTATCCGGCTGACGAACAATTTTTCTCTGGGGTTCACTGGCACAACCTGCCAGCAATAATGCAGCGATCATCGCCGCCATTTTCACGCTTTTTCTCACGTTTTTATTATCCTCTGAGCCCGAGCTTCGCGACTATCATACGGGTTGCCGGCCATTAGGAAATTACCGTAACTCTTAAATTGTGCGGCATGCTGGTGACTTCATAGCGGCTATTCGTCATCATCGAATCAATTGGACAGCGCCCGGTTCGAAATAATTCACTGCTGGCGCATAAAAAATCATCAAAGTGAGCGTTATGTCGACAATTCCACGTACGATCCATTTGGTTGCCCCTTCAGGCTACTGCCACAATCCTGCGGCCGCAGCGCGCGGTGTGACACGTTTGCAGGCTGATGGCCACCGGGTTGATAACAGCGGCATTATTGCCCGCCGCGAGCAACGTTTTGCCGGTAATGACAGCCAGCGTCTGGCCGATATCAACGGCCTGGTACAGCTTAATCCCTTGCCGGATATCATTCTGGCAGTACGCGGAGGTTATGGTGCCAGCCGACTTTTACCACATATTCACTACGCGGCACTGCGTGAGCGGCTGGCCGGTGCCCCGCTCGCCCTCTGCGGCCACAGCGATTTTACTGCCATTCAGCTGGCGTTATTGGCGCAAAGTGGGATGCAAAGCTTCAGCGCGCCGATGCTGGCGGGTAATTTCGGCGCTGAGGTTTTGTCTGATTTTACCATTGAACACTTCTGGCGCGCGCTAACTTCGCCTAAATTAACTCTGGAGTGGACGACAGTCTCACAACGCGTTCAGGCAACCGGTACAGTTTGGGGCGGCAACCTGGCGATGATCGCTTCACTGATCGGCACACCGTGGATGCCGGATATTCAGGACGGCATTCTGGTGATCGAGGATGTGAATGAACATCCTTTCCGTATCGAACGCATGCTGTTGCAACTGCATCAGAGCGGTATTCTTTCCCGCCAGAATGCCATTATTATCGGCAGTTTTAGCGGAACCACTTCTACGGATTACGACAATGGCTACGATTTCACCAGTGTCTGGAACCTGATACGCGATCTGACGGGTATTCCGGTAATTACCGGGTTAGCGTTCGGCCACAGCGCGGACACCGTCACCTTGCCCCTTGGCGCCCAGGGAATGCTGACGGTGGAGAATACCGCCGCTTCGTTACAGGTATCAGGACATCCTGTGCTGCGCTGATCGTTGGGAGCGCAAAAAAGATGAAACAGTTATATGAAGATCTCTGGGTATCCACCCCGGAATTTCCTACCAGTGACGATGAACCCGTATTGATGATGCATGGTTTCTTACTGCAACATGTGCGTGGCAACCTGCTGATATCACGGGTTGAACACCCGGAGGACCACCAGATGATTGCGGATCAGGGGGGCATTATTCGCCACTATCTGACGCACTGGCACGAAGCCAGTCCGGGTACGCGGCGCTTACAGCAACGTTTCAACTCCGCACTCTACTGTCATGCGCGTGCATTAGGCCAGGTCAGCCACTTTGCCGAAGCCGATGCCACGTTCAATGCAGCGGAGGTCCACTGCGGTAGTTTTCATGTGGTGCCCACCCCGGGGCATACGCCGGGCAGCACCAGCTATCTGTATGCTTCTCCTCATGGTAAAACGTATTTATTCGTCGGTGACACTGTCACGCTATCCCATGATCGTTGGGTCACCGTGCTGGTCGATGAAAGTAATGAGAGTGAACTGCGGCAGACGCTGGAGTTTTATCGCGCGTTACGCCCGGATGTGGTCCTGATGGGCACCACTGCCGGGCATCTGGCATGGAAGGAAGTCGATGTGCGCCAGTGGCTGGCGCTGCTGGATGAAGCGGAAAATAATGTGCTGGATCTGCGCCACTCGGTACTGCCGATTGGCGGACATTAGCGGGGTATTCTGCTCTTCTTTCCGCTCAGCATCGGTTGGCAGATAAGGATGACGATCAGTTTTTCAGCCGGGACATCCCCTGCACTTCGTCCAGGTTCACGGCCTGGGTGCGCCCGGTTGCGTCGGTATAGACCAGCATTTTAGTGGCGTTATCCAGGTGAGGTTTACCCTCCACCACGACCGTACTGCCATCCCGCATATGCAAGATGTGGTCGCTGGTACACCCTGCCAACACTCCCATCATCATTAACACCATCGCACTTGCCATCATCTTGTTCATGCTGCTCTCCTTTTTAACCGGTGCCCTATTCTAGTCCCGCTGGGAGCCCTGTTTTGCGGTTTGCTGCCTTTCTTCCTGCCAGAGCGGAAATAGTGTTTGAACCCGGCATAAGATACCTGTATTTTTATCCAGCAAAAATGCACAAGGAGCAAAAATGTTTGTTGAATTGATTTATGACAAGCGCAACGTAGCCGGTCTGGCCAATGCCGAACAACTTATTCTTAATGAGCTGGAAAAGCGGGTCAAGAGAGTGTTTCCTGACGCACAGGTCAAGGTAAAACCCATGCAGGCTAACGGTGTGAAGAGCGACGCCAGTAAAAGCGATAAATCCACGCTGTTACGCATCGTTGAAGAGATGTTCGATGAAGCCGATCAGTGGATGGTATCAGAAGAATTTTGATGTATATGTGCGGTGACATGCCAAATTTTTTGAATTTAATGCGTAAAAAAGATGCTTTTCATTTGCATTTATTCAGATTCGTCTTATTATTTATTTTAATAGATTTCCCTGGTGTTGGCCCGCATTAAAGCTCTTAGCGGGCTTTTTTTTGTCTAAAATATCAGCTTTTGTAACCAGTTAGCCTCCTATGCAAGCCCTGCCACTAAAGTTCCCCTCTGCGATGCCGAAAAATTAACCATCACAATAAGAGACCAATGGGGCATGCTATGGCCACAATTTATATTCCCTCACTGATGGGATTACTGAGCGATGCGGAACGACAGAAAGGGGCGAGCCTGACGCGCGAAGAGGTAGAAGCACTGCGCGATACCGCCATGTGTGTGTCTATTCCCGATCGTATCGCCTTTGCGCTCGATCCGTCACAGAACTTCAGTGATATAAACCCGGAAAACTGCTGGGACGAGTGGTCCCGCTTTCGACATCGCGGTGAAACAGCGCGGCTGTCATCTGATTAAAACGATGCGCCTTAGCGTCGCTTATTCGCAGCCAGCTCTTCTGTCAGCAAATCGCACACTTTCGCGGCAAAATCTGAGCTGTCGCGCAGCATCTGAATGGCTTCTTCAAGGGTCTGTGGTGGCATCTGCCCCACAATACGCCAGCCGAGGGCGATATTTTTAGCTTCTTCAAGCCGTTCAAATTGATGTTCGCCAGATGCAGTTTCAGACACGATCTTCTCCTGATTTACCTTTTGGACCTATTTTACGTAGCCTGGTGACGTCATCACAACCCCGCCGCTGGATTTAAATCAGCCATTGCCTGCTTTTCAAGCGTTTATCGCTTAAAAAAGGCGTTTCCTTGCCTTAATTCAGATTAATGCCAGCCTGAAAGCGCGGAAAAACTGACTCGCAGAGGGAAATTTATCACTTGTTTCACTAAGGTTTATCAGGAAAAGAGTCTGATTCGGACAATTGATCATGATAAATAAAAAACCGCCCAACTAAGGGCGGTTAATGTATTTACTTTTTTATCAGCTGTAGTACGGCAGTTTGCGGTCAACACCATTGATATTAAGTGTCACATACCCTGTCGGCACGCTGCTGGCAGGGGCGGAGGCGACGCTGGTGGCCATCGTGGCGACCCCGTTTTCATTTGCACCAAAGCCCGCCAGCCCGTTATGTAAACTGAGACGGGCATTCGGCGTGACCGTACCGATCTCCGTTTCATCCAGCGTTTCCGTCAGGTCCGGTGTAAACAAGGAACACTCGCCCGCCTCAAAACGCGTCGGGCCGGTTGAGCGTAAATTAAACATCGTGTCACCACTCCCCGCCTTCAGTTTGACCCACACTTCAACGATATTTTCATAACTACGTTTGTACTTCACATCCAGCACTGCCGGCTGCCCGCGATGGAACATATCGCCCCATACGGCAGTGGCGCAGCGCTGAAAGTTCAACCAGGTCATCCCGCTGGACACCGCCTGCGTGGGATTACCCGCGACGCCGGAAGGATTGGCCGTCGACATTTTGCCCAGCAGTTCGATCGTCCACTGCTGATTGACCTTCGGAAAGATAAATTTGCCCACCTTGAACCATTTATCACTGGTGGTGGTGTTCGTCAGTTTATAGCCGCTGTACCAGCCCGCCTTCATCGAACCGGTCATTACCGTGCCGTAGTTTTCATCCCGACGCCAGCCGTTCTCATAGCCGGAAAGCCAGCGGCCCGGGGCGTTATCGAGGTTCACTTTCGCCCCCGCCTGAAGGTTAAGCTGGCGGACCAGCGCCCGGCTGTTACTCATATACAGCGGGTTGTCGCAGTTCTCGACGCTGAGGGCATCAACAATCCACTGTCCGTTGGTCAGATCACCAGGGAAACGGGTATGTTCTATCCATACGTTACGAATAATCCCCTGGGTCATTCTCGGCATCATCAGCGTGGCATCACCATAACCACTCTGGAAGTTGGCGTTGGTCAACTCGACCGCCGTGGAATGGTCCCAGACGCCCCGGGGTGAGTTCGACCAGCCGATATCGAAGACGCGGGCATAGGTCGTCTGCGAATAGATCTGGTCAAAACGACTGTCGAGCGTATCCAGCAGTTTCACCGCCGTGCCGCCGTTATTCTGCACGCGGAAACAGCGGATGTTAACGAACTGCCCTTCAATGGTGATGTTTTCAAAGAAGGGCTGTACGTTCGACAACATATCAGGCGTGATCGCCCCGGTATTGACGGTGGTATCGGCGCTGGCCTGACCATTCCAGCTAATGCCACGGATCACCGTACGACGGGCATTCACTTTGAGCACCGGGTTAATCGACTTATCCGACACGATCACCGTACGCGGTGTCACACCGTATGGACTGTCATCACCGTACAGGGCGAAGCAGGCAATCTCACTGGCCGTCAGATCAATCGGGTTGATCAAAAACTTACCGGCCGGAAAGCGAACACCAATGTTTTTCGCATTGGTATCGTATCCCTGCGACCACTTGAACATACGCAGGAAAGCATCGCTGTCGTCGGTAACTCCATCCCCGCGGGCACCAAAGTGGTACAGGTTCACCTGTTCGGTATCATTAATAATACGCTTCCAGAAAAAGCCGTTACCTTTGGCCACACTGCCCCCGTCATCACTCAATGGCGATGTGCCGAGGAAGCCGACAAAATCGCCGCCACCGTGAAAGGTCGAGTCTTTATCGTAATAACGTTTCAGCATGGCAATATCACCAGCCTTCGCGGGTGCGGTGGTACGCAGATCGGCAAAGCAGTTAACTTCAATCATAAAAACCTCCGGATAAAGACAGGAAAACCTGTCAGGAATGCCCTGTGGGCAAGAAGAAAGGAGTGGTCATCGATGCCGGGAAGCGGCACGGAAAGGTGACTGACGTCGGGATGTTGGGGATACCTCCTCAGTAGATTGTCGGGTTGATGTTGGTGATCTTCAGTCCGTTGGCGTGGTTTTCATTGCCGTGGGCGCAGCACCTGAAAAATCAGTGCGACGTTGCCTTTAGCCCGCCAAACCGCCGCGCAAAAAATGACATTGATGACAATCGCTGCCCAGTGCGTATGGGCATAGACGTCGAAGAGAAAACGAAAAGGCACAGAGGCGTAAGCCAGAATGATCATATAGGCCAGCCACGATGCCCACCGCTGATGCCGGGCCCCGGCTTTATAGAAGAACATCAGGCGCAGCACGATTGCTGAGCACACCACCACGTTGGTGATGACCATAGGATCATTTGTTACCATGAGGTCCTCCTCTCCAGCGCGCCAGCCACTTTGACGGGTCCTGCTGGCTGAAAAACGTTAACGTTTTAATCGCCAGCGCAGACAGCAACACCGCCCCCAGGCCATCCAGCGGTTTATCGCTGTACCCCAGTAGTAGCGCCATCTTCGCCCCGACCAGTCCTGCGCCATAAATACCTACGATCCACGACACCATAAAATAGGCTGCCCGACGGATAACCTGGAGTTCTGCTGCCGTCACAACATAGAAAACGGCACCGGCAAAAGCGCCAAACAGAACACCGTAGTCGGTGGCGCCGATAAATCCGGCCACACCAGCACCTTTGGTGACTGCAGCCCCCAGGCTCACTGCGAATATCATTGCTGCCATGTTGCCCCCTTTGCTGTGCCCTCTTACCGATTAAGGGATAAAAAAAACCCGGCAAATGCCGGGTTGATAAACAGTTAGCGCTGTCATGTCGGTAACTGTGTTTTTATAAAGTTACATCGATTTTTGCGTACGCGTGAGTCGGGGATGTTATTTTTTATGTTTTTTTTAGTGCCGCCGATAACCAAAATCATCAATCATGATCGTAATCAAAACATGCTGTGCATGGCTGGGACAGCATAAAATCTCAGCGATAGCCTGATAACGAAGGAACAACATGAACGCTGCACTACTCTTTTCTCTGCTGCTGATCGGTGGGCCATTAATTGGTTTTTTAGTGATTATCGGTATTTGCCTGCCGGGCGTTCTGCTGGCGTTATGGCATCAGTTTGAAGAGCGAATGCATCTCAGAAGCAGACATTAGCCCGGCCCTTTGCAGGCGGGCTGTTCTGTGTTTTTCAGGCTGCCGATAGTCGATGCAGATGACGGGTGTCCAGCGTTTGCCGTGCCTGATGCAGGCTGTAATTTGTCTGTATTTTCATCCAGGTTTCCGCCGTACTCCCGACAACGATAGCGAGACGCAACGCCATCTCAGGTGTTACCGCCGTATATCCTGACAACAACCGGCTGGCCGTTGAGGGTGCAATTTCCATTGCCCGGGCGAACTGGCGGACGCTAACGCGCATATCATCCAGTGCTTCTGCAATGATCTCGCCAGGGTGAGCAGGGTTAGCCATTTTCATCAGTGGTAATCCTCCAGGTTAAGAATCTCAGCATCGCCATCAATAAACGTAAACGTGATACGCCAGTTACCCGATACGCTAACTGACCACATTTCCTGCCGATCACCTTTGAGCGGATGCAGGTCGTAACCAGGCATATCGATCGCTCCGATTTTTTCTGCCGCATCAATCACGGTCAGGCGGTTCCTTATTCGACCCACCAGCTTTTGTTCGATACCGCTACTATCATCTTTTAGAAAGAATTTTTTTAGTCCCTTATGCTTAAAGCTTTTAATCATGGCGCAGTCCTTGTTCCGTGATGTGGAACATCATAGCAGGTGTTCCACCTCGTGCAACAGTCAAAAGGCATCACCTTTCGACAGCGCGTGGAAACAGCGGCGACCTGGCAGAGCGAGGGCTGTGATGTCGTGATAGATGTAGTTTGTTATGGTTGATATAAATGAGATAGATACGATCAGGCTATTTCGCCACCGGGAAATCGGCATAGCGGGTGGTATACGCGGGAGATAACATTTCCCGCTTCATCGCCCAGGATTTTTCGATGCCCTGCCCGGCAAACCATACCTTTCCCTTGCCCGACTGGTTCAACTCATCCAGCACCTGCATCAGTGCTTCACTATTGGGCTTCGGCTGATACTCATCAAACAAGTTGAGCTGGGCCTCGCCCCGGCTGAAGAAATCCCCCAACATCACCCCGGCTTTCATATAGCGATGCCCTTCAATCCAGATACGATCGAGGGCCTCCGTTGCCACACGGAGAATGTCACGCGTATCGTTAGAAGGGATCAATAACGTGCCGGAAGCCTGGTTGCCATAGAAAACTTCCCCTTCCGCATGCGGGCTGGTGCGCAGAAAAACGCTGATAAAACGGCAGAACTGTTTTTCCTGCCGCAACTTTTCGGCGGCGCGTTCGGCATAGGCACAGATGGCCTGGTGCATCTCTTCATAATCAGTGATGCGGTGCCCGAACGAGCGGCTGCACATAATCTGTTGCTTGGTGGGGGCAAACTCTTCCACCCCGAGGCATGGCTCGCCGCGCAGTTCACGGGCGGTTCTTTCCAGCACCACATTGAAATGTTTGCGGATCACCCACAGGGACGATTCCGCCAGTTGCAGCGCATTCTCTATGCCCATCCCATTGAGTTTTTTACTGATCCGCCGACCAACGCCCCACACCTCTTCTACCGGCACCAGCGCCAGTAACTTACGCTGGCGGTCAACATTCGACAGATCAACCACGCCGCCAGCCCTGCGCCACTTTTTCGCCGCATAATTGGCGAGTTTTGCCAGCGTTTTCGTCGGCCCAATTCCCACGCCCACCGTCAGCCCCGTTTCTTTCAATACGCGGCTGCGCATCTGGTGCCCAAAGGTTTCCAGCGGCATGCAATTTTCCACCCCGGCAACATCAATAAAGGCTTCGTCAATCGAGTAAATCTCAATGCCCGGGGACATCTCCGTCAGTAACATCATCACCCGCTCACTGAGGTCGGCATAAAGCGCGTAGTTAGAGCTGAACACATGCACATGCTGGCGCTGCAGCTCTTGTTTCAGCTTAAAATAAGGCGCACCCATTTTGATCCCCAGCGCTTTGGCTTCCGCCGAGCGGGAGATCACGCACCCGTCGTTATTGGATACCACGACCACGGGTTGCCCGCGCAGGTCCGGGCGGAAAACCGTTTCGCAGGAAGTGTAGAAACTGTTCACATCCACCAGCGCATACATAGTTATTTGTGTGCTTTAAGGGTAAAGGTCACCACGCCGAAAATCTCCAGCTCTTCCTCACTCAAAAAGACGATCGCGGAATACTCGCTGTTATGGGGAACCAGTTGCAGTGTGGGCCGGGTACGCAGCTCTTTGACCGTAAATTCTCCGGCCACAGCCGCCACCACAATATCGCCATGCACGGCGGTCAGTGAACGATCGACGATCAACAGATCACCGTCACCGATCCCTGCCCCACGCATCGAGTCCCCGCTGACTTTGATAAAGTAGGTGGCGCTGGGGTGCTTAATGGCAAACTTGTTGAGATCGAGGCGATCTTCAACATAGTCCTGTGCCGGGCTGGGAAAGCCACACGGAACGCGCTCAAGGAATAAAGGCAGGTGCAGGGCGTGATAACTGTCGGTCGGGCGGATGAACTGCATAAGGGGAATCTCAATAATACTGTATTTATATACAGTATCGCTGAATCTGTGCTGCGATCAAGCGCCTTGCGATGAGATTCTGGAAAGCACCTGAAGTGGCGGGAAATTTAGTTGTCGATGCGTCTTCACCATCACCGCGACACACGTTGTTGCCTGCAACGTTCTGAGCAGTAGCGCACCTCTTCCCAGCAGTTCGCCCATTTTTTGCGCCAGCTGAAAGGCCGCCCGCAGACGGCACAGATTTTAACCGGGAGCTCACTCTTTTTGTTCACAACGCCTCTCCGGCATCCAGGCGGGCCAGAAGCTCTTCACCGTGTTGCCAGAGCGCCTGCTGCCGGACATCGGTCATACGCTCAAGGTTTTTATACGTCAGGTTCATACGCGGATTATCCCGCAGAATATCGCTATGGCGCATCAAAAAATGCCAGTAGAGGGCGTTGAACGGGCAGGCATTGTCGGTCGTGCTTTCACTGACTTTATATGCACAGCTACGGCAGTAATCAGACATACGATTAATATACTGTCCGCTGGCGCAGTAAGGTTTAGATCCCAGATACCCCCCGTCGGCATGCATCACCATACCCAGCGTATTGGGGAGTTCAACCCAGTCAAATGCATCCATATAGATCGCCAGATACCACTGACATACCTCCTCTGGTGCAATACCCGCGAGCAGCGCAAAATTGCCGGTCACCATCAGGCGCTGAATATGATGGGCATAGGCATGCTCCAGGCTTTGACCGATAGTTTGCCGCATGCAGTTCATCTGTGTTTCACCCGTCCAGTAGAACTCAGGCAACACCCGTTGATTAGCAAACCGATTACCGCTGGCGTATTCGGGCATTTTCAGCCAATAGACGCCGCGTACATACTCACGCCATCCAATCAACTGACGGATAAATCCTTCGGCAGCATTGAGTGCAACATGGCCTGCCTGATAGGCAGATGCCACATCAGCACATAACTGGCGCATATCAAGCAGACCGATATTGAGTGCCGCACTGATGCGAGCATGGAACAAAAAAGGCTCATCGCTGGCCATCGCATCCTGATAGTCGCCAAAGGCTGCAAGACCGTAATCGAGAAAATAATCCCACAGAGTGCAGGCATCTTCATGAGTAACCGGATAATCGAAAGAGGCGGCTGAACCGTAATGATGGCTAAAATGTTCACCCACCAGTGCCATGACGTCACGGGTAATGGCGTCTGCACTGAAACGTGCCGGGTACGGTGCGGTGACGTTTTTGGGCAGCGCTTTACGGTTTTCAGCATCAAAATTCCATGCCCCACCGACAGGACTGCCGTCGCCGTTCAGCAACAGCCCACTCTTACGACGCATCTCACGATAAAAAAACTCCATGCGCAGCTGTTTTTTACCTGCAGCCCAGGAAGAGAACTCACTGCGCGTGCACAGAAATCGGGTATCGCTATGCCAGTGAATCGGGAAGCTACACGCCTTTATCGACGCCTCCAGTCGCCAGTCCCCGCACTCGGTCAGATGCACTTCGTCCGGCGCCACCAGCGACTGCCAGCGCTTGAGTTCCCCGGGTATTGATCCGCTGTTTTTCGGGTCATCGAGAGTGACATACTCAACCCGGATGCCACGTTGCTGTAACGCCTGGGCAAAATGGCGCATGGCGCTGAAGATCAATATGATTTTTTGCGGATGATGAGGAACATAGCTGGCCTCCTCCATGACCTCAACCAGTAAAACCGTATCGCGCTCCGCATCCAGCCCCTGTAATGAAGCCAGATCAAACGATAGCTGATCGCCCAGAACCAGGCACAACCGGTGCAGCTTATTCATGACATTGCGACCTGCGAAAATGATATGTAAGAATGCGTTAAACCGGGCCTGTCGGCGTTTAACAGCAGATAAGCACGATTAGCATAGCATTTGCCGTTGAAGAAAACCGTCACTGGCACAAACCCAGTGGCTGTCCTTTAAACCGGGTAACAGGCCGCTATTTTTATCGAGGAAAGAACGTTACCCCGGAGCGCGGCGCTGAACCTGATCCGACAATAGTGTATGTGGCAAAACGGGACGGCGAAAAAGCAAAAACCGCCCATCCGGCGGTTTGTGACAAAATCGGTAACGGTTACTGCTGCAGGGTGAATCTCGTTTCGCAATGCGGGCATTTCATCGGTGAGGCTTTTGATTGCATGGTGATCGACTGTCGGCCAGGTCGGTGACAATCAGGGCATTCCACTTCGGTGGTAATCAGCTTAATCCGCTCCATTGCATACTGGAAGTAGGTCATGACCATTTTCCTCTTGTATCCGCGTGAAAGATAAAACTAACATAGCGCGCTAATGGTTAACCAGAGCTTATGTTAATTTTTTACCTATTCTTACAGAACCGGAGCGGGAAGTGATGCCATTGCCTTTTCGCCCCGCGATAGATTCTGCCGTACAAAAGGAGAGAGCATGATCAACAAAACCACCTTACTGATAGCCATCGCGGCTCTTACAACCGCCTGTTCACCACATCAGCCGAAGCAACAGCGCAGTGAAACGCCTGAATGCCGTACCTGGCGCACCATGATGACCGCCCCGCTGGCACCCGATGCATACGGCAGACTAAAAGCTGACTGTGAAAAATCCGTGGGCCGCGGTGACAGTATTCGTCCTGATTGATCGCTGTATGGGGTGTTCAGGGGCAAATCACTCAGGATGCCGTTTTGCTCTGAGCGCTTCGCCTGGCATCACAAGGTGGAGATCGATTGAACCTCATGCTGAAAAACGTAAGGGTCAGACAACAGTTCAAACACCTCATCATCCGGGTAAGTGACGGCAATCTGATAATGCTCTCCGGCAAATGCCTTCACGGCATTCAGATCCTCCCACCACGTCGCCAGGAAGAAATGCTCCCAGTCCCCCTGCGTTTCGCGTCGGACAGCTGCGCCTTTGTTACCCGGCGTCCCTGTTGCATGCTCCACCCCAGTCTTCTGCAAATGAGCGCTAAACCCTTCAGCGTGTTTGAGAGGCACGCAGCCGTGCCATGTCCTGACAATCATTGATCCATTCTCCTAAAGCGATCACACACATAAGATATCCACTATTAAGTCATACCTTGCCGATGCTATGCAAAATTGAGTGTTTTTACGAAAAAGACGCGAGTGCACTGGATAATATTTACCCGTTGCACCCACTCCTTTACCCTCAGTTCTGGATGATGTGATAACAAGGAAACGTTATGGAAAACGGTTTTAGTATTGCCATGACTCCGGTCCAGTTGGCAGCCGTCATGGCTGATGAGTCAGTGCTCACTGAGCGTATCTGGGGCAGTATCGGGTTTCTCGGTAGTGTGCTGGAGCTGGCCGGTGCCACTGCCCTTTGCCTGGTCCCGGAACCTACCGGAGTGACGAAAGCGGGATGCATTATTGTGGGGGCGCACAGTCTGGATGGGATGAGTGCTTCAGCCTGGCAGGTGTATTCCGGCAAACCAACGGCCTCAATGACCGCTCGCGCTACGGCGGGTATCGCAAGTGAGCTGGGCGCAGATAAGTCTACGGCTGACCAGATCGGTATCGCCGTGGATGTGATACTCCCGTTCTCAGTAGCGGGTACGGCTCGTGTGGCATCGGTCAGAATGGGACAGGTTAATTTGATGAGGCATGAGGCCGTGAAAGGTTTTTCGGGCGGTGGGCATACTTTGAGAAAGCATGTGGGCAAATCTGAGCGTGAATTACTGGAAAAGGTTAAGAGGGGTATTCAGTCAGGTTCATTCAAAGAAGGAAACGCTGCCAGCTCTTTCATTTCTCTGCATATTGCCGAACAGGCCATAAGCAAAGCCGTTAAAGCCAATCGGGCTGAAATTCGGCAATGGGCAAAGAGTAATAGCACTGATAATGAATCTCACCTTATTTTTAAGTATAACGTTAAGAAAAATGTAGGGATCATTGTTAAATATGATTCAACTGAGGCAGTTAAAGCCACCAGAATTGAGGTTGTTATGAAGAAAAAAAGATTCAACAACAAACCTTATTACATCACCACAGCTTATCCGGTACTTTAAATATGAAAAAATTCACCAGCATTAGTAACTTTTTCATCATTTTTTTTGGACAGGACAGTGATGAATATGGTGAAAGTTATCCAGAGATTGTAGATTCTGCTTTTAAGATTTATGTGGAAGATGGTGGTAATTATCTCAATAACCTAATCACCAACATTGATGACTTTCGTAAAAATTACCCGGACAATGAGTCCGCTGCTGTTGCCCTGAATGAACTTACCGGAGGGTCTGCGGGCAATACGAGATGTTACACACCAACACTTCTTGAATTTCTGGAGTGGCTTTCGTCCACTCTAAAACAAAAGCGTGATGAGTATAACGCCAGATAATACTCTACGGCCCACATCCATGTGGGCCACTGTCACCGTGTTACCTTCCTGAATGTCTCCGGCAAATGCCTTCACGGCATCCAGACACTCCCACCACGTCAAATGCTCCCAGTCCCCCTGCGTTTCACGGCGGACAGCTGCGCCTTTGTTACCCGGCGTCCCTTTTGCATGCTCTACCCCAGCTTTCTCTGCAAATGAGCACTAAATCCTTCCACGTGTTTGAGAGGCACGTAGCCGTGCCATGTCCTGACAATCATTCATCCTCGTAAAGCGATCACACACATAAGATATCCACTATTAAGTCATAACTTACCGATGGTATGCAAAATTGAGTGTTTTTACGAAAAAGACGCAGGTGCCCTGGGTAATATTTACCCGTTAATCCTACTCCTTTATCCTCAGTTCTGGATGATGTGATAACAAGGAAACGTTATGGAAAACGGTTTTAGTATTGCCATGACCCCGGTCCAGTTGGCAGCCGTCATGGCTGATGAGTCAGTGCTCACTGAGCGTATCTGGGGCAGAGAAGTAAACGCTGCCAGCTCTTTCATTTCTCTGGAGATTGCCGAACAGGCAATAAGCAAAGCAGTTAAAGCCACCAAAATTGAGGTTGTTATGAAGAAAAAACAATTCAACAACAAGCCTTATTACATCACTACGGATTTCCCGGTAATTTAAATATGAAAAATTTCACCAACATTAGTAACTTTTTCATCGTTTTCTTCGGGCAAGACAGTGATGAATATGGCGAAAATTATCCCGACATTGTCGATTCTGCTTTCAAAATCTATATTGAAGATGGTGAAAACTATCTGGATAATCTGATCCGTAATATTGATGATTTCTGCCAGACTTATCCGGACAATGAATCTGCCGCTGTCGCTCTGAACAAGCTGACGCGATATTTAGCCGGTGACACCCATTATTATACCCCGACACTGCTTGATTTTCTTGCGTGGTTATCTGCCTCTCTGAAGCAAAAGCGGCAAGAAGATCGCGCTAAATAACATGAAAAATAAACTTGTCGTCGTGTTATTCAAGGAGACTTACTATGGTAAACCCTACTATATCCTTACTGCTTATCCTGTGCCGGGGTAACTGATGAATGATCATAAATGGATTAGCGATTTTTTCGTGGTTTTCTTCGGGCAGGACTCTGACGAATACGGAGATACTTATCCGGAAATTGTTGATACTGCCTTTAAAACCATCTCCAGGCATGGCATGCAACATATTGATGATTTGATTAATAGCATCGATCTGTTTCGGGAAACTTATACCGATAATGAGTCTGCGGCATCGGCTTTAAACACGTTGACGAACGGATTGGCTGGTGACACCCATTATTACACCCCAACGCTACTTGATTTCCTGGCGTGGCTATCTGCCTCTCTGAAGCAAAAACGTGAAGAATATCACGCTAAATAATTCGAAACTGAAAATAAAAACGGGAACCCTAAAGTTCCCGTCAGCACAGCATCAGCAGGGCTGATTACATGTGTTTGATCATCGCGTCGCCAAACTCTGAAGCTTTCAGCAGTTTAGCGCCGTCCATCTGACGCTCGAAGTCATAGGTCACGGTTTTGGCAGCGATTGCGCCTTCCATGCCTTTAACAATCAGGTCAGCGGCTTCGAACCATTCCATATGACGCAGCAGTAGCATGATAAAGATTAATTAACCAATTGATATTTATCACATAAACATTACTGCCACCGGGTTCTTATCACTCTTTTTTCTGGTGAAAAATAATTTATATAACATCAAGTTAAAAATAGTTTTGCAGAAATACATTTCAAAGAAAAACCCACATAAGACTATCCATGACACATTGGTTTGCAGGCCGTGTCTAAATCGTCGGCCTGCCAAAATCATAGTGCTGTGTAATCGTCAGTATGACCTTCCCCCTCACGATCACTTCACTTAGAGCCTCACCTTCGATACTCTCACCGTCTGGCGTCACTATGCAGCCACCCATCAGCTTGCCTATGCCCTGCTCTCCAAATATCTCATAACACAGCGTGTCGCCGTCACGGGGTGTTATGGCGGCATCAACGACATATGTCAGCCCGCAATGATCGATCAGTGAAGTTGCTGAAGGGTGATGAATAAACAGCGTGTTCAGGTTTATCCGGTCTTCAACGTAATCAGCAGCAGGTGAAGGAAAGCCCATAATCAGTATCCCCCATTGTTAGGATTGAACAGCTGGAACGTCCGGCGCTCACCCTCTTCCGTTGAAACGTCGCGGAACGTGCTCTGATAGTGCTCTATCCACTGATTAGCCTCTTTCAGCGTCCATTCGTAGTTAACCCTTTCTAACGCTACGATAAAGTCAGCGGTGGCTACTGTTCGCCGCCCGCTGGACTCAATTTTAATGCTCGCCCTGAACCGCCGCCGGTATGTCATCTCGTCTGCCCACAACTCACCTCTAACACTGTTTGGATATACAGTATTATTTGATCAACTAACGAGAATGGTCAACCGCGGCGGCAGGGGAAATTGTCATGGCGATGATCTGGTGGGAAATTTAGATTGCTGGCGGTGCAGGCCATGAAATTTGTGATGTGGAACTTGCAGTCGAAGTATCAACCGCTTCTAAGTCGTCAATGTAATCCATCAACAAGTTAAGAGAAGTTGATTCAGCGCTAGTTAACTTTCGACCCATTAATAATTTTGTTTGCCAGACAGTAATCTTCTGTGTGGCTTCAGCTAACAAATTATCTTTTTTGCCTTCAGCAATTATCAACTTCTCAATGTCAGAGAGTGGTGGAATATCAACCCAAGCGGGCAGCCCGTCATTGCCAGCAACGCGAACTTTTCCAACTCTCGTTGTGAACACAAATTCATTTGCAATATCGTCCGTCACTTCTTCCGCATCAGGTGGCCAAGTTCCTGCCAATAGATATGAAGCCTTTGATTCCAGCAAATAGAATGCGTTTGTTGTTTTGCTATATGCGTACATTATATTCTGCCCTCTGCCATCCAAAAAAATGCGCTCGGCGAAGGTGTAATCCCTCCGCTACCAGCCAGTCTGTATGCACGACCCTGTACGCCAGTATTTGTGAGAGTGCTATCGGTAATTATGATTGATTGCATTGCGTCAGGGGTAGCGGCCTGCCGACATCCGAATGTCATTGCGAATGGTGCGGATAAAAAGGCGACGGGGAAATTTATAGTCCAGTCGGCCCCTGAAGTAGCAACTGCGCTACCCCATTGCCTGGCGTACCCACCTGGTAAGCGTTGAATTCCACCCACTGAGAGTGTTGACGCGAAACTATTCATATCAGGGATCTGATTAGCACCGGTTCCGATGTTAGCTACTGCTGCCGTACCAAGGCCAATATTACCGCGAGCCAGTGCTTGTGCCGCAATTCCTGCTACTGCTATTTCAGAGAGGTTGTTTGATGCTTTCAGCAATCCTGCAATCAGAGACTGTACGAACGCTGTCGTTGCAAGCTGCGTATTGCTAGTGCCTACTGCCGCAGTTGGTCCTTTCGGGGTTCCTGTGAATGTAGGGCTGTCAAGCGGCGCGCCTCCGAGCTTAGTCAGCGCTGCTGCCGTGTTGACTATTTCTGATAAGTTATTTCCTGGCTGTAAAAATAGCTTTTTCAAAGCGGTTAATAATTGATTCCGGGAAGTTTTGCTGAGTGCGATAGATGCACCTTCAATTACCCCTGCAAGTTCTTCCTGAAGAGAATCAAAAAAGTCCTGATCCAGCGCTGTAGGTAATTCCCCGGTCTGTGGATTTCCAGCCGTAAAACCGTTTTTACCCACGCCAAATTTATCAACCTGAGCAGTTGATGTGTCAATACGATGCATAATTACTCCGTGTAGCGGAAAATAACAACAGTATGAGAGGGAGCCATTTTACTTATGACGCATTCAGCAACAGTGTCGCCCCACGTCCTGAGCGAAGCAGTGCAGCTGCTGATTGCCGTCATTGGCAGAATCTGTGCAGACTCATTGATATTGACTTGCCAGTAGTAGCGCCATTCATTTGAATAGAGTGATTCAGTACAGTTAGAAAGACACGTGAACTGCGATTTTTGATACCGGGTGATCGTTGCTGATGGATAGCCAAGCGATGCGAGAAGAGATAAGTAAAATTTTTCGCTCAAGCCTCCAATAAGATTTAGCTTCGCATCAAGGCGCTGGCGGCGCTGTTGCAGCGTTTGCACCCCGGCAGGGGCGCAGCTATCGGGAAGTCCGGTAATGGTTTCATATCTGTCGATGAGTTCGGTCACTGATCGGGGGTCAATTTCCAGCATCAACGCATCGCCACGCTCATGCACCCTGGACAATGAAGGAGCCAGCCCCATTAAAAGGGGGTCCATCTCATCCCATGCAGGCCCACGGGGTAGCAGAACGCCGAGCATCTGCTCGTATTGTTCTGTCAGATCCATAAGAACTCCCCGGCGATTGCCAGCTCTCCCTTAGCAATAGTCACATCATCAATCGGGCTAAGGAGAGTATGACTGTATTCTCCAGTAGCAATGCTGATTGCTTCACTCACCCGGGATGGCTTGATAACCCCTTCAGGAATTCCGTCCCGTAAAAGCATTGACCGTAATTCAGCGATGACGGCATAGCGAACAGCTTCAGTATCGGGCGAAAGCCGAATTCGGAAATCAACCTCGCGAGATGCTGGCGCAAATACGTAAACATCGGAACCGGCAACAGGTGCAAGGGGTTCGATATGTGACTGAGCCGCCTCGACTGTTGCGGCGTCAGGTATGGGATTAATAAGGTCACTGTTGGCGACCATGACACCCACGGTTCCCAGCCCTGACCAGTGCCGGTATACCCATGCACGTGTAATTCCGGCTACTTCTTTTGCCCAGACCTTATAATCATCATCAGCCCCGCCCTGCGGCGTCCACTGCCAGCGCTCAATAATACGGGAGCGCCATAGTTCGATATCCTCAATATCCGCCCCCCCCTGAATCGTGTCCGCCTGGGCCGTCGAGGAGATACCTTCGATGGGGCTTACAAGTCTCATCGTTGTCCCGTCATCAGCATTGCCTGCTGACCCGGTGGCATTGCAGGTAACAGGTACACGCAGAACACCACCAGCAGACGAAACATCAGCGGTTGAGGTATAGGAAACAAGGTCATCACGTTGGATTAATACGCCAGCAGCAACATGTATGCCATCTTTAACCCCTTCCCAGCGTACATAACCTGTAGCGGCTACAGCGGCTTTGCGTGGCGCTGTCTTCATATTCCCGTGTCGTGTCAGCCAATCCTCATCAGCCAGGTCAGGCAACAGATTGCGCGCCAGATAATCGATATATCCGTAGACGGTATGAACCGCAGCAGCCTGAACACGGGCGTAAACTTCCGCATCAGAACGCCTCAGTTCGGCCAGTGTCGTGTCTGCTGCAATTCTTGTGAAAATGTCGCTGCGGATTGTCGTGATCAGTTGCGGGAGTGTGGGACGGGAATAACCGCTTTCAGCCATTAAGTTCACTCCAGAGGTCATCAAAAGATATTGTTTGTTGAGTGCCGTCCATGCGACTGATAGTCACGGAGGCGATGAGCGTATCAATACCTGTACGTTCAGCTGTTACATCCACGCGTGAGGCCACGCGGTCATCCACCAGCCACTGGAGGCACTGCTGAAGATACTCGCGTACCTTAAGCTGAGTTTTATTTGTGAGCTTTTGCCGTTTGAGCAAATACAGCCGCGTGCCGATCCTGTCGTTCTGCACAGTGGGAAAGCTGTCTCCCCACCAGCCGTTCGGCTCTTCTGGTGAATCATCAGGTTCTGCTCGTCGCCATGTGCCAATTGAAATAAGCACGGCGCGGGTCAGGGGGTCGAAGGGATAAGAGGCGCTGCACTGCTTCCCGTTCACAGTAATAATCATCATGCCTCCATTTTCTGGGTCGTGGCGTCAGTGGTCCCACCACCGTCACCGTTCTCTTTGTGCGTATGACCGTTGTATTTAACGCGCATATCCGCCATAGAGACGCCTGGCCCATCGCAGTTATCTTTGATATTCCCTGTTGCCTCAATTGGCATTTCAAAGCGGGCTTTAGGGGCGTTCTTAAATGTGATTGGCTTGCCTCCACCATCCACAACAATACCGCTTCGCTTTAACGTCACGGACTGGCCCAGGTCGTCATAGAAAGCTACTTCCCCTTGGTCCAGTCCTTTAATACGATAGCGGCGGTCAGAGACCACCAGCACAACGCCATGAGAGCGGTCACCATCGAAATATGCGGCCACCGCCTCAGCGCCTGGATGAGGGGAAGACGTGAATCCATACGGTTCTAAATGCTCTATGTCACTCTTTGATTCATTACCGGCCATGCTGATCTGTAGCGACTGGCACTTAGTTGCCGAGCTTGCAGTGCGAACCACGGCCCGTGATAGCAGGTTTGAAATGCCTCGCGCAGCGGCCTGAAACGGGTTTGCCATCAGAAATCGTCCTCATCATTTATAGCTTTACGCTTCCGTCTGCCCGGTTTCTCCGGCTCAGGTAAATAGGCATCAGCCGGGCCAACTTTGAGTTCGGTAATTGTGCCGATACCATCCAACTGGTAGGTCACTTCGGCGATTACCATTTCTCTGTTGTTAAAATTGAGAATCGGGTCAAAAACGATAACCTGCATATTTGGCCGCCACAGCGTTCCGTCACCCTGCCGCCAGCCCTGAACTGTGTAAGTCACTTCGTCAGTACGTGCTGCACGCTGACGCATCTCAAACTTGCTGCGGTCACTGCATGTTGCAGACGTGGCATTACCTGTCTGCCTGATCAGCATTGGCCTGTACCGTGCTATGCCGCCGTCGATTGTCTGGCCGCGAATAGCTGTCGTCGTCGCTTCACCGAAGTCATCATCATTCCCCTGCCGCTGCCCTGCGACTTCGTAAGAACTGAAGCGATCACGGATGCTTTTTTCAGAGTCACAACTCAGAATGTTTTCACCGAGAACTAAGGCGGTTGTGGCCTTCTTCGCGCCGATCCCCCCGATAACCAGTTGCCCCTTTTCATCGTCGTAAGCCAGCGCCTGCTGTATTCCCAGCATCTTATTCAGCACATCCATAACCGTTTCTCCCTGATCGGCCTGTACGCCCTGCAACGCGCCGGAAGCACCACCATCATCAACAACGGTAATGCTGAAGGGCTTCGTCAGTTCTGCTGCCACCTGTGCCAATGATCTGCCGCTGTACTGTGCCGGGGCAGCGGAGCAGTCAATAAGGTCTGCTGTCTTACTGCGCCCAACAATTCCCATACTTAGGCTTGTAGAGTCATAACGAACAGGGGTCGCTTCCACCCAGCCGGTGATCACCAGGTCATCACCGATCAACACCTCCACTTTGTCGCCGTTTTTTATTCGAGCTTTCCTGCTCGCATCGTCTTTATCGCCGGGCCATGAACGCGTAATTTCAACGTTAAAATCACGAGCAATACGTTCAATCCCGGCAGAGATACGAACAGAAGTCCAGCCGCCCCATTCACGGCCATTAACGCGAAGAAATACGGTGTTGTTCATCTGACGGGAACCCTTAGCGGTTGGACAGGGACAAAGCCCGGATGCCTGATGCCATTCCTGGCTGTGATATCAGACTCCCGAGCAGCAGAGTCATACCAGTCAGCCGCAAGAACGAGTGCAGGTACAACCTCCAAAGGTGTGCGAACCGTTACGCGTGACACCTGTTCAAGCCGGGTGCTGATGTCGTTATTGAGGTCAGTGCGCACCTGTCTGAGTGCCAGAAATAGTGCATCGTCAGTGACACGTACCATTTCCTGATCGATGGCGGCATTGAAACTTTCACGAACGTCTGCAAGCTCATCCCAAGATGGAACGTTTGCGGTATTAGTCGAAGTGGTTACGCCGGGTGATCCCCCTGCGGAATCTTCGATGATGTCGTTTACAGCCGGATGAGGAACCTTGACTGGCTGCGTGCTATTTTGCTCCGTGACAGTCACGGCGGGGGGTTGCGGCAGGTTGATAACTGTATAAGCCGCCTCACTGAGCGCTACTGTTCTGATCGCCTGCGCAATATGGTTACGTTGCACCGTTGTTGCCTGTGTGGTCTTGCTGTCGGTCTTCCAGGCATATCGTGGTGAGAGCCCCTGGAGCAGCGCTACCGCACTAAAACTCTTTGCAGCAGACATGAGATCAGATGCATCACCATTAAGTTTCAAACCAGCACGCATCATCGTTTGCAGCTTGTTGACGAAGGTCATCCCACTTGACGGGGGCGAAAGCAATACCGACAGATCGCCTTGCAATAAACGAGAAGCTGCTGTGATACCTGAATCAACATACTGATAAACAGCTGTAATGGTATCAACCATATCTGTCGCTTCTTTAATTACGTCACTTTGCATAAAGTCGCTCATGCCATCCAGCCCAAAGGACTCAAATGCAGATGAAATGCAGTCATCGAGCGCAGCGACGGCCCAATTCAGTTTAGAGCCCGTGGCTATCCCGGACGTAGGGAATGATAATTCCCCCGCTTCGACAAAACTGAAGGTTATACGGCACATGCGACCTTCATCGACGGAGTGACTTACCCGGACTGTCTCATCCAGTATCACTTCCATTTCACCGTAGTACGGATGAACTAATGTGCAGGCTCCGGGTTTTTCAATGGCTTCAATGAGTTTGTTGCGCTGGATGAAAAAATCATCGCCTATCACATACGCCTGAACGCTAAACTTACGGGTAGCACGGCCCATATCCTCCGCAAACGGCTTATCTCGCTGAGGATATTCATGAACCTGTACACGACGCCCAAACGTTGCCTCATCCTCACTAACTTTAAACGGGACATCCCGTAAGGAGGCGTCCTGAAGGTAGTCTTTCCACTTGGCGGCCATGCTTTTCTCCGGGCGAAAAAAAACCGCCGAAGCGGTTTATTTTTTATTTGTGACAAACTCATTTATGAACGTTTGCATTACCTTTTCATAATCCGTGTTCATATTATTTTGGGCATCAATTTTAAACATCTGTAAGGATGGCGTTTCTGCCAATTGTTTTGCTTTTCCGTTTACTGCGTAAAGCTTGTAATCGAATGGTGGGTTTTCGTTGTTCTGCACAACTGCAAACAATAAGAAAGGCCCGGGTTTTTCCTCATGAATGAAGCATCCCATAGACCACACCCCATCATTTGCAGGAATACTTTCACATTTAAAGTCAGGGTTTTTATAAACGTTCGCGACTAGCGCTGCCCCAATGTCGCTTTTTGCACTTATGACATACTCAGGGGTGTTGTCTTTTCCCTCTGGGGGTGCGTCACATCCTGATAGCAGGATTAATGAAACTGCGGTGTATAAAGTCCTCTTCAAAATAAATCTCCATTTAATGAATCCTTCTTCATTGTATAGAATTATTTTTGGGGTGAAAATCTATTGTATCCAACATCGTATTGATACCACGGTAACGCGCTTCCAGCTGGAGCAACGCGCATGCCGAGAGGTGCGTTTTCAAAAGAAACTTTCAACTCGCCCTGCTGCGGTTTTTGCGATTGCACCAGTCCCGCAGCTTTATCACCAGGCTGATCCATCCCCAGCAGTTCTTTCAGGCGCGGGATAAACCCATGATAGCCACGGTCTGATTCCTTTTGTTTAATGTTATTCACTATCAATTGCCCGGTACTGATGTTTTGTTTTGCCGCCTCTTCATGAAGCTCACCGATCCTGTTGAACATATCTATCGCAACGCCGATAGTGACGCTTATCAGCCCCATCTTTGCAATATCACGAAGATTGCCAGAGAGCTTTCCGGCTTCCTTGTTTGCGCCGCCAAGCCCCTTGCTCATTGAAACCAGCCATGCACCAGCAGTGAACGCTGCAACAACTTTTAGCACATTCTCCCAGCCGCCTAGCGCTTCAGCTATCCCGTCAATATCTTTCCAGACAGATTTCACTACCGGGCCAACCTGATCCCAGTTGCTGACGATCAACCCACCAGCAATGACCAGTAACGAAACCAGTTTCCCAAGCGTGGTCATCTTCATAATAGAATCGAAGGTTTTAAGTGCTTTCCCAACAACACCCATTGCTGCACCGGTTCCCAGAAGCGTTGTACCAAACTTGAAGGTTGAACGGATCATTTCAGGGTTAGCTTTAGCGAACTGCCGCAAGCGCTCAATCAATGGCTGTATCTTCTGCGTAATTTTCACAATATCAGGCAGGAACATATCGCCTATGCTGATACTCGCGGCGGTAAACTGGTTCTTCATCAGTTGTACGGCGTTGGCCGTTGTCGCCGCACGTGACTCGTATTCCTTTTGCATTGAACCTGCGTACTGCTGGGTCTCCGCGACTTTTTTAAAGTTGGTACGCAGCAGGTCCAGATTCGTAAGCAAAGGTGCTATTGCTCCGAGTGATTCTTTACCAAATATTGATGTGAGCGTTGCCGCTTGCTCGGCGGCAGGTAATTTCGCAAGTGAGTCCAGTACTTTCAACATTGCCGCTTTTGAATCTTTCTGCATATCTGCGGCAAGCTGCTTAGGACTGATGCGAAGAGCCCTGAAGGCTTTCTTCTGTGACGCGGTTGCCGATTTCCCAGATGTCAGGGAAAGCATGAAGTTTTTGATACCCGTTGCTGCAATTTCGGACTCAACACCCATGCCAGCGATGGTTGCGCCCATTGCTGCAATTTCGCCTGATGCCAGTCCTGCAACGCTACCCAGCGGACCTATTCGGGTAACGATATCTGAAATTTTCCCGGCACTTGCCGGGCCGGTATTGCCCAGATAGTTGATCTTGTCAGCGAGCCCGACAACATCGCCCTGGGTCATTTTGAACGCGGTACGCCACTGCGCCATCATCTGCCCGGACTCTTCAGCCGTCTGGTCAAATGCCACGCCCATTTTTACTGCATCTGTAGCGAACTGCTTAAGCTCGTTACGCGCTATACCAGCCTGCCCACCAGCCGCGACGATCTGACCGATACCATCAGCGGTCATCGGTAGCTGAGTGGAAAGCTTCAGGATATCCTCACCCATCTGCTTAAATTGCTGCGGCGTGTCGAAATCCACGACTTTACGCACGTCAGCCATCGTTGATTCAAACTGCATTGCCTGATTAATCGGAATAACAAAGGCAGAGGTAATTGCGGCCCCCATCGCAGCCGCGTTCATCATGATGCCTGATGCTTCCTTCTGGAAGCCTTTCAGGCTCTTACCCATCCCCTTCAATGGACCGGAAAGTTGGTCCACGGCGGTGATGATCGCTTTAAGCTGAAAACTATCGGCCACGGTTCATCTCCTCATTGATGCGTACGGCTTCCGCTTCCATTTCAAGGAAGCGGGAGATGCCGATAGTCTTTAATTCCAGTGGGTTTATTCGCCAGAAGTGGGCGGTGTTGTAGAGCCGCTTTCTGAGGTTTTCAAAGGCTCCGACCCCGTAAAAAAACCGACGATAGCCATTGAGGCCATAAACACGTCCTTCAGCGATAACTGGCTGGCTGATGAGCGTGGAATGCCTGCGAGGATCGGCAGGTACTTCAGTGAGCTCCCGGTGTCCAGTTTCATTTCACCACTGGCGTTATATGAAAATGGGATGCCAATAGCCTCCACTTCGTCATAAGTGGGTTCACGAAGTTCAAGCACGTTAACTTTCTCACCGTGCGCCATGATCGGTTTCGAGAGAACTAATTCTGTCATTGGTAGAATCCTTCTTGACCGTGGAACTCAACATCCACAGTGCCCTCTTCGGCGTTATGATTAAGCTCACCGTGTACCCAGGCGTCTGAGAGTACGTACACCTGCCCGTTCGCAAGCTCGGATGTGATGGTCATCGTATCTGAAGATGTCAGCTTGTCGTACGGGAAACCCTTTGGCACTTTAAACGTACCTTTGGTATACGGTGCGCGGTGAGTCTCTTTGTAGTCTGCGGAGCCATCAAGCCCCATAACGTCATCCTTAAGGTTGGTGTTCATCGGCACTTCAATGCCACCGGTTAGTGACAGCTGCTGACCGTCCACTTTGACGTAACATGTACCACCAATACGGGCCATTATGCTGCCTCCTCGCTGTATTGCAGACGGAACTGATTGATCAACGCGAACACCCGCAACTGATTGACGTAATCAGGCGGGAACAGAACATCCAGACGATTCGGGTTGCTGGCGTTGCGTTCTACGATCAGGTGTTGTTTGAAAAGCTCAAAGTTTTCAACGATACCCGCACGCTCCATGCGGCGGTAAATTGCGCACATCTCCCCTTTGATAACAGCCGGGGTAACAATGGCTTGCCCTTCACCGAAGCGAGTACCATCATTCGCCAGCTTGTGACGTGGGTATTTGCTGGTAATGACGCTTTTTAACTGACGGATGACATAAGCGCTGGTATGCAGCGTCTCGCTATCCAGATAGCTGTTATCTGCCACCCCGTACTGATTCTTCTGATACGTGGTGATATCGCGCTGAATGCGCAGCACGCCACTTTCTGCATAGGCTGTAGCGATACCGTGGGACAGTAGTGATTGTTGCTCTGTGAGCGTGAAGCGGGAACCTGCCAGTGCCGGAAGTGCGCCAGTCAGCTCCCCGGTCTGTGTTGGCCGCGCCGGATCGTTACGGATAAACACCGCATTACGCGCGGTTCGCAGCGCAGCCAGTTCGTCACCCGCCGTCTGGTTATCCACTTCATAACCAGCCACAGTGATGTGCTGGTTATTCTGCGTATCCCCGAAGGCCACCAGGTCAGAAAGCGACCCTTTTTTCGCCGTATAGACATGGCCGTAAAGCTGACGCGCATAGCTCCAGCGGCCGGAGCCGTCATTCATTTCCAGCTTGAGCGCTTCGAGTGAAGCCGCATCGCTGAAAGGGGAACCGATGAAATCAAAAGGCTCGTCGCCCATTGCTGCAATCGACAGGTCTAAATTCGGTGCTCCCGTACCGCCAGCCATTGCCGTGATCGCAACGTTGATACCCTCTGGCGTGTTCTCTCCACCAACAGTGCCGTGGTAATTCAACATCAGCGGGATATCGTTGCCCGTTAAGCCTTTGTGCCGGGCTTTCAGTGTAATAACGCCCGTTTCCACCGTAGCTGTTACTGGCAGGTCAGGATTTGCGGTGATGGCAGCAGCCAGGGTTGTCGCAACAACGGCGGCATTATCGCTTGTCGATACCTGGGCCTGAACCAGGACAATGCCGACATAAAGACTGAGTGTGCCTGCTGCCTGCGCAGTTCCGCTAAGTGTCAGCGTTCCGGTAGCGGCCGCGCCTGTAGTTTCGTTGACTGCAATCACCCACAGCTCACCGAAAGGATCAACTTTACGATACTGTGCAACCATTCGCGCCAGTTGGCTTCCGCGCCCTGCCAGTTTTCCGGCCAGTGACGCTGACGGCATGATAGTGAGTTTGTTCTTTACGATTTCACTGTCGGTATTCGCGCAACCAATCAGCAAAGCGGGACCGCTATCCTGCGTTGTATTGGCCTCGCTGTTATCCATCTCTGCCCAGAATAGCGGCACACGGATATCAGAAGGGATGGAGGGGAAATTCATTACTCACCGCCTTTTTTATTTGCAGCGACAACCGCCTTTTCAGCAGAAGATGCGCTTACTTCGGTAACATCCCCTGCCGCCAGGCGACGGAGCCAGTAACTATTTTTGTCGACATTTCGCCCTTCTTTAGGCAAAAGGTCGCCACGGGCGGGATCGGGAACCGACCGCCCTTCTACGGGTTTGATTTGCATGATTTACTCGCTGGGGTTGATTTCTGTTTGGTGTTCTATGATGCCGTCTGGCCCGTTGCCGGGGTCGATATAGTCGATGTTGAGACCTATCTCACGGAAGTCATCAAGACTGTCTAGCTCTTCCTGTTGCCGTGTATCTTCGACATTAATTTCCCTGTCGCAGGTGAAGTCAAACTGGTAATAAAGGCGACCGCGATCCATATCCAGCAACTGCCCGCCAGCGTAAACGATGATGTCGCTATCTTCGTCTGGTCGCATACCGAGCAGGCCTTTCCATAATTCGGCGCGGACTGTATCAACCACGTCATAACTTGCGGCCTGGCCGCGTTCATCGCGGGTGTTATCCAGCACGACGACAACAGAGAAACCCTCTTTTATCACCTGCCAGTAATCGGTCTGGGTTTTTTGCTCTCCTGCGATATCTTCAACAGGAATAACGTAAGCAGCGGGTAACAACATTTTCCCAGTTTCAGGCAGGTTTTTGAATTCTGCTGCTCCGCTGACATTGTTAGCAAAAAAAGGGCATCGCCCCCGAATTGCGCCGATAATCGGTGACAGTTTCATTTACTTTTCTTCCTCTGTGGTCGAAGGGACTTTCTCAACTCACGACTAAGGATGTAACGCGTCCACGACTTCCTGTTTTCCAGCACCTGCGTCATGAAGTTATTACGCGGAGCAACTTTCCAGCCAGAGCCGCCAGACTTGCCTTTATGATGGCTTTTTTTCCTTTTCGCTCCCCGGCGAACACCGTAGAAGAGGAAAGCCGGATAGAAGTCCCCCTCAATGAGCCGGTTACCCTCCCCGCGCTTCTGGTTTGGCGCTATTCTGACCATCAAGCCAGGGCGGCGACTGGACGCACGCGGAACGTAATAACCAATCGATCGGGCCAGCTTACCGGTCCGGTATCCCGGATTTTCACCGGGATTTGACCGCGCACGGTTCATCACGAGTCGTCTGGCGTCTCGCATGTGTACCTGGCCGATTTTAATGAACGCTTTACGCATCCGTGCGCGGTTGAAAACGAGCTCGTCAGGTTGCTTGAACTCGACGTGAAGCAGTGGTTTAGCCATATGAAGGACCTCCCCGCTGCACCGCCCCCAGCTCTTCGCACTCCATCAACAAAAAGCGCCGTGCGGAGTTGAGATCGCGGGAGCGCTTAATCCTGTAAACCTGCCCGCTTATAACAATCTCAAAATCAGACGTTATACCTGGGCGATAGCGGATCGTGATGTAGTGAGTAATGATGTCATCTGACTGTACTGATGACTGATACGTCCCCGCTCCAACCTGCCGGACTTTCGCCCACACTTTTCTGACGTTGTGGTATTCAGGTTCAACACCAAAATCCGATGTTGGCACATCGAGGCGTTGACGTAATTCCACTCGCTTATCCAGTTCACCAGGATCGGGGAAACTGAATGTCGCGCTGGTCTGGGATAGTCGTTCTCTCATAGCGGGATAAACCTGTAAGGCCTGACAATCCACTCATATGCCATCGGCGTTGCTGTCTGTTCAAAATCAGAAACAGATGACCGGTGCTCATAAAAGTGAGAAACCAGCATCAGCATGGCGAGACGAAGATCAGCAGTTGCAACCATACCCACATCATCCCCATCTGGCCTTTCGGACTCACTGGCGTAAATTGGCCTATTCAGCAAAGTTGCGGTTCTTGATTCCGCAGCCATGCCGATAGCCTCAAGCAATGAATCCTCATTGGTGTCATCTTCCTCCAGCCTGAGTTGCTGCTTTATTGAGGCTATTGTCAGAATCATGATTCCACCCATTAAAAACGCGCCGAGGCGCGTTATTTTTTGACTTTTTTAACTTCCGTTTCAGTGACAACAACAGGGTCAGTGACTACAACAGGGTCAGTAACGACTGGAGAGTCAGTGACTACAATTGTTCCCAGTGGTGGCTGAGTGTCGCTGGATTCTGAATCTTCCAAAAAACCCAGCTCCAGGGCAATGGCTACGGCACGAGGCGGCAGGATTCCTACCTGATACTCACCTGCCGAAATGGTTTCTACAGCGCAGCCATCTGGTGACCACTTAAGTTCTTTAAGTAATTTGATCATGAGTGACCTCAAAGGATGGGGCCGAAGCCCCGGATGTTAAGCAGCCGTGCCGATTTGAAGCAATTTAATTGCCTGGGAATCAGCCAGCATTCCGCCAGTGCGTTTGGTGGTGTAGAAGCCAACGTATGGCTTATTGGTATACGGGTCACGCAGAATGCGAGTACCGATGCGATCAACGATGGTGTAGCCGCGTTTGAAGTTACCGAATGCAATAGCTTTTGCATCTGCCACAATGTCAGGCATCTGCTCATTCTCTGCTACACCATAACCGGCCAGAGTTGAAGGCTGACCCAGTTCAAGACCAGGACGCCACAGGTAATTACCCTCCCCATCTTTAAGGATGCGTACCTGGAACAGGCTGTTGTTGTTCATCATGAACTTAGCGCCACTGCGGTGAACTTTACGCAACGTGTAAACGAGCTTAATGATGGCATCAGCCGTCACGCCACCAGCGGCACCTGAAAGGAGGTGCTGCAACGTGCCAAATGCGCGGGTTTTGTCATCAGCCAGGCTGGAGGCATAAGCCAGAAACCCTTTTGGCTTTTTGGTGCCATTACCGCTGGTGAAGGCAACTTCTTCCTTTTCAGCAAACTCAATTGCCAGTTCGCTATTGATCCAGTCTTCAACATTGAAGAATACATCATCTAACATGGTCTGCGTGGCCTGCGGATTGCCGTAGATTTCCCCCATAAAAGGTTCAATCTGACCGAGCTTTGAGGCGTCTGTTGCAGGACGGGCATCAGTTTCACCAACCCACCCAGAATTAGTGCCGCCGAGGTTTACCAATTTCTTATAATTCGCCCCGCCCACGGTAATGGTGGTAGCCTCTTGGCGCATCACGACTTCATCGTTCAGAAGTTCAATAATGGCGCGATCCAATTCTTCCGGAACTGCATAACCACCGTCTTCATCCACGCCCACTTGCAACGCTTTGCGTTCCAGGTCGCGTAGGCCGTCATCTTTGCCCTTGCGCATGAAATCCATGAAAGCAGCTTTATGCTCACCTGCCTCTTTGCTGACTGTGCCACCACCTGGGCGTTTAATGGATTTAAGTTCAGCTTCAAGATCGGACTTAAGTTGGTCCAGCTCAGTTAGCTTGCCGTTAAGGGTTTCAACTTCCCCGGCGAGTTTGCCTTTTTCCTGCTCTACAGCTTCAAGGCGTTTGTCGTTTTTTTCGCGGAACTCATCAAAGCTTTTCTGCAAATTTTTCGCGACGTCTTCAACATCTTTAATGTCTACAGCCATTTTCGTACTCCAGATTAAAATTTAAGGGACTTAAGTGCATGTAAGGCAACGCCCAGATCGGCAGCATCACGCTGAGAAAGGGCGCTATATCCCGAGGCCATAAACGCTTTAGCCTGGGTGCGGGAAAGTCCAACGTCGCGCAGGACTCGTTCAATATTCTTTGGAGCGGGTGTATCTCCACGGGCGAAAGCGGATTTAACATCGCTGACGCGGGCTTCATCGTTGGACGGGAAAGTAACCGGGCTAACCTCCCATAGCTCTATGGTCTTGAGGATAAAAGCATCTTTATCCCGGTCGTATTCCCAGTCTTTTAATACGTAGCCAATAGAAAGGCCGGTTAAAGAACCGGCCTTCATATGTGCATGTGCGCGCTTTGCTAACGGGTCGTCATCTATCAACAATCGCCCTTTTACGAAAAGGCCCACCTCGTCCTCTTTCATTTCGGTATAAACACCTATGGGCTCGGCCATTTGGTGCTGCCAGAGCATCGCAGGCATTCCGCCTTTTGATTTCCATGCAGCCAACGATGTTGCGAAGGCACCCGGCAAAATAATGTCGTCATGACTATCCTTCACGCCAAATACCGAGCCATAGCCTTCAAACTCACCGGAGTCACTGACTGACTTCAGTTTCAGCGGTACATCCAGGCGTTGTTTAGTCAGTATGCTCATCGATATTTTCCTGTTTATGTTTGCTGCCGTCTGAAGGCTTGGTTGTCATATTTAACGGAGTGAGGTAAATATCTCCTCCAGGTCTAGGGTTTCGGTCCTCAAGCTCAAGGCAGTCATTCGGAGAAAACATTCCCCAGTTAATTCCTGTGGCATACGATTCAAAGCGGGACTTCATATCTCCACGCAGTAATGCACCGGCATTAAATTTTGCGTAATAGGTCCCCTGCTTATTTTCCCTCACAAGCCCGATATTAATTCGCTGTTCTATCCTAGTCAGATAAGGAACCAGTGAATAATTTATGAAACCAATACCCAGACTTTCGATGTTACTGAATGTCGCGCGGTCAGTGTTCTGCACAAGGTGCATTGGCACGCGAAACAGTCGGCAAATCTCCTCAAGCTGGAATTTTCTTGTTTCAAGAAACTGGCTATCTTCAGCGCTCAACGCCATAGACTTCCAGTCGAGCCCCATCTCAAGGATCATCGGTTTGTGCGCGTTACCCAGCCCAGTGTGCCTTTCTTCAAAATCGGCTTTGAGGCGATTGAATGCCGTGTCGCTGAGTGTCTGATCTGTCCGAAGAACGCCGGAAGTTACAGCACCATTACCGAAAAGGCGTGCGCCGTGCTCTTCTGTTGCAAGACCAAGAGAAATCGCCTCTCTCGCATAGGCTATCGGATTAAGCCCTACCAGTCCGTCAAGGGTCAGAATGCGGACATGCCAGATATCGTCTTGCCCCAGAACATCCGTAGAACCATCTGGGAACGTCACCCGGTATACGGGCTTCCACTGGCTGTTTAGGGATGGCGACACGCATCCGGGATCAAGCGGCAACAGTTCTACAACCTCGCCCAGCGCCTTGACTTTATAGGCGTAAAAGTTGCCGCGCAGGCAAAGGCAAACAGTGACCAGCTCCCAAAACTCCTGAGGAGTCATATAGTCATTAGGCTTCAGTGAGAGGAGCTTATACAGGCGCTCTCCTGTTGCTTTCTCTTTGCCTTTCCCTGTTGATTTATAAAGGCTGCACGGAAGCATTCCTATGGATTCCGACAATACCCTGATACAACCGAATACAGCAGTAAGGCGCATTGCTCTCTGGCTATTCACACGCTTGCCAGTGTAGGTGTCATAGGTGAGACCTATTTCATGAGCCAGTTCGGCAGCCGTTGTTACTGGTGTATCGTTTTTTCTGAACATTCCGGGGAAAAACATCAGTTACCCCCTGCGACGTTTTTTTTCTGCGTAGATAAAAATCGTGCTGCGAGCCATGACCACAATAGGCACAGCAGACCTCCCGCGATATATCCGGCAGGGTGATAGATCATCCACACACCGGAAGAGAGCAAAATAGCCCCCAGCACCCCGATCAGTGGGGTGATTATCATCATGAGCATAATTGCCTCAGTTAAAGTGAACGGATGCCGTGGGATTCGATATGATTGGATAAGGTTCTGTCTGAGTCGTTAAGCATTGCCCGTCCGATTGCCATGATCAGTGCGACTGCACCATCGATTTTATTTTCATCCCCCTGCTTTGTTGGCCTCACCACATCATCACTACCCGGGATATATTTCCCGATCACGTTCGTCATACACCACTGCATGACCGGGTTTCCATCGTGATGAAAACGACCAGCGGCAAGCGCCGCCTCAATTTCACGCATAGGATCGCTCATATTTGTGTAGTTCTGGATGATGGTGACCGGGCTCAAGCCTTCATCATTGAGCTGATGGGACAGGCTTGTGGCGCCATGTGGATCGATTGGAGAAGAAACCACCTTAACTTTTTCATTCAAAGACACTATCGATTCAAAAATAAGGCGGTTATCAACCTCAGCACCTTCAGTCGGTACTAAACGATTCTGATTAACAAAGTTCTGATAGCGTTCAGCTGTACGTTTTAACTGGGTATCCGTCGAATAAATGGTTTCTTCGGGGGCCCAGAACTTTGCACCTACGCAGTAATAATGTTTTTTCCCATCGATCTCACGCATGAAAACAGGGCAGGCACAGTTAAGGTCAAGCTTCGATGCAAGGTCGATACCCAGATAACACTCTTCACCATAGAACTGCTCCAGGGTGAGAGAGGGATCGGCCGCAGCTTTCCATTTCTCCATGTTGTAGTAAGCGGATTTAGCCGTTACCCAAATATTGAAATGTTTCGTCTTAATCTTGTTCGTCTGACTAGGTGTGGATATAGCCAGCTGCTGCTTTGCCCTCAAAAAATCTGGGTCGATGGAAATACCGATATTTGGATTAGCCTTTGCCAGTGCTTCAGGCTTTGTCCAGTCGTCGTCTTTATCAAGCGTATAAATAACACCAAAGATGTGATCGCTTTCGCCACCACTGCGAACACCATCAAGTATTTCCACTATCTGCGTGCGCTTCTCGTAACACGGAGACTGCATATCAAAACCGGCTGTAGTGATAATCAGCGTCATCGGCTGAGTGCGCGACCCCATCCCTGTCGTCATCGTGGTATAGAGCGCGTCTGTTGCGTGCTCATGATACTCATCAATGATTGCGCAGGATGGTGAGTCACCATCACCCGGGTCCCCAATTACCGGCTCAAAAACAGAGCCATCCGGCCGGGTCATTTTTTTTGCCCACGGCTTTATTGAAAAGTGTTTCCGCAGAGAAGGAAGCTTCTGAACCATCAGCAAAGCGGGTTCAAACACCTTCCATGCCTGTTTTTCGGTTACTGCGCCACAGTAGACTTCTGCACCAAACTCACCATCGGCACAGAACATGTAGTTGCCCACGCCAGCGGCAATCAGTGACTTCCCGTTCTTACGGGGAACCTCAACATAAATCTCATTAAAACGGCGAAGCTTGTTTTTCTTCTTCAGCCAGCCGAAGCCCACGGCAAAAATGAACTGCTGCCAGGGCTCTAATTTAATTTTCTGTTTTCGTCGGGCCCACTCACCTTTCGTGTGCGGCATCAGCCCAATGAATTTACAGGTTCTCTCCGCTTTATCTTTATCAAAGCGGTACGGCCAGGATTTATCTTTCGCTAATTCCAGATCGTTTAAGTGCCGCTGACATGCCGCGATAACATACTGCCCCGCGATAACCTTTCCGCTGACCACATCCCGTGCATACTGATTTGCTGCATTGACGTTCGGGTATGTCGCCATATCTAAAACTCATTAAATTCGTTCTCTTCTTCCTCCTGGCCTCCTCCGCCTGTCATTCTTATTCGGCTGAGAGGATCAAGGCCGAGCAGTGAGCCCAGCCGCGCCAGTTGAGAAACGCAGTCGTTACGAACGGATACCGCGGGATGTTTTTTTAGCCCACCAGTCCCACCGATGTCAGCTAGGCCGAAGTTTTCCAAATCCGTTTCAGCCTGCTTTGTTATCACTTTTTCTGCGGTAATCATCAGATGAAAAGTGTTGCAGTACGCCAGGAGGAGCGGAGCGTCTTCAAGTTCGAATGTGCCACGCGCGATTAATATTTTGCTCTGCGTTTTCCATAAGCGGATCGCTGTATCACTCAGTAATTCTTCAGGAGGGGCGATCCGGGTCAGGCTGCTTTTATTTTTGGCAGGCAGATTCTGTTTTCGGCCCCCACCAGCAGCTCTCATTGCAGTCGCCATTGGTCGCCTCAAATGTTAAAAAACGTCGAAAAAAGATTTCTTATTTCTCACGCGTAAAAATTCGACGGGGCGGGCAGTACGGAGGGCAAGGCGCTCCAGAAATTTGACCCGCCCCTCCCCTCTGATTCGTTAAATTTTTGCACCAAAATAATGCTAATTTCGCATTAATGATAACGATTCTTACTTGCATCTCTCTTTCGCAGTCTTCGCATGGTGATGCGGCCAGCAGAGGGACTGGAGATTTCTCGGGTCATCACCACCGCCGCGTGCCTTGGGTATGATGTGATCGACTGTCTTAGCCTGACGTGCAACACCTTCTTTCAGGCACTCCTGGCAAAGATGATTATCCCGCTGAAGCACGATGACCCGGAGTGCCTCCCAGTCAGTACCATAGCCTCGCTGGTGTCGGTCCTGTCCGGGTTTGTATGCCGCCCATCCTTCCCCTTTGTGCTCATCACAGTAGCCACTGGCGTTGGTCGTAGTCATGCGGCAACCGCGCTTGCGGCAGGCTCTGGGCGTTCTGGCTGGCATATTTACTCCAATAAAAAACCGCCCGGAGGCGGCTTGATTTAATTTTTTAATGCATGCTGTATTGCATTTGCCAAGCTGTTAATTCCGCTAGCTACAGCTTTTAAATCATCATCAACTCTTGATAAACTTGCTGCGTTGCTACTGCCAACAGAAGCTTTAGCGATTTCAAGTGCTGCTTGAACAGCTAAAAGTCTCTGTTTCTTCTCAGCGCCTTCGCTCGGGGTATAATAATTATCTAACATCACAACCTCCTTTTTAAAGTGAGGCTACACCTTAGCGCTAGGATTAACCCCAGTGAAGCTAAATTTATGATTCATCATCAGGCGCACTCGCAAATGCGCCTTGTGATGCTCACTTCGCCGCCTTGTACCATTCCTGCCAGCGGTAAGTGTTCAGGCGCAGCTTAGCAACGCATGCAGCGCTCTCGACGTCCGATTGCACGTCACTATCGCTGTCACTACCTGCCGGGCTGAGCCTGCACGGCTCCAGCATCAAATCCTGGGATATTGTTGGCAGCGTCGATGGCGCGTTGCCGCATGCTGACAGCATCAGGATCAAACTTGCAGACAGTGCGATTCGGGTCTTGAACATATTTCACCACATCACGGGTTATTGTCCGGTAAATAACAGTGGCCTCGGCCTGTGCTGTTGCCGCCTTAGCTTCTGCTGGTTCAAGTGCCTTATTGGCTTTCGTAACCTTCTTAGCGGCATCTGCATTAACCTTCGCTGAATGCGCGTACCAGCCGTTCAGGTAGCGAACCTCTCCATATCCGATGGAGATAGCCACTATTACTGCCAGGGTGATGATGAAAGCTCGCCACGTCATTTATCTAACCCCCAGCACGTTAATTCGGATTCCTGATCCCGTCGCTCGACTTGGCCGTAGCAGCCATTCTCCTGGCCTTTCGTCAGCCGGCAGTCGCGCCCCCGGTCATGCACCCAGCGCTTAATCTCAGCACACGCACCAGGCTTGTCCCCGCCATTGAGCTTTTTGTAAAACGTCGACGTGAAGCACTTTCCGGGGCCGATGTTGTACGGGCAGAAAGATGCAATGCCGGCTTTCTGTGGTTCAGTCAGCGGAACGCGAACGTTAGCCTGAACCCATGCCAGGGCCTTACGGTTCTCGATGGCGTTCACGGAACTGCACTTCTCAGCTGACAGCTTCATGCCGGGTTTAACAGGCTTTCCATCAATGCGGGTGACACCACGGCAGATTGTCCAGATGCCGGAGCCATCTTTATACGCGCTAAGGCTGTTGCCTTCCTTCTCGTCGAGAAGCTGATCCAGAATCAGATTGGCTGACGCGCCACCGAGAACAAGCGCCAGAACAGCAGCACTCAACTTTGTTTTCAGGTTTGCCATTGGTCAATCCTTCGCTTCGTCGAGCACACGGTTGATGCCTTTGATAACCTCGGGTGATCTGTTAACTGAAGGAGTGTCACCACTCCCTTTGAGGTAATCAATCACAGCCTGGGCGCGGATGCGGTCGAGGCGAAGGCGTTCTTTCTCGTTACTGCGTTCCTCCTCAATTGCTTTCCGCTTTAGTTTTTCTGTAACCCGTTTATCCAGGTAGCCGAGCAATGCAATGAGAGCGCCTGCTATCGCTGTCACAACATATACCAGCTCAAGTGTGGACAGGCCCAAGACGCTGGATATAAACGTCACGATGCTGCCCCCGTTCATTGCAAAGTCTGCACGTTGATTCATTCGATACATGCTCCACCTCCGGCATTGCCGTGGTGCCGTGTGTGGGTTGAGTAAAGGGATAAAAAAAAGCCCCGTCGATTGCCGAGGCTGGATATTTATTAGGATAAGTTGTTGTCGTTGTGACCACTCTTATCACGTTACAAGAGAAAATGCGTAACGCATGAATATTATTTTACAGGTTCCTGAATTGTTTTTTTCTGAGTGTAAGAATCCATCTCAAGTGTAATGTCGAGCATCGACAAGCAGCCTTCTACAAAACCTTCTGCCATCTGCATCTGAATGCGGATCATGCCCTCTGATAGTCTGTATTGCCGTGCAATCTGTCGCTTTGATATCCCTTTGATGTAATGATCTTCAAGTAGCGCATGCTCATCTGGTTTTTTTGCCTTTAGCCGTCCTACGCAGGCATCAACAATCATCGCGTCTGAATCTGTACATGTAAGCGCGCTCGGTGATTCCGGCAGTAGTCCTTTAAATCCCGCCGCTATTGGCGAATACCCCATTTCATAACGATGCCGGGACCATGCGCCCCAGCGCTCTAATACCATCTGAATATCACGCATCTTTGTCTCCGCTATTTTTCTTCCCCGTGGCAATAACGCCCAGTGCCAGGGCTCTGTCGAGCGTGCGAATGATCAGCTCTGGCTGTGTGCCGTACTTCGATTCAAACGCACGTGCATCCGCATGAAGCTCATCGTGATGCGCTCTGCATAGCGGCAACACGAATAGGTCATGCGCTTTAGTTCCCATTCCACCCTGGCCGTAACCGATAAGGTGGTGCGGGTCGTCGGCCTGCTTACCGCAACACAGACACGGCTGAGCTTTTACCCATTGGGTGTACTTCTCATTGCTCCAGCGGCGGCGCTTCGGGCGCAGCATGTAGGTTTCCGGCGTCTCAGGGTCGATAGCCATTTCCAGCACCTGCTTTGCCTGCTCTTCCAGAATGCGGACCGCTGAGGGCTCTGGCCTGATTCGCGACTCTTTTAACGTGCCTCTTAATGGCTTTTCATCGGGGAGTTTCAGCACCTGACGCGCCGCGTTCTCTGGCATCAGGTCTGTGACGCTCTTTGTTGCAGCCCACCAGCACAGCTCAGGTAACGTTATTTGATGCGCTTCCGGCAGCATGAACGCAGAACGCGCCTTGTCGATCACCCACAAGGCCGTATTGCGTGCCGCTAAATCCAACATCGGTGGCGAAGGTTCAACTTCCCTCAGTTTGTTATCGCAGTGATAGCAAAGCCGTACAGCACCGTTCCCTGTGCGCAGAGTTGTATGATCCGATGAATGCCAGTCCCCACTCCACTGACAGCCCTTACTCCGCATCAAGTGTTCTTCCAGTACGTTAATGCCACCAGCCGAACTGATAACGCGTTCATGAGTGAAGAACGCCAACATCCCTGGGTGATCCAGTAACGGTTGTTCTGCTTCAGCAAGTTTTCCCGATGGCAGGTTGTGCATGTGATGCGGCTCAGTACTGATAAGCACCCTGCGCGAACGAAACAGCGACATAAGCTCACTGCCAGGGCGTAACAGTACAATCCCCAGATCAGGCTGTATGCAGGGTTTTAGTAACGCTCTCATTAACACCCCGCTGCGCTGTTGGCCGAAACCATTATGCGGATCAGTTCCTGAGACTTTGTGATGTAGAAGTGTGGCTGCGTTTCGCGGGGGCTGTTCGGGCTGGTGATGTTCTTACCAAACAACAGGCCTCTCGATGTCACGGACCAGAATTCTTTTCTGCCGTTACGCGCCCTGCGGGAATTACTGACGCGAGATAACTTCTCTACGATGCCAGCGGTAGCCAGGCGGCTGAATGCCTCAGTGATACTCAGTTGGACGTGGTTCTGTTGAATCAACGCCGTGAGCGATAGTGTCGGTCGGCTGGAGCCATCAACACTGTCTGACGGCGCATCAATCGCGTATGACGGCATCATGTTTGGCAACCCGGCAAACTCCTGGAGCTTTTGATAAGCACCCAGCTTTGATGAATTTGAGAAGTTAAGCGTTCGTGCGGCCGACTCCAGCAGTATCACACCCGCCTGCACCTGGTCAGAACGCTGGATGTTATGTTGCCCGGTCATCACCGCGTCAAACGTTCTGATAACCTTCAGATTGAAGATAGCGCTGATCCACATCGCATACGCGTACACCAGTTCTTTACTGACGTATGTTCCCTGGTTAGGACCGCCGCGAATTGACTCCACACAACCGATGCTCAAATCTGAGCAACGGTCAATTTCCGCACACAGCGTTTTGATGTTGTCCTGACGGAAGAAGTTAGCTGGCTTATGCCGCTCTTCTCCACCAGCTGCTCTGTGCAAATCATTCAGGCAATAACGCCCGGTTGTATCCTGGCGTACAGAAACGCCATCAATTACGAGTAACTGATTCATACTTGTCTCCGCTTGTTGTTGTTACGCCCGCCTGCATGCGGACCGTAACTAAGTGACTGTATAAATATACAATCCCGACACCGACAGGGCAACGTAAGTACGTTGTTTTATCGATGAAATTCATTGATCGTCACTTCCACCTTGCCGTGACATGTCACGCTACCCCATTCGACCGTCATTCGTTTAATCAGGCTGTCATCTGCCCATACTCCGGCATGGGTCAGCCCATCGAATAATGCTTTCTGGAAGTTGTCCAAATCCCGCTTTGCGCGGGTCGGCGGGTAGAGAATGACGTGGATATCAATTTCGTGGGTGATAGGCTGAGGGCGGCGCTTAAGCTGCTCCCATACTGACGCTATAGCATTGGTCCGGTATGTTCGCCCTCTTGCACTGATCAGCATCCCCTTCGGAGTGGAACGCCAATAGCCGTTAACGCTGGGTGGAAATGGCAAGGTTAATTTCAAGCCACATCCCCCTGCTTCAGATACCTTTCATACCAGAACACTACCGGTGCGTTAGTTAATTCAATCAACCCAAACCTTTCAGCAGTGCGAAAATTAACGCTGGATTTTCTTGCGCGTTCAGCCTGAAGCGAAACCTGTTTCCTGAACATCTCAAGGGAGTAAGATGTTTTGAACAGATTACACGGAGCGCATGCGGGGTTGAGGTTGTCGACACAGTCAGCGTGCTTGTTAAATACTTCCCCGGTAGCTTTGAGCTTAAACAGGCCCTTTTCTTTCGCTTTCATGTCCTGCTCTGAAACGCGCAGCACCGCTTCAACGTGATCAGCATGCCAGCCTTTTTCAGGTAGTTCGCATCCACAGTAAGCACACCGACCGCCAAACTTCATTCGCAACTCGCTACGCTGTTTTTTTGTTAATTTCATGCAATCCTCCCCGGCAGCATCTGCACGCTGCTGTCACACTCATTGCCCCAGATATCCCAGCCCTCTGAAGGGCGGCGTGCAAATAACTCAATGCGCGAAACATTACCGTAAAGCTGTTCCAGTCGAAAACGTGCCTCCGCTGGTTTAGTGCTGTGCTCGCCCTGGCAGGAGTAGATCACCTGCTTTACCGATCTGCTGGCGCGTTCCAGTCCCGTTCCCCGGACAGCCACCAGCGCAGATTCCTGATTACCCCGCGTGTAATTGCCGGGATTCATCCGTGTTTCAGCGTTCAGCATTTCCAGTAGGTCGGTGAAGTCGTGAATAGTCTGCTCTTCCAATGCGGCGTTGAAGCGCTGCTCTGCCCTGCCGTTGAACTTCACCCAGGTAAACAGAAACATCTGGCGAACGTCGAAGCCCCACGCCTCAGCGACGGCTCTGGCCTCTTCAACATGAGTGCCGGTGTACCACATCACCAACACTGAGTTGTCCGCAGAAAGCTCCCATACGGGGAGCCTCTTAATATCTGCAAGGTTCATCGTGCTGTAGTGATCGCTGGCTGCGCCGTTGCTGATGGTGTTGCCATATGACCAGGGAGGATCAGCGTAAATCAGTCCGTACTTCATCAGGCCACCTCTGGTGATAGCTCTTTGATGGCCGACTTTACTGCTGCACGTAACTCTCTGACATTTGCCCAGGTAGAACTCAGCGTGCAATTCAGTAATCTCAGGAAATCTGCTGCTGTTGGGGCGAAGTTTCGGTTTTCTTTGTACACCTGGCTGAAGCGCTGGAACATGTCTTCCCGTGTCGTTTCATCGGCGTAATGCTTATCAACAAATGCCCGCAGTTCGTCAGTTGATGAATACGCGTCCACCAGCTCAACGGCTTTGCGGATAGTCTCTGCCGGGATAACGACGACTTGAGGATTTTCCAAAGAGTCGCTGGCCCATGTGTGCGCGTACTTCGATTCGCTGAATGTGAACTCTGCTTTGTCGCCGAACGCGGCCGCTGCACATGCCCAGGTCGTTACACCGCTCTGGTTGATGATGTCTTCTTTCAGAAGGGGCAGTTTGGTTTCAAGCGTTTCACCTTCTGTGATGGTTGGCGCTGGCACGCCATGCTTCTCGCGGTACTCGGCCAGAATGCCCATCGCCTCAAGATAAATTTCATCCGGTGCCTTGTAGCCATCATCACTGAATTCGAATGCGGCCATCAGTTCCACCAGGCGGCGGGCTTTGCCAGCGTTAAACTGCGGAATAGCAGCGGCTTTGGTCAGTTTCTTTTTGCCAGCGGCTTTAGCCTCAGCCATCTTCTCTTCTGCTACTGCGCCAGCTTTAGTGCCGTGTTCACGTGATAATGATACTGCTGTTGTTGCCGCAACCTCCCCCGAACGGACCATACCGATCAGCGTGTCGCCTACTTCGAGCAACTGGAGGTGATGCTCAATGTCAGCCACAGAACGTTTTACTTTTTTCGCAATTTCGGCTTCGGTCCAGCCCTGATTCATCAAGCGCTGATATGCGCCTGCGCGCTCCAACGGCAGCAGTGATCGTCCTTGGGAACTGGTGACCATCAGTGCAATGCGATCAGCTTCTGTGCCTTTGGCGTCTTTGCATTCCAGACGAGCCACTTCAGTGCCTGCTTCAGTCGCCAGCAATGCACCGTAGTAACGATGGTGGCCGTCGATGATTTTTAAGCCCTGCTCTGTGACCTGAACCACCAGCGCCGGGACTTCTTCACCGAGAATAAAAGCATCACGGAACTCTTCAACATGCGTCTGATCGATGTCGCGAACGTTATAGCCGGGCTCAACATAGAACTCTTTCAGCCCTGCGAAGTAGGTTTTGCGTGGGACGATATCGGTTTCAGATTCGTCGCGGTTTTTGTGTACTACTGAAAGTGAAGTCATTTGCTTACCATCTCCAATACCAGGGCCAAAAAGAGAAGAAAAATCATTACGCTAGCGAGTTGAATGCTGTGATAGAAAATTTCGTGCCGGGTGAAGTGCTCCCGCAATTTCTTCATCACCAGTCCCTCCAGTGATCAATCTCTGGCACAACCGCTACGCCGATCCCCGGGGTGTCGTATGCGACCCCTACCCGGCCCTGACTGATGCAGTGCTCACGACGAACGGTAGCTTTATCGCGGGCTACGGAGTTGTCGGTACCATCCATCGCCAGAAGCCATTCACGGGCAGCTCTACGCCACAGGCCGCGCTTCTCCAGATCGATTGCTTTAGCACGGTGAAGGTCATACTTTTTACCCAGACTCTCCTGGTCTGAATCCAGGGGGATGCGGTAGTAAAACGGGTGCGCGTAATGCGAGTAACGGGAAACGATTTCTTCGATGTAAAGCTCCGACATAAGCGGCTGGATAAGTCGCTTCGGGATGCCAGCTCCGTTAGCGATCTGCGTTGACGTGCAGCCAGGGTTATTGCGAACAAACTCGATAGCCATCTCACGAATATTCATGCTGACTCCTGCTGGTTTTCTTCTGCCGCGTTCTTCACCGCTTCTGTCCAGATGCTTTTCCACGAGTTACGAGCGATCGATTCGTTCATCCGGCCAAGGCCAGCCTTGCCAGCTGCGCGTTTAGCCAGTTCCTCGATACGGTTACGGGGTTTGCCAGGGTTTGCCACCAGGCGCTTGAAGGCATCGTCACGTTCAGCGGTGTTCACTGGCTCCGCTCGTTGTGCCGCTGCTGCACGTCCTGATTTCTCCCATGCCTGCGCTCCAAGGAGGTTCGCCGGGAATTTAGCCGGATGAAATATCGTCGGCGGGGTCAGGTGCTTTGACCACTCAGTTCCCAGCCAGCGGTCGGACATGTACTCAACAACAGTTTTCAGCTCGTCGACTGTGTGACCATCGACCAGACGCGCCCTGATGTTCTCCAGAGTGGCTTTGGCCGTTGTGTATTTTGCACCGGTCATCAGGTTCAGATGCTTCAGCACAAGAATCGCCTGGTCTGTTACGTGGATTTCTTCAGAAATTTTGTCATCCAGTCCTGCCGCTGAAGGCGGTTGGACAGAAGTGTTTTTATCTGATGGTTCTTGTTTTGAATTTACTAACGGATCGCCCCCAGATGCTGACGGGTGAAAACCTGTTTCGCGGCAGTTATTCGACGGGTCAGAATTTGAGGCCTCAGATTTCGACGCGTCAGATTTTGATGCATCAGATTTTGATGTGTCAGATTCTGGCGTATGAACTTTGTTGGCCGCTTCACGCAGTTTTGCCACGTTCAGATGATAAACATTGGATGCGTTACGGTTCCCCTGGCGGCGCTGACGGCGGCTTAACCAGCCCTCTTTCTGAAGCTTGCCAATAGCAGTACGGACAGTGCTTTCACCCGCGCCAATCTGACGGGCAATAGTCCCTACGCTAGGCCAGCAAACACCCTCGTCGTTACACCAGTCAGCAAGACGAGCCATGATGACCACCTCTGTCAGCTTCATGCCAGACAGTGCGCAGCCATCCCAGACGTATGCGGATAACTTAACGCTCATAGAACCCTCGTGAATTTCTTAACGAAGCGCTCAAGCGGCTGCATGCACTCGTGCGGATATCCTTCGCGCAGGAAGATGACCTGCTGATTAACTTTGTCCCAACGAATGACTTTGACGAGAACGCCACGTGGGTCGCGATATTTGCGATTGAGGTTTTGGCTGTCTTCATGCACGTGCACCCCCAGCTGATTTAGATTTACGCGTGCGCTTAGGGCGATTAGCTTTTGGAGTGCTGTAGGTCGCGTGTAAGCGTGCGTAATGCAGACAGTCGTCAAACATCGCACCCTTCTTTGATGCCTGGCTGCAACGTCTGTAGTGATCAACGCCGACCAGTGCGCCACTGTTGGCAACGTCAGCCGGGAATCCTTCCTCCAGAAGCTTTTTAACGAGGTTTGTCTGGATAAAATCGACAGGGTTCATAAGCCCCCCCCCATCGCGTTTACGCGCTTCCAGAACGACTCCACGTCTACCCGTGGCAGAACGTATTGGTAGTTGTTGAAATCCATCTGGCCAGGTAATCTTGCTTCATACGAGAACGAGGCCGGGGACTTACCTCCCGTCATCGCCTTACAACGCATTTGCTGTATACCCGATTTTTTTAGTAAAGTGTTCATGTGCTTATTGTCTCCGCGAAGTGACTTAAGTGCGCCGATGCCCAGGGGCTGCAATCTCCTGGGCATCAACTTTTCTGCCCACCAGTAAATCCGCTGCTTCGGCCTGCATGCCGTGCAACGCTGCCCACATCAGTACACCCTGCTTCATATAACGAATGGACTTCATGAAGCTCTGTGTTACTGATTTCAGTTCGTGGTACTCAACTACTCCATCCTCCTCAGCATCCAGCTTGCCTTGAGCTGCAAGGCCTCTCGCTGCATCAGCGCGCATCTGAAGAGTTAATAAATCCACATTGTCCACCAGCTCTGGAGTCGGGTTATCAACGACCAACATTCCAAACTGTGATGCAAAGTAATCAGCCAGGAACGGATAACCCACCACGTGTTGCATGTAGGCCAGCTGGTCCATGTCGAAGAAGCGTGTGCCGTTCTTCATGTGCAGGCGGTTGTTAAACTCGCTGTATTTCAACCCCATCAGTTCAGCTATCTGAGCGTTAGTACCTTCGTAGCCCTTACATGCCTGAATCACGATCTGCTGTAATTCCACCATTTCCCTGTCCTTTTGGTAGTTAACGTGCGCCAGCTGAACGACTAATCTCTGTCATTCCGTCTGTTGGGTTTGGATAAAGGTCAGGGCGAAGCTCATGAGGGGTTACACCTGTAACCTCAAAAACGCGGATCACTCGCTCTGCCGGAACCATCCCTGATGAGCGATGCTGCCAATAGCTGATGCTCATTGCAGATACTCCGAGCTTCTCTGCTAAAGCTCTTGCCGAACCTGCTGCCTTGATCGCCTTGCCTAATGGGGTCATGAAAAATCTCCAGTTTTTGTTGATGGTGAGATTAAACAATAAGTTTATATAAACGTCAATCTTTTGTTTATTCCTGCGTGTAAACAAAAGGTTTATTATTAAGGGATGAAAGATAAAAGCGTGGAAAGAGAGATGGTCAAGCTCAGTCGCCCAGAGGAACTACTTAAAGCAGCGAATGTGACGAAGGCTGGTTTAGCCAGGCTGGCTGAAGTTAGCCCTCAGGCTGTGAATAACTGGTTCAAGCGTGGTGAAATTGGGAAGACGGCAGCTATCAAAATAGCGGCTTCAACTGGCTTAAGTCTGTCATGGATACTGGGCGAAGATAATGGCTCAGACAGCATTGAGCTTGTTGGTGGTGCAAGGGATGGAGTTATCCCTGTAATAGGTGATGCAGTGCTGGGTATGGATGGCTTGATTGATATGATGGAGTTCCACGCCGGGTGGCTGCAAATTTACAGCAGCGACAACCGTGCTTATGGCGTTCGTGTTCGCGGAGATAGCATGTGGCCACGAATCCAGTCTGGTGAGTTTGTCGTTATTGAACCCAACACGAAAGTGCATCCGGGCGATGAGGTTTTTATCCGCACAGCAGATGGACACAACATGATAAAAATACTTAATTTTACTCGTGATGGTGACTATCAATTCACTAGCATCAACAATGACCACAAGCCGATCACAATGCCCCCATCCAACGTTGTAAAAATCCATTTTGTTTCGGGAATTATCAAAGCAACTCGCTTTATATCAGCCGAAGACGTTTCCAAAGACTAATCCCCCTCTTCCTGTATGTATGCCCAGCTCATGCTGGGCGTATGCCTTTCGCTGCGCCTCGAAAACCCAGATATAAACATTTAGTTGACACAGCAATAAAGCTATTGTTTAATTGATTTCAGCAAAGAGTTAAACGCTGTGTGTAGTCTTGACGGTCAGCAGGGTTTTACCATCCAGGGTAAGTAGGTCCCGCCCTGTTTGACCGTCCTTTTTAATGCATACATGGTCTGCCACTTAGCGGAGTAGAGAAGATGGCTTTCAACACGAAAAAAATAGATTTCGCCAAGATGATTGTGGGAATGAAAAACCCTAACGTTTTCAGTAGTCAGGGTTCAGTCTATCTCATTGACGGTCCGCGCTTTAGCACCCACGCACCTGAAGTTGAGATTTATCGCGCCAGCACAATGCAGGAACCAGGTTTAATTTCATCTGCCAACCAGGCAGCAAAGTTCCGAAAATGGATGGAGGCTTAATGTTTCTTGTTCTTTTTAAAGTCGAGGGTGGCGAAATCCGAGGGAAGTGGCTTGTTTCGAGAGAATTCTCTGATGAGCACGATGCACGTAATTACCTCGAAAAAGTTAAGCAATTCCCAGGTAGTTATCGCTTGGCTGAAGTTATTGAATAACCAATCCGCGACGCTGCGGCGGCACTGGTCACATCGGCAAGGGCTTTTGTAACACGGGTGTTTTCGAACGCTTTAGAGACGTGAAGCGAATGCCCTTGCCGATGTGGTGAATTGCAGTCCTCAGAGACAACCAGAAGATAAGCATCTGGCACCACACATATTTCGGCCCTTTAGCTCAGTCGGTCAGAGCATGCGGCTCATAACCGCCTGGTCACTGGTTCAAGTCCAGTAAGGGTCACCAAAGTGGGCATTAGTGAAAAATCACACTGCCGCTTTAAAAGTCCAGACGATATCTGAGTGACTTAAAAAACAGATGGGAGTCGGTGGAAGCCCGCCAAAAGGGTTTCATGTACCGAATGAACACATGATGACGCGGGGAAAGAACCGTGACAGGAGGGAAGTAGACCCCGCGAACACAACAGGTAAGAGTATTTAGGGGACGGCGCTGCTTAGCAGGCTGGCGAGTGAACCGGAGATAGTGCTCTTTTCGATGTGTTACTCAGCGGAGACGGCTGTGGATTAATGCAGTGATCCACCAGCCATTTAATAAAAATCATCAGGCTCACGAAATATAACCAACCCCGGTTAGGGCTTCGTGCAACCTGAATACAGCGAAAAGGTTATTTCGATGGCACATGAAGTCGGAACTCTGACAACGCCGGAACTCGTCAAAGAGGCTTACGGCAAAGCACGTGAACTGGAACACTCATTCCCAGATATCAGCCAGCTGCTTCGCGCTCTGGCTACACGCCTCGACGTTCGCAACGTTCTGGCCGCAGCCGTATGTAAGAGCAACGTCAAACGCTTTGAGCCTGATTACCAGATGCAGATGAACCATGAGCTCGCTTTCATGCGTGAATGCCCTGCTGGTCGTTACGTTCAGTTTGATGTGCTGGCCGACCTAGTTGAGCAGAACGCACACCTTCATCTGATTCAGACAACCATTGCCCTGGCTCTTAATCTTCCCGGTCAGCGTAATTTCTCTGCCGAAGTGATCGAGCGCGTTGTGGGAACCAATGCCGTACTGGTTGGGGAGGCAAGCTAATGTCCTGGATTACTACCCTCACAGGAAAGCACTTTGACTTCATCAATCCGCAGGCAGATACGATCTGTATTGAAGATATTGCAGGGGCGCTTTCGAACATCTGCCGGTTCACTGGTCATGTGTCTGAGTTCTACAGCGTTGCACAGCACTCCGTTCGCGTCAGCTATCTGGTTCCTGTTGAATTCGCCCTGGAAGGTCTGTTGCACGATGCCACTGAAGCGTATTGCAGTGATATCAATTCTCCGCTGAAAGCCCTGTTACCTGACTATCAGGCAATCGAAGGGCGCGCAGATGCAGTGATCCGGGCTAAGTTCGGGCTTCCACCAGCTATGTCACCAGAAGTTAAACACGCTGATTTAGTGATGCTCGGTACAGAACGCCGGGATTTGGGGTTGGATGATGGCATTCGCTGGCCCTGCCTTGATGGCATTGAACTCGATCCCTTTCTGATAACTCCTCTTCCTCCAAAAACCGCACAGGCGATGTTCATTAACCGCTGGAACCAGTTAAAGGTGACGTCATGAAAGAGCTCTATGACCTTGAGGCTGTCTACGACGAACAAATCAGCCCGTTAATGCAGAAGATTATTGAAATCTGCAATCAGCATCAGATGCCAATGCTTTGCTCTTTTGCTTTCCATAATGATGCCGATTTGGGTGTTGGTGACTGTACGACCCTGTTGAACAGTTTTGATGGAAGATTTCATGCGCCTTTCGTAATGGCGTTACGTGCAATTCGTATCGGTCCTTCATGCACTGCGTTTGCTATCACACGCACCGGCACTGTGTCCAAGGAGGTTTCCAATGGCTAAGTCTCAAATGCAGCTGGCCAACCGCGCCTGGCGTATAGAAACGAAAGCGCTGGGCTGGCACCGGGGATGGAAAAAAGGCCGCAAGCAGTGGAAAGAATTCTGCCGCCGTAATGCCGAAATCACTATCGACTCACGCCAGTGCAGCGAAGAGCCTGATTTTGAAGACATCGGGGATGCCTGCTGGAACGTTGCTGAAGAACTGACTTATTGGACACCTTAACCATGAGCACCATCACCTTTGTTTTCCTGATCATGGCCTCTCAGGTGCGCGACGGCAGCGCCTGGAGCATCACGCCAATGCCGTCGATGGCCGTCTGCCAGCAAGTTCTGGCGGATGTTCGCTCACATGGAGGCTGGGGAGATGATTTCCCGAGCGCACCGGATGGCTCTTATTGCAAAGAGGTGAAGCAGTGAAAACACAACAGTTAAAAGAAGAGCTTCAGGGATGGCAGGAGCACTACAGCGATCCGGCAGACAAAGATAACTATGATTTTTTCGCAACAGTTATTGCTGCTATTGAGCAACTGGAAGCAGCAGAGTCCCGGCTGCATGAAGTGGCTGTAGCCTGTGCCACGACTGAACACGAACTGGAAGAAACGAAGCAGCTGTTGCGCGGCACGCGGGAGAAGCTGACCAGAGCCATTGATCGGAATGTCGCAAAAGATATCGAAATAAAACGGCTCAGTGCTGTTGAGCGTGAGCGCGACGAGCTGAAACGCAATCAAGAGCTGAACCTTAAAATTAAGCAGGCGATGCACGAACGCTTTACCAGGGCAGAGGCTGAACTTGCCCGGCGCGATGCTGCTGCGGGTGAGCCTGTTGGGTTGCAGTGCATGGGCGACAACGGAAAGTGGCAAGACTGCGCATCGCGAGAAGTCGCAGAGTCACATGGGTTCACTATTTTCCGTGAACTCTACGCCGCCGCACCGCCAGCCGTGTTGCGTGATATTGAACCGCTTATTGAAGGCGCTTTGAAGTTACACGGTTTGCGGACAGCGGTAGATGGTCACAGTCAGCTTTCAGATGGTTTCCGTAACGGGGCGCGATGGGCAGCCAAAGAACTGGGCGCACAGCAGCAGAAGCCTGTTGTTCTTCCTGCTGAGAGATTCTGCGCCGCTGAGCATGCCGGTAGTCTTTTGTGGACAGAAACAGAGGTGTGGAATAAAGCGATATATGCATGTGCCACCTCTCTCGACGCGGCCAATGTGCCTTATGAGGTGGCGAAGTGAAAGATGCCCCGATTACTTCTGGCGAGCGCCTGTCATGGATGGCTGAGAGTTGCGAGCAGTTCGAATTCCACCTAGTGCGTGACAGTTACGCCATATCCGCCCATAAGAATGGGAATTACTTCGAGTCAGCTGGCCCGGCGTGCGACATGCACGAAGCCATCAATGACGCATTTTATGAAGTCCTGCAACGAGGTGGTGATGGCTAAGTCAGCAGCAGAACGTAAAGCCGCGCAGCGTATGCGAGAGGCATTGCACAATGCTTCTAATGGTGAGGGCACGTTGACCATGGTTCTAGATATGCAGGAACTGGAGATGCTGGAACGTAACCGCGTTGCTCGTCGCCCGGGTCGGGACCCTTACGAGCTAACTGAGTATGTAGCCCTTCTCATTCGCCAGGATGATGCGCGGGTTAGAGCTAGGTTCAAATCACTCAGCAAGAAACGCTGTGGGCGATGTGGTGATCAGTTGCCGGTGCAGAGTTGCCCATTACAGAAGGAAGTGGCGTGCTGGGTGCGTAATGGATGGTATGACGTGAAATTAACGCCGTGACATGTCACGGCCTTTAACTACCCGATGCAGCGGGTTGCGGAGACATTAATGAGCAGAACAATGAAGTTAAATGATTGGGCGAAAGAGGAATTCGACGAACCTGTACCCAGCCAGGCCTCCCTGGTGAAGTATGCTAAAAATGGCATGATACAACCCCTTCCTGTGAAGGCAGGGAGATGTTGGAGAGTAGACAGAACTGCAAGATTTGTAGGAATGACAGTTAAGCCGGTTATTAATAAAGCCGACGATCCGCGTTTAAAAAGGATTCTTCAAGATGGCGAGACCACGTAAAAATAATATCCAGATTCCAAATTTATATGCGCTTTATAACAGGAAAGTGAATAAAATCTACTGGCGCTACAAACATCCTGCCACTGGTAAATTTCACAGTCTTGGAACGAATGAAGCAGAAGCTGTCGCTATAGCAACCGAAGCCAACGCACGTATGGCGGAACAACGTTCGAGGCAGATACTGACGCTCAGCGACAGGATTGCTACCAGTAAGGGGAAAGCAATTTCTACCGCGACCTGGCTGGATCGTTACTGGAAAATTCAGGATGAAAGATTGACCAATGGAGAGATAAGACCAAATACCCATAAACAAAAAGTCAAGCCTGTCGCCCTGCTTCGGGAACGGGTTGGTATGAAGCTTATTTCATTAGTGGATGTTCGTGATATTGCGGAGATTCTTGAAGGGTACATTTCAGAGGGGCAGCCTCGAATGGCGCAGGTGATCCGTTCGGTGTTAATCGATGTCTTTAAAGAAGCGCAGCACTATGGCGAAGTTCCGCCTGGTTACAACCCTGCATTGGCTACCAAGCAGCCCAGGATCCGGATTACCCGGCAGCGTCTAAACCTGGAAGAGTGGCAGAAAATTTTCACTATTGCAGATACCCACCATCAGTATTTGGGTAACGCGATGCTTCTGGCGCTCGTTACTGGCCAGCGACTGGGTGACATCTCAAATATGAAGTTCAGTGATATCTGGGACGATCACCTACATGTAATTCAGGAAAAAACCGGGAGCAAGATAGCCATTCCTCTCTCGCTTCGCCTGAATGCAATAGACTGGAGCCTCCGAGATGTCGTGGCACGCTGTCGCGATTATGTGGTGAGTCCTTACTTGATTCACTTTTTCAGGGCTACGTCTCAGGCGGAACGTGGCGCTCAGGTTAAGTCCAATACCCTGACGATGAACTTCAGCAAAGCGAGAGACAAAGCAGCGATTGACTGGAAAGAAGGCACACCTGCAACATTTCACGAACAGCGCTCTCTGGCGGAACGTCTTTATAAAATTGAGGGTATCAACACCCAAAAACTGTTGGGGCATAAATCAGCCCATCAGACAGCGAAATATCACGACGATCGAGGAAAAGGATGGACCATGGTTGGACTTTAAAAATCATTAAATGATAACAACCATTTAGAACGCCACTAAAAAAAGCCAAGTTATTCATTCAACATAAACATATTTAGAAACGAACCAAATCATAGGCTTTCCGTTTACATTATTATTTTTTTCATTAAAATCCTTATCAGCCTCCCTTGCTGAAAAAGTAATGAAATACATACCCGGCGAATCAACCTTTGCTACGTAGTTGAGTTTCCGCTCTGCTGAAATTGGTATTTTCCAATCATAGATGGGTATATTTTTACCTTTTGCACTCGATGAGATTTCTTCATATATATTTGGAGTATATGTCTTTATTGATTTAACCTTATCACCACGCACCTCAATAGCATCTATAGATACGGAGTCGCCCCTTAACTTTATAAATATTGGTTCCGAGCCACTATTTTTTATGCTTATAACTGGAGTGATATAATATCCATCAGAAGACTTAGTGATGGATGCATCAATATTAAAAAATGTTGATTCAGTATTTCTTATTTTCTGCTGAAGCTCTGCATATTCAGCATTGGCTTTGTCTTTCTGGTTCAAAGCATCAAAAGTATATGCTCCCCAAGCCAATGTCAGGATTGCGCATAAAGATATAGAAATATTGTTGAAGTTATTATGGTTCCTCCATATATTCTTAGCTTGCCAAAAAAGAACAATAATTAGCAGTGCTAATAATACCCATCCCACAATAATCATAATTATCCCCCAACATGCCTTGGGTCACCATCCTCTGGGAAATCATCGTCTTGAGTCTTAGTTGGCTCAGACGTCACAAACTCAACGTTTTGGTCAGCAGCCTCCAAGATTAACTGTCTTTTAACTGCCTCAACATTTATATCTTGATAAATGACATCACGGCTTGTGTTGATCATTTGTGTAATCTGATCAATTTTACCATTAAAGTCATTGTTTACAAATGTTAAAGACGAAGCCGGTGAAGAAAACGATAAAAGTGCACAAAGGAAGGCAGTACCAGCAATGTTAGACGTACTTGTGAATTTTAACCAAAGATCGCCTGGCGACATCAACATTTGCTGAACTGTGAGATTAAGCTCACCTGACTCAGAAAATCGTTCCATTCCATCTCGAATGTCTTCGAAGGTTAAAACAAAGTCTTCCTGAATGTTATTATCTAAATGCTCGCCAATTAACAATGAAAGTACTTGTATACGATCGATTAGTTCATTTAATTGCTTTAAGGTATGGTGTTTTATAGCATTCGGCTGCTCAACTCGTAAACTACCGTAATAACTATTATCCGAAATAAAAAATGCCATCAACCAATGGAATATTTCTTTTGAACTGTCACCTAGCGAAAAAATTGCTTGATAAGCATTAAAACATCTTTGAATAGTTATAGGTATAGACCGTCTAGAAATAGGCTCCCCCCATTCTACACTTCTACGAACATAAAAACCTTCGTTCTGAGAAATTGCATCCAAACTAATAAAAGGACCTGACTTAATAACACCAGGGATAACATTCATTGAATCCATCGTAAAAACGACATCCCCGACACTCATATCAAGTACGAAATTTTCAATTTGGGTTTTTATATTTCTCGTTATTGCACCATCTATTTCAGGAAAAAAATGAGAAAAATTAGCATGGCTTAATTCCTCATCAAACACCCCGGGTTCTAATTCATAATCATCAAGGTGTCCAGTTGCGATAAAATCACCATCGAAGAATTGCGATATATATCTATAACGAACACCAGAACGAACAACCCAGCACTTTGAGTCTAAATTAACACTTTCAATGAGTAAGTTGTGAGGCATATGGAGGTTCCATCAATCCCAAGTTCAATATTTGTATTTAACATTCTATCAGTAGGTTTACGTTTTGATAAATTATTTTGATAATATTTTGATAACCGTTAGAATGCTAATAATAAAAAACGGGAACCATCAGGTTCCCGTCAGCACAGCATCATCAAGCTGATTACATGTGTTTAATCATCGCGTCGCCAAACTCTGACGCTTTCAGCAACTTAGCGCCGTCCATCTGACGTTCGAAGTCATAGGTCACGGTTTTGGCAGCGATTGCGCCTTCCATGCCTTTAACAATCAGGTCAGCGGCTTCGAACCATTCCATATGACGCAGCATCATTTCTGCAGACAGGATGATAGAACCTGGGTTCACTTTATCCTGGCCAGCATACTTAGGTGCAGTACCGTGGGTGGCTTCAAACAGTGCACATTCGTCACCGATGTTAGCACCCGGAGCAATACCGATACCGCCCACCTGCGCCGCCAGGGCGTCAGAGATGTAGTCACCGTTCAGGTTCATACAGGCAATTACGTCATACTCAGCCGGACGCAGCAGGATCTGCTGCAGGAAGGCATCGGCGATCACGTCTTTAATGACGATCTCTTTGCCGGTGTTCGGGTTCTTCACCGTCATCCACGGACCACCATCGATCAGCTCACCGCCGAATTCTTCTTTCGCCAACTGGTAACCCCAGTCTTTGAAAGCGCCTTCGGTGAATTTCATGATGTTGCCTTTGTGAACCAGCGTTACAGAATCACGGTCGTTAGTGATTGCGTATTCGATGGCTGCACGCACCAGACGCTGGGTGCCCGCTTCTGAACATGGCTTAACGCCGATACCGCACTGCTCAGGGAAGCGAATTTTCTTCACGCCCATTTCATCACGCAGGAACTTGATGACTTTATCTGCTTCCGGCGTACCCGCTTTCCACTCGATACCCGCATAGATATCTTCGGAGTTCTCACGGAAAATCACCATATCGGTGTCTTCCGGGCGTTTCACCGGGCTTGGTGTGCCGGTGTAGTAACGGACAGGACGCAGGCAGATGTACAGATCAAGCTGCTGACGCAGGGCAACGTTCAGGGAACGAATACCGCCGCCGACCGGGGTGGTCAGTGGGCCTTTGATGGCAACGCGATATTCTTTAATCAGGTCGAGGGTTTCTTCTGGTAACCAGACATCCTGGCCGTAAAGCTCTACCGATTTCTCACCGGTGTAAATTTCCATCCAGGAAATTTTACGCTCACCGTTGTAAGCTTTCTGCACAGCGGCATCAACAACTTTGATCATCACTGGAGACACGTCAACGCCAATGCCATCACCTTCGATGAACGGGATGATTGGATTGTTAGGTACGTTGAGTTTTCCCTGATCCAGGGTGATTTTCTGACCTTCCGCCGGAACAACTACTTTGCTTTCCATTAACCTCTCCTTCGAGCGCTTTTTTTTGTTAATGACTTGTAAGATGCGCGTCAATACTACTTGAATATTGACTCCGCGCCAATCATCTCGGGATTGCGGTATAATGCACTCATTGTTACTCAGTGCAAAGACCATGCGAAAATCTTCCTTGACGAATCATCACCCTGGGCGTTCCGGCCCGCGCCGCGCCGCCAAACCAGCCGTTAAAGGCCCACGTTGCGTGGTGCTGTTTAATAAGCCCTTTGATGTGTTGCCCCAGTTCAGCGATGAAGCCGGGCGCCGCACGCTAAAAGATTATGTTCCCCAGCCGGGTATTTATGCTGCCGGGCGCCTTGACCGTGACAGCGAAGGGCTGATGGTGCTGACCAATGACGGCGCACTCCAGGCCACGCTGACCCAGCCCGGTAAACGCACCGGAAAAATCTATTTTGTACAGGTCGAGGGCGATCCGCAGGAGAGTGACCTGCAACCGTTACGCACTGGCGTAAATCTGAAAGATGGCCCCACCCTGCCCGCCGGGGTAGAAAAAGTGGCCGCCCCCGACTGGTTGTGGGATCGTCAACCTCCGATTCGTGAGCGCAAAGCGATTCCGACCTGCTGGCTGAAAATCACCCTGTTTGAAGGGCGTAACCGTCAGGTACGTCGAATGACGGCGCATATTGGCTTTCCCACCCTGCGGCTGATCCGTTTCTCCATGGGTGCGTTACAGTTACAGGGTCTGGCGCCAGGCGAATGGCGTGATATCAGCAACGAAATCTGACTTTTTAACGCGTGGCACGCTGCGCGTCTTAACCGAATGGAGGACATTATGTTTAAACCGCACGTCACCGTAGCCACGGTGGTACAGGCTGAAGGACAGTTTCTGGTAGTAGAAGAACGTGTGCGTGGACGCACAACTTGGAACCAGCCTGCGGGCCATCTGGAAGCGGATGAAACGCTGCTTCAGGCAGCGGTGCGTGAACTGTCGGAAGAGACCGGCATTGATGCGATTCCCCAGGCCTTTTTACGTCTGCACCAGTGGATTGCCCCGGATAACACCCCGTTCCTGCGTTTCCTGTTCGCCCTGGATCTGCCTGAAGCGATCGACACCTACCCACAGGACCGCGATATTGATCGCTGCTGGTGGCTGCCGCCGCAGGAGATCATGACGTCAAAAAAACTGCGCTCACCACTGGTCGCAGAAAGCCTGCACATTTATCAGACCGGGCCGCGCTATCCGCTGGAGATCCTCAGTGCCTTCCAGTGGCCGTTTAGCGAGAGTGCGCAGGTCGCCGACGCGTGATAGAATGCCGCGCAATTTTATCAGAGTCGCCTTTAACGGCTCCTTAAAGTCGGACAAGCAATGTTGAACAGTTCTAACAGCCAGAAAAAAGTGATCGTCGGGATGTCCGGCGGCGTTGACTCCTCCGTTTCCGCCTGGTTGCTCCAGCAACAGGGTTATCAGGTTGAAGGCCTGTTTATGAAAAACTGGGAGGAGGATGATGGTGAGGAGTATTGCACCGCAGCGGAAGATTTAGCCGATGCGCAGGCAGTCTGTGACAAGCTCGGTATCTATCTGCATACGGTCAATTTTGCCGCCGAATACTGGGACAACGTGTTTGAACACTTCCTGGCGGAATACAAAGCGGGCCGTACGCCCAATCCTGATATTCTCTGCAATAAAGAGATCAAATTTAAAGCCTTCCTGGAATTTGCCGCCGAAGATCTGGGGGCCGACTACATCGCCACCGGTCACTACGTGCGTCGCCAGGATGTGGACGGTAAAAGCCGCCTGCTGCGCGGTCTGGATGGCAATAAAGATCAGAGCTACTTCCTCTACACCCTCGGTCATGAACAGATTGCACAAAGCCTGTTCCCGGTGGGCGAATTAGAGAAACCCGAAGTCCGCCGTATTGCAGAACAGCTTGATTTGATCACCGCGAAGAAAAAAGACTCCACCGGCATCTGCTTTATTGGTGAGCGCAAATTTACCGAGTTCCTGGGCCGTTATCTGCCCGCTCAGCCGGGGCCGATTGTGTCCGTTGACGGTGACACCGTCGGGCAGCATCAGGGTCTGATGTACCACACGCTGGGCCAGCGTAAAGGGCTGGGCATCGGCGGTACCAAAGACGGTAACGAAGAGCCCTGGTACGTGGTCGATAAAGACGTAGCGAACAATGTACTGGTGGTTGCTCAGGGCCACGACCATCCGCGTCTGATGTCCACGGGCCTGATTGCTCAGCAGTTGCACTGGGTGGATCGCGAAACGCTGACCGCACCGCTGCGCTGCATGGTGAAAACCCGTTATCGTCAGGAAGATATCCCCTGCACTGTCACCCCGCTGGATGCTGAACGTATTGAAGTACGTTTTGACCAGCCGGTGGCAGCCGTGACGCCTGGGCAGTCGGCGGTTTTCTATATCGATGAAGTCTGCCTGGGTGGTGGCATCATCGAGCAGCGTCAGCCGCTGGTTAACGCATAAGCGGGTTAACACATCAACAGTCGGGCCGCAGAACAGCAGCCAACGTACCAGCAGCCTGAAGTCTGGCGTATACAGGAGTTACCGTGGCGAAGAATTACTATGATATTACTCTGGCACTGGCTGGCGTCTGCCAGTCCGCTCACCTGGTGCAGCAACTGGCGCACCAGGGACAGTGCCCGCCCGATGCGTTAAAAACATCGCTGAAGAGCCTGCTGGACCTGAACCCGTCATCCACACTGGCGGTGTTCGGTAACGACGAAGCAAACCTGCAGTTTGGTCTGGAAACCCTGCTGGCCGTGCTGAACAGCAACAGCCGCCAGGGTCTGGGCGCCGAACTGACGCGTTACACGCTGAGTATGATGGTGCTGGAGCGTAAACTGAACGCCAGCAAAACGGCACCGAATGAGTTGTCCAGCCGTATTGCCCAGCTCGATCGCCAACTGGCGCACTACGATCTGGAATCCGATACCCTGTTAAGCGCGATGGCAGGGATTTATGTCGATGTAATCAGCCCGCTCGGCCCGCGCATCCAGGTCACCGGTTCACCGGCTGTCCTGCAGAATAGTCAGGTACAGAGCAAAGTTCGTGCAACATTGCTGGCGGGTATCCGTGCAGCGGTGTTGTGGCAGCAGGTCGGCGGTGGCCGTCTGCAGCTGATGTTTTCCCGTAACCGCTTAGTCAATGAGGCAAAAGCGATTCTGGCCCGCCTTAACGGGACCCCAACCTGATTTTTTAACCGATCCTGGAGCAGCAACAATGGAATTATCCTCTCTGACCGCCGTCTCACCTGTAGATGGCCGTTATGGCGACAAAGTCAGCCCACTGCGTGGTATTTTCAGCGAATATGGCCTGCTGAAATTCCGCGTTGAAGTTGAAGTTCGCTGGTTACAGAAACTGGCAACCTGCGCTGCGATCAAGGAAGTTCCTGCATTTGATGCCGACGCAAACGCTTACCTTGATGCTATTGTCAGCAGTTTCAGCGAAGAAGACGCTGCGCGCATCAAAACCATTGAGCGCACCACCAATCACGATGTGAAAGCAGTGGAATACTTTCTGAAAGAGAAAGTGGAATCCGTCCCTGCCCTGCACGCGGTATCTGAATTTATTCACTTCGCCTGTACTTCAGAAGATATCAATAACCTGTCACACGCGCTGATGCTGGAAACCGCACGCCGTGAGGTGATTGTGCCTTACTGGAACAAAATCATCGTCGCCGTGAAGGACCTGGCGGTGCAGTACCGTGATATCCCATTGCTGTCGCGCACCCACGGCCAGCCTGCAACGCCGTCAACGCTGGGTAAAGAGATGGCGAACGTTGCCTATCGCTTTGAGCGTCAGTTGCGCCAGTTAGAACGCATTGAAATCCTGGGTAAAATCAACGGTGCCGTGGGCAACTACAACGCCCACATCGCGGCGTACCCGGAAGTGGACTGGCATGAATTCAGTGAAACCTTCGTGACGTCATTGGGCGTGACATGGAATCCGTACACCACGCAGATCGAGCCGCACGACTACATTGCCGAGCTGTTTGACTGCATGGCGCGCTTTAACACCATTCTGATCGACTTCGATCGTGATGTCTGGGGTTACATCGCACTGAACCACTTCAAGCAGAAAACCATTGCGGGTGAAATCGGTTCTTCCACCATGCCGCACAAGGTGAACCCGATTGACTTCGAAAACTCCGAAGGCAACCTGGGCCTGGCTAACGCCATGATGCAGCACCTGGCCAGCAAACTGCCGGTATCACGCTGGCAGCGCGACCTGACCGACTCCACGGTACTGCGTAACCTCGGCGTGGGCGTGGGTTATGCGCTGATCGCTTATCAGGCAACGCTGAAAGGCATCTCCAAACTGGAAGTGAACCGCGCGCGTCTGCTGGACGAGCTGGATCACAACTGGGAAGTGCTGGCTGAACCGATCCAGACAGTCATGCGCCGTTACGGCATCGAAAAACCTTACGAGAAGTTGAAAGAACTGACGCGCGGTAAACGTGTTGACGCTGAAGGCATGAAAACCTTCATCGACGGACTGGATCTGCCGGAAGACGAGAAAACTCGCCTGAAGCAGATGACCCCGGCCAACTATATCGGCCGCGCCATCCAGATGGTTGACGACCTGAAATAATCTCGCCCCACCGGGCCGGCTCAGTCGGCCCGTGTTAACCTCTTGTTTATCTGATCTCCCCTATACTTAACGCCTGTTGTGCCCCCAAAAAAAGCGAGCCACCGTTCGGGCTATTGCACCTTCAGGTCTCCTGGGGCTATGTTGTTAATTCTGGTTATTTGATCTTATTAAGGATTCGGTTATGCGAGTGTTAGTTGTGGAAGATAATCCGCTGCTGCGTCATCATCTGGCGGTGCAGTTGCGTGAGATGGGCCACCAGGTTGATGCCGCCGAAGACGCGAAAGAAGCCGACTATTTCCTCAATGAACACACACCGGATATTACCCTGGTCGATCTCGGGCTGCCGGATGAAGACGGCATGGCGCTGATCCGCCGCTGGCGCAGCCAGGAAGTCCGTCAGCCGATTCTGGTCCTCACCGCGCGTGACGGCTGGCAGGCTAAAGTTGAAGCACTGGAAGCCGGTGCCGATGATTACGTGACCAAGCCCTTTCATATTGAAGAGGTCGTGGCCCGGATGCAGGCGTTGATGCGCCGCAACAGCGGGTTAGCCTCGCAAATTATCACCCTGCACCCTTTTCAGGTGGATCTCTCACGCCGTGAGCTGACGATCAATGAGCAGCAGATCAAACTGACCGCCTTCGAGTACACCATTATTGAAACGCTGATACGCAATGCAGGCAAAGTGGTCAGCAAAGACTCGCTGATGCTGCAACTCTACCCCGATGCCGAACTGCGCGAGAGTCACACGATTGATGTGCTGATGGGCCGCTTACGCAAAAAAATCCTGGCAGAGCACGCTCAGGACGTCATCACTACGGTGCGCGGTCAGGGCTACCGCTTCGATCTCTGAGCATGTTTAACTGGCGCCGCAAAAAACCGCTTTCGCTGCGGGTCCGTTTCTTACTCGCTACCGCAGCGGTCGTGTTAACCATGTCGCTCTCCTACGGCATGGTGGCGGTCATCGGTTATGTGGTGAGCTTCGATAAAAACACCTACCGCGTGCTGCGCAGCGAAAGTAATCTGTTTTTCACTCTCTCCCAGTGGCAGGACAATAAGCTGACTATCGTGCAGCCTGAGCGCATGACGCTCAATTTTCCTGCGCTGGTGTTTATTTACGACAATAACGGCAAACTGCTGTGGCAACAGCGCGACGTCCCCGATATTCGCAGCAAGATCCGCCGCGAATGGCTGAATAAGTCGGATTTTTATGAGATCGACACCAATAATCACACCAGCCGCGAAGTGCTGGGCAACGATCGGGATGCACAAAGTAAACTCAGCGCCTATGACGATGATGGCAACGATACCTTCACCCACTCGGTGGCGGTGAACCGTTATGATGCCACGCCCAACCTGCCGGCGCTGACCATTGTAGTGGTCGACTCCATTCCGCAAGAGCTACAACACTCTGACGTGGTGTGGTCGTGGTTCAGCTATGTCTTGCTGGCCAATCTGCTGCTGATTATCCCGTTGCTGTGGCTGGCAGCCCACTGGAGTCTGCGTCCGATTGGCGCACTGGCGGCCCAGGTCCGTGAGCTGGAAGGTGGCAATCGCGACACGCTTGATCCCGCCCCGCCCCAGGAGCTAAAAGGGCTGGTGCGAAATCTGAACCTGCTGCTGGATAACGAACGCCAGCGCTACACCCGTTACCGCACAACGTTGAGCGATCTGACGCACAGCCTGAAAACCCCGCTGGCGGTGCTGCAAACTACGCTGCGTTCGCTGCGCGGTGAACGCAATCTCTCCATCGAACAGGCCGAACCGATCATGCTGGAGCAGATCAGCCGTATCTCCCAGCAGATTGGCTATTACCTGCATCGCGCCAGCATGCAGGCCGATCACCATGCACTGAAGCGCGATGTGCATTCGGTGCCGGCCCTGCTCGACGGGCTGTGCTCGGCACTGAATAAAGTCTATCAGCGAAAAGGCGTTGTTCTGACGCTGGATATTTCACCGGAGGTGATTTTCGTCGGTGAGCAGAACGATTTTATGGAAGTGATGGGCAACGTACTGGATAACGCCTGCAAATACTGCCTGGAGTTCGTTGAGGTCAGCGTGCAACAGACGGAAAAAACACTGCTGCTTATCGTTGAGGATGACGGTCCTGGCATTCCGGAGAACAAGCGTGACCTGGTGTTTATTCGCGGTCAGCGTGCCGATACACTGCGCCCCGGCCAGGGGCTGGGCCTGTCACTGGCACGCGATATCCTCGAACAGTACGCGGGGGATATTCGTGCCAGCACCAGCGAGCTTGGCGGCGCACGTATGGAAGTCGAATTCCAGCGCCAGGAAATGCTGCACAAGCACGAGTAATTTTCCCCCCGGCCATGACATTACACAGTGGCCGTGCGCTGTTATAATCTTTCCACTTACGCGTTTCAGGAAACCATCATGGATTATCAGCTCGATCTCAACTGGCCCGATTTTATTCAGCGCTACTGGCAGAAACGCCCGGTAGTCCTCAAGCGCGGTTTCAAAAACTTCGTAGACCCTATTTCACCCGACGAACTGGCGGGTCTGGCGATGGAGAATGAAGTCGACAGCCGTCTGGTGAGTCACCAGGAGGGTAAATGGGAAGTCAGCCATGGCCCGTTTGAGAGCTTTGATCATCTTGGCGAAAATAACTGGTCACTGCTGGTACAGGCCGTAGACCACTGGCATGAACCTTCTGCCGCCCTGATGCATCCCTTCCGGATGATCCCCGACTGGCGCGTTGACGATCTGATGATTTCCTTCTCGGTGCCGGGCGGTGGCGTTGGCCCACACTTCGATCAGTATGATGTGTTTATCATTCAGGGAACCGGCCGTCGTCGCTGGCGTGTGGGTGAAAAAACGGAGCTGAAACAGCACTGTCCGCACCCGGACCTGCTCCAGGTTGAACCCTTTGACGCGATTATCGATGAAGAGATGGAGCCGGGCGATATTCTTTACATCCCGCCAGGATTCCCGCACGAAGGCTACTCACTGGAAAACGCGATTAACTATTCAGTCGGTTTCCGTGCGCCAAGCGGACGTGAACTGATCAGCGGCTTTGCTGATTACGTGCTGGCACGTGAGCTGGGCAGCCGTCGCTTCAGCGATCCGGATGTGCAGCCACGCGAACATAATGCAGAGATCCTGCCTGACGAACTCGATGGTATTCGCGCCATGATGATGGACGTCATCAACCAGCCTGAACACTTTAACCAGTGGTTCGGTGAGTTTGTTTCGCAGTCGCGCCACGAACTGGATGTCGCCCCGCCGGAACCGCCTTATCAACCGGATGAGATCTATGATGCGCTGCAACAGGGTGACAGGCTGTCACGCCTTGGCGGCCTGCGCGTGGTCTCGATTGGTCAGGCCGTATTTATTAACGGTGAGCAGGTGGAATCGCCGCACCGTGCAGCCCTGACCGCACTGGCGAACGATTTAACGCTGGGGCAGGATCAGTTCGGCGATGCGCTGGACGACCCGTCCTTCCTCGCCCAGCTGGCCGCGCTGGTCAACAGCGGCTACTGGTATTTTGCTGACGAAGAGTAATCCCTGCACGGGGCGGCCAGAAAAAGTCGCCCCGTTCCCTTCAGGCCGACACCTTCCAGGCTGCCCCGGCGACAATGATCCCGTCAATTATGTGAAAGGAAACCCCATGAATCAGCCACGCTGGACACAGGTCGACCAATATCTGGTGGAACAACTGGTGCCACAGGATGCGGCACTGCTGGCCGCGCTGGAAAACAACCAGGCCGCCGGGTTACCTGCCATTGATGTGGCCCCGAATCAGGGAAAACTGCTTAATCTGTTGGCGAAAATGGTCGGCGCAAAACGCATTCTGGAAATCGGAACGCTGGGCGGCTACAGCACACTGTGGCTGGCGCGGGCGCTGCCGGAAGACGGAAAAGTGATTACCCTGGAGTATGAAGCGCATCACGCAGAGATTGCCGCGCAGAATATTCGACGTGCCGGGCTGGAGAGCAAGGTCACGATCCGCGTGGGTGCCGCACTGGATACCCTGCCCACACTGGCTGACGCAGCGCCTTTTGATATGATCTTTATTGATGCCGACAAACGCAATAATCCGGCCTATCTGGAGTGGGCAATACAGTACTCACGTTCAGGCACCCTGATTATTGGTGATAACGTCGTGCGTAACGGACGGGTTGCCGATGGGGATACCAGCGACTGGAACATCCAGGGAGTACGTGATTTTCTTTCGCAGATGGGCCACGATCCACGCCTGGATGCCACCGCCATTCAGACCGTGGGTGCCAAAGGCTGGGATGGGTTCTCGCTGGCGCTGGTGAAGTAATATTATCCCGGACCAGAAGGTTCCGGGACGATATTGGCCAGCGAAATCATCATCCCGGATACTATGACTGCAGGAAAAAATTAAAAATATTTAAAATACAAAACAATCCCCACACAAATCCCGTTATTCGGGACGTCTCGCAGAATTTGTGTGGGGAAATCATTACACCGCGCCCAGCGCCGGGAACCGCAGCTTAAGCTCCGCAAACAACTGCGACATCTGTTCATCCAGCGTCAGCTCATTGCCCTCACCCGCTTTCACCGCCGCAAAAACCTGGTGCTTAAGGAAGTGACGCCACACGACCGGTTGCTGCGCCAGAAATGCAGTCAGCAGTTGATAACGTTCCGGGGTCCAGACCGCTTCAAAGGTGCGACGGGCTTCGCCCACATCAAAGTGTTCGCCGTTCCCCTCCGGCATAACGGCACGCAGACGGGCTGTACCGATCTCGTCGATCTCACCGCACTGCAACGCCACACCGTACTGCTCACGCGCCGCCTGCTCCGTCAGGAAACCACACTGCACATCCTGCAGAACAGCCTGCACCCGGCGGTGTTTCGCCAGTCCGTAGCCACCCGCGCCCGGGCCTTTGATGGCCACCACATCGCCAGGACCACAGTGGATCACATCGGTATTTCCGTGTTCCGTCACCCGGCCATCCGCATGTTCAGTACGGAACCATGAGGTACTTCCGGCCCGCCCACCGGCCGCCCCCGCAGAAGAGAAGACGGAGCGGTTGCGGTTACGCGCCGTAATGGTGGTGTTCGGTGCAAATACCTCAAAGGCCATTTCCGTCGCCAGCCCACCGCGATACTCTCCGGCCCCTGCGCTGTCTGCCGCCAGACCATAACGCAGAAAACGCACCGGGACCTCGGCTTCATTGATCTCAATCGGTGTGTTTTTCAGGAAGGCTGACAGACCGCCGGAACCGTCCGGGCCATCATGTTTCGGTGTACCGCCCGCACCGCCGCCGACCGGGCCGAGCGAGGCCACCACGCTGCGATTTAGCCCATCCACGGTACGAATATTGATAATCGAGTTACCGCCCGGTGAGTTCGCCGGCAGGCGCTCCGGCATCGCCAGCGAGAAAGCACCGACGGTGGCAATCTGCGACATGGCGCAGGTCAGAGAGCGCATGCCGACAGCGGCCGGGGCTTCACAGTTCATGATGGTGCCCAGCGGCAGGATTGCCCGCGTTGGACGCAGCGTACCGGCATTCAGCAGGAGCGAACGGTCCAGCGTCGAGAGGACATAGGTCACGCCAACCAGTGCCAGCGGATGACGTTCGCGCCCGCCGGTTGGCATATTCAGCGAGGACATCAATTGCGGATCGCTGCCGGTATAATCCAGCACCAGGCTGTCACCTTTTACACGCAGTGTCACGGCAATGCGGCACGGATAACCGCCTTCGCCATCTTCATCCGCGTAATCGGCATAGAAGTAGTCACCGTCCGGAATGGTGCTGATAATGCCGCGTGCCTGTTGTTCGGCATAATCAAGAATACCGTCAATCCCGGTGAGGAAATCATCAATACCAAAGCGGGCGATAATCTCCTGTACCTTACGTTCACCAATATTCACGGACGCGATCTGGGCATTAAAGTCGCCCCAGTTCTGATCCGGCGCACGCACGTTAAGCCGCATAATGCGTGCCACTTCATGGTTCAGCACGCCGCCGCTGATGATTTTCAGCGGCGGGATGCGGATGCCTTCCTGCACGATTTCCGTCAGCGAACGCGACAGGGAAGCCGGTACCGCACCGCCCACGTCGGTGTTGTGAATATGCCCCACCACAAAACAGGTAATTTCTCCTTCATGAAATACCGGCTTCCAGATATGAATATCCGGCGAATGCGTGGCGACATTGCCCGCGTAGGAATCATTGGTGATGCAGATATCCCCTTCCTGGTAGCCATCAATCAGCTCCAGCACCGGGCCATAATCAATACCGCTGTACCAGGGGGCGCCAAAGCTGCGCGGCGATGCAAATGCCAGGCCGTCACGGCTGACAATCTGACAGGAGAAATCTTCCGTCTCTTTAACAAACGTCGAGTGCGCGGTGCGCATCAGGGTAAACGCCATCGCATCGGCCGCCGCCGCGCAGTAGTTGGCGAGAATTTGCAGGTTACGACCATCAATTGCCATGATGTGCTCCGGTTTGCGGGGTGATAATCAGGTTGCCAAAGTGGTCAACATCGACCTGCATTTGCGGGGGAACACAGGTGGTGCAGTCATCCTGTGCAATGATCACCGGGCCGGTGAGCTGGTGCCCGGCGAACAGCGCACCGCGTGACACCACATCCACCTGCCACCAGCCTCCGTCAATCCAGGCTTCAACCTGGCGCACGACCGGCACCGGCCCCTCAGCCGCCGCCAGCGTTGTCAGGCGCGGTTTTGGGGTGGGCGATGACAGCACCAGCCGCAGGTTGATCAACTGCACCGCGGCCTCTGCATCATGATGACCAAACAACCGGGTATGATGCGCATCGAAGGCACTGCGGATCGCCGCCAGATCGCCCTCCAGCAACCATGACGGTTGCAGCACCACATCGATCTCAAAAGACTGGCCGCGATAACGCATATCGGCCGAGAAGCTGAGTTCGTATGGCAAATCTGCACCATATTCACGCGCCAGCCAGCCTTCGGCTTCGGTGCGAAGCTGTTGGGCATTCTGTTGCAGGCGGTCGCTGACCGCCGCCGTCAGATCGCAGTACAGCGTGCGGATAAAGTCGTTTTTGATGTCGGCGACCAGCCCACCGAGCGCAGACAGTACGCCCGGTGTCGGCGGCACCACCACGCCTTTCAGTTTCAGCTCACGCGCCAGGAAGCAGCCCATCATCGGCCCGGCACCGCCGAAGGCGAGGAAATAGAACTCGCGCGGGTCGAGGCCAAAGCGTGAGATCAGTCCGCTGGTGTCGCTGTACATACTGGAGATGGCCAGTGCGATAATATTTTCTGCCGTCTCTTCAATGCTGATCCCCAGCGGTTCTGCCAGTTTACCGACCGCTGCACGCGCCCCGGCCACATCCACCTGCACCGCGTTATAACCCAGATCGCCGTGACCAATCAGGCCACAGGCAGCAAAGGCATCCGTGGCGGTGGCTTCAGTGCCGCCACGACGGAAGCACACCGGGCCAGGCAGGGAACCGGCGCTGTCCGGGCCAACCTGCAACACGCCGAGGCTGTCAATCCAGGCGATAGACCCCCCGCCCTGACCGACCGAGGTGACAGAAACAGAGGGAATATAAATGGGGAAGTCCCCGATAATTTCACCGCTGCCGTATTCCGGGCGGCCATTGATAATCACCGCCACATCGGCGCTGGTACCGCCGATATCCAGGCTCAACAGTCGGTCGAAGCCGCAGCTTTCCGCAATATAGCTGGCCCCCATCACCCCGGAGGCAGTGCCGGACAGCACCATCTGTACGCATTCGGCTTTGGCCTGCGCCAGCCCCATCACCCCACCGTTGGATTTGGTAATACGCGGCGGCACCGGCACCCCCATCTCCTTTAACGCCCGCTCGAAAGAGTCCAGATAGTGGATCACTTTCGGCTGCACATAGGCGTTAATCACGGCGGTAATGGTACGCTCGTATTCACGGATAATCGGCCAGATCTCTGCCGAACAGGAGGTCAGCAGATCGGGAGCCAGTTCGGCCACAATCTCACGCACCAATGCTTCATTGCTGCCGTTGCGATAGCTGTGCAGCAGCGAAACCACGATGCCTTCACAGCCTGCCGCACGGGCAGCGTCAACCGCATTGACCACGCTCTGGCGGTCAACAGGCTGTAGCACTTTGCCATCACGGTCAGTACGTTCGGTAATCGCAAAGACCCGGTCACGGGAGATTAACGGCGTCGGCCGGCGCGAGAACAGATCGTGAATATGGGGAATTTTAAGCCGGGCCAGTTCCAGGACATCGCAGAACCCCTCCGTGGTGAACAGCGCCAGCCTGACCCCTTTACGCTGGATCACCGCGTTCACGCCAACGGTGGTGCCGTGAGTAAAATAGGTAATCTCTGTCGGATCAATGCCGTCGCGCTGCGTAAACGCCGCCAGCCCGGTCGTGATTTCGCTGCCCGGACTGTCAGGGCGGGACAGCACTTTCAGGGTACGGATGCTATTATCACGCTCGTCCAGCAGCGCAAAATCCGTAAACGATCCGCCAATATCGACGCCAACGCGGTAACTCATGGGGTGTTTTCCTCTGGTGGGGTGGGAACAAATTCCATCAATCGTTGTGGCTTTTCTACCGGCTGCCATCCTGCACGGCGATAGACCTCGTGGGCATCGTCGGTGGCCAGCATCCAGCGTTTTATCGTGTGTAATTCCGGGTGGGTCAGGATGGTCGCGGCAAACCAGCCGCCGAGGCCTTTGCCGCGATGCGCATCATCAATCATCACATCACTGAGGTAAGCAAAGCGGCTGTAGTCGGTGATCAGCCTCCCAAAGCCCACCTGCTGCTGATGATGATAAATACCGAATGTCAGGGAAGCAGCGAGAGAGCGTTCGGTCATCTCCCGCGTCTGCCCCTGCGCCCAGTAACTCTTTTCGGCGATCTGACGATGAACCCAGTCAATATCGAGTTTTTGCGGGTCACTGCTTAACAGATAGTCATCGCGCTGCCATTCGGCAATGGCGGGCACAAGCGGCTTCAGCATAAGGATTCCTGACTCTTTTTTTAGCGGATAAAAAGAGTGTAAGGCCTTTAGCGGCAGGAGTTTTTTGGTTCATAGCGGGTAAGACGGCGTTTTGTGGGGAATTGGTGGGAAGTGGGGAAATATTCTGCCGGGGGAGTTCAGCCATCCCGGGCGCGGCATGCCACGCCCCTACGGGAGGGAGTAGCTACAGGCGGATGGGCATGCGATGCCCCTGCGGGAGTCAGTCGTTTAAGGCGGATGGGCATGCGATGTCACTGTGGGTGTCAGTCGCTGTAGGGGGCGGACATGCTCGCCCCTGTGGGAGTGAGTCGCTTAAGGCGGATGGGCATGCGATGCCCCTATGGGAGTAAGTCGCTGTAGGGGGCGGGCATGCCCGCCCCGCGGTTAAAACTCAACCTGGGTATGGCGCGTAATCAGCGAGCGCAGAGGCACACTGCTTTTCATAATCGGCGATTTAATCACGATATAACTGAAGTATTTGTCGATGCCCACTTTGGCATCCAGCAGTCCCTCAATCACTTCCTGATAATGCTCAATACTGCGGGTAATAAAGCGCAGCAGATAGTCATAACCACCGGTAATCAGGTGGCATTCCATCAGTTCATCCACCTCGCGGATGGCGTTCTCAAACTTCATAAAATCTTCGCGGCGATGGCCGGAAAGCGTCACTTCAGTGAAAACAGTGACCGAGTCGGTGATTTTCGTCAGATTGATGTGGGCCTCATAACCGGTAATAAAACCCGCGGTTTCAAGGCGCTTCACGCGTTGGAGGCAGGGGCTGGGCGAAAGCCCAACGGCATCGGCAAGGTTCACATTGCTGATACGGCCATCTTTCTGTAGCTGCACCAGAATATTAATATCGATACGGTCCAGTTTCATTAAGCCGTTCATAGAACCCCTTCATTGTTTTACATCACTCAAATGGTATAACACGCTTTCAACAACTTACGCCAGTGTTTTACCGCGCTATACCCTTCGAGCGTTATCATCAATAACTGCAATAATATCAATGAGGAAGCATCTTTATGATTAGCCTAAACGCCCCGTTGCACGCGCCAGTGCGATATCAAAAATATGCAGCGCCTCTTCCAGCTGGGAATCACTGGTGACCAGCGGTGCCAGGAAACGCACGGTATTGCGATGCAGACCACATTTAATCAGTAACAATCCTTCCTGGCAGGCGCAATCGAGGATTTTCTGCGTCAATGCCGCATCCGGCTGTTTGGTTTCGAAGTCGATAATCTCCACCGCCTGCATAAAACCAATGCCGCGCACTTCACCAATACAGGCGTATTTGTCGGCCAGCTGTTGCAGACGTGCATTCAACTGCTCACCGAGCTGGTTAGAACGCTCCAGCAGATTACCCTGCTCAAACAGATCAAGCACCGCCAGCGCAGCCGCGCAGCCCAGCGCGTTACCGCCATAGGTGCCGCCCAGCCCGCCCGGGGTCGGTGCATCCATAATGGCCGCTTTCCCCACCACGCCAGATATCGGCAGGCCGCCGCCGAGGCTTTTCGCCACGGTGACCAGATCCGGCACAATGCCGGTGTGCTGGAAGCCAAACATCTTGCCGGTACGGCCAAAGCCGGTCTGCACTTCATCGCAGATCAGCAGAATGCCGTGACGTTCAGTGATGTCGCGCAGTGCCTGCATAAACGCCGGAGATGCCGTCAGGAAGCCACCATCGCCCTGCACCGGCTCGATAATGATCGCCGCCACACGCTCAGGCAGGATTTGCACGGCAAACAGGGTATTCAGCGCTTTTAAGCAATCTTCTTCAGAAATATCGTGGAACGCATTCGGGAAGGGCACACGGTAAATATCCCCCGGGAACGGGCCGAAGTTCTGCTTATAAGGCTGGCTCATGCCGGTTAAGGTCACACCTAATAAGGTACGTCCGTGGAACGCACCATCGAAAGCAATAATGCCGGGACGGTTAGTATGTGCACGCGCAATTTTCACCGCATTTTCTACGGCTTCCGCGCCGCTGGTGAAAAAGACACTTTTAAATTCTTCGCCCGCGCCAACCAGCTTATTCAGGCGTTTTGCCAGCTCGATATAGCCCGGGTAGGCCGCCACCTGGAAACAGGCGTGGGTCACCAGCTGCAGCTGCTCGGTAACGGCATTGATCACCGCCGGATGACTGTGGCCAACGTTTAATACGCCAATCCCGCCGACAAAATCTAAATAACGATTCCCTTCCACATCCCAGACTTCAGAACCTTTGCCTTTGGCAATAACGATCGGGTGTGCGGTCACTACGCCACGGGGAACATTTTCTGCACGAGCGTCCAGAAACAGGGCGTTATCAGAGAATGTCTGCTGTTCAGCCAGTAAATTGTGCATTTATTTGCCTCATTGACGTGAAGATGAATAGTTGCCCTTAGCGGGCATGGGTCAAGTATCGCAATAAGCCGTAAGGGAAAGCTGCCGTTCAACGGGCGGCGGCAGCATTAACTTTCGTAATTCGTCCTAAACGTTGGATTAAATTTTTACCGCCAGCGTTTCCTGCACCACCGCACAAAACCAGCGGATGCCGTACGGGATCAGCGCATCGTTAAAGTCGTATTCAGAGTGATGCAGCGGGCGGCTTTCCGCAGAGCCCAGCCAGACATAAGCGCCCGGTTTTGCCTGCAACATGAAGGAGAAATCTTCCGAGGTCATCGCCGGTTTCGGTGCGGTGCCGTGCTCAAGCCCGGCACGGCGTGCGGCATTCAGTGCAACACCTGCTTCATATTCGCTATTGAGGGTGGCCGGATAGTAACGGTCATAGGTTACGCTGGCCGTCAGCCCGTGCGCTGCCGTCACATGCTGCGCCAGTTCGCGCATTCGCTGTTCAATGCGGTCCTGCACCGCGCTGTCGAAGGTGCGTACAGTACCGGTCAGGGTTGCCTGTGCCGGGATCATATTGTGTGAGAAGCCGCCGTTAATACGCGTCACCGTCAACACCGCCGGATCGCAGGGGTCAAGATCGCGGCTGATGATAGTGTGCAGCGCCACCACCAGCTCACTGGTCGCCAGCAGGGTATCCGGCGTCAGCTGTGGCTGTGCGGCATGGCCGCCGCCACCTTCGACCGTGATGCTGAACGCATCGCCCGCCGCCATAATCGGCCCCGGCCGCGTCTGCACGGTGCCCAGCGGGAGCTGTGGCCAGTTGTGAATGGCGTAAACTGCATCACAGGGGAAGCGGGTAAACAGGCCGTCGTCGATCATCGCCTGCGCCCCGGCCAGCCCCTCTTCCGCAGGCTGGAAGATAAAATTCACCGTCCCGTCAAAATCCGGGTCGGCAGCCAGCTGTTCGGCGGCCCCCAGCAGCATCACGGTATGTCCGTCATGGCCACAGGCATGGCATCTGCCGGGCTGCTGGCTTTTCCACGGCTGGCTTCCGTTATCTTCCATCGGCAGCGCATCCATGTCGGCACGCAGACCGATTGCCCGCGTGCTGGTGCCGCGTTTCAGCACCCCCACCACGCCGGTTTTCCCGATACCGCGATGGACTTCCAATCCCAACGCAGTGAGAAAGTCAGCCACCAGGCCGCTGGTACGGTGCTCGTGATAACCCAGTTCGGGATGCTGATGCAGATCTCGCCGCAGTGCGACTAAATGCGCCCTATCCATATCAATATCCTTTGTCGCGATCGACCACGCCGATCATGGATTCTCCGCGTTCATAGCGGCGAATATTCTCCAGCAGTGCCTTCACTGCACTTTCTGGCTGCGTCTGGCTGGCAATATGGGGCGTCAGCCAGATCGCCGGATGCTGCCAGAAGGCATGCCCGGCGGGCAGCGGCTCCGGCGCGGTGACATCCACCACGGCGGCACTCATCTGCTGGCTGTCGAGCGCACTGACTAAATCCTCGTGATTAAGCTGCGCACCGCGCCCAACCTGCACCAGCGCGGCACCAGCGGGCAGCTGGCTGAACAGATCGGCATTCAGCATCCCTTCCGTGCTGGCCGTCAGCGGCAGCAGGCAGATCAGAATGTCCGTGCGCGCCAGGAATTCAGTCAACTGTTCGTTACCGGCCCAGCAGCGTACACCCGGCAGATCGCGCGGCGTACGGCTCCAGCCACCACAGTCAAAGCCCATCGCCACCAGCGGCTTCAGTACCGCCTCGCCCAGCGTGCCCAGGCCCATCACGCCAATACGCCGGCTGGCTGCGGTATGCACACTGTGCACCTGCCAGAGGCCATCGCGCTGCTGTTGCAGGTAGCGCGGCATATCACGATGCAGGCCCAGCACGGCAAAAGTCACGTATTCCACCATCCCGCTGGTGAGGCCGGGTTCAATCATCCGCACCACCGGCAGCCCAGGCGGCAGGCTGGCATAGTCGAACTGATCGGCCCCTGCTCCCACGGAAAACAGCACTTTCAGATTCGGAAACTGCTGCATAATATTGTCCGGCGGCACCCAGGCGACCAGGTATTCAACGTCTTCCGGGTTACCGATATCCGGCCACAGGCGGAAGCTGGCGGCGGGGGCCAGTTTTGCTACCAGGGCGGCCCATTTATTCCCGCGTTCGGGTTCTGACTTATAGACAATGTTCATCAGGCCAGCGCCTGGCTCATCAGCCCATACGCCTGCATCCCGCCCGCTTCTGGCTGCCACGGCACGCCTTTGTACATGGTGGTCGGTGCATCCACTTCCACCATCCCCACGTCATTCAGCCACGGGCCCAGCCCCGCTGAACGGTCGGTATCAATACGCACAAACTCCCCACTGACACCGCTTAACAGCTGGCTGACCAGTAATTTCGCATTCGACAGCGTGCGTGCGATCACCGGGCCGATAGCATAGCCATGACCAAAACGACGCAGGCAGGCAAAACCCGCCGCCGTGCCATTCTCTTCCAGCACCAGGAAACGCTCCGCGCTGTCGATCAGGTTGGCGATCAACAGGGGGCGATGCTGTCCCAGCGCCTGACGATCCAGCGCCGTCAGCAGCGCTGCATCCTGTCCCCCGGCAACACGTAAGCGCTGCTGCGGGCCACAGGCAATTGCCTTGATGGCAGGCAGTTCGCGGCACTGATGCTGCTCGACATGTCCGGTGGCGACAAAACCCAGTTTTTCATACAGCGGCTGCCCCGCCTCCGTGGCGTGCAGACGCACATTGCTGCCCTCAAGCGCCGCCAGCGTCTGCTGCATCAGCTGTTTACCAATGCCGCGCCCCTGCTGTGCGCCATCGACAATCACCAGTCCGAGGGTGGCGTAGTCACGCCCCCAGCGCCAGCGCAGCGCGGTGCCAATCACCTCACCATTTTCCTGCGCCACCAGGCCTTCCCCCAGCAGAAGAGCCTGCTGCCAGTCAGCGCGGCGGTGTGGCCACTTCATCTGCTGCGTCAGGGCAAATGCCGCATCCAGATGATTTTCATTCATTGCAACGAATTCAATAGTCATTTCAGCTCCTTACATCATGCCCGGCGCATCAAGGCCGGAACCGTCGATCAGACGCTCATAGCGGAACGGCGTCGGGTCAACAATCGGGGTATCTTTGGTGGCGAGATCGGCCGCCAGGCGACCGGCACCGGGGCCAATGCCGAAACCGTGGGCGCTGTAACCCGCCGAGAGAATCAGACCCGGCAGTTTACCCACCGGGGAGATCACCGGTACCGCATCGGCGGTGCTGTCGATCATCCCGCCCCAGGCCTGCTCCAGACGCACGTTTTCCATAGACGGGAACTCTTTGCGCATCGCACTCAGCCCTTCCTGCACCATCGCCATATCCGGTGCCGGGTCAAGAATGCGCACTTTTTCGAACGGCGAGATGCCATCCATCTGCCAGCGTGCCAGCGATTCCGGGCCGTTGAGGAACGGGCCAAGGCCAAGATTAATGGTCAGGTTTTTGCGCCGCGCTTTAAAGGTCGGGTAGAACTGGCGTGCATAGCGCAGCCCCTGAAAACCGGGTTCAAGACGCCCGCGGCCTGAGACGGAAACGGTATAGCTGCCATCCAGCTGCGGACGGCAGGCGAAGCCCGGGGTATACAGCGGCAAAGCAATTTTCTGTTCGATAGGTGCGGTACGGAATGCCGTACCAATCACATTACCCAGCGGCAGATCGATGCCGTGGCGGCGGCAGAACATCGATGTCCAGGCCCCACCGGCGCAGATCACGCTGCTGGTTTTAATTAAGCCGCGTTCAGTCAGCACACCGCTGACGCGTCCCGCCGAGATATCCAGCCCGCGCACCGCGCACTGCTGAAAGACCATTGCGCCCAGGCGCTGAGCCGCAATCGCCAGACCGGGTGCCGCAAGTGAAGGTTCAGCGTGGCCGTCAGTCGGTGAAGAAACACCACCCAGCCAGGCGCTGGAACTCCCCGGCGTCATCGCTCTGGCGCGTTCAGCGGTCAGAATTTCGCTGTGGAAGCCATACCCTTTCGCCATGGTGTTCCAGGCTTCCCAGGCATTAATGTCCTCCTGGTTTTTGGTGGCGTACACCAGCCCGCTGCGACGAAAGCCCAGCTCTTCACCGGTTTCCACACCCAGTTCTTCCCAGCGTTGCAGCGCATATTGAATTAAGGGCAGTTCGCGCTCGTCGCGGTTCTGCTGGCGGCACCAGCCCCAGTTACGGCTCGACTGTTCGCCGCTCACCAGACCCTTTTCAATCAGCACTACGCTGACGCCTTTTTTGGCCAGCTCATAGGCGGCGGCCGCTCCGGCAATGCCGGCGCCGATCACCACCACATCCGCTGCGGGCGGAAAATGAGGGCTGTCCTGTACGTATCGAATCGGTGCGGGCATGTTATTCCTTACCTGAAAATAGTGTCTTCATCTGTGGGTGAGGCGTGCCTCACCCCTACGAAAATAGGTTTTTATGCGCAAGGCGTGCCTCACCCCTGCGTAAATATGTTTTATGGGTGAGGCGTGCCTCACCCCTACGGGCATTGATATTGTCGCCGGGCATCCCCGGTGAACGTAGGGGTCAGGCATGCCTCACCCGGTATAACATCACAAGGCGATATCACTCTCTTCGTGCTCGTCAAGCCAGCCCTGACGCAGCTCTGGCACCGCGCGTTTCAGGCGCTCATAGTACAGCTCGGTCGACGGTTTGTCGTAGTCGGCACGCGCCACCTGGGTGACCATACGGCCATTTTTCACCACGATAATCTCATCACACACCGAACGTACCGCGTGCAGATCATGGCTGATAAACAGCACCGACAGACCCAGCTCACGCCGTAACTCGGTGATCAAATCCAGCACCGCAGCGGCCACCACGGTATCCAGCGCCGAGGTCACCTCATCACAGAGAATCAGATCCGGCTCTGCTGCCAGCGCACGCGCCAGGTTCACACGCTGCTTCTGCCCGCCAGAGAGCGACCAGGGCTTACGCCACAGCACGCTGCGCGGCAGGCGCACCAGGTCGAGCAGCTGCAGCATCCGTCTTTCCAGCGCCGCACCGCGCAGCCCGTGGAACAGCTTCAGCGGGCGCTTGAGGATCGTTTCAATGCTGTGCGCCGGGTTAAGCGCGGTGTCCGCCATCTGGAACACATACTGAATGCGGCGCAGCTCGTTCTCCGGGCGCTTATGCATATCTCCGGCGATGTAGTGGCCGTTAAACAGAATATGGCCGCCGCTGGGTTTGTTCATCCCGGCGATAGCGTGTGCCAGGGTGGTTTTACCCGACCCGGACTCACCGATAATGCCGATGGCCTGGCCGCGGTACAGTTTGAAATTAATGTCTTCGAGGATCTTAATCTTCGGCTGGCCGTTGCTGTCCAGTGGGCCATAACCGGCGGAGAGATCGCGCACCTGCAACAGCGGTTGCACGCTCTCATCCTGCGCTTCCCACGGGCTGGGACGCGGCTTCTGCTTCGCGGCTTCCAGCAGCAAATGGCTGTATTCCGCCTGAGGTGCGCGCAGCAACTGCTCAGTGGTGCCGTATTCGGCAATCGCCCCTTTCAACAGCACCAGAATTTTGTCGGCCATCTGCGCTACCACCGCCAGATCGTGGCTGACGTAGATAGCGGTGGTACCACGCTGGCGCACCACGCGGCGGAAGGCTTTCAGTACTTCCACCTGCGTGGTCACATCCAGTGCCGTGGTGGGTTCATCGAGGATCACCACTTCCGGGTCGCTGATCAGCGCCATCGCCGTCATCAGGCGCTGTAACTGGCCGCCGGAGACCTGATGCGGATAGCGGTCACCGATGGTTTCCGGGTTCGGCAGTGCCAGCTCACGGAACAGTTCGATGGCTTTGGTTTCGGCATCGGCGCGGCTCATCACCCCGTGGATCACCACCGGCTCCACCACCTGGTCCATGATTTTCATCGCCGGGTTAAACGAGGCAGCAGCACTTTGTGCGATGTACGCGACTTTGTTGCCACGGAACTGACACAGCTGGCCGGGCGTTAGCGAGGTCACGTCGGTGCCCGCCACGTGCACGGTACCTCCGGCGATCTTACAGCCGTGTCGGGCATAGCCCATCAGCGCCAGTGCAATCGTGGTTTTACCCGAGCCTGATTCACCAATCAGGGCCAGCACTTCGCCTTTCTGCACGGTGAAATGGATATCCGCTACTAGGGAAATCTCGTGGCCATCATCGGCCTGGGCGGTCACACGCAGATTGTCGACAGACACCATCGGCGTTGAGGCATGTGGCGTAATATTCATGCGGTCCCCTTAGCAACAACAGTTAATGAGCGCATCGATTGCAGGCTGTCGATAAACAGGTTGGCGCCGATGGTCAGACTGGCGATCGCCACCGCCGGCATCAGGACCGCAGGCGAACCATCAAACAGCCCTTGCAGGTTTTCGCGTACCAGCGTGCCCCAGTCGGCATACGGCGGCTGCACGCCCAGGCCGAGGAAACTCAGGCCGCTGAGCAGCAGAACGATGTAGACAAAACGCAGACCGAAGTCGGTCAGCATCGGGTGCAGCATATTCGGCAGAATGTCATGGATAGCCACATACAGACGGCTTTCACCGCGCAGACGGGATGCCTGAACATAGTCCATCGAACGCAGGCTCGATGCCATCGCATAGGCGATGCGATACGCCCCCGGCCAGTAGGTAAACACCGCGGTAATAATCAACATCGGCAGCGATGAGCCAAATACAGCGACAATCATCAGCGCAAGGATTTTCCCCGGCAGCACCAGCATGGCATCGTTGATGCGCCCCAGCACCTCCTCCAGCCAGCGCCCGGCCACGGCCGCCAGCAGCGCCAGCAGCGTACCGACCAGGCTGGCCAGCAGTGCGGCGGTCAGCGCCAGGCCAATCGAATAGCGGGCACCAAACAGAATACGGCTGAAGATGTCACGGCCCAGATAATCGGTGCCGAACCAGAACTCACGGCTGAAGTCACCGAACAGCGGACCGCCACCGATATCTTCCAGATTGTGCGGCGCCAGCGCGGTGCCAAACACCGCCATAAAGATCCAGAACAGGGTGATCAGCAGGCCGATTCGGCCGCTGATAGTGAGAGATTGAAAGAAGCGCCACGGCAGCGTCAATGTGTTCATCAGCCCCTCCACTTAGGATTGAACGCGATAGTCAGAATGTCAGCGGCCAGTAACAGCACCAGATAGCAGACGGCGAAGAACATCACGCAAAGCTGCACCACCGGCAGGTCGCGGTTGCTGACCGCATCCACCATCTGGCTGGCCAGCCCCGGATAGCTGAAGATACTTTCGATAATAATCACCCCGCCAAACAGGTAAGAGAGGCTGAGTGAGATAGCATTGGCAATCGGCCCCACCGCATTCGGCAGCGCATGGCGTAGCATGGCGCGCAGCGGTGAAACACCTTTCAGCAGCGTCATTTCCAGATACGGGCTGTCCATCTGGTTGACGATAGCGGCACGCGTCATCCTTGCCATCTGCGCCACCACCACGCAGCACAGTGTCATCACAGGCAGAGCGAAGGTGCGCAGGAAACCGAGGAAATCCTGATGGGTGGAACCCAGCGACATGGCGGGCACCCAGTGCAGTTTGACGGCAAAGATAATCACCGCCACGGTAGCCACCAGAAACTCGGGTACGGCCACCACGGCCATGGTGCTGACCACCAGCGCGCGGTCAAGGAACGACCCGCGCTTCATGGCGGCGGTGATACCGATAAACAGCGCCAGCGGCACCGACACCAGGGTCGTGGTGACGGCGAGCTGGAAGGTGGCCGGAATACGTTGCGCCACCAGTTGCGTCACCGGAAGATTACTGGCGAAGGAGGTGCCAAAGTCGCCCTGAAACATGCCGGCCAGCCAGCTGAAGTAACGCATGATCAGCGGTTGATCCAGTCCAAGCTGCTGGCGCAGTGCCGCGACCGTTTCAGGCGTCGCGGACTGGCCAAGGATCATCTGCGCCGCATCGCCCGGCAGCATGCTGGTGATAAAGAACACCAGCGCCGAAACAATGAGAAGCGTAAGTAAACCCGACCCTATGCGCCGGAATATCAGTGTGAAAATGTACCTGTTCATCGCCATTCTCCTGGTGAAAGATGAAAGATTTACGACGTCAGCCAGGCATACTCGTGGAAGCGATAGCCCATCATCATGCCTGACGGCATCGCTTCAACCCCTTTCACTTTGTTGCTACAGCCGTCCATCGAACTGATGAAGGCCGGGATCAGCGTGCCGCAGTTGTCGTACACCAGTTTCTGCATGTCGCCATACATCTGCTTGCGTTTGCCCTGGTCGCTTTCGCCACGGGCGGCGGTAACCAACTGGTCGAACTGTGCATTTTTCCAGCCAGACTCGTTCCACGGGGCGGAGGAGAAGTAGAACTGGGAGAACAGCATATCCAGCGTGGGGCGCGGGTTGACCGAGCCGTAACCGATAGGATCTTTCATCCAGTGGGCTGACCAGTAACCGTCATACGGCACACGGCGTACGGCCACATTCAGTCCGGCTGAACGCGCGATCTGCTGTAACAGCTGGCCGCCTTCCACTGCCCCTTCGATATTCGGGGTAGTGATGATCTCGATTTTCGCACCGACCATATTGGCCTTTTTGAGGTGGAATTTGGCTTTATCGAGATCCAACGGACGCTGCGGCAGATCCTTGTTGAACATCGGATGCCAGGGCGGAACCGGGGTGTCGTTACCCACATCGCCAAAGCCCTGCAGCACGGTTTTCACAATCATTTCACGCGGTTGCAGATACTTCATTGCCAGCACGAAGTCAGGATTGCTGCCCGGGGTACGGTCAGTACGGATAATCAGGTCACTGTACATACCGGACTTACTTTCCAGAATGTTGAACTTACCGTTCTGACGCAGGCGTTTCACATCATTTGCGCCCAGCGTAGAGACGATATGCAGGTCGCCCGACATCAGTGCGTTGACACGTGCTGCCGGATCGGTCACTCCCATCAGCTCCACTTCGTCGAGGTGAGGCAGGCCCGGTTTGTAGTAGTTTTTGTTTTTTGTGCCGACGGTACGTACACCCGGCTGGAACGAGGTGAGAACAAACGGCCCGGTCCCCATTCCTTTGCTGAAGTCTTTGGTGCCGTCCTGCACAATCAGGAAGGAGCTGGTCGCCAGAATCGACGGCAGGTCGAAGTTTGGCTGCTCAAGCGTGATCTGCACTTCAGACGGGCTGACGGCCTTAATCTCTTTCATCTGGCTGGCGAGGGTGATCACCGTTGATGCCACCGCCGGATCTTTATGGCGGCTGAGGGAGTAAACCACGTCGGTGGCAGTCAGCGTTTTACCGTCATGGAAGGTGACACCCGTACGCAGCTTCACGTTCCAGTTCAGGCCATCACTGCTGGTAATGGATTCCGCCAGCGCAGGCTGCGCTTTCAGTTCTTTATCCAGTTCGGTCAGACCGCTATAAAACATAAACTGACGGCAGTAGTCGCCGCTGTTGCTGCCTTTCGCCGGGTCAAGCGTATCGCTGGCGGAGGCGTTGGCGACAGCCGCACGCAGTTTGCCGCCCTTCACCGGGGCTTCAGCGGCAAAGCTGAATTCCGGAAAACCAATCAGACCGGTGCTCATCACCGCGCCTGCTGACAGCAGCTTCATCATGCCGCGTCGGGATATTGCGACATCCGTAATCGCCTGGGTCAAATTCGGGTTAACACGGCTAAATTCTTTGCGAAATTTACTCATTTGCACACCCTCAAAATCGTTGTTAGTAACGTTTACCCTGAACGGATATGTTCTTATTTAGGACATTTTGTCTTTAACTTTGTAATACAGTCCTGCTACCGGCAGGAACCAGGGCTTCCCGAAGTAACCGGGTACCGCTGGCCAGCTGTTGCGCTGCCACGGATTTTCGTTGCTTTTCTCTGCTATCAGATCGGCCATAACACGGCCCATCCACACTGACATCTGAGTGCCATGCCCGCTGTAGCCCAGCGAGTAAAACACCCCGTCCTGTTCGCCCGCATGCGGCAGACGGTCGGCGGTCATATCCACCAGTCCACCCCAGCAGTAATCAATCGCCACATTGCCCAGCGCCGGGAACATCTTCTGCATTCCGGCTTTCAGCACGTCGCCACTTTTTGCATCCGATGTCGGGCTGCTGATGGCAAAGCGGGCGCGTCCACCAAACACCAGACGACGGTCGACGGTGGTACGCATGTAATTGCCGAGGTTAAGTGAGGTGACGTAGGTACGGTCACCCGGCAGTAAACGGTTAAGCAGGCTTTCCTCCAGAGGCTCGGTGACCACGACAAAGCTGCCCACGGGGATAATGCGGCGCTGGAACCAGTCAAACGGGCCCATGTTCGAACAACCGGTCGCCATCAGCACTTTGTCCGCGATAATATCGCCCTTAGCGGTGCTCACACGGTGGCGGTACCCGCTCAGACGCGTCAGGCCGGTGACCGCACTGTGCGGGTAAATCGCTGCTCCGGCGCGGGCGGCAGCTTCTGCCAGGCCGACGCCAAACTTGCCCATATGCATCTGGCCGCCGTGGCGCTGTAACAGCGCACCATGGAACTGCGGCGAATCGATTTCGCGCTTCACCTCGTCAGCACTCAGGATTTCCACATCCGGGTCAACGTGGCGTTTCATCATTTCGCACGCGGCGACCAGTGACGGCAGGTGCGACGCTTTGCTTGCCAGCTTCAGCTTGCCGCAACGGCGGAAATCACAATCGATCTGCTCATTCGTCACCACGCTCTGTACATAGTCCACCGCATCCGCAAAAGCGCGGTAATAGCGGGTGGCCTGCTCCACGCCCTGGCTCTCCACCAGGGCTGAGAAGTTCTGCGCGACGCCGGTATTACAGTGGCCGCCGTTACGGCCGGAGGCCTGGCTCATTACTTCACCCGCTTCCAGTACCACCACTTTCACGCCACTGCGGGCGAGGTTGAGTGCTGCTGAGATGCCGGTAAAGCCGCCGCCAATCACCACCACATCGGCAGTGGCTGGCAGGTCGCCCGTTGCCGCACCGGTGAAAGCGGGTGCCGTTGCCTGCCAGAATGATTCCAGTTTCATTGCCCTGCTCCTCTGAGGCTTACAGCCCGACGACGCCCGGAAGACCACCAATATCTGTGATTTCGCTGTACTCATAGGCCGGGTTGCCCGGGCCGTGACCGCGATTAACAAACACTTTGTTTTTGATGCCGAGGTCGTAGGCGGTCATCAGGTCATAACGCAGGCTGCTGGAAACGTGCAGGATCTCTTCCGGCCCACAGTTCAGCTTGTTGAGCATGTACTCAAAGCCTTTCATCTGCGGCTTATAGGCACCGACTTCTTCGGCGGTGATGGTCATATGGATCGGCGCGCCCAGGCGCGGAATATGGTTCTTGATCAGCGCATCGGTGGAGTTGGTCAGCAGCACCAGCGGGAACTCTTTCGCCACAATGGCCAGGCCGGCAGGCACATCAGGATGCGGGCCCCAGGTAGCACAGGCGGTCATCACGTCGGCGCAATCCTGATCCGTACACTCCACGCCCCATTTGTTACAGGTGCGGTACAGCGCATTGGCCACCACCAGCGGGTAAAGCTTAAAGGCACCCAGCACTTCATCCATGCGATAGTTCGAGAAGTCGGTGGTAAACGCCACCATCTGAGCCGGGCTGACGCGATCGGCGAAGATGGCGGCGGCGGCACCGGCCATATCGAAGTTGATCAGCGTGCCATAGCAATCGAAGGTGATGTATTTCGGTTTAAACACGGCCATTATGCTACCTCTACAGAGTGGAATTTAAGGGTGGAACGGATTCAGAAATCGATCAGCACGCTTTTATAGCGCTGGCAGGCCTCAAAAGCCTGACGGCCCAGATCCTTGCCGATGCCGGAGCCATGGAAGCCCCCGGTAGGAATAATGAAGTCGCCGGAGCGGCCATAACGGTTGATCCATACTGTCCCGGCAGCAATACCGCGCATCGCGCGCAGGGCGCGGTCGATATTTTTGGTATGCACCCCGGCGCACAGGCCGTAGGTCGGATGGGAGGCAAGTGCCAGGCCTTCGGCTTCGTCGTCGAAGATCTGCACCGTCAGTACCGGGCCAAAGATCTCTTCCTGTACCGCCGGGTTATCGTTGCCGCTGACGGCCAGCAGCGTGGGCTGCCAGAAGTAGCCTTCACCGGTATCCGCAAAGCGCTCGCCGCCGACCAGCACTTCAGCCCCCTGCTGACGAGCGCTGCTCACCACAGAGGCCACTTTTTCCGCCTGACGGCGGTCAATCATCGGCGCATAGCGGCTGGTGTCGTTCCAGGTCACACCAGCGCGGAAGCCCTGGCACAGCTCAATCAGTTTGCTAATCAGCGCATCGTGGATGCCGCGCTGGACAATCAGACGGGTGCCCGCCACGCAGGCCTGCCCACCGTTGGCGGTGAAGCCGCGCAGGATACGTCCGGCCACTTCATCAATATCCCCACAGTCGTCAAACACCAGCTGCGGGCTTTTGCCACCCAGTTCCAGCGTGACCGGTTTCATACCGTTAAACGCGGCATCGCTCATAATGCGTGCCCCGGTAGCGGTTGACCCGGTGAAGGAGACTTTACGCACCAGCGGATGGGCCACCAGCGAGCTGCCCGTCACCGCCCCGCCGCCCTGGATGATGTTCAGCACGCCCGCAGGCAGACCCGCCTGGATGGCCAGTTCGGCCATACGTACGGTTGAAAACGGGGTCAGCTCGGAAGGCTTCAGCACCACGGCATTTCCTGCTGCCAGCGCCGGGCCACATTTCCAGGAGGCCATCGACAGCGGGAAGTTCCACGGCGTAATCGCACCGATCACGCCGTAAGGTTCCGGCACCAGCATGCCCAGGCTGGCATCACGGGTCGGCAGCACATCGCCGCTGTATTTGTCGGCGCACTCGGCATAAAAGCGGATCGCTTCAGCAGTAAAGGGAATTTCGTGGTTCACCACGTCATGAATCGGGCGGGTGGAGCCGAGAGACTCTAACTGTGCCAGCAGCGAGTCAGCAGCAATCAGATCGGCCCAGCGCTTCAGTACCGCGCCGCGCTGGCGTGGCGGGCAGGATGCCCAGCCACTGTCGCGCACCGCACGATCAGCGTTGCTCACGGCGTCATCGACCAGCGCGGCATCGGCCTCAAACAGTTCTGCGGCACGTAAACCATCAGAAGGACGGTTTACGGTTAATGCCTCACCTTTACCGGTCAGATGCTGACCATTAATGAAGTGTCCTGCCGGTAACGCTATTTTGTCGGGATCGAAACTGAGCATGAATAGACCCTTAATGGAGACCAGAACTTTTTGGTCTTAGTTATTTCATTTGTATTAAGCAATGCAGAAAGTATGCCACTCACGCAAAAAAATAATAATGCGTAAAAGCGGGTGCAAAAAAATTTTCTGCCGTAATGAAGGGTATTTTTTTCCAGATAAACCGAGTGATTAAATAGATGATTTTCATCACAAAAAAGATGCACCACTGCGGTGAACTCGGTACTAAACTTGCACCAAATAAGAGCGGTGAATGTGTTAGTTTTCCGTTAAGTGCAGGTATTAAAGATAAAAAAAGGCCCGCACCTTTATGGGTCGCGGGCCGTTTTTTAAAGATTAACCTTAATCCTTACCCTAAATAATTCGAGCTGCAGGCAGGCGGCAAGAGAATGAATCCCCAGGCGCTTAGATAACTAAGTGACTGGGGTGAATGAATGCAGCCAACGCATCTGCGGCTTGAAGTATGACGGGTAAGTTACTGTAGGCTGCCGAAATGGAAGGCCTTAGATTCCAGATATTCTTCGATGCCGTAGCGTGACCCTTCGCGGCCAACACCCGATAATTTAATCCCACCAAACGGTGCCACTTCCAGCGAAACCGATCCGGTATTAAACCCAACCATGCCAAACTCCAGCGCCTCTCCTACGCGCCAGGCACGGCGAATATCTTCGGTGAAGAAATAAGCCCCCAGACCGAAGGGGGTGTCATTCGCCATCGCAATCGCTTCCTCTTCAGTATCGAAGATAAACAGCGGTGCGACCGGGCCAAAGGTCTCTTCATGGGCAATACGCATGGCGCTGGTGACGTCACCCAGTACCGTTGGCATCACAAACGTGCCGTTCCCGTTGCTGATGCCACCCGCCAGCAGTTCTGCACCGTGGCTGAGGGCATCTTCAATATGGCTGTTCACCTTAGTCACCGCAGCCTGGTTGATCAGCGGCCCGATGGTGCTGCCTTCTGTGAATCCGTCGGCGACTTTCAGTTTCGCCACCTCGGTCAGCAGACGCTCGGCAAAGCGCGGGTAGATATTGCGCTGCACCAGGATACGGTTGGCGCAGACGCAGGTCTGCCCGGCATTGCGGAATTTACTCATCATTACGCCGCTGATGGCGATATCCAGATCCGCATCATCAAAGACGATCAGCGGGGCATTGCCCCCCAGCTCCAGGCTCAGACGTTTAATGCTGTCGGCGCTCTGCTGCATCAGCAGCTGACCAATACGGGTTGAGCCGGTGAAGGAGATCTTACGTACCGTGCGGCTGCCTGTCAGGGTTTCACCGATGGCTTTCGGCAGCCCGGTGACAATCTGCAATACGCCTGCGGGAATACCTGCTCGCTGGGCCAGTTCCACCAGGGCAAGCGCCGAGAGCGGCGTCAGCTCTGAGGGTTTAACAATGATCGGGCAGCCTGCGGCCAGCGCCGGGGCCACTTTGCGGGTGATCATCGCAATCGGGAAATTCCACGGCGTAATCGCCGCCGCCACGCCAACAGGCTGCTTCAGCACGAGGATACGGCGGTCGTCGCTCGGTGCCGGGATGGTATCGCCGTAGATGCGGCGGGCTTCTTCAGCAAACCATTTAACAAACCCTGCACCGTACAGCACTTCCCCTTTGGCTTCTGCCAGCGGTTTACCCTGCTCGGCGGTCATGATAATCGCCAGGTCGTCGGCGTTGTCGAGGATCAGCTGGTGCCATTTTTCCAACAGCAGTGCGCGCTGCGCATTCGGTGTTTTTGCCCAGCTTTTGCGCGCCGCATCGGCAAAGGCAATCGCCTGTTCGGTTTCCTCAGCACCGAGCGACGGAATGGTACAGAGCACATCTCCGGTAGACGGGTTGATCACCGGCAGGGTTTCGCCATTAAATGCGTCCTGCCACTGTCCGTTGAAATAAGCCTGCTGGCGCAGCAGAGTGGCATCCTGTAAACGTTGTGCGAGCATAGCGTCTCCTTAATAAGTTCATTTCACTTTAGCGGAGGAGGCGCAGGCAATGCTGCGTTATCGTTTGGGCCGATGCGTGGTGGCGCGTGTTTTGCTGCGGGAAACGAAATTTTATGCCGTTGGGGTATTGGGGGCTGATTTTATGATCTTCCGTCACTGCTGATGCGCTCGGTTTTAAAACCTCAACGGCGTCCAGGTCTGATCCAGGAGGCGATCACTGAAGGATCCCCACAAAAATGAATGGCTGGCAGTCTGGCTTCAGGTCCGGGGCCAGTTTGAGCACGCCGGATCGGCAACGACCGCATCCCTGCGGGCCTCGGCACGCGACGTCCTGTCGCGTGACGTCCGGCTTACCTCAAACTGGCCCCATCCCCGCAGAACGTCTGCTCGCTGTAGGTTTTAAAACCACCACCACGTGACAATCTATGCGGATTGATTCGAATCAGAATATGCGGATTGATTCGAATCAGAATTTTTAGGTTTTGACCTGGATTTTGACGTTGAGGCGGCATTCAGCAGCGCTGAGGAAGCGCAGAGAACCAGGACGAACCGCCAGGACGGCGGTGAGAGGGAGAGCCGGCACAGGGATGTGCCGTCACGACCGGTGCGTCGGTGAACGACGCTTGCGAAGGCATCCACGCAGTGGACGCAGCGCCTGCCGCAAAGCCCGGGTCCCCAGGGTGGGGGCGACTGCCCACCCTGGGGCGCTCAGCCCGCGCAGCGGGAAAGCGAAACGCCCTTGACGTTGACCTGGCCGTTAAGCCCCTTACAGGACGACCGAAAAAGAGAGTCCGCCACTACGGATTAATCTCAGCATTATCGATTAATCAGCAACACGCTTAATTTTAGCGTTATCGCCACGCTGAATATATTCACTATCATCCGTCGTGTAACTGATATCGGTTTGGCTATAGTGCGATATCCATAACAGCCATTTTTTTTCGGCACAATTAGCGCCAGGCTTAAGACTATCAAAACAAATAAGGTCGTTGTCGCTGGCCCTGTGTTGCAGAAACTGAAAACCATCGCCTGCCTCACCAATCAATACCGACCAGTAGTATTTACCGCCAATAAATGGCACGTTATACTTTTCTATCAACAACGCTTTATTATCCAACCACCATGCAATCCGACCTTTATCCGTCATGGGGAAATGCTCCACAAAAAGGTAAATACGACTTCCTTCCCGTACGAAACTGACAATTTTCACTGGCCTGAGAAACAGGAACAACAGGAGAAAGAAAATGATAAGCAACGAGATCACTAAAACCGATTTTATTACTCGCTGATTTTTCCCCATTTTCTCTACTATGCCCATATCTGTTTCCTTCTGACAGGATGCACGAAAATGGCCCAACGACGAAAATCGTCATATCAGGCCAGTTATAATATCAACCGAATAGCTGCTTTCTGCTATCCAGACAAGACCGCTTTATTTCTTAACACGTCTAATTTCAGCATTAACGCCACACTGGATATATCTTTCGTCATCCGTATGGTAGCTGGTATCGGTTTCGTTATAGTGTGATATCCATAACAGCCATTTTTTCTCGATACAATTAGCAGCAGGTTTCAGGCTGTCAAAACAAATAAGGTCGTTGTCGCTGGCCCTGTTGCTCAGAAACTGAAACCCATCACCGGCTTCACCAATTAACACCTGCCACGGATATTTACCGCCGATAAAGGGCATGTTGTACTTTTCCTTTAACACGTCTTTATTCTCTTCCCACCATGCAATTCTCGCTTTAGCGGTACTTGGGAAGTTAGCCACAAAAAAATAACCCTCATTCCATTCGCGGACAGTACTGACAATTTTCACTGGCCTGAGAAAAAAATACAGTATGATAACAGTGGTGACCAAAATGACAGTAGCCGGCACGACTTTTTCAAAACGTTGCCGACTCGTCTTTATTTTTGAATTAATCATAGCGATTCCTGTTATTTCTTAACCGACCGACATAGCCTTGCTATCAGTCGGCTAACAAAGATAAATTTAATCAGCAACACGCTTAATTTCAGCATTCTCACCACGCTGAATATATTCACTATCATCCGTAGTGTATCTGGTGTCGACTTGATTGAAGTGCGATATCCATAGCAGCCATTTTTTTTCGACACAATTGGCGCCAGGCTTTAGACTGTCAAAACAGCGTAAATCATTGTCGCTGGCCCTGTGCTGCAGAAACTGAAACCCATCACCTACTTCGCTAACTAACACGGTCCACGGGTATTTACTGCCAATAAAGGGCAAGTTATATTTTTCTTTCAATAACTCTTTATTATCCAGCCACCATGCAATTCTCGCTTTATCAGTTATTGGAAAATTTTCCACAAATAGATAAATTCGGCTTCCCTCCCGTACAAAACTGATTATTTTCACGGGAACCAGAGAAATATATAAAAAATAAATAAAACCAAAAAAAATCAATACAAATAAAATTGTTTTTTTAAACGATCTTATCTCATTATTTTTATTTGACTTGGTCATATCGATTTCCCTTTACTGATATACTGGCATTCATTTCCGTAATGAATGGCTTAAATGAATACTTTTCATAATATTGCAGTAAAAACCAGATGCGAAAAATTCTAAACTGCCTGTAAACCGGGTTCAAAACATCTTTGGAATCCAGCCCAAAATGATCCTGGGCTCGATAGTGAATGGTAGCAGAATAGTTATCCCCTTTGATGACAAGTGATTTTAACGTAATCGTAGTTGCCCACACATCATGAACGCTGATCGTGAGTGAGTTGACTCGATCTACCCACTTATTGAATTTTGGAAGCACTGAGTCCAGAATATTTTCTGAAAACTTAGACTTGTTTTTACTATCGTAACGTCCTATCTCCCAGTTAATAGACTCAGATAATGTTTTCTTGATTTTCAGGAGAGAACTACCTCTTGATAAGTCGCTTACTATCTGCTCCTTATACGCACTATCTAACAAGTGGCTACTAAATACCTTGCCATTACCTGTCTGCATATGGGTAATTAACTTCTCGATCAGATCGCGATAAGGGCCAACAAATGAGAATATACGCGATAACTCGCGAAACTCATCAAATAAAATATCCGATCGTTCTTTCACTGAAAGCGGTTGTGATGCCCACTGATTAAAGAGAGTGAAACGCGATGCGGTAATCCTCTCACCCGTGTAAGGATTTACCCTTGCGGAAACGTCCCTTAGCTTGAAATCGGTTTTCAGACGAGATTCTGATACGTCGCCATAGCGCATATCATCGGCACTGTATTCATCCATGCGGTTCATCGTCTCAAACAGACGACAGGGAAGAGAAATGGCAGGCTGCTTAAACAGCGAGTTGGGATCAAACGATTGTTCTGACACAGAGCAACTCCTTTTGCTTTACCCCTTCATCATGTAGGGGAATAGAGAAGCGCCTAATATAGCCTGGTTTTTCCCTGAATTTTCATGCTGCACAATAAATCAGATTTTACACCAGTCGGAATTCTTACTGCCGTTGAGGATGGCGCAGGCCGTGCCCGTACAAGACAAGCTGGGCGATCAACACCATTCCGCCCGCCAGCCCGAACGTCAGTCGCATCCCGTGGGATGATGCGAGATGAGGAGCAAAATCACCGTACCGTGTGGCTGCGGCATATACCGCCGCCATCAAGGCCGCACCAGCAATAAACCCCAGGTTTCGGCCCAGATTCATCAACCCGGACACCAGACCGCGCCGTGCCGGGTCGGCCCCTTTCAGTAAGGCCGTATTATTCGCCGCCTGAAACAGCGCATAACCCGCCGTCAGCAGCATCAGGCCCGCCACATAACCCGCAATACCGGCGCCGGGCGGCAACAAAGCCAGTAACAGGCAGCCCCCCGCCACCGCGACTAAACCGATTAACGTCGTGGACTGCGCCCCAAGACGATCCACCAGACGCCCGGCAGGTACACCGCTGAAGGCGGCCACCAGCGGCCCCACCGCCATCACCAGCCCGGTCTGGCGCGGGGAAAGCTGCAATCCATGGCTCAGATAGAATGGCCCGACGACAAAGGTCGTCATCATCACCATGGCAACTGCCATACTCAGCAGCAGGCCGCGTACCAGCGCCGCCTGACGCAGCAGCGACAGCAGTGATCCACGGGGCATGGCGGCATCCGGCGCGCCAAAAGACGGCAGGAAATGCTGCACCATTCCCCATGCGATCAGCCCAAGCGGCAGGTTGATCACAAACAGCGCCTGCCAGCCGAAACCCGTAATCAGCAGGCCACCCAGCGCAGGCCCCAGCGCCGTGCCGATGGCAGAGACGGTCCCCAGCAGCCCCATTGCCCGCCCGGTGCGTTCAGCGGGCAACACCTGGATCGCCAGCGCCAGCGTATTCGCCATCATCATCGCGCCGCCCAGGCCTTGCAGAATGCGGGCAGCAATCAGCCAGCCGATATGCGTTGCCAACCCACAGCTCAGCGATGCCACACTGAACAGCAGCACGCCGTAGCCCAGCAGCCGCTGGCGACCAAAACGATCGCCCAGCCACCCCATCGCCAGCACGGAAGCCGTCACCGCCAGCAGATACGCCAGCACCACCCACTGTATTTGTGAAAAAGAGGCAGCAAACGCCACAGCCAGCGTCGGCAGGCCGACATTGGCAATACTGCTGCCCATTGAGGAGATCAACATACTGAAGGCCAACGCATAAAGCGGGCCGGAGGAAGAACGGGGAAGAGATGAGGTCATGGCTTAAGCTCGCGGATAGAATGTACCCGGAGCTTAGGCCGTCAGCCGATAAGGCGGAAGACGCAGGGGTGTCAGTATATAGCTGCACCCAACGCCATGTCAGAATCAGATCTGGAAGTCGATCACCGGTTCTTCTTCGTTCAGCGACAATGCCTGGCGTTTGATCTCTTCCAGCGACAGGTTCGCATTACAGAGCTCCAGGAACTGCCAGACAAAATTACGCTGCAACTGCCCGCGTTTCAGCCCCAGCCAGACGGTATTAGACTCGAACAAATGGCGCGCTTCGAGCCGCGTCAACGGCGAATGCTCATCCAGCTGGCAGGCCTGATCAGCCAGCACACCCACACCGAGGCCCAGCTCAACGTAGGTTTTCACCACGTCCGAGTCCTGCGCACTCAGTACGATATCCGGCTTCAGACTGGCGGCGTGGAACGCACGGTCAACTTTCGAACGCCCGGTGATCCCCTGTCGATAGGTAATCAGCGGATAACGGCTCAGCGCCGCCAGCGTCAGCGGTTGCTGCTGCTCCAGCTCGTGCCCTTTCGGCACCAGCAGCGCATGGTGCCAGCTGAACCACGGGAAGGCAGCCAGCGCCGGATTGTTAACCACCTGCTCACTGGCGATGCCGATATCGGCCTCGCCCGCCACCAGCATGGAGACAATCTCCTGGGGGGATCCCTGATTCAGCTCCAGACGCACATTCGGATAGAGCGAACGGAACGCTTTAATCACTTTCGGCAGGCTGTAGCGCGCCTGAGTATGGGTGGTGGCTATCGTCAGCACGCCGCTGGATTCGTTGGTGAACACATCGGCCAGGCGACGCACTTTACCCGCTTCATCAAGAATACGTTCTGCAATGGTCAGCAGCGCTTTGCCCGGTTCGGTCATCCCCAGCAGGCGTTTACCCCGGCGGATAAAAATCTCGACCCCAAGTTCATCTTCCAAATCCCGTATATGGCGGCTGACCCCAGACTGGGAGGTAAACAGCGCATTCGCCACTTCGGTAAGATTAAACTCGCAGCGTGCTGCTTCCTTAATGATTTTAAGTTGCTGAAAATTCACGCGCGCTCCTCCCTCTGTTATCTGTTGGTTTCCTTCATGTTAAGGACGCACATTGATAGCAACAAATAATAAAAAGAGGTTTTATATGCTTTTTAGCGATAAGGGAGGCGAAGCGGCAGGAAGTGAGGCGCGCGATGGCGCGCCCGGCACAAAGGCATTTAACTGACCAGCATCAGTTCGCGATCTTCTGTCACTGGATTATTCAGCAGCGACAATAGAATGTTTTTGACCGCCTGCGCAGACGGTGACATGGGCAGCGTGGCAGAGACATTTAATGACAGCGGCAGGTTCAGCGCAGGGCTGGTGATGCGCGCCATCCAGGCATTGGTTGAACTCACCAGCGCACGCGCAGCAGACTCTGGCAGCACGGTCGCCCCCATGCCGCTGGAGACGGCGGCGGTCAGCGTAGCGATAGATTCAATTTCACCGATGATGCGTGCGCTGAGGCGACGCAGAGAGAATGCTTCGTCCACACGTTTACGTACGGCGCTGTAATCACGCGGCAGGAACAGATTCATCTCTGCCACATCGGTCAGGTCGATTGTCTGCCCCGGACAGGCGCTGGCACCCACCAGATACAGTTCTTCTTTCATCAGGGGAATGCTGGTGATGCCCGCGGCCGGTGAACGGTCATACAACACCGCCATATCCAGTTGACCACTCATCACTTTTTCGTTTAATGACGCGCCGCTGTTCTCATGCAGATACACCAGCACATCCGGAAATTGTTCGCGCACGGTTTGCAGCAAAGGCATGGTCAGCGAAGAGGCGGCGGTCCCCGGCGCCAGGCCGATGGAAACCTGCCCTGCCAGTGCCTGCCCGGCGTTGATCACCGCCGTCTGCGCCTGTTCACACTGACGCAGGATAGTGCGGGCGTGGGCATAGAGGATCTTACCCGCGTCGGTCGGCGTAACGCCGCGTTTGGTGCGGATCAGCAACTGCTGGTCAAGTTCGTTTTCCAGTGTTGCCACCTGCTGGCTGAGAGCTGGCTGTGCAATATGCAGGACTTCTGCCGCCTGAGTCAGGCTGCCGATGTCGACGATTTTTACGAAATACTTCAGTCGTCTTAAGTTCATTTTGCCTCCGTCACGGTTCCCCGAGTGCCAGTAATGCTGGCGTCTGTAATAAGTTTTCATTCTGACCCGAGGGTAATTGCAAGGGGCGTGCCAGAATTTTCCTAATGGTGACAAGGCGTCCGGGATATGGGCTAACAGGCGGTAAAATAAGAGAATCTGATTACGGGTACTGGGATGATGCGTACGCAGGAGGTCTGGCAGGTCAGATCCCTTTGCCGGGTTGCACGCGGATGGTGCAGGAAATGCGTTGAGGATGTGCAGGGGTTAATGGAAAAGGCGGACCTGAATTCTGGCCCGCCCGGTCCCACCCGAATTAACGCTTACTGCGGTTGCGATACATATCAATCGATACCGCGGCAACAATAATCATCCCTTTGATGATGTCCTGAATGTAGGCATCAACACCCACGAAGGTGAAGCCGCTCTTGATCAGGCCGAGGATCACCGCACCAATCAGCGTGCCGGTAATACGCCCTACCCCACCCATCAGGCTGGAACCGCCGATCACCGCCGCGGCAATGGCATCCAGCTCGTAGCCCAGGCCCATACTTGACTGGCCGCTACTCACACGCGCCGCCAGCACCACACCCGCCAGGCCAGACAGACCGCCTGCGATGGTGTAAACGATGATCAGGTATTTATTAACGTTGATACCGGAGACTTTCGCCGACACCATGTTGCCGCCGATGGCGTAAACATACTTACCGTAGCGGGTATGTTTCAGCGCGATATGGAAGATCACCGCCACCACCAGGAAGATAATCACCGGCATTGCACCCTGACCAATCGACGTAAAGCCATCGGACAGGAAGCTGATGGGGTTACCCTGAGTGTAATACTGTGCCAGACCACGCGCCGATACCATCATCCCCAGCGTGGCGATAAACGGCGGAATACCGGTCTTCGTGATCAGCACGCCGTTGACGATACCGCACAGCAAACCGACCCCGATCCCGGCGCTAATCGGCAGCGCGGCGGGCATATCCACCAGCGAGGGGAACATCGGTGACAGGCTTTCAGAGGTTTGCGCCAGACTGGCGGCAACCACCGCCGTCAATGCAATCACCGAACCGGACGACAGGTCAATCCCCGTGGTAATAATGACCTGAGTCACCCCGACCGCAATAATACCGATAATCGCGACCTGAAGAACAATCAGCACCAGGCGGTTCGGGTTCATCAGGAATGACTGATCGCGAACATACCAGCCGAAGGCCTCAAATATCAGCGCGATGCCGACCATCACCACAAAAATACCGGTATCTTTCGGCAGTTTGCCTTTCAGATTACTAAAGAACGACGGTGTCTCAGCTGACTGTTGCGTTGTCATTTTCACATCACTCATGTTTGTTTACCTCACGCCCTTACTCGGACGCCAACGACAATATGGTTTCCTGGTCGGCTTCTTCTTTATTGAGGATGCCGGTAATACGTCCTCCGTGCATCACCATCACGCGGTCACTCATGCCAATAATTTCCGGCAGTTCAGAGGACACCATGATGATGGCAACGCCACGGCTCGCCAGTTCGCTGATCAAACGGTAGATTTCCGCTTTTGCGCCGACGTCGATACCACGGGTAGGTTCGTCAAGAATCAGGATTTTCGGTTGTGCCAGCAGCCAGCGGGCAATCAATACCTTTTGCTGATTACCGCCACTGAGGTTGTTTATGATCTGGTCCATGGTTGGCGTCTTGATATTCAGACGTTTGATCTGTTCCAGACAGTCTTTCGCCATGTTGGCATGATTGACGAAGCCGCCTTTGGCGCTGTAGTCAGTCATTTTGACGATACTCATGTTTTCCATTACCGACAGCACCAGGAACAGGCCTGACTTTTTACGGTCTTCGGTCAGGAACGCCAGTCCTTTATCAATCGCACTGGCCGGTGAATCAATTTTGGTCGGCACACCATCAATCAGGATCTCTCCACTGTCTATTGATGTCATACCAAACAGACTTTCCATTACTTCACTGCGTCCGGCACCCACCAGACCCGCCACCCCAAGGATCTCCCCGCGACGTACGCTAAAGCTCACATCGTGGAACACATCCTTACGCGTCAGGCTGCGTACCGTCAGAACATCTTCGCCAATATTGCTGTCTGTTTTTGGGAACAACTGGGTCAGTTCACGCCCCACCATCTGGGTGATCAGCGACTGTCGCGTATAGCTCGATGTCTCATTGCTCGCCACCCAGGTGCCGTCACGGAATACGCTGACTTCATCGGTAATCGCAAAGATCTCATCCATTTTATGGCTGATATAGATGATGGCTTTGCCCTGCTCACGCAGGTCGCGAATGATGGTGAACAGATGCGCCACTTCGGTTTCCGTCAGGGCTGAGGTCGGTTCATCCATAATCACGATGTCTGAGTTCCAGGAAACCGCTTTGGCGATCTCCACCATCTGCTGGGAGGCGATACTGAGATCGCCCACCATCTGATCGGGACGCAGACGAATATTCAGCTTAACCAGCAGATCTTTGGTTAAACGGTTGAGCTTACCGTGGTCAACGAAGCCGAATTTCATCGGCTCGCGACCCAGCCAGATATTTTCGGCGACCGTCATATGCGGTACCAGATTAAGCTCCTGGTGAATCATGGAAATTCCCGAACGCAGTGCATCCAGCGTGTCGGTAAACTGCACAGGTTGCCCTTTAATACGAATCTGCCCCTCATCGGGACGATAAATCCCGATGAGGCACTTCATTAAAGTGGATTTACCTGCGCCATTCTCACCCATCAGAGCATGCACCGTTCCCGGCTTGATACGGAATGAGACGTTGCTTAACGCCTTCACACCCGGGAAGAATTTGCTGATGCCTTCGGCTTCAAGCGCATATGCGGTCATTTAACTACCTCCGTACTACAAGTTCAGCGAAAGTTATTTCAGGTTTTTACTCGTAAAGTCTGTGTAGTTATCTTTTGTAATCAACTGATAAGGGATAAACACATTTTTCTGAACTTGTTCGCCTTTAGCCAGTTTTACGGCCGTTTGTACAGCACCCGCACCCTGGCCTTTCGCATCCTGGAATACGGTAGCAACCATTTTTCCGTTTTTGATCATCTGCAGGGCATCGGGTGTACCATCAACGCCCGCGATCAGGATTTTCTTCTCGTTTTTACCTAACGCCTGCAATGCTCCGATAGCCATTTCATCGTTGTTTGAGGCGATGGCCTGGATGTCATCACCCGCTGTCAGCCAGTTACTCACCACATCTACCGCATCATTACGGGTAAATTTCGCCGTCTGCTTCTGAACGACTTTCAGACCCGGATATTTTGCGACAACCGCTTCAACACCTTTGGTACGGTCACGTGTAGCTTCGTTGGCCAGGTCACCCAGAAGAATGGCGACGTTGCCTTTATAATCCAGACGCTTTGCCAGCGCTTCCATCTGCAGACGACCCGCCAGCTCGGAGTCAGAACCTACATAGGCCATTTTGCCCGTCAGTTCAGTTGCGGGTTTACGGTTAACAAACACCAGTGGAATACCGGCTTTAGAGGTCAGGTCAACAATCGGTTTCACCGCATTGGTATCCACCGGGTTAATGATGATCGCGTCAACGCCCTGACCGATAAAGTTTTGCACCTGTTGCAACTGCTGGGCGACGTCACCTTTGGCGTCTTCAATCTGGCCTTTCACGCCTTCCGTTTTCATTTCATTAGTGATTGAGTTACGGACAATCGTTAAAAAGTTGTCATCAAACAATGCCATAGAGACGCCAACCTGCAGGTCTTTGGCAAAGCTGGTAACAGGTAACATGCAGACTAACAGTGACGCTAAAATTGTTTTTTTCACGTTCATGTCCAGGCCCTTATTATCGTTAGCTTGCGAAGGTGACGGATTCTGCGAATGAAAAATTTCTTTTACATTCACACACCCTCACCGACGGCTTTATTAAAGTGTAGGGGGTGACTATCTCGGGTAAAACTATCTTTCTTATTACTGTGTATCGGGACCTACTTTTACTCTTTACAACAACACGTTATGTACAACCCACTGTTTCTTTTTCTTTCATCCCCGTCTACGTTACCGCAGAGCAGTTTTTTTGTTTCATAATAACGCTAATTGAAACTTTCACTATGAAAGCATCGAAACGCATGTTTTAAAATCAGCAAATAACAAAAATTTGACACACCTCTAACATCGGCCAGCTAAACGCTACAAAGTGAGATCTGGCGCAGAGATTGAAGATTGTCCAATCAAGATAAAAAACCCTCACACTGCTGCTTTTGCCAGCAAACGCACCGACAGAGTGGAATAGGCCTTTGACATTTCCCGGACACGCCGTTAACATGCGCCCCGTTCACACGATTCCTCTGTAGTTCAGTCGGTAGAACGGCGGACTGTTAATCCGTATGTCACTGGTTCGAGTCCAGTCAGAGGAGCCAAATTAGAAAAGCCCGCTCAGGGAAACCTGAGCGGGCTTTTTGCTGTTTGTGTGATTGGTGAATCGCTAACAGGCTCAGATTTTATCCATCAAATAACGATGCGCTTTGGATGCCGTGCCATTTACTCTTGCGGGACGGGTTGTATTGGGAAACGATTAACCGGAAGTTGATTCGGAACGGAAGACACGCAGGAGAAAACATCTGACCGGCATAACCGGGCGTAGCGCACCTTGGTTCGCGGCGGTGAAATGGGTTAAGGCTGGCGTTAAGAACCTGAATCCAACGGTGTCAGTTCAGACCTGATATAGCAGTGTTCTGAGGTAGAGCACACTCAAATCAGACTTTCTGCTTTGAGCGAGGAGCGGAAGTTATGTCTGAAATAATAGCCCTCGAATTGAAGAGGACTTAAAGGAATAAGATAAAATTTACATGGCCGTAACCCAGTTAATCCCGAAATCCGGCCATGTAAGAACTTTCCAGGTTCTGAAGTGAATCAATGGCAAGTTGATTCTAATTGTCATATTACGGTTAGGCCGTATTTAACGAATGTTGAACCAACCAGTTGTACCCTCAATGACACGCCACAGTTTCTGGGGTATAGCAAGTTGCTCTACGTCTGATGCAGCAATATTGAGAGCAATTTTTCCTTCAGCTTTGCCATCTACGAATTTAACCCAGTCTGGGTTCATAACCATACCCTGACCTACTGCCGTCAAAGATACCCCTGCTTTAACAGCATCCTCGGCTTGCTCTGGTGTTCGTAACTGCCCGGCAACAATCAGAGGTATACGTCCAGCAAGGTGGTCGCGCACGATTTCGATGACTTTGGGACCATTCGGTGCATCAACGGGTCTGGCTTCAAGTGCATTACCGAGTGATACATGAAGATAATCAATACCCTCATCGACCAGTCGGTCAACCAGCTGAAGCGACTCATCAATGCGCAACCCATCTTCATAATGCTCGTCCAGGGAAATGCGGTATCCCATCAGGAAGGGATTGGCTGCATGCTCAGCAATCGTATTACGCACACTTTCAATGACGCTGAGTGGGAAACGCATACGCTTTTCAAGTGAACCGCCCCATTGATCATCTCTTCGGTTGGAATGAGGTGAGAAAAAGTTCTGAAGTAAAAAGCCATGAGCACCATGTAACTCAACACCATCAAATCCTGCTTCTATTGCACGGTGAGTTGCTTCACCGAAAGCCTGAATAACCATTTCGATTTCAGCGAATGTCAGTTCGCGAGGAGTAACTGAAGGTGCGAAAGGACCGGCGTCACCGGTAATAGCGCTTGCAGCTACAATATCCGAAACCAGTTCAGGGCTGGTTTTCACACCTGCATGGAATATTTGTAAGATTGCCGGTGCTCCACCGCTTTTTGCAGCAGTAGCAAGGCGCTTTAAACCGGGAATAAATTTGTCGTCATACGCAGCAAACTCTCCCGTAAACCCAATGCCGTTTTCCTGAACATGTGTACAACCAGTAATGACCAGCCCGATGTCCTGAACGCGTCGACGATAATATGCTTCTTCCTCATGAGACACCGTGCCGTCATCATTACCCGCCCAGGTCGTCATCGGGGCCATCACAATACGGTTGCGCAGCGTCACACCTTTACCCAGTGGAAATCTTTCAAGAAGTGGAGTTTGTTTCATGGATAGTTATACCTGTACGAGATTATTTTTGAAGAAAGGAGTCAGCTGACTCGCTGCAACTGTTGCCCCCTGACCATCATAGAGACCCATGTGCGTCGCACCTGGGATGATATGCAGCGTTTTTTGAACAGAAGCAGCAGTTTTGTGTAATTCCTGGCTGTGCCAGAGCGAGCCAGCTTTGCTACCGGCTACAATCAGAAGTGGCTGTGTTAAATAGACATCCGCCCCTTCAAACCCGGTGAAAGATGCCAGCGTACTGATACTTGTCATCAGCATTTGATTGGTGGAAGTCGGATATTTTCCGCGTTCGGTTAGATAGTAGTCCGCAGCTTCCTGAAGATCTTTTGGGGCACTGGTATCACCCAATTGGGGCACATAGTTGACATAAACCGGTGCGCCGCCTGCTGCTTCGATTGTGCGCTGTTTAGCAACCGCATCCAGAGTTGGAATGAGTTCAGATTCTGATGTTGTTCCCTCCCAACCTTTACGGGTCGCCGCCCCAACATCTACGGCACTGACTGTTGCCAGCGCTTTGATTCGGCGTTCCGTCATCGATGCTTTAACCGTGATACCACTGCCTGCACAAACGCCTAATGCGCCGATACGATTATTATCGACATAAGGAAGAGTGGTCAGGTAATCGACTGCGCTATAGAAATCGACGACTCGCTTCATGGGATCATCAATAAAACGTGGTAATCCGCCACTAGCCCCCTGATGGGAGGCATCAAACGCCAGGGTGATAAATCCTTCTTTAGCCAGTTTGAGGGCATAAAGGCCCGCAGTCTGTTCCTTAACACCACCGCCTGGGTGGACAACGACAATTGCAGCGTATTGACGGTTTTCGCTGAAGTCCGGGGGAACATAGACGTTTCCGGACATCATTATTTCATTGTTCCGGAACAGGACACTGCTGACTGTGACGCCATCTACGTGTGCCGTGGTGCCAGATGTACGAGGTGTTGGTGAGAGCAGGGCTGAAGCATGACCCGCCATCAATAATCCTGCTGAAGCCACTGAACTCGTCAGGATAAAATTTCGGCGGCTTAACCCGCCTGCTTTTTTACTCATTGCAAGACTCCTTCATTTACATGATGACGGCCCTGGCCGCTGAAAGAACACAGATTGTTTCAGCAGCCATCTTAATCTCTTTAGTATTGAGAAATTAGAGGCTTAATTTCGCATGGGCTTAGAAGGAGGTTTTATTAATAGGGTTATAAGAAACTGAGTTCGATATAGACCAGTACAAACAGCGCTCAAAGGTTATGGGGCGCGGAGTGCTTCGAGCACAAGTGCAAATGCCGGAGAATGTTGCAGACGGCTGGGGTAGTAAAGATGATAGGGGGGACGCGGTGGACACCAGTCTGTCAGCACCTGGACTAACATCCCGTTTTCAAGATAAGCCTCGACGGTATCTAGCGGCAGATAAGCAAGTCCCAGTCCATCAAGGGCGGCCTGCCTCATCATATTTATGGTGCTGAAAGTCGCTCGTCCATCAATACGGACCTTAATTTCAGTCTCATCCTTGCGAAACTCCCAGGTATAGAATCCGCCATGAGTGGGCAGGCGTAATCTGATACAGCTATGATCGTTTAAATCACGAGGCGTGACCGGATATGTCTTCCCCATGAAATAAGAGGGTGCTCCGACCACTGCAAAACGGAAGTCTCTGGCAAGCGGCAGGGAAATCATATCCATATCGACCTGTTCGCCCAACCGAACTCCAGCATCATAACGTTCAGCGACGATATCCTTGAGTCCGTACTCGCTGATAATTTCAATGTTGATATCGGGATATTCAAGCATCACCGGGGCGAGCTTAGGCCAGAGTATTGTATCGGCTGCGTGTTCAACGGAAGTAATGCGCACAGTACCAGCGGGTTTTTCTCTCAATCCACTGAGCGCGGCGATCTCACTTTCAATTTCGTCAAAGTGTGGTCCTATACGGGAAAGTAGCCGTTCGCCAGCCTCTGTCACAGAAACGCTACGTGTGGTACGTGTAAGAAGACGAAGACCAAGATCTGCTTCAAGAGTCCTTACGGTGTAGCTCAGCGCCGACTGTGAGACACCTAATTGAGCGGCCGCTTTTGTGAAGCTTTTTTCTCGGGCTACTGCGATAAAGGCTTGATAATCGTTAATATTTTTACGGCGCATTTATTGACCAGGTTCTTTTGGATTAATATTTCTTACTTATAAAATAATTCCTGGCGTGGAGGTTTGTCTATTGGTAACGATCCAACATTCCTCATCCACGGCAAGTATCCATTAGCACTCACTAATGCTCAATAGAACCAAGGCTTACCAACTTCCGCTTCTGGCACAGGGCGGACATCCCATCTTCTTACGGGCTAGAGGGCCAATCGTGCGAAAAACACGTCTACGTTTGCTGAAATTGCCATGATGACCGGTACGCTGCGTATTCCTGAATCAAAGCTGGCATGCAAAAGATAAGCACAATCAGCGCTCTTTATCTTTCTCCATCAATATATTTAAAAATGAGCGTACCTTTGTCGGGCGAAATCGAGATGCGGGAAAAACTGCATGAATCTCACCTGAAGGTAGTTCCCATTCTGGGAGCACCTGAATTAAGCGGCCAGAAATAAGATCATCACTGACAACGTAATCCGGCAACACAGAGATGCCTGCACCTTCTCTCACCGCTTCACGGACCGCCAGTGTGTTATTAATGAATATCGAGGGCTGAACGTTGATACTTTGTTGATCCGATCCATTCAGCGTGAAATGCCACTGAGAAGGTTCACGCAGAGCTGTATTGGCTATAAAAGGCAGTGGTTTGATATCTTGTGGTTTATTAATTTTTTCTACCTGCGGCTGCATATTGCGCGGGGCTATCAGCAACTGCCGGAAGTGCCCGATTTTCCTTGCCTGCAAATGTGAGTCATCTAACCAGCCCACACGGATGGCTATTTCTATATCTTTGTCCACGATATCAAACTTGTTATCACTTATCACGGCATCAACTTTGCAGTCTGGATAGCGCTGACTGAATGCAGTGATAGCTGGAACGACGACGCTGATCCCATAGTCAAAAGGCGCTGTCAGCCTCAATGTCCCAGAGGGCTCAGCCACCAGTGCGTCTAACTCTGCAAAGGCTTCCTCTGTTTCACGTAGAATAGACGCACAGTGCTCATAAAAGACTTTTCCCGCATCCGTTAAGCGAATGGTACGAGTAGTACGGATAAGAAGAGTGGTGTTCAACTCCTCTTCAAGACGCGCGACCTGATGACTGACTACCGCTTTAGTTATACCCAAACGCTCGGCAGCTGCAGTAAATGAGCCAGCTTCAACCACGGAGACAAAATAGGCAAGGCGTCTGATATTTCCCAGTTTTCTCACTATCGCATTCCAATTGTATGTTTTTAGATGACAAGCTGTTTACCATGGATGTATTTAATATCCAATAAAAGTTTTCTATGATGAGCTACTTTTAAAAATAGGGGGCACCTGTGAACATGATTCTTAACTACTTATTCGATCCACTTTGCGGTTGGTGCTACGGCGCGTCACCTGTGCTTACTGAACTAAATGACATTCCGGGTATTAAACTTGAGTTCATGCCAACCGGCCTGTTTTCAGATGCCGGTGCACGTCCCATGAACAATGAATTTGCTGCTTTTGCGTGGGAAAACGACCAGCGAATTTCTAATATCACCGGGCAGCCTTTTTCCGAGATTTATCGCGAAAAAGTGCTTCATGACCAGCAGAAAAAATTTGACAGTGGTTCAGCCACGCTTGCGATTACTGCAGTATCGCTGTCAAACCCTTCACGGGAAATTGAAGCGCTGAAAGCAATACAACGCGCCCGTTATGTTGAGGGGCTTGACGTCACGTCATTGTCGGTTCTTGCGGGTGTGTTAAGTTCTCAGGGGTTGGAAAATGCAGCGAAGAAAGTGTTGGATCCTACAGCAGACTTGCTCGAAGCAAACCATACTCGTACTGAGCGTGCGAAACGATTAATGCGGGAATTTGGCGCACGCGGTGTTCCCACTTTTATTGCCGAATCCGGCTCAAAGCGCTGGATGCTAAACTCAAGCATATTGTTTTCAAACCCTCATGAATGGGTACGTCAGTTAGTGGATTCATAACGTCTGGTGAAAGCAATGCTCACCTAATTACCACTTTAACAGAAGGGGAAAATACGATGACACTACAAACCAACGTCCCTGATGCAGGGAAGAACATTCCCCTGAGTTGGACACATTTTCCTGCCGGCGAGCACGGTTTTTATCGCTCGCCAGTGCTGATCTCTGGCGATAAGGAAGCCGTACTTATTGACGGTGGTTTTACGCTCGCCGATGGCAGACTGCTGGCAGAGGCTATCCAGAAAACAGGTAAAAAGCTGACCACAATCTATATTAGCCAAAGCGACCCTGATTACTACTTTAGCCTCGGTCCCGTAAGAGCAGCCTTTCCGGAAGCTCGTGTCGTTGCCGCATCGTCGACAATCGACGCCATTAAGAAAAGTGTTGATAAGAAACTGGCAGTGTGGGGCCCACAACTCCAGGACAACGGCCCGCAAACGTTGTCAGACATCGTTATGCCCGAGGTCTTTGACGAGGATGCGTTATCTCTCGAAGGCCAGGCCCTCGAAATTATCGATGCTGATGGCCTCGCTAACCGTCGTTATCTCTGGGTACCTTCGCTTAACGCCATTTTTGGCGGTGTACTGGTGTTCTCTGGTACCCATGTGTGGACCGCCGACACTCAAGGTCCAGAGGCTCGCGCACTTTGGATAAAAAATCTGGACACCATGGCATCCAGACATCCCACGACGGTCATCGCAGGGCATATGTTATCTGAGGGTACTACCGATATTTCAGCAATAACCTATACCCGCGACTATCTTCTGGCTTTTGAGAACGAACTTAATCTGGCCGGCGACAGTAGCGAACTGATTGCAGCCATGACAAAACGTTATCCTGATGCTGGCATGAGTGTCGCTTTACAAATTGGTGCAAAAGTCGCCAAGGGCGAAATGAGTTGGGGATAGAATAGTGAAGAGTAATGTGGAAATTATACGCGCGACTTATGAAGGCACCTCTGAAGAAAATGGAAAGAACCTGCTTGCTGTCCTGTCCCCCAATGCGACATGGACTGAAGCGGCTGGGTTCCCCTATGCAGGGACTTACACCGGTGCAGAAGAGATAATCGCTAACGTATTTCAGCGACTGGCAACTGAGTGGACAGACTATCAGGCAAAGACGCATACGTTTCTTGCTGACGGTAACTATGTTGCTGCTTTTGGGATTTACTCCGGCGTTTATAAAATAACCGGCAAGGCGATGACGGCATCATTTGCGCACCTTTATCGCCTTGAGGATGGGAAGATTATGACCATGGAGCAGTACGTCGATAGCGCGTCGGTCATGTCGGCGTTAGCATAAAGTTAACACCGTCTGACAGGTCTCTACGCACTTGTAGTGGTTTACTGAATTTGGTCAGCATCAATTGTGGGTGACCTGCTCCCAGTAAACTAACATAGCACGATGTAAGCAACTTCCGCTTCTGGCACACAGCAGACAAACACGTGACGCTGAAGGTCTGCTGAGAGCGATCAGCAGACGTTTGCATTTTCGCTCATGCATCAATAAATGAAATATGGCTTACGGATTACATAAAAAGAGCCCGGTGTAATCGAACAATATAATCTGCAGTCGGATTGGATCGCTTATCGCCCATTCGCTCCTGAATAGCCTGAACAGCAATATCCCGACGCGCAGGCAGCCGTGTTTTTTCCGTTGCGGCGATCGCTGACTTCATTTCATCATATGTGAGGTCAGTACAGTAGCAGGGTGCACCCGGTTGTTGACGCCATGACTCCTCAATTGTACCTGCATCGAAAGCGTCGAACCCCGTATCACTGACAAGACGCATAACCATTTTCTTGTGCTCTTCGATATTCCCTGCCACCGGAATTGAAATACGTCCCACCGTGCCCCCTACTGTACCTTTTATCGCAAGGGAATCTGAACCTATTGCATTCCACGCCTTCACCAGCGGACGGTTCAGGAGATGCGCCACCCACGCGCTTTCGACCTGACCATCTGAGAACGCATCAATGTTACCGTCGCGATGTGGATAATAGTTAGAGGTATCAGCAACGATAACATGCTGGGGTAATTTCCGGATCAGAGGAGCGATATCCGCAAGCTTTGCCATAGGTATGGAAAGGATGACAACCTGTGCATCCTGCATGGCACTGACTGCATCAGCTGCTTCAGCGCCCGTTTCAAGCACGTCGGGGGCTATCGTTTCAGGTCCACGTGAATTAGCGACCTTAACGGAGTAACCGGCAGATGCGAGACTGCGAGCAAGCGTTTTACCGATGTGGCCGGTTCCCAGAACAGCAATCCGGTACTTTTCATTACTAATCATAATTTTCCCTTTTTGGCTCAGGCCGTTACTGCACGGTTACGTTTGACGATAGCATCATGAGTGAGTTGTTCGCCTGCAGACATAAACTCCCTGATCAACGCATCTCTGTTCAGTGGAGCGCGAGTTTTATCGGCTGCCTTAAGGGCTGCTTCAAGCTCTCCGGTTTTTAGCTCAGTACAGTAGGCTGGCGTGCCGGGCTGTTGCCGCCATGATTCGCTAAGCGTACCGGCATCTACTGCATCGAAACCGGTCTGACTGACCAGTTCAAGCGCAACAGATTTTGCTACCGGACTGTCGCCGGCAACCGGGATAGCGATACGGGATGGTGAACCGGCAGTCAGCCCTTTCTCTTTAAGTGTCTCGGCCAGAACAGCGTTCCAGGCTTTAACAAGAGGGCGTTTGACTATTTCACTGGCGTACACGCTTTCAGGTTTGCCTTCACGGATTTCTTCAATGTCCCCGTCGCGGAAGGGGTAGTAATTAGACGTATCAATGACGATCACGCTTTCCGGAACATCACGCAAGAGTTCAGCCAGCCCGGTATGCTTATCAAAGGGCAAAGAGAGGATGATAACGTCCACATCTCTTACGGCCTCCTGGCGCTCAACAGCCAGTGCTCCCACCCTTAGCGCCAAATCTGCAATGGTTTCCGGTCCTCTTGAGTTCGCCAGTTTGACCTCATGGCCATGCACAGAGAGCTTATGGGCCAGCGTCGCACCAATGTTTCCGGCGCCAATAATGCCTATTTTCATACCAATACCTTTTGTCTGAGTGGAGGATGATCAGTCATCAGCGGGATGGGCAAAGCTATTCAGGGTATCTCGTAATTCCTCGAGCTTTGCATCCGATAACTGACAGGCTGATTTGATTCTTTCGGTTACGCGCCACACCTCGCTTTGCAAAGCGAGCCCGTCATCCGTAAGGGTAATGAGCACGCGCCTTTCATCTGCGCGATCCCGCGTGCGTATTATGCGTCCGGCAGCCTCAAGCCGTTTGAGAACGGGCGTGATGGTGCCGGTATCCATGCCGAGCTTGTTCCCGATATCACTGACGTTGCGTGGGGTTCCGTTAAACAACTCCAGCATGACCAGATACTGTGGAAAGGTAAGTCCCAGCGGAGCCAGTAACGGCTTATGTAACCGGTTCATACGACTCGCCGCACCATAGAGAGCAAAAGAAAGTTGTGTCCCTATTTCCTGTCGTGACTGCATGCTCGTATCCCAATATATTATCTTGTTGATGATTATCTAGCGCACTAGATAAAAGCATATAGCAAAATTTTTGTCAGTGAAAGAGTGATGAATATGTAATTCGTGCGGTATGACAATGACAACAAATCAGGTATTGAAATCCCCAGGCTGACGAAATACTGTCGCTCTGGATGACTCAAACAGTTCCGCTTCTTGCACTTAGAGGTCAACTTGACGACCAAAGGTTTGCGGTGAGCGGAAGGTGGGAATCAGATGTGAGTCTGAATACTTCTTAAGCGAGTCTTATCAGGCAAAGGGCATAATCTAAATATTTGTTGAGCCAGAAAGAAAAAAGGCATGCCGAGTGGATGCCTGGCAGAGAACGGTTTTATAAATTGCTGCGGAGTCTTTGGTTTTTCACTGGCGTTGTCATTTCTATAATTTTAGTAGCGGGCGACCTTCTTACTGTAAGCGTGCTTTCGTTCCTTGGGCCGAACTTACATCTTTCTGAAGATGATGCCACGTAATCCCGCCAAGGAAATTGGAACCTCTGCCTGTCTGTTCCACAATTGGATGAATGATGGGTTTACGAAGATTCCTGGCGACCGCCACGCATTAACTTACTCTATGCGCTATGTGACTTATAGTCTACATGGACTGAGTATTAATAATGATTTTGTGGATCAGGAAACCAGCGAAATTGTCCGCTTTTGGCACTCAGCCGACAGTTAAACCTCTTTGCACGCAGCTTTACATAGGATAAACACCTTCGACGTTACCTCTGGCTACGCTTCATTTCCAGAGAGTAAAATAGTAATGTTCACCCATGCTGCGGAACACTCATACCAGATTTATGGAGCCCCCAACGGTGGTCATTCTGGTTGTCTTGACAGAAAGAAAATTCAGATTTACCTTACTTATTAGCCAGTTACTGGCAAAGGCGATCCCAGTCAGAAGAGCCAAATTTATGTTTCATGCATCTTCACGAATCTGTATACGATTGAGATTCAACGAGGAGAACGACACTAAAATCCGCAGTCTCAGGCCTTCTGAAAAACCTTTCAACGTTTGCAATCAACACCGCCTGTACCCGTTAGTTAATCCCGGCAGTTAACGTTTCTGGTATCTCAAATATCGCATCAGTGCTCGTAAAGCGATGATGCGATAAGTGAAAAGAAAATCTCGTTTACCGCACAGCACGTAATCCGTCAGAGTTAGCTGTTTTTAATCCCTGGAGTTGGGGTGTATGCACATGAAATGAGAGCATATTTTCAGCATCAATAAACTGCTTAACACCCTGTTTATTGGGTAATGCTGTCAATGCGCCCTTTTGCGTCGTCGCCAGCGCTCCGCAGGCGCTGGCCTGTGTGATAGCTTTCTCGAGTTGTATTAAATCATCCAGTGGATTTCCCTGTGCGATGCTTGCCAGCAACCCTGCCATGAAGCCATCCCCCGCTCCCGTTGTGTCCAGGCTTTCCACCTCGAATGCACTTACGCGAACGAACTTGCCCTGCCACAATACGTCTGCACCGTTTACCCCCCTGGTAACCACTTTCAGGCATGAAGGGTATTCCATTAATAAACTCAGCGCGTTCTCATGATGGTTTGTCCCAGCCAGCCAGTACAACTCCTCTTCTGAAAGCTTGAGAATATCCGCCTCGCGTGCAAAATGACGCACGGTATCAGACATGATCATGGGGTCCGGCCACATTTGTTCACGTAGATTAAGATCAAAACTTAACATCCCTCCGCGCTGTTTAATCTGATCCACTGCCCGCACCAGGGTTTCGCGACAATCCACAGCCACCAACGCCAGCGAACAAAAATGCAAAATGTCGTTGCCGAAATCCGGCAGATTAGTGGAAGACAAAAACTGATCTGCCGAGGGATTGACCAAAAAAGTAAAACTGCGATCGCTGTTTTCACCGAGGGAAACCACCACTGTGCTGGTACGATGTTCGGCATCAAATTGCATATGCTGTGTATCAACATTCTTCTCAGCAAGCGTGTCCTGAAGAAAATGACCGAAAGGGTCATCACCTACCCTGCCAATAAATCCACAATCACATCCCAACTGTGCAGCACCAACGGCTACATTGACCGGCGCGCCGCCCGCACACGCCGTATACTGCATCATCCCCTCAGGCATCAAATCGACTACCGCGTCACCCAATGTCCAGATTTTCATTTGACCTCCTTAGCGCAATGAATAGAGTTAGAAAAGATATTTAAAACGCACCCGTGCGCCATAGCGGTTATCGGTATTGCCGGTTTTAACCGCCGGTGATTCAAGCCATGAGGCATAGGCCCCGAGATAAATATTGAAGTTAGGCATATCCATGATGTCAGGCAGCTGCCATGAAGAATGGATGGTATGAATGTCATATTTTCCCGGTGCAAGGATCGCGCAGTCGCTGTCACAGTCACTGGCCAGGCCGGCCATATTGAACTTGTCGATATTGTTGTGCGCATAGATGTAACCAAGTTCCACGCGATGCCATAAGGCATTAATTCCTGCGCTAAAATCTTTTTCGTCAGCAGCATCGAGATATGCGGTGCTCAGGTTAACGACTGCGCCGTTTTCTGCATCAGTTTTGAGTGTGTTCCAGCTCATGGTCATGCCATATCCTGTCCGGCTTGACTGATCGACCCAAACACCCTGCGTATTTTGATATCCATAAGCATTGTTCACCAGGTTGCTTTCGACAGCGGCGGCGACCGACCACTCGCCGGATTGCCAGGCCACGACCGGGCGGGCATAAACCACATTTTTTCGGTTATCTAACGTGTTGCCGTGATAGTTATTGTCGACAAATAGCGAACTGCCATCTTCTATTAGCGTGTTGAGTTCGAAATACCAGTTGTCGAGGGTTTTACTGAGCAGGAAATTGCCACCGCTGCTGCTACGCCCGCGCCCCTCTTTCATCATGTAGATATAACCGTAGCCGTCACTGTAGAGATCGTTAGCGGTGTTACCGGAATACTCAATGAACGTATCCTGGTTTAGCGGGAACATATCCCAGGCCTCGAAGCGACCTATTTTAATTTTCCAGTCATTCTGCTGACCAAAGAAAAATGCCGCATCATCGAGATTCATTTTTCCGTTGATATCAGCCAGTGGCTGAACACTAAATCCAGCATATTTTCCATTAATTCCATTTCGCAGACCATCAAACCCAAGGAGAATGCGACCATTCATATCCCAGCGTTCTTTATCTCCGGGGGCCCAGTTTTTATTACTACTGGTTTTTACCGACGTCAGGCTACCGGTACGGCTGGCACCATCCATATTAAATTCAACATCACCATAAAATTTTATATCACTATTGCCAGTGAGCTGAAGAGCAGGAGTGGCGGGAACATTATTGACCACAGGGGATACTTGCTTCTCCTGCTTAAGGACGCGAATTTCTGCCTCCGCAGTCGCAGCGCGTTGTTCCGTGACTTTCAGTCGCTGCTCCATTTGTTCCAGCCGTTGTTCGAGTGAAAGCGCATCCTGTGCATTCGCTGCTGAGGAGAGTACAGACGTCAAAATACATCCGAGCCAGATTTTATTCATCGGAAAGACCTTCTTATTATTTATAGTAATGCATCATTTTGGTGTAAATACAGCCCAGAGATAAATACAGTAATAACCCGCCCATCCTCCAGGGCAGGTTATTTTCGACACTCACTATGGATTATCCCAGCTGCCAGGCTCCGGCATCTGATAATGTCGCCGTTCCATGCCAGGCAAATAAACTTAATTCGCGGCGATCGGCATCAGGATATATTCGGCTGCTGAGGCACGCCTCACCGTCATTAACGAATACCTCGACCGAAGAACTATCAATAAACATACGTAAAGCCAGAGGAGCGCCGGGCACCAACGGTACACTACGCGTGCCACATAATCCGTACTGCGGATAGCGGCGCTCAAGCACCAGACGCTGCATCTGTGTATCAACATAAACACGCAAGCCTTCACCCAGACTCAGTCCATACTGTTCCGCGTCACTGTTTGCGCAATCCCAGTGAAGCACAACTTCCATGGCTTCCCCTTTTTCCGCCATCATGATCTGCTGATTTTTCAAGGTACTGACAGGCCAGGGGAACCAGGCCTGACGCAGCGCGTCGACCTCTTTCGCGGGCCGCATTTGCAGGCGATTGTTGTCATCAAGACTCAGCTCACGCGGCAGAGACAGCATCCCGGCCCAGCCGTCCTGTTGCTCCGGCAGCGGCGACTCCCACATATCCAGCCAGCCAATGATGATGCGGCGGCCATCCGGCGTCAGGAAGCTCTGTGGGGCATAGAAGTCATGTCCGTTGTCCATTTCGGCAAATTCCCCTGCGCGGACAAACGGCTCTCCAGGCTGCCAGTCACCCACCAGATAGCCGCTCTGGAACAGGTTGCGGTTCTCAAAACCCTGCGCGGCGATCCCCTGCGGGGAAAACATCAGGACACGTTTGCGATTAAGGGTAAAGAAATCAGGGCACTCCCACATAAAGCCCATACCGGCTTCCGCCTCATCCAGAATCCCTTCTTCCTGCCACTGACGCAGATCGGCTGAGCGATACAACCGGACTTGCCCGGTATCGCCAACGCGCGCACCAACGACCATGTACCAGCTGTCCCCTTCGCGCCATACCTTAGGGTCGCGGAAATGATGCAAGTCCGGCGGGGTATCGATAATGATCCCCTCACGCTTAAAGTGAATACCATCGGTGCTGGTGGCCAGGCACTGCACCTGATAAAGGCTCTCTTCATTGCCGACATCGCCGTGAAATTTGTGTCCGGTGTAAATCAGCGACAGGGTATCGCCATCAACCACCGCCGAACCCGAAAAACACCCGTCTTTGTCTTCCGGCCCTTCCGGGGACAGCGCAACAGGTAAATGCTCCCAGTGAAGCAAATCTTTGCTCCGCGCATGTCCCCAGTGCATCGGCCCCCACTGAGTGGAATACGGATGGTGCTGGTAAAAAGCGTGATACCAACCATCAAACCACACCAGGCCATTAGGATCATTAATCCAGCCAGCCCTTGCGGCCAGGTGATAACGCGGGTACCAGCGCAGGTTTAGCCTCTCGCGTTTAGCCTCAAGTTCATGTTCAGCGTTAGCAATTGAGTACGTCATAGTCTTCACTCTTTTCATTCAAATAGTAGAAAGTTGCGGTATTTGCGGATCCCGGGTGGGTTTACCGGAGCGCAACAAGAAGATGGAAATAAAGGTGATACAGAACACCATCAGCCCCATAACCAGATAGGACTGGGCAAATCCATATTTTTCGTAGCTGTAGCCTGCGAGGGGTGACAGCACGGTGGCGATCACTGAACTCGTACAAGCAAAGCCCACCAGATAGAGCGTGGAGGAGAGCCGTTTATCGAAGTTAAGACTGTTGTACTTGAAGATTGAGATTAACAGTACCGGTAGCTCAACGGCATGTAACAGCTTAGTGATGGAGATAAGCAGTGGACCTTCCACTAACCCGGAAGCGATCATGCGCATCGCCATCACTATTCCGGCGAAAATCAGACCATTTTTGGCGCCGATACGATTGACCAGCCATGGAGCACAGAACATGCCAGCAGCCTCAAGGAACACCTGAAATGAATTCAGATATCCGTACATGGCATTTCCTTCATGTTGCGTCGGGAACTGTGAGGAAAAATAGACCGGGAACTGCTGATCGTAGACGCCGTAGATACAGGTCCCGACCACAAAGAACACCAGAGCCCAGAAGCGCGGCAGGGTCAGCAGACGAACCGCATCTTCCAGCGTGACTTTTCCGCCTGATACGGCCTCCTGCATCGCATGTGGTGCCGAAGAGACGCGCAACCGCATCAAAAGCATAAAGAAGATCAGACCGGAACAGCTGGCGACCACGAAGTTTAACTTCGGGTTTATATTAAACAGCAGCCCGGCGAAAAACGTTGCCACCGCCCAGCCCAGCGACCCCCACATTCTTGCTTTTCCGAATTCAAACTGGCTCTGGCGTGCGACACGCTCGGTGTAGGATTCCAGAACACCAATACCGCCATTGAATGTCAGACCGATATAGACACCACCAAAAAAACTGCCAAGAAAGACATTCACTTTCAGAAGATGACCAAAAAGCAGATAAGCCGGGCCGGAAAAGATCAACAATGCCGTGATAAACCAGAGCAGGTTCTTGCGCAAACCGAGCTTATCCTGAATAAAACCATAACAAATTTGCACAAACAGGGTGGAAAACGACATCACTGAAAAGATGATTCCGGTGTCCCCTGCTTTCAGACCGACTTCCTGATGCAACCAGATAGAGAGCAGTGAGCCAGTAGAGGACCAGGTCACAAAGAAAAAGAATAATAAAGCGCTGAGTATCAGATAACTTTGAGAATGATGGGTTTTCATCATGGCAATCTCATGCGGAGTTGGAGCACAAATGATAACGTTAACATAAAATCAAATGCATGCCGTTTTACGGCAATTCTAGATGTTAATCACAAAAGTTAACGTTAACATTGAGAATATGAGATCATGATCAACTTTTCTTATTCGCTGCAATCGATACCCGCAGTCCATAATCACGTATGATCCTTTTACATCAGTAAGTTAGTTATATAACCTGTGGCAGAGTGATAAGGCTGGAGCAAAACAATGGCATCCCTGAAAGATGTGGCAAAACTGGCAAACGTCTCGCTGATGACTGTATCCAGGGCATTAAACTCCCCGGAACGCCTGAAGCCGGAGACATTGTCTCGCGTACAGTCCGCTATCGATGCGATGAATTACGTGCCCGATTTATCGGCAAAAAAAATACGCGGTGCTCACGCAATTCCAAAAACCATCGGGGTGTTAGCACTGGATACCGTCACCACCCCCTTTTCAGTGGAAATCACACTCTCTATTGAAGAAACGGCACGCGCACATGGCTGGAACAGCTTTGTGGTGAACATGTTTTCCGATGACAGCCCGGAAAATATCGTCGATCTGCTTCTCTCACATCGGCCGGATGGCATTATCTATACAACAATGGGATTACGGCAGGTGCCGCTACCCGGGAAGTTGTTAAACCTCCCCTGCGTACTGGCCAACTGCGAAAGCCTGCATCAACAGGTTGCGAGTTATATTCCGGATGATGAACGTGGGCAGTATGCTGCGGTGCGTGCACTTTTTTCTGCAGGCTATCGTCGCCCGCTCTGCTTACATTTACCTGAAAATCAAGTCGCTACCATCAGACGTCGCAAAGGTCTGGAACAGGCATGCAGGGAAGCAGGTATAGCGCCTGATACACTCGACCACTATTACATGGGATATGGGGATGAACATTATCGCGATATTCCCAACAGGGTTTTAGCGCATATCCATCAAGGCATACCTCAATTTGATTCAATTGTGTGTGGAAATGATCGTATCGCCTTTATGGTCTATCAGACTCTGCTGTCACAGGGGTTAAGAATACCCCAAGATGTCGCGGTGCTTGGCTACGATAATATGGTCGGTATTGGCGATCTATTCTTACCATCACTGTCAACGGTGCAATTACCCCATTACGAGATCGGTCGTCTTAGTGCGCTTCATATTATTAACGGTGAGTCTCATCAGAAAACGGTGGCCGTTGAAAGCCCGTTGCTACTTCGTGAATCGGTGTAAAAAACAACGTAAATCTGCCTTGCTCGTCCAACGCAATCGGCTTAGCTCACCGATACTTCCTCACATGCCACCCATTCGTAAAGTGAAGGAACATAAATAACATCGGTATCAGTGTCAGGAAGATTGAAGCGTCTGTGCTGCGTCAATCAGAAGAATATTCGTCACACGATTGAGAGCTACCATCCGACATATTACTGCAGGGTGCAAATGATGAAGCACAGTCCAACACTGTATTTAATATAACTTCAGACGTATTCATGAGGTCTCATGATCGAAACCCGGCTTCTTGTCCAGTTCATTGCCGTTGCAGAAGAATTGCACTTTAACCGCGCCGCGCAGCGACTCCATATGGCGCAGCCCCCCCTGAGCCAGGCGATCCGCAGGCTGGAGCAGGAAATGGGCGTTTCGCTGTTTGAACGCACCAATCGCAGCGTGTCGCTGACGCCTGCTGGAGAAGACTTTCTCGAATCTGCCAGAGAGGTATTGCGTATTCTTGACGAAGGCGTTGATAAAAGCCGCCGTGTGTCACAGGGGATTGAAGGCCATCTCACCCTCACCTTTATCAACATTACACATTATGGCCCCCTGCTACGCGCCCTCAGGAACTTTCGTACTGCCTTCCCTGCCGTCTCTTTCACGATGAATGAGGCCACGACGCAAGAACAGGTTGATGCCCTTGAGCAAGGACGCGCCGACCTGGGATTTATGCGGCCGCCAGGCAGAACCTCACCTGGCCTGCGTTTCAACGCCATATTGCGCGAACCTGTCATGATCGCTTTGCCTGCTGAACACCGCCTTGCAGGCTGCGAGAGCATCCCACTGACAGCACTTCAATGTGACCACTTCGTTTCAGCCCCCCGCCACCTGGGCCAGGGTTTTCATGACCAGCTTGTGCAGCTTTGCGAAGCGGCTGGATTCACACCTCACATTGCACAGCAGGCCCGGCAATTGCAGACACTCGTTGCACTGGTTGCCAGCGGCTTCGGCGTCGCGCTGTTACCCGCCTCACTGGCGCAGGAGCCAAGGAAGGACGTGATATTCCGGCCACTTGAGGTCGATGCGCCGGCCGAACTCCAGCACGTTGAACTGTTAATGGGATGGAATGAGCACTCACCTTCTCTCATCCGGGACAAACTCATCGAAGAAATACGCAATGCAATGCCGCCAGGCTTTGATTAAGACTATTTAGGTCTTATTAGACTACAAATAATATATTTTACTGGCTACGCGTGGCGTCCCATCATCGTGACACTCAAATTCACGGAGATTCAACATGGGACAGAAGAACCCGCTTACCGATGCGCTGTTAAAGGATGCGGTAGCCATCATCACCGGCGCAGGACAGGGCCTGGGACGTGCCTACGCGCAGTCACTGTTAGACCATGGTGCGCGCGTTGTTATCAGCGACCTCGGCACCAACCGGGCCGGTGAAGGCGCCAGTATGGATGTGATTGCGGAAGCTGGCCGTACCCTGCGCGCTGACAACGGGCAATTGATCGCACACAACGGACGCCTGGATAATGAGGATGGCTGCAGGGAGCTCGTGGAGCTGGCTATCACCCACTTCGGTAAGCTGGACATCCTGATTCACAACGCAGGCTGGGTGGACTATCAACGTATCGAAGACCAGAGTGATGATTTCCTTGAACGTGCCATCGGCATCAACGTTCGTGCGCCGATTTGGCTGAGCAAATATGCCTGGCCATACCTTAAGCACTCTTCATCACCACGGATCGTGCTCAACACCTCTGACCGCGCCCTGTTCCAGCAATATGCGCAGCCTGGCCTCGTGGCTTACGCTGCCGGTAAGATGGCTCAGGTGGGCATCATGAATGCACTGAGTCTGGAAGGCGAGCAGCATGGGATTCTTGTCAATGCTATCTCCCCTGTTGCCAAAACACGCATGTGGGGATGTATGCCGTCACCCGAGAACCTCAAACCGGAGTGGGTCGCACCGGGCGTCGTGTATCTGGCCAGTCCGCTGTGCCATGACACAGGCTACATCCTTCGCGCAAGCAACGGTCATTTCACCGCAACCCGCTTTTGTGAGAACCCCGGCGTTGTTTATCCCACTGATCTGGCGCGTGTCGAATGTGAGAATGTGGCTGACGTCGCCCGCCAGTGGCAGCAGATCAAAGAGTGTGAATATGCGTAAGGATTATGATCTGCGCAACATTGCTCATGTCGGCGCCACGTTGGGCGAAAGTCCGGTCTGGGATGCTCAGAAGGGGCTTTTGTACTTCGTGGATATCGTTGAAGGGCGGATCAACGTGCTGCGGCCAGAGGGAAAGGTCGACCGTGTTTATGAGTCCGCCGCACGCATTGGCGCCCTGGCGCTCACTGACAGAGGGAATCTGATTTTCACTGAAGATGCCCGCGTTGCCATGCTCAATCTGGAGACCGGTGCAGTGCGCCACGGCTCTCCCATTATCCATGAAGGCGCGAGCTATCGTTTCAACGATGGTGCCTGCGATCCACAGGGACGTTTTGTTACCGGATTGATGAACGAGCGCCCGGATGGCAATAGCGGTGCGCTGTACCGATTCGACAGTGCGCTGAATGCCCGGTTAATCCAGCAGGGAATTGCACTGCCCAACGGGGTGGCCTGGTCGGAAGATGGCCGTACTCTGTTTTTCGTTGATTCGGTAGCATGTGCAATTTTTCAGGCAACCTGTTCGGCAGAGGGCTTGCCAGGCGATATCAGGTTATTTGTTGAGACACCCGCCGAACTCGGCCGTCCTGACGGTATCGCTCTGGATAAGGAGGGAGGGCTGTGGGTATGTCAGTTCAACGGGGGATGCCTGCTGCGCTACGACAGCAACGGGTGTCTGAGCGATCGTGTCATCATGCCCGTTCCGCGCCCTACCAGTTGCTGCTTTGGTGGCGAAGGTCTTGCGACATTATTCATTACCACCGCACGCTTTGCTATGACGCCTTCGGAGTTACTTACGTCCCCAGACGCCGGGGATGTGTATACGATTCATCCCAGAATATCGGGCAGCCGAAGGCATGTGTTCAAAGAAAGGCCACTATTCATGCCGTAGCGATCCTTGCTGATGGCGAATACCAAAGTGTTGCGCTAAGGCTTCCCATCCCGACGCGGTGACGTTCAACGCTCTTGATTGATTCGAGCGGCTCAGCCATTCCCACGCAGTAAATGCCTCCAGCATAGCGGAGCCAAGAGGGCCTGCGAGGTGATATTGCCGCTCGGTCCAGTCAAGGCACAAACGGTTATTACCTGCGCGTTCCGCACTGATTTCCACGCCTTGCTGTTCAAACCAGCGATGCCCCTGAACAGTGAGCACCGCGTGTTGGCCTTCTTGCATGGTAATCAGCCCCTGGATGAGCATCCTTTGCGTAATCAGCACGCCGATTTGCCCGGCTAAATGATCGTAACAACAACGCGCAAAACGCAGCGCTTTCGCTGCACTATTGGGCGTAGTTTGCCACTGCGAAGTGACAGGCCCGACCGAGGCCAGACTTTCTAAGAGCTGGGAAATATGTGGCCCGGCCAGGCGGTAATAACGATAGCGCCCAACAGACTCGACGGTGACAAGCCCGCCATCACGCAGTTTTGCGAGATGAAAACTGGCGGTTTGTGCTGTGATGTTGGCGGCTTCTGCCAGAGCGCTGGCAGAAAGTGCTTCGCCTCCAGAGAGGTTAATGAGCATTATCGAACGCACCGGCTCGGCGATGAGATGGGCCACGACAGAGATGTGAAATTGGTTCATTGTTGCGCCCGTAAAAGTGAAGTCAGTGTTCCTCAGAGGGAATAACACTTCGATACAGCTCGAATCATTATTTAGCGCGTGCGGGGTATAGTCAATAAATCTCATTTATGGACAATGACCTCGACTCATGAACAACACCCCTTCGGCTCAAAAATGGTTGTTAGCGGCGACCAGTATCAGCTATATCATCGTGATTCTTGATACCTCGATTGTGAACGTTGCACTTGCACCGCTGGCCGCCACTCTGCATTCGACCATTACCGGCCTGCAATGGGTCGTCAGTGCCTATACCGTCACTTTCGCCAGTCTGCTGCTCAGCGGTGGTGCTTTAGGCGACAAACTGGGGGCAAAAAACGTTTATCTCACCGGTCTGCTGCTCTTTGCACTGGCTTCAGCGGGATGTGGTTTTTCATCCACATTGCCCACCCTGATCTTCTCGAGGATATTGCAGGGGGTCGGTGCGGCCTTGCTGGTCCCCTCCTCTCTGGCGTTGATCAACAGTGCGTTCCCTCAGTCTCGGGATCGTGCCAGAGCCATCGGTATCTGGGCCGGATGCGGTGGAATTGCCATGGCGGCCGGTCCGTTATTGGGCGGTTTGCTGATCCATTTATCAGGCTGGCGAAGTATCTTCCTGGTCAATGTCCCCATTGCCGTACTCGGGGCTGTACTGGCAACGCGCATTCCTGCGATAAAAATTACTGCTCGCGAAAGGCAGATGGATTTTGCAGGGCAGTTACTGGCGATTATCGCACTGGGATCGTCTATTGCCGTGCTGATTGAAGGTGTCCATCGTGGATGGCGTGACCCGTGGATTTGCGGAGGAATACTGGTGGCGGTCATTGCCTGGGGGGTTTTCATCTTTACCGAGCGCACAATCAACCAGCCGATGCTGCCGATGACACTCTTTCGCCTTGCTGATTTTTCTGCCTCGGTTAGCGTCTCGCTGATTTCTGGATTAGTGTTTTACGGGGTGTTCTTCCTGCTCAGCCTGTACTTCGGGGCCGTGCGCGGCTGGTCATCGCTGGACGTGGGTCTCGCCTTCCTTCCCTTGACCTTGCTGGTCACGTTGGGCAGCTTTAGCGCCGGAAAACTTAACCGCCTGCTTGGCCCATTTTGGCTGATGACAGGATGCTGCGGGCTCTACGCCGCCGGATTCGCAGGGTTAATGATAGTAAGAGAAAATACACCCTATTGGCAGATCGCACTTTGCTTTCCTGCACTCGGCCTTGCCGCTGGCATCATTACACCGGTCGCCACGGCAATTGTCATGGGCTCGACAGGCAAAGAGCACGCTGGAATTGCCGCCGGCGTGCTCAACGCAAGCCGACAAACGGGTTCCGCGCTGGGAGTCGCAATCTTTGGGGGATTGCTTAACGCGGTCAAACCGCTCGCAGAGGATATTGACATCGCCCTCTGCGTCGGCATCGCCTTCTCACTGCTCGCCAGCCTGTTATGCTCCACCCTGCTGAGCAGGAATTCAGCCTGTAAGAAAAACACGCCGTGAAAACGGGCTCAGGGAACGGACTGCCCCGGCGATGTGATCTGAATCCCTGTGGCGCACCCAGGCACGCGGTAGATCTCAGAAATCACCTGCATCGTGGCGTCTTCGATTGTTCCTTCATTACGGCATAAAACCCAGCCGTTATCGGCAATTTCTCGCTCGAACGCCTGGCTACAGGCAACATGTTCTTCCAGCTTATGAATCACCGTACTGCTTAGCCCACGCGATCGGGCCGCGGCCCTTGCCCATGAAATATCAGGCGCTGTCACCACCCCGACATGCAGGTCTGGCGTTCGCACGTTTCGTTCAAGGTTAAGCTGTAAAATCTCTGCGAAGGGAACCATGCGGCGAAACGCGGCATCCGATGGATACCAGCGATCCATCAAGATAATGCTGTCCTGTGGCTGTTTAGCCAGCACGTGCCGGGATATCCAGGCACGGCTGGCGGCCAGGCGCTCACACACCTCCCATTCCAACGCCAGGGTGGGTTGTCTGGCGAGCCTGTTAACGAGAACCATGGTTTCGCGCCTGTAGGGATCGCTTTTTTTCTCGCAAAGTCGGATCACCTTCTTGTTGTCAGCCCTGAGGACTTTGGTGATGGCCTCCAACAGTGTGGTTTTACCGGCGCCCTTGGGCCCATCCAGCGTGACAAACAGCGGACGACTCATTGTTCAAATGACGCTTGATAGACGGTTTTTGTAAAGCTCAAATCAGGCAAAAGCATCTTACGTCCTTCGTATGTTTTGATCTGCGCGCTACTCATGTGGACGCGTTGCCCGTTTTCCATACTCCGACAACATTGCCGTTGCTTCATCCATCCGTTGACGATCAAGTTTATAGAATACCCAGTTCTTGATACGTTTCGAGGTCACAATTCCGGCTTTAGCCAGATTTTGTAGATGGCCTGTCACTGTGGGCTGACTCAGACCAATTTTTTCGGTGATAAACCCGACACACACCGTCCTCAACCAGGTCGCCGTCCTGCTGCTCCGGAAAATGTGACCTTGGATCGGACAGCCATTCAACAATCACGAGCCGGTGCTCATTACCCAGGGCGCGAAAAATATCGGCCATTAACGTCTTTGAGTTGTTCATATAGCCAATTACCTATATAGTCATTTTCTTATATAACTTCAGGAGAATACTATGACAAACCCCGCACAAAGGCCAATGGGCAGTGTCACGCTGAAAGATATTTATGCCGCTTCCCGGCGAATTAAGGCAACAGTATGCAGGACACCGCTGGAGCCTTCGCAGGAACTGTCTGCCCTTGTCGGGGCGGAGGTCAGACTCAAAATGGAAAATCTCCAGCATACCGGTAGCTTTAAGCTGAGAGGCGCCGCAAACGTTCTTGCCAGTCTTGATGCAGAACAGCGAAGCACCGGCGTCATCGCCCCGACGGCGGGGAACCATGGCTTAGGACTTGCCTGTGCGGGGCATGTAACAGGCATACCCGTATCCATATACTTACCGCATTCAGCAGACCCGATGAAGGTCTCGGCGATGAAAAATTATGGTGCTCAGGTGACCTTTTTTGACAGTATTGAAGACGCAAGGCAAGCCGCTATTGCCGCAGCGCAACAGTCCGGCGCGACGTTCGTCTCCGCCTACAATAATGAGCAGATGATTGCCGGGGGCGGCACCGTCGGTCTGGAAATTATGGAAGACTGGGCAGATGCTGACGTTATTCTCGTGAACATTGGCGGCGGCGGGCTGGCCTCAGGTATTGCGACGGCCATCAAAGCCATTAACCCTGCTGCCGAAGTGTGGGCAATACAAAGCGAAGCGAGCCCGACATTTGCGCGCTGGAAAGACGCTGGCGAGACGATTCCTGTGGAAATAACGTCATCAATCGCCGAAGGCATCAGTGGCTACATAGAGCCCGAAACGATGACCTGGCCACTGATACGCGACCGTGTCGATCGTGTTCTTCTCGTCTCAGAAGCCGAAATTAAAGCAGCGATGGCGTTAATGCTTAATCTGCATCGCCATGTTGTGGAGCCTTCAGGAGTGCCCGCAGTTGCGGCAGTCCTTCGTTATGCAAAAGAACTGAGCGGGCGTAACGCTGTCTGCGTGGTCAGCGGTAGAAACATATCTGGCTCCCGCTATCTCGGATTAGTGAATGAGGCCACACGCTGAAGAAACGACATCCTCAGCCGTAGTCGATTGAACGATGAGCGGTTCAGAGTGATTTTAAAATCCACGCCAGTACATCTCCCGGCCTTTCAAGCACGGCCAAGTGTGTTCTGGCATTCTCCAGTCGTTTCACTTCAAAAAAATCATGCTCTTCAGCGAAACGCTGTTGAAAGGCAAGGTAGTCGTCGTCCCGGTCAAGGGAATAGAGGTGTGTACACTTCGGTGGATTTTTGAGCGTTTCCAGGCGTTGGAGCGGCGAGCCGTATTGATGATAGGCATCGGCGATCACCTGGCCTGCCAGGCGCCAGAGCTGATAGCTGGACTCCGCCATCTCGGTGTTGAGATGATGGATCATGGTGGGTGAGTCGCTCCCTGCTAACCAAAATTCAAACAGCTGATCCCGTGCATATTCCCAGCGATTTTCTTGCTGCATCTCTGTGATGGCACTGAAAAACTCCGTCGACGGCTGATTCATGATCCAGTCCAGGAATATCATAGCAGGCACGCGTTCAGTTAAACTTTCCGCTAAGTCCACGGCGATCCAACTGGCGTGGGCGACGGAAACCGGGACAACGCGCTTCAACCCGAGATGTTCAATGAGTGCCAGGGCGTCAGAGAATAACGCTGCCCCGTCAAAATCCTGACCATCAGTGGAAGATTTCCCATGGCCCCGCCAGTCTGGAGTGACAACCCGAAAAGAAGCGGCGGCCAGCGCAGAGAATTCATTGAAGACAGTCTTCGGCTGGCACCAACCCGGCATCAGAAACAGAGTCGTATCGCCGCTGCCAACATCCTGATAATCGATATTGCCATGTTTTGTATGTAAAATAGGCATGCATAACATCCTGTCGTAAAGTGAAGGAACACCACTCACAGCGGTATCAGTGTCAGGAACATGGGTGCCCCTGCACTGCGTAAACCAGAAGAATACTCGTCACATCATTGAGAGCGTTACCATCCGACATATCACCGCAGGGTGCAAATGGCGAAGCACAGTCCAACACTGCATTTAACATAATTTCGGACATATTCATGAGGTCTTATGATCGAAACCTGGCTTCTTTTCCCGTTGATTGCCGTCGCAGAAGAATGGCACTCCAACCGCGCCGCGCAACGACTTCCTATGGCGCAGCCCCTGAGTCAGGCTGGAGCAGGAAATGGGTGTAGTCAGTCATACCGATCGGGTCGGCTTTTCGCCGATCGGGGTCGTGGCTGAGTTTTTAATGGAAATTATGACTGAAGCGCAGCTGGCATGACTTTGCGTACATGAAAACGACGGGTCAACATCAGTCGACGTCAAATGGTTGAGTTTGAGGTTGCCCTGATTAACATTGGCAACCTCGAGCATTTTTTAGAAACCCGGCTTGCGGGCTTGTTTACTGTCCATTAGCTTAATGCGAGCATTAGTCCATGAGGGATCGTTCATCTGCAGGGACGTGCCTGATAATTTCAACACCGGCTGCTCGAGGTCTGGGCCGCAGGCCATCGTAGCCATCTTCCCGGGGCTGTTGCACCATACCATCGGTGTGTAAGGAGCATTTGACTGGGCGCCGTATTTTTCTACAGCAGCCCTTGCCATGGCGTTTTTATTCTCTGTTGAATATGGCATCTCGTAAGAAACCTGAGACACAACCAGCGCACGTTTGGCATCGGCAGGCACACGGCCTTCAAAGTGTACGAGAAGTTTCACGCCATCTTTCTCGTAAGCAACATACTGTGGCTGCTTATTGCCCGTGACCGCATTTATGCCCGGGTGTTTATCAACGTTTAACGATGATGCTGGCACGTGGAAGTGCTCAGTGATGGCCTTTACGGATTCATCATAATCCATACCGGTCTTCACCCCGGCAATATCAAAGGTGGTGACATCAACAGCCCGCAGATTAGCCGCCAGGGCCAGCGGGGCCGCCACCATGGAAACTAAAAAAATAGGCGCATAGTGCTTAAACATATCAAATCCCTGCTCTCAAAAGAGGTGAGCCATCGCGCTTTCTCACCGGTCATTCAAATCTTGAAGGGCCTTACGATATCAATATCGTCATGAATAACAAGAGCTTCTCTACCAGTTATTGACAATTTCTTTCTCAGTAAACTTTCTTTCAAACACTAGTTAATCACGGTAAGTATTATTCGTTTCCAAATATTAGCAAACCAAAGGATATGGCTGTAATGAACAAAGAGCCAACCTGACATTGCGGTACATGAATCAATGAACGCAAATCACTCATATGTTTACTTTTCTAGCCATATGGAGTAAAACGAACAAAATCTCACTGAGAGCTTTTCATAAAAAATAAGATATCAAAGACCTGCCCACCTGTTAATTAACTTATGTCATAACTTTAAAAAGGATCTGGTTAGTGGATAACTCACTTATAATATTACTTACTATTCTAGCCTTGTTTTTTTCCGGAATATTAGCTGTGTTCCTAAAAACGCGACAAGTTCTTAATGATAAATATGAGAAAAGAATAAACGAATTATCAATTCGTCATAATGATAAGGAGGATGATCTAAATGCAAAATGTGACAGCCGGATAAAAAAAGCCGAGCAAGCATCTGCACGTAAGCAGCAAGAGTTGAACGACCTTATTGAATATCATCGAGCACGCAGCAAAGAGATAATGAATCGCGCAGTAGAATATGCATTTAATTTCGAGTCAGAATTTCAGAGAGAACATCAAACTGCTCAGATAGAAATACAAAAGGTATTGGATGACAGTTATCGTTTTAAAGCTAAAACTTTACTATCTTCTGTTTCATTGAAAAATTTCGAAAAAAAACTCGACGAGCTAATAAAAGAGCGTGATAAATACCGTTCCTTGATTGTTAATTATGCTTTTTTTAAGCTAACTGATAACTCAGACTGGAAAGCAGTGGAGAATGATCTCCGAGACAAGGCACTTAAACTGCAAGAAGCCATGGATGAAAGAGAGGCCCAGAATGAAATAAAAAGACAGATGCGGGAAGAGCGAACGCGAATTGAAGAACTCGAACGTCAACAGTTAGAGGCTGAGAAAAAGGAAATTGATCTCGAAGAAAGAAAAGCAGCCATACAGCATGCTTTACTTGAGGCCAGTGAGGAACACCGTAAAGAATTAGAAGCAGCAAGAAAGCTACTCGAAGATGAGATTGTAGAAGTTCATAAACAGTATGAACGGGCTAAGTCGATGGCGCAAATGACACGTCAGGGACATGTTTATGTAATTTCAAACATTGGTTCTTTCGGTGAAAACGTCTTTAAAATTGGCATGACACGTAGGCTGGAACCACTTGATCGAATTTACGAACTCAGTAGCGCTAGTGTACCTTTTGAGTTTGATGTTCATGCCATGATCAGCTGTGATGATGCACCTACCCTTGAAAGTGTATTGCATGCTGAGTTAAGTGAAAATCGTATAAATAAAGTCAACACCAGGAAAGAATTTTTTCGCACTGATATTCAAAAAATCATCAATGTCGTTAAACATCATCATGGTGTAGTTGAATATGTCGCTAATCCGGCAGCACTTCAATATTACAAATCGTTGGAAACTGAGGCATTGCAAGAGCCTGAGGAAGAAACAGTCATTGCCTGAGTACTGGCCATGCCGCTGTTAGTGTAAATAGCGGTATCCAAAGTAAAAAGCCTGCTTATCACGCTGATGAATCTGCAGAAATACTTTCCAGGGATGATTGCAGCAGGCTGCCAGGCAGGGAGAGCTGGCAGCCATTAACGCCTTACTCAGTCATAATCAGAGAGGCATTCTGTACTCGATAACCCCCGGTTTCTCGGCCACCCAGTCATAAAGCCTCTGTGCCGTTACGTTCTTTTCCTGGGTATGCCAGTATAAGCGCCCACACTGGCGCTCGCGGGCCTGCCGTTGCACATAGTCAATCAGATGTTTTCCTGTCTGTTTACCCCGACTAGTGGGGGCCACAAACAGATCTTCTAAATAACAGAAATCACTGACCGACCATGTTGAGCGGTGAAAAACATAGTGAACAAATCCGAGGAGGGTCTCCCCCTCTTTTGCGACAGCGCAATACATCGGTTCATCAGCATCAAAAAAACGCCCCCATGTTGCTAATGTCGTCTCTTCTGGCAGCTCAACACCATAGAATTGCTGATAGCTCAACCAGTAAGGTAGCCATGCTGAGTAATCTGCCTCTTGAACGGGCACCACGGAAATTTCTAAATTTTCATCATTCATATCAATCACTTTTTTAAAATGAAACGTATCAGGTGATGAAAGAGTAACGCTGACAGTGGTATTGTATAAGGCACACTTTGTTGATTTTTTATGGGTCCACTTTGGCGATAAAAAAGAACGCGGCCAGCTTTCCCAGCATATTGTTAAAAAACGGGAAAATTAAAGAACAGTTCTATTCGGTGATCAAAGAACTGATCCTGAATGGTCAGCTTCAAACAGGGAAAAAACTCCCCTCCAGCCGGACATTTTCTGAAATGATGTCCATATCAAGAAACTCTGTTCTCGCAGGCTTAGAACGCCTGACTGATGAGGGCTACCTGATCGCTAAACAAGGATCGGGAACCTATGTGGCATCGATCATTCCTGATGAGGTGATGCACAGTCAGCCGCAAGCCTCTTATCTACCGGCGAGCCTTGATAAGGGGAGCCCCGACATTAATCCGCATATGCAGGTCATGAGAAACATATGGGATGAAACGCAGCCCTGCTCGGGGCAAAATCTGACGTTTAATATTGGCGTCGGCTGCAGAGATTTATTCCCTTATGAACTTTGGGGTCGCCTGTTAGGGCGCACCTGGCGTCAGTTCCGCCACCAGGATGGAAAACTGAATGAACTCCAGGGGTTTAAACCCTTACGGCAGGCTATCAGTAAATATGTCTGCACCACGCGCGGCCTGCATTGCACCGAGCAGCAGATACTGATTGTTAATGGTACCCAGCAAGCCATGAATCTGGCCGCGCAGGTGCTATTGCAAAAAGGAGATGAAGTCTGGCTGGATGAGCCGGGCTATGATGGTGCGTTAGGGGCATTTACCGCCATGGGGGCCACCCTCCGTCCTGTCGTCAGTGATAACAATGGCATGGACGTTGCGTATGGCATCAGGCACTGGCCCAAGGCCAAATTGATTTTCACCTCTCCCTCTCACCAGTTTCCGCTGGGCGGAACATTAAGTTTATCCCGCAGGCTGGCGCTACTGGAGTGGGCCGCTGAAAATAACATGTGGATATTCGAAGATGATTATAACAGTGAGTTCAGGTACACCGGCCAGCCAATACAAGCCCTTCAGGGGTTAGATAAACATCAGCGCGTGATCTATGCAGGAACCTTCTCCAAAATGATGTTCCCGGGATTTCATTTAGGTTTCCTGGTGGTTCCAGAACATTTAGTGGCGTCTTTTAACATTGCCAAATATTACGCCGATACACGCACCTCGTATTTAGAACAAACGATCCTTGCCGCTTTCATTTCTGAAGGCCATTACGCCCGTCACGTCAGGCGGGTGAGAAAAGCCTGTCATGAACGCCAGCAGGTGATGATTGAGGCCATCAAATTATATCTGCCGGAAGTCGTCTGTGTGGAACCGTCGGATTCAGGTATTCATCTTGTCTGCTGGTTAGCGGATAACCTCGAAGAATCCGTCATCATTGAGCACTGCCGTCAAGCGGGTTTAGGCGCACAGCCGCTTTCACGCTACTGCCAGACCAGGCCAGCGAAGCAGGCGATTTTGTTCGGTTTTGCCGCGCATCCACCGTCAGAGATCGTCGAAGGCATTAAGAAGCTGGCTCAACAACTTGCTGAAAGTCAAAGGGCTTGAAGCTGATAAATAGCCTTTCGCATCGGTGCAGAGATAACGAGTCTCCCCGTTATCTCCCTGCATATCCCGTTCAGCGCGTGCCGGTAGACTCATTAACAAAATGCTCGTAGGTCCGTAGCGGACGTCCCAGCAGCGTCTGCAAACGCTCCACCGTTCCTTCTGCCGCCTGCATCCCGTACTGCTGAATGCCCGCCATCATCAGGCTCATATCATAGGCCAGCCAACCGGGGCTCCAGGCGGTCATCTGCTGCTCAAAAGCGACCACGTCATCACCGCCGTAGCCAACTTCACGCCCCAGCGCTGCGCTCCAGACGGCGGCGACACGCTCACCGGTCAGAACGTCCGGGCCCACCAGCGCCAGGGTGTTGCTCTCCAGTGCTTCGGGTGCCCTGTCACGCCGCAACAGTTCCACTACCGCGATATCGGCAATATCCCGCACATCGATCATGGAAACACCCGCCGAACCGATCGGCATCGGATACACCCCATACTCTTCAATGACCTTTTGCACCGAGGCTTCGTTCTGCATGAAATAGGCCGGACGCAGAATAGTCGCCGGGATATTCAGGCTTTCGATCATACGTTCAACCGTATATTTACCGGTAAAGTGCGGTACGTTGGTGTACTTTTCCGCATGGATCACCGACAGATACACCACGCGTTCGATACCCGCCTCACGGGCAAGATTCAGGGTGATAAGGGCCTGGGTGACTTCATCGGGTGTCACCGCATTCAGCAGGAACAGGGTACGCACCGAGGCTAAAGCGGCGCGCATTGCCGCGACATCGGTCATGTCACCCGCGACTTCAGTCACACCGGCCGGAAAAACGTGTTTACCCGGCTGGCGCACCAGCGCCTTGGTGTCTGCGCCCGCATCAGCAAGACGCTGACAAATCAACGAACCCAGCGTGCCCGTGGCACCAATAACAAGAATGGTCATATTTATCTCCAGAATGCGTCAGATAGCGCCGGTTAGCGCAGAAAATCGGCCACCACTTTGCCGATACGCGGCGCCGTGCGGTGACGTTCAATGGCCTGCGGGATGTCGTTAAAGCCGACGATCTCGCTGACGTGTGACTTCAATGCTCCGCTGGCAATGCTGGCGGCCAGCGTTTCCAGCTGCGTGCCGTCCGGCGTGTTCATAAACCACAGCCCACGGCGCCCGGCAGGTGTGCGGGCAACAATGTCGGGCGAAGCCGTGCTGATGATAACGCCCTGCCCCGACAGCACCGGCCATGAGCGATCCAGCACGCCGCCACCAACATAGTCGAGGACAAGGTCAATATTGCGGGCAAGCGATTCAAACGGTTGCGACTGATAGTCGATAATGTGGTCGGCCCCGAGGCTGCGCACGTATTCCATGCCTGCCGCCGCCACGGTGGCAAACACCTCTGCCCCGGCCTGTTTAGCAAACTGCACGGCGTAGCCCCCCAGCCCTCCGGCAGCGCCGTGGATCAGAATGCGTTGCCCGGCGGAGATCGGGCCAGCATAGTTAAGGCTTTGCCATGCAGCGACGGCGGCAACGGGGATGGCAGCAGCGTGGATATCGTCCAGTCCTGCCGGTGTATGGGCCAGATTTGCCTCACTGACGACGACGAAATCCGCATACGCCCCGATTCGCCCCAGCGATCCCATCACACGGTCACCGATACGAAAACGCGAACAGCCCGGGCCCACGGCCTCAACAACACCTGCCAGCTCAATGCCGAGAACGGCGGGCAACGATAAGGGAAACGCATCGCGGACGTACCCTTCTCTCACCTTCCAGTCGAGGCCATTAATACCGGCGGCGTGTACCCGCACCCGTACCTGACGCTCTCCCACGTCGGGCAGCGCTATCTCAGCCACTTTGGCGGCATCAGCCCCGCCGTACTCTCCGATGACAACGGCTCGTTGCGTCATACTCATGATCTGTTCCTCTGGTTTGTTAGGATGAATGAACGATAAACCGTTGCGCAGACAGAGAGCAGACTCTAAATTAGAGACATGTCGTTTCAAAAATGGAACAGTATGGATCTCAATGCTCTGGTTGATTTTGCGCTTGTCGCCACCCATGGCGGGCTGGGGAAGGCCAGCCGCGCCAGCGGCAGGTCTAAAGCCACGTTATCGCGTCATATCGCGGATCTTGAACAACAGCTTGGCGTACGCCTTATCGAGCGCAGCCCCAGAGGGCTGAGACTCACTGAGGCGGGCGATATGCTGATGGCCAGAACATCGGGGTCAATGAACGAGGTGGTGGAGGCCATGACGTCGGTGCGGGAAGGGATCTCTGTTCCACGCGGGCACCTGCGCGTGGCATCACCCGTGTTGTTCTCGCAGCTCACCATGGGGAGAATAGCTGCCGAGTTTTGCGCCGCGTATCCGGAAATCACCCTTGAAGTGGTGGCAGAAGACCGCATGGTGGATCTGGTGGAGGAACATTATGATGTGGCCATTCGTATTAACCCGCGCCCCGACAGCAGCCTGACGGGGCGATGCTTTGCTGAAGACCGCCAGATTGTGGTTGCCGCGCCCTCCGTTACCCTGCCCCAGCCGGGCCTGGTCACTCAGGTTCCCGCCATCGTATTTGGCAACGCACAGCCATCGCTGTGGAAACTGGACGATGGCCGCCTGGTGATTGAACCTCTCCCCCGCCTGAGGTTTTCCTCTTTTCTGATGATCCGCGACGCCGCCATCGCCGGTGGCGGTGCCGCGATTATTCCTCAGTCTATTGTCGGCAACGCCCTTGCCCGCGGCGACCTGGTGCAGTGGGGAACGGTGTCAGATGTCAAGGTGGCGCTGTGGGTGCTGCATACCTCGCGGCGTTTAACGGCGCCAAAGGTCAGGGCATTCGTCGATTTTATCTGCGAACGCTACCCTAAAATTGCGCTGGTGATGACGGGATAACACCGCACCGGATGCGCTCACCTCACCGGTTATTTCTCTGCGGCACATCGACCGAAAACCTGGCCGTTCTTGCATCGCGTTCATACCCCTGCGGTTCCGTCAGTATCTGGTATAGCTCAGGACGGCGACCGTGGATCCAGCGGCGGCCCGTGCTCATCGCCAGCAGGGTTAAATCGAGTTCGGCGCTGACCATGGCATCGCCCGCCGCCCAGGTTTCCTCAATAATGCTGCCGTAAGGGTCAATCATCATGGCATTGCCGGTACGGACTTCGTCTTCATCCGCACCAACGCCGTTACTGAATAAGATAAACACCCCATTGTCATGAGCGCGCGCAGGCAGCCAGCGCATCAGCCAGCCGCGACCATTCGGGCCTCTAAAAGCAGCAGTAATTTCCTCCTGACGCGTCGCCCGTTGCTCCCAGAGTTCCAGCGGGATCGGCTTCATACCGCAGGGACTGCGGGATTGCGTACCCCCGGTCTGGTGCGGTGCGAGAAGAATATCGGCACCCAGCAGCGCCGTGGCACGCACATTCTCCACCAGGTTGTTATCCCAGCAGATCAGTATCCCCACTTTCACCCCCCAGGGGGTATTAAACACCGTGAACCGATCGCCGCTGCTGATAGCGGGATGTTCAAAGGCATGAAGTTTGCGATGTGTATGCAGTGAACCGTCGGGCAGACAGGCAACGTAGGCGTTATACAGGCGGCCATCGTCGGCACGTTCGATCAGCCCGGCACCAATCAGCATCTGATGCTTGATGGCCAGCGAACGGATTAATGCCAGAGAAGGACTGGTTTCAATCGGCTCTGCCAAAGCTGAAACCTCAAAAGAGGTCAATTTAGGAACATGCCAGTAACCGGTGATACACATTTCGGGGAAGGTGAGGATCTTCACCTGTTGCAGGGCGGCTTGCTCGATAAACTTCTCCATCATCAGGAGATTATAGTGTTTGTTACCGGCCTGATGCTGAAACTGCACGGTGGCAGCCTTTAATGATGTTAACACGGACATAATGATTCTCCAGCGGTGGTCAAAACATCATTACACCCGGTTGGCTGATAACGGTATAATCAAATGATTTCCCATTCTGATAACTTTCTGGAATGTAATAATGAACCTGCGGTTGCTCAAAGCCTTTGTCACACTGGCAGAGAAAGGTAATTATGCCGACGCGGCACAGGCGCTGTTTGTCTCGCAGCCCGCGTTAACCAAACAGATTAACCTGCTTGAGTCACAGATCACTCTGTCGCTGTTTTCACGTGGCCGTCACGGCACAACGTTAACTGCCGGCGGCCGGCGCTTACTGCCAGAAGCGAAGAAGGTGATCAGGCAGGCCGCGCTGTTTCTCCAGCATGCAGAGCAGGTCGCGAAAGGGAGTGAAGGCAGTCTGGCCGTGGGATTTGGGCTTTCCAGTTTCTACTTAGCCCCGCGCTACATCGCAGAATTTCGCCAATGTTATCCCGGTGTCGACGTCTCATTAACGGATCTTCCCTCAGCAAAACAGGACCAGTTGCTGCAAATTGACGAGCTTCAGGTGGGGTTTGTTCGCGTTCCACCCAGCGAGCCGCTGGATTACCTGCCGCTGTTCAACGATCGGCTGGTGTTAGTGACGCCCGATAAAACGTGGGTCAGTGCGGCAGAGTGGCTAAAAAATCGCCCTCTGCTGCGGCTGCATACTGAACGCGGCCGTGGGCTGAATACACAGATTGATCGCTTCTTGCAGGACAACGCGCTTTATACTTCCTCGACTCAGCTGGCTGACGATATTCATACCATCGTCGCGCTGGTGATTGCCGGTACGGGCGTGGCGCTTTTGCCACAAAGCGTTATTCATATTGCGCCACCGGGGTTGAATATTATTCCGTTAAGCGGCGAATCGTTAAGCTGGCAGGTGGGCATCGCCTGGCATGCCAGTACGGAGGATCTCATCAGGGATAATTTTATTGCGCGGATAAAAGCGGGTCTCACCCGCGAAGCGTCTTCTGAAACAGGCTCCGCAGATGAGATCCGCCATGGCAGTGGAGGCCGTGATTAAGCCTCCGGCCAGTATCACTACCAGCTCACACACACCTTGCCAACGTGTTGACCGCTTTGCAGGTGGGCAAATGCCTCACCCAAACGCTCATAGCTGAAGACCTTGTCGATCACCGGTTTCTGCGACATCAGTTCCAGCGCCTTCACATAATCAATCTGGTCCTGACGGCTGCCGACAATCAGCCCCTCAATACGCACCTGTTTAGCCAGGATGCTGAAAATCGACAATGCCGCATCCGTACCGGACAACACGCCGATGACGGCAATATGCCCACCGACTTTCACCGCCTTAAGGGACTCATTAATCGTGGCAGGGCCGCCGACCTCAACAATATGGTCAACGCCCAGGCCGTGAGTGAGTTCCAGCACTTTATCCCCCCACTCCGGGGTGGAGCGGTAGTTAATGGTGTCATCGGCGCCCAGTTTGCGCACCATCGCCAGTTTTTCATCAGAGGACGAAGTGGCAATCACTCTGGCCCCCATGGCTTTGGCCAGCTGTAACGCAGCAATCGACACACCGCCGGTGCCCTGTACCAGCACGGTCTCACCCGCCTTTAAGCGACCGTTGACCACCAGCGCCCGCCACGCGGTCAGGCCGGAGGTCGTGATGGTGGCCGCCTCGGTGTGCGACCAGCCCGCAGGAGCGGGAGTAAAGGCATTGACCGGACGCACCACCACTTCGCTGGCCAGGCCATCAACGCCATCGCCTGGCGTATGCGCAAAACCGCCCACCGCCGGGGTGGCTTTGCCTGCTGCCCACTGCGGAAAGAAGGTGGAAACCACGGCATCACCCACGCGGAACTCCGTTACGCCTTCGCCTACCGCCTCAACAATTCCGGCACCGTCCGACAGCAGAATACGGCTATCTTCCACCGGCATAGCGCCGGTGGCCACCATCAGGTCATGGAAGTTAAGCGAGCTGGCTTTGATGGCGACCCTGATTTCCCCTTTAGCGGGTTGGCCGGGATCCTTCACCTCGGTGAGCTGAACACTGTCCAGATTAAATGGGCTGGTAACCGTGACTGCTTTCATTATCTTCTCCTGGTTTGTACATTTCTGGCACATGCCATCGACTCAGTGCCGTCAGGTATACACCCGATGCGGATTCGCCAGATAAGCACTTCGCGCTGTTACGCGGCGTTAATGCCCTGCGCCTCTTTTACCCACTGTAAGCGTAGCAGCAATGCCACGGCGATAAAGCAGGCACCTCCGGCGCACAGCATGGCGAGATGAAAACCACTTTCCATCGCTGCTGTGTAGCGTGCGCTAAAATCAGCGACAACCGAGGTGGGCAGATGCCGCGTCACCGCCAGGTGGGCAATCTGCGCAGCATCGCTAATACCGCTGACATCGAGGGAGGCCGTCAGCGTGCGTATTGCCTGTGCGCTCATTAACGTTCCCAGTAACGCAATGCCGATGGTCATCCCCGCCTGGCGCAGCGCATTCATCATGGCGGAAACTGACCCGGCCTGCTCAGGCGGCGCCATCGCCATCACCAGCATGCCCGTGCCCGGAACCGCCAGCCCGGCCCCGGCCCCCAGCAGCGTAAACAACGCCCCCACCTGCCAGTAAGCGGAGTTCGCATCCAGCAGCACCATAGCGATCATCGACAGGCCCGCCAGCCCGTAACCCGTGACCATTAATCCACGCATCGGCAGCCGCGCACTCATGCGGCCAAACAACAGCGACACCAGGCCGGTGACGACAAATAACGGCATCATGCGCCAGCCTGCTTCTGCGGGTGCCCAGCCTTGAATCTGTTGGAGGAAAATCGAGAAAAAGAACAGACAGCTGTAGTAAGAAAAACCGAGAATAAACGACGCCAGATTCACGCTGACAAATCCCTGCTCGCGCAGCAGTGCCAGCGGCAGCAGCGGGCGCAACGTCCGTTTTTCCACCAGCGCGAAAAGCATAAAACTCACCAGGGCACAGGCCAGAATCGCCAGTGGAAGTTTGCCGGTAAAGCCGTATTGCCCTGCCTCAATCATTCCCCAGGCCAGCGTTCCTAACGCGACAATCCCCAGCAACTGGCCCGCCGTATCCAGCGCCGCGTGGTCAGGATATTTACGCTCCGGTATCCCCCACAGCCCTGCAGCAATCGCCACCAGGCACAGTGGGATATTGACCAGAAAGATACTTTGCCAGCCCAGCCACTGGAGCAGAACGCCCCCCAGCAGCGGCCCGAGGATCAGCGCCAGCGCGCTAAACGCCGACCACCCGCCGATGGCATGCGCGCGCTGGCGGGCATCAGGAAACGCGTGGGTCAGGATGGGCATCGCCCCTGAAATCAGCAGCGCGGCGGACACGCCCTGAATGGCCCGCCCGGTCAGCAGCATGCCGAGGCTGGGTGCCACACCACACAGCAGAGACCCGCCGGTAAACAGCACGACGCCGCTCACCCAGGCACGTTTATGACCGTAACGATCGGCCAGCGGACCGGCAGAAAGCATAAAAGCAGACAGGCAAACGGCGTAGGCATTGACCACCCACTGCAACCCGGCAATGTCCGTATCCAGCGCACTCTGCATAGTGGGCAAGGCGACATTCACAATGCTGATATCCAGCGAGGCAAGAAAAGTGCCAAGGTAAGCCGCAGCAAGCGCGGCATGATGACGGCTAAGACGCATGATAATCCCTAACGTGATTGGCTGACTTTACCCAACCCTAGCAATTGACTGACCGACGGTCAATCAAAACTCAACACAATGGACAATCTGCCAGCCATCATTATTCCGCCCTTCATCCCCCCGGCTGTGCATCCGCCCGTTCCGGTGTTTTCAGCCCCAAATGTCCCCGGAAGGTGGTCGCGGTGTACTGCTCTCTCAACAGCCCCCGGCGCTGTAACACCGGGATCACCTGGGTGACAAACTCCTCTGCGCCGCCGGGAAAATGAGAGAACATCACGTTGAATCCATCGGCCGCCCCGCTCTCCAGCCAGTGTTGCAGGGTATCGGCCACCTGGGTTGCCGTGCCCACCATTTCCAGCCCCTGATAACCACAAATGCGACGCGCCAGCGCCAGGATGCTGAGACCCTCCCGCCGCGCCAGTTGAACCACCCGTTCACGCCCGCTTTTGCTGGCATTACTTTCCGGCATCGCGGGCAGCGGGCCATGTTTATCGTACGGCGAAATATCATGCCCAAGCGCCACGGATAAGGTGGCAAGGCTGCTCTGCTCGTCGACCAGACTGTCGAGCAGTGCTCTTTTCGCCTGCGCCTCTTGTGGCGTTTCTCCCAGCACCACGAACGCCGCCGGGATGATTTTCAGTGCATCAGGGCGGCCAGCAGCCTGCGCCCGGGACTGCATATCCTGGTAAAACTGACGGGCAGAGACGAGATCCGTCTGGTAGGTGAAGATGACTTCTGCCGTTTCTGCTGCCACCTGCCTGCCGGCTTCAGACGCCCCGGCCTGCACAATCACCGGTCGCCCCTGCGGAGGACGATCAATATTTAACGGCCCGCGTACGGAAAAATACTCCCCCTCGTGATTGAGCGTATGCATCTTTGCCGCATCAAAAAACACGCCGCTGGCGGCATCACGGCAAAATGCATCCTGCTCCCAACTGTCCCACAGCCCGTTCATCACCGCCGAAAACTCGCGCGCGCGCGCATAACGCAGGCCGTGCTCCATATGTTCAGTGACACCAAAATTACCGGCCTCGTTGGGATTACTGGAGGTCACCAGATTCCATCCGGCCCGGCCTTCGCTGATGTGATCCAGTGTGGCCAGCCGCCGGGCGAGCATATAAGGCTCATTGTAGGTGGTGCTGGCGGTGGCAATCAGCCCGATATGCTGTGTAACCGCCGCCAGCGCAGGGAGCAGCGTCAGCGGATCCAACGTCACCGTACTGTGCCCCCGCGTCAGGGCCTCGGTCGATACCTGGCGCAGCGCCAGCGTGTCGGGCAAAAACAGGCCGTCAAACCGCCCCTGTTCCAGCGTCCGGGCAAACCATTTCATATGTTTAAAGCTGCTGTGAAACTCGGGGATGGCGCCGGGATAACGCCATGCACCGGCATGAATGCTGGGCATCGCCAGCAGAATAAGTTGAGGTGTTCGGGTCATACGACGGTCTCCTTGAGGCTTAACCAGTAGCCGGATTGATAAGGCACGGGAAGAAAACGTTCATGTAACTCGCGGAAGGTGGCTTCCGGGTCAAGCGCGGCAAACAGCTCAGGATGTAGCCACTTCGCCACGCGCTGAAGGGCGATAAAATAGTAAGGATTGTCATAAAACGGGTGCCAGATGGCATACACCTGCTGTTCCCTGACGGCACGCAGCGTGCGGTACGCCGGACGCTGCATCAGGCGTTGCAGGCGCGCATGCCCTTCCTGCGCATCGGCCCCTGGCCCCAGATTCACCCAGTCACCGCCGGGGGAATACAGTGACCAGTTCGCGCCGGTGACCAGCACCACATCGGGGTCGGCGTGGATCACCTTCTCCGGGCTGAGAGCGCCAAAGGTGCCAGGCAGTAATTGCGTGCCCAGGTTACGCCCCCCGGCCACCGCCACCAGTTCACCAAAGTTACCGTCACCGTAGGTCAGGCAACAGTCGTCATAGAGTCCTGCTGCGCGTTCAACCATCACCAGGGGGCGTGTGGTTAACAGTTTAAGTGGCTGTATCACCCGGTCGATCTGCTGCTGACGAAAGCGTAAAAAGTCGGCTGCCCTTGCCACTCTGCCGAACACCTCCCCCAAAATCTGCATGCTGCGCCCGGTGTTGGCGAACATCCGGGTGCGAAAATCGACGAACACCACCGGGATCCCCGCCTGCTCCAGCAGGCGCAGTAAACCGGAGGTGGTTGCTGCACCTGCCGAGCTCAGGTTCAGCACCACAATATCGGGCTTCAGCGCAATCGCCTGCTCTCCGCCAATCGCATCAACCGTCTTACCGGAAAAGCGTGGGATCTGGTCGATATGGGGAAACTGCCGCTGATACGCCCGATAACTATCGAGGTCGGCGGCGCGGAAGTTATCTCCCCAGGCCACCACGCCCTGAAAGGGATCGTCGGGGCGCAGCAGCGCCAGTGCATACGCCAGGGTGCCGTCACCCAGCAGAATACGGCTGACCGGCGTGTGAATCCGCACTGAGCGCCCGGTGATATCAACCACAGACTGCGTGGCGGGTTTTGCTGCCAGTGCCCGCGTGGTCATCAGAACCCCCGCGGCCAGCAGGCCAGTGAGCAGTGAACGTCGCGAGGTGCCGCCAGATGCGGCATCACTGACACGTTCACGGCGATGAGTGGAGGACGGTTTTTGCATCATGAGGACATTATTCTGTTAGCGGAGAGAGAAAGAATCATAACATTGACCGACTGACGGTCAATGTATAATATGCAGTCATTATAATTATCATTCGCATTTATGAATTGTGAAAAATACGCTTAAAACATTTTATTTCAATAACTTGAAATGAGCACTGTGTGCACAGACCACTCCACTCTGAACTTCTACCAGGATCATAAGGACGTACATGCTGACGAAACAATCTGCTGCTGCACACATTCGCTCTCTACCCTGTCCGCCGTTGGTGTTAAGCGGCTTTTCCCTGTCATTGATGCTTTCTCTTTGCCTCACTGCGCCCGCTAACGCCGCAGAAAATCCGTCAGGTGAGAAAAAAGAGGACGCGACCACAGAACAATCCCCGATGACGGTGAGTGCCAGTGTGCCGGTGCAAACTGAGGGAGAGGAAAACGGCTATGTGGCGGAAGAATCGGCCGTCGCCAGCAAAACCCGCACCTCTATCCTGGAAACGCCCCAGTCCGTCTCGGTGATCACCCGTTCGCAGATGGACCTGACGCGCCCGTCATCCAGCAGTGCCGCATTGCGCTACACGGCTGGCGCCACCAGTGAACGATATGGTGGCTTTGGTGATTATCTGGATATGACCCGGATTCGCGGCGTCGATGCCGATTACTATCTGGATGGTTTACGCATCATCAGCAACCCGGGCAGCTGGCTGCCGCAGGTCGATCCCTGGTCCCTTGAACGGATCGAAGTGCTGCGCGGCCCCGCATCGACCCTCTACGGCCAGGGGACGGGCGGCGGTATTGTCAATCAGGTCAGCCGCAAGCCCCAGGATATCGCCTCACACGAGGTCAGCCTGCAATACGGCAGCTTCAACCGTAAGCAGTTCGGCATTGATTCCACCGGCGCAGTCAATGACGATAACAGTCTGTTGTATCGTTTTACCGCCAGTGGCCTGGACAGCCAGGGGCAAATTGAAGATAGCCGTCACCGCCGCCTCTATCTCGCCCCTTCCCTGACCTGGCGCCCGAGTGATAATGCCAGCTGGACCGTGCTGGCGACGTATTCCTGGGAACCGGATATTCCCGACTACAACAGTTTGCCTGCGGCCGTCCTGGGGCTGAATAACAGCCCTTATCAGCAAATTGACCGGCATAAAAACTACACTGATGGCCATTTTTCCCACTCCACCCGCCGTCAGGATTCACTGACCTCGCTATTTGAATATCAGTTTGATAATGGCTGGCGTTTCAACAGCAATGCGCGTTATATGAATGTCCATTCAGATATTCAGCGCGGCGTGGTTTACGGGTATCAGCTCGTCAACGATCGCCCCTGGCTCAAAGCTTACGATGAGCTGACCCCGGCCAGAGTCAGCACGTTCTCGATGGATAACCATATCAGTGGCGATGTGGACGCTGGCCCCACCCGTCATACGCTGCTGGCCGGCATCGATTTTTCCACCGGTAGTCTGAAGAACGAGCTATACAGTGTCGGTCCGGTGCTGATTGACCCGTACAGTTCTGACTACCGACCGGATCTCAATCCTGATTTCACCGCCAGCCGGGCCGCCCCCTGGAAAGAGAAACAGACATTTAACCGTACCGGCGTCTATGTGCAGGATCAGATGGCCTGGAACCGCTGGCGCCTGACGCTGAGTGGCCGCCATGACTGGTCGAATACCGACCATGAAACCAACAGCTACTCTCCGGTGACGGTGAAAAGCCGCCAAGAAGATACCCAGTGGAGTGGGCGCGCCGGGTTAAGCTATCAGTTCGATATCGGGCTGGCACCTTACATCAGCTACGCGACCTCATTCGACCCGCTGCTGGGCAGTGGCTATGATGGTAAAACCTTCCTGCCCGTGGAAACGAAGCAGAGCGAAATCGGCATTAAGTACCACCCGCAAGGGTCGAAAACATTACTCAGTGCCGCCCTCTTCCAGCTGACCCAGTCCAATGTGAAAACCAGCGATGCCGAGCATCTGGGCTTCAATACCCAGGCCGGTGAGGCGCGCACGCGCGGGCTTGATTTACAGGCGACCACTGAAATTGTGCACAACCTGAACCTGATCGCCAGCTACACCTGGCTGGATAATACGTTGACCAGGGATACGAAAAATCAGGGCAACACCCTGACGCAGGTACCGGCCAACAGCGCCGCCGCCTGGCTTGACTATCGCTTTGATGCGGGAGAGCTGGCGGGCTTACAGCTGGGCAGCGGCGTGCGTTATCTCGGCACCAGCTACGGCGACCCCGCCAATACCTTCAAAGTCCCGGCCACCACGCTGGTGGATATGGCGGTAAGCTATGATTTAGGGCAGTTAACGCCACAGCTAAAAGGCACCACGTTGGCCGTGAATGTCAGCAATCTGACAAACCAACAGTATGTGGCCAGCTGCACCTCGGCGATGTATTGCTTCGTCGGTCAGGATCGCAGCGTCACGGCCAGCGTGGATTATCGCTGGTAAAAAAAGGGGATGGCAGGTGCCATCCCCCGTGTATCAGGCCACCATCAGCGCGGATTTTACCGGCTGCAATAACCTGCCCACTTCACAATCCAGCAGCGTTGCACGCCGTAATAACTCTTCCGTTTTCGCCCCAATCACCGAATAAACATAGGCATTCACCTGATCCTGGCTCATTTGGTTGTAGCGCTCGGTAAAGGCCATTTCGATACTGTCACAAATCACCGCCCCCGCATTGCTGACATAGTCGGGCAGATAATGAATCCCGCGCGCAATCAGCACATCTTCCGCCAGTTGGCTGTTAAACGGTGAGTTGGCGCTGCTGACCACCCATCCGCAGGCTAACTGCGTAACGTTATCCTGGGTTAAAATGCCGGACAGTGACGCGATACACAGGATATGACTGCGCAACTCGAATAGCTGCGCTTCGTTAACCCGGCGCACGCCTTCAGGGAAAACCGCGCGTGGGTTAATGTCATATCCCACCACCTCGCACCCCTGTTGCAGGCACTGCCTGGCCACTTCAGAACCCACTTTGCCCATACCGTGGATCGCCACCAGCGGATGCGCAACATCAGACAGACGCAGCATGATCACTTTATGAATCGAGCTCCACACGCCGTAGCCGGTGGCAATCGACGTATCAATCTGTGGGCTGTCCATCGCATTGAGGATCCAGGGGGTAAAACGCCGCAGATAATCCATATCCTGGTTACTGGTGTTAATGTCACAGCCGGTAAACATGGTGCCATTATAGCGATTCAGCAGCTCGCCAATCGCCGCCATCACCTCCGGTTGCTGGGCGGGCAGATGCGGGCTGTTGACCACAATTTTGCCGCCGCTGAAGCCGGTGTTATACAAACCATGCTTGAGTGACATACTTTGTGCCAGCATCACAGCCTCACTCTCCTGCTGCTGACGCGAGCCATATTGACGCCAGCGAATGCCGCCGTTGGCGGGAAGGAGCTTGATTTGTGGTGAGCAGGCCAGAGTAAAGGACGTCTCGCTGTCAAACTGCACGGTTTCAATCTGATACTGTTTATCGTTCAGTGTTGCATTCAATGCGCACATGATTTTCATCCTGTTAATGAGTGAGATGTTGCTCAACAACGCCAGACTTCAGCAAACAGTGGCGAATCCCCAACGGGGTTGGCTGCTGTAAAAAATCGGCCATACTGATGGCCACGCTAAATTCCTGTTCCAGCCGCGCCATCAGGCGCAGTGCCATCAGTGATTGCCCACCGGAATCATAAAAATCCTGATATCCCGACGCAGGTAGCGCCCCGGTAATTTCCAGCCACAGCAGGCGGATACGGGCCATTAGCGCATCATGTTCTTCTGCCTCCTCACCGGCGCCAGCGGGCTGCGGGCTGGCGGGCAACTCGCGGTCACCCATCCACCAAAAATGCGGTTCAAAAGGATACAGCGGCAATGCCACGTGGCCGGGCGGTGACGTCCACAGCCGTGACCAGCAGATATCCACCCCGGCACGCCAGATTTTTTGCAGCGCCTGTACCCACAGAGCACATTCGCTGAGTGCATCATCGCGGCGACGCAGTGTGCGCACCGTGGAGGTTTTCCCACCCTGCTGTCGTAACTGCGCGACCAGGGCGGTCAGCGTCGATCCTGGCCCCACTTCGATAAACAGCGTTCGCCCACGTTCGGGGATCTGTTGCAGCGCCTGGTGATAGCGCACCGCCTCGCGGGCATGGCGACACCAGTAGTCGGCATCCAGCTGACGCAAGTCACCGACCTCCTGCGCCAGCAGCGCGGAGTAGTAGCGCACGCCCTGGTGCGGCACAGTGACGGGGGGCACAACGTGACGCAAGTCGTTGAGGATCGGTTCCATCATCGCCGAATGGAAAGCGTGGGAAACACTGAGGGCTTTACAGCGAATGCCTTCCCTGCGCAGGCGTTGCTCGCAGTCGGCCAACACGGCCACATTGCCCGACAGTACACAGCTGTTTTCGCCATTGACCGCCGCCAGCGCAACACCGCGTCCAAGCCAGGGCTGGCAGCCACTGTCGCTGAGTTCCACCGCCAGCATCGCCCCCCCTTCCAGTGAGGCCATCAATCTGCCGCGCTGCGCAGCAAAGATCAGCGCCTGCTCAATGGAGAAGGCGCCCGCAGCCCAGGCCGCAGCGATCTCCCCGACGCTGTGGCCGATCACCCGGTCGGGGACCACGCCGTAATGCATCAGCAGTTCGGCGAGAGATATTTCCACAGCCACCAGTGTCGGCTGGGTCAGTGCCGTATTGTTCAGCATCGCGCTGTTGCCCTGCGGGCTAAACAGCAGAGCAATATCCAGCGCCAGTTGATCACGCAGCAGTGCGATTTTCTCCTCCATCAGACGCTGAAAGGTGCTGTCATTGGCCATCAGCTCTCGCGCCATACCGATAAACTGGCTGCCCTGCCCTGGAAACTGGAATATCACGCTCAGTCGCCCTTTACCGCTGTCGGTCACGCCCTCTTTCACCACCAGTTTTCCCTCTTCATCTGGCCCCAGCGTGCCGCGAAAGCGCATGGCCTGCCTGCGGGTCTGCGCACTCCAGGCCAGCGCGGATAACGGCTCACCCGCCGCACGCTGACGATACTGCTTTGCCAGCTGGTGCCAGGCCTGTTCAGAACGGGCAGAGATCGGCACCACGCTGTCAGCCAGCGAAGAAGACCGGGTGTCAGATGCGGCTGCGGCAACCTCAGGTCGGCTTAACACCACGTGCGCGTTGCTGCCACCGATACCAAAGGCACTGACACCAATTGCACGGCGGGGATCGTCAGCCTGCCAGCGTTCTGCACGTGTCAGCACGCGAAATGGACTGTGGCGCAGGTCGAAGGCCGGATTGGCACGGGTGAAATTGATTTGCGGTGTTAGCCAGCCGTGTTTGATTTGCAGTGCAGCTTTGATCAGTCCCGCCATCCCAGCCGCCGTTTCCAGATGCCCGACATTGGCCTTTACCGCCCCCAGCGCGCAGAAACCTTCACGCCCGGTAAATTCCCTGAACACGCTGTTAAGCGCGGAAAACTCGATCGGGTCACCCGCCAGCGTGCCCGTACCGTGGGCTTCTATCGCACGGAAATCCTCCGGATGCCGCTGCGCATCCTGCAAGGCCAGGCGCAACAGGCGTTGCTGCCCCGCAAGGCTGGTAGTGGTAAAACTGACTTTTTCAGCCCCGTCATTGTTCATCGCCACGCCGTCTATCACGGCGATCACCTCGTCCCCGGCGGCCAGCGCGTCCTCCAGACGTTTCATCACCACCACGCCCACACCGCTGCCAAACACTGTCCCGCTGGCATCCGCCGAAAATGGCCGACAATGCCCATCCGTGGCGAAGATCATGCCCTGCTGGCTGAAATAGCCTTCGAGTTGAGGAATGCGCAACGTGCAGGCTCCGGCAAGCGCCAGATTGCAACGCCCGCTGCGCAGGGCATAGACCGCCTCACAGACAGCGACCAGAGACGTGGCACAGGCGGCCTGAACATTCACGACAGGCCCCCCTATGCCCAGGTGCCAGGCCACACGCGTGCTGAGATAATCTTTATCGTTGGTGATCTGCTGCTCGAATGCCGAGGGTGCCAGGCTGGCAAAGCGCTGCGCGCCGCTGTTCTGCCGTAAATAGTCTGAACTGCTGCAGCCCGCAAACAGAGCAGCATCAGGCAGTGCGCCAGGCACAATGCCGGCATCTTCCAGTGCGTGCCAGGCACACTCAAGGAACAGACGGTGCTGCGGATCCATCAGCGCGGCTTCACGCGCACTGAGACCAAAAAATCCGGCATCAAAGCGCGCGATATCCTGCGCCAGCGGCGCAGCAACCCCCACCCAGGTCGGATCGTCTTGCGGGCCGTCTTCCAACGTGATCAGAGATTCAACGCCGTTGACCAGATGGTGCCACCATGTCTCGATATCACTGGCGCCGGGAAAACGGCAGGCCATCCCCACCAGCGCAATCTTCTGATGCGTGCAGTGTTGCTGTTGCATACTGCTCTCCTCAGTCAAAAACGTAATGCGCTGATATCCCAGCGGGGCGATTTATCACTTAACAAGTCCGCGCAGATCTGCCCCATCAGTGGCGTAAATTTGAATGCCCATCCCCCCGCAGACACCACCACGTTCTCGCCGCCGTGGCAGCGGCCGCGGGCGCTATCCAGGTAGAACTGCCGCTGGGGATCGGTGGGTAGCACGGCCAGGCAGCTGCTGGCGTAATGTTCACGGTCGGGGGCGAGGAACGGCATGTGACGCTGGGCGAACTCCAGTGCACGTTCGACGTGCAGCGGGTTGGCACGATAGCTCGGGCCATGCGTGTCACTGAGCGGGTCGACTTCAAAATCGGTGCCGAGGCGGTCAAAACCGTTAACCGACCAGGGATTGGGGGGAAAGCCGTAAAACAGATTACTGTCACTGGCAACCGGCTGCTGAAAAGCGAACCAGAATGGATCATTCGCCGTGGTGCGCTCGCTGCGCAGCATGCTGATACAGGCCATCTCATAGGTCGACAGCGCCAGATCGATATCCAACTGCCCCACCAGTTTTTTACTTCCCGGACCACTGGCCACCAGCACCTTACGCGCCCGGAAACGCTGTTCTGCGCCAATCACAGTGACGCCCGTGCTGTCCGGCTCCAGTGCCACCACTTCCTGGCCGAAAGCAAAGCTGACATTCAGTTCGCTGGCCAACGCATACAGCGTGGAGAGCGTGCCCTTAACATCAATAACGCCGCCGTCACGCTGTAAAAAACCTTCATAGTTAGCGTCAAAATGGGTGAAGCCGAAACGCTGCTCAATGGCGCGGATGCTCAGACGCTCATAGGGCAACGCCATCTCATCCATCGATTTCATTGTCTGCGTGATCTGTCCTTCATTCGTCCAGACATCCGCATCGCCAAACCACAGACTGCCGGTACGATGGATCAGTTTCCGGTCAGCGTTTTTTTCCAGCGCCTGCCATAATTTATCGGCTTCCAGCGTTAAGCGGAAAATATCAATTTCTGAATATTGCAAACGCCAGTGGCGTTCTTCACCACTCGTGCCGGCAAGTTGCGTCATCAGACCATATTTATCTAAGACTAACACCTTATGCTGTTTATTCTCTCTGGCGTAATTCCAGGCCGTGGATAAACCAATCGGACCCGCACCGATAATAACAACATCCCATTCTTCAGACGTGTGCATACCTACCCCTTAAGAGTGTTTATCTGTTCTTGAATATAAAATTATTGGGTCAGTGTTTTAATTTGATCGAGTGGCACCAGCACCAGTAACGTACGATATTTCTCTCTGGGCACTTCCTGATAAAGCTGACGTACCCCCACTTTCCCCATCACATCGCCACTTACGCCTACGGCCAGCAATGACTGCCACTGCGATGCCCAGATGGCACTGGAGTTCCAGATGCCTGAAGTTTCAATACGTCCCTGAGGGGTTTCGGCGGTCTCATGATAATAAGAGACCACGCTGTTATCGGCCAGCGCCGCAATTTTCCACCCGCTGCCGGTCATGGTTCCTGCGGGGTCACCTCGCTCATCAATAAAATGGTCGACGTGCGAATTCGCGTCGCCCACCGTCGGCCCACTGTTGGTTTTCGCATTAAAATGAATATTTGCCATTTCCACGACGGAAATAACCGTAGCATTCGCGTAGCCTTTATTTTCTGCCAGAGAATGCTCAACCTCGGTTACCGAAGAACCCTGTTCAATTTCAGCGCGAACCCAGTTTGCGAGCGCAATCAGCTCTGACAATACATTATTATTGCCCTGAATAATTTCCATGTTTTTGACCCTTTAATTAAAAATGAGGTTATGCCACCACGATATCTGACTGTTTAAACCAGGCTTCTCCTTTCTCTCTTTCCACATCACTTCCGGCGTCAGCGAACAGGGTCACCACCTGCTGACCGCGGTCAAGCGTCTGCGCCAGTTTCCACGCGGTCTTCCAGTTGGCGGCGGAGGATGCGCCAATTTTCACGCCGGTCAACTGCCAGAATTCATACATAGCCGTCAGTGCCTCACGATAGGTCACTTCATTAAACGGCAGATTTTTTGGCATCAGTTGGGTAATAAACGGCTGGCGGAAGCCAAACCCCAGGCCGCCTGCCCCGGCAAACTTTGCCTCACCGTTAGGGGCATTCAGCGTGCCATAAGGTAACTCTGCAGGCGTGGAGCCCCAGGCGATAATCTGGGGATTATCGCGGCTCAGTGCTGCATATACGCCGGATAAGGTGCCACCGGTTCCCACTGCCGATACCCAGCCATCGGCACGTGTGCCGTTCAACTGATGGAGGATCTCAGCCCCGGTCTGATGCTGATGCACGGCGGTATTCACCAGATTGAGGTGCTGTGAGAGTAGCGTCCAGCTGGGATCATCACGGGCAATTTGCTGGCTACGGGCAATCACGCCGAGTAAAAACTGACTGCGGTCCACCAGCGTCACCTGCGCATTATCGCCCTTCAGCGTCGCCACCAGCTGCTCGGGTGAGGAGTCGGGGATCACTACCTGCACGGCAATGCCACACATGTTGCCCAGTTTTGCCAGCGCCTTCGCCATATTGCCGCCGGACGAATCCAGCAGTTTCAGTTCGCCACGCGCAAAGTCATGTTGATTGATGGCATCACAAAACAGCCCGAAGGCGGTCCGGTCTTTTACCGAACCAAAAGGGTTGTTGAATTCATATTTCGCCAGAATCGTCGCGTGCCCCTGAGGGCCTGGCACCGGGATCAACGGCGTTTTGCCGAGCGAGGCATAAAACTTTTTCAATGCCGGGAACAGCGTAAAAGCCTTTTCCGTGTCTGGCGCAGCGTGTTGAGGATTAAACAGCTCAAAGTTCATCACATCTTCCTTATCTGACCATCAGTTGAGTGGAGCCGCTGCGCATGACGGCAACAGCTGGTGTAAAAAGGCATCCAGATTGTCCTGGAAGTAAAAGTGTCCGCCCGGCCAGCGCTTAAGCTGACTTTCCGTCACCGTTGTCGACCAGGCTTCCAGCGCCGACCGTTCCACCAGCGGATCCTCTTCCCCACCGGCAATCAGTAACGGGATATCGGCGACCGGCAGGTCGGCCAACTGCCCGAGCAACATCAGATCCTGCAAAATTAAAGCGGCGACCCTCGGGCGCGTCAGTTCGTCAAGGCGCATGATGCCGCTCTGTTCGCTGTAGCTGAGGATGGTGTCGAGCAGTCGCTCGCGCGCGCCCGGCTGTTGCAGCATCACCAGTTCTGACGGCACCCGCTGTGCGGAGAGCACCACCCGCTGGCAGGCAAAGCGTGAATCCCATAGCGCAGTGGCCACCTGCAATGCCAGCAATGCGCCCATGCTGTGACCAAAAAATGTTACCGGTGCCACGCCCAGTAATTCCCGCAGCCCGTGGTTACAGGCCGCGATCGCCTGCTGTGCGCCCGACCAGGGACGGTCTGCCTGGCGCTCTTCCCGCCCCGGATATTGCACCACCAGCAGGTCACATTCTGCCGGGAGTCGCTCACGCCACTGCTGGTAAAACGCGGCACTGCCGCCAGCATGAGGAAAGATCACCAGCTGCTGCTGTACGGGTGCAACGTTACCGGTGCTGAAGCGCATGACTGTTCTGTTATGACTGAGGGTGGTTTTCATCGTCTACGTTCGCTCTGTCATCGTGCCAGGAAGAGGCGCCTCTTGCTGCGCCAGTAACGCCCTCAAGGCCAGGCGGTCAATTTTGCCAATGCCTTTCATCGGGATGGAATCAATCAGGATCAGTCTTTCCGGGGCCTTGAAGGTGGCGAGCCCCTGCTGTTCAAAAAAACGGCGCACCGCCCCCAGGGTCAATTCGCTATCGTCGGTGGTGACAAACAGGCAGGGAACTTCGCCATACAACGCATCCGCCATGCCCACACAGGCGGCCTGCCGGATCGCCGGATGATGAAGCGCCAGCTCTTCAATTTCATTCGGTGAGAACTTCTCCCCGCCACGGTTAATCGCGTCGTTAACTCGTCCATCGATAAAGACATTGCCCTGTCGATCAACGTGTGCGAGGTCGCCGGTGCGATAAAACCCGTCAGCGGTAAACGCCAGGCTGTCGGCCAGCGAATTCTGGTAATAACGGGTGATGGTATAAGGGCCACGGGTAATTAATTCGCCCGAATGTCCCGGCGGAACGTCTTCCCCCTGTTCATCAACGATGCGCACCTCATCTTCAGGACAAAGCGGGCGCCCCTGCGAGTGGAAACGAAGGCTGTCATCATCTTCGAGAGCGTTAAAACAGAGCAGCCCTTCGCTCATGCCATAGCATTGCTGGAGGGTAATGCCGAGGGTGTCAGATGCGGATGCGGCCAGCTCCGGTGTCACGCGTGCGCCACCGACCTGCACATGCCACAGCGAGTCGATAAAGCGAGGACTCTCGCGCTGAACCTCCGCCCACTGCGAAAGCAGCGCCGGAACCAGCGTGGTATGAGTGACGCCACAGTAGGCGATGAAATCCAGTGCCTGCGCCGCAGAGGGCACATCGGCCAGTGCGACGGCGCCCCCCCGCAACAGCGTGCCCAGCATACCCGGGCAATTGATCACGAATCCGTGAGAAACCGGCATTACCGCGAAATAAACGGAGCGCTCAGTCAGGCCAAAAACGTCGCACCCGCAGGCAATCATATAGCTATAGCCGGCGTTTTTACGGGCGATAGCCTTCGGAAGACCGGTCGTGCCGCTGGAGAGCAGCATCATGGCGATATCGTCATCGGCCATCGTCGCCAGCTTTTGCACGGGAACGGGCGCCAGCAACGCGCAGAAATCCTGCAAATTAAGATAACGTGAGTCCTGGTGGCAGTTAGCGCCCTCCTCCACCAGCACCAGATCGACATTAAGCCCCTCCTGCTGCAGATTTTGTAATACTGCCAGAGGGTTATAACGACGAGTACTGCGTTGCACAGCCAGCACTTTAGGCGTGGTCATTTGCAAAATATGACGCAACTCTTTTTCACGATAAGAAGGAAGGACAGGAACGGGGATCGCGCCGATCATCAGCGTAGCGAGCATTAATATCACGGCCTGATGCGTATTACGCAGTTGCATCGCCACGCGATCTCCCTTCTGCACACCCCGTTGCTGCAGGCGATAGCTACAAGAGGCCACGCGGTCGGCTAACTCACCGTGAGTGATTATCATGTCCTGCTCGAACAATGCCCGGCGTCGGCGGTTTTCGTGCAGCGCCGCCAGCAGGTTTTGATTCAATGAACCACCAGACTTAACCATGTTTAACTCCATCATGCGCACACTATTTGTCTGCTTTGAAAATACGGTCAACCGCAATCATGCAGGGTTACCCCTTCTTCGGACCTGGCTTAACGAAGATGCTGTTACTCGTGCTTACTCACATGGAAGAGAAAAATTTACTTACTGGTATTTATTAGTTATGGGCCACACTACACACCACGACTGACCGTCAGTCAATTAAAAATAGATTAATTTTATATGTATTTTTCTCGCAACCTAAGTACCTTCGCTTCTGTTGCGATAACGAATCAGATAAATCCCTACTGCCCCTCTCGCTTTAGTTACCCAGTGCAATAATTTCATCAAGGGTGTAGTCATTGCTTCCCCATAACGAAAACTGCCTGCCGGTTTGCTGCTGTAATCGTGCCTGCAGAGCCACCGTTTCGGCAGAAGATAGCGCCAGATCGCGCCTTAACTGCCAACTTCCGTCTGCCTCATCCAGCACATCTGCCGGAATACCAATCTCATTGAGCAGGGAGATTATGTTGTTAAAATCCATAACAGTTTCACCTAATGATTAATGAAAGTGATTATTATTAGCATTGACCGCCAGTCGGTCAACAGCTTTTTCACCACAGAAGTTTGTATGAATGTAAAACAAACAATTAATAAAACTTATGTTTATGAGGGTATTCAGAAGAAGAACGAGGAAGGGAGAACAAAGGCCGGAAGGAGACGTAGTCGCGACGCCCCCTTCAGAGAATTATGGCTGGTGGTAGCCGAGTAAGCGCAGAAACTCGCAGGCAAGTTGATGGCCCAACTGCGTTTTATCGTTTTCATCAGTGACCACCGCATCATCCACCGCACCGTGCATGCCGTGGTACATCAGGATAGCGGTCAGACGCGGGTTCTCAAGCTGCCAGGCACCAAAAGTGCTGCCGTGATTGAGGATTGTCAGGATTTGATCCAGTACCGCATCACGATCCTGATTACCGCGCGTGTGATAATGATGATCGTGATACAACGCATCATGCAGCGCCATGCCGTTAAAATAGGCGGTGATACCGGCATCACACCAGGCACGCAGACGCGCAACACTGTCTTCAGCGGGACAGGCATCCACGGCCAGCTGGATCTCTTCGATAAAATGCCGGGTAAAGCGCTCACGCAGTGCGGAAAGCATCTCATTTTTTGACGGGAAGTAGTGGTAGAAGGTCCCTTTTGCCACTTGCGCATCGCGCACGATGTCGCTGATGGTGGTGGCTTCAAACCCTTTAGTGATGAACAACTGCTGTGCAGCATCCATCAGTTCATCAAGACGGACTTCCGCCGGTTTCGTACGTGGCTTAGGATCTGTTTTCTTTATTTCCATTTTAACCATTTTATCAAGTCAGGACTTGAGTAAGATAGTAGACAATATTGACCTGATTGGCGAGGGGTTGTTGGGTTATAAAGAAACCTTTTCATTTTACTCACAAAAGTGCTGACAAGGGTATTAATAAAACAATAACCCTCTGCACAAAATTATAATTCCACATGGAGAATTGAATTAGCCAGAGAAAGCACAAAGTTTAATATCATAGATAAATAAAATATTGAATATCATTAATACACGTCAATAATTAATACATTAAAATAAAGCACAGCGCTATTTTCATCCCCCGCGGATCGTCCCGCGCCAGATAAAATCAGCATGGTACATCCGTGTTTCGCCAGGCATCTCCTCGTCCAGCGCCGCAGGCTGGTTATCTTCACGTTGCTCCTCATTCACCAGCCACTCGACCGCGTCACGGGCAAAGCGATCAACGGGTTGGGTGAAGGTGGTGAGATGATAAGACGACCACGCCGCCTGGGGAATATCATCGTAACCTGCCACGCAGAGGTCCTGCGGGATGCGCAAGGAAAAACGGTGCCGCGCTTCATCCATAAAGCCGCAGGCCAGCAGATCGGTCACACAGAATACCGCATCGGGGCGATCGCGACGAGTGAGCAAGCGGTGCGCCAGGATCTGCCCGCTCTCGTAGGAGGTGGTGCCGAAGTGCTCCACGCTGACCTTCAACCCGGCAGCTTCTGCCGCCTGCAGAAACCCACGTTCACGCGCCATCAGGCTCGGCGTTCCGGCAAGGGAGTTAGCAAATGCCACGTGCTGGCAACCCGCCCGCGCAAACGCCATCACTACCCGGCTGGCGGCGTCTTCGTTATCCAGATTAATACTCAATGATCCCGGCAGCACATCGTTGCGGTTAATCAGTACCAGCCGCTGACCGTGTTTATGACACTGACGCGCAATGGCGCTTTCCGGCATTCCCGAGAGCACAAAGGAAGCATCAGCACGGTAGTTTATCGCCTGCTGCAATGCCTGCGACACGCTGTCATCCGAGCGGTCGGTATTGATCAGCATGGCAATTTTCCCGGCTTCCTGCAGATGCTGCGTCACCAGTCGCACGAGGCTGGCACGGTACGGTGTGGCCAGTTCAGAAACAATCAGGCAGACGAGGCCGCTGCGGTTACGCACCAGCCCGCGAGCCAGGTGATTAACGTGATAGCCCAGTTCTTCTGCGGCCTGCATGACCCTTTTCCGCGTGGCCGCGGAGACGCTGGCCCCCGTCGTGAAGGTGCGCGACACCGCTGAACGCGACACGCCCGCCCTCTCTGCCACATCTTTCGCACTGACCACTGCCTTTTCCATCGCCATCATCACACCCGCCCGCTTTGTGTTGCGAATGAGTCTGTCGCACTTTGCACGGCTGTGCAATTATTTTTGTAGCGTAATTGTTTCATTTTTGTGACATGGCAACTGAAATGCGCACCAGCGCAATTGACAGCATAAATTTTGTGCATTAATTAATTGCACACACGTGCAAAACGTATGCACAAAAAGCCTGGCGACAACGTATCGCCTACCCTACACACCGAAGGAGAACACCATGCATCGTATTACTCTGATGGCGGTCATCGCCGCTGGCTCTGCGCTCTCAGCCCTTCCGGCTCAGGCCGCTGAAAAACTGAATATGATCTGCTCCGCTGATGTGGTTGTTTGTGAGCAAATGACCAACCTGTTTGAGAAACAACACCCGGATATCAAGGTCAGCATGGTGCGTCTCTCTGCGGGCGAAGCCTATGCACGCATCCGCACCGAGGCCCGCAACCCACGTACCGATATCTGGTGGGCCGGGACGGGCGATCCGCATATGCAGGCCGCCGACGAAGGCCTGACCCAGGCCTACAAATCACCACTGCTCGACCAGCAGCAGGACTGGGCACGTAAGCAGGCGGAAAGCGCACAGTTCCGCACCGTCGGCGTCTATGCAGGTGCACTGGGCTGGGGTTACAACACCAAGCTGGTGGAAGAGAAAAAACTGAAAGCGCCTGCCTGCTGGGCCGATCTGCTGGACCCGTCATGGAAAGGGGAGATCCAGATGGCAAACCCGAACTCCTCCGGCACCGCCTACAATACCCTTGCCACCCTGGTGCAAATCATGGGGGAAGAGAAAGCCTTCGATTACCTGAAAAAGCTCAACGCCAATATCTCCCAATACACCAAATCCGGCTCCGCCCCGGTGAAAGCGGCGGCACGCGGTGAAACCACCATTGGTATTGTCTTTATGCATGATGCGGTGGCCATGCAGGTGGATGGCTTCCCGGTGAAAGCCGTCGCCCCCTGCGAAGGCACCGGCTATGAAATCGGCTCCATGTCGATTGTGAAAGGGGCGCGTAACCTGGCCGCCGCCAAAGTGTGGTACGACTGGGCACTCAGTGCGGAGGCACAGTCCCATATGAAAGACGCCAAATCCTTCCAGCTTCCGTCAAATAAAAATGCGGCGATATCGGAATACGCGCCGCGCTTCGAGAATATCAAACTGATCGATTACGACTTCAAAACCTACGGTGACTCGGCCAAACGCAAAGCGTTGCTCAGCCGCTGGGATAAAGAGATCGGCGCCAGCGCCCAGTAATTCTTCCTCCCTTCCCCTCCCGCCCGTGCGGGAGGCCGGATCATAAACGATCGAGGTTATGATGAATGCTCAAAACCGCCGCCTGGACGGGGCTTTCGTGCTGGGCGCACTTGCCATCCTGCTGCTGCCCTGGTACAGCCTGGAAGCCGGATTTTTCGACTTCGGCTGGCTGACAACACTCTGGCAGGATCGCGAAACGGCCCCGGCGCTATGGCAGATTGCCCAGTTCCAGCGTCCCTGGCTGACTATTGCCGTGCTGATGCTACTGATCTGCGCCCTGGCGCGCTTACTGCCCGTGGGCAATCGCCGCTCCTGGTTACTGATGGGGGCCAGTATCTTTGGCGTCCTGTTTTTGCTGTTTGAAGGCCATGCGATTGGTTACACAGGCTGGAACTGGCAGTGGAGCGAACAGCTGTTCGGCGCACTCAGCGACGGCCAGCCTGCTTTTGGCGCAGGGGCGATCCTGCTTCTGACCACTTTCCTGCTGCTGTTCTCCTTTGCGCTGGCAGAACGCGGCGTGCTGCGCGGTGATGCCTTTGTGGTGGCGGCAATTGTACTGCTGGTAGCCCTGGTGACCACCTTCGTGCTGTACCCGGTGCTCAGTATGTTTGTCGCCTCCGTACAGGATGTGGACGGTTCCTTTAAACCGGATGGCATGATCGCCAATATTCAGGACCCGGCTATCTGGAGCCTCGGCTGCCTGAACGGCAGCGGAGGCTGCGGCACGGCCTGGCGTACCCTGTGGCTGGCACTGATGACCGCCTCTGGCTCTACCCTGCTGGGTCTGGCCTTTGCGCTGGCGGCGACCCGCACGCCGCTGCCGTTTAAGAAAGCGCTGCGCATGCTGACCGTGCTGCCGATCATCACGCCGCCGTTTGTTATTGGCCTGGCGCTGATGCTGCTGTTTGGCCGTGCAGGCGTCGTGACAGAACTGCTCGCAACGGTGTTTGGTATTGAGCCAGGCCGCTGGCTGTATGGTCTGACCGGGATCTGGATAGCCCAGGTTCTCTCTTTCACGCCGATTGCCTTCCTGGTGCTGATTGGTGTGGTTGAAGGCGTCAGTCCGTCACTGGAAGAAGCCTCGCAAACGCTGCGCGCTAACCGCTGGCGCACCTTCCGCTACGTCTCGCTGCCGCTGATGGCACCGGGCCTGGCGAATGCGTTCCTGATCAGCTTTATCGAAAGTATGGCGGACTTCGGCAACCCGATGGTGCTGGGTGGCAGCCACGGCGTGCTCTCGACCGAGATCTTCTTCTCGGTGGTCGGGGCGCAAAACGACCCGAGCCGGGCAGCGGTGCTGGCGATCATCCTGCTGTGCTTTACCCTCAGCGCCTTTATTCTCCAGCGACTGTGGCTGTCGGGTAAAAACTTTGCCACCGTCACCGGCAAAGGCGACTCCGGTCAGCACTGCGGTCTGCCGCGAGGCCTGCGTTACGGTGTTTACGCACTGGTGATCCCGTGGGGCCTGTTCACGCTGGTGATCTACGGCATGATCCTGATTGGTGGATTTGTACAGTCGTGGGGCCTGGACAGCAGCCTGACGCTGGCGCACTACGCCCGCGCGTTCGGCTTCCACTGGAACGAGGGCCAGATGGTGTGGACCGGCGTGGCCTGGAACTCGTTCTGGACCACCATGGAAATTGCGCTGATTGCGGCTCCGCTGACGGCCATTGTCGGCCTGCTGACCGCCTGGCTGATCGTACGGCAGAAGTTTGCCGGGCGTTCGACCTTTGAATTTATGCTGATGCTCAGTTTTGCCATTCCCGGCACCGTCATTGGTGTCAGCTATATCATGGCGTACAACCTGCCGCCGCTGGAGATCACCGGTACAGCGCTGATCCTTGTCGCCTGCTTTGTTTTCCGCAATATGCCGGTTGGCGTTCGCGGGGGAATTGCCGCCATGAGCCAGCTCGACCGCAGCCTGGATGAAGCCTCATTAACATTAGGGGCCAGCAGTTTCCGCACGCTACGCAAAGTAATCCTGCCACTGCTGAAACCGGCGATCAGCGCCGCACTGGTCTACGCCTTTGTGCGGGCGATCACCTCCATCAGCGCCGTCATTTTCCTTGTCAGCGCCCAGTACAACATGGCCACCTCTTATATCGTCGGGCTGGTCGAAAACGGGGAATACGGCGTCGCTATCGCTTACTCCTCCGTCCTTATTGTGGTGATGCTGGCGGTGATCCTCACCTTCCAGCTGCTGGTCGGTGAACGCCGCCTGCGCCGCGCTACCCGCATTGCCACAGCACCGGTGGCTCCACCACCGGCATTACATCAGGAGAGTGCCGTATGACGACCATTCGTTCCGGCTCGGTGGTGTTTGAGAACGTCACCAAACAGTTTGCCGATTTCAACGCCCTGCCCAACTTATCGCTGACGGTTGAACCGGGCACGCTGGTGACCCTGCTCGGCCCCAGCGGCTGTGGCAAAACCACCACCCTGCGCCTGCTGGCAGGACTGGAACACCCGACCTCCGGGCGTATTCTGATTGGCGGTAAAGATGTGACACATCTACCCGCTAACGAACGTGATGTGGCGATGGTGTTTCAGTCCTACGCCCTGTTCCCGCATATGAGCGCACTGGATAACGTGATGTACGGCCTGCTCTCCGGCGGAATGTCGAAAAAAGAAGCGCAGGATCGTGCCCGCGAAGGGATGAAGCTGGTCGGCCTGGAGAATATGGGCCAGCGCCTTCCGGCGGAGCTGTCCGGCGGGCAGCAGCAGCGTATTGCCGTAGCACGTGCGCTGGTGCTGGAGCCGCAGGTGTTGCTGCTGGATGAACCGCTCTCCAACCTCGATGAACGCCTGCGCCGCCGTGTGCGCACTGAAATCCGCGATCTGCAACAGCGGCTGGGCTTTACGGCCGTATACGTGACTCACGATCAGGAAGAGGCGCTTGCCGTCTCCGATAAGATTATTGTCATGAAAGAAGGGCATATTGCCCAACAGGGTGCACCGCAGGAGCTGTATCAGTCACCGGCGTCGGTATTTATCGCCGACTTTATGGGCGAGGCCAATATCCTGCCCTGCGATATCCGCCGGGTGGAAGACAGCGAAGCGGTGATCGCACTGGGCAATCGTGAATATCGCGTACCCGGCGCTTACGCCCGCCCCGGTGCCGCGCAGCTCTCGGTGCGACCGCAGTTTATTACGCTGCGCACTGAACCGGCAGGCGCACTAAACGGTGAAGTCACCCACAGCACCTGGCTGGGGGACCACATCGAATATGAAGTGCAGACGGCGCTGGGTGCGCTGTTTATTGTCGATGTGCAGATGGAAAGCCAGCTGGCGCCGGGCAGCCGCGTATTCGTGGATTTCAAACCTCAGGGACTGGCGCTGATTGCCCAGTGATCCCCATTAATAAGGACTGAACATGAGTGAAGACATTTCCCGCCGGCTGAGACTGGCGGAACAGGTAGCACGAGAAGCCGGCGCCAAAGCGCTCGATTATTTTCATCGCCGTGAAACGCTGGTGATTGAAACCAAGCGAGATGCGCAGGACGTGGTCTCGATCGCCGACCGCGAAGTGGAAATGCTGATTAACGGGCAGATTGCTCAGGCATTCCCGGATGACGGTTTTCTCGGTGAAGAGTTCGGCTTGCAGGCGGGCAGCTCAGGTTTCACCTGGGTGGTGGACCCGATTGATGGTACCAGCCCGTTTGTTAACGGTATGCCGAACTGGTGCGTATCGATTGCCGTGATCCACGAAGGGCAGCCGGTCATTGGCGTGATCATGGCACCGTGCCAGCAGGAGTGCTTTGTGTCTGCACGCGGCCAGGGCGCAACGCTGAATGGCAAACCGTTGCAGGTTGATCCGGCACGCACCATGCAGAACCACGTCACCGGCTTCGGTGCTAACAGCTATGTTACCCCGGAACGCGTAGGTGAGATTGCCGCCGGGATCACCGCCGCAGGCGGCAACTTCTTCCGCAACGGATCGGGGGCCATGATGCTGGCATACGTTGCCGCCGGGCGTCTGGTGGGCTATTACGAACCCCATATGCACGCGTGGGATTGCCTGGCGGGTTACTGCCTGGTCAATGAGGCAGGCGGCTGGACCCACACGTTTAACACCGCCGGTGAGCACCTGCTGCGTGGTGCCCCGGTGCTGGCCGTAGCGCCAGGCGCTAAAGACGACTTGCTGCGTATTGCCCGACTCTAGTCCCTTCTGCGCAGCGCTCTCAAAACACCGGATAGCGCTGCGCAAGTTCCCCCTCCATATTTCGTTCTCCAGCGAAGTGTTGTTTTTTTAGATCAGTAAAGTTGCCTCTCCCCCTGCAAGAGAGTGCACTGATGATCGCCGTTCTTTTTGAAGCCGAGATAAGCCCTGACGGGCAAACGCGTTACCTGCAACTTGCCGCTGAACTGAAACCTCTGCTGGCAGATATTGATGGTTTTATTGCCATTGAACGTTTTCGTAGCCTGGCCGACGACGGCAAGATCCTGTCGCTTTCATGGTGGCGCGACGAAGACGCCGTACTGGCCTGGAAACAGAATGCCCACCACCAGGCGGCCCAGGCTGAAGGACGCCGCCACCTTTTTTCCTTCTACCGCATCCGCATTGCCGGGGTACTGCGGGATTACTCATCAGAAAATAAAGGACAACACCATGTTTGATATCCATATCCTGTTACCCAATGTTCCCGGTGCGCTGGCCGCGCTGGCGAGCCTGTTAGGCCGTCAGGGTATCGGCCTGGAAGGCGGTGGTGTCTTTAGCGCAGGTGAACACAGTCATGCACACTTTCTGGTGGTCGAAGGCAAGCGGGCGCGGGCTGTGCTTGAGGCAGAAGGGTTTCAGGTTCAGAATGTCTGCCAGCCGCTGATCCGCAAGCTGAAGCAGGCGCGCCCGGGTGAACTGGGCGAGATCGCAACCGCACTGGCAGACGCCGGGATTTCGATCCTGACGCAGTACAGCGATCATGCGAATCAGTTAATTCTGGTGACGGACAACCCCGCTGCTGCCGAACGCGCTACCAAACAATGGGCCTTAGTGCCTGAGTAACCATGCACAAACAGACGATAACGACCGACAATGAGGATGTGCTGGCGTTTTCCATGGTCGCCGTCGCGGCGGCCCTGGCGGATACCTCCCGGGTTAAAATACTCTGCGCCTTAATGGACGGGCGCGCCTGGACGGCGACAGAGCTGAGTGCCGTGGCGGGCGTTGCTTCTTCCACCGCCAGCGCGCATCTGGCACGTCTGGTGCAAAGCCGTCTGATTTCCTGCCTGTCCCAGGGGCGGCACCGTTATTACCGGCTGGCCGGTGGCGATATTGCGCAGCTGATCGAAACCATGATGGGAGTGTCATGGCGGCGTGTTGCGGCACCAGAACCCAGCACGCCCGCCGATATGCGTTATGCCCGCACCTGTTACGACCATCTGGCGGGGGAAGTCGCGGTACAGATCTATGACGCAATGCGCGATGCACAGTGGATAACGGCAGATGGCGCTGCGCTGACCGATACCGGCAGACGACACCTGACTGAACTGGGGATTGAACCCGATGCCGGTACCCGGAGGAAACACTGCTGCGCCTGCCTGGACTGGAGTGAGCGACGATTTCATCTTGGTGGCTATATCGGTGCCGCTTTTTTCCAGCACGGCGAAGCGCAGGGATGGTTTGTCCGTACGCCGGGTTACCGGATGGTCACGATCACCCCGAAAGGCAGGATGATGCTGAACAGACATTTCAAGCTGGCCCTGTAATTCCTCCACCCTGAACCTGTGATAAACCTCTCTTGCTCCTGGGCGATCGCCCAACTCTTTCCTTTTATTCCCCCGGTTATTTGGGTAAACGCACATAGCGTCACTCTACAATAAGCCTTAGAATATTCTCACTGAATATTACGCGAGGCGAAATTTATTATTTAACACTTACAATGAAAATAAAAAAAATTTATAACACCTGTTCGGACATTATAAAAAACAACTCAGGGATAGCTGTACCCTATCGTCAATGATAATAATATAGAGGTGACAAAATGCCTATTTCCGAACCCCTTGCCTGGTATGGGGCGCTGGCAGGTCTGTTTATTGCCATTTTTCTTATTCTGAAAAAAACCAACCCTGTTTACTCACTGTTTTTCGGTGCTATTATCGGCTCATTTATCGGTGGCGGCAGCCTGGAGCAGACGATTTCATTGCTGACATCCGGCACGCAGAGCGTGATGGGCACAGTGATCCGCGTCCTTGCGGCCGGGGTGCTGGCTGGAGTCATGATGGAGTCCGGCGCAGCGGAAACCATCGCCCAGGCGATTGTGAAAAGAATGGGTGAGAGCAAAGCGATTATTTCGCTGGCACTGGCTACCATGATTATTACCGCCGTTGGTGTCTTTATTCCGGTGGCGGTGTTAATTGTTGCACCAATTGCGCTCTCCGTCGGTAATAAAATCGGCATATCGAAAATTGCTTTATTGCTGGCCTTATCTGGCGGAGGGAAAGCGGGAAATATTATTTCGCCCAACCCCAACGCCATTGCTGCCGCTAATGGTTTCCATATTAATCTTAGCGATGTGATGATTGCCGGTTTTATTCCGGCCCTGTGCGGCCTGCTGATGACGGTGCTTGTCGCCTCACTGCTGAGAAATAAAGGTATCAACGTATCGGATGCTGAAGCCGCGGCAGCCTATGGCAAAGGCAATGCATCCGGCGATAAGCAGTACCCAACGCTGGGTAAAGCCGTGGTTGCTCCGCTGCTGGCCGTGATCCTGCTGATGGTCAACCCGATAGGTTCGATCTTCCATCTCAGCGCGCTGACCGCCTTCAAACTGGATGCCATGTACGTGTTGCCAGTGGCCGGTTTCGTCGGACTGCTGGCAATGGGCAAAAAAGAGAAAATGCTGGCCTATACTACGTCCGGGTTGGAAAAAATGACCGCCACCGTGCTGATTCTGATCGGTGCCGGGGCGATCGCTGGACTGATTGCCGCATCAGACCTCTCCACCCAGGTGGTGCAACTGATCGATATGATGGGGATTTCCGGCACTTTCCTCGCCCCGATTTCCGGCATCCTGATGGCGGGTGCCACAGCGTCGACCTCCACCGGGGTGATCCTCGCCACCAGCACCTTCGGCCATACGATCACTAATATTGGCATGGCGCCGATTGCCTCTGCGGTGATGGTGCACACCGGCGCCACCGTGATTGACTCATTACCACAGGGAAACTACTTCCACGTGACGGCCCAGAGCATGAATATGAGCATCAGACAACGTATGGCGCTACTGCCTTATGAGGCAATGGTGGGCGGAACCATGACGCTGGTCGCGACTCTTCTCTACGGCTTTGCTCGTTAATATAAGGCAACCCATTATGAACAAGACGTTTGTATTAGCACCCGACTCCTTCAAAGAGAGCATGACGGCGAAGCAGGTTTGCCTCGCGATGGAGGCCGGGCTGAAGCGCGTGTTTCCTGATGCCAACTATATTCACGTTCCGATGGCGGACGGCGGCGAAGGCACTACTCAGTCACTGATTGATGCCACGGGGGGTGAGATATTCACGCTACAGGTGACCGGCCCGCTGGGTACCCCGGTGGAAGGCTGCTACGGCATTATGGGCGGTGGCGACATTGCGGTGATTGAGATGGCCTCGGCCAGCGGCATCCATTACGTTAACCAGCACACTAAAAATCCTTTGCTGACCACCACCTGGGGCACCGGGGAACTGATCCGCACCTGCCTGGATAAAGGCATCAGGAAGATCATTCTGGGCATCGGCGGCAGTGCCACCAATGACGGCGGGGCCGGAATGGCAGAAGCGCTGGGCGTGCGTTTCTTTGATAAACAGGGTGAACGTTTAGCGCCCGGTGGCGGCGCACTGGGTGATTTACACCGCATTGATATTTCCGGGCTGGACAGCCGACTGGCAGAGGTAGATATTCAGGTGGCCTGTGATGTCACCAACCCGCTATGCGGTCCGCAGGGTGCATCGGCGGTGTTTGGTCCGCAAAAAGGGGCAACACCTGAGATGGTCGCCACCCTCGACCATCACCTCGCTCATTATGCTGACGTTATCTCGCAGCAACTCGGCTACGAAGTGGCAGCAACGCCAGGAGCCGGAGCCGCGGGAGGGCTGGGCGCCGGGCTGATGGCCTTCACCCACTGTACGCTGCGTAAAGGTATTGAAATCGTGGTTGAGTACAGTGGTCTGAGCGCGAAGTTGGCCGGGGCTGATTACTGCTTTACCGGGGAAGGCCGCATCGACTTCCAGACACGTTTTGGTAAAACGCCTTTCGGTGTAGCACAGACCGCCAGACAACATCAGGTTCCGGTCATTGCAGTTGCTGGCAGTATTGGCGATGATGTCGGCGCGCTGTATGACGCTGGCATTGATGCTATTTTTGGCATTATCCCGCACGCGGCGGCAATAGAATCGCTGTTGCAGGAAGGCACAACCAATATGGAACGCACCTGCGAAAATATTGGCCGACTGATAAAAAAAACAGCGGCAGGTTCTCATTAATACCCGATCACTGGCATCAACGCGCCAGGATAACGACGGGTGACATTTAACCAAGGACGTGATCATGTCTGAAGTATTGAGACGCACCAAGATTGTTGCCACGTTAGGCCCGGCGACAGACCGGGATAATAACCTCGAAAAAATTATCAAAGCGGGCGCTAACGTCGTCAGGTTGAACTTTTCTCATGGTACCGCCGAAGACCATATTGCCCGCGCCCAGCGCGTGCGTGATGTCGCCAGCCGCCTTGGTCGTCAGGTGGCGATTTTAGGCGATCTCCAGGGGCCGAAAATCCGTGTTTCGACCTTTAAAGAAGGTAAAGCCCTGCTGACGGTCGGCGATGAATTTATCCTCGATGCCCTGCTGGACAAAGGCCAGGGCGACAACCAGCGCGTGGGTATCGACTATAAATCCCTGCCCGATGATGTGGTGCCCGGCGATATTTTGCTGCTGGACGATGGCCGCATTCAACTGCGCGTACTGCGCGTGGCGGGCGCGACGATCTCTACCGTGATCACCGTGGGCGGCGTGCTGTCGAACAATAAAGGCGTGAATAAGCTGGGCGGTGGTCTCTCCGCCAATGCCCTGACCGAGAAAGACAAAGCCGATATTCTCACCGCCGCCAAAATGAACGTCGACTACCTTGCCGTCTCTTTCCCGCGCAGCGGTGAAGACCTGCGTTTCACCCGCCGTCTGGCGCGTGAAGCGGGCTGTAAGGCGCTGATTGTGGCAAAAGTAGAGCGTGCCGAAGTGGTGGCAACACAGGAAAGCATGGACGATATGATCCTCGCCTCCGATGTCATTATGGTGGCGCGTGGTGACCTCGGCGTCGAGATTGGTGATGCGGCGCTGGTCGGGGTGCAAAAACGCCTGATTGCGCGTTCACGCCAGCTTAACCGCGTGGTGATCACCGCCACCCAGATGATGGAATCGATGATCACCAACCCGATGCCAACCCGCGCAGAGGTGATGGACGTCGCCAACGCCGTGCTCGACGGCACCGATGCCGTCATGCTGTCGGCTGAAACCGCAGCGGGCAGCTTCCCGGTAGAAGCCATCACCTCCATGCATAATATCTGCCTGGGTGCGGAACGGGTGCCGGGAACGAACACCTCTAAACACCGCCTGGACGTTGAGTTCAGCAATATCGAAGAGATGACAGCGATGTCTGCCATGTACGCGGCAAACCATCTGACCGGGGTGAAAGCCGTCATTGCCATGACCGAATCCGGGCGCACGGCACGTATGATGTCGCGCATCACCTCGCGCCTGCCGATCTTCGCCCTCTCCCGCCATCAGTCCACGCTCAATCTGACCACGTTGTATCGTGGTGTCACGCCGGTGCTGTTTAACGGTCATGCCGAAGGCGTACAGTCGGCGCAGGATGCTATCGCTATTCTGCGTGAAAAAGGTTACCTGGCCTCGGGCGATCTGGTGATCGTCACGCAGGGAGACAGCGTTGGCCAGATTGGCAGCGCCAACACCTGCCGTATTTCGATCGTCGACTAAGTCCACTTCTCTCTGCGGCCTCTGTGCCGCAGCGCCGCGCAGGACCCGACTGCGCGGCGTGCATTCGTCAGTTATTCCGGAGTCCGTCAATGAGTGAATCTCTGTTCGATGCCAGGCTTGCCTGTTCCATCGTCGACAGAACCATGCAGATCATCAACTGCAACGTCAACGTGATGGGAGCCAATGGACGCATTATTGGCAGCGGCGACCCGGCGCGGATCGGTGAAATGCATGAAGGCGCATTGTTAGCGTTAACCCAGCAGCGCGTCGTCACCATTGATGATGCATCGATGCACTCGCTCCACGGCGTGAAGCCCGGCATCAATCTGCCGCTCAAACTGAATAACCAGACCGTTGGCGTCATCGGACTGACCGGGGACCCTCAGGGGCTGATGCAGTTTGGTGAACTGGTGCGTATGACCGCCGAAATGATGCTCGAGCAGGCGCGTCTGCTGCAACTGCTGGCCCATAACAGCCGCCTGCGTGAAGAGCTGGTGTTAAGCCTGATCCGCAACAGTGGGAACACCGCAACCGCCAGTGAATGGGCACAGCGCCTCAATGTGGATCTGCAACAGCCGCGCGTGGCCATGGTGGTGGAGCTGGAGAGCGGGCAGCTCGGCGTCACCAGTGCCATGAGTGAACTGCAACAACTCCAGTCTTTACTGCTGGAAAGCGGGCAGGATGATCTGATGGCTATCGTGTCACTGACGGAAATGGTGGTCCTTCGCCCCGCTCACCTGCATGCCGAACGCTGGGAGCCGAAAGAGCATAAACAGCGGATGGAGCGGCTTTATCAGCGCCTGCAACAGGGCAGCTCACTCAAAGTACGCCTGGCATTGGGGAACTTTTTCCCGGGAACGGGCGGCGTTGAGCGATCGTATCGCACGGCAAAAGCGGCCATGAAGGTGGGTAAGCAGCGTATGCCAGAGGTGCACTGTTATGATTATCAGGACAGTAAGCTGCCAGTGCTGCTGGACAGTTTAGCGGATGGCTGGCAGGCGGCTGAGCTGGTCAGCCCACTGAAACGGTTAAAAGCAATGGATGAAAATGGGGTTTATCGCAGAACGTTACGTGCCTGGTTTCGTCATGATCTGCATGCCAGCACCACGGCAAAAGCCCTCTATATTCACAAAAATACCCTGGACTATCGGCTGAAACGCATTGCCGACCTGACCGGGCTGAATCTGAGCAAACTGGACGACCGCTTCCTGCTGTATGTGGCCGACCAGCTTGATAATGACTGACGGGGAACGGCAGATACCGCTCCCCGGTTCAGATTACTTCAGGCGGTAAGCCACTACCGAGTCACCGGCTTTGGTGCCGAGCGAACCGTGACCACCGGCCGCAATCACCACATACTGCTGGTTATCGCTGCCCATATAGGTGGCAGGCGTGGCCTGGCCCCCGGCGGGCAGTTCGGTCTGCCACAGTAACTCACCCGTGTTGACATCGTAAGCACGGAAGAAGTTATCGGCCGTTGCACCGTGGAACACCACATCACCTGCGGTGGTTAACGGGCCACCGTGTGCCACCATCCCCATTGGGAAGCCAATCGGGAAGCGTCCCGGCAGGAAGCTGGTGTTCAGGTTCTTGGTGGTGCCCACGCGGCGCAGCCATTCGGTTTTCCCGGTTTTCAGGTCAACACCGACCATGCGGCCCCACGGCGGCGCGATGCACGGAATACCCAGGCTGGAAGAGAGCTGCTGAATATGAATGGCGTAATCACCTTCAAAGTTCTCATTCCAGTACGGCGTACCGTCTTTGGTGAACAGACGCTTGTCCGCCGTTGCCGCCGAACGTTTGATCAGGTTGTATTTGTAAGCCAGACGCACCGGTGAAGCGATCAGGATCTGACGCTCAGGATCGACCGCAACAGAACCCCAGTTAAACACCCCGATATTGCCCGGGAAGATAATCGAACCGGCTTCGGTCGCTGGCGTCCACGGATTGCCGTCATAACGCAGTGACTTGAAGTCAATACGGCAGGCCATCTGGTCAAACGGCGTCAGGCCCCACATCGCTTTTTCATTGAGCGGTGCCGGAATAAAGTTCAGCGCAGAAACGGGCTGCGTTGGGGAATATTTCTCACCGCTGATGCCCTGCGTGGAAACATCAACCTGATTAATCGGGTACACCGATTGGCCCGTCAGGCGGTTAAGCACAAACAGGTTGCCGGTTTTGGTCGGCAGGATCACCACAGGCTGTTTCTGGCCCTGATAGTCGATATCCAGCAGCGAAGGCTGTGACGGATTATCGCGGTCCCACAGATCGTTTTTCGAGGACTGGAAGCGCCATTTGAAGCTACCGGTTTTCAGATCCAGCGCCACCAGCGTGTCGCGGAACTTCTCGGTGTTGCTGTTAGCATCACGCGCAATGCCCACTTCATCCGGCGAGGCATTACCAAACGGCACATACACCAGGCCATTTTTCAGGTCAGCACTCAGCGTACCCCACGCCACCGGCGTATCCTGCGGATAGCTTTGGTCGGCGGCAATCGGCTGGGTGTTTTCCGGGTTGGCCGGGTCGAAGTTCCACACCAGACGGCCAGACATCGCATCATAGGCACGGATCACCCCAGATGGATTTCCAGTATTGTAGCCGTTGTCCATGACGGAACCGCCGACAATCACCAGGTTACCCGCCACCAGCGGTGCTGCCGTTTGCATCAGAGCATGCGGGCGCACTGTGCCCATATTGGCATGCAGATCCACCACGCCGTTGTTACCGAAGTCAGCACACAGCTTGCCGGTATCCGCATCCAGCGCGATCAGTTTGGCATCGTTGCTGGCGTTATAGATACGCTTGCGGCAAAGGGCGGGCTGGGCGGGAGTGCTCTCTGCCTGTACCGCGCTGCCGTCATAGTAGCTGACGCCACGGCAGGTCTGATGCTGTTGCAGATAAGAGGCATCTTTCGCTGGCTGATATTTCCACTTCAGCGCACCGGTTTCCGGGTTCAGCGCATGGACTTCATTGTGCGGCGTACAGAAATAGACGCTGTTGTTCACCTTCAGCGGCGTGGCTTCAAAGGTGTATTCCGTGGCATCTTTTTCCGCATCGCGCACGTCGCCCGTATGGTAGGTCCAGGCCACATCCAGCTTGCTGACGTTATCGCGCGTGATCTGTTTCAGGCTGGAGAAACGCAGGCCGTTGGTGGTGCCACCGTAGGCCGTCCAGTCACTGCCCGCCACCTCGGTGTCGCCGCTCTGGCGCTGGTTGGTAATGTTGCCTGCCTGTGGCAATGGATCGTAAAACATCATCCCCACCACCAGCGCCACAATCAGAATGACCGTCGTGCCGAGGAAGGGATGAAAACGGCGCCCTTCTTTTTTGTACAGTGGGCGAACCACCCAGGGCAACGCCAGCCACAGGCCGATCACGCCAATGATGTCTCCGCGCGGGATCCACTGCCATTTGTCAAAGCCGACTTCATAAATCATCCACGCCAGTACCATCCACATTAATAAAGCGTAGAGAGACAAAGCGATTTTTTTATTCATAAACAGCGTGATAGCCGTGACCAGCAGGCCGAGGCCCATCAGTGCATAGAACGGCGTACCGCCGATCAACAGCAGTTGTGTACCCATGTAGAGCATCGCGATCCCGACGATTGCGATGACAATACTGGTTATCTTGTTAAGCATTGGTATCCCTTAGTGTTAAAGTGCGCAATTATTATCTGACAAATAATTACAACGTACTTACACTAATTTAACTAAAAAAATCTGATATAAAAACAAAATTATTTTAATTGTTATCGGTAACTATTTCGGTCAGGGCAGAGTTTTGCCCAACGTCAGTTTTACGAGCCTGCTCTGAAAGTTGTCATTTCCTGCCCCTTTAGCGCCATGACTTCATCCTTTCTGTCGCACCTGCGTTTACAATCCAGGCAGATTTATTGTGTCTGGCACTTGAAAGTACGAAATGAAACGTACACAATACACGGAGGTAATATGACACTCACAGAGGTGAAGAAGCAGGCAATCAACTGCCTCAGGCAAGATGCTTATGACCATGAAGTCCGGCGGGATCTGGACGTAAAAAACCTGTTTGCGACGGGCGTGGTGGATAAGGTCTGGGTTGCTGAACTGATCAGGAAAACCAGCGGGTCGGGGTATCATTGCAGCCCTCATCATCGGGCCCCTGACGTGGATGTTCATATCTGTCGCAGCTGGAAATGCGGCGGCTGGTGGTACGTTAAATTTTATTTTATGGAACCTGATATGATTTTTATCAGCGTGCATCTGTAACAAGGAAGAGGTGACCATGAGAATTGTCAAAGAGGGCGAAACACGGACGCTGCTGTGCCATAACTGCGGTAAAACATCTGCCACCTACCGGGTACGTGATGTCGCATTCAGCGATAAGCGTGGCACGGTGAAAAATATTCTCGCCGCTGTCTGCGACCGCTGCGATGAGGTGGCCGCTATCCCCGCGCAGTCCACCGCGCGTATCAAAGAGGCCTTCGAACAGTCCAGTTCCCCGCTGGAAATCAGAGTGCCGGTACACTACCTGGATATTCTGTATGTTGCTACGCAGAAGATTGATACCACCCTCAGCGAAAACTTCAACAAGGCTTTGATCCTCTGGTATCTGCATGCGCTGACCAGCGGCCGTTATCCGCAGCAGGAACTGAAAACATTGCTGAGCAGCGACATGGCGGATGCGAAAGCGTCAAGACGCCTCTCGATGAAAATCACGCAAAAGCAGCAGGCGGAACTCAACCAGCTGATGCAGCAGCAGGGGATGAAAAAAACCTCTGATGTGGTGAAAGCGGTGATCCTGAAAATTCATCAGGACCTGGTGCTGGAGCAGGATCTCAGCGGCCTGCCAGAGTTACGCAATATGGCTGCCGCAATCGCCTGATCAATCGCGGCCTCTGTGACACCTGTATCACCTGCCCGGCAGTCGTGCGGGCAGTTCAAGGCTGGTGCGGAAATCTTCGCCCCGATAATCTTCATCCAGCAGATGACGTTTGCGCAGCTCCGGCAGCAGGCCATTAATCAGCAGATCTTCCTGGTCTGACTGCCCCAGCCCGTGCAGCGAAATCACATCCAGTACGCCCGCGTTATAGCGCTGCTCAATGGCATCGGCCAGCGATTCCGGGGTTCCGGCGACAAACCAGTGTCCGGTCTCTTCGGCTTCAATAATCAGCTGACGCAGCGTCAGCCCCTGGCGGGCATAGCGGGTAAAAATTTCCGCACGTCCACGACGTCGGTTCACCTGACGCGTATCCGGCAACAGGGATTCCGGGATCGTCCGGTCGAGATCCAGATCCTGCAAGTCAACCTCCCCGCCGAGCATATCTGCCACCTTCAGACGTCCACGCTGATAGTCAATGCGTTGATGCTTCTCTTCCAGCCGTCGTGCCACATCGGCCGGATTTTCACCCATAACTGAATGGAAAGAGTTCATGATCAGCGGCGGCTGTTCGCGACCTGCCAGCAGTGCACGCCGCCGGACTTCGGCCACAAACGTACTGGCATCATCCAGCGTGGGCTGCGAGGTGTAAATCACTTCGGCATAGCGGGCGCCGAGGCTGATCCCCTCCTCCGACTGCCCGGCCTGGAACTGTACCGGACGATGTTGCGGTGGCGGAGGCACATTCAGCGGCCCCGCCACGCGGAAGAAATCACCGTGATAGTTAACCGGGTGCAGCTTACGCGGATCAAGGCTGACGCCACCCCCGTTTTTGCGCTGCACCGCGTCCCGGTCGTTGGCGTCGAACAGTGCATTAATCACTTCAATAAATTCGGTGGCGCGGGCATAACGCGCGGCCGGAGAAGGCAGCTCGCCCCCGCCAAAATTCTCCTCACCGACCGAGGAGGTCACCGCATTCCAGCCCGCACGCCCGGCGCTGATATGGTCGAGCGTGCCGATCAGGCGCGACAGATTATACGGGTGCTGGAAGGTGGTGGTGACGGTGGCTATCAAGCCTATCTGGCGGGTCACCTGGCTTAACGCCGCCAGCGTGACAATCGGGTCCTGGCTGCCGGTGATCCCGGCCAGCCCGGCGGGATCGCTCTGTAGCAGATCGGCGGTAAACAGCCCGGTGATTTTTTCGCGTTCAGCGGTTTGCGCCAGTGCCACGGCGCGCTGAATGCCAAAGGCGCGGTCGGTGTCGTTGGCGGCGTAAATCACGCTGCCCGCGCCCACCAGTGTTTTCAGTCGTCTGCGGTGTTGAGTCGTCACGTTAAGTCCCTTATTTCAGCCAGGTCAGAGGCTTAAAAAATAAAGGGCTGAGGTTTTTACGCCACTAAGAAAAACGAATGTGGTTGGGTGAAATTCAGCTAAGACGCATTAATCCGGGTTCATGCACCGCTAAAAACAAACAGGGGCTGACGAGAATCTCGCCAGCCCCTGCTTTCAGGCAAAGAACCTTAACGCACAATCAGGCCTAACAGGATGCCGACAGCACCGAAGTCAGAGTCACTGAAGGTGGTGTTCGCCAGACCGATGCTGCCCAGTACCGGCAGCAGGAACACCGGAATAAAGGTAATCAGCAGGCCGTTGGTGAAGGCCCCCAGGATGGCACCACGGCGCCCACCGGTGGCATTACCGAACACCCCGGCGGCAGCACCGACGAAGAAGTGCGGCACCACGCCCGGAATAATCACCGTCATATTCAGCGCGTACAGCAGGAACATGCCCAGTACCCCGGCAACAAAGCTGCTGAGGAAGCCCACCAGCACCGCATTAGGGGCATACGGGAACACCACCGGGCAGTCGAGGGCCGGTTTCGCGTTCGGCACCAGCTTGTCGGAGATGCCTTTAAACGCCGGAACGATTTCCGCAATCACCATGCGCACACCCTGCAGCACGATGTAAACCCCGGCGGCAAAAGTGATGGACTGCATCAGTGAGAACATAAACCAGTTTTTGCCACCCGCATTCATCTCTTTGACCGTTGACGGGCCCGCCACCAGACAGGTGAAGATAAAGATGAAGAACATGGTAAAGGCAATCGCCACCGGCGTATCACGCAGGAACAGCAGGCTTTTCGGTACTTCCATATCTTCGGTAGATTTCTCTTTATTACCGAACTTGCTGCCGATCCAGGCAGACAGTAACTGAGAAATCGCCGAGAAGTGACCAAATGCTACGTCGTCTGAACCCGTCACCTTCTTCATATACGGGTGGACAATCGCCGGGAAGAACACCATCGACACACCAACCACCAGCGAACCGACCGCAATCAGGCTGGCGCCTTTCATGCCTGCTGTCGCGAGGATCACCGCCACCATCATCGACATAAACAGCGTGTGGTGACCGGTCAGGAAGATGTATTTCCACGGCGTGAAGCGGGCAATCGCAATGTTGATAACCATCGCGAAGAACATAATCATCGCCATTTCAGTGCCGAAGCTCTTCTGCGCCACGGCAACGATCGCTTCGTTGTTCGGCACCACACCCGGGATACCAAAGGCATGATGGAAGATCGCGGCGAAGTCGCCCAGAGAAGAGACAATCAGTCCGGCACCGGCACCGAGGATCAGGAAGCCCATCACGGTTTTCACTGTCCCTTTGATCACTTCCGTGGCCGGTTTTTTCTGTGCCACCAGACCGATCAGCGCAATCAGCCCCACCAGAATGGACGGCTCAGACAACACATCACTCATTAAAAAACGGAAAAATTCCATTTTTGGCTCCCTTATAACGCGCCGAGTTCGCTCAGAGCTTCGGAGATACGCTCTTTCATCGCCACTTTGTCTACCATGTTTTTCAGGGAGACAATTTTACCGCCCACCTGCTGAGCCACCAGCTGCTCGGCAATATCGGAGGTGCCCACGAAGATATCGCTGGCGGTGCCTTTGGCTGAACCGAGGTCGACGTGGTCGACTTCTGCATTCACGCCCAGATCTTTAACGATTGATTTAATGCTCATTTCCATCATCAGGCTGGTACCAAGACCGTTGCCACATACCACGGTGATTTTCATTTTTTTTCCTCTGGAAGAATTAATAGCGTGAAATAATGGATAAAATTTGTTCGACCTCTGTCGCTGCAATCAGCGATGCCGTATCTTCAGGGGTATCAAACAGATGGGCGAGCGCGGTAATAATGCCGATATGGCTGTTACTGTCCGTTGCGGCCAGCACAATCAGCAGATGCACCGGGTCATTCCCTTCTGAATCGAAGTTTACACCCTCGCGGACCACCGTCAGGCTGACGCCCATTTTGTTTGCGCCGTCTTCAGGACGTGCATGAGGCATAGCGATACCAGGGCCAACCACGTAATATGGACCAATCGCCTCGTGTGAGCGGTAGATAGCCTCGACATAACGGGCTTCAATGGTGCCATTATCGCGCAGCGGCTGGCAGGAAAGTGAGACAGCCTCACGCCAGTCAGCGCAGGCAGGGATAATCTGAACAACGTCGGCTGTCAGTAATTCTTTAAGCATGTGTGTCACCTCTCTCTTAATCGCCCGAGCAGAGTAGTGTGAGACTCATCTGATTAATGTGACGAACATCTAAAAAGATAACGCTAACTGTTATAGCTATCATTAATTGTGATCGGCTTATCATCAGCCGGAGAATAATTTGTTGCCAGACGTCGGCAACGGCACACTGACGGTGAGAATGGGTCAGGCATGCCTGACCCCTGGGTTAATTTCGTGGGGGCGAGGTACGCCTCACCATCACATGCGCGTTGATAATGGGTCAGGCATGCCTGACCCCTGGGTTAATTTCGTGGGGGCGAGGTACGCCTCACCATCACATGCGCGTTGATAATGGGTCAGGCATGCCTGACCCCTACGCTAATTTCGTGGGGGCGAGGCACGCCTCACCATTACATATACTTTTGTAGGGGCGAGGCACGCCTCGCCCGGCCCTGCCGGAACCAGCAAAGAAGGAGAAACCAGGATGCGCAAGCGTCGCAGTAGCGGTCGGGTGACGCTGCAGGATGTCGCCGATTATGTCGGCGTCGGGGCCATGACCGTGTCGCGCGTGATGCGCACACCGGAGCTGGTGTCAGACAGTGTTCGTAACAAAGTAGAACAGGCCGCCCGCGCACTGGGCTATCAGGCCAATCCGGAAGCCAGCGAACTGGCAGCCGGGCGCAGCGACCGCGTCACCTTGCAGGATGTCGCCCGCCATGCCGGTATCGGCCCGATGACGGTATCGCGCGCGCTGCGCGATCCGAGCCAGGTCTCTGAAGCCTCGCTCATCAAAATCCAACAGGCGGTCGCGACCCTCGGCTACGTGCCCAATCAGGCCGCCAGCACGCTCGCCTCGTCCCAGCTGCATACCGTGGCCGTGCTCTACCCCTTTCAGCACGATCGTGCCAGCACCCGCTTTGTTCAGGCACTGCAACAAACCCTGAGTAAACAGCCTTTCCAGCTGATTATGGCCTGCCATGAATATCATCAGTACGGTGAAACGCCGCTGGTGGAAAAACTGCTGCAAAACCGCCCTTCTGCCCTGGTACTGTTCGGGGCGCAGCTCTCCAAAAAGACCTGCGACCTGATTGAATCCGCTGAACTGGTGACGGTTAACGTCTGCGGCGCGGAGCGTTTTTCTGCCGATATCACCCTCGATATCGCCATCAATGATGCGGCCGAACGCCTGACGGCGCATCTGCTGGATAAAGGCTATCGCCGCATCGGCTTTATTGGCGCGCACACGGATAACCGCCTGCACAAACAGCAGCTGAACGGCTGGCATAAAGCGATGCTGATGCACTATCAGAATGCGGACCTGATGATCACCGTGCCGGATGCGCCAAGCCTGGAGTTTGGCCGCTATGCGCTGGGGCAGCTACTGCAAAATCAGCCGGATCTGGATGCGATTATCTGTAGCCATGAAGAGATTGCTTTTGGTGTACTGTCTGAGTGTCAGCGGCGACTGTTGAAGGTACCCTATGATATGGCGGTGGCCTGCCTTGATGGCTCGGCTAACTGCGATCACACCTTTCCGGCGCTGACCTCAATGCGACTGAATTACGAAAAGCTGGGCCAGCAGGTGGGCCAGCAGCTGATGGCGATGCTGGACAATGCCCCGCAGCCGCAGGAAGAACAGGTGAGATTCAGCCTGGAACCCGGTGCCAGCAGCTAACATACCCTAAATAATTCGAGCTGCGTTGAGGCGGTAAGAGAGCGAATCCCGATGAGCTTACACAGGTAAGTGATTCGGGTGAGTGAACGTCGCCAGCAAAGAGGCAGCTTGAAGTATGACGGGTATAAATTAAACGATGCAAGGAGAGACCATGACTTATCCCGTAGCGCGATCCCTGACCGTCACCGAAGCGCTCGACAGCCTCGAAAACCATTACAACGCGGCAGTTGATGCCCTGCGCGACGCCATCACGGCGTTCATCGCTGACGGCAGCCTGCCTGATGCCACACAGCGCGCAGCTGGCCTGTTTGTTTATCCGCAGCTGCGCGTCACCTGGGACGGCGTGGCCCCCTCCCAGCGCCTGACCCGCGCCTTTGGTCGCTTCACCCGCGCAGGCAGCTACAGCACCACCATTACCCGCCCGGCCCTGCTGCGCCACTACCTCAGCGATCAGCTCACGCTGCTGACCCAGGAGTATCAGGTGCAGATTGACGTGCTGCCATCGCAGCAGGAGATCCCCTTCCCGTATGTGATTGACGGTTCCGGCCTGGCGCTGGATCGCAGCATGAGCGCCGGGATCGCCCAGCATTTCCCGACCACCGAGCTGTCGCAGATTGGCGATGAGAATGCCGATGGACTGCTACCGCCGGGTGAAACCTTCCCGCTGTCGCACTTCGATGCCCTGCGCACCGACTTCTCGCTGGCACGCCTGCGCCACTACACCGGCACGCCGGTGGAAGATTTCCAGCCCTACGTGCTGTTCACCAACTACACGCGTTATGTCGATGAGTTTGTGCTGTGGGCCTGCGAGCAGATTGCCGACCCGACGTCACCGTATCTGGCGCTCTCCTGCGCGGGTGGCACCACCATCACGCATGATACGCCGCACCCGGAACAGACGGTGTCTGACCTCGCCTGGAAAAAACACCAGATGCCCGCCTGGCACCTGATCGGCAAAGACGGCCAGGGCATCACGCTGGTGAACATTGGTGTGGGCCCGTCGAATGCCAAAACCATCTGTGACCATCTCGCCGTGCTGCGCCCTCATGCCTGGCTGATGATCGGCCACTGCGGCGGACTGCGCGAGAGCCAGACCATTGGCGACTACGTGCTGGCGCACGCCTATCTGCGTGACGACCATGTGCTGGATGCTGTGCTGCCGCCGGATATCCCGATCCCGAGCATCGCCGAAGTGCAGCGCGCGCTGTATGACGCCACCAAACTGGTGAGCGGGATGCCGGGTGAAGCGGTGAAAGAACGCCTGCGTACCGGCACCGTGGTGACCACCGACGACCGCAACTGGGAGCTGCGTTATTCGGCTTCCGCGCTGCGTTTCAACCTCAGCCGCGCCGTTGCCGTCGATATGGAAAGCGCCACCATCGCCGCCCAGGGTTACCGCTTCCGCGTGCCTTACGGCACCCTGCTGTGCGTTTCCGATAAGCCGCTGCACGGCGAAATTAAGCTGCCGGGCCAGGCGAACCGCTTCTATGAGGGTGCCATTTCCGAGCATTTGCAGATTGGCATTCGCGCCATCGATCTGCTGCGCGCCGAGGGCGACCGCCTGCACTCGCGTAAGCTGCGCACGTTTAATGAACCGCCGTTCCGGTGAGTTGAGTATGTAGGGAAACAAAACCGCTTATGCCTTTGAGGTCAGAGTGGTTTGGATGATTTTGGAATGCTGTCCCGTTGAGGGATGGCATTTTTTTGGTGTGGGAGTTAGTGGACTGATGGCGGCTTAGAGTGAGGAGCGGGCATGATACCCTCGGGATAGTTTGGAAACAGTGTTGTCCCATCCCCCGTATTGGCTGATGCTTTCCTTAACAGGATGCTTTATGTTGGTCACACTCATCCTGCAGGGTATAACCATGATAACAGTAGAGAAATCAGATCCATTTTCTTCAGAATCCCATCGATTAATCGAAATGCTGTCAGTAGAACTTGCCGCTATTACTGGTGATAATGGCAAAAGCAATTTCACCGTTGAAGCAATGAGTGATGACAAAGCTTTATGGGCATTAGCAAAGAATTCTCATGGCAAAGCTATAGGATGCGGTGCTATAAGGCCATTAACGCAAAATATCGCCGAGCTTAAAAGAATGTTTTCAGACCGAAGTGTGTCAGGGATTGGCGGTGCCTTACTCACTTTTCTTGAAAAATCGGCAAAAGAGATGGGATATACAGAACTTAGGCTGGAAACCCGACACATGAACTATCGGGCTGTAAATTTCTACGAGAAAAATGGTTATATCCGTATTGAGAATTACGGCCCATACATAGGCAGGACAGAAGCTGTCTGTTTCTCAAAGCCATTGCGCTGATTGTATTTAGCGGATCTGACGTCCGCTTTTGGCAAAAAACCGTCAGTCAAAAGAACCCGAGTATTCGTGAAATATTGTCAGTTACGATTTAGCAGCAAAAATCATCCTGGCGCTCTTACCGTCATTCGGCAAAAATATGCCACTGAGTAATTTACTGAGCAGGCCTGGAATGATTCTAAACTCAATGATGTGGCTGGCATCAACACTGCTGTTTTTCGCCTGGATCTTTGGTATCACACTGAAGAATCCTTTCCGCACCAATGCGAAGCATTTTGTCATCCTGCTGGTCGTGCACCTTACGCTTAGCTTTGCTGCGATTGCGCTTAAAAAACATGGTGTCGTCGTTTTGCACAAGGGTGACAGTTCATGGCTGCGCCTGAGCCTGGGGCTTCTGGTGAAAAGCTATATGGTATTAGTGATGATCATGATGACCAGTTTTATGATTGCACTGGCCAGCAGAGGCGCGCAACAGATGACGCATTTTCATAAAACTCACAATGCGGCCAACCTGCACCGTAACCCGCTGAAATTTTACCTGCGGCAGGAAAACGCCATTGTCTGGGTCTATCGCCTGTTATTTCTCGCGGGTGGCGTTTATATCCTGTGGGCCATATGGTTTCGGTTGCCGTTTTAGGGGATGGATGAATACGATAGACCCAAGCCAAAACTCTGTGTTTACCTGCTTCACTGATAGCCCCCAGCGGTATGGAAGGGGTCAGTTTGGATATCGAAAATTATTGTACGTGAAGGTGATTTTTTGTACCTCTGAGCTGTTGTAGAGCTTAACCACTTTGACAGACAGTTTTGAGCGAGGAGCTGACGTTATGCGATTAGTCGTTGAGCTGCTTGTCTAAAGACGTGTATGCTTTCTGTCCACTCTAAATTTAAAGGGACACATATGCCATCTACATCAGGCTCACCTCAGTTGTCATATATTGCAGAAGGAAAAGGCCCACTGGTTATAATGCTTCATGGTCTTCTAATGGACGGAAAATCTTGGCGAAATAATGGATTATTCTCCTTATTTAGTCCATTTTTTCACGTTGTTTGTCCGGACCTTTTAGGCCACGGCGAAAGCGTAAAACCGTCAGTGCCAGAATTATATACACAACAAAATCAGGCTTTATCCATTGTGAAAATTATGGATGAGCTGGGCTATGAGAAAGCGCATGTTATTGGGTATTCCTCTGGCGCATGGGCAGCATTAGGGCTGCTAAACCACCATCCGGAACGGCTGCATTCTGTCGTTTTAGGCGGATGGGATTTAAAGAATGGCCTTCCGGAAACGCCTGAAGGCAAACTTAGTTTTGATATGTTTATGTCTTATGCAAGAAGCACAGCACCAGAACTTGTCTCTGGGCTTTCGCTGGATGATCAAGAAAGTGTCAGATGCTTTTTCAATGAATTAAGAAAGTATTCTGAAAAAAAAGAAGCTTTATTTCCTTATAAGACACCAATTTTACTTTGGGCCGGAGCCAACGACCCTTATAACTCTCCTATGGCTGAGATAGCGCAACAATATGGTTTATTGATGACCCTTGGGAAAGGAGATCATTTGAGTGAATTTAACAAGCCTGACAAAGCATCAATAAATGAAATTTTCAAATTTATTGAAACGCAAAAGGGTTCAATGTCATCTGCCACTTGTTCATAAAATAATAAATTACGGTAGTTGGGATGATGTCCGCTCCTGGCACACAGCAGACACTCAACAACGCACCAAAATCTGACTATTACCACCGGCCCACCCTGTTACACCCGCACCCCGTTACACCTGTCACACTCCCCCGCCTTGTCCCCTCCCCTCCCAGCGCCCTCCTCACTCTACCATCTAAAAATCAACAACTTACCCACCACCCAATTCCTGGCACGCTTTTCGCACTATGCAGCCCTGAGTTCCTGATCCGGCCGCATTAGTGGCAATGGACAGGATGTTGACCAATCTCAAGGGAAAAGAAGATGAAAGCAGCACGTTGGTATAAAGCGCATGACATCCGTATTGACGATATTGAAGAACCCCAGGTTTCTGCAGGCAAGGTAAAAATCAAAGTGGCATGGACCGGGATCTGCGGCAGCGATTTGCACGAATACCTCGCCGGGCCGATCTTTGTTCCGGTCGATAAACCGCATAAAATCAGCCACGATATTGCCCCTATCGTTATGGGCCACGAGTTCTCTGGCGAAGTGGTCGAAGTCGGTACCGGTGTCAGCAAATTCAAAGCCGGTGACCGTGTGGTCGTCGAGCCGATCCTTGCGTGTCGTGAATGCGAAGCCTGCCGCGAAGGCAAATACAACCTGTGTGGTGACCTGGGCTTCCACGGTCTGTCCGGCGGCGGTGGCGGTTTCTCCTCCTTCACTACCGTGGATGAGCACATGGTGCACCGTATGCCAGACGGTCTCTCTTACGAGCAGGGTGCGCTGGTCGAGCCTGCCGCCGTGGCGCTGCATGCGGTGCGTATGAGCAAGCTGAAAGCCGGTGACAAAGCGGCGGTATTTGGTGCCGGCCCTATCGGTCTGCTGGTGATTGAAGCCCTGCGTGCTGCGGGTGCCTCTGAGATTTATGTGGTGGAACTGTCACCGCAGCGTGGCGAGAAAGCGCGGGAGCTGGGTGCCAACGTGGTGATTGATCCGAGCAAACAGGATGCGGTTGCCACCATTCGTGAACTGAGCAAAGGCGGCGTGGATGTCGCATTCGAAGTGACCGGCGTGCCGGTGGTGCTGAAGCAGTGCATCGACAGCACCCGTTACGAAGGCGAAACCATCATTGTGTCTATCTGGGAAGGCGAAGCCTCATTCCACCCGAACAAAGTGGTGCTGGCCGAGCGTAACGTCAAAGGCATCATCGCTTACCGTCATATCTTCCCGGCGGTAATGGAGCTGATGACCCAGGGCTACTTCCAGGCTGAGAAGCTGGTGACCAAGCGCATTGAGCTGAAAGATCTGGTAACAGAAGGGTTTGAAGCGCTGGTGAAAGAGAAAAATCAGGTGAAAATCCTGGTTCGTCCACCGCAGTAATCCTCAGGCTGTGCTGGCCGACCAAATGAAAAGGTCGGCCATAACGGCCAGAGGTACCCCATAATTATTTTAATGGGATCGTTCAGCTCCGTTATTCTATTTCCCGTATATAGTCATCGGTTTTCACTGAATATTCCTTTGGAGCAAAGGGCATAGGCATACCATTCACCATTCTGAATTCAGAAATGATATCTCGACGATATTCCCTTTTCTTTGTCGGTGAGCGTAAAGCTATATCAACATTGATCTCGCCATCATCCGGGAAGTGATAGTAAGACGGTGGAATACACAGCTGATTATCAGCGATCGGCAAGGCAGGAAACTCTCTATTGAAGCCAGACCTCTCAGGCGCACTTCTCTCTCTGATCGAAAGAAAATGTACGTAATAGTCACCTGGATTTTTAATCTGGAAACAGAATCCAGCCTGAGACTTTGAAACCTGCCCGATTTCAGGCAATGGCGTGTAATCGCCCAATAATCCGCATCCCGTCAAAAGTGAAGTGAGTAGCACGGGAAACACTATTTTTTTCATCTTCATTACAGACTCCACGGGAAGGATCTCAGCGTGTGCTTATACTGGCTGATTAAATCCGCATCAGATAAGTCTTTACAGTTAGTACATAAAGTATTCGAATTCCAATCCTCTCGTCCATTGAAACGCGTAAGTAGATAATAATCTGCAATAATTTGTGCTTGCTGTTCCATGCCATAAACGCTGAGTGGCCAACTGCTTAAGGTATATTGATACTTTGCTGCCCAACTCAGCAGCCCTCTTAATTTAACCCTCATACCGTGCTGGAACTGTCATACGTGAGACAGCTCATGAATAAAAATGTGCTGATTGCTTATACTGGCTTTTGAGAAGTCCGGGTGGTAATAATTTCGGAAATACATTTCTCCATTGGGAGACATGGAAGTGTTCTTATTCTGTAGTCCAAAAAAGAAATAACTCCCTTTATGTACCCACACTTTCGAGTAGTTAATTGTCTCGCGAAAAATATCTTTGGCCATTTTGACTTCACCTGGTGTCATCAGGCGCAAGCTGCCATCCTTCATTTCCTTATCAATCATTACTATTCCTTAGTTTTTCCATGATTATCGCCAGCCAAGGATAGCATTTGTGTGTGCTGTTTAACGTTTGCGAGGGTTAATTTGTCAGTCACATAGCAGGAAAGCGAAACGCTCTTGATGATGACCTGAACCATTGTGCAGACCATCACCACGGATAATGTCCGCATCCCTGCGGGCCTCGGCACCCTGCTCAACATCATGGGCAGACCGGAAAAAATGGTCACCCCCTGAGGTATCCCCATAAAACAAAACAGCGATTAATTGGTAGTGGCTGACCTTCTTTTCCGGTCAGCCAGTGACGCAGACCTCGCCTGCGGTGCATACATTCAGGCCGGTCCGACCGGAAAAGAGGGTCGGCCCCTACGAAAGTTCGGATGCCGTGGCGGTTTTAAACCCACAGTGAGCACTCTATTTTCAGACCAGAGGCAGAATTATCAGCCACTAATATTTGTGGGGATACCTCAGTGGTCACCCCCTACCCGTCCAGAGTTGTTTTCGGTTTGGGTGTTGACCTCGGTTTTGACGTTGAGGCGGCATTCAGCAGCGCTGAGGAAGCGCAGTGAACCAGGACGAACCGCCAGGACGGCGGTGAGAGGGAGAGCCGGCACAGGGATGTGCCGTCACGACCATTCCGTCGGTGAACGACGCTTGCGAAGGCATCCACGCAGTGGACGCAGCGCCAGCCGCAAGCCCGGGTCCACAGGGCGGCGGCGACTGGCCGCCCTGGGTCGCTCAGCCCGCGCAGCGGGAAAGCGAAACGCCCTTGACGTTGACCTGGCCGTTAAACTCCTGACAGGCCGACCGAAAAACAAGATCCGCCTCTACAGATCATTTCGCTCTTGTCTGATGGGGAAACCTCAGACCTGACGCGATTCTTGCAGCGATAAAACCTCCAGCCCTACGTGATCCTCGCGATCAGCGCGTCAACCACCTCATCACGCAAATACGGATGCCGGGCTGACAGCCTCTGCGCCACACTGACCGTTTTTGATGCCTGATAGAAACGCCCGCTGCCTAACGCCGCCTCAAACTGATTCGCCTGGCGATGTGCCGCCGCTAAATCACAGTCCACCAGCAGAACCGCATGGGCCAGAACCACATGGCGACGCGGTGCATCCACATCACTGTCAGGGATTGCCCGCCAGTATTGTGCCGTTCCGGCGATTTTACGCGCCTGCTGTCCTTCGCCGCAGGCGAGGTTAAAACGCCCGTCGCAGAACGATCCTTCCACCGCCTGCCAGCCCGTTACCACACCCAGCTCCGCCAGCGCATCACTTAAGATCGCGCACAGATGACGATACACCTCTTCCGCTGCCTCACCGAGGGTACGCGCGATCGGATACGCCAGGCTGAGGTTGATAATGCCCGGCCCCTGTGGCACCAGCCCGCCGCCGGATTTACGCAGGAACACCGGGCATCCGGCTGCGGCAAACTGCTCCCGCACCGCCTCCAGCGAGCTAAAACGCCGGTAGCTGGAAGGCACCACCAGCGACTGTGGCCCGTACCACAGCTGGGCCACTTTATGGCCTGCGGCAGCCAGCGGAAACAACCCGTCCTCGGCCTCAGTCGGGTCTGAACAGAACAGCAGTCGCCCGTGTGGCAACATAAACGGGCCGTCACCCGCGACCTGAACGTTTTTTTTCATCGTCATGTCTTTCCGCTATGCAGGCTGCGTGTTGGGCGACTGAATGCCATAACGCTGCATCCGGCGATACAGCGTCATCCGGCTGATGCCCAGCTGACGCGCCACGGCGCTGTGGTTCCAGCGTGCGGCACGCAGCAGGGCCACCAGCTGTTGCCCTTCATCCGCCAGCGTCTGTCCCTCTGCCGAACGCGCCTGAATTAACGTCAGCGGTGCGCTAATGCCGATGCCGTCAGGCAGATCGCCAGCGTCAATCGTGTCGCCATCGGCCATCGCCACGGCGTAATCCAGCGCATTGCTCAGTTCACGCAGGTTACCCGGCCAGCCATGCTGATGCAGGCACTGACGCGCCGCTGCGGACAGTCGGGCTTTGCCCGCCAGCATGTTGTCGATTAACCAGTCGAGATCCTGACGGTTGCGCAGTGCAGGCAGGGTGATGCGCGCCCCCTGCAAACGCCAGAACAGATCGGCGCGAAAACGCCCCTGCTCCACCAGCTCCTCAAGCACATGATGTGAAGCCGAAATCACACGGATATCCACCGCAACCGGGCGTGAAGCCCCGACCGGCAGCACCTCCTGCTCGGCCAGCACGCGCAGCAACCGCGTCTGCATCTCCAGCGGCATATCACCGATCTCATCAAGGAACAGCGTGCCGCCGTCGGCTTCCTGGACCAGGCCGCGCCGCGCTTTGCTGCCCGCCCCGGAGAAACTGCCCGGCAGATGACCAAACAGCACACTTTCAATCAAGGTCGCGGGGATCGCGGCACAGTTCACCGCAATAAACGGCTGCCCACTGCGCTGGCTGGACTGATGGAAAGCGCGGGCAAAATACTCTTTGCCGCTGCCCGTTTCCCCCTGCACCACCAGATGCAGCGGCGCACTCAGTAAGCGCGAGGCACGCTGTAACTGTTGCTGCAATGCCGGATCGCCGCCCGTGAGGGCCGCCAGCGGCGCAGGCAGTGCGGCGGGCGTGGTGATCGCCGTGCGCTCCGGGCGGCGTGCGGGCTGCACTGCCGTCACATACAGCCGCTCACCGCTGTGCAGCCGATCCAGCGTGCCCTGACGACCGCTGGCGCTGGCCAGCCAGTCCGGCAAACTGTCTATCGAAGTATTAAACAGCTGTTCAATCGGCATCCCGAGCAGCGTGCTGCGGCAGTGCGGCAGCGGCGCATCAATGCCCAGCTCTTTCTCCAGCATCCGCTGCGCACGGTGGTTATGCCCGATCACCCGGCCATCGGCATCAAAAGCAATAAGGTAATCCGGGCTGACCTCGACAAACGGCGAGGACGGGCTGAGTTTCAGCACCCAGTCGGCACGGTGGCGATGCTCAAACCAGGCATTTTCAATCTGGTGGGCATGCATCCGCGCAATCTGTAACGCCAGCTGCTGGCCGGATTTCGGCTGCGGCGAGGTCAGTGCGGAGATATCCAGGATGGCGTTAAGCTGCCCCTGCGGATCGAACAGCGGCACGGCCGAGCAGGAGAGCGCGATATGCGTGGCATCGAAATGGTCGTTGTGATGTACGGTCAGCGGTTTCCCGGTCGCCAGCGCTGTGCCAACCGCACAGGTGCCCGCCCAGGCTTCCGACCATTGTGCCCCCAGGAACAGGCCAGCGCGACGCAGGCTGATTTCAGCGCTGTCATCCCCCAGATAGTCCACCGTCACCCCGTGGGCATCCGTCAGCAACACCACATAGCCCGCCGGAGCAATCTGCTGGTATAACCGGCTCAAACCGTGCCGGGCAATATGGCGAAACTCTTCAAGATGTTCGCGATGCTCTCGCAGCTCCTGCCAGGGAAGGATGCGCGCCGCCTGCATACGGCTGGGATCAAGACCATGGTTGATAACGCAGCGCTGCCAGGAGTCATGGATGGCCTGGTCATGCTGACCCTGCGCCAGATTCCGGGTATCTTCGCGGGTGCAGGCAAGCACGGTGGCAATATGTTCACGCTGGCTCTGATTCACAACACGCTCCTTTTGAACCGGTAAGACAGTAACAGCAACGAAAATCCGCTCACCACCTGCCAGAGGGTGATGGGATACACCGCCGCACGCTCAATGATGCCGATCGGCAACGCCACGTACGGGATGAGCACCATACAGAGCAAGCCGACCATTCCCAGCAGCAGGCTAAACCCGGCATACACTGGCGTGCAACGGCGCAACGCCAGGCCGGTGACGATCAGGCACAGATTACCCCCGCCAATCGCCATCACCGCACCTGCCTGATGCAATGTCACCCCATCGGCTTCCCCACCGCTGTGGAATAGCGCGATCATAACGCCACCAATGCCATGCAGGCCGCCTGCCAGCAACGCCGCCCACCCCATTCCCCCTGACAGCTGCGGCCGCAACAGTAAGCAAGCCAGCAGAAACAGCACGCCTTCCATCGCAAATCCGGCATTCATCACGTTATGCAGCGGTGAGCAAATCTGCGCCCCGCATTCAGGAATACCGAGATCACTAATATAGTTGTGGCTGTAGCGATAGGCCGGATGATGCCAGGCCAGCGCGCTGGTACGTTCGGCCAGCAGATACAGCAATCCCCCGGCGGCGAAACAGCACGCGCCTGCACGGCTGCGGCCCGATAACTGCGACATTTATCTCTCCTGTTACTGGCAGCATTCAGTCTGACAGAGCGCCAAAAAAAAACCACCCCGGCTGGGGTGGTAAAAGATGATAAATCGCTGGACGAGGCGTGTACGTATCACCTCGTCGTCAGACGATTCGCGGCTTACCAGCGATAGTTCACCGATGCCACCACATTGCGGCCTGAACCATAGAAACAGGCTTCGCTGTTGCTACAGGATGCCACATAGTGCTTGTCGGTCAGGTTCTGCACATTCAGTTGAACCGTGGTGCCTTTCAGGCTGGAAACCGCCTCGCCCAGTTCATATTTTGCCATCGCATCGTACAGCGTGAAGTGCGGCACTTCGTTGGTTCCGGTGCTGTCCGCCGGGGCATCACCGGTGTAACGCACACCCGTACCTACGGTCAGCCCACTCAGAGCCCCATTCAGGAAGCTGTAGCTGCCCCAGGCCGATGCCGCATGACGCGGAATGCTGGCAGGGGTACGTCCAAGTTGAGCGGTTGTGTAAGTCTCTTTTGTCACCGCATCGGTATAGGTATAAGCCGCCATCAGTTTGACTTCCGGCAACGGCTGGGCATGCACTTCCATTTCCACGCCGTTAGAGTCAACCTTCCCGATCTGCTCGTTGTAACCGGTCACCGTATTCGCCGAGGTGATATTTTTCTGAGTAATATCAAACACCGACACGGTCATCACGGTATTGGAACCCGGCGGCTGGTATTTCACCCCCACTTCGGTCTGCTCCCCTGTTGTCGGCTTAAACGGATCGGTTCCCGGTGCGCCATTGCTCAGGTTCGGTTCAAACGAGGTGCTGTAACTGATGTACGGCGACAGACCGTTATCGAAGGCGTACAACAGCCCGGCACGGCCGGTAAAGGCGCTGTCATTGTTCTTCACATCCGTACCGTTCAGGCGGTTAATCGTGCGGATCTGCGACCAGTCGTTGCGGCCGGACAGGACCAGGTTCCAGTTATTCCACTCCATCTGATCCTGCAGGTAGACCCCAACCTGATGCAGCTGCTTCACGGTGTTAATGCTGGGGGTAAAATCATCCTCATTCACATCAACACGACCAGGATTTGCCCAGTCGAGCTGGTACTGGGTCGAGGTATGGCGTGACAGGGTGCTGGCAACGCGGCTCCAGCGATAATCCAGCCCACCGAGCACGGTATGGCCGACATCACCGGTATCAAACAGCCCTTTGAGGTGGTTATCGACACCGAATTCGTTCGTCATCACCGTTTCATGTTGCGGGCGACGTTCAATGGTGTGGTCGTTGAGGTCGGAGCTGGTGGTGTAGACCATATATTTATAGTCTTCATCACGATGGGTATAGCGCAGGTTCTGGGTAAACGACAGCGTTTCATTGAAGCTGTGGTCAAATTCGTAGCCAATGGAAGCCTGTTCGCGCTTGTTACCATAGTAGTTCGGGTCGTTGATATTCAGGTCATACGGGATATACCCGGTGCTGGCTTCTTTCAACGTCCCGACCATCGGCAGGAAGTTACGCGATCCGGCTTTCGGGTCGTTCTGGTAGCTGGTTAACAGGGTAAAGCTGGTATCGGCATTCGGCAGCCAGGTGATGGCGGGCGCTATTGCCACGCGTTCCTGTTTATTGTTTTTCACTTCTTCATGTCTGGTGCTGGCAATACCGTTCAGACGATAAAACAGCGTGTTGTCATCGTTCAGCTTACCGCCAAAATCAAAGGCCGCTTCGCCCAGATGATGATTGCCGGTGCTGAGCTGCACTTCGCGAACGGCTTCAGCCGTCGGGCGCTTGCTGGTCATGATCACCAGGCCACCCGGGCTGACCTGGCCGTATAACACCCCTGCAGGGCCATGGACCATCTCCACGCGCTCCAGCAACCACGGGTCAACCTGCCCGGCTCCCCCGCTGGAGCTGGAAAGACCAAAGTGCAGACCATCCAGCAGTTTTGGCGCGTAGCGGAAGCCACGGCTGATAATTTCGTCGTTACGGTTGGAGTTACCGCGATAGTTGGTCACCACACCGCTGGTATAACTGAGGGCATCGGAAACCGATGCTGCCGCCTGGTCATCCATCTGCTCGCGTGTCACCACCGAAATCGATTGCGGGGTTTTGCGCAGCGGGGTGGGGGTTTTGGTGCCTGAAGCGCTCTCTTTCGCCACAATACCACTGTTTCGCCCCGTCACGCTCTCCTGGGACTCCGCCGTCACCGTCAGCGTGTTGTCAGTGGCGGACTGCGCCAGCGGCGCCGCCAGCAGTGAAGACGCCAGCAACAGGCGCAGGGTGGTATTTCCAGAGTGTACTGCCACACCAGGGCGCGCCTGGGTTTTTATCTTCTTCAACATAGTTGTGTTATCTCGTCTGAAACAGCCTTGTCTACGAAAGAAACCAGTAAAGCCCGCCAACCCATTAGATTTACTGATTGGCCGTAGCTAACTTCAGGAATGGCACGGATCATTAACGTCCGAACGCACCCTCTGCTTATGAAAAAAAACCTTACTAAATGAAGAGTTACCTCTTACCTGTGTGAAGTTCCGACGCATACTAATGCAAATGTAAATCACTCTCAATAACATTTGTATTAGCATTTCTTATTACACAAATAACTGGCATGGACGATAAAAAGTAACAACATGTAAACTAAAGAAAAAATCAGTGTGATTTATAACGGTTCGGCTAAACAGACTGGCGTCAGAAAAAAGCAGGACGTGCGGTGAGGGAACGATCAGGTAAAAAAATAGCCACCCCGTCTGGGGTGGCTAAAAGGATGATAATGAAGCTTGTCAGGAACGCGGTTCTCTGTGGAACCCCGCTTTAGTTCAAAGTGGCGACGAACGCCCTGCTCTACCCATTACCAGCGGTAATTAACAGAAGCAACAAACGTACGGCCTGCACCGTAGAAACATGCCCACTGACCCGCACAAGATGACACATAGTGCTCATCCGTCAGGTTCTGCGCATTGAACTGTAAGGTGGTCCCTTTCAGAGTCGGGACAGCCTGGCCCAGTTCATATTTCACCATCGCATCGTACAGGGTGTAATGCGGCACATAGTATTCGCCGATATCATCACCCGGAGCTTTACCCACATAACGAACGCCGGTACCCACAGTCAAACCATTCAGCACACCATCAAGGAAGCTGTAACTACCCCAGGCTGAAGCAGCATGACGCGGGATAGCATTTGGGCTGTGACCGACTTTATCCGGATCTGTTGAGCTCTTGGTCACCACATCGGTATAGGTATAAGCGGTAGTCAGCTTAATTTCCGGCGTTGGCTGCACATGAAGTTCTGTCTCAATACCCTGAGAGTTGACCTTACCAATCTGCTCGTAAGCACTGGTCAGACGGTTATAAGAGGTGACGTTCTTCTGGTTAATATCAAACCAGGAGACTGTCATCATCGCATTCACGCCCACTGGCTGGAATTTCACCCCGATTTCCGTCTGTTCACCGGTGGTCGGTTTCAGCGGATCGGCACCTGCCGCCGCCTGCTCCAGCACCGGTTCAAACGAGGTGCTGTAGCTGACATACGGTGAAATACCGTTATCGAATGCATACAGCAGTCCGGCACGCCCTGTGAACGCGCTGTCATTATAAGTGATATCTGAACCCCCGGCTGTGAGGTCCTTGTTGCTCACCTGCGACCAGTCATTACGACCTGACAGCAGCAGGTTCCAGTTATTCCACTCCAGCTGATCCTGGACATACACACCGTACTGGTTCAGGGATTTCTTGGTATGGGTGGCCAGCTCCAACAAACTTTCATCAACCTCTACACGGCTCGGGTTGCTCCAGTCCATCGGGTAACTGCTGCCGTAGTCACGATACAGTTTGCTATCAATATGCGAGTAGCGGTAATCGAAACCGCCCAGCACGGTATGCTTCACTTCACCGGTATCGAATAGCCCTTTCAACTGATTGTCGACGTTGAATTCGTTAGTCATCGCCGTTTCATGCTGCGCCAGACGCGTCAGTGTACGGTTGCCGTCATCCACGTTGTAGACCAGATATTTGTAGTCTTCATTGCGGTGGCTGTAACGCAGGTTCTGGGTAAACGATACCGCTTCATTAAAGCTGTGCTCCAGGCTGTAACCGATAGAGGTCTGTTCACGCTTTGACTTAGTAAAGTCAGAGTCGCTGACGTTCAGGTCATAAGGAACATAGCCAGCAGCGGTAGAATAGAGCGTACCTGCGCGTGGCAAGAAGTTACGCGAACCCGCTTTCGGGTCATTCTGGTAGCTGGTTAACAGCGTAAAGCTGGTGTCTTCATTTGGCAGCCAGGTGATCGCTGGCGCAATCGCCATACGCTGTTGTTTGCTGTTTTTCACAAACTCATTCTGGGTGCTGGCAATGCCGTTCAGGCGGTAGAACAAGGTGTTGTCATCGTTCAGCTTGCCGCCGAAGTCCACCGCTGCCTCACCATAGTGGCGATTACCGGTGCTGAGTTGCACTTCATGAATACTTTCTGCTGTCGGGCGCTTACTGGTCATCAGAACCAGCCCACCAGGGCTCACCTGGCCATAAAGTACCGATGCCGGGCCATGTACGATTTCAACACGCTCAAGCAACCATGGGTCGAGTTGCCCAGCCCCGCCATTCTCAGAAGAAAGACCGAAATGTAATCCATCCAGCAATTTTGGTGCATAACGGAAACCACGGCTGATCACTTCATCATTACGGTTCGAGTTTCCACGGTAGGTTGCTACCACGCCACTGGAGTAACTCAGTGCATCAGCCACTGAGCGAGCATCCTGATCGTCCATCTGATCGCGCGTCACCACAGAAATGGATTGCGGGGTTTTACGCAGCGGTGTGGCGGTCTTGGTGCCTGAAGCGCTCTCTTTCGCTACGATCCCTTTGGTCGGGGCGGTGACGCTTTCCTGGGTGTCTGCGGTGACCGTCAGCGTATTTTCGGCTTCGGTGGCTGCCTGCACGGCGGGCGCCATCAGCAGGGTTGAAGCCAGTAATAAACGCAGGGTGTGTTTGTCTGAACGAACTGCAATGCCTGGTGATGCCTGTTTTTTAATCTTATTAAACATGTTCTGGTATCCCGTCTGAACAGATTTGCTGATAAAAAAAACCCGTTAAAACCCGCCAATTGTTAAGGAGAACTGATTGGCCGCGGTGAAATGTGAGAATCACGTTTGCCACTACTTTCGTCGATTCTTCTGCCCTTCTTAAGAAAACCGATATTTACGTACAACTTACAGGCCCTTAAGAAAGTTGCGACGCATCTTATTGCAAATGCAAACTATTCTCAATACTATTTGTATTAGCGTCATTTACTGTAAGAGAGATTAAAGTCCCTCCTTTTAAGTAATTAAATGTAAATTAAGGAAAATTATCGTGACAACACGGCACACATTATGGCCGATGCGTCAGCCCGCAGGTCATGCAGCACAGCTGCTGGCCGCCGATAACGTGGGTGAAGAGAGCTGGTGGCAGCACATTGCGCAACATGGCACGCCACTGGTTGAAGCCTTTGCTGAAGGAACAGTCCGGATGAACTATTTCTGGCGTGACCCGGCAGGTGACGAAACCCGCTCTGCAATACATCAGGTTTATGTGGATATTAACTGCGTGACCGACCACCACAGCCCGCAGCCGCAAAGTTTGCAACGCCTGGCGGGAACCGATGTCTGGCACTGGTCAACGGAGATTGATGAGCACTGGCGTGGCAGTTACAGCCTGATCCCGGTAAACGCTGAGCAACTCCCCCCCACTTTTAGCACCGATGACGACACACGCCGCAAACAACAGCGCGAATGGTGGATATCTCTGTTCCCGCTGGCGATTGCCGACCCGTTAAATCGCAGCTGTGCCCACCTCAACAGCCGCGGGCACGCGCTGTCGGCCGCGCATATGCCCGCGGCGCCGGACCAGTCTGCGTGGCACGCGCTGGACAGCGGACAGCCGATACACCCCGATAACCACCAGCTGCAACAATTTACCTGGGACAGCGCCCTGCTGGGGAATCAGCGCCGTATCTGGCTCTATACCACGGGCAGTACAGCGATCCCAGAGCAGCGCCCGCTGGTGATTCTGCTGGATGGACAGAACTGGGCAGACGGACAACCGCTTTATTCCGCGCTGCATGCCGAAACCGACAGCGGCCATCTGCCCGCCGCCTGCTGGCTGTTGATTGATGTGATTAACGGTGACTGGCGCGAAAAAGAGCTGCCCTGCAATGCTGAATTCTGGCAGGCGGTGCAGCAGGAATTGCTGCCGCTGGCGCGCAGCCGTGTGGAATTCAGTGAAGAGGCCGACCGTACCGTGGTCGCCGGGCAAAGTTACGGCGGCCTGGCGGCGATGTATGCCGGGCTGCACTGGCCCGGGCGCTTTGGCCGCATCCTCAGCCAGTCTGGCTCCTTCTGGTGGCCAAACGTCCGCCTGGTCACCCACTTTTCCGAAGCCGGTGAGCAGGAGATGGGCTGGCTGACCGGGCAGGCGATCAAGGGTGTACTGCCGGCCAGCCGCTTAAAGATCTTCCAGGAAGCGGGCGATCGCGAAGCCGATATGGCCTGGGTTAACCAACAGATGCGTCAGGCGCTGCTCCCGGGCGGGCATGACATTAATTTCCGAATTTTCTCCGGCGGGCATGATGCCCTGTGCTGGCGCGGCGGGCTGCTGGACGGCTTACGCTGGCTACTCGCCGACTTTATTACACCTCCCTATTCTGGAAAGACAGGTAATTAACATGACCGAACAACAAAATCCCTTCGACGATGAAACCCTCGACTTCCTGGTGCTGCTCAATGCACGCCAGCAATACAGCCTGTGGCCAGCGTTTTCCGACGTTCCTGCTGGCTGGAAGGCCGTGAGCGGCCCGGATACCCGCGCCGAATGTATTCGTTACATCGAAGAAAACTGGCACGACATGCGCCCCGCCGTGCTGAAAACGGCAGGTTAGCCAGCCCGGGTCGACCGGAAAAAAGGTCGCCCCTACGGGATCAGTTTTTACCTCTTACGACAGGAATTGCCACCGTGTCAGAAGCTCAGATCATGCCTGAAATACAGGCCGAATTTACCGAATATCCGCTGGTTGCGGCGCAGCCGGGGATCTGGATCGCCGATCAGATCGCCAGCGCAAGAAACACCTTTGCCGTTGCCCACTACAGTGAACTGCATGGCGATATTGACCGCCCGATGCTGGATAGAGCGATCCGCCAGGCGATGTCCGAAGCCGATACCGTGCAGGCCACCTTTGGCCTCTCTGATGACGGCAGCGCCGTGCAGCGACTCCCTCATACGCGTACCCCAGAACAGGTACAGCCTGTTGAATGGGTTGATTTCAGCCCACGCAGCGATGCCGTGCAGGCCGCGCACGACCTGATGCAGGCCGATCTGGCCGCCGATCTGCCCGCAGACGGTGCCCGCCCGCTGTACCGCCAGCTGATGATCCGCGTGAGTGACGATCGCTGGTTCTGGTATCAGCGCTACCACCATCTGATGCTCGACGGCTTCAGCTTTGAGGCCCTGACACGCCGCGTGGCAGCGATCTATCAGGCGTTGCGTGCGGGTGAAACACCGGCGGCATCGCCGTTTATCTCCTTTGGCGAAGTGGTCGCTGAGTATCAGGCCTGGCAGCATTCACCCGCCTGTGAACGTGCCGCCCTGTTCTGGCAACAGCACGCAGAGCACTTCCCGACGGCAATTTCACTCTCCAGCGAAACCTTCCCCGCCAGCGCCCACGGCGCACCGTTAAAACAACAGGTGACCCTGCCCCCGGCGCTGCTGGCGGCGCTGACCCTTCAGCCCGGTTTGCAGGAGAACGCCCCGGCAGAAATTGCCAGCGCCCTGCTGGTCGCCTATCTGGCACGCATCAGCGGTGAATCCCGCCTGAGCATTGGTTTCCCGTTTATGCGCCGCATGGGTTCCGCCGCGCTGGCCGCCACCGGCCCGGTCGTCAACGTTCTGCCGCTGCTGCTGGATATTGAAGACAGCATGACGCTGGCCGATATCAGCCGCGCCTTACAGAGCGAGATTAAACAGGTTCGCCGCCATCAACGTTACGAGGCAGAACAACTGCGCCGTGACCTTGGTCTGGTCGGCAGCAGCCAGTCGCTGTATGGCCCGGTGATCAACCTGAAGGTCTATCACGACAGTCTGTCCTTTGACGGCATTGATGCCATCAGCCACACCCTGGCGATGGGCCCGGTCGACGATCTGGAGTTTGAAATCGGCTTCCAGCGCGGCCAGTTGCAGGTCACGCTGGTCGCCAACGCCGAGAAATATGATGCGCAAACGCTGGCCTGGCACGGTGAACGCATTGCGTTCCTGGCAAACCAGCTGGCGCAGCAGCCACAGCAAGCGCTCTCCCGCCTGGCGCTGATTGCCGACGATGAACAGCAGCAAATTGCCCGCTGGTCTCAGGGGATCAGCGTCACGCCGCCGGAAGGTGTGGTGTCGATTCTGGCAATGTTACAGCGCCAGGTGGACGCGCAGCCGGATGCGGTCGCCGTGGCCTGCGGCGATATCAGCCTGACCTACGGCCAGCTTTCTGCCCGTGCCATGCAGCTGGCTCGCGAGCTGATTGCGCGCGGCCTGGGTGCCGAAGACGTGGTGGCTATTGGTATCCCGCGCTCCGTTGATTCGCTGGTGGCGATCTTCGGTGTGCTGGCCAGCGGTGCCGCCTATATGCCGCTGGACCTCGACTACCCGCGTGAGCGTCTGGCGCTGATGTGCGATGACGCGCAACCGCAGCTGCTGCTGACGCACAGCAGCACCGTGGCCCAGATGCCGGACGGTGAGTATCTCTGTATTGATGATGCTGCCGTACGGGCCGTCTGTGATGCGCACGTTGCCACCCCGGTGAGCGACAGCGAGCGCCGTGTTGCCCAGCGTGGTGAACACCTGGCGTATATGATCTACACCTCCGGTTCCACCGGGCGCCCGAAAGGCGTGATGAGTACTCACGCCGGACTGCTCAACCTGTTTCTTTCCCATCAGGCTAACCTGTTCGGCCCGGCGATTGAGCGCTTCCATCGCAGCCAGCCGCGCCGTATGCGCACCGGACACACCGCCTCCTTCTCTTTCGACTCCTCATGGGAACCGCTGTTCTGCATGATGATGGGCTGCGAGCTGAATATCTTCGACGAAGAACTGCGCCGCGATGCCTGGGCGCTGTTGCAGAAGATGAAACAGGTGCCGGTTGACCTGCTGGATATCACCCCGTCCTTCTTCTCACAGATGATTGATGCCGGACTGTTTGAGCCGGAAAGCCATCGTCCGGCGTTTGTGATGATCGGCGGTGAGGCGGCGACGCCAACGCTGTGGAAGCTGATGCAGCAGCACCCGGAGCTGGAGATCCATAACTATTACGGCCCGTCTGAGTACACCATCGATACCCTGGGTGCCAGCGTGATGGTCTCTGACCAGCCGGTGATTGGCCGCCCGGTCGGTAACACCCAGGTGTGGCTGCTGGACAGCAAACTGCGTCCGGTTCCGGTCGGCTGTGTGGGCGAGCTGTACATTTCCGGTACCGGGATTGCCCGTGGCTACCTGCGTCGCCCGGATCTGACCGCCGCGCGTTTTGTCGCTAACCCGTTCCTGGAGGGGGAAGTGATGTACCGCAGCGGCGATCTGATGCGCTGGCGCAGCGATGGTCAGCTGGCCTTTATCGGCCGCGTTGACCACCAGATCAAGGTGCGTGGTTTCCGTATTGAGCTGGGCGAAGTGGAAAATGCGCTGGTGGCGCTGGATGAGGTCAGCACCGCCGTGGTGATTGCTCAGCCTATCGGTGCCACCAACCGCCTGATTGGCTACTGCTCGGTGTATGACGATGCCCTGCGTGCCGACGATCAGTTATCCGCAAAACTGCTGGCGAAACTGGCAGTCACCCTGCCCGACTACATGGTGCCCGCAATCCTGGTGGTGATGGATGAACTGCCGCTGAACGTGAACGGCAAAATTGACCGCCAGGCCCTGCCTGAGCCGCAGCAGGTGGCATTTAAACCCGGACGCGAGCCGCAGGGCGCACAGGAAACCCTGATCTGCCAGGCCGTTGCTGACCTGCTGGGAATGGAACGCGTCGGCGCTGACGATGATTTCTTCGCGCTGGGCGGGGACAGTATTTCCGCGATGGGGCTGGGCACGGCCGCCCGCCGTGCGGGTTATCTGCTGCGTCCGCGCGATATCTTCGCCCAGCGTACCCCGGCACGTATGGCACAAAATATGCCCCTGCTGACCACCCGCACCGCCGTCAATAACGTGGCGCAGCACGGTGCCATCAGCGGCTTACCCATCCTGCAATGGTTTAACGAACATGGCGGCATTAATCAGCGCTTTGCGCACGGCGTGTTCCTGCAGGTCCCTGAGGCATTGCAGCGTGCTCACCTTGAGCAGGCACTGACCACGCTGAGCCGCGCACACCCGGCGCTGGCCGCCTTTACCCGTGACGGGCAGCTGGTGGTGGGTGAACCTCGTCCTGCCGGATTTACCCGCTGGGTCACCGCCCAGCCGCTGCATGATGCCCCGGAAGCCTGCGCAGAAGATGCCTTCGACGCCGCCGTCACCCGCCTCGACCCGGAGAACGGCGTGATGATGCAGGCCACGCTGCTCCAGCAGAACGAGCGGGCCTTTGGCCTGGTGCTGGTGATCCATCACCTGGTGGTGGACGGTGTGTCCTGGCGTGTACTGCTGGATGAACTGCGTCAGGCAGCGGAGGCCGCCATCAGCGGCACCCCGCTGACCCTGCCGCCGGAAGAGACATCACTGCATGACTGGTCCGCTGCGCTGTTAAGCAACGTCTCCCGTCGTGCCGCTGAGCTGCCTTTCTGGCAGAGCATGTTGCAGCATCCGGTGCCGCTGCTCGGCCAGCGGGCGCTGCATCCGCAGGATACCCACAGCGAACTGAAAGAGAAGCGTACGCTGCTCGACGGGGCGCAGACCCAGGCGCTGCTGAGCACGCTGCCGCAGCAGTATCGTGCCAGCGTGGAAGAGACGCTGCTGTGCGCACTGTCACTGGCGCTGATCGACCGCTTTAAGGTCAGCCAGCTGCGCTACACCCTGGAATCGCATGGCCGCGCCGAACTGGCGGGTGACCATGATTTGGCCCGCACCGTTGGCTGGCTGACCGCAGAGTACCCGTTGCTGGTCACGCTGGATGAAGGCGATAGCGGCAGCCTGCGCGATGCCCTGCGCGCGGTCAAAAGTGTGCTGCGTGCCGTGCCGGATCGTGGCGTTGGCTACGGCCAGCTGCGCTATCTCGATGCGGTGCGTTCCACCCAGTTACAGCCGCTGGCACAGCAGCATGCGCCGGAAGTGCTGTTTAACTACCTCGGGCGTTTCAGTGCCGCAGAGGGCCTGTGGACGCCACAGCGGACGCGTAAACATTTCCGCGATGCCTTTGCGGTACATCAGTCACCTGACATGCCGCAGCTGCACAGCCTGGAAATTAATATCTTCGTGGATGAAACCGGCGCGCTGCCGCAGCTGGCGGTTAACTGGGGCTGGCTGAATGGGGTATTCAGCGAGCAGGATATTGATGCCCTGCACCTGGCGCTGGCCGGTGCCTGCGATGCGCTGAGCGATTTCGCCCATCGTCATCCACAGGAAGCGGCGGATACCTTAGTGGCCGCCGAGGTCGCCATTGACGGAGTCAGCCAGCAGGATGTCGTTCAGCTGGGTGAGCGTCATGGCCCGCTGGCCGCTGTTCTGCCGCTGCTACCGCTGCAAAAAGGGTTGCTGTTCCATGCCGCCACCGCCGACAGCAGCGGCAGCTATAACTCACTGACGCGCCTGAGCTTTAGCGGTGCGCTGGATGAGAATCGCCTGCGTGCCGCACTGGATGCGGTGGTCCGTCACCATCCGCAGCTGGCGGCCCGCTTTGACAGTGAACAGGCGCTACAGCCGTTACAACTGATCCCGGCTCTCCCGCAGGAACAGTCGCTCTGGACGCTGGATCGCCACGTACTCCCTGCCCTGTCAGCCGCTGAAGAAACCGAGGCGTTACTGGCGCTGGAGAAACGCGAGCTGGCACGGGATCTGTTCAGCCAGCCGGTGATGCTGCATGCACTGCTGGTGCAGCATGCTGACAGCGAGCGCTTTACACTGATGCTGAATGCCCATCACCTGGTGGTGGATGGCTGGTCAACGCCGGTGATCTTAGGCGATCTGTTTACCGCGCTGTACCACGGCCCGCAGGCCCTGACGCCGCACCGCTTCAGCTACGCGGATATCGTGCGTCAGTTAACCTCGCGTGATGCCAACGCCTCCCGCCAGCTGTGGCAACAGGTGTTGCAGGATTTGCGTCCCACGCTGCTGTTTGGTGACGATACCCATAACGGTCCGGTGCACGACCTGGACCTGGTACTGGAACCCGATCTGGAACGCGGCCTGCTGGCACTGTGCCGCAGCCGGGGCCTGACGCTGAACAGCGTGATGCAGGGCATCTGGGGAATGCAGCTGGCGATTGAAAGCGGCCACCAGGACGTGGTGTTTGGTTCACCGGTTTCCGGTCGCTTCGGCCAGATTGACGGCCAGGAGCAGCACGTTGGCCTGTTCAGTAACACCCTGCCTGTGCGCGTGCGTTTCGACAGCCAGCGTCCGCTACTCGATCAGTTGGCCGATCACCAGGCTCAGCAGATCCAGCTGATCGAACATGACGATCTCGGCCTGGGTGAGATCCAACAGCTGGCCGGCAGCGGTACGCTGTTTGACACCCTGCTGGTGGTGGAAAACTACCCGGACAACGCCGACCTGTTGCAGGGCCACAATGGCCTGCGCTGCGACCATATCAGCAACCGGGGTTACACCCACTATCCGCTTACCCTGCTGGTGCTGCCGGGTGAGCGTCTGCATCTGCTGATGGAGTACCGCGATGCGGTGCCACATCCGCAACGCTTTGCTGAGCGCCTGCTGATGCTGATTGCCCAGTTGGTGGCGCAGCCCGACCTGCCGCTGGCACGCTGGCAGCTGCAAACCCCTGACGAACAGGCGCTGATTGCCAGCATCAATAACACCGCTTACCCGGTGGCCGCAGGCACGCTGCAAGGGGCCATTGAACAGCAGGTTAACCGCACGCCAGACGCGCTGGCCCTGCTGGACAGCGAGCATCGTCTGACCTATCGCCAGATGCAGCAGCAGGCACGTCTGCTGGCCGACCGTCTGATTGAGGCCGGGGTACAACCGGGTGATATCGTTGCCGTTGCCCTGCCGCGTTCGGTACGCCTGAGCCTGGCACTGACCGCCATTCTACAGGCCGGTGCCGCCTGGCTGCCGCTGGATACCGGTTATCCGGACGACCGTCTTGCGCTGATGGTGGAGGACTCCCGTCCACGCCTGATTATCAGTGAAAGCACCTTAGCCGCACGCTTTGCAGTGATGGGGCCGATTCTGGCCTTTGATCGGCTGGAAGACGAACAGCGTCAGCCGACGCATCCGTTGCCTGCCGCCGATCCACAGCGTCCGGCGTATGTGCTGTATACCTCCGGATCGACCGGGCGCCCGAAAGGCGTGGTGGTCGGTCAGCAGGCGATTGTTAACCGCCTGTGGTGGATGCAGGATGAATACCCGATGGAGGCGAATGACGTGGTGTTGCAGAAAACACCGTGCAGCTTCGACGTCTCCGTGTGGGAGTTCTTCTGGCCGCTGATGGTCGGTGCTCAGTTACTGATGGCTCCGCCGGAAGCCCATCGCGATCCGGATGCGCTGGTACAGCTGATTGAAGATTATTCCGTGACGACAATGCACTTTGTGCCTTCGATGCTCGCCGCGTGGGTCACCGCGCTGGAAAGCCGTGATGGCAGCGACAAAGGGTGCCACAGCCTGCAACGCGTGTTCTGTAGCGGTGAAGCCCTCTCCTGCGATCTGGCCGCCAGCTATGAGGCGCTGATCGCGGCACCGCTGCACAACCTCTATGGCCCAACCGAAGCCGCCGTTGATGTCACATACCATCCGGCCAGCGGCGAAAGCTTGCGACAATGCAGCGGCGCAGGCGTGCCGATTGGTTACCCGGTGTGGAACACGGAACTGCGCATCCTCGACGGGCTGCTGCGCCCGGTGCCGCTCGGCGTGGCGGGCGATCTCTACCTGTGCGGCGTGCAGCTGGCAGACGGCTATCTGTATCGCGCCGACCTGACGTCGCAACGCTTCGTCGCCGACCCGTTTGCCGACGGTGAACGGATGTACCGTACCGGGGACATTGCCCGCTGGCTGGAGAACGGGGCCGTTGAGTATCTGGGACGCAGTGACGATCAGCTGAAAATTCGTGGGCAGCGTATTGAGCTGGGCGAAATTGAACAGGCATTGTTAACCGTTGATGGCGTGGCACAGACCGTTGTGGCCGCCCGTGAACTGGGCAGTGTGGCATCCGTGGGTGCCGATGCGCGTCAGCTGGTGGCGTGGCTGATCGCACAGCCCGGTGTCACACTGGATACCGCCGTTGTGCATCAGCAAGTGGCACAGCGCTTACCGGCGCATATGCTGCCCGTCAGCTATGTGCTGACGGACCACTTCCCGCTCAGCGCTAACGGCAAGCTGGACCGTAAGTCCCTGCCGTTGCCGCAGACGCCGCAGTCTGAAGGTCGTCCCGCACAGGGCCTGCATGAGCAACTGCTGGTGACCTTGTTCTCCAGCCTGCTGGCGCGTGACACGGTCTATGCCGATGATGACTTCTTCGCGCTGGGGGGGCACTCGCTGCTGGCGATGCGCCTGGCCGCCGAGCTGCGCCGTCGCCTGCCACAACCGCTCTCTATCGGGCAGATCATGGCCGCACGTAGCGTCGAAAACATGGCACGCCTGCTGGATGACAGCGCGCGTGGCGTGAACGCGGACAACCGTGCCAACGGCGAAAGCCTGCCGTTCCGCAGCGGTACAGGACCGGTGCTGTTCTGTATTCACCCGGCTTCCGGCTTTGCCTGGCAGTACTCCGGCATGATGCGTCATCTCGGGGGCAATTTCCCGATTGTTGGCCTGCAATCGCCACGCCCGAACGGCGTGATTGCCCGCTGCGCAAGTGTGGATGAAATGTGCGAACGCCATCTGGCGACGCTGCGCAGCATTCAGCCGCACGGTCCGTATCACTTACTGGGCTACTCGCTGGGCGGCACCCTCGCCCACGGTATTGCGGCACGTTTGCAACAGCAGGGAGAACAGGTGAACTTCCTCGGGCTGCTGGATACCTATCCGCCGGAAGGCCAGGACTGGACCAGCCCGTCGGAAGAGGATGCGCGTGCCGAAGTGGCGCGCGAGGAGGCCGAGTTTATGGCCTCCACTGATGACGATGCGCTGTTACTGGCAGAGAAGGCGGAAATGTTCAGCACTATCGTCGCAAACTATGCCGATGCGGTTGAGCGCCTGAGTACCGCCAGGACACCACGCTTTGAAGGGCAGGCCACGCTGTTTGTGGCGAAAAATACCCTGCCTGAGGGAATGGATGTGAAAGACAGCTGGGCGCCTTATCTTCAGCAAGTGCAGATCCACGAACTGGCCTGCGAGCATATGGATATCCTGTCACCGGAAACGCTGGTGACGCTGGGGCCATTGCTGGCTGGGCTGATGGAGGCGTGCCAGGACCTGGCGTAAAGAAGGGGGACCGCCCCGCAGCGGGCGAGGCGTGCCTCGCCCCTACAGCAATACCCGTAGGGGTCGGGCATGCGCGACCCTTGTTATTCCGCACCGGACGAGGCGTGCCTCGCCCCAACAACAATACTCGTAGGGGTCGGGCATGCCCGACCCTTGTTATTCCGCACCGGACGAGGCGTGCCTCGCCCCTGCAGCAATACCCGTAGGGGTCGGGCATGCCCGACCCTTGTTATTCCGCACCGGACGAGGCGTGCCTCACCCCTACAACGATCCCTGTAAAGGCTGATGATAACGCCCGCACGGCACGATCATCGGTGTATGTGATACCGGATCGTCAATCACCACGCTACTCATGCCAAACACCTGCCGCACCAGCTGTGCATCCACAATCTCAGCGGGTTTACCCTGGGCGATAATCTGCCCTTCCTTCATCACGATTAAGTGGTCGGCGTAACGACAGGCCTGATTCAGATCATGCAGCACCGCCACCAGCGTATGCCCGTGCTCCTGATTTAACTGACGGAACAGATCCAGCAGCTCAATCTGGTGGGCGATATCCAGCCAGGTGGTCGGTTCATCCAGTAACAGCAGCGGCGTCTGCTGCGCCAGCACCATCGCCACCCACACGCGCTGACGCTGGCCGCCGGACAGTTCATCCACGCTGCGCGCGGCCAGTTCACTGATGTTGGTGGCCTGCATTGCCGCCGCCACCGCCTCACGGTCGGCTTCACTCCACTGCTTCAGTAAGCTCTGATGTGGATAGCGTCCACGTGCCACCAGATCGGCCACGCTGATCCCCTCCGGGACAATCGCATGCTGTGGCAACAGACCCAGCTGGCGGGCAAGCGCTTTGGTGCCCATCTGATGAATATCATGACCATCAAGCAGCACCTGCCCGCTACGCGGTTTCAGCAGGCGGCACAGGGCGCGTAACAGCGTTGACTTGCCGCAGGCGTTAGGGCCAATAATCACCGTAAACTGGCGGTCGGGGATCTGCACGCTAAGCTCACTGGCGATCACTTTTTGATCGTAGGCCAGCGTCACGCCAGCGGCCTGAAGACGGGGGGATAAAGAAGTATCCATGATCAACGTCGTGACTCCCTGATAAGTAACCAGATGAGATAAACACCACCGATGCTGACGGTAACAGCCCCCACCGGCAGTTGTACCCCGTTAAACGCATGCTGAGCGATCACATCGGCCGTCAGCAACAACAGCGCCCCGGTGGTGGCGGCGGAAAAAAGCGGCACCGCGCTGGCACCGGTCAGGCGGCGGGCAATCTGCGGCGCGGCCAGCGCAATAAAGGCAATCGGCCCGGCGCTGGCGGTGGCAATTGCCGTGAGAATAATGCCGCACAGCATCAGCCACAGACGGCTGGACTCAGCATTCACCCCCAGCGCCCGCGCACTGTCGTCGCCCATTTCCATCAGTTGCAAACGGCGGCTGAGCGCCAGCGACACCATAATGGTCAGTGGCACCAGCAGCAGCGCAGGCTGCCCTTTCGCCCAGGTGATGCCGTTAAGCGATCCCGCCCCCCACAGCGCAGCACTCATGGCACTCTCCAGCGAGGCGCTGACAATCAGCCAGGTATTGAGCGCCGACAACACCGCGCCCACGCCAATCCCGACAATAATCAGGCGGAAACCCACAATCCCCTGGCGCCACGCCAGCAGATAAACCAGCGCCGCCGAACCAATACCGCCCACCAGCGCTCCGGCGGCAATCTGATAGTAGCTGCCGCCAAAGCCGATAATCATCACCAGCGCCCCGGTAAACGCCCCGGTATTAAAACCCACCACATCCGGGCTGCCGAGCGGGTTGCGGATCGCCGACTGGAAGATCGCCCCGCTGACGCCAAGGCCCGCCCCCAGCACCAGCGCCATCACCGCACGCGGTGCACGCCACTGTGCGATAACGGTCATAAATCCGCGAGGCCCTTCCCCCTGCAACGCCTGCCACACCTGCCCCGGGCTGATGCTCAGCGTGCCGTAGCACAGCGCAAACAGCGCCAGCAGTGCAGCGAGAACGATCAGCGTCAGGTTCGCCCACAGCACCCGGGACGCCAGGCGCAGATTGAGCCAGCCGTCAGCACGGCCGATCAGTAAGGTTTTACTGTGCATCCTGTCATCCTTAATGTTTGCGGCTACGGACTAACCAGATTAAGACTGGCGCACCGATCAATGCGGTGACAATCGACACCCGCAGCTCACCCTGTGCCATAAAACGCCCGGCAATATCGGCGGTCAGCAACAGCACCGGGGCCATGAGAAACGAATAAATCAGGATCCAGCGCTGGTCGGCCCCCACCCACCAGCGCGCAACATGGGGCACCATCAGGCCAACAAAACCAATGGGCCCCACCAGCGCCGTGGCCGATCCACACAGCAGCATCACCGACAGCAGCGCCAGCAGGCGCACCAGCAGCACCCGGGTGCCGAGCGCGGCGGCAATGTCTTCACCCATACTGAGACTGTTCAGTGAACGCGATGCCGCGAGTGCCAGCACCGCGCCGACGACTATCGCCGGGGCCACCAGCATCAGGTTCGCTGAGGAACGGATATCCAGCGTTCCCGCCTGCCAGAAGCGCAGCTGGTCAAAGGTCTGCGGATTAAGCAGCGACAGCGACGAAGTCAGCCCGCCCAATACCGCACTCAGTGCCACCCCGGCCAGCGTCAACCGTACCGGATTGACCCGGCCACCGCTCAGTGTGCCAATCGCCCAGACCGCCATGCTGGCAATCAGCGCGCCGCCCCAGGCAAAGCCAAGCCAGCCTGCCATGCCGCTGACGCCAAACAGGGTAATGCCAATCGCCATCGCGAAGCTGGCCCCGGCATTGACGCCGAGAATGCCGGGGTCTGCCAGCGGATTACGCGTCAGTGCCTGGATCACCGCCCCTGCGCCGCCCAGCGCCAGGCCTACGAGGATCCCGGCCAGCGTACGCGGCAGACGGGCATTGAGAATAATGATGCTATCGGCGTTAGTGATCTGGCCGGACAGACTCTGCCACACCAGGGCAGGCGCGATGGGTTTGGCCCCAAGCATCAGACTCGCCAGGCTGACCGCCGTCAGTAATATCAGACAGATGATGACACCCGCGCTGCGCGAAAGGCCTTGCGACAACGGAGCAGATGGGGGGGAAGCTTGCTGCAATGACATCCCTGAGAGATCCTCTTCATATGCAAATGAATATGAGTATTATTATCATTAACGTTACTAACCAAATATGTTACCATGCGCCCCGCCAGAAAAACATCGGCATCCTTACGCGCCGCACCGGACAGCATTCCGGCCGCCAGGCATTGAGCCCTATTAACTACATGGATACTCATGGCAAAGCCCTCCATTCTGCTTGATTTCAGCCTGCTGAAAAATAACGCCCATTTCCGCGCCATCTTTTGTGCCCGCATGCTGTCCGTGTTCTCACTCGGTATGCTGGCAGTCGGCGTACCGATTCAGATCCAGGCCATGACAGGCTCCACGCTTCAGGTGGGTGTGGCCGTGATGCTGGATGGCATCGGTATGTTTATCGGATTGATGCTGGGTGGCATCCTCGCAGACCGCCTCGATCGTCGTAAGCTGATTCTGTTTGCCCGTGGTACCTGCGGCATCGGCTTCGCGGCCCTCAGTCTGAATGCGTTTCTGCCGGAACCCTCTTTGTGGGCACTATATTTGCTGGCCGCCTGGGACGGTTTCTTCGGGGCGTTGGGGATGACGGCATTAATGGCGGTGATCCCGCTGCTGGTCGGGCGTGAGAACCTCGGCGCGGCCGGTGCGCTGAGTATGGTGACCGTACGTCTCGGGGCTATCCTCTCCCCGGCCATTGGCGGGGTGATTATTGTGGCGGGCGGCGTGGGCTGGGCCTTTGCCGTGGCGGCTGTCGGTACGCTGGCAACGTTAATCCCGCTGGTGCGTCTGCCGTCGATGAAGCCGGAAGTGCAGGAGCCGGAGCATCCGCTGCGCGCCCTGGCCAGCGGCGTTCAGTTTGTCTGCCAGCAGAAGGTGGTGGGTTCCGTGGTGCTGCTGGGCATGCTGGTGAGCATCGTCGGCGCGGTGCGTATTCTGTTCCCGGCGCTGGCTATCAGCTATCACGCTGACGCTTCGGCGATTGGTCTGATGTATTCCGCCGTGCCGCTGGGGGCCATGATTGGCGCCTTTACCAGCGGCTGGGTACCGGGTTATGCCCGTCCAGGTGTGCTGGTCCTGATCAGCGCCACCTGCGCGTTTCTGGCCATTGCCTCACTGGGGCTTTACAGCCACTTTATCCCGGCCCTGCTGGCACTGGTGGTGTATGGCTACTGCAACGCGATCGCTTCGCTGCTGCAATATATGCTGATTCAACACCATACCCCTGACGCTTTGCTCGGTCGCGTGAACAGTCTGGGCACCGCGCAGGATGTAACCGGGGATTCTGTCGGTGCTCTGGGATTAGGCGTGTTAGGTAAGCTGTTTACGCCAGTGGTGAGCGTACTGTCATTTGGCGCGGTGGCCGCAGGCGTAGCGCTGGTGCTGGCAAGCCTGGTCGGCACCTTGCGCCGGGCGACAATGTCACCGCCGGAGGAGGCAGGCCCGACTGATGAGCAGGACCCGGTGACCAATCCGTAACCGGGCATCATGCGACTAGCATGAAGAGTGCTGATGCCGGTGAAGAGCGTAATGAGGCCAGGTTCAGGTCATCATCCACAGGTCTTCACTGGCTGACCATCGGTTTCGTCATAGCAGGCGGGCACGACCTGCGTGATATCAATCGTTTCGCGGACCCGGCTAATATCGTACGTTGCCTGCATCGCCAGCCAGAGACGGGCCGCAATGCCCAGCCCGGCTTCCAGTCGTACCGCCATTTCAGGGGTAATAGCGGTTTTTCCTGCCGCCGCTTTGCTCAACGCCGAGGGGGATACCCCGAGGTTTCCGGCCAGCGTCCGCAGGCTGACGTTATAGTCCTCAAGATACTCGGTAATCAGGCTGCCGGGATGCGGGGGGGTCATCATAGCCATTAGTGGTAGTCCTCCAGATTAAGTATGTAAGCATCACCGTCTCTGAACTCGAAAGTGATACGCCAGTTGGCACGAACAGTAATGGCGTAAAGATACTGCCTGTCGCCTTTCAGCGGATGGAACCTGAAGCCAGGGTAGTTTCTGAATTCTTCTACCGACAGGGCTTCGTCAAGAACCAGCAGACGCGTTCTGATCCGTTCGGCATCTTTGGCCTGCACACCACTGGGATTTCCTGTTTCGAACAGTTTTTGCAATCCCTTATGCTTCCAGCTTTTGATCACGGCTAACACTCCTTGTTTCCTTCCGGGAAACAGTATAACAGTTGTTTCCCGGAAGGAAACAGCTTTCCCGGCACGATCCTCTGAATTGTATCGCGAGTAAACCCGGCCATCGCCGACTGACCAATAAGGCGATTCTCATCACACTTTTCAAAAAAGCCGCGTCTTGCCTGCGTCGAACCGTCAAGTTTCCCCCCTGCACGCCGTTAATCCGATCAGCATTTTCAAAATTCTATCCGCAGTCTGAATGACATTTCACTCTCACTTTTTTGCTGTGTCATCAAACCGGGTAGCTGAATCGATTCAATTACAATATATATTCTGCGCCATGCCGGTTTTCACGGCCGCTGGCTGACCTTCAAGTTGCCATTTTAGGGGTGTCCATTTATGCAATTCAAAAATACCACCGTACGAACTCAGCTCCTCCTCGGGTTCGGCGTGTTAGTGGTGATTGTGCTTGCCGTCGTTCTTCTCGCGATGAACGCCCTCAGCAATGCGAATGACCGATTCAAAACCCATGTGCAGCAGGTGGCGGCACGTGAGTCCTCCGTCAATCTTATTCTCAGCGGTGTGAAGGACAGTTCACTGAGTCTGTACGGTCTGGTGCTGGTCAGTGAGGCCGCCGACATTGAAGCCGGTAAAAAACAGGTGGCCGCAGCAGAAGAGAAAACCGCCGCAGCGCTGACTCAGTTACAGGCAGCCATCAAGCAGCACACTGACGTAACCGACCAGGATCGACAGTTTGTTTCCGCCATCGCACAGGCGGAAGAGGGGTATCGCCCCATTGCTCACCACATTGTTGAGTTAGCCCTGGCGGAGAAAAAGGCGGAAGCGATTGACCGTATGAACCGTGAATTACGCCCTCAGCTCACCACCTTATTGACCACGGCGAATCAGTACCTTAAATACAGCACCGAGCGCGCGGCGGAGAGTCTGAGTACCGCAGAGAGCGCCTATCAGCAAACGCGGATTATTTTCATCGCGATCAGCCTGCTGGCGCTGAGTCTGGCAGTGATTCTCGGTGCAATGATCATCCGCTCCCTGTTCCGTGCCTTAGGCGAAGAACCGGCCATTTTAGGTCAGGTCGTTCAGCGCATTGCTCAGGGCGACCTGAGCCAGGTTAACGGCGCGGTCACTGCCCCGGCCGGTAGCGTGCTGGCTGCCCTGGGTGAGATGCAGGAGAAATTGCATAACCTGATCAGCCAGGTGGCAAACTCGGCTGAGAGCATAGTTTCCGCGTCAGGTGAAATTACCCTGGGCAATGAAGACTTAAGCCGCCGCACCGAAGCGCAGGCCTCTTCACTGGAGCAGACCTCTGCCAGCATGGAGCAGTTAACCGCCACCGTGAAGCACAACGCCGATAATGCCCACCAGGGAAATCTGATGGCGACCAGTGCCTCTCAGGTGGCACAGCGTGGCGGCAATGTGGTCGAACGTGTGGTCAGCACCATGCACGACATTGCCAGCAGTTCCGGCAAGGTCACCCAGATTATTACCGTCATTGAAGGGATTGCTTTCCAGACCAACATCCTGGCGCTTAATGCGGCCGTGGAAGCCGCCCGCGCCGGTGAGCAGGGCCGTGGATTTGCCGTTGTGGCCGGTGAGGTTCGCATCCTCGCCCAGCGCAGTGCCACCGCCGCGAGGGAAATCAAAAACCTGATCGATGAGTCTGTCGAGCGGATCAATACCGGTTCTAAGCTTGTCGATGAGGCGGGTAGTACCATGCAGGAAGTGGTCAATGCGGTTAAGGGCGTTAACAGCCTGATGGCCGAAATCACCCTCGCCTCCAGCGAACAGCACACGGGTATCGATCAGGTGAATAAAGCCGTGGTCAATATGGACGAAGCCACGCAGCAAAATGCCGCCCTGGTGGAAGAGAGTGCCGCCGCTGCCGCCAGCCTTAAGCAGCAGGCTTATTTATTGCTGGAAGGGATCTCTGCGTTTGATATTTCACGTGCAGGCCGTCTCAACGATACAACAGCAGCGATGCGCTAAGGATCTGAGATGAAAATAACCTGTGCTTTTGCTCTCGCCGCGATGGTCAGTTCAGCGGCGTATGCCAGTAACGACAGCATCACTATTGGCCTGATCACTAAAACAGATACCAACCCCTTTTTCCTGAAAATGAAAGAAGGTGCCATGCTGGGCGCTACCGTGCATGGGGTGAAACTCCTGACGGCGGCAGGCAAAGAAGACGGCGATTATCCGGCGCAAATTCAGGCCATCCAGGAGATGGTGGCCGCAGGGGCGACCACTCTGCTGATCACCCCGAGCGATGCCAAAGCCATTGTGCCCGCACTGGATGAAGTGCGTGCCAAAGGGGTGCAGGTCATCGCACTGGACTCCCCGACCGATCCGATGACGGCGGTGGATGCGCTGTTTGGTACTGACAACTATAAAGCCGGGCAGCTGATTGGCGAATATGCCAAAGCCGCCATGCCGTTAAAATTTTCCGGACAGCCACTGAAGATTGCCATGCTGGATTTATCGCCCGGACATTTAGTCGGGGCAAGACGTCATAATGGTTTTATGAGCGGGCTGGGATTAGCGGCAGCAGGTGCCGACTCCAGTGAGCTGTCGGTCACCGCTGAAACCGTCTGTGCCGGTTTTTCTCAAGGCGCCGAGAAGGAAGGCTATGAGGTAATGGCCAGCTGCCTGAAAAGCCATCCTGATATCAACCTGGTGTATACCATCAACGAACCGGCCGCTGCCGGCGCGTACAAGGCCTTACAGGAAGCCGGTAAACAGGCGATGATCGTCTCGGTCGATGGGGGCTGTGCCGGAGTGAACAACGTGCGTTCAGGGAAGATTGCTGCCACAGCGCAGCAATATCCCTTAACCATGGCAGCGATGGGCGTTGATGCGGCGGTGGCTTACGCCCGGCACGGTAAGAAAGTGTCCGGGTATGTGGATACCGGTGTCACACTTATCGCGGATAAACCGATGCCCGGCCTGGCAAGCAAGGATACCCAGGCCGGGCTGAACGCCTGCTTTGGGGCGAAATAACGCGACAGCTTCCGGCGGACGTCGGTCAACCGGAAGCCATCACCGTTCAGCCGTCATCCCAGACGGCTGGCAATCAGGCGCAGCTGTTCGGCTATCTGTTTTAAATCCTGCTGCTGCTGACCGGCCGCTGACGTTGAGCTGCGCACCACCAGACGTGCGGGCAGAATGGAGGATGAGCGGCTGTGGTCATCATCGCTGGCCTGCAAAATACGCTGCACCGCCTCTTTTCCCTGTAAGTCCAGGTCCAGCGACACCGTGGTCAGCGACGGATGGAAAAACGCGCTCTCATACGTGTCATCATACCCCACCACGGACACCTGCCCCGGCACGGTTACGCCCTGCTGATGCAAGGCACTCAGCACGCCCAAAGCCATCTGATCGTTCCCCACCAGCAGCGCACTGAAGTGCGGGGTTTCACGCAGCAGCTGTAAGATGCCGCTGTAGCCGCTCTGCGCATCCCAGTTACCGTGAATGACGCTCACCGGGGCCAGCCGGTAGCTCTCCAGTGTCTCGAGCCAGCTCCTGAGCCGCAGCCGCGCCGAAACGGAGTGCGCTGGACCCGCCAGCAGCGCAAACTCACGGTGCCCCTGCTCGTAGAGGTATTTGACGCTGGCCCGGGTGCCATCCGCCGGGTTAAACGAAACGTTAAACACCGAACAATAAGGGTCGACGTCCAGGAACAGGCAAATAATGTCCTGGTTCTCTTCGACGATTCGCTCGGCACAGGCGGTATCCAGCGGAACGTTAATAATCACTTTGTCGACCAGCTGCGATTTCAGCTCGTTGATCGACTCCTGCAAACTTTGATTGACGTTCTCACCGATCATGGCGATCAGCACCTGATACTCCGCCGCGTTGGCGTAGCGCTTAATCGCCGCCGCCACCTGAGAAGGGGCATGGAGAGCCAGAGACGTGGTCACCAGACCGAGCGTGGTGCTCTGTTTTCCCACCAGCTGTTGCGCAAGGCGGTTAGGCACATAGCGCAGCTCCTCTATCGCCTTTGTTACCTTGCTGCGCGTACCTTCCGAAACGTTCGCAGACTTATTCAGCACCCTGGAAACCGTTTGATAAGACACCCCAGCGCGACGGGCGACATCTTCCAAGGTGGCACTCTTTGATTTCATGGTTCGCTTCCCTGTTTACAGATGGCCGGATTGTATCACAGTGCAAATGACGTTCAGGTTAAGTCGGTCACACTGTCAAAAACCCACAGTAAAGTCAGACGTTCACATACATAATTCGGTGATCAACTTCACCAATCGTTACAAATAACGGGTAAATACTTGCACTAAATCACACAATTTCGTTACTCCAATTGCTTCACGCTCATCGTGAGGCGTTTACTGTCGCCATCGTGTGAACGTATGACAAATATAAACAGAGGGTGACATGAACACAAGACTGACAGCGACCGCTGTGGCACTTGCCGCAGCACTGACTTCTCCTGCATTCGCAGCCATCGACAACATTGATTTCCACGGCTATCTGCGCGGCGGTGTGGGGGTTTCGCGCGATGGAGGCATGGAGGAGTGGCAAAAAAATAAGATTGGTCGTCTGGGTAACGAAGCCGATACCTACGGTGAAATCGAACTGGGCAGCGAAGTGTACAAAAAGGATGACGTCAGTTTCTATGTCGACTCAATGGTCAGCATGTTTTCCGACGGCTCCAACGATAATGAAACCACCTTCGGCGACGACGCCCAGTTCGGGCTGCGTCAGCTCAACCTGCAAATCAAAGGCCTGATCCCCGGGGATAAAAACGCCGTCATCTGGGGCGGTAAACGCTACTACCAGCGCCATGACCTGCATATCATTGATACCAAATACTGGAATATCTCCGGCTCCGGTGCCGGTATTGAAAACTACACCTTTGGCCCAGGCGCCGTCTCCGTCGCCTGGATACGCGGTGATGCCAACGATGTTGACTACCGTGCCGACGGCGATAACGACGTGAATATCAACTACCTCGATGTCCGTTACGCTGGCTGGAAGCCGTGGAACGGCGCATGGACAGAGTTCGGTGTGGACTACGCCATGCCGAACCCGACCAACAAACAGAAAGAGTACGGCGAACTGTATGACGCAGATAACGGCGTGATGGTCACCGGGGAAATCAGCCAGGATATGTGGGGCGGCTATCAGAAACTGGTGCTGCAGTATGCCAACAAAGGGCTGGCGCAGAATATGATCTCGCAGGGCGGCGGCTGGTATGACATGTGGAACGATACCCGTGATGCCAAAGGCTATCGCGTGATCAACACCGGCCTGCTGCCGATCACTGACCGCCTGTCGCTGAATCAGGTCGTGACCTGGGGTTCCGCCGATAACGTCACCGCGTTCACCGATAAAAGTACCCTGCTCTCCCTGGTCGGGCGCGCCCAGTACCAGTTTACCGACTATGTGCGCGGTATCGGTGAAGCCGGGACGTTTATGCAGAAAGATCAGAACAAAGACGGCAGCGACTACAAACAGGCCGGGCAGAAATATACCCTCGCGCTGGGCCTGGCCGCGGGTCCGGAATTTATGTCACGCCCGGAACTGCGCATCTTCACTTCTTACCTGAATGACTCCGAGCAGGGGAACAGCTTCCAGGACGGCACGGCCAGCAACACCTGGAACTTTGGTGTGCAGGTTGAAGCCTGGTGGTAATGCCCTGATCAACGCCTTCATCATCATTGGATAAGCACTGGATCGTTAATTTGGATAACCGTTACCGGTTATCCATTTTTTTTATGGCTGACGGAAATAGTGTGCTTCCATCAGCTGGCGCAGACGGTCAGAGCGCGTGCCAAAAATAGCATGCACTTCATGGCCCAGAATCACCACTCCCGTTGCCCCTGCCTGCTGTAATCCGCTGGCATTCACTGCCGCCACCGATTTCACCGTGACGCGCAGTCGCGTGAGGCAGGCATCCACCTGCACGATATTCTCGCGCCCGCCAAAGCAGCCCATTAACTGATCCAGCAGCGCACACTCCGCTGCGTCGGCTTCCTCCGGGGTTTCCTGCCGGCTGAAGTAATGCTTAAACGATTTCAGACTGACCATATACCTCTCCTTTCAGACATAAAAAAAGCGGGCTTGCGCCCGCTGGTGAACAGCTGTTTACAGCGGCGCGCGCAGCACGCGGCAGCCCCACGGCGGCATGATCTGCTCGCCGGAGAGCGGCACACCGTCAATCAGATCGCTGATACCCGCAGGCAGCGTGACCGTCTGCGCCTGCGCCGTGAAGTTTTGCAGGAAGATAAAGCTGGACTCGCCGTCGGTGCGGCGATGCGCGGTCACCCCCGGAGGCAGGTCCACCGCCAGCGCACGTGGCAGCGCCAGCCTGGCAATCAGTGCACCGTAGAAATCCCGATGGAAAGCCTGGTCATTACGTGAGGCGATATACCAGGCCTGCCCGGCGCCCACGGCGTTAACGGTGACCGCGGGTTGGCCGGCATAAAAATCGCTTTGGTAAACGGCCAGCGCGGTTGCCCCTTCCAGATGAATATGTTCGCACAGCTCACGGGCCTGATAGCTGCCGCGAAGGCCCAGCATGTTGCCTTCGACAGCACATACGCCGTTGGTTTCGTCGTCCGTCAGGCTGTCGATCTCTTCCGCCCAGATCCCCAGCAGCGGCCGCAGCGGCCCCGGGAAACCGCCCAGATGGCAGAGGTCGCTTTCATTGACCACGCCCGTCCAGTAGCTGGCGACAAACTGCCCGCCCTGGCGCAGATGTTGCTCCACGCGGGCGGCAAAGCCGTCGCGCACCATATACAGCATCGGGGCGATCACCAGCGCATACCCGCTGAGGTCAACATCGGCATTGATCACGTCTACTGCCACGCCCTGCTCCCAGAACGTGCGGTAGTGTTCGGCCACCGTGCGCTCATAGTGCAGGCCGGTATTGCGCGGCCCCTGGGCATTGTCCATCGCCCAGCGGCTTTCCCAGTCGAAAACGATCGCCACTTTCGCGTCAACGCGGCTACCCTGCACCGGGGCCATTGCTGCCAGCATCCGACCCAGTTCGCTGACTTCGCGGCCAATACGGGTATCCAGATGCCCGACGTGGTCAATCACCGCACCGTGGAACTTCTCCACCGAGCCGCGGCTTTTACGCCACTGGAAATACTGCACCGCATCCGCCCCGTGGGCCACGGCCTGCAATGAAGAGAGAATGTGCATCCCCGGTTTTTTCAGCTTGCTGGTGGGCTGCCAGTTGGTCGCCCCCGGCGTCGACTCCATCAGCACAAACGGCTGCCCCTGTTTCAGGGTGCGCATCAGGTCGTGATACATGGCGGTATAACAGGCCAGCGTGGTTTCATCCTGCTCGTTATGCCAGGTCGGGTAACTGTCCCAGGAGATAAAATCGAGCGGCTGCGACAGCTTCCAGTAATCGTAGTCGTAGAAATACTCCATAAAGTTGGTGGTGGCAGGCAGGTCCGGGTTGGCCGCTTTCAGCGGTTTGATCTCTTCGATACAGAAGTCGGTGACCTGATCGGTCATAAAGCGCCGCCAGTCGAGATTCAGCCCGTGAATCGACATTTCCCCCTGCGGTGCAGGGGAAACCACCTGCGACCAGTCGCTGTAGGTATGGCTCCAGAAATCACTCCACCAGGCGTGGTTAAGCTGCTCCAGGGTGCCGTAGCGGCGCTGCAACCAGCCGCGAAAGGCCTGCTGGCACTGCCCGCAGTGGCACTCGCCGCCGTATTCGTTGGAAATATGCCAGCCGATCACCGCCGGATGGTGCGCATAGCGCGCCGCCAGTTGGCTGTTGATCGCCCGAACTTTTTGCCGGTACAGCGGCGAAGTCATGCAGTGATTATGCCGCCCGCCGTGCAGCGCAGGCACGCGATCGCGCCCGGTGCGCAACACTTCCGGGTACTTTTGCGACATCCACGCCGGGCGCGCGCCGCTGGGCGTGGCCAGAAACACCCGAATCGACCGCTGATGCAGTTTTTCAATCACGTCATCCAGCCAGCCGAAGTCATAGCGCCCCTCTTCCGGCTCCAGTTTCGCCCAGCTGAAGATGCCAACCGACATCACATTGCAGTTCGCCTGCTGCATCATCGCGACGTCATCATCAATGATGCCCGGGGTATGTTGCCACTGTTCCGGGTTGTAATCCGCGCCGTGCAGCAGCGTGTTGACCCCGGCAAAGAGCGGTGGAAATCTAGTCATTGCGGTTCCTCTGAGGTGTCAGTGACACCGGCCCTCAGGCCTGTAAATTAATGAAATACCTGAATTGACGGCAGCACGTTGCCCTGGCAGTCAAACAGCGCCTGGTTTTCACGGGCGTTGCCCTGCTTCCACTCGTCGTGGATATACTTCATGCCTTCCGGCGTCGCCCAGGTGTTACCCGGCACGGCAATCCACGTCGGTTCCCAGTAGACCACGCCCTTACCGCGGTGATTCGGCACCGCCAGCACCGCCTGCATCAGGTCGTGCAGATAGGCCGCCTGCCCCTCAACGGTGGCCGGGTAGCCGCCATCTTTCTCTTCCTTCGCCTGGAAACTGTTTTCGGCGCTGTCGCAGTTTTTCAGCGTGTATGCATAGGCCGCTTCCACCACCATCACGTCTTTCTGATAGCGCTGGCTGATATCGTCCATATTGGCTTTCAGGGCGCTAATCGGGCCGTTCCAGTAGGTGTACATCGACAGACCAATCACATCGAACGGCACCTGACGGCGGGTGATCTCATCGAACCACCAGCGGAACATGTCATTTTTGGTGCCTTCAGCCAGGTGCAGCATGATTTTGACCTGGCCCGGATCGCTGAGGTTTTCCCGCACGCCCGTGATGCCCGCTTTCAGCAGGCCCGCCAGACGGTCAAACTCCCCACCGTTCTGCCCCCAGCTTTTCCCTTCCGGCCACAGCATGCCGCCGTTCAGCTCGTTGCCAATCTGGACGATATCCGGCAGCACGCCCTCGGCTTTGAAGCGGGCAAGGGTGTCGCGTGTGTAGTCATGCACGCGCGTTTCCAGCTGCGGGAAAGTCAGTTTTTCCCAGGCTTTCGGTTTGAACTGCTTACCCGGGTCGGTCCAGAAATCACTGTAGTGGAGGTCCAGCAGGATCTGCATCCCGGCGGCTTTGGCACGTTTCGCCAGCGCCAGGGTAGTGGGCAGGTCGTTGGTGCCACCCCCGTAGGCTTTGCCGTTGCTGTCATAGGGGTCAACCCACAGGCGCAGGCGAATAGTATTGATGCCGTTGGCTTTCAGGATGGCAATCGGGTCCTGTAGCTGGTGATGGGCGTTGTAAAATTTCACCCCCTGCTTTTCCAGTTCCGGCAGCGTGGAGATATCAGCCCCTTTGACAAAATCGGCCGGCACCGGGCCGATGGAACGAATAACGTCCGGATTTGCGGCGAAGAGAGGCGTCGCCCAGGCCATTGCCAGGGCGAGTAACAGCGTTTTAGGTGTCATGGTTTATCCCTTTGTACTTCCTGAGGTCAGGCCGGAAACGAAGTATTTTTGCAGCGCCAGATAGAGCACGGCGACCGGTACGGCAATCAGCACTGCCCCGGCGGCGTAAGTGGTGTAGCTGGCCCCCATTTTCTGCGAGACCAGGTTGTACAGCCCGATGGGCAGCGTGAACTGATCCGGGCTGCGCAGAATGGTGCTGGAAAGAATGAAGTCCCCCAGCGGGCCGGTGAAGGAGAACAGCGCCACCACCGCCAGAATCGGCTTCGAAAGCGGCATGATGATCTCGATAAAGATACGGAAGTTCCCTGCCCCGTCCATGCGCGCTGACTCATCCAGGTCCTTTGGAATCGCGTCCAGGTAACCCTTCATCAGATAGGTGTTCATCGGGATCATGCCACCAACGTAGATCAGCACCAGCGCCAGATGGCTGTTGATCAATCCCAGCAGCTGCGACAGCACAAAGATGGCAATCAGTGCCGAGAACTGCGGGATCATCTGCAACAGCAGAAACAGCATCAGACCGTTCTGCCGCCCCTTAAAGCGAAAGCGCGAGAATGCATACGCGGTGCAGCTCACGCTGATTAAGGTCAGCACCATGGTAAAGAAACTGATTTTCATCGAGTTCCAGTACCACGTCAGGTACGGCACCGTGCCGTTAAACAGGTCGCGGTAGTGCTGTAACGATGCGTTCTCAGGAATAATCGAACTACTCAGCAGACTGTTGCCCGCATTCAGCGACGCCCCGACCGTCCACACCAGCGGGTAGATAATGATGGTCGAGACCACCAGAACCACCAGCCAGGTGAGCGACAGACGCAGCCATTTTTCACGTTTAATACTGACTGACTTCGCCATAACGGTTCCCTTACGCCATCTCATCTTGTTTAAACGATTTGGTGGCGCGGAACTGCCACAGCGCCAGACCGACCACAAAGATCGACAGCAAAATCGTAATGGTTGCGGCAATCGCATACTGCGATGACGACATGGTCAGCTTGTAGATCCACGACACCAGAATATCGGTGCCGCCTGCGTTTGACCCTGCCACCGCCGGACCGCCGTTGTTAAACAGGTAGATAATGTTGAAGTTGTTAAAGTTGAAGGTGTACTGCGTGATGATGATGGGCGCAATGGCGTACATCACCAGCGGCAGAGTGATGGTTTTCAGACGCGTCCAGGGCCCGGCACCGTCCATCATCGCCGCTTCATACAGATCGTCAGGGATCGCCTGCAATACGCCGGTCGTCATGGCGAACACAAACGGGAAGCCCAGCCAGGTCTGCATCATAATCAGTGCGGTTTTGGTCCAGAACGGATCGGTCATCCATGCTTTCGGCGCAATGCCGAAGAAATCGAGGATCGCATTGTTAATCACGCCAAAACTGTCGTTAAACATGCCGGCAAACACCAGGATAGTGACGAAGCCCGGCACCGCCCACGGCAGGATAAAAATGGTGCGGATCAGCGGTTTAAAACGCAGGTCTTTCTGGTTCACCAGAATCGCCAGCATCACACCCACTGAACATTGCAGCGTGGTGGCCAGCAGCGTCCAGACCACGGTCCATTGCAGCACGTCGAAGAAGGTCGAACGCCAGATCGACAGGGTGAAGATATTGACGAAGTTTTTCAGCCCCACCCAATCCACCAGCTTCGCGGGCGGCGTGTGGTAGAGGTTATAGTTGGTAAAGGCGATGGCGAACCCAAACAGGATCGGGAACACCACCACAAACACCAGCAGGAAAAACCCCGGCGTGATCATCAGGTACGGGAACCCCTCTCGCAGCAGCAGCTGATACTGCTTACGCACCCCGTGCAGCGGTTTGCCTTCGTCACGGCGGCAGCCGTTCAGCCAGGCATCGCGCAGCGACAGTCCCCATATCGTCAGGCCAAAGGCGATAATCAGGACGCTGATAATGCCTTCTGCCAGCAAAAAGATGGAGTTATCGCGGGGGACTTCTTCCCCCAGCGTTGCCAGCCCCCACAGCCCGTGCTGGAGGAAGTTATGAAACACACCGTAAAAGCTGGTCAGCAGGATCAGATAGCAGAGCCCTTTTGCCCACTGGCGGTGGTAAAACTGGCCAAAACCGGGTAACAGCGCCAGCAGCACGCCTGCCAGAGCATGCTGGCGTGAGCGCTTGTGCAGCGTCAGTTTTTCACTGGGGGAAATCATCACAGCCTTTTCCTTATTTATTCAAACCGCGAGCGGCAGGGGCTTACTGGTTGCTGGCCTGCATCGCTTCAATCTGCATGGCAATCTGCTTCACCGCATTATCCAGTGCGACCTTTGGCTCCTGCTTGCCTGTCACGCTCAGCTCCAGTGCCGCATTGGCCGGGCCCCACACTTCCTGCATCTCCGGCACACCCGGCATCGCAACGGCACGCGCCGCCTGCACCGCCACCGCATTGGCTTTTTCATCGTTTTTAATCAGCGGGTCATTCATCAGGGCGACGACCGGCGGAATTTCCTGCGTTTTCTGGAAGCGCTCTTTCACATACTGCGGCTGGTTAATAAACTGGATAAACTGCTGCGCCAGCGTTTTATCTTTGCTCCAGGTGGACACCACATAGCCTTTTACGCCGAGGAAGGAGCTCATGGGTTTGCCGTTAGGCAGCTCAGGCAACGGCGCCACGCCATAGTTGATGCCTGCCGCCTGGTAAGGCTGGAATGCCCAGGGACCATTGATCACCGCCGCCGCTTTTTTCTCGGTAAACAGGGAGTCGATGGCGTTCAGACCGTTGTCACCGAGGATGCCGCTGGGCAGCAGCCCCTGGGTGAAGAAACTCTTGAGATAGCTGACCGCGTCTACGCTGCCCGGTGTGTTCAGCCCGATGTCCAGGGTGTTGAGCCCGCCCTTACCGTCCTGGCCAAAGATATAACCGCCCATCGGGGCGATAGCCCCCCAGCTGTAATAAATCTGGTCAAATTTTGCCAGCAGGCCATACTGCTTCGCTGCGCGCTGCTTCTGCGAGAAGGCGCGGTACTCATCCAGCGTTTTCAACGGCTGCGGCAGCAGGTCTTTGTTATAAATCAGCACCAGGGTTTCGACGGCTTTTGGCACGCCATACACCACTTTATTCTGAATAAACGCGGCCATCGCTGATGGGGTATAGGCCGCCTGCTGTGTTGCATCGAGGGCCAGCGGTGACAGCAGTCCCTGCACCACTGCGCTGCCCAGCTGGTCATTAGGGATCACCAGCACGTCCGGGCCAATCCCCGCCGGGCCATCAAGACGCAGCTTCTCTATCTGCTGGGCAAAGGGCATTTCCTGCACTTTGACTTCAACGTTGTATTGCTTCTGAAAATCAGCAATCGCCGTTTTGATACCTTCGGATTTTTTAATATCTTCCCAGACGGTAAGTTGCTGCGCTGCGTGTGCAGCCTGCCCCAGAGCCAGAGCAGACAGAAGCAGAGTGATGCCGGTTTTGACTTTCATTGCTGACCTCATGTGAACGTATAACATTTAACTGTTTTTCAATCCGCTGAATTTCTGACCTACACATCGCAAGCCCCATATAACGTCACTTGCAGAAGGGAGAGTGTCACAGCGCGTGATGTCATACGCTACGCGGAACAGCGTCACTCCTCCACCCTGTTCTCGCTAATATGTGATCAATATTACAGAAATCAAAATCGACTCTAGGGTGCTCTGCATCAGGGGTTTATAGTCAGGCCAGACACCACAAGGGTTAGCGTGTCACAACATAAATTGTAATACGTAATACATTTATTATTTAAATCCCCCTTTCGATGAGGTTCCGCATGTCCAGCATCAGACTGAGAAACGTGTCCAAGCGTTTTGGTAAAACAGAAACGCTCAATAATATTCATCTGGATATTGAAGACGGTGAGTTCACCGTCTTCGTCGGTCCCTCTGGCTGTGGTAAGTCCACCCTTCTGCGGTTGATTGCCGGGCTGGAAGAGGTCAGTGATGGCGAGATCCTGATTGGCGATGAGCTGATGAACGATGTGGCGCCCGCCCATCGCGGCGTGGCGATGGTGTTTCAGTCCTATGCGCTTTATCCGCATATGACGGTGGCCGAAAATATGGGTTACGGGCTGAAAGTGAACGGGGTGGCGAAAGAGAAGATCCGCCATCAGGTGGAGATGGTGTCGAAAACCCTGCAACTCTCCCACCTGCTTGAACGCAAACCCAAAGAGCTTTCCGGCGGCCAGCGCCAGCGCGTGGCGATTGGACGGGCCATCGTGCGTAATCCGCAGGTCTTTATGTTTGATGAGCCGTTGTCAAACCTGGACGCCGAGCTGCGCGTCGATATGCGTCTGCATATCGCCAAACTGCACCAGGAGCTGAAAACCACCATGGTGTATGTGACCCACGACCAGATTGAGGCGATGACGCTGGCGGATAAAATCGTGGTGATGAACTACGGCAAGCTGGAGCAGGTGGGGTCACCCATGGAACTGTATTACAACCCGGTGAACCGCTTTGTCGCGGGCTTTATCGGTTCACCCAAGATGAATTTCCTGCCTGCACGCGTGCAGCACTGCAGCGTTCAGGGGCTGATCGTTACTGTGAATGAGGGGGCGAACACGCTGACGTTGCCTGCACCTGCACGCCTGTTGCAGCCGGGTGAGGAACTGACGCTGGGTATCCGTCCTGAGCATCTGCGCATCAACAGCGATGCGCCGTTACAGCTGGATTTTCACTGTGAGGTGGTCGAGCGGCTGGGTAACAATACCTATCTGTTCGGGCAGATTTACGGCTATGACGGCTTTAAGATGCTGCTGCCGGGTGATGTGCATTTCCGCCCTTATCAGATGCTGCGCCCCGCGTTCTATCCGCACCAGTGTATGGTGTTTGATGGCGACGGGCTGCGCATCAGCGCCGATATCCCCTTACCGCAGGACCAGGCAGCCATGACGGGATGACCGGAAAAGAGGGTCACCCCGCTTCGCGTAACGGTAGCTAACCCGTTACGTTATTAAGATACAAGTGGCCGCCCCCTAAGAGATCCCCACAAAAATGAATGGCTGATCATTCGGCTTCAGGTCTGAGGCCAGTTTGAGCACGCCGGATCGGCAAAAGACGCATCCATGCGGGCCTCGGCACGCGGCGTCCCTGCCGCGTGACGTCCGGCTTACCTCAAACTGGCCCCATCCCCGCAGAACGTCTGCTCGCTGCGGGTATTACAACCCCCACCACGTGACAGTCTCTGCGGATTGATTTGAATCAGGGTTTTGGATCTGGGTTTTGACCTGGCTTTTGACGTTGAGGCGGCATTCAGCAGCGCTGAGGAAGCACAGTGAACCAGGACGAACCGCCAGGACGGCGGTGAGAGGGAGAGCCGGCACAGGGATGTGCCGTCACGACCGCTCCGTCGGTGAACGAAGCTGACGATGGCACCCGCTGAAAGCGGGCGATGCGCCTGCCGCAAGCCCGGATTCCAAAGGGCGGGGCGACTGCCGCCCTTTGGTCGCTTCGCCCGCGCAGCGGGAAAGCGAAACGCCCTTGACGTTGACGTTGACCTGAACCTGGACCATCGTGCAGACCAGCGTCACTGGTCGCCCCTCTGTTCCCGTTTCATCCGCTGACAATCAGAACCAGGCTTCCCACATCGCACCGACGTTAAAGGAGTCGAGCTGCGTATTATCATCGTTGCCGTTGATACGTGCGGTACGCTTGTTATCCACTTCGCCCCCCGTGACGTAGAAGCGCAGCATCGGACGGAACTCCGGCCCCATATCAATGGAGACGTTCTGCGACAGCGTCAGCTTCCAGCCGTGGTTATCGCCGCCCTGATCGTAATCAACACGCTGATAACCCGCTTCCAGCCAGGTGGAGTGCACATCGTTCCACCAGTACATCGGGCGCACGATTGCCCCGTAGTTACGGCGATCATCCGTGTTATCCGCTTTATTCGCGTAGTCGTGGAAGGCCAGCAGATACTCCACCTGCGCCTGCTGCGTGAACTTGTAGTTCCCTTCAAAGCTGGCATAGATCGCCGTCAGCTCGTCGGTTTTATTAAACACGCTGTTATCAGCGTTGTTGGAGTAACGGGTGATCACTTTGTTCACGCCGTTTTCGCCTGTGTGGCTCAGGACCACACCGCCCTGCCAGGCTTTCAGACGCTCTTCACTTTCCACCGCCTTGGAATCAAAGCCGTAGTTGGCGTACAACTCCAGATCCAGCGGGCCGACCTTCATGCCGTGGATTTTGGAGGTGACCGCATAGTTACCTTTGTCGCCGGTGCCCGAACCACCGGTACAGCTGATGCGTGACGGGTTGCCACCGTCGTCCATCACTTCAGGATTACAGGACTCTACAGCGGCTACTGTCGCCACATCAAACTTCACGCCGCCGAGTTCGAAGTTTTTCACCCCCGCACCCTGCCCATCATGGTTCATCCAGAAGTAGTCGTTAATCCCCTGCTGTGGACGCTGGTGGAAATCGCGTCCGGCCCACAGATACGCATTGGGGTTCGACTCGAACAGATTCGTGACGCCCGCATAGGCTTTTTTGAGGTTAACCTCATCGCCCCAGTGATCGATCATCACGTTAACGTCCCAGATTGCGCCGTTATCGCCTTTAAAGGCTTTGGAAAGCTGGAACTCACCGCCATTGCCTTCATTGCCCAGACGGCCTATCGCAGAAGAACCATTATAGGAACCGTCGACGCCGACAAACTTCTGGTCACCCCCCTGGAACTGTGCACCGTAGCGAGCGTAGCCCGTGAACTGCACGCCAAACGGAATTGCCTTGTCAGGCGACTGCGCCGTGGTTTGTGGCTCAGTGATCACATCCGCTTTTTTAGCCATGGCACTGTCGGCTTTGGCCTGACGTTCTGCCAGGGCTTTATCGACGGCAGTGTCTATTTTGACCTGACGTTCGGCTAACGCTTTATCCACGGCTCGCGCCACGATGGCGTCGATTTGTGCCTGAGTAAATTCTTGTGCAACGACGGATCCAGAACAAAGGGCTGCCATGACCGCCAGCGTCAAGGGCAATTTTTTAAATATTTTCATAATTATCTCAATATTACCCAGCCGTGGTCTTTGCGCGTCACAATGCCGCGCAAAGACGTGTGCGTGAGCGATGTTATTTTGGATAATAACTGTCTTGTTATGATTTAAATAATACCAACCCCACTACCATAACCAGCAGTTTATTGATAATACACAGAGGTAAAGACGGATTAATATATTCTGGTAATTAATTTCCTCACTGAATGTTTGATTCTATCGCTGATAGAGATGGATAATTTCTTCGGATAATTCACGGGCCAGTAAGGAGGTCATCAGATGATCCTGCGCATGCACCATAATCAAGGTCATCGGCTGCCGGGCTTCTCCGGCATCCTGCTCGATCAGTTTGGTTTGCATCTGATGGGCCTGCCGCGAAAAGCCATCCGCTTCCTGCAACAGGGCTTTCGCCCGGGTAATATCCCCACCACGCGCGGCATGCAGGGCTTCAAAGCACAGGCTGCGCGACTGTCCGGCGTTGACGATGATCTCCATCACTGCCTCTTCTAAATCAATCATCATTATCCCCTTCTTCATTAAATCCATGACGGGCGGCGGTGCGGGCAAACCACTCTCCGCTTTTTTTCACCGTGCGCTGCTGCGTGGCTAAATCGAGCTGTACGAAGCCGTAGCGATTTTTATAACCGTTGCACCATGACCAGTTATCAATAAAGGTCCACATGTGGTAACCGAGGCAATGACTCCCTTCACTGATGCCTTTATGCAGCCACTTCAGATGCTCAGATACAAATTCAATGCGGTAGTGGTCATTAATCTGGCCGTCATCAACAAATCGTTGTTCATTTTCCACGCCCATGCCGTTCTCGGAAATAAAGCAGCGCGGGTTACCATAATTCACACGTAAATTAGTCAGAATATCGTAAATACCCGGCTCATAGATTTCCCAGCCGCGATACGGATTCATTTTACGACCGGGCATCTCGTAATTATCAAATAACCACTCTGGCATAAATGGCGATTGCAGATTCACGGCGCTGTCCCGGCACTTGACGCGGCGCGGCTGGTAATAGTTAATCCCCAACAGGTCGATCTTACCGTCAGCGATTAACGCCCGGTCCCCCGGCTGGCAAGCCGGAAGCTGATCGTAGCTTTGCAGCAGGACCATCAGATCGGCCGGATACTCGCCGCGCAACACCGGGTCAAGGAAGCTGCGGTTAAACAGCAGGTCGGCATGGTGGGCCGCTTTCACATCCGCCGGGTTCTGCGAACGCGGATAGGACGGCGTCAGATTCAGCACAATGCCAATTTCCCCCGGGTACTGCCCGGCACGAAATGCACGCACTGCCTGCGCATGGGCCAGCACCGTGTGGTATGCAGCGGTCGCTGCCCGCTTAAAGTCCACTACGTTCGGGTAATGGAAGTCGTAAAGATATCCCCCTTCCACCGGGACAATCGGCTCGTTGAAGGTGAACCAGTGCAGCACGCGGTCACCGAACAACTCAAAGCAGAGGTTCGCATAGCGACTGAAAGCCGCCACCACGTCCCGGCTTTCCCAGCCACCCTGCTGCTGCATCGCCATCGGCATATCAAAATGGAACAGGGTGATAAATGGCTGGATCCCCTGCGCCAGCAGTTCATCAATCACGTTGTTATAGAACGCCACCGCTTCCAGGTTAACCTCTCCCGTGCCGTCCGGTATCAGACGGGACCAGCTCAATGAGGTACGGAAACTGTTGTGGTTGAGCTGCTTCAGCAGGGCAATATCGTCACGCCAGTGCTGGTAAAAGGTCGAGGTATCCTGCGGCCCCACCTGCTGGTGAAAACGCGTTGGCTGTTGGCGGTACCAGGCATCCCAGGTGGTTTCCCCACGAGCGGGCTGGCTTTCCCCTTCGGTTTGCAGCGCAGAGCTGGCGCTGCCCCACCAGAAGTCTTTGGGAAATTGATATTTCATCGTTGTGTTCTCCATGATGTTCAGTTGCTGCTGACGGTGCCGCTTAACGGTGCGCTGGCCTGGGCTTTCTGCTCTTCGGTTTTCATTAACGAGCGCTCATAGGCGCGCAGGAATGGCAGGTACATCAGGGCCGACATCACCATACAAATCAGACACATCACTACCGGACTGAACGCCCAGTTAGCTGCCCAGGAAGCCCCGATTGGCGCGGGAGTGGTCCACGGCGTCAGCGACACCACCTGCGCCAGCCAGCCCAGTTTGGTCGCGCCATACGCCAGGCAGGCGTTGATCATCGGCACGCAGATAAACGGGATGAACAGCATCGGATTCATAATGATCGGTGCACCGAACAGGATAGGTTCATTGATATTGAAGAAGCTGGGCACCACGCCCATTTTGCCGATGGTACGCAGATGAGTCACGCGGCTGCGCAACAGCAGGAAAGCCAGAGGCAGTGTTGAACCCACACCGCCGATCAGCAGGTAGTGATCCCAGAAGCCCTGTAAATAGATATGCGGTAACGCCGCTCCGGCGGCCAGCGCAGCCTGGTTGGCCGACAGGTTCGCCATCCAGAACGGGTTCATAATCCCGGTCACAATCAGGGCACCGTGGATACCGGCGAACCAGAAAATCTGGCACAGCAGCACCGACAGCAGGATCGCAGGCAGTGAATCCGATGCCGACACCAGCGGCTCCAGCAGGTGCATAATCGCCTGCGGCATAATCATGCCGGTTTGCGCTTCAATAAACAGATTCAGCGGATGCAGCGTGCCCATCACCACCACCACCGGGATCAGGATTTCAAAGGAGCGCGCCACCCCGGTGGGTACTTCTTTTGGCAGGCGAATGGTAATGTTGTTCTGCTTCAGCCAGGCATAGACGCGCGTCGAGTAGATCGCGGTGATCAACGCGGTGAAAATACCCTGCCCGGAGAGATACTGCGTGGAGATATGACCATCCGCATAAGGGGCCGCCACCAGCAGAAATGCCATAAACGCCAGCAGACCGGACATCACCGGGTCAAGATTAAACTGCCGCCCAAGGCTGGCACCAATCCCGACAGAGATGAAGAAGGTCATCACCCCCATGCTCAGGTTAAACGGCAGCATCAGCTGTTCACGGTAGGACAGTGAAAAATCCAGCCAGCCACGCGCAAAGCTGTTGGTGGTATCCGCCGAAAAGGGCGGGAAGATAAACACCAGCATAAACGAGCCGATGATCATAAACGGCAGCGCGGCAGTGAAGCCATCACGGATGGCGATAACGTATTTTTGCTGACCCAGACGCCCCGCCAGCGGGGTGATGGATTGCTCGATAACGGCAATCATTGACTGATATAGCGAACTCATATGAACACCCTTTAGTTTGCTGCGTTAATCAACGACAGCGCGAAGTCCAGCACCTTGTCACCGCGCTGCATGCCGTAATCCATCGGATCGATGGGTTGAACCGGAATACCCTGCGTGGCAGCCTTTTCTGACAGTGTTTTCAGCATATATTTAACCTGTGGCCCCAGCAGCACCACCTGATAACGGGGAAACTGGGTATCGAACTCTGCGACGCCATACGCCTCAATGTCCACCTCCAGCTCTCTTTCATTGGCGGCCTCCACCATTTTTCTCACCAGCATACTGGTGGACATCCCGGCAGAGCAGCACAGCATAATCCTCACCATAATCCGTTATCCTCGAAATGTAATAGAACGTAAATGTGGAAACGATTGGACACCATACGGAAACCGTTTTCCATTTAAGGAAAACAAAAATGTGATACTCATCATAAACGCAGGTGTTAAAGGGTTTTTTCCTGGATTCCCATCACAAAAATGCGGTCTATATGGACAGTTTTGAGGTGATATGGAAAATCGGTTTCCATGAAAATGCAAAGCCGCTATACTGGCAGTGGCGATATTTTGCGCCATTCTTGCGGTATTTTTTGCAGGCTGTTACCGGGTGTCAGGGGAGAAAAATGTCAACAATCAACGATGTATCGCGTTTAGCTGGGGTGTCTAAAGCCACAGTATCACGGGTGTTGAGCGGATCGCGCGGAGTGAAAGAAGCCAGTCGCCTTGCGGTGCTGAAAGCAGCCGAAGAACTCAGCTACCGGCCAAATGTTATCGCGCAGTCACTACTGTCGCAGTCGACGGGCTGCATTGGCGTGATCTGCGCACAGGAGAATATTAACCAGACCACCGGTTATCTCTATGCACTGGAAAAACACCTCAGCCAGCATCAAAAGCATCTGCTGCTGCGTTTCGCCAACAGCAAAACGGGCGTGATGAATGCGCTGGATGAACTCTCCTGCGGCCTCTGTGATGATGTATTGATTATCGGCGCACGTTTCCCGCTGAATATTACGGATGACAACGTCATCCTGATTGACTGTGTCGCTGCCGACACGCCAAACAGCATCCAGTTTGACCATGCGTTTGCCGCAGAGACCGCCTGTAATTATCTGATCAGCCAGGGCCGCCGTCAGATTGCCCTGATCCATCCGGAGGCCAGCGGTCATACCGATCAGGTGCTGCTGGGCTATAAGCTGGCGCTGGAAAACAACTTTTTGCCGTTTAACCGCAATCTGGTGTTTATGGATTCCACCACCTCGTCCGTTGCGGTACAGGTGCTGCTGAATAACGCCACTACCGTTAATTTCAACGCCCTGCTGGTGGCTGACGAGCAGGAAGCACAGCGGGTGATCGGCCAGCTGCAGGCGTTTAATAAAACCGTACCGGGTGACATTATGATCTTCAGCCTTGCCGGTTCGCTGGATCTGCCGGGCATTCCGTCCATTCCTTCGATTGAATACTCCATGGATGCGATGGCAGCACGTATCGTCAGCTGGCTGACAGAGAAAACCCGCGACATGCTGGGTGCATGCGTGCTACGCGGGGATTTGATTATTCCTGATAGCCGGAAACGCTAAGAAATAAACAGCCTGTTTGCGAGAAAGAACGCTGATACCTTGCAATATAAATGTAAAAAAATGTAAAACTCCATTTACATAAAGTTAATTCCACTGACAAAAGTACCCTGTCTGCCAGCAAAACATCAGAAAACGCGTTATTTCATCAGAAATAACGCGCATCAATCTTATAATCAGCCCCCTTATTAACATTAAAAAAACTTTAAAATCAACACACTAAATCCCATCACTGCCCAATAAAAGTCATTTTTAATGAAACCGCTCTCACTGCCGATAAAATCCTGCAGGCACGTGTTTTACCTCCGGAAGCAGAATTATTTCAATAACACTAATTATGTTTAATAAAGGACTTAATATGATTATTTTAAAATTTAACGACTTTTCAATAGGTAAGAAACTTTTTTCAGGATTTATTCTTTTAATCTGCATTATTATCGGCATATCAGGTTACGGTATTTACGCGTTAAAAACGATAGAACATAACTCAATAAAAACAACGCTGACCAATGATATTGGCAACCAGCTGGATGCCGCCCGGCAAAACCGTTTGATTTACATGCATACGGGTGATGATGAGAAAATGAAAGCGAACGGCGATGCCATTAAATCGATGCAAACGCTGATTAAGGATGCCAGTCAGTTCACCTGGCGCGGAGAAGCTCAAAAGCAGTTTGAACAGCTCAGCGCCAATATTGAACGCTACAGTGAGTTACGAACTGACTATTACGATAAAAGCCGCCACAGTAATCAACTCGCTAAAAACCTGCTGCAACAAAGTGATAATCGCTTTCTCCCCAACCTGCAAGATGACTTAAAAAATACCGCATCTGATAGTGACTCTCTCGATAAAATTTTTGATTTACTCTTCGCGTTTTCCCTGCTCAGTGAGGCTGGCAACACACTGATCGCAAAGCATACTCCTGAAACCATATCGGACTTTGACGCATTATATCGCCGCACTGAATCGCTGTATAATGACAGCCTGGCACAATGGCCAGAGGCGACAAAAAACGTATTGACCCCGGTATGGATGCGCTACGAGGCTTTGAAAGCGAGTGCAGAAACGTATTTATCTGCCATCGAGAAAACGCAACTATCTGCCGACAACATGGCCCAGGGTGCTAACGAACTGAACACCACTGCAGCCACATTAATTGAAATGCAGACGGAATATAACACCCAAGTAATTTCTCGCACGATCACCATTATCACCCTCCTTTCATTACTGGCGGTGTTTACCGGGCTGGTCACCGCTTGGGCGATCACGCGTAAAATCACACGACCTGTGAGTGAAAATCTTGCCCTGGCACAGCGCATTTCCAGTGGCGATCTGACGGCTCAGATCACCGCCTCCTCCAAAGATGAATTGGGTGAGCTAACCCAAACAATGGGCGCGATGAATACCCGTTTATGCGACATGATCTCGGGCATACGTGAAAGCGTCAGTCACTTAGCCAGTGCCTCATCACAGATTGCCGCAGGGAATACGGATTTAGCGTCCAGAACGGAACAACAGTCCGCCGCCGTGGTGGAAACCGCCTCCAGTATGGAGGAGCTCACCTCGACGGTACGCCTTAACGCCGATAATGCCTTGCAAGCCAGCAAGCTTGCTGCCAGCGCCAGCGCCGATGCCCGTAAAGGGGGTCAGATCGTCAGTGAGGTGGTCAGCACCATGAATGGCATCGCAGGTAGCTCAAAGAAAATCACTGAAATCATTAGCGTGATCAACGGTATTGCTTTCCAGACCAATATTCTGGCATTGAATGCCGCTGTCGAAGCCGCCAGGGCCGGTGAACAGGGGCGCGGTTTTGCCGTTGTTGCCGGTGAAGTCAGAACGCTGGCGCAGCGCAGCGCAGATGCGGCGAAAGAGATAGAGTCGCTGATCAACGAGTCGGTAGCACGTATTGGGACAGGGACTGAACTGGTGAATAAAGCCGGTGACAGCATGGGAGATATCGTCAACTCCGTGAGCCATGTCAGCCAGATTATCGATGAAATCTCTAGTGCCTCTCACGAACAGCGTCAGGGCATTGAACAGATAGGGAAAGCCGTGACCGAGATGGACTCGACCACGCAGCAAAATGCGACCCTGGTTCAGGAATCGTCTGCCGCCGCTATTTCGCTGGAGCAGCAGGCAAAGAAACTGAGTGAGATGGTCGCTATCTTTAAGATCAACACCAGCCGGGTGCATGAAGGCGAGTTTGTTGTCGGATCCTCAAGCCATAACCCCCTTCCCCTCCGCGCACAAACGTCTAAAGCCCTTGAGGAAGAGTGGACCTCGTTTTAAACCGACTACGCCCCGGCGAGTGTGAATAAGATCATCGTTGTCAGGCTCCCCCGGATACCGGGAGAGCCTGACAGCATGTGCTACTCGCGCCAGCCAAGGCCGGGCGCCACATGCTTGAGGATTGCTTCAATAGTGTGCGCGCAGTAGTCCACACCCAACTGGTTCGGCACGGTTAACAGCAGGGTATCGGCTTCGGCGATGGCTTCATCCTGCGCCAGTTGTTTAATCAACTGGTCCGGTTCTGCGGCGTAGCTGCGGCCAAAGATGGCGCGGGTTTTCTCATCGAGGTAACCCACTTTGTCCCCTTCTTTGCCGCTGTTGCCAAAGTACGCACGGTCCATATCATTCACCAGCGCAAAGATACTGCGGCTCACCGAAACACGCGGGGTGCGCGTATGTCCGGCGGCTTTCCACGCTTCCCGGTAGGCGCGGATCTGTTGCGCCTGCTGGATATGGAAAGGCTCACCGGTTTCATCATCTTTCAGCGTTGAGCTTTGCAGGTTCATCCCCAGTTTCGCCGCCCAGACGGCGGTAGCATTGGAACCGGCCCCCCACCAGATACGGTCACGCAGCCCTTCCGAGAACGGCTCCACGCGCAGCATCCCTGGCGGGTTCGGGAACATCGGCTGCGGGTTTGGTTTGGCAAAGCCTTCGCCACGCAGCACATCCAGCAGCACTTCGGTGTGATGACGCGCCATATCCGACTCGTTTTCCCCTTCCGCAGGCTGATAGCCAAAATAGCGCCAACCGTCGATCACCTGCTCAGGAGAACCCCGGCTGATGCCCAGCTGCAAACGCCCACCGGAGATCAGGTCGGCAGAGCCAGCATCTTCTGCCATATACATCGGATTCTCGTAACGCATATCGATCACCCCGGTGCCGATCTCAATACGGCGTGTTTTCGCGCCGATGGCGGCCAGCAGCGGGAACGGCGAGCTTAACTGGCGGGCAAAGTGATGCACGCGAAAATAAGCACCGTCCGCACCGAGTTCTTCAGCGGCGACCGCGAGATCAATCGACTGCAACAGCGCATCGGCCGCCGAACGGGTGCCGGACTGCGGCGAAGGGGTCCAGTGGCCGAACGACAGAAATCCAATACTTTTCATGGGGGTATCCTGTGGGGTGAAACAAATGACGATTGATTAGCAGTATATACCCAAAATAATTCGAGGTGCAGCCAACGCATCTGCGGCTCGAAGTCTGACGGGTGGATTGTAATGAAAAATGAAATCCCGTATAAAAGAGCCCTCCGAGGGGTGTCCTGTATGGGCTGAGATGGCGTAACAAGCCGAACCCTTTGAACCTGATCTGGGTCATGCCAGCGAAGGGACGGGTTGGCAGTTACCTCTGCCCTGTTCACACCTCCGCGTGCCCGGATCTCCACTTAAATGAGGGGATTCAGTGTCTAAAACTATTCAGCCTGTTGATTTCAGCCAAGGTCTGTACGGACGTTTACGCCAGCAGGCCGGTAACGACTGGCAGGACTATGTGGCGCACCCGTTTATTCACCAACTCTCACGCGGCACGCTGCCCGAGAGCGCCTTTCGTCGTTATCTGACGCAGGACTATCTTTTTCTGATTCACTTTGCCCGTGCCTGGGCGCTGCTGGTCAGCAAACTGCGCACGCTGCCGGAAATGCGCGCGGCGACGGCTTCGCTGAACGCCATTGTGGCTGAGCTGCCGCTGCACGTTGGCTACTGCGAAAGTTGGGGACTGAGCGAAGCGCAGATGATGCGCGAACCGGAAGCGGCGGAAACCATGAACTACACCCGCTACGTGCTGGATATCGGTCACTCGGGTGATGCGCTGGATCTGCTGGTGGCGCTGCTGCCCTGTGTGGCGGGCTACGCCGAGATTGGCCTGCGCCTGCTGAACGCCCCGGAGACGGTTTTACAAGGCAGCCCTTATGCCTCCTGGATCCGCAACTATGGTGATGCAGACTATCTGAACGGCGTTCGTGCCGCCCTCGGTTTACTGGAAACGGTCGGCGAGCAGCGCGGGGCCGAAAGCCGCTTCGCCGCTCTGTCTGAGATTTTCACCACCGCCACGCGCCTCGAGTCGGCATTCTGGCAGATGGGACTGAATGCGGTGCACCGGACATGAACCCACCCGGCATCGAGGTGCGCGATCTGACGCTGTGCTTCGGCCCGCGTCAGATTTTCGACCGTCTCAGTTTTACCCTCCCGCCGGGGCGATTTGTTGCCCTGCTGGGGGCCAGCGGCAGCGGCAAGACCAGCCTGCTGAAGATTATCGCCGGGCTGGCGAAGCCCACCTCCGGCACCGTCTGCGGTAGCGATGGCCTGCCGTTGCCCGGGCGTATTGCTTATATGGGGCAGAAAGATCTGCTTTATCCCTGGCTGTCGATCAGCGACAACATCACACTGGGTGCGCGTCTGCGCGGCGAAAACGTGGATGCCGCCTGGGCTGCCCATCTGCTGGAACGCGTCGGACTGCACGGACACGGCAACGACCGTCCTGCGGCGCTCTCCGGCGGCATGCGCCAGCGGGCGGCGATTGCCCGTACGCTGTATGAAAGACGCCCCGTTGTCCTGATGGATGAGCCGTTCTCCGCGCTGGATACGCTGACGCGGGCCAAAATCCAGACGCTGGCCGCTGAACTGCTGGCCGACCACACCGTATTGCTGATTACCCATGACCCGATGGAAGCCTGCCGTCTGAGTCACCACCTGCTGGTGTTGTCTGGTTATCCTGCCGGGATCGACGACACTCACACCATTGGTGGCCAGCCGCCCCGTGCGCCGGATGATGCTGACGTGCTGAAAAGCCAGGCCGAACTGTTGCAGCAGTTGCTGAGGGCCGCAGAATGAGCGGAAAAATCGCCACCAGCGCACGTGGCGTCATGATTTTTACCGGGCTGCTGCTGCTGTGGTGGCTGGCCACACTGAGTGATATTCCCGCCTTTTTGCTGCCGTCGCCCGCCGCTGTTGCCCGCGCGCTGTGGGATGGCCGCGCTTTCCTCGCGTATCACAGCCTGGTTACGGCCTCAGAAGTCCTGATCGGGCTGGTGCTGGGCGTACTGCTGGGGTCGCTGCTGGCGATCGGCATGATCTTCTCCCCCCGCCTGCAACGCTGGCTGATGCCCGTGGTGCTGACCAGCCAGGCCATTCCGGTGTTTGCCCTCGCGCCACTGCTGGTGCTGTGGTTTGGCTTTGGCATCAGCGCCAAAGTGGCGATGGCGGTGCTGGTGATCTTCTTCCCGGTGACCTCTGCTTTCTTTGACGGGCTGAGGCGGGTTAATCAGGACTATCTGGACCTTGCCCGCACCCTGGGTGCCTCACGCTGGGCGCAGCTGCGCCATGTCCGGCTGATGGCGGCGCTGCCTGCTTTTGGCTCCGGCCTGCGCATGGCGGCTGCCGTGGCACCGATTGGCGCAATTATCGGCGAATGGGTGGGTTCGGCCGAAGGGCTGGGTTACGTAATGCTGAATGCCAATGCGCGCATGCAAACCGATCAGTGCTTTGCCGCGTTGTTTATCCTGGTGCTGATGACCGTCTTACTCTGGATGGCGGTCGATGCCCTGCTCCATCGCCTGATCAACTGGGCACCCGAATAATGTTGATTCCCCTTAAATCTGAAAGGAACACAGAATGATGATGAAAACCTGCGCTGCCCTGCTGTTAAGCGGTGCCTGCTCCACCTGCGTCATGGCCAACGAGAAACTGACGCTGGTGCTCGACTGGTATATCAACCCGGACCACGCACCGATTATGGTTGCCGATCAGATCGGGGCATTTAAGGCGGAAGGGCTGGACGTGAAGATTGTCCCCCCGTCCGATCCTTCCCTGCCACCGCGCCTGGTCGCAGCGAAACAGGCGGATCTCGCCATTACTTATCAGCCGCAGCTGCACTTTTTCGCCGATGAAGGCCTGCCGCTGGTGCGCGTGGGCACGCTGATCAATACCCCGCTGAACACGGTGATGACGCTCGATAAAAGCATCACCTCACCGGCAAAACTGAAAGGGAAAACGGTGGGTTATTCCGTGAGCGGTATTGAACAGGCAACGCTGACCACCATGCTGAAGCAGGAGCGCGCCAGCATGAAGGAGATTAAGCTGGTCAACGTTAACTTCCAGCTGACCAGCGCCCTGCTGGCCGGGCAGGTGGATGCGGTGATTGGAGGTTACCGCAATATTGAAGCGCAAGAGCTGAAGCTACAGGGCAAAGATCCGGTGGTATTTAACGTTGAGGATTACGGCGTTCCGGCCTATGACGAGCTGGTGATTGTGGCGAATCGCGATAGCGTCAATGAACCGAAGGTGAAAAAATTCCTCGCGGCGCTGAAGAAAGGCAACGACTATTTACAGGCCCACCCGGAAGAGAGCTGGCAGGTGTTCGCCAAAGCGCACCCGGAGCTGAATACCGAGCTGAACCATGTGGCGTGGCAGAAAACCCTGCCGCTGTTTGCCAGAGACCCGGCGGCACTGGACGTGAAACGGTATGACGCTTACGAACAGTTTTTGTTGAAGAATAAGCTGATTAAGAAGATCACGCCCGTTGCGCAGTATGCAGTTGAGTTGCGCTAATCGACTAAAACCCTGACGCACCCCCTCAACAGGGTTCGACCGGTAAAAGGTCGAACCCTTCGCAGGCATTAATCTGTCATGATGGACCTTCAGTTCCGGGTCGCCAGTTCCAGCCAATCTGCGCAAATCACCGCTCGCCAAAGATAATGATAACCATTACCATAAACCAGCGATTACCTACCCGGAGCCAACATGAACGCAACGTCCCCTGAACGCATCACCACTGACTGCTGTATCGTAGGCGGCGGCCCGGCCGGACTGATGCTGGGTTATCTGCTGGCGCGCGCAGGCGTGCAGGTGACCGTGATCGAAAAACACGGCGATTTTTTGCGCGACTTCCGGGGTGACACGATTCATCCCTCCACGCTGCAAATCATGCATCACCTGGGCCTGCTGGAGGAGTTACTCAGCCTGCCTCATCAGCGTGCCCCGCGTTTACAGGCAGAAGTAGGGGGTGAAGAGGTCACGCTGGCCGATTTTTCCCGCCTGCCGGTGAAATGCCGCTTTATTGCGTTTATGCCACAGTGGGACTTCCTCAATTTCCTGGCGGCGAAAGCCTCTGCCCTGCCCGCGTTTACCCTGTGCCAGTCCACCGCATTCAGCGAGTTACTGTATGACAATGGCAGCGTATGCGGCGTGCGTGCCAGCAACAGCAGCGGCACCTGCGACATCCACGCACAGCTGGTGATCGGCTGTGACGGACGGCATTCGCAGGTCCGGCAGCAGGCCGGGCTGACCGGTCGCTCGTTTGGATCGCCGCGCGATGTGCTGTGGTTCCCGCTGGATAAACGCGATGAGGACCCGGAATGGAATATGGGCCACAAAGGCCCCAAACAAAACTTTATCATGCTCGATCGCGGCAGTTTCTGGCAGTGCGGCTACTCCATTACCAAAGGTGAGTTCGGGCCAATGAAGGCCGCAGGAATCGAGGCGTTTAAACAGCAGGTTGCCGCCGTGGCGCCCTTTCCGGCCGCCAGGCTGGCAGAGATGACCGACTGGCAGCAGGTCAGGCTACTCGATATCCGCATCGACAGACTGGATGCGTGGATGAAGCCCGGCGTGCTGTGCATCGGGGATGCCGCCCATGCGATGTCGCCTATCGGCGGCGTTGGCGTCAACCTCGCGATCCAGGATGCCGTTGCCTGCGCCAACATTTTGACGCCCGCGTTACGCCAGGGGAAAGTCAGCCTGCGCCTTCTGCAAAAAGTGCAAAAACGCCGCCATTTCCCGACCTGCGCCACGCAATTTATCCAGATCAAAATGAGCGGAAAAAAACGCAAAGAGGGCGAATCCAGCCCGCTGCCGCGTATCATAAAGCGCTTTCCTTTCCTGCCTTATGTTTTCGGCTGGATCATCGGGCTGGGTTTTCGTCGTGAGAAGCCGCGCCGCTTTAAAACGCCATCCTGACAAATCCCGTCACGATTTTCGGGTTCGCCGTTTACATTCTGTTTAACTTATGTTTACTCTACGGCCAATAATAATGATAACAATTATCGTTTATTAACTGGCCGGGAAATTTGTACCATGACAACGCTGAAAACCTTACCCGCTCTGCTGTTGGCGACGCTGCCTTCACTGGCATTCGCCACCACTTACCCGCTGACCGTCACCGATATGGACGGGCAAAAAGTGGTCATCAACCATGAACCGCAGCGGGTGATCCTCCAGGACGGACGTGAAATCCTCAGCCTCGCCTTACTTGACCGTGACAACCCTTTCCAGCGCGTCGTCTCCTGGAATAACCTGATGAAAAAGCAGGATACCGGTAGCTGGAACCTGCTAAAAAAACGCTGGCCGGACGCGGAAAAAATCCTCGATATGGGCTTTTCTGACCAGGGTGAGGTCAACCTTGAAACGGTGATCGCCAAAAAACCAGACCTGATGATTGCCCAGCTGCGCGCCAAACCGGCGCTGAAACAGACCGGGGTACTGACTCAACTGAGTGCGCTGAATATCCCGGTGCTGTTTGTTGATGATGAGCTGCACCCGGTACAGAATACCGCGGCCAGCATTACCCTGCTGGGCAAGGTATTGAATAAGGAAGACAATGCCCGCGCCTACACCGATTTTTATACCCAGAAACTCAACGCCATTCAGGCCGCGGTCAAAGATGTGTCGCCCAAACCGAGCGTATTTGTTGAGCCGATTGCCGGGATAGGCGGCGGCGGTGAATGCTGCTTCACCCACGGCCATAACGGCTGGGGCGCGCTGATAGAAGCTACCGGTGCGAAAAATATCGGTTCCGATCTGTTGCCCGGCACCAGCGGCACCATCGCGGTGGAAAAGGTCATCAACCTGAACCCGGATTACTACGTGATGAGTGGCTCGAAGCGCGGGGGTAAAACCAGCCCGGTGATCCCGCTGGGTTACAACACCGAGGTGAGCGAGATTAAGGCCAGCTTTGACAACCTGCGCAATCGTACCGGGGTGAAAGATATTCCGGCGGTAAAAGCAGGCAAAGTGGCGGCGGTGTATCACCACTTCTATAACCATCCGTACAACATTATCGGCATTGAGATGCTGGCGAAGGACTTCTACCCGCAGCAGTTCAGCCAGACGAATCCGACCGCTGACTATCACTACATTATCCGCACCTTTACTAAGCTGCCGGATGACCCGATCAATATCGAATATCATCCGCAGTAAACTGCCTGCATTGAACTCGTCAATCGCGCTGAAATTCAGCGCGATTTTTTTATTTCAAAAAAAACAATTATTTGTACTTATTCGTGTACAGCTTTTCTTGCGAGGTAGTCACTTGCCTGTCTGTTGTATTTAAACTACAGTCAGAATTATCAAGGATGAAATATCACCATTGACGAGGTAAAGATATGCACAGTAAAGCAATTGAACATGATACCGCCGTTATCGACATGCTGCGTGAGGATCCCGGATTCGCGCAGGTTTACCTGCAAACAGCACTGGAAGATATTTATGAAGACGGTGGCGTCGGTGCTTTTCTGACCGCCCTGCGCCACGTGGTCAATGCCCGTGGCGGCATCGGTGAAATTGCGGCTAAGTCCGGTCTGTCCCGTGAGCAACTTTACCGTACGCTTTCCGAAAAAGGGAACCCGACCATCAAAACACTCACGGCGATCACCCGCGCAGCAGATGTGCGTCTGTTTGCCAAAGCGGCGGGTCAGGCAAGTTAAGCAGGCCATCCTGGGCGGACATACTGCTGAATGCGGGGGTGAGCTGGATCACGCTGATGCCCCACAAAAATCGTTTTCTTTTCAACGTTTTTTTGTGTTAAGACAGTCAGGACACTCAATTTTTCATACACTCATGTATTCACCATTTCATCCGCAGATCACTGAGAAGAGAGCGGTTACTGAGTTTTATTACTGACCTGACAACCAATGGGTTGTTGGCGGAAGATAAGGGAAAAAGAATGCCAATGATATTCGGTGAGTTATCTGGTGCTCCATCATGGGTGCCTGCTGTATTGCTCGTCACGCTCTCATTTGCAGTGGGTTTCCTGGCCCGATTTATACTTTTAAGATTCATCCGATACTGGCAGAGTCGTGACAGAAAGCTCTTCAAATCACTTGAAAAGCATCTTCGTGGATCAATGTTTCTTTTCATCCCCTTACTGTTAATCAATGTAGGGGTTAATTATATTAATGTTAATCCGAACTCACTTTCTTTTATAAGTACAGTCATTAATATATTTATTATATTATCATTTTGCTCTATTTTAATCCGCTTGACTAATGTCGCGCAGGATATGCTTTTTATACGCTATGACATTAACCTTTCAAATAATCTTCGCGCCCGTAAAATTCGCACGCAGATAATGTATGTCAAAAAGGTCGCTATCGTCTTACTGGTGCTATTCTGTCTTTCCCTGGTGTTACTGAGTATTCCTGGGGTTCGAAAATTCGGCACCACAATCCTGGCCGGTGCCGGGGTGGCGGGGATCATCATTGGTTTTGCCCTGCAGAAGTCGCTGGTTAACCTGTTTGCTGGCATTCAGATCGCCTTCACGCAACCGATAAAAATTGATGATGCCGTGGTGGTTGAAAATGAATGGGGATGGATTGAGGAGATCAACCTGACTTATGTGGTTGTGCGTATCTGGGACCTGCGCCGACTGGTTCTGCCCATTACCTACTTTACCGAAAACGCCTTCCAGAACTGGACGCGTAATAACGCACAAATATTAGGCTCTGTTTTTCTTTACCTTGATTATTCCATGCCATTAGATCCTCTGCGTAAATATTTTGAAAAAGTCCTCAGTGAAACAAAGCTCTGGGATCAACAGACTCAGGTGCTCCAGGTCACCGATACGACTGACAAAACCATGACGATCCGATTATTAATGACGGCACAGAATTCCCCCACGGCCTTTGATTTACGCTGCCACGTGCGGGAAAAGATGATTGAGTTTATTCAGCAGAATTATCCGCAAAGCCTTCCTCACGTGAGGGCCACACTGACCGATTCTGCTGTGCGATCGTCCGAAGTTTTGTCTTAAATCGCCTCTTCTAAAAACGCAATAAATGCTCTTACCTTTGAATTCAGCGCCGAACGTTCGTTGACGCAGGCATAAATATTCATCGGTGAAGACGCGATGTCGCTCTCACCGCTGAGGCCTGAGCAGAATAAAGGGGTGAGTCGCCCCTTGTCGATTAACGGCTGGGCAATAAAGCTTGCCAGACGGGCAACCCCTCCGCCGCTTTCTGCTATTTTTGCAATGATATCAATATCATCGCTGATAAATTCTGGATTAAGTTTCGCGTTAACAGGTTGACCATCGACGATAAATTGCCAGGGGAGAAAACGTCCATCGGTGGGATAACGAAAAACCAGGCAGGCGTGCTGGCTAAGCTCTTCGGGAGTCCGGGGAGTGCCCGCACGCGCCAGATAAGCGGGGGCGGCGCAGAATATAAAGGGTAATGAGGCGATTTTTCTGGCAATCAGCTGATCGTTGAGCTGCGCCTCAATGCGAATACTGACGTCGACGCCTTCCAGACGATGATCGACGTTACGATCGGTACTGATCAGTTCGATATCAATATCAGGGTAAGACGCTTTGAACGCAGGCATCAGTGGAGCGATGACGTACCGACCAAATGCAGCCGTTGTGGCGATGCAAAGTGGGCCCTGCGGTTTGGTTTCAATGGCAGCAGCCTGCGAGGCGAGGTCGATATCATGGGGAATGTGACGTACTTTCTCAAAGTAACGTTGACCACTTTCGGTTAAGGTCATGCTGCGGGTGGTGCGTGATAGCAGACGCACGCCCAGATGAGCCTCAAGCCGGGAAAGGCTCTGGCTCACCGCCGCCGGGCTCATTCCTTTAGCACGCGCCGCCGCGGCGATACTGCCGTTCTCCACCACGCGGATAAAATTACTCATCAGCCCCAACAGATCCATAGTGTTCCCAATGCCTCATTCGTCACTTTTACTTAATAATGATTAAAGCATAACGGCTCTACCGCCGTCCTGGTTAGCTTGTTAGGTTAGTGGCCGTTTCGCCCCCCTTGATAAAACAGGATAACGTAATGACGAATGCTGTTGCTAAAAATACCCCACGCGTGCGCCTTCCAAAGCACACTTCACCCTACATCTTTGCGCTTTATATGGCGACCATCATGGCATTTATGATGAGCCTGGTCATCACTCTCGCGGAATTTGGCATGGGGCCACATTACATGGAAAGTGTGATGAATGCGTACAAGGTTGCCATGCCTGCGGCCTTTGTCTGCATACTCGTTGTGCGTCCGATTGTTATCCGACTGGTCGGGTTAACGGTTCACGGTCACTGAGCCCTTCCCTGTGCCCATATCCTCCTGCCAGATTAAGGCCCGGACACGACGCATCTCCGGGTGACTCAGCGCTACCGTCCTCATACAGGGGACGGGTTAGCGACACATCAGATTTTCAATGTATCAATGACCACTCTGAGCGCAGGTGACACATTGCGATGAGGATAATAAAGGAACGAACCTTCCATCCGCTGGCTGTAAGGCCGTAAGGTTCTGATAAGCGTCCCTTGCTCCAAATCCTCAGCCACCAGTTCCTCAGGGACATACGCCAGTCCCAGCCCCAGCCTGGCTGCCTTTGCTTCCATATAGCTGTCAGAAAAGGCCCATTGTCCCTGTGGCCGGTGCGTGATCTTTTTATCGTCCTGATTAAGCTCCCATTGGTACAGACTGCCGTCGGCAAACTGGTAGGCAATGCAGGGATGCATCACTAAATCAGCCGGGGTTTGTGGAAAACCATAGCGACGAAAATGCTCGGGCGTGCCCACCACGACCATCTCCATATCCGGGGTAATACGTACCGCCACCATGCCACTGCCCACCTCCGGCCCGAGACGGACACCGGCATCGAATCTCTCAGCAATAATATCGACAAACCGGCTTTCACTGATCAGCTCAAGTTCGATATCCGGATAGCGTTGTTTAAAGACGGCCAGCTTCGGTAACAGCACTTTATCAATAGCATGCTGGCTGGCATTGATGCGTACCGTACCCGAGGGGATACTCCGATAATATGCCAGTGTTGCAAGGCCCGTATCTAAAGCATCAAACCCGGATTCTACGGTCTGATAGAGCCGTTCCCCTGCCTGCGTCAATGATAATTTGCGCGTGGTTCGAACCAGAAGCTGTATCCCTAACCTCTCTTCAAGTTCGCGCACAGCGCGACTGATCCCTGATTGTGCCAGCCCAAGCCGACGCGCTGCGGCGGTAAAACTCCCCTCTCGCACGACCAGCATAAACAAGTAGAGATCATTATAGTTTTCCCGTTTCGCCATCAGTGTGTCCTCAGCGTATCTGGCCAAAGGTGCCGCCACGACCGCCTCTGAATTCATAACAAAATGATATTAATCTTAGCATTTTAGCCCGGCTAATCAGCACTATTTATGCCCATTATAATCAGCACATTGATATCACACACCGCAGCGTTGTCCGTATGAAACCTGTACCTGTCTCATGTTTTCAGGGGAGTTTTTAATGCGCGTTTTCACCCGTAAACTGACCGCCGCAATGCCAGCCCTACTGCTATGCGCATCAATATCAGGAACAACAACGATGAGTTATGCTGACACAGCCCATCCGAATGCCCCCGTTTCAATGGAAGAAAAATGGGATAAAACTTTCGCTCTCAGCAGTGAAGTTGATCATCGCAAAGTGTCATTCCAGAACCGGTATGGGCTCACGTTAGTCGCGGATCTTTACCTGCCCAAAAATCGAGGGGAACGCAAACTGGCTGCGATTGCCGTGAGTGGTCCCTTTGGCGCGGTGAAGGAACAATCCAGCGGCCTGTATGCGCAGACGCTGGCAGAACAGGGATTTGTGACACTGGCATTCGACCCCTCTTATACCGGCGAAAGCGGTGGCTATCCGCGTAATGTCGCCTCTCCGGATATCAACACCGAGGACTTTAGTGCCGCAGTTGATTTCCTTGGGTTACAAAAAGAGGTGGATCGCAACCGCATCGGTTTACTCGGCATCTGTGGCTGGGGGGGAATGGCGTTGAACGCGGCAGCCATGGATACACGCGTTAAAGCGGTTGCCACCAGCGTGATGTACGATATGAGCCGGGCGATGGGGCATGGCGTTGGCGAGGGCAAAGACCGTTATTCAACTGCCGATCGCCGCGCCGTTTTGCAGTATCTTAATGAGCAGCGCTGGAAGGATGCGGAAAACGGCACTATCGCACACGCCGGTCATGATATTTATGTGGATAAGAACGGTAGCGTAAGCACTTCAGCGCGTATTCTGCCGGAAGCGTTACCCGCAAATCCAAACCCGATACTCAAAGAATTTTTCGATTATTACCGGATGCCGCGCGGTTTCCATGAGCGTTCCGTGAACTCCACTGGCGCATGGACGGCGACAACGCCCTTATCCTTTATGAATATGCCGCTGCTGAGCTATGCAAAGGAAATCACGATCCCAACGTTGATCGTGACAGGTGAAAATGCACACTCGCGCTATTTTGCAGAGGATGCCTATAAAGCCGTTGGCAGTAACAAGAAAGAACTGGTGATTGTCCCTGGGGCCAACCATGTGGATTTATACGACAATGTCGCCGGTAAGATACCGTTTGTCCGTTTTGAACAGTTCTTCAAAACCAGCTTGAAATAAAAACCGTCCTCCTCAACCCGTCAAAGGCCACCCACATCGTGAAGGTGGCCTTGATGCTTGATCGTTATTCTGTGAATAGCGTCCGTCCCGGTTTGCCTTAACAGAGCCGGAGCGATCTTCAGAGATGCTGATAATGTCCACACTGAGTCTTAAAACACCACAACATGAAGAACCTGCACACTGGAACGGCGTTTTTGCCATGACCTTGTGCGTGTTTGTACTGATTGCATCAGAATTTATGCCGGTCAGTTTACTGACGCCTTTAGCCACAGACCTGGGCGTAACGGAGGGGCTGGCGGGCCTGGGAATTGCCATTTCCGGTGCGTTTGCGGTCCTGACCAGCCTGACACTGTCTGGCCTTGCCGGAAACGTTAATCGTAAGCATCTGATGCTGGGGATGACGGTTCTGATGGCAATATCGGGAGCCATTATCGGCCTGGCCTCCAGCTACCTGGTTTATATGGCAGGACGAGCCCTGATTGGTATCGCGATTGGTGGGTTTTGGTCAATGTCTGCGGCAACGGCTATTCGCCTTGTGCCAAAGCATCAGGTCGCCCGTGCGTTAGCCATTTTTAATGGCGGTAACGCGCTGGCGACTGTCGTGGCGGCGCCGCTTGGCAGCTATCTTGGGTCAAGCATTGGATGGCGCGGCGCTTTCCTGTGCCTGGTCCCAATCGCGGTTGTGACCTTCATCTGGCAGTGGGTTAGCCTGCCCAACATGGACAACAATAAAAGTGACGCATCGCGCGGATCGGTGTTTCGTCTTTTCAGGCACCCTATCGTGACAACGGGCTTACTGGCCTGCGGATTATTCTTTATGGGGCAGTTTGCGTTATTTACCTATGTTCGCCCCTTTCTGGAAACAGTAACCCGGGTCAATACGTCCAGTTTGTCACTGATTCTGCTCACCACCGGTTTCATGGGGGTGGTTGGCACGCTGGTCATCACCCCATTCCTGAACAAGCGGTTTTATCCGACGTTGATTGCCATCCCTTGCCTTATGGCCTCCATTGCCGTGGGGTTAATATTGACCGGACACGGCGTCTGGGCCGCTACGCTACTGTTAGGCTGCTGGGGGATGCTTGCCACTGCAGCGCCAACGGGGTGGTGGATATGGATTGCACGGACGCTGCCAGGGAATGAAGAAGCGGGAGGCGGGCTCATGGTTGCCGTCGTTCAGCTCTCTATAGCCCTGGGTTCAATGACTGGGGGGATGGTGTTTGACCACCTCGGCTGGCAGAGCGCTTTTGCACTGAGTGGCCTGTTACTGATTAGCGCAGCCGGGCTGACATTTTTCACTTCACGTCAAAAACTCAACGCACTTTAGATCGTCCAGCGTCTTAAATCGCCTCATCTAAAAACGCAATAAATGCTCTTACCTTTGAATTCAGCGCCGATTGCCAGGGGAGAAAACGTCCATCGGTGGGATAACGAAAAACCAGGCAATACAACCGAATTTTTCATGGGTGGGTAGAAAAACTTGGTCTCGAAGATGCGCTTTACAGCACACATTCCATGAGAAGAACAAAACCTTACCTGATCTACAAGAAAACCAAGAATCTCCGGGTGATTCAACTTCTGTTGGGCCATAAGAAACTGGAAAGCACAGTCCGTTATCTGGGCATTAAAGTCGATGATACGCTAGAGATCTCTGAATCGATTGAAGTCTAAGGTTGTCAGGGCTGCAACAACAGCCCTGTGCCAGAAGCGGACGTTGCTAATCCCCTGACACACGCTTAAACAATTTGCAGTGCAGCTTATTTCTGTTCCTCATGCAAAAAGAGCATTAACTGAAAGATGTCACTTAACTCTCTCATGTATATCTACATCCACACATAGTCATCAGGAAAAGGATGAATGAAGATGCTGAGAGGTAAAAGAGCTGTTATTACCGGTGGAGGCGGGGGATTTGGCCAGGCGCTGTGCGTGTGGCTGGCACGAGAGGGCGTCGAGGTGGATTTTTGCGCACGGCGGGCTGAAGATATTCAAAAAACCTGCAGCATCATCGCTGCTGAAAGCGGCATTGCAAAAGGGTATATCTGTGATTTAACCCGGCCTGAATCCCTTTCTCAGTTTTCTTCACAGTTGTTAACTTCAGACAAGCCTGTAGACATTTTAATCCTGAATGCTGCTCAGTGGTTGTCAGGGAGATTGGACGATCAGCCTGACACAGAAATTATCAATACCGTCAGTTCAGGCCTGACAGGTTCGATTCTACTGACTCAGGCTCTGCTGCCTGGGTTAAGACGTTCAGAAAATGCTGATATTGTCTCAATTATATCTTCATGTGGGATCCCGAATTTTACGGATTCTATTGCCCACCCAGCCTTTTTCGCCAGTAAACACGGGCTTAGCGGGTTTACAACTAAACTGGCACAGCAGTTACCTGAAGAAAATATCCGTGTTACCGGGTTGTACCCTCCGGATTTCGAATTGACAGGGTTAGATACGTCTGTCGATAGTCAACCCAGAATGGGAGAACGTTTAATGAATGGACGATCGATCTGGGAAACGATTCGTTTTGTGCTGACACAACCGCGTAGTTGCCATATAAGTAGCATCTACTTTCAAGGTCCAACTCGCGAAGATCTTAACGCCAGGAGCTGAACTGGGTGACGTTGAGCAGAATACTCAACGTCGCTCCTCGCTCACAGCGGACCACTCGCACCATCATGTCTACATCGTGCCAGGAGAGGATATTGATTAATCCCTGAGCCAGGGCTACTCAGTCCGGTAAGCAACCCTTTAGGGCTGAGTAGCCCTGGCGATCGGTGTGGGGCAGAATCTGCGTTCAACAGAAGTGACAGGAATGTCTAAACGAGAACGGGTTCATGTCTCTGGAGGATGCACGGTGCAAAATCGGGGCCTGGCGCATACACTATAACCAGAGTCGTCCTCATTCTGCACCGGGCTGGATGACGCCCTGTGAATTTGCCGAAAAATCTGCCGGTTGCCAGAATATGCAGCCAGAATGAAGTGATCTGTTCCCTTTGCTCAGTGCTGGCTTTCGCAGTTTAGGCCCTGCAGCACGGTGTCTCAGCATTGCCTTACTTTCTGCTCAGTCTGTATGCATGAGGTCGCCGGGGTAATTAACCTCCGGCAGACCACGTTAACGGCAGACGGATAACTATTTAGCGCCACTAATCCCGGGAGAACCATCATGTCCTCCCTCATTCCCGCCACTGCCACCCTGACCGCCGACGCCGCCAGGACCCGCATCGCCTCCGTTTCCTCCATTACCTGATCCGTCACCATTACCGCCGTTCCCTCCGTTTCCTCCGTTCTCACCTCCATTACCGCCATCGCCGCCATCTCCGTTGCTGCCAGAGCCAGCATTCCCTCCGTCTCCGCCGTTTCCTTCACCGCCACCGTCACCACCGTCGCCACCATCACCGTCTGCCCATGCCGCCGTGCTGAATATTCCGGCCGCCAGAGAGGACGTTACAGTGAATACGGCAATGAAAGGTCTCAGTAATGCTGAGGTCAGAATAATGAGGTAAACAACTTTCATGAGAAGGTTTTTCATATCATCCTCTGCGTTATAAATTATATGCCGCCACCATCACCACCATCACCACCATCACCACCATCACCACCATCACCACCATCACCACCGGATGAATTATTCCCGCTTCCTCCGTTGCCACCATCCCCTCCATCGGCTCCGTTTGTGCCTCCATTTCCACCATTTCCGCCATTTGAGTTGGAGCCTGTCCCAGCATTGCCGCCGTTACCGCCATCCCCTCCGTTTTCACCCGGACCACCGTCCCCGCCGTTTCCACCATCAGAAATCAGTGATAAGGAATCAGGAAAAGGGGTCGGGTATGCCGGAGAGGCATAACCGTAGTGAGTTAAAACCGCCAGTATCAGCGTGGAGCACCTTAGTACGGTACGGCATCGTTTACAGATGTTCTGACTGGTCATTGTTACCTCCATCACCGCCAGCACCTCCGGGCGCATTGTCTGTTGACCCACCATCACCACCGTTTCCACCATTAGCGCTACCGTGTGTATTTTTATGATGTTTGTGGTGTTTGTGATGGGTTTCATTCGCGGCGCCTGCGCCATTTCCCCCATTTCCGCCGTTACCACCTGAAGCAGAGCCGTTACCGCCGTTACCTCCGTTCAGACAGCCTGTACCAGGCACGCCGTCTTTACCATTTTCTCCGTCAGGCGAAGTGCCGTTCCCATCCTGTCCGTTCTGGCTCTCACAGGCAGACAGCTGGATAGTGTCCTGCGGGAGTGTCTGACTGAATACCGGCAGGGAAAGGAGCAGCCCTGCAGACAGCGGAAGAAAAATCAGAGTGTTGTGTAGCTTTGACATAAAAGTTTCATCCTTTAATTAATGGCCGCCTTCATTAGGCGACCATTTTTAGTTAGATTCTGCAGCCTGATTACGCTCCGCCGCCGTCACCACCATCGCCACCGCCGTCGCCACCATCACCGCCGCCGTCACCGTCTCCGGAACCATTGCCATTAGCTGAGCCATTGCCAGTACCGTTATCATTACCACTGCCGTTCCCGTTACCGCTGGCGCTGTTATTTCCTCCGTCTCCTCCAGGACCACCAGGAGAATTGGCACCAGAACCCCCGTTCCCGCCGTCACCGCCATTAGCATCGCCGACAAGCAAGAAGGTATGTGGGGAGTGATCCGTAAACGGTTCGTTATGTAAGGGTGCGGCGACAGAAAGTCGCGTCGCAGAGAGGACAAAAACACCTAAAGCAAGAATTAATTTTTTATGTCTCATAATCCATCCTTAAAGGTAATAAATACATGAGATAATCGTTGGCCCACCCCGTAGCTAATGAGCTACTTCATTAAAGTTAAATTAACTGGAAAATAAAAACCATGGAGTGTAATGAAACGTTTTTCGTTGTTTTAGAATGTTTTTTTAATTTAAAAAGAAAGTTTATAAGCTTTCAATGCTAGGCTAAATTATTGATATTAAACGACATTTAATGCTAATGATTACTCTGTTAACAATTTACTCTTTTCATGAAATGATACATATTACATTTTTATTAAGCGCTATTCTTAACAGCAGTAGTAAGTGACAACCCTAAATTCAAAAAAAGCAGAAGCAAATATCATTATTATATAACCAGTCTGAATCTGAGGTATTAGGCGACAATTACTTTGGCCTGTTTGTAATCTTAGCGTCATGTTTCTTCTTCCCATGGAGAGGTTGTGACGCTCAACATCAGACAGGTCGATTTTTCCATAACTCAACGAAATAAAGGTCTTACTCAGGAAGTGTCGGCGGCAACTACCGGTATCTGTGTCCGTTTCGGACGCCGAATCGAAAAAGGCCTGTGGCGACAGGCCGGGGGCAGGTCAGACGGCTATCTGTACTTTATTGTGAACCAGCCGTATCGCCAGCCGGCGTTTCATATGAATAAAGATATGCACCAGAAACCCTATGCACTTATGCGTGTAAAAATAGATGAAAAGCCGTTCAGTACCAGATAAAATTTTGCTGACATATTCAGCAAACCAGCAACCCCCATTGCTTTAGCCTGCGTCTGGCGTTTCAAATTAAACGTGAGTTCATCATATTAATGGAGTATTTATGAAAAAACTGATTCTTGCTTCGCTGCTTCTCTGGCCTGTATCTCAGGTCTCGGCAGCAGACTGTGACAATGCAGAAACCCAGCTTGAAATGAGCCAGTGCGCGAATGCAGATTACAAGAAAGCTGACAAGGAATTGAATTCTACCTATCAGCAGGTTCTGAAATCCACCTCTGGAGAACAAACAGCACTTTTTCGGAAGGCCCAGAAAAAATGGATCGAATATCGTGATGCTGATTGTCAGTTTCAGACTTTTGCATCGCGTGAAGGTTCCGTTAATTCAATGAATATCGGGCTCTGCCTCAAGGCAAAAACTGAACAACGTACCAAAGAACTGAAAGACATGCTTAGCTGCCCTGAAGGTGATGTGAGCTGTCCATTATGAAGAATTCGCATTGATCCTTTAAATGATATTCGAATTCGACCCGGGCAGAGTTAGTGCGATTATGATTTTTCTGTATTGCAAATTATGTCCGCTCTTCGCTCTGGCGGACATATTAACCCTTAGAGGGCCTGCTTCGTGCCAGATGCAAACATTGGAATATTGTATAACAAGAAAACCGCGCGCGAGCCACAGATGCTTTCGGTTCTGGAGTTATAAAGATTTAACACATTATGGTATTTAAGGCGATTATTATGTCTCTATTAACCACGCTTGTATGACGAACGCGACTCAGAAACACTGCAAGGAAGGAACAATTACCTCTTTGAAAATATCTCTTTGATTATTAAATTGCATGTATTAATAACTAACAGATTTGATGGATAATTATGACCAACTCATTATTTAACAGACCCGGTGTTATTGCACTTATGCACTTTGATGATGGCAGAACTATCGAGTTCAGCATGGGTGTTGAAGATATGCTGACCGGTGTACCAATCAATAAAAATAGCATATTCGATCTTGCTTCAGTATCAAAGCAGTTTACAGCATTCAGTATTCTTCTCCTGGAAAAAAATGGATTACTGAATTTAAATAACAACCTCTTCGACTTTATTCCAGAAGTTAAAGCCCTTCCAGATAATATAACACTTGAAAACTTAATCTATCACACCTCTGGACTCCCGTGTCTTTTTGATATTGCTGAAGATAAAGGTGTTGACTATTACTCACCATTTAAAACCAAAGATATAATCAAAGGAATTAGCGAAAGGAAATATTTAAAATTTACTCCCGGAACCAGGTACGAGTACAGTAATACTGGATATATTTTACTTGCTCAAGTGGTTGAAAAAGTCTCAGGACTAAGCTACCCGGACTTTGTTAAAAAGGAAATATTTTCACCTCTGGATATGAATGATTCCTTTGTTTCCGATGGGGTTTCTATGGAGAAGGAATCTGTCAGCGGATATCAAGAAAAAGATAACAATATATTTTTCCCTGTTCACAGCCCATGGGGCGTTACCGGAGCAGGCCTTGTACACTCATCTGCTAATGATTTAATGAAATGGGGACTGAATTTTTCTTCGGGTTTGGTCGGAGGAAAGGAGTTGATAAGAAAAATGCTTATCCCTCTTCCCCTGACTACTGACACCAACATTATGATTGAAGACCATAATTCATACTGCTTTGGCATTGAACTCGATGAGGATAAATCAGGGAAAATTTATTGTCACCAGGGTTCTACGTTTGGAAGAGAAACATATTTTTTGCGCTCACAGGAAGCAGCCTATACTCTGGCAGTATTATCAAACATCGAAGATTATGATGTCTGTTCAATAGCTGTAAGATTGTTTAATAACATGACTTCAATAACTGCATGAAAAATATTTTTTCTTATCTGGCTCAATGATAAGGGCATAAGTTGCACGTCCGCTCCTCGCTCAAAAGGGACAGCCATACTCAAATCTCCCACAATGCAGGAGATTTGAGTATGAACACGTCATCGTGGAACAAAGGCCGTATCGTAGGCCAAAAAAGACCACTTCAGATATCTCATATCTGGGGGATCCGAATCAGGCTTGAACTGGAAGGTAAGACGCGCGATTTGGCTCTGTTCAATATGGCCCTGGACAGTAAGCTACGAGGCTGCGATCTGGTAAAACTTAAAGTATCTGATGTTGCATATGGCAGCTCTGTTTCAAGCAGGGCAACGGTGTTGCAACAGAAAACCGGTAGCCCTGTGCAATTTGAGATAACTAAAGGGACAAGAGAAGCTGTTGCTGCATTGATAAAGCTTGGCAATTTGCACAGTAATGACTTCTTGTTTCGATCTCGGGTCGGTACTAATCAGCACATATCAACCCGGCAATACAACCGGATTTTTCATGGGTGGGTAGCAAAACTTGGTCTCGACGATGCGCTTTACAGCACTCATTCCATGAGAAGAACAAAACCTTACCTTATCTACAAGAAAACTAAGAATCTCAGGGTGATCCAACTTCTGTTGGGCCATAGGAAACTGGAAAGCACAGTCCGTTATCTGGGCATTGAAGTCGATGATGCGTTAGAGATCTCTGAATCGATTGAAGTCTAAGGTTGTCAGGGCTGCAATAGCAGCCCTGTGCCAAAAGCGGACCATAGTAACCACGCGGTAAGCAGGTCAGATTGAGAGAAATATTGACTAAGAGTGCTTTTGAATAAATGATATTCATCAACGGCGAAATTCTCTTTTAGAAAAATTGATGACTATTCATTTTCTAATACTCATTGAATTGCAAAAATACTTATATTATTTCATATAAAAAGAAATGCATGTCTAAATCATAATCAGCCAGAATCCTCTCCTGAAAATTACCTTCGCTGACTGAATTAACCGCCGAACGCCAGAACTGCAATGCCGATGTGTTTTCCAGCATTATCCTTGTTTGCCAAAGTCCAGGCCTATCAGACACTGCGAGACGAAATGCCTCTTTAGCAATGCCCATTCCTCTGAACCGACGAATAATAAAAAACTGATCAATGTCATAACGTTGTAAATCATAGGGATAGTGCCTCACCAGACAGAAGCCAGCAAGTTCCTCACCGCAATAAACTAAATACGGCCAATGGTCATTACGGCTCCAGTGAGGATCAAGTGATGACGACTTAAAACTATAACTTCCATCGTTATTACATGGGGATCGACTGAACTCAGAAAGGTCGTAAACGTAATATCGAAATAGATTTTCTACGATCTGTCGATGATGTACTGCAGAATGTAAACTTACTCTATTGCTCATATACTGCTCCCTTTAGAAACTGTCTGCAGGATAATCCAACGACTACGATTTTGCGAATTTTCAACATGGCACTGTAGTTTTCTCTTCGTTGACTCAGAAATCTGTTCGGTAGTATAAAAATAAATCGGATTGAGATGCTAGGTCTGCTCCTCGCTCACAGCTGACCTTCCTCTACTTGCGTCAGCTCGCTCAGTGCCAGGAGCAGACCTTAGCGATTTGAATAAGTATGGATATTATACAAAACCTGGGTAACGGACAGGTTGCCCGGGAAAAGAAGCTAAAGCGGCACAATGTTTTCCACGACATGCTGGAAAACATAGGGATCGGAAAGTAGTTCAAATTCTTCGTCATCTGGGTAAGTCACCGCGACGTGATAACTTTCTCCGGCAAATGCCTTAACCGATTGCAGATCTTGCCAGTAAGTAGCCAGAAAAAAATGCTCCCAGCCACCCTGGGTCTCTCGACGCACACAAGCGCCTCTGTTCCCAGATATGCTTTTTGAATGCTCTACACCTGTTTTCTCAAGGTGTTTCGCAAAAGCTTCAGCATATTTTAGTGGAACACAACCGTGCCAGGTCCTTACAATCATTAGCGTTTCCCCTTTTATTGGTAAGAATGTAACCATACCATCGGAAGTCACTTTATGGCGTATTTTCCAAATAACATCTCTTGTAACTCAAACACTAATTATTAGGATCAGCCAGCTTCCTCTTACTCCCCCGCCCCTCACCTCCTGAATTTTCCCCCTGGCCCTTCCGCCCCATGATAAGGTTGAAATCACGCAAACTGTCACAGGATAAACAGGCAAAAATGGGCGAAAACGCGATACATGAGTGGCACAGCAACGCTTACCTGATCAGCACCGACAGCGAAAAGTTAGACGCGGTGGCAATACACCAGTATCTGACCCGATCAACGTGGGCTGCCGGAATCGATAAAGATACCGTGGCGAACGCGATCCGTCACAGCCTTAACTTTGGCCTTTATCATCATGGGGTGCAGGTGGGGTTTGCCCGCCTTATTACGGATTACGCCACCTTTGCCTACCTGTGCGACGTCTACGTGCTGGAAGAACATCAGGGCCAGGGGCTGGCAAAATGGCTGATGCAATCCATCCACAGTCACCCGGTTTTTGTCCGGCTCCGCAGGATCACGCTATTCACCACCACCGCGCCCTGGCTGTATGAAAAGTTCGGTTATGAGCCTGTCAATAAACCGAATTATGCATGGGCGATAACCCGGCCTGATATCTATCGTGTCAAAGCGCAGTAACCACTCGTCCACAGAAAAATGAACGGGTATCAAAAGCGCGGCTTCTGATCGAGAGAGAAATGCTGCCCGTGAAAAAACTGGCCGCAGAATGCGGCTTTTCCGGGCCGGACGTGATGCGGCGTGTTTTCAGTTGGCTGACTGGCGTCACGCCTGCGGTTTACCGGAAAATAATAAGACGGTAATAACAGACGTTGCGCACGCGACGGGTACAACAATCGCCTGCTACAGGACTTCAACCCGCTCGAATTCTTCTGCAACCAGCTCCATATCCTCCTGGTATGTGCCCTCTCTTGAGAAAAATGCTTTATGCTCTGTCCTCCAGTATTTCAGGCTGAGATCCCCCTCGCCCTCCTTCCTTGCAAGGTCTTCATCGACATCGCAGAAGCGAACGATACACAGCGAAATAGTCCTGATGACGCATACCGGTTCGTCTCTGCCGTTAAGGATGATGCTGTAACCGCCAATGGTGGGTGCTCCCTCTTCGTTTTTAAACGACGAAAGCGATCCACAGGTGGCCGTTTTCACGCCTTTGATGACCAGTTCAGCCAGTTCATCTGCCATTTCTGGCGAGTCCCCAAATGCCCATGCGATCGCGCCCGGGTACTTAACTTTTAATTTCTCAATCATGCTCATCACTAAATCCTTTTTAAACAGATTTTTGAGTCTACATTAGCCAGCATCAGCCCCTCACAATCAAGACCTGACATGAATGTTTACGATGGGGCCGTTCAATATTACAGGTGACCCATGCCTTGGCGGTGTTACCCTCCACTACGGATCCCCTCCTCCCCAAAACGAATGCGCCGATGGCTGATATGATCAATCAGCGCTTCATCGTGGCTGACCACCAGCAGCGCGCAGTTCTGCTCTGCGGCGACCTCGACTAACAGCTCAATGGTCTGTTGCTGGGTCAGCAGATCCAGCCGCGAGGTGGGTTCATCGGCAAACAGAAACACCGGGTCGAGCAACAGCACGCGCAGCAGGGCAAAACGCTGCAGCTCACCGCCGGAAATCTCACCGGGATAACGGTCCAGCAGCAGCGGACGCAGCTTCAGTCGTTCCATCAGAGGCGCAATGCGTGCGCCATCCAGGCGATGACGTTTCACCACATCACTTAATGCCTCACGCAGCGTGACACGCGGCGCAAAAGCAGACGGCGGATCCTGGAAAATCTTCTGGTATTTCACCGCGGCTAACTGGCGGTCACGCACCACGTCTCCACTGTCAGCGGCCAGCAGCCCGAGCAGGATATCGCCGAAGCTGCTCTTACCGCAGCCGCTGGGGCCAGTAATGCCAATCACCTCCCCGGCATGGACGCGCAGCGACTGGTCGCTGAACAACTGACGGCCTCCGCGCGTGATACTGAGGTTATGGGCTTCCAGCACCACGTCACGCGCGTGTGCAGCAGGTAAACGTGCGGCCCAGCGAGCCGGATCGGCAGCCAGCAACGCCTGGGTATAAGGATGCTGCGGCTGCGTCAGTACCTGCTCTGCACTGCCACGCTCGATGATTTCACCGCGCAGCATCACCGCCACTTCACCGCCGATCTGGCGGGCCAGTTCGATATCATGGGTGATGGTCAGCAACCCGCCGCCTGCGCGCACTTCCTGCAACAGCAAGGCGATCACTTCATCGCGCCGCGCCACATCCAGCCCTTTGGTCGGTTCATCGGCGACAATAATGTTCGCCCCGCCCGCCCGCGCCGCGGCAAAGGCCACCCGCTGGGCCATCCCGCCGGACAGCGCCTGCGGCAGGCGGTCGGCTGCGGCGGACACGCCCAGCGCATCCAGATCGCGCAGGGCGGCCTCGCGGGCCGGTCGCGCTTTCATGCCACGCAGAAAGCGGTAGCTCTCGGCCACCTGCTCGCCTGCACGCATGGTCGGGTCCAGCGCCAGCCACGGCTCCTGCGGCAGAATGCCCAGCCGATGCCCCCAGAAGGCACGCGCCGGACGAGAAGCCAGCGGCAGCACCTGACCATCAACATGCAGCGTACCGCTGGCCTTCAGTCCGGCGGGCAGCGTGCCGATCACCGCCTGCGCCAGCAGGCTTTTACCCGATCCGGTTTCCCCTAACAGCGTAAATGGCTGCCCGGCACGCAGCGTAAACGACAGCGGCTGCACCGGTAAATCGCCGCCGCTAACGGCCGCCTGTTCAATATCCATCAGGATCATGCTTTCTCCCTGCCTGCCAGCAACAGCAGGCTTAACACCAGTAAAAACACCACCACCACGGGCTGCAACAGCGCATACGGCGCTTCTTCATAATAGGGCAGCAGCTCGGTCATCATCAGCCCCAGCTCCGGGGTCGGTGGGCGAACGCCAACGCTGACAAAACCTAATGCAGCAATCGCCATAATCGCGCTGGCCGCCCCAAAGGCCGCTACGGTCAGCACCACGGGTGCCATCTCCGGCCACAAATGACGGCGGAAAATCAGCCACGGACTCAGGCCCAGCAGACGCGATGCCTGTACGGCGGGTGAGCTCAGCAGCGGGCGCGCAATGGCGCGACTGATGCGAAAGTACTCCACCCACAGCAGCAGGGAAATCCCGACATACAGCATCACGGCCGAGTCAGGCACCAACGCGGTGAGCAGCAGCACCAGCAGCAGGCCGGGCAACGCCAGAAACGCATCGGCCAGCAGTGAGACGCCACGATCCACCACACCCCCGCGCCAGGCTGCCAGCACGCCCAGTAGAATGCCGGGGATCATCGCACTCAGCACGCTGACAAAGGCCAGCCCCAGCGACAGACGGATCGCCGCTGTCAGACGGGCAAACAGGGAACGCCCCAGATGGTCATAACCGAAGGGGGCACTGAGGTCAGGCCATTGCAGTGCCAGCATCAGCTTCTGCCGCACCGGGTCCTGCGGCCACAGCAGCGGCAGCACAAAAGCAAACACCACCAGCAACAGTAACAGTGCTGCCCCGGTCCGTTGCGCCAGCGAACTGCGGCGCACTATCGTCATCATCATGCATTTTTCCTTCGCGGATCGAGCCAGTAACACAGCCCGTCACTGAGTGCGTTGAGCAGCACAAACATCAATCCCATAACCAGTGCCGTACCCTGAATCATCGGCACATCGCGGGCAAAAATCGCATGCACCAGTGCATGACCAATGCCCGGCCAGGCGAACAGCGTCTCCACCACGATCACGCCTTCAATCAGGTAGATAAACTGAACGCTGAGGTACGTCACCAGCGGCACGCTGACGTTGCGCAGACCGTGCCGCCAGAACAGCGTGCCCTCTTTTAGCCCTTTGGTGCGGCCAAACTGATACCAGGCCGAGTCAGTCACCTGGCGCATAGCGTTGCGCGCCACCCGGCTGGACACCGCAGCCAACCCGAGGGCCAGCGTCAGGGCAGGCAGCAGCACATGCTGCACATCGCCATAGCCGGCCGCAGGTAGCAGGCCCAGGTTGAGCGCAAAGATCACCACCAGAATCAGCCCGAGCACAAAGTGCGGCAGCGCACGCAGCGTGGTGGAGATCGCCAGCAGCGCGCGATCCAGCTTCCCACCGGGGGACAACCCGGCCAGAATGCCGAGCGGCGGGCCGAGCAGCAGTGACAGTAGCAGCGCCACGGCCGCCAACAGCAGGGTCTGCCCCAGCTGATGACCTATCTCTTCCATCACCGGCGCACCGGACACCAGCGAGTTACCGGGATTGAAGTGCAGCAGTTGCACAAACCAGTCAGCCAGCGCCTGCCAGGCCGGGCGATCCAGCCCAAGTTCTTGCTGAACCGCGCTGGCCGCCGCCGCATCAACGCGGTCATAACCGTAACGCCCCGCCGCAATACGGTAGGCAATATCCCCCGGCAGCGAGCGCATCAGCACAAAGGTCAGGCCGCCGACCAGCAGCGCCACCAGTCCGGCCTGCAACAAGCGGTAGCCCAGCATCCGTATCATTCAGCCCACCTCATTTTTTCCAGTCCGAAGGTGCGCTCAAACGGGTCAAGGGTGGCACCACTCAGACGTTTAGACACGGCCGCGGTCTGCTGATACCAGGCCACCGGAATGGTGGGCAGATCGGTTTGCAGAATGCGCGTTAACTGCTGACGTTCTGCCTGGCTTTTCGCCGGGTCGCGGCCCTGCACCAGGTCGGCCAGGGTCTGATTGAACGTGGCGTTGCTCCAGTTCATTGCCCCCCACTCTCCGCCCTGAGGTGGATAATCCTGCAACAGTGTACCCAGTGGATCTGGCGTCAGCGCAAAGTTACGTGCCACCAGCGCCAGCTCCAGCGTGCCGTCATGATGCTTCGCGGCAATTTCCCCGGAGTTGGTGGCGTTGATCGCCACCTGCACGCCCACTTCACGCAGCTGTTGCTGGATGGCCGCCGCAATCAGTGGCAGCTCCGGGCGGTCCGGATAGGTGGTCAGCGTCAGGGAGAACGGCTTGCCGTTACGTTGCAGCACGCCGTCTGCACCCGGCTTCCAGCCAAGCTCCGCCAGCAGTGCCTGGGCCTGCTGCGGCTGATTCGCCAGAGGCGTCAGGCTGGCGTTATGCCACTGTGCCACGGAAGGAGGAAACAGCTGATCGGCCGCCGCCGGATATCGCAAAATGGCGCGTGCAATACCCTGACGATCGAGCGCCATGCTCAGCGCCTGGCGCACACGCACATCATTCAGCAGCGGATGCCCGGCATTCACTTTCAGCAGGACGCTACGCGGGATCGAGACTGACAGGAGCTGCACGTTGCGGTTGTTTTTCAGACGGGTGCGGCTGGCAGGATCGAGATTCAGTACCATATCGGCATTGCCACTTTCAGCCAGCAGGGCACGGGTTTCCGCGCGACCCACGGCCATGTAGCTGGCCTGCTCAATGGCAGGGGCTTTGCCCCAGTAGTCGTGGAAACGGGTCACGGTCAGCTTCTGCGGTGCCTGCAAGGAGGTCATCCGGTATGGGCCGCTACCGATAATCTGCACGACTTTGTGCGCGACATCGTAGGACGCGGGCGCCAGGATCTGAGCACGGTTTTCCGCCAGCATACTGAGCAGCGGCGTAAACGGCTGGCTGAGCGCAATCACTACCTGCCCTGCTTCGGCGAGGATGGCGGTGACCGGGGCTTTATCCAGCAGGCCGGGTTTACTGCGTGAGACTTCCAGCGCATTCACCACACTCTCAGCAGTCAGCGGACTGCCATCATGGAATTTCACGCCAGCACGCAGGGTAAAGCGCCACAGCAGACCATCGTCGGACACCGTCCAGCTGGTCGCCAGGCCAGGCAGCGGCTGCCCGGCGGTATCCGCGTTGACGAGGGTTTCAACAATCGACATTTTCAGGAAAATATCGCCGGAAAGCGTCGGGTCTGTACCTTTGATTTCGAAGGGGGCGACCAGCGCGGCGATCCGCTCAGGGGCGGCACTGGCCGGGGCAGCAATGGCCGCCAGCATCAGGGCCAGCAGCGGTGAGCGTAAAAATTTGTGCATCCGTTATCAATCCTTTATCCAGAGAAAGGGAACAACGCAGGCTGACGCCCGCGCTGCGGATGATAACTGTTACTTTATAACATTACAATTAGCAATCTGTAGTTACAATTCCCCGTATTTAACGGGGGATTCTGTGTACCTGGAGATAACGCCTGCCACGGGACGACCGAAAAAAGGTCATCCACTGAGGGATCCCCAGCCATTTTTGTCGCTGGCAGTCTGGCTTCAGGGCTGAGGCCCGTTTGAGCACGCCGGAACGGCAACGGCCGCATCCCTGCGGGCCTCGGCACGCGACGTCCTGTCGCGTGACGTCCGGCTTACCTCAAACGGGCCCCATCCCCGCAAGATAGCGCTCGCTGTAAATTTTAAAACCCCGACTGCATGGCTATCTTTCGTAGGGGGCGATCATCTTTTCCGATCGCCCCGTAACTCCGGATTGGCGTCCTGCTCAACATTACGGGCAAGACGGTATCTACGCGCCCTGAGTTGTTTTCGGGTTGGGTGTTGACCTGGGTTTTGAGGTTGAGGCGGCATTCAGCAGCGCTGAGGAAGCACAGTGAACCAGGACGAACCGCCAGGACGGCGGTGAGAGGGAGAGCCGGCACAGGGATGTGCCGTCACGACCGCTCCGTCGGTGAACGACGCTTGCGAAGGCACCCGCTGAAAGCGGGCGATGCGCCAGCCGCAAGCCCGGGTCCCCAGGGTGGGGGCGACTGCCCACCCTGGGTCGCTCAGCCCGCGCAGCGGGAAAGCGAAACGCCCTTGACGTTGACCTGGACAATCGCGCACGTCCACTACGGTTTGAGGTGACCCGGATTCAACGTCTCAGATGTATATCTGCCCTCAGCGTCACTCTCCAGCGGCCTGACCTGCGCCGTCATCACCCCCTGCCCTTCGCCATATTTATGCTGTAAGGCCCGCTGCATTTCATGCAGGATTTCGCCATCCAGCTTGTAGTGACGCAGGTAGATCCACAGCGTGAGAACAAAGAACACCAGCGGCAGGCCAATCATAATCCCCTGCATCCCCATGATGGTGCTGGCTGACTGCTGCGCGCCTGGCACATACCCCACCACACCCAGCATCACACCAATCAGCAGCCCGGCAAACGCGGCACCGGCTTTCACCACCATGGTCTGCACCGAGAAGGCGATACTTTCAATGCGAACGCCCAGCGCGTAGTCGCCGTAGTCCACGGTATCCGCGACCATAATCACCAGCATCACCCAGAAGAACGCCCCGCCAATGTTGACCAGAATCCCGGACAGTGAAATCAGCGTCGCGCTCTGTGGCGCATACATGCCCACCACCAGCAGCAGCAGGCAGCTCATCACCGGCAGCACCGAGGCGCTAATCCAGATCGCCCGCCGTGAGAAGCGCGCCACCAGTTTCGGGAAGCAGAGGATGGCGATCAGGTTGGCGATCCCGGCATACATCATGTACCACGGGAACAGCTCTGCCCGGCCCACCACATAGGTGAAGTAGTAGATGGCAAATGCGGTAATCACGTTATGTGCCAGATTCCAGGCCAGCGCCATCAACAGCAGCGCGAACAAGGGGCGGTTGCGGAAAATCATGCTGAGTACGGCTTTAATGGTGGTCTGCTCTGGCGCATTCGGCACGGCAGAGGAAGAGTATTTCTCTTCGATATTACGCAGCGTGATGATCGCAGAGAGGATAAAGAACACCACCAGGATCAGCGAGAACAGCATAAACCCCTGCCCTTTGTTGCCGTCACCCAGGTAGTTCACCAGCGGCAGACCGATCACCCCGGTGGTGTAACCCGCCAGACTGGCGAAGAAACGCGGCCACGGGATCAGCGCTTCACGTTCCCGTTTGTCGAGGGTAATGCAGGGCACCAGCGACCAGAACGGCACGTCCATCAGGGTATAGGTAAAACCCCACAGCAGATAGGTCGCCCAAATCCACGCAATCAGCGCACCGCCCTCGAAGTTATGCGCACAGAAAACGGAGACCAGCACCACCGAATTGCTCAGCGTACCAATCAATATCCAGGGTTTAAACTTGCCCCAGCGGGTGCGGGTGCGCTCAACAATCCAGCCCATCACCGGGTCAAAGAAGGCATCAAGAATGCGTGCCACCAGGAACAGTGAGGCCACCATACTGACCGATACCCCAACCACATCGGTGTAGTAGTACATCAGATACATATAGATAATGCCGATGGCAAAATCCTTACCGAATGCCCCCAGCCCGTAGCTGATTTTTGTCTTTACCGAAACTGTCATCGTGATTAATCCCTGCCAGTGTCATCGTAAATGGCGACCGTAAGTGGCCGCCACGAGCCAAAGCGCTGTAGCCGTTTCAGAGATTAACGGTAAGTGGGCAACCAGCCACCGTGGGCGGCGATCAGTTCGTCGCACAGCTTCACCGTGTCATCAATCGACAGTTCCGCAGCGGTGTGCGGGTCAAGCAGCGCAGCATGGTAGATATGCTCTTTTTTATGGCTGATCGCGGCCTCAATGGTCAGCAGCTGGGTATTAATATTGGTGCGGTTAAGTGCCGCCAGCTGTGGCGGCAGGTCGCCGACATAACATGGTGTCACACCCTGACCATCAACCAGACACGGCACCTCTACGCAGGCCTGGGACGGCAGGTTGGTGATCAGCCCGTGATTCAGAACGTTGCCGCCAATCTTATACGGCACATCGGTTTCCATCGCTTCAATCATCCACGACGCGTACTCGTGGCTGCGCGTATGGCTGAGGTTCTCGTTTTGCGTCAGCTTATCGCGCTGCTGATGCCAGCGGTCGATCTGCTCAATACAGCGACGCGGATATTCATCCAGCGGAATATTAAAACGTTCAATCAGCTCGGGATAGTTGCGCTTGATCCAGTACGGCATATATTCCGCATTATGTTCGGAGGACTCGGTGACGTAATAGCCAAAGACGCGCATGATTTCGTGACGCACCATATCGTCATGTTTATCCGTCAGGGCCAACGCGCGGCGTTTGATCTCCGGGTAAATGTCTTCGCCATCACGGGTAATATTGAGCAACCACGCCATATGGTTGATACCGGCAATCTGCCATTTCACACCGTCCATCGACATATCAACGGACTTCAGCAGTGTCTCAGCACAAACCTGCACGCTGTGGCACAGGCCAACGGTTTTAATCCCCGTGTGTTGCAGCATGGCACCGGTCAGCGACGCCATCGGGTTGGTGTAGTTCAGCAGCCAGGCATCCGGGCACACCGCTTCCATATCACGGGCGAAATCCAGCATCACCGGAATGGTGCGCAACGCACGGAAGATGCCGCCAATACCGAGAGTATCGGCAATGGTCTGGCGCAGGCCGTACTTTTTCGCGATCTCAAAATCAGTGATGGTGCAGGGATCGTAGCCGCCCACCTGGATGGCGTTAATCACATAGCTGGCCCCCTGCAACGCATGGCGGCGCTGCTCCACGCCGGCGTATTTCTCAATGCGAGCTTTGCCCTGGCACAGATTGGCATTGAGATTATTCAGCATCAGCCAGGAGTCATTAAGCCGTTCAGCGTCAATGTCATACAGGGCGATATCCACCTGCTGCAACGCGGGCGTTGCCAGAATATCCCCCAGTACATTCTTCGCAAATACCGTACTGCCTGCTCCGAGAAACGTAATTTTCATTGTTGTGCCCTTTTGAATCCATGAGGTGAAGTTGCACTCACTTTAGGCAGCAGGCGCACGGCTGCCTATGCCATTTTTTGACATTGATATGGTGAAAAACGACCGCCAAATCGAACTGTGATCTGGCTCGCTAATTACCGTCCCCGACGAGTAAAATAACGGTGCAATGTCACAATCCGGGTTTATTTCACGCAACCAGCTGACGATTCACTGCTGTAATGAGCTGAAAAATAAAAGGAAGATGCCATGCAGAAAGATATTCACCCCGATGACATTGCCCAGTTCGGTCTAAACATTTATCAGTACGGGCATGAAGTCTGCGCCAGCCAGCACAGCTATGGCCCCGCAGTGCGCCAGCACTATCTTTTACATTATGTGATACGCGGCGGCGGGACGCTGTTTAGCGGCGATCGGCGCTGGCCCGTGCGTCAGGGGGAGGCGTTTCTTATCCATCCGCATGAGATCACCACCTACACCGCCGATAAACAGCGGCCATGGGAATATATGTGGGTGGAACTGGATGGATTGATTGCGTTGAGAAGCCTGGAAAAATGCGGGTTACGCCGTGACATGCCATTATATCGGCCAAAAGAGACGCTTTCTCCCTGCCCTGCCTACCCCTATTTGCAACAACTGGTGGCGCAGGACCCGGTACATTCGCTGCGTATCGCCGGGTTAACCTGCCTGTTTCTTGATGCATTAATCGCCAACGCGCACCACGAGGACGGTGAGGAAACCCGTTGCGGAAATAAACACCTGGACAGTGCCATTCAGTTTATTGAACGCCACTACCACCGTAATCTCGCGATTGGCGAGGTGGCAGACCACTGCAATATTGACCGCAGCTATCTCAGCCGCCTGTTTCAGCAGCAGTTCGGCTATGGTCCGAAACAGTATCTGTTGTTGCTGCGGATGGAGGTGGCCACTTCGCTGCTCTCTGACCACAGCCTGCCAATAAAAGTAATAGCCTATTCATTGGGTTACACCAGTCAGATGCAGTTTGCCAAGGTATTTCAGCAACATTTTCACTGCTCCCCTACGCAGTGGCGGCGCGAGAAAGCCCGCCCGGCCTGATAGGTGGCTGAGATTCTGCCATACTCTGTGGCACTGCCCGGCTACGGGCCGGATTCTCATCACCGTGAGGCGCCCGATGAATACTGAACTCAGCCCATCCCCTGCCTACGGCCAACTGCACAGCGCCCTGCTGGAACAACGTTCCCGGGTGCAGTCAGCAGAGGTAATTCATACCATTAATCGTGCATTACTGGCCGGAGAACGGGTCAGTGCAGCGTTTTATGACCTCAGCCAGCTTAAGCTCCTGCAACAGCGAAAAATTTTGCCGCTGATCACCCCAGAAACCGAAGATGAAGTGGCCGCTTTTATTGCTGCGCTTAACCCGGTGGTTCCTGCCGCGCTGGTGAATGAAGCCCAGTTTTGTGAGCTGCAGCAGCGGGTCAGCCATCTGAGTGAGCACTTTCGCTGGCAGCATGCCAGCCTGCCGCTGGTGCAGAATGCGCTGTTTGTCCGCACCTGGCACCACTGGCAGCAAACGCTGGAGACCCTGTTCAGCGCGGGCGATAATGCCGCGGTGTTTACCCGGCTTGAGCAGGTATTGAATGATTCCAGCGGTAAGATCCCGGTGCTGGGTGAAGCGCGTGAACTGTACCGGGCGCTGGAAGGATTACTGGTGAGTTGCCGCCAGAAGGCGGAAGAAAGCAGCGGCGAGCAGGATGCACTGGCGGGATATGTTGCCGCCGCCGACATCGCCACCCGGGGGATTATCACCTTTGGTGCCACTGCTGAGGCGGTATTACGCGGCCGCCCGCTTCCCACGGAGGCACAGCTGAAAACCCGCATTAAAGAGCATCACACCAGCGTCACCGAGCGCATGCATCCGTGGTTTTCAACAGTGTAGTCAGCCCGCTATTATTCGATAAAAGTGGCAAGCGGAATGCTGAACCGTTTCGCCAGCGCTCTCATATGTTCCAGCGTTAAGGCCCGCTGGCCACTCATGATCATACTCACCAGCGAGCGGCTGCCAATCTCCTGTTGGAAGCTGCTCTGGTTCAGGCCATGCTGATCCATTAAAACCCGCAGTACTGCCAGTTCGCGCGGTGTTGCATCAATACGCGCATTAAAATCCGCGAATGCCGGTGCAACATTTTCCCAGGCGGAAATTTTCTTCGCCAGAATATCGATCAGTGGATTTTCATCATCGTGATCGATCAGGTACTCCACCAGCACCAGTGCCTCTTCATAGTCATGTGTGGTTGCTTGACGACCAAGGAAAGGAATCGCATGAATCAGTGCAGCACTGGCACTGAGTGCGGTATGAAATTTTTTTTCTGCAACCCTCATTCCGGGTGCCTCCGATAGTAGTCCGTTAACCTGTCGTATTCATCGTGCGTAACAATATGCTTAATAAATACATTTTGTGTCTCAAACTTGATATAGGTAATGATGCGCAGGTGGTTCCCCGCGGCATTGATGACCCACCATTTACGCCGATACTTGAATCTGTCCAGTGAGGCAAACTGGGCTTTCAACTGCTCAGGTGTAATGTAATCCCTTGAGTTCAGTACCCTCCAGATATCATCAAGCGAGAGTGCTGCGTTCGGATAGCAGCGGGCAGCCTCGATAAACGGTCGTCTTGAGATAACACGCATAGATCCCTCTTCGTTATCATGGTTGCAAAGTATACAGACATCCCTTCATGGTCACAATATGTGAACGATTATTTTATCGCAGACCGGTTTATCTGGCTATTTGGTGACGGCGATTTTGCGAGGCACTATTTGTAAATCAGCGCCTCAGGCGCTACTCTGGCGGCGGTTTCCACTGAAAATGATGGATATAGATTCACTATGCCAGCCCCCGTCAAACGTAAAAACGATCCGGAAGGGTTAAAGAAACGCATCCTCGCCAGCGCCCTCACCACCTTTGCTGAATTCGGCTTACAGGGTGCACGTATGGAGCAGATTGCCGAGGATGCGCAGACCACCAAGCGAATGGTGGTGTATCACTTCACCAATAAAGAGCAGCTGTATATCGAGGTTCTGCACCTGGTGTATCGCGAGATCCGCCAGCATGAGACCGGCCTGAATCTGGCCGAGATGTCACCAGGCATGGCCATTGCCCGCCTGGCGGAAGCCAGCTTCGATTATCACATTTCGCATCCCGATTTTATGCGCCTGATCTGCAGTGAGAACCTGATGCGTGGCCGCTATATTCGCCAGTCAGAGACGATCAAAACGCTGAACCAAAGCGCGCTGGATGTACTGGATGCGGTACTGATACGCGGAAAACAGAGCGGTGAGTTTGATCCGCATGTCACCACCGTGGACGTTCACCGCCTGATCAGCAGCATCAGCTTCCACAACGTCGGCAACCATTACACCTTCCATACGCTGTTTGGCGGCAATGAAACCGAACAGCAGAGCCTGGCGCGTAACCGCCGGTTAGTGGTGGATGCCACGCTGCGTTATCTGCGCCCTGAGCGCTAATCTCTACAGCCCATTTAAATCGGTACAACTCACAATTACCCCGCTATGCCCTGAGGTATTCCCACAAAAATGAATGGCTGATCATTCGGCTTCAGGTCTGAGGCCAGTTTGAGCACGCCGGATCGGCAAAAGACGCATCCATGCGGGCCTCGGCACGCGGCGTCCCTGCCGCGTGACGTCCGGCTTACCTCAAACTGGCCCCATCCCCGCAGAACGTCTGCTCGCTGTGGGTATTACAACCCCCACCTTGTGACAGCCTCTGCGGATTGATTTGAATCAGGATTAAAGAAGGTGGCTGCCAATAATGCAGGTCTTGTTTTGTGGGGATCCCTCAGCGCTATGCCCTCATAGCGGGGTTTTTCGTCTACGCTTAGCGTCTGGCTGAACTGCCTGCCATCGCCCTCCATTCACCCGTTATTGTCCTGAACAGGAGCTGTCAATGACTCGCGAAACGACCGACTATCCTCGCCGTCAGCCACATCTTTCCCCCCAGCATCCCCTGGTGTGGAACTGAGCACAGAATGCCACGCTGGCATGCCGAAGTGCAGCCGCATATGCATGGGAGAAGCAACCCGATCCTGATGCCCGCTATTACACGCTGAATAAGCTGTGGTGGAACGCTGTATCGTAGGGGTCAGACATGTCTGACCCGGGCGGGGCTTGCCCCACCCCTACAAACAGAGGGTCCTTACGCTATTTTTCTGGCGTAAACAGCGGCACGGGTTGCCCGCTGATATAGCGTTTGCGTAGTTTCGCCGAGAGATGGTCCATGATCATTACGATCACGACCATGATCAGGGTAATAAACATCACCACATCCCAGTTCCACAGGCGCATATTTTCGGCATACACCAGGCCGATACCGCCAGCGCCGACAAAGCCCAGCACGGCCGCTGATCGGGTATTCGACTCAATTTGATACAGGCTCAGCGCCAGAAACGCCGGGAATGACTGGGTGAAAATACCGTAACGATGTTTTTGCAGGCTGTTGGCCCCCACCGCATTTAACCCGCGTCCTGGTGAACGTTCCACGGCTTCATGCCCTTCCGCGTAAAGTTTCCCCAGCAGCCCGACATCCTGCATGATAATCGCCAGCACCCCGGCCAGCGGCCCCATGCCGACAGCACGCACGAAAATCAGCCCCCAGATTGCCATATCAATTCCGCGCAGGATATCCAGCAGGCGACGAACCACCAGCGCCACCGGACGCAGCACAGGCGTGGCCATCACGTTGCGTGCTGCAAGAAATGACAGCGGTAAGGCCAGCAGTGTGGCGGTGATCGTACCGGCGAAGACAATCGCCAGCGTGATAAAGATCTGGCTGAAATAGTAGGCAAACGGCCAGTTCGCCACGTCATGCCAGACAAACATGCGCATAAAATAGTGCGCCAGCTGGCCTAAGCCAATAGTGAGCTGCTGCCAGCTGATGCCAAACTGGGTGAAGAAAAACACGTAGTAAAGCAGGATGGCTGCCGCAATCAGCCCGATGCGCCTCAGGTAGCTGCGCTGAATGGCAAACAGCGCCTGATGCTGCTGCTTCATGCCTTCCAGCTTGTCACTGCCGATTAATCCCATCATGAGCGGTTTCCTTCCACAACACGCTGACGCACCCGTCCGGACACCATATCCAGCAGCGAGACCACCACAATAATCAGAATCAGCGTCATACTGACCTGGTCATAACGGTCCAGTTTGATGTTGGTCATCAGCTCCTGGCCGATGCCCCCCGCCCCCACCAGTCCGAGGATCGTGGACTGACGGAAATTGACCTCAAAACGCATAAAACCATACGAGAGAAACACCGGTTTGACCTGCGGCCAGAGCGCGAAACGCATACGCTGCAACGACGATGCCCCGCAGGATGCCAGGCCGCGCACCGGTTTATCTGACGCACTTTCAATCGCTTCATAGAACAGTTTGGTCAGGCTGCCAATGGTGTGCAGCGCCAGTGCCAGAAAGCCCGGGATCACGCCAATACCAAACGCCATAACAAACATCACTGCCCACGCCAGTTCCGGCATGGTACGCAGGAAAGCCACACAGGTACGAATGGCGAAACTCACGCTGCGCGGTGTTTGGGTGTTGCTGGCAGCGAAAAAGGCCAATACGCCCGCCACCATCACCGATGCCAGGGTCGCGGCCAGCGCCAGTTGCAGTGTTTCCCAAATCAGCGGCAGCTGAATAGGCAGACGATAGCCCCAGTAAGCCAGTGAGCCTTCCGTATGGCTGTCGGCAAACAAGCGTGAGGCGCTCAGCGTGGGCACGGTTTCCGCGAGGTAATCGAAAAAGTGCGGCAACGACACCCATATGGTGTGCAGATTAAATTCCGCCATCTGGCCGGAGGCGAGGTACAGCACCAGCAGCGTCAGGGACCACAGCAGCGTGTCGCGCTTCTGCTTACCGCGGATCTGCTGGTAATAGCGTTCAAAATCGGGATGTGTCATGCGGATACCTGAGTGAAGGGTCGACGGCAGTCGACCCTTATCAGCGGAGAAGAGAACGGGTGATTAACGGGCTTTGGTCAGCGCACGTTTCATATCGATGATCGCCTGATAATCAGCCACGGTAGCCGGGCCGATATGCTGGGCGCCACCCACGGCTTTGACGAAGCAGCTGTGATGTTCGGTATCCAGCTTTTTGATAGCCGTGACCAGCTTCGCTTTAAAATCAGCAGGCAGCTTGTTGCTCACCAGCACCGGACCGTTCGGGATCAGCGGTGACTGCCAGATGATACGAATTTTCTTCATCAGGTCCGGGTTACCGGCACGGATCATTCGGGTGAATGCACCGCTGGTGTAACCGGTGTTGTAATCGCCGATCATCGAGGCCCAGGTCACTGCGCCTTCGAACTGACCGTTCAGCACGCCCAGTACATCCTGCTCGTGGCCGCCGGAGAAGGTCACGCTGGAGAAGTGGCCTTTGTATTTGTCATCCACCGAACCGCCAAACTCTTTCTTGAAGCTTTCGTTCGGGATCAGGAAGCCGGAAGTGGAATCCGGGTCGGCCATACCAAATGATTTGCCTTTCAGGTCGGCCAGTGTTTTGTACGGACTGTCCGCTTTCACAACGACAACAGAGTGATAGCCGCGTGATTTATCGGCGTCATCCACCACAATGCCAACCACATCGACAGCTTTCGGGTCATTGATGTAGACCGAGGCATACGATGACGGTGACATGCTCAGCACCATATCCACTTTGCCGCCGATCAGGCCCTGGATCACACCAGAATAGTCAGACGAATTACGCAGTTTGGTATCAACGTTCAGCTCTTTATCGAAGAAATCTTTCACGCACTGGTTATCACCAATCTGCTGCGTGGCATTCTGGCCGCCGAGGATACCTAAATTCAGTTCTTTCGGTGCGTCAGCGGCAGAGACGTTAGCTGCCATCAGACTACCGATTACTGCTGCGAGAATCATTTTTTTCATTGCTGAGTTCCGTGTCCCATAAAAGTGTTATTACCCGTCATGCCTGCGGTGTGACCGTCAGCCGTGATGGGCATCGTTAAGTTCAGAGTTTTCGTCGCCATACAACACATGCAAAAGATCATCGGTCAGTTCTGACGGATGGCCGTCAAACACAATGCGGCCCTTAGCAACGCCAATGGCACGCGTACAATATTCTTTCACCAGCTCCACCGAGTGCAGGTTCACCATCACGCTGATGCCGTTTTCACTCACCTGACGCAGCACATCCATAATGCGCCGGGTATTTTTTGGGTCGAGCGAGGCAACCGGCTCATCGGCCAGCAAAATCTTCGGGTTCTGCATCAACGCACGGCAGATCGCCACACGCTGCATCTGTCCACCGGAGAGATTTTCTGCCCGCTGCAAGGCCTGAGGCAGCATGTTCAGCCACTCCAGCAGGCCGATAGCGCGGGCACGATCGGCATCGGGGAAGATTTTAAAGAAGGATTTCAGCGTCGAGGTCTGGCTCAGACGGCCCAGCAGGACATTGGTCAGCACATCCAGCCGCGGTACCAGGCAGAAATCCTGGAAGATCATGCCGCACTCGCTGCGCCACTGGCGCATCTGCCGGGTATTCAGCTCAACAATGTTCTGTTGTTTGCCATGATCATTGAAGTGAAGGATGGCGCCTTCGCTGGCCGGGAGGGTGCCATTCAGCACATGCAGCAGCGTTGATTTTCCTGCGCCGCTGCGACCAATCACCGCCACCAGTTCACCGGCGTGCAGGTCAAAGTTAATGTCCTGCAAGACGCGCGTCTGTGTGCCGTATGATTTTCCGAGTCCATTCACTGCCAGCACTTTTGCACGATGCTCCGCGTGGGGGATCGCCTGCTGCTGGGGGGCAATTTTTAACAATGCCTGTGCCATGTGTTGTCCATTATCAGGTTGCGCGTTATCCGCTGTGCGCCCTATTAACCACCTGTGCGATGAAAGTTTAATGACAGAGGGGTGATGGAAGCATGACAGACCGAAAAGGGCACTGAGCAAATTAACAAAGATTGAATGTTTATCCCCTCCCGCCGATAACCCTGTGGACAGCTAACTCTAATAATAAGGTCCACCATGTTTTCCACTATTGCATCAGGTATCACGTCACGCCTTGCGTGGCAGAAACGCACTCACTCTTCTGCCACGCTTGACTCATTAAAAGACTCTATCGCCATGATCGAATTCATGACCGATGGCACCATCATCACGGCTAATAGCTTGTTTCTTGAGAAAATGGGCTACGAACTGAATGAGGTGGTCGGGCAGCATCACAGCCTGTTTTGCACGCCGGACCTGTTGGCGTCGCGCCAGTATCAGGACTTCTGGATGCGGCTGAATCGCGGGGAAAGTTTCAGCGATAAATTTCTGCGCGTGGCGCAAAATGGCCGTCCGGTGTGGCTCGAAGCCAACTATGTACCGGTGCGGGATCGTAACGGGCGCGTGTTCAAAATTATTAAGCTCGCTACCGACATCACGTCGCGCATTATGGATGCCCAGGAGCAACGGGCAATGACCAATGCTATCGAGCGCTCAATGGCGGTGATTGCCTTTAACCTTAAAGGCGAAGTGCTGAAAGCTAACGATAACTTTCTTAAAACCATGGGATATCGCGCCAGTGAAATTATCGGTGCGCATCACAGCCAGTTCTGTTCCGCAACATTGCGCAGCAGCCCGGAATACACACTGTTCTGGCAGAAGCTCAACCGTGGTGAGTTTATTTCCGGCCAGTTTCAGCGCGTCAACAAGCAAGGGTCTACCCTCTGGCTGCGCGCGACCTATAACCCGGTGTTCGACGACAGTGGTGAGCTGTATAAAGTGGTGAAGTTTGCCACCGATGTCACCGCCCAGGTTGAGAAAAACCAGCTAGAGCGTGATGCAGCCCAACAGGCTTATCAAACGGCGCTGCAAACCAGCGAAAGCACAAAACGCGGTGCCAGCGTGATTGCCAACAGCGTGCAGACCATGAATGAACTGGCAGGTGAACTGCACGGGATCTCTGGCGATATCACCGGGCTCGGGGATTCCTCAGACAATATCGGCCAGATCGTGACCAGTATTCGTCGTATTGCCGATCAGACCAACCTGCTGGCCCTCAATGCGGCGGTGGAAGCCGCCCGCGCAGGCACGCAGGGTCGCAGCTTCGCGGTGGTGGCCAACGAAGTGCGCACGCTGGCGCAAAACATCAACCGCGCCACCACCGAAATCGAACAGATGGTGCAGCAAAATCACCTGCTGGCGAGCAAAGCGCAGAAAGGCATTACCTCAAACCTGCAACGTGCCGATCGCGGCGTGGAGCTGGCGCAGGAAGCCGGCGGCGTCATCGCTGATATACGCGACAGTTCCGACGATGTGCTACGCGCCATCGGCCACGTCACCGCCGCGTTAAAGAGCGATTAAGCGTCGTCTCATCAACCTGCACAACGGCATTATCACTCCGGCAAAAAGGCCGACCCGAAAAGGTCGGCCACTGCGAATAATCAGATCTGTTTATTGATAAGCCGCATCAAAGAAAGCCTTTTCCAGCGTCACGGCGCGCAGGAAGAAATCCTCACACTGCGCCTGCTGTGCCGGGCCAACACGGTCGAGCTCCTGACGTAAAAAGGCGACAAATTCGCGGAAATCGGGGTTATCGTGCAACATAATCCACTCGGCGTGAACAAAACTGGCAGGCAATGGCAGCGGGGCCTGTGACGCCCAGTCGAGGTACAGCCACTCGGCGACATTGAGTACGGTCAGGATCACCGCATAGGAGCGCGTGGCAGCGGCCTCCAGCATGATCGCCTTGAATCCCGCAGTGGGAGAAGTGTCCGGTTCGGCGTCGCGCTGCGCAGCGCTGACGTCCAGCGCCTCAAATGCGCGCAGAAAATAGGTGTTCTCTTCACCGGAGACAACCCCGGCGCAGCGACCAAAGCGCAGGCGGGCTGCGGGGCTGTCGGCACTGGCAATGGCCGATCCGACTAAGGTGAGGAAGCTGTCGAGAAAACGGTGATCCTGGGTGAGGTAAGTGCTCATCACCTGGCGATCCACGCTGCCATCATAGAGCTCGCGAACAAAACGATGCGTGACGGCCTGTGTCCAGATGGGCTGGCTCAGTGTACGGAGTGTGTCGGTAAAACGAGTGGTCATCAGGTAGTCCTTATAAGCAGACTACCGGCAAAAGAGAGGTAAGTTGCCCCATCCCTTCGCCGGCATTATCCGGATCAGGTGTTAAGGGTCATCGCGCTGAATCTTTTACGATTTCTCAGCCAGTTGCCTGGCTCCCCCTGGAGGGGGAATTAAGTCAGGAATTTTCCGGAACGTCAATGTTGCTGAAGCGGGACATCGGGCGAGGCATGCCTCACCCCTACAGAATGCGCAGGTCAGTGGGTGTTGCATTACGGGACATCGGGCGAGGCATGCCTCGCCCCTACAGAAGCGCAGGTCAGTGGGGGTTGCATTACGGGACGCGGGCGAGGCATGCCTCGCCCCTACAGAAGCGCAGGTCAGTGGGGGTTGCATTACGGGACATTGGGCGAGGCATGCCTCACCCCTACAGAATGTGCAGTTCAGTGGGTGTTGCATTACGGGACGCGGGCGAGGCATGCCTCACCCCTACAGAATGCGCAGGTCAGTGGGTGTTGCATTACGGGACGCGGGCGAGGCATGCCTCGCCCCTGGAGAATGCGCAGGTCAGTGGGTGTTGCGTAGGGGCGGGTCATGACCCGCCCGCCGTCAACGGGGCTGTGCTAACAACGCCGAAAAACCCTGTAATGTCTCACTCAATGGCCCATCATTACTTAACGTCATACACCCTGCCGCCACCGGCTCTGCCGCACGCTGCAACCGCTGTTCAATGGCGGCTTCATCCTCGCGACCGCGCTGGCGCAGTCGCCCGGCGAGGATCTCCGCCGACACCTGCAAACACACCGGCAACAGCCGCTCACCGTAACGCTGACGGGCAGCCGCCAGATGCAGCCGTGAACCGTTCACCACCACATCCAGCCCACTTGCCAGCCACTGATCGATCTCAATACCCAGCCCGTAGTAAAAATGATGCGCCTGCCAGTCGAGGGCAAACAGACCGTATTCACGCCGACGTCGGAACTCATGCTCGCTGAGGGCGATATGGTTTTCGCCCCCGGCGCTGGCGCTGCGGGTGATATAGCGATGCGCCACAATCATCCGCTCCGGTGCGCATTCACGCAGCGCCAGTAGCAGGCTGTCTTTGCCGGAGCCGGAAGGGCCCATCAGCCAGATCAGCCGCCCCATCAGAACACCTTCCTGCCCTGCGCCCACACCGACGATACATAGACCTGATCGCGGTGCGCACGCACCAGCACCAGATCGGCCCGTTTGCCTTCATCAATCACACCGCGATCGTCAAGGCCGATGGAACGGGCCGGGTTACGCGTCACTAGCGCGATGGCCGCAGGCAGCGTCATGCTGTTACGTTCATCGGCGGCAAGACGGAATGCCGCATCCAGCAGGCTGGCGGGATAGTAATCCGACGAGAGAATATCCAGCAGCCCCAGCTGTGCCAGCTCGCTGGCCGCCACGTTGCCGGAGTGCGAGCCGCCACGCACAATATTCGGCGCCCCCATCAGTATCTGTAAGCCCATTTCACGCGAGGCGCGTGCGGCCTCTTCGGTGGTCGGGAACTCAGCGATAACGCTGCCTACCCCTTTCGATTCAACCACGTGTTCATAGGTGGCGTCATCGTGGCTGGCCAGCGGAATGTGATACTGACGACACCAGGCAGAAATCGCCTCACGGTTCGGCGTGGACCAGCGGGCCGCCAGGCGTAGCTGATCGGCCTCGTACTCATCAAGCTGCCGATCGCTGAGTTGATATTTGCCGCCAAAATAGGTGCGCCATGCCGCCAGCGACACATACTGGCGCTGCCCCGGTGAGTGATCCATCAGTGACACCAGCGACAGTGCCGGGTTACACATCAGTTGTTCAAACAGCGGCAGCGTTGAGTCATGAGGCAGTTCACAGCGCAGGTGCAGACGATGTTCGGCACGGTTCAGGCCATGCTTCTGCGCATGGCGAATCGCATCGATCATCTTATTCAGATTCTCCATGCGGTGGCCGCCATCGCGCACATCACCCACGCCAATCGCATCCAGTACCGTGGTAATGCCGCTGGCGACAATCAGCGCATCATGGCTGCTCATGGCGGAGTGCGCAGGCCAGTCCACCTTCGGGCGCGGGGTAAAAAACTTATCCAGATTGTCGGTATGCAGCTCGACCATGCCGGGCATCAGCCAGCCGCCCTCGCCGTCAATCGCTGCCGGAAGCTGGCTTTGTGTGTCAGAGAAGGCGCGGATCACGCCATTTTCACAGGCCAGCGATCCCTCGACCACTTCATTTTCCAGGATCAGTTTGACGTTATTGATGATCATTCGGCGTGCTCCAGAGCAACAGGTTGCATCACATGCAGACGGTCAGCGATGCGATCGCGCACCGCGTTATCATGAAAAATGCCGACAATCGCCGCGCCGCGCTGGCGCGCCTCTTCAATCAGCGCCACCACGGCAGCGCTGTTGGCGGTATCGAGTGAGGCGGTCGGCTCATCCAACAGCAGGATCGGAGAGTCGGCAATAAACCCGCGCGCAATATTGACGCGCTGCTGCTCACCGCCGGAAAACGTCGACGGTGCCAGTCCCCACAGGCGCGACGGCACGTTAAGGCGGCCCAGCAATGCTTTGGCACGCTCTTCGCTCTGGGATCGCGACACACCACGCTCCAGCAGCGGCTGCATCACTACCTCCAGCGTGGAAATCCGCGGGATGACGCGCAAAAACTGGCTCACCCAGCCAATCGTATCGCGGCGAATGCTGAGGATCTGGCGCGCCGGGGCGCTGACAAGGTCAACCCACTGCTGCTGATGATCCACCCAGATATGCCCGCTATCCGGCAGATAGTTCGCATACAGCGAACGCAGCAGCGTGGATTTACCGCTGCCCGAATGACCGTGCAGCACCACGCACTCCCCGGCAGCCACCTGTAAGGAGGCGTTACGTAACACCACCAGTTCTGCCCCCTGCTGATTGTGCATCACAAAGGTTTTTGACAGATTTTCGACACGCAGTTTCAGATTCATAATGATTCCTGTGGGGAGTATTTAAACAATGGATGAGACCAGCAGCTGGGTATACGGATGATGCGGATCATCCAGCACCCGGTCGGTCAGGCCACTCTCCACCACTTTCCCCTCTTTCATTACCAGCAGACGGTGTGCCAGCAGACGCGCCACACCGAGGTCGTGGGTGACAATCACCACCGCCAGATTGAGATCGCGGACCAGGCTGCGCAGCAGATCCAGGAGTCGCGCCTGCACCGACACATCCAGCCCGCCGGTGGGTTCATCCATAAACACCAGCGTCGGATGCGTCACCAGATTGCGGGCGATTTGCAGACGCTGCTGCATGCCGCCGGAGAAGGTGCCCGGCAGGTCATCGATGCGCGACAGCGGGATCTCCACATCCTGTAACCACTTCCCGGCGGTTTCGCGGATCTGCCCATAGTTACGCTGCCCGACCGCCATCAGGCGTTCACCGATATTGCCCCCGGCAGAAACCTGCGCCCGCAGGCCATCCATCGGATACTGATGTACCACGCCCCATTCGGTGCGCAGCAGACGGCGGCGTTCGCTTTCGCTCAGGGCATAGAGATCCTGGCCCTGATAAATAATCTCACCCTGCTGCGGTGCCAGCCGGGCCGAAATCGACTTCAGCAGCGTGGTTTTACCGGAACCCGATTCCCCGACAATTCCCAGTACTTCTCCCGGAAAGAGCTCAAAGGAGACGTCACTGAACCCTTTGCCCGGCGCATAGAGATGCGTTAACTGATTGACCGCCAGCAGCGGTGTTTCGCGCGTCATGATGGATTCTCTTGTTGCTGATGGCAGTAGTCGGTATCGGAGCAGACAAACAGGCGCGAACCCTGATCGTCCAGCACCACTTCATCCAGATAGCTGTCGCGTGAACCGCACAGCGCGCAGGGTTCATCCCACTGCTGTACGGTAAAAGGATGGTCGTCAAAATCGAGGCTTTCCACTTTGGTATAGGGCGGCAGCGCGTAGATACGCTTCTCGCGTCCTGCACCAAACAGCTGGAGCGCGGGCATCATATCCATCTTCGGGTTGTCGAATTTCGGGATCGGTGACGGGTCCATCACATAGCGATCGTTGACCTTGACCGGATAGGCATAGGTGGTGGCGATATGACCGTAACGGGCGATATCTTCATACAGTTTGACCTGCATGATGCCGTACTCCTCCAGCGCGTGCATGGTGCGGGTTTCCGTTTCACGTGGCTCGATAAAGCGCAGCGGCTCCGGGATCGGCACCTGATAAATCAGGATCTGATCTTCCGTCAGCGGCGTTTCAGGAATGCGGTGACGCGTCTGGATCAGTGTGGCGTCAACGGTGCGTTCCGTGGTGGCGGCACCGCTGACGCGCTGGAAGAAGCGGCGGATAGAGACGGCGTTGGTGGTATCGTCAGCGCCCTGATCGATCACTTTCAGCACGTCATGTTCGCCAATCACGCTGGCGGTGAGCTGAATACCGCCAGTGCCCCAGCCATAGGGCATCGGCATCTCACGTCCGCCAAACGGCACCTGATAACCGGGGATCGCCACCGCTTTAAGGATGGCACGGCGGATCGTACGTTTACTCTGTTCATCCAGATAACCGGGGTTATAACCGCTTAGTTCAGTCACGCTGCTTCTCCTGGTATTCCGCCCGCAGGCGTTTCAGCAGTTCCAGTTCAGCCTGGAAATCGACGTAATGCGGGAGTTTCAGGTGAGAGACAAACCCCGCCGCTTCAACGTTATCCGCATGCGATAGCACAAACTCTTCGTCCTGCGCCGGGCTGGTAATGCGTTCGCCGTGTTCATCGGTTTGCAGCGCACGGTCCACCAGCGCCATCGCCATCGCTTTGCGTTCCGCACGACCAAAGACCAGCCCGTAGCCCCGGGTAAAGTGCGGCGCATCGTCCGCCGGGGTGGTGAAACCGTTCACCATTTCACACTCGGTCAGCATCACTTCGCCAATCTCCAGCGCAAAACCCAGCTCTTCCGGGATAATCTCAACAGTGACCGATCCGGTACGAATTTCCCCGGCAAAGGGATGGGTGCGCCCGTAACCGCGCTGCGTGGAGTAGCCCAGCGCCAGCAGAAACCCTTCGTCACCGCGTACCAGCTGTTGCAAACGCGCTGAACGCGGCATCGGATAAGATGGCGCATCGCGGGTGATATCCAGCGGCTCGCTGCCATCGTCCTCTTCGCGCAGCGCCAGCCCTTCGCGCGTCATCAGGTCAAACATATGCGGGCATTCTGCTGCCAGTGGCTGTTCCGCACGCGGTGTCACGGGCGCTTTGCCTTCGGCCAGCAGGGTGAAATCCAGCAGACGATGGGTGTAATCATAGGTTGGCCCCAGCAGCTGTCCGCCGGGCAGATCTTTGTAGACCGCAGAGATACGGCGCTCAACGCGCATCGCACCGCTGTCCAGCGGCAGGCTGTCGGCCAGCCGTGGCAGCGTGGTGCGGTAGGCACGCAGCAGAAAAATCGCTTCGACCAGGTCGCCACTCGCCTGCTTAATGGCCAGCGCCGCCAGCTCACGGTCGTGAATACCGCCTTCGGTCATCACGCGGTCAACGGCCAGGCCAAGCTGCTGGTCAATCTGTGTGCAGGTGAGTTCCGGCTGGTCATCCGCGCCACGGCGCAAACTCTCCTGAAGCTGATGGGCGGCGGCTATCGCCTTCTCGCCCCCTTTCACCGCGACATACATCAGCAGACCTCCACGTCAGTAGTGCGCGGCAGCGCCATCATGTTTTCACCACAGGTGAAGATCAGGTCAATGCCCTGCGGGAAGCGGTGGCGGCGATCGCGCAGGTAACTCAGCACGCTTTCTGGCAGCTGCGGAGCAATGGCGCGGCGCTCCTGCAAGCCCGGGCCGCGCAGGCGCAGTGTCAGGCCGCCGCTCAGGGCCGGTACGTCAATAATCAGCGTGCTGCTTTTCTCCGGTGACACATTATCGCCGGGGGAGAAACTGTCGATGCTGGTGCCGGATTTGGCATGCAGCAGGGCAAACGGGGCATCTGTGCTGTCGGTGATCGGTGCACCGGTGTGGAACCGCAGATTGCTGAGCAGGGCATCATCGCGCAGCGCTTCGTCAATCCACAGAGGCGTTTCGCGATCCACCAGCGTCATCATGACCGCCGTTGCGGCACAGGAGGCGTTGCCCCAGGCGGGCAGCGTCGGCAGCGATACCATCACGCCCGGTTCACTCATCGCCTTGAGAATACGGCGGAAGGCGCGCTGAGCATCAGCAACGGGATGGCTAAAACTGGCCAGTAAGGTCATGCGTTATCTCCGCGAACAAGGGTAAAGAAGTCGACCCGGCTGCTGGCCACTTCGCGCGAACGCAGCGCCAGCTGCTCTGCACGCAAGGCCGCCAGCGGTGCGATAATCTGCTGATATAAATGCGGTGAGCTGTCACCCTGCAACAGAGCATCCAGCAGCGCACAGCGTTCGGCGTGGACTTTGTCGCGCCCGAGAATGTAGCTGTATCCACAGAGTCCGTTGGCCAGGCGCACCACGGCGCGTGTCACGGTGGTATCCCCAAGAATAAAGCGACGACCGGTACCGCCCATTCGCGCCTGCAAACGGGTCAATCCGGTTTCCGGTGCGCGCAACAGTTGGTAGTCGGTGGGGAGATCGGCGGGGCAATGCGCCAGCAACTGTTGCGGCTGGCTATGAGCCAGCACGGAAAGCCAGTGCTGACGTGCCTTATGTGCTTCCATTTAGTGCTCCAGCGTCAGTTCAATCATATCGGCACGCGTCAGGCTGACGGAGTATTCCGCCATCCGGCCGTTGTCGGTACAGGTATTCAGGGTGCGTACGCACAGCAGCGGCGCATGCAGGGAAACTTCAAGCAGACCGCTCTCTTTCGCCTGCGCGCGGCGGGCGGTAATGCGTGTCTGTTTACGTGTCAGCCCGGTAGTCAGTTGCTGACGGAGAAAATCGTGCAGTGAGCCACTGCTGAACTGTTGCAAGTGCGGCCACCACGTCAGGTCGGGCAGATAATGGTTGATCACGCAGACCGGCACGCCGTTGACCCGGCGCAGGGTGCGCAGATGGATCACCGTGTCGCCTTCGTTGCAGGCCAGCGCGGCGGCCACTTCGGCATTGCAGGGGCGCAGCACCGCCAGCAGGCGTTCACTGGTGGGATGGCTTCCCTGTTCCATCAGGTTCTGACTGAAGCGTGCCTGGGCATGGAGCGGGTAGTTATAGGGCCGCATCAGCACCAGTATCCCCACCCCCTGACGGCGCTGTACCAACCCTTTATCCACCAGTTCATCCACCGCACGGCGCAGGGTATGGCGGTTAACGGCATAGTGCGCCGCCAGCTGTTTCTCAGACGGCAGGTACTCGCCACAGCGGTAACGGCTGCGCAGTTCATCCTCCAGTTGCGCCGCAATGGCCTGATATAAAGTGGTCGGATGTCTGGATAAGTTGAGCATAAAAAAATCTCCACAGAACAAAGCCGGTTAGCGGGGTTATTTGCGTTAAGGTTCCTGCTACTGATGGCAGTTACATTGAAGATGTTGTGTGACAGTGCGGTTAACGCCAGATGAAGGTTTTTAAAAAGTGCGGGGAGTGTGTCAGGATAGGCAACGTCAGAGTCAGCCAGAAGGATACAGCGTGGATAACGAAAGCGAGATCGTGCAGGCCGGGGCCGTATTGAGCCAGAAACTGGCAGAGCTGGGAGCGGTGGATTTTCTTTATCTGCGCCAGAATAAGCGTGCCCCGGAAGAGGCGCTGGTGCTTTCCAGTCATTCAGAGGAGTGGATCAGCGACTATCGCGATCGCCGCCGCTATCTGAAAGATCCGGTGGCGCTGGCCGCCCGGCAGCGCATCTCACCCTTTAACTGGCAGGATTGCACGCGCCCCAACGCCGGGCTATGCGATGCAGGCAGCCAGTGCCAGCGGGTGAAGGGATTTACCTTTGCGGTTCACGACGAGCAGCAACAGATGTCACTGCTGAGCGTGATACGCCGCCACGACAACCTGACGTTTTCCCACGACGTGATTTCCCGGCTGGCGGATTTGCAGATGCTGTTGATCCTGCTGCATGAAAAAACCCACCTGCGGCGCGAAAACAGCCCGGTGCTCTCGCCGCGTGAGCAGGAGGTGTTGCTGTGGAGCAGCCGGGGTAAAACCTACGGAGAGATCGCTATCATCCTGGGGATTCAGCTCAGTACCGTGAAGTTTCATATCGCCAATGCCACGCGGAAACTGGGCGTCAGTAATGGGAAACATGCGATTCGCCGGGCGCTTGAAATGAACTATCTGCCCTCCCCCCTCTACTAAAGGCTAGCTGGACGCAGCGGCCTCAGGCTCTACACTCGTATTCACTTATCTCTTTTCAGGAAACGTTATGTCGTCGTCTCCCTCCCGTCTTCCCGCTGCCGTGTATACGCTCGGCTTTGGTGTTTTTGCGCTGGTAACCAGTGAGTTTCAGGTTGCCGCACTGATGAATATTATGACCACCGACCTGCATATCACCCTGCCGATGACCGGCTATCTGATCACCGTGTATGCGCTGGCGATGGCGATTGGCGGCCCGCTGCTCGCCCTGTTGCTGCTGAAACACCCGCCGCGCCGCAGTCTGTTGATCCTGCTGACGCTGTTTATTGCCAGTCAGGCGCTGGGGGCGGTGGCGGGCAGCTATCTGCCGCTGGTGATTGCGCGCATTCTTACCGGTGCCGTGGCCGGGGCCTATATTGGCTGTGCGGTCAGTACCGGCGTGAAGCTGGTGCCCGAGCAGCAGATCCCGGCGGCGATTACCGTGGTGCTGGGTGGACTGATGATCGGTACGGTGATTGGCCTGCCGCTGGCCAGTTTTATCGGTAACCTGGCGGGCTGGCGCGTCAGCTTCTGGTCGGTGGTGGTGATTACGCTGCTGGCGCTGTGGCTGACGCACAAAACGTTGCCCTCCACGCTGGCTCCGGATGACATTAATCTGAAAGAAGAGCTGCGGGCACTGAAAAATCCGACGCTGTGGCGTGCTTATTCCACCAGTCTGCTGATTATTGGCGCGACCTTTGCGGGCTTCAGCTACTTTACGCCGATCCTGAGTGCGCAAACCGGCTTTAGCAGCGGCCAGGTCACCGGGTTACTGCTGGTGTATGGCATGGCGACCGTGCTGGGGAATGCGGTTGTGGGGCGTCTGGCCGGGCGCTATGCGTTGCCGGTCATTGCCTGCGGTTTACTGGCGCTGGTGGGCTTTTTCGCCCTGTTTGCCAGCTTTATTCAGCTACCGTCGGTGGCGATAGCCTGCGTTGTCGGCGTGGGTCTGTTCGGGGTAACAATGAACCCGGCGATGGTGACCCGCGTGATGGGTGCGGCCGGTAATCGCCAGTTGGTGAATACGCTGCATACGTCGATGGTGACGTTCGGGCTGATGCTGGGATCGTTGCTGGGCGGGCTGAGTATTGAATATGGCTTCGGCCTGAGCGCCCCGCTGTGGATCGGTGCCGGGATGGCGCTGTGCGGGCTGTTAACGCTGCTGCCGGATGTCAAAACATCACAGCCTGAAGCCTGTCGCGAGTGAGGTTACGTCAGAGACGACCGGAAAAAGGGTCGTACCCTGATGGCTTCCCAGTCATTTTTTGTCGCTGACAGTCTAACTTCAGGTCTGAGGCCAGTTTGAGCACGCCGGATCGGCAAAATCCGCATCCCTGCGGGCCTCGGCACGCGGCGTCCCTGCCGCGTGACGTCCGGCTTACCTCAAACTGGCCCCATCCCCGCTGAATGGTTGCTCGCTGTTAGTTTTAAAACCACCACAACATAACGATCTCTGCGGATGAATTTGAATCAGGATTTTGGGTTTAGACCCAGGTTTTGACGTTGAGGCGGCATTCAGCTGCGCTGAGGAAGCGCAGTGAACCAGGACGAACCGCCAGGACGGCGGTGAGAGGGAGAGCCGGTACAGGGATGTGCCGTCACGACCAGTCCGTCGGTGAACCGCGCTTGGGAAGGCATCCACGCAGTGGACGCAGCGCCTGCCGCAAAGCCCGGGTCCCCAGGGCGGCGGCGACTGGCCGCCCTGGGTCGCTCAGCCCACGAAGTGGGAAAGCGAAACGCCCTTGACGTTGACCTGTATCTTGACCTTGAGCGTCGTGCATACCATCATCACGGGTCAAGTCCGCCACCAGAGGCAATGTCGGTCTTGTTTTGTGGGGATCGCTCAGGGATCGCCCTCTACCGAATCCAATGCCCGTCAGCCTGCGGGTTTGGCCTGCTCTGCGGTGAGTGCAGCAATCCGGGTGATCACCCTTACCGCCTGCTCCATATTATCGAGTGAGGCAAACTCATGCCTGCCGTGATAGTTATAGCCCCCGGTAAACAGATTCGGGCAAGGTAAACCCATAAACGACAGTTGCGCACCGTCCGTGCCGCCGCGAATCGGTTTCACATGCGGGGTGATGTCACAATCGCGCATCGCCTGAAGGGCCAGCTCGATACTTTGCGGGCACGCTTCCACCTGTTCACGCATATTGTAGTAACTGTCTTCAACCACCAGCTCAATCGCCGCCGGGGCAGGCAGCGTTTTCTCTAAACGGTGGGCGATAGCTGCCAGCCGTTGTTTACGCTCGTCAAAGCCGCTGCGGGCAAAGTCGCGCACAATATAGTGCAACTCGGCGCGATCCACACTGCCTTTGATGCCATGCAGATGGTAAAAACCTTCGTAACCGGACGTTTTTTCCGGCACCTGATCTTCCGGCACTTCACGATGGAAACGCATCGCCACATCCAGCGCATTGACCATCACGCCTTTTGCCGTTCCCGGATGGACGTTATTGCCAGTAATTTTTACCGTAACCGAAGCCGCATTGAAGTTTTCATATTCAAACTCCCCCATCCCCCCGCCATCGACGGTATAAGCCCAGTCGGCGGCAAAGGCGGCAACATCAAAGTGCTGGATACCCCGGCCAATTTCTTCATCGGGAGTAAAAGCAACGCGCACCTCGCCGTGCGCCACTTCTCCGGAGGTGAGATGGGCCAGCGCCGTCATAATCTCGGCAATTCCGGCTTTATCATCTGCGCCCAGCAGCGTTTTACCGTCCGTGGTGATCAGCGTATGCCCGGTCAGCTCATGCAGTACCGGAAACATCACCGGCGACAAAATTTCATCGCCAATTCCCAGGGCAATATCACCACCGCGATAATTCTCAATCACCTGCGGGTTAACATTTTTCGCAGTGAAATCCGGGGACGTATCCATATGGGAAATAAAACCGATGACCGGCGTCGGCCAGCTTACGTTTGACGGCAGCGTGGCCATCACAATACCGCGTGGGCTGCAGGACACATCGCTCAGTCCCAGCGCACGTAACTCATCACACAATCTTTGCGCCAGGCGAAGCTGCCCTTCAGTACTGGGAACCTGACGAACGTTACCTTTAGATTGCGTATCAAAAGACACATAGTTTAAGAAGCGATCAAGTAAGTTATTCATCTGTCTTCCCTTTGGATGCCAGTGCTTATTATGGATAGCGGAACAATGTTAAATATTGTTTCAGGTCAGTTTAGTACGCTGGCGCAGCATTAACGTTGCGGATAATGGATGAGATCATGAAAACGCACCGGCTCCGTGCCCGGATTGCGGTAGGCATGGGCGCAGTCAGCGTGAAAACGCACCCCATCCCCCGCGGAAAGGCGCTGCCACTGACCATCAACCTGTAACTCAAGCTCGCCCTCGATGACAATGACATGTTCGACCACACCGCGTTCATGGGCGTCGGATGCACTGGATGCCCCGGAGGCCAGCTCAATCACCAGCATTTCAAAATTCAGGGCGGCATCGAAAGGAAACAGCGGGAACACCTGCATCGTACTGTCAAAGGCAGTGTAGCCCTGCTGACGTTGGTGCCGTGCCGCACTGTCAACGGCTGGCGGATCGATAAAGGCAGAGAATGGCAAGTTAAAACCCGTTGCGATTTTCCACAGCGTTGCGACGGTCGGGCTGGATTCCGCGCGTTCGATTTGCCCAAGCATCGCTTTACTCACGCCCGTGGCATCCGCGGCCTGGGTCAGACTCCAGCCACGTGCGCTACGCTGGGTCTTCAGGGTTTGCGCCAGATGGTGTTGCAGACTGTCCACGTTGTGATCTCCTGTAAGCATGAAACGAGTATAACGCCTTGTGCGCTATAACGCACGATGCTACCTTGTACGTTATAACGCACATTGGTCTGCCTCTGCCAGGACACTCGCTATGCGCCCACCGCTTACATTAAGTCACCTGACGTTTCCTGCCATCGTCGCCGGATTTGTTGCCGTGCTCGTCGGCTACACCAGCTCTGCGGCGATTATTTTCCAGGCCGCAGCGGCCGCCGGGGCCACCGCGTCTCAAACGGGCGGCTGGCTGACCATGCTTGGGCTGGCGATGGGCCTCACCACGCTCGGCCTCTCACTGTGGTATCGCACGCCAGTACTCACCGCCTGGTCAACACCCGGCGCGGCATTGTTGGTGACCAGTCTGCCCGGCACATCACTCAATGAGGCCGTTGGCGTATTTGTCTTTGCCTCGGCGCTGATCTTTCTTTGCGGCATTACCGGACTGTTTGCCCGCCTGATGAATGCCATACCGCAGGCGATCTCTGCCGCGATGCTGGCAGGAATTTTACTGCGGTTTGGCGTGGATGCATTTGCCGCGATCCAGGTTAACTTCGCCCTGAGCGGCACCATGTGCCTGGTCTATCTGCTGTCACGCCGTCTGCTGCCGCGCTATGCCATTATTCTCACGTTGCTGGCCGGGTTAGGCATGGCGGCACTCCAGGGCAATATTCATGCTACGCAGACGCAGAGCCTGGTGATGCCGGAATTTATCATGCCGCACTTTACGCTCGAAACGCTGCTGGGCATTGGCGTACCGTTTTTTGTGGTCACGATGGCATCACAGAATGCACCCGGTATCGCCACCCTCAAAGCACACGGCTATACGCTTCCGGTGTCACCGCTGATCGCCTGGACCGGGCTGGTGGCACTCCTACTCGCCCCTTTCGGTGGCTTTACCGTGTGTATTGCCGCGATTACGGCAGCGATTTGCATGGGACCGGAGGTGCACAGCGATCCGCAGCGCCGTTACTGGGCCGCTGCCGCTGCCGGGGTGTTTTATTTACTGGCAGGGGTGTTTGGTGGGGCGATTAGCGGCCTGTTTACTGCGTTGCCGCTGGCACTGATCCACACGATTGCCGGGCTGGCACTGCTGGGCACCATCGCCGGGAGTCTGCAACGGGCATTAAGCGATGAGAAACAGCGAGATGCAGCGGTGATCACTTTTCTGATCACCGCCTCGGGCCTCACCCTGCTTGGCGTGGGTGCCGCGTTTTGGGGATTAGTCGGCGGAGTTATCGCCCACCTGGTCTTCTCGCTGGCCAAACGCTGAAGGCGCATCGGCACCGGTCAGCACCGGTACAGCGATGTTTTTCAGCAGGTCATGAACCCATTCCGGGACCACTTCGCTGGCCAGTCCGTACTCTTTTTCTTCAAACTCGCTGCCCACCTGGCTCGGTTCCAGGTTCAGCTCCACGGTATGAGCCCCCTGCAAACGCGCTTCATGGACGAAGCCTGCCGCCGGATAAACGTGCCCGGAGGTGCCAATCGCCACAAAATAATCGGCCTGCGCCAGCGCCTGGTAAATTTCATCCATCTGCAACGGCATTTCGCCAAACCACACCACGTGTGGGCGCAATACGGACGGGAACTGACAGCAATGGCAGCGATCGTCGGGTTTCACATCATCCGTCCATTGCAGGATCTGACCACTACCGGAGCAACGCACTTTTAACAGCTCACCGTGCATATGGATAACGTTACGGTTTCCGGCGCGCTCATGCAGGTTGTCGATATTCTGTGTCACCAGCAGAAAATGGTCACCCAGTGCGGCTTCCAGTTCAGCCAGCGCCAGATGCGCCGCATTGGGCTGGATATCATCCTGCTGCAGCTGACGCCTGCGGGCATTGTAGAAATCCTGCACCCGCTGAGGGTCGCGGGCAAAACCTTCCGGCGTGGCGACATCCTCCACTTTGTGCTCTTCCCACAGGCCATCGGCTGCGCGGAAAGTCCGGATGCCGGACTCAGCGGAAATCCCGGCCCCGGTCAGCACCACCACACGCGGCAGCGGATGACGGGCAATTTCGATATTGCGGTCACGTTCGAAAATGCGCTGACGAAAACGCTGGTGAACCTGGCGTCGGGTCTTCTTGTAGCGTGCCAGCCTGAGGCGGCGACGGGGTGTGCGCATCATCAAATCCTCTAATCCTTAATATGCAGGAATGGCGCACCGTACGGTGCGGAACCTGTCCCTGATAATAACGGGTGATTAACCCGGGTGCACTGAGAGTGTGCCGATAAACGTGATATCCACCCCAGGAAAATCCGCATCCTGAGAGTGAGAGACCGCCCTCAATGCCCTCGTGTTTTTACTGCCCACTCAGTACCCGTGCCGGATCGATACGGCTGGCCCGGCGCGCCGGATACCAGCTTGCCAGCAGACTGAGTAACAGCGACGTGACCAGGACAATCCCGACATCACGCCAGTGCAGCTCTGACGGCAGGAAATCAATAAAGTAGATATCCCCGGAAAGGAAATGGTAACCGGTCAGCGCTTCAATCCCATGAATGATCGGTGTCAGATTGAACGCAGCCAGCACCCCCACCACCACGCCGCTCACGCTGCCCACCAGTCCGGCAAGCAGGCCATACCAGACAAAGATAGCGCGGATCAGGCCGTCTTTCGCCCCCAGGGTGCGCAGTACGGCAATGTCGCTGCTTTTATCTTTCACCGCCATCACCAGGGTGGAGACGATATTGAAACAGGCCACGCCAATCACCAGCACCATCGCCAGATACATAATCGCGCGGATCATCTGGATATCACGGTACATATAACCGTAAGTGCCTACCCAACTGCGAATGTACACATACGCGTGGGTGACTTCGCCCGCCTGACGGACAAGGCTGACCGCATTGAACGGATCAGTGGCTTTGATGGCGATGCCGGTAACACTGTCCCCCATGCCCAGCAACTGCTGCGCATCCGCTAACGGCACCAGCGCCAGACTGTGATCGAGCATCCCGCTTAACTTTAAGATACCGCTCACTTGCAGGCGCACGCGCTTGGGCTGCAACAGTTTGTGCCCGGCATCGCTGTTCGGGATCATAATCGTCAGCCAGTCGCCCTGTTTTACCTTCAGGCTGTTGGCGACGCCCTGCCCCAGCAGGATCTGTTGCTTGCCCGCACCAAAGTTCTGCCAGGCATCCCCCTGCACATAGGAGGGCAGCGCACTGAGGCGGCTCTCCTGCTGCGGGTCAACGCCCTTCACCTGTACGGCCTGCAACTTGCTGCCGCTTTCGATCAACCCGGTGAAATTAATATAAGGTGCTGCCGCCGCAATACCTGGGATCTGTTCCATTTTCGGCACCAGCCCCTGCCAGCCGGTGAACGGCTGGTTGACCGGCTCAATTTCACCGTGCGGCACGACGGCCAGAATGCGGTTATTCAGTTCACGTTCAAAGCCATTCATCGCGCTTAGCCCGACGATCAGCACCGCCACGCCCAGCGCAATGCCGACCGTTGAGATCACGGAAATCAGCGAGACCATGCCTCCGCGCCGACGACCACGGCTGAAGCGCAGGCCGAGCAGAAGAGAGAGAGAGCCCGCCATCAGAAGCTACCTGCCCGTTTGACCTGGTCACTGAGCTGCCCGTCGCGCATCTCCATCTGACGACGCATACGTTTCGCCAAATGCAGATCGTGGGTGACGACCAGAAAAGCCGTGCCCTGCCGTTGATTCAGCTCGTTGAGCAGGTCAAAGATGGCATCGGCGTTACGCGCATCAAGGTTACCGGTCGGTTCATCGGCCAGCACCAGGCGCGGGTTGTTGACCAGCGCACGCGCGATGGCCACACGCTGACGTTCACCGCCGGATAATTCTGAAGGACGGTGTGCAGCACGGTGATCCAGCCCGACAGCTTTCAGCATGTCGACCGCTCTCTGCTGAGCTTCTGCTTTGGCGGTCTGGCCAATCAGCAGCGGCATCGCGACATTTTCCAGCGCACTGAAATCAGGCAGCAGATGGTGGAACTGATAGATAAAGCCCAGTTCGCGGTTACGCAATTCGGCCTTGGCTGCCGAGGACATGCTGTTCAGCGACTTCCCGTCAAACACCACCTCGCCCGAGGTCGGTGTATCCAGCCCGCCCATCAGGTGCATCAGGGTACTTTTCCCCGAACCGGAACTGCCAACAATCGCCATCATTTCACCCGGTTCTACGCTGAAGGTAACGTTGCGCAGGACATCGGTCTGCACGCTGCCTTCCTGATAGCGTTTGCACAGGTTGTCGCACTGCAACAGGATCTTGTTACTCATAACGTAAAGCCTCAGCGGGTTGAACGGCGGCCGCACGCCAGGAAGGGTAAAGCGTTGACAACAGCGCCACGACAATCGCCGTCAGGGTGATGGTGGCAACCTGAGTCAGGGAAATTTCAACCGGTAAGGCGGCGCCATCAAGGAAGGCACCAATCACCGGCATCAGGTTATTTAACTGGCTGGCGAGCAGCACGCCGAGCAGTGCGCCAAGTAGCGCACCGACAATACCAGCCGTTGCGCCTTGCACCATAAACACTGCCACAATTTGACGGCGTTTCAGCCCCTGCGTTTGCAGGATCGCGACTTCACCCTGCTTCTCCATAATCAGCAGGCCCAGCGAGGTAACAATATTGAATGCAGCGACGGCGACAATCAGGCTGAGCAGCAGGCCCATCATGTTTTTTTCCATCTTGACTGCCTGGAACAGTTCGCCTTTACGCTCACGCCAGTCTTTCCACACCAGCCCTTTCGGCAGGGTTTGCTGGCTGACGCTGTCCACCTGTAACGGTTTGTCCAGCCACAAACGCCAGCCCGTGATATTCCCGGCCGGGTAACGCATCAGACGCGAGGCATCCTGCTGGTTGACCAGAATCTGATAACCGTCGACATCGCTGTTCGAGGCAAAGGTGCCAATAATAGTAAACAAACGCTGACTGGGAATACGCCCCATCGGGGTGAACTGGCTGGCTGACGGCACCATCAGACGCACCTGGTCGCCACGTTTTACGCCAAGCTGTCCCGCCAGTTGTTCACCGATGATCACATTGTACTTGCCTGATTCCAGCTGCTGCTGGCGTACGCTCACCAGGTAAGGCGTTAACGGATCGGCTTCATCGGGAGTAATGCCCAGCATCACGCCAACGCCAACGCTGCGTGCACTCTGCATCACCACTTCCCCGGTCGTCAGCGAGGTGACGCGACTGACCCCGCTGAGGTGCAGGCTACTGGCAGGCAGTTGTTGCGGATTGATCGACCCGGTATCGCTGGTGATCAACGCTTGTGGCATCAGGCCAAGGGTATTTTTTTCCAGCTCGTGCTCAAGGCCGTTCATCACCGACAGCACGGTAACCAGCGCCATCACACCCAGCGTAATGCCGATAGCGGAAAGCCAGGAAACAAACCGCCCGAAGCGATCTGAACCACGCCCGCGCATGTAGCGCAGGCCTATAAATAAGGCGACAGGTTGATACATGACATCCGTCTTTCTTATGGCAGTAAACAATTGGGGAGGATAATAAAGGTTAGCACTGCGTTATGGAACCACTAAGCCCCTGAGTCCGCACATTGTTTTGTCAATGGCTGAAACACTTTTCCCCCTCCTGCCTCGCGTTACGGTCCATCCCCCCCCGCCGCAAACCGCCTTTCTGGCGGGGTCCTCAAGTCCATTCATTACCCTTATTTCAGCGGGCTGGCCTCCCTGCGGATAGCGCAACACTCAGGATAGTCAGTTTCTTTTATGATTTAGCTCAGTGAGTTAGCATCACCAGGATTTTTCCCAAACCGCCTGACTGTGTATTTTTTTATTCGATCGCTGCTGGGTTTTGCGCTATATGTGGCATCACATAACGGCGCTGGCCGGGAAACAGATTAAAAATACTTAACTGATTGAGTAGCGCAAGTGATAGTCAGATCGTGCTTGCGCCATTCTGCTAATAGCAATACCAGGAATAGTCTTAAGGAATTGCTTTCATCCGGGTTGTCACGTATGTTGTGGGCGCGTCATTTCGCGCCAATCCCCTGATGTCGATCTGTTATCTAACTGCAGCCAGCCAGTAAACTCGACCGTCTCGAGAGTGACCCGTTTTAACCGTCCTGAGCCTAACGATGCCAAATTATAAATATAACCTCAACAGGGCCATCATCTTATTTGCCCTTGCCATGCTGCTATCCACAATCGGCCTGGAATCGCGCAATTTAGCCTCACTGTCACTGTTCTGGCCGGGTAACGCCATTCTTCTGGGGCTGCTGATCCGCTTCCCATCACTGGACAAACCCAGCACCCTGGTCGTGCTCTATTTCGGTATGCTCAGTGCCGATATCCTTTATGGTACCCAGGTGAGGATTGCCGTCGGTCTGGATATCGCTAATATTCTTTTTATCGCCACCGCCCGCTGGGTGTTGCTGAGTAACCCTTTTTTCACGCGCGGACATCCCCGCCGCTTGCAGGCGCTGTTGCATGTGTTTCCTGCTTCACTGCTGGGTGCCGCAGCCTGTGCGCTGGTCGGCGCCATCGTCAGCGAGCGCTACTTCGAAGATGAGCTGTTTAAAGCCTGGTTCTCCTGGTTCTCCGAACAGATGTCGACATCGATTCTGCTATTACCGTTGGTGATCAGCCTGCCGAGACGCGATGAACTGGTACATCTGGTTACTGCCCTGCGCGACAGCAGCGTGCTACCGATACTGGCGCTGGTGCTCACCACGGTAACCGGCATTTGGGTCGGTGGCGGCGGCAGTTTACTGTTCCCATTACCGGCGTTGTTGTGGTGTGCGATCAGCTATCCGCTGTTTATTACCTGTTTCCTGACGCTGTTTACCGGTATTAGCGAAATTATTCTGGTTGCGGGAAACGTGCTGAATATTCAGGGCAAAGACGACCTGTTCCGTATTGACAGTTTGTCATCCGCGCGCCTGGGCGTGGCAGCGATGTTGATCAGCCCACTGATTGTGGCACTGAGTACCGCCTCAAACCGTAAACTGGTGGCGCGGATTACCAAGCGTGCCGACTATGATTTCCTGACCGGCGCGCTGACACGCAGCGGTCTCGCCTCCAAACTGGAAACACTGGTCACCCCGCGTAACCGCCCACAGGGCTTTTTTGGTGCGGTATTTGTCATTGATATCGACCGCTTCAAGAACATTAATGATACCTACGGCCATGCCAGCGGCGATTATGTGCTGGCAAAAACGGTGGAGTGTATTCGTCAGGGATTGCCCGCGTCAGCGCTGGTGTGCAGGATGGGGGGCGAGGAATTTCTGGTATTAATAGAAGGGATTTCACAGCCGCGCGCTTTTCTGTTAGCCAACCGTCTGCGTCACAGTATTGAAGAGAACCAGATCCTGCTTGACGGCAACGATCTCAGCGTGACGGCCAGCATCGGTATCAGCGCGCTCAATATCAATAACGTCAACAGTCTGGACGAATCGATTACCAAAGCCGATGAGCAGCTCTATATCGCCAAGAGCAGCGGTAGAAATCAGGTCCGTCCGGAATTTATCTTGTAACTACGGGTTTGGCGAGGGCTGGTGCGGCCAGACGTGATGCTGTCAGACCAGATGAGAATAAAGGGCCGACCTGAAAAGGCCGGCTTTTTTGCATTATGCTTCGTTTTCGATGCGGTTCGCTTCGATTTCAAAATCCTGGATGGTGGTATCCAGCTCATCCAGCAGGCTACCTTGCTGAGTCAGTAACTGATTAATTTTCTCTGCAAAGCCTGTGTCTTTGTGCTCCCCCTGATCGAACGCCAGCCACTGTGTTGACAGCGTTTCAGTATTACTCTGAGCATAATGGCGCATTTCTTTTAGCTGCGAAGTCACGTCACGTAAGTGGTCAGTCTGCGTTTTGCTTTCGTTATCACTCATGGATATTTCCTTTCATCGTTAAAAGAAGCCTACCCTTTTTGTGACCGGACGAGGTGGAGAAAGTTCATAACCATTTTTTAACAGCCGCGAAAACGACAAAAAAAGGCCGGATTTCCCCGGCCTTAAGCTGTTGATTAATAATACGCAATTTTTCTGTCGGTCCCATTGACGTTCACAGTGATATAACCAGCAACCGTGGTGGTGGCCGGCGCTGTTGCGATCGCTGTCGCCACCGTCAGCACGCCTTTTTCATTCGCCCCCACGCCCGCCAGCCCGTTATGCAGGCTCATACGTGCCGCCGGAGAGACGGTGCCTATCGTCGTGGCATCCGTGACTTCACTCAGGTCCGGCGTAAACAGCGAGCACTCACCGGATTCAAAGCGCGTCGGTCCGGTGGATTTCAGGTTGAACATAGTATCGCCACTGGCCGCTTTCAGTTTGACCCAAATCTCCGATGTGGTCACGCCGATGCGGTTGAACTTGATATCCAGCACCGCAGGAGAACCATGATGCCGGATATCGCCGTAAATCGCGGTGGCGCAGCGAGAAATGGCCAGATAACTGGTGCCGGATGACATGGCACCGATCGGGCTTCCCGCCGTCCCGGTCACAGCATCGTTCGTCGACTTACCGATCATCTCAATAATCCATTGCTGGTTATCTTTTGGCATAAAGACTTTACCCAGCTTGTACCATTTGTCGCTGGTAGAGATGTTGGTAATTTTATAGCCGCTGTACCAGCCCGCGCGCATAGTGCCGGTCATCTGTGTACCGAAGCTTTCATCCCGACGCCAGCCGGATTCATAGCCGGACAACCAGCGCCCGGCGGCGGCGTTCAGGCTGACCGCGCCGCCGGATTGCAGATTGAGCTGGCGGATCTGCACGCGGGCATTATCCATATTCAGCGGATTGGCGCAGTCCTCCAGACTCAGGGCATCCACCAGCCACTGCCCGTTATTGAAATCCCCCGGGAAGCGGGTGTGCTCAATCCAGACGTTGCGTATCAGCCCCTGGCCAACGCGCGGCATCATTAGCGTGGCGTCACCATAGCCGCTCTGGAAGTTAGCATTCGACAACTCAATGGCCGTGGAGTGGTCCCATACGCCCTTCACCGTATCAGACCAGCCGACGTCAAAGACGCGCCCATAGGTATTGATCGAGTAGATCTGGTCGAACTTGGTATCCAGCGTATCCAGAAGCTTGACCGCCGTCCCCCCCGAATTCTGTACCCGGAAACAGGTGATCAGCACCGTCTGGCCTGCCACCATAATATTTTCAAAGAAGGGCTGCTGGTTGGTACACATCTCAGCGCTGATCGCTCCCTTATTGGCGGTGATATCCGCCGAGGCCTGACCGTTCCAGCAAATACCTTTAATCGCCGTGCGCCGTGCGTTCACTTTGAACACCGGGCTGGTGGATTTATCGGAAACAATGGTGGTACGCGGCATTCCCCCCTGGGGGTTGTCGTCACCATAGAGATAAAAGAACGGGATTTCGCTGGCGGAGAGATCAATCGGGTTGATCAGAAACTTACCGCCCGGGAAACGAACGCCAAGATCCTTGCTGCTGGTATTCACATTCTGTGCCCAGTTCAGCATCAGCTTAAAGGCACCGCTGTCGTCGGTGATACCGTCACCTTTGCCGCCAAAGTGATAGATATTCAGCTCGTCCTGGCTGTTCACCACCCGTTTCCAAAAAAATCCTGTTCCGACGGCATAGGTGCCACTGTCATCCACCGGCAGCGCCGTTGTCACGAAACCGGCAAAAGTACCACCACCACGAAAGGTGGAGTCTTTATCGTAATAACGTTTTAACAGCGCAATTTCGCCTGATTTTGATGGCGCGGTGGTGCGTAATTCAGCAAAAGAGTTAACTTCAATCATAATAACCTCCGGGCAGCGCACAGATGTCAGCCGCCTTATTCAGGATTAATAAATGGGGTTGAGTGGGATACAATAAATAACAAACTGCGTAACACCTCCTAAATAAAATAATAAAGGCGAGGCTTACTTGTTTTTACTTGCACACAATGATACCCAGAGATCGTTATGGGCATTTATTTGCCTGACCGTTCTGATATCCATTAACTGTGCATCCTGACCGTGCGTGTAAATAGGTGAAAAGAGGGTGCAGGAAGAGTCAGTAATTAACTCACTGGCTATCGTCGGAGTTGAATTGTGACTGCTGCAACTTGCGACGAGCGTCAGTATCATCAAGCACAGCATTGGCCGTTTGTACACGTTTTGCCTCCTCACTGTTATCTGCCTGTTTTTTTGCCACAACGGCAATCTGCGCGGCACTTTTCTGCGCCTCGGCGACCTGGGCTTTCGCTCGCTGCTGGCTTTTGCCCACCTGCTTACCGCCGAACCAGACGGCGAAAAAGGCCCCAACCACGGCAACGATCGCCAGCAGGCCATGCCAGCTACTGCTGAGTAGTGAAAGCAGCGCACTCATACCTTGCCTCCATTCAACGTATCACGCTGTTTACTGAGGTTTTTCTGTTTTATAAACTGCGCCATCACTGCCATTGCCACCATAAAAGCGCCCGTCATCCCCAGGAAATTGTGTGGCAGATAGGACTTAACATCCTCTGGTAGCGAACTCCATGCCGTTAGCGCAGCATCGGGAAAAGACTGCACCCATGCGGTCAGTGCCGCCCCCCCTGACGCCAGCCAGACAGACCAGGTTTTAAACAACAGGCGCGCATGATTGACTACCGCCACCCGCCCATAATGGACTAACAGCCAGATTGCCAGTGACGTCACAGCCACCAGCGAAACAAACAGGGTAAATTTCACAGGACCTCCTGATATTGCGTATAGGTTCCGCTGCGCATCACGTCAGCATGGCGCTGGGCGCGTGTCGGAGTTTGTCGTGCCCAGAGGCTGGCCAGCATCGCTTCCGCTGCGCCGCTGAAATTCCCCGCAGCAATCAGCAACAGGGTGTTTTTGAACGCTGACAGCCCGTCAACACCCAGCTGGTAGGCCATGCTGTACAACACATCGGCGCGCGGCGTGTTGCACTGCCGCAGCGCAGCCAGAATCGAAGGACGACGGTTAATATCCTTCATCTGGCTGTTTAGCATCTCTTGTAACCAGACTTCGGCGACCGTTCGCGGCAGGCTGAAAATATAATTATCGAGCGCCGCACCTTTGGGTCCGATCTTAATTCCGCACCCTACCGTCGGATATCCCTCCGTATCCCGGTAAGGTTTCTCCTGGTATCCTTCTTCATACATTAAAATCTGAATGACTTTACTCATAGTTCACCTCACTGACAGGCAATAAAAAAAGGCTGCTTTGCCAGCCTTGTTCATCACGTCGAACAATAAAATGGCGAGTTTTTTCACAAAAGAGAAATAACAGTGACGCTTAAGAATGTTATTTAAAGGTGGATAGTGATAGTTTGAGACAGAATTTGCGTACGCAATAAATTTTCCTGATTTTTTTAATATTCTTTTTTCAATTGCGTTGTTGAGTGATTTTACCCGGAAGTGTCCTATTCGAGTTTGCAGAGCGAATCACATTCCAGTTCACACTCCAGTGCGGTGAGAACACCAGAAACAAATCCCTCAGCCGTCTGAATCTGCTTACGGATAGTCCCGTCAGCACAGCGACGACGACGGGCAATCGAACGTAGTGAAATTTGATAGAGGTAATGTGCCACGAGGATAGTGTGCTGTTCTTTATTCACGCTCATCAGCCGGCTAATACAGCCGTCGAGTATCAGGCCGTCGTTATCACTGCAAGTCAGTCGTTGATGACCACGATCGCTGACCAGGCCTCTGAAGCCCGCCGCGACAGAAGAGTAGCCCAGCCCGTGTCCACTGGCCGCCGCCCAACCGCCCCATCGTTCCAATAGTATTTTGATATCTCGCATAGCCTGCTCCTTTATCCCATGCAGGGTTGTCCGACAGCCCCGATTTATGCCAGGTGTCGGCCTGCAACGGTGAGTGTCAAAACAGTGTTTTGCCCAGGTCGGCACGATCTCCCGATCGTGCGACGATGCTGGCAAAGACACCAGGACGGGTGGCCATTACGCCACCGTGAAGATGAGACCAGCGATTAGGCTGGACGACCGGGTTGGTAAAGAGCGGTAAAAAATATCCTGCAATAAGGGGAAATCCGACGATATCGGTGCAACACTATCCTGCAACGTCACGTTAATACTGGACCTGTTCCCGAACCGCCGGATGTGGCCGTTAGCACCACATAGAACCCGACATGCTTTCCTGACTGGTAACAAAAAAACGCTTTTGAATGCCATTCGCTCACCATGTCGATACTTATAGGTATAGATAAAAGACAATAAATAGCAAAGGCTATTATAAAAAATAATAGCAAAGCGTGTTTGACGAAAAATACGCATCGCTATAAATTCTGGTATATGAAACCGAATACACTCGCCTGGCGGCTGAACATGGCTATGACCATGATGGGAATGACACAGGGTGCTTTGGCAAAAGCATCGGGCGTATCACAGCCAACGATTTGGCGGTTGACGAAGGGTGAGGCAGAGGGATCGCGTAAACTGGTCGACATTGCCAGAGCACTGGATATCAACGTGGAGTGGCTGGCAAATGGCGCAGGAGAGATGCGCGGAGCGGCAACCATGAGCCCCACAGACAAAGTAAAAAGCGGCACTACTGTGCCGCTCTGGGATGCCAGCGGAAAAACCACTGAACTGGTCGCTGTCCCCACCGGCGTTAAGGCTAAAAAGAGCTGGCGGGCCTATATTCTTGACCGAAATAGCGGTTGCGTGGAAGCAACCGCAGGCAGCGTTGTGATCATTGACGTCGATGTACCAGTTGAATCTGGAGATCTTGTCATGGCTGAGATGAATTCACGCGTCTCTGTATACCGCTATCTGGAAGGGCCCTCGAATGGTTTTTTAACCGTTGATGACCCACGCCTGCCCGCGGTTGAGCTGGCGGGAGAAGTCCGCTTAATCGGTGTGGCTATTTTCCTTATTCGCGATTTAAGACGATAATCACTCACCTCCTGCTCCGGCAGGATTATCTCCTCGTAGTGACCGCCAGACACCCTGAACAACACAGAAACCATCAGTATTTCCTCGCGGTAAACCATCAATCCCTCTCACATCATGGGCATGACAGTGTTCATCTATCGATATAACTGAATAGGTTAGTAAAATTTTTCAGATCTTTGCCATTAAACTGCCAATTAATCCAAATTAAATATTAAAAATCAGCTATTTCAAACAAATACGATGATAGCAAAGGTTATTTAACTCATAACATTTGATATTGATAATAACTATAGCTATCGTTTTTTGTAGGCGCGATTCATCAGCTGCGCTTACGAGGATTTTTACCGCACATGGCAAGGGGAATCAGACAACGGGTTCCTGCACCGGAGGTCTTTATGACTACGATATTTTGGAAAACGGCAGCGCCATTCGGTACCTGTCGTAGCCGTTATAAGGCGCGACGTGCGGCAGCCATCGCTGCGCGTCAGCGTGAGAAAAGATTGATACGCAAAATTGGTCATTTGCTGGGTCAGGAAGAGTGTGCGAGGTTAAGTCTGACTATGCGCAGTACATTTGCCGCCGGGCATCGCTGCCCGCATTGTGCTTTACCTGGCCCAGGCAACCATTCAGGCTGCTCATTTTGCGCTGCGTTTGTTCAGCAGACACAGGACAGATAAAAAACAGGCCGCACACTGGCGGCCTGTTTGTTTTTAGCGATCGGTATCGCTTTCGTCATCCTCACTGAGTAATGACTTAATAAAGGTTCGCTGCGCGGGTGTTAACACCCAACCTTCCAGATCCACTGCAATCGGATGAGCACAATCCGTGCTGTCCGGTGGAGGATCCGCAGGAATTTCCGCCTGAACATCGGCGGGTGGGTTATGACTGTCTTTATCCATAAGTTCTGATGAAGGAACCTCAGTAAGCAAGCGCACCATCCAGATCGCGTCAAATCGACGTACCGGGCCTTGTACGTTCTCTTCCTTACTTCCTCCAGCCTCCTTTTAACGATGCCCGGTTTCATTCTAGGATTTTTCAGACAAGTGATAAGTGAATTATTCTGATATGTGAATTAGCGCAATGATTATCGCCACGTTGCAAAGGCGTTGCAGGGAGAAGTAAAAGCAGGCAGGTGCGCCAGTCGCACCTGTCCTGCCCGCTGCATTCTCTTCATTGACTGCCCTCTTAGGACGGAGGGATATTTAACGTATTACAATCAGTAGACTGCATCTTCCAGTACCTGGTGTATCACCGCGGAAAGCTGATTAATTTCGAATTTCGCCACATAACCATTCGCCCCGACTTTACGGACGTGATCTTCGTTAGCACTGCCAGAAAGTGAAGAATGGATCACCACCGGAATATCCTTCAGATTGTGGTCGCTCTTGATGTTACGCGTCAGCGTAAAGCCATCCATTTCAGGCATTTCAAGGTCGGTTAACACCAGCGCGATCTTGTCATGGATAGATGTGCCCTCTTCCTGAGCTTCCTTATAGAGCTTTTTAATTTTTTCCCAGGCTTCCAGGCCTGTGGTATGCATCTCGGCCGGGATCCCCATCGCTTTCAGGCCCTGCTCGAGCATCTGACGGGCAACTTTCGAGTCTTCCGCCACAATCGCTATCGCGCCCGGCTTCAGCTTGAAGGTTTTCACCTTAATGTCGCCTTCTTTCACTTCACGAACAGAAGGGATGACATCATGCAGAATCTGCTCAACATCCAGCACCATGGCCATGTTGTTGTTGTTATCCAGGCAGGCAATGCTGGTAATGTTACGGGTACTGACACCGGATTCCGCTGCATGTACCTGGCTCCAGTCAAGGCGTACGATATCTTCAACAGATTCCACCGCAAACGCCTGCGTGCTGCGCGCGTATTCGGTCACCAGCAATAAATTGAGGCCCGTTGAAGGAGTACAACCCGCCACCGCAGGAAGATCGATCACCGGGATCAACTGCCCACGAATATTCGCCATACCCAGCAGCGGCGATTTCATACCTGCCGCACGGGTGATGTTGGTCATCGGCACAATTTCACGCAGTTTAAAAACGTTGATACCGAACAGCTCAGGCTTATCATCCTGATGAGCAGACCCCAGGCGGAATAACAAAAGTTCGAACTTATTCGATAATGCGAGATTCGCTCTCTCATCGATCTCTTTTTGAAAGTTATCCATGTCTACCTCAAGGTTATTATTCATTGTTGTCAGCCGGCGCGGAAAAACAGCACGCGCTCAGGATCGCTGTTGAAAGTTATCGGCAGTGACGAAGAAAAATACAGGGCAGATTGCAGGATTTATGACCGGGGGAGAGAAAAAGATGAGAGTGACATACCCCTTCCGGCGCTTATCTCCGGCACTCTGTGGTGTTAGCTCTGTGAGGGGCAAAGCAATGATACAAGTAAGAAGCATTCTTAACAAGTTAAATGATATTAAGTATCATTCGCATAGGAATTTAGACTGTCTGAGTGTGTCTATATTGGCTGGCAGGGGCATAGCATCGGCATCAACGATGACCACTGAATAAAAAACACATTGATGACGTGTCGATAAGCACCTGTAAGGATACAGCGCAGCTAATCAGTGACTGCTTTCACTATCACGCGGTATGGCAGGGCTGATGATCACCAGCCCTGAAACGGCTTTGCCCACTACTGCCCCACACTCACACCGGATAGGTATTTAAACAATTTTATTCAGGTACTTAACCAATTTAAACTTGCATGTTCATGATGTCGCTGTACGCGCTCACCAGCTTGTTACGCACCTGGATGCCCATCTGCATTGAGACGCTGGACTTCTGCATATCCACCATCACGTCATTCAGTGAAACGCCTTCTTTACCCATCTGGAAGTCCTGCGCCTGAGCACGTGACTCGGTCTGGACTTCACTGATCTTGCTGAGCGCGGCTTTTAGCTCCGCACCAAAATCTGCCTGCGATGTACTGTCAGCGCCTTTACCGCCAGCAGCCTGCATTGCGGTGGTTTGCAGCGCTTGCATCACACTCTCAATACCCTGAATAGCCATGTTTTCTCCCGAACGAACGATGTGGTGATTACGATTGCTGACAAACTTAACACAATGTCAATAAGACAAAGCCCCTAAATAGCCGCATAAATCACAGCTTATCCAGCCATCGAATTTCTCATTTCAGAAAATAATGGCAGTCCATTGAGGTGGAAATTTTTTAAGCCAGCGCATCAGGGAGTCAGTTTTGTTACGACACTACACGCAACAGTCCGGTCAACTGTCAGGCAGGAACGAGTCATGAATGCAACTGTCACGCAGGATAATCCAGAGAAGAAAGGTTTGAATGACCTGTTCGCTCGCCTACGCGCCAACCCACGCATCCCTATTATCGTTGCGGCGGCCGCGGTCATTGCCATCGTTATTGCGATGGTATTGTGGGCCAAGCAGCCAGATTATCGCGTCCTTTATAGCAACCTCAGTAATGAGGATGGCGGGGCTATCGTCACGCAACTGACCCAGATGAACGTACCGTATAAGTTCGACGATCAGGGTGGTGCGCTGTTGGTTCCTGCCGCACAGGTGCATGAGCTGCGCCTGCGCCTCGCTTCACAGGGGTTGCCGAAAGGTGGCGCTGTGGGGTTCGAGCTGCTGGATAAAGAGAAATTCGGTATCAGCCAGTTCAGCGAACAGGTGAACTACCAGCGTGCGCTGGAAGGTGAGCTGGCACGTACCATCGAAACACTCGGCCCGGTTAAGGGTGCACGGGTGCATCTGGCGATGCCAAAACCAACGCTGTTCGTGCGCGAGCAGAAATCACCGTCCGCGTCTGTGACCCTGGCATTGCAGCCGGGTCGTGCGCTGGATGAAGGTCAGATCAACGCCGTTGTCCATATGGTGTCCAGCAGCATCGCCGGTATGCCACCGGGCAATGTGACCGTCGTTGACCAGGCGGGCCGTCTGCTGACTCAGAACGATCCAACCGGGCGTGACCTCAATGACACCCAGTTAAAATATGCCAGCGATGTTGAAGCGCGTTTCCAGCAGCGTATCGAAGCCATCCTGGGTCCTATCGTTGGCAACGGCAATGTCCATGCGCAGGTCACCGCGCAAATCGACTTTAATACCCGTGAGCAGACCGACGAGCAGTACAAACCGAACAGCAACCCTGACCAGCAAGCAATTCGCTCACGCCAGACCAGCAACAGCGAACAACTTGGTGGCCAGTATCCTGGCGGCGTTCCGGGTGCCCTGTCGAACCAACCGGCTCCGGCCAACGCAGGTCCGATTACCACCCCAGCTAACGGTGCCGCCGGTGCCAATGGTGCTGCGGGTGCTAACGGTGCTGCGGGTGCCGCTGGCGCTAACGGTGCAGCCGGTGCTAACGCGAATAATGCGGCTGCCAATGCAGCCACCAGCAGTGCTCAGAAAATCGTTCCGTCAAATACGCGTAACGATGACACGACTAACTACGAAGTGAACCGCACCATTCTGCATACCAAGATGAATGTCGGTGAAGTTCAGCGTCTGTCTGTTGCGGTGGTGGTGAACTACCGTACCGATGCCGCCGGTAAGCCTATTGCACTGAATGATGCACAGCTTAAGCAGATCGAAAACCTGACCCGCGAAGCGATGGGCTTCTCGGAGCAGCGTGGTGACAGCCTGAACGTGGTTAACTCTCCGTTCACGGAAAACAGTGACCTTGGCGCTGAGCTGCCATTCTGGAAACAACCTGCATTTATCGAGCAGATGCTGGAAGCCGGACGCTGGTTACTGGTGCTGATTGTGGCTTACATCCTCTACCGCAAACTGGTTCGTCCACAGCTGCGTCGTAAAGCAGAGCAGGAGAAAGCCGCGCTGGAAGCTGCTGCCATTACTGCTGCACGTCAGGCCGAAGATGAAGAGTCCGGTATCTCCGTCAAGCTGTCGAAAGACGAACTTGACCAGGAACGTAAATCTCAGCACCGCATGAGTGCTGAGGTGATGAGCCAGCGTATTCGTGAGATGTCAGAAAATGACCCACGCGTAGTGGCTCTGGTTATTCGCCAGTGGATGAAGGAAGAACTATGAGTCTCACCGGTACTGAGAAAAGCGCCATCCTGATGATGACAATTGGCGAAGACCGCGCCGCCGAGGTGTTCAAACATCTCGACTCCCGCGAGGTGCAGCACCTCAGTGCGGCGATAGCCAATATGCGTCAGGTATCTCATAAGCAGCTTACCGATGTTCTGCGCGAATTCGAAATTGATGCAGAGCAGTTTGCAGCGCTGAGCCTCAACTCCAACGACTACCTGCGTTCCGTGCTGATCAAAGCGCTGGGCGAAGAGAAAGCGTCTACCCTGCTGGAAGATATTCTGGAAACGCGCGAGACCACCTCCGGGATGGACACGCTCAACTTTATGGAACCACAGGCGGCTGCCGACCTGATCCGCGACGAACATCCGCAGATCATCGCCACCATCCTGGTGCACCTGAAACGCGGCCAGGCGGCCGATATTCTGGCGCAGTTCGACGAACGTCTGCGTCACGATGTGATGCTGCGTATTGCCACCTTCGGCGGCGTACAGCCAGCCGCGCTGGCAGAACTGACCGAAGTGCTCAACGGCCTGTTGGATGGTCAGAACCTCAAGCGTGCGAAGATGGGTGGTGTTCGTACCGCGGCAGAGATTATCAACCTGATGAAAACTCAGCAGGAAGAAGCGGTTATCGAAGCGGTTCGCGAGTTCGACGGCGAGCTGGCACAGAAAATTATCGACGAAATGTTCCTGTTCGAAAACCTCGTCGAAGTGGACGATCGCAGTATCCAGCGCCTGTTGCAGGAAGTGGAATCCGAATCGCTGCTGGTGGCTCTGAAAGGTTCCGAGCAGCCGTTGCGCGAGAAATTCCTGCGCAACATGTCGCAGCGTGCTGCCGACATCCTGCGCGACGACCTCGCCAACCGCGGTCCAATGCGTATGTCTGCGGTGGAAACCGAACAGAAAGCGATTCTGTTGATTGTTCGTCGTCTGGCCGAAACCGGCGAGATGGTGATTGGTGGTGGCGAGGAAACTTATGTCTGATAACGCGTCACTGCCTTGGCAACGCTGGCAGCCAAACGACCTGGCGCGCCCGGATCGTCCGCTGCTTGAAGAGCTGGTCTTACCCGAGGTCACTACCGATGACCCGATTGAGCAGCAGCAGTTTCAGTTAGAACAGTTGCAGGCTCAGGTCCGCAACGAAGCCCAGGGTCTGGGTTACGCCGAAGGGCAGCAGCGCGGTTTTTCTGAAGGTCAGAAAGCCGGCTATGACGCTGGTTTTCAACAGGGTCTGGCAGAGGCACAGCAGCAGCAGGCGCCATTACAGGCGCGTATGCAGCAGTTGGTTTCCGAGTTTCACCATACGCTGGAAGCACTGGATAGCGTGATTGCCTCACGTCTGATGCAGTTGGCACTGGAAGCGGCCCGTCAGGTGATTGGCCAGGCGCCTCACGTCGACGGTACCGCCCTGCTGCGTCAGATTCAGGGCATGTTGCAACAGGAACCGATGTTCAGCGGCAAACCTACGTTGCGCGTCCATCCCGACGATTTGCCCCGCGTGGAAACCACGCTGGGCGCGACGCTCAGCCTGCACGGCTGGCGTCTGCTCGGTGACAGTACCATCCATCCCGGCGGCTGCAAGGTCAGCGCGGAAGATGGCGATCTGGATGCCAGTATTGCCACCCGCTGGCACGAACTCTGCCGCCTGGCCGCACCGGGAGAATTATAATGACCACTCGCCTGTCGCGCTGGCTTGGCGCACTCGACAACTTCGAACAACGTCTGGCACAAGTGCCGGACGTCCGTCGTTATGGTCGTTTGATCCGCGCTACCGGTCTGGTACTGGAAGCGACCGGGCTGCAACTGCCGCTGGGCGCCACCTGTGTGATTGAACGTCACGACAGCCAGGGCGTTAGCGAAGTGGAAAGTGAAGTGGTGGGGTTTAACGGCCAGAAGCTGCTGCTGATGCCGCTGGAAGAAGTTGAAGGTATTTTGCCCGGAGCGCGCGTGTACGCACGTATCGCCGGCGACAAACAGAACAGCGGTAAACAGATGATGCTGGGCCCGGAACTGCTTGGCCGCGTGCTGGACGGCAGCGGCCGCCCGCTGGACGGGCTGCCTGCACCTGAAACCGGCTATCGCGCACCGCTGAATACCCCGCCTTTTAACCCGTTGCAGCGTACGCCGATTACCGATGTGCTGGATACCGGTGTGCGTGCGATTAACGCCCTGCTCACCGTCGGACGCGGCCAGCGTATGGGCCTGTTTGCCGGTTCCGGCGTGGGTAAAAGTGTGTTGCTGGGCATGATGGCCCGTTATACCAAAGCCGACGTGATTGTCGTGGGCCTGATTGGTGAGCGTGGCCGTGAAGTGAAAGACTTTATCGAGAATATCCTCGGCACAGAAGGACGTGCGCGTTCGGTAGTGATTGCCGCCCCGGCCGATGTCTCTCCCCTCCTGCGTATGCAGGGTGCTTCGTACGCCACGCGTATTGCCGAAGATTTTCGTGACCGTGGCCAGCACGTGCTGCTGATCATGGACTCCCTGACGCGTTATGCCATGGCGCAGCGTGAAATTGCCCTGGCCATCGGTGAACCCCCTGCGACCAAAGGCTATCCGCCTTCCGTGTTCGCGAAATTGCCTGCACTGGTAGAACGTGCCGGTAATGGCATCGACGGCGGTGGTTCGATTACCGCTTTCTATACCGTTCTGACCGAAGGGGATGACCAGCAGGATCCCATCGCTGACTCAGCCCGCGCCATCCTTGATGGCCATATCGTTCTGTCACGCCGCCTGGCGGAATCCGGCCACTATCCGGCCATTGATATTGAAGCCTCGATCAGCCGCGTAATGGCACACCTGATTGATGAGACCCATTACGCCCGCGTGCGTCAGTTTAAACAGCTGCTGTCGAGCTATCAGCGCAACCGTGATTTGGTCAGCGTGGGCGCCTATGCGGCGGGAACCGACCCAACGCTGGATAAAGCGATCAAACTCTACCCTGAACTGGAAGCCTTCCTGCAACAGGGTATGTTTGAGCGCAGCACCTTCGACGATGCCAGCCTGCATTTGCAGGCGATTTTTGGTTAAGTTTCATCTGAAGTCGCATCACGCCCTGTGCCGTGATGCCGCCTGACTGGAGGGCTTTATGACAAAAACAGTCTCAGCCATTGATACGCTGCGCGATCTGGCGCACAAAGATGTGGAAAAAGCCGCCATTCAGTTAGGTGACGTGCGTCGAGCGCAAAAACAGGCCGATGAGCAGCTCAACATGCTGCTCAATTATCAGGACGAATACCGCAAGAACCTTAACAACACCATGAGCGAAGGGATAGCCAGTACCCGTTGGTACAACTATCACCAGTTTATTCAGACGCTGGAAAACGCGATTGAGCAACATCGTCAGCAACTGCTGCACTGGAATACGCGCGTGGAAAATGCATTGCGCCTGTGGCGCGACAAACAACAACGGCTGCACGCCTACGAGACTCTTCAGTCACGCGCGCTGGCTACCGCCCTGTTACAAGAAAACCGTCTCGATCAGAAACGGATGGATGAATTTGCCCAACGGGCATCATTGAGGAAAGGCGAATGATTACCTTACCAACTGCGGTCACGACGACGGCAACCACCGGCAGCGCGAAAGTCAGCAGCACCGGCGACAGTACTCTCGACAGCACCGGCAGTGAATTAACGGTGGGTGGGGAGACCTCGCAGCAGGGCTTCCTGACGCTTTTAGGCAACCGCCTGCTCACCCTGGCCCAACAGGGTGGAACGGGTGTGGCAGTCGATGGCGTCGAGGTTGCAGCCAGTGATGACGGTAAAGAGGCTAAGAAGCCGGGCATCAGCGATCTGCTGGCCGCTCTGGATAAGCCCGATACACTGACGGCCCTCTTGCAGCCACAGCAGGCAAAAATCGCTACCAAAGACGATGTGGCGACGGATGAGAAAGAGGCACCTGCGGTGACACTCAGCGACAGCGATCTTCAGGCATTGCAGGCGCTTTATGCCATGCTGCCGAACAACGCCGCTGTTCCGGTTGCCAGTGCTACGGCAAAAAGTAGCGATCTGCTCACCGCTGGGCTGAATAAAAGCGATAAACAATCGACGCTGAATGCGCTGAGTGCGGCCCTGGGTAAAGTGACAACGGAAGAAGGGGATGCCACTAGCGCAGACGCTAAAAACAGCAATAATGCCCTTTTGGTTCCCGTTAGTGCAAAATCTTCTGACGGCACGGGCACAGGCAAAACGTCGGTAAATCCAGGTGCAGTGACTCTCGACCCGGCTTTTCAGCAGGTTATGAGCAATGTCAGCAAAGATATCGATAAAGAAAATTCAAGTTCTGCCCCTACCGCGACGATAACCAATAATGTGATCAGTACCGCGTCTTCATTACTTACCCCGACGTCAACCTCGATGGTAAGTGCACCGGCAACTCCTCTGCTGAATTCTCAGTTGGGAAGCCCGGAATGGCAGCAGGCACTGGGACAACAGATCCTGATGTTCAGTCGCAACGGGCAACAGACCGCCGAGTTGCATCTGCATCCGCAGGACCTGGGCAGTATCCAGATCAGCCTGAAACTGGATAATGACCAGGCCCAGCTGAGTATGGTGTCAAATCAGAGCCAGGTGCGGGCCGCACTGGAGGCAGCATTGCCTCAACTGCGCGCCTCTCTGGCTGAGAGTGGCATCAACCTGGGTCAAAGTAATGTCAGTAGCGATGCGTTCCAGCAAGGCCAGTCTTTTGCTGGTCAGCAGGAACAGCAGCGCAATAACAACGGAAGCCCGTTTAGTCTTGCTACAGAAAATGACAGTGATGTGACGCCAATTGCCGTTCCTGCCGCCCTGCAGGCGCGCGCAGCCGGCTCCAATGCTGTTGATATTTTCGCCTGACGGCAACAAACGCGTAAGCTGATGGCAAAACTCGCGTCTTTTCTGCCTATTGTTTGGCGCAAGACGCGGGATAATTTGTCATAACGCCGTGGGACAGTGGATTACGTGGCACCGCCCCCGAAAATAATCACAGGAAGTTACAGCTAATATGACTGATAACGCTAAAGCCAAAAGCGGCAAACGTAAGCTCCTGATACCGGTGTTACTCATTGTGACTCTGGTCGCTTGCAGCGTGGCGGGCTATACAGTCTGGCGCATGATGAAAACTCCGGCAGATGCCGCTGCGGCAGCAAAGCCGGAGCCGCCACCTGCGCCGGTGTTTTTTGCTCTGGATACTTTTACGGTTAATTTGATCAACCCAGATAACGACCCGGATCGTGTGCTGTACGTGGGCTTTACGCTGCGTTTGCCAGACGAAGAATCGCGTCGTCGTATGAATGATTATCTCCCGGAAGTCCGTAGTCGTCTGCTGCTGTTGCTTTCACGTCAAAGTGCCTCGGCGTTAGCGAATGAACAAGGCAAGCAGGCATTAGTAGCACAGATAAAACAGGTACTGGCACCTCCGCTGGTGCAGGGACAACCACAGCAGGTCGTGACAGATGTCCTCTTCACGGCCTTCATTCTGCGGTGATGGATATTTATGGGCGATAGCATTCTTTCTCAGGCAGAAATTGACGCACTACTCAATGGCGACAGCGATAGTGCGACAGAAGATAAGGTCAGTAGCGGTGGCGAGAGCGACATTCGCCCCTATGATCCCAATACCCAGCGCCGCGTGGTTCGTGAGCGTCTGCAGGCACTGGAGATCATTAACGAACGTTTTGCGCGTTCTTATCGTATGGCGCTGTTTAATCTGTTGCGCCGCAGCCCGGATATTTCGGTCGGCGCGATCAAGATTCAGCCATACCATGAGTTTGCCCGCAATTTGCCGGTGCCAACTAACCTTAACCTTATCCACCTCAAGCCGCTGCGTGGCACGGCGCTGGTGGTTTTCTCGCCGAGTCTGGTGTTTATCGCCGTAGATAACCTGTTTGGGGGTGATGGCCGTTTCCCGACGAAAGTCGAGGGACGTGAATTCACCCACACTGAGCAACGCGTCATCCGTCGTATGCTGAAGCTGGCGCTCGACTGTTACAGTGAGGCCTGGAAGCCGATCTATCCACTGGATGTTGAGTACGTCCGTTCAGAGATGCAGGTGAAGTTCACCAACATCACCACCTCACCTAACGATATCGTGGTCACCACGCCGTTCCAGGTTGAGATTGGTAACCTGACCGGTGAGTTCAATATCTGTATTCCATTCAGCATGATTGAACCGCTGCGTGAAACGCTGGTGAACCCACCGTTAGAAAACTCGCGCAGTGAAGATGAAAACTGGCGTGACACGCTGGTGAAACAGGTTCAGCACTCTGAGCTGGAGCTGGTGGCGAATTTTGCCGAAGTATCGATGAGAATTTCACGTCTGCTGGCCTTGAAGCCTGGCGACGTATTACCGATTGAAAAACCGGACCGCATTATCGCCCATGTGGATGGCGTGCCGGTGTTGACCAGCCAGTACGGAACGCTGAATAAGCAGTACGCTCTGCGCGTGGAACACCTGATCAACCCGATTTTGAATTCGCTGAATGAGGAACAGCCCGATGAGTGATACGAATAAGCCGTCCGATGACGACATCTCTGCGGACGACCTGTGGGCTGACGCAATGAATGAACAGGTAAAATCCTCTTCCACCGACAGCGTATTTAAATCGCTGGATGTGGGCGATGTGTCCGGTTCTCTGCAAGATATCGATATGATTATGGATATCCCGGTCAAACTGACCGTTGAACTGGGCCGTACCAAAATGACAATCAAAGAGCTGCTGCGCTTGTCGCAAGGTTCGGTTGTCGCACTGGATGGATTAGCGGGTGAGCCACTGGATATCCTGATTAACGGTTATCTGATTGCTCAGGGTGAAGTGGTCGTGGTGGCCGATAAGTATGGCGTGCGCATCACCGACATCATTACCCCGTCTGAACGTATGCGTCGTCTGAGTCGCTAAATGAATACCACGCAGCAGCAGCCGGTCATCCCACAACCGGCCATTTCAACCGGCTCAATGCTCACTCAGGTGAGTGGCGTGCTGGCGGCGATTATTATTCTTATTCTCGCCTGTGCCTGGGTGGCAAAACGATTCGGTTTTGCTTCACGGCGCAGCGGCAGTCAGACACTGAATATCAGTGCAAGCTGCTCGCTGGGTCAACGTGAACGTGTGGTGATTGTCGACGTTGATGATGCGCGTCTGGTGCTGGGAGTCACTGCCCAGCAAATTACCCATCTGCACACGCTGCCTGCCAAACCTCAGCAAGAGACACCCGACGCTGCGGAGCCAAAGCCCGATTTCCGTCTGGTTCTCCAGTCATTAATGAAAAGCGCCGGGAAGAAAAAATGAAACGCACCCTTCCACTGCTGCTGCTCGGCCTGCTGATGCTGGCACCTGATGTTTATGCCCAGTTACCGGGCCTGATCAGCAAACCGATGGCCAATGGCGGCCAGAGTTGGTCACTGCCCGTTCAGACACTGGTGTTTATTACCTCGCTGACCTTCCTGCCAGCCATCTTACTGATGATGACCAGCTTTACGCGCATCATTATCGTTTTTGGGCTGCTGCGAAGTGCACTCGGTACACCGTCTGCACCACCGAACCAGGTTTTACTGGGTTTGGCACTGTTTCTGACCTTCTTTATTATGGGCCCGGTGTTCGACAAAATTTATACCGATGCCTATCAACCGTTCAGTGAAGACAAAATCAGCATGCAGGAAGCCATTGAGAAAGGTTCCCAGCCGCTGCGTGAGTTTATGCTGCGTCAGACGCGTGAAGGTGACCTGGCACTGTTTGCCCGTTTAGCCAACACACCGCCAATCGCCGGCCCCGAAGCCGTACCGATGCGTATTCTGCTGCCGGCTTACGTCACCAGCGAACTGAAAACGGCGTTCCAGATTGGTTTTACCGTTTTTATTCCGTTCCTGATTATCGACCTGGTGGTCGCCAGCGTATTGATGGCTCTCGGGATGATGATGGTGCCACCGGCGACCATATCGCTACCCTTTAAGCTCATGCTGTTTGTGCTGGTTGATGGCTGGCAGTTGCTGGTCGGTTCGCTGGCCCAAAGTTTCTATTCCTAACCCGGAGCCACGACAATGACACCTGAATCGGTAATGGTACTGGGGCATGATGCCATGTTGATTGCGCTGGCGCTGGCGGCTCCGCTGCTGCTGGCTGCGCTGGTCAGTGGTTTTCTTATCAGCCTGTTACAGGCGGCAACCCAGATCAACGAACAGACGCTCTCCTTTATTCCTAAGATCCTGGCGGTTGTCACCACTATCGTGATTGCCGGCCCCTGGATGCTGAACCTGGTGCTCGACTATATGCGCACTCTGTTCAGTAACCTGCCGTATATGATCGGATAATGATTCTTTTTGACAGTAGTCAACTGTTGTTCTGGATAAGTCAGCTTTTCTGGCCCCTCGCCCGTGTGCTGGCTTTGATCATGTCTGCGCCGTTACTGAATGAAAAATCCATCAGTCGTAAAGTCAAAATCGGGCTGGGTGTGATGATTACCTGGGTACTGGTGCCTTCCTTACCCCCCACTACCGTTACCTTGTTCTCTGTCGGTGGTTTCTGGCTGCTAATCCAACAGATACTGATTGGCGTATCGATTGGTTTCACCATGCAGTTTGCGTTTGCCGCCGTGCGCACAGCGGGTGAAGTGATAGGTTTGCAGATGGGATTATCCTTTGCCACCTTCTTCGATCCGAGCAGCCGCCTGAATATGCCGGTACTGGCACGCTTTCTGGATATGCTGGCCATGCTGCTGTTTCTGTCGTTCAACGGTCATCTGTGGCTGATTTCGATGGTTGCCGACAGTTTTCATACATTGCCCATCGGCGGGGAACCGCTTAACGGCAATGCGTTTATGGCCCTGACCAAAGCGGCAGGCCTGATTTTCCTTAATGGCATGAGATTAGCGCTACCGTTAATCACTCTGTTACTCACCTTAAACCTGGCCCTGGGTTTGTTAAACCGCGTTTCACCTCAACTCTCCGTTTTCGCTATTGGTTTCCCTGTTACCTTATCAATCGGTATGGTGTTCATTAGCCTGATGATGCCGCTGCTAGCGCCCTTCTGCGAACATTTGTTCAGTGAAGTGTTCGACTTGCTGGCAACGTTGCTCAGTGAATTACCCGGTAAGTAAACTTACCTATTCTCATTTTTGTGCAAAGTTATTGTTAAGCGTTGAAAATACATCTGTGTATTTTTTGGGCCATTATTTGCAGAATATCCTTAAGGAAATTCTGATAAATGCACTAGCACGATGAAAATCATTCTTATTAAAACGCACTTAGCGTATTTTATCCCCTCAAACCGATGATTTGTTGCGAAAGAGTTAACGGTTAAAAAACACTCAAACGACTGTTTTTTATGGGAATTTTATTTTTCGCGGTTTTCCTTGTTTTAAAATACATTTTCCGGCATTGTCAATGCACTCCGTGAGTCTACACTTTCGGAAAATGAATGTTTTTAAGAATCGTCCTATCAGAGTTTTCTGTTTTCTGCGCGATAGTGTGTCGATGCAGGCAGAAAGCTGCGTCAAATGCTGTGTTAAGTCAGATTGCTAAGCGGAACCTCTGCTTTTGCACTGACCCTGGTACTCAGACAGGTTTTCACCTCGTCAAAACTCAAACTACCTGTCAGCAAGGATGAATTAAGTACCCTCGCCGTCAATGGCAAGCTTTGCTAACGCTGGGTAAATATAACAAGACCGTGAAACAGAACTCTTGCTCTCGTACCGAACGCGCGTAATTCATCGTTGATTTAAACGGATAACAAATTGGTGAGGGTCGCTATTATGCCAACGATTATTATGGATTCATGTAACTATACACGGCTAGGTTTAACTGACTATATGGCAGTGAAAGGGGTTAAAAAGAAAAATATAACCTCAGTTAACGATATTGAGCAGTTACAAATAAAGTGCCAGCAGCTTCAACCCGGCGTTGTTTTTATTAATGAAGATTGCTTCATTCATGAATCCGATGCAAGCCAACGAATCAGAAACATTATTATGCAGCATCCTGATACGTTGTTTTTCATTTTTATGGCCATCTCTAATATCCATTTTGAGGAATACCTCTACGTTCGTAAGAATCTGATTATTACATCAAAATCGATAAAGCCGTCGACCCTGGATTCATTACTTAGCACGTACTTTCAAAAGAAACTTAATCTGTCACCTCGCTATTCTTCGGGCTTCGACGTACATCCACTGACGCTCAGTCAGACGGAGTCAAACATGCTGAAGATGTGGATGTCAGGTCACGACACCATTCAGATTTCAGATAAAATGCAAATAAAAGCGAAAACGGTGTCATCACACAAAGGTAATATCAAACGTAAAATAAAAACGCATAACAAGCAGGTTATTTATCATGTGGTTCGTTTAACTGATAACGTTACCAGCGGTATTTATGTCAACGTAAGATAATCATCCAGGGGAGGCTGGTACTCACCGGCCCCCCGCCTCCTATCAGATAATACTCATTTTGTGAGCCTGCTCGCACTTCCAGCCCTAATCCTTTTAGCCCGTATGCCGATGTTTTGTAGACGACCGGAGTATGACTTCGTCCCTACCTGACAGAGAGCAATGGATATGAAATCACAATTACAATCTAACGAACATCAGGCTATCAGCTTCTGGCAACACCTGCGTCTGGTTCCATTGTTCGCCGCCATTCTTGGCGGAATTTTGCTACTTTTTGCCCTGTGTATCGGCCTCGCCAGCTACTTTTTGATTCAGAGTAATCAGTCACTGAATGATGTGACGGAAGAGATTCAGGTACGTATGGCGCTTTCTAACAGTTCCAACCATTTACGTACGGCACGCCTGACCGTAGTCCACGCAGGAGCTTCCGCACGTATTGGTGAGATGGATGAGTTCAAAACCAACCTCGACAAAACTCAGGCACGCATTAAATCGGCACGCGAAAGCTTTAATGCCTATCTCAACCGCCGGGTAAAAACGCCGGCTGATGAAGCGCTGGATGGCGAACTGAAAACCCGTTTTGAGGCATATATCACTCAGGGCGTCATGCCGATGGTAAAAAGTGCTTCCGATGGGAGCTTTGAAGGCGTTATTGCCCAGGAAACTGACTACACCCGCAAGCTGGACGATGCGTATAACGCGGTGCTGTTAAAAGCCATTAAGATCCGTACCGAACGCGCGGAAGCGATTAATGTGCAGGCCGCCTCTCAAACCCGTCTCGGCTTTATTATGATGGCAGGCGCGTTTGGCCTTGCGCTGTTATTAACCCTGGCGACCTTTATCTTCTTGCGCCGGGTGGTTATTACCCCATTACGCCAGGCGGTAGAACGCATTGAACATATTTCCCGTGGCGATCTGACCGCGCCACTGCAAAACTGGGGACGCAGTGAAATTGGCAGTCTGGGGAATAATCTGCAGCTGATGCAGCAGGCCTTAGTGAAAACCGTTGGCACCGTGCGTGAAGGAGCCGTAGCGATTTATCAAGGCTCCAGCGAAATATCAGCGGGCAATACCGACCTCTCTTCCCGTACCGAGCAGCAGGCCTCGGCGCTGGAACAAACCGCCGCGAGTATGGAAGAACTGACTGCGACGGTGAAACAGAACGCTGAGAATGCTCATCATGCCAGCCAGCTCGCCTCGGATGCCTCCGGCAAAGCACGCCAGGGTGGCGATATTGTCACTGGCGTGGTGAATACCATGAATAATATTTCCACCAGCTCGAAGAAAATTGCCGAAATCACTACGGTGATTAACAGCATCGCCTTCCAGACTAACATTCTGGCACTGAACGCCGCCGTTGAAGCTGCACGCGCCGGTGAGCAAGGTCGTGGTTTTGCCGTGGTGGCCAGCGAAGTTCGCAATCTGGCGCAGCGCAGCGCCGGTGCAGCGAAAGAGATCGAAGGACTGATAGCTGAATCGGTAGATTTGATCGGCAAAGGTTCGGCACAGGTTGGCCACGCCGGTAATACGATGGGTGAAATTGTTGATGCCGTCCGTCGGGTGACCGATATTATGGCGGAGATTGCTGCTGCCTCTGACGAGCAGAGTAAAGGCATTCAGCAGGTGAGTATGGCAGTGACCGAGATGGACAACGTCACCCAGCAGAATGCCTCACTGGTAGAAGAAGCGTCTTCTGCGGCGGCGTCTCTGGAAGAACAAGCGGCGCGTCTGACTCAGGCGGTATCAGCCTTTAAATTGAATGGTGCCGCAGCAGCCACGGTAAAAACCAGCAACACAGGCAGTCAATCCAAAGCATTAGCGGCTCCACGGCCTGCGCTGGCATCCACCAGCAATGACCACTGGGAAACGTTCTGAGTCGTTGATCACAGGGCGGAGGGGCGACCGAAAAAGGGTCGCCCCGTACAGCAGATTACGAATGCGGCTCGACGAAAATGCCGTCGTCATGACCGACTTCATTAAAGAACCAGATCCCCAATGGGTAGTCCTCAAGCGCGACCAGAAACATAGTACCTTCACTGAAGTTCTCAACGGCCAGAACCGTACCTTCACGACGCGGTCCGCCATCCGTTTTCACTGTTACCCGTTCATTGACCTTCATAACCCCTCCTGCGCCATTTTTGGATGAGTTTAACCGAAAATCTCACTCTGCGCAGGCACTCACATCAATGATTAGCGACGGGCGATGACCCAGACAGCATGCACAATGCCCGGGATATAACCACATATCGTCAGCAGGATATTCAGCCAGAAGGCACCTGCAAAACCGACCTGCATAAACACACCCAGTGGGGGTAATAGAATCGCAATTACAATTCGTAAAAAGTCCATAAATTCTCCGTTATCTGTTTTATCGCACGGGATGACCCGCACAAAGAGTATAGCCAGTCTGGATTCACATCACTGTCTGCGGCGGGTAAAGCTGGGTAAAGCCTTATCCCATCAGGTTTTTTCACTTTCTTTACGATTCACAGTGAGATTTTTCACGGCGTAAACCCTTAGAATATTCTTACTGCGCCAACCCCAAAGGGGCAGACGGTGATGTCCACTCAATGGGCAGCACCTAAGTAACAAGGATTTTTGCCCGCGCAGCGCGGGCTTTTTTTTGCCCTGAATAATGTACATCCCTTCTGAATCCCTGACCTGATATCAATGGGCAAAAAAAATCCCGACCAAACCAGGCCGGGATAAAAGTGTTTCTCACAGGAAATGAAGTTCGTTACATCTGGGAATTCTTTAACGTTAGCAGACTAACCGATCCTCACGTTCGGATAAGTCTTAATACACCGCCTAATGTGTACAGCCTGAGAATTTTCGTACAGCTTAAACGACGCTAAGCTGCACCACATCTGGCTTCTTCTTCCTACCGGGATAATCACGCCCGTTATTTAACACTGTTTTTTTTAAGATAATTCCTGGAGTGAGTGGAAGCCTTGCCTCAATCCCTTCCCTACCCTTCTCAATGCGATGGCTGAGCTATACTGACGGTTCTACTGCCAAATATCACTCTGAGGTAGGGCTTATGCCGACGTTGCAGGACCCACTGATGATCGTCACCGATCTCGACGGCTCGCTGCTTGATCACCACACCTACAGCTGGCAGCCTGCTGAGCCCTGGCTGGCGCGTTTGCAAGCGCACCACATTCCGCTGGTGATCTGCTCAAGCAAAACCGCAGCAGAAATCATTCCGCTACAGCGAGCACTGGGGCTAAGTGGCACCCCTTTTATTGCTGAAAACGGTGCCGTTGTGAGCGATGGTCATGCCCGTACGCCGTCACCGCATCTTCCTGAAAGCACCGTTAACTACGCGGCATTGTGCGGGCAGTTAGCACAACTGAAGCAGCAGTATGGCTTTAAGTTCACCGGTTTTTCTGATGTGAGCGAAAAAGAGGTTTCCGAATGGACGGGACTGACGCCGCATGATGCTGCTCTGGCCAGATTGCGCGAAGCCTCCGAAAGCCTTATCTGGCGTGACAGTAGCGAACAGTTCGCCCTGTTCCGCCAGCAGTTGGAGGCCCGGGCATTGACCTTAGTTCAGGGAGGACGCTTCTGGCACGTGATGCGGGAAGGCAGCGGCAAAGGCGCCGCACTGCGCTGGCTACTTCAACACACCCTGCAGGGAGACAAATCCCCCGTCACCATTGGACTGGGCGATGGCCCCAACGATGCGCCGATGCTGGATGCCGTCGATTATGCCATCGTAATCAAAGGCTACAGTAAAAATCCCATCATCCTGGAACGTCAGGATAAACATCATATCTATCATACCGCGCACTTTGGCCCCGAGGGCTGGAGCGAAGGGCTGACGCATTTTATCACTCAGTAAACTGAGGCGATTTTTAAGGGGTAAGCGATGAGCGATTTTTACCAGAATGGCGTGATAACGAATTTTCATAATCTGACCGGACGCTCCGTAGAGACGCTGGAAAAAGATCTGGTGCGCTTTTCGCGCAAGCGCAAAATGGGGTTGATCCTGCCATCACTCTTTTCCGAACTGGAAGGTCCAGCCCTCAGTCATATTGTCGATGAACTGGCCAAAGTCCCCTACCTGTCGGAGATTGTTATCGGTCTGGACCGCGCGGACCGCGACCAGTTTCTGCTCGCTCGGGAGTTCTTTTCACGTCTGCCACAGCGACATCGTATTTTGTGGAACGATGGACCGCGTCTGAAGGCGCTGGATGCGGAGCTGGACAAAGAGGGGCTATCACCTTCGCAACCGGGAAAAGGCCGTAACGTCTGGTTTTGCACCGGCTATACCCTGGCGTCAGACAAGTCGGCCTGCGTCGCCCTGCACGACTGCGATATTGTTACCTATGAACGGGGAATGCTGGCGCGCCTGCTCTATCCTCTGGCTAACCCCGGCTTTCAGTATGAGTTCTGCAAAGGTTTCTATGCGCGGGTAGCCGATAACAAGCTCAACGGTCGTGTGGGACGGCTGCTGGTGGGACCGCTGTTACGTTCTCTGCAAAAAGTATACGGTCACTCTGACTATCTGGATTACCTGACCAGCTTTCGCTACCCTCTTTCCGGCGAGTTCGCCATGCGCACGCATGTGCTCAACGGCATCAAGCTGCCGGGCGACTGGGGGCTGGAGATCGGCGTACTGTCAGAAATATATCGCAACTACACCACCCGCCAGAGCTGCCAGGTAGAGATCGCGGATAATTACGATCATAAGCATCAGCCACTGGCAGAAGAGGACGGCACTGGCGGTCTGAAGCGCATGAGCAACGACATTGTGCAGTCGTTACTGCGCAAGATGGCCACGATGGGAGTCAGTATCACCAGTGATTCCTTCCGCGTGCTGAAAGCGACCTATTATCGCAATGCGCTGGATATGATGGAAATCTACCACCATGAAGCGACCATGAATGGCCTGACTTTCGATCAACATGCGGAAGAAGCCGCCGTCGAAACGTTTACGCAGTCGATCCTTGATGCCGGACAAGCCTTTATTGAGCGCCCGAATGAGAAGCCGTTTATCCCCAGCTGGAGCCGTGTACAATCGGCCTTTCCTGATATCATGCAACGCATTTACCAGGCGGTTGAAGATGATAACAGCGGGGACGTTTAAGGCCCGCTGCTGACGCAGTTACGGCCGGCGGCTTTTGCCTGATAAAGCCGGCCATCTGCCACCGATTGCAGGGTATCTATCTGGTACTCCTGCTGCTCTTCGCTGCTGCTCACACCCAGTGAGGCGGTCACCTTCAACGTATGAGTGGCGTCAATCAACACCTCTTTTGAGGCCAGCTTGCCGCGAATTCGCTCCGCTATTTCTACTGCCTCCTCAAGCCCGGTATCGGGTAAGACAATGCAAAACTCTTCGCCCCCTACGCGCCCCAGCACATCCACTTTTCGCACGGTCTGGGCAATGATGGCCGCTGCATGGGTCAACACCACATCGCCCGCATGATGCCCAAGCGTATCGTTCACCGATTTAAAATGGTCAAGATCGAGCTGAATCAGAGAAACAGGCTGCTGCTGACGTTCACAGAACGCTGACACGCGTTCCGCATGGTCGAAAAAGGCACTGCGGTTTAACAGGCGGGTTAAACCATCATAGTTCGCACGCCAGCTCAGGGTTTCCTGAAGGGTCAATAAGCGCCCGATCATCCGAATGATGGCCTGATGGGACGCCAGCAGCGTCAGGCTGAACAGCCCCCACATCAGCAGCAGTATCATCATCACCCGTCCCGCTTCACCCCGCAGCCCCTCATGCAGGGTTTGCACATTAACCAGCAGTCCGTCGAAGTTTTGTAAATGCATCCAGGTGATTAACTGCATTCCTGAACGGATTTGCCCACTTTGCTCCGGGGTAACCTGGCTGAAAATGCTGGCCACCTGTGCAGCATCCAGTCCGTGTTCGTTCAGCGGTTGACCATCCGAAATCGCCACCGCGTGTTGTTGGCTATCGAACAAGATGATGCTGCCGTCCTGCCACCTGGGCAAAGCGTGCTGTAAGTACCGTTGAATGACCTGGGTGGAAAAGTCCATCGCCAGAACGCCATACCAGTATTGGTCATGGTCGACGGGCAGAGCCACCGTCACCACATCACCTTCGTTATCAACGGAACGATAGGTTCCAGACCAGCGAAGTTTACGCTGCGGGTTTTGTTCCGGGCTGGCACTGAGGAAATAAGGGCGGTTGATAACGCTGCTGTAACTTGTCGCCGTCTCGGCATGATCGTCAGGCACAGAACTCAGATAAAAACCGGCGCGCGAGATATACCAGAGACGGTAGTGGAAATCCTGTTGAGGATTGTTGAACTGCAGGATGTAGCTCATCTCCAGCGCGGCGGTTAGCTCATCGTTCAGGCGCTGTGGATCGCTGCGGTCGAGTAATGGCAGGCGCTGTACGGCAGCATCAGAAATTCCGGAGATCGGTATGCTGCGCTCGGTATTAATAGAGATGCTCCACAGCGGACTTTGCCGCTCGCCGGCAAAGACGGTTAACGCATCACGGGATTTATCGGTTTCCAGCGGATCGCCAAGCGCATGGCGCAGCATATTACGAAAGAAGAACATCTCATCAATACTTTGCTGCCACTGCCGCTCAAGGCTGCTGCCCGCCTGAGTCAGCCAGGCACGCTGGGTGGTTTCATGTGACGATTTCAGCACTATCGCTTCATGCAGGGTTAAAATGCTGGAGAAGGCAAAGACAATCGCAAAACAGAAATGAACCATGTTTTTAGGCCGAAAGAAACGCGAACTTTTGTCAGGCATCACTTAAGCATTCTCCGCCGCTACTCTTCTTGGTTTTTACACAGTTTAGACCGCTGCCTACTGCGCAGCCAGCACGCGGCGTTCGTACGACAGAGTGATGACATTTTTATTGATCTCCTTCAGGCCAAACCCCTTTCAACAGGGGGAAAATAGCGCTATTACTGTAAAGAGTATTCGCCTGAGGCCCTGCTGGTACAGGAGGTAGTAATGTCCAGATTTCCTAAAGGCAGTATTGTGCGCCATAAAACGGGACAGATTAAAGGTGTGGTCCTTAACGTCTTTGATCAGGGCGACCGATCCGCAGGATATTACATCAAGTGGGATGATGGAAACCACAGCTATCACGCTGAAAACGAACTGATATGGGCGAATATCGACCGCCCAAGAATGCATGATGGTCAACAATCACCAAAATAACGTACTGCCCCCAACAAGCGCTAAAATCAAGGTATACTCCATCTAGCTGAATCGGGCCCCCCCGGCGCGCCAGGGGTCCCGTTCTCCCTTTTGTGAAGAGACCGTCTAACTTATTATGCCTGAACTCTACCGTTATGACCTGCCGACCAGAGCAGGTGACCAGCGCCAGCTGGGGCAACTCACCGGCGCGGCCTGTGCCGTTGAATGCGCCGAAATTGTTGAACGTCATCATGGTTTGGTGATTTTGATTGCGCAGGATATGCAGAATGCACTGCGCCTGCAGGATGAAATCAAACAGTTTACCTCCCACCCCGTGATGGCACTGGCTGACTGGGAGACCCTGCCGTACGACAGTTTTTCTCCCCATCAGGAAATCATCTCCTCCCGGCTTTCCACTTTATATCAACTTCCCGGGCTGGAACGCGGGTTACTGATTATGCCGGTCAATACCCTGATGCAGCGCGTTTGCCCGCATAACTTCCTGCACGGCCACGCGCTGGTGATGAAAAAGGGACAGAAGCTCTCACGTGATAAGCTGCGTGCCCAGCTTGAGCAAGCCGGTTATCGCAGCGTTGACCAGGTCATGGCACACGGTGAATTTGCTACCCGTGGCGCCCTGCTCGACCTCTATCCGATGGGCAGTGAACGTCCCTACCGCATCGACTTCTTTGATGATGAAATCGACAGCCTGCGTCTGTTCGATATCGACAGCCAGCGTACGCAGGAAGAAGTGACAGCGATCGATCTGCTGCCCGCTCACGAATTCCCGACCGATAAAAAAGCCATCGAACTGTTTCGCACCCAGTGGCGCGAGCATTTTGATGTGCGCCGTGAGCCCGAGCATATTTATCAGCAGGTGAGTAAGGGGACGTTGCCTACCGGGATTGAGTACTGGCAGCCGCTGTTTTTTGAGCAGCCCCTTCCCGCGCTGTTCAGCTATATCCCGGCCACCACACTGCTGGTGATTTCCGGCGATCTGGAAAGCGGCGCCGAGCGCTTCTGGCAGGATGTCAATGCACGTTATGAAAACCGCCGCGTCGACCCGATGCGCCCACTGCTACCGCCTCCGACATTGTGGCTGCGTACGGATGAATTGTTCAGCGAACTGAAGCTGTGGCCTCGCGTACAGTTGAAAACCGACCTGCTGGCTGACAAAGCCGCCAATACCAACCTGCGTTATGAAACGTTGCCGGACCTCGCCGTACAGGCGCAGGCCAAAGCCCCGCTGGACACGCTGCGCCGTTTCCTTGAGTCTTTCGATGGTCCGGTGGTGTTCTCGGTAGAAAGCGAGGGCCGCCGTGAAACGTTGCAGGAATTGCTGGCACGCATCAAGTTAAAACCCACCGCTATCGACTCGCTGCCGCAGGCCGACCAACCCGGCCACTATCTGTTAATTGGTGCCAGCGAACACGGCTTTATTGACCGGCTGCGCAACCGCGCCCTGATCTGTGAAAGCGATCTGCTGGGGGAGCGCGTCAGTCGCCGCCGTCAGGATAGCCGCCGGACCATTAACCCGGATGTCCTGATCCGTAACCTTGCCGAACTGCGTCCCGGTCAGCCCGTGGTGCATCTGGAGCACGGCGTGGGCCGCTACATTGGCCTCACTACGCTGGAAACGGGGGGGATTCAGGCCGAGTATCTGATGCTGGCCTATGCCGGGGATGCCAAGTTATATGTGCCAGTCTCGTCACTGCATCTGATCAGCCGTTATGCCGGCGGCGCCGAAGAGAATGCCCCACTGCATAAACTGGGCAGCGATGCCTGGTCACGTGCGCGGCAAAAAGCAGCCGAGAAAGTGCGTGACGTTGCAGCAGAGCTGCTGGATATCTACGCACAGCGCGAGGCGAAAACCGGGTTCGCGTTTAAGCACGACAAACAGCAGTACCAGCTGTTCTGTGAGAGCTTCCCTTTTGAAACCACCCCGGACCAGGCGCAGGCCATCAATGCGGTATTGAGCGATATGTGCCAGCCGCTGGCAATGGATCGTCTGGTGTGCGGCGATGTTGGCTTCGGTAAAACCGAAGTCGCCATGCGCGCCGCCTTCCTGGCCGTAGAAAATCATAAGCAGGTTGCCGTGCTGGTGCCGACCACCCTGCTGGCTCAGCAGCATTACGATAACTTCCGCGACCGTTTTGCTAACTGGCCGGTACGTATTGAGATGCTGTCACGTTTTCGTACCGCCAAAGAACAGGCACAGGTGCTGGCAGAAGCGCAGGAGGGTAAGGTCGATATTCTTATCGGCACCCACAAGCTGCTGCAAAACGACATCAAGTGGCGCGATCTGGGGTTACTGATCGTCGATGAAGAGCATCGCTTTGGCGTGCGCCATAAAGAGCGAATCAAAGCGATGCGCGCCGACGTGGATATCCTGACGCTCACCGCCACACCGATCCCGCGTACGCTGAATATGGCGATGAGCGGAATGCGCGATCTGTCGATTATTGCCACGCCGCCCGCGCGCCGTCTGGCGGTGAAAACCTTCGTACGTGAATATGACGATATGGTGGTGCGCGAGGCGATCCTGCGTGAGGTACTGCGCGGCGGCCAGGTGTATTACCTGTACAACGACGTTGAGAATATTGAAAAGGCGGCAAAACGCCTGTCGGATCTGGTGCCAGAAGCCCGTGTGGCCATCGGTCACGGTCAGATGCGTGAGCGCGAACTGGAGCGGGTGATGAATGACTTCCATCATCAACGTTTTAACGTGCTGGTCTGTACCACCATTATTGAAACCGGTATTGATATCCCGACCGCGAACACCATCATCATTGAACGCGCCGATCACTTTGGCCTGGCACAGCTGCATCAGCTGCGTGGTCGCGTCGGGCGTTCGCACCATCAGGCCTATGCCTGGCTGCTGACGCCACATCCAAAATCGATGACCACCGATGCGCATAAGCGTCTGGAAGCCATTGCTTCGTTAGAGGATCTGGGCGCCGGATTTGCGCTCGCAACACACGATCTGGAAATTCGTGGTGCCGGGGAGTTGCTGGGCGAAGGTCAGAGCGGCCAGATGGAAACCATTGGTTTCTCACTGTATATGGAACTGCTTGAAAACGCCGTCGATGCCTTAAAAGAGGGGCGTGAACCTTCGCTCGAGGATCTGACCAACAATCAGACCGAGATCGAGCTGCGTATGCCGGCACTATTGCCGGATGACTTTATCCCGGATGTGAATACCCGTCTTTCATTCTATAAACGCATTGCCAGCGCCGTGCAGCCGGGTGAACTGGACGACCTGAAGGTTGAGCTGATTGACCGTTTCGGCCTGCTGCCGGATGCGGCACGCAATCTGCTGGATATCGCGTCTATGCGTCTGGTGGCGAAAACGCTGGGTATCCGCAAGGTCGAAGCCAGTGAGAAAGGCGGTTTCGTTGAGTTTGCAGAGAAAAACAAGGTCGACCCGGTATGGCTGATTGGTCTGTTACAAAAAGAACCGCAGCACTGGCGCCTGGATGGGCCAACGCGTCTGAAATTTATCCGTGAGCTGGGCGAACGTAAGGTGCGGATGAAGTGGGTGCAGACGTTTATGCAGCAGATGCTGGAGAATGCAACGGGCTGACATCAAAAAAGGGACCATGAGGTCCCTTTTCATCGTATAGCGTCAATCTGCTGACTTACGCTTTATTACTCAGCACCAGCTGACCATTATCGTCTAACGGAATACGTGTACCCGGGTCATTCTCCATGCGGATTTTACCCTGCTGGTCGCCAATCTTATAAGTGACGTCATAACCCAGCATTTTTTCCTGCTTATCGTAGACCGTCTTACAACGCTGCTCGGTCGTGGTGTAGGTATCACGATCCTGCAACGCGCCCTGGACCTGGTTACCGCCATAGCCCCCCGCCAGCGCACCCGCCACGGTGGCAACATCACGACCACGACCGCCACCAAACTGGTGACCCAGCACACCACCGGCAACAGCACCCAGCACGGAACCGGCGATGCGGTTTTCATCCTGAACAGCGCGACGATGAGTCAGCGTGACGTTACGGCACTCCTGACGTGGATTCTTCAAGGTCTCTTTAATCGGCGTGGCTGAAAGTACCTGCGCGAACTGTGGGCTGCGATCGAACACATTCATACTGGCCACCGCTGCTACACCGAGTGCAGCCACAACACCAATACCAATACCCGCTAACATTGATTTATTCACAGGAAACCTCCTGACATTGTTACCGCGCATTCTTGATTACTGCGGCATCCTGAACAGGTGCGGCATATTCGGCGTGCGCGACGCGCCGTGGTAATTGATAGGAATTCTGCTACCAGCCGGGGATTGTGACAATAAGAATACTGGACGAAAATCGGATCAGGCATGATAAGAGAAAGTTTTTAAGAGAGTTCTTATCAAAGGGGATTAGCGGGGGGAGTCAGAAGAACGGCTTATACCACCACAGACGCTCATCCGGGAGTATAAGCCGTTTTTTCACAGCTTAGTGCAGCTTGAGGCGCGGACGGATCGCGCGGTTGATACTGCCCACCAGCACCATCAACCCGGTTTTAAAGTAACCGTGCAGCGCAACCTGGTGCATGCGGTACAGCGAGATATAGACGAAACGCGCAATGCGCCCTTCGACCATCATCGAACCGCGCATCAGGTTACCCATCAGGCTACCCACTGTACTGAAGCGGGACAGTGAGACCAGTGAACCGTGATCTTTATAGACGTACGGTTTCTGTGGCTGCCCTTTTATATCCGCCAGAATATTGGCCAAAACACGTGAGGCCATCTGGTGCGCAGACTGTGCGCGCGGAGGGACAAAACCGCCGGACGGCAACGCGCAGGATGCGCAGTCACCAATGGCGTAAATGTTCGGGTCACGAGTCGTCTGTAAGGTTGGCTCAACCACGAGCTGGTTAATACGGTTGGTTTCCAGGCCGCCCAGCTCTTTCATAAAGTCCGGTGCCTTGATCCCTGCCGCCCAGACCATCAGATCGGCATCAATAAATTCGCCGCTCTTGGTGTTCAGACCTTTTTTATCCGCGCTGGTGACCATCGTCTGAGTCAGCACGCGTACCCCCAACTTGGTCAGCTCGCTGTGAGCCGCGCTGGAGATACGCGGTGGCAGTGCAGGCAGAATACGTTCACCGGCTTCCACCAGCGTGACGTTCAACGCCTGGCTGTCCAGACCTTTATAGCCATAGCTGTGCAGCTGTTTCACCGCGTTATGCAGCTCGGCTGACAGCTCAACGCCGGTCGCACCCGCGCCGACAATAGCGATATTAACCTTATCCTGCGAACCTTCACTGGCGGAAAACTTCAGGAACAGGTTCAGCATCTCATTATGGAAACGGCGTGCCTGGTGTGGATTATCGAGGAAGATACAGTTGTCTTTTACGCCCGGCGTACCAAAGTCGTTTGAGGTGCTCCCCAGCGCCATCACCAGCGTGTCATACGCCAGCTCACGCTCCGGGACCAGAAGTTCACCCTGCGCATCGCGAATTTCAGCCAGTTGCAGACGGTTATTCTCACGATCGAGGTTGGTGAGCGTTCCCAGCTGGAAGCTGAAACCATGTTTGTGCGCATGTGCCAGGTAGCTCAGGCCGTCAATACCTTCATCCAGCGACCCGGTTGCCACTTCGTGTAACAAGGGTTTCCACAAATGGCTGTGGTTACGATCCACCAGCGTAATGTGTGCTTTCTTCTTGCGGCCCAGTTTGTGCCCCAGCTGAGTCGCCAGTTCAAGACCTCCGGCACCTCCGCCGATGATTACAATTTTTTTCATAGGTGTTGTCAAACGACCCTCTCTAAAAGTAAACCAATCGTTAACTAAAAGTTAAATAAATAACCTTAGTAAACATAGGGTTGGCGATGTTAATTCGCGAGCTGGGGCCAGAATAACACGAGGGAATTCATCTGTTCTAAGAAAATTGATCCTGGTCAATTTTATTAGCAAAACTAAGAATAGTACGAATAAAGACCCTGCATCCAGCCCGCCTTTTAGCGGGCATGAGGTCTGTTTTCGAGGGATAAAAAACGGGGATTAACCTAATGATTTGAACGCTTTGATTCGCGGAAGATGATGGGAGATATTCTTGAATTTATGCCCTTCCACTTCATCCCATATCAGCTCGTAAAAATGTTGTAACGCCTCGGCACTGCGCTGGTTATCAAGCGCATCGTCATGACGGGAAAGAATGGTCATACAGCGGTCACGGTTCTTCTCACGGAAATTGCCGACGCATTTGGTGGCAATATCAACATACTCTTCCGGGCGGTCAATTTTGCCTTCCATCACTTCCTGTGGCCACAGGTTAGGATTGAACATCACCTGGCGCACATCACACAAGAAGCCGATACGTTCAGCCCAGTAGCCGCCCAGACCAACACCACAAATCAATGGCCGTTCGTCATCACTTTGCTGCAACATCTTGTAGGTCTCTTTCAGCAGATGCTGCATATCGTGCTTCGGATGCCGGGTGCTGTAGCTGAGCAGCCGGACATCCGGGTCAATAAACTGAAGTTGCAACACTTTTTCATGGTTGCCCGGGCTGTTTGAATCAAAACCGTGCAGATAAATAATCATTGTCATCCTCACCGTTGATGCGCCGCAGGCAGCCTGAAATCAGATGCCTGCCGCCGCTTTATGTTCCAGCCAGCGTTCCTGCAATTGACTCAGTGTGGCACTGGTCTCTTTCCAGCGTGTCGAGTCACGCAGTTGCTGATGGGTAAATGAGCTTCGATGGTAAAGCTGCGTCACCCTTTCAGCATTGATCGGCGACAGGTTATCCAACACGCTCACCGCTCCCTGACGATTATTGCATACCAGAATCATGTCACACCCGGCATCCAACGCGGCCTGACCCCGCTCGGCATAGCTGCCCATAATAGCCGCACCTTCCATCGACAAATCATCTGAAAAGATGACGCCGTCAAAACCAAGTTCCTCACGCAGCACGGTTTTTAGCCAGTGTGACGAACCGCTGGCCGGGCGCGGATCAACTTCAGTATAGATAACGTGGGCCGGCATAATTGCGTCCAGCGCCTGTTCCGCAATCAACTGCCTGAAGATTGGCATGTCATGCTGGCGGATCTCGGCTTCACTGCGCGTATCTCGCGGAGTTTCTTTATGGGAATCTGCACTCACAGCACCATGTCCCGGGAAATGCTTACCCGTGGTTTTCATTCCCGCGTCGTGCATCCCGCGAATAAATGAACGCGCCATTTGCAGGGCAACCTGCGGATTTTCATGGAATGAGCGTTCGCCGATGGCCGCGCTGCCGTGACCAATATCCAGTACCGGGGCGAAGCTGATATCAATATCCATTGCAATCATTTCAGAGGCCATCAACCAGCCTGCCTGCTGGGCCAGTGCCTCTGCCTGCTCACCACGATGTAATGCGGCAAAAGCCTGCATCGCCGGCAGACGCGTAAATCCGTCGCGGAAGCGCTGAACGCGGCCACCTTCCTGATCGACGGCCACCACCAAACGATGGCGCGATGCCGCACGGATCTGTCGCACCAGCTCACGCAGCTGCGCCGGATCGTGATAGTTACGGCTGAACAGGATCAGTCCGCCAACCAGCGGGTGTTGTAAAATTTCACGCTCTTCGGCATCCAGTTCGCCGCCTTGTACATCTAACATTACCGGTCCCACACTTCACCTCTTAACCTGATGACATGCGCTGCCAGCCCTCGGCTGCCAGCGTCTTAAATTGGTGTTCACCACTTTGCTGCCAGCGTAACTCATACCAGCTGGTCGCCAGTAGATCGAGCCACGGTAACCAACGGTCAACCTGCCGTCGTAGTAGGTCATAATCAAATTGTTGCCGATCCGAATAATGGACAATCAAACGCTGCTGTTGCTGTGCATCCAGCCCGTTACCCATTATGATCGCGGCCAGTTCCAGCGCCACATCGCCATCACCGGCGTACTCCCAGTCAATCAGTCGCAGGCGCCCGTCATTGAGGATCAGGTTCCCACAGTGAATATCCATATGCAGTAAGGCCATCCGTAATGGTTTCGGTTCGCCCTGCCGCTGACAGCGCTTTAGCGCCCGCAGCCAGTGTATCTGGCGCCGCGCAGGCTGACTGCGCTGCCAGTAGCTCATCAGCAGCGGCAGCAGCTGTAAGGGGTATCCTGACAGCGGCTGACGGTGCAAGCGGACGACTTCATTCACCAGAGGTTCTACCCACCTGTCCCACTGCCCTGTCGACAGCACGTTACCCGGCTGCCAGGCCAGAAGCAGCCAGTCCGCATTGCGTCCATAAACGCGCGGTGTAAGGCCGCTGGCGGCCAGTTTGCGCAGCAGGCGGTATTCACGCTGGCGATCCACCCCAGGCATGGTCTGCAGCCCTGCGGCACGCCTGGCCAGCAGGGAAACTCCCTCAAGCGAAACCTGAACACTGCACCCGCTCAATCCCTCAAGGGGGGAAAAAGAACCGGCGGCTCGCGCCGCCGGAAATTGTTGCATGATCAGCCGCTCAAGGGCGGGATCAGTGCACAACGGCACCGCTACCTGACCAGATGATTTCGCCGGTCTGCACCAGCATTAACTGCATTTGCAGCGTGGGTGCTTTCACATCCCCCTCCGCATTGCTGTACAGCACATACTGTGCACCCACGTAACGCGCCAGACCCACCGCTTTACTGCGTGAGACCAGGCTGTCATCCGCTGACAGACCGAGCGTCTGCTTCGCCACCGCCAGTTGTTGTGGCGTCACCAGCGTAAACTGGGTGTTATCCTTCAACGCACTTTGCAGCGCAGCCGTCGCTTTAGCACTTTGCAGGCTGCCGTTGGTGCTGTTTTTTACATTATCCACCAGCAGCACGCCGCCAGGCGTAACGCCATCCGCTTTGAGCATCTGGGCAATCAGCGGAGAAACACTGGCTGGCCAGTTGAGGGTTTGCATTTTCGGCGGCGGTGGCACGTTCTGCCCCGGCTCTGCTTTTGGCTGTTCAGGCACAGTAATCGGTGGCTGCACCGGTTCAACGGGCGCAGGGGGTGCCGTTTCCTGTTGCTTCTGAAAAAATACACAGCCGCTCAGAAAAAGCGCCAGCATCAGCACCCCTGAGCGTTTAACGATGTTGCTGTTCACGCGATAACTCCTTACAGATACAGATAGAGACGAACTTTGCTCGCCGTCAGATTACCGGTTTGAGATGAAATTTCGGCTTTACCATGAGCGGGTACCGTCAGGGTATGTGGTCGTTCAAACGGCAAGATTTCCAGCCCTTTGTCATCATACCAATAGAATCGGTAGGTCACCTGGACCGGTTTTTCCTGCTGATTAAATAGTACCGTTGACGCGCGCTGTTGTCCTTCTGTCTCGCGGATCGTCGGTTCGTCGGTCGTGATCCCCGCTGACAATACTGACGATTCCATCACCAGTGACTGTGAGGTATTTATGGCAGTACGATCGCTGCTGCATCCGGTTAATGCTATCAGTAACGTGATGGCCGTTACGCTTGCCCGCATAGGATTATGTCCGTATTCGTTGGCGTTCAGGACGCCAGCATTGGGCCTAAAGGTCGGCCACCGACAAGATGCAGGTGGATATGATAAACCTCCTGCCCGCCGTGTTTATTGCAGTTCATGATCAAACGGTAGCCGTCTTCAGCAATCCCTTCATCCTTCGCGATTTTCGCCGCTACGGTGATCATACGTCCCAGCGCGGCTTCGTGCCCGGCGACAGCATCGTTAGCCGTGGCAATCAGCAGGTTAGGAATGATAAGAATGTGCGTCGGCGCCTGCGGGGAGATATCGCGAAATGCCGTGACCAGTTCATCCTGATAGACGATGTCGGCCGGGAGTTCACGGCGGATAATTTTACTGAAAATGGTTTCTTCAGCCATGCTATCTGTCCTTGTGTTCATGTCGTTAACGTTACCGCAGTATGAGCGAGAGAATCGTTTTCTTTCAACCTGCAACTGACTTTTCTTTGGTTAATCGCTCGGCTTTACGGCATTTCACTCTCTCAGCGTTGCCCTTCACCCTCTTTCTGTGCTGTTCATCAACAAAATGAACCGCTACTTTCGATAAAAACAAAACAGTGTTTTATAAATTTAGATGTGCGACACACCGATGACGGCCATTTTGCCACCTTCTTGCCTCAGATGGCAAAAACGGCAAGGTTCAGCCATCGCGAACGCTCTATTTTTCCAGCATCCGTATGAGTTGTCCGGAACCTGTGGCTGAAGCCACCCCACCGCGCAAGGAGTTTTCCTGATGCACACTCGTAAGATCGGACTGGCAAATTATCTCGCCTACGGTTCCGGTGATTTTCTCGGCGCCGGCACTACTGCCCTGACCGCCGCATGGCTGCTTTATTTTTACACCACCTTCTGTGGCCTGACGCCAATTGAAGCGACCTTTATCTTCGCCCTTGCCCGGGTGCTGGACGCCGTGATCAGTCCACTGATGGGCTTTCTCACCGATAACTTCGGCAGCACCCGGCTGGGTAAACGCTTTGGCCGCCGTAAGTTCTTTATTTTGCTCGGCATTCCCTGTGTGTTCAGCTACAGCCTGATGTGGGTCGGGGATATGAGCTACCTGTGGTATCTGCTCACTTATCTGCTGTTTGATATCGTCTACACCATGGTGCTGGTGCCCTATGAAACACTGGTACCGGAAATGACCGACGACTTTAAGCAGAAAACGCGCTTCTCCGGTGCCCGTATCGCCCTCGCCCAGCTATCTGCGATTCTTGCCGCCTTTTTACCGGGCATCCTGCTGGGGGTTTTCGGTAAGGACAACGCGGTGTCATTCTTCTATTCCAGCCTGGTGTTTTCCACACTCTGTGCCATCGTGCTGACGCTGGTGTGGTTCTTCACCTGGGAGCGTCCGGCCGATGCCATGTCGGAAGAGTCAAAACGCGCAGAGGAGGAGAAAAAACACCTCACGCTGGGCCAGAGCCTGAAACGCCTGTATGTCGAGCTGGCATCAACGTTACGTATCCGTATATTCCGCCAGCATCTTGGTATGTATCTCGGCGGCTACATCGCTCAGGATGTGTTTAACGCGGTGTTTACCTGGTACGTGGTTTTTGTGCTGATGCAGAGCGCGCAGCTGGCCTCCAACCTGATGGGCACCATGGCGGTCCTGCAATTTATCGCGGTGATTGGCATGATCCCGTTATGTATTCGCATTGGGCCTGCCCCGGCCTATCGCCTGGTGGTGGCACTGTTTGCCGCCAGCGCCCTCTCATACTGCCTGCTGTGGTACGCGGGTATGAGTAATAACCTGGCACTGCTGCTGTTGATTTCCGCGGTAGCGGGTCTGGGGCGTGGTGGCATCAACTATATCCCGTGGAATATTTACACCTACATTGCGGATGTGGATGAAGCCATTACCGGTCAGCGGCGCGAGGGGATTTTTGCCGGAATCATGACGCTGACGCGCAAAGCCTCACAGGCAGGTGCAGTGATGGTGGTCGGTATCGTCCTGCAACTTTCCGGGTTTGTCTCGGGCAAAGCGGAGCAGCTTCCCCAGGTCGGCCATACCATTGTCGTTATTCTCGGTGCCGGCACGCTGGTGATGCTGACATTCGGTTTTATTATCTCCCTGCGCTTTAAACTCAATCTTGCCACTCACCATACCCTGCGCGAAGAAACGCTGAAAATGCGCCAGGCCGATGGTGTGGTTCCGCAGCAGCTGACACCGGAAGCACGTGCCACCGTCGAAACCCTGACCGGTATGCCGTATGAGAATCTCTGGGGTAACAACAATGTTGGCTACCTCAATCGTCATAAACCTCAGGCAGCAGCGTTGTCAGAAACACGCGCCGCCTTCCCTTCTATCCGACCTCAGGAGCACCACGATGACAGTTTACCCGGTTAAGTTCAGCGCACTGCTGCGCCAGCCCGAATACCTGCTGCCGCGCACCGCGCTACAGCAGCTGATTGCCCGCGTCAGTGATAATCTGGTCGGCATTACTGATGAAAGCGGCGAATTTTTGCTGCGCCTGGATGATGGCCGGGTGATTGATACCAAAGGCTGGGCAGGCTGGGAGTGGACGCACGGCATCGGGCTGTACGGCATGTATCACTATTACCAGCAGACCGGCGATAAGCTGACCCTGCAACGTATCGATGACTGGTTTAGTGCACGGCTCCAGGAGGGTACACCGACCAAAAACGTCAATACTGTCTGTCCGTTCCTGACCCTCGCGTACCGCTATGAAGAAACGCGCGATCCGTCCCTGCGCCCGGTACTGGAACGCTGGGCAGAATGGGTGATGTATGACATGCCACGCACTGAGCATAATGGTATTCAGCATCTGGTCTATAACAATGAGAACCACCAGCAGATGTGGGATGACACGCTGATGATGAGCGTGTTGCCACTGGCGAAAATAGGCCAGTTGCTTAACCGTCCGGAGTTTGTCGAAGAAGCCACCTATCAGTTTCTGCTGCATACACAATATCTGATGGATCGCCAGACCGGCCTGTGGTTCCACGGCTGGACATTCGACGGCCACCACAACTTTGCCAACGCCCGCTGGGCGCGCGGTAACAGCTGGCTGACCATCGCCATTCCCGATTTTCTTGAACTGATGAACTGGCCGGAGCAACACGCCACCCGCCGCTACTTGCTTCAGGTGCTGGAAAGACAGGTGAAAGCGCTGGCGGAGTGCCAGCATGAAAGCGGGTTATGGCATACGCTGCTGGACGATCGTGACGCGTATCTTGAAGCCTCGGCGACTGCCGGTTTCGCTTACGGCATCCTGAAAGCTGTGCGTAAACGCTATCTCAGCCGCGACTATTATCCTGTGGCCGAGCGCGCACTGAAAGGTGTGATGGAACACATCAATGATGACGGTGAGCTGACGCAGGTGTCATTCGGCACCGCGATGGGCAGTGATTTAGACTATTACCGCCAGATACCGCTGACCTCAATGCCGTATGGACAAGCGATGGCGCTCCTGTGCCTGACAGAGTATCTGCGGGTCTATCTCTGAGGCATAAAAAAAGGGGCGCTTTCGCGCCCCTTCTGGTCACTATACCGTGATCATTTCGAATTACGGATAAAGTCATCCATATCGGTTTTCAGGTTATCGGATTTAGTACCGAAAATCGCCTGAACACCAGAACCTGCCACGACCACACCGGCCGCACCCAGTTTCTTCAGACCCGCCTGGTCGACTTTGCTCACATCCGCCACGCTAACGCGCAGACGGGTGATGCAGGCATCCAGATTGGTGATGTTATCTTTACCGCCGAAGGCAGCCACCAGGTTACCCGCCATTTCACTGGCGTTGCCGACAGTCTGCTCGCTGGTCGTTTCTTCACGGCCAGGTGTTTTCAAATCCAGCTTGGCGATCAGTACACGGAAAATGGTGTAGTAGACCAGGCCGTAGACGATACCCACAATCGGGAACAGCCAGATTTTGCTGCTGTTACCGCTCAGAACGATGAAGTCGATCAGACCATGCGAGAAGCTGGTGCCGTCACGCATACCCAACAGGATAGCGATTGGGAAGGCCAGACCCGCCAGGATTGCGTGGATTGCATACAGAATCGGCGCAACGAACATGAACGAGAACTCGATCGGTTCGGTGATACCGGTCAGGAACGAGGTCAGCGCGGCGGAGATCATGATACCGCCCACTTTGGCACGGTTCTCAGGTTTCGCTGAATGCCAGATAGCAATCGCAGCGGCTGGCAGACCGTACATTTTGAACAGGAAACCACCTGACAGCATACCTGCCGTTGGATCACCCGCCATATAACGTGGAATATCACCGTGGAATACCTGGCCTGCCGCATTGGTGAATTCACCAATCTGCATCTGGAAGGGAACGTTCCAGATGTGGTGCAGACCGAATGGCACCAGCGAACGCTCAACCACGCCGTAAATGCCAAAGGCGACGACCGGGTTCTGATACGCCGCCCACTGTGAGAATTCCTGAATCGCAGTACCGACGGGTGGCCAGATAAAGGACAGCAACACACCGAGGAAAATCGCGGTAAAACCGGAGATGATCGGAACGAAGCGTTTACCCGCGAAGAAGCCCAGATACTCAGGCAGCTTGATGCGATAGAAGCGGTTAAACATATAGGCCGCGATGGAACCGGCAATAATCCCGCCCAGTACACCCGTGTCAGCCAGGTGCTTAGCCGCAATCTCTTCGGCAGGCAGGTGAAGGACCAGCGGTGCCACGACGGCCATCGTTTTCACCATGATGCCGTAAGCAACAACGGCGGCCAGCGCTGAAACGCCATCGTTATTGGTGAAGCCCAGTGCCACACCAATCGCGAAGATCAGCGGCATATTGGCAAACACCGAACCACCGGCTTCGGCCATCACATGAGAAACTACCGCTGGCAGCCAGTCGAAGTTGGCAGAACCAACGCCCAGCAGGATCCCCGCAATCGGCAGCACCGATACGGGCAACATCAGCGATTTACCGACCTTTTGCAGGTTCGCAAATGCATTTTTGAACATAGTGTAAAGCTCCTGAGTATGAGTGCTTTTCTTCGCGCTGTGCGCGTTGCAAAGGGGGAGGATCCTTTGCGGGTAGTGCAAAATAAGGAGCGTCTTAAGCGCTCTCGGTATTTATTACGAAGGGTAAAATAAATCCGCTCAAATTTGTTTGATGGCTATCACGTTTCGTTGAACGCGTGCCACTTCTTTAGTAAAAGTTGACGGGAAACGCCAGTTTTTTGCGCAAAAAAAATGCAGCACCCGATTTAAGGGCGCTGCACTTTACGACTTTTGCTTATTAATTACGAGCTATAAAAGAAATCCCCGCCTCAATGTCAGTCTGTCAGACGCGACATTGGCACATGAAATAAGCGCGAGAAGTTTTCTGTGGTCGCCTGCGCCATCTGCTCAATACTGACCCCTTTGACCACCGCCATGTATTCCGCTACATCGCGGGTATAAGCAGGCTGGTTTTCTTTGCCACGGTACGGCACCGGGGCAAGATACGGCGAGTCGGTTTCCACCAGCATACGGTCCAGTGGCACATGACGGGCGGCTTCGCGGATCTGTTCAGCGTTCTTGAATGTGGCAATTCCTGAGAAAGAAATATAGAACCCCATATCCAGCAGTCGGGTGGCGGTTTCACGATCTTCCGTAAAACAGTGCAACACACCGCCACACTCTTCTGCTTTCTCTTCCTGCAGGATCGCCAGCGTATCTTCGCGGGCATCGCGAGTATGGACGATCACGGGTTTGTTCAGATCGCGCCCGATGCGAATATGTTCGCGGAAAGAGGCCTGCTGACGCACCATCGTCTCTTTTTGATAAAAATAATCCAGCCCGGTTTCACCCATCGCGATAACGCGCGGGTGTGCGGCCAGCTCGCGCAATTCAGCGAAGTCATACGCCTCTTCCTGATTCAGGGGATGCACGCCGCATGAATATGCAACGTTTGGACGTTCCCCAATCAGGTCAACCATCGCTTTATAGCCCGGCAGCGTGGTCGCTACTGCCAGCATAAATTTCACATCGCGGGCAGCAGCCTTTGCCAGCACATCCGACACATCCTGGTGCAGCGTTTCATAATTCAGGCCATCGAGGTGGCAGTGGGAATCAACTAAAAACATAATGTACTCTCTAAAGCGGTGAACCGGCCGATGCCGGGTTGAGCATGGCTTCCCAGCCTAGCAGCTGATTGGTCAGTAGCAGTTCGCGGTTGACGGCGACCACATTCAGCAGGCGGTCGCGACAGATAATCCACTGGCGCAGACTGGCATCAATAGCGCTGGTCGGTAACAGGCTGGCGATACGCATCACGTCCGCCTGGCGATCGACGTTGCTGATAAACTGCCCGCCTCCCTGCTGCCATTTCACGGCATCGATCAGCAGTGAACAGAGCCAGCCAATACGCTGGGCGGCATCATCATGATGTAACGCGGGAAGCAGGCTCAGCATATCACCCTGCAAAGCATCAGGTAGCGCCTCGCAGACCCGTTGACGTTGTTGCCAGATTTTGTCGTCCAGTAACGCCAGCGCTGCCGCAGGTGCGCCCGCTGACAGGCGCAAGGCGGCAGTACGTTCACTCAGACCGGCCGCAGACTGTTTCTGTAACCATTGCAGACTTTGTGCTTCTGCGGGGGGAGCGAGGTGCCACAGCAGACAGCGGCTGCGCAGCGTCGGCAGCAGGCGCGAGGGTTCGCGGCTACTGAGTAAAAACCAGGTGTTCTTCGGCGGCTCTTCCAGCGTTTTCAGCAGCGCATTCGCGGCCGCTTCAGTCAACTGTCCGGCATCCGGCAGCCAGACAACTTTTGCCCCGCCCTGCTGCGCATGATGGTACAGCTTCTCAGTGACACTGCGCACTGCGTCAATGCCGAGCGAACTTTTGCCTTTTTCCGCTTCCAGCCGATACCAGTCCGGATGCGTTCCGGCCAGCATCAGCTGGCAGGCGTGGCATTCACCACAGCTTTTCAGGCCATCAGGCCGCTTGCACATCAGCCAGCGGCTGATCCCCCAGATAAGGGCATCATCGCCCATCCCCGGCAGCGCCTGAATCAGCAAAGCATGATGGCCGCGCTGTGCCTGATGCTGGCTGAGGATCTGACGGTAGCTGTGATTGAGCCACGGATACCAGTTCATTGCTGTTCCTGTAACCACTGGTCAAGCGTCTGGCGCAGCGAGACGGTAACCTGTTCCAGTGACTGGGTGGCATCCACGGTTTTAATACGGGTGTCAGCGGCTGCCAGCGCCAGATAACGGTCACGCGTGCGGATAAAGAAGTTGAGGGATTCCTGTTCGATGCGGTCCAGCGCGCCACGGGCACGGGCACGTTGCAGGCCAATTTCAGGCGTGACATCGAGGTACAACGTCAGGTCCGGGGAAAAATCGCCCAGTACTGCCTGCTTCAGGCTGCGCATTAACTCGCTGTCCATGCCGCGTCCTCCGCCCTGATAAGCCTGCGATGAGAGATCATGACGATCCCCTACCACCCAGGCACCGCGTGCCAGCGCAGGTTTAATGACATTTTCAACCAGCTGTACGCGGGCTGCGTACAGCATCAGCAGTTCCGCCTGATCGGTGATGGGTTCATCATTTATTCCCTGCTTGATCAACTCGCGCAGTTTCTCTGCCAGCGGCGTACCGCCGGGCTCGCGGGTAAAGACAATGTCGTTAATGCCGTGGCGCTGAAGTTCGCTGACCACGGCATCACGTGCTGTGGTTTTCCCTGCGCCTTCCAAGCCTTCAATAACGATAAATTTACTGTTCATTTTTTTCCTTCATCGCCAGGCGATACACCTGTACGGCTTTATTATGGCTGGCCAGATTGGTGGTAAAGGTATGCCCTCCTTTTCCATCGGCCACAAAATAGAGGAAGTTAGTTTTATCCGGGTGCGCTGCCGCAGCTAGCGAGGCTTTTCCTGGCATGGCAATCGGGCCTGGCGGCAGTCCGTTAATCGTATAGGTGTTATATGCCGTGGGCGTTTCCAGATTCTTGCGTGTTAGCGTGCCTTTATAGGCATCACCCATACCATAAATTACCGTCGGGTCGGTTTGCAGGCGCATGCCCAGACGCAGACGGTTGATAAATACCGAGGCGACGCGACGACGCTCGTCACTCACCGCAGTCTCTTTCTCAATGATCGAGGCCATGGTCAGCATATCATTTTTGCTTTTATACGGCAGGTTATCCATTTTACCCTGCCATTCACTGTCAACCAGCGTCACCATGCGATCATGCGCACGTTTCAACAGCGCGACGTCGGTGGTGTTCGCCGTATAAAGATAAGTATCGGGATAAAACCAGCCTTCCACGGCGGCTTGTTCCCCCTCCAGCTTTAATGCCGTGGCAACCGTCGTGAGTTTGTCATCCGTCAGGGTATGTTTAATGTATGGCGCATTGCGGAGCTGACTCAGCCATTCCTGCATACGCGTGCCTTCAACAAAACGCAGGGGGAATTGTGCCTCTTTACCACTGGCCAGCAGCGCCAGCATCTCACGCACGGTCATTCCTGGCGTGAAGCGGTAGGTTCCGGCTTTAAATTTCGCCAGTTCAGGTTCCAACTTCAGCAGAACGCCAAACCACGGGCCATCAGGCACGATGTGCTTCGACTCCAGTTGAGCTTCCAGCACCACGCGGCCTGACCCCGCAGGCAGGGTAAAGATCGTTTCTTTATCAATGGTTAACGCAGAATCAGCCAGCTGGCGTGTTTGCCAGTAACCGTATGCGGCTACCAGTAGCACGAATGCGAACAGCACTACTATCGTTTTTCGGAGTTTAGTCATGAAGGTCCCACGTCATTCATTATGGTGGTTGAGCAGACCAAAAAGCTGGCGTGATGAATAATGCCAGTTCTCAACCTGGTAAACCGGCAATACAGGCATCAGTGCGTTGGTGATCAGCACTTCTTCTGCCGACGCCAGTGCGTCAATCTCAGCACGGACTTCTGTCAGGGTGAAGCCCAGTTGAACCACCTGCTGCATCACCCATTGACGTTGAATGCCATTCACACCCGATGCCGTTAAATCAGGGGTAAACACCTGATTTCCCGTACGCCAGAATAAATTAGCCGCACAGCATTCCACCAGCATAGCGTCACTGTCAAGCACCAGCGCCTCATCGGCGGCAGTCTGCTCAAGCTCTGTGCGGATCAGCACCTGTTCAAGGCGGTTTAGATGTTTTATTCCTGCCAGGTGGGGATTTTTCCCCAGGCGCACACTGCTGAGTGCCAGCCGTGCGCCAGTCTGGCGTAGCGTATGATAATGAGCAGGATAGTCAGCGAGCGATATGATGCGTACCGGCTGGCTGCAGCCCGTTGCGCTGTAACCGCGTCCGCCGCTGCCACGCGTCAAAATAACCTTCAGGACGGCATCGCTACGGGTTGTCGCAGCAAAGCTCATCTCTTTTTCGAGGTTATGCCAGTCAACGTCAACGATCATAAGACGTTCGCAGGCTTGCTGTAAACGCGTCAGATGGGCCTCAAGAAACGTTACCCTGCCCTGTTGAACACGCGCCGTGGTAAAACAACCATCGCCGAACTGCACTGCGCGATCGCGGATATCGATATTGTCCCGCGTGTCACCATTGACCCACATCATGCTCACTCTCCGTTATCGTCAGTGCCAAGATTACCTGCCAATCCCGCCAGAATCATCTGATTGTCGCTCACTGACGATCAGAATAAAAAAAGGCCCGCACAGTGCGGGCCTTTCAATCGGACAGGACAAACTCAGATCTTACGGAAAATAAGCGAACCGTTGGTACCGCCGAATCCGAAGGAGTTACATAAAGTGTACTCCAGACCTTTTGTCTGACGCGCCGTGTGCGGAACAAAATCAAGATCACAACCTTCATCTGGATTATCCAGATTGATGGTTGGCGGAACGACCTGGTCGCGCAATGCAAGAATAGTGAAGATCGACTCCACCGCGCCCGCTGCACCTAACAGGTGACCGGTCATGGATTTTGTCGAGCTGACCATCACGCTGTTCGCACTGGCACCAAAGACGGATTTCACTGCCTGCGTTTCTGCTTTATCTCCGGCCGGCGTCGAGGTACCGTGCGCGTTGATATAGCCGATTTGCTCTGGTGACAGTTGTGCATCTTTCAGTGCATTCACCATCGCCAGCGCCGCACCCGCACCGTTTTCCGGTGGAGAGGTCATGTGGTAGGCATCGCTGCTCATCCCAAACCCGACGATTTCAGCGTAGATTTTCGCCCCGCGTTTTTTCGCGTGCTCATACTCTTCCAACACCACCAGACCTGCACCGTCACCCAGTACAAAGCCATCACGATCTTTATCCCACGGACGGCTTGCTGCCTGCGGGTTATCGTTGCGGGTAGAAAGTGCACGTGCAGCACCAAATCCGCCCACACCCAGTGGTGTACTGGCTTTTTCAGCACCACCAGCCAGCATAACATCAGCATCGTTATAAGCGATGATACGTGCAGCGTGACCGATATTGTGCACGCCAGAAGTACAGGCAGTTGCGATGGAGATACTTGGGCCTTTCATGCCAAACATGATCGTCAGGTGACCCGCAATCATGTTAACAATGGTCGAAGGAACAAAGAACGGGCTGATTTTACGTGGGCCACCATTCACCAGAGAGGTGTGGTTTTCTTCAATAAGACCAAGACCGCCAATGCCGGAGCCAATGGCAGCGCCAATACGTTCAGCGTTCTCTTCGGTGATTTCCAGGCCGGAATCCTGCATGGCTTGAATGCCAGCAACAATTCCATATTGGATGAAGGCGTCCATCTTGCGCTGATCTTTACGCGAGATGAATTCATCACAATTAAAATCTTTTACTAAGCCAGCAAAACGCGTTGCGTAGGCACTAGTATCAAAATGGTCGATGAGGCTGATGCCACTCTGACCGGCAACAAGAGCATTCCAGGTGGACTCTACGGTATTGCCGACAGGAGACAACATGCCAAGACCAGTCACAACTACACGACGCTTAGACACGTTCGTCCTCCAGAGAGGGAAAAGTTGACACTGTGTGGGACGTTCAGATAAAACTCAGGCGGTCGAGCGACCGCCTGGAGATGCTCACTTATGCCTGGTGACCATTGATGTAATCAATAGCAGCCTGAACGGTAGTGATTTTCTCAGCTTCTTCGTCCGGAATCTCGGTATCAAACTCTTCTTCCAGAGCCATTACCAGCTCAACGGTATCAAGAGAATCAGCGCCCAGATCTTCTACAAAAGAGGCAGTATTAACAACTTCTTCCTGCTTAACGCCCAGCTGCTCGCCAATGATTTTCTTAACGCGTTCTTCGATAGTGCTCATACTATTAAATTTCCTATCAAAACTCGCTTTCGCGATGGTTTTCGTAGTGTATAAAATGTTGAAAAAGATGCAACTAAATCCCGGCTGGTCCAACCACGATTTTACGCTATTCTGCGGCCTTTACCCCAAATAACGCAAATAATTTTCGTGATTTTCAGACCATGTACATTCCGCCATTGACGTGCAGCGTTTCACCAGTGATGTACGCTGCCTCGTCAGAGGCTAAAAATGCAACGGCATTAGCGATCTCCTGCGCGCCGCCGAGGCGACCTGCAGGAACTTCCGCCAGAATGCCCGCACGCTGATCTTCGCTCAGTGCACGCGTCATGTCGGTTTCAATGAAACCAGGTGCCACGACGTTAACAGTAATACCACGGGACGCGATTTCACGCGCCAGTGATTTGCTAAAGCCAATCAAACCCGCTTTTGCTGCCGCGTAATTTGCCTGACCCGCATTACCCATTGTTCCAACTACGGAGCCAATGGTAATAATTCGACCCGCACGTTTTTTCATCATGGCACGCATTACCGCTTTTGACAGACGGAATACTGAAGTCAGATTGGTGTCCAGGATGTCCTGCCACTCATCGTCCTTCATGCGCATCAGGAGATTATCACGCGTGATGCCTGCATTATTGACTAAAATGTCCACTTCGCCAAATTCGGCGCGAATATTTTCCAACACGCTTTCAATCGATGCGCTGTCGGTCACGTTCAGAAGCAGGCCTTTTCCGTTATCGCCCAGATAGGTACTGATAGCGTCGGCGCCACTTTGGCTGGTCGCAGTACCCACAACTTTGGCACCACGTGCCACCAGGGTTTCTGCAATCGCACGGCCGATTCCACGGCTTGCACCGGTTACCAGCGCAATTTTACCTTCGAAGTTCATGTTTCTCTCCGTGTTATTGTTCAAGCGCCGCTGTCAGGCTGGCCTGGTCGTTTACCGCCGCCGCTGTCAGGGTGTCAACAATACGTTTAGTCAGCCCGGTCAGAACTTTACCCGGACCCACTTCCAGCAGCGACGTTACGCCCTGCCCGGCCATAAATTCTACACATCCGGTCCAGCGCACTGGATTGTACAACTGGCGAACCAGCGCACTACGGATAGCTTCTGCTGACGTCTCGCACTGCACATCAACGTTATTCACTACCGGGAAGGCAGGCGCGTTGAAGGTCAGCAATTCGAGTGCTGCGGCCAGTTTATCTGCCGCAGGCTTCATCAGTGCACAGTGTGACGGCACGCTGACAGGCAGCGGCAGTGCACGTTTCGCGCCGGCGGCCTTACAGGCAGCACCCGCACGTTCTACGGCTTCTTTGTTACCGGCAATCACAACCTGACCCGGAGAGTTAAAGTTCACCGGAGAGACAATTTGCCCCTGAGCAGACTCTTCACAGGCTTTGGCAATAGACGCATCGTCCAGACCAATAATCGCCTGCATCGCGCCAGTTCCTTCTGGAACGGCTTCCTGCATCAGTTTGCCGCGCAGTTCAACCAGCTTAATCGCATCTGCAAACGCCATGACACCTGCACAAACCAGCGCACTGTACTCACCCAGGCTGTGCCCTGCAAGCATTGACGGCGCTTTTCCGCCTTTTTCCTGCCAAACGCGGAAAATGGCAACAGAAGCAGCCAATAAAGCAGGCTGAGTTTGCCAGGTTTTGTTCAATTCTTCAGCAGGGCCTTGTTGCACTAACTGCCAGAGATCGTAACCCAGTGCGTCAGAAGCTTCACGGAAGGTTTTTTCCACAAGCGGATTCGTTGCAGCCAGATCGGCCAACATACCTACCGTTTGCGATCCCTGCCCCGGGAAGACCATTGCAAATTGCGTCATTGTGATTTCCTGTTAATCGCTATTTTTGCTTAATTAAAAGCGAACCAGTGCAGAACCCCAGGTGAACCCGCCACCAAAAGCTTCCAGCAGAATCAACTGACCACGTTGAATACGGCCATCACGTACCGCTTCATCAAGTGCGGTCGGCACAGATGCCGCCGAGGTGTTGCCATGACGATCGAGCGTCACAACGACTTTATCCATGTCCATGCCCAGTTTGCGGGCAGTGGCACTGATAATACGCAGGTTTGCCTGATGCGGCACCAGCCAGTCGATAGCAGAGCGATCAAGCTTATTGGCTTCCAGCGTTTCATCAACAATGTGAGCCAGTTCAGTCACAGCAACCTTGAACACTTCATTGCCCGCCATGGTGACATACGCTGGCGTGTCCTGGTTCGCACGATCCTGATTAGGCAGCGTCAACAACTGGCCATAGCGGCCATCTGCATGCAGATGAGTAGAGATAATCCCCGGCTCTTCACTGGCGCCCAATACCACGGCGCCTGCGCCATCACCAAACAGGATAATGGTGCCACGATCCTCAGGATCAAGCATACGAGCGAGGACATCAGCACCGATCACCAGTGCGTGTTTCACTGCACCATTTTTAATGTACTGATCGGCCACACTCAGCGCATAGGTGAAGCCTGCGCAGGCGGCGGCGAGGTCAAAGGAAGCGGCATCATCAATCTCAAGCATCTGCTGAATCATGCATGCTGAGCTTGGGAATGCGTGGCTGGACGACGTGGTCGCTACCACGATCAGACCGATATCATTTTTATCGATACCGGCCATCTCCAGCGCGCGCTCGGCCGCATGGAAGCCCATGGTTGCCACGGTTTCGTCCGGGCCGGCAATACGACGTTCACGAATGCCGGTACGAGTGACAATCCACTCATCCGACGTTTCTACCATTTTTTCCAGATCGGCGTTAGTCCGCACCTGCTCGGGCAAATAGCTGCCCGTACCGATAATCTTCGTATACATGTACGCTCAGTCACTCTTAGGTAATACCGCTTGAAGGCGCGCAGCAATCCGCTCGGGAACTTGCCGCCGCACCGCCTGCTCTGCCTGTTGGATCGCCACAGTAAATGCACGTTGATTCGCCGCGCCATGACTCTTAATCACGGTGCCACGTAATCCTAACAGGCAGGCGCCATTGTACTGGTCGGGATTGAGATGGCCGAACTTCTTTGCCAGACGCTTCTTGAGCCAGCGTCCCAGCAATCCCAGCCACCAGGCCTTCTTTTTACCTTCGCCCTGTGAATTCAACAGCGAAAGGAACATTCTTACTACACCTTCCATCGTTTTCAGCGTGACATTGCCCACGAAACCATCGCAAACAAGCACATCCGTCTTACCGGTGAGAAGATCGTTACCCTCGAGGTATCCAATATAGTTAAGTTCTGGCGATGCACGCAGTATTGCCGCTGCTTCACGTATCGAACTCAACCCTTTAGTCTCTTCCTGACCAATATTAAGCAGTGCCACTCTCGGTCGGTCGATGGCCAGGATTTCCTCTGCCACCACCGCGCCCATAACGGCAAATTGTACCAGCATAGCACTGTCCGAATCGACATTAGCGCCTAAGTCCAGCACCACGGTTTTCCCGTATTGCTGATGCGGTAACACGGTCATCAACGCCGGGCGATCAATGCCGTCCAGCGGTTTTAATAATAATTTAGCTAACCCCATCAGCGCACCCGTATTACCTGCACTGATACAGGCCTGTGCCTGCCCTGCTTTCACCTGCTCCAGCGCGACACGCATAGAGCTTCCACGGCTGGCGCGGATCGCCTGTGAAGGTCTGGCATCACTGGCAATAACCGATTCGGCAGCAATGATCTGCAGACGTGCCTTGAGGGCAGAATCAGCTTTGGCAAGTAATGACGTGATGGTGTCGGGATCGCCGACCAGAAGGAGATGCAGATGCGGATTTAAGGCCAGTGCCTGCAGTGATGCAGGCACTGTCACGCAGGGACCGAAATCCCCGCCCATGGCATCTATCGCCAGGGTCAAACGTGTCAAAGTAGCGCCGCGGACCGCGGAATTACTTAACGATGACCTTGCGACCGCGGTAGTAACCATCCGCAGTGATGTGGTGACGCAGATGAGTTTCACCAGAAACTTTATCTACGGAAAGAGCTGCTGTGGTCAGCGCATCGTGTGAACGACGCATGCCACGTTTGGAACGGGTTGGTTTATTCTGTTGTACGGCCATGGACCTTACTCCTATTACTTACGCTTTAAACTGGCTAATACGGCAAATGGGTTTGGTTTTTCTGCCTCTTCAGGCAACTGACCAAAGACCATGTCCGCCTCGGACACTTCACAGTGTTCAGAATCATGCACCGGAACGACAGGCAGGGCGAGAATGATTTCATCCTCAACCATTGCCAGCAGATCGGTTTCGCCAAACTCGTTGACGTTGATCGGCTCGTACGCTTCCGGCAGTGCTTCGGCCTGTTCGTCAGTGACGACCGGGCTGAAACAGTACGATACGTGGACATGCTGCGGAAAAGTCTTGTTGCAACGTTGGCAGCACAGCGTCACTGAAACTTCGGCCGTACCTTTCAGTACTGCCAGACGCTGCTCGTCAATCGCAAACGACATGACACATTCTACATCACTGTCCACACTCACTACCGACTCGGCAATCCGCTCAACCTGCTCAGGGGTGTAAACACCCTGGTAGTCCAGGCGTTTTTGAGCGGTACGAGTCGCATCGAGAGTTAGGGGTAATTTTACCTTTTGCATAGGGCGCGCATATTAACTTTGTAACGACATAGAGTCAAAGAAAAAGGCCGTTTTACGGCATCTTTCACCCATGATTCGCATCCAGTGCGGCGCATAGTTTAAAATGCCTGACACTGATTCGCTATATATTCTGGAAAAAATTATGCGCCACCTGGTATTAGCCTCCACATCGAGCTATCGAAAAGCCTTATTAGCCAAACTGGAACTGCCGTTTATTACCGCGGCGCCAGAGGTGGATGAAACACCGCTGGACGATGAAGATGCCACTGAATTGGTGGTACGACTGGCAACCGCCAAGGCGCAGGCGCTGGCCGGACGCTACCCGGACCACTTAATCATTGGTTCCGACCAGGTCTGCGTGGTGGCCGGCAAGATTTTTGGCAAACCTCTCACAGCCGCACGGGCACAGGAGCAGTTGCGTGCAGCCAGCGGCCACAGCGTGGTGTTTTATACCGGTCTGGCGCTCTATGACAGCCGCAACGCGTCACTGCAGGTGCTTTGTGAGCCCTTCAGCGTCGATTTTCGCACACTGAGTGACGAGGAAATCGTGGCCTATATCAGCAAAGAGCAGCCACTTAACTGTGCAGGGAGCTTTAAAAGTGAAGGACTGGGTATCACACTGTTCGATCGCCTGTCAGGGCGTGACCCCAATACACTGGTAGGGCTACCGCTGATTGCCCTGTGCGACATGCTGAGAAACGCCGGTGTTAATCCACTGGTGTGATGGAGAACCGAAGCACGGCATGGGGGCCTGGGTCAGGCATGCCTGACCCCTACAAAGTCCGTGTCCTTACGTAGGGGCGAGGTATGCCTCGCCTTGGGTCAGGGCTACCTGCCCCCTACAAAGTCCGTGTCCTTACGTAGGGGCGAGGCATGCCTCGCCCTGGGTCAGGGCTGCCTGACCCTACGTGGCGGGATACTGTTTACGCAGAATCTCCAGACAACGTTTCAGTTCGTTGTCCAGGGGCGCTTCCACACGCATGATTTCCCCGGTATTCGGGTGCGTGAAACGCAGCGCAGCGGCATGCAGGAACAGGCGTTTCAGACCGGTCCCACTTAGCTGCTGGTCAAAATCGGCTTCGCCGTAGCGATCATCAAAGGCAATCGGATGCCCGGCATGTAATGTATGTACGCGAATCTGGTGAGTACGCCCGGTGACCGGACTGGCTTTTACCAGCGTAGCCATGGCATAACGCTCTTCCACTTTAAACAGCGTCTCGGACGGTTTGCCTTCACTGTTCACCTTCACAATGCGCTCACCGCTTTGCAGGATATTTTTCAGTAAAGGTGCCCGGACCGCTTTCACATGGGATGGCCACTGCCCGCGTACCAGCGCGAGGTAATCCTTCTGCATGCCCTTCTCACGCAGTTGCTCGTGCAGCGAACGCAGCGCAGAGCGTTTTTTTGCCACCAGCAATACCCCGGAGGTGTCGCGATCCAGGCGGTGGACTAACTCCAGGAAGCGCGCATCTGGACGCAGCGCACGCAGCCCTTCAATCACACCGAAACTCAGACCACTGCCCCCGTGTACGGCAGTGCCGGACGGTTTGTTCATGACGAGAATGTGGTCGTCTTCATAAATGATGGCGTGTTCCAGTGCGGCGACTTTCGCCAGCTTAGGTGACACATTATCGTCTTCACGCTCTGCCACCCGCACGGGGGGAATGCGCACCTCATCCCCGGCCTCCAGTTTGTATTCCGGTTTGATACGTTTCTTGTTCACCCGCACTTCGCCTTTACGCAAAATGCGATAAATCATGCTTTTCGGCACCCCTTTTAACTGGGTGCGCAAAAAGTTATCGATGCGCTGTCCTGCTTCATCAGCAGAAATGGCAATAAAATGTACGGCTGGAGTATTGGTTTTCATGGTTGGCGATTCTAAATAGTGCGCTGTGATAGCGCCACCTCTTTTTCTGTGCTTAACTGACAGAGACGGTTACCGCAGGAAGTTGTGACCGGTTTTTAGACAATCTGCTGAAAAGCACTGCAATACGTTCTAAAAGCTGAGAGAAACTTCTCAACGCGGATAAAGTCACCTTGCGATCACCGCCTTAGCAATGGAATAATATCTCCGTTTTTGACGCTAAGACTTGCGAACGTAAGGGAATAGTTAGCGTGTACCCAATAGATTTCGTGTTGCAGCAAGGCAAGCGAAAGAATCCCCGGAAACAGACATAAGTCGGTATTTGGGGATGAATGAGATCAGCCAACATGGCTGCGGCTCGAAAGATGAAGGGTGAGAAATTTTGCCGGATAGCGCATACACGCAGCAATGGCGTAAGACGTATTGTGCAATCAGGCATTTAGCGGGCTGCGGGTTGCAGCCTGGACGATAAAACGGGATTGGTTCACCTGGTATTCTACTGGCGGTTCCCCCCTTAAAAGCGCTGTTTTTCCATATGTAAAACAGGCTACCGAGTTTTTGCACCCCTTTAGCTGCTGACAACCGGGAGGTTGACGGCTTTGCGATGAGACACGGGGTCATCGGTTTTCATGTCCAGCGTTACTTTGCCCGCAGCTTTGTCACTAATGTAAGAATAATGAGTAAGTTACGATGAAAAGAATGTTGATAAACGCAACTCAGCAGGAAGAGTTGCGTGTTGCCCTCGTGGACGGACAACGTCTGTACGATCTGGATATTGAAAGCCCTGGACACGAACAGAAAAAAGCCAACATCTACAAAGGCAAGATCACCCGCATTGAACCCAGCCTCGAAGCCGCATTTGTTGATTACGGCGCTGAACGGCACGGTTTCCTACCTCTGAAAGAAATTTCCCGCGAATACTTCCCTGCTAATTACAATTCTCACGGTCGTCCAAATATCAAGGATGTACTGCGTGAAGGCCAGGAAGTCATTGTTCAGATCGATAAAGAAGAACGTGGTAATAAAGGCGCAGCCCTGACCACCTTTATCAGCCTGGCGGGAAGTTACCTGGTTCTGATGCCAAACAACCCACGAGCAGGCGGTATTTCACGCCGTATCGAAGGCGATGACCGCACTGAACTGAAAGAAGCCCTGTCAGCACTGGAATTGCCTGATGGTATGGGTCTGATTGTACGCACCGCGGGTGTGGGCAAATCGGCCGATGCACTGCAATGGGATCTCAGCTTCCGTCTGAAACATTGGGAAGCCATTAAGAAAGCTGCTGACAGCCGCCCCGCGCCTTTCCTGATCCATCAGGAAAGTAACGTGATCGTGCGCGCCTTCCGCGACTATCTGCGTCAGGACATCGGCGAAATCCTCATCGACAATCCAAAAGTGCTGGAGCTGGCTCGCCAGCATATCGCCGCACTGGGTCGTCCAGATTTCAGCAGCAAAATTAAACTGTACACCGGTGAAATCCCGCTGTTCAGCCACTATCAAATCGAATCGCAGATCGAATCTGCATTCCAGCGTGAAGTGCGTCTGCCTTCTGGCGGATCGATTGTTATCGATTCCACCGAAGCGCTGACGGCTATCGATATCAACTCCGCACGCGCCACTCGCGGCGGGGACATCGAAGAAACGGCGTTTAACACCAACCTGGAAGCGGCCGATGAAATTGCCCGCCAGCTGCGTTTGCGTGACCTCGGTGGCCTGATCGTTATCGACTTTATCGATATGACCCCGGTTCGTCATCAGCGTGCGGTAGAAAACCGCCTGCGTGAAGCCGTACGCCAGGATCGTGCTCGTATTCAGATCAGCCATATTTCACGTTTCGGCCTGCTGGAAATGTCGCGTCAGCGTCTTAGCCCTTCTCTGGGTGAATCCAGCCATCACGTTTGCCCACGCTGTAGCGGCACCGGTACCATCCGTGATAACGAATCGCTGGCTCTCTCCATTCTGCGTCTGATTGAAGAAGAAGCGCTGAAAGAGAACACCAAAGAAGTTCATGCCATCGTACCGGTTCAGGTTGCTTCATACCTGCTGAACGAGAAACGTGAAGCCGTCAGCGCCATTGAAAAACGCCAGGGCGGCGTGCGTGCCATTATCGTACCCAACGATAATATGCAGACACCGCACTACTCAGTTCTGCGCGTGCGCAGTGGTGAAGAGACGCAAACTCTCAGCTATCACCTGCCTAAACTTCACGAAGCAGAAATGGCGTTACCTTCTGAAGAAGAGCACGCTGAGCGCAAGCGTCCTGAGCAGCCTGCCCTCGCCGCTTTCGTGATGCCAGATGCGCCGCCAGCACCACAGGAAGAAATCGCAGAAGTTGCAGCAGCCACTCCGGTTGCCCAGCCTGTCGCGAAAACACCTGCTGCTGCTGAGCCGGGCCTGGTTAGCCGCTTCTTCAGCGGGTTGAAAAAACTCTTCGCTGCGGAAGAGAAACCGGTCGTTGAGCCACAGCCACCTGTCGTTGAAGAAAAAACGGCCGAAGCCGCGGCTCCACGTGGTGAGCGTCGTAATAACCGCCGCCAGAACAACAACCGTCGCGACCGTAACGGTGAACGTGGTGAGCGTTATGGCGACCGTAATGCGGACCGTAGCGATCGTAATGGCGAACGTAACGACCGTAACAGTGAACGTAACGACCGTAATGGTGAACGTAACGAGCGCAACAGCGAGCGTAACGACCGCAACGGTGAACGTACTGAACGTGCACCACGTGAACGCAACAACGAAGCGCGTGAAAATGGTCGTGACGACAATCGTCGTAACAACGCAAATAAACGCAATGCACCACAGGCGGATGCCCGCAGCGAACGTATGGTTCCAGACGAATTTGAACGCAGCGAAACCTCGCAGCCACGTCAACCTCGTCAGGATCGCCAGCGTCGTCGTCCTGGTCAGAACCAGGAAGAAAAACGGCCGGTCGTGCAGGAAGAGAGCATCGTTGAGCCGATCATCGAAGCTGTAGACAATCAGGAAGTGCAGGAAGAGAACGTACAGGTGATGCCGCGCCGTAAACCGCGCCAGTTGAACCAGAAAGTGCGTATCGAAACGGCTGAACAGACCGCTGCGCGTTCGTTTGAACCGCAAGGTGAAGAAGTGACCCCGGCAGCCACGCCAGTGGTTAACGAACCTGTGGCTGAGTCTGATGACAACGACGATCGTGATGGCAACAATATGCCACGCCGTTCACGTCGCTCTCCACGCCACCTGCGTGTGAGCGGTCAGCGTCGTCGCCGTTACCGTGATGAGCGTTATCCGACACAGTCACCAATGCCGCTGTCTAACGCTGCTGCATCGCCAGAAATGGCATCAGGTAAAGTGTGGATTTCTTATCCGGTTGCTCAGACAAGCGATCACGAAACGCATGAAGAGCATGGCCATTCAGTGGTCCCTCCTTACGGTCATACAGAGGTTGAAACGCCTGTTGCAGAAGCCACTGCCGCTGTCGAAGCCGCTAATGCGGTAGAGGCTGTCGCTGCCACCGCACCTGTGGTTGAAACCCCTGAGGTTAACACTCCTGCGATTGAAGCCCCGGTCGAAGAGCAGGCAGAACCTGTGCAGCAGGCTGAGCCACAGCCAGAAAATCTGCCAGAAATCACCCCTGTGATTGCTGAAGAGACGGCTGCCATTGACGCACCGGTAAACGAAGAACCCGCCGTAATTTCTGCCGCTGACGAAGTTGTCGCGGAAGAGACTGCAGCAGAAGCGACGCCTGTGGAAGATGTTCAGCCTGAGCCAACTTTTGCCGCAGTTGATGCTGTTGCGGATATTGTGGAAGAAGCCCAACAGGCGACTGACATTGCCAGCGTTGCTCCGGTTGAAGTTAGCCCTGAAGTTGAGCAGCAGGTTGCCGAAGTGCTCCATGCACCGGAAGTGACTGCAGCACAACACACTGTGGCGACCAGCGAGCCGCACGCTCCGGTTCCTGCCCGTGACGAGCCTGTCGCGGATGCACCGGTTGCTGCTGAGCCTGTGGTTGATGCTGCACCGGTCGTTGCCAGCGCACCTGCTGTTGCAGAACCCGTGGCCGCTGCCCCCGTGCAGAGCAGCGCTCCGCATCATGCTACCGCGCCAATGACGAAAGCCCCGGCTCCGGCTTACCAGCCAGAAGCACCAAGTCAGAGCGACTGGGTGCGTCCGGACTTTAACTTTGAAGGTAAGGGGTCAGCAGGCGGTCACGCTGCAACTCATCAGGCGACTGCTCCGGCAACCCGTCCTTAATACCTGATAACGCGTCAATCAAGCCCTGGCCACCTGGCCGGGGCTTTTTTTTATCTGCTCTTCCCTCCCCGTTTACGCCAGTATCTCTGTATTCACCGATCGTTGTCGCAACGTATTCATGTCTGTGAGTATACATATACCCGCCGTCATCAGCATCGCGGTTCATAGACACCATTGCGTTATCGACAAGTCGTTAAAAGGATACGGGGCACACCGTTACGTGAGGGGAGATAGCAGGCAAAAAAAACCCGCTGTCAGCTTTGGCTACTGACAGCGGGAGAAACTGAACGAACCCGGTTAAAGCACGTTCAAATATTAGAGGTCAGTCTACGAATTCAGGTTAAACAGAGACAGTTTGGACATCTGCTGGAACACCGTATAAGAGGCTTTTAACGCCGCCTGCTGCATGGTGTAGTTAGAAATTGACTCCACGGTATCAGCGCCAATCAATGCTGACAGCTGATTTTTTTGGTTAAGGATAGTGTCATCCCCTTTGGAATCAAGACTGGATAACTCCTGCAGGTTTGTACCGACTTCTGCACTAACACTTGATACGTTATTTAACGCATTACGCAAGCCTCGGCCCGATTTCTCCAGTGCCGCTAACCCATCATCAATATCTGCCTGGGACGCATCGGCCAACGGCTTATTCAACGATGCGATCGCCGTGTCTAGCATGTTAAATATATTCGTTTCTGCCGTGCCATCAGCTTCTTTCACCGCAGTACTGGTCAGAGAATTGAAAATCTGTTCGCCCGTATGATTGGTGGTTAACGTCCGGCTGGCATCCACTTTCTGAGAAATAGGCGTCAGCCCCCCCTCATAAGTTGTTGCGCCTGTAGTCGCATCAGTAACAAAAGGAGGTTTGTCACTCTGATATCCCGCAAAAACATAGCGGCCACTACCATCAGTGCTGTTGGCAAGATTCAGTAACTGAGCACGAAGCCCGGTAAGCTGAGTCGCGTAAGACTGGCGATCGTCGTCAGACAAGGTTCCATTTGAAGCGGCAACCAGTGTTGTCTGAGCATTGATGATCACATCAGTTACCTGTTTAAGCGTCGTCACTTCGGTAGACTGATTTTGCGTGGCAAAAACACGCGCCGTTTTATACTGTGAAGTTTCAGTCTGCGCCTGTGAAATGACAACGGCCTGAGCGGCAGCGACAGGATCATCTTCCGGACTATTAACACGGTTACCGGTAGCGAGCTGCTCTCCCCCTTTCAGCCATGCAGACTGTGAAGTAGAGATCCCGCGCATCTGCTGATCGTAGATCATGCTGGTACTGAGTCGCATGGTTTAATTCCTCTGCAAAATTTAGCTGACAGCACTTATCAGTGACTGGAAAATAGTGGAAGCCGTCTGTAATACCTGGGCATTGGCCATGTAATACTGCTGATAGCGCGTCAGGTTTGCATACTCTTCATCCAGGTTAACCCCGGAAACAGACTGCTGCTGATTGGTAAGCTGTGTCACCACGGCTGCCTGTGTGGTATTGGTTTTAGCAAGGGTGCTGGCTTTGTTGCCCACGTTCGCAACCAGGCTGGCATACGACTCCGTCAGAGTACTTTTGCCATTGACTAAATTTTTGGTTTGTAAATCCAGCAGTTTTTGTACGTTCTCATTGTTACTTTCCCCCCCGGCCGCACTGGCAGCAGCCAATTTTCCTTCAGAGGTAATCTCAACCGCCATATTGGCAATAACGTTTTTAACGGGTTGAACGGTGAAACTATCGCCGGAGAGAGGCGTACCCGTCGGCGTCACTTTTAGGCCATCGAATGCCAACACGCCAGGCGTGGTGGTGCTATCAATGGTCGCCGTCGTATTATCAGACAGACGGGTTGCAGTCCAGGTACCATTATTAAGCGTTAGCTTGTAGTCCGTGGCCTGAACTTTGGTGGTGTCATCCCACTCCGCTGTCAGTTCGCCGGTGCCTTTATTTTTGGCATTCTGCAGGACTGAAGGGCCGCCCAAACCGAAGAAATCTTCACCATCCGCGCCATCAATATCTTTGCCGAGTTTGTGCTGGGTGTTGAAGCTTGTTCCCAACGCCATCGCCAATTGGCCGACTTGATTACGTACGTTATCCAGATCGCCGCGGAACGCCAGCAGGCCTCCCAGCGAACCATTGGTAATTTCTGACTCAGGAATCTGAGTTTTTGCACCCGTTACAGGATCAACAGTCGCGATAGTCGTGCGTCCAGGATCAGCGCTCGATGGCACTGCCGCCAGTTGACTGTAGGTGTCGCCCTGGACCAGGGAAATCCCATTACCGATAGAGATATTATAACTACCACCATCCTGCTGGGTAACGTTAACACCAGCTATGGCATTCAGTTCGCTGACCAGTTTATCGCGTTGATCTAAAAGATCATTGGGCTCACTACCCGCACCTGCGCCTTTTAGCTTGATAATCTGCTGGTTAACGTTAGCAATCTGTTTTGCGTAGTTATTAATTTGTTCAACTGAAGCGGTAACCGCCGTATTCAGGCTGCCGTCGAGGTTGGACAGATAGGTATCAGTCACTTTGAACTGATTAACCAATCCCTCAGCTTTACCCAGAACAGCCTGACGAGAAGAGGGGTCACTGGCATTACTCGACAATGTCTGCAACGAGCTGAAGAAGTCCTGAATATTGCTTGAGAGCGTATTCGTGGTACTTGATAACATATTGTTAACATTGGAAATCTGACTATACTGGCTGGCAATACCACTGGACTGGGCGCTGGCCGCACGCAGCTGGTTAGTGATGAACTGGTCATATTCACGGTATACCGTGGAGACATTAGCACCGTTACCATAGTAACTGCCGCCACTCAGGGTACTGTTGGCCTGAGCAAGCACCGTTGTCTGGCGTGAATAACCGCCAACGGCATAGTTAGTAATGTTGTTACTGGTGGTATTCAGCGCAGCAGATGCAGCGCTTAACCCGCTCATCGCGGTATTGATTAAGTTAGCCATTTCGGGTCCTTGTTAACCGGCAACTGCAGAGCCAGCATTGACGAATCGTTTGCCGGAAGGGGGTTAACGCAAATCCGGCCTGAAAAGGTTATCGGTTAAACCGGGGCAAACTTGAGCATTTCCCCGAAAAATTTAAAACAAATCGCCGATATCCTGGCTGTAGGCTTTGACCACTTTTTCACCCATATTTTTGAACTGCTGGATCATACCCACCAACTTTTGTGCATATTTAGGATCGGTGGCATAACCCGCAGCCTGCAACGCCTGCGCGCCCTGTTCCGGCGAGGAAGCGGTCGTCACGGCCGCATAGCGTGGATTGTTACTCAGCAGTTTGACGTAGTCGTTGAGGGCATCGAAATAGGAGTCGTAAACACGGAATTTTTGCTTCACCTTTTTCGCTTCACCATTCTCAAATTCGGTGGTCATCACATCAGTGGTTTTACCCTGCCAGCTGCCCGTCGCTTTAATACCAAAGACGTTATAGCTTGGCTTACCGTCACGCGTGAGGATCTGGCGCTGGCCCCAACCTGATTCGAGTGCGGCCTGGGCCAGAATCAGGTGATGAGGAATACCACTTTGCTCACTCGCCGCCTGTGCCGGTTTTGACAGCATCGCGATAAAGTCACCATTGTCACCGGATAACGGCATCTCTGCGCTGGAGAAACGTGGCACCGCTTTACGGACCATTTGTTCCATCGCCAGCGGAGGTAAGGTGTTGATAAAGCTCTTATCCAGCGGCATGGGCACCGTACCGGCTTTCTCATCCAGCGGCTTCTGCCCTTCCATCTGTTTCACGATAAGGTCAGCCAGACCGAGGCCTTTCGCCCCGATCTCCTGGCCAATCTGCTGATCGTACATTGAGGTATAAAGCCGCGTCTGCTCGCTACTCATCAGGCCATCCTGCGGTAGCGCCTGGCGCATGCTTTTCAACATCATCTGGACAAACATCCCTTCGACCTGTTTTGCCACTTCGCGCGCATGCGCTTTCGGGTCATCACCGGCTAACCGTTTCAGGGTGTTCAGCGAGCGGCTGTCATACGCCGCGCTGCTCAGAGACTGGCTGTTGTCGCTCATCAGATAATTTCCAGTTTGGCGTGCAGGCAACCTGCGCTTTCCATCGACTGCAAAATAGACATCAGATCGATAGGCGTCGCACCCAGCGAGTTCAGTGCACGAACCACGCTGTTCAAATTCGCGCTGGCGTTAACCGTTTGCAGTGCGCCCCCGCTCTGACGCATATCAATCTGCGTTTGCGGTGTCACCACAGTCTGACCACCGCCAAATGGCGTATCAGGCTGACTGACGTTCTGCGTCTGATTGACCGTGACCGACAGGCTGCCCTGGGCGATCGCACATTGCGTCAACATCACTTCACGGTTCATGACCACCGAGCCAGTACGTGAGTTGATGATCACTTTGGCGTCCTGAATCGGAACCGAGACATCAATATTCTGGATATCCGCCAGCAGACGTACCTGAGAGGTGTTATTTGCTGTTGAGCGGATCTGCACAGTGCGGCCATCGACGGCCTGCGCCATCCCGTAGCCACCGCGGCTGTTAATGGCGTCGCTGATGCGCTGCGCCATGCTGAAATCTTCCTGGTTCAGATACAGGCTAACGATATTGCTGGTGGCGAAGTTATTCGGCAATTCACGCTCAATCGTGGCACCGCCGGTAATACGACCGCCGTTCACCTGGTTGACCTGCACGCTACTGCCACCGGCCGCAGCACTGGCACCGCCGATCAAAATGTTACCCTGCGCCAGCGCGTAAACCTGGTTATCCACCCCTTTCAGCGGGGTCATCAGCAGCGTACCGCCGCGCAGGCTTTTGGCGTTACCCATGGAGGAAACCACCACATCAACCACCTGCCCCTGACGGCCAAATGCTGGCAGCTTTGCAGTCACCATCACCGCCGCCACGTTTTTCAACTGCATATTTGTGCCGGTAGGAACGGTGATCCCTAACTGCGACAGCATGTTGCTCAGGCTCTGTGTGGTAAATGGCGTCTGGGTTGTCTGGTCACCGGTGCCATCGAGTCCCACCACCAGACCGTAGCCGATCAGGGAGTTATCACGCACGCCGCCCACGGTCGTGAGATCGCGAATACGATCGGCCTGCGCCAGGGCGCTAAACCCTACCGTCAGCAGCAGGACACATCGAATCAGTACATTACGCATTAAAACCTCTTACATCGGTGATATGTTCAGGAAGAACCGTTGCAGCCAGCCCATATTCTGCGCCTCATTGATGTAGCCGTTACCGACGTACTCAATGCGGGCATCAGCCACCTGGGTGGAAACAACACTGTTGCTGGCGCTAATCGTGCGTGGGTTAACCACACCGGAGAAGCGGATAAACTCTGTTCCCTGATTAATTTCAATCTGTTTCTCACCGACCACATTCAGGTTGCCATTAGGCAATACCTGGTTAACGGTAACGGTGATGGTGCCGGTAAAGGTGTTATTCGCTGAAGCGCCCCCTTTTCCTGCAAAATCATTTTTCCCTTCCCCGGCGAAGGTGGCTTTGTCGCCACCCAGCAGTCCGACGAGGGCGCGCGGTGTCGCGCTTAAGCCGAAGCTGGAAGATCCATCACGTCCGGCATTGGCAGAAGAACTCTTACTCGCGCTGACATTTTCCTGCAGCGTGATGGTTAATGTGTCGCCAATATTACGTGGGCGGCGATCCTCGAACAGCGGCTGATAGCCGTAGTTCATCGGCATCACGCCCTGAAAAATAGAACCGTTGACCAATGCAGGTGAAGCAGGCATCGGCTGGGCCGTCGTCGAGCCTTCAACCAGTGGCTTACGGGGAACTAACGCACAACCGTTAAGCGTTAGCAGCAACGTGGCTACCAACAAACGTCCAGGCAATGAGATCTGCTGCGCCATGGATATAAACCTTTCATTACGAGAATATTGTATTAACGGGCCGGGCAAACCCGGCACCTGTAACGGTCAATCAGTCCGTCTTACTTTTACAGCTGAGTCAGTTTCGCCAGCATCTGGTCAGAAGTACTCACGGCCTTACTGTTAATCTCATAAGCGCGCTGAGTCTGGATCATGCTGACCAACTCTTCCGCTACGTTAACGTTTGACGTTTCCACATAGCCCTGGTACAGCGTACCCGCACCGTTGTTGCCCGGGTTACTTTCCGTTGGCGCACCGGATGCCTGTGTTTCCTGATAAAGGTTTTCACCCATACTTTCCAGACCGGCATCGTTGACAAACGTGCTCAACGTCAACTGTCCGACCTGAACCGGGTTAGTCTGGCCCTGCTGGGTCACGCTCACCACACCATCACGACTGACGGTCATGCTCAGGGCGTTTGGCGGGATCGTGATAGCGGGCTGCACCGGGAAACCACCGTTGGTAACCAACTGACCATTCTGGTCCGTCTGGAAAGAACCATCGCGGGTATACGCGGTGGTACCATCAGGCATCTGAATCGAGAAGAAGCCCTGACCACTGATCGCCACATCCTTCGATGAGCTGGTCTGCGACAGGTTGCCCTGATTATGCAGGCGCTCTGTGGCCACCGGACGCACACCCGTACCAATCTGCAAACCGGAAGGCAGCGTGGTCTGCTCAGATGACTGCGCGCCTGGCTGACGCATCGTCTGGTACATCAGATCTTCAAATACCGCACGCTGACGTTTAAAACCGTTGGTGCTAACGTTTGCCAGGTTGTTGGCAATCACGTCCATATTGGTCTGCTGAGCGTCAAGACCGGTTTTGGCAATCCATAAAGAACGAATCATCTATTATTCCTCTGATCAGCTCATTGACAGCAGCTGGTTGGCTCGTTGTTCGTTTTCATCGACGCTGGAAATCACTTTCATCTGCATCTCGAAACGACGGGCGTTGGCAATCATATCGACCATGGTCTGCGTGCTGCTGACGTTGCTGCCTTCCAGCACGCCCGGCATCACTTTCATGGTGGCATCGATAGGTAACGTGGCACCGCGTTGGGCCACCGCACTGGCTGAGACGCGGAACATACCGTCATCACCGCGCGTCAGCTCACTGCCAGTAGCTTGTACCAGCTTGAGCCTGCCCAACTGCACCGTCGCATTCGGCGCATCGCCCGGATTCAGCGCAGTAATAGAACCGTCAGCCGCGATGGTGAGTTCAGCGCCCTGCGGCACCGCAATCGGCCCGCCGTCACCCATCACCACGTTGCCCTGTACGGTAAGCTGCCCGGCCGGGCTGACTTCCATATTCCCGTTGCGGGTATAGGCTTCGGTGCCGTCGGCAGTCTGCACTGCCAGCCAGCCATCACCCTGCATCGCCACGTCCAGCGCACGCTCGGTGTAGTCCAGCGCCCCCTGGGTCATATCTGCTCCCGGCGTCGACGCCGTGACCAGCGTACGGGTAGGCAATGACAACCCTTCCACCGGCACCGCACGCGCAGCACTAAGCTGCGCACGGAATCCCGGTGTTGCGGCGTTGGCCAGGTTGGCCGCCGTCACTGCCTGCTGATCGAGGGTCTGACTGGCAGCCCCCATTGCGGTATATATTGCGTGATCCATAGAACGATCCTGTTAACCGAATTAACGCAGGTTGACCAGCGTGTTAAGAATCTGGTCCTGAGTTTTGATGGTCTGCGCATTCGACTGGTAGTTACGCTGCGCAACGATCATGTTCACCAGCTCTTTACTCAGATCCACGTTTGAGGACTCAAGCGCACCCGCGGTCAGCGTACCGAGGTTACCGGTGCCGGCGATGCCGGTCAGTGCCTGACCAGAAGACGCCGTCGCAGACCAGACGTTGTTACCTTCTGATTTCAGGCCTTCCGGGTTTGCGAAGTTAGCCAGGACGATCTGACCCAGAACCTGAGTCTGTTCGTTGGAATAGGTACCCACCAGGGTGCCATCATCATTGATCTGATAGCTGGTCAGTTCGCCAGGCTTATACCCATCCTGCACCGGGTTACCAAACGTGCTGGTCCCGTTGTTCTGTTGCAGGCTGCCGGTGATGTCAACGGTCAGGTTGGTTGGGCCTGCTGAACCGTTCAACGCGCCCATAGTAAAGCCCACCATGCCACTGGCTGGGGTGGTCAGATTTCCGCTGGTGTCAAAGACCAGTGGCGTGGCCGTTCCCGTGGTGCCGGTTGAAGAATCAACAGGGGTAACGGTCCAGTTGTTATTCGACGTCTTGTTAAAGTACAGGTTAACGATGTGCGAGTTGCCCAGCGAATCAAACGTCGTCATTGATGATTTGGCGTTGTAGGTCGTTGAGTCGGTGATATCTAAATCCGCTAACGCTTTAACGCTATCGGTGGAGTTCAGGTTCGCCGTCATTGTCACGCCAGTGGTCGCTTTAGCTGACATCGCGGTGGTTGGCACGCTCAATCCTACCGGGTTAGCACCGGTCTGGATGGTTGGCGGGGTACCGGTAGCCGGATAACCGGTCAGCTGCAGGCCCTGCATGTTGACGATATTACGATCTGCATCCAGCGTGAACTGGCCGTTACGGCTGTAATACACCGCACCACTGGTATCCGCCATACGGAAGAAGCCCTGCTGGCTGATCGCCACATCAAGACCACGGCTGGTGGTGGTGGTGGTACCATCGTTAAAGTCCTGTACCACGGCCGCAACCTTAGTACCCAGACCCACTTTAGAACCGGCAAACATATCAGCAAACGCGACGGTGCTGGATTTAAAGCCCGCGGTGGCGGAGTTCGAAATGTTGTTACCAATAACGTCGAGGTTGCTGGATGCTGCGTTTAAGCCGCTGACTGCCTGTGAAAAGCCCATGTTGTCACTCCTGAAGCATAAATTAGTGGATTAAATAATCTGACGTACGTTTTCCAGGGTGGTCGTCCCCATGGTGCCCAGGTCAAGTACAGCCCCTTTGGCCGTGCTGCTCACGCCGTTCACTAAGGCATAGTTCAACGGCTGTGCAACCAGCTGACCGGTGGCATTGCTGGCGCTGATTGAAACGGTGTATTTACCATCGGCCGCGACGCTACCATCGGCCGCTTTACCGTCCCACTGGAAGGTGTGTACACCAGCAGTTTGTGCGCCCAGCTCAATAGTCTGGATCACGGCACCACTGCCATCTTTAATGGTGGCGGTGGTCGCAGTGGAAGCCTGCCCCAGCTCAACGCCAAACGGCGTAGTGGTGCTGTTGCCGACCAATACCTGTGAACCATTGACCATCACGCCGTGACCAATCAGGGTCGAGGCCTGCAAGGACTGGCCGGAGGTAATCTGACCGGAAATGGATCCCAGCGTGGTGTTCAGTTTCTCAATACCACTGAGGGTATTAATTTGTGCCAGCTGCGAGGTCAGCTGACTGTTATCCATCGGATTGGTCGGGTCCTGATTCTGCAACTGGGTGACCAGCAGCGTCAGGAAGTTACTCTGCAAGTCCGCCGCTGACGTATCAGAAGAAGACGAGGAAGATTGCAGCGTCGTGGTGGCCTGCTTTTCATTTACACCAACAGCAATACTCATCGGGAAGCTCCTTATTGACCCATGGTTAAGGTTTTCAACATCATCTGTTTAACGGTGTTTAAAACCTCAACATTGGCCTGGTAACTGCGCGAGGCTGACATGGTGTTCACCGTTTCTCCTACTACATCCACATTGGGCATTTTCACGTAACCTTTGGCATCGGCCATCGGGTTACCGGGCTCATACACCAGACGTGCCGGGGCAGGATCATCGATCACCTGCGCCACTTTCACGCCACCCGTCGGGGACCCGGGTGCCGCGTCGGTTTGAAACACTACCTGTTTCGCTACATAGGGCTGACCATCCGGCCCGGTAACGCTGTCGGCGTTGGCCAGGTTACTGGCACTGACGTTAAGACGCTGTGACTGTGCAGCCATTGCCGAACCGGCAATATTAAAAATATTTAAAAGTGCCATTGTTATTGCCCCTGTAGCACAGACATCATGCCTTTAATCTGACTGCTGATAGCCATCAAATCCGTCTGATATTTCAGACTGTTATCGGCAAACTCTGTGCGTTCGCGGTCCATATCTACCGTGTTACCGTCCAGCGCAGGCTGGTCAGGAATGCGGTACATCAGGTCCATCGAAGGCGGTTGAAGATTTTCCGCAGGAATATGGCGTGCCGACGTCACCGCCAGCGACAGCCCGGAACCCTGCGCCCGCCCTTGTTCCAGCACCTTATTCATCTGGCTGGCGAAATCGATATCGCGAGCCTGATAGCCCGGCGTGTCAGCATTGGCGATATTGGATGCCAGGATTTCCTGTCGCTGTGCACGCAGGTTCAGGGCTTCGGTGTTAAACCGTAGTGCTGCGTCCAGTTTGTCGAGCATGCGTCCTCCGCAAGTGAGAATTTAGAGCTGACAGCATAATCTCGAGGGGGAAAGGACTATCGTTTGAATAGCGCTAAAAATCGTCGCTAATTTGCGCCTTGACAATATGCATCTGAGGGTAGAATCGGTGCCATGTTGAAATTAAGGGGGTCTCTGATGCGAGGATTCACACGACTACTGGCCGTTTTACTCGCTCTGATAAGCGTCTCTGCCAGTGCTGTCGACCTTAACGCACAGCTCAATGAATTTTTTAAAAATCGCTATGGGCAAAGCGGGCAGTCTGCCGATAACCTCACCGTGGTGGTGAAAACTCCGCAGACGATGTGGCCTGCCTGTGAGCAACCGCAGTTCTCACTGCCGGGCAACAGCCGCATGTGGGGCAATATCAGCGTTGCTGCCAATTGCGATCAGAATCGACGTTATATTCAGGTACAGGTTCAGGTCAGCGGCCAATATCTGGTTGCCACCCGCCAGGTGCCGCGCGGCGCGACGATCTCCGCCAGTGATATGCGAATGGAGCAGGGCCGACTGGATACCCTGCCCGCCCGCACCCTGACGAGCCCCGCGGACGCGGTCGGCGCTATTGCCCTGCGCGATATCAATCCCGGTCAGCCCGTCACACTGATGATGATGCGCCAACCGTGGCGAGTGAAAGCAGGCCAGATGGTTACCGTTACCGCCAGCGGTGAAGGGTTTAATATCAGCAGCGAAGGCAAGGCACTGAACAATGCCACGTCCACGCAACCGGTCAGAGTTCGGATGAGTTCAGGGCAAATCGTGATGGGTAAGGTCGACGCTAATGGGAATATTCTGATATCGCTATAAACCACTAAAGAAGGCTACAGTTCTGCCGATAGTGTTTATAACGGTCATTGTACTATTAGAATATTGAACATCAGGTTGTGAGAACCTGAGTTAACAGGAGCGCATATGAGCATCGACAGAACCCAGGCATTGAAACCGGCAAGCACTGTACAGTCACGTGATACCAATGATGTTGCCCAGCCAAAAGCGCGTGCAGCAGAAAGCAAAACCACTGAAACCACAACCGGCACTCAGGTTGTTCTCAGCGGCGCACAGTCACAGTTGAGCAAAGCCAGCTCACAGGACATTAATACGGCTCGCGTTGAAGAGCTGAAGAATGCAATTCGCAACGGCGAACTGAAGATGGACACCGGCAAAATTGCCGACGCACTGATTCAGGAAGCTAAAGACTCACTGCAAGGTAATTAACCCATGGATAAGCTGCAAAACGCACTTGATAAAATGCTTGAAGTTCTTTCGTCGCTGGCCGATGTCATGAATGCGGAGCAAGAACAGCTCTCGGCAGGTCAGGTCAACAGCAGCTTATTGCAACGGATTACCGAGGATAAAAGCTCTTTACTGGCTACCCTCAATTTCCTGGAAGATATGCGTCGTGACGCCGAAAAAGTCACTGGTATGCATGTGCCTTACAGCCAGCACCCGGCACTTGCACGGCGCTGGGCGGCTATTCAGGAACAGACGGTAAAACTGCGTGATACCAATTTACATAACGGTATGTTGCTCAACCATCAGATCAGTCATAACGAGCATGCGCTGCAAGTCTTGAAGCCTTATCAGTCACAAAAATTTTATGGCCCTGACGGACATGCGATTACCAGCGCTCCGGTAAGTCGCAAAGCATAATATCCGTCAACCCGTGTTCGACTTTACCCCGCTGCGCCCTTGCGCTGCGGGGTTTTTCTGTTTGTTATTCTCTTACTGCGCCGTTCGGCGAGAGAAGTGACGCGGGCGGAAACCAAGAGCACCCAACACAACAAAATAGACACCCCCTCCCACCGCGCAGACCGCGGCCAGACGCAGCAAACGCGACAACATATTGCCGCTGGCCCAGTCAGGCATCACGTACATCATGCCCAGCAGCGCCGCTGCCATCACAACAACAGCAATCCCCAGACGCATCAGGAAACTGAACCAGCCCGGCTGCGGCTGGAAAATATCCTGCTTACGCAGTTGCCAGTAGAGCAGCGCGGCGTTAAGACAGGCAGCCAGACCGATAGACAGCGACAGCCCGGCGTGTTTCAGCGGGCCGATAAACGCCAGGTTCATCACCTGCGTGGCCAGCAGCGTAAACAGCGCAATCTTCACCGGGGTTTTGATGTTCTGTCGCGAGTAAAAACCCGGCGCCAGCACCTTAACCACAATCAGCCCCATCAGTCCGACCGAATAAGCCACCAGCGCCCGCTGCGTCATGGCGGCGTCAAATGCGCTGAACTTGCCGTACTGGAAGAGCGACACGGTGAGCGGTTTCGCCAGAATCCCCAGCGCTACCGCGCTGGGCAGTGCCAGCAGGAAGCAGAGGCGCAGCCCCCAGTCCATCAGTTTGGAATACTCGTCCTGGTTACCGCTGGCAAAACTCTTCGCCAGCGAAGGCAGCAGAATGGTGCCCAATGCCACGCCCAGCACCCCGGAAGGAAATTCCATCAGACGGTCAGCGTAGTACATCCACGATACCGAACCGGACACGAGGAAGGAGGCAAAGATGGTATTGATGATCAACGAAATCTGGCTGACTGACACACCGAGGATCGCCGGCCCCATCTGACGCATCACACGCCACACGCCCGCATCCTTCAGGTTAAGGCGCGGCAACACCAGCATGCCGATTTTCTTCAGATGCGGCAGCTGATAACCCAGTTGCAGCACGCCCCCCGCGACCACCGCCCATGCCAGTGCCATGACGGGAGGATGAAAGTGCGGTGCCGCAAACAGCGCAAAGCCGATCATACTGACGTTCAGTAACGTGGGTGCAAAGGCGGGAACGGAAAAACGGTTCCAGGTGTTGAGGATCGCCCCCGCCAGCGACGCCAGCGAAATCAGCAGAATATAAGGAAAGGTGACCCGCAAGAGCGAAGACGTCAGCGCAAACTTGTCCGGTGTGTCGGCAAAACCCGGGGCGGTAATCAGGATCACCCAGGGAGCCGCGAACATCCCCAGCACCGTGATAATCGCCAGAGCCAGGGTAAGCAGCCCTGACACATAGGCAATAAAGACTTTGGTCGCTTCTTCACCCTGCTTGCTTTTGTACTCCGCAAGAATCGGCACAAAGGCCTGAGAAAATGCGCCTTCGGCAAAAATACGGCGCAGCAGGTTTGGCAATTTGAAAGCAATAAAGAAGGCATCGGTCGCCATCCCCGCGCCAAACACGCGTGCCACAATGGCATCACGCACAAAGCCCAGCACACGTGAAAACAGGGTCATGGAGCTGACCGCTGCCAGTGATTTCAACAGGTTCATGTAATTCCTGATTCTGATATCCGGGAAGACCGGCTTGCGACAATCACAGCCCGATGATCTTCGGGCCATTTAAGGTGCGGATAGTCTACTGAAGTGAAAGGAAATAACCACAGTGGATTGTTACGGGGTTTGTGTTGTAAACCTATTCCCGCTCGGCATCACGCCATAATTTTTCGACCATACGCTGGGCCAGCAGCGCCTGCTCGCCGCTGATTTGCGGCATTGTCTGATTTTCCACGCAGCGGATAAAATGATGCGCTGCGCCGACAAAACCACGCTGCTCCAGCGTGCTCTGCCAGCCGGGGATGGGGTCAATACTGATCTGCCCTGCTTTCTCCTGCTGCCAGTCACGCATATCGCTGACCTGATAGACCGCCCCCTCGTCCACCGCCATCACGCGTTCCATCTGGCTGCCAGCACGACGATGCATACTGGTCGTGACCTGAACACCCGCCACGTTAAAGTGGTGTTCGGCATACAGCATCTGCCCACTGTCGTTGGTCTGCAACGTGCCACTCAACAACTTTCCTTCCCCGCCACCCAGCCACAGCACGCTGTCGACCACATGCAAATAGTCATCCAGCAAGGTGAAAAACAGATCCTGTGGCCCCACGCTATCACTGCGGTGTTTATCCATACGTATCGTCGCCGGTTGCAACAGCGCTGACTTCAACTGAAGGTAGCGTGGTGCAAAACGGCGGTTAAAGGCCACCATCAGTTTGCGTCCGCGCTTATCGGCCAGGTCCACCAGCCGCTCCGCCTCACTCAGCGTAGCCGCCAGAGGTTTATCAACGCAGACATCCACCCCGGCGCGTAACAGCCGATCGACGATCGCATAGTGGCTGGCAGTGGTGCTGTGGACAAACACGGCATCGCTGGCCGCCGCCAGATCGTCAAGGGAGCTGAGTAAGGGAATGCGATAGCTATCGCAGACCGGGCGCGCCTTTTCCTGATTCGGTGAGAACGCGCCAGCAATCTGCCAGCCATCTGTCTTCGTCAGCACCGGCAACCAGGCTTTTTGCGCAATGCCGCCCAAACCGACGATCCCCACTTTTAATGCACTCATTCTGCCTCCTGTACGGCCAGTAGCCGGGCAAGCTGCTGTTGCAGTGCCACAACCTGTTGTTCAAGGGAGGCCACCCGCGCTTCCAGCCCGCTGTCATGGTCATTAACAGGGCTGGCAGCCAGTGAACCTTCATCCACATCACCGCTAAACAGATGCATAAAGCGGCTTTCGCGTTTACCCGGTTCACGTGCCAGACGCACCACCAGTGCGCCGGATTCGCGCTGTGCCAGCCGCTCCAGCGTCTGTTCCACTTCGGATATATCGGCAAAATCATGCATACGCGTAGTGCGGGTGCGCAACTCACCCGGCGTCTGTGCGCCACGCAGCAGCAGTGTTGTGATCACCGCCACTTCGGCAGCAGTAAACTTCAACTGACCAAACTCAGAGTTACAAAAACGCTGTTCATACTTCACTACCCGGCTGCCAAAACCGTTCAACGCCGTCAGTTGGTGTTTTTTCACCAGCAAATCGAGGGTGTTCTGTACATCGCTATCGGTCAGCGACATCACCGGCTCACGGTTGGACTTCTGGTTACAGGCGGTCACGACGCCGTTAAGCGACATCGGATACTGATCCGGAGTAGTGACCTGTTTTTCCAACAGGCTGCCGATGACGCGCGCTTCAACGGCGGTAAAAGGGGTTTTGATCATCTGGGGGTTACACTCCGCGCCGGTCCGGCGTCCATTCGTGGGAGGTCAGCGCCGTCAGAACATGGTCCTGCCAGCGCCCGTCAATCAGAAGGTAATCTTTGGCGTAGCCCTCTTTTTCAAAGCCGAGGCGCGCCAGTAAACCGCCGCTACGGTGATTATGTGGCATGTAGTTGGCCATAATACGGTGAATGCGCTGCTGCCGCTGCATATAACGAATTACGCTTTGCAACGCCTCAAACATCATCCCCTGCCCCTGCCATTTTTCCCCCAGCGAATAACCGAGGTAGCAGGCATGAAATGACCCGTGCAAAATGTTGCTGAAGTTGGCCACACCGCGCACTTCATTTTCCTCCGGGTCCATCACTGCGAAATAGAATGCGCTGCCCTGCTTCTGCATTTCTGCAATCAGCCCGAGCCGCGCCTGCCAGCCGGAGGGATAACAGTGACTTTCATCACGCACGGGTTCCCAGGGTTTCAGGAACGCGCGATTTTCCGCATAGTAGTCAGCCAGTCGCCAGGCATCACGCTCATTGACAAGACGAACCACCAGTCGATCGGTCGTCAGGCGCACTTTCGGCGCAGCAGTACGGTAGCCAAACATCTTCTCTCCTGAAATCCCTGGCCGGGTGTAAGTTTGCGGGGGGGGATTTATCGGCGAAAAAGCACGTTATCCCCATCGCTTTACTATAACCGCCATCCGAATCCCCGGTAAAACACTGCCGATTAAAAATTCGTAAAATTGTGGAGAAAACAACGAATGTCAGGGACAGGTTTGCCCTATGGCGGGTTCTCTTCCATACTTCCTTTGTACATTCAGATAGTTGATGAGTGCTCATCATTTATCCCAATTTAAGGGGAACCGCTTGAAACTCTATATTTATGACCACTGCCCGTTCTGCGTGAAAGCCCGCATGATCTTCGGCCTGAAAAATATTCCGGTTGAACTGGTGGTGATGATGAACGATGACGAAGCCACGCCAAACCGTCTGATCGGCCAGAAAATGGCCCCGATTCTGATGAAAGAAGACGGTAGCTGCATGCCGGAAAGTCTGGATATCGTGCAGTACATTGATCGGGTGGATCATGATCCCCTGCTGACCGGTAAAACCAATCCGGCGATCAGCGACTGGCTGCGACATGTCCACACTTATGTGAATAAACTGCTGTATCCGCGCGTAGCAGAAGCCCCGTTTGCCGAGTTCGCGACCCCGGAAGCACGCAGCTATTTTAAAAACAAAAAACAGGCCGTTGCCGGTGATTTCGCTGAGCTGAGAGAACATTCAGCAGGCTGGATTAAAAACATCAATGATGACCTGCGTAAACTCGACAAGTTGATTGTTAAACCGAATGCCGTGAGCGGTGAATTGTCGCTGGACGATATCCACCTGTTCCCGCTGCTGCGTTCCCTGACGCTGGTGGCCGGGGTGGAATACCCAACCCGCGTGGCGGATTACCGTGACAATATGGCAAAACAGACCCAGATCACCCTGCTCTCCTCTTCCGCTTCCTGACCTGTCCGGGCCGCCAAACGGTGGCCCGACACATTCCGTTGTCATTTTTCCCGGTTTCTCTCAGCGTTGTCCTGGTGACGGGCAGGCGCGAGTGGTGCATGCTATCCCCCTGCACCGGTAGGATCGACCGGTGATTGAAAACAGAGGAACATCATGAAAAAAATACTTTTTGGCCTTAGCGCTTTACTGTTAGCGGGTTTGGTCAGCGGCTGTAATGATATTGCCCAGTACAGCATCAGCGAGCAGGAAGTTAACCAGGCGCTGGTGAAACATAACAACTACGAGAAGAATATTGGTGTCTCCGGGCTGGCCGATGCGCATATTACTCTGAGCGATCTTAGCAGTCAGATTGGCCGTGAAGAACCAAACAAAATCACCCTGACCGGCAAAGCTAACGTCAACATCAGTTCCCTGTTTGGCCCGCAGCAGGCAGAAATGATGTTAAAGATGAAAGCACAGCCCGTGTTTAATCAGCAGGAAGGCGCGATCTATCTGAAAGATATGGAACTGGTTGATGTGACAGTGCAGCCGGAGAAAATGGCAGGCGTATTGAAAACGCTGACACCATATCTTAACGAGTCGCTGAAGAATTACTTCAATCAGAAACCGGCTTATGTATTAAGCACAGACCGCAGCAAAGCGGAATCGCTGGCGAAACGCTTTGCGAAAGGGCTGGAAGTAAAACCTGGTGAACTGGTGATCCCGTTTACTGACTGACAGAACAAGGCGGTACGGTCTGCCCGTACCGTTTTTTATCCCGGCGCGCATAAACCTGGTGCATTCCCCCCGTTTTATCCCTATCCTTTGTACCCGGCCAAAACCTGCCCTTTTCCCACTCTGCCGGAGCACATCGCATGACCACACAACCTCAGCAATTGATTATTCGCCGCCCTGACGACTGGCACATCCACCTGCGTGATGGTGATATGCTGGAGGCGGTCGTGCCGTTTACCAGTGAGGTGTGTGGACGCGCCATTGTTATGCCAAACCTGGTGCCACCCGTCAGCAGCGTTGCTGCCGCCCGTGCCTACCGTGACCGCATTCTTGCTGCCGTTCCTGCCGGGCATCATTTTACCCCGCTGATGACCTGCTATCTTACCGACGGTCTGGACCCGGATGAGATCGAAACCGGCTTCACTGAAGGCGTGTTTACCGCCGCAAAACTCTATCCAGCGCACGCCACCACCAACTCTGCGCACGGCGTGACCAGCATTGCGTCCATTGCCCCGGTGCTGGAGCGTATGCAGAAAATTGGCATGCCGCTGCTGATCCACGGTGAAGTCACCGATGCGCATATCGATATTTTTGACCGTGAAGCGCGTTTTATTGAGACTGTGCTGCACCCGCTGCGCCTGCAATTTCCGGAGCTGAAAGTGGTGTGTGAACACATCACCACCAAAGAAGCGGCCGCGTATGTGCTGGAAGGCAATCGTTTCCTTGGTGCCACCATCACCCCTCAGCATCTGATGTTTAACCGCAACCATATGCTGGTGGGCGGTATTCGCCCGCATCTCTACTGCCTGCCCATCCTGAAGCGCAACATTCACCAGCAGGCACTGCGTGACGCGGTGGCAAGCGGTCACGACCGATTCTTCCTGGGCACCGATACGGCGCCGCATACCCGCGATCGTAAAGAAACCAGCTGCGGCTGTGCCGGGGTATTTAACGCCCCCTCAATGCTCTCCGCCTATGCCACGGTATTCGAAGAGATTGGCGCCCTGGCCCACTTTGAAGCCTTCTGCTCCGAAAATGGCCCACGTTTCTACGGCCTGCCGCTGAATCAAGGCACCGTGACACTGGTTCGTGAGCCCTGGACCGTGGCGGAATCCGTCTCCGTTGGCCGCGACGGCCACACCCTGGTGCCGTTCCTGGCGGGTGAAACCCTCAACTGGAAGGTCGACATTTAATCGCGCGCCCTCCCTTGGGCAATGCGCGATAATGATTGCGCACGGTTGAATTACTGTATATATTCACAGTAATTCAACCGGAGGCTATCATGCGTATTGAAGTCACTGTAGCAAAAACCACGTCCCTGCCTGCAGGCGCTATTGATGCGCTGACGCAGGAACTCAGCAAGCGAATCGACAAACAGTTTCCAGATGGCACCAATACCATATCGGTACGCTATGCCGGAGCCAATAATCTGACGGTGATGGGCGGCGGAAAAGAAGCCAAAGATCAGATCACCGATATTTTACAGGAAACCTGGGAAAGCGCTGACGACTGGTTTATCGCCTGAGTTAATGCGGTTGTGATGTCAGGCAATACCGCTATTCCCACTCGATTCCATAATGATTGTGCCGTTTTTGCCGGATACGCCATCCGGCTTTTTTATGTGCGCGTCTTACCGCTGAACGCAGATAGACGGCTCGGGTAGAATATCCTATTCTGAGGCTGACATTTATTACTGAGGTTTTTCCTATGGCTGCCGATAATCCAGATGAGGCAATGACGTTTGGCGAACTGCTGGCGATGATTGGTGAACAGCAACGCCGTCTGACAGTATTAGAAAATGCCTTTTCCACCCTCTCTTTCTGTCTTGATGACAAAGCTAACCAACTGTTAATACACAGTTTAAAACTTGAAGGACAGAACCAGAACTACGATGAACAGCTCCAGCAGCATTTCATCCGTCTGGCCGGGGAACTGGAAAAACGCCTGGGTGTGTTACCGATAATACCGGATGTGTCTTAAATATAACCTGTATTATCACACCTGAAATAATGCTGCCATTCATCAGCAGGGTGATTATTTTCCACCCTGCGATGCTTAATTAGCGTGCGAATAGCGCCTGATTTTTACTCAGAACGAAATTTAAGTCTGCGAACAAAAAAACTCCTGTTATAATTAGAAAGCTCTAAGAAAAAAAGCCGCATTGAACCTCGATAAAACACTTCGTTGTCATCTTTCACGAGTAATAGGGGGTTATAATGGACAGAAACAAAGAGGTCATCCAGACACATCCCCTCATCGGATGGGATATCAGTACCGTAGACAGCTATGATGCCATGATGATCCGTCTGCACTCGCTCTCTTCCGATCATCAACCGGCAGAAGATGCTGAAGTTGGTCAGACCTACTGGCTGACAACTGATGTTGCAAGGCAATTTATTTCCATTCTTGAAGCTGGCATTGCCAAAATAGAAGCCACCGAATACCAGGACCGTGATTACAAGAAGCACTAATCTGCAACTGAATCTTGTTTCCCAGGGCACCCAACAGGGTGCCTTTTTCATGTCTGCCATATTTGCTATTCTGCTTCAATTGCTTGATTAACAGAGGCTGATACTGATGGTTTACGATTTAATTGTGGTGGGCAGTGGCTCCGTCGGTGCTGCCACCGGCTGGTATGCCACGCAGGCGGGTCTGAAAGTACTGATGATTGACCGTCATCATCCGCCACACAGGGAAGGCAGCCATCATGGTGAAAGCCGCCTTATCCGCCATGCCTACGGTGAAGGTGCTCGCTATGTCCCAATGGTTCTGCGCGCCCAACAGCTGTGGGATCAACTGGAACAACAGAGCGGCGAGCGCGTCATGCAGCGCAGCGGCGTACTGAATCTTGCCCCACACCGCTCCGAATTTATTCAGAATGTTATCCAGAGCGCAGAACAGTTTGCATTAAACGTACAGATCCTGAACGAAGCAGAGATCCGTCAGCGCTGGCCGCAGATCAACGTACCGGACGGTTATATCGGCGTGTTTGAACCACAGTCGGGCTACCTGAAATCAGAGGTTGCCGTTAAGAGCTGGATCCGCATGGCGAAGGATGCCGGCTGCGCCCAGCTTTTCAACTGCGGCGTCACACAAATTGCAACCGAGGACGGCCTGCAAGCGGTCACCACCTCGGACGGCGTTTACCGTGCGCGCAAACTGCTGATCAGCGCCGGAACCTGGGTGAAAACCCTTTACCCTTCCCTGCCGGTCACCCCGGTACGAAAAGTGTTTGCGTGGCATCAGGCCGACGGTCGCTACAGCGAGGACAATAAGTTCCCGGCGTTTACCGTCGAGATGCCGGACGGCATCCACTACTATGGTTTCCCCGCCGATAACAACGCCATCAAAATCGGTAAACACGAAGGTGGGCAGCCCATTGATACGCCGGATGGACGTAAACCTTTTGGCAGCGTAGCGGAAGACGGCAGTGAGCTGTTTAACTTTATGCGCACTTTCCTGCCGGGCGTTGGCGTATGCCTGCGCGGGGAAGCCTGCACCTATGACAACACCGCGGATGAAGACTTTATTATTGATACCTTCCCCGGTGAGCCGAACCGCATGCTGATTACCGGTTTAAGCGGCCACGGTTTTAAATTCGCCAGCGTACTGGGAGAAATTGCCACCCAGTTCGCCCAGGGGAAAAGCAGCGACTTTGATTTAACGCCGTTCGCGCTGAAGCGCTTTCAGTAGTCACGGATTCAAGGCCCATGCTTTGGGTTGCGTGTTTTAGTCGTCTTACTGGACTGGCCTGCCCCCTGGCAGGCCGTCAGAATAGCGACGTCTGTTCCCATCTCTGTTCTAAAAACTACCAGACACCATACGGATAGACTTTGTCCTTAATAAATTCTTTTGTATTTTCTCCGTATTCATAACCGTTTGAAAAATTAGTTATCCCTTTGCAAATATCTAACTTATTCCCGGAGAGCGTTTTCAGGACGGACGGGGTGACACGATAATTAGGCTCAAATCCTATGCCATTAATCCAGACCGCGATTTTTCCTTCAGGGGCCAGCCCTATCTGGATACTGTCGTGATACCGGGTCTTTCCCTGATAGTCTTTATGTGTGCTGGGCTTACGCATTTTATCCACTATCTCATCGGACAATGTCAGATGAGTTTCATACACCTTTTTATCAATCACCGAGTCCCAACAGAATAAAATATGCCGGGGAGGATGCTGTACATGATTCCAGTACCCGTAAAGTGCACGCGCACTGTCGTTCCACTCATCCGTCACGTCATACAGCGCTTTGGTACTGTCGAGAGTATTAAAACGATAATCAATACCGCCCATATCAAGGATGGCGACGAACGTTACTCGTGCAGGCAGTGCTCTAGGCGTGAAAAAATTAAATTTCCACTCCGTTGGTTCCGTGTTTTGAGTCGCCTTGTTGGGTTGTCCTGCCCCCTGGCAGGCCGTCAACGTCAGTAGTGAAAGCAGCACAGCGATACGTTTTATTTCCATATTCTGTTCCCGTCCTTGCGCTAAAAATTACCAGACACCATACGGATACACTTTGTCCTTAATAAATTCTTTTGTATTTTCTCCGTATTCATAACCGTTTGAAAAATTAGTTATCCCTTTGCAAATATCTAATTTATCCCCGGATAACGTCTTCAGCACTGACGGCGTTATACGGTAGTTATGTTCGAAACGGATACCATTTACCCAGACGGCCACCTTTCCTCCGGGGGCTAACCCCATCTGTACGCTGTCGTAATACGCAGCCTTGCCAAGATAATCCTTGTATACGCTGGGTTTACGCATTTTATCCACCACATCCCAGGGAAAAGTCAGATGGGTTTCATAGACCTTTTTATCAATCACCGAATCCCAGCAAAAAATCATATGCTTAGGAGGTTTTTCAACGTGATTCCAGTGTCCACCTGGTGCCCGCGAACTGTCGTTCCACTCATCGATAACATCATCCATATCTGGGGTGCTGTTAAGCGTATTAAACTGGTAAACCGTACCGGCGGCATCCTGGACTACGACAAACGTCACCAGGGCAGGCAACGCTTTGGGTGTAAAAAAGTTAAATTTCCACTCTGTAGGCTCCGGGTCTTGAGTCGTCTTGTTGGCCTGGTCTGCCCCCTGGCAGGCCGTCAACGTCAGTAGTGAAAGCAGCACAGCGATCTGTTTTATTTCCATATTCTGTTCCCGTCCATATCGTAAATCGTCCGTTGCCAGCGTTCATCCGGCCGGTTGGTAAAGGTCACCAGCTTCGCAGGCTTCACCGCCCCGGTGATCCTTCCCTGACTGTCCCGTATCACGCTGTTCCAGTTGGCTGAGCAGTGAAGGTATTTTCCCGCCAGCGCAGTAATTTCCGCGGTGGTAAACTCGCTGACCGATTGACCATTGCGGACGGCGCGGCCCATCACAATGGCTTTTTTATACAACACTTTTAGTTCGGTCGGTAATGAAAGGTTGTCATCTTTAGGCAGTATGGGCTCGAACACCACTCCCGCATCCTGCGCGGCATCAATCATCACCCGCAGTACCACTTTTGACCAGTCATTGCGCGTGGGGCGCTCAAGAATTAGCGCAGCAGCACTGCGTTTTTGCAGCATACCATATCGGTCGGTGGGCATTCGGTCGTCATGCCAGGCTCTGAGTTTAATCACGTTACCCTCAAGCAGCGGCGCTATGGCCGGATAACGCGTCATGATCCCAAACTGTGCCCCGGCAAGACGATATGTTGCGGTTTCCTTATCGGAAGTCGAAGCCGGTACGGTTTCAAACTGTGGGCGGGTGAGGAAACAGGCTTCGTGCTCGTCAGGATTATACCCGCCGCCAATATCCGAGTGCGCCCCGGGCAACACCAGCTCCGGCCACGCAGGTTTTACGCTGTTCAGCGCAAAGTTAAAGCGGCACTCATGCTGTGCGGTGATATGGAACACCTTCTCCGCCACGCCGGGGCGCAGCACAATATTCACCTCTCCGGTATCCGCACTGTGCGGGTTAAAGCCATTCACCGGCGAACCAATCCCCGCAACGGTATCGAATATCCCCAGGAAGCGGGTTTTGCCGCCGGGCGTGCCATTGAACTTAACCTCACCTAATCCGGCTTTAATCGCTGCCACAATGGCATCATCCTGCTCGAACACCCGGTTGGAAAAATGCCGTGCCGCCGCTGCCCCCCGGCTAAAACCGAAGATATCAAACTGTAACTCCCTGACGATGCCAATGCTGGATTGGGAGGGCTTATTTAAATAGCTTTTAATAGCAGCAACCAGCGCGGCGACGGCTTTATCCGTTTTACTCACTATGCCGGTATTCCCCCTGCCCGTTCCCATACCGTAAGAACTGTCTCCCTGCCCGCTTTCTGTACCAATCCCTTCAATATAAATGGCATTTTGTCCATAACCTGTATCAGCTGCTATATTTTCCTTATACAACCTATTCAGCCAATACACATTGGTGTAATAACCAAGATAACTTCCTGCGGCAATACCGCTATGACTCCGTTTCAGCCTTTATGCACTGAGATAACGTAGATTCGGCATCCCCGTCACTCATGCCATAATGCTCGCCTGCACAGGCATTCTGACGGTCAGCACTGTTATCCGCATTATTCCCCGTCCCATCAAAAAACACCCCGATCGTCAGCGTGATTTCGCGCCGCTTTATCTTCGCGGACTGGGCGTGTTGTTGCGGTACGTCTGCCTGAGAGGGGGCGAACAGGGAGAGTTCAATCGGCTCTGGCTTGCGCTGCGTTACGCTGGCGGGTTCTTTGCCGTAACCGTCAGGAATCGAGGAAATAAACGTGGCCCCGCAGGGGCAGGAACTGACGCTGTCGAGCGTACCGGCCAGCGGCATCCCGCCCACCCTGATTTTGCCCGGCCCGCTGATGATGCTGTACGTCATACCGGGGTTCCTTACCGCAGGAGACCAGACTGCCCTCCCGCGGAAGCTCCGCGCCACGCAGAAAGACGGTCGAGTGACCGCTCAGTACTTCCCCACCGCAGCTGGTTTTATCGCCCACGCGAAGAAAATAGCCCTTTGCCATATGCTGTCCTTAGCCCGTTTACGTTGAACATAAAATGTGCGAAGGACAACTTAACCAGAAATTTTCATAAAAAAAATACGCGAACCGGTAACCCGGTCCCCGTATTTTTACGATTTATTATCTGAGTTTGTGTATTTTCAGATGAGGAATTTACTTCTCTGTAGCCGCAGAGGTTTTCTTCCCGCGCAAACGCAGTTTATCCACCAGACGCTGCGCTTCTGCACGGCTGCCAACCGACGGCGCCGATCCTCGTAGTGGCTTGCGTGCCGTTTCACGCAGGGTGAAGACCGTGATCACCCCGATAATCCCCGCGCCCATCAGATAGTAAGCAGGCATCAGTAAGTTACCGGTTTTCTCCACCAGCCAGGTGGTGATCAGCGGTGTGGTGCCGCCAAACAGCGACACCGACAGGTTAAAACCTATCGCAAGCGCACTGTAACGAATATCGGTGGAAAACAGCGCCGGTAAGGTGGCAGGCATCGACCCGCTGAAACAGGTGTGAATCACGCCCAGGATCATCAGGCCGAGGAACACCAGCCACAGGTTTCCGGTGCCGATCAGCATCATGCACGGCACCGCCAGCAGGATCAGCGCGACTGCCCCGCCCCAGATCACTGGACGGCGGCCCAGACGATCGTTCCAGTGCCCCCAGAACAGCGTCAGCGGCATCATGACGAACATCACCACCATAATCAGCAGCAACGAACTCAGCTCACTCAGGCCGAGGATCCCGGTCAGGTAGCTCGGCATGTAAGACGTCATCATATAGTTCGAGACGTTAAACAGCAGCACCAGCCCAATACACTTCAGCATCGCCGCGCGATACTTTTTCAACATCTGCCACAGGTTAAGGCGGGGTTTGCTATGTTCCAGCTGCTCCTGTTTCTCCATATGCTTCTGGAAAGCCGGCGTCTCTTCCAGCTTAAGGCGGATATACAGGCCAAACAGCCCCAGGGGCGCAGCAATAAAGAAGGGAATACGCCATCCCCAGTCCAGGAGCGCCTGTTCCGGCATTGCCGCGGTCAGTCCGGTCACCAGACCTGCGCCCAACAGGTAGCCGCCGAGCGTACCAAACTCCAGCCAGCTCCCCATAAACCCACGCTGCTTATCGGTAGAATACTCGGCAATAAACGTTGCCGCTCCGCCATATTCACCGCCCGTCGAGAATCCCTGCAACAGACGCGCCAGCAGCAGCAGCACCGGAGCCATAATACCAATGGTGTGATAACCGGGGATCAGGCCAATACAGAAGGTACCGATCGACATCATGATCATCGTCAGGGCCAGCACCTTCTGGCGGCCAATACGATCGCCCAGCGGACCAAACACCAGCCCACCGATCGGACGCACCAGAAACGCGGCGGCAAAGGCACCAAACGTCGCCAGCAGCTGTGCCGCCGGGCTACCGCCAGGGAAAAAGACCTTACCGATGGTCACAGCCAGAAAGCTGTATACCCCAAAGTCGAACCACTCCATGGCATTGCCAAGAGCCGCAGCCCCGACTGCCCGCTTCAGCATCGATTTATCGACAATGGTAATATCGTCGACACTCAACGCCGGTTTAGCGGACTTATCTTTATTCCAGAAATGTTTTTTTCGGGGCTGTTGCCCCTCTGATGTGTGACCCATTGTATGCTCCCGGTGTGACTATCAATGAGCAGCCTCATAGCTTTCGTCGCCTGACATAAAATGGAAAATAGTGAAGAGGAAGAAAGCTATAACGCAGCAAATTAAGAATGGTAATTAACGGTAAATTTTATAGTGAACGTTACTGACACGTCTTTACGGTAGACAATATCTCGCAAAAATTCAAGTTAAGAGCGATATTCACTGGCTTAATGATAAATTTCAATCACAGGCACTCCCCCTGTGACTTTGGGTGAGATGATCGCTTCAAATAGGGGATAATTACCTCTGGCAATGCATTAATTTTCATAACGATTAAACCCTGCCTGATATTGACATAACGTGACAAAAAATTGACATTACCTTAATTAAACAGCAAAAAATCAGAACATCATACTTTCATCAAACTGCCGTCAAAGCGCCAACAATAAGCCAGACAGAGCCGCCCCCCCTCTATGCCTTCTGAATTACTGCGCATGATTCAATATTTTGTTCAAAATATTTCACGCTATGAGTGAATTTTAAAACCAGTAAAATTATTTGTTGATTTTGCCCTTACATCTGGTCAGTCTTATTGAAAATTCTGACAAACGGGTCTCTCAATGCAATTGAAAAATAGCGTGTTGCGTTATGGCTCACTGAGTATTGCTATGCACTGGCTGGTGGCGGGTACCGTTTACGGTATGTTTGCACTTGGTCTGTGGATGGTCACCCAGGGCTATTATGATACCTGGTATCACAAAGCGCCGGAGTTGCACAAAAGTATCGGTATGGTGCTGTTTGTTGTGATGCTGGTGCGCGTGGTGTGGCGTTTTGTTTCGCCGCCCCCTAAACCTCTCAGCAGTTATACGCCGCTGGTGCGTTACAGCGCCGTCGCCGCCCATCTTCTGCTTTACGGCATTCTGTTTGCCATTTTAGTCAGTGGCTATCTGATCTCAACTGCCGAAGGTAAACCTATTGATGTCTTTGGCGTGCTGCCGGTGCCCGCGCTCTTCTCCGGGCTGGGTGAACAGGCCGACCTGGCCGGTGATATCCATCTCTGGCTGGCATGGAGCGTGGTGATCCTCTCCGGGCTGCACGCGCTGGCCGCACTGAAACACCACTTTATCGATCGCGATATTACGTTGAAAAGGATGCTGGGTCACCGCATCGACTAACTAACAGGAATGGAGAACACCATGCTGAAGAAAAGTATTCTGGGTTTAACGACTGCCGCACTGCTGATGACCGCAGGCACCGCCAGCGCCGCAGATTATAAAATTGATAAAGAAGGACAGCATGCCTTTGTCCAGTTCCGCATCAAGCATCTGGGCTACAGCTGGCTGTACGGTACGTTTAAAGATTTCGATGGTAGCTTTACCTTTGATGAGGCCGATCCGGCGAAAGACAAAGTCAATGTCACCATTAATACCGGCAGCGTGGACACCAACCACGCCGAACGCGATAAACACCTGCGCAGCGCTGACTTCCTGAATGCCAGCAAATTCCCGCAGGCAACGTTCGTTTCAACGGGCGTAGAGAAACAGGGTGAAGGCCTGGCCGTGAACGGTAATCTGACACTGAACGGCGTGACCAAACCGGTGAAACTGGCTGCGAAGCTGACCGGCGAAGGGAAAGATCCATGGGGCGGCTACCGTGCAGGCTTTGAAGCCACCGGGACCATTGCCCTGAAAGATTTCAATGTTAAATCCGATTTAGGCCCGGCATCGCAGGACGTTGAGCTGATTATTTCTGTCGAAGGCGTGCGTCAGTAACGCCAGACTGGCCTCTCACCGGAACATCGCCCGGTGAGAGGTCGATACACCCGGTTACTCTTCAGGCGAAGGGATGTGCATCGTGGTACTCAACAGGCCACGGGACTTGTTGAAAATCTTATTACCGTTCTCACGACCCGCACGGCGGGCACGCTGCTCTTCCGGCGATAACGCCAGCTCTTCCATACAGATTGGGCTACAGCAGTGATTAAACTTCTCAGCGCAGCTCGGACACTGAATAAACAGCAGATGGCAGCCATCGTTCAGGCAGTTGACGTGGGTATCACAAGGCTCACCGCACTGGTGGCAGTTCGCAATAACATCCTCGGAAATTCGCTCCCCCATACGTTCATCAAAGACAAAATTTTTGCCTTTAAAACGCACCGGTAACCCCTGTTCACGGGCACGACGGGCATATTCGATAATCCCGCCTTCAATGTGGTACACATTTTCATAGCCGTTGTGACGCATCCAGGCACTGGCTTTCTCACAGCGGATGCCGCCGGTGCAGTACATGACAATTTTTTTGTCTTTGTCCTGCTGCAACATGTCCACCGCCATCGGCAGCTGATCACGGAAGGTGTCCGCCGGAATTTCCAGCGCGTTGTCAAAATGCCCCACTTCGTACTCATAGTGGTTACGCATATCGACAAATACTGCCTGTGGATCGTCCAGCATCGCATTCACTTCGGCGGCTTTCAGATAAGCACCGACATCGCTGGCATCAAAACTGTCATCCGTGATGCCATCAGCGACAATGCGCTCGCGCACTTTCAGGCGCAGCACCCAGAAAGATTTACCGTCGTCGTCCAGCGCAATGTTCATTCGCAGATCGTTCAGCGCCGGGTGGAAGCCGTACAGCGCGGCTTTCATCTGCTCATACTGGCTGGCCGGGACGCTGACCTGCGCGTTAATGCCTTCTGCCGCCACATAAACGCGGCCAAACACTTTCAGCTTTGTCAGGGTGACATACAGGGCGTCGCGGAACGCGCGCGGATCGTCAATAGTGAAGTACTTATAAAAAGAGACTGTGGTACGCGGTTCGGTTTCGGCCAACATGCGCGCCTTCAGCTCTTCATTGGAAACAAGGTTATGTAACACTGGCATGGTGTACGTTCCTGCATTCAAAGAGAGGAAAAATTTGCGGCGCTATCATACCTGAGGCATGGTGGATTGTCCTTAGTCACAGCCCTTTTTCATCACAGCAATCTACAGATAATGTAAAATATCTCGTTGTAAATCGCACAATTAGCCATAATTAAACTTTTATACCTATTCATAATTACTCTAATTTACTTGCGATCCGGACACTCATGACACAGCTTCCCCACTTCAATCGCACATTGCTGCATCCCCGTTATTGGTTTACCTGGTCAGGGATTATCCTGCTGTATTTGCTGGTTTTGTTGCCCTACCCGGTGCTGTACTTCATTGGTTGTGGCCTGGGAAGAGTCTCAATGCGCTTCCTGAAATCCCGGGTGACCATTGCCAGACGTAACCTTGAACTGTGCTTCCCGCAGATGCCGAATGCCGAACGCGAAGCGCTGGTCATCTGTAACTTTGAGTCACTGGGCATGGGTCTGATCGAAACTGGCATGGCCTGGTTCTGGCCCGACTGGCGCATCAAAAAATGGTTCAGCGTTAGCGGGCTGGAGCACATCCAGAAGGCGAAAACGGATGGAAAAGGCGTGCTGCTGATTGGCCTGCACTTTCTGACGCTGGAGCTGGGTGCGCGCATTTTTGGCATTTATAATCCGGGAATTGGCGTTTATCGGCCCAATGATAACCCCCTGATCGACTGGTTACAGACCTGGGGACGGATGCGTTCCAATAAAAGCATGCTTGACCGTAAAGACCTGAAAGGGATGATCCGCGCCCTGAAGAACGGCGATATCATCTGGTATGCTCCTGACCATGACTACGGTCCCAAAAGCAGTGTGTTCGTGCCGCTGTTCGCCGTAGACGAGGCCGCCACCACCAAGGGAAGTTACCTGCTGATCCGCAGCGGCAACCCGGCGGTGATCCCTTTTGTTCCACGACGTCTGCCTTCTGGCAAAGGCTATGAAATGGTGATCCTGCCAGAGCAGACCTCCGCCATTCCGCTGGACGATGAACGCACCACTGCCATACATATGAACCAGATTATTGAGCACGCCGTCTTAATGGCCCCCGAACAGTATATGTGGCTGCATCGCCGCTTTAAGACCCGTCCTGAAGGGCAACCCTCTTTTTACGACAACTAACGGGTCGCCGATCCGGCCTGTTCCAGTATTTGAAACAGTTTTTCATTTTTTTTGATCGCACGTCGGTTAGCAGCAGGATAAACGCGTATACTTGGTGAGCTAATAGTTCAAAAGGTGACCCTTTATTTTATGTCCACGCCCGCTACCCCCGCTGCCGCCATCAACTGGCAAAGAAATCTGTTCGTGACCTGGATAGGCTGTTTTCTGACGGGAGCAGGATTCAGCCTGGTGATGCCCTTTCTGCCGCTCTACGTGGAGCAACTGGGCATCACCGATCCACAGGCACTGAATCTCTGGTCAGGACTGGTCTTCAGCATTACGTTCCTTTTTTCCGCGATTGCCTCCCCCTTCTGGGGCGGACTGGCCGACCGCAAAGGACGAAAAATCATGCTGCTGCGTTCGGCACTCGGGATGGCCATAGTGATGATGTTGATGGGGATGGCAACCTCTATCTGGCAATTTCTGGCGCTGCGTGCCCTGCTCGGTTTGCTGGGGGGATTTGTTCCTAATGCCAATGCGCTGATCGCTACCCAGGTCCCGCGCGGTAAAACCGGCTGGGCGCTGGGCTGGCTCTCCACCGGTGCGGTCAGTGGCGCACTGATTGGCCCGCTGATTGGCGGCCTGCTGGCCGACAGCTTTGGTCTGCGCCCGGTGTTCTTTATCACGGCAGGCGTGCTGTTTACCTGCTTTATGATGACGCTGTTCTGCGTACGCGAAAGTTTTATTCCGGTGCAGAAAAAAGACATGCTGCACGCCCGCCAGGTGCTGAGCTCGCTGAAAAACCCGCGCCTGGTGCTGGCGTTATTTGTCACCACGCTGATTATTCAGGTCGCCACCGGCTCCATTGCGCCGATCCTCACACTGTATGTGCGTGAGCTGGCGGGACATGTCTCTAACCTGGCCTTTATCAGCGGGATGATCGCCTCGGTGCCGGGCGTCGCGGCGCTAATGAGCGCGCCCCGGCTCGGCAAACTGGGCGACCGCATCGGCCCTGAGCGCATTTTGATCACCATGCTGATGCTGTCCGTACTGTTGCTGATCCCGATGGCGTTTGTGCAGAATGCGTGGCAGCTGGGGATTCTGCGTTTCCTGCTCGGCGCCGCCGATGGCGCACTGCTTCCCGCCGTACAGTCTCTGCTGATTTATAACGCCAGCAACCAGGTGGCCGGGCGCGTGTTCAGCTACAACCAGTCATTCCGCGATATTGGCAACGTCACCGGGCCGCTGATGGGTGCGACCGTCTCAGCCCACTTTGGTTTTCGGGCGGTGTTTATCGTCACCGCCTGCATTGTGCTGTTTAACGTGCTGTATACCTGGATCACCCTGCGCGGCCGTACCGAAATGATGGTGGTACGGGAAGAGTAACGTCATCCTCAAACCAGTGCGATGTGCAGTTTTTCCAGCAGCTGGCACATCTCTTCGTCGGGCCACGCATCCACCACCAGCGTGCTGGCCAGCGAGAGATCGCCGATGGCAAAGGCGGAGGCAGAGTTCAGTTTTTCCTGTGACACCAGCACCACGGTTTCCGCGGCCCGCTCTGCCAGCGCCCGTTTTACGCAGGCCTCTTCATAGTTTCCCGTGGTCAGCCCGGCGCTTTTGTGTACCCCGGTCACCCCCATAAAAAACAGATCGGCATTGATGCGGCGTATCCCTTCCATCATCGCCGCACCGACCGTCACCACCGAATGCTTGTAGAGTTGCCCGCCAATGATAATCACCTCAATCAACGGATAATCCACCAGCCCGACCGCAACGCCCGGACTGTGCGTGACCACGGTAAAAGCCCGATCCCTCGGCAGCAACGTGATCATCTCAGCCGTGGTCGTGCCACCGTCGATCATCACCACCTGACCGGGCTGGATCAATGCGGCCGCTTTCTCCGCCACCCGACGTTTGGACGCCATCTGCACGCTTTTTCTCGTTTCGAAGGGGGCAATCGCGGCAGACACCGGCAGCGCACCGCCGTGAACGCGTTGCAGCAACCCTTCTGCCGCTAACTCTCTCAAATCCCGACGAATAGAGTCTTCTGATACGGAAAAATACTGGCTCAGTTCACGCGAAAGCACCTGCTTTTCGCGATCGAGCATGGCCAGGATCTGCTGTTTACGCTGACTGGAAAGCACGGTTCCCCCTTCACGATTGATCTTGATATTGCACGATTATGCATGTTAGCGTGTTTTCTGTCACCACAATAAGGGCATAAACATGCAAAACATGCAGGAACGCGTACGCAACATCCGCGAGCAGCTGCTGTCGGATAACTGGTACACCCTGAAAAAATACACCTTTGAACTGCTGCGCCGCGACGGCAGCTGGCAGGAGCAAAGCCGGGAATCCTACGATCGCGGTAACGGCGCCGTGGTGCTGTTGTACCACAAAGCCCGAAAAACCGTGGTACTGACGCGGCAGTTTCGCTTCCCCATTTTCGTCAACGGCCATCACGGTTTTCTGATTGAAGCCACCGCAGGCCTGCTGGATAACGCCTCGCCGGAAGCGCGTATTATTGCCGAAGCCGAAGAAGAAACTGGCTTTCGCATCACGCACATCGAAAAGGTGTTCGAATCCTATATGAGCCCCGGTTCAGTGACAGAAAAACTGTTCTTCTTTATCGCCGAATATTCTGATGACGATCGTCAGGGAAGCGGCGGTGGCGTCGCGGAGGAAGGGGAAGATATCGAAGTACTGGAGTGGCCCTTTTCCCGCGCACTGGACGCCGTGCGCAGCGGCGAAATTATGGATGCCAAAACCATCATGCTGATCCAGCACCTGGCCCTTAACCCCATTTTTTAGGAAATCATTATGAAATCACTGCAAATTTTAGTGGCAGGCCCGGTACGCAGCGGCACAGGCGACCGTGAAGACTTAATCCATGCCAACCTTGAACGTATGGAACAGGCAGCCTTAGCCATTTACCAGAAAGGGCATATTCCGCTGATTGGCGAGTGGCTGGCATTTCCGCTGGCGCGGATTGCCGGGTCGCAGAAGATTGGCGATGCGATCAGTGAAGCGTATTTATATCCGGTCGCACACCGACTTATTGGCCACTGTGATGCCATTCTGCGTTTACCGGGTGAGTCACGCGGAGCCGATAACGACGTACGCATTGGCCATGAGCTGGGGCTGACGATTTATCAGCATCTGGATGAGATTGCACAGGTTTAATCGTGCCGGGGTGGCATTGAAACAAACGCCACCCCCGGCTAATCAGAAACTGATATCGGCGGCCAGGCCACCAATTAACGCATCCTGAACCTGACGCACCCCGCCCGGTTTAGTCACAACTTGCAGGTTGGGACGTATATTCAGCCAGCGGGTAGCCTTCGCGTTGTAATACAGTTCATAGTTCCATTCCGCGCCCTGTTGCAGCGGCAGATAAGCAGGATTGCGATAATCGCTCACGCCGTTTGCGGCGTTCTGCCCCTCACGCATCTTTGTGTAGTCGCTGTTAACATGGATACGCGCCATGCCGATGCCGATCTCATCGGCGGGACGGGCATCAAAGGGCCCTTTCCACGCCAGTGCCAGCGACTGATAATTGTCCATCTTCGCCGTACGATGGTCGTTCATCACATACTGGAAACTCACGCTCAGACCACGCTTGTTATCACCGTCCATCGCGAACAACTGCTGTTCGGCCAATAGATAGCCGCCGTAAGCACGTCGGTTATGCTGATACTCCCCATCCTTAAACGAGTGAAAATCCCCGCCCTCGGTGGAACTGTAGAACATCCCCAGCCGATAATTACCCTGAAGTTTGTCCTGCCCCAGCTGCGGCTTCCAGCCCAGTTCAACCGGGATCAGGTTTCCTTCGCCGTGGCCCATATCAAAACGAAATCCGTTCGCTTTCGTGTAGTTGGCACGGTTCTGGTTATAGACCCCGACCTGGAAATAAACGTCTTCGGGCAGATTGAGTTTGAACCGCCCTCCCCACTGCGATACCGGGGCGTTAAACCAGCGGTCGTTACGCCAGTGGCCCGGCTGGCCGCCGCCCATCGCCCAGTTCTGGAACATTCCGACGCTGGCCGTATCGAAATCTTCGTTGGTGGTGACACGGCCCAGTTTCACCTCCAGCCAGTTATCAAACAGCGACTGGTTGAGCCAGAACTGCGTCAGGCGCAGATAATCACCTCGTGCCGAGATACCCTGTACGTTAGACAGGCCACCCGTCCGCGGATCGTTAATATAGGGCGTAAGATTTTGCCCGTTGCGGTTGGTCAGCGTCACCTGAAACTGACCGCCCTGCCAGTTCATCAGTTTATCCAGATCGAGCTTACTGCCGAACGTCCACTGATCGGCATAGCGCATCGTGGTGCTGGTGCGGTAGCCGCCGGCCAGGTTGGCCGCCGACTGCGTGGTATAGTCCACCTGGAAATCCACGCCTTCATCCGCCAGATGTTTGCGGTAGCCCGCCCAGTCACCGAGCAGCCACGGGGAATCCGGGTCAAAAGGGGCATCATTCGCGAACACAGGCGCGGCAAGAAAGAGAAGACTGCAGGAGAAACGGGTGAGAACGGTTTTGCGCGACGCTCTGCACGTTAAGGCTGATTTATCCATATCACTGATCCTGAAAAGGGGGTGAACAACCTGGCACACCGCCAGAGTTGGGGCAGTTCATTTGCCCGGCGCTAATACATCATATTTCAGAAATAGAACCCCATTAAAAACGTGCGAAAAACCGCCGACAGCACGCGATGCTGGCGGTCAGGGAGTTCCTGGGAGGTGAAGTTGTGTGCATTCTGATGAATGCACTGCTGATATGTGAGGACCTGGAGCGCCCGCAGATGTATCTCCGGACATGATTTCTAGCTGAATGTTCAGTGCATAAGGCTGGTGCCGGTTTGAGCACACCGGATCGGCAAAAGATGCATCCCTGCGGGCCTCGGCACGCGGCGTCCTGCCGCGTGACGCCCGGCTTACCTCAAACCGGCACCATCCCTTCAAACATTCGTACTCGCTGTGGGTTTTTAACACCGCCATGCATGACATCCTTGTGTCGGGTTCGCCTCTTTAGTTCCTGTCGAAACGGACGCGAAACGATCTGCGAAAATGTCCTGGTAGCACCCGCTGCGCCATAATCTCAAGGCATCTGGGCCGATACACTGAACATCTGACTACAGATTCATATTAATTCATATTGTTTTTCTGATGTTTTTTGTAAAATCCCAGATATAACCATACCCTCTAATAGTTTTTTTATTTCATAATCATCACACAATGAAAAATATTGAGATAAACGCCACACATCTATGACATTAGTATTTTTAATATTATTATTAATATCAACCACCTTCTCTTTCTTTTCATTTTTTATTAAAAACCGAATACCTTTACCATGTTTAACAAAACACCAACCTTCATCATCAAGCCAGACGACTCCTTTCTTGGGGAAGTCCAATAGCAAGTCAAAATCCTTTACGTTTGAATAAGTAAAAAAGAATGCTTTTATTAATTTCCCTTGAAGGCTGATAAAGTCAAAAACCTGTTTTTCGCTCAACATATCAATATCTTACCCTTGTTTCAGCAGCTTCACGTAAAAGTTGATCACCTTGTGCCGTAGTGACATCGTGTATTCTAACTGGTACATCCTTAATTCCAGCCTTTGCTGCTGCTTCAGCTCTATGATGACCATCAATAATAATCACCTTACCATTAACAATAGCAGCATCAATAGGTTCATTGACATCAAAGCCATTTTTTTTCATATCTTTTACAAGCCGTTTTCCTTGGGATTCTGGCATTTAATTTTTATTCTGCCTGCTAATTAAAATATTTGGATCTATGTTTTTAGTAATGACTTGATTAGTACTACTCTCAGGTTTATTTCTTACCTTCCCGGTTCCACCAACAATGCCTGCTGCCCCAGCGCCGCCACTTCAACGTCACCAGATTGCACCTTACAAAGTCAGGGTTCCAACTTTTTAGGTTTAGTCCATGAATGTTTGGGCCCTTCTAACTCAGAGCATTTTTCTTTTCTTCATAATCTTGTAAATACTTTTCAATAGGATATGCAGTTCCAAGTTCATGTACATCACCCGTATCCTTATCAACTATAAATGGCGAATTACCTGCGAGCTGCGCAGAAAACTCCCCAGTTTCAAGGTATTCTCGAGATTGAAAACAAAAAAACCACCCTTCAGAAAAACGTCCATGCAGGGTAATAACAACCGGAATATCAGTATCTTTTAGATATTCTGTCGCTTTTTCTACAGCCTCTTCATAACTAACCATTAATTCGTCCTCAATAACTGGAATGTGTTCAGGGAAAGAAAGGCCGGAAACCCCACTTTACGCCGGTACTGAACAAAGTGAAGAGATCAGGTCCACGAGGTTCTGGGGTTGGAACAGGCTCATCCCGGCTTAAAGGGCCGGGGTGATTGACTATTTAAAAATCACATCGAATAAATTTTGAGTTCGGCAGAACATGAACTAAACCGTAATCTCATAAAGCGTATCTGGAGGGGCCTGATATTTCTCAAAATCCGCATGAATGACATCATACAGCTCAGATAATGTTATCTTTTTGATGGTTTCGATTTGGTTACATTCCGTCATTGCAACCACCATTTTTTCAGCATTGGTTAGCTTTATCATATCGACCAGCGTATCCAGGAGAATATTTAATCGTTCTTTGGGATCTCCAGGAAAACCTATGTCTGACGAGTCAGGATCATATTGATCATAGTCAATTAAATAGGTTGCATTAATTGCCCCATGGCAATCCGCAATATCGAATAGGAAAAAAGCATCTTTTGGAAAAAATTCCGATGGGTAGTTGAATAGCTCTCCGGCCTTGATTGGCCGAATATTAAGTTGACTATTTTCAATATACTCCATCAATGAAACCATTTCGTTAAAGCCTAAGGCTGGTTCTAAGTATCCACAAACATCATTTGACATAATAAATCCTACTTATTCAGTATGCCACTACAGTCCTGGTTTTCCTGCACACTCAGTACATTATTCTCCACTACTATGGCTAAGCGCAATTGTAAGTCCGACCCCATTACAAGCACAATCTAGGTTAAATAATCCCAAATGAGTTATTATACAGTGGGTTATGTGCCTAACCCCGGGCAGCCTAACCCGTATCCACAGTTTCTTATCAAGGGCCGCTGGCTGGATCAACTGGGCTTCACCACCGGCCAGTCGGCCACCGTCACCAATGAACGGGCATGGTTGGTAATTGAGACTGAGATTAAGTTCTGACGGCTAAAAATGAGCTCCCCACTGACTAAGTGGGGATTAACTAATTTAGCTATTTTTTTTAAAAAATTCTTCTAATATTTTTTTTATTGGCGGGGAAGCTTTTTCTGATAGAGGTTTTACGAGAGATAAAAATTTCTCTTTTTTAGATTTACTTAATACTGATAAATTTAAAAATCTTAATGAATCAATACATGTAACAAACAGATCTTCATCATCTATATTAATAAGATGTAAAATTACCTCCAGTTCATATGGGTTGTGTAAGTCACCCAAACATTCTACAAGTCTTTTTTTCCAAAACAACGATTTAAGCTCTAGCCGTTTTAATAACACCTCCCAGTCATCATCATTAAATTCCTTTAGTATTTCAGTTGCTTCTACAATAGCACAGTCATACCAATAATCACCAGGTTCACTCTCGTGACTAAAATCAAATATACAAACTTCAAATTTATTATACATATCTAATATCTCTTTCATTTTAAAGGGTTAAAACCAGGTGTTGGTTTTCCTCCAACTGGATACCCTGCGGTAATTTCATTACCTTTTTTTATTACATCAATTTCCACTCCATTAACAGTTCCTCGATAAAGAGTTTCTCCTGTTGTAGCCCTCTTACCTATAGCAGTGGTATTTCCAACCTTACTGATGGAATCAATGATGATTTTATCTGACCAGCCCTCAGGGAATAAGGTGCTAGTTTTTATTTTTGATAATTTCCCATCTTCAAATTGCGTTGTATATTTTACAGTTCGGGTTCCATCTGCATTAACCTTTATTGTTTCCACAGCATATTTAGGATTAGCATCATTAATATTAGGGGAATGCCCTCCTATTATCCTATTCGATCCATCAATCCTTTGTCCCGCTAGTATTTTAGTTTCAATTTCAGGCGTTAATTTAGTCTGCTGGCCAATTGGAGAATCCGTCGACCCTTTTGCCGCTTGACCTTCACCCTTAACAATATCATCAATAGCAGAGGTCGATTTGCCTGCGCTGGTCGTTCCCGTTGCAGGTGCTTTCTCGCCAACTTTCCCTGATTGCTCTAACGTCAATGCAATGATCGTTGACGCAAGCACCGCTTTTGTCAAATTGTTCTTATGCAATTGTATGTTATTCACCACTGGCTCAAGTTGTGATATCGAGTAATTCGCCAGTTCGCGACATTGCCCCGTGCAGTCTGGGGACATTGCAAGTTGCTTCAGTTTTTCCAGTTCGGTTTTCTGATCTGCTATCGATATCCCTGTAGATAACGCCTGCTTTTGTTGATCCGCATCCAGCTTTTTAAGATCTGTAACAAGTTGTTCTTTCTCAACATCAGTCTTGGCAGCAGCATACTTCTCAGTGAAGGCCTTAATGTCCTTATCACTCAGATAGTTATTCTCCACCTCAACCTTCGCCGCTGCACCGCCGCTCCCTGCGCCAGTAGAGCCGCCCACCGCTGCACCCGCGCCCATACCGGCCAGCGTGGCGAGGTTGGCGACCAGCTCTTTCTGCTCCTGCGTCAACAGAGTGGCACTTTTGCCATACAACAGCTGGCTAAGCGGTTCCGCACCAACCGAAGAGACCAGACCACCGGCGGCACCGCCAATCGCACTGCCGCCCTGCGCCTGGGCCAGCAGCCCGGAGATCGCAGTGTGCAGCACCACGCGCATTGCTTCGTTATCGCCAGAAGCCTGCTTAATCACCTGAGCCAGCAGCGGCCCGCTGGCGGCGGCCAGTGCGCCGCCTGCGTTGCCGCCTGCCAGAGCAGACAGCGCACCAACGATGGCATTAGCGCCAATCTGGAAGTTGGAACCGATGCCGTATTTGGCTTCTGCCTGCTTATACTCGTCAGAATTAAGTACCTTCGCTGTCAATTCAGCGGCAGTCAGGTCTTTGTTAGCCGGATTAGCGGAAAGCCTGGCCAGTGCAGCGGCTTTGGCCTCCTCTTTTGCCTTCTCGGTAAGTATTGTGCTGGCATAGCCTATTGCCTGCTGCCCCAGCGCCGCCATCTCACGCTGCACGGCCAGATGGTCCCTCATCTTCTGCGCATCGAAGGTATTTTCCAGCGCGGCGTTAGCGTTGGCCGTATCGCGGCTTAAGGTCTCAATATCCTGTTTCTGCTGGGCAGCATCACGGATCTCGATAGTGCCCGGCGATATCGCGCTGATGGTAGTAGAGCTGGCGCTGTCTTTGACCTGCTGGAGTCCGGCGGCCGGCGGGCCTTCTGTCCCCCCTGCAACGTTAAAACCGGTGGCTGACTGCTTCGCCACATTATCAATGCTGCTCCAGCCCAGCGTACCGGTACTAAGGTGATTTTTATCGGCATCGGCCGTCGAAGCAATGATTGCGCCATCCAGTTGGGTATGGTTGCCGACAAATACATTGTAGCCGCCGCTGCCTGCTGCAATGCCGCTCTGCTGCTGTACCGAGGCATAGTTGTTATACAGCTGGCTGCCACTGATATTGGCACTGCCCTGAACGGTCGTACCCGCACAGATAGGCGGAACACAAATGCTGGCACTAAAACCGGATGAGCTGTCTTTACTGTCGTAGTTAGCCTTATCCTGCTGGCTGGCGATCAGCAGGTCGCGCCCGGCATTAACCTCCACCTGGTTACCCGAGAGGTTGCTGCCTTTCAGGACGATATCCCGACCGCTGTTGACCACCAGCTTGTCGCTGGCATCCACCACGCTGTTATGGTGCGTCAGGCCACTGCCATCGGCTTTGGCGCTACTCTGGCTGGCAGAAAGTTCGATGGTGAAACCGTTTTGACCACCGCCACCGCCCAGGCCGACGCCCGCACCGTACTGATTACCGCCGCTTTTTGACTGTTGTGAATAGATGTCCTGGGCAGAACTCAGGGCAATATCGCGCCCTGCATCCAGCGTGACGTTTTTACCTGCCACCTGCACTCCCTGACCACTGATATCCTGATCGGCAGTCAGCGTCACATCCTGCACCGCCTTCAGTACCGTCCCCTGCTGTGCGACCTGTTCTGACTGCTGCGACTGGTGGCTACTGCCCACCGTTGTTTTCACCGTCACCTTTAAGGCAGCCGTATTTTGCGTAACGGTGGAGGCGATGGTTAACGCTGCCTGTGCGGCATAGATAGCCCGCAGGCGCGGGTCGTCGCTGCCTGACAGGCTATTAGTCATTTTTTCCGCTGCCTGCGCCAGGGTAACGGCATAACCCGACACTGATGTAGTAATCCCGTACTGCGCGGATTTACTGTTGCTACTGCTGTTGGTGCTGTCCTGTGAACTGCCCAGCACGATATTCTGACCGTTCACCTTCAGGTTGTTACCGGCATACACATCGCTGCCGTTCAGCGCCGTGTCACCCGCTGACGCTATCGTAACGTCACCCTGGTCGCTGACGATAGCGCTGCGCACCACGCTTTGTTGTTTACCGCGGCTCGCCTGCTGCCAGGCTGACTGCCCCCAGCCAAGCGTGCCGCTGTAGCCATCACTGCCCAGCGATCCGAGAGTACTGCTGCTGCCGCTGGCTTTCTCAACCTGTGAGTTTTCACCGCTGGTCGCCGTCACCTGGCCTTTGGTCGCCAGCACGCTGACGCCCCGGCTACCGGTTAGTGTGCTGCCCGCCAGCAGAATATTGCCCTCACTGCTGGCCAACGCCACATGGTTACCCGTCACGGATGAAGCATTCTGCGTCAGATACGTGCCGTCACTTTTGTTGCTGTCTTTTTGTACGCCAACCGGCGTGACCTGAGTCCCGTGATTGGGTGTGCCACCCACCAGGCGCGTCATGGCACCCGGGGTAGACATATCTGTGGTCACACTCCAGTTGCTGCTTTTACTGCTGCTATTGACCTTCTGGCTGTCTGTTGAGGCCACAACGCTGAGCTGATTTTTCGCCTCAAGAATGGCATCTTCCCCGGCGCTGATGCTGCTGCCCGCCACCAGGAGGTTGCCGCTGCCCGCCTTATTCTCTTTGCCTGTGGCATGCAGCTGGGTATTTCCGGCGGCCGTCAGCTGGCTGCCACTCTGGTAAACGCTGTCGCTGCTTTGCTGGCTGTTGGCTGAGGACCGGGTGTAGCTCAGTCCCACCTGGGCGGTGTCTCCCAGGGAAGCCCCCGTTTCAGTACTGAACGCTTTCACCTTCTGGAAGCCATTACCGGAGGAAGTGACGATATCGCGCAGGTTACGCACGGTATCCAGCGGCGTGCCGGTTAATGTCAGACCAAAGCCGCTGCTTTTTACTGTCTGAGACAGACTTTCACGGATGCGGTCCTCGCCAGAGATAATGGCGATGTTGGCCCCGGTAATGTCGATATGCCCGGTGGCCCGTGTGATGTCGTCAGCAGCACGTGCAGCAAGGACATCACTGCCTTTCACCGTCGCATTATTCCCGGCAACAATAATGACATTACCGGCAGAGGCCCCCACCAGGCTTCGTGCATCGCTCTGGGTGACTTTTGCCCCGTTGTATTCCGTTTTCGCCGACTGTTTGCCATAGCCAATACTGAGGCCGCCGCCCATCAGCCCGCTTTTTTTCACTTCGTGCAGACTGTAGGTCGATGCTCTCTCAGTGGCAGCCAGCACGTTAACATCATTACCCGCCTGAAGCGTGACGCTGCTTTCCGCGCCAATAGCTGCACCCGTTGCAGTGACATCATGTCCTGCCACCACAGAAATCGCATCGCCCGTCAGCTGCGTTCCTTTTGCTGTGGTCTTGTAATTTTCTTTAATGGTGTGGGTCGTGGTTTTCTTCAGGAAGCCTTTCTTGGTAGTGACTTCTTCTTTAAAGGCGTAGTCACTCTCTTGCGCGCTGTTCAGATTGACGTCACGGCCGGCCTGAAGTGCAAGAAGGTCGTCGGCTTTGACCGTTGCAGCATCACTGTTAATATCCCGCCCCGCCTGCACCGCAGTATTGCCGCCGCTGGCAATCTCCGTGCCCTGCTGGCGCACCGCTTCGTGGATTTCCGTACGTTCGCTGCTGCGGTAGCTGTCACCTTTAGTGGTGGTGGCCGCCAGCAGATTCACATCCCTGCCCGCCTGTAATGTCACATCGTTATCGGCCACCAGGCCTGCCGCCTGGCTGTTCAGATCGCGGCCTGCGCTGAGCGTCAGGTCATTGCCGCTGGTCAGCGTGGTGCGATCCTGACCGGTGACATGGTTTTCCCCTTTGCCCTTGCTGCTGCGCTGCGCGGTGTCTGCTGCGTTCAGGTTGAGGTCGTGCCCTGCCGACAGCGACAGATCCTTTGTCGCGCTGATGGTGCTGGCGGTGGCGCTGAGATCGTTTCCGGCGTTAAGAGTTAATGAACCTCCCGCAGAGAGATTGCTGCCGACGTTGTCGACCTTGCCGCTGCTGGCGATGTTTTTGCCTGCATACCCGGTATAGCGACTGCTGCTGGACGTCTGATTGGCATTGATAGCAATATCGCCTGTCGCATCCAGTTTCAGATCGCCGCCTGCCGTCACCTTGCTGCCGGTGACCGTAATATCCTTGCCCGCTTTCAGCGTTACGCCCTGCTGTGCGCTCATCGTTGCCGTTGTGCCCAGCTGGGTCTGGCTCATTGCCGCACCGGAGCCAAACCAGCCTTTGCTACTGGCGTTCCACTGCGTGGCCAGCGTCTGGTTATTAATACTGCCGTCGAGGCTCTCCAGCGCCAGTGTTTTGCCACTGATGGCCGAACCGATATTGTTGATATCGCCCAGCGCACTGAGGTTCATATCCCCGGCAGCGCTAATCAGGCCTGCGTTCAGGTTACTGATGCTGTTTTGGCTGTTGATATTCAAATCGGTTTTGGCGGCCAGTGTGCTGCCATTATTGGTCAGCGTTCCGGCGTTGAGTTCCACCGAGTTGGCGGCAATCACGCTGCCGCTGTTGACGGTAATATCCTTCGGCGACAGGTAGAGCTTTGGCACCATCACGGTTTCGCCGTTAATCTGCGTCGCTTCCCACCAGACAATGCTGTGGTCAAGCGCAGCAACCTGTTTTGCATCCAGCGATACGCCAAATTTTAATCCCAGCGACTGCTGTGCACTGGCGGCGTTATCCAGCAGATAACGCATCTGTTCCAGGTCGGAACCCACTCCGTTCAGATAGCGGTTGCCGGTCTGATTAAGCAGCGCATTGCTGACATAGCGGGTATCAAAGGCCGCATCACCCAGCAGACGGTAGTCGTAGTCAGGCTTAAGATTGAGGCGATCCAACAGGTAGGACGATCCAAGGAACTGTTTCTGGTCGGTGTAAGCACTGCGCGTTTCCTGCGGTGCGCTGCCCGGCTGTTTGCCCAGTAACGCATTGAGATCGCCAAACAGGTTGTGATCCAGCTTGCCCAGCCCGTCGAGCTGCGGGTTGGTGACGATCAGATACGGACTTTTGGGATCGCTGGCAGGAACGAAATAGCCGTTATTGCCGGTGGGCAGTGGCCACGCGCTGGTGTCGATGCCCTGAGCCACTGGCTGCTGCAATGAGGCTGGTTTTTTGGTAAACAGCGAAGTGCCGTTGTTGTTATTCGTGCGCTGATCGGCCAGCGTCGCCAGCGGCTGACCGTTGCTGTCCAGGGCTTTCCCACCACTCATTTGTTGCAGGGCAAACTGGATCTGCGACTGCCACTGGGGTGAATTAACCGTCACTTTTTCAGTGCCGGACAGAGCCTGTTGTTGCACAGTACTGCCGATACCCTGCTGGCTGAGGGTATTGAGCACGGGTTTTGCCAGGGTACTGGTGATCGTGCCGGTATTGGCACGGGTAGTCGTATTGCTGACGTTACTGGTGAAGCTGGCGGTCAGTGCACCACCGGCCTGGATCACGGCGCGGAGTGCGCTTCCGGTCGCCAGATTTTCAATGGTCGGGCCGCCCATAAGGGTATATATGAAATTAACACTCGACCTGCTGTTATCTACACGACTGCTACAGGTTTCAGTCCATGAAGATCCACCACATTTATACGTCTGCCATGTCTGCATGATGCCGTTTTCAATGGAATTATTATCCAGGCTGTTTCCACGCAGTTGTATATTTCTGTTAGCGAGCAGACTACTGGCTTTATTTTCTAATTTAACCGCGTTAATGCTCAGATCCTTCCCGGACGCAATACGCGCAACTCCTCCACTGGCACTGGCTGTGACTTGTTTTTCGCTGACCAGAACCCTTTGTTGCATATTTTCAGTCAGCGGCCGAGCTCCTGACTCATACGAACAGTTACCATGATGTCCACCTGAGCACTTTTCAATGCTGTAGTACTCAAGCATATCGGGAGTCAGTCGTAGTGTGATGGTTCCACTATTAGCCGGATAATAGTTCGTCACCTTCTCCGTCCAGGTCAGCCCGTCGCGCTGATTAAGCAGATGCGCGGTGGCCATCGTAATATCGCCGTTGCGCGTCTCAATGGTGCCGGAGGTGTTAATGATTTCACTGTTGGCATTGCCTGCGGCATCACGCTGCATCCACAGATTATTGTCAGCAAGGATATCGCCGCGCTGGTTGCGGATGCTGTTGGCCTGCAGACGCATATCCTGGCCTGCATAGAGTAAGGCTGTGTTAATGATGCTGCCCGGTGCCGTCAGCGTCAGTGACCCACTGGTTCCGGTAAAGCCGGCGATATTGATATCGCCACGGCTGGTCAGCGAGATATCGCCCCCGCCCTGCACGCTCCCGGCGTCATTGAGGTTGATCTGGCTACCGCTCAGGGTACTGGTGCGGGTGCCAGTGGTGATTTTACCGTTGTTGGTCAGTACGGCCCCCGCGCTGAGGTTAACGCCCTGCCCCTGCATCACGCCCTGGTTGTCGATGGCACCGTTGCTGGTGACCGTCAGCTGATTGCCTGCCGCCAGTGTGCCGCGATGCGTGAAGGCGTTAGCCAGTGTGGCCGTCACATCCCCAAGGGCCACCAGTTGACCGGTGGGGGAGAGTTGGTTGGCCTTCAGCGTCAGATTACCGCCACTCAGCAGTTTGCCGCCGCCCTGTTGCTCGACATTTGCGGCAGTGACATCTAGCTGCTGGTTGCCGAGCACGGTGCCGCTGTTGTTCAGTTGCTGATAGTTAACCGTCAGTCGATCGCCCTGGACACTGCCCTGATTGATCAGACTATTGCCGGTAAAGGCGCCCTGCTGTTGCGCCAGCAGCGTGCCTGTATTCTCTACCTGCGCCGCCTTAAGCAGTAGATCGGTCGCCTGTAACCAGCCCCCGTTATTCAGCTGCGACGCGTTAAACGTCAAATCATCGCTGAAAAGGAGTTTTCCGTTATTCTGTGCCGTTCCGGTGATATCCAGCCGGGTCTGTTTCCCCCCCTGAATCACACCGTCGTTGGTCATCTGCGCCGCCTGCAGCGTCAGCGCCTGCTGGCTGAACAGTATCCCGTTCTGATGATTGGTCAGGCGATCGCCGAGGACCAGCGTCAGGCCGTTATCCCCCTGTAACCTGCCGCTGTTCTCCAGCGTGCTGCCGTTCATGGCCAGCGTGTTGCCCTGAATACGGCCAGCATTCTCTATTGAGGTCGCATTCACGCCCAGCGCACCGCCGCTTAACAACGATCCGGCCTGCTGCTGTTTTAGCACACCCGTCAGGCCCAGGGTCAGGTTATCCACCCCACTGATGGTGCCCTGGTTATCCAGCGCATCGGCCGTCAGCGCGAGATTTTTAGCCGTCCACTGTCCCTGATTGCTGAGGGTGGCGGCATGCAGTAACGCTTCACCCTGCGCACCGATCTGGCTGTTGGCAGCGGAGGTCAGCGTATCACTCAGCTGCAACTCCAGGCTGTCGGCGCTCTGTATGCGGCCCTGATTGCTCAGCGTGCGGGCGTTGGCGACAATATCCTGCGCCTGCCAGATGCCGTCATTACTCAGGCTGTCGCCGTTTATTCTCAGAGTGCCCTGGGTCAGCAGCTTACCGCTGCCGCTATAAATACGTTGCACTGCTGGTGTTGCCGCCAGCGCCATGCGTGCCACAGCGGCGGGGAGAGAGCCGAGGGTCAGGGCCTGCAACCCCACCAGCGTGCCGTTGTTGGTCAGCGTTGCGGCGTCTACCGCCAGCGTGCTGCCCTGCACCGCGCCCTGATTAGTGAAGCCAGTGGCACGCAGCGTCACGGCATCTTCGCCGAGCAGCTTGCCGGTATTGTTCAGCGTCGCAGCATCAAGCTGAATGCCGCCCTGGCTTAAAATCTCACCCGTATTCGCCAGCGTATCCCCGACCTGTGCCGAGATGCCTGCGCTGCCGATGGCCGTTCCGAGGTGCTGCCAGCTCTGCGCCGTGACGCTAACCTGCGCCCCCTGCAGGGTGCCGTCAGTGGTCAGCGTATGGCTGCTGAGTTCCAGCATGCCGCCGCTCAGGGTCTGCCCGCTGGCGCTCTGGGTCAGTTGCCCGGCGGTGACGCCAAGGTGTTGATTACCCTGCCACAGGCCGCTATTGCGGAGGACATTACCGCTGAGTGCCAGATCCTGCGCGGTAATTTTTCCCGTATTCAGTAAGCTGTCTGCGCTGACCTTGCCGTCTGCCAGGCTACGGATCTGTCCACTGTTATCCAGCGAGGTGCTGTCAAGCGTCAGCCGCTCATCGCCCTGCATCAGGCCGCCGTTGATCAATGACGTCGCGTTCAGCGCCAGCGTGCGACCTGCCAGCAACTGGCCCTGGTTATTCAGCTCGCGCGCCGTCACATCCAGCGCTTCACTGATTTGCAGTAGCCCGTCATTGCGCAGACTGTCGAGCGTCAGCGTCAGTCCGCCGGAATCAATCAGCGCACCGCTGGCAGTATTGACCAGTTGCCGTGTGCCTAACGTCAGTGCGCGGTTAGCCTGCAACAGGCCGCTGTTGGTCAGCGTCTGCGCAACCGTCAGTTCTCCCAGATGGTTCATCAACAGCGTACCGCTGTTATTGAGATTGGTGCTGCTCAGTACCAGGTGACCGGCTTGCAACTGACCACCATTATTCAGCGTGGTGCTGGTCAGTTCGGCGCGGTCGCCACTCACCAGGGTGCCACCCGCGAGGTTATCGATCGTTGCGCTGTTCACCACCAGCGTATTATCACCCTGCATCCAGCCACGGTTCACCAGGCTGGCACTGTTCAGAGTCAGAGCAGGCGTGACCATCTGCCCGTCATTCACCACCTTTGCCGCATCAATGGCCAGACTGCGGGTGGCATTCACCTCCGCTCCCTGCTGGTTAGCAAACTGCTGAACCAGCGTCAGGGCCAGCACCGCCCCCTGAAGCGCACCGCCGTTGTTCAGGCTATCGCCGTCGATGCTCAGCGCGCCATGCGAGACCATATCGCCCTGGCTGGTGATAGTGTGCGCCTTCAGGGCCAGACTGTCGTTGCCCTGCAAGGTGCCACTGTTTTCGATGCGATCGCCCGAAACATGCAGTGTCGCCGCCGCCATCTGTCCGGCATTATCCAGTGACTGGCTGACAGTCGTCAGCTGCCCCTGTGCCAGCAGCAGGCCACCCTGCTGATTGTGCAGATCGAGATAATCCGCGCTGAGATTGTGCGCGTTAATTTCACCGCGGTTAAACAGGCTGTCACCGCTAAGGGTCAGATCGCCATCGCTGGCGATCAGCCCGGCGTTATTCAGCCGTGCGGGACTCAGTGCAAGGTCACCTGCGCTGTGCAGTGTGGCACCCTGTAGGTTATCGAACAGATCGGTCTGCAATTGCAGGCTGCGGCTGCCATCCAGCAGGCCGCCGTTGGTGAGGTGCTGTGTGCTGAGCGACAGTTCGGGCGCCACCAGGGTGCCGTGGTTATTCAGGCTGTCGGCGGTCAGGGCGATGCGCGCCGCGTTACTTTTGCCGTTATGGTTCAGGGTGGTGGCGTTGACGATGAGGTCACCGCGCGCGGCGTGGGTGCCGTTCAGCGTCGCCTGCTGCGCCGCCAGCTTGAGGTTACCGCCGCTTTGTACCTGCGCCGTGCTCTGGGTGGTCAGCGTCCCGGCATTCAGCGTCAGATCGCCGTCTGCGTTAACCTCCCCGCCCAGCTGCATCTGGTCGGCCTGCAGGTCAATCGCCTGCTGGCTGGTGATGCGTGCGCCCTGCTGCTGATTCAGACCGTCGCCGCTGAAATACACGCCGCGATCGCCCGACAGCAGTCCCTGCTGCTCCAGTTGCCCGGCACGCATCGACAGTAAACCGTCGCTGAGTATTTCTCCCTGAGCGCCCTGCGTCAGCCTGTCGCTGAGGGTCAGGCTGGCCTGCGTTTTTGCACTGAGCGTGCCGTTCTGCTCCAGCCGGTCGCCAGTGAGGGTTAGCGACCCGCCGCTCAACATCTTTCCCTGATTTTTCAGCTGACTGCCGCTGACCGTCAGGTCGCCGCTGCTCTGCATTGTGCCGCTGTTACGTTGCGTGATGGCGCGGGCACTCAGGTTTCGGCTGGCATTCAGCGCACCGCGGTTATCCAGCGCGTCCGCGTTAAGCGTAAGATCCTGTCCGGCGGTCATCTGACCCTGCTGCGAGAGCAGGGTGGTCGCGGTGGCCCGGATATCTCCGGCTGCGTTCGCCTGGCTGGCGCTATCCAGCGTCAGCGCATCGCCGCTGAGCTGAATATCCCGGCCCGCCGTCAGTTTGCCGCTCTCCAGAGCCCCTGTTTTCCCGGCGTTGATTATCACATCCCGATCGCTGACCAGCGCCGCGTTTTTCAGCGCCACGTCACCGTCACTGCTGACCGTGATGTCGCCTCCGGCTTTATGATCGCCGCTGAGCGCGACCGTCACGGCCCGGACGCTGAGCGCCCCGCTGGCCAGACTGTTGTTCACCGTCAGTTTGCCGCTGGCATCCAGGATGATATCCCCCTGACGGGCATTAAGGTTGCCAAGGTTCACCCCCACGCCTTTGTCACTCGACACCAGGCGGATGCGGTTGGCGTACATGCCGCCCAGCGCGCCCGTATCCACCGCCACCGAGGGCTGCGGGTCCTGAGATCCCTGCGCAGTGACCTTGCCCTGCGCATCAACGCGGTTCGATCCGGCAATCACCGTCAGATCCCGGGCATGGATATCGGCGTTGATTTCAGTGGCGCGTGCGATAATGGACAGCGCATCGCTCTGGCTGGCATTCAGCCCCTGCCCTTCAACGATGATGGTGCCTTTAGAAACCGCCAGGCTGCTGACATTACCCTGGCTGTCAAAGGTTGGTTTCCCGGTGGTCAACGTCACCTGCGGCGTGTTGATAAAGCCGCAGCCGTTACAGGTGATCCCGTACGGGTTAACCACCATCACGTTCGCGGCCTTGCCCGCCACCTCGGTAAAGCCCTGCAGCTGCGAGCGGTTGCCGCCAACCACCTCATTGATGATCCCGCGCGCCTCTTTTCCTGCCTTCAGGTTCGGGTTGTTCTGGATCAGCCCGCCCAGCTGGGTCTGCGTCAGCCTGTCGGTGGCGTTATTGAGGATCAGCCCCGGTTTGCCGACATTGTAATCACTGAACTGGTTATGGGAGATCCCTGCCTGGTTTGGCGTGGCGATATTCAGCACCGGTACGCCGTTGGCCGCCTTGTCCATCTGGCTGCCCGGGGTCACCGGGGTGATGGCGGCAGCCACCGCTGGCAGCAGCGGCTGCCCGGCAATCAGCGTACAAATCAGGTAACTCAGCAGACGCTGAGAACGGCGAACCGGTTGCTGATGATTGTCCATAATCCTGGCCTCTTAAAAAATCAGTGAGATGCGGTACTGCACGGCGAGGTGATCGGGCGCCAGCCAGTCCGGATACTCCAGCGGCGTGCCAACGGTAAACTGCGTGGAGAAATAGCGCTGACTGGTGGTCAGGCCCACGGCGCTGCCCCACAGGGTGCCCGCCGCCCAGGGGTCGAGGCGGTCGCTGTGCAGCCAGCCACCGTCCAGCGCCGCCAGCGCGCTGACCTGCCCCAGACCCGGCAGGGTAAACAGGGCGTAGTTCAGCTCATTACGCCAGTAGCCCCCGTTATCCCCGGAGAGATACTGCTCTTTAAAGCCGCGTACCGAGCTTTCACCCCCCAGCGTCAGGCGCTCGCTGCCGTACAGACGGTCCGGTGACCACTGGCCGTAAAAGCTGCTTAACCACCACAGGCTTTGGGTGACAGGGAGCTGATAGCTGCCGTTCAGGCTCCATTTACGAAATTCTGCCTTCGGCAGATCTCCGTTTTTCCCCTCATCGCTTTCCGCCGAAAACCACGGCATTCCCCGCGTGAACATCGGGTTCAGGGTGGCGATACCGCCGCCCAGCTTCTGCGTATGATTAATACCCATTTGCAGGCTGGAGAGTTTGCGGCTGCTGCTCTGCAACAGCGCATCGTTCAGCCAGTTACGACTGATGCGATGAGTAATGCCGAAAGACAGGCCGGTTTTGATATCGCTGTTGCGGTACAGCCCCTGATAAAGACCGAGCCGGTGGGTTTTGGTGTCACCGCGTGACAGCCAGTCAAAGCCGTTGTTGTTGATGGTGCTGAGGTAGTTGCTCCAGCTGTAGCTGTAGTCCAGCAGGCCGTAGCCATAAGGCACGCTGACCCCGGCCTGGAAATTTTGCGCATCGCGTGCGCGGGAAAATGCCGAGCTGCGGCCACCGCTGATAAACCAGCGGTCAGCCAGGCCCAGCGGATTGTTTGCCGTCAGCGACCCACTGAGTTGCCCGGTGCCGGTGCTTTTCTGCCCGCTGTTATCAAAGCCCGCGGAGAGACTGAGGGGAAACTCCGGGGTGGCGGTCAGATTCACCACCGAGTACCCCGGCTGGTCAGCAGGCAGGATTTCAATCTGAACCGGCGTGGTACGCAGGCGATTAATCTGTTCCATCCCCTGCTCGATATCGCGCAGATTAAGGATTTTTCCTTCAAGCCCAGGGAAAGCCATATTCAGTTCACGCGCCGGGGAACCGTTAAGACGAATATGCTGTAATTTGCCTTCCAGCACCGCCAGCGTTAATTCCCCCCCGGAGAGATCCTGTTCGGGAATAAACGCGCGGCTGGTGATATAGCCACGGCTGATATACCAGTCGGAGATGCTGTGGGTGAGCTGGCTGATACTGGCCATGTCCAGACATGAACCCTGCCAGGGTGCCAGCAACTGCTGCTGGTGATGGGGGGAAATCAACGTCACACCGGTCAGACGCAGCGTATTGATCCTGAAGCAGGGGCCGGCAGAGGGCAGCACCGGGCGCGGAGGCTGCGCGGATGGTAATGCCGTGCTGCGCTCCAGCTCATCACGCTGCTGCTGGTTCTGATCGAGGATTTGCTGCTGTTGCTGGCGTACGGCGTCACGATCGGCTGGGCTGAGCATGGCCGCTGAAAGAGTAAAACACGCACCCGCCAGCAGTAATGCCGTCAGTGTCCTTACCGGGGTTAACATCATCATGATATAAGTTAAATAAATGTGAATAGGGGAGGAATTCAATGCGCACAGATTACCTGCTGTGAAATAAGAATAAACTTAATTCATTCAGTTTGAATACTCCCTCCAGTAATTTACGTTAAGTCAATAACACAGGCTGATTTAATTAAAATAGAAAAGATGAAAAATAATAAAGGCCGTTTACTGCTGATGTATTTAAGTAAAATTTACCCGTTCAAAGATTGACCAGATATCGCTAAGCGACAGAAATCCTTGTCAATCGGCCTCACGCACGGTACACAAAATTTCTTCTTTACCGCCTTGCATCCTGACGCACAACGACAACAATTACTCTTTACCAATAAAACCAGGGAGATGACCATGACACTTTATGCCACGCTGGAAGAAGCCATTGATACGGCTCGTGAAGAGTACCTTGCTGCCAACCCGGAGGTCGACGAAGATGACGCCGCGGTGAATCAGTTCAATCTGCAAAAGTTTGTGATGCAGGATGGGGACATTATGTGGCAGGCGGAGTTTCTCACCGAGGATGGAGATGAAGGCGAGCTTGTGTCGCTGTACAGCGGTGAAGCCGCGCAGGCCATTTTTGACGGTGATTTCGACGAGGTCGAATTGCGAAGCGAATGGTTGCCTGAAAATACCCTGCATGAATGGGATGAAGGGGAATTCCAGCTTGAGCCACCTGCCGACAGTGAAGAAGCTGAAGCGGCAGCAGAAGAGTGGGAAGACAATAATACGGATGCCGATAACCGTGCCTGAGGTACGGTAAAAGGGATTACTCGTACGGACCGTGGTGTGCATCCACCGGTAACAACAAGGTATCCACCACCAGCGACAGCGGAAGGTCGATAATGGTGATCACGCGCCACGCCGTATCACGCACATCCCACTGTACGCCGGGATAATACTGATTACCGTGCCCCTGTCCGGGCACGGTTCTGCTGATAATACTGCCACACCCGCTCAGTACCAGCACACTGACTGCCAACATCACACCGCGTAAAAACATGCTCACCACATTATTCCCGAATAAAAAACGCACTATCTTACCGTCTGTACATCACAGCACCATAGCACTCAATGCAAAAAAAACGTAAAAAAGCCGGGACACAAGGCCCCGGCTTTTATCTTCCCGCCTGACGGGCTGACCGGAAAAGAAAGTCAGCCTTTACAAGATCGGGTATGCCATCACGTAGGGGTCGGGCATGCCCGACCCGCATACTATTTAGCGTTATTCAGCGCCAGTGGATTCAGTTTCAACGTATGGTAATGATCTAACCAGTCGTGATACTTATCGGCGTGCTGCCACAGGCGGTAATGCATGCGTGACAGCGTGACCGGGTCGCTTAACAACGCCAGGCGCTGATCGCGGTCCAGCTTCGCTGGCGATTCACTGAGCGCCTGCTCAATACGACGGTCACGGGCGAAGTCGAGGATATCGCTCTTCAGGTGACGCGAGGTCGCCATGGCGCTGGCCAGCGCGTTAAACGAGGGATGGAACATGGCGTGCATAAAGCCATTATCCAGCTCACGTTCGCGGTTCAGCTCAACGTAACGATCCGTATCCACCAGCTCCTGCGGCGGGCTGAACTCTTCCGGTATCAGGAACAGTTTACCGCGCTTCGATGCCTGACCGAGCGTACGACGGCTGGACCATACCGAAACAAACGGAGACAGGATCAGTGAGAAGACAATCGGCGACAGCCACCAGAGGAAGTTAAGATCCAGCCAGCCCATACCGCCCGCCCAGACCAGGCCAAGCAGCATCTGCGAACCGTGGCGCTTAAAGGCTTCACTCCATGGCGTAGCATCATCGTCACGCTGCGGTGAGTTCCACACCACTTCCCAACCGAGGAAGGCACTGACCACAAACACCGTATGGAACAGCATGCGCACCGGTGCCAGCAGCACGGAGAACAGCATTTCCAGGAACAGGGAAGCCAGTACGCGCAGTGCACCGCCGTAAGGTTTCGCGCCCTTGAACCACACCAGCACAATACTCAGCAGCTTCGGCAGGAACAGCAGCACCAGCGTGGTGGAGAACAGCGCTATCGCCAGTTCCGGACGCCACTGCGGCCACACCGGGAACAGCTGGCGCGGTTGCAGGAAGTACTGCGGCTCCATCAGCGTATGCACCACCTGAAGAGCGGTGGAGAGCGCCAGGAACATAAACCACAGCGGTGCTGACAGATAAGACATCACGCCCGTCAGGAACACAGCACGGTGAACCGGGTGCATCCCTTTCACCAGGAACAGACGGAAGTTCATCAGGTTACCGTGGCACCAGCGACGGTCACGCTTCAGTTCATCCAGCAGGTTTGGCGGCAGTTCTTCATAAGAACCCGGCAGATCGTAAGCGATCCACACCCCCCAGCCTGCACGGCGCATCAGGGCCGCTTCCACGAAGTCATGGGACAGGATGGAACCGGCAAACGAGCCCTCGCCCGGCAATGGCGCCAGCGCACAGTGTTCGATAAACGGCTTCACGCGGATAATCGCGTTATGGCCCCAGTAGTGCGACTCACCCAACTGCCAGAAGTGCAGACCGGCGGTAAACAGCGGACCGTAAACGCGGGTCGCAAACTGCTGACAACGCGCATACAGCGTATCCATACCCGATGCTTTTGGTGATGACTGGATGATGCCCGCTTTCGGGTTCGCTTCCATCATGCGCACCAGACCGTTCAGACAGTCACCGCTCATCACGCTGTCGGCATCCAGTACGACCATGTAGCTGTACTGGCTGCCCCAACGGCGGCAGAAGTCATCGATATTACCGGATTTGCGTTTCACGCGACGGCGACGGCGGCGATAGAAAATACGCCCTTCCCCACCGACATCACGTACCAGCTCCATCCAGGCCTTCTGTTCAGCCATGGCGATATCCGGGTTGTAACTGTCGCTGAGGATATACACATCGTAGTTCGCCTGCTCACCGGTACGCACCACGGATTCCCAGGTAGCACGCAGACCAGCAAACACACGCCCGACATCTTCATTACAGATGGGCATGATCAGCGCGGTGCGGTGTTCCGGGTTAATCGGTTCGTCGCCGTTGGTCAGATACGAAATACTGTATTTGTCCTTGCCGATCATCAGTTGCAGGAACCCCATCAGTGCCGTCCAGAACCCCGCAGATACCCAGAGGAACAGGATGGCAAACAGGAACAGGATCCCGGTCTGCAACACATAAGGCAGGATCTGCAACACCGACTGCTGCCAGTTCTGGTTGATCATCTCCATAGGATCGATCAGCGCCCAGCCCTGGTAAGGCAGAATGGTTTTCATATACCAGGTGGCCACCACCGTCTGGAAGACGGAGAGGAACAGCAGGATATAACGACGAATAGAGCCAACATGGCGCCATTTGTCTTCATTTTTCTGCTCTTCGCGGCTGTCGTAACGCGGTGTGCTTTTACGCCCACGCAGGGAATCCCATGCGCGCGCCACCGGGTTGGTCCGCCACTCTTCCGGATACATAGAAGAACGGGTGTGTTTCGGCATCGCTTTCAGCGTGGTGCGATCCAGCGCGTCTTTGTCAAACTGACGACCGCCATCAACAGAGTCAGGCCAGCTCATCTCGACACGCGCTTTTACCGATTCCTGCGGAGCATCATCGGGGCGCGTTTCGACCGGGCCGTCTTCGGCCAGCTGATAGTGCAACTGGCTGAAGGTATCGGACGGTTGTTCTGGCAACGCATCACGCAGCGCCCCTTTCCGCTCCGGGGAAAGGGGCAGCGCATCGATATATTCGTTGGGTATTACGGTAGACTTATTCATTGGCAGGCAACTGATTGCTCCAGGTTTCCGTCAGCGTTTTGTCACCGTTAACCAGTGCAGCACGCATCTCGGTCGGCTGTTTATTGTCTTTAACACGAACACGCAGCACCAGACGCCAGCCTTTGGTGACCGGGTTATAGCGCACGCTGTTTTCTACCAGCTCACCATTATTACCGATGCTCACCTGCGGCGTGACCGGGGTGTTTTCCGGCAGCTTGCTCATGTCCGGGCCAACAAAGTCGACGATAAACGCCACTGTGCCGTCTGGCTGACGCACCAGATTAGACTGTTTCACATCACCCAGAGAACGCAGCGTGCTTTTCACATAGGCGGTATCCGGCGTATGCAGCTGGCTTTCGTCACGTGTAAAGTGCAGGCGATAGGCAAACTTCATCTCTTTGCCTGGCTCTGGCAGACTTTCCGGGGTCCAGAATGCCACGATGTTGTCATTAGTTTCATCGCTGGTTGGGATTTCGACCAGCTCAACGCGGCCTTTACCCCAGTCACCCTTAGGCTCGATCCAGCCGCTTGGGCGCAGATCGTAGCGGTCATCCAGATCCTGATACTTATCGAAATCACGGCCACGTTGCAGCAGACCGAAACCACGTGGGTTTTCCACGGTGAAGGTGCTGACGGCCAGGTGTTTCGGATTATTCAGCGGACGCCAGATCCATTCACCGTTGCCGGCATGGATCGACAGGCCGTTGGAATCATGCAGCACCGGACGGTAGTTAGCCACAGGAGACGGCTGGTTCGCACCGAACAGATACATGCTGGTTAACGGAGCCACGCCCAGTTTGCCCACTTTGTCACGCAGGTAGACTTTTGACTGCACATCAACGGTGCTGTCTTTACCCGGGGTGATCAGGAAACGATAGGCGCCGGTCGCGCGCGGCGAATCCAGCAGCGCATAGATCACCAGATGTTTATCCTGCGGTTTCGGACGCTCAATCCAGAACTGTTTGAAGCGCGGGAACTCTTCACCGGACGGCAATGCCGTATCGATGGCCAGACCACGGGCAGACAGACCATATACCTGGCCCTGACCAATCACGCGGAAGTAGCTGGCCCCCAGGAAGCTGGAAATCTCGTCTTTCTTATCTTTACTGTTCAGCGGGTACAGCACTTTAAAACCGGCAAAACCGAGGTTTTTCACGGTATCCGGATCGTGCTTCACATTGCCGAAATTGAAATATTCCGGAGAGTATTTGATTTCACGAACGCTGTTAGCCGTCACTTCATTGAGGCGTACCGGCGTATCGAAGTACATACCCTGATGGTAAAACTCAAGTTTGAAAGGGGTCTTCAACTTGTTCCAATAGGCTTTTTCATGATTGAACTGGATCTGCTGATAGTCGGCATACTTCATATCACGCAGCTGTGACGGTAGATTACTTTTCGGCGCTTCAAAGCCTTTACCGGCTAACTCTTTCGCCTGTTTTGCCACATCGTCAATGTTGAAAGCCCAACTGGTGTTGGCATACATTGAAAGCAAAACTGCCGCGCCAACCCAGCGCAATTTCATCAGTTTTGGTTTATTGTTCATTTTAGTCCGCACATCCCCCCCTTTCGGGTGCTTAAATCAATGGATCCATCTTAAAGGATAATTCAGCATTCCGACAGCCTGAGCCCGTTTTTGTTCCACTATTCCGAGTGGCTAATAGCCCGATTCTCAAGCGTTTAGCGGAAACAGATTCGGCTGATAGTATACGCGGGTTTGCTCTATTAAAGTAAGCGGTAAGCTTTAGACTGGTTCAGGGTGAACCGGGTGATTAACTTGTTGAATACTGGACATATATGACTAAAAAAACACCACAACGAGAATACTTTTTGGATTCGATTCGCGCCTGGCTGATGTTATTAGGGGTGCCTTTTCATGTCTCATTGATTTATTCCACACAAAACTGGTCGGTCAACAGTGTCGCGCCCTCCGAATGGCTGACGCTGTTGAATGACTTCATCCATGCGTTTCGCATGCAGGTGTTCTTTGTTATTTCAGGCTATTTTTCCTATATGCTGTTCCTGCGCTACACCCCATCAGACTGGCTGAAGGTGCGTGTGGAGCGGGTTGGTATCCCGATGCTGACCGCCATCCCCCTGATTACGCTGCCGCAGTTTTTTATGCTGAAAGAGTGGACCAGTAAGATCGGTGACTGGAGCAGTAAGACCCTGTATGAGAAATATAATACGTTGGTTTGGGATCTGATTTCCCATCTGTGGTTCCTGCTGGTCCTGATCGTTCTGACCGTGGCAGGCTTCTGGCTGTTCCGTTTTCTGCGCGATGGCGCACGTGAGAAAACAGACTATTCCGAACTCACCTGGACCCGTTTAACCTGTTTTATTCTGCTTTGCAGCCTGGCCTGGGGTGCATTTCGTCGTCTGATGTTTATTTTTGCACCACAGATCCTGAGCGATGCGCTGTTTAATATGGCGGTGATGCAAACACTGATGTTCCTGCCTTTCTTTATACTGGGTGCCATGGCATGGAAATATCCGGCGATTAAGGCCCTGTTTGTTCGTCCGGTTCCCTGGACCTTTGTGGGATCGGCGCTGGCTTTTGCCGCCTATGTGGCCAATCAGACCTGGAGTAAAGGGGAAGGCTGGCTGTATGAGATTGATGCGGTGGTCTCGATGCTCATGGGCCTGTGGATGGTCAACGTGGTGTTTACCTTCGGTCATCGCCTGCTGAACTCCCACTCTCCACGCGTAACGTATCTGGTGAACGCCTCACTGTTTATCTACCTGGTCCACCATCCATTAACCATTCTCTATGGCATTCTGTTTGTGAAGCAGATCGACAGCAACACCCTCGGATTCTTCGCCGGTCTGGTGTTTGTGTTTGGCATCGCCTTCCTGCTGTATGAGATTCATCTGCGCATTCCACTGCTGCGCTTCTTGTTCTCCGGGAAGCCACAGCGCCAGTAATGGCAGGGGGCGACCGGAAATAGGGTCGCCCCTTACAGTAACCATTCGATTGGCAGACGCCATACCAGGCGCACCAGCAGACGCTGCATCAGCCGGGTGCGCGGTTCATGCTTATGCACCACTTCATTGGACCCTTCTCCCGGATACTCCACCCAGTTAACCCGCCCCCATTTATCCAGACGTAGCGTCCAGGCGCGGTCGCGCATACTGCTGATAAATCGCTCGTGAATGCGCGTTGCCAGCGCATCATTTTCAATCACCAGCCCCATTTCGGTATTCAGCACGGCAGAGCGCGGGTCAAAGTTAAACGAACCGATAAATACCGTCTGGTTATCCACGCTGAAGGTTTTTGCATGCAAGCTGGACCCCGAGTTCCCCGTCAGACCACGATCGTGGCTGGGCTCGCGTGTTCCGCTGTTCGGCTTAAGCTCGTATAGACGAATACCGTGACGCAGCAGCTTTTTACGCCATTTTGCATAGCCCGCGTGCACAATCGACACGTCGTTGGCCGCCAGCGAATTCGTGAGGATAGAGATTTTTACCCCTTTGCGCACCAGGGCCAGCAGTTGCGCCACGCCAGTACGTGTTGGCACAAAATAGGCAGAAATGATGTCGAGCTGCTGCTGCGGTTTACCAATCACCTCCAGCAGACGTTGTGGCAGCAGCGTGCTGGTTCTGGCCCGTCCCAGCCCTTTACGCGGGTCGTCGCTTAACAGACGCGTTTTCGCCCAGGTAAAAGGCAGCTTGCGATTGTCTAACTGGGTCACGAACGTTGACTCATCCACCTGACGTAGATAGCGCGCCACCTGTGGGCTGTCGCGCCAGGCCTCCGGCAGTGACACCGCCGACGTCTCGCCCTCTTCCTCTTCAACCACGCGGTGCAGCGGTGCCACGGGCCGGCTCTGCCAGTAGCGGTCAAAGTCCTGCGCCACTTCATCCACCACCGGGCCCACGGCCAGCACATCCAGATCGGAAAACAGCGGTTCATCACCCACGCCAAAATATTCATCACCGATGTTACGCCCCCCCACGATGGTGGCTTGATTATCAACCGTGAAACTTTTGTTGTGCATCCGTCGGTTCAGGCGGGCAAAGTCCGTCAGGTAACCCAGCGCCCTCAGCGTGCGGAAGGTAAACGGGTTAAACAGGCGCACTTCGATCAGCGGGTGACGGTTCAGTTCGCTCAGGGTCCGGTCCAGTCCCTGAGTGTTATTGTCGTCCAGCAGCAGACGCACTTTCACGCCGCGCTGGGCTGCCGCCAGCAGTGCGCTGAACAACAGCCTGCCCGACAGGTCGTTCTGCCAGATGTAATACTGAATATCCAGCGTATTTTCCGCCAGGGTGATCAACTGATAGCGCGCGGCAAAGGCATCCAGCCCTTCGGCCAGTGGATAGACCCCGCTGTACAGGGGATGCTGTGCGACCAGTGGCGTAATCGCCTGCGCCAGGCGTGTCGCGTCAGCCGGGCTGACTGCCTGCAATGGGTGAAGCGTGTCGGTCATCAGCAATCCTTGTGCGGTAATACGGTTATTCATCCGGTTAACTCCGGCCTGGCCCACAGTCTGTTCAGGCCTGCAAACATATAGTCTAGACTTAGCCCATCGCCTGCGTTTTATTCCCTCAGGAGAACATTATGCATGATGGACATTACCCGCCCGGTCTGTTTTCCAGCTTCTACCAGGGGAGCTTCGCCTGCTCCACTGCCTGCCGGACACCGGGCAAGCGCGCCGACCTGATGATCAGCAGCGGACATGACACGCTGCTGGAGAAAGATTATGCGCTGTTAGCCAGCCATCAGATCCTGACGGCACGCGATGGCGCCCGTTGGTATTTAATTGAATCGCAACCCGGAGAATATCACTGGGACAGTTTTTTGCCGCAGCTAAAAGCGGCGGAAAAGTACGGTATTGAAATGATCTGGGAGCTGGCCCACTTTGGCTGGCCGGACGGGCTGGATATCTGGCAGCCTGAATTCGTTGATCGTTTCAGCGCCTTTGCCCGCGCCCTCGCCCGCCTGATGCGTGAAGAAGGTCATACCCGCCCGTTTATTACCCCCATGAATCAGATTTCATTCTGGTCATGGGCCGGTGCGGAAATCGCCTGGTTTAACCCTTTTGTTACCGGGCGTGGTCGCGAACTGAAACGACAACTCGCTCGCGCCAGCATAGCGGCAATGCATGCCATGCGTGAAGAACTGCCTGGGGTGCGCTTTGTGCTCACCGATCCACTGGTCAACGTTGCGGCATCCGGATATTCCACCGCCGCCCGCTTACAGGCGCAGCAACAGCATCAGGCGCAATATGAAGTCTGGGACTGGCTGGCAGGGCGAAGCGAACCGGAACTGGGGGGATCGGAAGATCTGCTGGATATTATGGGCCTGACCTGGTACCCGGACAATCAGTGGTTCCATAACGGCGACCCGCTGGAACCGCACCACCCGGACTACCGGCCGTTAAATGTGTTGTTACAGGAAGTGTGGCAACGCTATCAACGCCCCCTGCTGATCGCCGAAACCGGTGCAGAAGCAGGCCAGTCTCAGACGTGGCTTAACCTCGTCAGTCAGGAATGCGATTTGGCACTGAAAGCGGGCGTACAGCTGGAGGGCATTTCACTCTATCCCGTTGTCGACTACCCGGCATGGGATGATGACCGTCGCTTACCTGCCGGATTATTTGGTCTACCCGATGCGAATGGCAATCGCACCATCAATGAATCCATGGCGCTGATGCTACGCAGTCAGCAGATAAAACATCAGCAGGAGCCGATCAGGACATCCACAACGTAATGCCGAGGACAAAGATAATCAGCGTAAAAGAGGTGACAGCGAGGACCACAATGGCAAACTGCGCATCATCTAACGGTACACGAGGTTCTTTTTCAGATTCAGGTTTGGAACTGTTTTTCATGTTCAGCCACAGCGTACCGGCAAACAATCCTGTTGGGGTGCCGGTAAAAAATGAAAGACGTCCCTTTCACCTAAAAAATAAGCAACACTAACGAAAGTACAGTATTCCACGAGGGTTTATAGCACCAAAAAGTGTCAATCATTCTCAAATAATCGCGCAGGATAATAGCACAACTCCCAGTCTGATTAACGTAATAAATTGATTCATCACTGCTAAAAAAGGAATAAGATAGACTCTTTTCTTCTGAAATCAGGCAGGTGCAGTGATTCCTCGACTGAACAGTCAGACAAAATTATTATCAACCTTAACTAATATTTCCAGACAAAAATAACAAGAAGGGCGTTGCAGTTGCAACGCCTTAGCAGGGTCAGGACCAGCGACGGAAGATCAGAGAGGTGTTGATGCCACCAAAGGCAAAGTTGTTGGACTGAATGTAGTCCGTCTGTATCGCACGGGGTTGCTGCATGATGTAGTCCAGCGCGGCACAATCCTCAGCGGGTTGAGTGAGGTTTAATGTAGGGGCGAACCAGCCTTCACGCATCATCTCAATGCTCATCCAGGCTTCCAGCGCGCCACAGGCACCCAGCGTATGGCCAAAATAACTTTTCAGCGATGAAACCGGCGTACGGTCGCCAAAGACCGCCGCCGTGGCATGACTTTCCGCCACATCGCCACGGTCGGTCGCGGTGCCGTGAGCGCTGATATAACCAATATCGTCGGCTGTCAGCCCTGCCGAGCGCAATGCCCTCTCAATGCAGATTTGCATGGTTTCACGCTGTGGCTGGGTAATATGCGCAGCATCGCAGTTGGTGTAAAAACCGACGATCTCCGCATAAATCGTCGCACCGCGTGCTTCAGCGTGTTCCAGATCTTCCAGCACCAGCGTCCCGGCCCCTTCGCCAATCACCAGACCATCACGTTGGGTATCAAACGGTGAAGGCGTGCTTTGTGGGCGGTCGTTGCGCTGACTGGTGGCAAACAGCGTGTCAAACACCGCCGCCTCTGAAGGGCATAACTCCTCTGCCCCACCTGCGACCATCACCGTCTGATAGCCGTGGCGGATCGCTTCCCATGCATAACCGATGGCCTGGCTGCCGGAGGTGCAGGCGCTGGAGGTCGGGATCACCCGGCCTCGCAGGCCAAAGAACAGTCCGGCATTCACCGCTGTGGTGTGCGGCATCATCTGCACATAGGTGGTGCCGGTAATGTTGTTGGTGTGCTTTTCCGTCAGCATGGTAGCAAATTCACTGACCGGGCCGGTGCTGCCGGTTGAGGAACCGTAAGCAATACCGGTATCGCCATTGGTCAGCACCGGGTGCCCCAGCAGCCCGGCCTGCTCCAGCGCCAGTTCGGTAGCACGGGTCGCCATCAGTGAGACGCGCCCCATGGAACGGATACGTTTACGGGTGTAATGCTCCGGTAGCGTAAAATCATCTACGGGTGCCGCTAACAGGGTATTCAGGCCGTCATAAATCTGCCATTCCGGCATCTTACGGACCGCATTGGTGCCCGCGCGCAAACGCTCAGACACCGCCTGCCAGTTTTCACCAAAGGCGGTCACGCCCCCCATTCCTGTTACCACAACACGGCGCATCAGAGCATCCCCCCGTTAATCGAAATGACCTGACGGGTGACATATCCCGCGATATCAGACATCAGATAGCTGGCCAGCCCGGCCACTTCCTCTGCGGCACCCATGCGTTTCATCGGGATCATCTTCAGCGCCTCATCCACCGCCATCGGTTCCATCTGGATCATTCCCGTATCAATCAGACCCGGAGCAATGCAATTAACGGTGATTTTGCGTTTCGCCAGCTCAATCGCCAGCGCCTTGGTCGCACCGATAATACCCGCTTTGGCCGCACTGTAATTCACCTGTCCGCGATTACCCATCATGCCGGAAACCGACGAGAGGGTAATAATGCGCCCGCCTTTGCGCAGTCCGATCATCGGCATCACACAAGGCTGGATCACGTTATAAAAACTGTCGAGGTTAGTGTGGATCACCTGGTCCCAGTCGTCATCGCTCAGTGCAGGAAATGCACCGTCGCGAGTAATACCGGCATTGCTGACCACGCCATAATAAGCGCCATGTTGCTCGATATCCGCTTCAAGACGGGTGCGGCACATCTCGCGGTCGGCAATATCAAAGCCCAGCACGCGGCCCATGCCTCCGGCCGTTTCTATCTGGTGCAGCGTATCCCGTGCGCCCTGCTCATCGCTGTGAAAATGAACTATCACGGTAAATCCATCGGCGGCCAGGCGCAGCGCAATCGCACGGCCGATACCTTTGCTAGCTCCGGTGACTAAAACAGAACGCGTCATTCCTGAATATCCTGTTGCATAAGTTGTTGAAGTTCCAGGTCATCTGGCTGATAGGTATTCAGTCGGCCATGAGCCCAGGTGTCGCCATCAATGGTGATAACGCCGTCGAAACTGCCTATTTTTTCATCGCACATCAGCAGGCTGACGCGAATATCCAGCACGCTGTCGGCGGGGAAAATCGCCTGCTGGGAGCGGTAGCCGCGCCCGCCCAGTAGCATCCCGGGACGCGGGGGGCATTGATGCTGCTGGCGGCCATGCCAGCCTGACCAGACACCTATCGTCTGGGCAATAATTTCAATGCCGAACCAGGCAGGCAATGCCCCCTGCGGGTTGAGAAAGGGTGCCAGCACACTGTCAGCACTGACCCGTACACGGCAATGGGCCTCTTCGTCACTGACATTCAGCACCTGCTCTACCAGCACCATCGGTGAGGCATGCGGCAGGTAATACGCGGCGGGTTGATACTCTGACATCACAGCGTTCCTAAAATCAGGCAGGCATTATTGCCGCCAAAAGCAAAAGAGTTACTCATGATCACCGGGCGTTCCAGCGGCTCGGGCGCCGTCAGCAGACCGCAATCTGGCAGGCCGCTGTCCGGGGTGCTGGCGCTGAAATCTTGCGGCGGCAGCGGCAGGTGACGTGTGAGGATAAGCCAGCACAGCGCCGCCTCAACAATGCCTGCGGCACCGAGCGTATGTCCGGTTAAGTGCTTGGTGGAGCTACAGGGTACCTGGTCGCCAAACAGCGCACTGACCACGCCCGCTTCAATCTGATCATTTAACCGCGTTGCCGTACCGTGCAGGTTGATATACCCCACCTGCTCCGGGGCCAGACCCGCCTGTTGCAGCGCCATAGTAATCGCGCGTTTGGCCCCTTCCCCTTCAGGATGGGGTGCCGACATATGCCAGGCGTCCGAGGACTCACCATAACCCAGAATCGCTACGGGCTGCGGCTCGCGGGTCAGCAGCATCAGCGCCGCCCCTTCGCCAATCGTTATGCCATCACGCTGCTGGCTGAACGGCACGCAGCGTTGCGCTGATAACGACTCAAGGCTGTCAAAACCGTTGAGTGGCATACGACTGAGCGTATCGGCCCCGCCGACAATCGCCACATCCGCCAGTCCGGCGTCAATCAATCGCTGCCCGCTGATCAGCGCCCGCGCGCTGGAAGAGCAGGCCGTCGACAGCGTGTAGGCCGGGCCGCTCAGTTGCAGATAGTCCGCCAGAAAACGCGAGGGATCGCCAAGCTCCTGCTGAAAATAGTGATAATTCTCGCTGTCACCGCTGATAAAACGATCGCCCTCATCCAGGCCAGACGTGCTGGTGCCGAGCACCACCGCCACGCGGTCTGCACCAAAATGCGCGATCGCCGACTGCACTTCCGTTTCAATCTGTGCCAGCGCCGCCAGTAGCAGCTGGTTATTCCGGCTGTTATGCGCCGCCAGCCGGGCCGGAACCGCGGGTAATTCCGCATCCACCCGCCCGGTCCAGCAGGGTTTATCGCCGATCAACCATCCGCTGTCGGCACGCATCCCCGGTGCCACGCCGCGCACAAGGTTATCGGCGATGTCATCGGACGTTGCACCCAGCGCATTGAGCATACCCACCGCAGAAATAAACATCATCATCCGTCCAGATTCTGAATCAAGATATGGTAGCCAAAAGCAAACTGCTGAACACTGATCGGCATCCGCTGTGTCCCGCGTTGCAGGTAGCGGATCTCCGTGATCAGTTTGCCCCCGTCATCACGCAACTGCCGGCGGTCGCCCTGGTCTGCCAGCGTCCAGCCCTCCGGCAGGCGCGGAAGCCACACGGAAACAGGCCAGTGACTGAGCATAATATCAGCCAGCACCTGGCTGGCTGGCGGCATCTCCGGCAGAACCAGCGCCTGTTCGGCGTGAATGCCGCTGGCATCATACGTTACCCGAAACAGGCGGATGCCGAGTGATGACAACCCGGCCAGCGTCAGCTGCTGACCATCGGCACTCAGCAACACCAGCAGCGACTGCTGTTTGCCCTTGAAACTCCCGGTCAGCAGCTGTTGCTGACTGAACGCCGGATCAATGGCCGGGGGCGGTAACGTCACGCGTACGCCCGGTTTAAGCCAGGCCTGCGCCCGGGTGTCATCCGGTTTTCCGGCACAGCCCGTGAGCAGCAACGCGGCGCAGAACAGCGCCAGAAGGCTTTTCATTTTTTTCTCCGTTTCGCCGGCAGTGCCAGCGGGGACAGTAAGAACGCGGTAAAGATGCCGCTGCACAGCACAATGCCGAAACTGCTGATCGCCTGGGTACTGCTGAACACCAGCATCCCCAGCGTCAGCAACGTGGTCGCCATCGCCAGCAACACCGCCAGCAGAGAGGTTATCGGCGTCCCACGCGGATTGCTGAAGAACAGGGTGTAATTAATCCCAATGCCCAGCACCAGTACCAGCGCAAGCAGCGAAAACAGGTTAAGCGAATGGCCGGACAACGCCAGCGCCGCCAGTCCACCGCCCAGTGACAGTACGGAAGGGATCACCGTCAGCAGCCCCTGACGCCAGCCAAGGCGCAGCACATTGCTCAGGGCAATCGCCACCAGCGCGGCTGCCAGCAGCCAGCCCAGCAGGGTACGGTAAAAGGCAAACAGCGTATCGAAGGTCTGTTTACGGTCAATCCAGCTGACGCCCGGCAGGCTGTCAGCCAGTTGCGCCAGTGCGGCACGATTGCTCACGCCGCTCAACGGCACCAGTACACCACTGCGCCCGTCAGGCAGCGTCAGCCACAGCAGGCGCCAGCCTTCGCTGTTCTGACTGTTAAGCCAGGCTTCCGGCGTCAGCGGCTGCGCGCTGAGATCGGGGGCATTCACCGTCACCCCGGCCTCGTGCAAACGGGCGATCACCGTCGGAGCCGCCTGCTGCAGCCTCTGTAAATCCTGCTGCTGCTGCGCCAGGGAGGAGAGCGGCAACAGACGGTAACTGTTGAGCCATTGCTGACGGCGCGCATCGCCCAGTTTCGGGGCCAGCGCCTCCAGACGTTGCAAGGTCTGCTGCGGGTTATCGCCGGAAACCGCCATCCAGGTCTGGTCGGCACTCTGACCGGTGAGCGCAGTGACCTGCCGCTCCACGGCCAGCAAATGCGCGGGCAGCGCCTGGAGCTGGGAAATATCATCATCAACGCGCAGCTGGCTGATCCCGCCCAGCGACAGCAGTGCCACCAGCAGCGGCAGACCGATACGCAGGCGGTTGTTGCGTCGCCACGCCGCCAGCCAGCGCCCCATCAGCGCCATCATCGGCACCGGGCGCACAGGCAAGCCTTTCACCAACAGCGGATACCAGCAGATCACCGTCAGGCAGGATGCCGTCAGGCCAACGGCAGCGAACACCGCCAACTGGCGAATCCCCGGGAAGGGTGCCACCACCATAATCAGCCAGGCAATGGCGGTGGTGCCCAGCGCCAGCAGCAACGCACGCATCACCTTATGCAGGCTCTCCTGCGGGGTCATATCTGCCCCGTGAACCATGCGCTCCGTGAGGTAATAGAGGGTGTAATCGGCCGAAATCCCGACAATGCTCAGGCTCATCACCAGCGTCATCAGGTGCAGCTCACCGAAGCAGAGGAGCGTGATCACCGTCCCTGCCAGTGCACCAATCCCTACGGAGAGCGCGCAAAGCAGCAGCGGTCGCGGTGAACGAAACACCGAGAAAACCAGCAGCAGCACACCAACAATGGTGGCCACCCCAAGGGTGGAGACATCATGCCGCGCCTGCTGGCTGGCATAATCACTGAACCAGACGGTACCGCGTGACAGCAGTTGTGCATTCGGGTACTGCTGTCGCAGTTGCTGCTCGATATCCTGAAGCTGGCCAACAATGGCGTGGCTTTGCTGCATATCGAACGAGCTGCTGGCCAGTTCGCCATGAATAAAGTACCAGCGCTGCCCCTGCTTATCGCGGGTGGTCAGCCAACCGTTGCTCAGCCCGAGCTGGCTGGCATTTTGTTGCATCATTAGCTGTGCGCCACGCACCAGCATCAACGGATCGTGATTCAGTTCCTGCCCGCTCACCCCGGCAAACGCGGAATAGAGCTGTGCCAGCACCCAGTCGGCCTGGGCGGCTCCGCCGTTTTCCAGCCGTGCGCGCGTGGCGGCATCAATCATGCTGTTTCGGTGCTGAAAAGCAAATTGCCCCCAGGCCTGCTGTTGCTGTGCGTCCAGCGGCCCTTTCACCTGCTTCAGTCCTTCAAGCTGTCGCAGCTTCGTCAGCAACGTCTGTGCCACGGCCGGGTTATCCTGCTTCCCGGCGCTGACCAGCCACACCATCTGGCGGTCAAGACGCTGCATAAAGCCCTGTTCCAGGTCGGCTGGCATCGCCCCCATCGACTGAGCAGGCAGCAGCGCCAGCACGCTACTGTTAATACGCGCCTGCGGCAGCAATGCCGCCAGCCCGGCCAACAGCAGCAGGCAGACGATCAGCCAGGCAACGGCAATCTGACGCGGTCGGTTAGAAAACAAAATGCTGCTGCTCTTCATCAGTCAGGTGAGTCGGCGTCAGGCGCTGATTGCTCAGGGTTATATCCGTACGATCGCCCTGTCGGTCATTCAACTGAATGCTGTCGAGATACGCAGCACCCTGTAAGGTGATGTTGTTAAAAAGTTTATCCAGCGGCGAAGTGGTTGGCGTCAGCACCAGGCGCCAGCGGTCCTGCCCGAGATCGTGAAAATCCAGCGCAAAGTTCTGCTCCAGGACTTGACGGTCTGCCTGAAACAGGGCGCGCAGCAGATGGTTGAACTGGAACATCTGCGGATTGCTGTCGGCAGTGACAATTTCAGGCGGCTGGCCATTCATCACCTGGACCATGCGTTTTTCATCCAGCACCAGCGTCAGCGGGAAAGGCTTCGACTGCTGCCACCACAGCCCTTTATCCTGGGCTATCAGCAGTTGGCCACTGGATTTCAGGGGTTGCGCCATGCCTTTGATGGTACGCAGCTGGCTGAAGTCAGCCCGCACCACCGGCTGGCTGGCAAAGCGCTGTTGCAGTGCGTCCAGCGTGACGGCCTGCACGCTAAGGCTGGTGAGCATCAGCAAGGTGAAAAGCATTTTGATCATAGCGTGACTCCCAGACGATCAAACAGGATCTGCGGCGAGACAAAGCTGATGCCCGTCTCCCCTTCGGCCACCGCAACCTGAATGGTGTAACCGGTGGTCGTACGCTGGCCGCTCTCTGCATCAAAAATCTGATAAGCGATACGCAGGCGATTCTCCACTTCTTCAATGGTGGCACGCACGCGGATACGCTGCTCAAACGTCAGGGTGCCGCGATATTTTACCCGGGTATCCACCACGGGCCAGACGTACCCCGAGGCCTTCATCTCGCGGTAGCCATAATTAAACTTGCCCAGCAGCGCTTCGCGGGCAATTTCGAAATAACGGAAATAGTTGCCGTGCCAGACCACGCCCATCGCATCCACATCGTGGAACGGAACGGTCAGCTCAACCTCAACAGAGAAACGCGCATCGTTTAACACCGGGAATCCTTCTCTTCATGTTCGGTCGGGGGAGCTTCCGGCAGTTGCCAGAAGTCGAAAAAGTTAAACCAGTCGAGTGGCGACAGCAGCGCATGGTATTCCAGCCGCTGTGCATAACGATCGACGACCTGCTGTAAGGCCTGCTGCCGTGTCGCACGCGGCAGTTCCAGCGGGTCGGCGAACGGCTCGCAGTGCAGACGCAGCGTGCTGCCCTGACGCAGGGCAAACATCAGCATCACCGGGCAACGTAGCGCCGCCGCCAGCACAAAAGGCCCCTGCGGGAAGGGGGCCGGTTTGCCAAGAAACTCGCTCCATATCACACGACGACTGCCGCCGCGCTGGCGGTTGACCGCCGTACGGTCACCGACAATCGCCACCCATTCTCCGGCATCGAGCTTCTGCCGCAGCATGATGGCGGTTTCCGGGCCGATATGACTCACCGGGATCACATTAACACTGGCTTGTGGGGCAATCTCGTCCAGGACCTGTTTGAAGCGCTGCGCGTGGTCGGTAAACACCAGCGCGTTGATCACCAGCCCACTCACCTGCTGTGCCAGTGCACGGCAGGCCTCAATATCGCCCAGATGCGAGGCCAGGATCAGTCGCCCGCCCGGCGGGCCGTGGTTGATAATCACCCCGGCACCGGGGGCGAAATCAATGTCTTTACCCCAGCGCAGATCGCCGCGCCAGCTGGCAATTTTGTCCAGCATGGCATCGCCAAAACGCAGGAAGTGGCGGAAGCTGCTCAGCGGTTTGGGCAATGTCATCTGCTGCGACTGTGCGTAATCACGAACGGCATTCAGCCACTGCACGGAGGCGCGGCGCTGTTCGCCGCCGGTGAGCCAGTACACGGCGGTCACTGGCCAGAGCAACAACGTAAACGCCCGGCGGCCAAAGCACCGATACACGGTGAGCATAAAGCGTATGCCCCACAGCCCGCTGCGTTCCGGGGTAGCAGACCAGTGTCGTGCGGTTTTTCTGCGCCAGAGTAAGGAAGGTATACGCGGCAGCATGCCGAAGAACAGCCGGGTGTGCATCCAGGAGATACGCAGGTTATCGCGCAGCGCATCAAAGTGTGACAGCCCGTCCTGCGGGTAGGTTACGCGGGTGGCAACGAAGTACGAAGGCGTGCCCGCCCAGTAGAGGCGCACCATAATTTCCGTATCAAAATCCATACGCTGACCGATAGCATGGCGCTGTGCCAGCGCCAGCGTCGGGGCCAGCGGATACACACGGAATCCGCACATGCTGTCTTTCAGGGAAAAGGACAGGGTTTCCACCCAGACCCAGAAATGGGTGATATAGCGGCCATACAGCCGCGCCCGAGGCACCGAGTCGTCATACTGCGGCTGGCCTGAGATCAGCGCTTCTGGCGCGGCACGCGCTGCATCCAGCAGGCGCGGGCAGTCTTCGATCTGATGTTGCCCGTCAGCGTCCACCTGCACAGCATGCGTAAAGCCCTGACGGGCCATCTCCGTGAGCCCGGCCAGTACCGCCACGCCTTTGCCCTGATTGGTCGTCAGGCGGTGGAGCTGCACGTCCGGCCCCACCAGCGCATCGAGCTGAACGGCGGTGGCGGCATCACTGCCATCATCGACAATCAGTACCGGTAACGTAAACGGGGCCAGACGGGCCAATACCGAGGCCATCATCATGCCGTGGTTATAGCAGGGGATCACCACACAGGGGCGGAACGTCTCGTTTAACACAGGCGGATCTTCCCGCTACTGGCCGGGTGCAGCCCCGCATCGGTCACCCGCTGATATTGAAAACTCAGCCCTTTTTCAGGCTGCCAGCTCAGCGTCAGTTTCAGCGTAGCGCCCGGCAGGATCGGCTGCTGAAACTTAATGTTATCCACGGAGGCAAACTGCAGCCCTGGGGCCAGCAACGAGGTGCCATAGTGGATCACCCAGTCCAGCTGCGCCACGCCGGGCAACAGGGGCTGCTCAGGGAAATGGCCCTGGAACCAGAACAGATCCGCATCGACGCGCAACAGCAGTTCCGCTTCGCTGCCCTGCTGTTGTACCGCAAGCTCAACGGGCAACATGAAATAACTCCTGTATCTGCGGCCAGGCACGTTTGCTCTGACTGTTATGCGGGATGATCTCAACCACCCGCCAGAACCGCGGCATCGCCACCGGCTCAAGCCAGCGCTGCAGTTCATGACGCCACTGGCGTTTGAGTCCGTTGAGATCGCTCTGCGGCTGATAAAGCACCAGTACCACCCCAATGCCGCTGCGATCGCCGCGCACCACCTGGAGTGCCACCGCATCGGCCACCTCCGGTAGCGCCAGCAGCCGCCGCTCAATCTCACTGAGCGACACACGTTTATCTTCGATTTTCACAATACGATCATGGCGGCCACAGAGCTGAAAGCCCTGCTCACTGAACACCAGCTTATCGTCCAGCATCGCACCCTGCGGCAGTGGGATCAGCGCCGAACGCACCCACCAGTTTTTCTGCTCATCCTGGCGGAATGCCACCCCGCTGAACGGCTGCCACGCGGCGTCATCACGCGCGCGGGTACGGCTGGCGATGGCGCTGGTTTCGGTACTGCCGTAGATCTCTTCGACCGGATACCCGGTCCACTCCGTCACCGACTGCGCATCCCGCCAGGGCAATGCCCCTCCGGCTGACACCGTCAGGCAGCAGTAAGGGGCCGCCAGGGAGAAATCAATACGGCGCAGAAAGGCCGGACTGCTGATAAACGCATAGCGCCCTGGGGGTTGCGCCACCAGCTGTTCACTGTAGCAGACCTGGCGGCTGTCAAACGGCAGCCCCAGCGCCATCGGCATAACAAGGCGGAAACTCAGCCCGTAGAGATGCTGATGAGTGACCGACGCAATCAGGGTGCAGCCTTGCAGACGTTCGCCCCACAGCGTATGCAACCAGCGCGCCTCTTCATCCAGGCTGGCAACGGGTTTACTGACCTGCCGTGGCGCGCCCGTAGAACCGGAGGTAAACAGGATAATGGCGGCATCAGGGGCCATCGGCGGCAACACATTGTCTGACGCCCTGCCCGCCTCGTCGACCTGCCAGACCGGGCAGTCGAGGGGAAATGCCTGATCGCTGAGCACGCCGTCGAATTCCGCGATTTGCTCCGCCAGCAGTGAGGGCCGACAGTGGCCGGGGATCAGCGGCGTTTTTCCCGCATGCAGCGCCGCCAGTAACGCCACGCTAAACAGATAGCAGTCTTCAAAGCACAGCGCCCAGCGTTGCCCCGGGTGCGCCAGCAGACGCGTACCCAGCGCGGTGACCTGCTGCTGCCACTGCTGTCGGGTCCATTGATGCGTGCCGCTGCGTGCCACGATGCCCGGCGTAACGGTGGTCAGCCAGTCGCCCATTGGCAAAACGTTGTGACTCACCGCGAGGCCTTTATGCGCTGGCGTACACACCATTCGCCCGCCATCAACAGCCCGATTAACAGATAGCTGATTAGTCCGTTCCACCACGTCCACCAGAAAAGAGAAGTTTGCAGGCAGGTGACCAGCGCCACCCCGCCATTCATCAGAAAGAACAGGCACCAGACCTGCGTGACGCGACGGGTGTATGCCACCGCGCGCGGCGGTAAATCGGTTTCACGCAGACGGGCCAGGCGTTCAACCAGCGGCATGGCGCTGAATAAGGAGCTGGCGAACAGCAACAACAGAATGGCGTTTACCGCCACCGGGTACCACAGCAACAAATGATGGTCGCGCAGCAGCATGCTGGCCGCACACAGCGCTGCCCCGGCCACTGCCAGCCATTTGCCTGTCATCGCAAATGCCCCCTGCTGCCGACGCAACCCCAGCCAGCGCAGCACAAACAGCAGTGCCATCAATGGCAGCAGCCAGTGATATTGAGGGTGAGTGAGGCTGAACCCGACCAGAAATGGCCACAGCACCAGCAACAGCCCGGTGAGCATACGTAGCATCGGTTCGCTTTCCCTGCCGCCGTTAACGATCAGCCTTCACGCAGCAATTGTTCTACTGCATCCACCACATCCTGCACGGTGCGGACTGATTTGAAGATCTCAGGTTTGATTTTTCGGCCAATGCGCTTTTGCAAATGCACGACCATATCGACGGCATCAATGCTGTCCAGTTCAAGGTCTTCATACAGACGCGATTCCGGTTTGATATCGTCCGCATCCAGCTCAAACAATTTGACCAGCAGGCCAGTGATTTCCTGATAAATTTCGTTCTTATCCATTACGGTCTTCTCCTGGATACAATCAGGCCGTCAGCGCAGAACGCTGGGCATGGATAAACGCCGCCAGGGTGGCAACGGAGTAAAAATGCTGACGCATTTCGTCACTTTCGGCAGAGAGCACCACGCCGTAACGGCTTTTCACCGCCAGGCCCAGTTCCAGTGCGTCGATAGAATCAAGACCCAGGCCGTCGCCAAACAGCGCCGCGTCGGTTTCAATATCCATCACGCTCACTTCTTCCAGATTAAGCGTGTCGATGATCATCTGTTTAATTTCGAGCGATAACTCTTCCATACTGTTTCCGAATAATTATTGATGTTCTGGTGTTAATGCATCTTGCAAATAGTGAGTGAGGTGACGCGCGGCACGTGACTCCAGCTCCCCCTCTTCGGCCCAAAATGTGCTGCCGTCAATGCGCTGCTGCACGCGCACGGTGAACAGCGGTTTTTCTTCTGGTACCTGATACCAGCGGCTCTGCTTGTCGAGCATACGCTGGGTACAGACAATATGAACCAGACGCAGATCGCAACGGCAGCGCACTGCAATATTGGCAGCGCCGCGCTGGAGTTTCAGTGGTTCACCGTAACGGGTACGTGTCCCTTCCGGGAACAGGATAATCGCATCACCCTGATCCAGACGGCGCTGGCTGTCCGGCAGCAGCGTTTCCCCCTGGCTGTTCACCAGATAATCCGCAGCGCGCACCACGCCGGAAAGGAAAAAGTTTTTCTGTAACCCGGCTTTCACCAGGCAATCTGCTTCCGGCATCACTGACGCCAGAAACACGTAATCCACCAGCGAAGGATGATTCGCCACGATCAGACAACGTCGATCCTGTTGCAACAGTTCGGCCCCTTCAATGCGGTAGTCAAACACCCCAAGGGTACGGCAACAGCGCAGGAAAAGACGAAAACAGCGCGAGATACTGCGCCGCGCCAGGCGGCGGCGCTGCTGAGGATTGCGCAACAGCAGCAGCAGGTTAAACCACACCAGCGACAGCATCAGCCCTCCCAGACCAAATAGCGTAAAGCACAGGCCGGTCATCAGAATGCGCCAGTAGCGACTGAGGTAACGATAAGGTCGGGCTCGCAGGGTGAGATCAGTCATAGCGACACGCCCACTGCCAGTGGAAACGATCGCCCGGCACGCTGAACTGCGCCTGACGTGCCAGCCAACCGTGCAGGAACAGCAGGCTTTGCGGCAGCGCAGGCGCACGCGGCGTAGCCTGCGGCTGGCTCACACACTGACAGGCATCACCCGGTGCCAGCAGCAATGCCACCGCATACGCAGAAAACAGCGTCAGGTCAGGAATATGCGGGTGATAGATATCAGGAATGGTGCCGTCAAAATCAACCAGCAGCACATGGTGATAGCCCGCGGCATGTAACGCGGCCACTTCCAGCATACCCTGCTGAAAAGAGTCCACTCCGGCTGACAATGACGTTGAGACCAACGGGGCTTCGGCGGCAATGGTCAGGCTGCCTACCGCCGCATTGTGCACCGACATCGCAAAGTCTGTCGGCGACAGATTCTGCTGTTTTGCCAGGGCAGTGAGAATACGTAGATTACGCTCCAGCTCACCGTGACGGCTGGTAAATACCAGCGCATCCACGGGCTGACGACGCATGACAGACAGCCCACAGTCCACCGCCGAACGGCTGCCGCTGTTCAGACGCCGCGCAGTCATCATCGGCAGCTGGCTGCATTTGGCCAGTTGCTGCGTGCTGTCGATGACGGGCGGCTGCATTGCCCAGTTTTGCCAGTGCTCAGGCTCATTCAACCCGGGCGCGCTAGCCTGCCAGTCGAGGAGTGTAAAGGCTAAATTCATGCTGATTCTTCTTGCAGCGCGGGAACGTTCTCCGCCCTGTATTCGAGTAATTTGATCATGCCCACAGAGGGATCGTCACTGCGGTTCATCGGTCCATTCAGCGGCACCCGTGCCGCATGGCTAAACCACAGCATAGCGTTTAGCAACGGGTGCTGGCATTCGGAATTAACCGCATTTGCGATATAAAACGCTGTTAACGACTCACCACATTTAATGGGTTGTCGGCCAGGCTGGCAGGATCTTTAATGCCTGAGCGGACCGGCGCCTGACGATTAGGGTGTTTTTGAGGATGCCAGACGTAACTGGATGTCCTTATCGAGGTTATTTATCCAACGATTGTAATTACGGTGAATTTCACCCGGTCCAGCCATCAAATTATTGCTGCCCACATAATTGATAGAATAGTGGTTCGCGCCGTAGGTAATACGAATATCTGCGCTGTGGTTGCGCTGAATGATCCGCCCGGTAATCACGCCCGGCTGCTGAGGCTGCATCACCCATTGACGTGCGCGCCCGGCGTCCAGAATGGCCGTTTGCAACTGATTATCGCTGTAATGAGTATTGAGCGTTTGATTGATATTTTTTACCGGCTCAGTGCGTGCGCAGCCTGCCAGCGCAAAGGCGCATAACAGTGTGGCGAAAAGACGTGACTTTTTCATAGCATCCCTAAAATAATCTATAATTTCCAGCTAGTTACTTTCACAAAAAGCACCCAATACGGAATCAGTCTTTCCGCATGACTCAGACTATTAATTGTAAAGATTCGCATAATAGCATTCGTTGCTAAGCAATGAGAAGCCCTAAACAGGTTGAAAAAATAAGGTTAATCCGTATTGATCACTGACATGCAGGGCTCAGTTGCCGTTGTGCTGGCAGGCAGATTGACTAAGGGGGCAAAGAAATGAAGCAGAGTGGAGAGAGGGCCTGCATGTGCCGGCCCTTGGTTATTTACGCCCCCTGCCAGCCGCCGCCCAGCGCCCGGTAGAGATCGATTTGTGCCAGCAACAGGTTATTTTTGGCCTGCACCACACTGAGCTGGATGTTGAACAGCGTACGCTGGGCATCCAGTTCATCCAGATAGGAAGCGTAGCCGTTCTGATAGCGGTTGCGCGCGATGCGCAGTGCCTCCTGCACCACTTTTTCCTGAGCCTGTAACTCGGAGAGTTGCTCCTGATAGCGGGTAATAGCATCCAGATCGTTATTCACTTCACCAAACGCACTGCGCACGACTTTTTCGTAGTTGTACAGTGCCTGATTACGCGTGGCCATGGAGACATCGACCTGCGCAGTCAGTGCTTCACGGTTCAGTAACGGTGCCAGCACGCTGCCACCAATACTCCACAGGCGGAACGGATTCTCCACCAGTTCATGGAGCACCGAGCTTTGCATTGTTCCGGTGGCGGTGAGATTCAGTGAAGGCAGCAGACTGGCGCGTGAAGACTGAAGTGATGCATCCGCCGCCAGGAGCTGGCGTTCGGCCTGCACGATATCCGGCCTGCGCTGCAACAGCTGAGACGGCATCACGGCAGGCAGCGTCTGCGGTGCCACGTGGTCAAAGTGGTTCTGGCGGGCAATCTGACGCGGGTTCATTCCAACCAGAATACTCAGGGCATTTTCCTGCTCAGCAATCTGATGTTGTAACAGCGGGATTTGCGCTTTTGCCGTCTGATATTCCGACTGCGACTGCACCCACTCCAGGCGCGAGGTGTAACCCGTTTCAAACTGGCGCTGTGCCAGCTTTAACGAGTTGGCACGGCTGGCCAGCGTGGCTTCTGTAACCCGCAGCTGTTCGTCGAGCGACACCAGGGTCATATACCCTGACGCCACCGAACTGGCGATGGTCAGTTCGGCCGCGCTCGCCGCCGCCTGCTGGGCTGCCAGCGAGGCTTTGGCTGAATCAATGCTGCTGCTGCGTTCACCCCATAAATCGACGTTGTAGTTGGCCTGTAACAGGCCCTGGAAGACGGTGGATTGCGCAGGCTGGCCCGTTGCCGCGGAGATAGCCCGCGCACGGCTTGCCGCCACGCCGGCATCCAGCGTCGGGTAGTTATCCCCCTGCGCTCCACGTAGCTGAGCACGATACTGATCGACGCGTGAACGGGCGGTTAATATATCCGGGTTGTTGCGCAGCGCCTGCTCCACCAGTTGGTTCAGTGATGCATCGTTAAACGCCCGCCACCAGCTCGCTTCCACCGCCGCACCCGGTCCAACCTGATTGCGCCACTGCATCGGTATTGGCAGCGCCGACGGTGCCTGCTGCACTTCCGTAGCACAGCCTGCCAGCGTGGCCGTCAGCATCATCATCACCAGAGTTTTCGGCGCAGGCATCATTTTTTATCTCCATCCTGCGCGGCCGCGGTATCGATATTGACCTCGACCGACATGCCCGGACGCAGATGGGCCGTGTTATCGCTGGTGATTTTAATTCGCACCGGAATGCGCTGGGCAATTTTCACAAAGTTGCCGGTGGCGTTATCCGGTGAGATCGCACTGAACTCCGATCCCGCTGCCGGGGAGATATACTCAACCTCACCGTTAAACTGTTCACCGTCCAGTGCATCAACGTGGAACGTCACAGGCAGCCCCGGACGGATGCGCGCCATCTGGGTCTCCTTCATATTAGCCACCACCCACATCTGCTGCGGCACCAGCGAGGTCAGCCGGGTTCCCGCCGTGACGTAAGCGCCCTGCCGCACAGAGATTTGCCCTAACTGACCATCACGCGGGGCGATAATTTTGGTGTTGTCGAGGTCGATCTGCGCCAGTTCCAGCGCGGCCTGCGCGCTGGCGACATCCGCCTCCAGCGAGGCACGATTAACAATCACGGTTTGCAGATCCTGGCGAGAGACTTCCAGTGTGGCCTGCGCCTGCTGCACATCCGCCAGTGTCTGGCTATTGCTGGCACGCGATGCATCGCGTTCACGCAGAGAAAGTGAACCATCTGAGACCAGATTTTCCACACGCTTCAGATCCAGCCCACCTTTTACCGCCTGGGCTTTGGCGTTTTGCAGTGCGGCGTCATTGCGTTTGATCACCGCTTCCGCGCTGCGGCGCTGCTGAATATTGTTGGCCAGCGTCGCTTTTTTCATATCCAGCTGCGCCATCGCCTGGTGCACGCGCTGGCGATAGATGCGGTCGTCAATGGTCATCATCAGGTCGCCCTGGTGGACCGGCTGGAAGTCCAACACCTTAACCTCAGTGATATAACCACTGACCTGCGGGCTGATAAAAGTCACCTGGCCGCGCACATAGGCGTTTTCCGTTGACTGTGTCTGGCTGGTAAAGGGCGGTAGCTGCCAGGCGTAAAGGATCACCAGTACGCCGACCAGGGCAATCCCCGATCCAAGGGCAATCGATAAAATACGCAGCTTATTATTTCTCAGACGCTCGGTGAGTTGCTGCTGTTCCTGTTGACTCATGTTTTCCCCGTGTTCCCTTCTTCGTTCCACAGAACGCTTACCGGGCAATAGTCTTGTTAAGATTTTGCATCGCGCGCTGTTCCGCTTCGGCTTCGCGTTTGGCCTGCTGCCAGTTGAGATAACGCAGACGCGAAAGACGCCACAGCACCCAGAGTAAAGTGATCCCTGCCATGATGGCAGTCAGCATATACACATCGTTATAGGCCAGTACATTCGCCTGTAATGTGGCAACGGTTTGCAGCTGTGCCGTGCCCTGAGCACTTTGCAGGGTGCTGTCACCCACAAGGCTGGCAAACAGATTATTGTACTGGGCTAAACGATCGGTCACGTTCGGATCCAGCAGCGACAGCTGGTCACCGAGCAGGCTGGAGTGATATTTTTCGCGCCAGGTCTGGAAGGTCCCGAGCAGCGCCGAACCCATCAGGCCGCCGAGGTTTTGACTCATACCAAACAGCACTACAAAGCTGACCAGGTTCTTCGGCTGAGTCACCACGCTGCCCACGCCCAGCAGCATCGCTGGTGCGATAAAGAAGGAGGTACTGAAGCCCAGCAGGAACTGACTGAAATACATATTACTGGCGCGGGTCAGCGGGCTGGACTGGGCATCCATCAGCGAGGCCACCATCACGATAATCAGCGACAGGACAATCGGCCAGCTCAGATGTTTGGGATTAATGGTCAGCGCGCTACAGATAATCCCCGCCGCCACCCCGGCAAGGATCGCCAGCGCCAGCCCCTGCATCTGATCGTTCAACATGCCAATCTGTTGCAGATAACCAATCGCACCGGTGTTCTGTTCGGCCAGCATGATACGCAGCAGGATCATCACAATACCGAGACGGAATATCGCCCCGCTCCCCAGCCAGCGGGTGTTAATCAGTGGATTACTGCGATTGTGTTCCACCAGCACGGCTGCCGTGACCAGCACCAGCCCGAGGGCGAGGCAAACGCCCAGCCACGGCGTGCTGGTCCACCATTCAATGCGCCCGAGCGACAGTACGCCGCAGAACAGCGCCATACCGGGTGCCAGCAGGAAGAAGGTCAGAAAGTCTTTTTTCTCGAAAACTTTGGTGCGCTCTCCCGGAGGCAGTTTAAGGATCAGCACCGCACCGAGCGCCATTAACGCCAGCCCCAGCTCAAACAGGTACAACCCGCGCCACTCATCCAGTTGCAGCAGTTCCGTCGAGAACAGACGCGCAAGAGGAATGGCGAGCTGTGAAGCCCCCAGACCAATCGCCAGCGCTTTCAGGCGATGTTTCGCGGGCCAGGCCTGAACCTGATAATAGATACCCAGTGAACTGAGTGCGGCACCGACCATGCCGTGCGCCGCACGGACGATAATCGCGGAACTGAGGTCGTTGACCAGCAGATGGAAGAACGCCACCAGCACATACAGCACCAAAAACGCTTCGGTGAATACCCGCAGCCCGAACTGCTGGCGAAACTTCACCAGCAGCAGGTTAATCGAGATATTTCCCATCACGTAAACGGCGGGCAGCCAGGCAATCTCGTTATTGTAGGCACCAAACACGCCCTGCAAATTGGTCAGGTTGGCAGTCACCAGCGCGTTACTGAGCGCCCCGGTGATGCAAATCAACAGGCCAACGATACCAAAGGCAATGCGTTTATGGGTGGGGTGCAGCGGCGTAGAGGGCGATCCAGGCAGCATGGGCTTTTCGCCAGGCGCCCACTCACGCGGACCATAGGGATTGGATTTAATGCGGGACACCTTACTTCACCTCTGTCGCCGCCAGCAGTTGCTGCAGTACACGCTGGGTGACCGCCAGATCGCCCGCATTCACGCCAGACAGCAGCTCATTGCGCAGTGCATCAGCCTCCGTTTTCAAACGCTGATACAACACCTCGCCTTTCGGCGTGACATGCAGCAGTCGTTTACGCCGATCTTCAGGAGGCTGTACCCGCTCGACCAGTTGCTGCTTTACCAGACGGTCAATCAGCGGCACGACGCTGGCATCTTCCAGACCCAACGACTGCGCCAGTTCTTTCTGACTCATCGGCTCATCCTGAAGGGCGATCGTCGCCACGGCCATCCAGCTGCTCATGCTGAGACCATTATCTTTCATCCGCCGATCTATCGCCTGACGCCAGGCGTGGGCAGTAAGATGCAGCAAACGGGAGAAATTCAGTTCCTGGGTATTCAATAGGTAAGATGCCTGATAATTAGAGCTCTAACTAAACGATATAGCAATTATAGCCACGATGAGATAAAGAAAGGAAGACAACCTCAGAAGAGTGTAGATAATTCTTTTCCGCCTCGCCAGGCGGCTACCGCTTAAGGAACAGCATGATGCCCATTTTTACCCTGCGCCAGCAGCCTGAACGCCGCCATGAGATTGCTCGTCTGTTGCATAGCGAATGGTCTGAACTCGCGAACTGGTCCTCGTTAGCCACCATCAGCCAACGTCTTGATGAGCGTAACCAGCACGACAGCGGCAGTTTTACCCTGATCGCCTGTGACACTGACGGCACGCTGACCGGCACGGCCAGCGTGATCGAATATGAACTGGATGACAGGCCAGAACGTCGTTACTGGCTGGGCGAAGTGTTCACACCCAAAGAGTGGCGCGGTAAAGGAATAGGTTCCAGCCTGGTAAACGCCTGTATTGACCGCGCCCGCGCACAACAGATAGACGCGTTATGGCTGTATACGCCGGACCAACAGGCTCTTTATCGCCGACTCGGTTGGCAGGATGTGGAACAGCGTTGGATTTCAGAAGAGTGGGTGACGGTGATGGTGCTATGCCTGACACAGCACCCGTAACTCCCCCGCTCCCGTTTTAGCCTATCGAAACCTCCCCCCTCCTGCTTTCTCCTTCCGCCTTGCGGCCAGTTCCGCCGGGAAAAAAGACCAAATGAAAGGTAAAATCTTTCATTTTTACTTTTTATCTGAAAGATAATTCATTCGTTTTGTGATCAATGTGGTTTTTTATAAATCTCTTAAGGGCTAGATTAGCTTCCACAGAAAATAACAATATCCACTGTTATCCACGTAAAGAGGTTTCATCATGATTGAAAGCATTACGCACGGAGCCGAATGGTTTATCGGGCTCTTCCAGAAAGGAGGGGACGTTTTTGTCGGCATGGTGACAGGGATCCTCCCCCTGCTGATCAGCCTGCTAGTGATAATGAATGCGTTAATTGTCTTTGTGGGTCAGAAAAGGATCGAGAAACTGGCTCAGCGCTGCGCAGGTAACCCGGTTTCACGCTATCTGTTACTGCCAGTGATTGGCACCTTTGTTTTCTGCAACCCGATGACACTGAGCCTCGGCAGGTTCATGCCTGAGAAGTACAAGCCGAGCTATTACGCCTCTGCATCGTACAGCTGCCACTCAATGAACGGCCTTTTTCCTCATATCAACCCAGGCGAGCTCTTCGTTTATCTCGGTATTGCTAACGGCCTGACCACCCTGAACTTACCACTTGGCCCGCTGGCGGTGAGCTATCTGCTGGTCGGGATGGTAATGAACTTCTTCCGCGGCTGGGTGACCGATCTCACCACCTCCATTTTCGAAAGAAAAATGCACATCCAACTTGACCGTCACGTTCGTTTATAAGAGCGGAGAGAATCATGGCTAAGATTATTGAAATTCATAAAGGCGAAAGCGGCTGGGGTGGTCCCTTATTTTTAGTGCCAGCACCGGGCAAAAAAATCGTTTATGTCACCGCTGGCACTCGTCCGGCCATCGTTGACCGCCTGCACGAACTGACTGGCTGGGAAACGGTGGATGCCTTTAAAGAGGGCGAACCACCGGCTGAAGAGATCGGCGTGGCAGTCATTGACTGTGGTGGCACCCTGCGCTGTGGTCTGTATCCAAAGCGACGTATCCCCACCGTCAATATTCATGCCACCGGTAAATCGGGCCCTCTGGCGCAGTTTATTACCGAAGATATCTATGTGTCCGGTGTACGCCCTGGTGACATCCGCACATCCGAGGAAAACAGCGACGCGCCACAGGTTTCCCTTCCACAGGAAAAACCGATGCGAACTCAACACACCGACTATGACACCAGCAAGAAAATTACTGAGCAAAGTGATGGCCTGCTGGCGAAAGTCGGCATGGGGATGGGGTCTGTCGTCGCCGTCTTTTTCCAGGCGGGGCGCGAAACCATTGATACGGTTCTCAAAACCATCCTGCCCTTTATGGCGTTCGTATCAGCGCTGATCGGCATCATTATAGCGTCCGGCCTCGGCGATTTTATCGCCCATGGCCTGACGCCACTGGCGAACAGCCCGGTTGGACTCGTCACGCTGGCGCTGATCTGCTCCTTTCCTCTTCTGTCACCATTTCTCGGCCCTGGTGCGGTGATCGCACAAGTGATCGGCGTGCTGGTGGGCGTACAGATTGGCCAGGGCACTATCCCACCACATCTGGCTCTGCCCGCGCTATTTGCCATCAATTCGCAGGCCGCCTGTGACTTTATCCCGGTAGGACTTTCACTGGCGGAAGCGCGCCAGGAAACCGTGCGTGTTGGCGTTCCTTCCGTGCTGGTAGGGCGTTTCCTGACCGGTGCACCGGCTGTTCTGCTCGCGTGGGCCGTGTCCGGCTTGATCTATCAGTAACTGACGGAGTGATGATGAAAACTGTCTATGAATCCACCTTTATTGCCGTTGGCGACTGTGCCATGGAAGCGCTTGAAGACCACTTCCTGATCACCTTCGGTGAAGGCGCCCCCAGTGATGTTGCGGAGTACTGTTTTATCCACCGAGCTGAACAGCGTGGCGACACTCCGATTGTCGCAGGTGGTGTGCTCAGCATCGGCGAACAGAGCTGGTCGGTGACAGCGGTCGGTGATGTCGCCGATATCAATCTGCGTGAACTGGGCCATATCACGGTGAAGTTTGATGGTGCCACCACAGCCGAATTCCCTGGCACAGTGCATGTTGCAGGCCAGGTGCCAGCCGGCATTAAACCGGGTCAGAAGTTTCGTGTTTTAAGTCATTAACAGGAGAAATCAATGGATCAGGTTGCTGTAGTTATCGGTGGTGGTCAGACACTGGGTGCTTACCTGTGTAAGGGTCTTGCTGAAAACGGTTATAAAGTTGCCGTTGCGGACCTCAATATCAGTAATGCACAAGCCATCGCGGCTGAAATTAATCGCGCACAGGGAAAAAATGTGGCGACAGGTTTTCAGGTCGATGCCACCGGAGAAGAAAGTGTGGCAGAGCTTGCTCGCGCCGTGGATGAGGCATTTGGTCGTGCCGATGTGCTGGTTTACAGCGCCGGGGTGGCGCGGGCGGCCCCTATCACCCAGTTTATGCTCAACGATTTCGATTTGTCTTTACAGGTCAACCTTGTGGGCTATTTCTTGTGTGCCAGGGAGTTCGCCAGACTGATGATCCGCGACGGTGCAGGCGGCAGGATTATCCAGATAAACTCTAAATCGGGGAAAGTGGGCAGTAAACATAATGCAGGCTACAGCGCCGCTAAATTCGGCGGCGTGGGCCTGACACAATCGCTGGCCCTTGATCTGGCGGAGTACGGCATTACCGTTCATTCGCTGATGCTGGGCAATCTGCTTAAGTCACCGATGTTCCAGTCGCTGCTGCCACAATACGCCGAGAAACTGGGGATTGAACCGGACGACGTGGAGCAATATTACATCGATAAAGTCCCGCTAAAGCGGGGCTGTGACTATCAGGACGTGCTCAACGTTCTGCTGTTTTATACCAGTGATAAAGCCGCCTATTGTACCGGGCAATCCATCAATATCACCGGCGGCCAGGTGATGTTTTAAGCCCCGCCCGGCAGCACAACGCTGCCGGTTTTTTTAATGGAGAACACGATGAGTTCAGTGAATATGTTTATCTGCGTAGCAGGCTTCGCCTGGCTGGGACAAATTGCCCTGGGCTGGTTACAGATGTCACGTTTTAATCATGCCCTGACGCAGCTCCCATCAGAGGGCCGCATCGGGATTGGCCGTTCTTCAGGTCGCTTTAAACCGCGGGCGGTACTGGTTATCAGCGTTGACAGCCGCCACATGATTACGGGAAACTTTGTCATGCGCGGGCTGACCGTCTTCTCGCAGCCCATCCCAGATGATGCCCTGAACGGACTGAATATTCAGAACCTGGTGCCAGCTCACATTTATCCCCACAATAAGGCCATGCGCACGGCGTTGGAATTGGCCATAACAAACAAACGGTGATATCTTTCATTTTGAAAGATTTCCCTTCCTTGTTTGCTTTGTTTGTGCGAATACGAAAGGAATCTATTGGCCTACGACAGGGAAACCAGGATGAAACCTATACAGCGGCAAGCACTGATACTTGAATACCTCCAGGGCAAAGGTCGTACTACGGTTGAAGAACTGAGTGCCTATTTTGACACCACAGGTACCACCATCCGCAAAGACCTTTCTCTGCTCCAGCAGCAGGGTGCAGTGATCCGCACTTACGGCGGCGTTATGCTGAACCGGGACGATGGCGACCAGCCTATCGACAGGAAAACCTTTATTAACTCGGATAAGAAAAAACAGATTGCCTCACGTGCAGCCCAGTGGGTTTCTGAAGGTGATTCGCTTATTTTTGACGCCGGCAGCACCGTGCAGCAGATGGTCCCCCACCTTGCTAAATTTAATAATATCACTGTGATGACGAACAGCCTGACCATCGTTAACGAGCTGGTCGAGCTCAATAACGATCAGGTGATACTGATGCCAGGCGGTACCTATCGCGGCACGTCCGCTTCATTCCACGGTAGTCTGGCGGAAGCCGCATTCAGCCATTTCAGCTTCGACAAGTTGTTTATTGGAGCGGACGGCGTTGACCTTAATGCCGGAGTCACAACTTTTAATGAAGTGTTCGGCGTCAGCCAGGCCATGTGCCGTGCCGCACAAAAAATTATCCTGCTGGTCGACTCGTCCAAATTTGGCCGCAAAAGTCCAAATGTGGTATGCAGTCTCGACTCGGTGGATGTGCTGATCACAGACAGTGGGATTGCTGATAATGTGGCGGCACAACTGCGTGATCGCGGCATTGATGTGATTATCGCGGGAGACAAATAACCTGATGCGTGAAATATTGATCGAAGCAGCCCGAGAGACTCTGCAGACGGAGATAGATCAGATCGTCAGTCTGCCTGACAGGCTTGATAACGCTTTCGCGGATGCCTGCACAATGATGCTGGCCTGCCGGGGAAAAGTGATCGTCAGTGGCATGGGTAAATCAGGCCACATTGGAAAAAAAATCGCTGCTACGCTGGCCAGCACCGGAACCCCTGCATTTTATGTGCATCCCGCCGAAGCCCTGCATGGTGATCTTGGCATGATTGCCACAGGCGACGTGGTAGTGCTGATCTCTTACTCGGGTCACGCTGCCGAATTTCGCCGCATGATACCACTGTTACGTGCCCTTCCAGTGGGGATCATTGCCTTTACTGGCAATGCCGATTCACCGCTGGCGCAGGAGGCTGACCACGTGATTAACGTAGAAGTGTCACGTGAGGCCTGCCCGCTTGGCCTGGCCCCTACCTCTTCTGCTGTCTGTACCCTGATGATGGGGGATGCGATAGCCATCGCCCTGATGAAGGCACGTAATTTTGATGAGAATGACTATGCGCGTACCCATCCAGCCGGCAGTCTCGGCGCGCGTCTGCTCTGTCGGGTCGGCGATATTATGCGGAATGGCGGGAAAATAGCCCAGGTACAGGAGGACGCATTGATAAGTGATGCTCTGTTTGAACTGACGCGCACAGGGCTGGGTCTGGTGGCGGTAACGGACCGGGATTGTAGGCTGCGCGGCGTATTCAGTGATGGTGATTTACGTCGCTGGCTACTGAAAGGTGGCCATATTTCCGCGGCGATAGTCGATGCAATGACCCCCATGGGCTTCAGCCTTTCCCCTTCGCAACTGGCCTCTGAAGCGCTGGCTGCGTTCCATGAAAGGAAAATTTCTGCTGCACCAGTGCTGTCGGAGGATAACCGGGTGGTCGGTGCCCTGGCAATGCATGATATCCATGATGCGGGGCTCTAAGGCCAACCAGGACATCTGTAAATGATGTATCAGGAAAAAGATTCAGACGTAAAAAAACCGCCTTTCGGGGCGGTTACGACATTGCTTACTGCTTGTTTTTATTCGTTTTAATCGGTACTGATAATATGGTGCCCGGGGTGGGACTTGAACCCACACAGCCATAAGCCGAGGGATTTTAAATCCCTTGTGTCTACCGATTTCACCACCCGGGCATGGGTGTTAATTGGAGGCGCGTCCCGGAGTCGAACCGAGGTAGACGGATTTGCAATCCGTAGCATGGCCACTCTGCCAACGCGCCTTTAAATCTTTTTGTCATCAGAGAGTCATCTCTGGCGACTAATTTGGAGCGGGAAACGAGACTCGAACTCGCGACCCCGACCTTGGCAAGGTCGTGCTCTACCAACTGAGCTATTCCCGCATTGCCATCAGTTTTATTCTGTTTTAAATGAAACCTTCAGAACTTGCTGATTTGCTTTATCTTCTGGCTGCCTGAGCTGCCTTTCGATGCGTTGCATTCTACTGTTCTGGCGCAATGAGTCAACCAAATTATCCTCACAATGCATCCGTTTGCTGCTTTTTAAGTCGCTTCGATCACCGTTCGAGCAAATCGCCACGTGCAGCGCTCAAATACTGGAACATTGACCAGAAGGTTAGCACAGCGGCAATGTACAACGCGGCAACGCCAACGCCCTCAACAATACTGTTCGGGCGCCATAACAGCGCAAACAGTGACAACATCTGGGCCGTGGTTTTGACTTTACCAATCCACGAAACGGCCACACTGCTGCGTTTGCCGATTTCAGCCATCCACTCGCGCAGAGCTGAAATGATGATTTCACGGGCAATCATGGTGGCAGCCGGTAAGGTGATCCACCATGAGTGGAAATACTCGGCCACCAGCACTAACGCGATCGCCACCATCACTTTATCGGCCACCGGATCCAGGAACGCCCCGAACTGGGTCGTTTGTTTCCAGCGACGGGCCAGGTAACCATCAAACCAGTCAGTCACCGCAGCAAAGATGAAAATCAGTGCGCATGCCAGTGGAGCCCATTGAAATGGCAGGTAAAATGCCAGTACAAAGAATGGGATTAATACAACGCGAAACAGGGTAAGTAAGGTCGGAATATTAAATGGCATAATTACGCTAACTGTTTGGACAGAGTAGAATTTGTCCCTATGTTCCTACATTGCTACGGGTGTTGCAATGCTTAGTGTTTCAGCGCATAGAAGATTTTTTCAGCCAGCGCATGTGAAATTCCAGGGATACTGGCGATTTCTTCCATAGAGGCATTGATCAACGGTTGCAGGCCTCCCATGTACTTGAGCAGCATCTGGCGCCGTTTTGGACCGATCCCTTCAATGGTTTCCAGCGCACTGGTGTTCTTCACTTTAGCCCGTTTATTACGATGGCCTGTTATTGCATGATTGTGAGAGTCATCACGAATATGCTGGATAACATGTAACGCCGGAGAGTCTGGCGGCAAAGCAAATCCCTCCCCTTCCGGTTCAAGGAACAGCGTTTCCAGCCCGGCTTTACGATCGGTGCCTTTTGCCACCCCCAGCAACAGAGGATGATGTTTATCCCAGGTCACATCCAGTTCAGCGAAAACGTCTTTCGCCTGTGAAAGCTGGCCTTTGCCACCATCGATCAGAATTACGTCAGGAATTTTGCTCTCTTCAATGGCCTTGCCATAACGGCGACGCAGCACCTGGTTCATGGCCGCATAGTCATCACCGGGGGTGATGCCCGTGATGTTATAGCGACGATATTCGCTGCGCAGTGGCCCGTTGGCATCAAAAACCACACAGGAGGCGACCGTCTGCTCCCCCATCGTGTGGCTGATATCAAAACATTCCATACGACGAATAGCCGGTAACTTCAGGGTGTCGGCAAGAGCCGTTAGCCGTTGGTGTATAGTGGAATGCTGTGCCAGACGCGTCACCAGCGCGGTAGCCGCATTGGTGCGGGCAAGCTTCAGGTAACGGGCGCGGTCGCCCCGGGGTTTGCTCTGGATGGCAATACGCCTTCCGGCAAGCTCTGTCAGCGAGTCCGCCAGCAGCTCTTTTTCCGGTAACTGGAAATCCAGCAGAATATCAGCGGGTAACGTGCGTGCCTGGCTACCCTGCAAATAGAATTGCCCCACAAATGTCTGCACAACTTCAGCCAGTTCTGTGCCACTGGGCACTTTCGGGAAATAACTTCGGCTGCCCAACACCTTACCCTGACGGATAAACAATACGTGCAGACAGGCCATTCCAGAGTCGAACGCAACACCGATGACATCCAGATCGTCCCCCTGATTGGAGACAAACTGTTTTTCCGTGACGCGGCGCACCGCCTGTATCTGATCGCGCAGACGGGCGGCCTCTTCAAAGCGCATTTCCTGGCTGGCATGTTCCATGCGTGCAACTAGCTGATTCAGGACCTGATCGTCTTTACCCGAAAGGAACAAGCGCACATAGTCGATCTGGCGCGCATACTCCTCTTCCGTCACCAGCCCCTTCACGCAAGGCCCAAGGCAACGACCAATCTGGTATTGCAGACACGGACGTGAGCGGTTGCGATACACGCTATTTTCACACTGGCGTACCGGGAAAATTTTTTGCAACAGCGATAACGTCTCTCGTACCGCATAGCCGTTAGGGAAAGGACCGAAGTATTCCCCTTTCGCATGCTTGGCACCGCGATGGCTTGCCAGGCGCGGATGGGCATCCGCGCTCAGAAAGATGTAGGGATAGGATTTATCGTCACGCAGCAGCACGTTGTAGCGCGGCTGGTAAAGTTTGATGTAGTTATGTTCCAGCAGCAGCGCTTCGGTTTCCGTATGGGTCACCGTCACGTCTATCTGGCAAATCAGCGCCACCAGCGCTTCCGTCTTACGACTGGCGAGGTTTCCGCGAAAATAGCTGGAGAGCCGTTTTTTGAGATCTTTCGCTTTGCCAACGTAGATAACCGTACTCGCAGCATCATACATCCGGTAAACGCCGGGCTGGCTGGTGACGGTTTTCAGGAAATACTTTGCATCAAACTGATCATTCACTACTGATTAACGGCTCCGCGCTGTACAGGCCATGACGGATGGCCAGATGCGTTAACTCCACGTCCCCACTGATATTCAGTTTGCTGAACATGCGGTAACGATAGCTGTTAACAGTTTTAGGACTCAGATTGAGTTGTTCGGAGATTTCCGTCACTTTCTGGCCCTTAGTAATCATCAGCATAATCTGCAACTCGCGTTCCGACAAACTGTTGAACGGCGATTCCGCTTTTTGCGGTTCGATTTGGCTCAGTGCCATCTGTTGCGCAATATCGGAGGCAATATAGCGCTGCCCCGAGTTGACAGAGCGAATCGCGCTGATCACTTCCTGCGGCGCTGCCCCTTTGCTGAGATAACCAGAAGCCCCCGCCTGCATCACTTTTGCTGGCAACGGGTTTTCGGTATGAATCGTTAACATGATAATTTTGCAGTCTGGCGTGTAACGGATAATCTTGCGCGTCGCTTCAAGTCCGCCAATACCCGGCATATTCATGTCCATCAGCACCACATCAGCACTGTTAGCACGACACCATTTTACCGCACCTTCACCGCAGTTCGCTTCTCCAACAACCTGGATACCTTTGATATCTTCCAGGATGCGACGAATACCTGCGCGAACCAGCTCGTGGTCATCAACAAGAAAAACGCTTATCAAACGATGCTCCTTAAGCGGCTAAGGCAGGTGGCGAAAAAAACATTGGCAGGCCGATGATGTTACTACTTTTTCACGGCTGTTAGAACAGAAATAATGTCGAACTTTATACCAAATCTAATTTATCTGCAGAAGCTAAATAGCACGTAAATTCTTCAATAATGCAAAGGTGTAACTTGTAAACGTTAATCTTTTAGGTCGAAAAAAATCTCATCCGCCAGCACCATAATAAAATAAATTATAATTTACAATAAGTTGTATAAAAAATGCTATTTTTCATTTAAAAATAAAGTCAATATTTTCCTAAATTTTAGCACTTTCTACAACGTGACATAACACTAACGCACAACCGATTGTTTTATCATTAATCTTAACCGACTCACTGCTTTCTTCATGCCATTATATGATATACTTTCGAACACTTTACGTGCCTGGTAAACTAACCGGAAGCACTGTTTTTTCAAAGACTATCGGGAGAAATCATGAGCGAGACTGACTTTTCAACCAGCGAAGAAGTGCAGGCATTAGCTAACGAAGTGACGTGCATGAAAGCACTTGTCACACTGATGCTGAAAGGTATGGGTCAGGCAGATGCCGGGAAAGTCATCATCAATATGGAACGCTACATCGCCGCGCTGGAAGATCAGCAGCAGGCAGAAGTGTTCAGCAATACGGTCAAGCAGATCAAACACGCTTATCGTCAGTAATACACCCGCCTTCCCGCCGCGTTAAACGCCCGTTGCTTTTTTATTGGTTTTGTCACACCGTAGTGTTTTAACTGACAGAACAAAGCAATGGGCTTACTTTTCAAAGCAATACTGGGTGCTGCGGTCGTGGTGTTAATCGGCCTGTTATCGAGAACCCGTCATTACTATCTTGCCGGTCTCATTCCGCTGTTTCCCACCTTCGCACTGATAGCCCACTATATTGTGGCCAGTGAGCGGGGCATCGAGGCGCTGCGAACCACCATCGTCTTTGGCATGTGGGCGATTCTGCCCTACTTTATCTATCTGCTGGCACTTTGGTATTTTATTACGATGATGCGGCTGCCACTGGCACTGCTGGCAGCCGTATTATGCTGGGGCGTAGCAGCGTGGGTGCTGATCACGCTGTGGTCGAAATGGCATGGATAATAAACTTAGCGCCCGCGTGGCCCCCAGCTAACAGATACCCCAAGTGTAGGCAGCACTTCTTCAGGCCGGAAGCGACGTGCGCCATGGAACTTTTCAGCCAGATTCGGCTGAGCAATCGGGATTTTGACCGCAAACAGGTTGTCTTCTGACTGAATGATCCCTGGTGTGAGCGGATCATAGTTCACCTGATGCTGTTCAAACATCTGCTCCAGCATCGGCGTTGCCGCACTGTAGAGATACTGAATGCCCGATTGTCCCGCCAACTGCACCGCATGCCATAAAATGTTCAGCGGCAACTCCGCATCAATTTCAAGCCGGGCAGAGAAACGTGACATTTCCCAGACGATATCACTCTCATTGTTACTATTTTCAGCACCTGCGGCTGAACGGTTGCTGTCCGGATCCTGCCATGCCATTAAACGCGCACAACCACAGATACCAAACTGCGCAGTCCAGGCAATCAACCAGATCACATCGGAACGATCGAAGCGATCGTACTCCTGGCCCGGGGTACTGAGACGAGACGGAATCGACCAACCTTCACCTCTGGCAAAGACGCTGTAACGATAACTTCCTAATTCTGCCAGTAAAGATGACGGCATGTCCTTCAGCTTGGTCTGGATAATCTTCATTCATGATCCCCTGTCGCATTCCCTCGTGAGCGCCGCTCCTGACGGTTCGGGCAGGGTTGTTACCCTGGGCGCAGGGTAGACAACCGGGTGGCAATTCGAAACTACCAAATTTGGTAGTTGCATCCTCTTTCAGATTAAACCGATTGCTGCGGCATAAGAGGCAATTTGCGTTTTGTTTGGTGCATTAAATCGTTTTTGCATGTTTTTTTGGTGAAAATTAACGGTATTCTCTGAGATAGAGAGGATCAGTGATATTTCTGCCGATGTTTTTCCCTCTGCGGTCCATTTGAGAATTTCGAGTTCTCTTTCACTTAATTCCAGTTTCGTTGCCAGCATCGAAATATCATCCATTTCGATCAATGCAGCCATTGACAGCTCCGAAATATACTGGAGTTTAAGTTCAAGTTCTGTCGTTAACGCTATCATTTTAGAAGGATTGGCAGACGACAGCGATAATATACCTACGGATCTGTTTTTCGCCATCACGGAACAAGAAATACCGTGATAAATACCATGTTCTCTGGCAGCTTGCAGAACGCACTGCTCCTCGGGGAGCAGATCGCCTCCCCACAACCACATCGCTCCCGGTGAACGGCACTTCTTCATCACAGGATCGCGCTGCACTAAGTCTTCATGCAAATAATACTCAATCCACTTCTGCGGATAATTACTGTAAAAAAAAGTTTTTGGCCGGGTAAAAGGAACGGGATGACGAATAAAAAGAGCATAAAAATCGAATTCCAGCTCCCCCGCCTGTTGCTCAATTATCCTGGTAATATGAGCGGTGTTGCTTCCCGTACCAAAAGCCAATTGCATCCTGTTTCGCCAACTGAAATAGTTCTCAGATGTCATTAATGCCTCAGTCCGACAGGGAAAATCCCCGCCCTGATTATAATTGTCATTGTGAATATGGCAGTAAAAAAATGAATGAAATCGAGTAAAAATTTTAATTGTCCAGAGTGATATTTCTGAACAAAAAACAGTTTACAACGTTCAGGTATTGATCTGTTTGGGCATAAAAATCACCAGGAAAATAAGCCCAAAAAATGGACACCAGACCGATAATAACCTATGTAACATTTTGTTCTCAGTGTCGCCAACGAGATACATCGATTTATCGCACCACTCACCACAGGGGTTAGAATAGGATTTTTCCTATAAAGATTCAATAATTTTGCCCCTTTTGTCATGGCGTTTACGCACAATAGTTTTACAGTGTTTCAGGGCTTTTTTTCAGTAAAAAAAATGTGACTCGTCCGACAAAAAGTCAAAACTTATTGATATAACTATCAATTACCTCCCTCCTGTTACCATTTGGCTTTCACGCAATAGGTTAATGACTATGTAGCAACAGCAGACAATCCCACAGTTATCACATGGGGTTAACGGCAATATGTACAATTTGCATCATCATCTTTTCGTTTTAAGTTCAGCTGCGTATTGTTATGCGAAAATACGTCTCTGCGAATACCTGCCTCCTGAAACAAGCAGCATGAGTGCATGCCCTACAAATGCATCGACTTTATGCATCATTAATTGCATCGCGCTATATCAATATTGCTCATCACTCGTTGTCTCATTTATTGTCCGCAGGTATCAGCCATCTCCACGCGCTTTCAGCGGCACAAACCAAAACCGCGCATACCGAGATGAAAATGATTGGCATGTGCCGCGTTATATTCCGGTCCTAAGGCATTACCAAACAGATGGCAGCTACGGGCAAAGACGAGGTGCAACCATCGGCTGCGATCATCTCCGCCTCTCCAGTGACTCAGTACACTGATGCGTTGGCCGTTTTGTAAACGAAAACCGCTGAGGTCCCAGGCGTCAGCCGTGGCGTGCTCACTTAAGCGACCTTCTGCACGGTGATAAATATTACGACAGGCGTAGCTACCGAGGTGATCAATGCGCGTTAGTGGCGACCCCAGCTCACGAGTAGCCATGGGTTTGAGCGTTTGAGTGACCAGCATCGCGCTGCTGACCGCCAGCGTGCAGCTGCTGAGGAAGGTGCTGCTGAGGGTCACATCGCCAAAGCCCGTTATTCTGACCGGGTCAACCAACGGACAACGTCCCTGCTGTGTGCCTGGTCGGGTGTAGCTCAGATATCCCTGTGTTCGAGCCTGTTGCAGCACCGCGAAACAGGCCTCCGGGTTGGCAGCCAGTCTCTTCAGTTTATAACGTGTAACCAGCGTCGGTGCATCGGTGACCGACAATGGCGCAAAGGGATCCCAGGCGGGGGGTAAAACACGTAACAGCAGCGAACACAGCCATCCTCCGGCGAGGAGAACAGCAACCAACGTGATGAATCGCTTCAACTCCCCTCCTTTTACCCTGGCACAAAGAAGTGATGCCGGGTTTTTAAGCATATGACGCTTCGTTATCGTAGTTTAGCTGCAATTTTGCTTTATCGACCGGGATTTTACGTTAAGCTCTTGATCGCACTAACCTCAACAACATCAGACATACGAAAAGCCATCAGAGCTTTCATATCATTACCACAGGACAGGAAACCCATTAATGGTTGATCAATCAAAAGAGGCTGCTGCCTCTGAAAAAGGAGCGGACCAGCTCCAGCGCAATCTGCACAATCGCCATATTCAGCTGATCGCCATCGGCGGTGCTATCGGCACCGGTCTGTTTATGGGATCTGGAAAAACGATCAGCCTTGCCGGGCCGTCGATCATTTTCGTTTATATGATCATCGGTTTTATGCTGTTCTTTGTCATGCGCGCGATGGGCGAGCTGCTGCTCTCTAATCTTGAGTACAAATCCTTCAGCGACTTCGCCGCCGACCTGCTGGGTCCGTGGGCAGGCTATTTCACCGGCTGGACCTACTGGTTCTGTTGGGTGGTCACCGGGATTGCCGATGTCGTGGCCATCAGTTCCTATTTCCAGCTCTGGTTCCCGGACTTCTCTATCTGGATGAGCGCCCTGCTGTGCATCGTCGTTTTCCTGTCGCTCAATATTGCGACGGTGAAACTGTTCGGCGAGATGGAGTTCTGGTTTGCGATTATTAAAATCGTCGCCATTGTTGCGCTGATTGCCACCGGCATTGTGCTGGTCGCGATGCATTATCCGTCACCGGGTGGCGGTACCGCTTCCCTGAGCAACATCTGGGATCACGGCGGGATGTTCCCGAAAGGATTGAGTGGTTTCTTCGCCGGCTTCCAGATTGCGGTGTTTGCTTTTGTGGGTATCGAACTGGTCGGTACTGCGGCGGCAGAAACGCATGACCCTAAGACCGTCCTGCCACGCGCCATTAACGCCATCCCTTTACGCATCATTATGTTCTACGTTTTGTCGCTGATGGTGATTATGGCGGTGACGCCGTGGGATCAGGTGGTGGCCGATCGTAGCCCGTTTGTTGAAATGTTTATGCTGATTGGTTTACCGGCAGCGGCGAGCATCGTGAACTTTGTGGTACTGACCTCCGCGGCCTCATCGGCTAACAGCGGCATCTTCTCGACCAGCCGCATGCTTTACGGTCTGGCTCAGCAGGGTGTGGCACATCGCCGCTTTGGGTTGCTGTCACGCCGTTCGGTGCCGACCACAGGTCTGTTCTTCTCCTGCCTGTGTTTGCTGGGCGGCGTCGCGCTGATTTACCTGATCCCCAATGTGATGACGGTGTTCACGCTGGTCACGACGGTATCTGCCATTCTGTTTATGTTTGTCTGGACGATTATCCTTTGCTCTTATCTGGCCTACCGCAAGAAGCATCCGGAACGCCACGCGACATCCAGCTATAGAATGCCATTGGGCAAATTTATGTGCTGGGTGTGTATGGCCTTCTTTGCCTTTGTGCTGGTACTGTTAACGCTGCAAGAGGATACCCGTCAGGCGCTGATGGTCACGCCACTGTGGTTTATCATTCTGGCGGTGGGATGGTTCCTGCGTCAGCGTAAATCTGCCTGATAAACAAGCAGGCCAGGTCAACCTTGCCTGCTGCATCAGAATCGTGACCACAGTTTATGCAGCGCCTGCCCCAGTGGAGGGCGCTGAACCGGTAAGCGTTCCGGTTTAAATGGCCCGTCTTGTAATGGCTCAGGGCCGAGATCAAAGGTAAAGTTGTAATTGGGTTCTTCCCCCATCCGCAGGTCAGTGATCGTAATATGATCCCCCACCCGCTTCATCGCATAAAAACCACGACTGAACCAGACCACGCGCTGAACATACCAGTTACTGCTGTACTGTTGATACAGTGCACTGCCGTTGTCATGAGGGGTAAGCGCCAGCGGCTTATCCGGGCTCAATAACGACCAAAATCCTTCCTGATAATCATCAGCCGACATCACCACCACACGCCACTGTACTGTGTTAAATGCCGTGGGCGTCACCAGCAGTCGCTCTGCGCTGACGTGCTGCTGAACCAGCTGTTGCTTCACCTCGTGAGTGACCCATGCCTGCGCCACCATGCTCCAGACGAGATACAGGCAGCTCAGACTTAAGCCCAGCGTATTCCAGCGCCGCCCGTGACGGTGTCGCCATACCAGTGCCGCTATCAGCCCGGCCAGCAAGGGCAGAGTATATAGCGGATCGATAATAAACATGCTGCCGATGGCAAAAGGACGATCGGTGAAAGGCAGCGCTAACTGCGTGCCATATATAGTGGTCAGGTCAAGAAGAGGATGAGTAATCAGCGCCAGCCACACTGCCGCCCACCAGCGTCCGAAAGCCTGCGGCTGGCGACACAGACGGCTGCACAACCCGGCAAGCAGCGGCGACGCCAGCGTCAGCCAGAACAACGCATGGCTCTCAGTGCGGTGCAGAGTCATATTGCGGATGGCATCGCCGTGATCAATAAAGACATCCAGATCGGGCAGCGTACCACAAACCGCCCCCACGGCAGCCGCCTGCCATACCGGGGCTTTACGCCCCATCACGGCAACAGCGACCGATGCGCCCAATACCAGTTGTGAAACGGAATCCATCATCGCTCCCTGTTAATCACGGCTCTTAGCGTACGCGGATACCTTCAATCACCATACGCTGCACATTTTCGACCGTCTGGTTGAAGAAATGCTCATCATTCAGCGTCTGCCCGGTTATCGCCTCCACCTGGGTGGCGAAGTCAGCATAGTGCTGGGTCGTGGCCCACAACATAAAGATCAGATGATCAGGCTGAACAGCGGCCAGTTTTCCCTGCAAAACCCAGGTTTCTATGATGGCCGCCTTATCTTCAACCAGATGACGCAAATCCCCCGCCAGTTCGGCTTTAAGTAACGGTGCGCCTTGCAGCATCTCCATGCAGAACAGACGTGAAGCCTGAGGGTGATCGCGTGAAACCTCCAGCTTAAGACGAATGTAATCGCGTATTGCCTCCAGAGGATGCTGATCGTGGCGCAGCGCGCGCAGCGGTGCCAGCCAGACATCCAGCAGGTCCTTCAGCACAGCAATATAAAGTTCTTCTTTAGAGGGGAAGTAGTAAAGCAGATTGGTTTTCGATACATCTGCACGTTCGGCTACCTTATCCAGGCTGGTGCCATGAATGCCGAACTGTGAGAAAAACTCCAGCGCCGCAGAGAGAATAGCGGAACGCTTTGCAGCCACCGCGCGCGAACGACGCGTCGGGGCTTTAGCCGGTAACTTATCAGTAGAATTCACCGTGACTCCATGATCCATGTGGGTTGCGGGGATAATAGCAAAACAGCTGACGCATACCTAATTAGCGCTATCCCTTAGGCATGCACTCTAATTGACCATCCTCGCCTGCTTTTTGTGCAACATTTTTTACCAAATGGTCTGAAATGGACCACTCATTCCACCAGAGTTTTACAAACAAAAAACAACTCACTGTTTTAAATAACAATTTTCAAACTGGCACAGCCTTTGCAATTTGATTCACAGCGCCGCTTCAAAGGAAACTGCAGGATGCATCGCAGCGCCGGGATTCACTCTTTCACTCAAGCAGAGGATGTCACATGAAAATTGGTGTTTTTATCCCGATCGGTAACAACGGCTGGTTAATTTCTCAAAACGCGCCGCAATACATGCCGACCTTTGAACTGAACAAAGCGATTGTGCAGAAGGCAGAGCATTATCACTTCGATTTTGCGCTCTCTATGATCAAACTGCGCGGCTTCGGTGGCAAAACCGAATTCTGGGACCATAACCTCGAGTCCTTTACTCTGATGGCAGGCCTGGCCGCCGTCACCTCGCGCATTGAAATCTATGCCACCGCCGCCACCCTGACCTTGCCTCCGGCGATTGTGGCCCGCATGGCGTCAACCATCGACTCCATCTCTAATGGCCGCTTTGGCGTCAACCTGGTGACCGGGTGGCAGAAACCCGAATACGATCAAATGGGCCTGTGGCCGGGTGATGAATACTTCTCACGCCGTTACGACTATCTGACTGAATATGTCAGCGTCCTGCGCGATCTTTGGGGCAACGGTAAGTCCGACCTGAAAGGCGAGTTCTTTACCATGAATGACTGCCGCCTCAGCCCGCAACCGCAGAAACCGATGAAGGTCATCTGCGCAGGACAGAGCGACGCAGGCATGGAATTTTCAGCCAAACACGCCGACTACAACTTCTGTTTTGGTAAGGGTGTGAATACGCCAACCGCTTTCGCCCCGACGGCGGCTCGGATGAAAAGCGCAGCCGATGCACAAGGCCGCGATGTCGGCTCCTATGTGCTGTTTATGATCATCGCTGATGAAACCGATGAGGCCGCACGCGCCAAATGGGAACATTACAAAGCCGGTGCCGATGAAGAGGCGCTGTCGTGGCTGACCACCCAAAGCCAGCAGGACAAACGATCCGGCAGCGACACCAACGTACGCCAGATGGCCGACCCGACTTCCGCCGTGAATATCAATATGGGCACCCTCGTCGGCTCCTATGCCAACGTGGCGCGGATGCTCGACGACGTTGCCACGGTGGAAGGCACCCACGGCGTGCTGCTGACCTTCGATGACTTCCTGCAAGGTATTGAGAACTTTGGCGAGCGTATCCAGCCGCTGATGCAGTGCCGTATCGATGTGATTGATGCTGCACAGGAGGTGGCATAATGAATAACAAACCTGCTGTTGTGTGCACTACCGCATCCACCCTGGACGCTATCACCCTGCCCGCGCGCCCGGAAGCGATTGTCTTCCCACCGGAGCAAACGGCACTGATCGTCGTGGATATGCAGAATGCTTATGCCACCACCGGCGGCTATCTCGATCTCGCCGGGTTTGACGTGTCGGCCACTCGCCCGGTCATCGATCAGATCAATGTGGCGGTCAAGGCTGCCCGTCAGGCCGGGATCCAGGTGATTTGGTTCCAGAATGGCTGGGACGATCAGTACGTCGAAGCCGGCGGACCCGGTTCACCGAACTGGCATAAATCGAATGCGCTGAAAACCATGCGCCAGAACCCGGAACTGCAGGGCACGTTGCTGGCAAAGGGTGGCTGGGATTATGAGCTGGTCGATCAGCTGACACCGCAGCCGGGCGATATCGTGCTGCCTAAACCGCGCTATAGCGGCTTCTTTAATACTGCACTCGACAGCATGCTGCGCAGTCGGGGCATCCGTCATTTAGTGTTTACCGGCATTGCCACCAACGTATGCGTGGAGTCCACCCTGCGTGACGGTTTCTTCCTTGAATACTTCGGCATCGTCCTTGAGGACGCCACCTATCAGGCAGGCCCACTGTTTGCCCAGCAGGCCGCCCTGTTCAATATTGAAACCTTCTTTGGTTGGGTGTCTGACGTCGGCAGTTTCTGCTCGGCATTACAAACGGAACCGGCCACTGCAGCCCAGACAGCCTGACACCTGCTTTTTAAACGGAGAAAAAAACAATGCCAAAAACGATTATTACCCCACCAGGCACCAGCGTACCGATCGCCCCTTTTGTTCCGGGAACGCTGGCCGATGGCGTGGTGTATGTCTCCGGCACGCTGCCGTTCGATAAAGACAATAATGTGGTTCACGTGGGAGATGCCGCCGCGCAAACCCGCCACGTGCTGGAAACGATTAAGAGCGTGATTGAAACCGCAGGCGGCACAATGGATGACGTGACATTTAACTCCATTTTTATTACCGACTGGAGTAACTACGCTGCCGTGAACGCGGTGTACGCAGACTATTTTCCCGGCGAAAAGCCCGCCCGCTTCTGCATTCAGTGCGGACTGGTGAAACCCGATGCGCTGATTGAAATCGCCAGCGTGGCGCATATCGGTAAATAAGGAGTGACTCATGCATATTGAGCTGTCAGGTCGCGATGAACCCGGGGCCAGAACCGTAGTGTTATCTGCCGGACTGGGCGGACTGGGGAGTTTCTGGTTGCCGCAAATGAATGCGCTACGCGCGGCATTTCGCGTGGTGGTTTACGACCAGCGCGGCACCGGAAAAAGTCCGGATACGCTGCCTGAAGGCTACAGTATGTCGCAGATGGCCAGTGAGCTGGCGATGCTGCTGGAACAGCACAATATTATGCAGTTCGATATAGTTGGCCATGCGCTCGGTGGCATGGTTGCCCTACAGCTGGCACTCGACTACCCCGAACGTGTGTCGCGGCTGGTGCTGGTTAACGGCTGGTTACAACTGGATGCACACACCCGTCGCTGTTTCCGCGTACGCCAGGATCTGCTGCTTAATGTCGGGGTCGAGGCTTATGTTCGTGCCCAGCCACTGTTTCTTTATCCCGCTGACTGGCTGTCGGAACATCAGGCACGTATTGAAGCTGAAGATACGCTGCATACGGCGCATTTTCAGGGTATGGATAACTTGCTCAAGCGCCTGCATGCGCTGATGGCCTGCGACTACAGTTCTCATGCCGCACAGATTACCCAGCCCGTGCTGTTGCTCTGTTCACGCGACGACCTGCTGGTGCCATGGACCTGTTCCGAACAACTGCTGGCAGCATTGCCGCACGCCACCCTGCAACGCATGAACTGGGGTGGCCACGCTATGAGTGTCACCGACGCTTCCACCTTTAATCACCTGCTGATGGGCTGGCTGCAAGATGACAGCCTGGCCGCGAATACCGCTGATATGGAGCCACTATGGCAGAAACCTTGAATACCCTGGCACCCACCCCGCCTGTCACCGGCGTGGAAAAGCAACAATTCCGCGATGCGATGGCACGCCTGGGTGCCGCCGTCAATATTATCACCACCGATGGCCCTGCCGGACGTGCCGGATTTACTGCCTCGGCGGTGTGTAGCGTCACCGACACGCCACCGACGCTGCTGGTGTGCCTGAACCGTTCCGCATCGGTGTATGAGACCTTCAGAGAAAACAGACAGCTTTGCGTGAATACGCTGGCGTCCGGTCATGAAGCGCTATCTAACCTGTTTGGCGGTAAAACGCCGATGGCCGAGCGATTTATCGCCGCTGACTGGTCAACGCAGGTCACCGGATCGCCGATCCTCAGCGGCGCACTGGTGTCGTTTGACTGTCTGGTGACACAGGTGATGAGCGTCGGCACCCACGATATTTTAGTGTGCGAGGCACAGGCACTGGTGTTCAGCGACAGCAATCATGGCCTGATCTATTTCGATCGTGGCTACCACCCGTTACCACAACGTAGTTTCTGATCCCGGGCTTTACTCGCCGGTCAATGCAGTGCTCACACTCTGGAGATAACGATGGCAGGTTCCTGGTTCCCTCAATGGTCGAAAACGACAGCGTCGACAACCGGTATTGTCGCGCCTGATGAAACACTGCCCCTCGGGCAAACGGTAGTGATGGGCCTGCAGCACGCGGTCGCCATGTTTGGTGCCACCGTGCTGATGCCTTTGCTGATGGGGCTGGACCCGAACCTGTCGATCCTGATGTCGGGCGTGGGTACGTTGCTGTTCTTCCTGATCACCGGAGGCCGCGTACCCAGTTATCTGGGCTCCAGCGCGGCGTTTGTGGGCGTGGTGATCGCCGTGACGGGCTTTAGCGGTCAGGGACTGAACCCGAACCTCAGCGTGGCGCTGGGTGGCATCATTGCCTGCGGTCTGGTTTACACCCTGATCGGTTTTGTGGTGATGAAAGCAGGCACCCGCTGGATAGAAAAATTGATGCCGCCCGTGGTGACGGGTGCCGTTGTCATGGCGATTGGTCTGAACCTGGCACCGATTGCCGTGCGCGGCGTTTCAGCCTCGATGTTCGATAGCTGGATGGCAGTCATGACCGTGTTGTGTATCGGCGTGGTCGCGGTATTCACCCGCGGCATGGTGCAGCGCCTGCTGATCCTCGTTGGGCTGATTGTCGCTTGGGCAATCTATGCGCTGCTGACCAACGGCTTTGGATTAGGGAAACCCGTCGACTTCAGCCTGCTGGCGAATGCCCCCTGGTTTGGCATGCCGCTGATCACCAGCCCGACGTTCAGTACTCAGGCCATGGTGATGATTGCGCCGGTGGCGGTCATTCTTGTGGCCGAGAACCTCGGACATATCAAGGCCGTAGCCGGTATGACCGGACGCAATCTTGACCCTTATATGGGCCGGGCATTTGTCGGTGACGGGGTGGCAACGATGTTATCCGGCGGCGTTGGCGGCAGCGGCGTCACCACTTACGCGGAAAATATCGGCGTGATGGCGGTGACGAAAGTTTACTCCACGCTGGTCTTTGTCGCCGCGGCTCTGATTGCCATGGTACTGGGCTTCTCACCCAAATTTGGCGCTCTGATTCATACCATCCCGGGGCCTGTTATTGGCGGCGCATCAATCGTTGTGTTTGGTTTGATTGCGGTAGCCGGTGCTCGCATTTGGGTACAGAACAATGTCGATCTCAGCCAGAATGGTAATCTGATTATGGTTGCCGTGACACTGGTACTGGGTGCGGGAGATTTCGCACTAAAAATCGGCAGCTTTACGCTCGGTGGGATCGGTACGGCAACGTTTGGGGCGATTTTACTGAACGCCCTACTCAGCCATAAACGCGCCGCCGCACTCAGCGGCAGTAGTGTAGTGCGTCAGGATCATTAATCCCTCTGTACGAATGTGCGGGTCGGGCATGTGTAGGACCGGGTACATAGGTAACAGATCAGACCGGGCACACAGGTAACACTTTTATGCCGGGTCGACCCTGATAATACGCTTTTCTGCCCGTTCATAGTAAGCCAGTATCAGCCGGTCGAAGAGGATGACATCCACGCCGTCATCCACTTCGACCAGCCTCACGTATTCTCCCCTCAGCGCTTCGCTCAGGAACATCCATTCATCCAGCTTTATCCCTCCCTTTGCCTGAACCCGCAGCAGCCTTGAGCCCTCCGGGTATTTCACCTCCGGTACCTCCCCGTCCCACCTCCGTGCTGACGGTGTCCATACCGTCGACGGCGTTTTTCCTCCGTGCGCCTCGTGCGGCCGTTCTGCGTTGAACTCTCGCCGGTATGCGTCGAACCACGCCTGCTGCTCTGCCTGCGTCGTGAAGATGTTGCCGCACGCCAGCGCACCCTTCAGTGAACGGTGCATCCGCTCATGCCGTCCGTTCTCTTCCGGATGCCCTTTCCTGATCCGTTCCGGCAGGATGCCCAGCTTTATCAGCCAGACGCTGAGCCGGCTCAGGCCGGCAATGCCCGTACCGGCGAAGGGATGCCCGTTGTCCGTGCGTATCACGTCCGGCAGCCCGTATTCCCGGAAGGCCCGCTCAAGATTCTGGCGGACGAACGCCCCGGTTTCACGGGTGCCTGCTTCACACGCCAGCAGGTAGCGGCTGAGGTTATCCGTCAGGGTGAAGGGCCGACAGAGGCTGCGGTCACGCAGACGGAACCAGCCCTTGAAGTCTGCGCTCCAGACCTGATTAACGCGGCAGATATCCGTCAGACCGGCGGCGTTACCGGGCGTGCGGCGGCGGACTTTACGGGGCGTGACCAGCCCTTCGCGGTCAAGCAGGCTGCCGATGGTGCTGGCGGCAGGAACGTGGCCGGGATGGCCCGTGTTAATCAGCCAGTGGCGCAGTTTTTTTGGTCCCCAGTCCGGGTGGGCGCGGCGCAGGGATATCAGGCACTGTGCCATGCCGGGAGGGATAACGCAGGATGAGGTGAGGCGCGCCCGGGAGAGGTTTTCAAGGGAGCGAAGGTCGCCGGGGTCAAAGCGTTCAATCCATTTGTAGCCGGTTTTGCGGCTGATGCCGAACTGGCGGCAAAGTGAAGCGACAGAGTGTGTGCCTGCGAGGCAGGCACGGATAAAATCGAGGCGTTGCATGGTAACAGTCTCAGTCCAGGGCATAGTGAGTCTCCTCCGCTATGCCGTTTATAACTGTTACCCATGTGGTCAGTCTAAAGTGTTACCCATGTGGTCGGTCTGTACCCATGCCCGACCCCTACACCTGAACAACGTAGGGGCGAGGCACGCCTCGCCCTGGGTTAATTTACGCGTTCTGCTCAACCCGGCGATCTTCCGCCATACAGGCCGCAGCCGTAAACAGAATGTCCGCCGATGAGTTCAGCGCGGTTTCAGCTGAATCCTGCAAGACCCCGATAATAAAGCCCACAGCCACCACTTGCATCGCCACTTCATTCGGTATCCCGAACATATTACAGGCGACCGGGATCAGCAGCAGCGAACCGCCCGCCACACCTGAAGCCCCGCAGGCACAAATCGACGCCACCAGGCTTAACAGAATAGCGGTACCCACATCGACATGGATCCCGAGCGTATTCACCGCTGCCAGCGTCAGCACGGTAATGGTGATCGATGCGCCCGCCATACTGATATTGGCGCCAATCGGAATGGACACCGAGTAAGTGTCTTCATCCAGACCCAGCTTTTTCGCCAGCGCCATATTCACCGGAATATTGGCGGCCGAGCTGCGGGTAAAGAAGGCGGTTACGCCGCTTTCACGCAGGCAGGTAAACACCAGCGGATACGGATTACGGCGGATCTGCCACCACACCAGCAGCGGGTTAAACACCAGCGCCATCAGCAGCATACAACCCAGCAGCAGGATCAGCAGGCTGGCATATTCCCACAGCGCATCAAAGCCGGTCGAGGCGAGAATCGATCCCACCAGGCCGAAAATCCCGATGGGCGCAAAGCGGATCACAATACGCACCAGACGCGTCACGGCATCGGAGGCATCATTGAGAAATGCACGGGTGGTATCGCTGCTGTGGCGGAATGCAAAGCCCAGACCGATAGCCCACACCAGGATGCCGATATAGTTGGCTTTCATCAGCGCTTCAATCGGGTTGGTGACCATGCTCATCAGCAGGCCACGCAGCACTTCAAGAATCCCGGACGGCGGCACAATCTCGGTGCTGGCGGCTTGTAATGTCAGCGTCTGCGGCAGCAGATGGCTGGCGACCACCGCCACAATGGCGGCACAGAAGGTACTGAGCAGATAGAGCATCACAATCGGGCGAATATTGGTTTTTTGTCCCTGCTGATGGTTAGCAATTGAGGCGATCACCAGTACCAGGACCAGCAAGGGGGCCACGGCTTTCAGTGCGCTGACAAACAGCTCACCCAGCAGGCCGACGGCCAGCGCATTGCTTTTTGAGAACCAGGCCAGGGCAATGCCGGCCACCAGCCCAATCATAATTTGTGTTACCAGGCTGCCCTGGAGCAGGCGCTGAACCAGCCCACGGTCACTGTTTTCTGTACGCATATTTTAAAATCGCTATCGTTATCGATGTTTCTGGGGTGTTTGCGCAGGGGAGTATAAGGAAATCATCTGACAGGGAAAGGGAAAAGTGCGTGTTTTTATGCCATCCACAACAAAAAGGGCCGATCGAAAAAGACGATCGGCCCCTGGATGTTTGCCGCTATCGATCAGGATGTCTTCTGATCGTTCCGATAGTTAACCACGGCATTAATGATCAGCGTCAGCGCCAGAATACCGCCCACAATGCCGAGTGAAATGGCGATGGGGATATGGAAGAAGTCGACAATCAACATCTTCACCCCGATAAACACCAGGATCACCGACAGGCCGTATTTCAGCATTGTGAAACGCTCTGCCACGTTTGCCAGCAGGAAGTACATGGCACGCAGGCCGAGGATCGCAAACAGGTTAGACGTCAGCACGATAAACGGATCGGTGGTCACCGCGAAAATAGCCGGAATACTGTCGACGGCGAAGATGACGTCGCTCAGCTCAACCATAATCAGCACCAGCAGCAGCGGTGTGGCAAACAGCACGCCATTCTTACGCACAAAGAAGCGTTCACCTTCGATTTTGTCCGTCATGCGCATACGACTACGCAGCCAGCGCACCAGCGGCTTATCGCCAATCGCGCTGTCATCTTCCTTCGCCAGCGCCATTTTGATCCCGGTAAACAGCAGGAATGCGCCGAAGATATAGAGCAGCCAGCTAAACTGGGTCACCAGCCAGCTTCCGGCAAAGATCATAATGGTACGCAGCACAATCGCGCCCAGCACGCCGTAGATCAGCACCCGGCGCTGCAATGCGGCCGGAACGGCAAAATAGCTAAACAGCATCAGCCAGACAAACACGTTGTCGACGGCCAGCGCTTTTTCAATCAGATAACCGGTGAGGAAGGCCAGCGCTTGCGCATCCGCGACTTCGCGCCCGGCGGTGCCGGTGAGATACCACCAGAAGGCAGCGTTAAATAACAGTGAGAGGGTGACCCAGACCAGCGACCAGGCGGCCGCTTGTTTCATGGTCATGGTGTGTGCGCCACGACGGCCCTGCAACAGCAGGTCAATCGCCAGCATAATCACGACAACGACAGCGAAGCTGCCCCAGAGTAACGGCGTACCGACAGTATTCATTTTTTTGCCCCAATAACAAAAATGGCCAACTACCCGTCATCTTTCATGCCGCAGATGCGTTGGCTGCCTTCACGAACTCCAGTCACTTACTGATGTAAGCTCATGGAGATTCACTCAGTTGCCGCCTTTCTGCGACCTGAAATCTATAGGGTATATCGGAAGGGATTAGCCACAATATTATTGATGCTGTAAGCAAACCTCGCCTTCCGGCAAGGTCTCACTTACAACCAGCATTTGGTTGCTCAGTAACCGGACATCATGTGGATGTCGTATTGACGATTAACTGACGAAGAAGTTACTCCCCTTTGCTGTTGCAAAAGATAGGCGGGCAGCCGCCGAAGGTCAATCTTCTTCAGTAATATTTAGAAATATTTACACAGTGGCATCGGCCGGGAAGATCACCCCGGTCTGGCGGCGGATCTCCGTCAACAGCTTCGCGGTGATGCGTGACGTTTCCAGTCCGGGGTGATCCCACTGATTATTCTCCACCAGGCGGGCAAAAACCTCCGCTTCATACAGCATGGTATTGATATGCTGCGGCTGCGTCAGATCCTGCGCTTTACCACCGCGCGGGATAAAGCTGACGCGCTGGCACTCAGACACCTGCTCAATCACCAGCGATCCCTCTTCACCCTGAATTTCGCTTGGCAGCGTAGACTGGCTGATTTTTGAGTGCTGTAAGGTCACGTCGAAATCGCCGTAGTTGAGGATCACCGTACCGTGACCATCAACGCCGCTCTCCAGCAGGCTGGCGCTGGCCATCACGTTGGCAGGTTCCCCCCACAGATTCACCGCCGTAGCGAGGCAGTAATAGCCGATATCCATGATTGAGCCGTTAGACCATGCCGGATTAAAGGTGTTGGGATTCTCGCCATCCAGATAACGCTGATAGCGGGAGGAGTACTGGCAGTAATTGATCAAGGCTTTGCGCAGCGTGCCCACTTTCGGCAGCGCCTGTTGCAGCGTGAGGAAGTTCGGCACGCTGGCGGTTTTAAAGGCTTCAAACAGCACCACCTGATGTTCAGCGGCGCAGGCGATCATGGCTTCAACCTCGCGCAGATTCGAGGCCAGCGGCTTTTCGCAGATTACGTGCTTACGGTGGCGTAGGAACAGCAGTGACTGTGGACAGTGCAGAGCGTTGGGGCTGGCGATGTAGACGGCATCAATAGCATCGGATTCGGCCATCTCCTCCAGCGAATCAAACAGCTTTTCTACCGGATAGTCGCTGGCGAAGGTCTTTGCCTGTGCCAGCGAGCGTGAATAAACGGCGGTCAGCTTCATTTTTCCGGTTTCATGGGCAGCATCGACAAACTGACGGGTGATCCAGTTGGTTCCAACGACGGCAAAGCGAATCATAGTGTTCCTGTGCGGCTGAGTGAACGAAAAAGCAGATTACCATCTGTGTGCAGCCTGGCAATGACTAAAAGGAGTGATTTGATTTTTCAGCTCACCTCTCGCACCATACAGAAAATCATCCCGAGGGAACCCGATGAGCGTTCGCAGCCCGCAGAGTAAACATGCACTTAACTGGACCAGTATTCTGGTGGCGATCCCGGTCGGGCTGGTGGCCTCCCTGGTGACGCTGGGCTTTCGTGAAGCGATAAACCTGATTGATGGTCTGGTGTTTAATGGACAAACCGATATTACCCAGGCGATGCGTGTTTACCCCTGGTACTGCTGGCCGCTGATTGTCGGTGCGGGGGGGCTGATTGCCGGTTTCCTGCTGCGTTATGCCACCGCCATTGAGCAAAAGCAGACGGTGCGAACCGATTATCTGGAAGTGATTAACGCCCAGCTGGATGCGGTGCCCACGCGCACCTCGCTGTTTCGCGGGCTGTCATCGCTGGCGAGTATCAGCAGCGGCGCGTCTATCGGGCGTGAAGGGCCGATGGTGCAGCTGTCGGCGCTGGCAGGCAGCCTGATGGGGCGCTGGTGGTTCAAATCGCTGCCGCTGAAAAACAGTGACGTGGTGGCGATGGCTGCTGCCGCCGGGCTGGCCTCGGTGTACCATGCGCCGCTGGCGTCGGCGATTTTTGTCGCGGAAATCGCTTTCGGTATCTCTGCCATGCAGCGTCTGATCCCCCTGATTATCGCGTCCGGCGTGGCGGTGCTGACCATGTGGTCCCTCGGGCACCGTTCGGCAATGTACCCGTTTTCCCACAGCCAGTTTGATCTGACGCCCGGCAGTATTGCGCTAACCGTGGTCATCGGGTTGCTGGCGGGTTTGCTGGGCTGGGGCATGCTGTGGTTGATTGGTCAGAGTAAGCGCTGCTTCGCGCCCATTCGCAGCCTGCCGCTACGCCTCGGCCTTGGCGGACTGCTGGTGGGCGCGCTGGCGATTGGCAGCACCCAGATCCTCGGTAACGGCTATGAAGTGATTGTGCGCATTATGGCGGGGGATTTCCTGCTGCCGATGCTGCTGGCACTGCTGCTGCTGAAGATGCTGGCCACGGCGATCTCCGTCGGTTCCAATGCTGTGGGCGGCCTGTTTACTCCGGCGCTGTTGATTGGTGCACTGATGGGGGAAATGGTGGCGTTGCTGGCCGCCGCCGCCGGATTACCGGTTGGCAATGCCGAAGTGTTTGCCGCCGTGGGGATGGGCGCGGTGCTGGCGTCCGTCAGTCAGGCGCCGCTGATGGCGATGCTGATGGTGCTGGAGATGACGCTCAACAGCAGCCTGCTGTTCCCGGCAATGATCGCCAGCGTACTGGCTTCCATGACCGTCTACCGTCTGCACTCCAGCAGCACCTACTCGGTAATGACCCGCCACTTCAGCCGCTCTGACGCCAAGTTTGATTTTGATAACGGCATTATTTCGCAGTTTATCGTCTCCGGCGCGGCGCTGACGCCACAGGATTCTGTCGGTAAAGCGCTGGCGGTCAGCTCACTCAAGCGTGAACGCTTTGTCTATGTGATTGGCGAGCAAGGGGAGTTTATTGGCGCGGTGTCGATCCACGATATCTCGCATAAGGTTCTGGATAAAGAGATCACCCTGACCTCCCCGGTCAGCTGTGTGGTCGACACCCAATTCCCCACGGTTTACGAGAACCAGACCATCAAAGAAGGCTGGGAAGCGTTCGCGCGCGTCACGCTGGAGCGCCTGCCGGTGCTGAATAATCCGCTGGAGCGGAAATATCTGGGGGCGCTGACCAAAACCAGTTTGATCCAGCAGGCGAAAGATTTTATATAAGTAAAACAGCGCTATCGGGCGGTGCCTGTATAATGCTCACCTTGCCCCTTTCTTTATTTTAAGGACGAAATCATGTTATTCCCTGCACGTTTTCGCTGGCTGCTGTTGCTGCCTGTGATGTTCTGGCTTTCCGGCTGCGACTATAACCAAATCCAGCAGCGCGACGAAGCCGTCTCCACTGAATGGTCAGAAGTGTTGAACCAGTATCAACGCCGTGCCGACCTGATCCCGAATCTGGTGGCCACGGCAAAAGCCAGCGCCAGCCATGAAGCCGAGGTGTTTAAAAGCATCGCCGACGCCCGCGCGAAAATCGGCAGCCTGACCCAGGTACAAAATGCCCCGGAAGATGCGCAGACCATGCAGGCTTTCCAGCAGTCGCAGTCAGAGCTGAGTAGCGCGATGTCGCGCCTGCTGGTGATCAGCGAACGCTATCCTGATTTGAAAGCGGATCAGATGTTTAACAACCTGATGGTGCAGCTGGAAGGTACGGAAAACCGTATTGCCGTGGCGCGCCAGCGCTATGTCCGTGCGGTGCAGGACTACAACCTGATGATCCGCCAGTTCCCGGGTTCACTGACCGCCAAAGTGATGGGCTACCAGCGTAAAGAAAATTTCCAGCCGGAAAATGTGGCGCAGATATCCACCGCCCCTCAAGTGGATTTTTCACAGCCTGCCCGCGCGAAATAAGGGATCACCATGCGATTTTTCACCCTGATCCTGCTAGCGGTGCTGCCCCTGACCAGTCTGGCCGCGACAGTGGCCGTACCGACATTGCAGCAGCGCGTGACGGATGACGCGGGCGTACTGAGCGCCACGGATGTCCAGCAGATTACGACTCAGATAGTGGCGCTGGAGAAAAAAACCGGCCACCAGCTTGCGGTGCTGACCGTCGATACTACCGGGGATGACAGCATTGAGCAGTTTGCCACGCGGGTATTCGATGCCTGGAAACTCGGTGACAAACAGCGCGATGACGGCCTGCTGCTGGTGATGGCGAAAACCGACCGCACGGTGCGCATTGAGGTCGGCTACGGGCTGGAAGGGGATTTCACCGATGTGCAGGCCGCACAGGTGATCAACGGCAGCATCATTCCTCACTTTAAACAGGGGGAAATGGGCCCCGGATTAGTCGCCGGTGTGCAGAGTATTTCACGCCAGCTGGGCGTCCCGGTCGAGGGCGATGCCCCGGCAACGCCACCGCGTCCGCTGGCTGAACCTGCTCCGACAGTATCTAATGACGCCATTACCCTGTCCGGCGGCAGCGTCGGTCTCTGGCTACTGGGCATGATAGTGCTGCCGTTCTTCTTCCTGCGCCGCAACCCGCTGCTGAGGGCGCTTTTTGTCAGCGGGATTGTCACCGGTATTTCGTTGATCAGCACGCTGCTGTCCTCAGGTATCGAGGCTGTAAATGGTGATAATGTCGGCCTGCTGTTTGGCGGCAGCCTGATGGTACAGATGCTTATCTCATCGCTAATTGGCACCCTGCTGGGCGGTGGCGGTAGCCGCGATCGTTCTGACGACAGTTCTGACTCCCGCTCCAGTCATAGCCGGGATTCCGACAGCAGTGATGACGGCTTCAGCGGTGGCGGCGGTCGCAGCGGCGGCGGCGGCGCATCGGGGAAATGGTAACGCTCTAGCGCGTGAGGGTTTACCCCTCACGTCCTTCCAGCGCCTGTGCGGTCAGCCACAGGCGCGTATCGAACTCCAGCTGGTGATACTGCGGCTCCATATGGCAGCAGAGCTGGTAAAACGCCTTGTTGTGGTCTTTCTCTTAGTCTAAAATTTTTTTAATGTATTGTAGATAAGTAAGTTGTGTTTTAGTTATGATATGTTTATATTTTACAACAACTAAACTGGAGTTTTCATAATGGATGTTTTTTTGAACCTATGTATCTAGTATTAGAATATGTTGGTTTTTAATTGATTCTCTTATTTTCCTAATTCCCCCAGTTTCTCATATGGATTTCCTTTGTTATTTTTTACTCTTGTAATTTGAATTATTTTCTTGGTGTTTCTTATGGGTTATCTACTATATAACACCGCCATAATTGTTTTTCTTTATGGACTACATGAAATGCAACTAATTTCTCTAAGAATTGAAAAGCTTTTTGACAACTTTGACTACTTGATACCATTAGATAATAGAAAAGTGTCATTCCTGACCGGGCCTAACGGTTATGGTAAAACTATTATTTTAAATATTATTAAATCAATATCTAAAGGTGAGCTTTATTTATTTAAAAACCTACCTTTTAAAAACATAAAACTGTCAACAACATCTGGATTTGTTGAGTTAATAAAGACAAGGAGTAGCATAAAGGTTATTTTAAATAAAAATGAAGAAGTTAGGGAGAAGTTAATATCTTTGATTGTTGACGGCTTTGAAGGTGATGATGGTTTATTTTCTGGTGAAAATGAAGTTATAGATGATGGAATATCTAGTGTTACAGGGCATGGGCCCGATAGTGATAGGTTTATTAAGATTTTCTATAATCTTAATAAATCCATATCAGATAAAAAGAAGAAAAGTGAAAGTAATTTCAATGTGAAATTTTTAAAGTCTAATTTTCCAGATGATTTTATTTTTTTCATTAAAGCTGAACGTTTAGATAATTTAGGTGGCAATGTTAGTATAATTGACAATCGAGCGGAAATGTTAAGGGAGTTAATTAATGAGGTTAATGACCAGTCGGCTGCTATTTCTCAAAAACTTGATTCTACATTTCCGTCGAGGCTTTTTTCATCATTGAAAAAAAGTAAATCCCCTAACCGTTCTTTTCTCCGTGAGCGTCTGTTTACTCTACAAGAAAGAAGAAAGTTATATATGGCTAGTGGTTTGATTGAATCTGAGGATGTCATAAGTGCAGACTATGACAATGAAACTCTGGACAGTTCTGAATTTTATACTGTGCTGGATTTACATATATCGGATGCTTTTCAAAAGCTCGAGCCTCTTGAGAATCTCTACACAAAAATAAAACTTTTTGAGAGTTCTATCAAAGATAAAGTGATGGCGAACAAGAGCGTTATTATCTCTAAAGAAAAAGGTTTTTATTTTAATGGCGTGAATAATAACGTTATAGATAGGAACGTACTTTCGTCTGGAGAACAAAATCAAATTGTAATATTGTTTGATTTGATTTTTAACGCAAATAAACACAAGTTAATATTGATAGATGAGCCTGAAAATTCATTGCATATTGCTTGGCAGCAGGATTTTCTTACATCAATAAATAAAATCATAGCACTTAATGATTTCTCACAAGTTATCATTGCAACACATTCAACTAGCATAATCGATCATGACTGGGAGTCGGTGACTGATCTTTACAAATTATCACAAGGGAGGTGATGCGATATGTTTTCTTTGGATGAAATAGATAGGGACGGTAATTGGATCGATAGAATGACTATGCTCTTTAGAAATCCTATGAATGAGCATAAAATTCTCCTTCTTCTTGAGGGACAAACTGATTTGGCATTTTTTAAACTTTATAAGTGCCACGATAGAATAATTTATGATTCACCTTGCAGTGGGAAGCCAGAGGTTATTAAAGCCGTTCGTGAACTTCGTTTGCGGGATGTGCTGAAGGTTTATGGAATTTGTGATGCTGATTTTGACCATATTCAAGGTGTAACATATGAGCATGTTTACTTTACTGATTTTCATGATCTTGAAATGATGCTTGTTCAGGGGGGAGTTATTGATAAGTTTATTGATAATTTCACCGATTATGATAGCGTTCGTCCATTTTCTTCCGATCAGTTTAAGGATTCATTAAAGAAATCAATTATGGATGCATGTTACAAAATTGGCATGTTGAAATGGTTAAATTGCAGAGAGTCATTGAACCTTAACTTTAAGGGTATGAATCACTCGGAGTTTATCACCGTTAGTAATGAGTGTGTTAATATTGATCTGGATATTTTTATCAATAGGATTGTTATTTGTAGTGAACGAATTACAGTTTCAAAAGAATATCTAAAAGATGGAATTGAAAAGCTAACGGCAATGAATGCTGATCAATTGCATATATGCAATGGACATGATTTTATGCATATATTGTTAATTGTATATCGTCAAGGTTTTTCCCGTGGAAGGAATCTAAAATTTTCGTCTGTTGAGCATATGATGCGGTTGGCATATTCAACTGAAAAATTTATAGAAACCTCATTGAATAGAAATATAGAGTCGGTCTTAGTGGCCTGAGACTATCAGTAATTATTTTTCTGTCGATGATATATCTGGTTAGGTAATTATTGGGTCGTTTTTCCTAATGTAGATTTATTAGCCACCCCTAAGGAATGAGGTGGCGATTTTTCATGTGTCTGAATGCTATGGTTAATCTATACATATTTTCTAACCTAGCGCTGGGTAAAATTGGGGGGATTGAAGTATCCTGACCGGCTTCAACACTTTCCTCTTACCCCTCACGTCCTTCCAGCGCCTGTGCGGTCAGCCACAGGCGCGTATCGAACTCCAACTGGTGATACTGCGGCTCCATATGGCAGCAGAGCTGGTAAAACGCCTTGTTGTGGTCTTTCTCTTTGATATGCGCCAGCTCATGGACCACGATCATGCGCAGAAATGCTTCCGGGGCCTGTTTAAAAATCGTCGCCACGCGGATCTCCGCTTTGGCTTTCAGCTTGCCGCCCTGCACGCGAGATATCGCCGTATGTAACCCCAGCGCATGTTTCATGACCTTAATCTTACTGTCATAAATCACCTTGTTGAGCGGCGGCGCATTGCGCAGCGACTGGTTCTTTAAATCCAGTGCGTAGTCATAGAGCGCTTTGTCGCTGGTGATGCTGTGCATAGAGGGATAACGCTGGTTCAGCACCTCTGACAGGCGCTGTTGCTCAATCAGCGTGCGGACCTGTGACAGCAGCGATTCAGGGTAACCTTGTAGATAAATAAGCGACGACATGCGGACTCCGGTGAAGAAAAACGTTTACTGTGCGCCCGTTTTAGGGGATAAAACGCGGGAATTTTACCACTAAGGTGATCCCATGAGCCAACTCGAACTAAGCAACCGCATGCTGACGCTGCATCGTTTTCCCCAAATGCGCGAAGAAAGCCCGTTGCAGGCCTGGGATGCGGCCGACGAATATGTGTTGCAGCATCTGGGCGATGCCCCGGTCAGCGGCCCAACGCTGATCTTCAATGACACCTTTGGCGCGCTGGCCTGTGCGCTGGCGGGTGAGGGTGTTTACAGCATCAGCGACTCCTGGCTGAACCAGCAGGCGACACGCCAGAATCTGGCGCTGAATCACCTCGATGAAGCCGATGTACAGCTGCTCGACAGTTTGAGCCCGCTTCCTGCGGCACCGGCACGTGTCCTGATTAAAGTCCCGAAAACCCTCGCCCTGCTGGAATACCAGCTGCGTGCGTTGCGTGATGTCGTGACCCCGGAAACCCAGATTATTGCCGCCGGTAAAGCGAAAGATATCCATACCTCGACGTTGCAGCTGTTTGAAAAAGTGCTGGGCCCCACCACCACCTCGCTGGCACGCAAAAAAGCACGCCTGATCTTCGGTACTTTTAGCGCACCGGAGCTGAAAGAAAGTGATGTGATTACCACCTGGCCGCTGGACGGTACGCCATACCAGATCCACAACCATGCCAACGTCTTTTCCCGTGGCGGGCTGGATGTGGGGGCGCGCTTCTTCTTACAGCATCTGCCCTCCGATCTGGAAGGTGAGATTGCCGACCTGGGCTGTGGCAATGGTGTGATTGGCCTGATGGCGTTACAACAGAACCCGCTGGCGCAGGTCCATTTCATTGATGAATCCTATATGGCGGTCGCTTCCAGCCGGATGAACATTGAAGTGAACTCTCCACAGGATCGGGATCGCACGACGTTCCACGTTAACAATTCGCTGGCGGGCTATCCGTCAGACCGCCTGCATGCGGTGCTGTGTAACCCGCCGTTCCACCAGCAGAGTGCGGTCACCGACCATATTGCCTGGCAGATGCTGCGTGATGCACGCCGTTGCCTGCAAGATGGCGGCGAACTGCGTATTGTCGGTAACCGTCATCTCGACAATTACCACAAAATGAAAAAGCTATTTGGTAACTGCACCACCGTGGCAAGCAACCAGAAATTTGTGGTGTTACGTTCGGTGAAGATGCCTTAACCCGTTAGCCTGCGGGTCTGGCATGCCCGACCCCTACGCACACCGCATTCCGTAAACTGTACTCCTTAGGGGTGAGGCACGCCTCGCCCGCGCCCTCAATCCGCGTCGGCCTGCGGGTCGGGCATGCCCGACCCCTACGCACACCGCATTCCGTAAACTGTACTCCTTAGGGGTGAGGCACGCCTCGCCCGCGCCCTCAATCCGCGTCGGCCTGCGGGTCGGGCATGCCCGACCCCTACGCACACCGCATTCCGTAAACCGCATTCCGTAGGGGCGAGGCACGGGTACAGACCGACCACATGGGTAACACTTTAGACTGACCACATGGGTAACAGTTATAAACGGCATAGCGGAGGAGA
>NZ_VRKO01000012.1 GCF_012271765.1 Erwinia rhapontici | reverse complement strand
CTTCGCCCACGAAGTGGGAAAGCGAAACGCCGTTGACCTTGACCTTAAGACGTTGACCTGGCCTTTCGGGCTGACCGAAACAGAAGGCCAGCCCCTGCAACGGCAGACAGGCAGACAGGCAGACAGGCAGACGCATTCCCGCTTACGATCCCCGCGCCACATACCGCCACTGTAACGTGGTCTTCTGCGCCGGGCTTAGCGGCTCATTAATCTTCTTCAGCAGCAAACTCACCGCCTCGCGGCCAATGTCCTGTGAGGGCAGCTCAATCGTCGACAACGGCGGCGAGGTCATATGCCCCAGCTCCGTGCCATCAAATCCCATTACCGCCACATCCTGCGGCACCCGCAGGCCGGCTTCATCCAGCGCACGGATAGCCCCGGCGGCCAGCGTATCGGAGACGGCGAACACCGCATCAGGACGCGGTGACTGTTGCAGCAGGCGAGTCATGGCCTCTTTCCCTGCCTGATAGCTTAACTCACTGGCGTATTCCACGGCGGGAGGCGCGAGATGCTGTTCTTCCAGCACCGCGCGGTAGCCCTGTTCACGCTGTTTAGCGTATTTATACGTAAGATCGTGATTAATCATCGCCAGATGCTGACGTTCGCGGCGGATAAACTCTCCGGCGACAAAGCGGGATGCCTGATGATCATCAATGCCCACGCTCGATACCGCGGATGCCTCGTCGTACTCCGCACACTGCACCCACGGTGAATCACCAATCAGGGTGGTCAGCTCAGGCAGGGCGGAAAGGGCATCCATCGTGATCACGCCGTCAACCATCTTGCCGGAAAGCAGTCTCAGGCTGGACTGGGAGCGGGCGATATCGGAGCCGGAGTTGCACAACAAAATGCGGTAGCCGTTGCGCTCCGCTTCGGCTTCAATGCCCTTTACCACGTCGGCACAGAACGGGTTGGCAATATTCGACACCATCACCAGCAGCATATTACTGCGTGCAGTACGCAGTTGTCTGGCGAGCAGATTCGGCTGATAGTTACTCTCTTTGATCGCGTTGAGCACGCGCTCCCGATTCTGCGGTTTCACCGAGCCGAGGTTGTTCATCACGCGTGATACCGTGGCGACAGACACCCCGGCGAGGCGGGCAATTTTTTGGATCGACATCCTGATAAGCCTTCCTGCTGACCATGTTGACCATGTTGACTATTGAAAAAACAGGGTAACACACTTCGGGAAACGGCTGAATTCAACGGATGAACGGCCACGGGAAACCGTGACCGGGAGAGCGTCAGTCCTGGACGGTGATCCAGCGCTGCTGTTGATGGCTTTGAACCATCGCGTCAATAATGAACATGATATTCGCGCCATCGTGGAAGGTGGCAAAGTTGCCGACATCGGTGCCCGGCTGCTTGCCCGCCTGAATGTAACGGTAGAAGTTAAGCATCATGTTTTTAAAGGCATCTGGCCAGCCTTCGATATGCCCACCGGGGAAATGCGCCGTCGCGGCGACATCCGGGTTCAGCAAAGAGGGGTCGTCCGACAGACGCTGATTCGGCCCGTCGCGCTGGCCAAGCCATAACGTTTGCGGGGCTTCCTGATCCCAGCCCAGGGAGAGTTTGCTGGCGTTGATCTCAAACGCCAGGCGATTTTTACGTCCGGCGCTGACCTGCGATACCGTCATGCTGCCTTTGCTGCCGTCGTCGAAACGCAGCAGGACAGAAGCAAAATCTTCGGTTTCTACCGCCACCTCCTGATAGTCCTCCGCTGCCTGGCCCGAGGTGAAGGTGCTGCTGCCGCTGAGGCTGGCTTTCCGGCTTGGATGAACGATGGCGAAATCCGCCATAACGGCGCAGATTTTACGCCCGGTGACAAATTGCAGGGTATCGCACCAGTGCGAACCAATATCCGCCACGGTGCGCGACACGCCCCCTTTATCCGGCAGAATACGCCAGTTAAAGTCCGTGTCATGCAGCATCCAATCCTGTAAATAGCTGCCGTGAACCGCAAAAATACGCCCAGCCTGCTGATGACGGATCATACTGGCCGCCTGCTGCACCATCGCGAACTGTCGATAGACAAAACTCACCGCATGCACCACGCCCGCCTGTTCTGCCAGCGTCACCAGTTCGCGTGCTTCGGCGGCCGTCATACAGAGTGGCTTCTCGGAGAAGACGTGTTTTCCCGCCAGCAGAATCTGCCGGTTGATTGCCGCATGCAGATGGTTTGGCGTGCAGTTGTGCACCACCGACAGCCCCGAATGCTGGAGCAGTTCGGCCACATCGCCATAGGCAAAAGGCACGTTGTACTGCTGTGCTTTCTCCTGCGCTACCACCAGTGAACTGTCGCACAGTGCGACCACCTCAACGAAACCAAGGCGACGGATCGCCTCAATATGCGCCGGGCCAATGAAGCCCGACCCGACAATGCCCACTTTAATCATGTGAGTTGACTCCTGTGATGCCCAGCATCGAACGAATGGCGGTATCGGACTCGCCGGTAGCGGCGAAATCATCAAACGCGCGGTCGGCGACCGGAATAATATTCTGAGCAATAAACTGGGCCCCTTCGCGGGCGCCCGTGGCGGCGTCTTTCAGGCAGCACTCCCACTCCAGCACCGCCCAGCCGTCATAGCCGTACTGCGCCAGTTTGCTGAAAATGGCCTTGAAATCGATCTGCCCGTCGCCAGGTGAACGGAAGCGCCCGGCGCGCTCAATCCATGTCTGGTAGCCGCCATAAACGCCGCTGCGCCCTGATGGGGTAAACTCCGCATCCTTGACGTGAAAAGCTTTAATTCTGCTGTGATAAATATCGATAAAGGCCAGATAATCCATCTGTTGCAGCAGCATATGGCTGGGATCAAACAGGATATTGCAGCGCGGATGGTGGTCCACTGCGGCGAGGAAACGCTCAAAACTGATGCCATCGTGCAGATCTTCTGACGGATGCAGCTCGTAGCAGACGTCCACTCCGTGATGGTCGAAAACGTCGAGGATCGGCTTCCAGCGCGCGGCCAGCTCGCTGAACGCGGTATCAATCAGTGCGGCTTTACGCGGTGGCCACGGATAGAAATAGGGCCAGGCCAGCGCCCCGGAAAAGGTGGCGTGCGCCGTCAGCCCCAGGCGGGCAGACGCCTGCGCCGCCTGCATCAGTACCCCAGTGGCCCACTGCTGGCGGGCGCGGGGATCATGACGTACCGCCTCCGGGGAAAAATCGTTAAACGCTTCGTCATAGGCGGGGTGCACGGCAATCAGCTGACCTTCCAGATGGGTGGACAGCTCGCTGATCGTCAGCCCGTATGCCGCCAGGCGTTCACGAATATCATCGCAATAGCTCTGGCTGTTCGCCGCTTTTTCCACATCGAAAATGTGCGGGTGATTACAGGGGATCTGCAACGCCTTGAAACCTAAATCCGCCGCCCACTGTGCGAGGTTATCCAGCGTATTAAAGGGCGCATCCTGGCCGATAAACTGTGACAGGAACAAACCCGGGCCTTTTAATGTCTTCATTGCATTCTCCTGAAGGGTAAAAATTAACGCTGTTCTTTGTAGCGGAACGAGAACAGGAAGATCACGGCGATCACCAGCGCGGCAACGGCCGGGATTAACCAGAACGTCGTCCAGTCACTCAGTGCATGCGGGCTCCCCGCCGTGAACAGATGGTTGTACAGCGCGCCGGAGATTTGCGAACCCAGCAGCATGCCGATGCCGTAGGTGAACATCACAATCAGGCTCTGCGCCTGGCCTTTCACCTGGGTGCCGGCCACGCGGTCGGTGTAGATAAAACCGATGACAAAGAAGAAGTCGTAGCAGACCCCGTGCAGCAGGATCCCGGCGTACAACAGCCAGCGCGCTTCATCGCTCACGCCATAAGCAAACAGCATGTAGCGCACGAACCACGCCACCATGCCGATCAGCAGCATGTATTTCACCCCCAGCCGGCGGAACAGCAGCGGGATAATCAGCATAAAGACGATTTCCGACATCTGACCGAAGGACATCGCGCTGCTGACATCCTGGATACCGACATCGGCAAGGAAGGTGGCGGTAAAGGCGTAATAGGTGCCCAGCGGGATAGAGATCAGCGTGGCGCAGAGAGCGAAAATCAGGAAGTGACTCTGCTTCAGCAGGCTGAAGGCATCCGCACAGAACAGGTCCCGTACCCGGAACGGCAGGCCTTTGGCCGGAGCAGGGGTGTGCGGCAGCGTCAGGCTGTAGGCAGCCAGCAGCACCGAACAGGCGGCAGCCAGCTGGAAGATCATCACGCTGGCGGAAATCCCACTGACGCCAATGCAGATCCCGGCAACAATCCAGCCGATGGTGCCGAACACACGCACCACAGGGAAACTTTTCTCACTGTTGCTCAGACTGTGAAACGCAATATTGTTGGTCAGTGCCAGCGTCGGCATGTAGCACAGTGTATAAGCGAACAGCAGCACAATCAGCAGCGAACCGTTTTGTGCTTCCAGCGCGCCGGGCACAAACCACAGGATCACAGCACCCGCCAGATGCAGCAGCGCCATCACTTTCTGCGAGGGGAAGAAACGGTCAACGATCATCCCCAGGACAAACGGCGAGAGGATCGAGGCAATCGGCCCGGCGGAGAAGGCATCGCCAATGATCGTCCCAAGGTTATGTTGGGTCATCACCAGGCCCAGCGTCACCGACCAGGTGCCCCAGATAAAGAACTGTAAAAACATCATTAATGCCAGGCGTGGCACCAGTAAAACCTGTTTACTGCCCGCAACGCCTGCATGCTCAACGGAAGAAACCATCGTCAGACCCCTTCATAAAGTAATCGATTACAATTAATCTCACGCACAATGTAATCGATTACTTTTATACTTTCCTGTGGCATTGCTGCGAAGTGCGAGGCGAGTCACAATCAATCAGCTAAGATTGAGGCTGGTTCATGATCTGGAGATCGCAATGAGTAAGGTATTTATTATTGGTGCGGCAGGCAATGTGGGCCGCCGTCTGGTCAGCCAGCTCGCACAGCGCGGGCATCAGCCGGTGGCACTTCACCGCCATCCCGAACAGGGTGAAGAACTGCAAAAGCTCGGTGCCCAAAGCGCGCCGGGGGACCTGACACGGCTGACCGTGGCCGGGCTCAGCGAGTTACTGCGCGGCTGCGACAGCGTGATATTTACCGCCGGTGCGGGGGGGAAAGGAGGGAAGGAAACCACGCAGGCCATCGATGGTAAAGGACTGGAGCTGGCCGTGGCGGCGGCGCAGCAGGCGGGCGTCTCACGTTTTCTGCTGGTGTCCGCTTTTCCTGAAGCCGGGCGCGCTAAGACAATTTCAGAGACCTTTGAATATTACATGGCAGTGAAGAAACAGGCCGATGTCCATCTGGCCGCCAGCGACCTTGACTGGGTGATCCTGCGCCCTGGCACGCTGACTGACGAGGCCGGAACGGGCCGCGTGAATGCCGGGCTGGCGATCCCTTACGGGAATATATCGCGCGATAACGTCGCCGCCGCGCTGGTGGCGCTGGTTGAACAGCCGCAGGTGTCGCACAAGCTTATCGAACTGACCGACGGCGATACGCCGGTGGATCCGGCTATCGGACGTCTGGCCGGGGAAGCATAAAATGAAGTTATTGCTGGCAGGAGCAACGGGACTGGTAGGCGGACAGGTTTTACGCCTGGCACTGCAAGATGAACGCGTCACATCGGTAGTGGCTCCGGTACGGCGGGCGCTGCCTGCACATCCTAAACTGCTGGCCCCGGTGGTCAATTTTGACAGCCTGCCGTGGAACGAACCCTGGTGGCAGGCCGATGTAATGGTCTGCACGTTAGGTACCACCATGAAAAAGGCACAAACGCGTGAGGCATTTAAGCGGGTTGATTACCATTACCCGCTGGCGATTGCGCGTCAGGCAAAAGCGCAGGGTGTTCAGACCTGTGTACTGAACTCGGCTACCGGTGCTTCTATCGCGTCGCGCTTTTTTTACAATCGGGTCAAAGGGGAGCTGGAGCGCGATCTTGCGCAGCTCGGGTTTGATTCACTGACGCTGGTGCGCCCGGGCCTGATTGGCGGAGAGCGTGAGGAAGCGCGGACGATGGAGGCACTGATGATGAGCTTCCTGCGGGTGGCGGGGCCGCTGCTGCCAAAACGGATGCGCCTGAATCCGGCACAGAATATTGCGCGTGCGCTGCTGGACGCGGCGCTGACACCACGGAAAGGCGTGCATATTGTCCCGGCGGCGGCATTATCGGACTGAGGGCAGGGTGAGAAAAAATGGAAATGGAAATATGAATTCAGTCACGGGAAAAAACAAAATCCTCGCTTTTAAAATTCTTTTCTCACTGACTGGCTGCCTGGTTGTCGTTGTCGTCCATCAACTGGGGTATCAGTGGTATATGGAACATTATCGGCCGCGAAGCCGAGGTGTGACTTTGGGATTTGTTAAGTTTTATATGCAATATGCTGTTATGCCGTTTATTTTCGTCTCATCTTTCTTGAAAGTTACGTTTTCACTTGCCGTTATGACTTTTATTTTTATATTGATGTTTTATGCCTGGTACGAAACTAACCCTCTCCGGGTATTATTGATGTTCATTTCAGGGTTGGCTGGCTATGGTTTTATCCTGCTATGTGTTTTGTTTGAAAAGAAAAAACTATCCAGGTGGTTTCTTAAAGATAAGTAATCAGTAAAACGTTTGAAACCGGTCAGCGTCATTATCATGATATTTCCAGAGGAGAGATGGGCTGGATGGCACCCCCGGAGTTCCTTCCGTGGCGCCATCAAAAAAATCTGCCCGTCAGTCACTCATCCAGATCCCGCCGGTGATCGTCCCCCCGCAGTGTCATCAGCGCAGCGATGCTGATCACCGCAGTCGCCATCACATAAAATGCCGGGATGTCGTTGTTGCCGGTCTGCTTGATCAAGCCGCTAATAATCAACCCGGCGCAACCGGAGAAGATTGCATTGGAGAGCGAATAGGCCAGCCCCAGTCCGGTATAGCGCACCCGGGTAGGGAACATCTCAGACAACATCGCAGGCCCCGGCCCGGCCAGCAGTCCCACCAGCCCTCCGGCAAACAGCACCACCAGGCACTTCACCCACAAGCCGATATCGGGCATCTGCAATACCTTCAGCAAAGGCCAGGCGAAAATCAGTAACATCACGCTGGCAAACACCATCACGTTACGACGACCGAGGCGGTCGCTGAGTATCCCGGCGGGTAAAATCGTCAGGGCAAAGCCGATATTGGAGAGCACGGCAATCACCAGCGCCTGATTCAGCCCGGTATGCAACACTGACTGTAAATAGGTTGGCATCACCACCAGATAGGTGTAGCCCGCCGCTGACCACACCATTACCCGGCCAATACCCAGCAGGATCACCCGGAACACCAGCCCGCCGTCTGGCGCGCGGTGCTCAACGCTGGCCTTGCTGAAGGTGGGCGTTTCTTCCAGCTGCATCCGCAGCCAGAGCGCCACCAGGCCCAGCGGCAGCGCCGTCAGGAAGGGAATGCGCCAGCCCCAGCTGTGCAGCGCCTCACTGCTCAGGGTTGCCGTCAGCACCGCCACCATTGCCGCCCCGGCCAGCAGGCCAAAGGCCACGGTCAGCGACTGCCATGCACCGTATAACCCTCTTTTCCCTTTTGGCGCAAACTCGGTCATCAGTGACACTGCACCGCCGTACTCACCCCCGGCAAACAGGCCCTGAAGAATGCGCAACAGAGTAATAATCAGTGGGGCAGCCAGACCGATAGAGGCATAACCAGGCACCAGGCCTATCGCTGCTGTCGCCAGCGTCATCAGTATCAGCACCGCGATCAGCGTGGGTTTGCGGCCAATTCTGTCGCCGATGCGACCAAAAACAATTGCCCCCAGCGGCCGGAAGAAAAAGGCAATGGCGAAGGAGGCCCAGGTGAGGATGATCCCGGTCAGTTCAGATTCGCCCTGTAAGGTAAAAAAGTTACGGGCAATCACCGTGGCGAGAAAGCCATACACGGCAAACTCATACCACTCGATAAAGTTACCGACGGCACCGGCAATCAGCGCCTTTCTGCGGACAGATTCAGACTGTGTCATGGTTCTCAGGACCTTATGATGAATAAAACAGCGTACTGCAAGGGTAGACAGGCAAACCGTTACCGACAATGCATTGTTTTAACGGGAAGTGATGATCGGGTGCCAGTATCGGAATGCACACTTCTGATGCAGTCTGCCAGAAAATGATGCCCCATAAACGAACGTGAGCGTTCACGCGTGATCAATAACCTCTTGTTTTGCAGTGAAAACCCTCCTGGCATAACTCTTGCTTTATCTTTCCCAAGCAGCAGCGTTATACCGATCACTGAACACAATAGCAGGCTAGGGTTCCGGTCCACGACGTGGATGACTGGTCCGAGAGCTGGCGACCTCGGTTGGGGTTACACGGCGGGATAAAAGCCCGGGAGACAGCAACACCACTGGTGTAGCGCTGCCCCGTATTATCCGCCAACACCGAGGTTACAATGAAATTTTCCCACATCCTCAGCATTTGCCTTCTCAGCGTCACCGCGCTGGTTAGCGTTCCTTCCCAGGCCGCCCCTAAGAAAGAGTTCAATGTCTGCTGGACCATTTACGCAGGCTGGATGCCATGGGGCCAGATTGCCTCTTCCGGCATCATCGATAAGTGGGCGGCGAAATACGGCATTAAAATCCACGTCACTCAGCTCAACGACTATATCGAATCCATCAATCAGTACACCGCCGGACAGTTTGACGGCTGCACGATGACCAATATGGATGCGCTGACCATTCCCGCCGCCGGTGGCGTGGACTCCACCGCGCTGATCCTGGGCAGCTATTCCGAAGGCAACGACGGTGTGGTGCTGAAGGGGAAAGGCAAAACGCTGAACGACCTGAAAGGCATGAAGGTCTATCTGCCTGAGCTGTCGGTATCGCATTACCTGCTGGTACGCGGCCTGGAAAAAGCCGGATTGCAGGAAAAAGACGTTACGGTGGTTAACACCTCGGATGCCGATATTGTCTCTGCTTTCGCCACCAAGGGCGTGCAGGCCGCTGTCGCCTGGAACCCGCAGCTGTCGGTGATCAAAAACACCCCCAACACCAGCGAAGTGTTTGAGTCTTCACAGGTGCCCGGCGAGCTGATCGACATGATGGTGGTGAACAGCGCAGTACTGAAAGATAACCCGGCACTGGGTAAAGCACTGACGGGTGCCTGGTATGAAATGATGGCGCAGATGAAAGCGGGCGATAAAGACGCGCTGAGCGCGATGGCCGTCGCCTCCGGTACCGATCTCAGCGGCTATCAGGCCCAGCTCAAAACCACCCATCTGTTTTACACCCCGGCCGACAACCTGAAGTTTGTCACCGATGCCGAACTGGCGAAAACCATGCAGCGTGTGGCGAACTTCTCCTTTGAAAAAGGCCTGCTCGGCGATGGCGCGCAGAGTGCGGATTTCATTGGCATGAGCTTCCCCGGCAACGTGACCCTGGGCGACAACAGCAATATCAAACTGCGCTTCGACGACAGCTATCTGAAGATGGCGGCTGCCGGTACGCTGTGAACATCACTCTGAGGAGGCCAAACGATGCGGCAAATTAATCGACACCCTGAAAAGGGCCTGCACCTGATGCTGATTCTGCTGCCCTTTGTGCTGGTGATCGCCGCGTACTTTATCGGTTCTGCGGTGCGGCTGGAGGCCAATCCCCACGACAAGCTGTTACCGGGACTGGGGCAGATGGCCGATGCGGTTTGGCGGATGGCATTTACCCCGGATAAACGCAGTGGCGAATACCTGTTGTGGATGGACACCGCCGTCAGTCTCGGCAGGCTGCTGATCGGGCTGGGCATCGCCTCACTGCTGGGGCTGTGCTTTGGTATCGCCTCCGGGGTTTTCCCTATGTGGCGATCGCCGCTGTCGTCGTTTATGACGGTGGTCTCGATGGTCCCGCCGCTGGCGATCCTCCCGGTGCTGTTTATCGTCTTCGGCCTCGATGAACTGTCGAAAATTATGCTGATCGTCATTGGGATTACACCCATGCTGGCGCGTGACCTTGAGCAGCGGGCGCGGGAAATTCCGGTGGAGATCCTGATTAAGGCGCAGACCCTCGGGGCCAACAGCTGGACAGTGGTGCTGCGGGTGGTCTTACCGCAGCTGTTAACCCGGCTGCTGACCTCACTGCGCCTGCTGCTGGGATCGGCCTGGCTGTTCCTGATCTCCGCAGAAGCCATCTCATCCACCGCCGGGCTGGGCTACCGCATCTTCCTGGTGCGCAGGTACATGGCAATGGACGTCATTCTGCCGTACGTCATCTGGATCACGCTGCTGGCGTGGCTGATGGACCTCGGGCTGCGCCACCTTAACCGGCTGTGCTTCCCCTGGGCACAGGGAGAAAAATCATGAGTTTTATCGATATCAACCATATCTGGCAGGAGTACGGCAACCACGTGGTGCTGGAGAACCTCAACCTGAGCATTAACGAAGGGGAGTTCTGCACCATGGTCGGGGCCTCCGGCTGCGGGAAATCGACGTTTCTGCGCCTGCTGCTGGGCCAGGAGAAACCGAGTCGAGGCACCATCCTGCTGGAAGGCCAGCCGCTGACGCCAGAGCCGGACGCCAGCCGTGGCGTCGTGTTTCAGCGCTACTCCGTGTTCCCCCATCTGAATGTGCTGGATAACGTCGCCATCGGGCTGGAACTGCCGCAGGCAGCGTTTCTCGGGCGTCTGTTTGGACGGCGTAAAAAAGCGGCACGTGAACAGGCCGCTGAGATGCTGGAGCGGGTTGGACTGGGGCATGCACTGGAGAAGTATCCGGCCCAGCTCTCCGGCGGCATGCAACAGCGGCTGGCGATCGCCCAGGCCTTTATTATGCGCCCGCGCATTCTGTTGCTGGATGAACCGTTCGGCGCGCTCGATCCCGGCATTCGCAAGGATATGCACAGTCTGCTGCTCTCGCTGTGGCAGGAAACTCAACTGACGGTGTTTATGGTCACCCACGACCTGTCAGAAGGCTTCAACCTCGGCACCCGCCTGCTGGTGTTCGACAAAGTCCGCATCGACCCCCATGAGCCCAACGCCTGGGGAGCGCGCGTGACCTACGATTTGCCGCTGAATGAAACCCGCCTGCGGCAGCGTCAGCAGCCGGGTGTGGTGATCCCGCACCCGGCACTGGCAGCACAATCATTTAACCCGGAGATTTCACATGACACATCCCTATGAAGAAACGTTACCCGGCGGCGGTCATACCTCGTTTGTGGTGAAACAGGGGCAGAGCCTGCGTTTGACGGACATCGAGGGCGGCGCCAATGTCAGCCTGATGCTGTTTAACGCCCATGAGAAAAGCGAGCGGCTGAATCTGCCGGACACGTTGAAAGGGCAACACACCGCGCGGCTGGGTGCAGGGCACTGCCTCTACTCCGATATGGGCCGCGTGCTGGCGGCCATCGTCACTGACACCTGCGGCTGGCACGACAGCTTCGGTGGCGTGCTGAACGCGGAGGAAGTGGCGGAAAAATACGGTCAGGGGCGCTATCAGGAACGGCGCAATGGCTTCCATCGCAACGGGATGGATAACCTGCTGATCGAGATGGGTAAATGGAATCTCAACCTCGAAGATCTGCACATGGTGCTCAATCTGTTCAGCAAAGTGACGGTAGATGAGCAGGGCGCATTCACTTTCCATCCGCAGCACTCCGCCCCCGGCAGCGTGGTAGAGCTGTATGCGCCGATGGATATTCTGGTGGTGCTGACCGCGCTGCCGCACCCGATGGACCCAAACCAGGAATACACGCCACGTCCGGTACAGCTTGCGCTGATGCCTGCCAGCGATCCAGCAGGGCTGACGCTGTGCAAAACCTCGCGCCCGGAAAATCTGCGCGCCTTCCAGAATATTGAGCGCTTTGTCGTATAAGGAGCCACCCGATGACGTTAACCACCAGTGATAAAAACCCTGCCGATGCGGTCTATCGCCACACGATCCCGGCAGGAGAGCCGTTCCTGTTTGAGGTAAAAAAAGGCCAGACGGTGCGCCTGCACGATCTGGAAGGTAACCAGGCGGTGGATACGCTGTTTTACCGCGCCGCCAGCCCGCGTGAGCGCTATGACGCCCAGCGCACGTTACGCCGTCAAAACAATGCCTATCTGACCTGCGGCAGCGTGCTTTATTCCAACCTCGGCAACCCGCTGCTGACCCTTGTTGCCGATACCTGTGGCCGCCACGATACGCTTGGCGGAGCCTGTGCGCAGGAAAGTAACACCGTGCGCTATCACGCCGATACGCGCTATATGCACAGCTGCCGCGATAACTTCCTCTGCGCCTGCCTGCACGACGGGCGGCTGAACAAGCGCGATATCACTGCCAACATTAACTTCTTTATGAATGTACCGGTGACGCCTGAGGGCGGCCTGACGTTTGAAGACGGGATCTCTGCCGCCGGGAAATACGTTGAACTGCGCGCGGAATGCGACGTGATTGTGCTGATCTCCAACTGCCCGCAGCTGAATAATCCCTGCAACGGCTGGAACCCCACCGCTGCCGAAGTGCTGGTGTGGAACTGATTGCTGATACTCAGCTGAGAAAATGCATTTTCCCCTGAGGACGACCTCAGGCGGCCAGGATTCTGGCGGGACGGCCCGCCCTGATGTGAGTCTGCCTCTATGTTTACAAAACTGCTGATTGCTAACCGTGGCGCGATTGCGTGCCGTATTTTGCGTACGCTGCGTGCGATGGACGTCACTGGCGTGGCGGTCTTCTCCGAAGCGGATGCCACCAGCCTGCATATCCGCGAGGCCGATGAGGCCATCAGCCTCGGCGACGGTCCGGCGGCGCAAACCTATCTGGTAGTGGAAAAAATCATTGCCGCAGCAAAGGAAAGTGGCGCGCAGGCGATCCATCCCGGCTACGGTTTTCTTTCGGAAAACGCGGCCTTTGCCGAGGCCTGTGACGCGGCAGGCATTGCCTTTGTTGGCCCCACGACACAACAACTGCGGCTGTTTGGCTTAAAACATACGGCGCGTGCGCTGGCGCGAGAGCAGCAGATCCCGCTGCTGGAAGGCACCGACCTGCTGGAGGATATTGACGCGGCGCTGACGGCGGCCCGCCAGGTGGGATACCCGGTGATGCTGAAAAGCACCGCCGGCGGGGGCGGCATCGGTATGCGCGTCTGTCACGATGCCGAGGGGCTGAGCCAGGCGTTTGATGCAGTGAAGCGTCTTGGTCAGAACAACTTCAGCGATGCGGGTGTGTTTATCGAAAAATACATCGAACGCGCGCGGCATCTCGAAGTGCAGATTTTCGGTGACGGACAGGGCGAAGTGATTGCCCTCGGCGTGCGCGACTGCTCCGTGCAGCGCCGCAACCAGAAAGTGATTGAAGAAACCCCGGCACCGAACCTGCCTGACGGCATGGCGGAAGCGCTGTGCAGCGCCGCCATCAAACTGGCAAAAGCGGTGAACTACCGCAGCGCAGGCACGGTGGAGTTTGTCTACGACAGCGCTTTACAACAGTTCTGGTTCCTGGAGGTGAATACCCGGTTACAGGTGGAGCACGGCGTGACCGAACAGGTTTGGGGCGTGGATCTGGTGCACTGGATGATTGCGCTGGCCGCAGGCACGCTGCCGCCGCTGAAGGAACTTTCCGTGACATTGTCACCTTCAGGTCATGCCATTCAGGCCCGTGTCTATGCGGAAGATCCGGGCCGCCAGTTCCAGCCTTCACCTGGGCTGCTCACCGACGTCAGTTTCCCGCCTGCCGACGGCGAAGCACTGCGTATTGATACCTGGGTGGAGTCCGGCTGCGACGTTCCGGCGTTCTTCGATCCGCTGCTGGCGAAAATCATCACCTGCTGCGCCACCCGCGAACAGGCCATCGCCGCGCTGGACAGCGCACTGAACGATACGCGTCTGTACGGCGTGGAGGTCAACCGTCAGTACCTGCAACAGATCCTGCACGCCGCGCCATTTGCCAGCGGAGAACCCTGGACGCGCTTTCTGGATGCCTTGCACTATCAGGCCACCACCGTTGAGGTGATGAGCGCCGGAACCCAGACTACGGTGCAGGATTTCCCCGGTCGCCTGGGGTACTGGGCGGTTGGTGTGCCGCCGTCCGGGCCGATGGATGATCGTGCATTGCGCTTCGGCAATCGCCTGCTGAACAACGCCGCCGATGCGGCTGCGCTCGAGATCACCCTGAGCGGCCCGACGCTGCGCTTTAACACCGCCAGCGTGGCGGTGGTGTGTGGTGCAACGCTGCCGATTACGCTGGATGGCAAGGCGCTGCCGATGAACCAGAGTTTCCTGATCCCGGCGGGTGCTACCTTAACGCTGGGCGCCATCGACGGAGCCGGAGTACGCAGCTACCTCTGCCTGCGCGGCGGCATCGCGGTGCCGGATTATCTGGGCAGCAAAAGTACCTTTACCCTTGGCCAGTTTGGTGGCCACGCGGGCCGGGCTTTGCGCACCGGGGACGTGCTGCACCTTGCCGAACTCAGCGATAGCTCGGCAGGTGTAACGCTGCCTGCGGCACTGACCCCGGCGCTGCCCGCCATCCGTACGCTGCGAGTGATCTACGGACCCCATGCGGCACCGGAATATTTCACCCCTGGCTATATCGACACCTTCTTTGCCACCGACTGGGAAGTACACTTTAACTCCAGCCGCACCGGGGTGCGCCTGATTGGCCCGAAACCGGAGTGGGTGCGTGACAGCGGCGGCGAGGCCGGGCTGCATCCCTCCAATATTCACGACAACCCGTATGCGGTGGGCGCGGTCGACTTTACCGGGGATATGCCGGTTATTCTCGGCCCGGATGGCCCAAGCCTCGGCGGTTTTGTCTGCCCGGTCACCATCATCGAGGCCGACCTGTGGCAGGTGGGCCAGCTTAAAGCGGGCGACCGTCTGCGCTTTGTTCCGGTAAATATCACCACAGCGCGCCAGCTGAACGCTGCACGTCATACCGAACTGCAACAGCTCGCCCCGGTGGAAGCGGTCTGGCAGGCCTCAGCGCTGCTCTCCCCGGTGGTGCTGGATATCGGCGAGGGCGATCGTCGCCTGGTAGCCCGGCTCTCCGGGGATACTCATCTGCTGCTGGAGATTGGTGCCCCGGAGCTGGACCTGGTGCTGCGTTTTCGCGGTCATGCGCTGATGCAGGCGCTGGAGGCGCTTACCCATCCGGCGATAATCGACCTGACGCCCGGTATCCGCTCACTGCAAATCCACTATCAGCCGGACGTACTGCCGCAGGAGGAACTGCTGACGATAGTTCGGGACTTGTGGCAGTCGGTAAGCAGTCAGGAGGATTTGCGCGTACCTTCCCGCGTGGTCTGGCTGCCGCTCTCCTGGGATGATCCGGCCTGTCAGCTGGCGATTGATAAATACATGACCACGGTACGCCGTGACGCGCCCTGGTGCCCGAGCAATCTGGAGTTCATCCGCCGCATTAACGATCTGCCGGACATCGATGCCGTATTCAACACGGTGTTTGCCGCCAACTACCTTGTGATGGGGCTGGGGGATGTGTACCTCGGTGCACCGGTGGCTACGCCGCTCGATCCGCGTCATCGTCTGGTCACCACCAAATACAACCCGGCACGCACCTGGACGGCGGAGAACTCGGTGGGTATCGGCGGGGCCTATCTGTGCGTATACGGTATGGAAGGGCCGGGGGGCTATCAGTTTGTTGGGCGAACGTTGCAGATGTGGAACCGCTACCGCGAGGTCGCCGACTTTGGTGGCAAACCCTGGCTGCTGCGCTTCTTTGATCAGATTAAGTTTTACCCGGTGTCATCGGAAGAGCTGCTGCGCATCCGCCGTGATTTCCCGCTGGGTCGCTACCCGCTGCGTATTGAGCAGACCGAGCTGGCGCTGGCCGATTATCAGCAGTTCCTGGCGGAGCAGGCGACGGGCATCAGCGATTTCCGTCAGCATCAGCATTCGGCGTTTAATGCCGAGCGCGAGCGCTGGATCGCCAGCGGTCAGGCGCATTTTGACAGCCAGGAAGTGGTGGTGGAGGTGACCGAGGACGCAGTACTGCCTGAGGGAAAACTCGCTGTAGAGAGCGCGATCGCTGGCAATCTGTGGCAGGTGAAGTGCGCAGTGGGTGACAGTGTCACGCAAGGTGATGTGCTGGTGATTATCGAAGCGATGAAAATGGAGATCCCGCTGCTGGCGCCAGTCAGTGGGGTGATTGAGTCCATCCGCGTGGAACCGGGGTCATCGGTGCGGGCAGGGCAATGTGTGGTGGTGATGGGCGTTTAATATCCTGGGCTGTGGCGCTGGCCGACCTAAACAAATGGCGACCTAAACAGTGGCCGACCGGAAAAAAGGTCGGCCACTACAACAAATCCCGAAATGAGCACAATCCCGTAGAGGTCGACCCTCTTTTCCGGTCGACCTTTTTTACCTGAGTAGACGAACCCTCGCCTCACACTCAATAAATATAGTTAGCTGCATAACCATTATTAAACCCCATCGATTAAAAACAAATTTAAATACTATTAAATAGCGTTGCGACATTTTATAAATAGCATTTGCTTATAAAGCATAATGCAAAAATAAATAACTCAGTATACTGCCGCTATCTGCCAAAAACGGCAGCAAATAACTTATTTCAGGACACTCTTATGCACACATGCCTGGCGTATGCCAAAAATAAATTACACCGTACTCTGTTTGCCACTGCGGGCGTTTTCCTGTTAGCGGGCGCGGCGCTGGCACCGTTCTCCCTGGCGCAGGCCGCGGACAAAACCACGGTCAAAGTCGGCATCATCAGCGGTGAAGATGAAGACGTCTGGCGTGAAGTGATCAAACAGGCTGCCAGCAAAGGATTGACGGTGAAAACCGTGGTCTTCAATGACTACAACCAGCCCAATGAAGCGCTACAAAACGGCGAAGTCGATGCCAATGCTTTCCAGCATCAGCCCTTCCTCGATAACCAGATCAAGGTCAATCATTACGATGTGGTACGCGTGGGTGACACCGCCGTCTGGCCGATTGGTCTTTATTCTAAAAAGGTCAAATCATTGAGCGAACTGAAAGACGGGGCAGTCATTGGTGTGCCAAATGATCCGGCGAACGAAGCGCGTGGTCTGAATCTTTTACAGCGTGAAGGGGTCATAAAATTAAAACCGGGGGCCGGGATTTTTGCCACCATTGCCGATATCACTGAGAACCCGCGCCATATTAAAATTAAAGAACTCGATTCCGGTATTATTGGCCGTTCCGTGCCTGATCTGGATGCTGCCGTAGTCAATACTGACTGGGCATTAAAAAGCGGCCTGACAAAAGAAGATCGTATTGCTCAGGAAAACGTTAAAGGTAACCCGTACAATAATTTTATTGCCGTAAAAAAAGAGAACGTGAATGCACCGTGGGTGAAAACACTGGTGGCGTCGTATCAGAATGATGACGTTAAAAAAGTGTTTGATCATGTCTATAAAGGCACGGGCATTACCGCCTGGTAAGGACAAGATCATGACGTTATTTGCAGGCACTGAGGTGCCTTTCAACGCCGTCATGCGGGATGTTGCTGAGGCGGAGCAGGAGAGAGTGCACGCCAGCCGTGACAACCTGAGCGTGGTGCGCCTGCAAGGCGTATCACGCCAGTTTGGGGAAACCCATGCGCTGCGCGACGTCTCTCTGATGGTGAACAAAGGCGAAATTCTCGGCATTATTGGCCGCAGTGGTGCAGGAAAGTCCACGCTGATCCGCTGCCTGAATGGCCTGGAACGCCCCGATGCGGGCGTGATTGAAATTGAAGGCCGGGCGATTAATAATTTAAATGAGAAACAGCTCCAGTCGGTACGTAGCCGGGTGGGTATGGTGTTTCAGCACTTCAATCTTTTGTCGGCCAAAACCGCTGCGCAAAACGTCGCGTTACCTCTCAAAATCGCCGGAATGGACAAAGCCCAACGCACACGGCGGGTGGCGGAGTTGTTGAAACTGGTGGGTCTGGAAGACAAAGCCGATCACTATCCCGCCGCGTTATCGGGTGGGCAAAAGCAGCGTGTCGGGATTGCGCGCGCGCTGGCGGCCAACCCGGCATTACTGCTGTGTGATGAAGCCACCTCCGCGCTGGACCCGGAGACAACGCGATCCATTCTGGCATTGCTGAAATCGCTGAATCAGCAACTGGGCATCACCATTTTGCTCATTACCCACGAGATGGAAGTGATCAAGTCGGTGGCGCACCGGGTAGCGGTAATTGATGGTGGCGAAATTATTGAACAAGGCCCGGTGTGGCAGGTGTTTGCCCATCCGCAGTCTGAACTCACCCGCACGTTATTACGCGGATTACTGCCGCAGTTACCGGAGAATCTCAGCGCCTGCCTGAATAGTGAGCCGGATGGCGATGCCATCTTCAGCGTGCACTTTGCCGGAGAGAAAGCCGAAGGGGAGTTGATCACCCGTTTTGCGGCGGAATTTCCTGGAAAGTTTCGTTTATTGCAGGGTGGCGTTGACCACATTCAACACTATGCGGTGGTACGTTTCTTTATCTCCGTTCCCGCGCAGAATCGTGCGGATCAACAACAGGTTATTGCCTGGCTGCGTCAGCAGCAGGCTCAGGTGGAGATAATGGGCTATGTCGCCAGTAATGATTGACCTACTGATTAATGCTGTTGGCGAAACGGTGCTGATGACCGCCGTTTCCGGGCTATTCTCGCTGATCGCGGGTCTGCCGTTGGGGTTAATTCTGGTGATGACCAGCCCCGGCGGTATTGCCCAGCACCGGGGCATCAATCGCTCACTTGGCCTGATCGTCAACAGTTTCCGCTCTCTGCCGTTTATCATCTTACTGGTGGCGTTAATCCCCTTCACCCGCTTTTTAGTCGGCACGTCGCTGGGAACCTGGGCGGCCATCGTACCGCTTTCGATCACCGCGACGCCGTACTTTGCGCGTGTGGCGGAAGTGTCACTGCGAGATGTTGATCGCGGGCTGATTGATGCGGTGCGGGCGATGGGTGCCAGCAAACTGCGGATTGTCTGGGATGTGTTGATCCCGGAAGCGTTACCCGGTCTGCTGTCCGGCTTTGTGGTGACGCTGGTGGCGCTAGTCGGTGCCTCGGCCATGGCCGGAGCCATCGGTGCGGGCGGGCTGGGCGATCTGGCTATCCGCTACGGCTATCAGCGCTTTGAAACCTCCGTGATGATGGCGGTAATTGTCGTGCTGATTGTACTGGTCTGCGGGATCCAGTGGTGCGGTGATAAGATCGTGCAAAAAATCGACAGAAGACATTAAGTCAAAACGGACAGGCCCGATAAGCGTATCAAGACCTGTCCGTGGGCCTTGTGATCTTATTTCCAGATCTCGTGGGCCAGACGCAGGAAGTTCTCCCCCAGTACCGCTTTCACGGTTTTCTCGCTGTGACCGCGTGCCAGTAACTCCGCAGTGACGTCAAACAATGCCTCCGGGGCGACATAACCATGTCCACCCTGGTACTCTTCCGCTGGCCAGTATTCAGCATGATTAGCGAGTATCTCTTCCACACTGAAGCTGCCTACCGGAAAGGCGTAGTCTAGTGCAATGCCGACGTGACGAGGCCCGGCCAGATTCAACAGATAGTCGATATGGTCGGCGAAACGGGCAGCATCCGGCTGGTCACAGCCTAAAAAGCCGCCGATGCCGTTAACGCCAATCAGGCCGCCGGTTTTGACGCAGGCAAGGATCTGTTCATCGGTGATATTGCGACCGTGTGGCGTGAGCTGGCGAGGATTGGAATGTGAGAAAATCACTGGCTGCTGCGAATATTCCATTGCTTCCATGCTGGTGCGATAACTGCAATGCGAAACGTCGACAAACATCCCGAGCCGGTTCATTTCATCAATCACTTCGCGGCCAAAAGCAGTCAGCCCGATATCCTCATCGTGACAGCCGCCTCCGGCCAGATTATTGCGGTTATAGGCGAATAACATCTGGCGAACACCCAGCCGATGATAACATTCCACCATCTCTACGCGGCCATTCAGGGCGTTCATGCCCTCGATATCAAAGGTAATCCCCAGCCGACCTTCGCGACGGGCGCGGAGAATATCTTCAGGGCGCTCGACCAGCAGATAATCATCGCTGTGATCGAGGATCCAGTGCCTGAAAACCGCCAGATTTTCAACCGTCTGCGTCCAGGGCAAAACATCAAATCCGACATCCACCGAAAGATAGTGGACGCCTGCATTGCGCCATCGCTGAAGATTATTTAAATCAGCAGCCGGGTCCGGCATAAAACCGGAGTGACCATCCCAGACCAGCGCCTCATTAAACAGCGTGCGGGCACGCTGAACGATCGCTTCATTTTTCATAGCACAGCATCCTTTAATGTCGTCGTAAAACAGTCATCTTCCGTCTCATCCAGCCAACCCGGATGTGCCGAAGGTTCAGCGCGCAACAGCTGCCCGGTATAACTATCGAAAGGGGGGTTCAGCACCTGCTCCCGGTCGCCCTGACGCACAATGTTACCGCGATACATCACGGCAACCTGATGGGCGATGGCGCGAACAATCGCCATATCATGGGTGATAAACAGCAGCGTCAGGCCCTGGTCCTGCTGCAAGCGACGAAACAGAGCGAGGATCTCTTGTGCCACCAGGGGATCCAGCGCAGAAGTCGGTTCATCACAGATTAAGATGTCCGGTTCACAGGCAAGGGCACGGGCAATGGCGACGCGCTGTTTCTGCCCCCCTGAAAGCTGCGCCGGAAAGCGACTGGCGAATGCCGGATCAAGCTCAACCTGGCGCAGGAGCTGATCGATACGGGCAGTGCGTGCCGCACCGCGTGAACCCTGCGTTCGTGCCAGCGGACGTCCGATCAGATCGCGTACCCGCTGGCGCGGATTCAGCGAGGTATCGGGATGCTGATAAAGATACTGAATTTTCTGCAATTGTTGCACAGTGCGTCGGCGACAGTTGAAATCAAGAGGCGATCCCGCAAAGGAGAGAATCCCCGTCGAGGGCTGCTGCAACCCCGCCAGCGTGCGGGCCAGCGTCGATTTTCCCGACCCGGATTCGCCGACCAGCGCCAGCGTACGCCCACGCTGTAAGCTGAGCGAGAGATCGTTGATCACCGGTGCGCCTTCGCCGTATCCCACCGTTAACGCGCTGACCTGTAACAATGCTGGCGTTGTACTCACGGGGGCGGGCGGTGAGGGATGTGTCGCTGCTAACAACGCCCGGGTGTAGGGATGCACCGCCGCAGAGACCAGTTGGGCTGGTGTACCGGCCTCAATCATTTTCCCGTCACGTAACACCAGCAGATGGTCGGCGATCTGATTGACCACGGCGATATCATGCGAAATATACAACGCTGCCGTATGCGTCTGGCGCACCGCGTGGCGGATCGCCTTGAGAACGTCCCGCTGAGTGGTCACATCCAGCGCGGTGGTGGGTTCATCGAACACCACAATGTCAGGATCGGGGCAGAGTGCCATCACCGTCATGGCGCGCTGTAGCTGACCACCGGAAACCTGATGCGGATAGCGTCTGGCAAACTGTGCGGGCTGCGGTAAATCGAGCAGCATCAGCAGTTGCAGCATGCGCTGACGGGCCTGGTCAGCGTTCAGTAATCCGTGATAACAGGCGGCCTCGACAATTTGTTCACCCAGCGTCAGCGCCGGATTAAACGCCGCGCTGGCCGACTGTGCCACATAGCCAATATGCTTGCCGCGCAGGCGCGCCAGTCGCACCGTATCGCGCGCATCCAGACGCTGCTGCTCGTAAGTCAGGGTGCCAGCAACCGGGGTTAACTCCCCGCGGTAGTACCCCATAATCGCCAGACCGAGCGTCGATTTACCGGCACCGGATTCGCCAATTAACCCCAGCACTTCGCCGCGCGCCAGGCTGAACGAGATGTTGTCAATCACGGTACGGCCCTGATGGGTGACCTGCAGACCTTCAAGTTTAAGCAACGGTGTGTGCATCATTGTCCACCTGTCTGGCGTTGCCAGTAACGACTCAGCGCATCAACTACCAGATTGGTGGAAATCACCAACAGGGCAATGGCGATGGCCGGATAGAATGCGGCGCTGACGCCAAACAGTATGCCGTCACGATTTTCACGCACAATGCTGCCCCAGTCGGCGGCTGGCGGCTGAACCCCCAGCCCAAGGAAGGAGAGCGTGGAAACAAACAGCACGCAGTAGCCAAAACGCACGCCGAACTCGGTGAGCAGTGGCACCCAGGCATTGGGTAACATTTCATGAAAGATGCGCCAGCGGTGAGACTCGCCAGCCAGTAACGTCGCTTCCATATACTCCATCGCTGAAATCTGTTTCGCCAGCGCATACCCCAGACGATAGACGCGGGTGGCTTCAATCGCCGCCAGTACCACAATCAGCGTGAGGTTCTCCTGGGGTAATACGGCCAGCGCCACCAGTGAAAGGATCAGCGACGGCAGAGACATAAACAGATCGTTGATGCGCGAAATTACCTGCTCCTTGCGTCCACCGAGACTGACCGCGAGAAAACTGATTAAGGTGCCTGCTATCATCGCCAGCAGAGCAATGGCGAAGGCAAACAGCAGCGTTAAGCGCGTGCCGTACAGCAGACGGGAAAAGAGATCGCGCCCAAGATTATCGGTACCCAGCCAGTGCTGAGCGCTCATCGGTTGCCACAGATCGCCAGTAATCGCCGACCCGTCATACGGTGCCAGCCAGGGGGCAATCAGTGCCGCCGTCAGTAACAGGGCGAGCACAAAGATCGCTATCACCGTGCCCGGCAGTGAGCCTGGCGTCTTCATCGTGGATACCTCAGGCGGGGATTGGTGAAAAGGACAATGCCATCCACCAGTAAGTTGATCACAATATAAAGGCTGGCAAAGACCAGGCCACAGGCCTGTACCACCGGGATATCGCGTACCGTTACCGCATCGACCATATATTGGCCCATGCCGGGATAGACGAAGATCACCTCAACAATCATGGCACCGACAATCAGTGCGGCCAGATTGATAGCAATCACCGTCACCACCGGCGCAATGGCATTGGGGGCGGCGTGCTTCAGCAGAATGCGCAGAGGAGCAAGCCCCTTGAGCCGAGCCGTCTCCATCCACGGTGTATCGGTTAACTGCAACAGCGCGCTGCGCGTCGACCTTAACAGATGAGCCAGCACCGACAGCGCCAGCGTGCACATTGGCAGGATCATGGCGGAAAAGCGCTGAGAAAAGGTCATATCATCGTAAAGCGTTGAAGGGAATGTGGTCAGCCCGGCCTGCACTACCACGGCATCAATCAGCAGGTAGCCAATAAAGAACTCTGGTAGTGACAACGTCACTAAACTCAGCCACTGCAGCACTCGATCGGGTAAGCGATGCAGGTATCTCACTGCCAGAAGTCCACCACCCAGTGCTACTGGCACTGCCAGCAGCATCGCGCCGCCGGCCAGTGACAATGAGTTGATTAGACGGGGCCAGAGCAAGGTGCCGACCGGCTGATGACTGCCCCAGGAAATGCCCAAATCTCCCTGCAACAGCTGTGTTACCCAGCTGAAATAGCGTATTACCAGCGGCTGATCCAGCCCAAGGCTTTGACGAATGGCCGCCATGGCTTCCGGGGAGGCATTTTGCCCGGCAGAGGCCGCCGCAAAGTCGCCGGGTAAGGCATTGATAGACAGAAATATTAGTACGGACACACTCCACAGTAGCAGCAGGGCAATGAGCACCCGCTGGCCAAGCGCCTGTGCCAGTGGATGGCTGAACCCCGGGATCCGGATGCCGTGCAAGCGGTCAAACAGCATACGTTTCCCTTAACTCGTCAGCCACACGCGTGAAATCACATGGCCATTGGAGAGATCGTTGCCAACATCCTCCACATAACCTTGCAGACGGTTGCTACTGGCGTTCAGATAGTTATTAAACACCGGCAGCAGGGTGCCGCCCTCATCGCGGACAATCAGCGCGATATCGTGATAGAGCGCGCGACGTTTAGCTTCATCCTCTTCGCCACGCGCCAGTTTCAGCAGGCTGGCAAATTGCGGGTTGGCAAAATGGGTTTCATTACTGGCTGACGTCGGGCCCAGCTCCAGCGAATAAATTAAATCCTGAGTAAGTCGTGTGCCCCAGGAAGAGACGCAAAACGGCTTGCTGCGCCAGACATTGTTCCAGTAACCGTCGTCGGGCTGGCGGCGAATATCCAGCTTAATCCCGGCTTTCTGTGCGCTTAACTGAAACAGCGTGGCGGCATCGACAGCACCCGGGAAGACGCCTTCAGCGGTATCGAGAACAATCGGGCCGCTATAACCGGACTTTTTAAAATGAAACGCCGCTTTATCAGGATCATAAGTGCGCTGCGGGATCTCTGACGGGAACAGCGGATAGGCTGCATTGACCGGGAAATCATTGCCGAGTGAACCGTAGCCGCCCAGCACACGCTGTAAAATTTGCTCGCGGTCGATGGCATATTTCAGCGCCAGGCGCAGGTCATTATTGCTGAACGGCGCCTGGTCAACCATCATCGGCAGGGTGTAATGTCCGCGCCCTGGCGTGTTATACAGCGTGACGGGGCCGCGTTGCAGCAGCGCAACAATTTTCGGGTTCAGGCTGCTGATAAAATGGACCTTACCGGTGGAAAGGGCCGCAACACGTGCCGAAGCATCATTAATGGCAATCACTTCCGCACTGTCGACATGACCACGTTCGGCATCCCAGTCGTGTGGGTTTTTCTCCAGCTGCGCATACACGCCCGGCTCAAACTTCACCAGACGGTAAGGACCGGTGCCAATACCGGCGTTCGGATTGTCAAAGCCGCCGTCCGGCTGAATTTGTAAATTCCACAATGACAGCACCAGCGGGAAATCGACGTTACTCTCGCTCAGGACGATCTCAATTTTATCGCCCTGTGCGGTGACGCTTTTAATCGCGGAGAGATAGGCAATAACGCCAGAGCGGAATTTGGCATCGCGGTGACGTTCAATCGTCTTTACCACATCGTCTGCCGTTAACGACTGGCCGTTATGGAACAGCACGCCCTTGCGCAGGGTAAACAGCCAGCGCGTTGATTTATCGCTGGCCTCCCAGGATTCTGCCAGTCCGGGCAGCGCTTTGCCCGTTTTGGCATCGGTGCGAATGAGCGTATCGCCCCAGGCACAGCCCACCACCATCATATAAGCACTGATCCAGCTTGCCGGATCCAGTTGATCCGTGGTGGCGGCCCCGTCGATGCCCAGTTTGAGGTGTCCGCCTTTTTTGACCGTAGTCTCTGCCGCACGGGCCGTGAGCGTCAGCGATAAGCCACTGGCCACGACGCTGGCGGCCAGCGATGCTTTAATAAAATCCCGTCGATTAAATGAGTGCGTCATAAGATAACCTTAAGAAGGGGCCGAAACCCGCTGATGATGATGTTGGCATTAACATTCACTGCGCGCTTTCCAGCGCTCGCGTGCCAGATAACCTTTTACGCCGATATCCAGAACCGGGCGCGGCGGCAGCCAGTTGGCAAGACCCACTGAGGCCATGTCGCTGAGCAGCGGATGGTCCTGCTGCAAGGCGTATTCCGCCAGCAGGTGCCCAAAGGCACTCTGTTTGGAGATCCCCGCACCGTTACACCCTGCCGACGCATAAATATGGGGCGCGACCTTGCCCCAGACCGGGGCGCCATTCCCCGTAATCCCAATCATTCCCGACCAGCTCCAGTTCATCGCAACATCACTGAGTTGCGGATAGAGTCGATTGAACAACGCTTGATGACGGCGAGCATGCAGGCCGGTTTCACGCGCACTGGTGGTCAGGCCTGGGGTGAAATTGACGTGTTCACGGATCAGGAAACGGTGATCGTGGGTGTAACGTAAGGTGGCACCCGCCAGCGCATTCATCGGCGTCAGGCCCCAGGGCTGAATATCCCCCAAGCGCTGGCGCTGCGCGGTAGTGAGGGGTTCTGTCAGGGTGGCGAAGGTTGCCATGGCGAAGACGTTACTTTTGCCCGGCAACAAGCCGCGAATCGCCCCGTTCATGCCCAGCATCAACTGCGATGCCTGAATGTCACCGTGCGGCGTTTGCACGCGAATACCGCTGTGGGTATCGATGTTCAGCGCCGGGGTGTTGGGGTAGATCGTGACGTTGTCAGGCAACGATGTCGCCAGGCCCCGCACCAGCGCGGCGGGGTTGACGAGAATGCAGTTAGGCGTGTAAACCGCGCGGCGATAAAAATCGGTGCCCAGCAGTGAAGCAAGCTCAGCTTTTTCCATCACCTTATGGGGTTCATCAAGCCGGTTCAGTTCGGCGCAGTAGGCATCAATCAGCCTGTCAAACTGGGGAGTAACGGCGCAGTGATATTTGCCCGTATTGCTCCAGTGACAGTCAATGTTATGGGTCTGGACGGTTTTTTTTAGCTGGCTGACGCCAAACTGCAGCAGGCGGCGATAGGTCTGCGCGTGCGCCAGCTCTTCCGTTGAACTGCCGACATTGTGCGGTAAATCGATCATAAAGCCGGAGTTGCGTGCAGACGCATTATCCGCAATATCAACGGCATCAATCACCACCACCTGCTGATGCGGGCGCAGCTCGGCAATACGTCGGGCGAAAGCCAGCCCGGCGTAGCCGGCACCGATCACCAGCCAGTCTGCCTGGATGGAACGATTCAGCGCGGGCAGGCGCGCATGAGGGGGCAACTGCGCCGCCCAGCCATTGATATTTTGATCAAAAGGAAGTGAACGAATATCCATACTATATGTTGTTCATCGGTGGCGTCGTCAGGTTGGAGACGGACACGGCCGACGCTATCAACGGCCGTGAAAAAACAAGGAAGAGGTGAAGCATAGGAGAAACGAGGCGGGAGACTAAACAATTTTAAATCATTAGCTTATGCGGAATTCATCATCTGTTGCTACCGACGTTTTTTAGGGTCGGCCAGTGCCGTTGACATGACTGTCGGGAAAAAGGTGGATCGAAGAAGGTCGACCTATGAGGGCGTTCCTGTCATTTTTTGTGGCTGACAGTTTGGCTTCCGGTCTGAGGCCAGTTTGAGCACGCCGGATCGGCAAAATCCGCATCCCTGCGGGCCTCGGCACGCGGCGTCCCTGCCGCGTGACGTCCGGCTTACCTAAAACTGGCCCCATCCCCAAAGAACGGTTGCTCGCTGTAAGTTTTAAAACCGCCACGGCATGACGATGTCAGCGGATTGATTTGGGATTGAGGTTGTATTGAGCTGGGCCATCGTCACGGCTCAGGTAAGCATCACTGGCTGGTGTAAAAATAAGCTCGTCAATTACGGGGAATGCGGGTCATGTTTTGTGGGGAAACCTCAGAGGTCAACCTTTGTGCGCTGTGCATTATGCTGCTCCGCGCTTGTGAGCTAGATTAAAGGATGAGCTTATACCTTTCTACATTTTGAAAGTATAATCACTATTAATATCTATTTTTACGAGTTCATTTTCGAATAACGCAGCAAGTTTATTCATTTTCATATTTAGTTTGTCCGTCGAAATAGAGTCAGGGTTTTGATCTCCCGACAACACAACTTTGGTTAAATCAGAAATGTAATCATTATGTTCATTTAAATATTCTTTTCTTGCTTTCATTATTTCATCAAAAAGACGATTGAGATGTTCACTGGTTAATATATTATATCGTTCAAGTCTTATCTTGGTGTTGTTAATTTTAGCGTAATAAGATAATTGCGTTGATGCTGATTTTTCCTCCTCTAATTTAAGTGTCGCTAACAATTCTGCTGTTTTTTGGCTATCTCTATGTTTTTTAGATCTAAAATGGAGGTCTGCTCGTATTAGTACATCGTTGAATATTTCTTCATTTATTTCCCATAACAAACTGTCGAATTTTAGAGCAAAAACATGGGCGGAATCCAAAGTATTGAGAAGTGTTTTTTCTTTGAACCATTTTTTTGCTTTGAAAGCCGCATAGACTGCGGACAATGCCATAACTAAATTACATATAGTGCTCATCCAATCAGACAGATTCCCACTTTCCCAAGTTGGCAGAACACTGTTCTTGACAAGGAAGAACGCCAAAATCCAAAAAGGAAAGAGTACTAATACAATAATTATGACCAGAATAATTTTAAACATGATGTGTTTTCCACTTACCATTTACTTATTGCAATGCCAGTAGGCAGGATAATGACTTCGGGCTGATCTTCTGCTTTTGTCAACTGGCCTGCCAATGCGGTCATCATCGCACACTCTCCGCCAGCCACTGCTCCAGCTCCGTCAGCTCCACCTCTTGCTGAGGGAACGCCTCCCTCAGCCGTGCCACCTTAGCGGCCAGCGCCTCCGGGCGATATTCGGTGCCGGGCAGCAGTTCCGCCAGTTTCTCCAGCGGCGCCAGGTTCAGGCTGTCGCTGAAAATCTGGCAGCGGCTGACCTTGCCGCGCTCAACATCGACGTGGATTTCCACGCCACCCCAGCTAAAACGGGTATCCAGCAGGTGCTGGAACTGCGGTGCCTGGCCAAAATTCCACTGCCAGCTGCTCTGTTTGGCAAACTGCGCCTCAAAACCTGGCAGGTCGGGCAGGGAGGTCGGGGAGATATGTTCGGGCTGGCATTCTTCGCCAAAATGGTCGAAAAACGCCGCCGTTACTGCGCTGCAAATCGCTTCAAAGGTAATCCCCGGCACCAGCTCTTCCAGATTCGCCACGCGCGAGCGCACGGAAGTAATGCCTTTGGCCTGCAATTTCTTGATGTCAGGGTTGAGGTAATCGGCCAGGCGCGAGAGGTCCGCATCGCGCAGAATAGTACCGTGATGAAAACCGCGATCGTGGGTTTCATGGTAGGCAGAACCGGAGATTTTACGCACGCCGTCGGCGGTATTCACCACCAGATCGTTTCGTCCTGAGGCTTCAGCCTGAATACCCAACGACGCCAGCGCCCGCAGAATAATCCCGGTGGACACGCTTTTATCGTATTCCGGCTTCCCGGCCATAAAAGTAAAGCAGCAGTTACCGAGATCATGAAACACCGCGCCACCGCCGCTGCTGCGTCGCGCCAGGCGGATGCGGTCTTCTTCCATACGCCGCGTATTGCACTCTTTCCACGGATTCTGCGAACGGCCAATCACCACCGTTTCGGCATTGCGCCACAAAAACAGCACCCGCTGCGTCGCTGGCATCTGGCGGAAAATAGACTCTTCCACGGCCAGGTTAAACCACGGGTCCCAGGAATCCGATAACAGTAAACGCAGTGTGGACATGCTTGACTCCATTGAAGTTTTGGCGGCGCAGGGATAATACCATCATCGGGGAAAACGTCCAGATTGCCGCCTGATGCCCGTCATCAGCACGGGTTGATCGGAAAAGATGATCGACCCCTACATTAGATCGCGATGCCGTGGAGGTTTTAAACTCACAGCGAGTAACGGTTCTGCGGGGATGGGGCCAGCTTGAGGTAAGCCGGACGTCACGCGACAGGACGTCGCGTGCCGAGGCCCGCATGGATGCGTTTTTTGCCGATCCGGCGTGCTCAAACTGGCCCCGGACCTGACGCCGAACGTTCAGCCAGGGAATATAACCGGGGATCCCACCGTGATCGCCCATAGAGTTCGGCAATTTTATATTGCCAATAATTAACACCGTTATAAATTAACCGCGCCCATTATTATTTTTAAATAAAACCGCTATAGCTAAATATCAGCAATCCAACGTCATATTTGTCATAAGTACGACGCTTTACTTCATATTATCGCTCTGATTATATTAATGAAATCTGAAAAATCTCTTTGCTGATGGCCTGCGCCATCTGGCATTTATTTGCCTGTTAATTAAGGGACATCATGAGCCAATCAGCGAGTACTACCGGCCAGAATAAAACAGCGGCAGTGATCCTCAGTCACGAACAGGCGATCCAGGCCGCACAGGCCGTGGCCGACCTCGCCCGGTTCGATGTGGTGGCCCGCGACCGGGATCGCATCTACCCGCTGGAGGCGCTGGCACTGTTCAGTCGCAGCGGACTGGGCAGCATCTCTGTGCCTCGCGCCTTTGGCGGTGGCGGGCTGTCATACCGCACGCTGTCGGAGGTGTTCCGCATTATCTCGGCCGTGGACCCCTCACTGGGGCAGATCCCGCAAAACCATTTCGCCCTGATCCAACTGCTGCTCGATGAAGGTACACCCGCCCAGCAACACACCCTTTTCAGCGCCGTGGTGCAGGGGCAGCGCCTCGGTAACGGCGGCCCGGAAAAAAATACCCGACATACCCGTGAAGTCACGGCCCGCCTGGTCCTGGGGCCGGATGGCCTGCGTCTGACCGGCAGCAAGTTCTACTCCACTGGCGCACTGTTCGCCGACATCATTGTTACGACCGCGCTGAATGATGACGGGCAGGCGGTGATGGCCTTTATGCCACGCAAATCGGCCGGGCTGGAAATCGTCGACGACTGGTCCGGCATTGGTCAGCGCACCACTGCCAGCGGCACGATCCATCTCGACGCGGTGCGGGTGGATGCTGCGCTGGTGATCCCGGTGCCCGCCAGCGATAAACCCTCACTGCGTGGCCCGGTCTCGCAGCTGCTACAGGCTGCTATTGATGCCGGGATTGGCCGGGGAGCCTTTGATGAGGGCTGCGAATTTATTCGCCGCCATTCGCGCCCGTGGGTGGATGCCGGGGTAGAACGTAACGCTGACGATCCCCATTTACAGGCCGATGTTGGCCGTGTGTTTATTGAACTGGTCGCGGCGGAATCCCTGCTGCGTCAGGCAGCCCGCACGCTGGATAACATTGATCCCGCGCGGCTGGATGCGCAGACCGCCGCGCAGGCTTCCATCGCCGTGGCCGAAGCCAAAGTGCTGACCACCGAGATTGCGCTTAAGGCCAGCGAAAAGCTGCTGGAGTGGGGCGGCAGTCGCGCCACGCTCAGCGAGCACGGCCTTGACCGCCACTGGCGCAATGCGCGTACCCATACCCTGCACGATCCGCTCCGCTGGAAGTTTCACGCCATCGGTAATTACTACCTCAACGGTCAGCTTCCGGTGCGTCATGCCTGGATTTAAGGAGCCCCTTATGCCTCTCAGCCAGGTTAAACCGAAACAGCAGGCCAGCCGTATCACCAGTGCCGCGCAGGCGATAGACGTTGCTCAGCATCTGGCAGCAGAATTTCGCAGCGGTGCTGCACGTCGTGACCGCGAACGTAAACTGCCCGTCGCACCGCTGCGGGCGCTGTTTGCCGCAGGCCTGGGGGCGATCACCGTGCCCAAAGCGTTTGGTGGAGCGGATGTCTCCACCGCCGTACTGGCGCAGGTGATCGCCATTATCAGCGAAGCCGACGCGGCGATTGGTCAGGTGCCGCAGAACCATTTTTATGCGCTGGAAGTGCTGCGCCTGAACGGCAACGCCGCGCAGCAACAGCGTTTTTATCAGGAAGTGCTCGATGGCGTGCATCTTGGCAATGCACTGGCCGAGTTCAGTTCTGCCGCCGCCCACCAGCGCAGCACCTCGGTATTGCCGCAGGGTGACGGCTGGCAGCTTAGCGGCCAGAAGTTTTACGCTACGGGGGCACTGTTTGCCGACCGCATTCCCACCGCCGCGCGCGGGGAAGACGGTAAAGAGCAACTGGTGTTTGTGCCGCGCCATCAGCCCGGCATCACCGTGACCGACGACTGGTCGGGCTTTGGTCAGCGCACTACTGGCAGCGGGTCGGTGCAGTTTGCCACGGTGGCGGTGGATGCTGAGGATATTATCCCGTTCCAGAGCGCCTTTGATCGGCCCACCCGCCTTGGGCCGTTCGCACAAATCCTCCATGCGGCGATTGAACAGGGCATTGCCCGCGCCGCCTTTAACGACATGCTGAACTTTATCAATACCCGTGCGCGTCCGTGGCCGGATGCCGGGGTCGATCATGCCGGGCAGGACCCGCTGACCATTGACCGGGTTGGACAACTGGCCCCGCGTTTACAGGCCGGAGACGCACTGCTGGCCGACGCTGGCGATGCGGTAGATGCCGCACGCCATCAGGTTAGTGAGCGCACGGTGGCCGAGGCCTCGATTGCGGTAGCGACAGTAAAAGCCTGGACCACTGAACGAGCGCTGGAAGCGTCCAACCTGTTGTTTGAGCTCTCCGGCACGCGCTCGGCGCTGCGCGAGCACAATCTGGATCGCCACTGGCGCAACGCCCGCACCCATACATTGCACGATCCGGTGCGCTGGAAATATCCGGCCATTGGCAACTACGTGCTGAACGATGTGCTACCGCCACGCCGGGGAACCCTATGAGCCAACCGAAAAAAATCCTGCTTAACGCCTTCAATATGAACTGCGTAGGGCATATTCATCACGGCATGTGGACTCATCCGCTTGACCGCTCCACCGAATTTAACGATCTGCGCTACTGGCTGGATCTGGCGCGCACTCTGGAGCGCGGGCTGTTCGACGGGCTGTTCATCGCCGATATTCTCGGTGTGTACGACGTTTACCAGCAGGGGATTGGCCTGACGGCCAGCGAATCCATCCAGCTTCCGGTCAACGATCCGCTGATGCTGGTCTCCGGCATGGCCAGCGTGACCGAACATCTCGGTTTTGGTCTCACCGCCAACCTGAGCTATGAAGCGCCGTATCCATTTGCCCGCCGTTTCTCCACCCTCGACCACCTGACCGGGGGGCGGGTGGGCTGGAATATCGTCACCGGTTACCTCGACAGCGCTGCGCGTGCGATGGGGCAGACTCAGCTGCTCGGGCACGATCAGCGCTACGATCAGGCTGACGAGTTTCTTGATGTCAGCTATCAGCTGTGGGAAGGGAGCTGGCAGGACGATGCCGTGGTGGCGGATCGTCAGCGGCGGTTATATGCCGATGCGGCCAAAATCTACCCGGTGCGTCATCACGGCGAGTATTACCAGGTGGAAGGCTATCACCTCAGTTCGCCTTCCCCACAGCGCACGCCGCTGCTGTTCCAGGCAGGAAGCTCCGATCGCGGCATCCGCTTTGCCGCCCGCCACGCGGAGTGCAGCTTTGTTAACGGCAGTACCCCGGCCGCGATGCGCAGCCAGGTCGATCGCCTGCGTCACGCCGCGGTCGAGGCCGGGCGCGAAGCCGACGATTTGAAAGTCTTTATGGGCGTCTCGGTGATCGTGGCACCCAGCGAGAAAGAGGCGCAGGAAAAGCATCAGGAGTATCTGCGCTATGCCAGCCCGGAAGGGGGGATCGCCCATTTCTCCAGCTCGATCGGTCTCGATCTCGCTGCTTTCGCATTGGATGAACCGATCCACAGCGGATCGGGGCGCGCCATTGAGTCGGTGAGCAAAACCTTCAGCGGCTGGACCCGCCGTCGCCTGCTGGAGCAGCACGCCCTGGGCGGGCGTTATCCGCTGATTGTCGGCAACCCGTCACAGGTGGCCGATGCGCTGATCCGCTGGATGGACGAAGCGGGCATCGACGGCTTTAACCTGACGCGCATCGTCAACCCGCAGAGTTATATCGATTTTATTGATCTGGTGGTGCCGGAATTACAGCAGCGAGGCCGCTATAAGACCGCGTATCAGCCAGGCACATTGCGTCACAAACTGTTCAGCCACGACCGTCTGCCAGCACGCCATCCGGCGGCACGCTGGCGTCGGGATGCCTGATCCCTCCGGGAAAATAAGGATAACAATATGAAATTACTGAATACTCTGGTGCTGACGGCACTGTTAGGCACGACGGCTTTTGCGCAGGCAGCCGATTACAGCGGCCCGCTGAAAGTCGGCACTACCGCCGCCTTTGCACCACCGCTGGAAACCGCCGTTGAAGAGGCGAAAAAGCAGGGCCTGAAGGTGGATCTGATCGAGTTCAGCGACTGGACGGCACCGAACGTCAGCCTGGAAAACGGCGACATTGATGTCAACCTGTTCCAGCATCAGCCGTTCCTCGATAACGCCAATCAGCAGGGCGGTTTCCACCTGGTGAAATACGCCCCGGCGATCATCAATAACGTCGGCCTTTACTCCAAAAAACATACCGCTATTGATCAGATTCCTGACGGCGGCACCGTGGCGATTGCAAATGACCCGATTAACGGCGGGCGCGGCCTGCTGCTACTGCAAAAATCCGGGTTAATCACCCTGAAACCGGGTGCGGGCCTGAAGTCGACCGTTGATGACATCGTCAACAACCCGAAGCATCTGAAGATTATTGAAGTGGAAGCGGTGCAGCTCTCGCGTTCACTGGAAGAAGTGGACCTGGCGCAGGGCTATCCACACTATCTGCGCGCCTCCGGGGTGATTGATCCGAATAATGCGCTGTTGTTTGATGGGCTGGAAAACCCGGAGTACGTGATCCAGTTTGTTATCCGCGACGGCCACCAGGATGACCCGCGCCTGAAAAAGTTTGTTGATATCTATCAGCACTCCCCGGCGGTACGCGCCAGCCTGGATAAATTCTACGGCAAACTTTATCAGCCAGGCTGGAAGCCGTAATCATGGTCAGCCTGACCTGGCCGGACAGTACCGAACAGAGCGCCGCCGTTTCCCGTGCGTCGGGGGCGGCACATGTGGCCATCGACGGCCTGTTTAAACGTTATGCCGGGCAGCAAACCGATGCGCTGCATAACATTAACCTGCATATTCCACGCGGTACTATTTTCGGCATTATTGGCCGCAGCGGTGCGGGGAAATCCTCACTGATCCGCTGCCTCAACCGGCTGGAAAACCCGACGGCAGGCAGCGTGGTGGTGGATGGCGTGGATATCGGCAGCCTGAGCGACAACGCGCTGGTGAACTGGCGGCGCGGCACCGGGATGATCTTCCAACACTTCAACCTGCTGTCGGCGAAGACGGTGCGTGAGAACATTGAGCTGCCACTAAAGGTCGCCGGGGTTGAGGCGCGCGCACGCCAGCAGAAAGTGGATGCGCTGCTTAAACTGGTCGGGCTGGAGGAGCGCCAGCACGCCTGGCCCGCCCAGCTCTCCGGCGGGCAGAAGCAGCGCGTGGGGATTGCCCGTGCGCTGGTGCATGAACCGCAGCTGTTGCTGTGCGATGAAGCCACCTCGGCGCTCGACCCGGAAACCACCGCCTCGATTCTGGCGTTGCTGCGCGAGATCAACCAGCAGCAGGGCATCACCATTGTGCTGATCACCCATGAGATGAACGTGATCCACGATTTGTGCCATCAGGTGGCAGTGCTGGAACAGGGCAAAGTGATTGAGCAAGGCCCGGTCTGGCAGGTGTATGGCGATCCGCAACAACCGACGACGCAGATACTACTCAGCCCGCAACAGCATGCGCTGCCTGCGGCGCTGGCTGACCGTCTGCGTCCGCAACTCAGCAGTGCCAATGACCGGGCGCTGCTGCGCCTGACCTGGACCGGAGAGGGCGCGGCGCCGCAGCTGGCGGAGATTATCGCCTTGCTGGGCAGTGAAACGCAGTTGATACAGAGTGCGCTGGAGTGGGTGCAGGAACGGCAGATTGGTCAGATGATCTTACTGAAACCCGCCGGACCCGCGCCGTTTGTCGCTACTTCGCTTGAGCCGTTAGCCGACCGTGTGGAGGTACTGGGCTATGTCACTGCAGATTGATCGTTTATGGCAGGGATTGCTGGATACGTTAATGATGGTCGGGGTGTCTTCACTGGCCGCGCTGCTGCTGGGCCTGCCGCTGGCGGTGGTGCTGGTGATCACCGACAAACAAAACCTGTTTGCCAACCCGTTACTGAACCGTCTGCTGGGCTGGGTGGTGAATCTGTTCCGTTCTGTGCCATTCCTGATCCTGATGGTCGCATTGATCCCCTTTACCCGTATGGTGGTCGGCACCTCTTATGGCGTCTGGGCCGCCGTGGTGCCGCTGACGCTGGCGGCTACGCCCTTTTTTGCCCGCATTGCGGAGGTCAGCCTGCGTGAAGTGGATAAAGGGCTGGTGGAAGCGGCACAGGCGATGGGCTTTCACCGACGGCATATTATCTGGCACGTGCTGCTGCCGGAGGCGCGTCCGGGGATTGTCAGCGGATTTACCATTACGCTGGTCACCATGATCAATGCTTCAGCGATGGCGGGGGCGATTGGCGCCGGCGGGTTAGGGGATCTGGCGTATCGTTACGGTTACCAACGCTTTGACTCGCAGGTGATGCTGACGGTGATTGTGGTGCTGGTGGCGCTGGTGACGGTACTACAGCTGTGTGGGGATCGTTTATCGCGGCGATTGAATCACCGTTGATCCATTATTTGTCGTGGTCGATCATCTGTTTCGGTCAGCCCGTTGGGTGCAAATCTGCAGCACGGGTCGATCGGAAAAGATGATCGACCCCTACATCATCTTTAGTTCAGTTTTTCTTAATAACCAAAGATGCCGGATTCTTAGTCGAAATCGGCATTATTCCTCTCAGATGACTGTGCTACTTTGGCATTAATTCATCTGACAGGAATACAATAAAAATGGCTAAGAATAATAAAACAAAAACCTTCTCTCTGATTAAAGCCTCACTGGCTGTGCTGGTCGCTTCGGCGATATTGATGGCCTTGCCCGCACAGGCAGAAAACAATGATGCTGATGTGCCGTCATTAAAAGGGAAACGTATTGGTATTACCGTGGCGGGCACCGATCACTACTGGGATCTGAAAGCCTATCAGGGGCAAATCGACGAAGTGAAACGCCTTGGTGGCACGCCAATTGCACTGGATGGCGGGCGTAAAGAAGCCCAGCAAATCTCTCAGATTCAAACGCTTATCGCACAAAAGCCGGATGCCATTATTGAAACTCTCGGCACCGCGTCGGTGCTCGAACCCTGGCTTAAAAAAATCCGTGCTGCAGGTATTCCGCTGTTTACCGTCGATACCGCCAGCCCCTCCAGTATTAACGTCACAACCTCAGATAACTTTTATATTGGCGAACAGCTGGCGCTGAAACTGGTTAACGATCTGCGCGGCGAAGGAAATATTCTGGTATTTAACGGCTTTTATGGCGTGCCGGTAGTGGCAATGCGTTACGACCAGTTAAAAGCGGTACTGAAGTGGTATCCGAAAATTAAAATTATTGAACCGGAACTGCGCGATGTGATCCCGAATACCGTGCAGGATGCTTATTCTCAAATCAGCCAGCTGTTAAATAAATACCCGAAAGGCTCGGTACAGGCGATCTGGGCCGCCTGGGATGTACCACAGATTGGTGCCACGCAGGCGGTGGATGCCGCTGGCCGCAGTGAAATCAAAACCTATGCGGTCGACGGCAGCCCGGACGTGGTGTCACTGGTGAAAGATCCGAAATCCAGCGCGGCGGCAGTGGTGGCCCAGCAGCCTTACCTGATTGGTAAAACGGCAGTGCAAAATGCGGCCCGTTATCTGGCGGGGGATCGCAACCTGCCTCCGGCTACCTATGTACCTTCGCTGGTAGTGACCAAAGAGAACGCCGCAGAAGCACAGAAAACGCTGGGCCAGAGCGATGCCAAATAAACCGCCGCTGTTAGCGCTGAATAATATTGATAAAGCCTTTGACGGCGTTCCGGCCCTGCGCGGGGTGTCACTCAGCCTCGCACCAGGGGAGATCCACGGCCTGATTGGTCATAACGGCGCGGGGAAATCCACCCTGATCAAAATCCTCGGCGGGCTGCAACCCGCCGACGGCGGCGAGATCTGGTTCGACGGCCAGCCGGTGCGCATTGATTCGCCGGGCAGGGCGCACGCGCTGGGTATTGAGATTGTGCATCAGGAGCGTCTGCTGGCCCCCAGCCTGACCGTGGCGGAAACGCTGCTGCTGGGTGAGGAGCCGGTTTATCCCGGCGTGCGGCTGCTGAACCGTCGTCGCCTGCGGCACATTGCACGCCGGGCGATCCGTCAGCACTTTGCGCTGGATATTAACCCGGACAACCTGATTGCCGACCTCAGCGTGGCAGAACAACAAATTGTGCAGATCACCCGTGCATTGCGGCACTCGCCGCGCGTACTGGTGTTTGACGAACCCACGGCGGCGCTGGCCCGCCATGAAGTGGACGCACTGTTTCGCGCTATCCGCACGCTGCGCGGCCAGGGGCTGGCGGTGCTGTACGTTTCACACTACCTCGATGAAATCACCGAACTGTGCCAGCAGGTCAGCGTACTGCGTGACGGGCAAAACGTGGCACAGCATCAGGTCAGCGAAGTCACCGGCCCGCAGCTGATCCACGATATGCTCGGTGATGCCCTGCAAACCCAGGCCCGCACGCCGTCTCAGCGCCGTGAACAGACGCTGCTGCGCGTGGAGGGTCTTTCTGCGCCAGGGCGTTTCAGCGACGTCAGCTTTAGTGCGCAACGCGGTGAGATTATCGGCGTGACCGGGCTGCTGGGCTCCGGCGGAAAAGCGCTGGTGCGCTCGCTGTTCGGGCTGGAAAGTGGCCTGAGCGGCAGCATCACATTGAATGACCAGCCGCTGCTGCCGCGTTCGCCCCATCAGGCGGTGCAGCAGGGCATTGCCTTTGTGCCGGAAGATCGCCGCGCCAACGGCATCGCACCCGATCTCAGCGTGCGTGAGAATATTGCACTGACCTCACTGAAAACGCTGGTCAGGCGTCTGTTTATTGATCGACGACGTGAGAAGGCACTGGTGGCGGGCAATATTCAGCAGTTGGGGATTCGTACTCCTGGTGCTGAAGCACCGCTGCGCTCCCTCTCCGGCGGCAACCAGCAGAAGGTGGTGCTGGCGAAATGGCTGAACACCGATGCACAGCTCTACCTGCTCGATGAACCGACGGTCGGGGTGGATATCGGCGCAAAAGCGGAAATCTATCAGGCGCTGCATCAGCTGGTGGCGCAGGGCGCGCTGGTGATTGTCTTCTCAACCGACCTGCTGGAGCTGCAATCCCTGTGCGACCGCATTCTGGTGCTGGCGCGCGGGCAACTGGTCAAAACCCTCAATACCGCCGACACCGATCACCATGAGATCCTCGCCTGGGCCTCGGGCGCGGCGCAGGAACAGACGCAGGGAGCCGCCGCATGAGCGAACTCACTTCACCTGCGGGGCTGGCCCGTCCGGTGCCCGCTGCTCCGGCATCCGGGCAGGCCGTGCAGTGGTTACAGGGCGGTGCGCTGCTGATCATTGTTGCAGTACTGGCGGTGTTTGCCGTGCTGTCACCGATTTTTCTCACCGTCGGTAATCTGGGTAACGTGCTCCAACAGGCCGCCGTGACCGGCACGCTGGCCTTTGGCCTGACGCTGGTGCTGACCGGTGGCGGTAGCCACTCGCTCACCGGCGGCATTGATCTGTCGGTGGCAGCCAATATGGGGCTGAGTGCGGCGGTGTTTGCCACGCAACTGGCGGCAGGTCATTCCCTGACGGTGGCGCTGAGCCTGGCCGTATTAAGCGGTGCTGCCCTCGGCGCGCTGAATGCGCTGGCGGTGGTGTGGCTGCGTATTCTGCCGCTGCTGGCGACGCTGACCACCATGAATATCGCCATCGGGCTGGAGATGGTGCTGACGCAGAACTCCACCATTCCGGTCAGTGGCCCGCTGTTTGATGCTCTGCTGGCCGCCGGGCCGCTGACGTTGCCCTGGCTGGCCTGGGCCTTTGCCCTGCTGGCGCTGCTGGCAATTCTGTTGACACACAGCACCCGCTTCGGGCTGCGCTTACAGGCAGTGGGCAGCCATCCCCTGGCGGCGCGAGCAAATGGCCTGGTCGTGTGGCGCTATATCGCTGCCAGCTATGTGCTTTGTGGCGTAGCGTCGGCATTAGCCGCTTTCGGTTCAGTGACCGTGCTCAGCGGCAGTTCGCCGGGGGCGGGCGATAACCTGCTGATGGTGATTGCCGCTGTGCTGCTGGGCGTGGTGTTTTCACGGCGTCTGGTGCCGACCGTGGCCGGAACCCTGGTCAGCGTGCTGTTCCTCAGCCTGATTGCCAACGGTTTCCAGTTAATTAATGTGTCCAGCTACTGGATTAACGGTGTGGAAGGGGTGCTGATCCTCTCGGTGGTATCACTGACCGCACTGCTGCGCCAGCGCCAGCAAAGGAGAAAAGTCCGTGTCTGAGTTAACCCTTCGTCATGTGGCGGCAAGGGCAGGCGGCAACCTGCTCAGCCTGCTGATGCTGCTGGCCTTTGCCCTGTTATTGCTGCTGTTCAGCCTGTTCGCCCCCGGCTTTTTCACCCTGAGCAATATCGAAAGCGTGCTACTGAATAACGTCGCGCCGCTGGCGATTGTCGCCCTGGCGATGACGGTGGTGGCTTCGATGGGCGCCGTTGATCTCTCCGTCGGCACCGCGATTGATTTTGCCTGCCTGGTGCTGGTCACGCTGGTGCTGCACCAGGTTGGGCTGCCGCTGGCGATTGGTGCGGCGCTGCTGGCAGCACTGTGCGTGGGTTTGTTTAACGCATTTCTGATTGCGGTACTGGGCGTGGAGCCGTTTCTTGCCACGCTGGGTACACTGTTTATCGGCCAGAGCGTGCAGCAGCTGGCATCGAACGGCGGTCAGCCGATCTACCTGCTGAGCCAGGTGTTGCCGCCGGGATTCTCAGCCATCAGCCACGGCAGCTGGCTGGGCATTCCGCTGCCGCTGTGGGTCGTTGCGTTGCTGGCGCTGGGGTTGCATCTGCTGTTGCAGCGCAGTCGTCATGGCCGGGCGCTCAACGTCTTCGGCAGCCAGAGTAGCGTGGCGCACTATTCGGGTATCCATACCAAACGGCTGATCACGCTGGCCTTTGTGATCAGCGCCGTCACCGCTGGTCTGGTGGGACTGATGCTGGCATCGAATGTGAAAGCCTGGGTGTCGTTGTCGGGCAATGCCTATCTGTTGAATGCCATCGGCGCGGCCTTTATTGGCAGCACCTTCTCCCGCTCGCGGCGGCCCAGCGTGCCGGGCACCTTGCTTGGCGTTGTCCTGCTCAGCTTTGTCGCCAACGGGTTACTGTTGATCGGCTGGAACTTTTACTGGCAGCAGGTGGCGACCGGGGTGCTGATCTTCGTGGTGCTGGCCGCCGGAGCGCTGAACCGTCGCCAGCGCGGAGGGGTATGATGAGTGCTCCGAAGCCGCCGCTGATCCTGTTTGGTTTTATGATGAACGTGGTCGGGCATATCTCCGCCGGGCTGTGGCGTCATCCAGAGGATCAGGCATCACGCTACACCGATATCCGCTACTGGGTGGAGATCGCGCAGCTGCTGGACGAGGCGGGGTTCGATGCGCTGTTTCTTGCGGATGCGCTGGGGCAGCTGGATGTTTATCAGCAGCAGCCCCATGCGGCGCTGCGCGGTGCCGCCCAGATGCCGGTTAACGATCCGCTGCTGCTGGTCTCCGCGCTGGCGGCCGCCACCCGGCATCTGGGTTTTGGCGTGACCGTTTCCACCACCTACGAACATCCTTATCTGCTGGCGCGGAAATTCACCACCCTGGACCATCTCAGCAACGGGCGGGTGGCGTGGAATATTGTCACCTCAATGTTGGACTCCGCCGCGCGCAATCTCGGCCTGACGCAGCAGATCCCTCATGACGAGCGCTACGATCGTGCGCAGGAGTTTGTCGATGTTGCCTGCAAACTGTGGGAAGGCTCGTGGGAGGAGGATGCCGTCGTCCGTGACAAGCAGGCCGGGGTTTACAGCCATCCGCATAAAGTTCACCCCATTCGTCACCAGGGCCGTTACTACCAGGTGCCGGATGCGCATCTCAGCGAACCCAGCCCGCAGCGTACCCCGGTGCTGTTTCAGGCGGGTACCTCCGCACGCGGTAGCCTGTTTGCCGCCGCCAACGCCGAGGTGATCTTTATGGCCGGGCTGACGCCGGAGGCCATTCGTCATGATATTGCCACCATTCGCCAGTTGGCGGTGGAGCAGGGGCGGCATCCCGATGCCCTGCGCTTTATTGCCGCCGTCACCGTGGTGACCGGGCCGGATGACACACAGGCCCAGGCACGCTATGCCGATTTTCAGCGTTACATCAGTAAAGAAGCGGCGCTGGCGCTGTTCTCCGCCTGGACGGGGGTGGACTGGGCCGACTACGATCCTGATCGCCCGCTGGAATATATCGAAACTGACGCCTGCCGCTCGGCGCTCGCCAGCCTGACGCGTATTGACGGTGGCCGACAGTGGACACTGCGTGAAGCGGCACACTACATCGGGATTGGGGGGCTGCATCCCACGCTGGTGGGCGGCCCGCAGTCGGTGGCCGACCAGTTGGAACAGTTTGCCGCGGCATCGGGCGTGGACGGTTTTAACATCGGCTATGCCATCAGTCCCGGCAGCTTTGAGGATTTTGCCCGCTATGTGATACCGGAGCTGAAAGCCCGCGGACGCGTTGCACCCCGACCTGCGCAGCCGCTGACCCTGCGCGAAAGGCTGTTTGGTGCGGGACAGCATTACAGGCGATAAATCGTAAAAAAAAGACGTCTGTGTTAGCGGTACGCGTATTTCTTCTCAGAAAACTTTTGGTTAAGTTGTCCTTCGCACATTTTATGTTCAACGTAAACGGGCTAAGGACAGCATATGGCAAAGGGCTATTTTCTTCGCGTCGGCGATAAAACCAGCTGCGGTGGGGAAATACTGAGCGGTCACTCGACCGTCTTTCTGCGTGGCGCGGAGCTTCCGCGGGAGGGCAGTCTGGTCTCCTGCGGTAAGGAACCCCGGTATGACGTACAGCATCATCAGCGGGCCGGGCAAAATCAGGGTGGGCGGGATGCCGCTGGCCGGTACGCTCGACAGCGTCAGTTCCTGCCCCTGCGGGGCGACATTTATTTCCTCCATTCCTGACGGTTACGGCAAAGAACCCGCCAGCGTAACGCAACGAAAACCCGTTGCGCCGATTGATATCCCCCTGTTTGCTCCCTCTCAGGCAGACGTACCGCAACAACACGCCCAGTCCGCGAAGATAAAGCGGCGCGAAATCACGCTGACGATCGGGGTGTTTTTTGATGGGACGGGGAATAATGCGGATAACAGTGCTGACCGTCAGAATGCCTGTGCAGGCGAGCATTATGGCATGAGTGACGGGGATGCCGAATCTACGTTATCTCAGTGCGTAAAGGCTGAAACGGAGTCATAGCGGTATTGCCGCAGGAAGTTATCTTGGTTATTACACCAATGTGTATTGGCTGAATACGCTGTATAACCAGAAAATTACCACCGATACCGGACATGGACAGAGTGCCATTTATATCGAAGGAATTGGTACAGAAAGCGGAAAGGGTGACAGCTCTTACGGGATGGGAACCGGTAGAGGTAACACTGGCGTAGCCAGTAAAACCGATAAGGCGGTGGCGTTGCTGGTAACGGGTATCGAGGATTATCTTTTCAGATTCCCTGAAGCCAAAGATTGTATTATCAAAGAATTACAGTTTGATATTTTCGGTTTTAGCCGGGGGGCAGCGGCGGCGCGGCATTTTGCCAACCGGGTGTTCGAGCAGGATGATGCCATTGTGGCAGCGATTAAAGCCGGAGTGGGTGAAGTTAAACTCACTGGTAAACCCGGCGGTAAAACCCGTTTTCTGGGGATATTTGATACCGTGGCGGGGATCGGTACGCCGGTTAACGGTTTTAACCCGCACAGCGCGGATACCGGAGAGGTGAATATCGCGCTGCGTCCCGGCGTGGCGGAGAAGGTCTTCCATATCACCGCACAGCACGAGTGCCGTTTTAACTTTGCGCTGAACAGCGTAAAGCCCGCGTGGCCGGAGCTGGTGTTGCCCGGGGCACACTCGGATATTGGTGGCGGGTATAATCCCGACGAGTACGAAGCCTGCTTCCTTACGCGCCCGCAGTTTGAAACCGTGCCGGTTTCTGTTTCTGATAAGGAGACCGCAACGTATCGTCATGCCGGTTCACAGTTTGGGATCATGACGCGTTATCCGGCCATAGCGCCGCTGCTTGAGGGTAACGTGATTAAACTCAGAGCCTGGCATGACGACCGAATGCCCGCCGACCGCTTCGGTATGCTGCAAAAACGCAGCGGTGCCGCGCTAATTCTTGAGCGCCCGACGCGCAATGACTGGTCAAAGGTGGCGCTACGGGTAATGATCGACGCCGCGCAGGATGCGGGGGTGGTGTTTGAACCCATACTACCTAAAGATGACAACCTTTCATTACCGACCGAACTAAAAGAGTTGTATAAAAAAGCGATTATGATGGGCCGCGCTGTCCGCAATGGTCAATTGGTCAGCGAGTATACCACCGGGCAAATTACTGCGCTGGCGGGAAAATACCTTCACTGCTCGGCCAACTGGAACAGCGTGATACGGGACACTCAGGGAAGGATCACCGGGGCGGTGAAGCCCGCGAAACTGGTGACTTTTACTAACCGGCCGGATGAACGCTGGCAACGGACGATTTACGATATGGACGGGAACAGAATATGGAAATAAAACGTATTGCCGGGCTGCTTTCGCTATTGATCCTGACGGCCTGCCAGGGAGCAGGACAACTCAACAAAGCGACTCAAAACACGGAACCAAAAGAGTGGAAATTTAACTTTTTTACACCCAAAGCGTTGCCTGCCCTGGTGACCTTTGTCGTGGTCCAGGATGCGGTTGGCACCGTTTATCAATTTAATACGCTCAACAACACCCCGGATCTGGATAAGGTCATCGGTGAGTGGAACGACATTTCGCGGGCACCTGGCGGACACTGGAATCACGTTGAAAAACCGCCCAAGCATATTATTTTTTGCTGGGACTCTGTGATTGATAAAAAGGTCTATGAAACCCATCTGACTTTCCCCTGGGAAGTAGTAGATAAAATGCGCAGGCCGAGCGTATATAAAAACTATCTTGGCAAAACGGCGTATTACGACAATATCCAGATTGGGCTGGCGCCGGAGGGGAAGGTGGCTATCTGGCTAAGGGGGGTAGGATTTGAGCCTAATTATCGTGTCACCCCGTCTGTCCTGAAAACGCTCTCCGGGGAAAAATTAGAGATTTGCAAAGGGATAACACGTTTTTCAAACGGTTATGAATACGGAGAAAATACAAAAGAATTTATTAAGGACAAAGTGTATCCGTATGGTGTCTGGTAATTTTTAGCGCAAGGACGGGAACTAAATATGGAAATAAAACGTATCGCAGGGCTGCTTTCGCTATTGATCCTGACTGCCTGCCAGGGAGCAGGTCAGACCAACAAGGCGGCTCAAAACACGGAACCAACGGAGTGGAAATTTAACTTTTTTACACCCAAAGCCCTGCCCGCACTGGTGACCTTTGCCGCCGTCCTCGATGCTGGCAATATTGATTATCGGTTTAACACCTTAGACTATACGCCTGCGCTGGATAGCGTTGTCGGCGAGTGGAACGAACGCTCGCGGGCTGCCAATGGACACTGGAACCGGACAAAATCTCCCCCCCGTCATATTTTATTCTGCTGGGATTCGGTGATTGATAAAAAGGTGTATGAAACTCACCTGACGTTACCTGATGCCGCTATAGATAAAATGCGCAGGTCCAGCATGTACAAGAACTATCTTGGCAAGACTGCGTATTACGACAGTATCCAGATTGGACTGGCCCCTGAAGGAAAAGTCGCCGTCTGGATAGATGGCATAGGATTTGAACCGAACCATCGCGTAATACCTGCAGTGCTGAAAACGGTTTCCGGCGATAAATTAGCGCTGTGCAAAGGAATAACCAAACACCCGAATGGGTATAAATACTACGGGGATACACCAGAGTTCATTAAAAACAAAGTGTATCCGTATGGTGTCTGGTAGTTTTTAGAACAGGGACGGGAACAGAATATGGAAATAAAACGGATCGCTGTGCTGCTTTCACTACTGACGTTGACGGCCTGCCAGGGGGCAGACCAGGCCAACAAGACGGCTCTCGACGCAGAGCCAACAGAGTGGAAGTTTAATTTTTTCACACCGAAAGGGCTGCCTGCGCAGGTGACCTTCGCCGCCATCCTGGATATGGGCAATATTGATTATCGATTTAATACTCTCGACAGTACCAAGGCGCTGTATGACGTGACGGGTGAGTGGAACGACAGTGCGCGTGCACTTTACGGGTACTGGAATCATGTACAGCATCCCCCCCGGCATATTATTTTTTGCTGGGATTCGGTGATTGATAAAAAGGTGTATGAAACTCATCTGACGTTGTCCGATGAGATAGTGGATAAAATGCGTAAGCCCAGCCCACACAAATACTATCAGGGAAAGACCCGGTATCACGACAGTATCCAGATTGGGCTGGCCCCTGAAGGGAAGGTGGCCGTCTGGGTGAATGGAATCGGTTTCGAGCATAACTACCGTATAACACCCTCTGTCCTGAAAACGTTATCCGGGGATAAATTAGATATTTGCAAAGGAATCACTAAGAGCGATTTTTCTTATGGTTATGATCAGGACATAAAAGATTTTATCAACGGAAAGAAATACCCTTACGGCAAATGGTAGCGCTTGCTTTTTATGCAGGAATAAAATCGCTCCTGACGGGTATTTACGATTCATTCTCACAAAAACGGTGTCAGATATAACGCCTTGAAATTAAGTTGACCCGGACGATAAATCGTAAAAAAACGAGGGCTTTGTTAGCGGAACGCCTATTTCTCCTCAGAAGCGTTTGGGTTAAGTTGTTCTTTGTGCATTTAATGTTCACCGTGAATGAGCTAAGGACAGCCTGTGACAAAGGGATATTTTCTTCGCGTTGGCGATAAAACCACCTGCGGTGGGGAAGTACTGAGCGGTCACTCGACCGTTTTTCTGCGTGGTGCGGAGCTTCCCCGGGAGGGCAGTCTGGTCTCCTGTGGTAAGAACCCGGGTATGACGTACCGCATCATCAGCGGGCCGGGCAAAATAAGGGTGGGCGGGATGTCACTGGCCGGCACGCTCGACAGCGTCAGTTCCTGCCCCTGCGGGGCTACGTTTATTTCCTCCATTCCTGACGGTTACGGCAAAGAACCCGCCAGCGTAAGGCAGCGCAAGCCACAGCCGATTGAACTCTCGCTGTTCGCCCCCTCTCAGGGCATCGTACCGCAACAATACGCCCAGTCCGCGAAGAAAAAGCGGCGCGAAATCATGCTGACGATCGGGGTGTTTTTTGATGGGTCGGGGAATAATGCGGATAACAGTGCTGACCGTCAGAATGCCTGTGCTGGCGAGCATTTTGGTATGAGTGACGGGGATTCCTCTTCTGCTCAGGCTCAGTGTGTAAAGTTAAAATATGGTCACAGCGGTTTCGCCGCCGGAAGCCATCTGGGCTATTTCACCAATGTTCACTGGCTGTATACGCTGTATAACCAGGACAGGGCATATACACAGAGAGCCATTTATATTGAGGGGATCGGTACTGAAAGTGGTCAGGGGGACAGTTCCTACGGGATGGGGACTGGCAGAGGCAGTACTGGGGTAGTCAGCAAAACTGATAAGGCGGTGACACTGCTGGTGACCAGTATTCAGGACTATCTTTCTCAACTTCCCGATATCAAATCTCTCATTATTAGTGAGTTGCAGTTCGATATCTTTGGGTTTAGTCGTGGCGCGGCAGCAGCACGACATTTTGCTAACCGCGTGTTTGATCAGGACGATGCCATTGTGGCAGCGATTAAAGCCGGATTAGGTGAGATTAAGTTCAATGGCACGCCCGGCGGCAAAACCCGCTTCCTGGGGATATTCGATACCGTGGCGGGGGTCGGCACGCCGATTAACGGCTTTAACCCGCACAGCGCGGATACCGGAGAGGTGAATATTGTGCTGCGGCCCGGCGTGGCGGAGAAAGTATTCCATATCACCGCGCAGCATGAGTGCCGTTTTAACTTCGCCCTGAACAGCGTAAAACCTGCCTGGCCGGAACTGGCGTTGCCGGGGGCGCACTCGGATATTGGCGGTGGGTATAATCCCGACGAGTACGAAGCCTGTTTCCTTACGCGCCCGCAGTTTGAAACCGTGCCGGTTTCTGTTCCCGATAAGGAAACCAACACCTATCGGCATGCCGGGGCACAGTTCAGGATTATGGCCTGTTATCCCATGATTGCGCCGCTGCTGCAGGGCAACAAAATTAAACTCAGAGCCTGGCATGATGACCGAATGCCCGCCGACCGCTACGGCACGCTGCAAAAACGCAGCGCTGCCGCACTAACCCTTGAACGCCCCACGCGTAATGACTGGTCAAAGGTGGCGCTGCGGGTGATGATCGATGCCGCGCAGGATGCAGGGGTGGTGTTTGAACCCATTCGAAGTACGAATACAGAATTAAAACTGCCATCAGAACTCTATGAATTCTATAAAAAAGCTATGGTGATGGGGCGCGCCGTTCGCAACGGCCAGCGGGCCAGCGGATTTACCACCCCGGAAATTAATGTACTGGCCGGAAAATACCTTCACTGCTCGGCCAACTGGAACAGCGTGATAAAAGATAGTCAGGGAAGAATTACCGGAGCAGTAAAGCCCGCTAAGCTGGTTACCTTTACCAACAGGCCGGATTATCGCTGGCAACGAACCACTTACGATATGGACGGGAATATAATATGGAAATAAAACGCCTTATAGTACTGATTTCATTTTCAATGCTGACGGCCTGCCAGGGAGTAAGCCAGGCCAGTAAGACAGTGCAAAATACGGAGCCGACAGCGTGGAAATTTAACTTTTTCACGCCCAAAGCCCTGCCCGCACTGGTGACCTTTGCCGTTATTATTGATGCCAACAACCGGGTTTCGCGGTTTGTGACGCTGAACAGTACGCCCGATCTCAGTGACATGGTCGGTGAATGGAACGATTACACGCGGGCACCCAGCGGGTACTGGAACCATGTGAAGCATCCGCCAAAACAACTGTTTTTCTGCTGGGATTCGATCATTGATAAGAAAGTGTATGAAACCCGGCTGACGTTATCTGACGCTGATGTGGAAAAAATGCGCAGGCCCAGCGGGCATAAAAACTATTTTGGCCAGACTGCGTATTACGACAATATCCAGTTTGGTCTGGCCCCTGAAGGAAAAGTGGCAGTCTGGTTAGTCGGCACAGGACCTCAACCTAATTACCGTGTAACGCCATCAGTATTAAACACGGTTTCTGGGGATGAATTAATTCTTTGTAAAGGAATAACTAAAAGTGATTTTTCTCATGGAGATGATCAGGATATAAAAGATTTTATCAAAGGAAAACAATACCCTTACGGCAAGTGGTAATGCCTGCTTCAGGCAAGGGAGTTCAGGTGGTTTTTAGAGTAGGGACGGGAACACAATATGGAAATAAAACGTATCGCAGGGCTGCTTTCGCTATTGATCCTGACTGCCTGCCAGGGAGCAGGTCAGACCAACAAGGCGGCTCACAACACGGAACCAACGGAGTGGAAATTTAACTTTTTCACGCCCATATACCTACCCGCGTTGGTGACGTTTGTTGTGGTACAGGATGCGGCTGGTACTGTTTATCGCTTTAATACCCTGGACAGCACGCAGCCATTACATGACGTGGTGGGTGAGTGGAACGACAGTGCGCGGGCGCTCAATGGTTACTGGAATCATGTTGAAAAACCTCCCAAGCATATTATTTTTTGCTGGGATTCAGTGATTGATAAAAAGGTCTATGAAACTCATCTGACTTTTCCCTGGGATGTGGTGGATAAAATGCGTAAACCCAGCGTACACAAGGACTATCTTGGTAAGGCTGCGTATTACGACAGTGTACAGATGGGGCTGGCCCCAGGAGGAAAGGTGGCCGTCTGGGTAAATGGTATCCGTTTCGAACATAACTATCGTATAAAGCCCTCTGTCCTGAAAACGTTATCCGGGGATAAATTAGATATTTGCAAAGGAATCACTAAGAGCGATTTTTCTTATGGATATGACCAGGACATAAAAGATTTTATCAAAGGAAAGAAATACCCTTACGGCAAGTGGTAATGCCTGCTTGAGGCAAGGGAATTGAGTTCTTTAGTCTGCATCCCTATTTCCCACCACCCGGAAGCGTAATCTGCATACAGGTTCCGCCCAGTCGGCTGGGCAGGCAGCGTGCGGTGCCACCGTGCGCTCGGGCAATGGCATACACCACTGCCAGGCCAAGGCCGGAACCATCGGGCTTTTGCACCCGGTCGTTTTCTGCACGGAAAAAGGCGTCAAATACTGCGTCCTGATCGGCATAACCAATACCGGGGCCTTCATCTTCCACCGTCAGCACAATGGCATCACTGGAGGGGCGGCAGGTGATCATTACCACGCCCGGAACCGCATATTTACTGACATTGCTGAGCAGCGCGAAGAGCACCTGACGCAGGCGCACTTCATCGACAAAACAGACAATATCTTCGGCTTCAATTACCGGCTCCAGCCCGCGCTGTTTCAGCTTGTCGCGGAAGGAATCGACGGATGACGTCAGTATTTCCTTCAGATGCAGCGTTTCCCGGTAGAGATAGAGCTGGCCGCTGTCGGAGAGGCTGAGTACCCGAAGATCGTCGATCATTCGCGATAATCCTTCCGTCTGACGGAGTAAGATAGCGAACTGCCGATCGTCGCGGTCAAAAATACCTTCCATCATTCCCTGGATACGCCCCTGCAATACGGTGACCGGGGTGCGCAGTTCATGGGCAATGGCCGCGTTCCACTTTTTCATCTCATGCGACATCACTTCCAGCTTCTCCGCCATCGAATTGAAATCATCGATTAGCAGCGCAGTTTCGCGTATTTCGGAGGTGCTGTGTTCTGCGCGGATGCTCAGATTGCCTTCAGCCACCTGGCGCGCACTGTGCGCAACCGCATTCAGCGGAATAATCACGCGTTTGGCAAAGCCCCAGACAAAATAGAGCGCCACCGCGGCGGATAATACGCCGGAGATCAGCGTCAGGATCCAGTCATGCGAGGAAGGGATCCAGCTGATCTCATCTTTGCCATCATAAAAAATGCCGATATAGACGCTGTAAACCACCGACAGCAGCACCAGCGTGCTGACAGCCACTTTCGAGGTCAGGATAAACAGCTGGTAACGGATGCCTGGCTTTGCCATCTTAATCTCCCAGCCGGTAGCCGAAGCCGCGAATGCTCTCAGGAACAGAAGACAGCCCGGCCTGCTCAATCTTTTTACGCAGTTTGCTGATGTGGCTGTCAACGGTGCGCTCACTGGCTTCACCTTCTGGCAGGCAATGTTCCAGCAATTCCCGGCGGGTAAATACACGCTTCGGATAACGGATCAAATGCATCAGGATTTTAAATTCCGTTGAGGTCAGCCTATTACCCATTTCTGTACCGCTACTTTTTATTTTCACCAGATGATTAACCGTATCAATATCAATATTTTTACTGCTGTAGATATGTTGGTTTTTATTATTACTGTAGAAGGGCAGGCGGCGTAATATCACGTGAATTCTTGCCACCACTTCTGCCGGATTAAAAGGTTTAACGATGTAATCATCGGCGCCGACTCTCAGTGCATGAATTTTATCCACATCAGCATCCAGTGCGGTCAGCATCATCACGGGGACATCTGAGTCTTTACGGATATCGTTAAGTACCTGCCAGCCATCAATAAATGGCATTTTAATATCCAGGATGACAAAGTCAGGCCGATCCTCAAAATAACGTTCCAGTGCTTCACGCCCGTTAGCGGCATGAATAATGGTAAAGCTTTCTTTTTGCAGGTAAGCAAAAAGGATCTCGGCAATATCTTCCTCGTCTTCAGCGAGCAAAATTTTAATATTCTTCATTTCTGTTCCGCTTTTTGTGTCATCTCATTCCCTCTCCACACAATCTCCACATAACCTCCACGCAGCCTCAACTTACGACCATTATTATTACGTTAACACATAAGTTAACGTTAAAAATATCAGGAAAACGGCCGGTATGTTTACCAAAAGCATAGCAAGCATCAGCTATCATCGTATAACCCACAAGGAAAGTTGATATGTCTTCCTCATTTCGCTGGGTAATCCTGGCGGTGATCTCCAGCGCTTTATTACTGGTGGTCATTGATATGACCGTGCTTTATACCGCGCTGCCGCGCCTGACCCATGATCTTCAGGCAACGGCGACGCAGAAGCTGTGGATCGTTAATGCCTATCCGCTGACGATGGCAGGTTTGTTGATCAGCATGGGCGTGCTGAATGACCGTATTGGCGCACGCTGCTTCTTCATTCTCGGGCTGGTCATTTTTGGCATCGCCTCGCTGGCGGCGGCATTTTCCGTTTCCGCTGAGATGCTGATTGCCTCTCGTGCGCTGCTGGCTGTCGGGGCGGCGATGATGATGCCCGCAACCATGACGATTGTGCGCAGAGCCTTTGACGATCCCGCCGAGCGCTCACTGGCGATTGGCATCTGGGCCGCGGTGGCTTCCGGCGGGGCGGCGCTCGGTCCGGTGATTGGTGGGCTGCTGCTGGAGTATTTCTGGTGGGGATCGGTTTTTCTGATCAACGTCCCGATTGTGGTTCTGGTGCTGCTGTTTTCGCTGAAACTGATCCCGCCGATACCGGGCGACCACACCCGGGTATTCAGTCTGACCGCTGCCGTTCAGATTATGGCGGGCCTCACCGGGCTGATTTATGCCATGAAGGAGTTCAGCAAGCCGTCACCGCAGCTCAGCATTGCGGTGATCGCCGGGGTAATCGGGGTGATGATGACGCTGCTGTTTGTCAGAAAACAGCAGCGCTCAGCCAGCCCAATGCTCGATCTGGCGTTGTTTAGCAACCGGTTCTTTACGGCGGGTGTGATCGCCGCAATGGTGTCGATTGCCTGCGTCATCGGCGTTGAACTGGCCGTGACGCAGCGGCTGCAACTGGTGCTGTCTATGTCGCCTTTACTGGCCGGGCTGTTTATTTTGCCGCTGCCGCTCGCCTCCTTTATTGCCGGGCCTGCGGTAGGATGGCTGGTGCCGCATATAGGCTCACTCCGGGCGATTCAGTATTCCTTGCTGCTCTCTGCGGCGGGCCTGGCGGTTTACCTGATGGTGTATGATGCCGCCTTGTGGATGACGGTCGCAGCCCTGGCGCTGACCGGCGCCGGACTTGGTGGCGCGATGACGGCGGCATCGACCGCGATCATCCTCAACTCACCGGAAAACAGCTCAGGGACGGCAGCATCGATTGAGGGCGTGGCGTTTGAGTTCGGTGGCGCAATCGGTATTACCATTCTCGGCGGGATTCTGGCCGCGCTGTATTCGTATGATATGTCTGCCATTCCGCATCTGCCCGCGTTGGCACAGGACAGCATTGATGGTGCGTTAATTGCCGCCGGATCGCTGATACCTGCGGAAGGGCGCGTGTTGCTGAATCTGGCCGAAGCGGCCTTTAGCCGTGGCTTTGTTTCGGTGATCGGTACATCGATTGTTGCATTGCTTCTCACAGGCGGGGTGCTGGCGATGTATACCCGTAAAACGGTGTGACAAAGGCTGAAGCCAGTTTGAACACGCAGCATCGGCAATAGGCATGATTTTAAGTGTCGCGTATGATGGCATCCCAGCTGAGACATCTCACAGGGAGTGATCAACATGATTAATTTCGATTATTTTATCGACCAGGCAAAGCACCTTGCTGCGACATTACCGCTGCCTTCGCAGGTCAATACCTTAGAAAGAGAAGGGTTGCGTTATCGCCTTTATCGGTCAGAACAGACGCCAAATGATCTGATCATTGTTTATCATGGCGGCGGCGTCCATCTGGATGCTGGCTATGACATTCTTGCCCGGCAGATAACACAGGATGAAAGCATCGCAGTTTGTCTGGTGGATATTCGCGGCCACGGCGGATCGACAGGGGCAAAAGGCCAGCTGGTGAACGTTTCCATCGTCTGGCGTGATGTCGATACGCTGGTGAGCTGGATGCGAACCCTTTTTCCACATACCGCGATGCATTTGCTCGGGCACTCCAGCGGCGGCGGGATGCTGATTAACTATTTCTCGCACTATCACCCGCAACAACGGTCAGACAGCCTGATTTTGCTGGCCCCTGAGCTGGGTCTATTTGCGCCTGAAGTGCGTTGCCCTCAGACCTCCGCTCCCTTTGCTGAGGTGAGTCAGTGGCCTTTTATCATCAACGCGTTAAGTGGCGGCAAGCTGCTGGGCAACTACCCGGCGGTGCGGCTGAATTTCCCGGATAAGGTGAAGGCCATTGCACTGGATTTCGTGCAGCACTACAGTGTTAATATGGCGAATGCGCTGACCCCTCGTCATCCGGCAAAACAGCTGGCGGCGCTACCATTGCCCACCTCGTGGTTTGCCGCCGGGGACGATGAGCTGTTCAGTGCGCAGGCGATGGCGGTATTTGCTAAACAGCATGGCAACACTCATCTGCGCTTCCTGATACTGGAAGACTGCTCACATCTGAATTGCGTGTTTTGTCTTGAGGAGGGAATACAGCAACATCTTAACGCCCTGCGCCAGAAACGCGCCGTCTGATCATCAAGCCCGCTGATGCGCTGAGGGATCCCCACAAAACAAGACCTGCATTATTAGCAGCCACCTTCTTTTCCGGTCGGCCAGTGACGCAAGCCTGCACGATGGCCAGGTTCAGGTCAACGTCAAGGGCGTTTCGCTTTCCCGCTGCGCGGGCTGAGCGCCCCAGGGTGGGCAGTCGCCCCCACCCTGGGGACCCGGGCTTTGCGGCAGGCGCTGCGTCCACTGCGTGGATGCCTTCGCAAGCGTCGTTCACCGACGCACCGGTCGTGACGGCACATCCCTGTGCCGGCTCTCCCTCTCACCGCCGTCGTGGCGGTTCGTCCTGGTTCACTGTGCTTCCTCAGCGCTGCTGAATGCCGCCTCAACGTCAAAATCCAGGTCAAAACCCTAACCAATGCACAGAGAGCGTCATGCTGTTGCGGTTTTAAAATCCACAGCGAGCAACGATTCTGCGGGGACGGGGCCAGTTTGAGGTAAGCCGGGCGTCACGCGACAGGACGTCGCGTGCCGAGGCCCGCAGGGATGCGTCTTTTGCCGCTCCGGCGTGCTCAAACTGGCCCCGGACCTGACGCCAGACGGGAAGCCATTCATTTTTGTGGGGATACCTCAGCGCTGATGCGGGCTTTTTTCTGCATTAACTCCACGCATGGCGCGGTGGGTTAACGCCGTTCAGATAGTAGTTCCCGACATGGAAATACTTCCAGCGCACTGGATCGTGCAGGGTGTGAGTGCGGGCATTGCGCCAGTGGCGGTCAAGCTGATATTCCGCCAGCGTGGAGCGCGTGCCGGCCAGTTCAAACAGCTTGTTACCCGCAAGAATGGCGATCTCGGTGGACAGCACTTTGGCTTCGGCTGTGGCGACGGTAGCGGCGGCCACCGTTTCTTCACTGGGTGTGGTGACAGCAACGTCGATCAGCTCTCCGGCGCGCCACAGCAGCGCTTCGGCGGCATGCAGACGGATTTGCAGGTCGCCGATGGCAGCAATGGTAAAGGGATCATCGCTGGCGCGTTCCTGGCCGCTGTCGATCCACGGGCGTGATTTCTCGCGCACAAAGGCCAGTGTATCGGCCAGCGTACCGCGTGCAATCCCCGTATCCACCGCCGCCTGAATAATTTGAGAAATCGGGCCAGCGGCAGTTGGGCGTTCAAATGCCTGCCAGACGGGAATCAGTCGTTCCTGCGGTGCATGAACATTGTCCAGCAGCACGGTGCCGGACGCAGTAGTGCGCTGGCCAAAGCTCGACCAGTTGTTGATCACTGTCAGGCCCGCAGCATCGCGATCCAGTACCACCAGATTGGCGCGACCTTCTTCATCTACCGCCACGGTATGCACCAGATGCGCCAGCAACGCGCCCGTGGCGTAGAACTTCTCGCCATTCACCACCAGTTCACCGTTATGCGGACGCACTGTTGTTTTGAAATCGGCCACCGTGGCGGTGCCTTTTTCGGAGAACGCGTTGCCCCAGCGTAGTCCCGATAACACGCCTGCCAGCAGCGTCTGCTTCTGGCTTTCCGTTCCGTCCTCCAGCAGATGGGCAACACCCGCCAGGTGATTTTGCGGGATCTGCCCCAGCGCCGAGTCCGCAGCGGAGATAATGGCAATCACCTTCGCGACCGTGGCATAGGAAACACCTGCGCCGCCGTATTCCCGTGGAATATTGATGCCCCACAGGCCGCTTTGGGAGAACGCGTCCAGCTCGGCCACCGGTAAAATACCGTCACGGTCGCGGCGGGCAGCCCCCGGTGCAAACTGCTGCGCCAGCCGTTCCGCGACAGCAATCGCTTCAGCATCACTGGTAATGATATTCGCAGGCTGTGACGGTCGCGGCAGCGGATCGAAGTGTTCCGGGGAGTTAACATAAAATTCAGTGGCTTCAGCCAGGGATTCGATAGCAGACACAGGCACTCCTTAATGACGGTGACAGGGCGCATTGGCGCGGATAACTCCATCCTGTCACACTGTGTTCACGTCGGTTATAAGGATTCATCGCATCGATTGTTACCGCGCTGATAAGGCGCGGGTTGGGAAACGGGAATAGCGTAGTTTAAGGCGACAGTTGAGTTTTATCGCCAACGTTATTGGATATTTTATGATTTTACTCTTTGTTTTTTATTGGTTATTTGGTTTGTGATAGTTTGACAGTAGCTAAAAAGGAAATAAATAAAAATGAAAGCATTGTTATATTTCATAAAGGATACAGCGTCTGATTTGATCGTGAATATGGTGGTTATTTTCTTGTTTGTTTTTTACTATTTTGTTGTGCCGGATTATTGGTTTTTAAGTAGTCTTTTAACCATCGTTGCAGTCGGTACTGTCAGGATTTTTTTCTCTAAAAAAAACTGATCAACCGCGTCAGCCAATCTCTTCCAGTATCACCACGCAGTTCTCATTTATGCAGTAATCGTCTTGTCTGTATGATCAGCCCCGGCATCGTGCCGGGGCTTTTTTTATCAGAAGGCGTACGACAGGTTGACCGAGTAGCTACGCGGTTCGCCGTAAACCACATAATCGCTGCCCCATGAGTAATAAGAGCGGTCAAAGAGGTTATCGACGTTGGCCTGTACCGCCAATTGTTTGGTGAACTGGTAGCGGGCAAACAGGTTGGCCAGTGGATAGCTGCCCTGGTAGACGCGCTGCACTTCACCATCCGGGCCGGTGGCATCCTGGAAGGTGCGGTTCTGCCAGTTAAGCCCGCCGCCGATGGTCAGGTCCTGCAACATCGGTAAACGATAGCGGGAGAAGAGTTTAAATGAGGTCTGCGGCATATTGCTGTTGAAACGGCCGGAGGTATCTCGCGCCACATAGCGCGTTGCCCCGAAGGTCATTTGCAGGTTGTCGGTGACGGCACCGTTCAGCTCAAACTCCGCGCCTTTACTGACCGCGCCTTTAGCCGCAACATACGCCTGCTCGCTGGAGCCATTCACAAACGTGCCGCTGAGTTCCTGACCCACGTTCTCCTGCTCAATACGGAATACCGCAAAGGTGGCGGTCAGACGCCCATCAAACCAGTCAGACTTCAGGCCGGTTTCATAGTTTTTCCCGGTCACTGGCGACAGATAAGCACCATCAGTACTGCGGTAGGTCTGTGGCTGGAAGATCGAGGTGTAGCTGGCGTAAGCCGACCAGGTGTCATCGATGTCATATACCAGGCCACCGTATGGCGTGATGTTATTTTTGTTCATGTTGCCACTGCTGCCAACGGTGCTCCACTGGGTGTAACGTGCGCCGAGGATCAGCGACAGTGGGTCGGCCAGCGAGAAGCGCGCGGCGGTGTAGGCCGATTTCTGGCGGATCACGTCATCGGCATTCAGATACCAGTCACCCCATTCGGGCTCCTGAACGTTGCCGTTCCAGTTATTATCAAAACTGCCCATCTGCGCATAATCCAATGCACCGTCCACGCTGTAGGTCTGGTTATGCTGGCGGCTGTAGCTGACGCCGGCCATCAACTCATGGTTACGCCCCAGCAGTTCAAACGGACCGCTGGCATAGGTATCAATGGATTCCTGCGTGCGCTTACCGCGATCCAGACTGCCATAGCCGCTGACCCCGGTCCCGGTAACCGCATCGGGGAACTCCATCACATACAGCAGCTTGTCAGCAAAAGTCTGCTCAGCGTGCGTGGCATTGACGCGGAAGGTCCAGCCATTATCAAAGTCATGTTTGACGTTGGCAAAAACCTTACGCGAGTCGAGGCTGTAACGCGTCCAGTCGGCCGACGGATTGAGGTTGCGGCTGTAATGGGTGCGCGAACCGTTGCTGTACCAGGTCGGCAATCCACCCCAGGTCGGGTTGCCGGTGTTGCTCTCCTGATAGTCGTAGCCGAGCGACACCGTGGTGTTGTCGGTCACATCGGCATCCAGCACGCCGTAGAGGAACTTTTTGCTTTTATGGTAGCGATCCAGCCAGCCGTCCTGATCCTGATAACCGGCGATAACGCGGCCACGCACGGTGCCTTCTTCATTCAGCGGGGCAGAGAGGTCGGCCACGTAACGCTGGGTGTTCCAGCGGCCATAGCTGGCGCTCAGATTGCCGGTCACGGTCTTGCTGTCGGCATGTTTGCGTACCATATTGACCGACGCCGACGGGCTGCCCGCACCGCTCATCAGCCCGGTTGCGCCGCGCACGACTTCGATGCGGTCATAGATGGCGGTGTCTTCTCCGGCATCGCCGTAGTTCCAGTTATCTGCCGCTGAGGTAGGGATATCATCGAAGGTGTAGTTGGTGATCTGGAAACCGCGAGAGAAGTAAGAGGAGCGTTCGCTGTCAACCAGCTGGGTGGCGATCCCGGTGGTGTTATCCAGCACCTCGCCCACGGTTTGCAGATTTTGATCCAGCATTCGCTGCTCGGTGACGACGCTTAATGACTGCGGGACATCGCGCGGGGTCATCAGCATTTTGGTGCCGGCGCGGGTGGTTTTGACTGTGTAATCCTGCTTCTCGCTGGCGGCGGTGTCATCTGCAGTGGCATCCACCACCATTTCCTGCGGGGAGGCGGCTTCCTGCGCCATGGCCGGGTTAACCAGCGCATGGATCATCAGCGCCAGCAGTGAAACGGACAACGTCGTTTTTTGGCCCGGCACGCGCAGAGGCGAGCCCATTCCCCTGGTGTGGGATGAGAAGGTGCGGGAAGACATGGTTTTTCCTTGTGCGAAATAGGGAATAACAAAAAGCGTGGCCATTTTTTATCGGTCAGTCACGGGCCAGATGGCCCCGAGACAGGGTGGCGCAGCTAAAGTTCAATACTAATGATTATGATAATCATTTTCTTTTATAGAATCATTGTTATTTTTTTGACACCACCTGAAACACGGTGTGTGTTTGTTGTTAGATCAGTGGTTTGATAGTGATGTTGACCCGATCCCATCGCAATATGGCCTGAAGGGGGATCGCTGACTGTCCTGATATCATCGATAATGTTTTTCGGGCCAGGTTAAGCACCGGCACTGCCAACAGGCATAACATTAAGGTGAATATCGATGAAAATTACTCAGGTGCGCAATGCGACTCAACGGATTGTTTATGCAGGAAAGACGTTTCTAATCGATCCCATGCTATCCAAAAAAGAGGCATGGCCGGGGTTTCCAGGCACTGTCCGCTCAGAAATCCGTAATCCGATGGTTGAGCTGCCCTTCGATGTGCCAGTATTACTGGACGTTGACGCCATCATTGTTACCCATACGCATCAGGATCATTGGGACGAAGCAGCCGTGGCGCTCATTCCAAAAGAGAAGCTGATTTTTGTGCAAAATGACAGTGATGAACAGCTTCTGCGATCGCAAGGGTTCAGTAACCTGGTGGTGCTGGCTGAAACCAGTCAGTTTGGCGACATATCGCTCATCAAGACCCGCTGCCAGCATGGGTCTGATGAGGCTTATGCCAACCCTCAATTAGCGGAGCGACTTGGAGAGTCCAGTGGGATTGTGTTTCAGCACCCGGATGAGAAATCACTTTATCTGGTGGGTGACTCCATCTGGATCGATGCCGTTGAGGATAATATGCGTAAATATCTGCCCGGCGTAGTGATAATGAACACGGGCTGGGCGCATGTTCTGGGATATGGTTCGATTATCTTCGGTAAAGAAGATGTCCTGAAAGCCCATCTTGTGCTGCCAGAAGCCCAGATTGTTGCTACCCATATGGAAGCCATCAATCATTGCCTGGTGACTCGCCAGGCGTTGCTGGAGTATGCACGGATTAATCATCTGGAGGATTTTGTCAGCGCACCTGCAGACGGAGAGTCAGTCACGTTCTAATATCCTCAAATCAGTCCGGGAGTGTTGTATGTCTGTGGCATCGGTTGCGATTGTTGTTACTGAAGGGTTCAGCACCTTTCACGTGTCAGTTCCACTGATTCTGTTTGGGGATGCCACGACAGATGACACGCTGTTTACACGCCTTATCTGTACCGAGACGCCGGGACTCATCTGGTCAAAAGAAGCAACCGCAATCCAGGCGGACCACGGGTTTGATGCGCTGGCGCAGGTGGATATTGTTATCGTGCCCTTCTGGAACCAGGTTGAGAAACGCCCGCCGCAGCCGTTGCTTGATGCCCTGGTCAAGGCGAGAGCAGGGGGCAGCCAGATTGTGGGATTATGTCTGGGGACGTTTGTACTGGCTTATGCCGGGCTGCTTGATGGGCGCCAGGCCGCGACACACTGGGAATATGAAGCGATTTTCCGCACATTATTCCCGAACGTTCATTTGAATGTGAATGCGCTTTATGTGGAAGACGACGGCCTGATCACTTCTGCAGGGACCGCTGCCGCGTTGGACTGTTGCCTGCACGTTATTCGGCAGCGTTTGGGAAGCCAGATCGCGAATCAGATCGCAAGGAGAATGGTGACGCCTCCGCATCGTGACGGTGGCCAGGCTCAGTTCATTGAACAGTCAATCCCGCACAATACGACAGATAACAGAATGAATATGCTACTCGACTATATGCAAAGGAACCTTCAGTTACCCCACGATCTTGATTCTTTGGCTAACAGGGCGTCAATGAGCCGCAGGACGTTAACCCGGCATTTTAATAAAGCCACCGGTATGTCCGTGGTCGAATGGCTAACCGTGGCGCGACTCTATCGTAGCCAGGAACTCCTTGAAACGCTGGCGATGCCTGTAGAACAGGTGGCCGGGCAGGTAGGATTTCAGTCCGCTGTGACCTTTCGACAATTGTTTCGCGAAAAATTCGGCGTCAGCCCGAGTGAGTGGCGTAAAACATTTCGTCTCACGGAATAAAACAGGACGTTAAAAGGGGCGATTTTCCGCCCATTTTAACGTCAGTACGAAGAAAATTCGACTTTCTTGGTACTGGGGAACCTCTGACTTATGCGCGACCAGGTTATCAAGCCCCCTTAACGAGAAGACGCCGCCGATCGCCCTGGTGACGTTCTGAGATGCTGCGTTGGCAGGGCGGTGGTGTATTTCACCTGGCTTAAGGCGAAGCTGGAACGAATACTGGATACGCTCTCTATCTGCGTCAGGCAATCCATCATCAGCAACTGATATTTTTGCAGATTTTCCACCACCACCCGCAGCAGAAAATCCGACTCCCCGGTCATCAGATAGCACTCCATGACCTCCGGGCGTTCGCTGATGGCATCGGTGAAATGCCGCAGTGACACTTTGTCCTGCTGCTTCAGCGAGACATGCACAAAGACGTTCACCGCCAGGCCAAGGCTCAGCGGATCGGCCAGCATCACTGCGCCTCTTAAAACGCCTTTTTCCTTCATTTCCGTGACTCTGCGCCAGCAGGGGGAGGTGGACAGGCCCACGCGTTCCGCCAGCTCAGCGTTGCTGATATCCGCATTTTGCTGCAACAGATCCAGTATGCGCAGACTGGTTTCATCCAGTTCAATCGTGTCTTGGGGCATATTTTACCTGTAAATTGTGTTTTGACGGAAACCGTTTCTTTTTTTAGCGTTATGGCGGGTAATTAGAACAGCTTTTCCTGTAACGGGAAAATAAAATCATCACATCGATGCACAGTGAGTGATGATGATGAGTAACGTGAAAACAGCCGTACAGAATGCCGGGCAGCATTCAATGAAAACCACGGTTTTGTGGCTGCTGGTGATGGTGGTTTTATGGGGGCTTAGCTGGCCTGCCACCAAGATGGCGCTTAACGATGTGCCGCCGTTATGGCTTGCGGCGATCCGTTTCGGCAGCGCCGGAGCCTGTCTGTTTCTGTTTGTCGCGGTTAAAAAAGAGCTGAAACTGCCGGCCAAAAGCGATATGCCCGTGATCCTTAGCATCGGCATTTTCCAGATGGTGGTCTTCACCGGATTAGGGATGATCGCCATGCAATACACTGATACCAGCCATGCAGTACTGCTGGCGTATACCACGCCGCTGTGGGGGATCCTCTCTTCCTGGCTGCTGTTGCGCCATACGCCATCTTTCATTCAGATCATTGCGCTGTTAACCGGGCTGGTGGGTATCGGGCTGATCTGCTCTCCGCTGGAAATGAACTGGTCCGCACCTGGCGCCGTGATGGGCTGTGCGTTTCTGATTACCGGTGCCATCTCGTGGTCACTGGTGATTATCCATGTGAAGCACCATAAGTGGACGGCAACGCCGCTATCACTGGCCCCCTGGCAAATGCTGATTGCCACCATTCCACTGATTTTCTTTGCCCGTTTACTTGATGGCCCCGTTGAGGCGATCCATTTCAGCTCCGGCCTTCTCTGGCTGCTGTTCTTTATTGGCCCGGTTGCCACCTCAGTCTGCTTTGTCATCTCGTCTGAACACGGGCGGCGCATCAGCGTGTTTGCCATGTCCAGCTTTACGCTGGGCGTACCATTGATTGGCGCGCTGGCATCGGTGGTCTTTCTGGGTACCTCGCTATCAGGGCTGTTTATGACAGGTCTGGCTCTGGTGTTCGCCGGGGTGAGTATGACCGCCTTTTCCGCCGGGAAAACCCGACCGCACTCCTGAATGCGATCGCACCAGAACTTCTGATATTCCAGGCAAAACCATGACTGACGTTGCCACAGATAACTGATAGGGTCCCCATTTCGTTATGGGGCCTGTCAGGTTATGCGCGCAGCACCCAAACAGAGGAAAGATTCACGTTATAACCGGATGCCCACCACAAGGAGGATGTATGGCTCAGGATATGTTTATCAAAATCAATGGTATTGAGGGCGAATCACTCGATCATTCTCATAAAGGGGAAATTGAGGTTTTAAGATGGAACTGGTCAGTCGCTCAGCCAGCGAATATGCACTCGGGAAGTGGCGGAGGTTCGGGAAAATCAACCGTACACGATTTATATTTCAAACATTACATTGATAAATCCTCGACCACTCTCATTCAATATTGCCTTGCGGGAAAACATATCCCGGAGGCTATTCTGACCGTCAGAAAAGCCGGTGGTTCTCCATTAGACTTCTTAACAATAACCCTGCAAGAGCTGATTATTACCAGCGTAGAGCCGATGGGTATGAACCACATGCCAATGCCGATAGAAAGAGTCGGCCTCAGTTTTTCAAGAGTGAAATTAGAATACGTACCACAGAGCGCAGAAGGAAATAAACTGGGTGTGGTAGCGATGGGTTATGACATTAAAGCCAACGCGATTATTTAGTACATTTATAAAGGAGTATAAAATGTATATCGATGAAGATGGTTATATTTATGATGATCGCATTGAGCGAAAAATATTTAAAACGATTGAGAGAGGGGTTCTCGATAGCGTTAATGGTATTGTGGTGCATCAAACTGCCAGTCCGACAGCTCAAAGCACCTTTAACAGTTATGGCAACAAATCGGCCAACGGTGCACATTTTTTGATCGACAAGGATGGCAAGGTTTATCAAACGGCTTCGTTATTCAAAATGACCTGGCATGTTGGTCTGGTGCAGTCAAAATGTTTTTTACAGAAAGTATGCCAACCGACTGAAGTGCGCTTATTGGCATTACATACCCAAAGATTTTGGGAAAGAGAGATTTCTCAAGAAATATCCAATATAGAGAGAGGGAAGAACTTCCCTGACCGGTTCCCAAATAATACTGACAGTATAGGCATTGAAATCGTTGGAATGGCTGTTGGGCCTGAGAATAAAAAAGTTTTCGAATCTGTCACTGATGAACAAAATCGATCCCTTAAATGGCTGGTGTCAGAGCTGACTCGTCAATTTCAAGTGCCCATGACTGAGGTTCACCGACATCCTGATATTGGAAGGAAAAACACAACCGAAGCGAGCACAGCAAAATGGGAATGAAAGAAATATTAATTATTTTTTTATGTTCTACTTCACTAGCTGTACAGGGCAGGCAAGTAGAACACATTGAGGTTATTGAAGGGGGGCATTACGATGGCCTTGCTGAAGATAAAGATGGGTATGCTAAGTGGTGTGAATTATTCAACCCTACGACAGAACAACTTATCAATTATTTTTCTAAAGCTGAAGAGACTGATTATAGCGGTGAATGGCTGCATGAATATTACTCCCCGTGTATAGCATCTGGTACCGTTACGTTCAAAGATGGTGCATATGGCACTTGGGGACTACACTCCAGTGGTCTTGGTGGCGTTACTTTTAAAGATAAAGAAAATTACGGAAAAGAAAAATCGTTTCTTTATCTTGATAATGCATGGGAAGACTAATGCTACTGGATATGAGCACAGCCAAATGGGAATAATAAAAGTCATTTTTTTATTTTTATTACTTGTTCCTGTATTTACTCAGGCAAGAGAAGTAAGCCAGATTAACATCGTTAAGACAGGTGCTTACGATAGCGAGGGCAGATATGAGTACGAAAAGGAAGGGTGTAAGACATTTAACCCGACTAAGGAGCAGCTTATCCATTACTTCACTAAAGCCGAAGAATCAGCCTCTAACAGCGAGTGGATGGATGACTATTATTCACCTTGCGTGGCATCCGGCACAATCACATTTAAGGATGGCTCTTCTGGCGAGTGGAGAATTCACTCCAGCGGACTTGGATGGGTAGATTTTACCAAAGGGAAAAGACAGTATTTTTACTACATCGACAATTCATGGGAAGAAGAATGAAAATCGTAAGTATCCTGTCTCGATGCCTCGCTATTTAAGAACCCTCCGCAAGCACAAGTTATGCGCGGAGCGGCCCAGCTTGAGGTAAACCGGACGTCACGCGGCATGAATGCCGGAAGTCGAGGCCCGCAGGGAGGCGGATTTTGCCGATCCACAGAGTGCAGAAGGAAATAAACTGGGTGTGGTAGCGATGGGTTATGACATTAAAGCTAGCGCGATTATTTAGTGCATTTATAAAGGAGTGTAAAATGTATATAGATGAAGATGGTTATATTTATGATGATCGCATTGAGCGGAAAATATTTAAAACGATTGAGCGGGGAAGCCTCGATAGCGTTAATGGTATTGTGGTGCATCAAACTGCCAGTCCGACAGCGCAAAGTACCTTTAACAGTTATGGCAACAAATCGGCTAACGGAGCGCATTTTTTGATCGACAAGGATGGCAAGGTTTATCAAACGGCTTCATTATTCAAAATGACCTGGCATGTTGGTCTGGTGCAGTCCAAATGTGTTCTACAGAAAGTATGCCAACCAACAGAAACACGTCTGCTCGCATTGCATACTAAAGCTTATTGGAAAGATGGAATTTCGCAGGAAATATCCAATATAGAAAGAGAGAAAAGTTTCCCTGCGCGATTCCCAAACAATACTGACAGCATTGGCATTGAAATGGTTGGCCTTGCTATTGGCCCTGATAATAAGGAGGTTTTTGAGGCGGTTACCGATGAGCAAAACCAATCACTTAAATGGCTGGTGTCAGAGTTGACTCGTCAATTTCAAGTGCCCATGACTGAGGTTCACCGACACCCCGATATTGGAAGAAAAAACACAACCGAAGCGAGTACAGCAAAATGGGAATAAAAATAACATTGATCTTTATTTTATTATCTTCTTCATTGGCTGTTCATGCAAGGCAGGTGGAGCATGTAGAGGTTATTGAGAGCGGCCATTATGATGGACTTGCTGAAGATAAAGATGGGTATGCTAAGTGGTGTAAACTTTTCAACCCCACTAAAGAGCAGTTAATTAATTACTTTGCTAAGGCTGAAGAAGCTGATTATATCGGCGAGTGGCTTCATGAACATTATTCTCCTTGTGTAGCATCAGGTACTGTGACTTTCAAAGATGGGTCCTATGGGACCTGGGGGTTGCACTCCAGTGGTCTTGGTGGCGTTACTTTTCAAGATAAAAATAATTTTGGGAAGAGAAAGTCGTTCCTTTATCTGGATAACGCATGGGAGGACGAATGAAAATTGTAAACATCCTGTCTCAATATCTCGGGATATAAGAACCCACCGCAAGTACATTTTCTGAGGGGATGGGGCCAGTTTGAGGTAAGCCGGACGTCACGCGACAGGACGTCGCGTGCCGAGGCCCGCAGGGATGCGTCTTTTGCCGCTCCGGCGTGGTCAAACTGGACCCGGACCTTACACTAAATAGCCAGCGACTAAAAACTGGAGATATCGCAGACATAAAAACATTACAACCCGGTACTAAAAGTAATCAGCCCCAGCAGAATACCCGGGGTGTTGGCAATCAGCGGTGGAAGAAGAGGTTGAAACCCCGGCGTGCCATTGCGCGGCACGCCGGGGTTTTTATGTCATCAGGAGAGGGTCATCAACGGTGTCAGTGGCTTAATAACGCCCTGGGACTGATGTTTATCCAGCTGATAGTCGTCGCTGTTAACCACCAGCACCGGGGTAGTGAGGTCGTAACCCGCCGCTTCGATTTCGGCCTTATCAAATGTCAGCAGCGGCGTCCCGGCCGTGACCCTGTCACCTTCTTTCACCAGCGGGTGGAAGTGCTTGCCCTGCAGGTTAACGGTGTTCAGGCCCACGTGGATCAGTAGCTCGGCACCGTTATCACAGAGAAGCCCGATAGCATGATGAGAATCAATCAACGTGGCCACCACGGCATCACACGGTGCCACCACCTGGCCTTCACTCGGGCTGATGGCGATGCCGTCACCCAGCATTTTTCCGGCAAACGTTTCATCGTTAACACTTTCCAGCGCGATTGCCGTACCCGACAGCGGGCTGAATAGTGCCAGGTTCTGTGCCGGAGCCGGAGCCGGAGCTGGAGTAGCGGTAGTTGCAGTCGCAGCAGGAGCCTGCTGACTTTTTTCACTCAGGATTTCTTCATCAATCGGATCTTCAAAGCCGACAAACTGCACCATGACAATCGTCAGGATAATGGCTGTGGCGCTGCCCGCCAGTTCACCAATAAACGACATCGGGGCATCGGGGCTGATGGCATTGACGAGGGTAAACAGACCCGGCAAGGCGGCATACGCGTAGTAGAGTGAGCCAAACATACTGGCCACGACGGCACCAATGGCGCCACCAATACAGCCGCAGATAAACGGTTTTTTGAAACGCAGCGTCACACCGTAGATAGCCGGTTCGGTGATACCGAAAATCGCAGTGACACCGGCAGATAAGGAGGTCGCTTTCAGCGCCCGGTTACGCGTTTTCAGGAACACACCAAACACGGCGGCCATCTGACCGATCACCGCAATCGTCTGGTAGGCCTGGAAGGAGTCATAACCCTGTGTATCGAAGTTCGCCATTATCACCGGCGTAATGCCCCAGTGAACGCCGAAGATCACAATAATCTGCCAGACACCGCCAATAACGGCAGCCGCAACGGCAGGGGCAAAGGCAAACAGGGCGTTATAACCACTGGCAATGCCCATCGCCGCCCAGGTGGTGATCGGGCCAATCACAATCAGCGTCAGGGGCACAATCACCACGAAGCAGATCAGCGGTGTGAACAGGGCGCTGATCACCTCCGGCAGGATTTTCTCAACGCGTTTTTCAAGCCAGGAGAGCGCCCAGACAAGGAACAGCGGCGGTAATACCGATGAGGTATACACGGTTTTGGCCAGCGGGATAAACAGGAAACTGATGGTTTCGCCCCCGGCAATCCGGCCTGCCATGGATGTCCATTCCGGGTTAATCAGGGCGCAACAGCAGAGCACGGCGATAAACGGATTACATTTGAAGTGCCTGGCCGCGGTAATCGCGATAAACACCGGCAGGAAGGCAAACGGTGTCCACGACATAAAGTTGAAGATGGCAAAGGTGCCGGAGGTTTTAATATCCGCATCAATCAGGCCGACGACAATTAAGATCCCCTGAAGAATACCGGCGGCAGCAAGAATATAAACGATGGGCGCGAACACCGCCGACATGGTACCGATGACGGCATCCAGCACACGCGTTTTCTGTTTAGCGGTGCCGCCGGCGTGCTGCTCGCCAATCAGTGACGAGAGGGCATTGAACACATCGGCCACGTGGGTGCCGATCACCACCTGAAACTGTCCACCGCTCTCAACCACGGCGATGACGCCCGGCAGGCTCTGGACTTTCGCCTTAGCGCCATCCGGCGTTTCATTTAGTACCAGACGCAAACGGGTCGCACAGCGCGAGAAGGTATTGATATTATTTTCACCGCCGACCTCGTGAAGAATATCAGTTGCTAACTTATTGTAATCCCTGATAACTGCCATATTGTCAGACCTTTTTATTATGGGTAGCTGGTTATGTAACAGAGGGTGAAACTGATTTGATGCTATCAGTGAAACCGATTTCTGCAACCGGTTTCATATCAGAGCGTGAGCTGTTTCACAGGGTTTCATTTCGGGCTACAGGGCAGTGGATGTGAGAGCTAAACCACGGTGAAAACGCTGAAGGGGGGCTTATGCATCATCACGAATGCAGAGGTTAAATCGCGTACAGGTCGCTTGTAGCAGTGGCTGGCGGGGTGTCAGGGGCGGCAAAAAATAGTGCCATTTTATAAGAATTTTTACCTGCCCGAGGTCAACAACAAGGCCTATATTCTGCAGCAAAGGAGCAGTGGTTCTTCCAGGGGATGGAAAAGAACAATAAAACGTTAACTTTTTGCCTTCCATTATGCGTAATGGTAATGAGGTTTTTATGTTGTTAAAACGCAGCGGTACTATTGCCATTGTTTTGCTGGTGACTCTTTCAGTAACGGCCTGTGGCATGTCTCATCGTGGCAGAAACACCGCTATTGGTGCGGGTGTGGGGGCGGTGGGTGGTGCGGTCCTGACCGGAGGCAGCACCTGGGGAACACTGGGCGGCGCAGCCATCGGTGGTGTAATTGGGCATCAGGTCAGCCGTTAAGCTGACCTGCGCTAACCCGATAAGAAAGCGTACGATTAAGGCCTGCGATACAGGGCAATGCTGCGACCTTCCAGCTCGACATTTTTCTCTTTGGTGATCACCTGGCCGGGTGTGGCTCTGTCCGATGTGCAGAGTTCCAGTACCCAGCCACCTTCGCCAAACTGCGGGATCAGGAAGGGCACATTGCCCTCAAATGGGTTAAACAACATCAGCACGTCATGCCAGATGCTCTCCTCCTCCGTCAGGTCTGCCCGGCCAATATAGACGCCGAGCGTTGAACCTTCATCCCACTGTTCCGGCTGCTGAAAACCACCGCCTGCATTAAACCACTTGATATCCATATTATCGCGCCAGCTTTCACGCCGCAGTAAAGGCTGAGCGGTGCGCAGGGCGATCAGCTGGCGGGTAAATTCACGCAGCATTTCGCCGCTTTCCGGTACATCGTCCCAGTTAATCCAGGAGATGTCGTTGTCCTGGCAGTAGCCGTTATTGTTGCCGCGCTGGCTGCGACCAAATTCATCACCCGCCAGCAGCATCGGTGTCCCGTGGGAGAATAGCAGGGTGGCGAGAAAGTTACGCTTCTGACGTTCACGTATCGCGTTGATCCCTTCATCTTCCGTTGGTCCTTCGACACCGTAATGCCAGGAGCGATTATCATTATGACCATCGTTGTTGTCCTCGCCGTTGGCGTCGTTATGTTTGTTGTTGTACGACACCAGGTCATTCAGCGTAAAACCGTCGTGGGCGGTGATGAAGTTGACGCTCTCCCAGGGACGACGCCCGCGCTGATCGTAGAGGTCGCCTGAGCCCAGCAAACGAGCCGCGAACTCGGTTGAGACATTGTCTCCCTTCCAGTATTCCCGCACCGTGTCACGGTATTTATCGTTCCATTCCGCCCAGCCGGGTGGAAAAGCGCCAACCTGATAGCCGCCTGGGCCAATATCCCAGGGCTCGCCAATCAGCTTCAGACGCGACAACACCGGGTCCTGCATGATGGCATCGAAAAAACCGCCGCGGGGATCGAAGCCCCCCGGTTCACGGCCCAAAATAGTGCCCAGATCGAAGCGAAAACCGTCGATATGCATCGATTCTGCCCAGTAACGCAGGGAATCCATTACCATCTGTAATACCCGGGGATGTGAGGTGTTGACCGTATTGCCGGTGCCGGTGTCGTTGATGTAATAACGGTGCTGATCCGGCAAGGTGCGATAGTAAGAGAAGTTATCAATGCCTTTAAAGGACAGCGTCGGGCCGAGTTCGTTACCTTCTGCCGTGTGGTTATACACCACGTCGAGGATCACCTCGATCCCGGCATCGTGGAAGGCGCGCACCATATCGCGGAAACCCTGAATGCCGTTAGGGCCAAAGTAGCGCGAAGCCGGAGAGAAGAACGCGAGCGAATTATAGCCCCAGAAGTTCTTCAGCCCTTTGTCCAGCAGGTGCTGATCGTCCGGGAACCAGTGGACTGGCAGCAATTCAACTGACGTCACGCCAAGGCTTTTGATGTAATCCACGACGGCCGGATGGCCCATGCCTTCATAGGTGCCGCGTAGCGCTTCAGGTACCGCACTGTTCAACTGGGTAAAGCCTTTGACATGCGCTTCGTAGATCACGGTGGTTGACCAGGGGACCACCGGGCGATTTTCATCATGCCAGAGGAATTCATCCGGATCGATAACCCGGCATTTGGGGGTATACGGGCCGCTGTCCCGGGTATCAAAGGTCAGGTCCTTCTCATCATCATACAAATCGTAAGCAAAGTGCGCCTCATTCCACTCAATATCCCCTGACAGTTCACGGGCATACGGGTCGATCAGCAGCTTATGCGGATTAAAACGATGTCCGTTTTCCGGTTCATAGGGACCATAAACGCGGTAGCCGTAGAGTGCACCCGGTTGGAGCCCCCGCACATAGCCATGCCACACTTCATGGGTGTATTCCGGCAGTTCCAGTCTGGCGATCTCCTGCTGTCCGCTGGGGTCATAGAGGCACAGCTCAACGCGCTCAGCGTGCGCGGAGAAGAGGGCGAAATTCACCCCTTCACCATCAAAATTGGCCCCCAGCTGGTGGCTTAACCCGGCTTCGATGACATAAGGTGTTGCGTTCGACATAGCGTTCTTTTCATCCCTTGGCAAATGGTAAGCGGTAGCGTCTGTTATTCACTTTTCTGGATGCTATTCACTGCTGAGTATCAGCGGCAAACCCGTGTCTGTGACAGCCAGCGTGATCTGATCGGTCACAAACATCACTTCTCCGCTGAGGATATTACGGTAGCGACGGTGGGAAAGCGGTGCCGTCAGCGCGATGGTGGTCGAGGCAGAAGGCGCCGTCTGATCAGATTCTCCGGCGTTATCCGGCAGCTTCAGCGCCAGACGCGGGGCAATCACCATCAGCGCATGGGTACTGTCCAGCCGGGCGAAGAGGATCAGATGGTCTTCGCGCGGGCCTTGTGCACTCAGCGGCAGATAATCGCCATGACGAAACAGTGCCGGACGGGCCTGACGCAGCTGTAGCAGGCTGGCGATCACATGCTGGTTGAGCTGGCCGCTCAGCCAGTGCGCCGGATCGCTATCCAGCGGCGTTTTGTGTGCCGTCAGCATCTGTTGCAGTGCGGGAAAGTCCGGCTCCCGGCGGTTATCCGGATCGATCAGACTGAAATCGAGCGTTTCACTGCCCTGGTAAATATCCGGAACGCCTGGCGCAGTCAGTTTCACCACCGTCTGGGTAAGACTGTTCACCAGCCCGGCCTGGATAAACGGTTGCAGCGAAGCGGTGAAATCATGCAAAAAGTCGGTATTAGCCGGCGAGAGCAGGTGACGCGCATAGTCGAGCACCGCATTCTCGTAGTCATCGTTTACGGCAGTCCAGTTGGTACGCTGCTTCGCTTCGCGCAGTGCTTTTTGCACATAGGCGAGAAAACGCTCTTCCAGCGCCGCCAGCCCGGCGTGATCCCGGGGCTGAAGCGTCGCAGGCCAGACACCGGCCAGCGCCTGGTAGAGCATCCACTCGACAGAGGGTTTTGGCGCCCGGCCATCGTCAAGCGTCACCACGCAGCTGCGGTTCATCTCGCACCAGCGCGCCACGCACGCAGCCCAGTGCGCCGGGGCCTCGGAGAGTGTATAAAGCCGCGCCCGGGCATCTTCGCCGCGTTTGGTATCATGCGTGGTGGTGCCGGAAAGGGCATCCGGCTGTCGCTCAAGGCGCACTTTCATCTCTGCGTGAAAGCGGTCAAGCGAGAAGGCACGCGGCAGCGGTTCCGCGCCAACCTCATTCAGCGCCAGCGACATGTGCTGGCGGAAGAACAGGGTATCTTCGACCGATTTCGCCATCAGCGGGCCAGTCAGTTGCTGGAAACGGATGCGGAACGTGGTGGCCTGCTGACGCGTGTGTGCCGGGATGTCGCCCGTGAGAATGCGCAGAATCAGATTAAGTGCGGCCGGGTCAGGGGCATCGGTACGGTTTTTGACGTGGTTTGCCACCTGTTGCAATAATTCGCTATCGGCCGCAGGCAATCCGTTTTCCGTGCCGTAAGTGCGGTACACCGGGAAGGCAATCAGCAGTTCGCGCAACGCCTGCCGCAGATTGTTCTCCGGCAACAGCGCATTTTCCTCTGCGGCAATATCACCGGCGAGGGTCAGCAGCGTGCTGAACTCACCGGCAAAGTTCTTATCCACCATCAGCCGCTTTGCTTCTCGCAGTTCGGCGGCCATATTCACTGGCTTATCCAGCACATCATTGTAGATTTTGCGCAGGGCGCTGATTTGACTGCCATCGACCAGCGCATCGGAGAGCGCTGCCATAAACTCATAGCCGGTGGTGCCGGAAACCGGCCAGTCGCTCGGCAGCTGTTCATCTTTGCCAAGGATTTTCTCTACGGTGATATAGCAGTCCGGGCCTGCCTGCTGGCGCAGGCGCGTCAGATACGCCTGTGGGTTGGCCAGCCCGTCCACATGGTCAACCCGCAGCCCGTCAACGGCACCGGAATGGACCAGTTCGAGGATCAAACGGTGGGTATCATCAAACACGCCGCGATCCTCAACCCGCATTCCCACCAGTCCGGTGATTTCAAAGAAACGGCGGTAGGAGAGTTCATTGGCCGCATCACGCCAGCACATCAACCGCCAAGGCTGACGCTGGTGGAGTGCCGCCATCTCCGACCGATCGGTGAGTGCCAGCACATCGGCTTCGCATTCCTGCCAGGTTTCCGGTTTCAGCGGGTAGAAGGTGTCGTAGTACGCCAGCGCGGGTTTACCGCTGTCGGGATCGGCTTGCACCGTGATCTCATTGTTATCCAGCGCCGTCTCAAAGGCATCGCCCAGGAACGGCAGCGTCAGACGGCGTGACCAGTCGATATCAAAATGCCGCGCGTAGCGGCTTGCCTCACCGTGTTCAACCACATCGCGCCACCAGGCATTTTCCAGCGAGGCCGCCATATGGTTCGGCACGATGTCGAGGATCAGTCCCAGCCCGGCATTTTTCAGCGCGCTGACCAGACGGTCAAACCCCGCACGGCCGCCAATCGACGGGTCGATCTCATTGGCATCCGTGACGTCATAGCCGTGAGTTGACCCGGTGGTCGCCGTAAAAATCGGCGAAGCATAGAGATGGCTGATACCCAGCTGTTTCAGGTAGGGCACGAGGCTGGCAGCGCGATCAAACGTCATGCCGTTACGAAACTGAATACGCCATGTGGCGGTTGGAATGGTCATTTTTCCTCTCCTGGCAGAAGACGAACCACGATGGCGTGCTGTGGCAGATCCTGCGTATCAGCCGGCCAGGCGAAAATCGTTTTGCCGGGCAGCGCGGGCAGTGGCTGCGTTGAGTCACCGATGTTCAGAGCAATGGATAACTGGCCCCGGGGGAAGGTCCAGCTGACGGCCACAAACCCCGGTGCGGTCTTCAGCACCTGGCCTGCATGACCGCCCGCAGTCCCCAGCAGCGGCACGATAACGTTTTGACGCAGTGTCAGCAGCTGTCTGGTCAGCGCCAGCCAGGCTTTGCCCTCTGCGCTGTCAGGCTTATGCCAGTCGAGCTTAGAACGGGTGAAGGTGGTTTCCGCGTTCGGATCGGGGACGACTTCCCCTTCATGCCCCGCGTGGCCTTCGAACTCTCTGGCTCGCCCTTCGCGTACGGCCCGCGCCAGATCGCCATGAAAATCAGTAAAGAACAGGAACGGGTTGGTCTCGCCATACTCTTCGCCCATCAGCAGCAGCGGGATATGCGGTGAGAGCAGCAGTGTGGCCAGCAGCACTTTGTTACGGTCGGCCCCGGTCAGGGTGAGCAACCTGTCGCCCTGCGCGCGGTTGCCCACCTGATCATGATTCTGGATAAAATCAACAAACGCCGCAGGGGGCTGACCGCGACTGTCGACGCCGCGCGCTTCGCCAGACTGAACGGCAACCTCACCCTGATAGACAAAGCCTTCCGTCAGCGCCCGCGCCACGCCTTTTTCTGGGTGGTCGGCAAAGTCCTGGTAATAGGCATGGGTTTCCCCGGTGGCGAACACATGGATCGCATTATGGAAGTCATCATTCCATTCACCGTTAAACAGCGGGGCGTTGCCGTCAGCGTCGCGTGGATGCAGGAAAATCACGTTACGGCAGTCTTCGGTCGTCAGATGGATCGGCCGCTCAGGCAGTTCAGCGCGGATGCGTTGGGCAATCTCAATCAGGATATGGGGGTCGGTGGTGTCTTCAATCTGGTCGATGGCATCGAAACGCAGGCCATCGAGGTTAAACTCCCGCAACCAGTAAAGCGGTGCTTCTGCAATATACTGACGCACGGCCTCGACATCATGGGCGATACCCGCTCCCCAGGGCGTCATCCGCTCCGGGTGGAAGAAGTCGGGGGACAGCAGCGGCAGATAATTCCCCTGCGGACCAAAATGATTTAGCACGATATCCAGCACCACCGAGATGCCGTAACCGTGCGCCGCATCGATAAAGGCTTTAAAATCATCCGGTGTGCCGTAGGCTGCATGGGGCGCATACAGCAGAACGCCGTCATAACCCCAGCCACGACGGCCACCAAACTGCGCCACCGGCAGCACTTCGATCATCGTGATGCCCAGCTCCGCCAGGTAAGGGAGTTTTTCTGCCGCCGCCTGGAATGTGCCCTGCGGCGTAAAGGTGCCGATATGCAGCTCATAGACCACGGTTTCTTCCCAGCGCCGTCCTGACCACTGGGTGTTCTGCCAGACGTAAGCGGTGGGGTCGATCACCAGCGAAGGGCCATCGACATCATCACGCTGCGCGCGGGAAGCGGGGTCCGGCACCGTCATGCCATCGGCAAGTACAAACTGATACTCCGCACCGGGTAATACGCCGCTGACCAGCTGCTCAAACCAGCCGTTTCCCGTGGGCTGCATGTCCGTTTCTTTGCCAGAAAGCCGGAGTTTGACCTTGTTCTGGCCCGTGGCCCAGAGGCGAAAACGAACGGTATCGGTGGCCACATACTCGGCGCCCCAATGTTTTAAATATGATCGGGTTTCCATTCACTGTCCTCGTTTTATCCAGCGCTCGGGGATCGCTGGCAACACAACGGCGCTCCGCTACTCTGAGCGTTAGTCGGAAAAGGTGTTATCGGGATCGGGATAGCTGTCAGGCCATAACAATCATAGACTAAGATGTAGGGACAAGTGATAACCCCAGGCAAGATGGAGAACCGATGAGCATCACTATCAGAGCATTCCAGGCCAGCGATCTTGATGCTGCTATTACGCTGTTTCAGGGCGCGGTGCGTCAGATAGCCTCACAAGATTACAACCCGGAACAGATTGACGCCTGGGTGCAGGTAGACAGGACGGCCTGGGAGAAACGATTCAAAGAGAGTCAGTGCTGGTTAGCGATCCGCAATGGGGAGCTCGCCGGGTTTGGCAACGTGGAGTATGACGGACATCTGGATATGTTATTTACCGATCCCCGGCATCAGCGCTGCGGTGTGGCAACCGCGCTGCTAAAGTGGCTGGAGCTGGCGGTAGTGAAGATGGACATCCCGGTTATCTATACCGAGGCGAGCATTACCGCGAAACCCTTCTTTATCCGACACGGCTTCCAGTTGGTTGAAGCCCAGCAGGTGTCGGTGCGTGGCCAGAGTTTTATCAATTATCGATTGCGTAAGATATTGATGTAAAAAGGGGGGTTATGGGTTTAACACCCGATCCCCGCAGGACAAAACAGGGGATCAGGTAGGGCTGAATTACTCAGACTTCCGCATCAAAAATCACATACAGCTTACGCATCTCGGTTTCCACCACCCAGGTGCCTTCGGTGTTGGCTTCGAAAAAGAAGGAATCACCCGCTTTGAAGGTTAACGTCTCTTCACCGTCGGGTGTAAATGACCCGGAGCCACCGAGGAAATGCATAATTTCAGCCTGTTTAACCGAGCGACGATAGCTGCCCGCGCCACACTGAAAAATCCCGGTATCAATATCTTCCTTCCCCGGAATCACTTTTTGCAGGCCGGAGAGCTTGATGGCAGAGGTGCCCGGCAGGCCTTCAACGGTTCCCCATGACTCCAGCGATTCGATGGCGGCGGGCTGTTCTATTTTCTGCACTTTCATCAATATGATTCCTCAGGTGACGGTATTACGGCGGCTATCAAGGATTAAAAAACACATAAGGGTGTTATCCCGGTTCGTTATCCAGATTAAGGGGTTTACTGAACAGATTACGGAATTTATCGGCCGTCAAATAACAGATTTGCGTGTAAAGCGGGCTGAGATTGGTAGAAACTTTTGCGCAGGATGCGAGGGGGATAAAGCAGGATCGGCAGGGCGGTAGCCTGCTGATCCTGCGGGTTATTTTAGTGCGTGGAGGCGGCCTGACCCCAGCGGCTTTTCAGGTAATTTACCGCATCCTGAGTCTGTGGCTGGTTGAGATAGTTTTCTCTGAACAGGATGGTGCCATTAATATTCGGTAGCGACTCATTCAAGTCGAGCTGTTTTTTCAGCTCCGGCACGCCTCCCTGTACCGTCCAGTCTGGCTCATTCTTCGACGGTTCCCCGACTTTATACAGCGCAATGCCGATATACAGGCGCGTGCTGGTGGGTTTCACCACCTCTGCCCACCATTTTGCCAGCACATCGTAGCGTGCCGCCTGGCGTGCGAAAGGCCAGTACACCTGCGGGGCAATATAGTCCAGCAGGCCTTGTTGCACCCAGCGGCGGGTGTCGGCGAAGGATTCATCATAGGCTGCCGCGCCCCGTGTATCGGAGCCTGCCGGATCGTGTGACAGATTGCGCCATACGCCAGCCGGGCTGACGCCGAATTCGACATCCGGTTTTAACTGTTTGATGGTGCGCGACACCTGCTCGATCAGCTGCTGCGTGTTGTGCCGCCGCCAGTCTGCCTTACTAGTGTATCCCTGACCGTATTGCCGGAACGTCTGGCTGTCATTGAGGGCAGATCCCGGCGATTCCGTATAGAAATAGTCATCGAACTGCACGCCATCGACAGGATAGTGCGCCACCACTTCAGCGACGATGCTGGTGATCCAGTCGCGCACTTCCGGGATGCCGGGGTCAAGCACAAAACGATCCCCCGAGGTGCGGATCCAGTCGCGATGCAGTACATAGACGCTGGCAGGTTGCTGCGACAGCGTGCGGTTCAGTTCGGTAACGGTAGAGGATTGGGTATTCACCGATACGCGATAAGGGTTTAACCAGGCATGCACCTTCATGCCGCGTTTATGCGCTTCGTCGAGCATAAACTGCAACGGATCGTAGCCCGGATCCTCGCCAATGTTCCCGGTCAGCATATCTGACCACGGCAGGATTTTTGACGACCATAGCGCCGTACCATCGGGTTTTACCTGGAAGAATACGGTATTGATGCCGAGACTTTTCAGTTTATCCAGCTTATCGGTCAGCGCTTTTTGCTGCAGGCTGATACGCAGCGCCGCACTGCTGACATTGACCGAAGCGATCGGCGGCCAGTCCAGCCGCGAAACGGTCGCCAGCCAGACGCCACGCATCGGTTCCTTCGCCAGCTCAGGCCGGGTTGGCAGTGGCTGTTTTGCCACCGGAGGGAGCGGGGTGACCAGCGATTTCGGCGGTTCGGAAGAACAACTGAACAGCAACAGCGCGGCGATAGCCAGTGCGGCCGACCTTTTAAGGGCGATGACGGCGGGAATACGGCGAGAACGGGTGATGGTATGCTCCGGTTCTTTCTGATGGGCGAGTGATAAGAAGATTCTCTTATTTCAGGCCGTAAAGTCAATGGATTAGGGGGCGTGGAAGCGTATATCGCACTGGCTAACCTGTTCAACAATCTGCAAAAATAGATTAATCTGTTCAATCATTTTAGCATGCTTATATCTGCTCTGATCATGCCCGAATTGCAAATGTTGAGTAGGTGGATCACGCCTCTTTCTCCCCTTGTGGAACCCGTTAATGGATATCATTGGCATTATTATGTCGGCAGGGCGAACCTCTGTTGATGTTGCACTTTACACCCTGATCCCGGTGATGGTAGTCATGCTGATTATCATGAGATATCTGGAACAGAAGGGCGTGCTTGACGCGATTGTGCGTGTGATGACGCCGATATTCAGGCCATTTGGCATCACCGGACTGGCTATTTTTGCGCTGATCCAGCTGAACTTTGTTAGTTTCGCCGCACCGCTGGCGGCGCTGGCGATTATGGAGAAACGCGGCACTTCCGACCGTCACCTCGCGGCAGCCCTGGCGATGCTTTTTGCCATGGGCCAGGGGAACGTGTTTTATCCCCTTATCCCTTTTGGCCTGCACTGGGGCGAAGCCGTGATCATTTCAATCGTCGGGGGGCTGGCTGCGGCGGCGTTCACCTATCACCTTAGCGGGCGCAGGCTGTCGACGGATTCTCTGCCGCTGGCGGAAAAAGAGAGACTGGAGGGTAATGCGCCTCAGGGGCTGATCGCCGTCATTAACGGTGCCGGTTCAGACGCAATTCGCCTGGCGTTGGGATCCGTTCCCATGCTTCTCCTGTCGCTGACGGTGGTGGGCATACTGAAAGCGGCCGGGGCGATTGAAGGGCTGACCGCACTGCTTGCCCCGCTGCTCGGCATGTTCAATATCCCGGATATCTTTGTTATGCCGGCACTGACCAAAATGCTGGCAGGGGGCACCGCATATTACGGCGTGATGACGGAGCTGATACAGAAAGGGCTGATCACACCTCAGCAGATTAACGCCTCTGCTGGCTTAATGATTCAGACCTTTGATCTGCCTGGCATCGGTATTTTTCTGGGTATTGCCAGTCGCTTTGTCAGGCTGTTTCGTTACGTCATTCCCGGTGTTTTGCTGGGTATCCTGCTACGCACAGTGATCCATCTGCTACTTAACCATTAATTCGTAACCTGAGGGAGTGCATCATGGTTTCCACAACAATAAAGTTAGGACCGACCGTCGCCCCGGTGAAATTTACCCAGGTTGAGCCTGTTCTCCTGACAGATGAAACGATTCTGGCGCGAAAAGAAAAAATCCTGAATGGGATGAAGAACGAAGGCTTCGATGCTCTTGTGATTTACGCAGACAAAGAGCATGGCGCTAACTTCGCCTATCTGACGGGATTTATTCCGCGTTTTGAAGAAGGCCTGCTAATTCTGGAAACCAGTGGCAAATGTACACTGGTACTGGGCAATGAAAACCTGAAGCTCGCGCGCTTTTCACGCGTGCCGGTTACGCTGGCACACAGCCCGTACTTCTCTCTGCCAAATCAGCCAATGGATAACGAAGCGCCGCTGGAAAGTATCTTCACCGCCGCCGGGCTTAACAATAAAAGTAAGGTAGGGCTGGTGGGCTGGAAGATGTTCACTCCGGCGGCCGGGAACGGCAAAACATTCTTTGATCTGCCGTATTTTATTGTTGAGGCGGTCAGATGCACCCTGAAAGCCAGTGCAGAGCTGGAGAATGCCGCTCACCTCTTTATTAGTGGCAAATCGGGGGCGCGTGCGACCTGTAATGCGAACGAAATTGCTCACTATGAACACGGCGCTAACCTCGCATCAAACTGTATTCTTGATGCCATCAATGCGATTGAGGTTGGCGTCCGTGAAGTTGATCTGGGCGCGCTGCTGGCCGCGGAAGGCCAGGACAACACGGTGGTATCCATTGCCGCCACCGGTAGCCGCTTCGATAAAGCCAATATATACCCGAGCTATAAGAAAGTGCAGAAGGGTGATCCGTTATCATTGACCACTGGCTTTAAAGGCGGATTGTCCAGCAGAACCGGTTTTGTCATTGCCGATGAGAGTGAATTGCCTGCCGGGCAGGAAGAGTGGTTTCAGCGTATGGCTAAACCGTATTTCGCTGCGGTTGTCGCCTGGCTGGAAAATATTCACTGTGGCATGACCGGCGACGAGCTTTACCAGTTGGTGGAACGTGTATTACCTAAAGAACGCTATGGCTGGCACCTGAATCCGGGTCACCTCGTTTCAGATGAAGAATGGATGTCTTCCCCGGTCTATGAGGGGTCAGATGAACCGCTGAAAAGCGGCATGATCATGCAGATTGATATCATCCCTTCGGTCGCGGGTTACACAGGCGTTAGCGCGGAAGAGTGCGTGGTACTTGCGGATATCACGCTTCAGGCAGAGATCAGCAAACACTATCCGGCGTTATGGAATCGTATTGAGACGAGACGGCGTTATCTGCGTGAGGAAATTGGCATCAACCTGAGTGCGGAAATACTGCCATTGTCCAATACCGTGGCTTATCTGAGGCCTTTCTATCTGGCAAAGAATCAGTCACTGTTTGTTGAGCGCTAACTGCTCCGGATTTATTGTTTCGCATAGAACATCGTCATTTTATTGAAATATTTTGAAGAGTATTAATGAAAATTTTAATTGCTGGTTTATTTTTTCTGTCATTTACGTCTTATGCACAGTCTCATCTCGGCACATGGGGAACGACCTGTGATGACGAGGGTTTTTCAATTCAGCTAAGTAAAATCCCCAGTCCGTTGATTGTGAATGACAATCAAATCATCATCTCAATCCATTCAAAAGAGGTTTCCGCTAATCAGGTCGCTGTATATTTTGATAAGCCGCTTGATCTTGGTACGGGTGGAATGAACCTTGCGTGGGATAGTTTCAGCACAACGAAATCGGTGGCTGAAATGACCATTAAGGGCAGTTCAGGATTGTTCAGATGGCACGGTTTCTTTGATAAAAGTAAGAAAAAATATGTTTGGGTTGATGGTCCAGATTTTGTGCAAGATCATACGAAAAATGGTCTGATTAAACTTAAGAGATGCGATTAATATACTATTTTAACATGGGAGATGGGGCACTTCTTCATTGATGTCAGCCGGGTCCGGACGTGGTGCAAAGCCAGCAGCACAGGGCTGCTGGCCAGATAAGCTTGTTGCCGTATTCGCTCATCATTGCTCTTTCTCCGCCATCTAAACCCGTCGACTGAACAGGGTGGATTACACATCCAGCCGATGGATGACGCTGACAAACTGGTGCACGCCGCGATTAATTTCCTTCAGGCTCCGCGAGAGGTCGCTGATTTTATCCTGTTCGGTGACCACGAATTGTTTTACCGCATCCAACTGTTGATACATCTGCTGGATCAAATCAGCATTCACTTCTACGACGGACGTTATTTTTTGCGTGGCGCTGGCGGTCGATGCAGCCAGTCGGCGGACTTCCGCAGCGACGACACTAAATCCGCGTCCGGCTTCGCCAGCCCGCGCTGACTCAATGGCGGCATTCAGTGCCAGAATATTGGTTTGTGCGGCAATAACGTTAATTGTATCAACGACTTCAGTAATACTTTTGGCCGAAGCATTGAGCTTTGCGCCAATCTCGGTTGCGGCATTTACCTGAACAGCAACCAGCCCGGAGTTACGCACCGTTTCTTCCAGCACCTCATTGGCATTATGCGTGATTTGCGAGGTTTCTTCTGAGGTGGTAACGGCGATATCGGCCACCCGTTTTGCGGCTTCGACACGGGTTGTGATATCAGATGCGATCTTAATCACCTTACAAACATGGCCATCAGCGTCATAGACGGGATTGTAACTGGCTTCTAACCAAATGCGCTCACCGCTGGCCGTTTTACGTTCAAAGCGCCCAACAAAGTGCTGACCTTAGCCAATTTTTTTCCAGAAATCGGGGTTTTCACGATAAAAACTTTCATAGCAAAAGATGCGATGATGCTGGCCGACAATATCAGACAAGTTAAAGCCCATATGGGTAAGAAAGTTGCTATTAGCCGTAAGAATCTGACCGTCAGGCGTGAATTCGATCACCGCCATGGATAGGTCCAGCGCAGTGATCACTGCTTCTTTTTGCTCTAACTCATGATGGCGGGCGGTGATATCGGAGGCGACCTTAATCACTTTATAAACAATGCCGTTATCATCGGTAACAGGGAAATAGGTGGCGCTGAGATAAAAGCGCTGATGCTGTTTGCTGAAACGTTCAAAGATACCCGTTACCGATTCGCCTGTTGCGAGAGTCTGCCAAAAGGCACTGTAGCTTGCTGAACGGCAGTAATCCGGTTTGCAAAAAATCCGGTGATGCTTTCCCTGAATCTCACTCAGTGAGTAACCAGTGACATCGAGAAATTGTTGATTGGCGTTGAGAATCTCTCCATAAGGCGAAAACTCAATCCATGCCACATGCTGTTTTATTGCATTGATGTCCCGGGTGATGCCGTTACTTTTGGACGAGGGCAGTGAAAAACGCGATTTTTTCATACCAAACATAGAACACCTCAGGAAGTTATCAACATCTCGATGAACCAGATACGCGCAGGCCGGTTTGTGGCATAGCCATCGCAACTGAATTCTTCTCGGCAAGCCCATAGTGGGCTGAATGTTTTTCCAGGCGGGACACTTGGTCATCAGTCAGTCACGAAAGATGGTATCTCTTTACACCCAAAGGGTGCTTGCCGGGATGATTGTCTGTGCATTCCTGGTGTTCTAACAAGTATGGTGACGGGCACGTAACTGGTGTCCTTAACGGGTATCGGCAAATGCGTGGAAAGGTTCAGGGAAAAATGAAAATAATTGCACGGCATTGCAAAGTTGGCGTCGCTACGCGAATTCTACGAAAAGAGAAGGGGAGTTATCCCCAACTTTTCACGTAGCGATACATTGGCGTACCGTTGGCTCAGAGAGATGAGTAGATGTAGATTCAGTCAGGAAAAGAAGGCGAGCCGGTTGCAACCAGCGGGAGTGCCTCCTGATATTCAATTTAACATAATATACATTATGCGCACCAACGTAGCGGTACGTTGAATCTGATGTTTATCCGCGGTTCATCCTCTGCTGTTCACTGATGGTGTCTGAAGCTCTCTCTCCACTGATGAAACTCACAGCTAAGGCTTGGTGTGACTGGCTGAACACTCAGCGCCAGTAAGTGCCAACCGAAGATGGTGTTCAATAAACGCCGTCTTGAAAGCACTGTAACGATGAACATCGTTGCCACTTGCCAGCACCGCAGCACGTTTTATTTCGGCATACTCTTCTGCTGCGTCCTTGTTGTTGATCAGATAATCCCGGAACGCCAGATGCTTTATGATTTGGCTGTCGCCTACAGCAAAAGCATGAACCTGATGACTGCGTTGATCGCCACCTTTAGTGAAATATCGACGATTGGGGATGCCATTTTCACCACGGGCTGTGTAGCCATTGAGCTTCATTGCAGCATTGGCGTTATCCAGTTCTGTCAGCCCATTCACCTCTAACAATATGTCTATGACGGGTTTTGCTGCCAGCTCGGGTACTGACGTGCTGCCAATGTGGTGAATGCGGAAAATAATACTGCCCAGGGTGGCCAGTAATAGCGCGCTTTCTGCCTCAAATAGATCGGGCCACCGCTTGTCGTAAGCGGTCACAGTCACGGTCCGCATGAGTACCCTCCTCCTTTTGCTCTGTGTAATGACCTTAGCACTTAGATTAATACGGGATCTATGCTACAACTTTTCAGATTGTTCAGTGACAGATGCTTTTCATTTCATCTTTGCATTATCGTGCACCACTTTTTAAGGGAATATTGACATGTTTCACCTTATCTTCAGCATACCGAGTTGGTATGTTATCGCCCGTTTTCTTATCCCGCTTTCCATGCCCATTGCTCTAAAAATCCTGTTATCGCTGCTGGTGCTGCTGGCTTCTCAGTATCTGCTGGTTAGCCGGTTCACCTCTGGCAGCATTTTTGCGCCTGAAATGCCGCGCATGGTGATTATTCTCTTCAACTGGGCGTTCAGTGCGGTGCTGTTCCTCGCGCTCACGCAGTTGGTGATTGATGTGGTCGCACTGATTTCACTGATTGTCAGGCATCCGCTGGAGATTGCGCCTGGCATTCGTTACCTGGCTGCACTGTTTGCCATGGGTCTGGCTACGTATGGCGTTCAACAGGCCACCCGCGTTCCCGCGCTGAAAGATGTCACTCTTGAGGTCGCCAATTTGCCGCAGGCATTTGAAGGTTATCAACTGCTCCAGCTCACCGATTTGCACATCACCCGGCTTTTCAATGCCAGCTGGACGGCGTCCATGGTGAAACAGGCAATGTCGCTGAATGTGGACCTGATCGTCATCACCGGTGATGTTATTGATGGCACCCTGGAAAACCGCCGTAACGATGTCGAACCGCTGCGCGGTTTGCATGCCCCGGATGGCGTACTTGCCATCACCGGCAACCACGAATACTTCTTCGAACAACAGGCGTGGACGGAGCATCTGGCTTCCTTAGGGTTAGATCCCCTGCTCAACCGCCACAAGGTGATCGCCCGCGGAGAGGCAAAACTGGTGATCGCCGGCCTGACCGATGCGTCAGCCACCGCACGAGGTGCTGATGGTCCTGATCTCACCCAAGCATTAGCAGGCGCACCGGAAAACGCACCGATTGTGTTACTCGATCATCAGCCCAAAAATGCGCGTGAAAATGCCACACAGGGCGTCGATATCCAGCTTTCAGGCCATACGCACGGTGGCTTAATCTGGGGATTCGATCGGCTGTTTGCCAAACCCAATAATGGTTTTGTTTCAGGCCGTTATGATGTGGATGGCATGCAGCTGTACGTGAATAACGGTACCGGCCTTTGGCCCGGTATGGCGGTGAGGGTCGGTCGCCCATCGGAACTGACCCGTATCACCTTGACGCGTAAGAAGTAATACCGGCACCCCGCTCATCATGCCCTGAAAAAGGGAGAGCGGGAACGCCTGGCGTCAGCGCAGTATTCCCCACTGGAATAAGATATTTCTATAGTTTTTTCTCCAGTTAACACCTTGAAACATTATGGTTTTACGATACAAAAAATGCCTGATAACAGAGTAGAGTAACGGGTCTGGTTGTTAATAAATTGATGGATGAATGTAATAAATGAAAGGAATGCCGCCCATTATTCTTGCCCTGCTTGCTGGCTCACTGGTGCTGACAATTGGCCGTGGGGTCACGCTGCCCTTTCTGACTATTTACCTCACCGAGCACTATCATCTGCTGCCCAAAAGTGTCGGCATCATTATGGGGGCAAGCCTTGCTATCGGTATTTTCAGCAGTCTCTACGGTGGCTACCTGGTCGATAAATTCAGCCACCGCTTGTTAATTGGTTTCTCTATCAGTCTGTTCGCCCTCAGTTTTTTCTTGCTTCCGCTACTGCCAGAGGTCGGCAGTGTGGTCGTGGTAATCGCCCTGCTCAACGCATCCTATGCGCTACTGAGCATCACCATCAAAGCCTGCATTGCCGCGTGGCTTCCCGTCGAGAAACGTGTCAAAGCATTCTCGATGAACTACACGCTGATCAATGTGGGCTGGGCCGTTGGCTCTTCATTAGGTGTCTGGCTGGCGGGGTTTGACCCAACGCTACCGTTTATGATTTCGGGCACTCTGGCGCTGGTCACGGTTATTGCGCTGATGGTGGGATTACGCAATATCCCCAACAGCCCTGCGCGTAACGATGTTGAGCTGAAACCACTGGAAAAACCCGACTTACGCCAGACTTTATCCATCTTGATGCGTGATCGCTGCCTGATCTATTTCACGCTGGGCAGCACCTTCGGTGCGATTGTTTTTGGGCAGTTCACCGGATATCTGTCGCAGTACCTGATTATTATCGCGGATGCCGCTTACGCCTATAAAGTGATTGGCGCCATTATGATCACCAACGCGGTGATTGTTATTGCCTTTCAGTACGTGATGAGCAGTCGCATGAAACAGGACAACCTGCTGAGATGGTTATTTTTCGGCACGTTATTCTTTATCCTCGGTCTGGCCGGCTTTATGCTCGCGGGACCTTCGATACTGCTGTGGATGATAGCGATGGTGATTTTCAGTTTCGGCGAGCTGATTGTAATCCCCGTGGAATATATGTTCATCGATTTCATCGCGCCCGATAATATGAAAGGCAGTTACTACGGTGTACAGAACCTGAGCAATATCGGCGGTGCCGTTAACCCCGTACTGTGTGGATTCTTACTCAGCTATACCCCTCCACCGGTCATGTTTATTGCCCTGATCGGTTTCTCCGCGGCCGGGTTGCTGTTCTTCCGCCATGGGCATCGGTTGGCGATGAAAAGAACGATGGCCTGAGTCTCAATCTATTTTATACGCACCTATTTCACTGGCTGAGATACCCAGCAGCATATAAGAATATAAATAGTGAGTTTCACCCTCTTTAGATCAAAGAAGCTTTGATGTGCTCTGATTATGATCTCGCGCCCTGCCAGGGAGTGCTGGCGAGGGGTGAACCCTTTCAACATCTTAATCAATATTTCTGGGGATTTATGGGCACCGTTAAGTTAGCTAATCCGGCTCCGCTGGGCCTGATGGGTTTTGGCATGACCACCATTTTGCTGAACCTGCATAATATAGGGTTTTTCCCAATGGATGTTATTATCCTGGCAATGGGCATCTTTTATGGCGGCATCGCGCAAATATTCGCGGGTCTGCTGGAATATAAAAAAGGCAACACCTTCGGTTTAACCGCATTTACCTCTTACGGTTGCTTCTGGCTGACACTGGTCGCGATTTTGCTGATGCCGAAAATGGGTCTGACAGAGGCAGCAAACGGGCATTTCCTCGGGGCGTATCTGGGTCTGTGGGGCGTGTTTACGTTATTCATGTTCTTCGGCACCCTGGCAGGCAACCGCGCACTTCAATGTGTGTTCTTCAGCCTGACCGTGCTATTCGCCCTGCTGGCGATTGGCCATCTGGTGGATAACCCGGCGATCATTCACGTTGCTGGCTGGATCGGTGTTGTCTGCGGAGGCAGCGCGTTTTATCTGGCGATGGCTGAAGTGCTGAATGAGCAGTTCGGTCGCAGCATCCTGCCTGTGGGTGATAAACACTAACTTACTTTAAGTGGCCATCGGCAACGTGGCCACTCAGCCCCTTTGTTAGCCACGTACTTATTCTCTATCACATTAATAGGGTTATCCAGATGTACCGCAAGCTCAGAATGCACTATTTTAAAACCACACAATAAAAAGGTGGATAGAGAAATGAGCCAATCGTCGGAAAACCCAAATGCTTCAGCCGCGCAGTGTCCTTTCCACGCGGGAGCCGCCAAACCCATTGCAGGCAGTGGCACCAGTAGCAATGACTGGTGGCCAAAACAGCTAAGAGTCGATCTTCTGAGCCAGCATTCCAACCGTTCCAATCCCCTCGGCGTTGATTTTAACTATCGTGAAGAATTCAAGAAGCTTGATTACCCTGCCCTTAAAGCCGATCTCAAAGCATTACTGACCGATTCTCAGCCGTGGTGGCCCGCTGACTGGGGTAATTATGCCGGGCTGTTTATTCGTATGGCCTGGCACAGTGCTGGCACCTACCGCATGGTGGATGGTCGTGGCGGTGCCGGGCGCGGTCAGCAGCGTTTCGCCCCGCTCAACTCCTGGCCGGATAACGTCAGTCTGGATAAAGCACGACGTCTGCTGTGGCCGGTGAAGCAAAAATACGGTCAACAGATCTCCTGGGCTGACCTGATTATTCTGGCGGGGAATGTGGCACTGGAAAACTCCGGTTTCCAGACGATTGGCTTTGCGGCGGGCCGCCAGGATGTCTGGGAACCCGATCTGGACGTGAACTGGGGCGATGAAAAAGAATGGCTGACGCACCGTCACCCGGAAAGTCTCGCCAGCAATCCTCTGTCTGCCACTGAAATGGGGCTGATTTACGTTAACCCTGAAGGCCCGAACGCCAGCGGCGACCCGGCCTCGGCAGCGGCGGCCATCAGGGCAACCTTCGGCAATATGGCGATGGATGACGAAGAGATCGTTGCCCTGATTGCCGGTGGCCATACGCTGGGCAAAACCCACGGCGCGGGCGAAGCGACCCACGTTGGCGCTGAACCTGAAGCGGCATCGCTTGAGCAGCAGGGACTTGGCTGGGTCAGTACTCACGGTTCGGGCATCGGCGCGGACAGCATCACCTCAGGTCTGGAAGTGATCTGGAGCCAGACGCCAATGCACTGGAGCCATTACTTTTTCGAGAACCTGTTCAAATATGAGTGGGTGCAGACCCGCAGCCCGGCGGGCGCGATCCAGTTTGAAGCTAAAGATGCGGAAGACCTGATCCCCGATCCGTTTGATGCAACGAAAAAACGTAAACCGACGATGCTGGTAACCGACCTGACGTTACGTTTTGACCCTGAGTTTGAGAAAATCTCACGTCGTTTCCTGAACGATCACAATGCGTTCAATGACGCCTTCGCCCGCGCCTGGTTCAAACTGACCCACCGCGATCTGGGGCCGAAAAGTATCTATCTGGGGCCTGAAATCCCGGCGGAAGATTTTATCTGGCAGGATCCGTTGCCTGCTGCGGTGCATCACCCGGTGCCTGCGGATATTGCCGCGGTGAAAAAGCGGATTGCGGACTCCTCTCTTTCGGTGAGTGAGCTGGTATCAGTGGCGTGGGCCTCTGCTTCCACCTTCCGCGGTGGCGATAAACGCGGTGGTGCCAACGGTGCGCGTCTGGCCCTTGAGCCGCAACGTCACTGGGAAGTTAACCGTATCGCCAGTCGTGTGCTACCTCAGCTTGAGGCGATTCAACAGCAGTCAGGGAAGCTCTCTCTCGCCGACACGATTGTTCTGGCAGGTACCGTGGGCGTTGAAAAAGCGGCCGCAGCTGCGGGCGTCCTGATTGATGTGCCCTTCTTACCTGGCCGGGTGGATGCGCGCATTGAGCAAACGGATGTGGCTTCCTTTGCGGTACTTGAACCGGTTGCTGACGGTTTCCGTAACTACAAAAGTGGCAGAAGCAGTGCATCGACAGAAAATATGCTGATCGACAAAGCGCAGCAACTTACGCTGACCGCACCTGAGTTGACGGTGTTAATCGGTGGGCTGCGTGTTATCGGGGCGAACGTCGATAACACCCCGCACGGTGTGTTTACCGACCGGGTGGGTGTGCTCAGCAATGATTTCTTTGTCAATCTGTTAGATATGGGCACCGTCTGGCGCGCAAGTGATGACGCTAAAGAACACTATGAAGGGCATGATCGTACCACTGGTCAGCTGAAATACACCGCAACACGTGCAGACCTGGTGTTTGGTTCCAACGCAATACTGCGTTCACTGGCGGAAGTGTATGCCAGCGACAGTTACCAGCATCAGTTTGTGCTCGATTTCGTCGCTGCCTGGACGAAAGTCATGAATCTGGATCGTTTCGACGTTCAGTAACCCCTGCGGGTAAGCGGATCGATGCCGCTTACCCTTTTTCTCAACGCCTGCGTTATTTCCTCTCGCTGGGGACGTACGATAATACACCCGCCACCCCGCCTGCACCGCCATCCTTCGGATGATTTACTCCGTCAGTGACATTCAAAGCGGTAAAATCAAACGGCGATACGCCTTCGAGGCAGGCCGCATTGACCCCGTACTGATGAGGATTCGAGCGGCTCTGATGGAAGGTATAGATGCCGCAGACAGAACAGAAATAGTGTGCCACTTCCCGGCTGTTAAACCGATACTCCGTCAGCGCTTCTTTGCCCTTTATCACATCGATTGCTGACGCAAACACCACCACGGCGCCCCGCATCCGGCAAAAAGTGCAGTTGCAGCGCCGCGCGCTATTCAGGCCATCAATAAGCGTAACGTTAAAGGCCACTGCGCCGCAGTGGCACTGAGCAGAAATGTTCTCCGTCATCGTCATAATCCCGTTATCAGTTGAGGAGCCAGCTGACATTATCTGCGCTCCTGGTGACAATACTGTGATATTGGCTCAGGAAAAGTTTTCCAACATCGACATAAAGGAATGCCGGTCACCATGGCCTTCCGTCAGCCGCACCCGCCCCTCAATATCGGCAAGATGGTGGTCCATCAACGCCCGGGCCTTAGCTAAATCTTTCGCTTTGAGCGCCGCGACAATCTGGCGATGATGGTCAGCACCGCAATCATCTTTGCGATCCTCCTCATACAGCGACATCACCAGCGACAGCCGCGCAACAATCTTCGTCAGCATCTCGGTCAGCACCGGATTACCGGCCAGCTCTGCCAGAACGATATGGAACTTGCCGGACAACACTGTTTTCGATTTCTCGTCGCCATGATGATGGATCTGTTCTTCTTCATCTGCCAGCTTTTCCAGGCTATCCAGCTGCTCTGGGGTGGCCCGATCCACCACGAACGCCAGCAGGATACCCTCCAACTGACGCCGGGCTTCAAACAAGTGCCTGGCCTGCTCAACGCTCGGTTCGGCAACAAAAGTGCCGCGATTTCTTTTGCGCTCCAGCAGATGATCGCTTTCCAGCACGCCCAGCGCGCCCCGCACCACCGTCCGGCTCACGCCGAAATGTTCGGCGATAGCTTCCTCAAGAATTTTACTGCCGGGCTTCAGCGCCCCTTCACCAATTGCCGCCGCCAGCGTGACGCGAATCCGCTCGGATACGTCATCATGACTGTCGGCGCTAGCAACCGGTGTCGCCCTGGCACGCGTTTTTTTCATTAGCTTGTTCATCCTCTGTCTGAACCCTGACCGCATGCTGAGTACGTTACCGCAACACAACGGTGACTGCCTTCTATATCGTGATAATGATATTGATACGTAACCGGGTTATAACACGATGCCCTGAGCGCGACAGGTGGCCCGGATATGTGCTGCCGATTGCTGAATAAAACGAATCGCTTCATTAAACCCGTAAGATTGATGCTCGTAGCTTGGGTAACCGTAGCGGCTACGTTCATAACTTTCCCAGTCTTCAACCTCGCCAGCGGCAACGCGCTGAGCACAGGCATCAATGGTGGCAAAATACGCCTCCAGCTCGCTGGCCGTCAGGTCGGGATGCCCGGCGCGCCAGAGCGGATCGTCAATCTGAATACACTGACGCGGATGAGGACGGCGTCGATTATCGTCGGTCGATTGGGCGATTTCCAGCGACAGATTCAGCTGTGGGTTGACCTGTGCCAGAATCGACAGAATAGCAGCAAAATCCACCACGCCGCTGCCACATGGGCGCGGCTGAAAATCCAGTCCCCCCGGAGCGCGTCCAATGTACGCATCTTTAATATGGGTCTGACGCACCCAGGGTGCCAGGCGTTGAGTGGCCAGCACCGGGTCTTCGCCGCGTTGCAGCATATTGGCAGTATCCAGCACCACCCCCGCGCACTCTTCCCCTACGGCCTCAATCATCCGCAGTATTTCGAAAGAGGTGATCTCATCGTGAGTCTCGATATTCATATGCACGCCGTGAGCGCGGGCAACCGGGGCCAGCTTACGCATGACATTTGCCATGCCTGCCAGCTGCTCTTCCCATGTGACATCGGTACGGAAACGGTCGGCCGCCAGACGGCCAGGATAGGCAGGTTTAAAATTACCCGGTGAAACCCACATTTCCCGGCAGCCAATCGCTGCGCTGGCTTCAATCATGCGGGTCAGCCCTGCAATAATATCGCCATTGCCGATGGCCCGCAGTTCTGGTGCTTCTGCGCTGCAATAAGGGTTGATTTTTCCGAGGCCGCTTTCCAGATACAGACCCAGTTCATCGGCTTTTGCGCGGATATCCCGCAGTAAACCGCTGTCCAGATTGGGGCTCATATCCAGCACCGTGCTGAAGAAGATGCCCTGAAGCCCCAGTGACTTAACATGATCCAGGCTGGCCAGCGGGCCACGTTTTTTAACTTCGGGTAGTTTCAACCCATCGATGCCTAACTTCATTGACGATTCCTTTAAGGTTAACAAATCACTGACTGATAGCTCAGGAGGTTGCAAGCCTTATGCCATCGACCCTTTTTCGTCATGATATTTAACGTATCTCATTGATAATTAATCTCTATATTTTTTATTTTATTTTGTATAACAAACTTTCGCATAAATATTCATATCACATCATCGTAATTGCACTGTCAGTACGTCAGAAACCTGACAGAACGGGCTTTCCGTCATCTTTATGGGCGATCATTTTGCGAAAAAAGGGGATTTTATCGTCTGTTTCTGCGCGATCCTGGTGATTATTTGCACCAAAATAATGCCCTTTCTGCACCACAATCGTCATTTCACGTAAGGAATTTTCTTTCGAATTATAAGATGTAATTTAATTCGCACAGATTTGCGAAACTTTGATTTAAATTAATAATTGTTTTATTTCAATCCATTATGGAGTTTCCCTCCCCTTCCCCCAACAATCTGGCATACGGCTTGCAGTTTCCTTGTCATCAACCCATTCGTCTTATGACAGCGACTCATCACCAGGGAAGCCCTATGCAAGATAAGCAACATACCCTTGAACGTAAGCGCCTGAGCGTGCAGGGACTGACCCACAGTTACGGTGGCAACAACGCGGTGAGTGATGTGTCATTTACCATTGAACCGGGTGAAATTGTGGCGCTGCTCGGGCCAAGCGGATGCGGTAAATCCACCGTGCTGCGAGCCATCGCCGGACTGATCCAGCCAAAGACAGGCAAAATTGTTCTGGGGGACCAGGAGCTCGCCAACGTGTCAGCCAGGGCTCGCGGCATCGGCATGGTATTCCAGAACTATGCGTTGTTCCCCCATCTCACCGTGGCAGAGAACATTGCTTATCCGCTGGCCTGTCAGCAGATATCCCGCGCGGAACGTAAGCAACGCGTGGCGGAGATGCTCTCCCTCGTGAGACTGAACGAGTTTGGTCATCGCCTGCCGCGTGAGCTATCCGGTGGCCAGCAGCAGCGTGTTGCCGTGGCCCGCGCCATTGCTGGCCGCCCTTCACTGCTGCTGCTTGATGAGCCTTTCGGCGCGCTGGATCGGGCGCTGCGTTTCGATCTGCAGGTTGAATTGCTGCACCTGCAAAAAACCCTGGGCATTACCACGCTGATTGTCACTCACGACCAGGAAGAAGCGCAGAGTCTCGCCAGCCGTCTGGTCCTGATGAACAAAGGGAACGTCGAACAGATCGATACGCCAATGGCGGTCTATGACCAGCCGAAAACGCTGTTCGTGAATACGTTTATCGGTCAGACCAATCAGCTGCAAGGGACCGTGCTGCGTTTCGATAACGACACCACATTGATCGGCCTGCCCGACCAGAGCACCGTGCGCCTGCCGCGCCGTCTGAACTTCACTACCGGTTCAAAAGTGACGCTGACTTTCCGTCCTGAAGAGGTGCGGCTTTGTTTGCAGCCTGGGGAAAACACCCAGCCCGTACGCATGACAGTATCGGTGCCGCTCGGGCCAACGCTGCTGCATGACCTGGCACTGGAAGACGGCACTCGTCTGAAAGCGTCAGAGGTACGAGGACCATCAACGTTTATCCCCCAACCCGGATCCCAACTTTTTGCTGAGATTGACACTGCCCGCTGTCATGCCTTCCCGGCTGAACCGCTTCCCATGAATCAATAACCCAGGTGAACACTATGAAAAATGTAGAAATCAGTCGTCGTCGGTTCGGTCAGTTAATGGCGGGTGTCGCCGCTTCCGCCATGCTGCCGTTTTCACTGCGTGCGCTTGCCGCCGCAGGCAGTGGAACCGCCGTCGCCGCGACGTTCCCGGGAAACTGGGAAGATGCGTATCGCACTATCCTGACGCCGATATTGAAAAAAGAGGGTTTTGACCTGACGGTGTCCCCTGCGATGGCCCAGGACCAGCTGGCAAAAGTGCTGGCCAGCCCCGGAAACCCGCCTTACGACACGCTGTTGATGTCGCCTGGACAGATGACAGTCGCTATTGAAAAGGATCTGATCCAGAAAATTGATCCGTCACGCCTGAAAAACTGGAACCTGCTTGATCCGGCATTTCAGGGCGAATATGGCCCGACGGTCACCGTTGAGGTTAACGGCATCGCCTACAATCCCGATTTGGTGCCGCGCCCTAAAGGCTACCGCGACCTGTTCGAGAACCCGGCATACAAAGGCCTGGTGTCCTGGACCGGATTTGCCTCGAACACCGCCGTCATGGCGTATACCGAGCTGGCAAAAATTTACGGGACAGGCCCGGATGACATGGCCGCGGTCTTTAAACTGTTTAAGGAACACCCGGAGCAGCTGACGAGCATCGTTGACAGTACCAACCATCAGATGACGCTGTTCCAGCAGGGTGAAATTGCCGTGTTTATGTGCAGTACCGGGAATGTGGCGCGACTGAAAAGCCTGGGGTTAAACGCGGAGTTCGTGCACCCGGAGAGTGGCTCACCGGCCGCCCCGGTGAATATTCATCTCACAAAAGGCAGTAAAAATCTCGATGCGGCCTATGCCTATATGGATGCCGCCATCTCTAAGGCGGCACAAACTGCACTGATGCAACCCCCCGTCGAGATGTTCCCGACCAATAAAAACGTCGCCCTGACACCGGCAATTGCTGCCTATGTCACGCGTGAGCAGCTGAAATCGTTGGTCTACCCGGACTGGGCTGCGATTAACAAAAACCGTGATAACTGGATACGCCAGTTTGATTCCCTGGTTGCCGGTTAAGGTGATGTGATGAAACAGAGCGGCTTTGCTTATGTTGTCCCCATGTTATTGCTTTCACTGGTGTTTTTTGCCACACCGCTGGCGGTTCTGGTTGGTTTCAGCTTCACGTCCGGTGACGGTGTCACGTTAAGCCATTACGCGCGTTTCTTTGGTGATAGCTTTAACTTCCGTGTGCTGATGAACACCGCCAGGCTGGGGATTGAAACGGTCATAGGAACGACACTGCTGGGCGTGCCGATTGCCCTGCTTTACTGGCACAGCGGGCGTCACTTACGTCAGGTGCTGATCTTCCTGACGCTGATCCCGATGCTGACCAGTAACGTGGTACGCACCTTTGCCTGGATTGTCATCCTTGGCCGCCAGGGGCCGATCAGCGAGGCGCTGATGGCCATGGGGATAACGGGAATGCCGACCAGCCTGATGTTCACCGAAACCGGACTGGTGATGGCGATGTGCCAGATTGATCTCCCGCTGATCATTCTGCCGCTGATCGCCATTCTCTCACGCACACCTTATCAACTGACCGAAGCCGCTCAGGTGTCCGGAGCGGGCGCATGGCGAATTTTGATCACCGTGCTGCTGCCGTTGATGCTGCCGGGCCTGCTGGCAGGCTGGATACTGGTATTTGCCAGTACCAGCAGTTCATTCGTTACCCAGGCGGTGATTGGCGGCGCGCGTAATGTGTATGTCCCTCAGCTGATTTACCGCGAAGTGGGTACGCTGTTCGACTGGCCGCTGGCTTCCGCTATTGCCGTGGTGCTCCTGGTGTCCACCGGGTGCCTGCTGGTCGCACTCACGATGATTTCACGCCACCGGAGACTGAACGGTCATGCTTAATCGACGCGAAAACCCTGTTCCCGGCCTGCTGTATAAGCTCTTTGTCTACGGATTTGGCTCGCTTTGCGTGATCTATCTGGTGGCCCCGATAGTGATTGCACTGATGATGTCATTCACCTCCGGGCAGACCCTGAAATACCCGCCGCAGGGTTTCTCTCTGCGCTGGTACGAGGCCTTGTTAGATCCGGTCCGGTCAGCCACGGAGCACGTTGCCGCCGGAAACTCGTTAAAAATCGCCGCCCTGGCCGTACTGGGTGCGCTGATCTTCGCCGTGCCTGCCACCATCGGTATGACGCGGATGAAGCGCAGAAATGTCAGCACCATAGAACCGTTGCTGCTGGCACCGCTGGTGCTGCCAAGTCTGGTCTACGGGCTGGCTGCGCTGATTGTTGCCAATTTTATCGGCTTCCCGCCGTCATTGTGGCTGACCATTCTTGGCCATGTGGTGGTGTTTGGCCCCCTGATGTATCGCGCCGTGTCGGTGGTGGCGCAGGGGATGAATCCTTCGCTGGCGGAAGCCTCGGCCACGATGGGGGCCAGCTGGTTTATGACGCTGCGCCGCGTCACCTTACCGCTGCTGATGCCGGGCATTATGGCAGGGGCGTTTCTGGTGTTTATTCAGTCTCTGGATAATGTCTCGGTTTCGCTGTTCCTTGCCGATGCCCGCACCACCGTCTTGCCGCTGCGTATGTTCGCACTGATCGAGGAGTCGCTCGACGTTCGTGTTGCGGCCATCTCCGGGATTTTAATCGCGATCACCCTGCTTGGTCTGCTGGTCGCCCGGCGCGTGCTGGCACCGCGACCACAGCAACCCTGATTTTTTGACGACAAGGAAAGACTATGAATACTCGTGCGACTCAGGCCGCTGGCTATCGCATTGGCGCGCTGCTGGCCGATTTCCAGCCGGATTTTGAATTTTCAGCGCCGCTGCCGTTACCGTTAGAAGAGTTCGAAGAACGTCTGCGTAAAGTGCGTCGTCAGGCGGTGGAAGCGGGACATGATGCGATTATCGTCCATGCCGGGAGCGTTGGCTGGTTCCATGCCTCTAACCCCTGGCTGCGCTATCTCTGTGACTGGATGCGTGAAGGCGTGCTGATCGTCCCGACCGACAGTGACAAACCGCTGGTACTGCTCTCCTTTTTCACGCAGTCGGTATTGCTTCCCCCCGGTGGTGAGCCGCTGCTGGTTGATGAAATCTGGCAAATTGGCCCGATTGGCCGCGAATATGCCGACCGCCCCGGCGATTCGGTGGTCAAAACGGCAGAAAAATGTGCTGAGGTGCTGGCCCGTTTCGGGCTGTCAAAAGCGCAGATCGGTAAAATCGGTGATCGGACCTCGTTAACGTTCTGGGCGGCGCTGGCATCGCTGACACCCGCCGCGAAATATGTTGAGGATAGTGCCATCCTTGAGCGTTTGCAGAAGGTCCGCTCGCCGCGTGAAGTTGAGATGTTCCGCGCAGCCGCACAGCTCATCAGCATTGGCACCCAGGCGGCCTACCATGTAACGAAACCGGGCGTCACCGATCATGAAATCTATGCGGCCTTCAGCTGTGCGCAGCTGGCGTTCGGCGGTGAAACGGGTGATGGCTATCAGATCGGCATTAACGAGTTCGGCACCCACTGCGGCAAACCTTATGGTCACGTTGTGCGGCCGGGCGATCTGATCAATCTGTACATTTCCAACGTGACCTGGCGCGGCTATACCGCTCAGACCGCGCGGATGATTGCGGTGGGTGAGATAACTGAACGTCAGGAGCGGGTGCTGGCCGCCTGTACCGCTGGCGTGAAGCAGGCCGAAAAACTGATTAAACCGGGGGCGCTGATGCGTGATATTAACAACGCGGCGTTTGCACCGATGATTGATGCCGGGCTGCTGACCTCCCCGGAGGCGCGCACCATGCCCTATAACTGGTCACCGATGCCCGACGGAACAGCGCGTCTGATCCCACAGCAGTATGTGCCTGATGCCGATTATGAAGCCCAGGGTCGCAGGCTGATGCACGTCTACCCGGCAACGCATGGGCCGCATAACCCAAACCTGGGCCATTCGGTCGGCATGGCGGGCGGTCAGAACAGTTTCAACATCTCCTCTCATAACTACGATCGTCTGGAAGAAGGCATGATTTTCGTGATGCACACACAGTGGCTGGAGCCGCTGTCAGCGGGCTGCAATATCGGTGATTGTTACGTTGTCACGAAAGAGGGGTTTGAAAACCTCAGCCGCCATACCCCGCTGGACACTCACCGCATAACTGCCGGAGTCTGAAATGAAAAATATGCCGGGACATACCTGGTTTGACTTTGCCCAGCTGGGCGAACGCGATCGCTATAAGCTGCTCATCGGGACGGTAATCCCGCGTCCCATCGCGCTGGTCACCACCCTGAGCAAGGACGGTATGCCCAATGCCGGGCCGTTCAGCTTCTTTAACGTACTGACGCATGACCCGGCGATTGTCGCCATCGGCGTGGAAAACTATGCGGATATGCGTTTTAAAGATACGGCGCGTAATATCCGTGAAACCGGGGAATTTACAGTGCATATCGTGGATGATGCACTGGTTGAACAGATGGAGATCTGCGCGATTAAATTCGGTCCTGAGGTGGACGAACTAGCGTTAGCCGGGCTGGAAACTACACCCGGTAAAATGGTGCGCAGTCCGCGGATTCTGGCCGCCCCGGCCGCGCTGGAGTGCCGTCGCCATACCACTTTACAGGTGGGCCCGGCGCGCGAGATTATCCTCGGTGAAGTGTTGGGCGTTTATGTCCGCAGCGATGCGGTTAACCTGGAAAACCTGCACATCGACCAGCAGTTGATGGATGCCGTTGGCCGCATGGGCGGGCACACCTATACCCGCACACGCGACCAGTTCGATATCAAAACCCTGAGCAGCGAGGAGTGGGCGCAGCGGGATGTCGCGGTAAAACCTGCCGTGGAATAAGCTCAGGTCTTCTGGCGGCCGGGCCACCGTCCGGTCAGCCTTTTTGCCGTGATGGCATCATCCTGATCAGGGTGTTATCACGAAAAATATAGTGATGCACCAGTGCCGCCAGCGCATGTAAACCAATCAGCCAGTAGCCGAGGGGCGCCAGTACGGCGTGCCAGTGGATCAGCGTTTCCGACAGTTCAGTATCGGGCACGGCGGCCACGGGCATCGGCAGTCCGTACAGGCTCCACTCCCCGCCCCAGAAGTAATGGGAGGTCAGTGCCAGCGCGGGCAGGGAAATGAACAGTGCGTAAATGCAGGTATGGGTTAAATGGCTCAGCGCGGTATGCCAGCGTTTCGGCGCGGGAATAATCGCGGGCGATCGTTTGCGCAGACGGATCATCAAACGCATGATCATGGTAATCAGCACCGTTGCCCCGGCGGTCACGTGGGTCACTGCAATAGCATAACCGTGCCAGGTTCCCGGCTGTGCATAGTCGCTGATCAAAATGGAACCATAAGCCAGAAGCAGCAGAAACACCGTCAGCCAGTGCAGCGCAATCAAAGGGAAAGTGTATTTTTTTTGCATTACCCGCAGAGTCATTGAATAAGTTTGCGCGCAGTATATCCGGCTAACACGTTTTAACCACAGGCAAAATTTACCGATAGGCGCCAAAAAACCTCGTTCCACCACGACGTTTTGGCCGCCGCTGTGGCACAATATCACCCGGACCTATTCCTGTTATCCCTCTGCCATCGCGAGGCACCATCATGACATGCCGCTCTGACTGCCCCTGTAAAAACCCGGACGCCCCCAGGTTCCCTGCGGGAAAGATGTTTAACGATCAGCGCGGCCGCGCCCTGCTGGTAACCGGCAAAGCAGGCCGTTTCCCGGATGCCCGTTACACGGTCTTAGACATCCGCACCGGGAACGCGGCGGAATACAGTTACCCGGCATTAGTCAGAAAAGAAAAAGGTCGTTAACAGGATGGGGGATATCAGCCCCCTATTTCACCGCGCCCTCGGTCACGCCGCTGATAAACTTGCGCTGGAAGATTAAAAACACCGCCATCAACGGCAGGATAACGATCATCGCGCCGGCCATCAGCACCGGAATATCAATGGTGTTGCGGTTCTGGAATAACATCATGCCGATGGGTAGCGTGCGCAGCTCATCTTTATTCACCAGAATCAGCGGCATCAAAAACTCATTCCACGTCCAGATAAACAGCAGCAGCGCCAGCGTTGATAGCGTCTGCCCGATGGCGGGCACCAGCAACCCCCAGAGAATTTTCACCCGTGATGCGCCGTCCATCACCGCCGCTTCCACCAGCTCTTTCGGCACCTGCTGAAACGCACTGGCAATCATCAGCGTGGTAAACGGCAGCGACAGCGCGATCTGCGGAATGATCAACGCCAGATAGGTATTGGTCAGCCCCATCCAGCGCAACTCATGGTAAAGCGGAATGATAAACGCCTCGCTCGGTAGCACCATGCCGAGGGCAAACATCGCGGCAATCACTTTCTTACCGGGGATCTTCAACCAGGCGAACCCAAACCCCGCCAGAATGCCGAGAAAAATACTGCACACCACCACCGGGATCACCACCAGCACAGAGTTCAGGAAATAGACATTAAAATGCCCCTGCTGCCAGGCCGTGATGTAATTTTTCACATTGAAAGAGCCAGGTAGCGTAAACACACCCTGAAACAGCTCCATCTGCGTTTTAAATGAAGTCAGCAGCGCCAGCATAAACGGCAGCACGGTGAGCAGCGCCACCACCCAGATCAGCGCACGGGAACTTACCGGCGTTTTGTGCATGATTAACGCTCCTTTAACGCCAGATGAATCAGCCAGTTAATCAGCAAGACGATCACCATACTGAAGACCGCAACCGAAGAGGCATAGCCGAAATAGTGCAGGTCGAAGCCCTGCTTATACATAAAGATATTGGTGACCATGGTCGAGGTGCCGGGGCCGCCCTGCGTCATCACATACACCAGGTCGAACGTTTTCAGGCTGGCGATCACCGTCAGCAGCAGTGCGATACGCACCTCAGGTCTTAACCCCGGCAGCGTGATGCGCATAAACTTTTGTCGTCTTGACGAGCCATCAAGATCGGCCGCTTCCAACAGTGACGGATCCATACGTTGCAGGCCCGCCATAAACAGCACCAGACAAAAGCCGAAGAAATACCAGGTCGCGACCATACCAACGGCGGGCAGCGCCCAGGTAAAATCGCCCAGCCAGGAGAGCGCCAGATGTGGCAGGCCGATGGCGCGCAACAGCTGATCGATGGGGCCAAAGGCCGGGTTATACAGCCAGCGCCATACAACGCCCAGTACCGCCATCGGCATAATGTACGGCAGGAAGAACAGGATGCGCAGCAGACTGCGTTCTGTATTGCTGCGCATATCATTCAGGAAACTGCACAGTAGCAGCCCAATGCCGATAGGCAGCAGCGTATAAAACAGCATCAGCAGGGCGTTGTTCCCCAGCGCAATCCAGAACACCGGATCGCTGAACATCCGCATATAGTTACTGATACCGGCAAATACCGGGGACGAGGTACCGTCCCATTCGGTAAAGCTGATACCCAGCGATGCCAACAGTGGCAGCAGCAAAAAGACGCCATACACCAGCACCGCAGGAAGAAGATAAAGAAAATTACGCCAGGGGCTTAGATTCAACATAAACGGACTCACAGGCCAGAACGTCTGACTGCCCGGCAGGATTGCCGGGCAATGCGGCTTAATGTTTCATGCTTTTGAGGTAGCGTTGATAGTTATTATCGAAATTGGTCACCATCTTATCGACCGTCTGACGCCCTCCCAGCAGCAGCTGAACATTCTGATTCAGCTCCGCGTTCATGGTCGGCGTCGCCCAGTCCACATAATGGCCCAGGCCGTCATTCTCATTCAGGGTTAACCACACCTGCCAGGCTTCTTTCAGCAGCACGTTATCCGCAGGAACCTGGGCATTCTTACTGGAGCTGGCCGGCAGGAAACCGGCTTTTAACCAGCGGTCGGCCATGGCATCTGACACCATATAATCGATAAATTTCGCCGAGGCATCCTGCTGCGCTTTATCCTTCGCCGTGCTGGTCACGGAGAACGCTAAATCGGTGCCCCCGACCATCAGCGCATGCTGTACGCCCTCGCCTGCAGGCATCGCGGCAAAGTGGAGATCTTTATTATCTTTAAACTGGCCGAGATACCAGGTCCCGCTGATCAGGAAGGCCGACTGCCCGTTCTGGAACAGTGTTGCGGCATCATCGTTACCGATGCCCTGGAAGCCCGGGAAGAAGTACCCTTTCTCGTTCCAGTTCTTCATCATCGTTGCCGCCCGGCTCAGCTTGTCATCTTTAAAGGTGCCACCAACATCATAGATAAGGTCATCCAGCTTTTTACGATCCTTACTGTCGATCTGCGCCTGCCAGAGTGTACTCAGCATCTGCTGGCCCATATTGCCATCGAGCAGACCCAGCATCATCGGGGCCACGCCCTGCTCTTTCAGTTTGGCCATTGCGCTTTCCAGTTCAGGAAGCGTTTTCGGCACGGCAATGCCGGCTTTATCCAGCAGCGCTTTGTTGTAATACAGCCCGACCATCTCCCCCAGGCTTGCCACGCCATACAGCTTACCGCTGCCGAAGTCCTGCGTGTCGGACCAGCGGTTACGTTTCAGGATGGAATCCGGGAAGCGTTTGGTCCAGCCATAGATGCTTGCATAACCGTCCAGCGGCACCAGCAGCTTGTCTTTCACCAATGACCCCATATCGCCGCCGCCCTGATTGACCTGGGCAATCTGCGGACCATCGCCAGCGGTGAGCGCCAGCTTGAGCGGGATGCGGGTATCTTCAAACGAGTGAACGGATCGGTTGATCACAATTGACGGGTTTTTCTGTGAGAACTCTTTTATCCCTTCATCAACTGCGGCGGTCTGCTGAGGATAGTTATAGATATCCCATTCATTAAGCGTGACGGCATGGGCGCTTTGCGCCATGCACCCGACCAGCGCGCCGGCCGCTATCAAACGTGAGAGCAGGCGCACCGAAGTGCGAAACTGGGACGAACGAACGGATGAACTAGACATAGTGCTCGGTTTCTCCATCACTGAATGGGCATCCTTTCATGTCGACATCTGCCAATCCCGCAGATTGAAGCTACGATTATTAATGCACCCCTTCATACTTACTTTAATAGGAAAATAAAGTCAAACACCGCCTGTAGCGATTTACAGCGCTGTGAGCGCGTGCATAAAAGCAACATATTGTGCACCGATTCAGCATGCCATCACGCAGACGCGGTCGATAGCCTGTGATTCACTCCGCTTATCTCCCTGTTGCCAGCATCTTAAGCTGATAAAAATTGGGGAAAACTAACCTCCTGTTTTACCATACGAAAATCATATGTTTTCCGGTCGCGTTGCGGGTGCCACTACACCAGGAAAGGCGCAGGCCGCAGTGCTAAAGGCGTACCCGGCGGATGACCGTGGTTATCGGTGAGCAGAATGATGCACTATTACGTCTGCTTTGTGATGTCACGCAATTATTTCATCTTGAAAACTAAGTCGGCATTCATTAACGTTGAAATTGCTCATCTGCTGACCAACGAGAATTGATGATGAATAATGACCCTGTGATCCGTGCAGCCACCCCGGACGACTATCCGGCGCTCTACCAAATTTGCCTGCAAACGGCGAATGCGGGGGTTGATGCCAGTGCGCTCTATTCCGACCCGGAGTACCCCGGGCAACGTTTTGCTGTTCCCTATGCGCGCTTTGCGCCCGACTTCGCGTTCGTGCTGGATGTGGAGGGTGAGGTGATGGGCTATGTGGTTGCCGCCCCTGATACGCGCGCCTTTGAAGCCACGCTAAACAACGTTTGGTGGCCTGAATTACAGGAAAAATATCGCCACCGTGAGCCTGAGGCTGCGCTGGATGCCAACGTGCTCAACAGTATTCGCCATCCTGATGCTGCCGCCGGGGAACTGGTCACGCTCTATCCTGCTCATCTCCATATCAATCTGTTACCTGCGCAACAGAAAGGGGGCTGGGGACGCAAACTGATTGAACATCAACTGAATGCCCTGCGTGCAGCGGGTGTCGGTGGTGTGCATCTTGGCGTCAGCCTGCAAAATGAACAGGTGTGCGCGTTCTATCAGCGCCTGGGCTTCCAGCCTCTGCTGCGCAGCAATGCCATTTATATGGGCCAGTTACTTTGAGTGAGGCAGTTCATGACCAGTTTGCGATTGCAGAACGTTCAAAAGTCTTACGATCACATCAGTGTCATCAAAGGTATCGACCTGACGATTAACAGCGGTGAGTTTGTGGTGTTTGTCGGCCCCTCTGGCTGCGGTAAGTCCACGTTGCTGAGAATGATTGCCGGGCTGGAGGAGATCAGCGGTGGTCAGTTGCTGATTGATGAAGAGGATATGACCCAGCGTCACGCGACCGAACGCGGTGTGGCGATGGTCTTTCAGTCCTATGCGCTGTACCCGAATATGACAGTGCGTGGCAATCTGGCCTATCCACTTGAGGTGGCCAAACGGCCTAAAGCCGAGATCGCCAGCGCCATTGCCGAAACCGCGGCAAAACTGCATCTGACCGAACTGCTGGATCGGCATCCACGTGCCCTTTCAGGCGGCCAGCGTCAGCGTGTGGCCATCGGGCGTGCCATTATTCGCCAACCGCGTATTTTCCTGTTCGATGAACCTCTGTCGAATCTGGATGCGGAACTGCGCCTTCAAATGCGTATTGAGATTGCCCGCCTGCATGCCTCCCTCGGGAATACGATGATTTACGTGACCCACGATCAGCTGGAAGCGATGACGCTGGCAGATCGCATTGTGGTGCTGCGTCAGGGGCGCATTGAACAGGTGGGTACACCGCTGGATCTCTATCACAACCCGGACAATCTGTTCGTCGCCGGGTTTATCGGTTCGCCAAAGATGAACTTCATTGATGCCCAGGTGGTTGCGACCCGTGAAGGCCAGGTGCAACTGCGTCTGCCGTCGCTGGGCATTGATAATCTGACGCTGGCGCTGAATACCCCCTGCCACGAAGGGCAGAAAATGCGTCTGGGTATTCGCCCTGAGCACTTCCAGCCGGTGAAAGACAGCGCCAGCCCCTCGCAGTTCAGTGCGGAGCTGACCTACTGTGAGCTGCTGGGGCACACTAACTATCTCTATCTGAATACCGGGGATGAGCAGATGCTGGTGGTGGAGGAGCGCGAAGTGCATCAGCGGGAGATCGGTACACGGGTGGAATGGGTGATCCCGCCAACGCATTGTCTGGTGTTCGATGAGCAGGGGCAGCGAGTGCGCTGAAGTGGCCTGACGTAGGGGGCGACCCGAAAGGCCAGGTCAACGGCCAGGTCAAAGGCGTTTCGCTTTCCCGCTGTCGCGGGCTGAGCGACCCAGGGCTTGCGGCAGGCGCATCGCCCACTTCGTGGGTTCCCTCAGTCGGTTGGCTTTCCTGCCGGACTGGCTGTGACGGGACATCCCTGTCCCGGCACGCCCTCTCGCCGACGTCCTGTTGGCTCGTCCTGGAAATCCGCCCTCCTTCGGCGAGGCTTAATTGCCGCTCAAAAGGTCAACGGCCAGGTCAAAAGAACAATCAAAGACGGACTAAAAATAAACCAAACACAAAAGAACCATTCTTGGCTTTTGTTGGTGTTTTAATTTCTTTAGATTTTGGGTTTTGATGTTGAGGCGGCAATTAAGCTGCGCTGAGGAAGCGATGTGAACCAGGATGAACCGCCAGGACGGCGGTGAAAGCTCGGGCCGGCACAGGGAAGTGCCGTCACGAGCGGTCCGTCGGTGAGCAACGCTTGCGAAGGCACCCGTGAAACGGGCGCAGCGCCTGCCGCAAGCGTGGATTCCAAAGGGCGGGGCGACTGCCGCCCTTTGGTCGCTTCGCCCACAACGTGGGAAAGCGAAACGCCCTTGACCCACTAACTAACGGGATTCTCTGCCTCATCATTCGCCTGCGCCGCCAGCAAATCCAACAGCTTATTGATCGCAAAACCGGCCGCCCCCAGCGCCCACATACGGCTGGATTCAGTCAAAAATTGCAGGGGCGTGGTTTGCGGCGTCAGCTTCAGGCGGTAAGCCTGGAAGTTGAGGGTAATATGGTCGAGCAGGATGCGTGAGGCCATCTGCGGCTCCATCGCCAGATACACCACGTCAGGATCATAGGCAATGGACAAATTCGCCAGCGAAATGCCTAAATGGCGCCCCGCCTCCTCCAGTGCCGCCAGCGCATCCGGCGTGGGTGCCGCGTCCAGCGACTTCAGCGTCATTGATTTGCTTGCCTGACCTGAAGCCAGGCGCTGAAGAATAGCGCGGGAAGAAGCGACATCCTCCAACAGGCGCATCGAGCCATCACCCAGCAGTGCGTGACCAATCTCCCCCGCTTTACCATGTCGGCCACGATAAAGCTGGCGATCCAGCAAAATGCCGGCACCAATCCCTTTACCGTAGGTGGCAATCACCGCAGAGTGCACATTGCCCAGTTGACCAAACACCATGGCAGCCATCGCCATCGCATTCGCATCATTCTCAATAAACACCGGCAACGAGAAACGCTCGGACAGCAGCTGCGCAATCGGCACGTTATCCCAGTCCAGCACATTAGAGCGGATACAGATGCCCTGCTCCGCGTCGACCAGCCCGGACAGCGCCAGCCCGATGGCACTGACGCGCTTTCCCTCCACGCCACGTAAAAATTTCGCCAGCGCATCACTGAGCTGGCGTGGCGTCATAGATCCCGACGGGATCTGCTGTTCACCGAGTAAGTTCCCGTTGAGATCCGTCATCACGATCAGATTGCGTTCAGCATTAAGCTGAATACCGACCACGCTGGCGCGTTCAGGATTCAGTCCCAGCAGCGTTTTCGGCCGTCCCATCGACACCCGCCGCAGCCCCAGCTCCTGAATAATTTCCTGAGCCAGTAGCCGGTTAGTGGCCTGTGAGACCGTCGACATGCTCAGCCCGGTGCGTACTTTCAGGTCGGACTGGCTGATCGGGGCATTTTCAACAATCAGGCGCAGAATGCGCGCGGTTACATTTGGCGCTGTCATCGTTCCCTTATTCAGCAAATGAAGCGTGATAGTGGGCCAGCAGCAATGCGCCTGCCAGTGCATCCTGTTGCGGCGGTACCAGCAGCGCCCGGATATCATCATCCAGCCAGCGTTCGATCGGCGCAGCAAGCCCGCCCATCAGTGCAATATGACCGCTGCTCAGCAGGCGCAGGCGGCGGACTATCATCGCAATATCCTCGGCAGTCTGCCGGATTAATTTTACCGCATGAGGGTCTTGCGCGGCGGCAGCGCTAAACACCTCAGGCACCACACGTGCCCAGTCGCCCGGCGTTGCCGTACGTGTCCACAACAGCATGGTTTCCGCGCTGTGCTGAAAACGCGCCATCACGGTCTGGGTAAAGTCGGTTTTGACAATGAGGTCTTCATGAGCCAGCAGCGCTTGCCGCAACGCCCGACGGCCCAGTTCGGCTCCCGAACCCTGATCGGAAAGTGCAAACCCCCAACCGCCCAGCAGCGTAAAGCGTTCACCGTCCCAGGCGGCACCCTGACTGCCGGTGCCGACAATCAACACCGCACCCGCGCTGCCTGCGTGAGCGCCTGCACAGGCGATCTCAACATCACTCAGCACCTGCAAAGAGGCACAGGCGGGCTGCCAGTCTGCCAGCTGCGCAGCAACGGAAGCGACATTGGCCCCTGCCAGACCCGCCACCAGCGCGGTTTTCTTCAATGCATCAGGCGGAAGGCCCGCCGTGGCCATCGCCCGGGCGATCAACTGCTCAACGCTGTCGATGGCCTGTGCGAAGTCTGACCAGACATTGGCCGCTCCCCCCGTCACTTCGGCCAGTAGAACGCCCTGTTTATCGGTCAGCCTTGCACGGCAATGGGTGCCACCGCCGTCAATACCAAGGAGATAGTCAGAATACACGGGCTGCTCCCACGTTAATCGCTGTGAATCGTTGTTTCATTATTGACCGAACGATAGGTGAAAAAAACTTAAATCGCAATAACAAATAAATATGACGAAAATCACCTTCATTAAAAATGTTTTATAACAATGCATTAACCAATAACCTGGTGAAATGTCTCAGTGCGCGTGTTGACATTAGTTTTCTTGCCGTAATAAGTTGGTGGTCAGATAATCTCCAGCGAACCTGTCTGCATACGGTTAACTGGCCTTCACCTCACGCTCATGCATTTCCGTCAGGGGTTTTAACATGAAAGTAGGCATTATCGGTCTTGGTTTTCGCCTGTCCCATGTGGTTCACGAGTTCAGCAAAGCCGACCCATCGTTTGAAATCGCCGGCTATTTCGATCCCGCCCCGGCGGGGCTGCCTAATCTGGCCAGCTTCGGTATTGCACCCGGTACGGCCTTTGATTCCATCGAGGCGTTATTGCAAGCGGGTGAACTCGATCTGATTCTGGTGGGTTCCCCTAACTTTATGCATCTGGAACATATTCGCCAGGCGCTGGCGGCGGGTTACCGCGTGTTCACTGAAAAGCCGGTGGTGATTAACGAAGAACAGACGATGGAGATGGCGAAGCTGGTGCGCCAGTACGGCAAGGAACGTATTCTGGTCGGTCTGGTACTGCGTTACTCCCCGCTCTACCACGATCTGCTGGCCGCCCGCGATCAGGGCCGTTTGGGCGAAATCACCTCGATGGAAGCCACCGAACACATCAAGCCTTACCACGGTGCATTCTTCCAGCGTGACTGGCGCCGTCTGGAGAAGTATGCCGGTCCCTACATTCTGGAAAAATGCTGCCATGATATCGACCTCTATCAGGGGTTGATGGCTGAACGCCCGGTGCGGGTGGCCAGCTTTGGCGGCCGTAAGTCGTTCACTCCCCAACATGCCCCGCAGGGCGCGATCACCGCAGCATCCGAGATTTATCACGAGAAACCGAGCGGCTGGTCCAGCACGGATGCCGTCTTTGACAGCGACGCTGATATTGTTGACTACCAGACAGCGATCATTGAATACGCCAACGGTGCCACCCTGTCCTTCCATGCCAATCTGAATGTGCCTGACGAGTTCCGCCGTTTCTGCGTGATGGGCACCGACGGTATGGCCGAAGGGGACTTTGTGCGTAACTACTTCCGCGTTCACAACGCGCGTACGGGCGAAAAAGAAGTGGATACCTCTTACGGTGGCAATGCGTACGACGGTCATTACGGTGCCGATGCACTGATGGCGGAAGAGATCGTCAAACACATCACTCAGGGAACGCCGCTGAAAGTCTCCGTGGTAGATGCACTGGAAGCCGGTTTGACCGCGATTAAGATTGATGAAGCGAGAAAAACACGTCAGGTCATTGATTTAACGGAAACCTGGAAAAAATTCGATGCCCACCAGGGGTAATCTGGAGGTGAGTTTGCACCTCTCCTGATCCGGTGTGTTACCCCCCTTGCCGGACAGGCTGTTATCACTTGATAGACTGGCACGTTCCCTCAACCGGCTTTCGGGCCGGTTTTTTTACGTCCATCTGCATTAACGCTTGCTTGCGGCAGAGGCGGAGTCTGCGATAGATTCGTTCTCTAAGACAAAATGGCTCACCTCTCTATCAGGTCCGGAATGTATGTTAACGACGCTTATTTATCGTAGTCGCCTGTGCAAAAGCGTCAGTCCGCATTTTCTGGAACGCCTTGCGGCTAAAGCGCAACGTTTTAATGAAACGGTCAATGTCACCGGAATTTTACTTTTCGACGGCGACTATTTCTTTCAGATACTGGAAGGTCCTTCTGAGTCGATTGATCAGGTGTTCCACCGCGTCTGTGCTGACTCCCGGCACACCCAGATTGTGCAACTGATGCGTGATTATGCGCCGGATCGCCGTTTCGGCAAGCTGGGCATGGCGGTGATTGATATGCGCAATGCCAGCGCTGAGGCAATCATTGAGCAGGTCCTGAACCAGGGCACCGCCAGATACCTGCTCACTTACGGTGATCGGGTGTTTAAATTCATCCGAACCTTTGTTAAAGGCCCGCGTAAAAACGATCTGGCCCAGCCTGATGACAGCGCGCAGTGGGATTTTCAATGCCGGGCACCGTCAGTCCAGGTCGTGCCGGTGGCATCTGAACAGGCAGCCTGCCAGTTTGCACTACAGCCTGTTGTTGAACCGGCCACAGGGAAAATAAGCTATCTGGAAGCCCTGATCCGCAGTGCTTCCGGCGGCTCCCCCGCGGATTATTTCGCCACCATTCCGGCCGATAAACTCTACGAAGCCGATCTCCATGCCAAAGATGTCGCCTTTGCGCTGGCCAGGCAAATGGATATTGGCAGCGCGCAAATCGCGGTGAACCTGCGACCAATGTCGCTGGTGATGCTGCCTGATGCGGTGAATATATTGCTGGAACAAATCGCCCGTAATGGTCTGGTGCCGGAACAGGTGGTAGTTGAAGTGACCGAAGATGAGTTTATTTCCCGTTTCGATGAGTTTGAAAAAGCCATCCATCAGCTACGTCATGCCGGGATCAGCCTGGCGATTGACGATTTTGGTGCGGGATTTGCCGGGTTATCACTGCTGGCCCGCCTTCAGCCAGAAAAGCTGAAAATCGACCGCTGTCTGATCGAAGCGATTCATACCAATGGCCCTAAGCAGGCAATTGTTCAGGCTATCGTGAACTGCTGCGCCTCACTGGAGATCACCGTGGTGGCAGAAGGCGTGGAAACCGCTGCCGAGTGGCGTTGGCTGGAAGCCGCAGGTATCCGCCATTTCCAGGGTTACCTTTTTGCCCGGCCGCTGCTTAATGGAATACCTGCCGTGGCCTGGCCGCATAAAGTTTGATGCGGCCTAACCCCGGCGCTGCTCTCTGCCGTGCCGGGGTTAGGTTAAGAGTGTTACCGCCTTATGCCGCGGTGGTAAAGCGCGAAACGGAATGCAGCAGACCCTCCGCCTGATCGCGCAGGGAATTTGCCGCTGATGACGACTGCTCAACCAGCGCCGCATTCTGTTGTGTCACATTATCCATCTCGTTAATCGCTACGCCCACCTGCGAAATACCCCGGTTCTGTTCGTCGGAAGCCTGAGCAATCTCTTGTAGAATGCCGGTTACGCTCTCCGCAGAAGTGACAATGTCACGCATGGTGCCACCTGCCTGCTCCACCAGCCCGGCCCCCAGATCGATCTGCCTGACCGATGCCTCAATCAGCCCGCCAATTTCTTTCGCTGCCTCGGCGCTGCGCTGCGCCAGATTTCTGACTTCACTGGCCACCACAGCAAAACCGCGCCCCTGCTCCCCGGCACGCGCAGCTTCAACTGCGGCATTCAGTGCCAGAATGTTGGTCTGGAACGCAATACTGTTAATGACTGACGTGATATCACTGATTTTTGTCGAACTGGCCGTAATCGCCCGCATGGTTTCCGTCACCTGGCTGACAATTACCCCGCCTTTATTGGCCATTTCCGCCGTGGTCTGGGCAAGGCTGGTGGAATGATGGATATTCTCAACGTTATGCTTAACCGTGGCGGTTAACTGCTCCATGCTGGCAGCGGTCTGCTCCAGTGCGGCAGCCTGCTCTTCCGTCCTCGAAGACAAATCATTATTGCCATCGGCAATCTCGGCAGAAGCCATGTTCACCTGTGCAACACCGTTGCGAATATCACCGATGATGCGGCGCAGATCTTCATTCATACCGCCGATGGCATTAGTCAGTGTGCCCATCTCATCGCGGCGCGAGGTGGTCAGGCTGGTACTGAGGTCCCCACCAGAAATACGCTGAGTAAAGGCCAGAATGGCGGATAACGGCGTGGTGATTTGACGGGTGATAATCAGGGTGGTGGCTACGCCCATGATCACCGCCGCCAGCAGAATGATCGTCATCCAGAAGATGGCGTCGTCGATATCGGTTTGCGTGGCACCGATCTCGTCTTCAAACAGCTGACCGCTAATGGTCGTGAGGCTGGAACCCGCCTTCGCCAACGTGCCTGTCGCCTCCTGTTCTGCCAGGAATGAGGTGCGATAGCCCGCCACGCTCTCTTTTTTCTGATTCAGTACACTGGCGATGTTCTGTAAACGTTCGCTGTTGTCAGGCGTCATTTGCGGCACCAGATTTTGTATTAACTGCACGGACTCTGCCAGGAAACCGGTTAACGCATTCTGCGCGGCTTCCGTATTTTGCAATTCCAGCAGCGTTAAGCGGGTTGAGACGCCATCAAGATGCTTGTTCACCTCAGACAGTGCTGCTTCCAGCGCTGCTGCATCAGCCCGGCCTGCAAAGCCTGAAGAAATCTGCGCGATCGCATTTTTCTCGTTACTGATAGAAAGTGCTGCGGCTATCTGAACGCGTTTTTGGGTTTCAAGCACCGTTTGGGCTCGTTTATCACGATACTCCGCGATCAGTCCGGTCAGGCTGTTGAGCAAGGTCAACTGCTCAGGGTGCCAGGGCAGCTGTTTCAGCAGGCCGATCTCGGTTTCGATTTGCTGCAAGTGTTTATCATTAGCGATGATAAACTGCTCGTCATGGGTTTTAATAAATTGCATACGCGTATCCTTCGCCAGCGCAAACTGATCGGTGACGAGTTTCAGCATACGAACTTTTTCTGCCCGGACAGCGATATCATTAAGATTCTTAATGCCACAGAGTGCGACAGCGATGCTGAGGATCAGCACAATGCCGAAACCTGTCATCAATTTTTTCCCAACGCTCATATTTTCAAAGTAAACAAACAACTTTTTCATTGGATAACCTTCCGTTGTTGAACAACAATTGTTTAAGAAAATCGCTCAGTTATCGGCAGGATTTGTTAAATAAACAGTTTATTTAGTTACTTAATTATCACGTAATGGTCACAATTTCAGAGGGACTGATGAATGGAATTTACCCGGGTTGGCGATATCCCTGAGGCAGACAGAGAAGCGCTGCTAGAAGGGCTGAGAGGATATAACCGCCAGTTTATTGATAAAAGCGGCTGGGGACCTGTCGGCGTTTTTTGCCGCGATCAACAGGGCATTATCATCGGGGGAGTGATGGCGTCTCTGGTGGGGATCTGGCTGTCGATTGACTATTTATGGGTCAGCGAAAATATCAGAGGCGCGGGCGTTGGCGCTCAACTGATTCAGATAGCGGAAGAAGAAGCGAAATCAAAAGGTGCACAGCATGTTCTCGTTGATACCTTCAGCTTTCAGGCACTGCCCTTTTATGAAAAGCAGGGATTTGTACTGCAAATGACATTGCCCGATTTTCCCGACCCGGGAAAGCAGCGTCATTATCTGACTAAACGCCTTACGTAGCGGGAACGCGTCGAGGGCTATGGGTAACCCGTCGACCCGTCCCGTGGCTTAAACCGGTTTCTGCCCGGGTGGGGAGATGTGCTCAAAATGACGGTCGTCCTTAATATCGTCGGCAAAGCGGCGCATCAGCCTCACCAGATCGCTGATATCCTGCTCATCCCATTGATCAAAAATAGCCTGCCCGATTTTTTTACGTGCCTCATCAAGGCGATGGGTCATGGCTTTGCCACTTTCCGTGATCACCGCTTCGCGGATGCGGCGATCGGCGGCACTGTGCTGACGGTTGACCAGCCCCAGACTTTCCATTTTCGCCACCTGTCGGCTCACGGTGGTGTAGTCGCGCCCTACCCGATCCGCGAGTTCGACAATACCTGTCGGACCTAAGCGCTCTATCAGAACCAGCAACGGAAACAGCGCGCGATCGAGTGAAATACCTGCCGCCCGAACCAGCGCCTCATCGCGCTGAGGGCGATTCATCACCCCGACGATTTCAAGTAATGCACCATGGAGTTCGCGAAGCTGATCGTTAATATGTGTATTTTGCATGCTTTTTGTTGACATCAATTATCCCTTCCTCTAAATATGTGCATATTACACATAATGAGGTGGCGTATGAAAGAGCAACATGCAACAGAGGTGCTGATTTGTGGTGCCGGCGCTGCTGGCCTGACGCTGGCAATCGACCTTGCACGCAGGGGCGTCGACTTTCGTCTGATTGAAAAGAAAACCATCCCCTTCCACGGGTCCCGTGGCAAGGGCATCCAGCCACGTACCCTCGAGATTTTCGAGGATCTGGGTATTATCGAGGGCATTAACCGGCTGGCCAGTCTCTATCCGCCTGAACGACGCTATCATCCTGATGGCAGTCAGACGGAAGCACATATTGTCGAACAACGTACGCCATCCCCTGCGGAACCCTGGCCACATCCGCTGATGCTACCGCAATACTTAACGGAACAGGTGATGCGGGAACGGCTGGCAGAGCTGGGGCATCAGGTTGAATTCGGTTGTGAGCTGCTTGGGTTTGAACAGGATCCAGAGGGGGTAACCGCGCGTATCCAGGGCCCGGCCGGTGAAGAGACGCTGCGGGTGCAATGGCTGACGGGGGCGGATGGCGGTAAAAGTGATGTCCGCCATGCGCTGAACATCAGTTTCCCTGGCAAGACCCTTGGCGTGCGTGCCCTGGTTGCCGATGTCTTGATGACGGGGCTTGAGCGTGATGTCTGGCACCGCTTCGGTGACGGCGACAGGGAGCGACAAATTGCTTTCTGTCCGCTGGCCGCGACAGATCTGTTTCAAATCCAGGGGCCTCTCCCGCTGGAGGGCGAGGTTGACCTTTCCGCTGAAGGGCTGCAATCCCTGATCACTGCGCGCACCGGGCGCAAAGATATTCATCTTCATGCGGTGTCATGGGCATCCGCATACAGCATGAATGCGCGGCTCGCCGCACGCTACCAGGTGGGCCGGGTTTTCCTGATCGGCGATGCGGCTCATATTCATCCGCCAACTGGCGGTCAGGGTCTCAACACCAGCGTGCAGGATGCCTATAACCTGGGATGGAAACTGCACGCCGTCATCGGGGGAGCATCTGCGTCCCTGCTGGACAGTTATGAGCAGGAGCGCCGTCCCGTTGCCGCTGCCATGCTGGATCTGTCTACCCAACTACTGAGCGCGGCACAACAGGGTGACCTGCGGCGCGGGCGGGAGGTGCATCAGCTCGATCTGGGGTATTGCGATCCTGATCTGGCGCTGGAGATGCCCGCACGCACGGGTGGTGTCCATGCGGGGGATCGGGCGCCGGATGCGCCGCTTCTCCGTGCTGACGGCCAGCGGGTCCGCGCATTTGAACTTTATCAGGGAGCACACTGGACGCTAATCGGTTATCAGGCCGCTCGCCATATCGTTCAGCCACGGCCAGGCCTGAACCAACATATTATTGGCATGAGTGGCGATCTGATTGATGACGGAAACCACTTCCTCGATGCCTACGCTCCGGCTGCTGGTGACTGGCTGCTGGTGCGCCCGGATGGTTATATCGGCGCGATTATCGTCACGGAGCAGCTTTCCGCGCTGGAAGAATACCTCACCCGCGTAGGATTATCGGCTTCACTCGGGTTACAACGGAACACAGCGCGCTAGCCAAACACCTGCTGATGTTTTTTCTTCCGCGCCAGATAATCTTTATCGGCGCGGATCATTCCTTCAACCACTGATTGTTTAAATTAAGAAAATACTTTTGTTTTACGATGTTATTTGCTCCGTCCTTGAAATCTACAGACCCATATCCAGTATCGTAAATACCCCACTCCCCAGAAGATCCATCCTTAAAAATGACCGTTCCCGTCGCGATACAAGGAGAGTAATAGTCGTGTAACCATCTATAGCCTTGATCCGATACCTGCGCTTTAGCAAAAAAATCGATCAATTGATCTTTGGTCGGGTTCCAGCCTTTACAAATCATCCGATAGTTATTGGGATCGTCTTTAGTGTCTTCCACCGAATGACCGCTTTCCACTATCTCCAGATGAGTGATTTCCACACCAGCCTGCAGTGATAAAGGGAGAATCAACAAAATTGAAGCTATTAAGCATTTCATTAATTCCATTTTGCTGTGCTCGCTTCTGTTTTATTTTTCCTGGCAATTTCTGGATGGCTGTAAACCTCTGTCATGGGTACATTGAATGTAGAAGCCAAAGAGACTTAAACCTTAACAATTATATGAGATTACGTCTCTAGTGGTTTTTCCTGGAATACGAGAATGTCTTCTGCCCTGCTAGCCAAACGCCTGCTGATGTTTTTTCTTACGCGCAAGATAGTCTTTATCGGCGCGGATCTTATCCCAGCAGGTTTTAAATACAGCGGCGGCAGCCGCTTTCTCCTCATTAACTTCATAAGGCAGCAGCTTGCCATCGGCATCGTATTTCTTCCCGCCTTTATGATTGGCATAACGCCGGGCGCGCGTGTAGCCCATCTGTATAAACTTCCGGGCCATGTCCATACCGACAAAATCATCGTGAGTGCGGTAGTCTTCAAACAGTGACATGATCTTTTCGGACGATGTTTCAGCCAGGGCTACGGTCTTGAACCGCCAGTGCGGCAGAATCTCACTTTTGTAAGGTTCAACCATCAATACCCCCTGTTCACCGCGTCCGACCTGGTATTGCTCAGGATGCTGGCGAAAGTCGATCTGTTTAAAATCCTGCTGGTAGTCAAATGCCTTCATTCACGCACGTCCTTTCATTTCATGTTGATGCTATCTGGCCATCAGGCCACTCTTTAAGCCTGGCATACTGAACGGTGACGGCGTCGTTGAATGGCAAAAAGGCCCCCGAAGGAGCCCGCGCGCTTTACTATCCGGCAGTCATAGTGTGTTGTCGTTCTGCACCGGTCTGAACATAACTCACTCCGATTGCTGTTGTGCAATGGCTGTCAGCTTATCGTCCTTGTCTTTTTCTTCCTGCAAGGTTTCATTCAGCAGTTGAGCCGCCTCTTTATAGCCGAGTTTGGTGGCCAGCGCCGACAGCGTGCCGTAAGTCGCTATCTCGTAATGCTCCACTTTCTGCGCGGCCCCGATTAAGCCCGCATCACGTACCGGGCCTGCCTCAACGGAGTCGATAATCTCCTGCGCTTCTTCCACCAGACCTTCCAGAGCGTGGCACTTCATGCGCTTGATTTTTACGCCATCCGTTATCTCCACCAGCTGATCGATGCGCTCAATTTGTCCGCGCGTTTCCTCCAGGTGCAGCTTAAAAGCGGCGACCAACTGCTCGTCTGTTGCTGCCCGCGCCATTTTTGGCAATGCACGGGATATCTGTTTTTCTGCACTATAAACATCAGATAATTCATGAATAAAAAGATCTTCAAGCGTTTTAATTGTCATAATATTTTCTTCCAATAAGTAGCAGGGATAATTAGAGTGCTGACCTAACAAGCCTGGCGTACTTCACAATAAAAGAACGATAAAAAAAGAGGGGCGGTAAATAAATGACGTTATTATTGCATTCAGGCGAAGCGCGGGGCTTTAGCAACTGGCTGTTTTCATGACCATTGCGACAGATAAATTTTAAATGAAAATCATGATGAAAAAAGTAAAAAAGGAATGCGCTGAAATAGAATATTGCCACGATAGGATGAAATTTTATTTTCCAGGTTTTTTTATGGATTTGGAGTTGTGAAAATTAGGAAAAAAGCCAAATTGTAGTGGTATGTACTGAATGGCGCAGTAGAAAGGCGCTTAACAACCGCCTGTCGCCATTAAAACAGAGATTGAGGTGTAATTCGATATTTTAAGGATTTAACACGACATTGCCCCCCCCCTGGGTATAGAGTGTTAAAAGAAGGTTGATTTATAAATACCCTTCAAAGGCTAAACTTAATCATTAAAAATCATCATATCAGGCTGCGGCAGGGGTGTTTATTTTTAGTGTTGTTTTCTTTGTGGTAAATCTATTTTCCTTTTAATTCGGAGAGTTATGGATAAAAATCATCTCTTCTCGCGTCTGGAAAAGTGGCCGTTGATCAAATTCGATCATGCCAACATTGTTCAGGATGGCGATCATGGAACCTTTAATGCCAAAACTTCATTGTATGCCTTTGATGTCAATGAAAATAAAGCAAAATTATTTATCCGTGATGTTTCGCCAGGAACAGACATTGTGGCAATGATAGATCTCTACACTAACTGGATAAAAGAATTTAAAAAAACAACTAAATCGCCATAATGAAATTAATTTCTCGTTTTGTGAGGCCTGTACCATGTCATTTCTTAGTGATGTTATGAAGCGTATTAACACGGCAACGACATCGACGGTAACGTGCCCGTTGTGTGGACACCGTTCATCTCATGCAGCCAGCAAAATTCGTCAAAACCAGACATTACTTTGCCCTGCCTGTAAATCACTGTTTATTGTTAATCATCAGTAAACGCGACTTCACCTATTTCACCGACCACCCTTCTCGCAGCTGCTGAATTTTGATTGTTTACACCATTCAGAGAGATCGTTTCTGAAATGATTTCACAACTGCTCCTGTGCGTTTCCCCGCCTGACGAGCAATAATATGAAATTAAGCATTAAATCTCCATTTATGACGATGTTACGCGCAAAAATCGCCACAATAAAAACAGCCTGGACGGGGGCACCTGCCCGGGCGATGGATAGTGTGATTAAAGCAGAATTATTTTCAGCCGCCCAGATGGCGCATTTCGGTCAGAAACTGGCGCGTTCGCATCGATTATCACCTGATAAAATCCCCTGGTATCTGCTGAAACGTCTGGACGACAATGAATCAGTCATTGCCCAAAACTGCTATCTGCTCAATAAAGTCGATAAAATCAGTATTGCCCCAGCGGGCGAATGGTTGCTGGACAACTATTATCTGATTGAAGAACAGATCCGCATGGTGCGTCATCATTTGCCAAAAAACTTTGGCAAAGGCCTTCCAGTACTGGCCTCCCCTCATGCCTGCCCGCGTATTTATGATATTGCTTCCGAAGCCATTGCTCACGGTGACGGGCGCTGGGATGTCAGCAGTCTGTCGGGCTATATCAACGCCTATCAGCAGGTAACGCCACTCACGCTGGGAGAACTCTGGGCCTTGCCCGGCATGTTACGCCTTGCGCTTATCGAAAATCTGCGCCGCGTGAGCAGCGAAGTGGCTCAGGCGCAAAAGGAGCGTAACCTCGCCGATGAGTGGGTCAGCCAGATTATCACCTGTGCTGAAACGACCCCGGCCGACCTGGTGATGGTCATCGCTGATATGGCGCGATCCCGCCCGCCACTCAGCAGCGCGTTTGTTGCCGAACTGGTCCGCAGATTGCAGGGGCGTGGCAACCTGCTTGCCCTGCCCCTGACCTGGATGGAACAGCGACTGGTGAAAACCGGCATCACCACCGATCTGCTGATCCACCGTTTTAATCAGCAACTCGCGGCCAGCCAGCTCTCTGTCAGTAACAGCATTGCCGGATTGCGGCTGTTAAGTGAAACCAACTGGGCCGATTTTTGTGAAGCTCAAAGCCTGGTCGAGCAGATGCTGCTTCAGGATCCTGCCGGGATCTACCCGTTGATGCACTTTGATACCCGAGACCATTACCGGCACGTGATCGAGAAACTGGCCCGCACCAGCCGCTTTAGTGAACTGGACGTGACCCGCCACGTGCTGGCATTGTCACAGGCGGCCAGTGCCATCCTACCGCAGCATCATATCGGCCAGTATCTGATCGGCGAAGACCGTCATGTGCTGGAAAAACGCCTGGCCGCCAACACCAACTGGCTAACGCATCTGCGTCATCGATTCAATCAGGAACCCCTGCTCGCCTGGCTCGGCAGCCTGAGTCTGTTGACCGTTGCTTGTACTGCAGAGGTGTTGCATGCGACTGCGGAACAGGGGCTGCGCTGGCCGCTGTTGCTGCTGGCGGTTCCACTGTCGATGGCGATCGGTCAGGTGGTTCTGCATCTGCTCAGTGAGGCGACAACGCGGTTTCGCACACCGGAGCCATTGCCGCGGATGGATTTTTCCAGCGGCGTACCGGCAGAATTCAGTACACTGATTGCCATTCCCTGCCTGCTGACCAGCCGTCAGGCAACCGATGCATTGCTGAATAGCCTGGAGGTCTGTTATCTGGGGAATAACAGTGCCCATCTCTATTTTGCGCTGCTGACCGATTTCAGTGACGCGGAGACAGAACACTCTCCTGAAAATGATGCGCTGCTGGCATGGGCGCTTTCACAGGTCGACGCCCTGAACCGTCGCTATGCGGCGGATCGCCCGCTGTTCCTTTTGCTGCACCGCTCACCCGAATGGAACCCGCAGCAAGGTGTGTGGATGGGCTATGAACGCAAACGGGGAAAACTGGCGGCGTTGAACAGCTGGTTGCGCCAGCCAGGCTCGCAATTTTCCCACCGCGTCGGGGATGAGAAACCGTTCCCTGCCCGCGTCAGGTACGTGATCACACTGGATAGCGATACGGTATTGCCCCGTGACACGGCGCACAAACTGGTGGCCACCATGGCGCACCCGCTGAATCATCCGGTTTATGATGCCGCGACAGGTAGAGTGATTAAAGGTTACGGGATTTTGCAGCCAGGTCTGGCTGAAGAAATCCCCCTGTCAGGACAGGGGCGCTATGCCGCTATCTGTAGCAGCGTACCGGGTAACAACCCTTATTCGATGATGTCGTCTGATATCTATCAAGATTTGTTTGGTGAAGGCGCCTTCGTTGGCAAAGGCATCTATGATGTCGATATCTTTACGCAGTCCATGCAGAACACCTGTCCCGATAATCTGGTACTGAGCCACGATCTGCTGGAAGGCTGTTATGCCCGCTCCGGGTTACTGAGCGAAGTGCTGCTTTATGAAAAGTATCCGGCCAATTATCTCTCTGATGTTGCACGCCGCACCCGCTGGATTCGTGGCGACTGGCAGTTGCTCAACTGGCTGACGTTCCGGGTGAAAAAAGCGGATGGTTCACGTGAGAAAAACCCGTTAAGTACCTTATCACGCTGGAAATTATTCGATAATCTTCGCCGGAGCCTGGTTGCGCCGTCGCTGCTGCTGCTGATATTTTCCGCTCTGCTGCTGGTCCCCAACCCACACTACTGGCTCGTCATGCTGGCCCTGGTTCTGCTGTTGCCTGCTGCTCTGGCCATCGTTCAGGATCTGTTGTTTAGTAATCGGCCTGTCTGGCAGCGCCTGACGGCTGTCGCGTCGGGAACGCTGCGCCGCCTGACACACCTTATTCTTAACTTTGCCACCCTGCCGCATGAGGCCGCCTTCTCGTTGCTGGCGATTGTGAAAACGCTATGGCGTTTGGGTGTTTCACACCGTCACCTCAATCAGTGGGCCAGTGTTGACCCCTGTCACGAGGGAAACAAAACCTCCCCGCTGCGGTTTTACCGTGCCATGGCATTCAACGTGGTTTGCGGTGTGTTGCTGCCAGCGTTAACCGCCCGTTATGCCCCGCTACTGCTTGTTTTTGCCCTTCCCATCGGCATGCTGTGGTGCCTGACCCCCTTGATCCTGAGCTGGCTCAGCCGTTCCCCTGCGCCTGTCGCGGCAGCGCTGAATGCCGGACAGAAACGTTTTTTACGCCACAACAGTCGTGAAATCTGGGCATTCTTCGACCACTTCACCCAGGCCGAAGAAAACTGGCTGCCACCGGATAATTATCAGGAGTTTCCGCAGCCCACCGTTGCTCATCGCACGTCACCCACGAATATTGGTTTGTCGCTGATGGCAAACCTGACGGCCTGTGACTTCGGCTATATCCCCGCCGGTGAAGTACTGAGGCGTGTATCGCTCACCCTGGACACGCTGGATAAAATGGAGCATTACCGTGGGCACCTCTACAACTGGTACGACACCCGTACGCTGAAGCCACTGAATCCACGCTATGTCTCCAGCGTGGACAGTGGAAATATGGCCGGGCATCTGCTGACGCTGAGTGCCGGTTTATCGCAGTTACGTACCCAGCCCGTCATCGATATTGATCGGATGCTGGCAGGCCTGGATGACACCATCACGCTGCTGGAAAACCGCTGGGGACAACATGCGCCGACCACTCTGCGCCAGCTGCATAAGCACTGTCGCAACGCGCATGAACTGCCTGCGGCACAGTTACTCGGCGAGCTCAGAAAAATGCAGGCATTGAGCCTGCGCCTGCATCCCACCCTCTCCGAAGACAATGACCCCATCAGTCACTGGATTGGTCATCTTCAGCGCCAGCTGACATTATTCTGCCATGCCTGGTCCTCACTGCTGGGTTGGGTCACTGCAGGCTGGCAGGAGGCCACGCTGCCTTCGCTGACGTGGCTGTCAACCGCAACGCCAGCAGGAGCAGGTACACCCACAGTAGAAGCGCTGGCAGCGGCTCGCATGCAGATCGATATTATTGCCGAACTGGAACAGCGGCTGGCGGCACATGCCCACATGGATTTCACCTTCCTCTACAATGAGGTGACCAGTCAGCTCAGCGTCGGCTATGACTGTGACAATAACAGGCTGGACACCAGTCATTACGATCTCTTCCCCTCCGAGATCCGTCTGACCACCTACCTGACCATTGCCACCAATCAGCTACCACTCAAGAGCTGGTTTGCCCTGGGACGCCTGTTTACCCGCATCGATCGCGATACGGCGCTGATGTCCTGGAGTGGCTCGATGTTCGAGTACTTAATGCCCAATCTGGTGATGCCCACCTATCCGGGCAGCCTGCTGAAACAGATGAGCCTTTCTGCGGTGCATCGGCAGATTGAGTGGGGAAAACAGCGTGGCGTGCCCTGGGGCATTTCAGAGTCAGGGTATTACGCGTTTGACCCCCTACAAAATTATCAGTACCACGCCTTTGGTGTCCCCGGTCTTGGACTAAAACGCGGCCTGGCGGGCGATATGGTGGTGGCCCCTTATGCCACTTTCCTGGCACTGCTGGTTGCGCCTCACAAAGCCTGTGACAATCTTGTCGTACTGGAAAAAAACGGTGCGCGTGGCGAATATGGCTTTTATGAAGCGCTGGATTACACCCCTTCCCGCCAGGCCAGCGGCCAGCGGTTTGCCGTTGTTCGCTCCTGGATGGCCCATCACCAGGGCATGTCGTTTCAGGCATTATCTCACCTGTTACACAATGCCCCGATGACAGACCGGTTTATGGCTGTCCCGGCTTTTCAGTCAGCACGTCTGCTGTTGCAAGAGCGGGTGCCGAATAATATCGAGCTCTACAGTCCGCGCAGGCACTTCGATGCGCCGGAAGGAACGCTGTTACCGGTTCACTATGATCCGCGGGAATTCACGGATGTGGACAGCGCCGCGCCTGAAGTTCAGCTGTTGTCGAACGCGCGTTATCATCTGATGGTGACACAGGCAGGTGGCGGCTACAGCCGCTGGAACGATCTGGCCCTCACCCGCTGGCGCAGCGATACCACCTGTGATAACTGGGGTTCCTGCTGCTACATCAGCGATGTGAAAAGCGGCGAAGTGTGGAGCAACACCTGGCAGCCTTCCGGCTCAACGCCCGATGATTACAAAGCCTCCTTCACCGATGCCGGCGCAGAGTTCACGCGCAGGCAGGGAACGCTGCATATTAAAACGCAGATTGTCGTTTCCCCCGAAGATGACATCGAGCTGCGTCGTATCACGCTGGTCAACAGGGGTCGTCAGCCACGGACGGTGGAACTCACCAGCTACGCCGAAGTGGTGCTGGCTTCCGCCGACAGCGATCTGTCCCACCCCGCCTTCAGCAACCTGTTTGTTCAGACCGAGTGGGTCTCTGCCCAGGAAGCGATTCTCTGTCACCGCCGGGCACGCACGCCGGAGGAACAGAGCCCGTGGCTGTTCCATATGATGGTGGTGCATGGTCGAACGGAGAAAACGGCCTCATTTGAAACCGATCGTGCCGCTTTTCTTGGGCGCGGGAATGATACCGCTAACGCCCTGGCTCCCACCCGGAGCGGGCCGCTGAGCAATAACGTCGGTGCTGTACTCGACCCGGTGATCGCCCTGCGCCAGCCGCTGGTGTTACTCCCCGGCGTACCGGTCACCCTCGATATCGTTTACGGCGTCACGGGCAGTCGAGAACAGAGCCAGGCATTGCTGGAGAAATACCGCGACTCCCCGATTGCCGATCGCGTCTTTGAACTGGCATGGTCACACAGCCAGATTGTGCTGCGACAGATTAATGCCAATGAAGACGATGCGTCATTGTTCAATCGCCTTGCCAGCGCCGTGCTGTTCCCTGGCCCTGAACTGCGTGCAGAGGCGCAGATTATTGCCCGTAATCGTCGTGGGCAGAGCGGTCTGTGGGGCTGGAGTATCTCCGGCGATCTGCCGATTGTGATCCTGAATATTACGCATTCGGACAGTATTCCGCTGATCAATACGCTGATGCAGGCCCATCATTACTGGCGTCTGAAGGGTCTGGCGGTCGACCTGGTGATCCTCAATGATGGCCCGGGAGGCTATCAGCAGACCCTGCACAACCAGATTATGGACCTGATCGCCGCCAAGTCTGCGCCAGGAATGACGGATAAGTCGGGAGGGATTTTCTTACGGAATGGTCAGCATCTCTCCGCAGAGGATCGCACGCTGCTGCTGAGTGTGGCACGGGTTGTGATTGACGATCGCGCGGGTGGGCTGGAAGAACAACTCAATTTGCGTGTTCAGGGTGCCGTCTCCTCGTCGCTTGCCCTGGTCACGCCAGCCGTACTCCCGGTGAACCAGCACCTTGACTGGCAGCCGGATACCGCTGCGCTGCTTTGTTTCAACGGCCGGGGGGGCTTTTCTCCCGACGGGCGCGAATATCAAATCCTGCTGGATGAACGTGGATCCACGCCTGCACCCTGGTCGAACGTAATGGCCAATGCGCAGTTCGGCACCGTGATTTCGGAGGCCGGACAAGCCTATACCTGGTATGAAAATGCGCACGAATACCGTCTCACGCCCTGGGAGAACGATCCCGTCAGTGACCGTTCAGGGGAGGCCTTCTATCTGCGTGATGAAGAAACCGGTGCCGTCTGGTCACCCACCACTCTACCCGTACAGGGGCGCGGCCCTTATCTGAGCCGTCACGGGTTTGGCTACAGCGTCTTCAGCCACCGAGAAACCGGGCTGGATAGCGAGCTGACCGTGCTGGTCGCTGAGCATGCGCCGGTGAAGCTGGCCATTTTAACCCTTACCAACAACTCAGGCCGCATTCGGAAAATCTCTGTCACGGGTTATGTTGAATGGACGCTGGGTGAATCGCGCAGCAAGTCAGCCATGCATATCATCACGCACCCTTCCACTGTTCGCACCGGCTGCGGTGTGCTGGCCAGTAACTACTACAACAGCAACGGCTCTGAAAGAACGGCATTCTTCGCGGTGACCGGGGCACACTGTTCACTGACAGGTGACAGGCGGGCCTTCCTCGGCCGTCACGGTTCACGCCGTTCCCCAGCGGCGATGCAACAGCAGCGACTGCCGGATACCACGGGCGCAGGGCTTGATCCCTGTGCGGCGGTGCAGTCAGCCACCACGCTTATTGATGGCGACCAGCGCACGTTCATCTTTGTACTGGGCGTGGGGCAAAATCAGCAGGAGGCGGAAGCGCTTATCGCCCAATATCTGGATGAGGATGCTGCTCGCCATGAGCTGGCGCAGGTTCATCAGTACTGGCACCGGATTCTGGATAAAGTGGTGGTAACCACGCCCGATCCAACGGTCAACCTGCTGGTGAACGGCTGGTTGCTGTACCAGACGCTGGCCTGTCGCATTATGGCGCGCAGCGGTTACTACCAGTCGGGCGGCGCCTTCGGTTTCCGTGACCAGTTGCAGGATACGCTTGCCCTGAGTCACACCGCACCTGAGCGCCTGCGTGAACAGATTGTTCTTTGTGCCTCCCGGCAGTTTATTGAGGGCGATGTCCAGCACTGGTGGCATCCTCCTCTCGGGAATGGCGTGCGTACTCACTGTTCGGATGATTACCTCTGGTTGCCGCTGGCGATTTGTCATTACATCACCACGACCGGCGATATAACGCTGCTGGAGGAGTCCGTCCCCTGGCTGGAAGGCAAACATCCGCAGCCCGGTGAAGAGTCCGTTTACGAGCAGCCCACCATCAGTGCTCACGAAGATACCGTCTGGCTGCATGGTCTGAAAGCCCTGCTCCACGGCCTGCGTTTTGGGCAACACGGCCTGCCGCTGATGGGGACGGGTGACTGGAATGACGGGATGAATCGGGTGGGGAGTGAAGGGAAAGGGGAAAGCGTCTGGCTTGGCTTCTTCCTCTACGATATTTTACGGCGTTTTGGCGCGCTGGCAGAACAGCGGCAGCAAACGGATATTGCCCTGCAATGCCGCAAAGAGGCAGACCAGCTTCGCGATAACCTTAACAGCGCCGGCTGGGACGGTGAATGGTATCGACGCGGTTATTTTGATAACGGCGAACCGCTGGGTTCCCATCTGTCGCAGGCCTGCCAGATTGATGCTATCGCGCAGAGCTGGGCTGTCCTCTCCGGTGCCGGAACGCCGGAACAGTGCGCAAAAGCCATGCAATCACTGGATGCACGGTTGGTTGATGACAACGCAGGGATGATCAAACTGTTAACGCCGCCGTTTAATGGCGATGGGCCGAATCCCGGCTATATTCAGGGCTACGTCCCGGGCGTGCGTGAAAACGGCGGGCAGTATACGCATGGTGCTATCTGGGCGGTGATGGCCTTTGCCCAAATGGGCAACAGTGAAAGAGCCTGGCAACTGTGGTCGTTGATCAATCCAATCAATCACAGCCTGGATGCCGATGCGGTGGCACGCTATAAAGTTGAACCCTGGGTGATGACGGCGGATGTCTACAGTGTCGCACCACACACCGGACGCGGTGGATGGAGCTGGTACACCGGATCGGCGGGCTGGGCTTACCGCCTGCTGGTGGAGTCTCTACTGGGGATTACCCGCCATGCGGATGCGCTGGCCGTCAGGCCATTACTGCCTGCACACTGGCCTTCCGTCAGCCTGACGTATCAGCATGGCAGCAGTGAATATCATATTCAGGTGGTGCGCAGTGAGGGGGATTATCACATCACGCTGGATGGCGTGGATCTGACGGAGGATCGCATTCCCCTACGGGATGAGGGGCAGCACCATCATGTGACGATCCACCTGGGAGGAGAAGATCAATCCGGCACCCGCTGACGGCATACTGTCAACAGGAGTTGCCGCAGCCAGCGGTGCGCCGGGTCCACTTCCGAGCGCGGGTGCCACATCTGTGACACGGTGATGGCACCGGTTTTGACCGGCAGTTCAAAACGGTACAACAGCCCGGCTGGCTGATTAAGCAGGAAGGATGCCGGCACCAGCGCCACCAGATCGGAGGCGCGCGCCACGGCCAGCGCCGCCGGAAAAGCAGGCACCACGGCGCTGACCCGGCGTTGCACGCCCTGCTCTGCCAGCGCCTGGTCCACCGGGCCTTCCGCCCGTCCGCTGCGTGAGGCCACCACATGCCCCCAGGCAACATAGTCGCTGACGCTGACATCAGGTAACTGCGACAGCGGATGGCCCTGACGCACCACACCGACGAAACGATCGCGGAACAGCGCCTGCACACGAATCTCCGGGCCCATCTCGCCCAGCACACCAATCTCCAGATCCACGCGTCCTTCGCGCAGCGGCTTGACGCTTTTCTCCGGTTTGGGGGCAAAAACCAGACGGACCAACGGCGCGGATAGCGCTGCTGTCGCAATCAATGCCGGGCCAAAAGCTTCAACAAATCCGTCATTGGCGCGCAGCGTAAACGTGCAGTCCAGACTGGCGGGATGCTGTTCGGCCACCGCAGGACGCAGCACCGCACGGGCTTCTAAGACCGCGTTCTGACTGCGTTCGCGGATCGCTTCGGCCCAGGGCGTCAGCACCATGTTGCGCCCGGCACGCACCAGCAACGGATCGCCCGTAACGCTGCGCAGGCGGCTGAGCGTGCGGCTCATGGCCGAGGCGCTTAAGCCCAGACGGCGTGCCGCTGCCGCCACGCTGGCCTCATTCAGCAGCACATCCAGTGCAATCAGTAAGTTGAGATCGGGTTCCGTCGTCATTTCAGCGCACCAGCGCCGCCAGTTCAGGTTCGGCCATCAGCCGCTGCCAGGCATGTTCCACTGCGTGAGGCACATCCACATGGCCGATAAACCCGAGGCCCAGGGGACCATAGCCCTCTTTGTCATCACGCAGCCGCCGCACTTCTCCCAGCACCATCGAAACATAGCGGTCCAGTGCCCACAATCCCTGTTGCGATGCCGCCCCGGTGATGACCGGCTGGTCGTCCTGTAACACCAGCTGCGGCACGAACACCGGCCAGCTGATGAAATCGACCTGTTGCCCCTGGCGCTGCCACTCATGATGGAAGGTTTCGGTGGTTCTGCGCTGCATCAGCGGGTCCTGAATCAGAATGATACGCTGTGCCGGCATCTCTCGCGCCAGCAGATTTCGACGGCTGAAGGCAGCATTCTCCCCGCAGTGACGTGATTGATCTTCAATGATCAGCCGATCTGCCTTGATGCCGGAGAGTTGCACGGCTGCGTCGGCCAGTAACTGTGCTTCGCTCGACGCAGCGCTGTTGACCTGCACTGTGTTCAATGCGGTTTTCAGCAGTTCAGTGGAGTGACCCGTGCCGCCGCTCAGCAACAAAGGAATTGAGGTGTCAGCCAGCCGGGTAAAGGCCCCGATCAGCCCCGGCAGCACGGCATGGCCAGCCAGAATAGCCACATCAGCGTGCAGCTCCTGTTCGCCGTTGACATCATTAACGGCAAGCCAGTGTGAAATGGTATTAAGAGAGTCAATGTTCTGCGGGGTCAGGATCATATGCGGGCTTTTAATAAGTGAACACCTGGCAGATGATATCACTGATACTTTACATTTTGCGAACAGGCATAGCGCTGAAGCTATGCCTGCTGTGAAACCCGGATTAATCCGGTGTTGCCGTCGTCAGACAGACATTACAGGGCCAGATCGACCACGATGCGGCCTTCAATTTTCCCGGCATGCATGCGGGCAAAGATATCATTGATATTGGCCAGCGGCTCAACCGAAATATTCGCCGCTACCTTGTGGCGACCCGCAAAGTCGAGCGCTTCCTGCAGGTCTTTACGCGTCCCCACGATCGAACCGCGCACGGTAATGCCGTCCAGCACCATATCGAAGATCGACAGGTCAAATTTACCCGGTGGCAGACCGTTCAGTACCATGGTGCCGCCGCGACGCATCGTACCAATCGCCTGTTCAAAGGCTTTGGGTGATACTGCCGTCACCAGCACCGCATGTGCGCCGCCGAACGTGTCTTTAAACACTTTTGCCGGGTCAACGTTACGGGCGTTTGCTGTGACAGTGGCGCCGAGACGTTTGGCGAAGGCCAGTTTTTCGTCGTCGACATCCACGGCGGCCACGTTAAAGCCCATCGCTACGGCGTACTGCACCGCCATATGGCCCAACCCACCAATACCGGAAATGACCACCCAGTCACCCGCTTTGGCTTCGGTCATTTTCAGACCTTTGTACACGGTAACACCAGCACAGAGGATTGGCGCGATTTCATTGTAATCAACGTTATCCGGCAGGATGCCAACGTAGTTAGCGTCGGCCAGACAGTATTCGGCAAAGCTACCGTTAACCGAATAACCGGCGTTTTGCTGCGAATGGCACAGGGTTTCCCAGCTGTCCAGACAGTGTTCGCAGTGGCCACAGGCAGAGTACAGCCAGGGGACGCCCACGCGATCCCCTTCCTTTATATGCTTTACGCCTTCACCTACCGCGACGACATAACCTGCGCCTTCATGGCCCGGAATAAATGGCGGCTGAGGTTTCACCGGCCAGTCACCTTCGGCAGCATGCAAGTCAGTATGACAGACACCGGTAGCCACCACTTTCACCAGCAGCTGGCCCGGTCCGACTTCAGGGATCGGCACCTGCTCAATCACCAGCGGTTCACCAAAGGCTTTCACTACTGCGGCTTTCATCGTTTTCATTATTCAATCCTCGAAAGAAAACAGGCTTAAAACAGCCCTAACGGTGCTGTGTCATAACTGACCAGCAGATTTTTGGTTTGCTGATAGGCATTCAACGCCATCTTGTGCGTTTCACGGCCCACGCCGGACTGTTTGTATCCCCCAAAGGCCGCATGTGCCGGGTAGATGTGATAGCAGTTAGTCCATACGCGCCCGGCCTTGATGCTGCGGCCCATGCGATACGCCAGATTGGTGTCACGCGTCCAGATACCTGCGCCCAACCCGAACTGGGTTTCATTGGCGATGGACAGCGCTTCGGCTTCATCTTTAAAGGTAGTGACCCCGATCACCGGGCCAAAGATCTCTTCCTGGAAGCAGCGCATCTGATTGTCGCCCTGGATGAGCGTTGGCTGAATGTAGTAGCCGTTATCCAGCTCTTTGCTGATGCTGGCACGTTCGCCGCCGGTCAGGATTTTTCCGCCTTCCAGGCGCGCGATATCAATATACGAGAGGATTTTGTCGAACTGCTGGCGTGATGCCTGTGCGCCAATCATGGTGTCGGTGTCCAGCGGATCGCCACGACGGATGGTCGCCACTTTCGCCATCACTTTTTCCATAAACGGCGCATAGATTGATTCGTGGATCAGTGCGCGTGACGGACAGGTGCAGACCTCGCCCTGGTTGAAGAAGCCCAGAACCAGCCCCTCTACCGCCTTGTCGATAAACTCCGGCTCGCCGTTCATCACATCGGCGAAGTAGATATTCGGTGACTTGCCGCCCAGCTCGACGGTGCAGGGAATAATGTTTTCTGCCGCGCAGGCCATGATATGACGGCCAACCGGTGTGGAGCCGGTAAAGGCGATTTTGGCAATGCGCTTGCTGGTTGCCAGGGCTTCGCCCGCTTCACGGCCAAAGCCCTGCACCACGTTGAGCACGCCCGCCGGGAAGAGGTCGCCTGCCAGTTCCAGCAACAGCGTGATACCCAGTGGGGTTTGCTCTGCGGGTTTCAGCACCACACAGTTTCCGGCTGCCAGCGCCGGGGCCAGTTTCCAGGCGGCCATCAGCAGCGGGAAGTTCCACGGGATAATCTGCCCGACCACGCCCAGCGGTTCATGGAAATGGTAGGCCACGGTTTTTTCATCGATTTCGTTGGCGCTCCCTTCCTGGGCACGCAGGCACCCGGCAAAGTAACGAAAATGGTCAACCGCCAGCGGCAGGTCGGCATTCAGCGTTTCGCGGATTGGCTTACCGTTATCCCAGCTTTCTGCCACGGCAAGGTATTCCAGATTGGCTTCTATACGATCGGCCAGCTGCAACAGCAGATTAGAACGATACTGCACGCTGGTTTTTCCCCAGGCGTCGGCCGCACGGTGGGCGGCATCTAACGCCGCCTCGATATCACGGGCATCAGAACGCGGGAACTGCGCAATGTCGCTGCCGTTCACCGGAGAGGTGTTCATAAAATACTGACCGCTTTGCGGTTCGACGAATTTGCCATCAATAAAGTTGCCATAGGCCGCTTTGAAAGACACTAAAGCACCGGGTGTACCAGGATGGGAATAACGCATCGCAAAATCCTCTTGTAGGGTAGGTCTTTGAGAGATAAACAACCGCAGCGCGATCCTGTCCCGGACGTTGTTACGATTGCCTCTTTCCCATTGCACACCCCGTGCCAATTTTTTACCTTAGTGGAATTGTAAAAATAATGATGATTATCAGAGTAATACGAAGTGAGTGACCGCCGCTATCGCAAGCCATAATGGAAACTTTTCGCATCTGTGTTGCAAATCGCAACACCGAAAAAACCAGATGGCTACAATATTGCAACACTTTCACCAGGGCATGAGGTTATCAATGCAGGGAAATTCGTCAGCCGTCAGTACGCCACCGTTTGCGCCAAACCCAGTGCTGAGTGACTCCTGGTTTCGCAGCCAGCTTTACGGTCTGGATCGCCTGTCCGACGACTTTCCCCGCATTCGCCAGGCAGAACTGGCCGATGCTCTCGCCCACCACGCCACGCTGCAACAGTTTGCCCAGCCTGCCATCCGGGCATTAGCCGAGAAAATTGCCGAGAAACAGGCCGTGGTGATCCTGTCGGATGCCAGCGGGCTGGTGCTGAACACCTTTGGTGATATGCAGGCGCTGCAAAAAGCGGAACGCTTTGCGCTGGCACCGGGCAATCTCTGGAGTGAGTGCGGGCGCGGCACCAATGCCATCGGCACCGCTCTGGCGATTGATGACTGCTGTGAAATCGACGGCCAGCAGCATTTTCTCACCAGCAACCAGGGGCTGTATTGCGCGGCGATCCCGCTGCAAAGCCCTGGTGGACAGATTGCCGGGGTGCTGGATATCTCCGGCCCGGCACACTTTGCGCATCCGCATACCCTGGCCTGGATCAAAGACGCCGCGAAGCACATTGAATATCTGTGGATCAAGCAGAGCCTGCACCCCGATCAGTGGATGATGAGTCTGCACCGCCAGGTTCAGGGCATTGACCGTGTGGAAGAGTTGCTGCTGGTGTTCTCTGACAATATTCTGATGGCCGCCAACCGCGTGGCGATGCGTGAACTGGAACTGGGAGCGGAACAGTTGGGTTGCCTGACCTTCCAGCAGCTGTTCCCACAGCTCGAACAGCAGGCAAATCAGGTGCCACAGCCGCTCACCACCCGCAGCCAGCAGCACTATTTTTTCCGACTGCGTGCCCCGGCCCGCACACACTTTGCCTCGACCGCCATCACCTCCTCTACTCTGCCGTTCTCGCTGCGTGATGGCGGCGAGAAGATGGTGCGGCTGATCAATGCGGGGGTGTCGCTGTGCCTGCATGGAGAAACCGGCAGCGGTAAAGAATATGTCAGCCGGGCGCTGCATCAGCAGAGCCGCTGGCATCAGGGGAAGTTTGTGGCGATCAACTGCGCGGCCATCCCGGAGTCACTGATCGAATCAGAGCTGTTTGGCTATCAGCCCGGTGCCTTTACCGGGGCCAGTAAGAATGGCTATATCGGGAAAATTCGTGAAGCTGACGGCGGCGTGCTGTTCCTTGATGAAATTGGCGATATGCCGCTGGCGCTGCAAACCCGTCTGCTGCGCGTGTTGCAGGAGAAAGAAGTGGCCCCGCTCGGCTCCAGCCGCAGCTGGCCGGTGAGTTTTGCGGTGATCTGCGCGACCCACCGTAATCTGCCACAGTTAGTGGCTGAGGGTGCGTTCCGTGAGGATCTGCTTTATCGCTTGCAGGAGTTCTCTCTGACGCTGCCACCGTTGCGCGACTGGGCAGAACTGCCTGCTTTTATTCGCCAGCTCTGGCAGGAACTGGGCGGTGAGCAGCGTGGTATTGAGATGACGCCGCTGCTGCGGGATACCCTGGCGCAACATCCGTGGCCGGGTAACGTGCGCCAGTTACGCAGCGTACTGAAAGTGCTGCTGGCGCTCGCCGATGATAACGACGTGCTGGATTGCGACAGCCTGCCTGCGGAGTATCAACTGGCGGTGAGTGAACCGCTGCCTGCACTGCAACAGCATGATGAACAACTGATCGCCGCCACTCTGCAACGCTTCAACGGCAATGTGAGCAAAACGGCAGAAGCGCTGGGCGTGGCACGCAGCACGCTGTATCGCCGTGCTGCGCGCAAATAATGGGCCGATATCAGGCATCCAGCAGGTCGGTACCGTAGGAGTTATCAACGGTGCAGAGCCAGCGGCCATCAGGCTCCTGCCTGAATACATAGGTGGCGCGCCGGGTGACGGTTAGGGTCTCGCCCGCGCCATCCGGGTAATGCAGCACCGTTTCCATCAGCACCAGCGCATCGCCCGCCCCTTCAATTACCTGCATCGTTCCCTGCTCAACCCGCAGCTGCCCCTGAAAATGGTCAGAGATGGCGATAAACGCCCGGCGGATCTCATCGTGGCCGCGGGCAATCATGCCCGGCTTAATCACCAGTGCGGCATCGGGCGCATACCACGTCATCAACTGGTCAAAATCACGGGCGGTGATCGCGCGGTCGCAGGCTTCGATGATCTGGCGAAGAGGATGTGAACTCATGCGGTGGCTCCTGAAAGGGTGACATGTCCGGTGTTCACCCTGTCATAAACATCAGAGTGAAAACAAGGATATTTTCGCCCTGTCGGCAAAGCCTGTGGTCATCACGTCGGCATCAGTCCCTGACGCAGCAACCCGGCGCTCTGCTGTAGCCACGGTGCCGGGCTTCGCCCAATCAACACGTACTGGTAACCTCCCGCGTGCCACCAGGCCAGATTCATGCCGTGGCGCTGTTCGCCCAGCACCGGGGTGGCACTGTTATGATCCTCGCGGGAAACACACAGCGCCATCGGGCCATACGCACTGTGCTCCCAGGCAATCTGCACAATGCGGGTATCGTCATAGCGCAGCAGGCGCACGCTTTTTAACTCAGCGTCCTGCAGCATGAGCTGTTGCGCGTTCAGGTGCAGGCCCATCGTCTGTGCCGTTCTGGCCAGTGAGCGGTCGATCACCGCTGCGGTGCTGTCCACATCCACCAACGTTTCCGGACTGTAGAGCGACATATACTGCGATTCCAGATCGCGGATTTTCTCGCTATCGCGGCGCGAGCGATTATCCGGGCGCACGAAGTAACCGAAGCCGGAACCGATCACCAGGAAACTCAGTGACGCAGCAATCAGCGCACGGCGGCTGACCTGAGCGCGGACCACGGGCGCCGTTGCCGGGGTTTGCGCCAGCAGACGCTCCAGGTTTGCGTGCAGGCGTGCGCTGGGTGCGGCCTCCAGCAGGGGGTCGAAAGCCTCGGCAAACGGCTGGTTGCTTTTCATCAGTTCGGCGGTGCGGGCCGCCAGCGGTTGATCGCGCTTTAACTGTTGCTCAAAGGCCTGAGCCTCTTCCGCATCCATTTCTGCGTCCAGCCACGCGACTATCGCCTCATCGCTGTAAGGGGGACAAAAACGTTCTCTGTTCACCGGCGTTTCTCCTGTGCAGGCGCTGAAGTTGTCGCACGGGACAACGTGGCTCTTGCCGCTGCCAGACGGCTCATGATGGTGCCGATCGGCACGCACAGCGTGTCAGCAGCTTCCTGATAGGTAAACCCTTCTACATACACCAGAAACACCGCATTACGTTGAGCCTCCGGCAGCCTTTCCACGCGCTGCATCACTTGCTGATACTGCATACGGTCCTCTTCGTGCGACCAGGTATCCGCTGCGTGCAGATCCTCACTGTCGACAAATCCCTGCCCGAGCCGCACGCGCCTGGCACGCAGATCGTTGATCCACACCGAGTGCAACAAGGTGAACAGCCAGCGGTCGATGCGTGTTCCCGGCGTAAACTGGGCGCTGCGTTCCAGCGCCCGTACACAGGTGGTTTGTACCAGCTCTTCGGCCACATCACGATTACGTGACAGCACCATCCCGTAACGCCATAAGCGTTCAAGATGGGCAGCCAGATGGTTTCGGACTTCACTACGGGTGATTTTTCTACCCTCCACACGGATTCATCATCAGGATTCAGGGTGACCGTTAATCGCGGCCTGCAAATCCCGATACTCTTCACAGTTCACACCGCACAAGGTCTTGATGGTAGCAAGCTGCTCACGGGCGAGATCGGGACGTCCTTTGATCATCCAGGCTTCACCCAGGTATTCACGCACTTTGGCATAGCGCGGATCCAGCGCCACCGAGCGTTGATAATAGCCGATCCCTTCATCTGTGCGCCCTAATTTGCGTGTGGCGTAGCCGCGATAGTTCCAGGCTTCGCGGGTATCCGGATTTTTCAGGGTATCCAGCAGGTTAAGTGCTGACTGATACTCCCCTTTTTTCGCCAGATGATAAGCATAACGGGTTTTATCATCATCGCTGAGACGGCTGGTTTTCTCGGGTACACACTGCTTGCTGCCGCTGTCATACACCTGGCCTTTCGGGCAATCCGGGGTTTTGCTTTCACTGCTGCTGTCGCCCATGGACAGAGCCAGGGGCGCATACAACGTCAGTAACAGTGCAGGCAGGATTATCGTTATTTTTTTCATGATGTTAGCCTTATTGGGATGATGAGGAACGACGCGCGGGCAGCATACGGCGCAGCACGTCATCGCGCAGAACATAGTGGTGGAACAGAGCAACCAGCGCGTGAGCGCAGGCAAGGATAATCAGCGCCCAGGCCACGTTATCGTGCCAGCCGCCGATCTGATGACGCAGTGACGGATCGACCGCGATCCAGGCCGGAATATCAAACAGGCCAAAAAAGCTGAACGGCTCCTGCTGTGCCCAGCGGAACAGAAATCCCAGAGAGATTTGTGCAAACAGCAGCAGATACAGCGCTCCGTGCATGGCATGCGCCAGGATGCGCGTCGGTCGCGACCCGGCCACGGGTGGCATGGCAAAACGCGCCTGTCGCTGGCTGTAGAGACGCCATAACGGTCGCACAATCATCACCAGTGCCAACAAAATGCCGCAGGAGATATGTACGGACTGCAATCCTTTACGCAGCGGCGTGCCACGCGCCAGCAGTTCCCAGATATGGGCAGAAGCAAAAAGGAAAATGACGCTGGCGGCAGTGATCCAGTGCAGCGTCAGGGCAAAGGCGTCATAGCGCTGACGCAGCGGGAGAGAGGTGTGAGACATGGCGATCGGTTTCCTGTCACAGGGGAAGATGATCGGTTAACGTCTCAGGGCGGGTTTCTATTCGAAAAAAAACAAATTTTTATTTCAGTGCGGTTTCTGGGGCCAGTTATAAAGAAAAATGCGGGGCGATCCGGGCTGACAGGTACGGGGATGAACTATCTGAAGACGTACAATGAAGCAATAAGGGAAAATAATATCACTGAGGTAGCCTTCCACTTTTTACTCTTTTCAAAAATAAAATAGAAAAGTTGCATCATGATGATAAAGGCAACCAGTATAGAGGAAACAAGATGCTGATTACTTGAATCATTAACAATAGAGTGAGGAGACATCGAAGGGTCCATTTCACTTATCCATGAGTACTTATCAACACCAAGTACATACAATAAAAGCATAGCAGAAAGATAAATAAGTAAAATGCAAATCCTTAATAAAACCCTCATGTTACCTCCATACTAGCTTATGAAATTTTTTCCAATTTCGTACAATAAAATCACCGTAATTAGTGTTTCTTTTTATCTCTTCTAATGTTGGCCTAATACCTCTATTATATCTCGCGCCAATTATTTTAATATCTTCTTCTCTTAATGTTGACGGTAAACGATCATAGTCTGCCAACTGTCTAAGATGTCGCGCCACAAGTCTAATATTATAACTATCTCTTTCAATACAATCTGCCAACATTCTGAGTTGAGATGTATTCATTTTTCTTACATCAAGCCCTAATGTGGCTGCTGCTGTTCTTAACTGTATGCTTACAAAGCCGAAAGATGTCTTTTCCGGTGGGTTTGTTACCGTAAAGTTTCTATCAATAAATTCTGGACCACTCCAATCAAAAGACCTTACCTCGAATGCAACTTTATCTATGAAATTTGGATCACCAGCAATTTCTATCCAACACACACCTGCCAGTAACTCTGCTGGTAATTTATACTCTAAAGATGCCATTCTTATGTTTAAGCTATTATGAGATACCCAGGCGTCCTTAAACCTTTGAATATATCCAACCCCACCACCGAATGTGTCTGGTACTATTTTCCATATAAGAATATCCATGATCCCCCACGAAGGAGATTTCGTCATAAATTTACAGGAAGAAAAATCACTTTCACTCATCAATAAAATTCTTTTATTTAGGAATAAAAAACCATTATAATTTATTCTAATTTTTTATCTATAGTAAATTTCCGAGACTAGTGAAGTCAATTATATTATGCTATGTTTAAATCATAATTGTCCAAATTAAGATAACCATCCTAAGATCACTGTTAATCTGATGGAAATACACTAAACCTGCATCAAGCCGTCATTCATACAGATAAGGCTGAAGAGCTCACCTCAGCCCAGAGCTGAGCCACGCTCAGCGTGGCAACGAAACGTGCTCCAGATAGCTCAGGCATAACAGTTCGAGCTGGCCTGCAAGACGCTCCATATCCTGCTGCTCAGGGTCGCCTTCCAGCAGCAGCCGTATCGGCCCGATCAGTGCGCCCATAAACACAAACGTCACCCCCGGCGTATCGGCAAACCGCCTGTCGCTGGCACTGTCCAGCATCGTTTCCAGCGCCAGGCGATTGCGCGCTTCCACGCTGCGCACATAGCTGCGCGTATCCAGTTCGCTGGCGACAGCATACAGCGCCGCCGACTCGTGCAGGTTCTCGGTTTTCACCTGCATAAACACGCTGACAATATGTTTCACCATCACTGCCAGTGGCTGACCCTGTGCGGATAACGCGGCACCTTCCATTATGCTTACCAGCCTCTCCAGATGGCGTTGTAACAGCGCAAACAGCAGCGCCTGCTTCTGGGGAAAATACTGGTACAGCGTCCCCACCGACACGCCAGCCCGCTCGGCCACGCGGATCGTGGTCAACCGGGGCAGCCCTTCCGCCAGCAAAACCTGAATAGTCGCCTCGAGGATCACCTCAACGGTGGCCTGCGATCGCGCCTGCCGCGGCTGTTTGCGCGCTTCAAGTCCCTTAGCGTTGTCGTTCATCATATGCGAATTCACAACCTGAATAATTATTCGTATTTTATTGGAACACCTTACGGTTTTTTCTACAACCTCGATCTGGAGCCTGACAATGACGATAAAAAATGCCGGAACCTGTGTACTTGGCGACCGCGTAGTCACCCGCATGGGTTATGGTGCGATGCAGCTGGCTGGTCCCCATGTTTTCGGGCCGCCGCGGGATCGCCAGGCCGCCATCGCCGTGCTGCGGGCGGTGGTGGAAAGCGGGATTAATCATATCGATACCAGTGATTTTTACGGCCCGCACATCACCAACCAGCTGATCGCCGAAGCGCTGCATCCCTATGCGGATGACCTGACCCTTGTCACCAAAGTGGGTGCTGTGCGCGGCAGTGACGGTTCCTGGAACCCGGCGATGTCCCTTGCGGAACTGCAAAGCGCGGTGCATGATAATCTGCGCAATCTGAAGCGAGAGGTACTGGATGTGGTTAACCTGCGGCTGATGTTTGATATGTTCCAGCCTGCCGAAGGCGATATTGAAGCCTCACTGACGGCTTTGCTCGAACTGAAAGAACAGGGACTGATTCGCCATATCGGGTTGAGTAATGTCTCAGCAGCCCAGATCGCCCAGGGGCGCAGTATCACGCCGATCGTGTGCGTGCAGAATATGTATAACCTCGCCCATCGTCAGGATGACGCATTGATTGACCAGCTGGCACAAGACGGCATCGCTTTCGTGCCCTTCTTCCCGCTCGGCGGGTTCTCTCCTTTGCAGAGCGCCGCACTGAGCGAGGCGGCCGTTGCCTGTGAGGCCACCCCGCTTCAGGTGGCGCTGGCGTGGCTGCTGCAACGCTCACCCAATATCCTGCTGATCCCCGGCACCTCATCACTCGCTCACCTGGAGCAAAATCTGGCGAGCGCACAGCTCGAATTGCCGCACGACGTGCTGGATGCATTAAATCGCATCGGTTAACATTTCATGCTGTACCGCCCGGAACAACACATCAATGGGGAAAATGAGGGGAAAAAACGGCAAATGAACCTTCGCTGCCGTCGACTTCCCCCTCATTTTTTGCCCTTATTGCGCTGGCGGTAATCGCCAGCTTGATTATTCTTTTTCTCATGCTTTTTCAGCCAATTAATAACCCTCTATTTTGTGTTTTAAAACTAAATAAACCTGACGAGTAATTAAAATAAACGTTAAGTAATTAAATTAATTTCGTGATTTGATTTAAACATAATAAATAGTTATTAACTTTTCGTTAAATTGCGCTAAAATATCACCTCAATTTGTTAACCTATATTGATGCGTTATTTAAAATGTCTAACTCCAAAAAAACGATTCCCCTGCTTTCTCTGTCAGCTTTACTGGTTTGCACCAGTACCTGGGCTGAAACCCCTGCCACGCAGAAAACCGACGTACTGCTGATCGGTGGCGGTATCATGAGCGCCTCCCTTGGCACCTGGTTACAGGAACTTCAGCCAGGCTGGAAACAGCTGATGGTAGAGAAGCTGGACGGCGTGGCCCTTGAATCCTCTAACGGCTGGAACAATGCCGGTACGGGTCACTCGGCAAATATGGAGCTGAACTATACGCCAGAGCGTCCAGACGGTTCCATTGATGTGTCCAAGGCGCTGGAAATTAACGAACAGTTTATGATTTCCCGCCAGTTCTGGACCGCACAGGTGAAACGCGGCATTTTAAATAACCCGCACTCCTTTATTAATTCCACGCCACATATGAGTTTCGTCTGGGGTGACACCAACGTCAATTACCTGACCAAACGCTATGAAGCGTTACAGCAGACCACGCTGTTCCAGGGAATGAAATTCTCTACCGATCCAAATCAAATTAAACAGTGGGCACCCCTGACCATTGAAGGCCGCGATCCTAATCAGAAAATCGCTGCCACCTGGACCCCGGTCGGAACTGACGTTAACTACGGTGAAATCACCCGTCAGCTGATCGGCAGCCTGAAGAAAGATAAAAACTTCACGCTGGAAACCTCAGCGGAAGCCACCGATTTTAAACGTAATGCCGATAACTCCTGGCACGTGACCATCACCGATGTGAAAAGCGGTGAAGAGCACAGCGTTGATGCGAAATACGTCTTTATCGGTGCAGGCGGCGGTGCGTTGAAGCTGCTGCAGAAAACCGGCATCCCGGAAGCGGATAACTATGCAGGCTTCCCGGTGGGTGGTTCGTTCCTCGTGAGCGAAAACCCTGAGATTACCAAACAGCATACTGAAAAAGTCTACGGCCAGGCGTCAGTAGGCGCACCACCGATGTCTGTACCGCATCTGGATGCCCGCTACCTTGACGGTAAGCGCGTGGTACTGTTTGGGCCGTTCGCGACCTTCTCTACCAAGTTCCTGAAAAATGGCTCGCTGTTTGATCTGTTAAGCACCACCACCACCAGCAACTTTATGCCAATGACGCACGTGGGTATGGATAACTTCGACCTGGTGAAATACCTGATTGGTCAGGTGATGCTGGATGACAACGACCGCTTTGAAGCGCTGAAAGAGTACTACCCGAATGCGCGTAAAGAAGACTGGAAACTGATTCAGGCCGGTCAGCGCGTGCAGATCATCAAGAAAGATGAAGATAAAGGCGGCGTGCTGAAACTCGGTACTGAAATTGTGACCGATCAGCAGAAAACCCTGGCGGCCCTGTTGGGTGCTTCTCCGGGTGCTTCCACCGCAGCACCTATCACTCTGAACGTGATGAAAAAGCTGTTCCCTGAGCAGTTCAACTCACCCGAGTGGCAGAGCAAGATCCGCACTATCGTTCCAAGCTATGGCCAGCAGTTGAATGGCAACACCGCGCTGACTCAGCAGGTGTGGGATGATACCGCAGCGACCCTGCAGCTGGTGAAACCACCGGTGATTGATATGAACAATACTAAGCCGTCTGACGCTCCTTCTCAGCCTGAGAAGCGTGCCGAAAGCCCGCAACACGATATGGCGCTGTAATCGCCCTGCCCCTGGCCTGTTCCAGGGGCAATCTTCTTTCTGTTCTGCTCTCCCTGCTTTCCTGCTCCTCTCTTTTTTACTATCCCTGCCTTTTTATTATCCAGGCTTTTTATCCTGGCTTTTTATCCAGGTAAGCGGGCGACTTCACTAAACGCCGCTTTATCCCGTGCGACCGAATAGGCCACCGTCGTCACTTCATTGTGTGATGTGGTGACATCCACCGAAGGGATCGTCACGCGGCCCAGCAACGTCGGCACGTAGCCACCGACTTTATGTTTGCCTTCCGGCACATGCAACAGTGTCCCTTCGCCATTGTCCAGAACCCCCGCATCTCGTCCATCCACGGTGACGACGACCGCAGAACCATCATCAGTCTGAGTCACAATATGCGACACGTTAATCTGCGTGGGGCCTCGGGCATACTGATCGTCAGGAACCTCTACGGATTGGCGCGCGCAACCCGTCAATAGCAGTGCGGCAGTGAGGGTGGTTAGGGTAAGGCGATATAACATGGAAGACTCTCCATCGGAAAATGAACTGACCATTATAGCGGCTCAGTGCGGAGAGATCGGCAGTACAGGGTTAGGGATCGTCTGAGAATGGGGGCGATTACCCTGTTCCTTGCGTGGAACAGGGTAAGAACAGCATCAGCCTGCGGCTTTTTCTGTCAGGGTAAACGCGGGTTTGTTTTTGGTGACGGAATAGGACACATGCGTTGCCTGATCCGTTTTGGTGGTGACTTCCACCGACTGAATGGTCACACGGCCCAGGCCGAACAGTGTCTGAACATAGCCACCGACCTTATGCTTGCCTTCAGGAACAAACAGTTCTTTGTTTTCTCCGCGCGTCAGCGTACCGGCTTCAACGCCGTCGATGGTCAGGATGACGGAGGAGCCATCGTCAGCACGGGAGATAACGTGGGTCACGTTAAGCTGCGTCGGGCCGGCAGCAAACGCGGAAACCGCAGGTGTCGCTTCGGCGGCAGATACATCTACCGTTGCCGGGGCCTGCGTTGTTTTGTGGCTGCAACCTGCCAGCATTAAGGTGGCCGTGAGCGCGGCGAGCGTGGAACGAGAAAACATGAAGCGGTCTATCCTCAGCGTAATTTCAGACGGCTATAATACTCCTGCACCAGGCTAAAAACACCCGTCTCTGATTAGGGTTGTTCTTAATTTACGAGAAGTTTACATCTGCTGCGCCCGATTTGAACCCGATCCGGGCCTGCGGTCTATACTGCCCCTCAGGATTTCATTTCAGGAGTATCTATGCACGGACCCGATCCCGCCACTCTTCACCCCTTACCTGGCTTTCCGCAGGTCTGCTTTATCAAAAATAGCGTGAGCAACCCCAATATCCTGATTGGTGATTACACCTATTACGACGACCCGGAAGGTGCAGAGAACTTTGAGCGTAATGTGCTTTATCACTACCCGTTCATCGGCGATAAGCTGATTATTGGTAAATTTTGCGCCCTGGCGCGCGGGGTGAAATTTATCATGAATGGCGCCAATCATAAGACCTCCGGCCTCTCTACCTTCCCTTTCTTTATCTTCGGCAACGGCTGGGAAAGTGCTGCGCCCGAGCCTGGTGACCTGCCCTATAAAGGCGACACCCGCGTGGGTAATGACGTGTGGATGGGTTATGACTGCCTGATTATGCCCGGCGTCACCATCGGTAACGGCGCGATTATCTCATCACGTTCAGTGGTGGTGTCTGATGTTCCTGCTTACAGCATTGTAGGAGGAAACCCGGCGAAGGTGATCCGTCAGCGTTTCAGCGATGAAGTGATTGCCGAGCTGGAGAAAATCGCCTGGTGGGACTGGTCGCCAGAGAAGATCACGCAGAATCTGGCGGCGATCAGTGGCGGTGATGTTGTGCGTTTACGGCAATAACGAATGGACCGGGTAACAGAGGGGGGTATTTCTATTCCAACCCCCATCCATTATTGACATGAAGAAAAGACACTTCCTTTCCATCATTCTTCTTATCTTTAAAGGTTACCCATCCATAACCACTATCGTGCATTACCTAATCCCCATAAGAGCCGTCCTTAAACGTTACCGTGCCAGAGGCGATGCAAAGCGTGTAATACTCGTGCATCCATCCGTATCCATTTTCTTCAGCTTTAGAGAAGTAGTTGATAAGTTTCTCTTTGGTGGGTTTAAATAATTTACATCCCTCGGCGTAGTTGTAAGGATCTTCCTTATCGATTTCATCGAAGTAACCACTCTTGATAATTTTTACATGTGCTACTTCTCTTGCTGCCTCAGCAGATAAGGAAAGTAGTGTAAATGCATAAAGTAAGTATTTTGCTATTTCCATTTTGCTGTACTCGCTTCCGTTTTGTTTTTCCTTCCTATATCAGGATGCCTGTAAACCTCAGTCATAGGAACATTAAATTTAGAAGCAATCTCAGAAACAAGCCATTTAAGAGACTCATTTTGTTTATCTGTAACAGCCTCATAAACCTCTTTATTTTTAGGGCCAGCAGTACGCCCTACGATTAACACGTTTACGACTCCATCGCGGGCGAGATCCCAAAAATGCGATATTATGCGATTCAATATTAGAAGTCATTAATGAAACTAATATAACCTGTATATCAGAACTGAACATGCAGTCAGCAGTCGACAGATGACGATGGTCACCAGCACTGGCGAAATCTTCACCAGATCACCGGGTTATGCCCTAAGTACTCACCTGTTTTATTGCTTATTTGCGCATTTGATTTAAGTCACGTACAACTAAAATAGTCTGATTACACACGCTTTTTACTTCCGAACTCTGACTATAAGGTCTCTTTGCGTGGCAAAAATCTTCTTACGCAGCGGTAATCTCGACGCTATCCTCGCCCTCGGTGAGAACGGGCAGCCCGTTTATCTGTCGGCTTTGCAACTGCGCGAAACCCTGCGCCTGAGAAAACAATCGCAGGTTGCCGACTGCCTGGCTATCCCGCAGCCGAACGATGCCGGAGACCGCCTTGACTGGTACTCCCCGGTGGAGGGAAAAGTCACCTCCTGGGCCGCTGCCAGCAACAGCGCGCGCACCGCAGCACTGAATCAACTGCTGGCCTGTCAGACCACCATCGCCGACATCGGCGAACGTGCGCAGCAGTCGGATAAACCCAGCCAGAAACTGTTTGGCGCCCTGCTCAACAAAGCCCTGCAATTCCCCGATCAAAACTACGTTTACCTTGTCGGTGGCAAACCGGTGATTACCTTCTGGGGCTTTGTCAGCCTGGATAAAAAATCACGTCAGGATGTCTTCGACTGTCTGCGCATTGAAGAAGATGATGTGCCGTCCCTCAGTCTGTCGCGCCTGGCTCCTGCTGCTGCGCCGCTGGTCACGCCGACTTCGATTGCCGCGACAGTCTCCCCGGTGATTGCCCCGCTGATCGCGCCCGAGCCTGCTGTGGCCGCGCCTGTTCCGGTGCCGCCTCCGGTGGTGGTTCCGCCGATGCCAGCACTGGAAATTATCGATGAGCCAGAAGCGGTTGAGGAATCCGAGCCAGAGTCTGCTCCAGTGGCACCTGCCGCTGCAACCACGAAACCGAAAGCTAAAATCTGGCTGCGTTACAGCTGGGTATTGCCCGCCGTTGCTCTGCTGATCACCTTTGGCGTGCAGCTGAAAAACCGCAGCGACAAACCGGCAGAAGAACCGCATGATGCGCCCATCGCCAAACAAACGGCCGCTGAACCCGCACCACAACCGGAACCTCAGCCTGTCGCGAGCGCCGCGGCGGTGGTTCCGGTGAAAACCACCACACTGCCGCTGGCCGCAGCAGTGATTGCACCTGTTCCAGCTACCCCGGCGGTAGCAGCGACAGAGCCTGCTCCGGCCCCTGAAGCGGTCTCGGATGCGCGTCCGGCAGGCAAAGATGACCTGGTGATGCCGCAGGATGCCGTTAAGATTGGTTCAACGAAATTCCTCAACGGCAACTGGCGTGTGCTGGTGCAGAAAAACCTGCCGACCGGCACCCCACCGATGCTGAAATATCAGCTGAAAAACGGCAAAGGCACTGCCCGCATTACCCAGGGAAGTGGCGTCACCTGTAAGGTGGATGTGTTTGCCGGGCTGATGTCTTCCGGTAACCTGGTGATTAACAGCCGCACCAAAGCACGCTGCACCGACGGTTCCCGCTATCAGATGCCGGAACTGGTGTGTAAACAGGGTCTGACTGGTGCTGCCGAATGCAGTGGCCGCTATAACGACGACACCGTGCTGCCAATGACCATGAAGCGTGAGAGTAAATCATAATGCTGGCGACAATTGCTGACTTCAAACCGAATATGACGCTGGTTCAGAACAGCGGCATTCAGTTCCTCGACTTTGCGTTAAACCCGGATCTGAACGCTGACTGGCCGGGAAAATTTGTCCGTCAGACCGCGAATGGCCCGCTGCTGCGCCTGAATTATCACGCGCAGGCCGGGAAATACCTGCTGCCACAGGCGGCGGGCACACCACCGGAAGTGGTGAAACCCGAATTCAGCTTCCCGCTGGCACAGTCGCTGACGCTGCTTAACGGTCAGTGGTTGCCGCTGCCGTTCTTCCGTTTTAATCCTCCTCGCACCTTTATTGGTGGGCCGGATAACTGGGCACGCGTGCGCATCGTGGCACTGGATACGCCGGACGCCAATGGTAATACTCACCGCGTGGTGCTGGCGTTCGATACCAAAGTCTGGGCCGATGGAGAGGATGAATCGCTGGCGCTGAACGTTAACGATGTGAAGAACGGCGTCAGTTTTGCGCTGGCCCATCGCAGCGATGAACTGGGTGAGTTTCTCGATCACACCTGGATTGACGGCTGGCTGCGCGAGGCCTTTACTCAGGCAGCCGCCACGCTGGAACAGCGCCCGCAGGTGAACATCAAAGCATCACTGCGTGAGTTCGAGTACCAGGCACACTATCTGAATATTCTGCATCTGCTCGGTCAGCAACTCTCCGTGCCGGAGCTGAAAATCAGCGCGGCCACCCTTCAGGAACCCGCCATTGCCGTTGATTTGATCCTCGACGTCGGCAACTCACACACCTGCGGCATCATGGTGGAAGATCATGTTGACGATCATCAGGGGCTGAAGCACACCTACGAATTGCAGATGCGTAACCTCAGCGAGCCGCATCAGCTGTATAACGAGCTGTTTGAAAGCCGGGTGGAGTTCGCCCAGGCCAGTTTTGGTAAGCAGAACTTCTCATTGGAAAGTGGCCGTGATGATGCCTTTATCTGGCCTTCCATTACCCGCGTCGGCCGTGAAGCCGGGCAGCTGGCGTTACAGCGCCTTGGCACTGAAGGCGCCACCGGTCTCTCCAGCCCGCGTCGTTATCTGTGGGATGAAGAGAGCTATACGCCGGGCTGGCGCTTCAGCCGCACGCCGGGCAATGTGTTGCAGGAACCGCTGGCGACGGCACTGCCGCTGACCTATCTGATCAATGACGAGGGCCAGCCGCTCTACAGCATTCCGCTGGAAGAACGCCTGCCGGTGTTCGCGCCGCACTACAGCCGCAGTTCGGTGATGAGCCTGATGCTTTCTGAACTGCTGGCGCAGGCGCTGTTGCAGATGAACAGCCCGCTGCAACGCCAGAAGATGCTGCACAGCAGCGCCCCGCGCCAGCTGCGCAATATTATCCTCACCCTGCCGTCGGCGATGCCAAAGCCGGAACGTGAGATCTTCCGCCGCCGGATGCTGGAAGCCATTGCACTGGTGTGGAAAGCGATGGGCTGGCACCCGATGGATGATGATTTCACCAGCGCCGCTGATAAAGCCAAAAGCAGCGTACCGGTGCCGGATGTGCAGATGGAGTGGGATGAAGCCACCTGTGGGCAGATGGTGTACCTGTATAACGAAACCCAGGTGAACTTTGGCGGCCGTGCCGAAGCCTTCTTCGCCAGCATGGCGCGTCCGGATCGCGCGCGCGCCGCCGATGAACCGGCGGGCAAAACGCTGCGCATTGCCTCCATTGATATTGGCGGCGGCACCACCGACCTGGCGATTACCCAGTACCGCCTGGACGACGGCGTGGGCAACAACGTCAAAATCATGCCGCGCCTGCTGTTCCGTGAAGGCTTTAAGCTGGCGGGTGACGATATTCTGCTGGATGTGATCCAACTGTACGTGCTGCCCGCTTTGCAGGGTGCATTTAAGCAGGCAGGCATGGTCAATCCGGAAGCAGTGATGACGCGTCTGTTCGGGCATGAAGGCCGTCTTGACGGGCACTCCACGCTGCGTCAGCAGGTGACATTACAACTGTTTATTCCGCTGGGCCAGGCGATCCTCGAAGCCTATGAGACTTTCGACCCGCTCGATCTGACGGCTGAAATTGATGCCCGCTTTGGTGAACTGCTGGCACAGGCACCGACGGAAAAATTACTCGACTATATTAACCGCGAGATCCAGCGCGAGCTGCCGGGCGAAGCCAAAGGCTTTGATATTCTCTCGGTGCCGCTGATTGTGCGCCTCAGCAAACTGCATGCGGAGTTCCTCTCCCCGCGTATGAATATCACGCACAGCCTGCGTTCCATGTCCGAAGTGGTGGCGGTTTATGATTGTGACGTGCTGTTGCTGACCGGGCGCCCTTCGCGCTTCCCCGGTGTTCAGGCGCTGTTCCGCCATCTGCAACCGCTGCCGGTCAGCCGCATTCTGTCGCTGGATGGCTACCACACCAATGACTGGTATCCGTTCAACAAGCAGGGAAAAATCGAGAACCCGAAATCAACGGCGGCGGTGGGTGCGATGCTATGCCTGCTGTCACTTGACCTGCGACTGGCTAACTTCTGGTTTAAAGCCGGTGATTTCCAGCCGTACTCAACAATCCGCTATCTTGGCATGCTCGACGGCACCGGCGCACTGACGGCCGAAAACGTCTGGTACAGTGATATCGATCTGGATCAGCACAACTTCACGCTGGATGTCCGCAGCCGCTTCCAGGTGCGCGGGGCCATCACGCTTGGCTTCCGTCAGTTGGATAACGACCGCTGGCCTGCTTCGCCGCTCTATACATTGACCATTGTGGATTCTCAGCTGGCGCGCAGCGTTGCGGGCGATAAAGTGTTACGTATCAAGCTGGCGGTCAGCCGTCCGTTTGGTGAATTTGGCCCGGAACGGTTTGATATTGCCGATGCCACTCTGGATGATGGCAGCCAGGTGCCGCTGGAGCATCTGCGCCTGCGTCTGAATACGCTGGCCAGCAGCGCTTCAGGTATGGCGCATTACTGGATTGACAGCGGGAGCGTCTACAAGAAATGAAATCTCTGAATAAAATCCTGACCGCACAGGCGAATAAAAAACGTGATGCCCTGACCCAGGGCATTGAGCAGGCGCTGGCCTGGCTGGATGTGAACCGTTCGCAGGCGCCTCGCCTGAATATGGAAGCGGATCGTCTGGCGATCAAACTGCTGCGTCAGCATAACCATGCCAGCGTACTGGCGCGGAATACCCCGCTGAACTGTGCCATTGGGCTGTTTGGCCTGGCCCAGGCGGGCAAGTCCTATTTGATTGGTGCACTGGCATCCAGCGAGAAAGGCCGCCTGGAATGTGCACTGGGTAACAGCGTGGTGGATTACGCCAGCCAGCTCAATCCACAGCAGCATACAGCGAATCTGGTGCAGCGCTTCAGCGGCCAGCAGCAGAGCAGCGACAGCAACTGGCCGGTACAGCTCTCCCTGTTGACCGAATGTGATTTGGTGGCGGTGCTGGCACTGCAATACGCGCAACGTGGCAGTGACACTGTCACGCCACTGGATGAATCCCAGCTGGGCGAACGCGTGCAAAACGTGGCGATGTATCGCCAGCCGGAACCGGTTGCAGGCATTAACCGCCATCAGATGGTGGCGTTGTGGGATGCACTGACCATCAGCCTGGCGCGCAGCAGCGCGCTGGACAGCCATTTCTGGCCGCAGGCCGTTGAACTCGCACCGCAGCTGGGTGTTGACGACCGCGCCAGACTGTTCTCCCTGTTGTGGGGCGAAGATCGTCAGCTGACGGCGCTGTATCGCCAGCTGGCACACGTGCTGCATCACCTCTCCTGCGTGCCGCAGGTGCTGGCACCGTTAAGCGTGCTGGATGAACCCTCTTACAGTCTGTTAAACAGCTCCGGGGTCAGCCAGTTTAATGCCACAGCCGACCTGACGTTGCAGGTGGTGCCGCGCCATAACGGTCGCGCACTCGCCCCGGTCAGCGTGGCGCTGGCCGAACTGACGCTGCTCAGCCGTGAAGTGCTGCTGCCGCTCTATAGCGCGCCGCGTGAAGAGCTGTTTACCGAAGTCGACCTGCTCGATTTCCCGGGCTTTATCGAATTAACCGTGTTGCCTGACGACGAGCATCACGAACTGGCGCTGGAGTTTTTACAGGCTCGTCGCCCGTTCCTGTTACAGCGTGCAGCCATTGAGCAGGATGTGACCCATCTGCTGGTGTGCAGCGCCTCGGCTCACCGTAATGAAACCCGCCATATTGGCCGCCTGCTCGACTTCTGGGTAAAACAGACCCAGGGCGAGACCACCGCGCAGCGAACCGGTCGTAAGCCGGGGTTGATCTGGGCGATGACCCCGTTCGATCAGCGCATTACTCACGGCCACAATCATGATGCCGCCGTGCAGCGCTTTGTTGGCAACCCGGGTGATGCCTGGGGCGCCATGCTGGCGATGGATGAGAAAGGCGTGCAGCGTATGGCGGGCTATCTGGTCAATGAAGTGCGCACCGACAGCAAACTGGCGCGTATTGCCACACAGCGTGCCGAGATCCAGCGCGAACTGAGTGAAAATCTGCTTGGTCGCTGGTATCAGGCAGCCGAAGGGGAAGATCCGGCGGAGCGTCTGCGTATTGCGGAATCCCTGTTAAAAGCCCTGCAAACCCGTACCGGGGTGCACGGTGAACTGCTGGAGCGCCTGGTGCCGGTACGCGATACGCTGCGCCATCTTTTCCTGCAACGTCAGTTGCGTACCGAACGCACCGCTGCCGATGAGTACAGCATCAACGAAGACGATCCTTTTGGCATCGGAATGACCATCGACCTGCTCAGCGACGAACCGCTCACTGCGGTACAGACCAGCTATCACAGCGTGCCCGTCGTCGATCAGGAAGCGGAGTTTGCGCAGAGCGTGTATCGCCACTGGGTGAATCAGCTGCGCCTGCTGCCGGACAACGGCCCACTGCTCGAGTTGTTAGGCGTGAGTAAGCCCACGCTGGAGATGCTGACCGAAGAGCTGATCACCGCCAGCGTGCGCCAGGAATTAGAAGGTTCCCTGATGCGCGTGCTGGCCGACAGCGATGCGCAAGGGCTGCCTCCAGAGCAGATTGCCGACCGCCAGGTCTCCAGGGCGCTCAGCGTGCTGGGTGATTTTGTCGCCTGGCTCGGGTTCCAGCAGTTGCCGGAAGCGCAGCGCCCGGAAAGCCGCATCAACCGGGGGCAGAAGATTTTTGCCAAACCGGAAGCGCAGACCGTCAACCTCGGACCAGGCCAGCGCCTGACGCGCCTGGCACTGAAGCCCAACAACCATGCAGCGTTTTATATTTACGACTGGCTGGTGGGGTTAAATGAGATGATTGTGCAGAATGCCGGTTATGCCGCTTCGCGCGAAATCAGTCTGGAACAGCGCGAGAAACTGGCGCAAATTTTGAAGGTTATCCGCCGCTAATCTCCCGCGGGCATTCGGCTGACACGCACACTGAATGCCCCGCCGGTTTCCTGCTCTGCCTCCTGCATCACCGCCAGAATACGCTCCAGCGCCGCCCGCTGCGGATGCCGATCGAGATGTCGCAGGGTGATGCGCACGGGCAGTTCAATCCCCGCCGTTAACATATCCCACAGCGCATCGAGATTGTTGCCGAAATAGCTCAGGTCAAATTTCAGCGCAAACTGACGGTAGAAATCGTCGCTGTCGCGCACCTGCTGTAAATCGAACGTCGCCATCTGCATCTCAGTTCACCTGCTCAAAGTGACGGTAATGGTCGCGGGTCACATAGATCAGGCCATCGCTGGAATAGAGCATGCGATCCGTTCCACGCCGCCCGCACTGATAGTTAACGTCAGCCTCGAACCAGTGCCGTCCGTTTTTCTCCGGCAAGCCCCCTTCACGATTACTGAAGCGATCGCCCCCGATTGCCCGGCCAGGCAGCACGTCACACAGATTGCCTTTGGACGGATCCCAGCCCTGACGCCGCGCATCCCCTTTGCGGATGTAATAGTCCGGCAGCCGCTGGTGCTGATGCAGATAGTCCGCCACGCGCTGTTGCTGCGTCAGCGCGCTGATGTCGTTGCTGCCGTTCTGCTGGCGGGATACGGGTTGCTCATGGCGGGTGGCAGGCGCACGCGACTCGCCCTGTTGACGCAGACCGGCGTAGCTGGCGACGATCGCCAAGATAGCGGCAATAATGAGTTTTTTATTCATTTGAGCAGTTTAGCAAAACGACGATGCGGAGCGAGGGGAAAAATGCACAGCGGCCTTGTTCTCAGGGCCGCTGGCAGAAAAGATTACTTCTCTTCGTACTTTTTCATATTTTCCGGGGTGACCAGCTCAAACGGGATCCAGTGATAGGAATCGAGTTTTTCGCCTTTGATCATGCGCTGGGCCACATCCACAGAGGCTTTGCCCTGGCCTACCGCATCCTGGAATACCGTGACCTGCATTTTACCGGAGGACATCGCTTTCAGGCCGTCCGGCGTGGCATCAATCCCGCCCACCAGCACTTTGCTGTCTTTTTTACCGGACTGTTGCAGTGCCATAATGGCACCAATCGCCATTTCATCATTGTTGGCGGCCACAATATCGATCTCTTCACCGTTGGTGATCCAGCTCAGCATCAGGTCCATCCCTTCGCTGCGCGAGTAGTTAGCGCTCTGCTTCTGCACCACTTTCATTTTCGGGTACTTGGCTACCACCTGTTCAACGTCTTTGGTACGTTGCAGCGCACCTGCATCGCTGAGGTTACCGATCATCACGCCCACTTTGCCCTGATAGTTAGCCAGACGCGCCAGCTCTTCCATCTGCAAGGTGCCTGACTGTTTCTCATCAGAACCAACAAACACCACGCCCGGCGGCAGCGTTTTATCACCTGGCGTGCGGTTAACATACACCAGCGGCACTTTGGCCTGGCTGACCAGTTTGGTCATCGCCGGGGTGCCCGCCGAGTTGACCGGGTCAACGATAATCGCATCCACACCGGCACTGATAAAACTCTGAACCTGATCGGTCTGACGCCCTACGTCGCCGCGCGCATCTTCAAACTGTACGGTGATCCCGCGTGCCTTCGCTTCTTTATCGATGGCCTGGCGAATAATGGTCAGGAAGTTCTGGTCGAAGTAGGCCATTGAAACACCAATGGTTTCAGCCAGTGCAGAAGTGGAGCAGCTCAACGCCGCAACCAGCAGCAGTTTTTTCATATGTTTCATTATTATTCTCCAGAGGCAGCAAGATGTTCGCACGGGTTAAATGAAATGCAATAACCACATTTAGAGGATAATGAAATAAATGGTTTGTCAGCAATCGAAATTTAACGAAACCATAACATCGGTCACGCTTTAGCGTTCAGTGTCAGCGTTTGGGTTATAGTGCTTTCTATTCTCACTGGACTGAAAGATGTTTTGCTAAGGAGTCAGCATGTCGACATTTATCCTCACCGCCCTGCCACTACTGGCTATCGGCCTGTTCTTTATCGCCCTTTTCTTGCGTAAAAAAGACAAAAACTATCTGATCCCTGGCGCTACGATGCTGCTGGCAGGACTGGTCAATCTCGTGGTTGGCATAGTGGTGGGTTAAGAAAAAATTATATTTCTCATTCTTACTGGCGCTTTTTTGACCTGAGGCTATTCTTAGCCCGGGATCATTGCTGGTTCCGTTAATGGTGCAGATTATACCGCCCGGCGAAAGCCGGGTTTTTTATGCCTGACGATCGGGAGTGGTTCCTCTGCATGACCGATTCACACCAGGCCAAACAGCATATTATGCCAGATCCGAAATTACTCCCCTCGGAAAACGCGAGACACGGCACTGAATATTCAGCATGTTTATGCTTCTAATTGCAGGTTATTTGTACGTATAGTAGCATAAAATAAAATTACAGCATGAAAGCCTGTTTAACACTTCAGCATCTGCACCACACATGGCAGGATAAGGCCTTAAGGATCCCCGGTTATTTGTGGCTGACAGTCTGGTTTCAGGTCTGAGGCCAGTTTGAGCACGCCGGAACGGCAACGGCCGCATCCATGCGGGCCTCGGCACGCGACGTCCTGTCGCGTGACGTCCGGCTTACCTCAAACTGGCCCCATCCCCGCAGAGCAGTTGCTCGCTGTGGATTTTAAAACCGCCACGACAATGCGATTTATCGTAGAGGTCGATCGTTTTTTCCGATCGCTCCGTGTTGATGGTGTGTGCCACTGGCAAACCGAAAGAACTTAGCCTGTACAGGTTTATGCCTGTCATATTTTATGGGATACCTCAGGTATGCCCCTCTCAACACAGGATGTCGTCGCCATGAACAAGAAAATTATCACGATCGTCGTGATTGGAATGGGTTTGGTTGCCTGGTACTTCGGGGCCGAACTGCAGGAATACATCAGAGAAGGGTTTGCGCCTCCACAGTAACAACTCAGCCCCGGACGATGCCGGGGCTGACGTTTAGCTCACTCACTATCACATGTACGCCAGGGTGAAGACGGCATTGGCGACAAGAGGGCCTGCCATCACAGGGACGTGCGTGGCAATCAGGCTGGATGTGAACCTGATCACGTTTGGCCCTGGGTAAACTGGATAGTCGCGTGCTTCGTTTATTGGCACAATATTGCCGTCATCGTCTTGCAACTGAACCCCCACCGTGGGATTGGTTGTACCGATAACCCCATCGATGACGTCGGAGGCAACGCCGTTGAAAGTAATACTCACTTTTTGCGCATCCGGGTTATTAAACCGTATTTCAAATATCACGCCTGAGGCCGTTTCATCCACCATAGTGAAAAGGCTTTCACTCACCTGCCCCATATCCACATTAATATCTGGTCGCCCCGGTTCGGCCGACTCAATAGCTCGACGCACGAGTGGAAGGGTCATTGACCCACTGATAACTTTTGCTTTGAAATTAACCATTCCGTTAGACATAAGAACTCCTTTAATACACTGTTAATAAAAGTAATTGTATTTACCTGGTTATCACTTAGCGCTGATGACGCCTTGCCACTATATCACCACGTGGTGAGTAATTGTGCGACAGAGTGTTGTTGTGTAAGGGATGGCACTTTCTTGGTGAAGGTAGAGATTCTCCGATATACAGCCTGGCAGAGCTCGGGATATGCTGAACCATAGGAACGATTTAAGCGACTAGCTGCAAGAAGATGTGCATTACCTGTAAAAGGAAAGGCCAGGGTCAGGACATCATTACCAGATAGAGCAGCCGGTTAAAATCTTCCCTGGTGCTACAGAAAATATGCACATGAGCAGTGTGATTCTCGATGGTATAAAGAACACGATACTTGTAACTGTTCAGAATGCGGTTACTATATCACCAGCGTCAGTGCCGTCAATAATTTACGACAAATTCTTCCCCACCTTCCACTTAGGTGTCCGTCATTTGTCTTCTTCATCTCCGCAGGTCTATCAAGTATAATTTAATGCTTAATAGCCTTTCTATTTGATGAATCACTTAAAGGAACATATGAATATTTTTATATTTCAGAAGCTTTTTGATAACAAGTCAGTACATAAAGCGCTGATCGCCTCAACTGAATGTAAAGATGATATTGGTGTCGCATTAAGACTTCATTTGATCACAGAAAATTTCCTTGAAGCCTTCATTTGTGCATCTATTGGAAAAGAAAATCTATTTGATCCCAAACCAGATACAGGCAGGCCATTTAAACTAAATTACTTTAAAAAACTTGAATTAGCTGAGAGGCTTGGGTTACCCATGAAATCGTTTAGAGTTCTCGATAAATTTAACGGCCTGAGAAATGATCTTGCTCACAAAATAACAATTGAAGCCATCAATAAAAATTTAATAGCATCTCTTGCAGACTTGGTACGTAATATGGATAATGACTCTGACTTACATCTCGATGATGAGTGTGCAGAGTTTTTTAATGCAAATGGTACTAGCAAAGGTTTTTTCTCCTTTAAGTCAAAAGAGACTCCTAATAGAATTAAGCTTATAATTATTATTAGCTCATTCATTCGACGCACGATCTCTAAATGCATCGGTTTTTATCAGCTTCATACGCACATGGAATTTTGTCATACAAAGACTAGTTCAAGCACTGCTCTTTGATGTACTGCTGCAATCCGACGATCATCTTTGTGCTGGTTTCGATTCGCTGTCTGAAGGTAAAATAATCCCGTTTAGTGTATCAGTAAGTCGTGGGCTGGTAGCACCATCCACGCAGACGGTGCCGATGGTACATTACTTCGAGCTTACGTTGCCCCCCTTTCGGCCAGCAATAAATCTGACTGTAGCCGTCAGAGGTTATCTGAGTTACGTATGGTATTATTAAAGTCAGAGAACTTAGATATTTACTTTTGTAGAGATGAACATAAATGTTTGGCTGGCGTAAAAAAAAGCATGAAAATAACTATATTAAGTCATTGCTTAATATTCCTGATCATCCTCCTGAATGGCATCCCTGTGTAGAGATTGCCGTCGGGGGATTAACAGAGATCGGTTTTTCTCAGCGATATAATCACCTGTTGTTGGTCATATCTTCCTCAGGACGAGGAGTATTCAACTGCATTACTGGCGAAAAGGTTGCCAGAGATTTTGAAGAATATGGGGACTGGTACGATCCCATCAATCTCACATGCAATGGCATAGGGCCATTAGCTGGTGAAAAGATCTCCATTGCTGGCCAATGTGGTGGCGGATTACCAATGTATAATCATTACGGTGAAACATTGGAACGAGTATCACCAGAATGGCCTCTTGAAGTCTTAATCTGGTGCCCACCAAATAAAGATGCATTGTGCCAAGGTCATCAGGAAGGATGTTTCAAACTCATTTCCGACTATTTCCGTTGCACAGGATTTTCCTGGGATGGTGATTTCATCATTTCTGCGACCAGTAGTGATATTACGCTCTGGTACAGAAAAGCATAGGGGGGGTGGCCTTGTTGTCACTCCCCTTAGCGTTATCCTCAGCGTGGAGGACAGTGACTGTCATGCCCTCGAAAGAGGCCAGCGTTTCCGGGCTGAATACTTCGTCAGCTTTACGCTCACCGACGATTTCACAATATGCATCTTGGCAGGTCGCGTGCGCTTACAGCTGCGAGCCGATACGGGCAACAGGCACGTCTTTGCTGGGCAATGAGCCGTCACCGACGTCGGTACCGCGTTTCGCCCAGGCGGCGACTAAAATGGTATTTCATAGCTTTATTAAATCTAAAATAAAGGTTATAAATGTTTTTTTCAAAAAAGATAACGGATGATTACATGTTTATTAAAAAATATATAAATTCGATTGTTAGCGATAAGGTTTCGTTAACCTCAGCCTTTATAAGCGTTTTGTTTTTGTGGGCATTTTTTTATCTTAGACTCAATGAGTTATCTGAAAAAATAACTTACCTAAATGCAATTTATTGCGCCCTTGCAGTCATAGGATTAATGGTAGATAGATTTATAAAAGGATACCTTAATGAAGTGCAATCAAAGACAGTAGCATTTGCATTTACAGTCACTCCGTTGGCTGCTGCCTTGATTGACATCCTGCTTTACACACCAACCTGGAAAAATTCCTATTCCGCAACGCTATTAATAATTGTAGTGTCATGGTTATGCGTATGGTTAGCTATGTATCTAATAATCTACAGCTGGCCAAGTAAAAAGAAGAGTTCTCATGAAATTAAATAACTACTTCAGCATAACAGCGAGAATTTTCCAGAGTAATTGACCTGCCCGACAGGTGTGTTCTGCACAATATGGCGGAGTTCAGCGCTGATGCACTGGCTCTGCTACCACAACTGTTTGCCGTTTTTGCCGTCCCATCTTCACTTTAAAGTCACTCTCCACCCGGTGCGCCTAGCCATCAATACTGCCACTGTATTTTACAGCGCATCTATGCGCTCCAGGACACTATCGTTTGAGCCATCGTAGCGACCATCGACGATGTCCCCATAGCTCGCACTATCCTTCGTAGGCTACCGACTTTCTGTTTGCGGTTTAGTGAATCCAGTGTATCGGTACCCAGACCTGTTTGGGCCCTAAAAGCAAATCAATGACCGATAAACGGGGTTAAGAATAGAAACTCACCCATAAACCACACCCATAACCAACATAAACAACGGTGTGGTTAGCGCAGAGAAAATCGTGGTCAAAAGCATGCTCGTCGCCGCAGGCCCCGTCAGCGCGTTAAACTGCTGCGACAGTACTGTAACTAAAATAACGTAACGAATTGATATTTATCTGATAATTTCGTCTTTTGCTGGATTGTTGCCATTCTTTTTGCTGTTATAAATCACTTAGATAACATCAAGTTAAAAATAGTTTTGCAGAATACATTTCAAAGAAAAAACCATATAAGACTGTTCATAAACACATTGGTTTTGCAGGCCACATCTAAATCGTCGGACAGCCCCAGTCATAGTGCTGGGTAATCGTCAGTACGACCTTCCCCATCACGATCACTTCACTCAACGCCTCGCCTTCTATCACATCACCGTCCGGCGTCACGATACATCCCCCCATCATTTTCCCGATCGCCAGTTCCCCGAATATCTCATAACACAGCGTGTCTCCATCAAGGGGTGTAAGCGCAGCATCAACGACGTAATTATGCCCACCGAACTCAATGAAAGATGTCGCTGCCGGGTGATGGACGAACATCCGGTTGAGGCATGGCCGATCTTCAATGTAGTCCATGGCTGGAGAGGGAAATCCCATCAGAAGCCTCCGTTATTCGGATTGAACAGTTGGAACGTCCGACGCTCACCTTCCTCTGTAGACACATCGCGGAATGTGCTCTGATAGTGCTCTATCCATCGATTGGCCTCGGCCAGAGTCCAATGATAGTTAACCTCCGCCAAGGCTTTCACAAAGTCAGCTGTAGCGACCGTACGCCGCCCGCTTGCCTCTACTTTTATGCTTTCTCTGAATGCTAACGGAATGTCATCTCTCCTGCCCATGCTTACCTCAATACTGTTTGGATATACAGTATTATTTGATCAGCTAACGAGAATGATCAACCGGATAACAGGGGAAAATTGTCAGGGCAATGATCTGATAAGGAATTTATTTGGGTATACAATCTCCTATCATTTTCATGATTTAATTGAGCTTAAATTTTGCACTTATGATTGGCCCTACTAAACTCAAATTGACACAGCCATTGTGTCAACCTCAAAGAGCCTAGGCTCGACGAATAAGGATTTCGCCCGCCAACCCCCTTGCGGGCATTTTTTTCCTCAAGCTTTCCTCCGCAGTGCCGATAGCAAGTACGTCAGTGGAGTTACGAAGCGCATCGCCTGCGCTGACCAGCACCAGGGAACTGACATATGATTTACTTGATAGATTGCAAAACTTAACCGGCCTTAGCCGGTTTTTTGTATATCTTTACTATAAAGGTTACGGTGACCTTACCCACCATGGCTTCAATAGAGTCTTTTATCGCGAATCCAGAAGTGGTATTTGCCATTAGGGCGTTCCCGTCATCATGAATCACCCATGTTTGAATTGAGTGCCTTTATTGTTCTGTTGACATTCCGAGAACAGAATTAGCTGATAGAGGCTTATAAATGTAAGTATCCCGGCAATCCGGTACTTCACAGAACAAGTGTATCGCCATCAAGGTACTCAATTGCACTTATCAACGAATGTTTGTTTAAAGTTTTCAAAAGAGGAAAATTCAACAACTTAACCCCATTAGCTATGTAAACGTCACATCGCCCAGCACTAGTATCAAGTATTATTTTTTCAAATCGGCGAAGCACATAGCCTCTGCAGCGCTCCCGATTGCTACGCTCACTTAAATCCATTTCAGAGATGTCAGAACTATTGGATGGGGTTCCTTTTGATTTCATCGCTCTAAGCTTTGCTTCACCGGCTTGTAGTTCTTTATTTAACTCTCTTACTTTATTAGCAAGCAATTCAACATTAGGTGCGAATTGAAGTGCTTCTATCAACCTATTTATTTTTAATTGAATCTCAATCAAGTTTTTTTCAAGATGGACATGATTACCTGATGAGTTATTATTTTTCTGAAACCAATCGAGGCAAAACAATAGTGTTCCAATCAAAACACCATCAACAACATCCCTTCTTATGGCAGGGGTATCACATCGATGCAATCGACGCATCGGGCATACATAATAGCCCATACCTTTTTTATCAATCCCAGACATTATGATTGAGCACCCACATTTTTTGCATTCCATCAACGATCTAAAGATATTTATAAGGTAGGGGTTATCATAAACAGCATCCTTGCCAAAGGGTGTTAGCCTAATTCCTTGAACATCATTAAATAATTTCTGGGGAACCACGGAAGGAAAGTAATTTGGGATGTCTTTTACACCTTTAGACATCGTTTGATATGAAGGCACATAGGTGCCGATAAGAGCTTTATTTCCCAGTAGTTTTTCTATTGTAGAAGGATTCCAAACGCCATACTCCCCGGTTAGGGTTTCTACTTTTTTATCATTTAGTATTTTTACAATACCATTAAGAGAATGACCTTTAAGTCTAAGTTTGAAAATTTTCACAATAGACTTGACCCTCTCTGGGATCGGTTCGAAAAAATCCCCGCCCGGAGATACCTTCAACCAACGAGGGCATGATTTAGTTATTATCTTACCAGTTCTCTCTGCGTCTTCCCTTTTCCTCTGCCAGGCTGAACGCATACGGCGAGATTTAATTTCGCTTTCTTCATTTGCCCTTTGCGCAATTAATATAGCCTTAATTAATGAGTAAGGATCATCAAGAGACTCCTCAGTGTATCGAGTGTGGTCAGTTAGTGTTACTACATCAATTCCACATTTGAGAATGCTTTTCAATCTGTCAGTGGCATCGCCAATTTTTTCTCTTGATAGGCGATCCAAACTTTCAACTAAAAGCACCGTACCGCGCATTATATAACCATGTTCAACGGCATCAATGAAATCAGCCAATGCTCCACGTGATGCATTTGCCCCACTGTATGCGCTTAAACCTAAGTCCTGATAAGTTATTTCATCCAACTCATATCCAGGGTTATGTGATATCCATTCATCTATAAGCTGATCCTGACGTCTTTTAGAGTCGCCATACTGTTGAGAAGAAGAGGAGAATCGGATGTAAGCTATTGCTTTTTTGACATTATTTTCACCTAACAAAGTCGTATTTATGCATATCTTCTCAAATAAAAACAATAATATATGTGAGCAAATTCCAATTATCTCAAACTAAGAATTACATGTAGCGAGCACTTGTAGCTGATGGCGATCATCTACAGGCCCTATTTAATTCGTCAAAAAAACACTTCCAGTAGACTAAGTTGATGTATTTATACGGGGAAAACTGGAAACTCTACTGGGGTTTCTTCTGATGCGATAGACGTGTCGACAGCCTCAACGGCTTTGCGCCAGGCTACCCACAATTTCAGGCTGTCGGAGTCCGCTTCGCTGATGTCGCCCAGCTGCAAGTCTAAGCGCCAGTTTTCAGTTTCTGACCAGAATAGTGCAGTCAGCTCCTGTTTTTTAGAATTAGCTTCGCCTACGTAGTCCCACTTCGCGGGCACGTCCACGATCCAGGTGTCTGCCCCCGGATCATAGGTCATATTCCCGCCGCTAAACTCCTCAGGCACTTCTACCGGGATCACGGCCCCCTCCCACAGGTCTGGGCTGAAGCCATACGAGCGGTAGTCGTGTGTTGATACGTAGATTATCATTGCGTCACCTTCCAAACGTGGACCCTTATTGGGCCAGGCGTTGTGTAGTTAGTGGATAGAGTGGTACTTGAAAAGGGAAATGCAGCAGTATTGGCAGCATACCCCGCGGAGCCGATACATAGCACCAAACCTGCTGACATGTTCTGGTAAGCAGCGACTCCGTAGCTGTTGCCGTTGCCCGTATTCCAACCCAGACCAGTGCTCACCCACACCCCCAACGTCTGGTGATAAAACTCAGCAACGAGGATTACCGGGGTTGTGTTACCAAAAGGATTGGCAAAGGAGGTACGCGACCCCAAGGCAAGGTCAGTTGTTGTAGTCACTAGCGCATAGCCTATTCTATTGCTCACGGCAGTAACTGACTGCGATACTTGCTCGATGCGTGTTGCCAGAGCTAGCGCGTCAATGCTGCCTGAGTTATTTGCAACCCCGGCAAACTGAATAACCCAGCACCCCACGAGGGAGTTCATACGGACTTCTGTTGCGCCGTCGCGGCCATAAGCAAGGTTTGAACGGCTGGCGTCAAAATTGGTATCAGTGTAAGTCGGTGTTGCTGTGCCTGCGGTGTTGCTACTAACCGGGGCGCTCGCAGCAAAAGCACCATCAGGTGTACCAATTGCTCGCCAATACCCGCCAAGACTGCCTCGGATTGCTGGCGCAGCGTTCTGCTGAATGGTCCCGTCTGTCAAACCACCATCACCACGCATTACGGGCGCAGGAATCGAGCCTGGCTGAACGCCGTTATAATCGGGGAAGCGGAATGTTGTTGAGCCATCCCCGCTTGAGTAGCAACCGCGTTTCGTCGTATCGGCCAGCCATACCGCGTCTGTTACGACTGGCAGCCTCCCCGCTGCGCATTCAGCCCACAGGGACGCGTAAGCCCCGGTGCGGTTAACAACTTGCCCATCCGCAGGAGAGTTCCCTCCTGGCACGGAGGTGCGGAGAGGGTGCCAGAATGCGCGACCAACATAGCCACCCCCTTTACCGTCTACCTCCGCCCTTGAGTACACATCCAAGTTTTTACGAGACTCAGATTTATCCGGGAGATCATTCAGATTCTGGCTTTTCAGCAGTGAGTTATCAGGATTCGATGCCGCCGCGCGGTCTGCTTCAGCTTTCGCTCGGTCAGCCTCAGCCTTGGCTATCCCAGCCTGCGTGGTTGCATCGGCTTTAGACTGTTGCGCTGACTGGTCTGCGGCCTGGGCGCCCTCTTTTGCTTGCTGAGCAGAATTATTGGCGGCAATAGCATTATCTGCGGCCTGCAAGATTAATGACTTATCCGATGCCACTTGTTCCGCATCTGCATGGATTTGAGCGGCAATCTCAGTGATGCTGCCGACGTCCAGCGTTGCGAGCAGTTCGGAGATTTTGCGCCAGCTTGGGCCCTGGAACTGACTGCCGTCTGGCAGCGTAACAGTAATGTCGCCGAGTTCACTGAACACCTGCTGCCAATTCACCTTGTCAAAGTTGGCTGCACGCAACGCTCGCGCCACATCTGCGGCTGTCTGAGCGCTGATTAAAGACATGGCCGCAGCGGGCAAAGGCGTCCAGGCTGCGGTGGCTGTTGTTGGGCCGTCATAAATTTTTGAAAGCGTAAGTGCCGTTGCAGAGTCGACAGACTCAATACCAAGGGTGTACGTGACACCGCCGACTGTGGCCACAATGAAATCATTCGCAGCCAGTTCAGTTCCGAATGAAGTCCCTGTCCCCGTAACGGCTGCTGAGTTATTAGTTAATGCAATAGTGCCTGCTGGCATAGAGTTTTCTCCAGACGAAAAACCCTCCATGGAGGGTTGGGCTGCTGCGGTTATTTGAGTTAAAGGCGGGGGTAAAGAATCGCAATCGCAAAAAAAGAAGCATTTTGTTACGTATACTGTAAGATTATTCTCATAAATTTTACTTATGGGTGAGAAATGGAAATTCTTCGTAAAAGCTTGCTGATTTTGGTGGTTGTATCCTCAGCTTCATGCGTGACAAATACACCCCCCATCTGCCACAACACTGCTCATCTTTCTCGTGGGGATTATGATATTCCCGTATTTGATATCAGGCAGGGTGTCAACGATAAAGAATACCGATCTGGTTCTGTATTCGGTTATGAATGGGTGAAGCGTGGTTCATTCACGTACACTGGAGAGTGTGATAAATTAGCTTGTAAGGTAACTCAGTAACCCAATGCAGACTTATAATACTGATCATAGATAGCTGTATCAATATAACCCACATAAGGCATTCGCCAGCCTCCTGGAGGCGAACCTGACATAATATCGTTAATATAACGATAACCCATCGTGGACGCCTCATATTGTGTTCCACTCCAACCAGCGGCAGGTGCTGTAAATATTCTTCTGTATCCTGATCCTCCCAGTTGTAAATTGAGGTTCCCTGAAACCGTACTCATAATTGCCATTGGAGTGTTTTTTCTAACAACAAAGCTATCTTCAGGAACATTAATGACCTGTAATCTCAAAGGCAAGCATTTGCTGTGCCAAACCATTTCACCTTTTCGATACATAAAAAAACCGTGCTCTGGTACGTTGACCAAATATTGCGCAAAAACGTATATCCTCGCGGGGGTATTTTCTCTTGAAAATGCAACGTCTAATGCTACAAAACCTGCCTGAGTGGTTTCAGTGTACCAGAAATCATCAATCCCGCTAACGCCGCGATGAAACACCAAAACATTTTTCCCAGCAGGGACGTTGGTACGGATTATCGCCCCTGTCGATGGGGTGACATTGAGCACCTGAACAAGAGAAAACGGCACGAAATTAGGGGATAAATATGGAATCTTATTTTTGTAATATCTAAACCCGAAATTATTTTCGGGAAATTCAGCTCCTACTTTTGGCGTGGCTATAACAGCCACTTTAACTGCCGTACTGCTAGACCATGTAACTGTCTTACCTGACTGGCTAAACGAAAATGTTCTGCTTCCAGTACTAGCAAGATTTGATATGGGCACAAGCTCAAAGGAGCAGGAAGGTAAATTATTGTAACTACGACTTCCAGATCCTGCATTTGCGTTGAATATATCAAACACAAAATTGAAGTCCATAGAATTCACAACATCATATGAAGTGCCTTTGACGAATATTTGAAGTCCAAATGTCATTATAATCTTTTCCCCATAACGGCAGAAGGGAAACCCTCTTCGTCAAATGATACAGACCGTAGGTTTGTAATGGAGAAACGCCCCTCCCCTTGAACACTTCCGTTAAGCTCAAACTCTCCAGTTTTAAAATTAATAGCCATGCCAGTTTTACCCGGCACATAGTTTTCTGATTGAATAACCTCGGCAATTTTTGCCCGAGTAATTGCGGCATCAGCAATGTGTGCACTGGTTATTGTTGCATTCTGAATAAAGGCGCTACTGATGAACACCTGCCCATCCTTTACTGCAAAGGGAGAGAACTGCGTATCACCAGAGCCAGACATCAGAACAAATTGATTAGCATTGAAGCCCACACGGGTTACAACAGGCTGACCCGGCTCTGCCAATACTGCAATCGACATACCCGCGTTATACACAACGTCATTGATGCGAACGCCTGCTTTCAGCGTGTAAACCGCCGATGCTCCGTCACCATCAACGACCGCAGTCAGCTTATCTTCGAGCGTTGCGGTGACGTCTTCGATTTGCGCCTGGACTGTTGTTGATAGCTCGGCCAGTGCTTCATCAACTTCGGCTATCGTCGTCCTGATAGTCATAATGTCGGCTTTGACTGTACCCATGACGGCGAACTGGTGATCGATGGTAGAACCGAGGCTGAGCGCATTCTGGAGAATGGCTTCAAGGTTCATCTCAATGTTGCTCGTCAGCCTGTCACCATCTTTCCCGGTCAGAAAATCACCCGTGATATCGCCCAGATAATCATCAGCATTATTGTTGGCCATGCCCCTGATCCATTCTGTGTAGCCGGACTCGTTGCCTGTCTTATCGACCAGTTGCGCCCGGTACCAGAACTCCTGACCAGCTTTCAGCCCCATCTGTGTGTAAGTGGCTTGCGGATATGGGACGTCAGAAAGCAGCAACGGATCGGATTGGTCGCTGTTAACTGAATACTGAATTTCCGTCTTCAGGGTATCTGACGTGTTTTCCGGGAAACCCCAGTTCAACTGAATACCCCAGTTGATACCGATAGCAGCCAGGCCAACCGGCTTGGGTGGATTGCCAACTTTGCCCGTCAGCGTGATTTCATCCGAATATCCCCAGCTGCTCGAAATTTCCGCCGCATTAATAGCACGAACGCGGACAACATAGCGGCCAGCATAGATGCCAGGTACTTCAAAGGACGTCGTTGAGCTGCGGGCTACGCTCACCCAGTTGCCCTCGTTGCGCCGCCATTGCGCTTCGTAAGATATGGCGTTAGCCGTTTCACCCCACGCCGCACGCATGGTCTGTACGCTGATGCCCTGGTTAACCACCGAATACGACTCAATAGTGATACCGGACGGCGGTAACTGGCTGCCTGGCGGCACAACACTGATCGGGCGTTCATCAATTATTGCGCCGGTATCGATGCGGGCATATTTATCCGGGTCGTGATAAGCGGCTGAAATAGTGAAGGTGTTGTCGTTATTGTCTGCGATGCTGAGAACGCGGTACTGCTGCACGTAAAGCTGATCAGACTCAACAACCCAAACGCTTTCGCGTTCTGGTACTTCGCTATATGCCACAGTCACGGTGATTACCGTACCGGTTACGCTTTGAATCGTACGACTCTGCGCAGCGCCGCTCGGTAGGTTCAGAATCAGCCGATCACCAGCCACTGCATCGGCTGTACGGTCCAGTGTGATTGAGCGACCGTTAACAGCGCTAATGCGGCCGCCGGTTACCTTCCCTGACAGGAGTTCATCAGCGACGCCAATGATGTAACCCGGTTGCGGGATCATGCCATCCAGGCCTACGGAGAAAGTCACAACGCGGTCTTTGTTGTTGGTCAGAATGCCCCAACGCCCCTTGCGATTTGCTTCCGTCTGTCGGGTGCAGCCGATCGCCGTCAACTCGAGCTGGTTGAAGCCATAACGCACTACAAGCTCCTGCTCAAACACCGGCTCCATTGCATCTGCATAGCCATTCCCCGGATCCGTCCAGGATACCAGGGCAGTGGTGTAACGAGTCTTGGTGGTGCTGCTCGAGTATGTGAACAGGCCATCAATCACGTTGGCGCGGGTGTAGCTGTAGTCGACGTCACGCGGCATATCGGCCAGCGCCACAATCTGATTACCGCCCCAGTAGGTCATGCCCCGGAATATGGCGGCAAAATCGCGCAGGACTGTGTAAGCATCGTTGCGCTGCTGCACGTAAACATCACACTTATAGCGAGGTTCCGTACCATTACCGCCTTTGCCGTCCGGCACTGGCTGGTCACAATACTGCGCAACGCGATACAGTTCCCATTTATCAATGTTCGCGGCAGAAAGGCGCTGGCCAAGGCCAAAGCGGTCGCTGATCACGATGTCGTAAAAAATCCATGCCGGGTTGTCAGTCCACGCCCACTTAAAAACGCCTGACCAGGTCCCGGCATAAGTGCGACCGATCGGGTCGTAATTATCCGGAACACGGATGATCCGCCCTTTGGGTTCACATGAAATCTGAGGGATTGAACCGTTAAACTGGCTGGAGTCGAATTCGATATAAAGAAGTGCGGTGTGCGGATAGCGCAGTTTGGCGTCGATCACTTCCGTGTAGCTCTGAAGCGTCATTGCATCGCCAACTTTCGCGCTGTTACCGTTGGTTGTCATCCTGCGCAGACGCACCGTCCAGGTTCTTCCCGCCTGCGGCAAATCTATGCGGTGACTGCGCTCATAGCCGGAAGTGGTTTTGCCAGTTACTGCCGTATTGACGACTGTGACAAACGAACCGCCATCTGTTTGCAGATCGATGGCATAGCGTATTGAGTAGCCAACCAGATCCCCATCGTCTTCCTGCTTAAACAGGGACGGCCACTTAAGACGGAGACGAATTGCAGACAGTTGCGTATTAGTAAAGGTATGGGACCAGGTAGCATCGCTTTTAATCTCAGTGCCAACACTGACTTCGTTTTCAGTGCCTGGCATACCCTGGATATAAGTTTGTGCCTGGGTTCCCGGACGAAATTCCCACACCACGCCACTGAAATTATTGGACCCGTCTCTGTTTTTTAGCGGTGTGCCATCGAGGAAAATTGTCTGATCAGTCAAACCGCCTTCAATCTCACCCTCGCCGAGAGCAAGCAATAGTTTTGCTTTAGCGACAGACTGGAGATCATCAGGTTTTTCGATGGGAGTGCGGCCAGAAGAGCTGCCGCCTTTGCGGCCTTTAATCGCGGTAGCTGTTGCCATATTGCGCCCATAAAAAAAGGCCGCCAAATGGCGACCTTAAAGGTGGATTGATGCGTTATTTACTGCTGGTCTTCAACATAGATGCCGGCGGAAATAATGGCCCCGCCGATTCGTGGCTTTCCGTAAGGAAGCGCAACGGGATATCCCTGGGCGGCCGTGTTAGTCACGCTTCCAAACGCATAAGAAGCCTGGTTGTCAGCATCCTGCTTACTGGCGAGTCCTCTGGCTTGAGGTGAGAGCATCTGAATAACGCCACCGATAGCCATAGACGCTGCTGTGGCGTAACCAGCAGCGACTGCGGCCGCTGACCACCCTAATGGGTTCCACCACATGACAACCGCGATAATTGCTGCTGCAATGATTTGGAAAACTCCAGCTTGCTTACTGCCGATAATCATCGGAGCAATACGAATATCACGATCACTATTGTCCGTATTCAACCCGTCAATAGTAAGGTTGCTCTTACCACTGAATACCGCGTAAGCGAGACCCCTGCGCCTACTGTTATTGATGAACGGCTCAAAGCCGGGGAGTATCACAGATAGTGCTTTAAGCGCTTCTTTTGGCGTGGATACGGCGAGACGGTGTACCCGGCCAAAGGTTGCCCCAAGTACACCATAAAGGCGTACTGTTCTCATTTTTTCCTGCATATTCCACCCATAAAAAAAGCCGCTCAAAGCGGCTGTTATCATTAAAATGCTGTTGGGCTTAATCTAAATATTACGCCCGAGTCATATCCGACCCTGAAGGTGTGCTTTTCCCCATGTCGGACTGTAATCGACAACTCACTTGTCGATCCGCCACACATACCTTTAGGTTGTGCCCCGATAATGTGATCCCCAACTGGGGGGTAAAATTCAAACTTTTCTCCAGGATCGAGATAGGCAATCTCTTTTCCATCCATGTACACAATGCTATAGCAAGCGTTGCCGACATGACCAGAATCACGCTTAACAATCACAGTTCCTCTATCGGGACCGTCGTTCAATAAAGCTTTATTGAAAACCCGCTCAGACGGAACATCTACTGCCTTGTTTGTTGGGATTGGTGTGGTTGTGCAACCAGCGATGCTGATTAGCGCCACCAGCAAAAATGCGGATTTTTTCATCATTCGTTCCCTCAGAAGTAAGTTGCAGAATGATAGCAGCGACCGGGATCAAGGTAACGCAAGAAGATAAGAATCACACCTGAGTAGGCATGCCCCTGAAAGAAAAAAACCCGCCGGGTGGCGGGTTACTAGCTACAAACCTCAGTGGGTTTAAGCGTGATTCTCGCAACCTGGCAAGCTGCGGTCGATGATCAGGTTGCCTTCGGCACGGATACCGATTTTACCGAAAATAAAGGCATGGTTTAGCTGGGTAATTACCACATTACTCAGGCCAACAGCGCACTTATCCTTCTCGATGGCACGGTCAATGGCAGTTTTCATGTTAGGAATGCCTGTAGGGAACAGGATCACAGGGTATGAATCTTCTGCTGTTACACGCGGGCCGGTAACGAACTTATTGCCATTGATGTTGTAATTTTTGGTGCTGCCAACTGTCAGATCGGCTATGCGAATTGAACATCCAGAGAGAACCAGAGCACCCAGAACAACAGCTAAAACCTTTTTCATTAATACATTTCCATTTGATTGCAATCAGAAACATCTTATCACGGAAGCTTTACAAAAGAATTCCTAAATATAAGCGCCACTTCTATTTCATTGACTTAGCAAGCCTAGGCGTATTCTTCGCCAGGTAGTCATCAACAAAAATCCCCATATCGGACTATCTTCACCGTCCTGTCCCGCCAGTACCCCCCGTATGGCACTCGTTGGCTCATCATGCCGTACATGTGGTGTAGCAGCATATTGTCAGCCAGCAGTACGCCAGCATGGTTGGCTACCGGAGCCTGAACTTGCATAATGACCACGTCACCGGGTTGCGGATCCCCACTGAACTCCCGAAAACCACACGCATACCAGTTGTCCAGATAGCGATTCTCTATTCCGCCCTCCCACCATGGGTAATCCACCCGGAAGTCAGTCAGTTCGATACCGTGTTCCTGCTTGAAGTAGCTCATAACCAGCCCCCAGCAGTCGGTATGCCCCAGCACAAATGAGCGCTCAAGGAGCGGCAATTCGCCACGGGGCTGTATGGTACGCAGATCCCCCTCTGGCCAGCTGACGATATGCCAGGGCAGTTTAGTGGCATCACACTGGGCTTTATCCAATTCGCTGGGATGGGTGGTGCCATCCGGATGGCTGTGAATGATCGCAGTAATGGTTCCCCAGTCCTCCGCCGCGGCGTAATCCTCCGAGCAGAGGTGGAAATCATCTTCTGGCTTTTCCGACAGGTTACGGCAGGGAAAATACCGCTCTACCCGGCTTTTCTGCGCAATGACGCCGCAGCACTCCGACGGATAGCACTGACGCGCATGCTCAAATATTGCCTGCTGAGTTTTTTCACGCATGATCAGCTCTTAATCAGGGAGGTGCCAGGGAAGCCACCAAAAGGCAGCGGATTGTTAGCGCCAAAACGGGGTTTACACCCACTGTTCAGAGTGCCATTGCAAACATCTTGCGAGGGGTCATCTACCGGATTGCCGTGCTTATCGAAATATTTGGTACCGGCATAGTCGCAGCCATCGCCGCTGCGGTACTTCCCTCGTATGCACCAGGTGCAAAGTGAGTGCAACTGGCGTGTGGGGATCATCAGCCCCTGCAGGTCCATCGGGCTGCTCAATGTGAATTCAATACTTACACCAGGCACTTCCTTGCTTTTGCTGTCGATATAGAATACTTGGATCTTTTCCTGTGTCGGGTCGGCGGTAACATTGCCCCCCGCGAAATTCCGCACGTCGAGGTACTGCGCAAACGTGTCATGAACGTACACTTTGGCCTGCAGCATATCGTCGTAAGCTAAGCAAAGAGCCGTAATAGAACCGTTGATGTTTGCCACAGATAGCTTTGGCTGTGCGCTTGTGCCGCTGGTAGCAGCCTCAATTCCTGTAATCTCACATGGCCACGCAGTATATTCGTTTCCCTGCCACCAGATAGACTTTGGTGGCAGTTTGGTTTTATCTCCACCGGCCGCTGCAATTTCCTCAGGAGTATGAGGAATGTTATGCGCATGGAAGCGCAATATATCAGCGCCAAACTCGCTACCATCCACCTCGAGAAGCCTGACCCAGTTTCCCGGTTCCAGTTTCTGTATATCACTGTTGATAGCCATATGGCTCCTATGATGCGTATGCCTGTTCGAATGTCCCTATGACGGTCATAGCATTACCGCCGATCGGCATTGCGCCGATGGACTCCTTCGCTACGCGGTAAAGGCCTGCAACACCGTAAGGTGGCGTCCAGATGAAGGATTTAACTACATGATTGCGCATGAAGGTATGGATTGGCAGCATGTCCTGCTCACGACCTGTAAAGGTGAGAGGCCAGCTTTGTGACTCAGGGTTTAGTCCGTCCCCTGACACCTGTTTGTACCCATCCCCAAACCCTGCTTCACGCACACGTTGTGTGTAAGCCCCTTGGGGCTGGTTCTGGATCTGGGTTCGCCAGGTAAATGTTTCGATCGCCATTTTCCCTCCAGGAAGAAATGCCCGGCGGACCGGGCGTTAACGGGTCTGCTGGGCCTGCCAGATGATGCCACCTTGCCGTGTTTCCCTCTGAATCCCCTCTCTCACAGAGCGATCAACTGTCTGTTGATAGGCTTTGGAAAGTGCAGCGTTCTGGCTGGCTGATTGCTGTTGGTTGTCTCCAGTGTTTACGGTGACTGAGGCTTGTACGTTTACACCTGCAGCGCCACTGGACGATGTGCCATACATCATCCCTGCACCATCGACCACGCCGCCATCTGCATAGCCGCGCATCATCCCGTAAAGGTTTGATACGCCGATCCGCTGTGTCGCCTCTTTGGTGAAAACGAATTCACCTTTGTGTACAACACCGGCAGGCTCATACTTCCCGCCAGAACCGGTATAACCACCTTCGTCATATGCGGCATAACTGGTAGACATGCCCATAGCACCAGTTGAACCAGCCGAGGCTGCCGTTGATGTAGCTGATGCGCCAGCGCTAATCCAGCCGAGAGCCTGCTGAACTGCGTAGGCAATGAGAAGACGGTTGATAACCTCAACGATCATCTTCAGCATGGAAACGCCAAAATCTTTGATGCTGGCCTTTCCAGTGGTGACCATCGATGTGAGGGCATCGGCCAGGCCATTTAACCCGGCCTGTGCAACCTGGCTCACAGATGAATAAACGTTGGTTGCAGAGTCCTGATATTCAGCCCATCCCTTTTTAGCACCGGACAGCCAGTCGCTACGAAGCGCGTCTTCAGCAGCGTAATAGTCCTCTGCCGCTTTTAGCTCAGTTCGATAACCATCATCAGACAGGCTTCCACCAGCGTTCTGCCAGCCGCTACGAAGCTGAGAACGAGCTGCTTCACGGCTTGCCATTCGGTCGCTCATTGTTGAGCTGGTCTGCAACGCCTGCTGTTTCTCAGCCATTTGCGTCGCATACTTCTGCGCAGTGTCCATGCGCTTGTTAAGCTGCTCCTGGGCGGTGATCTGGTCGCCAAGTAACGCTTTCTGGCGCGCCAACTGCAGCACCTGGTCTTTACTGGCGAGCAGGGATTGCTCCTGCTTTGACAGTTGGCGAGTCCGTGCCGCTTCCTCCAGCACAGTGAACTGTGATTCGGTTTTCCAAAGATCTTTGCGCTGCTGACTGATGACATCATTGATGCTGCTGTGCTGCTGGAGAACTTTATATTGAGCCTGCAGTGCCAGAAGCTCGCTTTGCCCGCTATCCTCAGCCCTATTCCCCGCTGGAGTGGTATAGGTTTTGCCTTTGGCAGTCTTCGGATCCTTATACTGATTGGCAATGTTCGCCAGGCGCTTCTGATAATCAGCATCCGACATACCAAGGTTGCTTTTAGGATCAGCCGCTGCCGCTTTATTCATTCGGATGCGCTGCTGATTCAGCTCAGTGATAGCCTTTTCACGCTTCTCAGCGTTGGTAAGCCCCTGATTAAGACCCTGCTGCAGAGATATGGCATCAGTCAGATTCTGGTTATGCTGCGCCCGCGCATCGCTGGCGGCTTTTTCCTTCGCTACCTGAATATCGCCCTGAAGAGTAAAAGCGTTGATCTGAGCGTTAAGCACACCAAGTTCTTTGCGCCACTCATCAAGGCGGCCGTTTTTCTGGTTATATCCGGTCGCCTCTGAGTTGGTGATTTGCGCCTGCACACTGTTGCGACGGTTCATCAGTGTGGTCAGCGCTTCGTTCTGTGTTGGAGCGCGGCCAATGCCCTCAATCGCGTCCCACATGCCTTTGGCCATGTCGGTTAGACCGCGCATGATGCGTGAGACAGTACCCAGTGATTCCTTCATGTTGGTAGCTGCAGTTTCCATACCGTCAGCGGCAACGCGGTTAGCCTCCGCCAGCGCTTCGGTATAGCGCCCCTCTTCCTGCAGCGCAGCGATATGCTGGTACTGCACCGCAGTGAGGAAATGATATTTCTCGTTCAGCGCCAGGATGCCTTTTGACGGGTCATTCGCCAGCGCCGCGATATCTTTGGCCACTTCGTCGAGCGCAACGCCGGACTCCTTCGAAAATTTCGACACCGATACGGTCAGCATCTCGAAATTAGCACCGGCCGGCACACCAGCTTTTACTAAACTGTTCAGAGAATCAGAGGCGCTTGAGTAGGACACGCCAGCTGCGTTAGCCGCTGATACTGTGTTCTGCAGGGATGTGGCCGTCAGCCCTGAATAGCTGTTGGTCAGCGCCAGAGACTTTCGCAGCTCTTCAGAACGCTCTGCCGCACTGAAGAAGTTGTAGGCCACCAGCGCACCAGCCGTAACCAGCCCGCCGAGCGCCAGGCGGACGGGAGTGATCAGACTGGCCAGCGCCTTGAGTGAATTACCTACTCCACCGAATGAGTCCTTGATCTGGCCGCCCTGCTGAATGGCGATCATCCAGATAGGCATACCGCCAGCGATGGAAGTCGCGATATCAGTGAACTGCGCCGGGAGCATACGCATTGCCTGGCGATACTGACCTGCACTAACAGCACCCGTTTTCCACGCATTTTCCTGATCCCGCAGTCGGGCAATCATCGGCGCGGCCTGCGATGAAACACCCAGTTGTGCGGCTTTAAGCTCCAGTAACTCAGAGCGTGTTTTGTCGATCGCTGTGACCTGGCTTTGCAGGGACTCAATGAAGGTCTGCTGCGCCGCGGCGGCACGCCTTGATTCAGCTGCTACTGCACGTTCAGCAGATTCCTGTTCTGCCAGTGCCTGTTTCAACCCTCTGGATGCGATGGTAGCAGCACGCTTCTGATCCGCCTCGCGTGCAACGGCCTGCTCCTGCTCACGTAGCCGGGCGATGATAGGGGCGGCTTGCTGGCTAATACCCATTTGCGCGGCACGGTATTCAGCGATGTCAGCTTTAGAAGATTTAAACGCGGCCGCCTGATCATTGAGACTTTGCAGAAACGACTTTTGTGAAACAGCAGCACGTTCTGCGTTTTGCGCCTGCTCCTGACGGGCGCGACCCTCTGCCGTTTCTGACTCCATCACCTGAGCAAGTTTGGTGCGAGTGGTATCCAGAATAGCGTTAAAGCGGGCGTAGGTTTCCGTGTCAAGATTGCCGCGATGCTTCGACAAGCTGGTCTGCAGGTCGTCCAAGTCATTCAGCGCACGGTTTACCGGGCTGATGCGGTTGAGCAGGTTTTGCAGCTCCTGCTGCTGCTGGGCGGTTGCCAGAGTTGCACCTTTGGTGCTGCTCTGGCTCTGCTTCTGTGCGTTGGTAAAGTCACGCACACGCTGATGAATCTCGTTGATCTCCCGCGCAGCGTCCGCCGTCAGTTTCCCTGCGCTTCTATTGCTGGTTCCTAAATCGTCAGCCCCCTTTGCGGCGGCACCAGCAGCATCCTTAAAATCATCCAGAGCCTTATTGCCGCGTTCCAGTTCGGAGGTGTTAACGCGGAGCGAAATTGTTGCAATATCGGACATTACGCCCCCTTACTGTGGATCAGGTCCAGCGCAGCACGTTCCATAATCCGGACGTCATTGAGCGCGGCAGCCTCGTCGTCTATGCCTTCCATTTTCATCAACCAGGGCAGAACGTTGTAATCCAACCCGGTAATCCCGCCCACACCAGTGCGCCATTGCGTTGCCATGGCACGGAAAACGCCAAATGCGGCCCAGCAATCAGGCCAGACCTCAACGGTCTGCTCTTCTTCGGTATAGTCATCAGCGCTCAGGCCGAATGCTGCGAGGTCTTCTGTGGAGGGGGCAGGCGTATAAAACGCCGAGGCAACCGCTATCAGTTTTTTTGGCGATTCGTCATCAGCTCGTCGTAATAAGCTTTGGTGACGGCTTCGAGCGCGCGCGGGTAGTTATCAAGCAGCGTTTCGAGATTGTCGCGGTTGAACTCATCGGGCAACGCCCATGCTTCTGTGATTTCGATCAGAAAATCAACGGTGGTTTTTCCTTCCATCGTTTCGAGTGAAGTAAGCTCTTTCAGCGGCTTGTGCTTGAAGGTGAATGTGATAACTCCATTTTCATCACCAGCGCGCGGAATCGATACGTCGACCTTGAAAGTCGGCTTTGGTTGAAGCTGAAATTTAGTTGCCATAATTCTCTCTGAGAAAGCCCCCATCCGGGGGCGTGGTTAAGCTACCGTCACGGTGCAATTTGCTGTTTTGGTGCCGTCTTCAGTAGTCGCGGTGATAGTTGCATTGCCATCAGCAACACCTTCCACTACCCCACCGCTGGTTACGGTAGCGATAGTCGGAACAGATGATGACCAGATGACGGCTTTGTTAGTGGCGTTGGTGGGAAGTACAGTAGCGGCCAGCGTGGACGTTTCACCGACTGCCAGAGCAATCGTCGATTTATCCAGGCTGACGCCAGTTACCGCTACTGTGCTCACTTTTCCTTGTAGAACGTCATATCGCGGGACTTCCGGGAGAATGCAGCAGTGGTTGTTTCCACCGCGTTTACCGCTGATGTCGGTTCGCCGTCGAATGATGGCGTGCCAGACCAGTAGCGCATCTCTTTCGCCTTGGGTACGTACATGCGCATGGGCATAGTGTCCCCATATCGATCGGCTTTTTTCAGCACTGGATAAATCGGCAGCGCTGAATCATGCGCGAGGGTATAAGTCAGCGTTTTGGCCGCTTTATATGACGCCAGGTTTCGCTGGTTATCATCCGCCAGGAACTGGATCTGCACATACTGCTGATCGCCGCCTGATGGCGCCACCTCCGTAATTTGAGGGATTTCCGTCCAGCCAGTAACCTTCTGAATTGAACCGATACCTGCACCGGCTGCAAAGAAGTTCACATCTGACGTATCGATAATGCCGACCGTGATGCTGGTAGCCGTCTGCGCAGAAACGCGAGCAACCAAATCGTCAATTAATGACCAACCCGATTTAATCAGCACGACATCATCAACCGCCAGCCCATGGCCGGTGGCAACGGTGAATACAGCGCCAAGAGCATTCGATACGGCCGTTACTGGAATAGCATCATCCAGCTCTGAACCAACGAACACCGTGGCGCCATTAGGTAATGCGAAGCCCATAATGGTTTCTCCGTTATTTGGACATAAAAAAACCAACGAATGTCGGTAGGGGGATTACTGCGCCACGTCAGCGCGGTAGTTCATGCTTATGGGGATGGTGTAAGTGGTATCAGTGGAGATCCCGGCATACTGCGCCGGTTCAGAACTGATATAGCAGGCGAATCCTTCTCCGTTCATTTCGGTACCGTTAGCGAAGATCTCCTCAATTTGGGAGGCAACAGATTTTCCTGCTGTTCGGCCCTGCGCTGCCGGGATCACCACATTCACCTGGTACACGCCGATAAAGACTTTGCTGCGCTGGCTGAGGTCGATTGCGTAAGGCGTGGCTGGCATATCGTGAGAAGTCAGATAAATACCACCAGGAGGGTCAAAAGAGATATTGTCATATGCCACCTGCAATCCCTGCCCCTCTGCCCACTCACCCAGCCGGGCCTCCAGAACTGTCGTAATATCAGGCCGACTCACTGTTGCACCTCCCGTACCGCTTCATCAAAGAACCGCTGAAACTCAGCAGCGGTGATCCGCACCATGCCGCCGGGTGCCTGCTTTGAGTGACCGAATTCAAGCGGATAGGCATACGGCACGTTGTTGCAAAAATAGACCGCTGTCATGCCAACCTTAAAGCGCTCGATCACCATATTTCCTGCGGCAATGGTTTCGTTACCGGACTTATCAATACGCCCGGTTTCCCCCTCCGACTTCTGATCGAATGACACCTGCCAGTTGCCACGGAAGCGGCCGCCCGTATAACCTGGCGGCGCAGTGATACCCATGCTGTCCTTCACTTTACGGCCGGGCCTGAGCCGCCCAGCTTTCGTCAGGTTCTCCGGGTTATGCCGCAGCAGACTGTTGTGCTCTGCTACAGCCTCGTTATATGAAACCGCAGTCTGGTTCACAGCCCATGTCTCAGGATTCCCAACGGGTGACATCTGAACCAGTCGGGCCAGTATCTTGATCGATACTGCACGCACGACATCTGCCTGGTTAGCTTTTGCCTTGTTAACGAAAGCATCAATGGAGGAAAGGAAGGATTGATTTTGTGACATGTCACGCCCTCAATTGTGCCTGATAACACAGCACCAGCGATGCTGGTTTTACCGGGTGAGGTTTGACAATACGGTGCAGTTTGCTGTCCACCTCAATCAGATCACCCACCAGCAACTCAGCTTCAGCAGTGAACGCGATCCGCACATCACCGGCCAGAATATTGGTACCGTCGATTTCCTTTGGGTCGTAATCGGTTCTCACGCCTGTGGCAGTAAAGTCCAGGTCGGGATCGTGCACCTCTTTACCAGCCACAACCCTGATGCCCCCCTTTCGCTTAACGTCATACTTCATGCCGTTTTCGGTCAACAGGCGGGTCGCTGTGGCGCGCATACGGGAATAATTGATTGGCATATCAACCCCTGACAACACTGATCTGGCTACTGCCCATTACCATGCCGCGCAGCAAACCACCGAGCCAGGCGAATGACGGCGCCGCTGTTCGGCTGCCCTGCGCATAAGTCACGCTTACCGCTCCGGTTACCGTTTCCTGCAACACCTCCCCGCCGCCAGCAGTAGATGGCTGCAAATCGGTTTCCTGTGCTTCGATTGCCAGCCTGCATTGCGCCTGGATCAGCTGTTTCGGTATGGTGTTACCTGGCAGCGTGGCACCATCGACCACCACGCAAGTGCGCGGCCATGCCTGAGGCTGATCGGGATATGCGCGGGTGCCTTTCCATTTCAGCCCTGAAAGGTAATCCATCGCTTGCATCAGCACCTGCTCACACTCAACATCTTCCACCGGAACGTCATAGCCCCGCCGCTCAGCCAGGTCACGCAGATCCATAACGCTGGCGTAGCTTTCGAAATCAGGTGAAGAGGGATCGGTAATCAGCATTACGCCTCCTCGCTGGTATCCTTCACCCAGCCTTCATCAATCCAAAGATGGACATCATTGGGATGAACGTCCGCTTCAACCGGGCCGCCGGGATGCGCTGGGGAGGAACGCACCATCATTACTGTTTCGGTAGCAGCAAGCTGCTGTTCCAGTTGCTGAGATAGTGCAGCCAACTTGCCATCCAGATCAGCATCATTATCGCCGCCATCAGTCAGCGCTGGCTGCTGGCTTACTGATGCTCCGTCACTGGATGCCCCTGCGATTTCAGGAGCATTTGCACCAATAGCGGTCTGCGTGTTGGTTTGGTCACTGTTCTGCTGTTCCGCAAGCTTTTGCGCTTCGCGTTCAGCCTTCTGTTCTCTGGTCAATCCAGCCATATGGCCTCCTGATTAAAAAAGGGGCCGAAGCCCCTGTGATTAGCCCAGCAGCAGCACTGCGTGCGCTGGCTTGATGGATGCAACGCCCCAGGCCAGGCCTACTTCATAACGCACCTGTCGATACTGGCGGTACAGAGCAATCTGGAAGGTAATGCCGGAAACCGGATCGGTAACGTTCATCACGTCATCGGCATCGTCACCGCCCTCAGGCATTGCTGGGGTACGCGCTGCAAGCAGGAACGCACCTCGATCAAACGCCATATTCGCGGTGAACGAGCCGCTGATGGTGATTTCTGCATTATCGGCCAGAGACTGACGCAGACCCGGTGCTGCGAGAGTGATGGTGGAGGCAGTGGCAGCTGCCACTACATACTTATTGTCGTCACCAGCGAAGGTGACAACGCTGCCCTGTGCGATGCCGCCAGTGCCGGTATCGATAGCAACGATGATATCGCCAGCCTGTTTCGCACCGTTTACCAGGTAACCAGCACCGGCTCCAGCAGCAACACGCTTCACACCTGCTGATTCATGGATGTTGAACCCTTCAAGACGTCCAATAACGCCTTCACGCAACAAAGAGTCCGTACCGGCTTCATTAGCCTTGAATAGTACTGACTGCTTACCGCGCAGGTTGGTGATAGCAGAAGAACCCAACACCATCTGCATATCAGTGGTTGGAGCACCATTATCTGAGAGAACCTGCCGTGCCTGCGCAGCGTCTGTGAAATCTTCTTTGATACCGAAAGGCGTGGTACCGGCAGTACCAACCGCGCGTGAAGTGCCGTAGTAAAGCGAACCCAGATCGGCATCAACTTCATTAGCCAGCGCGCGGAATGCCTGTTTGAACTGATCGGCGAGGATGGTGTTGTAAGTACCTGACGGACCAATAGCCAACTGTTCTTCACCGTTCCATTTGACAGGTGCCATTTTGGATTTAGTGATTTTGACATCAACTGTGCCAATGTCCTGATCACCGTTGTTTGGTGCGGTTGGGCCAGGCTCGATATCGACGGTGGTTGCCACTGGCGCGACAGACGCGGTAACCGTCTGCCCTTTAGCTGCAGCATCGGCTTTAGCATTACGTGCAACGGCGGGAATAAAGCCCACCTGCTCGCGGGACACAACGTCCAGAGCGGTATAGATAGTCGGGATCAACCCAGTGAGGGTATTAGACATTTGGTAATTTCCTTTGCGAATTGAGGGGTGATTTTTGAGCTATCCAGCTCTGGCACCGCGTCTCTTCCGAGCTACGGCAAAAGGGGTTAGTCAATGATGGTGGTGCCTTCTTTGAGCGCGTTCTGCTTGCCTGCCAGATCCAGCGAATCGAACGCAGAGCGCTTAAGTGTTTTCTGTCCAGCCTGATGCTGGGACTGCTGAGAACCACCGCCTGAGTTGCCGGAGGCTTTCAGGATGTGGTCTTTCTGCGGATACTGCTCGACCAGGAATTCCAGCGCCTCGTCGAATTCGGCCAGCTCCCCCGGTTTGGCGCGGGAATACACTTTATTGCCGGTGCCGTCGTAGGCCACGACCTTGCCATCTTCGATTTTGAAGGAGTTGCCAAAGCGTGATTGAACGAAGTCAGCGGGGATCGCCATCTTCTCCTGGATGAACTTGGAGCCACCGAAACGGCCACCAATCATTTCGCCGTACAACTGCTGCTCGAGCTTCTGGTTTTTGCCATTCGCTTCGTCCAGCTGGGTCTGGAATGATTTGGTGATTTCGGCTTTAACCTGGTCAACGGCGCCAGCGTCGATCAGCTTCTTCTGGTCGATTTTGGTCATCATTTCCAGCGCCTCGAGTGCTTTGGTTGGGTCGCTAATGTTGGCGAACTTAGCCAGGCTGGCCTCAGCAGCTTCTTTGCCTTCACGGTGAGTCTTTGCCTCACCATTAAGCGCGCTAATCTTGCTGACGGCCTGTGCGGCGTCGAAGGCGATTTCTTTGCCGTCGTCATGGACATATACCGGCATGCCGTTTTCAACTACCACATGACCGTTAGCATCAAGTTTCAATTTCATGGTGTTCTCCAGGCCTTCCGGCCACTGTTTAAGGGGGCATCCACCCCGGCGCCGCGTTGCATCCGCTAAACGGCAGGCATAAAAAAAGGCCACCCGGGGGCAGCCTGATAAAAGATGATTTATTTGCGGTTATGACATTTTTTTGAGTTGGGCCAGCGTAAGCCACTCGCCCTTATCGGTGAACATGTCGCCGAGTTGCAACTCACCATCTCGGAACATGCGCCCCCGTTCAACGCCCAGCACCTGGTCCTGCCTGTCTGGTGACTGACGTGCCAGCCACTCCAGATAGGTCGTATCCTCTGGTACCTGCCCGTCCATTGATGCCCTGGTGCCTGCATCCATTTCGCCACTGTCGATACCCAGTTCACTCCAGGACTTCGTCACCAGCGTTTCAGTGGAACGGCAGCAGAAGTGGATACGCCCGGGGCCTTGCAGGTAAGCGATTTTGTGTCCCACGGGCTTGCCGTCCAGCGTGTACTTCTTACGGTCGCGGATGATACAGGTTGGCGTTGTCTTATTATCCAGCGTTGATAGCCACTGCTTACAGTCGAGAATGTCGCTGTTTGCCTCTGCAAAGCTGTCACGCGCTACCGCCGCAACATGGCTCACCGCTGTTTTGGTGATGCTGGTAGCGTTAGCCCGGCTCATTTGCAGCGAGCCGTCCTGAAAATTATTGGTTACGGTACCGCGAACCTTTCTGGCTATCTGTTCGGTCGTATCGCCAGCCAGATAGCCCGAGCGGACCGTGTTGCTGATACGTTTGAGTCGGTCAGTTTCCAGATTCTCCGCCCACTCTTTCAGCAGGCGCCCCTGGAACGGCCTGGACATCGCCGCTACGTATGCCATATCTGGTGTGATTGCGGCCAGTGGATAATGACGCAGCACTGCATGAGGCAGCAGCTCATTGAACAGGTCATGCTGGTAGCCAACCTCATGCGAAGCGAACGCCAGTAACTCGTCTGCCAGCGTGCCGAATGCGCCCTGCACCGCCGTATGATTTACCTCTCTAACACTTCCCAGCAGGCTCTCAAGACGGTTCACTGTGAAGCCATCTCGTCCGAGGCTATCCATTGCCACCAGCAGCCGCGCTGTCAGCTCTGCATCGCTCTCATTGAGAGTTTTGACCATTCGCCGGGCAGCGCCAGTGCCGTACCGGCTGACAAACAATGCATGCGCAATGCTTTCATCACTCAGTCGGTTGTTTACCGTTGCCATTATTGCCACCGATCAGGTCAGGTGCCTGGTTGATTAACTCGTCGATAATGCTTTCCGGCTTTGCGTCCGGATCGATGATTCTCAGGCTTTGCAGGCCGCGAACCGCATCCACCCGGCGAATGTCACCACTTTGGCGCAATGACTGGATTGCCAGCGCCGCTGGTGCATTGATAGTCTGCTCTGCCGCTTCCAGCTCCGTGCGCACATCGACATTGCCGCCCTCAGCCAGGCCAAGCCACTCGGCCATGATCTGCATGATGTTGTCGAGCGCATCCTCGAGCGAATTCGCCATGGTATAGAGCGGTGAGTGCTCCTGCATGCGCTCCTCATTGGTCTGATCGACAGACTTGGTTGAGGTGTTCTCCGAGCGCAGCAGCTTGGCTCCAGCCATGCGCATTTGCTGTTCGAGGTCTTCCAGCGAGGTTTTACCAGCACCAACAGCAGAGCCAGTGTGTTCGGTGTATTCGACACCCTGTCGTTGTCTGTCATCAAAGCGGATCGCGCTGGATGATCCGATTGTCAGTTCCTGCCCTTCTGCAAGCCCATAAACACTCAGGATCGGCACACGGGCAACGTGCAGAATGTTGTCCTGCTCACTCTGGCTCTGCCAGTGTTTGATATTGAGCATTGCCAGATTGAGCAATGGTGGTGAGCCGCACATAAACCCGGTACGCTTGGTGTAAAGCGTAACCAGCGTGATGTCCTGCCGTGATGTTTCCCACTCTTCATGCAAGGCCCAGGCGATCGCGCCATCACCCACGGTCGATTTCCGGTAAATCTGGACTTTGCCCGGCGTCATATAGCGGATCTGCTCGACTTTCGTCTGCCCGAACTGCTCCGCTTTTTCTACAACCACCTCTTTGATACGCAGCTCAGTAAGTACCACTCGCCCATTCTGCACTTCTGATTCCCAGCCGATGACCTGACGGGGATTTATCAAAGTTGCATAAGGGCGTGCACCGCTGGCCTTCTCCTGTGCCTTCGTGCGGGTGTTCTCCCGGTCAACACGCGGATAATCCACCAACGCATGAGCCAGTCCATACTGTGAAGCAATGCGGAATAGCTCCTGCGCCCAAACGTCAAGCCGGTTACCGGCCATATCGAAATTGGTGGTGATGGTCACCAGTTGATCGGGAGTGTCATCACTCAGTTTCAACGGTTCAGCGAATACACGGCCAATGTTCTGGCAGATTGTCTCTTCGTAGCCAGGCAGCAGGGTGGCGACACTGAGGCGGTGCTTATACGCTTCCGGATCTTCGTTCGGCCATTTAGGCAAATACGCCTCGCCCAGCGTGCGCATGTAAAGCGTGCCGCCCATGAGGGCATCATTGATGTCCCACGCCTGCAGCATGTTCCCGTAATCGAGATTGGGTGTTGAGATATCTGGCATGGTTTACATCCGTAGTGGAGTTGATTTGCCCTGCGGCTTCTTGACTGGGAAAAGGTATGCGATTGGATAACCGCCGGCGTCATTTCCGTGGTCAAAGCCTCCCTTCTTGTCAGGTTCTCCAGCATCGTTATAAATCTGACGCTCAAGGCAGTGCGTATACTTGGGGCATTTATGGGTGTTAACGCGCATGCGCCGTTCACCGTATGTATTGCAAAGCATGCCGTTCATCGCATTCACCCTGTCTTTCACTGCTGGGTTGGTTGGATTCACGTTCACCGTAAAACCAGCGGCTTTGAGAAGTGCTATATCTGACTCACTGGCATTGCTTGATTTTCTGTTATCGCCAGAGGCATCAGGATATATCGCGATTTTATGCCCAACGAAACGTTCCTGCAGTTTGGTGATCATCGCTGGCGTGTCGAACACCTCCATCAACTCATCAACTGCGCATGGCAACCCTTCGCGCATGACGTAAACAACGGCGGCCATCTTGCTGACGTTAAAGTCCATACCGATGTGCAGCGCGTCATTTTGGCGTAGGCTTTCGTCGGTGTGGTTCTGGCGGCGGTCAAAACAGTAGTAAACAACCCCCTGATAGTTTTCGAAACTGGCTTCATACTCCTGGCGAAAAGTGCGCGGATCCATTTTTCGCCGGGCAGACTCCAGTTCCTCCTCTGGAACATTGCCGCCATCAACAGATGTATAACTCCAGCTGCGATGGTCTGGCTCCCTGCCATCCTGCCCGGCAAGATAGGTGTCATAGCAATGATTGAAGCCTTTGGGTGTGCCGATCCGCAGCGCATGCCCGCCGATGTAGAGCACGCCATTGACGACATAACGGCATGTTGACAGCATCGGGCGGATAACCTCCTCCCATGCTGCATATGGGCAGTCCGCCCATTCATCCACCAGCACAAAGAACAGACCTGACCCACGCAGATCGTCATAGTTGTTCAGTCCAACGCAGCGAATGATATGCCCGCTACGCAACGTTATAGACAGCTCAGTCTCATTCGGCTTGGTTGCGCGCCAGTGAGCGGGGATCGCCTGCTTTAACCGCCTCCAGAACACACGTTTTGCCTGCTTCTGCGTCGGGGCGCAGTACCAGATTTCATCCTCAACGCTGACCTGCCATTTCACGGCCAGACGTGCAGCGCGGCGTATCTCAGCTTTACCTAGGAAGGTTTTGCCAAAACGCCGTCCGCAGACAGCATCCCGAAAACGTGCAGATCGCTGCCAGCCCCACGCATAGATGTTTGCCTGTTTCGGCGTGAGGCTTACTGAGCCTTCAGAGAATTGGGTTGTCCGGGAGTGGTTCATCAGGGTTAAGGCTCTGCAGTTGATAATCATCCTCAAGCCCGTCCGGCTTACCGGAGCGCGCCAGTTCACGACGGAGCTGATCAACCTCGAGCTGCTTCCGCTCCAGCTCCAGCCGCCGGTTCTCAATCTCGATCTGCTGCAATTTCTGCGTGAATTCGGTATCCGCCAGGCCGAGCCGCTTCGCCACCGCTTCGAACATCCGTTCCCGGCTTATGCTGGCCAGCTCAATGCCGTTTTTTCCGACCTTCGTACCGGAGTAAGCGAGGCGAGCAATCGGCGGCAGTTCGCGTGTGTCCTGAATATACGGACGGCCCAGCCCCTCGCCATTGCAGCGAGGGCATTCGGGATTAGCGGGCTTCGTTGCGTCGTAGCCGTATCCGCCTACATCCTTCGGGCCAGGCTTATCACGTTCAGTGGCTTCATCCTGCTTTTCGTCAAACTCGACCATATCGCGCCACTGGTAGTTATGGCCGAAGCCCCAGCAGTACCGGCAGCATCCACGGCGGTATTGCGACAGGTCGTTAGCATCGAAGGTGGCCAGTTGCCACATCTGCGCAAGAACGGTATCCGCCGAAATCAGCACGCGGGACATCTGCGCAGTCTGCTGCTCAGTGATGGCGTCGATTATTGAAGGTTTTTGAAGCAACTGATATCCAAGCTGCCCGGCAGACGCAACGCTGTACCCGGCGCGGATAGCGGCCTGAGTGGCGTTGTTATCTTTGAGGTACTCGGCAACGAACCGACGCTGCTGATCGTTCAGGTTGTCATTAGCAACGAGTTGTTTTGCGCTGCGCTTTGACTGCGCACTGCGCACTTTCTCTTGCGCAGTGGTTTGCGCATTTTGCGCAGAAGGGTGCTTGATGTAGCGGCGGGCCGTGGAGTAGTTGTAACCCCGCGCCTCGCACCACTCCTTCGGTGATATTCCTGATATGGCGTGATCGGCGAGGAACTCTTTCTGAATGGCCCCCCAGTCCGGTTTTGCCATGTGATATCTCTTTGTTTAGAGCCATTACGATGCCCGGCACGCTAGGCATTGTGATGGCAATAACCATGCAAAACCCTTGACATAATTTTTTCAAGGACCATATATCGTAAGGCTGCGTTAGTTTTTGCGCAGCCAATCAGGACTTTATTTCACACACAGGATTACGTATGAGCAATTTGAACCCAAATACATACCGACTGGTAGTTTTCAGTCGAGAAGAAAACACAGCTTTGCTTGAGTTAAGGTCACATACACCATTTGGTGCTATAAGCCTCGGAGACTCAATCAATGTGCAGGATTTGAGGGGAGAGGATAGAGAATCAATCTGCAACACATCAGGCGACTACTCGAATGTGACTAACATTGAACATCGCATTACCCAAGGCCCATTTGGTGATGTAGAACATACTACCAAAATCACAATTGAAAACAGCCACAATGACTTTAAGTGATTGAATTAAAGGGTGATAGCATCACCCTTTTTTTTCATTACGCAAGTTCAGAACAATAAAAAACCGACCGGAGGTGGCTCAGCTAACATTCATGTTTGATTACTTACCCAATGAGGCCTGAATGGCATCGGCTAAATCTGACACTACTTTAGCTACATGATTCAAATCATCATCAACTCTTGAAAAAGTTGATCCTTCGGAGCTACCAACCGAAGCCTTTGCTATTTCAAGCGCAGCTTGGACAGCCAGTAGTCTCTGTTTCTTTTCAACGCCTTCGCTTGGGGTAAAATAATTATCTAACATCACAACCTCCTTTCATAATTGGAGGCTATACATTGCCACCTTCATAAGTCTCGATAAAGGAATTTTATAAGTAACTTCTTGCCCGTGATCAATCTTCTTTACGAAAATGACTAATGGTTTCAGTCTCCACGCCGATAAAGTGCGTATTCGGTATAAATTTGGAAATCGACTTGATGTCAGCTATAGATATTTTAACCAAGTATATTGCGATACTGCCAATTATGGGAGCCTCTCTTGCTTTTCTCTGGGGGATTTTTCAGTATTTGTTTAACCGCAGAAGAGAGAACCAAGAGGCTCAGTTTAAACGTTTTCATGATGTAATGAGGAAAATTCAACACGACACTGATGAAGGAAAGCATACAAATCCCTATGTTGAAATCCAAATCGCTGCCATATACGAACTTCGGTTTTTAACCAGATATCATCCTGTATCAGAAATCTATCTATCCAGTAAGTTAGTTGAATGGAAAGCTTTAGGGGGTAAGTATCTATCCCTTGGGGTTCCTACTATCCTAGGCACTCTAGAGTATATAAAAAGAGGAACTATTCGCATTAGGTTAAAGCGAAGCTTTATTACCTTTTATGACGATAATCGTATCATTTAATACACTGCTCTCTAATGTACTGTTGCAATCCGGCGATCATCTTTCCGCTGGTTTCGATTCTGTCTCTGAGGGTGAAATAATCCCGTTCAGCGGCGTCAGTAAGTCCGGCGCGGGCTGCATCATCCATGCTGGCGGTGCCGGTGGTGGATTGTTTCTGGCAGGTGGCGTTGAGCTGCAACCGCTTACGACCAGCAACAACATCAGAGTGAAGCTGGTCAATACTGGCTTGGGCATCTGCTAACTCCTTCGTGTATTGGGCGTCGAGTGCGGCTACATCACGCTGGCGCGTCTGCATGTCAGTGATAGCTTCCTGACGCTGTTTCGACAGTGACTCGGCTGTCTCGGCGCGAGCTTTCTGCTTTGTTAGTTGCGACTGAAGAACCAAGATGATGATGACCGACAGAAGAAACCCTACAGCGATAACCAGCCAGCCTTTTACGTTCATTTCTGGCCCCACATGCAGACTTCCCGCTCAATCTCGCGTCGATTCATCAGACCTTTCCACTGCTTGCCGCCTGCATAAATCCACTGGCGCAGGCCGTCACACGCCCCGGTGTAGTCCCCAGCATTAAGCTTGCGTAGCAGAGACGAACGCTCGAACGCGGTATCGCCAACGTTGTAGCTGAATGAGATTAGCGCGGCCTTCTGGTATTCAGTGGCAGGGACTTTCACGGAGCGCTCAACCGAACGGGCGAACGGCACCAGGTCTTTATTCAGTAGCGCCTGGCATTCCGCGTCTGTATACGTCTTTGTTTTGATTATGTCGGGGCCAGTGTGGCCGTAGCAGACCGTCCATACACCAACGACATCCTGATAGGGCTTGTTCTCTTTCCCCTCCAGCGAAGGGACAAGCACAGCTGCAATAGCCAGAGCACCGCCACTCACAGCCCCGGCAATGCTTTTCTTCAGTTGTGGTGACAATGCCATTACTGACCCCTTGCGGCTTTACGCCTGTCTTCTTTGATTTTGAAATAGAGATTCGCGAGGAACGTCAGCAGACCAAATACCAAGCTACCAAGCACCCCGATCGCCGCCCACTGTGACGGGCTGACTCTATCGAGGAGCTGTAATGCCCAGAAGCCTGAACTACCCGCTGACGCTCCGTAGGCAATGCCCGTTGTTAGTTTGTCCATTCGATACATATTCACCTCCGGCTTTGCCGTGGTGCCGTGTGTGGGTGGGAAAGGAATTAAAAAAAGCCCACCGAAGTGAGCCTTTGAATTTTCTAATGCCTAAAGAACAGCGACTCCCAGAAGCGTGCCAATCGTTAAAGGTGTCTTGGGGATCGTATCGATTATGGTCGCGTGATACAGATCAAAGATGGTTTTGAATCATTGCTAATTTACATCTTATGTATCAGCACTTTAAATCGTAGTAATTTAGAGTTATGGTCATTAATGAACCTAAAAAATAAGGATCCCTAATGTATTTATCTAAGCTTAAAGAGCTGTACAAGGACATGATGTCCAAAAAGATAACTAGCTCTCGATTTCAATATCAACATAACAAGACCGTGTTTGATATCCTTTTTCTGATAGATAGGAAGCCATTCCAACTTTTGTTCGGCGCAATTGGGCACAAGTGCGCTTTCATTGTGAATGTTCAACCTGGATTTGAAATTGGCACGGCCATCCGACCAGAATCAGCTTACAAGGATCTTTTGGATGCCCTGGGGGTCACGCCTGACCCTGCCAACCGATTCAAAACGTCAGATTTCTTCACTAGCTTTTCAAACAGCATCCCAGAAACTATCCCATCAAAACAGCCGGCCAGACAGACAGCTATCCGAGCTGCTATTGATAATGGAAACGAGAAGCTGTTTTTTAGTCACTGGAGAAATAACGGCGAAAAAGGAGGTCATGTGACCAATGATAATATTGAAAAAACACGCACTGCCTTCGGCGCAGAGATAGCTAATACATGCCAAGAAAGGAATATAAGCAGCTGCTGGACGGCAGTTAGTAGAGCAGAAAGTTAGTATCGAAGCCCTGTAAAGCAAAAAGGCCCCGCATATGCGGAGCCTTCGAATTCGTTTAATTATCTGTGAGCATTAAAATCCCACGATGGGAGAGATATTTATCCAATTTCGGACAAAATGCAATAGTAATTTGTTCATCAGCGGGTAATTTTCTGGAACTCATCCCCTGCACAACTCTCTTCCATTTCGCATTTAGTGATCAGCTTTTCATAGAACGGTTTCCAGTTGCGGCGCCACGTGCGTTCGTTCAGGTCAGGGACCAGGTGCCGTATCACGGTAAACGCCAGTGTGGATGGCTGCCGCTTGAAACCCAGGCCGCCGCAACGGTCGCAGTCCTTCTCAACCGGAGCGCCCACCAGCTTTGATTTCTCGATGTCACGAACCCGCCCGGTACCACCACAGCGGCAGCGCGCTGACAGCTTTCCTTTTCCGTGACATGTCACACAGGTGTTTTCCACCAGTTGCAACTGATGGTTTGCTGGCGTTGATCCACACCCCGGATGCGTCATGACATTGGCCAGCGTATTCGTGACACCGCGCCCACGGCAATCAGGGCAATTAGTCGTATCAGCAGCAGAACGCGCGTAATCGTCGTAGGCGAATTTAGCCAGCACTATCATGCACTGGCCCATTTTTCTGCCAGCGGCCTTACTGAGAAGCGCAGGGGCGGTTTTACGGGCATACAGCGCCAGTGCTTTGGCGGCATCTTCCCGATCGTGCTGGCTGATGCCCGCTTTACCGAGGTAAGCGCTCATACCGAAACTGGCGGACGCATGGCACATGCCAATTGCGGCCATGACGTCGGTACCGCTCAAACTGTCCGATGCGGTCGCGCCGGGGATGTCGGTGATCATCAGGCTTTTTGCGCTGAAATGTTTTAACACGGCTTCGATTCTCACTGTTGTTTCCCCTTATCGTTTCGATCTGTTTTTCTTATCTGGCTCTACTGCTGTCACGGCTTCACTGCGGTCAAACGTCGATCAGCACATTGAGCGTGCGCGGCTTGCGGGGCTTATTTGATATGGCGCCTTTGTTCATGAGCGCTTTGATATGGGCCTCTGCGTCCAGCCGAAGTGGTCGCACATGTCCTGCCTGGATGGCGCGTAGCCGTTCTCCGCTGAGTAATCCCTGATGAAGCGACAGACGTTTTTTTGGATCTCGGTCAGTTCTGGCATACGGCCTCCTCAGGCTGTTTCGGTAATTTGGATGCTGCCGGCTTCGCCCCACAGCTTCGTAACGCGCACATCCCACACGGCACAGTCGTCGTGATAGATGGCGTCCATCAACGCTTTGAGCAGATTGTCGGCGTCCGGTTTCTGCTGGTGCGGCTGGCCAGCGTGTGCCGCGCGCTTTTTCTTACTCCAGCTGGGCGGCATGGGCATCACGAACGTGACGTGCGAGCAACAGACGGGAAGCGTTACCCCGCGCAGGCGCACTTCATCGCAGAATGCGCGGTACCGGAGAACTGCTGGCCGCTTTGCCCAGCGATCGCGCTGCGTCATGCGTGGCTTCGGCAGCGGGCAGATATCGTAAACCTGCATCAAAAATCTCTCCTGGCCGGACTACGACTGGCGGCGACTTTCTCGGTGCAGATGTGCCGGGCCTCGTCCTGGTTAGTTTCGTGGAAGTGACCATTGCGGAATTCCTGGTAAACGGTCCCCAGTTCGCCAAAACGGTTTTTTGTAACGATAATTTCGGCGAATTTGGCTGCCGGGCTGTTCTCGTTATAGACGGCATCCCGGTAGAGCATGATGATGCTGTCAGCGTCCTGTTCAATGCTGCCACCGTCGCGCAGATCCGCATTCACCGGCCGCTTGTTCGGGCGCTTCTCCACTTCTCTCGATAACTGACTGAGCGAAAGCACCGGCGTTTTCAGCTCTTTAGCCATGGTCTTCAGACCGCCGGAGATAACAGCGATCGCCAGGTCATTTCGTTCAGCTCGGGGCTTTTTAATCAGACCGAGGTAGTCGACCAGAATCAGGGACAGTCCAGGGAACAGGCGCTTGTGTCGTTCTGCGATAGAACGGATCTGCTCAATAGTCAGGTTTGCCGCATCCACCATCCAGACATCAAGGCCCATCAGGCGCTTGATGCCCATAGAGATCCGGCCCCAGTCAACATCATCCATCCGCGATGGTTTACGCAGGCTGGATACCGGCATATTGGATGCACCGGCGATCTGGCGCTCAATAACCTGCTGGTTGCTCATTTCCATAGTGAAAATCAGCACTCCGCGACGAACCTTGTGATCGCCCATCACGCGCTCACTCGAGGCAACACCCTCGGCGACTTTCAGTGCGAACTCGGTTTTACCCATGCCGGGCCGAGCAGCCACCACAACAAAGTCCTCGTCGTTCATACCGCCGGTGATCTCGTCCAGTTCGGCGATCCCGGTCTTGAGTGTGTCGGATTCCTCGCCGTTGGTTACCCGGCGCTCCAATACATCGGCGTAGGAGTCCAGCAGTGTGTCGATGTGCACTGGCATCACTTCGTCAACGGGTCGACCCAGCGCCATCACCTGGCTGGTAAACGACTGGATGTTCTCCATAGCCTGCTCATGGTTGTTAGCCCCGGTAATGCTGTCGTAACTGGTTTCCATCAGACGGGCGAAGCTGCGGATCACAAACTTCTCATTCAGACTTTTCGCATACCCTCTGAGGTTTGCTGCGCTGGGCATGGTTTTCACAGTTTCCATCACATCAGCAAACACCCCCGGGGCGTCACCCATGGCATTAGCCACAAGCAGCGCATCAATCATCTTGCGCTGCGTAGCCTGGCGCTTAATCTCAACGTACAGTTTCACGTAGAACGGATGGGTAAACGCTTTCGGGTCAAGGGTATTCAGCACATCGCTGGCATCCGGTGTAAGCCCTGCGTGCAGCAGGCTGCCGATCACGCTGGCTTCGAGATACAGGTCGCTCACAGTGAACCCTCCCGTACTTTACGCAGCGTGTCAGGCTTCATCAGGTAATCGAAGTTAGCGCGCCAGCCAGACGGGCTTTCACCGAAGTAATACGGGCGGGCCTCGGCCAGGAACGCAGAGAAATACGCGCGGAAGGCTTCCACGGTTTTCTTGCTCATGTGCGTGACGAACTCGCGGATCATCACTTCCCGGTCGCTGTCCAGTTCTGCTGGAGGCATGCGTTCGCCAGCCAGTTCGTTGTAAGCATCGACCACAGCTGCACAGTCAATCTCAACGTAGGTATCCAACCAGGCGGATGCGTCAGCCAGATACCCGTCAAAGCGGTTAACCCGGCAGATGTTCGATGGCTTGGCCACTGTGGTTGCGCCACGGCGTTTCCATGTCAGCACAACCCAGCGCACCACCAGCTTCAGATCGTCCACTGTGTAGGCGGCCCGGGCGGAACGTCCTGTCAGTAAAACGGCAAAGGCTTCTGCAGAGCGGCAGGTGCTCCCTGTGAGTTCGTTGTAATACTCCAGGACCTGTTTTGCCTGTGAGATTACCTCTTCCGAAAATTCCCCCTTGGGGGCTTTAGGGGGATCTGTTTTTACTGTCTTAGGAATAATGTCTTTGGTGTCCCCCTGTTTTGAGGGATAGCGCTCCCCTAATTTGAGGGAGTTTTTATCCCCTGAATTGAGGGATAATCCCTCGTTTTGAGGGATTCGCCATTCAGAGACGTTTTTGTTTGGACCAAACTGGCGGCCACGCTGGATAAGAATATTCATTTCAACCAATTGCAACTTGGCTTCATTGCAGCGCTTAACCGGCAGGCGAGCAATCTCCGAAATCTGCGAATCGCTGATACGGTCAATTTTTTTATTCCACCCGTAGGTCAGCCGCAGGACAGCCAGCAGCACCTTGAACTGGCGCTTAGTCAGATCCGCGCCTGCATACTCCTCCAGCAGCATGTTAGCCAGCCTGGCATAGCCATCGTCGGTATCAGCCACGCGCTGCTCCTCGTGCTCAGTACGAGCGCGGAAATTGATGATCTCGGCGGTGTTACTCATGCCCTTCCCTCGCGAGTTTGTTCTGCTCGAGAAGCTGACGCAGCCGGTTGACTGCTTCAGGAGTAAATCCTCGGGCAAGCTGATCCCGGGCCATGTCTTTATGTACAGTATTTTGTGGTTGCGCTGGCTTGGTTTTCTGACGCATAATTAACCTCGCTTTTGATGAGCACTGCAGTACCCGGCTGTTCAGTTGGCGCTGTTCAGCCTTCACCTTTCTCTTCGTACTTCCTGAAAAACTTTTCAAATAGCCATTTCGGCACAAAGCACGCATGCGCATAATCTGGCCGCATGAAGATGACCCGACGCTCCTGACGGTCGTAACTGATGACACGAACGACAGTTCCGCGCTTATCGCGCCAAAGCTGGTCTGTTTCGGCGAAGCGATCTTCATCCACCAGTTCCTCCAACTGGGGTGCGGATGTGCTCAAGCATCGACAGCAGCTTTCTCGCCTCTTCCCCGGTGATCACCACGTTTTGTTCGCAACCAGGCGCCGCAACGCACCCCGCAGGCAAGCCAAGCTCATGGATTAATTTGCAAGCCAGACCAACAAGACTGACCTTTTTACGGCTGAGGCCTGAAGGGTGTATTCCCATATCAAGCGCCAGTGGTTTGTTGCCACGGCTAATCGCTTCTTTGTGAAAAAAACTCTCTAACGCTTCCGGTTTGCAAGTCACTCGAACTGAATTGCAACTTGTTGCTACTGATTCCATTGATAATTTCCCTTCTTAAACAGCTTAAAGTGGCAAGTGATCGTCACTTGCACCGTACTTCAATTTTTTGGGTGCTTAGGTGTGGGAAATGGCCGTATCTCTTCTGCTGCCACTCGCCCATCTGGCAAACGGGTAATGAAAATCTGTCGGCCCACACGGACAGCCTTGCTAATGGCCGTTTGATGCACACCAATTACATCTGCTGCATGGGCTTGACCGTTCTCTCTTACGTACTCGCCAAGTGGTATTTTTTCCATCGGTGATCTCCAGTTGTGTACCGATGGAGCAATAATACCCTAAGTATTAAAATATTCAATACTTGCGGTATTTCATTATTTAATAACTCAGGTATTAGAATCGAGGCATGGAAAAGAAAAAATCACTTACACCTGAACAGTTCGAAGATGCAAAGCGACTAAAAGCGTTGTATGAGTCGAAGAAGAAAAGTCTTGGTGTAACGCAGCAACAACTCGCAGACCTGTTAGATATAACCCAAGGTGCGGTCGGCCATTACCTTAACGGCAGAAATGCCCTTAACGTTTCTGTTGCTTCAGCATTTGCTCATAAACTGGGAGTTTCGATAGCAGACTTTAGCCCTTTACTGGCACGTGAAGCCGCAGCCTATGCTTCCTCAGCAGAGCCGAATGTATCTTTTGTGAAGGAGTATGCTCCCGGTTCGAGGTATCCAGTATTAAGCAAAGTCCAGGCGGGTGCTTGGGCTGAAGCATGTGAGGTCTACTCGCTCAAAGATATCGACCTGTGGCTGGAGTCCGACGCCCATATCCAAGGTGATGCCTTCTGGCTTGAGGTCGAAGGTGACTCAATGACTGCTCCGGCAGGCCTAAGCATTCCGGAAGGTACCTTCGTTCTTTTCGATACCGGCAGAGACGCGATCAACAACAGCCTGGTCATTGCCAAACTGTCAGACTCGAACGAGGCAACATTCAAACGGCTGATCATTGATGGCAACCAAAAGTACCTTAAAGGGCTCAACCCACAGTGGCCCATGATACCTATCAACGGTAATTGCAAAATTATCGGTGTTGGTGTGGAAACGAAGATGCGGCTGGTCTAGCCCGGTGGTTTGGAAAGCGTTCGGGCGAGGTAGCAGAGATACGGCCTGAAGTTTTCGTTGTGGTTGCTGATGTTTTAAAAAAACTCTATACATGCTCTATGAGTGCTCGTAAACAAGATGACGTTCATCAAGGAAAAAACCGTCAATGCCTGACCAGATCTTAAGCGTGACAGCGTACACTCGAAGGATGAATGACGGGTTTACTCAGCCATTTCTTTGTACTTGTGATGACGGCAAGCAATACATAGTTAAAAGCAGGCCTAAGTTGCGCAGCTCTGAGTTAGCTGCAGAATGGATGTGTGCTTCTCTTGCGGGTGCTTTAGGGCTTTCAATACCTGATTATTGCATCGTTGATGTAGGTGAAGAGATAATCGAATTCATGCCCGACCTGCAAGGACAGATCTACCCTGGATTAGCCTTCGCAACAGTTTACATTGAAGGGACATCAACAATTAACCTTCAGCAAGCCCGTAACTCAGTCAACATTTCCGACCAAAAAAAAATATTCTTCTTTGATAAATGGATACTTAACACAGACAGATCACTTACGGAGTTCGGCGGTAATGTAAACATCATTTTCGATTCTGTTAACAATAGGCATTACCTGATTGACCACAACCTTGCTTTCGATCAATCTGCTACTGAGGAAGAATACGATGTACATGTATATTCTCCTTCAAGAAGGATGTGGCGATACGACCTCGTTGACTATGATGAACTGCAGGTTTTAGCAACACATGCTTTGAGAAATATTGACGATATCATTGAAGGAATTCCTCGCAGTTGGCTTGCCGATAACCTCGAGCAAAACTATGATTTTTTCCTTTCTATTAAAAGCCGTCTGGAAAAATGTCAAGATCACGAATTTTGGAGCAATATCATATGACTACACCATGCCTATACAGCATAGTCAGGTATGCACCTTACGCGGAAACCGAAGAATTCGCTAATGTGGGTGTAGTCTTGTGTGCGCCAAAAATGAACAAATTTTGTTTTTACCTAACGAATAGCAATAATAATAGGGTTAAAAATTTCTTCAAAGATGACACCATCTTCCCTTTTGCAAAAGATGCTATCGCAAGAGAACTGAAGTTTGCTCAAGACCAAGCAGCAGGCATCATCGCGCCTGATAAACTAGCTAATTTCTTTAACTACCTGATTGCTAAAAAGGAATCTGTCATAAACTTCAGCTCTGCAAGGGTGATTATGGCGACAGACCCTGATGCTACTGCAATTAATATTTTCAATAAGTTTGTAAACCACTCTGATGTAACGAAAGAATCACGGGAAATTATACTTACTCGCGAGCTACGCAACAGACTTTCATACTACAGCGACCTAAAACATGTCCTTAAAAAAGAGACACTAGGCGGTGAATTGACGCGTTTTAGCATTCCGTTTGTAGCTAAAAAAGATGGACAAGTCATTTGCGCCATCAAACCGTTAGCCTTCACACAGGACAAACCCGAGAAGATGATGGAGCACTGTGATTCTTGGGCTGCGAAGGTTTTACGTGCAGCCAGTGAACAAGTATTAAATTTATCAAATGTGCTATTTACTATAGACCCTCCATATAGACCAAATTCATTAGAAACTAAAGCAATACAAGAGATTAGAAGGACATTTACTTCTCTTGGAATAAATCACGTTGAGCACGAAGATGAAAATTCAATAGTAAAATTTGCAAGACAATCTCTATAACTACCTGACCCGGCCATCGCGCCGGGATCGTTGTGCCTGAATTCCAACATTAACTGTCTCCCCTAACCAACGTGTAGCTGGTCAGCACCTCCATCGATATTTACCCTGTACTATCAAGCCGACCACTGCACCGCCAATCTCTATAGCGATAAAAGCCGCTTTTCCTCTTTTCATGAAGCATCCTTAGTCATTTCTGATTAAGTTTCATCCAACCAAACGTAACAGCGCTTGGCGCAGTGAAAAATAAATAGCTAATCAAATCAGCGGATTAATATCTTTAGTATTTTTTTAATACCTCAAGTATTGATATTAATTAATACCGCTAGTATTGTTAAACCCAATAGCACTACGCAGCCCACCGCAGAACGCTGACCCGCTCTTTAACAACTCGGTTTTCACAGCAGCCAGAAGCGGCCAACGCTCCCGGCAAAATGAAATAGCGCCGGTAAGGATACCAGGCAGGCGGGCGAGTCATCTGCGGGTGATAGTTCGCGAAGGGGAACCCGTAACCACGACGGGCTGCTGTGCAAATTGAAGCGCCCCGATGGTGGGGCGTAGTTCCTTTGATGTTCCATTGTGTTTTATTCGTCATCATTCTCTATGTCTGAGAGTAGCCCTTCGCACTGCATTTTTTGCGAATTCATTCATGCCAACTCCATAGATAATCAAAAAAATTATCACTGTTATAAAAAGTCGAGTTGTAAGAGGGGAAAACATAAAATCAAAGAAAAATGAACAGAACACACCAGTTGACAACTGTAAAGAAGCAAACCAAAAAGTTGCCACGCACTTGTTATAACTTGGTGTTTTTCCTGAATTAAAAACGTAGAAACGATTTGGTAAGAATTTGCTGTAAATAAAAATGAGCAAAGCAAGCACTAACAGACCAAATATAGCTATCCACGCAGCCCTATTTGAAAATATGCCATCAGGCCATGATTTTACTAAGGAGTAAATAGCCACCCCAATTAGAGATGTACAAAAAGTTAAGAGATTAGCCCTAAGGCCATTGTAGTAGTACTGATTGCCTTTGAGCGGAATGTTGTAGCATTTCATCCTTAATCCTCAGAAATAAAAGAAAGATTAAACCACACAAATCCAACACTTAAGTAAAACTGAATAAACTTCACATAAAGTCTATTAACCTTAGTTGGCTTCGCCATGCATAAGGATAGATTTTGCCAGCCACAACTTAAAAGCAGAAGCCAGACATAGCCTTGGTACACAACGAAAAGAGCATTGTCGGTGATCAAGCTGGCGCAGCTTACACAGTCCGACAGTCCCGTCAGTGCTCTCCTCGTTGTGTCGCATGGGTATGACCAGCGCTGATCCCGACTGGGGCCGGTTCGATTCCGGCAGGCACAATCCCATCCATTGCTGTGTAGCCTTTGCCCCCGCCTCGGGGGCTTTTTTTCGCCTCTCACTGGAGAACCCTATGGAAATTTGCCTTGTGCTTGCCTTCCTCGCTGGCGTGTCTCTGGTACTGGCGATGGTTGTGCTGCCATTCATTTAACTAACGGAGGTGTCCGTGCAAGCCATTCCAAAACTGACCACTCAACGCCTGGCTGAGTTGCCGCCGGGCACCCCGATCCGGTTGGGCAGCCAGCTGGTCACCTTCAGTAACTGCAGCATCCGACCGGATTATAAGGGCGACGAGACAACGTTCGTTGACTATCTCGATCCGGAAGGCAACGAGCAGACTCACTGCGAATCAACGGTTCTGCAATGCGGTACCGAATTTATCGATGCGGTGATGTGCAAATACTGCGGCAAGTTCCGGCAACCAGGCGACATCAGAAAAAAGCTGATCGAATTCTGGGACCGGGCCGAACCACATGAATTCTGCGCTGACACTGAATGTGCGAAGCGCTATCAGCAGACCATTCGCGTGCCGTCACAAACGAGAACGCGCCTCACAATGAGGAAAGCATCATGAAACCG
>NZ_VRKO01000003.1 GCF_012271765.1 Erwinia rhapontici | reverse complement strand
AGCGCAGCGATGCGTTGAGCTAACCGGTACTAATGACCCGTGAGGCTTAACCTTACAACGCCAGAAGCGTTCTGGTGGCGTTCGAGAGACGCAAAAGAGATTTTCAGCTTGTTACCGGAATTAAGTCCGAAGGATTTTGCGCTGTGACAAGGCGGCCAGTGAAGTGAGGGAAGGAGCATAGATAAGTATGTGACTGAGCTTACGAGCGCAGGCAACGCAGTCAGAGCACAAAAGACACAGGACAGAGCACAAAGAATTTGCCTGGCGGCTTTAGCGCGGTGGTCCCACCTGACCCCATGCCGAACTCAGAAGTGAAACGCCGTAGCGCCGATGGTAGTGTGGGGTCTCCCCATGCGAGAGTAGGGAACTGCCAGGCATCAAATTAAGACCCGTAACCGGGTTGTGACCTTACCCCTGACAAGGTAAGGGTGAAACACCTGAATTCAGACGTAGTCTGGGGTCAGTACAGAATCGGTGGAGCGGTAGTTCAGTTGGTTAGAATACCTGCCTGTCACGCAGGGGGTCGCGGGTTCGAGCCCCGTCCGTTCCGCCACTTAAACAGAAAGCCCTGACTCATAAGAGTCAGGGCTTTTTTGTATTTGTATTTTTTATTTTCATTTCCTTACGTACAATCCCGTGCGAATTGGCTCCCGCCGATTGAAAGTAGGCAACAAAGTCCCTATAACTGATAGATGGTAAACCCATTCAGCTGTAAAAAGTGCAGGCGGTAACGTGCAAAAAAAGACTTATGCCATGAGATACGTAGCAGGCCAGCCAGCGGAGCGTATTTTTCCTCCCGTGGCGATGCTGCATGTCGGACAGGCATTGCCGCCCGGTGCGCCGCTCACCACAGAAGCCCGCCTGAAAGTGCTGGTGTGGAATATTTTCAAGCAACAGCGCGCAGACTGGCTCTCGGTTTTGCAAAATTTTGGTAAAGATGCCCACCTTGTTCTTCTACAGGAGGCGCAAACGACACCAGAACTGGTGCGTTTCGCCACCACTCATTATCTTGCTGCCGATCAGGTGCCTGCTTTTGTACTGCCTCAGCACCCGTCAGGGGTCATGACTCTGGCCTCCGCTCACCCTGTCTACTGTTGTCCTTTACGTGAGCGTGAGCCGCTTCTAAGGCTGGCTAAATCGGCACTGGTCACGGCTTATCCATTGCCCGGTGGTCAGATGCTAATGGTCGTTAATATCCATGCGGTGAACTTCAGTCTGGGCATTGATGTTTACAGTAAACAGCTCGGACCGATCGGCGAACAGATTCTTCATCACCAGGGCCCGGTGATTATGGCGGGTGACTTTAATGCGTGGAGCCGTCAGCGGATCAATGCGCTATATCGTTTTTCTCGTGAAATGGGGCTACGTGAAGTCCGTTTCACCGACGATCATCGGCGCAAAGCGTTTGGTCGACCCCTGGATTTTGTTTTTTATCGCGGGATGAGTGTCGCAGAGGCTTCGGTACTGGTTACCCGTGCATCCGACCACAATCCACTGCTGGTTGAGTTTGATGCTCACCCTACGGATTACGCATAAACAAGGACACTATTCAGAATGGCAACAAAGCACCATGATAACGTCGATAAACAGTTCGGTGAACAGGCAGGCGCTTATCTGACCAGCGTAGTCCATGCGGAGGGGCGTGACCTCGTACGATTGGCAGAACGGCTGTGTGACGCATCAGAGGCGAAGGTCCTTGATATGGGCTGCGGAGCCGGGCATGCCAGTTTCATTGCTGCCCAGCATGTTAAAGAAGTGGTCGCGTACGATCTGTCGGAGAAAATGCTGGCAGTGGTGCGAGCAACAGCGCTCGAACGCGGCTACCATCACCTGACAACCCGGCAGGGCTATGCGGAAAACCTGCCTTTTGCGGATGCAGAGTTTGATGTGGTGATCAGCCGGTATTCAGCGCATCACTGGCACGATGTCGGAAGTGCATTGCGTGAAGTCCGTCGGGTATTGAAACCCGGCGGTAAAGTGATATTTATGGATGTCAGTGCACCGGACAATCCGGTACTGAATATCTGGTTACAGACGGTGGAAGCCTTGCGTGATACCTCTCATGTGCAGGATTACAGCCCCGGTGAGTGGCTGGCATTAATGACAGAGAGTGGGCTGGTGATAAAGGCTGTCTCGCAGGATCGTCTCGATCTGGAGTTCAGTAGCTGGATAGAGAGAATGCGTACACCTGATGTGATGGTAAAGGCGATCCGGGCCTATCAGCATTCAGCACCTGACGAAGTGCAGCGCTACTATGCTTTGCAGCCTGATGGCAGTTTCAGTACCGATATCATCTTTATCGAGGCCATTCGGCCATAAAAAAAGCCCGTCATAGACGGGCTTTTTTGTGTGGATTTTCATCCGCAGTGGCTAACAGTTAACTGTCTGGCGTCGCATTATTGTTAACAAACAGCGTTAACTTATCGCCAGGCTGAATGTTTTTCGTATTACTGGCGACGCTATTCCAGCGAACAACATCCTTGATGTTTACGCCGTGACGTTTTGCGATACTGGCCAGAGAATCACCCTTACGTACCTGGTAGGTGATGCTGTCGCCGTTATCTGCCAGTCGCGTACTGCTGTTACCCAGGCTCAATGTCTGACCGGGTTTGATACTGACACCGCGCAGATTATTGGCACGTTGCAGATCTTTCACCGGAACCCCGAGACGCTTGGCAATGCCTGAAAGAGTATCACCGCTGCGCACCTTGTAAGAGGCAGGAGAAACACTGTTCCTGGCAAGAGAAGTTGGCTGTACCGCTGAGATGTCACCGCTTGCCAGTGAGTTACGCAGTTTAGCTACGTTGGACTTCGGAACCATAATGTAATGAGGACCATTTGGTGCCGTCGTACCGCGTTTGTAGCCGGTATTAAAGCTCTTCAGCTTGCTCAATGACATGCCAGCCATTTCGGCTGCCTGTGTCAGCTCAATCTGCTGGCCTACTTCTACTCGCGCCAGAGCGCGTGCTTCATTAGGTGCCGGCAGACGTACGCCATAACGCTTACTGTTTTTAAGGATCTGCCCTAAAGCCAGCATTTTAGGCACATAGACCGTAGTTTCTCGTGGCAGCGCAAGTGACCAGAAATCTGTTGGTCGACCTTTAGCCTTATTGGCTTTTATCGCTTTGAGTACACGACCTTCACCGCTGTTATAGGCGGCAATGGTTAATAACCAGTCACCGTCAAACATGCCGTTAAGGCGCTGCATCATGTCCAGAGCAACTTTGGTCGATGCGACAATGTCGCGTCGTCCGTCATACCACTGGGTCTGTTTAAGACCATAATTTCGTCCCGTCTGCGGCACAATCTGCCAGATGCCAGCGGCATTCGCAGATGATGTAGCATGGGGATCAAAAGCGCTCTCCACTATGGGTAGTAGTACCAGTTCCATCGGCATTTTACGTTGCTTAATCTGCTCGACAATCCAGTACATATACGGCTCTGCCCGTAATGTTACATCGTGGAGATAGCTCTTGTTACTCAGGTACTTCTGTTTTTGTTCGCGTATCCGGTAATTATCCGGAATCTTCATCTTCAGCTCGTCGCTAATGAAATTCCACAGATCTCTGTCTTGCGCAAGTGACGTTCCATCGTCCTGCCAGCGCGGCGACAACATTTCATCTGAGTACTGTCCATTTTCACCTTGACCTGCCGAAGACAAACTCTGTGCATGCTGTTCGGGGATGTTAGCATCGTGCCTTGACGCCTGGCATCCGACCAGCAAGACTGAGGCGAGTAATATCGCTTTAGCCTTCATGTGTGTGTCAATAGTTCGCTTAAAAGACGAGCAATAATACGTGCTCGATCCCGACAACACAACCAAAAATATTAAAAAGCGTCTTTCTTCTCGCGTAGAACCGCAAATACCTGCCATTCATGTTGCGGAGTTGTTTCTATTCCTATTTGTTTCTGTAATTCAATGTCTTGCGAGCGTAAAAAAACATTTATTTTTCGCTCCAATGCCAGTTTTGTAGGCAATGTTATGGCATTTTTTGCGCGTAACTCCTTAATTTCTCGGTAATAGCGTGCTATTTCGGTCTCTTGGGGATAAATAGCGTGTGCAAAGGTTAAATTCGATAACGTATATTCATGTGCGCAACAAACCAGTGTTTCATCAGGCAGTTCATTAAGTTTTTGAAAAGAATAGAACATCTGTTCTGCTGTGCCTTCAAATAACCTACCGCATCCACCTGAAAAAAGAGTGTCCCCGCAAAAAAGGTAAGGGAAACTGAAATATGAGATATGTCCTAAAGTGTGGCCGGGCGTGGCATAAATCGTAAAATCTCGACCCAAAACCGACACGATATCACCTTCACTGACGATAGTTTTAGCCCCTTTAACGCGCGTTTCTTCTGGGCCATACACCGCTAAATCAGGGTAATGAGAGACCAGTTCGGCCACGCCACCCACATGATCATGATGATGATGTGTGAGCAAAATCGCCACAGGCTGCCACTGGTTTTGTTCAATCATGCGTAACACCGGAGCCGCTTCGCCGGGGTCAACAATCAGGCAATGACCTGTATCATCATGTAAGGTCCAGATGTAGTTGTCCTGCAGGGCTGGAATACTGGTAAGATTCATTATTATCGCTCCTGGATGCTCGCAAGGGAAAGAAGATGGTAAAGCATGAAGCCTGCTAAAACACGCCAAATCCGTCATGTGCCAGAGTCCTGGGCGCAGATACCCTGCGGTGAATTTTATCGTGATGCTCTGTCACACCAACTGCGGCCCTGTCTCAGCAAACTTTACGGCTTCCATTTGCTGAAAATCGGTAACCTGAGTGCCGAAATCGACACTGAAAGCTGTGCTATCTCACACCAGGTGAATGTAGGGTTGAGCGGTGAGTCGCTTCAGGTCAGGGCCGATCCTCTTAGTCTACCGTTTGAGTCCAAGTCAGTGGATGCCTGTCTGCTGGCACATACGCTGGCGTGGAGCAGTGACCCACACCGGGTGCTACGCGAGGTTGACAGGGTGCTTATCGATGACGGCTGGATGATTATCAGCGGTTTCAACCTCTTCAGCGTTCTGGGGATAGGCAAACTGATCCCGGGTCTGCACCGACGGATCCCATGGAACAGTCGAATGTTTACTCAGATGAGACTGCTGGACTGGCTGAGTCTGCTGAATTACGAAGTGATGCAGAGCATCAGTTTTCAGGTGCTGCCGTGGAATCGACAGGGAGGCAAGATGATCAGCACCCACTTGCCTGCGCTGGGCTGTCTGAATGTGATTGTGGCGCGTAAAAGGACCTTCCCACTGACGAAAAATCCGGCGAAGAAAAGTGCCGGGACCCGGCAATTACACGCGATGGGCGCGACAAACCAGTACCGGGCAGGGCGCAGAAACTGACAGTGCAAGTATAACTGTTTTAGGGCCGACCTTGCTTTCCCGTCAGCCCCCCCCGGCCGCTCGCTAAGCGGCTAAAGCAACCAGCCCTGCGCATGGGCATTGTCCAGATGCTGCTTCAAATAGCCCCATAGCTCCGGCCACTGCTCCGCCAGCTTGACGTTACGTGCTTCCACCTGCTCCAGGCGGATACCATTCTCTTTCCAGCTCTGGCCCTGATTGTGCAGGTTAAGCATGATGGGCAGGGCGCGGTCGAGCATATTTGCAAAACGCGCCTCTGCAGTTTCTCCGGCTTCATATTCATCCCACAGCGCGCGGAAACGTTGGCTCAACTCGGTGGGCAGTAACCCAAAAATACGTCCGGCGGCAGCCACTTCCTGTTCCTGAATGGCATCACGCGCGGCGATGTCGTACACGAGGACGTCACCTGCATCGATCTCAACCACATCATGTAAAAGCGCCAACTGCGTGGCGTGCTGAACATCAATGGTAGCCTGAGAGAAGGGGGCCAGACTCATGGCCGCCATTGCCAGGTGCCAGCTGTGCTCCGCTGAGTTTTCCTGACGTGCATTGCTGAGCAGTCGGGTACGGCGCTCCACGCCTTTTAGTTTGTCCAGCTCCATTAAAAACTGTACGACTTCTGTCATCGCGCCGAAATCTAAGGCTGCTACCCTGTCTGACATCACCTGTCTCACTTATGCCCTGAAAAAAGTTTGCCCGTATTGTAAGGGAAACGTTTGCGTATTTCGCGAAAGAATGTGCGTTGCATGATTACACACAATATTTTAGCTTACATGTGTACTCTGAAATTATTGTCAGTTAGGCTAGCGGTGATGATTTTTCCGCCAGCACAACGAGTGATGGCGGAGTAGCAAGAACCGGAAAAAGGGTTGATATGGTGAAGCAAAAAGTACTGACGGGCGGGTATTCAGTGGCGGAAGAGATTGCGAATAGCATCAGCCACGGCATCGGCTGCCTGTTGGGTGTTATTGGTCTGGTCCTGATGCTGGACCAGGCGATTGATAACCGGGCTGGTGCGCTGGCGATCATCAGCTACAGCCTGTATGGCTGCAGTATCATTCTGCTGTTTTTGGCCTCCACCCTGTATCATTCTATACCGGGTGAACGGGCGAAATTCTGGCTCAAAAAACTCGACCACTCGGCTATTTATCTGCTGATTGCTGGCACCTACACGCCATTTCTACTGGTAGGATTGAAGTCGCCGCTGGCGCACTGGCTGATGGTGGTCATCTGGGGGCTGGCGTTGACTGGCGTGTTGTTTAAGCTGGTGTTTGCCCACCGATTTGAAGCACTGTCGCTGGTCACCTACATGTTGATGGGCTGGCTGTCGGTGATTGTGCTGTATCAGATGGTAATGACCCTGCCTGCGGGCAGCGTGTGGTTACTGGCTGCAGGCGGGATCATCTACTCACTTGGGGTGATTTTCTATGTGGCGAAGCGCATTCCCTACAACCATGCCATCTGGCATGGCTTCGTTCTCGGTGGATCGTTGTGTCACTTTCTGGCCATCTACCTGTATGTGGTGTAACCCCGTGCTGATTAACCGGCGGTGATCTCATAGGGCAGCGGCTGGATCGCCAGTTCGCCGCCCTCATCCCCTTGCACACGTAGTACGGTATCCGCGTCCAGATCGTTGTTCATCACGGCCTGAATCCAGACGTCACCGTTGTCGAGCTGGCACGCGGCCAGAATAGTGCCGGTACGGCGCCAGTTCTCACCCATCTTCATTTCCAGCGCATCGTTTGCTGCAGGCACGATGCCCGCCTTGCCCGCCAGCCAGTAGAGCGCACGCTTATTGGCCCCACGAAATTTTGCGCGGGCGACCATTTCCTGCCCGGTATAGCAGCCTTTCTTAAAGCTGATAGCATCCAGTGCCTGCAGGTTAGTGGCCTGTGGGATCAGCTGTGCGCTGGTCTCAGCATCAATCACCGGGAAACCGGCTTCAATTTCCAGCGCCAGCCACTGTGAGCTGTCGTTGAGCTGTGCTGAATCAGCCAGTTTTTTACGCACCTCTTCGGCTTTGGCCTGAGAGGTGACTAGCAGAAAGCGCTCGGCTGGCAGATCAAACCATAACAGCGTGCTCTCCCCATCCTGAACCACCGGAGACTCTGCATCAGGCAGCACGCTGAACAGATCCGTTAGCGCGCCACGGGCCTGAAAACCGGCAACACCGAGCAGCACCGATTCATCGTCGGCTACCAGCGTGACTTTGGCAAAGACGGCATATTTTTTTAGTTCCACCAGCTGGTTATCGCGCAAGCTGCGGCGCTCAATAAAGGCAAGGCCTTCACCGCGATGAAACAGGCGCAGGTTGCTCCACATCTTTCCTTTAGCATCACAGTGTGCTGCAGGGCGATGTTGTTCGGCACCCAGCGCGGCCACATCCAGAGTCACTTGCCCCTGCAAATAGCTGATGCGATCGGCACCTGTTGCGTTCACCAGCGCCCACGCTTCCAGTGAGATCAGCGTTAACGGCAAGCGGGCTGATGCGGCGGGTTGACGCGGCGGGAAAGAAATCGTCGGCATAATTCAGTCCTAAAGTAAGCAGGGGATGAAAATCTGTTTCTCATGTTAAAAGAGCAGCACGGCTTTGCAACCTGTTTCCGGAAAATGCGGCACAAAACGCGTGATAACCCTGTAACTGATGCCACTGTTTTGCGGGCTGACGCGCAGGGTGATAATTGCTGAATCAACAGTAGCGCAAAAAAGCGGTACACTGTGCACCCTGTTTGGTTAACCGACGCAGAGTGACATGGATATTTCAAATAAATCACGTATTCACTGGGCATGCCGTCGTGGCATGCGCGAACTCGATATCTCCATCATGCCGTTTTTCCAGTATGAGTTTGATTCACTGACCGATGAAGACAAACAGCTCTTCGTACGTCTGCTGGAGAGTGATGACCCCGATTTGTTTAACTGGCTGATGAATCACGGTGAACCCGCTGATGCTGAGCTGCAACGGATGGTGGCATTAATTCAGGACAGAAACCGAGCACGTGGTCCGGTGGCGATGTAATCTGCGGGCCTCCCGGCGCGCACAAACGTTATCGCTGGTACTGCATGGCACGTTGATCCTGGCGCTGCTGCTGGCACCCTGGCCGGACAGCGTCTCATTGCCACGCATCCTGTTACTGCTGCTGGTTCTTCTGGAGTGCCAGTGCAGTCGACATCGTATCCGGCATTGTCGGGGGGAGATCACCCTGCACAAGGGGCGTGTGATAGTCTGGGCGCAGTGCCAGTGGCGCATGACCTCCCGCCCGTGGCTGACGCAACGGGCGATTCGGCTGACATTACAGAACACGGCAGGCCGTCGCGAGCGGTTATGGCTATTTGCCGATGGCATGGACAGCAGCGAATGGCGGCTTCTGCGCCAACACCTGCTGAATGAAAAGGAACCGCGGGATGAGTAGCCCCACCATCTGGCTGGTAGAAGATGAAGCCGCCATTGCGGATACATTGTTATATATGCTGCAACTGGAAGGGTTCGAAACCCGCTGGTTCCCGCGCGGTGTGCCGTTGCTGGAAGCCTTGCCGCTGCAGGTACCGGATCTGGTGATCCTTGACGTTGGCCTGCCCGATATCAATGGTTTTGAACTGTGCCGCCGATTGCTGGCATTGCAACCTGACCTGCCGGTATTGTTTCTTACTGCCCGCAGCGAAGAAGTTGACCGCCTGCTGGGGCTGGAAATTGGCGCGGACGATTATGTTGCCAAGCCATTCTCCCCACGTGAAGTCTGCGCGCGGGTGCGCACACTGCTGCGTCGACTGCAAAAACAGCAGCGCATTGCTCAGTCTCCGCGTTATAACGTTGGCCAGTTCACTCTCGATGAATCTGCTGCACGTGTGCAATGGTGCAATCAGTCTCTGATACTGACGCGTTATGAATACCTGTTGTTGAAAACCTTGCTGCTCTCGCCAGGCAGGGTGTTCTCACGCCAGCAGTTGATGAATCTGGTCTGGAAAGAGGCGGAAGAGAGCCTTGATCGTACCGTTGACACCCATATCAAAACCCTGCGTGCCAAACTGCGCGACATCAACCCGCACGAGCAGGTGCTGATGACCCATCGTGGCCTGGGTTACAGTCTGGTGACGGGCTGATGCGCATCGGAATGCGTCTACTGCTCGGCTATTTTCTTATTGTTGCCGTCGCCGCGTGGTTTGTTCTGAGCATTTTCCTCAAGGAGATCAAACCTGGGGTAAGGCGTGCCACCGAAGGTACATTGGTCGATACCGCGACATTGTTGGCGCAGTTCGCCCGTGCAGATATCCTCAGCGGTCAGCCGCAGCAGGGCCAGCTGGCGCAGGCTTTCTCGCAACTGCGGGGTTACCCGGTCCATGCCAATATCAGCGGCATCGCCAAGCGGCGCAATGAATATCGTGTTTACCTCACCGATGCGAAAGGGATTGTGCTGTTTGACTCTTCCGGGGTGGCGACAGGGCAGGATTATTCGCGCTGGAATGATGTTCTGCTGACGCTGCGCGGTGAGTACGGTGCACGCAGTACCCGCAGCAATCCTGACGATGATGCCAGCTCGGTGATGTATGTGGCGGCCCCGGTGCGCGATGGCGCAAAGCTGCTTGGGGTGATCAGCGTGGGGAAAGCCAACAGTACGATGGTGCCGGTGATCCGCCGCAGTGAACACCGTATTCTCTGGGCGGGTGCAGCCCTGCTGGGCATTGCTTTGCTGATCGGTCTGGGATTTGTCCTGTGGATTAACCGCTCTGTTGGTCGTCTGGTACGTTATGCCGACTCGGTAACAGAAGGCGATGCGCAACCTCTGCCAGCGATGAACAGCACTGAGTTACGCAAGCTGGCGCAGGCGCTGGAGAGTATGCGTCTGCGGCTGGAAGGGAAGCGTTACATTGAGCATTATGCCCATGCGCTAACCCACGAACTGAAAAGCCCGCTGGCGGCGATACGCGGCGCGGCGGAAATCCTGCGTGAATGCCCTCCGGCTGAGGTGGTTCAGCGTTTCTCTGCCAATATCCTGCAACAGAATATCCGTATGCAGCGGTTGATCGACAATTTGCTTCGCCAGGCAACGCTGGAAAACCGCCCTGAAATCCAGCGCCAGTCGGTTAGCCTGCTGCCTCTGGTTACTTCACTGTGTGACAGCCGGGCGGTACAGGCTCAGGGTAAACATCTGACCTTCGACGCCGCCAACGTTGACGGGCTGTCTGTGCGGGCCGATGTGCTATTGCTGGAGCAGGCGCTGGGAAATCTGCTGGATAATGCACTCGACTTTACGCCTCTGGAGGGCGAGGTGAGGATTCAGATCAGTCAGTCGGCCGATGAGGTGATATTCCGCGTACTGGACAGCGGTAGCGGTATTCCGGACTATGCGATGCCGCATATTTTCGACCGTTTCTATTCACTGCCGCGCAGTAACGGTGAGAAGAGTAGCGGGCTGGGCCTGGCGTTTGTGCAGGAGGTGGCCCGCTTGCATCAGGGCAACATTACCCTGAGGTCACGCCCGGAAGGTGGTGTCTGTGCTCAGCTCACTGTGAAAAAATAACGGCCCACTTCACCGTCCCTTCACATAACTTCATTTTCTCCCCATTCAGGGGGGCTATCTTCTGCGTTATCGACACAGGAGAGTCCAACATGATGAAAACCCCTTTATTCTGGAAAATGCTAACGCTGATCGGCTGCCTGCTTCTGCTGCTGGTACCGTTAAGTCTGCTCAGTTCATTGATTACCGAGCGCAGCGTATGGCGCGATAGTGTGGCCGATAAGCTCAGCCAGAGCACCAGTGGTCCGCAGCGTCTCTTCGGGCCGTTGATCGCCATTCCATGGAGCGAAATCGTTACGGAAACCCGCGATGGTAAAGAAGTCACCGTTCAGCAGAATCATCTGCGTTATTACCTGCCTAAAAACCTGCGGGTGGCGGGTGACCAGCAGGTAGAACAGCGTAAGGTGGGTATTTATCAGGGGCAGGTCTGGCGTACAGGCGTCTCCATTAATGCCACTTTCGACAGCGAGCAACTGGCCGATATTAAAAAGCCGGGTATTACCCTCGGTAATCCCTGGCTGGTGATGGGCGTGGGTGACTCACGTGGGATCAGCAGTGTGACACCGCTGAATATTGGCGATCAACAGCTGGATTTCCAGCCGGGCAGCGATCTTCCCGGTAGCAGTGAAGGCCTGCATGTGGCGCTTCCGGACAGCGTGTTAGAGGAGAAAAACCTGGCGCTGAACTTCACGCTTAAACTACAGGGAACACAGCAGCTTGAAGTGGTGCCATTAGGTAAAAACAGCACCTTTGATCTGAAGAGCAACTGGCCGCACCCGGGTTTTACCGGCAGTTTCCTGCCTGAACAACACCAGATTACGCCTGAAGGTTTCACCGCACGCTGGCAGAGCAGTTGGTTTGCTAACAATCTCAATTCGCTAGTGCGTGATGACTTTACCGTGAGCAGCGATAAGCTCCCGGCCTTCAGTTCGATGGTCGTTAACCCGGTGGATCAATATCAGCAAACTGAACGTGCGGTGAAATACGCCATTCTGCTGATTGGCCTGACCTATATGGCTTTCTTCCTGTTTGAAACGCTGACCGCGTTGCGGGTGCACCCAATGCAGTATTTGCTGGTGGGGCTGTCGCTGGTGATGTTCTTCCTGGTGCTGCTGGCGCTGTCCGAACATATCGGGTTTAACCTTGCCTGGCTGACGGCGAGCCTGACCTGTGCGGCGATCAACGGTTTCTATTTGCAGGCGGTACTACGCGGATGGCGGCGCAGTCTGATGTTTGTCGGGGGTTTGCTGGTGCTGGATGCGGTGCTGTGGCAGTTACTGCAATCGGAGGACAGCGCGCTGTTGCTGGGGACGGGGGTACTGATGGCAGCACTGGCAGCCGTGATGGCGCTGACGAGAAATATCGACTGGTATCGTCTGTCGGCGACCGCAATGCCAGAGTTGAGCACTGAAAGTGCGCAGGAGGAAGAAGGCCGTTTCGGTTTGTGGAAATAAACCTCTGAAGGCATGGGCGGAGCGAAAGAGAAACTCCGCCCCGACAGTCGGGGCCGATCATTTTTTCGATCGGCCCTTTGATTTTTTGCGACGGAATTACAGCAGTTCTGCCATCTCAGTCAGGATCTGTTCACACCATTGCGCAATACGTTCGTCGGTCTGCTCAAACTGGTTGATGTCATCCAGCGCCAGGCCGACAAACTGTTTGCCGTCGGCAGTCAGTGGTTTTTTGCTCGTAAATTCATAGCCTTCCAGCGGCCAGTAACCGACAAACTGTACCCCGGACGGAGCCAGCACTTCATGCAGCATCCCTAACGCATCGAGGAACCATTCGCTGTATTCCCCCTGGTCACCCATGCCATAGAGTGCCACCACTTTTCCCTGTAAATTGAGCTGTGGCAGATCGGTCCAGATGGCTTCCCAGTCTTCCTGCAATTCGCCAAAATCCCAGGTTGGAATACCGAGGATCAGCAAATCATACTGCTCCATCAGCGTGGGAGAGTCATCTTTCAGGTTATGCAGCGTCACCAGATCGTCACCAATAAAGTCACGAATCTTCTCTGCCGCCATCTCGGTGTAACAGGTGCTGGATCCATAAAACAGACCGATATTCATGGTAGTGAAACTCATTTTTCGTAAAGTCTGGCGCGATTATATCAGAATCGGGCAGGAATAAGGCATAATGGGGCGGCTTTGTACGGCAGTGTGATGTTGCATGGTTATGATTTTTAAGCGTAAAGTGATTTTATATAACGCACTCCGCGTCATGAGAATCGCAGATTAGAGAGGTTGAAGTGCAGGATAACGATCTGATTGAGCAATTTCTTGATGCGCTGTGGATCGAGCGTAATCTGGCGCAAAACACCGTTGCTTCTTACCGTCTTGACCTGCGATCGCTCTGTGGCTGGTTGCAGCACCAGCAACTTTCTCTGCTGACGGTGGATGCGATCAACTTGCAGGGTTTTCTGGCTGAACGGCTGGAAGGCGGATACAAAGCGACCAGCTCTGCGCGCTTGCTCAGTGCCATGCGCCGCCTGTTCCAGTATCTCTACCGCGAAAAGCTGCGTGAGGACGATCCCAGTGCCTTACTCTCGTCGCCAAAACTGCCGCAGCGCCTGCCCAAGGATCTCTCTGAGGCACAGGTGGAAAGGTTATTGCAGGCGCCCTGTCTGGACCAGCCGATTGAGCTGCGCGATAAGGCGATGCTGGAACTCCTTTATGCCACCGGATTACGTGTGACAGAGCTGGTCGGGCTGACGCTCAGCGATATCAGCCTGCGCCAGGGCGTGGTGCGCGTTATTGGTAAAGGGAACAAAGAGCGTTTGGTGCCGATGGGCGAAGAGGCGGTCCACTGGATCGAACAGTTTATCGAATACGGTCGCCCCTGGTTGCTCAATGGTCAGTCGCTCGATGTGCTATTTCCCAGTAACCGCGCGCAACAAATGACCCGGCAAACTTTCTGGCATCGCATCAAACATTACGCCACACTAGCAGGCATCGACAGCGCAAAACTGTCACCGCACGTGCTGCGTCATGCTTTTGCCACCCATTTGCTGAACCACGGCGCGGATTTACGTGTCGTACAGATGTTGTTGGGTCATAGCGATTTATCAACCACCCAGATTTACACGCACGTAGCGACAGAACGGCTGCGCCAGCTCCATCAGCAGCATCATCCGCGTGCCTGATCGACAAAAACATACAGCCCGCTTAGTCAGGCTATAAGGACATAAAAATGAAGAAACATTTCCTGTTACTTTCGGGACTCATCGCGCTGGCCAGCGGACTGGCCCATGCTGATGATGCAGCGATTAAACAGTCTCTGAGTAAGCTGGGCTTACAGCAGACCGAGATTCAGCCTTCGCCTCTGCCAGGGTTTAAAACCGTGCTGAGCGAAAGCGGTGTGCTGTACGTCACCGACGATGGCAAACATTTCGTACAGGGGCCTCTCTATGATGTCAGCGGCGGTCAGCCGGTCAACGTCACCAATCAACTGCTGGAAAAGAAAGTTGAAGCGTTGAGCAAAGAGATGATCGTGTATAAAGCGCCAAAACAGCAGTACGTGGTGACGGTGTTTACCGACATTACCTGCGGCTATTGCCGCAAGCTGCATCAGGAAATGGCTGACTATAATGCGCTGGGGATTACCGTGCGTTATCTGGCTTTCCCGCGTGAAGGGATGAACGGCAATGTGGCGAAAGAGATGAAATCTATCTGGTCTGCCGCTGAACCGCGCAAAGCCTTTGATGCCGCGATGAAAGGTGAAGCTGTATCGCCGATTGACGGCAAAATCGATATCGGCCAGCAGTACAAATTGGGCATTCTTTACGGTATCCAGGGCACCCCGGCTATTCTGCTTGAGAATGGCAGCATGATCCCTGGCTATCAGAATCCACAGGACCTGAAGAAATTCCTCGACAGCCAGAAAAACGGCGGCTGATATTCGTGAACAGCACAACTGAACTCCGTCGTCGCGAGGCGACGGACACGGCCGCCTTACCTGCCGATCTTCACCCATTGTTACGTCGCCTGTATGCCCGCCGGGGCATCCGCCAGGCCAGTGAACTGGAACGCGGCGCGAAATATTTGCATCCTTTCCAGTCACTCAGCGGTATTCAGGCGGCGGTGGACATCCTGCAACGGGCACTGGCCGATAACCTCTGCATCATGATTGTCGGCGATTTCGATGCCGATGGGGCCACCAGCACGGCGCTAACGGTACTGGCGCTACGCAGCATGGGCGGGCAGAACATCAAATATCTGGTGCCTAACCGTTTTGATGATGGCTACGGCCTTAGCCCGGAAGTGGTAGAACAGGCGGCTGCACGCGGTGCACAGCTGATCGTCACCGTAGATAACGGCATCTCTTCCCATGCGGGCGTGGCGCTGGCCCATGAAAAAGGCATTCCGGTTGTGGTCACCGATCACCATTTGCCGGGCGATACGCTGCCGGCTGCCGATGCCATTGTTAACCCCAATCTTAACGACTGCGAATTTCCGTCTAAATCGCTGGCGGGTGTGGGCGTAGCGTTTTATCTGATGCTGGCACTGCGTGCACAGTTGCGCGACAGTGGCGTGACCACGCTGCCGAATCTGGCAGAACTGCTGGATTTGGTCGCGCTCGGCACGGTGGCGGATGTGGTGCCGCTGGATGCCAACAATCGCATCCTGGTCTGGCAGGGGCTGAGCCGTATTCGTGCGGGCAAATGTCGTCCCGGCATACGGGCACTGCTGGAGATTGCCAACCGTGATGCGCGCCAGCTGGCCGCCAGTGATTTAGGTTTCGCCCTTGGCCCGCGTCTCAATGCCGCCGGGCGGCTGGATGATATGTCGGTCGGGGTGGCGCTATTGCTCAGTGAAGACCTGGGCCAGGCGCGTATGCTTGCCAGTGAGCTGGATGCACTGAATCAGACGCGCAAAGAGATAGAGCAGGGCATGCAGTCAGAAGCGCTGGCGCTTTGCGATCGTCTGGAAAGCAGCAGTGACGCTTTGCCGCTCGGTATTGCGATGTATCATCCAGAGTGGCATCAGGGCGTGGTCGGTATTCTGGCTTCGCGGCTGAAAGAGCGTTTCCATCGTCCGGTGATCGCCTTTGCGCCCGCAGGCGACGGCACGCTGAAAGGCTCAGGACGCTCGATTGCCGGGCTGCATATGCGTGATGCGCTGGAGCGGCTGGATACCCTTAATCCGGGGCTGATCATCAAATTTGGTGGACATGCTATGGCGGCAGGGTTGTCACTGGAAGAGGCGAACTTTGAACGTTTCCGTCAGTGTTTTGCCGATCTGGTGGGCGACTGGCTGGAGGCGGAATCCCTTCAGGGCGTGGTCTGGTCCGACGGCGAGCTGATGGCGCAGGAGTTGACGCTGCCCACCGCGGAACTGCTGCGCGAAGCAGGCCCCTGGGGCCAGGCGTTCCCGGAACCGACGTTTGATGGCAAATTTAAGCTGTTACAGCAGAAGCTGGTGGGTGAGCGTCATCTGAAAGTGATGATTGAGCCATTGGGCGGTGGCCCTTTGCTGGACGGTATCGCGTTTAACATTGATACGGCTCTGTGGCCCGATCCCAGCGTGAAGCAGGTTGAGCTGGCTTACAAGCTGGACATCAACGAGTTCCGCGGCAACCGTAATGTGCAGCTGATCATCGACCATCTCTGGGCGCTGTAATTCACCTCATCCATTGTGCTGGCGGGCTGACCGACACAGAAGGTCAGCCCCTGGAGGAAATTTAACCCGTAGGGGGCGACCATGACGCTACTGATCCGTCGCCCCTTTTTCACATCATCCCGGCCGGCGGCTTAACGCCAGTTTTGCAGCAAACAATAAAAACACCGCGCCCGTGGTGCGGTCGAGCCACTTCACCACCCCTTCCTGTTTTAATATCCCTGACAGTTTGCGCGTGCTGCCAATCAGCAGCGCCGACCACAGCGTGCCCAGCACTACATGGATTAGCACCAGTCCAAAGGTCCAGAGCACCGGCGAATGCCCGGTCGGAATAAACTGTGGCAGGAAGGAGACGTAAAAAATCCCGACTTTAGGATTGAGCAGATTGCCGAAAAAACCGCGTAGAAACGCGTTCTGGCTACCGCTGCTCAGGGTTACGTCGCCCATTTGCTGGCGAGGTTTCAGCAACATTTGCACGCCAAGCCAGGCGAGGTAGCCTGCTCCGCACCACTTCAACAGGTTATAAGCCAGCTCAGACACGGCAATCAGTGCACCGAGGCCAAACGCCACGGCAGCGGCCCACGCCAGACAGCCGGCATTAATGCCCAGTTGAGCCTGAATGGCCTTCCGGGTTCCCTCTACCGTGGCGGTGCGTAAAATCAACGCGGTATCCAGCCCCGGCGTCAACGTCAGCAGTGCGGCGGCAAAGGTGAATGCCATCAGGGCATCGGTAACGGACATGGCGATTCTCCATTGTGTTCAGTGCTACAAACTGTGCGCTATTTCGGTTAAACTGCGTGGTTACTATTACGTCCATTTCGATCACCTAAAAAGATTAAAACCATGTTTGAAATTAATCCGGTAAAGAACCGTATTCAGGATCTCACAGAGCGCAGCAGCGTTCTTCGGGGGTATCTTTGACTATGATGCCAAGAAAGAACGTCTTCAGGAAGTAAACGCTGAACTGGAACAGCCTGATGTCTGGAATGAACCTGAACGCGCCCAGGCGCTGGGTAAAGAACGCTCCGCATTAGAAGCCGTTGTGGAAACACTGGATCTGATGGAGCAGGGGCTGGAAGATGTTTCAGGCCTGCTCGAGCTGGCCGTTGAGGCCGATGATGAAGACACCTTCAATGAAGCGATTGCTGAACTGGATGTGCTGGAAAAGAAACTCGGCGAATTAGAATTCCGTCGTATGTTCTCCGGCGAATACGACAGCGCCGACTGCTACATGGATATCCAGGCAGGCTCCGGCGGGACAGAAGCTCAGGACTGGGCCAGCATGCTGCTGCGTATGTACCTGCGCTGGGCTGAAGCGAGAGGCTTTAAAACCGAAATTATCGAAGAGTCTGACGGTGAAGTGGCCGGTACCAAATCCGCCACCATTAAAATCATCGGCGACTACGCGTTTGGCTGGTTACGCACTGAAACCGGCGTGCATCGCCTGGTGCGTAAAAGCCCGTTTGACTCCGGTGGCCGTCGTCATACCTCTTTCAGTTCGGTGTTTATCTACCCGGAAGTGGACGACAACATCGATATCGACATTAACCCGGCCGACCTGCGTATCGACGTTTACCGCGCCTCCGGTGCCGGTGGTCAGCACGTCAACAAAACGGAGTCGGCGGTGCGTATTACCCACTTACCGACCAACATTGTTGTGCAGTGCCAGAATGACCGCTCTCAGCATAAAAACAAAGATCAGGCCTTCAAACAGTTGCGCGCCAAACTGTACGAATACGAAATGCAGAAAAAAAATGCTGACAAACAGACGGCGGAAGACAACAAGTCTGACATCGGCTGGGGCAGCCAGATCCGCTCTTACGTGCTGGATGATTCCCGCATTAAGGATCTGCGTACAGGCGTGGAAACACGCAATACTCAGGCGGTTCTGGACGGCGATCTGGATCGTTTCATTGAAGCAAGTTTGAAAGCAGGTTTATAAGGAACTCACATGTCTGAACAACAACCGCAGGCCGCTGATGCCGCCATTGAACTGAATAACGAACTCAAAGCGCGTCGCGAAAAACTGGCCGCACTGCGTGAAACTGGCGTGGCATTCCCGAACGACTTCCGCCGTGACCGCACCGCAGATACCCTGCACGCCGAGTTTGGTGGTAAAGAGAACGAAGAGCTGGAAGACCTTGGCATCGAAGTCAGCGTGGCTGGCCGTATGATGACTCGTCGTATTATGGGTAAGGCATCCTTTGTGACGTTGCAGGATGTGGGCGGCCGTATTCAGCTTTACGTATCCCGCGATGACCTGGCGGAAGGCATCTATAACGAACAGTTCAAAAAGTGGGATCTCGGCGATATCCTCGGCGCACGCGGCAAGTTGTTTAAGACTAAAACCGGCGAACTGTCTATCCACTGTAGCGAACTGCGCCTGTTGACCAAAGCACTGCGCCCGCTGCCGGACAAGTTCCACGGCCTGGCCGATCAGGAAACCCGTTACCGTCAGCGTTATCTTGACCTGATCTCGAACGACGACTCGCGCAACACCTTCAAAATTCGCTCCCAGATCATGGCGGGTATCCGCAGCTTTATGGTCGGCCGTGAGTTTATGGAAGTGGAAACCCCGATGATGCAGGTGATCCCTGGCGGTGCGTCTGCCCGTCCGTTTATCACGCATCACAATGCGCTGGACATCGATATGTACCTGCGTATCGCACCCGAGCTGTATCTGAAGCGTCTCGTGGTGGGTGGTTTCGACCGCGTGTTTGAAATCAACCGTAACTTCCGTAACGAAGGTATTTCGCCACGTCATAACCCAGAGTTCACCATGATGGAACTCTATATGGCGTATGCGGATTACAAAGACCTGATCGAACTGACCGAAAGCCTGTTCCGTACGCTGGCACAGGATGTTCTGGGTTCCACCGTGGTGCCTTACGGCGACCAGGAGTTCGACTTCGGTAAGCCATTCGAGAAGCTGACGATGAAAGAAGCGATTCTGAAATACCGTCCGCAGACCGACCTGGCCGATCTCGACGACTTTGATAAATCGGTAGCGATTGCTCAGTCTCTGGGTATCAAAGTAGAGAAGAGCTGGGGTCTGGGCCGTCTGGTCACTGAGATCTTCGAAGAGACCGCAGAAGCGCATCTGATCCAGCCAACGTTCATCACGGAATACCCGGCCGAAGTGTCACCGCTGGCGCGCCGTAATGACCAGAACCCGGAAATCACTGACCGTTTCGAATTCTTTATCGGCGGCCGCGAAATCGGTAACGGTTTCTCAGAGCTGAACGATGCGGAAGATCAGGCAGAACGTTTCCTGCAACAGGTTAACGCGAAAGATGCCGGTGATGACGAAGCGATGTTCTATGACGAAGACTATGTCACCGCGCTGGAACACGGCCTGCCGCCAACGGCGGGTCTGGGGATTGGTATTGACCGTATGGTGATGCTGTTTACCAACAGCCACACCATCCGTGACGTGATCCTGTTCCCGGCACTGCGTCCAAGCAACAAGTAAACGCACGCTTGTAACATCAACGGTCAGCCTTAGCGCTGGCCGTTTTTTTTTGCCTCCGCGGGAAAAATAGCAAATAGTAAGGACTTTCAAACTGCAACCGTAAAGAGGGCTGCCATGACCCGACCTGATTTTATCCGCCACTGGCGTGAGCTTGAGGGCGAAGATAACGAACACTATCCCGACAGCGAGGAGCTGATGTCCATAGGTGCGCCGCTGGGAAGGGCGCTCGGTCTGACACGCCTCGGGATACATCATGAACGTCTGTTGCCTGGCCGTCGCATGTCCTACCCGCATGCTGAAAGTGCAGAAGAAGAGTTTGCTTATGTGCTGGAAGGGGAGCCGGAGGTATGGATCAATGGCGAGTTACATCGCTTAACACCCGGTGATGCGGTAGCGTTCCCGGCAGGCACCGGGATTTGCCATACCTTTATCAATAACAGCGATCGCGAAGCGCACTTTATTATCGTTGGTGAGGCGAATAAGAAAGAGAACCGCATCTGGTATCCGACAAATCCAGCCTACCTCGCTACGCGAGAGGATCGCTGGGACGATCCGCCAAAGCAGGATTTTGGCCCCCATGATGGGATGCCGGACTCATTGAAAAAAGGAACATCCTGAAAATGCCGGGATGGAAGGGAGACATGTTCAGGCGGCAGGAGGAGCGCCCGTGGCGGTGAAACTCAGGATTTCACCGCATCATTCAGCCAGTCTTTAAAGCGGGCATACGGCACATACAGCGAGACGTCTTTATACAGCGTCTTACCCGTTTTCATATCGTTAATGCGTTTGCTGTAGCCGACAATCACCCCGCCAATCGAATCATCAGACGCGTTATACACAGCGCCACCTGACATGCCCTGTACCACGCCTGCATCGGACGCCACCACGACGCAACTGACTTTATTCCAGGTGTTTTTTAGCCCGGTATTGATCAGATTGGTGCCCGTCGATGCGACCGGCATCGCCGAAATAAAGCTGTAACCGTAGAGATTAATCTTGTCACCGATTAGGCCGTTACGGAAATGCGGTGCCGGGACATTATCATTTTTATGATAGACCACGGCCAGGTCGCACTCAGGATGATATGACTTCACCCGGTACATGGAGAATTTTGCCACATGGGCCGCGGTCAGGCTGTAATCGGCCGTCAGCGGGATGGTGGTACCCAGCGTACCTAAGCCCAGCACGGTTGGAATACCCGTAACAGTCATATCCACCCGGTCGTGCGCTTCACTGCTGTACTGATACTTTCCGACGGAACACCCGACCAGAATCAGGGCTGGCAGGCAAATGACGAGTCGCATCGGGTCTCCTTGGTAATGGTTGATACAGCAATGGCAGGGTTTTTAACCTCATTTACTGGCATATCGGCCATCTGTCGCAGAACTTTAATGTATCAATGCTCCATCAAATCTGTCACAAGGCGAAGAGGTGCCAGCAGCGTTGAAGTAAAATTTCCAAAACTCAGATGAATCGTAGAATTGAATGATTAGGAAGGTTTATGTAATGGCCAGTTAACGGAAAGTATAGCGAAGAAAAACGACAAAATGAGCGTGCGATCGCATTTTTCTCATCGATTCATCACTACCCAGAGGATTCTTGCTGCCCAGGCAACAGACAGTTGCTGATAGCGGGCTGTAAGGCGTTCATTAGCTGTGCTTTAATGCGTTGCTGTGACGCAGATCAAATTTATCTTCTACACCAATTATCCTGGGAGTGTGTGACATGCCTGTTTCATTACTGGCGCTGGCGTTGAGTGCCTTTGCTATCGGCACCACTGAATTTGTCATTATGGGGCTGTTGCCGGAAGTGGCGAATGACCTGCGCGTGTCGATTCCATCGGCAGGCTGGCTGATCAGCGGTTACGCGCTGGGGGTGGCGATTGGCGCTCCGATTATGGCATTGCTGACGGCCAGGCTACCGCGCAAACGGACGCTGATCCTGCTGATGGCGATTTTTATCGTCGGGAATATTCTCTGTGCGCTGGCTTACACCTATAACCTGCTGATGCTGGCGCGCGTCGTGACCGCGCTGTGTCACGGTGCCTTCTTCGGTATCGGTGCCGTAGTCGCAGCCAGCCTGGTCGCACCGGGTAAACAGGCTTCTGCCGTTGCGCTGATGTTTACCGGCTTAACGCTTGCCAACGTGCTGGGTGTGCCGCTGGGCACCTGGTTTGGTCAGATGTTTGGCTGGCGTGCCACCTTCTGGGGCGTGGCGGTGATTGGCGTACTGGCCTTTATCGGCCTGATCGTCAGCCTGCCCACTAACCGTAATGAGAAGCCGGTACATCTGGCATCAGAAGTCAGTGCGCTGAATAACGGCAAGCTGTGGCTGTCGTTGCTGATGACAGTGTTTTTCGCCGCCGCGATGTTCGCCTTATTCAGCTATATTGCGCCGCTGTTGTTGCAGGTGACGGGCATGACGGACCGGGGCGTCAGTTGGACGCTGTTCCTGATCGGCGCGGGTCTGACAGTGGGTAATATCCTCGGTGGTAAGCTGGCCGACTGGAAAGTGTCGTTCAGCCTGATCCTCAGCTTCTCGCTGATCGCGGTGTTCTCCCTGCTGTTTAGCTGGACCAGCCATTCACTGTGGCTGGCGGAAATTACCCTGTTCCTGTGGGCGATGGCGACCTTTGCAATGGTTCCGGCGCTGCAAATCAACGTGGTCCGCCACGGTAAAGATGCACCGAACCTGGTGTCGACGCTGAATATCTCTGCCTTTAACGTCGGTAACGCGTTGGGTGCCTGGGTGGGCGGCGCAGTGATTGGCGGTGGCTACGGCCTGACGGCGGTGCCCGTCTCGGCAGCCGTACTGGCAGTGATTGGGCTGCTGGTTTGCCTCTATACCTTCCGGGGATCACGCGGCCAGCCGCAGCCTGCCAGGGCAACGCATTAAATGAGTCGTTGTTGCAGGCGCTGGCTGAACAGGCCCGCCTGCTGTTGCAAATGCTGGCTGAAGGCATCGACCAGTGCCGATGCGGGGCGGTGGCGCGGCCTAATCAGACTGACGGTAAACGGCACGGCGATGCTGAAACGCCGTATCACCACTCCGCTGTCGGCGTAATCCAGCGCCGTCAGCGGGTTCACAATCGATACCCCTACACCTGCCCTGACCATCGAACATACCGACGCCGCACTGTGTGTCTCCATCACCATGTGCCGCTGGACGCCCTGTTCGGCAAACACGCCATCAAGAATCTGACGGTAGCTGTCCGTGCGTGACAGGCTGATATAACGCTGCCCGGCGAAATCCTGTGGTGTCAGGCAGTCGCGACTGGCCAGCGGATGCTGTGCTGGCAGCACACAGACTTCATCGCCGGTAAACAGTGCGCTGCGTTCGGTGCCTGCCGGGGTGTGTGTGGTTTCGGTCAGTCCCAGATCATAACGTTGCGCCGACAACCACTCTTCCAGCAGCGGTGACTCCTGGGGAATGATATTCAGGCTGAGGTCCGGGTAGCGCGCCATAAAGGGCTGACACAGCAGCGGCAGCAGTGACTGGGAAAACACCGGCAGACAGGCCACCGACAGCTCGCCCTGGCGAAACTGACGTAATCCTTCGGCGGCGCTGATAATGCGGTCCAGTCCGTACCAGGATCGCTGCACCTCTTCAAAAAGACGCAAGCCCTGTACCGTGGGTTGCAGGCGTCCGCGCACGCGTTCAAACAGTTGCAGACCAATCAGCTTTTCAAAACGCGCCAGCTCACGGCTGACGGTGGGCTGCGAGGTATGCAGCAGCGTTGCCGCTTCCGTCAGGTTGCCGGTAGTGACCACCGCATGAAAAATTTCAATATGACGCAAAGAAACGCCCGCCACGTTCGGCTCCCGTGAATGATCAATGCTAAAGCCATATCATGGATGAATAGAGTGCGATAAAAAAGATATTTTTATCCCGTCTCAGGCTGTGGCGTAATAGAGGCATAAACTTATGGAGAATCCTTATGCCGCGCCTGCTTACTGACACCACCACCGCCCTGACTCAGGACAACCTGTTACCGCTGGCACGCCACTATGGCGGCCCATTCTGGGCTTATGATGCCAGTATCATCCAGGCCCGCATCAGCCAGCTTCAGCAGTTTGATGTGGTCCGCTTCGCGCAGAAGGCCTGTTCGAATATTCACATTCTGCGCCTGATGCGTGCCGCGGGCGTGAAGGTGGATTCTGTTTCCCTGGGGGAGATTGAACGCGCGCTGGCCGCAGGTTATCAGGCCGGTGGCGATGAAATTGTGTTTACGGCTGATTTGCTCGATGAACCCACGCTGGCACGGGTTGCCGAGCTGAAAGTGCCGGTCAACGCCGGTTCCGTCGATATGCTGCATCAGTTGGGGCAGGTGTCTGCCGGGCATCCGGTCTGGCTGCGCGTTAACCCGGGCTTTGGTCACGGCCACAGCCAGAAAACCAATACCGGCGGTGAAAACAGCAAGCACGGGATCTGGCATGGTGATATGGGCCTGGCACTGGAAGCCATCCAGCAGCATCAGCTGAAGCTGGTGGGGATCCACATGCATATCGGTTCCGGCGTGGACTACGGACACCTTGAGCAGGTGTGCGATGCGATGGTGAATCAGGTGGTGAGCTTTGGCCAGGATCTGGAGGCTATTTCTGCCGGAGGCGGGCTGTCGATCCCTTATCACTTTGGTGAAGAGACGATTGATACCAACCACTATTACGGTCTTTGGGATGCCGCACGCAAGCGCGTGGCACAGCATCTGGGTCATCCGGTCAAACTGGAAATCGAACCGGGACGTTTCCTGGTGGCAGAATCCGGTGTGCTGGTCAGCCAGGTGCGGGCGGTTAAATCGATGGGCAGCCGTCACTTTGTGCTGGTGGATGCCGGGTTTAACGATCTGATGCGTCCGTCACTGTATGGCAGCTACCACCATATTTCGGCCATTGCCGGGGACGGTCGCACACTGGACGAGGAAAACACGATTGAGAGCGTGGTGGCGGGGCCGCTGTGCGAATCGGGCGATGTCTTTACCCAACTGGAAGGCGGCAAAGTCGAAACCCGTGCACTGCCAGCGGTGAAGGTGGGCGATTATCTGGTGTTCCACGATACCGGCGCTTACGGTGCCTCCATGTCGTCGAACTACAACAGCCGTCCGTTGATCCCGGAAGTGCTGTTCGAAAACGGCCAGTCGCGCCAGATCCGCCGTGCGCAAACCGTGGCCGAGCTGCTGGCGCTGGAACTGTAATCCATTCCCCCGTGCCATAGGGGCCGATCATTTTTTTCGATCGGCCTCAAATCACCCCATTACAGACATTTTATTCGCTACTGCTGATGTAACAGGGCTGAGGCCAGTTTGAGCACACCGGATCGGCAAAAGACGCATCCCTGCGGGCCTCTGCACGCGCCGTCCTGGCGCGTGACGTCCGGCTTACCTCAAACTGGCCCCATCCTCGTAGTAAGTGTGCTCGCTGTAGCGTTAAAACCACCACGACATCGCGATTTATTGCAGGAGCCGATCATTTCTTCCGAGCGGCCCATTGCGGATACGACTATTCTGCAAATATCTCTTTCCTTAACAGCACAATCTCTTCTGCTGCCGTTAATCCAGCAGAGTGTGAATAAGAATTAAGATCGGTCTGTATTCTGAAAAAAAAGTGAAAGGGTATGCCGGGACTCCCTGGATAATCTTCGTCAGGAGAAGGCTTTTATCGACAGGCAAACATGGAGCCTGCTTGGCGGTGACGCAAAAATAGTAGCCTCGGGGAAAATTGTTAAAGAATTGGATTCCTGGGGATATATCATCAATGGAGTAGGGGTTGTGCTGGGGGGATTTCAGATAGTTGCGGGAATTACAATTTTTACCGGTTCACTTGCTCATTTAAACATTGTGGGTATGGTTGCTGGTGCCACACTTTTTCTGCATGGGATAAATGGTATTGAAGAAGGAATTGTAAATATTAAAAATGGTAGTGAAGGCCATGTTGGAAAAATAAAAGAAGGATATATAAATACAGCAAGGTTCATGGGGTTTGATGAGAAAGTCGGCGCACTAGCTTACAGTTCAATGGACTTATCACTCTCTGCGTATGGCATGGCCCGTTTTGTATTAAAACCAGATGCCAGAAGATTGTTTAACTTTCTCCCTTCAGACTATATTAGAAATGTGAAGAGAATGAGTGTGCCTTCTCTTTTAATCGAAGGCACAGGTGATGCTATTACTATAAAAACAGCACTGGAAGAATAACTTAATCAAGTTATTAATTTCCTGCCATGAATAAATATCTTCGCCCCTAACTTGGTTGGGGCGAGGATTTCAGAAACGATCATGGCAAAAACATACCCCACCAGAAATCCATAAAAACCATCCATGTTGTTTTCTTCATAAGTCGAAATCAGGAGAAGTGTCATTATTAATCTGAGAGTTGCTATCCCTAAAAAAACTCGCCTTAACTTTATCAGAACTTGCGCATAGGTTGTGCGGTTTTTTTTCACAAAATATTTTATTTTTCTAATTTCTTTAGTCGTAAATCCACTTTTCAGCAGTTTTTCTTCCATATCAATATCATTCATCCTTGCCCTTCCTTTTAATATTTACCTCTCCTTTTCCTCGTAAAAGAATATCACGCAGAACGACCGCTGAGTATAAAAATAAGCCTTACGCACCGCTGGGGCCGATCACTTTTTCCGATCGGCCTCAAATCACCCCGTTACAGACATTTTATTCGCTGCTGCTGATGTGACAGGGCTGAGGCCAGTTTGAGCACACCGGATCGGCAAAAGACGCATCCCTGCGGGCCTCGGCACGCGCCGTCCTGGCGCGTGACGTCCGGCTTACCTCAAACTGGCACCATCCTCGTAGTCAGTGTGCTCGCTGTAGCGTTAAAACCACCACGACATCGCGATTTATTGCAGGAGCCGATCATTTTTTCCGATCGGCCCGTTGCCGCGCACGACTATTCTGCAAACATCTCTTTCCTTAACAGCACAATCTCTTCCGCCAGATCGCGGCACAGCATCGCATTCATTAGATGATCCTGGGCATGAACGAGGATCAGCGTGACCGGCACTTTGCCACATCCCTCATCAGCCCCTATCAGCTGTGTCTGTATCTTGTGGGCTCCTTTTGACGCTTCCAGTGAAGCCGCCAGTGCCGCATCGGCCTGCTGCCATTCGCGCTTACGGGCGTGCTGAATGGCGCTCATGGCCTGGGATCGTGCTTCGCCTGCATTGATCAACAATTCCATCATGGTCTGCTCGAAATCCATCATTGCCTCCATTGGTATGCCAAAATTGGTTTAATTATCTTATTGGAATACCAGTGATCACTTCTGAGAGTCATATCACAGTAAATAACTCGTAATTGTTTATTTTTGGTATGCCACAACAGCGGAAGTTCAACAAATACCAGTGCCGGGATGCCTGACCCCTTACCTCGAGGATTTACACATGTCTCTACAGGATCGGCTAATCGACTCGCTGGGGAGTTTTGCCACAAAATTCAACAGCTACCGCTACATCATGGCGATCAAGGCCTCGTTTATTACCCTGATGCCGGTGATTATTGTCGGTGCGTTTTCGGTGCTGATTTCCAATATGGTGCTGGATGGCAAGAACGGGCTGGCGAGCTTTGAGGCGCTGTCGTTCCTCGCCGAACTCAAACCCATTACTTCCAGTATTAACTATGCGACGCTCAGTTTTCTGAATATCGGTGCAGTGTTCCTGATCGGTATTGAACTGGGGAAAATCAACGGCATCAAAACCCTGTTCCCGGGTCTGTTGGCGATTATCTGTTTTATCGCCGTCACGCCAACGACATTAAGCATGATGGTCAACGGCCAGTTGCAGGTGGTCACTGACGTGCTGGCGAAACAGTTCTCGGATACCAAAAGCCTGTTCCTCGGCATGTTTATTGCCATTCTCTCCGTCGAGATCTATTGCCGACTGGAAAATATCGATCGGCTAAAAATCAAAATGCCGGATACGGTACCACCGAATGTGGCAGCTTCGTTCTCGGCGCTGATCCCATCGATTATTACCGTCTCCGCCATCGCCACGTTTGGTTTTATCTTCCACCGTTTCACCGGCATGTATCTGTATGACGCGGTGTACAAAATTGTGCAGGAACCGCTGGAATCGGTGGTGCAGAGCCTGTGGGGTATTCTGCTATTGATGTTTGTTGCCCAGCTGTTCTGGGTGATCGGTATTCACGGTAATCAGATGGTGAAACCGATCCGCGAACCGCTGCTGCTGGGGGCGATCCTGGTCAATATGAACGCCTTTGAGCAGGGCATTGAAGCACCGAATATCATCACCATGCCGTTCTGGGATGTGTATATGAGCATCGGTGGGTCCGGGTTGACGATCGGCTTACTGACGGCGGTGATGCTGGCAACCAAACGCAAAGAGATGCGGGAAATCGCCAAGCTGTCATTCGGTCCTGGCCTGTTTAACATTAACGAACCGGTGATCTTCGGCATGCCGATTATGCTCAACCCGATCCTCGCCATCCCGTTCATTATCACGCCGCTGATCACCGGATCGATAGGTTACTTCGCCACGGTCACTGGGTTTGCCGGGAAAGCGGTAGTGATGGTGCCCTGGACCACGCCGCCGATCATCAATGCCTGGCTCTCTACCGCCGGATCGATGGGGGCTGTGGTGACGCAAATCGTCTGCATTATCGTCTCCATTTTGGTCTATCTGCCGTTTGTCAAAATCGCTGCGCGCCGTGCAGAGGCCGCTGAAGCCCGCGCGTTACAGCCTGAACTCGCGAAACACTAAGGAGCTATGATGAGCACAATCAACGTCACTATCCCGGCCGATTTTATTCTCGGGGCCGCGGCTTCCGCGTGGCAAACCGAAGGCTGGAGTGGCAAGAAAGCGGGGCAGGACTCTTACCTCGATGCCTGGTATCAGAACGATCGTCATGTCTGGCACAACGGTTACGGCCCGGCGATCGCCACCGACTTTATCAATCGCTATAAAGAAGATGTCGCCTTGATGAAAGCCTCGGGGCTGACGCACTACCGCACCTCGATTAACTGGTCGCGCTTTCTGACTGATTATGAAAATGCCGTCGTTGATGAAGAGTACGCCGCGTATTACGACAACCTGATCGATGAGCTGCTGGCAAACGGCATTCAGCCGATGCTGTGCCTGGAACACTACGAGCTGCCAGCTGCCCTGCTGGAGCAGCACGGCGGCTGGGGTTCAAAGCATGTGGTGGAGCTGTTTGTCCGTTACGCAGAGCAGGTGTTTGCACGTTACGCCCACAAGGTGACGCGCTGGTTTACCTTTAACGAGCCGATTGTGGTGCAGACGCGGGTCTATCTGGATGCGCTGCGCTGGCCATACGAGCAGAACACTGACAAATGGATGCAGTGGAACCACCATAAAAATCTCGCCACGGCGAAAGTGGTGCAGCTGTTCCGGGAGAAAGGTTATCAGGGCACGGTTGGCACCATCCTGAACCCGGAAGTGACGTACCCGCGTTCCAGTGCGGCGCATGATGTGAAAGCGGCGGAAATGTACGACTTGTTCTACAACCGCGTTTTCCTTGACCCGGCCATCAAAGGCGAATACCCGGCGGAGCTGGTTCAGTTGCTGGAAAAACATCAGGTGAAATGGGATTACAACGCGCAGGAGCTGGCGATTATCTCCGCCAACCGCGTGGATGAAGTCGGCATCAACCTCTATTACCCGCACCGCGTGAAAGCGCCATCGCGTGCCTGGCACCCGGAAACCCCATTCCATCCGGCCTTTTACTACGAGCATTTCGAACTGCCGGGGCGGCGTATGAACACCTCGCGTGGTTGGGAGATTCAGCCCGCCATCGTCTGGGATATGGCCTTGCGTATGAAGAATGACTACGACAATTTCCCGTGGTTTATCGCTGAAAACGGCATGGGGATTGAGAACGAAGCGCGCTTCAAAAATGCTGACGGCGAGATACAGGATGACTACCGCATCGCCTTTATCACCGAACACCTTTACCAGGCCGTGCGGGCAAACGCCGCTGGAATGAACTGCCTGGGCTATATGCTGTGGGCCTTCACCGACAATGTTTCCCCGATGAATGCCTTCAAGAACCGCTACGGACTGATTGAAATCGACCTGGATTGCCAGCGCCAACGCCGGATGAAAAAATCCGCTCACTGGTATCAACAGGTCAGCGAACAGCGCCAGCTCTCTGTCACCCTGGATGATGAAGCCAAATAAGGAGTTACCCATGCAACGTATCGTACTGGCCTGCGCAGCAGGCATGTCCACCTCAATGGTGGTGACGCGAATGGAAAAAGAAGCCGCTGCCCGTGGACTGGCATACCAAATCTATGCGATCCCGGAACAGAATCTGCGTGACGAGCTGGAAAACTACCCCGGCGAAGTGGCGGTGGTGCTGCTGGGGCCGCAGGTGCGCTTTAAGCTTGAAGAGAACCGCAAACTTACCGACAGCCACAATATCCCGATTGCGGTGATTGATTCGGTGGCTTATGGCACCCTTAACGGCGCAAAAGTACTCGATCAGGCGCTGGCTTTGGTAAGCTAGGCGTCATTGATGGTCATAATGATTTAAAAGGTGAAGCTCTGTGGACAAAGGTGCGCCTGCGCAGGAAAAAAAGCAGTATCAGGAAATCGGGCACGATCTGCGGCAGCAAATCATCGATGGCCACTACCCTGTTGGCTCTCGTCTGCCGCCTGAACGCAATATTGCGGAAACCTGGGGCGTCAGCCGCACCATTGTGCGTGAAGCGCTATTGATGCTGGAGCTGGAAGGAACGGTGGATATTCGCCAAAGCTCCGGCGTTTATGTGATGCGCATCCCGTCGGAAAGCAGTGACGAAGAGGAAGCATTTTTCCGCAGCGACGTCGGGCCGTTTGAGATGTTGCAGGCGCGCCAGCTGCTGGAGAGTAATATCGCCGCATTTGCAGCGAAAATGGCGACTAAAGCCGATATTGAAAACCTAAAACGCACCCTGGAGCAGGAGCAGCGCGCCATCGCCCTCGACGATAAAAGTCAGGACAATGACAAGCTGTTCCATCTGTTGCTGGCCGGGGCCACTCAGAATCAGATGCTGCTGGATACCGTCAACAGCATCTGGCGTCATCATGAGAGCAGCCCGCTGTGGCAGCAGCTGCGCGCCCATATTGAAACCCGCAGCTACCGGCTGAAATGGCTGGGCGATCATCAGACCATCCTCGCCGCGCTGCGTCGTCGTGATGTGATGGGATCGTGGCAGGCGATGTGGCAGCACCTGGAAAATGTGAAACACAGTCTGCTGGAGTTGTCAGATGCTGATGCACCCGACTTTGACGGCTATCTGTTTGAGTCCGTGCCGATTTTCCAGGGGAAGCTGGTGTGAGTTTGCTGCGCATTGTGCCGTTAACTACCGTGCCGGAACACCGCGAGACGATTATCGACTGGCAGTGGCGTGCATTTGGCAGCGATAACAGCCGCGACTTTTTTGCCAGTGTGATCGACAGCAGTTTGCACGGTGCCGATCTGCCGCTGACCTTTGTGGCGCTGGACGGCGATCGTCCGGTGGGTACCGTGGGATTATGGCGCTGCGATCTGATCAGTCGCCAGGATCTGTTTCCCTGGCTGGCGGCGCTGTACGTCGATGAAAGTTACCGGGGGCAGGGTTTAAGCGAACAGCTCCAGCAGACGGTGATCGACTGTTGTCATCAACGCGGTGATGCGAATCTGTATCTCTATTCAGCCTGTGCGGATTATTACGAGCGTTTTGGCTGGCAGTATATGGGCGATGCGTTGGATTATCCGGCGACGGCGGTGCGGTTGTATCATAAGGCGCTGAAATAAAACCGGGTCGGGCATGCCCAACCCCTACATCATCGGTGTATGTACACCGGGTCGGGCATGCCCAACCCCTACATCATCGGTGTATGTACACCGGGTCGGGCATGCCCAACCCCTACGTCATCGGTGGATGTACACCGGGTCGGGCATGCCCAACTCCTACATCATCGGTGGATGTACACCGGGTCGGGCATGCCCAACCCCTACGTCATCTGTGGATGTACACCGAGTCGGGCATGCCCAACCCCTACGTCATCTGTGGACGTACCCGTAGGGGCGAGGCATGCCTCGTCCCTGTTTACTGCGGTGCTCCGACCGAATGACGCCGCACCAGCGTCGGGCTGAAAAGATTCGTAATCTCCGGCAGTGGCTGATTGTGCGCCAGCGCCAGTGCCAGTTCCGCCGCCTGCTGTGCCATCGTCACAATCGGATAGCGCACCGTGGTCAGACGCGGCCGCACATAGCGTGAAACCAGCACGTCATCAAAACCAATCAGCGACATCTCTTCCGGCACCCGCACGCCATTGTCGCTCAGCACGGCCAGCGCACCCGCCGCCATCGAATCGTTATAACAGGCTACGGCACTGAAGGTTTTTCCCTGGCCGAGCAGTTCTGTCATCGCCTGTTCACCGCCCACTTCATCCGGTTCGCCGAAGGCCACCAGACGGTCATTACAGGGTAAGTTGTGCTCTTTCAACGCATCGTAATAGCCTTGCAGGCGGTCGGTAGCGTCAGAAATGGAATGCGTTGAGCAAATATAGGCAATGTTAGTGTGTCCCTGCTGGATCAGATAGCGCGTTGCCAGCCAGGAGCCGTAACGGTCATCCAGTGCAATACAGCGGGTTTCAAAACCCGGTAACACGCGGTTCAACAGCACCATCCCTGGGATCTGCTTCATCAACGGCACCAGCTCGGCATCAGGAACCTGCTTGGCATGGACCACCAGCGCCGCGCAGCGGTGACGCATCAGTTGCTCAATCGCCTGACGTTCTTTCTGCTCATTATGGTAACCGTTACCAATCAGCAAAAAATTACCGGTTTCCCAGGCGACAGAATCGACAGCTTTGACCATGGCACCGAAAAACGGGTCGGAAACATCCCCGACCACCAGACCGATGGTTTCCGTCGACTGTTGAGCCAGCGCCCGTGCATTGGCGTTCGGGTGGTACTGTAAGGACTCCATCGCGCTGGTTACGGCCAGGCGCGAACTTTCACTGGCTTTAGGGGAGTGATTAATCACACGCGACACGGTCGCCACCGAAACGCCCGCGAGCCTGGCAACATCCTTTATCGTAGCCATTCGTTAAATGTCTTCCTGGGTAAGCGTTTACATTGCCATTAGTGTTGCGGAAAGCGCCAGTGACTGCAAGCCTGCATCGCCCCGCAGAATGTCGCAGCCATCGCAAAGCCGATCGATAAACGGCCTGTGCCGCTGCAGGATGAAAAATGATATTCTGAGTTTCCAGAAAAATACCTGCTGAGTCGATCCTGTCATGACGATTAAAAAAGTGCCACATCTTGCCCACTGGGGTGCCTTTAGCGCCGTAGTTGAAGACGGGAAACTGCTCCGCTGTGAGCCTTTTTTCGCCGATCAGGATCCGTCACCGATGCTCAACAGCATCCCCGAACTGGTCTACTCCGATAAACGTATCCGTAAACCGATGGTACGTCGGTCGTGGCTGGCATCCCGTGAAAAGAGTGACCGCACCCTGCGCGGACGTGAAGATTTTGTTGAAGTGGACTGGGACACCGCGCTGGACCTGGTGGCTGAAGAGAATCGCCGCGTGCGCGATCGTTACGGTGCCAGCGCCATCTTCAACGGTTCTTACGGCTGGTCTTCTGCCGGACGCGTTAACCATGCGCGTACTCTGGTCCGACGTTTCTATAATCTGGGCGGTGGCGGCATCGACCAGCAGGGCAACTACAGCTGGGGCGCGGCACAGTTCTTCCTGCCGTATGTGATTGGCACCTACATGCCGCTCACCGGGCGCGTGACCGACTGGCCGAGCGTGGTTTCACACTGTGAGATTTTTATCGCTTTTGGCGGGCTGGCGCTGAAAAACAGCCAGGTGGCTTCGGGGGGCGCAGGGGAGCACAGCCTGAAGCCAGCATTGCTTCAACTGGCGGCGAAAGGCACCCCGGTGGTGAATATCAGCCCAATGCGCGATGACTGCCCGGCGTTTGTTAACGCCGAGTGGATCCCTATCCGCCCGAATACGGACGTGGCCCTGATGCTGGCCCTGGGCTATGAAATTGAACGCCTGGGTGCCGTCGATAACGCCTTCCTGCAATCCCACTGCGTGGGGTACCCGCAGCTGCGTGCTTACCTGCTGGGTGAGGGTGACGGCCAGGCGAAAACACCGCAGTGGGCCAGCGAGATCACCGGCATTCCGGCGGCGCGTATTGCTCTGCTGGCAAAACAGCTGTGCGGTAAACGCAGCTTTATTACCTGCTCTTATTCCGTGCAGCGCGCGCATCGTGGCGAACAGCCTTACTGGATGATGATTGCGCTCTCGTCCATGCTGGGTCAGCCGGGGCTGCCCGGCGCCGGATTCTCGTTTGGCCACGGTTCGATGAACAGCGTAGGCAACCCGCGAACGGAAGGGCCATCGCCGCTGATGTCTGCCGGATTCAATCCGATTGCCGATCTGGCGATCCCGGTGGCGCGTATCAGCGATATGTTACTGAACCCCGGCACGGAATATACCTTCCAGGGGGAAACGCACACCTATCCTGATATTCATCTGGTTCACTGGGCAGGCGGAAATCCGTTCCATCATCATCAGCAGCTTAATCGTCTGGTGGAAGGCTGGCAGCGCCCGGACACAGTGATTGTGCAGGATATTGTCTGGACGCCCGCAGCACAGATGGCCGATATCGTCCTGCCGGTGACAACCTCGCTGGAGCGCAATGATATTGGTGGATCGTCAAAAGACCGCTTTGTGCTGGCAATGCACCAGGCGATTAACCCGCAGCATCAGGCACGCAACGACTTTGATATCTTTGCCGATATCGCCGAGCGTCTGGGCTATCGCAATACCTTTACGGAAAACCGTAACGAGCGCCAGTGGATAGAGCATCTCTACCAGCAGTGCGCGGTGGCGCATCATGGCAAAGGCATTGATTTCCCGGAGTTCGACACCTTCTGGCAGCAGGGGCATGTGGAGATCCCGCCTTCTGAGAAGGACTGGGTATTTATGGACGATTTCCGCCGCGATCCGGTTGCTCACCCGATTAAAACCGCCAGCGGTAAGATCGAGCTGTTCTCAGAAACCATTGCCGGGTATCAGCTGCCAGACTTTGGCCCACACCCGGAGTGGCAGCCGCCGCAGGAGTGGCTGGGTGCGCCGATTGGCCAGCGTTTCCCGCTGCATATGATCTCCATTCAGCCGCATGATCGTCTGCACAGCCAGATGGACGCCACGCCATCGGTACAGGCGAATAAAACGGCCGGACGTGAAACCTTGCTGATGCATCCACAGGATGCCGCAGCGCGGGGTATTAGCGATGGCGATGTGATTGAGGTCAGTAACGATCGTGGCATCATGCAGGCGGGTGTGCGCATCAGCGACGGCGTGAGCCCGCAGGTGGTACTGATTGCCACCGGGGCATGGTTTAATCCGGGCTTCGGTAAAGCCTGGAAACCTTACGACCAAGCCGGGAATCCGAACGTGCTGACGTTGGATATTGGCACCTCGTCCCTGACCCAGGGGCCGAATGCTATGAGCTGCCTGGTGGAGATCAGAAAAGCGGATGTCACTGCCTGAGCATTTCACTATTAGCAAGGTGTGCCGATTTACGAGAGAGATTGCATAAAACCCTATAAATCACATAGCTGGTTACATTTTGCGGGTAACTGTTGCGATTCCTGAGTAGCGGCTTAACGCGCAGGGTTGCTACAGTTCAAGTCCCAGAGGTATTGATGGGTGAACATCAAAAAGTTTTTAACGCTTTGTTTCACCAACCTGCGCAGATGCGCAGGTTTTTTTTGCCATTTATTTGGGTTTTTTATGTTAACCATCTGATTTATTTCTTCTTTTTTGAATGCGCTTCAGGCTGTTCTCCGGCTGTGTCACTCACGATCTGAAACACAGTTTCCCTGTCATCTCCACAGCATTTTTTGTATAACTGCCAGCAAGTTATCTCCCAGCCTGCACCGGAACCTACATGCCCCCGTTTAAACGAAACTCGGCGAAATCTCAGCCTGCACCCACGTTCAACCCTGTGCGATTCCGGGTGGTCTGTCTGGGGGTTCTGGCTTGCCTGGTCTTTCTGCTGGCGAGCGTGGCCGATTTACAGCTGATCAACCATCCGATGCTGGAAAAACAGGCCGATGAACGCTCATTACGTACCGTCACCCTGCCGACTAACCGGGGAACGCTGCTGGATCGTAACGGCGAAGCGCTGGCGTTAAGCGTGCCGTCACGCGATGTGATTGCCGACCCGCAACGTGTGCTGGAAGGGCACCCTGATTTTACCAGTCCCAAGTGGGAATATCTTGCCAATGCGCTGGAGCAACGCCCTGAGCAACTTGCCGCGCAGATTAATGCCAATCCGAAACGCCGCTTTCTTTACCTCGGGCGTAAAATTGAATTAGGGATTGCCAAAGATATCGTCAAGTTGCATCTGGCCGGGATCACCACGGTTTACGACGACAGTCGTTACTACCCGATGAGTGAGGCAACGGCACCCCTGCTCGGTATTGTCGGGGCGGATAATGCCGGGCTGACCGGGCTGGAAAAGGGCTTTGATAAGCTATTACAGGGCACACCCGGCGTGGAAAAATACCGTCAGGATGCCAGTGGCAATATCGTTGCGATGATTAACTATGAGCCGCCACAGCAGCCCCCCACCGTGCAGCTCAGCATTGATAAATTTGATCAGTACACCCTCTACAGCAAACTGCGCGATGGGGTACTCCTGAATAAGGCGGACTCGGGTGCGGCGGTGTTGGTGAAAATCGATACCGGGGAGATCCTCGGAATGGCGTCCTATCCGTCCTTTAATCCCAACAACTTTGTCGATGTCTCCCCTGCGCAGATGCGCAACACGGCCATCAATGACAGTTTTGAACCCGGATCAACGGTGAAACCGCTGGTGGTGATGGAAGGGCTGGCACGTAAACTGGTGCGCCCGGATTCGGTACTGGATACCACGCCTTATCGCGTCAATGGCCACTTGATCCGCGACGTTGGCCACTGGCCGCGTCTGACCATGACCGGTATTCTGCAAAAATCCAGTGATATTGGCGTGTCGCACATTGCCCTCGCGATGCCGGCAGAGGTGTTGGTAAATACCTACCATGCGTTTGGTCTCGGTAAGCCCACCGGATTAGGTTTGACCGGGGAAAGCGTGGGCTACTTCCCGCTGCACCGTGAGCGCTGGGCCGATATCGAGCGTGCGACCTTCTCCTTTGGCTACGGCCTGCGCGTGACACCACTGCAGATTGCGCGAGAATACGCCACTCTGGGGTCTTTTGGTGTTTATCGGCCACTGTCCATCACGAAGGTCAGCCCGCCTGTGGCGGGCCGCCGCGTGGCGGATGAAGACACGGTACGTGCCGTCGTGCATATGATGGAAAGTGATGCCTTACCGGGCGGCAGCGGGGTGCGTGCTGCTGTGCCGGGTTATCGTCTGGCCATAAAAACCGGTACGGCAGAAAAGATGGGCGACAGCGGCAAATATGATGGCGGCTATATCAACTACACCGCCGGAGTGGCTCCCGCCAGTAACCCGCAGGTGGCGTTGGTGATTATGATCAACCATCCGACGGCAGGCGATCACTTCGGTGGATCGGTCGCCGCCCCGGTATTCGGCAACATTATTGGCCCGGTACTGAAGCATATGAATATCGCCCCGGATGCGATTTACCATCCGGGCTGATCCCTCAGAGTCACACCGCCAGCCCACGCCTTTGCGTGGGTTTTTTTTTACCCCTTCAATCTCTATTTCACCATTTTATCCTGTTAGTTTCTTTTACTGACAACTTTTCTGTGGTGCGTACACGAATCGACAAAATAAGCACAGGCCAAAGGGCTAAGGTGGGACACCACGGTGCAGTAACGCATTCCATTGTGTCGTGTCAGCCCCCTGAGGTGTTGGTAGCGCTGCGGGGGGCGTTTTTGACCTTCAGGAACCGATAATATGCCGAAACTTAAAGACAGGACGCCAAAAACTGGCGGTCGTTCAGCCGCCTTTCAGCTACGCATCCACCCTCAGCTGCACGATCAGTTGAGAATGATCACCGACAATGACAATGTGACGCTCGCCTGCTGGCTGAAGGATCTGGCCCGGCGTGAACTCAGAAGGAGGGGCGTTGAGCCACTGGGTTAACCAGGGCATTAATTGCAGGAGGCAACAGCTATCAGCATCCGCCAACCGATGCGGCACGAGAAGCTTACTCGTCGCGTTTCGATAAAGAACTTAGCGGAAACTTAACACAGCCAGATTTTTGCACCCTCTATAATGCCCTTCTTTTATGAGAGTAATCACTCTCGTTATTAATTTAAAGCTATCTAATTGAGACTTCACCATGCGCTTAAGGATTCTTCCCGCGAGTTTGCTTTTTTTGCTGGCCGCCTGCGACCAGACCACGACCCCGCCTCAAGACACGTCCGTTCAGGTCGGTATCAGCACCTTACACAGTGAGCCGGTCACGTTGTTTAAACAGTTACCGGGCCGAACCACGGCCATCCGTACGGCAGAAGTGCGCCCCCAGGTCAGCGGTATTGTCCTTAAACGCCTGTTCACGGAGGGGAGCGAAGTGAAAGCGGGACAATCGCTTTATCAGATAGACCCCGCCAGTTATCAAGCCTCCTACGACAAAGCACTGGCGACCTTGATCAACGCGGACAAAGTGGCAGCGCGCTACAAACCGCTGGCCGCTGCTCATGCCATCAGTCAACAGACCTACGACGACGCGGTAGCCACTGCGCGTGAAGCGAAAGCCGATGTCGAAACGGCGCGCGTTAACCTCAATTACACCCAGGTACGGGCGCCCATCTCCGGTCATATCGGGCGTTCACTGTCGACCGAAGGGGCGCTGGTGACCAACGGGCAAAGCAGTTATATGAGTCTTATCCAGCAGCTCGACCCCATTTATGTCGATGTCAGTACCTCGTCACTGGATCTCATCGCGCAGCGTCGCGCACTGGCCGAAGGGCTGTTAAAAAAAGTGGGAGATCATGCTGCGGCGGTAAAACTGACGCTGGAAGATGGTTCTCTCTATCCGCAAGAGGGGCGGCTGGAGTTCTCGGAAGTGACGGTGGATGAAAGCACCGGCAGCGTTACGTTGCGTGCCATCTTCCCCAATCCGAAACGTGAACTGCTGCCGGGCATGTTTGTCCACGCCAGTTTCCCGCAGGGGATCGCCGAACAGGGCATTCTGGTGCCGCAGGAATCGATCATGCATGACACCAAAGGTCGGCCTTATGTCTACCTGGTGGACGCGGACAACCGCATCAAGGAGCAGTCGATAACCACCGGTCAGATGATCGGTCACAAATGGTTGGTGAATTCCGGACTGAAATCGGGCGACCGGGTGGTCGTGAATGGGCTGCAAACTGTGCAGGCCGGAACGCGAGTGACCACCACTGCCAGCACGAGTGGGTCATCGAACGCCTCGAAAGTCAATCTGACTACCACCGACGCATCGGCGCAGTAGCAAGGAAACCCTGATGTCTAAATTTTTTATTGAACGTCCCATCTTTGCCTGGGTGATCGCTATTGTGGTGATGTTGGTGGGGGGACTGTCGATTTTGAGTCTGCCCATCAACCAGTACCCGAATATTGCCCCCCCGGCGATTTCGGTGCAGGTAGCCTATCCGGGTGCGAGCGCAGAAACGACGCAAAATACCGTGGTGCAGGTCATTGAACAGCAGTTGAACGGGCTGGATAACCTGCGTTATATCGAATCACAAAGTAACAGTGACGGCAGTGCGTCAATCATCGTCACCTTTAATCAGGGCACAGACCCGGATATTGCCCAGGTGCAGGTGCAGAACAAAGTGTCGCTGGCTGAATCACAATTACCGACCGAAGTGGTGAATCAGGGGATCAACATCCGTAAGTACCAGGCCAACTTTATGCTGGTGGTCGGGCTGACGTCGAGTAATCCCAAGCTGAGTAATGGCGATCTCGCTGACCTGATGGTGTCGAAATTACAGGACCCGATTGCGCGCAGCAACGGCGTGGGGGATTTTATGGTGATGGGGGCCGAGTACGGAATGCGTATCTGGCTCGACCCGGCAAAACTGTATAAATACCAGCTGGTTCCCAGCGATATCACTACGGCGATCAGCCAGCAGAACGTGCAGGTTTCCAGCGGTAAACTCGCCGGATTACCGACGGTGTCGGGCGCAAGATTCAGTGCGACTATCGTCGGGAAAACCCGTCTGCAGTCAGTGGAGCAGTTCAAAAATATTCTGTTAAAGGTCAATGCTGATGGTTCACAGGTGCGCCTGCGTGACGTGGGCGGTATCGATCTTGGCCCACAGGATTACAGCATTTCCTCCACCTTTAACGGTGAACCGTCGGTCGGTATTGCACTGCGCCTTGCCAGTGGCGGTAACGTGCTGGATGCGATCAACAGCGTGCGACATACCGTTGACGGCATTAAACCTTTCCTGCCGGAAGGGGTGAAAGTCAATTTCCCGTACGATACAGCACCCGTTGTCAGTGCCTCGATTGAGGAAGTGGTGAAAACGCTGATCGAAGCGATTGTGCTGGTCTTCATGGTCATGCTTTTGTTCCTGCAAAACCTGCGTGCCACGCTGATTACCACGATGGTGGTTCCGGTGGTGCTGCTGGGCACATTCGGTATTCTTGCGGCCTGCGGTTACACCATCAATATTCTCACGATGTTTGGAATGGTGCTGGCCATCGGGCTGTTGGTGGATGACGCTATCGTGGTGGTGGAAAACGTCGAACGTGTGATGCACGACGAAGGGCTGGATCCGAAGGCCGCCACGATTAAGTCCATGCAGCAGATTCAAGGAGCACTACTGGGGATTGCGCTGGTGCTGTCAGCGGTGCTGCTGCCGATGGCCTTCTTCAGTGGTTCCACCGGGGTTATCTATCGCCAGTTCTCAATCACTATTGTCTCTGCGATGGTGCTCTCGGTGCTGATGGCGATGATTTTCACCCCTGCACTCTGCGCCACGCTGCTGAAAGCGACCTCTGCCGAGCATAAAACCACCGGGATGGCGGGCTGGTTTAACCGTAAATTCGACACCGGGACGCTTTATTACACCCGCGGCGTGAGTCGCGTTATTTCCAAACGAAAGCTGTTCCTGGTGATCTACGTGGCCATTATCGCCGCAACAGGTTATCTGTTTACCCGCGTACCCACCTCATTCCTGCCGGATGAGGACCAGGGGGTAATGATGGTGCAGGTGACGCTGCCCGCCAATGCCTCCAGTGGACGCACCCAGGAGGTGCTGAATGACATTGGTGGCTGGTTGCTGAAGAACGAACCTGAGGTTAAATCGGTCTTCTCGCCGAATGGCTTCAGTTTTGCCGGGCGTGGGGAAAATGTCGGCATGTCCTTCGTGCTGTTGAAACCCTGGGACCAGCGCAACAGCGAGCAGTCGGTGCAGAAACTGGCCGCCCGCACGATGGCGCACTTCGCCACACTAAAAGATGCCAAGGTGTTTGCTCTGGTACCGCCAGCCGTTATGGAGCTGGGGAATGCGACCGGCTTCGACTTCTTCCTGCAGGACGTCAATAACCAGGGGCATGCCGCACTGATGGCCGCGCGTAATCAATTCCTGTCGATGGCAGCGAAAGATAAGCGCCTGTTCGCTACCCGTCCGAACGGGATGGAAGATGAGCCGCAATATCATCTGATTATTGATGATGAACGTGCGCGGGCGCTGGGCCTCAGCCTGGAAGATGTTAACGATACGCTCTCCACGGCCTGGGGCTCGAGCTACGTGAACCAGTTTATCTATAACGCCCGCGTTAAGAAGGTCTACGTACAGGGTAACGCGGGGTCGCGTGTGACACCGGAAGACCTCGACAAATGGTACTTCCGTAATGCCAGTGGCGACATGGTCCCTTATTCCGCCTTCGGGAGTGGCAAATGGGAATACGGTTCACCGCGCTATGAGCGCTTTAACGGTGCCTCGTCGGTGGAGATTATGGGCTCGCCTGCGCCTGGGTATAGCTCGGGTGATGCGGTAAAAGCTGTCAACGAGATTGCCGCCAAACTGCCCAAAGGGTTCCGTGTTGGCTGGCATGGGTTGTCCTACGAGGAACAGATGTCCGGTTCACAGACTCCGGCGCTGTATACCATTTCCATTCTGATGGTCTTCCTCTGCCTTGCCGCACTGTATGAGAGCTGGTCGATCCCATTCTCGGTGCTGATGGTGGTACCAATGGGCGTGTTAGGCACCATTCTTGCGGTGTTGATGCGTGGCCTGGAAAATGACGTCTTCTTCCAGGTGGGGCTGCTGACGACTGTCGGACTGGCTGCCAAAAATGCCATTCTGATTGTCGAGTTTGCCAAAGATCTGCATGAAAATCAGGGAAAAGGACTGGTGGAAGCCGCAATTGAAGCGGCGAAACTGCGTATCCGGCCAATCATTATGACCTCAATGGCCTTTGTGCTCGGCGTGCTGCCGTTGACGATGTCTCACGGTGCCGGTGCGGGAAGCCAGCACTCGATAGGGACTGCCGTCGTCGGCGGGATGATCACTGCGACCTTCCTGGCCATCTTCTTCGTGCCGATGTTTTACGTTGTGGTTGCCCAGCGTTTTACCGCGAAGAAAAAACCGAAAACTGAGGTTGAAGAACATGATGCGTAAGTCTTTCTCCCAGGGGATCTTGCCTCTGACGATGATCCTCACGGGGTGTACTATGGCCCCAGACTATCATCGCCCGGCTTTACCCGTTGCGGCGCATTACGAGAGTCAGGGGGGGGCGGTGCGTGGTGATGGCGCGGACATCCGCTGGCAGAACTTCTTTACCGACCCGGTTATGCACAGGCTGATCGCCAGTGCGCTGTCCAACAACCGTGACCTGCGGGTGGCGGCGCTGAATGTGGAGGTGGCGCGTTCGCAGGTGCAAGTTGATCGCGCCGCCCTGATGCCATCGCTTGATTTCAATGCCAGCGATAGCGCCACGCATCTCCCGGGGAATCTCTATAGCACGCAGAGCAGCGGACCGGTGACGTATCACCAACTGAATACCAGCCTGGGTGTCACCGCCTGGGAACTGGACTTCTTTGGTCGTTTGCAAAGCCTGCGCGATCAGGCACTGGAAGCGTGGCTGGCCAGCGCGGCCACGCAAAGGGCAACGCAGATCACCCTGATTGCTGAAGTGGCTTCTGGCTATCTTTCGCTGTGTTCCGATAACGATCTGCTGAAACTGGCGCAGGATACGGCAAAAAGCCAGCAGGACTCCTGGGATCTGACGAAACGCAGCTATGACGGCGGCGTGGCCAGCGAACAGGATCTGGTACAGGCCGAAACGGCGGTACGTGCGGCGCAGGCGGATATTGCGACCTACAGCCGCCAGGTACGCCAGGATGTTAATGCACTGAGGCTACTGGTGGGCAGCGATCTGCCCGCCAGTCTGCTGGCCGGCGCCCGTTTGCAGAAAGCATGGAACTTCCCGGCCACGCCGGCCGGGTTGCCTTCCGACCTGCTGACGCATCGCCCGGATATTATCGCCGCTGAACACACGTTAAAGGCGGCGAATGCCAACATCGGTGCGGCACGTGCTGCGTTCTTCCCCAGCATTTCACTGACGGCGGCGGGAGGTTCCACCTCTGCGGCCTTTAGCCATCTGCTGTCGGGTGGCACGGCCGCCTGGTCATTTGGGCCCAGTATCAATTTGCCCATCTTCGATGGCGGGGTGAACTCGGCCAATCTGGATATCGCCAAACTGCAAAAACGCATTCAAATTGCGGATTATGAGAAGACGATTCAGACGGCATTTAAAGAGGTGGGGGATGCCATGGCCGGGCAGGAAACCTACCAGGATGAGTTGAAAGCACGTCAGTTAGATGAAATCGCGAACCAGCGTAACTTCGATTTTGCCAACGTGCGCTACCGGGAAGGCGTGGACAATTATCTGAATGTACTGGTGGCACAACGCTCGCTGTATGCGGTGCAGCAATCATTGATTACCACCCGTCTCGGGCAGCTAAACCAGCAGATTACACTGTATAAAGCACTGGGAGGTGGATGGAAATCGTGAAGAAATGAGATGAAATCTTTTACTTATTACGAAATTCTTACGCGGTGAGGATAGAATTTCAGCAGTTAAATAGATGATAATAGGAATTACTATCAACAACGGTTGATGGTTTTGTGGGTCAGGCGTGCCTGACCCCTACGCATGATGCAGTGTTCACGTAGGCGTACCTACGCATGTTGCACAGTGTTAGCGCAGGGGCCAGGCGTGCCTGACCCCTACGTATGATGCAGTGTTCACGTAGGCGTACCTACGCATGTTGCACAGTGTTAGCGCAGTGGCCAGGCGTGCCTGACCCCTACGTATGATGCAGTGTTCACGTAGGCGTACCTACGCATGTTGCGGTGTTAGCGTAGGGGCCAGGCATGCCTGGCCCACATTAAATTTCTGTCGCGGCGGTGATTACCGGCGTGTTTATCCTCTTGCTGCATCTTATTGAACAGAGCCTCATGACCGTTACCTCCCCGAAGAAGTCGCACGCCCGGCGTAAAATCATCCTCTGCGTTATTTTGCTATTGCTCGCCGCTGCTCTGGCCTGGCGTTTCTGGCCGCACGGTCAGAACGGAGCCGGTGGCCCTGGCGGTATGCGTGGCCCGGGGGGCCCGGGTGGGCCAGGACAGACGATGGCGGGCATGACGACGCCAGTGCACACTGGCCCCGTGGTGCTGGCTGATGTGCCGGTCTATCTGACGGCGCTGGGTACGGTGATCCCCAATGCGACGGTGACCGTGACCAGCCGTGTCGACGGACAGCTGACGCACGTCTGGTTCAAAGAAGGGCAGAAAGTGGCCGCCGGGCAGGTGCTGGCGCAGATCGACCCGCGCAGCTACCAGGCAACGCTGGCGCAGTATCAGGGCGATCTGAACCAAAATCAGGCACTGCTGAAAAGCGCGCAACTGACGCTGGCCCGTTATCAAAAACTGTATGCTCAGGACTCGCTGGCGCGTCAGGACCTCGACACCCAGATCGCCACGGTCGGGCAGTACAGCGGGGCGGTCAAAGCCGACCAGGCACAAATTGACGCCGCCAGACTCAATATTGAATATGCGCGTATCACCGCCCCGATCAGCGGGCGCGTTGGCCTGCGTCTGGTGGATGCCGGTAATATGGTGCAGAGCAGCTCAACGACCGGGCTGGTGACCATCACACAGACGCAACCCGCCGCCGTCACCTTCAGCGTGCCGCAGAGCAATATTCCCACGTTGCTGAAAGTACTGCACAACGATCAAAGCCTGCCTGCCACCGCGTTCGACCAGCAGGGCAGCAGCGAGCTGGCGCAGGGGGAAGTGCAGTTCATCAGTAACCAGATTGATACCAGCACAGGCACCGTTACGCTGAAAGCGCAGTTTGCCAACCTCGACGAGTCGCTCTATCCCAATCAGTTTGTTAACCTGCGCCTGCAAACCAGCACTCTGAAACAGGCGACGGTGATCCCCGGGCAAGCGCTGCAACTGAGCAGCGATGGCAGCTTTGTGTACGTGGTCAATAAAGACAACACGGTGACCCGCAAAGCGGTGAAAACCGGGCCGGTGTTTGGCAGCGACCAGCAGGCGATCCTTGAAGGCGTCAGCGCCGGTCAGCAGGTGGTGACGGAAGGCATCGACCGTCTGACTGACGGCAGTAAAGTCTCGGTGGTCACCGCCGAAGAGACGGCCGCCGCTATCGGGGGCAAGAAAGCGCAATGAACCCATCGCGCATCTTTATCGAACGCCCGGTAGCCACCATCCTGCTGATGGTGGGCGTGCTGATTTCCGGTATTTTTGCCTACCGTATGCTCTCCACATCGGCGTTGCCGCAGGTGGATTATCCGACCATTCAGGTCACCACACTCTATCCCGGTGCCAGCCCGGATGTGATGGCCTCATCCGTGACGGCACCGCTGGAGCGCCAGCTTGGGCAGATGTCAGGCCTCAGCCAGATGGCCTCCAGCAGTTCCAGCGGTTCGTCGGTGATCAGCCTGAAGTTCTCTCTCGATCTGTCACTGGATGTGGCCGAACAGGAAGTGCAGGCGGCGATCAATGCCGCCGACAGTCTGCTGCCAACCGACTTACCCAATCCGCCGACCTATAAAAAGGTCAACCCGGCGGACAGCGCGGTGATCACCTTAGCCGCCAGTTCAGACACGCTGCCGCTGACCAAAGTGCAGGATTTGGTGAACACCCGTATTGCGCTAAAACTGTCACAGATTTCCGGGGTGGGGATGGTGACGCTGGCCGGGGGGCATCAGCCTGCCATCCGCGTGCAGATGGACCCGAAAGCGCTGGCCGCACATGGCCTGACGCTGGAGGACGTCAATACGCTGGTCAGCAACAGCAACGTCAATGGGTCGAAAGGGGGCTTTGATGGTCAGTACCATTCGGTCACCATCGATGCCAACGATCAGCTGCGCACTGCCGCTGAATACGGCAACCTGATCCTGACCTGGAAAAATGGTTCGGCGCTGCGTCTGCGCGACCTGGCGCACATTGAAGAAGCGGCTGAGAATACTTATCAGTCGGCGTGGGCCAATAACGCACCGGCGATTGTCATCAGCGTGCAGCGCCAGCCGGGCGCTAACGTGATTTCGGTAGTGGACAGCATTAAAGCGCAGCTGCCGACACTCCAGGCCGCGCTGCCGGACGGCGTCAAAGTCACCGTGCTGTCGGATCGTACCCAGACCATTCGCGCATCGATTAGCGATGTGCAGTTTGAGCTGATGCTGTCGATTGCGCTGGTGGTGATGGTGACCTTCCTGTTCCTGCGCAACGTTGCGGCGACGCTGATCCCAAGCGTTGCCGTGCCGCTGTCGCTGGTGGGCACCTTTGGCGTGATGTATCTCGCCGGATTCAGCCTCAATAACCTGTCGCTGATGGCGCTGACGGTAGCCACCGGTTTCGTGATTGATGATGCCATTGTGGTGGTGGAGAACATCTCCCGCCGTCTGGAAAAGGGCGAAAGCCCGATGGAAGCCGCACTGAAAGGCTCGCAGCAGATCGGCTTTACCATCATTTCCCTGACGTTCTCGCTGATTGCGGTACTGATCCCGCTGCTGTTTATGGGGGATGTGGTGGGGCGATTGTTCCGCGAATTTGCCATCACGCTGGCAGTGTCGATACTGGTTTCCATGCTGGTGTCGCTGACCCTGACGCCGATGCTGTGTGCCTATTTGCTGCGCCATATTCCTGCACACCGCCAGACGCGCTTCTACCGCAAAGGCGGCGAGTTCTTTGACAAGCTGGTGGCCGGATATGATCGCTTGCTGACCGTCGTCCTCAACCATCAACGGCTAACGCTGTGTGTCGCGTTAGCCACCCTGGCCCTGACGGCGTTGCTCTATCTGGTGGTGCCGAAGGGGTTCTTCCCGGCGCAGGACACCGGGTTGATCCAGGGCGTCACCGTCGCCTCTCAGGATGTGTCATTTAAAGAGATGTCACGGCGTCAGCAGCAGCTGGCGGAAATTATCCTGAAAAACCCGGCGGTCGAAAGCCTCTCTTCGACGGTGGGGATCGACGGCAGTAATACCAGCCTGAACAGCGGCCGTTTGCAGATTAACCTCAAGTCGTTTGACGAGCGCGATGAACGCGCCGACAGCGTAATTGCCGAGCTGCAACAGGCGACGGCGGGGGTGCCGGGCATCTCACTGTATCTGCAATCCGCGCAGGATCTGACGGTGAACGATCAGGTTACCCCGGATCGCTACCAACTGACGCTTGATGATGCGGATAGCCAGAACCTGGTGGCGTGGTCCCCGAAGCTGGTCAGCGCATTGCAGCAGCGCCCGGAATTCAGCTCGGTGGTCAGTAACCTGCAGGATCAGGGGCAGGTGGCATACGTTGAGCTGAACCGCGATGCCGCCGCCCGTTACGGCATTACTGCCTCAGACGTAGACACCGCGCTGTATAACGCCTTTGGTCAGCGCCTGATCTCCACCATTTTCACCCAGTCGAATCAGTATCGCGTGGTGCTGGAAGTGGCGCCTGCATTCCAGCAGTCTCCGGCCTCGTTTGATGATATCTATCTGCAACCCTCAACCAGCAGCAGTGCGTCATCATCAACCAGTACAACCAGCACCAGCACGACCAGCAGCAGTTCAACGGACAGCACAACGAGCACCACCACCAGTGGCATGGTGAAACTGACCTCGGTCGCCAGCATACACCTGCGTACCGGATCGCTGGTACATATGCGGCTGAATCAGTTCCCGGCGGTGACTGTCTCCTTCAATCTCAATGATGGCTATTCGCTGGAACAGGCGCAGCAGGCCATCAGTGAGGAGAGCACTTCACTGGCGGTGCCGCCGTCGATTACCCTGCGTTATCAGGGCGAAGCGGCGGCATTCCAGAGTGCAACCGGCAATACGCTGTGGCTGATCCTCGCAGCGCTGCTGACCATGTATGTGGTACTGGGTATTCTTTACGAGAGCTTTATTCACCCGGTGACCATTCTCTCCACGCTGCCGTCGGCGGCGGTAGGGGCGCTGCTGACGCTGATGCTGGCGGATACCGAATTCAGCCTGATCGCACTGATCGGGGTGATCCTGCTGATCGGCATTGTGAAAAAGAACGCCATTATGATGATCGACTTTGCGCTGGAGGCCGAGCACAAGCAGCACCTCAGCCCCCGTGAGGCGATCCACCAGGCCTGCCTGCTGCGCTTCCGTCCGATTCTGATGACCACCATGGCGGCATTGCTGGGTGCGCTGCCGCTGATGCTGGCTTCCGGTTCGGGTGCAGAGCTGCGTCAGCCGTTGGGCCTGGTGATTGTTGGCGGGCTGATCTTCAGCCAGGTGCTGACACTGTTTTCCACCCCGGTGATCTACCTGTGGTTTGATGGGCTGTCACAGCGCATGAAACGTTATCTGCGCCGCTCAGACGCCGCACGGGGGCGTGAATGAGTATGACGCGTCTGTTTATTTTCCGCCCGGTTGCCACGCTGTTACTCACACTGGCGCTGGTGTTGCTGGGGGCGCTGGGCTATCGACTGCTGCCGGTCGCCCCGCTGCCGACGGTGGATTTCCCGACCATTATGGTGTCGGCTGACCTGCCGGGAGCCAGCCCGGAAACGATGGCTGCCACGGTGGCCACGCCGCTGGAGCGTGCGCTGGGGCAGATTGCCGGTATCACTGAGATGACCTCGGAGAGTTCTCAAGGTTCGACCAATATCATCCTGCAGTTTGCCCTCGATCGCGATATAAACGGCGCGGCGCGCGATGTGCAGGCCGCCATCAACGCAGCGCGCAGCCTGCTGCCGAGCAGTATGCCGTCGCTACCGACCTACCAGAAAGCCAACCCGTCCGATGCCCCGGTGCTGATGATGGCGCTGTCCTCCACCACGCGCACCAGCGCTGAGCTGTACGATCTGGCCGACAGTAAAATCAAACAGAAGATCGCCCAGGTGACGGGCGTGGGGGATGTTTCCCTGCGCGGGAGTGCCCTGCCTGCGGTGCGAATTGACCTGCAACCTCAGCAGTTAAGCCAGGCGGGTGTGTCACTGGACAGCGTGCGTGAAGCCATCGCTAACAGCACCACCAATTTGCCGAAAGGGAGGCTGGAAGGGAAAAGCCAGTCATGGATGGTGGACGGCAACGGCCAGCTCGATCAGGCCAGCCAGTACCGTAATTTGGTGGTCAGCTACAGCAACGGGCTTGCCATTCACCTGAGCGATGTCGCTAAGGTGTCTGATTCCGTGGAAGATAACTACAGCGCTGGTTTCTATAACGGTTCACCGTCGGTGACCATCGGTGTGACCCGTTCCGCCGGGGCTAACATGCTGGAGACCATCGATGGCATTAAAGCCCAACTGCCGCTGATTGAAAAAGATCTGCCCGCTGACGTGAAACTGACCATTGTGGTCGACCGTTCGCCCAACGTGCGCGCCTCGCTGTATGAAACCGAAGAGACCTTGCTGATTGCCATGCTGCTGGTGATCGGCGTGGTGTTTGTTTTCCTGCGCGATGTGCGTGCGCTGGTGATCCCGGCGCTGGCGCTGCCGGTATCGCTGATTGGCACCTGCGCGGTGATGTATTTGTGCGGCTACAGCCTCGATAACCTGTCGTTGATGGCGCTGATTATCGCCACCGGCTTTGTGGTGGATGATGCCATCGTGGTGCTGGAAAATATCACCCGCTACATCGAAGAGGGGCTCAGCCCGGTGCGCGCCTCGATCAAAGGTGCGCAGGAAGTGAGTTTCACCGTGCTGTCGATGACGCTGTCGTTGGTGGCGGTGTTTATCCCGATCCTGCTGATGGGCAGTATTGTCGGGCGCCTGTTCCGCGAGTTTGCCGTGACGCTCACCGCCTCACTGATTATCTCCATGCTGGTCTCACTCAGCCTGACCCCGATGCTCTGTTCGCGTCTGCTGAAGCGTAAACCGGCGGTGACGAAACGCCCACATCCGCTCTATCAGTGGATTGAAAATGGCCTCAACCGCCTGCTGGCTGCCTATGCCGCTGCGCTGACATGGGTGATGCGCCATCAGCGCCTGACGATGTTCAGCCTGCTGCTGACCGTAATCCTTAACGTCTTTCTCTATTCGGTGGTGCAGAAGGGATTCTTCCCGAACCAGGATACCGGGCTGCTGATGGGCATGATGCGTGCCGATCAGAACGTCTCATTCCAGGCGATGGAACCGAAAGTGAAAGCCTATGCAGCGATGATCGAAAAAGATCCGGCGGTGGATGGGGTGATGTCTTCGATGGGCAGCGGGGCATTTGGCTCGCGTAATACCGCCATGTTTTTCGTCCATCTGAAAGATTTCGACCAGCGTGATGCCAGTGCCAGCGAAGTGGCCAACCGCCTCAGCGGTAAAACCCAGAATGTGCCTGGCGTGGAGCTGTTCCTGATGGCGGCGCAGGATCTGCATATCGGCGGGCGCAGTGCGAATGCCTCGTATCAGTACAGCCTGCAGGCTGACGATCTGGATACGCTACGTATCTGGACACCGAAAGTGAAGGCGGCGCTGGAGCAGATCCCCCTGCTGACCAGCATTGACTCTGACTCGCAGACCGGCGGGCAGGAAGTGATGATCACTATCGATCGTGACCGCGCCACCCGGCTGGGCGTGGATGTGCAGATGCTGGATGACATGCTGAATAACGCCTTCAGCCAGCGTCAGGTTGCCACGCTTTACAAAACGCTGAATCAGTATCATGTGGTGATGTCACTCAGCCCGGAATGGACGCGCGACCCGGATACGCTCAACACGCTGTTTGTGGTCAATGACAGCGGCGATCGCATTCCGCTGTCGGCTTTTGCCAGCATTAGCGGCAGCAATGCACCGTTATCGGTTAACCATCAGGGGCAGTCGGCCACCAGCACCATTGCCTTTAACCTCCAGGACGGTGCATCCCTTGAAGCGGCGCAGGCGGCAGTGAAAACGGCGATGGCAAAAATTGGCCTGCCGAACACCATTCAGGCCGGTTTTGCCGGCACCGCGCAGGCCTTTGCCGAGCTGAATGCCTCAATGCCGTGGTTGATCCTCGCGGCGCTGGCTGCGGTGTATATTGTGCTGGGGATGCTGTATGAAAGTTATATTCATCCGTTAACCATTCTCTCCACGCTGCCGTCCGCCGGGGTGGGCGCGCTGCTGCTGATGCTGTTAACCGGCACGGAGCTGACGGTGATCGCGCTGATCGGCATCCTGTTGTTGATTGGCATCGTGAAAAAGAACGCCATTATGATGATCGACTTTGCGCTGGCGGCCGAACGTAAGCAAGGAATGACACCACAACAGGCGATCACTCAGGCCTGTCTGATGCGCTTCCGTCCGATAATGATGACCACCCTGGCGGCGTTCTTCGGCGCACTGCCGCTGGCGCTGGGCAGCGGGGGAGATGCCGATCTGCGCAGCCCGCTGGGGCTGGCGATTGCCGGTGGCCTGGCCCTGAGCCAGTTACTGACCTTATTCACTACTCCGGTGGTGTACCTCTATCTTGACCGCGTCAGTCGTGCCACACGACGTCAGTGGCTGCGCCTGCGTCATGCTGAATAACTCAATAATGATGAAAATGAAAAAACTCACTCCTCTTGTACTGGCATTGCTGATTGGCGGATGTGCCGTTGGCCCGGATTACCAGCGCCCGACAGCCCCGACCGCGTTGCAGTATAAAGAGGCCAAAGGCTGGCAGCAGGCCACGCCACAGGATCAGCTCAGCAAAGGCGACTGGTGGGCGGTGTATCACGACAGCACGCTGGATAGCCTGCTGCGTCAGGTGAAGATTTCGAATCAGAACGTGGCGCAGTATGAAGCCCTGTACCGCCAGGCGCTGGCGCTGGCCTCAGAATCGCGCAGCGATCTGCTACCAACGGTCACCGGGACGGGCAGTTCGACGCGCAGCGGGGCATCTGCCACCACCAGCACCAGCGGTCAGTCGGTCAGTAACAGCCACGCATTGCAGGCTTCCGCGTCCTGGGAGCTGGATCTCTGGGGCAAACTGCGCCGCACGCTGGAGGAGAACCGGGCCAGCGCAGAGGCCAGCGCGGCCGAACTGGCGAATATGACCCTCAGCGCCCAGTCAACGCTGGCACAGGACTATTTCCAGCTGCGCATTCTTGACCAGCGCATCGCGCTGTATCAGAAAAGCGTGGATGCCTATCAGCGCTATCTGACGGTTATCCAGAATAAATACCAGGCAGGCAGTGAATCACGCGGCACCCTGGCGCAGGCGGAAACCCAGCTTGAAAGCGCACGGGCTTCGGCGCTCGATCTCAGCTGGCAACGTGCTCAGCTTGAACATGCGATTGCGGTACTGATGGGGAAAACCCCGGCAGAGTTTAGCCTCGCGGTGGCACCGCTTCAGGCCACACTGCCGGCGGCACCAGTGACATTGCCCGCAGATTTACTGCAACGCCGCCCGGATATCGCCCAGGCAGAACGCACGGTGGCCGCCGCCAATGCCGCCGTAGGCGTGGCGATTGCCGGTTACTACCCGGATCTGACGCTCAGCGCCAGCGCGGGCTATTCCAGTTCCAGCTTCAGTCATCTGCTGACCTTACCCAATCGCGTCTGGTCGCTGGGACCCAGCCTGAGCGGTACGCTGCTTGATTTCGGAGCCACCTCCGCGAAAGTGGATCAGGCACGCGCCGCGTACGATGCGGATGTGGCCAGCTATCGGCAGACCGTGTTGTCCGGCTTTGAAGAGGTCGAAAACTATCTGGTGGCACTGCGCACCTTCGAGGCGGAAATGCAGGCGCAGCAGCGTGCGGCGGCCTCAGCACAGGAGTCCGCACGCGTCACTAACAATCAGTATCAGGCAGGGATGATCGACTATCTCGACGTGGCCACCACCGAGAATACCAGCCTGACCCAGCAGCAGAGCCTGCTGACACTGCAAAGCACCCAGTGGGTGACCAGCGTGCAGCTGATTGTAGCAACCGGTGGCGGCTGGAAAACGCCGTAGTATGGGGCATGGGCGGGCACGTGCCCGCCCCTACAGTTATCCTCTCTTCCTGCCGATATACCCGCTATAGCCTAAAAAAAACTTCACCTGCGGAAAATATCATGATCAAAAATCTCTCGATTCGTACCGGGTTGCTTCTCCTGCTCGCGCTTATGGCACTGATCCTGCTGGTGGTTAGCGTGCTGGGCGTGGTGGCGATTGGTAAATCTTACGACGCGCTGAATGCGGTCAACCTGACCCAGGGCGTGCAGCTAGGCAACCTTGCCAGCAGTAACACCAACATGCAGCGTATCCGCGTGGTGGCTTCACTGGCGGTGCGGAATATTGAACTGGGTAAACTACCGGAAGGGGCCGCCGCGGCTGAACGTGCGGGCAAGTATGCGGCGGCAGCCCATGATGACCTTGCGCGCTTCTTTACCGCCGTCAAAGGCAGCGGCAAGGGCGAAGCGCTCGGAGAGGATATTAACCGCGCCTACCAGACGTATATGAGTGAAGGGCTGAAGCCGATGATTGAGGCTCTGCAACAGCGTGACCTCACCACCTATTACGCCATGATTGATACCCGTCTGCGCCCGCTGGGCATCGCCTTCGACCAGGCCAACAAAGCGTTCTTTGATTATGCCCAGTTAACCGGGCAGCAGCAGCTTGAGCAGGCCAGCGCCGATCGTACGCGGATGCTGGTGTTGATCGCTATCTGCTTTGTGCTGACGCTGGTGCTGATTGCACTGGGGTGGATGGTGCTGCGGGTGATGCTGCTGAAACCGCTGAATCAGGCGGTGAATCAGCTGGAGTTTATTGCCAGCGGTGACCTGACCCGGCCGCTGCCGGAAGCGGGCAGCAATGAACTGGGCCGCCTGAATGCCGGGCTGGCGCTGATGCAGCAATCACTGATGAACTCGGTCAGCCGGGTGCGTGATGCCAGCCTTGCGATTGAAACAGGCAGTGCCGAGCTGGCGAACGGTAATGACGATCTGTCGCGCCGTACCGAAATTTCTGCATCCTCGCTGGAAGAGACCGCCGCCAGCATGGAACAACTGACGGCAACAGTAAAACATAATGCTGAAAATGCCCGTCATGGTCATGAACTGTCGGAAAATGTCTCGGGTACGGCCAGTGCCGGTAACCACCTGATGAGTGATGTGATGAATAATATGAAGGAGATTTCCCGCAGCTCCGATCGTATTGCCAGCATTCTTGAAGTGATCGATGGTATCGCTTTCCAGACCAATATCCTGGCGCTGAATGCCTCAGTAGAAGCCGCACGTGCCGGCGAGCAGGGGCGGGGCTTCGCGGTGGTGGCGAATGAAGTACGTACCCTGGCTCAGCGCAGTGCGCAGGCATCAAAAGAGATCCACGCACTGATTGCCGACTCACGCAGCCGCGTGGATACCGGATCGCAGTTGACCGCTAAAGCCAGCGATACCATGAATACCATCGCCGGGCAGATCGCCAGCATCAATGTGCTGATGGGGGAGATCGCCAACGCCTCGCGTGAACAGAGCCAGGGCATTGACCAGGTGAACGTTGCCGTCAGCCAGATGGAAGAGGTGGCGCAGCAGAATGCCGCACTGGTAGAAGAGTCTGCCGTGGCCACCCGTTCACTGGAAGATCAGAGCCAGCAGCTGGTGCAGGCGATGGCGGTATTTAAAATATAATCGGCGACGCACGGGGCGAACCGATCGCCCCGTCACCGAATAGACAGGGAAAAAACCATTAGATATTGAGTTGTCCGCACCTTTGCTGCATCGTTAACGCAATTTGTTACAGCGAAAAAGGACAAAGCATGCTGTTCTCTGTGTTGCGTTTTCTGCTACGGGTGCTGTTTGGTGCCCGCCTGACGGGCGATCTCTCCGGGCTTTATAAAGAGAAGGTCTTGATCACCCCGAACCATATGTCATTCATTGATGGCATCCTGCTGGCGGTTTTCCTGCCGGTGAAACCCGTATTTGCCGTCTACTCCTCTATCAGCGAACAGTGGTATATGCGTGCGCTGCGCTCGGTGATCGACTTCGTTCCCCTCGACCCGACCAAACCGATGTCCATCAAACACCTGGTGCGGCTGATTGGCCAGGGGCGCCCGGTGGTGATCTTCCCGGAAGGGCGTATTACCGTGACCGGGTCGCTGATGAAAATCTACGATGGTGCGGGGTTTGTCGCGGCAAAATCGCAGGCGACCGTGGTGCCGCTGCGCATTGAAGGTGCCGAATACACCCTGTTTGGCCGCCTCGCCGGTGTGTTTAAACGCCGTCTGTTTCCACGTATCACTCTGACCGTACTGCCTGCGACGATAATTCCGATGCCCGAAGCACCGCGTGCGCGCGATCGTCGTCGCCTGGCGGGTGAGCATCTGCATCACATCATGATGGAAGCCCGCATGGCGGTACGTCCGCGTGAAACACTGTACCAGGCCTTCCTGGCCGCACGCACCCGCTATGGATTGTTTAAACCCTGCGTGGAAGACGTCAATTTTAAACCTGACAGCTACACCGGGCTGTTGAAAAAGTCGCTCGGAGTGGGGCGTATTCTGGAACGCTACAGCCAGCCGGGGGAATATATCGGCCTGTTACTGCCGAATGCCACCGTCACGGCAGCGGCGATCCTCGGTGCATCAATGCGCGGGCGTATCCCGGCGATGCTGAACTACACCGCAGGCGTGAAAGGGCTGACCAGCGCTCTGACCGCGTCTGAAGTGAAAACGGTGTTCACCTCGCGTCAGTTCCTCGACAAAGGCAAGCTGTGGCATCTGCCGGAAGGCATCCCTCAGGTTCAGTGGATTTACCTCGAAGATCTGAAAGATACCGTCACAACTCAGGACAAACTGTGGATCCTGCGCCATCTGCTGATGCCTTCCCGGGCACAGGTGCCGCAGCAGCCGGAAGATGCCGCGATGGTGCTGTTTACCTCCGGCTCTGAAGGCCACCCGAAAGGGGTGGTGCATTCGCATAAAAGCCTGCTGGCGAACGTTGAACAGATCCGCACCGTGGCTGACTTTACGCCGCGCGATCGTTTTATGTCAGCGTTGCCACTGTTCCACGCCTTTGGCCTGACGGTGGGCCTGTTTACCCCGCTGATGACCGGTGCGGAAGTGTTTCTCTATCCCAGCCCGCTGCACTATCGCATTGTGCCGGAGCTGGTTTATGACCGTAACTGCACCGTGCTGTTTGGCACCTCCACTTTCCTGGGGAACTATGCGCGCTTTGCCAGTCCGTATGACTTTGCCCGTTTACGTTACGTGGTGGCAGGGGCGGAGAAGCTGCAAAACCAGACCCGTGAACTGTGGATGGAGAAATACGGCATCCGTATTCTTGAGGGGTATGGTGTAACGGAGTGCGCGCCAGTGGTGGCGATCAACGTGCCGATGGCCGCGAAATCCCACACCGTGGGTCGCATCCTGCCGGGCATGGATTCGCGCCTGGTTTCTGTACCGGGGATCGAGCAGGGCGGTCTGTTACAGCTGCGTGGCCCGAACATTATGAAAGGCTATCTGCGCGTTGAGCGCCCTGGCGTGCTGGAAGCGCCTCAGGCCGATAACGGCGAAGGTCAGATGGACGCTGGCTGGTATGACACCGGCGATATCGTCAGCTTTGATGAGGGCGGTTTCTGTCAGATTCAGGGGCGCGTGAAGCGCTTTGCGAAAATTGCCGGAGAGATGGTCTCGCTGGAAAGTGTTGAACTGATTGCGCTGAAAGCCTCAGGGGAGAAACAGCATGCGGCAACCATCAAACCGGACGGTAATCGCGGCGAGGCTCTGGTGCTGTTTACCACCGATGCCAGCCTGACCCGCGAACAGTTGACCCGTGCGGCGCGTGAACTGGGCAGCCCTGAGCTGGCTGTTCCCCGTGATATTCGCGTGTTGTCACAGCTGCCGCTGCTGGGCAGCGGTAAACCGGATTTCGTCACTCTGCGTGAAATGGCTGAAAAGTCGGAGGAACAGGCATGAGCACATCCCAGGTGAGTGGTCAGCCGCTATTGTCCAAGGGCATGATGGCGGTGATTGTGGCGCAGTTCTTCTCCGCATTTGGTGACAATGCGCTGCTGTTTGCCACGCTGGCTGTGATGAAATCACTGGTCTACCCGGAGTGGAGCCAGCCGGTGCTGCAAATGATGTTTGTGGCCACCTACATCCTGCTGGCCCCGTTTGTCGGGCAACTGGCCGACAGCTTTGCCAAAGGGCGGGTCATGATGTTTGCCAATGCTCTCAAGCTACTGGGCGCATTGGTGATCTGTTTTGGTTTTGACCCGTTCCTCGGCTACAGCCTGGTGGGGATTGGTGCGGCGGCCTATTCTCCGGCGAAATACGGCATTCTCGGGGAGCTGACCGGCGGTGACACGCTGGTGAAAGCCAACGGTCTGATGGAGTCCTCCACCATTGCCGCTATCCTGCTGGGATCGGTGGCGGGTGGGTTTCTTGCTGACTGGAATCTGACGGCGGCGCTGGTGGCCTGCGTGCTGGCTTATGCGCTGGCGGTGGCGGCGAATGTGCTGATCCCAAAACTGGCGGTCGCACGCGGCGGTCAGTCATGGCATCCGGCCCGCATGTCGGCCAGCTTCTTCCGCGCCTGTGGTACCCTGTGGCGTGATGGCGAAACCCGTTTCTCACTGGTGGGTACCAGTATGTTCTGGGGCGCGGGCGTGACGTTGCGTTTCCTGCTGGTGCTGTGGGTGCCGGTGGCGCTGGGGATTAGCGACAATAAAACGCCGACGCTGCTGAATGCGATGGTGGCGATTGGGATCGTCTTCGGCGCCATTGCCGCAGCGAAGCTGGTGACGTTAAAAACCGTGGGACGCTGTATGCCTGCAGGTGTACTGATTGGCGTGGCGGTGCTGTTCTTCTCATTACAGCAGCAGGCCATCAATGCGTATGTGCTGCTGGTGATTATCGGGATGCTCGGCGGCTTCTTCGTCGTACCGCTTAACGCGTTATTGCAGATGCGTGGCAAAGACTCGGTAGGCACGGGGAATGCGGTGGCAGTACAGAATCTGGGTGAGAACACCGCGATGCTGCTGATGCTTGGGCTTTACACGCTGGCGATTAAGTTTGGTGCGCCGCCAGTGGCGACAGGCGTTGGCTTTGGTGCGCTGTTTGCGCTGGCGATTGCGGTGCTGTGGGGCTGGCAGTTGGCGCAGAAACGCAAAGTTACCCGTCAGCTCTGACGGGGCAGTCAGACCAGGCAGGGCGAACGATCGCCCTGCCTGCGGTTCTTATGGTGCCGGGTAGGTGTAGCGACGGTGAATCGCTTCCAGCCCTTCAATCACCTCTTCATTCAGCGTGACATCATAGCTGTCAATATTGATCTTCAGCTGTTCCAGCGTGGTGGCGCCCAACAGGGTGCTGGCAACAAATGGCTGCTGACGCACGAAGGCCAGCGCCATCTGTGACGGATCTAACCCGTGTTGCTTCGCCAGCGCGACATACTCGGCTACTGCCTGATTCGACTGCTCGCTGCTGTAACGGGTAAAGCGACTGAACAGCGTATTACGCGCCCCGGCAGGTTTCGCGCCGTTAAGGTATTTGCCACTCAGGGTGCCAAACGCCAGGCTGGAGTAAGCCAGCAGTTCAACCCCTTCGTGCTGGCTGATCTCTGCCAGCCCCAGTTCAAAGCTACGGTTTAACAGGCTGTAGGGATTCTGAATGCTGACAATACGCGGCAGTTCATGTTTCTCTGCCAGTTGCAGATAGCGCATCACGCCCCACGGCGTCTCATTGGATACGCCGATATAGCGAATTTTACCTGCGCGCACCTGCTCAGTCAGCGCTTCCAGCGTCTCCAGCAGCGTCACGGTGGCGGCGTTATCGGTGTACTGATAGTTCAGCTTGCCAAAATAGTTGGTCTGACGCTGCGGCCAGTGCAGTTGGTATAAGTCAAGATAGTCGGTGTTCAAACGTTTCAGGCTGGCATCCAGCGCCGTACGAATATTCTTGCGATCCAGCGCCTGATTTGGCCGGATAGAGGCATCGGCACCGCGTACCGGGCCGGAGACTTTAGAGGCGAGAATGACTTTATCGCGGTTGCCACGGGCCTTCAGCCAACTGCCGATATATTGCTCGGTCAGGCCCTGGGTTTCCGGGCGGGGTGGCACAGGGTACATTTCGGCGGTATCAATCAGGTTGATCCCGCGGCTGAGGGCTAAATCCAGTTGTGCATGGGCGTCGGCTTCGCTGTTTTGCTCACCAAACGTCATGGTGCCCAGCCCCAGGGAACTGACTTCCAGGGTGCTGTGAGGGATACGGTGATAATGCATGGCCGGCTTCCTTTTTCATTCGTCAAAGGTCAGGGACATCAGGGCGTCCGCAACAGGGGCTTTTTGCCTGGGGCTGGCAGGTTACGCCAAAAACCCGGTTTTCGACTATAACCGTGCAGCGCGGGTGGGGGAAGAGGGTATTTATCGGGAAGTGCTATAAAGGCCGCTTGAAACTCATCCTTTATCAAGTCGCAGAAGTCGGTTGATTCTGCAACTCGAATGAATGATGGGACTGTTGCGTTAAAAATTAACGCTCAACGATGGACGAGACTTCATCACCGTTAATTTGCAGTTCGTGGCCGGAATCGTCGGTATATTTCACCAGACCAGTATCTTTATCAATCTGCGGCTTACCGTCGGTCATAATCATCTTGCCGTCTTTGGTTGCCATCACATAATTACTGCTGCAACCACTCGCTAATACTGCCATGCCCAGCACCGCTGCGCTAAAAATCCACTTCATCGTTGTCTCCCTTACTCTTCATTACTCAACACTTCAGCATAAGTGTAGTAATAAACTATTTTCCCTGTAGCGATAATAGTATGAGTCTGAAAATGGATCGTGCGCACAACACACCATTGACATTGCATCACCACTATTTCCTTACCCAGCCCGACAGGCCGGGTAAGGAGGTGATGTTACAGCGGACGTTTTTTATTGCGTGCCAGATTGAGGCATTCCACCGCCATAGAGAAGAACATGGCGAAATAGATGTAGCCTTTAGGAATGTGAATATTGAAGCTTTCCAGCATCAGCGTGAAACCCACGAGGATCAGGAACGCCAGCGCCAGCATTTTCACCGACGGATGTCTGTCAACAAAATCACCGATAGCACGCGCGGCAAACATCATCACCAGTACCGCGATCACCACGGCAGCCATCATAATAACCAGATGGTCGGAGAGGCCCACGGCAGTAATGACGGAATCAAGGCTGAAGATAATATCCAGCAGCATGATCTGCACGATAGCGCCGATAAATGAATGCACATTGGTGTTGTGCTCACCGCCGCCACCTTCAATGGTTTCATGAATTTCCATGCTCGACTTCCACAGCAGGAATAATCCACCAAACAGCAGAATCAGATCGCGCGCTGAGAATGCATGATCCATCAGCGTAAACAGCGGGTCCGTCAGGCGGATAACCCATGCAATCGAGGCCAGCAGGCCAAGACGCATCAACATGGCGCCAGCCAGACCGATACGGCGGGCGGTATTCTGTTGATGCTTAGGCAGTTTTGCCACCACCAGCGAGAGGAAAATAATATTATCAATCCCGAGGACAATTTCGAGGATCGTTAGCGTACCGAGCGCTAACCAGGCATTGGGATCGGCAATCCAGTCAAACATGGTAATGTTGCATCCTAAATTCTAATAAAAGTTAAACGAAAGCTAAACGACGATTATACCTAAGGTTTACAGCAGCGGGAAAATCTTTACAGGGGTTTTTTATAGCAGAAAATGCCGGGCCAGCAGCGGGCCGGTAAAGGTTTTCTTCAGGTAAAAACCCCGTGGCAGCGTCATGATCGGCTGCCCGTCACGGCCAATTCCCTCTGTCAGCGCTTTACTGTTCGCCGCTTTCGGCCGGATTTGCAGGAATTCTCCGTGACGTGCGGTAATCTGCTCAACCTGGCCCAGCACGATCATATCCATTAATTCTTCCCAGTCGCGCTGCAACTGCAACTCCTCTGTGGCATCCGGGCTCCATAATAAGGGTGCGCCCACATGGCGCTGTTCCAGTGGAATAGCGCGGTCACCCTCCACGGGCACCCAGAGTACCCGCGTTAGCTTATGGCGTACGTGGCTGTTATGCCAGGTGACGCCGCTGTTGCCGGTCAGCGGTGCCACGCAGACAAACGTGGTTTCCAGCGGGCGGCCGCTGGCATCAACCGGAATCGTTTTCAGCTCAATGCCAATCCCGGCAAAATCCTGCTCTGGCTTACTGCCTGCGCTGGCGCCGAGGTAGCGTTCCAGCAACAGGCCAACCCAGCCTTTGTCGCGTTTTAAATCGCGTGGGATGGGCAGGTGGATGCGCGCTGCCAGTTCGCCCAGCGTATAACCGGCCAGTGCGGCGGCGCGCGCCATCAGTTCGTCTTCATTTTCTGGCGGAGAAACGAGGTAGAGATCACCAGTCATCATCACGTCCGTAATCTGTTCAAAAAATAGCCGTCATTTGCCCACAGAGAAAATATCCCGGACAGGTCTGGGGAAAACACCAATAATAGCATGATAAATCATGTTTTTTTATTGCATCAGGCACGTAAAAAAAAGCCTCTCTCTACAGTTTTACCCGGCTTGCCACCGACAATGAACAGGATCACCGGGGTAGTTATCCACAGAAAAGTGGGATAACTCACTTTTTATAATAATACTGTTTCCATTTACAGCCTTGACGTTGGCTCTTTTCCACTATTTTTCCTTTTTCATGCCTAACTAATCGGCATATTCTGTGGATAACGTGCAAGGCGTTCGATCTTTCACCAGTTGGCGATCAGTGGATGATGACAGCCAAATGACAAGCGGTTGAAAGCCTGTGGTTAACGGCAAAAGATGATGATTAATAGGGGGTTATTCTTAGTTTTAAAAAAGTCGCTCTGTGCCTGTCAAAAAGTTTTCCCCACCTGTTAACAGAGTTCTGCACAAAGCTATCCACAGAAAACGTGAATAAGATCGCACTTTTATCCGGGTATCTGTTTATAACTTTGCAAAAAAGGGCAAGTTATCCCAGCCGGATGCAGTCACATCCCCTAAAAGCAGTGGTTTACCGTCTGTAAGGAGTATGAAACAATCAGAACATCCAGTTTTAGTTTGAGGTAGTCCGGTGATCGATGATGATGGCTACCGCCCGAATGTTGGTATCGTAATTTGTAACAGGCAGGGACAGGTGTTGTGGGCCAGACGTTTTGGTCAGCACTCCTGGCAGTTTCCCCAGGGCGGTATTAACGCAGGGGAGACGGCGGAGCAGGCGATGTACCGCGAACTTTTCGAGGAAGTCGGTTTGAACCGCAAGGATGTCCGCATCCTTGCATCCACCCGTAACTGGTTACGATATAAGTTGCCAAAACGTTTGGTGCGTTGGGACACAAAGCCGGTTTGTATCGGCCAAAAACAGAAGTGGTATCTTCTGCAGTTGATGTGCAATGACGCGGATATCAATATGCAAACCAGCAGCACGCCAGAGTTCGACGGCTGGCGTTGGGTGAGCTTTTGGTATCCGGTACGCCAGGTGGTCTCTTTTAAACGCGATGTTTACCGCCGCGTGATGAAAGAGTTTGCCAGTGTGGTTATGCCCCTGCAGGAGAATACCGTACAGCGAAATGCGCCAGGTTTTCGACGGAAGAGAGGTTAAGCCACGTAGATTATGCTCACACAGCTACGCGAAATAGTTGAGAAAGTGGCGGCAGCGCCCCGGCTTACCGAGGCGCTGGATATTCTGGTTAACGAAATCTGTGTGGCGATGCAAACCGAAGTCTGTTCGGTCTATCTCGCGGATCACGATCGTCGCTGCTATTACCTGATGGCTACCCGTGGGCTAAAAAAGCCGCGTGGGCGCACTGTTGCCCTGGCATTTGATGAAGGTATCGTTGGCTTAGTAGGGCGGCTTGCAGAGCCCATTAACCTCGCCGATGCGCAGAGTCACCCCAGCTTCAAATATATTCCTTCGGTGAAAGAGGAGCGTTTCCGTTCCTTTCTTGGCGTGCCGATTATCAGCCGTCGCCAGTTGCTTGGCGTGCTGGTGGTTCAGCAGCGCGAACATCGTCAGTTCGACGAAAGTGAAGAGTCTTTTCTGGTTACGCTGGCCACGCAAATGGCAGCGATCCTCTCACAGTCACAGCTTAATGCCCTGTTTGGCCAGTACCGTCAAACCCGCATTCGTGCGCTGGCGGCGGCGCCTGGCGTTGCGGTAGCGGAGGGTTGGGTCGACTCTAGCCAGCCTTCACTGGAAAACGTCTTCGCGGCATCGACCCTCGATACCGTGCGAGAACGCGAACGCCTCGCGCTCGCCATGAGTGAAGCCTCGAACGAGTTTCGTCGTTACAGCAAGCGTTTTACTGCCAGCATGCACAAAGAGAGTGCGGCGATCTTCGATCTCTATTCACACCTCTTAAGTGATGCCCGGCTGAAAAAAGACCTGCTGGCGGAAATCGATGCCGGATCGGTGGCCGAGTGGGCGGTTAAAAAAGTCATTGAAAAATTCGCCGCGCAGTTTGCCAGCTTGCAGGACAGCTATCTGCGTGAGCGTGCAGGCGATTTGCGCGTGCTGGGGCAGCGTCTGCTGTTTCACCTCGATGACACCATGCAGGGCACTAACACCTGGCCTGAGCGCTTTGTACTGGTGGCCGATGAGCTGACCGCCACCACGTTGGCCGAGCTGCCGCGTGACCGCCTGGCGGGGGTGGTGGTGCGCGATGGTGCCGCCAACTCGCATGCCGCGATTATGGTGCGGGCGATGGGCATCCCAACGGTGATGGGTGCTGACATCCAGCCCGAGCTGATGAAAGGGCATCTGCTGATCGTTGACGGCTATCGTGGCGAACTGCTGGTCGATCCTGAACCCGTGCTGGTGCAGGAATATCAGCGGCTGATCAGCGAAGAGAATGAACTGAGCCTGCTGGCGGAGGATTTTGTCTTCCTGCCCGGCGCGCTGAAAAGCGGTGAGCCGGTAAAAGTGATGCTCAACGCAGGCCTAAGCGCCGAACACGAGAAGATGGTAGGGAACCGGGTGGACGGTGTGGGTCTGTATCGCACCGAAATTCCGTTTATGCTGCAAAACGGTTTTCCATCGGAAGAAGAGCAGGTGGCGCAGTACCAGGGCATGTTGCAACTGTTCCTGGATAAGCCGGTGACCCTGCGTACTCTGGATGTGGGGGCGGATAAACAGCTACCCTATATGCCCATCAGTGAAGAAAACCCTTGTCTTGGCTGGCGCGGTATTCGTCTGACGCTGGATCAACCGGAGATCTTCCTGGTGCAACTGCGCGCCATGTTGCGTGCCAATGTCGCCAGCGGCAATCTGAATATTCTGCTGCCGATGATCACCAGTCTGGAAGAGATCGATGAGGCCCGCCGCCTGATCGCACGTGCTGCGCGTGAAGTGGAAGAGATGCTCGGCTATGTTATTCCACAGCCGCGCATTGGCATCATGATCGAAGTCCCCTCCATGATCTTTATGATCGGGCAGCTTAAGGGGCGCGTCGATTTTGTCTCTGTGGGCACCAACGATCTGACACAGTATCTGCTGGCGGTTGACCGTAACAATACCCGGGTGGCCAGTCTGTATGACAGCCTGCATCCGGCGATGCTGCGGGCATTAAAAAGTATTGCGGATGAAACCCAACGCGCCGGTATCGAACTCTGTCTGTGCGGTGAAATGGCCGGTGATACCATGTGCGTGGCGCTGTTAGTGGGCATGGGTTATCACCATCTCAGTATGAATGGTCGCAACGTGGCACGCGTAAAATACCTGCTGAGCCATCTTGAGCATGAAGATGCACAAGTCCTGGCGCAACGGGGTATGGAAGCCCAGTTCGCGACAGAGGTACGTCATCTGGTGGCCTCGTTTATGGAGCGGCGAGGTTTAGGCGGCCTGATTCGTGGTGGCCGTTAACCGTGTTTTTTGGCAGCGTTTGCTTAACAAAGTTTACAGTTAGCTCAGGCCGCAATAATTCGCATTATGCTATGATGCGCGCCTTATGCAGCCCCGGAGTGTGCGGCTGCCTGTCAGGACTGACTTTACTAATGGTGAAAGATGAATAACGGCTATCTGGCTTTCCCTCAATTTGATCCGGTGATTTTCTCCATCGGACCGGTTTCACTGCACTGGTACGGACTGATGTACCTGGTGGGTTTCGTTTTCGCGATGTGGCTGGCAGTTCGCCGTGCTAACAAACCGGGTAGCGGATGGAAAAAAGAAGAAGTAGAAAATCTGCTGTATGCCGGTTTCCTGGGTGTCTTCCTCGGCGGGCGTATCGGCTATGTGTTGTTCTACAATATGCCGCTGTTCCTGGATAACCCGCTGTACCTGTTTAAAGTCTGGGATGGCGGCATGTCTTTCCACGGAGGCCTGATTGGGGTGATCGTGGTGATGCTGATCTTCGCCTGGCGCACCAAACGCAATTTCTTCCAGGTTTCTGATTTTATGGCGCCGCTGATCCCATTTGGGTTGGGTGCTGGCCGACTCGGCAACTTTATTAACGGTGAGCTGTGGGGCCGCGTTGACCCCAATCTGCCGTGGGCGATGCTGTTCCCAGGCTCGCGTAGCGAAGATATCGCCCTGGTCGCAACCCATCCTGAATGGCAGCAGCTGCTGTCAACCTACGGTGTATTGCCACGTCATCCTTCACAGCTTTATGAGCTGATCCTTGAAGGTATCGTGCTGTTTATCATCCTCAACGTCTTCATTCGTAAATCTCGCCCGATGGGCGCGGTATCCGGGCTGTTCCTGATTGGCTACGGTGCGTTCCGTATTATCGTTGAATTCTTCCGTCAGCCTGACCAGCAGCTTGGCCTGTTCAGCGGCATCAGCATGGGGCAGATCCTCTCTGTACCAATGATTGTGGCTGGCGTGATTATGATGATTTGGGCGTATCGTCGTCGTCCGCAGCCACAGCTTCGTGAGGAAAAATGAAACAGTATCTGGCGTTAATGCAGCATGTGCTCGACCAGGGCACGCCGAAAAATGATCGTACCGGCACCGGCACATTGTCGATTTTTGGTCATCAGATGCGTTTCAATTTGCAGGAAGGTTTCCCGCTGGTTACCACCAAAAAGTGCCATCTGCGCTCGATTATTCATGAGCTGCTGTGGTTCCTGAACGGTGACACCAACATCGCGTACCTGAAAGAAAATAAGGTCTCGATCTGGGACGAGTGGGCTGATGAAAATGGCGATCTTGGCCCGGTTTACGGCAAACAGTGGCGCAGCTGGGGAGCACCCGATGGTGCTCAGATTGACCAGCTGACGAAAGTGGTCGAACAGCTGAAAAGCGACCCGGACTCGCGTCGCATCATTGTTTCCGCCTGGAATGTCGGTGAGCTGGATCAGATGGCGCTGGCACCCTGTCATGCGTTTTTCCAGTTCTACGTGGCTGATGGCAAGCTCTCTTGCCAGCTTTATCAGCGCTCCTGCGATATCTTCCTCGGCCTGCCGTTTAACATCGCCAGCTATGCGCTGCTGGTGCATATGATGGCGCAGCAGTGTGACCTGGAAGTCGGTGATTTTGTCTGGACGGGCGGGGATACTCATCTGTACAGCAACCACCTTGAGCAGACGCGTTTGCAGTTAACGCGTGAGCCGCGTGCGCTGCCGAAGCTGGTGATCAAACGTAAACCGGCTTCCCTCTTCGACTATCGTTTCGACGACTTCGAGATTGAAGGCTACGATCCGCATCCGGCAATTAAAGCCCCGGTCGCAATCTAGACCTGCATGCCCCCTTCACCGGGGGCATCACCTTTCGACAAAACCCTCTCTGTTGTTGATGTTACCGCTTTATCTCTCCTCACTGGCTTGTTCACCTCCCTGTATTTTCCCCAACATTAAGAGCCTTCTTGTCATCTGAATGAAAGCACATGCAAGTGGGCAATCAGTCTGGAAGACGGCGCGCAACCCTGCCAACTGCCGCTGGTTTGAGCGAACGGAAAGCGCACACTGTCGTGCATGAAAACGAAAAACGTGCGCGGGTTTACCCTGCTGGAAATGATGGTGGTAGTGACGATTGTCAGTCTGCTGAGCCTGGGCGCATGGAGCGGCTGGCACAGCTGGCAGCAGCGGCAGCAACTGAACGACAGTGCCCAGCAGATCCAGCGTCTGCTGCAACGGCTGCGCAGTGATGCCAACTGGCACAATACTGTGCATCTCTTGTGGCTGAAATCCGCCGGGCGCTGGTGCCTGGGGGCGGGGACGGCAGATTGTCTGAGCATCACAAAACATACGTTACGTGCACCGCACCCCGGCGTGAGCGTTGAGCTGGTCACCAGCGATTTAGGGTTTTATGGCAAGAAAAATACCGCCCATCCCGGCAGTATTTTAATCGGCAACGCAGCCGGTAAGCGGCGGATTGTTGTCTCGTCTCGTGGACGGGTACGCATCTGTTCACCCTCTGAAGAGAACTGTCGATGAAGGCCCAGGGATTCACGCTGCTGGAAATGCTGATGGCGATGGCGATTGGCAGCATGTTAATGCTGTCAGCGGCGCGCACGCTGCCGCAGCTTCAGGCACAAAACCTGCGTCTCATGATGCAGACCCAACTGCATGAGGATCTTCAGCAGATCATGCACACCCTGGAAAAAGCCGTGCGGCGTGCCGGGTACTGCCACGGCAACTGCCGTGATGCTGCACAACCCGGGTTACACATCTCAGCGGGATGCCTGCTGGTGCGCTGGGATGAAAACAGTAATGGCCGCTGGGAAGCGCCGGGGCGTGAGGACAGTGAAGTTTATGGTTACCGTCTGCGTGGCACCAGTCTGGAAATGCAGCGTGGCGTCACAGACTGCCAGGGCGGCGGTTGGGAAAGGCTGAATGACCCCCGGCGCGTTGGCATCCGTGTTTTTCAGCTGGTCCAGACAGGGCGCCAGATCAAGGTCAGCCTCAGTGGTTTTGCGCAGCGCGATCCGGGTATCGTGCGCGATCTGGAACACTGGCTGACGGCGGAGAATCTGTGATGCAGACATCGACACAGCGGGGTAGCGGGGCACTCGTTATGGTGATGATGATCCTGCTGATGGGAACTCTGATGCTGAACACCACACGACGGCAGCTTGATGATTCAATGAGCCAGGTGGGCGATGAACGACATTACCTTCAGCAGTTTACCGGGGCGATGTCCGCCCTGGCCTGGGGCGAACGTTTGCACTGGGTTGCGGCTGAAGAGTGGCATTGCCAGCAGCAAGTGGAGCATCACTGGCGTGCCTGTTTTCAGCCCGTTGATCAATTACTGCGCGGTGACAGTGGGCCAGATACGCTGGCACTTTATCGCTGGGTCGGTCAGCAAGCGAACGGGACTTTACAGGCACAGCCGCACGGCTGGCTGGATTACTGCCCCTTGACCGGGGAGGGGGCCTGCGATGTCAACTAGTCACACGCAGCAGGGATTTAGCCTGGTGGAAATCCTGTTTTCTCTGCTGTTGTTCAGCCTGAGTTACACGGCGTTGCTGCACTACCAGCAGGTGCTGGGGCAGGGTTTCCACTGGCAGTGGCAGCAGCGCGATGCCTGGTGGCAGGCTTTCCAGCGACGAGAGGGTAAGGCGACCGCAGGCTGGCAAATACAGCAACAGTCACGTAGCGGCCCACAGGGTTGCCAACTGATCACCGTGCAGGCAATCAGCCCCGCCGGGCGGCGTGCCGAACTGACGCACCTCCAGTGCGATGAGAGAAACCGATAACATAGTGACATTTGCAAGCCGGGCTTATCGGGTTACAGTAGCCTCCGGCGTATTGTTTAAGGGCATATTTGTATGTTTACCGTGTACCACTCCAATCAGTTGGATTTGCTAAAAACACTGGCGTGCTGGCAGATAGAAAACCAGCCGCTGGGCGATCCACTGCGTTCTGAAGTGGTGCTGGTACAAAGCCCGGGCATGGCGCAGTGGCTGCAAATGTCGCTGGCCGAAGAGTTCGGCATTGCCGCGAATATCGACTTTCCCCTGCCCGCCAGTTTTATCTGGGACATGTTTGTCCGCGTGCTGCCGGAGATCCCGAAAGAGAGTGCCTTTAATAAATCCAGCATGAGCTGGAAGCTGATGGCTATCCTGCCCGGAATGCTGGGCGGTGAAGAATTTGAAATGCTGCGTCATTATCTCAGCGATGGCGACGACCGTAAGCTGTTCCAGCTGGCGTCCCGCGTGGCGGATCTCTTTGACCAGTATCTGGTCTATCGCCCTCACTGGCTGAACAGCTGGGAAAAAGGGCAGTTGGTGGATGATCTGGGGGAATCCCAATGCTGGCAGGCACCGCTGTGGGCTGCGCTGGTTGACTACACGGATAAACTCGGCCAGCCAGAATGGCACCGTGCCAACCTCTATCAGCGCTTTATTGCCCGGCTGGACAACAGCGGTGAACGCCCGGCTAACCTCCCTGATCGTGTGTTTATCTGTGGTATCTCAGCACTGCCGCCGGTTTACCTGCAAGCCCTCCAGGCTTTGGGTAAACATATTGATATCCATCTGCTTTTCACGAATCCCTGCCGTCACTACTGGGGCGACATTCAGGATTATGGTTTCCTGGCAAAATTACAAAGCCGCCATCGTCGCCATTATCAGGATAACCGCGAGATCCCCCAGTTTCGTGACAGCGATGCAGCCCCAGGGCTGTTTAATGAAGGCGGTGAACAGCAGCTGAGTAACCCGTTGCTGGCCTCCTGGGGCAAGTTGGGGCGTGACAATTTGTACCTGCTGGCGCAAATGGAACCGAATGAAGTCTTTGCCTTTGTCGATATTGAGCCGACAAACCTGCTGCATGCCCTGAAGCGGGATTTGCTGGAGCTGGAAGATCATGCCGCGATTGGCCTGAAGCAAAGTGAATGGTCTACGAGTCGTAGCAAGCGGGTGCTCTCCCCTGAAGATCGTTCGGTGGCGATCCACCTCTGTCACAGCCCACAGCGCGAGGTGGAGGTGCTCCAGGATCGGCTGCTGGCCATGATGGCTGACGACCCGTCGCTGACCCCGCGCGATATTATCGTCATGGTGGCTGACATTGACGCTTATACCCCGTTTATTCAGGCGGTGTTTGGCAATGCTCCGGCCGATCGCGCGTTGCCGTTTGCTATTTCCGACCGCCGTGCCAGCCAGGCGCACCCTGCATTGCAGGCTTTTATCTCGTTGCTCAGTTTGCCGGAAAGCCGCTTTACCGCCGAGGATGTGCTGGCGTTGCTGGAAGTGCCTGCACTCGCCAGCCGTTTTACCGTGGATGAAGAAGGATTACGTCTGCTGCGCCACTGGGTTGCGGAGTCCGGCGTTCGCTGGGGGCTTGATGATGACAGCGTGCGCGATTTGGATCTGCCTGCTACCGGCCAGCACACTTGGCATTTTGGTCTGACGCGTATGCTGCTGGGCTATGCTATGAACAGCGAGGCCGGGGACTGGCAGGGTATCCTGCCTTACGATGAATCCAGCGGGCTGATTGCAGAACTGGCCGGAAACCTTGCTGAACTGCTGATGCAGCTCAACCGCTGGCGGCAGTGGCTGAGTGAACCCCGTGAACTCCAGCACTGGCTGCCGCTGTGCCGCCAAATGCTGGATGATTTCTTTACCAGTGACGCAGAAACCGAAGCGGCGCTGACGCTGATTGAAGAGCAGTGGCAGCAGGCGATCAACTACGGCGTGGAGGCAGGTTATCAGCAGGCCGTGCCGCTGACGCTACTGCGTGATGAGCTGTCGTCACGCCTCGACCAGCAGCGCATCAGCCAGCGCTTCCTCGCCGGCCCGGTTAACTTCTGTACTCTGATGCCCATGCGTTCGATCCCGTTTAAAGTCGTCTGTCTGCTGGGAATGAACGACGGCGTATATCCGCGTACGCTGCCGCCGCTGGGCTTTGACTTAATGAGCCAGCAGTCGCAGAAGGGGGACCGTAGTCGCCGTGACGATGACCGTTATCTGTTCCTCGAAGCGCTGAACTCGGCGCAGCAACAGCTGTATATCAGCTACATCGGCCGCTCGATTCAGGATAATACGGAACGTTACCCCTCTGTGCTGGTCAGTGAATTAGTGGAATACATCAGTCAGAGCTTCTGCCTGGAGCAGGACCGCGATCGGGATGTTGACAGCAGCGCAAAAGCCGTCGTGGAGCATCTGCACCATTTGCATAGCCGGATGCCCTTTGCCGCGGAAAACTTCAGCGCTGAATCGGAGTTCCGCAGCTTTGCCGCTGAATGGCTCCCTGCTGCCAGCGCACAGGGGACGGCACACCCGCCGTTTATGCAGGCACTGCCTGATGAAAGTACGGATGAGCTCAGCTTCGACAAGCTGGTGCGCTTCTGGCGCCATCCGGTCAGGGCTTTTTTCAGCCTGCGTCTTGGGGTCAGCTTCCATCTTGAAGAGACCGGGCTGCCCGATGCGGAACCTTTTTCTTTACAGGGTCTGAGCCGCTATCAGGTCAACACTCAACTGCTTAACAGCCTGATTGAGGGCAGTGAAAGCGAACGATTGTATGCCCGTCAGCGCGCCGCCGGGGCGTTACCCTATGGGGCCTTTGGCGAACTGTTCTGGCAGGAACAGGAGCAGGAGATGAGCGAGCTGGCGGGGCGCGTACGTGAACTGCGGGCGGCGGCTGAGAGCTGGGAGATCGCACTGGAAGTGGGGGGCGTGACCTTAAACGGCTGGCTGCCCCAGGTACAGGACAGCGGATTGCTGCGCTGGCGGCCCGGTATTCTCAACTTCAATGATGGCCTGACGCTGTGGCTGGAGCACCTGGTGTACTGTTCGATGGGGGGCACCGGCAGCAGCAGGATGTTGGGACGCAAAGAGAGCGAATGGCATTTCCCTCCGCTGGCCCCTGCTGCTGCAAAGCAGCAGCTTGCCGGGTATGTTGACGGTTATCGTCAGGGCATGTGTGCGCCACTGCTGCTGACCGCATCCGGCGGTGCCTGGTTGAAAGCCTGCTTTGATGAGAAAGCGGGCGCGGTGCTGCGCGATGACGCGACGCTGAAAAAAGCACGCGGGAAACTGTTGCTGAGCTGGCAGGGAAATTATCAGGTTGACGGCGAGGGCACAGACCCTTATCTGCAACGTTTACTGCGTACCCTGGATAGCAATAGCGAACAAGAGATGGCCGTGCAGGCAGAGCGGTGGTTGCTGCCGTTACTGGTGCATAATAGTTGATGTTTTCAGGACATTCAGGGCGACATCCTGTAGTGTTTTTATTGTGTTAGCGTATGTCACGTCACACAGCCGTACGCTGAAATTTGTAAGCCGATGTTCATCTGGCGGGAAGCCGGATAACACCAGCCCGTTGAGGAGTTTGAATGCGTCGTTATGCAGTCTGGTTAGCTTGTTTTGTTTCCGTCTCGATGTTCAGCCCACTGACACTTGCTCAGACCGGCTGGCAGCCCCTCACTGAAACCATCCGTAAAAGTGAGAAGGACCCACGCCAGTATCAGGCCATTAAGCTCGATAATGGCATGACCGTTCTGCTGGTGTCCGACGCGCAGGCCACGAAATCGCTGGCAGCGCTGACGCTGCCGGTCGGCTCACTGGAAAACCCAACCGATCAACTTGGCCTGGCACACTACCTCGAACATATGGTGTTGATGGGCTCAAAACGTTACCCGCAGCCGGATAACCTCGCTGAATTCCTCAAAAAACACGGTGGCAGCCATAACGCCAGCACCGCGTCTTATCGCACCGCGTTCTACCTGGAAGTGGAAAACGATGCCCTGCAACCCGCCGTCGACCGCCTGGCCGATGCTATCGCTGAACCGCTGCTCGACCCGGTGAATGCTGACCGCGAGCGCCATGCAGTGAACGCCGAGCTGACGATGGCCCGTTCGCGTGACGGTCTGCGCATGGCGCAGGTCGGTGCTGAAACTCTCAATCCAGAACACCCCAGCTCACGCTTCTCTGGCGGGAATCTGGAAACCCTGCGCGATAAACCGGGCAGCAAACTGCACGATGCGCTGAAGGCCTTTTACCATCGCTACTACTCCGCCAACTTAATGAAGGCAGTGATCTACGGTAATCAGCCACTGCCGGAGCTGGAGAAAATTGCCGCCGCAACCTTTGGGCGCGTGGAAAACCGCCATGCCACGGTGCCGGATATCACCGTTCCGGTGGTGACCGACCAGCAGAAAGGCGTGATCATTCACTACGTGCCGGCCCAGCCACGTAAGCAGCTGAAAATCGAATTCCGCATCGATAACAACAGCGACAAATTCCGCAGCAAAACGGACACGCTGATCGGGTATCTGATTGGTAACCGCAGCAAAAATACGCTCTCAGACTGGCTGCAAAATCAGGGCCTGGCGGATTCCATCAGTGCGGGTGCTGACCCGATGATCGACCGCAACGGTGGCGTGTTCTCCATCGCTATCTCCCTGACCGATAAAGGCCAGGCTAACCGGGATGAAGTGATTGCCGCCGTATTCAGCTACCTGAAAACGCTGCGTACTCAGGGCATTGATAAGCGCTACTTTGATGAAGTGTCCCACGTGCTGGATCTCGACTTCCGTTATCCGTCGATTACCCGCGATATGGACTACATCGAATGGCTGGTGGATACCATGCTGCGCGTACCGGTCGAGGATACGCTGGTCGCCCCGTATATTGCCGACCAGTTTGATCCGCAGGCGGTTAATGCCCGTCTGGATGGCATGACGCCACAAAATGCGCGTATCTGGTTTATCAGCCCGAAAGAGCCACACAATAAAACCGCTTACTTTGTCGATGCGCCTTATCAGGTCGATCGTATTCCTGCGCAGCGTTTTAATCAGTGGCAGGCGGCAAGCGACAAAATCAGCCTGTCGTTACCGGTTCTTAACCCTTACATCCCGGATGATTTCAGCCTGATCAAGGCCGATAAAAAGTATCAGCGCCCGGAAGAGCTGATGAATCAGAAAGGGCTGCGCGTGTTCTACATGCCAAGCCAGTACTACGCCGATGAGCCTAAAGCCAATATCACCCTGGCCCTGCGTAACAAGGCGTCAATGAGCACCGCTCAAAATCAGGTGTTGTTTGCGCTCAATGACTATCTGGCGGGGGTTGCGCTGGATGAACTGAGTTCCCAGGCTTCTGTCGGTGGCATCAGTTTTTCCACCAGTGAAGATGACGGCGTTTCCTTTAGTGCCAGCGGGTTCACGCAGCGTTTGCCGAAGTTGATGGGCCAACTGCTGGACGGTTACGCCAGCTTTACCCCAACGGAACAGCAGCTGGAACAGGCGAAATCCTGGTATCTGGAACGTCTGGATTCGGCCGAAAAAGGCAAAGCGTTTGAGCTGGCGATTCAGCCTGCGCAACTGCTGTCACAGCTGCCTTACACGCAACGCAGTGAACGCCGTAAACTGGTGCCTGCCATCACGCTACAACAGCTACTCGACTACCGTAAAATGCTGCTGGAACAATCCACTCCGGAACTGATGGTGGTAGGGAATATGACGCCGGATGCCGTGCGTAAGCTGGCCACTGACGTGAAAAATCAGCTTAACTGCGAAGGCAGCGACTGGTGGCACAGTGAGCACGTGACGGTGGATAAAAAAGTGCTGGCTAACCTGCAACAGCCCGGTAGCAGTACCGACTCTGCACTGGCCGCCGTCTATATTCCGCTGGGCTTCCCGGAGTATCAGAGTATGGCCAGCAGTGCGATGCTGAGCCAGATTATTCAGCCGTGGTTCTACAATCAGCTCCGTACGGAAGAGCAACTCGGCTATGCGGTCTTCTCCTTCCAGATGCCGGTGGGCCGTCAGTGGGGCATCGGCTTCCTGCTGCAAAGTAACGTGAAGCAACCCGCTTATCTGCTGAAGCGCTTTGAGGCGTTTTATCCAACGGCTGAGAAGCGCCTGCGTGAAATGAGCCACGAAGATTTTGCTCAGTATCAGGCTGCGATGATCAACGAACTGAAGCAGCGCCCGCAAACGCTGGATGAGGAAGCCGGGCGCTTTAGCAAAGATTTCGATCGTGAGAACTACCATTTCGATACCCGCGAGAAGGTGATTGCGCAGATCCAGACGTTAACGCCGCAGGGGCTGGCTGACTTCTTCCATCAGGCTGTCATTGCGCCGAGTGGGCTGGCGTTGTTGTCCCAGGTGTCCGGCAGCCGCCACGGCAAAGCTGACTATGCTGCACCATCAGGCTGGAAGACCTGGAAGGATCTCTCTACCTTGCAGCAATCATTACCGGTGAGTCAGGATCAGCCATGAACCAACGGGTGCCTGAAAGGCTTGAGCCGTTAACCCTGCCACTGCACGGCGAGCGGCTGATTGAGGCGTCCGCCGGAACCGGGAAAACCTTCACCATCGGGCTGCTCTATCTGCGCCTGTTATTGGGGTTGGGCGGTGAAGCGGCGTTCAGTCGCCCGTTGTCAGTGGAAGAGATTCTGGTTGTGACGTTTACCGAGGCGGCAACGGCGGAGCTGCGCGGGCGTATCCGTGCCAATATCCACGAGCTGCGCATTGCCTGCGTTCGCGGTGAAAGTCATAACCCGATGTTTAAACAGCTTATGACTGAAGTCGCCGACCGAAATTGGGCAGCATCAATGCTGCTGGCCGCAGAACGGCAGATGGATGAGGCCGGTATCTTTACTATTCACGGTTTCTGCCAGCGCATGCTGAATCTCAACGCCTTTGAATCCGGCATGCTGTTTGAACAGGAGTTGATTGAGGACGAAACCCCGTTGCGCCGTCGCGCAACGGCCGATTTCTGGCGTCGTCACTGCTATCCGTTGCCGCTGCCAGTGGCGCGCGTGGTGCGTCAACTGTGGGAAGGGCCGGAGCAACTGCTGAAAACGCTTTCGCCGTGGCTGGGGGGAGAAGCGCCAGCGCTCAAATCAGCGCCAGACCGCGATGAAACGCTGGAGCAGCGCCATGAGAAAATCATTGCCCACATCGACCTGCTGAAACAGGCATGGCTGGCGGCAGGCGATTTGCAGTCGCTGGTTGAGTCCTCCGGTGTGGACAAGCGCAGTTACAGTAGTAAGCACTTACCTAACTGGCTGGAAAAAATTACCCAGTGGGCGCAGGCAGCAACGGAAGACTATGAGGTCGCGAAAGACCTTGAGCGTTTTGGTCAGCGCGTGCTGTCGGATAAAACCAAGAAAGGCGAGCCGCCACGGCATCCGTTGTTTGACCAGATTGATGCCTTCCTCGCAGAGCCTCTGTCATTGCGCGACCTGGTGATTGCCCGGGCGTTGCACGAGGTGCGTTTTGTGACCCAGCAGGAGAAACGCCTGCATGCGCAGATGGGGTTTGATGACTTGCTGGGGCGTTTTGATGCTGCATTGCAGCAGCCGGGGGGGGCCGCGCTGGCAGCGGCAATCCGTCAGCGTTATCCGGTTGCCCTGATTGATGAATTCCAGGACACCGATCCCCAGCAATACCGCATCTTCCACACGCTGTATGCGCGGCAGCCAGACAGTGCACTGCTGCTGATCGGCGATCCGAAACAGGCTATCTACGCCTTCCGTGGTGCGGATATCTTTACCTATATGAAGGCGCGAGCAGAAGTTAGTGCTCACTATACGCTTGAGACTAACTGGCGCTCATCACCGGCGATGGTGGATGGCGTTAATAAGCTGTTTTTGCACCAGGTAAACCCGTTTTTATTCAATGATATCCCGTTTATTACCGTCAGCCCGGCAGAGCCGAACGCCACTCTGAGCTTTAGCCTGGAGGGAGCAGAACAGCCGGCTTTGCAGTTCTGGTTGCAGCCCGGCGAGGGCGTTGGGGTCAGTGATTACCAGCAGTTTATGGCGCGCCAGTGTGCCGCGGAAATTCGCCGCTGGCTCAGTGCCGGGCAGCAGGGCACCGCGATGATCGGTAAGGCCGGTAAACAGCAGCCGGTGCGTGCCTCGGATATCACGATTCTGGTGCGTAGCCGTAGTGAGGCCTCGGTGATGCGTGAGGCATTAAACGGCCTGGCAATCCCCTCGGTGTATCTCTCCAACCGTGACAGCGTATTTACCACACCGGAAGCCCGCGAAATGCTGTGGCTGTTGCAGGCGGTGCTGGCACCGGAGCAGGAGCGTGTTCTGCGCAGTGCGCTGGCCAGCAGCCTGCTGGGCCTTGATGCCCGGGCACTGGATGCGCTGAACCAGGACGAACGGGCCTGGGATGCCCTGGTGGATGAATTTGCCGACTACCGCCAGCGTTGGTTAAAGCGCGGCGTACTGCCGATGCTGCGCGATCTGATGGTGAAACGGCATATTGCGGAAAACCTCCTGGCGTCCGACAGCGGGGAACGCCGTCTGACCGATCTGCTGCATCTGGGTGAACTGTTGCAGGAGGCTGCAGCCACCCTCGACAGTGAACATGCGCTGGTGCGTTGGCTCGCTCAGCAGGTGGAACAGCCGGACGGGCAAGTGGCTAACCAGCAGTTGCGCCTGGAGAGCGATCGTAACCTGGTGCAGATTGTCACCATCCATAAATCGAAAGGTTTACAGTATCCGCTGGTGTGGTTGCCATTTGTTGCCAGCTTCCGCGAGGCGGAAAACGGCGTTTATCACGATCGTCAAACCTTCGAAGCGTTGCTCGACTTACAACAAGGGGAAGAGAGCGTGGCGCTGGCCGAGCAGGAAAGGCTGGCAGAAGATCTGCGCTTGCTGTATGTGGCGCTGACGCGCTCGGTTTACCACTGTAGCGTCGGTATTGCTCCCCTGATTAAAGGCACACGTAAAAAAGAGGGCGACAGCGACCTGCACCGCAGCGCGTTGGGCTACTTGATCCAGCAAGGCGAAGCGGCAGATGCCGCAGGATTAAGGACGGCACTGCTGAGCCTGCAAAGTGATGCGACCGCGGTCGTTATTCCGCAGGAACCGGACGATACGCCGTGGCAGCCACAGCACGAAGACCCACAGCGCCTGAGCAGCCAGCAGTTACAACGTACCCTGCGCGATGACTGGCGAGTGACCAGTTATTCCGGCCTGCAACAGCACGGACATGCGCCCGCGCTGGACCTGCTGCCCCGGCTGGATGTTGATGCGGTGGGGGAAGCCAGCGATGAGCTGTTACCACAGCTTACGCCGCACACTTTCCCGCGCGGAGCGGCACCGGGCACCTTCCTGCATGGATTGTTCGAAACCCTCGAATTTACCGCACCGTTGGAAGATGACTGGCTGGCGCTTCAGCTTAGTCGTCAGGGGCTGGACGAGGCCTGGCATCCGGTGATGCATGACTGGCTCGGGCGTATTTTGCATACGCCGCTCAATGACAGTGGCGTGAGCCTGGATCAGCTTGCACCTGAAGCCCGGCGAGTTGAGCTGCAATTTTATCTGCCGATTTCACGTCTTCTGACGGCTGATGCACTGGACCAGGTGGTGCGCCAGGACCCGCTTTCGGCTGACTGCCCGCCGCTCGATTTTTATCAGGTGCAGGGCATGCTGAAAGGCTTTATCGACTTGGTCTTTTGCTGGCAGGGAAAATATTACCTGCTGGATTACAAATCGAACTGGCTGGGTGAGGACAGTAGCGCTTACACGCGTCCGGCTATGGCGCAGGCGATGCAGTCACATCGCTACGACCTGCAGTACCAGCTTTACACGCTGGCGCTGCATCGCTATCTGCGGCACCGTCTGGCGGACTATGACTACGAACGTCATTTCGGTGGCGTGATTTATCTGTTCCTGCGTGGCCTGGACGGGACGGAGGGAAGCAATGGCATTTACAGCACGCGGCCCCAGGCAGACTTTGTCACTGCGCTTGACCAGCTGTTTGCTAACAACGCGGAGCAGGGCGCATGACGCTGACAGAAGGATTAAAGCAGGCGCAGCGACTGCGGCTATTGCGGCCCCTTGATGTGCAGTTTGCGCAGATGGTGGCGACAGCAGAGCAACCGGCGCTGATGCTGGCGGCCGCACTGGTCAGTCGCGATGCGGGGGAAGGGCACGTCTGTCTGCCGCTGGACCAACTGCATCCTGAGGCTTTTTTTGCCGGCCGTCACCCGGAGCTGGCGCAGGCATTGTGGCAGGCGGCAGGAGCACCACAGGACTGGGCTGATACATTACTGGCACAAACCGCCGTCAGTAACGGGGAGTCAGCGACGCCGCTGGTGTTACATCAACAGCGGCTGTATCTGCACCGGATGTGGCAGAGCGAAGGGGAAGTGGCGCAGTTTGTGCAGCGCCAGCAGCATGCCGTCGCACTGGATGAGGCGCAGGTGCGCCAGACGCTTGACCGCTATTTCGGCCAGCAGCCTGACGACTGGCAGAAAATTGCCGCTGCCGTGGCGCTCACCCGTCAGGTTGCAGTGATTTCAGGCGGGCCGGGCACCGGGAAGACCACAACGGTGGCGAAATTACTCGCCAGCCTGATTGAGCTATCAGTGACGGCGCCACGGATTGAACTGGCAGCTCCAACCGGGAAAGCGGCAGCCCGACTCACGGAGTCACTGGGAAAAACGCTACAGGAACTGACGCTGGACGAGGAGATTCGCAGCCGTTTCCCGACGGAGGCGACCACGCTGCACCGCCTGCTGGGCGCACTGCCAGGCAGCCAACGCATGCGTTACCACCGGGGTAATCCGTTGCATCTGGACGTGCTGGTGGTGGATGAAGCCTCAATGGTCGATCTGCCGATGCTGGCTAACCTGATCGCGGCGCTGCCTTCACAGGCACGAGTGATCTTCTTGGGTGACCGCGACCAGCTTGCCTCGGTAGAGGCGGGTGCCGTATTGGGGGATATCTGCCGCTGTGCCGAATTCGGTTACAGCCTGGAGCGTGCCGCTGAACTCACGCGTCTGACGGGGTGTGACGTTGCCGGGCGTGAGGATGCCAGTGCTTCTGTGGTGCGCGATATCATCTGCCTGCTGCGGAAAAGCTACCGTTTTACAGCGTCATCAGGTATTGGTCAGCTGGCGCTGGCGGTCAACGCCGGTGAGGTGAAGCGGGTTGAGCAGGTCTTCAGCGGTGGATTTACGGATATTCGTCGCCAGGCACTGAGCAGCAGCGAGGATTACCAGCAGCTGTTGAATGACTGTGTGGCGGGTTATCGCGGCTATCTGAAATTGCTCGCCGCCGGAGCGCCGCCTGCTGAGGTTTTGACGGAGTTTGGCCGATTCCAACTGCTGTGCGCCCTGCGCGAGGGGCCATTTGGTGTTGCCGGGCTGAATGAACGCATTGAGCAGTCGCTGCGCCAGGCGGGGCTGATTCGCCGCGTTGTGGCGATGAATGGCAAGTGGTTTGTCGGGCGGCCTGTGATGATTGCCCGTAATGACCGGGCGCTGGGGTTGTTTAACGGCGATATCGGTATTGCGATGCTGGACGATGAGCAGCAGCTGAAAGTGTTTTTCCCACTGCCCGATGGCAGCATCAAGGCCGTGCAACCGAGTCGCCTGCCGCCGCATGACAGCGCCTGGGCGATGACGGTGCATAAGTCGCAGGGATCGGAGTTTGAACATACGCTGATGGTGTTACCAAATCAGATCATGCCGGTGCTGACGCGTGAGCTGGTGTATACCGCCATCACGCGTGCCAAACGGCAGCTAACGCTGTACGCCGATAAAGGCGTGTTTAACGCCGCAGTGAAGATGCGCACGCAAAGGCGCAGTGGGCTGGTGGATCGATTAACGCAGGTTTAGGGGGACGGGCATGCCCGTCCCGGTTAACATCGAACGGAGCATGCCTCGCCCCGTCGGTTAATCGTGCGGTGCGCGATTAACTTTGCCGCGTATGGGCGGTGGCTTCCCGCAGGTCGACCATCAGCACTTTGGAACGACGCTGATAGTTGTACATCTGTTTTTTGCTTTCCGGCAGCAGTTCGATATCCACCGGGACAAAACCACGTTCCTGGAACCAGTGAATACTGCGTGTGGTCAGCACAAACAGTTTTTTTAACCCCATCTGGCGTGCCTGTAACGCTACGCGCTCCAGCAGTGCCTCGCCGCGTGCCGAACTGCGGTAATCCGGGTGTACTGCCACGCAGGCCATTTCACCGATCTGCTCTTCGGGGAATGGATAAAGTGCAGCGCAGCCGATGGTCAGGTTATCGCGTTCAACAATCGTAAACTTATCGATTTCCATTTCCAGCTGCTCGCGCGAGCGGCGCACCAGAATGCCCTGCTGCTCCAGCGGGCGGATCAGTTCCAGAATGCCACCAATATCGTTAATCGTGGCGCGGCGGATCTGCTCGGCGCTCTCCATTACAATCTGCGTACCGATACCGTCGCGTGAGAACAGCTCCTGCAACAGGGTGCCATCTTCCTGATAGCTAATCAGGTGACTACGGCGCACGCCGCTGCGGCAGGCTTTCACGGCACCACGCAGGAAGCGCACGGTGCCGGAGTGATAATCATCGCTGGTTTCCAGTTCTTCAATACGCTTCTGCGCTTCATTAGGGAATAGCTCGGAAACAATATTGCCTTCATTGTTCGTCACGCCCTGTTCGGAACAGAAGCCGATCATTTTTTCAGCTTTCAGTTTGATCGCCAGCTGGGTGGCAACCTCTTCAGAGGTCAGGTTGAAGCTCTCTCCGGTGACCGAAACGGCGACGGGCCCCATCAGCACGATAGCACCGCTGTCCAGCTGGCGATGAATAGCTTCTTCATCGATACGACGAATACGGCCGCTGTGACAGTAGTCCACGCCGTCATCCACGCCCAGCGGCTGGGCAATAATAAAGTTGCCGCTGACCACATTAATATGTGCGCCCTGTAGCGGCGTGTTATTGAGGCTCATCGACAGGCGGGCAGTGATATCCAGCTGTAAACGGCCTGCGGCCTGTTTGACCAGCTCCAGCGACTGCGCATCCGTAACGCGGGTATGTTTATGGTAGAGCGGTTCGAGGTTACGCTCGGCGAGGCTGGCATCAATTTGCGGGCGGGCGCCATACACTACGACCAGGCGGATACCCAGGCTGTGCAGCAGGCCGATATCATTGACGATGCTTGAGAAGTTCTCATGCTCGATGGCTTCACCACCCAGCATAATGACAAACGTTTTACCACGATGGGCGTTGATATAGGGAACTGTATGGCGGAATCCCTGGACCAGCTCGGTACTACGTTCCTTCACGGTAAACCCTCTTTGAATTATTATTCGGTAAAAGTGTATTTTTATTCTTTTATCACTCCGGGTGCAAGTGGCATTTATCCTTACTTATCACTTGCTACCGCATTTCTCTGTGGCTAATGCCCTGCATTTATTCGCTTTTTTTGGGTGACACTGCCTGGTGGATTCGTTAAAGTTTTTGCAAAATTTTTGTTATTGGCTTTTTATTAAACACAGCAACGCATCAGGAGTGGCATGACCGATTCAACCTCACTTAACCGGCGGCGGTTATTACAAGGGGCAGGCGCAGCCTGGTTACTCAGCATCAGCCGTGTCGGCATGGCCGCCAGCGGCCATGTGGTCGCGATCCGCCTCTGGCCTTCTTCTACTTATTCACGTCTGACCATTGAGTCCAACACGCCGCTTAAGTATAAGCAGTTTGCCCTCAGCAATCCCGATCGCGTGGTCGTGGATATCGATAATATCCGGCTGAATTCGGCGCTGAATAGCGTGGGCAATCTGGTCCGTCAGGACGATCCCTATATTAAAAATGCGCGTGTCGGCCAGTTCGACCAAAACACCGTCCGGCTGGTGCTTGAGCTAAAGCAAAACGTTGCGCCGCGTATTTTTACGCTCGATCCGGTTGCCGGGATCAAAAATCGTCTGGTACTGGATCTCTATCCGGTGCAAACACAACAGCACAATGATGATCCGCTACTGGCATTGCTGGAAGATTACAACAAGGGCGATCTCGAACGCAGCCAGCCAGCGGCCGCACCGCTTCCCGGTAAGGCGGGTCGGGATCGTCCCATTGTCATCATGATCGATCCCGGCCACGGCGGTGAAGACTCCGGGGCCGTTGGTAAGCATAAAACGCGCGAGAAAGATGTGGTGCTGAAGATTGGCCGACGGCTGAAGGCCCTGATCGATAAGCAGCCGAACATGCGTGCCTATATGACGCGCAATGAGGATGTCTTTATTCCCCTGAAAGTGCGTGTGGCGAAAGCGCGCAAGCAGCGTGCCGACCTGTTTATCTCGATTCATGCTGATGCATTTACCAGCCGTGCGGCACGCGGATCATCGGTGTTTGCGCTGTCGACGAAAGGGGCAACCAGTACCGCTGCCCGTTTTCTGGCACAGACGCAGAATGAATCCGATCTGATTGGGGGCGTTAGCAGAAGCGGCGACCGTTACCTCGACCACACCATGTTCGATATGGTGCAGAGCCTGACGATTAACGACAGTCTGAAGTTTGGCAAAGAGGTGTTGTCGCGCATGGGGAAAATTAACCATCTGCATAAGCGGACGGTGGATCAGGCAGGCTTTGCGGTACTGAAAGCACCGGATATCCCTTCGATTCTGGTAGAAACGGCCTTTATCAGCAATATCGAAGAGGAACGTAAATTACGCACCACACGTTTTCAGCATCAGGTGGCGGATTCCATTCTGGCAGGGATTAAAGCGTATTTTGCTAACGGTGCGCCGCTGGCACTGCATAAATAGTCAACGGGCGGAAAGGATTCCGCTGTGATTCAGCAAGAGGGGGACAAACGACAGATACAAAAAAACACCCTTAAGGGTGTTTAATTGGTTGCGGGAGCCGGATTTGAACCGACGACCTTCGGGTTATGAGCCCGACGAGCTACCAGGCTGCTCCATCCCGCGTCCGTGGTTGCGCACTATACGCCTGATGGGTTTTCTTGCAACCCCTTTTTGCAGATAAGTGGCTAAAATCGTGGTTGTGATGGATTTTTACGCTCAGATGCTGGAATGTTGCACAAATGCCTCAGGTCTTTTTCAGAAGGCGCATTTAATTATGGCGGTGCCTTTGCTATCTTCGCGCAGGGTTCCCGTATAAAGGTAAAGAAGGCATGAAAGCAGGTTGGGCAAAATATCTGGTGACCGGCACGCTGCTGGCGCTGCTGGCGGGGTGTTCGTCGAAACCCACCGATCGTGGGCAACAGTATAAGGATGGGACACTGAATCAACCGCTGGCGCTGGTCAATCAGCCCAACGCGAAGGGGCGCCCGGTGAATGGCAAAGACTTTGCCGACCAGGTTTCTCAAATCCGTTTTTCCTCTGCGGGCATGTATTCGCGTCAGTCCGGCACCTATAGCGCCATCGAGAGCTGGCTGATGGCCGGGGGCGATACTCGTCAGTTGCGCCAGTTCGGTCTGGATGCATATCAGATGGAAGGCACCGACAATTATGGCAACGTTCAGTTTACCGGTTACTACACCCCGGTGATTCAGGCGCGTTACACCCGCCAGGGTGAATTCCAGTATCCTTTATACCGTATGCCACCGCGTAGTAAGGGCAGGAAGCTGCCAAGCCGGGCGGAAATCTACAGTGGTGCGCTGGATGAACGCTTTATCGCGGGCTACAGCAATTCGCTGATGGATAACTTTATTATGGATGTGCAGGGCAGCGGCTATGTTGACTACGGGGATGGGCGTCCGCTGACGTTCTTCGGCTACGGTGGTAAGAATGGCCATCCTTATCGCAGTATCGGTAAAGTTCTGATCGACCGCGGTGAAGTGAAGCGCGAAGACATGTCGATGCAGGCTATCCGTCAGTGGGGCGAAACGCACAGCCCGGCTGAGGTGCGCGAACTGCTGGAGCAGAACCCTTCCTTTGTCTTCTTTAAACCTGAGAACTTTGCGCCCGTGCGTGGTGCCAGCGCGGTGCCGCTGGTGGCAAAAGCTTCGGTCGCGGCTGACCGTGCGTTGATCCCACCGGGTACTGCGCTGCTGGCAGAGATTCCGTTGCTGGATAACAACGGTAAATTTACCGGCAAATATGAGATGCGTATAATGGTGTCGCTGGATGTAGGGGGGGCCATTAAAGGGCAGCACTTCGACATATACCAGGGAATCGGCCCCGATGCCGGGCATATGGCGGGCTGGTTTAACCATTATGGCCGCGTCTGGGTGCTGAAAAATGCCCCAGGGGCCGGCGCACCGATATTCTCTTCTGCACAGAATAGTTCTTCTCAGAGTGGTTTACTGGTCAGTCAGTAAATCCACAGCGGGCGGCGAAGGCGGCCCGCTGTGTTTGGATAGGTTTCGAGGAATAACAGATGATGGTTCTTTCAGATGCCTGGCGGCAACGCTTTGGCGGAACGGCGCGCCTCTATGGCCAGTCTGCGCTTCAGCTCTTTGCGGATGCGCATGTCTGTGTAGTGGGCATTGGTGGGGTTGGTTCGTGGGCGGCGGAAGCATTGGTACGTACCGGCATCGGTGCGATCACATTGATCGATATGGACGACGTCTGCGTCACCAACACCAATCGTCAGGTTCACGCGCTGAAAGAGAATGTTGGCCGGGCGAAAACCGAGGTGATGGCTGAACGTCTGCTGGCGATCAATCCGGAATGCCGGGTGACCTGTGTTGACGACTTCATTACACCAGAGAATACGGCGGAGCTGATTGGGAAGGACTTCAGTTATGTGGTTGATGCCATTGATAGCGTGCGACCCAAAGCAGCGCTGCTGTCATGGTGTCGGCGTAATAAAGTGCCGCTGGTGACCACCGGGGGCGCAGGTGGGCAGATTGATCCCACACAGATCCAGGTGGCCGATCTGGCAAAAACCATTCAGGATCCGCTGGCGGCGAAATTGCGCGAGCGGCTCAAAAGTGATTTCAATATCGTCAGAAACAGCAAAGGTAAGTTGGGAATCGACTGCGTGTTTTCCACCGAGGCGTTGATGTATCCGCAGCCGGATGGCTCGGTATGTGCGTCGCGCAGCACCGCAGAAGGCCCGAAGCGTATGGACTGTGCGGCAGGGTTTGGTGCTGCAACGATGGTCACCGCCACCTTTGGTTTTGTCGCGGTATCCCATGTGCTGAAGAAAATGATGGCAAAAGCAGCGCGTCAGGCATAAATAGCGTAGAGGCTGATCTTCTGTTTCGGTCAGCCTTTTATTGCACGGGTCGATCGAAAAAATGATCGACCCGACGGTTACAAGCAGCCGTATTATTCATTCACCGCCCGTATCACGGCATCGGCCATCGCCTGCAATCCGGCGCTGCGTGAGGCGCTCAGCTGTTCTTTTAATCCCAACTGCTCAAATAGCGCCAGCGGATCGTCCTGTTGTAACTGTGTCGCTGTTTTACCTTCTACAGCCGTCAGCAGTACGGCCAACAGCCCGCGCACAATACGTCCCTCGCTCTCGCCAAAGAAATGCAGACGCCCGTCAGCCATCAGCTGATGCCCCAGCCAGACGCGATTTTCACATCCGGTCAGCTCAATATCAGCACTTCTCAGTTCATCGGGCAGGGCGGGCAACTGTTTGCCCAGCAGGATCAGCTGGCGGTAACGCTCCTCCCACTGCCTGAAATGGGAAAACTGCGCCCGCAGTGTGTCCGGAGTAATCAGTGTGCCAAAGGGATGCGAAGCGATAAGCGGTAAACTCATGATTAATCTGCCAGTAGTGTCAGGGCGCTGGTCATGGCCGCGACCAGCGCGTCCACATCTTCAACGGTATTATAAGGGGCGAAGGAGGCACGTAATGTCCCGCTGACGCCCAGGGCGGCCAGCAACGGCTGGGCGCAGTGCTGCCCGGCGCGCACGGCAATGCCGCTTTCGGCCAGTAGCATCACGACGTCACTGTGATGGATACCCGTAATATCAAATGCCAGCAGGCTGGAGTGGCTGGCGCGATAGCTGCGGAAACCGGGCAGTGCCGACAGATGTTGTTCGGCCTGTGTCGCCAGTTCACAACTCCAGCGCTCGGCGGCAGCTACATCGATGTGGCTTAACCACTCCAGCGCAGCACTCAGGCCAATGACGCCAGCCACATTAGGGGTGCCGGCTTCAAAGCACCACGGGACGGGTTGCGGGGTAAATCCCTCGAAGGTCACGCTGCTTATCATCTTGCCGCCCCCCTGCCAGGGCACCATTTCTGCCAGGCGTTCGGCTTTGCCATACAGCGCACCAATGCCCATCGGGCCGTACAGCTTATGTGCCGAAAAAGCATAAAAATCAATATCCAGTGCCTGTACATCCGGAGGGCAGTGCACCACGCCCTGGGCGCCATCGACCATCACTTTTGCACCACAGCCATGCGCAAGGCTGATGATCCGTTGCAGGTCAGGGCAACCGCCAGTGACGTTAGACATTTGCCCCACGGCCACCAGACGTGTGCGTGCATTCAGCAGTGCCGGGAGCAGATCGGGGTCTGGCAGGCGGTTTTTACCAATCGACCATTTGACGACGCGGGCACCCGTCTGTTCTGCCACCATCAGCCAGGGCACCAGATTAGCGTGGTGTTCCGCTTCGCTGACCACGATCTCATCCCCCGCTTGCAGGCGCGGGCGCAGCCAACTTTGTGCCACCAGATTGATCGCTTCAGTGGTGCCTTTGGTCCAGACAATATTGTGGCTGCTGGCGGCATTCAGCAGGTGTGCCACCTGTGCGCGGGCCTGTTCATAACGTTCGGTCAGGCGCTGTGCGGCAGCAAACTGGCTACGATGGACCGTACCCGCACTCAGGCGATAAAACTGTTCCGTGGCATCAATCACCGCCAGCGGTTTCAGCGCGGTGGCTGCGCTGTCGAGATAGCAGGTGGCATCGTTGAGTGCGGGGAACTGCTGGCGAAAGTGCCGCGGATTAAATGACGTCATACTTTTTACGCGTTCCTCTGGGATGGTTCGTGCCTTTTTAGGACCAGACTGAAAGAGATGTGGTTTTCTGGCAAAGCTGAAAAAGCGCGTTATGCTGAATTATGACTGTTTATAGTGTTTACCCGCAAATAGAAGCGCTGTCTTAGTAGGATGTTAAACCCTTTTCTATTGTTATTTTGACAGCTCATCGGGTACTTCTTCTCATCACGGAGATATAAAAATGAAAAAGCTCGCCGCTGTGATCGCAGCCTGCACCATGACATTAGCTCTGGCTGGTTGTTCAAGCAATTATGTGATGCATACCAATGACGGCCGGACTATCGTTGCCGAGGGCAAACCTATGGTAGACGATGATACCGGGATGATCAGCTATAAAGATGCCAATGGGTCAAAACAGCAGATTAACCGCTCTGATGTCAAAGAGATGGTTGAGATGGGCCAGTAAAACGCAGGCAAAAAAAAGCACCGCCACAGGCGGTGCTATTAACAATCAATATGGACAGACAGGGTAAATCTACAGGAATAAAAGGTAGCCAGGCTACCAGACCTGAAAATCGTCAGGTCAAATGCAAACACAACATCACGACACAAGCCAAAAGCCCCTCAAAATTCCGCGCGTTAGCACCAAATTTCAAAACACTTTTCGTTCCGGCTCAGGAAGTGGCGCAACTATAGGTATTTGCTGGCAGTTCCTCAACGGACAATTTATAATGCCTCGGATAAAAAAAACTAATACGTAACTCTGTGTAACAGAGCAACGCCCGGCCTTGATGAAAAGTACCCATCTATCATGTCTAAACGTTTACCACCTTTGAATGCGCTGCGGGTTTTTGACGCTGCTGCGCGTCATCTCAGTTTTACCCGAGCGGCAGAAGAACTGTTTGTGACTCAGGCCGCTGTCAGTCATCAAATCAAGTCACTGGAAGACTTTCTGGGCCTTAAGCTGTTCCGTAGACGTAATCGATCTCTGCTGCTGACGGAAGAAGGGCAAAGCTATTACCTCGATATTAAAGAAATTTTCACCGCGCTGAATGATGCCACGCGCAAGCTACAGGCCCGCAGTGCAAAAGGCGCACTGACGGTCAGTTTGCTGCCGAGTTTTGCCATTCAATGGCTGGTGCCAAGACTGACCAGCTTTAACTCAGCTTATCCGGGAATCGATGTTCGTATCCAGGCCGTGGACCGCGATGAAGAGAAACTGGCCGATGATGTGGACGTGGCGATTTTCTATGGACGCGGTAACTGGCCGGGATTGCGGGTGGAAAAACTCTATGCGGAATACCTGCTTCCGGTCTGTTCACCGCTGCTGTTAACGGGCGAGCGCCCGTTGACATCGCCTGCGGCACTGGCAGGCCATACTTTACTGCATGATGCATCACGCCGTGACTGGCAGGCGTATACCCGACAACTGGGGCTGAACAGTATTAATGTTCAGCAGGGGCCGATTTTCAGCCACAGTGCCATGGTGCTCCAGGCGGCAATCCATGGACAAGGCGTTGCACTGGCTAATAACGTGATGGCGCAGAGCGAGATTGAAGCGGGCAGGTTAGTGTGCCCGTTTAATGATGTATTAGTCAGTAAAAATGCTTTTTATCTGGTTTGTCATGACAGTCAGGCAGAACTGGGTAAAATAGCCGCCTTCCGTCAGTGGATTCTGGCAAAAGCGGCCAGCGAACAAGAAAAATTTCGCTTTCGCTACGAACACTGACCGTGATGCCTTCGCCGCCGAGCGGCAGGGGTAATGAATAAAGAGACAGGGAGGGGCCTCCCTGTCCGGATAGAGGATGGTGTCATGTCCAGTCGTGCAATGCTGATTTTCTCCGCCATCAGTGGATTCTTCTACGTGATGCTGGGGGCATTTGGTGCCCACGTGTTAAGCAAGTCGCTGGGAAGCGCAGAGATGGCCTGGATTAAAACCGGGCTGGAGTATCAGGCGTTTCACACCCTGGCGATACTCGGTATGGCAGCAGCGATGCTGCGCCGTGCAAATATCTGGTTTTACTGGAGCAGCGCATTTTTAGCGCTGGGTACGGTATTGTTCAGCGGCAGCCTTTACTGCCTGGCGCTGTCCCACCTGAAGTTATGGGTTTATATCACCCCGATTGGCGGCACTGGCTTCCTGATCGGGTGGGTTCTGATGTTGGTTGGCGCGCTGCGTCTGAAAAAAAGGGCAGATCGCCATGAATAAAATTTTGCTGTATTGCCGTCAGGGTTTTGAGAAAGAGTGTGCGGCCGAAATTACCGCCAAAGCCGCTGAACGCGAAGTGTATGGCTTCGCCCGCGTGAAAGATGACTCTGCCTACGTGCTGTTTGAGTGCTATCAGCAGGGTGAAGCAGAAAAGTTGCTCAATGAGCTGCCGTTTAGCGAACTGATTTTCTCCCGCCAGATGATCGTGGTGGGTGAACTGCTGCGTGACCTGCCCACCGAGGACCGCATCTCGCCTGTCGCGGGGATGCTGACCGGAGTGGTAGAGAAGGGCGGCGATCTGCGTGTTGAAGTGCCGGACACCAATGCCAGCAAAGAGCTGCTGAAGTTCTGCCGTAAGTTTACCGTCCCGCTGCGTGCCAGCCTGCGTAAAGAAGGCATTCTGCTTAACTACGAAAGCAATAAGCGCCCGGTGGTTCACGTGTTCTTTATCGCTTCTGGCTGCTGTTATGTAGGGTATTCCCTGCCGCAGAATAATTCCGCGCTGTTTATGGGCATTCCGCGCCTGAAGTTCCCTTCCGATGCACCAAGCCGTTCCACGCTCAAGCTGGAAGAGGCTTTCCATGTCTTTATTCCTGCCGATGAGTGGGATGAGCGCCTGGCCAGCGGGATGTGGGCAGTGGATCTGGGGGCCTGTCCTGGCGGCTGGACCTATCAGCTTGTGCAGCGCAGCATGATGGTTAACGCGGTAGATAACGGTCCGATGGCACCGAGCCTGATGGATACCGGGCAGGTGTTCCATCAGCGTGAAGACGGCTTCAAATATCGCCCAACGCGTAGCAATAACTATTGGGTGGTCTGCGACATGGTAGAAAAACCGGTGCGTGTGGCAAATCTGATGGCGGACTGGCTGGTGAATGGCTGGTGTCGTGAGGCGATTTTTAACCTCAAGCTGCCGATGAAAAAACGCTATGAAGAGGTCTCGCAGAACCTGGCGATGATCGACGAAAAGCTGAAAGAAAATGGCATTAATGCACAGATTCAGGCGCGTCAGCTTTATCACGATCGTGAAGAAGTAACGGTACATATCCGCCGCATCTGGAGCGCCGCGCCGGGCCGCCGCGACGAAAAATAATCCAGAATGTAGGGGCGAGGCATGCCTCGCCCGTTGTTAAACGAGCCCGACCCTACGGCAAACGCAGATCCTTCAGATTCCCTTCCAGCACTAAATCCGTTTTAAGCGTTGCCACCTGCTGACAGATTTCCGCCATCTGCTGATGTTCGGCCAGTTTTTTGCGCCATTTTTCCGGTACGTGATCCAACTGCTGATAAATCTGCGCCAGACTGCCGAACTGTTGCAGTAGCTGGCTGGCACTTTTGGCCCCAATGCCCGCAACGCCGGGGATTTTGCTGCTGCTGATCCCCGCCAGCCCCCAGTAATCGGTCAGCTGTGCCGGAGCCACGCCAAATTCTGCGGCAATAAAAGGCACATCCAGCCAGCGTTTCTGGAAGTAATCACGAATTTGGATAGTCGGTGCCAGCAACTGGCAGTAGCCTTTGTCGGTCGACACAATCGTCGCCTGATGGCCTGCGGAGGCGACCTTGCTGGCCAGCGTTGCGGCCAGATCGTCAGCTTCATCGCCTTTTGAGTGCCAGCTGGTTACACCAATACTGGCAAAGGCAGCCCGGAGCAACGGCATTTCGTCACGCAGGGAATCCGGCATCGGTGAACGTCCCGCTTTGTAATCAGGCAGGATCTGATGGCGCCAGCTGTCGCTGCGATCATCATCATCAAAAACGGCCACGGCGTGCGTTGGGCGTGTGTGGAGCAACAATTGTTGCAGGGCATTCAGGCAGGTTTCCTGGCAAGGGGAGCCCTGAACCGCATGAATGCGCCGAATCAGATTCAGCGCATCGATAATTAACAGATGTATCATCAGATAACCCTGAGCGGCCCGCAGGCCGCTCTTTACTTAATGATTTCGTAACAGGGGATATACGCGCTGCCCGGCAGCTTCATACGGTGCTGCGCGACAAATCCTTGCAGCAGATCATCCATGCGACGCATGATTTCCGGGTCACCGTGCAGTTTGTACGGCCCTTTCTCTTTGATGGCCTTGATGCCCACATCTTTCACGTTACCGGCCACGATGCCGGAGAACGCCCGGCGCAGTGCAGCTGCCAGCTGTTCGGCAGGCTGTTCGGGAGACAGATTGAGGTTTGCCATATTTTCATGGCTTGGCATAAACGGCATTTGCAGGTCGGGCGCAATGCGTAGTGCCCAGTTGAAGCTGTAAGCATCACCGGTTTCGCGGCGATACTCTTTCACTTTCGGCATCGCTTTTTTCATCAGACGTGCCACTTCGGCCGCATCATCAATAATGATGGTGTAGTGCTTGCGTGCTTCATCCCCCAGGGTACTGACAATAAACTCATCCAGCACGCGGAAGTAGTCGGCACTCTCTTTTGGTCCGGTGAGGATCAGCGGCAGAACCTGGTCATGGTTGTGTGGGTTCATCAGGATACCCAGCAGATAAAGCAGCTCTTCGGCTGTTCCGACCCCGCCGGGGAAGATGATAATGCCGTGGGCGATACGCACAAACGCTTCCAGGCGTTTTTCGATATCGGGCATGATGATCAGTTCATTCACCAGCGGGTTAGGCGGTTCGGCAGCAATGATTGAGGGTTCGGTCAGACCGATGAAACGGCTATCTCTGTAGCGCTGCTGGGCATGGCCCACTGCCGCCCCTTTCATCGGTGCTTCCATTACACCCGGCCCGCAGCCGGTGCAAATATTCAGTTCACGTAAGCCAAGCTGGGAGCCAACGTTGCGGCAGTATTGGTATTCAACGGCGTTGATTGAGTGACCACCCCAGCACACCACGGTATTGGGCTCTTCTCCTACGTGCAGCGCTCGCGCGTTACGCAGAATAGAGAAAACCAGGTTGGTGATATGGACGGGATCTTCCGCTTTCAACTGCTGGAAGCGCCCGGCGTTATCGATCTGGCCGTTGAGGAACAAGATGTCGCGCAGAACGGCAAACAGGTTAGCCTGAAGCGCACGAATAATTCGCCCGTCAACAAATGCCTCTTCTGGCGGGTTGATCAGTTCCAGTTTGACGCCGCGCTCACGGCGCAGCACGTTAATATCAAAGCTTTCGAAGCGGGAAAGCAGTTCGTGGCTACTGTCGGTTTGACTGCCTGAATTCAGCACGGCAAGTGAGCAGTTACGGAATAACTGGTAGAGGTCGCTGCTGGCCGTGCGCTTCAGCATATCGACTTCGAGCTGTGAAAGCAGGTCCATTGAGCCGAGAGGGCTGACATGTGTAATCAAGTGAACTCCTTTACACCCGCAGGGGTGCAGTAACTCCGTGATGTGACGATCACAAAAGCAAAATGTCCTTGGGCCGCTGTCGCTGCCCGTTGTCAGAGTAGCCTTTTCCATTGATATTTAACAATAGCTTAACGTTGCGATCGGCGATTTACTGACGGACCAGTCTTGAACGGCTGGCGACAAACTTATCGTTGGTACGCCAGGGATTGATATCCAGACCACCACGCCGCGTATAGCGGGCATAAACGGTCAGACTCTCCGGCTGGCAGTAACGAAGAATATCGTTAAAGATGCGTTCGACGCACTGTTCGTGGAACTCATTATGATGGCGGAATGAGACCAGATAACGGAGCAGTGCCTCGCGCTGAATACGCGGGCCACGATAACTGATTTGCACTGACCCCCAGTCCGGCTGGTTAGTGATCAGACAGTTAGATTTGAGCAGGTGGCTGACCAGTTGCTCCTCAACGCGTTCGTTGCTGGTGGCATCGCGCAGATAGTCGGCATTGAACTGATAGTGATCAATCACAATGTCCTGCTCATCAATGCATTCGCCGTTGAAACGGCCGATGGGCTGGCCTTCAATCTCTTGCAGGCGGAATAGCGCAACGCTAACTTTACCCGCAGCACAGTCACTGAGATCGCGTTCCAGCGTCTGACGGACGTCACCCCAGTCGGCAAATTGCGTTTGATTAAAACTGTTCAGATACAGTTTAAAACTTTTGGATTCAATAAGATTAACGCTGCCGGCATCCAGAGTGACTTCACCCAGCGCCACCTGCGGTAGCCCTTTACTGTTCAGCCAGGACAGTTCGTACAGCGTCCAGATATCCGCGCCGCTGAACGGCAGATTATCGGGATACAGGCCCAGCGGTTCACGGTTCAGGCTACGCGGGACAGCCTGTAACAGCTCTGGTTGATAGCTGTCGTGATATTCTGTGGGTTTCCCCAGAGTCAGGCCTTCCAGTGCCTGATGATGGTCGTATGAAGACATGGTGTTACCTTGTGTTACTTTAGGGTGCCCGCCGTGGCAGGCAGCTTGAAGAGTGTCGTGTACCGATGTGCACACCAGGTTGTCAGTGTAACCCAGCCAGCAAAGAGTGAAAAAATAATGATCGAAGAAACCTCCCAGGCCCTACGCGATTTTAGCCAGCGCTATTGCGATCTCTGGCAGCAGCAGCATGGTCATGCACCGGCGAGCGCCGATCTGTACGGCATTCCCTCGCCTTGCGTCACCGCCACCCATAATGATGAAGTCTGGTGGCAGCCACAGCCCTTTACGCTGGCAAAAAACCTGGATGCCGTTGAACGTGCACTGGATATCAGCTTGCAGCCCTCGATCACCGGATTCTATACCGCACAATTTGCCGGTGACATGATGGGAACTTATGCCGGACACCAGGTGTCTTTGGTACAGGTGTGGAGTGAAGACGATTTTGTGCGCGTGCAGGAAAATCTGATTGGGCACCTGGTGATGAAGCGTCGTCTTAAACACTCTCCTACTCTGTTTATTGCTACTACGGAATCTGAACTGGAGGTGGTGTCGGTTTGTAATCTCAATGGCGAAGTGATTATTGAGCAGTTAGGAACGCAAAAACGGCAGGTCATTTCCCCTTCAATTGAGAATTTTCTTATTTCTTTACAACCCCTTAGCGAACGTTGCTGAGAGTTTGCCCGTTTATTTTGTGCGAGATGTCTCACGTGCTCTGTGAGAGATCGCATCCCTTTGATGCAGACATATCAATCGTTCTAATTGTAAAAATATTGTAGATCATCACGTTAGGGTACTGATTGTGATAACACGCCTGTGAGATGCGTAAAAAACTGGCACGGGTGTCTTGTTTGCTTATGCTGAACAGGCAAAATAGCACCCATCGCAAAGGACAGTCAGGGTTGAACGAACATCAGGACGATGTGCTCATGGAATGAGTTGGACCCGTCAGGATGACGTATCAGGGAAAGGCTTCCGGATGAAGCGTGGAAACCTCAGGGAGAGGTAAAGGACACCTCCAGGACGGAGAATGTGGACCGAACAAGGTAGTCGGTGATCATGGACGTCAAAGGATTCGCATCAGGATGGTGCACGCTATGGAGAGTGTCAGGAATAGTTTTCAAGGATGAGCAGGGAGCATAAATGTAGCTGGAACGCTGCAAACGGACCAGGGGCACTGTATATACAGTGCCCCTTTTTTCGTTGAAATTTTTACCCGGCACGGTGCGGATGCTATGCTTTGCGACCTTTATCCCCAACGCTTAATCAGGAGGTTGCTCATGAGCCGTGAACAACAGGTGCAGGAACGGTTGCTGGCCATTGAAACGCAGCTTAAACAGGCGGGTTTATGGCAGGCTATTGCCCCAAATAGTGAGGCGTTTGCCAGCACAGAACCTTTCTGCGTCGATACCATGACGCCATTACAATGGCTGCAATGGATATTCCTGCCGCGCATGCAGGCGCTGCTGGATGCCGGTGCGCCGCTGCCGACAACTTTGGCGATAGCGCCTTACTATGAAGTGTGGCTGGAAGGTGAGATCCCGGAGCGTGCGCAACTGTTGCACCTTTTAAATGCCTTTGACCAGTTATTTGAGTCACAAAACTGATGCTGGAAATTATTTATCAGGATCAGTGGCTGGTGGCGGTGAATAAGCCGTCCGGCTGGCTGGTTCACCGCAGTTGGCTGGACCGTCATGAAACCCGTTTTGTGATGCAAACGGTGCGAGACCAGATTGGCCAGCACGTGTTTACCGTGCACCGGTTGGATCGGCCAACGTCCGGCGTACTGCTGATGGCGCTGTCGAGTGATGTGGCGCGTTTATTGTCAGAACAATTTGAACAGCATCAGTTGCAGAAAACCTATCATGCCGTGGTACGCGGCTGGCTGGAAGGTGATGAGGTACTGGACTATGCGCTGACCGAAGAACTGGACAAAATTGCGGATAAGTTTAGCCAGCCTGAAAAAGCGCCGCAGTCGGCCGTCACCCATTGGCGTGGGCTGGCCACTGCCGAACTGCCCGTGCCCGTCGGCCCTTATCAAACCTCGCGCTATTCTCTGGTAGAGATGAAACCGGAATCCGGGCGTAAGCATCAGTTGCGTCGTCATATGACCCATCTGCGCCACCCGATTATCGGCGATAGCGCCCATGGCGATTTGAAGCAGAATCGCAGTGCTGCGGCAAACTTCGGGATGAACCGACTTATGCTGCACGCCAGCGAACTATGCCTGGCGCACCCGGTAACCCAGGTGCCATTGGTGCTGCGTGCCGGGCTGGATGACGTCTGGCAAACGGCGATGACGCAGTTCGACTGGCAGCACTGTCTCCCTGATATTCCACGGGTTGAGTTCGCGACGGAAAGCCCGCAGGATAGTGAACAACGATAAGCATTCCAAAATGGAGAAGAGCATGGCTGAGGTAGGCATTTTTGTTGGCACCGTTTACGGTAATGCCCTGTTGGTGGCCGAAGAGGCTGAACCACTGCTGGTTGCGGCGGGCCATCAGGTGAAGATTTTTGAAGATCCCACGTTGGAAGACTGGCAGCACTATGCGCAGAAAGCCGTGCTGGTGATCACGTCAACCACTGGACAAGGCGATCTGCCGGACAGCATTGCTTCCCTTTACGCTGGCATCAAAGATAAGTTGGGTTACCAGCCTGAGCTGCGTTACGGCATTATCGCGCTGGGCGATAGCAGCTATGATGAGTTCTGCGGCGGCGGCAAAAAATTTGCTGACCTGTTACAGGATCAAAGTGCTATCCGCGTGGGTGAGATGCTGCTGGTGGATGCCACGGAAAACCCGGAGCCGGAAGAGGTCACCTCTCCGTGGGTTGAGCAGTGGGCTAAGCTCATTGCATAATTGACGAGCGGGTCTGCAATGCAGGCCCGCCTCGCAGCGGATCCCGAACCTACAGTTTTAGCCGCTCCTTCGCCAGCCGTGCCACGTTCTGCATCTCATCCAACAGCTCAAACAATTCAGGCTCTACCTGAGTGATATCCTCACTCTGACGCAGGCTTTGTTCCAGTGCCAGGCAGAGTTGCTTCATGCGTGGTACTCCGCTGTAGCTGGCGCTGCCATGCAGTTTATGGATGATATCGCGCAGTGAAGTTGTATTATTCTCCGTCATATATTGCTCTATCAGCATCTGAACTTCCGGTAAGAAATCCACCAGCATCTGCAACAAATCGCGTGCCAGATCGGGTTTATTCGCCGCCTGACGTAACGCGAGTGCCCAGTCGAGGGACGCCGGTACTTCAATCACCGGCAGCGACATGCGTTGCCCGCCCGGTGAATAGCGTGCCAGCAGTCGACTCAGTTTCTGCTCATCGATAGGTTTGGCGAGGTAATCGTTCATCCCGGCTTTGATCAGCTGTTCCCTTTCGCCATCCAGTGCGTGCGCCGTGACCGCCACTATCGGTGTATTGGCGTGCTGTGGCAGGGTACGAATGGCTTCACTGGCACGAATGCCGTCGATCTCCGGCATCTGAATATCCATTAAAATAATATCCAGATGCTGATGACGCGCCTGATTAATCGCCGCTTCACCACTGTCACACAGCACAATGTGCGCGACTTGCTCTTCCAGCAGTGCTCCAATCAGCTTCAGGTTAGCCAGGTTATCATCCACCGCCATCACACGCAGCGGCAGACGGTGCCGTTCGGTCAGTGGCAGGGCATCACGGTGATGATGATCGACCAGAACGGGGATCAGACGGGTCATGGATATCGGTTTAATCAGGCAGGCCGTCACACCGCGTGCTTTGAGCTCTTCCGCATAAACCTGCATCTGGAATGGCAGAGCCATAATGACGCTGTTAGCACGTTGTAGTATTGGCGTCAGCTGTTCTCCGGTGATCTCAAGATTTTGCGGGTCAGCTACCGGAACGCCCATCAGCAGCACATCATAGTGTGCTTCCGGAAGTTCACTCAGTGACGGGCTGTAGCTGATGTTCATTGGCGTTGCGGCCAGCATCTCCATCAGCGCTTTCGCGGCCGTGGCGTTGGGTTCGACATAAGCCATGCGCTGGCCTTCGATGCAATCCATCACCCGTGGATCACTGGCAGCGTTCGGATTCAGGGCCAGATTAACGTGGAACCAGAAGGTGGAACCGTGATTGAGGCGGCTGTGGAACGAGATTTCGCCGCCCATTTCATTAACCAGTTTCTGAGTGATCACCAGACCCAGCCCGGTGCCGCCGTGACGGCGCGAAATACTGGCATCCGCCTGACGAAACGCCTGAAACAGCTGCGACTGCTGCTTTTCTGAAATCCCGATGCCGCTGTCATGAATCTGAACTTCCAGCTCCATACGGTTATTACTCAGGGCGCGTTTCTCCACGCGAATATCAATATTGCCACGTTCGGTGAACTTGATTGCGTTGCCGAGCAGGTTGACGATGATTTGCTGCATGCGCAGCGGATCGCCAATGGCATTATCCGGCACGTCACTCTGGATATTAAGCGTGAGCTCCAGTCCTTTCTCATGTGCGGACTGCGCCAGCAGAACCACCACTTCATCCAGCGTGGCACGCAGCGGGAAGGGGATGGTCTCCAGTATTAATTTTCCGGCTTCAAGTTTTGAGAAGTCGAGCACATCGTTAATGATGCTTAACAGGTTATTCGCCGATCGTTCAATGGTATGAAGATAATCGCGCTGGGTGGAATTCAGCGTGGTTTTGAGCGTCTGGCGGGTAAAGCCAATCACGCCGTTTAACGGCGTGCGCAGCTCATGTGACATATTGGCGAGGAACTCTGATTTAATACGCGCGGCTTCCTGGGCGCGTTTTTTAGCCAGATCCAACTCGACGTTTTGGATCTCCATCTGTTCCAGCGTTTCACGCAAGTCAGAGGTAGCCTGGTCGATATTTTGCTGCATCTCTTCGTGATAGGCGGTAAGCGACATGGCCATCGAGTTGATGCCGTTTTTCAGCACATCGAGTTCACCCAGCATATGCCCTTCTACGCGGCTGTCTAGCTGGCCACGGCGGATGCGGTCAACGGTACTCACCATATTGCGGATCGGCCCGGTGACATCGCGCATCAGACGGTAGGCAAACAGCATGGCAATACACAGGCAAAGCAGCAGCAAGAGGGTAGAGATAAACACCTCTTTATACTGCTGTAGCCTGACGGATTGCAGATCCAGCTCAATGGCGACATAACCGAGGGGATTACCATTGGGTTTCGCATCCTGGCCCGGCGATTCATCCGGATAATAGCTTTCGGAGAGGATGGGGGTACGCAGGATCACGGAGTTTCCGTGGCGCTGTTTCATATAGCGAGTGGTTAACGGCGTGTTGTCCGGCAGGCGCAGCAGGTCGGGCGTCTGATGGTAGTTTGACGTGACAAACAACTGATTGTGATCGTCGAAAACCGAAATGGCCCGCACAATATCTGAATGACGGCGATGCAGCAGGCTGACCAGTTGGCGCACGGACTCTTTACTGTGAAAGGTCATGCCATATTCACTTGAGACCGCCAGCGGTTCGATAATATTGACCCCGGCATCGGTGAGCTGGCTCTGTAATTCGTTATATCGGTTCACGACGAAAAACGTGGAGAGCAGCAGCCCAATCATCAGCGTGGGTGCCAGAATCAAAATCATCATTCGAGCCCGCAGGCTGTATTTGGTCATAATATTCCCTGTGCGCGGTGTTTCGCTCTGTGCCGTCCAACTGGCGCTGTGTTCAGAGGCAGGCAATACCCGATTTTCCTGCCGATAATGATGACGTGTGAATCACAAAGAAACAATGATGAAATTCTACCCTGAAAGATTGTGTTGCCCCATCGTGAAGCGTGAACATAAGGCGTCATTTCAGATTGATGATAGCGTTCAGCGCCACGCTTTGTGGCAGGACATTGGCATGAACGTCACGAACAGGGGCAGGCAAAGGCTTGTATCAGTTCTTCCTGCTCAGTAACGCAGAATGATAAATTTTTTTTTAAAAACTGGAACAGTTTTCGCATAAGCCTAAGCTATAGCAGCTGACTGTATCGCCACACACCGATGAAATGTGCTTTTGAAATGAGAAATTGGGCTCAGACGCCAGGAAAAATGGCTGAAAATGTCGCAGGTGTGGAAGGCGTTGCAGCAATAGTCGTGAAGGCTGCGTATAATGCGGGATTCAATAATCTGAAAACAACGGCGTCACTGTGTACGGCGAAGATCCATGGTGCTGTTTAGCTGAAAATAAGGCCTGAACAGAGGCTATTCCAGGAGAGGATATGGTTGCGGTAAGAAGTGCACATCTGAATACAGCTGGCGAGTTTGCGCTCGACCAATGGATCACCAGTCTGGGGATCTCCAACCAGCAGTCATGTGAACGACTGGCCGATACCTGGCGCTATTGTGAAACAGCGACCAAAAATCATCCTGACGCAGCACTGTTACTGTGGCGTGGCGTCGAGATGGTAGAAATCCTCTCAATGCTCAGCATGGACAACGAAACGCTGCGTGCCGCTTTGCTGTTCCCATTGGCCGATGCCAACGTGGTGAGCGAAGAGGTTCTGGAAGAGCAGCACGGTAAAGCCATTGTCTCGCTGGTGCATGGCGTGCGCGATATGGATGCCATCCGTCAGTTAAAAGCGACCCACAATGATTCGATGGCCTCAGAGCAGGTCGATAACGTGCGCCGCATGCTGCTGGCGATGGTGGAAGATTTCCGCTGTGTGGTGATTAAGCTGGCGGAGCGTATTGCCCACCTGCGTGAAGTGAAAGACGCGCCGGAAGATGAACGCGTCCTGGCGGCAAAAGAGTGCACCAATATTTATGCTCCGCTGGCAAACCGCCTGGGTATCGGCCAGCTTAAATGGGAGCTGGAGGACTTCTGCTTCCGTTATCTGCATCCTGATGAATACAAACGTATTGCCAAACTGCTGCACGAGCGTCGTATCGATCGGGAAGACTACATTGATACTTTCGTGCAGTCGCTGCGCACGGAGATTGTGAAAGAGGGCGTGAAGGCCGAGGTGTATGGTCGCCCAAAACATATCTACAGCATCTGGCGCAAGATGCAGAAAAAGTCGCTGTCGTTTGATGAGTTGTTCGATGTGCGCGCGGTGCGCATCGTGGCTGAGCGTTTGCAGGACTGTTATGGTGCGCTGGGTATCGTCCATACTCTGTACCGCCATATACCGAGCGAATTTGACGACTACGTTGCCAACCCTAAGCCGAACGGCTACCAGTCTATTCATACCGTGGTTCTCGGGCCAAAGGGTAAAACCGTCGAGATTCAGATCCGTACCCGCCAGATGCATGAAGATGCCGAGCTGGGCGTTGCCGCGCACTGGAAATATAAAGAGGGTGCAGCAAGTGGCAGCGCTCGCGGGGCTTCCGGCCACGAAGAACGTATTGCCTGGCTGCGTAAGCTGATTACCTGGCAGGAAGAGATGGCGGACAGCGGCGAGTTGCTCGACGAAGTACGCAGCCAGGTGTTCGACGACCGGGTTTATGTCTTTACGCCGAAAGGGGATGTGGTCGATCTGCCGGCCGGGTCCACACCGCTGGACTTTGCTTACCATATCCACAGCGATATCGGCCACCGTTGCATCGGCGCGAAAATCAGCGGGCGCATTGTGCCGTTCACCTATCAGCTGCAGATGGGCGACCAGATTGACATCATCACTCAGAAGCAGCCGAACCCAAGCCGGGACTGGCTGAACCCGAACCTGGGCTATGTCACCACCAGCCGGGGGCGCTCGAAGATCCACGCCTGGTTCCGCAAACAGGATCGTGACAAGAATATTATTGCCGGGCGTCAAATCCTCGACAGCGAACTGGACCATCTTGATATCAATCTGAAAGATGCCGAGAAGCTGCTGCTACCGCGCTACAACTTCAACACGCTGGATGAGCTGCTGGCCGCGATTGGCGGTGGCGATGTCCGTCTCAACCAGATGAGCAACTTCCTGCAGTCGAAGCTGAACAAGCCAAGCGCTGAGGAAGAAGATCGTGAAGCGCTGCAAAAACTGACGCAGAAAACCTCTAACAGCGTACCTCGTAGCAAAGAGAGCGGCCGCGTGGTGGTGGAAGGGGTCGGTAATCTGATGCACCACATTGCGCGCTGCTGCCAGCCGATTCCGGGTGACGATATCACCGGGTTTATCACCCAGGGACGCGGAATTTCGATTCACCGTGCCGACTGTGACCAGTTGGCGGATCTGATGTCTCATGCACCGGAACGTATCGTCGATGCGGTCTGGGGTGAGACTTATTCCAGCGGTTATTCCTTGGTGGTGCGTGTTACCGCGAACGATCGCAGCGGCCTGTTGCGCGATATCACCACCATCCTGGCCAATGAAAAAGTGAACGTGCTGGGCGTATCCAGCCACAGTGACACCAAAAAGCAGCTGGCGACGATTGATATGGATATTGAGATCTATAACCAGCAGGTGTTGAGCCGGGTGATAGCACGGCTTAACCAGGTCCCGGATATCATCGACGCTAAGAGATTGCATTAACCGGGCCGGGCATGCCCGGCCCCTGGTGCCCGGTTCGATCGTAGGGGCGACGCATGCGTCGCCCTCCTAATTCAACATGGAATACACTATGACTTCTCTCGATCGCCTGCTGGGCATCATGAAAACCCTGCGCGATCCGGAACACGGCTGCCCGTGGGATCGCCAGCAGACTTTTGCCTCTATTGCCCCTTATACCCTCGAAGAAACCTACGAAGTGATTGATGCGATTAACCGCGCTGATTTTGACGATCTGCGCGGTGAGCTGGGTGATCTCCTGTTCCAGGTGGTGTTTTACGCTCAGATGGCGCAGGAAGAGGGGCGCTTTAACTTCGACGATATCTGCAATGCGATCAGCGATAAACTGCAACGCCGCCATCCGCATATCTTTGCCGATGCGCAGGTCAGCGACAGTGCTGAGGTGTTGGTCAACTGGGAAAAAATTAAAAGCGATGAGCGTGCCGAAAAAGCACAGCATTCGGCGCTGGATGATATCCCACATGCCTTGCCTGCTCTGATGCGTGCTCACAAAATCCAGAAGCGTTGCAGTCACGTGGGCTTCGACTGGACCACGATTGGACCGGTGCTCGATAAAGTGCATGAAGAGATTGATGAAGTGATGCATGAAGCGCAGCAGGCGGTCATCGATCAGGACAAGCTGGAAGAAGAGATTGGCGATCTGCTGTTTGCCACGGTCAACCTGTCACGGCACCTCGGCAGTAAAGCCGAAACTGCATTGCAGAAGGCCAATACCAAGTTTGAACGTCGTTTTCGCCAGGTTGAGCAGATTATTGCCGCAGGAGGGATGGAAATGCAGCAGGCGACCCTCGAACAGATGGAAGCCGCATGGCAGGTTGTGAAATCTCAGGAATAATTGGCTGACACGATTCAACAAAAATGTGACGCGCGTCAACCTCCTGATGCGCATATTCAGGTAATCTCATGGCGGTAAATGCGGTGGTAAGCACACAACCGGAAACGAGCAATTGTCGCAACGGGGTGTTTCGGGTATACTATTTTCCCGTCTTGGTTATTCATTCCATCGTCTTTAAACCTACATTCTCAGGTTCAGCATGACAACGAACTATATATTTGTGACCGGCGGGGTCGTTTCCTCTCTGGGTAAAGGCATTGCCGCAGCTTCCCTGGCCGCTATCCTTGAAGCGCGTGGTCTTAACGTGACCATCATGAAGCTGGACCCGTACATCAACGTGGACCCAGGCACCATGAGTCCAACCCAGCACGGTGAAGTTTATGTCACCGATGATGGCGCGGAAACCGATCTGGATCTCGGTCACTACGAGCGTTTCATCCGTACTAAGATGAGCCGCCGTAACAACTTCACCACAGGCCGTATCTATTCAGAAGTCCTGCGCAAAGAGCGTCGTGGCGACTATCTGGGTGCGACCATTCAGGTGATCCCGCACATTACCAATGCCATCAAAGAACGCATCATTGAAGGTGGCGAAGGCCATGATGTCGTGCTGGTGGAAATTGGTGGCACCGTGGGTGATATCGAATCACTGCCATTCCTGGAAGCCATTCGTCAGATGGCGGTGGATGTGGGCCGTGAGCACACCATGTATATGCACCTGACGCTGGTGCCGTATATGGCCGCGGCGGGCGAAGTGAAAACGAAGCCAACCCAGCATTCCGTGAAAGAGCTGCTGTCTATCGGTATTCAGCCCGATGTGCTGATCTGCCGTTCTGACCGCGCGGTTCCCGCTAACGAACGCGCTAAGATTGCGCTGTTCTGTAATGTGCCGGAAAAAGCCGTTATCTCACTGAAAGATGTCGACTCCATCTACAAAATTCCTGGCATGCTGAAATCGCAGGGCCTGGATGACTTTATCTGCAAACGCTTCAATCTGAATGCTCCGGAAGCCAACCTTGGCGAGTGGGAGCAGGTGATTTATCAGGAAGCGAATCCAGGTGGTGAAGTGACCATCGGGATGGTCGGTAAATATGTCGAACTGCCGGATGCGTACAAATCAGTGATCGAAGCCCTGAAGCACGGTGGTCTGAAAAACCGTGTGACGGTGAATATCAAGCTGATCGACTCTCAAGATGTTGAAACCCGTGGTGTTGAAGTGCTGAAGGATCTGGATGCTATCCTTATCCCTGGCGGTTTCGGCTATCGTGGTGTGGAAGGCAAATTGATGACGGCGCAGTATGCCCGCGAAAACAATATTCCTTACCTCGGCATTTGCCTCGGTATGCAGGTCGCATTGATGGAGTTTGCCCGTAACGTGGCACATATGGAGGGGGCGAACTCAACGGAGTTCGTTCCTGACTGTAAGTACCCGGTTGTGGCGCTGATTACCGAATGGCGTGATGAAGAAGGCAACGTTGAGCAGCGTACTGAGCAGAGCGATTTGGGCGGCACCATGCGCCTGGGTAGCCAGCAGTGCCAGCTGACGGATAACAGCCTGGTGCGTAATCTCTATGGTTCAGACACCATTGTTGAGCGCCACCGTCATCGTTATGAAGTCAACAATATGCTATTGAAGCAAATTGAAGCGGCCGGTTTACGTGTGGCAGGTCGCTCTGGGGATGACCAACTGGTTGAGATCATTGAGATCCCTGACCACCCATGGTTTGTTGCGTGTCAGTTCCATCCGGAATTCACCTCAACACCTCGGGACGGGCACCCGCTGTTCAGTGGCTTTGTGAAAGCTGCCAGCGAGTACCAGAAGCGTTTGGCAAAATAAGTGTTTTCATAACGGCTTGAAATCTTAGGGTTTCAAGCCGTGTGTCTAAGTTTAAGCTAACTTGTACTGAGGAAAAACTAATGTCCAAAATCATTAAAGTCATCGGTCGCGAAATCATCGACTCTCGTGGAAACCCGACTGTTGAAGCTGAAGTGCATCTGGAAGGCGGCTTTGTCGGTCTGGCAGCGGCGCCATCAGGTGCTTCTACTGGTTCTCGCGAAGCGCTGGAACTGCGTGACGGTGACAAATCTCGTTTCCTGGGTAAAGGCGTCACTAAAGCTGTTGCTGCTGTTAATGGTCCGATCGCTGACGCGGTTACCGGCAAAGATGCCAAAGACCAGGCCAATATCGACAAGATCATGATCGATCTGGACGGTACTGAGAACAAATCACAGTTTGGTGCTAACGCCATTCTGGCTGTTTCTCTGGCTGCGGCTAAAGCGGCGGCTGCTGCGAAAGGCATGCCACTGTACGAGCACATCGCTGAACTGAACGGCACCCCAGGCAAGTTCTCTATGCCACTGCCAATGATGAACATCATCAACGGCGGCGAGCACGCAGACAACAACGTCGACATCCAGGAATTCATGATCCAGCCTGTTGGCGCGAAAACGCTGAAAGAAGCTGTACGTATGGGTTCTGAAGTGTTCCATACCCTGGCAAAAGTGCTGAAATCTAAAGGCATGGGCACTGCGGTTGGTGACGAAGGTGGCTATGCGCCAAACCTGGGTTCTAACGCAGAAGCACTGGCTGTTATCGCTGAAGCGGTAAAAGAAGCGGGCTATGTTCTGGGTAAAGACATCACCCTGGCAATGGACTGTGCAGCATCTGAATTCTACAAAGACGGTAAATATGTGCTGGCAGGCGAAGGCAACAAAGCCTTCACTTCTGAAGAGTTCACTCACTTCCTGGAAGACCTGACCAAACAGTACCCAATCGTCTCTATCGAAGATGGCCTGGACGAATCTGACTGGGCTGGCTTCAAATACCAGACCGAAGTGCTGGGCGACAAAATCCAGCTGGTGGGCGACGACCTGTTCGTGACCAACACCAAGATCCTGAAAGAAGGCATCGACAAAGGCATCGCTAACTCCATCCTGATCAAATTCAACCAGATCGGTTCTCTGACCGAGACGCTGGCTGCGATCAAAATGGCTAAAGACGCGGGCTACACTGCGGTGATCTCTCACCGTTCAGGTGAAACTGAAGATGCCACTATCGCTGACCTGGCGGTAGGTACTGCAGCGGGCCAGATCAAAACCGGTTCTATGAGCCGTTCTGACCGTGTTGCTAAGTACAACCAGCTGATCCGTATCGAAGAAGCGCTGGGCAACCGTGCGCCATTCAACGGCCTGAAAGAAGTTAAAGGTCAGTAAGCTGCCGATATTCTGAACCGGTTATCCGGTTGAGGATTATCTGAAAAGCCCCGTCTCCGGACGGGGCTTTTTTTTGCTTATTTTTATTTTTCAGCGAGTTAAGGTTATTTCTTGAATGCGGAAAAGTCCTGGTTCATGGATTGCAGGGCGTTTTTATGCGTCATTTTGTGTAAATTCGCGGTGACTATTTGTAACCAGGATCAGAAAATATGAAATACCGTGCTGATGTTGACGGGCTACGCGCACTCGCCGTACTGCCGGTTATTGCGTACCACATGGGAATAGGGGGGATACCCGGCGGTTTTACCGGCGTCGATATCTTCTTTGTGATTTCCGGCTATCTGATCTGCGGCATTATTTATAACAGTGCCATGAGTGGCAACTTCTCTTATCTCGATTTCTATAAACGTCGCTGCCTGCGTATTTTGCCACCGCTGTTTGTGGTGCTGCTGGCGGTGATGATATTTGGTTATTACCACCTGCTTCCCGCTCAGTTTACCGATCTGAGCAACAGTGCGCTGGCGGCATTGCTGTCGGCATCGAATATCTTTTTCTGGAAAACCACCGGCTATTTTGATGGCCCGGCCGATCTCAAGCCGCTGCTGCATACCTGGTCGCTGGCGGTGGAAGAGCAGTTCTATATTCTCTTCCCCATCATCCTGTTGCTGGTGATCCGTCTGTTCCGCAACCGTACCACTCAGGTGATGCTGCTGGTGATAGCGGGTTCGCTGCTGTTGAGTATTTACGGCGTTACGCGCAAACCTACCTTTACCTTCTACATGCTTCCGACCCGCGCCTGGGAGATGGCGCTCGGCGGGATTATTGCTATCGCCGGGCTGGAAGCCAAAACCGCCCATTACCGTACCGGGGTGAAACACGCCATGAGCCTCAGCGGGCTGGCGTTGATTCTGTTTGGTTTTCTCTGGCTTGATACCACCCTGCCTTTCCCGGCGTGGAATGCGCTCTATCCGTGTCTTGGTAGCTTCCTGATTATCCTGGCGGGTCAGCAGTCTGTCGTCTCCCGTCTGCTGGCACTGAAGCCGGTCGTGTATATCGGTATGATCTCCTACTGCCTGTATCTGTGGCACTGGCCGATCATTGTTTACTCGCGCATGTTCTTTAATTTTGAACCGGGTGTGCGTGAGCTGGTGATCCTCGCCTTAACCTTTGGTCTGGCAGTGGCATCGCGCTATCTGATCGAAATCCCGTTCCGCTACAAACTGTCTTACATCAGCCCGGGCCGTATTGTGGCGGCTTCGGTGATAGGGCTTGCCGTGATGGCCAGCGGAGCGCTGTATAAAGGCCATATCAGTAACAGCTCCGGGCAATTTTCTCCGGCGGCGTTGGCGCTGGCGCAGTACTCGGAATACAGCAAGATGCCGGAGTTTGACTACCAATATCGTCGTGGGCAGTGTTTCGTTGATGGTAAGAGCGAGGAAGATAAGCCGTTTGATCGTGAGTTCTGCCTCAAGACCTCTCCGACCGCGAAGAACTATGTGATGATCGGTGACAGCCATGCAGCGCATCTGTGGCGTGCTATCAGCCTGGCGGCGGGGGACGGAGTGAACGTTATTCAGGCGACCTCAGCAGGCTGTAAGCCGTTGTACCAGCAGTCACTGCGTAATCCGTGCACCCGACTGGTGGACTATGTCTACGACCAGTGGATCGCAGAACATCATATTGACGGCATTATCATTTCGGCGCGCTGGGCACCGGAGGATATCGCGCCTCTGCGCGCAACGCTCGAGCACCTGAAATCTCGCTCTGGCAATATCATCGTCATGGGGCCGACCGTCGAATATACCGAAGCGCTGCCGGACCTGCTGGCTTATCAGACGGACGGACGAAAAGATTTGGTTGCCTCATCGATTAAGAAAGAGATCCGCGGGACGGACGAACAAATGCGTACAGCGATGGCCGAGCAGGGAACGCCCTATATCTCGGTCTATTCGATTGTCTGCCCCGGTAACATTTGTCGCGGGCTGGCGTCTGACGGCCATCCGACCTCGAACGACTACGGTCACTTTACCCTGAGCGGGGCGAAAGACGTGGCGAAGCAGGCGATGGTGCAGATGCGCGACAACAGATTTATGTAATTTATCAATCCGGGCGGCCGTCAAAGGGCCGCCCACAGGGCTTTTGTAAGTAATTAAAGTAAATGCCACTCTGAACCGATATTAGCTGTTATCGGGCTAACCCCATCACAGAGTGCGCACCATGCTAAAAAATATAAAAGTCGTCACCAGCATCGTTATCATGCTGATCATTTTTAGTGCGCTATTGCTTGTCTCCAGCGCGCTCTCGTTCAATGCGATAAGCCAGGACAAAGCCAACTTCACCCGTGCCACGATTTTGACTGAGCAACAGGGGCAACTGAGTGATGCATGGCAAACACTGGTCAAAACGCGGGTCACCATCAACCGGGTGGCTATCCGTATCCTGAAAAAGCAGACCGATCCTGCCTCCATGGCGGCGATTGAAAAACTGCTGGGCCAGGCCTCTGAAACGCTGGACGATGCCGGACAACATTTTGCCCGTTATAAACAGTATCCGGCGGTAGAGGGCCAGAATACGGCACTGGATGACGCCATTGTCAGCAGCTATCAGCTGATGTACGACACCATGAAACAGTCCATTCAGTATCTGGGGGCCAATAACTACGAAGCGTACGGTAATCTGGAAGCGCAGAAAGCCCAGGATGATTTAGAAAAAAATTATGACCGCTGGCGTGAGCAGAACGGCAGCCTGCTGGCGGTGGGCGTCACCGATAACCAAAACGGCTACAACCATATGGTCTGGACGCTGGGGGCGGTGGTGTTGATATTGCTGCTGCTGGTGGGCTCGGTCTGGGTGGTGATCAAACGTGTTCTGCTGACGCCGTTAAAACAGTTGCTGGTCCATATTCAGCGTATCGCGGCGGGTGACCTTTCCGAAACCCTGGTGGTGGACGGGCGCAGCGAAATGGGTCTGCTGGCCAGTAACCTGACGCAAATGCAGCAGTCGCTGATCGGCACCGTGGGTAATGTGCGTGACAGTTCGAATGCCATTTACACCGGGGCGAGTGAAATCTCTCAGGGTAACAACGATCTCTCTTCCCGTACTGAACAGCAGGCGGCCTCGCTGGAGCAAACTGCGGCCAGCATGGAACAGTTAACGGCCACCGTGAAGCAGAACGCCGAAAACGCGCGTCAGGCGTCACAGCTGGCTAAGAACGCCTCAGAAACCGCCGCGAAAGGCGGCAGGGTGGTGGAAGGTGTGGTGAAAACCATGAATGAGATCGCGGGAAGTTCTAAAAAGATTGCTGATATTACCAGCGTGATCGACGGCATCGCTTTCCAGACCAATATCCTGGCACTGAATGCGGCGGTTGAAGCGGCACGAGCCGGTGAGCAGGGGCGTGGGTTTGCCGTTGTCGCGGGCGAAGTGCGTAATCTTGCCCAGCGCAGCGCCCAGGCTGCCAAAGAGATTAAATCCCTGATTGAGGACTCAGTGAACCGCGTGGATGCCGGTTCACAGCAGGTGGCGACGGCAGGGGAAACCATGACGGATATCGTCAGCGCGGTGGTGCGCGTCACCGATATTATGGGTGAGATCTCCTCGGCGTCTGATGAACAGAGCCGTGGCATCGACCAGATTGGCCTTGCCGTCACCGAGATGGATCGGGTGACGCAGCAGAATGCCTCTCTGGTGCAGGAATCTGCGGCTGCGTCAGCGTCACTGGAAGAGCAGGCCAGCCTGCTGTCTCAGGCGGTTGCCGTGTTTAAAATCGGACCACAGCGTGCTGTGGTTGTCGATAACCGCAGCGCTCAGGCACTCAAAACCCCACGGCTGGCCGCTCCGCGTAAAGCCGCAGCCACCGACGAAGGGAATTGGGAGACGTTTTAACCCCGCCTGCCTGGCCGTTGACCGTCTGCATTGGGGGGAGGGTCAACGGCGGCGCAATGATTGGCACGCTTTGTTTGGCCTTATTCTGTCAATCTGCCATAATCTGCGCCCGTATTTTAGCCACCAGTCGAGATGTTAATGCAGTACCCGATAAATGAAATGTTCCAGACGTTGCAGGGCGAAGGTCTTTATACCGGCGTACCGGCAATTTTTATCCGCTTGCAGGGATGCCCGGTGGGCTGCAGTTGGTGTGATACCAAACATACCTGGGATAAACTGGCCGATCGGGAGACATCGCTGGGCGATATTCTGCTGAAAACCGTCGAAACCGATGCCTGGGGTGCCGCCGATGCAGAGGCCTTGATCGGCGTGATCCGCCAGCATGGCTGGACGGCGAAACATATTGTGATCACCGGCGGTGAGCCGTGCATTCACGATCTCACTCCGTTGACCGCAGCCCTTCAGCAGCATGGTTTCGGTTGCCAGATTGAAACCAGCGGCACGCACGATGTGCGCTGTACGCCGGAAACCTGGGTGACAGTGTCGCCGAAGGTGAATATGCGCGGCGGCTATGATGTGCTGCATCAGGCCCTGGTGCGCGCCGATGAAGTGAAACACCCGGTGGCGCGTCAGCGCGACGTCGATGCGCTGGATGATCTGCTGGCAACGCTCAGCGATGATAAGGCGCGGATTATCGCGCTACAGCCGATCAGTCAGAAGGATGATGCGACGAAGCTGTGCATTGAAACCTGCATTGCGCGTAACTGGCGGTTATCGATGCAGACGCACAAATATTTGAATATTGCCTGACCCGGATCGACAGGGCCATGTAGGGGTGAGGCATGCCTCACCCGTTGCGGATGTGGCGAGGCGTGCCTCGCCCCTACGATTTCAGACCCTGAAGGGTTACTGCGGCCACTTCATCTCGCCTTTCAGCACTTTCGCGCTCAATTCCAGGCTCGACGCATCTTTTAAATCAGGGTATTTCGTCTTCATCGTCGCGGTATAACTGGCGGCATCTTTACTCTCTGCCAACACGCTTTCAGCCGTTTTCAGATACTGGTGAGTGAAGTTCACCGACGCCACTGTCTCTGCCGCACCCGGCAGGAAATGCCCTGGAACAACGCGCACCGGTTTCAGCGCTGTAATCGCTTCCAGCTTCTGCTGCCAAACTGACCGCTCGGTGGCTGACTGCGCATCGGCCATCCAGACGTGAATATTATTGCCATACACCACCACGCCGCCCATCACTGTTTTCAGGGAGGGCACCCACAGCCAGGTATTCTGCGGCTGCGGGCCGTTCACGCCTTTTACCTCGATGCGCTCACCGTCCACCTTAAAACTGTCGCCCTGTAAGACCTCGGGAACAATCAGCGACTCTGGAGCGTTAGCGCCCATCTTCGGCCCCCAGAACGCCAGCTTGCCCTCTTTGCTCTGTTTAATGAGATCTACCGTGGCGGCAGTAGCGAGAATTTTCACCTGTGGGAAGGCGTGCTTAATCGTATCGAGGCCGAAGTAGAAATCCGGGTCCGACTGGCTGATAAACACCGTAGTGAGCGTTTTTCCTGTCGCTTTGATGCGTTTGACCAGCGCTTCGGCATCATTGCGCTGGAACTGGGCATCAATCAGCACCACTTCATTCGGGCCGGAAATGATTTCGCTGGAAACCGCAAACATACTGGCTTCGCCTGGATTATAAACTTCCAGTTTTAGGGTTTCAGCGGCATACAGTGGAGCGCTGGCCGTCAGCGCCAGCAGGAGAGTGAGGCGGGTTTTCATCGTAAATAACCTGTGAGTCGGAAAAGAACCCAGTGTAGGTTGCAAAATACAGCAGATAAACCGACTATCAGGCAACAGATTGTTGCATAAAACGGGCATATTATGGATCGCGTCACCGCAGCGACGGTTTTTATCACCATTGTTCAACGCGGCAGCCTGTCGGCGGCGGCGGAAACGCTGGATATGTCGCGGGCTATGGTCACCCGCTATCTGAACCAGATGGAAAGCTGGGCCGGGGCGCGCCTGCTGCATCGCAGCACCCGCCGTCTGAGCCTGACGCCTGCCGGAGAGCATGCCCTGGCGCGTTGCCAGCAACTGGCGGCGCTGTCTGCCGAGATTGAGCACAGCAACCAGCCAGAGGGAGAGGGGCTCTCCGGTCTGCTGCGCGTCTCCTGTTCGCTGTCGCTGGGGCAAAGCGTGCTGATGGTGGCACTGACCGCGTTTCAGCAGCGTTATCCCCGGGTGCGTATCGACCTGCACATCAGCAATCAACGGGTCAACCTGGTGGAAGAACGTATTGATCTGGCGCTGCGCATTACTGCCCAGTTGGAGCCCAACCTGATTGCCCGCCCCCTGCATACCTGTCAGTCGGTGATTTGTGCGGCTCCCGCTTATCTTGCCCGTGCGGGAACGCCGCAGATCCCGCAGGACCTCACCCATCACAACTGCCTGGCCTACTCGCATTTCGGTAAAAGCCTGTGGCACTTCACCCGGGGCGAGGAGAAAGAGGCGGTGGCGGTCAGTGGTAATCTGAGTGGCAATGATTCGGTGATGCTGCTCTCTGCCACCCTGGCGGGGGCCGGTATTTCCATGCAGCCGAACTACAGTGCAGGACCGCTGTTGGCCAGCGGTGAACTGGTAGCCTTGCTGCCAGAGTATCAGCTTGATGAGCTGGGGCTGTATGCGATTTATTCGTCGCGGCAGTACCAGTCTGCACGCCTGCGTACATTGCTGGATTTTCTGGTGGCATGGTTTAGCGCAGAGGACGCCGGGCGACTGCTGAGAGGGGAAGAGTAAAGACGGATGGGGGGCCGGGGAGGTGGCTCGGTATTGTGAGCCACCTTAGGGTATCAGAGGATGCGGACCCGACCTTCTGCGCAGGGGTGCCAGCCGCGGGCTTTCTCTCCCAGCGCCCAGCGATGATCCGGGGCATACAAAAATAGCCAGGGTGCGTCATCGTGAACCTGAGTAAACGCCTGGCGCATGATTGCCGCACGTTGATCGCCATCAGCCGTCGCGGCGGCACGGTCAAGCAGCGCATTGAGCGCCTCGCTGTGATACCCCTGCCACCACGGGCCCTGCTGGCGGGAATCCAGTTTTTCACGGTAAATGCGCCAGCCGCTGGCCGGGCTGGAGTCAAAGCAGGCAATATCGCCAAACTGCTTATCGCGTACCCGCTGCGCATAGGCCGGTCTGTCTTCATAGATAGTCAAATCGACGGTCACACCCACCGCCTGAAGTTCCTCCGCGATATGCCGGGCCAGCACAATCGATTCATCGGGAAAGCGTGCCGGGAGCGCCAGCGACAGCTTCAGCCCTGAGGCATAGCCCGCGTCTGCCAGCAGCTGTCGTGCTGCGTTGGGATCGTAGCGATAGGGCTGCACATCCTGCGGAATAACGCTGTGGCGGGCCGTTAACGGCCCGGCTAAGGGGCGCGCGTGGCCCTGAGCGATCTGTGGATGCGCGATAATTGCCTGACGATTAACGGCATAATTCAGCGCCTTTCTGACCCGAACATCCTGTGTGGCACCCTCAAACAGGTTCAGCAGAAAAATAATGCACAGATAACTACGCTGGCTGACGATGTGTTCCGCGCCAGCTGGCTCAAACAGCGGGTCCACCAGCAGATCGGCCTCACCACGGGCGAACAGCGCCTGGCGTTGCACGGCATCAGGCTCGGCCAGCCACACCAGCGTGGCGGCTGGCGGTTTACCCGCCCAGTGATCATCAAAGGCGTGCAGGGTTATACGCCCTGGCTGCTGCTCTGCGAACTGGTAAGGACCGCTGCCGATAGGCTGCTGTGGCAGCGCGTGCAGGTTGTCTGCCGGAACAATGGCAATATCCACCAGTAAATCCAGCAGATCAGCAAAAGGTTCCGGGTTGTCGATCGTCAGCGCGCCATTATCGGCCACTGTCACGGTGGCATGCTGTAAATAGCTGCGCAGCACGCCCTGCGTACCCAGCTCGCCTGGCATCTCCGGTGAGAGCGCGCGCAGCAGAGAGGCTTGGGCATCAAAGGCTGTGAGTATTGCGCCGTTGTGGCAGCGCACGCCAGCGCGCAGCTGGAAGCACCAGCGTCGGCAATCGTCCTCCACTGACCAGCTTTCCGCCAGCCACGGAATAAACTCGCCCTCATCGTTGCGTCTGACGAGCGCATCAAAGATCGCATCAATAATGCTGCGCCGGTCACGGATATCTGACAGAACATGCGGATCGGCAAGCGGCACCGTGGGCTGAACGACGGTAAACAGGTCAGTGGAGGAGATCGTCATTGAAGTCACTCATCAGCAGGAGAAGCGTCTCCGCAGGGCATTGGCAGCCCTGCGGAGTGTCACAGAGGGGGGTTATTTGGAAACGTCAGCGGCAAAATAGTGCTGAGAAATGCGCTGATAAGTCCCGTCGCTTTTAATCTCAGCTAAGGCTTTATCAATGGCGGCTTTCAGCTCAGGGTTACCTTTACGGATGAGAATACCTTCCTGCTCGGCATCGGCACGGGTGGCAGCGATTTTCACGTTGGCGTCCGGCTTGTGTTTTTTAAAGTCGAGGTAAGACAGGTTATCGTTAATGGTGGCATCGGCACGGCCGCTGGCCACCAGATCGACCGACTGGTTAAAGCCGTCGGTGCCGACAATCTCCGCACCGTAGCTGCGTGCCAGCTGTGCATAGTTGCTGGTCAGCGTATGCGCTGATTTTTTGCCTTTCAAATCTTCGAAGGATTTGATGCTGGTGTTATCGCTGCGCACAATCAGCACGCCTTTTGAGGCGATGTAGGGTACAGAGAAATCATATTTCTGCTGACGCTCCGGGGTAATAGACACCTGGTTAATCACTGCTTCGTAACGCCTGGCATCCAGCCCGGCGATCAGTCCATCCCACTTCCCTTCCACGAATTCCGCTTTCACGTTCAGGCGTTTAGCCACTTCGCGGCCGATCTCGACATCAAAGCCGGTTAACGCGCCGGTAGCATCGTGGTAAGTAAACGGTGGATAGGTTCCTTCCGTACCAATTTTCAGCACGCCGGCCGACTGAATCTTAGCGAGATCAGTTTCTGCCAGTGCGGCAGAGGAGAAGCTCAGCTGGACCAGGCCTGCCAATAATAACGTTGCGATCTTTTTCATTAAAAACTCCTGAATGCTGTCTGTGATGGGGTCTTAAATTATATTTCCCAGGAATCGGGCAGGGTGTCGGTCAGGGTCGAGATAAAGGCTTTCGTTCTGGGTTTCTCGGCGCGGGTAAACAGATCGCGGGAGGTTCCCGTCTCCACGATCTCCCCCGCTTCGAGAAACACCACGTTGTTAGCAATATTGGCGGCCAGACGCAGGTCGTGCGTTGCCATCAGCATGGTCATTCCTTCTTTTGCCAGATCCTTCAGCACCGCAACAACTTCAAGCGACAGCTCCGGGTCCAGCGCCGATGTGGGTTCATCACAAAGCAGCACCTTGGGTGACGGCGCCAGTGCGCGGGCAATCGCCACGCGCTGCTGCTGACCACCGGACAGGGTGGCAGGCCAGGCATCGCGCTTGTGGATCATGCCCACTTTCTTCAGCAGCGCTTCGGCACGTTCGCGAGCCTGAGCGGGATGCTGTTTATGGACGGTAATCAACCCTTCCATAATGTTTTCAATGACGGTCAGATGTGGAAACAGCTGAAAGTTTTGGAATACCATGCCGGTTTGCTGGCAAATACGACGGATATCTTTTCGGGCAACACGTTGGCTGCCGGAAAATACAATATGTTCGTTACCGATGGTTAACTCGCCCGCCTGCGGTATTTCCAGCAGGTTGATGCAGCGTAATAATGTGCTCTTGCCGCTACCTGAAGGGCCGATAAGTGCCGTCACGCTACCTTCATTAATTGTCAGGTCGATATTCTTTAAAACCGGATTGCCATCAAATTGTTTTTCAATGTTGGATAATTTTATCATTATCTCTTTCCTTTACCGTGCTATTGCTGGCGAGCTTATTTTCCAGTCTGGTCTGTAATGCAGATAAAACAGAACTGATTAATAAATAAATAATGGCGGCTTCGGTATACAGTATTAATGGCTGATAGGTGACTGCCGCAATACGCTGTGCGGCAAGGAACATCTCGGGGACGGTAATGACCGAGGCCAGAGAGGTATCTTTGACCAGCGAAATAAAGGTATTGGATAACGGCGGGACGGCAATGCGTGCAGCCTGTGGAATAATGATGCGACGCAGTGCCTGAACCCAGCTCATACTGATGGAGTGCGCCGCTTCCCACTGACCTTTTGGCACAGAAAGCAACGTGGCGCGGATCACTTCAGAAGTATAGGCACCAATATTCAGCGTAAAGCCAATAACCGCAGCCGGAAAAGCATCAAGCGTAATGCCTACGCCAGGAAGTGCATAGAAAATCAGAAAGAGCTGTACCAATAATGGCGTGCCACGAATAAGCCAGACATAAAATCGCACAATATATTGCAGGGGCTTAGGCCCATATAATCGTGCCAGTGCAACGATAAAACCCAGCGATAAACCCAGTGCAAAAGAGACCAGCGTTAAAGGGATGGTAAATGTCACACCGGCGTACAGCATCGGCCAGAATGAATCAATTGCTAACGTAAGCCATGCTGGCATTGTTCACCCATCTTAAAAAATAAATATCGATTTTTGTTCTGTGGCGAGAGAATATCACGGTGGTGTAAGGAGCGCTTATATCTTGAAATGATATAATATATTCTCTAAGAATATATATTTAATTCATAAGCTTTTCTGAAAAACGCATATAGACCGAAAATAATTCGAGGTGCATGAAGGCAGCTTGAAGTATGACGGGTATAGAAAAGCAGGCCTGATTGACAGGCCTGTCTGGCAATCAACCGCGATAGACGCAGCCAGCGGTGCAGGTCTCTTTCACCAGTACGGCGCTTAACAGTGGCAGAACCGGCTTCATCTGTTGCCAGATCCACTCTGCCAGCACTTCGCTGGTCGGGTTTTCAAGCCCAGGGATGTCGTTGAGATAATAATGGTCCAGACGATCATAAACGGGTTTGAACGCCGCCTTGATCTCTGAAAAATCCATTACCCAGCCCGTATGCGCATCCACTTCGCCAGTAATTTCCAGACGAACCATAAAGGAATGCCCGTGCAGGCGGCCGCATTTGTGCCCTGCTGGCACATTCGGTAAATGGTGCGCGGCTTCGAATTGAAAATCTTTAAACAGCGTAGTCGCCATAGTGACAGTCTCAGTCTTTATCAATAAAACCGCCGCAGGATACCGGAAAACAGCTTTTTTCGCACCCGTTTCCCGGCTAAACGCGATAAAGGGAAATACCTGTTAAAGGTGTTGTTTTTAACTAATTGAATAGTATGAAAATAATTAACCTGTTTTGTCGCTAATGCTTACCATAAAAACCGTTTAGTCATTTTGGTTATTAATTATTTCCAACCCTTATTTAAGGGTTATTATGCTTGCCCTTACCCTGTTGTTAATAGCTCTCTGACTGTGGAATTTTCAACGTAATGACGACTCAGGCACCCTCTAACATGCTTCCGTTAAATCCGGACCAGCTTGCCCGCTTACAGGCAGCCACCGGTGATTATTCCCCCACCCAGCTGGCGTGGCTTTCCGGTTATTTCTGGGGCATGGTCAATCAGACGCCGGGTACGGCAGTCGCCAGCGCTCCCGCTGCGGTTGAGGTGCCAACCGTCACTATTCTCTCTGCGTCACAAACCGGGAATGCACGCCGTCTCTCTGAACAGCTGCGTGATGACCTGCTGGCCGTGAAACTGAACGTTAACCTGGTGAATGCCGGTGATTACAAATTCAAGCAGATTGGGCAGGAGAAGCTACTGGTCGTGGTGACCTCCACGCAGGGCGAGGGGGAGCCGCCGGAAGAAGCCGTTGCGCTGCATAAATTCCTGATGTCGAAGAAAGCGCCAAAAATGGACGGCAGCGCCTTTGCGGTGTTTGGTCTGGGCGATACGTCTTACGAATTTTTCAGCCAGGCCGGAAAAGATTTTGACAACAAACTGGCTGAACTGGGCGGGGAGCGTCTGCTCGATCGCGTTGATGCTGACGTGGAGTACGCGCAACAGGCCGAAGCCTGGCGTAAGCAGGTGGTGGATGTTCTTAAAGCTCGTGTGCCGGATGCCAGCGCGGGTCAGATTGCCGCAGCGGCAACAGGTAGCGTGAATGAAATTCACAGCAGCCCCTACACCAAAGAAACTCCGCTGACCGCCAGCTTTGCGGTCAATCAGAAAATCACGGGCCGTGACTCCGATAAAGATGTGCGCCATATTGAAATTGATCTGGGTGATTCCGGGTTGCGTTATCAGCCGGGCGATGCACTCGGCGTATGGTTCGAAAATGACCCGCTGTTAGTCAAAGAGCTGCTTGAACTGCTGTGGCTGAAAGGCGACGAGACAGTCACCGTGAACGGCGAGACGTTACCCCTGGCAGAGGCTCTGCAAAAACAGTATGAACTGACGGTCAATACCCCGCAGATCGTCGAGCAGTATGCCCAGCTTTCCCGCAATGAAGCGTTACTGGCGCAAATTGACGAGAAAGCCAAACTTCACCATTACGCACAGAACACACCGATTGTTGATATGGTGCGTTACGCCCCGACTGAGCTGAACGTTGAGCAATTGCTTGGCTTGCTGCGTCCGCTGACGCCGCGCCTCTATTCGATTGCTTCTTCGCAGGCTGAGAATGAAACCGAAGTGCATATCACCGTCGGTGCTGTGCGCTTTGAGATTGAAGGCCGTGCGCGTGCTGGCGGGGCCTCCAGTTATCTGGCTGACCGTCTGGAGGAGGATGCAGAAATCCGCGTCTTCATCGAGCACAACGATAATTTCCGTCTGCCAGCCAACCCGGATGCTCCGGTGATTATGATTGGCCCGGGCACCGGGATTGCACCGTTCCGCGCCTTTATGCAGCAGCGTGATACAGAAGGGGCTGGCGGTAAAAACTGGCTGTTCTTCGGTAATCCACACTTTACCGAAGACTTCCTGTATCAGGTTGAGTGGCAGCGTTACGTGAAAGACGGTTTGCTGACAAACATTGATTTAGCCTGGTCACGTGACCAGGATCATAAAGTGTACGTACAAGATAAAATCCGTGCGAAAGGTGCGGAACTGTGGCGCTGGATCGAAGAGGGCGCGCACATTTACGTCTGTGGCGATGCAAATCGTATGGCTAAAGACGTTGAGCAGGCATTACTGGAAGTGGTAGCCGAATTCGGTGCAATGGACACCGAAACGGCGGATGAATTTTTAAGTGAGCTGCGCATTGAGCGCCGTTATCAGCGAGATGTGTACTAATGAGCAATGAAAAATATCCAGGGCCGTTGGTGGTCGAAGGCAAGCTGGTCGACGCTGAACGCCTGAAAAAACAGAGTAACTATCTGCGTGGTGGCATTGCCGAAGACCTGCATGACGGGCTGACCGGCGGCTTCAACGGCGATAACTTCTTGCTGATCCGTTTCCACGGTATGTACCAGCAGGATGATCGTGATATCCGTGCTGAACGTACAGAGCAGAAACTGGATGCGCGCCATGCGATGATGCTGCGCTGCCGTCTGCCGGGCGGCATCATGACGCCGAAACAGTGGCTGGCGATCGACAAGTTCGCCACCGATAACACGATTTACGGCAGTATCCGTCTGACTAACCGCCAGACTTTCCAGTTCCACGGCATTCTGAAAGGCAATGTTAAACCGGCGCATCAGATGCTGCATGAAGTGGGCCTGGATGCGCTGGCGACCGCCAATGACGTGAACCGTAATGTGCTGTGCAGCTCAAACCCGATTGAGTCTGAACTGCATCAGGAAGCGTACGAGTGGGCCAAAAAGCTGTCTGAGCATCTGCTGCCACAGACCCGCGCTTACGCCGAAATCTGGCTGGATCAGGAAAAAGTGGCCACCACTGACGTTGAGCCGATCCTGGGTGAAACCTATCTGCCGCGTAAGTTCAAAACGACCGTAGTGGTGCCGCCGCATAATGACGTCGATTTGCACGCCAACGACCTGAACTTTATTGCGATTGCCGAGAATGGCAAGCTGGTGGGCTTTAACCTGTTGGTGGGCGGCGGATTGTCTATCGACCACGGGAATAAAGCCACTTACGCACGCACCGCCAGTGAGTTCGGTTATCTGCCACTGGAAAAAATTCTCGATGTGGCCGAAGCCGTCGTCACCACTCAGCGTGACTGGGGTAATCGTACCGACCGTAAGAACGCAAAAACTAAATACACGCTGGAGCGCGTTGGCCCGGATGTGTTTAAAGCGGAGGTGGAGCGCCGTGCAGGGCTGACCTTCGAGCCGACCCGTCCGTACGAATTCACCACACGTGGCGATCGTTTTGGCTGGGTTAAGGGCATTGATAATCAATGGCACCTGACGCTGTTTATCGAAAATGGTCGTTTGCTGGACTACCCAGGCCGGCCGCTGAAAACCGGTCTGGCCGAGATCGCTAAGATCCATCAGGGCGACTTCCGCCTGACGGCGAATCAGAACCTGATTGTTGCCGGGGTGCCGGAGTCAGAGAAAGAGAAGATTGAACAGCTTGCGGTGTCACACAGTCTGATGGAAAACGTCAGTCATCAGCGTGAAAACTCGATGGCCTGCGTGGCCTTCCCGACCTGCCCACTGGCAATGGCTGAAGCGGAGCGTTTCCTGCCAGAGTTTGTGACGCGTGTTGAAGGCATCATGAATAAGCACGGCGTGGGTGATGAGCATATTGTCCTGCGCGTAACGGGTTGCCCGAATGGCTGTGGCCGTGCGCTGCTGGCTGAGGTGGGCCTGGTCGGCAAGGCGCCGGGGCGTTACAACCTGCATCTGGGCGGTAACCGCGTGGGTACACGCATTCCGCGTATGCACAGTGAAAACATCAATGAAGAGCAGATTCTGGCAACGCTGGATGAGCTGGTTGGCCGTTGGGCGAAAGAGCGCGAAGCTGACGAAGGTTTCGGTGATTTCACCATCCGTGCCGGGATCGTCCGGCCGGTACTCGATCCGGCCCGTGATTTCTGGGAATGATGGAGGCGTGATATGGCAGTTCTCGATCTGACGACACTGAACGCATTACCGAAGGTGGAGCGCGTCATGGCGCTCGCCGAAATCAACAACACGCTGGATAAACTGTCTGCCGAAGACCGGGTGATCTGGGGTCTGGAGAACCTGCCGGGTGAGGCCGTGCTGACCTCAAGTTTTGGTATTCAGGCGGCTGTCAGTCTGCATCTGGTTGCGCGTCAGAAGCCGGATATTCCGGTGATCCTGACGGATACCGGCTATCTGTTCCAGGAAACCTATCAGTTTATCGATCAACTGACGGAGAAGCTGGATCTCAACTTACAGGTGTTCCGCGCAGAGCACAGCCCGGCGTGGCAGGAAGCGCGTTATGGCAAGCTGTGGGAGCAGGGCGTAGAGGGCATTGAGCGTTACAACCAGATCAACAAGGTTGAACCCATGAACCGTGCGCTGGAGACGCTGAACGCCCAGACATGGTTTGCCGGCCTGCGCCGCGATCAGTCCGGGAGCCGGGCGCATTTGCCGGTGCTGGCGATCAAGAAAGGCGTCTTTAAGCTGTTGCCGATCATCGACTGGGATAACCGTCAGGTATATCAGTATCTGCAACAGCATGGCCTGAGCTACCACCCGCTGTGGGAACAGGGTTATCTCTCGGTGGGGGATACCCACACCACGCGTAAATGGGAACCGGGGATGGCAGAAGAAGAGACGCGTTTCTTTGGCCTGAAGCGCGAGTGCGGCCTGCACGAGTAGTGTTACTTGTTACCAAATTAGCGTCGTGGCCTGGTTTCTTTAAGCATCTGTAGTGGCCGACCTTCTTTTCCGGTCGGCCAGTTAAGATGACTATAAAAATTTATTTTTTCCATTCCTGTTTTGCTGGTTCGCTTAATCTTCCCACTCATTATCGATGTGGTAGAAATATTTTCTACTCCCTTGGGTGAAGTCCACCCATCCAAGCCCACTGGAGTGAATTCTCTACTCGCCTGAACAAATACAGGGAAAAGTAATGAAAACCAAAAAATCACTTTTCTTATTCCCATTTCTTGTATTCGATCCCGTTTGTCCCCTCATTTTTTGACAGGAAACTTACAGTTTTCATTCATCTTCCCATTTGTTATTCAGATAAAGGAATAACCTCTTCTTCCCTGCGTTCACTTTATCCTCAAAATATACAGAGCCAAGGCCGCTATCGTGCAGTCCCCAAACCCCATAAGATCCATCTTTAAATGTAACAGTGCCAGAAGCGATACAAGGAGAGTAGTATTCGTGAACCCATCCTACGCCAAATTCGTCCTCCCTGGCCTTGGCAAAGTAATCGATTAATTCCTTTTTTGTGGGGTTGAAAAGCTTACACCATTTAGAATATCCCTCTGTATCTTCAACACTAGAAGCATAGTGACCACCCTCTAATATTTCAATATGATCCACCTCCCTGCCCGCATGAGTGTATAAAGTTAAAAATAGCAGGGGGTAGAATAAATTTTTTTTTATTCCCATTTTGCTGTACTCGCTTCCGTGTTGTTTTTTCTGCCTACATTGGGATGTCTATGGATTTCAGTCATAGGAACGTTAAATGTTGAAGTAAGCTCTGCAACGAGCCATTTAAGAGACTCGTTCTGCTTATCTGTAACAGTCTCGTAAACTTCATTACCTTTAGGGCCTGCGGCCTTTCCAACTATTTCAATGCCTATGCTATCGGTGTTATTTGGAAAACGCTCCGGGAAGTTCTTTTCTCTTTCTATATCAGATATTTCCTTGGATATTTTTCGTTCCCAAAATTTTTTAGTGTGCAATGCTATTAAACGAACTTCGGTAGGTTGACATGTTTTTTTTAAGAAGCATTTAGATTGCATCAAACCAACATGCCAGGTTGTTTTAAATAACGACGCTGTTTGATAAACCTTGCCATCTTTATCTATTAGAAAATGTGCTCCATTAGCAGCCTTGTTGGCATAACTGTTAAAAGTACTTTGAGCTGACGAACTATCAGTTTGATGCACGACAATATCATTAACGCTATCGAGACTCCCTCTCTCAATCGTTTTAAATATCTTTCTCTCGATGCGGTCATCATAAATATAACCGTCTTCATCTATATACATATTATCTTCCTTTATAAATGCACTAAGAGCCTATCCCATTAGGATCTAAATAGTCGCGTTAGCTTTAATGTCATAACCCATTGCTACCATGCCCATTATCTTCCCCTCTGCACTCTGTGGTAAGTATTCGAATTTCACTCTTGAAAAACAAAGACCTACTTTCTCTATTGGTATTGGCATATGGACCATGCCAATCGGCTCGACACAAGTAATAATCAGTTCTTGCAATGTTATTTTTAAGAAGTCTAATGGAGAACCACCGGCTTTTCTGACGGTCAGAACAGCCTCCGGGATATGTTTTCCCGTCAGGCAATATTGAATGAGATTTGTCGAGGATCTATCAATGTAATGTTTGAAATATAAATCGTGTACGGTTGATTTTCCTGCACCTCCGCCACTTCCAGAGTGCATATTAGCTGGCTGAGCGACTGACCAGTTCCACCTCAAGACTTCGATTTCCCCTTTATGAGAAAAATCCAGTGACTCACCTTCAACGCCATTGATTTTTATAAACATATCCTGAGCCATACATTCTCCTTGTTATGGGCATTCAGTGATAACGTGCTGCCTTCCTCTGTTATGGTGCCGCAAGCGAAGCCTAAAAGGCCCCATAAAAGAAATGGGGACCCTATCAGTTATCTGCTGCAACATCAGTAGTGAATTTACCTGGATTATCAGAAGTCTCGGCGCGATCGCATTCAGGATTGTACTATCCCCATAATCAGCACCACCAAAATGATCACAGCCAAAAATGGCCATTGCGGGCTGAACGGCTGTCGTTGCCAGGCCGAGGATCACAGCGACTACTTGAAATTGACGTATCCTTCCGTGGGATTTTCGCCTTTTCTGGCCGCGATGCTGTTGCCAGAGAGGTGAACGTGATGGGACAGGTTAGCCAGGTCTCTGCGGCATGGATGCCGCAGCGAAGCCCCCAGGGAAGGGTTTACGGCGTCCTGGCGTTCTGCCCATTGCGGTCACCGGTGCTCTGTATTAAAGCGGGGTAGCTGTTGGTATCGGGACCATCAAATCCCGGTCAGTGCCGCAAACTTATCCGCAGAGCGGGTGATATTCACTTTTGTCACTTCGTAGCTGGCGACTTTCTGGAACGGATCTTCCGCCAGGATAACGTCCAGCTGCTTTCTGTCCATTTCTTTCACCATGATCATGCCGCCGGTGCGCGGATCTTTACGCCCGGCGCTGATAAAGGCCCCGGCGGTAAAGTAACGATTAATCCAGGCAACGTGAGGTTCCAGCAGCGCTTCCACTTCTTCCATGGGACGGGTGTAGGTCAGAAAGACGATATACATTCATCACTCCAAAACATTAAGGATTAGCCAGTTCGCGAATCAAGGGCAGCAGCACCGCCACCGAATCATGTGCTCGGTGGGTGATACGCCCCGGTAACCAGCGGTCAATATAGGTCAGATTATCACGCTGTGCCTGATGGCGCAGCGCAACAGGGAAGTGCTGGGCGATACTACGCGGCAGCTTGCCGGATGGCGCATCGCTGGCGTTGACCGACAGTAGCGGGAAGCCGGCGCGGTCGAAGGGGGTCTCTTCACTCGCTGTCTGCGCCGAACTTTTGATGCCCAGATGACGGGCCAGTGTCATGGCGCGATCGCGCGTCTGCCGGGCCACGGCTTTGGGGGTTTTGCTGCCGCTGGTAAACGTCAGATGGCTGCCGATAATCAGGCTGTCGAGATTAATTACCAGCAGCGTATTGTGTTTCTCTTCGGGGGTCATACGCGAAAGGTAGTCTTCGCTGCCCTGATGACCAATCTCTTCGCCGCTCAGGGCAACGAAACGCAAACTGTAATGCAGCGGCTGAGTACCGAGCCGCTGTGCCAGTTCCAGCATTACCCCCAGGCCGGAGGCATTGTCATCAACGCCCTGATTGGTGAGCCCACCGAGGTTATTTTGCATCTCGCTATCATTGTGCGGCGTCCAGCTGTCGCTGTGGGCGATAATCACAATCTGCTGTGCGACCTGACCTTCCCGGGCCGCAATCACCGAGGTTGCATTGACGTTGCGCCATGTCACATCACCGCTCTGATGTTGATAGGCATAACGCGTGGTGAAACGACGCTGGTTGCTGTGATAGCCAAGCTGGGTGAACTGCTGCTGCAGATAATCGGCGGTCAGCATATCCGCCGGGCTGCCCGCCATTCTGCCGGGAAAATAGGTGGCAATATGCCGCAGTTGCTGTTCGGCGATACTGCCTGTCTTTATACTGACGGCATTCGTACTGAAATTGATGCCGCAAATGAGCAGTGCTGCCAGCATCCCCTGGCGCAGAAGGGTTACCATGGATCATTCCTTAAAACCTGTCGCATCAGGCTATTTTACTTGCCATTTTGAACCTGGGCAGTGCTCAAAATCCTCACGTACTGCGTGTACGCTGCGGGATTGAGCGCTGTCCGGGTCCAAACTGGCTGCGACAATTACGCCTAATCATTTAGGCATTGATACGTCGTCAGTGACGATACGTACGAAAATTTTTGCGCAGTTAGTATGAAATTGTGACGGCCGTTAAACAATTTTAATCTCTCTGAAAGGTGCGAAATATCATCTGTTAAGCACATTTTGTTCTCAGCTTTACCGGGGCGTTATTCCATTCGGTAACTACTCATTCCAATTAGTAATTTCATAAGCCTTAAGCGCGGGACGTATAGTCCCCTTAACAATAGTGATATAGACAGGGTTCACGTGGATTATCTCCCTCTTTTTGCTGATATCAGACACAAGCCGGTGCTGGTGGTTGGCGGTGGCGATGTCGCTGCACGCAAAATCGAACTGCTGCGCCGCGCCGGTGCGCATGTGCTGGTCGTGTCACACCATCTGTGTGAAGAACTGGCCGCATTGCATGACAGCGGCAGTATCGAATGGCTGGCAAAGGATTATCAGGCCACTCAGCTTGATCAGGTGTTCCTGGTGATTGCCGCCACCGATGATGGCGAACTCAATGGTCAGGTCTATCTGGATGCCACTGCGCGCCGTCTGCTGGCCAACGTGGTTGATGACCAGCCAAAATGCTCCTTTATTTTTCCTTCTATTGTTGATCGTTCCCCGCTGGTGGTCGCGATCTCCTCCAGCGGCACTGCGCCCGTACTGGCACGCCTGCTGCGTGAAAAACTGGAATCGCTGCTGCCTGCGAACCTGGGACAGATGGCGCATATTGCCGGCCAGTGGCGCGGGAAGGTGAAAGCCCGCTTCAACAAGATGTCCGACCGCCGCCGTTTTTGGGAAAAAGCCTTCAACGGCTTATTCGCCAATCAGGTCGCCTCCGGCAATCTTGAAGGGGCTAAACGCACGCTGGACCAGCAGTTGACTGACCCGGAAGCCCCGCAGGGAGAGATTATTCTGGTGGGTGCCGGGCCTGGCGACAGTGGCCTGCTGACCCTGCGTGGCTTGCAGGTGATGCAACTAGCTGATGTGGTGCTGTATGACCATCTGGTCAGCGATGAAATTCTGGATTTAGTGCGCCGCGATGCTGACCGCATCTGCGTGGGTAAGCGCGCTAACGCCCACAGTGTTCCGCAGGAGGAAACCAACCGCCTGCTGGTAAAACTGGCGAAGCAGGGCAAACGCGTTGTGCGCCTGAAGGGCGGTGACCCGTTTATCTTTGGCCGGGGGGGCGAAGAGCTTCAGGCCGCCGTGGCCGCTGGCATTCCCTTCCAGGTAGTGCCGGGCGTGACCGCAGCAGCAGGGGCGACCGCCTACGCGGGCATCCCACTGACTCACCGTGACCATGCACAAAGCGTTCTGTTCGTCACCGGACAATGCCGTGCGGATGGCAACGGCACCGACTGGCCATCGCTGGCCCGTTCACGTCAGACGCTGGCTATTTATATGGGGGCCATGGCGGCAGGCGACATTGCCAGCCAACTGATGGCGCACGGGCGCGATCCGGCCACCCCGGCTGCGGTGATTAGCCGCGGCACCCGTCAGGATCAGCAGGTACTGACCGGGACCTTACAACAACTTGAAGAACTGGCACGAAACGCCCCAACTCCGGCGCTGTTAGTGATTGGCGAAGTGGTCAAACTGCATGACGAGTTGGCATGGTTTCAACATTCAGCGCAGCAGGACGGACGCGAGTCCCCTGTTGTGAATTTGGCTTGAGGAAAAGATATGGATCAGAAACGACTCACTCATCTGCGTCAACTGGAGGCGGAAAGCATCCATATTATCCGCGAAGTGGCCGCAGAGTTCGGCAACCCGGTGATGATGTACTCTATCGGCAAAGACTCATCGGTGATGCTGCACCTGGCGCGTAAAGCCTTCTATCCGGGAACACTGCCGTTCCCGCTGCTGCATGTTGATACTGGCTGGAAATTCCGCGAAATGTACGAATTCCGCGATCGCATGGTGAAAAATATTGGTGCAGAGCTGCTGATCCACCGCAATCCGGAAGGCGTGGCGATGGGCATTAACCCGTTCGTTCACGGCAGTGCCAAACACACCGACATTATGAAAACTGAAGGGCTGAAGCAGGCGCTGAATAAGTACGGTTTTGATGCGGCCTTCGGTGGCGCACGCCGTGATGAAGAGAAATCTCGTGCGAAAGAGCGCATTTATTCCTTCCGTGACCGCTTTCATCGCTGGGACCCGAAAAATCAGCGGCCTGAGCTTTGGCACAACTATAACGGTCAGATTAACAAAGGCGAAAGCATCCGTGTTTTCCCGCTGTCCAACTGGACAGAGCTGGATATCTGGCAGTACATCTTCCTGGAAAATATCGAGATTGTGCCACTGTATCTGGCCGCGGAACGCCCGGTGCTGGAGCGTGACGGTATGCTGATGATGATCGACGACGATCGCATTGACCTGCAACCGGGCGAAGTGATCGAGCAACGTATGGTGCGTTTCCGTACCCTCGGCTGCTGGCCACTGACCGGCGCCGTCGAGTCCGAAGCGCAAACGCTGCCTGGGATCATCGAAGAGATGCTGGTTTCCACCACCAGTGAGCGCCAGGGGCGCATGATTGACCGCGATCAGGCCGGCTCAATGGAGCTGAAAAAACGCCAGGGCTACTTCTAAGGAACCGTCATGAATACAGTAATTGCACAACAGATTGCCGACCAGGGCGGCGTGGAAGCCTGGCTGCACACCCAGCAACATAAAAGCCTGCTGCGCTTTCTTACCTGCGGCAGCGTGGACGATGGCAAAAGTACGCTGATTGGGCGTCTGCTGCACGACACACGTCAGATTTACGAAGATCAGCTCTCGTCACTGCACAACGACAGTAAACGTCATGGAACCCAGGGCGAAAAACTGGATCTCGCGCTGCTGGTTGATGGTTTACAGGCTGAACGTGAGCAGGGCATTACCATTGACGTGGCCTATCGCTACTTCTCCACCGAGAAGCGTAAATTCATTATCGCCGACACGCCGGGCCATGAGCAGTACACGCGCAACATGGCGACCGGCGCTTCAACCTGCGATCTGGCGATCCTGCTGATCGATGCGCGCAAAGGCGTGCTCGATCAGACCCGTCGCCACAGCTTTATCTCCACTCTGCTGGGTATCAAACATCTGATCGTCGCCATCAACAAGATGGATCTGGTGGAGTACAGCCAGGAGACCTTCGAGCACATCAAACAGGATTACCTGGATTTTGCCGGGCAGTTGCCAGGCGATCTTGATATCCGCTTTGTGCCGCTGTCGGCGCTGGAGGGCGAAAACGTCGCCTCCCCGAGCGACGCGATGAACTGGTACAGCGGCCCAACGCTGCTGGACGTTCTGGAAACCGTGGATGTACAACGCGTGGTGGAGCAGCAGCCAATGCGCTTCCCGGTACAGTATGTTAACCGCCCGAACCTCGACTTCCGCGGCTACGCCGGGACGCTGGCCTCCGGCATTATTCAGGTCGGACAGCGGGTGAAAGTGCTGCCATCTGGCGTGGAGTCTGCTGTTGCGCGCATCGTGACGTTCGATGGCGATCTGGAGCAGGCTGCCGCCGGGGAAGCGATTACTTTGGTGCTGAAAGACGAAATTGATATCAGTCGTGGCGACCTGCTGGTGGCCGCGGATGCTGACCTGACGCCGGTGCAGGCTGCGGCAGTGGATGTGGTCTGGATGGCGGAAAAACCGCTGGTGCCGGGCCAGAGTTTCGACGTGAAAATTGCCGGGAAGAAAACCCGTGCGCGCGTGGAGCGCATTCAGCATCAGGTGGAGATCAACAACCTGACGCAGCACAACACCGATGAATTGCCGCTGAACGGTATCGGGCTGGTGGATCTGATCTTCGATGAGCCAATGGTGCTGGATCCGTACCAGCAAAACCCGGTGACCGGCGGGATGATCTTTATCGATCGCCTGAGCAACGTGACCGTTGGCGCGGGTATGATCCGTCAGCCGCTGGACGATGTGCAACAGAGCAGCGGTGATTTCAGCGCCTTTGAACTGGAACTGAATGCACTGGTGCGTCGTCATTTCCCACACTGGAATGCACGCGACCTGCTGGGCGGTAAGTAATATGGCGCAGCATGATGAAAATGTGGTGTGGCACGCGCATCCGGTCAGCCGGGAACAGCGTGAGCAGCAGCATGGTCATCAGGGCGCAGTGCTGTGGTTTACCGGGCTGTCAGGTTCCGGTAAATCCACCGTCGCTGGCGCGCTGGAGCAGGCACTGCATCGGTTGAACGTCAGCAGCTATCTGCTGGACGGGGATAATGTGCGTCACGGCCTGTGCCGCGATCTCGGTTTCAGTGATGACGATCGTAAAGAGAATATTCGCCGCGTCGGTGAGGTGGCGAAGCTGATGGTGGATGCCGGGCTGGTGGTATTAACCGCCTTTATCTCCCCTCATCGTGCCGAGCGTCAGATGGTGCGCGACATGGTCGGGGAAGGGCGTTTTATTGAAGTCTTTGTCGACACGCCGCTGGCTATCTGTGAAGTACGCGATCCGAAGGGGTTATACAAAAAAGCCCGAGCCGGGGAGCTGCGAAATTTCACCGGTATCGATGCAGTGTATGAAGCCCCTGAACGAGCGGATATTCATCTGGATGGTGAACAATTGGTAACACATTTAACCCGCCAGTTATTAGACGTGCTGCGCCAGCGAGATATTATCAAACCCTGAGAGAGCTTCGGCTAACGCCCGTTTGCGGGCAGTTATCAGGCGGAGGCAGTTTGGCCTCCGCCTAAGCATCAACGGGAAGTCTATGCAAAACGTTACCCCCATGCTGGCAGGTAAAGACGAACGCGAGCGGGAAGAGCCGTCATGGGCCATCCCTGGTGGCGCGATGGGCTTTGTTTCATGGTGGGTCGCGCTGGCGATCCCTTTCCTGCTGTATGGTTCCACTACCCTGTTTTTTTTCCTCTACACCTGGCCTTTCTTCCTGGCACTGTTACCGGTGTCGGTGCTGGTGGGAATCGCCGCGACTATGCTGCTGCGTGAGCATTTTGTCTGGGCTGCGCTGGCGACGGTGCTGCTGGTGATCGCCCTTTTCTGGCTGTTATTTACGCTTCTCACCGGCTGGTGACCCGTCAGTGAGATGTGCAAATACATCGCAACGTTACAAAATCTATCAGTGCAGGGCGTTTTAATGCTCTTTTTTGCTGTTTTTTTAACGCGTATTGACGCCGTATTCTGAGAAAGTGGCTCTATTTCATCGACGGAGTGGAGTCATACCAAAAGTTATGGGATGATTGAGCCGTTTTTCAGGGGGCGGGGATGGGCAAACTTACGTTGCTGTTACTTGTACTTCTCGGCTGGCTGCATTATTCGCTCTGGCTGGGCAAGAACGGCATTCATGATTATACACGCGTTAATGAGGATGTTGCTCAGCAACAGGCCAATAACGCCAAGCTTAAAGCGCGTAACGATCAGCTTTTTGCCGAAATCGACGATTTAAACGGCGGTTCGGAAGCGATCGAGGAACGCGCACGCAATGAGCTGGGGATGATTAAACCCGGCGAGACCTTCTATCGCCTTGTGCCGGATCAAAACAAACGAAACGCGCAGCAGCGAACAGCCAGTCAGTAACCATCACCATGAGCATCATGAATAACGCCGAATCCTCTCCGGAGATCATCGCCATCGTCCCCGCTGCGGGGATCGGTAGCCGTATGCTCTCCGAGTGCCCCAAGCAATATCTCACCATTGGTGAAAAAACCATTCTGGAACACAGCATCGATGCGCTGCTGGCTCATCCGGCTGTCAGCCGGGTGATCGTGGCGCTCAGCCCGCAGGATATCCATTTTCGCCAGTTGCCGGTGGCCGCGGATGTGCGTGTGACGACGGTGGTCGGCGGCGGACTGCGCGCTGATTCGGTACTGGCAGGTTTGCAGGCGGCAAAAGAGGCGCAATGGGTGCTGGTGCATGATGCGGCTCGGCCCTGCCTGCATCTCAGCGATTTGACCCGACTGCTGGCACTGACCGCCACCAGCGAAGTGGGCGGTATTCTTGCCGCCCCGGTGCGCGATACGATGAAACGCGCCATCGGGGGCCGCAGCAATATTGATCATACCGTTGAGCGCGAAGCGCTGTGGCATGCGCTGACACCGCAACTTTTCCCGCAGGCGTTATTGCATGACTGCCTGCTGCGTGCGCTGAATGAAGGCGCCACGATCACGGATGAAGCCTCTGCGCTGGAATATTGTGGCTACCACCCTGAGCTGGTGAGCGGGCGCAGTGATAACCTGAAGGTGACAAGGCCGGAAGACCTGGCGCTGGCGCAATTTTATCTGACCCAAATACAACGTTAGGAGAACACATAATGCGTATCGGTCACGGTTTTGATGTCCATGCCTTCGGTGGCGAAGGCCCGCTGATTATTGGCGGCGTACGAATCCCTTATGAAAAAGGGTTACTGGCGCATTCTGATGGTGATGTTGCCCTGCATGCGCTGACAGATGCACTGCTGGGTGCGGCGGCACTGGGCGATATTGGCAAACTGTTCCCGGACACCGATGAGGCTTATAAAGGCGCGGACAGCCGCGAACTGCTGCGCGAAGCGATGCGCCAGATCGCCAAAAAAGGCTATCGCGTGGGCAACGTCGATGTGACGATTATTGCTCAGGCACCGAAAATGCTGCCCCATGCGCCGCAGATGCGCATCAATATTGCTGAAGATCTCGGGATCCATATGGATGAGGTCAATGTGAAAGCGACCACCACCGAAAGACTCGGTTTTACCGGGCGCGGTGAAGGCATCGCTTGTGAAGCCGTTGCCCTGTTGATGAAGGTGTAACCGATGGATTTAACCCAACAGGGCTGGCTGCACGGTCAGCCGGTTGCCAGCGGTGTGCTGAAGGCTCACGCGGAAGATTTCGTTGTGATCGAAGACCTCGGCTACGCCCCGGACGGTGACGGCGAACAGCTGCTGGTGCGTATTCGCAAAAATGGCTGCAATACCCGTTTTGTCGCCGAAGCGCTGGCAAAGTTTGTTGGCATTCATCCGCGTGACGTCAGTTTTGCCGGGATGAAGGATCGCCATGCGGTGACCGAGCAGTGGTTCTGCCTGCGTGTACCGGGCAAAGTCACTCCGGACCTCAGCGCGTTTGAGCTGACAGGCGTTGAGGTACTGGAAAGCGCCCGCCATCGCCGCAAGCTGCGTACCGGGGCGTTACAGGGCAATGCCTTTGCGTTGGTACTGCGCCAGATTTCTGACCGTGATGCGGTGGAACAGCGCCTGCAATTGATTGCTCGTGACGGCGTACCCAACTACTTTGGCAGCCAGCGTTTCGGCCATGAGGGTAACAATCTGACGATGGCGCAGCGCTGGGCGGCAGATGAAATCCGCGTGCGTGAGCGCAATAAACGCAGCTTTATTCTGTCGGCTGCCCGCAGCGCCATGTTTAATCAGGTGGTCAGTGACCGTCTGGCGCAGCAGGGCTCACTGTGTAAGGTGCTGCCGGGCGATGCCTTGCAGCTGACCGGGCGCGGCAGTTGGTTTGTGGCTGAGGCTGCGGAGCTGGATACCCTGCAGCAGCGCGTTGATGCCAGTGAACTGCGCATTACTGCACCGCTGCCGGGCAGCGGCGAGTGGGGTACGCGTGACGAAGCGCTGGCTTTTGAGCAAAACAGCCTGGCCGGTGAAGCTGCGCTGCTCGCGCTGATGGATCGTGAACGTGTGGATGCCGCACGTCGTGCAATGCTGGTGATCCCGCGCGATCTCCGCTGGAACTGGCTGGATGACGTCACGCTGGAGATGAACTTCTGGCTCCCGGCGGGCAGCTTTGCCACCAGCGTGGTGCGCGAACTGCTGTTGACCCAGGGCAGCGCAGCCGAGGTTGACGAGTAATTCCCCTTGCAGCAGAGCCTGATTCTCAGCAGGCTCTGCTGATTTATCCGCTTAAGTCAGTCGTTCCTTTCACTGTTTTCTCCCCGCTATCTTCTTCTTTTCTGGCGATTTTGCGAGAACCCGTACTTCCGTTACAATGCGCAATAATTTAACAATTTTGTTAATGGGAATACGGATGAACCAACCCCATCTGCCAGTGCCGGATAGCACAACGGCTTTCGTGCCTTTGAAGATTATTGCCAGCGGTGTGGCCCTGCCTCCCGGCTGCGTCACCTCAGCGATGCTCGACGAACGTCTGGGTATGAAACCCGGCTATGTTGAAAAACGCTCGGGTATCGCTCATCGCTTTCATGCCGATCACCAGGCCAGTCAGGCGCAACTGGGCGCCGATGCGCTGGCCGCTGCACTAAGTGCACAACATATCGACCCGGCTTCCATTGATTTGCTCATCTTCGCCTCGGCCATCGCCGTCCAGGCATTGCCATGCAGTGCCATACAGGTGCTCAAGCTGTCGCCTCTGACGCCGGGCACCGCGGTGTTTGATATTAACAGCAGCTGCGTCAGCTTTATTTCGGCGTTGCAGGTGGCGGGGGGATTAGTGAACTGCGGTGCCTATCGGCGCATTGCTATTGTGTCGACTGAGCTGGCGTCACGCGGTATTGACTGGGAGCATGAAGAGTCATCGCTGATCTTCGGCGACGGCGCGGCCTGCGCCATCGTGGAACGCGGTGACGGGCAAAGCGGCATTATCTCCTGCCTGATGGAGAGCTGGCCGGATGGCAGTGAACTCTGTGAGATCCGTGCCGGAGGCACGCGCTGCAACCCGCGTGCGGGCATGCGCGACAGCGATTTTCTGTTCCATATGCAGGGCAAAAAACTGTTCCGTCAGGCCTCGGGGCTGATCGAAGATTATCTGGCGCGCCTGCTGGCGATGGCCGGATTGACTCTGGCACAGATCGCCACGGTGGTGCCGCATCAGGCCAGCCACCTGTCGCTGGAACATATGCGTAAACGGCTGAACGTCAGCAGTGATGCGCTGGTGGATATTTACCGTTATCGCGGAAACCAGGTGGCGGCATCGATTCCCAGCGCGCTGCATGAAGCGATGGTCACCGATCGTTTCCAAAAAGGCCCGGTGATGCTGATTGGTACCGCCGCCGGGTTAACCCTGGGTGGCATGGTGCTGCTGCCGTGAAGGTTCTGGTCACCGGAGCCACCAGTGGTCTGGGGCGCAACGCCGTTGAGTGGCTGCTGGCAGCCGGGCATCAGGTGCTGGCAACCGGGCGTGATGATGCGGTGGGAGAGATACTGCGGCAGTGCGGGGCGCAGTTTACCGCCCTGGATCTGGCCCGGGCTTCGGCTGCCGATTGCGCTGACCTGGTCGGCGAGGCTGAGGCCGTGTGGCACTGCGCTGCCAAGTCCTCGCCCTGGGGGCCGCGTGACGATTTCTGGCAGGCCAATGTTACGGCCACTGAGCGTCTGACGGCTGCCGCCGGGCAGCGGGGCGTTCGGCGTTTTATTCATATCTCCACGCCCTCAATCTATTTCGATTATTCCCCTCATCACGATATTGATGAAACCTTCCGCGCCCGGCGTTTTGCCAATCACTATGCTGCCAGCAAATATGCCGCCGAGCAGGTGGTGTTGCAGCGGGTGGCACAGCATCCTGCCACCACCTTTGTCATGCTGCGTCCGCGTGCGCTGTTTGGTCCACACGATCGGGTGATTGTGCCGCGCCTGCTGGCACAGATTCAGCGTGATAATGGCGTGCTGCGGCTGCCCAACGGCGGGAATACGCTGCTCGATCTGACCTTTGTACTCAACGTGGTGCAGGCAATGTGGCTGGCGACCGATGTACCCGACCTGGCTTCTGGCGCGGTGTATAACGTGACCAATCAGCAGCCGGTAACGCTGGCGGAGGTGTTGCGCCCGTTGCTTAACCAGCAGCTTGGGTTGAACTGCGCGATCCGCTCACTGCCTGCCAGCCTGCTTTACGGTGTGGCGGCATTGATGGAGGGGGCGGCGTTACTGACGCGGCGTGAGCCGTTACTGACCCGCTACAGCGTCGGCGCGGTGAGCCTGGATATGACCCTCAGCCAGCAGCGTGTCATCGATGAACTGGGTTATCGCCCGCATTATTCTATGGATGAGGCGATTGCGCTGACCGGGGCATGGTGGCGGCAGCAGGGAGTGGGTCAGCGTGGCTAAACTGACGACGTTCGAAGCGGGTTACTGCACTCACCGTGGCTGCATGGCACTGCGCGGTGCCGGGCTGCGCGTCTGCCAGTTTCCTGCCCGAGCCTGGTTGCTGGAGGCCAATAACCGTCGCTGGATATGGGATACCGGCTACGCCAGCCACTTTATTGATCACACCCGTCAAGGCATTTTCCGTCTCTATGCACAGCTGACCCCGGTCTATTTCTCGCCAGAGCAGGCGCTGGTGGCGCAGCTCGGCCAGGCCGGATATCAACCTGATGATATCCAGGGGCTGATTATTTCCCATTTCCACGGCGACCATATTGCCGGTCTGCACGATTTTCCGGGCGTTCCAATGATCGCCTCCGGGGAGGGCTGGCAGAAAACCCGCAGCCTGAAAGGTGTGCGCGCGCTGAAAAATGCTTTTGTGCCGGGACTGATCCCGGCCGATTTTGAGTCACGCCTGCATTTTGTTGAGCGCTTCGACGTTGTCGATCTTCCCGCTGAACTTCATCCTTTTGAGCGCGGCTGGCAACTGCCGGACAGCAACGGCGAAATTGTGCTGGTCGCGCTGCCGGGCCATGCTGCCGGGCATCTTGGCGCGTTTATCCTGCAGGATGATGGCTGGACGCTGCTGGCCAGCGATGCCGCCTGGTGCCCGGATAACTACCAGAAATTGCGCGGCCCCTCACGGCTGGCCAGTCTGATTATGGATGACAGCGCCGCCTATTACCGCACGCTCACCCAGCTGCACCAGCTCTGGCGTGGCGGCAAAGTGCGTATTCTGCTGTGTCACGAGGGGGATTTATGATCCCGGTACGTATGCTGTGGCACTACTTCCGTGCGCGGCGGCTGCGGTTTCGCGATCGCGCCGCGCTTGAGCGGTGGCAGGCCAGGCAGTTGCAACGTTTTGCCCGTCAGGTGATGGCGAAAAGTCCGTTCTATGCCCCGTTCTGTCATCTGCCGTTGTCGTCATGGCCGCTGAGTGACAAAGCGCAGATGATGACCCATTTTGATCAGATGAATACCGCCGGGCTGCAGGTCGATACGCTGCTCCAGTGTGCCCTGAAAAGTGAACAAGACCGCGATTTTGCGCCGAAAGTCGGGCGCTTCAGCGTGGGCTTATCGTCCGGCACATCCGGGCGGCGCGGCGTGTTTGTGGTGAGTCCACGGGAGCAGCGCATCTGGGCAGGCGGTATGCTGGCGAAGATGCTGCCACGCGGGCTGCTCTCCGGTGAACGTGTGGCGCTGTTTCTGCGTGCCGATAATCATCTCTATCACAGCGTGAATACCCGCTGGCTGAGCCTGGCGTTCTTTGATCTGTTCGCACCGTTCAGTGAGCATTTGCGTACGCTGCCGGCGTTTGCGCCGACGATTATTGTGGCGCCAGCACAGGTCTTGCGGGCGCTGGCACTGGCCGTGCAGGGTGGGCAACTTAAACTGAGCGTCAGCCGGGTGATCTCCGTAGCGGAAGTGCTGGAACCGCAGGATCGCCAGCTGCTAGAAACGGTGTTCGGCGATGTGGCCGAGGTCTATCAGGCCACCGAGGGGTTTCTCGCGGCCAGCTGTTCTCATGGGCGCCTGCATCTTAATGAAGAATTTATCCATGTGGAGCCGGAGTGGATTGATGAGCGGCGCTTTACGCCGGTGATTACGGATTTCAGTCGCCGCACTCAGCCCGTGATTCGCTACCGGCTGGACGATGTGCTGGTCGCCGCAAATGAACCTTGCCCTTGCGGGCAGCCGACCCGGGTGTTGGAGGCTATAGAAGGACGTCGCGATGACCAGCTTCTGCTACCTGATATGAAGGGTGACGTGCAGGCCGTCTTTGCCGATGTGTGCAGCCGCGCGATTGCCCGTTCCCTGCCGCTGACCAGTGATTACCGGCTGGTGCAGACGGGGATGCATGATGTGCAGCTGATTAGCGATGCGGATGAAGCGTCGCTGGTCGCCTGCCAGCAGGCGCTGATTGCGCTGTTCGCACAGCAGGGGATCGCCACGGAGAGACTGTGCTGGCAGCTCAGTGTACAGCCGCTGATGCCGCAGTTTGACCGCAAGCGGCGGCGTATTATTCGCCAAAAAGGAGAAGGCGTATGAATCTGTTACGTCGCTTAGTGGCAATGCTGTTGGGCTGGGGCAGTGTCGGCGTGATCTACACGTTCAGCGATCGCTGGCAGGGGCCCGGCACGGTGATGCACCCCGGTTTCGTTGACCGGATGATTCCGTTCAGTGCCGATGGCATCTGGCTCTACCTCTCTTTTTTCCTGCTGATCCCCGCGGGTTATCTGTTCTGCCGTCCGGAGAAACTGCGCTGGTTAACGGGCTCAATGATCCTCACCGCGCTGGTGTGCGGTGCGGTGTATTTGCTGTGGCCCACCACGCTGGTCTATCCCATCGATCACGGTCAGGGGCTGAGTTCGCATCTGCTGGCGCAGCTGGTGGCCGCCGACTCAACACAGAACTGTTTGCCCTCGCTGCATATGGCGCTGTCGCTGTTGGCGGTCTGGGCGCTGTATCAGCCTGAACAACGCTGGCGCAGCGGGCTATTGTTATTGTGGGGGGCGCTGATCGCGGTATCGATTCTGCAACTGCGCCGCCACCTGTTTATTGACCTGGTCAGCGGTGCGCTGGTGGCGCTGGTCTGCGGCTGGATCTGCCTGCGGGCAGCACAGACGTTTCCTTATTCATGGAGAGAGCGGCAATGAGTGATCTGGTCGTGCCGATTGTGGCGATGGTCTTGCTGGTGATGGCCGAGGCGCTGGTGCTGAACCGTCAGGATAAGCAGCGGGTCAACTGGCATGATGTGGTGTTTAACCTCAACTCCGGCCATATCATGCTGTGGCTGTTTCGTGGCCTTGAGGTGACCTGTTACGGCTATGTGGCGCTGCACTTCAGCCAGCACTGGCTGGATGTGCTGCCGACCTGGGGACTGTGGCTGTTTGCGCTGCTGGCCTGGGATTTTGCCTTTTACTGGCTGCACCGCCTGCATCATCGTTTCAGTCTGCTGTGGGCCGTGCACGTCGTCCATCACCAGGGCGAGCACTTTAATCTGTCGCTGGGGGTGCGTAACTCCTGGTACTCTTCACTGACCTCGATTCCCTTTTTCCTGCTGCTGGCGATAGCCGGTGTGCCGCTGTCGGTGTTTATCACCGTATCGATTTTCCACTACAGCGTGCAGTTGTTTAACCACAACGCGCTGACGCCGAAGCTGGGCTGGCTGGAATATATTCTGGTGACGCCGAATCATCACCGTGTCCATCACGTTTGCGATCGCGCTTATTCCGATAAGAACTTTGGCGGCAGCTTTATTTTCTGGGACAAAATGTTTGGGACGTTTGCCCGCCTGCCAGAAACAGAGTATCGCTTCGGCACCGGTGGGGAGCGCTCATCCCGTAACCCGTTCTGGGCCAGTAACCGGCCATTTTTCCGGCTGCTTAAACTGCCATTTTCTCCGGCGAAAAGCGCGGCAACGTTTCATTGCCGCGCCCGCGCACTGACCAGCGGTATGCTGCTGTTATTTGTGCTGGTGGCGAGTTATGTCTGGATATATGGCTACGGCTATCAAAATATCGGCCGGGAGCAGGTGGCGCTGTTTGTTTTACTGGCGCTCGGGGCGGTGGCATTAGGTGGGTTGTCGGAAGGACGGCGCTGGAGCCCGCTGCTGTGGCTGGTGGTGGGGCTGGCGTATCCGGCGTGGTTTATCCTGTGCCGCGAGTCGGTTGAGATCTGGCTGGCCGGTGCACTGCTGGTGATGCTGCACAGCATCGCGCTGGCGGCGGGGTGGGGGCGTCAGGTGCTGATCCCGGAGGCCGAAAATGGCTAATTCACTGCCACCGCTGCGTTATCCTCCGGATGGCGAACAGGCTTTCCACCAGGCGTTGCAGCGTGCAGCGCATCAGTATCTTTCCGCATCCAAAGATCATCGTTTCGCCGGGCGCGGCGACTGGCTGAAAGCAGGGGTGTTACTGATACTTTGTGTCTCCTGCTATGGGCTGAGCCTGCTTCAGTCCAGCAGCGGTGGATTTGTTCTCTGCTATCTCCTGTTTATGCTGATGGCAATGCTGCTTAATATTGTGGTTAACCATGATGCCAGCCACGGTGTCTTCAGCCGTTCGCCGCGTGTTAATCGTCTTATCAGCCGCCTGGTGACGTTGCCGCTGGGGCTGGACCCGGATTACTGGCGCGTTCGCCATGTCCATTTTCATCATGTTTACGCCAATATCGAACATTACGATCTCGATACCGAAGAGAACGGTTTCTTCCGGCAAACCCCGTATCAGCGTTGGCGACCATGGATGCGCTGGCAGCATCTTTACTGGCCACTGGTGGCCGCACTGTCGCTGCCGTATCTGGCCTGGGTGTTTGACTGGGCCGACCGCTGCGGAAAAACGCCGCTGGCGGGAAGGCACGTGATGCCGGGTGTCCGCGGCTGGCTATTGTTTTGCGGCAGTAAAGTCTTGCATCTGCTGCTGGTTCTCGCTGTACCGCTGTGGGCGGCAGAGCAGAATGGCATCGCGATGTCCGTAGTGCTGGGTGCCTGGCTGTGTAGCCAGATGATGGCTTCTTTGCTGGTGGTATTCCTGCTGCTGGGCACCCACTGGGCTGAGGCGGAGTTTTTCGAGGTCGGGCCTGACGGGAAGCTGCCGCAAGGCTGGTATCGCCATAACTTCGCCACCGCCTGCGACTGGCTGCCTTCGCCTGCCTGGATCGGGCATTTCACTGGCGGGCTAAATATGCACCTGACGCACCATCTGTTTCCCGGATGGCATCACCGGCATTATCCGGCACTGGCGGAGAGACTTGCCCGGCTTGCCAGCGAACACGGCATGAATTACCGCTGTATCAGTTATCGCGAACTGCTGCGGCGTCAGCAGACATTTTTACGCCGGATGGGACAGCCGGAGGAGGTTGCATGAACCCGCCACCGCTGCGTTTTTCCCGTGAAAATCTGCAATTTCACCGCGAGTTGACGCGAGCCACTCAGGCGTGGCTCGATCAGCACGGCGACCACCGTTTTGCCAACGGGGCGATGATCGCCAAAGCGGTGCTGCTGGCCTTACTGGCTGCCGGTTGCGGCTGGCTTGGCCTGCAGCAGACTCACTGGACGGGCTGGGCGGCTTGCCAGGCCGGGGTCAGTTTCTTTGCCATGCTGCTGACGATCAACGTGGTACATGATGCCTCGCATCAGGCTTTTTTCAGGTCAAAATCGGCCAATCGCTGGCTGAATGTGCTGGCTACCATTCCGCTGGGGCTGGACCCGGAGTGCTGGCGTGTGCGCCATGTGCTGATGCATCACACCGGAAATAATGTCATCGGGTATGACCCGGATATGGAAGAGAACGGCATTCTTCGCCAGTCGCGTTTTCAGCGACTGCGCCCGCTAATGCGCTATCAGCGCTATTACTGGCCGCTGGTGGCTGCTCTGACGTTTCCCTATTATATCTGGCTGTTTGACTGGCTGGATCGCGCCGGGCAGACACGCGTAGGGGCGAAAATGCGCCTGCAGGGTATCCAAGGCTGGGCGGCTTTTTTACTGGTAAAAGTGGGCCATTTTTTACTGGTGCTGGCGCTGCCCTTATGGCTGTTGCCGCCTTCATTAGGCATCGGCACAATCGTGCTGGTTTATCTTTCCTGTCAGATGCTGGCATCGCTGGTTTTTGTCATGCTGATTATCGGTACTCACTGGGCGAAAGGAAACAGCTACCAGCCCACCGAACAGGGGAAATTGCCCCACAGCCGCTACAGTCACCTGTTTGCGACAACCTGCGACTGGACGACGCGGCCGCACTGGCTGGGTTACTGGCTGGGCGGAATGAATCTGCACTTAACGCATCATCTGTTCCCCCACTGGAACCATCGTCACTACCCGATGCTGGCGGGGATCATTGCGCAGATCGCCGCACGTTATGGTTATGATTATCAGTGCCTGACGCTCACTCAACTGATGAGTTCGCAGCAACGTTTTTTACAGGAACTGGGGGAAGACAAGGCCGAAAGCTGATCGGCCCGCCCTGCGATGGCTCACTGGCATCCTTTATTTACCAGATATTTACACCTACCACTCCCTGGCGCATCCAGCTAAAATGTTTTCAGCCGCATCCGACGCCCCGGGAACACGAGTCAGTTTTCGGGGGAGGGTGAACAAAATTTATCAACAGGTTAGGTCTCAATGCGCATTTTACTGAGTAACGATGACGGTATCCATGCGCCAGGCATACAGACGCTGGCAAAAGCGCTGCGTGAGTTTGCTGAGGTGCAGGTTGTCGCGCCCGATCGTAATCGTAGTGGAGCGTCGAACTCGCTGACGCTGGAAACCCCTCTGCGTACCTTTAACTATCCTAACGGGGATATTGCGGTGCAGATGGGCACGCCGACTGACTGCGTCTACCTCGGGGTGAATACCCTGATGCGTCCTAAGCCGGATATCGTGGTGTCAGGAATCAATGCGGGCCCCAATCTGGGCGATGATGTGATTTATTCAGGCACGGTAGCCGCTGCGATGGAAGGACGTCATCTGGGCCTGCCTGCGCTGGCGGTCTCCCTTGACGGGCATGTGCATTACGACACCGCCGCTGCCGTCACCTGTTCAATCCTGAAAGCGTTACTGCGCGAGCCACTGCGCACCGGGCGTATTTTGAATATTAATGTGCCAGATTTGCCGCTCGATCAAATCAAAGGGATTCGCGTCACCCGTTGTGGCAGCCGCCATCCCAGCGATCAGGCCATCCCACAGCAGGACCCGCGCGGTAATACGATGTACTGGATTGGGCCGCCGGGTGAAAAGCTTGATGCCGGCCCGGGCACGGATTTTGCCGCTGTTGATGAGGGTTATGTCTCGGTGACCGCACTGCATGTTGACCTGACTGCTCATGCCGCGCAGGAGGTCGTCTCTTCCTGGTTAGCCAATGTTGAGGTCAATCGCGAATGGTGAGTGGGCGGATAGATACACTGTTGGCACAATTGCGGCAACAGGGTATTGATGATGAACGGCTGCTGAAAGCCATTGAAGATGTGCCGCGTGAACGCTTTGTTGATGAGGCTTTTGAACATAAAGCCTGGGAAAATACAGCGTTGCCGATAGGGTCAGGGCAGACGATTTCCCAGCCTTACATGGTCGCAAAAATGACGTCCCTGCTGGCCCTGACGCCGGAGTCACGCGTGCTGGAAATCGGCACGGGCTCCGGTTATCAGACCGCCATTCTGGCCAATCTGGTGGAACATGTTTTCTCCGTCGAGCGGATTAAAGGTTTGCAGTGGCAGGCCAAGCGCCGCCTGAAGCAGCTGGATCTGCATAATGTCTCTACCCGTCATGGTGATGGCTGGCTTGGCTGGCCGTCGCGTGGGCCGTTTGATGCAATTATTGTCACGGCAGCACCGCCCGAAATTCCTGAAGCATTGATGTCGCAGCTTGATGAGGGCGGTATCATGGTGTTGCCTGTGGGGGAAGAGCAGCAGGTTTTGCAGCGCATTCGCCGTAAAGGTGACGAATTTATCATCGATACCGTGGAGGCCGTCCGTTTTGTCCCACTGGTAAAAGGTGATCTTGCCTGATATCCGCAACAACCAGGATATTTCTATACAACTGTTTCATGGCACGCAGTCATTGATATTGCTAGTATCTGACTAAATTTGCGCATGCGGGCTTAATGCCGTCGGTCGTGCAGCTGTTATGTTGTTTATATTTTTTTCGTCAAAGCATTGCCGTAATGGGGGATTGAATGAGCACGGGAAGCCCAGTATTTAAGTTACGCCGTCTTGCGGCCGTTTCATTGGTAGGATTTTGGCTGGCAGGTTGTACCAGCAGCGATAACGCGCAGGCCCCCATCAGCTCTGTTGGCGGAAATGACTCCGGCATGATGAGCAGCAATTCTGGCAACCCGGGCATGAACAGCAGCTCCGGTGGCAGCAACGGCGGGTTTATCCGCCCGGCTCGCCCTCCGGCGTCGGGTGGGGGAATGATTTCCTCCTCTTCTGCCAGCGCGAGCCAGAATCAGAATGTGGTTACCGAAAACGGTCGAATTGTGTACAACCGTAGTTATGGGAATATTCCTAAAGGTAGTTATGGCGGCGATACCTACACCGTAAAACGGGGTGATACGCTGTTCTATATTGCCTGGATTACCGGTAACGATTTCCGTGATCTTGCCCAGCGCAATAACGTTGCCGCGCCTTATGGGCTCAACGTTGGCCAGCAATTACAGGTAGCTAACGGCTCTGGTACCCCAATCACTGGGGGCAACGCAGTCACGGCAGCAGATGCGAATGCGGGTGGCGTGACCACGGCCTCTTCCGGTTCACAAATGAACACCGGAACGGTTGCACACCAACCGGTAATTACGTATTCTGAGGATTCAGGTACACCAAGTGAAGGCAAAATGTTGCCTTCGTCCGGGAAAACTGCTGCAACGACAACAGTTCCGGTTACCGCCCCGACCGTCAGTAGTACAACAGACAGCGCTACCCCTGTGGGAAGCTGGCGTTGGCCGACAGACGGTAAGATCATCGATAACTTCTCTGCTTCCGAAGGGGGCAATAAAGGCATCGATATCGCGGGTTCGCGCGGTCAGTCCGTCATCTCCACCGCCTCTGGCCGCGTGGTTTATGCCGGTAACGCTCTGCGTGGCTACGGTAATTTGATTATCATCAAACATAATGATGACTACCTGAGTGCGTATGCCCACAACGATTCCATGCTGGTCCGTGAACAACAAGAAGTGAAAGCGGGTCAGAAGATCGCCACAATGGGTAGTACCGGCACGAGTTCGGTTAGATTGCACTTTGAAATTCGTTACAAGGGGAAATCCGTAAATCCGTTGCGCTATTTACCGCAACGTTAATCCGGCAGAACCCTGGTGTTCTGCCCTGAGATCACGGGTAGGAGCCGCTTATGAGCCAGAATACGCTGAAAGTTAACGAGTTAAATGAAGACGCGGAATTCGACGAAAACGGAGCTGAGGTTTTTGACGAGAAGGCACTTGTCGGAAATGAACCTGGTGATAACGACTTAGCAGAAGAAGAGCTGTTATCACAGGGCGCAACCCAGCGCGTACTGGATGCAACGCAGCTCTACTTAGGAGAGATTGGTTATTCTCCGTTGCTTACGGCAGAGGAAGAAGTGTTCTTCGCTCGTCGTGCACTCCGTGGTGACATTCCTTCTCGTCGTCGCATGATCGAAAGTAACCTGCGTCTGGTGGTGAAGATCGCCCGTCGCTACAGCAATCGTGGTCTGGCACTGCTGGACCTGATTGAAGAAGGTAACCTCGGTCTGATCCGCGCCGTAGAGAAGTTTGACCCGGAAAGAGGCTTCCGCTTCTCAACGTATGCCACATGGTGGATTCGTCAGACGATTGAACGGGCGATAATGAATCAAACCCGTACTATCCGCCTGCCGATTCATATCGTGAAAGAATTGAATGTTTATCTGCGTACCGCGCGTGAACTTTCCCATAAGCTCGACCATGAGCCAAGTGCGGAAGAGATTGCCGAGAAGTTAGATAAACCTGTTGATGATGTCAGCCGGATGCTGCGTCTCAACGAACGCATTACCTCAGTTGATACGCCTCTGGGCGGTGATTCTGAAAAAGCGCTGCTGGACATCCTGGCCGATGAGAAAGAGAACGGCCCGGAAGACACCACGCAGGACGATGATATGAAACAAAGCATCGTTAAATGGTTGTTCGAACTGAACGCCAAGCAGCGTGAAGTGCTGGCACGTCGTTTCGGCCTGTTGGGCTATGAAGCGGCAACACTGGAAGATGTGGGTCGTGAAATTGGCTTGACCCGCGAGCGTGTACGCCAGATTCAGGTTGAAGGTTTACGCCGCCTGCGTGAGATCCTGCAGGCTCAGGGGCTGAACATTGAAGCCCTGTTTCGTGAATAATTAAGCGGGACAGGTTGCGCAACCACCTGATGAATAAAGTAATGCGAGAAACGGTGACTTCGGTCACCGTTTTTTTTTGCCTGCAGGTTATCTCACACCTCTCCGCATTGAAGTGCCCAGACGGCGGCCTCGACGCGGGATTTCATATTCAGTTTTTTCAACAGATGTTTGACATGCACCTTCACAGTACTTTCACTGATCCCCAGTCTGCGGGCAATCAGCTTATTACTCATGCCCTGGGCGATTAACCGGAGAACATCGCGCTCGCGTGTGGTGAAGTCAGGTTTTTCGGCCAGTGGTGGGGCGCATTGCTGGCGAAGACTGGCGGCCAGCAAAGAGGGCAGGGTATGACTCAATACCAGCTCCCCGGCAGCAGCCCGATGCAGGCACTCCAACAGGCTTTCAGGCTCCATATCTTTCAACAGGTAGCCATCAGCCCCACGTTTCAATGCATTGATCACATCATCTTCATAATCTGACACGCTGAAAACCACAATATGACCGCAGGCATCAATAGCCCGCAGCTGTTCCAGTGTGTCCAGACCATTCATGCCGGGCATATTCAGATCGAGCAGGATCAAATCCGCTTCAAGCTGTTCTGCCAGCGCCACACCATCCGCCCCGTTACTGGCTTCCCCTACTACGCACAGACGTGAATCGAGACCGATAAGTTGCTTAAGCCCGTTACGGATCATCGGATGATCGTCGATCAATAATACACTGGCGGGTTTGTTGGAGAGCAATTGCGTAAGCTGGGTTGTCATCCTGTCTTCCTGCTGGTGGCCGATTCGCGGAATGCTATCTCTTCAGATGAAGTGGCAGCGGAGGATTGTCACCGATTGGCCCTTCTATTCCCATACCTATTTTGTGGTAATACTAAATATCTGTATTTTGGTGGTTCAGCAAATAAAACAACATAATGATATTAACTAACTGATTATATTCATCTTAATATCCTACCCCCTCCACATTAAACGACATACTCCCTCTGCATGGGCATGTTCTCACCTGCAACCTGATTGATACACGTCAATTTAAACAATGCCTGAGATGCCCAGGATAGGCTGATAAATACACAGTCAGTGAGAAAATTATGTCGAAAATTAACGCATCGCCAGGGACGGAAAATCGTGCGCTTATTCAGGACTGGCAGCCTGAGAACGTCGTTTTCTGGCAACAAACTGGTAAACGGATTGCCAGCCGCAATTTGTGGATTTCTGTGTTCTGCCTGTTACTCGCCTTCTGCGTCTGGATGCTGTTTAGCACCGTTGCAGTCAATCTCAATAAAGTCGGTTTCAACTTCACTACCGATCAACTGTTCCTGCTGACCGCGCTGCCGTCGGTTTCCGGTGCGCTACTGCGAGTCCCCTATTCGTTTGTGGTCCCGGTATTTGGTGGCCGTCGCTGGACGGCGTTCAGCACTGCTCTAATGCTGGTGCCCTGCATCTGGCTGGGTTTTGCCGTGCAAAACCCAGCCACGCCCTTTGCCGTATTTGTGGTGATCTCTCTGCTGTGCGGTTTTGCCGGGGCTAACTTCGCTTCCAGCATGGGCAACATCAGCTTCTTCTTCCCGAAGGCCCGTCAGGGTGCCGCGCTGGGCATTAATGGCGGGTTAGGTAACCTGGGTGTCAGCGTGATGCAGTTGTTTGCGCCCATCGCTATCTCGGTAGCCTTGTTTAGCTGGTTTAGCGGCCCGTCTTCTCATGCAGAAAATGGGCTGTGGTTAGAAAATGCGGCCTGGATGTGGGTGCCGTTCTTGCTCATCGCCACGTTCGCCGCCTGGTTTGGTATGAACGATCTGGCTGCGGCGAAAAGTTCTCTGCGCCAGCAACTGCCCGTGCTGAAACGCGGGCATCTGTGGATTCTGTCGCTGTTGTACCTTGCAACGTTCGGATCGTTTATCGGTTTCTCTGCCGGTTTTGCCATGCTGTCCAAAACACAATTCCCCGATGTGGTCATCATGCATTACGCCTTCTTTGGTCCCTTTATTGGGGCACTGGCACGCTCTGCGGGTGGCATCGTCTCCGATCGCCTTGGTGGCGTGCGGGTATCGCTGTTCACCTTCATTCTGATGGCGGTATTTACCGCACTGCTGTTCCTGACGCTTCCGGGTGAAGGCCAGTCAGGTTCATTTATCGCCTTTTATGGCGTGTTTATGGTGCTGTTCTTCGCGGCGGGCCTGGGGAGTGGTTCCACCTTCCAGATGATTGCCGTCATCTTCCGCAAAATCACCATTGATCGGGTTAAGGCAGCAGGCGGAAGCGATGAAGCCGCCCAGCACGAAGCCGTTACCGATACCAGTGCCGCACTCGGTTTTATCTCGGCAATTGGCGCACTGGGTGGGTTCTTTATCCCGCAAACTTTCGGAATGTCACTGTCACTCAGCGGTTCACCCGCCGGAGCGATGAAGGTGTTCCTGGTGTTTTATCTGATCTGTATCGCGATTACCTGGCTGGTTTACGGCCGTAAAAAAACGAAATAAACGCGAGCATCCTTTTAGTGTTTTTGGAGCATGTCGAATGAGCAAGTTTCTTGATCGGTTACGTTATTTTAAACAGTTGGGTGAGCCGTTCTCCGGCCAGCACGGGCAAACACTGAACACCAACCGTGACTGGGAGGATGGTTACCGCAGCCGCTGGCAGCATGACAAAATCGTCCGCTCTACTCACGGTGTGAACTGCACCGGTTCGTGCAGCTGGAAGATCTATGTCAAAAATGGTCTGGTGACCTGGGAAACCCAGCAAACGGACTACCCGCGTACCCGACCCGACCTGCCTAACCACGAGCCGCGCGGTTGTCCGCGTGGTGCCAGTTACTCCTGGTATCTGTACAGCGCCAACCGCCTGAAATACCCGCTGGTGCGCAAACGCCTGGTCAGTCTTTGGCGCGCGGCAAAAGCGCAGCACAGTGACCCGGTCCTCGCCTGGCAGTCGATTGTGGAAAATACGGAGCAGGCAAAAAGCTATAAAGAGGCTCGTGGGCGCGGCGGTTTTGTTCGTGCCGACTGGCAAGAAGTGAATGAACTGATTGCCGCCGCCAATATCTATACGGCTAAAGCGTTCGGGCCTGACCGTATTATCGGGTTCTCGCCTATTCCGGCGATGTCGATGGTGTCCTATGCGGCCGGTTCACGCTATCTCTCACTGATTGGCGGCATCTGTCTGAGCTTTTATGACTGGTACTGCGACCTGCCACCAGCATCACCCATGACGTGGGGTGAGCAGACCGATGTTCCCGAGTCGGCTGACTGGTATAACTCTGCGTATATTCTTGCCTGGGGCAGTAACGTGCCGCAGACGCGAACCCCGGATGCACACTTCTTTACCGAAGTCCGCTATAAAGGCACCAAAACCGTTGCGATCACCCCGGACTACGCCGAAATTGCCAAGCTGTGCGATCACTGGTTGAGCCCGAAGCAGGGTACTGACAGCGCGCTGGCGCTGGCGTTCGGTCATGTGATCCTGACCGAGTTCCACCAGCAGCGTGAGGTGGAGTATTTTCGCAACTATGTGCGCCAGTACAGCGATATGCCGATGCTGGTGCTGCTGGAGGAGCGCGAAGGCGGCTTTTACGCAGCCGGACGTATGCTGCGCGCCAGCGATCTGGTGGACGGGTTGGGGCAGGAGAATAACCCGCAGTGGAAAACCATCGCCATTAACCAGAAAAACGGTGAACTGGTGGCCCCGCAGGGGTCAATTGGTTTCCGCTGGGGTGAGAAAGGCAAATGGAACCTTGAGCAGCGTGAAGGTAAAAACCAGCAGGAAGTGGAGCTGCAACTGAGCCTGCTGGGCCAGTATGACGAGCTGGTCGATGTCGGCTTCCCTTACTTTGGTGCAATAGATAACCCGAATTTCAACCGCGTGCAGTTGGATGAAATTCTGCTGCACAGGCTGCCGGTAAAACGGCTGCAACTGGCCGATGGATCGAGTGCCCTTGTCACCAGCGTGTATGATCTGACGCTGGCAAACTACGGCGTAGATCGCGGGCTGGATGATGCTAACTGTGCCGCCAGCTATGACGAAGTGAAAGCATATTCCCCGGCCTGGGCAGAACAGATCACTGGCGTATCCCGCCAGAATATTGTGCGTATAGCGCGTGAATTTGCAGAAACCGCCGAAAAAACCCGTGGACGTTCGATGATTATCGTTGGTGCCGGCCTGAACCACTGGTATCACATGGACATGAACTACCGGGGTTTGATCAATATGCTGGTGTTCTGTGGCTGCGTGGGGCAGAGCGGCGGCGGTTGGGCGCACTATGTTGGTCAGGAGAAGCTCCGTCCGCAAACGGGCTGGTTGCCGCTGGCCTTCGGCCTTGACTGGCAGCGTCCACCGCGCCAGATGAACGGCACCTCATTCTTCTACAACCACTCCAGCCAGTGGCGCTATGAAACATTGCGCACTGATGAGTTGCTGTCACCGCTGGCCGATAAATCGCGCTACGGCGGCAGCCTGATTGACTTTAACGTGCGTTCCGAACGCATGGGCTGGCTGCCTTCCGCCCCGCAATTAAATACCAATCCGCTGCGCCTTGCTGCGCAGGCACAGGCTGCAGGTAAAACACCGCTGGATTTCACCGTCGACGGTTTGAAAGAGGGCAGCCTGCGCTTTGCCGCTGAACAGCCAGATAATGAGCAGAACTTCCCGCGTAACCTGTTTGTCTGGCGATCCAACCTGCTGGGGTCATCCGGTAAGGGGCATGAGTACCTGCTGAAATATCTGCTGGGGACGGAAAATGGTATTCAGGGGAGCGACCTGGGTGCGCAGGGGGCCGTCAAACCGCAGGAGGTTGAGTGGCAGGATAATCCGGGCACAGGTAAACTCGATCTGGTGGTGACCCTCGATTTCCGTATGTCCAGCACCTGCCTCTATTCCGATATTGTTCTGCCAACCGCCACCTGGTATGAAAAAGACGATATGAATACTTCGGATATGCATCCGTTTATTCATCCCCTGTCGGCGGCGGTCGATCCGGCCTGGGAATCCCGCAGTGACTGGGAGATCTACAAAGGCATTGCCAAAACTTTCTCTGAACTTTGCATCGGTCATCTGGGTAAAGAAACCGATGTGGTGCTCCAACCGATTCAGCATGACTCGGCTGCGGAACTGGCGCAGCCGTTGGGGGTACAGGACTGGCACCGGGGCGAGTGCGATCTGATCCCTGGGAAAACCGCACCCCATATTGTCACCGTCGAGCGCGACTATCCGGCGACCTGGGAACGCTTTACCTCGCTGGGCCCGCTGTTGGATACGCTGGGCAATGGCGGTAAAGGCATCAGTTGGAATACCCAGACGGAAGTCGATTTCCTGAAAAAACTCAACTACGTCAAGGCAGAAGGTCCGGCAGCCGGCCGTCCGAACATCAACAGCGCGATTGATGCTGCCGAGGTCATCCTGTCGCTGGCACCGGAAACCAATGGTCAGGTTGCGGTAAAAGCCTGGCAGGCACTGGGCGAGTTTACCGGACGCGATCACACCCATCTGGCGCTGAATAAAGAAGATGAAAAGATCCGCTTCCGCGATATTCAGGCGCAGCCGCGCAAAATTATCTCCAGCCCGACCTGGTCAGGCCTGGAAGATGAACACGTCTCTTATAACGCTGGCTATACCAACGTCCATGAACTGATCCCGTGGCGTACCCTAAGTGGCCGCCAGCAGCTGTATCAGGATCATCAGTGGATGCGTGACTTTGGTGAAAGCCTGCTGGTCTATCGTCCGCCGATTGATACCCGCACGGTGCAGCCGCTGCTGAACAAAAAGCCGAACGGTAACCCGGAAAGAGCGCTGAACTTCCTGACGCCGCACCAGAAATGGGGCATTCACTCCACGTACAGCGACAACCTGTTGATGCTGACGCTGTCTCGCGGCGGGCCGATTGTCTGGATGAGTGAGGAGGATGCGCAGGCGCTGGGGATCGTCGATAACGACTGGATCGAGGCGTTTAACGCCAACGGTGCACTGACCGCCCGTGCGGTTGTCAGCCAGCGCGTCCCGGCGGGCATGACCATGATGTATCACGCTCAGGAACGCATCGTGAATATTCCCGGGTCGGAGATCACCAGCCAGCGCGGTGGTATCCATAACTCCGTCACGCGCGTGTGCCCTAAACCGACTCATATGATTGGTGGCTATGCGCAACTGGCTTACAGCTTTAACTATTACGGCACCGTCGGTTCCAACCGGGACGAGTTCGTGATTGTGAGAAAAATGAATCAGATTAACTGGTTAGATGGTGAAGGCAACGATGATTGCCAGGGTAGTCAGCAGGAGGCAGGCCAATGAAAATTCGTTCTCAGGTCGGGATGGTGCTCAATCTCGACAAATGTATTGGCTGTCACACCTGTTCGGTGACCTGTAAAAACGTCTGGACCAGCCGTGAAGGTATGGAATATGCCTGGTTCAATAACGTTGAAAGCAAACCGGGTGTGGGCTTCCCTCATGCCTGGGAGGATCAGGAAAAATGGAAGGGGGGGTGGATCCGTAAAATCAACGGCAGGCTGGTGCCACGTATGGGAAACCGTGTGGGCGTGCTGGCGAAAATCTTTGCCAACCCTGATGTCCCAGGGCTGGATGATTATTACGAGCCGTTCGACTTTGATTATCAGCATCTGCACAACGCCCCTGCCGGGAAACATCAGCCGATTGCCCGCCCGCGATCGCTGATCACCGGCAAACGCATGAAGAAGATCGAAAATGGCCCGAACTGGGAGGAGATCCTCGGCGGCGAATTTTCAAAACGCTCAGAGGATAAAAACTTCGACAACATGCAGAAGGAGATGTACGGACAGTTCGAAAACACCTTCATGATGTATCTGCCACGATTGTGTGAGCACTGTCTGAATCCAGCCTGTGTGGCAACCTGTCCGAGTGGAGCGATCTATAAGCGTGAGGAAGATGGCATCGTACTGATCGACCAGGATAAGTGTCGCGGCTGGCGTATGTGCATTACCGGCTGCCCTTACAAAAAGATCTACTTCAACTGGAAAAGTGGCAAGTCGGAAAAATGCATTTTCTGCTATCCGCGTATCGAATCCGGCCAGCCGACAGTGTGCTCGGAAACCTGCGTCGGCCGTATTCGCTATCTCGGTGTGCTGCTGTATGACGCCGATCGTATTGAGCAGGCTGCTGCGGTAGAGAACGAAAAAGATCTCTATCAAAGTCAGCTGGATGTGTTTCTCGATCCCCACGATCCGGCCGTGATTGCCCAGGCGCTAAAAGACGGTGTGCCGCAGAGCGTGATCGATGCGGCGCAACAGTCCCCGGTCTACAAAATGGCGATGGACTGGAAGCTGGCGCTGCCGCTGCATCCTGAATATCGCACGTTACCGATGGTGTGGTACGTCCCGCCGCTGTCACCGATTCAGTCGGTATCGGATGCCGGGATGCTGGCGCACAGCGGTGTACTTCCGGACGTGGAAAGCCTGCGTATTCCGGTGCAGTACCTGGCTAATCTGCTGACGGCCGGAGACACTGCACCGGTACTGCAGGCACTCAATCGCCTGATGGCGATGCGTCACTACAAGCGCGCAGAAACCGTTGACGGCGTTCATGATGTCCGTGCGCTGGAACAGGTGGGGCTGACGGAAGCGCAGGCGCAGGAAATGTATCGTTATCTGGCGATTGCTAACTACGAAGATCGCTTTGTTATCCCGAGCAGTCATCGCGAAATGGCGCGTGATGCGTTCCCGGAAAGCAAAGGATGCGGTTTTAGTTTTGGTGATGGCTGCCACGGCAGTGACGTTAAATTTAACCTGTTTAACAGCCGTCGTATTGATGCGATCGATGTATCGAAGAAAACCCCTTATGACGCGGAGAACAACTCATGATTGCTCTGCGTATTATTGCCCGTTTGCTTGATTATCCGCAGCAGGACTTTGTCGACCATCAGGATGAGGTGCTTGCCGCCCTGGCACAGGCGGAAGAACTGGATGCTGAGCAGCAGACGTTGTTGGTCAGTCTGATCCAGAAATCAGCCTCCCGGCCCCTGCTGGACAGGCAGGCAGAGTACTGCGAGCTGTTTGATCGTGGCCGGGCGACATCGCTGCTGCTGTTTGAACATGTGCACGGCGAATCGCGCGATCGCGGCCAGGCAATGGTGGATCTGTTGGCGCAATACCGTGCTGATGGACTGGAGCTGAATGCGAAAGAGTTACCGGACTTTTTACCGCTGTACCTGGAATATCTGGCGCAAGGAGATCGGGCTCGCATCCGGCGAGGCCTTCAGGATGTCGCGCCGATTCTGGCGCTGCTGGCGGCAAGACTGGGGGAGCGACAGAGTGATTTTGCGCCGCTGTTTTCCCTACTGCTGGCGCTGTCTGGCAGCAGTGCGAACCCTGCATTGCTCCAGGAGCAGGTGGCTCAGGAAGCGCGCGATGATACGCCCGCTGCGCTGGATGCCGTATGGGAAGAGGAGCAGGTGGCGTTTATCGCTCAGATGAATCCGGGCGGTAGTGGCTGCGAACCTGCGCAGCAACCGCGTTCTTCTGCGGCAGTGATGCCACAGTATCTCGATATTTCAGCGTCAAGCCAGGCGGCGAGAGGAGAGTAAATCATGGCATTTTTAAATCAGTTCTTCTTTGATATTTATCCTTATCTCGCCGGGACCGTATTTCTGGTGGGTAGCTGGCTGCGTTACGACTACGGGCAATACAGCTGGCGCGCAGGCTCCAGCCAGATGTTAAGTAAGAAAGGAATGAGGCTGGCATCGAACCTGTTTCATGTGGGTATTATCGGGATCCTGCTGGGGCATTTCGTGGGCCTGCTGACCCCACACTGGGTCTACGAGCCTTTTCTGTCCGCGGCGCATAAACAGTTGCTGGCGATGATTGCGGGTGGGATTTTTGGTGCGATGACGCTGATTGGCGGGGGATTGTTGCTTAAACGCCGTCTGACCGATGCGCGGGTCCGTGCCACCAGTAGTGCTGCTGATATTATGATCATGATGCTGCTGGTGCTGCAGGCGTTTCTGGGGCTGACCACCATTCACTTCTCGGCTCAGCATATGGACGGCAGCGAGATGCTGAAGCTGACAAGCTGGGCGCAGAGTATCGTGACGTTCCAGGGCGGGGCATCACACCATCTTGATGGTGTGGCGGTAATTTTCCGTCTGCATATGGTACTGGGAATGACGCTGTTCTTACTGTTCCCGTTCTGCCGTCTGGTGCATATCTGGAGTGCGCCAGTTGAATACCTTACGCGCCGCTACCAACTGGTGCGTAACCGTCGCTGATGATCTCAGTGCAATTCACCATCCGAGGGCCAGGCATGCCTGGCCCCTACGATATACCTTTGATATTGGCGTAGGGGCGGGCCATGACCCGCTACAACGATATACCTTTGATATTGGCGTAGGGGCGGGCCATGTCCGCTCCTACGATATACCTTTGATATTGGCGTAGGGGCGGGCCATGACCGCTACAACGATATACCTTTGATATTGGCGTAGGGGCGGGTCATGACCCGCCCTGGCTGTGTTACACCAGAGACTTCAACCGATAGATCCACTCCAGCGCCTGGCGCGGTGAGAGTGAATCCGGGTCCAGCGCTTCAAGGGCTTCTAATGCCGGTGAAGTCTCCTCCACCAGCAACGGAAGCTGCGATCCGTCGGCTTTCGTCGCTGCCGCGCTGCCTGATAACGCTTCCAGCTCTTTCAGCTTCTGGCGCGCACGTTTAATCACCTCTTTTGGCACACCGGCCAGTGCAGCGACGGCGAGCCCGTAGCTTTTACTGGCTGCTCCCTCCTGCACGCTGTGCATAAAGGCGATGGTATCGCCATGTTCCACGGCATCCAGATGCACGTTCGCCACGCCTTCAATCTGTTCCGGCAGTGTGGTCAGTTCGAAATAGTGAGTGGCAAACAAAGTCATCGCCTTGATGCGGCTGGCCAGACTTTCGGCACAGGCCCAGGCCAGTGACAGACCATCATAGGTTGAGGTTCCGCGCCCAATCTCATCCATCAATACCAGGCTGAATTCGGTGGCGTTATGCAGGATATTGGCGGTTTCCGTCATCTCGACCATAAAGGTTGAACGGCCTGAAGCCAGATCGTCGGCTGCACCGACGCGGGTAAATATACGGTCCACCGGGCCAATCACGGCCTGGGTTGCAGGCACAAAGCTGCCGATGTATGCCATCAGGGTGATCAGCGCCGCCTGACGCATATAGGTACTTTTACCGCCCATGTTAGGCCCGGTTACCACCAGCATGCGACGCTGAGGAGAGAGCGACAGTGGGTTGGCGATAAACGGCTCTTTCAGTACCTGTTCCACCACCGGATGGCGGCCGCCGGTCAGTTTAATTCCCGGCTTATCGGTCAGTGTCGGGCAGCTGTAGTTGAGCGTCCAGGCGCGTTCCGCCAGGTTACTTAACACATCCAGTTCGGCCAGCGCAGCCGCACTGTCCTGCAGGGCTTCCAGATGCGGCAGCAGCATATCGAGCAGCTGGTCGTATAACGCTTTCTCCAGCGACAGCGCCTTCCCTTTGGAGGTCAGCACCTTATCTTCATATTCTTTCAGCTCAGGAATAATGTAGCGTTCGGCATTTTTCAGCGTCTGACGGCGTACATAGTGGATAGGTACCAGATGACTCTGTCCGCGACTGACCTGGATGTAATAGCCGTGAACGCCATTAAAGCCGACCTTCAGCGTATCCAGCCCCAGTTTTTCGCGTTCGCGGATCTCCAGACGATCCAGATAGTCGGTCGCACCGTCGGCCAGCGCACGCCATTCGTCCAGTTCGTCATTGTAGCCGGGGGCAATCACACCGCCATCGCGCACCAGCACAGGCGGTGCCTCAATAATGGCGCGTTCCAGCAGCTCGCGCAGTTCGGTAAATTCACCCATTTGACCGCGCAGGGTTTGCAGGTGCGCAATCTCGGTATTTTCCAACTCGCGGTTCAGTAAAGGTAATTGCTGGAAAGCGTGGCGCATACGCGCCAGGTCGCGTGGACGTGCCGTGCGCAGTGCCAGACGCGCCAGAATTCGCTCGAGATCGCCGACCTGACGCAGCAATGGCGTCAGGCCCTCATGGCGATCCTGCAACGCACTGATGCTCTGCTGGCGTTGGCTAATGATCTGGGTATCGCGCACCGGCATATGCAGCCAGCGTTTCAGCATACGGCTGCCCATCGGCGTCACGGTTTTATCCAACACCGAGGCGAGGGTGTTCTCAATGCCCCCCGAGAGGTTCTGAGTGATCTCCAGATTACGGCGGGTGGCGGCATCCATAATAATGCCATCCTGCTGGCGCTCCATCGTCAACGCGCGGATATGCGGCAGCGAGGTGCGCTGAGTATCTTTGACGTACTGCAACAGGCAGCCCGCGGCGCGCAGGGCATGATACGCCTGTTCGACGCCAAAGCCGCTGAGATCGCGGGTGGCGAACTGCAGATTCAGCTGCTGGCGCGCGGTGTCCAGCTCATATTCCCACAGCGGACGACGGCGCAGGCCACGACGGTTTTCAATCAACGCCATCGCGGCGAAGTCTTCCGGGTACAGCAGCTCTGCCGGGTTGGTACGTTGCAGTTCGGCTGCCATGGTTTCAAGATCGGTTGGTTCAGCCAGGCGGAAACGGCCGGAGCTGATATCGAGTGTGGCATAACCAAAGCCGCGCTGGCTTTGCCAGATCGCCGCGAGCAGGTTGTCCTGACGTTCATTCAGCAGGGCTTCGTCGCTGATGGTGCCAGGGGTGACAATGCGCACCACTTTACGCTCAACCGGACCTTTGCTTAATGCCGGATCACCGATCTGTTCGCAAATCGCCACCGATTCGCCCAGCTGTACCAGCTTCGCCAGGTAGTTTTCCAGTGAATGATAAGGCACGCCCGCCATCGGGATCGGTTCACCGGCCGAGGCACCGCGTTTGGTCAGGGAGATTTCCAGCAGCTGAGAGGCGCGTTTTGCATCGTCATAGAACAGTTCGTAGAAGTCGCCCATACGATAGAACAGCAGAATCTCCGGATGGTCAGCCTTGAGGCGAAGATACTGCTGCATCATCGGCGTGTGCGAGGATAAATTTTCGGTGTTGTTCATCAGGTGGAATGCTCCAATCCATTGAAAATCCTTGCCATATCAAACAGTAACTATGATGAAGCATCCTGGCAAGGAGATGGCTGATAGGGGTGAAAACCGGGTCTTACGCGCACATGACGGCATGACAGGCATCAGGATATGTAATGTGACTATATTATCCCAGCGGGTCACGCGCTGTCACAGGTAAAAATTGAAAGCATCCCGCAAACTGCGCAGGAAAAGGCGCATTGATTTATTGCATGACTTCTTCTTTTTCATGTCAGAATGTAACTATTATTTCACACATGGGATGGTGTCATGGATGAGCTTCTGCTCTTTGCCGGGCTGGTTGCTGTATTCACCGTAGTCGTACTGCCAATAATGGTGATGATTTCACTGTCGCGCAGCAAACGTAATGAGCGTGAGCTGGTGCAACTCAAACAGACGGTCACCCAGTTACAGCAGAAGCTGGCGAAATGGCAGCGGGGTGAAACCTCCGTCGATGATGCACCGAAACGGGTGGTGCCGACGGAGGCATCGGCCAGGGCGGGCGAGGAACGCCTCCGGCAAGAAGCCCCTACTGTCGCCGTGCAGAACACGAAAACCCCCTCTGTCACTCCGGTTCGCGTTCAGCCTCAACCGCATGATAAGCAGCCTGATAGGGTCTCGGGCCTGCTTTCCGGCCTGCTGGCCTGGTTTATGAAAGGCAACCCGCTGGCGAAACTGGGCGTGCTGTTGATGTTCTTCGGTTTGGCCTATCTGCTCAAATATTCGGTTGAGCGCGATATGCTGCCCATCGAGTTGCGCCTGGCGGGTGCCGCGCTGGCCAGCCTGGCGATGCTGGGGCTGGGTTGGCGGCTCAGGACAAAACAGTCACTCTACGCGTTGATCCTGCAGGGCGGGGCGGTGGGAGCACTTTATATTACGGTGTTTGGTGCCTTCCGGTTGTATGCCTTGCTACCCCATTTGCTGGCCTTTGCCCTGATGCTGGTGATCTGTGCCGCCAGCGTGGGCCTGGCCGTACTGCAACGCGCCCTCAGTCTGGCAATGCTGGCCAGTATCGGCGGTTATCTTTCTCCCCTGCTGCTGTCTACCGGCGGCGGCAGTCATATCGCGCTGTTCTCCTATTACCTGCTACTGTCGCTGGGGATTCTGGCGATCACCGTCTGGCAGCCCTGGCGGCCGCTTAATCTGCTGGGCTTTGCCTTCTCCTTTGGCGTGGCGGGATTGTGGGGCCTGAAGGATTATCAGCCAGAATTTTACCTGAGCTGCCAGCTGTTCCTGATCGCCAATATGGTGATTTTCGGCGTGTTGGCTCTGGGGTTATCGCTGCGCGGACAGGTGAAAGGCGAGAAGGTGATCGATGGCATACTGCTGTTCGGGCCGCCACTGGTCGGCTTTGGCATGCAGTACCACATAACGCAGCACTGGGCGTTTGGTCCGGCCTTCTCCGCGCTGGGCTTTGGTCTGGCTTATTTGCTTTTGGCCTGGGTCGCGTTGCGCCGCTATCCTGCGCTGGGGCGGCAGCTGGCCGTTGCCGGGCTGGCGTTAGGAGGCGTGTTCACCACCCTGGCGATCCCGCTGGCACTCTCTGCACAATGGACGTCAATGGCCTGGGCGCTGGAAGGGCTGGGTATCCTTTGGCTGGGGCAGTCGCAGCGCCAGTCACGTGTCAGCTACAGTGGTACCGGATTGCTGCTGCTGGCTCTGGGTTCCGCGCTGATGGCCTGCTTCAATGGCATCTATGCTTTCTCCTTCAGTCTGATATTTGCCGTACTGGCTCTGACCTGGCTCGGTGGGGCCTGGCTGTGGCGTAACGCTAACAACGTGGTGTCGCGCGTGCTGCTGTGCGGCGGCATTCTCTGGTGGCTGGCGGCACTGATCGGTGGGCTGGCAGCCACACCTGTCCCGGATGATGACTTCCTGTTCCCGCTACTGGGGCTTATTGCCCTGTCCGCCGTTGCCTGGCATCTGGCCAGCCGACGTTTTGCCTGGCCTGAACTGGGTTACATGCCGTGGCTATTGTGGCTGGCTATGCTGCTGGTCGTGCTTTATCAACAGGTGATCGATAACTCCCTGCTGGCGGCAGGTTGGCTCAATCTGGTCTGGCTGCCAGTGCTGAGTGTGGCTTACGCACTGTTGAAGCGGGAAGAAGGCAGACTGAAACCTCTGATGCTGGAACAGGGGTTGCATTTATCGCTGTTCTGGATGCTGCTGACGACAGGGATAGAGGTCTGGCGTATCACGGATAAGCTGCCGTGGGGCATGGATGAATGGCGTATTGCTGTACTGATGGTATTTATCGCCGGGATTATTCTGCTGATGCTGTGGGCGCTACGCCGGGGGCTCTGGCCGTTTGCGGCTCATCAACGTTTATATAGCACGTTGGGGCTGCTGCCGCTGGCACCCTGTGCGCTGTTATTGCTGCTGCTGGGTAACCTGCATGACGGCGTTATGATTGACTGGCACTATCTGCCCCTGCTCAACCCACTGGAAGAGGGCGCACTGGTACTGATATTTGCACTTTTACTGTGGGGCGGGCTGCTGCGTGACCGTTTTGCCGCTGTGCTTCCGTGGTGTGATTTCGCCTTGCGCCTGGCCGCGGTAGCCCTGATGTTCTGGTGGGGCAATGGTCTGGTGATGCGTTTGCTGGCTCACTACGGTGCTATTGCGTGGCAGGCAGAAGCACTATGGTCATCGCGTCTGGTACAGACCACCTTTGCGCTGCTGTGGATGCTGACGGCACTGATGATCATGCTGTGGTCAACGCGATGCCGTGATCGCCAGGGTTGGTTTGGCGGAGCAGGTTTACTGGGTGTAGTGATTATTAAATTAATTCTGGTCGACAGTGCGCATGGCGGTGGCCTGGCGCGTGCCGTGGGCTTTATCGGTGTGGCAATCCTGGTGCTGATTGCCGGGTATTTTTCACCCCTGCCACCGAAAACCGGACATAAAGAGGATGCTGTGACAGTCAATGAGGGAAAACATGAAGAGTAAGTTGAGTCACGGACTGTTGTTGGCCGCACTGTGCCTGTCAGCCAGCGTGAGCGCGAAGACGGGCGAAGCGCCGAAGGATTATGCTTATGGTCTGCCGCTGACCACCCAGGGCTCTGAGCCGTTCTTCAAAGTCGCATTGCCTGGCGATGTGTACCAGCAAACGGCCTGGCCCGATATGCGCGACCTGCGGGTGTTTAACAGCCAGGGTGTGACGGTGCCGTTTGCTCTCTATTCGACAGAGACCCATGAGACGCAGAGTCAGACCTGGCCGCTCCGCGTCTTCCCGCTGGATAATCCGCAGCGTGGAGCCAGCGGTCAGTCGCAGATCACAGTGAAAGCAGCCAATGGGATTGAGGTGACGCTGCCCACAGAGGGCGAAAAATCCTCAGGACGCAGTTTGTTGCTGGAAGTGCCGCAGGAGGGGGAAGACTTCTATCCGAGGCTAAGTGGGTTGAAACTGACCTGGACGCGTTTGCCGCAGAACTGGCAGGCGCGGGTCAGCGTGCTTTACAGTCAGGATCTGAAAAGCTGGGATACGTTGAACGACGATGCGCCGTTGATGGATCTCACCTCTGGCAGCGATCGGCTGTTGCTGGATACCATCGACCTGCCTTATGACCGCCGTACCCCGCGTGCGCGCTACCTGATGTTGGTGTTTAAAGACGATGCGCAGCCCGCGAATCTCGACCTCAGCGCTATCACCGGGATTGAGAAGTCGACCAACCCGTTACCACGCTCGCACTACGTGACCCTGGCGCCGACAGTAAAAACGCTGTCAGAGAGTGAAGCCGAATACAGCTGGTCATCGCCGCAGCCGTTCAGCCGGGTGAGTATTAAACCTGCCCAGAGTAATGCGGTGTTACCGCTGGAAATTGATTACCGCAGCAGCGCGCAGGACAGCTGGCATCCGCTGGGCAAACAGGTGGTTTACAGCCTGGGGGAAAGCGCCTCCGTGCCGCTGGTGCTGCAGGGGGAGCTGATTCAGGCGATCCGGGTTAAAGGCATTAACCAGCAGTGGAGCGGGATGCCACCGCTGGTCAGTGGGGAGCGCGAGGTGCGAAAGCTGGTGTTTAATGCTCAGGGCAGTCCACCGTTTATGCTGGTGTGGGGCAATAAGATTGCCGCAGCGCAGGCGATAAGTCTGGATACGCTGATCCCACCGGAAACCAATCGCTGGCTGGTTCTGCCTGATGCCGGAACCACGTCATCAATACAAACCCTTGGGGGACGGGAACGATTAACCGCCACTGCCGGGGCAGAGAAAAGCGAACTGTGGAAGAAAGGGCTGCTCTGGGCGCTGTTAGTTATTGGCGCAGGTGGCCTTGTGATGCTGGCATTGAAGGTCTGGCGCGAGGTGCAGCGCCAGCCGAAATAGTCTGCCGGGGCGTATCAGGGCAGCGGCATGACGGGGCCCGGAAACAGGTCAGGTCATGTTTCTTAACAATAATTTCTGCGGTGTCTGACCGACATCACATTATTATCGCAAGTAACTGTGTCGGAACCATCTTGCTGCGGGGATCTCTAAGTATTATCGGGCATTGATGGGACCGGCTGATGATGGATTATCGCCATATTTATATTTGTTGATTTCGCAGCTGATCGCTGCCAGATAGCCTAATTTTTGGAGAAAGTATGCGTAAGTTGAAAGTGGTACTGTGTTCTGCGCTGTTCTCGGCTGCGGCGTTATCCAGCGTCCCTGCCGCCTGGGCGGAAGGTGAGCAGAGTGCAGAAGCGGCCCCTGAAGTACAGGCACCTGCCGTTCAAACCCCGGAAAGCCAGAACTCGTTGTCGCAGGATCCACCGGCTACCGCCCCACAAACGAACCCGAACGACCCTTACGATCTGCAATACTTCTTTGCTGATTTTAAGCGTTTTGCTATTGGTGATGTGGTGCCTGAAGTCTACCGCACTAAACAATATGAAATCGTTCAGTGGAAGGTGCGCCACCTGCCAGCACCGGAAGCCGATAGCCACTGGACTTATATGGGCGGCAACTACGTGTTGATCACCAACGCGGAAGGAAAAATCCTGCAGGCGAAACAGGGTGAGATTTATTATAAGCGCTAATTGTTTCCCCTGACTCCCGCCAGCCCTGGCGGGACGATATCATCTGTTCGTCCCCTGACGTTGAGTGGTACTGAAGGTGCCACTCTTGTCTCACCCCCCGCTGACGTAAATTGACATATCTTTAAACATTACTTCTTTCTTTTATTATTCAATAACCTGTGTGATTGTTACTCTCGTTTTTAACGTGTTTTTTGTCATGCACTTCGTGTGAGATGTAAATATTAATTGATAATCATTATGATCTGTAAAATAATTATCATTAACATTACGATTAATAACTTATTGATCTTACTTGCACTCTTATGAGTCAGCGCAGAGGCAGGTCTGCTTCGGGTGTCGCCTGATTTGTTTATCAGATCCGCGCTTCACCTGACCCAGGTCATTTGTCTGACGGATGCAGGCGATCAGGAGAAAGGCGCAGTGAGTCACCCACAGTCCATTACCGCAAACGTCATGCCCCCTTTTACGGCGCGGTATGCCTGGCGTATGCCGGTGTTTGTCGTGGTGTCGCTACTGCTGCATCTGGCGCTGATTGCCGGTTTTTTGCGTAACGATAATGTGCCTGCGTTATTAATGGCTGGTGCTGAAGGCGGCGTGGTGGCAATGACGATGGTTAGCGTGGCCAGCCACAGATTGCCCGTGGCCCCGACCGCTGAACCGCTGACGGAGCCTGCGCCGCAGGAAAAAACAGAGACGGAATTGCCTTCCCGGGCGATAAAAATGCCTGCGTTAGCCCAGCCTGACGCAGTGATTAAACTGCCTGCGACTAATGAGAAAAAACGTGAGAGTGCGCCACGAAAAGTGGAAAAGCCGCAGCAGAACGCCGTTCGTGAAGTACCAACTGCGCGGCGGGTAGAGCGCCAACCACAGAGCCCGTCGCAGGCGGTTAAACCGGCCCAGGCTCCGATCGCGAAAGCGACAGATACGCCCGGCGAGAAGACGGCGCAGACGGATACGACCGCAGGGGCCGCCAGCAGTGTCAGCGCGGCAAGAACCGGCAGCAGCGACAGCGGCCGTGCGCAGGTGGGGGCGGGAAGCAGCGCAACGCAGAATGTTAAAGCCTTACATCGCCGGGTGAATTACCCACAGCGTGCTAAAGCGATGGGCGTGGAAGGGCGCGTCAGAGTGAAATTCAATATTACCGCCAGCGGTACGATTACCGATGTGCGCATATTGTCTGAAACACCGACCGGCGTGTTTTCTGCCGCGATAACCAAAGATATGTCCCGCTGGCGTTATCAGACCCAGGCGGAAGTGAACGATCAAACGGTCACCATCGTTTTCAAATTAAACGGCCAGGTTGAGCTGGAAAAATAAATAACCATTTTCATTATGTATCTTATACCCAAAATAATTCGAGCCCTTATAAGGAGGCTTGACGTATGACGGGTTTATTTATCTCTGGGGAAAGACGTGAATAAAAAACTTGGCCTGATAATGGCCGTTTCGTTATTGCCTGCCGCCACCTGGGCGCAGCAGGACGATAGCCTGACGCAACAGCAAACCAGCAGCAAAAAAGAGACACAGCAGGAACAGGACGCAACAGAGACAGAAGATACGATTCTGGTGCGCTCCACGCCAACCAGCCAGTCGATGGGCACGCAAATTCTGACGGCAGAGCAGATTAAGCAGTTTCCCACCGCCAACGGCAGTATTACCGAATTGCTGAAGCACAATCCCAATGTGCGCTTCTCTAATACCACGGACAGCAGTAATACCCCCGGCGAACTGGCCCCGGAGAATGTTTCATTCCACGGTGAGAAGTTTTATAACAACAACTTTATGATTGATGGGTTATCGAATAATAACACCATCAATCCCGGTGCGAACGGCGGTGAGTTGAGCAACACGCCCGACGGTTACAGCCCCACCGACCTGCCTGCAGGCGGTACGCAGTCGTTCTGGATTAACTCCGAACTGGTGGAGCAGCTGGAAGTGTTCGACAGCAACGTGTCGGCAAAATACGGTGACTTTACCGGCGGCGTGGTGGATGCACGTTTAAAAGACCCCAATTTAGAAAAGGCCTCCGGGAAAATTTCTTACCGCACCACGCGCGACAGCTGGACGCGATACCATATTGACGCCAGCGAGGTCGAGGACTTTGAACTGGCAACCAAGCTGACGCAGCAGCCGAAGTTTAAAAAAGAATTTTACTCCTTTAGCGCCAATCAGCCATTAAGCGATAAGGCCGGATTTATTTTTGCCTATAACCGTCAGAAGTCGACGATCCCCAATTATCATGCTTACCTGGACGAGTGGCACGATCAGGAACGCCTGGCCGAAACCTATTTACTGAAAGGGACCTATCTGGCCGATAACGGCGATATGTTACGCCTGACCGGTATGTATGCACCGCACGAGTCTAAATATTTAAAAAAAGACGTGAAAAATGGAGATTATACCAACACCGGTGGTGGCTACCGCGCCAATATGGAATGGGAACATAATGCTGACTGGGGAAAGGTAACCAGTCTGGCGGGCTACCAATTTGAAGAAAATAAGATTGAACATGAGTCTGATAATCAACTGACATGGCGCTATTCCGATAAGACTCTGAATTTTGTCTCTGATGCTATCGACTGGGTGAGTACGTCCCCTGGTACACGTTGGCAAAATGCCATCATTGGTGGTTACGGTACCTATGCTACGGAAAAACGGACCACAACGCTGAAACAGGACTATGAACTTAATCCGTTTAATCTGGCTGGCTTACAACATCAGGTTGATCTCGGTTGGCAGGTCGATATCTACAGTGCACGTTATAAGCGTTTTAACGATGTCGGTTCGAACCGTGGCACTGCGACTATCAGTACCAGTACAGTTTGTCAGTCGGGCGATCCCTATTGTATTGATGGTGAACAATATTTTAAAAGCATGACGCTCTATCCTGCCCGCGAAGTGGAAGGCAACTACACCAACTATGCGGTCTATCTGCAGGACAGTATGAACTTCGGCAACCTGGAAGTGACGCCGGGTGTGCGGGCGCAGTATGACGACTTCCTGAAAAACCTGACGCTGGCCCCGCGCTTTGCTGCCTCCTATGACGTGTTCGGTGACCGTACCACCCGCGTATTCGGTGGGGCGAACCGCTACTACGGGCAGAACCTGCTGGCCTATAAACTTCGTTCGGGGATCAGTTCCAATATTATCCGCACCCGTAACAATGCCGGTGCCGCCTGGACTGACGGTGAGGTGCGTACCGCATCCATTGATTACGATATCTCCGATTTGAAAACGCCGTACAGCGATGAGCTGTCGCTCGGCGTTTCCCAGCGCGTGGCGGATACGCTGCTGACGGTGAAATGGACCGGGCGCAGCGGGCAGGACCAGTTTGGCCGTAAAACGATTACCAATGATGAAGGCAAGCGTTACTACGTGCTGGATAACAACGCCAAAACCCAGGGCAGCACTTTCTCCCTCACCGCGGAACCGATCAGCCCGACCCACTTTGCCTGGGCCGACCTGAGCTGGTCACTCGGCGCCAGCTATGTGAACAATAAATCCAGTGCCCAGGCTTACTACGATTCAGGCAGTGGCGAGGATGATGAAAAGAAAGTGATCTTTGATGGCCGCCTGATGGAAAGAAGCGAAATGGATGCGCTGGACTTCAACACGCCGTGGAACGCCTTCGTTAACCTCAACACCTATTTCCCGGCGCTACGCCTGAACTGGAATCAGAATTTTGGCTATACCGCTGGCTATAACGGTTACACCACCGTGACAGTCAGTTGCCCGGATGCGAACAGCGCCTGCGGTAGCTACGAGGGGAGTGCCACTGAATACCAGAAAACCAAATACAAAGATTACTTCACTTACGACTGGCGCTTTAACTACACCCAGCCGCTGTACAAAGATCAGAGCGTGGATCTGACGCTGGACGTGATCAACGTGCTGGATAACGTGATTGAAACCTCACAAACCACGGCTTCAGGCAACAGCAAAACGGTGACCTACAAAACCGGGCGGCAGTTCTGGCTGGGCGTGGCGTACAACTGGTAACTCCTCACCAGGGCAGGTCATCCGGTCTGCCCTGTTTGTCAGCACACCGTGAGTGCGTGCTTGCGTACTCCGGCACAGGAAAAATGCAATGAAGCAATCGCGTCAATTCAGCGGGCTGGTGGCACTCCTCAGCCTGCTCTTTTCTTTCAGCAGCGTGCGGGCGGCAGAGCCACTCAGCCCGCTGCCTCAGATCACTCAGGGCGTTCTGGATAACGGCCTGCGTTACACGCTGGTGCCGCTCAGTGGCCAGAAACAGCGGGTGGATGTGCGCCTGAGCGTCGACGTGGGGTCGATTGATGAGCAGGACGATCAGTCCGGCGTGGCGCATATGCTGGAACATATGGTGTTCCGTGCCAGCGCGGCTTACCCGCAGGGCGTGGCGACGCAGCTGCACCGGCAAGGCTGGGTGCGGGCGCAACACTATAATGCGATGACCAACTACGAACGCACGCTGTATATGATGAGCCCGCCGGGTGGTGCAAAGGATCTGAACAGCGCCTTTCAGGCATTGAGCCAGATGGTAGGCCATGCGCGCCTGACGCAGCGCGATCTTGATGACGAACGTCGCATCATTCTGGAAGAGTGGCGCGGCAAGTTGGGTGTGGCAACACGGATGAACCAACAGCGCGTGCAGGCTATTCGTCACGGTTCGCGCTACCCGGAACGTCCAACTATTGGCACTGAAGCCTCGATTCGGACAACGCCTGCCAGTACCCTTCAGCAGTTCTATCAGCGCTGGTATCACCCCGGCAATATGCGCCTGTTGATTATCGGTGATTTTGCACCGGCTGAGGTGGCCGCAGAAATACACCGGGCCTTCGCCACACTGCCTGCCGGCACTGTCCCGGCACGCGATTATTATGAGCCGCCGCTGAAACCGCAGTTAAAAGTGGTACGTCTGCAAGACAGCGAGAGCGGCAGCAGCCAGGTGTCTTTGGTGCTGCGTTTTAATCCCGGACAAACCACGCTGCGTGAGCGACTGACCAGCCAGATTGCGCTGTCAGCCTGGAGCCGCCAGATGCGCCGTCAGAAGTCTGATCTGCCGGTGGAGGTCAGCAGTCTGGTGGTGCGGAAATCCGATATCGGTAAAACGACCCAGGCGCTGGGCCTGTTTGCCGATGTGATGCCCGATGGTCATGCCGCCGCGCTGACGGTGCTACTGCGTGAGCAGGAGCGTATGCGGCGCTATGGCTTGAGTGATGTGGATATTGCGGCAGTGAAGCAGGATATCCGCGACGTCGCTCAGCGTATGGCGGGCAAAGAGGAGCAGCGCGAGTTTGCCGACTGGGTGCAGCAGATTGCGACCGTCTGGGCACAGGACAAGCCTTATACCGGCAGCCAGCAGCGCGGCCGTCAGGCGCTGATGCTGTTAGACAGCATTGATAATCAGCAGGTGAATGCACTGTTTCAGCGCTGGTTAAGTCTCCCGGACCGTCTGGTGCAGTTCAGCGTCCCAGGGCTGACGCCTTTCACTCTGCCGACGGTTCAGGCTGTTTTACGCCAGGAGCAGCAGTTGAAAAAGGCGCCACTGGCAGCGCCAGAACGCAGCGTGGATCAGACCGTGATGGTGTTGAACGCTGTTAAGGCGCGGGGGGCACGTACGGCGGTGAAAACCTGGCCCGCGCAGCAGGTGGAGCAGTGGACACTGAGCAACGGCGATCGCCTGGTCTGGCTGCGTACGCCGCTGGCAGGAGATAAGGTCTGGTTATCCGGCAGCAGTGTGGCTGGCTTCCGTTCACAGGGGCTGAACCCGTGGCAGGCGCAGCTGGCGGCACAGTTGGTGGGTCAAAGTGGCCCGCAGGGCTGGCAGAGTGAGCAGCTACAGGCGTGGAAACAGCAGCGATCGCTGTCACTGTCCGTTTCTCAGCAGGCTGAAGCATTGCAGTATTCCGGCCAGAGTTCGCGGAGTGAGCTGGAAAATCTGCTGGCGCTGAGCCATGCGCTGCAGGTTGAACCGGGTATTGATACCCGCATCATGAAAGACAATATGATGCGTCTGGCCCGTCAGCAAACAACGCAGAGACAAACGGTACAGGATAGCCGTGCACGACAGATCCGTCTGTTGCGCTATGGTCAGCCAGGGTGGCAGGCACCGGATGCACAAGCGTTAAAGCAACTGGAGTCCACCACCTTACTGCAGCAGTGGCACATCACGGCATCGGCCCCGGTCACCTGGTATTTACTGGCTGATATGCCATCTGAACAGCTATTGCCACTGGCAGAGCGTTATCTGGCTTCCATTCCGCGCGCGCCGATGAACGCCACCGCGCCTGAGTTGCCGCGTACAGGGCGTTTTGATGCCCACGTGGCGGTGAATATCGAACCCCGCGCCGAGGTCAAAGCCTGGAGCTTTACGCCCGTCAGCTGGTCGCCACAGGCCGCCGTGCAGGTGAGTATTGCGCGTAATCTGGCGAATCAGGCGCTGAAAAACAGCCTGCGTGACGATGCGCTGGGGATTTATCGCCTGCAAATGAACAGCGAGCTGTCGGACCTGCATCAGCGTATCGAAACGGAAGTGACATTTACCAGCTCCCCGCAGCGGGCGCAGGAGTTGTGGCAGCGGGCTGAACAGGTGCTTGCGCAGCTTCCAGAACAGATTACTCAGCAACAGGTGGATGAACAAAAACACCTCTTTATCCGTGCTGAAAATGCCCGTAAGCAGGATATCACCACGCTGCAACGCCGCCTGGAACTCAGTTATCGCCACTTCGACGATCCGCGTTATCTGAGCGACGTGGCACAGCTCGCCGACAGCATTACCCTGGCGGGCGTGCGTGAGGCCGCGGGTCACCTGTTGAGTGCCGATAACCGGGTGCTCCATATTTCTCTGCCGCAGCAGGGTAAACCATGAAGAGGGTTGCCGAACAATTCTGGGCGCTGTGTCGACCCTTCTGGGGTAACCGCCGCAGCTGGCAGGGCTGGCTGCTGATTGCCGTGATTGTGGCGATGGGGGGGACCATCGTCTGGCTTAACGTGCTGTTTAATAGCTGGACGAAAAGCTTTTATGACGCGCTGGGGGCGTATTACAGCGGCCTGCTCTGGTCGCTGATCAAAGATTACTTTGTCTATATCGCGATTTATATCGGGGTGTTTGTCTATCAGGACTGGTTTACTGAGCTACTGATTATTCGCTGGCGTACTGCGCTGACGTCAGAGCTGGTGGACAGCTGGCTGGCAAAGCGGGCGTTCTATCGTATGTCGCTCACCGGAAATACCGACAATCCCGATCAGCGTATTGCGCAGGATGTGGAGCTGTTTGTCGATAAAACCGTCAGTCTTACGGTCAATTTCCTCATCGTAGTGGCGCAGCTGTTCTCGTTTGTCATCATTCTCTGGCAGCTCTCCGGCGTGCAGCATTTCACGCTGTTGGGTCGCGAGTGGGTGATAAAAGGCTATCTGGTATGGGTGGTGCTGATTTATACGCTGGTGGGCAGCCTGGTGACGCATCTGATCGGGAAAAAATTGCACGGTCTGAACTACCATAAACAGAAGGCGGAAGCCGATTTCCGCGCCTCGCTGCTGCGTAAGCATGACCATGCTGAACAGATTGCACAGTATGGTGGTGAACAGCAGGAAAAACGCCACCTGACGCGTAATTTTATAGCCATTGTGCAGAACTGGCGCTCACTGATGAATGCTAAGCGTAACCTCGGTTTATTTACCACGGGCTATATGCGCATCAGCCTGATTGTCCCGGTATTTGCTGCTTTGCCTGTATTTCTCAGTAAAGCGGTGACGCTGGGCGGATTGATGCAAATACGCAGTGCCTTTGGTCAGGTACATAGTGGCCTGAGCTGGTTTATTCGTATGTACCATGAGCTGGCGCTGTTGTCGGCCAGTATGCAACGTCTTTCCCAGTTTCGGGCGGAAATCCAGGCGCACCAGACGCAGCAGGCACCGCCACCGACGGGGCCAGCGCTGAACGTCCGCGATCTCTCTTTGACTACGCCGCAGGGGCAGCCGCTGATGCGTAATGTGGTATTGCAGTGTGTACCCGGTAGCTGGAGCAAGCTCTCTGGTCGCAGCGGATTGGGCAAGTCGACGTTGTTGCGTACCCTGAACGGCTTGTGGCCTTATTACGATGGAGAGTGGCAGGCACAGGAAGGGCGCAGTTTGCTGCTGCCGCAGCAGAGCTATCTCGGGCAGGGGACGCTGGCGGAGATTCTCTGCTATCCGCAGCCACCGTTGCTGGATAGCGCATTCCTGAGGGATGTGTTGGACAAGGTCGGGTTGTCGGCCTGGTGTGACAAGCTGGCGGAGCAGCAGAACTGGGATCGGGTATTTTCCGGCGGTGAACGCCAGCGGCTGGCGTTTGCCCGTGCGCTGATTGCCCGGCCTGATACTCTGTATCTGGACGAGGCAACCAGCAGTCTCGATCAGGGGGCTGCCCGTCAACTGCTTACGCTTGTCCGCGCTGAACTGCCGGGGACAACGGTGGTGGCGATCACCCATCAGAACGAGCTGGATGATCTGTTTTCGCAGCACCAGGATCTCAGCGTCTTCCGCCAGGCGTGATCCTCTTTTCTCCTCTGCCTGCCCGGGCAGGGGAGATTTTCACACCAATCCCTTATCAGGTTTGGTAAATCCGCTTAACTCCTCCTCATCAATGCTTTACCATCTGTTTCTGACACTATTAAACGGCAATATGGATATCTAATGCGTTATCTGGTTTCGCTTCTCCCTGTCCTCGCATTACTCACCGCCTGTAGCAGCCAGCCGAAGACGGCCCCGGCTGAACCTCATGGCAATCCGTTTAAAGGCAACGGTGGATTCCTGCTGGAACCCTCCCACAGTGGGGCCGTATTGGGTGGCGATTTTGCCAATAACCAGGCTGCCAATGCATTTATCGACAAAATGGTGCGTAAGCACGGTTTTGAACGCGAGCAGCTGCACAACGTGCTGGCTCAGGCGAAGAATCTCGACTGGATTGTCCGCCTGATGGATCGTCAGGCGCCAACCCCCACGGCGCAGGGACCGACCGGGCCAAACGGCGCGTGGATGCGTTATCGCAGCAAATTTATTACCCCGGATAACGTGCAGAACGGCGTGGCATTCTGGAATCAGTATCAGGACGCCTTGCAGCGTGCAGAGCAGACCTATGGTGTGCCACCGGAAATCATTGTTGGCATTATCGGCGTGGAAACCCGTTGGGGCCGCGTGATGGGGAAAACACGTATTCTTGATGCTCTGGCAACGTTGTCCTTTAACTACCCGCGCCGAGCTGAATACTTCAGCGGTGAGCTGGAAACCTTCCTGCTGATGGCACGTGAAGAGGATGATGACCCGCTTGATCTGCGTGGCTCGTTTGCTGGCGCAATGGGCTACGGCCAGTTTATGCCTTCTGCGTTTAAGCAGTACGCGGTGGACTTCAACGGCGACGGGCATATTAACCTGTGGGACCCGGTTGATGCGATTGGCAGCGTGGCGCACTACTTCCAGGCGCACGGCTGGCTGACTAACGGTACCGTTGCCGTGGAGGCCAATGGTCAGGCGCCCGGTCTGGAAAGCGGGTTTAAAACCCGCTATACCGTGGCTAAACTGGCAGAAGCCGGGTTGTCACCGGTTATCCCTCTGGATAATAACCAGCAGGTCAGCCTGTTGAAATTCGATATGGGGACGCGTTACCAGTACTGGTACGGCTTGCCGAACTTCTATGCCATTACCCGTTATAACCACAGCAACCATTATGCGATGGCGGTGTGGCAACTGGGGCTTGCGGTGAAACAGGCGCGCTAAACACGGCTTAGTATTTTGACGCAATTTTGTTATTTATCGCAGTGGTAGCCAGGTCTACAGTAGACCTGACTGCCACTTCATCCCTGAGCGAGGAATAATGAAAGACTGGAACCCCGATCTTTATCGTCAGTTCGAAGCTGAACGCACGCGCCCGGCGCAGGAACTCCTCAACCGTATTCCCCTCTTATCCCCCGCTTATGTCACTGACCTCGGCTGCGGCCCGGGTAACAGCACTGAATTATTGCATCAGAACTGGCCTGAGGCTCAGGTGACGGGCCTTGACAGCTCACAGGCGATGCTCGATCAGGCGCAACGCCGTCTGCCGGACTGTAAGTTTACGCTAGCGGATATTCGCCACTGGCAGGCAACGCCGCCGCAGGATGTCATTTATGCCAATGCGTCACTTCAGTGGCTGACCGATCATCCGGTGTTGCTGCCTCATCTGGTGACTCAGCTTGCTCCTGGCGGGGTACTGGCCATACAGATGCCGGATAATCTTGACGAACCAAGCCATCGTCTGATGCGTCATGTGGCAGAACGTCCGGCCTGGCAGGCGAAAACGGACCCGCAGGCTGCGGCGCGTAAACGCCTGCTGTCGACCGATGACTATTATGATCTGCTGACCACAGCCGGTTGCCGTGTTGATCTCTGGCGCACCACTTACTATCACGTGATGCCGTCGCCACAGGCGATTATCGACTGGCTGCTTGCAACCGGATTACGTCCGTATCTCGCCGCGCTGGACGACGCGGAGCAGGCGTTATGGCTGGCAGACTACCATGCTGAGATCGCCCGCGCGTATCCGCCCCGGCAGGATGGCAATCTGCTGCTGGCCTTTCCGCGTTTGTTTCTGGTGGCGCAGAAAGTCTGATAGAAAGCCTGGAAGCCGCGCCGCAAAAACGGGTTTCGACGCCGCGTGAACCCGGGAAAAGTGCTACTCTCTGGCTCTTCATTATCAGGGAGCAGAGAGCACGATGACCGATAACGAATTAATCCAATTGAGTACCCGTGTTGGCGAGCGTTTGCTGGCACGCCATGCCAGTGTTACCACGGCTGAGTCCTGCACCGGGGGCTGGATTGCCAAAGTGCTGACGGATATTGCGGGCAGCTCAGCCTGGTTCCAGCGCGGTTTTGTGACCTACAGTAATGACGCCAAGCAACAGATGATCGGTGTGACGGAAGCCTCGCTGACGCAGTTCGGCGCGGTCAGTGAGCAGGTTGTGCAGGAAATGGCGCAGGGCGCGTTGCGTGAAGCCGGGGCGCAGTACGCTATCTCGGTCAGCGGGATCGCCGGGCCGGATGGCGGCAGTGACGAAAAACCTGTGGGTACCGTCTGGTTTGGCTTCGCTTCTGCCAGCGGTGAAGTGCTGACGCTGGTGCAGCGCTTTAGCGGCGACCGTGAGGCCGTTCGTCGCCAGGCAACAGCCTGGGCGCTCCAGACCTTGCACGATCATTTTCTCAAAAATTAAACTTGATACTGTATGACCATACAGTATAATCAGCGCATATTTTAGAGACGAAGCAGCATCTACGTGTGCTTTACCCGCATGATTAGGAGTAAAAATGGCTATCGACGAAAACAAGCAAAAAGCACTGGCAGCAGCGCTGGGCCAGATTGAAAAGCAATTTGGTAAAGGCTCCATCATGCGCCTGGGTGAAGACCGCACTATGGATGTGGAAACCATCTCTACCGGTTCTTTATCACTGGATATCGCGCTGGGGGCCGGCGGCCTGCCGATGGGCCGTATCGTCGAAATTTATGGTCCAGAATCTTCCGGTAAAACGACGCTGACCCTGCAGGTGATTGCTTCTGCGCAGCGTAAAGGTAAAACCTGTGCGTTTATCGATGCCGAGCACGCACTGGACCCGGTTTACGCCAAGAAATTGGGCGTGGATATCGACAACCTGCTGTGTTCTCAGCCGGATACCGGTGAGCAGGCGTTGGAAATCTGTGATGCGCTGGCACGTTCTGGTGCGGTTGATGTCATCATTGTCGATTCCGTGGCGGCACTGACGCCGAAAGCGGAAATTGAAGGTGAAATTGGCGACTCTCACATGGGCCTTGCGGCACGTATGATGAGCCAGGCGATGCGTAAGCTGGCCGGTAACCTGAAAAATTCGGGTACGCTGCTGATCTTCATCAACCAAATTCGTATGAAAATTGGTGTGATGTTCGGTAACCCGGAAACCACCACCGGCGGTAACGCTCTTAAATTCTACGCTTCTGTCCGTCTGGATATTCGCCGCATCGGCGCGATCAAAGAGGGCGATGAAGTGGTGGGCAGTGAGACCCGCGTTAAAGTGGTGAAAAACAAAATCGCAGCGCCATTCAAGCAGGCTGAATTCCAGATCTTGTACGGCGAAGGTATCAACGTCTTTGGTGAGCTGGTTGACCTCGGCGTGAAGCACAAGCTGATCGAAAAAGCGGGTGCCTGGTACAGCTACAACGGTGACAAAATTGGTCAGGGTAAGGCTAACTCGGGTAACTTCCTGAAAGAAAACCCGGCTATTGCTAACGAAATCGAAGCAAAGCTGCGTGAAATGCTGCTGAACAATCCGGATGCCAAGCCTGATTTTGTTCCTGCACCGCATGAAGCAGAAAATGAAGTCAACGAAGACCTCTGATTATCGGTAGGGGTCGATGAGATTCGGCCCGCTGTACCAGAAGGGAATCGCAAAAGCGGTTCCCTTTTTTCATTGTGTAACGACGGGTTCCACCCGAAACGTATAAACCCGCGACTTATCCTCCTCTTTCTGCGCATTTTCCTCGCAAGCACTGCCATCAGACGTTACCCTTGATCACCTGTTACATTGACTCAACGCTGTGTGGGGCACTATGTCAGAGACCACTGAACGAACCCGGCACGCGAAACTGCTGGAGCGGGCAATGCGTATTCTCGCAATGCGCGATCACAGTGAAGCAGAATTTCGCCGCAAGCTGGTTATTTCAAGCGAGCGCGCTGCCCAATTCGCTAAACAACAGGGCGAGAAACAGCAGGGTGCTAAACAAGAAACATCCCCAGAGCCGCTGGCCCCGGAAGAGATCGACCGTGTTGTCGAATGGTGCTACCAGCATAACTGGCTGGATGATACCCGCTTCGCTGAGCGTTATGTGGCAGGGCGAAGCCGTAAAGGTTACGGGCCGCAACGCATTCGTATGGAGTTGGGGCAGAAGGGGATTGATAAAACGCTGATCGATGAGACGCTGTTTGCCGCAGAAATTGACTGGCAAGCTCAGGCTTTTATGCTGGCTGAACGTAAGTTTGGTCTGCCCCTGCCATCTGAATGGAAGGAAAAAGCGAAAGTGCAGCGTTATCTGATGGCTAAAGGCTTCTTTATGGAAGATATCCGGTCAATTTTCGAGAATTTTGATCATTGACCGTCGATGGGATTTTACTTCCCCCTGAAGAAAATTTATCTTATTCACCACTTTTTGTTCGTGTGTCGTCGCTGGCGAAAGCAATACCGGCGTAGCAAGACCCACGAAACGTTCGTTAGCGTGATTCCAGGACAAATATGAGCAAGAGCACTGCGGAGATTCGTCAAGCGTTTCTCGACTTTTTCCAGAGCAAGGGACATCAGGTTGTAGCCAGTAGCTCCCTCGTCCCGAACAATGACCCGACGCTGTTATTCACTAACGCCGGGATGAACCAGTTTAAAGACGTTTTCCTTGGTCAGGATAAGCGCAACTACTCCCGGGCGACGACCTCGCAGCGCTGCGTGCGCGCCGGTGGTAAACACAACGACCTTGAAAACGTAGGTTACACCGCCCGTCACCATACTTTCTTCGAAATGTTGGGTAACTTCAGCTTTGGCGATTACTTCAAAAAAGAAGCGATTGCCTTTGCATGGGAGTTGCTGACCAGCCCCGAGTGGTTCGGTCTGCCTAAAGAGAAACTGTGGGTGACCGTGTACGAAACCGATGACGAAGCTTACGGCATCTGGGAAAACGAGATCGGTGTACCACGTGAGCGTATTATCCGTATCGGTGACAACAAAGGTGGCGCCTACGCCTCTGATAACTTCTGGCAAATGGGCGATACCGGTCCATGCGGCCCGTGCTCTGAGATCTTCTTCGACCACGGCGATCACATCTGGGGTGGCCCTCCGGGTAGCCCGGAAGAAGATGGCGATCGTTACATTGAGATCTGGAACATCGTCTTTATGCAGTTCAACCGTCAGTCTGACGGCACGATGCTGCCACTGCCGAAACCTTCCGTGGATACCGGCATGGGCCTGGAACGTATCAGCGCGGTCCTGCAACATGTGAACTCCAACTATGAAATCGATCTGTTTGCACAGCTGATCCAATCAGTTGCACAAGAGACTGGAGCCACCGATCTGGGGAATAAATCCCTGCGCGTGATCGCTGACCATATTCGTTCCTGTGCGTTCCTGATCGCTGATGGTGTCATCCCGTCCAGTGAAAACCGGGGTTATGTGCTGCGTCGTATCATTCGTCGCGCAGTACGTCATGGCAACATGCTGGGTGCAGAAGGGACATTCTTCTACAAGCTGGTGGCTCCGCTGATCGCCGTGATGGGTGCGGCTGGCGAAGAGTTGAAAAATCAGCAGTCGCTGGTTGAGAAAATCCTTAAAACGGAAGAAGAGCAGTTTGCGAAAACGCTGGAACGCGGTCTGGCTTTACTGGATGAAGAGCTGGAAAACCTGGAGGGTGATACGCTGGACGGTGAAACCGTCTTCCGTCTGTACGACACCTTCGGTTTCCCGGCTGACCTCACTGCCGATGTGTGCCGTGAGCGTAACCTGAAAATTGATGAAGCCGGCTTTGAACAGGCGATGGAGCAGCAGCGTCAACGTGCACGCAGTGGCAGTGGTTTCGGGACGGACTACAACAACGTTATCCGTATCGAGCAGGCGTCAGCTTTTAAAGGCTACGAGCAGTTAGCGCTGAATGCGGCGGTGACCGCCATTTTCGTTGACGGACAGGCGGCGGATGAAATCCGTGCCGGTCAGGAAGGGGTGATCGTTCTTGACGAAACACCATTCTATGGTGAATCCGGTGGTCAGGTAGGTGATACCGGTGAGCTGAAAAGCGAAAAGGGTGCCACGTTCACGGTTAACGACACACAGAAATACGCACAAGCGATCGGTCATATCGGTAAACTGGCTTCCGGCCAACTGCGTGTAGGCGACCGCATTGCGGCTCAGGTCAATGAAACTCGTCGTGCACGCATTCGCCTTAACCACTCGGCAACGCACCTGCTGCATGCTGCGTTGCGCCAGGTTCTGGGCGACCATGTCGCGCAGAAAGGCTCTCTGGTTAACGATAAGTACCTGCGTTTTGACTTCTCGCATTTCGAAGCGATGAAGCCGGTTGAAATTCGTCAGGTCGAAGAGATCGTCAACGCCCAGATCCGTCGTAACCTGCCGATTGATACCAACATCATGGAACTCGAAGCGGCGAAAGCACACGGTGCGATGGCGTTGTTTGGTGAGAAGTATGATGATCATGTGCGTGTGGTTGGCATGGGCGACTTCTCTACCGAGTTGTGTGGTGGTGTTCACGCCAGCCGTACCGGTGATATCGGTCTGTTCCGTATTACGTCAGAGTCGGGCACTGCTGCAGGCGTACGCCGTATTGAAGCCGTGACCGGTGAAGGCGCACTGGCGCAGGTTTACAGCCAGAATGAGCAGTTGCTTGATATTGCTCACCTGGTGAAAGCCAATAACAGTAATTTGAATGAAAAAGTTCGCGCGCTGATTGACCATGCACGCGGGCTGGAAAAAGAGTTGCAGCAGTTGAAAGATCAACAAGCTGCGCAAGAAAGTGCCTCACTGAGCAGTAAAGCTATTGCGTTGAAGGGCACCAGGCTGCTGGTCAGCGAACTGAGCAACGTTGAGCCTAAGATGCTGCGTACGATGGTCGATGACCTGAAAAACCAGCTTGGCTCTGCGGTTATCGTGCTGGCAACCGTCGCTGATGGCAAAGTATCCCTGATTGCCGGGGTGACTAAAGACCTGACCGATCGCGTAAAAGCGGGCGAACTGGTGGGCGAGTTGGCTCAGCGGGTCGGTGGTAAGGGTGGCGGTCGACCGGATATGGCTCAGGCCGGCGGTACAGATGCGCAGGCGCTGCCTGCGGCTCTGGCTGGCGTTGAGGCATGGGTGGCTGCAAAACTGTAACACTATAAAAATGTATCGTGGAGAAGCGCTCAGGCCCCTCTGGGATGGGCGTTTGTTCAAGCGATACGCCCCTGTAATCATAAAGTCAGGTTGATGATCTGGTTTTCGGCTAAACTAAGTATCAGCAGAATGTATTGGCAGACAGGTGCGCTATTGGTGTATTTGTCATAATCTACATTTAGCGTTATACGATGGATAATGCCGGGAAGCACGTAACCCGACTCTTTTAATCTTTCAAGGAGCAAAGAATGCTTATTCTAACTCGTCGAGTTGGTGAAACCCTCATGATCGGTGATGAGGTGACTGTAACTGTGCTGGGAGTCAAAGGTAACCAGGTACGTATTGGTGTGAACGCCCCTAAAGAAGTTTCGGTGCATCGTGAAGAGATCTATCAGCGCATCCAGGCCGAAAAGACTCAGCAAACAAGTTACTAACGGATCCAGCGCCTCGCTCCCAGTAGCGAGGCGCTACCGGTTTTCGCCCCCCTTTATCTATCTCCTGTTAGCTTTTTCCCCATTTATCCCCCATTTGCATCATTCTTTTGCCAGAATTTTTCTGCTGTGCTCATTTTCGTCGTCGTTGTTTCACCTGAAATTCGCGGTATTCTTTGTTGATAAATCACTCTTTTTGTCGTCAAAGTGGTCGACTTGCGTGGCTTTTGTGCAATCAGACGCGAGTGATGAAAAAAGGGGGAGAAATTGTTTGACTTACAACGCCCAGAAAGTAATATGTGCGCCACGCAGTGCCGATGAGCAGATACAACGTTCTGAAGCACAACTCGAAAGAGTGCTAGTGGTGAGGTGGCCGAGAGGCTGAAGGCGCTCCCCTGCTAAGGGAGTATGCGGTCAAAAGCTGCATCCGGGGTTCGAATCCCCGCCTCACCGCCATTTTGCATCCATAGCTCAGCTGGATAGAGTACTCGGCTACGAACCGAGCGGTCGGAGGTTCGAATCCTCCTGGATGCACCATATTCTTTAAGGCTGCTTAGTGCGGCTTTAATTTTGGGTAGTACCGATGCAGCGTTAGCAGCCCTGCGTCATGGTGAGTAGTCAGCACCCTGCGTTATACAAGAATTAGCAATGCATCCATAGCTCAGCTGGATAGAGTACTCGGCTACGAACCGAGCGGTCGGAGGTTCGAATCCTCCTGGATGCACCATATTCTTTAAGGCTGCTTAGTGCGGCTTTAATTTTGGGTAGTACCGATGCAGCGTTAGCAGCCCTGCGTCATGGTGAGTAGTCAGCACCCTGCGTTATACAAGAATTAGCAATGCATCCATAGCTCAGCTGGATAGAGTACTCGGCTACGAACCGAGCGGTCGGAGGTTCGAATCCTCCTGGATGCACCATATTTAGTAAGAGTGGGAAGCACCTCTGTACTGGCATGTTGTAGAGCAGTAAACGCCAGCACAAAGCAGGATAACGTCGCTTGCGACGGCCCGTCAGGGTGAGGCGAAGCCGAATAATCCTCCTGGATGCACCATTCTCAACGAGTGGTCGTGATTTTCTTCAGTATCTCCTCAGGTTTGTCGCTTTACCTCCCCCAATAGCGTTACCGTGCAGAGTAAACTACTGCATAGCTTTACCAATGCATCCATAGCTCAGCTGGATAGAGTACTCGGCTACGAACCGAGCGGTCGGAGGTTCGAATCCTCCTGGATGCACCATATTTTAGTAAGAGTGGGAAGCACCTCTGTACTGGCATGTTGTAGAGCAGTAAACGCCAGCACAAAGCAGGATAACGTCGCTTGCGACGGCCCGTCAGGGTGAGGCGAAGCCGAATCATCCTCCTGAATGCACCCTATTTTGTATGAATGGGAAGCACTCTATTCTTCACTACACAGCGTCATACGTTTTACCAATGCATCCATAGCTCAGCTGGATAGAGTACTCGGCTACGAACCGAGCGGTCGGAGGTTCGAATCCTCCTGGATGCACCATATTTAGTAAGAGTGGGAAGCACCTCTGTACTGGCATGTTGTAGAGCAGTGAACGCCAGCACAAAGGAGGATAACGTCGCTTGCAACGGCCCGTCAGGGTAAGGCGAAGCCGAATCCATCCTCTTGGATGCACCATCTTTTACAAGATTAAAAGCCCCTTTGTACGGGTAACACCATTACTCCTTTCTGCACTTTTCTCAAAATCCTTCTTACGAATTACTCACTTAACTCAAATTAACCTGCGCTTTATCTCACGCATTTATCTGATAATCAAAATCCCTATATTTTTCAAAGCATTTGCTGATCCATGCCAACAGCGACAACGAGGGTGCTTTTACGCTAAAGTAATCGTTCCGTTATCAGAATGGATGCGAGAATGTACGATGCTTATGACGGCCTGATATTCGATATGGATGGCACCATCCTCGATACCGAGCCAACACACCGTAAAGCCTGGCATCAGGTGCTGGGGCAATATGGCATGACCTTCGATGAAACGGCCATCATTGGCCTGAACGGTTCGCCAACCTGGCACATTGCGCAGGTGATCATTGCCAGCCAGCAAAGCGATCTTGATCCTTACCGGTTGGCCGAAGAAAAGACGGCATTACTGAAAACGATGCTGTTCGACAGCGTACAGCCATTACCGCTCATTGATGTGGTGAAGGCCTATAAAGGGCGCCGTCCAATGGCGGTAGGCACCGGCAGTGAGCATGCAATGGCGGTGGGACTGTTACAGCATCTGGGGCTACTGAATCACTTTGATGCCATTGTCGGAGCAGATGATGTTAAACGCCATAAGCCAGAACCTGATACATTTCTGCGTTGCGCTGAATTGATCGGCGTACCCGCTGCACGCTGTGTGGTGTTTGAAGACGCTGATTTTGGTATACAGGCGGCACGTGCGGCAGGTATGGATGCGGTGGATGTCCGTCTGCTGTGAGTGAATGGTTAGCTTACGGTTCGATGTTTGCCAGTAGCTTTTTGAGCGCCACGTTATTGCCGGGGAGTTCTGAAGCGTTACTGGTGGGGTTACTGCTGGCGGGGAAGGTTTCTGTCACGGCATTGATCCTGATTGCCGCACTGGGAAATACTCTGGGTGGTTTAACCAACATCGTTATGGGTCGCCTGCTTCCATTAAAAAGTCAGGGGCGATGGCACAACACAGCAACGGCGTGGCTGCACCAAATGGGGCCTGCTGCGCTGCTTTTTAGCTGGTTACCAGTGATTGGTGATCTGCTATGCGTTCTTGCTGGCTGGCTACGTTTCGCCTGGCTGCCGATGGTGATATGTCTCGCTATCGGTAAGACCCTGCGTTATCTGGTGCTGGCAGCCGCAACACTACAGGGCATGGAATGGTGGCATTGATTCGCTTTAAGGCGGCGCTACGGTTAACATTATGCTGAACAATAATAAATTTTTCTCTGAGCGGGAGGTCAATTTGATCCCGGACGTATCACAGGCGCTTTCCTGGCTGGAAGCTCATCCTGACGCACTTAAAGGTATTGGTCGCGGCATTGAGCGCGAAACGCTGCGCGTCAGGCCGGATGGCCATCTTGCCACTACCGGACACCCAGCTTCTCTTGGTTCAGCTTTAACACATAAGTGGATTACCACTGACTTTGCCGAAGCATTATTAGAATTTATCACGCCGGTCCATCAGGATATTGATCATCTGCTGGCATTCTTGCGGGATATCCATCGCCATGTCGCCCGTGAGTTAGGCGAAGAACGTATGTGGCCGATGAGCATGCCATGCATGATCGCTCCCGATCAGGATATCGAGCTGGCGCAGTATGGTCGTTCGAATATTGGCCAGATGAAAACACTGTATCGCCAGGGTCTCAAAAACCGTTACGGCGCGCTGATGCAGATTATCTCTGGCGTGCATTATAACTTCTCACTGCCGCTCTCCTTCTGGCAGGAGTGGGCTGGGGTGAAGGATGCTGAAAGCGGAAAAGAGGCTATCTCTGATGGCTATCTGCGCCTGATCCGTAACTATTATCGCTTTGGCTGGGTGATCCCGTATCTGTTCGGTGCTTCACCGGCGATCTGTTCCTCATTCCTGCAAGGTAAAGAGAGCGCACTGCCGTTTGATCGCAGTGATAAGGGAATGCTGTCACTGCCGTATGCGACTTCCCTGCGTCTGAGCGATCTGGGCTATACCAATAAATCCCAGAGTAATCTTGGCATCACCTTCAACAATCTTCCGGACTACATTACTGGTCTGAAAGCGGCGATTAAAACACCGTCGGAAGAGTTTGCTGCGATGGGGGTGAAAGATGAAAACGGTGACTGGTTACAGCTGAATACCAACGTATTGCAGATTGAAAACGAGCTGTACGCGCCGATCCGACCAAAGCGTGTGACACGTTCTGGCGAGGCACCTTCGGATGCACTGCAGCGCGGTGGGATTGAATATATCGAAGTCCGCTCACTGGACATTAATCCCTTCTCACCGATTGGTGTGGATGCGAACCAGGTGCGGTTCCTCGATTTGTTCCTGGTCTGGTGTACGCTGGCCGATGCGCCTGAGATGAACAGCGCTGAGCTTGCCTGCACACGTAAAAACTGGAATCGAGTGATCCTTGAAGGGCGCAAACCCGGTCAGACGATCAGCATGGGATGCGAAGAGTCGCAGCATTTGCTGGTTGATGTGGGCAAGGCATTGTTCAGCGATCTCCGTCGCGTGGCGGAAACGCTCGACAGTCAGAGTGACGAACATCATTACCAGGAAGTTTGTGACCGACTGGTGGCATCATTCGACGATCCCGATCTGACCTATTCCGCGCGATTCCTGGATATTTTAAAAGAGAACGGTATCGCGGGTGCCGGGCTGGCCCTGGCCGAGCAGTATCGTGCTCAGTTAAGCGAAGAGTCACTGGAAGTGCTGACCGAACAGCAGTTTAGCGATGAAGCGCAACGCTCGCAGGATAGTCAGCAGGACATTGAAGAAAGTGATACGCTTGACCTTGAAACCTTTTTGAAAGGTAAGAGCTAAGCGATACAAAAGAAAAAGGCCACATAACTGTGGCCAAAATTCGCATCTCTGTTGTTGTCAGGGATGAGATGGATGATAACAAATGCGCGTCTTTCATATATTCAGACGCGCAGCGTTCGAGAAAGTTTCATCAGTTCAAAAATAAATTCATTTGTTGAGGTAACAAGTATGCCATTGCTGGATAGCTTTACCGTCGATCACACCATCATGGCCGCTCCTGCTGTACGCGTAGCTAAAACCATGAACACGCCTGCTGGCGACACCATCACGGTTTTCGATCTGCGTTTCTGCCGACCGAATATCGAGATTTTGACCGAACGCGGTATCCACACGCTGGAGCACCTTTTTGCCGGCTTCATGCGCGATCACCTGAACGGTGACGGTGTGGAAATCATTGATATTTCGCCAATGGGTTGCCGTACGGGCTTCTACATGAGCCTGATTGGCACGCCGGACGAGCAGCGTGTAGCAAAAGCATGGAAAGCCGCGATGGCTGATGTGCTGAAAGTGAAAAACCAGAGTGATATCCCTGAACTGAATATTTATCAGTGCGGGACCTGTGAAATGCACTCACTGGATGAAGCGCAGGACATCGCGCGTAACATCCTCGACAACGACATTCGCGTTAACCGTAACGATGAACTGGCGCTGCCGAAAGAAAAACTGAAAGAACTGCATATCTAAATCGTAGGGGCGAAGCATGCTTCGCCCGGGTCAGGCATGCCTGACCCCTACGACGATCCCACCGACTCCTTTAGCGACGTTTGCGGTGTAATCCGTACCTGCTTAATCATATTGTCCTGCACATCAAGAATGTCGACGGCATAATGGCCAATTTGTACCGTGGTATTGGCGAGCGGAATATCCTGCAATGCCTCAAGGATCATGCCGTTAACGGTGCGCGCTTCGACTTCCGGCAGTGTCCAGTTAAAGGCTTTATTGAGCTCGCGTATGTTTGCGCTGCCCTCAATCAATACCGAACCATCATTCTGTGGTACCACTTCTTCGGCCAGCGTCGGGGACATGGACGTGGTGAAGTCGCCGACAATCTCTTCCAGAATATCTTCGATGGTCACCAGACCTTTAATATCGCCGTACTCATCGACGACCAGCCCGACCTTCTTCTTATTCCGCTGGAACTTGACCAGCTGTACGTTGAGCGGTGTTCCTTCTGGCACATAGTAAATTTCATCCGCGGCGCGCAGCATCACCTCTTTGGTGAACTCTTTCTTCTCGGTCATCAGACGATAAGCTTCGCGCACACGCAGCATGCTCATGGCATTGTCGAGGGTGTCGCGATACAGGACGATACGGCCGTGGGGTGAGTGAGTCAGCTGGCGTACGATCGATTTCCAGTCGTCGTTAATATTGATACCGACAATTTCGTTACGCGGCACCATGATGTCATCGACATTCACTTTTTCAAGATCGAGGACGGACAGCAGCATATCCTGATTGCGGCGTGACATCAGTGAACGCGATTCGTACACGATGGTACGCAATTCGTCTTTGCTCAAAGCCGCACTGATTGCGCCATCGCTCTTCATTCCCACCAGACGCATCAGCATGCGGGTAATGGTGTTCAGCAGCCATACCAGCGGCATCATAACAATCTGCAAGGGGCCGAGCAGCACGCTGCTGGGGAAGGCCACTTTTTCCGGATAGAGCGCTGCGATGGTTTTTGGCAAGATTTCAGCAAAAACCAGAACAAGAAAGGTCAGAATGCCGGTGGCAATCGCCACACCCGCATCGCCATACAAACGCATGCCGACAATGGTTCCCAGCGCAGAGGCCAGAATGTTGACCAGGTTATTGCCGATCAGCACCAGGCTGATCAGTCGGTCAGGACGACGCAGTAATTTTTCGACACGACGTGCGGCACGGTTACCATTTTTAGCCTGATGACGCAGCTTGTAGCGGTTGAGTGTCATCATGCCGGTTTCGGAACCGGAAAAGTACGCCGACACCAAAATCATAATAACCAGCGTGATGATCAGGGTCGTGGTTGAAACGTGTTCCAAGGGAAATCCTTGTGGTGGTCAATCAGGAGGTTAGGAAGTGCTGCAGCATGCGGCTACCGAAATAAGCCATGGTCAGTAAAAATGCGCCTCCGCAGTTGAACCATACGACACGGCGACCGCGCCAGCCTTCGTGATAATGGCCCCACAGCAGGACGATATAGAGGAACCAGGCCAGGATAGACAGCACGGCTTTATCGATATTTTCACGGCTGAACAGATCTTGCAGATAGAACAATCCGGTACAGAGTACCAGCGTTAACAGCACCACGCCGATCTGGGTGATATGAAACATTTTACGTTCGATGGTCATCAGCGGAGGGATATCGTTGCTGAAGGCCAGCTTCTTGTTCTTCAGTAGCCAGTCAATCCAGGCCAGCTGTAATGCATACAGTGCGGCAATAATTAGTGTGGCATAGGCGAAAAGTGCCAGCCCGATGTGCACCATCATGCCCGGCGTGGTTTCCAGGTGGGTAATAAAGGCGTTAGGCACAAATGTGGCAAATGCCAGGTTGATCAGCGCAAAGCTGTAAACAATCGGCAGCAAAATCCAGCCACGGTTGCGGGAGGCAACAATCGTCATAATCGCACAGATCAACAGGCTCACCAGCGAACCAATGTTCAGCAGGCTGAGGTTCTGCCCGCCATCTGGTCCGAAAATACGCTGCTCCAGCGCCACGGCATGGCAAACCAGGGCGGCGATGGCAGAAAGCACTGCCAGACGACGCCAGGTGCTGTTTTTACGCAACAGGCTGGGAACGATCAGTGCAAGGCTGAATGAGTAGGCGAGTAGCGCCAGAATCGCAATTACAGACATAGAATTCGTCAGGTATCGGCCAGAGAAGAAAAAAGTCAGTATAGCGCCAGCGGCTGCTGGCTCCAAACGATCTCATCGCATATGGCTGAGATCCCAGCGCCTCTATGTTATAATCCGCGCCATTGTGTCGCCGAGGCGGCCTCTCATTACGTTGAGCGAGAGACGATGTTTGATAATTTAACCGACAGACTGTCGCAGACCCTGCGCAATATCAGCGGCCGCGGGCGGCTGACTGAAGATAATATTAAAGACACGCTGCGCGAAGTGCGCATGGCGTTGCTGGAAGCTGACGTCGCGCTGCCGGTCGTCCGTGACTTTATCGGACGCGTCAAAGAGCGCGCCGTCGGTCATGAAGTGAACAAAAGCCTGACCCCGGGCCAGGAGTTCGTTAAGATCGTTAAAAACGAACTGGTTGCTGCCATGGGGGAAGAGAACAACACTCTGAACCTGGCTGCTCAGCCACCTGCTGTGGTACTGATGGCGGGCTTGCAGGGTGCGGGTAAAACCACCAGCGTCGGTAAGCTGGGTAAGTTCCTGCGTGAAAAGCACAAGAAAAAAGTACTGGTGGTGTCTGCTGACGTTTATCGCCCTGCGGCGATTAAACAGTTGGAAACACTGGCAGAGCAGGTCGGCGTTGATTTCTGCCCGTCAGACCTCAGTCAGAAACCGGTCGATATCGTTACCAGCGCGCTGCAACAGGCGAAGCTGAAATTCTACGATGTGCTGCTGGTGGATACCGCAGGTCGCTTGCACGTTGATGAAGCGATGATGGATGAGATCAAACAGATTCACGCCGCGATTAATCCGGTTGAAACACTGTTTGTGGTCGATGCGATGACCGGCCAGGATGCCGCCAACACCGCGAAAGCGTTCAACGAAGCCTTACCATTGACGGGTGTGGTACTAACGAAAGTCGACGGTGATGCCCGCGGTGGTGCTGCGCTGTCGATTCGTCATATTACCGGTAAGCCGATTAAATTTATGGGCGTCGGTGAGAAAACCGAAGCCCTGGAACCGTTCTACCCGGATCGTATTGCCTCTCGTATTCTCGGTATGGGCGACATGTTGTCGCTGATCGAAGATATTGAAAGCAAAGTAGACCGTGCGCAGGCAGAAAAACTGGCCAGTAAGCTGAAGAAGGGGGATGGTTTCGACCTGAACGACTTCCTCGACCAGTTGAAGCAGATGCGCAACATGGGCGGTATGGCGAGCCTGATGGGCAAGCTGCCGGGCATGGGCCAACTGCCAGATAATGTTAAATCGCAGATGGACGACAAAGTGCTGGTGCGCATGGAAGCGATGATTAATTCAATGACACGCAAAGAGCGTGAAAAACCTGAGATTATCAAAGGCTCCCGTAAGCGCCGCATTGCCACCGGTTCAGGTATGCAGGTGCAGGACGTTAACCGCTTATTGAAGCAGTTCGACGACATGCAGCGCATGATGAAGAAGATGAAGAAGGGCGGTATGGCGAAGATGATGCGCGGCATGAAAGGTATGATGCCGCCGGGCTTCTCTGGCCGCTAAGTCAGCCAGAAAATGACTCAGGCGAATTAGATTGCTTTTTGCGCCAAAATGAGTAAAATTTTCGGGCTTTTTATATTGCATCCGGGCCCCGTTCCCTCAATGGGGCCCGGCTGTTTTATTAACTAAAGAGGATGTTATGGTAACAATTCGTTTGGCACGTCACGGCGCTAAAAAGCGTCCGTTTTATCAGGTAGTCGTAACCGACAGCCGTAATGCTCGCAACGGTCGCTTCATTGAGCGCGTTGGTTTCTTCAACCCGATCGCTTCAGGTCAGGCTGAACCACTGCGTCTGGATCTGGACCGCATTGAGCACTGGGTTGGCCAGGGCGCTACTCTGTCTGATCGCGTTAACGCGCTGATCAAACAAGCTAAGAAAGCAGCTTAATCTGTCACGGTGGTCAACATGAGCAAGCAACTCACCGCCCAGCCTCCCGCTAACCCGTTAATTCTGGGGAAGATGGGCTCGGCCTACGGTATTCGTGGTTGGCTCAAAGTGTTTTCCTCCACCGAAGACGCCGAAAGCATTTTTGACTATCAGCCGTGGTTTATCCAGCGGGCGGGTCAATGGCAGCTTGTCGAGCTGGAAGGCTGGAAGCGCCACAATCAGGACATGATCATCAAAGTCAAAGGCATTGACGATCGTGATGCCGCGGGCCTACTGACCAATTGCGAAATTGTCGTGGACTCAGAGCAACTGCCAGAGCTGGATAACGGCGACTACTACTGGAAAGACCTTATGGGCTGCCAGGTGGTCACGACTGAAGGCTACGAGCTGGGTAAAGTCATCGATATGATGGAAACCGGTTCGAACGACGTTATCGTCGTTAAGGCAAACCTGAAGGATGCATTCGGTGCGCAGGAGCGGTTAATTCCGTTCCTCGATGAACAGGTTATCAAGAATGTCGATCTCACTACTCGTGTTATCACGGTAGATTGGGATCCTGGTTTTTGAGCTCCGAACAAAACGGTAATACTCCGGCGCAAAGTATGTGGATTGGTGTAATCAGCCTGTTTCCTGAAATGTTTCGCGCAATTACCGATTACGGAGTAACTGGCCGGGCAGTAAAAAATGGCCTGCTCAGCATTCAGAGCTGGAGTCCTCGTGACTTCGCTCATGATCGGCATCGCACCGTGGACGAACGTCCATACGGCGGCGGTCCGGGAATGCTAATGATGGTTCAACCTTTACGGGATGCCATCCACGCAGCAAAAGCGGCGGCAGGAGAAGGCGCTAAGGTGATTTATCTGTCACCTCAGGGGCGTAAACTCGATCAAGATGGGGTTTGCGAGCTGGCGACCAACCAGAAATTAATTCTGGTCTGTGGTCGCTACGAAGGGATTGATGAGCGCGTGATTAAAACCGAAATCGATGAAGAATGGTCGATTGGGGATTACGTACTCAGTGGTGGCGAGCTGCCAGCAATGACGCTGATTGACTCGGTTTCCCGGTTTATTCCGGGGGTACTGGGAAAACAGGCGTCAGCCGAGGAAGATTCGTTTTCCGATGGTTTGCTGGATTGCCCACACTATACCCGGCCTGAGGTGTTAGAAGGGATGGAGGTTCCGCCAGTTTTACTGTCGGGCAACCATGCTGATATTCGCCGGTGGCGCCTGAAACAGTCGCTGGGCCGTACCTGGCTTAGAAGACCTGAACTTCTGGAAAACCTGGCTCTGACTGAAGAGCAAGCAAAGTTGCTGGCTGAGTTCCAACGGGAACACACCCAGGCAACAAAACGATGATACGGTTGAACGGGCATAGCGCTTAGTTCGCCTTAACTATCAGTTTACCCAGGATAAGAGATTTAATTATGAGCAACATTATTAAGCAGATCGAACAAGAACAGATGAAACAGGACGTACCTTCATTCCGTCCGGGTGATTCCGTGGAAGTGAAAGTATGGGTCGTTGAAGGTGCTAAAAAGCGTCTGCAGGCATTCGAGGGCGTGGTTATCGCTATTCGTAACCGCGGTCTGCATTCTGCATTCACTGTTCGCAAAATTTCTAACGGCGAAGGCGTTGAGCGTGTATTCCAGACTCACTCCCCAGTAATCGACTCGATTGCTGTGAAACGTCGTGGTGCTGTACGTAAAGCCAAACTGTACTACCTGCGTGAGCGTACTGGTAAGTCTGCACGTATCAAAGAACGTCTGGGCGCTTAAGCGACATCTGATAGTTAATAGCAATAAAGGGGCTGACCGAAAGGTTGGCCCCTTTTTTTTGAGTTTGTCACGATCGCATACATCTTGCGAAATTTCCTGCCTTTTGCCTCCGCGAAAAAAAATAAAAAGTCGTTTCATGCTGATTTTTAAGCTGATATAAAAAAAATTCCGCGTATGTTTGATAGATACCTATCTACTGCCAGGAATTCTGCACGCTATGCGCCCTTCGCCCAGTCCCTCGACCGGTGTGTCGATGAAAATCGCCGGTGCCCTGACCTCTACGTTAATGATGGCCTGCGTGAAAGGCCTGGATGGCACCATTCCGGTCGGGGAAGTGATCTTCTTTCGTTCTTCTGTTGCGCTGATCCCTCTGTTTATCTGGCTGTGGTGCCAGGGCAACATCCTTGATGGCATCCGTACCCGCAATGTGAAAGGGCATTTTCTGCGTGGACTGGCCGGAACGGGGGGCCTGTACTTTAGCTACCTTGCACTGCTCTATATCTCCCTGACCGATGTGACTGCCATCAACTATGCGGCGCCGTTGATTACCGTGATCATGGCGGCAATTTTTCTGCGTGAGAAGGTGAAATATCATCGATGGGTGGCAGTGATTGCCGGATTTATTGGCATCCTGGTGATGATGTCTGGCCAGCTATTTTTTGGCCGGGAAGGGGCATTAAGCTCGGTGAGCTGGCTGTCTACGCTTGGCATGATTCTGGCGCTGATGGCAGCAGTGTGTATTGCAGGTGCATCGATACAGATTCGTTATCTGAATGGTATTGAGAAGCCAGGAGCCATTGCTTTCTGGTTTGCGATAACCACCACGCTGACATCGCTTTTCACACTGTGGTTTGGCTGGACGATACCGAATGGCAGGCAACTGATGTTGCTGCTTGGTTGCGGTCTGCTGGGAGGGATTACGCAAATCCTGCTGACCCTGAGTTTGAAATATGCAGATGCTTCTTTGCTGGCGCCGTTTGATTACAGTACGTTGATCTGGTCGGTATTTATTGGCTACCTGTTCTGGGACACATTGCCAGAGTCAGCGACCATTTTCGGCGCGGGTTTGGTCGTGACCGGTGGGATGATTTCCATGTATTTTGAACGGCGCCATCGCCGGGCGATCACGCCGCTAAATGTGAGCGGTTGAGAGAGCAATAAGTCGGGATGAATAATGGGCTGGCCGTGAGGCTGGCCTTTTTTGTCATTTGCCACATGATGACGAATGTTTCACAGGATGTTAGGATATTTCTGAATAGAGGTGGGGTGATGAAACCCGTGATGACGGGGCCAAATTAATGGCCGGGATGATAGAGGTTTCATGGCGAAAATATGCGTGCTGTTACTGCCACTCTTGCTGAGTAGCGTCACTCTGCCGATCAGGAGTGAAACGTTAACTGATGCACCTTCGGGTGTGTCAGCGGCAGACGTGCGCCAGACCGTCGCGGGTATTATCAGCTATACCCGATGGCCACACCTTACCGGGCTTCCCCGTCTGTGTATCTTTCGTTCTGCGTACTTCGCTCCTGCGCTCACCGCAGCTTCAGTTGAGCACCCTCCTGCTGTCTGGCAGGCAATCCCCGTAGAGGATGCACAACAGGCGCTGGTCTCGCAGTGCGATATTCTCTACTTTGGCCGTGAATCTTCGCAACAGCAGGTTGAACTGATTAACAGCTATCAGCTGCGCCCGCTGCTCACCATTGCTGAACAAACCCCTGAGTGCGCAACCGGCAGCGCATTTTGCCTTAAATTTATTAATCACCGGGTGAGTTTTTCGGTGAACCTCGACTCGCTGGGTCGAAGCGGCGTTCGGGTGCATCCCGATGTATTAATGCTGGCATCTTCAGGGAGTAAGCGACATGGATAAATCCTCGGCAGATTACAACAGGGCCAGCTTTCGCAATGCGCTGTTACGTATCAGTGTGATCAGCGTAGTGACCACGATGACCGTGGCGTGGCTGTTTATTTCCGCCACCTCAATGCTGTCATTCCGTCAGTATGCAGATAAGAATCTGCAACTGCTGGCTTATACCGTCAGCCACAGCCTGGAAGCTGCAGTAGTGTTTCGTGACGGTAATGCCGCGATGGACACCCTGAATGAGCTGGGAAAACAGGGACAGTTCTCTTCGGCAGTGGTGACCGACATAAAAGGCAATGAACTTGCCCATTGGGGTGAGGGGAATGAACATGAAATGAATACAGACCCACTGGCGCGTGCGGTCTCCGGCTGGTTATTCCCCAAACCGGTACAGCAACCCATCCTGCATAATGGGGTAAAAGTCGGCAATATCACGCTAACAGGCGAAGATGCCACCGTGACGGACTTTGTCTACCGCTCCCTCAGTGTGCTGACGATCTGTTTGCTGCTGGCCTCGCTGGTCGCACTCCTGTTTACTCGTCATTTATTCAGTGGGCTGATCGCTGCGTTAAGGAGCATGACCGGCGTTGTGCATGATATTCGCGCCACACGTAATTTTTCACGTCGGGTTCCTCCCTCAAAAATTAATGAACTGCACGTGTTCGGTGAGGATTTTAACAGCCTGCTGATCGAAATTGAAAAGTGGCAACTGCGTGAGCAACAGGAGCGAGATTCTCTGCTGAAGCGTGCGCTGCACGATCCGCTGACCGGGCTGGCCAATCGTGCTGCATTTCGCAGTGCACTGGACAGTGTGCTGAGTGATAGTGCCCGTAAAACCCATACTGCGCTGCTGTTTATGGATGGGGATAACTTTAAGGGTATCAATGATACCTGGGGGCATGCAGCGGGAGATGAAGTCCTGATGGCGATAGCGCAGCGATTATCTGACTGTGCTGCAAACACCCATCTTGTCTGCCGTTTTGGGGGGGATGAATTTGCCATGATCCTTGAAAATGTCAGCCATGATAATGAAGTCCAGGCGGTGATTGACGCGATTAATCTGCGCATGGCTGAGCCGATTGATCTTCAGGGCGGTGAGTCCGTGGTGATGACATTAAGTATTGGCCGTGCGGTAGCCAGCCAGGCTGCGACTGCCGAAGGCGTGATGGAAGCGGCCGATCGCAGTATGTATCTGGAGAAGCAGCAGCATCATCAGCGTGCTGCTTCTTAGTGATAATCATGGGAGATATGATGAAAAAAATAAGAATGATGACTGGACTCGTATTGGTGCTGTTACTGGCGGCCTGCCAGAGCGCACCTCAGGGTAAATTCTCGCCTGAACAGATCAGCGCTATGCGATCACAGGGGTTTAGTGAAATCCCGGAAGGATGGATGTTGGGGATCTCTGAGAAGATCCTGTTTGGTAAAAATAAGTCAGAGCTGACGCCGGAGAGTGTTGCAACCGTTCAGCGCATGGCTAAGTTACTCTCCAGCACTGGGCTGCATCACGCGCGCCTTGATGGGCATACCGATAACTATGGTGATGAGAAATATAACGAGGCGTTGTCACTGAAGCGTGCCAACGCGGTAGCCGATGCCTGGGCAAGCGGAGCCGGTGTAGCACGCAGCAATATCACGACCCGGGGGTTGGGTGACAGCGACCAGGTACAGAGCAACAAAACATCACAGGGCCGGGCAGAAAATCGTCGTGTAGCGGTCGTTATCACCGCCCCCTGAAGCAGTCTAAAGAGACTCTGCCTCGTCGGCTATCGCGGGCGAGGCAGCATCATTATCTGGCCGCGCGCAGCAGTTCGACGACCAGTGGCGACAGCTCATCACGCAGTGCAGCGCGTTCGGACTGGAATAATGTAGCGGCATAGAATTTATGTCCCGGAAGTTCCATTGCCCGCACATCCCCCTCACGATCCCAGGCTGTCAGTCGCAGCGGATACGTTTTTAGATCGGCAACAAAATCCGGGTTGACGCCAAAGTTACAGTGATACCCTTCGCTGATTTCTGTCTTACCGTAAGCCTGTGCCAGAAGCGAGCCAGGTTCAATCACAATATCCCCGGTTTTTTCGACCAGCGAACAGCTTAATGGCGCGATCACCAGACGCCCACCACTGTCGGTTTCGGCATGTCCTGCATCGCTCCAACCCATGACATTACGCGCGTACTCAACAATGGCATACTGAAACCCCCCGCAGGAGCCGAGAAAGGGCACGTTGTTTTCCCGGGCATAACGAAGAGTGAGGAATGCCCCCTCGTCGTTACTATACGGACTACCCGGCGTCAGCCACAGGGCATCATATTCCTGTAAAACACCGCTGTCGGTGATGGATTCAGTGGGAAGCCACTGTGGGCTGACATTGAGCTGAAGGGCGTGTGAGGCAAGTTGAACTGCTTTTGGAATGGCCTGATGCGCAACGGCATCGGGGCGATAGTCACCAACCAGAGCTAAACGGATCATGAGTGTTTCCTGTGCAGGTAAAAAAGGATGCTACTGCACAGTCATGATGCTGGCAAGCCGCTAAAGTTATTTCTAAGCTGAAAATTAACGCAGATTAAGGAGAGAGACATGACGCAGCGTATGAATGAATTTGGTCAACCTGTCGGTCCGGCATTGCCTTATTGGCAATCAGTGTCGGTACCAGAAGCAAACCGAATGGTCGGCATTTACTGCCGGCTGGAACCCCTGAATGTTGAGCTTCATTGCGAGGATCTTTATACGGCCTATGCTTCAGCGCCCGATGGTCGGGACTGGACCTGGCTGACCGAAGAACGTCCTGAATCGCTGGAGGCCTTTCGTATCTGGCTCAGTCAGCGTGCAGCCGAGAACGGCTTTGTGACCTTTACCCTCTTTTGTGCAAGGCGTGATAAGCCTGTCGGTCTGGTATCGTATTTACGCATCGATCCGTCTAACGGCGTGTTGGAGATTGGTGGTGTCACCTGGTCACCTCTGATGAAACGCACGGTGATCGGTACGGAAGCGCTTTGGCTGATGATCAACAATGCCTTTACGCTGGGATATCGTCGCTGTGAATGGAAGTGCGACTCTCTGAACGAGCCTTCACGTCAGGCGGCACTGCGTATGGGGTTTACCTGGGAAGGAACCTTTCGTCAAATGATGGCACGCAAAGGGCGTTCACGGGATTCAGACTGGTTCTCGATTATTGATAGTGAGTGGCCTGCGATCAATCAGGCGCTGGTTCAGTGGCTTTCTGCAGAGAATATTGATGCCAGCGGGCAGCAGCGTCAGTCACTCGGCAACCTGATGCGGGCGGTAAAGCCGATAGATGGCAGTGTTAATTGGCCCACTCTTTAATACGATAAGCCCGTAGCGTATGGCAATCAGCTCTGCGCCTACGCGGGTGGCAACAGCGCGGCTGGCGATATTGCTTTCAGCCGCCAGGATTTCGATGACGTCAATATCCGGTTGCTCAAAAGCCTGCGCTGCAATCTGGCACACAGCCTGACGGGCAATACCTTTACGCTGTTCGCTACGTCGTACCCAGTAACCAAGAGCGGCAGGGATATCGGGTCCGCTGCTGTAACGCAGCCCCACGCCCCCCAGAAGCCGCCCGTCTTCTGTAAACAGCCCGCATTCATTCGCTACGCCCTGACGGCGCTGTAAATGGGTGTAGCTGAACCACTTAAGTGCTTCCTCGGCTGTGTAATCTTCATGGGCCCATGCCATCCACGGTATTAAACTCTTCAGTGACTCCCTGACGGCCTCGACGAAGGCTACAGCATCACTGTTTTCGAATGGGCGTATGACTATTTTCATGATTCACTCTGAATTATTTTCCTGACGGACAAAAATTATAGCGCCTCTCAGGAGGGCAGGTATTGGAAATGATTGGCTTTTTTTGATGTTGAAATACTAACTGTAAATATATAATTACAGTTTGAGGTATGGTGTATTTTGAGGGTTATTCTTTAACTTATTGTATTTATTTATTTAAATTGTTTTATTGGTGTGGCTTTCTTCTCTGTGGTAATAAATCTGTACATCACTATATTGTTTTATGTACGCATTCTGGTACAGTTGTCAGCAACCTCACTGAGGACCCCTATTAATCGAATGACCAGGATGACGATCATGCAAAAAGATGCGCTGAATAACGTTCACATCGCTGATGAACAGATTCTGATTACCCCGGAAGAACTGAAAAAACAGTTCCCGCTGAACAGCGTACTGGAAGGGCAGATTGCCGCTTCACGTCAGACTATTTCCGATATCATCAGCGGAAAAGATCATCGCTTGCTGGTGGTCTGTGGCCCTTGTTCTATCCACGATACTGAGGCTGCACTGGCCTATGCCCGCGATTTGAAAGCACTGGCGGACCAGGTGGAAGACCAGCTCTACATTGTGATGCGCGTCTACTTTGAAAAGCCACGTACCACGGTTGGCTGGAAAGGTCTGATCAACGATCCGCATATGGATAACACCTTTGATATGGAAGCTGGCCTCCATATTGCACGTCAGCTACTGTTGAATCTGGTGGAGATGGGCTTGCCACTGGCAACGGAAGCGCTGGATCCAAACAGCCCGCAATACCTTGGCGATCTGTTCAGTTGGTCGGCCATCGGTGCACGTACCACCGAATCGCAGACACACCGCGAAATGGCGTCGGGCCTCTCAATGCCGGTAGGCTTCAAAAATGGTACCGATGGCAGTCTTGGCACCGCGATTAATGCAATGCGTGCAGCCGCGATGCCACACCGTTTCGTGGGTATCAACCAGGCAGGGCAGGTGTGCCTGCTGCAAACCCAGGGTAATCCTGACGGGCATGTGATCCTGCGCGGTGGGAAAAGCCCGAACTACGGTCCGGCCGATGTGGCGCAGTGCGAAAAAGAGATGCAGCAGGCGGGACTCCGTCCTTCCTTGATGATAGATTGCAGTCATGGCAATTCTAATAAAGATTTTCGTCGCCAGTCCGGCGTGGCCGAGTCTGCCGTTGCGCAGATTAAAGATGGCAACCGTTCAATTATGGGTCTGATGCTGGAAAGTAACATTCACGAAGGCAACCAGTCTTCTGAGCAGCCGCGCAGTGATATGCGCTACGGCGTTTCCGTTACCGATGCCTGCATTAACTGGGAAACAACGGAAACCCTGCTGCGTGAAATTCATCAGGATTTGACCGGAGTACTGGCGGCGCGTCTGTCGTAAGAGGGTTAATGAGTTATGGTGGCTGAACTGACCGCGTTACGCGATCAAATTGATGAAGTCGATAAAGCGCTATTGGATCTGCTGGCGAAACGGCTGACGCTGGTCGCCGAAGTCGGCGAGGTAAAAAGCCGCTACGGGTTACCGATTTATGTTCCTGAGCGTGAGGCCACGATGCTGGCCTCACGCCGTCATGAAGCGGAGTTGCTGGGCGTGCCTCCCGATCTGATCGAGGATGTTCTGCGCCGCGTGATGCGTGAATCCTACACCAGCGAAAACGATAAGGGCTTTAAAACCCTCTGTCCCGAACTGCGTCCGGTAGTGATTGTTGGCGGTAAGGGGCAGATGGGGCGTCTGTTTGAGAAGATGCTTACCCTGTCGGGTTATCAGGTACAGATCCTCGATAAAGGTGACTGGGATAACGCAGAAGCGATGCTGGCCAACGCGGGCATGGTGATTATTAGTGTTCCTATCCATCTGACCGAGCAGGTTATTGGTGAGCTGCCTCCGCTGCCGCAGGATTGCATCCTGGTGGATCTGGCCTCGGTGAAAAATAAACCGTTGCAGGCCATGCTGGCCGCGCATGCAGGACCGGTGCTGGGGTTACACCCCATGTTCGGCCCGGATAGCGGCAGCCTGGCGAAGCAGGTGGTGGTGTGGTGTGATGGTCGTCAGCCGGAAGCCTATCAGTGGTTCCTGGAACAGATTCAGGTATGGGGCGCACGCCTGCACCGTATCAGTGCCGTGGAGCATGACCAGAACATGGCGTTTATTCAGGCATTGCGCCACTTCGCTACGTTTGCTTATGGTCTGCACCTGGCAGAAGAAAATGTTCAACTGGACCAACTGCTGGCGCTTTCATCACCGATCTATCGACTGGAGCTGGCGATGGTCGGACGCCTGTTTGCTCAGGATCCACAGCTCTACGCCGACATTATTATGTCTTCAGAAAGCAATCTGGCCCTGATCAAACGGTATTATAAGCGGTTTGGAGAGGCAATAAAGTTGCTGGAGCAGGGCGATAAGCAGGCGTTTATCGACAGCTTCCGCCGGGTAGAGCATTGGTTTGGCGACCACGCGAAACGCTTCCAGGCAGAAAGCCGCACGTTACTGCGTCAGGCAAATGACAGCAGACCCTAGTGTTTAGCAGGAGGGGCCGACATATCTGGCCCCTCCGTTTTAATCGTACCAAACCCCGCCTTGACGAAAATCTCCTGTCCCTCACAAGTTAACAACAGCTCAGCGAGCTTGTGGCCTGCGGGCTGACAAACAGCATAGCCATAGTCAGCGCGAGTTTGCCACGCCTCAGGTATCAACAACGTCGTAATACCCTCATTCGCCTGTAGAAGATGCGCATAGCTGCGGTAGCCAATAAAGAGATCGGCCTGCCCTGACTTTATCAACCAGACTGAAGCCTGCATCCCCGGAGGTACGGGTACGGAATCCTTTCCACCGACCAGTGGCATCGCACGCTGCTTTAACCGTTGGCCCAGTTCAGTCTCATGCTGTCCAATACGTTCGAATAGCTGCCAGGCGTAATCGCCACAGGGATCGCAGCCAGGTGTTGAGGTGGCGAGACGCAGAGCAGGATTGCGCAACAGATCGAGCCACTCAGCCGCCGAATCGACGCTATCGCTGCGAACGTTCAGGCACAAAAAGTTATGGCAGAATACGCCTGTCCTTTGTGCCAGCCCTGCCTGTAACAGTGTCTGCGGATGGGCAATACTGGCAGAGACGAACAAATCGCAGGCCTCACCTTGCTCTATACGCTGACGCAGTATTCCGGCTGGACCGAACTGCGTTTCTATCCCCGCCGGATAATAGTGCTGGAATGCACTTACCACGCCTGGCCAGACGTGACGCAGGCTGCCCGCGGCCAATACCTGTAAAGGCTTCATCCGTTGTTGCCGTGGTAGTGAGTACGGTAAAAACGTTGATACCAGCTGTCTGCCTGCTGCTGCATATCAATATCCGTAAATCTGGCCGGGTACAGTTTCTTCGCCATCCACAATTCTCCCAGTGCCATCGCTTCCGGCATCGGGTAGCCCCAGGCCTTGGCATACTCTGGCATCAGATAAACCCGGTGATTTTTGACGGCATCCACGGCCTGCCAGGCGGGCTGCTGGTTAATCTCGTCGAGTACTTTTGGATAACGGTCCTGGACAAAGATGACCTGCGGATTCCATGCCAGAATTTGCTCCATTGAAACCTGCTTGTAGCCCTTAACGGTTGATGCGGCAACGTTCATTGCTCCGGCATGCGCCATCATCAGCCCGGTGTATTTCCCCGAACCATAGGTTGTCAGATCGGGGTTAGCCATGTAGACACGAATACGCTCTTTTTCCGGAATGTCCTTGAGCCGGTCGGCAACCTGCTGACGCTGTTTAAAGGTTTCTGCAACCAGAGCGTCGGCCTGCTTTTGCTGATTGACCACCTCGCCAATCAGACGGATACCCTGTGCAAGGCCATCATTGTAGGCCTGTTCTTCATTTTCTAACTGTGGGTTGAGCTGGGCCTGCTGTGTGCCGCTGTCGGTATGCAGAGAGATGGCAATAACAGCGATGCCGAGATCCTGAATCTGATCAATCATTTCCTGGGGCGCATAGTTCGTGACAAACACCACCTGCGGATGAAGGGCAACCAGCTTCTCCAGATCAACATGGGTCAGATCGCCCAGCATCGGCAACGTATTCAACTGGGGTACCAGACGTGCATAGCCGTCGCCCAGCTGCTGTTTCCAGTTGCTGAGAATGCCGACTATTTTTCCCGTGGCATCGAGCTGTACCAGTAGATTTAAGGTCTGATGCTGAAGGACGACGACCCGATCAACGCGATCGGGCAATGTCACCTGACGACCGAGCTGATCGGTTACCTGGCGTGATGCTTGCGCAGAAAAAACGAATAAAGCAGAAAGAATAAGTACGGAAAAAGAGCGGAAAAGGGAAGTCATCATCGCTGCCTGAGTATCGTTGTATATCTTATGATATAGCGATCGACATCACAGGGTAAATGATTCTCTGTGGCAAAAGGGGAAAATCACCAGCCGCGATTGGGCTGGCGAGGTGTCCGGCGTTATTGGGGATCGATGGCGACGACGTTTTCGCTAGGGTAGCAGCCCAGTACCTTCAGGGAACGTGTGATTGGCGTCAGCTCGCTTAGCGCCTGCTGTACAGCATCGGTATTCAGGTTGCCCTGGAAATCGATGTAAAACATCTCCTGCCATGGATTCCCGTTAATCGGGCGCGACTCCAGTTTACTCATTGTCAGATTATGTTTTCGCAGCACCAGCAGAGCTTCCACCAGGGCGCCTGCCTGCTGGCCAGTGGCCATAATCAGCGTGGTTTTTGCCGGAACCTGGAGTGAAACCTCGACCGGCTTACGGGCCAGTACGATGAAGCGGGTAATGTTCTGGCGCTGGTTAGCCAGATTCCGCTCCAGCACCTGTAAACCATAAAGCTCACCGCCGGCTTCACTGCCCAGCGCGGCAACTTTCGGTGAATTCATGGCAGCGACTCTCTCCATCGCAGCCGCAGTACTTTCGGTGTACTCAATTTTCCAGTGCGGATGACGATTGATGAACTGGCTGCACTGCTGGAATGGCTGAGGGTGACTGTAGACTGTCTCAATCTGCTGCAGGTCAGTATTACCGGAGACGAGGACGCAGTGATCAATAGGGATAGTGATCTCACCGACAATAGACAGGCTGGTTTGCTGCAACAGGTCATAGACATCAGTGATTGACCCTGAAGTCGTATTCTCAACCGGCAGCACGGCGTAGTCAGCCAGCCCGGTTTCAACCTGATTGAAGATATCGTGAAACTTCAGGCAGCCATTCTCAATGAAGTTATCGAAATGACGTGCGGCATAGTGGCGTGATGCCAGATGCGAGTAAGAGCCTTTTGGCCCGAGAAAGGCGATGCGCGCAGAGTGAGCGTTGGTGTTGTTCAGATGTTTTTGCAGCAGCGCCTGCTGAGTCAGCACGGAATCTTCAATGATTTGCTGAAACAGGCGTGTGATGTAATGCGCATCCAGCTTATGGCCTTTGCCCAGAGTGATCAGGTGCTCAAGCAGATCGCGTTCGCGGTCGATATCACGGACGGGACGGTGGGTGGCCATTTTGGCCTCAGCAACTTCTACCGCCAGCGCACGGCGCTGGGCCAGCAGGGCCAGCAGTTGTTCGTCCAGTGCGCTGATCTTACCGCGCAGAGCCAGCAAAGGATTTTCGGGATTCATATTTGCTACCTGTCAGATGTTACTAAAAAAAAAGCCTCCCGTTTGGGAGGCTTTAATGTTCGTCTTCGCATTCACTCTTACACGACGAATTGCCTCCCAAATCAGGGGAAGGTAAAGAAGGTAAAAAAGAATGCGAAGAAAAACGGTGCTGATTTCATTGTGCTATCCATGATGTCTGGAAGGATAAAGTAACCGCTGCAATTTCATTCTGTCAATAAAAAACGCGCCCGCAGGCGCGTTATGACGGTTTAAACCGATTACTCTTCGTCTGTCTCAACCACACTCAGATCTTTAACACTGGCGGTGGCGCGGCGCGCTTCACCTTTATGCTGAACTTTATTCAGCTGACGTTCCAGCTTGTTAATCAGATCGTTGATGGCTGTGTACATATCTTCATGCTTGGCGCTGGCAATCAGCGGGCCGTTTGGCGTATTGATAGTTGCATCGGCAACAAACTCTTTCGGCTCTTTTGACAAAACAATGTGTGGATTTATCAGATGAGTTTGCCACTTTTCAAGTTTGGCGAGACGGTCTTCGACATGTTGGCGGATAGCCGGAGTAATTTCCATTTGCTTGCTGGTAATGTTCAGTACCATAGTGCTTACCTCTCTGTCATTTCCGTCTTGGTGAACCCAGCATACCGCGAAAAGTGTGAAAATGTGTGATCAAAATCACGTTATTTTGTCGCTTTTTGTCAAGAAGAACAAAACTGTGAGATGGGCGGGTAAATAGGGCTCTGGGGGTTGTCGAGGGGCATTTTCAGTGGCATTGTTGATAGGTTAACCTGACTGGAAATTTGGCATTTTGCCGTTTTTTAGTCAAAAAAAATGGCAGCCCAGAGGCTGCCATTTTTGTCAGGTCAGACTCAGGCCTGATTGGTCGCAATGATTTTTGCCACACGATCGGCTTCTGCATTCAGCTGCAGATGACGGTAAGCATTTTCCATCAGCGGCAGTGCAGTGCGCGTAGCCTTTGTATCCGGGTAATCTTTCAGCATTTGCTCTACACGGTTAACCACAGCGACATACGCCTCGCGTTTAGTGTAGAATTCCGCCACGGATAACTCATATTTCGCCAGACGATCTTTCAGGAACACCAGGCGCTTGCGTGCATCGGTTGCATACTGGCTGTTTGGATAGCCACGCAGCAGCTGCGAGAAGTCTTTGAAAGCATCACGCGCATGGGTTGGATCGCGGTCTGAGCGGTCGATACCAAAAAAGCCTTGCAATGCACTGTCATCCAGCGCCATGTCCGTCAGACCACGCATATAAATAACGTAATCAATGTTCGGATGCGTTGGATTCAGGCGCATAAAGCGGTCAATGGCGGCTTGCGCCAGCGGCAAATCGGCATTTTTGTAGTATGCGTAGATCAGGTCTAGCTGAACTTGCTGGGAGTAAGGGCCGAATGGATAGCGGTTATCAAGCGCTTCCAGTTGCGTTATTGCTCCTTTAAAGTTACCGTCCTGCAGTTTTTGCTGGGCAGTGGCATAAATCTCGGAAGGCGGGCTGTCAGGCACCACATCCTTGGAGCCGGAACATCCAGCTAATGCCAGGCTCAACGTGGCTGCAGCCACCAGATATTTCATACGCGTCATGACGATTTGCTTATCCTCAGAGTGTTATTCAGGAAGCTGTCCGTTAAGCTTCCGATAGTGACCAGGTACGATAGCACATTATATTAAACGGCATCGCCGTGAAAACCCAACGTTAACGAAGAAGCTGTTTATTTATGGCACAACAAGTAAAACTCAACGCAACGGTATCCGAATCGCAACTCGGACAACGCTTAGATCAGGCTTTGGCCGAATTGTTCCCTGATTATTCACGTTCTCGCATAAAAGAATGGATTCTCGACCGTCGCATCACCGTCAACGGTGCAATTATCGACAAACCGAAAGAAAAAGTGCTCGGCGGTGAGCAAATTATCATCGATGCGGAAATTGACGAAGAAGCTCGCTGGGAAGCGCAGGATATCCCACTGAACATTGTCTATGAAGATGACGACATTCTGGTGATTAACAAACCGCGCGATCTGGTGGTTCATCCGGGAGCCGGTAATCCTGATGGCACGGTGCTGAATGCACTGTTGCATCATTTCCCGGCGATTGCGGATGTGCCTCGTGCTGGCATTGTGCACCGTCTGGATAAAGATACGACAGGTCTGATGGTGGTGGCGAAAACGGTCCCTGCACAGACGCATCTGGTGGAGTCACTCCAACTGCGCGAATTCACTCGCGAGTATGAAGCCGTGGCTATTGGTCGTATGACAGCAGGCGGTACGGTTGATCAACCGATCAGTCGTCACTCGACTAAACGTACCCACATGGCAGTGCATCCGATGGGTAAACCAGCCACGACGCATTACCGTATTATGGAGCATTTCCGTGCCCATACGCGTTTACGCCTGCGTCTGGAAACTGGCCGTACTCACCAGATCCGTGTGCATATGTCGCACATTAATCATCCGCTGGTGGGTGATCCGCTGTACGGTGGTCGTCCACGCCCACCGAAAGGGGCATCAGATGCCTTTATCAGTACGCTGCGTGGTTTCGATCGTCAGGCCCTGCACGCCACGATGCTCCGTCTCTATCACCCGATTACCGGGATTGAAATGGAATGGCATGCACCGCTGCCACAGGACATGGTCGATTTGATCAATGCGCTGAAAGCGGATACCGAAGAATTTAAAGAGCAACTGGACTGGTAATGAGCCTGATTGTACCAAAGTGGTCGGCCCCCGCTAACGTTCGCGCGTGCAGCAGTACGCGCCAGGGGGGCGTCAGCCAGGCACCGTGGGACAGTCTTAACCTCGGTGCTCATGTGGGCGATGAGTTGCAGCATGTGCAGACTAACCGTCAGCGCCTGCTGGAACTGGCCGATTTACCGTCCATGCCACAATGGCTTGAGCAGGTTCATGGTACAGAGGTTCTGACGCTGGACTGGAAGGTGCCGGCTTCACTGCGTGCGGATGCGGCTTATACCCGAACCCCTGGCGTTGTCTGTGCTGTGATGACGGCTGACTGTCTGCCGGTGCTTTTTTGTTCGCAGGATGGCCAGGAAGTGGCTGCCGCGCATGCTGGATGGCGTGGATTATGTGATGGCGTGCTGGAGGCAACAATTAATGCCTTTTCTGCCCCTCCGTCGCAGATTTTCGCCTGGCTTGGCCCGGCGATTGGTCCGGATGCTTTTGAGGTCGGGCCGGAAGTGCGTGAGGCTTTTATTGCGCAAAATCCAGCCGCCGCAGCCGCTTTTTTCCCTAAGGGTGAAAAGTTTTATGCCGATCTCGGACATTTAGCAAAACAGCGTTTAGAGGCCATCGGCGTGCGCCACGTCTGGGGTGACGGCCAATGTACCCTCAATCAAAGTGAGCAATTTTTCTCCTTCCGACGCGATGGCGTCACTGGCCGTATGGCAAGTTTGATCTGGCTGATATAACCTAGCGCCATAAGACGGTCCGGATTGATGTTTTTTTCTCCAAAATGTCAGGTCATTACCTTGAAAAATTTGAGGGATGACCTCATTTAATCTCCAGTAGCAATTTGACCTGATAGGGGGAAATTATGCGTCTGGATCGTCTTACTAACAAATTTCAGCTGGCTCTGGCTGATGCTCAATCTCTGGCCCTCGGCCGTGACAATCAATTCATCGAACCTCTGCATCTGATGAGCGCGTTGCTCAATCAGGATGGCGGATCCGTTCGTCCTTTACTGACCGCTGCCGGTGTTGATGTCGCTTCACTGCGTACCAACATTGAACAGGCACTCAGCCGTTTACCGCAGGTCGAAGGCACCGAGGGTGATGTTCAACCTTCTGCTGACCTGGTACGGGTGCTTAACCTGTGTGACAAACTGGCGCAAAAACGTGCCGACAACTTTATTTCATCCGAATTATTCGTTCTGGCGGCGCTTGACTCGCGTGGTTCTCTGGCAGATTTGCTCAAATCTGCGGGGGTCACCAGCGATAAGCTGACGAAAGCGATCGACCAGATGCGTGGAGGCGATAGCGTGAACGACCAGGGAGCTGAAGATCAGCGCCAGGCATTGAAAAAATACACCATCGATCTGACCGAGCGCGCGGAGCTGGGTAAACTTGACCCGGTTATTGGCCGTGACGAAGAAATTCGTCGTACGATTCAGGTCTTGCAGCGCCGTACTAAAAACAACCCGGTACTGATCGGTGAACCTGGTGTTGGTAAAACCGCCATCGTTGAAGGCCTCGCGCAGCGCATTATTAATGGTGAAGTGCCAGAAGGTCTGAAAGGCCGCCGGGTACTGGCACTTGATATGGGAGCGCTGGTGGCGGGTGCCAAATATCGTGGTGAATTCGAAGAGCGCCTGAAAGCGGTACTCAGCGACCTGTCGAAACAGGAAGGCAATGTCATTCTGTTTATTGACGAGTTGCACACCATGGTCGGTGCCGGTAAGGCTGATGGCGCGATGGACGCGGGCAACATGCTGAAACCTGCACTGGCGCGTGGTGAACTGCACTGCGTGGGCGCCACCACCCTGGATGAATATCGCCAGTATATAGAAAAAGATGCTGCGCTGGAGCGACGCTTCCAGAAGGTTTTTGTTGCTGAACCGAGTGTGGAAGATACCATCGCGATCCTGCGTGGGCTGAAAGAGCGTTATGAACTGCATCACCATGTGCAGATTACTGACCCGGCTATCGTGGCAGCGGCGACTTTATCGCATCGCTACATTTCTGACCGTAAGTTACCGGATAAGGCGATTGACCTGATTGATGAGGCCGCGTCGAGTATTCGTATGCAGATCGACTCGAAGCCAGAGTCTCTTGACCGCCTTGAGCGACGTATCATTCAGTTGAAACTGGAACAGCAGGCGCTGAAGAAAGAGTCTGACGATGCCAGTATCAAACGGCTGGAGATGCTGGAAACTGAGCTGAACCAGAAAGAGCGTGAATACTCAGAACTGGAAGAAGAGTGGAAAGCTGAAAAAGCGGAGCTCTCTGGTACTCAGCATATTAAAACTGAGTTAGAACAGGCGAAGCTGGCCATGGAGCAGGCACGTCGTCAGGGAGACCTCGGGCAGATGTCCGAGCTGCAATACGGGAAAATTCCAGAGCTGGAAAAACAGCTTGCTGCCGCGACGCAGACCGAAGGTAAAACCATGCGGCTGCTGCGTAACCGTGTTACCGATGTTGAGATTGCTGATGTGTTGGCACGTTGGACCGGTATTCCTGTTGCTCGCATGATGGAAGGTGAGCGTGACAAGTTACTGCGTATGGAGCAGGAGTTGCATACGCGGGTGATTGGTCAGAATGAGGCAGTAGAAGCGGTATCGAATGCGATTCGTCGCAGCCGTGCTGGCCTGGCCGACCCGAATCGCCCGATTGGTTCGTTCCTGTTCCTTGGGCCAACCGGGGTAGGGAAAACCGAGTTGTGTAAGGCACTGGCTAACTTTATGTTCGACAGCGATGACGCGATGGTGCGTATCGATATGTCCGAGTTTATGGAAAAACACTCAGTGTCTCGTCTCGTCGGGGCACCTCCGGGCTATGTCGGTTATGAAGAAGGGGGGTATCTGACCGAGGCGGTTCGCCGCAGACCTTACTCTGTCATCCTTCTGGATGAAGTAGAAAAAGCGCATCCGGATGTGTTTAACATTCTGTTGCAGGTGCTGGATGATGGCCGTCTTACTGACGGGCAGGGCAGGACGGTCGACTTCCGTAATACGGTGGTGATCATGACATCGAACCTGGGGTCTGATTTGATCCAGGAACGTTTCGGTGCATTGAGCTACGGTGAGATGAAAGAACTGGTGTTGTCGGTTGTCAGCCAGAACTTCCGTCCGGAGTTCATCAACCGTATTGATGAACTGGTCGTCTTCCATCCGCTGGGTGAGCAACATATTGCTTCTATTGCACGCATCCAGCTTGCACGCCTGTATCAGCGTCTGGACGATCGTGGGTATGCTCTGCATATCTCTGAAGCGGCGCTGCAGAAGCTGGGTGAAAATGGTTATGACCCGGTCTATGGGGCAAGGCCGCTGAAACGTGCAATTCAGCAGCAAATTGAGAACCCGCTGGCACAGCAGATACTTTCTGGTGCGCTGATTCCGGGGAAAACCATAGAAATGGATGTACAGGATGGCGTAATCGTCGCACATCAGTAATCACGGGAAGTAACAGAAATGGGCCTTTGGCCCATTTCTGTTTATTAAAGCAGCATAAATCGAGGTCATAAGCGGCTTTTGCATGAAAAATAAGCATGTGAAAAGTTTTTTGCAATTAGCCCTTGTCAGTCGCCAGAAAATCCCTATACTGCGCCTCCACTGACACGGAACAACGGCTTACAAGTCAACGTGTCAGGAGGTTCAGGAAGCATCTGAACCGCCGGAAAAACTTCTCAAAAAGAAGTTGACTCCGAAGGAGGAAAGCGTAATATACGCCACCTCGCAACAGGAAGCT
>NZ_VRKO01000007.1 GCF_012271765.1 Erwinia rhapontici | reverse complement strand
CAGCATCTCAGCATCTCAGCATCTCAGCATCTCAGCATACTCAACCAGGGCAGAGTAATGATGTCAACGAAATGATTGCAGGATTGCAGGATTGCAGGATTGCAGGATTGCAGGATTGCAGGATTGCAGGATTATTTTGAACGGATATCAGGGCAGGGGAAACATAAAATTATCCATCTCAAGGTGAGCTAATCACATCATCCTGGGATTCCATAATCCTGAAATCCTATGATTCACACACTGCGTGTTACAGCCTTTAATTCCGTTAAGTAGTTCGTTCGCAGTACTGTCAAACTCCTCACGGTGAAACCGAGAAGCGCGATTCCCATAAGGCTTCACATTAAGAGCGATAATAAAGAAAAAGCACTCAGGGGAGAAATTTATCGCTGAGATAATGATGCACGCAGTCATCATTACAGATGATTAGCCGTTCAGGCTGACGTCATAGCCTACAAGCCCGATGGATAATGCCAGCATATAACCCCATGATTACATGATTACATGATTACATGATTACATGATTACATGATTACATGATTACATGATTATCGAATGTCAGGATATTGTTTACAACTGGTTATTACGATATTCTGGCATCTCATAATCCTAAGATTTTAATATCATAGAATCCTGGGATTACATAATCCTGAGATTCCAGCCTGAAACCTGCAGGAGTGCGTCATGGCGACAAAAATCATCTCTTTCCTGAACGGGAAGGGCGGGGTAGGGAAGACCACAACGTCCATCAATATTGCCACGTGTCTTGCGCGCAAAGGGCACCGTGTTGTCATGGTCGATACCGATCCTCAGGGCAGCATCAGCAACTGGTACGACGAAACAAAATGCAAATTTGATCTTGCAGAAGCCGCCTCAGAAAAAGAAGTCTATACCGTCCGTAAGCAGCTGAAGGATTACGACTACGTCGTTATCGATGGTGCAGCCGCCATCACTGCAATTTCCTCCGCAGCTGTTATGGTCAGTGACCTGGTACTGATCCCGGTAACACCTTCCCCCCTCGATTTTGCCGCCTGTGGCGCTATCCTGGCCGTGGTCGAGGCAAGGGAGAATCTGCAACCGGTGATAGCACGCTTCCTGATCACCAAAAAAGTGGCCTCTACACGCATGCTGGAAGTGCTGAAAGAGTCGATCGAGGATACGGGGGTTCCAGCTCTCAGAACAGCCACAACGCAGCGCCAGGTTTATATCCGCACGATGCTGGATGGCGGGACCGTATTTGATACCACCGACGGCAATGCGAAAGGGGAGATTGAAGTGATGACGAATGAGATCCTGGAGTTACTGGCATGAAAATGAAACTCGGACAGCACCGTCAGCTGGCGCCTGCACTGGATGCTGTCAGCAAACCTGTCGGCGGAACAGTGAAAAAACTGCAGACGAACATCGATGAAGAGTTGCACCGTCGCTTCAAAACAGCCTGTTTCCTGCAGGGGCGTGAAATGAAAGATGTCCTGACTGAGCTTATTGAGGGCTGGCTGCCTGAGAACGAAGCCAGATAGCAGACATCCTCATCCCCTGATCATGCAAACGATCCTTTCTGGCTAAGATTACCGATAGTAAAACGGATCGCCTGAAAGGATCCTGCTTCAAAAAAAGATCCCATAGTGTTTGTTTTTCTTTTTATAGTTTAGATCTTTCTCTTTTAGGGCCCGATTTCATTTTGATAATCAACAGATTACAGAGCAATATGTGGAGTGATTTCCTGCGCCAGGTGGAGTGATTTTATGCTCTATGTGGAGTGATTTCCTGTTATATGTAGAGTTTTTTCCTGTTGATAACTTTCTGATTTATCAGAATATTATTATGTGGAAAAATTTCCTGTTGATAACTCTTTCCCCGATCCTGTCTGACGATCCCTCGGCTCTCATGCTTTCATCCTTCTTCTTTCCGCTAATATGTGGATAAATTTTCTGTTCCCGTGCCATAAAAAGTGACTGTGTCACATTAACGCAGACGCTGATGCCAGACAACAATGCGACAGCATGAGATAATTATTCAGTGCAGCCAATAAGTTAACCGTCATCGTTACCGGATACGTGGAAGGATTTTCTGATCATTAGATTGAGCATCCCTTATGTGGAAGAATTTTATGTTTGCGGGTGTTCAGCCCTCTGAAAACTAAAAGTGGAATGATTTTCTGTTGCTCAGCGGATAGGTGACCATGTCACTTTATTCATATATGTGGAAAGATTTTATGCAGCTCGCCGCAAGCGGCACATCGGTGAATGAAACGTGGAAAGATTTCCTGTGATACGTGGAGTGATTTTCTGCAAAAGGCCGTTTACACGGCTGAGTAGATCACTAACATCAACGGCAGGGAAGGGCGATAATGTCTTATGTGGAAAGATTTTATGATGGCTTTATCTATAACCATATGAAAATTAATAATAAAAAATACTTTGGAACATCTATGCTGCAAAAAACGTCTGAATCCGGAGTCTGTCTACAAGAGAAGTTACCTGTGTGGAAAGATTTTCTGTTCCTGTTGGGGGGCTAATGTGGAGTCTTTTTCTGTTGGAAACTGAATGAAGAACGATCCTTTGGGGGGGGTAAATGATCCATGCGAGTGCATATGTGGAAGTATTTTATGTTTGAATATGACGGTGCGCCGTTTAACTTACTGATTTAAAATAGGTAATAACTATTATTTTTCACTTTACCTCAATAATTTTTGTGTGGAATACTTTGCTGAACATTCCACAAAGGGATCCTGCTACATGGAGCTGAACAAACTGACCGTTGTGCAAGGTAATGATCTCCTTGAAGGGGCTTACAGCGTCACGCTTGATGAAATGCGTTTGCTGAACCTTGCACTGGCACAGATCGACAGCAGGAAGCCCCAGCCCGATGCGCTGTACCGCCTTTTTCCTCATGATTATCAACGTATCTACGGCCTTAACCCAACCAGCAGCCATCGCCAGTTGCGGGAAGCGGCCGAGAGCCTGATGAAAAAACCGGTCACCATCTACCTGCCCGATCGTAAAACGGGCAAGATGCGTACCGTTCAGCTATCGTGGTTTTCTCGTCTTGAATACGTGAGCAGCGATGAGCAGAGTGCTGTCGTTCTCCGCTTTGGGCAGGATGTCGCTCCCTATCTCTATGAGTTGAAAGAGTCCTTTACCAAGCTGAATTTTGCCAATATTGCCAAGCTCGACACGTCATTTTCCGTGCGGCTTTACGGCTGGCTGATCAAAGCGAAAAACCTCTATGGACGAAAAAGCAGTAAGGCGATTGAGGTGACGCTGGCACTGGACTGGATGCGGGAAAAGGCCGGATTACAGGGGAAATACGAGGACTATCGCGACTTCCGCCAGAAATTGCTTGAGCCGACGCTGGCGCGAATCAATGCCAATACGGATATTTCCGTGATCTGGGAGCCGATCAAAAAAGGTCGTACAGTCGTATCGATTAAATTTTCCTATGTGGATGAATCCACTCCGGAAGCCAGTAAGCCGCTGCGGCCGAAATTTCCCCGTCGCCCGCGTGCAGTGGTGGGATCGGAGCTTGAAGGTGACTGGGCACGGCGTTGCATCACTATCATGGAACAATACCGCAATCGTCTGACAACGTACGATCAGAGCGAGAAAGTTCCACTGACGGACGTCAGGAAACTGGCGGGGTGGTACAAGATTATCGGTGATAAAATCAGCCATAAGCGAGTGATGAGCGAAGTGACTGAACGTGCCAAAAAACCTCAGTAAAATCAGTTTGTTTCCTTTTTAAGGATGGAAGTTTTGCAGGGGTTAAACGAAGTTACTCACCGTATTATCCCCCGTTTCTGTGGATAAAATTTCGTAGCCAGCGGTGGGGCTTCGTTTGAAAACAGATTCGGTAGATGCATTTCCTCACGTAAGAAACCTCACTGCCTCATATTTACTCCATTCAACGTTCCTCTTCTGGTCTGCAGCGAGTCGGTATTCCGCAGGAAAAAATTGTTCGCTTTGAGGCTATTGAAGATCCTCAGGGAGGCATAGGTTGTGCCTCATCCTATTCTAAGGATGAATTTTACCGGGTTGAATTTGCCCTCTCCAACAGTTATCTGGTGAACCGGCCCTATTACGGCAGGCATCATTGCCGGACGTGACAGAAAATTTCTCCACATTAAGCGTATTTTCGCCGTTGACGGGAACCTTCCTGATGTGGAAAGAAAAAAAACTTATTGAATAATAAGGCTTTTCAGCCGTGTGACTCACACTTGTTTACTGGCCGAGAGCTTCTACCGTGATAAATGCGGCGCGCAGGCTTTCAGCCGTTACCGGAACGGGCAGGGCATGAATCGACTCTGCCGGGCGCAGTGTGTGTGCAATCACCTGGTCAATCTCCGTGTGGTTATTGATGTCAACACCCAGCGCTGCCAGTGTGGTGGGCAGATTAAACTGCTGGTAGGCGGCAATCAGCTGTCGGGCGGTATCGATCTGCGATAACAGTACACACTGCACCAGGATGCCGTAGGCCACTTTTGTGCCGTGCAGATAACGTACAGTCTGAGGCAGGATCGTCAGACCATTGTGGACTGCGTGCGCCGCAGCAATGCGCGTGTAGCGCTCCCCCAGCCCACCGACCATCCCACCGCCCGCGATAATGGCATCAATAACATCACGGAAATTCTGGCTTAATACGCCATTGCGCTGATCCTCCAGCGCAGCTGCGCTCTGGTTTAGCAGAACATCACGCAGCGTGGCCGCCGTGTCGATCCCCAGCCGTACCGTCAACGGCAGGGTATCTGGCTGCGGGGCCAGTACCACCGCTTCATACCATTTCGCCAGCGTGTCGCCAATCCCGGCCAGCAGATATTCCACCGGAGCGCGTAGCACTATTTCAGGTTCCACCAGCACCAGATGGTTGGCATCGTTGAATACTTCATAATGCGATGCCTGACCGGCGCTGTTGTACCAGACAGAGAGTGGCGTCCAGGCCGCGCATGTCGCGGCAATGGTGGGAATGGCCACACAGGGCACATCCAGCCGCCGGGCCAGCGCTTTGGCGGTGTCCAGCAGGGCACCTCCACCGACACCGATCACCACCTGGCGATCTTCACCGGCAGCCTGTGCCAGCGCGATGAGATCCGGATCGGTACAGTGCCCGCCAAACGGCAGGTGACGTGCACCCGGCAGAGAGAAACTTTCGGGTAAAAAGGGGTGTGTCGCGGCAATGGCACGTTCACCATAGATCCAGACGGCGCGGGAAAGCTGTTCCTGATGATAAAAATCGTCCAGACGCAGCAGGGCACCAGGATGAGAATAGTAATTGGCCGGGCCGACCACGACCTGAATATCGGTATTGTTCATAAAAAGTCCTTTGTTTCTTACTATCCTGGGGCTGTGGCCGGTGTGAGGCTAATACTTTTTTTATAGCTTTATATTCTTTTTACTTCTTTGTCAGTGGGTTGGCTGCTGTGAAAAAGTGACAGGCCGGGCCGTCAGCGACTGCGGCCACTAAAAACGATACGTCACTTTTCTTATTCCGCTACAGGGATTTTTACATGAAACCACTTATTCCTTTACTGGCACTCTGGGTTGCCAGCGTTTTACCGGTTCACGCCGCCACGCTGGTTCCGGTACCTGAAAAAATTGCCAGCCATAATGGCCCGGTACGTATTGCGGTGATCCGCAATCTGGGGTCGGACGATAACACGACTCAGTTCGTCCAGGGCGCAACCCAGCAGGCGAAAGCGCTGGGGTTTAAAGTCAGTACCTTTTTAAGTAACGGTGACGATGCCCGTTTTCAGGACTTCGTGAATCAGGCCATCAGCCAGAAATATGACGGTATTATTTTGTCTCAGGGGCGCGCACCTTATTCCAGTGCCCTGATTAAACGCATTGCCGACAGCGGTATTGCCGTGTCGGTATTTGATACGGCGGTTGATGGCGAGATCCCGGGTGCCACCGTAACCCAGCAGGACGATGCCTCGCTGACCACGCTCTCCTTTGGCCAGTTGATCAAGGACCATAACGGCAAAGCCAACATTATCAAGCTGTGGGTGGCTGGCTTCCCGCCGATGGAACGTCGCCAGGCAGCCTATAAAGCGTTGCTGCAGGCGAACCCGGGTATTCATGAGCTCGAGTCAGTGGGTGCCGTCTCGTCCGATGTACAGGGCGATACCGCTAACAAAGTGGGCGCCTTACTGGCCAAATATCCCAAAGGGAAAGTGGATGCGATCTGGGGAACCTGGGATGCTTTCACACAGGGTGCAGTCAAAGCGTTAAAAGAGAACGGACGTACCGAGATCAAAGTTTACAGTATCGATGTCTCTAATCAGGATTTGCAACTGATGCGTGAAGCCGGCAGCCCGTGGAAAGTCACTGCGGCGGTGGATCCCAAGTTGATCGGCGCCACAAACGTGCGTCTGATCGCACTCAAACTGGCGGGTGAAGTGACACCTGCGACCTATGACTTCAAAGCCACTGTGATCCCACAGGCGCTGCTGGTCAGCCAGCCAGGTCCGGTAAATGTGGCGGGTCTGAGCAAGGTGATCCCGGGCTGGGGCCAGACGGAAGATTTTATCGCGCCGTGGTTCGCCACGCTGGAAGCGAAGTACAAAAAATAAGGAGTGGCAGATGAGTAACGCGCTTCCCGTGCCGGAATACAGCCGCAATATGCGACTGATCGGCCACAGCGATCAGGGTGGACGTCCTGATGGTGTCCAGCTGATGGTCCATCGTGGCTATGCCTATATCGGCCATATGGTGTCACAGGGTTTCTCGGTGGTTGATGTCCGTGATGCCAAAAATCCCCGTACGGTGGCGTATATTCCCGCGCCGCCAGGCACCTGGAATGTGCATCTTCAGGCTCATGACGACCTGTTATTGGTGATTAACGCCCGCGATCTGTTTGCTGACGTCCGTTTTGCCGATGAAAAGGTGTACTACACCCGTTCGGTTGGTGAAACGGTCAGCGATGTGAAGGACAAAGGCTGGAGTGCCGGGCTGCGCATTTTCGATATCTCCACCCCTGACAAACCCCGTGAGATCAGTTTCCTCTCCCTTAACGGCATCGGTATTCACCGTATCTGGTACGTGGGTGGCCGCTGGGCCTATGTCTCGGCACTGATTGACGGCTTCAGTGACTATATTTTCCTGACTATTGATCTGGCCGATCCGCGTAAACCGGAAGTGGCCGGGCGCTGGTGGTTGCCGGGCATGAACACGGCTGCCGGAGAAACGCCGGACTGGGAAGAGGGCAGGCGCTACGCCCTGCACCATGCCATCATCAGCGGGGATGTGGCCTACGGCAGCTGGCGTGACGGCGGGCTGACGCTGCTGGATATCAGTGACCGGTCAGAACCTAAGCTGATCAGTCACCGTAACTGGAGCCCGCCGTTTGGGGGCGGGACGCATACCGCGCTGCCGCTGCCGGACCGGGATCTGCTGGTGGTGCTGGATGAGGCGGTACTGGACAATCAGGAGGATGGTGAAAAGCACATCTGGCTGTTTGATATTCGCGATAAAGCCAATCCGGTCAGCATCTCTACCTTCCCGCAGCCTGACGAACGGGACTATGTGGCAAAAGGGGCGCATTTTGGCCCGCATAATCTGCATGAGAACCGTCCCGGTAGCTTTATCAGTTCGACTCTGATTTTTGCCACCTGGCAGAATGCTGGTGTCCGGGCCTTCGATATCAGCAACCCTTACCGCCCGGTGGAAACCGGTGCGCTGGTGCCTGCTGCACCGGATCGGATGATGGATACCCGTCCCGGCCGTCCGCAGGTGATTCAGTCCTGCGACGTTTTTGTTGATGCTCAGGGGGTTATTTACAGTACCGATTATAACGGCGGGCTGTCGATTATTGAATATCTTGGGTAATGACTGAACCCTCGCTGAAGGCGCCGATCCCGGCGCCTTTTTTATTGTCACGCCATCGGGATACTCTGCTTATGATGCTGCTATTTAAATTGTTATGATATAACATACACACTATCTCACTCGTCATATTCAGGATCACACGGCCGATGCAGCGCATACCCTTAACCATCCTCAATGGATTCCTCGGCGCAGGGAAAACAACCCTGCTGAAAAGCCTGCTGTTGCAGGCGCACCGGCAGCATCTGTCGGTCAGTGTGATCGTCAATGATATGAGCGAGCTGAATATCGACGGTGTGCTGATTGCCAATACGGAAATTGTCGGACGTGAAAAACACAATTTCATCACCGTGTCGGCCGACAGCATCAGCAGCCCCGGCGGCATAGCAAAACTGGCCACCGCGCTGGATGAGCTGATTGCACAGAACCGGCCGGACCATCTCTTTCTGGAGACCTCAGGCAGCAGCCACCCGCTGCCGCTGATTAAGCTGTTGCGCCACCATCCTCATGTCAGGTTGCAGGGGCTGCTCTCCCTGATGGATGCCGTGATGCTGGAAAATGATTATGCCGGGGGGAGTACGCTGCTTCCCCGCTGGCAGAAGAATGTCCGTCAGCAGCGGCGGGGGGTTGAGGATCTGTTGGCCGAACAGCTGCTGTTTTGCAGCCAGTTATTGCTGACCAAAGTCGACCGTCTGCCCACCGACAGCGTGATGAAAATTGCCCGCACGCTCCATACAATCAATCCCGGTGTGGCCATTGTGGCCCTTCCCTGGGGCAACATTGAGCTGGACGATGTGCTGGCGATGCCCGACTACGATTTTCAGCGGGTCGCCACACTGATTGAGGAGCTGGAAGTGGCGATTGAGCATCCGGCAGACCACCAGCCGTACGATATTGAATCGCGGGTGATCCACGACGAACGTCCTTTCCACCCGCAGCGCCTGTGGGATACCTGGCAGCAGCATCTGGGTGAGGGCATTCATCGTAGTAAAGGCTTTTTCTGGCTGCCCGGCCGTGACGATCTCGCGCTGCTGTGGAATCAGGCTTCCGGCAGTATCAGCCTGGAGTTTATCAGCTACTGGAAAGCCGGCGTGCTGGCACATGAAGACAATCGTTTGAATGACGAGGAGCGCCATATTTTACAACAGCAGTTGGAAGCGATGCCCGGGCGTTTTGGCGACCGTCGTTGCAGCCTGACGGTGATCGGGCAGCGTAATCAGCTGGATGATTTTTGCCAGGCGCTGCGACGTTGTTTTCTGACGGAAGAGGAAATTGACTGGTGGCAGTCCGGGGGAGAATTTATCGATCCCTGGCCACAGCGGGTAGGGCGGTTGAAGAGCTAAAGATCAGCGTTAGATTTATTCCACAGCGCCCCTACTTGCCTGAAAGGTGCTGTGAAACGTCATCAATTGCACTGACTACCCTGGCAGAATTCTCCTGAATCTGAACGATAATCCCCCCGGCCTCCTGCACCAGCGAAAGTCCCTCGTTGGCACTGACAAGGTTTTTGATAATATTACTCTGTGCCTGCACGGCTATTGCCTGATTTGTCTCAAGCACGCTGGCTATCTCCAGGCTGGCTTTATTAATGTTAGCGGCCAGCAAGCGGACTTCATTCGCCACCACAGCAAAACTGCGCCCATGCTCTCCGGCTCTGGCGGCCTCTACAGCAGCATTTAGTGCCAGAAGATTCGTCTGTTCAGATATCCGGCTGATCGTCTTAATCAAATTCCCGATGCGGAATGATTCGCTATTTAGACAGGAAATGTTCTCAGAAACGCTGTTGAGTCCTGCCACTACGGTATTCACCTTGCCCGATGTTTTTTCTATAATATCGACGCCTGCCAGTGTGTTTTTACTGCTTTCCTGTGCGGCGTTATAGGCATGATTTGCGGCCTTTCTCTCCTGTAACTGTTTAAGGACCTGAGGGGTGACGTCGGTCGCAAATTTGACAATTTCATTCAGATTTTTTTCTTCATCAAATACTGGATTATAGGTTGCCCGCAGCCATACGGCACGCCCTTGCTTGTCCGTACGCTGGAACTGTCCTGAGACAAAATTTCCTGCGCGCAGCTGCTTCCAGAAATCCTCATACTCACGGCTGTGCTTAACCTCTGGTAAGCAGAAGATACTGTGATGCTGACCAATAACCTCGCCAGCGCTGTAGCCCATGGTTTTGAGGAAATTGCCGTTGACTCTTTTAACGTTGCCCTCCAGGTCAAAAGCAATGACCGCCATAGAACGTTGTATGGCGTTTGTCATTGCACGTTGCTCCTGGGCATCGGCAATCCGTTGGGTAATATCAGATGCAAGCTTGACTATTTTTATCGTTTTCCCCCGGTCGTTGAGGACAGGAACATAATGAGCTTCAAGCCAGACCGGCTGACCGCTCTTCGTCAGTCTGAGGAACTTATCGCTGAAGCTCTCACCTGCAGCAAGGCGTTTCCAGAACCGGTCATAGTCAGGAGAAAGCAATGTTGATTGGGCACAAAAAATACGATGATGCATGCCAGCCACATCGTTCAGTGAGTAACCCATCTTTTCGAGAAACAGGGTATTTGCTGTTATCACCTTACCTTCAGGGGTGAACTCAATCATGGCGATGGCGTTGGCAAGCGATGAAAGTGTGCTTCGTTCCCATGACGGCCGCGAGAACAGCCTGTTAAAGAATTTAAAAAGGTTCATAGCAGCGTACCGGCTTCAAAGGGTGGCAATTCATGTGCGCACCGTTTAGTTGCGCACAGGGAGTAATTAATCAGGTTACATTTATATAGCTCGCAAGTATATAGCGCGCTATAAATATAGTTACTGTGAGTGTATCTTCATATCAGGAGGCCGAGTTACCCGTACCAGCGGGTGTGAACTGCCATCTGATCTAATAATTTAAAACTTAAAGGGAGGCGTGTTTCTTTGTCCTATGCGCCATGCCTTTTTTCACAACCACTGCTTTGCCTCGCCTCATCCCAACAATGAGCGCAAGCAAAATTATTGCTATGGAAGCCCAGCCCCAGGCACCCGGTTTTTGATGGATGATGAAAACAGAGCTAATTGTTCCAAATACAGGGATCAGCAGTGACAACGGCGCCACTCGGGATGCCGGATATTCACGCAGCAGCAGATTCCATCCCCAATAGCAGAAATGGGTGGCTGCATACACCTGGAATGTCAGAGAAAAGACTTCCACGCTACGCATACCAGGCAAGAGAGCGTAGAACGGGGCGGTCCCGTGCCACCACCATGTCATCACCAGGAGAGGGATGGGGGAAAAAATGCTTGCCCATACAACGAAAGCGAATATCTCTTTGACTTTGGATAGCTTGATGATGATATTGCCAACACTCCAGGCTACCGCACTGATCATCACCAGAATAAAACCGATTGTCGTGGATTTTCCCGGGCTTTCCATCAGTATGCAGACCAACCCGATTGCAGCCAAAAAAAGGCCGATCAGTTGTGGCCATGTCAGACTTTCACGAAACAACAACACACCCCAGCCAAGTGTAAAAAACGCGCTAAATTGTATTAGCAGAGCTGCACTACCGGGCGGCACCCCCATTGAAATACCCAGATTGATCAATGCCCACATGGCTGCGCCGAAGATCAATCCATATGCAACCAGCCAGCGCAGTGCGACCTGGGGGCGTTTAATAAAAAACACCAGCGGAAATGCGGTAAATGAAAATCGTATAGCGGTCAAAAGCAACGGATCAATTCTGGCCAGCCCAAGTTTGGTTATTGGGAAGTTGATCCCCCATATTGCCGTGACCAATATGGCAAGGATAATGTGTTTTCTGTGCATGACTGGCGACCCTTATTCTCGAATTATGAAAGACTTCCTTTAATATCCGACAAAGATGCCATCGACCGGTGTGGCCTGCTTTCTTTTTTAGGTCAATTATGATTAAAATTGGGCCATGCAAACCGATCCCTGTGATGTATACGAAGACACGCCTCTCGATCTGGTGGTGACGAAGAAGGACTACGCTGATGGCGAACTGTTCCCCAGGCATAGCCATCTGAGGGGACAGTTCGCTTATGCTGCCTGCGGTGTCATCACCGTCGAAACTGAACGGGGTAACTGGGCCGTCCCACCACTCAGAGCCATCTGGGTGCCTGCGGGTATGCCCCATGCCATGCACATGCGCGGGTCTGTGACTATGTTGAATACCTATATTCGTCCGGACGCTGCGCAACGCCTGGGCTTTCCCCTTCATTGCCAGGTTTTTGGTGTATCTCCACTGGTCAGGCAACTTCTTGAAAACGCTGTTGACGTACCGGCTCTCTTTCCTGCCAGCGGGCGTGATGGTTACCTGTTGGGGCTGCTGCTCCATGAGATCGCCAGACTACCCCCGTTATCGCTTAACGCTCCTATGCCTGATGAACCGCGTCTTGCCCGTGCGTGCAATGTGTTTTTGAATGCACCTTCTTTGGAAATGGGGATTGACGATATGGCAGAATGCTCTGGTATGAGTCGGCGTACATTCACGCGGCAGTTCCGCCTGCATACGGGAATAAGTTTCATCGAGTGGCGACAGCAGGCTTGTCTTCTGGCTGCTGTGGTTCGTTTAGGGAACGGGGAGTCCATCACGCGCGTTGCCCTGGAGCTTGGATATAGCAGCCCTGGCGCTTTCTCGACGGTCTTCAAAAGTGTGTTGGGTGAGAACCCAAGTCGATACTTTTTCTGATCATGTAAAACAAAGGAATGAAGTAGATGAAAATCGTTGAGTTATTGCAGTGTGGCCGACGTTTTCGGACTTTCAACGTCGTCGATGATTTTAACCGTGAAGCTCTGGCTATCGACATTGACCTGAATATCCCGGCGCAGCGGGTCGTGCGGGTGCTGGACAGAATAGTAGCAAACCGTGGATATCCACTGAAGATGCGGATGGATAACGGGCCGGAACTGATATCACTGGCACAATGGGCTGAAGAGCGTGGCGTGATGCTGGGATTTATCAAGCCGGGTAAGCCAACACAGAACGCGTTTATAGAACGGTTTGCTCGAACGTACCGGACCGGAATACTGGATTTTTATCTGTTCAGAACACTGAATGAAGCACGGAAAATAACGGAACGCTGGCAGACTGAGTACAACAGTGAGCTACCTCATGAGTCCCTGAATAACCTGACGCCGCAAGAATACCGTCTGATGGCTGAGAAACAGGAAATCTCAAAAAGTGCCCGGAACTAAAGCTGTGATACTTTCAGTAGCAGCATGGGTATCATTCACGATGTTCAAACGATATAAATCTCGCTGATAAAATCATTCATCACACACAAATAGCCATCACCCCAAAAATCTGCCAATATACGTTCCGTATATGTTTCGTATAGGTGCCATATGGGAATCGTCAAAATTTCCGACCTGATGCATGAGAACCTGCGCATTGCCAGCCAGGCGATGAGTCGTTCAATCAATTCACAGGCGGAGCACTGGTTAAAAATCGGCATGCTGGCCGAGCTCTATCCCACGCTCACGCATCATGAACTGGCCAGAGCGCTGGTGCAGGCAGAGCTGGATGGGGGAATGGAGCTGGCCCGTATTCTCAATGGCGACATGAAAACAGAAAAGGCGGTCTGAAAACGATGGTAACTCTCCACTCTGCTGATGAAATCGAACGTGCACGCGCAGCGGGCCATGCCGCGGCACAGGTCCTGGCAATGATCGTTCCCTTTGTGCAGGCCGGTGTGACGACCGATGAACTGGATCGGCGCTGTCATGACTATATTGTCAATGAACTGGGCATCATCCCGGCGAATATTGGCTATCACGGCTACACCCGCACCCTGTGTACCTCCGTGAATCACGTGGTGTGCCACGGCATCCCGGATAACAAGGCGTTGCAGGAAGGGGACATCGTGAATATTGACGTCGCGGTGATCAAAGATGGCTGGTTCGGTGATACCAGCCGTATGGTGTTTGTCGGAAAACCTTCTGAACAGGCGCGGCTGCTGGTTGAAGTGACTTACCAGTCACTGCTGGCGGGGATCCGGGCGGTACGTCCGGGTGCCCGGCTTGGGGATGTCGGTGCTGCCATCCAGCAGGTGGCGGAAAAAGCCGGTTTCTCGGTGGTGAGGGACTACTGCGGGCACGGTATTGGTCAGGTTTATCACGATACGCCAGATGTGCTGCACTACGGCACGGCAGGGCGTGGAATGCGACTGAAGCCGGGAATGATTTTTACCATTGAACCGATGATTAATGCCGGAAAGGAAGAGACCGATGTACTGTCCGATGACTGGACGGTGGTGACGCTGGATGGTTCGTTGTCCGCACAGTGGGAACACACGATTGCGGTGACAGAAACGGCGTTTGATTTACTGACGCCGTGGCCGGATGGCACGGGGCAGTACCCGGCGGTGTGAACAACAGGGTGAAGCTTCTTCACCCTGTTTTACAACAGACACGGATAAGTGCCTTTTAAACTATCTATTTTTATTGGTTTTTTTTTTGGACATAAAAAAGTTACAATACAGCTGATTAGTAGTATGGAAATGCTTGTTAAAAACCATCTGTCGGGGGAGAATATAAAGGAAAGTAAACAAACAAAAATGACATATAACTCAATAAAAAACAATCAATGAGTGATTTTATGAAAAAATTATTTTTGAGCATTTTTGTTTTCTGCTTTTTGGAAGATAAAACGCGAAATTAAGTATGATATTACACTTGATATTACCAACAGTAGAATAAAAAACGAATCAAAGTCGCTTTCAGAGCTAAAAATGTTTGTTGTTTTGGCAATGCGGTAAATTATATCAGATGGAAAGAATTTAAAAATAAGAATGAGGGCAGTGGTGATGACCACTATGAATGTGATTAGCAAGGTTAGTGTGAAAAAAATCCATTTCTTCAAAGTACAAACTCCTGTATTGTAATTTCCGCATATAATACTACATCTGATAGAAAAGGAAATCTATTATGTGATTAGCATCACATCTTAAAGTTAAAATGGAAGCGAAGCGCTGGCTCTGGATAAGGCTGCAGAAGCTTTCAGAACGGGTAGTACTCAAGTTCTTAATGATGTTAGAGATGGATTTGAGAGGGTAACCTGGTACGGTTCATGCCCGTTTGACAGATATAATGATGTATGTTCTGAACTCAACAATGAGAATAAAAGGTTTTTCTTATCTATTTCTGAAGTTTATAAAAGAAATGATGTGATATTAGATATGGTAAAAATATATTTGAACTATGAATTGGACAAAGTTGATAGGAAAAACAATCTTATTCAAGAGTTAGATAGGAAAATACTACGCGTAAGAATTATGGAGGATTTATTTTGTCTAAATGGATAACAAAGAAGCTGATTTTTGTCTTTATTTTCATGTTATTTACTATTGCTTTTTTTGAACTATTTTTTAGATTTATTCCAATAGATATCGCTGATAAGTTTGCATCTTATTCAAATCCTTTTTACATCTTTAGTAATCTTAGTGTCATTGTCGTCGCGCTTATATTGATATCTTTAGCTGCAACAATATTTCTACATTCGATAATATTTCGAAAAAACAATAAGTGATATAAGGGTGAAACTTCTTCACCCTGTTTTGCTATACGCAGCTTACGCGGCGGGCACGAAAGGTTCGCCCAGCGTCAGCATCAGGCGGTTGGCCCAGGCGAAGAACGCGGTGGACTGCACCAGATCGAGTAACTCCAGTTCGCTCAGCCCCTGGGCGCGCAAGGTCTCCAGCTGTGCCAGACGGGGTGTCGGCGGCGTGGCTGAGAGGGAGGCGGCAAGGTCAATGATCGCCAGCCAGCGGTCATCCTGATCGGCCGCCAGCGGCTGGCCAGGCGCGATATCAATAAAACGCTGCACGTCTTCCGGCTGTTTCGAGAGTTGTCCCGCCTTACGCGCATGAACAGAGGCGCAGAAGATGCAGCCGTTGACTTTACTGGCCACCGTTGCAGCCAGCTCACGCTCTTTGCGCGGCAGTCCGCCTGCTGTATAAAAAATCCCTTTATCCGTCAGCGTGCGCTGTTCCAGCAGCGGCAGGTTACGTGCCAGCAGGCGGAAGTAATCAGACTCTGTGTGACCGAATTTTGCCAGCGTGGCCTGCTCGACCGCATTAAATTCCGCCAGAGGTTTGGCGGCCAGCCACGGTTCCCAGCCTAGCTCATCACGGGTAAAGCGCACCGGCGCCTGCTGGCCACTCAGTGTATGCGATTCGGTGCGCCAGACGGCGGCCGGAGTCCGCTCGACAGTGCCTGCGGCCACATCTTCGCCACCCAGCAGGCGCAGGCCGCGTAACAGACGGCTCTGGAAACTCACAAACGCCACCAGCTGTGACAGCGTCACGATAGCGGCGGCTGACCATCCTGCCTGCTCCAGCTCGCGCAGATGCTCAGGCTCTGCGGCTGCGGGTTTAAACGTCAGCCGCTCCGCGTGTGCCAGTGCGCTTTGCCACTTTGCTTCCGGCTGCGCCCCTGCCTGGCGTGCGGCGTAATGCTCTGCCAGGCGCGATTCGCCGTGCCAGTGGGCAACCTGCTGGGCAATCGCCAGCCGTGCGATCAGGGGGAAGTCATCGCCGTTGTGTGCAGAGAACAACACCTCGTAGCTGCCCTGAGTATGTTCAGTGGCGGCATCACGCGTCTGGCGTGCGGCGGCCAGTGCACTCTCCGGGGCGATCCCGGCCAGCTGTTGCAGTAAATCAATGGACTGTGTCATACGGTTTCCTTGTGGGAGAAGGCGTTAACAGGGGCGCGCCAGCCAAGCGCCGGGGCGACGTCAGTGGCCAGCAGCTCAATGGAGGCCAGGATCTGCTCGTGCGGTGGATCGATCGAATGCACCTGGAACGACACGTCAGTGACACGGGCCAGGGCGGTGTCGCGCTGCAGGGATGTGACCACCTGTTGCGGCGTGCCGAGATGTACATCGAAGGCGGCAATATAATCGTCCAGCGTATTCCCCGGCACCACATGGCCTGCTGCACGATGTTGCGCAGCCTGTGCCGTCAGGCCCGGCAGTGCCAGGCGGCCCGCTTCTGCCCCGTCGCGGCTGACGAAAGCCGTACGCGAGGCAAGAATGCGGGGTGTCGTCCCTACGGGGAGCGCCGCGAGATAGGCATCGATCATCGGATTCTGTATCTCATCCAGCGGCAGAAGAGGGGGGCCGACAGGCCGCGGCTGCGTGCGCGACAGCATCAGGCCATGCCCGGCTGCACCGGCGCGGGCGGCACCCGCCACGGAGAAGGTCGCCTGCCAGATGCGTTCTGCCAGCTGTGGTGCGGCCGGGTAGAGGCGGTTGTCGTCATGGCCCAGGGCATCACCGCCCCAGGCCTGCAGCAGGGTGTTCAGCCCGGTATTAAAGGCGGCGGCGCGCTCATCAAAGGTCAGCCCGAACGGCAGAAATGACGTGTGCGTTCCGCCGGAACCCAGCCCCAGCTCCAGACGCTGGTGGCTCAGCAGGTCGAGCACGGCGGCGTCTTCTGCCACGCGCAGGGCATTTTCCATCGGCAGAGTGATAATGGCCGTGCCCAGGCGGATACGCGAGGTCTGCGCCGCCACACTGGCAAGAAACAGCAGCGGAGAGGGCAGGCCGCCTTCGTTCTCATGAAAGTGGTGCTGGGCGATCCAGGCGGTATCATAGCCCCAGTGCTCCGCGTGCTGGATCTGCAGGGTGGCGAGACGATAGCGTTCTCCGGCACTGGTTTTATCCAGCAGGCGGGTGAAAAAACCAAGGCGTTTGGTGGTCATGCGGTGTCCTTAGCGCGTGTCAGCGCAGGGATGGCGGCGATCAGTTCACGGGTATAATCGCTGGCCGGAAGCGAGAAAATGTCGGCAGTATTGCCGCAGTCAACCTGTTGCCCGGCACGCAGTACCGAAACGCTGTGCGCCAGCTGGCGAACCGTGGCGAGATCGTGAGAAATAAACAGATAGGTCAGCCCCAGCTCCTGCTGCAACTGTTGCAGCAACGTGAGGATCTGCGCCTGAATGGTGACATCCAGCGCTGAGGTGGCTTCATCCAGCACCAGGATCTGCGGCCGCAGCACCAGCGCCCGGGCAATGGCCACGCGCTGGCGCTGGCCGCCGGACAGTTCATGAGGCTTACGATCCAGCAGGGCGAGAGGCAGCGCCACGCGGCTGGCCACCTCTTCCACTCGCTGGCGGCGTTCTTCCCGGCTGACCGGAGCAAAGTTCAGCAGCGGCTCTTCAATCACCCGAAACAGCGTCTGGGAGGGATCGAGTGAGGCAAACGGGTTCTGGTACACCAGCTGGATCTTCTGCCGCAGCTGGCGCAGGGCTTCACCGTGCAGTCCGCTGATATCAATGCCGTCCAGCACGATGCGCCCGCTGTCAGCCTGCTGGAAGCCCAGCAGAATGCGGGCAAGAGTGGTTTTACCCGAGCCGGACTCGCCTACCAGCGCATGAGTGGTGCCACGTGCCACGCTGAAGGACACGTTGTTCAGCGCCTGAAAACCTTCCTCTTTGCCCAGGGAAAAGTATTTGTTCAGGCCGCTGATCTCGATGGCGGGCTGGGAAAAACTGGCTTCAGGCGGCGTGGCGAGCGTACCGGAAAGCGCAGGTGCATCGGCAAACAGCTGGCGGGTATACGCATGCTGCGGGCGGTGGATAATCGCATCGGTGCTGCCCTGCTCCTGAATCTCCCCCTGGCGAAACACCAGAATGCGGTCGGCGCGTGCCGCCGCCACCGCCAGGTCATGGGTAACAAACAGCACCGCCGTGCCGGACTCGCGCCGTAGCTCGTCAATCAGATCAAGAATGCGTTTTTGTACCGTAACGTCCAGCGCACTGGTCGGTTCGTCAGCAATGATCAGGGCCGGTTTCAGCGCAATGGCGATGGCAATCAGTACCCGCTGTTTCATCCCGCCGGAAAGCTGGTGCGGATATTGCCGTGTGCGCTGTTCAGGGTGTGACAGGCCGACGCGGGCGAGCAGGGCGATCACCCGTGCTTCGCGTTCCCGGCGTGACAGTCGTTCATGCAGCAGCAGGATCTCACCCACCTGGTCGCCAATGGTTTTCACCGGGTTCAGTGAACTGCCAGGGTCCTGTGGGATCAGGCTGATGCTGGCACCGCGCAGGGCATCCAGACGTTTTTGCGACCAGTGGGTGATCTCGGTACCGTTGAGCCAGATTTTCCCGCTCTCGCGTTCACCGTTTTGCGTCAGCAGGCCGATAATCGCCTGCGCGGTGGTGGTTTTACCGGAGCCGGATTCCCCCACCAGCGCCACCACTTCTCCACGGTTCACCTGGAAGGAAACATTGTGAACCACGCGTTTATGCTGCTGGCCACTGCGGTAGGCGATGTTGAGGTTCTCGATTTTCAGTACCGGAGTGATGGATTCGCTCACCGGCGGCCTCCTGAATAGTGATGGCTGATACGGTTAGCGGCCAGTACCACTGCCACGACGATCACGCCGGGGAAGGTGGTCAGCCACCAGGCGGTGGAGATGTAATTACGGCCTTCGGCAATCAGCAGGCCCCATTCCGGGGTCGGCGGCGGTGTACCGTAGCCAAGGAAGCTCAGCGTTGAAATTGCCAGAATCGCGCTGCCGAACTGCAGCGCAGAGAACGCCAGCACCGGAGTCAGTGAGTTCGGCAGGATATGACGCCACAGCACGGCGATAAAAGTGCCCCCGCTGCCGCGGGCAGCTTCAACGTATTCTGAGTGACGTACGCGCACCACTTCCGAACGGGCCAGACGTGCGAAATTCGCCACTGAGGTGATACCCACGGCAATGGCGGCGTTGACCGTGCCAAAGCCGAGCAAAATAATAATACTTAATGACAGCAGCAGGCCGGGGATCGCCAGCAGAACGTCGACCAGGCGCATAATCACGCCCTCGCTACGGCCGCCCAGCGATCCGGCGGTTACGCCCAGTAAGGTGCCGACCGTCAGGCCCAGGGCCACGGCCACCAGTGCCCCGCTCAGTGAATGGGAGGCGCCCCATACGATGCGGGCATACACATCGCGGCCCAGCTGGTCCGTACCCAGCCAGTGACCGGCCTGCGGTGCCAGACGCTGCGCGCCGGCAACGCCTTCCGTGCTGCTCCAGTCGGTGAACCAGCCGGGCACCAGTGCCCAGAGGATCACCAGAATCATCACTGCCCATGCCAGCGTCAGGCCCGGGTTCAGGCGCTGATACCACCCGCTGCCTGCACGGCGATGGCGGGTTCCTGTGATGCTGTTCAAATCCACCAGGCTCATGATGTCGCCCTCGTAAAATGTTTCAGTCGCGGATCGAGCAGCGGTGAGAACAGATCGACCAGCAGATTAATCAGCACAAACCCGGTCGCTGAAATCATCACTACCGCCTGCAATACCGCCACATCCTGATTGTTGACCGCCTGCTGAGTCAGCTGGCCGAGGCCGCTGAGACCAAAGACCGTTTCGGTGATCAGTGCGCCGGCAATCAGTTCACCCAGCAGCAGCCCGGCGATGGTCAGTACCGGTAGCAGGGCGTTGCGCGCCACGTGATGCCAGAGTACGCGCCGCTGGCTGGCACCTTTGGCACGCGCGACCGCCACGAACGGCTGGGTCTGGACCTGGTCAATACTGCGGATCAGGATCTGCGCCAGCGGGGCGGAAATCGGTACCGCCAGCGTGATGACCGGCAGGATCAGTCCGACCCATTCGCCGGGGTTAATAATCGGGATCCAACGTAGCTGGAAGGAAAATACCTGGATCAGGGCAATCCCCAGCCAGAAGGTCGGCAGTGAGATAAACAGCGACGGTAGCGCCTGCAGGGCATTACGCAGCCAGCGCAGGCCCACCAGGCTGGATGAGAAGGCAATCAGCACCGCCAGCAGGGTAGCCAGCAGAAACCCCGGCACGGCCAGGCGCAGGGTGGCGGGGAAATTCTCCGCCAGAAGCTCACTGACCGGCACCCCGGCCTGCACGGAGAAACCAAAGTCACCGTGCAGCATGCTTGCGAGGGTATGCAGATACTGCTGCCAGAGTGGCGTACTGGCACCGTAGGCCTGACGCATCTCTTCGATCTGTGCCGGGCTGAGGCCAAGGTCAGGATTCTGAAACTTAATCAGGATCGCATCGCCGGGCAGTACCTGGAGCAGAATAAAAGAGACGGTAAACGCCGCCCACAGTACCAGCAGTGCCTGCCCCAGCCGCCGGGTAAGATAACCGGTCATGGTGGCTTACCCCCGTTTTTCCAGCCAGACAGCATAGAAGCTTGGTCGGCCGACGGCTTCAAACGTCAGACCTTTCAGCCACGGCGCGCCCGCAAACACCTGCGGTTCTTCGAAGATAGGAATGTTATAGGCGTTATCGATCAGATAGCGCTGAGCGTCGCCCGTGAGTTCCAGACGTTTTTTCGCATCGGTTTCGCTGGCGATGCCGTCCAGAATGGCGTTCAGTTTGTCGTCGCGGAAGTTTTTCACCAGGCTGCTGGAGCCGCCTTTCTGAAGCAGCGCATCACGCACGGTCGGATAGAACGAGCTTTTCACCACATCCGGGTCGGCGCGGCCCACTTCGGTCACATTGAGCGGGGTTTTCAGCGGATCAAGGCTGTCGACGGTTTTGCTGCCCGCATCGCCTGCACGCACAGTCAGGGTGACCCCCACCTGCTTCCACTGCTGAGCCACCAGCTGTAACACTTCTTTATTCTGCGGCTGTGGCAGGGACTCATACACCGCCAGTGCCAGCTTTTTACCGTCTTTCTCACGGATGCCGTCGCTGCCCGGTTTCCATCCTGCTTCATCCAGCAGTTTTTTCGCCAGTACCGGATCAAACGTCAGTCGATCGCTGAGGTCGACGAAGCCTGCGGCTGAAGTGGCCAGTACCGACTTCGCCTGTGGGTAATTTGGAGAGAACAGCGTATCAACGATCTGTTTGCTGTTGGTGGCATGTAACAGCGCTTTACGCACCTTCACATCGGCGACCAGCGGGTTATCCGGGCGGAAGCTCAGGCTGTCATTAACACCGCGTGTCGGAGCCGCATAAATCGGGAAGTTCTGCTGCTGTGCCTGTTTCTCATCATAAGCCTGCACCTGGCGGATGGCATCCGCCTGGCCTGCCAGCAGCGCGCCGATGCGCACACTGTCTTCCGGCGTCACGATAATTTTGATGCCATCGAGGTTCGCCCGCCCCTGCTGCGCGAGGTTTTTTGGCCCCCACTGATAGTCTTTGCGCACCGCCAGATCGACTTCACGCCCCAGCTTCTCGCCACTGACAACAAACGGCCCGGAACCGATGATGTGGCGGGCATCGCCCAGGGCATCAAAGTTACGTGCCAGCGTGCTGAGTGATACCAGACCGGAACCGATGGTGGCGGTACCCTGCAGGAAGCCAGGAGACGGCTTTTTAAAGAAGAATTTGACCGTCAGCGGGTCAACCACTTCGCTGTGATCGTAGTTATTGATCACCTCTGAAACGGGCAGACGCTGGGCTTTATTCCCCAGGCCGTAAGTATCAAAGTTTTTCGCTACTGCTGCGGCGTCCAGCGGTGTGCCATCGGAGAAGGTGACGCCCGGGCGGATTTTGAAGGTGTACTCGGTATTATCAGCGTTGTGCGTCCAGCTCTCTGCTATCCACGGCTCCACCTGCAGGGTTTCCGGGTTCTGCCAGGTCAGCTTATCGGTGATCTGGTTCAGAATCCCGCCGTTCGGATAGAAGCCCCCGGCCGGAGGATAAAGATTGGTGTGAGCCTGCTGCTCCAGATACACCAGGGTGCCGCCCTGTACAGGTTTGTCTGCGGCCGATGCGGCGGTGGCGTTCAGTAAGGCAATGGCTCCGGCAAGTGCCGTCAGGCGAAGAGCAACGCGCATGGTGAATTCCTTTATTGTCAGTGTGCTAAGTGGCTGACAATAAATATCAGGCCTGACAAGGGGTCAGGAGAACCAAGAAATTCATCTGGCTATTTGCGTTTTTTGCATAACGATCAGGCGTATTTTTGCACACAGGTCATTTCAGGGGTGATCGCATCTCCCTGCTGGTTGCACACCACCAGCGGTGCCAGCGGTTTACCGCTGGTGGTTTCCAGTAAATCGGAATGGGTTTCACCGGCAGCAAACAGATGCTGTTCCCCAAACTGTTGCAAAGAAACAATCAACGGAAACAGGTCCCCGGCGCGGTCGGTCAGCACATACTCCTGCCAGGCCGAGCCATCAGAGGCCGGTTGCACCCGCAGCAGTCCGGCTTCGACCAGCTTTTTCAGCCGATCGGCGAGAATATTGCGTGCCACCCCCAGGTTACGCTGAAACTCGCTGTAGCGGCGCACGCCGTCAAACGCATCGCGCAGGATCATCAGCAGCCAGCGATCGCCAATCAGATCAACACTGCGTGCGACCGGGCAGGACGACTGGCTGAGAGGTAAACGGTCAGTCATGATTTGTTCCTCGTCAATTTAGTTGCATTTTAAAACCACTTGCGGCAGGCTGCAAATGGTTTTAATTTGAAACTACTTAGGGAGGTGGAATGAATACGTTGGTAGCGAAGAGCACAGGCAGTGAAGGTTTATCGTCATTGCAGGTAAGTCTGTTTGCCTGCAGTAGCGGCCTGAGCGTGGCGAACGTCTATTATGCGCAGCCGCTGCTGGATGCGCTGGCGCACTCTTTTTCCATCTCCTCTGCGGCTGTCGGTGGGGTGATTTTTGCCACCCAGGTGGGTTGCGCACTGGCGTTGCTGCTGCTGGTTCCGCTGGGGGATGTGTTTAACCGGCGTCGACTGATGCGCTATCAGCTTGCCGGATTAATTCTGGCGCTGTTACTGGTCTCTGTGGCCACGCATGTGCTGATGTTACTGGCAGCGATGTTGCTAATCGGCCTGCTGGGAACGGCAATGACGCAGGGCATGATTGCCTATGCGGCCGCGGCGGCCAGCCCGGAAACGCGTGGGCGTGTGGTGGGTGCCGTTTCCGGTGGCGTGGTGATTGGATTACTGCTGGCGCGTGCGGCCGCGGGTCTGGTGTCAGATATTACCGGCTGGCGTGGCGTTTACGTCTGTTCTGCGCTGGTGATGCTGCTATTGGCGGCGATCCTGTGGCGCAGGCTGCCTGATTTACCTCAGGCTGCGCCTGTACGCTGGTCACAGGTAATGTTTTCTCTGTGGCGTCTGCTGCTTACTCACCGGGTATTGCAGGTGCGTGGTGTGCTGGCGTTACTGATGTTTGCCAGTTTCAATATTTTCTGGAGTGCGTTGGTATTACTGTTGCGTGCCCCGCCCTGGCAATTGACCCATGGACAGATTGGTGCACTGGGGCTGGTGGGCGCGATCAGTGCGCTTATCGCGGGTCGTGCCGGACGCTGGGCTGACAAAGGGCTGGCAGAACGCACCTCTTCGCTGGCGCTGGTGGTACTGCTGATGAGCTGGTTGCCACTGTGGCTGGGGGCAGGGTCATTGCTACTGCTGATGGCCGGGATCCTGCTGCTGGATGCAGCCGGGCAGGCATTACATGTCAGCAGTCAGAGCCTGATTTTTGCCAGTCAGCAGGAAACCGGAGGGCGGTTGATTGCGGGTTATATGCTGTTTTATTCCGCTGGCAGCGGCGCTGGAGCGCTGATTTCAACCCAGGCGTTTGCCTGGGGAGGGTGGGACGCGGTGTGCCTGTGCGGCGCTGCCGTCAGTCTGCTGGCGTTACTGTTTTGGGTGATGATGCGATTAATACGAGGTCAGTTATGAACGAACGGGAATTACTCTCTGCCGCAGATGCGCGTGCCCTGAGCTACAGCGCCTCGCTGGCTACCCGCCGGGTGTTTCCCGATGCTGCGGCGCTTGCCGGGCTGGCGCGTTTTGATGAAGCGCTGCCGGTGAACGGGTTACCCGCAGAGCAGACGCTGGCGTTGTTGGATGATGCCGGATCGCCCGCCACCACGGCATCCAACGGCCCGAACTATTATGGTTTTGTTATCGGTGCCTCACTGCCCGTGGCCGCGGCAGCCGAGCGGCTGATGATTGCCTGGGATCAGTGTGCTTCTGGCTGGGATAACTCACCCGTTTCCGCCACGCTGGAGCGGCTGGCCGGGCGCTGGCTGCTGGAGGTCCTCGACCTGCCACGTGACAGTACGGTAGGGTTTGGCACCAGCGCCACGGCCTGTACGCTGAGTTGCCTGGTGACGGCCCGGCGTGAGTTGTTACTGCGTCAGGGCTGGGATATTGACCATGACGGGCTGGCAGGCGCGCCGGAAATCAGGGTGGTTGTGTCCGAACTGACGCATATCACGGTGAAAAAAGCCCTGCGGGTTCTGGGCTTCGGACTGCGTCACCTGAACGTTGCGCCGGTGAACGGTCGGGGACAGATTGATGTGACGCGCCTGCCCGCCCTTGATCACCGCACGATTCTTTGTTTACAGGCTGGCGAGGTAAATACCGGCGAATTCGATGATTTCTCGGCGCTGATCCCGGCGGCGAATGCTGTCGGTGCCTGGGTACACGTCGATGGTGCCTTTGGTCTCTGGGCGCGCGCCTCAGCGCTGAAAGCGCTCACGGAGGGTGTTGAGAAAGCGGACAGCTGGACGACTGACGGACATAAGTGGCTGAATACCCCTTATGATTGCGCCATGGCGATCTGCCGTCATCCGGGTGCGCTTGCCTCGGCGATGAATGCTGATGCGGCCTATGCAGTGGCGGCACCGGATGCGCAAAAAAATCTGACGCTGGAGTTTTCCCGTCGCCCGCGGGGTATTCCAGTCTGGGCGGCATTGCGTACGCTGGGTCGTGAGGGCGTGGCCACCCTGGTTGAGCAGCATTGTGCGCTGGCGTGTCAGATTGCGTCAGGTCTGCAGGACGCCGGGTTCGAGATATTGAATCGGGTGATACTCAATCAGGTTTTATTTCGTGCACAGGACGATGAACATACTCAGCGCGTACGTGAAGCACTTCAGGGATCCGGAGACGCCTGGTTTTCAGGGACGTTGTGGCAGGGAAAAGCGGCATTACGCATCAGTGTGTGTTCATGGCGAACGCAGGAGGAACATGCGAAGAAGCTGGTGGTATTATTGAGGCAGTTGTTTGAGCAGACGCAGTCTGTCAGCTGAAAATGCATCCGGCCGCCTGTCAGGCGGCCGGTTGGCATTTACTTGATCAGGAAATCTTCAAGTTTTTTGCCGGCATCCAGTGCCTGCTTAATCACAGCCGGGGTACGCCCCTGGCCGGTCCATGATTTCTTCTCGCCATTTTCATCAGTATATGAATACTTGGCTGGGCGTGGAGCACGTTTAGCGCGAGTCTTACCCGTCGTATTATCGGCTGCAGTCAGTTCGCTTAAGTCGATACCGTCTTCCAGCAGCATCTGGCGGTATTTAGCCAGTTTCTCTTCTTTTTCTTTAATCTCAGAAGCAATAGCGGCTTCTGAGTCACGTCTTTCGTTCACTACCGCTTCAAGTTTTTCCAGCATCTCTTCCAGTTCAACTAAAGACACTTCACGAGACTGGGCACGAAGGGTGCGAATATTATTTAATACTTTCAGCGTTTCGCTCATAACGGAATCCGTAACCTGTAAGTTGGTTTAAATTAGTAACTATTGTGACAAGACTCAGTGTACAGACAAATGAAGAGTGAAAAAACACTAAACTAGAAAAATGTTAGTTCAAATGTTACCTGGATACCATTTTACTCTGCTATTGGGTAAGTCCGGGTGTTCTTATATTTACAACTTATGGGATAAATCTTAACAATTCTTTTGATTGAGGTGTTTACTTCTGAAAGTTTACCCCTATTCGCCACTGGTAAATCATACTATATTTTCCACAGTCATGCTCTTTGCAACGTGTTGTAATAAATGGATTTTATGTTTTCCAATATAATTTCTTTGAGGCGTTTTTTCACATCGTGTTAGTTACGGCATCACGCAATATGACTGAGTACCGTCAGACCGTCGTAAAGTCATTGTGTATTGCAGATTGGGAAATTGAGCGCGTTCATTCGGGAAGTAAAAAATCGATGTCAGTTCGACTGATTTTTATCCGTGTGATGAGGCAATTTATCCTGTGCTCCTATTTTCACCCTGGTTCGGGATGAACATGAATGTTGCGTCAGGTATTATCACTGTTGTTTGAGGGCGATCGTGACGGGGTAAAAGACAAAGGGGACGTGTTTTTTTTCGTGATTGGGAGTGACTTATAATTTTTTAGTTACAACATTCTAAGTGTGAAATATAACCTGACATGCGATTATCTTCAGCATATTCGCCTGGGTTTTTCAGGATAAAAACGGTGAGTTTCCTGACGAAACCTTGTTTCAGGGGTTAATGTATCTCCCCTCTTACCCCTATATCCTGGTCGTGCGTTCTGCTGTGTGGTGGCTGAATTAACATAACAGAGTGCGGTCACTCTGAATGAAATAGCCCAGTAAATGTCGATATTTCCTTTCTGTTGTCTACTTTTGGCTGGTCATTTCCTGCTCCGGTTATCCTGCAGCCGGATATTTCCTGTTATCTGTCCGGGGTACACAACATGCCATTCCTCTGTCTTATTATGGATTGCCGTCAATGGATAATTAAAGAGGCGCCATTCCCTCCGGAATACTGCTCAGATGGGGTATCCGATCTTTCCTGGGAAGAGTGAAAACAAGGTGGTCGGGCCTTATTTCTTTTCATGGCTATCTCCTTTACAAGAAACGGAAGTGAATGCGCTGCGTAATCTGTGTGACTCCAGACCTATTAAGTCTGGAGTCATATGCTTTTACACGGTAAAATCAACCTCTCTGTAGCGGTAAGCCCCGTTGGTAATGTCTCCGAAAGGTGAAGATGATAAAATCATATGATAAGAGAATCTCAGGATTACAGGATGTCTGAATCCCAGAATCCTGAGGTTCTTACTTCTCCGCATGTCGGGCGTCATGTGGTGTTGTGGCTGAACGCGGTAAGTACGTCATCCCTGACCGAGCTGGAAGCCAGCGGCGATGAAGGGTCTGTGGCGCAGGTGATGAAACTCTGGGTCAGGTTGTCGCTGCTGCAAACGCGCCGCCGCCCGGAGATTGCTATCTCATCCTTATTGAAACATGTGCTACCGGCAATAGGTGAACGACCCCTGTCATCCATTACACGACTTCAGCTTAACCGGTTGTTTAATATTCTGATCGCCGACGGCAAAAAAGAAGAGGCGCGGCGGGTGTTTGCGTTGTGCAAGCAGTTCTTTGCCTGGGCCGAAATGCAGGGCTATCTTGAACACTCCCCCCTCAGTGCGATGAAAAAACGTGATGTCGCGGGCAGAAGTGCGCCTCCGGGTAACCGTACGCTCAGCGATGCTGAAGTCTGGGTCTTCTGGCACGGCCTGGATGCCTGGGACCTCTCAGAACAGTGCCGCTGGGCGCTGCGCTTTTGTTTACTGACGGCCCGCAGGCCGGATGAAGTGGTGCAGGCGCGTAAAGACGAGTTCAATCTGACTTCCGGGATCTGGCGGCAGGGCACGCGTAACAAATCGCAGCGCGAACATATTCTTCCGCTGACTCCTCTGATGCGCGTCTGTATTCACGCGTTGATGCAGTCCAGTCCGGAAGAATCACCCTGGCTGGTGCCGTCCCCCGTGACGTTGTCACAGCCTTTATCACGCGGTGCCATTACACAGGCACTGCGTCGTATGATACGGGCTGACCGTGGTCTCGGAATTGCCCCCTTTACCACCCGTGATTTGCGGCGCAGCGCGCGTTCAAGGCTGGCCGCACTGAACACGCCGAATGATGTCGCCCGTAAGATCATGAATCATGCGCTGGAAGGGATTGACCGTGTTTATGACACCCACAATTATTTGCCGCAGATGCAACACGCGCTGAATGCGCTGTCTGACAGTATTGAACATATTATCGCCGCTGAGTCTTACCACCTGCTGGAACATCGCTATCCCGGGGAAAAACTTCAGCTCGACGAACGCGCACTGCTATACATGGAACCTTAACATGACCACATCACCGGTTTATCGTAATGAAAAGTTCATCCCACGCCATTTCACGGGCAGCATTGTAGAAAACACGCAGTTCATCAACTGCGATTTCTCGGGCTGCGACCTGACCGACACGCGTTTTCTTCACTGCCAGTTTTACGATCGGGAAAGTGAGCAGGGTTGTAACTTCAGCCGGGCAACATTGAAGGATGCCAGCTTTAAGCACTGTGATATCTCGATGAATAATTTTCGTTCTGTCAACGCGTTGGGCATTGAGATCAGTGAATGCCGAGCGCAAGGGGCTGACTTCCGCGGTGCCAGCTTTATGAACATGATCACGACAAAGAGCTGGTTCTGCAGCGCGTTTATCACCAAAACCAATCTGAGCTATGCCAACTTTTCCAAAGTGGTGCTGGAGAAATGTGAACTGTGGGAGAACCGCTGGGTGGGTACCCATGTGCTGGGGGCGACCTTCAGCGGTTCCGACCTCTCGGGTGGTGAATTCAGCACGTTTGACTGGCGTTCCGCTGACTTCACCCACTGTGATTTGACACGTTCCATCACCAGTGAACTCGACCTTCGCAGCACTGACCTGGAGGGGGTAAAGCTGGACAGCGCTCAGGTCAGCATTCTGGTTGAAAGGCTTGGGATTATGGTCGTGGATTAACCGTCTTCAGCGGCAGGAAACCCGTGCTGTCGCGCCGACAATATGATCAGCCACGTCAGGATAAGTAACACCAGTAAAACCGGTGAGAAAAGGGTGGGACCAAAGCCGTTCAGTATCGCGGCACCCGCCAACCCACCGCCGGCAATCGCCATATTCCATGCGGTGACCAGCATCGACTGCGCAACGTCAGCGGCATCCCCGGCGCTGTTTGCCAGCGCGGTCTGAAACAGGGCCGGGGCACCTCCGAAGGCCAGCCCCCAGACGCCTGTTGCAAGATAAATCACCAGTGGATTTCCCGACGTCAATGCCAGTGCTGACAGTGCGAAAAGCGCGGTAGCCAGCAAAGACAGCCCTCTCAGCCCGCCGTCCACTCGCGTCCCGACAACCCCTATCCCCAACAGTGACGTCAGGCCAAACACCAGCAGGATCAGGCTGATGCTGTTGCCCATCCCTGCATGCTGGAGAAACGGTGAGATATAGGTGTAAAGGATGTTATGCGCCAGCACGAATATCAGGGTAACCAGCAGGATGGGGCGCACCCCCGGAAGTCGAAGAACATTCAGCAAGCGCTGACGTTTTGCCGCTGCCTGACCGGGGAAATCAGGCACGCTAATCATTATCCATCCCGCCAGGACCAGAGTCAGCACGCTGATCGCCAGGAAACAGCTCCGCCAGCCGATGATCTCACTCACCCAGGTGCCCAGTGGAATGCCTATTGATAACGCCAGCGGCGTGCCGACCATCGCCAGGGCAATGGCGCGTCCTTTGATGGACTCGTGCACCATTCTGGCGGCATAACCGGCAATCAGTGCCCACAATAATCCCGCCGAAACACCGGCAATGAAGCGTGCGACCAGCGTCAGCGCATAGTGGTGGGAAAGTGCCGTGAGGGTATTAGCGACAGCAAACCCGGCAATGGCGCTTAACAGCAGAGGCCGGCGTCTCAGCGTTTGCGTAGCGAGCGTTAATGGAATGGCGGCCAGAAGAGAACCGATGGCGTACACCGTGACCAGTTGCCCGGCCAGCGCTGGTGTAATCAGCAGGCTGCCACCGATCTGTGATAACAGACCCGCCGGAAGGGCTTCGGTGAGAATGGTAATAAATCCCGCCGTGGCCAGCGCGAGCAGGGCGGAGACAGGCAGTTTTGAGGATACATCCATCATTTTCATACGCCGTACACCGTATCACGTTGCTCGTCGATGGCTTGCTGTACCACGGTTTGGAAGGCCGCCGGGAGGTCATCAGGGCGGGCCAGTGAAGATAAAAGGGTGTGCATCAACAGAGTCTCATCATCAGTAAGGGGATCGTCATCACACCTTAATCGACACCTCATTAAAGAAAAACCAGGGTATAGTTCAGTTAACTACGGAATAAAATTCTTGAATGGAGTAATGATGGACAGTCTCAGTGGATTTAGCGTCTTTGTGCAGGTGGCTGATACCCGTAGCTTTGTGAGCGCCGGTCGTCAGCTGGGTCTGTCGCCTTCAGCGGTGGGGAAAAATGTGGCGCGGCTGGAAGAAAAACTCGGTGTACGTCTCTTCCACCGCAGTACCCGCAGCATCACCCTCACGGCGGAAGGGGCACTGTTTCTGGAGCGCTGCCGTCGTATTCTGGCGGAGGTTGAGGCCGCGCAGCTGGAGCTGTCTCAGGCGAGCGGAAAACCCACTGGTCGCCTGCGTATCAGCCTGCCGATGGTGAGTACGCTGATGCTGCCGGTGCTCGGTGATTTTATGCGCCAGTATCCGGATATTGCGCTGGACCTGGATTTTACCGACCAGTTAGTGGAGGTCATTGAAGAGGGATTCGATGCCGTGATCAGAACCGGTGAACCGGCTGATTCGCGCTTATCGGCCAGGCATCTGGGCTACTTCAGCGCTTTGCTGGTTGCCTCTCCGGCGTATCTGGCAGAGAAGGGAACGCCTCAGGCTCCTGGCGATCTGCTCCGACATCACTGCCTGCATTATCGTTTTCCGCATACCGGTAAGCTGGAAAAATGGCCGCTGCGCGGGGCGGCCGACCTGGCGATCCCCACCTCAATGGTTTGCAATAATATCGAAACGCGCGTCTGCTTTGCACTGCGTGGACTGGGGATTGCCTGTCTGCCGGATTTTGCCTGTCGTCATCTGGTGGCTGACGGCAGTCTGGTGCCGATCCTCGGAGACTTTGTCGAATGGCAGGGGACGTTTCATATCCTGTGGCCCGCCAGCCGCCATGCTTCACCGAAAATCCGTGCGCTGGTTGATTTTCTTGCTGCCAGAGTGTTTCCGTCATGAGAGCGGGGCAGGTTAGTGCGCCGGGTACCCGGCTTTATGGTAAATTAACCCGTTTTTTGTGAGCCGAAGAGGGAAAATGAATACTCCGTTAAACCGCACCACCCGTGAAATGCGCAAAAATAATGTTGCGCGGGTCGTTCGTACGCTGAAATCACTGGGCCCGGCGACCAAAGGTGACGTGGCAGCCCAGACAGGGCTGAGTGCGGCCACCTGCGGAGCCGTGCTTAACGAATTGACGCTCAGCGGAGAAGTGCTGGCGCTGGAACATGAGGCTTCCCGTGGCGGCAGGCCTGCACAGCGTTATGCCTGTAATCCTGATTTTTTCTCTGTCCTCAGCCTCTACGCGGCAGGCAGTGATGATGACGCTGAACTGGTCTGGTCGTTAACCTCTGCCACCGGCGGCCTGCTGGCAAGCGGCGACCGTCCCTTTTTGCCGCTAACCGCAGAGACGTTTTATCAACTCATCGATACACTGCTGTCTGAGTTCCCTGGCGTACAGACCATTGGCCTAGGTCTGCCCGGGGTGATCGTCGATGGTGTGGTCACGTCCTGCGATATTTCACTGTTTACCGACAGGCATATTGTTGAGGAAATCCGTTTAAAGTCAGGTTGTTTCACTGAAGTCGGCAACGATATCAACTTCACTGCCTGGGGCTTTTACCGCAGCAGCTGCGCGGGAGTCAGCGCACCGGTTGCCTATATCTACAAACCGGAAGTCCCCTGCACGGGATGTGGGATTGTGATCAACGGGCAGGTGCTGGCCGGCGCGAATAATTTTGCGGGGGAAGTGTCCCGGCTGCCCTTTTCTGCCACCGCGTTAACGCTGACGCAGGAACTGGCTAATATTGTTGTCTCGCTGGCGGCGCTGATCAATCCTGTGACGGTCGCGCTGTCAGGGCCTCGTCTGTGCGAAGCAGATTTGCCCGACATCATGCAAATCTGCCAGCAATCTATTCCGCAGAAACATCTTCCTGCGCTGATCTATCGCCCCTCGATTCGTCAGGACTATCTGCAAGGTATTGCGGAGCTGACGCTGGAAAACTACAACTTCCATCGCTTGTTTATCGGGTAGATCCTGCTCTTCACCCCTCGGGTTCTGTGTTAAACCTTTCCGTCGCCGATTGACATCCTTTTCGCTCACGCTTTATACTTTTACTTATTAAATGTCTTTTAATAAGTAATTAAAGAAAAGGATAAATTGCCGATGACAGTCAAAAACGACCCGCAAGAGACAGGAAGCCCCGCCCGGTGTAGGGCTACCCGGGCCATTTTTTTTGTCACGGGTATGGCAATGGGGTTATGGGCCGCACTGGTGCCTTATGCTCAGATGCGAACCCATGCCGAAGCGGGTCAGCTGGGCCTGTTGTTACTGTGTCTGGGCGGCGGATCGCTGATAGCGATGCTCGGATCAGGACGTATTATTGGCCTGGCAGGGTGCCGCCGGGTGATTATTGCGGCGGTGATAGTGTATTGCCTGATGCTGCCGCTGCTGGCCACGCTCAGTGATATCCGTTTACTGGCCATCAGTCTGTTTGTTTTTGGCATGGGCATCGGGCTGGCAGATGTGGCGATGAATGTGCAGGGGACCCTGGTCGAGCAGGCCGCCGATAAACCCCTGATGTCCGGGTTTCACTGTCTGTGGAGCGTGGGAGGGATTGCCGGAGCCGGTGGTGGAGCCATGCTGCTGAGTGCCGGTCTGACGCCGCAGGCCACGTCATTCTGGGCGATTGCGCTGGTTGTGCTGGTGACCGCCTGCTCTTTTCCTGCCTTACTTGCTGCCAGTGGCGAAACCTCGCAACAGGAGAAGGGGAACGCCGGCCGACCCAATTTCCGTCTGGTGTTGATGGCGATTATGGCGATGATCTGTTTTATGGCCGAAGGCGCGATTCTCGACTGGAGCGGTATTTTCATCACGCAGGATCGCCAGATGACGGTTGAACATGCCGGATGGGGGTTTGCCACCTTTGCGATTGCGATGTCGCTGATGCGTTTTATTGGTGACCGCGTGGTGAAGGTACTGGGGCGTAAGCGCGTGCTGATGTCGGGTGGAATACTGGGTATTGCGGGTTACCTGATTGTTGTGCTGTTACCGGGATGGGGATCTTCCTTGTTCGGCTTTGCCCTGGTCGGTATCGGTGTTGCCAACATTGTCCCTGTCCTGATCACCCTGGCAGGGCAGGAGAAAGCGATGCCGGTGCATCGATCCGTGGCGATGGTCGCTACGCTGGGCTATTTCGGGGTGCTGGGCGGCCCGGCCGTGATTGGCTGGATTGCCCATCTGGCCAATCTCTATGTGGCCTTCTCTCTGGTCGCGATGGCATTTGTGGTGATCGTTCTCGGTGCCTCTAAGCTGAAATACGCATAAATTAACGAGGAGTGGTAATGAGCATCAAACTGATTGCGGTGGATATGGATGGCACGTTTCTGAATAGCCAGGGTGACTATGCACGCGCCCGTTTTGCTGACCAGTATCAGCAGATGAAGCAACAGGGGATTAAATTTGTGGTCGCCAGCGGTAACCAGTATTACCAGCTGAAAAGCTTCTTCCCGGAGATTGATGCTGACATTGCCTATGTGGCGGAGAATGGGGGTTACATTGTTGACAGACAGCAGGAGGTCTATTGTGGCCGGCTGGCACCCGATGACGTCAACAGAGTGATCGCGACGATTGGGGCGATGACCGGCGTCCGTTTTCTGGTCTGCGGTAAAAAGGGCGCGTATATGCTGTCCAGCGCGGGTGAAGATTTCTTTGCCGATATGCGTGTTTTTTATCATCACCTCGACAGGGTTGATGATTATGCAGAGATTGACGATACCGTTTTTAAGTTTGCCCTGGGTTTTCATCAGCCCGATGTCAGTGAGCTGATGGTGAATATTGAGCGAGAACTGGGCGATATTGTTGTACCCGTTTCCAGTGGTCATGGCTCTGTCGATTTGATTATCCCCGGAAATCATAAAGCCAATGGGGTGAAACGCATCCAGCAGCGTTACGGTATCGAAGATAATGAGGTACTGGCATTTGGTGACGGTGGAAACGACCTGGAAATGCTGCGCCATGCGGGCTTTGGTTTTGCCATGAGTAACGGATCAGAAGCAGCAAAAGCGGCCGCTGGCTATCTGGCACCGTCGAATGATGAAGAGGGGGTGCTTCAGGTTATTGAGCGCTGCTTGTCTGGAGAAGGTCTTTTTACGACGAACGTATAAAGTGAATGTTGCTGAATCGGTTATCGATGCTTAATGTATCGATAACTGACTCAGTGATATGTATGTTGTAACTATAATGCGTTACTTGCTCAACCAACCCGCCTCTCTTCCGTCTTTATCGCAAACTGGTTCTCAGGCTCACTCAACCCCAGTTGTTCACGCAGAGTATTGCCTTCATAGTCGTGACGGTACAGGCCGCGCTGTTGCAGGATCGGGATCACCTGATCGACAAAATCATCAAACGCCGTTGGCGTTCCGCCGCGTACGATAAAACCATCGGCCGCGCCACGGGTAAACCACTGTTCCAGACCATCCGCGACCTGTGCTGCCGTGCCGGAAAAAGTCGGGCGCGGAGTGGCCGCTTCCAGCGCAGCCTGACGCAGGGTTAAACCACGGTCGAGCGCCTCTTTCTTGATGGTATCGGTGGTACTGCGAAAGCTGTTCTGCCCCAGATCACCAATATCCGGGAACGGTGCATCCAGCTCATGCTGGCTGAAATCGTAATGTTCGAAGTAACGGCCAAGGTAGTCCAGCGCTTTTTCCGGCGTGACCAGCTGTGCCGTTTGCTGATAACGACGCTCGGCATCGACACTGTCGTCACCGATAATGACACTGATGCCCTGGAAAACGCGGATATCATCGGCATTGCGCCCACGCGCCACCAGTTGGCGGCGCACATCTTCACGAAACGCCCGGGCAAGCTCCGGGGTTTCCTGGCGGGTATAAATGGCATCGGCGGTTTCGGCGGCAAACGCTTTACCGGCCTCAGACGCTCCCGCCTGGAAGATCACCGGACGCCCCTGCGGCGAACGGCCAACGTTCAGCGGCCCCTGCACAGAGAAGTAATGACCTTTATGGTTCAGCGTATGCAGCTTCTCCGGCGCAAAGAACTCGCCGCTCTGTTTATTACGCACAAAGGCATCTTCCTCCCATGAATCCCAAAGACCTTTGGTGACCTGTAAATATTCGCTGGCGATACGATAGCGTTCGCTGTGCTCAGGATGCTGGTCACGGGAAAAGTTCTTCGCCGACCCTTCCAGTGGCGAAGTCACCACATTCCATCCGGCACGTCCGCCACTCAGCTGATCAAGGCTGGCAAACTGGCGAGCGACGGTAAACGGCTCGCTGTAAGAGGTGGACAGCGTCGCCACCAGGCCAATTTTCTGCGTGACCAGCGCCAGCGCTGACAACAGCGTGACAGGTTCAAAACGGTTGAGGAAGTGTGGGATCGATTTGGCATTGATGTACAAGCCATCCGCCACGAACAGGAAATCAAATTTTGCCCGTTCTGCCTGCTGCGCCAGCGCGGTGACATATGCAACGTTGATACTGGCATTGCTGACCGCATCAGGGTGACGCCAGGCCGACATATTGCCGGATGGCCCCTGGATAATGGCGCCCAGACGGATGCGGGTTTGAGTCTGACTCATGATAGAACTCCTTTCAGGGATAGCTCAGGCAGCGCGGCCGGGCAGTGCCGGTAGCGCTTCCAGTAATTGTCGGGTCCAGGGATGAACAGGGCGGTTAAACACCTGTCCGACCTCACCGCTCTCCACCACACGGCCTTCTTTCATCACCAGTACCCGATCGGCAACGTGGTGGATCACGCCGAGATCATGTGAAATAAACAGCAGTGCCGTCCGGTGTTCGGCCTGCATATCGGCCAGAAGATCGAGGATCTGCGCCTGCACAGAGACATCGAGTGCGCTGACGGGCTCGTCGGCCACCAGCAGTGCCGGATTAGGCGCAAAGGCACGGGCGATGGCCACGCGCTGACGCTGACCGCCGGAAAGCTCGCGCGGGTAGCGCGTCAAAAGGCTGCGGCTCAGACTGACTTCATCCAGCAGGTGTATCACCCGCTGCCGGCGGGCTTCGCCATACACCCCTGCGGCATCCAGGCTCTCACCGATCAGCCGCTCCACGTTGTAACGCGGATCAAACGAGCTGAGCGGGTCTTGCGCAATCAGCTGGATCTGCTGACGGCGTGCACGGCGCTGCGTTTCCGGCTGGTGACTCCAGCGCTGCCCGCCAAGGGTGATCTCACCGCGTTGCGGCTCCATCAGCCCCAGCACCAGCCGGGCCAGCGAGCTTTTGCCGGAACCCGATTCACCCACCACACCCAGGGTTTCCCCGGCACGCAGTTCAAACGACACATTGTTCACCACATGCCGGTCGTCATAGTATTTGTGCACGCCATTGACGTTAATCAGCACGTCACCGGGAGGCGCTTTCTCCGGTAATCGCTGTGGTTCGGGCGAGGCCAGCCGCAGGCCACGGTTCTGTGGTCGTGGGATAGCCTGCAACAGACGGCGGGTCCAGGGATGCTGTGGCTCCGTCAACAGCGCGTGGGTCGGACCACTCTCCACCACTTCACCTTCACGCATCACCAGCACACGATCAGCGAGCTCGGCCACCACCGCCAGATCGTGACTGATAAGCAACAGTGCCTGACCATGTTCACGCCGTTTGCGCAGTAAGGTGAGGATCTGCTGTTGCACCGTCATGTCCAGCGCTGTGGTCGGTTCGTCCGCCACCAGCAGGGCCGGTTGCCCGGCCAGCGCACAGGCAATCAGCACCCGCTGACGCAGGCCACCGGAAAGCTGATGCGGATAAACCGACAGCCGCTGTTGCGCATCAGCCATACCTGCTTCATGCAGCAGTTGCAGGCTGCGCGCCTTAATCGCTTCAGGCGGAGTTTGCCGGGCAGCCCACAATGCATCGGCCAGCTGTTGCCCGACGGTACGCAGGGGATCGAGTGACACCAGCGCATCCTGTAGCACATAGCCGATTTGTCTCCCGCGCACCCTGCGCCACTGACGCTCAGAATGGTTCAGAGCCGGTTGCCCCATAAGGCTAAACGTCTCAGCGCTGAGCCTGGCCTCCGCGGCCTGTAACCCCAGCAGCGCCCGCGCCGTCACCGTTTTACCCGAACCGGACTCCCCCACCAGCGCAACCGACTCACCGGGTTGCAGGGTCAGGCTGAAATCGCGCACCGCGTGATGGTGGCCAAAATGGATATTAAGGTTGTGAATATCAATCAGTGCCGTCACAGTCGTTTCCCTTCAAAATGCGCCTGCCAGTGGCGGCCGAGAGTATTGACCGCCACCACGGTCAGCGTGATGGCGACACCCGGCCAGACGCCGGTCCACCAGGCGTTGCGCAGATAGTTACGCCCTTCCGCCAGCATCAACCCCCACTCCGCTGTCGGCGGCTGTGGCCCCATGCCGAGGAAGCTCAACCCGGCTGTACCGATAATGGCCGTTCCCAGCCCCAGCGTTGCCAGCGCAGGCACCTGGGCTATCGCATGGGGCAGCACATGGCGCCATACCAGCACCCGCCAGGGCAGGCCAAAGGTACGGGCCTGTTCCACGTAGCCCGAACGCGCCACCATGAACGTCTGCGCCCTGACCACGCGCGCAAAGCGCGGCACCGATGCCACGCCCAGCGCAATGATCAGGTTGGTTGTCCCGGGTCCGGTAAAGGCAATCAGCATCAGCGCCAGCAGCAGATCCGGGAAGGCTGAAATCACATCCAGCGTGCGGCCAATGGCTTCATCGAGAACACCCCGCGCCAGCCCCGCCAGCAATCCCAGCAGACAGCCACCCAGTACCGCCAGCATCATCGCGGCAACGGAAATCAGCAGTGAATAACGACTGCCGTAAATCACACGGCTTAGTAGATCGCGCCCCAGTTGATCGGTCCCTAACCAGTGCTGCCAGGAGGGGGCCTGCATGGCGTTAACCGGGTCAGCCAGCAGCGGGTCGTCCGGTGCCAGCCAGCCGGGGAAGCAGGCTGCCAGCGTCAGAACGGTAAGAAACAGCAGTGACAGCACCAGCCCAACGGGCAGGCGCAGCGGTACGCGTAAACTGGCGATATCCGACATTTTTTACTCCTGTGCCTGATGGCGTAAGCGGGGATCCAGTAACAGATAGAGAATGTCCACCAGCGTGCTCATCACCACATAAATCAATGCGGACAGGATCGCCACGGCCAGCACTACCGGCAGGTCTTTCCCCAGTACCGCGTCCACCGTCACTTTGCCCAGACCGGGACGGCTGAACACCTGTTCGGTGATCACCGCGCCACTGAGCAGACCGCCAACCAGCCAGCCTGTGAGGGTGACCGCAGGCAGGGCAGCATGACGCAGGGCATGGCGCAGACGTATCTGCAGATTACCGATGCCCCAGGCACGCAGCGTCAGCGAAAACGGCTGATCGAGCGCATCTTCCAGACCGCGACGCAACACCTGAGACACGACGGCCCCCTGGGCCAGCCCGAGCGACAGCGCCGGCAAAACCAGCGCGGAGAAATTGCGATCCCCGGCCACCGGAAACCAGCGCAACGTAAAGCTGAAAACAAACAGCAGAACAATGCCCAGCCAGAACGACGGGGTGGAAGCCAGTACCAGCTCCAGCCCGCTCGCCAGCCGGCGTCCCCAGCGACGATGCGCCGTGGTCACGGCGACGACCAGTGCAAAGATCACGCTGACCACCAGCGCTGCACCGGTCAGTTTCAGCGTGGGCAATAACTGTGATCCCACCAGCGGTCCCACATCGACGTTCAGCAGATAGGAACGACCAAAATCACCATGAGCAATTCGCCACAGATAGCTCAGATACTGCTGCCACAGCGGTTGATCCAGCCCCCACTCGGCGCGGATAGCCGCTTCGATGGCCGGTGTACGTACCTGCTCACCCACCAGCAGGCTGACAATGTCACCCGGTGCCAGCCAGACGCCAACAAACGACAGACTGACCGCCGCCCACAGCACCAGAACACCACCGCCAATGCGGCCGCTAATACGCCACCACAATGTGGTGGCAGGGGCCGGACGTGACCGCACGACATGTTTAAGGAGGGGCGTGGTTTCGCTGCTCATGATGTTTGCCTTTAGTGATCGCTTAACCAGATGTCGTACGCATTTTCCGGCATCTGTTTGAAGGGACGGAAGCCGGCACCCTGCACGTAGCTGGCGGCGGCAATCTGATCTTCCGGCTCGTATAACGGGATGGCCACCGCCTGCTGCACAATCGCAAACTGTTGCAGCTGGCCATAGAAGCCGCGACGCGCAGAGGTATCGAGCGTGGAGGAGGCGGCTTTCAGCCACGGCAGCAGTTCAGGTGCCGATGTGCGGCTGTAGTTAATTGCCCCTCCCGCCTTCACCGGCAGGTAGTGGTTTTCAATATCGATCCCGTCGGTTTCGGTATTGGAGTTGGCAATCGACCCAAACTGCCCGCTGTTACGCAGCTCGCTGTAGGTGCCGGAGTCGACATAACGCAGCTTCAGCTCAACGCCCAGTCGCTGGCGCGCCTGGGCCTGAATGGCCTGCAACAGCACGTCACGCTGATCGCGCACCGTGGCCTGCGCCTGAATAATTTCAATGCTCAGTCGCTGACCGTTCTTCGTACGGAACCCTTCCGCATCCCGCGATGTCCAGCCCGCTTCGTCCAGCAACTGGTTACCCAGCGTCGGGTTATTGCCGTATTTGCCTTCCAGACCTGCGTCATACAGCGGATCAACCGGTGAGGTGATGCCCCAGACGCGGGTGCGTTCGCCGCGATAGATCGACTTCAGGATCGGATCAATATCCAGGCCCTGTAGCAGCGCCTGACGCACTTTCTGCTCGCGGGTCGGGCCATATTCCACATTCAGGAAGAGCGAGTAAGGCGTGCCGGCATTCAGCGCATGCTGATAGCTGAAGTCAGGGTTATCTTTAAATTCAGCCGCATCGTTCCCGGAAACCCCTTCAACCAGATCCACCTGACCTGATAACAACGCCCCGGTACGCACTGAAGATTCAGGCAGGAAACGGTAGGTCACACCATCAAGCCAGGCCGGCCCCTGATGCGCCGCGTTGGCCGATGCCCAGCGATAATCTTTGTTTTTCACATAGACAATCTGCTGGCCTTTTTCGTAGCGCTGGAGAATAAACGGCCCCGTTCCGGCGAGATCGGTTCCGCCTGATTTCAACTGCGGCGACTGCCAGGATTTTGGCGAAATCAACTTCAGCCCGGCAGCAAAGGAGAGGAAGGGCGAATACGCGTCTTTCAGTGTAATCACCAGCGTACTGTCATCCGGGGTTTCCACCGTGGCGATATGGCCGCCCAGTGCACACAGGCTTGAGCCTGCGCAGTAGGCCGGATCCTGAATATGGCGGAAGTTTTCCGCCACCGCATGGGCGTTGAACTTTTCACCATCGGAAAAGTGCACATCCTTACGCAGGGTGAAGTGCAGGCGTTTCCCGCCGTCTTCAACGCGGTAGCGCTCGGCCAGCCACGGAACGAAGCTGCCATCGGCCTTACGTGCCAGCAGGGACTCATAGGCCACGCGCAGGATCAGTTCGGCCTTTGACTGGCCATTGAGCTGAGGGTTGAGCGTATTAGGCTCGGTTTCCACACCCCAGGTTAAAGTGCCTCCGGAACGCGGTTTATCAGCAGCAAAAGAAGAGGCAATAGAGATCGACAGCAATGACAACGTGGCCATCATGGCCACTTTATTATTTAAGCGCATAGTTTTCCCAGATAAGTCATCAACGCGCTCAGGCGGTGAGTGAGGTTTCAATAAAGTCGTGCACGTATTCTTTTATTTTGGCGTTTTGATATCGCTGCTGATCGAGCACCTTGGTTAAATACACCAGTTCCACGCCCAGTGGATTAATTGCCCGGTGAAAAGGTTGATAGCCGCGGCGTAAATAGAGATCGGTCAGCCAGGGATGTTTAATGGCGGTGGCTAAATAAACGGCAGGCGATTTTAAGGTGTCGCGCAGAAAACTTTCTTCGACATAGCGGATAATCCGGCTGCCTTGCCCCTGGCCTTTGTGAGCCGGATCAACGGCAAACCAGTGCAGGAACGGCCACGGCGCCAGCTGCCGCCTGGTCTCAGTCCACGGGAAGCGTGCCGTCAGCGTGGCCACCGGTTGTCCGTTCTGTTCCAGGACGAAGGTGGATTCACTGGCAATGACGGCGGCAACATCCGCCACCGAGGCCTGGGTAATGGTGAAATGAATACCCTGCGTTAATAACGGTGCATAGGCACGTTGTAACAGATCATGCAGTAATTCAGCGTCTTCCGGTTTAGCTAAACGAATACGTTCAGTCATGATCGCTCCACCTTTGTGGCGTTAAGGTGAGACAATTATTAACAGCATGATGAATAACTGTGAAAGATAAATATATGATAACGATGCGTAGTTAAAAGCTTACTCTCAGGCAGGAAAGAAAAATAGGTACTGATAGGATAAAAACACAGTTCGGGGCACTGACGTGCCCCGGAATAATTAATGGCTTAACTGAGTGGTATAATTTGCCGCCACCCAACGGTAGCCGCTGCCGTCACGTTTGACATGACCGAATCCCGGGAAAGCAATATGTGCGGCCGCTACCCAGTCACCTTCCTGCGCCATCTGCGCCAGTACCGCTTCACGCGTCCGCACGGCCTGCTGCTGATTCACATCAAAGTGAATCGCCACATGGGGATCCGGCATCTGCACCGTTTTCGCATGAATGATATCGCCCCACAGTACCAGCGTCTGCCCTTCACTTTCCACACGATAGACCACACTGCCCGGTGTGTGTCCTGCTGTCGGAACCGCCCGGATGCCAGCGAATACCGTAGCCGGCGCAGCGAAGGTCGTCAGGCGACCGGCATCAATTACCGGGCGCAGCGTACGTTCAGACTCGGCAAAGGTATGCGCCTGGCTGGTTTCCACCTTGCTGGTGTTAGCAGAATTGAGCCAGAAATCCGCATCTTTCTTTTCCACATACACCTGCGCATTGGGGAACGCCGGCCTGCCGCTGCGTGAAACACCCCCAGAGTGATCGGCATGGATATGCGTTAACAGCACCGCATTGATGGTCTCTGCCGGATAGCCTGCTGCCGCCAGATTTTCCAGCAGATGCCCGCCGTTGTCGCCGAACAGATCCCCGGCTCCCGCATCCACCAGTACCCGCTGCTGGCCATTATCAATCACAAAGGCATTGATCGAGGTCTCCACCTGCGGAGTCATGGCATCGGCGGCCAACCGTTCACGCAACTGCTGCGGGGAGATATGAGTCAGTAATTTGTCCAGCGGAATCGTGACCGTGCCGTCAGACACGGCGGTGATGCGCAGCTTGCCCAGCGTCATACGGTAATAGCCCGGAGCCTGAGTTTCCAGCGGAGCTGGCGCTGTCGCCGCCAGGGCAGTGCCGGAAAGGGCCAGGCTGGCGATCAGCATTTTCAGAAGCGTCATGATAGTCTCACTTAGTCGTGTTGTTTTGGCGTGGATGACAGTATCCTGACCGCCTCATCATCATTCAAATCGATTAAAATAATGAGCAACATCAGAGAAAATGATTTTAGTCGCATTGACCTGAACCTGTTGACGGTGCTGCTGGTGCTGCACCGGGAGGGGAGCGTATCCCGTACGGCTGAGCGGCTGCATCTGGGGCAACCTGCCGTCAGCGGCGCGCTGGCGCGGCTGCGCACCATGTTTAACGATCCGCTGTTTGTGCGCACGGCAAAAGGCATGGCGCCGACGCCGCGTGCGGAGGCGCTGGTCGCCTCACTGCTGCCGATGATGGAACAGATGCAGCAGGTGCTGTTTCAGCCGCCCACATTTAACCCGACAACGGACGAGCACACTTTCCGCCTGGGGATGAGTGACTGGGTGGAACGCTGGCTGATGCCGGGGCTGCTGGCGACACTCGCCAGCGAGGCACCCGGAATCCAACTGCAGACGACGGCCAGCGATCCGTTTCTCGACGAAGAGCTGGTGCAGCGCGATAAGGTTGATGTGGCGATCTCTGTCGGGCAGGGGGCGCCTGCGGATGTCATCCGTGAGCCTGTCGTTCGCATGGGGTTTTGTACGCTCTGGCACCCCCACCAGTTAGCACTTACTTCGCCGCTAACCATTGAAGAATATCTCTCTCACGATCACCTTCTGGTTTCTTATCGGGGAGCCAGCCACAGCCAGATAGACGAACAGCTGGGCCGCCAGAATCTCACTCGCCGGGTACGCTATGTGACGCCGCATTTCTCGTCACTGCCGTTAATGCTGAAGCAGATCCCCGCGCTGACCACCGTTCCCACCGGGCTGGCCAGCGGCTGGGTTGACCATTATGGTTTATGCCGTAGCGCCGTTCCGGTCAGCGCCCCGGACTTTACGCTCTCCCTGATGTGGAACACCCGCCGCAGTCACGACCCGGCATTGCTGTGGCTACTGGAAAAACTGCGGGGGGAGATGGGTAAAACGGGTGAGGATGAAACGACAGCCAGCGCGGATTGGATGTCTGAGCGAGACCAACCGACATGCCAGGAACGAGAGGATTTTTAATGTGAAGGCAGAAACGGAGTACGCCAGTGAAGACGTACTCCAGGCGGTAAGGCTTTATCCGTTTTATCAGGCTGTTTAATCGCATCCCGGTTCGGATTCATCGCCCATGGCATAAGTACACTCGAAAGGGTCATACCATTTGTTGTCTTTGTGAAAAAAATAGATGGCCTCTTTGTTCCCGAAGTTACCCGAAGTGAATCCACTTGACTGTAGTGTAAAGCTCACTGAATTTCCGTCTTCGAAGGTAACTTTTCCTACTGTTATGCACGGTGAATAATACTGATGCCCTACTGAGCCACCTTCGTCCATTTTATCAGCCTGATTAAAGTAGTCAGTAAGTTGTTCCTTAGTAGGTCTGAACAATGCACACCCTTCCTGCTCAACCTTACTGCGCCCTTCATCGACGATGTCATATTTGAGGTTCTCAATATTTTTGACCTCCTTTGAATATGAAAAACCTGAAAATAAATAAATGATAAAAAATGCCATTAACTTTATATTGACCATTTTTCAGTTCTCGCTGCTGTACGTGTCTTCAAACGGATCTGTCCATTGATAGTCATCATAAAATAATGTTGCCACATCTCCAGTATCCCAGAGCAAGGTTCCCCCGCCACTGGAGGATATTTTCCACTCGCCTCGTGTGTTATCGCTAAACTTAACTTCACCTCTGGAAAAGCAGGGAGAATAGCGATCGTGAACATTGAATTTTAATGGAACTGGATAAGATTTTGAAAAAAAGGATCTTACATCCACCTCTGTAATGACGAATGTCCGACAGCCACTTTTAACATTTTCCGATGCATCTTCGCTTTTACCCACTTCATTGATTTTTATCTCAACAATTTTCCTGGACGGTACATGTGTTGCAAAAGCTACAGGGATGGCGAATACCAATAATAATATAAAATAGCCGTACCTTACCATTTTGCAGTGCCTGCCTCAGTCTTAACTTTGTATGACACTTCCGGATGTCTAAACACCTCAGACATTGATATTTTCAACGTATCCGACAATTCATAAACAAGCCATTTTAATGCACTGTTTTGTGCATCATTGACTGTTTCATAAATGGCATTTTCTCCCTCACCGGAAACAGGTTTACCCACAACTTCAATGCCTAATGAGTCGAAATTCGCTGGATACCTTTCAGGATATGATTTCTTCTGTTCTAAATGAGAAAGTTTTTTATATTTATTTAAAAATGGTCTTATTGTGGAAATCTCAGATGGAGTGCATTTTTTCTCCATGTAACACCTGGATCTTATATTTCCAACATGATTTGTCACTTTAAACAATGACGCGGTTTGATAGATCTTACCTTCTTTATCTATCAAGAAATGAGCGCCGTTTGCACCTGCACTTTGGTAGCTATTGAAAGCACTCTCAGCAGTTGAACCACCGGTCTGATGCACCACAATCCCATTCACTTGATCCATATCCCCACGTTCTATCGTACGGAATCGTTTTACACTAATACGTGTTGCATCTACTAAACCATTTTTATCCACAAATAACATATTTACCCTTCCTTGTGTTCAGCTTACTTAAATGATGGCATTCGCTTTAATGTCGAACCCTGTAGAAATCGTACCCGCAGATGTCCCTTCCGCATTCTGTAGAACATAATCAACCTTTACGCGTGAGAAAGAGAGTGCGACCTCCTCTCTGGCGGCAGGCATGGTGTTATAACCGACAGACTCAACCCCGGTAATAATAATTTCCTGAAGCGTGATACGCAGATATTCCAGTGGAGAACCGCCTGCTTTGCGCATGATCAGTACCGCCTCCGGGATATGTTTTCCGGTCAGGCAATACTGCAGAAGGTTTGGGCTGGCTTTATCGAAATAATGTTCAAAACGAAGATCCCCGACAATGCATTTCCCCGCACCGCCACCACTGCCAGAGTGCATATAACCCGTACCGCATGACGGGCAGCCTAAATAAAATAACGATCTGTTTGTGCCTGTCAGATCACACTATCCTCATAATGGACAAAAAATGACCTGATCTACTTCACTTTAAGACTGCTGTTCCGCTATCGCCTGTTGCAATACGCGGTAAACACGGGCATTCAGATGCGCCACGTTGAAACGCAAATATGCTGTCGCTGACTGGGAAACGCTGAACACATTCCCCGGGGCAAGTACGACACCCTCTTCCCGGCAACGCTGGGCGATCAGTGCAGAGTCAACGCCCTCCGGCAGGCGACACCAGAGGTAGAAACCGCCGCGTGGCACCATCCACGGAGTAATCCCCAGCGCGCTCAGGCGTTCGGTGGCCTCTTTTCTGGCGCGATCCAATCGCGTGATGACGTCAGCCAGATGTTTACGATAGCTTCCCCCGGCCAGTACGCTGGCGATCAGCTCGCTGGATAATGGGCTGGGGCCACCGAAGTTGGTGGCAATTTGCAGGTCAATCAGTCCTTCAATCCACTCTGCGCGACAGGCGATATAGCCACAGCGCACGGAAGCCGAGAGCGTTTTCGAGAAGCTGCCCGTGCGGATAACACGATCAAGCCCATCGGGGATTGCCAGCCGAGGGGAAGGATCGGGTTCGAAGTCGGCAAAGATATCATCCTCAATAATCAGGGTGTCGTTTGCCGCGGCGGCACTCAGCACCCGATAGGCGGTTTGCGCGGAAAGACAGGCGCCGGTGGGATTATGCAGCGCGGAGTTGGTGATATACAGGCGGGGACGCACCGTCGCGAGGACCTGTTCAAACACCGCGATATCCGGCCCGGTTGGGGTATAGGTCACGCCAACAATATTCACCTGATGGGCACGCAGCAGCGCCTGAAAATTGAAGTAGCAGGGATCGTCCACCACCACGCTGTCACCCGGACGCAGCAGAAACCGGCAGAGTAAATCCAGCGCCTGGCTACCCGACCCGGTCAGCATCAGTTGTTCCATTGACGCCGACAGCCCTTCCTGGGCAAAGCGTGCCAGCAGCAGACGCCGTAAGACGATTGAACCGCGTGAACTGCCGTAGTCCGTCAGCAGGGTATCGGGTGAACGCGTTAGCTGGCGCAGGCCTTTTCGCAACGCCTCATCAGGCATCCAGTCGGCAGGCAACCATCCACAGCCGGGCGTCAGCTCATCCGCACTGGCATCCAGCGACTGACGTGAAACCCAGAACGGATCGACTTCACGGCGACGTGCACTGCGGGTATCCGCCAGGCTACGCGTCACCAGCGGGGTGCTGGAAACGTAAAAACCGGACCCGCGACGCGCACGGATCAGCCCTTCGGCTGCCAGCCGATCATAAGCTTCCACCACCGTAGAAGGTGACACGGTCATCATAGCGGCATAGCGACGTACCGATGCCAGCCGCTCGCCGGGGGCCAGCGCGCCTGTCACGATCCTGCGGCGGATATCATCAATCAGAGTTTCTGTGCGGGTCATCGGTTTTTCAGCCATCAACTGTATGGGTAGTGTAAGCCATACAGAACAACGAAATTGTATGGCAGTGTATCTTCGAACTGCACGCGATGCGCTCTACTATCAGCGGGAGTTTACCGTTTATATTCATAGCAGAGGACATATGGCGCGAGCAACAGCAGGGTGGTGGAGTGGGCTTTCCGGGGTGATCATTTTCAGCGGGTCACTGCCTGCGACCAGGGTAGCGATCGGGGGATTCTCGCCGCTGTTTCTGACCTCTGCCCGCGCGGTCATTGCAGCGTTACTGGCCGGGGGATTATTACTGCTATTACGTCAGAAACGTCCTGCGCGCAGTGATGCCCTGTCGCTGTTAATTGTCGCCACTGGCGTCGTCGTGGGTTTTCCGCTGCTGACCGCGCTTGCCCTGCGAGAGATGACTGCGGCGCATTCGCTGGTGTTTATCGGTCTGTTACCGCTTTCCACCGCCATTTTTGGCGTACTCAGAGGCGGTGAACGCCCCCGCCCGGCATTCTGGCTGTTCTCCCTGCTGGGTGCAGGCATCGTTGCGGGATTTGCCATCGCAAGCGACCAGGCGGGATCGTTAACCGGGGATCTGCTGATGGTGGCCGCTATTCTGCTGTGCGGTCTGGGCTACGCAGAAGGGGCAGGGCTATCGCGGCGGCTTGGTGGCTGGCAGGTGATCAGCTGGGCACTGCTGCTGGCGCTGCCGGTGATGGCGGTGACAGGTCTGATCAATTTACCGCACAGCTGGCAGGGCATCAGCGTTCCCGCCTGGCTCAGCCTCGGCTACGTCTCTCTGTTCAGCATGCTGATTGGGTTTATATTCTGGTATCGCGGGCTGGCACTGGGGGGCATTGCCGGGGTAGGGCAGCTCCAGCTTCTGCAACCTTTTTTCGGGCTGCTGCTCAGCGCCCTGTTCCTTCATGAACCCGTAGCCCTCGGAATGGTGGCCTGTGCGGGCGCGATTATTCTCTGCGTGGCGGGGGCGAAACGCTTCGCCTGAAAGGCGGTACCCGGAAGAAACCGGGTATCAAAACTCAATCAGTCGCTGATACAAAAGCTGCACAATATCCTGTCGTTGAGACAGTACCGCGTGTGCCCGAATCCGAAACCCGTCGACGGAGTAAAGTACCCGGTAATCCTTCTGCGTATTGCATTCGCGATAGCGGTCAGAACCAATTTTTAGCAATTCAGGGCACAGCTGGCAGCCCACAGGAAAAGCGGACACTTTGCTTTCGAACTCATCAATAATGCACTCAATGACGGGAAAAGGCGCAACGCCGCAGGCGATAAGATGATTTCTCAACTGCAATAATGTGCTTCTTGCCGTCCCGGTGTATTCAATCGTGACATCTGCCATTCCGGTTAGTTATCCAGACTGGCTAACAGTTGATCGCGTGAGTAAACCTTACCCTCAGCCGCATCTTTTTCCGATAACGTCATCAGTTTCAGCAACGCAACGGCACTGTCGCGAGCCTGCCTGTCAGCATAGGATTCGATAACGTAGGCCGGGATACCATTCTGCGTCACGATGATAGGCTCGGAGACGTCGAGCGTGGCGGCATTTTTTTTAATGTGGCTGATCGTTTCTACTCTCACTGGATTCTCCCGTTGAACGTGTTGCGCAACCGGTCTGAATATAGACCATTAAAAGATGATTATCCCCGTTTGATGCAAAAAAAACCAGACCGGAGTCTGGTTTTTATACCCGTTACGCTTCGGGGAAAGGCATGGCGTTACCCGGCGCTTCCCGGTGAATATGCAGGAAGGTCAGGTGCCGTTCATACTGGTCGAGAATGTCATTGATGATCTGCTCACGGGTGTAGTCCATCAAATCGTTGCCCTGTGTCCCCTCCAGCAGGAAGGTCTCCAGACGGAAGTAGTCCGATTTCCCACTGCGTGCACGATAAGTAAACGCCGGAACCGAATAACGCTGCGGCCAAATCTGGTAGAGGAAGCTCTGCTCATCAGCCATATCCACCAGCAGTTCCAGATGGTTCAGACGCTCGTCATCCACGGCGGGCAGCTCATTCACCTGCACTTTCGCCCCTCGGCGCTCCAGCTCACGTCCCACCTCTTCCATGGCAGGGCGGCAGACCTCATCCAGCATTTTACGCGTATGAGTCGTGCCCGGATAGTTCATCACACGCGAGATACGCTGTTTCCAGTTAAGGCGATCGTCGCGCGATACCGGTACCGGTGGCGTGTTCACTGTTGCACTGGCACGGCGATGATCTTCCACGCGCAATGATTTATACAGACCGGCCATCACAAAGAAGATCACAAAGCTGAACGGCAGCCCCATGATCACCGTGGTTTTCTGTAATGCTGTGACGCCGTTCACCATCAGCATCCCCAGCGTCAGCACACCAATGGCAACCGACCAGAAGATACGCAGCCAGTTGGGCGCATCATTATTGATGTCGGCCAGACGCGAGGTAAAGTTACCCAGCACCAGGGAGCCGGAGTCAGCGGAGGTAACATAGAACAGCAGTCCGGTAATGGTGGCCACCGAGGCACTGAAGGTAAAGCCAGGATACTGCGCCAGCAGACTGTAGAAACCCCGCTCCGGATGCGCCATGGTCTCCTCAGCGAAAGCCATATTGCCGTGAATGATCTCATACAGTGCGCTGTTACCGAAGATCGACAACCACAGCAGGGTGAAGATAAACGGAATGGTCAGCGTTCCCACCACAAACTGACGAATGGTACGTCCACGGGAGATACGTGCGAGGAACAGACCGACAAACGGCGACCAGGCAACCCACCAGGCCCAGAAGAACAGCGTCCAGTTGTTCATCCATTCGGTCGGACGGTCAAAGGCGAAACTGTTCAGCGTCATGCCCATAAAGCGGTTGATATAATCCCCGACGTTGAGCACCAGCGCGTTCAGCAGGAAGCTGGTATCGCCAACAAACAGCACGAACAGGATCAGACCAAAGGCCAGTAACACGTTGAGTTCCGACAGGAAGCGAATGCCTTTATTCACCCCGGAGGTCACAGAGATGGTGGCCATGATCACCGACAGGACAATCAGCCCGGCCTGCGCTGTCAGCCCTTCCGGTACGTCAAACAGCACCTTCAGCCCGTAGTTAAGCTGTACCACGCCAATACCGAGCGTGGTGGCAATACCAAAGATGGTCCCCAGCACGGCAGCGATATCCACGGTATGACCAATGGGCCCGTTAATGCGCTTACCAAAAATAGGGTAGAGCGCCGAACGGATAGTGAGCGGCAGGCCATAACGGTAGCTGAAGTAGCCGAGGGCGATGCCCATCAGGGCATACATGGACCAGCCAGTCAGACCGTAGTGGAACAACGTCCAGACCATCGCCTGACGCGCCGCTTCCATCGTCTGGCCCTGGCCTTCCGGTGGCATCATATACTGGGTGACCGGTTCCGCCACCGAGAAGAACATCAGGTCGATACCGATACCCGCAGCGAACAGCATGGCCGCCCAGCTCATCAGACTGAATTCAGGTTTCGACTGTTCAGGACCGAGCTTGATGGAGCCAAAGCGTGAGCAGGCCATGAAAATCACGAACACGATGTACAGCGTGGCCGCCAGCAGGTAGTACCAGCCGAAGGTGTTGGATACCCAGTCGAGGGTGCGATTAATCCAGCGGTCGGAAAAATCAGTGAACAGGATAGTGGTAAAGGAGAACAGCAGGATAAGCGCTGCTGAGGTATAGAAAACCACGGGATTAATACGATCTTTTTGAGGTTTTCCTGGTATTTCAGTCGTCGGCATAATGTCTCCGCAAAAAATGCTCAAGAAAATAACCTGAAGTCCGCTCTGCGAAGCGCGCATTAGCGCATACTGGGTAACATCCGCCGTATATCCGCTAATTACACTGGGAGAACCATCAGGGTGATTATCAGGTGTAATATATTGATTAATCGTTAGTGTTTTTGATCTACGTCGCCCCCTGAAAGTAAATTTTGTGTAAACAAGAACAGGAATGATAGTTTTTATTGATTGAGCATTCAATTAAAAAAAATTTCACCGTCTCATTTTACATAGCTTTTTTCGTACGAAAACCTCATGTCACTTGACGATTGTCACCCGGTAAAATACAACTAGTCCCTGTCAGGGGAGTCTCGCCAGAGAGACTGAGAGGCTAATGAGCGATTTTTCGCGGCTTAGCGACCCTTAGAACCTGACCCAGTTGATACTGGCGTAGGAAGACGCGTACCCGATGGCGAACAGTATCGCCGCCAGGGTACCTGCCACGTGGGCTGGTTTCTGATCATCCCCGTCTTTTCCTTACTCTGTATCACGGGTCTCCGCATCGATTGAGAGGCTAACGTGAAACCCTTTATTCCCCCCTTTATTTGTACCGGAAACCGCACATCATGAGCCGCTGGTCGGTGATCGGTGATGGCGTCGCCGGGCTTTGTGTTGCCACGTTACTTGCTGAACGGGGTGAATCCGTTGAAGTGATCACCGCAGAGCAGCACTGTGCCGCATCGCACTGGGCGGGCGGTATGCTCGCCCCCTGGTGCGAAGGTGAAAGTGCCCCCGAAGAGGTGATCGCACTGGGTCAGCGTTCCGCGCCCTGGTGGTCGGCCCGCATTCAGGGAGTGGAACATCACGGCACTCTGGTGGTGGCACCCGCACGTGATACCCCCGAACTCAGCCGTTTTGCCCGCATGACGCGGGCGCATCAGTGGGTAGAGCCGGCATCGCTGGAACCCGCGCTGGAAGGGCGTTTTGCCCGTGGGCTGTTCTTTGCCGGGGAAGCACACCTTGATCCACGCAGTGCGCTGCACCAGCTACGGGCGACCCTGCAACGCAGGGGTATTCCTTTTCATACGGGCAATCCCGGCGGGACAGTCATTGACTGCCGGGGGATTCATGCAGCCCCTGATCTGCCTGAGCTACGCGCCGTACGCGGGGAGATGCTGATCCTGCACAGTGAAGAGGTGCAGTTCTCACGCCCCATCCGCCTGCTGCATCCCCGTTTTCCCTGCTATCTGGTGCCGCGTGCCGGAGGGCGCTTTATGCTGGGTGCAACGATGGTGGAAAGCGACGATAACAGCCCGATCAGCGCACGCGCCATGATGGAACTGCTCAGCGCCGCCTGGGCTATCCACCCTGCGCTGGCTGAAGCGCGGATACTGGAAAGCGGCACCGGGTTGCGCCCCGCTTATCACAATAATATCCCCGCCATTCGCTACCAGAACGGCGTCTGGTCCCTGAACGGCATGTATCGCCACGGCTTTCTTCTCGCGCCAGTCATGGCGGAAAAACTGATGCTGCAACTGCAGCAGGAAAACCTGATATGAAAATCCAGCTTAACGGCCTCCCGATCGACACCACCGCCCGCACGCTGGCGGAACTTTTGCGTGAACAGCAGATGGATGCGGGCTGCGTGGCCAGCGCCCTTAACGGCGAGTTCGTCCCACGCTCGCGCTATGAAACACAGCCACTGACCGCAGGCTGTGAGCTTGAAGTGTTATCACCGATGCAGGGAGGGTAAAACATGTTTTACGATTTTATTCCGCAGTCACGTTTTTTGCTCGGCACTGCCGGGTATCCCTCTCCGGCGATCCTGCAACAGGCGATTGAGGCCTCCGGCAGCGAAATCATTACCGTCAGTCTGCGCCGTGAAGGGCGGCAGGGTGCGGCATTTCGCGACCTGCTAACCGGGCTGAACAAGCGGGTGCTGCCCAATACCGCAGGATGTCATAGTGTAAAAGAGGCGGTGACCACGGCGCATATGGCGCGCGAAGTCTTTAATACCCGCTGGATAAAACTGGAGGTGATTGGTCACGCTGATACGCTGCAACCCGACCCCTTTGCCCTGGTGGAAGCCGCCCGCATCCTGTGCGCTGAGGGATTCCAGGTGTTTCCCTATACCACGGAAGATCTGATCCTCGGCGAAAAGCTGATTGAAGCGGGCTGTGAGCTGCTGATGCCGTGGGGCGCGCCGATTGGCTCCGGCCAGGGGTTACGCAACATTGAGGGGCTGCGTTCAATGCGTGCCTGGTTTAAAGGCATTCCACTGATTATCGATGCCGGGATCGGCGCACCCAGCCAGGCTGCACAGGCAATGGAAATGGGCTTTGACGGTATCCTGCTGAATACGGCCGTGGCCAAAGCACAGGATCCGGTACGCATGGCCGGGGCGTTTTCTGCCGCTATCCACGCCGGTCACGATGCCTGTCATGCCGGCCTGGTAGAGCGCCGTGATATGGCCAGCGCCTCCACGCCGATTTTTGGTATGGCGCAATTTCTCTCACGGGAGCCATAACGGATGGACCGATATCAACGACAAACCATGCTGCCTGAGATCGGCGAGGCAGGGCAACAGGCCCTGCTGCAAGCCCGCGTGCTGGTGATCGGTGCTGGCGGGCTGGGTGCCACACTGCTGCCACTGCTGGCCGGGGCCGGGGTGGGCTACATCAGGGTGTATGACGGGGACCGGGTAGAGGAGCACAACCTGCACCGCCAGACGCTGTACAGTATGCAGGACTGCGGGAAGCGTAAAGTCGACTGCGCGCAGCGTGCACTCAATGCACGTAACCCGGACTGCGTAGTCGATGCACGGCCGCAGGCACTGAGTGCCAGCATGATGGCCGACGCGCTGGACGGTATCGATCTGGCGATCGATGCCGCCGATAATTTTGCCGTCACCTATCTGCTTTCCGATACCTGTCAACCGCGTCATATTCCGCTGGTCAGCGCCTCGGTACTCGGTCGTCAGGGCTATGTTGGGGGCTTCTGTGGCACTGCCCCGAGTTATCGTGCCCTGTTCCCACAACTTCCGGGCAGCGCGGCGAACTGTAACACGGCAGGTGTCATGGGCCCGGCGGTGGCCACGCTGGGTGCCATGCAGGCGCAGATGACCCTCAGTATTCTGCTCGGGCTGACGCCTTCACCGCTGGGCTGTCTGATCAATTGCGATTTCACCACGTGGCATTTCCGCCCGTTCCGTTTTGACGGTGCCGGTGAGCCTGACCAACCTGTCGTGCCGTTTATCGATCGCCACCTGCTGAACAGTGAAGACTGTATTGTTGAACTGCGTAGCCGCGAGGAAGCCCCCGACAGCGTGGCGAGTCACGTTCACCGGGTGCTGCCTGAGGAACTCAATCACTGGCAGCCCCCTGCGGATTGCCGCATCGTTCTGGTGTGCGCCAGCGGGATCCGCGCGGCAAAAGCGGCGAAGGACCTGCAACTCCGGGGCATCACTCAGCTGGCGATTATGGCGGCAAACCGATAGAAAAATAAAAGACACCCTGTGGAAGGTAAGGGATGACAGCTTCAATTGTTATGTTATAACATAACAATAATGTTTATGCGGATGGCCCGGTACTGCCCGGCGCAAACACGCTGTCAACGCCTGAGAGGATGTCATGATGCAAGAAAAATACGCTTTACCCGGTAACGATACCCGCCTGCCCGTAACCGTTTTGTCGGGTTTTCTCGGGGCCGGGAAAACGACACTGCTTAACCATATCCTGAACAACCGTGAAGGGCGCCGCGTGGCGGTGATCGTCAACGATATGTCGGAAGTGAATATTGATGCGTCACTGGTGCGCGACGGGGGTGCAGAGCTGTCGCGCACCGACGAGAAGCTGGTGGAGATGAGCAACGGTTGCATCTGCTGCACATTGCGCGAAGATCTGCTGCTTGAAGTAAACCGCCTGGCACGCGAAGGACGCTTCGATCAGCTGGTGATCGAATCGACCGGCATTTCAGAACCCCTGCCAGTCGCGGAAACCTTTACGTTCGAAGATGAAACCGGGGAGAGCCTGTCCGCCGTGGCACGCCTGGATACCATGGTGACCGTTGTCGATGGCTACAATTTCCTGCACGACTATGAATCCCGTGACAGCATCCGTTCACGCGGTGAGTCGCTGGGTGAGGGCGATGAACGCTCGGTCGTCGATCTGCTGATTGAGCAGATTGAATTCTGCGACGTACTGATACTGAACAAAATCGATCTCATCAACCCCGATCAGCGCACACGGTTATTTGCCATCCTGCGCAGCCTCAACCCCCGCGCACGCATTGAATGTGCCCGTTTTGGTGAAGTTCCGCTGGACCGGGTACTGAGTACCGGTCTGTTTGACTTTGACGAGGCGGCACAGGCTCCGGGCTGGATGCAGGAGTTACGCGGCACCCATGTCCCGGAAACCGAAGAGTACGGTATCAGCAACTTTGTCTGGCGCGCCCGTCGCCCGTTTCACCCCGAGCGTTTCTGGGCATTATTTTCCGCAACACTGCCAGGCGTCGTGCGTTCGAAAGGCTATTTCTGGCTGGCATCACGGCCTGGTTATGCCGGCAACTGGTCGCAGGCTGGGGGCGTGGCACGTCAGGGGATGGCGGGTAGCTGGTGGGTCAGCGTGCCACGCGAACGCTGGCCACAGGATGAGGAGTCCCTGCTGGACATTATGCACCACTGGCAGGAAGGCATCGGGGATGCCCGACAGGAACTGGTATTTATCGGCATAGAGATGGATGAAGCCAGGCTGCGTCAGCAGTTGGATAACGCACTGCTGACGGAGAGTGAGATGGCGGCTGGCCCGCAGAGCTGGGCCAGATTGCACGACCCGGTTCCCGCCTGGTTTAACTGATCACCCCTGCCAGGGACGGCAGGTACCCGGTTAATTATTGCATCTGGCGTTGGCGCTCAGTATCGTGTGCGCAATTTCTTCAGACTCGCCGGACACCACAATGACCTCTCATACCCCAAAAGATCCTTTGCATGGCCTGACGCTGGAAGCCCTGTTAACTGCGCTGCAAGCGCGTTATGGCTGGGAGGCGCTGGCGAAGCGCGTCAATATCAACTGTTTCAAAAGCGATCCGAGCATTAAATCCAGCCTGAAATTCCTGCGCCGCACTCCATGGGCGCGTAAAGAAGTCGAAGAGTTGTACATTGCTTCACTGGATGAGGTGGAAGAAGCCCCGGCAGACGGCCCCTGGGGCAACTGGCAGGGGAAGAAATAGTCGCCTGATCGCGCGCTGATGGTGCAACACATTTTATAAGTGGCACACATTATGCTTAATACGCTTATCCAATTTCATCGCTGGAGAGCGTCTAATGCGTGCCACCACACCTTCACCGCTTATGTACCTGACAGCATCGCGACAGTGTGAAATTGCTAATCTGCGTAATTTGCTCCATACCGGCCATCTGACAGCCATCATCAGCCAGCTTATCCATGAACTGCAGCGCGAACGCGGTGCCAGCAATATCTGGCTCTGTTCTAAGGGACGGATGTTTGGCGACGAACTCCCCCAGCGTGCACGCCAGGTCAGCCAGATCATCGCCAGTATGATGGCAAAACTGCCCGCCATTCCCTCTCCGGAGAACGCATCACAGGGCAGCAGCCGGGTATTCAGCAGGATTGCCTCTGCGATCTACGCGCTGAGCGAGCTGCCCGCGCTGCGGGATGCCATCCGCCAGTTCACGCTTAGCCACGCCCAGGCCATGGCACAGTTCAATCACATTATCCGGCAGTTGCTGAACCTCGCTTTTGAAATGATCGATACCGCTTCTGACCCTGAAGTATCCCGCGCCCTGATTGCTATGTTCAGCTTTATTCAGGGGAAAGAGCTGGCAGGGCAAGAAAGAGCCACCGGATCTGCCGGTTACGCCGCGGGTGAATTCAGCCAGGAGCAGAGCGAGAGGATGGTGGCGCTGATCGGTGCACAGGAGCGCTGTTTTTCCAGCTTCAGCCAGTTTGCCGATGAGGAAAACCTGCAACGCTGGCGCAGCATTGCCACCTGCGACAGTGATGTCGAACGGCTGCGGCGCATTGCCTGCACACGCACAACGCCGGAAGCCGGAGGGACAGAGATGGCCCTGCGCTGGTATCAGCTGATGACCCGTCGTATCGACGGCCTGAAGGTGATCGAAGATGGCCTGGCGCACCACCTGACCCGCTGCTGTCACGACAGCATACGCCGTGCTGAAACCCGGCGCGAGGAGCAGGAAGAGGATATCCATCAGGCGGTCAGCGGGCTTGAAAATCGCTCAGCGTACAGCGTTTATGTGGCAGGGCGCGACGGGTTTCAGCAAGAGGTACAGCAACTGGATAGCGGGGGACTGACACCGCAGTTGGGACGTTCAGTACTGGAGCTGGTTCAGGCCCAGTCCGAGAGGTTACAGGCCCAGGACAACGAGCTGGCTGCGATGCGTGCCACGCTGAATGAACGTAAACAGATTGACCAGGCCAAGGTGTTGCTGATGCGTCACCACAACTATAACGAAGAGCAGGCCTGGCAGACCCTGCGTAAGATGGCGATGGACCAGAACAGACGTATTGCCGATGTTGCCATCGCACTGCTCTCCGTGGCCGCCGCTTTTACGTCACGCGCAGAGTAATACTTGCACAAACAGTGGGCACTCTGTGCTTCGCAATGGGGCACGGGTCGTTCGCTGTGAACTTCTCAACAGGATAATCCGCACGGCAAACGCCTGACACCATGCGGTTATTCCTTCCTCTCCTGACCTGGCACATCGCTTGCATGACTAAAAAAACATAATGACGCATTTTTGCACCAATGGCGGTGTAAGAGTGCTTTGGATAAAGGCGTCCAACCGCATGCTCAGGCATGTCGGTAGGACGCCTTTTTTTATGCTTTTTTTCAGGAAGCCAGACGATGAGCAAACCGATTTTTCCGCTATCCAGACGTCAATTTCTCACGGGTAGCGCCCTTCTGGGCGGCAGCTACCTTGTTCCCGGGCTGATGAACAGCGTCTGGGCTGCCGGCTCCGATGCCCCGGAGAAAACCAATATTCGGGTAGGCTTCATTCCCTTAACGGACTGTGCCCCTGTCGTTATGGCGGCGGTAAAAGGCTTCGACAAAAAATATGGCATCACCCTGACTCCGACCAAAGAAGCGAGCTGGGCTGCCGTGCGCGACAAACTCACCTCGGGAGAGCTGGATGCTGCACATGTGCTGTACGGCATGATCTATGGCTTGCAGCTGGGTGTCGCCGGGCCACAGCATGATATGGCGAACCTGATGACACTGAATCAAAACGGCCAGGCAATCACGCTATCAAATCAGTTGAAAGAAGCAGGCGTCACTACGGCGGAGGGGCTGAAAAAGACCATTGCAGCTCAACCCGCAGGCAGCTACACCTTTGCTCACACCTTTCCCACCAGCACCCATGCCATGTGGCTTTATTACTGGCTGGCCAATGCCGGTATCGACCCTTTTGCCGATGTCCGTACCGTCGTGGTACCGCCGCCACAGATGGTGATGAACATGAAAATCGGCAATATGAGCGGCTACTGCGTAGGCGAGCCATGGAACCAGCGTGCCATCAGCGACAACATCGGTTTTACCGCCGAAACCACCCAGAATATCTGGCCCGATCATCCGGAAAAAATCCTGGGCACCCGTGCAGCATGGGTGAACGAGAACCCTAACAGCGCGCGGGCACTCACCGCCGCCGTGCTGGAGGCCGCACGCTGGATCGATGCCTCTGACGACAACCGCCGTGAAACCGCGCAGGTGATCGCCAGCCGCGCCTACCTCAACACCAAACCTGAAACCATTGAGGGCCGCATGCTGGGCCACTACGACAACGGTCTGGGAAAACGCTGGCAGGATGCACACCCGATGCGTTTCTTCAACGACGGGCAGGTCAACTACCCCTGGCTGTCTGACGGAATGTGGTTCCTCACGCAGCAAAAACGCTGGGGTCTGCTGAAACAGGAGCCGGATTATCTGGCCGTGGCAAAGCAGGTTAACCGCATTGATATCTACACACAGGCAGCCAGCGCGGCAGGCAGCATCTCACTCCCGCAGAGCGGGATGCGCAGCAGCACCCTGATCGACGGCAAAGTCTGGGATGGCAGCAATCCGGCAGAGTATGCCGCCAGTTTCGCCCTCAAAGCAGGAGGTCAGTCATGAAAAATCAGGCAACCGTCATACCGCTGGTGAACGAAACCACCACGCAGCATGCACAAATCATCCCGCTGAATAACCACCCTGCACCTAAAACGCGGCGACGCTATACGCTGCGCCCGCTGTTCCAGCGCATCATTCCTGGCGTATGTGGGATGATCCTGCTGCTGGGCATGTGGCAGATTGCCGCACTCTACAGCACCGGTTTTCCCGGACCGCTCTCCACCTGGCAGGCGGCAGTCACGCTGTTCGCCGATCCCTTCTACAACGCCGGGCCCAACGACCAGGGTATTGGCTGGAACGTCCTGGCTTCGCTGCAGCGTGTCGCTATCGGGTTTGGCCTGGCGGCACTGGTCGGGATCCCGGCGGGCTTTCTGCTGGGAAGATTTCTGTTTTTAGGGCGCATGTTCAGCCCGATTATTGCCCTGCTGCGCCCCGTCAGCCCGCTGGCCTGGCTGCCCATTGGTTTGCTGCTGTTCCAGCGCGCAGAACCGGCTTCCAACTGGACTATTTTCATCTGTTCCATCTGGCCAATGGTGATCAATACGGCAGAAGGCGTGCAGAGAATTCCCCGGGACTACCTCAACGTTGCGCGGGTGCTCAACCTCTCCGAATTCACCATTATGCGCAAAATCCTGTTCCCGGCGGTGCTGCCCGCGGTACTGACCGGCGTACGCCTCTCCATTGGCATTGCCTGGCTGGTCATCGTCGCCGCCGAGATGCTCACCGGAGGCCTGGGCATCGGATTCTGGATCTGGAACGAGTGGAACAACCTCAACGTGGAAAACATTCTTATCGCCATTGCGATTATCGGTGTGGTCGGTCTGCTGCTGGAACAGGTGCTGATGCTGCTCGCTCGCCGCTTTTCCTGGCATGACAGCCAGCAGGAGAACAAATAATGCCGAACATTATTGATGTACAGCAAGTCAGCCAGCGCTTTAACACCGCCCAGGGCGATTTCCTCGCGCTGGATAACGTCAGCTTCAGCATCCGCAAAGGCGAAACCCTGAGCCTGATCGGGCATTCCGGCTGCGGGAAATCGACGCTGCTGAATCTGATCGCCGGACTGACGCTGCCCAGCGAAGGCGGTCTGCTGTGTGATAACCGGGAGATCGCCGGGCCGGGACCAGAGAGAGCGGTGGTGTTTCAGAACCACTCGCTGCTGCCATGGCTGACCACCTACGACAACGTGGCGCTGGCGGTAAACCAGGTCTTTAAAGGCAGTATGAGCAAGGCAGAACGACACGAATGGATCCTGGAAAATCTTGAACAGGTGCAGATGGGGCATGCCCGTGATAAACGGCCGGGCGAGCTCTCCGGCGGCATGAAACAGCGCGTCGGTATTGCCCGCGCGCTGGCCATGAAACCCAAAGTGCTGCTGATGGATGAGCCTTTTGGGGCTCTGGATGCGCTGACCCGCGCCCGTCTGCAGGACGCCGTGATGAGTATTCAGCAAAAACTGAATACCACCATCGTGCTGATCACCCATGACGTCGACGAAGCGGTGCTGCTCTCCGACCGCGTGATGATGATGACTAACGGCCCGGCGGCAAAAATTGGCGAGATCATGAATGTAACACTGCCCCGTCCCCGTTCCCGGGTGGCGCTGGCGGATGACCCGCAGTATCACCAGTTGCGTCAGCGCGTGCTGCATTTCCTCTACGAAAAACAGTCAGCGGCATAAGGGGCACATCATGGCGGAACATCTGGTGGTGATCGGCAATGGGATGGCAGGCATGCGTATGGTGGAAACCCTGTGCCAACTGGTGCCTGGCCGTTACCGCATCACAGTGATTGGCCGTGAACCGCTGGGCAACTACAACCGCATCATGCTTTCTCCGGTACTGGGCGGTGAAAAAGCCTTCGAGGAGACACTGCTGCATACGCCCGACTGGTACCACCAGCACGGCATCACGCTGTACAGCGGAGAAACCGTGACATCACTGGACTCGCACCGACAAACGCTGACCACCGGACAGCGGACCCTGAAGTGGGATCAGCTGGTGCTGGCCACCGGCTCGCTGCCGGTTTTTCCTGAGATCCCCGGTATCCGGCTGCCGCATGTTCAGGGATTTCGCACCCTGGCAGATGTCGAACAGATGCTCAACAGCACGGGCCCTGTGGTCGTACTGGGCGGCGGACTGCTGGGTATCGAAGCTGCCGCGGCCCTGCGCCTGCGCGGACGCGCGGTCACGCTGATCCATCGAAACAGCTGGCTGATGGATCGGCAGCTTGATCCAGAAACCGGTGGTCTGCTGGCCGCCACACTGGCGCAGCGGGGTATCGACTGCCGCCTCGACACCGCGCTGAGCCGTGTCGATCCGACCAGGGTAACGCTGCGTGACGGCACCCGGCTTCCCGCCACCTGCGTGCTTATCGCTATCGGCGTGATACCCGACACCGCGCTGGCACGTGAAGCCGGGATCCCCTGCCAGCGCGGCGTGGTGGTAGATCGTCAGTGTCGTACCGCCCTGGCAGGTATCAGCGCGCTCGGTGAGTGCTGTGAAATCGAGGGTGAAACCTTTGGTCTGGTCGCCCCCTGTTTCGCCCAGGCAAAGGTGCTGGCACAGCGGCTGGCGGGCATGCCCGTTGCGGACTATGTCAGTGAAGACAATGGCACTCGCCTGAAAGTCAGCGGCATTGAGATGTTCAGCGCCGGGGATATCTCCTCACGACAAAACCGGCACAGCGCCAGCGCCTTTGATCCCATTGCGGGTCACTACCGGCGCCTGTTTTTTCGACAGCAACAGCTTGTGGGGATCCTGCTTTACGGGGATACCGGCGACAGCGCCACCCTGCTTGCCCACCTGCAGAACGCGACCCCACAGAGTCCGCACCTGCTGCTTAACCCGGAACACACAACGCAGTCACAGGCTGCAGGACATCATCAGATGAGCAAACCGACCCTTGTTGTTATTGGCCACGGCATGGTAGGCCACCATTTCCTTGAGCAGCTGGTTAACCGACAGCTGCATCAGCAGTTTCATATTGTGGTGTACGGTGAAGAGCGCCATATGGCCTACGACCGGGTACATCTTTCGGAATATTTTGCCGGTAAGGGTCACGCCGAGCTGTCGATGGTGAGTGACCATTTTTTTGACGACTATGGCATCGAACTACGCACCCACTGTGCGGTAACGGAAATTGACCGCCAGCGCCGCTGTGTTCGTGATACCCGCGGTCACGAGATGGCATGGGACAAACTGGTACTGGCCACCGGATCCTGGCCTTTTGTGCCGCCCATCCCCGGAGGGGACAGCGACAGCTGCTTTGTCTATCGCACGCTGGATGACCTTGATGGCATCGCCGCTAAAGCACAGAGCGCGCGGCACGGCGTGGTGATTGGTGGTGGCCTGCTAGGCCTGGAAGCGGCCAATGCGTTGAAGCAGCTCGGTCTGGAAACGGCAGTGGTGGAGTTTGCCCCGCGCCTGATGGCCGTACAACTGGATGAGGGCGGGGCGGCCATGCTGCGGCACAAAATCGATGCGCTGGGGGTACAGGTGCTCACCGGTAAATCCACCCAGGAGATCGTCCGTCAGCAGGATGGCCGCTTACAGCTCCGCTTCGCGGATGGCAGCCAGATCGACACGGACCTGGTGCTGTTCTCAGCGGGTATACGCCCGCGTGACCAGCTGGCTGCCGCTGCCGGGCTGACCCTCGGACCCCGTGGCGGTATCGATATCAATAGCAGCTGTATCACTTCCGATGACGATATTCTGGCCATTGGCGAATGTGCACTGTGGAACGGGCAAATTTTTGGGCTGGTGGCACCAGGCTATCAGATGGCACGCGTGGCTGCGGCGGTACTGGCCGGGGAAGAAGCCGCATTTACCGGTGCCGATATGAGCACAAAGCTGAAACTGCTGGGCGTGGAGGTAGCATCGTTTGGCGATGCCCACGGCCGCACGCCTGGCAGCAAGAGCTACTACTGGAACAATGAACCGCAGGAAATCTTTAAAAAAATTGTCGTCTCTGCCGATGGCAAACAGCTGCTGGGTGGGATCCTGGTGGGCGACAGCAGCGAGTACAGCACGCTGCTGCAAATGATGCTGAACGGTATGCCGCTGCCTGCCGCTCCCGAACATCTGATCCTGCCGCAGCGGGAAGGCGGGGCGGTAAAAGCGCTTGGCGTGGCAGCGCTGCCGGACAGTGCCCAGGTCTGCTCCTGTCATAACGTCAGCAAAGGCGATATCTGTGCAGCGGTATCCGGCGGCTGTGGCGATATGGCTTCGTTAAAAAGCTGTACCAAAGCCGCTACCGGCTGCGGCGGTTGCACAGCGCTGGTAAAACAGGTGATGGAGTATCAGCTGGCCAGTCAGGGCGTGGAGGTGAAAAAGGATATCTGCGAACACTTTGCCCACTCACGCCAGGAGTTGCATCACCTGATACGCGTCGGAGAGATCAAGAGTTTCGATGCGTTGCTGGCGAAGCATGGCCGCGGGCTGGGCTGTGAGATCTGCAAACCTCTGGTGGGATCACTGCTGGCATCGGTATGGAATGAGTACCTGCTTAAACCCCAGCATCTGCCGTTACAGGACACTAACGATCGCTACTTTGCCAATATTCAGAAGGATGGCACCTACTCAGTGGTACCACGGGTCCCGGCGGGTGAAATCACCGCACGTGGCCTGATTGCCATTGGCGAGGTCGCAGAGCGCTATAATCTCTACAGCAAAATTACCGGCGGGCAGCGCATCGACCTGTTCGGTGCCCGCCTCGAACAACTGCCGGATATCTGGGAGACGCTGCTGGCCGCAGGATTTGAGACCGGGCACGCCTACGGAAAATCACTGCGCACGGTGAAATCCTGTGTGGGCTCCACCTGGTGCCGCTACGGTGTTCAGGACTCCACGGGTTTCGCGATTGCGCTGGAAAATCGCTATAAGGGGCTGCGCGCGCCGCACAAAATCAAAATGGCGGTCTCTGGCTGTACCCGTGAGTGTGCGGAGGCACAGAGCAAAGATATCGGCGTGATCGCCACCGAGAAGGGCTGGAATCTTTACGTCTGCGGTAACGGCGGTATGAAACCCCGCCACGCTGACCTGTTTGCCAGCGATCTTGATGACGCCACGCTAATCCGCTACGTCGACCGCCTGCTGATGTTTTACATCCGCACCGGTGACCGGCTACAGAGAACCAGCGTCTGGATGGACAATCTGGAAGGAGGGCTGGATTACCTGCGCCAGGTCGTCATTGACGACTCGCTCGGCATTGCTCATGAGCTGGAACAGGAGATGGCCCGGGTGGTAGACAGCTACCAGTGTGAATGGCGTACCACGCTGGAAAGCCCGGACCGTCTGGCTCTGTTCCGTTCAACACTCAACAGCAGCCTGCCTGATGAAACCGTGCAGTGGCAGCAGGAACGCGGGCAGATACGTCCGTCCGATGCGCCTCTGGCGATTGTGCAGGATGCCACCCCTCTTCCCTGGACCGATATCTGCCGACTGGATGAAATTCCGGCGCAGGCCGGGATTGGCGCGCGCATCGGAACCCAGCGCATTGCACTGTTCCGCCTGAACGATCGGGTTTTCGTGCTGGATGATAACGAACCTGGCACGCGGGCCAGCGTCTTGTCACGCGGCATACTGGGCGATGCAGGCGGCGAACCGATGGTCATTTCACCGCTGTATAAGCAGCGTTTCCGCCTGAGTGATGGTCAGGCGCTTGACGGTAGCGGGCTCGCCGTACGTTGCTGGCCGGTGAAAATCGAACAGGACCGGGTCTGGGTAGCCAGTGAGGAGATGGCGCAGGTTCAGGTGGTAGCCTCATGAACACCACCTGTCCCTACTGTGGTGTCGGCTGCGGAGTGACCATCACCCGCGATGACAGTGACAGGGTGCAGGTCAGCGGTGATAAACAGCACCCGGCCAATCTGGGCCGCCTCTGCGTCAAAGGGGCGGCACTGGGCGAAACACTCGGCCATCAGGGCCGCCTGCTGCATCCGCAGGTCAACGGTGAGCGCGTAAGCTGGGAAAGCGCACTGGACACGGTGGCAGACCGCCTACAGACGGTGATCGGCGAATACGGCCCGCAAGCCGTGGCCTTTTACGCCTCAGGGCAGCTTCTGACCGAAGATTACTATGTGGCTAACAAGCTGATGAAAGGCTTTCTCGGCGTGGCCAATATTGATACTAATTCCCGGCTCTGCATGGCCTCGGCAGTGGTCGGCTACAAACGGGCACTGGGTGCAGATGCCGTCCCCTGTTGCTATGACGACCTGAACCATACCGATCTGGTGATCCTGGCGGGTTCCAATACCGCCTGGGCGCACCCGGTGGCGTTCCAACGCCTGGTTCAGGCCCGTAAAGAGAATCCCCGCCTGCGCGTAGTGGTGATTGACCCACGGCGTACCGCCACCTGCGATATTGCCGACCTGCATCTGGCGCTGAAGCCGGGCAGCGATGCCGCGTTGTTCACCGGTTTGCTGAACTGGCTGGCGCAGTATGGCGGTATCGATAACGAGATGCGTGCGGTCGTTAACGGGCTGGATGAGACGTCAGAATCCGCATCCGCATGGAGCAGCGAAGCGGTAGCGGACTTCTGCCAGTTGCCACAGGAGAAGGTGGAAACGTTCTTCCAGCTGTTCCTTCACGCCAGCAACGCACTGACGCTCTACTGTATGGGCATCAACCAGTCGAGCAGCGGCAGTGACAAATGTAACGCCATTATCAATGTCCACCTTGCCAGCGGAAAAATCGGCCGGGCAGGCAGCGGGCCATTTTCACTGACCGGGCAGCCCAATGCGATGGGGGGCCGCGAAGTGGGCGGTCTGGCCAACCAGCTGGCGGCGCATATGGGGTTCAGCGCGCAGGAGGTGGATCGGGTGGCACGATTCTGGCACAGCCCGGGGGTAGCCGATAAACCCGGTCTGATGGCCGTCGATCTGTTTCACGCTATCGGCTGCGGGAAAATCAAAGCCGTGTGGATTATGGGCACCAACCCGGCAGTGTCACTGCCGGATGGTCTGACGGTGACGCAGGCGCTGAAGCGCTGTCCGCTGGTTATCGTATCGGACGTCTGTGCACAGACGGACACCACTGCACTGGCCGACATACTGTTACCCGCCCAGGGATGGGGGGAAAAGAACGGCACGGTGACCAACTCTGAACGCCGGATTTCACGTCAGCGTGGTTTTGTTGCACCGGCAGGCGACTCACGCCCGGACTGGTGGATCCTCGCCAGGGTCGCACAGCGTATGGGGTTTCCTGAAGCGTTTAACTGGCAGCATCCTGCAGACATTTTCCGGGAGCACGCGGCACTCTCGGGCTTTGAGAACCAGGGCACCCGGGCCTTTGATATCAGCGCACTGGCGGATATCACTAACGCGCAGTGGGATACGTTGAAACCGATACAGTGGCCGGTTAACGCAGCACATCCCGCAGGGTGTACACGCCTGTTCAGCGATCGCCGTTTCTTCCACCCTGATGGCAAAGCCCGCATGCTCCCGGTGGTGCCCACGTTGCCCGTCGCACAGCAAAATGAGCGCTGGCCGCTGCTGCTGAATACCGGCCGCATCCGCGACCAGTGGCACACCATGACACGCACCGGCAACGTGCCGCGGCTGATGCAGCACATCAGCGAACCCTTCTGTGAGCTGCATCCGCAGGATGCCGCCCGGTATCATCTGCGAGAAGGTGATCTGGTACGCGTTCAGTCAAAAAATGGCTGGATAGTGTGCCGTGCGTGCCTCAGCGAAGACCAGCAACCGGGTTCCCTCTTTGTACCGATGCACTGGAATCGGCAGTTCTCCAGCCACGGTAACGTGGATGCGCTTATCGCTGCCAACGTCTGTCCGCACTCCGGGCAGCCGGAGAGTAAGCAGACGGCAGTGCGCGTACGACGCTGGCAAAGTGACTGGCAGGCTGTACTCTGTCTGCCTGGTGACTGGCAGCCCGGCGCAGGGGTCTGGTGGTCACGCATTGCGGAAAACGGCGTTACACGCTGGCTGCTGGCCGGGCAGGGTGACGCGCAAAGCTGGCTGCATCAGCAGGGTTTATTACATGAGATGGCGCTGCAAACCGCTCAGGCTGAGGGCGAATACTTTCATCTGCTGGGCTGGCAACAAGGCAGGCTGGCACTGGCGTTCTGGAGTGCCGCAGAGAGGCCGGCGATCGACGCCCCCGCGGTGGTTGCCGCCTTCAGCGAGCCCCCCACTGATGCTGCCGGACGCTTTGCATTACTGGCAGGAAGGCAGCGGGGAGGTGAGGCACGTGGAAAAACGGTTTGCAGCTGTTTTGGCATCGGAGAAAATCAGATCCTGAACGCCATTGCCGGAGGATGCGGCACCCCAGCCGCACTGGGTACAGCGCTGAAATGCGGCACCAACTGTGGTTCATGCCTTCCTGAGCTGGCCCAGCTGATCGCGCTAACGGCTAACGATAAACGACATAGCTAGCGGCTCAGCTGTATCCAGCGCCGCCCGGTCAGCACTGTCAGCAACACAATGGTCGCACCTGCGGCCAGGTGCATCGTAAAATCAAGCCTGTGCAGGTGAACTTCGTGGCACAGCGACAGCAGCGTCGATGACATAAAAGCGATGCCCGACCCCGCCAGCGCCAGGCTTTGTCGTGGATAAAGAGAGCGGGTGCGGTTAAGGCAGACAATCGAAATCACCATCATCGGCAGGCTGGCCGAAAGCATAAACAGATAGCAGTGAATACCTTCGCCAAAACGCCCGGCGCCGGCAGTCGCGGCAGCAGAGGCCGTGTTCAGCAGGTTGATCGCCAGCCAGACCACGGCCAGCAATGCGGCCCACCTCAGCCTGAGCGGTTTTAGGCCGGCAATACTCAACGTAAACGCCCCGGCCATCGCACTGACCCCTATGCCAAACGCCAGCACCAGGGTGAGCAGCGCCAGCCCCGCCCCCGGTTGGGACCAGTCGGTGAAACGGCTGTGCCATGCCCAACTGCTCAGCATGCCACAGGGCAGCACGGTGATAATCCAGGCCACCACACGCCAGCCGACGGGCCAGGTACGTTTTACGGGCCGGGCTGACTGGCTGAGTGTGTCGATCAGTTGGTCATGATTTTTCATCATTCCCCCGTCCATATTTACGCAGGTTGAGCATCGCGCGATGCAACAGTGATTTCACGGCAGACACTGACAGATGGCTGGCGGCAGCGGCCTGCGCCAGGCTCTGCTCGCGCAGATGCACACTCTCCACCATCTCGCGCTGACGTGCAGGCAGACTGCCCAGATATCCGGCTAATTCATCCTGAACGGCCCGTTCTCTGTTTTCAGCGCCGTCGCTTTCAGCAGCCTGGTTCAGTAAGGCATCATCATCCTGAACTTCCGGGCGACGTCCGCGCTGGCGTAACGCATCAATGGCCCGCGCCGACGTTATCGCAGCCACCCAGGGCAGGATCGGCCGCTGCGGATCGTAGGTCTGCCGCACACGATGGATCGCCAGCAGTGACTCCTGAACCACATCTTCCACCAGCGCTTCATCACGGATTTTTTGGCGTGCAAAGGCCCGGATGGCAGGCACCATCGCTTTCAGCAGTTGGTTATAGGCGTTCTGATCTCCCGCCTGCGCACTGGCCATCAGATGCGGCCACGTCTGCGCCCGGGTATCCGTTTCAGCCATTCACTGCCCTGATATTCAGCGCAGCGTCAGAAGACATTGCGCTGGCATTCACACACAGATCGCATTAGGTTTTTTTCCCGGTTTCTGTTGCATGGTCGAGCGCGTCGATCACGATACGCGGCGTCAGCACCTGCGGCAGCACCACAGGTTTGCCACAATCGGCGGGGTACACCACATAGAGCGGCAGACCACCGCGTCCAAAATCACTGAGCGCCTGTTCCACATCTGGATTGTATTTTGTCGAATCCGCGACCATATAAATCGTACTGGTACGCGCCATCGCGGCTTTGACCGCCTGCGTTGAGAGCGATGTCCGATCGTTCACCTGGCACGTGATGCACCATGAGGCAGTAAAGTTCACCAGAATCGGTTTACCCTGTCCTTTGATGGCATCAACGTTCTGCGGTGACCAGGCCACCGCAGCGGCGGCATCCGTACCCTCGTCCGCCTCCGTCTGTGAAGAAAGTGAGGTCAGACTGGCCAGCGGCGGCACCACCAGCAGCACAAACAGCGCTGTGGCAAGGTGTTGCGGCCAGTGGCGGCGTCCCATCATACGGCGTTTCTGCGCGATGCCATACAGCCAGGCGGCAAAACTCAGCACGAGGCAGCAGGCCAGAATCAGCGCCAGCGCCGCAGAGCCAGCCTGCCGCTCGAGGACCCAGATAAGCCAGGCGACGGCGCCCAACATGGGAAATGCCAGTGCATGTTTCAGCGTCACCATCCAGGCGCCCGGCGCAGGCAACACGCGTGCCAGCAACGGGAAGAAGGAGACCAGGGTAAACGGCGCGGCAAACCCGAGCGCCAGTGCGGTAAAGATAGCCAGACTGACCAGCGGCGGCTGCGTCAGCGCATAGCCAACGGCACTGGCCATAAACGGTGCACTGCAGGGCGTGGCAACGATAATCGCCAGTGCCCCGGTGAGCGCGGATCCCGTTAAGCCGCCGCGCCCGCTGCCCACTTCCCCCACACGCTGTACCGAGAGCCCCACTTCAAACAGCCCAAACAGATTCAGCGCTGACGCCAGCATGACCAGAATCAGCAGGGCAATCACCAGCGGTGACTGGAGCTGAAAGCCCCAGCCAACGGCTGACCCACCCGCACGGGCCAGCAATAATGCGCCGGCCAGCAGCAGCATGGTGATCACCACCCCGCCGAGAAATGCCAGCCCTTCCGTACGGGCCTGAGCGGGTTGGTCGTGATGGCGGATCAGACTCAGTGCTTTCAGTGAAATCACCGGAAACACGCACGGCATCAGATTCAGGATCATGCCGCCCAGAAAGGCGGCTGCGATGGCAGTCAGCATACTTTACCTGCTTAAGTGAACAAGGTTATGCCGGGTTGGCCTGACGGTATTTTTTCACAGCATCCATCGCTTTCTGGATATGCGCATCCGGGTTCTTATCGGTATAACTCAGCAGGATTTTGCCGTCCGGCGCGATGACATAGGAGGTACGGTCAGACAACGTCTGCCCCTTCATCTGCATGGTGCTCTGATACTCGCCGGCAACTTTCGCGCCCGGATCGGCGGCAACGGTAAATTTGTCGCGGCACTCCAGCTGGGAAAATTTGGCAATCTGATCCACATTCCCTGCGGTCACACCAATCACCGTCGCACCCTGTTGGGTAAATTCGTCGGTGGCTTCAGCGAAGTCGTGGGCTTCCAGCGTACAACCGGCACTAAAGGCGGCGGGGAAGAAGTACAACACTACAGGGCCCTTTTTCAGTGCCTGCTGGAGTGAGAAGGTGGTCGGTTTCCCGGCCAGGGCCGCTTTAAGCTCGAAGTCAGGGGCTTTTTCACCGACCGGCAGGGCGGCAAAAGCGGATGTAACAGGCAGCGCCAGGCCAAGAACGGCGGCAACAGCCAGGGTGCTCAGGGTGTTTTTCATACGCATGATGATCTCTCCAGTGTGAGGACAGGCGACAGCGCCTGATAACCTTAACCAGAGGTTCGCCCGACCGCAGGCAAAAGTTGCGGTCGGGCGAAAATATTTTTCAGATGCAATCCTGTTGATTGCTTAACGGTTCTCGGGAGGGTCTGTTGGCGACAGGGAAACCCTGCTTTGAACGCACAACAACCGTTATCGCAACCATTAACACCACGAGGAGAGCCCAGGGAAAAGATCCGGTTCCGTAATGTTCCAGCAGTAAACCACCTGAAATGCCCCCCAACGCAATAGCGCTGTTCCACGTCACCACGTTCATCGACAACGCCACATCGGCATGCTCAACCGCAGCATCTGCCAGCGCTGTCTGAAGCAGTGTTGCCGCTCCGCCGAACGTCAGTCCCCATAGGGCTATGCCGATATAAATCACTGCCGGGTTGCTCGCATCCACACCAAAAACGAGCGACACTGCCGCAAAAACTGACAGTGACAGCAGCACTGCTTTGCGCAGATGGGTATCAATGATTCTGCCGGTGATAAAAATGCCGCACAGGGCGGTAATACCAAAGACCAGCAATACCAAATCAATCCTTCCGGCCAGACCCGCAGGCGCAATAAACGGCGCAATAAAGGTGTAAAGAATGTTGTGTGCCAGCATCCACGCCAGCACCACACCCAGCACTGACCGTACGCCGGGGAGACGCAACACGGAACCCAACTGCACTTTTTTTGTGTCTGGCTCACCCGGATAATTTGGCACTGCAAGCAGTATCCAGCCAATGAGGATGACCGACAGCCCTGACATCACAGCAAAAGTCAGGCGCCATCCGAGAAATGCCCCCATCCATGTGCCTGCCGGCACCCCGAGAGACAAAGCAATCGGGGTGCCAACCATTGCCAGTGCCAGCGCACGTCCATGAAGCGAGGGAACGACCATTCTTCGCGCATATCCGGCGATCAGGCTCCATGCCAGGCCCGCTGAAGCGCCAGCAAGGAACCGGGCGATTAAAATGACGGCGATGTGAGAAGAGATCGCCGTCAGCGTGTTGAAAATCAGAAATCCGCCAACCGTGCTGAGAAGAACGGTTCGGCGTGACCAGGTTCGGGTCATCAGCGTAAGGGGAATGGCGGCCAGTAACGACCCCACTGCATACGCCGTCACCAGTTGTCCGGCCAGCGACGGTGAGATATGGAGTCCGGTACTCATTTGCGGCAACAATCCGGCAGGGATTGTCTCGGTCAGTATGCAGATAAAGCCGGCCATCGCCAGGGCAAGCAGGGCAAAGACGGGCAATTGCTGAGCTTCTCTGTTGTGTTGCTGTGTTTTCATTATTCAGCCTGTTAAGTCAATTCAGGGCCTGCCGCTATCGCTTCAGGCGACGGAGGCAATATCGCGATAAATACATACCGATCGATACATATGTTGCATTGTCGCTCTCAGCGTTGTCAATTAAATATGTATCGATTAGTATAAATCGCGGAGGAAGCGATAATGAAAACAGGTCGACCAAGACAGTTTGATCGGGATGAAGCAGTGATAAGAGCCATGCACCTTTTTTGGGAAAATGGTTACGATTCAACCTCTCTCGCCATGCTGAAAGCATCAATAGGCAGAGGGATTACGGCCCCCAGCTTCTATGCCGCCTTTGGGTCAAAAGAGGCGCTGTTTAATGAAGCCGTGAACTGCTATCTGAAAACACATGCACAGGTAACAGAACCGCTGTGGGACAGTGAGCTGCCTGCCCGGCAGGCACTGGAGACCGCACTGACTAATTCAGCCCGGATGCAGTATGGGCCTGAACATCCCAGGGGATGTATGGTCGCGCTCAGTGCCATGTTTACCTGCCCGGCGGAAAACAGGCACATCCTCCAGCCGCTGGAGGAGTCCCGTCGCCGTACCCGTGAAGGAATAATGCATTGCGTAAAAAGGGGCATCAGCAGCGGTGAGTTAGCGGATAATGAGGACACACTGGCACTGGCTGTCAGCGTCGATAGTTTCCTGCTGGGGATATCGACACTTGCGCGGGATAATGTGCCGCTGGCAGGCGTAGAACGGGCCATTATTCACATGATGGGATTATGGGATGCTGCCCGTGTGATAGCAGAAGAATGCTAATGTTTAACGCATTGCGAAACGACCAGCCTGCGGGCGAAAACTACTTTTGCATGCGTGCAATATTGTCATCAATACGCCCCTGAAGGGTATGCAGCGTCTCAGCGGTGATGCGTCCGGGAAACAGCTCGTCCGCTTTGCCAGCAAAACCAGAGGCAATGGTGCAATATTTTTCCAGCATGGCATCCACCTGCGGGGCGGTCAGTTCCGCTTCCTGTTCACCTAACGCGAGCAGATGTTCGCGACCAATATCCAGCGCTTCTCCCATCACATCCATTTGATGATAGCCGCCCGGGCCTTCGCAGTACGTCACATCATATGCAGGGGCCAGCGCCCACTCGCCACTTGCCGACATGCAATACGCGAAGTTCTTCGGATGATCGTCGCGATTGTTGAACACCACGTTGAACACCACCCGTTCAAATGCCAGCACTTTCTGCCTGACGTCATTGGTGCAGAGCTGAGTAGCACGCAGGAAGTTGGTGTAGTCCAGCACGCCCGCCACCTGGTAATTGGCCCCGGTGTAAGCCGCAAGACTCTGCATCGGTACACGCAGGCCGTTTTGCCGATCAAATCGCCGCGAAGCAAAAGCAGCCTGTCCGTTGGGAAGGGCAAAATACGCGGTATCTGGCGTACTGATTTGGCACTCGCGCAGACAGTGCGCATAGACAGCTTCAATGGCACAGACTTCCGGATGTTCCTGCCGGGCAGGGAACTTGATGAGCCAGGCTTCAAGGCCCGGTGTGCTGGCGGTGCTGAAGTGACCGCTATTCGGATCGCGATACAGCAGCGCTTTCGGTCTTGCACCCTGTGGCGAGCCTCCCATCTGCAACAGCCTTTGCAAAAACCCACCGCCTTCGCCCTCCAGTACTTCCTGAACTTCAGCGGAGAGTTGTGCGAGGCCGATATCTTCAGTCGGCCCTGCGGCTTCAGACTGTGACGGTTCAAATGACATGGCACCCATCGCATTGTTGCCGATCCAGGTCAGGCGTTCTAACGGTCCAATCCGTGCCGCATTGAGCCCGCGCTGGCGGAACAGTCGGTCCATCAACAACATGCCCCAACCATCAGGAAGTGCGTCATAAACCGGGCCGGGAAGGCCCAACTGATGAACCGGGAAGTCTCTGCGCAGGCGGGGCCCCTTCAGCGGCAGGGTGAGGGAGGCCAGCTCCAGGCCACGGCGAACCGCCTCTTCGCTGTACTCAAACAGGATCACCGGCCGCCCGGTGAGCGCCGTCGAGGATACCAGCGATCCCCAGAGCCAGCGATCGCCCCATCCCTCGTACCAGACATCGACTTTATTCACCATGATGCGCGCTCTTTTTTACCCGCTGGCGGGTGGTGGTTTTCTCAAAACGCCGCAAATCGTCCAGACTGTCGATCTGAGGGGCAAACAGCGCCTCCAGCTCTTTGCCACGACCCAGCACCATCGCCACTCTCACCAGGTTTTCAAACCCGACATTGCGCCCGGACTCCAGGTTGGACACAGTGTTCACACCGATCCCGGCCCTGGCAGCCACTTCAGCCTGGGTCATCTGTTGCAGCAGACGCTCTTTGCGCAGTCGCTCGCACAGCAGCTTAACGATTTCATCGGGCTTACTGAGAGTTAAATCCATCATAAAGTGGTTCAGGTCCGTGAGATGAGGTAACAGCCACCATTATAGTGTTAATCCAGCAAAGTGCGAAGCAAGATAAATCCATTATTATGTGGTTTAAAACTCTATTTTTAATATAAACCACAAAATACTGTTTTTATATTTCACACTTTCTCTGCGTTCTTCTCTCGGTTCTACATGAATAGCTAAGACCACACAGGGGGCTGACCGATAGAAGCACGCAGATAATCCATGAATACGCTGACGCGAGCAGGCGGGTTGCGCAGGGCGCGCAGGGCATGGATGCCGGTGCAGGCTTCGGGCTGTTCTGACCATTCAGGAAAAATCTGCTGTAACAGGCCAGTTTTAATATCCATGCCAACAACCCAGTCCGGCAGGTAAGCAATGCCCAGGCCTTCCAGCGCCGCCTGGCGCATTCCTTCAAAATCATCGCAGCCAAACACCGGCTGCGAATGCGAACAACGCGCCGGATGCCCCAGTACATCGGTCCAGCCAAGCAGATCAGCGCCGTGTAATTTATCGATCAGACGATGTGATGCAATGTCCGGAAGCTGCGCCGGTTGCCCCGCCGCGTTCAGATAATCCGGGCTGGCGCACAGGACTCGCTTCTGCAGCGCGATACGGCTGCCAATGAGCGTACTGTCCGACATATCACCGATACGGATAACCACATCCAGACGTTCAGCCACGGGATCGGCAATGCGCTCGGTGAGATCCAGTTCAACCTTTAACTCAGGATATTTTCGCGCCAGTTGCCCCATCACCGGTAAAAGATAGCGTTTACCGAACGTCGGGAAGCAGGCCACGCGCAGAACGCCGGCAACTTCCCCCTTCATTGATGCCAGCTCCTGCCGGGTGTCTTCCAGCGAATCAAGTATCTGGCGGGCGCGAACCAGCAGCACTTCTCCCGCATCCGTCAGGGTCAGATGGCGCGTGGAGCGAAGGAATAAGGGGGTGTCCAGCCAGGCTTCAAGCGCATCAATCTGACGACCAATCGACGAGGGCGTGCGACCACGCCGCCGGCCCGCAGCGGAAAAACTGCTCTCCCGCGCAACATCGGCAAACACACCAAGAAACTCTGCGAATTTTTCTGACTGCATTTGTGCGTTCTCTGCATAGCTGTTGTGGGCAGGGGCTATCTTATCAGCTACCTGCTAACCCCTTAAGCTTCTTCTCACCGGAAAAACATCCCTGAATAATCCGAAGAGGAAAAGGCCATGCAAACACCATCTTATGATCCACTGTATCTTTTTATTAATGGTTGCTGGGAATCAGCAGGTGAGCGGGATACGTCGCCCGTCATCAACCCAGCGAACGGCGCTGTTCTGGGCCGTCTTCCAATGGCAACAGACGCAGACATTCAACGTGCCCTGAACGCCGCATCTGACAACTTCGCCATCTGGCGCCATACCGTTCCCGAACAGCGCGCAATGATAATGAAAAAAGCAGCGGGATTGATGCGTGAACGGGCAGACCATATTGCAACACTGATGACGTTAGAAGAGGGTAAGCCGCTGGCGGAAAGCCGTGATGAAGTGCAGCGCGCTGCCGATTACTTCGAGTGGTTTGCCGAAGAAGCGCGGCGTATTGACGGTCGTATCGTCCCGGCGAACCGGCCCGGGGTTCAGCAGCTCGTCAAACGCCAGGCTATCGGTCCGGTTGCGGCATTCACGCCCTGGAATTTTCCGGCCATCACCCCGGCACGCAAACTTTCTGCAGCCCTTGCGGCAGGGTGTAGCGTTATCCTGAAGCCCGGCGAAGAGAGCCCGGCGACAGCGCTGGCACTGGCACGTTGCCTGGACGATGCGGGCCTGCCGAAAGGTGTATTGCAGATCGTTTTTGGTGTTCCGGACAGCGTTTCCTCAACCCTCATCGCCTCACCAATCATCAGAAAGGTCGCCTTTACCGGCTCCGTTCCGGTAGGTCGCCTGCTGTCAGAACGCGCGGCGGCAGGCGTCAAACCCATCACGCTGGAGTTGGGTGGTCACGGGCCAGTGCTGGTGTTCAATGATGCCGACATCGAAAAAGCGGCGGAAGAGGGTGCCGCAAACCGGTTCCGCGGCACCGGCCAGATTTGTATCTCCTCAACCCGCTTTCTTATCCAGCATGATGTTTACGACCGCTTTGTCGAACGCTTCGTTGCTGCAACAAAACAGCTCGTCATTGGCGATGGCATGGCGACAGGAACGCAGGTGGGGCCTTTAGCCAATTTGCGACAGGTAGAAAAAATGGGCGGGCTTATCGCCGATGCCGTTGAGCAGGGAGCGGTGATCCTCACCGGGGGAAAACGCATCGATGGCCCCGGCTATTTCTTTGAACCCACAGTGCTGGCCAACGTGCCAATGAGCGCGCGCATCATGCATGAAGAACCCTTCGGCCCGATTGCCATCATGCGTCCGTTTGATGCCCTTGAAGACGGACTGGTCGAAGCCAACCGGCTGCCCTATGCGCTTTCAGCCTACGCCTTCACCACCAATGCGCGCACCGCGCTGGATGTCGGCGATGGCCTCGAAGCGGGCATGATCGGTATCAATCAGTATCGTATTGTCGCAACCGAGTTGCCTTTTGGCGGCATGAAGGAGAGCGGTCATGGGTCAGAAGGCGGCCGCGAAGGCATCGCGCCATACCTGACAAATAAATTTATCAGCCAGATTTGAGCCACCTAAGGAACTCCTTATGAAACCGATCGACTTTACCAGCCCGCGTGCCGCTGCGCGCCCATTTACACCCAGGCTTGCCGAATTCGTGGAGCATCCACTTTACACCGAGGTCTGGGCCGACCCCGCGCTCGCCCCGCGAGATCGCAGCCTGATTACGATTGCCTGTCTGATTGCACTGAACCACGCCAACGAGTTACCGGCACACCTGAAGCGTGGCATCCAGAATGGCTTAACCGAGACGGAGTTAAGCGAAGTGATCACCCATCTGGCTTTTTATGCCGGGTTCCCGGCAGCGATCACCGCGTCGGCTTACGCCAATGCCACCTTTGCTGGCAACCAGACTGCCTGAAAAGCCGGGGCAGATGGGTATTAGATAAATAACAGAGGAAAAACAACGATGAAAGCCATTACTTTTGATCAATTCGGTGCGCCGGATGTGCTGCACCTGACAGATATCGCGCAGCCGGTTCTCCGTCCACACGACCTGCTGGTACGCAACCATGCTGCCGGCGTTAACCGCGCTGACCTGACCCACCGGCGCGGCGGGTACGGACGGCCAGACTTTGGTGATTCAACCATTATGGGGCTGGAAATAGCGGGTGAAGTTATCGCAACAGGGTCAGCGGTAGAAGGCTATAAGGTCGGCGTTCGGGTAATGGGGATCGTGGGCGGTGGAGCCTATGCTGACGTTTCCCGCATCGATTACCGTATGGCGATGCCCATTCCTGACCGACTGAATTATATTCAGGCCGCAGCCATCACTGAAGTCTTCGTCACGGCCCACGAAGCCCTGATCCATCTTGGCAAATTGCAGGCGGGGGAAACAGTTTTGATCCATGCCGGTACTGGCGGTGTGGGCGGGGCCGCTGTTCAGCTGGCAAGGGCCACGGGTGCAAACGTAATCACCACGGCGAAAGCTGAACATCATCAACAGGCTATTGCGCTGGGTGCTCATTCTGTCATTGATTATCAGAATGAAGATTTCGCTGAAAGGGTGGCGCAGTTAACTCACGGCAGCGGTGTTAACCTCATTCTTGATTTCATTGGTGCGCCTTACTTTGAGCGTAATATCAACGCGCTGGATTTTGGTGGGCGTCTTGTTCAAATCGGCATCATGGGGGGAATTGAAAATGCCCGTATTCCTCTCGACAGACTTCTCTATCGTCATTTGCAAATTATGGGCACGGTGATGAAGTCCCGCTCACAGGAAGTGAAACACAGCATGTCACGCCGTTTTCGTGAACAGTGGCTGGCAAAGTTTAACGATGGCACGCTTAATCCGGTTATCGACAGCATCTATCCCTTAGCGGAAGCCGCTGCTGCCCATCAGCGTATGGAGTCGGGCCTGAATGCCGGGAAAATTGTGCTGACAATGGCGTGAAATTCTTTAGAGGAAACGCTTTTTTACCGGGCTGGAGTTGGTCACACTGACTCCAGTGTAATAATATGACGATAATGTCCTGGTAAACGAAAAGGGAAATCAATGAAGTCTTTTTTGACTTGCGCATCAATTCTGGCGCTGTCATTTTCAGCAGGTGCTGCTGAAAAGAACGACAATATGATATATACACAACCCTCAGCAGGACGAGATGTCTATCTTACCTGCAAAGGTTACCAGGTAAAGGATCGTGTGTTAAGCAAACTTGAGAAGGACGCCTATCTTGAAGGAACAGGAGAACAAATTCAGTTTGCACTTATCGCTACTGACTACTCCCCAAATGCATTGAAAGTCTTTTTTGATTCATGGGGTTTCACTCCTTTTGGATTGATTGAAAACCATACGATGCATAATAGCTGGACTTTAATTCATACAGGAGGAAGGGTGTCTGTTGAGGAAAATAAAATTGATTACTCCTTTGTGGATACTCGACCACAGAACACTTTAAAGCCTGAATCAAAAACTGGCGTATTTCTCTACAACTGTCGGGAGGCCGGGAAAAGGCCTTCATGGGTTGAAAAAAAATTAACGGCGGCAAAAGCCTTCAGTGGCATCCTGAAATGATTCGGTGATTAAAATCACCACATAAAAATCATATTATCGCGTTGTACTGATCCTGATGAGTGTTCGGTGACCGCATGTGCGGCCACCATTACATACGGAGACAGATACAGAGCATTATTCATCAGGTCAACTTGAGCTGCAACCTTAAGGCATATTATTGCTCAACCACCTGGCTGGTGCAATTAATTTACTGCTGTTTTTTCTTGATAATTTCACTCAAATTACTGATTAAATTTGAAATCACTTTAAAAGAAAGGATCATGCTTTGCAGATTGTAATAGAGTTGTGAATCACACCTGATGATATAATCATTAAACCCTTCAGAGGATAATATTTTTCTCGCTTCCAGATACTGGGTATGCAAATGACTACAGTTGTTGATATAGATATCCATTGACTGATACTGGCTGTCTGACATCTGATGAATAAGCGTCACCATATGTTCGAACGTGAAGAGCAGTTCCTCATGCAGGATGAGATGATTGTGATTATTATCAATATTGTTCATATTTCCCCGAAAAGCATGAGCGGCATGATATTTACCGCTCATAAAAAGTAAACATTAAAAACTCTGCCAGTTATCCTCTTCCGTCGTCACTGACGATGGTTTTATTCTGGCTGACAAATTTGAGGAGGGAGGTATATATGGCAGGTTCCTGTTAACACTGCTCTCATACCGCTCAGGTGCTTTATTAAGCCGGAATTCTCCAACCAGTTGTGACAGCATAGACGCCTGTTCGCCCAGAGACTGAGAAGCTGCGGAGGCCTCTTCTACCAGGGCTGCGTTCTGCTGGGTTACATCATCCATCTGATTGACAGCCTGATGTACCTGAGTGATCCCCTGGCTTTGTTCGGATGCCGCTGCAGCGATTTCGTTTACCAGATCCGTGACCTGCCTGATCGCACCCTTCATGACCATCATGTTTTTACTTACATCTTCTGCCTGATCCGCACCCGTTTCGATCAGTAACGACGAGTTATCAATCAGCTCTTTAATCTCACGTGCTGCCGTCGTGGAGCGTTGGGACAGGTTCCTGACTTCACCAGCCACTACCGCAAACCCTTTACCATGCTCGCCGGCGCGTGCAGCCTCGACCGCCGCATTCAACGCCAGAATATTGGTTTGAAACGCAACACCCTCGATAAGAGTGATGATGTCGGTTATTTTGCGCGAACTGTTGCGAATCCCCTCCATAGTGCCCATCATTGTATGCAGTGAGTCGGCATTTTTTTCTGACAGTTCATTCACACTATCAGCCAGAAGACTCGCCTGCCGGGTGTTGTCTGCCGTCTGCCTGACGGTCTCACTGAGTTCAGCCATACTGGATGCCGTTTGTTCTAAAGATGCAGCCTGTTCTTCCGTACGTGCAGACAGATCTTCGTTGCCCGCTGCGATCTGAGCTGAAGCACTACTGACCGAATGAGAGGCAGAACTGACCGATGTGAGTGCTTCGGAAACACGTTTCATCAGTGCATTAAATGCACTGCCCGTGGTCCCTATTTCGTCATGCCTTCTGACATCGGCCACAATCGTGAGGTCCAGTGATTCACTGACCTCTGTCATCGTCTCACGAATGCCTTGCAGACTCCGGCGTATACCGACTATCACCTTTATAGCAAAAGTCCCCAGGATCAGGATTACCGCAAGGACACCTAAACTGAGTCCCCATAGTGTTCTTTCATAAGTCTTATGATTTACTTCACGCAGCCCATCCCCAATAGCCACATTCAGCGCAAACTGCTTTTTATAGGTCTCCGTAAGTGCTCTGATTGACTGACCGACGCCACTATTTCCTTCAATCAGACTCAATGTGACATCATCATGATGTTCCCGTGACGCAGACAGAAATTCCGGTAGCTTTTTGCCAATCGCCTCAATATATCCATAAGCAATATTTGTCATTCTTCTGTCTTCATCAGAGGAGATGTCATTTTCGAGATAATGGTCAGTCAGCGACTTAAGTTCGGAATAACGATTCTGAAGATTCGTTTCAATGGGCGGCATTTTGCTGTTATCAGTCTGGCTCTGATGTTGATAAAGTGTCAGCATCAAGCGGTGACTTTTTTCAACTAACTGACTGAGATCTTTGATAGAGGGTATCGCATTGCTCTGCACAGCCTCAAAACGGCCCTGAAAACCCGAGAGTAAAATTATTGCCGTGATAGCGACCGCCAATAGCGCTGTTGACATAAGAAAAAAAGTCAACATAAGTCGTTGCGTAATATTCATATTTTTCCCTTTGAAATTCATTCAAAATCAGAAACAAGAAAAGTAAAAAATCGTTTCATTAAGGGTGTAATTTACTTCAGTTTATTTAACACTTTCAACAAAATAACTTTATCTGATTTTAAGTAGATCTTAAGTGTCTTTATTTAGCCAAATTTATAATTGTAAAAACTCATGTTGATCGTTTTTTTGAAATAATATTCCGACAATAATCACCCTCCATTGCTCGTTACGTAAGCTCCTGCTTCAATTGGAATTAATATATAAAAAACAACAGAGGAAAACCTCTGACTTTTGTTCAAAAAAAATCAATCTCATTGTGATTTATCAAGAATTAAATTGAACTAATACCTATTCTCATCATTCAACCATGACGCTTTACATGGAAAGAACAACGGAACTTACGGCAGGATTTGAATCGTTGTACGCCACGATGACGAGGAGGATGACAAGAAACCCTGCGCGACAGGCTCTCTTGTCGGACCTTAAATCAGCTTAAGCAAAGCCCTTTAATCCTCAAAAGACACTGTGCAGAACACTGACCACCGTGTTCTGCAGAGCCGTCAACCTTTCCTCAGGTTGTCGCTTCATTCAGTAAGCCGAGATAACGTGAGCCTGATATATTCCTGCCCGTGACTACACAGACCGTTTTGCGCTCCCTGAGCGCTTTCGCATAGCGAAGTGCTCCCGCAACGGCCGGAATACCTGAAGGTTCGACAACGTGACGATGCAGATTGAGCATTAAATGCATCGCTGCCTTGATTTCAGCTTCAGAGACGGTTACTACGCGATCAACATAATCACGGATAATTGGCCAGGTCATCGTCCCCGGTTCTATATAGCCACTGATGCCCTCGGCAACAGATGGCGCTAATGTAACAGAGACAGTATCATTCGCCTCTTTCCAGCGGGCGAACGTCGGGCTTGCTTCGCTTTGTACGCCCCACACTTCAACTGCGGGATTAATGGCTTTGATGGCCGTCGCAATGCCTGCGGCCAACCCGCCGCCACCGATATTGACGAGGATCACCTCAGCATCCATCCAGTCTTCCAGAATCTCCAGCGCGACGGTGCCGCCACCAGCGATCATATGCGGATTATCATAGGCCGAGACAAACGTCGCCCCAGAGTGCTGAGCAGCGGCAATCGCCGCCAGCCTGGCCTCTTCGATCCCGTCAAAATACCTGACCTCAGCACCATAGCCCTTCATTGCTGCAACCTTCATCGGGTCTGCCGACTGCGGCAGGCAGATAGTCACCGGAATACCGGCTATTTTCCCTGCACAGGCCAGACCCAGCCCATGATTTCCCGCCGTCGGGGCAATAACCCCAGAGCGTCGCTGTTCTGCATCAAGGCTGGCAAGCACGTTGGCAGCACCTCTTAGCTTAAAGCTACCGGTTAGCTGGAGATTTTCCATCTTAAGCCGGACTTCTGCCCCCACAAGCGCTGACAACTCTTGCGAATACTCCAGCGGCGTTCTGCATATTGTTGTTTTAATACGTTGAGCAGCGAGGAAAATGTCCTTCAGATTTACGTTGTCCGTTGCCCTCAGGTGGTGATTTGTCATAATATTCTCCATCAAGTGTATATGAAAAAGACTATATAGGTGTTTGGCTATATGAACAAGCAAGCGACAGCAATGGCCGACATATTTCGTGCTCTCGGCAATGAACAGCGGTGGATAATCGTGGAGTGGTTGGCTGATCCACGGGCACATTTTCCAGAGCAGCAGGACGGTGATTTGGTGTTGGATGGGGTATGCGTTGGGTTTATCACTGAGAAAATCGGCCTGAGTCAGCCGACGGTCACAGGCCATCTTCACACACTTTCAAAAGCAGGTATTGTGACGTCGAAACGGATCAAGAACTGGGTATTCTACAAACTCGTCCCTGAACGGCTGAATGAAGCCATAACAACGCTGGCTGAACAGATTAAAACCACATCAAACAATTAGTTACAAATCAATAGCATACGTTCGCATAACGTTAATTATGTTAAATTGAGAATCAGAGTATGGCGACGAGCCAATATTCTCTGCAAGTTTAATCACCTCAACACCGCCTTTCCTGACACCCGGAAGAAAACAGGTTTACCCTTTCAGTCTGCCCGCCGATTTCAGCGTCGCTAATCGTCTCTTTTCAATAAAGGGGGCAAGCCGTTCTCTCATCTGTCTGACCTGCTCTTGCGGTGCAGAATGCGGAGATCCGCTATTAAAGGGGGGCTCGGGATCATATTCCAGACCCAGCTGAATGTTTTGTGCGATTTCAACGCCGTAAAGTTCCGCCACAACATACAACGCAAAGTCGATGCCCGACGTCACGCCCGCACCGGTAATACGATTACCATCCCGAACCACACGCTCACTGACCGGTTCAGCGCCCAGAAGAGCAAGCTGGTCGGACGATGACCAGTGAGACGTGGCTTTATATCCCTGAAGCAACCCTGCCGCCCCCAGGATCAGGGAGCCTGTACAGACGGACGTCACCAGCCTGGCCTGCTGGCTTTGGTGCCTGATAAACGCTAGCGTGCTGTCATCGTCCATCAGGTTTATCTGCCCCGGACCGCCAGGTATGCAAATCACATCTAACGGCGGACAGCTTTCGAAGGTCTGTGTCGGTAGCATCGCCAGCCCGCGATCGGAGATGACAGGGTCGAGGGTCTTCCAGATAAGGTGGACTTTCGCCCCAGGCGCACAGGCAAAAACCTCATACGGTCCGGTCAAATCCAGCGAGGTTAATCCGGGGAACAACAGCATGCCGATAGAAATGTCAGGGAAATCACTCATAGTCGCATCCTTATAAGAGAAAGATTACAACACCCGTTTAAACAGCCGCTGCACGCTGGCGTAAAGCAGGCCCGCAACATCATCCAAATGGAAACACCATTCAGGATACACGACAGGTTACTCAACATGTTCACGCTTCTTTTGCACAAGGTTATCCGCAGAATGTGCGTCAGCACGTGCCTGTATTGCGCCGGCTCCTCTGAGAGAGCAGCGCACGTCAGGCGCATCCTGCCTGTATCCCTCTGATATTTTTCGCTTCTTTTACACATTTTTATTGATTAAACAATTTCGTCATGTAATCAATAAAGTTTGGCTAAAAACCGCCGATACCGATCCTAGCCTGGCCCCGCTTCACGGCCGATAATCTGGAAAGCGAATCTGAATATGAGCGGGACTTTTTGTAGCGACGAGGCTAAACGCCTGGCGGCCCTTGAGATGCTGAAGGCCGATGATGCGGACCGTGATGATATTCTCGAAAAATTTACCCGGCTGACCAGTGAACTGCTGGGCATCCCCGGCAGCTTTGTCTCCATTCTCGATGACGAGAATCAGTTTATAAAAGCATCCTGTAACTTCGACCTTAAACAAACGTCACTGCAGAATGCTTTTTGCCGCCATACGCTGGCGCTGGGAACCGTGCTGGTATGCAACGATACGCATCGTGACCCGCGCTTCAGCCAGCATCCCCTGACGCTTGGGGAGCCTTTTATAAGGTTCTATGTCGGTGCTCCACTGCGTAATCGTGATGGCATACTCATCGGCACCCTGTGTGTTACCGATGTCAAACCTCAGACATTTTCTGATGACAAAATTGAATTGCTGGAGCTGTTAGCCGGTCTGGTCATCGGCTATCTGGATGCGTGGTACATTGCCGGTTATCAGGACGTGGTGACACGGTTACCGAATCGTCAGCGCCTGCTGAAAGATATCGAACTGTTGCAGCAGGCCGGTAACGATGAGACTCATCATCTGACCCTTATCGACTGCATTGATATGCCTCGGGCTTATGAAATTGCACGTTCGGTGGGAATGAATGCGGTTGAAAGCCTGCTCAAAGAACTGACATCCATGCTGCGTTCGCGTCTGCAGCTGGAAGATGATGACGTGCTGTATACCGTCGCGGTTGGCCGTTTTGCGTTGTTGAGTGGCAAGAATAATGGTGCCCGCGCCCGTGAGCTCAGCAAGCGGCTTGGCGGCATACGCGCCCAGATTTTTGACAATATTACGATTGATGCTAAACCGCACCTCGGTGAGGTGAGCTTTGTTCCGGCTGAGTCACAGGTCCCCGAAGTGCTGCGTCGTGCGGTCAGCGCCCTGCATGAAGCCATCACGCTGAAGCAGAGTTACATGGCCTACAATGCCGACAGTGATGGCCGTAACAGCCAGAACTTCCGCCTGTTGCATGACCTGGCGGCGGCGCTGCGCGGCAACAAAGGGCTGTATCTGGTTTATCAGCCGCAGATCTCCCTGCTGCACGGTAAACCGGTCGGACTGGAAGCCCTGCTGCGCTGGGATCATCCGCTGTTCGGCAATATCCCGCCGGATGAATTTATCCCGCTGGTGGCACAAACCAGCCTGATGGAAGAGTTAACGGACTGGGTGATCGACCACACCCTGGCGCAGCTGCGTCAGTGGCGCAGTACCGGGCTAAACCTGCCGGCCTCGGTGAATCTGTGCGTCAGTGATTTTTCACGTGCGGACTTTGCCGATAAGCTGGAAGAGAAGATGCTCAATGCCGGGCTTAATCCCGACGATCTGTGCATTGAATGTCTTGAGACCGAGCAGGTACTGGGGAATCCTGATGCACGGCGGGGGCTGGATAAACTTAAGCTGCGCGGTTTCCGCATAGCATTGGATGATTTTGGTTCCGGCTACAGCAATATCAATACGCTGTGCCGTATTCCGGTGGATGTGATAAAGCTGGACCGATCGCTGATCCAGAAGCTTTCTCACGACCCGGCCAGCGAAGTTATCGCCCGCCATGTCATCACCATGCTGAAAGAGCTGCACTATGTGGTGCTGGCCGAAGGCGTAGAAGATCAGCAAACCCTGGCCTCATTGCAGCGTTTAGGCTGCGATGAGATCCAGGGTTTTTATTACTCACGCCCTCTGGCACCGGAAGGTCTGGAACACTGGCTCAGCAACCACTACCCGGCAGCAGCAGACGATCAGGACTCAATCCAGACCGTCTGAGTATTGGTGAACTCGCGTAGACCGAAGTGTGACAGTTCACGGCCAAAGCCACTTTTCTTCACACCACCGATCGGCACGCGCGGATCGGAGAAACTTGGCGAGTTAATAAACATGCCTCCAGTTTCAATCTGTGATGCCAGCTGCTGTGCTTTGGCCAGATCGCGGCTCCACAGGCTGCCCCCCAGGCCGAACTCAGAATCGTTAGCCATCGCAACGGCGTGCGCGGCATCGTCTGCCACAATCAGCGAGGCCACCGGACCGAACAGCTCCTGAGTAAAACTGGTCATGCCAGGTTTAACATCACTGAGTACCGTTGGCGCATACCAGTTCCCTTCTCCTGGCAGCGCATGGCCGCCCAGCAGCAGCGTGGCGCCCTCTTTCAACGTTGCCTGCACCTGCGCGGCCAGTTCGTCACGCAGGTCGAAGCGTGCCATCGGACCAATCCAGATCCCGGACTCACGCGGATCGCCGATTTTCATCGCTTTGACGGCACTGACAAATTTCTCGCTGAACTGTTCAAACACCGCCGCCTCCACAATAATGCGTTTTGCCGCGATACAGATCTGTCCGTTGTTCATAAAACGCCCGGCGATAGCGCCCTTCACGGCCGCATCGATATCCGCATCGGCCAGCACGATAAAGGCATCGGAACCTCCCAGCTCCAGAACGCATTTCTTAATCGCGGCCCCGGAGAGCGCGGCGATGGCCGCACCGGCACGCACGCTGCCCGTTACCGTCACGGCGGCAATACGTTTATCGCCGATCGCCTGTGCCACACCGTCATTGTCAGCATTCACGACAGCAAATAAGTTCTGCGGCACACCGGCATTCGTCAGAATATCCCGCAATAACAGCGCACAGCCCATCACGTTCGGTGCCGGTTTAAGCAAATAGCTGTTGCCCGCCAGCATGATGGGTACAGCACCACGCAGCACCTGCCACACCGGGAAGTTCCACGGCATCACGGACAGCACCGGGCCGAGTGGCAGATAGTCCACGAAGGCTTTGTTACCTTCCACCAGCGTCGGTTCACGCTTGAGGAATGCCGGACCATGCTCACCATACCATTCGCACAACCTGGCGCTTTTTTCCACTTCAGCCAGCCCCTGATCGACAGGCTTACCCATTTCACGGGTCATCATATCGGCCAGTGCCTGGGCCTGCTGACGCAGTCCGCCTGCGATGTTTTGCAACAACGCCACACGGTCGCTCATTGCACTGTGGCGCCACTGCTGAAACGCCGAGTTAACAGACGCCAGCGCCTCGCTGACATCCGCGCTGCTGGCGAAAGGATAACGGGCAATGATCTCGCCCGTCGCCGGATTACGTGAAACTGCTACCGCAGAAGAGACATTTGTCATGATGACCGCCTTATCAGAAAACAGAGAATGTGGCGCCGCGTATTCACCCAAACGACGCGATATACCGTCATCATAGGCTTGCGAGAGATTCTTTTAAAATGAATAATAGAGAAAATTATTAGCTCAAAAAGAGAATGATATGGAATTAGCCCAGCTTGAAATTTTCCGTGCCATTGCAGAGGAAGGCAGCGTCACGGCGGCGGCCGAAAAGCTACACAGGGTGCCGTCTAATATCTCCACACGTCTGAAGCAGCTGGAAGAAGAACTCGGCTGCGCCCTGTTCCGGCGCGAAAAATTGCGTCTGTACATTACGGACAGCGGCAAAACGTTCCTCGACTACACCCAGCGTATTCTGGCCCTGACGGAAGAAGCGCGGCAGAGCGTGTCCGGCCAGCATCCCAGCGGCATTTTCACCCTGGGGGCGATTGAAAGCACTGCGGCCGTGCGGTTGCCGCCGCTGATTGCGCGTTATCATCAAACCTGGCCCCAGGTCGAGCTGGATCTGACCACCGGCCCGTCCGGGGATATGATCGATGGTGTGCTGGCCGGACAGTACAGTGCCGCCTTTGTTGACGGGCCGCCAAAGCATCCACAGCTGGAGGGCGTGGCGGTGTTTGCCGAAGAACTGGTGCTGATTGCCGCGCTGAATCATCCCCCGGTACCCAGCGCGGCCAGTATCTCCGGTTCAACTATCTACGCGTTCCGCGCCAACTGCTCCTACCGCCGGCATTTTGAAAACTGGTTTTCACGGGAAGATGCCGCACCGGGTAAGATTTTTGAGATGGAGTCTTACCACGGTATTCTCGCCTGCGTCAGCGCCGGGGCAGGACTGGCGCTGATCCCCGCCAGCATGCTGGCCAGTATGCCCGGCAGGGACAGCGTACGATCCTACCCGCTTAGCGGCGGACGCGGCAAAATTGCCATCTGGCTGATCTGGCGTAAAGGCACACAATCCACTAATTTACAGGCCATGACCCGGCTGCTACAGGCCAGCGTTACCGATGAACAGGCAGCCATCACCACTGAAAATACAGGGAAGAAAAGAGAACCATGAAGATGAAAACAGGCCTGACGATCGCCGCATTCTTACTCGCCGGCAGCGCCCACGCCGGATGGTATGTGGTGGATAACTATGAAGGTTCGCTCGGCGCCTGGCCGATACATCTGTCATTGCAGGAATACGACAGCTATGGCAGTGGGCTCAACATCAAGGGCAGCTATTATTACGATAAGTATCATGCCCCCATCCCGCTATACGGTAAACGCACCGCTGACGCGCTCGAACTCTGTGAAGTTCATGGTGCAGAGGACTATGACCGTGCGCTGGTTCAGGGAACACAAAAGGGTTTTGATACGCACTCCTGCCCGTTTCGCCTGACGCGCAAGGGCGAAGCGCTGACCGGACACTGGCAGCAGGGGGAAAAACGCTATGCCGTTGCACTGAAGCACACCACCTCGCTGGACAATACCAACGAGGGCAGCGTCACTGGCCAGCTGGTTGATATTCCTTTCTGGGGGCAAACCGCGACCCACAGCTTTATTGGCCACTATCAGGCCAGCACGGATGGCATCGCCATCGACAGCATCAGTGTCGTCAATAAAAAAACCGGCAACACTGACCAGACGATTAACCCGCAGCGGCCCCCGTGTAAGTTTGGCTTCTTTATGACGGCGATTTATCAGAATATGGAGAGTGATAACACAGGAAAAATGGTGTGGCTGAACTGCTACAGCGAGAAGGCCGATATCACCGTCGATTACCATTTTGATAGAACCCGACAGCGCTATATCACCACAGAATAGCGGGATCACAGATGGCAAACGCAGGGAGGCGGCGGGCCATCCGTGATATCGCGATTTATTCGGGTGTGCGCGTGCTCTGCAACAGCAGCAGTGAGCAACGCACCACCGGGTATAGTGCCTCACGGCTGACGCCATCACGGGCCTGAACAGAAAGGCCATGCAACACCGTAGCGTAATAGTTTCCCAGGCTTTCCGTATCGGTTCCCGCTAACAGTTGCCCAGCCTCTGCCGCCTGCTGCATTCGCTCAACGATCCCCCGGGTGCGACGGGTGCGTTGCTGCATCAGCCATTCACTCAGCAGCGAATGGTCTTCACTTAAAGCGCCCGTCGCCGACACCACCATACAGCCCAGCGGCGCCTCAGGGCGGGCATATAAACGGACGGCCTGTTCCAGCATCTCTCTGATGGCCACCTGGATATCAGGGTGCCGCAGGGCGCGTTCAGCAAATCCCCCTTCCTGCTGCTCGTAATGGCCGATAGCTTCACGGAACAGCTGCTCTTTCGAGCCGAACGCTTTATAAATACGTGCCGAGGCGATCCCCAGCGCCGCCACGAGGTCAGACAGGGAAGTGCCTTCATAGCCGTGGCGCCAGAACAGATCCCGGGCCTGAACCAGTGCCGTCTGCCGGTCAAATTCTCTTGGTCTGCCTGCCATAATGTTCCCGATAAGTCGCGATAATCAGCGCCTATTATCCTGCATATTTTATAAAAACCCACTGGCAATCCATCACGGCGGTCACAGGAAGATGAACCCTTTGTGCTGCCACAGCGATCCCGGGTTGCCAGAAACAGGCCGCGCCCCTATTGTTTGTTGATTGACAACAAATAGGAAAACACCATGCAAACGCTCAAAGGTCCCAGCCTGCATCTGGCCCAGTTCAGCGACGATATTTATCCCTTCAATACCCTCGACAACCTCGCCGCCTGGGCCCAGGGAAAGGGGTTTAAGGCGTTACAAATCCCCGCCTGGGACAGTCGCCTGTTCGACGTCAATACAGCGGCGCAGAGCCAGACTTACTGCGACGACCTGCGGGGACGCCTGGCCGAACACGGTCTGGCGATCAGTGAACTGACCAGCCATATTTTCGGCCAGCTGATGGCTGTTCATCCCGCCTATGACACCCTGTGTGACGGCTTCGCACCGCCCGCGCTGCGCGGTGAACCGTCGGCCCGACAGGCCTGGGCGAAAACACAGTTGCTGGCCACCCTTAAGGCAGCATCGCGTCTGGGCTTAGAAGATGTCGGCACCTTTTCAGGCTCGCTGGCCTGGCCCTATATCTTTCCTTTCCCCCAGCGCCCGGCGGGACTGGTGGAGAGTGCCTTTGATGAACTGGCCCGCCGCTGGCGACCCGTGCTGGATGAGGCAGAAGAGCTGGGCGTGAATCTGTGCTTTGAGATTCATCCGGGGGAGGATCTGCACGATGGCATCAGCTTCGAGATGTTTTTACAGCGTACCGGTCACCACCCCCGCTGCAAAATCCTGTTTGACCCCAGTCACTTTGTTCTTCAACAACTGAAGTATCTGGATTTTATCGATATCTATCATCCTTTCATCCGCATGTTTCACGTGAAGGATGCCGAGTTCATACCAACGGGGCGCCAGGGACTCTACGGCGGCTATCAGTCCTGGACAGAGCGCGCCGGACGTTTTCGTTCGACCGGTGACGGGCAGGTGAACTTCCCTGCCATCTTCTCAAAACTGGCGCAGTACGATTATCCCGGCTGGGCAGCGCTGGAGTGGGAGTGCTGTCTGAAGAACAAGCAAGATGGCGCACAGGAAGGGGCCGAGTTTATCCGTCGTCACATTATCAACGTGGCCGATACCGTGTTTGATGATTTTGCCGCTGCCCGCGTCAGCCAGACGCAGATAAACACACTGCTGGGAATCGACTGATTATGGAAAAGAAACACCATTATCTGCGGATTGCAGGACGAAAACTGCACTGTGTCACCGAGGGTGAAGGCCCGGCCGTGCTGCTGCTGCCAGGATGGCCGCAAACCTGGTTTGCCTGGCGTGACGTCATGACAACACTGGCACAGCAAGGCTTTACCACGGTGGCCATCGACCCGCCGGGCACCGGAGAGTCTGAGGCACCCGCAGGCGGTTACGACACCGGGAATATCGCGGCAGTGGCCCACCAGCTGATGACACAGCTGGGACACACCCGCTACCAGGCCATCGGCCACGATATCGGTATGTGGGTGGGTTACGCGCTGGCCGCTGATTTTCCCGAGGCTATTGAACGGCTGATCCTGACCGAAGCGGTGATCCCCGGGCTGGCACCCGCCCCGTCAATTTTTGTTGATCCCCAGGAAAATATCTTCCTCTGGCACTTTATGTTTAATCAGCTGGCCGACCTGCCAGAGGCGCTCACCACGGGCCGCGAACGCGCCTATCTCAGTTTTATCTTTGACAAATGGTCATGGCAGCGTCACCGGGTGGCGGCCGATATCTATATCCAGGCCTATAGCGAGCCCGGACGGCTTCAGGCTGGTTTCAGTTATTATCGCGCCATACCTGAAACAGTGCGTCAAAATCAGCGCCGCGCCCTGACACCGCTGCCGATGCCCGTGCTGGCCATTGGCGCAGAACATGCCACCCGTGATGCGCCCTATCTGACGATGCAGCCCGTCGCACCTTACCTGCAAAATGCCATGGTGGAGAACTGCGGCCACTTTATTACCGAAGAGTGCCCTGAGGCATTCTGTCACCTGGCCCTGCCATTTTTACAGGGAATAACCCATGCCGCTGAATAAAGACGTTGCGGCCTGGCTTGCCCGGCAGGTGCCGGCAGAGTCGTTGTCACTGGCGGCACTTCGCCACCAGACCGATCTCAGTCTGATAACGCAGCAGGGCGAAGCCCGCGATGGGCATTATCAGCACAGTTTCACCTTTCCCGCGAGCGACGGGCACGCCATCACCGTACGGGTCTATGTGCCCTGCGCGCTGGAACAGGAGACAGGACGCCCGGCGCTGATCTGGGCTCACGGGGGAGGATGGTGCCTGGGCAGCCTCACGGCGTGGGACCGACCCTGCCGCCTGCTGGCAGAAAACACCGGGTGCGTGGTATTTTCTGTCGACTACCGGCTTGCACCGGAACACCGCTGGCCCGTGCCGTTAAACGATCTCTGGCAGGCGCTGTGCTGGATCAGCGACCATGCCACAGACTGGGATCTGGACAGCACACAGATTGCCGTGGGAGGTGACAGTGCCGGGGGGAATCTTGCGGCAGCGGTATGTCTGATGGCACGGGACCGGGGAGGTCCTGCCATTTATCATCAGCTGTTGCTCTATCCGGCGCTGGATGCCAGCCTGTCACAACCCTCTTATCAGACCTGTGGGCAGGACTTCGGGCTGACAAAAGAAATGATGGCTTTCTGCTGGCAGCATTATCTTGGCCAGCAGCCGCTGCCGGAAACATCGCTGATTTCCCCCCTGCTCCTGTCATCGGCACGCGGCTTACCAGCGACAACATTGTTACTGTGTGAATACGATCCGTTGAGGGATGAAGGCGAGGCCTTTGCCCGGCGTCTTATCACGGAAGGTGTGAACGTAAACCTCCACTGGCTCGATGGCCTGATCCATGGTGCCATGCACATGACCGACATCACCCCGGAGGCAGAGCGCTGCTATACCCTGTCGCGCTTTATCTGAAGAGATTCAGCGCCCGCGCACGGGCGCTGAAACCTGTCGCCGGATTGCAGCCAGCGTCCGGCGACGTATCAGTCCACTGGCTGCACGGATCAGCAACCAGTAAGGCAGCAGTTTAAGACGGGTACGGGTATCCGGGCAGCCAATAAAGGTTTCAGTACATAACCGCCACGCTTCTCCATCAGGTAACAGGTGAAAATGCAGTACCAGCCGGGCAACCCCCTTATCCTGAAGCCGTCCGAAGTCAGCCGCATCCTCCAGCGTAATAATCCCCATATCCGGCCGCCAGAAACGCCCGGCCAGACCAAACGACATCAGCTGATCCTGACGTTGCAACAGCGTAAATGTGTGCAAACCAAATTCCGGCTGTGGGTTGATTTGCCTGCCCAGGCGCAGCACCTTCCCCGGTAGCTCCCGCACCGTCATCAGAGCATCAGCGACCCGATCGTTACGCATATCATACTGTTCCACCGCATTAAGGATGGCCTGCGGAGTGGCATAAATCGGCGCGGAGTGGTGTTTTTCGTAGAAGTGAGTCGAGGGTAGGTACGGCGTATAGCAAAGAGACTGCTGTCGGTCCTTTTCACTTACCCATCCCAGAATGGTCATTGCTGCTCCTGATTCACATGGCTGGCTTCCGTGTCGATAGTAGCGTAGTGGCTTTTTTTTCGCATAAAAAAACCGCCGGATAAGCGGCGGTTTTCAAAATACATTTTAGTGATAGCTGATGGTGGTGCCATACAGACTGTTCGCACCCGTCACCCGGGCTATCGCTAACGGTCTTGCCGCAGGTAAGGCAGGCGTTCCCGAGAGCTGAACGTCCAGGGATACCAGCGTGGTGCTGCCGGTAACATAGGTCGTGGCCACAGCAGGTGGAACCGTACTCACTTGCCCTTCAGGAAGTGCTGCCAGGCTGGCACCAGACATCGTGCTCAGGATGACGGCAACAAGGGCGGATTTGCTAAGTTTCATACTATCCCCTTGATGCTCATTCATAGTCATCGCTATTACTGGTAAATCACCGCGGTGCCGTTCAGTTTATTGTCACCGACAGTGGAAGTGATTCGGAATGATTTCGCGCCCGCCTGGTCCGCTTTTGCAGACAGCTGGGATTCCAGTGAAGAGAGGTTAGACGCGCCGCTGGCAGAAATGACACCTACCTGCTGTTGCTGAGCGGGATCGGCATTCACGAGATCAGCGGCAAAACCGGCGAAAGATACGGAAGTCAGTGCGATAGCGGCCAGGGTCATTTTGATGGTTTTCATAATTTTACTCTCAGTTGAATTCGGTTGTTTGATGTTGCCGTCGTTATTAATTAACGATCGATAGGTAAATGTTATGCCTGTTTGTGATCTCCGTCAACATTGTTTTATTAACGATCGCTAATTTAAAAACTAACATCTTGAATTTATTTACAATAAAGTTATATTTTTTTCTTCTTAACGCCAGATCACAGCACATGTAAACGCCGCTCGACAGCGGGGTTTAATGTTTTTATACTGATTGATAATTAAATGACCGAGCGGGATTGCGTAAGTGAGGAATGATGAATACTGAGCAGGACGCAGGCATCAGAAAAGGCCGGGGACGGCCAAAAACGTTTGACCGGGAAGCCGCGCTGGATAAAGCGCTGGAACTGTTCTGGCGCCATGGCTACGAAGGCACGTCACTGGCAGATCTGGTGGAAGCCACGGGTGCGAAAGCGCCAACGCTGTATGCGGAATTTACCAATAAAGAAGGGATGTTCCGTGCCGCTGTCGATCGCTATACAGAGAAGTTTGCCCGCCAGAGTGAAGCGGCGCTGAGCTGCCCGGAAAGCTGTGTTGCGAGCGGTATAGAGAACTATTTCCGTTCAACGGCCGCCTGTTTCACCGACGGTAAAAAACCCGGAGGCTGCTTCTTTATCTGCACCTCCAGCACCCTGTCAGCGGATTCGTCGGAAGTGGCCGAAATGCTGCGCGACCGGCACAGCAATCAGGAACAGCATCTGCTGGCGTTTTTGCAGGCGCGGCAGGCGGCCGGAGAGCTTGACCCGAACACCCGCGTCAGTGCGCTGGCGGCGTATCTCTGCTGTTTGTTGCAGGGGATGTCGGTACGTGCGCGTGAGGGTGCGACGCGCGCGGAACTGGATCAGTTGATTGATACATTGATGTTGCAGTGGCCGCTGTTAAGTAAACTGGGCAGCTGAAAGCGGAAGGGATCACCCCCTTCCGTTTTTGCCTGATATTTTCAGCGCGTGGGACGTTCCAGCCCCAGATGCCCGCGTAACGTATCTGACTGATACTCGTCACGGAACACGCCTCTTTCCTGTAATAACGGCACCACCTCGTTGAAGAAGGCATCTGACGCGCCCGGCACCCAGGGCGGCATCACCACAAATCCATCGACTGCCCGTTGCTGATACCAGAGCGCGATCCGCTCCGCCAGCGCAGAGGCTGTACCGGCAACGGTAAACCCCGATCCGGCAATCCAGCGGGTAAACTGCCGCACTGTCATGCCCTGCGCACGTGCCTGATTCAGCATTGGCGCAAAACGCTCACGTCGTGCCAGTGTATCGGCAATGTCCGGCATCGGGCCGTCGAGATCGTGCTGCGCCCAGTCATAGTTCATGGTGTTCGACAGGTGCGTCAGCGTTGCCAGCGGATGATGCAGACGCGTCAGCTCGGCGAGTAACTCATCGGCTTCTTTCTGCGTACGCCCAATCACCGGTTGCAACCCCGGCAGGATCTTCAGGCTGTCCGCCGCACGTCCCTGCGCCACCACCAGCGCCTTTAACTGCGCGTAATACGCCTGGGCCGAGGCCAGATCCGGTTTCTCAGCGGCAAAGACGGCATCGGCTTCGCGTGCTGCCAGCGCCATAAACGGTCCGGAACCGCCCGCCTGGAAGGTGACCGGATGCCCCTGTGGCGGGCGTGACAGATTCAGCGGCCCACGGCTGGTAAACCAGGGTGTCTCAATGCCTGCATAGCGAATACATTCGCCGCGTGCATATACTCCGCTTTCACGATCCGCCACGATGGCATCGTCGGCCCAGCTGTCCCACAGGGTACGCACCGCCTGAATAAACGCAGCGGCTTTCTGATAACGCTGATCGTGGCTTAACAGTGTCTGACCGTAGTTTGCGGCTTCTGCATCGCTGGTTGAGGTCACTACATTCCAGCCGGCACGTCCCCCCGTGAGGTGATCAAGGGTTGCCAGCGTGCGCGCGGCGGCAAACGGCTGGATCACTGAGCTGGATATCGTCCCGGCCAGCCCGATTTTCTCCGTGACCGCCCCCAGAGCGGAAAGCACCGTAAACGGCTCCGGTCGCTCGGTCACCCGATAGCGCACGGCATCGGTGACACTGTCACCATACACATCATCAATCGACAGCTTGTCGGCCATAAAAATCAGGTCAAACTTTGCCGCTTCCGCCTTTAACGCCAGTGATTTCAGTACATGCCAGTCCGTCGGGCTGGGCCGCTCCGCGCCCGGCATACGCCATCCTGAATAGTGACAACCGGTGGCATCAAGAAACAGGGCAAGATGCAGAGACATGCGGGTTATCCTTTTACAGGCTGATGGCTGACGCTGAGATCGCTGTCGAACCATTTCTCAGAAATTTTCTTCAGCGTACCGTCTGCGCGCAGCTCGCCCAGCGCCTGGTCCACTTTAGCCTTCAGCGCGCTGCCCCGCTCATCTTTGCGGAACGGCAGCGCCACCTGTTTCTCACCAAAGGTTTCTCCCACCACCTTCAGCGGCAAATGTTTGCGCTTAATCTGCCCCAGCAGGATCACCTGGCCGGAGACAAACGCATCCACTTTGCCCTGCGCCACGCTGCTGACAATCACGTCCATCCCCTCAAAAGTCACCAGCTTAATCTGGTTCTGCGGGTCAAACTCCTTCAGCACCTTCGCATAGTTAGAACCGAGTTCCGCCGCCACAGTTTTGCCTTTCATATCACTCAGGCCATGGATCGTGGTGTTATTTTCACTGACCGCCAGTGCCGCAGCGGAGTAGTAATACGGGACGCTGTAATCATACTTTTTCCGGCGCTCCGGGGTATCCGCAAAGTTACCGACCGTATCGACCTTACCGGTTTCCAGCGATCCCAGCACACCGACCCAGTCAGAGGTCACCCACTCCACTTTATAGTGAATTTTATCGGCCACCGCCTGCAAAATATCCGCGCTAAAACCCTGAACTTCACCGTCCTGCACAAAGTAGTGCGGGTAACCGTCCGGCGTGGCCCCCACGCGTAAAACAGGCTGTTCACTTGCTGAGTCAGATGGCTTGTCGCAACCGCTCAGCAGCGACAAAACGCAGGCCATCAGCGCTATTTTTTTCCCTTTCATTGTTCTGTTTTCCCGATTAATCAGACTTTATAAGGTTTGCCGATATAGCGTTCCAGCTGTCGCTGGAGTGCACTCAGCACAATGGTCAGTGCCCAGTACACCAGGCCCACCGCGAAGTAGGCTTCAAAAAACTTCAGTGACTCTGTAGCGATTAACTTCCCCCCCGCCAGCAGCTCACTGACACCCAGTGTGAACGCCAGCGAGGAGTTTTTGATCAGGCCAATCCAGATATTGCCCGCACCGGGGATAGCATTGCGGCATGCCTGGGGCAGCACAATACGCCGCGCCGCCTGGATGTGACCCAGCCCGGAGGCCAGTGAGGCTTCCCACTGTCCTTCGTCCACTGAATCAATTGCCGCTCGGAACACTTCCGCCAGATAGGCCGCACTGTTGAGGCTCAGGCCGAGGATCACCGCGTGAATAGCATCGAGGTTGTTCATTAACGGAAACACCTGCGGCAAGCCAAAGTAGATCATCAGCAGTTGCACCAGCACCGGCGTACCGCGAAAGAAAGAGATATACAGATGGGCGAAGGCCGCCAGCGGACGCGCGGCACGCAACAGTAAGGCCACGCCCAACCCCAGCACGGTAGCAAGCACAATGGAGAGCAGTGAAATGGTCAGCGTCACCGGCAGGTACTGAAGGATCTGGGGGATAATGCCCAGCATGTAAGCCACATCAAAATGCATCAATAACCTCCCTGTTGCGATCAGGCAACATCATGAAGAAAGTGCCGGGCGCGGCCTTCGCCAGTGATATCGAACAGCTCGGCGGGGGGACCCTGCTCGATAATCCGCCCCTGCTCCATAAAGAACAGGCGGCTGGAAATATCGCGGGCGAAATGCATCTCGTGGGTAACAATCAGCATGGTGAAATCCCGTTCCGCCAGCGCAGCAATCAGGTTAAGAATATCGCGGCGTAATTCCGGATCGAGCGATGAAGTCGGTTCATCCAGCAACAACACCTCAGGTTCAAGACTCAGCGCACGGGCGATGCCCACCCGCTGCTGCTGGCCGCCGGACAGCGTGGCCGGATACGCCGCCGCTTTGTGCGCCAGCCCCACGCTGGTCAGCAGCGCCATGCCGCGCTCTGTGGCATCCGCACGCGAAAAGCCGCGCCCGTAGATCAGCACTTCAGTGATGTTCTCTAACGCCGTTTTATTACGGAACAGGTTGTAATGCTGGAACACCATCGCGCTCTGACGGCGAAAAAGGCGGGTATCACTGCGACTGAGCCGACGGGCATCAACGGACATATCGCCAATCGTCAGCTGACCGCTGTCGGGTTTCACCAGCAGATTAAGGCTGCGTAACAGAGTCGATTTGCCGGAGCCGGAAGGGCCGATAATGGAAATCACCTCACCCCGTTTAACGGTGAAATGAATATCATTAAGTGCATGATAATGCTGGAAGGTTTTGTTTAATCCGCTAACCGATATCATCGTCGCCCCGGGTAAAAATTGACATCCGGGCAGTGTAGCGTTGCAGAAATGAGTAAACGAATGCTTAAAAAATATAAGGTTAGCAGGGAAAAGTCAGAGGGAAAAAAGGCCGGTTACCCGGCCTTCTGTCAATATCAGTTATTAACCGGGATCACCGCGCCTTTGTATTTGGTACGGATCCAGTCCTGAATCGCTTTTGAATGCAGCACGGTCACCAGCGCTTTCACATCCGGCTTGTTCTCATCACCACGGTGCACGGTAATGATGTTTGCGTACGGGTTGTTCTCACCGCTTTCTACGGCAATCGGGCCTTTCACCGGGTCCAGACCCGCATCAATCGCATAGTTTGCGTTGATCACTACCGCATCGCCTTCGTCATTGTTGTACATCTGCGGCAGCAGCGCGCCTTCAACATTGGCAAGGAATTTCAGGTGTTTCGGGTTTTCCACGATATCGCTGATACGTGCATCAATTTTGCTGACGCCAGGTTTCAGTTTGATCACACCTTCTTTCTCGAAGATAGACAGGATACGGCCTTCTTCAGCCACCGCATCACGCATGATCACTTTGCCGTTCTGCGGCAGATCTTTCAGCGATTTGTACTTCTTCGAGTAAATGCCAATTGGCTCGATGTGGATAGCGCCAGCGCTGACGAAATCGTAGGTTTTATCCCCGGCGTGATCTTTCAGCACGCTGTTCAGGTAAGGGATATGCTGGAAATAGTTAGCATCGATATCACGGCTGGCCAGCGCGGTGTTCGGCAGAATGTAGTCCTGGAAGGGTTTGATTTCCAGATCAATGCCCTGCTTCGCCAGAATCGGTTTCGCCTGCTCAAGGATCTCAGCGTGCGGCACGTTGGAGGCGCCGACGGTCAGCGTATCAGCCCATGCACTCAGACTCAGCGCACCCAGAGTGGCCGCAGCCAGCAGCGTCAGTGTTTTTTTCATTTTGTTTTTCCTAAAAAGTTAACGTTTGTCGAGCCGTGCCGTGAGCACATCACCTAAGAACTGGATGATAAAGACAATCACCAGAATCATTACCGTCGCCACCAGCGTCACATCGCCGTGGTTACGTTGAAAACCTTCCAGATACGCAAGATTGCCGAGGCCGCCCGCGCCAATTACGCCAGCCATCGCGCTGTAACTGACCAGTGCAATCAGGGTCACCGTGATACCCGACACCAGTGCAGGAGATGACTCCGGCAGCAGCACGCGGAAAATCAGGGTACTGAGACGTGCGCCCATCGAACGCGAGGCTTCAATCACACCTTTGTCGACCTCACGCAGGCCAATTTCCACCAGTCGTGCATAGAACGGTGCCGCACCGACGATCAGGGCAGGCAGCGCAGCATCTGCGCCGAGAATGGTGCCGATCAGCGTTTTGGTAAACGGGATCAACAACACGATTAAAATGATGAACGGAATCGAGCGGAACACGTTGACCAGGACCGAGATCACCGAATAAATCGCACGATTCTGGAACAGTCCCCCGCGTGCGGTCAGGAACAGCGCCAGCCCGAGCACAATGCCGAGCACAAACGTCGCCACGCCGGACAGCGCGGTCATATACAGCGTCTCACCGGTGGCGGCCCAGAGCTGATCCAGTTTCAAATGCGGGAACAGGTTCTCAAACATGGCTGACGACCTCGGTAGTAATGGCATAAGAATGTAAATCGTCGAGAATGTTCGACAACTGGGCAGGCGTCGCAGGTACCTGCAGCCAGAGTTCGCCAAAGGTGCCGTTGGTGGTCTGGGTCATTTTTCCATGCAGAATATTGAAGGGTAAGGCGTACTTCAGCGTCAGCTCACCGACAATCGGCTGCTGGGTGCTTTTACCGACAAACGTCAGCCTGACCACCGCGCCCTCCTCGGCATTAATCAGCTCAGGATTAAACGGAGTATCTGCGTTGCTGTACTCCGACGTCTGCTTAACAAACATGCGGGTAATGGGCTGCTGCGGGTGAGTAAACACCGACAGGACTTCGCCCTCTTCAACGATTTTACCGTCTTCCATCACCGCCACGTGGTGACAGATTTTACGCACCACATGCATCTCATGGGTGATCAGCACGATAGTCAGTTTCAACTGACGGTTAATATCCAGCAGCAGATCGAGAATGGCATCGGTAGTTTGCGGATCGAGCGCAGAGGTTGCTTCATCACACAGCAGCACATCCGGGCTGTTGGCCAGCGCACGAGCAATACCCACACGCTGTTTCTGCCCGCCACTGAGCTGCGCAGGATAAACCTGCTCTTTACCGGTCAGCCCCACCAGCGCGATCAGTTCCTGCACCCGGCGCTGGATCACCGCTTTTGGTGCCCCGGCAATTTGCAGGGAGAAGGCGATATTTTCGCTAACGGTGCGTGACCACAGCAGGTTGAAGTGCTGGAAAACCATGCTGATTTTCAGACGGGCCTGACGCAGGGCTTCACCGCTGGCCAGCGCGATGTCCTGCCCGGCGATAATCACGCTGCCGGAAGTCGGTTTTTCCAGCCCGTTAAGCAAACGGATCAGGGTACTTTTTCCTGCCCCGCTGTAGCCGATAATGCCGTAAATCTGCCCCTGCTCAACCTGCAGGCTGACGTCATTAACGGCGGTCACCGGGCCTGATTTGGCGTTAAATATTTTTGAAACGTTGCGTAAAACTATCATCTGATGCCTGTTTTCTGCCGTCGTACCAGCGAAAAACGCTGATTAATTAAACTGATTATTATGCGTGCATTATTGGTAGCACTAATTGCCAAACGATATTAATCAGGCCGGGAATTATTGGAAACGATTGAAATGACATGGGTTATAACTAAATGGAATATGTAGAATGGATCGCATACAAATGATCTAAAAATACAGCGTTGGTCCTGAACGTGGCAGGCTGGGCTGTCAGGAATGCGTTTATTTACGCACGCGTAACAAGCGGGCTGATGGCGAACGGATTTTTCAGGGAGATGAAAAGCAAAAAACCACCCGTAAAGGTGGTTTCTGTAATGCTTTTAGTGTTCGTCGGCCTGCATCTTTCAGCGTCGCGAGGGAGAGCGCCGTCTCTGTATCCCTGCCGATTGATATTACAGCACTGTTATACCCTGGAATCAAGCTGCTGCAGATACTCTGCAACCTCCGCATCCACGCCATCAACAGCAGTGTGTTCCGAGGCGGGGAGGTATAGCTCGGAGAGAATACGATGTTTTTGTTTCAACAGCGAAAGTTCGCTTTGCAGCAGGCTTTCCGCATACCGGGTATCGGCCAGTTGAGTAGTGAGTTCTGCCTGCCGGACGTCAAACGTGGCTCGTGTCTGACGGGCGTTAGCTTTGCGGCGAACCACTGCGAATTAGCCGACAGATTTCATTCATGACTCTTTGTAGCATCAAGCACAGGGAGCCACAAAGGCTCCCTGTGGCAACCCCCTACTCCGCTTTCGCCGGGTTGATCGATGAATGGGTAATGGCGACATCTTCTACATGGTATTTCGCCAGAATCTTCTGGTAGGTGCCATCCGCAATCAGCGCATTGATCGCCTCAGTCCAGTATTTTGCCGCGCCGGATGACTTGCTGACCGGTATCCCTGCATAAGTGGTATCAAACACCGGGCCAACGGCTTTCAGGTCTGACTGGCTTTGCAGCAACCAGCCATTTTCCCCGGTATACCCCAGCGTGGCATCGGCACGGCCGGAGCGCAGAGCCAGCCAGGTCGCACCGCGATCGGGGAACTGACTGACAGTGATCGCTTTCTTCCCGGCGGCAGTACACTGCGCCGACTGCGTTTCCAGCGTTTTGGTGGACGGATGGCTGGCCAGTAACGCCACGGTTTTCCCGCACAAATCCTGCAAGGTGGCCTGCTCATTCAGCGCCGAATTTTTCAGCACAATCAGCCGGTATCCGGCAATAACCGTGGCGGCAATATCCACCACCTGCTGGCGCTCCGGCGTGGCATCCAACCCTGCCGCCAGCGTAAATTTACCGGACTGGATAGCCGGGATCACCGCGGCAAAATCCCCGCTGGTGACCTCCAGCTTGGCCCCCAGGCGCTCGGCGGCCGCCACGGCAATATCATAGAAATAACCGGTCGGTTTCCCTTCATCGTTTTTAAACGATAAAGGCTGCCAGTCATACTGTATCGCCGTCACCAGCGTTTTACCGACATAGGGCGAACCCGCTATCGGTGCCGCAGCAGCGATAGCGGGGAACAACGTTGCAGCGATCAGGGCACTGGCGATAGCGGTGAGACCCGCTTTAGTCACTGGCATAATGGTCTTCTCTGGTTGCAGGTGAAAGACCTCCCGCAAAGGGAGGCGTTGAAATTAGTCAGAACGCCGTACCCGGCCGAACGTACGGGCGGCCAGATAGCCTTCGCGGGTGGCTTCGGTAATACCGCGTGGCGCACGGGCATCACCGATAATCTGCACGGCGATCCCGGCCTGCTGTAAGGCGGTAAATAGCGGGAAGTTCACCGTCGGGACGCGTGAAGTCACCAGTGCCGTGAAACGTTCCGATAACGGCTGCTGTTCACCGGAAAGTGAATCAACCCGGATCAGCGCCCCCTGCCGCAGATGCAGAGACTGATTCACGCTGAAACGGCAGCCAAGACGGGCGAGACGCGCCACGGCCGGTAAGCGTACCGTGCCATTCAGCCCTTCGCCGGGATAGGTCAGCGGCGTGACAAACTCAATCTGATGCCCCTGCGCCGCCAGATACTCAGCCACACTCAACGCCGCGCGGCCGCCCCATTCGTCATACACCAGCACCGGCTGTAAGCCGTCCAGCGGCTGCGTCAGTGCCTGGCTGACCGTCAGGATCTGACCGTTAAACGCGTCCAGCCAGCCAGCATCAGAGACTTCCTGTGCACCGCAGGCGACAATCACCTGGTCCGGTGCGCTCGCCAGCAAGCTTGTCGCATTCACGTCGGCCCCGAGGCGCAACTCAACGCCCGATACCGCCAGTTCACGTTCGAACCAACCGATGATGTTGCGCAGGTCCTGGCGATGCGGCACCTTCTCAATCAGTGCCAGCAGGCCACCTGGCTGTGACTGGCGGTCATACAGCGTCACCCGATGCCCCAGCAGAGCGGCGTGGCGCGCGGCTTCCAGTCCGGCGGGCCCGGCGCCAATCACGCTGACGTTTAACGCGGTGTCGACCATCACGGCAGCGTTATCACGTTCATCCACTTCGCGCCCGGCTACCGGGTTAAAGGCACAATGAATGGGTTTTCCATCGGCAACGCGCTGCCAGCAGCCGGACTGAATACCGACGCAGGGCCGCACGCTATCAGCCTCACCGCGCTGTGCTTTCAGCGGCAGGTCGGGGTCGGCCACCAGCTCACGCGCCATCGTCACCGCATCGCAGTAACCGTCGCGGATCAGCTGCTCTGCCAATCCGGCCGTCAGCACGCGTCCGGCGAGAAAAATCGGGATCTGGCGCGGATGCTGGCTGAGCTTACGTGCGGCTTCACGCCATAATGCAGGCGGGAAACTGGCATCCGGTAAGTTTGTCGATACACCCCAGCCGCTGGAAAAGTTGCCGCCGCTGACCGAAACGTAGTCCAGCAGGCCGCTGTCCATCAGAGCCTGAACCTGTTCGGTCAGCTCTGTCTGCGTCTCTTCCTGCGGCGAGAGCTCAAGATTGACCCGCGCCCCCACCACCAGCCGATCGCCAACCCGCTGACGCACCGCCACCAGAATGGACCAGGCCAGACGGTTGCGGTTCTCTGCGCTGCCGCCCCAGCGATCTTCACGGTGATTGGTTTCCGGGGACATAAACTGCTGTACCAGGTTGCCATGACCAAAATGCAGCTCGATGCCGTCAACGGCGGTCTGCGCCACCGCCTCAGCCGCTCTGGCAAAATCCTCAATAATTTGCAGTATCTCGCTGTCGGAGAGCGGCGTCGGCACGCGTACCTGCTTACCATATTCGCGGTGTGGCACCGCAGAGGCAGACCAGAGGATCTCATCACCCCGGTTCGGCCCGAGAAAAGCCTGCTTCCCCGGATGGTTCAGCTGCACAAATGACAATGCACCCTGCGCCTGAATGCGCCGCGCCAGTTCGTCATACTTGCCGCTTTCTGCCTCATAAAGGGCATAAAAATCCCCGGCGCCGGGGCTGACGGCATTGGCCTGGGTGATCACCACCGCCGCCCCGCCCTCAGCACGCCGGGCTTCATAGGCCAGCAGGTCTTCGTTGTGTGTGCCCGGTCCAAGGCTGGTGCCGTGCCCGGAGTTAATAATCCGGTTACGTAGGGTACGCCTGCCGACCTTCAGCGGGGAAAATAGGGTGTCCGCCTCAGCGGTCAAAACATCTGTCATCGTCACTCCGGGGTCATTGTCAGCATGAAGCGCCATCAGTGGGCATGGATTTGATGGAGAAACTCGCGCGTGCGCGCTTCCTGCGGGTTATCCAGCACCTGCGCAGGCGGGCCATATTCCACAATGCGTCCGTGGTCGAGAAACGCCACATGGTCGGCCACGCGGCGGGCAAACCCCATTTCGTGGGTGGCAATCGCCATGGTGATCCCCGTCGCGGCCAACTCGGCAATGGTCGCCAGCACTTCGCCCACCAGCTCGGGATCTAGCGCACTGGTGGGTTCATCAAACAGGATCAGCTGAGGCTCACGCGCCAGAGTGCGGGCAATCGCCACGCGCTGCTGCTGCCCGCCGGACAGCTCCCCCGGATAAGCGTCGGCTTTATGGGCCAGCCCCACTTTTTCCAGCAGATCCAGGCCACGCTGGCGAACAGCGCGCCCGGCCCCCAGCAGCGAAGGTGCCAGCGTTACGTTCTGCAACGCGGTCAGGTGCGGAAAAAGGTTGAACTGCTGAAACACAAAACCAATCCGGTCACGTTCGCGACGCGCCTGTTTTTCACTGGCATGGAATAACCGTCCTTTCTTCAGCATCACGCCCAGCGGGGCATTATTAAAGAAGATCACCCCACCATCGGGACGATCAAGGGTCGCCAGCGTGCGTAACAAGGTGCTTTTCCCTGAACCGGACGGGCCGATCAGACACAGCACTTCCCCGGCCGCGATATCCAGATCGATACCGTTCAGCACATGATTTTCACCAAAGCTTTTCGACAGATTACGGGCGCGTAAAATAGGGACAGGAGGCGAAGGTGCCGTCATGGTTTTTTTCTCCCGGTTAAACTGTTTTTCACTACGCGGCGATAGCCCCGTGAATAATATTTTTCCGTCCAGGACTGCCCCAGAGAAAGTAATGAGGTAATAAAGACATACCAGAGTGTTGCCACCATTAGCAGCGGAATGATTTTATAATTGCGGTTGTAAATTAACTGCGCGGAATAAAGCAGTTCCGTTACCGCCACCACGCTGATAATCGAGGTGCCTTTCAAATTATCAATCAGGAAATTACCCAGCGCCGGAATAATGGTGCGCAGCGACTGTGGAAAAACGATTTTTCGAAATATCTGCCCGGATGACAGACCGAGCATTCTGGCTGCTTCCTGCTGCCCTTTCGGCACCCCCAGCAATCCGCCACGAATAAACTCGGCGGAGTGTGCCACGCCGTGCAGGGTCAGCCCGAGGATGGAAGCGCCGAGCGCGCTGATCAAATCGTTGGTCGGAATGCTCCACAGCGGCGGCAGGCCGGGTAAACCGATATTCAGCTTAGGCACCAGGTAACCGATATTGAACCAGAACAGCAGCTGCACCAGCAGCGGCGTGGCGCGAAACAGCCAGATGTAGCACCAGGCCAGCAGAGAAATCACCGGGTTGGCTGACAGTCGCATCACTGCGATCAGCACGCCAAACACCATACTGAGGAACGTCACCAGCAGCGTTAACCACAACGTGGTCCACAGCCCGGCAAGGATTTGCGGATGAAACAGATACTGGCGCACCAGCGGCCAGTCAAACGCCTGATTGTCTGCGGCCTGTAGCGCCAGCCAGCCTGCAATCAGCAGCGTCAGCACGCCCAACAGCCAGCGTCCAAGGGGGAACGCCTGCGCGATACCCTGCTCCTGTTCCAGTCTGATCAGTAAATCAGCGTCAGAGGTAATCTGTTTTTGAGGCGCAGGATCGGCGCGTTTTTCTGGTGAAATAAATAAACGATCGACATCAGACATGCTGTTTCCGCATCAGGACAGGGTAAATAACAGTCTTAATTTTTTACACAGCACAACGCAGCATCACAAACACCTTTTCCGGCTATTTATTGTCATATTTCGGATATCAGAAAGGAATGATTAGCGGTATTAAATAAAACGGCGGCAATAAAAACAGTGCCGCCGTTAACGCTATATCAGGACTGTGGATTCACAATAATTTCTTTTAATGCTACTGACTCAACGCCATATTTTTTCAGGATCTGCTGGTAAGTGCCGTCCGCGATCAACGCATTCACCGCACTGGCCCAGGCCTGAGCATTACCCTGCTGTTTATTGACGGAAAAACCGGACTGCCCGCGATTAAACGTTGGCCCGGTCACGCGCCAGTCCGGATCTTTTTTGGTGATCCAGCCCGCCTCCCCGGTATACACCGGTGTCAGCTCCGCCTGGCCACTTTTCACCGCCAGCCAGGCCGCCGAACGCGACGGGAAAATGGCGATTTTCAGTTCGGCTAAGCCGCTGGTTTTACACTGATCTGCCTGCGCACTGAGCGCCTCCAGCGTTGACTGCCCCGCCAGCGCTGCCACCGAATGTCCACACAAGGAGGTCAGGCTGTTATCCAGCCGAACCGGGCCACTGGTTTTGGTGATAAACGAGTACCCTGCGTCGATCAGCGGAATAATATCGACGATTTTCTGGCGTTCAACGGTGGCATCGGTGCCCAGCGCAAAGTCATAACGCCCGCTTTGCAGGCCAGGAATAAAGCTGTCGAAGGTGCCGTTCTTCACCTCGATCTTCGCCCCCAGTTTTTTGGCGGCGGCCGCCACAATCTCATAGAAATACCCGGTATTGTTGCCCTGCTCATCCAGGTAAACCAGCGGTTCATAATCGTTCTGCATAATGCCGTGCAGCGCCTTATCGCGCAGCGGTGTATTCAGCGGGGCGTCGGCGGCCATCGCGGAGGAAACCAGCGTCAGGCTACCGGCAAACAGCACAGCATGCAGTTTCGTTAACGTATTAAGCGTGAAAGTCATTGCAGTATCCCAGGTGAAAGAAAAAAATTAACGTGAATAAACCGCTTCCGGTTCATGGAACTCGCGCCCCGGATCAAAACAGCCCCACTCCTGTGACAGATCGACCTGCCCGGTTACGGCGGTTGCCAGCAGTTCGCCCAGCGACGGTGCCAGCTTAAAGCCGTGGCCGGAAAGCCCCAGCCCTACATAGACCCGCGAACCAGCATGGCGTGCACCCAGCAGCGGAGCCTGATCGAAGGTGTAAGCTTCCGGGTAGGTGGCACCCCCGACAATCGCCCGTTCAGCGCCGTTGACCGCCGAGGTCAGATGCAGGTCAATGCGGTCAATAATGCCGGGCGTCAGTGCGCTGCTCTGATCCACGGCGCGTTTGCCCGGATGATGCTGCTCGTCGAATTCGGCATCACCGACAAAAAACTTAAAGGATTGCCCGTCGGGCATCGGCTGAGTGTTCCACATCGGACGGCCCGCACTGACGCGCATGGTGGCCGGAAACGCAGCAGTATCGAACCCGCTCTGTTGTGGCAAGTGGAAGGTCAGCCCCAGCCGCCGCGAGGAGAGCGCCACGTCCGGTAACAGGGCTTTGCCCCAGGCGCCGGTGGTCACCACCACCCGGTCGAAATGACGGCGCTCGCCGTCAATATCCAGCGTCACGCCGTCGTCGTTTTCCGCAATATCGCGGATGGTGGCGCGTTCATGCACTTTCGCCCCCAGCGCCTCCGCTTGCCTGACCGAGGCGATAAGCAGCTCGTGCGTCAGCAGTACCCCGCCAGCCGGGTCGAACAGCCCGACTTCATCGTGGTCCACATTCAGCCGTGGAAAGCGCTGGTTGATCTCATCACGACTGAGCAGCTCATAAGGCAACTGCTGTTGCTGCGCGGACTGCAAAACCGCGTTAAACCACGGGCTGTCCGCGGTACCCAGCGTCAGAAACCCGGAGGACCAGAACAGCTGGCGCTGCTGCTCCGCCTCCAGCTGCTGCCACAGCGCACGGGCGCGCAACAGCAGCGGGGTGTAGCGCTGCCCTTCACCGTAAATCAGACGGTACTGACGCGTTTTCCCCCCGGAGGCACCGAACTCATGCCCCACCCGGTACTGTTCAAATCCTTCGACGGCAATCCCCTGGCGGGCCAGTGCCAGCAGGGTGGCGCTGCCCAGCGCCCCCAGACCAATGACGGCAACCTTAAGCTGGCTCATTTCTGCTCCACCCAGACGGAGGACAGATTGCCCTCCACGCCGTCAGCGGTCACGGAATGGTCATGCACGCGGCGGTTGTAGATAGTGATAAATTCCGGCGAGACCAGGTTGATGTCGGGCAGGTCGTGCTCCACGATCTGCTGGAACTGTTTAAATTCTTCTACGCGCTTCACCGGGTCATTTTCGGTCTGGGCCGCTTCCAGCAGGCGGTCGACCTCCGGGTTGTGGTAGTGCGACGCATTCGAGAACGGTACGCCTTTGCGGAAGTTCTTCGACCAGTAAATGCGCTGTACGCCAACCGTCGGGTCAAACAGGTTGCTGTGGCCGTTCAGCGTGAACGCAAAGTCACGGTCGGTATAAATGCGACGTACGAAGGTGGAGAGATCCTGCGCACGCAACGTCACGCTGATCCCCACTTTTGCCAGCGCCGAGCGGGTGTATTCAGCGGTTTTCTTCAGATCTTCCGCAATCGGGTTGTAATCCAGTGTGACACTGAAGCGGGTGCCATCGCTGCCGCGTGGATAGCCAGCCTCGTCCAGCAGGCGATTTGCCGCGGCCAGGTCAAACCCGTAAGGCGAAGGTGACGGATCGGAATACTGAGTTATCCCCGGTGCAATCGGTGATGCGGTGGTTTTCGCATAGCCGAAGTACGCCACCTGGCGGATCACGTCGCGGTTAAGGGCATGCGCAACGGCCTGACGCACGCGCAGATCCTTAAAGCGAGCATCATCGAGGTTGAACTGCAACGACGAGACGTTATGCGAGTAGCTGTTTCCCCGGGTTTCGAAACCGAGCTGCGGCAGCGCTTTTAAGCGTTTGAGGTCGCTGAGCGCCACAGGCGAACGATAGCCCAGGTCGGCTTCGCCGGTTTCAAACGCCAGCGAACGGGCGGCGGCATCTGGCACAAAACGAATGATCAGCCGATCCACATAGGGCCGGGTGCTGTCCCAGTAGTTCGGGTTACGTTTGTACTGCACATAACTGCCGCGCACCCATTTCTCGAAGATATAAGGCCCGGTGCCCACCGGCGCGCTGTTATTGGGGTTGGTCAGCGGATCTTTATCCTGATACAGATGTTTCGGCAGGATCGGTGACTCCGCCGCAGCAAAGGCTTTAAGCAGGTAAGGGGCCGGTTTGGACAGCACAATCACTGCCGTCAGCGCATCCGGTGTTGCAACCTGGGTGACGTTGGCAAAGGTACTGGAACCACGCGGGTGAACCTTTTTCAGCAGCTCAATGGACCAGGCCACATCCGCCGAAGTAAACGGCTGACCATCATGCCATTTAACCTCCGGGCGCAGATGGAAGGTATAGCGTGTGCCGTCGGCGCTCACTTCCCATGACGTCGCCAGCTGCGGCTGCGGCTCCAGCTGCTCGTTGTAACTCAGCAATCCTTCCGTCACTTTGGCGCTGACGCTCAGTGCCGGGGTCGCCACCGTGGTCAACGCCACCAGCGCAGGCGGTTCGTAGTTGATAATCATATTCAGCGTGCCGCCGCGCTGCACATCGGCCGCCAGCGTGCTGGCACTCAGCGCCAGCCAGAGGGAAAGCGCCAGCGCACCACGACGGGCGCTGAAGGTTAACGAAGACATAGTCACTCCTGTTTTTATTCTGCTGCAGCCGACCAGCCGTAGATCGCCTGTGCGGCATCCTCGCTAATCAACTGGTTAGTGAGATCGCGTTGTACCGCCTGCGGGTCACGCGTTGTCGGATCGCCGATGCCGCCGCCCCCCGGGGTTTCCACCACCAGGTGTTCGCCCGGTGGGATCACCTGCCGTCCTTTGCCCTGTAATATCGCACCGGAAGCCAGCGTCACGCGCCCCGGCGCGCCGTTGCCGCCACCGTCAGCGCCCAGCGCCGGGAACAGAATGCGATCCCATGCTGCCCCCAGTTCCATTGGCGCGGCATCGCCGTGCGACACTTCAATCACCTGTCCCAGGCCGCCGCGCAGGCGTCCGGTACCGCCAGAATCCTGGCGATACTCTTTACGCCAGAACACCACCGGGCTGATCGATTCGAGAATTTCGACAGAGACATTGCGCACCCCGCTGGGGAATGAGGTGGTGGAAAGGCCGTCCAGCCCCGGACGCGCCCCGGTTCCTCCGGTGGAGAAACTGGTAATGGAGAAGCGGCGCTGTTGCAGGAAATCAGCGGCGTTATAGCCCGGTAGCACGTGGCCGCCGGACAGCTGGATATTCCACAAGCAGGAGGCCCCTTCCGCAGGCACCGCATCGGGTACCGCCTGGCGCAGGCAGCCAAACACCACATCCGGCAGCATCTGCCCGATAATATGGCGCGAGGTCACCGCCGCCGGATACGGCGCGTTAACAATTGATCCCTCCGGTGCCTGAATGGCAATCACCCCCAGTGAACCGGCATTGTTCGGCACATCCGAACCAATCAGGCAGCGGATACCAAACGAGGTGTAAGCATCGGTATACGCCTTCACCACGTTGATCCCCTTCGCCACAAAGCCCGAAGTCCCGGCGAAATCGACGGTAATGCCCTGCGCGTTCAGGGTCAGTTCAGCCTGTAGGAAAATCGGCTGGTCAAAGCCATCCACCCACATCCCGTAACGCCAGCCCCCGGCTGGCCACTGTTGTAACGCGGCCAGCATTGCCTCACGCGAATGTTGCAGAATATGCTCGCCGCTGGCCTGCAAGTCTTCCAGACCAAACTCCGCCATCATCGTCAGCAGGCGGCGTGCGCCTACGTCATTACAGGCCACCAGCGCCAGCAGATCGCCTTCAACCTGCTCCGGTTCGCGCACGTTGGCTTTCACAATCGCCAGCACGTTGTGGTCCAGTTCACCCCGGTGAATAAACTTCAGCAACGGCAGGAACAACCCTTCATGGTAGATCTGATGTCCATCCGGTCCCGGCCCGAGACCACCGATATCCACCACGTGCAGGGTGGCGGCAAACAGCGCGATCAACCGTTGTTCACGAAACACCGGGGTCACCATCGTCATATCGTAAAGATGGCCGGTGCCCTTCCACGGATCGTTGGTGAGATAGACATCACCCGGCTGCATTCCCTCTGCCGGGAACGCCCGCAGAAAATGTTTCACCGACTCCGCCATCGAATTGATATGGCCCGGCGTGCCGGTCACCGCCTGGGCAATCATGCGCCCGTCAGGCAAAAACACCCCGGCGGAGAGGTCACCCGCTTCGCGCGTGGCGGTGCCGAAGGCCGTGCGGATCAGCGTCTGTGCCTGCTCCTCGACTACTGAAATCAGCCGATCCCAAATCAGCTGGTGCTGAATTAACTGCATGCTCATTTTGCCTCCGTGATGTCATCGTGGCGGTTGAGGATCAGGTGACCGTGCGGCGTCAGCCAGGCATCAAATCCCGCTTCCACCAGCGTGGTGGTTTCCTCCTCAACAATCAGTGCCGGACCCGGTACCCGCTGCTGTTGCGGCAGGGTCTCGCGCTGATAGACCGCAACCTCATGCCACTGATGTTGCGCATCCAGCAGGCGGCGCACCCCGCTGCGCTGCGCGGCGCTGACGGACTGCGTCGGTTCAGACACGTCATCGGCGGTCGCTGGTGGCGGCGTGGTGCTGACGTTCACCGTCCAGCTGATCGCCTCCACCGGCACGGTATCCAGGCTGCGGCCATAGAGTTCGCGATACACCGTGGCGAAACGCACGGCGAGTTGTTGTACCGTCTCTGAGGAGAGTTCGCCTTCTGGCAGCGCGACACTGACTTCATGGCCCTGCCCGGCGTAGCGCAACAGCGCACTGCGCTGCACCGTCAGCGCGGTATCACCCGCCGCCTGCGTGACAATGTCACGGGCCTGCTGCTCCAGCCCAGCCAGTACCTGGTCCACCGCTTCGCGGTTAATCCGTGCCAGCGGCTGATAGAAACTGCGTACCGCCTGAAACGCCACCGGCGCCCAGAGGAACCCCAGCGCCGATCCCACTCCCGCCGAACGCGGGATCACCACGCGTCGAATACCCAGCTTGCGCGCCAGGCTGGCGGCCTGTAACGGTGCGGCACCGCCAAACGCCACCAGGGTATAACGGGCAGCATTTTTTCCCAGCTCCGTGCCGTGCACGCGCGCGGCGTTCGCCATGTTTTCCACCACGATCTGCGCAATCCCGGCGGCAGCCACCTCCACCGTGACGCCGAGCGGCGTGGCAATATGCTGATCGATGGCCGCCGTGGCTTTCTGCCGATCAAGCTGTACCTTGCCGCGGGCAAAACTGTCCGGGTCAATCACTCCCCGTTGCAGGTTGGCATCGGTCACCGTCGCCAGTTCACCGCCAAGGCCGTAGCTGGCCGGGCCTGGTGCAGAACCCGCGCTATCCGGCCCGACCTGGATGCGTTTCAGGCTGTCGATGCGCGCTACCGATCCGCCGCCCGCGCCGATCTCGACCATCTCAATGACCGGAATACGCAGCGGCAAACCCGATCCTTTCTGATGACGATGGGCGCGACCAAATTCAAAGCTGCGCGAGATCTGCGGCTGATAGTTGTCGATAAAACAGATTTTGGCGGTGGTGCCGCCCATATCGAAGGAGAGAATGCCGGGTTGCTGTAACTGTTCACCAATCTGGCGGGCGAGGATCGCGCCGCCCGCAGGCCCGGACTCCACCAGACGGACCGGCTGATGAATGCCGTTTTCCAGCGTGGTGATGCCACCGCCAGAGGTCATTAAAAACAGCGGAACCTGGAGGCCGCGTTCGCCCAGTTGCTGTTCCAGCCGGGTGAGATATCCCGCAATCAGCGGCTGAACATAGGCATTGGCGCAGGCCGTCGACAAGCGTTCATACTCACGAATTTCCGGGCATACTTCACTCGACAGCGTCAGCGTCAGTGCGGGCAGTGCTTCGCGCAGCAGTTCGGCAATCCGCTGCTCGTGGCGCGGGTTGACGAAGCTTTGCAGCAGAACGATGGCGACACTCTCGATGCGCTGTTCACGCAGCTGATCGGCAATCGCCAGCACCTGCGGTTCATCGAGCGGCGTCAGTACCTGGCCTGCTGCATCAATCCGTTCCTGCACGCCAAAGCGCCAGTGCCGCGCCACCAGCGGTTGTGGTTTTTGCAGCAGCAGATCGTACTGGGCAAAGCGATCTTCCTGACCAATCTCCACCAGATCGCGAAAACCTGCGGTGGTGATTAACGCGGTTCGCGCCCCTTTACGTTCAATTAAGGCGTTGGTCGCCAGCGTGGTTCCCAGGATCAACTGGCTGACGGCGGAGAGCGGTCGCCCAGCCTGTTGCAGCACATCATCAATACCTGTAATCACCCCTTCTTCCGGGTTACCCGCGGTGGTCAGCACTTTGGTGGTATAGCGCGCTTCCCCGGCCAGCAGTACCACATCGGTGAACGTGCCCCCCACGTCCACCGCCAGCCGCAGGCTGCCGGGCGGTGTTGTTAATCCGGACATAGCTTTTCCTTTTGACGGTCAATAAACAGGGGGATATTTAGAGGGAGTTAGCGGAGCGCGACTACTGAGTTATTGTGATTTGTTAACCCGTATTTCACCTAAGTTGCTTGTTCGTTTTCCTGCTTTACTTCGGCAGAAAAAGCATTAATTCGTCACCTGCAGGTCTGCTAGTTTCTCTCGCTGATGCAAAATTTTCTGAAGCGGAAACCGATGGTTATGAATGTCTGGAAACGTCTCTCTCTTACTCTGCTGCGCACGCTGTGGCATGCCATTCCGACGGTTCTTGGCATTCTGGTGATCATGTTTATCGTGCTGCAGTTCGTGCCCGGCGATGCCGCCGATGTGATGGCCGGGGAATCAGGCGGTGCCAGCGAGGCCACGCTGACTCTGCTGCGCCAGCAGTACGGGCTGGACCAGTCCTCGTGGCAGCAGTTCCTGCACTGGCTGAACAATATCGCCCACTTTAATCTCGGGTTCTCACCGCGTTTTAATACTCCGGTGACGGAGCTGATCCTCTCCCGCTTACCCAATACATTGTTTCTGATGCTGGCCGCCCAGGCGCTGGCGGTGTTCTTTGGGCTGCTGCTCGGTGCTTTGATGGCGATTAATGTTAACCGCTGGGGGGATCGGGTGATTTCACTGCTGGTGTTGCTGCTCTATTCACTACCCGGATTCTGGATCGGCCTGATGCTGCTGGTGCTTTTTTCCGTCAGGCTGGGCTGGCTGCCGAGCGGCGGTAACCTGACGTTGGGCGCCGATCTGCACGGGCTGGCCGCGCTGACCGACCGCCTGCGCCATGCCGTGCTGCCGGTGCTCGCGCTCGCCAGCTTCTTTATCGCCATCTACGCCCGCCTGACGCGTGCCACCATGCTGGAGATCACCCACCAAGACTATATCCGCACCGCCCATGCCAAAGGGGTTCACCCGCTGCGGGTCGCGTTGCGTCATATCCTGCGTACCGCCCTGATCCCGGTCACTACCGTTGCAGGCATGCATATGGCCACGCTGCTGAGCGGCGCGGCAGTGGTGGAAACCGTCTTTTCCTGGCCGGGGCTGGGGCGACTGGCGCTGGATGCGGTGATGGCACGCGATTTTAACGTGCTGCTGGGGATCCTGCTGTTTTCCTCCTTGCTGGTGATTGTCACCAACCTGTTGGTTGATTTACTGCACGCGGCCCTCGACCCGCGCATTAAGGCCTGATGATGACGTTATTGAACCCGGAACTGGTATTACATGCTTCTCCCCGTCGGCGGGCGCTGCGCCAGCTGTTGCGAAATCCCGCTGGCGTAACCGGTCTTATCCTGTTGTTGCTGATTGTTATTATGGCGCTTGGCGCTGACGTCTTTTATCCCGGTGACCCGCTGGATATGGTAACCACGCCGCTGTTGTGGCCCGGTGCGGAATCTCAGTGGCTGCTGGGCAGCGATGCGATGGGCCGCGATCTGGCCGCCGGTATTTTCCACGGATCGCGAGTGTCACTGACTATTGGCCTGAGCGCCGCGCTGGTCAGCCTGGTGGTGGGTGTGGTGGTGGGTGGCCTGAGCGGCTGGTATGGCGGCGCCATCGACAGTGCGTTGCTGCGGCTGACGACCCTGTTTCAGACCATGCCGGCGTTTCTGCTGGTTGTAATTGCCGTCGCCATTACCACGCCCTCGGTGACGCTGATTGCCCTGGCGATTGGCTTCACCTCCTGGCCGACCGTCGCCAGACTGGTGCGTGCCGAATTTCGCGTACTGCGTGAAGCTGAGTTTATTCTTGCCGCACGCACTCAGGGGTTCTCGTCGCTGCGCATTATGGTGCAGGAGATGTTGCCCGCCACGCTGCCCTCGCTGATTGTGACCGCTTCGGTCATGGTGGCGAATGCCATTTTAATGGAGTCCGCGCTGGCCTTTCTCGGCCTTGGCGACCCTAATCAGATCAGTTGGGGATCGATGATTGGCAGCGGTCGCGAGATGCTGCGCACCGACTGGTATCTGACTGCGGTTCCTGGCCTGGCGCTGGTGCTGGCGGTTCTCTCCCTGAATCTGCTGGGCGATGCGCTGAATGATGCGCTCAATCCACGACTGAGGCAGCACCCATGAATCCGTTACTGAAAATTGAACAACTGAGTATTGATTTCCCCGGCCACCGTGCGGTGCACCAGCTGGACCTGACGCTGCGCTCGCGGGAGTTGCTGGCGCTGGTGGGTGAATCCGGTTGTGGGAAATCGACGACCGCGCTGGCGATCCCGGGTCTGCTGCCACCGCAGGCCCGCCGTCAGGGGCGCATTCTGTTCGATGGCGTAGATTTGCTTACGCGCACGCCACAGCAGTTACGCGCCCTACGTGGCAGCCAGATCGCCATGATTTTCCAGGAACCGATGACCTCGCTGCATCCGGTTCATACTCTCGGCAGTCAGCTGATTGAGGCACTGACCATTCATCAGCCGCTGAGCCGGGCAGCCGCACGACGCCGGGCCATTGAACTGCTGGATCTGGTGCGCATCCCCTCCCCTCATCAGCGTATCGACAGCTACGCCCACCAGCTCTCCGGCGGGCAGCGGCAGCGCGTGATGATTGCAATGGCGGTGGCCTGCGAACCCCGGTTACTGATTGCCGATGAACCTACTACCGCGCTGGACGTCACGGTACAGCAGCAGATCCTCGAACTGCTGGATAACCTGCGCCAGCAGCTATCGATGGGCGTCCTGTTGATTACGCACGATCTCGGGCTGGTAGCGGAGCGCGCCGACCGGGTGGCGGTGATGGTGCGGGGAGAAAAAGTGGAAGAAGCGGTCTGCGACCGCCTGTTTGCCGACCCACAACATCCTTATACCCGCGGGCTGATCGCCAGTTCGTTACACCATCAGGACAGCCTGCACTATCCGCAGCAGCGCCTGACGGAGATCCGCCAGCAGCCTGATGCCACATCGCAGACGGCTTTCAGCCTGTTTACGCCACCGGTACTGGAGTTTGCCCCGCGGGATCCCCACGCCGCCCCGCTGTTATCGGTACGCCATCTCAGTACCGACTATGTTCAGCAGGGTGAACGCATACGCGCGGTGGATGACGTCAGTTTTGATCTTTCGCCGGGGGAAACCCTCGGCCTGGTGGGTGAATCCGGGTGCGGAAAATCCACCCTGTCGCGCACGCTGCTGCGGCTGCTGAAGCCAGCTGAAGGCGAGATCCTGCTGGCAGGGGTGGATATCAGCCAGCAAAACAATACACAGTTGCAGCCGCTGCGTGACAAGGTTCAGATGATTTTTCAGGATCCTTACGGTTCACTGAATCCCCGCCGCAGCGTTGGGGCGATTCTCGACAGCGTGCTGCGGGTAAAAGGCATTAAGGATGCACGCCTGCGCGATAAAAAAATCCGCACCATGCTCGATCGCGTTGGCCTGGCGCAGAACAGTGTGCAGCGCTATCCCCACGAGTTTTCCGGCGGCCAGCGTCAGCGTATCGGCATTGCCCGTGCGTTGATTGTAGAACCTGAGCTGGTGATCTGTGATGAAGCGGTTTCCGCGCTGGATGTCTCAGTGCAGGCCCAGATCCTCAATCTGCTGGTGGCGCTGAAACACGAGATGTCGCTGTCCTATCTGTTTATTTCGCACGACCTGGCGGTGGTCCGATATATTGCCGACCGGGTGATGGTGATGCAGCAGGGGAAAATCGTCGAGAGTGCCGAGCGCACGGCGCTGTGGAAGGCCCCGCGCCATCCGTATACCCGGCAACTGATGACCGCCGTTCCGGGTACCGGTCGCTACCCGTGGCAGCAGGAGCAGATGGCGTAAATTAATTTTTTGGCCCAATCAGCGGATCTGTTTTTCAGCCATCCGAAACTTGACTCAACATTAGGCGTTGAATGATATCCGCACAACACACTATGATCGCCCTGGTCATGAGGATATTTGGGCGGAGGTCAGTGCTTGTCAAAATATGTGCTTCATTCCGCAGAAGAGCGGTATCAGCCCGGTTCCGGTGATCGGGTATTAGCAAATAAACGAGGGATCACCGATGCAGAAGATATGGAGGCTCTGGAGTCTGGCTTGCTACTGATGCTGTATGAACATCTGTTTATCGGTTCTCAGCCTCCCGCAACGCTCACTTTTGCCGTTATCCGCGAATGGCATCGTCAGTGGCTGGGTAATGTGTACGACTGGGCAGGGAGACTGCGTAACGCTAACCTGGCGAAAGACGGGTTCCAGTTTGCCGCAGCCAGCAGGGTTCCGCTTCTTATTGATAATTTCGAAAGACAATTTCTTGTCAATTCTGGCGAGCTGAATTCCTTATCCCGCACGGAGCTGGTTCGCTATCTGGCTGAAAGTCATGTGGAATTCATTTTGATCCATCCCTTCCGGGAGGGCAACGGACGTTTATCACGGCTGTTGTGTGATGCGCTGGCAGTCCGGGCGGGAAGAGGGTTACTGGATTACAGTCTGTGGGACGAACATAAGACGTTTTATTTTAAGGCTATCCAGGCAGGAATATCCGGTAATTACCGCCCTATGCTGCAACTGGTCGGCGACATTGTGCCAGACTAACGGGCGAGGCCAACGGCTTTTGCCTGAGCCAGATTGAGTTTGAGCTGCTGCTCGATTTTTTGCACGGACACACCTGTTTCAATCGCAGTTGAACTGGCAACAGCACGATAGATTTGAGTTTTAGTAATTTGATGATGCGCTGTTTTTTTTGTCATGTCGGAAGCCCCGTTGTTCAGGACCTGATTCTAGTTCGGATAAGAACGGCTCGCAAGGACGTTATCAGTTACAGTTAAGGTTATCCTTCTCTTGTGAAAAACAGCTGACACCATGCGTCTTTCCCTGCACCATTACCTCCACGCCCGCCTCCGGTTGCTGATATCCATTGCAGCCGGGCTTGTCTGTTTCGTCGCCCTGCCGACTTCACTGGGCATCCTGCAACGGCTGCTGATCGGCTGGAACGTACTGGCCCTACTGTATCTGGTTTTCCTGTGGGGTCTGATGCTGCGCACTGCGGCGAAAGATATTCCCCGTATCGCCAAAACCCAGGATGAAAGTGCCCGGCTGGTGCTAAGTCTGGTCACACTCGCCTGTCTGATCAGCATTCTGGCTATCCTGATGGAACTGACGTCGCTGAAAGATCTCAGCGGAACTCCGCGCATTCTCCATCTGCTGCTGACGGCCAGCACACTGATCCTCTCCTGGGCGCTGCTTCCCACCGCCTTTGCCATGCATTACGCCCATCACCACTATCTGCATCGCACGCCGGACGTTACGCCGATGATCTTCCCGGAAAAGCCCGACGAACCGGGATACTGGGATTTCCTCTATTTCTCTTTCACCATCGCCGTCGCTTCGCAAACCGCCGATGTGGCAACAGGCACCACCGATATGCGCCAGATTGCCCTGCTCCAGTCGGTGATCTCGTTTGTGTTTAATCTGGCGATTCTGGGGTTGTCAGTGAATGTCGCGGCGGGGTTGTTAAGCTAGGTAACAGAGGCAAAACTTCTGCCTCCGGGAGGAGGCAGAATGGCATTACAAAACGCTGGCCAGAAACTCGCGCAGGCGCGGGTGCTGCGGGTTATCCAGCAAAGTACGGGCATCACCGCTTTCCACCACCTGGCCATTATCCATAAACACGATATTATCGGCGACCTCGCGGGCAAAGCCGATTTCATGGGTCACCACCACCATCGTGATACCGGAATGCGCCAGCTGTTTCATCACCTGTAACACCTCGCCCACCAGCTCCGGGTCCAGCGCTGAGGTCGGTTCATCAAACAGCATCACTTCCGGCTCCATCGCCAGCGCGCGGGCAATCGCCACACGCTGCTGCTGACCACCGGATAACTCGCGTGGCCAGGCCTGGGCGCGATGCGCCAGCCCGACCTGCTCAAGCAGTTTCAGCGCACGCGCTTCCACCACAGAGCGTTTCTCGCGGCGGATACGCAACGGGGCATCGCTGATATTTTGCAGCACGGTGCGGTGCGGGAACAGGTTAAACTGCTGGAACACCATCCCGATGCGCTGGCGCTGTACGGCGACGAGCTTTTCTGGTAACTCCACCAGATGCTGCCCCCGGCGGCGGTAGCCCACCAGCGACTCACCAACATGAATCGTCCCGGCATCCAGTTTCTCAAGATGGTTAATGCAGCGCAGCAGCGTCGATTTACCCGAACCGGACGGCCCGAGGATCACCGTCACCGATCCGGCAGCAATATCCATATTGATATCCCGCAGCACCGTTTTCCCTGAGAACTGCTTGTGAATGCCGCGCAGGCGGATCGGTTCACTCATGACTGCGCCTCCTGTTGTTCAGCAGCTTTGCGGAACCAGCGTTTTTTCACCGGCGCATTTCCCCGGCTGAACCACACTTCCACATAATGCTGCCCCACCGACAGCACCGACGTCATCAGCAGATACCAGGCGGTCGCCACCAGCAGCAGCGGGATCACTTCATAGGTGCGCTGATAGATAATCTGCGCCGAATAGAGCACATCCTGCAGCGCAATCACCGATACAACCGCGGTGGTTTTCAACTGACCGATCACCTCATTACCGGCCGGAGGCAAAATGGTACGCATTGCCTGCGGCAGCACGGTCTGGCGAAAAATCTGACCAGGTCGATAGCCCAGCGCTTTAGCGGCTTCCAGCTGGCCCGGATTGACACTCTGGATCCCGGCGCGGATGATTTCAGCCGCATAAGCAGACTGGTGCATCACCAGCGCAATCACCGCCGCACTGAACGGGCTGATGACTTCGTTGGTGCTGGCGCTCCACAGCGTGCCCAGATACGGCAGAGAGAGCGTCAGCTTTGGATAGAGCGCGGCAATGTTGTACCAGAGGAACAGCTGCACCAGCATCGGTACTGCGCGGAAAAACCAGGTATACGCCCAGCTGACTCCCACCAGCACCGGGTTGGCCGACAGACGCATCAGCGCCAGCAGCGTGCCCCCGGCAAACCCGAACAGCACGGAGATCACCGTCAGTTTGAGAGTCATCATCACGCCATTGAGGATCGAGGCTTCCGTCAGGTTCTGCGCCACCACGTCCCATTCAAAACGCGGGTTGCTGACCACAGACGAGCCCATCAGCGCCACCAGCAGCAGCACGATCAGCGCGCTGAACCAGCGCCCGTAGTGACGATGCCCGACAATACGCAGCCCGGCGCCGGGGTCGTCAGGCCGCTGACTCATTTCGCGATCTCTTCATTCAGACCGGCGGTTTTCACCGCGCCGAAGCCGATTTCCCATTTATCGAGGATCTGCTGGTAAGTACCATCTTTGATCAGCGAGTTCAGCGCCGCCTGAATTGGCTTCTCCAGCGGTGAGCCTTTCGGCAACGCCATCGACACAATGGTATCTTCGATAGTGATCTCACCCGCCAGCGCCAGTGCTTTCACCTGGCTAGCCTGATAGCGCAGGCCTTCATACGGCCCGAAGAACATCGGTACACGGCCACTCATCACTGCCTGTACGCCTGCCGGACGATCCGGGAAGACAGGAATGGTGATAGCCGGTTTTTTATCGGCGATGCAGGCATCGCTGGCGGTCTGCAGACGGGTGATCTGTGAAGTGCCCGCTCCAGCGCCAACGGTTTTACCGCACAGTTCAGCAAAGGTGTTAAACGGCCCCAGTTCAGCGTCTTTACGCGAGATCAGCGCCAGCTTCGATGCATTGTAATAACCGACAAAATCCACCTGCTGCAGGCGCTTTTTGTTGGCATCAATATTCGAGGCGGCCAGATCGTAACGACCGGATTTCAGACCCGGAATGATATTGTCGAACCCGCCGGTATCACGCCAGTGCACGGCAATCCCCAGACGGTCGGCCACCGCACTGACGATATCAATTTCGCGTCCCGCGAGGGTCTTGTTATCCGCCTGGTAGAAGGTGGTGGGCGGCGTATTCGGGTTGGTACCCGCCACGAGATACCCTTTTTTCAGGATATCTTCCGGCAGCTGGGCATGTAACGTTGCATCAGCCTTCGGTTTGACGCTGGCGGTAAACGCCACGTCCTGGTCAGCCGCCAGTGCAGAAGTGAGCGGCGCCAGGGCCAGCAGAGCAGCGGTCAGGGCAGAAAGTTTCATCAGTTATTCCTTCTCAGTCGCCAGCGCGGGGACGGCGGCAAAATTTTCATCAAACGGCGGCAACCCGAGGTTTTCACGCAGGGTGCGGTACTGGTATTCGGTACGGAACAGGCCACGGCGCTGTAACTCAGGCACCACCAGCTCAACAAACAGTTCCAGCTGGTTTGGCAGCACGGCAGGCATAATGTTGAAGCCATCGGCCCCTTCCTGCTCCAGCCACAGCTGGAAATCATCGGCGATATCCTGCGCCGTTCCGACGATCACGCGGTGTCCACGGGAGCCCGCGGCCACGGCAGCCAGCTGGCGCAGAGTCAGGTTCTCGCGTGCGGCCAGCTCAGTCAGCAGCTTCACACGGCTCTGCCCCCCTTCCGTACCGCCAATTTCCGGTACCGGACCGTCCAGCGGGTAAGCGGTCATATCCACACCAAAGCGCGCTGACAGTTGCTCAATACCGTTATCGATGTCGACCAGCTCATTCAGCTGGTTCCAGGTTTCCTGCGCTTCTGCGCGGGTACGACCCACAATCGGCATCACGCCCGGCAGGATCAGCAGATGGTCAGGATGACGCCCGGCCTCACGTACAAACTGTTTCTGGCTGCGGTAAAAAGCCTGGCCCTCTTCCAGCGAGGCGGCGGCAGTAAACACCACTTCGGCGGTTTCCGCGGCCAGCCTCTGGCCTGCCGGGGAAGAACCGGCCTCAATGATCACCGGGCGCCCCTGCGGCGAACGGGCAATATTCAGCGGTCCCTGCACCTGGAAGTACTTGCCGTTGTGATTAGCGGCATGGATTTTCGCTTCGTCGGAGTAACGGCCGCTCTCTTTTTCACGCACGATAGCGCCCTCTTCCCAGCCGTTCCACAGCTTGAAAGTGACATCGAGAAATTCGCGTGCCATATCATAGCGTTCCGCATGGGATGGCAGATCTTCACGGCTGAAGTTACGCGCAGCATCAATAGAAAACGAGGTCACCACGTTCCACGCGCCGCGACCCCGGCTGATGTGATCCACCGAGGAGAGCGCACGCGCGAGGTGAAACGGCTGGTCAAAAGTGGTTGAAGCCGTGGCTGCAAGGCCAATGTGTTGCGTCTGCACGGCCAGCGCAGAAAGCAGCGTCAGAGGTTCCAGACGGGACATGGTAGACGGCAGACGATGTACGCTGGTGGCCAGCGCATCGCCGACGAAGAACATATCAAACTTACCCTCTTCACCCTTTTTGGCGATCCAGGTAAACCAGTCAACATCAGTGGGTGAACCGCTGGCACCTTCCGCACGCCAGCCGCCCACATGGTGGCCCAGCGCCTGAACAAACAGACCAAGGCGCAGCTGACGTGACGACGTTTTTTGCACAGACATGGGAGATCCTTTTCGTTATTGGCTAATCAGAAAAATAAGACGGTGTAATGCAGCAGCATCCGGCAGACGGGCATCGTTAATGATGCTCTGCGCCTGGGGTGCAGGCAGTGCGGCAAGACTGCGCTGTAATTTGGCCTGCACATCGGTATAAGCGGCGGCCGTGGTGCGACGGGTGACGCAGTGGCTCAGGGTACTGCCATCGCGCAACCACAGCGTGACGCGGTGAAAACGCCGATCCGGGTCCAGTTCATCGGCCGGTGCCGTCAGGTCTGGCTGACGTGTCACCCGCGCGGCCAGTGCCGCGATAGCCGATTTCACCGGGGCTTCGCTGTAGTGTTCCAGCGCTACGCTGCCGTTAATCAATGCATCGGCGATGACGTATTCAAGACTGAAGCGCGCTTCCACGCCGTTTTTTGGCGCAATAATATTGGGGGCTGTATCTGCGCCTGGCGGGAAACTGACCTCAATACGTTCGATGTCGTCCGGGCTGGCGTCCTGCCCGGCAGCAAGCCGCTGTTCGCGCAGGACAAACGCTGCTTCGGCGGCGCTGTGAGTGCCGCCGCAGGTCGGATAACGTTTAAACTCCAGACCCGGTTCCACGATGCGCCACGGCTGACCCCAGCCGCTGAGCAAGGCCTGCGGTTGTTCCACACCAAAACCCAGCGCCTGCAGGAAGCTTTCCAGTACACCGTTGCTCTGCGCACGGAACCCGGCCTGCGCCAGCAGTGCGCTGTTAACGGCACTGCGTGCGGCCAGCCCGGCGTGCAGGGGTTTGGCGGCTGAACCGAACTGGCTGCGCAGCCCCGATGCCTGCGTTGCCGCCAGACCGAGGGCAACCTGGGTTTCTTCCTGGCTGAGCGCCAGCAGACGGCAGGCAGCTCCCGCAGCGGCAATCGTGCCCAGGGTGGCGGTGCTGTGGAATCCTGCGGAATAGTGACGCGTACCGATGGCTTTTCCCAGGCGGCCAGCCAGCTCAACGCCGACAATATAGGCATCGAGGAACCCGTCTACGCTGACCGTTCCTCTCTCTTTGCTCAGTGCCAGCAGCGTGGAGAGCACGACCGTGGTGGGATGACCGCGAAAGTTCGCATGATAATCATCGAAATCCAGCGAGTGGCTCATATAGCCGAGCTGTAAGGCAAGATTCTCGACGGAATGCTCAGCCGGGTAAACGCGGAAGATCGCATCCAGTCCGCTGTCGATAACGCTGCCATGCAGTACAGGAAACAGACAGGCGAAATAATCCGTTACCCCGTCACGGGCATTGCTACGTTCAGGTTCGCCAGGATGGAGGCTGAAAATGGTCTGCGCCAGCAGCGGGGTAAGCGACATGTTCAAAAGACACCTTTTTTAATAAGGTATTGACATAAATCAATACGTTATAAGTTAGTGTTATTTTCTTCGCTTAGAACGCCGCCAGCCAATAACCAACGGTTATAGGACATTCCAAAATAAACTAAGGAAAAACGTTATGAACAGTATCTTTTTCATAACATCCTGTTTCTACCCCTTGGGGGATGACCTGGGTTGATCGCGATATCAGCGACTGTGCGGCCTGAGCGAAAAACGCATTGACCTTGCGAGGTAACACGCTAAGGTGATTCTTATATCAACAGCCCAACAGCAGGAATGTTCCTGAAGGAGTGTCAGATGGCGACAGAATACGCAACCCTCGCCGGAGGCTGCTTCTGGTGTACCGAAGCGGTGTTTAAACAGATTAACGGCGTGGAGTCACTGGAGAGCGGTTACATTGGCGGTCATACCGAGAATCCGACATATAAACTGGTCTGCAATGGCGATACCGGACATGCGGAAGCGATCCGCATTGCCTTTGACCCGGAAAAAGTCAGCTATGGCGACCTGCTGGATATCAGCTTCGCCACGCACGATCCCACTCAGTTGAACCGCCAGGGCAACGATATAGGTACCCAGTACCGTTCGGCTATTTTCCCGAACAGCGCCAGCCAGGCAGAAGAAGCCAAAGCGGCCATCGCTCGTGCGCAGGCTGAGCACACTGATCCGGTGGTAACCACCATCGAAGCCGATGCCACCTGGTATCCGGCCGAAGACTATCACCAGGATTACTGGGCAGGTGAAGGCCAGGAAAATCGTTACTGCCTGGCGGTGATCCCACCTAAGCTACAAAAACTGCGTAAGCGTTTTGCGGCAAAAACCGTCACGGGTTAACTATCCCCCCGCGCCAGCGGATGCAGGGCTGGCGCGGCGTATTGAGATTGCCGCCGTTATCATCCCCATCACAGACAGTACCGCCAGCAGCCACATGACCCATTGATAGCCCTGAACCGCCCCGCCCGCCTGATACAGACGCGTCGCCACTGCGAGGCCCAGCGCCCCCCCCAGGTTATGCAGCGTCCATGAGATCCCGATCCCCTGCCCGTGCTGTGACGGTGTCAATGCGCCCAGTGCAGCGGCAACAGAAGGCCCAAGGATCGCGCCCCATCCCATACCCATCAGAACAAAAGCCGTTATCACCCAATACACCGACTGCGTGCTGCTGAAAGTGCTCTGCAACAGTGCGGATGCCGCCAGCAGCGTGAATCCGCTTGCCATAATCGGCCAGGGCCCGAGGCGATCGCCCAGCCTGCCTGCCAGCGGAGAAACCAGCGCCATCACCAGCGTAACTGGCAACAGCATCAGACCAAGCTGCGCGTCATTTAATGCATAAAGCTCAATCAGCCTGAATGGCATCAACATAAATGCCACACAGTAAAAAATCGCCAGCAATACGGATAATCCACAAGCCCGGCGAAATGTCTTCTCCCGCAGCACGCTGAAATCGATCAGCGGCTGTTGCGTGCGCCGTTCCACCCGCACAAAAGCGGCCAGCAACAGGATAGCGATGCCCAGCGTCACCAGTGAAGGCAGACTCAGCCAGCCCCAGCGCGCGACAAAACTTGCCCAGAGCAGCAACGGCACCAGTCCACTTACCATCAGCAACCAGCCGGGGTAATCCAGCCGCAGGTGACGACGCACGGAATGCCCCGGGATATTGCCGACGCAAAGCGCAAAGCTGAGCAGAATAAAGGGCACATTCAACAGAAAGATGGAACGCCAGCCAAACTGACTGACCAGCAGCCCTCCTGCCACCGGCCCCAGCGCGAGGCCCACGCCGTTGGCCGCAAACAGCAGTCCCAGCGCCCTGCCCCGCTGTGATGCCGGCATCACCTCCACCAGGATCGCGGCTGTCGCGGTATACAGCACGGCACAGCCTGCCCCCTGCAACAGACGAAAGAGATTAAGTATCGCCAGATCGGATGACAGTCCGGCACCCAGCGACGCCAGACCAAATCCGATTATGCCGGTATACAGCACCTGCCGCTGTCCGAAATGCTCGGCGAGGCGGGCGGTGAGAACCATGCAGCAACAGAGCGCCATGACAAACAGGGTCATCGCCCACTGGACTGCATCCACACCCACGGAAAACTGCCGCTGCAGCGCAGGCAGCGCGGTGTTGACGATGGTGAAATCAATGCAACCGAGAAAACTGGCCAGGCAGATACCGGCCTGTAAACGGAACAACTGTGACGGGTTTGTCATAGCAAAAGATGCCTCAAATCAGAATGCCACCAGCGTGACACGATTTAATGTCTTCATTTACGCGATTATTTCGCCATACTGACGAATTAATATCGCCAGTCAGGTGTGCGTATGATTAACAGCGACAGACTTAACAGTATCCGTGCCTTCGTTCAGGCCGCCCAGGCGGGTGGCTTCAGCCTGGCGGCTGAACAGCTTGGCCAGTCCCGTTCTACCGTCGGTAAGGCTGTCGCCCGGCTGGAATCCCGTTTACAGGTCAAACTGTTTCAGCGCACTACGCGTTCACTTTCCCTCACCAGCGAAGGTCAGCGTTTCTATGAAGACTGTCTGCAGATTTTGTCCAGCCTCGATGCGGCAGAGAATCGCCTGGCACTGCATGCCCGTGAACCGACCGGGCGGTTGCGGGTGAGTGCCCCTCCCCTGTTTGGTGAGAAATGGGTGCTACCGGTGTTGTTGCCGCTGACACAGCGCTGGAATTCACTGGCACTGGATATGCAGTTCTCCACCCAACGTATTGACCTCGCGGCTGAAGGCGTCGACCTGGCGATCCGTATTGGCGATCCGGGCCGGCATGCCGATTTGACGGCGCGTCATCTGGGGTCACAGCCGTTGCTACTGTGCGCCTCTCCGGCTCTGGTAGGTCAGGTTCCGCAGATAAACAATCTGGATGACCTCAGCGCTTACCCGCACCTGACGCTACTCGAACAGGAGCGTTCTCAGCCGTGGTTACTGAAGAATCAGCAAGATGAACTACTGCACTGGCCGCCCGCTGAACGGCTGCGTCTCAGTACCATGAGTGCCGTGTATGCTGCCTGTAAAGCAGGACAGGGTATTGCCCAATTGCCGCACTGGCTGGTGAATGACGATATACGCGACGGGCGGCTGGTTGAGATCCTGCCGCAGAGCCGGGGCAGCAGCCTGCCGATCTATGCGGTATGGCTGAAAACGCCGGCGATGCCACAGCGACTGCGCTACGCCATTGATGCCCTGCTGGCCGCCTTTCCTCATTAATGGCTACCAGGAGTAATGCCGCCCGCTGGTAATGCTAAGCAGAATATGTCGTTCGTCTGTATTTTGCATGGGTGGTAACGTCGGAGGATTCCATCAAGAGGAGAAACCTGTGAATCAACCCCTTCAGCGTCCTGTTGCTGTCGTGACTGGCGGCACCAGTGGTATAGGGCTGGCGATAGTCAGAGAACTGGCGGTGAGTCATCTGGTGTATGCGGTTGGCCGTTCAGCCTCTGCACTGGCCGCACTGGAACAGTATGAACACGTGGAAGCGGTCAGTCTGGATTTGCTGGATAACGAGGCAGTCCAAAAATTTGTTTCTCGCCTGCCCGCGTTGGATGTCCTGATACACTCAGCCGCGATTTCCGAACGGCTCACCGTTGAACAGGCAACCCCTGCATTGTGGCAGAAACAGTTCGCCATCAACCTTTTTGCGCCAGCCGAGCTGACACGCCTGGCATTACCTGCCCTGCGTCAGCAGCAGGGCCAGGTTATCTTCATTAATTCCGGTTCAGGCACGCTGGCACTTGCCGGACATGCCGTCTATTCCGCCAGTAAATTTGCTCTCAATGCGCTGGCTCATGCGCTGCGCACGGAAGAGAGTCAATACGGCGTTCGGGTCTCAACGGTTTCTCCGGGCCCAACGGATACCCCGATGAATCGCACCAGCCGCGAACGTGCCGGCGACTTCGCTGCCATCGACCCACTCGCCTACAGCACGCCAGAATCAGTGGCTGCCGCAGTGCGACTGGTGGTGAATGCTACTGAGGATACGCAGATTACCGATGTGGCGGTTCGTCCACGTCGTGACAGTGCCCACCGTTAACCGAGGAGGACAGTATGCAACCGGCTTTTTTTTTCACACTGAAACGGCATATCCGCTTCAGTTACTGGAACGAGCTGTGCGAATAATCCGCTGACTGAACCCGGCCAGACATTGCTTCCTGTTATCTGACAGGGAGCAGTGCTGGCTGGTTTCTTCATCTTCCCCTCCCCCTGCCCTGACTCTTTTTTGCCTCCCCCTTTATCATTGAAATCAACATAACCTGCAATGCACGTATTGTGACGTCTGATAACGACAGGATTCAGGGATTCAGGGATTCAGGGATTCAGGGATTCAGGCAGATTTTTTCCGGGCACGCTGGGTATTACCAGCATCTCAGCATCTCAGCATCTCAGCATCTCAGCATCTCA